>NZ_CP196839.1:0-5019725 GCF_059331595.1 Methylomonas sp. PHL2-19
GCTGTTGCCGTTTCACATCGGTAACCATATAAATGCACAAGCCAGGGCGATAGCACCTTCAAAATTGCGTTTTAGTTTGTCATATCGGGTGGCAATAGCTCTAAAATGTTTCAGTCGCGCAAATACGTTTTCAACGAGGTGGCGATATTTATAGAGACACCAGTCCATTTCCTCATTCCCGACTATTGAATTTTGTTTTCTTGGGATGATGGGGACTGTGCCTTGGTCTCGAATTTGAATCCGTAACGGCTCGCTGTCATACCCTTTGTCTGCAATCATGTAGCCCGCCTGGGGGAGCTTGGCCACAAATTCCGGCGCTTCTTTGCAGTCATGTACTTCGCCCCCCGTAATCGAGAACTGGATGGGAAGTCCACCGGCATCAACCGCCATATGGATTTTGGTCGTGTTGCCTGCGACCGATTTCCCGATGGCTGTTGGATTTTCATGGGCGCCGCCGCTACTGTGTTGATGGGCATTTAATAATGCTGCCATCAATAAATAGCCATTCCAAATCAGGCTCAATCACTAGCGCCTGAAAGATACCCCTCAGCTTTTCTTGCAGTGACCAGGCATTGAAGCGCTTGTACACGGCATTCCACTTGCCAAAAGCGACGGGCAAGTCTCGCCAAGGGCAGCCAACACGCAAACGATAAAAAATCCCTTCGACCGTTTGCCGAAGACCGGGTTTGTCGTAAATGCTGAAACTCAACATAATCGTTTTTAGCTTTTCCCAGTGGGTATCTGTAAGCAGTTGGCGTGGCATTCGCTAGTTATCGTTTGATTGAAAACTCAATCAATATGGCTCGCCAATCGATTTTCAAAGGGATTATGACAAAATGGCAACAGCCCCTATTGAATTTTGTTTTCTTGGGATGATGGGGACTGTGCCTTGGTCTCGAATTTGAATCCGTAACGGCTCGCTGTCATACCCTTTGTCTGCAATCATGTAGCCCGCCTGGGGGAGCTTGGCCACAAATTCCGGCGCTTCTTTGCAGTCATGTACTTCGCCCCCCGTAATCGAAAACTGGATGGGAAGTCCACCGGCATCAACCGCCATATGGATTTTGGTCGTGTTGCCTGCGACCGATTTCCCGATGGCTGTTGGATTTTCATGGGCGCCGCCGCTACTGTGTTGATGGGCTTTAATAATGCTGCCATCAATAAATAGCCATTCCAAATCAGGCTCAATCACTAGCGCTTGAAAGATACCCCTCAGCTTTTCTTGCAGTGACCAGGCATTGAAGCGCTTGTACGCGGCATTCCACTTGCCAAAAGCGACGGGCAAGTCTCGCCAAGGGCAGCCAACACGCAAGCGATAAAAAATCCCTTCGACCGTTTGCCGAAGACCGGGTTTGTCGTAAATGCTGAAACTCAACATAATCGTTTTTAGCTTTTCCCAGTGGGTATCTGTAAGCAGTTGGCGTGGCATTCGCTAGTTATCGTTTGATTGAAAACTCAATCAATATGGCTCGCCAATCGATTTTCAAAGGGATTATGACAAAATGGCAACAGCCCCTAGTTGGTACAAAAAATCCCAAAAAAGCTTTTAAACTCCCAATAATATGTCCAGCACCGGCAAAGTATTAAGCAACAATACACTCCAACCCATCCACTTTTTGGAAACCACGCGGCAATGCTGTGCCACGATTCGCACGATTGCCAGTGTATTGGGCAATATCCATGGCTTTCAGGGTGACATGCCGCTTGCCTGAGACGATTTTCAATTCGCTGCTCGCCGACAACGCCGTTACCGCGACCACAGCATCCTTACCGGAAACCAAGTCTCCGCCAGGAATCTGAATTAGTTTATTACCCTTGCCTTTCGCCAACTCGGGCAGATCCAACGCTGGAAATATCAACAATCTACCCTGCAAGGTCGCAACCGCCAGCAAGTCGTGACCAGTTGGAATCGGCGCCGGCGTTAAAACTTTGGCGCCAGTTGGCAAGCTCAACAACGCCTTCCCAGCTTTATTTTTACTTTGCAGCTCTTTTAGCTGCACTCGAAAACCGTAACCGGCATTACTGGCAATCAATAGCCAATCGTCGGCTTGCCCAGTAAATACATCGGTAAACAAACTACCTGGCGGCGGATTAAGCCGACCGGTCAGCGGCTCACCCTGACTTCGCGCAGAGGGCAAATCATGAGTCGTAATGGTATAGACTCGGCCCGTGGAGTCCAATACATACGCCGATTGCGTGGTCCGGCCTTTCGCTGACGATAAATACGCATCGCCGGCGCGATAGCTCAAACTTTCGACTTCTATGTCATAGCCTTTGGCCGCCCTGATCCAGCCTTTTTGCGACAAGATAATCGTCACCGGTTCATTCGCGATAAGCTCAGTGGTATCCAGGGCCTGAGCCGCATCCCGCGCAACGATGGGTGAACGCCGATCATCGCCGTATTTTTCCGCATCGCGTTCGATTTCCTTGCGGATCAGTCGATTCAACAAGCGTTCAGAGCCCAAGGTTTTTTCCAAAGCCTGGCGTTCCTGCTCCAATTCGTCCTGTTCGCCCCGAATCTTCATTTCCTCGAGCTTGGCCAAGTGCCGCAATTTCAGCTCAAGGATTGCTTCCGCCTGCAAATCGCTCAGACCAAACCGCTCCATCAAAACCGGTTTGGGGTGATCTTCTTTACGGATGATGGCGATCACTTCGTCGATATTCAGATAAGCGATCAGCAAACCTTCCAGAATATGCAAACGTGCCAGCACTTTATCCAAGCGATATTGCAGACGCCGGCGCACAGTTTCGGTTCTGAAGCTGATCCATTCAGACAAAATCATCCTTAGATTTTTGACCTGCGGCTTCCCGTTCAAGCCGATCATATTCATATTGACCCGATAATTCTTTTCCAGGTCAGTCGTGGCGAATAAATGCGACATTACCGCATCGACATCGATGCGCTTGGTTTTGGGAATCACTAATAGGCGCGTGGGATTTTCGTGGTCGGATTCGTCGCGTAAATCCTCGATCATTGGCAACTTTTTCGCCAGCATTTGCGCAGCAATCTGTTCCAGCAACTTGGCACCGGAGACCTGATGCGGCAAAGCCGTGATAACGATATTGCCGTCTTCCAGCTCATATTTGGCGCGCATCTTTATCGAGCCGTTACCGGTCGCATACATTTTTTGAATATCGACACTAGCCGTCACAATCTCGGCATCCGTTGGATAATCCGGTCCTTTGATATGCGTCAGCAAATTTTCGAGTGGCGTTTCCGGATCGTCCAGTAATTGCAGACAAGCATTGGCGACTTCGCGCAGATTGTGCGGCGGAATATCGGTTGCCATACCCACTGCGATACCCATCGTGCCGTTCAGCAGCACATTCGGCAAGCGGGCCGGCATGAGACTGGGCTCTTTTAAGGTGCCGTCGAAATTGTCGGTCCAGTCCACCGTGCCCTGCCCCAATTCGCTAAGCAAGGTTTGCGCGTAAGCGGTCAGCCGTGACTCGGTGTACCGCATGGCGGCAAAAGATTTTGGATCATCCGGCGACCCCCAGTTGCCCTGGCCATCAATCAAGGGATAACGGTAAGAAAAGTCCTGAGCCATCAACACCATGGCTTCGTAACAAGCCGAATCGCCATGCGGATGGTATTTACCCAGCACGTCACCGACGGTACGGGCCGATTTTTTGTATTTGGCCAACGCCGTTAGGCCCAACTCGGACATCGCGTACACGATACGGCGCTGTACTGGCTTTAGGCCGTCACCGATGTGCGGTAAAGCCCGATCCAAAATTACATACATGGAATAATCCAGATAAGCTTTTTCGGTGAATTCTTTTAGCGGGAGTTGTTCGAAGTTTTCCTGTACACCCATGGTTTTGCGAGTAATCCTGTGTTGAAAGCCGCCGAACCGCGACGAAGTAGAGGGCGGCTAAAATACCACAGTCGTAGCATGATGGGGTGCTGGACATTGGCCTTCTCTGGGTGGATTCAATGAATCAACCCAAACAAAGCCAAATTCGTTGCGTGCTGATCAAGAATTTTAGCCACTCCAAGCCGGCATCACGTGACACCGACAAACTTGCCAGCTATCCAAATCATATACGCTTTGCCATGCGTAGTTAACCTTTCGGGGAAGAGGTTATGCCCGGGCACGGCACGCTAGGCCAACTAATGACTACCACCATCCGCTGGAACAAGCTCGCCGCTAACGTATCAATAGTAAAGTACAACTCGTTCCGGCGCTTGTTCGCCTAACACCAAGGCGATGCTCCGCAAGCCATGGAGCTTGCAGAACATAATGACAATCATCGACTAGCGCTAACGATGACGCCCTAGGTGACTCCACTCCAATCCGCAACATTCTCCAGCCTGCGTGCCATCCCCGTGCACCGAGGCGTTACGGGCCGCAACTCCGGTGTCGGCAAAGTCGGTAAACAAGCCATCCACACCTAAATCATAGTAATAGGTCATTTCCTGTTGCGGATCAGCAAAGCCGTAACCACTGGCGTCGTTGCGGAACGTCCAGGTGTGCACCAGCAAACCTTTATCGTGGGCCATTTCCACGACACCGGTGCTGCCTTCTAACCGACGGTCGTTGATAGTGATATTGCCGTCGCCGTCACGATCCACACCGTCGGCAACCGTTTTTACCAAATACGGCTTCCAAGGACCAATCGCATCCGCATAGGATTTAACAAAATCCAGACCGTCGCTACTCAGCAAATCGGCAAATGTACGTTGATCGCCTTTTATCACAAAGTCATAAGGCTGTTGGTAAGGTGCAACCAGAGATATTGAGCCGTCCGCATTGACGTCGTCGGCATCGATCAGCTGTACCAATTTGATGTTGGTCTTGCGGCTTAAATATTGCAGATTGCTGACTTCGAAAGACTGGATAAACACCGGTGCGCAAGCACTGTTGCCATATTCCTTATGCAGTTTTTTCAGCAGTTTGTCTTCGAAGAAATGCTTGCCAAACAGCGGCTTACCCTTAGCATTCTGCAGTTCGGCGTGATAAGTCGAATGTTTGATTTCAGGATAGATACCAATGCGGCGGCCGGTCTTTTCGCTTTGCTGCTTGGCCAGCGCAATCACTTCATTCAAAGTCGGGATTTCAAACTCACCGTCATATGAATTATCCCGGCCACGGGTTTGAATAGCGCGCAGCGTTTTGATTTCTTTCAAGCTAAAGTCGCTGGCGAACCAATCGGTCACGGCCACGCCATCCACCATGCGAGTGGTTTTGCGATCAGTAAATTCCGGATGATTGGCCACATCGGTGGTGCCGCCTATCATCGGTTCGTGGCGGGCAATCATCTGGCCGTCCTTGGTCAGCACCAGATCCGGTTCGATAAAATCCGCACCCAGTTCAATCGCCAGTGCATAGCCAGCCAGCGTATGTTCGGGACGATAGCCGGACGCGCCGCGATGGCCGATGACCAGCGGGCCGGCACTGGCGTGTTCGTGATGTTCACTGTGCGGCTGCGCCTGAGCACTGTTTTGGATACCGATAGCAGCCAGCATGGCTATAGTCAATAACGTGGGTTTCAACATGAATAGAGTCCTTATTTTGCTTGAAGTTAAATGGCTTAACCAGAGAAATGGCCGGGCGGCAATTACCGTCCCGGCAACTTGGCTTTAGTCGTGATCGCGGTCGTTATGATCGTGCTCGCGTTCACGCTCGGCTTCCGCCGCTAGGGTTTTACTGAACACCACGGCGCCGTCGATGTCCTTAAAATCCACCGTCATGGCGCGGCTTTTCTTGTCGATATTCACTTCGCCAAAAAATTGCAAGCCGGCGTAAGGCGACAGATTGGCTTGACCGGCTGGCGGCGCTTTCGAGAAAACCACTTGCGGACCGAAGGTGCCATCAGTGCTGTTGGGCCCGAAGGAGCCGGCATTTAACGGACCGGCGACGAACTCCCAGAACGGCGCGAAGTCTTTGGATGCCGCTTTGGCGGGATCGTAATAATGCGCGGCGGCATAATGGACATCGGCAGTCAGCCAAACCAGATTGTTGATTTGCTCATGCTTGATAAAACTCAACAGACGAGCCATTTCCAGTTCCCGCCCGGCAGCCGGCCCATCGTTGCCGTTTGCTACAGCTTCCCAACGCGCTTGACCTTGGACCGTGTTACCGTCGCCGATATTCAAACCAATCGGCATGTCGGCGGAGATGACTTTCCAGGTGGCTTTAGAGTGCTTCAACTCGTCCTGCAGCCAAGCCATTTGCTCGGCACCGAGGAAAGCGGTTTCGGCATTTTCTTGAGTTTGCAGATTGGCGGTGTTAGGGCCGCGATAGCTGCGCATATCCAGTACGAACACGTCCAATAGTTTGCCGTAGGAAATTTTGCGATAAATCCGCTCGGATTCTTCGGCGTCGTGCGGACGCAACGGCGCATACTCCAAGAAGGCTTTAGTGGCGTGGGCAATCAACGTCGGTACATTTTTTTCGGTGTAGCGCGGATCGGCGCTCAGGTCTTTGGAATCTGACCAGTTATTCACCACTTCATGATCGTCCCACTGCCAGATTTGCGGCACTTCGGCGTTGAAGCGGCGGACGTTTTCGTCTAACAGATTGTATTTGTAGCGGCCACGGAACTCGTCCAAGGTTTCAGCGACTTTGCTTACTTCCGGCGTGACCACATTAGTCCAAATCTGGCCGTTCTCGGCCAGTTTGCTCTCCGGAATAGGCCCGTCCGAATACACGTTGTCGCCGCTTTGAATGAAAAACTGCGGCTGGACTTGGCGCATCGCTTCGTAAATCTTCATACCGCCAAAGCTCTCGTTGATACCCCAGCCTTGACCAGCGGTGTCGCCGCCCCAAACAAAACGAATATCGTCGCGCTTACCGATAGTATGGAAATGGCCAACCTCCGCTGCGCTTTTGCCGCGAGCGTTGGTTAAATCTTCAAACCAGACTTTCACATACACGTCTTTGCCATCCGCTAATCCAGTCAAGTCCTGGCGGGCGGTAAAGTCGGTTTCTGCCAATGCATACGGGCCACGGACACTAATCGCGTCCTTGAACTGCGGGTTATAAGCATATTGCAGCATCATCCGCGCCGGCCGATCCGCGCGGCTCCACACGATAGCGCGTCCAGGCGCTAAATCGCCGATCTGAATGCCTTGCTCCATTTGCGGTACATCAACGGTTTCCGCAAATACCGGCGCGTTCAGCGCTGACAAGCCGGCTAATGCCAATGCCAGTTTGGCGGGTTTTAAGAATGGCGGCCTGGGTTTTAGTAATTGCATTGCGACTGCTCCTAAGCGTTATGAAGAGGCCGGGATTATAGGCAGCGGCAAATGACAATCTGATTAAGGCGCTAAGAGAAAGAACCGGAAAGGTTTATCGACGATTCCGGTATCCCATATCAGCGAGTTAGTGCGCTGGATGCTCGATTACCGCGGGGTACCGTATCGGGAAGAAGTCAGTGTGCCGATGCCAAGACTATGCCGGTGCTGATCACCAGCGAAGCAACCTTATATACCATGCACGAATCGCTGCAATCCATCGACGCCCGTTTGCCTGCCGAACTGCAGCTGTATCCGCGCGACGAGAAAGGCATGGCGGAAACCGAACGATTGCTGGCCTTGCTGGCGGACAAATTAGGCTTCGCAACAGGAGCCAGCCCCCTTCGCTAAGCTGCGGCAACCATGTATACCAAAACGTTGCAAACATTCCCTTCATCGCTAACTTTGCGTGCAGCGCACCTAAAGTCTCGGCGCAATTAGCCATTTAATCTTTTCAGTTTGCTTCATGGCAAACTCCTTCTGCTTCTTCTATGCTTAAAATCAATTATTAACGGCCGGGAGGAGTTGATGAGCATCAAGAATTGGCCCACAGACGAGCGACCCCGTGAAAAACTCTTGCAGCGTGGCGCTACCGCGCTGACGGACGCCGAGCTACTGGCGATTTTTCTGCGCACCGGCACGCCCGGCAAGTCGGCGGTGGATATGGCCCGGGATTTGTTGAGCGAATACGGCTCCTTGCAGGCGCTGCTTGGTGCCGATCAACAACGCTTTTGCCGGAGCAACGGTTTAGGCGATGCAAAGTACGCCCAATTACAAGCCGTACTGGAAATGGCCCGCCGCCATTTCGCCGAGATATTGCAACGCGGCAGCGCCTTGACCAGCCCGGACATCACTCGCGCTTATCTCAGCGCCCAATTGCGTAGCTACAGTTTCGAAGTGTTCGCCTGCCTGTTTCTGGACAACCAGCATCGGGTGATTCAATGGGAAGAGCTGTTTCGCGGCACCATCGACGGTGCCAGCGTCTATCCGCGCGAAGTGGCAAAAAGGGCCTTATTTCATCATGCGGCGGCGGTCATATTTGCTCACAATCATCCGTCCGGCATCAACGAACCCAGCCAAGCCGACCGGCAAATTACCGACAAACTCAAACAGGCCTTGGGCCTGTTCGACATCCGCGTACTGGATCATTTCATCGTCGGCGACGGCCAACCCTTTTCGTTTGCCGAACATGGCTTGCTTTAGCGCTTGACCGCCGCTACTGGCTATCTTGACCGATAGTTGGCTTATATTGGCTTAACACCCGCTCCGCCAAGCGTGAAAACGGCATGCTCTGGATCCACACCGAACCGGTGCCTGTCAGCGTCGCCAGAAACAAGCCCTCACCGCCGAACAGCATGCTTTTCAAGCCGCCACTCATGCCAATGTTGTAATCGATGTCGCCGCTGAACGCCACCAGACAGCCGGTATCCAGACGCAAGGTTTCGTTACGCAATTCCTTACGGATCACCGTGCCGCCGGCGTGGATAAAGGCCATGCCGTCACCGCGCAGACGTTGCAGAATAAAACCTTCGCCACCGAAAAAGCCGCTACCCAAGCGTTTGTTGAAAGCGATATCCACTTGGGTGCCGTAAGCCGCCGCTAAAAACGCCGATTTCTGGCAAATCACTTCTTCACCCAATTCAGCCATATTCAATGCCGCGATTGAGCCCGGAAACGGCGCGGCAAAGGCCACCCGGCGTTTTTGCGCACCGTGATTGGTGAAATGGGTCAAAAATACCGACTCGCCGGTTAGCATGCGTTTGCCGATACCAAACAGCTTATCCATCACCCCACCGGAACCGTCGCCCATCTTGGCTTCGAAGTCTATATCCTGCTCCAGATACGTCATCGCCCCCGCTTCGGCGATCACGGTTTCTTTGGGGTCGAGCTCGACTTCGACCATTTGAATGTCATGACCGATAATCTGATAATCGACTTGATGGCAACGCATAGGTATATCCTCTTATTGAGTTGAAAAATTAAACGCTTGCTAAGCAGACTCAACCGGGCTGAAAAAATTCATAGCTGCCTCGGCCCTGCTGTTTGGCAAGATACATGGCCTGATCGGCGTGACTGAGTAAGCAATCCGGCGTCCCCACATCCAGGGGACATAAGGTAATACCGCTACTGACGCCAATTTTCGCGGTTTGCCCGCCGATATAGTAGGGCTGGGAAATCGCCTGATGAACACGCAGCAAAGCCTGCTCACACTGCGGCTTGGATTCCAGACCGCCCATCAATAAGGCAAATTCGTCACCGCCTAATCGGCACACCGTGTCGTCCTCGCGCAAATTGGCTTTTATCCGCTTAGCCACCTCGATCAGCAATGTATCGCCAGCCTCGTGGCCGAACTGGTCGTTGACCTGTTTGAACCCGTCCAGATCCATATACACAACGCCCAATAAGGTACTGTCGCGTTTACAGCGCGCCAAGGCCTGACAAAATCTATCGTTGAACAAGATGCGGTTAGGCAATTGCGTCAACGGATCGTGATGGGCCAAGCGCTCCAGCTCCTGCTGCTGAAGTTTGGCTTGGGTGATGTCCGAAAACAAACCGACATAATTCAGAATTTCGCCGGTGCGGTTGCGCATGGCCGAGATCGTCAGCAATTCGACATATAACTCGCCGCTTTTCTTGCGATTCCATATCTCGCCTTGCCAGCAACCCTCGGTTTGCAGGGTTTGCCACAAGTCTTTATAGAATTGCGCATCGTGTTTTCCCGACTGCAAAATACTATGATTGCGGCCGATCACTTCCTCGCGGGCATAGCCGGTTATCGCGCAAAAAGTCGGGTTGGCATCGATAATATTGCCGGCCGCATCGGTGATGGTGATGCCTTCATGCGCATCGCTAAACACCCGGGCCGCCAATTGCAATTTATCTTCGGCGCGCTTGCGCTCAGTAATATTGGTCAAAATGCAATGAATAACGGCAGGTCGGGCCTTATCGCCCTGCAAGCGGCCGTCCAGAATCACGGTCAACATATGACCCAATTTTGTCAGCAGCGACAATTCGCATTCCAGCAAACCGTAGTGATTCAGCAGGTGCAGTTTTAGCCGAAAATCCTGTCCGGTTTCCGGCGAAATGAACTCAAACAGTTTGCGGCCTATCAGTTCATCAATGTCGTAGTCCAGCAGCGCACACAATTGCGGATTGACATCCAACAAATTACCTTGTCTATCCATTGCCAGATAGGCCACCGGCGAGTTTTCGAACAAGCTGCGGAACCGGCTTTCGCTTTGCCGTAACGACTCGGTCAATTGCAGCGCAATCTCCGCGTTTCGGCGTGCATTGATATAGGCCCAGGTAATAAAAAACAGCAAAAAGCTGATCAGCACCAACGCCAATACTTCAACCCAGGGCGGCTCGAATCTGGCGGTCTTGCTGAAGGCTGGCATGGCACTGTAACGCAAGGTCCAAAAATGCCCGCCCAAATCCAGGCGCTGTATGCGAGTCATGGCACCGGCATCGGTTTTAAACGCTGCCGGCACCAAGCTGGCCTGACTATCGAAAAGCAGGCCCTCGGCACTGAGATCGTCCTGATCGAAAATTTCCAGGCGCAAGGCCAATAAATCCTGTCCCAGGATAGCTTTCAGCAAGTCATTCATGCGATAAGGAATGTATACCCAGCCCAGCAGCGCAGAACGGCGCTGCTCTAAGGTTTGTGGGATGCTGCCGTTGCGATACACCGGAAAATACGCCAACATCCCGGCTTGTAAATCGGCCTTGGTTTCCTGGATTAGAACCAACTTACCGGTATAGGCCAACTCGCCGTTGTCCCGCGCGCGCTCCATCGCTTTGCGCCGAATCGGTTCAGAGTACATATCGTAGCCAAAGGCGCGGAGATTGCGGCCGCCGAACGGCTCCAAGTAGATAATGCTGGAATATTCGCTGCGCGGTTCTAACGGATTAACTACATAGTCAGGAAAGCCCTGGCGGCGAATATCGGCAATATGCTGTTCAAGCTGTCCGGCGGGAATCCAGACCGTATAGCCCACGCCTTGCACCCCCGGATGGCTGCGATCCAACTCCAGCATTTCAACAAAAGCACGCCAGTCCTCGCGGGTAACCTCATAGCTTGCGGCAAACAAGCCGGCGGCGCTACGTAGTGTTTGGCCATGTAAAGCCATACGTTTGCTGATGTCGCTGGTAAGGCGTTGGGTTTCAAAATCGAAATATTCCTGTAAACGCTGCTGATAACGCCAATTCAGATCTTGCCAAGCCACAAACAAGGCAGACAGCGAAATCAGCAAAATCAGGAGAGCCGGATAGTAATGCCGGTAGCGCGCCAATAACTTTTGTGGAGCAGGGCTAGTAGTCATGCTTTCCCCTGTTGATATCGGAATATTCCGTTTCAGACCGTCGGCCAAGCTTGCGCCACAATCTAGGCTTAAAAGTATAGCGTGGTCGTTGCGATTAGTATCCGGCGAAATTTCCGGATCAAACCTTCGGTAATCACTGCTTGAAGATAATCCCTTGAGCGCTTCGGCATAGCTCAATCATGGGCTGGCTTTTCTCTAACTTGCCAGCGGTTTGGGCAGAGTATTAGAGGCCGAGGGGTGACGACTGGGAGAAGACAATTGTTTACACGGGCCCGGTGAGAACCCTGTTTAGGCAGTTGAGCTCCCGCAGAAGCAGGAGTGCCTATATTTTAAGAACCCGTTTAATGCGCCAGTAAATTGACCAAAATCTGTTGGTAAATTCGGCTTAAAACTTCCAGCTCGTCCAGGCCAATGTGCTCGTTGACTTTATGAATACTGGCATTCAAAGGCCCCAACTCAATTACTTGTGCGCCAGTCGGGGCGATGAAACGGCCGTCGGAGGTGCCGCCGCCGGTATCGTCCAAAGTTTGAAAGCCACAGACGCTTTCAATCGCGGCATGCGTGGCGTCGATTAATTCGCCTTGCGAGGTCAGGAATGGGTTGCCGGACAAGCGCCATTGCAGATCGTATTTAAAGCCGTGTTTGTCCAAAATTGCCTGGGTACGGGCCTTGATGGTCGCTTCGTCCAGCTCCGTGCAAAACCGCAGATTGAACTGCACTTCCACCTGGCCGGGAATGATGTTTTCCGCGCCGGTACCGCCGTTGATGTTGGAAACTTGCAAACGGGTAGGCGGGAAAAATTGGTTACCGTGGTCCCACACTTCCTCGGTCAACTCTTTCAGCGCCGGCGCGAACGTGTGAATCGGATTTTCCGCCAGTTCCGGATACGCCACATGGCCTTGGATACCCAATACAGTCAGCTTGGCGCATAAGGAGCCGCGCCGACCGACCCGAATCACATCACCGATTTTTTTATCGCTGGACGGTTCGCCGACCAGACACCAATCGATTTTTTCGCCGCGTTGCTCCAGCACTTCGACCACTTTGACGACACCGTTGGTGGCTACGCCCTCCTCGTCGCTAGTCATCATGATGGCGATTGAGCCTTTATGTTCTGGATATTCCGCCACAAAACGCTCGACGGCCGTGACAAACGCGGCAATGCCGCCTTTCATATCCGCCGCACCACGGCCGTAAAGCTTGCCATCGCGGATGGTTGGTTCGAACGGCGGGGAATCCCACGCCGCCAAAGGCCCGGTCGGCACCACGTCGGTATGCCCTAAGAACACAAACAGCGGCGCCTGTTGCCCTTTTCGCAACCAGAGGTTTTGGGTATCGGCAAAATTCAGGCGTTCGTCAGTAAAGCCAAGCTTGGTCAAGCGCTGCGCCAGCAAATCCTGGCAACCGGCGTCGTGGGGGGTCACTGATTCGCGACGAATCAACGCTTCTAGCAAAGAAAGGGTTTCGCTCATTATTCGGTAGGGTACTGATCGGGATTGAAGCCGACGATCAGTTGCTCTCCATCATCCAGAATCGGGCGCTTGATCAGGGTCGGCACAGCCAGCATGAGTTGCACGGCTTTGTCGGGAGTTAAATCGGTTTTTTGGGCGTCGTCCAATTGGCGCCAGCTGGTACTGCGCTGGTTAAGCACGGCATCCACGCCCAGCGTATCGACAAAGCGCTGCAGCAAAGCCGCATCCAGGCCATCGATTCGATAGTCGTGGAAGCGGTAGGCAATCTGCCGCGCTTCCAGCCAAGTGCGCGCCTTTTTAACGCTATCGCAGTTCTTGATGCCGTACATTACCAACATGGATTATTAGCCTTCTTCGCCGGCCAACAATTCTTCCAGGCTAGGCAAGGTTTTATCGGCGTGGGCACGCGCTTTGTAAACGTCCACAAACTCCATGAAAGCCTGCTCCAAATCGTCCAGCACTTCTTCCTCATCGGCTACCTCGTCTTCCGGAATTTCATCGGATTCCAGGTAGTCTTTTTGAATAGCGATCTCGCCGTTCAGAGATAACAGGGCGAGGATTAGGGCATTATTGGAAATATTTTCTGGCATGATGTGCTCGCAGGTTAGGATTGAAGAGAAAAACGGGGCCGGCAACTGGCGGCAATTAAATCAACTGCGCGTAGGCAGCGTATCGAAAGGGTTCGCATTCATGCTGTGTTGCCTCCTTGGAACTTATGCCCGCATTGTAACGCATAGCCGCTCATCCTTGCCATGCGTTAAAACTCCCTCGCGCGCCGTCTACTTTCCCTGACCGGCTATTTTCCGCCGGGCATACTCCCGTTTCGATTCTCAGGACAAGCTTACCAGCTACATTTGCAATTACATCGGTTGGTTCGGAAAATTCCTACCTAGGGCTGCATAGCCGCACAAACCCGAGCGGCAGACCGCGTCCGGTCGATCTATCCGCTTAAAGCCGTTTTAACTGTATCCGCGATCGAAACACCGGTAGCCAACTTCTGCTTGAAAAATGCAGGCAAGGGACGTTTTGCGGCGTGATAGTCACTTGCCAATCCTCATCTCGAAAAAACCTAAGCTTGAGGTTGGCATCGTCCAACACCCACACCTCGTCCAGCCAGAAAGAGCCGTAGGGCACGCCAAACGAACGCACCGCCAGCACGTTGAACTGGCTATCCAGCAAGATTATCTCTGTGGCTTCTTCAAAGGGGCAATCCCAATCGCAAATTAACAGGTATTCATGCGCGGGAGTTTGAAATTGATGCAAAAGCCGATAGCCGGGCACATAAGACGAGCTCGGCAAACCATTTATCAGCAATTGGGTCTGCAATGGCCAATCTTGA
Organism: Methylomonas sp. PHL2-19; assembly: GCF_059331595.1. Taxonomy (NCBI): domain Bacteria; kingdom Pseudomonadati; phylum Pseudomonadota; class Gammaproteobacteria; order Methylococcales; family Methylococcaceae; genus Methylomonas; species Methylomonas sp. PHL2-19. The sequence goes on from NZ_CP196839.1 coordinate 14,377, forward strand.
TATTCGCCGGCGTGACTTTTCAAGGAAAAAATATCGGTTGTTTGCATCGTCTCGACCTGGATAAAACAAGGTTACCGCTTAATTTTATTACAGTCGAAAATTCGACAATCCTGAGTCTATCAGCAGCGCCCGGTTACAGAAACATCATCAAGCCAACCTGAAATCCCCATATTCCCTGCCCCGTTGTTTACAATAGCCCTCAAGGCACTTATTTTTGAGACCCATGACCGCAGACTGGCAACTTATGCCACATCGCGCGCCCTAAAAACTCACTCAATTATCGCCATACCCAATACCGTAAAACCATTCCAGCACAGGATACATTTTCCCTCATGAAATTCACCGACACAGGCACCCTAGTCAATTGGCAGTTAGACGACATTCATATTATCCAACCTTTACACGATAAAGCCGACGGCGGTTCGCGCGGCGGTGTGTATCTGTGCATACCTAATTTTGAGGAATTGTCGCCGCCTTTCGCGCTTAAACACGGCGAATACCGCATAACCCCTTGTGACAGCGATCTGCCGCACCAAAAAAACCTCACGGCGCCTGACGAAACTAACTGGGGCAGCGTCGAGGTAATTACCGATTGGCAGGAGCAGACGGAAGCAAACAGCAAAACCCTGACAGTCAGCACCCGCATTCGCGCGCTGTCGGAAACCGCCTTGGTACGCCCCGGCTTTCACCCCTATTTTTCGATTTCGCCCAACAGTTTTATCGATATTGCGGACACGCATATTGAGGTCTCGGCTCTCCCGCACGATAGCTTGAGAGTACATCACGCCAACTCGCCAGCGGCACCGATCAAGTTAAGCACAGCAGATTACGCGGTCACAATGGCTTGCGACATCTCGCCATTGTCGGCAGGACTTTCGTTGGCTTTTGGCATTTGGAGCGACAAAAAAGCCGAGTATGTCTGCATCGAGCCGATTATCGGCAAGCAACCAGGCCCGGACGGCCTGCCGACGCCGTTGACCTTACAACAGGATGAGGAGTTGGTAATGGTGTTTACCATCAGGGCGAATAAAATTTAACTTTGCCGACAATCCTTATATTTAAACAAAGCACGGAGCATCGATTCGCGGGTATTTTCGGGATTGCCGAGCGATCCACTGTGGTACCAAAGACTTGGAGCGAGAGCTGCTGGAAACAGGTACATTGGTGCAGCCAAACCCGGCCGAGCGGACTCTGGAGGAAAAAACACCAGATTTTCGTCGATCAAGAATATCGGTTGAAACTCGGTCAACTCGTGCTGCGTCGTTGACGCGTCACGGAGCAGTATAGACTCCGAACCGGGCTTGGGCTGCTCCAAAGGCGTCATGGACAGTATTGAGTAACCGTTTCCCGAATTCAATCTGAACCAGTAGGTGTATTGACTGGCTAACGACGACACAAATATCACAAGCTCTCCGGCCGGATTAACTCGCGTAGGCTTAATGTCAAAACCGGCGGAGAACTTTTCGTCCCCCATCAATTCATAACGGGCACGTTCTATGGGGCAGTTTTCGATGGCTCTGACGCCCGAGCTCAGCAGGCACACAGCATATAAGCTCCAAAACCTCACTTTGTTTGCTTTGGACATCGCACTCCCTCATGGCGTTTTGTTAAGCAGCTTGGAGTATACAGGCCAACCAGAACCACTATGCCGGGACTGGAGTAACAAGGAAAAAATCTTGGCCGGTTAACAACTGTCTCCGTGAAGAATCAAACCAAATGCGCTATTTTCAGCAACACCGCCACAATGACTGTAGTTTGCAAGAACCCGGCGGCGACAATCCAGCGAGTTAAATCGGCTTTGGTTTCCGCTTGATCGCGTCGAGTGTCGGCTCGGAGTAATTCGATTTTGTGGCTTAACTCGGATTCCAACGCTTTGATTTCGGTACGCAATACGACTTCCAAGTCCTTTAAATCGCGTTTGGTGGAGACATCGTCGAGATGAAAATCGTGCCTGGCTTGTTCCAGCGTGTTGTCGACGACTTCCTTTTGCATTTCGGTGATTACTTCGGCTTGCGCCTCGGTAAAACCCGCCGCCTTTAAACGCAGCGCAAATTTTAAGGTATCGAATGGAATTGCGTTCATGCCCTACGCCCTCAAGGAAAAAGCCGTGCCAACATTGTAACGCATGGCGCCAAACCAGCGCCATGCATCAGAAAGCGAGCGATTAATCCCGCAACAACTCATTAATCCCGGTTTTGCTGCGAGTTTTCTCGTCCACCTGCTTAATGATCACCGCGCAATACAAGCTGTGGCTGCCGTCTTTGGAAGGCAGGTTGCCGGAGACGACTACCGATCCGGCCGGGATACGGCCATAAGTCACTTCGCCGGTCATGCGGTTGAAGATCTTGGTGCTTTGGCCGATGTAGACGCCCATCGATACCACGCAATTGTCTTCGACGATCACGCCTTCGACGATCTCGGAACGAGCACCGATAAAGCAGTTGTCGCCGATGATGGTGGGGTTGGCTTGCAACGGTTCCAGTACGCCGCCGATACCGACGCCGCCGGACAGATGCACGTTTTTACCGATTTGCGCGCAAGAACCCACGGTCACCCAGGTGTCGACCATGGTGCCGCTATCGACGTAAGCGCCGATGTTGACGTAAGACGGCATCAGGATCGCGCCCGGCGCAATGTAGGAACCGTAACGGGCTACTGCATTCGGCACCACGCGGACGCCGGCTTGAGCAAAATCGGCTTCGCTGTATTGACCGAATTTGGTCGGCACTTTGTCGTAATAACGCACGTCACCACTTTCGATGACTTTGTTTTCGTTGATGCGGAACGACAGCAACACGGCTTTTTTCAGCCATTGGTTGGTGACCCAATCGCCGTCTTTTTTCTCGGCAACGCGGGCTTCGCCTTTATCAAGCATATTCAAGGCTTCGGCAACCGCGTTACGCACTTCGGTTGAGACGGTGGACGGGCTGATTTCGGCGCGGTTTTCAAAGGCGTCGTTGATGATGGTTTCCAGGTTTGACATGGTTTCACTTCTTGGAATGGTTTTAAAAAAGGGTCTGGGTTTCTTCCCCCTTTGTAAAAGGGGGGATCGAGGGGGATTTATCTAAAAATCTCCCCTAGCCCCTCTTTTTCAAAGAGGGGAAATTCCTACGGCTTGTTTTCATTGAGAAATGCTTTAATCCGTTGCGCGGCTTCTACACACTCTTCAATAGGCGCGACCAAGGCTATCCGCACATGATTGGCGCCGGGATTGATGCCGCCGCTCTCGCGAGAAAGGTAACTACCAGGCAACACCGTAATGTTTTGCTGGGCAAACAGCTTTTGCGCAAATTCGGTATCGGAGATTGGCGTCTTCAGCCAGATGTAAAAGCTGGCTGGTGGCCGGCTGATCTCGCAAACATCCTGCAAAATTTCGATAAACGCGCTGAACTTGTCGCGGTACAACTGGCGGTTAAGCTTGACGTGTTCCTCCTCGTTCCAGGCGGCGATGCTGGCGTGCTGGGTCGGCACCGGCATCGGGCAGCCGTGGTAGGTGCGGTATTTGAAATATTGTTTCAGCACCTCGGCGTCGCCGGCCACAAAACCGGAGCGCAAGCCGGGCGCATTGGAGCGCTTGGACAGGCTTTGAAAAATCACGCAGCGTTTGAAATCGGTAATGCCGGCCTGATAAGCGCTTTGCAGCAAGCCTTGCGGCGGATTGGCCTCGTCGTCGTACAGTTCGGTGTAGCATTCGTCCGAGGCAATCACAAAATCGTATTTTTCGGCCAAAGCCAATAATTTCAGATGCTCGGCTTGAGTCAACACCGTACCGGTGGGGTTGCCCGGCGAGCAAATAAACATCAACTGGCACCGTTGCCAGATGGCCTCCGGCACGCTGTCAAAATCCGGCAAGTAGCCGTCGGCTTCGACGGTATTCAGATAATACGGCTCGGCGCCAGCCAACAAAGCCGCGCCTTCGTAGATCTGATAAAACGGGTTGGGCATGATCACCACCGGCTTGTCGGCCGGATCGACTATGGCCTGCACCAAGGAGAACAAGGCCTCGCGGGTACCGTTGACCGGCAGTACCTGAGTCTCGGCATCCACACCGCCCACAGGAATACCAAAACGGCGACAAGTCCAGTCGGCTATCGCCTGACGCAGTTCCGGCAAGCCTTTGGTAGTGGGGTATTGGGTCAAGCCATGCAAATGCCGTAGCAAAGCTTCCTGAATGAAGTGCGGGGTGGCATGTTTGGGTTCGCCAATCGACAAGGCGATATGCGCTTTATCGGCTGGCGGCGTAATGCCTTGTTTCAGCGTGGCAAGCTTTTCAAACGGGTAAGGATGTAACTGGGATAAATGCGGATTCATTATTTACTGCAACGCGGTTGTCTGCCGTTGTTTCGAGCTTGTTGCTGTATCTGCAAAGCTTGATTCATGTGCTGATTCAAGTTCTCGATGCGGCTACCGTGCGATGGATGGGTGGACATAAATTCGATAGGTTGGCCGCCCTGCGCAGCCTTATCCATTTTCAACCACAAATTCACGCTCTGCCGCGGATCAAATCCCGCTTTGGCCATTAAATCCAAACCGATGGTATCGGCTTCGGTTTCATGCACCCGGCTGAACGGCAGAATGACACCGTATTGGGCACCAACGCCTAATAAGCCCAGCGCAGTTTGCCCCAATGCGGTTTGCGGCTGCGACACGGCTTGCACCATCGATAATCCGGTGCTGACCGCGGTTTCCTGCGACAAACGCTCATTACTGTGGCGCGCCAGGACGTGGCCTACCTCGTGACCTATGACAGCCGCCAGTTGATCTTGATTGTCGACCAGATTGATCAGACCGGTATGTACACCAATTTTGTTGCCAGGCAATGCAAACGCATTCAGGGTTTCATCTTCAAACACCACCACTTCCCATTGCCCGCCGGTTTGTTGGGTAATGGCTTGCGCCACACAGCTAGCAAATTGACTGTAGCGTGGGTTTTGCGTAATAGGGTTTTTGCTTTTCATGTCACTGAAGGATTGCAAACCCATTTGATCGACCTGATTATCGGACATGTAGATAAACTGGGAACGGCCGGTAGGGCTAGTAGCGCAAGCAGTTAGCGCTAAGGAAACAGCCGTGGAAAGCAGGAATTTTTTCAACATGGCGACAACATCCGCAAGCAAAAGAAGCGACATTTTAACGTAACTTGTGAGCCGGAGTTAAAAGCTTTTTGGCCGATCAAGCCTTATTCCGACTCCGGATTGAACCCAGGCTATTTACAGAACAGCTCTTGAAAATACCTGGATCAGACGCTGTCGAAGAAATAAAAATCGCCGGGATTAGGCGTTTTCCAGCATGTGTAAAAGTTGCTGCAAGCAAAACAGCGTTGCCTGCTGGCGTATCGACTGCCGGTCGCCGCTGAATTGTTTCTGCAAACAAGCGCCTTTAGCGCCGCGCATTTGCCAGGCGATAAATACGGTTCCGACCGGCTTTACCGGCGTGCCGCCGTCCGGCCCGGCAATACCGGTGACGGCCAAAGCCAGATCGGCCAGGCTATTGGTCAAAGTGCCCGCCACCATTTCCAAAGCAGTCTCCTCGCTAACCGCCCCCACTCTCGCCAAAGTCTCCGGTTTGACACCCAGCATATCGATCTTGGCATCGTTGCTGTAGGTGACAAAACCCCGATCAAACCATCCGGAACTGCCCGGCACATCGGTAATTGCCTTGGCAATACCGCCTCCGGTGCAGGATTCCGCCAAAGCCAGACGTAGACTCAGGGTGTTTAGTCGATTGCCGAGCGCTTCGGCGAGTAAATAGCTTGGATCGTGCATGGCAGTCCGGTTAGCTGATACGGCATCAAGCCGAAAAGGGATTTTGTTGCAGCGAAAAGGTCATCGCTGCAACAGACGGGCGAATTTACTTAGGCAATTTGGCGATTTCCGAGACTTTTTCGAAATCGGCGCCGACGCTGATGATAAAGCTGGTCACTTGCTCGATGCTCATGTCCGATTTAACCACTTTCGATTCGTGAACAATCACCGCAAACCCTGAAGTAGGATTAGGCGAAGTCGGCACAAACAACACATAACGGTCGTCGGTCTTGTTGGTTACGTAGGCAGGTACCCAAATGCCCTCCTTTGGATATTCGATGTACACCACTTCGCGCGGCTCTTGCAATTGATGGCCGGCAATCATGTTCACCAGTTTCTTGGTCACCCGGTAAATCGTACTTAACAGCGGGATGCGCTCGATCAGGTGTTCGAACATCGCGATGATGGAAAACCGGCCCAGGCTGACCCGACTCCCCACATAGGTAATGGTCGCGAAACTGGCGGCAAACAACAGAAATGTCACCAGATAATTATCGGAATAACCGTAAACGAATTGAAACAAATCGGTAAGTCGGTCTTTCACGAACAACACGATTTGTACAATCACCATAACCGGTATAAACGCCAGAATGCCGATCAGGGTGTGGTTAAGGATTTTCTTCATGATGCGCCTACCTTTATTAATTATAGTTGTTAGGAAACTAGGTTTTAGCAGAGTTACGCCGGTTAAGGAAGTCTCGATGCATGCATTGCCTCCGAAACACCCCTAGCCGCACTCAAGGTAATATTTTATAAAGGCCGCGCGTGGCAATCGCCATCAGCGGCAGCATTACTCCCGTCAGGCACAGCAGCGCGCTCAAGGTCGTCAGACTGGCGCTGGCATCCCAAATAGTCAAAGAACTATTTAAAGAGATATTGGACGGCGCCAAGAACGGAAACAAGGATACTCCCATGGTTAAAATCACCATCACCACCATCACGGCACTAGCCAGCAACGCCCAATACGCTCTATCCAGACGGGACAACACCAACGCGGCTATCCCGCAGACAAAGGCCAAAGCAGGCAAGGCCCATAAGGCCGGTTCGTGCTCGTAATTGTCCAGCCACAAACCGTCGCCGCGTTTCACAAATTTGGTCAATGGGTTGGAAACCCCATTCGGCATAATCTCGGTGCTGACGTGATAACCCTCCAAATGAGTAATCCAACCGCCGGCCAACGCAAACAACACCAAAAACGCCAGACCGCTGGACATGACCAGCGCCTTGCTCCGCTGGTACAGCTCGTCTTGGCTATGCGTTTGCAGGTAAATCGCGCCATGCACTGCCAATAAGGCTACGCAGGTAGCGCCAATCAAGGACGCAAACGGACTGAACAGCCCGGAAAAACTGCCCAGAAAAGCAATGTGCATATCACTGGCTAAATGAAACGGCACGCCTTTCAACAGATTGCCGGCCATCACCCCCAACAGCGCCGCCGGCAACAAGCCACTGATAAACAAGGCTTTATCCCATTTTTTCAGACTATCCTCGCGCGTCACGCTAGCTCTGAAATACCAGCCCAAAGGCCGCACGAATAGCGATAACACCATCAACAATAGCAAAGGTTGAAAGCTGGCAAACGTCGCCGCATACACTGTCGGCCAACCGACAAACAAGACTCCGATAGTTACCAATAGCCAGACTTGATTCCCGGCGCTGGTTGGTGCCAACCTGTCGACCAGCTCGGCGCGCTGCGCTTCGGAAATATGCAAAAAGGGTAACAACAGGCTGACGCCGATCTCGATACCGCTGCTCAGCACAAAACCGATCACGAACAAGCCCAACACGCCCCAACAGATCAAGCGCAGCATTTCATAATCAAGCAACATAACTCGGCTCCTGGTTAATCGGCAACGCGGTGGCGCTGCCCTGCCCGATAAACTTTAAAGTTAACATGACTGCCAACGCCAGCAGGCCGGCATAGGTCAAACCGTAAGCCGCCAGACTGACTGCCAGATCGGCGACAGCCAATGTGGATACCCCGTGCCAGATGGGCAGCATATCGGCCACCAGCCAAGGCTGCCGGCCGAACTCCGAGATAAACCAGCCGCTGGCACTCGCCAACCACGGCAACGGCAAGGCATAAACACTGGCCTTGAACAACCAGGCATGCCGCCAACCGACGATATTGACCGCGTTTGCCGCTACAAACAGCAGCGCCAGCAAGGCGCCGGCGGCAATCATCAATTTATATCCCCAATACAAACGTCCGCCAGCCGGCACGCTCGCGCTGACGGCTTGTTCTATCTGCGCCGGACTGGCATCGGTCACGCTCTCCCGCCAACGCTTCAGCAATAAGCCATAACCCAAATCCACTTTGGCGGCGGCAAACGCCGCCAACAGTTCCGACTCTTTTTTGTCGTCGCGCAATTCTTGCAGCAGCGCGTAAGCTTTTATGCCATTGCCTATGCGCTGGCGATTTTGTGCCAAAGTCGCATCATTGGGCAGACCGTTAATGGCCGCCAACTTGTTATGCTGCATCGCGCCGGCGCCATAAACACTGGCATCGCCTATCGCCATCGTAGCGATCACACTCGCCAAACCCAAAGCGGCCGCCATGCGGTAAGAACATTGCGCCAATTCGGTTTCGCGCTGCTTCAGTAAATAGTAAGCACTGATAGCCAACACAAAACCAGCCGCCACCACATAACCGGCCAGCAAACTATGCACAAATTTCGCCCAAGCCAGCGGATTGCTCAACACCAACGATACATCGAGCAACTCCAGGCGCAGCGTTTGGGTGTTCAATTCCGCACCCACGGGATTTTGCATCCAGCCGCTGGCGATCAGAAAGCCGAAAAAACTCAAGTGACAGCCAATCGCGATTAGCCAAGTCACCGCCAGATGTGTGCCTTTACCCAGGCGCTGCCAGCCAAATAAAAACCAGCCCAGGCCGTTGGCAGCTATAAACAAACCGGCAAACCCCAACAATAAAGGCAAGGCAAACACATCGCCGACATAATGCGCAAAATACGCCCAATGAGTGCCGAATTGACTCGCCATCACCAAAGAAGAAGCCATATTCAAGCCAAAACCAATCGCGAACAACTTGCCCCAGAACTGGGTGATACGTTGATAAACGCCCTGCCCGCTGAGTACAAACCAGGATTCCATAGCCGCCAACAAGAGCGATAAACCCAGCGTCAAAGGTACGAATAGAAAATATTGCACCGCATGCAGCGCAAACTGCGCCCGCGATAACTCAACAACCGTTTCGGAAATCATCCCCACTCCTCGGTCAAGCTCAAAAATGCGGGCAATTATAGAGTTATCCGCTTGTTTGTCTGCGATTTTTCTCGACCGATTCGCATTAAAACCCGCGTGAAAAACTGGAGAATACAGACGACTGATATACACTTTTCAACTTACAAGCACACATTCCAAAACCTCATGGGCTTTACTCCGCGCCACATCGTTGGACTGAAAATAGTCGCTATAGCCCTGCTCTACGCCATGCTGGCCAAACTGGTATTGGCTTTTTTTTCCGACAACGGCAATGTCACGCTGGTTTGGTTTCCAGCCGGCCTGGGAATGGCCACTTTTCTGTTGGGCGGCAAGCGCTATTGGCCGGGCGTATTCATCGGCGCGTTTCTGGCCGGCATGCTGGTCGGCGACTCCTGGTTAATCTCCGCCTGCATCGCTACCGGCAATATCCTGGAATCCTGGCTTGGCGCCTGGCTACTGCTCGGCAACCCAGGCTTTTCGCTATCGCTACGGCACCCGCGGGATTTTGCCTGGCTGACTTTGACAGGCATCATCGCCGCCTGTTTCAGCGCACTGATCGGCCCCATGACCTTGTTTTTAAGCAAGTATCTGCCTGCCGAAGCCCTGCTGCCCAGTATGCGGCACTGGTGGATGGCCGATGTATTGGGAATCGCCTTGGTCACGCCTTTAATTCTGATCTGGCGACACTGGCCGAAAGACTGGTTCGCCCCCAAACGCTTACTGGAAACGCTGGCCTTCATAGCAACGAGTTTTTTGAGCGGCCAGGCGGTGTTTTTAAGCTGGTTTCCCAACCTGCTGAACGCTTACGGCGAAACTTATTGGGCCTTCCTGTTTGTGGTTTGGGCGGCTGTCAGATTCGGCCGTCACGGCGTGCTGCTTTTGGTGACCATGACCGCCATTCAATCCCTGTGGGGATTGCAACATCAGTTGGGCGCATTCGCCACCACACACCTGCAAAGCGGCCTGCTAAACATCTGGTTTTACCTGTTCATCCTGGCTAGCGTGGGCATACCGTTGGCCCTGACTTTATTCCATCAACAACAAATCAACCAGGCCTTGCAACAAAGTGAAGCCCGCTTGAGTTTTGCATTGGAAACCATCGATACCGGCGCCTGGGATCTGGATTTGCAAGATTATTCGGTACAACGCACGGCCATACACGATCAAATTTTCGGCTACAGCCAACTGCTGCCGCATTGGACCTATCATACATTTCTCGGCCATGTCACACCGGAACATCGGGATATGGTCAATGCCGGTTTCCAAACTGCCTGCACCCAACACAGCAATTGGAATTTCGAATGCCGAATTCGCCGCATCGACGGCGCAATCCGCTGGATTCGCGGCTCCGGTTGCCACCAAATCGGCAATAGCCCGCGCATGACCGGTATTCTGCAAGACATCACGGCACACAAATTGGCTGAAGAAGATCGGCAACTAGGTATGTTGTTTTACCAAAATTGCAGCGAAGCGATGATGATCACCGAAGCGGATGCCACCATCGTCTCGATTAACCCGGCATTCAGTCGCATTACCGGTTACTCCGCCGAAGAAATAATCGGCAAGAACGCCCGGATTCTGGGCTCCGGCCGGCATGACGATAGCTTTTTCCAATCCATGTGGCAAATCATCAATAGCAAAGGGAAATGGCAGGGCGAAATCTGGAATCGACGTAAAAACGGCGAACTTTATGTCGAGCAGCTCAACATCAACACCATTTTCGACCGCAACGGACTACCGCTAAAGCGTATTGGCCTGTTTTTCGACATCACCCAGCGTAAGCTCGGTGAAGAACAACTGTGGAAACAGGTTAATTTAGATCCGCTCACGGGTGTTGGCAATCGCCGCCTGTTTTACGACAGACTGGAGCAAGACATTAAAAAAGCGCAGCGCGGCGGCTGGTTTTTGGCATTGCTGGTGGTGGACATCGAGCACTTCAAAGACATTAACGAACGCTTTGGTTATGCGCAAGGCGACAGCATTTTGCAGGAAGCCGCGCAGCGCGTACTAGCGAATGTGCGGGAAACCGATTTGGTGGCGCGAATGGATGGTGCGGAATTTGCGGTCATCCTTGCCGAGCTGGAAAAAACCGACAGCACTGAGCGCGTCGCGCAATTAATTATCGAAAAACTCGCCGAACCGTTTACGCTGGAACACGACACAGCCCAACTCAATTGCCGTATCGGTATCGCCATCTGCCCTGACCATGCCGACAATACCGAAGCGCTGAAACAAGCCGCTATGAATGCCGCCAAAAAAGCCGCCTCACAAACTTACCGTTTCGCCAATCCGCCGACCGCGTTTTAACCGCGATTCAGCCAAGCCTCAACACAGGCGCTGCCGCGGAAACACGCAGCGGAATTTACTGCCTCTGCCCAGTTGGCTTTCAATGTCCAGCTTGGCATCGTGCCTGACCAACACATGCTTGACGATGGCCAATCCCAAACCGGTGCCTGGGATTTTTTGATTGCGTTTCACTTCCGCGCGGTAGAAGCGTTCGGTAATTCGGGGAATATCCACACTGGAGATCCCGTCGCCAAAATCTTCCACTTCAAAATAAACGCTGCCGTCGGGCTTGCCCCGCCAACTCACTTTAACCGGTGAGCTAGGCTGCGAATATTTCATGGCATTGACCAACAGATTGCTGAAAGCGCTACGCAACTCCTCCATATCGCCACGCACATTGGCTCGGCTATCCAACACCAGCTCGACCCGGCGCTCATCCTTTTCCAACAAATCGCTTTCCTGGCAAACCTGCACGAGCAGATCAGGAATATTCACGCATTCGAATTTCTTGGTTTTGCTCTCCAGGCGCGCCAGCAGCAGTAAATCATCGATCAAGGCTTGCATGCGCTCGGTCTGTGCCGCCATGTTTTGGAATGAGCGGGTGTAAGGACTGCTACCGTCGTCAAGTTCCTGCAAGGTCTCCAGATAACCACGCAACACGGTAATCGGCGTGCGTAATTCGTGCGAGACATTGGCCACAAAGTCGGTACGCATCCGTTCGATGTTCTTTAGATGGGTGACATCCTGCGCCATCAACAAACGTAAGCCGGCACCGTAAGGGAAGATACCGATTTGCAAAATCATGTTTTCGTTGATAGGCGAGGGAATACAAACCTTGTTGTGGTAATCCTGATCCTTCAGGTACTGAATAAACAGCGGGTGCCGCACCAAGTTAGGAATCCGCTGCCCGTTATCGGAACGCTTCAGGCCCAGATAGTCATAGGCCACTTTGTTGCTCCACTCGATTTCGCCATAGCTGCCTAGCACCACAATGGCATCAGGCAAGGCGCTGGTCGATTTGCGAAACCCATCCAGCATTTTGCCCAACTTCTTCTTCTGGCGTTTTTGGCTTTTGCGAATTTTATAAAAGTGGTAGTAGATGTCGCCCCAGATCCCTTTAAAATCGGGGCGCTCTCCGCGGCCGCCCTGGCTTAACCAACGCTCCAGGCGGCTCACGTTGATCGATTGCTTAATATAGAGAAAAAGGGTGATTGCCCATAAGAAATAGCTGAGGTGCCCGACAAAAAAACTCAGCAGTAAAGCCGGTATCAGTAAAGCAATAGCAATATTTATTTCCCGCTGCCAACGCTGCATGAATAATCAGTTTGCCATCGAAAAACGGTAACCAAAACCGCGCACGGTCTGGATCAGTTCCTCGCGGCCATATTCGGCCAGAATTTTGCGCAAGCGGCGAATATGCACATCCACGGTACGCTCCTCTATGTACACGCTACGCCCCCAGACCTGATCCAGCAAATGGGTTCGACTGTAGACCTTGTCGGGATTGGTCATAAAAAACTGCATCAATCTAAACTCGGTAGGACTGACTTCCAGACTGCGGCCGGCAATAGTCAGTTTGTGTTGCTCGGCATCCAAAGTGAGATCGCCGACGCTGAGCTGTCCGGATTCCGACAACTTCCCGCTGCGGCGCATCACGGCCTTGATCCGGGCGATCAGTTCTTTCGGCGAAAAAGGCTTGGTCACATAATCGTCGGCACCAATTTCCAAACCGCGAATCTTGTCTTCTTCCTCGCCGCGCGCGGTGAGCAAAATAATAGGCAATTCCTTGTAACCCGGCTCGTTTTTCAAGCGCCGGGCCAATTCCACGCCGCTGATGCCCGGCAGCATCCAGTCCAGGATAATTAAATCCACCATATTATCGGCCAAACTTTCCCTGGCCTGCTCGGCACTACCAACGGCGATCACCGTCAGATTGGCCTGTTCCAGCACCATGACCAGCATCTCCCTGATCGCTTCTTCGTCTTCCACGACCAGGATTTTCAAGTTCGACATAAGCATGTTTAGTCTAAAGGGTCCAAGGATTAGGCTAATTTAGCAGCGCTATATTACCGTTTTGTGACAAAAAAAGCCGGCCAATCCCCGAGCTACCGTCCCTTGCCAGGGGCCGGCATCGGCCGCGCCGTCACGCCACTATCGCCAACCGGCGCGGCAAAGGCGTCCGACACTAAAGTACTTATATTGCCGCCGCTCAGCGCTTCCAGAAACGCTACAAGATCGGCGATTTCCCGATCAGACAAGCCCAGCGGCTTGAGCAAGGGCGACAAATTTTCGTTGGCTACGCCGCCTTGATTATAAAACTTCACCACCTCCGCCAGACTAGGCAAGGAACCGTTATGCATATAAGGCGCGCTGAGCGCGACGTTACGCAGCGATGGGGTTTTGTAAGCCCAGCGGTCGGCGGGATTTTGGCTGATCTCGTAATAGCCCAAATCGCCGGGCTTCTCGGTATTTACACCTTTCAGATACTCGCTATTCACATCCACAAACACGCCCGGCGCCACTTGCACCCGTTGATTTTCCGGCGACTTTTGCATGGATTCGGCATAGCCAATACCGGTGTTATGGCGTTTTTGATCGGTAAACAAGGCAGACTTGTCGCCAATCACGTGACAACTGCTGCAAGCGGCTTTACCGGTAAACAAAGCAAACCCCCTTTGCGCCGCCTCGCTAATCGCCGCTTTTTGTTTCCCAAAATACCAGCGGTCGAATGGCGAATCGGCGGCATTTAACGTGCGCTGATAACTAGCCAAGGCCTGACCGATGGTTTCCATGGTCGGCCCTTTGTTAAAGGCTTTTTCAAACAGCCCGCGATAATCGGCGCTGGCTTTCAGTTTATCCACCACATAACCAATCGACGGATTCGCCATCTCGTTGTGCGCCAACAACGGCCCCCAGGCTTGTTGCTCCAGACTGTTTTCGCGGCCGTCGTGAAACAGCAATTGCGCATAGCCGACGTTATACAAAGACGGACTATTACGCCGCACACTACGCCCTTCAATACCCACCGCCGTGGTCATTTCGTTATTACTAAAACCTTGTTCCGGGATGTGGCAGATGGCACAGGAAAAGGTATTGTTCAGGGAGAGCCGCCGGTCGAAGAACAGCTTGCGACCCAACGCGATCTTGGCAGGCGTGAGCGGGTTGTCTTTGGGCACCGGTAATTTCGGCAAGCCGAGTGGCGGCTTTAGCGCAAAGTCGATCAACTTTGCCGGCTGCCCCCGGCGCTGTTCCAGTGCCAGGGAGCGGGTTTGGTAATCGGCTTGCTGATAGTTTTGTTTATTGTCGCCGGGCTGGAACAACATTTCGGGCTTGACTGCTTGCACTGCGGCGACTTGCGGCTTGGCATCAGCCAGTAAGGTCTTTACATCGTTGATCAGCGTGTCGGCATGCAGAAAATCCACGCTATAAATATTGCGAACGTTCTTGTCTTTATCGATCAAATACACCCGCAACAAATGCGAAAACGTGCCGGTAAACTGGCCTTTGTCGTCATAAATCTTTTGCACGTTTTGCTGGTAACCGTCGAGGATGGGCTGCAATTTGGCTTCGTCTTTAGTAGTCAGAAATTGCCAATCGAAATTACCGGTTTTAAATCCCTCGCCGTAATGGCGCATCATTTCCGGGGTGTCTTGCGTGGGGTTGAAACTGAGCGTTATTAATCTGAGTTTGTCGGCCAATTCCGGTTGTTTCTGTAATTGCCGGCTGATTTTGTGCAACACCTGGGTCGCCAGCGGGCAGCCGTTGACGTCGCTGCAGGCGGCGTAGATGAAACTTAGCAGTACCAGTTTGTCGCCCATTAAGTCGTGGAGTTTTTTGGGTTGGTTGTTGGTGGTTAGGACTTCGCCGTTGGTGGCTTGGGTGATTACTGGTAGGGTGTAGGTGCCGGGTTTTGCGGGTTCAAAAGGGAGTGCTGTGTGGCCGGGGGCTAAGGGCTTTTGATTTTGTTCTTCGGCGAGAACGATTGCGTTTGCCAGTAAACAGAGAGCAGCGAATCCTATCGTTCCCATGCTCCAGCGCGGGAATGCCGCGGCGGACGCTCCAGCGTCGGCTTTCAGAAAAAGTATACTGGGGCGGTCAAGGAGTTTCATGGTTGCTGCTTGCTCTTGGGATTTGGTGTCGCTGACGCGACAGCTTGATTCAATGTCGGGTCTCGGCCCGACAACCGAGGTACTTTCTTTTGCATCGCCAAAAGAAAGTACCCAAAGAAAAGGCGACCCGGATGCCGCTTTGATCCTGCGCACCGAAGCTTTTGAACGGGGTTGCCGAAAGGGGCCTCCTGCCCCTTCTGCAACGCGATGCATCCATGCATCGCCCCTGCGGGCTGGTCCGTCCAAAAGCTCCGGTGCTCGGCGCGGCATACGGGAGGAAAACCATCCCGGCATTTGAAAGAAACTTTGTTTTTATAAAAAATGTAGCCGCGATGCAGTGAAACGGAATCGAGGAGAAGATAACTTCGATTATCCTCGATTCCACTACGTTTCATCGAGGCTACTTGCTACTTATTCTTGCGCGGATCATCGGCCGAATTCGTATAAGTAATACCCCATGGCCCAGTAGCGATTAATTCGACGATTGTTTCCTCATCAGTGGTCCACACATAATGAGTGTGTCCGGCCGGCAATACAAAGCCTGAACCTACATTCAGAATCTCACCTTTTTTGGTGTCAAATGTTTCACCCATGCCATTGCCTAATTTGCCACGGAGAACGGTAATTACCTCTGTGAACGGGTGTATGTGCGGTGGGATTGGATAATTGGCTGGAAATTTCAGCAGAGCGATAAAAACTCCCGCTTTGTTTGGGTCCCCTAATACAATGGCGCTTTTGGCACCTTTAGGGAGTATCGGTTCGTCATTCCACTTAACTGTATCCGGAACAAAAGATTCCGTGGTAACGGCGCTCATCCGTTCAATTTTGTCCTGAGCTAGTGCGAAATCCGCGAAAGAAATAAGTATTAAAGCTATCAAATAAAATCTCATCTGGTTTCTCCATTTTCTATATTGTTAAGCTCATAGCTCTGATTAGGGCGAATGTAGGGCGTCAATAGGCGTAGCCGTATTGCGCCGTATGTTGGCTTTAAATCATTCGGCGCATTACGCTATCGCTAATGCGCCCTACAAAACACTTCGTAAATAATAAGCCGTCGGATTTGGCATGGGGTTCCCCCCGTATGCCGCGCCGAGCACCGAAGCTTTTATCGAGATCAGCCCGAAGGGGCAGCGCATGGATGCGCTGCGTCGGCGGAGGGGCTGGGAAGCCCCTTCTGCCGACCCTCGATAAAAGCTTCGGCGCGCAGGGAATAAGCGGCATCCGGGTGGCGTTTCTTTTGGTGACTTTTCTTTGGCCAAACAAAGAAAAGTTACTCGGCTGTCGGGCCGAGACCCGACATCCAAACACCCCGTCGCGACAGCGACACAAATACGACACATCCGGAAGCTATCCTGAACAACAAATCTATTTAGGCGAACCACCATACAAAGCATACGCCCCAAACCGCATTTGATGCGCCCTACCCAATTTCTCTTTTGTAAAATCAATCGAGAACTGCTCGGTCAACTTGCTACCATCCCAGCCATAGGCCTTGAAGAATTGCTCGTTATCCGCGCCCTTCTTGTCCCAGTTCGCCAACAGCGACGAAGTGTAATACAAGCGCTTGCCGTCCCAGCTGGAGGACACCATATTCACTTGCGCGCCGATTTTTTGCTCGAACACTTGTTTGGGGTGGAAAGGATCGCTGATGTCGAAGCGGCGGGTCATGCCGTCCATGAAGGTGTTAACCCACAGGGTTTTGTCGTCGCTGGAGATCGAGATGTCCACCGGCAGCGGGATTTTGGCCGGTTCGCCGATGTCGGCAACATCCTTGGCTTGCCATTCGCCTTTGTCGTCTTGATGAATCAGCCAGATTTTTGAAGTCAACGCGGTGCTGGTGAAGCAGTAGTTATGCTCTTCCGCCCAGGCGCAACGAATTTCCAAGGGCGCACCGGGAACGTCGAAGACTTTCTTGGGTTGACGGCTATGTAAATCCCATTGCACCACCGTATTGCCGAAGCGTTTCATAGCTTCCGGGTCGGCCAGCATTTTGCCGAAGTCCATCATGTAGTTCGACCAGCCGGTGAATGACGAGGTCAGCATCAGGTTCTTGCGCGGCAATACCCGCACGTCGTAGTTGTAGCCGTCGGCGTATTTGCCGGATTTGATCGCACCTTCCAGGTTGCTGTCGGTCGGCAGCCAGTAGGTGGCGATGTAATCGCCGGCGTTGCTGTATTCCACAATCGCGGTGCGGCCGCCGTGGTCTTTGTTATTGGACAGGCCGGTGATGATCATCCGCCCCGGCAAGGCGTACAAGCTATGCGGACCGACAACACCGCCACTTTTGGCGACGAAATCGGTGATGGTTTTGCTCAGCTTAGGCTTGGCCGGATCGGTCGCGACGTCGAAGATGAAAATCTTGTTGGTATCCAAACCACCGGCCCACAGAAATTTCCGGTCGTCGGTAAAGTCGGAATGGTGGGCTTCGTTGCGACCACCGACCGACAGGCTGCCGATCACCTTGCCGTATTGTTTGGATTTCGGATTGACGTCGACGGTGACCAGCTTGTCCTGCTCGTCGCCGACGCCTTCTGCGCCCAAGGTCCAGATGTAGACAAAATCTTCCTGGCCGGTGATTTTCGCCATATACGGCGATGCGCAGGTTTCGTCGGCGCTGGCCGACAGGCTGGCGGTGCCGAGCATTAGTGCGGCGGTAAAAGTGCTTAGTTTGAATGTCATGATGTTCTCTCCCCTGGTTGTTGTTATCGTTCCCACGCTCCAGCGTTGGAATGCATGTTGAACCGCTCTAGCGGTTCGGGACGCCGGAGCGTCCCTGGCTCGGTTCCAACGCCGGAGCGTGGGAACCATAAATTGGTGGTGTATCAATCGCCCGTGGTCGGGTCGATAATGGTGGTAATTTGTTCGATGCGATTGGCCGGAAACCCGCCTTGCTCGGCGTGTTCGCGTATTGCTTGTTCGCTGTCGGCAATATACACGCAATACACTTTGTCGCCGGTCACGTAGCTGTGCAGCCATTGGATGCGCGGCCCCATGTCGCGCAAAACACCGCAGGATTTTTGGGAAATGCCTTGCAACTCGGCTGGTGTCAGTTGGCCGGCACCGGGAATGTCGCGTTCGATGATGTATTTGGGCATGATGACCTCCTAATAAATGACCGGTCGTCTAATTTTCCGGCGTTAAAAAATGCTGCCTACTTGGGCAGCGGATTGCTTAGTCAATAATGAATGCGCCTGCGTCTGATCGAACTTCTGACGAAAACGATGCGCTCACATCCTTGGGCTAAGTTATGGCTGTGATTTGGTGCAATTTAAACCCTCCCCAACCAATAAAGCGGACGACGGCGATGATGCGCAACAGCAAGAATCTGAATGCCGTCTTCAACTTCACGAAAAATAACATTGTAAGGAAATCCCTGAACTCTTCCTTTGTGTATGGTTGGCGGGAGCTCTAACCGGTAGCGTGCCGGCAATTCACAAGCGCTAGCAATAACCGATTTAATTGCCTTATCGAAGCGCATACCTAGTTCCGTACGCAAGGATTTATAGTAGGCAACGGTTTCCGCATATTCATCCGCAGCTTCAGGGTGAAAAGCATATTTCATTGCAAGATGGCTTGGACTCTTTGTTCCATTTCTTCAGCGGAAATAAGCTGGACAGTTCCGTTATCAATCTCTGCTGCCCGACGTTGCGCTTCTAAAAGCCAGAGCTTTTCAATTTCTTGTTCTGACAAATCATCCAAGCTTGAAAGCAATTTCTCGGCAAGCCGAGCCCTTTCTTCAACAGGTAGATGCAAAACTTCTTGTTCAATCGATTGAATATTCATAATTAAAAACCAAAAAGTTACTTTTACTTTGAAACCGCTAAAGGCACGGTGCGTTCCTTTGAGCAACCGCGTTATGTGCAATTTTTATTGTTGTTTATGATTTGTTTTAATTGCCCTACACTCAACGCAGGACGTGTAATATGGTTCATCGCATGACAATTTGGACATATTGGAATTAAATCTTTTACTGGGTTGAGCTCATATTCTCTCCCAATTTCTGAAATTGTAGTAATATGATGGACATGAATATATTGTTTTCCGATTTCACCGTACAAACTTTCAAAATCGAATGAACAAACAGCACATTTATACCCATGATGCTCTAAACACTTCGCTCTAGCCAACGCACTACGCTCATATTGATTTACAGTTACAGTTTTAGACGCACCTTCTTTAAAAACCTCTTTTGGGTCTACTTCTTCAGGTAATCGCGCCCCATACGACTGGTCAGAGGCATACCAACTGTTTTCAATTCGAATTAACTTTTTATCACTGAGCTTCGGAGTGAAGCCTTTAATTTTAGCGGGCGCTCCTTCATCGTTTTCATCTGCCGCCATGTACTCCATTGGAAAAGTTTTAAGCTGATAACCTTCTTCTTCAATAAGCCGTATATGCTCTCGTGATTGGGAATATCCAGATTGTCCTTTCCCTTTCCGACTTATTGACCAATCATCACTAAAAATGAGTGTTAAGTTCCCATCATCAAAGACATCCCAAGCGCCAAATATTATGAATTTCTCGGATTCGTTTTTGAATGACCAACTCCAGGTCCAATTGTCGCATGTTGCTCCTTGAGATTCTATAAATCGCTTGCGAGTCATATTCCTGTCAATCCTTATAATATCACCTGAGGTCTCTTAGGCCGGCTTAGGCATTCGTCACAACCCGACAAATAACTTTGCCCCAAGCAACAAGCTAGCATCAAACCCTAAAATAATCATCCAACAAATCCCTACAAACCGCCTGTAAAGGCTCCACCGATTGTTCGACCTTCATCCGCAACAACGCGCCCTGCCAACCGTTAAGCATCAAATCCGCCATGCTTTTCGCCGAGCGATCCAGCCGCACCGAACCTTGCTTTTGTCCGCGTTCCAATGCCGCTTGCTGCAAGGCACTGTATCGACCGACGGCATCCAATAAAGCATCGCGGCATAAGGGACTGGTGTCGCCAATCTCGCCCATCAGATTGCCCAGCAAGCAACCGCCTTTGAAACCACTTATAGCGACTTCGCCGATCAAGCCAGTGTAATAGGCTTTCAAGGCGGCCAAGCCGTCCGTTTCCGGGTTTTGCAAATGCCCGGACAAGCGCAGGATAAACGGCTCGATGTAGTGGTGTATCGCCTCGGCGGCAAACTGTTCCTTGCTACCGAAATAACTGTAAAACGAGCCTTTCGGGATTTGTACCGTGTCCAGAATCTCTTTTAGACCGGTGGCGTGGTAGCCTTTTTCCAACAGCAAGCTGACGCCCTGCTCCAGGAGTTTGTCTTTTTTGATCTGTTTGGGTGCCAATTTCGCCATGGGCCGCATTATGCGACCGGTCGTCTTATTTTGTAAATAAGTTTTTTCTAATTTAGAAAAATAACCGTTCGATCCTTACAAGTCGAGGTGGGAGACGGTGCTCTCTGACAATTTAAGCCTGTCAATTAACCGCTTTCGCAGCAACCTGACCTAGCTGATACGGCTTCTTACCCCATAACCCAGCACAGCAACCGCCAAACCTCAACAAATTAGCGCCTTTCGGCAAGGCAACTAGCGATTTTTCCCGCCTAATATGCTATTTTGAAGCCTCTGTTATTTTTCCCTACCCAACCAGCAACATGAGCATAAAATCAGACAAATGGATACGCCGCATGTCCGAGCAACACGGCATGATAGAGCCGTTTCAGGCCGGGCAAGTCCGTGAATCCGCGCAAGGCCGCATCATTTCCTATGGCACTTCCAGTTACGGCTATGACGTGCGCTGCTCCAACGAGTTTAAAATCTTCACCAACATCAATTCCACCATCGTCGATCCGAAAGATTTTGACGAAGGCAGCTTTGTGGATGTGAAATCCGACGTCTGCATTATTCCGCCCAACTCGTTTGCGCTGGCCCGCACCGTGGAGTTTTTCCGGATTCCACGCGACGTACTGGTCATCTGTCTGGGTAAATCGACCTATGCCCGTTGCGGCATCATCGTCAACGTCACCCCGCTGGAACCGGAATGGGAAGGCCATGTGACGCTGGAGTTTTCCAACACCACCCCGCTGCCGGCAAAAATCTACGCCAACGAAGGCGTCGCACAAATGCTGTTTTTCGGCGGCGACGAAGTCTGCGAAACCTCTTATAGAGATCGCGGCGGCAAGTATCAAGGCCAAACCGGAGTTACCTTGCCCAAGGCTTGAGTGCCCGATTCTTTAAACGCCACCTCACAATCCATTAAATACATGATGCCGACCAGTCAAACCGAGACGCTCGACCAGTATTATCAGCAAGTTCAAGACATTATCCTGAAACGCCAGGATTGGATAAGTGGCCTGCTACCGGCCAGTACCGCCGTCACCACCCACGGTAATTACACCGACGCTTGGGTGCGGGACAATGTCTACAGCATTTTGGCAGCCTGGGGATTGGGGCTGGCGTACCGCAAAGTGGAGGGCCAGCAGGAACGCACCTATTTACTGGAACAAAGCGTCGTCAAACTGATGCGCGGTCTGTTGACGGCGATGATGCGACAAGCGGCAAAGGTGGAAAAATTCAAACACAGCCAGGACCCGCTGGATGCGCTGCACGCCAAATACAAAACCACCAGCGGCGAAGTAGTGGTCGGCGATAGCGAATGGGGCCATTTGCAACTGGACGCGACCTCCTTGTTCTTGCTGATGCTGGCGCAAATGACCGCCTCCGGCTTACGGATTGTGTTCAGCATCGACGAAGTCAATTTCGTGCAAAACCTGGTGCATTACGTCAGCCGGGCCTATCGCACCCCAGACTACGGCATCTGGGAGCGCGGCAATAAGATGAATCACGGTCTGGCGGAATTGAATGCCAGTTCGATCGGCATGGCCAAGGCGGCGTTGGAAGCGATGTCCGGCTGCAATCTATTCGGCAAAGACGGCGGCCAAACTGCGATTATTCACGTCATCAGCGACGACATCGCCCGCACCCGCATTACCCTGGAAGCCTTACTGCCCCGTGAATCCATCTCCAAGGAAGTCGATTCAGCGGTACTGAGTGTGACCGGCTTTCCGGCCTTCGCGGTAGACAATAAAGCGCTACGCGAACGCACCGAGGCTTTGATTGTCGACAAACTGCAAGGCCGTTACGGTTGTAAACGCTTCCTGCTGGACGGCCATCAAACCGTCATCGAAGACCATCAGCGCCTGCATTACGAACCGAATGAATTAAAGCAATTCATGGACATAGAATGCGAATGGCCGCTGTTTTTCTGCTACTTATTACTAAATAAACTGTTTGCCGGCGATACTGAAGGGGTTGGTGATTACCGCCGCCGCCTGGAAGACTTGCTGGTGGAGCAGAACGGCCAATGGCTGTTGCCGGAACTATACATCGTGCCGGAAAGCGCCATCGCCGCTGAAAAACGCCACCCGCACAGCCAAACGCGCATTCCCAATGAAAATGTCCCGCTGGTTTGGGCGCAAAGCTTGTATATCTTGGGTGGACTGTTGCAAGACGGTTTGATTGACCTGGACGACATCGACCCGCTGGGCCGTTACAAGGCCACCCGCTTGTACCCGAACTCCACCCTGAAGATTGCCCTGCTGGCCGAAGACGAACAGGTGCAAGACGAATTGCGCGGGCGCGGCATTCCCTCACAAACTTTAACTGAAATCGCGCCGATCCAAGTGCGAGACGCCAGCGAATTAGCCGCTGCTTACACCCAAGTAGGGCGCAACGACCGCATTGGACTCACTGGCCGACCCCTAAGACAATTACGCACGCTAGCCACCTCCAAGCTTTACGTGCTGGCGGGCGAGCCTTTATTGTTTTTACCGCAATTTATGAACCAAAAAGGTTTTTATATTGCCATGGACAACCAGTTACTGATTCAACGGCTGCGCACTGAACTGGCCTACATTATCCGCCACTGGGACAATCCCGCTCAGCCCTTGTTGGTCATCAACATCAAGCACAATATGCTCGGCAACGAAGACCGCCAAGTATTGTTGGGTTTTATCGAGCAACTCAGCCAAGGTAATGTGCAAGGCACACCGGTGAAACTGGGACGCTTGACTGATTTTGTGCAAACGGCCAGCCACGAAAAAATCGGCAACTTACATGGCTTTAGCTTTTCGGAAGCGAGTTGGGAAGAGGTCGAACGGCCTTTCGCTAATTTGCTGGCCCACGACGACCAAGCGCCACAAGCACTGGATAGCTTCGTGTTGACCGAGTGGGAAATTGGTGACGACGGCCAATTAGTGAAGCAGTTGCGAGATAATCCCAATCTCTACGCGCAACTTGAAGCCCTCACCTTGCTCTGCCAACGCCACGGACTTGATTACGACACTGGCTTACGCAACGACGAAAACCAGCCAGGGTACGTGCGCGACTTGCTAGAAGAAGTCTATGCCCGAGCCGGCGACCGCCACGCTTGGTATGTGGTGCGGCGTTGCGCCAGCTTACTGGGCAAGTACGATATCAACCTGGAACAAGCCGCCACCGAGATTCTGGTGCGCCAGCATGGTTTGACCGTGGGCCGCGCTTACAGCGGCAAAGCCACCTTGCGCCGCCCCACCGACTCCTGGCAAATCCTGGACACTATCCGCACCTTTAACCCCAACGACAGTAGTCAGCAAATCATCGTCCAGGAGTTGATCATCTACCTGGGCATGCTGATCAAGTTAAAGCCGGAACTGTTCGCCGACATGCACACCATTCGCGTCGGCCACATTCTGCAATTGATCATTGCCAGACAAAAACGCCTGAGCAGTACCTCTCTGGACCAGGCGTTTAGCGATATTTTGTCGCTGCCGCCACATCAGGTGGCGGACCTGTTGCAGGAAACCCTGGAAGATTACAACAACAGCGAAAACCAGCTGGGACAAGTCGAAACCTTGCATTGCGAAGGCCCGCAGCGCGATCTGACCGCCGCGCGCTTTCCGGAGTCGATGAATCCGAAAGACCGCGGCGATGCCGACGATTGGTACGCTTGGCGTGAACAGCAAGGCAGCGTCGGCCGGGAAAACGAAGCCTTCTTCGCTGGCGTATGGGACTTGTTGCATCACTGCAAGGGTTTGATGGTCGGCGAAAAATACAACAGCAAACGCCGGATCGACAGCGAGATCATGCTGGCACAGATGACCGCCGGCGAACAAAGCTTTAGATTACATATCAACCATATTCTGAATAAAATTCAGGCGCCGGTGTATCGGCAATTGAGCGTGGAAGCCCTGCGAGCGCTGGCCTCCATTGTCCGTGATTATCCCGACCTGTACATTGACGACACCTTGGTCACGGATATTTTGATCGGCCATGCGGTCAGAATTAGCTGGCTACAACAGCATCCTCATTACCGCGACGATTACGAAGAATGCGTATCACTGGCTTGGCAAGCGTTTTACCAACTGCCGCCGCATGCGCTGGCCAACGCGATACTCGATGCCTTGATCCACTTGCTCAACAACGCCACCCCAACCGCATGAGGACGACTATGATTCTAGCCGGCGACATTGGCGGAACCAAAACGGTTCTGGCCTTACTCGACAGACAAGCCGACGGCACGCTGAGCTGTTTGCAGGAACAAACCTTTGCCAGCGGCGAGTTTCAGACCTTTGAGGAAATCCTGGATCTGTTTTTGACCGACACCCCAACGGTGGCATCGGCTTGCTTCGGCATTGCCGGCCCCGTCGTCAATCAACGCTGCCAGACCACCAATCTGCCTTGGCTGGTGGACGGTGAGCAACTCAAACTCCGCTTGGGCACCGAACAGGTGAAATTGTTGAACGATCTGGAAGCCATGGCAATCGGCATGCTGCACCTACAGGAACAGGACTTCGTGGAGCTCAATCCCACCGCCGAGCCGCAAACCGGCAATATTGCGGTGATCGCCGCCGGCACCGGTTTGGGCGAAGCGATGCTGCATTGGGACGGCGAACAGTATCACCCCATCGCCACAGAGGGCGGTCATTGCGATTTTGCCCCGCAAAACCCGCAACAAGATCAACTGCTGACTTTCCTGCGCGGCCGTTATCCTGCGCATGTCAGCTGCGAACGGATATTGTCCGGTATCGGCTTCAGCAATATCTACGACTTCCTGGTCCAAGCCCGCTTCGCCCCGCCCTGCCCGGCGGTGCCGGCACCCGCCAATGCCAGCGGCGTTGATCGAAATGCGCTGATTTCGCGCTTGGGCGTGAACGACGAAGATCCCTTGTGCCGCGAAACCGTGCGCTTGTTTGCGGAACTTTACGGCGCCGAAGCGGGTAACTTGGCCTTAAAAGCCTTCGCTACCGGCGGCGTATTCATCGGCGGCGGCATCGGCCCTAAAATCAGATCGGTGCTGGAATCCGGAGAATTTATCCAGGCTTTTGTCGCCAAAGGCCGGTTTCAGCCCATGCTCGCCAAGCTATCGGTCAAACTGGCTTTGAATCCGCGCACACCTTTGCTGGGAGCAATGCACTACTTTGCCGCGCAATAAGCATTTCGTATCAAGCTATAGAAAAAGGTACGGCAGCGTCGGAATCGGCTAGGCTTATAAATCAACCTTTTAAATAAGCCTTTGCTAGATTTACTTGCTAGCAGTGTAGCCGAGTCATGGTCCAACCCAAGCAGAAACAAGCCAGTTTGCAAAAATCGCTATCAATCCTTCAAGCCGCGCTCGACTCCAGCACCGACGCTATATTGGTAGTCGATCTGTTCGGCAAGATCGCCACTTTCAACCCGCAATTCATGCGGATTTGGGGCATCCCGCCAGGTTCTTTAAAGATCGGCGACGATGAGAAATCCCTGAGCTACGCCCTGAAACTGCTAAAAGACCGAACCGCCTTCCTAAACCGAATCGAAGAGATTTATAAATACCCTAAGCAACGTTACGCCAGCGAACTGGAATTTAAAGACGGTCGCTTTATCGAAAGCTATTGCCAACCACAATATCTGGACGGGCAACCGGCGGGCCGGGTTTGGAGTTTTCGGGACATCACCGAGCAAAAAACCTCGCGCAGGCGCTTAGCCCAATTAAGCTTTGGTATGGATCAAATGCATGACAGCGCTTATTTGATTACCGAGAATGCCAGCTTCATTTATATCAACAACCAATCCTGCAAGGCTTTAGGCTATAGCCATCAAGAGCTGTTGCGCTTGAGCGTATTCGATGTAGACCCTTGCTTTCCGCGCCAAGTCTGGGCCGCGCACTGGGCGGAGCTGAAAATTAAGCGCTCGAACAAGTTGGAAACCATCCACAAAACCAAGGATGGCAGGTTGTTTCCGGTGGAAGTCGTGGCCAATTATTTTGAATACGCCAATGTCGGTTATAACTTGGCTATCGCTCGGGACATTAGCGAACGTAAGCGTATCGAAGAAGCCCTGCAACAGGCCGCACTGATTTATCAAAACAGCAGCGAAGCCATGCTGTTGGCAGACTCGGATGATCGCATCCTGACAGTCAACGCCGCCTTCACCACCATTACCGGCTACCAATCCGATGAAGTAGTCGGTAAGCACATTGGCATTTTAAACAGCAGCATCCACAGCGAAGCTATGTGGCAAGCCATTCAAAGCAAGGGCAGCTGGCAGGGCGAAATCTGGGACAAACGTAAGAACGGCGAGTTATACGCCAAGTGGTTAACCGTCAATACCATCTTTGATGCTCAACAGACCATGCAGCGGCGGGTGGCTTTGTTTTCCGATATTACCGAAAAGAAAAAAACCGAAGGCGTGATCTGGCAACAAGCCAATTTCGACCCATTAACCCAATTGCCGAATCGGCGCATGTTTTACGACCGGCTGAGTCAGGAGATCAAAAAAGCCCACCGGGAACACAAGCGTCTGGCGCTGTTGTTTATCGACCTGGACTTATTCAAGGAAGTGAACGACACCCTGGGACACGACATGGGCGACGAGCTGCTGCAAATTGCCGCCCAACGGATTTTGACCAGCGTGCGGGAAACCGACACGGTAGCCCGCCTGGGCGGCGACGAGTTTACTGTGATACTGAGCGATGTCGGCGACCCCGACAACGCCGAGCGTATAGCCGGCAAGCTGTTGCACAAAATGACGGAATGTTTTCAGTTGGGTAACGAAATTGCTTATATTTCCACCAGTATCGGCATCGCTTTTTTCCCGGATGACGCCGACAACCTGAAATCGCTGTTAAAGCATGCGGACCAGGCGATGTATGCCGCCAAGCGCCAGGGCCGGAATCAATATTGTTTTTTCATCCCCACCATGCAGGAATCTGCGCAAGCGCGGCTGCGGCTCAGTAACGACCTAAGACAGGCTCTGGCCGGGCAGCAGTTTTATTTGTGCTACCAACCCATCGTCGAACTGGCTACTAATACTGTACGCAAAGCGGAAGCGCTGATCCGCTGGCAACATCCAACACGCGGCCTAATCAACCCGGCGGATTTTATTCCGATTGCCGAAGAAACCGGTTTGATCAGCAGCATCGGGAATTGGATTTTTCAGGAAGCCGCCGAGCAAACCAGTCGCTGGCGGCAATCGATACACGAAAAATTCCAGATCAGTATCAATAAGTCGCCGGTGCAATTTCGGAATGAGCGCGAAAGCCATCGCGATTGGCTGGATAGGCTGGAGGCACTGAGTCTTTCCGGGCAAAGCGTCGTCATCGAAATTACCGAAGGCCTGTTACTGGATGCCAATAGCAGCGTGGCCGAGCAACTGTTGTCGTTCCGCGACGCCGGCATTCAGGTGTCGCTGGATGATTTCGGCACCGGCTATTCCTCGTTGTCTTATCTGAAAAAATTCGACATTGATTATCTGAAAATAGATCAGAGCTTCGTCCGCAATCTGGCGACCGGCTCCGATGACATGGCCTTATGCGAGGCGATCATCGTGATGGCCCACAAATTGGGCATAAAAGTGATTGCCGAAGGCATAGAAACCTCAAGCCAACGGGATTTGCTCACTGCGGCAGGTTGCGATTTCGGACAGGGTTATTTGTTCGCAAAGCCATTACAAGCTCAGGAATTCGAAAGATTGTTTGCCGATTGCAAGCTTTGAAAGATCGGCAGCGGAGGGAGTAAGGGAAGTATGCCAAGCAGGCATGAACATCGAAAACAGTTTAGTTGGGAGCCACCGAGAAAACACGTCTTCCGGTGGCAGCCGTTAATCAATCCGGATTGGATTAATTAGATGCGTCCTTAGTGAGCGGCGCTGTAAACTTTCATCATTTCTTTGTAAAGGTCCAGAGTCGCTTTCAAGCTGGCTACGGCGTTGGCATCACCTTTTTCGATCTCATCGCGGGCAACTTTCAGTTTGTCGCCAGCTCTTTGACGCAAACGCTCGGTTTGCTCATAACGGAACTCTTTTTGCGACTGGCGAACGTCGCCCAGTGCTTTCAAAGTACCTTCTTTGTCGCCTTTTTCCAACAAGCTTACAGCTTCTTCTACTTTGGCAACGGTAGCTTCACCGGCTGCACGTACTTTGGCGTCGCCAGCGCTGTTTGCATTAGCGGATGTGGAAACCAATGCTGCGGCGATCACCAAAAATGAAGCCAAGGTTTTTTTTACTGTGTTCATACAAATCCTATCAATTGATAACTAAGTGTTTTTTTAAACCACATTAAAATTACAAATTTATGACTGTATATTTTAATCCGGTTGCTTGCTCAAAGCCTTTTCATCCTACCATAGATTCTGAAAATAGCAGCAAAACCGGGAAAAATAGCCTAATTACCACAAATATTAAGAGGTATAATTTATTGCGACGCCAAGCCGGCAATATGTTTGATAAAGCCGGTTTCATTGACGAAGGTAATATCGTACATTTTAGTCAACCCCAACACCTGCTCATCACTAACACCCAAGACCAGTAACAGAAAGTTTTCCTTGGCAATATCCAGCCTGCGCCGCATTTTGCAGTACTTGTCGATAAACGAACGAAATTCTCCGGATTTACATTCTATAAATACCGGTATCCGCCCGTTAATTAGAAAAAATACATCCACTTCATATTTATCTTCGTTCGCAAACTGAATATTAAAGCTTCTTAAGCAAGAGAAAAGCCCTTTGCTTTCGTAGAAATGTTTCAGCAATTTCATAAACACATACCATTCCAACCATTCACCATTAAAAAATCCGACAATGGCCGACATACTCTGTAACGTCAGATGGACTCTCTTTTCATTTTTATTATAAAAATACTTGGCGACAAACGAGAATTCGTAAAGGTTTTTACAAAAGCCGGTAATGGTTTTAATTTGATTTTGACTGTAATCGCTTAAATTCAAAACAACCGATGCGTAGTTATTTCTTTGGGCTTTCCTAATTCTATCCAGTACATCCTGCAAAACCGGAAAGTTATCGCCCAATTCAACCGCCACTTCATCATAAAAACCTTGCGTATCCAAGGCGTTATGATTCACTTCGACCTGGATATTTTTACGTTCGAACCAGCTGATGATGGGTTTGTACTGCATACTGTTAGTCATCACAGCAGTGTTGTGCAAATCCACCTCTTCGTCTTTAGGCAAGCGAATATCGGATGGCGCCATTTCCGTTACAGGATTACTCGCCTGTTCCAACTCACGGTATTTAGCCAGTAGCACCCCGTATTTATCGATCAGTTTCTTCACAAAAACCACGGTATCGTGAATTGCCGAGGCTTGTTCGCAAACCGGACACTTAACCGTTTTGCCCACATGCTCGTTCGGCACTTCACGTAAATAGGCACAATTGTTACAGCGCAGAATTGCCATATGGCGTCCTTGAATATTTATTACGGTAATGAATGTACTTGGCTAAATTCAAAATAACCACGCAATCAGCTTGCACTAAAAACTGGCGTTTAGCTCACTGAAGAGCCGCATCTTGACGCTAACAATCCACCCTGAATCTAACGGATAACGCCGGCCGCCGTGTCACAAATCACCCCATCGGTCTGGCAATTGTAGACATGCCTGCACAGACCTCAACCTGAAAATACGGCAAAAAATCCTATCTAACTGATATAAAACAAAAAACCAGGTGCGCCGGTTATTTTTGAATCTGGATCAAAATTTGCTGAGAAGTTTAAAACGGCTGTACAAGCCTTATCCCGCACTCTCGATCACAGGTGATTTATGAGCAAAATCGGCATTTTTTTCGGAACGGATACCGGCAGCACCCGACTGGTGGCAAAAAAAATTTTTAGTCTGTTGGGCGAAGAGCTGGCCGACAAGCCCAAAAATATCAATCGAGTAAAACCCGAAGAATTATTGCAGTACGACGCGCTGATTTTAGGCACCCCGAGCTATGGCATAGGCGACTTGCCGGGCCTGGGAGCCGGATGCCAGGAACGCAGCTGGCAAGAGTTCGTACCTTCCCTGGACGGCGCCGATCTCTCCGGCAAACGCATCGCGCTATTCGGCTTGGGCCATCAAGAACGCTACGCTTCGCGTTTCGCCAGCTCGCTGATCCAGCTTTACCGGGTGTTTTACGGCTACGGCGCCGAAATGATCGGCCGCTGGAGTACGGAAGGCTACACCTTCGAGCATTCCGACTCGATAATCGACAATCAATTCGTCGGTCTGGTGCTGGATCAACGCGGTCAACCGCATTTGACCGACGAGCGCATTCGAGTCTGGCTGGCGCAAATCACGCCGCAGCTACTGCCGGTCTTGGCGGAGGCCGCCTAAATGGTGGCCTCATTCCTAGCAGAGCACGATTCCGTGGATCTAACCCCGCTAGCCGACTGCTCGACTTGTGCTTACCGGGATAGCTTATTGGCTGCCGGCACTTGCAAACCGGGCGACCGCTGTGTGGTCGCCGAAAGCGGCCGGCAAATCGACCGTTTTTTTAAAGTTCATCCGGGCTTCGCGCCGAATTACGCCAATGATCCGTTCTGGGAACGACGGGCAATCGCCGCCCGCTATCTCCCCACCAATCATTTACGCCCGCTACTAACCGATCCTGACGAAGCGGTGCGCCGGGTATTGGCCTACCGCGTACCCGTTGACTGGCTACTGGAGTTGAGTCAAGACAGCGACAGAGAAGTCCGGGTCACCGTAGCTGATCGTCTGCCCGAAACGCAACTTGAACTGATGGCCAACGACCCGGATTATTTGGTGCGAACCTACGTGGCCAAACGCTTGCCTGCCGGGCGGCTGTTCCGTCTGGTCGCCGACCCGGACAACGAGGTGCGCCGCACCGTCGCCGAACGCATACCCAGTGTCAGTTTGGGCTTGATGGCCGAAGATCACGAGGTGAACATCCGCCGCATCGTCGCGCAGCGCATGGACGTCGACGATCTGGTCATGATGAGTAAAGACGAAGACTGGACCGTACGTTACGAGGTGGCCTTGCGCGCCGAGCCGGAACTGCTGAAACAGATGCTCGACGATGCCGACGAAGAAGTCAGCTTTACCGCCCGCGAGCGCTGGGAAGCCCTCACCATGGAGACGGCGCATGCAGCAGACTGAACACATCATCGGCCTGACTTATGCGGATCGATTGCGCATGGCGACCGAATCTCGCCATCAAGCGCTGCAGGAACAGCTGGGTTCTGAATTGGCGGCGCTGACCTCGCTGATGGGACCGATGAGCGACGGGCCGGAATGGCCGGCCGGCGCAGCCTGGCTGGCGGCACGGCATGGCCAGAACGCCTGCGTGATCTCGGATGGTTTATCCGATCCCTGGGTAGAGCGCGACCGCCCGGAAACCGGCCTGGGCCTGGAAGTGTTTATCGCAAGCCCGGATTCCGGCACCGCCACCGATGCGCCGCTCAGCAAACTCGCCGACACCTGGTTATTTCCTTTAACCGCCGAAGTCAGCCACACCCTGGCCGGCTTTCCGCGTTTGAGCGAACGGCTGTTGAACGGCGAGCTATTATCGATGGAATTCGCAATCGACCATATCAAGGACGGCCGTGGGCAAATCGGCGCACTGCTGGGCGCTAACAGCGAACCCGGCAAAACCCTAACGCTAGCGGGTGGCGAGATAAAACTGGTTGCCATCACCTTGCTGACCGGCAGCGAATTGAAGTATCTGCGCGGCAAAGGCGAACTAGCCCGACACGAATTAGCCGACAAACTGAAAACCGCCGGTGTCGGCCATCTGTCCTTACTCCACCGCCCTTCTCTGGTCTGATCTGTATGCCTCTTACGCCCGAAATAGACGCCTGGCTACTGGAAAATGGCTTTCAATTAGGCCTCAACCCACACGGCAAACACCCATTGATTCTGTCCGCCCAACAAGGCCGGAGCGACGTGCTGGCCTTTCTGTTGGAGCAAGGTGCAGATCTTACGGCGCTGGACGCTTACGGCAACAACGCGCTGTGGGCCGCATGTTTCGCCGAAGCCGGCGATTGCATCGGCTTGTTACTGGAAGCCGGCATCGATATTAACTATCAAAACCCGAGCGGCGCCAGCGCGCTGACTTATGCATCATCCAGTGGCAAGCACGCGGTGGTCAAGCAATTACTGGAAGCCGGCGCCGATCCGCTACTGACTACTCAGGACGATTTCAGCGCGCTGGATCTAGCCGCCAATCGCCAATGTTTGCAGTTGTTACGCAGTGCGATGAAAGCCGAGCAGGCATAGCGGAACCGGACATTATTCACTTTTACCCTAAATAGTGGCACTCTCGCGAAGGCGGGAGACCAGCAGCTACGCTGGAGTGGTTGTGCCGTCTCACAACCTTCCAGCATTACCTGCGCGTATCGGGATCGCATGCGCTAACAGCGCTACACCCGCATGCTTAGCCACCAATCTAAACCCTAAGCCGGAGTCCGCCTATTGCCGCGATCCCAGCGCGGGCATAGAATGCGGCCTTTCTCAACATACTCCGAGGACGCACCATGTCAGACTCTTATTGGTTTAGAACCGGCGAAGCCACCGTATTTTCCAGCGAAGGGCAAGGTACCGACGCCATGCCGGAAATTCTGATTGGCGACGTCAAAGGCCCGGCCGGCCATGCTTTTGCCAATCTGATGGGCCAAACCGCCGGCCACACGCGCATGTTTGCGATCCGCGCCACCAACCAACAAGTGCGTCCGGCCACCATCATGGTGCCGAAAGTCACAATCAAATCCTCGGCTTATGTCAATTTATTGGGCGGTCCGGTACAGTCGGCGGTCGCCGACGCCGTCATCGATAGCGTCGCCGACGGCGTCATTCCGCGCCTGCAAGCCAACGAATTGTGCATCATCGCCATGATCTGGATAGATCCCTCCTGCGCGGAAAACCCGGATTTGGACCGTAAGGATTTGTACCGCACCAATTACGAAGCCATGAAACTGGCAATTTCCCGAGCGATGAGCAACTCGCCCAGCATCGACGAATTGATCGCCAACCGCCACAAAATCTTCCACGAAATGTACGACCCGGAAACTGGCGAATCACAGTGGTAGGCTTGTAAAGCGAATCGTCAGGGAGCCGCGATAGCGGCAACCTGACTGACTGCTTAATTCATCATAGAAGCGTATTGTCCAAGCATCATCGCATTCACAGGCAAATCCGCCCGCTCTGCAGCCTAATCCCTTTGCCACCTCCAGCAAGCAGTGTTATTATCCCGCGCCGTATCCGCCCGCACCGCAGCGAGCGATTCGCGTCAACGGAGACGCAAGAGGCTGGTTTTCAAGGTTATACGTTCGCCCTCCGCTTTGTTAAAATCCGCCGATTTTTTGCCCTCGCGGCCTGCCCAGTTTGCTAGGGTGTAATATCCATGCCGCTCGTTCCAATTCCGCAGAGTTTGACCACATGCCAACCCAACCGCTCGAAACGCTGTTCCGCTCAGAAGTTCTCTCCATGTCGGCCTACCATGTCGCCGATGCCAGTAACTTCATCAAACTCGATGCCATGGAAAATCCTTATAGCTGGCCGGAAGACATTCAAACACGCTGGCTGGAATCACTGAAATCCTGCCCGATCAACCGCTACCCGGACCCGGAAGCCAAGACCCTGGCGGCCGCATTGCGCCGAGCGAACGGCATACCGGAGCAAGCGGCCTTGCTGCTCGGCAACGGCTCGGACGAGATCATTCAAATATTGCTGATGGCTCTGAGCGCCGATGCCACTGTGTTGGCACCGGAACCCGGATTTGTGATGTACAAGCAAGTGGCGCAAAGCCTGGGCCTGCGTTACCTTGGCGTGCCGTTGCAGGCAGACTGTTTTGAACTGGACATGCCGGCCATGCGCGCGGCGATTGCCGAATCGCGACCCTCCCTGATTTTTATCGCCTATCCCAACAACCCCACCGGCAACTTATTCGATGCCGACGCCATCAAGGAAATACTCAGCCTTGCACCGGGCTTGGTCGTAGTCGACGAAGCGTATGCGCCGTTTGCCGACGCCAGTTTTATCGGCGAGCTAGGACATTATCCTAATTTACTGGTGATGCGTACCGTTTCCAAACTGGGGCTGGCCGGCTTACGCCTGGGGTTTCTGGCCGGCGATGCGGCCATTGTGGAGCAGCTGCATAAAGTCCGCTTACCCTACAATATCAATAGCTTGACCCAAATCACGGTGGGCTTTGCGTTGGATCATGGCGAGTTTCTGTTAGAGCAAACCCAAACGCTGCGAGCGGAGCGCGCTTCAGTTCTTCAAGCCTTAGACGAGACACCCGGCGTCCACGCATACCCCAGCGCCGCTAACTTCATATTGTTCCGCACCCTCAACAACGCCGCAGACGATGTATTTGCTTCTTTGAAGTCGCAAGGCGTGTTGATCAAGAATCTGTCCCCGCAAGGCGGGCTGTTACACAATTGCCTGCGCGTCACCATCGGGAAACCGGAAGAAAATCAAGCCTTTCTAAACGCGCTGGCAGTTGCTTTAAAGTGATAATTCTCAGCATCCGCAAACGCCTGAAACCCTTGAATAGCGCTGTCGCAAGAACAATTTCAATAATCACGGACAGTAGGGTATATTTGCTGAAAATTATAATAATCGATGTATCGCGATATACATCACATCATCAGGAGTGTTACTTATGAACCACGAAGGCGTCGATCATTCCAAACGCCAGTTTCTGACCTCGGCACTGTCGGTGGTTGGTGCAGTGGGTGCCGGCTATTTGGCCGTCCCTTTTCTCTCGCAAATGCAGCCCAGCGCCAAGGCCATGGCAGCAGGCGCGCCCGTCGATGTCGATATCAGCAAGATGGAACCCGGCCAGCTAATTCGTGTAGCTTGGCGAGGGAAGCCGGTGTGGGTCTTGAACCGGACGCCGGAGGTTATATCCACTCTGGCGACGCTGGACAGCAAACTGGCTGACCCGGTATCCAACGAATCCATGCAGCCGGAGAACAGCAAAAATCCGCTGCGCTCCATTAAACCGGAAATTTTTGTCGCGGTCGGCCTATGCACGCACTTAGGCTGCTCTCCTACGTTTCGCCCGGAAATTGCCCCTAATGATTTAGGCCCGGACTGGAAAGGTGGTTTCTTTTGCCCGTGTCACGGCTCCTGGTTCGATCTGGCCGGTCGTGTGTATCGCGGCGTTCCCGCCCCTACCAATCTTGAAATACCGCCTTATCGATATGAAACAGACAATCTGATTGTCGTGGGCGAAGACAGCGAGGCAGACAAAGCATGAAGCGTAAAATGAATCAATGCAGCGAATGGCTGCTGGAGCGCTTTCCACTCTCCGATTTGTGGAATGAACACATGGCGCACTACTACGCGCCCAAAAACTTTAACATCTGGTATTTCTTTGGGTCTCTGGCTCTGTTCGTGCTCGTCAACCAGTTCATCACCGGCATTTTGCTGACCATGAACTACAAGCCGGACGCCAAACTGGCTTTCGATTCGGTCGAATACATCATGCGCGACGTCAACTGGGGTTGGCTGGTGCGTTACATGCATTCCACCGGCGCCTCGGCGTTCTTCATCGTCGTCTATCTGCACATGTTCCGCGGCCTGATCTACGGCTCGTTCAAGCAACCGCGCGAACTGATCTGGATTTTCGGCATGCTGATCTTCGTCTGTTTGATGGCCGAAGCGTTTATGGGTTACCTGCTGCCTTGGGGCCAAATGTCTTACTGGGGCGCCCAGGTAATTATCTCCTTGTTTAGCGCGATTCCAGTGATCGGCGACGAGCTATCGCTGTGGGTACGCGGCGATTATGTGGTCTCCGACGCCACCTTGAACCGCTTTTTTGCGTTTCACGTCATCGCTGTGCCGCTGGTATTGCTGATCCTGGTATTCCTGCACATCGTGGCTTTGCACGAAGTGGGTTCCAACAACCCCGACGGCGTTGAAATCAAGCAATCAAAGGACCCTTGGGGACATCCTGTCGACGGCATTCCCTTCCATCCGTACTACACGGTCAAGGACATCGTCGGCGTCGGCGTGTTCATGTTCTTCTTCGCCACGGTGATTTTCTACATGCCGGAATTAGGCGGCTACTTTCTGGAGCATGCCAACTTTATCCCGGCTGACCCATTGAAAACCCCGGAACATATCGCCCCGGTCTGGTATTTCACCCCGTTCTACGCCATTTTGCGCGCGGTACCGGATAAGTTTGCCGGCGTGATTGCGATGGGCGGCGCGATTGTGGTGCTGTTCATGCTGCCTTGGCTGGATCGTAGCCCGGTCAAGTCTATCCGTTACCGTGGCGGCATCTTCAAAAAAGCCGTGGCATTGTTTGTAGTGGCGTTTATCGGCTTGGGTTATTTGGGTACCCAGCCTGCTACGCCAGGCGCCACGACGGTTGCGCGGATATTGACCGCCGTTTACTTCGGATTTTTCCTGTTGATGCCTTTATATACCCGCTGGGAAAAAACCAAACCGGTACCGAATCGCCTGACCAACCAGCCTAGCCTGGAGGATCGCATTCCCGCTCTGCTGGCCTTAGTCGATGAAGTCGTTGAGGTACAGCAAGTTCCCGACAATATGGGGGGCACTATCGCTAAGAAAAGGCCGAACTGGTCCGGCATCTCAGCCGTGCTGATTCGTTTTGCAAAAAACCTAAAAAAGAGCCTGGATTAAGCCATGAAAAAAATACTCTACACTCTTTTGTTTTTGCTGCCTTTCAACGTGCTGGCCAGTGGCGGCGTCAAACTGGATAGCGCCGACATCGACTTGAGCGACAACCTGTCGATGGAGCGCGGCGCGAAGTATTACGTCACTTATTGTTTGGGCTGTCATTCGGCAAAACACATCCGCTACAAACGTATCGCGATCGATTTGAAACTAGATGAAGCGGAAGTTCTGAAAGTGGTGGCGCCTTTCGGGGCCGGCATTTACGATCAGATGCATTCAGCCATGAACGCGCACGACGCGGAAAAATGGTTCGGCACCACACCGCCGGATTTATCGCTGATCGCCCGTTCGCGCGGTGCCGACTGGCTATATACCTACCTGCGCAGCTTCTATGCGGAACCGGGAAAACCTTTAGGCGTTAACAACGCGGTATTCCCTGATGTCGGTATGCCCAACGTGTTCTGGCAACTGCAAGGTACGCAGTCGGCAATTACGCAGAAAATCGACGGCCATGACGTGATTACTGGTCTGAAACTGGATCAACCCGGCCAAATGACACCCCAGGAATTCGACAAAATGGTCAACGATCTGGTCAACTTCCTGGTTTACGTCGGTGAACCGGTACAGTTGGAAAGACAACAAATGGGTAAATACGTGCTGTTCTTTATCCTGATGTTTATCGCTCTAGCTTATCTGCTGAAAAAAGAGTACTGGAAAGACGTACACTAATCACAGCTTAAGCGCGTTATATCAAACCGGTATCGGCTAAGCTGATACCGGTTTTTTTATGACCAAGGGTTTAACAAGCAATCGATTTGTAAATCCGGTTAAAATCTCGGTTAAACTCCCAGTATAGCCATGCGCTAAGCTCTAACGCTGGAAACAACTCTATCCTTGACCGTCGAAAGCTAATATGAAAAAAACTACGCCTACCTCCGAAACACCAGTCTCTACCGCTGAAAAGCCCGCTCCAGCGAAAGCGACTAAAAAATCCCCTGCCAAATCCGTTGCCGTTAAAACAGCACAAGAAGCCTCCGCCGCACCGGGCAAAACCAAAGCTAAACCCAAAGCAACTACAACGCCTAAAGCCGTAAAAACAACGGCTGAAGCACCGGCTGCCCCGGAAAGTATCGAAAAAGCGCCGGAAGCTGCCGCAGCCAAAGCAGCCACGAAAAAAGCCACTCCAAAACCAAAGGCCGCCAAAGTAGAGCCTAATGTGGAAGCCGAGCCAAGTGGCACTGCGCCAGTCGAGATTTCCATGCTTGAACGCATAGGTTTGACCGCTGGCGTTATCTGGCATCATTTGGCTGAAAACGGCGCGACACCGGTTGCCAAATTAGTTTATGTACTGCCGGAGGAAGAGGCCGTCATTCAAAGAAGTATCGGTTGGTTAGCTCAAGAGGACAAAATCACGCTGTCGGCCAGAGGTGGTGACCAAGTCGAAACCATCGTGCTGAAGGGCTAGTATTTTGCGGCTGAGAAAATCGTTCCTCACGCAACACTTAGCCGCTTGCCATGAAAATAACGATTGTTGAGGCATAAAGACCTCTGGCTTTAAACGACAAGCAACAGACGGTCAATTGCGAGAGCCATCCAAACCTCAGCAATGACCGAATAAGCGCACTATCAATTATTCGGAGGATAAACAATGAAAAACATTATTTTGGCAATCGTAGCTTTATTGTTCTTAGGCCAAACGGCGTATGCGGCCGACGCAGATTGCGAAGCGAAGGCGACTGAAAAAAAGCTGGCCGGAGCCGCCAAAAATAGCTTTCTTAAAAAATGCGAGAAAGACGCCAAGATCGCTGCCGCTAAAGCCAGTTGCGATACAAAAGCGGCCGAGAAAAACTTGAAAGGCGCGGCCAAGAACAGTTTCACCAAGAAATGTGTCGCAGACGCAAGTAAATAGCACTTTCGATAAACGCGAGTCCTCCGTCCCTCAGGAACGCCAGCAACGAATATCTGCTTGCCCCCATAGTTGCAATCACTCCGAAAATACGTTTTTTGTGGAATGACGTGTTTCAGTCCCACTGACACATACGCAACAGCTATTAACACCGCGCCTCAATAAGCTCGCTCCCGCAAAGCCGGAAGCCCAGTTGCCGCACTGGAGCCCCCTCTTCTCGGGAATGACGACCTCAAGAAACTCAAGAAGCGGATTAACCATAGCGGTTTCGAGAAGACCGCCTTACCTCACCCAAGCAGCAACAGCCCATCGATAGAAAATTTTTCCGGTAACGAAAAAAATTATTTGTTCTACATTTGTTTTAGTTGTATGCTTTATCAAAACAAACACAGAACAAATATGACGCTTACCCGTAAACAACAAGAAATTTTCGACTTCCTGCTACAAAATCAGGAGCGATTCAGTCATCCGCCGACATTGGAAGAATTGTGCGCGGCGATGGGCTTGAAATCACGCGGTTCATTGCATAGCCAGATTAAGGCGCTAATCGATGCCGATTTGATCGAAGCGCCGCAGCGCAAGCAACGTGGCATCCGCCTGACCGAACACGCCAAATCGCTACTCAACAAAACCGAGGCATCCGGCATGCTGCCTTTTGTCGGCACCATAGCCGCCGGCAGGCCGATAGAAGCGATCGAAAACATTTCTTATATGGCAGTGCCGGAAGAATTGAAAACCGAGAACCCTTGTTATGTACTGAAAGTAAAGGGCGATTCGATGCAGGAAGAAGGCATCTTCGACGGTGACTGGGTCATCATCGAACAACGCAGCCATGCCCGTAACGGCGAAATCGTCGTGGCATTGGTCGAAAAAGCCGAAGCAACATTGAAATTTATTGAGCAGTATCCACACGAAACCCTGCTAATCCCCGCCAATTCCACGATGCAGGCCATGCGTTACCGGCCCGAGCAAGTGGAAATACAAGGGGTATTAGTCGGACAAATGCGTAGCTATACCAACCACCACTAGGAGGAGATTATGCTTCATCAATCCGTTCATATGCGCGATCAAAAAGCCAATCAAACAGCCATGCTGAACAGAGCAGACCGACAGGCCGCCATCAACATGATCGAGGAAATTACGTTGGTAGTGGTGCTGTGGGGTGTGTTTTTACTGGCTACCGGCTGATGTTCGTAACCATAAACTGCTTGGCACGGTCAGCTGGCACCCGGCACTATGTATAAGCTGAGTTTTTATGCGCCGGTGAGCCATGCCGAGCAGCTAAAACAAGCGTTGTTCGAGCAGGGCGCCGGGCGTATCGGCGATTATGATAGTTGCGCCTGGCAAGTGCTGGGAGAGGGCCAATTCCGGCCTCTTGCCGGTAGCCAACCCTATCTGGGCAGTATCGGTAAAATTGAGCAGGTCGCCGAATATAAGATAGAAATGGTCTGCGCCGATGATTTGATAAAAACGGTGGTGCAAACCTTGCTGGCTTGCCACCCTTATCAGCAGCCGGCCTACGAGGTTTATAAAATCCTCAGCATCGCAGACTTATCCTAGCCTGTTCAAATCAGTTTTAGGATCTGTGCACAAGCTGATTCCATTGGGATTCGAAGCCATCCAGACGAAATCTATCGATTGCCACTCGCTGGCAAAAGGTCTATCGTCGGCTTTTATGTCTTGATTGACCCGCCATTCCCGCAACCGGAATCCAGTTTTCGAACTTGCCGGCTTGCCGCTTTCGTGGCAACGACAAAGCAAAGATTTTTGAGAGATTCTTTGGAATTTCCTTAATGCCCCCCACTTTCCTCGTCACCCTCCTTCTTGGTGATTTCTTCCAAAGCAAGACCGCCGGCCAACGAACTGGGCTTTTTGGTCGCCGACCCCAAACCTTCGCTCAAATTGATTTTAAGTTTTAAATTGTTCGGCGAATCTGAATTGCGCAAAGCCTCCTCCAAGGTGATCACGCCGCCTTTGTAGAGCTTGAGTAAATGGCTGTCAAAAGTCTGCATGCCGATATTTTCGGATTTTTCCATCGCTTCCTTAATGGCGTGAATATCGCCTTTATGGATCAAATCGCTGACCAACTTAGTACCCAGCAAAATTTCGATAGCCGCCACCCGCTTACCTTCCACGGTGGGTA
Source organism: Methylomonas sp. PHL2-19 (assembly GCF_059331595.1). Classification (NCBI taxonomy): domain Bacteria; kingdom Pseudomonadati; phylum Pseudomonadota; class Gammaproteobacteria; order Methylococcales; family Methylococcaceae; genus Methylomonas; species Methylomonas sp. PHL2-19. The sequence continues at coordinate 55,697 of NZ_CP196839.1, forward strand.
CCAGGCGTTGGGAAATAAAGGCTTGCAGATTCAAGGACAAGTCCATCAATAACTGCGGACGGCGCTCTTCCGGGAAAAAGTTGATGATCCGGTCCAAGGCCTGATTGGCGTTATTGGCGTGTAAGGTGGACAAGCACAAATGCCCGGTTTCGGCAAAAGCCAAAGCGTGTTCCATGGTCTCCTGACTGCGAATTTCGCCAATCAGAATCACATCCGGTGCCTGCCGCAGAGTGTTTTTCAATGCATCTTCATAACTGAGGGTATCGACGCCCACTTCACGTTGATTAACCAAGGATTTTTTATGCGGATGTACAAATTCGATTGGGTCTTCAATGGTGATGATATGCCCGGATGAGTTGCTATTGCGATAATCTATCAAGGCCGCCAAGGACGTGGATTTACCGGAACCGGTGCCGCCGACAAACAAAATCAGCCCGCGCTTTTCCATGATTTTATCTTTGAGGATTTGCGGCAAGCCCAAGGCGTCGGCACTGGGAATATCGACCTTGATGTTGCGAATTACCAAGGCATGGCAATTGCGCTGTTTAAAAATATTCACCCGAAACCGTCCGATTCCTTCTTCGGTAATCGCCAGATTCATTTCCGGCACCTGTTCGAAGGCGGCGCGTTGCTCGGCGTCCATGATACCGTCAGCAATTTCCTTGATGCGTTCACGGCTAAGTTTGACGTTTTCCAACGGTTTTAAGCTGCCTTGGAACTTGGCCGCCGGTGGAGCGCCCGCCGTCAGATAAAGGTCCGAACCATCGTGTTGGACGAGGATTTTTAGATAGTCTTTAAATTCCATGCGGGCGGCTCTCGAATTGATAATGCCCAAAGTGTAGGCCAATCCGCCCACAAGTGAAGCCGGGACGCTATTCGCTCGCTTACCCAAAAATGCCTGTTAATTTCTTCGCCGAAAAATGTAGTAGCTCGTTTATGCTTGCCTTCCCAAACCATTACTAATTCGTCGAGATGCCAAACCGCCGACTCAACTTGAGTAATTTTGCCCATGAAACCGACTTGCTTTACGGGATCATAGACAGCATTAAAGAAGCCGTCATTGTTTTCGACACGACGCACACAATCGTCTGCGTCAACCGCGCCGCTGAACTTATGCTGGGGATTGGCTCAACAGCCGATTGGGAGAATCGACATTACCTGTTTACCGCCGACGGCAACACGCCTTTTCCCGTTGCGCTTTTACCGTGTTTCCAGCCAGTTGACCCAGGCATGACGGAAGAGGCTATCGAATTAATTGTAAAGCGCGCAGACGGCAGCGCAGTCTGCGTCAGCGTTAGCGGTCGAGGCCTAGTAGACCGGCATGGCACTATATCGGCGTGGCTAACGATACTTTCGGACATTCCGGTGCCCAATAACCCGGAGAAACATGCCGAAATTTTAGAGTGCCAACATAACTTGGGCTCCGTCCTCAACCATATGCCGGCGATGATCGGCTACTGGGACAAAAATCTTATCAACAAATTTGGCAACAAAGCCTATGAAGAATGGTTCGGCTTTACTTCGGAAAACTTGCTCGGCAAACATATTCGCGAAGTCATCGGCGATCATCTATACACGCTGAATAAGCCGTTTATCGATGCCGTTCTGAAAGGAGAACCGCAGTATTTTGAGCGTACCATCGTCAATTTCGCGGGTGAAACGCGCTATACGCAAGCCGCTTATTTGCCCGACGGTACGGAAGGGCAAGTAAAAGGATTTTTCGTCTTGGTGACCGACATTACCGCATTGAAGTCTGCACAAAAACGGGTTAGCGAATCGGAAGCCCGTCTGCGTGCCATGTACGATAGCTTGCCGTTCTTGGCCTGGATGAAGGACAGAAACGGGAAATATATTCAAGCCAACAAACATTGGCTAAACGCCGTGGGCATCGACCATCTGCACGATTCAAACGATGTGACTGATTTCGATATCTGGCCGGAAGGCCTGGCCGAGCATTACCGCGCGGTTGACCAAGAAGTGATGCTGACTCGGCAACAAATATCGCTGACCGAGAGGGCCTTCGACGCTGGACGGGAAACCTGGACCGAAACGATCAAAGCCCCCATCGTCGACGATAAAAACGATGTGCTGGGCACCATCGGTCTGGCACGCGATATAACCGAAAGCCGCAGCGCGGAGGAGCGACTCCGCAATTACAGCGAACGCTTGAGCTTGGCCACCAAAGCCGCCGCAATCGGCATTTGCGAGTGGGATCTGGCCTTGGGCGTCGGGGATTGGGATGAACGCATGTACGAGATGTTCGGTATTCCTGTGGGGACGCCCATAGACTATCAGACCTGGGCAGCCTTGGTGGTAGTCGAAGACTTACCGCGTACCGAAGCCACACTTCGCAAGCTGATTCGAGACCAGCAGGAAAAGCATTGGGAGTTTAGGATTCGCCGCCAGAGCGACGGCGCCTTACGCTTCATTCAGGCTTCAGCCATCATAGCCGGCGATCCCAAGAGCGGCGGGCAAAAAATCGTCGGGGTTAACAGAGATGTCAGCAATTTTAAGTTGATCGAAAATGCCTTGCGCGAAAGCGAAGCACATCTGGCTCACGCCCAAGCCCAGGCGCATTTGGGCAGTTGGTCATTAAACCTTAGAGAGCATTCTCTGAAATGGTCTGACGAAAATTACCGCATTTTCGGCATGCCTTTGGGCACGCCGATAAGCTACGAGCGCTTCTTGAAATGTGTGCATCCGGCTGACCGACATTACGTGCGCCACGCCTGGGAAGCGGCCATGCGTGGCGCGCCTTACGACATCCAACACCGTATCGTGGCGAACGGTAAAATAAAATGGCTGAGGGAACGCGCCGATCTGGTATTTGCCGGGGATGGCAGTTTCGTGCGCGGCATAGGCACATCGCAGGACATCACCGAGCTGAAAATAATAGAAAAAGACCTGGAATCGTCCCGCTTGCAATTACGGCAACTGGCCGCTCGTCGGGAAAAGGCCCGTGAAGAAGAACGCAAGCACATGGCCCGTGAAGTTCACGACGAGCTGGGACAAATGTTGACTGCCCTGCGCATGGAAATGTCGCTGCTGCGCATGAAATTCGCCATCAACAACCGAGAGCTGGCCGAACAAATCCGCAACATTATGGAGTTGCTGGATCAAACCATCCAGGTTACCCGCGACGTGGCAACCTCCCTACGTCCCTCGGCGATAGAAATGGGAATCGTGCCGGCTTTGGAGTGGCTGGTAAGGAAATTCGCGGAACAATCCGGGATTCAGTGCGATCTGTTGTATCCGGAAGATGATTTCGATATGGACGAGGAATGCGCAATCGTGATTTTTCGCATCGCCCAAGAATCGCTGACCAATGTGCTGCGGCATGCGGCAGCCAGCAAGGTAAAAATTGCCGTCAATTTGGATAAGGACCACTATTGCCTGAAAATTGACGATAATGGTCGTGGTTTCGACACACATGCGCCCACTAAGACCAAGTCTTTTGGCCTGATCGGCATACGTGAACGCTCCTTGATGTTGGGCGGAGAAACCAGTATTTCCAGTGCCCCGGGCCAAGGTACCTCTATCCAGGTACGTATCCCGGCTAACCCTAAAAGACCAGAACTATGATCCGATTAATTATTGCCGACGACCATGCCATTGTGCGGGGCGGTCTGAAACAACTATTCGCACTCTCCACCGATATTACCGTCGTCGGCGAAGCCGAAAATAGCCAGCAACTGTTGAGTTTTCTCGATGAAAACGCCGTTGATCTGGTGCTACTGGATCTGACCATGCCCGATCTTGGCGGCGTGGAGATGATCAGCCGGATTCGCAGCCAATATCCGGCATTGCCCATCTTGATTTTGAGCATGCACAACGAATTGCAAATCGTCTCGCGCGCATTAAAAACCGGTGCGAATGGCTATCTAACCAAGGATAACGACCCGGAAACCTTACTGACAGCCATCCGCCGGGTCGCCGGCGACGGCCGATTTATCGACCCTAAACTCGCCGAAAAAATGGTATTTGAATTCGAGAGCTCCGAGCCAAGCAAACCGCATGAAAAACTATCCGAACGCGAGTTTCAAATCTTGCAGTTACTGGCTAAAGGCCAAAGCCTGAACGACATCGGCAGGGACCTGGCAATCAGCAACAAGACTGTCAGTACATACAAAGCCCGGCTGTTTGAAAAATTGCACATCAGCAATAACGCCGAATTGATCCGCTACTATGATGCACACCGCCTGAACATGTAGTCCTATGCCCTCATGAGCAGGAAATTAACTACAAAAAATTACATCTTTACCTGCCTGAAATTTCGGATTGACTGATATTCAGCCGCTCTACATTTAAATATGATGCAGGATCCAGAATTTTGAATGCATCGGGGTTCATCTATGCAAGTATCGGTAACAGGTGAATGGTTTGAGGTGACTATCCGTAACACGTTGGAGTTTGCAAAATGCCATGAATTACTGGCGTCGTGCAAGGCTCACACCAAAGTCAATACGCGCGCCGGCGCCAGGATAACACTCGAGAATATCCCTACATTCAATATGTGCGGCATCGCCACCATCTCGCTAATCTGCGATTGGATGCAGGCCGGCGTCGAGCTGAATCTGCAAGGCTGTGGCGGCGACGTACATCAGATTTTCGATACCGGCATATTCGATAAATACTTCAGCAAACACACCCCCTACATTCGCTCCACCCACCATTTGCCTGGAGCGCACAAAGCCGCGTTTAGCCAAGGATTGCCCGATACGCAAAACCCGCCCACGGTTACGTCCGGACCAAACCGTGCTGGAAAATTAGCGTGAAAACACCATTCTTCGATTTTTTCAGTGCGGGCGGACTGATGCCGCACGGGTTTTGCCTAAAGTGGACGCCCGGCCTGCTGTGGTCGTATGTAATTTCCGATGCCTTAATCACTCTGGCCTATTTCGCGATTGCCGTCATTCTGGCTTATGTCGTATCACAGCGCCGAGACCTGAAATTTCGCGGCATCTATTTGATGTTCAGCTCATTTATTCTGGCCTGCGGGGCATCGCACTTGATGTCCATCTTCCTGATCTGGCAACCCTTGTATTGGTTGGATACCGCCATAAAAGCCTTGACGGCGACCATCTCCCTGGCAGCGGCAATATTGCTGATCAAGTTGGTGCCGCATGCATTGAAACTACCGAGCAATCGGCAACTGGCAGCCGAAATTGCCGTGCGCACGCAGGCGCAACAGGATCTACAGGAAAGCGAAAGCAAGCTAAAAGCCCTCAGCCAGCAACTCATCAGCCTGATAGAAGCCATTCCCGACGCTATTCTGTTCAAAGACGGCGACGGCCGCTTGTTATTCGCCAATGAGCACGCGCAACAGTTATTCCGATTTGACGGTATGGATTGGCAGGGCAAGACCTATCTGGAACTGGCCGATCAACAGCCGGACGCACTGGACAAGCATATAAAACTATTTTCGGATGAAGAAGCGGTATGGAAGGCCGGACACTTGATCATGTTTGAAGATCATATTCTCAACGACGAGGGCCGCTCGATCGAAATAGAGGTACGCAAAACGCCGATTTACCAAGAAAACGGCCAACGCAAAGGCATGGTGGTGATTAGCCGGGACATCAGCAACATCCGCTGGGCAGAGAGCCAATTGCGCATCGCCGAGCGCGCTATCGAGTCCCAGGAAGGGATCATGATTACCGATGAAAATAATATCATCCTGCGCGTCAACAACGCCTTCACCCGGCTGACCGGTTATCAGCCGGACGAAGTCATCGGCAACAAACCCTCGATTTTAAAATCCGGCCGCCACGGCCAAGAGTTTTATCAGGAAATGTGGGCCGCTCTGAAGCGCGAAAAATTCTGGCAAGGCGAGGTGTGGGACAGGCGTAAAAACGGCGACGTTTACCCGAAGTGGCTGACAATCAGTGTAGTAACCGGCGCGGACGGCCACACTTGCAACTACGTGGCGGCCTTTACCGACATTAGCCAGCACAAGGAAGCGCAAGCCGCCATTCACCGCCTGGCTTATTACGATCCACTCACCGACCTGCCCAATCGCCGCCTGTTGCAAGACCGGCTACAGCAGGCTTTACACAACAGCCGTTGCGTGGGCAAACATGGCGCGGTGTTGATGATCGATGTCGATAACTTCAAAACGATTAACGATACCCAGGGCCACCAAATCGGCGATCAGCTACTAATAGAAATTGCCTCGCGCCTAAGGTCCTGCGTCCGTCAAGGCGATACCGTTGCCCGGCTGGGCGGCGACGAATTTATCGTGCTGCTGGAAAATCTGGGCAGCGCGCAAGCCGAGGCAACCGCGAATGCCGAAGACGTTGCACACAAAATATTGTGCGCCATCAATACCGGCATGTTGTTAAACGGTAAGGAACATCTCGGCTCCATCAGTATCGGCATTGCCATATTCGACGAACACAATAACTCGTTCGACGACACGCTGAGGCGCGCCGACGCGGCGCTGTACCAGGCCAAGGATGCCGGCCGCAACACGCTGCGCTTCTTCGATCCACAGATGCAGGCCTTATTGGAATCGCGCGTACTGCTGGAGTTCGATTTACGCCATGCCCAGGCCCAAGACCAGCTAAGCCTGCATTACCAACCCCAGGTCGATAAAAACGCCCAGATTTTTGGCGCAGAAGTGCTATTACGCTGGAAACATCCGCAAAAAGGCATGATTTCGCCGGCCGAGTTTATCCCGCTAGCCGAAGAATCCGGCTTGATTCTGCCCATCGGCGAATGGGTGTTGCAATGCGCCTGCGAGCAACTCAAGGCCTGGGAACAGAATCCGCTCACCCAGCATTTACAGCTTGCCGTCAATGTAAGCGCCAGACAGTTCCGTCAAGCCGATTTCGTCGAATCGATCTGCCGAATTCTTAACAACTCGGGCGCCAACTCGGCAAAACTCAAACTGGAATTGACCGAAAGCATGGTATTGCACGATGTCGAAGACGCCATTGAAAAAATGCAAACGCTGAAATCATTGGGCGTACGTTTTTCGATGGACGACTTCGGCACCGGTTATTCCTCATTGAGTTATCTGAAAAAGCTGCCGCTTAGCCAACTCAAAATCGATCAAAGCTTTGTGCGTGACCTTATCGTTGACCCTAACGATGCGGTCATTGCCCAAACCATTATCGGCATGGGCCACAACCTTGGCCTGAATGTGATTGCGGAAGGGGTGGAAACCCAGGATCAACGCATCTGCCTGGAGCGTATAGGCTGCGATGCCTTTCAAGGCTACCTGTTCGGCAAACCCATGCCCTTACCTGAATTCGAACGTGTAATACACAGCTTGAACCGGGCGATTCGACCGGAAAACATCCGCAACGGCAGCTAAATGGCCGTCATTTTAAGCCCTCATTGATTTTCTACACGAACTGGCGACATGGCATGTTTGATCATCCATCTGCCGTTTCACTCACTCTTATAACAATAAATTTAACGGGGGAAATCTTATGTTCTTAATGAACTGGCATTCGGTGGGAGTCAAAGTGGTAGCAATAACCACGGGCATACTCTTCGTCCTGAGCTTGGGCTTGTTGTTGATGTTTGCCAACATCGAAAAACAAAAACTGATAGACCGCAAGATTGAATCGTCCCGACAATTGTTGCTGCTTTCCGAATCGATTCGCGACAATGTAGCCAAAAATTGGGAAAGCGGCCTTTACTCGCCGGAGTACCTCCGGCAGTTGGTGCAAGGTAAGGATGAAGCCAGCCGCCGGTCGTTGATTATCGCGACCGTCCCCACCGCCAATGCCTGGGACGTGATAGAAGCCAAAGCCAAGGAAGGCGGTTTTCGTTTTAAAGCGCCGGCACTGAATCCGCGCAATCCGCCCAGAAACATGCCGGACCAACTGGAACAACAGGTTTTGGACAAATTCAAAAAAGACCCGGCGCTAAGCGAATACAGCATGGTCGACGAAGAGAAACAAGAAATTCGCTATTTCAGACCGGTGAAAATGACCAAACAGTGCGAGCTTTGTCACGGCGACCCGCAAACCTCGCAAGCCTTATGGGGCAACGGCAAGGGCCAGGATTTACTCGGTTATGCCATGGAAAACCGCCGGACCGGCGACTTGCACGGCGCATTCGAAATCATCACTCCCTTCAGCAACGCCTTTAGCGAGTTGAAGCAAACCGTGTTTTACGCAGTCGGCTTTTTGGGTTTGACGCTTTTAATCATCGGTATCACCGGTTATCTGGTGATGAGTAAAATCATCATCGGCCCACTGACTGCATTGGCGCTGAACCTGCAAGCCATTTGCAGCGGAGACGGCGATTTGCGCGCCAGGCTCAGCGCGTCGGGTAAATCCGAGTTTGCCTGGGTGGCTTCCAGTTTTAATGCCTTCGTGAAGAAAATCGCCAAAACCGTTGAAGAAATCAGCGTGACCAGCGACCGGCTGGCGCAGGCAGCCAACAAACTGGCAACCATCACCCAATCCACCCAACAAGGCGTAGAGCGGCAATTGCAAGAAACCACGCTGGTGGCCAATGCAATGAAACAAATGACATCGACTGTACAAGAGGTTGCCAAAAACGCGGTTAAAGCATCCGAAGCCGCCGAAAATGCGGACCGGGAAGCGACGTCAGGCAAAAATATCGTCACGCAAGCAGTTGGCGGTATTAACGAATTAGCCACCGAAGTGGAAAATGCCGCCAATGTGATTCACGATCTGGAAACCGACAGCAACAGCATAGGCGAAGTATTAAGCGTGATTCAGGGCATCGCCGAGCAAACCAATTTATTGGCGTTGAATGCGGCGATTGAAGCCGCCCGCGCCGGCGAGCAAGGCCGCGGCTTTGCAGTGGTGGCGGATGAAGTCAGAACTTTGGCCAGCCGCACGCAAAACTCGACGCTGGAAATCCGCCAAACCATAGAAAGGTTGCAAGGCCGGGCGAAACAAGCGGTTTCGGTGATGGAAAACGGCAGAAAACGCGCCGCCTCCAGTGTTGAGCAAGCCGCTTCGGCAGGTGATTCGATCAATACCATCAGCGAGAGAATATTTACCATCAACGACATGAATAATCAGATCGCCACCGCCGCAGAGCAACAGACAGCGGTCGCGGAAGAAATTAACCGTAATGTCAGCAATATCAGCCATGTGTCCCAAGAAACCTCCAGCGGCGCCAAACACACCGCCGATGCCTGCCATGAGTTGCTTGAGCTGGCAAATCAATTACGCCAGACGGTTGGCCATTTTAGAATTTAAAGCCATCGCTTCGCCGGCCGTCAGCGGCCGGCGAATCACCGACCCACCAAGGCAAACCCCTGATTTTTTGGTGGATTTTCCCGCCGAAAGTTGCCCAATTAATTGTTTGCCCACGTTGCTGACAGCCGCATATTGCTGAAATCCACAGTATAATGCGGCGTTTTTCCTGCTAGACATCTGAGTTATGAGTCAACAAAGAAAAGCGGTGGCGCTGATTTCCGGCGGCCTGGACTCCATGCTGGCTACCCAAGCCATCCTTGAGCAAGGTATCCACGTCGAGGGCATCAATTTTTTCACCGGCTTTTGCGTGGAAGGCCACACGCACGCGATACGCAAGCAAGACGCCGACAAGGTCAAACGCAACAACTCGCTGTGGGTGGCCGAGCAATTGGGTATCAAACTGCATATCATCGATGTCATCGAAGAATACAAAAACGTCCTTCTAAACCCCAAGCACGGTTACGGTGCCAACCTAAACCCTTGCCTGGATTGCAAGATTTTCATGGTCAACAAGGCCAAACAGTGGATGGTGGAAAACGGCTTCGATTTCATCATCACCGGCGAAGTGGTCGGCCAACGACCCATGTCGCAGCGCAAGCAGACCATGCCCATCGTCGCGGCCCAGTCCGGTGCCGACGATTTACTGGTAAGACCCTTGTCCGCGCAAAACCTACCCGCCACTTTGCCGGAACGCGAAGGCTGGATCAGTCGCGAGAAAATGTTTGGTTTCAGCGGCCGGTCACGCAAACCGCAAATGACCTTGGCGAAAGAATACGGCTTTACCGACTACGCCCAACCCGCCGGCGGCTGTTGTTTCTTGACCGACGAAGCCTATTCATTAAAGCTGGTTGATCTATGGAAAGCCCGCGGCGAGCGGGATTACGATCTGGACGATGTGATGCTACTGAAAGTAGGCCGGCATATCCGCCCCAAACCGCATTTCAAAGTCATCATAGCGCGCGAAGACGGTGAAGCCCGCTTCATGAGCGGTTATAAAAAAGAATTTATCAGTATGAACTGCGCCAGCCATCGCGGCCCGCTAGCCTTGATCGACGGCACACCCAGCGAAGACGATCTGCTGCAAGCCGCGCAGATTACCGCGCGCTACGGCCAAGGCCGCGAAGCCGAACAAGTGGAAGTGACCATCCGCGAGCGGGACGGAGCAGAACGCAATGTGTTTGTGAAGCCTTTGCTTGCCGACGACATTCCACAGGAGTGGTTCGTATGAGTGGCCATGTTTTGAACGCCCGCCGTTTGTTGTGTCCATTGCCGGTGATCCGCACTCAGGACAAAGTCAAAACCTTGCAAGTCGGCGATGTGTTGACCGTGGAATGTACAGATCCTGGGGTGATGCAGGATATTCCGGCTTGGTGTCGGATTAATGGGCATAAGGTTTTGGAGACTCGTGCTGATGGTGGGGAGTATGTGATTGTTTTGGAAGTGGGTTGATTTGTTTGCCGTTCCGAGTGGTTGTGTCGCTGTCGCGACGGGTTGATTTAACGTCGGGTCTCGGCCCGACAGCCGAGATACTTTCTTTTGCGTCGCCAAAAGAAAGTATCCAAAGAAAAGGCGACCCGGACGCCGCTTTAATCCTGCGCTCCGAAGCTTTCGACGGGGATCGACAGAAGGGGCTTCCTGCCCCTCTGTCGATGTGCGGAATCCATGCCGCACCCCTACGGGCTATTCCCGCCAAAAGCTCCGGTGCTCGGCGCGGCATACAGGAGGAAAAACCGTCGCGACAGAAATGAACGATTTATATGCGAACACTGGACGATATACAGAAACCATTTAAATACTTGTTAGGCGCAATATGACTTGTTACACAGGATGCGATTGTTGCTGTAGCGCGGAAGGCCGCGAATTCGATGAGATAATCTCGGAGGAAACTCAAATCGAAGTGTCAGCGAAAGATTTAGCGCATTCGAATTTAGGCTGGTTCTGTGGTTTCCATGATCTAAAAAATGGGGCGTGGCCGATTTCAGAAAATGATGGCGTCTATTTGCTTTGGGAGAAAAACGATTATTGTCCTAAGCATGATCGATTTCATGCTAGGGCGATTTATGTAGGTAAAGGTTTCGTGAAAAAGCGAATCTTCGATCACGCCAACAGCAAGGGATTCACCGAAGAAAATATCGTCTATTTTACATTTATTGACATCGCCAACAGAAAAGCCAAGTACGTAGAACAGCTCTTGCTCGATCTTTATGATTTTCCGTTGAACAAAGCAGAGAATCGTGGAACAGGAAGGTTTTGCGCTTACATCACGCAGAGTGAAGCCGATTTTGGCTTTTCCAAGTAGAAAGTGCCTAACAAGGCCATGAGATCAGATGCAATAGACTCCGCATCGCTTGCGCACGGCCACCCGAAGCCCGGTAGGTCACGTTGCCGCGATAGCGGTTATGTAACAATTAAAGTCCTGTAGGGCACGTATCAAGTACCTTATGATGAACAAAAGTTAGAGAAATATATGTTTAGTCGGAAATTAGTTGTATCGCTTTCAGTGTTATTTACAGTTAGCTCAACAGCTTATCCATGCAAACGCCCAGATTTCGAAGCATTGATTCATATGAATCAACATGAATTAAGTCAAGATGGGTGCGTCAAAGAGCATGTAAAACTACATTTAAAGAATCAACCCATTAAGGTAATTAAAATTGCGGAAAAACTAAAGCGTAAAGGGCTCCTTGACGGGCCTTCTCTTGAAGTAGAAGCTTCAGCTTTTTATGATCTTGGGCTGTATAGCGACGCATTAAAGGCACATCTATTGTCAAAAACGACGCCTGTCCAATGTAAAACATTCTCGCCCTGTGTTTGGAAATATTGGGATGGTGATGATCACTGGATAAACTCTTTTTATTACCAAGCCAATGGTGATATAGGCAAGGCGGAAGAAGAATTGAAAGCCGGTGATTTAGAATTTTTTAAATCATGCCAAAGGGATGATCCGCGTATTGAAACGGCTAATTATTGTTCCGAGGTACGTAATCGGTTAGTTAATTCTATTAAATCTAGTTTTAGTAAAGATAGCCCCTAAAATTTCAACCCTACTGTTTAGGCAAGCAATGCAGACGAAGCCCGGTAGGTCACGTTGCGGTGATAGCGGTTACGTGACAATTTAAACCAAAGTGTCAGGGAACGCTATCGTGCACCCTGACCTACAATCTGTAAAATATTGGTAGTTGCGCAATGCATACCCTACATATTTCCGATATTTCCTTGAAGTTCAGGACGGTTTTCCTCCCGTATGCCGCGCCGAGCATCGCAGCTTTTGGTGAGATGAACGCGGTAAGGCGCAATCAGTAGGGCGTCAATAGGCGAAGCCGTATTGCGCCGCATGTTGGCCTTCGATTATTCGGTGCATTACGCTATCGCTAATGCACACTACGAGGGTTAAATAAAAGGCTTTGGGGCGTGAATTACTTGCAAAATTACGGGATGGTTTTGTCCCGTATGCCGCGCCGAGCACCGGAGCTTTTGGACGGATCAGCCCGAAGGGGTGCGGCATGGATGCCGCACGTTGCCGAAGGGGCAGGAAGCCCCTTTCGGCAACCCCGTTCAAAAGCGAGGAGCGGAGGATTAAAGCGGCATCCGGGTGTCTTTTCTTTTGGGTACTTTTCTTTGGACAAGCAAAGAAAAGTACCTCGGCTGTCGGGCCGAGACCCGACGTTAAATCAAGCCGTCGCATTAGCGACACAAATTAACAGGTTACAAAAATGGCAGTAGGACAAATCGACTTCCCCACCATGCATGCCGTCAAAGGCATCAAACTCGGCACCTGCAATGCCGGCATCAAGCAAACCGTCCGGGACGATATTTTAGTGATCGAAATGGCGGACGGCGGCAGTTGCGCGGCGGTATTTACCCAAAATGCCTTTTGCGCAGCGCCAGTACATATCGCAAAAGCCCACTTATCACAAAACCCGCGCTGGCTGCTGGTCAATTCCGGCAACGCCAATGCCGGCACCGGTAAACAAGGTCTGCAAGATGCGTTTGCCTGCTGCGCCAATCTGGCCGGCGAAGTCGAGGCCTTGGCACAACAGGTTTTGCCCTTCTCCACTGGCGTCATCGGCGAACCGCTGCCGGTGGAAAAACTCACGGCGGCATTGCCAAGCGCAGTCGCAAACTTGGCTGAGACGCATTGGGACCAAGCCGCCCGCGCGATCATGACTACCGATACCTTCCCCAAGGGCGCCTCGGTCATCATCAATATCGCCGGCCATCCGGTGACGATCACCGGCATTTCCAAAGGCGCCGGCATGATTCAACCCAATATGGCCACCATGCTGGGTTTTGTCGCCACCGATGCCAATATCGAGCAATCGCTGTTGCAACAATGCTTGTCCGCGGCAGCGGAAAAATCCTTTAATCGCATTACCGTGGACGGCGATACCTCGACTAACGATGCGTGCGTACTATTGGCCAGCGGCAGTAGCTCGGCACCGGAAATTCTGGCGGACAGCGCGGAGTTTGCGACCTTCGCCGAGGCCGTGATGACGGTTTGTAAACGTCTGGCGGAATTGATTATTCGCGACGGAGAAGGTGCGACGAAGCTGATGCGCATCGTCGTCGAGCAAGCCCGCGACAGTGCCGAGGCGGTGCAAGTCGCCAAAACCATCGCTCATTCGCCTTTGGTGAAAACCGCCTTCTTCGCCAGCGACCCGAACTGGGGGCGGATTTTGGCGGCGGTCGGCCGGGCCGGGGTCGAAAACATGGATCTGGATAAAATCGAAATTTATCTGGGTACGGTGTGCATCGTCGAAAATGGCGGCCGAGCCCGCTCGTACACCGAACAGGATGGTCAGCGCGTGATGAATCAGGAGGAAATCGTTGTCACCGTCAGACTGGGACGAGGCACAGCTAGCGAGGAAGTGTTGACCTGCGACTTTTCCTACGATTACGTGAAAATCAACGCCGAATACCGTACCTAAGCGGCTAAAAGTATGTCAAGCAATAATCAGCGTCTGCATGTCGCGGTCGGCGTAATCCGCGACGGCGACGGCAGGATTTTGATTACCCAACGCGCCAAACACGCGCATCAAGGCGGCTTGTGGGAATTTCCAGGCGGCAAACTGGAAACAGATGAACCGGTACAGCAAGCACTAGCCCGTGAGCTGGCGGAAGAAGTTGGTATTCAGGTAGAAACCGCAACACCGCTGATCAAAATCAACCACGATTATGGCGACAGGCATGTGTTGCTGGATGTTTGGAATGTCAGCGCCTTTGCCGGCCAAGCCAGAGGCTGCGAAGGTCAGGCGATGCGCTGGATTGATGCCGAGCAACTAAAGGAGTTTACCTTTCCGGCCGCCAACACCCCCATCATCGCCGCCGCGCAACTTCCGCATTATTACGCCATCCTGGAAGGCCGCAGCGCGACGGAAGCGCTAGACAATTGCCGGCGGATTTTGGCAAACGGTGTCAAGCTGCTGCAATTTCGCGTCAAGTCTTTACCTATTGCCGATTTGCAAACTGTCTTCGAGCAGGTTTCTCAGCTTTGCCGGCAGCAACAGGTTAGCTTGCTGGTCAACGCCGATTTGCCTGTCGATACGGTTAATGCGCAAGGCCTGCACCTGAGCAGCCGCACCTTGCTGGCTTGTCATGAACGGCCAAACGGCTATCGCTGGGTAGCGGCATCGTGTCATAACCTTGAGGAACTACAACACGCGGCAGCGCTGGGCCTGGACTTTGCGGTTTTAGCGCCCATCCAAGCGACCGCATCCCATCCGGACGCCACGCCGCTAGGCTGGCAGACTTTCACCGAATTGCTCGAGCACATCAATTTACCGGTGTTTGCCTTGGGTGGTTTGGGGAGGCACCACCTGAACCGAGCCCTTGCCGCCGGCGCTCAGGGCATAGCCGGCATCAGCACCTTTTTAGCGGCAGATTAGCAGGATAAAACCCGGCTTAGTAGGATTCGAAATCCGAATTTTCGCCGTCTTCGTCAAGCAGTGGCGGACCGGGGATTTTATGGGCTTCGGTAGCCCAATCGCCCAAATCGATCAATTTGCAACGTTCGGAACAGAACGGCTTGAATGGTTCGGCGGCTATCCAGGCTACCGGCTTGCGACAAGTGGGACATGCCACCATAGTCGGGGTATTCGCGGTCATCAGAACATGCAGCGGGTCAAAGAAAATTCAATATCGTCCAACGTCTGGCTGGGCCGGTTTTCGTCAACCGATGGATTCATAAACCGGATGCTGAACCGATGCTTGCCACCGCTGATTTCGGCAAAACACGGGGTGTCAGCCGCTAAGCCAACTCGAAGCAATTGCACCGGATGGTTTTTATTGTCCAGCGCCAATTGGAAAAATCCGGCCTTGGCAAGTTCCTGGGTGGGCACGCTGCTTTGCCGAATAAAACCCAGGATCAAATCAATCGCTACCCGAATATCCACGAACGGTTGAGTCCAGCGTTCCAGGTCTTTTTGCTGCTCGGCTTCGTGTTGCTCCAGCCAGTAATGAAAAGCCGGCAAATCGAAGGAACAGCTGCCGCCGGGGATGGAGTTGCGCTGCGAGATACTTTGAAACAAATCGCTTTCCATCACGCTGATGCCAATTTTGCCGTTGGCGCTATACAAATTACGGCTGGCTTGATTCAGCTCGAGCAGTATTTCCTGCAATTTCTCATCATCAACGCCATAGCTATGCGCCAGTTGATTCAATACTTTGGTGTGCCTATCCAGCTCTTTGATCAACTCGGATTTCAAGTCGCTGCGGCTGAAGATCATCAAGATGTCGAGTAAAACCGAAATGGCGGCGCGTTTATCGAAGACCGAAGCGCCCAACATGAAGTGACTGAGCTGTTGAAAGAGTTGCTCCAAGCGCATAAACACCCGAATTCGTTCATTGAGAGGGAATTCGTAGATAGTTTGTGTATTCAAGCCGATTGTGTCCTGACGGTGGCTAATAAAGTGTAGGAATTGTGCAGTCTTTTAACCTGTTCTGCAAGTTGCTCCGGGCCGGCGATATTCTCGATGACATCGTCCGCTTTGCTTAAACGTTCTGGCCGCGACATTTGGCTGTCGATGATGGCTTGCACTTGCTGGCGAGCAAGTTTATCGCGCGCGGTAACCCGGGCTATTTGCAAATCCACCGGGCAATCGATCAATAAAACCCGATCCACGACATAAGGATTTTTCGACTCCAGCAGCAGTGGCACGGCAATTATGCAATAGTCGGCCGTTAACTCGCGGACATCCTCCGCGATCTTCCCGTACACCAAGGGATGCATGATGCCATCCAATTCACGCTTTTTGTCCCTATCAGTGAATACCGCATCGCGCAGTCTGGCGCGATTCAAGCTACCGTCCTGGTTAAGCATCTGTTGCCCAAAAGACCTGGCGATCAGCGACAGAGCAGCTTCTCCCGGCTCGACCAACTGTCGGGCAATCAGATCTGCATCAACAATAGGAACGCCAAATTCGGCAAACAACCGGCAAACCGTGGATTTACCGCTGCCTATGCCGCCCGTCAGACCAATCTTCAGCATCGCCTACAAACCGGCAGTATGCAGATATAAGGCATTCAGCTCCGGTCCGAACAACATTGCCAACCAGCCGGCCATGGCCAGATAAGGCCCGAAGGGTATCGGTTTGCCGGCATCGCGTTTGCCGAATACGATCATCGCGATACCGATGACCGCACCCACCAAAGATGACAGAAGAATGATCAACGGCAGATATTGCCAGCCCAGCCAGGCCCCGAATAGTGCCAGCAGTTTGAAATCGCCGTAGCCCATCCCTTCCTTGCCGGTCAGCAATTTAAAAAGTTGATAAACGCTCCACAGGCTCAAATAGCCAGCCACCGCGCCGATGATCGCGTCGTGGCTATTCGTGTATATATCAAACAGGCTTAACAACAGGCCCAGCCACAGCATCGGCAGCGTGATCGAGTCCGGTAATAATTGCTGATCGATGTCGATAAAACTCAATGCGATCAAACACCAGGTCAAAGGTAATGCAAACGCTAAAGCCCAACCGTAACCGAAATGCCAAGCCACCACAGCAGAACATAAACCGGTAAACGCTTCGATAAGCGGGTAACGGATGGCGATTTTCACCCCGCAATGTGCGCATTTGCCGCCCAACAACAGGTAACTGATGACCGGAATGTTTTGATAGGCTTTGATTTCGGTTTTGCACGACGGGCAATGCGAGGCCGGCAACATCAGGTTGAACACTTCGCTTGCTTCATCCTGTGGGAGCTGCAAATATTCCCGGCATTCGCGCCGCCAACCCGTCTGCATCATCACCGGCAAACGGTAGATAACCACGTTTAGGAAGCTGCCGACCAGAAGGCCCAGCACGCAAACGACGCTGATCAGAAACAGCGGATATTGTTGTAGAGTGGCAAAAACCATGAGGAAGAGAGAATATCCGTAATTCGGCCCCGGCGCTCGGCCCAACGATGGCAAGCAACCAGGGAATAACAAAAACTAAATAGCCGCGCCCAACTTGAAGATAGGCAGATACATCGCGACGATCAAGCCGCCGACCAGGATACCCAGGATCACCATGATGATAGGCTCCATCAAACTGCTCAAGTTATCGACCAGGTTATCCACTTCTTCTTCGTAAAAGTCGGCTACTTTGTCCAGCATCGCATCAATGGAACCGGACTCCTCGCCGATCGCCACCATTTGCACCACCATATTCGGAAACATGCCGGTGGTCTCCAAAGCAAACTTCAATTGCTGGCCGGTGGAAACGTCGTCGCGCACAGCCATCACCGCTTCGTAAAATAAAATATTGCCGCAAGCCCCTGCCACCGAAACCAGTGCTTCAACCAAGGGTACGCCAGCCGCAGACATGGTGGACAGTGTTCTGGCAAAACGAGCGATGGCCGATTTTTCCAGGATCATCCCGACAACCGGGATTTTCAGCAAAGTCTTATCCAGAAAATGGTTAAACGCCTTCGAGCGCTTTTTAAAATAATTGAACACGTAAGCGGTAATGGCGATCACGCCAATCACCGCCCACCACCATTCCTGCACCCACGCCGACAGCTCAATAACAAATTGGGTAAATGCCGGTAGGTCGGCGCCAAAGCCTTTAAACAAATCCTCAAACACCGGCACTACGAAAATCAGCAAAATCGCGGTGACGATAAACGCCACGACCAACACTGCAATCGGGTAGGTCAATGCTTTTTTAACCTTCTTTTTGATCGATTCGGTTTTTTCTTTGTAGGTGGCAATCTTATCGAGCAAAGTTTCCAATACCCCGGCATGTTCGCCGGCTTCGACCAAATTGCAGAACAGCGCATCAAAATACAGTGGCTTACGGTTTAAGGCCTGGGCCAGGGTATCGCCACCTTCCACATCGGCTTTTATCGATAACAGCAACTCCGACATACTGGCATTGTCGTGTCCCTTGCCGATAATGTCGAACGATTGCACCAAAGGCACACCAGCGGCCAGCATAGTCGCCAACTGCCTGGCGAACACCGCGATGTCGCCGGGCGTGATTTTCTGCACTCTGGCACCGAACAAGGGCTTGGACTTGGCTTTGATACCGATGACCCGAATGCCCATCCGCCTTAATTCGGTGCGCGCAATGACCTCGCTCTTGGCGCTGATGGTGCCTTTGGTTTTCTTGTTTTGCCTATCGAAACCGTCCCAATTGAACTCGATTTGTTCGTCTTGCTTTGCCATGATTATTCCTTGGTGACCCGGTCAATTTCTTGCAGCGAGGTAACGCCTTGCTTAATTTTTAACAGCCCCGACATTCTTAAATCGTTGATCCCTTCACTTTTCGACAATTCCGCCATTTGCATGGAATTACCGCCGTTCAAAATCAGCGCACGCATTTTTTCGGTGATAGGCATTACCTGGTAGATCCCTACCCTGCCCTTGTAACCGTTATTGCAATGTTCACAACCCACTGGACCGTAGACTTTAAACGTACCGATTTCCTCCTGCTTAAACCCGGCCGACAGCAAGGTGCTTTCCGGATAATCAACTTCTTGCTTGCAATGCTCGCATAAGCGCCGCGCCAGCCGTTGTGCCATGATCAAAATCACCGCCGAAACAATATTGAACGGTTCTATGCCCATTTGCACCAAACGGTTAATGGTTTGCGGCGCATCATTGGTATGCAAGGTAGACAACACCATGTGACCGGTTTGCGCCGCCTTGACCGCGATACTGGCGGTTTCCAGGTCGCGAATCTCGCCAACCATGATGATGTCCGGATCTTGCCGCAAAAACGCCCGTAGCGCTTCGGCAAAGGTCAGGCCGGCCTTGGGATTGACGTTGACCTGGTTGATGCCTTCCACGGTGATCTCGACCGGATCTTCGGCGGTGGAAATATTGGTTTCGATGCTGTTCAGAATATTCAGCCCGGTATACAGCGATACGGTTTTACCGCTACCGGTCGGCCCGGTAACCAGCACCATACCGTAAGGCTTGTGGATCGCCTCCAGAAAATTTTTCTGCTGCTCGGGCTCGAAGCCGAGTTTCTCGATGCCAATTTGCGCACTGGTCGGATCGAGAATCCGCATTACCACTTTTTCACCGAACAACGTCGGGCAGGTGTTTACCCGAAAATCGATGGCCCGGTTCTTGGAAATCTGCATTTTGATCCGGCCGTCCTGCGGCACCCGCCGTTCGGCAATGTCCATTTTCGACATGACTTTCAGCCGGGAAATAATCCGGTTGGCAATGCCCACCGGCGGACTGGCCACCTCCGATAAAATACCATCGGCCCGAAAACGGATACGGAATTTCTTCTCGAAAGGCTCCAGGTGTATGTCCGACACCCCTCGTTTGATCGAGTCCAGCAGGATTTTGTTCACAAAACGGACGATAGGCGCGTCATCAATATCCGAGCCTATTGCTTCGTCGGCCGGTTTGCTGTCGTCGCCTGCGGAAATATCGATATTATCCAGATCGTCGTCCAACAGATCCTTCATCGACGTATCGGCAGCCTCCAGCGCCGTGTCTATCATGCGGATCAGCTTGTCTTCTTCAACCAGAATATTTTCGGTGTTGTGCCGGGTATGAAACTTGATCTCGTCCAGCGCCTGAAAATTGGTCGGATCTGCGGTGGCGACAAACAAGCGGTTGCCGCGCTTGAATAAAGGTAAGGCATGATGCTGGCGAATCAATTTCTCGCTGACTAGTTTGATCGGCAAGAATGAAGGATCTATGGCATCCAGATCGAAAAACGGCACACCAAACTCCGCCGAAGCCAGCATAGCCACGGTTTTGCTGTCCGCATACTTATGTTCCACCAAATAGCTGATAAACGCTTGTTTACGCTTCTGCGCCTCCTGCAAACAGGTCGCCGCCGATTCCTCGGTCAACAAACCTTTTTGAATCAGGCATTTGACCAAGCCGCTGAAATGGATGTTAGTGGGTGCTGTCGCCATGAAAAAAAGTCTGGATTGGTTTTACTGCAACTAAGTGCTGCAACTATAGATGAAGTAAGGATTTTATCCAAACTCATCAAGCCATGCCCAAGACTTTAACATGGCTATATTGGCATGCCGCCAAGCGCTGTTTTTAAGCTGGCGATCATTTGGAACGGCCGGCGGTGCCAAGAACAGCACCGCCGACGAAGGGGACAAGAATCAGATTTCGTGATAAATCGCAGCACCTTCTTCCAGGAACTGCTTGGACTTTTCTTCCATACCAATTTTCAAGGCCTCGGCTTCTTCCAGACCTTTTTGCTCGGCGTAATTGCGCACGTCCTGGGTGATTTTCATCGAGCAGAAATGCGGACCACACATCGAGCAAAAATGCGCGACTTTTGCGGAATCCTTCGGCAAAGTTTCATCATGGAAAGAGCGGGCTTTTTCGGGATCGAGCGCCAAGTTGAACTGGTCTTCCCAGCGGAATTCGAAGCGCGCCTTGGACATGGCGTTATCGCGGATCTGCGCGCCGGGGTGGCCTTTGGCCAGATCGGCGGCATGCGCGGCGATTTTGTAGGTCACAATACCTTCGCGCACATCCTGCTTATTGGGCAGACCCAAGTGTTCTTTCTGAGTCACGTAGCACAGCATCGCACAGCCGTACCAGCCGATATTGGCAGCGCCAATCGCTGAAGTAATGTGGTCGTAGCCGGGCGCGATGTCGGTGGTCAACGGTCCCAGGGTGTAGAACGGCGCTTCGTAGCAATCTTCCAATTGCTTGTCCATGTTGACCTTGATCATTTGCAACGGCACGTGACCGGGGCCTTCGATCATGGTTTGTACATCGTGTTTCCAGGCGATTTGAGTCAATTCTCCCAGGGTTTCCAGTTCGCCGAACTGCGCTTCGTCGTTGGCGTCGTAAATCGAGCCGGGACGCAAACCATCGCCCAAGGAGAACGACACATCGTAAGCCTTCATGATTTCGCAGATTTCCTCAAAGTTGGTGTAAAGGAAACTTTCGGTATGGTGAGCTAGACACCATTTGGCCATGATGGAGCCGCCACGCGAAACAATGCCGGTGAGACGCTTGGCGGTTAAAGGCACGTGATGTAGACGTACCCCGGCATGGATGGTGAAGTAATCCACGCCCTGCTCAGCTTGTTCAATCAGCGTGTCGCGGAAGATTTCCCAAGTCAGCTCCTCGGCTTTACCATCGACTTTTTCCAGGGCTTGGTAGATCGGCACCGTGCCGATCGGTACCGGCGAGTTGCGCAAGATCCATTCGCGGGTTTCGTGGATGTTTTTGCCGGTGGATAAATCCATGATGGTATCAGCGCCCCAGCGGATGCCCCACAGCATTTTCTCGACCTCTTCTTCGATAGAAGACGTCACGGCAGAGTTACCTAGGTTACCGTTAATCTTGACCAGAAAGTTGCGGCCGATAATCATTGGCTCCAATTCGGGATGGTTGATGTTGGCGGGGATGATGGCGCGACCACGGGCAACTTCGGAGCGAACAAATTCCGGTGTGATGAAGGACTGGATATTAGCGCCGTAGGAAAAACCGGGGTGCTGACCTTGGTAACGGTCGCGCATTGCTTCAAGATTTTGGTTTTCGCGGATGGCGATGTATTCCATCTCAGGAGTAATGATGCCTTTACGGGCATAGTGCATTTGCGAGACATTGTGGCCGGATTTGGCACGACGTGGATTACGGGTCAATTCGAAACGTAAGTGCGCGGTTTTCGGGTCGTGTAAGCGCTCGTGACCATACTTTGAGGTCGGACCGCTCAATAATTCTGTGTCGCCGCGCTCCGCAATCCAGTTACCTCGAATCGAACCCAAACCTTTGTGTAAGTTCACATCCACATTAGGATCGGTGTAAACACCGGAGGTGTCGTAAACATAAATCGGCGGATTTTTTTCCGCACCGAAGTGCGCCGGCGTGTCCGACATGCTGATCTTACGCATCGGCACTTGAATATCCGCGCGACTGCCCTGAATATAAATTTTCTCGGAAGCGGGGTAGGAATCAATTCTTACGCTACTACCGGTATCGGTAGTAATCTCATTACGGACAGCGCTCATGCTTATCTCCAAAATCTCAATAAATCGCAAGCGCAGGGAAGATAGGGCTTTCCTACGCCGGTGTTAACCGGTTCAGGTTCGAAGGGTTTTTCTCAGCTTTCCGGGCTTGCATACAGCGGAAAGCACCCCTAGCCTTTCAGGTGACTTGCTAAGTTAAATGATAATCGAGCCAATTGCAAGCGCAGCGCCAAGCTCCCAAGGCGCAAAAAGCTTATAAAACAATGGGTTTTAAAGCTCATCAATCCCTCCCGGCGCTCTTGCTATCATAAGCATTCACAGCCAAACCAGAGCATATGCCGCCGCAGCAATCAACGCACTAAAAAACAGGAGAAAACATGGCATCCCAAAAAAAGCAAAGCAAACGCCTGCTGAACGACATAGAGGACTCAGTAAATCAGTTAGTATTTTTGACCAGCGATTTGAGTTTGCTTGCAGACACAAACAGACTGGCGCTAAACCTAAAAACAAACATCGAGACATTAAACCGCCAATTAGCCGGCTTAAAAAAGGCAGAATTCAACGCCACCCTGGCAGAATCGGAGATACTGGAGATATTGGACGAGCTAATCGATAGCGATCCGATCAGCACACTGGAACAACGACTGTTTGTAGCTCATGCTGATCAAGAATCGGGCGAAGTAGGCGAGTTTTTCCAACAGTTGCTCGATAAAATCGAAAAACTGTATTCGCCGCTACTATCGTCCATCCAGCAACTAACTGCGATGCCGGATAAGCTGTAAACGCTCAGTGACTGCGCTGCACCGAGAAGCGCGCCAACTCTTCAAGAGCCTGTTTGTAATCGGAATCAGGCAGGCATTGCAGTGCGGCAATCGCCTTTGCAGCGGCCCTGTCCGCACATTGCTCTGTGTATTCTATGGCATTGGTGGCCTTAACTACTTCATAGACATCGTTAAACGCCTCGCGCGAACCTTGCCGGATCGCATCGACCACAATTTTAGCCTGCTGCTCGTTCCCGTGCTGGATGGCATAGATCAACGGCAAGGTAGGCTTACCTTCAGCCAGGTCGTCACCCAAGTTTTTACCCAGTTCTTCGCTATTGGCTTTGTAATCCAATGCATCATCTATCAACTGAAACGCCACGCCCAATTGCTGACCATAAACCGCCAACGCTTCTTCCGTAGCCGGGTCTGTTGCAGAAACGACTGCCGCCAAACGGGTGGCCGTACTAAACAAAATGGCGGTTTTACGGGCAATGACTTCTAAATATCGAGCCTCACTGGTCTCCGGGTTATTGCAATTCAACAATTGCAGCACCTCACCCTCAGCAATCGCGGTGGTAGTTTTGGACATAATGGCCATCACCCGCATGTTATCGGTGCGGACCATCATTTCGAAGGCACTGGAGTACAAGTAATCACCTACGAGCACGCTAGCCGCGTTGCCCCACACCGCATTCGCCGACTCCTTGCCGCGCCGCAGAGCCGATTCGTCGACCACATCGTCGTGCAACAACGTCGCGGTATGGATGAATTCGATCACTGCTGCCAAAATCAGATGATGGTCATCAACCTTGCCCAAGGCTTTTGCCGCCAACAGCAACAGCATCGGTCGTAATCTTTTTCCGCCATTACCGATTATGTAATGCCCAATTTGATTAATCAGCACAACATCGGAACTCAGTTCCTCTAAAATCAACCGGTCGACGGCTTGAGTTTCCGCACTGGTTAAATTTTTGATGGAATCGAAGTCTATAGTGACTGACGCTGGCGTTGAAACTTTAGCTATCATGTGATGTTGTGAACTTGTCGCTCGTTAGCGTATAACGTGAATAACCGGTCATGCTATGAAGAATACTGATTAGTGTCAATAGTACTCCCTGCATAGGCCTGTTAGACAGCAGGCTTCCCCTGGAATTTTAGTTTGACTGTGACTTAAATAAAAAATATAATCCTCTGTTCACTATTAACAGATTATGCTTGATGGAGCTTACGCTGATGTATGCGGTAATTCAAACAGGTGGTAAACAGTATCGGGTCGCAGAGGGTACTACCTTAAAAATAGAAAAACTTGAGTTGGGCGCAGGCGACAGCGTAGAGTTCGACAAAGTACTGATGGTCCAATCCGGCGACTCCGTAAAAGTAGGTCAGCCATTTGTCGAAGGCGGCAAAGTGACTGCAACCGTGGTTTCCCAGGGCAGACACAAAAAAGTCAGAATCATTAAATTCAGAAGACGTAAGCACCACATGAAACAAATGGGGCATCGTCAATACTACACAGAAATCCAGATTACTGGCATTTCTGCTTAATATAACGAGGATAAGAAATGGCTCATAAGAAGGCAGGCGGTAGTACTCGTAACGGCCGCGACTCTCAGGCTCAGCGCCTCGGCGTAAAACGTTTCGGCGGTCAAGTTGTTAAAGCCGGCAACATTCTGGTTCGTCAACGCGGCACCCAGTTCCACCCTGGCACCAACGTAGGCATCGGCAAAGACCACACCTTGTTTGCAACAGTCGATGGCAAAGTGGTTTTTGAAGAAAAAGGTCCTAAAAACCGCAAATACGTCAGCATTGCAGCAGCGTAAATTTCTTTGGCTGTGCTGATTGGCACAACTAAAAATAAAAGCCTCGTTTTCAGCGGGGCTTTTTTGTTTATACCGGTAGATTATGAGATTTGTTGACGAAGCGGAAATCCGCGTAGAAGCAGGCGACGGCGGCAATGGCAAAGCCTCATTTCGCCGTGAAAAGTATATTCCCCTGGGCGGCCCGGACGGCGGCGACGGCGGCGACGGCGGCAGTGTTTATCTGGTAGCCACCGAAAACGTCAACACGCTGGTGGATTTTCGCTATCACTCGGTACACCGAGCCCAACGCGGACAAAACGGCGGCAGCCGCGATTGCACCGGCAAGAAAGGCGACGACTGCTTCGTCCCGGTCCCACCCGGCACCATCGTTTACGAAGCCGACACCGGCGAAAAAATCGGCGATCTAACCAAACCCGGTCAGCAGCTATTAGTCGCCAAAGGCGGATTCCACGGCCTCGGCAACACGCGCTTCAAAAGCAGCGTCAATCGCGCCCCGCAACAAACCAGCAAAGGCTCGGCCGGCGAGCACCGGATGTTGCGCCTGGAATTAATGGTCATCGCCGATGTTGGCTTGCTAGGCATGCCCAATGCCGGCAAATCCAGCCTGATTCGCACCGTCTCTTCCGCACGCCCCAAAGTCGCGGACTACCCATTCACAACCTTACACCCCAACCTGGGTGTCGTGCGTGTCGATGATTTACGCAGCTTTGTCATCGCAGATATCCCCGGCGTCATCGAAGGCGCTGCAGAAGGTGCAGGCCTTGGCTTGCAGTTTTTAAAACATCTATCCAGAACCGGCTTGTTGCTGCACATCGTAGACATTGCCCCCTACGAAAGCGACGAAACGCCAGTGAGCGCTGCGCGCAAAATCATCCATGAAGTGGAAAAATGGAGCGATGACCTGTCCAGCAAGCCACGCTGGCTGGTATTGAATAAGATCGACAATGTGCCTGACGACGAAGTCGAGCAACATTGCCAAGCCATCGTCGAAGAACTTGATTGGACCGGTCCGGTATTCCTGATTTCCGCCTTAAAAAATCAAGGCACGCAGGCGCTGATGTACGCCATCATGGACTTTCTCGACCAACAAAAGGCCGAGCAGGATCAGCAAGCACAGGAGCCGCGCCATGAGCCGTTCTGAGTTTTCGCAAGCCCAGCGCATTGTCGTCAAAATCGGCAGCTCACTGCTAACCGACGGCGGGCGCGGCCTCAATAAACAGGCCATCGCCGGCTGGGTCGCGCAAATGGCCGCCCTCAAACGCCAAGGCGTCGACGTGGTATTGGTATCGTCCGGCTCCGTTGCGGAAGGCATGTCCCGCTTAAAGCTAAAAGCCCGCCCGAAAACCTTACATGAATTACAAGCGGCCGCCTCAGTAGGGCAAATGGGCTTGGTCAGACGCTTTGAAGATGAATTTCAAATACACGACTTGCTGGCAGCGCAAGTATTGCTGACCCATGACGACCTTTCAGACCGCCAGCGTTACCTGAATGCCCGCAGTACTTTACTCACACTGCTGGATTTCGGTGTCGTGCCGGTCATCAATGAGAACGATGCCGTCGCTACCGAAGAAATCCGCTTCGGCGACAACGATACCTTGGGCGCGCTGGTTGCCAATTTGGTAGAAGCCGATTTGCTGATCATTCTTACCGACCAAACCGGCTTATTCGACGCCAACCCTAGCTTGAATCCAAACGCTAGGCTGATTTCCAGTATTAGCGTTAACGAAAGCCTACTTGACGAGGTTGCCGGCGGCAGCATCAGCGGCCTGGGACGCGGCGGCATGTACACCAAAGTTCGCGCCGCCAGGCTGGCTGCGCGCTCTGGTGCAGCAACAGTGATCGTATCCGGCAAAATTGACAACGTCATCCACGCAGTATTCGACGGCAATGACTTAGGTACTTATTTAATACCCAACATTGCACCGCTGGCGGCTCGCAAACAATGGCTGGCCGGGCAATTGCAACTGAAAGGCAGTGTGGTATTGGACGATGGCGCGGTAAAAATCCTGAAAGATGCCGGCAAAAGCCTACTCGCGGTCGGCGTTAAAAGCGTACAAGGTTCGTTTAAACGTGGCGACCTGGTCTCTTGCCTGGATTTGCAAGGCAATGAAATCGCCCGCGGCTTAATCAATTACGGCGCGGACGATGCCAATAAAATCGCTGGCAAACCCAGCAGCGAATTCGAAACATTGCTGGGCTACGCCGACGAAGACGAACTTATCCATCGCGATAATTTAGTGTTGGTCTGAAACCAGACGACTTCGCGACTAGCCAAGTCGTCTGCCATTAATCTCAGGTATTCTGGATAACAATATTTGGAAACCGGCCGCTATAATCCCGCGCACGCATTGCCAGCTTGGCGGCCATTTTCCGGGCAATCGCTTTGTAGATTTGCGCCGGCCGGCCATCCGGGTCAGCCACCACTGTAGGCCTGCCGCTATCGGCGTACTCGCGAATCCGTATATCCAGCGGCAAAGACCCCAGTAAATCAAGCTTATTCTTGACCGCCATCGCCACGCCGCCGCCTTGCCCGAAAATCGCCTCTTCGTGTCCGCAATTGCTGCAAATATGCACGCTCATATTTTCCACTAGCCCCAATATAGGCACGTTGACCTTTTCAAACATCCCCAAGCCGCGCTGAGCGTCGATCAGGGCAATATCCTGCGGTGTAGTCACGATCACCGCGCCACTCACCGGTATTTGTTGAGCCAATGTCAGCTGAATGTCACCAGTGCCGGGCGGCAAATCGATGATCAGATAATCCACATCCTGCCACTGGGTTTGATTCAGTAATTGTTGCAAAGCACCGGTAACCATGGGTCCACGCCAGATCATCGGCTGATCCGGATCGATCAGATAACCGATGGAAATTGTCTGCACTCCGAACGAGATTTTCGGCAACATACTTTTGCCGTCAGGGCTATCGGGCTTACCGGACAAGCCCAACATGGTCGGAATGCTGGGGCCGTAAATATCCGCATCCAGAATACCGACATTGGCGCCTTCCGCCGCCAAGGCCAGAGCTAGGTTCACGGAAGTGGTGGACTTGCCCACCCCACCCTTGCCGGAGGCCACTGCGATGATGTTTTTCACATTCGGCAAGGGTTTCAGCGCCTTTTGCACCGAGTGCGAAACGATATTGAAACTGACCGACACATCCAGTTTGCCGACGTCCGGCAAAGTTTGCAGACGCTGTGTTACCGCCGCCTTCAGTTCTTCAAGATAACTTTTAGCCGGATAACCCAACTCAATAACGACGCTGACATCATTGCCATCCACACTGATTTTCTTAACGGATTTTGCCGACACCAAATCGGTTTCCACATTTGGATCGATAAAGTGTTTAAGTAAATTTTCGACAGCCGTTTTGTCAATGCTCGCCATGCGGAACTCCGAAGTAAGGGGAAATAATAACCAAGTAAAATAGTGCGAATATGATAACACCTTAACAGGATGCCATTAAATCCGCGCCATTGTTAAAAAATAGTTTTCTCTTGCAGAATAATGCTTTATCGTAACGACTTAACAATTAGCCTTAATAGTTAATTCTTAATTAAGACTTAATGCCGCCTTAATCTGATTTTAATTTGGATCGCTTACCTTCAACCATCCGCTCCGTCACTATCTGCGCCTATCATAAACATGTCAGCAGTCATTCAAAACCGTACTGATTCACCGATACCGCTAGTCTTCGTTGTAGCAGTAGTCAGCGCCCTGCTTAGCGGCTGTCAAAGCATACCGTTATTTTCCGACAACCAGCCGGAACACATCGTCTGGAACTCCAAACCGGACAATATAGCCAGTCATGAATTTAACCTGAGCAGTGACCAAGGCATGGTCGGTACGCTTGCCAGTATCAGCAGCCGCGAAAACGATACGCTGTCCGACATCGGCCGCCATTACGGTTTGGGTTACAACGACATTACCATCGCCAATGCCCATCTCGATCCATGGACCTTGCCCGCCGAGCAAACCGTGTTGCTGCCTTTGCGTTTCGTGCTCCCCGACGCCCCACGCAAAGGTATCGTGTTGAATCTGGCCAATATGCGCATGTTCTATTACCCCAAAAATCAAGCCAATACCGTGCTGACGTATCCGGTGGGCATCGGCCGCCAAGGCTGGAACACGCCGTTAGGACAAACCCAAATTGTCGCAAAAAAGGCCAATCCGGACTGGACGGTACCGGAATCGATCCACCGCGAACATCAGGCATTGGGTGACCCACTACCCAAAGTGATACGTTCCGGCCCGGACAACCCCTTGGGCAGCTACGCCATGCCCTTGGGTTTCAGCGGCTATTTGATCCACGGCACCAACAAGCCTTACGGGATTGGCTTACAAGTCAGCCATGGCTGCGTACAGCTATACCCCGAAGACATAGAAGTCCTATTCAACAAAGTAGAAGTCGGCACCCCGGTTCGTATCGTCCACCAGCCGTACATGGCAACCTGGCAAGATGACATGCTTTATCTGGAAGCCCACCGCCCATTAGACAAATGGGAAAAACAACAAAAACAGCTGCAAAAAGATATTCGAAAAAAATTGCAACAGCTTGCATCCGAAAAGCAAGCAACGGTTGATTGGAGCAAAGTCGAGCGCATCTTGCAACGTGCCGACGGCGTCCCCACTCCCGTATTGCCGGGCAGTGCTGATCTACCCGAATTAACAGCGGATGCGGTGCAACTTGCCCATCCTGAGCAATTCTACGGCCAACCGGTTATCAATGAATTGAGCGACAGCGACTGGTCGATTCTGGCCGCCAGCTTCGAAAATGAGACCGACGCCCAAAAGCTGGCAGCCATGCTCAATCACCAAGGACCGCCGATTCCTGCCCGAAAAATTGCCAAGGATGGTGGTTTCCAAGTAGTGGCAGGACCGTTTAAGAATAAGAAAGAAGCCAAAACCGTAGCGCAACGCATCAAGCAGAATTTCGATATGGACGTTAAAGCCATCGATCCGAAACAGGCTGCAAGAAACTAAGTGCGGCCAGGACTTATTGCCGGCCCAGCAAGGACTGCCGCAACAAGGCCGACGCCTGCTCGACCGGCACGGGTTTGCTGAAAAAATACCCTTGTCCGTAATTGCACTGCTGTCCGCCCAAAAAGTCCAACTGACTCTGATCTTCGACGCCTTCCGCTACTAACTCCAGTTTCAGTTGGCCCGCCATTGCCGAAATAGCCGACACAATCGCTCTATCGTTGGCGTCGGTGCAAATATCCTTCACGAACGATTTATCGATTTTTAAGGTATCGAGCGGAAAACGCTTCAAATAACTGAGCGAAGAATAGCCGGTACCGAAATCATCCACCGAAATCCGCACTCCCAGCTGCTTGATCTGATTCAGCGTGTCCAGCGTCGTATCCAGCTTATGCATCAAGATGCTTTCGGTAATCTCTAACTCCAACAACTCCGGCGAAAGTTCGGTTTCTTTCAGCACATCCAACACCACATCCAGCAGCTGACGCTGATCTTGGAAACGGTGAAACTGCCGTCCGGACAAATTGACCGCAATTCGAATCGGCATACCGGCCAACTGCCAGGCCCGCGCTTGTTTGCATGCAGTCCGCAATACCCAAGCTCCTATCGGGACGATCAGCCCGGTCTCTTCCGCCAAGCCGATGAATTGATCCGGCATGACGATACCCAAGGCTTGATTGTGCCAACGGATCAAGGCCTCCATGCCGATGATGCAACCGTTGTCGATTTTCACCTGCGGCTGATAATGCAACACCAGTTCCTCCAACTCCAGGGCCTGGCGCAAATGATGCTCCAACTTCAGATAATACTGAGCGGCGCTGTTCATTTCCGGGGTAAAAAATTGATAATTATTTTTGCCCAGCTTTTTGGCGTGATACAAAGCAGAGTCGGCCTGCGCCAGCAACTCGTCAAACGAAAGCGAATTATCCGGATAAATACTGATACCGATACTGGCCCGGGAATAGATTTGATGCTGTTGAACCTGCAAAGGCTCGTTCAAGGCATGTAATATTTTGATGGCCACTTTGGCGGCGTCCAGACTATCTGCAATATTGGGCAGCATGATAATAAACTCATCGCCACCCATTCTGGAGGGCGTATCGCCTTCCCTCAAACAATCCGAAATTCGCTTGGCAACAGCTCTGAGCAATTCGTCACCCACGGCATGTCCAAAGGTATCGTTGATCGCCTTGAAGTTATCCAGATCGAGAAATAGAAACGCGATAATGTCGTTCTTGCGCTGCGCTTGCGTAATGAACTGCAAGGCTCTATCGGTTAACAAAGTTCGGTTCGGCAACTCGGTAAGCGCATCGAAATGGGCAATGTAATCCAGGCGTTGCCGTGCACGTTTCACTTCCTCAATTTCCCGGGCGTTATCGATTACCAGCGACAATGAATGCGCAAAACTCAACGCCAACTCTTCATCGTTCTTGGTAAACAGCTCACCACTGTATTTATCGCTGAGATAGATACGCCCATACACCCGGCCTTGATGGGAAATAGGCACCGCCAATAAGGATTTCATCTGCGGATGATGCTGCGGAAAACCGGCGCTGCGCGGGTCCTTGCCCATATCCTCAAGCCGCAACGAGACATTTTCCTCAATCACGACCCCCAACAAGCCCCTGCCCTCGGGTAAATGCCCGATTTGCTGAGCCTGTTCGTCGCTGATTCCGGCATAAATAAATTCCTTCAACGCACCAACATTATCGACAATTCCAATAGCACCATAACGGGCATCCAATAGCTTGCAAAGCGCATCAATGCCGGCCTGCAATAACTCGGTTTCGATAGAGGTATGCGCCAACACTCCCAATAAACTGCGCGCAGCGTCGTTCAATGCCGCCAAACGTTCGACCCACACTACCGTTTGCTCGTGGTTGGTTTCCGCCGCAATCTTAAGGCGCATAGTCTCTTTCAGTAATTGCCGTTCGCGGTTTAGTAGAGCTTCCAAAATACTTTGCCGGGTAACCACGCCGACGAATTGACCTTTATTGAGCACGGCCAAGGCGCCCAACTGATTTTCATCCATCAGACCTAACGCTTTGCGGACGCCAAGCTTGGGAGCGACACTAAGCATCGGCCGATGTTCCACCAAATCGGCAAAAATCCAATTGGGATGTTTTGATATATCGTGATCGGTGGCCAAACCGCAAAACTCTTCCGCCGGAGCATCCCGGAACACGGCGAAAACAATATCGCATGCCACGCTATATGGACGATCCTCCTCCTTGACCCGACGAACGTGCGGCCATAAACAATCGCCAACCGCCAGTTGTTTCATAACTTGGTATTTAGCTGAACGGAAATATCCATCTCCGCATGCAATATTTCATCGTCACTCATCAAGGGCTTTATCTGAGTCAACACGAAATCGATTAACGCAGCCTTGCTGATACGTTTTAGCAAGCTCTGTCTTACCAAAAGATCACTGATCACATCGTCATCAAACTCAATATGCTCAAACGGCGCTTTTACCAATAGTTCGATTGCCCGGCGCATGGCGATGCAGCCAATCGGAGACTCCTTGCCTAACACCAACATATCTTTTAACGGCGGAATAGCGTATTCGCCCAAGTTGGCAGAAATATGAATTTGATTTTGGCTGGCTTTGTACATGGTCTAATGGCCGAATTATCTGACAAATTGAAAGGTTAATTTAGCAGATTTTCAGTTTTGAGAATTATTTCAGTAGCAGCCGACGCTAGGTCAGAGACTTCACTTGCCGCTCGACCACGTGCTATGGAAATGAAGAAAGGAAGGACTTAAAAGTTACCGCTAAAATCATGCGGATTGGCGATTACCCATCCACAACAACTAACTTGAAAAAAAGGAATTTGCATTGCGTTTGCCGGCTTGCCTAATTAGACGACAGCTGTCAACTAAGCAAACCGGTAAACGCTATCCGGACAATCGAGGGGAGATTATCCGGTCACAAAACAGGCGGCAGTGACCGCCAAAAACAATTATCTCGGTTCAAACCAAACCGCTCAAAACCTCTATCAAACCGACTCTTAAACGCCCTGGATTCGTCATTCCTGAGAAGGTCGCAACCGTTAAAGAATTCTCAGCGAATCCGGCATAGCCGCTGGGCTCCCGGTTTCGCGGGAGCGACGATATTCAAGAATTGGATCAATCATTTCGTAAAGTCTTGGCCGGCAAGTTGTCGAACCGAATAGGTTCAACGGGTATCAGTTGCCACCTTTGAAGGTAATTTCCAGCGCGTGCAAGGCATTAGCGCAATTAGCGCTGCCTTGAATAGCCGGATCATCGTGACAAGCTTGGTTTTGGGTACGCGCCTCTTTAATGTTGGCCACATACCAAGCGACGGTTTTGACATCCTCGCCAGCCGCTTCATTGGCATTAGTAACATTCAACGCCGTAGTCAAACCCAGCGCGGCAACGGCAGCGGCTATTATCATCATGTGTGCTTTTTTCATAAAAACTCCTTGGCTTCTCGATTATCGGGGGGAACGATTAACGCCCATGCAAACCCGCATGAGCTGGCGATAATCTAGCAAAGAATCCTAACGTTTAAAATGTGGCCGATTGCCGCGCGACAATATGTCTCTACAGTGCGGCATATCACACAATTTTGCACAAAAACCCCTAAATGCGGCTGACAAAAAGCGTTAATAACAAATGGCCGCAAAACACAGCGGGACAGCCCAGGCAGGTTTGTTGGAGAAAAGACGGCGCAATAAGCCAAAGCCATTGCGCCAGGGATTTATTTGATTTTGACCAGTTCCTTACCATTGCTGGAGAAACTGCAGATACCGGCTGCGAAATAAGTACATTCGTCCGATTGCTCCAGCTTGGCACCGTTAGGCGTCAGATGAATTTTCACTGAGCACGAGCGCGCTTCGCCCTCAATGTGCTTTTTCAAGACCAATTCGTTTTCACCAACACTTTTAGCCTCATCGGATACCGTTGCGGAACAGGCGTGCTTGCCGGCTTCATCGGGATTGGGTTCGAAATCCACATCCACCGTGGCGTTAATGTCTTTACCTAAGGTCGTAACCTTCAAATGCTGTACATGATTGCCGTCGCGCAACAGATAATGGTCAGTAGCCGCCGCCGCAGTACCGGAAGCCAGCATCGCGATGGCCAGAAACAACGTTTTTCTCATGATGTTACCTCTTCTTATAAGTTTAAGTGATTCAAAAAGGGCTAAGGCCGATCCGACTTTAAGTATGCCATGCCGGACGGTATAGCGCTTAAGCTGGAGGCTTGGTTGGGATTGTACCTTACTGATCCCTATTACCAAACATCCCTAGCCCCCGCATCAGGGTAACGCGCCGGCAATCGGCAAACCGCTGCCCAAACCATGAAAGCCCTGGCGATTTATGCCATAATCCGCCCTCATTTTCCCAGGCTGTTTTAACCCCATGTCTAACCGAAAAATCCTTGTTACCAGCGCCTTACCGTATGCCAACGGCCCCATCCACTTGGGCCACCTCGTCGAATATATTCAAACCGACATCTGGGTGCGGTTCCAGAAACAACGCGGGCACAATTGCTACTACGTCTGCGCCGACGACACCCACGGCACGCCGATCATGCTTAGAGCCGACAAGGAAGGCATTACCCCGGAACAACTGATCGCCGATGTGGAAAAACAACATCGCGCCGATTTCCAGGAATTTGGTGTTGCTTTCGACCAGTACCACAGCACCCATTCGCCGGAAAACAAAGAATACTCGGCGCTGATCTACAAACGTCTGCGCGCCGGCGGCCATATCAGCCAACGCAACATCACCCAGGCTTACGATCCGGTGAAAAATATGTTCCTACCGGACCGTTTCATCAAGGGCGAATGCCCGAAATGCGGCGCGGCCGACCAATACGGCGACAGCTGCGAAGCCTGCGGCGCCACCTATTCGCCCACCGAACTGAAAAACGCCGTCTCCGCCATTTCCGGTGAGCGCCCCATCGAAAAAGATTCCGAGCATTACTTTTTCGAACTCGGCCATTTTGCCGACATGCTGCGCGACTGGACCACTGCCGGTCACTTGCAACCGGAAGTCAGCAACAAGATGGCCGAATGGCTGGAGAACGGCTTGCAGCAATGGGATATTTCCCGCGATGCGCCTTATTTCGGCTTTGAAATTCCCGATGCGCCGGGCAAGTATTTCTACGTCTGGCTGGATGCGCCCATCGGTTACATGGCCAGCTTCAAGCACTTCTGCGACCGTCAAGGCCTGGATTTCGACCAGTTTTGGCAAAAAGACAGCACCACCGAGCTGTACCATTTCATCGGCAAGGACATCATTTACTTCCACGCCCTGTTCTGGCCGGCCATGCTGCACGGCGCAGACTTTAGAACACCCAGCGCGATCTTCGCCCACGGCTTTTTAACCGTCAACGGCGAGAAAATGTCCAAATCGCGCGGCACCTTCATCAAGGCCCGCACCTACCTGGACCATCTGAACCCGGAATATCTGCGCTATTACTTCGCCGCAAAACTCAGCGCCGGCGTCGACGACATCGACTTGAACTTCGACGATTTCAGCCAGCGCGTCAATTCCGACTTGGTCGGCAAAGTGGTTAATATCGCCAGCCGTTGCAGCGGCTTCATCGCCAAGCGCTTCGACGGCCTGCTTTCGGCGGAATGCGCCGAACCGGCACTATTCCAACAGTTTGTCGACGCTAACAGCACGATTGCCGATTTATACGAAAGCCGCGAGTTCGGCAAAGCGATGCGGGAAATCATGGCGCTGGCCGACAAGGCCAACCAATATATCGACGAGAAAAAACCCTGGCTAATCGCCAAGGAAGAAGGCAAAGACGCCGAGTTACATGCCGTGTGCAGCATGGGCGTGAATCTGTTTCGGATGCTGGTAGCTTATCTGCGCCCGGTGATTCCGACGCTGGCAAACAACGCCGAAAGCTTTTTGAACATTCCCACACAAAGCTGGCCGAGCGATGCTCAACCGCTGCTCGACCATAAAATCAACAGCTTCGTACCGTTGATGACCCGCGTAGAGCCGGACAAAATCGCCGCGATTGTAGAAGCCTCCAAAGAAAATCTGGAAAAGACGCCACCGGTTGTAGCCAAGCCAGGCAAACAAGCTGCCGCCGTGGAAAACAATCCCGAGCAAGTAGCAAAAGCGATAGCCGAGCCGATTGCTGAAGCGATCGAGATCGAAGACTTTGCCAAAATTGATTTGCGCATCGGCCGCATCGTCAAAGCCGAATCGGTGGAAGGCGCCGAAAAGCTGCTGCAACTGACGGTGGATTTGGGGACCGAAACCCGCAATATCTTCGCCGGCATTAAATCGGCCTACGCCCCGGAAGAACTGGAAGGCAAATTGACCGTGGTAGTGGCAAATCTAAAGCCGCGCAAAATGCGCTTCGGCACCTCGGAAGGCATGGTATTGGCGGCCGGACCCGGCGGCAAAGACATCTGGGTGCTGTCGCCGGACCAAGGCGCGCAACCGGGCATGCGGGTTAAATAAAGCAAGAGGCCGCAAGACAGCTTATTGGTCATGAGCGAGCAACACGAGGCATCTCTAGCCGTACAGATCGACGCGCTGCTACCGCAAACCCAGTGCCGCAAATGCGGTTACCAGGGATGCCGGCCGTATGCGCAAGCTATCGCCAACGGTGAAGCCGACATAAACCAGTGTCCGCCGGGCGGTGACCAGGGTGTCCGTCTACTGGCGGATTTCCTGAACGTCCCCGCCAAACCGTTGAATCCGGCGTTCGGTATGACGCAGCCTTTGCAAGTGGCCGTAATCGACGAGGCAAATTGCATAGGCTGCACCAAATGCCTGCCGCCTTGCCCCACCGACGCCATTCTCGGTGCATCTAAGCAGATGCATACCGTCATCGCCACCTTATGCACCGGTTGCGAATTATGCATCGCCCCCTGCCCGGTCAACTGTATCAGCATGATCCCGGCAAACGCCGAATGGACCGCCGCTAATGCGGAGCAATCCAGACAGCGCCACCAAGCCAAAAACCGGCGCCAGGCCAAAGCGGAAGCGGAAAAGTCCGAACGGCTGAATCGGCAAAAACAACTGCTGGCGAAACTTAATAAAGGAAAAACCGCTGTTTAAGCCAGGATTGGCAATGACTTTAACGGCATTTAATCTTATAATGGCGCGCTTACCCGATTCGGCCCAGTGGCCGATACGTATCCTGAAAGGAAATCCTCTTAGGTTTTCAGGATTAAGGTAAAAAGCCTAAACCGCTTGACTGCAAATCACATAGCGCCCGTAGCTCAGCTGGATAGAGCGCAGCCCTCCGGAGGCTGAGGCCAGAGGTTCGAATCCTCTCGGGCGCGCCATTTGACATGTTTCCTACCCTATCTTGACTCTGCGTACGATGGTGCCGAGAGGCCTTTAGTAGCAAATAGTCTTTTGCCATGCCCGGCAAACCCGCTTCCGAAACCCTGATCAAATGGGCATTTAATATTAGCCTGCCCCTTAACGTCTCTGGAGTCGCCATACCCGCGAAAGCAGAAATCCAAAATAGCCGCTGGGCTATGGTCATAGCTGGAAAATCGATACTTAAAGACTAATAAACAGGCTAATCCGGATTGAAGTCACTCAAGGCGTTTTCAAGTTCCTCCAACAGGGTCTTTAACACTTCGGCTTCTTGAAGCAAATGGCTATTTTCTTGGCGGACGGCTGGCCCCGGAACGGTTTCCGCCTTAATGCTTGATTTATCCGCTGCCGATTTAGCCGGCATATCGGTTAACAATGCTTCAAGCCCGCGGCCCAGGCCGCGTTTGGGTGGAATATTATTCATATCAATTTAATGACAACAACAAATCCGCAGCACTTGCGGCCGCTTAAGGCCATCATCTCCAGCGCATAGACCCTGGTAACTTCGGCGAAGTGTTGCTGCAACATCAAATAAACTCCTCTTCTAATCACGGGGAACCGAGCCAATACAAACTGGGGCAACGAATACCGGAGAACCTCCATTTCGCCGGCGAACAAGGCATTTTAGCAATTTCCCTGCCGGCAAGCCGATCAGAAATAGCGGTTTTAACAGAATACGCCCCGCATTCCATGCCTCGACACTTGCACCAAAGCCACGAGTCGATATGAGGAAGGTCAACAACAAGTCATTCATCCCCGCGGGCGCGGGGAACACCAGGCCAAGCTGGTGGTCTCTGCCGATGCGGACGGTTCATCCCCGCGGGTGCGGGGAACACAACAAATTGACGCAAGCGCTATCAGAGCGTGGCGGTTCATCCCCGCGGGTGCGGGGAACACTAAGTGCCATCCGTCATCAGCAAAATTTTTGCCGGTTCATCCCCGCGGGTGCGGGGAACACCTGATTCACCTCCAGCGCCGCCGTAATCGTCGCGGTTCATCCCCGCGGGTGCGGGGAACACGTGATCTTGGCGGTGGCTCCGTAGGGCTGACGTGGTTCATCCCCGCGGGTGCGGGGAACACAACATCCGCTCAGCATCCAGATCCCCGGCATACGGTTCATCCCCGCGGGTGCGGGGAACACTCGAAATAACCTGCGATGCCTGGTAGCCGGTGCGGTTCATCCCCGCGGGTGCGGGGAACACCCCTCAAATTGACGAAAGCAATACTGACAAGGCGGTTCATCCCCGCGGGTGCGGGGAACACCAAGCGACCGATACGGAAGATGCCTGGGCGAACGGTTCATCCCCGCGGGTGCGGGGAACACGTAAAAGCTATTCTGCTGTTGAGCTCTTCATTCGGTTCATCCCCGCGGGTGCGGGGAACACATTCTCCAAAGCCCTCAGTCATACGGTTATGACGGTTCATCCCCGCGGGTGCGGGGAACACGAACAAGCCGGAATTGACTAAGCACTGAGAAGCGGTTCATCCCCGCGGGTGCGGGGAACACGGCAACAGCAGTGTCGTGTGCGAACTGGATTTAGGTTCATCCCCGCGGGTGCGGGGAACACTACATCTGAAATTTATCTTGCGCCTACCGTCACGGTTCATCCCCGCGGGTGCGGGGAACACTAATTACGCTACATTTTGCGGGTCAAACAGTACGGTTCATCCCCGCGGGTGCGGGGAACACGTCATGGCTGCTCTCGCCGGTGTATTTATTGTCGGTTCATCCCCGCGGGTGCGGGGAACACATCGTAAAATCGTTACAAATATCCCGCTGATTCGGTTCATCCCCGCGGGTGCGGGGAACACCCTCGAATTTGATGCCAATCACGCCTCTATTTCGGTTCATCCCCGCGGGTGCGGGGAACACGCGAAGAGCTTGAAGCAATCGTTATCGGAATCCGGTTCATCCCCGCGGGTGCGGGGAACACCCAGCAGCGACAATGAGTGCGATTCTGCGGCCCGGTTCATCCCCGCGGGTGCGGGGAACACTGCTGCGTAATATTCAGCGGCAGCGGCATACTCGGTTCATCCCCGCGGGTGCGGGGAACACAAGATGATAACAATTGGGTACAAGCGTTTCGTCGGTTCATCCCCGCGGGTGCGGGGAACACTGGATCGTGGTAGCGTTGCCAAAGCTGGATGGCGGTTCATCCCCGCGGGTGCGGGGAACACACAGTTTGCCGATGGTGTAATAGTTGGACGTCCGGTTCATCCCCGCGGGTGCGGGGAACACATGTTTGCCGATTCTGGCGGGCGTAGGCCAGTCGGTTCATCCCCGCGGGTGCGGGGAACACTCGCCGCGCCTCCTGACGCACCACGCCGCCGCCGGTTCATCCCCGCGGGTGCGGGGAACACTTTCGTTTGTCTTTGGCCGTTTTGCGTTCTTCGCGGTTCATCCCCGCGGGTGCGGGGAACACTTTTTCTAACAATGTCAGACGTTTTGTCGTTGCGGTTCATCCCCGCGGGTGCGGGGAACACTGCCTATCCTTTTCATATACAGGTAACCATTGCGGTTCATCCCCGCGGGTGCGGGGAACACTAGGCTGTATAAATCGGCCTTTACTTTATCGACGGTTCATCCCCGCGGGTGCGGGGAACACAAGCCACTCGATAACCTCTTTCCGGCCCTTTTCGGTTCATCCCCGCGGGTGCGGGGAACACGCCCTTTGATGAAATAATATTTTTTGCATCCGCGGTTCATCCCCGCGGGTGCGGGGAACACGCCCGGGAATAGCAGCCCAGCAGGGTTTCTTCCGGTTCATCCCCGCGGGTGCGGGGAACACCTGAAAGCCGACATCGCCAAGGTTCCACTGTGCGGTTCATCCCCGCGGGTGCGGGGAACACACCGACGCCGCCGTCGCCAAAGTGCATGCCACCGGTTCATCCCCGCGGGTGCGGGGAACACCCCATCAAAACCGGCGACTACATCATCCGTTACGGTTCATCCCCGCGGGTGCGGGGAACACCTAAATATATTCCAAATAACAGAGAAACATTTCGGTTCATCCCCGCGGGTGCGGGGAACACCATATAGGAAACAGCACTTCTTTTAATACCCGCGGTTCATCCCCGCGGGTGCGGGGAACACACCGGCAGAGGACGCCCCGATATTAGCGAAGCCGGTTCATCCCCGCGGGTGCGGGGAACACATTGATGATAGCGGGCAAGAGCCAGATATTGTCGGTTCATCCCCGCGGGTGCGGGGAACACGCTGGCTAGTCACCAGCCGCAAACGCCAATACCGGTTCATCCCCGCGGGTGCGGGGAACACCGCTTTTTGCTTGGCGCTGTTGCTGGCCGGTTGGGTTCATCCCCGCGGGTGCGGGGAACACTAATTAGGGTCGGTGAAGAGGCGAGACTTCACCGGTTCATCCCCGCGGGTGCGGGGAACACGCTTATTGTTTTACCAAAACTTTTAAATTTATCGGTTCATCCCCGCGGGTGCGGGGAACACCTCTGCGCTGATGGGGAAGCCGGCGCTGAAGTGCGGTTCATCCCCGCGGGTGCGGGGAACACCGCTGGATATGCCCAACGCCTCCAAGCAGTTGCGGTTCATCCCCGCGGGTGCGGGGAACACCTTCTATATCTTATGGCAAGGGCGAAACGTTCCGGTTCATCCCCGCGGGTGCGGGGAACACGTTAATGAAGATTGGCGCGTTGTTTTTGATGGCGGTTCATCCCCGCGGGTGCGGGGAACACGATCAATAGAGTTCAACCCGCAATAACTATTCCGGTTCATCCCCGCGGGTGCGGGGAACACCTCTTCATCGCCCCACGGATCAAGCGCATTATCGGTTCATCCCCGCGGGTGCGGGGAACACCCCGGACAACCCGGCGGACACCATTCAACAAGCGGTTCATCCCCGCGGGTGCGGGGAACACGTGAATAGGCCGGTATATGGTCAGGCCGCCGCCGGTTCATCCCCGCGGGTGCGGGGAACACAGCGATGTTGGAAAGCGACCCGAACTGGTCGCCGGTTCATCCCCGCGGGTGCGGGGAACACGATGTGCTGCACGTTATGCGTGTCGCGCACGTCGGTTCATCCCCGCGGGTGCGGGGAACACTAATTGGTGTTTTAACTCTGTTTACGTTTTTTCGGTTCATCCCCGCGGGTGCGGGGAACACACGCGCGGAGTCTGCTGCTGCTACAGCTCAGACGGTTCATCCCCGCGGGTGCGGGGAACACTTATCGGGATTATGCCCGATGAAATACACACGCGGTTCATCCCCGCGGGTGCGGGGAACACTACGTCGGCTATTGTGCCGATGTGTAGTGATGCGGTTCATCCCCGCGGGTGCGGGGAACACTTACGGTGTTGACTTGGTTTCCGCTTCTGGTACGGTTCATCCCCGCGGGTGCGGGGAACACGCGCCCGTGGCAAGGCCTGTTATGCAAATTGCCGGTTCATCCCCGCGGGTGCGGGGAACACAGCATCACCCAGCAAATAACGGCCTGTTGTGTCGGTTCATCCCCGCGGGTGCGGGGAACACAGCAGACGCGCCGTCTATTTTGCTGTCGTTGTCGGTTCATCCCCGCGGGTGCGGGGAACACCACCAGGCGCGACACGCGCTTGATGATGCGGCCGGTTCATCCCCGCGGGTGCGGGGAACACATCAATAGAATCTCATCGGCTAGCTCTTTTTGCGGTTCATCCCCGCGGGTGCGGGGAACACAGCGTATAGCCTACGGTGATAGACGAGGAAAACGGTTCATCCCCGCGGGTGCGGGGAACACAGCAAGAACGAGAACATTTTTTACAACAATGTCGGTTCATCCCCGCGGGTGCGGGGAACACTCATTCCATAGCGTTATGTTCCCGCGGCTGCCCGGTTCATCCCCGCGGGTGCGGGGAACACAGTTGTCCGGTTTTTCCGGACAGGTGGCTGGGCGGTTCATCCCCGCGGGTGCGGGGAACACTGGAGAAAGATTGTTTAGGTATGTACGTAATTCGGTTCATCCCCGCGGGTGCGGGGAACACTCGGCGGTCACACCTGCCATTTCATGGCCTTGCGGTTCATCCCCGCGGGTGCGGGGAACACCGGTCCCAATTGGTGCAGACATAGTGTGACCTCGGTTCATCCCCGCGGGTGCGGGGAACACTAATTAAAGAATACACATCAGCTGGAATTTTTCGGTTCATCCCCGCGGGTGCGGGGAACACAGCCCATGCCACCAAAGCCCGGCAGAACCCTACGGTTCATCCCCGCGGGTGCGGGGAACACAACTGAGGATGCCATGATCGAGAAACTGAAGACGGTTCATCCCCGCGGGTGCGGGGAACACAGAAGGCGTCCAGACCGGACGGCCGGTGGTATCGGTTCATCCCCGCGGGTGCGGGGAACACAACCCGCTCAGGCGGGTTTTTGTTGTCTATCGCGGTTCATCCCCGCGGGTGCGGGGAACACCTGCACAAGCAGACGTTGAAGCATTTGAAACGCGGTTCATCCCCGCGGGTGCGGGGAACACACTAATCGTAACTCATTGTTACGCATATAAAAACAACCTGGCTAAATTTCCACCAAATTTTTCGGTATTTTCCAAGTTGTTAAAAAGCTGGCGACTACCCTTACAGCGCCCTATATCCCAACAGGAATTTAGTGCACCCTCACCCCGCCCCTCGCCCGGAGGGCGAGGGAGACAAATCGGCCTCTTCCGGCGGAAAAAACGACACCAGTTTCAAGCCGTCAAGCTCTACCGGTAGCCGTCTATTCTTTCCTAAAGTCATAAAATCAAAACCGGATTCGGTATTGGTGGACCAGGCCATCACGGCGTTGCCCTCCTCCAAGCCCTGCTCGACTTGCGACCAGATCATGTCCCGCACCTTGGCCGACAAGTCGCCGACGTAAACCCCGGCGCGAATCTCGATCAACCACACCGCCAAGCGTCCGCGCAGCCTGGGCGGCACGTTTTCAACTACGATGACCAACATCGCCGATGCCCTCCGCATTGGGAATGGCCGGGGCAATGTTTTCCTCGGCGGGTTTAGGCACTTCCAGTTCGCCGGCCGCCAGCACTTCTTCGATGGTGGGGATGATCTTGCGCAGGATTTTGGATTGACGAAACACGTCGCGGCACATCAGCCGCACTTCGCGTTCCGGGTTGGAGTAGTTTTTGGCGGCGATTTTGAAGGCATGCGGGACGATGTCGTCGAATTTGAACAGGTCGGCGATGTCGTAAACGAAAGACAACGGCTTGCCGGTATGGATAAAGCCGATGGCCGGCGCGTAACCGGCGGCCAGCACCGCCGCTTCGCAAATGCCGTACAGGCAGGCGGTGGCGGCACTGAGACAGCGGTTGGCGGTGTCGCTGTTGTCCCATTGCGTGTAATCGTAATTGCGGCCGTTCCAGTCCACGCCGGCCTGCTTGGCCAGCAACTGGTACAACTTCCTGACTCTGGCGCCTTCGATGCCGCGCAGTTGTTCGACGCTACGGCGCTCGGGCGGTTTTTCGCCGAAACGGATTTCGTACATTTTGCGCACCACCTTCAAACGAGCGTCGTCGTCCAGCGCCAGTTTGGCCTGGTAAAGCAAGCGGTCGGAACGCGCGCCGCCCGGCTGGCCGGCGGCATACAGCCTGACGCCGGCCTCGCCGACCCAAACCAGCAACGTCCCGGCCCTGGCCGCCAGCGCGGCGGCGTGATGGGAAACACGGGTGCCGGGCTCCAGCATGATGCACGCGATCGAACCGACCGGGATGTGGGTGCGGATCCCGGTTTCGTCGATGACGACGAAGGCGCCGTCCTTGACATCTATCTGGCCTTTTTCGATAAAGACCAGCGAGACACGTTCTTTCATGGCGATGGGTTTTAGGGGTGGGAGCATGGGTAAATCATCCTTAATTTTGGGGATCGTTCGGCTAGAGAGCGCCTATCAATCGCTGGGTTAACAGTGTTTGCATATCGCGGCGCCCATCCAGAATGGCATGGACGACCACTTGTTCAGGCATGCGTTGATAGACGATGCGATAGGGTTTTACGATGAGTTGTCGATATTGGCGTATGCCCAAACCCAGTAACTCTTTAGGTACGGTTCCACGCTCGTTCAAATCCGCGAGGCTATTGACGGCTGTTTCGAGGGCATCGATGATTTTTGCTGCCACCTTATCACTGACTTCCACTAGGAAATAATCATTGATAGCCAGCAAATCGGCCAAGGCCGGTTCGGTCAGTCGTACCGGGACACTCATGCCAAGCCGCGCCGTTCGCGTAAACGACTAAACGCCTCTGCGCTGGACACCGTTTTGCCTTCCGCTAGCGCTTGCTGACTTTGCGCCAACA
Organism: Methylomonas sp. PHL2-19; assembly: GCF_059331595.1. Classification (NCBI taxonomy): domain Bacteria; kingdom Pseudomonadati; phylum Pseudomonadota; class Gammaproteobacteria; order Methylococcales; family Methylococcaceae; genus Methylomonas; species Methylomonas sp. PHL2-19. Next base: position 100,459 of record NZ_CP196839.1, read on the forward strand.
TTTTCAGCAAGGCCAGGGTTTCCTGAGTTTGCTCGTAATCGGCTACCGACTGTACCACCATCGCCGCCTCGCCGTTTTGGGTGATGACCATAGGCTGGTGATCGGTTTTTAATTTTTCGATCACCTCAGCGGCGTTGGCTTTTAAGTAACTGATGGGTTTTATGTTTTCGGATAGTTTCATTTGGTTTTGCTCGCAATGAAATAAATTCAGACTGAATTAAGTCCGAATTATAACCGCCGCACCATCAGCAAACCACAACCAAATGCCTTGGCCCGGCCCAGGCCGGTGAACAGGGTTTGGCGAAATTTTTCGGCGTCGGTGATTTGCAGTTCGCCGGTGAAATCGACCGAGCTAAAGCCGGATTTTTCGCCTTTTTTGACAGCCTTTTGCTGCAAGCCGTGCCATGCGTAAGTGCTGTTTTGCAACTTGGGTAAACCGTCATCGCCGCTCAGTAACGTAAATCCGCAACGCTCGCCTTGCTTGATCATCCAACTAGTCAGTGCCTGATCGACGCAGGCTTTGATCGCCCATTCCAACTTATCAGCCAAGCTGGAAATTTGCCCCAAACGCTCGGCGTAGTAACGATCCCCAGCCAATAATTCGGATAATTCAGCCTCCAACGCCGCCCCGCCCTTTTCCAGTAACAGCCTTTTGTAAATACCTTTATCGGTTTTGGCGGGCAAAGAAACATCCAGGCCATGCGATTTGATCAACGACGCCAAAAACTGCAATTGCGCATCCATCGCCACATCATGCTTTTTGCCTTGCCGACTGACCACTGGGTTGACCCGGCAATCGAATTGCAGGCATAGGCCGTTCGCCAATCGTGGGTCGTATTCTTTACTCTCGACCTTGAACAACGATCCTTCAAGCTCAATAGGCTTATTTTGCGAAACGACGTAATACAAGGGCTCGCCGCGTACCGCCGGCGACGGACCAATCTGTTCGCGGGCAATTTCTTCGCGATAGAGAAAAGTCCGTTTGTCCTGTTCCGGGAACAAATCCCATAACAATTGATGACAACCGTAAACGTTGCCTTCCAATACCCTCGCCAACTGCGACGATTTGTAAATATCCGGCCGTATCCTGACCCTGGAAAAATACATCACTCGCCTCCCTGATAAAAATAATGTTCCTGACGCGGCGCGAATTGCCACCGTTTGCGCGATAAGGGTTGATCGTGGCGAACGCGGGTTTGCCGGAGCTGCAAATCGATGTCTTTGGCAAAGTCATCAGGCTCGCCTTCCCAGTAATAATGGCGCTCACCACCGGCATTCAGCCAATAAGCATCTTGCTTATCGGGTTGGCCCAGTGCGCCATCTGCCTCCTTGTGCGGCAATAACGGTTTATGCAGATAGGCTTTGAACGCCGACAACAGATCGGCTTGCTCGGTCAGCAATTGCGGATGCAACGGCGCGGCCAGCGGACAAGATTTGCGCCCCAAATACAAATGGAACACCGGCTTGCGCAGTTTTTCCTCGATTTGTATCAGACTGAACGGCGCATCCGGTAAAGCGCGCAAAGCCACGACGGCCAGGGCATCGCTACGGTATTCGCGGCTGGACAATATCGTGCCCAAGCGCTCCTTGCCCAACACCAATTCGTCGCGGCGGGTACGGTAAACAAACTTGCCGGCCGAGTCCGGCACTTGCGCAGTATGGTAATCGCGCAGCAATTGGCCGGTGCTGAACACTTCGACGGCCACTTGGTAACCATTCTGCAAACTGGCTTGTTGCGCTTCGTCGCTTCGCTCTATACCCAGCGCCGCGCCGACCAATCCCAATATCGCCGACTTGCTCGGATAATTGGCGCTATGCCGGCTTTCGCCAACGGCGATTTCACCCCAACTCGCCATCGGCCCGTATAAACGGAATAACAATAGGTCCATTGCCGGCTCCTATTGGCCGACGAAGTCGAGTAATCCGGCCAGTGAAACTGGCGCTATTTGTGACTCTACAGATTGCTCTTGCTGGCGTTTTTTCAATTTTTCAATCACGTCTTTTTGCTGCTCTTGAGTCAAAGCCGACAACAATCGACGATCTTCGGCACATTCGCCATAAACACTATCAAAGGTAAAGCACTGGTCGAGCAAAGCGGCAACGGCTTTAACACTATAATCTTCGTGCGAACGATCAACTGGCTTTAGATACGCTACCGACAAGGAACGCGGCTGCTGATCGCCCTTTTCCGCCAACACGAACGACGCATAAGCCCTGGACGCGAAGCTGTTTTGCTTGCCTTCCGGCGCAACTTTGACGGCGGCTTCGGTCAAGGCGCGAATGGCTTTATTCGCAAGCTCGGCGTTGCCATCCAGGTTTTTGATCAGCAACTCGCGGTTGATGCAGATGTAGGCGTAAAACAAACCGGCTGCGAAGCGGGTTTCGCCGATGTGGGCGGCACCCATGTCGTCCTGGCCGTTGTTTAGATCGTCGACGGCGGTGAAATAATCGTCTTCGATCACCACCGGATGCACGCTGATGGCGTGCGCCACTTGGCAAGCAGCTTCGATGTTGAAGGCCGGGCTGGATGCCAGCATACGGCCGAACAAGGCAATGTCCACCGCCTGTTCCTTGACTCGCAGCAAATTCAATTCGTCTTTTTCCGGCGCTCGCTGTTCGGCAATCAATTTTGCGGTCAGCACATCCAATGCCGACCGTTCCGCAGGACTGACATGCACCAATTGTTCGATTTCCATTTCCGCCAGCGGGTCGCTTTTGTCGGTTTTTTTCAACGCGCCGAATACCTTGGCAATGTCCTTGGTCCATTCCTTGGCGTCTTTTTCTTTAACCCCGCCTGCCAACAGCTTGTTATAAATCTCCAGGCCAAGCAATTTGGTCCGGGTGCCCAAATGGCCGGCAACCGCCGCCTGGAACATGTCCGAGGTCCGCCAGGTTCTTTTCAGGCATTGCGACGACACCCGCAAGCGGTCGTAACCTCCCATCTTCGCGGTTTTCGGGCTGCCTTGATCGTCGCGGTTCAGGTTGGCGGGCGGGTAAGCGGTCAGCAAATGCAGTTGAATGAAACGGCTCATGTGTCTCTCCTTGAAATTAATTTTTGGGTAAGGCGGTGAAATAGTCGGTGGCCCAACGCACAGCAAGGCGGTCTTTGGGATAGCGGCCCAGCGGCTGATTAAACTCCTTATGCCAATGAATGATGTCGTTGGTGAGCGACACAACATTGGCGGTTTTGCCAAGCAAACGAATCGCGCGCAGCATGCGCCGATAAAAGTCTTCGACGGTTGGGCTTTTTTGCAGTTGCTGAAAGCGCAACTCGCTCATTGGCGGCTTGGCTTTATCTTTGGCCGTACCCAACTGAGCGGCAAAACGGGCAGTGGCATCGTTGGTTTCGACATGCGCCAGCAAACCAACAATAGATGCGGCGACCAACAAGCGCTGCTCGGGCGACACCTTTTGCGGAAAATCGTCCGGCATTTGCCGTAAGAAATGGAAAAAGGCGTCGGTCAACAAAATGTCTTCCGGCGCTTCGGCGCGGCGTAAACGGGCGCGGGCGCCACGATTACCACCCCGGTCGCCGTCGTCGCCGTTCAACCAGCGATGCCAGGCCAGCAAAGCCGGTAATTCCTCAGAAGTTAAAAAATAGTTCTCGCTCATTTAGGCAGCCTCCTCCGTTTTGGCATGGGTTTTCAATTGCTTGACGATTTTGTTGCCGTGAAAACGGCCTAACATGGATTTCCGGGCGTTGATAATCCGTTTTAAATCGAGGTCTTCCGGGGTAGCGCTTAAAGTTGCAACTTCAAAAACCTCGATCATTTTCGATCTCAACGCTGCAAACCAATCAGCGTAAATGTCAGCCGGGGCCATACCACCGCCGTCCGACAAGGTAGCCAAGCGTTCCAAGAGGCGGAAAAACTCCGCTTCGCTGGCTTGCCAAAATTGCGCGTCGATTTGGCTCATGTCGCCTTTGGCATCTTCTGGGCGTCGAAACCAGGCGGCTTTGACTTCGCTACGCAAAATCTTCACGGTTTCCCGTGCCGCGGCTATCAATTCGCCAGCCCAACCGACAAGGTTGCGTTGCTGCTGTGCGGACAGATAAAACACCGGAAACCTCGCTTCGTACCAGCAACGCGCCTTCATGTTGTCCATGTCGTAACCGAAGCACCACAATGCCGCTCCGCCCCGGTCGGCCAACTTGCGACCGCGCTCCTGGTTGTATTGGCAAACAATTTTGGCGGCTTTGTCGCCGTTGCTATCGTCCTGCAAGGCCAAGCCCAACCAATGCCGGTAACCCAAACCGCCTTGCTGGCCTTTCAAAGACAACGGTGGATTGACCTTTTTCGAATCGTGACGGTACGGCGTTAACGGATGTTGCCAAGCGCCATCGTAATTGGTGCCATAGTTTTTAGTACGGTATTCGCGGAACAACGTCTTGGCATCGCATCCGCATACATCGCAAATACCCGGCTCAGGAGTTTCGCTCAAGCGAATCCGGCGCGGCATGCCCCAATAAGCGTGCAACGGATGAACGTCGACCGGCGTGGTGATTTGGCCTTTTTCAGAAGTGCGGGTTTTGTCCAACCAGGGCATGATGGATAGTTCCAGTTTGTCCAAAGGTTGCAGGTCTTCCTGGTTGAACACATTCAACCAAAGCTTTTGCCACAACGCGGTTTGGGTGGCTTTGGGAAGCACCAAGGTCGTCAACGGTCCACCACCGCGTAATCCGACCCGATGCCCAACGCCACCGGATGGTGCATTGGTTTGCAAGGTAAATAATGCGCTGGCCGCGCAACTTGGGCATAGTTGGTTCGCCAAACCGCGTTTGATGAAGTGGTCAAGATTGTCTTTCAGGGTTTTACCGCCGGGCGCTTCGATCAGCAACGCCGCGATAGGCTTGGCTTCGCCATCCGGCAGTGCCAAATCCTGTAAAAATGCCGGGCCATCGTCGCTGATCAATTCGAACGCCGGTGCCAATTGGGAAAAACGGGCTTGCAATTCATTTGAATCCGGCGCCTCGTCCCAATACTCCAACCATTGCTCTTCGTCTTCCGGCGCGAATCCGGTTTGCAGCAGACCAATCAGGAATTGATAAAGTGCACCCTGAAAATCCGGCCTCGGCGCGTTGATTTCGACCACCGGGTTTTCGGTTTCGGCGATTTGCCAGGGCACGATCAAATCGTGTAAGCCGTTTTGGCGAATGACCGGTATCCAGCGATCCGTTATTAAATTCATCTTGTCTCCCTGCTTGAAATTGAAATTACAACTCAGCTTCGCCTATGTCGGCCATTTTCATTATCTGCTTTTGCAAACCGATCTTTAACGCGCTATCGCCATGCACCGGCACGGAAATCCTCATTGTGCTAACGGCTTTGGCGTAAATATGATGGCTGCCGTTGATTCGTTTTAGCTCCCAACCGCGCATTTCCAGCAATCGGCACATGCGCTTGCCGCTGATAGCCTTCACACGGCAATCTCCATGATTCGGTCGTTACTGCCAACGCTGGCCTCGTCTATATCCACCGATAAACACCCTTCCACTGCTTCATAAATATTGCTTAGCAACTCGTCAAAGCTCTCGCCTTGGGTTACACAGCCCGGAATCGACGGCACTTCAGCCCAGTAACCGCCTTCTTCGGCTTCGTGAATGATGACTTTTAATTTCATGCTTCTCTCCAAAAAACACCTGCCTGGATATTGCAATCACATCTTCAACGCCAAGATGATTGCAAGTACCAGAGCTAAACAAATAACCGCCAGCGGATTTGGCGCAAAAGCGTTGACCGCATCTATCAAACCCTTGATCTGCCCCATGACTGACCCTCAAAAAATTCTGACGGGGAAATCATAGGCGATACAATTGAACAATGTCAATTTTAATGAAGTCAACGAAGCTTAAAGTTTTACATATACATCCACAACCTTTAAACTATCACTCGTTCCTTAAGCCAATTAGGGATGAACCGCTTCGCTGACTACATTATGTGAAGCAACTCATTCGTTCCCCGCACCCGCGGGGACTTCCCCGACAAATCCGTCCGTCGCCGAATACAGGCTTTGCCCATCCACTAACGGCAACACCTCCAACCAACGCAACGCCTTTTGTTCATTTTTCAAAGCTTCAATCTGCGGTTTCAAATCTTCCGGTATTTGTAGACTGACTTTTTTCCATTCACGTTCCGGCAACTTAATCGTGCTCAACGCCCAAGCGTAACGCTCGACATCGGCGTAAGGCTTAAGCTGACCGTCAACCAGCACAGCCAACGCCACCGAAATACTTTCCTCTTCGGTGAGACGTGTGGGAATTCGGGTTTCCTCATCCCAATCGCCGCTTTTCCGGGTATAACCCTTTCCCAGATCAAGCACATTCAACGTTGCCATGCTTTTTTGCACCATGGTTTTACCTTCCGCGTCGAACGACGCTTCTTCCAATGCAAGCGGTATGCGAGCCTGCGCTTCATCGGCATACACGCCTTCAATCAATTCCCGCGCATCGTCCGGCATGGCGAAACCACCTTTATCTGCCAATAATCGAGCCGACAGCCATAGCTGACCAACGTGGGGGTAAACCGCCTGGGTGCCGGCGTGATCCGGCTTCAACCAAGCGGCGTTTGCATCGTCCGAAGGCGTCGGAGCATACAGGTAAAACACCGGTGCGCCGCGGCGATCTTCCGCGCCTTGTTCACACAAACGGTTGCCTAACGCATCGCGGACATGGCGGCACAAACGGCCGGCGCGTTGAATCAGTAAATCGATGGGTGCCAAGTCGCTGATCAGTACATCGAAATCCAAGTCCAAGGATTGTTCGACTACCTGGGTGGCAATCAGGATTTGGCCGTTGCGCTGGTCATGCCCTGATTGTTCGCCGAAGGTTTGCAAGGTGCGGTTTTCGATGACTTGCCGGTCTATCATCGCAAAACGGCTATGGAACAAACTCAAGCGTTCGGCGGCAACGCCTTGACTGAGCAATGTTTGATAAGCCTGCCGAGCCGATTTGACGGTATTGCGTATCCAACAAACGCAGAGGCCTTGCTCGGCGCTTTGGCGAATTTTGGCAATGATTTGTTCTTCGCTGTCGAGGCGTTGAACGTGAACCGTGCGTTTGACTTCGGCGCGGGTATCGATGGGCTTTTCCAGGTTTTGTGCCGGCGTGTGAGTCGCCAACGGGTAAGCCGCCGGATAGGCCAAATTCGGCGCTTCCAATCCGAGTCCGCGATGAAAAGCCGCGGTTAGAGTTTCGCGCATGGTTTGCGGCAAGGTGGCCGACAACAGAATCGCGCTGCCACCCTGGCGGGCATGGGCTTCCAATAATGCCGAAAGTAGTTCTCGCATATAGCTGTCGTAGGCGTGGACCTCGTCCACCAATAACACCTTGCGCCCCAAACCCAGTAAACGCAAGGATTGATGCCGCGCCGGCAACACCGCCAATAAAGCTTGGTCGAGCGTGCCGACGCCGACATCCGCCAGTAAGGCTTTTTTGCGACTGTCCGCCAGCCAGGCGTTGCAGTAAGCGGTAGCGCTCAGTTCCTGATCTTCCTCGAGTCGGCCGTTCTGATAATCGGTATCTAGATTTGCTTGCTCGGCCAGTAGCACCGAATCACGAAAGGCTTGCGACAATTCCCGAGCACCATGCGCCAGTACCAACGATGGCTGTTCGCCGACTTCATAAAAGCTGCGGTAGACCTTACCCAAGCGCTGGTACATGGCGTTGGCGGTCGCCATGGTCGGCAAGCCGATGTACAGACCGTCAGCCAAACCTTTTGCAATCAAGCGTTGCGTCAAAATCAACGCAGCTTCGGTTTTGCCGGCACCGGTGACGTCTTCGAGGATGAAGAACTGCGGTTGATCGGCCAACGGCTCTTCGGCAGCGTATCGTTGTAACGGCGTAGGCTGCTGGATAAAGGGAAACAGGGTTTGCACGGCTTCGAATTTTCCGGCTACAGGCGGTTTAGGCAAACCGGCAAGCGCTTGTTTGGCCTTGGGTAACGCAAAGTTTTGCCAATATTCGGTAAGCGGCATCGGCTTGGCGCAATAAGTGAAATGCTCCTGATTCGAACCCAACCAGTCGGCCAACACGGCTATACCGGCGAATTGCCAGGACAACGGCTTCAGGCGTTTATAAAGGTTCTTGTCCGCTAGGGGCTGAAAGTCGAAATCAGCCAGAAAGCAATCCAGCAAATGCTGCACGAAGACGAACGCTGCCTGCTCGTCGTCGGCCTCGAAGAAATTACCAAGCCGAAAGCTATCCAATTTCGGCGGCATGCCGTGGTGGCCGGTGACGATTTCCAGCCAGGGATCGATTTTGTTGATACAAGTAGCCTGAACCGGCTGAAGGTGCTGCGCCAATTTTTCTTGCAACACGTCCCGCCACAACGCAAATCCCAGACTATCGTGACGTTCCGAATAAGTCATTCTGGGATTCGGCTTGACCAAACCGTCCGACAAATCCGTTCGCAAACCTTGGAACGCACGAGCAAATTTGCCTAGATCGTGCAGGACAAGACAAAAGGTAAACCAACGTTGCAGCCATTCCGGCTCGACTTGCAGGCGCATTGCTAGTTGCTTACAAACCGCTGTATTCGGAGCAAGCCAGAGCGATCCTACCGCCGCCACATCCAAACAATGGTAAGGCAATAAATGATAAGCCGGACCGTCATCGGATTCTGGCTTGGCTTTACCCCAATATTGGAAATACGATGCTGTCACGCTCAGTCCTTGATTTGATTGAAATCCATATCTGACAGATATGCTACGCCGCCAGGTAGTGTAGTCGTTTGCAAACATTCATCAACAATGCATAGACTCGGCACAGGAAGATTTTGGCGTTTGTTAAGCGCTGTGCCACTGGTTATGTTTACACGCCAATGTTAAAAATCGATGGCCACGTAAAATCTTTTAACCCTTGTCAGCGCCAATCATCCTAAAACCAACTTGGCATTCTCACACCATGCCCTGCTCTTGCAGCATGGCGTAGGCGGCGTTGATTTGCCGGGTTTCTTCCTCGGCGAGTTGTTTGATTTTTTCGCCAAACACGCCGACTCGGTCCGGGTGGTATTCGGAAATTTTCTTTTTGTATGCTGCTTTGATGTCTATCGGTATGGCATCAGCAGTCAGGCCGAGAATTAAATAACAATCCGCTAACGATTTGATGTGTTGATCGTCTTCAGGCAGTTTTATTTCGGTTATATACACATTCCGATGCTCATCGGTATCCAGTTTGAACTGGGCCAGACACCGCCGGCATCGCGCTTTGTTGCCTTCGATGGGTAACGTAAATTTAATGTGTTGCGCACAGGATGGACAGGAAATTGTCCTTACATTGGTAGGCGTTCTAAGGGTGGGCTGCTTTTGATTTTGATGTTTGCGTCGAACTTTTCGGGCATTGAAGACCAGCAGCGCGACCAAAATAATGTTCAATATTAGCGATGCGGACAAAACAATATTGATCATCATCCCGGCTAATTGACTGATCGACGAAATTTAAAATGAAGGGGGTTAAACAGGCGGCGCCCCATACTCGTTTGCACGGTCATCGCCTTTTAACACCATCCAGATGAAATACGGAATGATGCCGATGATGGTCAGAATAATCAGATACCACCAGCCGCTATGCCCGGTATCGTGTAATCGGCGGATATTAACAGCCAGCGACGGAAATAGAATTACCAAATTGGTGATCGCCGTGACGGTAGCCGGCTCGCCGTAGGACGATTGATCGATGATTCCAGCCATCATCGATACCAATAACGTGAAAAGCGCAAACCACCAGTATTCAGCGCGTGATGCTCTACCTGTAAAAACAAATGCCTTTGCAAAACAGCCGGACACCGATTCGGTAAACGTCATATTCCGTCCGTTAGCCACTGGCCCGCGATAGCCGTTATTCGCTTGCATGGCTGCGCCACACTCAAGGCAGAAATTTGCATTGTCCGGGTTTTGTTTTCCACAGTTTGGGCAGTACATTTTGCGCTCCGACAGACTCTTTAAGTGACGATATTACTGCGATATGGAAAAATGTGTAGTCCGTGCGCACATTTTTATGCCGTTTCGTTAGTCGCCTTGACGATAGAGATGCAACGCTTTACGAACCTGACCAGCCACAGTGCTTACACTGTACGCCAGTAACTAAACCAATCCCGGCAAATAGCGAACGCACCCTCTCGCCAAGTTTATCGCTGCTTTCAACGACACGGCAGGTCCAGAAAAATCAGGTGGAACCTTGCCTGAATGCGTTTACCACAAAACCGCTGGCAGTCCTCCGCCAAAAGGCGGCGTAACACGACTAAACCGCGTTGCACGGTTTACCCGGGTTAACTATTTATTCTGCTCGTCCACAGTGTCGTTGTCGTCTTTCGGGGCGGCATCGACAACGCGCTTTTTCGACTTCTTAATAGCGGTCTGCTGATTTATCCGTTCAAGCTGGGCTAGAAAGTACGAGTCGTAATTCCAGTTTGGTTTTGCTGCGATGGGTTCGGGCTTGGTATCTCTGATGTCGCTCATAGTATTTTCGTTGATTACACTCGTTTGTGGGCAGATTAACTGCATTGACATAAATTAGCGCGCATCGCCAGTCACCCAGAATCGCATAGGCACTTCGCCTAAAACATAAAGTTTGATTCAGTGGGCTATTTAAACAACTCGCGCTGGACGTATTAAACAACCGCCGGCTTCAGCATTGAGGTTTTGCCTACCATAATATCCGCGGCTTTCAGCATGCGTTTAAATACCGATTCCTGGCAGTAAGGAATATTATGTTTTTCGCACAGCGCTTTCACTTGCGGCTGCAATTTTTGGTATTGGCTTAGCGGCAAATCCGGCCATAAATGGTGCTCAATTTGATAATTCAACCAGCCGTAGAAAAAATCATTGAAATTAGACCCGGTTGGGTAATTGACCGAACCCAAAATCTGCCGCAGATAAAACTCGCCTTTACTATGCGATTTTTCATCGAACATCATCACGTCGTCGCCGGCATGATTGGGGATCATCACCAAAAAGCTATGCATATTGGTGAAAATTTCCGCCAGAATCGAATTGATCAATACGCTGACAGCGGCAAACCCGCCCAGCGGCAAGAATAGCAGCGGTATTAATACAAAACGATACGCGCTATAAGGCAATACGCTTTGCAGCCATAGCGCCTTACCTTGCGGGGTAAACAGGCTCCAGGCACCGATACGTGTGGTCTCGGGCTTGGGTTTACCTTGCAGGCGGGCGGCATTTAAAACCAATTCTTTGTGCGTGCGCGGCGTGTAATAAATAATTTTCCAGATACCGGAAAACAAAGCCACGATGGCATAGCGTTGCCACATCGGCAGTTTGGATTGCCGCAGCCATTCCATGTTGTGCTGGGCATTGTTGGGATCGGTCTCCTCACCCAGGTTGTAATGATGCAATAAATCGTGTTCGTGATGCCAGCCGGCCGGGGTCATCCAATCCGGCCAATCCAAAAACCGCCGCCAACCCTTTGCAAACTTCTTGCTGGTGTAGTTTTTGTCCACATCCCGCATTTTATCGAAGGCTTTATGCACGATGGGGTGGCCTACCCCGGTCCAGCGGGAAAAACTGCCCTGACTGATCAACAACGCGGAAACCGGATTGGGAAAAACCCAGGCGGTCGCGTAACCCACGAGAGAGCAAACCTTGCCCCAACGTTCGACTTTTTTTAAATGTTCGAAATCGGCAGGACCAATATCGGCTAACGCTTGTTTATGAATTTGGCTGATGTCTTTGGCTAATTGTTCGCGATCAACCGACTGGTAACTATTTAAACTCAAAATGTGTTGTCTCTGTAAAGTGCAAGGAAAGGATTTGAATACCTTCGGATAAAAAGTCAGGATTTAAAGCGTCCGGACGGCGCTTAAAATTAGCGGTTGCGGCCTATAGGGTCGGAACTAACCAAAACTGGCCGGCCAAAACGGTATAAGTCTATAAACCATCCGCATCTTTGCACGTGCTATCAAACTCCCCGACATCCCGCGCGCGAGTATAACGAAGCAACTTTTGCAAATGTCTAAAAAGGATAGAGTGTTGATTTAAATGGTGCCGGCAATAGGAATCGAACCTACGACCTTCGCGTTACGAGTGCGCTGCTCTACCTGCTGAGCTATGCCGGCGTGTGATTGTCTATTTGTAGATGGCTTTGGGGTCTTTCAGTACCGGCTCGGTGGCTTGCCATGCACCATCTTTCAGGCTGCGGTAAAAACAGCTTTCCCGACCGGTGTGGCAGGCGATGCCGCCTTCCTGTTCAATTTTAAGCAATATTACATCAGCATCGCAATCCAATTGCATATCGATGATTTTTTGCCTATGCCCGGACTCCTCGCCCTTGCGCCACAAACGGTTGCGGGAGCGGGACCAATATACCGCATAACCTTCGGCGACCGTTAAGACCAGCGATTCACGGTTCATCCAGGCAAACATCACCACCCGGCCGCTATCCTGCAGTTGAGCGATGACCGGCACCAAGCCGTCTTCGGTCCACTGGATTTCGTCCAGCCAGGCAACTTTCATAAACGCACCTCTATGCCTCTGGATTGCATATGTTTCTTGGCCTGCTCTATCGTGTATTCGGCAAAATGGAATATGCTGGCGGCCAAGACCGCATCGGCTTTACCTTGGGTAATGCCGTCGGCTAGATGGTCCAGATTGCCGACACCGCCGGAAGCGATGACCGGAATGCTGACCGCTTCGCTGATGGCGCGGGTCAAAGCCAAGTCAAAGCCGGATTTGGTGCCGTCGCGGTCCATGCTGGTCAAAAGAATTTCACCCGCGCCGTAGTCTTTCATTCTGACGGCCCACTCCACCGCGTTAATGCCAGTCGGTTTGCGGCCGCCGTGGGTAAAGATCTCCCAGCGGTTTTCCTCGCCTTCCTGACTGACTTTTTTGGCGTCGATAGCCACCACAATACATTGCGAACCAAACTTTTCAGCCGCTTCCTTAACAAACTCCGGGCGAAATACCGCAGCGCTGTTGATGCCCACTTTGTCCGCGCCGGCGTTGAGCATGCGGCGGATGTCTTCCAACACCCGGATGCCGCCGCCGACAGTCAGCGGAATGAATACTTCGCTGGCCACTTGTTCGACCACATGGACGATGGTGTCGCGGTTGTCGTGAGTGGCGGTGATGTCCAGGAAGGTGATTTCGTCCGCGCCTTCCCTATCGTAGCGGCGGGCAATCTCGACCGGATCGCCGGCATCACGAATATCAACGAACTTTACGCCTTTAACGACGCGGCCGTTATCGACATCCAGGCAGGGAATAATACGTTTGGCTAGGCTCATGGTTTACGATTTACCGGGGATTGCTCAGACATCAGCTCCACCGAAAGACTCGGCGAGCTTTTCGCCTTCGGCAAAATCCAGCGTCCCTTCGTAGATAGCGCGACCGGTAATGGCCCCCATGATGCCTTCGTGGGCTACCTCGCCCAGCGCGCGAATGTCGTCCAAGTTAGTTATGCCGCCGGAGGCAATGACCGGAATGTGCACCGAGCGCGCCAATTTGGCGGTGGCTTCGACATTGACACCCTGCATCATGCCGTCGCGGGAAATATCGGTGTAGATAATGGCCGCGACGCCGTTGGACTCAAATTTTTGCGCCAGGTCGATCACATCGTGGCGGGACAGTTTCGACCAGCCGTCGATCGCTACTTTGCCGTCTCTGGCGTCCAGGCCGATGATGATATGACCGGGAAACTCAATCGATACGTCGCGCACGAAATGCGGTTCGCTGACGGCCTTGGTGCCGATAATCACATACTGCACACCAGCTTCCAGATACGCCTGGATGGTGTCTTCGTCGCGGATACCGCCGCCGATTTGTACCGGTACATCGGGATAAGCCTGAACAATCTCGTTAATAACCTGGGCATTTTTCGGTTTACCGGCGAAGGCGCCGTCTAAATCGACTAGGTGCAATCGTTTTGCCCCTGCTTCAACCCAGCGCCCGGCCACAGCCACCGGATCGTCCGAGAATACGGTATCGTCTTCCATACGACCCTGGCGCAAACGGACACATTTTCCTTCCTTCAAGTCAATTGCGGGTATCAGCAACATATTTAAATCTCGACAGTTAAAACACTAAATCTAAAGGTTAGTAAAGCCAACATCTAAGGGTTGGGGAGTTACGCGGTCCCATCCCAAGCCAGGAAGTTTTGCAATAGCTGCAATCCGACAGTCTGGCTTTTTTCGGGATGAAATTGCACGGCAAACATATTGTCTTTTGCCAGTGCGCAGGTAAAGGCTTGTGGATAATCGGCCGTCGCAGCGCTGTGGCGCACATCGTCCGGCGCTGCATAATAGCTGTGTACGAAATAAAAGCGGCTATGATCCGGGATGTCGTGCCAAAGCGGATGCGGGTTTTGCTTAACCTGATTCCAGCCCATATGCGGGATTTTCAAGACATTGCCTTCGGCATCCAACATGTGATCGGTAAAACGGCGCGCATGACCGGGGAATATATTCAGACAGGCGATGCCGTCGTTTTCCTCGCTGTCGGTCAGCAAGGCCTGCATACCCAGGCAGATGCCCAGAAAAGGCTTGCTTTGCGCTACTTCACGGATCACATCCGCCAAACCACTCTCGTTCAAGGCTTGCATACAATCGCGTATCGCGCCGACCCCCGGAAATACCACGCGATCCGCAGCGCGGATCAACGAGGCTTCGGCGGTTATTTGTACGTTTACCCGGCTATCGGCATGTTGAAGCGCTTTGGCAATGGAATGCAGATTTCCCATTCCGTAATCGATAACGGCTACTGATGACATAAAACTAGAGATACAAGGTCGGGGTTTCTAGGCGAAAAATGGGGGAATTATAGACTGCCTTTAGTGGAAGGCATGATACCGGCCATCCGCTCGTCATGGCTGATTGCCATCCGCACGGCCCGGCCGAATGCCTTGAATACGGTTTCGGCAATATGATGCGCATTGCCGCCCTTGATATTATCGATATGCAAGGTCACGCCGGCATGATTCACAAAACCTTGAAAAAACTCTTTAAACAAATCCACGTCGAAATTACCGATGAACGCGCGTTTGAATTCCACTTGATAGAACAAGCCCGGACGGCCGGAGAAATCCACCACCACCCGCGATAACGATTCATCCAACGGGCAATAAGCGTGGCCGTAACGGTAAATGCCTTTTTTATCGCCCAGTGCTTTGGCAAAGGCCTGGCCCAGCGTAATGCCGATGTCTTCCACGCTGTGATGCGCATCGATATGCAAGTCGCCATGCGAGACAACCTCTATGTCTATCAAGCCGTGCCGGGCTATCTGATCCAGCATATGATCCAAAAACGGTAAGCCCGTGGTAAACGCGGCTGTGCCGTTGCCGTCGAGATTAATGGAAACTTTGATCTGGGTTTCGAGCGTATTGCGCTCAACCTGAGCGGTGCGTGGGTTCATGCTTAATGCGGATGGCTTATTTCGGCGCTAGTTTACGTGATTGTGACAACTACGCCAAACTCTTGCTGGCGATCTCATAGACATCCTTGGATAGATGCTCGGTAGCGACGATACGCTGTAATTGCTGTTTCATCAAGCCCTGCCGGGCTGCGTCATAACGCCGCCATTGCGCCAACCCGGTTACCATCCGCGAGGCGATTTGCGGATTGAGGGTATTCAGCGCCAACACTTGGTCGGCCAGGAAGCGGTAGCCCTCGCCGTTTATGGCATGAAAATGCAGCGGATTGGCTTGGCTGAAGGCGCCGATCAATGAACGCACGCGGTTGGGCGTTTTCATATCAAAAGCCGGATGCTTCATTAAAGCCTGCACAGTCGCAAAGGTATTGGGCATGCTGCTGGTTGCCTGTAAGGTAAACCATTTGTCGATGACCAGCGCTTCTTGCCGCCATTGCACGTAAAAACTATCCAGACTTCTGGCCTTGGCAGGATGATGGCTATTGACGATGGCCGATAAGGCCGCCAGTTGATCGGTCATATTCCGGGCGCTATAAAACTGCTGCTCGGCGATATGATAAACGTCCTGATTTTCCAGCTTGCTCAAATAGCTCAAACAGGCATTTTTCAAGCGCCGCCGCCCCACCGCTCCGGCATCGAAACTGCCGGATTCGTCGCGGTGATGTTGCTGATACAGCTGTTTAAACTCGACTTGCAATTGCTCGGCCAAAGTCTTTTTGACAAACTCGCGGGCTTGATGAATGGCTTCAACATCAATAACCGCCATTTGCCCGGACAAATAACTTTCTTCGGGCAAGGCCAGCAACAGCGCTTGATAAGACAAATCACCGCCGCCATCGGTCAACACACTGCGATAGGCATCGACGATAACCGGCTCCAACTGCAAAGGCCGGCCCAACTCTATTGCGTCGATCAACTTGAAAATCACCTGCACAGCCAGTTGCTGGCCAGCTTCCCAGCGGTTAAAGGTATCGCTGTCGTGCCGCAGCAAAAACGCCAATTCTTCCGGAGTGCATTCCATTTTCAGCGTGACCGGCGCGGAAAAGCCTCTTAGTAGTGATACGACCGGCTGCTGCGGCAGCTTAGCAAAACTAAAAGTCTGTTCCGCTTCCGTAACATTCAACGTGATTTCCGCCTGACTGGAACCGTTGTAATGAATCTGCGCAGCCGAACCGTCGGTTGCCAGCAAACCCAGTTTTACCGGGATATGCAGCGGCGCTTTCACCGGTTGATTAGGCGTAGGCGGACAATTTTGTTGAATGGTCAAATGCAGTTGTTGAGATTCGGAATCGTATTGCTGGCTCACCGTCAACACCGGCGTACCGGCTTGCGAATACCAAAGTCTGAACTGCTTCAACTCCACACCGTTGGCGTCTTCCAAAGCCTTGACAAAATCCTCGCAAGTCACCGCCTGGCCGTCGTGGCGCTGGAAATATAAATCACAGCCCTTCCTAAAACCGGCCGCGCCCAGCAAGGTGTGCAGCATCCGCACTACTTCCGCGCCTTTTTCATAGACGGTTAGCGTGTAGAAATTGTTGATTTCGATATACGCTTCTGGACGAATCGGATGCGCCAACGGGCCGGCATCTTCGGCAAACTGCCGGGTGCGCAAGGCGTTGACATCTTCTATACGTTTTACGGCCGGCGAAGTCCGATCACCGCTGAATTGCTGGTCGCGAAATACGGTAAAACCTTCTTTCAAACTTAACTGAAACCAGTCGCGGCAAGTAACGCGGTTACCGGACCAGTTATGGAAATACTCGTGACCGATCACGCCTTCGATGTGCTCGTAATCGCTGTCGGTGGCGGTGTCGGGCCGGGCCAGCACGAATTTGGTGTTGAATACGTTCAAGCCTTTGTTTTCCATCGCGCCCATATTGAAATGGTCGACCGCAACGATCATGTACAAATCCAGGTCGTATTCCAGCCCGTAGGTTTCTTCGTCCCAATGCATGGCGTTTTTTAAAGACTGCATGGCGTGGTCGCATTTGTCGACATTGTGCTGCTCGACGAATATTTCCAGCGCGATCCGCCGACCGGTCATGGTGATGAACTCGTCGGCCACGCATTCCAACTGGCCGGCCACCAGCGCAAACAAATAGCAAGGCTTGGCGAACGGATCTTCCCAACTCACCCAATGCCGGTTGTTTTCCAGCTCACCCTGCCCGATCTTGTTGCCGTTGGACAGCAAGACCGGATATTTGCTCTTATCGCCAGTCAAGGTGGTTTTAAAACGGCTCATCACATCCGGCCGGTCCAGAAACCAGGTGATTTTCCGAAAACCCTGCGCCTCGCACTGCGTACACAGCATGCTGCTGGACAAGTACAAACCTTCCAGCGCGGTATTGGCTTGCGGATTGATGACATTTTCGATGACGATTTGAAACGGCCTATCCTGCGGCACTTCATGCACGACCAAGGCTTCCTCGCCCAGCAAATACTGGCTCTGTTCCAGTGCCTGGCCGTCTATCGCGATACTCACCAACTGCAATTCCTCGCCGAGCAAGGTTAATGCGGTACTGCTGTCTTGGCTTTGCGGATTGCGGCGTAAACTCAAGGTCGAGCGGACCTGCGTGTGTTGCTCGTCCAAATCGAAATTCAGTTCAATCTGCTCGATCAGATACTCGGGCGGGGTATAGTCTTTCAGGAAAACCGTTTGCGGGCTTGCATCGCGCATCATTTATCGCTCGTCTTGTTTGACAGGTTGTGGCGGTTTATAAGAAATCAGCCAGTAAGTAAGACCCAGCGCCACGATGACCGCAGCGATAGCCGTAATATAAGCCGGATCCAAATCCTTGAAATCCAGCATGATCACTTTTCGGGCCACGGCCATCAAAGCGGTGGCTATGACCATTTTAATCGGTAGCGTGTCGTGTTTGATGTACAGCGTGATGTTGATAAATATCTCTATCGCGATCAAAACAGCCATGAACGAACCGAAAATCACCAGTATGTCGGAGACCGTCAGCATCAAAAACGGTGCCGCGACCACCCGTTGGTACATCACGTAGCCCACGTCAGCCACGCCCCACAAGATAACCAACACCATCAGCACCGCCAATATTCTGACCGCGAAATGAATGACCGCGTGCAGGACTTTGAGCATGGCATCTTCCGGAATCGGCGGCACTTTTACTTCGTGGCCTTCCTCGCGCAAATTGCGGTTAGCGCTGGGCCGGGAAGATGCCGGTGGCGGCATGGAAGGTCGAACGGGCGGTTTAGTGTCCATCTACAACTCCTGGTTTTTCTGCCAAGCCACATAAGCCAATAAGGCCCATGCCGCTAAAAAAGCCAGGCCGCCCAACGGCGTGATCATACCCAGCCAACCGATATTCAATATCGCCAGTAAGTATAGACTGCCGGAAAACAGCACGACGCCCGCCACCAAACACCAGCCGGCCATTCGCAATAATTTATGTTCCGGTAACACTGCGATCAAAGCGAGAACCAACACGTGCCACATCTGGTAGCTTACCGCGGTTTTGTAAACATCCAGCAGATGCTCGGATAATAAATGCTTCAAGCCGTGCGCGCCGAACGCGCCCATCGCCACGCCGATAAATCCGCCGACGGCGGCCAGAAACAAAAAAGGCGGACGCATCATTTCTCCAGCAGGCGCGGCATCAGTTGCACCAGATTACACGGCCGGGTGCGGTAATCCAATTGTTCCTTGATTAAGGACTCCCAGGCAGTCCGGCAAGCACCGGACGAACCCGGCACGCAGAAAATATAAGTGGCGTTGGCCACGCCGGCTATAGCCCGCGACTGCATCGTCGAACTTTTGATGTCCTGGTAGGAAATCATCCGAAACACTTCGCCAAAGCCATCCAACACTTTATCCAACAGCGGCTGAATCGCTTCCGGCGTACCGTCGCGGCCCGTCACGCCGGTGCCGCCAGTGGTAATCACCGCGTTGACTTGCGGGTCGGCGATCCATTGACTAACAGCGGCGCGGATTTGGTAAATATCATCGGGAACGATTTTTTTGTCGATCAAGTTATGCCCCGCATCGGTTAAACCGGTGACCAAGGTTTGCCCGGATACGTCGTCCAGTTCGGTACGAGTATCGGAGACCGTCAACACGGCGATATTAATCGGAATAAACTCTCGGGCTTGGCTCACGGTAAGGCTCCAGATAAAGGCTACCGCATTCTATGTAAAGCGCCGCCGGACAAGCAAGCATTGTTTAATTCGCCGGCTGTCATACCGGCTTAACCGATAATGCCGTAAACTCCGGATATTGATTCCAATTCAGTTAGCTGCCGCCTACTCGATCATGCCTATCCAGATTTCCCGTTACGAAAAAATCGCCAGTCTGGCAGCCTTGTGCCTGCTGCTGTTTGCCTGTTATCAGGTATTAAAACCGTTTATTTTCGATTTGTTGTGGGCGGCGATTCTGTGTTTTGTCACCTGGCCGTTGTATTTACGTTTGCGCGATTGGAAGTTGACCGCCAACTGGGCCGCCACCGCCATGGTCCTGCCGATAGGCATATTGCTGCTGACGCCGTTCGTCGCCGCCACGCTGACATTTACTGAAGACATAAACCACTTGCTGCAATGGCTTAATCAAAGCCGGCATGTGTGGCCGGAACCTCCGGCTTGGCTGCAATCGTTGCCAGTAGTCGGCGACAACGCTGTTGCCGCCTGGCAAAGTGTCGGCGAAGACTCCAGCCGCCTCGTCAATCTGGCCCGGCAATATGCGCTGGGCGCCAGTAGCTGGTTGCTGCAACAAGGCATTGGCTTGGCCGGCGAACTGATGCATATGGGCCTGGCTATTTTGGTGCTGTTTTTTTTCTATCGCGACGGTGAACACGTGGCTCAGCATGTCGTGATTGGCGTCGAACGCCTGGCCGGCGAGCGCACCCAGCGCATCCTGCATATCGTCCGCTCCAGTCTGCGCGCGGTGGTATACGGCATCCTCGGCACCGCGCTGGTACAAGCACTGGCTTCCATCCTGGGCTTTGTGATTGCCGGCGTGCCTTACGCCTTTGTGTTAGGCGTCATCGCCTTCTTTTTGATGATCATTCCAGCGGCCGGCACGGTGATCTGGCTGCCGATTGCCTTGTGGCTGCTGGCAGAAGGCGAAACCGGCTGGGCGGTTTTTATCGCATTGTGGTTTTTGTTATTCGTCGGCACCATCGACAACTGGCTACGGCCGATTTTGATCAGCCGGGAAGTGGAATTGCCGTTCGTGTTGATCGTGTTCGGCATCTTCGGCGGGCTGTTAGCATTTGGCTTTATCGGCGTATTTATCGGCCCGACCCTGCTGGCCACCAGCTATGCCTTGGTGCTGGACTGGCTGATTCGCAGCGAACAACAGGAGCAGGACAACCAAGCAAACACTGAAGGTAAAGACTGCTAGTTATCCGCTGTCAGTTTGATTTGCCGAGTAACGCCGTCCGCTTGCTCAATTGCCGAAAATCCATCGAAAAAATACAGCATTGTGGCCCAAGGTTTGCTAGCAATCGTGGGGGAGGATAAACAACCATGTCGGTGAAACACCCATTTGCCATCTGCCCTGCTCAACAAGTTCCCGAGCTCGGCAAATTTCCGTTTGAACTGCTCTATCGCGGCTCGCCACGCGCTGCGGTTCTGGTGCGTTTCCAAGGTGAGGTATACGCTTATCTGAACCAATGCGTCCACATGCCTAGGGCATTGGATTGTGAGAACAGCAACATTTTCGACGAATCGGGACGCTATTTGCAGTGTTCCATGCACAGTATTTGCTATGACCCGATCAGCGGCGAGTCTTTAAGCGAAATTTGCCTGGGCAAAAAACTGACCGCGCTGAAAGTCAAAGAACAAGACGACTGGATTTACTTAGTGGATAAAAGAGCCGCGATTACCGGTTGAGGCTTTGGCCCGGGGCGAAACAATAAGCATCGCCCCATTTACTTTCAGACGGTTTGCGCCGCAAACCCATCCGATCTTAGCCGTGCGCGGCGCCTTCCTTGATTTGTTGTTCCAGCTTTTCGTGCGCGCGTTCCAACTTGGCAAACACTCTTAAAATATCGGTAGCGGACAATATGCCTACCAGTTTGTCTTTTTCCACCACCGGCAGCGCGCCGACGCGGTGTTCCGCCATCATCGCCGCCGCTTCCGACGCAGGCGTTTCCGGGGTCACGGTATAAACGCCGCGATGCATGATGTGCACGACTTTTTGCGTGACCACATGCAATTGGGTGCTGTCTTTACTAGCTTCCACCGCATTGGAATTACTTTTGGGGCCCAAGGCTTTATATAAATCCCGGTCGGAAACGATACCGACCAATTTGCCTTTTTCAACGACAGGCAGGTGGCGGATTTTCTCGTAATGGATCAAAAAGAACACGCGATCGATCAGATCGTGAGGTTCGACGGTAAATACCTTGGTGGTCATTAACTCTGCTACGCGCATGCTGTTTCTCCCATAAAAATGTCTGTATAAAAGTAAGTAAATTCTGACGCAATAGTGCCACTATAGCCAGGCAAAATTAAGAAATACGCTGCTTGATGGCTGCACACAACCATTCATTCGCGAAGCACGGCCGTGAATCCTTCGCCCGCGGCACTTGGATCGACTCAATAAATCGCCCGACCCAAATCCAGACAGGTCAGATAAAGCCGCATATCAAATTCCCATTGGTGATAGTCCGGCGCCATGTGCTCGCATAATTTGTAAAAAGCCTTGTTATGCTGTTTTTCACGTAGATGCGCGAGCTCATGAACGACGATCATCTGCAAAAACTCCGGCGGCGCAATTTTAAAGATCGCACCGATACGAATTTCATTTTTTGCTTTTAAATTGCCGCCCTGCACCCGCGAGACCGCGGAATGTAAGCCCAAGGCCTGATGCAAGACATCGATTTTGTCGTCGTAAACAACTTTACTGAGAGGGCTGGATTGCCGCAGAAATTGATTTTTAAGATCCATCGTGTAGACATAAAGCGCTTTGTCGGTCTTTATATCATGCGGCCGGGGGTATTTTTTCAGCAGCAACTCGGGCAGTTTGTCGCTGTCGATCAGCGCATGCACTTGCACCGTGATGGCAGGCGCATAGCCAGCCAGGTATTTTAACGGGCGCACAAGCTAAAACCACGCACCGCTTGCTTCAATCCCATGGCGGCTCGTCTCCGTCATAGGCTACGAAGTTTTTATCGCTTGACCGGGTTGTGCCGCCGACGACACTGTCGGCTTTTGAATTTTTCGCCTCGCCGTTGGGCAATTGCCCAAGCCCGGACTCCACCTGCCATTTGGCAAACAGCGCCACGTCTTTATTGGCGGGGACATACCATTTCTTGACAGCCGCATCCCACCTGGCGCCAAGCGCTTTCGCCGCATCCTTTTCGGCATAGGGTACATTCAGATAAGTTTTCGCGTCAGCCATTTACCGTAGCCGGTCAAAGTTTAATTGCATCGCAATATTGTAAAACATTGCTTATGCAAGTGGTTCGGATAATCCGATCTTACCCAGGAAACCTAACGCTGAACGCATTTATCAAAACATCTGCCGGTTCGGCTACACCGCAGAACAATCCAGTCCTACGGTTTTTTGCGGCTCGAACCCATAGTACTGGCAAAAGTGGTCGCCGCGAACAAGGCCGAGGAAACAATAAAATCGCCCGAAATAAACTCGATAACGCCGGTCACAAACACCAGCCCGGTCAAAATGTCTTTATGTAAGCGTTTCATGGTCGCTTCCCGAAGTAATTAAGGCATTTAGACTATATGCCCGCCTACATTAATTAACAATGACACTAAAAACACATTGATTAATCGCTAAAAGGAAACAACCCAATAAGCCAAACCGCAAGCCGGTTTACCTCGGCTTATCGACTGCGTAGACGGCGAAACGGCAGCATCAACAGGCCGACAAATCCCATTTGGTTACTATCTTGAAACTCGGACAAACCTATCATCATGGCAGTCTGTGCTTCGCGCGCTTGTGGACAATAGGTTTTGAACAATCTATCCCAGCATGACAGCGAGAAGCCGTAGTTGCTGTCGGTTTCCGGTTGAAATGCCGAGTGATGAATGCGGTGCATGTCGGGTGTCACTATCAAATAGCGCAAGCCGCGCTCCAGCGCAGGCGGCAAGCCGACATTACCGTGATTGAATAACGCGCAACCGTTCAATATCACTTCAAAAGCGATCACCGCGAGCGGATCGGCGCCGAGTAACACCACCAGCGCGACCTTATAAAGCATCGACAGCATGATCTCCAAAGGATGAAAGCGCACGGCAGTCGTCGTATCGAAATCCATATCGCTATGGTGCACCTGATGCAGCCGCCAGAACCAGCGCCAGCGATGGGCGGCGATATGTTGAGCGTAAATGGCCAGATCCAGCAGCAGCAAACTCAGTGTTATTGACAGCCAATTCGGCACCGACAACGTATTGAATACGCCGATTTGTTGCTCGGCAGCCCAGTTCGCCGCCAGCCAGGCCGCGGCACCGATGCTGAGCCGCATCACGCCGACATTCAGAATCGCCAAACCCAAATTGACCGGCCAACGGCGGCGGCGCTTTGCGGCCAATCGCCGCTTGGGCCGCAGCCACTCCCAAGCCGCCATTAGCAAAAATATCCCCAAAAACACGCCCAAGCGCACCATTGCTTCCATCACCGTCTCCGATAATACTGCGCTGCCAGTTCATCCGGATGGGCTCCGAAAAAATACCGCAGCCGCAAGCACCACATCAATAAGATCGTTCTGAGGATACCGTGTTGTTGCCAACGCCGCGCGGCAGTGACGACCTTAGTCTTTAAACAGCAAGGTTTACCGAGCTTTTTCAGCGCCGCGCTGATGGCAATATCTTCCATCAAGGCAATCTCCGGAAAACCGCCCACAGCCTGAAATGCCTGACGGGTGATGAAGATGGCCTGATCGCCGGTAGCAATACCGGTCAAGCGGGAGCGCGCGTTCATCATGCCGGCGATCAATTTAAAAATGGCTTGTGGGCTGTCGAACTGCACATCAAAACGCCCCCACGACCAGCCTTGCTCGACCGCCGACAAAATTAAAGCGATAGCCTGATCCGGCAGCCGGGTATCGGCATGCAAAAACAGCAACACGTCGGCTTGGGCTTGTTGCGCACCCAGGTTCATCTGCCTGGCCCGGCCAGGCAGACTGGGCAAAATCTGATCGACCAAAGGCTTCGCAATAAGCGGGCTGGCATCACGACTGCCGCCATCGACCACCAATAATTCGCAGCGCGATCTCAGCACCTGCAAGGCTTGCAATGTATCGGCAAGCCGCGCCGCCTCGTTGACTACCGGAATGACAATACTAATCTGGGGTTTCATTGCGCTAGCACATCTTCGTCAGCGCTACCGATTACAGTTCGTTGCTAACAGAGGCAGCAACGCTTATACCAGTAGCATTGAGCAAGGCCGCGATTAAAGCACGCCCTGCTCTATCTCTTGCAAATAGATAAATTCCGGGGCTTTTACGCCGGCCTGTTTTCTGATTTCCACCAACTCGGGGGAGTCGAAAAATCGCCGGGCGTTGTCCAGCGAGGTCCAGGCAGAAAAATGCACGATATTATTGGCATCGTCGTCGTAGCGCAGCAGTTGGTAGCTGATTTCTCCGGCGCGTTTTCTGATCTCGGCGGCCTGATCGAAAATCCGCTTCCAGGCCGGATAGTCGGCGACCTCATGGATGATTAATACGTGTGGCATGCAGACTCCGTTTTTTAGTATGGCTCGCCGCCTTTGTGGGCAAAACGCCAGCCCCCGTCGACTGACATCGCTTGTAAATCGTCGTCCGGATAAATGACTGCGTCTCCGGCCGTCCTGTCGCCAACTTCCAGGTACTGCACGTCTGCGTTCGAGCGATTCAGCAACTGGTGCGCATTACCGGTGCCGGCTTTAAATCCCGCGCACATACCCGGCGCCAGCTCGGTTTCGCCTGCATCCGTCACCAATGTCGGATGGCCTTGCAATATGTAAATAAACTCGTCTTGCCGCGAATGGCTATGCCGCAACGCCGATCTGGCGCCGGGTGCTAGCGTGCTTAGATTGACGCCGAAGTTTGCCAGATCAAATAAATCGCCAAGGCGGCGCTTCTCCCGTCCCGTCATGCGCGAGGCAAACGGTTCCGGATACAGCGAGGTGGTGCGTGGCTCGCCATCTGCCGCCGACACGGCTATTGGAGTGTGTTTATCGTTCATGGTGGCCTGCAAATGGAAGAAAACCGGCTCGAACGGTTTATTAAAAATCCGGCGGAGACTAGCCCAAAGCTGCCGAACCGATCTGCTTGCCCTTAGCGCTCCGAGCAAGCGCCTGAACAAGCACAGGGCTACCCCAGAGCGCTGATATGATCGGGCTGGCCTCTTCGACCGCGGTGCTGGAAAAAAAGCGGACCTCTGCGGTTCGCGCACTCGGAACAGGCCTAAGATGGCCTTGCAAACGCCGCACCAGCTCTTTTGCCACGGCGGTGGCCGGGTCGATTATCGTCAGATCCGGCCCCACAATGTCCCGAATCAGCTCTGCCAGAAACGGGTAATGCGTGCAGCCTAATACGATGGTATCGGCACCAGCCAACAGCAACGGCGACAGGTAACCAACCAAAAGCTCGCGCGTCGTATCGCTGTGCAATTGGACTTTTTCAACTTGTTCGACCAAACCGGGACAAGGCTGCAACAATATTTCAATGTCCTGACCATAGGCCGCGCACAGCCTGGCGACGCTTGGGCTAGCCAGCGTGCGGCTGGTGGCCAGTACGCCGACCACTCCGGATTGGGTGGTTTGCGCCGCCGGCTTGATGGCCGGCTCCATCGCTACTACCGGCACCGGACACCACGCGCGCAGTTTTTCGATCGCGACCACGGTGGCGGTGTTGCAGGCTACCACGATGGCCTTCACGCCGGCATCGAGCAGCCGCTCGGTGATCGTTGTCGCCCTATCGGCAATAAACTCCGCATCCCGGTCGCCGTAGGGCGCGTAGCCGGAATCGGCCACATACAACAAGTCTTCCATGGGCAGTTCCGCACGGATGGCTCGCAGCACGGACAGGCCGCCGACGCCGGAATCGAATACGCCAATGGGGGCCTCGGTGCGCAACGCTGTCATGGATGGATGCTGTCTATTATCCAATCGATCAGGCCTGGCGCTGTTGCAAATACGCTTCGTTGAGGCGAATGGCTTGCAGGGCTGCCGGACGGGCGTAGATGCGCGCCACATAATCCTCGAACAGCGGACGTTTCTCGATGCTGCCGAACATCATCCCCCAACCCAGCTGCGAGCCGACATACACGTCCGCGGCGGTAAATTGCTCGCCGCAAATGTAAGGTCCGGGCCGCAGGGCTGTTTCGACGGCGGCTAAGGTCGCTTCGTAACTACCGAAACCGACAAAGCCGCTTTTGCCCTCTGGCACTTGCCAACCCAGCGTTTTGGCGGTAACGGCCTGCTCCAGCGGACCAGCCGCGAAAAACAACCAACGGAAATAGTCGGCCCGCGCGGGATGGTTTGCGGCCGGCAGCAGATTTTTCTGCGGAAAACGATCCGCCAAATACGCGCAAATGGCGGCAGTTTCCGTGACGAACGCTGTGCCGTGTTTCAGCGCCGGCACCTTGCCCATTGGATTGACAGCCAGATAGTCGGCATTTTTCATCGCGGCGCCGAACGCCAGCCAGACCGTTTCGTAAGGCTCGCCGATTTCTTCCAGCATCCAGTGAGCGATGCGCCCACGCGACTGCGGATTGGTATAAAACACCAGATCGTTCATTGTGCGTTCTCCTTGGCGGGATGTTTTACTAAAGGCAATATGGCGGCGGATTTTACACCGATAAACCGGACCGGACTCAGACGATGTTTTGGGACCGGCTGTAGACACTGTTCCATCAGGAACAATGTCGAGCGACTATCCCAACGGTTCCAGTGCAGTCAGCGCTTCGGTCATTATCCGTTTGAATTCGGCATAGTCAGCAGGATTTAAACTGTCCTGCTTGAGTGACAGACAAAATCTCGTCGCGGCCTGCTCCACACGATTTGCCCCCAAGTTAGCGGCGACGCCTTTCAAACCGTGCAGCACGTCTCGCGCCTTTTGCAAATCGCGCTTCTCCAGCAAATCATCCAGCGCTATCAAGGTGCTTGCGGTGCTATTTTTAAAACTACCCAGCAACTCGCTCAAAAAGCTTTCGTCGCCATCCAGCAAATCCAGCGTGTTGCTGAAATCAAAACCGGGCAAATCTCGTAAGCAAAACGCTGAAACGTCACGCGCATTTGTAACAGGCCCGTTTACCGAAGCGCCAACCGGACTTCGACCTATCTGCTGGCACAACACCTTAACCAACTGCATCGGTTGAATCGGCTTGACCACAAACTCGTTCATACCGCTGGCCAGGCATTTGTCCCGCTCCTCTTGGGTCACGCCAGCACTCAGCGCGATAATCGGTAGCGATTGATACTCGGGATTTTGGCGGATCTGCTCGGTGGCGGCCAGGCCGCTCATCACCGGCATATGAATATCCATCAGCACTGCATCATAAGCGTGCTCTGCCAGCATGGCCAAGGCGTCACGGCCGTTACCGGCAAGATCGACACTAACCCCGCATAAGGCCAAAAATTCCTGCAAAATTTTCTGATTGATAGCATGGTCTTCGGCCACCAAGATACGCATGCCCCGCAATGCGCTACCTTGATCGGCAAGCGTCTTAGACAAGCCACCGACCTGAGTGTCGGCATGCGGCTGCGCCGCCGGCAAGTCGGCTTGCTGCGCAGCAACGCCCAGCATCAAGTCAAAACTAAAATTCGACCCCTGCCCCGGAATACTTTCGACATGAAAATCGCTGCCCATTAGTTGCAGCAGCTTTTGGCTGATGCTCAATCCCAGCCCTGTACCGCCGAAGCGGCGAGTAATCGACGCATCCAACTGACTGAAGGAATGGAACAACTTAGGCAGATCCGCTTCGGGAATACCGATACCGGTATCCATCACGCTGAAACGCAGCTTAGCCTGAGCATCCTGCCATTCCAGCAAAGCCACTTGCAATGTGACACTGCCTTGCTCAGTAAACTTCAGCGCATTTCCCACCAGATTGGAGAGAATCTGTTGCAAACGCAGTGCATCACCGACCAAACCTAAGGGCACATCCGGCGCAACGTCTATCTTGATGTCCAGGCATTTTTCCGCCGCGTACAAGGCAAACAGATTATGCAGGTTATCCAATACGGTATTCAGGTTGAATTCGACCTGTTCGAGTCCCAGTTTACCGGCCTCCATTTTGGAGAAGTCGAGAATGTCGTTGAGTATGCCGAGTAAACTGACGGAACTGCTGTAAATCTTTTGCAGATAATCCCTTACCTCAGCGGATACCGGCTTATTCAATGCTAACTGCGACAACCCGATCACCGCGTTCATCGGCGTGCGGATTTCGTGGGACATGTTCGCCAGAAACTCCGATTTGAAGGCCGCCATGCTCTCGGCGGTTTCTTTGGCTTCGATCAAGGCCTGTTCCACCCGCTTCTGTTCGCTTAGATCGCGCACCACGCTTTGTAATACCAAGTGGCCGTCCAGACTAACCCGCGCCAGCGTCACCAAAGCCGGAAAAATACGACCGTCAGCACGCTTATGCAGCCACTCGAATTCCAAGTGGCCGTTTTTGATCGCCGTAGCCATATACTCGTTCGCCAATTCTACCGAATCCCTGCCGTTTGCCTGATTTGGCGGCGAAACTTTACCGGGGTGCAAGCGGCAGAACTCGGACACCGCGTCGTAACCAAATAAATCCAAGGTAGCCTGATTACAATCCAGAAATCCGCTGCTATCGGCCATCATGACCGCATCGCTAGCGCTGTTGAACAGCTTTCGATACTTCAACTCACTTTGTCGCAGCACTTCTTTATTGGCTTTGGCTTGGGTGACGTCCTCGGCAATAAACCAAATATAATCCTGATCCTCGGTACCGGCGACTTTGGTGCCGCTTAGTTGCAACGATACCGGCCGCCCTCTTTTATGGATAAACGTCGCTTCGTCCGAACCATACTGCCCGGTTCTAGCTAACCAACTTAATTGTTCGGCCAAACTCTGCTCTTTATCGGCGGATAAACTCATGTAATCGAGCCGTTGAAGTTCTTCTTCCGTGTAACCGGTCATGCGTTGAAAAGCATGATTGAATTCAACGAATTTGCCGTGCACATCCAGCAAAGCGATGCCTAAGGGGGACAGCTCGTATAAGTCGCGGAGCTTTTGGCCTTTTTCCGCCAAACGAATATACGCATCCTTTAAACTTGAGTTTGCCGCATCAAGCTGAGCGGTGCGCTGATCGACCAGTGCCGCCACCATAGCCGCCCTGCCGGTGGCGGATAACAAGTACACGCTTAGTAGCATGGTAAACAGCAATCCGCCCAATAACACCAGCCACGGTAACCAGGAGGCATGCGTCGCAATGAATACGGCTTCCGGCTGGACAATCACTTCCAACAAGCGATTGCCAAAACGGATGGAATGCCTGGACTCATTAACACCGGTCGTCAATGCTTTCAGCGCTCCGTATAACGGTATAGCGTGGTTTTCCGCATCGTAATACAGTAGCGCCACGTTCATATCGTCAAGATTTAAGTCTTGCATGGCCGCCTTCACCAGGGAATCGATACGCACCACTGTAGACAAAAACCCGCTAAACGCCGGCTCCGAACTGTTGGCATTAGCCAGATATACAGGCATCATCAGCAATAAGGCTTGATTGGCTTGCCCGTCCTGCACCAGTTGAATAGGCCGGGTGACGCTGACCGCTTGGCTGGCCCTGGCTTCCGTCAGCGCTGCTCGGCGATTGGCCTCCGAATTCAAGTCAAAACCCAGCGCCAGCTTATTGGTTGATAAAGGCTCGATAAAGGTAACGGGGAAATACTCGGTACGCTCCTGAGCTTTGATGAACTGGCGATCCGCACCTAGTTCCTTGATCGTAAAATCTTTATATCCTTCGTCGCGGATCGATTGTTCGTAAGACGCCCGCTGTTCGCTGGGGATCTGCGATACCCAGCTCAGCGCTTGAATGTGCGGATTCTGTGCCAGCACGCCATTCGCAAAAACGCCGAATTTATCCCGGTCTACCGGTCCGGCCGCTTGGAAGAAACTATTGAGCGAAAAAGACGCTTTCAACACGGCGGAAAAATTGTCTGCCAAGGCTTTATTAACCGCGCCGGCATTGCTGTCAAATTGCAGTTGCAGCCGACTGTCTTCCGCTCGCAAAACCAATAGAAAAGTAATGATCAGCCCGGCCAACATGGCTACCAGCGGCATAGCCACACCTACCAGCCGGGGACGCCAAAGC
Source organism: Methylomonas sp. PHL2-19 (assembly GCF_059331595.1). NCBI lineage: Bacteria > Pseudomonadati > Pseudomonadota > Gammaproteobacteria > Methylococcales > Methylococcaceae > Methylomonas > Methylomonas sp. PHL2-19. The sequence continues at coordinate 131,083 of NZ_CP196839.1, forward strand.
GCTCTTGGCTCTGCAAACCAGCAAAAAACCAAAGGCGATATGATGATGGCCCCGAGACAATCGCCTATCCACCAATTCCACCAAGCCACCAAAACATTGGCATCGGTTAAAACACCGAATCCAAGCAAGGTGCTGACCCCGACGGTGGCGGCGATCAAGCAAGTCAAAGGCCCGACTAGTAACACATACCGAAAAATGTTTTTGCCTTTATCCAGACGCGGTACGCCGGCCCCTAGAAAGCGTTGCGACAGCCAAGCACCGGTCAATGCTTGCAATGTGCTGCCGATCGCGATGCCCATCGCGACGAAGACCGTCGGCGGCGTTAATTCGCCGCTTAAATCATATCCTTGCGATAGATTGGTCAGGAACGAGCCGCACCCTATCGCCGGCCAGATTTTCTTACCCCAGAGCAACACCGCTGCCAGCGCAATGCCGGCCGGCGGCCAAATCGGACTGGCATAGCCTGGCGGTAAGGCCAGGCGCAACCCAGCCCAACCCGCCACGGCAATCATTGCTGTCAGAAAAATAAATCGGTAAAAGCTCAAACGCATTCCTTCTCTGCCCAACAAGCCAAGAAAAGTGAGAGAAGGTGATTATAGGTCAAATGTTTTGCTAGGGATGCGGATAGGCCAAAACCTGGGCCATCCGGCATTGCGAGGACTCATCATCCAGTTTAGCAACTGGGCTCCCGGCGGCGCGGGAGCGACGATATTTAGGAGGTTGGGATAGTGCGTCAGCCCGGCAGGGTTGCCATATCGATCACAAAGCGGTATTTCACGTCGCTTTTCAACATACGTTGATAGGCGTCATTGATGCCGGCCATCGGAATCAGCTCAATATCGGACACGATGCCGTGCTCGGCGCAGAAATCCAGCATTTCCTGAGTCTCGCGAATACCGCCGATCAACGAACCCGCCAACGCGCGGCGGCGAAATATCAGGTTGCCGACGTTCGGCGAGGGATGCGGCTCGGACGGCACGCCGACCAGGCACATCGTGCCGTCGCGCTTCAACAGGCTTAAATATTGATCCAAATCGTGCTGCGCGGCGACGGTATTTAAAATGAAATCAAAGCTGTTTAAATGTTTTTCCATTTCGTCGGTGTTTTTTGAGATCACCACCTCGCTCGCGCCCAAGCGTTTGGCATCCGCTTCTTTACCTGGCGAAGTCGTAAACAGCACGACTTCCGCGCCAAAGGCGTGGGCAAACTTCACGCCCATATGCCCCAGACCGCCCAAACCGACGATGCCAACCTTATGGCCCTTGCCGATTTGCCAATGCCGCAACGGCGAATAGGTCGTAATACCGGCGCACAGCAGGGGCGCTACCGCCGCCAACTCCAGCTTATCGGACACTTGCAACACAAACCCCTGATCGACCACGATCTGATTCGAGTAGCCGCCGTAAGTCATTTTGCCGGTGTATTTATCCGGGCTGTTGTAAGTGAACACCGTTTGGTCGCAAAACTGTTCCTGATGATCAAGGCAATCGGGACAGACGCCGCAGGAATCCACCATGCAACCTACCCCGGCCAAATCGCCCACCTTAAATTGAGTCACTTGGGAACCGACTTCCACTACCCGACCGACAATTTCGTGGCCCGGCACTATCGGAAACGTCGTGCCGCGCCATTCGTTGCGCACCTGATGCAAATCGCTATGGCAAACCCCACAATACAGAATTTCGATACGCACATCCTCGGAACCGGGTTGCCGGCGTTCGAAATGAAACGAGCGTAGCGGCGTTTGCGGGTTATAGGCGGCATAGCCAACCGTTTTAAGCATATCGATCTCCTGCGATTAAGGTTTTATAAAGGATCACAACCGCTGTTTTGAATGCGTGTGTAATAATTGAAAGAAAAGGAAACTTTAATTTTGTTTAATGGACTTTAGCTTAATTATTCGATTGGGAGTAACAAGTGATCCATAACGTAGCAGAAACGGTTTTTGGACATGCCGGATGGCGTGATCTAAGAAATAACATTAATCTCTGGATACAATTCTTAAAAAATTTTCGCCGACGACTGATTTCTAGGGGAAAACTTAAAAAAGCGAGTGGAAATCAACTTCTAATTAACTTCGGTTGCGGAAACCTTGCAAAAGAAAACTGGATCAATATAGACATGACGGACAGCCAGGGTGTCTACTTTCATGACTTGCGTAATCTTATTCCGCTGAATAATCAATGTGCTAAGCACATTCATTGCGAACACTTTCTAGAGCATTTGGAATACTCCTATGCGAAAAAATTACTTAGAGAGTGCTATCGACTACTCGAAAATGGCGCCACGCTCAGACTAATCGTGCCCGACGCTGAAAAATACTTGAAAGCTTACTGCTTTGACGACAAAGAATTTTTCGAACAACTTAAAAATTTGGGAGGCAGCCCAAAGCCATACAACACAAAAATGGAAATCATTAACCAAATGTTCCGAATGGACGACGACCACAAGTTTGCCTGGGATTTCGAAACGTTGAAGCTCGCTTTATCGGAAGCTGGTTTCACACAGATCAATCGCTCCGAGATAGGCGATATTGAAGCTCAATACAACATTGATGGTACCGACTGGTGGCGTCCCGTAGAGAGTTTATATATTAATGCCACTAAATCTAATACCTAAAAACGAGTTATCGAAAGAAAAATAACGAGCTCATCAAAAAGCCTTTGTTTCATCGTTCTCGTAAAACCTAGCCCCCCGCATTCGGGCGCGGGGGGCTACGAGTTTTTCGAGGTAGTCCAGTTATTAACTTGTCAGTTTTAAATACTTCTTGTACAGACTGTCCTTGTCCTCGACCACATCCGGATCTTTATCGATACAATCCACCGGACAAACTTCCATGCACTGCGGCTTGTCATGATGACCGACGCACTCAGTGCATAGGGACGGGTTGATCACGTATATATCATCACCTTGCGAAATGGCGCCGTTCGGGCACTCCGGTTCGCAGACATCGCAGTTGATACAGTCGTCGCTAATAATGAGCGCCATAATTACTCCTCGGAAAATTTTTCGGTTAAGCGTTGTTTGACCACATCAGGCACGAAGCTGGACACATCGCCGTTCAATTGGGCGATCTCGCGGATCATGCTGGACGAGATAAATTCGTATTGTTCGGCCGGGGTCAGAAACACCGTTTCAATATCGGGCGACAAACGGCGGTTCATGCCGGCCAATTGAAATTCGTATTCAAAATCCGACACTGCACGCAAGCCGCGGATGATGACGCTGGCTTGATGTTGCTTGGCACATTCGACCAACAAGGTGTCGAAACCAATCACGCGGACGTTGCTGAATTCCGTGACCACTTCCTGAATCAACGCCACGCGCTCTTCCAAGGAAAACAGTGGCTGTTTGCCGCGGCTGACCGCGACGGCAACAATCACATGTTGGTAAAGCCGGGAGGCGCGGTGGATCAGATCCAGATGACCGTTGGTGATGGGATCGAAGGTGCCGGGATAAATCGCGGTAATGTTCATCGGCTTTGGAAACAGGCAAAAGCGGCTTATTTTAAACCATTCGCCGCGGCAAAAGTATCCGATTGCTTTTGCAGCAGGTGGTAGCTGACTTCGCCGGCCGTCTTGGCTTTCAACAATCGCCAGCCGGCCGGCAGATCATCCAACGGCCGCTTGCGCTCACATTCCAGGTAGATTTTGGCGTAATCGGCCAGCCAGCCTTGGGCGTCCAATAGTCGGCAGGTCTGCCCGATCAAACCTTGCCCGAACGGCGGATCTAGGAACACCAAGTCGAACGGTTGAGCCGGCGCGTTTAGAAATTGCCCAACGTCTTGCTGCACCACCTGAATCTGTGTCGCCGCCAATTTGGCGATGTTCTCGCGCAGCTTTTGGCAACTGCCAGGGTTGTTTTCCACTTGCACCACGTGCTTGGCACCCCGCGAGGCAGCTTCCACCCCAAGCGCGCCGCTACCGGCGTAAAGGTCCAGGCAGCGGCTATTCAGGATGTCGGCTTGCAGCCAGTTGAACAAGGTTTCCCGCACCCGCGACGGCGTCGGCCGCAAACCCGGCGCGTCGTCGAATACGATTTGCCGGCTGCGCCATTCGCCGCCGATGATGCGGATTTGGTTAGACATTTTATTTACCGGCACCGACCGTCACGGTTTGCAACAACTCCGGTTTTACCCGGCGCTTGAACGCATCCTTGATTTGCTCGATGCTGACAGCTTCGACATTGCTCTGAAAGGTATCCAGATAGTCCAGCGGCTGCTGATAAAACCCAATCATCGCTACGTAATCGGTCAGCTTGCTGTTGGTATCGAAGCGCATCGCAAAACCACCTGTGATGTTTTGCTTGGCGGCGGTCAGTTCCTTATCGCTGGGGCCTGTATCCAGAAACTCGTTGAAGGTCTTCAGCAACACATCCAAAGCCTGTTCGGTTTGATCGTTTCGGGTTTGCAAACTCATCATGAACGGCCCCTGCCGGTATAAGGGCGCAAACACGCTATAAGCACCATACGCCAAACCGCGCTTCTCCCGCACTTCTTCGAATAACCTTGACACCATACTGCCGCCCCCCAAAATATGGTTACCTACATACAAGGCGAAATAGTCCGGGTCCTTACGATAGGTGCCGGGCAAGCCAACCAGTACGTGGGTTTGCGTGGACGGAAACTCGATGTGCTGTTTGCTGGCTTTGCTAGGCATCGTCACCACCGGAATTTCGGCAGGCTTACTGCCAACCGGTAACTTGCTCAGTAACTGGTTAGCGGTCTGCTCGGCTTGCTCGCGACTGACGTCACCGACGATGACCACCATCGCGTTAGCAGCCACATAGTATTTTTGATAAAAGCTTTTCAAATCGTCAGCGCTAAAACCGGCCACGGTTTCCACCACGCCGGTCTCGGGATGGGCGTAGGGATGATCGCCATACAAGGCTTTGTTAAACGCGATGCCGGCCAATTCGCCCGGTGATTCTTCCCGGTGTTTCAAACCAGCCAAGGTGCGGGCTTTTTCCCGCTCGAAATCGGCTTGATTAAAGGCCGGCTTGCTCAATACGGTTTCGAAGGTCGCCAAAGCTTTGTCGAACAAGGCTTTTTCGGTCAAGGTCCGTATCGCCAGCCAAGCCATATCTTCATTGACACCAGCTGAATAGTTGGCGCCTACCGATTCGAAGCGCTGGGCGATGTCATCGGCGCTCAAGTCGCCGGCCCCACTATCCAGCAAGGCGGAAGTCAACGCGGCGACGCCGAACTTCGCCTCGTCGCGGGCGCTGCCGGCATCGAATACCACCCGCACATCCACCATCGGCAAACCGGCGGTGCGCACGTAGTAAACCCGGCTGCCCTGCGGGGTTTGCCAGTTTTCGATTTTGGCGGCGGACCAGACGGTCTGGCTCAACAGCAATAGTACCAAACCAATTAAATTAAAACGCATGATGGCCTCCTATGGCTTTTGCAGGTTTGGCGGCTTGAGTTATCGGCTGCGGATCGAGATAAGCGACGGTGAGCGTGTCTTCGATCAAGTATTTACGCGCCACTTCCCTGACCTGCTCGGCGGTGACTTGATTGATCTTATCGACATACTCGTCAGCTTTTTGCCAACCGATACCCACGGTTTCCAGCGTGCCCAATTGCATGGCTTGATAGAAGTTGGAGTCTTTCTGATAGACCGCGCTGGCCAATACTTGAGCCTTGATGCGTTGCAATTCGTCCTTGTCGATCAACTGGTTCTTGAGTTGATATACCTCGTCCAGCAAAGCGTATTCCAGATCAAATACGGTTTTGCCTTCGGCGGGGGTCGCTTCCAACAGGAACACCTCAGGCAAGCGCGAAGTGAAGTCGTAACCCGCACCGGCCGATACCGCGATTTGTTTGCCCCTGACCAACCGCGAAGACAAGCGGGCACTATCGCCGCCGTCCAGCACACCCGCCAGCACTTCCAGCGCGTACGCCTCCCATTCCGGCTTGGCGGTTTTCAGTACCGGGACTTTATAGCCCATCATCAGGTAGGGCAGTTTGGCGGGGGCTTTGACGGTAATCCGTCGCACGCCGCGTTGTTCGCTTTCGTCTTGCGGTTTCACTGGCTTCAACACGCTGGGTTGCAGCGGCGCAAAATATTGCTCGGCTAACTTTTCGACTTGCAACGCATCGACATCACCCACCACCACCAGCGTGGCGTTATTGGGTGCGTACCATTGTTGATACCAGGCTTGCAGGTCTTCGACTTTGTAATTGGCGATGTCGGACGGCCAGCCGATCACCGGATTTTGGTATGGGCTGTTGGTGAAAGCAGTAGCCATGAATTGCTCATGTACTTTCGAACGAGGCTGATCGTCGGTGCGCATGCGCCGTTCTTCGGTGACTACTTCCAGTTCTTTTTTCAGTTCCTCGGCTTTCAAGTCCAGATTGCGCATCCGGTCGCTTTCCAGTTTAAAGCTGATTTCCAGACGGGACTTTTCCAGGGTTTGGAAATAGGCGGTGTAATCCTGACCGGTAAAGGCATTTTCGTTGCCGCCGTTTTCGGCGATGATCCGGGAAAACTCGCCGGCCGGATATTTTGCGGTGCCTTTAAACATCATGTGTTCCAACATGTGCGAGATACCGGTGATGCCGCCGGGCTCGTAACTGGAGCCGACCTTGTACCAGACTTGCGATACTACCACCGGCGAACGATGATCCTCCTTTACCAATAGTTTCAAGCCGTTGCTAAAAACATGTTCGTGTACCTTGCCGGCCTCGGCATGCGCCGCGACAGCAGGGCAAAGCAGCGCTAACGCCGCGAGCCTATAGTTCATAAATCCCTCGTTGACTAAAAGATGGTGAGCGCTTGTGATTATTTTAATAATCAATGGTTCACTGTTATTCTATATGTTTAAAGACCCGCAAATCTATTTGGTACTTGATGACCGACACCACTTCAGCGCTATCCTGGAAAGACTACTTAGAACTCTGTAAGCCCAGAGTCGTGGCATTGATCGTGTTTACCGCCATCGTCGGCATGCTGCTGGCCGTGCCAGGCATGCCGCCGCTGGATAACTTTTTCTACGGCAGCATAGGCATCGCTCTGGCAGCATCCTCGGCGGCGGCGATCAATCACTTCATCGACCAAAAAGCCGATGCGCAAATGGGCCGCACCAAGAATAGACCACTACCCACCGGTCATTTGAACTCTCATCAGGTATTGGTATTCGCCAGCTTTATCGGCCTTGTAGCGATGGCGATATTGACCATCAAAATCAACGTATTGACCGCCTTTCTGACCTTTTTGTCACTGATCGGCTACGCGCTGATTTATACGGTATACCTTAAAAAATTAACGCCGCAGAATATCGTCATCGGCGGCGCGGCCGGCGCAGCGCCGCCGGTATTGGGCTGGGCGGCGATTACCGGCGAAGTGCATCCGCATGCGTTGTTGCTGTTTTTAATTATCTTCGTTTGGACCCCACCGCATTTCTGGGCTTTGGCTATCGCCAAACGAGACGAATACGCCAAAGTTGCCATCCCGATGCTGCCGGTGACGCATGGCGTCGAATTCACCCGCCTACAGATTTTGCTTTACACCATTTTGTTGCTGATTAGTACGCTGCTGCCCTATCTAACCGGCATGAGCGGCGTGATTTATTTGCTGGCCGCCGTAGTATTGGGCTTGGGTTTTATCTATTACGCCGTGCAAATGATGCGTAAAAAAGACAATAAAACCGCAATGCGCACCTTCGGCTACTCCATTATTTATCTGATGCTGATTTTCGCAGCATTGCTGATCGATCATTATTTTCCATTGTCATTCTCATGAGCTTGTTGACCCAGGAACATCCGTTCGCGGAATTTATCAAGATACTCGGCAAGGGCAAGAAAGGCGCCCGGCCGCTGACCCAAGACGAAGCCTACCGGGCCATGCAAATGATATTGGCCGACGGCCAGGTCGAGCCGATTCAACTCGGCGCATTTTTGATGCTGATGCGGGTGAAGGAAGAAACCTGCGAAGAGCTAGCCGGCTTCGTGCAAGCCGCGCGGGAAAGCTTCGCCTTCGAATCCAAAGTAGCTGTCGATCTGGATTGGTCGTCCTACGCAGGCAAACGCCGCCATTTACCCTGGTTTTTATTATCCACGCTGCTGCTGGCAGAAAACGGTATAAAAGTATTCATGCACGGCGCCGGCGGCCATACCGAAGGGCGTTTATATACCGAAAACGTGCTGCAAGCCCTAGGCATTAAGGCCGCAACCTCGATAACCGAAGCCGGCCAGCAGTTGGAGCAAGACAATTTCAGCTATCTATCGTTGGAATATATTTGCCCGAAACTGTACGACATGATCAATCTGCGGCCGATTATGGGTTTGCGTTCGCCGGTGCATACATTGGTCAGATTGTTGAATCCGTTCGACGCCACCGCCAGCATTCAAGGCATCTTTCATCCCAGCTACCGGCAAGTGCATCAAAAAGCCGCGTTGCTGCTGGATCAGAAAAACATGGCGGTGTTAAAAGGCGAAGGCGGCGAAACCGAACGGAATCCAGACGTCGAGTGTCTGGTGCAAAGCGTCAATAACGGCGAACTTAACGACGAAACCTGGCCGGCCTTATTCGAACGCCGGCACATGAAAGCCGAAGACATGGACCCGCAGTTATTGGCGCAGTTCTGGCGCGGCGAGGTTAACGACGAATTTGGCGAGGCAACCGTGATAGCGACTGCCGCCGTTGCGTTGAAGCTGCTGGACAAAGCCGATGACCAAGCACAAGCTCAGCAATTGGCAACGGAATTTTGGCAGGCGCGTAACCGGCAACGTTTTTGAGTGGCCGACGGTTTAACCCGCAGTTCTAGCCGGCTTCCAGAGGCGGGTAGCTAAAGTTTGGAATACCCTTGATATAGTCACGCTGCAAATGCAGATACTGCAAGCCCATCAGCGTGGAAATATCGTCGTGATCGACCCAAACCACCTTAACCTCGCCTTCCAGATTCAAGTGCTTGTAATCGAATTTGGCCACCGTACCGTCCGCCACTTCAATTCTGCCCAGCATGCGTATCATCAAACCGTCCACCGAGACATTTTCGGTATTGAACGCATAATCATTGCCGTTGAAGACAATATGCCCGGGCGCGGTCATGTTTTTGCGGTAGGCGCGGCGGCTGTAGAGTAAATTATCGGTATCGTAAGACAAGTTGCGAAACTCGATGGCAATTTCAAATCCGCCCTCGGTAGCTTCAGCGCGCACCATTTCCGCCTCTCCAGCCAAGCGCATGCTCGGCAGATAAAAATCGACTATCGGCGAAACTTGCAAAGCATTAAAAATGTCTTTGATGCCATTGACCTGCGGCTCGACCTTCAGCACTGCCAGCAAGCCGGAAAGCGACAGATTGACGACCCAAATTTCGTGCTCTTCAAAGCCCAAATACAGCAATCCTTGGCTAGCCAGGTTTTTGCGATAGGCGCGTTTTTCGGTTGTTGGCATAATAATCCTTCTGTTTGGCAGGGCTTTTTAAAGGTAAATCCTTTTAGCAATCTAATTTATTGGGATATGAAAAGCAGATTAATTTGTCTGGCTAGTCTAGCCGTTTTATCGGCGTGTACAACCATGCCACCAAAAAACCCGGAAAATATCTGTCAAATCTTCCGGGAAAAAGACGATTGGTATCAAGCAACCTTAAGCTCCGCGCGGCGCTGGGGCGTGCCCATTGCGGTGCAGATGGCGATCATCCATCAAGAATCCAGCTTCGTCGCCGACGCCCAACCGCCCCGGCCATTGATTCTCGGCTTTATCCCTTGGTTTCGTTCCAGCAGCGCTTACGGTTACCCGCAAGCCAAGGACGAAACCTGGGCGGACTATCAGCAAAAAGCCGGCAACGGCTGGGCCGATAGAGAAGATTTTGCCGACAGCTGCGACTTTGTGGCTTGGTATTGCGCCACCAGCAACCGCAAGCTGGGCATCCCCACCTCAGACGCCAACAATCTGTATTTAACCTATCACGAAGGCTTAGGCGGCTATCAGCGCAACAGCTTTTTATCCAAGCAATGGCTGATGAATACCGCGCAAAAAGTCCATCAGCGCGCCTTGCGTTACGACGCGCAACTGGCAAGTTGCCGGCAGGAGCTGGAACAAAAAAACTGATAAACTAGCCGCCCCAATCATCTATCGGGAGTTTTCATGAAATCCACGAAACAACGTGTCATCGCCATTTTAATCGCATTTATTACAGGATTTGCTATGTTCTCACTGGCCAACGCCAACGCCCCCACCCCAGCCGAAAATAAAGCCGCCGGGGAAAAATTTCTGGCCGACAACGCCAAAACCGCCGGCGTGGTAACCACCGCCAGTGGCCTGCAATATGTGGTCTTCACCGAAGGCACCGGCGCCCAACCCAAAGCCACCGACAACGTCACCGTCCATTACAAAGGCACCACCATCGACGGCAAGGAATTCGACAGCTCCTACGGCCGCGGCGAACCCGCCACGTTCCCATTGAACCGCGTTATCGCGGGCTGGACCGAAGGCGTGCAATTGATGAAAGAAGGCGCTAAATACCGTTTCTTTATTCCTTCTAACCTGGCTTATGGTGAGCGTGGTGCTGGAAGGGATATTGGGCCTAATGCGGCATTAATTTTTGATGTTGAGTTGATTAAGGTCAACTGAGTTTGTTTTGTCTTTTTAGCTGATGCTGTGTTAGCTAATTTGAAACTTTATTTGAGGTGTCGCTAACGCGACGGCTTGATTTAATGTCGGGTCTCGGCCCGACAGCCGAGACACTTTCTTTTGCTCCGCCAAAAGAAAGTATCCAAAGAAAAGGCGGCCCGGATGCCGCTTATTCCCTGCGCTTCTCGCTTTTGCCGGGGGTTGCCGAAAGGGGCTTCCTGCCCCTTCGTCAACGCGCCGCATCCCTGCGGCGCCCCTACGGGCTATTCACTCGGTACCTCCCTGTACCTCGCCCTTCGGGTGCTGCGCATGCAAATCGGCTATCCTGCCGATTTGTCCCGCCAAAAGCTCCGGTGCTCGGCGCGGCATACGGGATAACCCCATCCCATAATCCTAGATCAAACCAAGGTACGTCGAGCCTCATCTTTAAGCGTGCTGGAACATTGTTTTTGGCTTGAACAAAATCTGAATCCTTTTTCCAGCTAGACTTCCCCCTAAACTGACATAACATGTATATCACCCGATTCGGGGAGATATACAGAAACTTTCTAATCACTTGTTGGCATTTTTAAAGGAGTATCGATGCATCGTTTCTTTATAACCGCAGCCTTTTTGGCGATGGCTGGCCTAGCCCATTCAGCCGAATCCCCTACGCCACTTGCTCCCGGCTTTACGCTGGAAAAGCATTCTGTCGGTGAGTTATCTGCTTCATGGTGGATGTGGGCAATGTCTAGTCCTGATGAAATAAACCCTGTTAGAGATATTTCGGGCAATAACTGCCATGTTGGCCAACAAGGCAATATATGGTTTCTGGCTGGTGGCTTCGGCTCGTCGAAAATCAAAAGAAATTGCGTAGTTCCTGCGGGAAAGAGCATTTTTTTCCCTGTGGTTAATATGGTTTATTACCCGCGAGAGGAAAATAATGGTTTTACATGCGAGCAGGCCAAAGCAAATGCCGCAGTCAATAACGACAAAGCCATAGACTTATTTGTTGAGCTAGATGGCGTTAGTGTGAAGAACCCTAAGCGCTATAGAGCAAGAACAGAAAAGTGCTTCAATATTTTTGAACGGGTCCCAAAAAAATATCAGCCGATAAATGCGTATCCATCTGCTTCTGATGGGTATTGGATTGGGCTCAGTCCGTTAAACAAAGGGAAGCACACGCTCAAGTTTGGTGGACGGTACAACAGTGAAAGCAGCGCTTTTGGTCGTATGGTGCAAGATATTGAATATGAAATCACCGTTGAATGAAATGCTAACCCGGCGCTCAACCCCGTTCGCTTCGCTCTCTGGACGCTGCGCGATAAAGCCGCGCAGCACGGTAGGTCCGATTAGCGCAGCGTAATCGGACGCATGTTGAATCAAATCCATCAAGGCACGCCTTACCAAAGAATGGTTGGGATATTCTTCCTTCCTCCGAATACGCTCCGCTATTCGGAGCTTGTATTATCAAGTCGTGCTTTTCAAAGGATAATACCCCGTGAAAACACACCTGAGGGGCACCTCAGGTTTGGGTCGCTGGATGCCGTATCGGAGCTTGGATTTCGAAATCCCCGGCGTAGATCTTTGCAGCAGCGACCCACCCTCGATCAACGATCGGACAGTCTCTTCGGCCCGGTTTCCGGCAGCCTGCATTCACAAGGTAGATCATTTGAGGTTTTCAATGTCCCATTTTTATCTCGGTATCGATGTTTCAAAAGCCAAGCTGGATTGCGCATTACGCTTGCCCAACGGTAAGTTTCGCGCCAAAGTGGTTCCCAATTCGCTTGAAGGCTTTACCGCTTTGTTGACGTGGCTAAACGCCCAAAAAGCTGAATCCGTGCAGGTCTGCATGGAAGCGACCGGCATTTATTGGGAAGACGTTGCTCAGCATCTGGCAACCAACGACTTAACCGTCAGCGTCGTCAATCCGGCACAAATCAAAGCTTATGGCGCTTCACGGCTCACTCGCAGTAAGACCGACACGGTCGATGCTAAACTCATTGCCGATTTCTGCGCCGAACGCAAACCATCCGCGTGGCAACCCCGTAGCGAGGCGGAAGTCACGTTACGCGCACTAGTGTTACGCCTGGACGCCCTGCAAACCATGCGCACCCAGGAAAGCAACCGCTGGCTGGTGGCGCGCGAAGCGGTGCGCGAGGACATTCAGCAGCATCTGAATTGGCTGGATACCGCTATCCAACAATTGATCGACGCCATCAATGATCACATTGATCGCCATCCCGATCTCAAGCAACAGCGCGAATTACTCGACAGCATCCCCGGCATTGGCGAGCGCACCAGCGCTATTATCCTAGCGTTCTACGCCGATACCTCGCGCTTCGCCAATAGCCGACAAACCGCAGCCTTTGCCGGACTCGATCCTAGGCAATACGAATCGGGTAGTAGTATCAAGGGCAAACCCAGACTCTCCAAAATAGGCCACTCGTTCTTGCGAAAAGCCATGTATATGCCTGCCATGGTGACACTTTATAAAACGGCCTGGGGAAAACAATTCAGAAACCGATTAGCCTGCGCGGGTAAGCCCAATAAACTCATTATCGGTGCCATGATGCGAAAATTGATTCATGTGGCATTCGGTGTCTTGAAATCCGCGAAACCCTTCGACTCGGCTATTCATTTGGCTTGACTTGGATAACAGTATCTACTCCACCCAATCCAAAAGTATTGTGAAAGTTTTCGAGCCTGGCAGTGGGTGTCGCCCGTATGCCGCGCCGAGCACCGGAGCTTTTGGCGGGAATAGCCCGAAGGGGCGCCGCAGGGATGCGGCGCGTTGACGAAGGGGCAGGAAGCCCCTTTCGGCAACCCCCGTCGAAAGCTTCGGAGCGCAGGGGATAAGCGGCATCCGGGTGGCCTTTTCTTTGGATACTTTCTTTTGGCCAAGCAAAAGAAAGTATCTCGGCTGTCGGGCCGAGACCCGACATTAAATCAAGCCGTCGCGCCAGCGACACAACCCCAACAAGCCTAACCAAAAAAAACACCCCTACGCCAACACCCTAGCAAACAGCCTATGAGAATATTCCTGCTCCCGCTGCAAAATAGTTTCGTTTTTTATATCCTTGAGCTTTTTCACCAACACCTCCCCCGTTTCCGGAAAGAAATACACCTTGCGGGGATAGATACCGAGCATGTCGTCAGCAAGGACCGGAATGTTCCGGCCGGCCAGATAACCGCGTAAAAACTGCGCACTACGAGCGCCGACATTGTTGCGTTGCATACCGTTAAGAATATTGCCGCCGCCAAACACCTTGGCTTCCAGCTCGCCCTCTTCGGCACCCATACCAACCAGATGGTTGATGAAATTGTCCATACCTTTACTAGCCATGTTCTCCATGCGCTGGTTGAGCGGCTGGTCTTCGTTGACGTTCACCACCATGAACTGATACATGCCGCCTATGCCCCGCCGCCTATCGCGAATACAGGCAATCACGCAGGACCCCAGCACGGTAACAATAACTTCGCCGGAATTGGTAACACAATACTCGCCTGGAGTGATTTTGCAGGCGCGGATGCGTTGGTACGGATCGTAGTAGGTTTCGGAATATTTTTGCGGACGCATAGCCAGGACCATCTTGAAGGTTGTAGAACGATAATACTTTTTAAGCAAAAAATCGGCCACTATATAGTTTTCTTTCCGCCTCAAATCTTTAGGATTTCAGCGTGCGACCTTACCGAAGCGATTGTAAAACGCTTCGACAACTATTGATTGGTTTAGTTATCTGCCTTGGTTGCACAAATCACAGGCGCCAAGGCTGTCGATACTCAGAGCTATCAACGGGCCGGAGTGGTGCGTAGCGCTCTCGATTGGCGCAGGGCTGTTTTGCCATAAAAATATCCGCCGCAGTAGCAACACATTTTAGTATCCTAGCCAGCCATTCCGTACCCAGCCGTCAACCATGAGCCAATACCCACTTTTTGCCACCACGCCTAAAGCGATGGAAGGCATCCTTGCCAACGAAATCAAAGCCCTGGGCGGCCAAAACGTCCGCGAAAAAATGGCCGGCGTGGCTTTTGAGGGTGATTTGGCACTGGCTTACCGGGTTTGCCTTTGGTCGCGCACCGCCAACCGGGTGTTTTTGCCGCTGAGCAGTTTCGAGGTCAAGTCCCAGCAGGATTTGTACGATGGCGTCAAAAAGATCAACTGGTTCGAACACATCAAACCGGACGACAGTCTGGCGGTATCGTTTAGCAGCAAAAACAATCCCGCCATTAACAACACGCATTTCGGCGCCTTGAAGGTCAAGGACGCCATCGTCGATCAGATGCGCGCCAAGTTCAACAAGCGACCCAATATCGACACCGACCGACCCAGCATTCGCGTAAACGTGTATTTGCAAAACGAAACCGCACAACTGAGCCTGGATTTGTCCGGCGAGAGCTTGCACAAGCGCGGCTACCGCGACGTCAACATCGCCGCGCCCATCAAGGAAAACCTGGCGGCGGCGATTTTACTGCGCGCCGGCTGGCCGAAAATCGCCGAACAAGGCGGATCCTTGCTCGATCCGATGTGCGGCTCAGGAACGATGCTGCTAGAAGGCGCGATGATCGCTGCAGACTATGCACCGGGTTTGCAGCGTGATTACTTCGGCTTCCTGGGTTGGAAAAAACACGATGCGCAGTTGTGGCAAAGCCTGCTCGACGAAGCCAAGCAACGCCGCGATATTGGCTTGAGCAAAATGCCGGTCATCGTCGGTTTCGATCAGGATCGGCGCACCGTGGTAGCCGCCTTGCAGCATGTTGAAAACGCCGGCTTGGCGGGCAAGATTCATATCGAACGGCGCGACATCGCCGATGCGACAGCGGCGGAAAGTTGGCCCAAGGGCTTGATCGCCTGTAATCCGCCCTACGGCGAACGATTGGGCGACGAAGCGGAAACCTCCGAACTGTACCGCCGCTTTGGAGAGGTACTGAAACAGCGCTTCGTCGGCTGGCAGGTGGCAATGATCATCAGCAATCCGGAACTGGGTTTTAGGCTGGGCGTGCGTTCGCAAAAGCCCATCACCCTGTTCAACGGCGCGCTGGAGTGCAAATTGCTGCGTTTTAATATCGAAGAACAGACCTTCTTCGAACCCAAAGCCAAATCCCAGCAAGAACGCATCAAGCAAATCAGCCGGCGTACGGAGACTGAGCAACCCGACAATCAGGCGGAGATGTTCGCCAACCGCTTGCGTAAGAATCTGAAAAAAATCGGCAAATGGGCCAAGCAAAATCAGGTCAATTGCTATCGACTGTACGACGCGGATTTACCGGAATACGCGGTGGCGGTGGATGTCTACCAAGGCGAACAGACCTGGGTCAACGTCCAGGAATACGAATCACCGAAAACCATCGATCCGGCCAAGGCTAATCAGCGTTTAGCCGGGGCGATGATGGAAATCCCCAAAGTATTGGAGATACCCAAGGGGCGGGTGTTTTTAAAAATCCGCCGCAAGCAGAAAAGCACCGATCAATACGAAAAGCAAGGCGAATCCGGCCGCTTTCATATCGTCGAGGAAGGTGGCTGCAAGTTTTGGGTGAATTTCGAAGACTATCTGGATACCGGCCTGTTTCTGGACCATCGGCCGATTCGGTTGATGATACAAAAGCAAGCCAAGGGCAAGCGCTTCCTGAATCTGTTTGCTTACACCGGAAGCGCAAGCGTGCATGCGGCAGTCGGCGGCGCGGCGTCCAGCGTCACGGTCGATATGTCCAACACCTATCTGGACTGGGCCAAACGCAATTTTGACTTAAACGGCATCCAAGGTGATCACAAACTGCTGCGTGCCAATTGCGTGGAATGGCTGGCGGAACAAGCCAGCGCCAAAGACAAAGTGCAGTTCGATCTAATCTTTCTCGACCCGCCGACCTTTTCCAACTCCAAGAAAATGGACGAAGCCTTTGATATTCAGAACGATCACCTGCACTTGCTGCGCAATGCCGTAGCTTTGCTGGCACCGGAAGGCGTGCTGTATTTTTCCACCAACTTCCGCCGCTTCAAACTCGATAGACAAGCCTTGGCGGACTTGCAGATAGAAGACATCAGCGCGAAAACGATTCCGGAAGATTTTGCCCGCGATCAAAAAATTCATTATTGCTGGAGGATTAGCCGATGAGCGAGTGCTTACACATCATCGTCAAGGGCCGGGTCCAAGGCGTGTATTTTCGCGCCTATACCCAGAAACAGGCGGTGAAGCTAAATGTGAAAGGTTTTGTCAGAAATCTGGCCGACGGCTCGGTGGAAATCGTCGCCACCGGCCATCCTGAAGACTTGCAAAAACTGTTGGCGTGGTGTCACAAAGGGCCGATGTTGGCGAAAGTTTCCGAGGTAATCGTCAGTTCACATGCCGCAAGCGAGCATTTTGAGTTGTTTGAGATTAGGTAGGCACTGCCTGATTAATACGCATTCGTTCGTTAATAGGGAAACAGAACACTAATATTCCCTGAAAGCGCAAACACACAGACGGCGCTGGCAATGGCGGCCAATATGTAACCGCAGACGCGGACTTTTAGCCATAATCCGACTGAAAACAAAACCAGCACCAACAAGGCCAGAGATAAGGCTAGCCAAGAATTGATCTGCACAAAATATATCAACCACCGAGCAGCGATATAAATCGCAATAGCTGCTCCCGCTAGGAGTAGTAAAAGTTCGTACATATTCCAATGGACGCGAATTTAAAATTCGTCTGATTGTTGAAATTAGAGAACTTTAACCAAGAACAACGTTTGAAGCCAATTCTCTCGCCCCATTCCCGCCGTCTCTGCAACGCTTATAACTTCTACCCACCTTCCCCCCCAAATCGGATTACAATAGACAACATTTATTCTCAACAAAGGGCGCAGCTTAGACGCCCGCCAGCAATCGGCAGGAGCAGTTTTGGCAGACAGAATTATTCGCATCGCTACCCGGCAAAGCCCGCTGGCCTTGTGGCAGGCCGAGCATGTCGCGGCGCGGCTGCAACAGGCGTTTCCCGGCTTACAAACCGAATTGGTCAAAATGGTCACCCGCGGCGATAAAATTCTCGACGCACCGCTAGCCAAAGTCGGCGGCAAGGGCTTGTTCGTGAAAGAATTGGAACAAGGCATGCTGGAAGGTACGGCCGACATCGCGGTACATTCCATGAAGGACGTGCCGGTAGAGTTTCCGGAAGGCCTGCATCTGGCGGTGATTCTGGATAGAGAAGATCCGACCGACGCCTTTGTTTCCAATCACTATCGCAGCCTAGCCGAATTGCCCGCTAACGCGCGCATTGGCACCTCCAGCTTGCGCCGCCAATGCCAAATCAAGGAAAAATTCCCGAATGCGGAAATCCTGAGTTTGCGCGGCAACGTCAACACGCGGCTAGCTAAACTGGATGCCGGCGAATACGATGCAATCATCCTGGCTTCGGCCGGCTTGAAACGTCTGGGAATGGGCGAACGAATCACCGCTCAATTGCAGCCGACAGAAAGCCTGCCAGCGATGGGCCAAGGCGCTATCGGCATCGAGTGCCGGATCGACGACGCAGAGATTCACGAGTATTTAAAGGTACTGCACGACGAGGACACCAGCATCCGGGTCGGCGCCGAACGAGCGATGAATGCCCGACTCAACGGCGGCTGCCAGGTACCGATTGCCGGTTTTGCTGAAATCAAAGGCGAGCGTTTATTGCTACGCGGCCTGGTCGGCAGCCCCGACGGCACTTTGTTATATAGAGCCGAGGCGGAAAGCAGCCTTAGCGACTTCGAAGCGTTGGGCAAAACCGTGGCCGAGGATTTATTAGCGCAAGGCGCGGACAGGATATTGCGCGAGCTATACCAGTGAACTCGGCTTTAAACGGCGCACGCATTCTAGTGACGCGGCCCGCCGCGCAGGCTGAGAATTTATGTCATTTAATTGAACAACAGGGCGGCGTGCCAATACGCTTTCCAACACTGGAAATCGTCGAAACCCAGCCCGATCCGCAGTTGTTAAGCCAAGCCGTCGCCAGCGACTGGCTGATTTTTACCAGCACCAACGCGGTGGATTTTGCTATCAAGGCGTTCGGTGGCAAAATGCCGGCCTTGCGTAAATTCAAAGTCGCGGCTGTCGGCGCCGCAACCGCCAACGCATTGCAGCAAGCGGAATGGCCGGTTGATTGCGTGCCGGCCAGCGCATTCAACAGCGAAGGCTTGTTGGCTGAACCTGAATTGCACGCTGTCGCCGGCATGCGCTGCGTCATTGTGCGCGGAGTCGGTGGCAGGGAGAAACTGGCGGAGAGCTTGCGCAGCCGCGGCGCGGAAGCGAGTTATCTGGAAGTGTATAGTCGCCAACAGCCGATGGCGGACAGCACGGAATTGCGGACAGACATAGCCCAAGGGAAGCTGGACGCCGTGACGATCACCAGCGTCGAAGCGTTACAAAATTTGTTGGCGATGCTGGATGACGAGTCGATAGTATCGTTGAAATCGATACTTTTAGTCGTCGTGAGCGAGCGGATCGGCCAAGCGGCCGAAGATTTCGGATTTAAACAGATTGCAGTGAGCACACAGCCCACGGATGCAGCGATTTTAGAGACCTTGACGACGTTATTTAACGGGGAAAACAGTGGCCGAAGTAATTGAAGAACAACAAGAAAATCCAGCTCCGGTAGTGGTGGTTAAAAAGTCTCACGCCGGATTGTGGATAGGCATCACCTCTATCGTATTGGTGATTGCTTTGGCTGGTGCGGGTTTTTTCTTTTTCCAGCAATTGCGCTTCAGTCAAGATACCGAAAACAATCAGGATAACCTGAAGATACTGGAACTGGACAAAGAACTTAACGGCCTGCGCGAACAGCTGAATGGCGTGCAAACGCAAATCGCCAACGTCAATGCCGAAATGACCGGCAAAGATAACCATTTTAATGAAACATTGGCTGATTTTTCCAAGCTGCATGATGAGCGCCTGAGCACGGCGCGCAAAGAGCTGGAAGCCTCCATTGTGGCTTTGCAACGGCAGCTGGGTAAAACCCGCGGCGACTGGCTACTGGCCGATGCCGAATATCTGTTGACCGTTGCCAATCAGCGTTTGCATTTGGTCGGTGACGTCACCACCACCCGCGAAGCGCTGGAAGCGGCCGATCAACGGCTAAGAGAAAGCGGCGACGCGGCGGTATTTAAAGTCCGTGAGCAAATTGCCAAGGAAATCGCCTTGTTAAACGGCGCCACCGTACCGGACATCGTCGGCATCTACAGCGGCATCCAGCACTTACAGGATGCAGTGGAAGGTTTATCGGTGTTTCTGCCGCACGCAGGCAAGCAGCCGGAAAAGCCCGAACCCAATAGCGACTTATCTGAACACGGCCATGAAATCTTGAATACGGTCGCCAAACAGCTGGAAGGCTATGTGGTGTTGCGCCACACCGAACAACCTGTCAACGCCATCCTGACCCCTGAAGAAGCGCACTTTATCAAGCAGCAGTTGAAAGTCAGGCTGGAAATGATCGAAATTGCCCTGGTGCAACAAAACGACACCTTGTTTGCCAGCAGCATCGCCGACGCCAAACAATGGCTAAAGAAAAATTTCGCGGAAAATCAGCAAACCGATAACTTCGTGGCTGAACTCGACAAACTGGCGAGTGTGCAAATCCGCAGCCAATATCCGGATGTCAGCGGGTCGTTGAAGCTATTGAAAGACATTAGTAAATTGCGTATCGAATCCGATAAAGCCGTGCTGAATAATCCGCCAGCGGAAACGGCCTCGCCGGCAATACCCTCTGCCGGCCAGCAATAAGCGAGTGGCATTATGAAAAATCTCATGTATTTTCTAGGCTCCTTGCTTTGCGCCGTTCTGGTGGCGTTTTTGCTGCATAGCTGGCTGGTCAAACAGAACGATCCGGGTTATGTATTGATCGGTTTCGGCCACTGGTCGCTGGAAACCTCTTTGACCGTATTTGCGGTTGCGCAAGTGATCGGTTTTTTCGTTCTCTACAACTTTTTCCGCTTGATGGGCGTGTTGATTCGCATGCCCAACCAATTTGCCAAGCGCCGCCGCAATATCCGTTTCAACCGCTCGCAGGAAGCCCTGGTGGCCGGCTTATTCGATGCGGCAGACGGTAATTGGGAGCGCGCGGAGAAAGTGCTGATCAAGCATGCCGCGCATAGTGGCGCACCTTTGCTGCATTATCTGACTGCCGCCAGAGCAGCGCAATCGCGCGGCGCACTGGACAAACGCGACGAATATCTGCAAAAAGCCAGCGAACAATCCTCGGACACCAATATGACCGTCGGCTTGACCCAAGCCGAATTGCATCTGTCTGAAAAACAATTCGAGCAAGCCTTGGAAACCCTGGGCAAATTGCACTCAATCAATCCCGGCCATGCGCGGGTGTTGAAAATGATGCATCAGGCGTATCAACATCTGGGGGACTGGGAAGGCTTGAGCAAGATACTGCCTTCGCTGCAACAGCATAAAGTGTTGATGGAAACCGAAGTTAAGTTGCTGGAAACGGAAACCTTCAGCCGCCTGCTGAAACAAACCATCGCCCAGGGTGACCGCCAGGCGATTCAAACCTGCTGGGAAGGCATCCCCGATCACATTAAGACTCTGCCGGGCATCGCCAATATCTATTTTGCGGCGATGATTGCCGCAGGCGCCGGTAGTAGCGTGGAATCGGCGATGCTCAAGCAATTGGGCCGGCATTGGGACGACACCTTGCTGGTGTTGGTTTCAAATATCGAAGCCGAAGATAAAGCCAAGCAATTGCAGTCGGTCGAACAATGGCTGGCGGTTTACCCCAGCAACGCAGTGTTGTTAAGAGTGCTGGGCAAGTTGGCTTTGAAAGCCGAGCAAATGGAGAAAGCCGAACAGTATTTGTTGAAAAGCCTGAATACCGAAGCGTCGGTGGCGACCTATCAATTATTGGGCGAATTATTGTTTAGCAAAGGCGACAAGGATCAAGCCTGCGATTATTTCAAACGCGGCATGGAGTTGGCGTCATCCGAGCTGATCAGCGGTGTGGAATCGATTCGCACAGCTTAAATACTTAAAACAACCCGCGATCAGTTCAAATCCCGAATAACCTCGGCGTCTGCATATTCGCTTTTGATAATCAAAATTTCCGGCAAATTCTTTTTTAACAGCGGCGCTAATTTAGGGTCGAAGTGTTTGCCGGATTCCGAGGCGATATAAGCCAACGTTTCCTCTACCGCCCAGGCCGGCTTATACGGTCGTTGCGACGTCAGCGCGTCAAACACGTCGGCTAGCGCGCAAATCCTGCCGGCAATCGATATATCTTCTTCCCGCAAGCCATTCGGATAGCCGGTGCCATCCCACTTTTCATGGTGATGTTGGGCAATGGTGCGCGCGGCCCGCATCAACTCGGTCGGCGAGCCGGATAAAATATTGGCGCCTATTTGCACATGGGTCTGCATGATCCGCCATTCTTCGGGGTCGAGCTTGCCGGTTTTTAACAGAATCCGGTCCGGAATACCTATCTTACCAATATCGTGCATCGGCGCCGCATTTAGAATAATTTCCGCCTCCTGCTCAGTTAAGCCATACGCCAAAGCCAACAGCTGCGCATATTTACTCATGCGAATGATATGGTTGCCAGTTTCGTTATCCCGATACTCGGCGGCCAGCCCCAGTCTGCGTATGACTTCCTGACGAGTACGATACAATTCGTCGGTTCTGGTTTTTACCTGTTGTTCAAGAAGGCGGTTTTGATCGCGTATCTGATTATGCATCAAGCGCACTTCCAGCAGATTGTGGATGCGGGTAACGGCTTCCAGTTGATCGAAGGGTTTGGTCAAAAAGTCCTTAGCGCCCAAACTCAACGCTTTCAAGCGGGTCTCCATGTCCGGCTGCGCACTGAGCACCAACACGGGTAAATAGTCGTCTCTGAAACGCTGTTGCAATTGTTCCATGACATCGAAGCCGCTTAAATGCGGCATGCGGATGTCTAACAAAAAGGCATCGAATCGCGTGGTATCACACAGAGAAGTCACTTCGCGAGAATCGCAGGTCGATTGAATATTCCGATAACCCTGGCGCTGCAAAATTTTTTCCAACAATTTGACGTTAGCGGGTTCGTCGTCGACGATGAGAATGGCGGCTTGCAGAATATGCTGTTTTAAGTCCACGTTGCTGTTTTCAAAGAATCATGAAGTTGGGAGCGAAAACCTAGCAGTCCGACTCGTACCGAGCCGTGCCTGCTGAATGGGTTATCCGCGAGATTCTCAGTATAGACAAATTAGTTGAGTCTGCTTTTTACAGCCTGACGCCAGCATTCAATCTAACAGCCCAAAAGATTCCAGAAATAAAAACCAGCCGGCCCAACGTCGAAATATTCAGCGGCAGCGAATGGCCATACAGGAAATATCGTCTTGCGCTTCCCGGTTCAGCATATGCGCTTCCAGGGCCTGTTGGATCGCCGCCACTTCAGCGCCAGGCGGCGCCGTTTTGAGAATCTGCAGGACGCGCTCTTGGCCGAATAAACCGCCGTCAGGACCCAGGGTATCGGTCAAGCCATCAGAGTACATAAATAACTCGCAAGCCTCCCGCCAATGCCAGATTTCGCAAGTATCGTCGAATTGCCGGTTATCGAGAATGCCGGCAGAGGGGTGTGAGGAACGAAAGGTGTGAACCGGCTTGCCATCGCCATCCAGCGCATAAACATCGGGTAAGCCGCCATTCCACAACTCCACCGACTTTTTTTCAGCATCTATCATGCCCAATACCAAAGCCACGAAACGGCCCGTCGGCATCTGGCTGTGCACCAGGCGATTGATCTCGCGGACGATGATGGGTACGGCCAAGCCCTTTTTCGTCATCGCCTGGAATGCCTGATTGACAATCACCGTCGGTAACGCTGCCGCCAAGCCGTGGCCGGTCGAATCGGCGAGCATAAAGTAAATTTGTTGCTTGCTGACGCGCCTGGCGCAAATCAAATCGCCGCTAAAGCGTTTGGCCGGCAATAACCAAAACTGCAAATGATCGTCTTTCAGATCGCTCTGTTTAATTAACCTTTCAAAAATACTCTGTAAAAACTGCTGCTCCGCTTCGTTTTCGTCGCGATAGGCTTTAAGTAGCTGAGTATCGGCAATAATCAGATTTTGCATATCGATCACACGCTGCACCGAACCCAATTTAGCGGCAAGAACAGCGCGACTGAACGGTTTTTGCAGATAGTCGTCAGCACCGGCTTGCAGCCCATCCAGGACATTTTGGTCATCGGCTAGCGCGCTGAGCACAAAAATGGGCACCCATTTGTCCAGGGTTCGCTCTCTAATCGCTTTGATAGCCTCCAGGCCATCCATGACCGGCATCATAATATCCATCAGAATCAGATCGGGATTTACGCTGGCCAGAGCGTGAACCGCCTGCTCCCCATTTTCGACCAAAATGACTTCATGCTGCATCCTGCTCAGTAATTTGTCGAGCAATAGCCTGTTTTCGTAGATATCGTCGACAACCAATATTTTCATTAGGAACTGTACCGTTATTCAAGCGAACCGGCAGTCTACCCTAGTTAAATAGGGTATCCCACATAGAATCGACTTTTTTGATGACATCCTCACTCATTACAATCGGACGTCCCCACTCCCGGCTGGTTTCGCCCGGCCATTTGTTGGTCGCATCGAAACCGACCTTGGACCCCAAGCCCGACACCGGCGAAGCAAAGTCCAGATAATCTATAGGCGTGTTTTCCAAAATCGTCAAATCGCGCGCCGGGTCCATGCGGGTGGTAATCGCCCAAATCACGTCCTGCCAATTGCGTACATCGACATCGTCATCCACCACGATCACAAATTTGGTGTACATAAATTGGCGCAAATACGACCAGGTGCCCAGCATCACACGCTTGGCATGACCGGCGTATTGTTTCTTCATGCTGATCACCGCCATCCGATACGAACAGCCTTCCGGCGGCAGATAGAAATCAACGATTTCCGGAAACTGCTTTTGCAAGATGGGCACGAAGACTTCATTTAAGGCCACACCCAAAATAGCCGGTTCATCGGGCGGACGGCCGGTGTAGGTGCTGTGATAAATCGGCACCTGCCGCTGAGTGATGCGTTCAATAGTAAACACCGGAAATTCATCGACTTCGTTGTAATAACCGGTGTGATCGCCGTACGGCCCTTCCGGCGCGGTTTCGCCGGGATAGATGAAGCCTTCCAGGACAATTTCCGCGCTGGCCGGCACTTGCAAATCGTTGGACAAACATTTGACCACTTCGGTCTTGCTGCCACGCAGCAAACCCGCGAAGGCATACTCGGACAAAGAATCCGGCACCGGTGTAACCGATGCCAATATCGTCGCCGGGTCAGCCCCCAACGCTACCGCCACCGGAAACGGCTTACCCGGATGCGCTTGTTGCCATTCCTTGAAATCCAATGCCCCGCCGCGATGCGCCAGCCAGCGCATGATGACTTTGTTTTTGCCGATGACTTGCTGGCGGTAAATCCCCAGGTTTTGCCGGTCTTTGTTCGGCCCTTTGGTAATCACCAGCGGCCAGGTGATCAAAGGCGCGGCGTCTTCCGGCCAACAGGTTTGAATCGGATAGACGCTTAAATCGACTTCGTCACCGACCCGAATCACTTCCTGACAGGGTGCGGAGCTGACTATTTTCGGCGCCATATTCAACACCTGCTTGAATACCGGGAATTTTTCCAGCGCGTCTTTCATGCCCTTCGGCGGCTCCGGCTCTTTCAGATAGGCCAGTAACTCGCCGATACCGCGCAATTCGGACACATCTTTGGCTCCCATGCCCATCGCTACCCGCTTCGGCGTGCCGAACAGGTTGCCCAGCACGGCAATGTTGGAACCTTTCGGATTTTCGAACAGCAAAGCCGGCCCGCCCTGCTTCAACACCCGGTCGCATATCACTGTCATTTCCAACACCGGATCGACTGCCTGTTTGATGCGCTTCAGTTCGCCCTGCTTTTCCAGTTGCGCGATAAAGTCTCGTAAATCTCTATATTTCATGCATGGTCCTTAAAAGGGGAGGCCGAACTTCGTGCCATGGGGTGCAAAATTAAAGCGGCAATCATACGCTGAGTTAAGCTAGACGAGAAAACCAAAGAGACAAGTAATCAGACTATGATCTCGCTCATTTCCCCGCCGTCGTCTTCACTGGAAAATTTCACGGAAAATTTCAAGCTAGTTGTCGCCTCAAGTTTTTAGAACCCTTTAAATTTGACGCAACAAATAACTACCCCCAAAAGCAGACCGATAGGTCCGCCGTATGCGTAGTCGAATGCCACAGTGCCAGCTTCACCGTCCCCCCGTCAGATTAAAATTGGGGGTTTCACTGTCCGAAGTAGCGTTACGATTCACCGTTAGGCGCTCAATAGGGCTCAACGTGTTGCCATCAAGGCGGATGCCTTGCCCCGTTCGCGACAGCTGACTTTCCAGTTGTCGCATTTGCTGTTGCAAGGTTTCTTGATTACGCAAGATCAACTGAATCTGCTCTTGCAGAAACTCAAAATGAATCTGGAAATAACGCGCGGACGGGAATATTTCGGCGGCTTTTTCAGCCGGTACCACGTAGGGTGCCTTTTTAGTGGTTTTGCGCATACCCGCGCCTCCTTCCATGTTCTTAATAATTATTATGGGGCGGGGAGTTAATTGGCTCCGGCCAGGAAATTCCTACGGGTAGTCAGAGCGTAGGTTGGGGTGACGACAGGAACCCCAACACGACAGTAGCAAAACAACCCGCAAACCGTTGGCAACGCAACAATGAAGTCATCGATAATTTAAAGGCCATCAATGTTGGGGTTCGTGCCTCCCCCCAACCTACGGCCCTTGATAACAAGACCTGACCCCAGCTTGCTCCTAACGCGATTCATAAGCTGGCGATTGTTTGGCTTGATGCAACTTTGCCGCGCGGCGTTTTTGCAGCCAACGAATCACACCCGTTACATACAAAACCGGACATGCCAAACCCGCCAGAAACACCAAAATCCGGCCCGGCCAAGCAAACGCTTGGCCGCTGTGTAAGGGCCATTGCCAATCCAGAAATACATCGCCCGCATTGCCTATACCTGCGTTGTAGCTGTGAATAATCTCGCCACTGTATTGATCAACAACCAGTGTTTGATGACCAACGAAGCGGCTGTTTTCTAGAACATCCCTGTTTTGAATGATATACACGCCGTTCGGATCAATCGGTGCATTGACCATCACTACCTTACCGACAGAGGAGTGATTTTCAACTGCCGCAACCGCTGCCGAAAACCCGATGGCTTTTTCACCGGCATGGCGGCAAGAGTGATAGCTTTCGTCGTCTATACCGTCATAGGCATTCGTTCTGGTAATTGGCGAAAATAGCTTAACCAGCGTATTAACCTGTTCGGGCAAGTTCATATAAATCCCGGAAAACAAAACCGGCAACAACACCAAGCTGCAATAAAAGCCGATGGCTTTATGTAAATCAAAATTGAACCGTACTGGCCCCGCGCGGCGTTTAAAACTTAACGCCTGTTTAAATTTGCCGGTTAACGGCCACCAGACTATCAAGCCAGTCAAAACAGAAATAATCGATAACGCTGCCAAAATACCCACAATCGTGCCGCCGGTTTCACCTAACAGCAAACTCCAATGCAACTGCATGATGAAACTCATAAAAGGTCGCCCCCAATATTTGCCCTTGGGATGCCAAAGCTGTATGCCCTTGACCTGATTGATGTAAGGATCGATATAAATGTAATAGCCATCGCCGTTATTCGCTTGGCGGGCGTCTTGGACAAAGTAAAGCAGCTTATAAGCGACATCTGCCTTGCGGGGGTAATACACCTTAAGAAATTGGCTGCCTAGTGGTTTAGCAGATTCTGCTGTGATGATAATTTCATCCAATGAATGGGCATTCTGCCGGGGTTGTAAGGGCTCAGAAATTACATTCAATTCGGCATTCAAGACCTCTTGTAGCTCCACATAGAAAACCGCGATACTGCCGGTAAAGCCGACGACTACCAATAATGCACCTGCAAACAAACCAAGGTAAAGATGCACAGCCAGCCATAGTTTACGATGCGCCTTAAGCCGAGATAAACGCGCAGCGCTAGCGCTATCTGGATAGATGTCCAAAACATCGGCGTCCGATTTATTCATGGTTTGCAAATGGATTTCGTTAAATTAAATGCAGTGTTAGTGGGTTTGGGGAGGTAAATATTCAATCAAGCGTAGGTCGGGTTAGCTCGATAGAGCGTAACCCGACAAATCGAAGCCAATCTGTCTGGTTACACCTAACCAGGCCTGCGTAGCTAAACAACTAACCCGATATTAGAATTCGACTTTTACAGACCCTAAAAACGTACGCGGCGTACCAGGTATAACCTGATTTTCGTTATTACCGTATCCGTTACTGGACGCCATATAGTCCTTGTCAGTTAAATTTTCTATATTAAATTGCAGAGTCACTTTTGAAGGGCCAACCTGTCTTTTATATTTCAACATCGCATCCAC
Source organism: Methylomonas sp. PHL2-19 (assembly GCF_059331595.1). Lineage (NCBI taxonomy): Bacteria > Pseudomonadati > Pseudomonadota > Gammaproteobacteria > Methylococcales > Methylococcaceae > Methylomonas > Methylomonas sp. PHL2-19. The sequence goes on from NZ_CP196839.1 coordinate 159,049, forward strand.
TCTTGCGTAACCGGGCAAGTCAAAAGTGTTGGCGATATTTCCGGCTCTATCGCTTGCCAAAAACACCCCAATACCGCTGCTGAATCCATGCGCACCAAATCCAGAAAAGTCATAAGTTGTCCAAAGACTACCTGAATGTGTAGGTACATTGGCAAAGCGATTACCTTGATTACCCGTGCAGCCTGAAGAGTCTGTATCTTTTGTGATTTTTACATCGGTAAATGCATAGTTACCAATCAAATTCAAATAGTCAGTCAAATTTCCGTGAATATCAAATTCGATGCCTTGGCTGCGTACTTCGCCAATGGCTTGCTTATACCCTTGTAAAGCAAGAGCCCTATCTGGATCTGATACGCTGATATTTTCTTTGGTTAATTCAAAAACTGCTATTCCCGCTGATAGCTTGCCATCGAACCATTCGCCTTTTACACCAGCTTCATATTGCCTCGATTGTTCTGGACTTAAAGCCGTCCCTGACGCGGTAAATCCACTGTTAAAGGCATTCGTACCCTGAACATAACTTGCATATAGACCTAGCCACGGCAATGGGTGATACATCAAGCCAGCACGAGGACTAAAGTTTTCATTTTTGGTTGATTTGCTTGCTACAGTCTCTTTTTCTTGGAATTCAGTATTGTCATAACGACCACCTAAAAGTAAGCTCCACTCCTCGCCAAATTTAATTTGATCCTGAATATACGTGCCAAACCATGAATAATCACGTTCACGTTCATATCGTGGAGAATTGATAAATGAGGGAAGGTTAAAACCGTTGAAGCCATATTGAGGATTAAATAAATTGATTGATGGCGCACTATCGCAACAAAAGGTGGAAATATTCGTATTGTAATTAAAATGATCGCCGCCTATCAATAAGGTGTGCTGCAAACTCCATGTGTCAAAATGACCAATGACATTTATTGTTTCAAAATCAGTTCCCGTCTGGTCGTCTGAGGCATATGTGCCCCGAGACAGCTCACTATTACCAATTAGGGAATCTCCAAAAGTTTGGGCATCCGAAATATCGTTTTTAGCAATATTGAATTTTCCTTTTATCTGCCAATCTTTATTAATTTGGTGGCTTAAGGACATTCCACCTTGAATGTATTCTTGATTGTAGTGATCGGTTGGTTCGGCAATAAATAAATTTCGCGGTAGCTTCCCAGCTAAAAGCCCTTTTTGCTCTAAACCAAATGGTATGCCATGATCTCGTATTGATTCCAATTTTTGATATATAAATTCGAAATCAACTTGTGTAGCATCGCTGATGTTCCATGTTACTGTCGGAGCAATGAAATCTCGCTTATTGAACCCAAAATTTCTGAATGACCCCGAATCTAAATGTTCATAATCAAACCTATAAGATAATGAACCATCCTTAGTAGCGGGGCCAGTTGCATCCAAGAGGGTGCGATAGGTATCAAACGAACCAAACTGCTGTTGTAAAGAATAATACGGAACTGATTGGGGGCGCTTGGTAACTACATTAACAAGGCCGCCGGGTTCTAATTTTCCGTAGAGCATAGCCGCTGGGCCTTTCAACACTTCCACACGATCAATATTAGCTAATGAAACAGGAACTCCGAAAGTGAAAAATCCATCACGCAATATTAAAGAATCGCCAGCTTTCTCAAGAGAAGTATCAAAGCCCCGCACAATTAAACTTTCATTGTTACTAAAACCGAACCCAAAATTTTGTTGAACGCCACTAACGTTCTTTACGACATTACTTAAACCCGTGGCTTGTTGGTCATCAATAATTGCTTTTGGGACAACCTGCACTGACATTGGTGTATCAAATAATTTGGCGTCTGTTTTTGTGCCTGTAGTTGCATTTACCGGGTTATAGCTCGTCTCAGAATCATAAACCGCCTTCCCCACCACCCTCACCGCCGGCAAAGTAGATGCAGCATCGCTTCCAGGTTCGGCAATCTTGATAGCTACCGCGTTGTCGTCCGTGATGGTATAGGTCAAACCGCTTCCCGCCAGGAGCTTTCTAAAGCCTTCTTCTACGGTGTACTCGCCGTCCAGTCCCTTGCTGGTTTTGCCATCGGTCAACGCGGATTCCCCGGTAAATAAAATGCCGGCATCACGCGCAAACTGGCTAAGTGCTTGTCCCAAGGAACCGCCGCTGATGTGGTAGCTTTTCCTGTTGGTAGTTTCTTCTCCATGGGCTGCGACAGAAGCGGTCAGCGCTGAAGCCAATAAAATTCCCTGTATAGCTTGGCTCAATCTGGATGAACGAAAGCCCGGATTGCTGCTGCGGTGTGTGTTTGACATCGGTTTTTCTCCATTTGTGGTGTTTTCATTAACTAATACAAACGAGCGCGGAAAAACCGGAACTGCACATTGAAGAAAAATTACAAATTTTTTTAGGGGCTGTTGCCGTTTCACATCGGTAACCATATAAATGCACAAGCCAGGGCGATAGCACCTTCAAAATTGCGTTTTAGTTTGTCATATCGGGTGGCAATAGCTCTAAAATGTTTCAGTCGCGCAAATACGTTTTCAACGAGGTGGCGATATTTATAGAGACACCAGTCCATTTCCTCATTCCCGACTATTGAATTTTGTTTTCTTGGGATGATGGGGACTGTGCCTTGGTCTCGAATTTGAATCCGTAACGGCTCGCTGTCATACCCTTTGTCTGCAATCATGTAGCCCGCCTGGGGGAGCTTGGCCACAAATTCCGGCGCTTCTTTGCAGTCATGTACTTCGCCCCCCGTAATCGAGAACTGGATGGGAAGTCCACCGGCATCAACCGCCATATGGATTTTGGTCGTGTTGCCTGCGACCGATTTCCCGATGGCTGTTGGATTTTCATGGGCGCCGCCGCTACTGTGTTGATGGGCTTTAATAATGCTGCCATCAATAAATAGCCATTCCAAATCAGGCTCAATCACTAGCGCCTGAAAGATACCCCTCAGCTTTTCTTGCAGTGACCAGGCATTGAAGCGCTTGTACACGGCATTCCACTTGCCAAAAGCGACGGGCAAGTCTCGCCAAGGGCAGCCAACACGCAAACGATAAAAAATCCCTTCGACCGTTTGCCGAAGACCGGGTTTGTCGTAAATGCTGAAACTCAACATAATCGTTTTTAGCTTTTCCCAGTGGGTATCTGTAAGCAGTTGGCGTGGCATTCGCTAGTTATCGTTTGATTGAAAACTCAATCAATATGGCTCGCCAATCGATTTTCAAAGGGATTATGACAAAATGGCAACAGCCCCTAATCGATTGTCTTTTCTATGAAAATAATTTTATTGTTCAGCGAAAAATGTCCGGTTAGGCTTGCCTTATCGAACCGACTTGACGAGTATCATTGGTACATATCAAGCTGTGATATATACTTCAGATACCTATTTGATAAGGGGAATTAAGATGCATACCACTGCCAAGTTATTTACCACTGGCCGAAGCCAAGCGATACGGCTTCCGAAAGAATTCCGTTTTCCGGGCGCGGAAGTATTTATTCGTCGTGATCCCGTGACTGGCGAAGTCATTCTGTCGCCTAAACCGGCATCCTGGGCGGAGTTTTTCGAGCTTGCCGACCACACAAAGATTCCTGCTGATTTCATGGCCGATCGCGAAGACCAGCCGAACCAAGAGCGGGATTTGTTTTGATGCGTTATATGCTGGATACCAATATGGCTAGTTATATTATCAAAAGCCATCCCCCGGAGATTCGACACCGGTTGGCGTCACTGCCGATGGACAGTATTTTTATATCGGCAGTCACACAAGGTGAGCTTTTATATGGCTTAGCCCGCAAGGGCCACCCTACCAGCCTGGCAAAGCTGATCCGGGAGTTTCTATTGCGTGTTGAGACATTGCCCTGGGACGAGCAAGCCGCCTGCGTTTATGGCGATTTACGTGCATCTTGCATGTCGGTTGGCATTACGCTTGGGGCGCTAGATATGATGATCGCCGCGCATGCAATAGCCGCCAAAACCATACTTGTCACCCATGACAAAGCCTTCAGCCTGATTCCCGATGGGGTTTTGACTATCGAAGATTGGGTGAATGGGGTTTAAGTAAGTAATAAACGATGGCAATAAAAAACAAGCTGCTGATGGTGCTATCGTAAACCGCATGGACCTGCATTGGCTTTGTTGCAGGCCGTAGAGAAAGAGCTTCAAGCAGTGCTTCGAGCTTTATCGTAAACGGACCTAGCGGACCGAGCATGACCGTCTCTGCGAGTGCAGAAGCAATCAGCGCGGCAGGACTTTAACCCAGAAAGGTAGCGGGTGTGAGAGCTTGACTGGCAGGTTAGCCTCGAGAAAGGCGAGAATTTTGTCGGTATCTTTTAACGGGTATGACCCGATAATCCGTAAATCGGCAATCTCGGGAGCACAAGTAATGTAGCCTGATCGGTAACGGCTTAGTTGCAGCAAAAATTCGCTGAGCGGCAGATCATCGGCAACGATAAAGCCTTCGGTCCAAGCGGGTTTATTCTGTCTGTGTCCTTGGATAGGCTCAAGGTGGTTTGAGGAAAATTGAACTTGTTGACCGGCGCGGAGAGTTTGTTTGGCGGACGCTGCATCGGCTGGTTGGATTTCTACGGCATCTTGAAATACGGTAACCTGCGATAGATTTTGGCGTTGGCTGACGCTGAAGCGGGTGCCGAGTGCTTGAACTCTGCCTTCCAAGGTATCGACGACAAAGGGCCGTTTCCAGCCAACGCTATCAGGTGCTGTTTCGATGTAAATTTCCCCTTTAACCAGTTGCAACCTGCGTAAATTAACCGAGAAATCAACGTTTACCGCGCTACCGCTATCCATAACCACGCTGGAGCCGTCGGCTAGGGTGATGGTTTTAGTTTCGCCGAGCGCTGTATGTTGATCGGCCGACCATTCCTGCCAATAACGACCTCGAGAAATCTGGCAGCCGGACCATCCTGCAACACCCAATAGGGCCATGCTTAACAGCATGCGTCTTCGATTGAGATTGGGGGCATTTAACGCTGCGGTGGCGGCGAAGGCGGCTGGTGGTGGCAGTGATTTAAATTTGTCGGTATAAAACTCAACTCTGGCCCAAGCCATTTGGTGATCCGGGTGCGAAGCCAGCCAGGCTTGCCACTGTGCGGTTTCGTCAGGGCGAACGTTACCGGAGCTAAGAACCATAAACCATTCAGCGGCCTCCGCCACGATGCGGGGATGGATCTTTTGTCGATCTCCGGAAGACATTTACTGTTAGAACTCCACGCTCAGGCATAGCACCATGGCTTGCACCATGTACTTTCTAACCATGCGATCACTGACCCCGAGTTTTTCGGCGATTTCGACGTAGGTAAGTCCATCGATCTGGGACATAAAAAATGCCTTGCGCGCCTTTTCCGGTAAGCGACTAAGCAATTCATCAATTTCTTGTATGGTTTCCAGAATAATGGCGCTTTCTTCCATAGACAACGATGTGGCTTCAGGAATTGCCGAAAGACGTTCCAGATACACTTGTTCAATGGTGGCGCGGCGCCAATGGTTGATCAGTAAATTTTTGGCGATGGTGGCGAGGTAAGGCCTGGGTTCATTCAAATCCGGTGTGCGACCCGATGCCATCACCCGTACAAAAGTGTCTTGCGCGTGATCTTCGGCTTGCAAGCGACATTGCACACGTTTATCCAGCCAACCGAGCAGCCAGGAGTGATGTTCTTGATAAAGCCGGGACAAGGCTTCATTAGTCAGCAATTCCGTCGCCACTAAACACTCCTATTGATGATTGAAAGATGTGCTTTCAAGACGACATACAGACTTTTGATCATAGCTTTGGTTGCCTTGCTAAATCCTCACGATTGCTGATTGTATGCTTACAAATCAGTCAAACTTTTACCAAATAACCAAAGAATTCAGCAAAAAATATACCATTTTCTAGGCTATAGACATCTTCCAAAATGCCTATGTGAAATAAATTCCAGTAAAAACAACTACTCAAGCAAATACATCACTCTTAACGCCACCTAGGGTTGCACACTAAACTTACCGGCGAAAAGTCGCCTCCAAATTTAACTATGTTAAGTGACCTATTGAGTATGAAAAAATCAGTGCATTGCCTTATCGCAACCATCGCGAAAAATTTACTGATCAACTATCAACGCCTCAACACTTGTAGCGGTGGCTGATTGACCACCTGCCTAACCCCCCAGTACCCTGCCAGCCCCACCGTTATCGCGCCTATCGCCGGCAATGCTCCCCACAAATGGTAGCCCGGACGATAGTCGATCTGCATCACACGGGTATACAACGCATACAGAATCGCTTCGCTAGCCAGTGCCGCCATAGCACCAGCTAAAATGCCGAGCAAGCCAAACTCAATCACGTGCGTGGTACGTAAAAAGCCGCGCCGGGCGCCCAAAGTCCGCATCAGCCCACCTTCGTAGATCCGTTGATCCAACGTGGCATAGACGGCAGCAAACAACACGGTGAAACCGGCCGCCAGGGCAAAATACAATAGTAGATTGATGGCCTTGGTCAACTGCGTCAGGATCATCTTGAACTGTTTCAAAATCTGATCAACTTCCAATATCGTGATCGCCGGATACTTTTTCAGCAGGGTATTCAACAGAATTTTTTGGGTATCGGCCAGATAAAAGCTGGTCATGTACATGGTCGGAAAGTTATCCAGCGTGCCGGGCGAGAAAATCATGTAAAAATTGGGCCGCATCGTATCCCACTGCACGCTGCGGAGTTGAGCTACCTTTGCGCTGAATTGCGCGCTCCCCACCGTAAAGGTCAATTCATCGCCCACCTTGATTTTCAAGCTTTCCGCCAGTTTTTGCTCCACCGATACCAGACCCGGCCGATCGGCTTGCCAAGCACCGCCATCGGTGGCTTTGTTATCGTCCGGCAATTGCACCGCCCAGGTCAGGCTCAATTCGCGTTGAGTGGCGCCTTCGCCCTGGGTGTCTTTGCTGACCCGGCCTTGCACCGCTTCGTTATTAATCGTCACCAGGCGTCCGCGTACCACCGGATAAAACCGGCTGCTGGGGATTTGCGCCTGCTGCAATTCGCTTTGAAATGCCTGCTGGCGTTCCGGCAGAATATTCAAGGCAAAATGATTCGGCGCCTGTTCCGGCAATTGCTGTTGCCAGTTGTCGATCAAATCGCTGCGCACCGTAAAACTCAGGGCCATGGCGGTGAGCGTGATGCTGAAAGCCAATATCTGGCTGACACTTGCCTGGCTGTTCCGCAGCAATCCCTGCAAGCCAAAACGCCAATTCAAGCCCATCCTCGGCAACAGCTTGCGCGCCAGCAATAACAAACCGTATACCGCGCCACCTACACCCAATAGTGTTAGCGCACCCAACCCCAATATGGTAGATGTCATTTTCGGGTCTTGTGTGTAGCGCCAAATCAAGCCGCCGATAATCGCCAGCGCCAAACCGTAAATCAACCAACCGCTGCTGGGTAAGGGTTCCAACTCACGACGCAATACCCGCAACGGTGAGACTTTTTGCAAACGCAGCAACGGCGGCAAAGCAAAACCCAGCAAGATTGCCAAGCCCGAAGTCAAGCCAAAAAATACCGCCAACCAGCTGGGACTGGCCAATTCTTCCGGCAACAAGGATTTTAACAGCTCGAATAAACCAAACTGCGCCAACCAGCCCAGGCCGCAGCCGACGCTGCTGGCTAATAGGCCCAGCACCAAGAATTGCAAACCGTACAGCCAGACAATTTCCGCTTGTTTACATCCCAGGCAACGCAACAAGGCAGTGGCGTTGAAATGCCGCTCGGTGTAACGGCGGGTAGCCATCGCAATCGCCACGCCGGCAATCAAGATCACCACGATACTGGACAAGCCCAGGTAACGCTCGGCGCGCTGCAATGCCGATCCCAGCTCCGGGCGATCCTCATGTATATCCAGGATTTTTTGCGAACTGTTCAGTTGCGGTTTCAACCAGGTTTTAAAGGCAAGCAAAGCCTGTTCGTCGCCGCTGAACTGGAAGGCGTAACGCACATGACTGCCGGGTTGAATGACGCCGGTGGCAGCCAAATCGATTTGATTAATCATCACCCGCGGCGAAAAGCTGTAAAAGTCACCGCGCTTGTCCGGCTCGTAGCTCAACACCCGGCCGATGGTCAGAGGTTTTTCGCCTACGGTCAACGTATCGCCGATTTTTAGATGTAGAGCCGGCAGGATGCGCTTGTCTACCCAAGCCGAGCCGGGTTCCGGACCCTGGCTGGCGACGATTTCATCCTGTGACTCGGCATCGCTGGTTTTCAATTTGCCGCGCAGCGGGTAGCCGCTGCTCACCGATTTTACCGAAGCCAACAGCATTTCCTGGTTTTCCAACAAAACGCTGGCAAACTCGCTGGTTTGCGAATGGGATAAGCCCAATTCGCCAGCCTTGGCCAACCAGGTTTCGGCTATGAGCGCCGGCGCAGCCACCACCAGATCGCCGGCTAAAAACTCGGCGGCTTGCACCGTCATGGTCCGATGCAAACGGTCGGCGAATAGCGATATGGCGGTGGAACTGCTGACCGCAATCAGCAAAGCTAGGAGCAATAAGGTCAGCTCTCCGGAACGACTATCGCGCCACAACAGTTTCATGGCCAGATTGACACGTTTCATACCACGCTCCCAGCATCCAGGCGAATGGTGCGTTGACAACGTCCGGCCAAAGTCATGTCGTGAGTCACCAAAATCAAAGTGGTATGTTGTTCTTGATTGAGCTCGAACAGCAAATCGATGATGTGCGCACCGGTTTTGCTGTCCAGATTACCGGTCGGTTCGTCAGCAAACAGGATGGTAGGCCGGGTGACAAAGGCCCGCGCTAAAGCCACCCTCTGCTGCTCGCCGCCCGACAATTGCTTGGGGGTATGCGTCAAGCGCTGCGACAAGCCCACTCTATCCAGCAAGGCCCGGGCAGCGGTCGCCGCTTGAGCATGTCCGCTGAGTTCCAGCGGCAGCATCACGTTTTCCAGAGCCGTCAACCCCGGCAGCAGTTGAAAGGACTGAAACACGAAACCGACTAATTCGTTGCGCAAAAGGGCGCGGCCGTCTTCGTCGAGCTTGGTCAGATCGCGACCATTGACGACCACTCGACCGATACTGGGCGTATCCAATCCAGCCAGCAAACTGAGCAGGGTGGATTTACCGGAACCGGACTCGCCGACAATGGCCAGACTCTCGCCCGAATTGATGATTAAATTCACTGAGGACAAGATGTGTAAAATGCCCTCGGAAGTTGGCACCGATTTGCCGAGCTGTTCGGTAACGATAATCGGGGAACTGGTCTTATCAATATGAGTATTCAACATGTATAGCGTGGTCCTTGCCGTAATTCTGGGTTTACTACCAATCAGCGCCATGGCGAAATCGATAGTGGTATTGGGTGACAGTATTAGTGCCGGTTACGGCATCGAAGTTCAGCTTGGCTGGGTGGCTTTGTTGCAAAACAAGCTGACCGACCTGCATAGCGACTATGTTATCAGTAACGAAAGCATCAGCGGCGATACTTCCGCTGGCGGCCTGGCGCGACTGGAGCAAATTTTATCGCGGCATAAACCGGATATTGTGTTGGTGGAATTGGGCGCCAACGATGGCTTACGCGGTTTATCGCCGGCGGAAATGAAAAATAATCTGACCGAAATCACCCGGCGTTCGCAAAACGTCGGCGCCAAAGTGATGCTGCTGGGGATGAAGATTCCGCCCAATTACGGCAAGCGTTATGTCGAGATGTTTTACGAGGTTTTTCCGCAGCTATCCGCGGAATTGAAGATCCCTTACGTGCCGTTTATCCTCGAAGAGGTAGCATTAAACCCGGAGATGATGCAGGCCGACAGCCTGCACCCGAATGAGCTGGCACAACCGGTGATTGCCGAAAAGATTTGGGGATATTTACAAGCGTTGCTGAAATAATAGCCAACAGTCTGCGTTTTAGATAACCAAATTATCAACTTTAGCTATTTACATTGTCCGCGCTTTTCCATTGACCGGACAAATACAATTGCAGATTTTTCTTGAAAGGTTCTACTTTCTCATATTCCCAATAACCATGCAGTTGGCCGAGATTATTGCAAAAGCTACGGATCATGACGATAAGTGGAACATACCAATACAGACCAGGCGCAACTAAACCATCGCCTTGCAGCCTTTTAATAACCGGAGCGATCAAACTTGTGTACATGAAAGTCAGCAAACTCACTGTCGCCAGCCAAAACCAAGGAACGATAAATCCCAATAGAAAAGTCAACATCCAGAGCGCGTGGTTACGCAAATGATAGAAAACGGCTTTTAAATCCGCGTTACCTATCCGCCCGGTTCCTCGTCCATACAAATAGTATTGCTTGGCAAGTTTTTTAAAATTAGGCCTAGGACGCCAGGACACCACAGCATTTTGCGCCAATCCGACCCTACATCCAAGTGCTTTAGCTCTCTGCGCGAACAGCGTATCTTCTGCGGTGTAAAGCCATTCCGGGTAACCGCCTGTCGCTGTCCAAACACTTTTTCGAAATGCCGAATTTCTACCATGAAACACCCGATGTTCTTCATCGGCCGAATTTCCAGAGGTCGATAACGCCCCAGCGAAATATTCGAAAGGATTAATATGTTCGACCTTACGCACACCGGATACCGCACCAAAATCAGGATTTTCCAGTAGCGGTTTTACCAACTCCTCAAGCCAAACGGGATCAGGATGGCAACCTCCGTCGGTCACTGCGATAATGTCAGCACTGGAACGCGCAATTGCCAGATTGCGTCCTCGAGCAATATTGACACCTTTCTCGACAAAAAACTTTATGTTGGAATTCTGATCAGCATATTGTTGCAGAAGCTCCAGAGTCCCGTCAGACGAACCCCCATCAACTATTACGATTTCATCGGGCCGACGGGTCTGAGTTAAAAAAGAATCCAGCAGACTTTTAATACTGCCGCGTTCGTTTAGGACCGTGGAGATGATGCTTACAGTGGTGTTTCGCATGTTATTAAGATCGCCAAATATGAACGTTACAGTTTTAGAAACAACGGGGCAACATCATAGCGGATGATCAAAATAATCGCCATCGATCCCGCTTCGGTACCAATTTTGCAAAATGTTGTCGGCTAGCGGCGGCTCGCGATAGATCCGATAGCGGTTGCCGCGAGACGGCACCGCTTCATAGCCAAGACTGCGGAACAAACTGGTCAATGACGGCGAGGCGACTTCCAGACTGCCCCAACTAATCCCGTTCTCCCGCCAATAAGCAAATAGGTAATACAGCAGTGTTTTCAAGGCCGGCTCATCGTCCAAGGGATAAAACACGTCACGCAATACCGCCATGCTGATAGCGTCCCCAAAGCTTTGCTGATGCCAGATGGCATAAGCGCGCAATTTGCCGGCAGCATCACGCAACGCGAAAAGTCTTAACGGACAGGTCGGAAAATCGAATAAACGCCAATTCAAGTAGCGGCTGCTACGTTCCAGACAAGAGGTGTAGCCGGCTTTGGCTCGCTCCCACAACGCATCAAACTCAGTGTCGCAATGCCAAACCTCCGCGAAGGTAAAACCGCCGCTACGCAATTTGACATTCCGTAAGCGCAAGTTGATGTCAAATAGGCTGCCCAACAAATAACCCAACGGTTTGCCGGCGCGTTTCTCCCAGGAGCCGCGATAACCGACGCGCAAACGATAAAAATCGTTATCGCTGCCGCCGATTTCGGAAAATCCTAATTTTTTATAGGCCTTTTGGGTAATGTTACCGGCAGTGACACTGCCGGTAATCTCGGCAAATTGCCGGCTATGATCGATCAATGCGGTCGCAAGGCCCTTGCCTCTAAAGCTGGAATCGACGCTAGTATTCGCGCAAAAAGCGATAACAGTGGACTGACCATTCAACCACCACGGCTGGGCAAACATTGCCCGAAAGCCAATGGGCCGGCCATCCAAACTAACTCCAACGCCAATTCCCGGCAATCCGGTTTGCCAAGGATTATTGACGATACGCTGTTCGAACCAAAGCGAAACGTATTCCGGATGCTCCTGAAACTCATCGAAATTTTCGACAACGATCCTGATGCAATCGGGAATATCGGCCAGTTGGATAAAGCCGAACTTAAAACGCTCCGTAAAGTCGGACATAAACTTCTCTCGACAAGAATGCTGAAATTATTGGCTAGGCCGAAAACCTATAGCCAAGGCTCACCAGAAATCAGCAGCTATTATCGGCGCAAACATGCTCTAACTCCAAACTACGACGCAGCACTAAATTTAGAGCGCTTGAACCACAGATGAGAACGGTAGCCCGACACGCCTTGGGTCCAGGGCAACTATCCGCAAACCTTAGGAAATGCGATAGCCGCCCAAACCCACGCGATGTCGGGAACGGAACTTAAGAGTTTACAGATTCAAAATTGGCTTTGGTATCCAGCAAATTGCTGCGTTTTTTCAAGCCCAGAACACCCAACATGCCGCTGAGAAAAAACCAGGCCGCCGTAGGTAAGGCGGCTTTCAATTCAGCTGTTTTGCTTTCGTCTATCACTGGCTGGAAAACCGTGCCAAGCAGGCCAAGTAAACCCATTTGCGAAACCATGTCGCCAAGCCCTGCTATGTCGGACAATGCCTGCTGAAATGTTACGACCGCACGGGTCTTGACCCGTGTAAACAGTGTGAGCGCATAGTCCTGTAAGGGCTTATCCGCTAGTGGATTCAATGGTTGCTCCTGATAAGCGCTTGGCAAATCCGGCAAAATCGTTTGGAAGGATTCGAGCGGGTTTAACGTATTTTCGGTCGTAGCTGCTTGCGCAAGCTGTATCCCCCAAAACGATAGACCAATAAAAAATAACGCGGAAAGTAACGGCTTGTTTGTGTCCATATTAAAACCCCAGAATTAATCAATTAGTTAAGAGGTGAAACCCTATTCGCACAAACCGGACCGATTACGGCTGGCAACGGCTTATGGTATAGGCATCCATACACAGGAGGACAGCACTATGCGTGCCAATTGCAAGAGGCTGTTTTATATCAACATTTCCCATCCACCCTTTAAACTTGTTGGTATAGAGGCCACAAAAAGCCAATTAAATGCTGCTAACACAACAACTTAGCGGCTAGCGACTTCATCAAAGTTGCCGTAGCCAATATCGCGAAATTTGCCGGCTTATTCTGTTCGAATCCAGTGGCCGGCAACACCGCCACCACCCAAGCTAAAGGCTAAGCTTCCATCGGCAAGCGGCGGTTTTCCTGTTGAAAGATAGCCATAAATTGTTAGAGTAGTAGACAAGTGACTAAACACTACGACTCGGGAGCATCATGTTACGCAAAATACTGATCGCCAATCGCGGCGAAATTGCTGTCCGAATCATTCGGGCCTGCGCGGAAATGGGCATTCGTTCAGCGGCTATTTATTCGGAAGCCGACCGCTTTGCCTTACACGTCAAAAAAGCTGACGAATCGCATTACATAGGCAGCGAGCCGCTGGCCGGCTATTTAAACATCTACGGCTTGGTGGATTTAGCCTTGCGCACCGGCTGCGACGCCATTCATCCCGGCTACGGTTTCCTGTCAGAAAACGCCCAGTTCGCCAAAGCCTGCCAGGAACGCGGCTTGGTGTTTATCGGCCCCTCCGCCGAAGTGATTCAGCGCATGGGCGACAAAACCGAAGCCCGCAGCGCGATGATAGCCGCCGGCTTACCCGTCACGCCGGGCTCGGACGGTAACCTGGGTAGCGTCGAGCATGCCTTGCAGGTGGCCGAACAAATCGGTTATCCAATCATGCTGAAAGCCACCTCCGGCGGCGGTGGTCGCGGCATCCGGCGTTGCGATAATCCCAACGAATTGCGGCAAAATTATCAGCGGGTGATTTCGGAAGCCACCAAGGCCTTCGGCAGCGCCGATGTGTTTTTGGAAAAATGCGTCGTCAATCCGATTCACATTGAGGTACAGGTACTGGCCGACCACTTCGGCAACACCATCCATCTCTATGAACGCGATTGCTCGGTGCAGCGCCGCAACCAAAAACTGATCGAAATCGCCCCGTCGCCGCAATTGGATGAAGCGCAACGCCAGTATCTGGGCGGCTTGGCAGTGATGGCTGCCAAGGCTGTCGGCTACACCAATGCCGGCACCGTCGAGTTTTTGCTGGATAGCAACGGCCGCTTCTATTTCATGGAAATGAACACCCGGGTGCAAGTCGAGCACACCATCACCGAAACCATCACCGGCGTCGATATTGTTGAGGAACAAATCCGCGTCGCAGCCGGTTTACCGCTGCGTTTCAAACAAGAAGAGATTGTTCGTCGCGGTTACGCCATTCAATTCCGCGTCAATGCCGAAGACCCAAAAAACAATTTCCTGCCAAGCTTCGGCCACATCTCTCGTTATTACGCCCCCGGCGGCCCCGGCGTGCGCACCGACACGGCGATTTATACCGGCTACGAAGTACCGCCCTTTTACGATTCGATGCTGGCTAAAGTGATCGTCAGTGCGATGACCTGGGAGGATGCTATCAATCGCGGCGAGCGAGCCTTGAAAGACATGGGCTTGTTCGGTATCAAAACCACGATCCCTTACTATTTAAAAATTCTCGGTCATCCGGATTTTCGCCGCGGTCGGTTCAACACCGGCTTTGTCGAAGCTAATCCCGACCTGATCAATTATTCCAACAAGCCGCGACCGGAAATTCTGGCCAGCGTGCTGGCGGCGGTTGTCGCCTCTCATACTGGCCTGTAAACCCAAGGAAACCCCATGAGCAAAGTTTACGTAACCGACGTTATCCTCCGCGACGCCCACCAATCACTCATCGCCACCCGCATGCGCACCGAAGACATGCTGCCAGCCTGCGCCATGCTGGACGACATCGGCTATTGGTCTCTGGAATGCTGGGGCGGCGCCACCTTCGACGCCTGTCTGCGCTTTTTAAAGGAAGATCCCTGGGAACGGCTGAGCAAGCTGAAAGCCGCTCTACCCAATACCCGCCTGCAAATGCTGTTGCGAGGCCAAAACCTGCTGGGCTATCGGCATTATTCCGACGATGTGGTGCGCAAGTTTGTCGAAACGGCCGCGCGCAACGGCATGGACGTGTTCCGAATCTTTGATGCACTAAACGACATCCGCAACCTGGAAACCGCTATCGAGGCCACCAAAGCCGCCGGCAAACATGCGCAAGGCACGATTTGTTACACCACCAGTCCGGTGCATGACATCGCCAGTTTCATCACATTGGGTAAAGGCCTAGCCGACTTAGGCTGCGATTCGATTGCCATCAAAGATATGGCCGGTCTGTTGACGCCTTACGTCGCCGGCGAATTGGTCAAAGCGCTGAAAGATGCCGTCGATTTGCCGCTGCACCTGCATTGCCACGCCACCGCCGGCTTGGCGGAAATGTGCCAGCTCAAGGCTATTGAAGCCGGCTGCGAACATGTCGATACGGCTTTATCCTCCTGGGCAGGCGGCACCAGCCATCCACCGACAGAATCCTTGGTTACTGCCTTGCGCGGAACCGAATACGACAGCGGCCTGGACTTGGACAAACTGCAAGCAGTGAATCAATATTTCCTGGACGTTCGAAAAAAATACCGCCGCTTCGAAAGCGAATTTACCGGCATCGACACCCGCGTTCACATCTTTCAAGTACCTGGCGGCATGATCTCCAACCTCGCCAATCAGCTTAAAGAACGCAATGCTCTGGATCGCATGGCCGAGGTATATAAGGAAATTCCCGAAGTCCGCAAGGACCTGGGATATCCGCCGCTGGTCACCCCCACCTCGCAAATTGTCGGCACACAGGCAGTATTGAACGTGCTGACCGGAAAGCGTTATGAAACCATCAGCAACGAGGTAAAACGCTACCTGCACGGCGGTTACGGCAAAGCCCCCGCCCCGGTAAATCCGCAATTGCAGGCCAAAGCGGTAGGCAAGGAGGAAGTCATCGAGTGTCGCCCTGCGGACTTGCTCAAACCGGAATTCGAACATCTGCGTAACGAAATCGCCCATCTGGCCACGAACGACGAAGACGTGTTGAGCTTCGCGATGTTCCCGGAAATCGGCAAACAATTTTTGGAGCTACGCTCCACCGACAGCTTAGTCGCCGAACCCTTGGAGCTGGACGAAGCCCCAGCCTCCGCCGAAGTGAAAAAAGCCCCCACCGAATTCAACGTGGCGCTGCACGGCGAGTCCTATCACGTCAAAGTCACCGGCGCTGGCCCAAAAAACCAGAGCTTGCGGCATTTTTACTTCACCGTGGACGGCATGCCGGAAGAGATCGTCATCGAAACCCTGGACGAAATCGTCTTGGACGGTGGCGCGCAAGGTGCGGTGCAAAGCGCCATCGCCAGCAAGCGCCGCCGGCCTAGCGAGCCCGGCGATGTGGTCACCAGCATGCCCTGCAATATCATTGATGTGTTGGTCAAGGAAGGTCAAAAAGTCAATGCCGGTCAATCTTTGCTGGTGACCGAAGCCATGAAAATGGAAACCGAAATCACAGCGCCGATAGCCGGCATCGTCAAAGCCATTTATGTGGCAAAAGGTGATGCTGTTAATCCTAATGAAGTCCTGGTCGAAATTAATTAGGAGAAAAGCCTAAAGGCGAAAGGTAAAATGGCGCGTTTGCCGTGAGGATGGCTTCCATATATTTGTAGCTGTTTACTTTGGCAAATGAATTCGCCACTACAATTATGCCGGCTGCTCGTCTTTTTAGATTTTTATCTTTCGCCTGATTACTTTGAATCCTAAACCCGTCACCGAAGAATCCATCCGCCACGCCGTCGAGCTATTACGGCAGGGGCAATTGGTCGCCTTTCCGACCGAGACCGTTTACGGACTGGGCGCGGATGCCGCCAATCCCGATGCGGTTGCCAAAATATTTGCCGCGAAAGGCCGGCCGGCCGATCATCCCCTGATCGTGCATATCGCCAGCGCCGCGCAAATCAACGATTGGGCGGAAGCCGTGCCGGAGGCGGCACTAAGGTTGGCCGAACACTTCTGGCCCGGCCCGCTGACCATGATATTGAATAAAAAATCGACCGTACCTGCCGCCGTTACCGGCGGTCAGGATACGGTGGGTTTGCGGGTGCCGGCCAATCCGGTCGCACTGCAATTATTGCAAGCCTTCGGCGGCGGCATCGCGGCGCCGTCGGCCAATCGCTTCGGCCATATCAGCCCCACCCAAGCCGAACATGTCGCGGAAGAACTGGGCGACAGCGTGGGTTGCATTCTGGACGGCGGACCTTGTTCGGTGGGCGTGGAATCGACCATTATCGACCTCAGCGACGGTGTTCCCGCCATCCTCAGACCCGGCCGGATTACCCGCAGCCAACTAAAAGCCGTGCTGCATACCGACATTCGGCTGTCGTCGCAAAGCAAAATTCGGGCGCCGGGCATGATGGCGGTACATTACGCACCTAATACCATGGCCTTGCTGTGCCCGGCCGATACCCTGATCACGATGACAGACGACTTGTGCGCACAAGGCAAACACATCGGCATCCTGGCCTTCAGCACGGAAATCGCCGAAATTCCCTGCCTGCATTTACTCAGATTACCGGCCGATGCCGAGCTTTACGAACCGGCGTTGTACAGCTCGTTACGCGCGTTGGATAATCTGCAGCTCGATACCATCTTGATCGAGCAACCGCCCGACAACGAAGCCTGGGCAGCGGTCAACGACCGCCTGAATAAAGCCACGGTTTAACATGACCGACGAGGAATGGCTGCGCCATGCCATCCGTCTGGCGCAGCGCGCCGAAAGCCAAGACGAAGTGCCGGTCGGCGCGGTGCTGGTTTATGAAGGCCGCTGCATCGCCGAAGGCTGGAACCAACCCATCCAAAGCAACGATCCCACCGCCCACGCGGAAATGGTCGCGCTACGCAAGGCCGGCCAAGTCTTAAACAACTACCGACTGATTGACACCACTCTTTACGTCACCTTGGAACCCTGCGTGATGTGCATGGGCGCCATCGCCCACGCCCGCGTCAAACGTCTGGTATTCGGCGCTTACGATCCCAAACGCGGCGCGGTCTGCCATGCGCTGCAACTCAGCGACGCGGCGTTCTTAAATCATCGCGTGGAATGGACCGGGGGGATTCTGGAGGCGGATTGCGCGGAACTGCTCAGCGATTTTTTCAAGGCCAGACGCCAGCAATCGAAAAACCAATAATACATCCGACCCGAACAATTTGTTCTATTGGCCTATCCGCTAGCGTGTCGAATAGCTGCCTGCCGATTGCCTGGATCCGCTTGCAATTATTGATGCGTAAAGTACCTTGACAACAACCCTCTTAACTCTTTTATGCTTTGGCGAGCAGGCTTTTTTATTGATTATGCCTGCCTAAACTGTCTTCAAATCTCAATTACACAGCCTGTTTACTTTATTTGCGTCGATTCTGAATGTCTATTCTCAGGCTCTTCGGCTACATTATCCAAATGCCGATGAAACATAAAACGTTGTAGCGTACCGGTATACGTCACACCCGAGTGGTAATCGTAAAGCTCCACTTCAGATTCTTCCTCGGTTTGCAATGGCGCTTTGAGCGTGGCATTTTCATGATGTTCCGCAATAGCGGCACCTGTTAATCCCATACCCAAAACAGCAAATATGGCGAGTTTTATCGTGTTTTTAACTCGTTTCATGATGATCACTCCTATCCAGTAGCAAACGATCCAGGCGTTTTCGAGACTTTGCGATTTGACGATAGTTCCTAAATCCACTGTTGATTAAAAACACACGTAACTGACTCGCTTGAAATTTGCTAAACGCGCTCCCATTTTGCCGACGTAGCGGCTCAGTGGAATTGAATATCCCGCGCTGCCGCCGTTTAAAACAGCATTAATCCGTTCGCACGATTCTGGGTAGGAACCAACAAACCGGAGGCCGACATGCAACATCCCAATCATCCCGATTCGCCCGATGTATTCATTAAACGTGTATTCGCCGCCGGTGCAGTCGCCGCAGCGCTGATAGTGCTTTGGCATTGGCAGCCGGGAGCACCGGCGACCGAACCCGCCCCAGTCAGAACCGTCGCCGCGCGCGGCGACTTGGCAGCGGACGAAAAAAGCACCATCGAATTGTTCGAAAAATCGCGAGATTCGGTGGTTTACATCAGCACCGCCGCGCTGGTACGCAATGTCTGGACTCGCGACGTATTTTCAGTGCCGAAGGGTACCGGTTCCGGATTTATCTGGGACGAAGCCGGCCACGTGGTGACCAATTTCCACGTCATCGCCGGCGCCAATGAAGCCACGGTAAAACTGGCCGACGGCCGCGATTACAAAGCCGCGCTGGTCGGCGCCAGCCAGGTGCATGACATTGCGGTGTTGAAGATCGGCGTCGGCTTCAAACGGCCGCCGCCGGTACCGGTCGGCACCAGCCGCGATCTGAAAGTCGGGCAGAAAGTGTTTGCGATCGGTAACCCATTTGGTTTGGACTGGACTTTGACCGGCGGTATCGTCTCCGCGCTGGACCGCTCCCTGGGCGGTCAGGAAGGTCCGGCCGTCGAACATTTAATTCAAACCGACGCCGCGATTAATCCCGGCAACTCCGGTGGCCCACTACTCGATTCCGCCGGCCGGCTGATCGGCATCAATACCGCAATCTACAGCCCGAGCGGCGCCTCAGCCGGCATCGGTTTTGCGGTGCCGGTGGATACGGTGATGCGGGTCGTGCCGGAATTGATTAAACAAGGCAAATACATCCGTCCGGCCTTGGGTATCGAAATAGACCAACAGATGAACGAGCAGTTAGCGGCTTTGACCGGCACAGCCGGCGTCGCAGTATTGCGGGTGCAACCCGGTTCGGCGGCGGAAAAAGCCGGTCTACAAGGCGTATCGATAACGGCCAACGGCATGGTGCCGGGCGACATCATCGTCGCCATTAACGGTAAGGACGTCGATACGCTCTCAAAACTGTTCGCCCGCCTGGACGACCAGAAGGTTGGCGATGTCGTGAAAATCCAGGTCGTCAATAACGGCAATAAGCGGGAAGTCGAAGTAACCTTACAGCCAGGAAATTGATTCTTCGGCATGGCGCCGATCTCGCCATTTCGGGATCGGCTGGTATGCTCGGAAGCTATATTTCTTAAGCAGACCAAGCCATGCCGACCGCCAAATCACCCAGGCTGAACCCGAACAAATTACTGCTCAGCAAATGGACCGCCGTTACCCCGCAAAATAAGGAAAAGCACTTTATCGTCAGTAAATTGCTACTGCCGGACGAGCCGGACGCGCCGCTGGAAATGATCGAACTGGAGGCGGTGTTTAGCAAACGGGTGCAAATCATGCCCTGGCGGGATTTACGTAATACCAACAACTGGCGCCAGGGTTGGCACTGAGCGATGAGCTATAACCTGGTCTGGTTCAAGCGCGATCTGCGGGTACACGACCATGCACCGCTGCTTTACGCCAGCCGCAACGCGCCGGTGCTGTGTTTGTTCATCATCGAACCCAGCTTGTGGGCGGCCGACGACGTTGCCACGCAACACTACCAATTTCTACGCGAAAGCCTGCTTGATTTGGAACTTGCCTTGCGTAAACGCGGCGGCGGTTTGCGTATCGAAGTGGGCGAGGCGCTGGAAGTATTGGACCGGCTTTGGCAGGAAGCGCCCTTCCTGGCTGTGTATTCGCATCAGGAAACCGGCAACTGGCTGAGCTTTCAGCGCGACTTGGCCGTGCAACGCTGGTGCCGGGCGCGCAGCTTAAAATGGTATGAATTTGCGCAATTCGGTGTGGTGCGGCGCTTGCAAAATCGAGACTTGTGGAAAGCGCATTGGGAAGCGCTGATGGCGGAACCCTGCCTGGAACCTCCCTCTTCTGATTGGCTAGCAGCACCTCAACCGCCGATCTTGCCCGATCCGCAAGCTCTGGGCTTACTTCAGCCCGACCTGCCGCTAAGACAACTGGGCGGCCGCCGCCAAGGCATCGAAACCTTGCGCGATTTTCTATTCGCTCGTTGCAACTCTTACCGAGGCGGCATCTCCTCGCCCTTGTCCGCACCAACGGCCTGTTCGCGGCTTTCTGCTTATTTGGCCTTCGGCTGTTTGAGTTTACGGGAGATCGTGCAAGCCACCCGCCGCCAGTTGGCTGCTTTACCGCGCGGCGATGCCCGTCGTGCCGGTTTGACGGCCTTCATCAGCCGCTTGTATTGGCATTGCCACTTCATGCAAAAGCTGGAGAGCGAACCGGAACTGGAGTTTACCAATCTGCATCGCGGCTATGACGGCCTGCGCGAAGCGGACTGGAATCCGGTGCATTTTCAGGCCTTAAGCGCAGGCCAGACGGGTTGGCCGTTGGTCGATGCCTGTGTGGCGATGCTACAGCAAACCGGTTGGCTGAACTTCCGCATGCGGGCGATGCTGGTATCGGTAGCGAGTTATCCGCTGTGGCTGCATTGGCAACCGGTCGGCACTTGGCTGGCCCGGCAGTT
Organism: Methylomonas sp. PHL2-19; assembly: GCF_059331595.1. NCBI lineage: Bacteria > Pseudomonadati > Pseudomonadota > Gammaproteobacteria > Methylococcales > Methylococcaceae > Methylomonas > Methylomonas sp. PHL2-19. Next base: position 180,376 of record NZ_CP196839.1, read on the forward strand.
TCTGGATTACGAACCCGGCATCCACTGGAGCCAGATGCAAATGCAGGCCGGCACCACCGGCATTAACACCACGCGGGTGTATAACCCGATCAAACAGGCCCGCGACCATGATCCGCACGGCCATTTTGTCAGACATTGGCTGCCGGCCTTACGCAGCGTGCCCAAAGAATGGCTATTCGAACCCTGGCGGATGCCGGTAAAACTGCAACAACAATGCGGCGTGAGGGTCGGTGTGGATATTGCCGAACCGCTGGTCGATCTGGAATCCGCTACCCGGCAGGCCAAAACCCGTCTTTACCAAGTGCGAGGCCGCGCCGACGTGAAAGCCGCCAAGGCGGCTATCGTCGAGAAACACGGCTCGCGAAAGCAGCCCACCCGCCGCCGACCAACCCAAGCCGCAGCCGGCGACTGGGTACAAACCCAGCTGGATTTTTAATGCACCAAAAAGCCTTGTTGCCTGCCAAGCTCTGCGCCGTCTGCGGTCGCCCCTTTGTGTGGCGTAAAAAATGGGCAAAAGACTGGGATGCGGTGAAATATTGCTCAGAGCGTTGCCGCCGGCAACGCGGCACGGCCAAAACCGCATGACGACCTTGCGCCTGATTCTGGGCGACCAATTAAATCCGCTGCACAGCTGGTTTGCGCAAACCGATGACGAAACGGTTTATACGCTGATGGAAATCCGCCAAGAAACCGATTACGTCTTGCATCATGCACAAAAAATCATCGGTATTTTCGCGGCGATGCGCGATTTTGCTCAGCATTTGTCGGCCCAAGGCCATCGCGTGCATTACCTACCAATTGACGATAGTGGCAACCGCCAATCGCTGACTGCCAATTTGGATACGTTGATTACGCAGTATCGGGTTCAGCATTTTGAATACCAGCTCCCCGACGAATGGCGTTTGGATCGGCAATTGTGCACCTATTGCCAACAGTTGCCCATCAGCAGCCGAGCCTGCGACAGCGAGCATTTCTATAGCCAGCGGGAGGAAGCGGCAGAGTTGTTTGGCTCTCGGCCGCATTGGCTGATGGAAATGTTCTATCGGCGCATGCGCGTCAAACACCGGGTGTTACTGGCAGACAATCAGCGGCCGGCCGGTGGGCAATGGAATTACGACCACGACAACCGCAAAACCTGGCCCGGCACGCCGGCGGTGGCCGCTGACGCTCGGCCCCGTCACGACCATAGCGCGATTTGGCAAAGCATCGTCGCAGCGGATGTGAACAGTTTCGGCACAGCCGACGCCGAGGATTTCCGCTGGCCTTTGAATCGTGCAGAAGCCTTGCAGCAACTGGAAGCGTTCATCGCCGATGGCCTGCCGCAGTTCGGCGATTTTCAGGATGCGATGAGCCGGCGCAGTTGGCGGCTGTTTCATTCGCTGCTGTCCTTTGCACTAAACACCAAAATGCTCAATCCGCGTGAAGTGGTCGAACGCGCTGAACAGGCCTATCGCCAAGGCCATGCCCCACTGGCGGCGGCGGAAGGCTTCATCCGGCAGATTCTCGGTTGGCGCGAGTACGTGCGCGGCGTGTATTGGGCAAAGATGCCGGACTATGCCGCGCACAATTATTTCGGTCATGCCCGACCTTTACCCGCCTGGTTCTGGACCGGCGAAACCCGGATGAATTGCCTAGCGGCTGCCATCGGCCAATCGCTGCAATATGCCTATGCCCACCACATCCAGCGGCTGATGGTGATCGGCAATTTCGCCCTGCTGGCCGGCCTGGCACCGGAAGCCGTGCAGCGTTGGTATCTGGGCGTGTATATCGACGCTTTTGAATGGGTGGAATTACCCAATACCCTGGGCATGAGCCAATTCGCCGACGGCGGCCTGCTGGCCACCAAACCTTATGTGTCCAGCGCCGCTTACATCGACCGGATGAGCGACTATTGCAAGGGTTGCCACTACGACAAAAAAGCCCGCACTGGCGAGCGAGCCTGTCCATTCAATGCGCTGTACTGGGATTTTTTTATCCGCCATCGCGACAAGCTAAGCCGCAATCCGCGCCTGAGTATGGTCTATCGCAATCTGGATCGGTTTGCGGCTGTAGAGCTTGAGGCGATAGCCCGGCGCGCGGAAACAGTGTTAGAGGATTTGGAAAGGCTTTGAAAACAAAGACTATACCCGATTGCCGCCGCTCGGTGATTCATCGCTATAGGCGTGATATAAACTCTCCTTCTCCCTCCGGGAGAAGGCTAGGATGAGGGGAAAACCATCAATGATCGTTCGAATCCTCTGCGTTGATTAAACCTGCTGGATACTGTTTTTGCAAACTTACCGAATACTTGGAATGATGAATTTAACAATTAAACCGGCCAATCCTCAGGGAAAGGGAGCTGTTGCTGTATTGGACAGTTTGCAGCAAGCCAAAAAGCAGCTGATTGCCCCGGCCAAAAACATTCAGCAAATCAGCAGCGATTTATTTACCTCTCTGTTTGTTCTCAATAGCCAAATTCGGTTTAAACCGACCACGGGACAAGCATATTGGCTGTATTTTAAAGATGAGCAATATCGCCTATCGTTGATTGCCCCGGAACAATGGCTGTCAAGCCAGTCCGGCCGATTCATAGGCACTTGCGAATTACAGCCGGATTTAACCTGGACTTTGGCCTTATCCGAGGCTTGCGCCAATGACGGTGCGTTTATCCAAGAGATTGCGGATCAGCGCCGGCAACTGGAACAGACACTGCAACAAGCCGAAAAAATCGACGATGTATTGCCGGTCTATATGGAAACCCTGCCTTACTATTCCCGAGTACTTGCCGCGACGCTGGCCTATTCGCTGAAGCAATCCATGCAAAAATCGGGTATTTTGGGCTTGAGTTTTCGGCAAGCGGAAAAGTTACTGATAAACCGTATCGATTAAATAATCTCGCAGACGATTGACCCAAAATCTATGATTTTGAGGCGTTAAAGTCGGTAGTCGAGCCATTGCCGTGAGTGGGTTATAAAATCGAATGTCGGTTTTAGTAATGTTTTCGATCATTGATGATGTCAAAAATAAAATGTAGGGTGGGCACTGCTTTTCTGCCCACCTTTTGAAGACAAGAACTTTAAATCCGCGTGGGCACAAAAAGCGTGTGCCCACCCTTGTATGATGAATTTTAACAACCGATAGCCCAGAAAAACCGATTAAGCTGTGATTGTTCATTGGGAGGCCGTCCCACCCTGAGGACTGGTAGTTTACCAGAGCCTGTCGTGTAGATTGGCCCCCGCCCTATTCACCCATACCGTGGAGTATCCGAGGCTTAGAGCCTGCATACACAAGGAAGGTAGGTGCATGTGCAGGGTCGGGAACCGGTGAATAGTGTACTTCCCTTTAAACTGTATTTAAAAATGATGATGACGAACCGCTCGCTCAACACCCCCGCTGAATCTGTCCATCGCCTGTTTGCCGGCGTGGATGTCGGCGCCGACGAATTGGTTTTAGTGATCCGCAAGAACGGCAAGCCGTTCGACCCGCAAAAATATGCTAATACTCGTAGCGACCGTGCGCGTCTGGTGAATAAGTTGATCAAATTACCCGGCATCAAGGTCTGTCTGGAAGCCACCGGTATTTACCATTTCGATCTTGCTATTGCGCTACACGACGTCGGTGTACCTGTGATGGTGGTCAATCCCAAGGCTTCGCATCACTTCGCTAAGGTATTGATGAAAAACAGTAAAACCGACGCCGTCGATGCCAACACCTTGGCCGAATATGTCGAGCGCATGGATTTCGTCGCCTGGACTCGTCCTTCGAATCAAGCGCTGGCTTTGCGCGGCTATGCTCGCCGTATCGACGCGCTAACCGGTCAGAAGGCCGCCGCGAAAAATCATCTACATGCGCTGAGTGCGACCGAGGAAACGCCGAAGGCCCTACTACGCGATGCCAAATTGGCGATTAGTCAGCTGGAAAAACGCATCGATACGTTGGCTGGCGAGGCGCTGGCGTTGATCGACCAGCATCCGGAACTGCAACGAATATTCGACCTGTTGACCGGCATCAAAGGCATTGCCCAAACCAGCGCCATTGCCTTGATGGGCGAACTACTGCTATTGCCGCCCAACCTGTCGCATCGCGAATGGGTCAAGTTTGCCGGACTCGATCCCAAGGCCTTTGAGTCGGGCAAAAGCGTACACAAGAAAATGCGGCTATCCAAGGCCGGTAACCGGCATATTCGTTCGGCGTTGTATATGCCGGCCTTGAGTGCCAAACAGCACGATCCGCATGTGCGAGCGTATTTCCAGCATTTGATCGACAACGGCAAGAAACCTTTGCAAGCCGTCTGCGCCGTCATGCGTAAATTACTGCATGCGATCCATGGCATGTTGAAGCACGATCAGCCGTTCGATAACACACGGTTTTATGCCATCCCTGAATCCATCATCGCCGAGTAAAAAATGATGAAATTTGTTGCTTTTGAACAGAGTATCTACTAGGCTGTCCGAAGACGTGGGTCTGGCGCTCGGCGCACAAGCCGGCGAAGCGCGCTGGACCGGCATCTTCCACGAAGCCGGTTTCAACAGTCCGCGCCGGGCGGCGGAAACGCCGTTCAACCTGATTTTGGAGGCCAAGGTGTAGCAAGTTGCCCGATAAGATGAGTCGATCCTATCGACCTAGCGGATCTATCGTGGTCAACCCTGTCCGGCCACGCAACGGCGTAACCGGTCGCGCGCTGCCAATCCCTGTTGCCATTCAAGATGAATCACCGATTTGCCGTCGATAGCAATATCGAAGGATTGCTGGTCCGCCATGTTATCCAACAGAGCCTGTATCGTCGGTACCGCCAGCGCGATAGCGCCGACTTTGCCGTTTGGTGAGGCATAGTTGAAAGCGGTTACCGTTTGCGGCTGGCCGTCCGCTTGATCCAGCGTCACTTTGATGGTGCCGGCCGCTTGGGGGCTGGGAATATCCGGTCCCCAAAAAGTCATCAGAGCGCCTTTGTAGTCACCATCCGGGCCCGACAGTACCAGCGCACCCTTCAGATTGGTATATAGCGCGCTACAACCTTCGCCAGGACGCGGCGGCCGACCATTTTGCTGATATTGCCACATGCCACTACCCATGGCTTTAAGTTCCGGGTCTTTGTTGAGCGCGGTATGTAAGCGGTCATAGCTCATGGACATTACTTCCAGCACCGAACTCATCGCCCCGATACGCATTTGCAGCGGATCGGCGCGCGGCTCCGGTGCTGCGGCATCTTCGGCGGATTCGTAGACGTTATTGATATTCTCTTCGCAGACCGGCATCGCCGCGACACCATGCGAGCCGCCCGTGATGCCCAGTTGCACTTCACCGGGCCCCGGCCCGTTGGGACAGATATAAGACGCCTGTGCACCGGCCGGCAACCCGGCTATCAGCACCCAAACCAAAGACCAACCGGCAACTATCTTCTGGACGGCCATCTTGCGAATAAGAGTTTTTAGGGGCATGCATACTCCATAAGTTATGAAAAGAAATATCGTCTCTCCCGCGCAAGCGGGAATCCGGCCACAGGGAATTTGAGGGCAGGGTTACTAGGCCTCGCCGCTCATCGGCAACGGGCCTAGATTTAGTTCGGCCACCGCCTGAAACACGTAAGCCAATAGCGGCTGATCGATAAACGTGCCGAAGAATAGGTAAGGTTCGGCCTGGTTGGCGGCGCGAATCTTGGCATGGGTTTCCGGATTATCACCGGCGTAGGCGCGGAACAATTCCAGCCAGGTTCGGGCCAGCTGCTGCATACGCGGATCGCTCGGCGGCGTGCAGTCTTCCCTATGTTGACGTATCGCGGCGATCAGCGGTGGCCATTCGTCGGCGCGCTTACCGTAGTTTTCGCGCATAAAGCTGAATTCATCGGCGGCGAGGTATTTCTCGTAGATCGTCAATTTGGTCTCGATGAATGCACTTTGGATGTAAACAACAAGCTCCGGCGTCACGCCGGTTTTAGCTTGCATCGTCGGCTCGCCGACCATCATGGCGTTGAGTTTGACGAGTAGCCGAGGATCGCCTTGGGTGTCGCGTTCCAGCATGCTGATCCATTGCCTTGCCAATTCCTGGGCCTCGGCACTCTCCGGCGCAAACCCGGCCTGCATCGCCTCGTGCACCGCTTGAACCAGTGCCGCCCATTCGCCGGCGGTGGAGTTCTCGTCTATATCCAGTAGCGGCAAGCGCTTTAAGTCGTTGGTGGAAAAATATTTATCGTACATGGTCATCATCTCCAAAGTGGTTAGCCAATCGGCAAGCTCCGGCTCTTCTCCGCGGGTCAATTGCAGTCGCAGACCGGACAAGCGGTCGCGCAAGGCTTGGCTTTGCGCAATCTGCTGGTCCAAGGCTTCAATCTGCCGCTCGACGATAGTCGCGAGATTCAGTCCGGAGTTTGCCAAAATGTCTCCGATGTCGGCCAGCGACAAACCAAACCGCCGTAAGGCTTGAATTTGATGCAATCTGGAAATATCGGCCCGGTTATACAGCCGGTAGCCGCTATCGGAACGCGCGGAAGGCTTAAGCAAACCGATGCTGTCGTAGTGGTGCAAAGTACGGACCGTCAGTCCGCAGCGTTTGGCAAGATCGCCCACTTTAAGCAACATGGTTTGGCTCCTTCGTTATGCGTGCCGCCAGCATAGAGCGTGACGTTGCGTCAGGGTCAAGCGCCATGGTTAAGATAAATAGATTGGAACTGGGTTATTAAAATGTTGATGGCCGCGTCCTGGGCCTCAAGCCATCACATCCAGTTTCGGCGGCAAGGCCATGCCGTCGAGACGTTTAACGTTGCTCAACACTTTTTCCAGAAAAGCGGTGTCTTCGTGACGGCTTTTCTGAAATTCTATCTGCGCTTCGATCTGGCCCAAATAATCCACCTTCACGTCGCCGGCATCCCCTGCGCCGGAGGAGTTGATGGTGGCGGTGGGAATATAAGGCACGACATCCAGCAAACCGTCCACGCCGGATTTGATCAAGGCGTTGATTTCATTGAGCGAGACCCGGCGCATATCGACGGTCCGCGGCGCTTGGCTTTGATCGGCTACCTCGGAAACTTTAGCGATTGCCGGAGACGGCAAAGTTTTTCCGCTGACTGCGCGGCTAGTGGCAAGGTTGGGTCCTATGTTCGAAATATTCATCGCAAACTCCTGGTTTTAGGGTGTGTGTCCATCGCATCCAGCAAAATAAACGCCATTTGTTGAGGCTTGGGATTGTCGAATTGGCGTCTTTTACGAGCAGTTATTGTCGGCCGCCGGCAATAGCCGGCTCAGCAGGGCATGTAACGCCACGGGGTCCAAGGGCTTATGCAGCACCAAGTAACCTTCCTGCTCGGCTTGCGCCAAAGCCGGGGAATTGAATTCGCCGCTGACCATCGCCCCGGCGGCGTCCGGGCAGCGTTCCAGCAAGGCTTGCAGCAACTCGAAACCGCTTTCGCCGGAGCGCAGACGCTGGTCGCAAAAGATGGCCTGCGGTTCGAAGCCGGCATCGAGCAAGGCCAATGCATCGTTGGCGGAGGCGACGCAAGCCGTTTCCACGCCCCACGAATTCAATAAGGCTTGCCAGGCGTTACGTACTTGCGGTTCGTCGTCGATCACCAGGCAGCGGCCGCTCAGCGCTGCGGCTTGCTCGACCGGTGCGACGGGCTGATCAGCCGCCATAGCCCACCGCTCGTGGCTGGGAGCGGCGGCCGGCAGTCGCAACCAGAAGCGTGAACCGCGGCCTTCCCGCGAACTCAAGCCCTGGCTGGCGCCCATCAAATCGGCGCAACGCGCCACCACCGCCAAGCCTAAGCCGTGACCGGCGTTGTCGATGCGCCAGGCATGTTCGGGACGGAAGAATGGCGAGTAAATCCGTTGTTGGTCATCTTCGGCGATGCCGACGCCGGTATCCCAGACCTCGAACTGCCAGCAAGCGCTGCGCCGCCGCACCGCCATCAGTACCCCTCCTTGCTGGGTATAGCGCAAGGCATTTTGCATCAGGTTGATCATGGACTGGCGCAACAACATGGCATCGGCGGTGACTAAGGCCCGGCCGCCGCTCAACCGCACTCTAAGATCGATTTGCCGTGAGCGGGCTTCTTCACGAAACAACGTAGCGACATCGTTCATCAGCAGGTCCAGCGCCACGGTTTGCAGATTGACCGGCTGGGCGCCCAACTCAATTCTGGACAAGTCCAGCAACGAATTGAACATCTGCGTAATTGATTGCACGCTTTGTTGCAGATCTTGCAATGCAGGCTGCAAACTCGGTTCCTGATTGCGGCGAGAAATCGATTCTATTAAAAAGCCCATGGCATGCACCGGCTGGCGCAAGTCGTGGCTGGCCGTGGTCAGGAACTGGTTTTTGGCGCGTAAGGCGGCTTCGGCTTCCTCCTTGGCACGCCGATAATTCTCGGCCAACTTGGCGCTATCTTCTTCCAGTTTTATTTGCTGCAGGAAAAAGCCATGGGCAATCGAGGAGTGCCGGTGTATCGATAAGACGTAACTGACGCACAGAGGCATGATTAAATGCCAATGCTCGGGAAACGCCCATGGGGTCAACAGTGTGCAACCGCCCCAAGCGGCACCGAAAAACCGCTGAAACGCACTGAATACTGGTGATTGGTGGGTGGCGTTGGCCGCCATGATTGCCGCCAAACTCATGTAAAGCAGCAAGGTATATTCGAACGGGACCCGACCGGCGATGATAAGCACCAGCGCCGCCAAGCCGAGCCCATGCGCCAAGGCCATGCGCAGAATGATGGGTAGCCAATGGGCGACTGCCGCATGCGGATCGAGGCTGGCCCTGTCACGCAAGTATTGCCGCTGTTGCAGGCGCACGGCAAGCACGACCAGAAAATACGACACCGTCCACGCCAGCAATCCCAAGACGTCTTGATCGAGTTGATGCTTCCAGTACACGAAGGGCAAGCCTACAAACGGGATAATGGTGATACCGTACACCAGCCGGTTATGCGTCATGTCCAGCAATCGAGCTTGGCCAGCCGGGCTGATGTCGGCAAAGCGCAGCGGCTTGCTGTCCGTTGAATCGGCCAGTGTGGCTTGCATCAGGAGCCTTCCAGCTTTTTGCCGCGCAGCATGGTAATCACCTCGATCCGGTTGCGGGCCCCCAGCCGCTCCAGAATACCGGTGACGTGCTCCTTGACGGTTTGCTCGGATAAGGACAAATTCAGCGCGATGCGTTTGTTGGGCAAGCCTTTCAACATCATCGCCAGCACCTGGCCTTGGCGGGCAGTCAAACCCAGCTCAGCGGCGGTGACCGGCAGTTCCTTGAGCGGCTGATTGCTGCCTGTCACGGCAAATGGACCGCTGTGAAACCAAGTGTCGCCCCGCAACAACGCAGCCACGGCACGGCCGAAAATCTCCGGCGCTTCCTGCTTGTGCAGAAAGCCGTCGGCGCCGGCCTCGCGTGCCTTGTCCGACACGGCCGAATTGTCGTCAGCGCTGATTGCCAGCAAACGTGTCGCTGGATACTGCCGCTTCATTTGCACTAACAACGGCAGCGACGCACCTTCCGGCAGCCAAAAATCCACCACGGCCAACGACGGCGGCTGCGCGGCATCGAGAATCGCCCAAAACTCGGCGATGCTTGATACCGGCCGGGCCTGGCCAAAGCCGCAATGCGATAGCAAAAAATCGGCGATACCGCTCGCCGACAGCGGATGGTCGTCTATAACCAACGCGCTAGCCAAATTTGTCACGCTCAACTCTCCCTCATGGTCGATAGCCTGGTTCGGCATTTTGCGTCGAACCAGGCTATCGCTAAAACATGCAAAATAATTACATCTTAACAAACAGCCGATGCGCCCCAATACCCTACTACGGTAGGGTTACGCCGCCGCAGAGAAATAGTCAAATCTGGTGTATGGCTGATTTGAATCAGGCGGCCATCTGCTGTGTTTCTTCTGTTTTCTCCGGTTCCATAATGACAGCCATGCCGTCCTGAAAACGAATGCCCTCAATCACATCCGGCAATCGTTTAAAGCCGCGTATCTTGCGCCAACTCTTCTCGGCGGTTAACGCCAATTGGAACACCAAGCCCAACAAGGTATTGCGGGACACGCAGTTCTTGGTGCGGGTGGTCCGATGGCGAATCGTCGCAAAGCTGGATTCGATCGGATTTGTCGTCCGAATGTGTATCCAGTGCTCGGCGGGAAAGTCGTAAAAGGCCAATAGCGATTCACGGTCTTTTTCCAACACGCCCACCGCCTTGGGGTACTTGGCTTCAAAGTCACGCAAGAACGTGTCGAAGGCTTGATTGGCCAGGGCTTTGGTTTCCGCCATCCAGATTTCTTTCAGCCCCGCCTTGGCCTTGCCTTGGATTGAATCGGGTAGCGTCGCCAGCACATTCGCCGTCTTATGCACCCAGCAGCGCTGGTGTTGTGTGGTGGGCCAAGCTTCGTTGATGGCTGCCCAGAAACCCAAAGCGCCGTCGCCGGTAGCCAGTTTCGGCGCGTCCTGTAGACCTCGCGTTTGTAAATCCTGCAAAACACTCAGCCACGAGGCTTTCGATTCCCGATAACCGTCCGATAAGGCCAGCAAGCGCTTTTCACCCTGTTCGTTGACTCCGATGATGACCAATAGGCACAGCCGATCATCCTCGCCACGCAGGGTCGAATAGATGCCGTCGGCCCAGACATACACAGTGCGCTCCTTCGATAAATCTCGCCGATTCCAGGCCAGATAATCCTCGGCCCATTGGGCTTTCAGGCGGCTAACCACGGCAGGTGACAAGCCTTTGGCATCGTCACCCAGCAACACCGATAAGGCCGACTGCATGTCGCCGGTGGAAATGCCGCGCAAATACAGCCAGGGTAAGGCCGCTTCCACCCGTTTTGTCTTGCGAACATACGGCGGCACCAGCGACGAGTTGAACTTGATCCTGCCGCCGGAACGGTCTCGAACCTTGGGGATTTTGACCGTCACGTTACCCACGCCCGTCACGATCTCCCGCTCCGGCAAATAGCCATTACGCACCACGGTTTGCCGGCCCCGTAAATCGGTAACCTTGGCGTATTCGCCCAGAAAAGCCTGTAGCTCCGCCTCAACGGCTTGTTGGATCAAGGCTCTAGCACCCGTCTTCAACAAATCCGTCAAAGGATCGTTAATCCCACTGGCATTATTCCAGTCTTTTGCATTATCTTTGTTCATGGCGTCTCTCATTTTGCTGTTATTCGATCTCGACAATCTCATTTCAGCAGAGGGCGCCACCTTTCATCAAGTCGGGCCGTACACCAGATTTAGTTATAACTCGCCGCCGCACTGCGCTTCCGATAATGCTGCCCAGGCTCGTCGCCGTTCATCGGGGTTCCGGGCATTTTCATCCCTGCAAAACGGCTGTTTGGAGAACGTTTTTTGATCTCACTGATTTATTAATCAATAAAAGCAGCCCAAGACGAAGATACGGCAAATGACGAATTTTATAAGACATTCGATGCCGTTACATCAACCTTAGGTTTATCAATTAAAAAGAGGCGACGCTATGAAAACGTACTTTCCATCGTTACCGGTTATGGTTGTTTTAACCCTTGGTGGGCGTGCTTTACGTTTGCGCGGCAATGACAAGGCGAATCCATGAAAAATGTCATGACCATAATTGCCACGTCCATGCTCTGTTCATGCGGTTTTATGACGCCAGCCAAACAATATGCGGGCGACACGCTTAGCGCTGACGAGATTGCGGTAATCCAAAGTGTTGTGGGCACCCCTTTTGCCGATGCCTATCACGCGACTATCATCGGCTACACGAAGATTGAAGCCAACGGCGCGGGCGAACAGAAGGAGTTTGGCTGGCCGGGTTTTACGGACTACCCCAGCGAAATTCATGTCTTGCCTGGAGAGTACGACATTCAAGTCTATTGCTTTAAAGGATTTTCGAGTCATAGACCCAAGAAAACCCTGGTTTTACAAGCGGGCCAAACCTATTTGCTCAAATGCGATGTCCGAAGCGATCAGGCGTTTATCGGGGTGAGCTCGCGAGCCAACTAGCCAGTTAGGGCTGTTGGATTTTACCCGCCATGGTTAACTCGATCTATTGTTCTTGCCCAGTCGAAACCCATCTTCCGAGACCAACGCGCCGTTTAGCAACACGTTACAAGAATGGCAATAGCTGATGCCAATGATCAAATCGGCGCCACGCAAGTTTGTCTTATGCCTGATCGTCTCTCTGTCGATACATCTTGGGATAGTGTTGACGTTGACCGATATAGACCGGCCGAGGAAACCGGCTGACCGTTTGACAGCGCTATCGGTGGAATTCAAGATCCTACGCTTAGCGGAACAAGGCAGGCAAAATCGGTTGTCGCTAAACCCGCCGCCCAAAGTGGCTGGAGGCAGATCGAGGACGCCACCAAAGCCGGCGCCGATTTTGCCGGATCATGGCGACTCTTCGGCGCGGCAAACGAACAACGCCGCGCCGCGGACCGACAAGTCAACGGATCCCGCACATCCGGAGCCTGCCAAACTTGACCTATCCAAGGTACTGGACGATATGCGCCAAGTCGCCCGAGAATCGGCCGAACTTGCAGGGGGGAATAAGTTCGATCACCGCAAATTGGCGGTTGCCCCGGAAAATCTTAAGGCGCCGGATAGCAGGCCCGTACAAGAATCGGAAACCTATACGCTTCCCAACGGTTACCAGCGCCGATGCGTCGTCAACGCGGACGGCGTAAAGCAATGTATGAGTAAAGAGGCGGATGACGACAGTATTTGGAACGCTAAGATTTATTTACCGGACTCGCAGCCGGCCGACGGCAAATCCATCGAATTCGCTCGACGTCTACAGCAGGCTGTCGGCAAACATTAGCACCATCGGTCGGCTTGATGAAGTTGCATGATTTTAGGCATTGAGGGCTAAGCCACTAAGCGCACCCGAGCTAGATGTCGGTTGCATCGCTTGCTTTATCGACCGCCTGACGCGGGACTTTTTTCCGCTTGCGCCTTTTATTCGGTCACCTTGCCATTGCAATGCGGTCAATGTAGAGGCGGGCCAATTGCACAGCGCTCGCTAACGTCAACCAGCCGAACAACACGCTTTCGGCAATGCGTTGAATCAGGCCCCTGTAGTCCGCCAGAAAAGGGATGGCCAGCAACACCAGAACTGTCAGTACCAGCACGCCGGAAATTTTCAAAGGGATGGCGACGCGGGAGCCGGGAATACGCCCAAACAGCAGCAAGCCATAACCGCCTCCCAGATATTCAAGCGCACCGAACAGGTTATGAATTTGCTGGCGCCAGGAGCCCATCAGCGGAGAGCCGGGATCGCACGGGAATAGCGCGCAAAAGACATAAGCCGTTCCCACCCAGGAAAACGCCAGTAAACCCCGGCGTAGCGTAGGGTTCTGCTTGAGAGTGCGGTACTGGCAGGCCAATGCCAGCCATTGCATCAAGCCCACCGGCAGGAAAATTCCGTAATTGATTGGGGCCGCCATTGGCGTTCCGAACGCAGCCAATTCGCTAATGGTTTGGCGCACGGCGTCGTAGTTGGGGAGCGTTTGGGCGTAGTGCCAATTACCCCAAGCCAACAGACCTGAGGAAGCCAGCCCCAGCCATCCGGCAAGACTACTACTAGGCGATTGCATTTTTCTTGGTTATCCCTGTTAGCGGATCGGCTGGCAATAGCCGGCTCAGCACGGCGTACAAGGCCTCCGGGTCCAAGGGCTTATGCAGTACCAGGTAACCTTCCTGCTCGGCTTGCGCCAGGGCCGGCGAATCGAATTCGCCGCTGATCATCGCCCCGGCGGCGTCCGGGCAGCGCTCCAGCAAGGCTTGCAACAACTCGAAGCCGCTTTCGCCGGCGCGCAGTCGCTGGTCGCAAAAGATGGCCTGCGGTTCGAAGCCGGCATCGAGCAAGGCCAAGGCGTCGTTGGCGGACGCGGCGCAAGCCGTTTCCACGCCCCACGAATTCAATAAGGCTTGCCAGGCGTTGCGCACTTGCGGTTCGTCGTCGATCACCAGGCAACGGCCGCTCAGCATTTCGCCACGGCCGGCCGGTGCAAAGTCCCGGTCGCGCACCACCGCGCGCCGCTCCTCAATGCGCGCGGACGGCAGCCGCAGCCAAAACCGCGAGCCCCTGCCTTCCTGCGAACTCAAACCCTGGCTGGCGCCCATCAAATCGGCGCAACGCGCCACCACCGCCAAGCCCAAGCCGTGTCCGGCGTTGTCGATCCGCCAGGCGTGTTCGGGGCGGAAGAACGGCGAATAGATATGCGGTTGATCGGCTTCCGCGATGCCAACCCCGGTATCCCAGACCTCGAACTGCCAGCCGTCGCGGCAGCGGCGAGCCGCCATCAGTACCCCGCCGCTTTGGGTATAGCGCAAGGCATTCTGCATCAAGTTGATCATCGACTGGCGCAGCAATAGCGGGTCGGCGCGCACCAAGGCTTTACCGGCGCTGGTGCGCACGCGGAGCTGGATTTGGCGGACGCGCGCTTCTTCCCGGAACAGCGTCGCGACGTCGTTCATCAACGGGTCCAAGGCCACGGTCTGTAGATTGACCGGCTGGGCACCCAGCTCGATTCTGGACAAATCCAACAGCGAGTTGAACATCTGCGTGACCGACTGCACGCTTTGCCGCAAATCCTGTAAGGCTGGGCCCAACAGTAAATCCCGGTTGCGGCGGGAAATGGATTCGATCAAAAAGCCCATGGCATGCACCGGCTGGCGCAAGTCATGGCTGGCGGTGGTCAGAAATTGGTTTTTGGCACGCAATGCGGCTTCGGCTAGATCCTTGGCGGCGCGGTAGCCTTCTTCCAGGAATATCTGTTGTAAAAAAAACCGGTGCACGAGCACTGCGTGTTTGTAAATTGACAGAATGTAGAGCGCAGTCAGCGGCATCACGTAGGGCCAATGAGCGGGAAATACCCACGGCATTAGCAATGTCGAGACGCCCCAACTGGCAGCGAAGAAACGTTGGAAAGCACTCAGGATAGGCGACTGGTGGGTGGCGTTGCCCGCCACTATCAACGCGCAGGTGACCAGAAACAGCATCGCAAACTCAAAGGGATAGTCGCCGCTGCACATAATCATCACCGGTACCGACAGGCTGAATCCGTAAAGCAGCGCCAACGCATGCACCTTGGGCAGCCAATGGTGCATTGCCCGTTCGGCGCCCAGTTGTGCGCAGTCGCGCCGATAGCGTCGGAACAACAGACGGACGGCCAGCGCCACCAATGTAAAAATACTGGCCCAAGCCCAAAAGGCGCGAGCGTCCCGGTCGATTTGATGCAGCCAGACAATAAACGGTGCCGCTACCACGGGGATCAAGCCAAAACCGAAGGCGATACGCCCGAAACTCAAGTCCAGTAGGCGTAGTTGACCGTTTGGACTGATGTCCGAGAAGCAAACCGCCCCGTCTTGGCGAGGATTAGAAAAAAGCTTTTCCATTTTGCTATTCCGATTCTGTTGCCGCCCAGCCTTGGCGCCGTTAGTCAGGTTTTCGTGTCCGGATACTCCTTCGTTAACATGCGGTTTTATAACCTTCCGCTAGCCATCGGCACTGCGGCAGAGGAGCACGGAGCGTCGCCTTGAGCTCCGTGTCGGTTATTACTTCAGCATTTGCCCGCCGCCTGCAGCAAAGCGTTGCAACTTGCCTTGTTGGTTTTGCCTACGTCGCTCGATCCTTTGGTGAAATCGGTGCACATGGCGTCCGCTCCGCTTGCCATGCCCCAGGTCGCGAATTTACCAAACCCCGACGGCTCTAAAATCTCACATTTAAAGGTCGCGCCATCGTCAGTTTTAACGGTGTACTGCATGCCGTTATAACCGGCGGGGGCTTCGGTTGCCTGTGAATGGGTGATTTTGAAGTTGCCCATTTCACGGCCAATGGCCATTGATATTTTGCCTTCCGCTTTGTTGCTTCCCTGGGCGGGAGGGTTGCTTGCCGTTGTGGCACAGCCGGAAAGGATCAAGAGGAAAGTTACCGTTACAAATTTTTGCAGCATTTTGATTCTCCAGCGCTCCGATTGATAGAAGCGCTGGGCACAGGAGCGAAAAATATGCCTAACGCAGGTAAGCAAAGGCGCTTTGGTGGCTTCCAGAGGCCAAAGCGCTCAAGATTAACGCGGTGTTATGGGTTGTTTTTTTGCAGGCGCAGCCGATTGTCACGTCCTCAGAATCCCGGCAACCTTGCTACATCCGGGTAACGAGCTGCTTGTCCAAGTTGCAGCTAAACGTTAGCTCCACAACCTCCATGCGCTTTCAGAATCGAGCCCGCAGGCGCAGCGGAACGAAACCGAGTAAAGCAGAACCAAACAACCAGATGGCGCCGGGTATTGGCACGGACGCAATCGGATTTAATAGAAAGGCCCGTTGCACGCCATTCGCGGCAATCCCCACCCCAACGATTTGTCCACTATTGTTGACATCGTAAGCTGTCATCAACGTCCAACCGATATTGGCTGCAATCAGCGTGTTCAAGTCTGTCATGACGCCATTGAGTGTAACAAACGCACGTTTGGATCCACCAAAATTGTCGCCGAAATATCCCACGGCTTGTCCGGCATTATTGATACCCAATGCCTCGCTGCTATAGCCCGACAAACCTATATCAACCATGTGGTCATCAAGCGTTGTAATGAAAGCGTGCTTTTCATTGTTGGTGACATGGGATGTGCCGGCCACCTGGCCGAGGTCGTTGATGGCATAACCTCTGCTGACACCCCAGGCAAAAGCGCCCAGATCCACCATTTGGCCATTACGGGTAATAAAAGCGTGACCTCCATTAGGCGTTTGACTCTCGCCAGTGACCTGACCACTATTGTTGATCGCATTCCCCGCACTCCATTGGCCACCATTCAAAGTTCCCAGATCAGTCAAGCTGCCGTTACCGGCAATAGTGGCTCGTTGGTTGCCCTCGGCATTCCATGCACTGCCGACTATTTGCCCGGCGTCATTGATGCCGTAGGCCACACTGGAATAAGGACTGCCGCTGAAACCACCGATTATTTGCGTGACACCATTACTGTACACAATCCCGCGCCCGGCAGAATTGCCCACCACCACACCGCTTGAATTGATCCCGGTAGGGTTTGCATATCTGGGTACGGACAGCCAGCTCACACTATTGTTTTTGTAAACAAAGCTTTCACCATCCCCCGTAAAACCCAGAACATGCCCGGCATCGCTGATAGCGCGCGCGCCCGAATTGACTAACGGGCTCTCCGGCATTAGATCCACCAACGTATACAAAACACTGGCGTGTGCCGGTAATACCGGCAGCATTAAGCCCAGGGCAAGGCATTTCAGACTGCGTTTCATTGTAAATTCCTCTTGAAATTATCGCTCTAATAGTTGAATTAAAAATACATGTTAACAAAACTTCCTAACGCGCCAACACCCTACTCCGGTAGGGTTCCCTGGCTACACGCACCTTCCGATAATGCTCCTTAAGCTCGGTGCCGCTAGGCAGGTTTACGAGTATTTACATGTCTTCGATAACTAACTTTTTGGAAAAAATAATGAAACATAAAGCTATATGCGCCGGGTTATCCGCGCTCTGCACGCTAGCGACCGGTAGCGCCGAAGCCCAGCTGTTCGACCGCGGCGGCGGCCTGATCTACGATAGTGCGCAAAACGTTACCTGGCTGGCGGACGCCAATTACGCCAAAACCAGCGGCTTCGACGCCGAAGGCAAGATGAGCTGGCAAAACGCCGTGGCCTGGGTGGACGGTCTCAGCTACTCGGACAGTGTGCGCGGAACCACCTACAACGATTGGCGCTTGCCGACCTTCAACGACCTGGGCGTGCCCGGTTGCGACTATGGATACAGCGGTAGCGATTGCGGATTCAACGTCTCCACGGCCAGTTCGGAGCTCGCGCATCTCTATTACGGCGACTTCGGTAACAAAGGCTCCCTCGATTCGCGTGGCGGGCCGCAGTCCGGCTACGGCATCGTCGACGATCCGGCAACTGCCGACGACGAAAGTCTGTTTAGTCATATTCAATCCTTTGGTTATTGGCTAGGCACCAGTTACGGTGGCGACGCCAGCAAAGCCTGGTACCTGAGCACCGCAACCGGCATGCAAAACTACATCAGCAAAGGCACCAATTATTACGTCTGGGCGGTGCGCGACGGCGATGTCGCGGCGGTACCGCTGCCCGGCGCCGCTTGGCTGTTCGGCGCGGGGCTGGCCGGTTTGCTGGCTCGCGGCAAGCGCCGGCAAAACCATCGCCCCCTTTAATTTCCCCAGGAATAACCATCGTGAAGCACACCCAGCGCTAATTCAACTGACAGAGGAAGCGGCCGATGAAATTTAGACCATCCATAACGGTCAGTTTTCTGCTATGGCTAATCGCGCTAAGCGGCTGCTCCGCCACCATCCCCGCCATAACAACGGCAGAAGTCGCCGGCCGGCAGGTGGAATTTGCACTTAGCAAACACCAGACTGCACCGGTCATCTTCGAAAACGGGCTGGGCGGGACTATCGAAGGGTGGGCAGAAATTTATCCCACGATAGCGCGCGATACCACGGCCTTGGTTTACAACCGCGCCGGCTACGGGAATAGCGAAGAGGCGGTCACTGCGAGGGACGGCCGGCATATCGTCGAAGAGTTGCGCGGATTGCTTGTCAACCAAGGCCTAACGCCGCCTTATGTGCTGGTCGGGCATTCGCTGGGCGGGTTGTATATGCAATGGTATGCCCGGCATCATCCAGATGAAGTGGCGGCCTTGATTCTGGTTGATTCCACTCATCCTGCTCAACTCAAAGGCGCCGGGGCAATCGAAAACTGGCCGCTCTGGGTGCGCTGGCTGTTAGATTTGATGACATCGGCAACTGCCAAACAAGAGCTGACCGCTCTGGACCTGACCGGTGACGAAGTATTGGCCGCCCCGCCCTATAGCGGCGGACCGATAATAGTGCTGAGCGCTGCGCAACCTCTGGAGGATACCTCTGCGCTGGCGCTCGACGCCAATCAAAAACGCAAGGATATTGCGCGGCTATATCCGGGGGCAATTCAACGCTGGGTAGATAGCGGTCACGTCATTCCACTGGAGAAGCCGGAGTCCGTCATTTCCGCAATCCACGAAGTCTTGTTGAGCAAACAGCCGAATGACACCAAGCCCAATGCGATACCCTAAGTGGGATTATGCCCAGTAGTATCGCAGCCTAACTTTTGTTTTTTTAAATCAATTTGCGCCCTGTGAGCGGCGCAACCCGGAAGGTTAACAAGACAGATCATGCTTGGATGGGTTAAGACACCTGAAGGCTGCGAAAATATGCTGCAACCTTCAGGTTTGGAAAACGGCTTGCCTACCAAAGACAGAATGTGCGTTTTCTAAAACAGCCTATTGTGTAAGCTTATTTACGCAGGCGCTTATAAGCGTTGATCAAGCCGTTGGTGGAGCTGTCGTGGTCTGTGACCATCTCGTCGTTTTTCAGCTGCGGCAGAATCGCCCGCGCTAACACTTTTCCCAATTCCACACCCATTTGATCAAAGGAATTGATATTCCAGATCACGCCTTGTACGAAGATTTTGTGTTCGTAAAACGCAATCAAAGTACCCAAGGTTCTGGGGGTCAGCTTTTTGAATAAAAACGAGTTGGATGGCTTGTTACCTTCGAAGATTTTGGAGGCAATCAGGGCGTCATCCAGATTGGGTTCATGGCTTAAATCCTCCCTAACCTCCGCTTCGGTTTTACCGCGCATCAGCGCTTCGGCTTGGGCCAGGAAGTTGGAAATCAGAATATCGTGGTGGTCGGGTAGGTCGTATTGGCTTTGCGCGGCCGCCAAGAAATCGCCGGGAATCAGCTTGGTGCCCTGATGGATCAATTGGAAAAAGGCATGCTGACCATTTGTACCGGGTTGGCCCCAGATAATCGGACCGGTGTTGTAATCGACTTTTTCACCGTTGATGGTAGCGCTTTTGCCGTTACTTTCCATGTCGCCCTGCTGGAAATAATCGGCAAAATATTTCAAGGACTGCGCGTACGGCAGAATCGCGTAGGTTTCCGCTTCGAAGAAGTTGTTGTACCAGATGCCCAGCAAGCCCATGATGACCGGGATGTTTTTTTCGAATGGCGCACTGCGGAAATGTTCGTCGGCGATATGCGCGCCCATCAGCAATTCTTCAAAATTGTCCATGCCTATGTATAGGGCAATGGACATGCCGATCACGGACCACAGGGAATAACGGCCGCCGACCCAGTCCCAAAACTCGAACATGTTCTCCGGGTCTATACCGAACTCCTTGACCTTTTCGACATTGGTCGAGATCGCCACGAAATGTTTGGAAATATTGGCCGGGTCAACCGCCGCTTTTAAAAACCAGTTACGCGCCGACCGGGCGTTGGTCATCGTTTCCTGAGTCGTAAATGTTTTTGACGAGATCAAAAATAAGGTAGTCTCGGGGTTGAGCGGTTTCAGGGTTTCCACGATGTCGGTTTGATCAACATTCGAAACGAAGTGGGCTTTCAAACCATCTTTACCGTAAGGCGCCAATGCAGTATCGACCATTTTCGGCCCCAAATCGGAACCGCCGATGCCAATGTTGACGATGTCGGTAATAGTCTTGCCGGTGTAGCCGGTCCAGGCGCCGGAACGGACTTGTTCCGTAAATACCCGCATTTTCGCCAACACTTTATTAATTTCCGGCATCACGTCCTTACCGCGAAACAATACCGGCTTGTTGCTGCGATTGCGCAAAGCGGTATGCAAGACAGCGCGTTTTTCCGTGGTATTAATAATGGAACCGGAAAACATGGCTTCGGTCTTGGCGGAAAGCTCCGCGCGGCTTGCCAATTCAATCAACAAAGGCAAAGTTTCTTCGGTAATTAGATTTTTAGAGAAATCGAACAGCAAATCGCCAAATGTCACGGAAAACTTGTCGAAGCGTTGCGGATCTTTATCGAACGCATCCTTCATGCAAAATTTGCCGGCAATCTCGCGGTGATGTTGCTTAACGGCATTCCATTCGGCAGAGTTTATTAATTTGGACATATTGTTGTTATTTAATTAACCGGATAGGGGGATATTTCAGTAGACCTGAACAGGCAGAGGCAATTTAAAGGGATGATTCATAACCCCATTATAAGGATTGTCTTTGATTGCTGACAAAAAAAATTACAGCTTGAATCGATCATCTCAACTACGGCACGATAGCCTTTCTTTGGCTAGGGCGATGTGCTAGAGTTAAGCGCTGTTTTGATCGAAATCAGGCAGTTACGTTCGCCAATGATTTAAACATGTTCATGTATAACCACATGAAAAATAATAAAAACTACAGCATTTATTAACACGGGAAGGGTATTTATGAGAAGCTCTCGCATATTAAGAAACGGTTTACTGGGCTTGTTGGGCCTGATTTTTTCATCAACAGTATTGGCACACGGTGGCGCCGCGGGTACTGATACTGACCAATGTAAGTTCGAACTGGAAAAAGATCACTGGATCCATTACACCGCCTACCAGCCAAACGCATACCCGGCTGAAGAGTTCTGCGGCAATATTCCCGATATCAACACATTGACTCAATTGGTCTTCGACTATCAAGACCAACGCTATCGCGGCATGGCTATAGAATTTGAAGTGACCAAAGAGCCTGAAGGCAAACGGGTTTTCTTCCAAGCAGCCGAAAAACATAAATCCGGCACCGTCATTCTGAACCTGCCACAAGGCGTGCCGGAAGCCGGCAAACATTTGATCCACATCACGCTACTGCAAGATAATGGCGAAAGATTGGATGCACACATGAGCTTTAAAGCCGGTGCGGGTCAACCGACCAGCAAAGGTAGTTATGCCTTGTATGCATTGGTGTTGTTCGCTGGCTTGTACGTCCTTTATCTGTCTAACGCCGGTTTCAAACGCAAAGTTGACGGCATAATTGGTAAAGCGAAAGAAATCTAAGAATTACGCCGCAAGAACCGTTATTCCGCCTATGCTGCGCGGCGGAATAACGTCATGTCCGGCAGCCTTGTCAATCAGAACTATCGCGGCATAATCCACGCTATACACGAAGCCCCTTTGAGGTAATGCAATAATGTTCAAATTCGTATCACTTGCCACACTGGTCTGCGCCTTATCTGTGACTGCTGCGTCCGCAAAAGAAATGCAGGATCACAATCAGATGATGAACCACGGCGACGGCCATTTGATGGATATGGATGGCGGCATGGTCATGGGCCAGAACACCGACACCTTGCCCGGCGGCTGCGACAAAATTGCCGCAACCAAGGAAATTACCGTGCATGCCGGGCACAAATATTCCGAGAAATTCCCCGGCACCATGTTTGCGTTCGATCAGCAGGAGTTTCAATTCGAACCTTGCACCAAACTGACTGTACATTTCGTCAATGAAGATGAAATCCGTCATCAATGGATGATGCACGGCTTACCCAAATATTTGTACCCCAAAGGCATGTTCCATTTGGAAGTCAGCGGTCCCGGCAAAGTATCCGGCACGCTAATCCTACCGCCGGGCGACAAAACCTATCTAGTGCATTGCGACATCGCGCAGCACATGGAAAAAGGTATGAAAGCCCAATTGAAGGTCGGCAAAGGCAGCGAGGACTTGCCCAGCATTCCTGGGGTAACCGCGGCGATTTTCCCGGATGATTACAGCGGCAGACCCTACGATCCTAAACTCGACGCGCCAGCCCCCAGCACTCCAGTGGCAGCCCCAGTAGTGGCAGCGGCACCCGTGCCTGTTGCCGCAGTCGATGATTCGATTGTTTCCGGCACCACCGTAGTCGGTTTGGCTATCGGTTTTATTGCCGCACCTTGGCTGGCGAAACGCTTTAAAGGCATGAGCGCCGGCGAAATTGTTGCTACCGTACTGGAGCAAGTCGCTCACGCTGTTGGCTATGTCATGCAACTGATCGGCAAGCTGATAAAAATGGTATCCGGCAAAAACGTCATCGCCTTACCGGACAAATAAAGACTAAGCAAAAAGCCCCTGAAACAGTAGGGGCTGTTGCCATTTTGTCATAATCCCTTTGAAAATCGATTGGCGAGCCATATTGATTGAGTTTTCAATCAAACGATAACTAGCGAATGCCACGCCAACTGCTTACAGATACCCACTGGGAAAAGCTAAAAACGATTATGTTGAGTTTCAGCATTTACGACAAACCCGGTCTTCGGCAAACGGTCGAAGGGATTTTTTATCGCTTGCGTGTTGGCTGCCCTTGGCGAGACTTGCCCGTCGCTTTTGGCAAGTGGAATGCCGTGTACAAGCGCTTCAATGCCTGGTCACTGCAAGAAAAGCTGAGGGGTATCTTTCAAGCGCTAGTGATTGAGCCTGATTTGGAATGGCTATTTATTGATGGCAGCATTATTAAAGCCCATCAACACAGTAGCGGCGGCGCCCATGAAAATCCAACAGCCATCGGGAAATCGGTCGCAGGCAACACGACCAAAATCCATATGGCGGTTGATGCCGGTGGACTTCCCATCCAGTTCTCGATTACGGGGGGCGAAGTACATGACTGCAAAGAAGCGCCGGAATTTGTGGCCAAGCTCCCCCAGGCGGGCTACATGATTGCAGACAAAGGGTATGACAGCGAGCCGTTACGGATTCAAATTCGAGACCAAGGCACAGTCCCCATCATCCCAAGAAAACAAAATTCAATAGTCGGGAATGAGGAAATGGACTGGTGTCTCTATAAATATCGCCACCTCGTTGAAAACGTATTTGCGCGACTGAAACATTTTAGAGCTATTGCCACCCGATATGACAAACTAAAACGCAATTTTGAAGGTGCTATCGCCCTGGCTTGTGCATTTATATGGTTACCGATGTGAAACGGCAACAGCCCCTAGTTTCAGGGGCTTTTTTTATGAGCCAAACAAATGCAGTTAGAATCGCTCGGCCCTCTGGGATTATTTATCAGCGCTTTCATTTCGTCCACCGTCGCACCCGGCGGTTCGGAAGCCGTACTGGCCTACCTGGTTAACAGCCAACAACATTCCGTCAGCCAGTTAGTAGCTATCGCCAGTATCGGCAACACCTTGGGCGCCATGACCACCTGGTGGCTAGGCCTATGGGCCGCCAAAAAATATCCCGCCGAAGCAATAGCCAAACAACATCAAAAATCATTAAGCACCGTGCGTCGCTGGGGTAGCTGGGCCTTGCTGTTTTCCTGGCTGCCGCTGGTTGGCGATGGCCTGTGTTTTGCCGGTGGCTGGCTGCGCCTTTCCATCCTATCCTCGCTGTTGGCGATTTTTTTAGGTAAAGTGTTGCGTTATATCGCCGTTGCCTACGCCTTTGTCTAAGCCATGAGTTTGTTTTCCTTACCGCACTTCCCCGCCGTCAATACAGTCGCTGAGCACAATAAACGCGATTATCAGATTGCAGCGTTTACCTTTGTCACCACCACCATCTGTTTGACGATGGACGGCTTCGCGCCGCAATTCATGCAATACGTTCTGGCGTTTTTCGGCTGGCTGTTTTTGATAGCCTGGCTGCGCGGCGAATGCAAGTATGTGCGCACCCAGGTGGCGGTGGCGGTAACCTTTGCCGTGATCGGCGAATATTTCGCTTCCGTGTACATGAAAGGTTATATCTACCGCTTCGGCAATGTTCCGGCTTACGTACCCGCCGGTCACGGACTGGTGTATCTCACCGCCGTCGCACTGGGCCGCTCCGGACTATTTCAGCAACACGCACGCCGCATTGCCGTTTTGGTTGTGACGGCTTGCGGCACCTGGGTGGCGTGGGGGCTGAGCGGCCTCGGACGATTGGACATCATCGGCGCGGTGCTGTTTGTGGTGTTCTTGGGCTACTTGTTCAAAGGCCGCTCACCCATGGTTTATTTGGGTGCGTTCTTCATTACCTCCTGGCTGGAAATCGTCGGCACCAGCGCCGGCACCTGGGCCTGGGCCGAGATCGACCCCGCCTCGCACCTACCGCAAGGCAACCCGCCTAGCGGTGTAGCGGCTTGGTATTGCTTAGTCGATGCGGTGGCTATTGCCGGGGCCGGGCCGGTATTGCAGGCATTCACCAAAACAGCTTTGGTGTTGCAGCGGCAAAGGGCGTGACCGTTGCAGGCTGAGTCGAGCGAAACGATACCCCGCAAAACGCCTTCAATGTTGGGTTTCGCGCTGCTCAACCCAGCCTACATTATTCCACATGCCGGATCGCATTCAAGCGCACCCGGTCACCCACCCGAATCAAGCCCCCGGCCACAATTCGCGCCGTCATCCCACCATGTCCGCGTAGCGCGTTATAACTCCCCATCCCCAGTTCGGCGGCCATTTTCGAGCACGGATCACAAGGGCCGGTGACTTGAATAATCACTTCATCCCCAATCGCCCATTCCAACACCAAATCTGGAAACGGCGAGCGCATACCGATAAGGTTGAGTCCCGAAACCACGAGATTGCGCCGTAGCCGACTCGGTTCCAATTCCGCGAGTCCACACCAGTTGGCGACAATGGGTAAATGCTCGGCTTGAAACAAAGTCAGTTCGCGTTTTGACGATTGCCTGCCGGAACGAGCGCTATTGACCCGACGATCCCCCAATAACCCCTGCCCCGGCTCAGCCCGCACCTCGGCAACCGAAACAGCCGGTTTACCTCGCTCGGGACGCAGGATGATAGCTTCGATCCGGCCTTCCGAAGCGAATTGTTGAGTGAGATCGCGGAGAGTCATAATTGAACGTAGTGTTAGGACGATTTAATCTGAGGCGTAAAAGCGTAGCGTAATCGCTCTAATATGAAAAACTTCATTACCCCGGTGTCGAACTTGCTAGTCGACGCTACGAGCCATTAGCCCTTTCAAGCTTGTGTATAATTCATAGCAGATAGACTCAGTTGGGAGCTATCGAGCCATTCGGAACGAACGGCTTCTCAAATATCAGCAAAGGATAATGACAATTCTATGAATAAATTTCTTGCCGCCACCCTTTTTGTCGCTAGCAACCTATTGGCTGGCTGCGTCGCAACCGGCGTCTATCAGCCGCCGCAAGCGCCGCAAACCTTGGATTATTCTCGTGAAGTGAATGCAAATTTCGACTCAACTTGGTCAACAATTACCAATGTCGCGGGCGCCACCTTCTTCAATATCAAAAACTTTGACAAGGGTAGCGGCTTGATGACTCTCGAATACGACAATATCCGTGGCAATATCGGCGCCTATGTCAATTGCGGAGAATTTGTAAGCAATCAAAGCGCCCAAAAGACTATCCATCCCGATCCCAAATCGGTTATTAACTATATGACGATAAGCGACCTGATTATGCATCTTTCGGGCAGAGCCAATGTCATGGCTCGTCCAGTAGCCGATAACAAGACCCAGGTTCAGATCAACAGCCAATATACTTTGGTAATCGACAAAAAAATCGGCGACAAAGTCGAGCGGGTCGGCGTATGGAATTTCAGCTCCCGCGAACCGGACACACAAAAAGCCGATGTCAGTTATCGCCCAACCAATGTCACATGTCAGTCCTCTAACAAACTTGAAAACGACTTTTTAACCGAAGTTTCCGCGCGCCTGCCTTCGACCGCAAGGCCAGAACCGGTTGCCGAGCCATCGGAGCCAAGCAAGAAAAAACGATCACGCAAATAATTTGCAAGTCCAGGCTGCGGGGTTTTCCGCAGCCTAATTCCTACCTAAACCAAAAAATACTGCTTTTCGGCACTCACCCGTATTTTGCTAACGTCGAAAAACCTTCCCCGCCGGATTTCTCCAAATGTTCGCCGCCCAACCGGCGTAAGTTTCCGGTTAAATCTTAGTCGCCAGTCGTTTTGCGGTTAAAATACACCCCTAATTTAAACCCAAGCGCATTCAACAGAGAACATGGAAAAAACCTATTCCCCGCACGCAATCGAACAACGCTGGTATCAACTTTGGGAAGATAGCGGCTACTTCGCGGCCAAACAAGAGGGCGAGTCGTATTGCATTATGATTCCGCCGCCCAACGTTACCGGCAGCTTGCACATGGGGCATGCGTTTCAAGACACCATCATGGATGCGCTGACCCGTTATCACCGGATGAAAGGCTACAACACCCTGTGGCAACCGGGCACCGACCATGCCGGCATCGCCACGCAAATGGTGGTGGAACGCATCATCAACGCCGACGGCAAAACCCGCCACGACCTGGGCCGCGAGGCGTTTATCGAGAAAGTCTGGGAATGGAAGGAAGAGTCCGGCGGCACCATCACCCGCCAGTTGCGGCGTATGGGTTCGTCGCTGGATTGGGAAAAAGAGCGCTTCACGATGGACGACGGCATGTCGGACGCGGTGCAGGAAGTGTTCATCAAATTGTACGAAGAAGGCCTGATCTATCGTGGCAAGCGCCTGGTGAACTGGGACCCGGTGTTGCACACCGCTGTTTCCGACCTGGAAGTGCTGTCGGAAGAAGAAAACGGTTCAATGTGGTATATGCGTTACCCGTTGACCAACGGCACCGGCCACTTATTGGTAGCAACCACCCGTCCGGAAACCATGCTCGGCGATGCAGCGGTGGCGATTCATCCCGACGACGAGCGCTACAAACATTTGCTCGGCGAATTTGTCGAGTTGCCGCTGACTGGACGCCGTATTCCCATCATTGCCGACGAATATGTCGATCCGGAATTCGGGACCGGCTGTGTGAAAATCACCCCGGCCCACGATTTCAATGACTACGAAGTCTGGTCGCGGCATAAACAAATCTCGGCCATCGCCGACCTGCCGCACGGCGGCTTGATCAATATCTTCACGGTCGATGCGGCAATACGCGGCAACGACGACGGCTTTACGATTATTCCTGAAGCTTATATCGGCATGGATCGCTTCGAGGCGCGGAAACGCATCGTTGCCGATCTGGACGCCCAAGGCCTGCTGGAAAAAATCGCCGACCACAAACTAATGGTGCCGCGCGGCGACCGTACCGGCGCGGTGATCGAGCCTTTGTTGACCAACCAGTGGTACGTCAAAATCGCCCCGTTGGCCAAGCCGGCCATCGAAGCGGTGGAAACCGGCGCCATAAAATTCGTACCGGACAATTGGAAGAATACTTATTTCGAGTGGATGCGCAATATCCAGGATTGGTGTATCTCCCGGCAAATCTGGTGGGGACATCGGATTCCGGCCTGGTACGACGACCAGGGGAATACCTATGTCGGCCATTCCGAGGCGGAAATCCGCGAGAGACACGGCCTAGCTGCGGATTATCCGCTCAAGCAAGACGAAGACGTGCTGGATACCTGGTTTTCGTCGGCGCTGTGGCCGTTCTCTACGCTCGGCTGGCCGGAACAAACCCCGGAACTGGCGAAGCATTACCCCACCAGTGTATTGGTCACCGGCTTCGACATCATCTTCTTCTGGGTTGCAAGGATGATCATGATGGGCTTGAAATTCCAGGGACAGGTGCCGTTCAAGGAAGTGTATATCCACGGCCTGGTGCGCGACGCCGAAGGCCAGAAAATGTCGAAATCCAAGGGCAACGTGTTGGATCCTATCGACATCATCGACGGCATTGATTTGGAAGCCTTGGTAGCCAAACGGGTGTCCGGCATGATGCAGCCGCATCTGGCCAAAAAGATCGAACAAGCCACCCGCAAGCAATTCCCGGACGGCATTCAATCGTTCGGCACTGACGCGCTACGTTTTACCTTTGCGTCGCTGGCTTCGACCGGCCGCGACATTCGCTTTGACTTGCAGCGTACCGAAGGCTACCGCAACTTCTGCAACAAATTGTGGAACGCGGCGCGTTATGTGTTGATGAACACCGAAGAGCAGGATAACGGCATCGATTGCGCAGAATGCACATACAGCCAGGCCGACTTGTGGATTCTGTCCAGATTGAACCGCACCATCGCTACGACTACCGATGCGATCAACAGCTACCGCTTCGACTTGGCCGCGCAAGCCATTTACGAATTCACCTGGAACGAATACTGCGATTGGTATCTGGAACTGGCAAAAATCTCCTTGCAAAGCGACGACGAAACGCTGCAACGCGGCACTCGCCAATCGTTATTGAAAGTACTGGAAACCGTGTTGCGTTTGGCGCACCCCATCATGCCCTTCATCACCGAGGAAATCTGGCAACGGGTTGGCCCGCTAGCAGGTGTCACCGCAGCAACCATCATGCTGCAGCCTTACCCGGAAAGCGATAGCACGGCTATCAACACCGACGCGGAAGCCCGAGTCCAGTGGACGATGGACTTCATCCTCGGCATCCGCCGTATCCGCGGCGAGATGAACATCGCCCCCGGCAAACCGCTAAGCGTGTTATTGCAAAACGGCAGCGACACCGATCAAGCTTATTTGAAAGACAGCGAAAGTTATCTGCTGAAACTGGGCCGCCTGGAAAGCATTACCTGGCTGGCGGCGGACGACAACGCGCCGGAATCGGCGATTGCGCTGGTCGGCGACATGAAAATCCTGATCCCAATGGCCGGTCTGATTGATAAGGACGCCGAACTAGCTAGGCTGGACAAGGAAATTCAGCGTATCGAAAAAGAACTGCCGCGTATCGAGGGCAAGCTCGGCAACGCGGCGTTTGTGGATAAAGCGCCGCCGGAAGTCATCGAGAAAGAGCGTGAGAAACTGGCGGGCTTGCAGTCGTCCTTAAAAAACCTGAACGAGCAATTCGCCAAAATCAAAGCGTTATAAATATATGTCCCCCGCCGGCACCCCACAAAAGCCACCGCAAACTCTGGACGAATGGTCAGAGCTGCTGCGCGTGCAGGAAATGCCGATCTTCTCCAACACCGCGCATAACATCTACGCGGCGTTGGACGACAGGCACAAGGGGGCCATCGAGCTGGCGACGGTAATTCTGCAAGACCCCAACCTCACCGCCAAGCTGCTTAAGGTGGGCAGCAGCCCTTACTACAATCCATCGAAACAAAAGATGAGCACCGTATCGCGCGCCATCGTGGTATTGGGCGCGGAGGTGATCAGAGAGCTGACGCTGGCTTGCTCGTTTTTCGAAGCGATGCTGTCGTCCACCAACAAGGACAGGGCTAATCGAGAAATTGCGTTAGCCTTGCATGCCGCCGTCCAGGCCAAGGATTTGGCGCTCAGCATGGGAGATACCTCGCCCGAGGAAGTGTTTGTCGCGGCGCTACTGCACAATATCGGCCACATTGCCTTCTGGTGCTCCGGCAATCCGCAATCCAAAAAAGTCCATGAGCAAATCGAAAAAAGCGGCCTAAACAATCGCGAAGCCGAGAAAAAGGTGCTGGGCTTTACCTTGCAGGACTTAGGCAAAAAACTCAGCAAATCCTGGAGCCTGGGCGGCCTGATAGAAGACGCCATCGCCAAGCCGGATTCCGCGGAAAAACGGGTGCAAATGGTGCAACTAGGGCATCAGATTTGCTTGGCTCTAAAAGCCGGCCGCGACTCAGACGCCATGCGGGCTTGTCTGCAGAAAGTCGCCGCATTCACCGGCCTGCCAACGGAAATCCTGAAAACAAAGATCGACAAAAACACCTCGGAAGCCGTACATATCGCCCGCCAATTTGGCGCCAACGATGCCTCCAAATTCATCAGCACCGAAGCCATCATCGCCAAATTCGAAGACGCTGAAGAGGAAAAGGCCGACAAGAAACAGCTGCAATTTCAAATTTTGCAAGACATCAGCAGCCATATCAGCGGTCAAATCGATCTCAACGGCCTGTTTGAAATGGTGCTGGAAGGCATACATCGCGGCGTGGAAATGGACAGAACTTTGTTCATGCTGCTCAGTCCGGATAAACAGACGCTAAACGAAAAATTTTCCTTAGGCTGGCATAAAATCGGGCTTGACCAAAAAATTCGCATTTACAATTCCGAACCCTCCGCGAACTTACTGTTTCACGCCTTGCAACAGCAAGAAGGCGTCTGGCTGTTTCCCCAGCAACATCGCGAGCTTTACACGCCGCAAATCCGCCAGCATATCGGCGAATACGAGTGCTTTGTTTTCCCGGTTTATGCGGAGAAAAAGACCGTGGGCCTCATTTATTGCGACCATTCTATTCATGGACTACCCTTAACGCGCGAGGACTTCACCGCAGCCAAGCATTTTGCCAAACAAGCGCATATCGGCTTAACCCTATACTGCATGAAAAACCACTAATCCATGACAGACTATCAGCTTGCCAATCTTCAGGTTTTTCTCGTCGAACCGTCACATACTCAGCAGCAAATCATCTCCCATTTTTTACATGCTTGCGATATCAACGACATTACCTGCCTAAATACCGGCGCGGAGTTGTTCGAGCGTTTACAGCACTCCCGGCCCGATCTGATTATCAGCTCGATGTATTTGCCCGACATGACCGGCGTGGAGTTGGTAACCTCGCTTCGCAAACACGACGAATCCTACGAAATGGCTTTTTTGCTGATTTCCAGCGAGACCAATATCAAATATCTGGAACCGATCCGCCAGGCCGGCGCCATCGCCATATTACCCAAGCCGTTTACCCGTCAGGCCCTGGAAACCGCCCTGCATTCCACGCTGGAGTATGTTCGCCCGGAAAAACTTAACCTCACCCATCTGGACATAGAGGACCTAAGCGTGCTGCTGGTGGACGACAGCGAATTCTCGTTGAAATACTTGACCCGGGTTTTCGAAAATATTGGCGTTGGGCAAATTGTGACCGCTCATGACGGCAAACAAGGGCTGCAAATGTTCAATCAGCAGTATTTCGATCTGGTAGTCACCGACTACAACATGCCGCAGATGGATGGCCTACAACTGGTCGATCACATTCGCAACCATTCCGAGCGCGGCTCGGTACCTATTTTGATGGTCACCAGCGAGCAAAATGAAAGCCGCCTGGCGGCCATCGAAAAATCCGAAGTCTCCGCCATACTAGACAAGCCCTTCGAAGCCACTTCAATCAAGCGCCTTCTGATTAATTTGCTCAATTGAGCTAATCTTGTGTGGCGAGCGAATACCCCACAATATGCACGGCTATGAGAATCCCGGATCGAACCAATGTCCGATGCGGCCATGATCGAGCTCATCCGGTTTTCGCGCAAAATATGCCAGGACTGACCACCAATAGCCCCAAATTAAGGTACGGAATATGAAGCCGACTATCACGCCTAACAATAACGAAAAAAAACTCGCGGACGATGATTTTATCGTTTCCAAGACCGACACCTCTGGGCGGATCACTTACGCTAATCGCATTTTTATGGAAATCGCCGGCTATCCGGAACACCAATTGCTGGGCATACAACACAACATCATCAGACACCCGGATATGCCGCGCGGCGTGTTTAGATTTATGTGGAATACCTTAAAAGCCGGTGATGAGTTTTTCGGGTTTGCCAAAAATCTATGCCGGGATGGCGGATTTTATTGGGTATTTGCCAACATTACGCCGGATTATGACAAGGACGGTAAATTGCAGGGTTACTATTCGGTGCGCCGTAATCCGCCCCGTAACGCACTGGGGGTCATCATACCGATTTATCAGGAAATGTTGGCCATCGAGAAACGCCATTCAGTCAAAGATGCCCCGGATAAATCGCTGGAATACCTATTTGACGTGGTTCAGCAATCCGGCGCTAAAAATTACAACAGCCTGGTGCTAAGCCTTTACAAGCCCAACGGAGTGTAAGCCATGAATTCAAATGCCAATATTCCGTTTTTAAGAACCAAGCTGAATTATGCGGTGGCAGCCGTTATATTTTTTACTGTTGCGGCATTCGTCTACACGCTTATCACGCATGGCTTTTCCTGGCTCATGCTTGGCTTGCTGCTGCCGTTGCCGGTGATAGCTCTGGATGCATGGCACGCCGGCAAACAATGCCTGCTGGTATTAGAGCGTATAGAAGAAGTGCTGAGACACACAAATCAAGGCCAACTCTATCATCGCGTCACCAAAACGCGAGGCATGGGCGAGGTCGGTAAGATCGCTTGGGAGCTCAATGAAACCCTGGACATCATGGAGTCTTACTTCAAAGAAATGAACTCCTGTTTCCAGCACGCAGCCGAAGGCAATTATGACCGTTATGCCTTGGTTGACGGCTTTCCGGGCATACTGAAAAAGTCGGCGAAGAATATGAACGACGCCATCAAATTAATGGATGAAAACGACAAATTGACGATAAAGCGGCGTTTATCGGCCGGTCTGCATGCGCTCAACACCAACAATCTGCTCAACAATCTGAAAGGCAATCAGAGCGACTTGCTCAATATCACCGAGCAAATGCAGAAAGTAGAAAATATTGCTGTGGAAACGGGTGAAAACGCCAACGCCAGCCTATCGGCAGTGGAAACCATCAGCAACTCCCTGTCCGACATCAATGCCAATGTACATTCGGTGTCGGATGTGATCGGTGCGCTGATTAACGACAGCAAAAAAATTACTGAATCCTTATCGATGATTACCGGAATTGCCGATCAAACCAACCTGCTGGCCTTAAACGCCTCCATAGAAGCGGCACGCGCTGGCGAGCATGGACGGGGCTTCGCGGTAGTCGCGGACGAAGTCAAAAATCTCTCCGAGCATACCAAGAACGCCGCTTTGGAAGTCTCCAGAACATTAAAGTCGTTTAATAAACGAGTCGAACAAATGCAAATCGAGGCAGAAAGTTCGTCATCGCTGTCGCAAGAGATACTGGCTCAGGTCAACTCGTTCCGCCAGCAGTTTTCCAATCTCTCGCAGTCGGCAAAAATTTCGGTCGATTACATTTCTTATGCAAAAGACAAATCCTTCGGCGTCCTGGCCAAACTGGATCATGTGGTTTACAAACAAAACGGCTATGTGGCGATAGAAACCTTCAGCGAGTGTCCGCATCACCAAGCCATCATGGTAGACAACCATAATTGCCGGTTAGGAAAGTGGTATTACGAAGGGCTGGGCTATGAAAAATTCCGCTCGACCAGCGCTTACGCCAAATTGAATCAGCCGCATGCCGAGGTGCATAGGACGACGCAAAAGGCTTATGAAGTCTCTCGATCCAAATGGGTGGATGATCCAGGCATGCTGGATGAGATCATTCGGCAAATGCAACTGGCAGAGGCCGCCAGCGCCGAGGTGATGCAGTATATCGACGCGATGGTGGAAGAAAGGCATAAAAACATATAGTCCACCGCTTTACAGAATCGCCGTAGCGCAAGTCGCTTCGGTGCAAAGCGCAGCAATATGCACTGAGCTGCCTAACTTCCCAAATATTCCACCGTCACTTCCGCTAATCCGTGCATACCGATCTGTTCCGCCGCGCCCTGGGACAGATCGATAAGTCGATTAGCCTTGAATGGCCCCCTGTCGTTGATCACCACATCCACAAAACGGCCGTTACGCAGATTGGTAACCCGAACTTTAGAGGGAATCGGCAGCGTTTTATGCGCCGCCGTCATGCCGCGCGGATCGAAGCGGTCGCCATTGGCCGTAAAATTACCGGATTCTGCGCCATACCAGGAAGCCAATCCCTGTGCTTTGTACCCTAGCGCGCTGTGCAGCGGGGAATAAATTTTACCTTTGACTTTATAAGATTTGCTGTAAGTAGTCTTGGTCGTACCGGTCAGCATGGCTTGATCGTCAGTGCGTTGCAGCGTCGGCACACTGGAACAGGCACTAAGTAGACTAATAAACATCAGCGGCATAACTGTATGCCATCGCCGCACGTTGAGGCTAAATCGGCTTGAAAAACCCGATACCGTGTTTAAAAACATAACTGTTTCTCCGCGAGGAAGACTGCTTAAACAAGCAGTCTTCAATGGATAGAGTTGAAAAATTCAGACGAGATTGCCGAGCCGGCTTATCCTGACGGATTGCTCAGTTAACTACCCGATGGCCGCGTTGGCGTAAGCAGTTGTTGTAGGCGTTTTTATAGCGGTCTTCGGATTGAATACCTTGTTTGGATGCACCGCCGATACCGCCGGCAGCCGCACCGATAGCCGCGCCTTTTCCAGGGCTGCCAAGGACTGCGCCCAAAGCGGCGCCACCGGCCGCGCCAATCAGGCCGCCAACGCCGGCACCTATTGCGGCTTCTTTCGCAGTACCCCCGGACGCTTGCGATGCCAATTGCTGGCACTCATGCATATCCTGATTCAAGCGGTAAGAATTTGGGTTATTGTAAGCATCGACGGTTGGCGTCCAGCCGGTTTGCGAAGCGCAAGCCGATACCAACAGACAAGCGACAGTAACTGAACAGACTGTTAGCTTCGTCATTATCTATTCATCCCATTGCCAATCCACGAACCGGCGGCAGCACCAATACCGGCCGCCAATGGGTCACCGCGACCCATTTCATAACCCATCGCACTACCCACCAAACCGCCAACCAAGCCTTGCGGAGAACGTTGGTCGTAACCGCCATATCTAACTGGCGGGGGTGGCGGCGGCGCGTAATAGCGCTGTTGCATGGGCACATATTCCACTACTCGCTCGGGCACATACACCCGCTCCACAGGGTAAGCGGGGTAATACTCGCGCCCATAACCGTGACCGTGATGGTGGTGGTGCCGATGATGGCGATGCTCGCCCCAATCGTCATCGGCCAAAGCCGCTGACGAAAACAACAAACCGATCAACATGATTTTTGTCACTCTGAACATATATGACTCCTTGTTGGGAAATTATTCAGTTGCAGCAAATTCTAGGGAGACTGGCTTAAAACAGAATTAAGGGCAGATTATGATCGGATTAAGAATCTCGCCGCGCCGATTAGCCCGTTAAGCAACGAAATCAGCAATTATCTGGGCATATTCTTGTCCGACCTTGAAGGCCCTGATTCGTCATTAAACAGAACGGGCGATAACTGCATTCGCGGTGGGTTGTAAAATACTTAGCGTTTTTTTGGACCGTTTCAACTTGTGTTTGAAGTTGGAAATCTACCGATGCGTTTCTCGTCAGAACAGCGAAGTCTACTCCTCCGACACCACCATCTTCCTGAACCCAAACCACTCATCCAAAACCTGGTGCACATCGTCAATGCCGACTTTGTTCAAAGCGGAAAACAATTGCAAAGTCACCACAATATCCGCCTGACTCAAATCCCGCTGCACCTGCAATAACGTAGTCTTGGCCGCGCCGAATTTCAGCTTGTCGGATTTGGTCAACAGAATGTGCAAGGGCAATTTGCGATGTTCGCACCATTCAACCATTTGCCAATCGAAATCGGTGAGTGGGTGGCGGATGTCCATGACTTGAACGATACCACACAAAGCTTGACGGTCGTGTAAGTAGCTTTCCATCATCTGCCGCCAGTCTTTTTTGATGGCTTCCGGCACTTTCGCGTAGCCGTAACCCGGTAGATCGACCAGTTTGCGTTGAGCATCAATTTCAAAAAAATTCAGCAATTGGGTACGACCGGGGGTTTTACTGACGCGGGCCAAGGCATTTTGTTGCACCAGCGTATTGATTGCACTGGATTTACCGGCGTTGGAGCGGCCGGCGAAAGCGATTTCCATGCCTTGGTCGGGCGGCGCATCCTTCAGTTTGGGGGCGCTGTTGATGAACTTGGCCTGGTGGTAGATGGGATTCATCACAGTCTCGCTTAGTGTTTATAAATCGGTTAGAATCCGGGCATTATAACGTCCGGCGGCTGACATCAGCTTGCTTTATATCGAATCAACCTTCCTGAGCAGGGGCCCATAATGATAAAAAAATTGCTGACTGTTTCCATCTCTTTGTTGTTGGCAACTGCCGCCGGTCATGTAAATGCGCAAGGTAATGCCAGCGCCAGCGCCGGAAAAACCAAAGCCGCCAGTTGCGCGGGCTGCCACGGCGAAGACGGTAACAGCACGATGCCGGCGTTTCCGAAATTGGCGGGACAGCATCAAACTTATTTGGTTAAGCAATTACAAGCGTTCAAGAGCGGCGCGCGCTTGGCCCCGATGATGGCGCCATTAGCGGCGGGCCTTGACGAGCAAACAATTCAAGAGCTTGCCAGTTATTATGCCGGCAACAAAATTTCCACCAATCCGGCGCCCAAACTGCCGGCGAATGACGACGACGATGCGCCCGCAAAAACCCCTGAGCAAGAAAAAGCCGCGCTGGATGCCTTAATTACGCAAGGTAGCGACTTATACCGTAACGGCAATATCAGCCGCGAAGTCTCGGCGTGCGTGGCATGCCACGGCCCTTATGCCGAAGGCAATAAACCGGCCTCATTCCCGTCCTTACATTCGCAGCACGCCGATTATCTGATTAAAAGTCTGACTGATTTCAAAACCGGTGCCCGCAGCAACAACCGGGAGAACATGATGCACATGATCGCCACCAAAATGACTGACGAGGATATTAAAGCGGTTGCTTATTACATCTCCACGATGAAATAAGCCTTCGTTATCCGGCGGAGTTGCTGCTCTGCCGGATTTGACCAGTCCTTGATTCACAAGGATTAAATTCTCTTCCTCGTTCTTGTCGCAACCTGCCTTCCTCGTTCTGAAAGCTCTCTTCCTGAAGGCCGGCGCGGAAGCGTTGCCTTGAAAACTGGACAAGGTCAGCTCCGCAACAGATTGGGTTAGATTACAGAACTGCGTTTGCTTGAATGTTACGGAGTGAGGGCTGACGAGGTGCGGACCAGTCATTGACTGGGCGAATACGTTCGATTTTTTGTCAAATTGTTTACGCATCTGCGTGTAAACATGGTTTTTTATCGGGAATACATTATTACGGAGAACGTTGATGTTAAAAATAATCGCATTGTTGGGACTGTTGGGCTTTTCTTCGCTGGTAAATGCAGAAGGCGGTTACGAAGCCATAACGCCGGCACAGCCGGTACAAAATCCGGATAAGATCGAAGTGATCGAGTTTTTTTGGTACGGCTGCCCGCATTGCTATAGCCTGGAGCCGTCTATGGTGGAATGGCTGAAAACCAAACCCGCCAATGTTGAGTTTATCCGTCAGCCGGCGGTATTCAGCGATCTGTGGGGCAAGCATGCCAAGGCCTATTTTACGGCCGAAGCTTTAGGCATTTTGGATAAAGTCCACGCCGATCTGTTCGATGCGATTCAGAACAAGAAGCAAAAATTAGTCAGCGAAGACGAACTGGCTAAGTTTTTTGCAGATCATGGCGTTAAGGACGAGGATTTTCGGAGTGCTTTTAACTCGTTTTTGGTCGATGCCAAGCTGCGTCAAGCCGAATCTACCGGCCCTCGTTACGGTATCAGTGGCGTACCTGCGCTGATTGTCAACGGCAAATACAAAGTCACCGCTCAATCGGCCAAATCTCAAGCCAACATGTTGACCGTAGTCAATCAATTGATCGCACAAGAAAGCCAGAAAAAATAAACGCCCCACTAACGAATTGCCGCACAAGGACGTGAGGGGCGAATGCTGATTGTAGGATATTCTTCACAAATTCAACGATAGTCTATAATCAAGCGACTAAGAATTTAAGAATTAGGGCACGTTTCATGGTTTTTTTTAAAAACAAGGATGAGGGTCCGGACAGGTGGAAGGAAAAATACCTCAAGCTGTTGGACGACCAGGAACACACTGAAAAACAATACAAAGCCAACGAAGAGTTGTTGTGCAAAACTATCGTCCGTTTTGCGCTGGCCGTTAAAGGCCTGAACCGGCAACTCGATCCTCACTTAAACCGTATTCGCAATTTATTAAAAAGCGGCCTGCAAAGTCAGCAATTGCAGAAAGAGCTATCGGCTTTTTCTAATGCGCTGATAATGCTGGAAGAATCGCCCGAGCCTACCCTCATCGACGCTTCATTGCTGTTCGAGTTTCTTGGCAAACAATATCCCCAACACTCGGATCAGCTTGATGAGATTCGCGAAAAATACGAAAACCGCCTGTTCAGTAACAATCAGGCCTTTTATCTGGCACTGTTGGAGCTTATAGAGGGCAACAAGCCGCTTGCCAACATGGACTTGGCCTTGGAGCTAACCGGAGCGGATGCTAAAGCCATCAATATTCAACTGGTTCGTTTGTTGGACAATGCGGAAATTCCGTTGGTTTTTGCCGAAGACGCCGAAAAGATCAAAAACCGGCTGCATGCCGATCAAGCCTTAGGGCCTATTTTTGACGATACGGTTGCATTGCTGTTGGCGATAAAAAAACATTTGGAATCCGAACAGCAGGAGATGGCGGCATTTTTGTCGAAATTGACCGAGCAATTAACCGAATTAGGTGTAAAAGCGACCGGTGTTAACGCCGCCAACGAAATAAGGGTTAAAAAGCGCAATCTGCTGGATCAAGCGGTATCCGAGCAAATTATGGAGCTACGCGAAAAGTCCGAGAACGCGACGCAGCTTGAGCCGCTGAAGCAAATTGTCAGCAGTCGATTAACCACTATCACGCAACAGATCCAAGCACACAATCTCCAGGAACAGCAGGAACGCGATAAAACCCAACGGGACATGCAGATCCTGTCGCAAAGGCTGCGGGAAATGGAGTCCGAATCCTCTGAGTTGCGCTCGAAACTGGATCTGGCCCAACATCGCGCGACCCGCGATCCGTTGACTAATCTACCCAATCGGTTGGCGTTCGAAGATCGATTGGCGGATGAGATGGCGCGTTGCCGACGGCATAAATCGCCGATGACGCTAATGGTTTGGGACGTGGATCTGTTTAAGAGCATCAACGACACTTACGGCCATAAAAGCGGGGATAAGGCCCTGATTGTGATAGCCGAATTATTACTCAAACACTGCCGGGAAACCGATTTCGTGGCGCGTTTCGGCGGCGAGGAGTTTGTGATGATATTACCCGGCGCTGATGCCAAATCCGCCTTGGTGATCGCGGAAAAGCTTCGAAAAACCCTGGAAAACAGTAGCTTCAATGCCAATGGCAACAAAGTGTCGATCACCTTATCCTGCGGAATGAGCCAATTTATCGATGGCGACACTAACGAATCGATTTTCAATCGAGCCGACTCAGGTTTGTACCGCGCCAAACAAACCGGCCGTAACCGCTGCGTTGTCGTGTAACCAAGTCTGATTCATGGCAACTGCTAACCCTTATTCCGCACCGCTCGATAACGAAAAGTTTTTATACAAGCTCGTTATTCAGCTGCTGATTTTTTGCCAAGGCAGCCACAAGTTGTTGGAGCCCCATCTTCTGGCAATAGGTGCAAAATTGCGCAGCGGCGCGAATGCGCAGGAACTACTGCCTGAGTTGCAAGCGGTTTCTAAAACTTTGTTACACATTTCCAAGCAAGCCAAGCAGAATGTGAGCGTCGGGGAAGACGATGCTACTGAGTCACAACACAACTATTTGCTGGAGCGTTTGGATGAACTGCTTGGCGAAACTGAGGTGCCTTTACGTTTTCAGCAGCAGACGTCGCTATTAAAGCAACGGGTCAGAGCTAATCTCAGCGAGGATTCGTATAAGAAAGTCATCGACTCAGCGATTACATTGCTGCTGAACATCAAGGATTACAGCGCCTCCGAGCAGAAAGGTATCGATGTATTTCTCGGTGATTTAAGCGAGAGGCTGGACGAGCTCGGACAAGACGTAGAAACCGCTGGACAAGCTAATCGCGCATTGATTGATGATCGCGAGATTATGAACACCGAAATTCACAGGCAAGTCGGTAATCTAAAAGACTCGACACAGGCGGCTGAAGAACTCGATTTGCTGAAGAACCAGACAGCCGAGCATCTTGATCGCTTGCTGGAGCGGTTACTTGAGCATAAACAAATAGAAGATGAAAGGCAGCGGGATGCGCAAGAAAAAATTGAGTCAATGACGCAAAAATTACAGGAGCTGGAAACTGAGACCGAGACCCTGCGCGTTAAACTTAAAATAGAGCACGACAAAGCCCTAAGCGATTCCTTGACCGGATTGCCGAATCGTCTGGCGTATAACAATCGTGCGGAAATGGAATTGAAACGTTGGAAGCGTTATAAGGCTCCGCTAGCGCTGATCATTTGGGATATAGATTTTTTCAAGCAAATCAATGACACCTACGGCCACAAGTCCGGCGATAAAACCCTGGCTTTGGTGGCTCAGCTATTGTTGAACAACTGCCGGGAAACGGACTTCGTCGCCCGTTACGGCGGCGAGGAGTTTGTCATGCTGATGCCC
The DNA here is from genome assembly GCF_059331595.1 of Methylomonas sp. PHL2-19. NCBI lineage: Bacteria > Pseudomonadati > Pseudomonadota > Gammaproteobacteria > Methylococcales > Methylococcaceae > Methylomonas > Methylomonas sp. PHL2-19. The sequence goes on from NZ_CP196839.1 coordinate 221,180, forward strand.
AACACTAGTGCGCTTCAGGCGCTGGAAATGGCGGAAAACACCCGCAAGATGATTAAAAGCTGCGGATTTAATTCTAACGGCGAAAATATCAATCTAACCCTGAGCTGCGGTATCAGTGAGTTTATAGACGGTGACATGCATGACGATGTGTTCGTGCGGGCCGATCAGGCGCTCTACCAGTCCAAACAAGGTGGGCGCAATCGCTGTACGGTGTTCGAACGATAATCTTTACGAGTCCCCACTTTTTTGGCGGCTCTTTTAGAACACTGGCTATCTAGCGCAAAAAGTTAGTTTTTTAGCATCGCCTCTACAAAACGCGCTCCCCACAACTGAGCAATCTGTTCGCTTACTCTCAGCCAAATAAAAATGGATAGCTAACCGATCTGAACGGTGTATTGGCTGTTAGGCAACGGTCGAATATGCCGATTGCCTCATCGCAGGAGATGATTTCCTGCTGACTGTCCAGGATATAGTGGGCTAAATTAAGGATACATTTCCAGTGGCGGCGATTGTCGATAAAGCGAAAAGCCTGAAGCAACAATTCCTGCATTTTCTCTTCCCGCTGACTTTTTGACGCGATGAAGTGATCCAGGTAACTGAGCGCCTTTTCCAGATCGCTGCAGCCGCCGTAGTTATGTAAGGCATTGAAACTTATTAGATTGATATTAAAAACTTCGTCATCACGAATGGACACGTATTTGGCTTCCGCCAAAGGTCCAACCAATAAGTTGACAACATCCGCTTCGTAAGCGCGTTGACAGGCGTGCTGCTGACTATCGTCGGATAAGTCGTTAAAGCTTTCCACAACAGCAATCGGCAAGTTTTGGATTAAGTTGCCGTCTACCACTTTCGCAAAAAAATCGTCGTAAGCATTAACGGGCCGTTTGACATGTATTTCAAAAAATACCGGAGGTAATTGTTTTTGGCGATTGCCAAGATGGATAGCCGCGGCATGACCGGCTTCATGAAAAGCTGTGCGCCAATTGAGTTCGTTAGGGTGCACGAAAGTTGACGTAGTTGAATAGTAGTTTCGTTCCATAGACAGCAACCTCATCCAGAAAAAAGATGCGGCCCAAGGGCCGCATTGAGGAAGGATATTAAAACTCTTTACCCTTTAGGAGAGGGAGCGCATACATAAGAGTTGCATACAGTTTAATGCTGGAAGCGCGTTTTGAAAATGTGACAAATTGACGCGCGGCAAACTGTCACTCAATATAACAACGACTTTTCGGGTTGAAAAACAGGTATTACGGCGTCATACCCGTTAACGTAAAACTTAAGCGTCCTGTTTGCTGCGATGCTGAGTCCAGAACGGCAAGGACAGCGTAAGCAAACAAGCCAGCCAGCCAAGCAACTGTTGGTTATACAAGGTGTAGCTCAGCGCAAATGGCAGGCCTTCTGAAAAGCCTGGGTGAGCTTGAATGAAATCCCGGCCATCCATAAAGGCTTTGATCTCTCCCAGTATTAGCGCGATAGCGCCAAAACTCAGTAAATAAGCCAAGAACCGATCACGGCGGCTTTGCAAGTTCCCGCCAATTAGACTGTCAAACGCCAAAACTCGGCCATTGAATTTACGCTCCTTTAGCCATAGGCAAGCAATCAAACCGAACACCCCAAAAGCCGGAATGGCAAACTGCTCGATCGGAAAGCTCAAATAGCGCCCATTCATGGCTAGTCCGTAGGTTTTATAAAGCGCCAGCAATATAAAGATTAGATAACCGGCTCTCAAGCTATTGGCCAACTTAATGCTGCCTGGTTTATCGACCAAAATATCGCTACCACGCTCAAGCAACAGCGCGCCGAGAATCGTATTCGCGATCACCAGGGCTACGGTATAAAGCCTTTGCCAAGTGCTGTAACTGGTGTACCAGAGAAAATCGGCCAATGTCACCAGGCAAACGCTGAAGACTTGCGCCAGGGTGAAAAACGCCAACATGCGGATCAGCGAGGCTTGCTCCAGCTTTTTGGAATACCTCGCGATTGCCAACAGCCAGATCAGCGTGGCGACGGCAAAGCGGACCGGCCAATTGGGTGCTTCGTTGACCGGGCCGGTCAACGGAAATACCGGTTCGCGATCCGCCGAGAACAAGCCCCAATTGGCCCCCACCACGCCTTCCAGTTCACTTTTCCAAGGTTGGTTAAAGGCTTCGACGATGTTGTAATCAAAGCCGTGGCGATTGGCGACCTGGATCATGCCGCGAATGAATTTGGCTTCGTTGACGACACCAGGAATGGCCATGCCGCGCTGTCTGCCGGCGCTGGGCCAACCGGATTCACCTATCAATATAGGTTTGCCGGGCGCGATGCCACGGGCTTCGTCTTCCACCTGTTTGACAATTTTTTCCAGATGCTGCGAGGCATTCTCCACCGAAATGGGTTCATCCTCCCAATAAGGCAGGATGTGAATGGTGATGAAGTCCACTTCGTTGATCAGTTTGGGGTACTTCATATACATCGACCACACGTCGGCATAAGACACGGGTTGCTTGACCGCTTTCTTCACCTCGCGGATATAGCCGATTAGCCTGTCGACATCCATGTCGCCGCGCAATAGCACTTCGTTGCCGACAATCACTCGTTTCACCACGTCGGGGTTTTCATTGGCCGATTTGATCAACGCATTAACTTCATTACTGTTGTCTTTGTAACCGTAACCCAGCCAGGCGCCCTGGATCATCTTCAATCCGTGTTTGCGAGCTAACGCCGGAGTGGGTTGCTGGCCGCCAAGGCTGGAGTAAGTGCGGATGCTTTCCGTTTTGTCGGCCAGCAGACGCAAGTCTTCATCGATATGTTCCGGCAACGGGAATTTTTCTTCCAGCGGACTAAAGCCCTCCCGAAACGGCGCAAAGGACAGGCTCATCAACTTGCCGGAGGGCACGTCCGTGCCAGCGTCTTGCGGCTGATTGTTCAACCAGGCAAAACTGCCGTGAACTAAAAAAATGAAAATCAAACAAAGCGTTACTCTGATGCTGGGCATAATCTGACTGAGGGGTCTGTTGCAAAAATGACGCGGATTGACTGGCAATAATCGCTCGTCATGGAATTATAAGGCATTAGCCGCCTTCCAGAATTACATCGTTTGGCAGCTAAGTAATAACGGTCAGGATTGTCGCGAGTTCATTAAATATTTACTGTACTTTACCCATGGGTTCTGGTTACAGTATCTGGCTTTTCTGATATTCGGAAACCTTATTAAGGCTTCCGTCAATTCGTCTGTTTTATGAGGTTTTGTATGCATAAAAAGGTTATCCCCATTCTGTGTGGCGCCATGCTGCTTCCGGCGTCGCAATGGGCTATGGCGGCGGTAGACAAACTACCGGCGACCAATAGCGTCAAGATGGGTGCGGCAGAGGAAGTTTGTTCCGAATTTACCGATGCCAAGTGGCGTGATGCGCAAGTGATCGACGGAGTCGAAATACAAGAATCACGGATGTGTAACCCCGATAATCCTGCTGAAATCGCTGCTTTTGTTAAAGGCACCAATAATATTTCAATGTCTACCTTAATGGAGACTCAGCTCGCTGCCGATGCCATTACGCTCGGCGAAGATATGGACGGCGACGGCGACCCCGACCACTATATTATCAAGCTGGAAATTGCCGAATTGAACGGCCATTCTCCGGACATGAAAGACCCCACCACCACCTTTGACATTGCCCCAGGTATTCAACCGACTTTCTGGGTCTACGCGCCGAAAACCCGGGATATGTCTACCTTGAGCTTGTACGAGCCAGTGGCCAATCCTTTACTGCGCGCGCCATCGCCAACTATCCGGGTCGAACAAGGCGATATTGTGTGGTTGGTGCTGGAAAATAGCCATTACTTTCCGCACTCAATCCACTTGCATGGCGTGGATCATCCTTACATGGATCATAGCGGCGAAGGCAACGATGGCGTCGGCCAAACCGGCCAGATGGATGTTTTGCCTGGCCAGAGCAAAACGTATGTGATCAAACCGCGCCAACCCGGCACTATGTATTACCACTGCCACGTACAGCCACACACCCACATTCCGATGGGTTTGCAAGGCATGTTTGTGGTCGAGGAAAATCGCCCCAACAACTGGGTACAGGTTTTCAACGTCGGCAATGGACAGGTTCGCCATCCATCGGTAGCGATCAAAGAAAAATATGCGGCCGAGTACGATCTGCACTATCAATCGGTTGATAAGGAATTGCATGAAATGGTGCGTTCCGCCAATGATCCGCGGATTATTGCCCGGCGCATGAATCAGGAATATGACATTACTGATGCTAGCCCCGATTATTTCATGCTGAATGGTCGTTCATTCCCTTATACATTGCGGGAATCACTGATCCTGATGGAAGAAAATAAAAAGGTGAAGCTGCGGATATTGAACGGTCATGAAGAAGCATTTGCGATGCATATTCATGGCCACAAGCCTATGGTGACGCATTACGATGGTGTCGATAACGGCCCGAACTCCTATATCAAACGCGACGTACATGGCATGGTACCCGCCCAGCGTATCGATCTGGAATTAAGCGGTGTTGACGATGGCTTGAACAGTTTTGGTCAAGGCGTCTGGATGTTTCACGACCACGTCGAGAAATCCTTCACTACTAATGGTATCGGCGAGGGCGGAGACATCAGTTTGGTGGTGTACAAAGGTTTTTCCGATGAGAAAGGCATCCCCAAAGTCCATGGCATGAGCCTAGCGCCTTACTTCACCAGAGAATTCTGGCAGGGTAAATATCCTGCCTGGCAGGATTACGATGCCTGGAAAAGCTTAGGCTTGCCGGATATCAGCAATAAAAAGCAAGTGGCTTTTGTGCCGCCACCGCCTCCCCCGCTGAATACGGGCGACGCCGCTGCGAAAGCGGAAGCAGCCGGAAATCAGCCGTCTTTTATTGGGCAATTGCTGTATGGCTTGATACTAGGCGGCTTGAGTTATGTCGGCTTTGCCAATCGCCAGCGGATCATGGCGATGTTCAAAAAGTAAGCGCCAACTGCTCTGCGTCAGACCAACGCCGCTGTCGAGCTAAAGCCTCGGCAGCGGCGTTTTGTTACAGGCTCGCGTGTAACTCCGCATCGTGTCCTGAGTTGTGACGGTGATACAAAGAAAGCTTGTATTGTTATGATCTGAGCAAATTGTTCACCATCCTGCGCCATCTCAAATCCGGCAAAATTTGCGCCCTACTGCCGTTGATCTCAGTTGGCACGTCTCCCCTTCCTGTCATTTGACCGGGACCATCAGCTATTTAGTATCGGATTGATCTTGCCATTTTCCCCACGGCAAACAACTCGGCAACCCAGCCAACAACCGGACAATCACAATCCGGATTTGGGTGTTAGAATGCTCAGCCATTGATGTTAAGGGGACATTGCCGACCAAAGTTTGGCGACGTGTTCCGCAAGTAGGCGCTCGGATATCTAAGTAAAGAGGAAATTATGCGTAACTGGAAACTGTTGCCGGCGATCACTTTAGCAACCCTGGCGACTGCTATTGTGCTATATGTCGCGTTCTACTTCGTGTTTCTCGATTTTTTCGTGGATCTATGGTGGTTCCGTTCGCTGGAATTCGAAGCTTACTTTTGGTTGAAATTACTCTATCGATTTATTTTTTCCGGTGCGGTTACTGCATTTTTCTTTGCTGTTTTTCTGTTTCACTTCTGGATTGCCTCTCGCTACCTGGGCCTGAACCCGCCCGATGAAATATTGATGGATGATTCCAAGCGTCGGCGTTTTCAACGCTTTGCCGATGTGTTCATGAGTGGTTCGGCTCGTATCTATACTCCCATTTCACTGCTACTCGCCGTAGTTATTGCTGTGCCGTTCTATTTGCAATGGGAGCAGGCGCTGCTGTTTTTCTTCGGCAGCGCATCTGGCATCGTCGATCCGGTATATGGTAACGACGTCAGCTTCTACATGTTTTCCTATCCGATTTACATGCTGATTCAGAAGGAGTTGTTAACCACAGCGGTTATTGTGTTTTTGGCGACCGGCGTGCTGTATTGGATGGAGCATGAATTTGTCCCCAATCAAAGCAAGGAATTTCCACTGGGTGCGAAGATCCATTTGACGGTGCTGTTTGCATTCGTAGTGCTGTTTGTGATCTGGGGATTTTTACTGGAACGCTTCGCCTTGTTATATTCCGGGGGTAACGAACCGGTGTTTTTTGGCCCCGGCTTTGTCGAATTGCGTTACAAGTTGCCAATGATTTGGCTTGAGGTCTTGTTCTTTTTGGCCATTGCCATATCGTTAGTTTTTTACGCGCTGTCGGAGAGGCATCGCAGTAAAACGCCGATTATCGTTGCCTCATTGGGGTTTTTAGCCGTTTGGGGCCTGCAAGGCTCTCACACCCTACCTGAGTTGATTGAAAAATTTATCGTCAAACCTAATTTTACCCGCACCGAAGGTGATTCGATTCGGCATAACATTGATGCCACCATGGCGGCATTCGATTTAAACAATATTAAAACCGTCGATTTCCAGGTCAATCTGGACGCCACCAAAGATATAGAAGCTTGGTCAACCAAAAAACATTTCGAAAATATTCCGGTATGGGATCGCGAATTTCTGATTGACAGCTATATGCAGTTACAAGGCATTCGGCCTTATTATGGCTTTCCGACTGTCGATGAAGACCGTTATTTTATTAACGGACATCATCAACAGGTCAATCTGGCAGCCCGTGAAGTCAATATCGATAAATTACCCAAGGAGGCGCAAAACTGGGAAAACACCCATTTGCGCTATACCCATGGCTACGGCGCGGTCATCTCGCCGGCCGCTCAGGATGCCGGCATTCCTATCGTTTGGTACTTGCGCGATTTGAACATGACTTCGGATGTTGGGTTTTCCGTGAAGTACCCCGACATTTATTACGGTCAGGAAAAATATCGCTACGCGATAGTACCGAACAACTTGGCTGTGACCGACATTTCCGGCTCTGCGCCAGGCGAATCGCTGGATTATCAGGGTATCTCCGGCATACCGATCCCGTCGCTGTTCAGAAAAATGTTGTTCGCGTTTTACCTGAAAGACGAAAAAATATTCTTCTCGCCAAACATATCCGCGCAAAGCAAGTTATTGTTGCGTCGTAATATCGACGAGCGAATCACCGCGCTGACACCGTTTTTACACCTGGATAAAGATCCGTATTTGGTTGTTGACAAGGATCGCTTCTATTGGATACAGGACGCCTATACCTTATCCAATTATTACCCTGTCTCCAAACCGGCAGCTGACGATTATCTGGACGGCCAGCACAAGTTCAATTACATCCGTAATTCGGTCAAAATTGTGGTCGATGCCTATGACGGCAGCGTCGATTACTATATTTCCGACCCAAAAGATCCGATCATCAACGCTTACAACCGCGCGTATCCCGGCGTTTTCAAAAGTTTGCGGGAAATGCCCGACGAGCTAATGCAGCATCTGCGTTATCCGCGTGATTTGTACTATATGCAAATGAAAATTTACGCTAAATATCATCAAAACAGCCCGGAGTTGTTTTATGAGCAGGCGGAAACCTGGCAGTTCGCTTCCGTGGATGGTCAGCCGGTATTACCGTATTTCATTACGATGGACTTTGATCGTTGTAACGATTTGGAGGAGTTTGTGATGATTAATCCGATGACCCCGATACACAGAGATAATTTAAGTATGGTTGGCATTGCCGGTACAGTTGACGATAAAAGCTGCGACCACACTTACAAGCCGGGTATCACTATTTTCAAATTCCCGAAGGCTGTACAGGTTAACGGACCGTCGCAAGTCAATGCGCTGATCGATCAAAACCCGGAAATCGCCTCGCAGTTTACCCTATGGAATCAACAAGGCTCGGAAGTTAAAAAAGGCCGGATGGTGATACTGACGATGGGTAATTCGATTTTATATGTACAGCCTATTTATATGCTGGCGACCAAAACCAAGATGCCTGAGCTGGCGCGGGTAATTGTTTCGATAGGCAATCAGGTGGTGATGGACAAAACCCTGCAGGCGGCCTTCAGTCGTTTGAAGGATTTGTTTATTAAAGGCGCAGCTGGGCCTGTTTCAGGCGTTTCGGCAGCTGAAAGCAAATAGGCTATCGGAGCTTTTCAGGGGCAATATCTGCGCATCAATGCAGCAGCATGGAGCACAGCCGGTCTTCCAGCTCCATGCGTTCCGCCAGCCGTTCGCCAAGCATGGATAAATCCTGAGCCAAATTCGCGGTATTAAATTTACGCCTGCCATCGTCGTAAGTGTCGCTGAAAGTAACGGCCGACGCGGTAATGCTGGAGAATGCCGGATATATCTTTTCCGCGTGAGACAACGCTGAACTTTGATGCTGCTTCTCAGCAATTAGATGCTCGTAGATGCTGAAGTGACCAAAGGATATGTAATCTATCAGCAGTTGCGAAAACTCAGACAACATTGGCCTGATTGCGTTCTCGCTGGAGAATGGCTTCATTTCGGCGAGTTGACAATACAAAGCCCAGACGGCAGAGCGCTCCTCCTGCAATGCTGTCACCAGGTGTAAGTTATTTGAACTGGTGTTGTTAGCTACGGAATTCATTTCAATCACGGCACGTCTCCCTTTGAAAATTGACGAATCTTAAATTTATGTGAATTATCATGAATATTCAACAATTGATTAAAATATAAGGGAATTTTTCTTAAAAACTGTGATTGACTTTGCACCATCAACTTTTATCTTTGTCGCATTGCCCTGTGAGGCCAAACCGTTAATTCAGGCATGGCGACTAAAAAAACTACCACAAAAGCAGCCCTTTGCGATTTACAAAAACGCCGACATCGTTTTGGTGATTAGCGGTGTAGGCAAAATCGCCATGGCTGGCGCGGTGGCTTATACGCTGGCGCATTTTCCCGAGGCAACCCAACCTATCCTGCTCAATTTCGGCATCGCCGGACATCGCCACCAGGCGCTAGGCAGTTGCTTTTTGGCCGATAAAATCACCGACGCCGAAACCCAACGCCGTTTTTATCCGCAACTGGCTTTCGATGCCCCTTGCCCCACCCTGCCGCTAATTACTTTATCCCGAGCCGATGTCGAGTACAACGACGAGAATCTGCGCGATATGGAGGCTGCGGCGTTTTACGAAATAGCCGTTAAATTCAGTTCCAGCGAGTTGATTCACTGTTTAAAAGTGGTTTCGGATAATGCCGAATCGGCACTGGAGAAAATCAATGAGGAGTTGGTGATGGCTTGGGTGCAGGCGCGTATTGCTGACGTCGAAGGTATGATCGCCGTGCTGACTACACTCAGAGGATCGCTGCCAACATCGGAAAGTGCGTTATACAAACAGCTGCTTGAACAGTTTCATTTCACGGCGACCAACGCCGCTAAATTGCACACACTGGTGAATCGTTGGCAAGCATTAAACCACGCGACCATGCTCAATTTAGCTGGGACAAAATTTGAAAATGCTAGGGCGTTATTAGCTTGGTTGGAAACCCAGCTAGAGAAGCATCAGTATTATTTGTAGCTATTGCCGGAGATGGCAATGAACGGGGAGGAATGAAAAAATACGGGGTGCCCCGAAAGACACCCCGGGACAGAATTAAAGCATTTTTTTCAAAGCTTCAACGCCTTCTTTGCCGGCAGCTAAATGTTGTTTGGCTTCTTGCAAGTTAGCGGCTTTAGCGGCAGTAATGGCTGCTTTCAAATGGCCTCTAGCTTTATCGGCATATCTGGCAACCTTGTCGTTTGCGTTGAGTTCTTTGATAAAACCAGCCGCTTTTTGGATCAAATCGACAACGGCAGCATCTTCAGCACCATTGTTGATTGCTGCCTCGGCAGCTGTAATACGCGCTACAACTTCATTGATTACATCGGTAGGTTTGTAAGCAGTTCTACCTGGATCAGATTCAGCAACGGCAGCTGTTGAAAAAGAACCCATGGCAGCAGCTAAAGAGAACGCGATAACAGCACTTTTTAAAATTTTCATGTATTGAACCTCACAGTTATTTTTATAAGAACATATAGCTGCTAACCCAACCGCTTTAACCACTACATGTTGGGCCGGGATAATAGCACAGTTCATTCTGTTTGCTAGCCTGTTTATAGCGGTTTTTATGGTTTTTTCGGTGGCGAAAAAATGCCGCTGCGGCCTTATTCGACGCTGACTAGCAGCTTGTCCAGCCATGCGCTGGGCAGCAGCCGTTTCAGCCAGGCAAACAAATGCGTGGGTACCGTCACCCGGTAGCGAATTTTCGGCCGATTCGACTCCAATGCATGCGCCACTTTTTCAGCGACTGCACTAGCCGGTAACGTGAAAGGTGCCGCCGGGCCGGGTTTTTGTAGCCTTGCTTCCATCGCTTTATAAGTTTCTTTGTGAAAACTATGCTCGGCATCGATATGCTTTTGATACAAAGCAAAGGCATTTTCCCGGAAACGGCTTGCTATCGGTCCCGGTTCGATCAACACAATATGAATGCCGGTACCACGCAATTCCAGGCGCAAGGTGTCCGCCAAGCCTTCCAGTGCAAATTTGCTGGCGTTATAGGCGCCGCGAAACTTCATCGCCACGAACCCCAGTACCGAGCTGTTATAGATCACCCGGCCATGGCCTTGTTTGCGCATCAGCGGTAATAGCAGATTGGTCAATTCGTGGGTGCCGAACAGATTGGTTTCGAATTGGTGGCGCAGCACATCCCTGCTCAAATCTTCCACGGCGCCGGGCTGGCCGAAGGCACCGTTGTTGAACAGTGCATCGATCTTGCCGTCGGTCAGCGCGATTAATTCGTTGACCGCGCGTTGAATGCTCGGCGAATCCGCCAAATCAAGTTGCAGACATTCGAAGCCGTCACCACGCAAACGCTCTACATCCTCAGGCTTACGCGCGGAGCAAATCACCCGATGGCCGCGCTGTTTCAAAAACAGAGCGGTGTGATAACCGATGCCGGAAGAGCAGCCGGTGATAAACAGCGTTTTGCCGACCATCATGGTTGAACGAGATCAGCCTCGTTGAACAAAAAGGTTTTGCCGCTGCTGCAATTTATCAGAAAATTTAGCTGGTCCGGTTTGCTCTTCCCAGTGAGTTCATCGGTTTCGATGCGTTGACACTCGCCGCTGGCTAAAGCTTTTTGTGCGGCCAGCCTGCGGAATTTTTCGACATCCGGCAGGCGCGTTTCGAAGGGTTTGACTTGCGCGGGTAGTTTTTCCGGGTCGTAAGGTGGAATGGCGAATGCGGAAAATTGCATGGGGTTTTGCTTGATCAGAGTCTGTGTCATTTCACTCTGAATTCGGGCATCTTGTTTATTTTTGGCGATGGCGTCGAGTTTGGCCTGGTGCTCGGCTTGTTCCTGCGCAGACTGCTGTTTTTTCAATTCGGCTTCTGCGGCTTGCTGCCTTTCCAGCGCATTTAAATCAACACTGCTGCCGGTTTTGGTATTCATTTGCACCGCTTTGTGCTCCACCGTGCAGGGTGAAGATTGATAATTGGTGTGGCCGCTGGCATCAGTGCATTTAAATACCCCAGCCCAACTATCCGCGGACAGGCACAGGGCAAAAACGAAGAACAGATTTTTCATTGGATTCCTGTTGATTAAACGCCGAAGTAAAACTATTACTCAGCTCGCGATCAGTGTAAATAAATTTTTTCTGTTGCCCAGTGCCAGCCTGGCATCGCGCAAAAAATCGGTGGTTTTTGCCGGCCATTAATTTCCGGAAGTGAGCTCGACGGCGAAGTGTATCAGTCTTTTCAGCAATATCCAGCCGCTTAAAACGCAGATGCAGCCATGTTCGCCGCGAAAGCACTTGAGCGAAATACCAACTGCTTTTTCCCGAAATCCTTGGGCGATAAAGCCCCTTATCTCAAACTGCACACGCAGACGGCTAAAGGCATACAGCGCCGCGAGCTTATCTGGCATTTACAAAACCGTGTAGCTGGGTGGTAGCCGCGCAGCTCTTCTCATGGTGATCGGCCAGCCATTTTGTCGCACCTCTAAAGCTCTCGGCTGCCTCCATCACGACTCATGAAACAGCGCCATGACAGTCGTATTCATCAAGCCGGCAAGTTATACTGCCCGCCAATTTTCGACCTCAGAGCGCTATGCAACCCTACCTGGATCTTCTCGCCGACATCATGAGTAACGGCATCGACAAAAGTGACCGCACCGGCACCGGTACTCGCTCATTGTTTGGCCGGCAGATGCGATACAACCTAGCGGACGGATTTCCTCTGCTGACGACCAAGAAGCTACATTTCAAATCCATTGCGTATGAATTGTTGTGGTTTTTACGCGGCGATACCAATATCCAATATTTAAACGATCACGGCGTAACGATTTGGGATGAGTGGGCCACGCCAGACGGCGAGCTGGGGCCTGTATATGGTGCGCAATGGCGTAAATGGCTGGGGCCGAATGGCGAGAGTTACGATCAGATGCAGATTTTGTTGGACGGTTTAAAAAATAAACCGGATTCGCGCCGACACATCGTCAGCGGCTGGAATGTGGCATTTTTGCCGGATGAAACCGTTGGTCCGCGCGAGAATGCCGCAGCCGGGCGAATGGCCCTGCCACCGTGCCATGTGTTGTATCAGTTCTATGTCGCTAACGGCAAATTGTCCTGCATGATGACGCAGCGCAGCGCCGATTGCTTTTTAGGGGTGCCTTACAATCAAGCCAGTGTGGCCTTGTTAACGCATATGCTGGCACAGCAATGCGACTTAGAAGTCGGTGAGTTAATCATGTCGTTCGGTGACGTGCATATCTATCGCAACCATTTTGAGCAAGTTGCATTGCAACTTAGCCGGCAACCCTTGACACCGCCGCGGCTGGAATTAAAACGCCGGCCGGAATCGCTATTCTCGTATGAATTTGCCGACTTTGAACTACTGGATTATCAGGCGCATCGGCATATCGCCGGTGCGGTTTCAGTTTAGTGAACTAGGTAGAGACGCTGAATTTTGCGTCTCTACCTATTCGATCGCAAATGGATCTATTGATTAGCGGTTAAGAGGCTACTTGTTGCCGGCCTTGATATGGTCAACGGCTTCTTCGGCGGCTTTTGTAGCGACATCGGCATGGCCCATTTTGCCGTGTTCAATTGCGCTTTCCAGGGATTTTACCCCGGCATCGAGATGCGTTTTAGATTCGCCCTTGGCGACTTCAGCACCTTTCTTGGCATGGGTTAAGGCCGCTTCGGCATGCTCCACCAAGACGGGGCTATGGCCGGCTTTGCCGTGGGTGACAGCCTGTTCGGCATGCTTCAAGGCTTCGGTAGCATGTTCTTCGGCGAATACACCGGCACTCGAGAGCAGTAATGCACTAATGGTAATGGCAGTAAATGTTTTCATAATTCCCCCGAATTGAATTGTTGTGGTTTTCCGCACCCATTCTGAGTGCTAGCTAGTGACTTGATGCGCGCGAGTTTGGTTCCACATAAATGCGACAATTTAGTTGACTCGTTACTTAGTTCCTTTAGTGAACAAGTAACGACGCCACCAATATTTGCCTTGCAAGCCGGGAGAATCCTGGAAAGCTTGGCTTTGTATCCCTTTTTGAGCATGAATAACGAAAAACGCCTACAGATATTCCAGCGCTTGGCCGAAGCCACGCCGAATCCGACCACCGAACTGAATTTCACTACCCCGTTCGAATTACTGGTGGCGGTGGTGTTGTCAGCGCAAGCGACCGATAAGGGCGTCAACAAGGCGACTGCCAAGTTGTTTCCCGTGGCGAATACACCGCAAGCGATCCTGGCTTTGGGTGAAGACGGTTTGAAGGAGCACATCAAAACCATCGGCTTATTCAACAGCAAGGCGGCAAATGTCATAAAACTTTGTCAGACTCTACTGGAACAGCATGGCGGAGAAGTGCCGCGTCAGCGGGAAGCACTGGAGGCGCTGGCCGGGGTGGGCCGCAAAACGGCGAATGTGATTTTAAACACCGCCTTTGGGGAGCCGACCATCGCCGTAGATACGCATATTTTCCGGGTCGCCAATCGCATCGGCCTGGCGCCGGGCAAAAATGTCCTGGAAGTGGAGCGCAAATTGGAAAAAACCGTGCCCAAGCAATACAAGAAAGACGCGCACCATCTGCTGATTCTACACGGCCGATATATTTGTGTGGCCAGGAAGCCGCGTTGCGGCGCTTGCTGCATCGCCGATGTCTGTGAATTTAAGGCAAAGAATTTAGACTGAATATGCAATAATCAGAGTAGAGCCATAAGGATTACGCATCAGTCGTAAGCCCCGGTAGTAATGTGCCGGAGCACCATAAATAAAAATTAAACGAGAGGATAAACGCATGAAAAAATTTAATAAATCTCCGCTGGCCGCTGCGATGGGCGGTGCGCTTTTGTCCGGCATGGCTGTCAACGCGCAGGCCGATGCCAACCCATTCGCCGTTTCCGAGTTGTCTAGCGGCTATATGCAAGTTGCGACGTCGCATGCAGAGCATTCAAACGGCAAAATCAGTCAGGGCGCGTGTGGCTCTAATGCAATGGACGGCAATGGCATCAAAAAAAGTGAGACCAAAAAAGCTGAAGCGAAAAAAACCGAAGGCTCATGCGGCGAAGGCATGTGCGGCGGCATGATGAGCGGTGGCAAAATGAAAAAAGGCATGGAAAGCGCTTGCGGCGCGATGATGAAGGGTAAAGAAGGCGCTTGCGGCATGGGCATGATGACCGGCGGCGGCATGATGAGCATGGGCAGCATGGGCGGCATGGATCACGGCACCGACAAGTCTAAAAAAGCCGAAGAAGGCAGTTGCGGTGCCATGATGGGTGGCGACAAAAAAGCCGGCGAACATAGCTGCGGTGCCATGATGAAAAACGAAGAAGGTAGTTGCGGGAGCAAAATGGATGCCGACAAATCGGCCAGCCATTAATTTCGACTCATCGCCAATAGACCGACACTATGGATTTTAATGATTTACAGCAGCTGGTTATCGATTACGGCTATCTAGCCTTGTTTATCGGTACGTATCTGGAAGGTGAAACCATTCTGGTCATCGCCGGCTTTTTAGCGCATGGCGGCTATTTGCAATTGGAATGGGTGATGCTGACGGCGTTTTTGGGTACCTTTGCCGGCGACCAGACCTTTTTCTATCTGGGCCGTTGGAAAGGCATCGCCTTTCTGGAGAAACGTCCGCTTTGGCACAGCAAAACCGACAAGGTTTTCGATTTGCTGCACAAGCATCAGATCCCGGTGATATTGGGATTTCGCTTTCTCTACGGCGTACGTAACGTCACGCCGTTTGTGATTGGGGCCAGCAAGATTCATCCCTTGAAGTTTTTCTTGCTGAATTTTCTCGGCGCCGGGATTTGGGCGATAGCGGTCGGTTATCTGGGCTACACCTTCGGCCAATTTGCCGAGTCCATCATGGGTCAGGTTAAAAAATACGAAATGTATATCCTGGGCGTATTGGTGGCGATTGGTTTAGCCTTATTCTGGCGTTCTACCCACAAACCGGAAACACCAGACGCACCGGAAGAGTAAGTCATGGATAGCGTTCGCAATCTCGTTCACGGTGCCGGCTTAGGCTTGCGGCGCTCGTTTTTGAGCGAGATTGTCGAGTCGCCGCTGGCCCATGTGGGTTTTTACGAAGTGGCGCCGGAAAACTGGATGACCATCGGTGGCAAGTTCGGCAAACAGTTTCGCGCCATGACCGAGCGTTTTGATTTTGTCTGTCATGGCCTGTCGCTGTCGATAGGTAGCAGCGATCCGCTGGATGAGCAATTCGTGCAAGATTTGAAAGTGTTCATGCGCGAGCACGGGATCAAATTCTACAGCGAACACCTTAGCTATTGCAGCCATGGCGGGCATTTATACGACTTGATGCCGATGCCGTTTACCGAAGACGCGGTTAAGCATGTCGCCGCGCGTATCCGCAGGGTGCAGGATATTCTGGAACAGCGCATGGCTATCGAAAATATTTCCTATTACGCCGCGCCGGGACAGGAAATGGCCGAGATCGATTTTTTCAACGCGGTAGTCACTGAAGCCGACTGCGATGTGCTGATCGACATCAACAATATCTACGTTAACAGCGTCAATCACGGCTACGATGCCGAGGCCTTTCTGCGGGCCATGCCTGCCGAGCGCATCGCTTACGCACACATTGCCGGTCATTATGTGGAAGCAGAGGATTTTCTGGTCGATACCCACGGCGCGCCGGTGATCGATCCGGTCTGGACTTTGCTAGGCAAGGCTTACGAGCTGTTCGGCGTATTCCCTACCCTGCTTGAGCGGGATTTCAACATTCCCGCCTTGCTTGAGTTAAGCCAGGAAGTCGATACCATCCAAGCCATTCAGCAGCACTATGCGGCTGGCCGGCAAAAACAGGTAGCCTGATGGCTGCCGATTTTCAGGCTACCCAAGGCCAGTTTGCCGCGTATATTCGCGATCCGCAAAACAATCCGCCACCGGCAGATGTCGAGCCGCGGCGTATGGCCATGTATCGGGAGTTGTTTTTCAACAATATCGACAGTTTTATTGCCAGTAATTTTCCGGTATTGCGAGCCATCCTGAATGATGCGCAATGGTTGGAAATCACCCAGGATTTCTTTACCCGGCACAGCTGCGAAACACCCTATTTCTCGGAAATTGCCGAAGAGTTTTTAGCGTATTTACAAAACGAACGAAATAATCCGGACGATTATCCGTTTCTGTTGGAATTGGCACATTACGAATGGGTGGAAATGGCTTTGTCGATTGCCAAGGACACACCAATATTGGGTGACAGCGATTTTCTGGATAAGTTGTTGCCGCGCAGCATCGCGTTATCGCCCTTGGCCTGGCCGTTGCTTTACCGTTATCCGGTACAGGCAATAGGCCCCGGCTTTTTGCCGCTAGAGCCGCCGGAGCAAACCACTTGCTTGATCGTTTACCGCGACAATCTCGACTGCGTGCATTTTCTGAAAACCACCGGTTTGACCATACGCTTGCTGCAAATTTTGCAGGATGAAGGGCCGATGACCGGCGAGCAGTGCTTGCAAGCGGTTGCCACGGAATTCCCGCAACTGGATAGCCAAGCCTTAATGGCCGCCGGCCCGCCGATGCTGCGGGAGCTGGCTGAGAAAGGGATTCTTATTCCGGCTGTTGCCGCTTAAAGCTATGCACCCAGACTAGTCCGTCCTCGTTCCACTCCATGCCGCTGTGCATTTTCAATATTAAATCCTTATACATTGCCAGATTCGGATAACCCTCCGCCCGGGCGTCCGCGTCGCTCATATCGCCTATTCTTTGGCGCTCCACGCTAGTTACTTCAAATACGACGTCTTCCAATACAAAGGTTTCGCCGGGGTAGGCATATAAACCGTCGCGGCGTTGCTGGGTTTTGTCGCCGGCCAGCGTTGCCGCCACTAATTTGGGGTGTCGGACCAAACGGTCGATGCTGCAAGATTTTTCGGGATATTCAGTCATGAAAGCGGATGTCCTTGTAGTACGGAATAAAACAGCTTGGCACTTTAAAAGCCTTAAACACGCATTGCAAGCGACTTCCGTTAGCAGTTTCGCAAATTAATCATAAGTTGTGGGACTAACCCTACAATTTGTCGGTAGCTTTCTAGATAAACCGAATTTTCCTGCCTATACTTTTTTCCACATTGAATTTCCAGGCCACTGAACCGAAATGATCGGCGGCAGAGGGCTGCGAAATCATAAAAAAACCAGGGAGATTACGCCAAAATGTCTATATTCCAATTTGCGGTAATGATTTGCGTTGCATTGATGTCGGCAGGAATAGCCGCTTGGGTGACCAAAAAACGCTGTGTTGCCGCTACGCAAAATACCTTGACTGACAAGGCCCCCGCCTTATCGGTAGCCGAAATAGAAAACTATATTTCCGGTCTGGATCGGTTTGCCGAGCAAGTCACGCCGGTATGGGCAGCACAAATCGATTCGACCCGGCAACAAATCGAGCAGGCGATTACGTTGTTGACTCAACGCTTTGCCGGGATTACCAATAATCTGGAAGCGGCTTTAAGATCCTCCCATTCCACTCTCGGTGGCAACGGCGAAGAAGTATTCGTAAACAGCAACACCAATTTGCAAAAAGTGGTGAGCTCCATGGATGCGGCATTGCAGGAAAATTTGGCGGTTTTGCAGAAAATTCGCTCCTTGGCGGGCTTTATTGATGAACTTAAGCAGATGGCCAAGGAAGTGGCGCGGATTGCCGAACAAACCAATCTGATTGCCTTAAACGCCGCTATCGAAGCGGCTCGGGCCGGCGAAGCAGGCCGCGGTTTTGCCGTGGTGGCGGACGAGGTTAGAAAGCTATCCAACTTGTCCGGTGAAACCGGTAAGCAGATCGGCTCCAAAGTCGAGCAAGTTAGCTCTGCTATTCAAACCGCCTTGCTAGCGGTGGAAAAAAGCGCGCAAAACGAGGCCGAAGCGGTCTCCGCTTGTAACGGCAATATTCAATCGGTAATGGATAACCTGCATGACGTGTTTACCAAATTGCAGGGCTATTCAAGCAACTTAAGCCATTCGGCGCAGGCCATAAAAGGTGAGATAGACGAATCCTTGGTGCATTTTCAATTTCAAGACCGGATCGGCCAAATTCTGGAACACGTCAAAGACAGCATTGCCGATTTCCCCAAACAGCTCAACCGCAGTCATGCCGGCGGTGTATTTGCGTTGCGGCCGATAGATGCGGACCACATTTTAAGCGGCTTGACCAGCACCTACACCATGGAATCCGAACACCACGCCCATGGTCATGGCAGTCGAGCCGTTGAACCTCAATCACAAGACATCACTTTTTTCTAGGATATTAAGCATATGGCAAAAACGATATTGGTAGTAGACGATGCGGCGTCGGTCCGTCAGGTAGTAGGTATTGCGCTGAAAGGCGCCGGTTATGAAGTAATAGAAGCGTGCGACGGCAAGGATGGGCTAAGTAAGCTCAACGGCCAGAAAATTCACCTCATCATATCCGATGTCAATATGCCGAATATGGACGGCATTACCTTCGTGAAGGAACTTAAACAGTTACCGGCCTATAAATTTACCCCGGTCATTATGCTGACCACCGAATCCCAGGAAGGCAAAAAGCAGGAGGGCCAAGCTGCGGGCGCCAAAGCCTGGGTGGTCAAACCGTTTCAGCCGGCGCAAATGTTAGCGGCCGTTTCCAAGTTAATTTTGCCTTGATCGAAGTATGAACAGCGGTCGTTCATCCCGTTTCCGCCGATTCATATAAGTACCTCTGTCTATGTCTAGCGAGATCGTCCATGCCCAGCCTAACCATTAAAGACGAATTAACCATCTACAACGCGGCAGATCAGAAATCCAATCTGCTGATGTTTCTAACGGCTGGGGATGATTTGGAGATCAATCTTGCCAATGTCACCGAAATCGATACTGCCGGCCTACAGTTGTTGATTCTAATTAAACGCGAAGCCGCGCATTTGGGTAAGAGCTTGCGTTTCGTGATGCACAGCAAAGCCGTGTTGGATGTGCTGGAACTAGCGAATCTGACGGGTACTTTTGGCGATCAGGTCGTGCTGACCCAAAACTAAGGAGTATGCGAAATGAGTTTTGATGATCAAATGCGGGATGCTCTGAAGACTTTTGTGATTGAAAGTCTGGAGTTATTGCAAGACATGGAAGACGGCTTACTCGGGCTGGAAGACGATCAGGAGCCATCCGAACGGATTAACGCCATTTTCCGAGCCGCACATACCATTAAGGGGTCGGCGGGATTGTTCGGTCTGGATCATATCGTTGCCTTCACCCACGTGGTGGAAAGCGTGCTTGATACCTTGCGCGACGGAAAGTTGAGCGTTTCGCCGGAACTGGTCGCCATTCTGCTACCTTGCTGCGACCATATGATTGAGCTGATTCAAGCAGTGGCCGACGGTGAAGTAAACGCCAACCCGGCGATGACCAATGCCGAACGACAATTACTGGATGGCTTGGAGTCTTTTTTGAAGCCTGAGCCCAAGCAGGCGATGACTACCGTGCAACAAGCTGGCGAACCGCTCGAAGCCAGCGGTGGCGGCGTAATCGACAGCGGCAATTGGCATTTGTTTATTCAATTCGGCGAAAACTGTCTACGCGACGGTATGGATCCCTTGTCTTTCATCCGCTATTTGGCAACGCTAGGCGAGATTATGTCGCTGACTACTTTCAGTCATGCAATGCCGGACGCCGAGAGCATGGACCCCGAGAGCAGTTATCTGGGTTTTGAAATTGTCCTAAAAAGCGACGCAGACAAAGCCGCTATCGAAAGCGTGTTCGATTTTGTTCGCGAAGGCAGTTACATCCACATTTTGCCGCTGGAAGACAAAATTCCCTACTACGTCGAACTGATCAATTCGCTGGGCGAAGACAATGCCCAACTCGGCGAGCTGTTGCTGAAAAGCGGGGTCATTACCCAACGTGAACTACAAGAAGGCCTCAACGCGCAGCAGGCGCAAGTCCCGCAACCGAATACCCGCCTTGGCGAAATCTTGGTCGATCAACAAGTGGTGCAACAGCCGCTGGTGAATGCGGCGTTGGAAAAACAGCAGCAGATTAAAGACAACAAAGCCCGAGAAAACCAAACCATACGGGTAGACGCCGAGCGCTTGGACAAACTCATCGATGTGATAGGCGAACTGGTTATTTCGGGTGCGGGTGTCAATCTGCGTGCCTTACAGACCAGCGATTCCGCGCTATTGGAAGCCACCAGCGAAATGATGCGCTTGGTCGAAGAAGTGCGCGACGGTGCATTGCAACTGCGAATGGTGGCGATAGGTGCCACATTCAGCCGCTTCCAGCGAGTGGTGCGCGATGTCGGCAAAGAACTGGGCAAAGATATTGCCTTGGTCATTACCGGCGGCGACACCGAAGTGGATAAATCGGTTGTCGAAAAAATCGGCGATCCGCTGATGCACTTAGTCCGCAACGCCATGGACCACGGTATCGAGTCTGCCGAAGTCCGCGCCGCGCGCGGCAAACCCAGTCGCGGCGAACTCAGATTAAACGCCTACCACGAGTCGGGCAGCATCGCCATAGAAGTTAGCGATGATGGCGGTGGTCTGGATCGTGATCGAATTTTGGCAAAAGCCATCGAAAAAGGTTTGGTGCAAGCCGACGCCAAACTAAGCGACCATGAAATTTATAGCTTGATTTTCGAACCCGGCTTTTCAACCGCCAGCCAAATTTCCAATCTGTCCGGGCGCGGTGTGGGCATGGATGTGGTCAAGCGGAACGTTACCGATTTACGCGGCGACATCGAAGTTGAAAGCAGGCCGGGTCAAGGTTCCACCATCCGTATTCGCTTACCACTGACATTAGCCATTATCGATGGCTTCCTGGTGGGAGTGGGTAAGTCATCGTATGTGATTCCTCTTGACCGGGTTGTTGAGTGCTTGGAGTTGTCCGGCGATTTGATTGACAGGGATTACATGGATTTGCGCGGCGAAGTGCTGCCTTTTATCCGCTTGCGCGATCTGTTCAACATCAGCGGAGATCAACCGCGCAGACCTAATGTCGTCGTGGTGCATGCAGCGGGTGTCAAGACGGGGCTAGTCGTTGATCGCTTAATCGGCGAGTTTCAGACGGTTATCAAGCCGCTTGGCAAATTATTCGGCCATGTAGAGGGGCTGGGTGGATCCACGATCTTGGGCAGTGGCGAAGTGGCGTTAATTTTGGATGTACCCGTATTGGTTAGCGCCTTTGAGCACAAGCTTCAGGGCAATATGCACGTGGCACAGGCTTGAGCCAAATTGGAAAAAAGCCAATTACACACTAAGGAAAATAGTCATGAGAAATAATCAACCCGTTACTGACGTCGAATTACATTTTTCCGAAGAAGACATTCTCACCTCTACCACCGATTTGAGTGGCTATATCACCAGTGTCAGCCCGGCTTTCATCAAACTGAGTGGCTTCACGGAATCGGAACTGCTGGGGCAGCCGCACAACATTGTGCGCCACCCGGATATGCCGGAAGAGGCCTATGAATGGATGTGGCGAACCATTTCCGCCGGTTGCACTTGGCGCGGATTGGTAAAAAACCGTTCCAAAAATGGCGATTTCTATTGGGTGGAAGCCAATGTCGCGCCAATTTACAACGAAGGCCAGATGATTGGTTACCGGTCTATCCGCTTCAAGCCAGCACGCAGCGAAGTTGATGCGGCGGCAGCGCTATATGCCCATATCAAAGCCGGTCGCGTTAAAAATCCCTTTAAAGAGGGAAAGATTTCTAGTGTATTTAGCAAAATTAAGCTCTGGCAAAAGTTTGTTGCCTTAGTGGTTCTGGCTATTGCTATGTTCGCAGTGCCAACCTACTTTTTGATAAATGACAATATCGCAGACAAGGATTTCGCATTAAAGGAAAAACAAGGTGTCGATTACTCTACGGAGACCATCAAACTGATGCAACTGGTGGTAGAGCACCGTGGCTTGAACGCGATGGTAATCGCCGGCAACACACAGGAAGCGAGCCGCCGGGAGGCGAAACGCAACGAAGTCAATCAGCAAATCGCCGGTATCTCCGCATTGGACGGACGGTTGGAGGAATTAAAGCTGACTTTGGCCTGGCAAGCGCTCAGGGAAAAATGGCAAGAGCTGGCGGCTTCGGCTAGCAAATTTGATGCACAAACCAATCTTGCAAAGCATGGCGAATTCATTAGGCAATTGCACGCTTTTAACCGCAAAGTGGCTGATGCTTCGGGACTAGGATTGGATCCGGAAGCCGATACCTATTACGCCCAAGTGTTGGCAATCAGTTTATTTCCTGAGCTGTCCGAACAATTGGGTATGCTCAGAGGCGTGGGTTCGCCGATTTTGCAGCGAAAAACCGTGACTGTTGCAGAAGCCGCTTACCTGCGAGCATTAATCGCGAATGCTGAAGAAACCCTGGCGATGATCGACGAGAATATTCCCAAAATCGGCAGCATGAACCCCGCACTCCGCACGGATTTGCAAAAAGCCACCGCCTTAGCCAAGCAAGCACTGACCTTGACTGAAACGGAAATTTTACAACGCGGGCAACTTGAGCTTGCCGGCAGCGATTATTTCAACAGCTTGACGCAGGCTATCCAACAAAACTTCTCGTTAGCAGGAGGATTTAGCAAGTTGCTATATGCCGGTTTGGATGCCCGTTTGGCGCGATTAGGCGGCACTATCAACACTACGATGATAGTCGTGTCCTTGTTCTTGTTGGGTTTCCTGGCAATGAGTTGGTACATCGTCATGGGGGTGCTCCGCCCTGTCAATGCCATGATTCATGCCATGACCTTGTTCGGGCGCGGCCAAATGCCGCAAAACGATAGCCATAACTACGGCTTAGAATTCAATCAACTGAATGAGGGTGTCAAAGCCGCAGTATTTTCCGTGCAATCTTTGATTGCCGATGCCGTCATGCTGTCCCACTCAGCCGTTGAAGGACAGCTGTCCACCCGTGCAGATGCGACTAAACATCAGGGTGATTATCGGAAAATCGTCGTAGGCGTTAACGACACGCTGGAAGCCGTGATCGGCCCTTTGAACGTGGCTGCCGAGTACGTCGATAACATCTCCAAAGGCGCGATCCCCGCAAAAATCACCGACACCTACAACGGCGATTTCAACACCATCAAAAACAACCTGAACAACTGTATCGACGCGATCAGCAGCATGGTGGCCGAAGCCGCTGCGCTGGAAAAAGCCGCCATCGAAGGCCGCTTAGCCACCCGCGCCGACGCCAGCCAATACCAAGGCGATTACCGCAAGATTGTCGAAGGCGTCAACAACACCCTGGATGCCGTGATCGGACCTTTGAACGTCGCTGCCGAGTACGTCGACAACATCTCGCGCGGGGCGATTCCGGCGAAAATCACCGACACCTACAATGGCGATTTCAACACCATCAAAAACAATCTGAACAACTGTATCGATGCGATCAGCAGCATGGTGGCCGAAGCCGCTGCCTTGGAAAAAGCCGCCATCGAAGGCCGCTTAGCCACCCGTGCAGACGCCAGCCAATACCAAGGCGATTACCGCAAGATTGTCGAAGGCGTCAATAACACCCTGGACGCGGTGATCGGGCCCTTGAACGTCGCTGCCGAGTACGTCGACAACATCTCGCGCGGGGCGATTCCGGCGAAAATCACCGACACCTACAATGGCGATTTCAACACCATCAAAAACAATCTGAACAACTGTATCGATGCGATTTCCAGCATGGTGGCCGAAGCCGCTGCGCTGGAAAAAGCCGCCATCGAAGGCCGCTTAGCCACCCGCGCCGACGCCAGCCAATACCAAGGCGATTACCGCAAGATTGTCGAAGGCGTCAATAACACGCTGGACGCCGTGATTGGACCTTTGAACGTCGCGGCCGACTACGTGGACAACATCTCTAAAGGCGCGATCCCCGCCAAAATCACCGACACCTACAACGGTGATTTCAATGTCATCAAAAACAACCTGAACACCTGCATTGATGCGGTGAACGCCCTGGTGGCCGATGCCAATATGTTATCGACCGCTGCCGTCGAAGGTCGCTTGGCGACCCGCGCGGATGCCACGAAACACCAAGGCGATTTCCGCAAAATCGTCGAAGGGGTCAACAGCACCCTGGATGCGGTAATCGGGCCCTTGAACGTGGCCGCCGAGTACGTGGACAACATCTCGCGCGGGGCGATTCCGGCGAAAATCACCGACCACTACAACGGTGACTTCAACACCATCAAAAACAACCTGAACAACTGTATCGATGCGATTTCCAGCATGGTGGCCGAAGCGGTGGCCTTGGAAAAAGCCGCTATCGAAGGCCGCTTAGCCACCCGCGCCGACGCCAGCCAATACCAAGGTGACTACCGGAAAATCGTCCAAGGCGTCAACAACACGCTGGATGCGGTGATCGGACCCTTGAACGTGGCGGCCGAGTACGTGGACAACATCTCTAAAGGCGCGATCCCCGCCAAAATCACCGACACCTACAACGGTGATTTCAATGTCATCAAAAACAATCTGAACACCTGTATTGATGCGGTGAACGCCTTGGTGGCCGATGCCAATATGTTATCGACCGCTGCCGTCGAAGGGCGTTTGGCCACCCGCGCGGATGCCACTAAGCACCAAGGCGATTTCCGTAAGATTGTCGAGGGCGTGAATCTGACCCTGAATGCGGTGATCGGCCCGTTGAATGTGGCGGCTGACTATGTCGATAACATTTCCAAAGGCCACATTCCCGCCAAAATCACCGACACCTACAACGGTGATTTCAACACCATTAAAAACAACCTCAACACCTGTATCGATGCGGTCAATACGCTGGTGGCCGACGCCAATATGCTGGCCACCGCTGCGGTTGAGGGGCGCCTGCAAACCCGTGCCGACGCCAGCAAACACCAAGGCGATTTCCGCAAAATCGTCGAAGGCGTCAACGACACCCTGGATGGGGTGATCTTGCCGCTGAATGAAGCGGTCGAAGTACTGGCGTTGGTTGAACAAGGCGACCTGACGCGCAACGTGACCGGTAACTACCAAGGCCAGTTGGGTGAATTTAAAGACACCGTGAACAACACCGTCGCCAAACTCTCCCAAACCATCGCCGAGGTGATTTCCGCCGCGGATCAGCTGGGTAATGCCTCCGAGCAGATCAGTTCCACTTCGCAATCGCTGTCGCAAGCTGCCAGCGAACAAGCAGGCAGTGTCGAGATCACCAGTGCCAGCATCGAGGAAATGGCGGCCAGCATCAACCAGAATGCCGACAATGCCAAAGTCACCGACGGCATGGCCAGCAAAGCCGCTACCGAAGCCAGCCAAGGCGGTGAAGCGGTGAAACAGACCGTTGATGCCATGCGCGAGATTGCCAAAAAAATCGGCATCATCGACGACATCGCCTATCAAACCAACATGTTGGCATTGAACGCCGCCATCGAAGCGGCGCGCGCCGGCGATCACGGCAAAGGCTTTGCGGTGGTGGCGGCGGAAGTGCGCAAACTGGCCGAGCGCAGCCAGGTGGCGGCGCAGGAGATTGGCGAGTTGGCCGAAAACAGCGTCGAGACAGCGGAAAGTGCCGGCAAACTGCTGGATGAAATTGTCCCCAGCATTGCCAGAACCTCCGACTTGGTGCAAGAGATTGCCGCCGCCTCCCAAGAACAATCCGCCGGTGTCAGCCAAGTTAACAATGCCATGAACCAGATGAATCAGATTACTCAGCAGAATGCATCCGCCAGCGAACAGTTGGCGGCTACTGCGGAAGAAATGATGGGGCAAACGGAACAACTACAAAGTTTGATGAGCTTTTTCAAAATCACCTCTTCCGGACATGCTGCTAGCCGCTCTGCAACCCAAACAACATCGCGTCGCTCAGAAAGTGCGAAACAGGCAAGTGCGAAAACCACAGAGGATGACGCCATTGACTTGGATGCCGCCATTCAAGCGCACAGCGAGTGGAAGGTGAAACTGCGCCGGGGTATCAGCCAACACGAGCACATGGATGCCGTCACCATTGGCCGGGACGATTGCTGCAAGTTGGGTAAATGGTTGCACGGTGGCGGTCAAAAGCAATACAAACATTTGTCGGGTTTTCAGGACTGTCTGCATAAACATGCGCAGTTTCATCGCGAAGCCGGAAAAGTGGCCGAGGTGATTAATAGTGGCCAATATGAAACCGCCGAGTCCTTGTTAGATGCGGGCAGCGCGTTTGCATTGGCCTCCAGCCAAGTCAGTGTTGCCATTGTGACGTTAAAAAAACAAGCACATTTATAAAATCGGAGCCATCTCAAGCTGGTTTTTATGAGCTAGAAAAAGCTGGTATCAACTTTTATTAACCCTGCCCTCAAATATCGTCGCTCCCGTGTAAGCGCAAACCCAGTTTTCACGCTGGACTTCAGCTTACGCGGGAATCACGGAATCAGGGAGTTTAAAGGCCTGGTTAATAATCTACTGGCGACTAAAAGGGAAGTTGGCAGCGTGGCGACTTGAAGTCCGCGCTTTTAGAGGATGCGGTACTTACGGAGCGCGTGAGCGAATCAAAATTTTAAATTGCATGAGGGTTAAAAAAATGACAGTCACACAACGTTTGTTGTTATTAATCGGTTCCGCTGTGTTGGGCTTGGCTGGTCTGGCCGGCTTCAACTATGTGCAGATCGACAAAGTGTATACCGCCACCAACTTCAATACTATCAATACCTTGCCTAGTGTGTTGTTGCTTAACGATATTGTTGGGGAGATATCCGGAGTCCGCGCGCACGTCTGGCAGCATTTAACGGAAACCGACGATACGGCCATGGCCGGCGTCGAGCAAGAAATCGACGAAAAACGCGCGAATATCGATAAGCTTTTGAGCGACTATGAAAAGCTTTTGACCGATGATGAGGACAAAAAACTGTTACAGGACGATAAAGCTAGTTTGGCGGAATACGACAAATTACGGCTCAAAATTCGTGATTTATCCAGGCAGAATAAAAATGCCGAAGCCCGAACTGTGATGATGGGCAATCAGCCTGTGGTTGATAAGCTGTTGGATGCGTTCAAAAATCATAGCGAATATAACCAGCGTCTGGGTAAAAACTCATCGAACGAAGCAGTTTCGATTCAGTCCAGCGCCATTACCATTTCCGTCATTATTACAGCGCTAACGATACTGGCTATCGGCACCTTGGGTTTTTTCATTGCCCGAACCCTGACACGGCAATTGGGTGGCGAACCGGATTTTGTTGCGGATTTGGCTTATAAAATCTCGCAAGGGGATTTGACCACCGTTATTCAACTCAAAGCCGGCGATAACAGCAGTGTTATGGCCAATATGAAGCAGTTGAGCGATAACATCAAAGCGCTATTAGCCGAGATGGATCATATGGCCGCTGAACATGAAAAAGGCGATATTGATGTAGTGGTTGATCAACAAAAATTCCACGGTAGTTTCAAGACCGTCGCCAAAGGCGTTAACGACATGGTTAACGGTCATATTGCTGTGAAAAAAATGGCCATAAAGTGTTTCATGGAGTTTGGCAAAGGTAATCTCGAAGCCGATGTTGAAAAATTGCCTGGCAAAAAGCGATTTATCAATGAAACCATAGATTTAGTTCGCAATAACATCAAGGCTTTAGTAAATGATGCCGCCATGCTGTCGCAAGCAGCCGTCGAAGGCCGCCTGTCAACCCGCGCGGATGCCACGAAACACCAAGGCGACTTCCGCAAGATTGTCGAAGGCGTCAACAACACCCTGGATGC
This sequence comes from Methylomonas sp. PHL2-19, assembly GCF_059331595.1. Classification (NCBI taxonomy): domain Bacteria; kingdom Pseudomonadati; phylum Pseudomonadota; class Gammaproteobacteria; order Methylococcales; family Methylococcaceae; genus Methylomonas; species Methylomonas sp. PHL2-19. The sequence continues at coordinate 249,250 of NZ_CP196839.1, forward strand.
CGTGATCGGACCTTTGAACGTCGCTGCCGAGTACGTCGACAACATCTCGCGCGGGGCGATCCCCGCGAAAATCACCGACACCTACAACGGTGATTTCAACACCATCAAAAACAATCTGAACAACTGTATCGACGCGATCAGCAGCATGGTGGCCGAAGCCGCTGCCTTGGAAAAAGCCGCCATCGAAGGCCGCTTAGCCACCCGCGCCGACGCCAGCCAGTACCAAGGCGATTACCGCAAAATTGTCGAAGGCGTCAACAACACCCTGGACGCCGTGATTGGCCCCTTGAACGTCGCCGCCGAGTACGTGGACAACATCTCGCGCGGGGCGATTCCGGCGAAAATCACCGACACCTACAATGGCGATTTCAACACCATCAAAAACAATCTGAACAACTGTATCGATGCGATTTCCAGCATGGTGGCCGAAGCCGCTGCGCTGGAAAAAGCCGCCATCGAAGGCCGCTTAGCCACCCGCGCCGACGCCAGCCAATACCAAGGCGATTACCGCAAGATTGTCGAAGGCGTCAATAACACGCTGGACGCCGTGATTGGACCTTTGAACGTCGCGGCCGACTACGTGGACAACATCTCTAAAGGCGCGATCCCCGCCAAAATCACCGACACCTACAACGGTGATTTCAATGTCATCAAAAACAACCTGAACACCTGCATTGATGCGGTGAACGCCCTGGTGGCCGATGCCAATATGTTATCGACCGCTGCCGTCGAAGGTCGCTTGGCGACCCGCGCGGATGCCACGAAACACCAAGGCGATTTCCGCAAAATCGTCGAAGGGGTCAACAGCACCCTGGATGCGGTAATCGGGCCCTTGAACGTGGCCGCCGAGTACGTGGACAACATCTCGCGCGGGGCGATTCCGGCGAAAATCACCGACCACTACAACGGTGACTTCAACACCATCAAAAACAACCTGAACAACTGTATCGATGCGATTTCCAGCATGGTGGCCGAAGCGGTGGCCTTGGAAAAAGCCGCTATCGAAGGCCGCTTAGCCACCCGCGCCGACGCCAGCCAATACCAAGGTGACTACCGGAAAATCGTCCAAGGCGTCAACAACACGCTGGATGCGGTGATCGGACCCTTGAACGTGGCGGCCGAGTACGTGGACAACATCTCTAAAGGCGCGATCCCCGCCAAAATCACCGACACCTACAACGGTGATTTCAATGTCATCAAAAACAATCTGAACACCTGTATTGATGCGGTGAACGCCTTGGTGGCCGATGCCAATATGTTATCGACCGCTGCCGTCGAAGGGCGTTTGGCCACCCGCGCGGATGCCACTAAGCACCAAGGCGATTTCCGTAAGATTGTCGAGGGCGTGAATCTGACCCTGAATGCGGTGATCGGCCCGTTGAATGTGGCGGCTGACTATGTCGATAACATTTCCAAAGGCCACATTCCCGCCAAAATCACCGACACCTACAACGGTGATTTCAACACCATTAAAAACAACCTCAACACCTGTATCGATGCGGTCAATACGCTGGTGGCCGACGCCAATATGCTGGCCACCGCTGCGGTTGAGGGGCGCCTGCAAACCCGTGCCGACGCCAGCAAACACCAAGGCGATTTCCGCAAAATCGTCGAAGGCGTCAACGACACCCTGGATGGGGTGATCTTGCCGCTGAATGAAGCGGTCGAAGTACTGGCGTTGGTTGAACAAGGCGACCTGACGCGCAACGTGACCGGTAACTACCAAGGCCAGTTGGGTGAATTTAAAGACACCGTGAACAACACCGTCGCCAAACTCTCCCAAACCATCGCCGAGGTGATTTCCGCCGCGGATCAGCTGGGTAATGCCTCCGAGCAGATCAGTTCCACTTCGCAATCGCTGTCGCAAGCTGCCAGCGAACAAGCAGGCAGTGTCGAGATCACCAGTGCCAGCATCGAGGAAATGGCGGCCAGCATCAACCAGAATGCCGACAATGCCAAAGTCACCGACGGCATGGCCAGCAAAGCCGCTACCGAAGCCAGCCAAGGCGGTGAAGCGGTGAAACAGACCGTTGATGCCATGCGCGAGATTGCCAAAAAAATCGGCATCATCGACGACATCGCCTATCAAACCAACATGTTGGCATTGAACGCCGCCATCGAAGCGGCGCGCGCCGGCGATCACGGCAAAGGCTTTGCGGTGGTGGCGGCGGAAGTGCGCAAACTGGCCGAGCGCAGCCAGGTGGCGGCGCAGGAGATTGGCGAGTTGGCCGAAAACAGCGTCGAGACAGCGGAAAGTGCCGGCAAACTGCTGGATGAAATTGTCCCCAGCATTGCCAGAACCTCCGACTTGGTGCAAGAGATTGCCGCCGCCTCCCAAGAACAATCCGCCGGTGTCAGCCAAGTCAACAATGCGATGAACCAGATGAACCAGATTACTCAGCAGAATGCATCCGCCAGCGAACAGTTGGCGGCGACTGCGGAAGAAATGACCAGTCAGGCTGAACAACTGCAATCGCTGATGAGCTTTTTTAGACTCGACGACAGCGGTCGAAAAGCGACGATCACAGCTGAAGTCAAATCAGCAAAAAAGGCTATCAAAATCAAGCCTGTCGCTCAGGCAAGTGCGAATATTGATCATGACTTCGATTTAAACCAGTTCGAACGTTTCTAGGAGCGGGCCATGACAGGACTTGCAACAACTCAAGAAAAGCTACCCGCCGCGCAGAGCAAACAGACTGCGCTGGCGGGTCAATACCTAACCTTTACGCTTGGGGGAGAACTTTACGCACTGGGCATTTTGAGTAGTAAGGAAATCATCGATTACGGCAATCTTACCGAAGTCCCCATGATGCCGGTGTTTGTGCGCGGCGTGATTAATCTGCGCGGTAGCGTGGTGCCGGTGGTGGATTTGTTGGCACGCTTTGGCAAGGGATCGACGCCTGTGGCCAAGCGCACCGGTATCGTTATTGTCGAAACCGCCAGCGAAACTGAAGATGGCGTATCCCAGGATTTGGGGATTATCGTGGACGCCGTCAACGAAGTGGTTGAAATCGGTGAACAGGATATAGAGCCGCCGCCCAGTTTTGGGGCGGGGATTCGGCCTGACTTTATTAACGGGATGGCCAAACGGAATGGCCGCTTTGTTATTTTGTTGAACGTCAGCAAGGTACTTTCGGTGGATGAAATGGCGGCTTTGAGTAAAGTTCGCCAAGACCGTCAAGCATTGCCGGATACAATCAACGCTTGATCGTTCCAAGACTTGAGGCGTTTAAATTTATCGACATGTTGGCTAACCCACAAATAGGAGTATAGAGTGTCGTCAATCCATCGTGTCGGCGCGCCGATATTGCATAAGCAAGAGTTTGCCTGGATCAGGGACTATCTTTACAAGCACGCCGGCATTGTCCTAAACGATAGTAAGCAGGCTATGGTAATGGGACGTTTGGAGAAGCGTTTGCGTCATCATGGCATCGATAGCTATGGCGAGTATTTTCGGCAATTCGGTAAGCCGGGGTTCGAAAATGAAACGACGATGGCTATCGATTTGCTAACCACCAATGAAACCTATTTTTTCCGCGAATCCAAGCATTTCGATTTTGTAGTTGAAAAAATTTTACCGCAACACTCGGCAGCCAAGCCGTTTCGAGTTTGGAGCGCGGCCAGCTCCAGCGGTGAGGAAGCTTACACGCTGGCAATGCTGTTGGCGGAATATTTGAGATCCCGGCAATGGGATATTGTCGGGACCGATATTTCCACACGGATTCTAGAAAAAGCCCGGCGTGGCCTGTATCCCAGTAATGCCGCCGAAAAAATTCCTCTTCCGTTATTGAAAAAGTATTGTCTGAAAGGTACAGGTGAATATGACGGTTTTTTGCTGGTGGCGCCTGAGCTACGCAGTCGCGTTAAGTTCGAATATGCCAATTTGATTGGAACGCTGCCGGACTTGGGTACCTTCGACGTGATTTTTTTACGTAACGTAATGATTTATTTTGATATTGAAACCAAGCAACGCCTGCTGGACAAAATTGTGAAATACCTGCGGCCCGGCGGCTATTTTTTTATCAGTCACTCCGAATCTTTAAGCGGTATGAAAACCGAGCTGCAAACCATCATGCCGTCGGTGTATCGCAAAGCCTTGGAGTAATTGGGCTGTAGCAAGCTAATCGGGCATTCGTGTCTAACTACCTGCTTAGCAAACTGCTTCAAGTGTGTCCCTCCCTCATACTTAAAATCGTCATCTCGGCAGCTCATATCGCAATCCCGGACAAATGGTTAGAACGAAGCTTGCCTGCTCCATAGCACTGGATGGCGGGCATGACGGACTTTCTTGGTTTAGCTGAGTCCAATTATTGATCAGGAAACTTTATTCTCCGCCACCGACTCGTTCATAATCGCGCTTTTATTTTCTGGGGCGACCAATATGCGTTATTTACACACCATGGTTCGGGTAAAGGATCTTACCGAATCGCTGGATTTTTATTGCAATAAGCTAGGTTTGCTTGAAGTGCGGCGCATGGAAAGCGAAACCGGACGTTTTACCTTGGTGTATCTGGCTGCACCTGGCGACCGGCAAACCGCTGTAGCGGTTGACGCGCCATTGCTGGAGCTGACTTACAACTGGGATAGTGAGGACTACGGCGGTGGCCGTAATTTTGGACATTTAGCCTTCGAAGTAGACGACATTTATGCGGTATGCCAAGACTTAATGGCAAAAGGGGTCACGATTAACCGGCCACCGCGTGATGGTCATATGGCATTTCTGCGCTCACCCGACCAAATTTCTATCGAATTGTTACAAAAAGGCCAGGCATTGCCGCCGCAAGAGCCGTGGGCCTCCATGCCCAATGTTGGCGTGTGGTAAGGTCTGTCGAATTGTTACCGCTGAGTCTTTATATCCATTTTCCGTGGTGCATCCAGAAGTGCCCGTATTGCGACTTCAACTCCCACGCCGTTAAACACCCGATTCCCGAACAGGCTTATATCGATGCCTTGATGACCGACCTGCACCATGATTTGGAATTGCTGGGCGAGCAGCGGACCATCAACAGTATATTTATGGGGGGCGGCACACCCAGCTTGTTTTCCCCGGAAGCCTTAGGCCGCTTGTTGGCTGGCGTCAGGCAGTCGGCACCTGTTGCAGAACAGTGCGAAATCACTTTGGAAGCCAATCCCGGCACCTTCGAAAGCGCAAAATTTCATGAGTTTCGGGCTTTAGGGATTAATCGCCTGTCGATAGGCATTCAAAGCTTTCAGGACCGGCACTTGCGGACATTAGGGCGGGTGCATTCCGCCGCCGAAGCCAAGGCCGCGGTGGAAATTGCCGTTACGGCCGGGTTCGATAATTTCAATCTGGATTTGATGTTCGGTTTGCCGGATCAGAGCGAGAGCGAAGCCTTGAGCGATGTGGAAATAGCCATTAGCTTGGCCCCAACCCATATTTCCTTTTACCAACTAACGCTGGAACCCAATACGTATTTTTATAAGTTTCCGCCGAAATTGCCGGAAGACGACCTGATATTCGCCTCTCAAAAGCGCTGTCAGCGGCTATTGGCGGAGAACGGTTTTCAGCAGTACGAAGTGTCTGCGTATGCAAAACCCGGCAAGCAATCCCAGCATAATCGCAATTACTGGCAATTTGGCGATTATCTGGGGATAGGCGCTGGCGCGCACGGCAAAATCAGCCTTGCCTTGCCGGATAAGATTATGCGCACGGTTAAGCCAAGAAGCCCGGAACAGTATTTATCACGACCCGGTCGATCACAATACGAAGCGATTGAGGTCGCACAATTGCCGTTAGAGTTTCTGATGAACCAGTTGCGACTAAAAGCCGGTTTTAGCCTGAAGGATTTTGAACTGACCACCGGATTGGCGGCAAACAGCTTGGAGCCTAATTTATCGCGTTGTCTGGCTGAAGGCCTGTTGTGTCGGGATAGCTTGGTCTATCGCTGTAGCGAAAAAGGTTGGGATTTTCTGGACATGGTCCTAGAAAAATTCATCGATTAAATACGCGCGGGTATAATTGCTTTCATTTTAGATTTGTAACACTCCACGATGCTCGATTACCAAAAACAGTTTATCCAGTACGCTTTGGATTGCGGCGTATTAAAGTTTGGCGAATTTCATTTAAAGTCCGGACGTGTCAGTCCGTATTTCTTTAATACCGGCCTATTCAACAGCGGCGCTCAGCTGGATAAATTGGGGCAATTTTATGCGCAGGCACTGATTAGCGCCGATGTCGAGGTCGATATATTGTACGGGCCGGCCTATAAAGGCATCCCGTTGGTCAGCACCACCTCGATTGCCTATTCCCGCTTGCAACGCGACATTCCGTTTGCGTTTAACCGCAAAGAAGCCAAGGATCATGGCGAGGGCGGCGTATTGGTGGGCGCACCCTTGCAAGGCAAAGTCTGGATTTTGGATGATGTGATTACCGCCGGCACGTCGGTGCGTGAATCGGTGGAAATCATCAATGCCGCCGGCGCTACGGTCGCAGGTGTCGTGATCGCGCTGGATCGTCAGGAAAAAGGTCAGAACGAATTGTCAGCCGTGCAGGAAGTGTCGGCACAATTCGGTATTCCGGTGCTGGCGATAATCTGCTTGGCGGACATCATCGAATTTATTTCCCAACAGAGCGGTTCGGCGGATAAGTTAGCCATTATTCAAGCCTATCGACAGCAGTACGGAATTTGAGTATCCATGCGTGCCCGAGGCTTTTGCTTATGGATTATTGGTCTACACTTAGCCGTTACAATTTGCCCCTTATATTGAGTACAGTCGGAACAAAGGCGAGCCATGAGAAATCTGGAATTTAAAGAACAGTTGCACGAATACACGCAGTGGCGCGAACAACTGATTCAGGGTATCGAATTGTATCGGGACTGGCGTAACCGCTATCGCTTCAGCGACCCGCAAAGCACAGATACCTTGCTGAATATATTGCAAGGCTTGCAAAATGATCGCGTCACCTTGGCGTTTGTAGCGGAGTTTTCCCGAGGTAAAACCGAACTGATCAACTCGCTGTTTTTTGCGGAAACCGGCGTGCGCTTGTTGCCTTCTTCGCCGGGCCGGACCACGATGTCGCCCACCGAGCTTTTCTGGGATGAAAAAGGCGGCAGTTACATTCGGCTGCTCAACATTGAGAGCCGCTTGGAAGATATATCTTTGATGGATTACAAGCGCAATCCGGATCGTTGGACACAAATCGAGTTGAATTGCGAATCGCCTACGCAAATGCAGGAAGCGTTCAGAGAGTTGGTTGCCACGAAGAAGGTTTCTCGGGAAATGGCCGATAAACTGGGCCTTTGGAACGAACGCGAAGCTGCCGAGCAAGGCATTATCAATCCGGAAACCGTGGAAGTGCCATGCTGGCGACATGCGATGATCAGCTTTCCGCATCCTTTGTTAAAAGAAGGTTTGTGCATTCTGGATACGCCGGGCCTAAATGCCTTGGGTACCGAGCCGGAGTTAACCTTGAGCATGTTGCCCAGCGCTCAAGCCATTATTTTCGTGTTGGCGGCCGATACCGGCGTAACCAAAAGCGACCTGGAAATGTGGAAAAGCCACGTTTGTAGCTCCAGAGGTAACCGCCGCCAGGGCTTAGCGGTGGTGATGAATAAAATCGACTCGATGTGGGACGATTTGGCCGGCGAGACTGGCTACGAAGCTTCGATCCAAAAGCAAATCGACACCTGTGCCATGATTCTGAATCTGGAGAAGGAAGTTATTTTCCCGGTCTCCGCGAAGCAAGCTTTATTGGCTAAGGTGAAGGGCGACGATGCTTTGCTGCAAAAAAGCCGTCTCAATCTGTTGGAAAGCTATCTGTCGGACGACATTCTCGATCAGCGCCGCGATATTCTAAAGGGTGTTGTCGATAAAGAAATCGGGTTTTTGGTTAGCGAGTCGGTCAAGTTGATGGAGTCAAAAATCGCTAACGCCCAAAAGCAGCTCGACGAATTCAAACAAGTCGATTTCGAGAACCAGGAATTGACCGGCAAATTGATGGCCGAAACCCGCGACCGGCAAAATGCCTATATGGCTAATATCGAAAACTTTCAGGCCAGCCGTAAAGTGTTTGCGGTGCAGGCCAAGATGTTGATCGATTCGTTTGCCAAAGAAAAAATCGACGACATTATCCGCCGTACCAAGGAGGATATGAGCAAAAGCCTGACGACTTACGGCATGAAACAGAATATGCGTAGGTTGTTTGACGAGTTGCGGGATCTGCTGCAAGACTCGGTGGATATGACCGAAGAAACCCGGCGCTTGATTAAAGCGATTCACAAGAAGTTTCAGGATGAATACGGTTTTAAGGAAATTGAGCCACAGTTATTTTCGATAAAACAACACCAGTTTGAGCTGGAGCAGATTTTTGAAGAAGGCGAAGCGTTTCGCAATAGCGCTAAAACCACGATGACTGAGCAAAGCATAGTGGTTAACAAGCTCTATGGTACGTTGATAGCCAAAGCAAGGAATATTCTGCAGCAAGCCCAACGGGATGCGGTTACCTGGAGTAATAGCGTACTGTCGCCGCTAATGCACCAAATCAAAGATCACAAAAAGCAAATCGAAAGCCGCTTGATCATGCTCAGGAAAATCAATGAATCCAAAGGTAATGTCAATGAAAGCATTGCGCAGTTGGAGAGCGAATTGGGGCCACTACAAGTCCAGTATCATGAGTTGCTAGAGATACTTAAAGCCGTGCATCTGGAAATTAAAACCGATTAGTGCCGATTTTTGCTCCGTTGTCGCAGGTTACGGCAGCCCTTTTGTTGTTTGCCCCGCAGGACTTTCAGCGCTAGAACTCAGCAATTCGTTAAAGCGGCACCAGTCAAAAAATGGCCCAGGGTCGGTTTTTCGGCCTGGGGCAATATCGCTATGACCGGCAATACGCTGGCTCGACAGTTTCGGATAATTCGCCAGTAGCGTTCTACACACATCGGCAAGGCACCGATATTGAGCGTCAGTGTAAGCCACATTGATGGTTCCCTCGAGTTCAATGCCAATAGAAAAATCGTTACAACGTTCCCTGTCTTGATATTTTGACACGCCTGCATGCCAAGCCCTGCGGTTGAACGGCACATATTGCCGAATGCTGCCATCCCGGCGAATCAATAAATGCGCGGACACCTTAAGTTGGTGTATGTCTTGGAAGTAAGGATGGTCGTTTGGGTTCAGGCAGTTGCAAAACAATTGGTCGATATAGTCGCCCGCGAATTGCTCAGGCGGCAGGCTGATGCAATGGATAACCAATAAGGAAACATCTTCGGGGTCCGGTCTGTCGTCGCAGTTCGGCGAAGCGACCTGGCAGGCGCTACTCAAGTAGTGATCGCGAATTATCATGGTTTTCAAGCTTTGTCAGTGATGCGGTATTTTATAAGCTTTGCCAACCACCCCTATACTTTTACTTGCCTCACATTGGTCAGAGTTTGGCACGGCTGTCACCGCATGCGGTTTATAATTACCCTCCTTGTCCATCTTCAACTAAATATCCATGCAACCAAATTCCACAGAAATCGCGCTTTATCTGGCTGAAGATATCGGTAGCGGCGATATTACCGCCAGCATCGTTTCAGCCGAGACTCAAGCCAATGCCGCAGTGGTAACTCGCGAATCCATGGTGCTGTGCGGTAGAGCTTGGTTCGATGAGGTGTTTCGACAATTAAGCCCCCAGGTAATGGTCGATTGGCAATGCAATGAGGGCGAACGTGTCGCAGCGAACACCGTACTATGCAAGTTGCGCGGTCCGGCTCGGGCCTTGCTGACGGGCGAGCGCACGGCGTTGAATCTGCTGCAAACCTTATCCGCGACGGCGACCATCGCCCGCCGCTATGCGGATGCCGTGGCAGGTACCGGCTGCAAGGTGTTGGATACCCGTAAAACCCTGCCCGGTTTACGTTTGGCGCAAAAATATGCAGTCAAATGCGGAGGTTGTTTCAATCATCGCATCGGTTTATTCGACGCCATCTTGATCAAGGAAAACCATATTATCGCAGCAGGCTCAATTGCCAATGCAGTCAAGCTGGCCAGAGACTATGGGAATGTGCCGGTCGAAGTGGAGGTGGAAACTCTTGACGAGTTTGCCCAAGCATTTGCCGCGCAACCGGATCGCATCATGCTGGATAATTTTTCACTGGCCGATATGCGCACAGCGGTACAGCGAAACCAGGGCCTACTCGAGCTGGAAGCTTCGGGCAATATTACTTTGGACAATATCCGAACCGTGGCCGAAACCGGGGTGGCCTTTATCTCGATAGGCGCGTTAACGAAGAATGTTGCGGCAGTCGATCTGTCGATGCGCATTGAGATGCGCATCGATTAAGCTCATGCTGGTACGCTCAGTTGACAGCGTTTAGCATCTCGTTTTCGTATAAGCGTAGTTTTTTCCAGTTGGCGAATTTGCTGTCGTCGAACGGCGCATCGTGGTCGATCGCATGCTCGTAGCAGCTCCGAAATAGGCGCGCAGTGCGAAAGGCGTGCAATTCGTCGTCGGCGGTTACCGTGTCTACATTGCCCACTTGGAAGGTTTTATTCCGGGACTTTCCATCTTTCACCCAAAACACCGTGTAGCAAAGATAGCTTTTGTCTTTGCGGTGATCGAACTTGATGGTTCTGGACACACCGGTTACGCCGGTAGTCGTTTTGTTTTTGGGTGGTTTCAGGAAGCGAGTCTTGCTGCCTTTTAATACCACCAGCATCTGATCGCGCCAAGTAATCGCGGCTTTCAGCGACTTGGTTTTGCTGCCCCAGAGCTTGTGAGAAAAATAACGGCTGCTCTCCTTGCCACGCCGAACAATACGAACTTGAAAACCGAAAGTATCTGGTTCTGTAATGTGTTTTACTTTTGCCATTTGACGTACCCTAAAAAATTCACCAAAGGTCTGCATAGTGAATTTAAGCATCGCGAAGCACGCAGACCGCCTGTTAATTGTGTAAGCTATGGATTACAAATTAGCGCGAAATCGACCGTCTTGCAAGCGGAATTTAAGGGGATTATTGGGCAAATACCAACTAAATTCGTGTAGAATAAGCGCCAGCCTTCTCGCAGAGGCGCAAACATGCTCTTAACCTTTTGTTTTATAAAAAATTTTGGAGAAAATTGATGAGCGTTTTAGTAGGTAAGCAAGCCCCTGACTTTACAGTTCCTGCGGTATTAGGCGATGGTCAAATTGTTGATTCATTCAGTTTCTCAGCGGCCACTAGCGGCAAATACGCAGTACTTTTCTTTTACCCATTGGATTTTACATTCGTTTGCCCAAGCGAATTGATTGCCTTGGATCATCGGATCGACGAATTTAAAAGCCGCGGTGTTGAAGTGATTGGTGTTTCTATTGACTCACACTTTACCCACAACGCTTGGCGTAACACTCCTGTTAACCAAGGCGGTATCGGTCCTGTCCGCTATACTCTGGCTGCCGACCTGAAACACACTATTGCCCAAGATTACGACGTAGAGTCCGCTGGTGGCGTGGCTTTCCGCGGTAGTTTCTTGATCGACAAAGCCGGTGTCGTCCGCCATCAAGTTGTCAACGACTTGCCACTGGGTCGTAACTTTGACGAAATGCTGCGCATGGTTGACGCGCTGCAATTCCACGAAGAGCATGGCGAAGTTTGCCCAGCCGGTTGGAACAAAGGTGATGCGGGTATGAATGCCAACCCAGCGGGCGTGGCTGAATATCTGAGCAAAAATGCTGACAAACTGTAAGCATTAGCTTTACTCTGAGACAAGGCGCATTGTCTAGACAATGCGCCTTTTTTATTGCCTGAATTTTCTCTGTTTCTCGCCCCATGACTGCGAATTCAGTGTGGCGCTAATTCCATTAATCGCCGCTCGGCATTTTTTATATCCGTTACCGCTATGGTTTAAATAGCCCACTAAACGGGTTTTTTGAACCAAGTCATTGGTCTTAACCCTCCCCCTTGCCTATTGTGACTAAGTTAGTGCGCACTGGTGTACATGGCATGTTTCTCGCTGACGACAAACAAGTTTGGAAAGTTCTTTCCGGATTAAAGTCCCACGCTTTGTTCTACGACTGATCAAACAATGATTGACGAACGTTTGCGCTCCACTTGGCTAAGCGCAAAAAGAACGGATTTACAAAAATGCAGAGCACAAGGCACAGTAATATTGATACGATATTATGTAGGCGGTAGTTAACCCCCATTTACTTAAGGGAGATCGTTCTTTTGAACATTGTGCAACTTTCCGGCCTTCACCGTAAAAATGGCATCCACATAAAAATAATAATTCATGCGCATCAATTTCATAGTTTCGATACTCGTAGCAAGCTTTTTAATCGGTTGCTCCGCCCCACCCGACAAGCACCCGGCAAATCAAAAAGCCTCCAACACGTCTGCTGAAGAACTTAAGACAACAGACAATGACCAACATGTTGGGTTGATTTCAATTCCCGCCGAATCAAGGCCTTATATCAGCGTGGCCACGGTCACGCCGCAAAATTTCTCGGCGATGGTGCAAGCGCCGTCGCATGTCGAATTTAGAACCAAAGCCTTATCCGCGGTGAGCGCGGTGGTGGCCGGACGGCTGAAAAAAATCAATGTACAGGTCGGTGACCGCGTCAAAGCAGGCACACCGATTGCCGTTCTGGAAAGCGCTGACGCCGCCAAGATGCGAGCCGAGGTTGCAGAATCGAAAGCCGAGCTGCAACGTGCCGAAGACCGTATGCGTCGCCAGGACATCATGCAAAAAAGCGGTGTGGGCCTAGCAGTGGAGCGCGCGGAAGCCGATGTGCAATTGCGCGAAGCGCGTGCCGACTATCAGCGCAGCCAGCAAGCCTTGCAGATGATAGGGGATGGCACCGATCAGGCCGTGATACTTCGTGCCTCAGAAGATGGTGTGGTTTTGCAAATTAAGTCCTCAGTGGGTTCGGCGTTGGCAGCCGGCGAAACCATCATCGAAATCGGCGAGCCGCAGTCCTTGTGGATCGTTGCCGATGTATTCGATAACGATTTGCCGCTGATCCAAAAAGGTGCCAAAGCGACATTACAGATCAGCGCCTTGTCCGAACCGGTAACCGGCCGGGTAGTGGCGGTCAGCGCGGCGATGCAATCCGATTTGCGCCGAGGCGCGGTGTATATCGAATTCGACAACCCCAATCTAGTGTTAAAACCGGGTATGTTTGCCAAAGGCCTGATTGAGGCCGCCGGCCCGCATCGTATCGTTTTACCCACTACCGCAGTGGTGATTCGAGACAAGAAGCACACCATGGTTTACGTGGAAACCGGCGATGGCTGCTTCGAGCCAAGGCAGGTTTTGATAGGACAGGCACGCGACGGCCAGGTGCCGGTGCTGGATGGGCTTAAAGATGGCGAAAAAGTGGTGGTTTCCGGCGCGTTGCTGCTCGATTCCTCCGCATCCATGCTGCTGTAATCGGGGGGACTAATGCTGCGCCCCTTGATTGAACATTGCGTTCACCGCCGTCTGGTCGTGATTACCGTGGCGGTGATCATCGCTATTTTCGGTATCCATGCATTTATGGAAACACCTATAGAAGCCTACCCGGATGTGACCAATACCCAGGTGACCGTCATTACCTTGATGCCCGGCTATGCCCCGGAAGAAGTCGAGCGACAAGTCACTGTGCCCTTGGAAAGGGTATTGAACGGCACGCCGAATATGCTGCAGATGCGCAGCCAAAGCCTGTTCGGCTTGTCTTTGGTGACCATCACTTTTGAAGACCACATCGACAGTTTTCATTCCCGTACCGAAATATCTCAGCGCATCTCCGGCGCGGAATTACCCAGCAGCGTCACGCCGGTATTGGCGCCGGACTACACGCCTTTGGGCGAAATCTATAAATTTACCCTGACCAGCGACCGGCATTCGCTCTACGAACTGCGTTCGGAAATGGAATGGAACGTGTCGCGAAAATTGCGCCAAGTGCCAGGGGTTGCGGATGTACTGACCTTCGGCGGTTACTACAAGGAATTTCATATCCAAATCGATCCGACTCGCGTCGAGTCGGTAGGCTTGACGCTGGAAGACATCGGCCTGGCCGTGGAAAAGTCCAACAAAAATGTCGGCGCCGGATTTTTGAGTTATGGAGATCAGGAAATGGTGGTGCGCGGCGTAGGCAACCTGGTGACCGCGGACGATATCAAAAAAATTGTATTGAAAAATCACGAAGGTACGCCCGTCACCGTCGGCGATGTCGGCCGCCTGGTGCAATCCTACACGCCACGGCGTGGCACGGTGGGTTTGGACGAACACAAAGACGTGGTGGAAGGTATCGTACTGCTGCGGCGCGGCCAGAACCCGTCGCGAGTGTTGGATGCCTTGCACGAGAAAGTCGCGGAATTAAATGGCGGCATTTTGCCGGTTGGGATGAAAATCGTGCCGTTTCTGGATCGTTCGGAATTGGTTAGTAGCACGCTGCATACCGTGTTCGACAACTTGCTGCACGGCTTTGCACTGGTGGTGGGCGTGGTTTGGTTGTTTCTGCGCAGTATTCGCGGCTCGTTAATTGTCGCGACGGTGATTCCGTTGTCGTTGCTGGTGGCTTTCTTAGGTTTGTACCAGCTCGGCATGCCGGCCAATTTGATTTCGATGGGTGCGATTGATTTCGGCATTATTCTCGATGGCGCGGTAGTGCTGATGGAAAACGTCATGCACCAGGCTCAACACCGCAAGCCAAAGTCGCGGAGGGAAATGCTGCACCTGATTGCCGATGCAGCGGTAGATGTAGCCAAGCCAGCGTTTTTTGCAATGTTGATTATCATCGCCGCGTTGATTCCGGTGTTTACACTGGAGCGCGTGGAAGGCCGGATATTTCGGCCGCTGGCGATGACCTATAGTTTTGCGTTATCTGGCGGCTTAATCTTTGCGCTGCTATTGGTGCCGGCCTTGTGCGCCACCTTCATTCAGCCCAAACATGCCTTGGTCGCAGAACCCAAGTTTTTGGAACGTTTACGGGACTGGTATTCCCGTTTATTGGCGCAGGTGCTGAGTAAAAGGCTGATGGCTTTAAGCTTTGCCGGCGTCTTGCTGTTTGCCGGCGGCTTGGCCGGTGCCGGACTGGGTACCGAGTTCCTGCCGGAACTGGACGAAGGCGACATCCATGTATTTGTGGAAATGCCGCCGAGTATTTCGCTGGATAAAGGTCAGGAAATTCTATTGGATATGCGTCAGCGCTTGATGAAATTTCCAGAGGTGCTGGGCATTTTAAGCCAGCAAGGCCGTTCCGAGGACGGCACCGACAACGAAGGCGTGAACATGAGCGAAACCTTCGTACATCTCAAGCATCATGAGCAATGGCGACCGGGCTGGCATAAAGAAAAGCTGGTCGATGCGATGCGGACTTCTCTGGAAGAAATACCGGGCGTGCGATTCAATTTCTCACAACCGATCAAGGACAACGTCGAGGAAGCAGTGAGCGGCGTGCGCGGCAAAGTGGTCTTGAAAATCTACGGCCCCGATCTGGAAAAAATGCGCACCACGCTGGAAGATATCAAACTCTTGCTGGCCAAGGTGGATGGGGTGATTGATTTGGATCTTTACCGTGAATCGCGGGTGCCGCAACTGCAGATCAAGCTGGACCGTGCCGCCTTGGCCCGCAACAGTTTTGACGTGGATAGAGTGCAAGACACTATTGAAATCGGCATGGCAGGCCGGATAGTCTCCGAATTGTGGCAAGGGGAGCGGCCGGTGCCGATACGCTTGATCTTGCCGGAGAACGAACGCGGCGACATCGAAAAAATCGGCAATCTGAACGTGGTCAACCCTTCCGGTGCTTATATTCCCTTGCGGGATTTGACCACTATCGATATTGCGCAAGGCCGCACCTCCATTGAACGTGAAGCCAATAGCCGTTACATGGCCTTGAAGTTTAACGTGGAAGGCCGCGATTTAGGCTCGGTCGTACATGAAACCATGGAACTGGTCGCCGCTAATATCAAAGTGCCGGAAGACCATTTCCTGAGCTGGGGCGGCGAGTTCGAAAATCAACAACGGGCGATGGCCAGATTGGGCGTGGTGGTGCCGATCGCGGTATTGATCGTGTTAGGCTTGTTGTACAGTGCCTTGCAATCCGGGCGTAGCGCGGCAGCAATTTTGATCGCCACACCGTTTGCGATGACTGGCGGCGTGTTTGCGCTGATGGTCACTAATATTCCGCTGTCGGTGAGTGCGGCCATTGGCTTTATCGCTCTGTTGGGCCAAGTCTGTCTGATGGGCTTGCTGGTGCTGAGCGCGACCGAGGAAATGCGCCGCGGCGGCATGGAGTTATTGGCGGCGATCAAGGAGGGCGCGACGCAACGTTTGCGTCCGGTATTGATGGCCTCGCTGTTGGCTTTGCTGGGTTTGTTGCCGATGGCCTTTTCCACCAGCATCGGTAGCGAAACCCAGCGGCCGTTTGCGGTGGTGATCGTCGGCGGGATGTTGACCACCTTTTTGGTGGCGATGTTTATTTTGCCGGTGATTTATTCTTTCGTGACCAGCAAACAAATCCTCACGCCCGAAGAGGCCGACGAATTATTGGATAGCCAAGTATGAATCCCAAAGCCAGCCTGATTTTGCTGATTTCCTTGTTAGCCAGCCCGTTTAGCTATGCCGATTCCGAGACGGCAAGCCAAGCTTTGCCGGAAACGGTGACGATTCGGGATTTGCTGCAAATCGTCCGCGAGAAAAGCCCCAGATATGCATTAGCTCGTAGCCAAATCGAAGCAGCCGAAGCAGAGGTGGTTGCGGCAGATGTATTGCCCAATCCCAAAATCAGTTACGGCCGTTTCGATCAAGCTGGTGGACGCCGCAATACCCAGTTCGACGGTCCGTCACAACAAAACATCACCGTCGAAGTGCCGATGCTGCTGGCGGGACAGCGCGGCGCGCGCAAGGATAGCGCCGAACGGCAGCTCGATGTCGCGGCAGCTCGCGTCGAGGTTGACTATAACCAGTTGATTCGCGAATCCTGGCGGCTGTTTGCGCAATTACTGGCCAATCAGCAGCGGGTGTCGGTGCTGGATGAGGCCCGGTTGGAATTGGAGCGCTTGCAAACCATCATCTCCGGCAAACAAAACGCCGGCACCGCCAGTCAATACGATGTGCTGCGCATCACTCAGGAAGTGAAGAGCCTAAATACCCGTCTGGAAAATGCCCAAACCAATATGACCAGCACCATTGGCGAACTGGCGAGTTTGCTGGGCTTCCCCAACTGGAAGCCGCAAGCCAGCGGTACGCTGGAGCCGATTGGCGTGTCGGCGGACGTGGATAAGTTATGGCAACAAGCCGAGCAGCATAATCCAGACCTGGAAACGGCGCGCCGGGAAATGATCGCGGCGGACTCCGGATTGGAAAAAGCTGAGCGGGAACGCTGGCCGGTACCGTCATTAATGTTCGGTACGGCTTTCACCGATAAACCGTATGGCAACACCACATTCGCCGGGGTATCGATCGATCTGCCGATTTTTGATCGCGGTCAAGGCGGCATGGCCCGTGCGGCAGCCGAAGTGCATGCCAGCCAATTAAAGCGCGAATTGCTGATGTCAGCCACTCGCCAAGAATTGGAACGCGCGGTCGATGTGCTGGCAAGACGGCGGGCGACGCTAGCAAAGGCCGAAAAAGAAGTGGTAGCGCCGTTACCCACTTTAAAGCAAATGGCCGAAGATGCCTATCGTTTAGGGCAAACCGGTCTTATTGAGTTATTGGATTCATCGCGCACCCGTACCGAAATCAAGTTGAATCATTTAGAGTTGATTCAAAATGAAATCGAAGCAGAATTGGATGTCATGAATGCCTCGGGCTTGTTGGCGGTTTATTTCGAAAACCCGGCATGACGCTGCCGGTTTTGCATGCTTATCGGGTTCTATCAAGCTTGCGGTAGCCTATGGCTTCGCTGAGGTGGGAGATTTCGATATTCTTTGAATTCGCCAGATCGGCAATCGTGCGCGCCAGCTTCAAAATCCGGTGGTAAGCCCGGTGCGACAGGCCGAATTTTTCCAGCGCTTGTTCCAACAACTGATGACCGGCTTCGGACAAGGTGCAGATAACCTTCACCTCGGCGGCGCTTAGTCCGGCATTGGCTTTGCCTTGGCGGCGGTAAGCAATGTCGCGGGCTGCGACGACGCGCTGCCGAATCGTTTCGCTGGTTTCTTCACCCGCCGCCGAGCCTTTCCTCAGTACCTCCAGCGCAACGCGCGGCACTTCCATATGCATGTCTATCCTGTCCAGCAAAGGCCCGGAGACCCTAGCGCGATAGCGGGCCACTTGTTCGGAGGTGCAGCGGCAACGGCCGGAAGCATCGCCTAAATAGCCGCAGGGACACGGATTCATCGCCGCGATCAACTGAAAACTGGCCGGAAAATCGGCTTGGCGGTTGGCACGCGAAATCGTGATATGGCCGGTTTCCAAGGGTTCGCGCAGCACTTCCAGGACCTTTCTATCGAACTCCGGCAGTTCGTCCAAAAATAGCGCGCCGTTGTGCGACAAGGATATTTCGCCGGGCTTAGGGTTGCTGCCACCGCCAACCAAGGCCGCCGCTGAGGCCGTATGGTGCGGCGCTCTATAGGGCGGCTGCCGCCAACGGCTGACGTCCAGGCCATGGTCGCTGATCGAGGCCAGCGCGGCGGTTTCCTGGGCTTGTTGTTCGCTGAGTTCCGGCAGAATCGTCGGCAAACGTGCCGCCAACATCGATTTACCGGTGCCGGGCGGGCCCAGCATCAGTAAATTATGCTTCCCGGCTGCGGCGATTTCCATGGCCCGTTTGACGTGAAATTGGCCGTGCACGTCGGCAAAATCGACCGCGTGAACTGCTTGCTCGAAGCTGAGATGAACGTCAGGTGGCGCGATGGCTTGCCGGCCCGCCAAGTGGGCGCAGACTTCCAGCAGTGTCCTGGCCGGCAGCAATTGCGCATCTTTGATCAACGACGCCTCCGCCGCGCAACCAGCAGGCAGAATCAGTTGCCTAAAAACATTGCGGCAATGAATCGCTACCGGCAGCGCGCCGGGAATCGGCCGCAACTCACCACCTAGCGATAACTCGCCGATGCATTCGTACTCGTGCAAGGCATCCTTGGGGATTTGCCCAGAGGCGGCCAGGATGCCCAAGGCAATCGCCAAATCAAAGCGGCCGCCTTCTTTGGGTAAATCGGCTGGGGCCAGATTGATGGTAATGCGCTGGAACGGAAATTCGAAGTGCGAATTGATGATCGCGCCGCGCACCCGGTCCTTGCTTTCCTTCACCGCCGTTTCGGGCAGACCGACGATATTTAAAGCCGGTAGCCCGCTACTGACATGCACTTCCACCGTCACTTGCGGGGCGTCTATGCCGGAACGGCCCCGGCTGTAAACGACGGCCAGCGACATGGCTTTTTAGGCTTGCGGAATCCGTTGTTCCAGTTCGGCGACGCGCTTTTCCAGTTCTTCCAAACGGGCGCGAGTTTTCGCCAATACGGCTTTTTGCACTTCAAATTCTTCGCGGCTGACCAGATCCAGTTTGGACAGGCCGCTTTGCAGCAAGGCGTGGACGTTCTTTTCCACATCGTCTTTCAGATTGGTCAAACCGGGAGGGATGGCGCCGGCGATACGCTCGGCAAGATTGTCTATGGCTTTGGGATCAAACATGGTGGCTACTCTTAGTCTATGAATGAATTGGGAACGGGTAAATGGTCACGACATATTTTATCAGTATCCTCGCGATCCAAGGGTTGTTCGGTTAAGCCGCATTGATAGTGATGCTGTTCCACCGAAAAATAATGGCAGGAACGACATAAACCAAAACTCTTCGAGTCATTGACTTTTTGCAGCACGCCCAACGTGGTTTGCAGCGCCTGGCCTATGGTATCGAACTCCTGGCGGCTGACTTTGGATTCGGCCTGCTTAAAAACATCCAGCGGCTTTAACTCTTCGATCAACTGCCTGCCGGCCTCTGTCAGGCTCAGATGGACCACCCGGCCGTCCAAAATGGACGTGGTTTTATCCAGATAGCGCTTACGTTCCAAAATCTGGATAGTCTGGGACACCGTGCCCTTGGTCAAGCCCAGATACTCAGCCACCGCGGCATGGGTGTTGCTGTATTTATTGCACTTGGCCAGATACTCCAGCACCTGACCATGTACCGGTTGCAAACCGATTGCTGCGTATTTTTTGCGTTCTTCCGAACGTAGCAAGGCGCTGATCCGCTCGATCAGCTTGAATGTGTCTAGTTCATGCATTGGACCGATTCTACCACAGGCCGGCCAATTCCAAGCGTGGCGGCTGCCGGACGCAACTATCCGGCCACCGTCGCCCAAAAAAGCTACAGTCGATCCATGTTGCAGACAGCGCAGAGCAAGCCGTTAAACATTCCGTGTTTCAGGGGTAGGCAGGCTATACTGAAGGCCTCTTTTAGCGATAGGTGAGGAGCCGTTATGAAGAAAATATCCGTCAAAAATCCGGTGGTGGAGATCGACGGCGATGAAATGGCCCGCATCATCTGGCATTTCATTAAAGACAAATTGATTCTGCCTTACCTGGATCTGCAAATCGATTATTACGATTTAGGCATCGAGCAGCGCGACGCCACCGACGACCAAGTTACCATCGATGCGGCCCACGCCATTCAAAAGCACGGCGTTGGCATCAAATGCGCGACCATCACCCCGGACGAAGCGCGGGTGGCAGAGTTTGGATTGAAAAAAATGTACAAATCACCAAACGGCACGATTCGTAACATCCTGGACGGCACCGTGTTCCGCGAACCGATCATTTGCAAAAACGTGCCGCGCTTGGTGCCGAATTGGACCCAGCCGATCTGCATCGGCCGGCATGCGTTTGGCGACCAGTACCGAGCCACCGATTTCGTCACCAAAGGCAAAGGCAAGCTAAAAATCAGCTTCATGCCGGACGGCGGCGGCCCGGAGCAAAGCTTTGAGGTTTACCACTTCGACGGCGACGGCGTCGCGTTGGCGATGTACAACACCGACGAATCGATCGCCGGCTTCGCCCGCAGTTGCTTTAACGTGGCGCTGGATAGAGGCTGGCCGCTGTATCTTTCCACCAAAAACACCATCCTGAAAAAATACGATGGCCGCTTCAAAGACATCTTCGAAGAAATCTACCAAGCGGAATACAAAGCCTTATACCAAGCCAAAGGCATTGTCTACGAACATAAACTGATCGACGACATGGTGGCCTCGGCTCTGAAATGGAACGGTGCCTTTGTCTGGGCTTGCAAAAACTACGATGGCGATGTGCAATCCGACACGGTGGCCCAAGGTTTTGGTTCACTGGGTTTGATGACCTCCACCTTAGTCACGCCAGATGGCAAAACCATGGAAGCCGAAGCAGCTCACGGCACCGTCACCCGCCATTACCGGATGCACCAGCAAGGCAAAAAGACCTCGACCAATCCGATTGCCTCGATCTTTGCCTGGACGCGCGGTTTGGCGTTTCGCGGCAAACTGGACGGCAACGCCGAGTTGATCAACTTCTGCGAAACCTTGGAAAAGGTCTGCGTCGATACCGTCGAGGGCGGGCAAATGACCAAGGATTTGGCCTTGTGTATTTACGGCGATGATTTGAACGACTCGTATTATTTAACGACCGAGGATTTTCTGGAGACCTTGCGAGCCAATCTGGAACGCAGCCTTTCGGCGTCATGAGGCTTTTGCCGTTCGCTGGGTTTTAGTTGCAATCCCAGCGAACTTTTAAGTTGCTTACTCGCTCACAGAACACTGAGAAATCATTGCTACAATCCAGGCTAAGTTAATCACTCAGCCCATAGGTACACAAACATCATGCGCTTATTATTGGTAGAAGATGACGCCATCCTTGGTGATGGTTTAAAAGCCGGCTTGACGCTGGAAGGTTATGCGGTGGATTGGTTAATCGACGGTGCGCAGGCCGACGAGGCGCTGAAATTGAACCACTATGATTTGGTGGTGTTGGACTTGAACTTGCCGCGCATGGACGGAATGAGCGTGTTGAAGAACCTGCGCCGCCGCAAGGACAGCACCCCGGTTTTGGTCTTAACCGCCCGCGAAGGCGTCGCCGAACGGGTGGCCGGTCTGGACAATGGCGCCGACGACTTTGTCACCAAACCGTTCGACCTAGCGGAAATTTGTGCGCGCTTACGCGCATTGGCCCGCCGCCACGATGGTCATAGCCTGCCAGTGATCGAACATAAAGGCGTTACCATCGATCCCGCCGCGCACCAGGTGTATTTCAACGGCAAGCCGGTTGATCTGGCGCAAAAAGAATTTGAAGTGCTGAGTTACCTAATGGGACATATCGGCCAAGTTATTTCCCGGGCTCGTCTGGAAGAGTCGCTCTACGCCTGGGGCTCGGAAGTGGAAAGCAATGCGGTGGAAGTGCATATTCACCATCTGCGTAAAAAACTGGATAGCAATCTGATTCGCACCATCCGCGGGGTCGGTTACATCATCGACGAGAACTGATGGCCAAACATTTTCGTCTGGCGCCACGCTCCCTGAAAAAGCAGCTGCTGCTGTCGCTCCTAACCTCGCTGTTGCTGGTTTGGGGCGTTACCGCCTACTTCAGTTACAAACAAACCCGCGACGAAGTCACCGAACTGTTCAACGCTGAATTAGCTCAATCGGCACGGGTGGTACACGCCTTTGTCGAGAATATGGTCCGGCAACGTGCACTGACCAAACTCTGGGAGCGCGACAAAGCTCCAGAACTGTTCGACACGCCCATCCTCGGCCACAAATACGAACGCAAAATTGCCTTTCAATTACGCTCAGTGAAAGAGGGGCTGGTGTTGCGCTCGGAAAGCGCGCCGGAATTTGCCTTATCCTTGACGCGAAACGGCTACAGCGAAACCATGCTGGATGGTCAGCTTTGGCATGTATTTAGCCTGAGTACCGAAAACGGCAATTATGTGATTCATGTCGGTCAACGCGACGATATTCGCCGGGAATTGGTGGAAGGCATCGCCGGCCAGCAAGTGATTGGTTTTTTGATCGCATTGCCGATATTGGGCGTAATGATCTGGTGGATCGTCAGCCGCACCTTGTCGCCGGTCAACCAGGTCAAGGAGCAATTGGCCAGCCGGGCAGCCGGCTTTCTGCAACCGCTGTCGGTGGATAATCTGCCGGACGAGGTATTGCCTGTTGTCACGCAAATCAATAGCTTGTTTGCGATGCTGGAACAAGCTTTTGCAAACGAGCGCAATTTTACCTCCGACGCTTCCCACGAACTGCGCACGCCATTGGCCGGTCTGTTGACGCAAATTCAAGTGGCGCAAAAAACCACCGATACGCAGATGCGCGATCAGGCTTTGCAAAAAGCCCAGCAAGCGGTATCGCGGATGACGCATACGGTGCAACAATTGCTGACCTTGTCGCGAGTGCAGCATCAGCAGGCCGGGATTGCCAAGCAGTCTGTTGATGTTAACGAAGCCTTGATAGAGGTGATTTCCGATCTGGATCATGCCGCCCGCGAGAAGCGTATCGATATTGAATTGCAAGGAGAGCCGGCTCTAGTGATCGTCGCCAATCCTCAGTTATTTCAAGTGTTGTTACGCAACTTGCTCGATAACGCCATCAAATATTCGCCGATTGAAGGGCATATCAAAGTAGCTTGCCGCCGCGAAAACAAGCGCTTGCAGCTGACTGTGGACGACAGCGGCCCCGGTGTTGCCGACGACGATTATCAGCGCATCACGCAGCGCTTTTACCGTTGCGTGGAAACGGCCAATAGTGTTGAAGGCAGCGGCTTGGGCTTGTCCATCGTACAGCGCATTGTGGCTTTACATGCGGCGGATATTGATTTTGCCAAGTCGGAGCTGGGTGGTTTGCAAGCACGGTTACATATGGATTTGGCCGGTTCTGCGCCTGTGAAATAGAGGCAAATTTATTCGAATCAACTGACGTCCAAGTCTATGTTTGCAGTTAAACGAATGCCGTTTTGAAGAGCCAGCAGATTATGTTGCGGTCTCGTAAGTCGGGTTAGCTCGATAGCGCGTAACCCGACATTTCAACTAATGCCAAATCGCTTGCTTTTAAACTTGTCTACGACGGCGGCGTAACGAGAACACAGCGACTACGCTGCCAAATAACCAAATTGCAGCCGGCAACGGTACTGCGGCCGGTTGCAAAAACCCGCGAATCTCCCCGCCAGGAAATGCCGAAGTATGAATGTTGAGATAGGCTTTGCCCGCCTCCGCGCCAACCAGTAGCGCATTCAGTGCACTGCTGACGGTACCGCCGTTATTGGTGATGAATGTCGCGTTATAGCTGCTTGCGAGACTAAGATCGAATGTTTGGTCCATGCTGCCGGATGTTACACCCAAAGGGAATCCAACAAAGCTTGGCGTTTGACTAGCGACCCCGGCAGTCGCTGCCCCCGCAACGGAAGTGCAGCAATGAATGTGAGCGGCGGTGGTATTGCCCTGCAACCCACTGAAAGAAAAATTAACCCGCATGGTGACCAAGTCCAGATCGAAAGTGACAGTACCGCTGCCAAAACCTAAAGAGCTATTGGGCGGCGCTTCGTTTGGCCCGGATAAAACGACGGCATAACTAAGTTCGTGAGCAGCCACGCCAACACTGGTTAAACATGCCGATAGTAACGCTAGTAACAACATAATGCTTTTCATGTAAATCTCCCTAAATACCAATGCAAAATTAAAAGATTTTGTGTCAAAAAACGTCTGCCAAAAATCTTAGCCCGCTACCTTCCCCCTACAAGGCGATAGGATTGTCACTTGCTTTAATAGGTACGGTCAATCATACAATTTTTAAGCTTTTCAATGGCTAGCCATTAAACCAAGTGGGCTGGCGGCAATGCCGGGAT
This sequence comes from Methylomonas sp. PHL2-19, assembly GCF_059331595.1. Classification (NCBI taxonomy): domain Bacteria; kingdom Pseudomonadati; phylum Pseudomonadota; class Gammaproteobacteria; order Methylococcales; family Methylococcaceae; genus Methylomonas; species Methylomonas sp. PHL2-19. The sequence continues at coordinate 273,959 of NZ_CP196839.1, forward strand.
AGAGCGATTTGGCCTTCAAACGGCGGGCCGGAATTTGATCGACGCGGCTGCTATCCATTGGGCTCCTGCATTGCTCGAAGTTGCCGGTGTTTCCCGGTTCTGATTTACGCGCCAATATGATCTAATCATCGCCTTTTTTGTCAGAGAGGCGTCATACCCATGCCGAACTTGAAGGCTATTTACTTGAGCGTTGCCGTGCTCACCAGCTTGGCGTCGTTTGGTTGTGGCGAGCAAAAACTTGTTACGGCGAAGCTGGCTTTAGATCAAAGTGTTCTCAGTCCTATCGACGCCAAAACGCTAGGTTTACAAAATTTGGTCAGTTTCGATGTGTATGTCGACAGGCAGACCGTGCATGCCGCCTTCGTCGCGACACCAACCGGCAGTAAGCAACCTTATATAGGCTATCTGCATTCCGAAGACGGCGGATTGCATTGGTCGCAGCCCAGCGCTTTGAGTCCGCAATTTAACCAGCCCGTTGAGGCGAAAATCGGCAACGATATACAAATTGCCGCAGCCGGCGACAAATTGTTGATCGTCTGGCAAACTACCGGCGAATTGCCCGGCATGGGGCCGTTATTCACCATTTATTCGAATGATGCCGGCAAAACCTGGCAGCAAGGTGTCAAGCCAACCGGCAGCGATGCCGACCAATCGCACCACGAACTATTGGCGGATGCGGAAGGCCGTTTTCATGCGGTGTGGCTGGATGATAGAGACGAGAACGGTTACCAAGGTGTGCGCTATGCGCGCAGCAGCGACAGCGGCAAAAGCTGGGAGATGGCGCAGACGATCGACGATTCCAGTTGCTCGTGTTGCTGGAACCGCCTGGCGCTGGGTCCTGACGGCAAGTTGAATCTGCTGTACCGGGATATGAAACCGCGGGATATGGCCCTGGCACAAACTGCCGATGGCGGCGCCAATTGGCAACGCTTGAGTACGGTAGGTGAGTTCAACTGGATTTTCGACGGCTGTCCGCATAACGGCGGCGGCTTGAGCGTGGCCGGCGACGGTTCCTTACACAGTTTGGTATGGACCGGCGCGGAAAATCAGGTCGGGCTGTATCATATGCAATCCGCCGATAATGGTAAAAGCTGGACGCCACCGCAACGGCTTGGCGAGGCCGGCGCGTTTCATGCGGACATCGCGTTCGGTGCCGGGCGCTTAGTCGCGGTGTGGGATGCACTGGGGCCGGAAGGCTCTAAAGTGTTTGTCTCGGAATCCGTTGATAATGGCGGGCATTGGTCGACAAGCAAGTTGCTATCATCCGCCAGCGCTTCGGCGACCTTCCCGCGTATCGTCGCCACGCCGACGGGCTTGTTGGCAATGTGGTTAGAGCAAACGCCCACCGGCAAGCTATGGTCGGCGGCGGTTTTACAATGATTTTTATACTTTAAGAGGTGGTCATGCCCAAGTTAGACATAACAAAAATAATAAAACCCGGCTTGTTGGCGCTCGCGTTATTCAACCCGGTCTCAGTATTTGCGCACGCGATTCTGGTGAAATCGCAACCGGCCAAGGACGAGACCGTCACCGAATCGCCCAAGCAAATCGATCTGTGGTTTAACGACGCAGTCCGCAGCGAATACAAAGCCCTGGCCGTGATCGACAGCACCGGCAAGCGGGTGGATAACCACGATGTCGCGCAAAGTTTGACGAATGGTGCCAATATCTACGCCACCGTGCCAACACTGGCGCCGGGCACCTACACTATTCGCTACCGCGTGGTTTCCGAGGACACTCACATAGTCACCGGTAAGTTTGAATTTACCGTCAAACCCTAGTCTGCATTCTTCCATCGGTTTATTTCTATGAATATTCAGCGACTTCCCGTCTTTTTTATCGCCGGGCTCGTGGCCTGCGTGGTTTTACTCAGCGGTTGCGACAAACTCGGATTTAGCAATAAGCAATCCAATGCACTGGGCAACCGCCCTGACCTGGATTGCATCATCGCCAACGATTTTTACGCCGTGCATTTCAGTGCGTATTTGCAGCCGGATAAGAACGATAAAGCTCCGGACGCCAAAGCCGCTTTTGTGCCGTTTTGTCAGAAAATCCCCAGAGCCGGCAAGATGTTTTTCACTGCCGATTTGATAGACCGCGATATTCGCGCCACGCCGATTGGCATTAAATTGGTGGAAGTGGAAAAAACCGGCCAGAAAGCGCCGGATGATGTGCGCGAAATCCGCACAGTCGCCGAAATCCCGTCCAAGCTGTATCCGAAAGGCGCGGTAGAAGCACAAGCCGATATGGATAAAACCGGCGACTACGTGCTGTACCTGTTGATCGGCGAAGCGATGGAAGACGATGATAAATTCCGCATTGCGCTGGAAGTGGGTGTCGATCCCAATGGCGCCGATTTACCACTAGCGGCAATAGGTGGCGTGGTGGCCTTGGTGCTGCTGGTGCTGGGATTTTTGGTTTACCTGCACAAACGTAGAAAAGCCGCGCAAATCAATGGTAATGGGGAACAGCCCTAATGACGAGCGGATGGAAAATGCTTAGGTTGTTTGCCCGCTGGCAATGCTTGCTGCTGGTTTTTTTGCTGCTGCCATCGGGCTGGGCAGCGGCGCACGCCCCTGGCCTTAGCTCAATCGATGTGACTGTCAAATCCGACCAAGTTATCGTTAAATTGACCTTTGCCCTGCAAGACATCGAAGCCTTTGCGCCGATGGATAGCGACCTGGATGCGGAAGTCAGCGCCGCGGAGCGCGAAGCGGCCAAGCCGGACATCGCCAAAATGCTGGCTGCGCAGTTGCGGGTTAATATTGATAGCGTTGATGTGCAAGCCGTGGCGCCGGGGGCTGTCGTTTACGACGAACAGAACAATGCTCATGTCGAATTTATTTTTCAATCCGTGCCGCACCAACAGTTACAGGTGCAATCCAAGTTATTGGCCTGGCTACCTGACGGGCATCAACAGTATGTCACCTTGCGCGATGCCGCCGGGAAAACACTGAGCGAGAAAATGCTAAGCAGGGCCGACGACCAGTTGCAATTGGCATTGTCTCCTGCCGATCAATCTGTGGCGCAAAACGATTCCCGATTTTCCGCGTTTGCCGATTTTGTGAAGCTGGGCATCGAGCACATCCTCACCGGTTACGACCACCTGTTATTCCTGTTTGCCTTGCTGGCAGTAACGCATAGTTTCTGGCCGGCGATCAAGATCGTCACCTTCTTTACCATCGCCCATTCCATCACCTTGGCATGTGCCGGGCTGAACATCATTGAGCTACCCAGCAGCTTCGTCGAACCTGTTATTGCGTTGACCATTATTTATGTGGCCGTGGAAAACATCATCCGCGGCGACCACCCCAAGGGCCGGCAATGGTTGACCTTCGGCTTTGGTTTAATTCACGGCTTTGGCTTTGCCAGTGTGCTGCGGGAAATGAATATTTCCAGCGGCGACACCGGCATCTTATTGCCCTTGCTGTCGTTTAACCTAGGCATAGAAACCGGCCAAATCGCCGTGGCATCGGTGGTGTTGCCTATCATCTGGTGGCTAAACAACAAGCCTGCATTTGCCGAGAAATTCTTGAAAGGTTGTTCGGCCATGGTAGCCTTGATGGGGGCCTATTGGCTGTTGGAGCGGACGGTTTTGTAAACCGCCCTTGAGGGGGGTGCCTAGCATCAGAAGAGGCAAACACCGAGTTGCCCCAGAATTTTAGCGATTCCGGGACGTCTTGAATAGCCAAGACCATTGACGCCTGCAAAGACGCCTGCGCCGTCAACTGTGACAGCGCAGGCAACGAGTTTCGCATTGCGCTACACATCCTCGAAATTTGCCATCCCAGTCCCTTAGGACGGTTAGCGCAACACAAAATCCATCAATCAGGCCTTCGTTTTTCGTTAAATTGTAAACAATCCCGATCTAAAGCTGTGTTTATTCGCTATTTGCAATAGAATACAAACCATCCCCTTCTCAACAGCTAGCTCTCCGGAGAATTTGACATGACTGATAAAAAAGTGACGTTAAAACAGGAAGACCAAGACCGCGTAATCGAATTACCGGTCACACCCGGCACCATGGGTCCGTCCGTCATCGATATTCGGTCTTTATACGCACAGACCGGCCATTTTACTTACGACCCCGGCTTTACCTCCACCGCCAGCTGTACTTCAAAAATCACCTTTATCGACGGCGACGCCGGCGTACTGTTGTATCGGGGCTATCCCATCGAACAACTGGCGGAAAAATGCGATTTTCTGGAAGTCTGTTATCTGCTGCTGAACGGCGACTTACCCAACGGCTCCGAAATGAAAGGCTTCGTCACTACCATTAGCCAGCATGTGATGGTACACGAACAGCTGATCAAATTTTACAGCGGCTTCCGCCGCGACGCGCATCCGATGGCGGTATTGGTGGGTGTAGTCGGCGCACTGTCGGCGTTCTATCACGAAGTGATGGACATCAACTGCAAGGAAGACCGGTACATCTCCGCCATCCGCCTGATCGCGAAAATGCCGACCATGGTAGCGATGTGCTACAAATACAGCATCGGCATGCCGTTTATCTATCCCAAACGCAAACTGGGCTATGCGGAAAACTTTATGCGCATGATGCACGGCGACCCTGGCGAAGATTATCTGGCCAATCCGGTGTTGGTCAGAGCGTTGGATAGAATCCTGATCCTGCACGCCGACCACGAACAAAATGCTTCCACCTCCACCGTGCGTCTGGCCGGCTCCAGCGGCGCCAATCCTTACGCTTGCGTCGCGGCCGGTATAGCTTGCCTGTGGGGTGCAGCACACGGCGGCGCCAACGAGGCGGTGTTGAATATGCTGGAAGAAATCGGCGATGTGTCGAAAATTGGCGAATATGTCGCCAGAGCCAAGGATAAAAACGATCCGTTCCGCTTGATGGGTTTTGGTCACCGGGTTTACAAAAACTACGACCCGCGCGCCAAACTGATGCGGCAAACCTGCCACGAAGTGTTGGACGAATTGAATCTGAACGACGACCGTCTGTTCAAACTGGCGATGGAACTAGAACGGATTGCCTTGGAAGACCCGTACTTCGTCGAGAAAAAACTCTACCCCAACGTGGATTTCTATTCCGGCATCGTCCTACGCGCTCTAGGCATCCCCACCGAAATGTTTACCGCCATCTTTGCTTTGGCCCGCTCGGTGGGTTGGATCGCGCAATGGGACGAAATGATCTCCGATCCCGAATTGAAAATCGGCCGGCCGCGCCAGTTGTATAAAGGCGTGACGACTAGGGATGTGAAATCGATTTCTAATCGGTGATAAGGTAATTAGTTATATCCCCCTCCTTATGGGTACGGGAGGGGCTGTATTCCAGTGACGTCGGACACCGATTCCAAATTCAAACTGCCCAAGCATTCCAATCGAAACCCGCCAGTGACGCCGAACCGCCCAATTGCAGCCATGGACTGGCTGCAATTCTACCGATAAAGATCAAAGGCTCAAAGCTGCCCTCTTACCTTGAGTCGGCGAGTGTCGGCTTCCGGCGGGAAAGATTGCTAGCCCTCCCTTGCTAACAATCGCGCCTGCACCGCCACGTGATTGCCTTCGGCGGCCCTGGCCGTCCGCGTCACCTCGGCTTTGAACTAACAAGGGGATCAAAGCCTTGGCTCTCGCATGACTCGACGCCGTTTCGCGAGGCCTTGCAGTTTTTCTAGTCGAAAAACCACCCGGCGCTACGGCTTCCAGGAACTACTCAACCTTCACTCGCTAACGCTTCGTTTCCAAGGTTTCTCAGCGTTAGTTTTGTAGTGCCCTCCGAAAAAGAGTATGTTGGAATGCTCGCCCAAATAGATGGACTTTAGTATAGTTTGACCCACTTCGCAAATTCGGATAGAAATACCTTGCCCACCGAGGCTGCCGCTGAAAACTCGTCAGTTCCAAAGTTCCAAAGTTCCAAAGTTCCAAAGTTCCAAGCGTTTGGCGTTAACTGCTGCGCCAAGGCAAAAGACTAACGCAAAGCCCTAGGGGCAGGCCGTTGGCAAAATCTTTAAACTGACCGATATGGAGAATGGATATGCGTATTAACCCACCCGTGCTGGCCGCCGGCCTGCTATTCAGCTTAACCGCCCTCAATGCCGAGGCTACCTTAACCCCTTACACTTCCGCCGGTCAAAGCCTTGTTTACAGCAGTGTCAGCAACATCACCTGGACCGGCGATGCCAATTTGTTGGACACCCTGGAAGCTAGTAATCCTAGTCTGGTCAGCATCATCATCAGTACCATAGGCTCGATTAGCGACACGCCCAACTATTATGACACTCCAGCGGGTAGCAATAGCGGCACACACACGCTCACGACAGCCGACTTCCGTGCCAACGGCCTAGTCAGCTGGTACGGCGCCCAAGCGTTTGTCAGCTATCTGAACACCATCAACTACGCTGGCTCCAAGCTATGGGCCTTGCCTGGCGAGGGCGCTAATCCGCAGCCTGACTATAACCAAACCGGCGGTCAATTCGGTCAACTGTTCTACAACGAATTGGGCGGTACTGCGGGCAGCAACATTCCAAACACCGTTAACTTTATTAACGACGAACAAGTCTATCCATACTGGTTGGGTACAGAGCATGCCTCCTTTCCTTGGTTCGCATGGTCCTTCGGTAGCGGCTACCAGGGCATCGAAAATAAGTGGGTCCCGCTCTACGCATGGGCGGTCAGCCCCGGACAAGTGTCCGCCGTGCCGATACCGGGTGCGGTATGGATGATGGGCAGTGGCCTGTTGGGATTGCTGAGTTTGAAACGACACGGGCACGCTGCCTAATTCGGTCATTTGGGGGCTGTGGCGATAGCGCCCAGACAAGTTTTTTGGCGGGGTATTGTATTCGTCAACTTTTTTCGGAATACGCAAGTGGGAAGGTCGGATGAGGAAATTAAATACCGTTAAGAGTCCTCTTCCTGTCACAAGCGTTTGTTGTAAAAGCCTATTCCAGGCTCTTTGGATAGATTGAGTTCCGATTTGATACTTCGGGGCAGCCATAAAAGGTTCACCATTACAGATAAAGCGCCTTGGCATGCCCACCAAAAGCTCATTGATGCCGACAAAATTGCTGGCCGTAACGTCTAGGAACGACACCAGAACAAGCTTACACACCATTAAGATTTAATTAAAATAAAAAAATGGCTTGGTTATCAAACCATTATGTTTTACGCTGTACCTAGCCTTCAAAATCATCTGCTTATATTTCGCCCCGAACAGGCAGTCTGATATGCGCATCAACCGCGCTGCGCATGCCAAACCGGACGAAGCGTAATCATTGAAGGCGCATAGCAATAAAACCTGGATGGGTATATTGAACGCCATTGTCGACGTAACTACTCGAGATAGGTTGTTTCAACACATTTCAACAGCATGTCGGGACAGCGCACTTTAGTTCAGATGTTAGTTATGCGCACCAAATTGGCTCGTCAAAAAATTATCAAAACCTGACTGCGGTTGAAAAAGCGTTATTGAAGAGGTTCCGCATTTCGTTATTGAAAAGACCTGCTAATATTGATTTCGTGTTGGCGATGCAGACTGAATGGAATGGCCCGCAGTTGACCCAATTCTGAAACAATTTCCAAGTATCTTCGTAACCAAGGACCGGAACACTACCCCTCATATATTAACTGAATTAGCTGACTGTATTCCGTGGTCTGTCAGGCTATTGGAGCATGAGTTAATAAAAGGAGAAAACTATGTTTATTAAACTTGTCATTACCCTAACCTTCGCGACGTTCTGCTCGGCAGCGGCGGCAAAGGATTTCTATGTGTCACCCTCGGGCAGCGACAAGCTGAATGGCCTGTCCCCTAGCGTCAATTTTTGGACGAAAACAGGTCCCTTCAAAACCCTAACTCGCGCCCGAAACGCGATTCGGCAATTAAAAGCGGCGGGGAAATTTAATGAAGCGATTACGGTTCATGTTGGCAAGGGAACTTATCAACTGCAGTCTGCGCTCGAATTCGATGATCGTGATTCTGGCCTACCTGGTCAACAAATCATATGGGAGGGAGAAAAGGGACTCAGTATAATTTCAGGCGGTATGCCAATCACAAACTGTGAGCAATTTAATGCCAAAAATCCAAATAGCGTATTGAACTGTTCCTTGAACAGCAATGTATTAGATAGCATAACCCCGGAAGACGCAGGAAATAGAATATTTAGTAATGTTTTTCGGGTAGAACTTTTTGTAGACGGCAAAAGAATGCATTTGGCTCGGTGGCCCAATTATGATTGGGCACATATTCGCAGCCCCCTAAATCAACAAACCAAGTTTAGCGTATTTGAACAAATACCCCTGATTTCCGGTAATTTAAATAACTCCCAAGTACATATATTTGCAGGCAACGATTACTATGATCAATACATTGACATAGCCGATATTGACCTTGCCAACAATCAAGTCCTCCTAGCAAACCAAACTGCGCAAAAGCTGGCAAGCGGTAGGCGCTTTTATCTAGAAAACTTTGAATCTGGCCTAGATACTCCAGCGGAGTGGTATTATGACAAAGCAAATGCACGCATTAAATTTATCCCTCCACAAGGCATAACAGCCAAACAAGTGGTAATTCCGTACGCCAACAACCTAATTAAAATAGAGTCAACAAAAAATATTGGATTTAAAAACCTGTTTTTTCAATATAGCATTGACACAGCTATTACAATTGCAGACACAGATACTGTTTTATTGGATAGCAATGAAATAGCCAATATCGGCGGCAAGGGCATTCTTGGCATGAATAGTAGCCATACGACAATTACAAATAATCACCTGCATGATCTAGGAATCGGCGGAATTTTTCTCTACGGCGGTGATAGACCTAGTCTCGAGCCGTCTTACAATTTAGTCGACAATAATTATATTCACCACTACGACACCATTCTTTTCAACTACTCTCCTGCTATCGAAGTAGGGGGAGTTGCGACCAAAGTCACGCACAACAAAGTGGAATACGCAAACGGAAACGGTATCGTCGTTGTCGGAAACGACCATCTGATAGAAAAAAACGAGATTTCGCAAATTTGCCTACAATCTAGCGACAGTGGCGCTATATATTCGGGAAGAAACTGGACATATAGGGGTAACGTTGTTCGATACAACTATGTCCACGATATCTCCGGCTATGCGCTTAACGGCCAGACCATGGATATTTCCAAGAATATTATCCAATATATTAACAGCGGTGCTCGCGGCATTTATCTTGATGATGGTGTCAGTGGATTCACGGTATTTGGAAATATTATCTCAAACATAGGTCTCAGCGGTATACAGCTTGGCGGCGGCCGCGATACTACTATAGAAAATAATATAATTTTCACTGATAAATATGGGATACTTGTAGATGCTCGCAGCCAATTTTATGATTGGTCTAAACAAAGAGAAAGCCTAACAACAATGCCTATTGAAACCGATATATGGCAGGAAAAGTATCCTGAACTGACTTTGCCGATGCATAATGACACGTGGCCTGAAGGCAACACTATACGACGAAATGTCATTATAGCCACAACAGCAGCAGGACAAACCTTTCAATACTCGTTGCCAAAGCAAAGCAATACCATCAGCGACAACTTAGTTTGGCACGCTAAAAACTACATCTGGGTCGATTACAATATTTTGGATACCGGCAAAGTATTGCGTGGCGGATCATGGGAAAACTGGTTAACCCAAGGCTTTGAAACTAACAGCTCGTTCGGCGATCCCTGCGCAACGATTTCAAATAGTAAGTTAAATATAATGTGCGCAAATTCTCCAATATATAAAATAGGCTTTCAAGATATACCTACTGACATTGGACTACGAAAATAACTAACTGGTACCAATAAAGCTTAAACTAATTTAATAACCTAGTTGGCATAGTGAGCGAGGTCAAAGCCCACAAAACCGATGAAAAAGTCAGGAATAAAATTCATCGGTAGAAGCCAAAAAGGTTAAGTTCAATTAAGACATAACAGGCTGGTGAAAAACTCGAAAAGCCAAGTAAGCTAAGGCATAGATGAGCGGCCAACTGTTAAAATAGGCTACCTAAATTTGGAGCCTTTCAATGCGCGGACACGATGCCATTCAAAACAGCTGGTTCAGCTATGTTAGCCTGGAAGACCGTATTCCCAAACAGCATCCGTTGCGTCGTTTACGGCTACTGGTTGATGGCGTATTGGCCTCAATGGATGCCGTCTTTGCCGAGCGTTACTCGCACACAGGCCGTCCCTCGATTGCCCCTGAAAAACTGCTGCGCGCCTTGCTGTTGCAAGTGCTGTACACCGTTCGCAGTGAGCGTCAGTTGATGGAACAACTGGACTACAACCTGTTGTTTCGCTGGTTTGTCGGTCTGGGCATCGACGACGCCGTGTGGGAACGCACAGTGTTCAGTGCCAACCGCGAACGCCTGCTGTCCGAAGCCCTGAGTCGCGAATTTTTTGAGCGGGTACTGGCCATAGCCGAATGGCAAAATCTGGTGTCCGACGAACACTTCAGCGTCGACGGTAGCCTCATTGAAGCCTGGGCCTCGCACAAAAGCTTCGTCATTTATGCCCTTTGGGTAAGAAAGACGGCAGCGGCCCGGACAAACCCGCCGGCCGCAATCCCGAGGTCGACTTCAGCGGCGAAAAGCGCAGCAACGCCACCCACCACAGTACGACCGATCCCGAAGCCCGGCTTTACAAAAAAGGCGAATACACCGAGGCCAAACTGCGTTACATCACCAATGCCTTGTCCGAGAATCGCAACGGCCTGATTGTCGATGTCGAAACCACTCAAGCCACCGGCACCGCCGAAATCGAAGCCGCGCAAAAAATGATCAAACGCCGCGTGCCCCAAGGTGGCAGCGTCAGTGCCGACAAAGGCTATGACCAAGCGGCGTTCGTCAACGGACTCGAGTCCCGTGATATCAAAGCCCATGTGGCCCGCAAAAAGATTGGCAGTGCCGTCGACGGCCGCACCGCGCGCGGCAAAGGTTACGCCCAAAGTCTCAAGCGCCGCAAAATCGTCGAAGAAGCCTTTGGCTGGGTCAAAACGGTCGGCGGCCTGCGCAAAACCCGTCACATCGGCTTAGCCAAAGTCGCGGGTCAGGCCTTGTTTTGCTTTGCCGCCTACAACCTGACGCGCATGCTCAACCTATTGGTGTTCACGCCGAAACCGGCGTGGAGTGCACCCGCCTAGGGTGAAGTTCGCCTGAAAACCGTCCACAGACGGCTTCAGGCGAATAAAAAGCCCTTGAAACCGGGGCAAAACGCTTGAAACTCGATGTCATGACCGATTTCAACTCGAAAAAATCACGAACATCGTGGGTAAGGGGAAATATCGGCGGGTTTTTCACCAGCCTGTTAAGCATTAGAGGCGGCGGGAATCACTCTTACACTTTGGTTGATACGCCATTTAACTGTACGCTGGATTACAGGCGGTTTCTTTTAGCCTTCCTATACCGTCCAAACTACAGATACTAGCAATAACTAATCTGACAACTTCCTTACCAGCCCAGTTAATATGTGATTTTTTTCTAAATTATCCATAGCGAATTGTCGCGCAATCATATTGTGACTACCTTGTACTTTTGGTGATAACGTCCCGAGAAGCTCAACTAGCTCCGCGACCAATGCACCAGCATTTTCTGGCTCAATGCATCGGGCTATACCCGGGTATTTTGAACATAACAATCCCAATTCAGTATTTGAGTCAGCTGTTATTATGGATTGCCCACCAACGGCCAAAATTGTACTCAACTTGGACGGCAACACCACATCTGCAGCCCCCCTCCTTTGAATAACCAAATGAACATCCGCCAAAGCCATCAAGGCGGGCAAATCCTCATAAGGCTGCAATGGATAAAATCTCAAGTTATCAAGGCCTAATTGCTCAGCCATTTGCTTCAATTCTGAATGAACTGCACCGGCACCAACTAACACGAAAAGTACATCCCCCACATGCTTGAATTTTTCGGCCGCTTGCAAGAGGATTTCCAATCCTTGTTTTTTCCCCATATTACCCGAATAAAGTATAACCCGTTTGGACTCATCTATTCCCCAACGACGCCTGAATAGGCTAGCATCGGCATCAGGACTCAAAAACACTGTATCAACCCAATTTGGAAAATAAAAAAGTTTCTCAGGTTGTTCAGTTTTTTGCTCCGCATTGCTTAACATGCTATATGAAATACTAGAAACAATATCAAAACCGCGCATCAACCGCCGTTCGATTACTTTGCAGACTCCAGCCACGCCACCTCCACCTAATCCGAGCCCTAACATAGCATCCAACTCAAAATCCTGAATATGTAACATAGATTCACATCCGCGCACCTTACTAAACAATAGGGCGGCAGGAGCACAAAAAAAAGTCGGCTCTATACAAATTACAGCATCTGGCTTCCAGCACCATTGCTTAAAAATTACCGGTAAGCTAGAAAGCGCAAAACTCAATAAATGTACTAGCCTACTGAGTGTGCGCGGTTGCTTAGGTACGAACAGGGGGCAGCGATTTATCATCACTCCTTTACGCACTTCCGAGGTATATCGCCAACTTGAATAACCATCGGCGATTTTCCATTCAGGATAATATGGCGGAGCGCAGACAACGCGAACTTCATGCCCGTTATCGACTAGCCACTCGCACATCTCACCTGAATATTTACCTATGCCAGTTAATTCTGGCGCATAATTTATGCCATAGAGAAGGATTTTCATTATTTATTAAAACCGTTAATTAAAAATAACAACACTCACTATAAATAATTTATTTTTCGAGATAAGCTTTAAAATAGCTTGCGCAAACTCGATCATATCACTAAATTAAACAGGACTGAATAAGAAAAAGACAGCTACGAAGAACATTTTTTCTAAAAAAAACAAGATTTTGTGCCGAAAAAATATATACTAAAATATCGGGGGATATTGTTTAATAACTGCAGTCACCAGCCCTCCAAAAAAACACAATACCCGACACTTTAAAGACCACCCCCCCAGGCAGCAGCTATCTCAATTGAAAGCAGGATATATTTAGCCATATAGCCAACCTTAACGATACAATACACAGGAAATACTGACTAAAAAACACTAGCCTCCATCAACATGCTAAATTATACGATTATTTTAACTGGGATCACTAGAATTAGCTCGAACTTAACAAGATGAGTTAAAATATATTGAAAATTTACACTGTAGGCAAACCATATGAACTACCTAAAAATATTTTTGATGATTGCAAGTTCGTGCTTTACCACAAAAACCATTGCAACCGATCTTTATGTAAACCAAATTGGTGACGACTCATGGAGCGGCACATTAAAAGAGCCGAACGCAAATTTATCCGATGGCCCCTTTAAGACACTTGAGCGAGCTAAATCTGCCATCAGACTCCTTAAACAAACAAATAAATTTAATGAAAAAATTAGCGTCAACATAGCTACTGGACATTATTTTATAAGTCAGCCACTCTATTTTAATTTACTAGACTCTGGCTTACCTAACAGGGAAATATTATGGCAGGGAGCACCAGACACCCGTGTAACCATAAGCGCCGGCTTAAACGTTAATTGTACAATACGTGATGATTTTTTTTGGGATTGCCCCATTACTGAGCCCCCCATTAATACGATGTTTTTTGATCCCGCACGCATTAAAGGTAACTCACCAAAATTTGAGTTATTTGTAGATGACAAACGACTCCAATTAGCTCGTTGGCCTGATAATGACTGGGCACATATTAAAAGCCCAGTTGACAACAATACACAATTTTCAGCCTTACAAACATTACCATCACTATCCAGTGAGACTAACTCTGCTCAAATACACATATTTGCCGGCAATGATTGGTATGACGAATACTTAGGTATCGATTCAATAGACTATTCCACAAACACTATCAAACTAGCGTCGCCAACAGCTTTTCCGTTGTCTAGTGGCAGACGCTTCTACATACAAAACACGCCGTCTCTGTTAGACTCGCCTGGCGAATGGATATATGACGCATCCAATAAAAAAATCAGCTTTGCACCGCCCTCCCAGACGCCACCGTCACAAATCATAGTTTCATCTTTAGCAAATGTGCTAATTATCAATGATGCAAAAAACTTAATCTTCAAAAATATTAGCTTTCAACACAGCACCGAAACAGCTATTAAAATAAAAGAGTCCGATAATGTATTATTGGATCAATTAGATATAAATAATATTGGAGGAAAAGGTGTAGAAATAGTTGGCGGGCATAATGTTCAGCTCAGGAATAGCAAGATCCACCATACTGGAGCCAATGGGGTTGATGTTTTTGGAGGCAACAGAGCAATACTAGATCATTCTGGACATATTATTAGCAATAATAATATCCATCATATTTCTACAACAATACTTACATACACACCAGCCATAGGACTTTCCGGTGTTGGCATCGAAGCTTCACACAACTTGATTGAACAAGGCGCAGGATCGGCAATCTTAATTGCAGGTAATGAGCATTTAATTGAAAAAAATGAAATACATCATTTTTGCCTGCAAGCTTCAGATTGTGGCTCAGTATACGCAGGACGAGATTGGTCGGCCCGTGGAAATATTATTCGCAATAACTACATACATGACATTATCGGCTACGGCATGAAACAAGTTGACCTAGCAAAGAATCAAGCCATCTACTCCCCTGGAGGGGCGGTTGGGGTTTACCTAGACGATGGCGCCAGCGGTTTCGAAGTCAATGGAAATATATTTGAAAATGCGGGATTCTTATCAGTGCAGATTGGCGGCGGACGTGAAAATAAAATAGTGAATAACTACTTTAAAACTGGAGATTATGCTATATATTTAGATGCTCGCAATCCAAATTATGATTGGAGTATTAACCAAAAAAAGCTTGACGCCTCGCCATACAAAACACCGATCTGGCAAAAGAAATATCCTGAGTTATCCATACCTATGAAGAACAAAATATGGCCCGAAGGAAACATAATAGAACGCAATATTATTGTCACCACTAACCCAAACGGCAGATCGCTTTTTTACACCGCACCCAAGGATTCCATTGTGGTGAAGAATAACATGATTTGGTCTACAAGCGGCAAGCTTGTAATTGATTACAAGGTGCTAGAGTCGAACAAAAGCGCTCGTGGAGCATCATGGCAAGAATGGATTGCGGAAGGCGTTGAGAAATATAGCTTTATGGACGATCCTTGTATAAGGATCACCAACAATAAACTAATCCCCTGCAATAACTCACCTATAAGGGAGATAGGATTCAATCCCTTGCCAGCCGATATAGGCATATTGCGATAATATATTCAAATATTTCGACAACGCCCCTTTGACTATTAAAATAATAATATTTTTAAACAACATATAGCAGAAGTTACTCTAATTACTATAATAGTTTTCCACTAACTAAAGAACAGAAAATTAATTTTCATACTATATTGAAAAACTCATGCCGTAGTCAATTTTATACTACTCTAACCTTAATCCAGTCAACTTAATAAGCAGAGCGACTTTTTGCTCTCTCGTGCTAGCGCCAGATAAAACTTTTTCGGCCTCTAAACATTTTAGATCAACCAGACAGCGATACCACAAACCTTGCATGAAATGGTAAGCAAAACCCTCTTTTCCATCTCGGAAACCTAGCCGCAAAAAATACCGATAAATAAAATAAAGCATTGGCCTCACAAACAACGGTAATTTGTTATATATAACATCCTTAACTACTCTCTTAATTTTCGCTTGCCCACTGTCAACCTCAGCAATTGACACTTCTCGCGAGAATAAATTATATTTTTGATTGAGAATTTCAATCATTTCACGACTGGCATAGCGATTATGTTTAGCAATAAACCATTCAACACTATTTAAATTATCGTCAACGAAGTCGCCATCAAAAATAACGGAATCGCCCGAATCAAGGACAATATGCTCATCCATCCAACGATTTTCAATATGAGCCTGACCATTCCTCCAAATGCGTAGCAACACTACTGGATAACGATCACCATGCTTAATCCATCTCCCCAAAAAATGATGCTTTCGTTTTAGATAAACCCCACCAACATTATCTTCCAAAGTCGGAAACTTTCTTATGATTTCTTCTATTAACAGAGGCTCAAGGTACTCATCCGCATCCATCCGCATAACCCAATTGGTTTCTATTGGACAATTGTCGAGGGCCCATTGAAACTGTTGTGCTTGATTTACAAACGGGTTTTGTAGAACCTTAACCCCCAATCTCTCAACGATTTGTAAGGTACTATCGTTAGAGAAAGAGTCAACTACAAATATATCCTTAGCAATCGGCAACACATTCTTGATACAACGTTCAATATGTAACTCTTCGTTGTATGTCAATATGACAACGGAGATTTCCGGCTTATTCATGAGTTTTGGCTCTAATTTGGCGAGTTTTAATGATCTCCGCAGGATTGCCGCTGTACACCTGCCAAGCATCTAGGTTTCTAAAAGTTACCGCCCTGGCCCCAAGAACTGCACCTTCACCAATAAAGACACCTGGCCCTACAAAAGCTTCTGCGCAAACCCACGCATCCTTTCCGATAATGATCGGCCTGGCAAATAACGAAAATTCAGGATCATTATAATCGTGAGAGCCGGTACACAAATGCGCTCCTTGGGAAACAATCGCTCGCTCCGCCACACAAACTTTAGCTTGAGAATAGCAAATGACGTTATCGGCAAGGCAGGCATAATCGTGCATTTCCAAATTCCAAGGAGCCCATATTTTAACTTTAGGGTAGACATGACAATACTTGCCAATTTTGGCGCCAAAACAACGCAATACGAACACTCTCCAACCATGACCTAGTCGGGGCGTAAAACGAAACAGCAGTAAATAGGCTAAATCCCATCCAACACGCATAATACGGTTTTTTAACGAAAAACTTGCACCCGTTAGACGCGACTTTCTGACTATATCTGATACTTCGCTCTTATTAATCATGATCTTGGCATTCACGGCCCACTACGCTTTCCAATACAGCCAGCAATCCACTCGCTGCTTGGGTTATTTCAAATCGATTAGTAAAACTACGCAAAGCATTCCGACGCATTTCAGCTTGTTCATTATTAGTTAATTGCAGCCAACCTTTAATTAATTTTTCACAACCATCTACAGTATCTTCCGCCATTAGCCCTGCATTATCATCAACAATTTCACGCCAGATATTAACTTTATTGCTAATTAACACAGGTACCGCACAAGACAAGGCTTCGGCAACTACGATGCCAAAGTTCTCCTGGTGGGAAGGCAATATGAATGCATCAGCATTATGATAGCCGCCCCATTTCAAATCACCTTTAAGCATCCCAGTCCAAGTAATTTTGCCTGAAATACCATGTAATCGTGCCAAGTTCACTAACTCTTCCTTCCATCCGACTTGATCAGGTCCGGCAATGACTAGGTGCAGATCAGATTGACTCTTGCTGGCTCGAGAAAACGCCTCCATCAATAAATCAACACCTTTTTTTGGGTGGATACGACTTAAAAATAGCAAGAAGCGCTTACCTTGCAATTCAGGAAAATGCTCAAGAAATAAGCGAGACTGCTCCTGAGTATTGCCGCTATGACCGGCTGTGCCATAATTAACAACCTGTTCGTTACACTGATACATTGAGAATGATTGCCGAGCAAGAATCATCTCTTCAACGCTAGTAAATAACACCTTGCTAGCATCGCGAAGTACTGGATACTCGCCCCAAAACCAATACAACCATTTCTTAAAATGCTTCAAGGGATAACGATGTTTAAACCAGGGATCGAGCATACCATGGGTAAATAGCACATATGGCATATTTAAGCGCTTTAATACGCTATGAGCAGCAAAACTGTGATACTGCCAGATGCCATTGATAACAAAAACGTCATAATCCGCCGCATGAATGGCCAACCAGGGCTTAATCTTAGAAGTGTATCCATACTTACCCCACGCCGGCCCCATTGGGTAGACTTTGAGAGGGCATTCGCTAATATACGGAGCACTAGGGCTGTCTAAGCTCAGAATTTCAATTGTATTTCCACGCTTCGTGTTAACCCTTGCTAATTGCAACACCCCTTCGATTGGTCCACCACCTTCGGGATTAACTGAGCGAATTATATGTAATATTTTCATCACTAAAGTTGACTTATATATGGATTAAGTACTGAACGCGGGAAAACTTAGATCTAATAAAACCTAAATAATAAAGACTTCGTCAATGGCTACCCAAGTTTTGCTAACATTGTCTTTATTGTCTGGCTGAAACCATTCTCGGTATAGTTTTCTGTTATAAAGTCAGCGGCGTTATCGATTGCAGCCCTTTTTTCAATATACAACTGTTCCGCCCGAATTAGAGTGTCTTTTAATGATCCAACTGAGCCATCAAAAAAAACAAGTGCCGAATTGATAACTAAAGATTCTTTCGGCAATTCCGTAGTCAAAACTAGCCGACGAGTAAAAATATATTCATAAACCTTAAACGGGAATATGCCATTTCCCATGTCACCAATGGATTTGTGTGGATTAACTAATACATCGCATTGATTCATAAGTTCATAAAGCTCAACTTCCGAAACATTATGTCCAAAAGTCAATTTTTCAGGCATCGCCTTGGCCAACACATCAAACTTTTCGGCCAAGCCCCCATTTCCAGTTACAACTACTTTCCAACCAACAGGCAAGTCAGTTACTAACTCAAGAATTGTATCTGCGCCTTTTTCTACGTTTAATCCGCCAAAATACCCGATTATACGAGCTTTATTCACAAACGGCTTGTCAAATTCTTGACTAGATAATTGCTTGGATATTACGGATGGAAAGAGAATTTTTTCTGCTGGAACGACCGAAAAATAATCTGCAACATCCTTGTTTACACAAGTAATTAAGCGAACAATCTTTGATAGCCTGAGTAGCAGAAAACTGTCTAATTTATTTTTAATATCTAAGAATCCGTTCTTACGAGAAAAAGGGAGATCTTCGACTTCAATTACAATATCGTGGCGTTTAGGCATTAATAACGCAAACAAGCACTCAAAGGCATAACCGTTGTAGCACCAAAGCAAAAAATGTTTAGTTGACTTACATAGTTGCGTTGCATACCACCCGGCAAAAAGCAAATTAAAAAGCTTGCCGAATTTTCTATTCGGTATAGTAAAAGGAGTAATAACGATTACTTTGATGCCACCAACAAACTCTCTTTTTACTGAACATTTACTAAATTCTTCCAAATTATGAGCAGTATTGATTAAAACAACATTTTTATTCAAACCATGCAGTATTCTTATTACACTTTCAATTTTTTTTGACGCCCCCAAATGAGCCAAGGATGATTTACCAAGCGGACTATAAGCCGCGACTAACAATATTCTGTTATACATTTTTTTTTATAGACTTGTTTTTCAATTCCGAAGAAAAATAGAAAGCCATACAAAGCGAAGCTACAACAATAGAAGACTTGTCAAATGCCAAGAATGCACCATTAAAAAATGTAGATAGTGATAAATAAACCATTAGCAACCAATCTTTCCATAGCGGCCTGAGTAATAATCCCATGAGCAAAAAACCTGAAACGCCATAATTTATAAACAAATTATAGAAACCAGTAGATAACGCACCAAATAAATCACGCCGTGACATCTCTTTCGTCGAAACAATAAACTTACCTAGCTCGCTATTCGTTACCCCAATAGGGCTGTTTAATAACACTTGACCAACCACTCCAGCGGGCGCCGCCAAGCGATAATAGCCTGATGCTTCTTTCTTTTTATCGAAGATATTCGAAAATCTTTCAACAGTTGAAAATGATGAAAAAGCAGCCCAACTTACAATTAGAACTAAACCTCCAGCGGAAAGCAGTAATATTTTATTACCCGCCTTAACATCTGACTGCATAAAATTGGTCAATAGCAACAAGAATACAGCAAACTGTCCGGAGGCAGACATACATAAGTATACTGTTACCAAAACACAAAGAATCATGCCATTTTTAAACCATGATTTCTCGTATGCCTTTAGTACAATAACCAATAGCGAACTTAATACAAACCCCAAATAAGAAGGCTCACCAAAAGTCGCCGCAGGCCGAATACGCGAATAAATTAAATCAAGCGCCTCTGGTAGCGTCGCATAATTTGTAATAAACAACTCGTACGGCACAGTAAAATAAACACCTCGCTTCAAAAAAATAGTTTGAACGATAGTCATGCCTAATAACGATATTAATAAAACAGGGACGATTTTTTTGAGAACAGGCCTGAGCTTAATACTTTCAAATATATTAGATCCGCAATTAACCATAGCATATATTGCAGAATAGCAAAAAAACTCCCTGGCCGTTTTTAAAAAATCATGCTCCGCATAACCCGAGTTTAGGGAAAAAAGCACCGGCAAACACATGATTGCAAAAAGAATAATACCGACAGGTGCAAACTGCAAAAAGTTTCTTATCGGTATAATAAACAAAACCAGAGTGAACGCCAGAATCTGAAATGAAACATAAAATGAAAGGCCTAATTGAATAAAAGGAAAACACAATAAAACCAATAGCAACAGCAATGTTTTATTTTTGGCATAACTAGTGTCTGTAGGGTAACTTTCAGTTTCCATCTAACTCTTAAGCCTTATTCAAAATTTTAATATCACAGCGTCTTAATCTGACATCTTAAGGATTGTCGCTAGCATCCCCCAACTTTTAAATACATCGGGTGCCTATATAATCTACGCAAAATGCAAAAACGACAGCTTTAATCAAGCCAATCTTTTTTGACATTCTCAGTATCATGCCGTGTTGAATTAGACCTTTGTCGTCAATTTAACAATGATTTCCTGATAGGCCCTAGCAAATCCTTGCCGGCGTTCGATTTCCTCATTCTTTGCCAAAAGCATCTGTTTTTGTTCTTCTTCAGGATCATAATTATCGAGAACCTGTTCGATCAGATCAGCCAATTCAGCCGAATCATCAGGGCCAAAGTAATGGCTACGTTTAGGCGATTGCTCTATATGCACATCAATTTCGGATAGCAAAATATTCTTGCCCATTGATTTTGATTCTTCTACCGTTGTACTCCATCCCTCAAATAATGACGGGTTAATCACCGCCACGGCGTGATACATCAACCCCAGCATATCGTCGTATGGAATGGACCCCAGTATACGAAAAGAATTCTCCAACCCCAACGCCTCAACTTTTTTTGTAAGCAACTGAAAGTGGTCAGGATTTCGAAAATCAACAGTATTACCGGTACACACCACTGTCGGTTCAATCCCGCGAGTCTTTAGGCGACTCAGTGCCTCAATGACAATTAAATGGTTCTTGTGTACCCACAATTGGTTGGGCACGTGAAACCAGTGTTCCGGTAACTGATATAACTGCTGCAATTGGCTTTTTTCTTGCGGCTGCCAATCAACAGGTGGGCTAGATACAAATTGAAGTATATTCACATCTATATCCGCATCTGGATAAAAACGCTTTAGATCTTCTGCTGCACTGTAGCTACTTAGCAAAATCGATCTTTCTGATTCTAGCAAGTTAGTATGCAAACTATCTCTTCTTGCGATTTCTTTGGCATCAAAAAAATTTGGCAACCTCTTATGCTGAAAATCCGGTATCCACGGCAACGCAGGAATTGGGCAAGTTTTCCATAGACTTTCAGTGTGGGACACACAATCGATTTTGTATTGTTTGAGTAACTGGTAAAAGAATAAATCTCTTCCTAAAAGCCGCTGCATTATTTTTCTGATATTTCTTGGAAAACTTCCTTTATCAAAAATGCTACTGCGCACCACTTGAGCGTATTTCTCAAGACCATGTAAATCAATGCTCTGCCCGGTAAAAATTACAATCTCAATGCGTGAATCGCGCATGGTTTGTATAGTTCTTATTAAATTAATATAGTAATTTACGCCACCAGTCCACCGGCTATCAAATACCTCAAAAATAAATCCGACGCGAATTACTGACATGTTTTATACCAATCGACATAAGTAGAAACGCCTTCGCACCAGTTAATTTTAGGCTCCCAATGCAACGCGCGAGCCTTTGAAATATCCGCCACATAGGCGTTGGGATCACCGGCTTTAGGCCGGGATGAAAAGGTGGGTTTTACATTCACCCCAAATTGATCGCCTACATATTCCAAAATATCCTTCACCAATACACCTTGTCCGGCGCCGGCATTAATGATCAAACAATCTTGAGTAGCACTTTGCGCTGCGATTACCATCAGTTTCGCCACATCCTCCACATGCAACCAATCCCGTATCTCTTCGCCCGTTCCAAAAAAAACATTTTCGCCATTTTCGAACTTTCGACATGCGTCCCAAAGTAATTGCTTGCGCAAGCCTGGCCCATATATGGAAAACAGACGCACGATAGAAATCGATAAATTAAATTGCTGAGCATAGAGTTTGCATAAAATTTCGGCCATCTGCTTATGTACACCATAAGGCGATACCGGTTTCTGCGCCGCATCCTCTGTAATTGGTAAAGTTTTGACTTGCCCATATACTGCCGCACTGGAAGGATAAACCAAGCGGGTCGAAGGCGAATGCACCCGAATATATTCAAGAACATCTGAAGTTGCGCGAACAGTTAAATCAAAATCGAGGGCCGGCTTTTCAACCGATATCCCTACGGAAGAACCACCAGCGCAATGCACAATGACATCTGGTGCAATACCCCACTGAATAAGAGCCTCAAGTGTCAGTTCACAGCTACGCCACTCTGAAATACCATATTCCCGCCAGTTTTCCCAATCTCCACGCCCCATTCCGATTACACGCTTACCTTGCTTGGCGTACTCTGCGGCGACATGGCGACCAATGAAACCAGCTGCCCCGGTAATTAAAACTGTCACTGCCTTCTCCATTAGATATTTCCGAAACTCGAGCCGGCCGCAGGCAACGGCATAACTATTTTAGGATGTGTCTTCTTGAGTGATGCGAGATAAGTTGTTTCGTCGGGATTATTTACCAAGTCAGATTCAGTCACAATACTGGCATTAATCCAGGCTTGCTTTTCAAAACTGTACCTCCGTATTACCTTGGCCGGACTACCAACGACAACACTGAATGGTGGGATGTCTTTGGTCACCAACGCATTAGCACCAATAACAGAACCATGCCCAATAGTTACATTGCCAATCACTACCGCTCCCGCACCAAAAAAACAATTCACGCCCACATAAATAGAATCGTCCGTAGTCACTCCGCTCGACAAATATGGTTTGAGCGGGTCATCAAAACGATGATTTGCGCAAATAAATTTGCAATCAATTGCTGTCAGGGAATAATCTGAAATAGTTATTTGACTACCTGCACTAAAGAAATTACCCCGCCCAATAAAGCAATTCTCTCCGATTTTAATATTAAATCCATCTTTTATCCGTTGATTTACATTTAACCAGCATCTCTCACCTACACTTGAATTACTACCTATAGAGATATTGGTTGCACCTATCATCTGTGCAGATGGATGGATGTACACGCCATTTCCCTTTAGGCACTTACCCGCCAAAATGGATATAATCCGCCAATGTAAAGTGATTGGCAAATACGGCTGAAATCTGTAATAAAAAAAGCTCAGTATTTTTTTAATTATCCTCATCATACCTTTTCCATTATTTCTCAATTTATCAGCAAACACCACACCGACTTGATAATTTTTATTATTAGCCGAATGTTTCTTGCACATATCTGAAAACCAAGATTATTTACAAAAAACTATCTTATAGAACGCCAGTAAAAATCCATTTTTGTCGAAGCCTTATTTCATCAGATTTAGTAATTATAATATAGATTTTTTATCTACCGGCTAAACGCTTTTTAATAATTTTTTTATGATGAAGAAAAAAGGTAAAATCGCGCAAAGAAAATAAGCTATTACCGAACCAAAAACAGCACCTGCAGATCCAATTTTAGGTATTAACAATACAGTAATAGATACATTCATAACTCCGGTCGACACCGCCACTATCAATTGGGATTTAACTAATTGCAAACCGTTTAGTAAAACAGCAATTGCTCCCCCAACGGTAGAGAACACCAACCATATTCCACAACCAACTAATAAAATCATAGACGGTGTCGTATCATGCCCCACCCAAAGATCAATAATCATTTCACCCAGCCATACTAAAATAAGGGCCGAAGGTATGCTAACGAGAAGTGACCAGCGTATGGATTTTAAAAATATACGTTTTACCCACTGCATATCACCATTAGCAAACGCTTCCCGGTAGGCTGGCCATAAAGGGGTGAACACCAATCCAAACAGCATGGGAGGAATCAAAAATAATTTCATGCATATTGAGTAAGTAGTGACTTCAGCTGGCCCCAGCATATTGGCGATAATGACATTATCGGCCTGCCCTTGGATGACGGCGGCAATTTGCAATACAAAAAACAAGCCACCAACAGCAAATAAATGTTTTGCAATTGATCCCTGAATATTGCTAAAACGAGGGCGCAAATATCGCCTGCTGATAAATAAGTAGTGAATATTACTAATGAAATAAGCCAAAAAAGGTCCGGCAAGAAATGCAATGACAAAACCCAGCAACCCTGTATCCCGCTGAATGGCCAGGTACACAAATAGAAGCGATAGTAATGACGCCGTAGCATTCCAGAAATTATCCAAATTTCCTTCTTGGAGGCCTCTTTGTACTTTACCCACTAACGTGATAAATATATTCACAAAGAAAAACACGCCAACTATCAATACAACAGCATTTAGGTCGGATAATGATACCGAATCGGATATTCCCAGTACTTTACCCCAAGAAATAAAAGGCAATACACCCAGAAATAATAAACAACCAATTAACGCAACCGCCATTAAACTAAAAAATGCGGTAGATACAATTTTGGGAACTTCATCCCTGTTCTCAGCACTTGCATGAGCAATCATATTTAGAACCGCATTTCCCGCACCTCCATCCATAAACCCCAACATCGATACCATGGATGAAACAGCCACCCAAACACCGTATTGTTCTTTACCCAAATAATGCACAGTCAGCGGAACTATCGCAAGAGAAACCCCCATTGTCACTATTCTGGCAGCAAGTCCTGACCAAGCAGTTTTAATGATTTTTTTCTTCCTTTCCTGCCCTTTACTTTCTAACACTGACTTTTTATAACTCCGCATTAATATATTAAAAAATCATCATACTGATTTAGAAAATTAAAACACTACAGCTTAAATGCCACCCTATATATTGACAAGGCGATTATCATTAACTATTGCCAATTACATTAATAAACAAGCGATTTACAACAAAAGTCAAACCCAATGTTTAAGTGCATTTAGCAAAAAACTATACCTCACCAGCAGAAGAGCGCATGTAGCACCAAACACATCAGCGACCATATCTTCTATACTTGCTGCTCGATCCGGAACCGTCAATTGGTAGGCTTCTTCGGCAATCCCCAACAATAAGGCCAACAATAACGGCCCAATAAATACAGCCCTACTCTGTTTACCAATAACGCCAAACCAAGCCACGCAACTCAACAAAGCAAATATACCGAAGGCCATAAAATGCGCTACTTTGTCTAGACCGGAGACTTCCCCCATAATTTTAGCGGGGGGCTGAGACGACTCCGTGAACAATAACATTATCCAAGCAATGCTCAATAAAATGAATAGACTTGCAAATTTGAGATTTTTTTTTGATCTGGTCATTTCATTATTTTCATGGAAGTAAACGCTCTAGATCGGCTGCTACCTCCCTAATCATTATCGCCTTAGAAATGAGAGATCCCATTATTGAATCAGATTGACGACTTCACTTATCAGAGAACAGGGTATTCGGGAATTGTTTTTATAACCAAAATAAACTTCCATATACTTTCGAGCTCCATTTTCCTTTCTCGACTAATTTCTCGATCCTTATCCTTACTGTTCAAAAGTAAGACTTATTAGAATCATCTACTCAAGACCGATCCAACCTAATTAATTAGCTATTTCATCCAAGTATACTGAAATATCGTATTATTTAGTGAACATGGACGCAGATGATAGAATTTCCTAGACAATCTTAGTACGCCTGCTGCCCCACAAACCCTTTAAAAATAGTCAATATCACAATCTTTAAATCTAAAATGACTGACCACTGGCGTATATATTCCAGGTCGTGATGAATCCGTCTTTCCATTTTATCGATGGTTTCGGTTTCGCCTCTGCAACCGCTGATTTGCGCCAAACCGGTGATGCCGGGTTTCATTTTGTGCCGCAACATGTAACCTTGGATTTGTTTGCGGTAGTATTCATTGTGAGCCACCGCATGGGGCCGTGGGCCGACCACGGACATGGTGCCGCTCAGTACGTTTAGAAACTGCGGCAATTCATCTAACGAGGTACGCCGCAAAAAGCTGCCTAGTGGCGTCACCCGGCTGTCGTTGGCAGTGGCTTGTTTGATGCTGTCGCCATTTTCACATACCGACATCGACCGAAATTTCCACACTTCAATCTGCTCACCCTTCACGCCATAACGCATCTGTTTAAAAATGACCGGCCCCGGCGAGGTAAGCTTAATCGCAATGGCGATGATCAGCATCGGGATAGCGATAATCGGCAAAATGATCGCACACAGCAACAGATCCTCAAGGCGTTTGGCGAAGCCATCCAGTGACGAGTTTAAGGGCGTATCGAAGACGCTGACCACCGGGATGCCCTTTACGCTGCTGAGCTTGGACTGCATCAGGTTAAAGGTAAAAAAATCGGGCACTATATTCACCGACACCGTACTGTCAGCCAGCTCTCGGATTAATTGGTTAATCCGCTTTTCTGCACGTAACGGCAAGGTGATGTAGATATGATCGATTTCTCCGCGCTGCGCTCTTTCCAGCAGCTCTTTGAAGTCGCCAACGATGACATCGACCATGTCTTCATCCTGCCTCCGCTGTTTGTTCTCGATGCGGTCGTCAAAAAAACCAACAAAGCTGTAACCCAGCCAAGGCATTTCAGTCAGCGCGGCATTTAGGCGTTTGCCTAGCGAATTGCCGCCCAAAATCGCGTAGTTACGGGTATTAAGCCCGTGCATACGCAAGTAGGACAATGTCGAGCGGCGCAGCGAGTGCAGCATAATGATGCTGAGCGGCGCCAGCGGCAACCACAATTCCAAGACTTGCCGCGAGTACTCAAAGCCAAGGTCAAATACGAAAAAACTGCTGGCAATCAGTGCAAAGGCCACTATCCACGATAATAGTATCCGCACTGCATCGTCAAATAAGGGATCACCGCGCCAGCCGTGATAGATCTCTTGATGCTCGGCAAAAATACCGAACAGCACGGTACAGACAATAAATAAGCCCAGGTATTCACGGTCGAACGGCTCGCCATAGATGTGTAGCGAGATGTATAGCGTGATAAAAATCAACGCGGTATCCATGGCCCGCTTAATGCTCTGCAATTCGGGCTGCAGCGGCCTGATAAATCCTTTTGGGCGAAACTGATTCATATCAAATATACTGGTTAGCTTAATGAGTCGATCATTTGCCTGCCTGATTATAGGACTTTAAGCCAAGATTATTTCAGCTTAATGAAAGTTTAATGCTACACCTGCGGTGGCATGTAATCCGTTCGGTGCCTACAAGTTTTTCATGCATGCCGCTTCTTAGTGACATCGCAGGCGCAACAATTGTTACTTAAACACCAAATGAAAAATCAACGTTGCTTGTAAACCACTTTAGCAGGTCTTGCCAAGCTCACCAATAAAAACGCTACCCTTAACCCAGTAAACAGACTATTTCATAATCCTTATGACAGAATCTTTCATATCAAATAAAGCCATTCCCGTTCGCGAACGCCTGATCATGGCGCTGGATGTTTCCAGCATTGCAGAAGCGCAAGCTTTGGTTGAAGAACTGGGTGAAGCGGTGATTTTTTACAAAGTGGGCATGGAGCTATTCATGTCGGGTGATTATTTCGGATTTATCGAATGGCTGAAGGCCCGTGACAAAAAAGTGTTTGTCGATCTTAAATTCTTCGACATTCCAGCCACGGTGGGCAGGGCAATTAAAGCGCTGAGTAACAAAGGCGTGGATCTGGCCACTATCCACGGCAACGATTCCATTATGGAAGCAGCGGCAGCGGCGAAAGGCGACTTAAAAGTGTTGGCCGTCACCGCATTAAC
Organism: Methylomonas sp. PHL2-19; assembly: GCF_059331595.1. Lineage (NCBI taxonomy): Bacteria > Pseudomonadati > Pseudomonadota > Gammaproteobacteria > Methylococcales > Methylococcaceae > Methylomonas > Methylomonas sp. PHL2-19. The sequence goes on from NZ_CP196839.1 coordinate 302,003, forward strand.
CAGTCTGGATCGCGGCGATTTGGACGACTTGGGCTTTCAATGCGATGTGCGCGAGTTGGTGTTGTCCCGCGCTAAGCGGGCGTTGCAAATTGGTTGCGACGGTATCGTCTCATCAGGCCTGGAAGTAGCAATGATTAGGGAACAACTGGGCGAAAAGCTGCTGGTAATCACTCCCGGTATCCGGCCGGTGGATAACCGCGAAGACGATGATCAAAAACGCGCGGTCAGTGTCGAGCAAGCCATTCAAAACGGCGCGGATTACATAGTAGTAGGCAGGCCTATCCGCGACGCGACTGACCGTAAAGCCATGGCGGAAAAAATCCAGGGGCAGATTGCGGCGCAGTTTGCTTGAGTGGCTTTAATCTCTCGATTATTCTCCTTTACCCTTCGGGTAATTATGCCCGGAGGGTGCCGAGATAAATGGCAATTTCTTTACGCTTTAGAGCGACTCGAATACCTATGCCCGGCATCTAAAATTTAACTCCCTGCAAAAAGTGGGCATAATGCTCCGGTTTTTAATGCGCGCAACCAGCCAATGCAATGAAACCAGCGGCAAACATCTACTTGATCGGCCTGATGGGCGTGGGTAAAACCACCATAGGCAAACAGCTTGCTAAAGCCTTGCAATGGCCGTTCTACGACAGCGATAGAGTCATTGAGGAATGCACGGGGGTCGATATTCCGACTATCTTTTCTTACGAAGGTGAAGACGGCTTTCGGATGCGCGAGCAAACCGTGATTCGGCATTTATCGGCATTGCAAGGGATAGTGATGGCCACCGGCGGCGGTGCAGTGTTATTGCCGGAGAATCGGGCAGCCATCAAGGAAAACGGCTTCGTCGTCTATTTGCACTGTTCGATAGACAAAATCCTGCATCGTACCAAACACGATACGCAACGTCCGCTATTGCGCACCGACAACCCCAGGCAACGCCTGCAAACCCTGCTGGCGCAGCGCGACCCGCTGTATACGGAATGCGCCGATTTTAAAATCGACTCCGGCGTCCTGCCCACTAAAACCGTGGTTAAAACCATTTTGCAGCAATATCAGGCTGCCCTAGAAGATCATGAAAGAATTGCAAGTTGCACTAAATAACGACAGAAGTTACCCGATTTACATCGGCGCCGGCCTGCTGGCTCAGCCGGAATTGTTGACCAGACATATTCGCGCCAAACAGGTGCTGATCGTTTCCAACGAGACTATCGCGCCACTGTATCTGGCCAAATTACAGATAGCATTGGGCGACTATCAAGTCGAAACGGCCATCCTGCCGGACGGCGAACAATACAAAACGCTACAGTATCTGGAAACAATCTTCGATCAATTGCTTGCCAAAAAATTTAGCCGCAATGCCACCTTGATTGCCTTGGGTGGCGGCGTGATCGGCGATATGGGCGGCTTTGCGGCGGCCTGTTATCAACGAGGCATTGCGTTTGTTCAGATTCCCACCACCTTGCTGGCCCAGGTCGACTCCTCGGTGGGCGGCAAAACCGGCGTTAACCATCCGCTGGGTAAAAACATGATAGGGGCGTTTTACCAGCCGCAATGCGTGATTGCCGACGCCGATGTACTGGACACCTTGGACGACAGACAGCTGTCTGCCGGCTTGGCGGAAGTGATCAAATATGGCCTAATTCGCGACCCGGATTTTTTGCAATGGCTGGAAGCGAATATGCCGAAATTGCTGGCTCGCGACAAAGACGCCTTGGCTTATGCCATTGAGCGTTCCTGCATCAATAAAGCGGAAGTGGTCGGCGAAGACGAGTTTGAATCCGGCGTGCGCGCTACTCTAAACTTGGGCCACACCTTCGGCCACGCCATCGAAACCGGTAGCGGCTACGGCCACTATCTGCACGGCGAGGCGGTAGCTATCGGCACCTGCTTTGCCGCCGATTTATCGCGGCGTCTGGGCTGGCTGAACGATGCCGACGTTAAGCGGATTATCGACGTTTTCCAGGCCGCCAAGCTACCCGTGACACCGCCTACGGAAATGACGACCGAACAATACGTGGATTTGATGGCGGTCGATAAAAAAAATGTCGACGGCAAAATCCGCGTGATTCTGTTGGAAGCGGTCGGCAAAGCCTCTCTTCCCGTCAACGTCGATCTGGCGCAATTGCAGGCAACTTTGAACGGCTATGCTGGATAACGACGACCTGACTTATAGTTACCAAAAACGCTCGGTGGCCAACAACGCCGAACGGACCTTGATTACGCTGGAGCGCTCGCAGAAACTGGATTTGCTGCTGCACTTGCTGGCCAATTTGCAGCAATCGCTGATCGTCTGCGGCCCGGAAGGCATCGGTAAAACCACCTTATTGGAAACTGTCCGGCAAAATCGCAAGGATATGTGGGAAGTCGTGTTGCTGCCGGCTTCACCAGACTCCAGCTTCGAAAGCCTGATCAACGATTTGTTGCGCGGCCTGAACATCGCTAAAGGCTCCGCTTTCGATTTAAGCGCACTGCGCGACAAATGCGCCAGACAAAAGGTAGTGCTGCTGATTGATGATGCCGGTAATTTAGTACCCGGCCTGATGACGATGCTGATCGAATTTGCCGACTCGCTACCGGGCTTGCGGCTGGTGTTGGCGATGAATCACGATCAATTCCACATCAAAAGCGGTACCGACAAATTGGTGGAGGAGTGCCATTTCATCGAACTGCCGCCGCTCAGCAAAAAACAATGTGGCGAATATTTACAAAATCTGTCGGCGCAACCGGGCGCAGTGGTCTCGTTTAACGCCATCAGCGACAGCCTGATCGAGGATTTATATCGGGCCAGCAACGGCATCCCCGGCAAGATTCTCGGGCAATTGCCCAAGCTGGCCAATTACCAAAGCCAAAAACGCAGCAAGGCAGGCTTGTGGCTAGCCATTGCCGGCGTATTAGCCGGAGCCGGCTATGCGGTAAACTCGTTATTACCGCTGGAACAACTCATTGAGCAAACAGCTGTCAATGCGCCGAGTAGCAGCCCAACCGACAGCACCAACAAACTTGCGGTCGAAAGCCTACCCGTGCCGGCGATACCGGAATCAAAAAAGCCATCGGCGCCGGTACCGACCAACGAGGAAGCAATCTCACCACCTCCAGCTACAGCCTTGCCCGAACCCAAAGTTCCCGAGCCAGTAGCAGCGCCAACCAATGTTGTGGCCTCCGTTGCCCCCGCTCCGGAAATGCCAAAGCCGGCCACCCCTGTTCCGACTGCCATCGAAAAACAGCCGGTGAGCCAACCCGCTGTCAGCGAAACCATCAATACACCGGCCGTTGCCAGCCCTCCGTCGCCTAAACCCGAACCTCAGATTGAAAAACCCGCAGCACCTGTCCCAGGCGTAACACCTACCGAGGAGCCGCCCGTGCAAGCAGCTGCTAAACCCGTCGAACACAAACCCGCCAAACCCGCCTTCGAAGGCAGCGATCAGGACTGGATCATGGCGCAACCAGCCAACAACTTCACGCTGCAAGTCATGGTGCTGTCCACTAAAGATGCGGCACTACGTTTTCAAAAAAAATACGCCGATTACCGCGACGGCCTGAAGTTCTACCCCATCAAACAGGGCGAACAGGAAAAATACGTGGTAATTTACGGCTCTTTTCAATCTGCCGCCGAAGCGATACAGCTTAAAGCCGTTATGCCCGGCGAGTTTAAGCAGGCCATGGAAAAACGCTTCCGGGCCGTACAAAAAGAAAGCCGCCGCTGATTCTCATCCCAATCGAAACGAATGACCAACTTACAAAACGATTTATTCTTAAAAGCCCTGTTAAGACAGCCCGTCGACCGCACCCCCGTCTGGATGATGCGCCAAGCCGGACGTTATTTACCCGAGTACCGGGAAGTACGCACCAAGGCCGGCAGCTTCATGCAACTTTGTACCAACCCGGAATTGGCCTGCGAAGTGACCTTGCAACCGCTGGAGCGTTTTAATTTCGATGCGGCCATCTTGTTTTCCGATATTTTGACCATCCCCGACGCGATGGGCTTAGGGCTATCGTTTGCCGAAGGCGAAGGCCCGCAATTCGCCAATCCGGTCAGAACCGCAGCCGACATTGCCAAATTACCGATTCCCGATCCGGAAACCGAATTGCGTTACGTGATCGACGCCGTGCGCTTGATCAAAACCAATCTGTACGGCCGGGTGCCCTTGATTGGCTTTTCCGGTAGTCCCTGGACGCTGGCGACTTACATGGTGGAAGGCAAAAGCAGCAAAAGCTTTCAGAAAGTGAAAAGCCTGATGTTCGAACAACCGCAGCTCATGCACCAGATGCTGGATAAGCTGGCGCAATCGGTTGCCTCATATCTTAATGCGCAAATTGCCGCCGGCGCCGATGCGGTGATGGTGTTCGATACCTGGGGTGGCATGCTCAGCCATGACGATTATCTGGAGTTTTCGTTGCGCTATGCGCGGCAGGTTCGCGAGTTGTTAAACACCCATCAGGACGGCAAGCAAATCCCCACCATTTTGTTTACCAAAGGCGGCGGCCTGTGGTTGGAAGCGATGGCCGACACCGGCTACGACGCGCTGGGCCTAGACTGGCAAACCGACATTGGCCAGGCGCGCGCCCGCGTTGGCGACCGGGTGGCGTTGCAGGGCAATATGGATCCGATTACTTTGTACGCGCAACCGGAAGTCATTCGCGAAAAAGTCGGCAAAGTGCTGCAAGGTTTCGGCAATGGCTCAGGACATGTATTCAATCTGGGGCACGGCATTTTGCCGGATATTAATCCGGAACACGTCAAAGCCATGGTCGATGCGGTGCGGGAATTGAGTCCGCAATATCATCGCTAAATAAGGGCGTTTATACTTGAGGGCAATGCCGCTAAGTTACGCCTACCTCTCCCTCCGGGAAAGGGCTGGGGTGAGGGATGGAAATAATTGTTTTTAATCTCCCTCATCCTAACCTTCTCCCGGCGGGAGAAGGAATTATCTACCTCAACTTTGCGGTATTACTCCGGGATTAGAGGACCAATTGCGGAGTTTTACGATTCGCTGAATAATTTGCAGCCATCCAAATTTCCAGCATTTATCAATTTTTAACATTCTCGACATGTGGATTCAAAAACGCATCCAGCTAGCCGCGAAACCGCGTGGCTTTCATTTGATCACCCGGGAAATAGTCGGCCAGCTGGCCGAACTGGATAAAATTGAAATTGGCCTGGCCCATGTGTTTTTGCAACACACCTCGGCATCGCTGGCCATCAACGAAAATGCGGATGCGGATGTGCGCCGGGACCTGGAAAGTTATTTCTCCCGGGCGGTAGCGGAAAATGAACCATACTACCGGCACACACTCGAAGGGCCGGACGATATGCCTGCCCATATAAAAACCGTTATATTGGGCAGCTCGCTAAGTATTCCGATCAGCGACGGCCAATTGGCCTTGGGGATTTGGCAAGGCATTTACCTATGCGAGCATCGCAATCGTGCCGGCAATCGCACCATCATCGTAACGCTACACGGCGAATAAAGAGGTATTTATGAACGCATCGAAATCAATCATGTTATTACTGGCGGCTCTCAGTCAAAACCTATCCGCGGAAGAAGCCGGAAAGCCTCTGGAAATGACCGTCTATCGCAGCCCCACTTGCGGTTGTTGCGGTAAATGGCTGGAACATGCCAAACAAAACGGTTTTAAAATCAACGACGTGGTTAGCGATGACATGGAAACCATCAAAGCCCGTTTCGGTGTCCCTGAGAAGCTGGCGTCCTGCCATACTGCTGTCGTGGACGGCCACGTTATCGAAGGCCATGTGCCGGCCGCCGACATTCAGAAGCTTTTGCAAAGCAAATCCAAGATCGCCGGTATCGCCGCGCCGGGCATGCCGATGGGCAGCCCCGGCATGGAAATGGGCGGGCAGCAAGATGCGTACAAGGTGGTTTCCTTCGATAAAGAAGGTAAGTATGAAGTGTTTGCAGAGCATGGCAGCAAGCAATAACTCAACTTACGTACTCTCGCCGTCCGTTTCGCTGCCAACCATTATGTCTTTTCGCCAACATATAGCATGACTAAGGCTCTCGTCACCGGTGCCAGCGGTTTTATCGGCGCGCACCTATGCCAAGCCTTGGTCAATCAGGGATATACGATCAGAACATGTAGTCGCTCCGGGCATGGTAAGGACAACATTGTCTTGGATTGGGCTGCACCGGGAGCGTGCCCCGCTGAGTTGTGCGCCGACATAGACGTGATATTTCATCTGGCCGGCAAAGCCCACGCCTTGGCGGAACGTCGGCAGGACGAGGCCGAATACCGGCAAATCAACACCGATGGCACGCGCAAACTATTGGCAGCCGCACAACAGGCCGGAGTGAAAACCTTTGTGTTCTTCAGCAGCGTCAAAGCCGTCAGCCAGACTAGCCGACAAGCCATGGATGAAACGGTCAACGCCCCCGCCTCAGATCCCTACGGTTTGTCCAAATACGAAGCCGAACAACTGGTGCTGAACGGCGGCTATGTCCCGCATCCTGTGGTGTTACGGCCCAGCATGGTCTACGGCGACACCGGGAAAGGCAATCTGCCGCGCATGATCCACGCAATTCGCCGCGGCATATTCCCGCCGCTACCGGAATCCGGTAACCAGCGCTCCATGGTGCATGTCGATGATGTGGTGGCATCGGCATTGTTGGCTGCAGAAAATCCCGAAGCAGCCGGGCAGGTCTATATCGTCACGGATCAACAAAGTTATTCCACCCGGCAGATTTACGACGCGATCAGAGCCGCGCTCGGCAAGCGGCCTGTCGCCTGGTCGATACCGATGCCATTGCTAACCAGCTTAGCCAAATTGGGCGATGGCTTTGGCCGGCTGACGGGGCGACGCTTTCCTATCGATAGCGATAGCCTAGAAAAATTAACCGGTTCGGCGTGGTATTCGTCTGCTAAAATCGCCCGCGAATTGGGTTTTCAACCTCGCCAAACTCTCTGGAAAGCCCTGCCCGATATGATTCGCCATTTAAGTTAAATCCAGCGTGCTACTGCTTTTTACTGTTACCTTACTGCTCGCCGCCGTATTGACCGGCCTGATTCGCCGCTACGCCTTAACTTACAAGGTGCTGGACATTCCCAACCAACGCAGCTCACACAGCGTGCCAACCCCGCGCGGCGGCGGCTTGGCTATCGTGCTGGCCTTCAGCGTGGCGATGCTCTGGTTGTTTTTTGACCGGCAACTGACTGGCACTTCCCTGGCCTTGTTGGGCTCCACGCTATTGGTAGCCGCTATCGGCTTTTGTGACGATCACGGCGAAGTGGCCGCGCGCTGGCGTTTCTTGACGCATTTACTGGCGGCGATCATCGCCCTGGAATTGTTGGACGGCCTTCCCGTGGTATTGGTCCCCGCGCCATTCGACGCTCTCTTCGGGCGCTTGAGCGTCAATCCAGGCTGGTTGGGCTACCCCTTGGGAGCACTGTTTTTGGTGTGGGCCTTAAACCTGCTCAATTTCATGGACGGTACCGACGGCATTGCCGCGTCGGAAGCGCTGTTTGTATCCTCTGCATTGGCGGGCTATCTGTTTTTTATCGACCAAAGCTTATGCGGTGTTGCCTTGAGTTTGGCGGCGGCTTGCGGCGGCTTTTTGCTGTGGAATTGGCCGAAAGCGAAAATCTTCATGGGCGATGTCGGTAGCGGCTTTATCGGGCTGTTGCTGGGTTTATTAATTTTACTGGCCGCACAACAGGCCGCCGTTCTGCTGTATTGCGGGCTGATTTTATTCGGTGCGTTTATCGTGGATGCCAGCTATACCCTGGCGGTCAGAATGTTCAGCGGACAAAAATGGTACGCGGCGCATTGCTCGCATACCTATCAGCATGCAGCCAAACGTTACGGGCATTTACCGGTGTTATTGGCAAGCTGGGTAATCAATTGCGGCTGGCTGCTGCCTATATCCCTATGGATATTCAAGCATCCCAGCCATGCTTTGGCCGGCGTTATCGTGGCTTATCTGCCCTTAATCTATCTGGCTTACCGGTTTAAAGCCGGCCAATCCGAGTGGGTTATTTCGTGACCTTAAGATTCCGCTCCCGCACCACCATCTTTTTGCACGATCTAGCCATGATCCCGTTGGCCTGGTTCGGCGCTTACTGGCTACGCTTTAATCTGCAAAACATCCCGGACGAATTTTTTTATTCGGCCTTATTGTTCCTGCCTTGGGTCATAGCCATCCAAGTCAGTTTATTCTGGGTGTATGGTTTGTACCGCGGCGTTTGGCGGTTTTCCTCGCTGCCGGACCTGATCCGCATCGGCAAAGCGGTGTTGACCGGGATTTTTTTTATTGCCTCCGCCTTGTTTTTATACGACCGCCTGCACGGTGTACCGCGTTCGGTCGTCCCCCTTTACGTGCTGATCCTGTTTTCCTTGCTCAGCATTCCGCGTCTGGTATATCGCTTTTGGAAGGAACAGACGTTCGCGGAGCGCGTGGGTAAGCGCGCATTGATCGTCGGTGCCGGTTCCGCCGGCGAAATGCTGGTGAGAGATTTATTGGCCAATGTCGATAGCGATTATGTGCCGATAGTGTTCGTCGACGACAACCATGGCAAATACAAACGCGAAATTCGCGGCATCCGCGTCGCCGGCACGGTCGAGCAAATTCCGGAGTTAATCGAACGTTGGAATATCGAAACAGTGCTGATTGCCGTGCCGTCGGCCAGCGATCAACAAATGCGCCGGATCGTGGAAATCTGCGAAAATTGCTCGGTGGATTTTCAAACCCTGCCATCGGTTAAAGAATTGCTGAGCGGCGCGGTCACCACCGCCAATCTACGTAGCGTTTCCATCGAAGATATTCTGGGCCGCACGCCGGTGAAGCTGGATTGGCCCGGCATAAAAAACCATCTGCACGACAAAGTCATTTTGGTGACGGGCGGCGGCGGCTCGATAGGTTCCGAGCTTTGCAAGCAACTGGCGAGAGCCCAGCCACGCAAGCTGATCGTATTCGATCAGTGCGAGTTTAATTTGTACAAAGTCAACGCCGACTTGAATCGGCTGTTTCCGGAGTTATCGCACCAAGCGGTGCTGGGCGATGTCGCCGATCCCGTTGCGGTGCAGCAATTAATTGCCGGGCAAAAACCGGAAATCGTGTTTCACGCCGCCGCTTATAAACATGTGCCTTTGCTGGAAAATCAGATCCGCGAAGCGGTGCATAACAACCTGATCGGCACCAAGATCCTGGCGGAAGCGGCTATTGCCGCCGGCGTGGCGCGCTTTGTATTAATTTCCACCGATAAAGCCGTCAATCCGACCAACGTGATGGGCGCCACCAAGCGGGCGGCGGAAATCCTGTGCCAAAACCTGAATCAGACCGGCAACACCCGCTTTACCACGGTACGTTTCGGCAACGTGCTCGATTCGGCCGGTAGCGTGGTGCCGCTGTTTAGAGAGCAAATCAAGACCGGCGGCCCTATCACGGTGACGCATCCGGATATTACCCGCTACTTCATGACGATTCCGGAAGCCTGCCAGCTCATCATGCAAGCGGAAACCATAGGCCAGGGCGGCGAAGTGTTTGTATTGGATATGGGCGAACCGGTCAAAATTACTTACCTGGCGGAGCAGATGATCCGCCTGAGCGGCAAAGTCCCGAATAAAGACATTGCCATTAAGATTGTCGGCTTGCGGCCCGGCGAAAAACTCTATGAAGAGCTATTCCACGATCAGGAACAATTATTAGCAACCAGCCATGCGAAATTGCGCCTGGCCAAAGCCCGACTCTACGACTCGGTGGAATGGGCTAAACAGATTGAGGATTTGCAGAAGGAGTGCCGGAGCTACGATAACCAACAACTGTTGGCCGGTTTGAAGCAGTTGGTCCCCGAATTTACGAATACGCCGGCGGCTTAATAACAGCGCTAAAACGCACTCTCTCCAGGCAATGTCATTGAGCTAAGCCCCCTCCTGCTGAAGAAAGCTATAGGGTTCTTAACTTTTCAGAGATCCACCTATCCGATAGCAATACAGCTTGGTTTTGCGGCTATCGTTCAGTTCGAGCACCGATTCGGGGTGGCTATTCGGTATCGGAAAAGAAGACGAGACAAACAAGCAGCCGGCCCGCATTTCCCGCCGGACTTTTTCGCCGATTTTCGCCATCACCAGCGGCGACAGAAAGGCGAACACCACATCGAACTCGCGTAAATCCTGCTCCCAAAAACTGGATCTGCCTACCCGGACATTAGCCAGATTGCGGCAACGCCATCTTGCCAGCAGCCAGGGTAGCGGCGCTCGCTCCAAGGCCACCACAGCCATGTCCGGCCGGGCTTTTGCAAGCGGCACGACAACGGTAGCCAGACCGGCGCCAATATCGATAAACGCTTGCGCCTGCTCGCGGCTTACTATTTCGATCAGCGCCTCGCTGACTGCGGAAGAGGACAAGAACAACGGTACATCGCCTTTCACTGTACCCCAAAATAATAGGGTCAGCAGCAGCAATGTCAGCAGATACAGCCAAGCAGGCACTTGCCAGCTCAGCCCGATTAACACGGTCGGCAAAAATAGCAAATGAATCGGCAGCCACCAGACAGGCTGGCGAAAACCGCGAGAAAACAGTGCGGCCAAGCCGGCCTGAATAGCGACAGTTTGCCAAACGCTAATGTGCAGGGGGATCAGTGCGCGTAAGCCCATCACAGCGACACAGGCCATTAGCTGACTCAGCAGAGCCTTGAATAACTGCATCGCCGGATAGATTACAATTTAAGGGGTTCTTGAATATCGTCGCTCCCGCGCCGGCGGGAGCCCAGTTACTACAGAGGATGCGCTGCGCAAATTAACTACTCCTGGCTAATGCGCAGCGCCTTCCGCCCCTGTAATTTTGGTATTTTGCTGAATAGTCGGCGATATGGCCGGCAGGCCGGGCACAGAGGTATCGCTGCTACCGGGCTTATCTTCGGCGCCATCGTGCAACACCTGATTTTCGGTCTTTTTATTCATCACGACGATGGAAATCCGCCGATTCATCGGATCGTTAGGCACGTCGCCCTTGTAAGGAATACTGGATGCCAAGCCGACCACGCGCAGCACCTTGTCTTCACTGAGTCCGCCTTGGGTTAACTCGCGGCGCGCTACATTGGCCCGGTCGCTGGATAGCTCCCAGTTGGAATAACCGGTGCGATTGCTGGGAAACGGCAATGCGTCGGTATGGCCGTTGATGGTGACTTTGTTGGGTAATTCGTTGATCACCGGTGCCAACTCGCGCAGGATGGCTTGCGCATAGGTTTCGATACCGGAACTGGCCAGTTTGAACATCGGCCGATTTTGCGCATCGATAATCTGGATTTTCAAACCCTCCGGGGTGGTTTCAAGCTTGATCTGATCTTTATATTCCGCCAACTTGTCATTGGCTTTCAGCATGTCCTCGATTTTTTCCTGCAATTTTTCCAGCTTGAGTTTTTCCTGCTCTTCCGCCAGTTTTTCAATATCCTCAGGCGTTGGCTCGGCCGGGGTATTTTCCCCTTGATGCACTTGCCCCTCGTCTTGCGATTTCAAGTCCTGGCCGCCGGCCTGAATGATGCTGGTCCGGTCGCCGGAGCCCTCACCGGGGTTACTGACAATCGCGACGCCAAACGGGTTTTGGAAATATTCGGAAATGCCTTTTTTAGTTTTCTCGTCGGTGGAACCGAGTAACCACATCAACAGAAAGAAAGCCATCATCGCCGTCACGAAGTCGGCATAGGCAATTTTCCAGGCCCCGCCGTGGTGCCCACCGTGACCACCCTTCTTGATTTTCTTGATGATTATGGGTTGTTCGGCCATTGTCGTTTACCTTATTTGCCGGCTTTCAATTGTTCTTCCAGCTCGGTAAAGGTCGGCCTGGCATGATGTGGAATCGCGGTACGCATGAATTCCACCGTCATCGCCGGCGAAGTACCTTTCGCGCAATTCAGCAGGCCTTTTTGCGTGCATTTATAGGCGTTGCTTTCTTCTTCCAGCCGCGCTTCCATGACCGACGCTACCGGGCCGATAAAGCCGTAAGACACCAAAATACCCAGGAAGGTACCGACCAGCGCCGCGGCGATCAATTTGCCCAGTTCCGCCGGCGGAATACCCACCGATTCCATCGTATGTACCACCCCCATTACCGCCGCGACGATACCGAAAGCCGGCATGCCATCACCGACTTTTTGCACGGCTTTGATCGGCTCGTTGCCTTCGGCGTGGTGTACTTCGATTTCCGCGTCCATGATGTCTTCCAGTTGGTTGACATCAACCCCGGTCAGGATCAGCCTGAGCTTGTCGCAAATGAACTCCATCAGATGGTGATCGTGGACGATTTTTTCACCGAATATCGAGCTACCCTCCGGATCGTCCACCACTTTTTCCAGGGACAACAAACCTTCCTTGCGGGCCTTCTGACTCAGCGCGTTAAAGCTCATCAGCAGTTCCATGTAGTACTCCTTGGTGTAGGTACTACCTTTCAGCGTGGCGGTTCCGCCGGCCATCGCTGCTTTACTGGTGGCCAGCGAGTTACTGGCCAGGAAGGAACCGAAGGCGGCACCGACGATGATCAGCACCTCAACCGGCTGCCAAAGCACGCCCAGATGGCCGCCGGCCATCAAAAAGCCGCCCAATACACAGCCTAAAATAATCACATAACCAATGATTACAAACATGGTTGCCTCTAAAAAACTAAAAGTTAATTATAAAAATCAAACTTACCCTGGGTTCGCTACCTTTACCGGCCGCCATGTAAGTTGCCGGATAAGTCTAGGCTATGGTTTTCAAACTCTCAGGCTAAATGCTCAGTTTTTTTTAAAACCAGCTTGCTGATAGCCGGCAGCACCACAAAAGTACACGTCATGATCCAGAAAATCCCGATAGTGATGACCAAGCCCATGCTGGAGATGCCCTGATGCGGGGAAAATGCCAAACCAACAAAGCTGGAAATGGTGGTCAACGCGCCGTAGAACATGCCGCGCGCGGTACTGGATTGATAAATATTCTGATCCTCGGACAACGAATGATGCAATTTTTCAACCATATGGATGCCGTTATCGACACCCAGCCCCATTAATAAAGGCAAAGCGATAATATTGGCAAAATTGATCGGCGTGCCGGTAAACACGGTAGTTGCCATTGTGAACAAGCCGGCCAACACTAAGGGTGTCATCACCAACAGCGTGTCGACGATACTGCGGCGTATGAACATCAACAGCAAGGCAATCGCCACCAGGGCAATGATGATGGCTTCCTGGAAGGCGCCAATCACCGCTTTCATGGATTCCCAATACATGACCGGCAAATCGGTGGCATTGGGCGCTACGGCCTGTACGTCGGTGATGAAAGCCTGCAAGTTACCGAGATCGTTCAAATCTTCCTTGGGAAAAATCTGGATACGGTATAAACCGTCTTTACTCAACCAACGTTCCTTGATTTCCGCCGGGATACTGGTCGGCACAATTTCCTCGGCATGGAAACCGATCAGAAGCTGGTTCATGACCGTGGGCAAGGTGCCGAGCAACGAGGTTTGAATCTTCTCGATAAACACGCCGCGATCCGGCTGGAATCTGGCTTCTAATTCCACCATCACGTCTTGCAACTGCTGCTTAAAGGTTTGCAGGGATTTGATGTCCGCCGGATTGGTTTTTTTCGGCAGATTGGCATCAATCGCGGCGATCATGCGCTTGATGGCCGGCAAGGGATCAGTGCCGGTTTTCAATTGCGGGAAAAACTGGCTCTGCGGACCCAGGGTCAGCACCATATCGTCGATGATACCCAATTTGCTTTCTTGATCGTCAGGCACAAAGTCGAACAAGCTGACGGTTTTATCCACGGTTTTCAGACTCTCCAGCTTTTTCTGCGCCGCTCTGGCTTCGTCTTCGTTTTTCACCAAAACCGTCAAGGTCATCGGCGAAGTTTCGCGCTCTTTCATCAAGTCCTTGAAGGCAATCACCGACTCGGTATGCGGATCGCGCAGATTCAAGGGATTGAAATCGGTTTGCACCTGAAACACAAAGTACACGGCAACCACCGCGCCAAGCAAAGTCAACAAGGAAATCGGTTTGGCGTAGTGCAACGTATAGTGAGCCAACACGTGGGTAAACTTCGACTCGCCGGGTTGTTCGCCATGCAATTGATGCACGGGCGGATTCGGTAGTACCTTAAGCAGCACCGGCAGCACGGTCAGCGTAATGAATAAGCAAATGAACAAGCTGGTACCGGCCAGCAAACCCAACTCGGAAATGCCTTGGTAGTCGGTGGGAATAAAGGCATACAAACCGATGGAGGTAGTGCCGGCGCACAAAATCAAAGACGGACTGGTTGCCAACAAGGCCGAACGGATTGCCTTGCCTTTGTCGCTGCCGTACAAATCCAGATTGTCGCGATAACGCAAGCAAAAATGGATCGCATACTCCACGCCCAAACCAATATTGGATACCGCGAAGGCCACCGAAATCAGATTGAGTTGTTTCACCGCCACGGAGGCGAACAATCCGCAAAACACCATGCCCAAAGCCAATGTCAGCAAGGTAGCCAGCATCAACAGCCAAGAACGGTAAGCAACCAATAAAATGCCGCAGACCAACACGATGGAAAAAATGCTGGCGGTAAATGTGCCCTCGCTCATGCCGGCCATTTCATCGTGTTCCAAACCGACTTCGCCGGTCACCCAGACCTTGACGGCCGGCATATTGGGGTCTTGAATTTTGTCGGCGGCGTGCCGGATGACATTAATCGCCGGCTCTACCGGCAAAATTTGGGTGTAGTCGAATTTCGGCGTGACGAAGATAAAGGCTTTGTCCGATTGCTCTTCGCTGATTTTGTTTTCGGCAATCAGTTTTTGCCAGGACAGTAAATCGGTTTCGCCGTTCAGAGTCTTATGCAGCGAGTTGCTGACCTTGTCGATTAAAGACATCAGATCGATGGGCACTTCTTCGGTTTTGGTTTCTGCATTCAGCGCATCTTCGAAGATCGAGAAAAAGCCATTCAGGCTGGGGTCCTGGGAGATGCGGCCGATAAACGGTTGGGCTTGCGCCAGCGTCACCGAAAAATCCTGCAACTTGTCGGTATCCAGATACAGCAGGCCATTGCGCTGAAAAAACGCATTTTCATCCGGCCGATAGACTTTGGTGAAATGTTCGGTATCCGCTCTAAGCTCCCGGCTCAAGCGTTGGGCAGCGGCCTTGGTCAACTCCGGACTGGAAGACTCGATCACCAGCAGCAAGGTATGGACTTCCTGGCCGAACTGCTGTTCGAATTTGCGGCGGTTTTGCTGAAACGGCGCTTCAGGAGCGATCAGTTCAGCCGTATCGGTGTTGACGGTCAGATGGTTGCCGGTGTATTGCGCGGCCAGATAAGCCAAGATTACCGAAGCCAGTAACACTAACCCCGGCGAATACAGCAGCCAGTTGCCCCATCGAAAGGCAATATTTCCCAAACGTTTTTCCAAGGACATGCTTAAGCGCTCACGACAGTGTTAATCAAGTACACGGTGTAACTGGCGTAAATGGCCAACAAGATGCCGCCTTCAACCCGATTGATGCGGCCTTGCTCGCCTTTTCTGGCGTATCCTAAAAAGAACAGCGACACCGTTAACAAGGCCATCAGCGGCCAATCGCGATTAACGATTTCCAGTGGAATCGACATCGGCTGAATCACCCCGGCCAAACCCACCACCGCCAACGTGTTGAATAAATTGGAACCGATGATATTGCCCAAGGCCAGATCGTGCTCGCCTTTACGGGCGGCGGCAATCGACGACGCCAATTCAGGCAAGGAGGTACCGATGGCGACGATGGTCAAACCAATCACCAAATCGCTGACGCCCAAATCCTGGGCAATCGATACCGCACCCCAAACCAATAAGCGGGAGCTGATCACCAATAACAGCAAACCGGAAACCAGCCAGATGACAGCCTGAGCGCAGGACATCGCATGCTCTTCCAATTCTTCAGCAACTTCTTCGCCTAACACGTCGGTCGTCTCGGCTGTTTTACTCATCCCTTGCCGGACCATCCAGGTCATCACACCGACGAATACCGCCAGTTCCAGCACCGCATCCATCCGCGACAGATCGCCGTCGTATACCTGACCGAGCACAAACAAGGTCACCGCGAACAACACCGGCAGTTCTTTTTTAACGATTTGCGAATGGACGGTAATGGGACTGATCAAGGCGACCATCCCCAGAATCAAGGCAATATTGGTGATATTTGACCCGTAAGCATTGCCCAGCGCTATACCCGGATTGCCTTGCCAGGCCGACAAGGCGGACACGGACAACTCCGGCGCGGAGGTGCCGAAACCGATCACCACCATACCTATTAATAACGGCGACATGCCCAGAAAACGCGCTATCGCCGCAGCTCCTTCGACAAAAATATCGGCACTCCAAACCAACACAATCAGACCGATGACTATCATCAACAGTGGCAAAGCCATAACCTACCCTTAATTTTAAAGATCAAAAAACCGAAATACTGCCCTACGTGACGCCGAATACTAATCCACCGTCCATTGCACCAGACCGCTGTACGCACTGGCAATCACCACCACGCCAAACACAATCCGATACCAGGCAAAAATGATGAAATCGTGATGGCTGATATACCGCAGCAAACCTTTAACCGCCAGCAAGGCACTGATAAAAGCCGCGACTAACCCCACCGCGAACGACAGCGCATCGCTTTCGATATGCAGTAAGTCGCGGTGCTTGTATAAGTCGTACAGACTGGCGACGACCAAGGTGGGAATCGCCAAAAAGAAAGAAAACTCGGTAGACGCCTTACGCGACAAACCGAACAGCAAGCCGCCGATAATGGTCGCGCCGGAACGGGACGTGCCGGGGATCAAGGCAAAAGCTTGGGCGATACCCAATTTCAAGGCATCCAGCGGACTGAGATCGTCAACATTATCGACCCGGATTTTGTGCTCGCGTTTTTCCGCCCAGATAATCACGAACGCACCGATGATAAACGCCAAGGCGACCGGCACCGGCTTGAACAGCGCGGCCTTGATATGTTTGCCAAACAACAATCCTAGTGTCGCCAACGGCATAAACGCAATCGCCAGATTCAATACAAATTTTTGCGCCTGCCTGTCGCTGGTCAATCCGCTCAATACCGAGCCAATCTTGGCCCGGTATTCCCAGCAAATCGCCAGGATCGCGCCGACCTGAATCACGATGGTAAACAACTTGGCCTTGTCGTCATTAAAATTCAGCAAATCGCCGGCTAGAATTAAATGGCCGGTGCTGGAAATGGGGAGAAATTCGGTTAAACCTTCAACTACGCCGAGTATCAGGGATTTAATGATGAGGGTAATGTCCATTTTTTATCAGGCTCCGTACCGGTCAGGTAGCAGGGTCGAAATCAGCATGTCGATGAAGTTGATGTAAACCAGTCGAATTTGGTAAGCCTATGAAAAAGCCATATAAGCGGGGCGGGATTATAGTCGAAATCTCAACCATTACGTAACTTTACGCTGTAAGGCACGGCAAATCCTGGCATTTATGACCGACGTGCCTGGCAGCAATTTAGGTTTGGGCGTGCTTTGCATAGCGCTCGCCGGTCTGCCAGAATCGCCGACAGTACAGGCACTGCCGTTGCAGTATTAATCCCGCTCAGTCTGGGAAGGTGTTTAATCATGGCCATTGCATATCCTCCACTGATAAGCGCTCTTTGCGATCCGGCCTGTTTCCCGCATCCGGTCAAACGAGTCACCGTACTGGAAACCCATATTTCCTGGGTGTTGCTGGCTGGCCGCTATGCTTACAAGATTAAAAAACCGGTCGATTTGGGCTTTTTGGATTTCAGCCAACTTAGCCAGCGCCACTTTTACTGTCAGGAAGAAATTCGCTTGAATCGGCGTCTGGCGCCCGGCATTTATTTGCAGGTGGCGGCTATTGGCGGGAGCCCCAAACAACCCCGAATCAACGTGGAGCCGGCGTTTGAATATGCGGTAAAAATGCGCCGCTTTGCAGCCGATAAGTTGATGGATACGTTACTGACCCAAGCGGAAGTTACGCCAACGCATATCGACAGCTTGGCCGACACTATCGCCCGGTTTCATAGGGGCTTGGCGCCGGCGAGTCCGGACTCGAACTACGGCTCTCCGGCCACCATTGAAGCGCCGGCCCGGCAAAAT
This sequence comes from Methylomonas sp. PHL2-19, assembly GCF_059331595.1. Classification (NCBI taxonomy): domain Bacteria; kingdom Pseudomonadati; phylum Pseudomonadota; class Gammaproteobacteria; order Methylococcales; family Methylococcaceae; genus Methylomonas; species Methylomonas sp. PHL2-19. The sequence continues at coordinate 320,061 of NZ_CP196839.1, forward strand.
TTTCAGCAATTGCTTGAGTTGATGAAACCCGAAGATGCCGCATTGATCAAGCCAATGCAAGATAACTGTCGGCAAGCATTTTTGGCGGCCGAAAACCTGTTTTCGCAGCGGCAACAAGCCGGTTTTATTCGTGAATGCCACGGCGACCTGCATCTGGGCAATATCGTGCTGTTAAGAGGTCGGCCGGTCGCATTCGACGGTATCGAGTTTTCGCCGGAATTGCGCTGGATAGATACGATGAGCGATGCGGCATTCCTGATCATGGACTTGCTCCATCGCGGGCGCACCGATCTGGCGTACCGGTTTTTGAACGCCTATTTGCAAATCAGCGGCGATTACGCCGGCCTCGGCGTGTTGCGCTTTTATCTCAGTTACCGGGCCGCGGTGCGCGCGAAGATCGCCGGGTTCAGGTTCGCGCAAACCGGCGCAGAATCGGCCAGACAAGCATGCCTAAGTTATTTAAATTTGGCCGACAGCAGTTTAAGCCCGCGCAAACCAGCATTGCTTCTGACCCATGGCCTGCCAGGTTGCGGTAAAAGCGCGGTATCGCAATTACTATTGGAAAAACATCAGCTGATCCGCTTGCGTTCGGATGTCGAGAGAAAACGGCTGTTTGGGTTAAGCGCCCTGCAAAAAAGCGGTTCGGCAATCGATAGCGGCATATACCATCCACAAGCCGGCCAAAAAACCTACCAACATTTGCTAGACCTAGCACAAACTCTGCTTAAATTCGGGTTCCCGGTTATTGTCGATGCCGCATTTTTGCAACACGCCCAACGCCGCCCGTTCCAGTTACTAGCACAAAGCCTGGGAATTCCTTTCGTCATTGTTTCGATACAGGCTAAGGACAAGGTGCTGCAGCAACGCATACAGCGTAGACAAGAACAAGGCGGCGACCCATCGGAAGCCGACTTGAGCGTATTGGACAAAGCCAAGACAGGCGCCGAAGCATTGCAAACCGAAGAGCTGCCGTACAAACTCGTATTGACCAACAATAGCGACGGTCTGGACGAAATCGATCAACAAGCAGCTTGGCACGAGCTGGCGCGAACATTGGAATAAGCCAAGCCAGACCGGCGTTTGCCGAAACGGACGCGGTAAAACTGCGCGCTTGGACAATATTAAATTCACGGTAAATTAGGCGGAGAGGGTTGGCATTTCCTACTGTCCACGATCTTTGTTAGAATCGCGGGTGATCGCTAGATAATTAAACCAATAAAAACCACCATTTGAGCCATGAATAAAAAGAAAATTATAATATTTGCCGTCTGTCTGGCAGGCCTGCTAGCCATTCAGATTAAGTTTTTCCTGCCGTTTATGTACGACATCGCCGCTTCCGATTTATTTTTGGTGGAAAGCAAGGACGCGGCCAACCCTATGTCCATCAGCACAGACATGACCGCTATGGCGTTCGCCCACTGCAACACCTACATCAAAAACGAAGCCGACGAAGATCAAAGCCTGTCATTTGCCAGCCAACCGACCAATGCCTGGACTCTCGGCAACTACGAATATATTGTCAATGCCGACGTGGAAATCAGCGGCAAAGACAGCCCCAACGTGATGCGTCACTACGCTTGCCGGATCCAATACGGCAAAGGCGACGACACCTCCGGAGCCAGCGATTTCGAAAATTGGTCCGTCGAAGGCGTAAGCGGCTTGACCGATTAAGCCGAATTCATTTCGCTGACACACCCCCTCCGGCAACCGGAGGGTTTGTCTAAAACCGCTCTAAATCACGTCACCGTTTAATACCTTTTGCTGTTGCAGACTTCTTTGGCAAACAGCTTGTCTGCAATGTAATCGGGCCAAAACCCTCTTTCAGGTTTTCCCGCTGCTACAAAGCCGCATGGCGGCAAGCAGATGACTTACGCCCGACTCCCTGAATCAACAAACTTATAAACCTAAGCCTCTGCGTAGCACGCAGAATACCTGCCCTGAGTAAGCACATTTATCAAGAATTGAGATAAGCTTATCCCCAGCAGATAAACCGTGCACCCGCACACGCAAAGCCCCGCTGACCGTGACGCCGTTCGTTTCAAATCAAGTTCTTCGGTACCAACACATGCAAAAAACTCACTTAGCCCTGCTGTTCACCGGCCTTACGCTGACATCGTTCGCAGTTGAAGCCGGCCCCGTGCAAGACGATTTCAGCACCTGGATCAGCAATACCTATCAAACCGATTTCGGCGGCAGCCCCTACTTAGCTTTTCTGGAATTGGCACCGCGCACCAAAACCGACAATACCTTGTTTAATCAAATTATTGTCCGTCCACTGCTCGGCTATAAGCTAACCAACAAATTGCAGCTCTGGCTAGGTTATACCTGGCAGGGCGAATACAACGAGCAAACCGACTTTGAAATGGCCACCAACGATGCGATGCAGCAGGTGCAGTGGATAGACAACTGGACGTCGCAATTGAATTTTCAGTACCGGTTTCGTCTCGAGCAACGCTTCTTTGCCCACGAAGGCGACGTCGGTCATCGCATGCGGCACCGCTTCCGTTTAGTCTATTCGATACCGGACAGCCAAGCTTATCTAATCGCGCTTGATGAGCTGTTTGTGTATTTCAATTCCATAGACGAGGGCCGGCTGGCGCGATCCGTGCAAACCGGTATCAACCAAAATCGCAGTTATGTCGGGGTGGGCTACAAAGTAACCAAAAATTTGAATGTCGATACCGGCTATCAATTGCAATACATCCATAACTACGGCTCGCCCGATGTCACCAATCACGTCTGGCTAACCAATATCAATGTCAATTTCTAAGCCAGAGAAATGCGGGGATTTTTCGCTACCACCAGCGAGGCACTAAAACCAAGCTGGAGACTGACTCTATATGCAGCCCGCCTGGGCTGCATATAGAATCCTCGGCTCTCAGCTAAAAAAGCTCAACCGGTTTTTCACTTCCACAGCAACCAAGGCATCGTAATGACGCCGCAATACCGAGTCCGTAGGACGCGGAAATAAAGTGGCTTCAATTTCGCTTTGCAGCTGTTCCAGAAAACTGGAGCTTGGTTCCGTGCTGTCAGTAGCGACAGACTGGCTGGTCGAAGTTGCTGGCGTTTGGCCTTTAGCGGAACGAAATAGTTTGCCGAAAAAGGAAAGTTCGCAACCCTGAGACGAGTATGCGCACGCAGCGACCAGGCCGCTCAGTATGAACAATACAATGGCTTCGAACATATCAACACCTCATGACTAATAAAGAATACCGGCCAAACCAGGTTGCAAAGTCAACCAGGCCTGTGCCGGCGACTCTTGCTTAGCAATTAGAATGCCACCACCAAAAACGCATAAGCCATTGTTAAATAATTAAAAAATAATTTATCAGCACCTAAAACCCTGCCGTTTTCCCAACAATTTGTCGGTAATACACCAACACGCATGACAGGCGAAGCGGCAAGCCGCGGTGCGGAATTAGATGTTTCCGGCAAAAGCCGGAATCCATGGTAACAATAAAACTCTCGATTGCCCGGAAACAGCGAGATTCGACGGCCGGATTAGTGGTTGGCTAACGCGGAGGCAAAATAATGAAAATGTTAGGCTTGAAATATCTCCCGACGTTTGGATGTTGGTTAACGGCAATCGCACTGTTGGTTTTTATCGAGCGCTTCAGTGTGCATTGGCCCCCGTGGGATCGCGTTCTAATGAGTACCGCGCACGGCATCAGAAGTGTGTTGCTGGATCGTTTTTTTGCAGCCATCACCTGGGCTGGTTCGCTGTTCATTCTAGCCCCGATAACCGCAGTGCTAAGCGGTGTTCTGGTGAGAAACAACCGTATCAAAGAGGCAGGGTTGATGGTCTTGAGCCTAACGGGTGCAGCCCTGTTCAGCCGTCTCGCCAAGCTTTGGTTCGCTCGCCCGCGGCCCGACTTTTTCCCCGTTGTGGGTGAAATCCCCTTGGACGCCTCATTCCCAAGTGCCCACACCGCGCAAATCGTTGCCTTTGCTACGGCCTTATGCTGGATGTGCAAACCCGACAAACTGGGGCTTAACTTTTACGCTTTGACCGGGTTTACGCTATTGACGGTATCCCTGGTTGCCGTCTCACGAGTCTATCTGCAAGTTCATTTCCCCTCGGATGTACTAGCTGGCGCCTTACTGGGACTATTGTGGGTGCTGGGTTTAATTAATCTGCTGCAAAACGGCGGCATCTTTATCAGGTGAGTCATGCGAAACAAATTTCTTAATACCGGACAGAGCGGTTATCACCCTTTTAGAAAATTGAAGGTCTGTTTGTCTGGTCTGCGCTACGCGGTTGTTTATGATTTTAGTGTGGCCTATAAAGTCGTACTGTCCGTGTTGATTTTGGCCGTATGCTTTTATTTTCGCCAATGGGTGGATTTCATCCGGTACTTACCGCCACTGGGCTGATGCTGATATGCGAAATGTTTAACACCACGATAGAGGCGCTGTGCGATTTCGTGGAAACTCGGCAAAATGAAAAAATCCGCATCATCAAGGATATTGCCGCAGCCGCTGCCGGCATCAGCATTCTGATTTGGGCAGTGGTCATGCTCTGGGAGCTCAGCTACTTAGGGTCGTTAATCGCTTGATCCGCCGCTGATAAAGATTTCCCCGGCACCATCAGACAAATAGCTACAAGAGGCAGACGGCGCAGCGACTTAAAAGCAAAAACCGGAGATTGCTCAATTTCACCAGCTTTAGCCCGGCTGGGGATAAATCGCCCCCACGCTAGATAAGCATGACGAATGTTAAGATACATAAATCCCTTTATGCCCCTGGGTGCGGAGGGAGAGAGTTTTCTGTGATGTTTATCAAGTCCCTTAACTGGGATGAAGGCGGGAGGATAAAATGGGACGATTGGTTTTTATGCTGTGGCTACTGCTTGGGCTGGCACCGTTGCAAACGGCAAGGGCGTTGGACATGCAAGACGTTCCGGAACCGTTAAAACCCTGGATCAACTGGGTATTGGCGGATGAAACTCAGTATCGTTGCCCGTTTATCTTCGACGATTTTCAACAAAAACATTGTGCCTGGCCGGGCGCTCTGCACCTGAATTTACAAGCCAAGCACGGCAGCTTCGCCGCCGAATGGACCGTTTATCGCCAGGATTGGATTAGCTTGCCGGGCGACACGCAACATTGGCCGCAGGCGGTCACCGTCAACAAACAAACCCAGCCGGTCGTAGAAAAAGACGGTAAGCCGGCCCTGCACTTGCCCGCCGGCCGCTACCAGATCAGCGGCGAATTTTTCTGGGAAAACTTGCCGGAACAATTAGCCTTACCCGAAGCCAGCGGCTTGATTCAGCTCAGCGTCAACGATAAACCGGTCGCGTATCCACCCATCAAGCAAGGTGCCTTGTGGCTGAATACCGAGAACGCCGACACTGCCGACCGGGAGCAGGATAGGCTGGACCTGCAAGTATTCCGGCAGGTGCAGGACGAGGTGCCGCTGCAAGTCATTACCCGGCTGGATTTGGAAGTTTCCGGCAAGGCGCGGGAGATTGAGTTTCCTTATGCTTTACTGCCTAACTTTATCCCGGTGGCGTTGAATAGCTCGTTGCCGGCTCGCCTGGACGGTAACGGGCGGTTATTGGTGCAAGTACGGCCGGGGCGTTGGAGTATCGAAATTCATGGCCGCCACCCGCAAGCCTTGACGCAACTGGATTTGGCTGTAAAGGACGAGAACTGGCCGGCGCAAGAGTTGTGGGCATTCCAGGCCGTGCCGGCCTTGCGTCTGGTGGAGATCGAGAATTTGACCGCGATAGACGGCAGTCAAACCAATCTGCCCGCAGAATGGCAGCATTTACCTACCTATCAACTCAAGCAAGGCGAGAGCATGAAGTTTAAGGTCATGCGCCGCGGCGACCCTGAGCCCGAACCGAATCAACTCAAGTTGAAGCGCACGCTGTGGCTGGACTTCGAGGGCGGCGGTTACACGGTCAGCGATAACATCACCGGTACGATGAGTCGCGACTGGCGTTTGAACGCGGTGCCCGAGCTGGGACTGGGCCAAGTGCAACTGGACGGTCAGAGCCAATTGATCACGCAACTGGCGGATGGCAAACAGGGCGTGGAAGTGCGCCGCGGTGCCATCCAGCTGAATGCCGACAGCCGGATCGAAGCCGATTTGGGTTCGATCAATGCCAGCGGCTGGCAGCAGCGATTTCAACAAGTACAGGCTGAACTGAACATTCCACCCGGCTGGCGCTTGCTGGCGGTCAGTGGCGTAGATAATGTGCCGAATAGCTGGTTGAGCTGCTGGACTTTGCTGGATTTGTTCTTGGTCTTGATCGCCGGATTGGCGGTGGGGCGCATCTGGTCGCCGCAATGGGGCGCATTTGCCTTGTTGAGTTTGACGTTGATTTGGCATGAGGCAGACGCGCCGCGCCTGATCTGGTTGAACGTGCTGGCGGTACTGGCTCTGTTACGGGTATTGCCGGTAGGTGGTTTCGCGCAATGGCTGCGATGGTATCGCAACGCCAGTTGGCTGGCGCTGCTGATGCTGACTATTCCGTTCATGATAGAGCAGATTCGTATCGGTATATACCCGCAGCTGGAGTTGCCGGAGCAGTCTATTCAACGCCTGCATTCGATGGCGAGTGCAGCGGCACCGATGGCGATGCAAGTTGAGCAGATGACGGATTCGGCGATGGCGCCGGAACGGAGTGATTCGGGCGAAGCTGAGCGCGGAGTTTATTTTAAAAAATCGGTTGTACCTGTCTCCCCTTACGGCGGCAGCTCGGCCATTTTGCAACGGGTCGATCCGGAAGCCAATTTGCAAACCGGTCCTGGTCTGCCACACTGGGGCTGGCAGAAGGTGGATTTGAGCTGGAACGGCGCGGTCGATAATGGGCAGCAAATCGGACTCTGGTATTTGTCGCCATTTATGATGATGTTGCTGCACTTTGCCCAGGCCGCACTAGTGGCGGTATTGGTTTTGAAAATGCTCGGCGCCATCGCCAGTAACTGGCGCTTGTCTCTGCCGGGTTTAAGCTGTCTGTTGTTGCTGCCGCTGTTGATGGCACCCAGCGAAAAGACTTATGCCGATCTGCCCGACGCGCCAATGCTGGAACAATTGAAAACCCGTTTGCTGCAAGCGCCGCAGTGCCTACCCAATTGCGCGCAGATTGCCGACATGCAATTACTGGTCAAGCCGGAAGTGCTGCGTATCGAACTGCAATTGCACGCGCAGCAAGATTTGGCTGTACCGTTGCCGGCCCAGCTTGAGCAATGGTTTCCGGAGCAGGTCAGTGTCGATGGCGGTGAGGCGCAAGCCTTGATCAGACAGGATGACGGCGGCTTGTGGCTGGCCGTGTCGCCTGGAGTACACAAAGTGATGATGCAGGGCCGCTATACCGCGCAGGATAAATTTAGTTTGCCGCTGCCATTGCCGCCGCAACACGCTGGTGTCATTGCCGACGGTTGGCGGGTGGATGGTTTATACGAGGACGGCAAGGTGGGTCCACAACTGGAGTTCAGCCGGCTGCAACCCGATAGCGGGCCGAAAAATAAATTACAGCAATCCGCCTTGCCGGCATTCGTGCGGGTGGAAAGAACCCTACATTTGGGCTTGGACTGGCGGGTGTCCACCCGCGTCGAGCAATTGGCCGGCGCACTCAGTCCGGTGCTACTGGAGCTACCGTTGTTGCCGGGCGAAGCGGTCACCAGTCCGCAAGTACGGGTGAAGGACGGTAAAGTATTGGTGAACATGGCGGCCGGTCAAGCCACTTTGGAATGGGAGTCGGCACTGGCAAAAACCGAGCAATTGACCTTGCAAGCCGCCGACACGCCGCAATGGACCGAGGTGTGGCGCGCCGATGTCAGCCCCATCTGGCATTTACAAGCCGACGGTATCGCGGTGGTGCATCACCAGGACGGGCAGGGCCAGTGGCTGCCGGAGTGGCGGCCCTGGCCCGGCGAAAAGGTCAATCTGACTATCGGCCGACCGCAAGCGGTGGCCGGCTCAACTCTGACTATCGATAGAAGCGAATTAGCGGTCAAGTCTGGGCAACGCAGCGAAACGGTAGAACTGATTTTGAGCATCCGCAGCTCCAAAGGCGGACAACACCCCGTAAAGCTGCCGGAACAGGCGGAGCTGCAAAGTGTGACGATAGATGGTGTCAGTCAGCCGATTCGCCAGCAAGGCGCAACGGTCAGCTTGCCGATACATCCTGGCACCCAGCAAATTGTGCTTAATTGGCAAACGGCTAAAGAACCGGGCGTACTGTTGCGCACGCCGCTGGTCGATCTTGGTGTCGCCAGCGTCAACAGCCGTATTCAATTGCTGATGCAGCAACAGCGTTGGTTGTTGTGGACCTTCGGCCCAAAATTTGGTCCGGCCGTGTTGATTTGGGGCTTGCTGATCGTACTGGCCTTATTGGCATTCGGCTTGGGCAAGCTGAGCATTACTCCGTTGCGGCATTGGCAGTGGTTTTTATTATTGATCGGTCTGAGCCAACTGCATATAGCTGCCGCATTTTTAGTGGTGGGCTGGCTGTTTGCGTTGGGATTGCGCGCCGGCCATGCGCCGCAGCGGCCGCGTTGGTTCAATCTGGCGCAAATCGGCTTGGCCGGCTTGACGCTGTTGTCGCTATTGTTAATAGCGATTGCCGTTGAGCAGGGCCTGCTGGGCGAACCGGATATGCAAATTGCCGGAAATCAATCCTCTGCAACTTTGTTGAATTGGTATCAGGATCGCAATGGCCCGCAGTTGGCCGTTGCCACAGTCGTAAGCCTGCCTTTGCTGGCTTACCGGATTCTGATGCTGGCTTGGTCTTTGTGGATGGCCGCAGCGTTGTTGAATTGGCTGCGCTGGGGCTGGAACTGTTTTATCGGTGGTGGGCTTTGGAAAAAATCACAGCCTCAAGTGGGCGTGCCGAAATCAGAAGCTTGACATAGCAGATACCCCCGGCACAGCCGGGGGCTTTATTACGCGCAATGACCCTCAAAGCTTTCTCTAACCGGCTACGCTTCAACGCAATGCTTTCGCCACGCCTTGTATAAGTTCCAAGGGCGAAACTGTGCAATACAGCCGCGTCACCAAGCTTCTAAAACCACCACTTTCCAGCCCCGATTCTCCGCCGGCCGTAAACTTACCCAGGCGGCGATCTGCCTTGACGGCGCGGATTGACCCGCTGACTGGCTTTGGTAATAACCCACGCCGGCGTCTTGATCGGCGATTTCAGCAGCGAGCTGGCGCAATTCCGGTATCTGATTGAAGCGCTCCTCACGGAACAAATTAAGGCCAATCTCCTGCGGGTCGCTATCGTAAAGCAGCAGGCCATCATCTTGCACAACCCATACTGTGCGTTTTTGGGTCTGAGTATCCTCGGCCAGCAAACCACCCAGAAAATCGGCCGGTTTGATGCGCATGGAAATAAAGCCCGGGATGGTTTTACCCTGTTTGATCGGCACCACCATCGTGACGGCGGGAAAGCCCTCTGGGGCTTGATAAATCCGGCTCAGAATCGGCACGCCCCGCTCCAAAACCATCCGGTTGTGCTCAAGTTGCGAGGTATCCGCACCCAGCGCTTGGCGATATTTGGCCGGCGCCACCGCCACGATAATCCCGGGTGCGCGGGTGGTAGCGAAACTTTCACCGCGCGGATAACGTTGCAGCAAGCTCTCCAGTAAGCCGCTGGATGCGGCTAAATCGGTGTTGCCGTGTAAGGACTCAGCCGTTTGCTGCATGCCCATGCGCATTTCGTTCAAGTTGCCCAAGATGCGGTCCGCGATCTGGTTGGCGGCCGTCAGGTTCTGATTGGAAATACGGGTGGCATCGGCTAGCGCACGCTCCACCTGCTGCTTTTCCTGCTTGACGAGTTCGCCTTCAGCCACCGCCAAGTCTCGGGCTTTATGCGCCTCCACGCCAAATTTGAAGGCCAGCCCGGCGCCGATCAAAATCGCCAGTAATACCGCCAGACTAGCCGCCAGCACGACTTTGTTACGGGCGATGAAGCGGCGCAGCAGTTCGCCGCGCGAATAGGCATAGGCACTCACCAAGCGGCCGTCGCGATAGGCCCGTAACTCGTCGGCTAACGCAGCCGCGTTTGGAAAGCGTAGGGTTTTGTCCTTGGATAATGCCTTGTCGCAGATGGCGATCAATTCCGGCGGCATGGGCAGCTTCGGCTCCCGCGCCGAGGGCATGGGCGCCAGCGAACTGAGTTGTGCCAATATCTCATCGGCACTGCCGCGCAGCGGCGGATGGCCGGCCAATAAATAATAGAGAATACAGCCAAGTGCAAACACATCGGAGCGCGTATCTACCGCACCGAAATCGGGATTAGCTTGTTCCGGCGCCATATAGGCCGGGGTGCCGAGAATGTCGCCGATCCGGGTCAAATCCGCATCGTCGGCTACCTGTTTTGGTGCGGCAGATATTAGTGGCGCCAGATCGGCTTCGTTTTCCACCTTGGCCAAGCCCCAGTCCAAAACAATGGTTTCACCGAACGGGCCCAGCACGATATTGCCGGGCTTGAGGTCTCGATGAATCACGCCTTTGGAGTGGGCGTACGCCACCGCTTCGCAAACGTCGATCAGTCTGTCCAGCAAACTCAGGCGCCGCGACAAGGCATGCTCGGCCAACACCTCGTCATTACAGGCTTTTAGGGCTTTGGCCAGTGTATCGCCACGCACCAAGCGCATCACATAGTAGGGCGCGCCGCTTTGTTTAGTCCCCAGATCGTAAACCGGCACAATCCCCGGATGTTCCAAGCGGCCGGTGATGCGAGCTTCGCGCAGAAAACGTGCGCTCAACTCGACATCATCATTCGCTGCCTGATCCAGTAATTCCTTGATCGCCACTTCGCGGCCGATGCGCTCGTCAAACCCCAGCAACACCTGACCACCACCGCCCACGCCCACGGCGCCGCGCAAAGAATAATCATCGTTGAATTTACCGTCCTGCTCCGGACTGCCGTTCAACACCTGTGGGTAGGGGCGAGGCTTGATCCGGGTCAGATCGTCGTCTTTGGGTTTGATGAGGGTGGCGTCGTCTTCCGGGAGCATCATCTCAGACAGCTTAGCCTTGTTTAGTCTCTGCGTAGCCTGATCAAGACTGCGGCGCGGGCTTGCGGTCGGCGTGCCCCAGGTCGCGCTCGGGGGCAATTTGATCGCGCACCAATTGCTTTAACTCGGTAATCTCCGGAAACCGGCCTTGCTGCTTGCGAGACCAAACTAATTCGCCGTTGGCGCGCACCTCAAAGATGCCGCCGGTGTCGGGCTGCAATACCAGTTCGTCCAGTTCCTGTTCGAAGGTGCTTAACAATTCCTGCGCCATCCAGGCCGCGCGCAGCAGCCAGCGGCATTGCGTGCAGTAGCGGATTTCGACCCGGTTCATGGCTTACAACTCGTCGCGCAGGCGTTTGTATATGCCGCCGAAACTGCCGTTACTCATCAGCAGCACGTGGCACGCGCCGCCGGTTTGGGCTTTGATGGTAGCGATAATGCTTTCCAAGCTGTTGCAAATCTCGATGTTGTTGGCGTATTTCAGCAGCTGGCTTAAATCCCAGCCCAGATTATCCGGCTGATAAACGATGGCCCGGTCGGCTTGGCCCAACGATTCTGCGAGCGATTGCGTATGCACGCCCAGCCGCATGGTGTTGGAGCGGGGCTCGACGATGGCCAGGATTTTTTCGCTACCGACTTGTTGGCGCAAGCCGTCCAGCGTGGTTTTTATCGCTGTCGGATGGTGGGCAAAGTCGTCGTAAACGGTAACACCAGCGCTTTTGACGATGACTTCCATGCGCCGTTTCACGCTCTGAAACTGCTGCAAGGCTGCTATCGCATCTTTTGCCAGAATGCCGATATGCCGGGCGGCAGCGATGGCAGACAAGGCATTGTAGACGCTATGGCGGCCGGTTAAGGTCCAATCGACTACTCCTTGCTCTTCACCGGCAAAACTGACGCTAAAGCTGCTGCCGTCGGCTTTCAACAAGTGCGCCTGCCAATCGCCTTCACCGTCGATAGCCGTCTTCACGACCGGCGTCCAGCAGCCTGTTTCCAGCACCTCGGTGACGTGTTGCTCGCAAGCCGGGGCGATGATCAAGCCTTCGCTGGGTATGGTGCGCACCAGATGGTGAAACTGTTTTTTAATGGCGTCCAGGTTTTCGAAGATGTCGGCGTGATCGTATTCCAGGTTATTCAATATTGCAGTGCGTGGCCGGTAATGGACGAATTTGGAGCGCTTGTCGAAAAAGGCGCAATCGTATTCGTCGGCTTCGATGACAAAAAAATCCGACTCGCCCAAACGGGCGGAGATGCCGAAATTCAGTGGAATGCCGCCGATCAGAAAGCCCGGTTTGAAGCCGTTATATTCCAGCACCCAGGCCAGCATGCTGCTGGTAGTGGTCTTGCCGTGGGTACCGGCCACCGCCAACACCCATTTATGTTGCAACACGTGTTCCGCCAACCATTGCGGCCCCGAGATATACGGCAAGCCTAGGTTCAATACCGCTTCCACTTCCGGATTGCCGCGCGACATGGCGTTGCCGATGACCACCAGGTCCGGCTTGCAGCCCAGATTTTCGGCCTTATAGCCGTTCATCAGTCGAATACCTTGCTCTTCCAGTTGCGTGCTCATCGGCGGATAGACGTTTTGATCGGAGCCGCTGACGGTGTAACCCAATTCGCGGGCGATCAAGGCCAAGCCGCCCATGAAGGTACCGCAAATGCCGAGGATGTGGATGTGTAGTGGCTTTTGTAATTCTGTCATTCTGATAATTTTAGCGGGTTTAATGAGATTCAAATCTGGAATTGGGTCGTCAGCGAATTGGATCATTTTTTGGGTTCTTCCGGCTTTTTTTCTTCCTCGGCTTTGGGTTCGCCTTCGATTTTTTCTTCGACTTTGGCTTCCGAACCTTTGGCGCCAGCCGCTTCTAACTGCTTTACGATGTTTTCTCGGCCAAGCTTTTTGGCTTTATCGAGTATTTTCACGCTCTGGCTGTCCGCAGCATTGACGTTGGCACCGGCCGCGATTAACACGCCAACGATGTCGGCATTGCCGAACATTACCGCATCCGTTAGCGCGGTGGAGCCGAGTTTATCGGCCAAATTGACGTCGGCACCGTACGCCAGCAGCGCCTTGACAATCCTTAAATTGCCGTTAAAACTGGCTGCCATAAGCGCGGTGCGGTCGGTCTCCAGTTTGCCATTGACGTCCAATCCTTGCGCTAATAGCGCTTCGACGCGATCCAGCTTGCCGGTGGCCGCGGCGGCAAATAAATCTTTAGTATCTTCGGCAAGCGCCTGCACGGACCATACGATTAGCCCGGCGCTCAGAAATCTGCGGATATTCATCGGATTGCTTGCTTGCGTTTGGGTATGAGTTGGGTTGAAATAAGGCAAATACTGATTTACATCATCTATCAATGAGCGAAAAAAACAAAGTTTTAGTTGAAGCCCAACCCTACTATATCGAGGCCCAATCGTCCCCCGAGCAAAACCGCTATGTGTTCGCCTATACCATCACCATCACCAACGTCGGTTCCACGCCGGCCAAATTGCTGACCCGGCACTGGCTGATCACCGATGCCAACGGCAAGGTGCAGGAAGTCAACGGCGATGGCGTGGTGGGAGAAAACCCGCATCTTAGCCCCGGCGACTCATTCCGCTATACCAGCGCCGCGATGATAGAAACTCCGGTTGGGGTAATGCAGGGCAAGTATCAAATGCAGTCGGACGCCGGCGAAAATTTTAACGCAGCCATTCCCAAATTCACTTTATCGATACCTAGAACGCTGCACTAATGGCGATTTATGCAATTGGTGACATTCAAGGCTGTTACGACGAGCTCCGTCGCTTACTGGACCATATAAGCTTCGATCCGAATCAGGATCAACTCTGGCTAGCCGGCGATTTGGTCAATCGCGGCCCAAAATCCTTGGAAACGCTGCGCTTTGTGAAAGGCTTGGGTTCTGCGGCCGTTACTGTACTGGGCAATCACGATCTGCACTTGATTGCGACCGTGGTTTCGCTGGGCAAGGCCGGTAAAAAAGACACGCTGAGCGACGTTTTAAGGGCCGAGGATTGCGAAGAGCTGATAACCTGGCTGCGCCATCAAAAGCTGTTCCATCACAATGACGATTTTTGCATGCTGCACGCAGGCCTGCCGCCGCAGTGGGATTTTGAAACCACGCTGCGCATGGCGCGTGAAACCGAACAAGCCATGCAAAGCCCGGATCACGAGCGCTTTTTCCGTTCCATGTACGGTAACAAACCCGTAGTTTGGCGCGACGATTTACTGAAAACCGAAAAGCTGCGCTTTGCGATCAATTGTTTCAGCCGGCTGCGCTATTGCACCGTCGACGGCGTGATGGATTTTGGGCCCAAAGGCGCGCCCGGCAGTCAGCCCGACCACTTAATGCCCTGGTTTGAAGTGCCGGGCCGCAAAAGTATCGATATGCGCATCATCTTCGGCCATTGGTCCACGCTAGGCTATTTCGCCGGCTATAACTGTTACTCAATAGACACCGGTTGCTTGTGGGGCGGACAATTGACGGCGCTGGAACTGTCAGAACAACCCAGACGTTTCAGCATCGACTGCGCGCCCGTGCAAAACCCCAAGGCTTTTTCAGAGTAGTGAACTTTTGCCGGCGTTCCGGCATCAGTTCCCTCGCACACCAAGCACCACATCAATTTAACTCGAGATTAGACCATGCGAAAAAACCTGTTCCTCGCCATCATCCTGGCCTTGCCATTAACCGCCTTCGCTTACCCTAGTGAAAACGACTATGGCCAACCGGTGGACCACAAGCTAGAACATTTGAATAAACTGCTGCAACTCAGCCCTGAGCAAAAATCCAAACTGGAAGCGATTTTTAAAGAACAGCACGAAAAATTCCGCGCCATCCACGAAGAGTCGCACAGCCGAATGAAAGAAGTGTTAAGCCCGGAACAAATGCAAAAAATGGACGACTTGCGCAAACAACATCAAGAACAAATGCGCGAGCAAGCCCCACGTAAACCGGCCCCATAAACAAAACAAGCCTCAGCAGTAGCTGTGACTGCTGAGGCCGCTGTTTGAACCAGCGTATTTTTTAAGAGAAATTTCGACCGTAAAAAATCTCGGCCATTTCTTCCTGCAGCATGCCTTGGATTTCTTCCTGATCCTCGTCGCTGAAATTACTTTCCTTTTCGAACAGGTAATTTTCCAGTTCGGTTTCTTTCAACATCATCTTGGTGTGGAAGATGTTTTCCTGATACACATTGACGTCGATCATCTGGTACAGCTCTTTCGTGCTTTCCGCGATGTAATTCTGGATGGAATTGATTTTATGATCGATGTAATGTTTTTGCCCGGATACATCGCGGGTAAAGCCACGCACGCGGTAGTCCATGATCACGATGTCGGACTCGAAACTGTGAATCAAATAATTCAAGGCTTTCAGCGGGGAAATTTGCCCACAAGTTGACACGTCGATGTCGGCCCGGAACGTACAAATATCGGTATCCGGATGGCTTTCCGGATAAGTGTGTACGGTGATGTGGCTTTTATCCAAATGCGCCAAAACCGTTTCCGGCAACGGGCCGGGTGACTCGGAATTCATGCCGGCCGGAATGACCGCACCTTCGGAAATCAGCATCGTCACACTGGCACCTTGCGGATCGTAATCCTGATGGGCGATATTCAAAATTTGCGCGCCAATGATGTTGGCTACGTCTTTTAAAATCTGCGTCAAACGCTTGGCGTTATAGGCTTCGTCGATATATTCGATGTAGGCTTTTTCCTGCTCTTTGGGTGCATAGCAAACGTCGTAAATATTAAAACTCAACGATTTGGTCAGGTTATTAAACCCGTGTAACTGTAATTTGCTCAACCGATCAACCCTCTATAACTTCAAAATCATGACTTATTTCCACGCCCGCTTTGCCCAACATAATGGAAGCCGAGCAATATTTTTCGGCGGATAACTTCACCGCCCGTTCCACTGCGGCAGCCGGCAGATTTTTACCCGTCACCTTGAAGTGCAAATGAATTTTGCTGAATACGGCAGGCACTGTATCCACCCGTTCCGCAGTCAGCTCGGCAGTACAATGCACAATCTCGTGGCGGCCTTTTTGCAGAATATCCACAACGTCGAACGACGAACAGCCGCCCACACCCAACAACAGCATTTCCATGGGGCGCACCCCGAGATTACGACCGCCGTGATCCGGCGGACCGTCCATCACAACCGTGTGCCCGCTGCCGGATTCGCCGACGAATAATCTGCCGTCGACCCATTTAATCGTTGCCTGCATGTTAAACCCCAACCAAATTCAAAATTGTCGCGAATTTTACAACGAACCCGTCAAATGTCTTGATTTTTTTGTAAAACTACTGCACCTTGATAGGGTAACCAATCTAGTTCACAGAATTATTACAAATTATGAGCTTTGTTAAACAAAACAAGATTTCACCCTCTGCCCTGGATGCCTTTTTACGCTTCTGCCATGTTAGGAGCTATCCGGCCAAAATCACCATAGTCCGCCCCGGCGATATAGGCGACAAACTGTTGTTTGTGGTCGACGGCTCGGTCAGCGTCAGCGTCGAGGACGAGGAAGGCCGCGAGTTGATTTTGGCGTATTTGAACAAACACGATTTCGTCGGCGAGATCGGGGTGTTCAAAAATGCCGAAACGCGGAGCGTACTGGTGAAAACCCGCACCAAATGCCAAATGGCGGAAATCGGCTACGAGCGCTTCAAAATGCTGTTAAACGCCGAGTTGCGCGATCAGGCGGTGGAGATTTTGACCGTACTCGGTGAACAGCTCTCGACTCGCTTGTTGATCACCAGCCGTAAATACCGCGACCTGGCGTTTATGGACGTGGAAGGCCGTATCGCCCGCACCCTGTTGGATTTGGCCAAGGAGCCGGACGCAATTACCCATCCGGACGGCATGCAGTTGCATATCACCCGCCAGGAAATCGGCCGGATCGTCGGTTGTTCCCGCGAGATGGCAGGGCGCGTATTGAAAGAGCTGGAAGACAAGGGCTTGATCACCGCACACGGTAAAACCATCGTGGTATTCGGCACACGTTAACGCCGCGTGAAGGGCGAATTCATTCGCCCTTTGAGACACTACCGAAAAACGGCTTTACCAAACTTTGCCGAGCACCATCGACATAGGTAAACACCACCGGCACCACCAGCAGACTTAACAAAGTAGAGCTAATCAAGCCGCCAATCACCGCCACCGCCATCGGCTGACGAAAACTGGCGTCCGCCCCCCATCCCAACGCAATCGGCAACATACCGGCAATCATGGCCACCGTGGTCATGACTATAGGCCGGGCGCGTTTATGGCAGGCATCCAGCAAGGCCTCGTGCCGACTCAGCCCATGTTCGCGCATCGCCAGCAACGCATATTCCACCAGCAGGATCGAGTTTTTGGTGACGATGCCCATCAGCATGATCAAGCCTATCATCGACGGAATATTCAACTCGCCGCCGGTCAGCAACAGTGCGACAAACGCGCCGCCCATTGACAACGGTATCGCCGACAGGATGGTCAAGGGTTGAAAGAAATCCTTGAATAGCAACACCAATACGCAAAACACGCACAGCAATCCGGTCAGCATCGCCATACCAAAACTGCTGGCCAATTCGGCCATGATTTCGGCGTCGCCGGTACGAATCAATTTAACGCTGGATGGCATATTAACCACTGCCGGCAAAGTTTTGGCAGCGGCCAGTGCCTCACCCAGGGACATGCCGCCCAGTTCGGCGTTGACCGTGACATAGCGGCGACGGTCATACCTGTCAACCTGCGCCGAACCGCTGGCTAACGTTAGCTCCGCCACACTGGACAGCGGCACCAACCTATCCCCCGCCCTTACTCTTAGATTGGCTAAGACCTGCAAATCCTGCCGCGCGGCATCGGCTATCCTTACCCGAATCGCGAGTTGGCGGTTATCCAGATTCAACTTGGCCAGTTGGGCGTCGAAATCACCGCTGGTGGCAATCCGCACCGTTTCACCGATCAGCTCGGCCGTCACGCCTAGTTCGGCAGCGCGCTGCCAGTCCGGCCGAATCGCAATCTCCGGCCGTTCCAGGCTGGCCGTGGAGCTGATGCTGCTCAAGCTACCCATATTACGCAAATCGCGCTCTAAGGCCTGCGCGCTGGCCTTTAAGGCCGCCGCATTATCGCTGGACAGTATCAAAGACATCTTCTCGCCCGGACCACCGATGCCAATGGAGAAGCGGGCGCCGGGCACTTCGCGCAACACTGCCCGCACTGCCTGTTCAATCTGCGCTTGATGCGGCCGCAGTCCTCGCTCGCTCAAGGTTAAGGTCAGCGCTCCCTTACGTTGTTCGCCCGGTCTGGTCACGCCGCCACCGACTATTTGACTGCTACCGACCGCGGTAAAAATGTGTTCGACACCTGCCAGCGGTTGCAGAACCGTTCGCGCCGCTTCGGCGACTCGACCGGCATCGTTTATCGAACTACCCGGCGGCAACTCGAATTGCACCGTGGTGTAACCGCGATCAGCGGGCGGTACGAAACCCGCCGGAATCAAGGGCAGCAATAAGCAAGCGCCGATAAAAAACAGCGTGGAGAGCAGCATCGTCGCTTGGCGATGACGTAGCGTCCAGTGCACGGCTTGCAGGTAAATGGGCATCAATCTACCATCGACGCTGGCCGGATGATGACCTTCAGTGAGTAAATAAGCCGCCAGCATGGGCGTCAGCAAGCGCGCCACCAGCAAGGATGCCAGCACCGCAACCACCGCCGTCCAGCCGAATTGCCGGAAAAACAGCCCGGAAACCCCGTTCATCAGCGCGGTAGGCATAAACACCACCACCAACGTCAAGGTGGTGGCGATCACCGCTAGCGCGATTTCATCAACCGCTTCGGCGGCGGCCTGACGGATGCTTTTGCCCATCCGCACATGCCGGGCGATGTTTTCGATTTCCACAATCGCATCGTCCACCAATATCCCGACCACGATAGCCAAGGCCAGCATGGTCAGCATGTTCATGGAAAACCCCAGCCAATGCATCACCGCAAAAGTCGGCAGAATCGACAAAGGCAGGGCCGACGCCGATACCAAAGTTGCCCGCCAATCGCGCAAGAACCACCAGACCACCAGCACCGCCAATAACGCGCCCTCGTAGAGCATCATCATCGAACCTTCATACTGCTCTTGCGAATACGCCACCGAACCGGAAATCAGGGTAAAACTCAAGGAAGGATCGGCTTCGCGCATCCGCGCCAAGGCCTGCTCCACATCATTGGCGATGCGGGTTTCGTCAAAACCCTTGGCCCTGTAGATGTTGAAACCGATCAACGGCTTGCCGTCCAAGGCTGCCAATTGCGTACGCTCGGCAACGGTGTCGCGGACCGTGGCGATTTGCGCCAAGCGCACCTCGCCGCCGTTGGCTATAGGCACCGGAAAGGTCGCCAGTTCGCTGGCCTGCCGCACCGTGGCCAGCGTGCGCACGGATTGCTCCGCCAAGCCCACATTACCCCGGCCGCCGGAAGACTCCTGCTGCGCCTGTTTCAAGGCTCGCGACACATCGGTCGCGGTGACGCCCAGCGAAGCCAAGCGCACCGGATCGACCTCCAGTTGTATTTCCCGCTGCACACCGCCCAGGCGTTCGAAACGGCCGACGCCGGCCACACCCAACATGACCTTGCTGACGTTATCGTCCACCAGCCAGGATAAGGCTTCCTCGTCCAGTTTGGTCGAGGCAATCGCATAGGTCAAAATCGGCGCGCCACCCACGGTCACCGCACTGATACTAGGTTGCAGCACACTGCTAGGTAAATCCGAGCGCACTCTGTCCACCGCGTCCTTGGTTTCGATCAAGGCATCGGAAAGCTTTTTTTCCAGAATAAATTCGACATTAATTTGCACCAAACCATCGGTAATCGAGGTGCGGATATGCTTCAACCCGGACAAAGTGGCAATAGAATCCTCGACTTTGCGCGCCACTTCGGTTTCCAGCTGTGCCGGCGCCGCCCCCGGTTGATTAAGTTTGACGATAACGCTGGGTAAATCCAGGTCCGGCAAGCTCTGTATGGATAACTGTTGTAAACCGCGCAGTCCGGCCAGTGACAGTAATATAAACAGTAAAATCGATGGGATGGGGTTGCGAATCGACCAAGAGGCAAAACTCATCAATCAACCCTCGTCGGCGCGATGTGCACGAGATCACCATCATTGAGAAAGCCGGCCCCCTCCAATACCACACGCTCAGCTTCGCTCAAGCCTTGAACGATTTCAATTTCTATGCCGTGCCGACGGCCGGTAGCGACCGCCTGCAAACTAACCGGCGAGGTATCGGCATCGCTGAGCAGCTTCAGCACATAGTTGCGGCCATCGCGGATCACCACGCTGGCGGCCGGCACCACCAGTGCCGGACGCTGACTTAACTCGATCCGACCATTGGCATACATGCCGGCCCGCGCCTGACTGCCAGGCAGGATGTCGGCGTACACAACGCCCAATCGCGACTGCTCGTCCAAGGCCGGCGCCAGCTGCCGCACCCTAGCTTGGGCAACGCTGCCGTCCGGCAGACTCAGTTGTATCGCTTGCCCCGCCTGAATTTGCGCGATTTGCCCGGCGGTCAATTCACCGCGCCATTCCAGGCGATTTTGCCGAATTAACCGAAACAATTCCTGCCCGCTGCCGGCCACCGCGCCCAGGGTTGCCATTCGCGCGCTAATCGCACCGTCATCCGGCGCCCGCACCTCGGCATAGCTTAGTTGCAACTGTTTAGCAGCCAACTGAGCTTTGATCGCATCGACCTGAATGCGGGAGGTTTCCGCTTCGGTTTCGTAACGCAACAACTCCTGTTGACTCAGCGTCGCTGCATTTTTGAGTTTCAGCACCCGCTGTTTGTTGGTTTCGGCTTGCGCGGCGGTGGCCCGCGCCTGGGCCAGATTGGCCTGCAATTGCGCCAGATCGGCGCGCAGCATATCAGCATCGAAACGCGCCAATAGCTGACCGTGCTTGACCTGATCGCCGACATTGACATTGACTTCGATTAACCTTAATCCGGATTGCTGGGCGCCGATGACGGCTTCTTGCCAGGCCGCAATCGCCCCCGACGCTTCCAGGGTGGTTGGCCACTGCCGCCATTGCGGCACTGCCCGCGTCACCGTCAGCGCCGACACCGATTTTCCCGGCGCGGCAGCGCCTGGACTTTCCCGGTTTAACAACCAAACTATAAGCACCGCACAGCATGCCAGTACGGTAAAAATCCCGATAAGCAATGAACCGCGTGCCGATCCACGCTGGGAATAAGGGGTATAAAAGCTTATACGGCGGGCTAGGTGTGTCATCATGACGAAAAATCTCGGCAAACATTACTCAGCTCCAAGTCTATACGACAATTTAAAACTGAACCATCGGGTCTAGAATAAGCCAAACAGCGGCCTAGTGCTCGAAACTCAGCCGACTCGCTCGAATAAGGAAGGTTCCATGAGAAAGAAAAGTGGAGAACGTTGCCAAGCCATTCTGGATGCGGCAAAAACCCTGTTTGAAAAAGTCGGTTTCGAACAAGCGACGATGGCGGAAATCGCCGCTACTGCCGGCCACTCCAAGGCCACGCTGTACAACTATTTCAGCTCCAAGGAGCAGTTGTTTCTGGAATTGGCGCGCCGTTCCGCTGATCGCCACAGCGAGCAATTATTTTCCTTGCTGATGCCGGACTGCGGCAGTGCGCCTCTGGATACACTGCCAGACCAGGTCAACCAAGTCCTGGCACTGTTGCAACCTTCCGACGACTTGCCGGCCACTTTGCAACGTTTCGGCGAAGGCGTGATGAGCAACTTTCTGTCCTTGAAAAGTTTGGCGGCCCGACGCATGTTGATCGCAGCCGCCGCCACTCAGCCGGAAGCCGGCCGCCTGCTTTTCGAAAATGGCCCCGCCAAGGGCATGCAATTTACTGCGCAATTCTTCGCACAAGCGATGAATGCCGGCCAGTTGCGGCATGCCGACCCACATGTGGTGGCCGCGCATTTTCGCGGTTTGCTGGAATCGGAAGTATACGAATCGGGCTTGTTCAACGCCCGCCGGGAATTGAAACCCAAACAAATTAAAGCCACAGTCGAGCGCGCCGTCAGCGCGTTTATCCGAGCCTATGCACCGACTGCCACCGATTTGACTGACGATTAGCTATTGCTTGAACACTTCGCGAAACAACTGTTGCATGGCTTCCCAGGATTGTTTATCCGCCTCGGCATCGTAAGCGATAGGCAAATTATTGGCTTTGCCCAACCTAGCCGCGTCGGGGTTGGTGAAACCGTGGCGCGCGCCGGGATAGTTAACCAAACGATAATCCACGCCGGCTTGGGTCATTTCTTTTTCAAACGCCGCAATGCTGTCGGCGCTGACAAACTCGTCGGCCGCGCCGTTCAAAACCAATACCCGCGCCTTCACCTGCCCGGCCCGCGCCGGCGTTTGCGTGGCCAGATTACCGTGAAAACTCACCACTGCCACCAGATCGGTACCCAAGCGCGCCATATTCAAGACTGTCGCACCGCCGAAACAATAACCTATCGCCGCAATATTGCCCTTATCGACACTGGCTTGTTTTTGTAAAAAGGCTAAAGCCGCGGTAAAACGCAATTGCGAAACGCCCGCCCGCTCCACGACGCTGTTCATGAAGGTTGAGGCTTCGGCTGCATGCTCGCTGGATTTGCCGTCGCCGTACATATCGACCGCCAGCGCGGTATAACCCAGTTCCGCCAACATCTTCGCGCGCTGCCGGGCGTAGTCGTTCAAGCCCCACCATTCGTGAACCACCAGCACGCCGGGCTGCTTGTCGCCTTTCGTATCGTCCCAAACCAGATAGCCTTTTAGCGTGGTATCGCCGGCGGTATAACTCACGGCTTGCTCCTGCAATGCGGCTTGCAAACCGGAACTGAACAATAAGGCCAAAAAGAATAAACTACGCATCATAAAAACCTCCTGTTGAAAAATGGCCTTACGTTTACACTGCTAACGGGCATTGTCAATCTCTAGGGCCTTGCGACAATAAAATTCCATCGGGGCGGCGGGTTTTACGGCAACCTAGGCGCTGTGATTTCCTTTAAACGAACGGCAAACATAAACTCCATGACGCATTCCGGCGCAAAACCTATCTGGCGACAAATCCCGAAAAGCGTTTGGGCATTGGGCTTTGTCAGTATGTTGATGGATATTTCCTCGGAAATGATCCACAGCCTGCTGCCGGTATTCATGCTCACCACTCTGCATGCCAGCAGTTTGAGCATCGGTTTAATCGAAGGCGCAGCGGAAGCGACCGCGCTGATCGTCAAAGTATTTTCCGGGGTGCTCAGCGATTATTTGGGCAAGCGCAAAAGTCTGGCCTTGATAGGTTACAGCCTGGGAGCGTTGACCAAACCCCTGTTTGCCATCGCCGGCAGCAGCGGCATGGTTTTAAGCGCGCGACTGCTAGACCGGGTCGGCAAAGGCATACGCGGCGCACCGCGCGACGCACTGGTTGCCGACATCACCCCGCCGGAAATTCGCGGCGCGGCCTTTGGCCTCAGGCAATCGCTGGATACGGTCGGCTCTTTTCTGGGACCATTGCTGGCGGTGGCGCTCATGCTCCTGTGGGCCAACGATTTTCGGGCGGTTTTTTGGGTGGCCGTGATCCCCGGCGGGCTGTCGGTGCTGATGTTGCTGTTTGGTGTGCGCGAATCCAAGCATCTGCAGCGTTCGCAACACGGCAGCCCCATCAAGCGCGCCAATCTGCAACGCTTAAATGCCGACTATTGGCGGGTAGTGATGATAGGCGCGGTGTTCACGCTGGCGCGATTCAGCGAGGCCTTTTTGGTGCTGCGCGCCCAACAAAGCGGCATTCCGATTGCGCTGTTACCCTTGGCAATGGTGGCGATGAATGTTGTGTATTCGGCCACGGCTTACCCGTTTGGCCGTCTGTCCGACCGCGTATCGCACCGGAAACTGCTGGCTTGGGGGCTGTTGGTACTCATCGCCGCCGACCTAGTACTGGCCAGTAGCGCCGATTGGCGGATAGTGTTGGCCGGCGTTGGGCTTTGGGGGGTGCACATGGGCATGACTCAAGGCCTGCTGGCCAAAATGGTCGCGGACACGTCACCGGCCGACCTGCGCGGCACCGCTTACGGATTTTTCAATCTGGTCGGCGGCATCGCCATGCTGTTGGCTAGCGTCATGGCGGGGTTGCTGTGGGATAGCTACGGCGCCGAGTTTACGTTTTACGCGGGGGCCGGATTTTGTTTAATGGCTTTATGCATCCTCATCGCTCGTCGCCGGGTTAAAGCGGCTCATTGACATTGAGCGTCCATTGGATTGGAGCAGCCGCAGATTAAAAAAGGGAAAATCCTCGAAAGATTTTGAAATAGGCCTACAACGATGTAAGCTTTAGCGTACAAAAAAACGTCGTCAACGACTGCGCGTTTCAGCCGAATAAGTACTTAAAGCCTAGTTTGAAATACATCCTTCTCAGCCGTTTACAGCGTATCAATAAATACCAACTTTGGCTGATTTCGGTTGCTCTGGCGACAATGCTCACCGAATCGATTGTGGCGATAATGGAATGGCTGCTGAAAGGCGAAATCAGCTTCGATTATCTACTTACCGGCTTGGTCGCTTCGCTGCTGGTCGCCTCGCTGATCTGCGCGATGATCATTGTTTTTTTAGACCAGTTGAGCAGCTTGAACGACGACAATATCCAATTAAGCACTATTGTCACCGCACTCCCCATTCCACTGGCGCTATTCGACGACAAGCGCAATCTGCAAATGCTGAACCCGGAATTTACCAAGGTCTTCGGGTACCGGCTCCGGGATATTCCCAACCTGTCCGCCTGGCAATTACAAGCCTTCCCCGATACTGTTTACCGTGAAACGATTGGCGCGGAATGGCAAAAGCGCTTCGAAAATGACGACCAAGAATTTCAGCCCCTGGAAATCAAAGTTCGTTGCAAAAACGGCCTGAACAAGCACGTGATGACCACCGCTACCCGCATAGGCGGGGCCGGCAAGAAAATGCAACTGGTATTGCTCTACGATATTTCCAAACGCATCAATGCAATGAATGCGCTCGCCGAGTCGCGCAGCTTGCTGCAATCGGTGATCGAAACCATACCCATGCGGGTATTTTGGAAAGACCTGCACTCGCGCTATCTCGGCTGCAACTCGCAGTTCGCCCGAGATGGTGGTTTCACGAGAACCGAAGACCTCCTCGGTAAAGTCGACCAGCAACTATCCTGGCGAAACCAAGCTTTGCTCTACCGCGCCGATGACCGCCAGGTCATGCAATCCAATCTGCCTAAGCTGGCTTACGAAGAGCCGCAAACCACGCCTGAGGGCAAAGAGATTCTACTGAGAACATCGAAAGCGCCACTGCGCAATAGTTTGGGCGAAACCATCGGGGTATTAGGAGTATACGATGACATCACCGAGCTAAAGAAGATCGAAAACGAGTTGTGGCTGGCCAAAACCATGGTCGATAAAAGCAAGACCGCTTTCTTCTGCCTTGATCCCAAGGGCATGGTGACTTACGTCAACGATTACGCTTGTCAGTCCTTGGGCTATTCGCGGGACGAACTGGTGGGTATGACACCCTGGGAATTCGATCCGGACCTTTTGGCCAGCGCCTGGTCAAACATCTGGCAGCGCTTGCGCGACTGCGAAATTGTCAGCCACGAAAGCCGCCATCGGCGTAAGGACGGCACGATTTTCCCGGTTGAGCTCACCTGCCACTATATCGCTCACAATGGCTTGGAACTGAGTTTTACCTTCGCGCAAAATATTAGCGAACGCAAACGCCTGGACACCGAACTGCGAATTGCCGCGACCGCTTTTGAATCGCAGGAGGGCATGATGATTACCGATGCCGATGCCGTCATTTTAAAGGTGAATAAATCCTTTACCGAGATTACCGGCTACGCCAGCGAAGAGGCCATCGGTCAAAAAATGAATATCCTCAATTCCGGCATTCACGATGCGCTGTTTTTTGCCGAAATGTGGCAATCCATTGATAACAAAGGCGTCTGGCAAGGTGAAATCTGGAATCGGCGTAAGAATGGCAATATCTTTCCGGAATGGCTCACCATCAGCGCCGTGAAAAACCCGGATGGCAAGATAACCCATTATGTCGGCACGATGATGGACATAACGGCGCGTAAAGCCATAGAGCAACACATTCATCATCTGGCCCACTTCGACGCACTAACCGACTTGCCCAATCGTACCTTGCTGATCGACCGCTTGCATCAGGCTATCGCTCAGGCCAGACGCGAACGCAGTTTGCTGGCCTTGCTCTATCTGGACCTGGATAAATTCAAGCCGGTCAACGACAGCTTCGGTCACGATGTCGGCGACTTATTGCTGAAAGAGGTGGCGAATCGTCTGGAGGCTTGCGTCAAGCGGGAAACGGATACCGTATCGCGTTTGGGCGGCGATGAGTTTGTAATTTTACTCTGCCAATTGGACCGACACTCCGCGGCCGGGCTGGTGGCCGAAAGCATCTTAAGCAGTCTGAATCAGCCGTTTGTGATTCAACAACACACGCTGGATATTTCTTCCAGTATCGGCATTGCCGTTTATCCCGATGACGGCCTGGAGGCAAATAGCCTGATGAAAAACGCCGACAATGCCATGTATCAAGCCAAATGCGCGGGGCGGGGCTGCTTTCGGTTTTTTAGTTCAACGGCTGGTGGCTAATTACCGACGGAAGCCGCCGGCCCGGACAACCACAGGCCAAGCCTTGGCTCCACCGCCAGACCGTTCAAGTCGGTAAATTGAAACGGTACGGAAATCAGCTCCATACCGCGATTGATCTGCACCGCAAAATGCAAATGCGGCCCGGTCGTCAAACCGGTATTGCCGGAGTAAGCGATCAGCTGCCCGGTTGCCACCCGCATTCCTGGCGTGACTTGGGCTTTTTCCAGAGCCAAATGCGCGTACACAGCCATGGAGCCGTCCTCATGCAAGATCCTGATACTGTTAGCCTTGCTGGCGTAAGCCTGGCTAGTACCATGACTGGTATAGTCATTTTCCACTTCCAGCACGATACCGCCCCGGGCTGCGTAAATCGGCGTATCAACCGGCATCATGATGTCTACCGCATAACGATTCTGTTCATCGTTATGACTGTATGGTCCATTAAAAGCTTGGGTAATTTGAAACTGTGCGCCGGCCGGCAAAGGTGGTTTATAAAGGGTTTGACTCACATAGCCGGGTAAAGGCCGCCCAACCACATAGCTATATTGCAGATTGACACTATAAAAACCGGCGCTCTGGTTGGGAATAAGCGAAAACAAGCTGCCGGACTGTCCGGATTCAACGACAAAGCGGCGCGGCAAATCCGGATTGGCGCTGACATTTTCCCGCTCTCGCCAATCGACGGCCAGTTCGATAGGCCCCGGATAGGCGTTCAGCGCAAAAAAACTCGGTTGCAAATCATCGGCCGTTTTTTCCAGCCAAACGCGCTTAGGAGTGGCGGCTTTTAACTGCCTGACTGCTACCGGCTGATTCGATGCGGGGGCCTGATCGGTAAAAAACCAGGTACCTTCGGCATCCTGATATTTATAAAGCTTTTTCGCTACGCCGCTACCTGACGCCAGTAACAGCGAGATCGCTAAAATACCGCGAGCAAACACCGGTCGCCACGATTATTTGCGGGTAGAACTAAAGGTGTAAGAGCGCACTACGCCTTGTGCGTCGAAACGAATCAGCAAATCCTGGGAATCGTTACCGCCGAACAACGCATATTTGTAGATCCCGTAAGTCCAGGTAGGCTTACCATCTTCCATACCGGTACGCCAAGGCGTGCCGAACATTTCGGTAATATCTTGCTTACGGGTTTGGCCGACCTTGATTTCCGGCACTCGGACGGGGGAAAACTCTTGGCCGACAGTAAAGCAACCGGTCAGTTGCGTCGTCGCAAGGCAGGCGACTAATAGAAGTGAACTAAAGCCAAAAGCGCGTGGTCCGCGTTTTGCAAGAAAATTGTTCATTGGTATTCCCTGATTGAAAAGTTGATTGATATAAACTAGCTGCTAGTGGCTTATCTTAGCCGGTTCCAGCCGCGATTCGAAAATTTTTTAGCCACCAATAAGATGTCGTCATGCCTACCGAAAACCACAATTCAGCCCTCGATAATCTGAACTTCGACAATCGTTTTATCCGCGAGTTGCCAGGTGATCCCGAACCAGACAATTTTCGGCGCCAAGTTTATGCAGCGTGCTATTCCAGGGCCAATCCGACACCGGCGCAGCAACCCAGGTTAGTTGCTTATTCCAGAGAAGTCGCGGAAGATTTGGACCTATCCGCCGAAATCTGTGAATCGGAAGATTTTTGCCAAGTATTCGCCGGCAGCCGATTGGCAAAAGGCATGGAAGCTTATGCGATGTGCTATGGCGGCCATCAATTCGGCCATTGGGCCGGTCAGCTCGGCGATGGCCGGGCTATCAATTTGGGCGAGGTCGTTAATCAGCGTAACCAACGTTATACCTTACAACTAAAAGGCGCGGGCGTTACGCCATATTCCCGCAGCGCCGACGGCTTGGCGGTTCTGCGTTCTTCAATACGCGAGTTTTTGTGCAGCGAAGCCATGCATCATCTCGGTGTGCCGACCACCCGCGCCTTAAGTGTGATCCTGACCGGCAAACAGGTGGTGCGTGATATGTTTTACGACGGTAATCCGCAAATGGAACCTGGCGCGGTGGTGTGTCGGGTGGCGCCATCGTTCGTCCGCTTCGGCAGTTTTCAACTATTCACCGCGCGCGATGACCTCGATTCGCTGAAAAAACTGGTGGATTACACCATTCGCACCGATTTTCCGGAGCTGGGTGAGCCATCGATTCCCGTCTACCTGGAATGGTTTAAACAAGTCTGCCGCAAGACGGCCGAAATGATCGTGCACTGGCAGCGGGTCGGCTTTGTGCACGGCGTGATGAACACCGACAATATGTCGATCCTGGGCTTGACCATCGATTATGGTCCTTACGGCTGGCTTGAAAATTACGATCCGGACTGGACGCCTAACACCACCGACGCCCAAGGCCGGCGCTACCGGTTCGGCAATCAGGCGAAAATCGCCTATTGGAATTTGGTACAACTCGCCAACGCTCTGTATCCCTTGATTATGCGCGCCGAAAGTTTGCAACAAGCTTTATCGGCTTATACCGACACCTTCGACGCCAGCTGGCAGGCGATGATGGCCGCCAAATTGGGCCTAACAAGGTTCGAGCCCAGCGAAGACGAGACCTTGGTGAACGACTTAACCCAGCTCATGCAAGCCGCTGAAACCGATATGACTTTGTTTTATCGGCAGTTGGCTGATGTCGATGTCAGCGCGGAATCGAATTCGCCGGCGCAATTTTTAGCGCTGTTGCAGCGCACCAGCTACGAGCCGTTGAACGACGACCTCATGGAACAAGCTAGCCGCTGGTTCGCCATTTATCGCCTGCGCAGTCAGCGCGACGGCAGGCTACCGCTGGATCGCAGCTCAGCAATGAATGCAGTCAATCCGAAATACGTATTGCGTAATTATCTGGCGCAATTGGCTATTGATCAGGCTGAACAAGGCGATTTTTCTTTAGTCCAGGAGTTACTCGAAGTGCTGCGCCACCCTTACGCCGAACAAGCGGATAAACAGAGTTTTGCCGCTAAACGGCCCGATTGGGCTAAGCAGCGCGCCGGCTGCTCCATGCTGTCCTGCAGCTCCTAACGACTCGTATCGGCAAATTTCGAACCAAGGTACTATGTTAACTTGTTCAAATTAGCTTATTATTCGGTCACAAAATCACGTTATTTATTTGGAATAAACTTCGGAGCAAAGCATGGCCAAAGAAATCGGCATCGTTAAAATCGCAACTGGCACCGTTACCGCCATTGCCGCCGACGGCAGTAAACGTATTTTGCAGGTCGGCGACCGCGTTTACCCAACCGATCTTTTGACCACTGCCGACGGCAGCACGGTGATGATACAACTTGCCAATGGCTCGTTTATTGATATGGGCGGCAACGACAGCATGCAGCTTGCTGCAGCGCTGCAGGAACAAGGCGAGCCGGGTCAGATCACCCAGAATCCGACACCCGCCGGTCCCAGCGCGGAAGATATTCAGGCGGCCTTACTGGCCGGCGCCGATCCAACCACAATAGCTGAAGCGACTGCCGCTGGCGGTGCGCCGGCAGCAGGAGGCGCGCCTGGGGCAGGTAACGAAGGCCATGTGCCGGTTATCGTCGAATATCTCAACCCTGTAGCACCGGTCACGAATGGTTTCGATACCACCGGTCCCAATGTCGCATTTCCGCCGATTGTGCCCGAAGTTTTGATTTTGAATCCGGAGCAGGCCGCTGCAACCTCCGGCAACCAGCCGCCGATTGCAGGCAATGACAGCGTTACAGGCTTAACACCCGGCAGCAGTGTTACGATCAACGTGCTGGGCAACGACAATGACCCGGATGGCACGCTCAACCCCGCCAGCGTGCAAATCGTCGGCAGTAATGGACCCGGTCAACCACTAGTTGTGCCTGGCCAGGGTATTTGGACTGTCGACACGATTACAGGCTCGATTACTTTTACGCCAACCCCCGGTTTTACCGGCAATCCGACTCTGATCACCTACACCGTCGAGGATGATTTGGGCCTGGAGTCCAATCCTGCCGAGGTCAGCATTGTTTACGTGCCTACTGTCACTGTCAGCGACGTCATCGTGGACGAAAGTGACGCTAGCTTACCCCCTGCCGAGACCGGCACTCTGCGTATTAACGGCCAAGCACCAACATCGGTTGTCTTGTCGGCCAGCGGGGCAACCTGGGACGCCGCTACACAAACCCTGACAGCCAGCGACGGCTCTTATCAGGTCGTTGTGAACAATGACAGTTATACCTTTACCTTGCTAAACGCTTTGACCCACATAAACACGGGCGCACCGGAATCGCCGGCTATTGGCTTTACATTTTCCGCGACGTTAACCGATCAGGACGGAAGGGTCGCCAATACGACGTTTAGTGCGAACGTGTTTGATGATGCGCCCTTCGTCAAAAACAGCAACGGGAATTTACAAGATGCCGCAGGTCAAACATTAACGGGCTTGATTGATTACGATCTGGGTTTTGACGGCTTTGGGAGTGCCGGTGGTGTAAATTTGACAAACAATAATGGGGCGTTAACGTCTCGAGCAGACGGTATTTCTTATTTGATTGTCGATAGCAACGGCGACCAGTTACAAGAACTTTATGCTTTTGTCGATAACGGTGCCCTGACGACCACATTTGCCGACCTCAGCGCTGACCGCATGGTATTTTCGCTGCTGCCGACAGTTAACGGCGCCGTAGATGGTGCGTACAAATTGGAATTGCACGATGTTTTGGATTTGCCTGCTGCGCCGAGCACCACGCTAGATTTTGGCAGCGCCGCGCTGGCTTTCGGTGCCGGAAAAGTTGCTGTAGGGAATTCTCTGCTTGTTGAGGGCAGCAACTTGTTTATCGACTCAGCAAACAATGACGTCGGTGTGGGTGATAGATTTTTGGATGCATCGGAAGTAATAACCTACAGGTTTGGTACTGTCGGCGGTTTCGATATTACATCTCCGCAATTAGTAAACTCGGTACAACTCAATGAAGCCGATGTTGGTAGTGCTTTGGATGTTTTTAGCTGGACAGCTTATAGGGGGCTAACCCAAGTTGATACTGGAACGGTTGTATTTAGCACGCCTGCTGGAGGTGGGCTTACGGACCCGATTGATGTGGTTGGTGGATACGACAGGCTGGAAATCCAGGTTAATTTTGGCAAGCTCGCGGTGGGAGGCCTGCAATATACCAGCGTAGCGCCACAAAACCTGCAATTACAATTTGGTTTTAATGCAACAGATGGTGATGGCGATAGCACCGGCGTTGGTAGCTTTACCGTCGATACCGGCGCATTGCTCAATACAGGCATCAGCAGTGTGCTGCCTGATTTGCAACACCCCGATAGCGTTATTCATTAATCAAGCGCATTTCGCAACAAAAAGCCGGCATAAGCCGGCTTTTTGTTGTCTGGGAACCAGCTTTAATCTGCTTTGCGCTGTTTTCCGTAGCCTACCATACCAATCAGACCAGACAAAAACAGCCATGTTGCGGCCGGCAAAGGTACTGCCGAAGTCGTATACGTAATAGTGGCTTGGACAAAAGGGTTGCTGCCTTGTCCAGCATTCAAGTCCGCGGTCACGTCAGGTGACAGCGCCAAGGTGATAAGAATTTTGTTGTCCTGTGTCCAACTCTGCAATAAAGCACCCGGTAGCAGCGTGCTCCGCGACCACTCGACCAAATCGGCGTTTGTAACCGTGCTGTAATTGTTGGCGTCAACAAAGACAGCACTAGAGTTAACGGGTGGAGCAATAGGAGCGAATTTCAGATTGCTGATCACACTTTCGAATGTAACGGCGATGTTCTCAGGATTGGCAGTAGATGCGTTGATCGAGTAATCTCCGCGCGCATGGACAGTGAAGCTGCCGGCCACTAAATCCGCCAAAGGCGCATTATCAATAGCGAAAGTAAAAACCTGTCCATCCAGGGTTTGCTGGAACTCAGTGGAGGTAAAACTGACCAGCCCAGCACTAGCTTCTATGCTTGCCGTAGAAAGAAACAAGGCAACCAAGGGTTTAACTAGTTGATTACGCATAGGGATTTCCTTAAAAATGAGTACTGGCACAAATTTTACGTCATGTCGGCTTGCAAAGCCACCTGTACTTAAGGGCTGAAACTCATTAAATTCAATGCAATTCTGACCATACAATAACCTTTTGCCTGTTTCGAAAAACTAAACCGCTGCGTTTTTTGGCTACATCCAGGTTTTACCTGGATTCTAGCCGGATTTGCCGGTAGCGGATTACTAAAAAAATATGCTCAAACCAGTCATTTCGGGTATCCTTTTTAAGCTAATCCAACGTTTTCCAAGGTTCCGTAATGACCAACAATACCGATATTGCCGCCAAACACGATATTGATCCTGCTGAAACCCTAGAATGGATGGAGGCACTGCAAGCGGTGATAGAAAAAGAAGGCGGCGACCGCGCCAGTTTTCTGATTGAAACCCTGCTCAGTACCGCCAGACAAGCCGGCATGGACATTCCGTTCTCGGCTAATACGCCTTACATCAACACCATCCCGATAGATAGGCAACCCAAATTTCCCGGCAACACCGACATCGAACGCACCATCCGCTCTTACGTGCGCTGGAATGCGATGATGATGGTGTTGCGCGCCAACAAATACACCAATGTCGGCGGCCATATCGCCAGTTTCGCTTCCGCCGTCACCTTATACGATGTCGGGCAAAATCATTTCTGGAACGCCCCCTCGGACAAACACGGCGGCGACCTGATTTTCTCGCAAGGTCATTCCGCGCCCGGCACCTATGCTCACGCCTTCTTGCTGGGCCGCTTGAGCGAAGAGCAAATGGACAGCTTTAGACAAGAAGTCGGCGGCAACGGCTTATCGTCTTATCCGCACCCTTGGTTGATGCCGGACTTCTGGCAATTCCCGACCGTTTCGATGGGTCTAGGCCCGATCATGGCTATCTACCAAGCCCGCTTCATGCGTTATATGCAAAACCGCGGCTTTGCCAACACCGAAGGCCGTAAAGTCTGGGCCTTCCTGGGCGACGGCGAAACCGACGAACCGGAAACTCTGGGCGCGATCGGCATGGCAGGCCGGGAAAAACTGGATAACCTGATTTTCGTCGTCAACTGCAACCTGCAACGTCTGGACGGTCCGGTACGCGGCAACGGCAAGATTATTCAAGAATTGGAAGCCAACTTCCGCGGCGCCAACTGGAACGTTATCAAAGTAATCTGGGGCCGGCGCTGGGACGCGATTCTGTCCCGCGACAAGGACGGTTTGGTGGTTAAACGCATGATGGAATGCGTGGACGGCGATTACCAAACCTTCAAATCCAAGGACGGCGCCTACGTCCGGGAAAAATTCTTCAACACCCCCGAACTGCAGGAACTAGTCAAGGATTACACCGACCGCGACATC
The DNA here is from genome assembly GCF_059331595.1 of Methylomonas sp. PHL2-19. NCBI lineage: Bacteria > Pseudomonadati > Pseudomonadota > Gammaproteobacteria > Methylococcales > Methylococcaceae > Methylomonas > Methylomonas sp. PHL2-19. Next base: position 353,977 of record NZ_CP196839.1, read on the forward strand.
TGGGAATTGAATCGTGGCGGCCACGACCCGATCAAAGTGTTCGCGGCCTTCAATGCCGCCGTCAATCACACAGGTCAACCGACGGTAGTTCTGGCTAAAACCATCAAGGGTTACGGCATGGGCGATTCGGGACAAGCGCAAAACACCAGCCATCAACAGAAGAAGATGAGCATGGAATCGATCAAATATATCCGCGACCGCTATCAATTGCCGGTCAGCGACGAAGAATTGATCAATCTACCTTACCTGCGTTTTGCGGAAGACTCTGCGGAACTGAATTACCTGCGCCAACGCCGCGTCGATCTGGGCGGTTATCTGCCGGCTCGCCGCGCCAAGTCCTACCCGCTCGAAGTACCGGCCTTATCCGCTTTCAAAGCGCTATTGGACGGCACCGGCGAAGGTCACGAGATTTCCACCACCATGGCCTTTGTGCGCATTTTGAACATCCTGGTCAAGGACAAACAAATCGGTAAGCGCGTAGTACCGATTGTCCCGGACGAGTCGCGCACTTTTGGTATGGAAGGCATGTTCCGGCAGTTGGGTATCTGGTCTCAAGTCGGCCAGCTCTACACCCCGCAAGACGCCGAGCAACTGATGTTTTACAAGGAAGACAAGCACGGCCAGGTGTTGCAGGAAGGTATCAACGAAGCGGGCGGCCTGTGCGACTGGATTGCAGCCGGTACCGCCTATTCAACCCACGGCGTACCGATGATTCCGTTCTTCATCTATTACTCGATGTTCGGTTTCCAACGGGTCGGTGATTTGATCTGGGCCGCGGCAGACCAACGTACCCGCGGTTTCCTGCTGGGCGGCACCGCCGGCAGAACCACCTTGAACGGCGAAGGTTTGCAGCATGAAGACGGCCACAGCCACTTGATGTCCGCCACCGTACCGAATTGCTATTCCTACGACCCGACCTTCGCCTGCGAATTAGCGGTGATCATTCAGGACGGCTTGCGCCGGATGTATGTAGAACAGGAGGATATTTTCTATTACATCACCTTGATGAACGAAAACTACGACCAACCGGCCATGCCGGAAGGCGCGGAGGCCGACATCCTGAAAGGCATGTATTTGTTCAAAAAAGGCCCGAACAGCAAAAAACCGCGCGTGCAATTGCTGGGCTCCGGCACCATCTTTATCGAAGTCATTGAAGCCGCCAAACTGCTGCACGATGATTGGGGCGTGGACGCCGACATCTGGAGCTGCCCAAGCTTTACCGAGCTGGCTCGAGACGGCCAAACCTGCGAGCGCTGGAACCGTTTGCATCCGACCGAAAAGCCGCGCATCACGCATATCGAACACTGCCTGGATAGCACCAAGGGTCCGATCATCGCCGCTACCGATTACATGCGCGCATTTGCCGAACAAATTCGCCCTTGGGTGAATCGCTCTTACACGGTGTTGGGTACTGACGGCTTCGGCCGCTCGGACACCCGCGCCAAGCTGCGTAGCTTCTTCGAAGTGGACAGATACCACGTTGCCGTTGCCGCCTTGCACAGCCTGGCGCAAGCCGGCGAGTTCGACGCCGCCAAAGTCGAGGTAGCCATTGCCAAATACAACATCAACCCTGACGCAACCGCTCCCTGGTTGATTTAACGGAAAGCGACATATGAGTTCTGTAATTGAAATAAAAGTCCCCGACGTCGGCAATGTCCCTGAAATCGACATCGTCGAGGTGCTGATCAAGCCCGGCGACGTGGTCGCGGTCGAACAAACCCTGGCGGTGATGGAAACCGACAAAGCGACGATGGACTTACCATCCAGCGCAGCCGGCACCATCAAAACCATCCATATCAAACCCGGCGATAAAGTCTCCGAGGGTACATTGATCGCTACGCTTGAAGTGGGCGAGGCAACTGCAGCTCCTGCCGAACCGGCACCGGTTGCCACGCCTGCCCCAGCCGAACCGAGCCCAGCTCCGATTGCGGAAGCCCCAAAAATAGAACCCGCTCAACCTGCCGCAGCGCCAGCTACGCCGGTCGTAACAAGTAACGAAGGGTTTAAAGCCCACGCCACACCCAGCGTCAGACTCTTCGCCCGTGAATTGGGCGTCGATCTGAGCAAAATCCCAACCGGTAGCGGCCGTAAAGGCCGCATCCTGCAAGAGGATGTGAAAAACTTCGTCAAGCAAGTCATGACCTCCGGCGGATCAACCGGTGGTGGCGCAGGTATTCCGGCTATTCCTGCCGTTGATTTCACCCAATTCGGCGAAATCGAGGAAAAACCGCTCAGCAAAATCAAGCGTCTGACCGGCCAAAATCTGACTCGCGTCTGGTTGAATTTGCCATTGGTAACGTATCACGACGAAGTGGCCATCGACACGATGGAAGACTTCCGCAAGTCGGTCAACGCCGGCCTGGCCAAGGATGCTGTCAAAGTTACCGGCCTGATTTTCATCATGAAGGCCTTGGTCGCCGCGATGCAGAAATATCCGGCGTTCAACAGCTCACTGTCACCGGAAGGCGACAAGCTGTATTTCAAAAAATACTTCCACATTGGCATCGCCGTCGATACCCCAAATGGTCTCGTCGTACCGGTCATTCGCGATGTGGATAAAAAAGGCATTTTCCAACTGTCCGCCGAACTGGCCGAGAAAAGCGAATTGGCCAGAACCGGCAAGTTGAAACCGGCCGATATGCAGGGCGGTTGCATGACCATCTCCAGTTTGGGCGGCATCGGCGGCACAGCGTTTACGCCCATCGTCAACGCCCCGGAAGTGGCGATTTTGGGCGTAACCCGCTCCAAAGTGCAGCCGGTTTGGAACGGCAAGGAATTCGAACCGAAATTGATGCTGCCATTGGACATTACCTACGACCACCGCGTCATAGACGGCGCCGAAGGTGCGCGTTTTATGGAAGCATTAAAATCTTATCTGGGCGACATTCGGCGCTTGTTATTGTAAACAGCAAGGATCAATTTTCTTGGGAGGCCCAGTATGCAAACACTGAATTTAGATAAACTACAGGATTTTACCAGGCATGATTTGGAGGATTTTTATCAATTTTTGTTGCAAAAATACGCGGGGCAACAGCAAGACCTTAAGGAATCAGCGCCGTTAGCGCCTCGCTTGGTTAAACCATTCGAGCCGCCGCCGCGCGAAGCGGTGTATGAGCGTTAACTGTTTTGTCGACTCCAACGTCTGACTTTATACTTTCATGGATGAGAGTTCGCCCAAACACCAACAAGCTTTAACGGTTATCGCACAGCCCGGCGTAATGCTTAGCACTCAAGTCGTCAACGAGGTCTGCAACAATCTGCAGCGAAAAGCCGGATACACCGAGCAAGAGATTCGACTAACCGTGGATAATTTCCGGCAACGTTATCCGATACATACCGTCACATTGGATGATGTACGCCGGGCCTCCGAATTACGCGAATCGTTCAGTTTGTCCTATTGGGATAGTTTGCTGATCGCCTCGGCAATGGCAGCCGATAGCCGGACATTTACTCGGAAGATATGCACAATGGTTTAAACATAAACGGTTTACAGCAAATCAACCCTTTTGCCTCGTGAAAGTCGGTAATTTAATAGCGAACACTCAAACTAATGACCGAAACTTCTAGCAACCAAGGCGTTTATTTCCTGTCGTTATCGGTGGAAAACGTGCGCTGTTTTGCCGAAAAACAGACGCTGGATTTGTCGGACGGTAGCGGCCGGCCAGCGCAGTGGACAGTGATTTTGGGGGATAATGGGGTTGGCAAAACAACATTGCTAGAAGTCTTAGCTAATTTGATGTTAAGAGGAGATGAAACTCACGATTGGCCGAGAAAGAACGCCCAAACATTCAAAGTAAATTACCAATTGGTGTTCGACAGCCAAATTAATAATTCTGATCGCGCTTTTCAGCGTCAAGAAATTACTGTCGACCTCAATTTATATGAAGGCAGAGCGCCTGAAAATACCAGAATCTATCCTTATAGCGCCAGTAGAAGACCTCTCAAAAACAGTGCTGTTCGACTTAGAGACACCAGAAGCGATATTCCCGACAGCCCTGAAGAATTAATAAATGCTGAGGAATGGTTGTTACAAATTGACTATATCGTTAACCGAGCATCCGATCCATCTATTGAACACAAATATAAACAACGATTTACACTGATTAGAGAAACATTAATTGATTTGTTGCCAGACTTGAAAGATATTCGCATTTCGGAGCCTAGCGAAACTATTCCAAAACCCAGGGTAGAATTCAGAACATTAGACGGCTGGATATCATTGCACAAAATGAGTTTGGGTTACCAAACGATGGTAGCTTGGATGGTGGACTTAGCCGCAAGATTATTCGATGAGTACCCAAATTCCCCCAACCCCATCGTCGAACCGGCTGTGGTGTTGATCGACGAAATCGACCTGCATTTGCATCCCAAATGGCAGCGGACCATCATGGCTTATTTGAGCGAACGCTTCGTCAATACTCAGTTTATTGTTACCGCCCATAGCCCCTTAATCGTGCAGGCTGCGGAAAACGCCAATATCGTGGTGCTTAAACGCGAAGGCGACTCGGTGAAAATCCACCAGCATCCGCAAGACGTCAAAGGTTGGCGTATCGATCAGTTATTGACCAGCGATTTGTTCGATTTGCCCAGTGCCCGTTCGCCGCATTACGAGAGCCTGTTGACACAACGCCGGCAGATTTTGAGCCAAGCGCAATTGACCGCTGCCGATCAAGCCAAATTGTCTGAACTGGAATGTCAAATCGGAGAACTGCCCACAGCGGAAACCCCCGAAGATATTGACGCGATGAATATTATTCGCCGTGCGGCGGAGCTGTTGAAATAGGTCCGATGATTTTTATCCAGCGCAGCCAGGAACCCGCCGTATTGCAAAACAAGGGTAAAGCTGAACAACAGGCTTTTTGTGAGGCTTATGATGCTGGCAAACGCGAATTTAAATTCGATAGTGCGATTTACGGAAATCCCACCGTTAAAACCGCGTTATTAAAAATGCATTATGACAAGTGCTGTTTTTGCGAGTCGAAAATTTCCCATATTAGTTATGGCGATGTGGAGCATTACCGGCCCAAGGGCGGCTACAAACAAGCGGAACAGGACGAATTGCATGCTCCTGGCTATTATTGGTTGCCTTATACTTGGGAAAACTTGTTGCTGAGCTGCACCTTATGCAATCAACAATTTAAGAAAAATCTGTTTCCTTTGTTGGACCCGCAGGAGCGAGCACTTAACCACCACGACGACATTACGTTGGAACAGCCACTGTTAATCAACCCTTCCGCCACCGATCCTCGGCAATATATCGGCTTTCGGCAAGAGATTCCCTATGCGATTGACAGCAATATCTACGGCAAAGCAACGATTGCTGTTGTGGGATTAGATAGAGAAGCGTTGAATGAAAAGCGGCGTAGCCACCTTGCGTTGATTAATCAATTAATTGCGGTGATAAAACTTGCGAACAAGCAACTCGAAAACACTGAACTTCAATCGGTAGCCGCGCAAGCAAAACAAATAATTGCCGAAGCGATATTACCAACGGCGGAATATTCGGCCATGATAAATGCACAATTACCGGCATTACACTGACGGCTTAAGCCTGCCGGACGATTTTGAATTGATAAAATAACCTAAATAGACATCCTCACTGGAGACAAATCCTATGACTAATTCCGTTACACACGCCGAAGTCTTGGTTCTGGGCGGCGGCCCCGGCGGCTATACCGCAGCGTTTCGCGCTGCCGATTTGGGTAAACAAGTGGTATTGGTCGAACGCTATCCAGTTCTGGGTGGTGTTTGCTTAAATGTCGGCTGCATTCCCTCCAAAGCTCTGCTCCACACAGCGCAAGTGATTCATGAAGCGGAAGCGATGGCCGAACACGGCGTCAGCTTCGGCAAGCCAAACATTGACCTGGACCAAATTCGTGGCTGGAAACAAAGCGTCAGCCAAAGCCTGAATCAAGGCTTGGGCAAACTGGCCAAGCAACGTAAAGTCACTGTAATCCATGGCGTGGGTAAATTTGCCACCGCCAACAGCTTAACGGTGACCAGCGAGGCCGGCGTGCAAACCGTCACCTTCGACAATGCCATCATCGCCGCCGGCTCGCAACCGACCAAAATCCCCGGTTTTCCGCACGACGATCCTCGGGTTTGGGATTCCACCGACGCACTGGAGTTGAAATCAGTACCGGAAAAATTATTGATCGTCGGCGGCGGTATTATCGGCCTGGAAATGGCAACTGTTTACCATGCTCTGGGTTCGAAAATCAGTGTCGTGGAATTGATGGATCAGATTATCCCCGGCTGCGACAAAGATTTGGTCACGCCGCTGCAGCGTAAAATCAAAAAGCAATACGATAATTTGTGGCTGAAAACCAGTGTCAAGGCTATGGAGCCCACGGATGCTGGTATCAAGGTCACCATGGAAGGCAAGGATGCACCTGAATCGGAGGTTTTTGATGCGGTATTGGTGGCAGTCGGTCGCCGTCCCAACGGCAAACTGATCGACGCCGATAAGGCGGGTGTCAATGTTGATGAGCGTGGCTTCATCCCGGTGGACAAGCAAGGCCGTACCAATGTCAGCAATATTTTTGCGATCGGCGACATCGTCGGCAATCCGATGCTGGCCCACAAAGCCACGCACGAAGGCAAAATCGCCGCCGAAGTCATTGCCGGGCACAAAGCCGGTTTCGATGCGCTAACCATTCCTTCGGTCGCTTACACCGATCCGGAAGTAGCATGGATGGGCCTAACCGAAACCCAGGCGCAACAGCAAGGCGTGGAATTCAACAAAGCCGTATTCCCTTGGGCCGCCAGTGGCCGATCTTTGGCACTGGGCCGTAGCGAAGGTATTACTAAAATTCTGACCGACAAAACTACCGGCCGTATTCTCGGCGCCGGCTTTACCGGGCCAGGTGCGGGCGAATTAGTGGCAGAAGCTGTGTTGGCTTTGGAAATGGGCGCGGACGCTACCGACATCAGCCTCAGCATCCATCCGCATCCAACCTTATCGGAAACCTTTGCGTTTGCGGCGGAAATGATAGAGGGGACGATTACCGACCTGTATGTAAAGAAATAGTGCTTATTTTGCTAAACGCAAAATTCGTGAGTGGGTTAAACGGCAGCCTGCCATTTTTTGGTGAGAACGCCGACATCATATAGAAGGAACAGCGAGTGGAAAAATTTGTCTTTGGGGCTGGCGAAGATGACAGAAAAAGGTTGCTGAATTTCGTTGATGCTCTGCAGCAGTTTTTAGAGAAGGTGATAAATAACGGCGAGTATTTTCAGCCGAAATTTCGCGACGATTATAAAAAAGCCTGGATGGAGCTTAACCCAAACTTTTCGGCGCTAAAAGACGGCTTGCAACGTGCGGAAACCCACACCTTGTTAGCGCAAGGCTTATTGGGAACCCAGCTAAATCTAAAGCTCGCCGTCATCAATCATTTTTTAGGCGAATTTTTGCTGTACGGAATAGAAATTATCGGCGGCCACAAACTGCTTGAAAGACTTTTAGGTGTTGTCAGCAAATTACTGGCAAACATGGCAACCGCAGTGGGCACCGGCTTAGCCATTCAGAGCTTCGTAGATTTTCTTGTTGCCATGATCAAGGAAGACAGCTAGTGATTGTTCGCTTAGGCAATGCCTAAGCGAACGAAACTCGAACGACTAAAACGCTATTCAAGCGGCTTTCTTAACTTCTACGCCTCTAGCCAACAAGCCATCTCGACCTTTCTCCGCCAAAGCCAGGATTTGATAAGCCAAATCTTCGGCGATATTCAATTGCTTTAAAGAGGCGGCCAAATGCTCCATCACGATGTCGTAATGGAAATCGTCAGGACCGAGCTTGATCAAAAAACTATGAGCCGGCGTTAACAACGTGATGCTTCTTATCTCTTGCCCGCCAACGATATCCAGCAGGAAGGCAAAATCGTTGCCGGTAACCAAACTCGGTTTGGCGTTGGTGCGGGCAAACGCTGCCGTAAAATACCCATCCAATGCCTCTAATACTCTCTCATCGTCACTATTTAAGCTATTGAAGTAAGCTTTCAAATAGGCTTTTAGCGCATCAGCCTGCTCAGCAGCCGGGCGGGTAAAGAAGAAGCGGTTAATCCGATAGTCGTCCAGCATTTTTGCATAAAACACATCGATTATTTTACCCATCAGGACGTGGTCGCTGAGAGCGGCGCGCAAGGCATGGATCTGAGGTGCTACAGTTGCGTTCATACTTTTCTCCGGATGATAGTTTTAACATGCATCCTGAGCTTTCCAGTCACGGTGTTTTTGTCAACCTTTTAACCGGATTAACACTATACAAAAGCCATACACGTAACTTTGCAAATACTAACCAGCTGACAAAGCGCCTAAAGCCCAAACGGCACTATTTTTTCGGCACATAGCCTTCCGGCAGCTCGAAACCACCGGCAAACAAAAATTTCTCGCGCTCGGCTTCCAATATTTTTTTCGCGGCCGGATCGAAACTGGACAGCCGCTGCTCGTTAATTATCATGGTTTGCATCGCTAACCAGTCCTTCCAGGCCTGTTTCGATACATGTTCGAAAATGCGTTGGCCGTTTACACCCGGAAACGGTGGCGCATCCAGACCCTCAGCCTCAACGCCCAGTTTTACGCATTTAATCACTCTCGTCATTTTGATCCTCTGTGACATGTTGTTGCAGCAGACGCTTGATCGGCGCCGGCATACCTAAAGTATTAATCTCGGCGGTTTTATACCAAACCGCCCGCTCGCCTTCCATCACATTGTTTATAGGGTTTTCCAATTTCGCCAGGAACGGTGTGTAGTCCAAATGATAATGCGAGAAACTGTGTCGCTGGTCAGCCAAAGTTTGTGAGGCATGGATTCGGTAATTGCGTTGCAGGCACCAGTCTTGCAAAGCCTGGGGATCGGCAAACTCCGGCAGACTCCATAGCCCGCCCCAAATGCCGGTCGGTGGCCGCCTTTCCAATAAAACCCGGTTTTCCTTGTCTAGCAACAGCAAAAAATATAGTTGTTTTACCGGTACATTCTTGCGAGGCTTGGAGCCTGGCAACTGTTTTACTAAGCCCAACTGCCTGGCCTGACAACCTTCTGCAACTGGGCAGATCTCGCATAGAGGTTTACTGCGGGTGCAGAGCGTGGCCCCTAAATCCATCATCGCCTGGGTGTAGTCGCCGGTTCTTTGCGTCGGCGTATAGCGCTGACTAATTTGCCAAAGCTGCGCAGCCACTTTATTGTCACCTGGCCAGCCATGCACGGCATGAAACCGCGCCAACACGCGCTTGACGTTGCCGTCCAATATGGGCTGGCTTTGCCCGCAAGCGATGCTGAGTATCGCCCCCGCAGTGGAGCGGCCGATACCGGGCAAGGCACTGAGTTCTGCGACGGTTTGCGGGAATACGCCGGCATTGCCGGCAACGATTTGCGCGGTTTTGTAAAGATTTCTGGCGCGCGCATAATAGCCAAGCCCGGACCAGTGCTGTAAGACTTCGTCCAGTTCTGCGCTCGCCAGGCTTTGTACCGTCGGAAATCTGGCGACGAAGCGATTGAAATATGCAATCACGCTGACTACTTGCGTTTGCTGCAACATAATCTCCGACACCCACACTCGATAAGGATTAATGTCCAGTTGCCATGGCAAATCCTTGCGGCCATGGCTATCAAACCAATTAAAGAGCTTTTGTTGGAATTGTTCGGGGGACATGTCGCTTGGGGGAAGGGAAAAATCAATTAGGCATAGCCACCGAATAGTACCGTAAAGGATTTAGATAAGGCAAAAGCCGTTTTGCGCCTGTGATATCCGAACCGGAAATATCCAGACAATGCTTGAGTACTCTGCCAGGTTGTTTAGCAAGGAAGGTTATCCACTTTTTTGTGTGATATTCTCTATTTAAGGAATCAAGCCCGTCCAACGAGCTAAATGATTGGTCAAATTCAGTCCCCTACAAACAGGAGTTGCAATGCTTATGTTTTCTCTGATTTCCTCATCTAGCAACGCATGGCAGCGGGCCGCCCAGCTATTCATTACCATTGCCAGCATCCTGACAATAGGCCAGCTAATTACACTAGTACCGGTAATGACGGAATTGGAAGTGGCCGGCGTATTCAAGGCCGCGGCCGTAGTCTGGTTTTTCGCCAGGCTGGCAGCATTAATCTTGTTTTATTTTTTTGCCGGCTACGTGATAGAGGCCATTCCCAACAGCGGCGGTGCGTTGTCATTTGCCAGAGGTATTGCGGAGCCGTTAACCGCTCTGTTGATTTTGATTACCATACAGGCGTTGTTCTGGGAGTTATTGGCGCCATTCGTCGATAGCTTGGGAAGAACGATTTACCATAGTAGCGCGATCATTCTAATCGTAAGCGTCAGTATTTGGTTGGTGTTCAGGGCGTATAGCCATGCGACTTATCTGGTTGATACCATTACCAAGCTGGTTAAAATGTTATCAAGGCTTCTCCCCCAGCAAAACCCGGCCTGTCAGCAATCCGGTGCCGACATTACCGCAAATACTCATTTTTGTAATGCCTGCGGACATAAAACCCAATCATCCAATACATGTCCCGCATGCGAAGCGAAGGTTTCGGTTGATCAACAATATTGCCAAAATTGCGGATCTAAGCTTGGCAGTACAACAGTTTCGGACAGCTGAGGAAAGCTAGATCTCCAGCTGAAGTCGCGATGCTAATTCAATAGCTTAACCACACTGCAAAAACCGCCGTTGAGTTTATAGGCTCCAAGCCGCCATGGTCAGCACAATTGGCGGCTACCTGTTCCAACTTATTTCATACCAAACGCAATAGACTTATGAACCAGCCCGCACTAGCGGCAAGGCTGGTACCAAATTAAATTTGCCAGCTTTTTGAGTTGTGGCAGATCACTCGGAAAGGCGCTTGGCTACTCGCTGATAAGCTTCCTTCAACTCCTCTCCAACGATTTTGGCCTTGGCGATGTACTCTTCGGAAGTCTCTATCGATTCGTCGGCAATTTCAGCGGCTTTACTTTTAATCTGCAACCACTGTTTTTCCGCTTCTGCAAATTCGTCCTTGGCATCCATTGAAGCCAGATGCAACTTCAGTTGCAGTTCCTCGCGAACCGAATCCAGATTAACGAGCAAACTTTCAAATTCGTTTTTTAATGACATGCCCCACCTCTTTGCTTGATTAAAATTACAAAGACCTTTCGACCATTGCGGACAATTAAAGTTTAGTCTGCTGAATGCTTTGCTAGAAGCTTTTAAAAGCAATCCAGTGCGTTGAAATGAAACGGGGGGATGAACGAAAGTGGAAACCGCGTTTGATTTCCACTCTATCTAACAAAAAAGCTGTAGGTACCAATTGGCAACTACGGCTTAATCTTTAAACGATGGTTACTTCTTCGGCTTGTGGGCCTTTAGGGCCGCGGCCCAATTTGAACTGTACATGCTGGCCTTCGTCCAGCGTTCTGTAGCTGTTGTTTGGGTTCAGAATGTTTTTGAAATGTACGAAAACGTCAGGGCCTTGTTTTTGTTCGATAAAGCCGAAGCCTTTGTCTGCGTTAAACCATTTTACGACGCCAGTTGTCATTGTAGACATAATAAGTCCTATTAAAATTTAGATAATGCCTTAGCTAAAGTAAGGCGGGTCACGCTGGTAAATGTGGAAATTACTTAATGAAAAACTAGGACGAAGGACTACTGAAGAGACATCGAGCTGGTAGACAAAGGGTAAATCGTATTTTCTAGCTGACTTGCATTCTAGGCTGATTCGACTGATTGTCAATTTAAATCGTAAAATCCAATATTTAGATACTTCAGGACTTATCTTCGCTATTCGGCAATTTGCGGGATTCCTCACGCTCAGCATAAACCTTTAACTACCAATGAATGCTTCATTAAAGCGATGCATCAGACGGCAATATTTGTTTGATGTTGGCGCGGCGATTTTGTTTTTCGGGGCGCTAACCCAGCAAGCTGAATTAAGACAAGCCGCGACTATTGCCGTTAGCGAACTAGCGGCGCGAGGCTACAAGATACCTAGCGAGGATGATCCGGTGCGGGTGTTCCCCGCGTTGACCAGTGGAGCGTTCAGCGGCCGCCATGCCGGCGGCTGGCGGCCAGGCAGTATTTATCTGCGGCAACAACCGCAAGGCGGGCTGAGCGAGGCGGTATATCTGCGTCACGAACTATTTCACGAAGCCAGTCATCGCAGCTGTGGCGGCCGCTTACCGGCTTGGGCTGAAGAAGCGGGGGCGATGTATTTTAGCGGCGAATCGGCGAGCCTAACACCTGGAGACTGGCCCGGCTCGCTTGAACTGCAAGGCATCAAGAACCGGGTGAGGCAAGGCGCCGAATTAGATAGCAATGATCGCGAGGTATTGGCCCGAATGTTGGTTAACGCCGGCTGGCCAAGCGAACCGTGTGCCGTGTCGGCAAAATTAAATGAAATGCTTGGTCAGGCATTTGATGATGCGGGGGATAGCTCCTTTCTGTTGATGAGCCTGCTGTCCGGGCGGATATTGGTAAGCGGCGGCGACCAAGTCAGCCGCTTACCCCCGGGTTCCTTGTTGAAAATTCCCTATGCGGCGGCATTGGCGCAAGCCGATCCGGATTTGCTAGGTACAGAACTGGCGGCGAGCGATACCGAAAAGCTTTTGCGGCGCCGCGAGCAATTTCAAGGCGAACGTTATCGTCTGTTATTGTCGCCCATTAAAGACCAAAAACTTCCGGCGCAAACTGAACCATCGGACCTGCAGACCTGGCGATCTTACCTGGGCGAACGTAACGCCGACGGCGATTTTGCTTTACAGACCAACTTGCCCGAACTGGCACTAACAATGCGGGCGGCCTTGCTATCGAAGCCGGAATATTTTCGCGGCCTGAGTCAAAACGGTATCCTGCCCAACTCCACCTTGGCGGGGCAACGCGAAACCGATAAAAAATTGTTGCGCCAACTTCAAGTTCTAGCAAAAACCGGCACGGTATCGACTGTTGACGGCCACCCCTTGGCAGGCCACTTAATGCTAGCCTGGCCAGCTACGCACCCGGTATTTCTGGCGATATTTCGGCAACGCCGCGTCAGTGGCGCAGCAATATTAAGCAAAGCTGCCGCCTTCCTAAGCACTTGGCAACGCGACTATCCCAGCCGCTTTGCGGCAGTTAGGGTTAGTTTGTTAACGCCTACCGATCCAGATAGCTGGAGTGCGGAGCCGGACTGTCCGTTAGTGGCTAACCAACACGGGCGCTTTACGGTTTGCGGGCAAATCAGGATCGTTTCCAGCGCACGGGGCAGCCGATCCGAGCGGGTGGTGAAAGGTGTTCTACGACAAACTGATGAACACGGAGTAACCGTGCTGGAAACTGATGTCGACAGCTATGTCGATGGCGTATTGGCTGCCGAGGCCCAAAATTTAGCAGGCAGTGCACGCGACGCGATGCGGGCCGTGATTGCCTGGAACGGCAGTCACGGCAGCCATAGGCACAATGAATCAAGCTCACTTTGCGACACCACGCATTGCATGGTCTATCTCGGCGAGTCGCCTGAGGACAAGCCGCGACGCAGCAGCCACACGGATATTGCGTTACTGACGCTTTTGGACCAACTGGCGGCCAAATCCGGATTGAACTGGTTGCCGTTTGCCAACGGCGGTGATCAGCACTGGCAACGGCAGCTCTCAAGCGCCGAGCTAAGCCGGGCATTTGCGGAAAATCAAATTCTGGATATTCGCCGCGAACGGCGCAAAGACGGCGAGTTGTTTATCCGCTTATTTTATCCGACCAGCGAAGAGCTGCTCAGTTGCGAGATTTTTCGTAATACCCTGAAGCTACCTTCTTGCCCTGACTCGGTAATAGCTGCCGATGGTCAAATCTGGCAATTTGCAGGCATAGGCGCCGGGCACGGCCTGGGTTTATCCATCGCCAGAGCTCAGGCTTTGGAGGAGGGCGGTCGAACGGCGGAACAGATTTTGCGGGATGCTTACGGATCAAGCCGTTAGGTCAGGCGCTTCAGCCAGACCTAACGTATTATGCCGCCGAGTTCGATCAAGTGATGACGTCAGGCTCGGTTCTGCCGGTACGTTTTTTGACCTCGCACAACTGCTCGGCAATCTCTATTAATTCCGCCAGCGCGACTTGGGCATCCTGATCGTGCTTGCTGACATCACGCTCGTAGCGTTCCAAATAAATACGCAAAGTAGCGCCGACCGTGCCCGTACCGGACAGCCGGAACACGATGCGCGAGCCGTTCACAAAACCGATACGGATGCCTTGGTTGCTGCTGACACTGCCATCGACCGGATCGGTGTAACTGAACTCGTCGGCAAATTTGACTTCGTAATCACCCCAGCTTTTACCAGGCAAGCTGCTTAACTGGCTACGCAAATGCGCGACAATGCCGTTGGCGATCTCCGAATCGACCGCTTCGTAATCGTGGCGACAATAAATGTCGCGGCCGTATTTTTGCCAGTGTTCATGGACAATGTCTTCCACCGATTCGCGTTTGCGCGCGATTAAATTCAACCAAAACAACACAGCCCACAAGCCGTCTTTTTCACGGACATGATTGGAGCCGGAGCCGAAGCTTTCTTCGCCGCAGATAGTAATTTTGTCGGCATCGAGCAGGTTGCCGAAAAATTTCCAGCCGGTTGGGGTTTCGTAGCATGGCAGACTCAGTTTCTCGGCGACGCGGTCTACCGCCTGACTGGTCGGCATCGAACGCGCCACGCCGCTAATGCCTTTGGCATAGGCCGGGATCAGCTTGGCGTTGGCGGCCATGATCGCCAAGCTGTCGCTGGGAGTAACAAATATGTTCGCGCCCATGACCATATTGCGGTCGCCATCGCCATCTGACGCGGCACCAAAAGTAGGCGCATCGGCACCGAACATGATGTCACAAAGTTCGTGGGCATGGGCCATATTCGGGTCTGGATGGCCGCCGCCGAAGTCTTCCAGCGGCACGGCATTAAATACCGAGCCAGGTGCTGCGCCCAACGTGTCTTCCAGAATATGCTTGGCGTAAGGCCCAGTGATGGCATGCATCGCATCGAAACGTAAGGTGATAAAGCCGTTATGGATGCTTTGTTTGAGCAGGTCGAAATCGAATATCTTGGCCATTAATTCAGCGTAATCGGCTACCGAATCGATAATTCGAATTTTCACGCCACCTTTCTCGACTTCACCGATAAGGTCTAAATCTATATCGCCGAAACGGGCTTTTTTGTAGCCGGTGATGGTTTTGGTATTCTCGTACAGTTTGTCGGTAAATTTTTCCGGAGCCGGGCCGCCGTTGCCGACGTTGTACTTGATCCCAAAATCTTCTTCAGGACCACCTGGATTGTGACTAGCTGATAGAACAATACCTCCGAAAGCATTGTATTTCCTAATAATATTTGATGCGGCAGGGGTGGACAACAAGCCGCCTTGGCCTATAATGAGCTCACCGAAACCGTTGGCTGCGGCCATCTTGATGATGATCTGAATGGCCTTGCGGTTAAAGTAGCGGCCGTCACCGCCAATCACCAGGGTTTTGCCCTGAAAATCCTCCAGACTGTCGAAGATGGATTGGACGAAATTCTCCAGATATTTGGGTTGCTGGAAGACTTTGACTTTTTTGCGTAAGCCCGATGTGCCGGGTTTTTGATCATCGTAGGGAGTCGTTTTGGTGATTGTTGTTGTCATATGCTACCCTTTGTAATACCTCGTTTCGAAAGGGTTAAATTACACCAAAACTTTGATTATTTACAGATTGCCATGATAAAGAAAAAATTATTAGGTGTTTTGATTGTGATGGGCTGTACCGTATCGGCACGCAGTTTCGCTGACCAGGATGTTTGGTTGCTGGTGGATACACAGACGCAAAGCATGGAAGTCAGGAAGGGCGACAAGACAGTTGCCGTGCTGGAAAATATCGCTATTGGCCGCAATGGCGCCGGCGAAAAGAATCATCGCGGCGATGACATCACGCCGCTCGGTAACTATCGGATCGGCTGGATCAACGAAAGAAGCGCTTTCCGTAAATTCTTCGGTCTAACCTACCCCAATGTAGACAATGCCGATAATGCCTTGAAAAAAGGCAAAATCGATCTCGACACTTACGAAGCTATTGCCAGAGCGCATTCTGCCGGACAAATTCCGCCGCAAAATACCGATCTCGGTGGGCAAATCGGTATTCATGGTTTGGGCAGCGGTAGTCTGTCCATCCACAGATCCATGAATTGGACACACGGATGTATCGCGTTGACTAATGATCAAATTGATCAGTTAAGTCAATGGGTAGAAAAAGGGACACTCGTAACGGTGAAATAATGTTGGTAAAATCCAAAAAAATGTTGGACAATTACCACCGTTTTTCATTTATTATTTTTTGAAACCACAATCAAGGGGAAAACCATGATGAGAGCTATTACATTATCAGCAGTTGTTGCAATTGCAGCTTTGGCAACCGGTTGCGCAAGCACTTCAGACCTGGAAGCTTTGGACGCAAGAGTTGGCACTTTGGAAGGCAAAGTTGCTACTGCATCTGCTGACGCTGCTTCTGCTAAAGCCGCTGCTGCTGAAGCTGCTGCAAAAGCTGCTGCTGCTGAAGCTGCTGCTAACCGTGCTGCTCAATATGCTCAAGACACCAACAGCAAATTGGACCGTATGTTCAAAAAATCACAACACAAATAAGCATTATTGCTGTTGTTGATTTTAAAAAGCCCGTGAGCCGCAAGGCCACGGGCTTTTTTGTTGCCTCTATTTTGCTGCCGGAGCAGCTTGGCCTTGCACGACAGGAGGCGTCTGGGTAGGACGCTCATAAATAGCCACCGGAATACCCGTCGCTTTTTCTACTGCCGCTTTTAAAACAGAACCTTTGATTACCGGCATTTGCCCACCGTTGGCTTGCTCTATCAAATTCAATGCCGTATGCAAGCGCTGTTCATAAGTAGCCGGCGTTTCTTCCATTTCCGGATAGACCTCCATATACAACGTGTCGTGATACCAGCCCACCTTAATGGATTGATTAACAATATTGACCTGAGTACCAACCTTGACCATCGGAAAAAACTGCTCGATGTCGGCCGGATACATTCGAATGCAGCCGTGACTTACCCGCATGCCGACACCGTTGGTTTTGTTGGTGCTGTGAATCAGATAGCCTGGTATGCCAAGTTTAAACGCAAACAGACCCAGCGGGTTATCGGGGCCGGGTGGATAATAAGGTTCCAATACATCACCATCGGCCAAGTGCTCGGCAATGATCGATTTTGGCGGAGTCCAAGAAGGATTTTCGGTTTTACCGGCTATATGGGTTTTACCTAGCGGTGTTTTCCAGTTGTCTTCCCGGCCGATGCCGATCGCATAGGTTACGACCCTGCTAGAATCCGGAAAATAATAAATACGCATTTCCGGCAGATTGATCACGATCCCTTGGCGCGGCGCATTGGGCAGTATAAAGCTACTGGGAATCCGCACCTGCGTGCCTTCGCGCGGCAACCAACGGTCAACATGGGGATTGGCCAGCACGATTTCGTCCTGACCCAGTCGGAAGTTGACGGCGATGTCAATCAGCGTGTCTTCCTGCTTGGCCGCGACATATTTGACCTCATGCGGCGGATTGCCTATCAAACTGTCACCCGGCCTATCCGGTGCCGGCAGCGTCAGTGCCGACGCCGCCGTACTGGCTGTCAGCAGCAAACTGAATAACAAACGGGTTTTCATTAGGCGTTACCTTCAGCAGTAAATAATTCAAGCAGACGCGGCAAAAACTGAGCAAGTTCCGCCGTCATAATAGAAAAATCGGCATCAAACTGCTCGACTTCGTCGAATGCCTCAATATCCGCGGCTTGCTCCTGGATAAGATCAAGAAACTTTAGCCGCTTGACCGCCAAGTTCTCATCCAACACAAACGAAATGCGTTCGGCCCAGCTCATTGCCAGCTTAATCACTTGCTTGCCGCTATCCAGATGATTCTTGATTTCCGGCAAGGCCAAGTCGTGACGCTTGCAACGAATAATCGAGCCTTCTTCTTCCGGCGAACGCAACTCGCACTCGTCTTCGATCAAAATATCTTTCGGCGAGATGTTGTCGATCAACCATTGCGTCATCACGCCAGCCGGTTTGGCGGTAGCGGTGAGCGGTACGATAGGCAAGGAACCGAGACATTTACGCAATTGGCTGAGCATGTCTTCGGCTTTTTTAGCCGATGCCGCATCCACAACCAACCAGCCGCCTTGACTATCGATATAAGCATAGGTTTTGCGGGAAAACGAAAACGCCCGCGGCAACAGTTCGAATATCAATTCGTCCTTAATCCGACTACGCTCTTTCGCCGGCAATTTGCGGGCTTCGCGCTCTTCGATTTCATTGATTCGCTCTTGCAGCATTTCGTTGATCACCGATGCCGGCACCACTTTTTCTTCTTTTTTGCCGCATAGCATCAAGAAGCCGTTATTGGCATGCACCAGCGCATCCGAAGCTCTACCCAGTGGCGAGGTCCAGCCGAAACTAAACTCGTCGTGACTGCCACAGGAACGAAACGGCTGTTGTTGCAGTTTTTGCTCCAAAGCAACAGCATCCAAAGTAAATGGCTCGGTAAAACGGTAGACTGCAAGATTTTTAAACCACATGAAATGACTCTTTTTTAAAAACCGGCCATTATCGCAAATTTACGCACACCATATAAGCCAGCCCATTTAAAGACTCGCCAAAAAACACATTTTGGCCGCAAATTTGCTTGGCGCGCAAACAAGTTATGCACATTAAACGGTTTGCAGCAAGATCATAAAACGCTTGACAAAATAACTCGTTGAAATACAAAGCATCATTTGTAAATCATTGATTATTATTAACTAATGATAGTGACCTAATAATATACAACTTGACCGCAGCCCAGAGCTACCGGGGACCAGCAAAGGCTTTCGACATTTAATACACAGAGTTATCCACAGCTTCTGTGAATAACTGAATTTACCCAGCCGCAATAATCGCTTAGCGACAAATCCAGACAAACGACTTTTAATGTGTCGCAGCAAGCAATGTCTTATTGCGTGGCAAGGTTTGCTAGAATGCCGCATAGTAAAGTCCCTCACTCACAACAAAGCGGTCGCATCATGCTGTCAACCTGGGAAAACTTGATACTCGGCGCCCTGGCGCTGCTGCTTTTGTTCTGGATGCAGCCCGGCATCAAAGCCGCAATCGCGCGCAGCAAACAAACACCCTCCGATTGGCCCAGCGTTATTGTGCCCCTGTTGATGGTAGTGATGTTCGTGCTTTTCTTAATAGCAATGGTTTGACATGAACGACGAAGATTACCAAGAAGAATTCGAAGAAGAAGATTATTACGACGAAACCCATTACGAGGAGGACGACGGCGAAAGCGACGAAGAAGAAGTCGAACATTACGCGATACGCCCCAACAAAACCCGCATCAAAAAAGAAATAGCCGAAGTATTTGCGATGGCTGAAGAAATTTGTGCTCTATCCCCTGCGCATATCGCCGAATTCGAATTGCCCGAGAGCATAGAACAAGCCATGCGCGATGCCGGCAAAATGGGGCAAAACTCCGCCAGAAAGCGCTTGTTGAAATACATCACCGCGCAGCTCAGAAAGCTGGATACCGCCGCGATTCATGAAAAATTGGCGCGGATGAAAAACCGTAGCGCCCATGCGGTCAGAGAACATCATCAGGCCGAACGCTGGCGCGATTTGTTGCTGGCAGCCAATGGCAATCAGCAACTGACCCAATTTATGGAAGAATTTCCGGGCGCGGATAGCCAACATTTGCGCCAATTGCAGCGCAACGCGCAAAAAGAAGCCAAGGAAGCCAAACCGCCTAAGTCGGCGCGCTTGTTATACAAATACCTGAAAGAACTGATTGCCGATGCATCCGGCCTGCCGCTCTCTGACGAGGACGCGCAGGATAATCAGGATGCCGAGGATTAACACGCGATCAATTCCCCAATACCCGCATCTGGCCCAAGATCCAGCTTTGGCGTTTATGTACATAAGCGCTGGGCTGATCGGCTTTTAGCAATATTGGGTTCGGCAATGTCGCCGCCAACAGCGCAGCCTGATTGGCAGATAACTGCTGGGCGGAAATACCGAAATAACGGCGACTGGCCGCTTCTATACCAAATAAATGATCGCCGAACTCGGCAATATTCAAATACATTTCCAGAATCCGCTGCTTATCCCAGATCGCCTCGATCAACAACGTAAACCAAATCTCCAACGCCTTGCGGCCGAAGTTTTTAGCCGGGCTTAAAAACAAATTCTTCGCGACTTGCTGGCTGATCGTACTGGCCCCACGCAGTTTACCGCCGCGCAAATATTGGTTAAAAGCCTTGGTGATGGCGTCAACATCAAAGCCGTTATGCTGATAAAACAATTGATCTTCGGACGCGACCACCGCAGCAAAGGCGTGCGGCGAAATATGCCGGCGACTGACCCAGCGCTGATCAATGCCTCTATAGTGTCGGCCTTCGACCAGGTCGTCAACATGCTGATGCAGCATGAATGCCGACGTCGGCGCGGGCAGGTACCGCAAAACGCCTACCAGCAGCAGCGAACTGATTACAAAAAACAACGCCGCATAAACCAGTCCGCGCTTGCAACGTTGCGGTAAAGAAAGCGCCGTTTTGGGTTGACGCCAAAATTGGCGATAGCGGGCCGGATGACGGAAATGCTTCACGAGCGACTCGAGCGTTGTGACTGAGATGTTTATTATCCATGATTGAACACGGAATTGACTAACTGCAGCTTTTGCGGGAAATGCCGCAAAGTAAAGCCATTATTGCGGCAAATAACATAGAAACTAATAGAGTAGCCGTCTACGTTAGCGAACCCCCCTGAATCACGCAGCCTTTAGGGTTTGGCATGGATATTGTTATATAAAGATCGGTGTCAAGGATGTTTAAGTTCTCTCCCCCGTGAACATGGAAAACAAGACGCCAAGGATACCTGGATAAAAGCGCGGAAAACCGCTTTTATCCGGGCAGGGATGACGAAGCCCTCTATACCTCCTGCCTGCTCAATAATCAGTAAAAATTCAAATCGAGTTGGCGATGAGCCGCAAGACTGAGTTGTCCATACGCCCATCCTCTATCCCAAATAAAGCTCTCGCACGGGGATATTCACACGAGGATATTCAAAAGGGGCTAATGGCACCGCTTTATCAGCAGCACCATCAACCCGTATTGAATTAATATTCCAATTTCAAAGATCCCATGGCGGAAATAGGGGCGCCAACGTTGGCGGTAGGCAACCAAGAAGTTGAGCCGGTGTAGTATTCCTTATCCAGCAGATTATAGACATTGACTTGCGCGGTCAGACGGGTTTTACCTATAGGTTGCACGTAGGCCATCATGGCGTCCAGCCGGGTATAGCCTGGCAATTGATAGGTATTGGTGTTGTCGCCTTCGCGTTTGCCGACGACCACACCGCCGAGACCAGCCTTGAAGTGCTCAGTGAATTGATAAGTACCCCACAGACTGGCTTGATGCTCAGGCACATTCAACAACCGATTGCCCTGCAAGCCGCTGTAATCCTTGGTATACCTTGCATCGGTGTAAGCGTAGGTCGTCACCAGGCTGAATTCATCGGTAATCTGGCCTTTGATATCCACTTCAATGCCCTGACTACGCGCCTCGCCGATAGTTTTTTGATCGGTGGGGTCCGGCGTGCTCAAGTCGAAAGTCATCAGATTATTTTTAGTTAAATGATAATACGCCACTGTTGACGACAGGCGTTTATCGAAAAACTCGGTTTTGAAACCGATTTCATACTGCTCGGCGGCTTGCGGTGCAAAATTGCCGCCGGTAGCGGAACGGCCGTTATTCGTACCGAATGATTCAACGTAATTGCCATATACAGACAACCAATCCCAAGGCTGGTAAACGATACCTACCCGCGGACTGAATTTATCTTCGTGCTGCATGCTGAATCCAGCCTTGGTTTCATCCCAGGAGGTACCGCCGTAGCCGCCGTAACCTGCCATATCGTAACGCCCGCCGCCCATGATGTGCAGCTTATCCCACAAGGTAATTTGGTCTTGAAAATACACCCCATACCAATCGTCGCGCGAGCGCCAAAACCAATTGGCGGGCTCGGCGCGCAGAGCCGCCATGTCGAAATTGCCGTATTGGGGATTGTTGATATCGAATGTCGGTATGGTGCCGTAACTAAAGTTATTGTCCGGCGCATCCTGATTAAAAAAGAACCAATCGCCCCCCACTAAAACATTATGTTTGAGGCCGAAAGTTTGAAACTTTCCGGTGAGATCCAGGCTGGTTGAGTAAGAGCGGCGGTTACTGGTGCCGAGGATGCCAAATCGATCCAGAGTATGCCCATCCGCGTTAATTTTACTATTAGGCGCAACGCCGCCGAATACGATGTCGGTCTCGTCCCACTGAAATTTATGCCTTAGCCCCCAGTCATCATTGAATTTGAAGCTCCAATCCGCATAAACCAGCGTAGTGTCTTGGCTGGGTTTGATGGCCGGATCGCCGGTAAATAAGGATCTGCGGTTTGTAACAGGCCGATTGCCCGATACCGGCACGCCATAATCTTCCGTGTAATTTTCATGGCGTTTCTCTATTTCGACATTGGCTTCGAAGCGGTCGTTGGGCCGCCAAGTCAATTTCGGCGCAATAAATACCCGCTCGTGATCAACAAAATCTCTGAAAGAATTGCCTTCGTCGTAAGCGGCATTAAATCGGTACAACAGGGTTTTATCCTTATCCAGCGGCCCGGTTGCATCCACCGTGGTACGAAATTCACTGAAGGAGCCAAATTGCTGCTGCAAGGAATAGTAAGGCACATCCAACGCCTTTTTGGTCACATAATTAACCATACCGCCGGGTTGCAACCTTCCATAAAGCACGGATGCCGGACCTTTCAATACCTCGAGCTGTTCGATATTCGCCGGATCGAACTTGCCCATCGAGCGCCTGAAACCATTGCGGTACATTTGATCGTCGGAAGCAAAGCCGCGAATAATGAAGCTTTCGTACATATCCGCCGTACCGTAAGCCCGTTGCACCCCACTGACGTTTTGCGTCAAGGCGTCTTCGATGCGGATCGCTTGCTGATCGTTCATGATCGATTTGGGCACAACCTGGATAGATACCGGGGTGTCCATAATCGCAATATCGGTTTTGGTCGCTGTTGATGCATTCGGCACCGCATAGAACTGGCTGAAAGGGTCGTTAGGATCATATACCTTTTTACCCACCACATTCACCGCCGGCAAGGCCGTAGGGTCCTGTTTGTAATTCAGAGACTGTCTTTCGATCACTATATTGCCGTTCTCGGCGATGCGGTAACTCAATCCGCTGTCTGCCAGCAACCGTTGCAACGCGGCTTCCGGGGTGTAATGGCCGCTAAGGCCCTTGCTTTGCAGACCCTCGGTGATTGCCGTGTCGTAGACCAGTTGCAAGCCGCCGGATTCCGCCAAGCGATTCAGCGCGGTAGACAGAGAGCCTGCGGGGATACTGAAAGCCCGACTGACACTATCTGCCGCCGCGGTACCGGAAACCGCCAACACAGCCCCCAATACCAGTGCCGAAGCATGTCCAAACAGGCCGCCGCTAAATGTTTGTTTCAACGCCATGAATTTCCCTCGCTGTTGTTAAATAATGACTATCGTTGTTTTGACGCACGACAGGCAGAAAACAGGAGGTGAGGCACAAAAATTCATGGCAACTAATTGGCTGCTGCTGACATTGCAGGCCCCGACTCATCGAACGCTTTTCTCGGCATTTCGCTAAGCCGCTAATCAGTCCCCCTATTTTGCTTTCCGGTATCATACCGGCCACCATCAAAAAATAGGTTATAT
This sequence comes from Methylomonas sp. PHL2-19, assembly GCF_059331595.1. Taxonomy (NCBI): domain Bacteria; kingdom Pseudomonadati; phylum Pseudomonadota; class Gammaproteobacteria; order Methylococcales; family Methylococcaceae; genus Methylomonas; species Methylomonas sp. PHL2-19. The sequence goes on from NZ_CP196839.1 coordinate 377,708, forward strand.
GCCGCGCCAGATGCGCCATATAACCTATTCAACACCGGTTAAATGTGTGCGGGTAGCGCGCATGCGAACCACCGATCTTTGCTCCAATCCAGCAATATCAGGATATTCGGCGCCTTGGCCGGCATTTGAATCATTACTGGCACGAATCAGGCATGGGACGGAGCTTCTGAAACCACTGAAACCCAGCCCTGCCTCATGACCCCGGACATCAGCTCGCTGTATCGACTGCATTGCAAGGAGCTGCTGCACCATTTGCTGCGGATAGTCAAATGCCCGGAAACCGCGGAAGATTTGCTGCAAGAAAGCTATCTGATCTTGGCCCGCACCGCCAACGATACCTCCATAGACCACCCGCGCGGATTTTTATACCGCACCGCCAGCAATCTGGCGATGGATCACCTGCGCCACCATAAAGTCGTCGAGCGTCATCAGGAAGCGACGCGGCATCTGGATGAGCCGCAACTGGCCGGAGTGGAAGCCGAATTAGCGGATCAGCAATGGCGCACCCTGTTGCAACAAACCATCTACGAGTTACCGCCGCGCTGCCGCGATGCATTTATCTTGCATAAAATTCATGGATTGAGTTATCGGGAGGTAGCTAGCGTTTTGGGTATTTCCGAGAGCGCCGTCGAGAAACACATTATTAAAGGCTTGATGTATTGCCGCAAACAGCTAGGCAGTCATTTCGGCCGCCCCTATCGGACCGACTGAGGTTTTTGCCGCCTTAACCGTCGTACCGATATTCCCCAGGCATACGCCTAGCCCAGCGCCTTATAATGCAGCCATGACCGAAAACCAACCACCCGCAGACTCTGATAAGCCCGATGCCATTAGCGAGCAGGCGATAATGTGGTTTGTCCGGCTGCGTGCCGAGTCGGTAACGGTAGACGAACGCCGGCTATTTCAAATCTGGCACCAAGCCGACCCTGCTCACCGCGAGGCCTATGCCGAAATCACTGCATTTTGGGAGGATGCCGATTTCCACGCCACGCTGGACGCCGCCACGCTGTCGCCACAGATTTCGCTGAATAGTAAACCAGCCAACAGCCCAAGGCGGCGTTTAGATATCGCCCCCGACGCCAAACCGTTGTTAGCCGCAGCCGCCTGCCTAGTCATCGCCGCGCTTATTTATCAGCCGGCATTAAGCTGCTGGCAGGCCGACTACTGCACCGCCGTCGGCGAAATAAAAACCGTACAGCTCAGCGACGGCAGCCAAGTCACTTTAAACTCCGGTACCGCGCTTAACGTTAACATGCGTAATGGCCGGCGCCATGTCCAGCTAGCCCGGGGCGAGGCATTTTTTGAGGTGCAACACGACTCTCAACATCCTTTTCAAGTGGATGGCCGCTACAGCAACACACGGGTATTGGGTACACGTTTCGTGGTTAAGGAAGACGCCGACAGCGACACGGTCAGCGTGGTGAATGGGGTGGTGGAAGTCAGCCGGGATCGGCAAAATCCGGCCACCTTGAACGCCAATGACAGCATGGAGGTCAGCGCTCGCCACCAAGGCGAAATCCGCCACCAGCCCGCCGACAATGCCACGGCATGGTTAAAAGGCAGCGTCTCGTTCGATAATGTGCCGCTCAAGAAGGTGATTGCGGAAATTGGCCGCTATCGGCGCGGTAGCCTGATAATCCGCAATCAGGTATTGCAGGACATGAAAGTCAGCGGCCGTTTCGATATTCGCGACACCGATAAAACCCTGGAGTCGTTACAACAAACCCTGCCAATCCGGATTTACCGATTTACACCGTGGCTGGTGGTGATCGCTTGAGCATCACAAAGCTTATTGCCTAGCCAAATCGCCCGACAAAGCTCGCCGCCATTCAGCCATATCTTCTTAGCTTCAAAAAATAGTTTTACCGTCAAGCTGAGGGAAAACGCATTTCGCCCGTCTCCATTGCAACCCCAATCTTTCGGGGGATCAATTCATTCGCTAAGGGAGAATCTAATGGCATCTTATCCGTTCCGCAAAGCCCACCGCAAAGGCAAGCCGACCCAATATAATCGTTGGCCTTTGTCGCTGACAATCGCCGCTGTGCTCGGCACACCTGCCGTCATTGCCGCCGAACAAAACATCGCTTTCGACATCCCCGCACAAAGCTTAAGCGGCGCATTAAATGCCTTTGCCGACGCCGCCAACATACAGCTTAGTTATCCGGCGGAAATGACGGCGGGCTTGAAATCGCCCGGTGTCAGCGGCCAATTGACGGCCCGGCAAGCCTTACAAAAACTGCTGGCCGGCACCGGCGTAGTAGCCGGTGCCACCAGTAACGGCACCATTACCCTGCAAAAAGCGCCGGACTCGCACAACGATGTTTCAACCTTGTCGGCGGTCACCGTGTCTGGCAATCGCACTCGCAGCACCGCCGCCGATCCTTACAGCAAGGACTATGCGGTGACAAAATCCTTCGCTGCCACTAAAACGGACACGCCGTTGATGGAGAACCCCACATCCGTGCAAGTGGTGTCGCGAGCGGTGATGGACGACCAAAAAACCACCAAGGTGAAGGACGCTTTGGAAAACGTTAGCGGCGTGCGCGCCAATCCGTCCCTGGGTGGCGGTACCGGTTTCATTATTCGCGGCTTTCGTAACGGCAACGTTTACCGTAATGGCTTGATGGCCAGCGAGGCTTTCTTTGGCGACTTCGACGCCGCCAACCTGGAAAACATCGAAGTAATCAAAGGCCCGGCACAACTTTACGGCCGCACCGAACCCGGCGGCATGATCAATCTCACCACCAAACGCGGCCTGGATACGGCGTACTACTCGCTGGAACAGCAGTTTGGCAACTACGACCACTACCGGACCCAATGGGACGCCGGCGGGCCGCTGACCAGCGACAAATCGCTGGTATATCGTTTTTCCGGCGCTTACCAAAGCAACGGTTCGTTTCGTGACTTTGTGTCGGTGGACCGGATGGTGTTCAACCCCAGCATCACTTGGCGGCCCAGCGATGACACCGATGTGACCGTTGATATTGAGGGCACTGATAAAACCGCGCCGGCCGACTTTGGGATTCCGTTTATCGGCAATCGCCCGGCGCCGATTCCGATCAGCCGCAACCTGGGCGATCCGAATACACCGAACGGCGAGCAATCCGGCGTCAAAGTCGGCAGCGAAATTAACCACCGTTTTAACGACGACTGGGCGATACACAATCGTTTCCTGGCCAGCTTGGCGGAAGGCAATACCACCTTCGTCAATCCGGGCCCGGCCTTTAATGCCGCGGCGGCGCTGAATCAAACCACCGGCTTGATGCAGCGCAACATCTTTCAACAGTTTACCGATCAGGAGCATTACGCCACCAATCTGGATTTGACCGGTAAATTCAAGACGGGTGACATTTTGCATGAGGTTCTGGTGGGATTTGATTACTACCGGACTTATAACAATTACAATGTCAACGGCCGCTGGCAAGTAGCGAACCCAGCGCTGGCTATCAATATATACAATCCGGAGCCCAGCTACGGCATTCCACAATCCACCTTTGATACCGCATTTTTGACATCCAACACCTTCGGTAGCGCGACCAATAGCGGGGTTGGCAACCACGCCAGAATCTACAACAACTGGTATGGCACTTACTTTCAGGACCAGATCACGCTGTGGGACAAACTGCACATCATGGGCGGCGGCCGTTACGACTGGACTGAAACCGGGCGCGGCAACGGCTTTGACTTCGCCACCGCCGAGAGCCGTATTAACCAGTTCAAACGTGAGGACCAAGGCTTCAGCCCCAAAGTCGGCATCCTTTATGAGGCCATGGACGAACTCAGTCTTTACGGCAACTGGACCACTTCGTTGGGCGCTAACAACGCTCCAGCCGCTGATGGCCGCAGTTTTGATCCGCAGATCGGCGAACAATTCGAAGTGGGCTTGAAAACCCAATTGTTCGACCAACGGCTATTGGCAACCTTGGCGTATTTCCATCTGGAAAAAGACAATATTCTGGTTGCCAATAATGCAACCCCCGATCCTTTCGACCGTATCGCCAACCTGCAACGCAGCCAAGGCATTGAGTTGGACGCCACCGGGTATTTGACCGACAAATTCAGTTTGATCGGCAGCTATGCGTTTACTGATGCGAGGATCATCAAGGACTACAGCGGCGGCACTCAGGGCAATCGAATGAGCAACGTGCCGGAGCATTCCGGTAGCCTGTGGCTGCGTTACGACATGAATGGCTACGCCGCCAAGGACGGTTTGAGCGCGGGTTTTGGCGGTGTTGCTGCCGGCCAACGCGAGGGAGACAATACCAACACTTTCCAAATGCCGGGCTATGTGCGGCTGGACGCTTTTTTGGCGTATAAGCAAAAAGTCGGCGGTTCCCGCATCACCGCCCAGTTCAACATCCGCAATTTGCTGGACAAGGAATATTACGAATCCACCGATCCCGATTCCAACGTTGCGCCGGCCCTGGGCGTGTATCCCGGTGCGCCGCTGACGGCTATCGGCTCGATTCGGGTGGAATATTGAGGTAAATTGCCCACCTGTCCGCCACCGTCGAGAACCATCATGCGCCACGCCAAATTGATTACAAACACCCTTGCCGGCCTGTTGCTGTTTGCCGGCATCAGCCAATCGCTATTGGCCAAACCGCTGCCGTTCCGCGAATTGGACATGCCGGTGGCCGGTTTCAGCCAGCAGCACCATTTGGCTAAAACCGCCGATGAGCATTTGATTGTCAGCTGGGTGGAAACCGACGCCGAAACCAGTACCGCCAAGTTTGCGATACTGGAAGAAGGGGGCTGGAGCATCCCGCTCACCGTCGTCCAAGTGAAAGGCAAGCTGGCCGATCCGCCGGTGGTGATCGGCTTGAGCGACGGTAGCCTGGCGGCGGCCTGGATGCCTTATCGGCAAGGTGCTACTGATCGTTATGCGGCGGACATCTTACTGGCACGTTCTATCGACGGTGGATTGAGTTGGAGTCCGGCGTTAAAACCATACGGCGACGCGGCACGAATTTATGACGCACAAATGTCTTTGGCCGCGCTTCCCGATGCACGGCTGGCGCTGGTCTGGACCGACATGCGCCACGCCAGCCACGACCCGGCGGCGGATAAGAAAACCAACCGCTATCAACTGATGGCAAGCGTCATCGACAAAAACTGGCAAGCCAGCCCGGAGATCGTGCTGGATGACGATGTCTGCTCCTGCTGCCGCAGCTATACCGACGCACAAGGCGAGCAACTGGTCACGGTCTACCGTGATCATGCCGCCGGGGAAATTCGCGACATAAGCGCGGTGCGCTGGCAGGCTGGCGGCAATCCGCAAATCGCTAACGTTCATGCGGACGGCTGGGTGATCGGCGGTTGCCCCAGTAATGGGCCATCCATTGATCTGACTCCCTCAGCCGGTGTGGCGGCTTGGTTCACTGCCGCCGACGGCAAAGGCCGGGTGAAATTGGCTTTCTCCACTGACCAAGGCGCGCATTTTAATTCGCCTATAGAGCTGGATGCCGACGCCAGCGGCTATATCAACGCCTTACTGCTGGATGACGGCTCGGCCTTGGTCAGCTGGCGCGGCCGCAATGGTCCCGACGATGAGCTAAGGATTGCCAAAGTGACCAGCAAGGGCAAAGTCAGCCGGCAAACTACCGTATATCGCGGCAGCTTCCCGAAATGGCCCAGCAAATACCTGGCGCTGGCCCGCGTCGGCAAGCAAGCTTTTGTGGCCTGGACCGATCCGCTTCAGAAGAAAGTACGCCTGGTCAGTTTATCCCTCGACTAAACAAGCCCCTAAAAGAGCAGATTGGTCTTGAGATATCTCGTCCCGAGCCCTTCGCCAGCATTCCCAAACGCGGGATATGACACAGTTTATCCAGTTGTTTCGCCGCGTATTGCCCGCCGACTTCTCCCAATTGCCTTTAGCGATTTTCGCCGTCCCTCAAGCCCGGCGGGCTTTCCGGACAATCTCACGCTAAAAACCTCTCTTTTCTAAGTTTGGGTGCAAATATTGCTTGCTTATTAACCCAGCCCTTAATGTCGCTCGCCTTAGCGCTCTTAAGGTACTGAGCCAGCCCGAACGGCATACCCGCGACAAATAGGGCCGGTTTAATCAACACCCTATTTGGCCGCCTACCTAAACTATCCCATGCTTGAATTGACTGCCGCCGACATTGCCGATCTGATGCACAAGCATCGCCACGAATTGTTGCGGTTTTTATCGCAACGCATCAGCTGTACGGATACGGCGCAGGATATTTTTCAAGAAACCTTCATTCGCTATGCCGGTTACGGCGGCAAAGATAGCGTGGAAAATCCCCGCGCCTTCATTTTCCGCATCGCCGCCAATCTGGCTACCGATTATCTGCGCAGCCACAGCCGCCATACCGGCCCAGATCTGGAAGCCGCCGAAAATGACGAGGCTGAAGTAGGCGTACAATCTGCGCTATCCGCCGAACGGACTGTCATGTCGCAACAACAACTAGAGCAACTGGTCACTGCGTTGGATGATTTATCGCCCAAATGCCGAGAAGTGTTTATCTTGCTCAAACTCAAGCATTGCAGTTACGCAGAGGTGGAACAAAGGCTGGGCATATCACAAACCATGATCTTTAAATATTTGACCCAGGCCATGCGCCACTGCCGAGCGAAGGTTGGCGATCTGGATTGACCGGGTTTGTTTATCAAACCGTCGATAACAACTTCCGGAACGCCTTTGACCCTGAATCCTTCAACACCCGCAGGGCCAGCGGCATTTTGGGCCGAATTAATAGTTTTTGCCCATCGGGCCTGAGTTTACCAACAAGCGTTTTATAATCAGGACACCGAGTTGACAGCACAGCCACTTTCGATATGAACCCTTCCTTCCCGCCTTTTCCCGACGCCAGCGCCGAAGAGCAAGCCGAATACTGGCTGGCCCTGCGCGAATCGCCGTTCTACGACAGTGAGCAGGAAAAATTGTGGCTGGCCTGGCTGGCGGCCAGCCGAGAGAACCTGGAGGCCTGGCAACAAACACAGCTTTTTTTTCGGCGCGTGGAGACCTTGAATCCGGCCCAAGTTCGCCGAATCGAACGATCAGTACAAAAAGCCGGCAGAGCAGCTGCGGCCGGGGCGGGTCTATGGCGCTGGCCCATTGCCGCCTGCCTGATGCTGGCATTATGTTTGGGCTGGGCGTTTAACGCCGGCTATTTTGCCGACTTCCGCACCGGCACCGGCGAGCAGCGCCGAATTCAGCTCAGCGACGGCTCGATGGTGATTCTGAATACCGCTTCGTCGCTGTCGGTGGATTTTTCCGAACAGCAGCGGGTGATTCGATTGCACGGCGGCGAAGCCTATTTCAAAGTGGCCGCCGATGCCGCAAGACCGTTTGAGGTCGTTGCCGGCGGCGGTAGGGTTCGCGCCTTGGGCACGGCATTTGACGTCAAACAGTGGCAAGGCGACCTGGCAGTCACCGTTTACGAGCACAGTGTGCGCGTTGCGTTTGCCGACGGCGCGACCATCGAGCGCCTGCCGGAGGGTCAGCGCGTCGCGTCGCTCGACGGTAAAAGCGGCGCGCCGGAACAGGCCAATCTCAGGCAAGCCGCCGCTTGGCAGGAGCGGCGCCTGGTGTTTAAGGAAAAGCCGCTGCAACAAGTCATCGACGATCTAAACCGCTACCGTCCGGGAAAAATCGTCATCGCCGATCCCGACTTGGCCGCGCATTTGGTGACCGGCGTATTCGACGCCAACGACCCGGAAGCGGCGTTGACGGTTATCGAGACCACCTTGGCGGTTAGCGAAACCCGTCTGACCGACGCATTAATCGTTCTGCACCGCCATTATTGACCCGGCCCTATTTATCGGTGAAATGCCGTTCGCACCCTCAGGGGCATAAAGGTGAACGGCATTTTTGGGCCGGATTAATAATTTTTAGCCCCTGCCAATAAGCCCTGGATAAATTCGCCAGTACTGCCTACACGGGATTATTGACCGGGTGAATTTCATAGCTTTTACGGAGCGGCGTGGCGCCGAGCCTAGGCCCCATCCGGTCGCTGAGGGCATTGCGCTGCGCCCTCGGCCAAAAATATTTTCTCAGCCAGGTTATAAAACCCATCCCTCCCTTCGTCTTTGCTTTGGAACCCCTGCGGATACGCCGACGGAACACCTTCCCTCGCCAACCGCCGTCATCACAATCACAAGCCAGGATGCCCAATGAGTCAGCGCACAATACCGCCCTTTAACCCGTTCTGTTTAACCGTTTTTGCCGTCGCGATGAGCGCCAGCCCCTGGTGTGCGGCGGAAACTGCCATCGAGTTTGCCATCCCGGCCGCACCGTTGGCGGATGCCTTGCTGCAATTTTCCGAAACCAGCGGCATCAAGGTGTTCTTCAGCTCTCAATTGGCCGGCAACCTGCGCGGCAACGCCGTACAAGGCCGCTTTACAGCGCAACAGGCGCTGGACAAACTGTTGAGCGGAACCGGTCTGACACCACAAACCGCGACCGATGGCACCGTGACGCTGGAAAAGTCGGCAAAGCCAATCGAACCGCAATCGGCAGCCGGTACGACAACTTTGCCGAGTGTGACGGTGCTGGGCAAAACCCTGTCGGACCCTAACGATCCCTATAACTCGGACTATCACCTACCCAACGCCAGCGCCGCCACGAAAACCGATACGCCGATCATGGAATTACCGATGTCGGTACAGGTCATTCCTAAGCAGATATTGAAAGACCAACAGGCAATTCGAATCAAGGATGCGCTGAAAAATGTCAGCGGCATAAACTGGGCGACCGACCCGATGTACGAAGGCTTTCAGTTACGCGGTTTTCAGACCGATGGCACCACCACGGTTTATCGGAACGGACTGCGCATCCGGCGTGCCGTACAAGAGGTTGCCGATCTGGAACGCTTGGAAGTTCTGAAAGGTCCGGCTGCGGCGGCGTATGGTCGGATCGAGCCGGGCGGCTTGATCAACATTGTTACCAAAAAACCGTTGGATACCCCTTATTACGCATTGGAGCAGCAGTTTGGTTCGTACGATATGTTCCGTACTACAGCCGATGCAACCGGACCGATCAACCAAGACCGTTCCTTGCTTTACAGAGTCAATTTGGCCTATCAAAACAATGAATTTTTCATCGATAAAATGGATCAGGAACGGGTGTTTTTCGCGCCGTCCCTCACATGGAAGCCCAGCGACCGCACCGAAATCAATTTGAATTTGGAGTATCTCTACGATACCCGCACCAGTTATACCGGCTTGCCGGTACAGGGCAACCGTCCGGCCAATGTACCGATCAGCCGTTACTACGGTTTTGGCTCGGATAATGAAAAATCGGTATTCGACAAGTTTTTGATCGGGTTTGATTGGTCGCACCAATTCAACGACGATTGGAAAATCCAGCATCGCTTTCACTACTACAAGCTGGATTACCAAATCAACAATTCTTCATTTTTCCCAGGACCGGTCAATCCCGCGAATAATCGCACCTCGGTAAGAAATGTGACCGATAGGCCCATCGACATTACCGATACCGTCGCGACCAGTATCGATCTCACCGGCAAATTCAAACTATTTGGAACCGAGCATCGGGTATTGGCGGGATTCGATTACTTTTGGGAAGACTTTGAAGGTCAGGGGTTCTTTGGTGCGCCCGCTCCCGCCAGCCATAGGCCGGTGGTTGATATTTTTAATCCGGTCTACGGACAGGTTCCATCCGCTGCCAGCCGGGGTTTCAATAATTTCAGCACCTTAGAACAATATTGGTACGGCGCTTACTTTCAGGATCAAATCACCCTGTTTGACAAGCTGCATATCATGGGTGGCGGGCGCTACGATTGGGCAACGCGCAGCAGCGGCGCAGCCTCGACTTCCATCGCAGCTGCCAGAAACAGTGAGACTGAAGTTAAAAACGAGGCTTTCAGTCCGCGCGTGGGTGTGGTCTATCAACCCTGGCCCTGGCTATCACTGTACGGAAATTATACGGAATCGCTGGGCGGGGCGAACAGCGCGTTGGCATCAACCGGCAAACCGCTGGATGCCGAAACCGCGCAGCAGCACGAGGTTGGATTCAAAACCGAATGGTTCGATAAGCGGCTGATGACCACCGTTGCCTTTTACGAATTGACCAAACAAAACATCGCGACGCCGGACCCGGTAAATACCCGGTTTTCCGTGCAAACCGGCGAGGCCCGCAGCCGTGGTATCGAAGTAGACATATCGGGCCAGATTACCGATGGCCTGAACTTGATCGCGACTTACGCCTATACCGATGCAGTCATCACACAGGATAACAGCGGTAATCAAGGCCGCAAGCTATGGAACGTGCCGGCAAATTCGGGCAGCTTCTGGGCCAAATACGCATTTCAAGATCCCGCTTTGCGTGGCCTAAATGTTGGCGCCGGCGCGTATCTGGTTGGCGAGCGCCAAGGTAATAATTTGAATAATTGGCAAATGCCGGGCTACGTCAGAGTCGATGCCTTGCTCGGCTATTCCTGGGAGATAGGCAAGTCTAAAGTGACCGCGCAGTTGAACGTCAATAATCTGTTGGATAAGACGATTTACGAAACATCGGCATTTAACAGCTATTTGACTCAGCCGGGCGCGCCGCGCAATTTCATGGGCTCGATCCGCGTGGAGTTCTGACGCCGGATGGCTCGGTAATCCTATCAAGCCGATCATGGTGAGCCAGTTCAAACCATGATCGGCTTGGTTTCAAGGTAAAGGTATTTGGCTTGGAGAAATTCCGATTAACGCCTTGCCGGTCTAACTCGTAGCGCGTGAGGAATTTTGGCCGGGAAACGTCTTATCCAAATGAAACACATAAAAACAAGGGTTGGTGAGCTTGGATACAAAGCCCTGACTCTTCAAATTCTCAACTCAAATCTGTTACTGCGATGAATGTAACCAATCCTCAATCCGGCCTTATCGTTCGCAGCGAACCAGAGCACCATTCGCTTGCCCGCCTCAAAGCCCGCCGCCAACGTTGGCTAACCGTGCATCTTTGGTTGGGGCTGACGCTTGGCTTGTTACTGTCTATTTACGGCATCACCGGCAGCGTCTTGGTGTTTTATCCCGAGATCGACGAATCGTTGCATCCCGAGATGTTGACGGTACAACCGCCGGAACATGCCGAGTATCGGCCCCTGGCTGAAATTTTCGCGGCCGGCAAAGCTGCCATGCCACCACAAGCCAAACACAACTTCGCCACGTATCCGCGTAACAAGTTTGCGAGCTTCAAGCTGCGCTTCGCGGTGGCGGATGCCAACGGTGCGGTGGAACGCTGGGAAGTAGGCGTTGATCCTTACACCGCGAAAGTCACCGGTAAACAGCTCCAGGAACGATCCGGCGATTGGTTGCCCAACACCTTCATCGGCCTAATGTTCAAGTTGCACTATGCCTTATTGTTGCCCAAAGACATCAGCACAGTAGTGGTCGGCCTGTCCGGCATATTATTGATCATCTCCACGCTGACCGGCCTAATCGTCTGGTGGCCGCTGACCAGCAAATGGCGGCAAGCACTGGTATTTAAAGCCGGTGCCGGCAAGGTGCGCTTCAATTACGACCTGCATAAAACCAGCGGCTTTTACACCGCGTTGGTGATGATTCCGGTGCTTTTTTCCGGGGTTTACATGGTGCTGCCGCATAACGTGGTGCCGGTGCTGGAATTGTTTTCGCCGGTGACTTACCGCTACTGGTTTCATTCCACGCCATCTACGCCGGATGCTCCGACCATCGGCATGGATCAAGCCGTGGCTATTGCATTGAAACAATACCCAACAGGCCGGCCACACTGGATTTACGGCGCGCCGAATCCCAGCCAGACTTACACTGTATGCCAGGACGGCGTCGATGCACCCGACAGTATCTTGCAACGCCGCTGCACGGTAATCGACCGTTACAGCGGCAAGATTCTGGACTTGGACGATCCCAGCCTGCCGACCGCCACGGCCGGCGAAATCTTCACCCATTGGCAATGGCCGCTGCATTCCGGCCAGGCCTTCGGCATGACCGGGCGGATTTTGGTGTTTATCACCGGACTGGCCTGCCCGGTGCTATTCGTCACCGGGGTGATTCGCTGGCGGCAAAAATCCAGGACCAAGCAAGTACGGAAGGGCTGATTCCGATCCGTTATCAGGTGCCGAAACGAGTGGTCAATATTTTCGACCGACACGAGGTGCCTGAATTTGCCGCTCCGCAAGGCGTGCTTAGAAGCAGGATGCGCAATTTAAAAGTGCGTGATATGCCGCACTTTGCTCGTCGCGCTTTCGAGGGTTTTGGCATCAATCCCGCCGACTGACGGATCAAGCGCCGTACAACACTGACTTCCCAGGTTAGTGGCTTAAAAGTTGCTGCAGCGGAAGACGTTTCATTGCCGACTATGTGTTCATGGATGCAATTACCGATTCCGATTTACTGGCCAGCTTTCTGCTCTATCAGAAGGAGCTCCAGCAATTTTTGACGCATAAGGTCAATTGCGCGGAAACCGCGGCCGATTTGATTCAGGAAACCTATCTGCGCATCGCCCGCTATTCCGCCGACGGCGAGATCGTCAACCAGCGGGCGTTTGTGTTCCGCATCGCCGACAATCTGGCCCTGGACCATTTGCGCAGCCGGGCCAGACACGAGCAACGCGACGGCGGCTTGGTCGAGGAAGACCTCGTTTGCAGACAACCGCAACCGGACAGCATGCTGGAGGGGCAGCAACAAATGGAATTGTTCGAAAAACTCATCTACGAACTGCCGCCGCAATGCCGCAAGGTGTTCTTGTCGTGCCGAGTGGAAGGCAAGCGTTATTCCGAAATCGCCGCCGAGCTGGGCATATCGATACGTACCGTGGAGGCCCATATGTACAAGGCCTTGAAGCATTTGAAAGACCGCATCGATTTCCTTTGATGCGCCGTGCGTTCGTATCATGCAACTTAACCCCGTTCTAAAATCGTGGCATCATGCCTGCCTCGGCTCAACGCTTCGTGCTCCCAACCATGTCCGATAAGCTCCAATCCGCGTCTTCCGATTTGCTCTCGGACCAGGCACTCGCCTGGTTTGCCCGCTTGCAAGCGGATGACGTCAGCGACGATGTGCGCCGCCAATTTGAAATTTGGTACCACGCCGATCCTCGGCACGCCGAAGCCTACGATAAATCCCGCAAGCTATGGAGCCTGCTGCAACAGCCGGCGGAGCGGGTTCAACAACGCCTGCAAGCGGATGCCGCCCAATTTAAAACCGAGACTTTTTCCACCGGAAGGGCGCTGGGTGTGGGGCGCTTACAATCGTCGGCGAGCGGCCGAAACCTGCTGCGTTTTGCTTCAGCCTGCCTGGGGCTGTTGTTGCTGGTGGCCGGCTGGCGCTTACCGGAGCACTGGCAAAACTGGCGCAGCGATTACCATACCGCAGCCGGTCAGCAACTCAGTATCGAATTGGAAGACGGCTCTCGGCTGACTTTGAACACCGATACGGCACTGGCGGTCCGTTACAGCGACAACTTGCGGGAGATCGAATTGTTGCGCGGCGAAGCCTATTTCGAAGTCGCGCCTAATAAGCAACGGCCGTTCGTCGTCGACGGCGGTCAGGCGACCGCGCGCGCCGTCGGTACCGCCTACAGCGTTCGTAAACAAGCCGACGAGTTGCGCGTCGTTGTTAGCGAAGGCACCGTAGAAGTTGACGCCGATAGTGCTAAGGCGTTGGTGCACGCCGCCGAGCAAGCCGAATACCGGCAAGGCCGGCTGCAAGCCGTTGCTCGGCTCGACAACGACGATGCATTGGCCTGGCGACGACGCCAAACTGTGTTTCACCGCCAACCTTTGACGCAAGTATTGGAAGAAATTAACCGCTATCGCAGCGGCCGGATTGTCGCGGTCAATCCGCGGTTGGCCGAGCGGGTGGTCAACGGTGTCTTCAACAACGCCGACCCCGATGCTGTGCTGGCCGCGCTGACCACCACGCTGCAAGCCAAGGCCTTGCGGATGCCGGGCGATTGGGTGTTGTTGTATTGACGTAATAGATGGGCGCGCCTTGCGCCGTTAGCCAACGAATATAAAAATATTTTTCTCGGCACTAAGGGTAAGCCCGAACCCGCGTCGTCTTTGTCGGTAACACCTGCCATCGACAAAGGAGATAGACGCATGAAATACCCCGCACACACTTGCCGTGCCCCACTCTACGTAGCACTTGCTGCCGGCCTATTGACGCCTACTGTTATCCTGTCTGCCGAGCAAACCGCGCAAACCTTTGATATTCGCTCCCAAGCGCTGTCCTCCGCGCTGATCCGGTTTTCCGCACTCACCGGCTTGCAAGTGCTGTATGAAGGCGACATTGCCGAGCGCATCACCGCGCCGGAATTAATCGGCCGTTATACGCCGGAACAGGCTCTGCGGAACTTGCTGCGCGGCTCCGGGCTGCAGTACCGGTTCAGCAACGGCAATACCGTCACCTTGGAAAAGGCGGCGGCGGTGGAACCGCAGTCCGCCGCCGGTACGACAACCTTGCCGACGATGACGGTGACGGGTAAAGCCTTAGCAAGCGAAAGCCCAAGCCTGACTACGCCATCGCTCCAAGAATCGCAAATCAAACTGAATCGCGTGGCGGGCGGTACGTCGGTGATCAACGGCAAGCGGATCGAAGAAGGCGCGCCCTTGTCGGTCAGCGATGCCTTGGCGACGGCGCCGGGCGTTTATGTGGGCGACATTAGTGCCGGCGCGACCGGTGGATCGCGCATCTCCATCCGCGGTTCGGACGGCAATTCCGATATTTCGCCGATTCGCGGAATAAAATTTCTGCGCAACGGCATGCCGTTTACTCACGCCAACGGGACGTTCGATGTCGAGGCGCTCAATCTTTATGCTATCGAGCATATCGAAGTCTATCGCGGTGCCAATGCCTTGGAATACGGCGGCAGCAATTTGGGCGGCGCCATCAACTACATCACGCCGACCGGGTATACCGCCAATGGGTTGAAAATCGGCATCGTCGGCGGCACCAACGATTATTACCGACCTTATTTCAGCGGCGGTAAAGCGTTTGAAAACGGATTGGATGTTTTCGGCACGTTTTCCTACGTCAATACCGATACGACCCGGGAAAACAATCATCAAGAGCAGTTTTTAGGCCATGGCAATGTCGGCTACCGCTGGAACGAAAATCACGAAACCCGTTTGTATTTCGATGCGCAAAACCATAATTTCTTGTGGCCGGCAACGCTGAGCAAGCGACAAATCGACCAAAATCCCCAGCAAAACCCCAACGATTGGTCCTTACCTAACGGCTTTTCATCTTACCGCTTCGATCTAAAGCATTCGGTAAAATTGCATGGCGGCGATCGACTCGATGTCGGCACTTATTACTCGATCAATAACTATCGTTACGACTATACCGATAGCGGCAATCACGACCAGTGGCAGGATGTCGGCTTTAACTGGCGGCATGAGATCAACGGCCAGTTATTGGGTTTAAATAACCGGGTAGTTTGGGGCGGTCTGACCCAATGGCAATTTATCAACGATAAAAACTACGGCATCGTCGGCAGACAGCTTGGGCCGTTGTTGACGGCGGAGCGTGACCGCTGGCTGAATGTCGAAGCGTTTATGGAAGATCAATTGAGTTTGACCGACAGGTTTACCTTGATTGCCGGCATTCAATTGAATTATCGCGATGTGAATTACGAACGGTACGAAGGTTATGTGGCTAGTGCCGCCAGACCCAGCAACCAAGCCAATCAAGATTTCTTCACGGCTAACCCCAAGCTGGGCTTTACTTGGCAAGCCACCGACGAAGCACAGATTTACGGCAATGTCAGCCGTAGCGCTGAACCGCCAAAAATGGCCGATCTTGCCAACATTTATCTCCAACCCAAACGAAATCTGCAAACTGCCAGCACCGTGGAAATTGGCACGCGCGGGCAAGCCCAGCGCTTGAAATGGGACTTGGCTTTTTATCAGTCCTGGGTTAACAACGAGTACTTGATTGTTTCCAATCCCAGAAATCCAACGGCCTTTTCCTCCACCAACGCCGATAGCACGACCTTGCATCGTGGTGTCGAACTCGGCTTGGAAACCACTTTACCGCTAAATCTGGCGGCGTCGGGCGATAACTTACGGCTCAGCGGCAACTACACCTGGAATGACTTTACGTTTGACAGCGACCCCGCGCTTCGCAATAACCGCTTGCCCGGCATTCCCGAACACAATGCTTTCGTCGAAGCGCTGTACCAGCATCCCAGCGGCTTTTACATCGGCCCCAATGCCCGCATCGTCAGTTCCAATTATGCGGACTTCGCCAACACCCTGGCCGCCAAACCTTATGCGCTGTTGGGCGCACGCATGGGTTGGGATGACGGCAAACATTGGAAGTTGTTCGTCGATGGCCGAAATTTGACCGACGAGCATTATGCGTCGTCGGTGTGGGTTCTAGGCAATGCGAATGGTGCCGATTTGGACCAGTTCAATCCCGGCGCGACCCGCTCGGTATTCGGTGGCGTGGAATACCGGTTTTAAGCACTGGCGGGTTGTCAATTAGTAGGCCTAAACGTGCCGGGGCATACCGCTCCGGCCCGAAATGACGGTGGGAATGGCACTTAGTTCCCGCCAAACCCGGTCGATACGATGCGGATTTCCTACGCCTAAACGTCTTATGCAAGAAAGGCAGCCAGCGCTTGATCCGGACAAGAGCAGTATCTGGTTCCCTGGCTTCTTTTTCGAATATTGACGATAACCGTACTCCCATCATGAACAGTAATCTCTATCAACCTGACACGCTTATCCAATCCAAGCCGCAAAACCGAGAGTTGTCTCGCCTGAAAGCCCGCCGCCAACGCTGGCTGACCGTTCATTTATGGTTGGGTCTGACGCTGGGTTTGCTCCTGTCGATTTACGGCATCACCGGCAGCATCCTGGTGTTTCATGCCGAAATCGACGAATGGTTGCATCCCGAGATGTTGACGGTGCAGCCACTGGCGCATGCCGAATATCGACCCTTGGCGGAAATTTTCGCAGCCGGCAAGCAGGCGATGCCGCCAGCCGCGAAGCATACCTTCGCCACTTATCCGCGCAACGAATTCGCGGCCTTCAAACTGCGGTACGCGGTTGCTGGTGCTGACGGCTCGCTGGAAAACTGGGAAGTTGCCGTTGACCCGTATACGACTAATATCTCGGGTAAGCAACTCAAGAGGCGCTCCAGCAACTGGCTGCCCAGCACTTTTATCGGCTTGATGTTTGAATTGCATTTCGCCTTGTTGATTCCGGGAGAACTCAGCGAGCCGATAGTCGGTATGTCCGCCGCGTTATTAATTATTTCGACCTTGACCGGCCTGGTCGTCTGGTGGCCGTTGACCGGACATTGGCGCAACGCCTTGACCTTTAAAGCCAAGGCCGGCAAGGTGCGCTTCAATTACGATCTGCATAAAACCAGCGGATTTTACACCGCCTTGGTGATGGTGCCGGTGCTGTTCTCAGGGATTTACATGGTGCTGCCGCATAACGTGGTGCCGGTGCTGGAACTGTTCTCGCCGGTGACTTACCGCTACGGGTTTCAATCCAAACCGCCTTATCCAAATGCACCGGCCATCGGCATGGACGAGGCGGTGGCGATTGCCTTTAAGCAGTATCCGCAAGGCCGTCCGCACTGGATTTATGGGGCTGCGGAACCGACTAAAACCTATACGGTGTGCCAGGACGGCGTCGATGCGCCAGGCAGCATTTTGCAGCGCCGCTGCACGGTGATCGACCGTTACAGCGGCAAGATTCTGGACCTGGACGACCCCAGCCTGCCGACTGCTACCGCCTGTGAAATCTTCACCCACTGGCAATGGCCCTTGCACTCCGGCCAGGCCTTCGGCATGACCGGGCGGATTTTGGTGTTTATCACCGGTCTGGCCTGTCCGGTTCTATTCGTCACCGGCGTGATCCGCTGGCGGCAAAAGCGTAGAGCCGGCCAAAATAACCGCAAAAATTTTGCCGTGTGATATGCCGCGACTTTTTCAAAAACTGCGGCATATCACACAGCGCTCAATCAGTGGGTATAACCAAGCACCGACGCAAGCTAGCGTAGCGGTCGGCGCAAACCGCTACCTCAGATCGTTTTCAGCGTCATGGCCTGAACATTGCTGGTTTCGCGCCAGCTGTCCCTCCGCAAACAATCGCCAATGCCCAAAGACCTTTCCGGATTTCTGCACACGCTGTTTCTGCAACACGCGCACGAAATCGGCAGCTTTTTACGCGGCCGTTGGCCGCGAGAGCCCGATGTAAGCGACATTGTGCAGGAGACTTTTCTGCGCTTATCGCAATATCCCGATCCGCAAACCATTCAAAACCCCCGGGCGTTTTTATTTCAGACCGCCGCCAATCTAACGGTTGACCGGCATCGCCGCCGCGCAACGCGCGCACGCTTCGATGAAGCCGACGCAGACATCGAGCATGTTGCCGACCAAAGCCTTTCGCCCGAGCATTATTGGCAAACTCATCAGCAATTGGAGAAATTCTCCAGCTGGTTGGACGAACTGCCGGAATTGCGCCGCCACGCCTTTGTGTTATACCGCATAGAAGGCTGTTCCCATGCCGAAATCGCCAAGCGCCTGGGCATTTCGGTACGTTGCTCCGAGCGTTACGTGATGCTGGCAATGCAGCACATCAGCGCCAAGCTCAGCGAAGAACCGGAGCACGCTTGGCGGTAATTGCCGTCTAGCCCGTCTATGCCTATGTCCGGTAAACTGCTGCCCCACTCAATTGAACAGAAGACCAGCGTGACCAGCATTCAATCTTGCAGCCAAGCGACCCGCGAGCAAGCGATAAGCTGGTTGCTGCGTCTGCGCGATGCGCCCGGCAACCCGCAAATCCGCCAGGAATTTGCTGATTGGCTGGCAGCCGATCCACTGCATGGGCAGGCTTACCAACAGGTTGAAGCGCAATGGGCCTGGATGGAACCCTTCAAACAACAGGCCTTCCTGGCGCGCAACCAGGCCTTGCGTTACCGGCCGCCTACTCGCAAGCCGGTTTGGCTGCGTTGGGCAAGCTATAGCGCTGCCGCGATTGTCTTGCTGGGCGTCGGCCTGGCGTTATTCTCGCCGCAAGGTTGGTACGGATTCCCCCATAGCTATGGCACCGGCAAGGGCCAAAGACAGACCGTGACGCTAGCAGACGGCTCCAGCCTGGAACTCAACACCGACACCGAGGTGCGAGTGCATTTCAACCGTCGTCAGCGCCATGTCGATCTGGTGCGCGGCGAGGCTTTTTTTAACGTGACTCACGATGCCGAAAGGCCATTCACCGTGCATGTTGGCAATGTCAGCGTGCGCGACATCGGTACGGCATTCGATGTCTACAAACAATCCGACCGGGTCAGCGTCGCTGTGCAGGACGGTTTGGTGGAAATGACCGGCCAAGGCAGCAGCCGCGAATTGCACGCCGGTCAGCAGTTGGCGTATAGCCATGACCAGCGCTTCGTCGAAGCCTTGCAATCCGACATCGCCACCGTAACCGCCTGGCGGCAGGGCCAGCTGATTTTTCGCGGCCGGCCTCTTGGCGAAGCGCTGGCGGAAATCGGCCGTTATCACGACGTACAAATCCGCCTGCCCGATCCTAAACTGGCCGAACTGCGCGTCAACGGCAGCTTCCGCACCGAGCAACTGGACAATATGCTGAACGCGGTTGCCATGTTATTGCCGGTCAAAGTCAAACATGTCGGCGAGCGCGAAATCGTGCTGGAAGCGGCATCATCGCGCAGGGCGAATGATTGACTCGGGGTTTGAAAACTGTTCGCCTTTATGCAGCTTGGCTACATACCCGTTTAAGACGTGACCCAACGGGCGTTGACAACACCAGCCCCGAGCACAGCCAAAGCGCCTAGCCCAAACGGGAATAGCTGCCATACCTAAGGCCGACTCAATCATTCGCCCTTAACGCCGGTCGTCACAAAATAAACTATCGTTTTGCTGGCGGCTTTTTTGATCGACTGCGTCTATGCCCATGACCCCTTAACCAATGGAGACATGGAGCATGACATTGACGATAAAACGCCTGGCGACCGCAATCGCGCTGATCTCGGCGCAAGCCTACGCCGAGGACGACAAACGCCATTTCGATATTCCCGCCCAAAGTTTGGCCTCCGCGCTTCAACAACTGGCAAATCAATCCGGCAGAGCGATGCTGTATGCCGAACAATCCGCCGCCGGCAAGACCAGCCCGGCGCTGCGAGGCGAATTTAGCGTCGAGGAAGCGGTCCGTCAGTTAATAAACGGCAGCGGCTTGACTTATAGTATTGGCGCAGATGGTACTGTGACGTTGAAACCAGCATCCTCCGGCAGCGATGCGA
The DNA here is from genome assembly GCF_059331595.1 of Methylomonas sp. PHL2-19. Lineage (NCBI taxonomy): Bacteria > Pseudomonadati > Pseudomonadota > Gammaproteobacteria > Methylococcales > Methylococcaceae > Methylomonas > Methylomonas sp. PHL2-19. The sequence goes on from NZ_CP196839.1 coordinate 397,943, forward strand.
CAACGTTAGGCGCTGTGTTAGTCAAAGGCACGAGTGACCCGAGCGATCCTTACAACAAGGATTACTCAGTCTCCAACGCCGTGACCGGGACCAAAACCGATACGCCGCTGTTCGATACCCCGATTTCCGTACAAGTGCTACCCAAAGCCGTCATCGACGACCAGCAAGCCATCGGTCTGGAAAACGCCCTGAAAAACGTCAGCGGCGTTGCGAAAGGCTGGGGCTTCGGCAACGACAAAGACGAAAATCTCTATATTCGCGGTTTCGCCAACACCAATAATATTTATCGTGACGGCGTTTTAACTCCCAACACGCCTATTTCACTGGCTAACGCCGAACGCATTGAGGTGCTTAAAGGGCCTTCGGCCATGTTGTACGGCCGCGCCCAACCGGGCGGTCTGGTCAATATCGTCACCAAACGGCCCCGTACCGATGCTTATTATTCGCTTCAACAGCAATTTGGTTCCTTCGATACTTACCGCACCCTGCTGGATGCCACCAATAAAATCACCGCAGACGGTGCATTGGCCTATCGTCTGAATTACGAGCATTTGGACAGCGCGACGTTTAGGGATAACCATCCGGTCACCCGCGACTTTGTAGCGCCCAGCCTAAGCTGGAACATTACCGATCATACCCGGCTAGATCTGGATTTTATGTATCAGAACATTAAAGACGTCGCCGATTCCGGAATCCCATACAGCTTGCAGCAGTCGGGAGCGATTCCCGGCAAAATTCCATTTCACTTTTCCGGCAACGAACCAACGGATTTTGCCGACAAAGAAGCCTATACCGGCGGCTTAACCCTGACCCACGAGTTTAATCAAGACTGGAAAGTACGGGCAAAATATTCAACCCATAACCAAACATTTTTAACCGCACAGACTTCTTCGAATGAAAACGCCGATCTTTTGGGAAATTTGGCTAGAGGGTTTATCAAGACCAGCGACGATTTTCAAAATCACTATGGCACCGTGGACATCACCGGTCACTTCGAGACGGGAGCGTTGAAACATGCTGTTTTGCTGGGTGCTGATTACTATCATTCCAAGAACAGAAATCTGTTTAGCGCTTATGCGACCGCTCCCAATATCAATATCTTCAACCCGCAATACGGATATACCGAGTTGCTGGACCTGCCGCTAGGAGGACAGAACGATACCGTCAATGAGTGGTACGGCATTTACATTCAGGACCAAATCTCGTTGTGGAATCAATGGCATTTATTGCTGGGCGGACGCTTCGATAATGCCATGCACAGCAATTACGATGCGCAAGGCGTTTCCACCAATCACACCGACGACGACAACTTTAGTCCGCGCATAGGTTTGTTGTACCAACCCGTGCCGTGGCTGGGTGCTTACGTCAATTACGTCAACGGCTTTAATACCTTTAATGCCGGACGGCCTATCGACGGTTCGGCCTTTGCCCCGGAAAAATCCAAGGAAATGGAGTTTGGCTTGAAAGGCGAATGGTTGGATGGACAATTGCGCGCCAATCTGGCGTTCTTCGAATTGACCAAAAGCAATATCAAATCGCAACTGCCGGCCCCTAACAACAGCTTTTACGCCACAATCGGCGCGGCACGCAGTCGAGGCATCGAGTTCGACTTGCAAGGGCAGTTGACCGATTACTGGAACATCATTGGCACTTATACCTACATCGGCGCAGTTGTCACCAGCGGCAACGAGTCGCCGTTCAGCGGCGTGGGCAAAGCCGGCAATCGCCTGGAGAATATCCCCAGAAATACCGCCAGTTTATGGTCCACCTATGATTTTTCCGGTCTGGGAGCACAGGGCTTCAGCGCCGGCGCCGGTGTATACGTGGTCGACAAGCGCTCGGGGGATGTCGATAACAGCTTCGAAATACCCGGCTATACCCGCGTCGATACGATGTTGAAATACCAGCACAAAGCCGGACCTTCCCGTATAACCTGGCAATTCAACATAGAAAATCTTTTGAATAAGGAATACATCGCATCCAGCAACGGTTACGGTAATTTTATTTACCAAACCATGCCCGGTGCACCACGGACTTTCTTGGGCTCGGTTAAGGTGGAGTTTTAGTCACGTAGGCCGGGTTACGCTCTATCGAGCGAACCCGGCCTAGGTTTCATCGTTTTCACGCCGACGACGGATCAAAGCTTATCTTGCCTGAATTCATTCATATCGCGGTTATCGACCCGGTCGTAAATATCTTCCACGTTTAAGGTCAAACCGATGGATTCGAAAGTGACCGCATCGCCCAAAAAATAATATTCCGACAGCCAGTGCTTGTTCCGGCGCAACACCTGCACCGAAACGATGTCCTGTTCTATCAACACATACTCCTGCAAGGACGGCAAATTGATGTAGCGCAGCAGTTTGGTGGTGGTGTCGGTTTTGCGGGTCGAGCGCGACAGTACTTCCACGATGATGACCGGCGAAGTGGAAAAAACATCGTCGCCGGCCATTTTGCTGCAATCCACCAGTACATCGGGATAAACGTAATCCTTACCCATCCGCACTTTAATGTCGGCCATGAACGTTGCACAGGGCGTGCCTTTCAAATGGTTTCGGAACTCGCCCAAAATATTGGCCGAGATACAGTTGTGGTTATAGCCGGCCCCGGCCATCGCATAAATCCGGCCGTCGATATATTCGCGCTTAACGTCGGAATGGATCTCCGTGGCCAGATACTCCTCTTCGCTCAGATAAAAACTGTCTTGCTCTTGCTGTAACGCCATGACTCGCTCCCAACTATGCTTGCGTTGCTTGAAGATATTGTTAGGGACCTAGCCTGGGAATACAAGGGGGAATTCTCGACTAACGGCAGCAGGATTGCTCAGGTTTGAGCATGCCGCGCTCGGCAATTGCCCCTGAAATTGATAATGCGGAAAAAACCTGTGTGATTTGGCGTATCTAAAAGCCATTTTGCGTGATCTAACGCACCCGGTTCCACAAAAACTCCCGCCGCCCAAACACAAGCAACCACCGTTACGGGTAACTCAAGCAACTGTTTGCAAACGGTTTAATTGCAGCCAAAACCTGTCTATCGATTTGAATTCGGCCGGATGGAATGTTTTTTGCGAGGTATTCCGTTAGATCAACCCCTCCAAACCGGAATTGGTCCGGCTGCCATGCCGTTAAGTCCAGCCCTGCTTGGTAGTTTGCCTAACCGTTATCTTTTTCGTCACCGAGTCTTGTTAGTGCCAAAATCCAAACCATCGCTGTTTGATCGGCTATTTCAGCGGCATAGCCAGGAACTCCGGGTGTTTGCCGGCCTGCGTAGCGGCAATGAGTTTGCCGAGGATTTGGTACAGGAAGCTTATTTGCGGCTGATGCAGCACCCCGAACCGGAATCAATCGATAATGCCAGGGCCTTTCTATATCGAACGATCGCCAATCTCAGCGTCGATCAACATCGCCGGCAAAACGTCCGCGACCGTTTTCATGCCGAAAACAACGGCGACGATCAGGCATTGCATGACATACCGACTCCCGAGCCATTACCGGAAGATAAATTAGCCTCGCAACAGGAGTTGCATGCCTTAAACAGCATTTTGCAGGAATTGCCGGAGGCAACCCGCAACGTTTTCGTGCTTTACCGGCTGGAAGGATTGTCACACAAGGAAATTGGCCGGCGACTGGGCGTTTCCGAACGTAATTCCGTGCGCTTGCTCGGGATCGCCGCGCAACACGTTCTGCTGCGTTTTGCTTCGTTGGATGACTGAGCTCATGGGCGGCGCAGCGGTTTTTCTCACCGCTTCATTTGCCGGATTTTAAATGTTGGGCGGCTACGTGATAATGCTCGCCAAGCGCAACCTAATGTCCTCTGTTTAACATGCCCAACATCGAGACCTCAACCGTTTTGCAGCAACAAGCCATAGAGTGGATTCTGCGGCTGGATTCGGCTGCCTGCACACCCGCAGATCGCCAGGCCTTCGCAGATTGGCTGGCGCTAGGCGAAGACCGGCGACGCATTTATCAGCAGTTGGCCAGCCGTTGGAACAGACTGGATCGCTATAAGGGCCGGGACTTTCCGGTGCGTCGGCAAGCGCTGAGCTACCTGGCTCCCCACAAGCGAACGCGCCGCCTTAGCAAGCTGGCGTTAGCCGCTTCGCTGCTATTGGGCTTGAGCATCGCCACTTTTTCCGAGTACGGCTGGTACGGCTACCCTCGCCACTATGCAACCGAGCGCGGCAGCCGCCAAACCGTAAATCTGGCCGACGGCTCGCGTTTGGAACTGAGCGGCGATACCGAGCTGACTCTACGGGTCAACCGTTGGCGGCGCTCGGTTGAATTGATCAAGGGCGAGGCATTTTTTAGTGTGGCCCACAACCCGCAACAGCCGTTTGAGGTGCAGGCCGGCCATGGCAGTATCGTTGATATTGGCACCGAGTTCGACGTGCGCTTGCAAAACCGGCAGGTCGCTGTCGCAGTACTGGAAGGCGCGGTAAAGATTGTGACGACCGGCAGCCGGGAAATCAGCGCCAATCAAGTACTCGCTTACGATCAGCGCGGCGACTTTCTGGAAAGCCAGGACAAACCGGCCACCATCACAGCCTGGCTGCGCGGTCAACTGGTGTTCGAAAACCGGCGGTTGGATGAGGTATTAAGCGAGCTGGAACGCTTTCATGACACCCGCCTGAGCTTGGCCGACCCAAACCTGGCCAAACTAAAAGTCAGTGGCACCTTCCATATCGGTAACCTTGATGGCGCGCTAAATGTGATCGCGATGACGCTGCCGGTCAATATTCAGCGACCTTCGCCGGGACAGGTGATATTAGCCGGACGCTGAGGCCGCCAAGACCGCACAGCGCGTCTTCCCCTCCAATAATTTTTGGCGTCTTTTTCGGCTTGGTACGTTTCATTCTGGAAACCCACGCAAAAGGAGAAGATGGATGAAGTTTTTAACACAACCGCTATTGTTCGGCGCCTTGTTGGCCTCAGCCTGCGAAGTGCGGGCAACCGAAACCACCTACAGCTTTGACATCCCGGCCCAGGAACTGGCGGCGGCGCTGCCAAAACTGGCGGCGCAATCCGGCGTACAAATTTTTTACGCGCACGACAGCGTTGCCGGCCGTAACGGGCCGGCGCTAAAAGGCACCATGACGCTGAACGAGGCGCTCAGCCGGCTGTTATCCGCCAGCGGCCTGAGTTTTGCGATTGCCGCCGACGGCTCGGTGTCGGTCAAAGCGGCCGCCCAAGACTCGACGACACTACCACCGGTCAATGTCGTCGGTCAGACCGTATATGACGCCACCGATCCCTACAACCCGGATTACAATCGACCCAATGCCACGACGGCCACCAAGACCGATACCCCGATCATGCAGACGCCGGTTTCGATTCAGGTAGTGCCTAAAGCCGTGCTGGCGGACAAACAGTCCATGACCTTGCCCGACGCAGTAAACGGCCATGTCAGCGGCGTATTGGGCCGCACGGGCGGCGGCTTTTTGTACGACAACTTCATCATTCGCGGCCTTGCCGGTTCCGGTTTTGGCGATGCCTACCGCAATGGCTTGTTCAATCGCCAAGACATTTACGATATTGCCAATATCGAGCAGGTGGAGATATTAAAAGGCCCGGCCGCAGTGCTTTACGGCCGTATTGAGCCCGGCGGCTTGGTGAATTATGTGACCAAGAAACCGCTGGATACTGCTTACTATTCTCTGCAACAACAGTTCGGCTCTTACGATCAATATCGCACCTTGGTCGATGCCACCGGACCAATTAATGACGACAAGACGCTGCTTTATCGATTCAATGGCTCTTACACGGACAATCAGTCGTTCCGGGATTTTGTCGGCAACGAGCGCGTGTTTGTGGCACCGGTCGTTACCTGGCGGCCGAATGAAAAGTTCGAAACTAATCTCGAGCTTGAATACAAGCATGACAACTTTAACGCGGATTTCGGCATTCCCGCGATTGGCAACCGCCCGGCAGCCATTCCCTTCGACCGCAGCCTAAAAGATGGCTTTCAGCGCCAAACCGTGGAAAGTACACTGGTGGGCTACGACTGGACTTACCACTTTAACGACGATTGGAAAATTACCCAGCGTTATCTGTTTAAAGATTGGTCGCTAAGCGGTCCGGCCATTTTCAACGGTGGCTTACAGGCTAACAACCGCATTCTGAATCGTTCGGCCTCGGTGGGCGTACAAGATGTAAGGACGCATTCCGGCAATATAGATTTGAACGGCAAATTCGAAATATTGGGCAGCAAGCACAACCTGTTGGTCGGTGTCGACGGCTTCCATGCCACGACCGAGGCCCCGTCCGCAAACGGTTCAGCAGCTTCTATCGATATATACAATCCGGTTTATGGGCAAGTAAACTTTGCCGCTTTGTCGACCTACAACAGATTCTTTTATCGCGAGGAATCGTGGGTGGGCGCATACGCCCAGGACCAGATAACGCTATTTGATAAGCTGCACATTTTGTTGGGCGGTCGCTACGACAACGTCACCACGGGAGCCATTGCCTCGACTGCGTCCCTGGATGCGGCCAAAGCCGGACGGATAGAGCGGGAAGACAACGCTTTTAGCCCGAGAGCAGGTATTCTTTACCAAGTCCAGGATTGGCTGTCGGTTTACGGTAGTTACACGAAATCTTTCAGCGGCAACAATGGCGTGAGCGTCGGCGGCACCAGTTTTGAGCCGCAGATTGGTAAGCAATATGAAATCGGCCTTAAAACGGAGTCACAGGACAAGCGCTTTTCATCGACCCTGGCGTTTTTTCATTTAACCAAGAGCAATCTGCTAACCGACGATCCTAACGAAGCCAATCCTGACTACCAGATTCTGGCCGGCAAAATCCGCAGTAAAGGTATTGAGTTGGATCTGGCTGGGCAAATTACCGAGCAACTGCATTTGTTGGGGACGTATGCCTATACCCAGGTTAATTATGTGCAAAGCTTCAGCGGACTAAAAGGCAATCGCTTGGAGAATGTACCCGAGCACCAGGGCAGCCTGTGGGGTACCTGGCAGTTTACCGATACTTTTAAAGCGGGCTTAGGTGCTGTTGCCGTCGGTAGCCGGCCATGCGACACCGCCAATACCTGCTCGTTGCCCGGCTACGCTCGTGTGGATGCGATGGCGGCGTATAGCCCTCGCATTGGTCAACACAAGCTTACTTTGCAGTTGAACATCAATAATGTTTTGGATAAGGACTATTACGCAAATACGTCGGGTGGACGCCACACCAGCATTCCAGGTTCACCCATCAGCGTATTGGGTTCGTTGAAATATGAGTTCTAAAAGCCGCTAAGGATAAGGATGGACGAAAAACTCCGCGCATCCACCGCCCCAAATCGTTTGGGCTGAGGGCGGGGTTAGTAATGGGCGACAAATGGGGCTATTTGTTAAGCAGGACCGGCTGCACTTCCTTGATGATCACCGGCGACATGGAAAAAAACATCGTCGCCAGCCGGTTTTCTGCAACCCAGGGATAAACATCATTACCCATCCGCACGTTGCCCCCGACCACAAAAGCGGGCCATTTTTGCGCAATGCGGCACTGTTATTCAAAAAACCAAGCGCATCGGCAACATTTGAGACGCGCTGAAACCTTGTCGCTGGTAAAAGCGCTGAGCATGCAGATTATCGGCGTCGGTCAACAAGCTGAGCCGGCGACAGCCATTTTGGCGGGCAAATGCGACCGCGTGTTCCAACAACCGGCTACCAAGACCTAGGCCGCGAACCTCGCTTGACACGACCATATCTTCCAGCCAGGCCACCCGTTCGCCCAGCGCGGTTGAGACGGTGTAAAGCAGATTCACCATACCGACAATTTGGCATTCATGCCGCGCCACCAGAATATGACCGATGTTTGGGTCGGCAATGATGCGCGCCAAGCCCCGATGCTGAGCCGCATAATCGGGCTGGAACTCGGCTTCTTGACTGAATAATTCGCCTAGTAGCAGACAAAGCGCCGGGATGTCGGCCGCATTGGCTAAGCTTATTTCCATCCCCGTCTCCGGCTAAGCATTAAAAGCATTGTGTAACACCCGATTTCGGCGCAAGGTAAAGATTGGTTCGGCATTGAGCAAAACGCTGGGCAACTTAATCCTTAACAGCTTCAACCTGGATGAGCACCTTGACCTCATCGCCCACTGCCGGCACATATTTGTCGATACCAAACTCCGAGCGTTTTATCGTGCCGACCGCATCGGCGCCACAGGTGTACTTTAATCTGATGACATTCATCCCGCAGTAAAAGTGCTCAACGTCCAAATGCACCGGCTTGCTGATGCCGTGCAAGGTCAAAATGCCATCCGCACCGACCAATTTTTCGCCTTGAAAACTGAGCTTGTCAGATTTGAAGGTCATCAGCGGATATTGCCCGCTATCGAAAAACTCCTTGCCACGCAAATGCTCTTCCAACTCCTTCAAACCGGTACTAATAGACGCGGTGTTGACGCTGATGTCTATGCTGCCTTTACCCGCTGCGGTATCCAGCGTCACTTTGCCGCTGGTTTCGTTAAAACGGCCGCGTTGCGTGGAAAAACCCAAATGGCTGATTTCAAAGCTGGGGAAGGTGTGATGGCTATCGATGGTATAGCTATCGGCGGCCAACACGCTAAAACTCAACAGGCCGGCAGCGGTTATGGAGCAAAGTTTTCGAATCATGTCTATCTCCTTTGTGGGTTAAAAAACGAGCGACACTGCATTATTGCAGAGACTTTGTGATAATAGATCAGCTTAACTCTATCACTCTGGCCATTTGCCGCTCTCATGCAACGAATCTATTACTATTACGCGGCCTTGATGGGCTTCTTCGGCCTGTTTTTGTTAATGATGGCTTGGCATACGCTATTGTCACCATCGAACAAGTTGCCCACTGCATTGCTGTTGTTAATCTCGGCCGGACCGCTATTGCTGCCGTTTAAAGGCTTATTAAACCGCAACCTGAAAAGCTGCACCTGGATGTGTTATTTGAGCCTACCGTATTTCGCGCATGGCGCCGCTGAAGCCTATGTCAATCAAATAGAACGGCCTTATGCGCTGCTGGAAGTGTTGTTCAGCCTGCTGCTGTGCTTCGGCGCCGGCCTGTATGTCTACAAAGCGGAAAAAGCCTGAGCACCGGCGGCATGCAAGTCCCGTTACAATTCGAGTTTCAGAACGATCAGACCTTTGCCAGTTTTTTTCCCGGCAATAACGCCGAAATCGTCACGCAATTAAAGGCCCTGGCAGAGAACGGCCAGGAACAGCAAATTTTTATCTGGGGCGATGCCGGCAGCGGGAAAAGCCACTTGTTGCAGGCCTGTTGCCAGCAAGCCAAACTGGCGGGTAAAGACCCGTTCTATCTGGCTTTTGACATCGACCATTTGCCGGCACCGACCTTGTTGGACGGCCTGGAAGATCTGGAATTGGTCTGTTTCGACAATATGCAAGCGCTGGCCGGCCACCTCGACTGGGAACACGCGCTGTTTGCTTTTTATAATACGCATCGGCAGAACAATCATAAATTGCTGCTGGCTGCCGATTGCCCACCAAAGTTTTTGGGCTTTGACTTACCCGACCTGAAAACCCGGATGGCTTGGGGACTGACCTTAAAAATCCAGCCTTTGCGCGACGATCAGTTAATCGAGGCACTGACTTATAAAGCCCATTTTTTGGGCTTCGACATTCCGCCGGCAGTGGGGCGATTTTTGTTGAATCATTATGTTCACGATTTAGCAGCGCTATGGCTGCTCCTGGAAAAAATCGACCGCGCCACCTTGGCCGCGCAACGCAAATTAACCATTCCGTTTTTAAAGCAGATTCTGGCTGAGGAAACATGAGCGCCAAGGTATTGATCGTGGGTGCCGGTGCCATCGGCGGCTTTTACGGTGGCCTGCTGGCTAAGGCTGGCGCGGAAGTCTCAGTGGTGTGCCGCTCCGATTATGATGTCATCAGACAGCATGGGTATCGTATCGAAAGCCATGCTCTGGGCACTTGGCAATTCATGCCTAGCCAGGTATTGCGCGATGCCGCGAACTACGATGGTCAAGCCGATTACCTGATTTTATGCAGCAAGGTAACCCCGGACATTGATCGAGTTGCGTTGATTCGCGATGCAGTCGCTCGGCAAACCACCATTGTGCTGATCCAAAACGGTGTCGAGATTGAACAGGAGCTGCAACAAGCTTTCCCGGACAATCTGTTAATCAGCGGCTTGGCATTTATTTGCTGTAACCGGCTGGCTCCCGGCGAGATTAGCCACTTGGCTTACGGCAAGTTGATTCTGGGTAATCTGTCAGATAGCCACGAACCTAAAACATCGCATTTGCGCGATTTGTTCCTACAAGCCGGCATCGAATGCGCGATTAGTGAAGATATTGTCGCCAGCCGCTGGCAAAAATGCGTGTGGAATGCGCCGTTTAATCCGCTATCGGTACTGTCCGGCGGATTGGCAACTCAGGCGATATTGCAGAATCAGGAAAATTTTGTGCGCCGCGTTATGCAGGAAGTCTGCAGTATTGCCGCGGCTTGCGGCCATCCGCTCCCGACCGATATTGTCGAAAAACACATTGCTCTGACCTGTGATATGCCACCCTATAAAACCAGCATGCTGCTGGACTTCGAACGCGGACAGACCATGGAAACCGAAGCCATTCTCGGCAACGCGGTGCGCGCCGCCCAGCGGCAAGGTTTAGACTGTCCTTGCCTGCAGTCGCTTTATGTATTGATGCAACTCCGGGAGCTGCAAATCCGTTCTAATAGCCTTCTTAGCTAATTCACACAATTGACATTCTGCTTTTTGTTATTTTTCGGTTAGAATGTGAAGATTTTCATTGACCCTGTCTTTGAAGAAGCCGTGTGAATTTCGCCTCAGACCTTGCAAAGCGAAGACCGGCCGCATACTTCGCTAGACTAGCAGCTATGTGATCCACAACCAACCGTGGCAATGGTGCTGGGGTTTAAAAGTTTTTATGTCCATTTTTAGAGTATAACCATGACTGATCTATCGCTTTACAGAAACATCGGCATCTTCGCTCACGTCGATGCCGGTAAAACCACGACAACCGAGCGGATTTTGAAGCTGACCGGAAAAATCCACAAAATCGGTGAAGTTCACGAAGGCGAATCAACCATGGACTTCATGGCTCAGGAAGCCGAGCGCGGTATCACCATTCAGTCAGCGGCCACTACCTGTTCTTGGGCGGGCAGCACCAAGCAATTTGAGCCACACCGCTTCAACATCATCGACACCCCGGGCCACGTTGACTTTACTATCGAAGTTTATCGTTCCTTGAAAGTATTGGACGGCGGCATCGGCGTATTCTGCGGTTCCGGCGGCGTTGAACCGCAATCCGAAACCAACTGGCGCTATGCGAACGACTCCAAAGTTTCTCGTATCATTTACGTCAACAAGCTGGACAGATTGGGCGCGGATTTCTACCGCGTCGTCAAGCAAGTCGAAGACGTACTCGGTGCAAAACCGGTCGTCATGACCTTGCCTATCGGCGAAGAAGACAATTTCGTCGGCGTGGTCGACCTGTTGACTCGCAAAGCCTGGGTCTGGGATAACTCCGGCGATCCAATGAAATACGAAATCCAAGATGTGCCCGCCAACATGGTGGAACAAGTCGAAGAATGGCGCGCGAAACTGATCGATTCAGTCGCCGACCAAGATGACGACATCATGGAAAAATATCTGGAAGGCGAAGAACCCACCATCGAAGAAATCAAACGCTGCATCCGTAAAGGTACCATCGCGATGGATTTCTTCCCGACCTATTGCGGTTCTTCGTTCAAAAACAAAGGCGTGCAATTGGTACTGGACGGTGTTATCGAATATCTGCCGAATCCTACCGAAGTTAACCCGCAGCCTGAAACCGATATCGAAGGCGTACCAACCGGCGAACACGCGATTGTCGATCCAGAACGTCCGTTCCGCGCGCTGGTTTTCAAAATCATGGACGACCGTTTCGGCGCCCTGAACTTCGTCCGTGTTTATTCCGGCAAGCTGAAAAAAGGCGACTCCGTATTGAACACCTACACCGGCAAAACCGAACGTGTGGGCCGGATGGTGGAAATGCACGCCAACGACCGTAACGAGATCGAAACCGCACAAGCCGGCGACATCGTCGCGTTGATCGGTTTGAAAAACGTGCAAACCGGCCACACCCTGTGCGACCCCGACAAACCGGCCACATTGGAGCCGATGGTATTCCCGGATCCCGTTATCTCCATTGCGATTGCACCGAAAGACAAAGGCAGTAACGAAAAAATGGGTATTGCGCTGGGCAAAATGGTGCAAGAAGATCCCTCTTTCCGCGTTGAAACCGACCAAGAATCCGGCGAAACCATCATCAAAGGTATGGGTGAGCTGCATCTTGACATTAAAGTCGACATCTTGCGCCGTACCCACGGTGTAGACGTCAACGTGGGTAAACCACAGGTGGCTTACCGCGAAACCATTACCCAACGCATCGAAGACAGCTACACCCACAAAAAACAATCGGGCGGTTCCGGTCAATACGCGAAAATCGATTACGTCATCGAGCCAGGCGAAGCAGGCAGCGGTTTCGTATTCGAATCACAAGTGACCGGCGGTAACGTACCTCGCGAATACTGGCCTGCTGTCGAAAAAGGCTTTAAAGCCAGTATCGACAAAGGTGTGTTGGCAGGCTTCCCTTGCTTGGACTTCAAAGTCATTCTGACCGACGGTGCTTTCCACGCGGTCGACTCCTCATCCATCGCTTTCGAAATCGCTGCCCGTGCCGCGTACCGTCAATCGATCCCAAAAGGTAGTCCGCAATTGCTGGAGCCGATCATGAAAGTGGACGTATTCACACCGGATGCGCATGTCGGTGACGTAATCGGTGACTTGAACCGTCGCCGCGGCATGATCAAATCGCAAGATGCCGGTGTTACCGGTGTGCGTATTAAAGCCGACGTGCCGCTGAGCGACATGTTCGGTTACATTGGCGATTTGCGCACCATGACTTCCGGTCGCGGCCAGTTCTCCATGGAGTTCTCGCATTACACCGCTTGCCCACGCAATGTCGCGGAAGAGGTGATCAAGGAAGTTAAGGAACGTAACAAAGACAAATAAGCATTATACGGGCTGATCTTGTCGGCCCTTATTCTGCTTAATATTGCCGATCAGCCACCTGCCGCGTTAAGCGGCAGGTGCATTTTTAACCATAAAGCTTCCGCCATGCACGGCAGCTTGTTCATTTACCTAACCTTGGAAGAACAATATGGCTTTTGTAATCACCGAAAACTGCATCAAATGCAAATTTACCGACTGCGTTGACGTATGCCCCGTCGATTGCTTTCATGAAGGTCCCAATTTTCTGGTTATCGATCCCGACGAATGTATCGATTGCACCCTCTGTGAACCCGAGTGCCCAGCCAACGCCATCCACGCGGAAGACGAATTGCCGGAAGGCCAAGAACACTTCGCAGCGCTGAACGCGGAACTGGCCAAACAATGGCCTATCATTACGGAAGTGAAAGACTCTCTACCAGACGCCGACGAATGGAACGGCAAACCCGGTAAATTTGCGTTGTTGGAAAAGTAAGAACTGCCATTGATTAATGAAATACCGAGCCCATGCCCTTCCGGCATGGGCTCAACCCAGCGTTAAAGCACTCGCTAGTCACTAGCACTTAATCCCGCAAGTTAGCGATAGTATTTCGTGGTTACGCACTACGACCCTCGTGTTTTCGCCATTGAAAAGATGTAGTCATTGGATTGCACTTTGCTCGCGTTAGGCTGTTCGCTACAACCTCTCTGACTTGCTCTCCCGCCAGACCGCCCAGAACCACCCGTGCTTCTGCCGGCTCGCTGCGCGTCACTCTAACTCCACCCGCATTTCCGCGGAACACTCTATTTTTAGGGCTGCTCGTGACACCCCGCCAAGATTACATTATTAGCAGTTAATAATTCACCTCGACACTCGCTACGGCGGTACTTTTGCCACCATTTACGCCCCTTCCGACCCCATTCTCCATCTGACTGCTTGGTACTTCTCCCGTTAGTTTTATTGGTTTAATGTTGTTTCCCGTCATTCAGGTGCCATGATCACCGCCATTTACCTCGCTAAATGCAGACCCGAATAACTGCGGGGGTGGTATCGATTGTCAGAGCATTTTCATCCGACCCAAAACCCATCATGGCGAGAAATCAAGCAAAGCATCCGCAAAACCCCTAAGATCAAAGCATCCCCGCTAACTGTTCTAATTCCGTCATGAAAAACCACCACCGATTACTGCTGAGTTTAGTGCTGGGCGCGTGCGCCGGACTGGTCTGCCACGGCTTTGCCAACAGCGAGGCATTGCAAATCTTTAACCGCTACTTGATGGAACCCATCGGCCAAATCTTCTTGCGGCTGATCTTCATGATCGTGGTGCCGATGGTGATGAGTGGTTTGATGTTGGGTGTGTATCAACTCAGCAATCATCACGGATTGGCGCGGGTCGCCCAGCGCACTTTGTTTTTTACCTTGCTGGCCAGTTCGGCGTCGGTGGCGGTGGGGATTTCACTGGTCAATCTGGCGCAGCCGGGCGTTGGTTTGGATATTTCGCAGATGTTGGGCGATAGCAGCGGCGTGAATAAAATCCAGCAAAACGTCGCCCAAGCCAAGCCGGTGGTGCAGTCTTTGTTGGAGATCATTCCCAAAAATCCGTTCGCCAGTGCCACTCAAGCACTGGAAGGCGAGATGTTGTCGTTGATGTTCTTTTCCTTGGCCTTCGGCGCGGCGCTGGCGGCGACCAATGGCGACAAGCCGTCGCGTTGGGTTGGCTTATTGGAAGAAACCTATGCCGCCTGCTTGTTGATCGTCGATACCGCGATGAAACTGGCGCCGATTGCGGTGTTTGCGCTGGTGTTTCAATCGACTTTCAAATTTGGGCATCACATATTGTTTTCCTTGGGGTTTTACGTGCTGGTGGTGGTGACGGGGCTGCTGCTACAGCAAGTGGTGGTGTACAGCATGCTGTTGCGCTTCTTTACCAGCCTAAAGCCCTTGAATTTTTTCCGGCAATGCCGGGATGTCTATCTCTACGCCTTTGCCACAGCGTCGTCGAATGCCACATTGCCGCGCTCGCTGGAACTGGCGGAACACGATTTAAAACTTAGGCCGGAAGTTGCGCGGTTTGTATTGACAATAGGTTCCACCGCCAACCAGAACGGCACGGCCTTGTTCGAAGGCATTACCGTGCTGTTTCTGGCACAGGTATATGGTGTCGATTTATCGCTGGCGCAGCAGGTACAAGTGGTGTTGATGTCGATATTGGCCGGTATCGGCACGGCCGGAGTACCCGGCGGCTCGTTACCGCTGATCATG
The DNA here is from genome assembly GCF_059331595.1 of Methylomonas sp. PHL2-19. Classification (NCBI taxonomy): domain Bacteria; kingdom Pseudomonadati; phylum Pseudomonadota; class Gammaproteobacteria; order Methylococcales; family Methylococcaceae; genus Methylomonas; species Methylomonas sp. PHL2-19. The sequence goes on from NZ_CP196839.1 coordinate 413,207, forward strand.
ATATTGACCCAACAGGTCGGGATTCCTGCTGAAGGCATGGGTTTGATTTTGGGGGTGGACCGCTTCCTGGACATGTGCCGCACCACTTTAAATGTTAGCGGCGATTTGGTGATTGCAGCCTTGGTCGACCAACCCGAACAGCAGCGAACCTAACAAACCAACTGTGTCATATCGCGCATAGGATTGGCCATATGCCTTAGTTTTTTAGCCCCAATTCAACGACCCCGGCTACACGGGCACCCCATATTGCCGGCAATCCGCCGCCATGGCATGTAGCTTGCAGAAAATTGGATTCTCGCATGAATTCGATTTGGCATGACTCAACCACACAACACCGCCACCAGTCAGGAATTGGCCGATTTTTTTAACGCCAGCCACCCGCAACTGCAAAAATATCTGTATTGGCAGGTCCGCTCGCGGGAAGTGGCTGAGGAGCTGGCGCAGGAAACCTATCTGCGGTTTTTGAGACAAGAGCCGCGACACATTCTGGATCTGAATGCCTTCATGTTTACCATCGCCGCCAATCTGGCGCGTGACCATCTGCGCGGTATCAAACGCCAGCAACATCGCGAGATGGTGCCGCTGGATACCGACATCGCCGACTCGAAACCGCACACGGAAGACATCGTCGCCAGGCAATATCTGGGAGAACAATTGCAACAAGCCATCGCCAGCTTGCCGGACAGAACCAGGGAAATTTTTCTGTTATACCGCGCCGACGAACTGAGCTACAAACAGATCGCCGCGCGACTGGATATTTCCGAACGAACCGTCGAATATCATCTGCGCCAAGCGCTGCTGCTGTGTCGAAGTTTTTTGGCCAATACTTGAGTGCTGTTTAAATAGCACTCGGCGCAGCCGCCCCCCATTCAAGTATCCCATGCTGAAAATATACCCGGTCGAACCGGCTCGGGCTTTGCTTTACAATCGCGCTTAACTGAACTTTTAGCCGCTGCTACCCCGGAGTCTCGCCATTCACCCAATCGAATCATCCTCCGCTTCCGACCGCCTCTTTACCGAAGCCAATGCCTGGTTCTTTCGGCTGCGCGCGGACGATGTCGACGCTGCCGAGCGAGAACGGTTTGCCGCATGGCTGGCCGCCAGCCCCTTGCATGCCGAGGCCTGGGATACGGTGCAAGCGTTGTTCGCGGATTTGGAAGCCCCCGCCAAGGCCGTTCGCCGGCAAGCCGCGGCACCCTTGACCGCCAAGCGTCCTCGACGCCTGCGAACCGCTAGCATGGCAGCGGCCTTGGCCGCTTGCGCGGTCTTGATCACCGTGCTCCCGCAATCGACACTTCTGCAAAACCTGCAAAGCGATTATCACACCGCCACCGGCGAACAGCGCCTAGTCACGTTGACCGACGGCTCGCGGTTGCTGCTGAATACCGACAGCGCGGTTGGCATCGAAATGACCGCCGCTGAACGCCGGGTTACGCTGCTGCGCGGCGAAGCGTATTTCGAAGTGGCGCGCGCGCCGCAACGGCCGTTTTGGGTGGTGGCCGGCGACGCCCGCGCCCGAGTCACCGGCACCGCGTTCAGCGTCGGCCGCCGTTCGGAAAATGTTGCCGTCACCGTCGCCGAGGGCCGAGTGGAAACCAGCACCGAAAGCCATCCCGAACAGATCACAGCCTTGACACCGGGCGAGTCGGCGCATTATCGAGGCGCCCGGCTCTCCGCCAAGCACACGGCCGACATAGCGCGCGAATTGGCCTGGCGCCAAGGGCAAATGGTATTCGTGCAAGCGCCGCTGGCTGAGGTGGTGGCGCAAATCAATCGTTATCGCCCCGGCCGTTTGATCGTCACGGACCCGCAATTGGAAAATCGGCCGATCACGGCGGTGTTTAATATCGACAAGTTGGACGATGCGGTATCCGCGCTGGAGCAAACCTTCGGCATTCGGGCCCGGCGCATTGCCGACTATTGGGTGTTGCTAGGGTAAAGTTAGAGTGTGTCCGGCCAAAGTCTGGCCGTATGAATAATGGCAAGCACATGAATGTCCTTATCCTGTACACGGTAAACAACAATGAACGGAAAATGCGTAATGATCAGTTCTCGGGTGCCGTCGATACGGCCCGGACGGCCCATGAAAGGATTTGCGAGTAAGCTATTCAGCGTGTCGTGAATTTTGGTAATAATTCGTGTTGCAGCATTGCGGTTGTCTTGAGCCACAAAGTCGTATATCTCGCTCAAATCGGTCTTGGCTCGCCGGGTATAGCGGAGTCTCATTTCATTGATGGCAACGAATGTTGTTCAAAAAACGCGGCCATTTCCGCGTCGTCAACGAATTCTCCACGGTCCGCTTGAGCAAGCCCTTCCTTGATTTTATCCAGCATGCCATTTTCCCACGCAATGAAATTGCCGATGGCTTGATTCGCTAGCTCCGTTTCATCTCGATGAGTTTGCTTGGCAAGCGCGCTCAATTGGGCTTTTAGTTCGGGATTTATTTGTAAGGTAACAGGCATGGCGGCTTCTTCCGTTGTTCGAAAAACATCGTGAATACCAGTTTAATGACTCGCGTTTCTTAACACAATAAACACAGCGTGGCGTAGAGGTGAAATATTTTTAATTTTGCCTAGGGATATGCGCAAAGCCATCGTCCTTGCTGGTTAATGGGCCGAATCGCCCAGCAACCCTGACGACGATTTATCTTGCGGAGATGTAAATGCCTGATCAAACACCTATCGCCACCCGCTTGCCACGGTGCAAGTCCAAAACACCCGCGCGGCTGCCCGGCGGCCTGTTGCTACTTTCGCTGGCGGCATCCCATGCCGCGCACGGTGTGGAACCGGCCTCGACAGCCCTGGCCGAGCAAACGGCCGACTACCGGATTCGCTCGCAGACTCTGGACAAGGCCTTGGTGGAGTTTTCGCTGAAATCCGGCATTCAAGTGGTGGCCGACGGCAAATTGACCGCCGGCGTTATCTCTCCTGGCGTATCCGGCCAATATGCACCGGAGCAGGCTTTACGAAAATTGCTGGCGGGCACCGGCGTGGCGGTGCAATCCAGCCGCAACGGCACGGTGACTTTGGAAAAAGCCGCCGCACCCGAGCCGCAATCTGGCGCCAATACTTTGCCTACGGTGACGGTGGCCGGTAAGGCTGCGTATGACCTCACGGACCCTTATAGCCGCGACTACAATAGGCCCATCGCCAGTACCGCGACCAAAACCGATACCCCCATCATGGAAACGCCGATGTCGATCCAAGTGATTCCGCGCGCGGTGCTGGACGATCAACAAGCAATTTCGGTCGGCGATGCGTTGAAAAACGTCAGCGGCGTGCAATCGGGCGGTTATAGCTTTTACGACAACGCCACGATCCGCGGCTTCGATGCCGGGCAAAGCACCTATCGTAACGGGCTGCGCCAACCTTATATTACCAACCTGGAAACCGCCAATCTGGATCGGGTGGAGGTCCTGAAAGGGCCGGCATCGATCTTATTCGGCCGCATCGAACCCGGCGGTTTGGTCAACCTGGCGACCAAGCGTCCGCTCGACACCCCTTATTATTCCGTACAACAACAGTTCGGCTCATACGACCTCTTCCGCACCACGGTCGATGCGACGGGACCGCTATTGGCGGATAAATCGCTGTTGTACCGGATGAATATCGCATACAAAGACAACGATACCTTTCGGGATTTCGCGCATCAGGAGCATGTGTTTGTCGCGCCTTCGCTAACCTGGCGTCCCAACGACCGCTTCGAAACCAATCTGGACATCGAATATCAGCACGATACCTGGGTGGAAGACGGCAGCGATAGTGGCATTCCGGCTATCGGCAACCGTCCGGCCAATCTCCCGATTAATCGCTATCTGGGCGACGCGGTGTTCAATCGTCAAAACCCGAATACTCAGGATAAGGTGCTGTTGGGTTTCGATTGGTCGTATCAGTTCACCCAAGACTGGAAGCTGAAAAACCGCTTCCAATACATCGACGCGCAGTATCATCAATCGATACTGTGGGCGGATAGCCTGGCGGATGACAATCAAACGCTTTCTCGCGGCCTGTGGCATACACCCATACACCGGATGACCTACAGCACCAATCTGGATTTGACCGGCAAGTTCGATACCGGATTTGCCCACCACGATGTATTGGTCGGCTTCGATTTAAATCGCTTTAACAGTCAGGACGGCGGCGGATTTTCGGGCTATGCCGATACTTATTCGGACCTGGACATCAATATCAACAACCCGGTGTACGGTGTCGATATGTCGGCGCTGGCCGGCGCGAAGAACTTTTACTATAAATCCCAAGATAACTGGTACGGCGTCTATTTTCAGGATCAGATCACCTTGTGGGACAAACTACATATTTTGGGCGGCGGCCGCCACGACTGGACGGAAAATGGTAGCGGCGAATCGTCGAATTCGCATGCCGCAATCTCGATGAAAAATACCCGTAGCGAATTTTTCAGCCCTCGGGTCGGAATCCTGTATCAACCCTGGCAATGGCTGGCGCTTTACGGTAATTACGTCGAATCGATCGGCAGCAATAACGGCGGCCTTTCCGCCTCCGGCCAACCGTTCGGACCGCAAACCGCGACCCAATTCGAAGGCGGCATCAAAACCGATTTTTTCGATGGCCGGCTGAGTTCGACGTTGGCGTATTACCATATAACTAAGCAAAATTCGCTGGCCACCGACCCGAATAATCCCCGATACAGTGTCGCGATCGGCGAAGCCCGTAGCCGCGGCGTGGAGCTCGACATAACCGGCCGGGTTACCGAGAACCTGAGTTTGATCGGCACTTATGCCTATACCGATACCAAAATCACCAAGGATTCGGCGGCGATCTATGATGCTGACGGCAACGCCATTGCCACGAACTCGGGCAACACCGGCCACCAACTGCCCACGGCACCACGCCATTCTGGCAGCCTGTGGGCCAAATATGGCATAGACAACGGCCTTTTGCGGGGCTTGAACTTCGGTACCGGCGTTTATGTCCGCGGCCAGCGGCAGGGCGATAACGCCAACAGCTTTCAATTGCCTGGCTATGCGCGTTGGGATGCCAGCATTAGTTACAGTTTCAAACACGGTGGCACCAAAATCACCCCGCAACTCAATGTCTACAACTTACTCGACAAAACCTATTACGACCATTCCAGCAATCGGCTGAATATTCGCCCCGGCGAACCGTTGACGTTTTTAGGTTCGGTGCGGGTGGAGTTTTGATTCCAAACGCATTAGCGGATCGGGGCGGTCCAACCCCGATCCTAAGATTTCTTTGGCTAGGCCGGTGGGAATTTCACTACCTCATACGTCTTATCCGATGATGGCCGGTACTTTGCCGGCTTGAAATGGAAATCCTGGAGCCGCTATGAAAATTCGTCCCTTTTGGGTATTGGTGCACCGTTATGCCGGTCTGGCGATGACGGTTTTTTTGATCATCGTCGGCCTGACCGGCAGTCTGTTGGCGTTTTATAGCGAATTGGAGCATTTGATCAGCCCGCAGCTATCGGCGCCAGCATCGTCTTTACCGCGCTTGAGCCCGCCTTTGCTAAAAGCCAAGGCCGAACTGTTGGTGCCTCAGGGTAATGTTGTTTCAATATGGCTGGAACACGATGCCGCGCATCTCGATGTGGCGCCGCGCACCGATCCGGCTAGCGGTAAGCCGTACGAACTTGGCTTCACCCAGCTGATTCTGAATCCCTACACCGGCGAAGAACTGGGCCGCCGCACTTGGGGCGCGATTTCCGAAGGCTGGATCAACCTGATGCCCTTTGTATACAAATTGCATTATGCCCTGGCACTGGATGAAATCGGCGGCTGGATTTTAGGCATTACCGCGCTGGTGTGGACCTTGGATTGCTTCGTGGGATTTTATCTGACGCTGCCCGTTGCAAAACGACACACCTCGCCGGCTGCCCACGGAAAGCCGCGTTCGTTTTGGCAACGCTGGGCGCCGGCCTGGAAAATTAAATGGAACGGCTCCAGCTTCCGAATAAACTTTGATTTGCATCGGGCCGGCGGCTTGTGGGTGTGGGCCATGCTGTTGGTGTTCGCCTGGTCCAGCGTTTATATGAATCTGGCAGATACTGTTTACGCGCCGGTCACCCGGGCGGTATTCACCGATTATCACGAACCCTGGATCGATTTTCCTGATCTGGACAAACCCTTGGAGCAGCCAGCAATTGCCTGGTCTGACGCTTACCGGATAGCCGTCGAGCAGATGGGCCAAGCGGCGCGTGAGCAAGGATTTGTGATTCAGTCACCGTCAGGCTTTCGCTACAACCCGGCCAAAGGGTTTTATGTTTATCAGGTGCGCACTAGCCTGGATATACAGGACAAGCACGGCACTACCCGCTTGGTAATCGACGCCACTACCGGTGCTGAAAAATTGCTGTTACTGCCCCGCGGCCAGTATGCCGGCAACACAGTGACTAACTGGTTGGGGGCCTTGCACATGGCTAACGTGTTCGGCATGCCTTACCGGATTTTTGTGTGCCTGCTGGGGCTGGTGATTGTGATGCTCTCGGTGACCGGAGTAGTCATCTGGCTGAAAAAACGCCGGGCCAGACTGCAAAAAACGGTGTTGCAGGATTAAGTTTAAGAGGCTGATGCCAGCGAGTAAGTTATGGTTTTCGCTGGCGTCCGCCATCGCATAAGCCTCACCATCGATTAATTGATGTTTGATTGTGGGCTGTAGTTATCCCCGAAGATATTCTTCCGGGCTAATGCTGCGCTGGGAGTGCGGTAATGCCATGGCTGAACTCACGAGGAAAGCAGTTTTCAAACGGTGTGATGCAACATAGTCGATAGCCGGCCTGGCAGTCAAGCGTCCCGGCGCCAACTGGTAATAACGCACTTGCAGCCATCAGCGTGGCCCTGTATCGTTGCGGGAACCCTAATTCTTGCTTGTTGACTTTACATGTCCGATTCCGCTCCCAACAAATTGATTCTGGTCGACGGCTCGTCGTTTCTGTTTCGCGCCTTTCACGCCGTGCCGCCGTTGACCAATGCCCAGGGGGAGCCAACTAACGCTGTTTACGGCGTGTCCAATATGCTGCGCAAGCTGATCAATGATTACAACACGCCCTATATCACCGTGGTATTCGATGCGCCGGGCAAGACTTTCAGACATGATTTGTACGATCAATACAAAGCGCATCGGCCACCGATGCCGGACGACTTGCGCGTGCAGATTGCGCCCTTGCACGATTTGATTCGCTCCTTGGGTTTACCGCTGATTATCGAACACGGCGTGGAAGCCGATGACGTGCTGGGCAGTCTGGCGCAAAACGCCGCGCGCCAAGGCTTTGAAGTGATCATTTCCACCGGCGACAAGGATATGGCGCAGCTGGTCAACGAGCAAATCACGCTGGAAAACACCATGACCAACACCCGCATGGATATTCAGGGTGTGCAGGACAAATTCGGCGTCAAGCCGGAGCAAATCATCGATTATCTGGCGCTGATGGGTGATGCGGTGGATAACATCCCCGGCGTGCCGAAAGTCGGTCCGAAAACCGCCGCCAAATGGTTGCAGGAATACGGCACGCTGGATAATCTGATCGCCCGCGCCGACGAGATCAAGGGCAAAGTCGGCGATAACTTGCGCGAAGCCTTGGGCCAACTGCCCTTGTCCCGCGAACTGACCACCATTAAGTGCGACGTGGCCTTGCATTACAGTCTGGACGATTTGAAACGCAAGGAGCCGGACATCGCCGCGCTGAAAAATCAGTTGGGCCATTTGGGTTTCAGCAGCTGGCTAAAAACTTTGAACGGCGACGGTTCAACCCCCTCTCCAGCGGGAGAGGGAGGGGTGAGGGGAAATCAAAGTAGCCCCCCCTCATTTCAGCCTTTACCCGCGGAGGAGAATGAGCCGAAGGCCGCGCTTACCAGAAACTACCAAACCATCCTCACCCAAACCGATTTCGATACCTGGCTGGAAAAACTCCGGCAAGCCGAGCTGTTTGCCTTTGACACCGAAACCACCAGCCTGAATTACAGCGACGCGCAAATCGTCGGCGTGTCGTTTGCAGTGGAAGCCGGTCAAGCGGCGTATCTGCCGGTGGCGCACGATTATCCAGATGCGCCGGTGCAGTTGGACCGGCAGTCTGTGTTGGCTGCCTTAAAACCCTTGCTGGAAGACCCAAACAAAGCCAAACTGGGCCAAAACCTGAAATACGACAGCCATGTGTTGGTCAATCACGGCATCGCATTGCGCGGCGTCCAACACGACACCATGCTGGAATCCTATGTGCTAAACAGCACCGCCACCAAACACAATATGGACGATCTGGCCAAGCATTACCTGGGGGTGGATACCATTCATTTCGAAGATGTGGCCGGCAAGGGCGCCAAGCAGATCGGCTTCGCCGAAGTGGCTATCGAGCAAGCCAGCGAATATGCCGCCGAGGATGCCGACATCACCTTGCGCCTGCATCAAACCCTGTCCGCGCAATTGCAACAGCACCCCAGTTTGTGGACTTTGTATAACGAAATTGAAGTGCCGCTGATTAGCGTGTTGGCGCGCATCGAGGAAAACGGCGTGTTGATCGACAGCGCAATGTTGGCGCAGCAAAGTCTGGAGTTGGCGAACCGGATGATAGGCATCGAACAGCAGGCACACGATCTAGCCGGATCGGCGTTCAATCTCGGTTCACCCAAGCAGATTCAGGAAATCTTGTACGACCGCTTGAACCTGCCGGTGCTGAAGAAAACCCCGAAAGGCCAGCCGTCTACCGATGAATCGGTGTTGCAGGAACTGGCCGTGGATTACGCTTTGCCCAAGCTGATTCTGGATTTTCGCAGCATGAGCAAGCTGAAATCCACGTATACCGACAAATTGCCGCAGCAGATCAATGATCGCACCGGCCGGGTGCATACCTCTTATCATCAAGCGGTAGCCGCGACCGGGCGCTTGTCCTCGTCCGATCCTAATCTGCAAAACATCCCGATTCGTAGCGAAGAGGGCCGCAAGATTCGGCAAGCTTTTATTGCTCCGCCCGGCTATAAAATCGTCGCTGCCGACTATTCGCAGATCGAACTGCGGATCATGGCCCATTTGTCCGGCGATGCCGGCCTGCTGGCGGCGTTTTCGCAAGGTGTGGACGTGCATCGCGCGACGGCGGCGGAAGTATTCGAAGTGGAACTGGATCAGGTGACTCACGATTTGCGCCGTTCGGCCAAGGCCATCAATTTTGGTTTGATTTACGGCATGTCGGCGTTTGGACTGGCCCAGCAATTGGGCTTGCCGCGCAACCAGGCCCAGGCGTATATCGATCTGTACTTCAGCCGTTATCCCGGCGTGAAGCAATATATGGACAACACCCGGGAACTGGCCAAACAGCAAGGTTACGTGGAAACTATCTTCGGCCGGCGTTTGTATTTGCCGGAGATCAACTCCCGCAACGCCGCGATGCGCCAATACGCCGAACGCACCGCGATCAACGCGCCGATGCAAGGTACAGCCGCCGACATCATCAAACGGGCGATGCTGGCTTGCGACGCCTGGATAGGCACGGACAATCCGGACGTAAAAATGATCATGCAAGTGCATGACGAATTGGTATTCGAAGTGGCGGAAACACGTCTAACGGAGTACATGGAAACCATACGCGGCATCATGTCCGGCGCGGCCGAGTTGCATGTACCCTTGCTGGTGGAAGTGGGTAGCGGCGAGAATTGGGACGAAGCGCATTGAGCATTGCTGAGGCTGTCGGGCCATGAAATTCAAGTTCTGGGGAGTGCGCGGCTCGATTGCCACGCCGGGGCCAAGCACCGTCAAATACGGCGGTAACACCACCTGTATCGAAGTCACCAGCAGCGCCGGCGATTTAATTATTCTGGATGCCGGCACCGGTATCCACGCGCTGGCGCAGAGCTTGCCCCAACAAGCATTGACAGCGCATATCCTGATTACCCATACCCATTGGGATCACATCCAGGGTTTGCCGTTTTTCCTGCCGATGTTCAAAGCCGGCAATATCATCAACATCTACGGCGGCCTGGAACCTTTGACGCATCAAGGCATCGAGCGGGCGATGCATGTGCAGTTGCAGCACAGCTATTTTCCGATCAGCGAAGCGCAATTAAAGGCCGAGGTGCGTTATTTCACACTGAAAGCCGGCGCGCCGATTACCGTGGGTAGCGTGCGGGTGACACCGACGGTGCTGAATCACCCTGTTTATAATTTTGGGTACCGCCTGGATGACGCCGATGGCAGCTCCTTGTTTTTCACCGGCGATTACGAGCCGCAGCTCAATCCTTATGAATCCAGTCATCCAGGCTACCCGGCGATGCAGGAGCTGATCGAGCAAAAGCACGAAGAAGTGATTGCGGCCATGGCCGGGGTCGATGCGTTGATTATGGACAGCTCCTACACCGACGCCGAATACGCCAACCGGCATGGTTGGGGCCACGGCACTTATCGTTCGGCGATGAATTTCGCGGCGCAGGCGGGCGCTAAACGCTTATTTTTGACGCATCACGAGCCGACGCGGAGTGATGCAGATTTGGAAGCGATTTTTGCATCGCTTTTGCAGACTGGTGAGGTTTCGGTTTGTTTGGCTCGGGAGGGGGAAGAGTTTGAGTTGTTGGATGACTCTGGTTAGTCCGAATAAGTTAGGCCTGATTTTGCTGGAGTTTGGTTTTTTTGTGTCGCTGGCGCGACGGTTTTTCTAATGTCGGTTCGCGGACCGACAACCGCGATACTTTCTTTTGCTCCGCCAAAAGAAAGTATCCAAAGAAAAGGCGGCCCGGATGCCGCTTGTTTCCTCCGCTCCTCGCTTTTGACGAGGGTCGGCAGAAGGGGCTTCCCAGCCCCTCCGCCGACGTGCGGCATCCCTGCCGCACCCCTTCGGGCAATTCTCGCCAAAAGCTCCGGTGCTCGGCGCGGCATACGAGATAAAACCGTCCCCTAGTTTATAGGTCGTTTAGCATTTTCCTCGTTCCCACGCGCCGCGTGGGAATGCAGACTTTCCGCGTCAGCGGTAACATACGACCAAGCTACCAAACGAGGTCAAACCCATGGGCCGCAGTCGTTACCGCATTCTCCAATCCCAACACCCGCATTTTATAACCTGCACCGTACTGAACTGGATTCCGTTATTCACACGTCCGGCCACCGTGCAAATCGTGCTGGACGCTTTGCTTTACCGCCAACAGCAGCACAATTGGCGAATCTACGGCTATGTCATTCTGGAAAACCATTTGCACCTGCTGGTACAAGCTGACGATTTAATCCATCAATTGGCCCACTTCAAATCTTACACCGCGCGCCAGCTGATCGATTATTTGCAAGCCATTAACGCCGAGCGCTTATTGAAGCAATTGAACTGGTTCCGCAAAGCACATAAAACCGACCGGGATTATCAGTTATGGGAAGAGGGTAGCCATCCGCAGATGATCGATAGTCCAGAGGTATTGCGGCAGAAACTAGACTATATCCACCTGAATCCAGTTAAACGCGGCTATGTCGATTTACCGGAGCATTGGCGGTATTCGAGTGCTCGGAATTATTCGGGGCAGGATGGATTATTGCCGGTTTATCGGGATTGGTATTAGCTGACCGCAGCGCGGCAGGCTTACATTCCCACGCGGCGCGTGGGAACGAGATAATGCGTTAATGCAAGACCTGGCCCCTATTGCGCGTGATAACGGTAATTGATGGAGTTTTATATGATTTTGAATAGTTTGAAAATACAGCGCAATGCCTGTTGGTTATTGCGCCTTGCAGCCTTCTGTTTCACCTTATTGTCATGCCAAAACAGCTTGGCAGAAACTAATCCCGAGCCTGTTTTCGAGTTGACGCATACCTGGGGCGGCGTTCCTACTTCCGTTATCAAAATATATCCCGATGGCAAAGTCCATTTTCACCGCAACAAAACTGATTTTGGTAGTGAATCCGAAGACCGCTATGCACAGATGACAGCAGAGCAGTTGAATGAACTGGTGGATGTATTTTTATCGCTTCCATTTGATGCCTCAAAAAAGCTTGAGCGGGCAAAGGAAAGTGTAAGTGTACCTTGGCGTGTTTTTATCGCCTATAAAGATAAATTCATTAATATTACTATTCAAGACTCTATTTTTTTTCAATTTTTTGAAAAAAAAATGAGTAAATATAGCAATCTAAAACAATTGCTTTGCGGTGAAAACAATCAAGATGAATGTGGCACCAATGTATCCAATATACCCGATGATTTACAGGGCCTTAGAAAATACATGGAACCATGAAGCTTACTTTAAATTTTAACTTACATACAAACAGCGGAAAACTATGACAACGGTAACCGATGACCAAAAAGGCCAACTCATTAAATCCAGCTGGTTTTACCCGATGGAGACTAAAGGATTGACACTTATCTATAGCATCGTAGCCCCGATTAGCGAAGCGTAATCGGGGGGATGTGAGTCTTGCGTACGATTACGCTCCGCTAATCGTACCTACGGGGTATCGTGAAATCGGGATGGTTTTGTTCCCGTATGCCGCGCCGAGCACCGGAGCTTTTGAGCGGAATAGCCCGCAGGGGCGATGCAGGGATGCATCGCGTTGCCGAAGGGGCAGGAAGCCCCTTTCGGCAACCCCGTTCAAAAGCGAGGAGCGGAGGATCAAAGCGGCATCCGGGTGTCTTTTCTTTTGGATACTTTTCTTTGGACAAGCAAAGAAAAGTATCTCGGTTGTCGGTCCAAGAACCGACATTAAATCAAGCCGTCGCGCCAGCGACACAAAAATCCTACCCAGCATCAGACCGATTAACAGCCACCCTCTGATACCCCCTCTTAATCGCCAACGCCAACTCATGCACCGCCATCGCATAGTGCGTGCTCTGGTTGTAGCGGGTAATCGCATAAAAGTTAGGATGTCCCAGCAAGTATTCGTCTTTGCTTTGATGCCTGAGCAACAACAGCCGCAACGGATAATCGCAAGCACATGTGTCAGCCGGTTCCACACCTGCTTTAACCAAGGTATCCAAAGAATAAGCATGGTCCGCGCCGGGTTCCAGGCTGTCGATGCCATGGAAGCTGCCGCGTGTGGCCGAGACGATGGGTTGACCGGCTTGCCAGCCGTGCTGAGCAAAATAATTGGCCACGCTGCCGATCACGTCCTCCGGATTCCACAGGTCGCGGCGGCCGTCGCCGTTAAAGTCCACCGCCCATTGCAAAAAACTGCCGGGCATGAATTGGCCCAGGCCCATTGCGCCGGCGAAGGAGCCGACCGGTTTGCCGGGGTCCAGGCCCTCGCTACGGCTCATCACCAGAAAATTTTCCAGTTCGCTGCGGAAATATTCGCCACGCCGCTGGTAGTCAAAGCCCAAGGTCGTTAGCGCGTCGATGATTCTATGGTTGCCGACGAAGCTGCCGAAAGTGGTTTCCACGGCCATGATGCCCAGGATGTATTCGGCCGGCACGCCGTATTGCTGGCTGGCGCGTTGCAGCGTTGCATGATGCTGTTGCCAGAAGCTGATGCCGGCGTTGATATGCCGGTCGTCCAGAAATTGCGCGCGGTAGCGGGTCCAGCCGCCTTTGCTGGTTTTACCTTTCATGCCCTGATCGGATTTGGCCAGATAATCCAACGTCCATTGCTTGCGTTTGGCTTGCGAGAACAGGCCTTGCAGATATTCGCGGTTAAAGCCGTGCTTTTGCACCATCTGTTCGATGAACTGGTTCAAAGCCGGATAGCCGGCGTAATCACCGGTGACGGCTGTAGCGTGATAGCCGCCGACGCTGGCGAACGGCCGTAAGTCCGGCGTGGCTTGGCGCGACTGGTTGGGCGCGGTTTGTTGGGTGGGTGTGCGGACGCGAGTATTGGCTTTATCGCCGGCGGGCGGCTGCGAGGCGCAGCCCGCCAAAAGTGTTATTAACAGTGCCGAACCGGCGTTTTGTAGCGAGACTTTACTAGTACTAAATGTATACAAGCGAGTTATATCCAGGGCTATTTAAAAAGACTGCCTCCCTCGTCGTCGTTTTCGGCCAGGGTCATGCCGGCGGTTTCGAAGTTGACGTTCTCGGCCCCCAGTTTAATCATCAGGCGCACCTCGTTGCGGGAGTCGGCAGCGTGCAAGGCGTCATCGTAACCAATTTTACCCGCCGTATACAGATCGTAAAGCGCTTGGTCGAAAGTCTGCATGCCATGCTCGCGGGAGCTTTTCATCAGTTCTTTTAATTTGTGTACTTCGCCCTTGCGGATCATGTCTGATGCCAGCGGGGTATTCAGCAAAATCTCAATAGCCGGGTAGCGGCCCTTGCCGTCGGCGCGCTGAATCAATTGTTGGGCGACGATACCGCGCAAGTTCAAAGACAAATCCATGAACAGCTGGCTGTGCATTTCTTCCGGGAAAAAATGCAGAATGCGGTCTAAGGCCTGGTTGGCGTTATTGGCGTGCAGGGTACAGACGCACAAATGCCCGGTTTCGGCGAAGGTGATCGCATGTTGCATGGTGTCCCGGCTTCTGACCTCGCCAATCAGGATTACGTCCGGCGCTTGGCGCAGGGTGTTTTTTAACGCCACTTCAAACGATTCGGTATCCAGGCCCACTTCGCGCTGGGTGATGATGCAGCCCTTGTGCGGATGGATAAACTCGATAGGGTCTTCAATGGAAATGATATGGCCGCTGCTGTTTTCGTTGCGGTGCCGAATCAAGGCCGCCAGCGAGGTGGATTTACCGGTACCGGTGGCACCGACAAACATCACCAGACCGCGCTTGTACATGATCAGTTCTTTCAACACCGGCGGCAGGTGCAATTCCTCTGCGCTGGGGATGGTGGTTTCGATGCGGCGCAACACCATGCCGGCCGAGTCGCGTTGGGTAAACGCACTGACCCGGAACCGGCCAAGACTGTGGGCACTCAAGGCAAACTGGCATTCGTGAGTGTTTTCAAACTCGTCGCGTTGGCGCTGCGACATGATACTGAGAACCAGCATCATGGTCTGTTCGCTAGTTAAAACGGATTTGGACACTTCGACGACTTTGCCGTTGACTTTCATCGACGGCGGCCGGCCGGCGGTGATGAACAAGTCGGACGCTTTCTTTTCCACCATCAGGGCCAATAGGGCTTTAAAGTCCATGACGCCTCCTAAAATTTAACGGAACATATCTTTGTTGACGGCTTTGACCATCGCGCCTTTCGCAGTAATCAAGCCTTTGTCGACCAATTCCTTCAGGTTTTGATCCAGCGTCTGCATGCCGTCTTTACGGCCGGTTTGGATCGCGGAATACATCTGCGCCACCTTGGCTTCGCGGATCAGGTTGCGGATGGCAGGGGTGCCGACCATGATTTCGTGGGCGGCAATCCGGCCGCCACCGACTTTTTTCAATAGCGTTTGCGAGATAACCGCCTGCAAGGATTCGGACAGCATGGCCCGGATCATATCTTTTTCGGCGGCAGGGAACACGTCGATAATCCGGTCTATGGTTTTCGCGGCCGAGGTGGTATGCAGGGTGCCGAACACCAAGTGGCCGGTTTCCGCGGCGGTCAAGGCCAGGCGGATGGTTTCCAAATCCCGCATCTCACCCACCAGAATGATGTCCGGGTCTTCCCGCAGTGCCGAGCGCAAGGCTTCGTTGAAACCTAAGGTATCGCGATGTACTTCGCGCTGGTTGATTAGGCATTTCTGGCTTTCGTGGACAAACTCGATAGGGTCTTCGACGGTCAGGATGTGTGCGTAATCGTTGGTATTAATGTGATTCACCATCGCCGCCAGCGTGGTGGATTTACCGGAACCGGTTGGGCCGGTCACTAGAATCAGGCCGCGCGGTTTGGTACACAATTCCGCGAAAAATTTCGGCGCGTCCAATTCTTCCAGGGTTAACACCTTGGACGGAATGGTCCGGAATACCGCGCCGGCGCCTCTATCCTGATTGAAGGCGTTGACCCGGAAGCGAGCCACGCCGGGCAGCGCGAACGAGAAGTCGGTTTCCAGAAACTCTTCGTAATCGCGGCGCTGCTTGTCGTTCATGATGTCGTAAATCAGCGCGTGGACTTCCTTGTGATTTAAGGACGGGATATTGATACGGCGGATGTCGCCGTCCACCCGAATCATCGGCGGCAGGCCGGCGGAAAGATGCAAGTCGGAGGCTTTGTTTTTGACGGAAAAGGTCAAGAGTTCGGCGATATCCATGATTTATGTCCCAACAATAAAAGGAATGATCGTCGGCAAGGATAGTACACAATTCAAAACCGGCCGGCTTATTCCTGCTTGGCAGCAACCCTTATGCTGGTGAGTGGTGGATCGGCCTAGCGGTGCTGGCTTTTTTCGGCGCAGTGTATACATTGATTGGCATACGGCACCGCAGCCAAGCGTTCCTTTTTTATGGGTTCGCCGCAACTCAGGCAAATGCCGTAGGTACCGGCATCGATGCGGGAAATGGCTTGTTTGATTTTTTCGACTTCGTCGCGCGTAGCATTGCCCAAGGCGTCCAAGACTTCGTCATTTTCGGTTTCGACGGCCTGTTCGGAAAAATCCTGGGCCAGCGGTTTGTCGGTGTGCCTGACGTCTTCGGTGATTTTTCCCAGCCTGTCGTCCAGGTCTTCCAGCATATTCAATAGTTGGTCGCGTACATCGGTATAGTCTTTCATGGTGCTCTCCGCAGCAGGGCTGCATGGTTTAATAACCGGCTTCTGTCGGCCGGATGTCAATCCCTGGTTTATACAATGAAGCCGATAGCAGGTGCAACCAAGCTGATCTATACTCGAGTCATCGACATTTCTAGCTTTTTGCACAATGGACCTTGCTCTCGACCGCTTACTCGCCGCCGCCAATCAAGTCATTCTCGGTAAACAACCCCAAATTCGTCTGGCGGTGTGCTGCCTGTTGGCCAGAGGGCATTTGCTGATTGAGGACATTCCCGGTGTCGGCAAAACCACCCTCTCCCACACTCTGGCGCGCTTGTTTGGTCTGGAATATCAGCGGATTCAATTCACCAGCGATATTTTGCCGGCCGACATCGTCGGATCCTCGGTATTCGATGCCCATCAACAGCTCTTCAGTTTTCACCCCGGGCCAATTTTCAAACAAATGATCCTGGCCGACGAAATCAACCGGGCCACGCCCAAGGCGCAAAGTGCGTTATTAGAGGCGATGGAAGAACGGCAGGTAACGGTAGAAGGCCGTACTTATCCCCTGCCGCAACCGTTTTTCGTCATCGCTACCCAGAATCCGGCGCATCAGATTGGCACCTTCCCTTTACCGGAATCGCAAGTCGATAGGTTTTTGATGCGTATCGAGTTAGGTTATCCCAGCCGGCAAGCCGAACGGGAATTACTAAGCGGTCAACCCCGGCATGTCTTGATCGACGAGTTGCCTGTAGCGTTACTACCCGCGCAATTGGCAGAGTTGCAACAGGCGGCGGATCAGGTACACGTATCGCAGGCCTTGCTGGATTATCTGCAAGCCATTCTGGCGTTCAGCCGCCAATCCACGGACTTTGCCAACGGTTTGTCGCCGCGGGCCGGACTGGGTTTGCTGGCCGCCGCCAAGGCATGGGCGCTTATCGACAAGCGCAAGGCCGTGTTGCCTGAAGATCTGCAAGCGGTTTTGCCGGCAGTGGCCGGACATCGTTTAAACGTGGGCGCCAATGATTCGGCGGCCATCGTCGCGCCCATTCTCAAGCATGTGCCGGTATTTTGAGCGAAGCGGCCTTATCCTTAAAACAGCGCTTTAAACTATCGCGCTTTTTTACCGGCGAAGCGCCGACCGCAGGACCGATTGTGTTGACGCAGCGGCGGGTATTTATTTTACCGACCCGACGCGGTTTGGCATTTGTGTTGTTGATTCTGTTGCTGGTACTGATCGGCTTTGTCTACAACAATAATCTGGCTTATTTACTGGGATTTTTACTGGCCAGCATCTTTTTCGTGACCATCCTGCACAGCTTCAAAGCCTTGGCCGGACTAACGATTCAGCCGTCCCGGCAGCAAGCAGTGTTTGCCGGCCAGGCCGGACCGTTTAATTTCCAGATCAGCAATCCGGGTTCACAGCCGCGCTTTGCTTTGGATTTGGCTTTGCAATCCGAGTTATCCATAAGCTTGGCAGCCGAACAAACCCAAACGGTGACGCTATATCAACCCACCCGGCAGCGTGGCTGGCTGTTGCCGGGCACATTGACCCTTTCCAGCACCTACCCCTTGGGTTTATTTCGGGCTTGGGCGCCACTACGTTTCGATAGCCCGCTGCTGGTGTATCCCAAGCCGGCCAGTAAATTACTGCCGTTTCCAGACAGCGACGGCGGCCAGGATAAGCCCGGTCAAAACCGCCGCAGTGGTGACGAGTTTGATGGCGTAAGAGTGTATCAGCGTGGTGACGCGATTCGGCAAATCCATTGGAAAGCCTTTGCCAAAGGCCAGGGTGTGCACAGTAAACATTACAGCGGCGCCAGTGCTAGCGAATTGTGGTTGGATTATCAACAGGCACCAGGGCATCACACCGAAGAACGCCTCAGCCAGTTATGCCGTTGGCTAGTGGACGCCGAACAAGCCGGTTTACGCTACGGCTTGGTGCTGCCTGGCTTGCGTCTGCCGCCGGACAACGGCACCGCGCATTACCGTCACTGCCTGCAAGCCTTGGCGCTGTTTTGAGCATGCCGTTTCTGCCGTCCACGCGGCTGATGTTGTTTATGTTGGGTTCGATAGGCCTGATTACCTTGCCGCATGCCTGGCATATTCCGCCGATATTGTTTAGTTTTTTCACTCTGCTGCTACTCTGGCGCTTGCTGAGCATTTGGCAGCCCCGCTATTTGCCGAACCGGTTTGGCGTGTTTTTATTGATGCTGCTGGGAATAGGCTTGTTATACAGCCAGCAGCACTCGGTATTCGGCCGCGATGCCGGCACCAGTCTGTTCGTGGTGGCCTTGGGTTTGAAGTTGCTGGAAATTCACGGCCGGCGCGATGTGTATGTGATCGTTTATCTGGCTTTCATCGTCGCCGTCACCCAGTTCTTGTACGAAGAAAGTATCTTGATGGCGCTTTATATTCTGGTAGTTTGCGGAGTTTTGCTGGCTACCTTGATTACGCAAAACAGCCACACGCCGCAAACCCTGGCGGCTTTAAAAACTTCGGCGGCGATTATTCTGCAAAGCCTGCCGTTGGCCCTGGTGTTGTTTGTATTGTTTCCGCGTCTGGAAGCGCCACACTGGAGTTGGTTGGACGATGATACGCATGCCAATAGCGGTTTAAGCAATACATTGGAGCCTGGCTCCATCGCTGAACTAAGCCTGTCGCCGGAACTGGTGTTCAGGGTTAAATTTGACGGAGAAATGCCGCCGCCGGCGCAGCGCTATTGGCGCGGACCTATTTACGCCAGTACCGATGGCGTAAGTTGGCGAGCGCCGCCGGTGTTAGGGCGGGAAAACAATCCGGATCAACCTGTTTTTACTGGCGCGACTTACGATTACACGCTGATGATGGAGCCGCAAAAACAGAATTGGGTATTCGCGTTGGAGATGCCCAGCCAGTTTGACGGCTTGCGGCGCAATGGCCTGTATCAGCTACTTACCAACAAAAATCCCGGCGACCGCGCCGAGTATCGGCTGAGCTCGTCGCCAGCCTATAACACCGGCGGCATCAGTAAATCCGAGCGCCGGGAAAATTTGCAACTACCCGGCAAACCATCGGAAAAAATCGTCGAATTGGTGAAGCAGTTACAAGGGCGGCAGGCAGGCCCCGAGTTGTTTATCGCCAATTTGTTGCAGCATTTTCGCCAGGAGAATTTTCATTACACCTTAAGCCCGGAAGCGATGCCGGATAAACCCATCGAGACGTTTTTGTTCGAGCGCCGCGCCGGGTTTTGCAGCCATTACGCCACGGCTTTCGTGTATTTGCTGCGGGTGGCGGAGATTCCGGCACGGGTGGTGGGCGGTTATCAAGGTGGGCAGATTAACCAAGTCGGCGGCTTTCTGGAGATCAGGCAAGCCGACGCGCATGCCTGGGCGGAAGCCTGGCTGGAAGGACGCGGCTGGGTTAGATTCGATCCGACCGCCGCCATCGCTCCGGAACGCATCGAGCGCGGCGTGAATGTGGATTTACAAATTGCTAGCGGCGCGGTGAATTTCAGCCCGGTGCAACTCGACGCCAAGACTTTGTCCTGGCTGCAACGCGGCCGGCAACTGTGGCAAAGCGTCGATTACAACTGGCAACGTTGGGTCATCAATTACGACACGGTTAATCAGAAAGCGTTTTTACAGAGCTTAGGAATAGACAGCTTTGTGAAGCTTGGCTATTGGCTGGTGATTAGCGTTGCCGGTATCGGTGGTGTCGTGGCTTGGCGCTTGTTGCGGCCTAACCGGCGCCGCCAAGATCCGGCGTTGCGCTTGTACCGGCAATTTTGTACCAAGTTGGCTAAAGCCGGCTTAAGCGTTGAAATTGGCGACGGCCCCAAAACCGTCGCCGAGCGCGCCAAAAAACTGCGCCCGGATTTGGCCGAAACGATTGAGCGGATCACCGCGCTTTATATTCGCTTACGCTACCAAGCCGACAGCGAAGCCGGCGATTTGCAGGTTCTAAAAGGACTAGTCGCGCGCTTTAGGGTTTAAATATACCTTTCCCACCCCAAATTTCGGCATATATGCTTGATGCCATCAGGGAGCGGGCTGGCGTGAGGGAAGCAAAAAGCGAAATTTGCAGCGCGAATTTATGCGACGGATTAATGTAAATCCGGCACTTCTTCAGCCCCTTTTTGCGCCGGTTGTTTGGTGGCGGCCGCGGCTTGTTCCTGCTGTTTTTGTTTATTGCCTTCGCCGAACATCACCGCGCCGGCCATGAATATGGCACCGGCAATCGCGATGATAGGCAGGCGGCCGGGCTTATCCATCCACAACAATATCCACTTGGGTTTGATCAGACCGACGACCAATATAATCGCCGCCAAAATCATCACGTTAAAACTGTAGTAGATCAAAGTATTCATGAATCGGAACCCTGTTTCCAGCAAGTTAAAGAGACATACATTATTATTAGCCGCGTGACCGTTGGCAATACACAATTCATTTTCATAATTTAGGAGGCGCTATGGGCGGCTTTGGTTTATTCGCAATAATGTTGTTGGTATTTGCGGTTTTGATGGTGTTCATGAGCGTCAAATCTGTTCCGCAAGGCATGGAATACACCGTCGAACGCTTCGGTAAATATACCGCGACTTTGACACCTGGCTTGAATATCATCATGCCTATCATCGACCGCATCGGCCGCAAGCTGAATATGATGGAACAGGTGCTGGACGTGCCGTCGCAAGAGGTCATTACCAAAGACAACGCCATGGTGCGGGTGGATGGGGTGATTTTTTACCAGATCATGGATGCCGCCAAAGCGGCGTATGAAGTCAATTTCCTCGACGTGGCAATCATCAACTTGGTGATGACCAATATCCGAACAGTGATGGGTTCCATGGACCTGGACGAACTCTTGTCACGTCGTGATGAAATCAACGCCCGCCTGCTCAATGTAGTCGACGAGGCCACCTCGCCGTGGGGTATTAAAGTCACCCGTATCGAAATCAAAGACATCGCCCCGCCCAAGGACTTGGTCGATTCCATGGCCCGGCAAATGAAAGCTGAGCGGGAAAAACGCGCACAGATTCTGGAAGCCGAAGGCTTGCGGCAAGCGGAAATTCTGAAAGCCGAAGGTTTGAAACAAGGTGCGATTTTGGATGCGGAAGGCCGCAAAGAAGCCGCATTCCGCGACGCCGAAGCCCGCGAACGTCTGGCAGAAGCGGAAGCCCGCGCCACGATGATGGTGTCGGAAGCCATTTCCAAAGGCGATGTACAAGCCATCAATTACTTCGTCGCGCAAAAATATATCGAGTCTTTAAAAGACGTCGCCTCCGCCAACAACAGCAAACTGATCTTCATGCCGCTGGAAGCCTCCAGCGTCATCGGCGCACTGGGCGGCATCGGCGAACTGGCTAAAGAAGCCTTAAACAAAAAGGCCTGATTATGGGGGAGCAAGACATCGTATTTTGGTACTGGTGGGTGCTAGCGGTCGGCTTTTTGGCCTTGGAAATTGTTGTCACCGGCTTCTTTTTTCTGTGGTTGGCGGTGTCGGCGTTCATCGTCGGCGCGGTAGTGCTGTTAGTGCCGGCCACGCCGTTCAACGTGCAGTTATTGATGTTTTCCTTGTTGGCGGTGTTGTCGGTATTGGGCTGGCGTAAATACGCCCGCACCCGCGCCGTGGTGGCCACCGATCACCCCTTGTTGAATCAGCGTGGGGCACAGTACATCGGCCGAACCTTTAATTTGATCGCGCCAATTGAGAATGGTCAGGGCAAGATTAAGGTCGATGACACCTTTTGGAAGGTGCATGGGGAGGATAGTCCGCTGGGGGCTAAGGTTAAGGTAGTGGCGGTTAAGGGGACGGTGTTTGAGGTGGAGGTTTGTGAGTAATTCTAAACCGTTAACCTGATGCTATTTCTCCTAATATTAGCTTGTTACATCAATACTTAATCTCTAATTGTAAATTATGAAGAGAACTCTCATCGTAATGGGCGTGGTTGCTGGACTACTACTTCTTATTCCGATAGCTCCGTATATCTGGGTCTACGGATTTCATTGGTCCGATTCACAAGAGATATGGGGACAGTTTGGCGACTTTTTCGGTGGCTTGCTAAATCCGATTTATGCGTTTCTGGCGTTTCTGGCGTTGCTATACACGATCGCTATTCAAGCCACAGAGCTCAAGCTTGCAACTACTGAGTTTGCTCGGCAGGCGGATTCTATGCAAAAGCAATTAGATCACAACAGACTTTCAGCGGAGAAAGAAGACCTGTTCAAAATTATAAAAGATATCGACGATGATCTAGAGTCTATTTTACAAACTGTGGTTAGTCCTGAACACTCCGAGCCTGAGTTAAGAGTTCAACATATAATTCACGAGGGGTTTAGGCTCAGGCATACGCCAAATAAATCAGATAGTTACGAAAACTTTATTGTTCTCGCAAAATCTAGCGGAAGCATAGTTGAATCGGTATATTTAAGGCTGGCATTGGCGGCTGGCAGTCTGTATCGATATTTGAACATGTACCGAGTTATCTCAAATGATTCCTCTTATGTTGCTGATTACTTTAGATACAAACATTTCATGGTGGGTCAACTATTGAAAGACGTAGGGAATGTGGACAAAGAAATTTATGAATTTTTTCTTTCAGCTAATAGCTCAACAGGTAAACATTAAGTTTTTCTGCTCACGCGGGATTTGAAGGCTTACAGAATAATTTGTCGCTGACGCAACTGCTCTATTTAATCGGGTTCTCGCACCCGAAGGCGAGATACTTTCTTTTGCTCCGCCAAAAGAAAGTATCCAAAGAAAAGGCGGCCCGGATGCCGCTTGCACCCTGCGTTCCTCGCCTTCGCCGGGGGTTGACGAAAGCACCGGTACTCGGCGCGGCATACGGGAAAAACCCCGTCCAGTGCTTTGAAGCTTGATACGCATCGCGTACCTTTTCGCTTTCGCCGATACAGTGGCCTTCGACTTTTGCGACTACCGATCCATCACATCCCGTCTGATTCCTCTCTGAGTAGATAAAGTGCGCAATTACTCCTATTTCCCGGCTTTGCCTGTATAATCCACAACAGAGTTGGCCGAACAGTCGCCGTTTTATGCAAATAAAAGGGAGGAAAGTCCGGGCTCCATAGGGCAGGGTGCCAGGTAATGCCTGGGAGGCGTGAGCCTACGGAAAGTGCCGCAGAAAATATACCGCCTGGTTTTTCGGAACCCGGTAAGGGTGAAATGGTGCGGTAAGAGCGCACCGCGCAACTGGTAACAGGTGTGGCAGGGTAAACCCCACCCGGAGCAAGATCAAATAGAGGAGCATTGGCGTGGCCCGCGCTGCTCCTGGGTAGATTGCTTGAGCGTCAGAGTGATCTGACGCCTAGATGAATGGCTGTTCAAGACAGAACCCGGCTTACAGGCCAACTCTTTCTCTTCTTTTTCTTTTGCAATCCGCAAAATACTCCATGACAGCAAAAACCGACGAATTTTTCCGCAAGGCAGATCAGTTGATTGCCGCCGGCCGCTTCATTGACGGCAAGGGCTGGGTGCCCGCCACCAGCGGCAATTTTTCCGCCAAACTCAGCGACGGCAATATTGCGATTACCGTATCCGGCCGGCACAAAGGCCGTTTGCAAGCCGACGATATTATGCTGATCGACAGCAAAGGCAACTCGCTGGACGGTAAGAAACCGTCGGCGGAAACGCTATTGCATACTGCGCTGTACCAACGTTTTCCGGAGATTCAGGCGGTGCTGCATCCGCATTCGATCAACGCCACGTTAACGGCGCGCTTGTTCAAGCATGAGATCGTGCTGAAGGATTACGAACTGCTCAAGGCGTTTGCCGGCATCAATACCCATGAGACCCGTATTGCCATCCCGATTTTTGCTAACGATCAGGACATTCCCCGGTTGGCCGACAAGGTGGACAATTACCTGGACCATCACACGCATGACGTTTACGGCTATATTATTGCCGGCCACGGTTTTTATACTTGGGGCGCATCGGTAGATGATGCCTTGCGCCACCTGGAAGCACTGGAATTTTTATTCGACGTTGAAATTCGCCTACATGGAGTAACACGATTATGAGCGCATTAACCCTCTACCCCGCCACCCAGCCGCAACATGGCCGCACTTTCCGCGACTTTGCAAGCATCGCAGAGCAGTTACAAGCAATTGGCGTACAGTTCGAACGCTGGCAGGCCGATTGCGAATTTTCGCAAGCTGACGATGCCGATGCAGTATTAAAGGCGTATGCAAGTTCGATAGACAAACTCAAACAGCAATACGGTTTTCAGTCGGTGGACGTCATCAGCCTGAACGCCGACCATCCGAATAAAGATGCCTTGCGGCAGAAGTTTTTATCCGAGCATACCCACAGCGATTTTGAAGTGCGTTTCTTCGTGGAAGGCAAAGGGCTGTTTTATCTGCACGTCGGCGATCAAGTTTATGCCGTGCTGTGCGAACAAGGCGATCTGATCAGCGTGCCGGCCAATACCACGCATTGGTTCGATATGGGGGAAAATCCGGCGTTTAAATGCATACGCTTGTTCACCACCGAAGACGGCTGGGTAGCGGAGTTTACCGGCAATCCGATTGCAGAAAGTTTTCCGACGCTGGACCAATACGTCGCCGGCTTATGATCAAGGCTATCGTTACCGACATTGAGGGAACCACGTCATCGCTGTCGTTTGTTAAAGACGTGTTGTTTCCGTACGCCCGCGCCCGCTTGCCGGATTTTGTGAGCCGCCATCGAGAGCAAGCCGAGATCAAGCTATTATTGACCGATGCCAAGCAGTTAGCCGGCGGTGAACTCGATGACGAGGCATTGATTGCGCAGTTCATCCACTGGATAGATACCGACCAAAAAATTACGCCGTTAAAATCCTTGCAGGGCTTGATCTGGCAGGAAGGCTATCGCAACGGCGATTTCACCGGCCATGTCTATGAAGACGCTGTGCGCAACTTGAGAAACTGGTTTGGCCTGGGCTACAAGCTTTATGTCTATTCCTCCGGCTCGGTGCAGGCGCAAAAGCTGTTGTTCGGGTACAGCGACTTCGGCGATCTTACCCCTTTATTTTCCGGTTATTTCGATACACATATCGGTGGCAAGAAAGAGGCAACGTCGTATGAGCGGATTGCCGCCGAGCTTGGCTTGCCGGCCGAACAAATCCTGTTTTTGTCGGATATAAAAGACGAATTGGACGCCGCGCGCCAGGCCGGCTTCGCCACTTGCTGGCTGGTGCGCGACCAGGTTCCCGACTCCGACACTGAACACGTGCAAGTCAGCGATTTTGATGGCATTCATCTGTAAACCTGGCACTGTTTACCTATGAAAATAGCCATCCTGTCGCGCGACGCGACGCTGTATTCCAGCGTCCGGCTGCTGGAGGCCGCCGCCGCTCGCGGCCATGAGGCCAGAGTATTGGATCCGACCCACTGCTATATGAACATCACCTCCATGAAGCCGTCCATTCATTACATGGGTGAAAATTTGGTGGGTTACGACGCGGTCATTCCCCGCATCGGTGCGTCTATCACCTTTTACGGCACGGCGGTGCTTAGGCAATTCGAGGTGATGAACACCTTCGTTCTCAACAATTCCGCATCGATCAGCCGCTCCCGCGACAAACTGGCGTCCAGCCAGTTGCTGGCGCGCAAGGGCATAGACCTGCCGATTACCGCGTTTGCCCATAATCCGGACAATATCGAAGATCTAATCGCCGAAGTCGGCGGCGCACCGTTGGTGATCAAACTGGTGGAAGGTTCGCAAGGCATAGGCGTCGTGCTGGCCGAAACCCATAACGCCGCACATAGCGTGATTCAAGCCTTCATGGGCCTAAACGCCAACATCATGGTGCAGGAGTTCATTCAGGAAGCCGCGGGTAGTGATATTCGCTGCTTTGTTATCGGCGACAAAGTGGTCGCGGCAATGAAACGCCAAGGCCGCGAAGGCGAGTTTCGTTCCAATCTGCATCGTGGCGGCACGGCCACACTGGTGAGGTTGACCCCGCAGGAGCGCTCGGCGGCAGTGCGCGCCGCCAAAATCATGGGCCTCAATGTCTGCGGCGTGGACTTGCTGCGTTCCAAACGCGGACCGCTGGTGATGGAAGTCAATTCCTCCCCTGGTTTGGAAGGCATAGAAAAAACCAGCGACAAGGATATTGCCGGCTTGATGATCGAATATATTGAAAAGAATGCCGGGAAAAATAAATCCGGGTAATCGGTAACCCGGATTTAGTCAACAGAATCGTTAAAGCGTTGGAGGGGGATCGCGAGTTGGGCGAGAAACCCAGCCGATATGGATTACTTTTCCAATGTCACGAATGCCAACTTGGAAATCCCGGCATGCTGTACTGTCGCCATCACTTCCGCCACTTTGCCGTAATTCACGCCTTGATCGGCATAAATGTGAATGATTAGCTCGGGGTTGCCGGCCAATTCGTTCCTCAGCGTGGTATCCAACGCCGCTAAATCGGCCACGGCGTTTTTATTCAGGGTTACGGCACCTTGCGCGTCGATACCCAGTTGCATAGGCTGCTTTTCCAAATCCGGGGTCGTGGAGGCCGTTTTCGGCAAAGCCACGTTGACCGATTGGGTCAACAACGGTGCGGTGACCAACAAGATAATCACCAACACCAACATCACATCTACCAGCGGCGTAACATTAATCTCGCTAACCGGCCCATCGTCGTCTGAGTTTGTTTTAAATCCCATGTAATTAATCCTTGTTTTTACTGGTATTGATGTTTGAGTCGCCGAAGGCGATATGCAGAAAACCCTCGACGAAATTTTCCAGCGAAGCCCGATGGTGCTTGGCGCGACGCTGGAAGAAATTATAGGCCAACACTGCTGGTACGGCTACGGCGATACCGATAGCCGTAGCAATTAATGCATCGCCGATTGGCCCGGCCACTACGTCCAAACTGGCCGAACCGCTGGCGCTGATGTCGTGCATGGCGTGCATGATGCCCAGTACCGTACCGAACAGGCCGACGAACGGCGCGGTGCTACCGATACTGGCCAGCATGGTCAAGCCGCTTTCCATTCGGCGTTGTTCGTCCTGAGTCTGTTTACGCAGGGTTTGTTCCAGCAAGTCTTGTGGAGAGCCACGAAACTTCAGGCTGGTGCAGGTTTCCGGATGCGTCATTTCCGCCAACCAGGCAAAGCCGCAGGCTGCGACGCGAGCTTTAGGGCCGCGCGCGGTTTCGGCGGGCAGTTGCTCGGCGGCATTTAAATCGGTAGTGTCCCAAAAAGCGCTGTCGTATCGTTTGTTGTAATAATTATTCTTGGCAAACTGCCAGATTTTGAAAAAAATCAACGTCCACGTTATCAACGAAAACACCAGCAATGTGTAAAGGGTAGCGTCGATAACCGCTTCCGGGGCTATATGGTAGGGCATTAATCTCTCCGATTTTTATTCACGCAAAGTAAAAATTATTGGCACAATCACCGAACTGGCCACCGGCGTTTCGCCGCGTTTGGCCGGAATGAATTTCCATTTTTTCACGGCTTCCACCGCCGATTCGTCTAGCATCTCGTGGCCGCTGCTGTGCTCGACCGCCACCGAATCGCTTAAACCCTCCGGCGAGACTTGTACCCGTAACATCACCTTGCCCTGCCATCCGCGGCTTTTCGCAATCATCGGATATTCCGGCTTGGGGTTGTGGGCGTAGTTTGCCCGAAAATTGGCTTCGGTAAACTGCTCGGCGTTGGTCGCGGTCGTGTTGGTCGTCGTAGTCGTTACCGGCGCACTGCTCGCTGTATTGCTTACCGGTGTCGGCGGCGGCTCGGAAACCGGCTCAACCGGCGCATATTCGGGCGCCTTTTGCACGATGGGCGGCGCTTTTTTGGGAACCGGCTTGGGCTGCGGCTTTTTCGGCGGCGGCTCTTTTTTGGGCGGCGGCGGGGCGGGAGGCGGCGGGGCGGCGGCGGGCTTAGGTGCTGACATCGCAATCATCGATACTTCCATCATCAAAGGTTGCGCCGGCGTGACTTTTTCCTCGGGTTTCAGCAATTGCTGCAAACCCCAAACATGCAGCAACGCGACTAATAGCGTTAACAGCCTCAGCATGCTGGCGGGCCGTTCCTCTCCCAATAGCGTCCGCCAAAATGAGCCGGAACCGCTTGCCACTGCCGGCAGATAACCGCCGAACGACGCTAACTCTTTATTTTGCAAAGCATCCTCGTGGTTTTTAAATAAATACATATAAACTGTTGAATACAAAATTAAGCGCGATTCGAATTTAGCCGGGCATTGTAAATTAATACGTCTTAGCGCGACAGCCATCCTTACAGGAAACAACACTATCTAACCATTCCTTACTAAGACGTTTCAGCCGTCAAAATCCCCACTGGCTGATGACGGTTTCGGGCTAAATTACAATCTGTGGCATAATTTCCACTCCCGTCTTGTATTTCCGATTGATTCCATATGTCCGTAAAACAATCCGATCATCCCCAGGGTCAAGTCAACACACTGGCTTTAAGCGCGATAGGTGTCGTGTTTGGGGACATCGGCACCAGTCCTTTGTATGCAGTAAAAGAGGTTTTTCACGGCGGCTTGCCGACCGATACCACCCATGTGCTCGGGGTGCTGTCCTTGATTTTTTGGGCTATCACCTTGGTGGTCACCACCAAATACGCCATTTTTATCATGCGCGCCGACAATAAGGGCGAAGGCGGCATCATGGCCTTGATGGCGCTGGCCTTGCAGGGGTCCAAAGATAATCCGGAACGCAAAGCGTTCATCGTCACCATCGGCCTGCTTGGTGCCTCGTTGTTTTATGGCGACAGCATGATTACCCCGGCCATTTCGGTACTCAGCGCCGTGGAAGGTTTGCAAATCGTGGCGCCGCGCCTGGAACATTACGTTTTGCCGATCACCATCATCGTGCTCAGCGTGCTGTTTTTTATCCAGACCAAAGGCACCGGCAAAGTCGGCAGAATGTTTGCGCCCATTATGTGTTTCTGGTTTGCCACGCTGGGTCTTTTGGGGGGCATCAGTATTGTCCAGCATCCGGATGTATTGATGGCGATCAACCCCTATTACGCGGTCAGCTTATTAATAGAATTGGGCTGGAAAGGCTTTTT
Organism: Methylomonas sp. PHL2-19; assembly: GCF_059331595.1. NCBI lineage: Bacteria > Pseudomonadati > Pseudomonadota > Gammaproteobacteria > Methylococcales > Methylococcaceae > Methylomonas > Methylomonas sp. PHL2-19. The sequence continues at coordinate 442,730 of NZ_CP196839.1, forward strand.
AATCATGGGCGCGGTGGTGTTGGCGATAACCGGCGCCGAAGCCCTATATGCCGATATGGGACATTTCGGTTTGAAACCAATTCGGCGCGCCTGGTTCTATTTCGTATTTCCGGCCTTGCTGCTCAATTACTTTGGCCAAGGCGCGTTGTTGATCGGCAATCCCAAGGCCGTCGAAAATCCGTTTTATTTGATGGCGCCGCATTGGGCCCTATATCCGCTGCTGGTCCTGGCAACACTGTCCACCGTGATCGCCTCGCAAGCCGTCATTTCCGGGGCGTTTTCGGTAACTCGGCAAGCCATACAACTCGGTTACTGCCCAAGAATGAACATCCGCCACACCTCCGGCGACGAAATGGGCCAAGTCTATTTGCCTGCCGTCAACTGGCTGCTGATGGTCTCGGTGTTTATTTTAGTTCTCAGCTTCAGATCGTCGTCCGCATTGGCATCGGCATACGGCATTGCCGTAACCGGCACGATGATTGTCGATACCATCCTGGCCTTTATCGTCATCCAGGCCCTCTGGCAATGGAACAAAGCCACCAGCATTGCTTTTCTGTCGACTTTTTTGATTATCGACCTGCTGTTTCTGTCTTCCAACAGCCTGAAAATCCCGCACGGTGGCTGGTTGCCGCTGGTGGTAGGTACGGTGTTTTTCTTGATTATGACCACATGGATCAAAGGCAAGGAATTGTTAGCCCGGTACCTGGACGAAAAACGGGTATTGTTCGAGGACTTGGACGAACGTTTGAAAGACCGGCCCCTGGTTACGGTACCCGGCACGGCAATCTATATGGCCCGCAGCGTACACGGTGTGCCGCAGGTCTTGCTGCATAACCTGGAGCACAACCATGTGATGCACGAAAAACTCATCGTGCTGACCATCGTGACCCGCGAGGAACCTTACGTGGATGAAGCGCATAGGGTAAAAATCCGCATGTTCGGCGATAGCGGTGGCTTTTACCGGGTGAAATTGTATTTTGGATTTCAGGAGGAACAGGACGTGCGCCGCGCCCTGCAACTTTGCTGCCACGAAGGCTTGGATATCGATCAAAAAACCGTATCGTTTTTTATCGGTAGTGAAAAATTGTCGTTCCGCCGCAAAAGCCCGATGCCGAAATGGCGGCGCTCCTTGTTCAGTTTCTTAACGCATAATTCCAGTAGTGCGATAGAGTATTTCAAAATCCCCGTCGAACGTGTGATCGAGCTGGGAATCCGCATCGAATTGTAGAAATCCACTGCCTAGTCGCGCTTAGTCTCCGCGTCTGCCGAAACGGCCGCCCCAGCCGCCGCGCTGATGGTCGCCGTCACTGTCCCTGCGCCCGAAACCGCGTTCCTGCCGCTCCGGCATCGATTGTTGTTGGAGGGATCTTTGTTCGGCATGCCGTTCACGATCAAAGTCCCGACGCCCCAAGTCCCTCCCCTGCCAACCGCCAACACGATGATCGAAATGCGGCATTGGTTGATGCCAGTCATGATGATCGCCGTGATGATGCTCCGGGCGATAACTCGGCTGCACATAATAGCGGCCGTAAGTAATACTGGTGCTCGGGCTGGCATAACTACGCCCGTAGCTTTGGTAATAGCCGGGCGACGAGTAAGCACTGCCATAACCATAGTCACGCTGATAATAGCCGGTCGCGCAACCCGATAGGGTTAATACGGCGATGGTAAGAATGCTGACTTGTATGGTTTTCATGACTGCCTCTTGGCTGGTTGGCCCTCTAATGTAAAGTTAGGCTTAGCATATCCGAGGCAGACTTAATCAATGCTTAACCTGAGGCGCCGACCAAAAAATGTTCCGGCTCGGCAATCACCGGATTGCTTAGCGCGCCGATGCCTTCTATCTCGATACGCACAGTTTGTCCCGGTTTCAGATACCCGCGCGGCTTCATTTTTACTCCCACCCCAGCCGGTGTACCGGTACTGATCACATCGCCCGGCTCCAACGTCATCACTTGTGTCAGATAAGTAATCAACTCGTAACAATTAAAAATCATGTCGCCGGTATTACCGTTTTGCCGCAACTCGTCGCCCACCCAGGTTTTTAAACTGAGATTATGCGGATCGGCGATTTCGTCGGCTGTCACCAGCCATGGCCCCAGTGGACCATGAGTATCGAAAGATTTGCCCAAGGTCCAGGTTGGCGTGCGTTGCTGCCAATCGCGCACCGTCACATCGTTGCAAATGGTGTAGCCGGCTATCACTTCATGTGCCTGTTCTACCGTTACGTGTTTGCAGCGCTTGCCAATCACGAAAGCCAGCTCGCCTTCGTAATCCACTTTGTCCGATACGGGCGGCACATGTATCGCGTTCCCGTCGGCGATGACACAAGTACTTTGCTTGGTGAAAAAGGTCGGATATTCCGGCTTTTCCATACCTGTTTCACCGATGTGATCGGCGTAATTCAAACCCACGCCCAGCAACTTGCCGGGACGCGGAATCGGCGCCAGCAGTTGCACATCGCTCAAGGGTATGCGCTTGCCGCCGGCATCGATCAGCTTTTGCAGCGCTTGTTTTGCCGGCTCTCCGGCCGCCAGAAAATCGAGCATATGGCCGGGCAAATCCGCGCCAGCCGGGACGATTTGCTCGCCAAGCAGCGCGCCGATTTGAATTTGACCGTTGTGTTTAAAGCTCAGCAGTTTCATTGCGAATTTTCTCGTAAACCAAACAAAACAGCATTGTATCCCAGCGCCGGTATCGACCGGCAAAACCGCCGAACTAGACGTCTTATTTCTAAGCAGTGTCCAGTTATTGGACGCTCATTCTTAGAAAGCGCCAGCTCGAAGCCGCAGGCAAGTTTCGCTAAGTGATTGTTAGAAAAGATTTAAATCAGGAGCTGCAATGCTGGCACGTGTGTTGCAATCTGCCCTGCGAGGCTGGCGTCAGTCCAGGCCAATCAGCGCTTTAAGGCAACGGAAAGTCACCGCTTAGCTTAATGACGACAGCCTCGCCATTCTTATAACACCACAACGAGGATTCAATATGGCTATAAGTACCGCCACAAAAGCCGCAACCGATGCGTTGGCCGCCAATCCGGCGCCCGTCAGTGTGGGTGCACAGGAAGTTCACCGCTGGATGCAGAGCTTTACCTGGGATTTTGATAAAAATCGCACCAAGTATTCGACCAAATACAAAATGGCCAACGATACCAAGGAGCAATTCAAGCTGATCGCTAAAGAATATGCCCGCATGGAATCGGTGAAGGACGAGCGTCAATTCGGCAGCTTGCAAGACGTTTTGACGCGGGTGGATGCGGCGAACCGCGTGCATCCGAAATGGAATGAATCGATGAAGATCATCTCCAACTTCCTGGAAGTGGGTGAATACAACGCCATTGCCGCTACCGGCATGCTGTGGGATTCCGCTACCGCACCCGAACAAAAAAACGGTTACTTGGGCCAAGTGCTGGACGAAATTCGCCACACCAACCAATGTGCTTACATCAACTATTACTTTGCCAAACAAGGCCAAGACGCCGCCGGCCATAACGATGCCCGCCGCACTCGAGCAATTGGTCCGCTGTGGAAAGGCATGAAACGGGTATTCTCGGACGGCTTTATTTCCGGCGATGCGGTGGAATGCTCCATCAATCTGCAATTGGTCGGCGAAGCCTGCTTTACCAATCCATTGATCGTGGCCGTGACCGAGTGGGCGTCCGCCAACGGCGACGAAATGACGCCGACCGTGTTCTTGTCCATCGAAACCGACGAGTTGCGTCACATGGCCAACGGTTATCAAACCGTGGTGTCCATCGCCAACGACGAAGCGGCTTCAAAATATCTGAACACCGATTTGAACAACGCCTTCTGGACCCAGCAAAAATACTTCACCCCGGTATTGGGCATGATGTTCGAGTACGGCAGTCATTTCAAAGTCGAGCCATGGGTGAAAACCTGGAACCGCTGGGTGTACGAAGATTGGGGCGGTATCTGGATCGGCCGGCTGGGCAAATACGGCGTTGAGTCGCCACGCAGCTTGCGCGATGCCAAAAAAGACGCCTACTGGGCGCATCACGACTTGTTCCTGATTGCTTATGCCTTGTGGCCCACCGGTTTCTTCCGTTTGAGCCTGCCAACCCAGGAAGAAGCGGAATGGTACGAAGCCAATTACCCTGGCTGGTACGACATGTACGGCAAAGTCTACGACGAATGGCGCGCACGCGGTTGCGAAGATCCAAGCAGCGGCTTCCTACCGATCCAATGGTTCATCGAAAACAACCATCCGATCTATATCGACCGGGTTTCGCAAGTACCTTTCTGCCCTAGTTACTGCAAAGGCGAAAGCACCTTGCGGGTGCTGGAATACAACGGCAAGAAACATTCCTTCAGCGACCAATGGGGCGAAAGAATGTGGCTGTCCGAGCCCGAGCGTTATGAGTGCCAAAACATCTTCGAACAATACGAAGGCCGCGAATTGTCGGAAGTGATTGCCGAAGGCTTTGGCGTGCGTAGCGACGGCAAAACCTTGATCAGCCAGCCGCACACCAAAAAGGACGGCAAGCTGTGGACGCTGGATGACATCAAACGGATTAACTGCGTGTTTTCCGATCCTTTGAAAGCTCTGTAACCGTTTCAACACTTTAAGGAACTAGCTTATGTCTATAGAAGTAAATGGCGGCAGACGCGGCCTGACCGACCCGGAAATTGCCGCAGTGATCATGGCCGCAGTGCCGGACAAGCCTCTGGAAACCCAGCGCAAAATGAACTACTTCATGAAGCCGCGCGGTAAGCGGATCAATGAATATGAAGTGTTGTGTTGCTATAGCCAGCCGACACCGGACTGGATTCCCGGCGGCTTGGACTGGGGCGATTGGACCCAAAAATTCCACGGCGGCCGCCCATCCTGGAGTAACGAGTCCACCGAAATGCGCAGCTCGGATTGGCTGGCGCACCGCGACCCGGCTTTCCGTTGGCATGCGCTGTATGTCAAGGATAAAGCCGAAGAGTGGCGTTATACCGACCGCTTCCTGAAAGCCTATTCCGCCGACGGCCACGTACGGTCGATCGATCCGGTTTGGCGCGATGAAGTATTGGGCGATTATCTCGGCGCTTTCGGTTTTTACGAGTATGGATTGTTCAATGCGCATTCTTCCGTGGTGCGCGATTGCTTGGGCGACACCTTGCGGATGAGCAGCGCGATGATCGGTTTGGACAAGGTAGACAACGCGCAAATGATTCAAGCGGAAAGAACCTTTTTGTCTAAATTGGTACCGGGTTTCCCCGAGTCCACCGACATTCCCAAACAAGAATGGACTAAGGGGGCGATTTTCAAAGGCGCCAGGGAACTGGTCCAGGATATTTGGCAAGCCACTTATGACTGGAATGAAATCTTGTTCTCCGGCCATATGATTTGCGACCCCATCTTCGGGCAATTTGTACGCAGAGAGTTCTTTATGCGTTTGTCGTCTTATTACGGCGATAACTTGACCCCGTTCTTTATCAATCAAATGCAGTTGTATTTCTCGCAAACCAAAGGCATCACCACCGACATGTTCCATACCTGTCTGGGGGCCGACGTGGAATTCGGCGATTACAACAACCGGTTGATGCGGGCTTGGGCCAATAAGTGGCTGCCCAGAACCGTCGATGCACTGAAGGATTTCATGGCGATTTACGCCACCATTCCGGAAATCAAAGGCGTCAGCGACAAAGCCGCCATCGAAGCGGCGCTGGTTAGGGTGTTTGCCGATTGGAAACGCGATTTTGCCGATCCGATCAACTTTAAAGTCGATACCAATGCCCTCGTCAAAACCGTGTTAAGCGGACTCAAATAAGGAAAACTCATGTCGAAAAGTTCAAATGCTTACAACGCAGGCATTATGCAAAAAACCGGCAAAGCCTTTGCCGATGAATACTTTGCCGAAGATAACCAGGTCGTGCACGAAAGCCACGAAGTGGTGCTGGTTCTGAAAAAATCCGATGAACTCAACACCGTGGTGGAAGAAATTCTGCAAGGTTCGCACAAGGCGGACAACCCCACGCTGGTGGTGGAAGACCGCGCCGGTTTCTGGTGGCTGAAAGCGACCGGCAAAATCGAGATCGACTGCGTCGAAGTTTCGGAATTACTGGGCAAGCACTACAGTGTTTACGACCTGTTGGTGGATGTGTCGTCCACCATCGGCCGTGCTTATACCCTGGGCGAGACCTTCACCATCACTTCCGAGTTGATGGGTCTTGACGTGAAACTGAAAGACTTGGCTGCGGCGTAGGAGAACACCATGGCAAATATTCATGACAACCCCACCCGTAATGCCTGGATGGCCAAAATTGCCACGCTGGATACCCTGGCAAAGGCGCACGCCTTCATTACCGACTTCCGCGCCAAGCACATGAGTCCGTTCAAAACCGATTGGTCGCTGGAATTGGATGGCTTGTGGATCGAGTTGAAAATCGAAGAAAAGCTGGCGCTGTTGAAGCACAAGGAATTCAACGACACTCAACTGCTCAACAACTGCACCTGCGGCGCCAATGCCCAGCAAGTGGCAAATGAAGTAATTGCCAAAATGGAGGCATGCACGGACATGTACGAAGCAGAGCGCATTCACATCAACTTCAGACTGGCCTGCAAACCGCCTGTGATGCCGGTCAATGTGTTTCTGGACACCGACCGCCAGTTGGGGACCAAGTTGATGGAACTGCGCAACACCGACTACTACGCCTTGCCGTTAGAGGCATTGCGTCAGAAACGCGGCGTGAAAGTGGTCACCTTGCAGTAATCGTTCGGCAGGATGCGCCGCACTTGCGCGTGGCGCATCCTTTATAGCCAACAAACCGATAGCGGACAAAACCTACTCGTCGCTTACATCGCCGTGAGCGAGAGGGCCTGTGTGTGCGCTTCGATCTCAACGAACCATTTCATAGAATCAGTATTATGGATTTTTTCTCAAATTTTAAGTCGGCGGTTGCGCCAGCTTTTCCCAGTGAAGCCGACAAACTCACCACGCTATACGACACCGCGCCCTACGCTGCCTTCTGCGAAGATCTCGAGTTCATGTGGCGCTGGACCATCTACCGCGACCAAAAACTGGTGCAGGAAGGTTGCTCGCTAACCCTGGACGCATCGCGGCGTGCGGTTGAGCACGTATTGGCGTTTTTCAGCGTGTCGGCCAAAAACCAATGCCTGGGAGAATGACATGAGCGCCCATCAAATTAAAATCATTACGCAAGACGGGGAATCCGTTTGCTTTGATTGTTACGAAGACGAGGATGTCATCACGGCAGCGGTGCGGCAGGATATATATTTGATGTCTTCTTGCCGGGAAGGCGGTTGCGCGACTTGCAAAGGATTTTGCGCGGAAGGCGATTACGTTTTGGGCAAATGCAGTTCGCAGGCTTTGCCCTACGAAGAAGAAGAGGCCGGCGAAGTGTTGTTATGCCGTTGCTACCCCGTGAGCGATTTGGAAGTCGAAGTACCTTATACCTACGACCGGATTTCATTCTCACCGGAAGGTTTGACGTTTGTAGCGGAAGTCATTGAGCTAACGCCAATTTCCATCAACGTGGTGAAACTGCTGCTGCGGCGCACGGGCGACGATCAAACCATCAAGTTCGACTCCGGGCAGTTTTTTGATTTGGAAATTCCCGGCACCACCATCACCCGTTCATACTCCCCCGCCAACACGTCCAATAAAACCGGCGATCTGGAGTTTTTGATTCGCATCGTCGATGGCGGCAAATTTTCAGAATATTTAAAAAACGACGCCAAGTTGGGTCAGAAATTAAACGTCAAAGGCCCGTCCGGCGTTTTCGGTTTGAAGGAAAACGGTTTTACCCCGCGCTATTTTGTGGCCGGCGGCACCGGACTGGCGCCGATATTATCGATGGTGCGGCGGATGCACGAATGGGAAGAACCGCAAAAGTGCATCATCTATTTTGGGGTAAACACCGAAGCCGAAATTTTCCATCTGGATGAACTGAATCAACTGGCCGCACAAATGCCGACGCTGGAGCTGAGAAACTGCGTCTGGAAATGTTCGGACGACTGGCATTGCGAAAAAGGCAGCGTGGTGGACATCCTGCGCCGCGATCTAAAGGATACCGGCGCCAAGCCGGATTTATATCTGTGCGGGCCGCCGGGCATGGTCGACGCCACCTTTGCGGTGTGCGCCGAAATGGGCATCCCTAAGGAACGTATCTACCTTGAAAAATTCCTGCCTAGCGGTTCGCCTTAACGCCACGGGCAAACAGGGTGCTGCGCTGCCATTTCCCTGCGCAGCCATCCTGTTTGCCGATCCAAATCAGCCTTTTTTTCCTATCGAAAAATCGCGCAACCACGCTGAGGCGACTATGAAAGCCGACGATGTAGAGTTTCTGGTTGGTATGGCGGTGCAACTAGACGAAACGATCAGAAAACTGGTGATAGAAGAGCAGGAGATTTTTGAAAAATTGGGCGATGCCAGAGTTCAGGAATTAAAGGCATTCTGGAATCAGGAATTCACGGGCGAAGAAGAGGCGGACTTTAAACGCAGCCTGGATTACTGGGACAAAATCCTGATTCGTACTTGGGCCAATGCGCAACGTGCTCGGCAAACCCGTGCCCAGGTGGGGCAAACCTTAATGAAATTAAATTCGCACCTCTAACCGATGGGAACACCCTAGAAATGAGTAAACACGTTATTTACAACCCGGAAGCTCGCCAACGTCTGCTGCAAGGCATCAATGCGGTAGCACGCGCGGCGAGCGTTACGCTGGGTAGCGCCGGCCCTGCCGTGATGATTCAACACCGAACCGACGGCATCATGCCCGTCTTTACCCGAGATGGCGTTACTGTTGCCAATGCCATCGTCATGGAAGACCGGATTGCCGATTTGGGTGCCCGCATGTTGCGGGACGTCGCCGGCGCGGTGTCTCGCGAAGTGGGCGACGGTACCACCACGGCGATTGTGCTGGCGCAAAGCCTGGCGGAGGAAGCGCTGAAAAGCGTCGCGGCCGGTTTTCATCCCCTGCAATTGCAAAAAGGCATGGAGTTGGCGCTGATCTTGGTGGAGCAGCATTTACAAAAATCGGCTGTCACCGACAGCGCGGCAGACTGGGTCGAAAAGATTACGCGGGTCGCCAGTAAAGGCGAAGCCGGTGTCGGCAAGCTCCTGAAACAGGCCCTGGCCGAGCTTGGCGAAACCGGCACCTTGACCTTTCAATTGGGTAATGGCCGCGAAGACCAACTGGAGATTGTGGAAGGTATCCATTACGAGCAGGGCTTTTTGTCGCCCTATTTCATCACCGATAAAACCCGCGCCGAAGCGGTTTTGGAGCAGCCCTACATTCTGTTGTACGACCGGGAAATCAGCGACTTCATGGATCTGGTACCCCTGCTGGAAGACGTCGCGGCGGAAGGCCGCGCGCTTTTGGTCATCGCCGAAGCGGTCGCCGAGAAAGCGTTAACGGGCTTGTTGCTGAATCATGTGCGCGGCATTTTCAAAGTGGTGGCGGTCAAGCCGCCAGGCTTCGGTGACAAACGCATCAACAGGCTGAGCGATTTGGCCCTGTTGACCGGCGGCACCGCTATTTTGCAGGAGCGGGCCATGCGGCTGGAAGACGTCACGCTGGCGCAACTGGGTCAGGCGCAGCGCGCGGTCATCTCGGAAGGTAATACGACGATCATCGGCGCGGCGGGTACGCGCGAACCCGTGAACGCACGCATAGAGGCCTTAAGGCGCGAGTTGGCACTGGTTCGCGCCCGTAAACCCGGCGAAGGTTCCGCCACCGGCAATTTACACGAAGCCGAAGAGCTGGAAGAGCGCATCGCTATCCTATCCGGGAAGACCGGCAGCTTCCAGGTCGGCGGTATCTCCGACGTGGAAATCAAAGAGCGGCTGGTGCGCATCGAAAATGCCTATTTGTCCGCCAAGGCTGCGCTGCAAGAAGGCGTGTTACCCGGCGGCGGTATCGGTTTGTGGCGTTGCACCACGGTGCTGGACGAAGTGATTGCCGAAAATGCCGAGCAGCAACAAGGCATCGCCATCGTCAAGCAGGCACTGGGCGCGCCGCTCCGGCAATTGTTGAACAATGGCGGCCTGAACAACGAAGACGTGCTGATGCGCTTAGCTACCCAGGCTGACCCGGCATTTGCCGTGGATATGCAGTATTTAAACTACGGGCATTTTCTGGATATTGGGATTATCGATCCGGTCAAAGTGTTGCGCACCGCCTTGCGCAATGCAGTGAGCGTGGTGGCTACTTTGATCAGCAGCGAGACGGTGATCATGAACGTGCCGGACTTGTCCATCATGGCCGGTTATTCGCCGGAATGGGCTGCCGCCACCCGCGAAGATCCCCGTATGTAATTGTTATTTCTACCTCAACCTCCTCTCTCCGAAAGTTAGAGCTATCCATTATTCTGCAATGGAGTAAGGCAATGTGACGTTATGTCGCATTGCCTCTTTTTTTGATTTTGTTATTTTGGACAACATCGCCGTAAAAAGCAGCTAAACCTCTGTTTTTTATATTTTTGTTTTGTGCCGATACTAAATTGGCGCACCAAAATACAAGAGGAAAAATGGATATTGCCTTGCACTTGCCCCACAACGTTAAAATCATCAAAGAAGCCTGCGCGTTCAAAACCTCACTAGCGTTTGAAGTTGACCGCCCGATACAGGCCTGGCGCTGGATGGCACAGAGCCGTTGCGTGCCCGATCACACGGACTGGGTACGCCCGGAAGTCTCGGAATCCTGGCGCCGCTGTCTGGAAGAATACCAATTGCCATTGGGCAATTACGCGCGCTGGGATCATTGGCGTTTCACCACCGATCCGGAGCCGCGCATCAACCGTGCCGCTCACGATATTGCCGAAATGCTCCGGCATTTGGGGCATCAGTTCGACGTGTTTTTGAAAGAAGCCGGCGTCATGCTGGTATTGACCGATGCCGACGGACACCTGTTACAAGTCTTGGGCGAAAATCCGTTTGCCAGCCCTTTCATGCTGAGTTTGTACGAAAAGCACAGCCGCTGGAGCGAAGCGGTGTTGGGTAATAACGGCATCGGCACCGCCGCGCAATTGAAAAAACCGATTGCCTTTCAGGGCATGGAGCATTTTGTCAGCCTGTTGCACCCCTTCACCACGGTCGGTTACCCCTTGCTGGATGAGGACGACAACGTGCAAGCCGTGATCGGCTTGATCAGCGATAGACAGGAAAGCATGAACTCCTTGTTCGCATTCTTGCATTTGTTGTGCGTACTCCTAAATACCAATCTGCCCTTAACCCAGAGTCCGGTTGCGCAAGCGCGGGTGTTGGAAAAAATCCCGTTCAAACCCGCCAAAAGGCCGCCCAGCCAATACGAATCGGCAATGTCAGAGCAATTGACCGCCTTGGTAGATAAGGCCGTGAAGCTGCAACACCATAAGATTCCCATGCTGATTACCGGCGAATCGGGCGTGGGCAAAGATCATTTCGTCAATCTGCTGAAACAGGCCGGACCGCGGAAAAATCAGTCTTTGATTGCGATCAACTGTGCATCAATTCCGCATGACTTGATCGAAAGCGAGCTGTTCGGTTACGAAGCCGGCAGCTTTACCGGCGCGCGCAGTGCCGGCAAACCGGGGAAATTTCTGTTAGCCGACAAAGGTATTCTGTTTCTGGACGAAATCGGCGATATGAGCCTGGATTTGCAATCGACTTTGCTGCGAGTGCTGGAAACCTCGGAATTTACGCCAGTTGGTGGTAGCAAACCGATCAAGGTGGATGTGCAAATCGTCGCCGCCACCAACGTACCCTTGCTGGAAGCCGTCGAAGCCGGACGCTTCCGCCGCGATTTGTATTACCGTTTGAACGGCGCGCAAATTCATCTGCCGCCCTTGCGCGAACGCGAAGACAAACTCGACATCATTCACCACATCTTGCAGCGCGAACTGGCTAATCTACCCAATCCGCAGGCGATCAGTATTTGCCCCAGCGTCATTGCCTTGATCGAGCAGCACCCGTGGCCGGGTAATATTCGCCAACTGATCAACGTCATCCGGGCGACGCTGTACACCGCCGGCGACACGCTGATTACCCGCGAGGATTTGCCGCTGGATTTTGTCGAAGAGCTGGGTAAAGTGCTGCCGGGGAACGACAATAACGCTTTGGACAACACGCTAACTTACCCAATATCGGCGGCTGCGGGCCGTACCATGACACTGGAAGACTGGGAGTTGCACGGCATTAAAGCCAGTTTGCGGGAATGCGCGGGCAACATTTCCTTGGCTGCGAAAAACCTGGGGATAACTCGTACCACGCTATATCGGAAAATCGAGCGCTTCGGTCTGGATAAAATCGATTGGCGGGAGCATTCTAAGGCCGGGTAAGAAGCACACTGATTCGAGAGGCGCGTAATTGCATCCATTTGCACATTCTCCGGCTGACAGGTGCGTAAATGACAGTTTTCGGTAGTATTTTTGCCTTTCAGCTTCCGCATTGATTCTCCCTTGCATGTCCCGTTTTACCCGATAGTCAACTGGCTAATATGTTTTTTGGTTAGTTTTCAGAGCTGTTGCCCATGACTTTTCTCTGTTTGTTGGGCTGGCTGAAGCTCTGATAATAATAGACCTGGTGTAGATTCAGTCACAAAAACACCCGCTAGTGGTTAAACCCACTCCTGTAATTAGCTTTTACGGCTATGCTGAGTCGGCAACAAATAGTAAGGACTGGATGTTGTATTTTCTAAAACGGCTCAGAGAACAGGACAGATATCAAGATTTAATCTGACAGCCCGCAGAACATTATTGGCAGTACGCACTATTGCTGATCGCTTGACACAAAATCCTTGGATAAATTATGAGCCACAAACAAAACAAAGTATTGCCCGTAACTTATGTCACTTGGTGGAGTCATAACACAAACCATCATATTTTGATGGTTGCCGCTTTGATTATGGCAATAATATTGCCAACAACTGGATTAGCAACTTACCCCGCTACCATTGTGAGCTGGTACGATTATGGCTACGCTCCCGGTAAGCTTTCTATGCCGCCCTCTGGAAATGGGCGTATAGCTGATTGGCACGCCACATGGCCGGGTCACCCAGACATGTATTTAAGCCCTGCTCAATGTTCTTATTATGGACAAGGACTTATTATTAACTGCTCAAGTACTGGATGTGGAGGGGGATTTACATGTAGAGCAGATCTTTCATGTCCTGATGGTTCTGCACCAAATTACGCTAATGGGACGTGCGCCGGGGTCAATTACCAAAAGAGTGCGGGTGAAAATAGTGGTTGCGCTAGTAAAGTTGGAAATCCATGTGATTCCGCAACAGGAAATAAATATCAAAAAGACGTAGATTTTTCTAATGAAAGTATTGGTTTATCTTTCAGACGTCACTATAACAGTGTTCAGCAATTACGGAATACTAATAGCATAGGCTACGGTTGGAGCCATCAACTTGCCCCCAGTCTGGAAATTCTAACCGGCAAGATTTTTATCCACCAAGCCGATGGCCGTGCCGAATGGCTCACATTGAGCAACGGACTCTGGCAAGGCGATGCCGACAGCCAATTGCGGCTAACCCAAGATAGCACCGGCTACAGCTTGACCGATCAACTGGGCGTGGTGGAACGTTACGACACCGCCGGTCGCATCGTGTCACGCACCGAAGCCAACGGTCGCACCACCACATACAGCTACGACAGTAGCCAGCGTTTGGTCACGGTCACCGGTCCCTTCGGCCACAGTCTGCAACTGGCTTACGACAGCGCCAACCGGATCAGCAGCGTCACCTACCCGGACGGCCTGAGTAGTCAATATCAATATGATAGCGATGGCAACCTCAGCAAAGTGACCTATCAGGATGGCAGCTTCAAACTCTACCATTACGAGAGCACCGCCTTCCCGCATGCCCTGACCGGCATCACCGACGAGAACGGCGACCGTTATGCGACTTGGGCCTACGACAGCCAAGGTCGCGCCAATTTATCCAAACATGCCGGCGACGTTGAACAAGTAGCGCTGAGCTATAACAATGACAATAGCACCGATGTCGTCGATAGCTTCAATGCCAGCCGGCATTACACGTTTCAGACTATCTTAAACGTTCAGAAACTAACCGCTATTAGCCAGCCCGCCGGAGCCGGTAGTGTTGCGGCAACCCACACCCAAAGTTACGACGCCAACGGCAACCTCGCCAGCCGCACCGACTTCAACGGCAACCTGAGCTGTTACGTCTACGACCTAAGCCGCAATCTGGAAACGACCCGCATCGAAGGCCTGGCGCCCGGTGCCAGCTGCCCGGCCAATCTGAGTACTTACGTACCGGCGCCGAACAGCATTGAGCGCAAAATCAGCAGCCAGTGGCACGCCAACTACCACCTGCCCACCCAAATCGACGAGGCCGGCCGGCGCACCGCCTTCAATTACGACGCGGGCGGCAACCTGCTAAGCAAAGCCGTCACCGATACCGCGACCGGGCAAAACCGCAGGTGGAGCTATACCTACAACAACCTCGGCCAAGTGCTGAGCGCCGACGGCCCGCGTACCGACGTTAGCGACATCACCGCCTATAGCTATTACTCGGATACCACGGCCACTCACCATCCCGGCGACCTGTGGAAAATCACCAATGCTCTCGGCCACACCACCACCTTTACCGCCTACGACGCTAACGGCCGCCTGCTCAGCCTGACCGATCCTAATGGCTTGGTGATTGGCTTTGCTTACGACGCTCGCGGCCGCCTGACCCAAAAAACCGTCGACGGCAACACCACCGCCTACACCTACGACAAAGCCGGCAACCTGACTCAAACTACCTCGGCAGCCGGTGTGACCCATACGTTTACCTACGACGCTGCGCACCGCCTGACCGACATCACCGACGCCCTGGGAGGCAAGATTCATTACACGCTGGATGCGATGGGGAACCGCACCAAAGAGGAAATTCTCGATAGCAGCGGCGCAGTGGTTAAAACCCGCAGTCGCGTCTACGACGCCTTGAACCGCTTGGCCCAAGACATCGGCGCCTACAACCAGACCACACGCTACGAATACGACGCCAACGGCAACCTGACCCAGGTCACGGACGCTAACGGCCATGCCACCCAGCACCAATACGACAGCCTGAACCGGCTGATCCGCAACACCGATGCTCTCGCCGGCTTGACCGACTATCGCTACGACGGCCAAGACCGCCTCACCCAAGTCACCGATGCCAACAACCACGACACCGTCTACAGCTACAACGGCCTCGGCGACCTGATGCAACTGGACAGTCCCAATACCGGGATTACTCAATACGGCTACGACAGTGCCGGTAACCGGATCGGTAAAACGGATGTGGCCAAGGTGTCGGTAACATATACCTACGATGCGCTGAATCGGATTAAAAGTGGCGACGGCGGCGCGCAGTTTTATTACGACGAAAACGGCAACTTGGGCAAGCTGTCGCGCGCCTTGCGTTCGGGCTCCAGCGGTAACCGGACTCTCAAGTACGACCGGGCAGGACGGTTGACTTCCATCACCGCCAAGGGTTTGCCGCATACCTACGATAACTTTATTTACTATGCCTACGACGCCGATGGCAAAGTAGAAAAAATATCGCATTCGGGATACCGTGAAGTTCTTTATGGCTTTGATGCGGCCGGCCAAGTCGACTCGGTATCGCTGCACGACTGGGATGATGGTACCGTTAGCTGGGTCTACGACATAACAACACCGCTAGCAACTCACATCACCCATCTGCCGTTCGGCCCGGTCAAATCGCTCACCTACGGCAATGGCAAACAGATCAGCCGTCGCTACGACTTAGACTACCGGGAAACCGGGCGCACCGTGCCGGGCGTCATGGCCGCCACCTATGGCTATGACTTGAACGGTAACCTCGACAGTGTGGCCGACGAATTAAGCTCCTCGGGGCGTCATCGAAATTTCGGTTACGACCCGCTGGACCGGCTGTCCAGCGCCACCGGCGTGAACACCCATGCCTTTAGCTATGACGATGTAGGCAACCGTCTGAGCAGCGAGCGGAATGGCGCACAGACCTCGTATACCTACGACCTCGGCAGCCAGAAACTGCTGGCGCTCACGGGCGCGCAGCAGGCCAGCTACCAGTACGACGCGAACGGCGACGCGAGCCAGAAAGGCAGCCGGCATTTTTACCAGGCCACCGACCATTTGGTCACGGCCATCAAGGATGAGGCGGGCGGAAGCCTAGTCTCGGTTCAGGCTAATAAGTACGACGCCTTCGGCTATCGCAGCATGAAACTGACAAACAGCGGTAACGTCGCGTTTGATTATGACGTGCTGAGCGGAACGCTGCTGGATGAAACCAAGTGGGGAGGGACGGCCTTCTCGCACAGTTATGTTTACCTGGAAGGCGAGCCACTGGCGCGGATCAACTATGACGTGGACTCGGATCCAAACCAGACACCCTGGCCTATCCATTATTACCACAACGACCGGTTGGGCACGCCCCAAAAAACCACGGACCGCACGGGCAACATCAGTTGGGCAGCAGATTTCGATCCGTTCGGCAAGGCCACGCCGACCACGGCCTTCATCACCCAGAATCTGCGTTTCCCCGGTCAATACTACGATGAAGAAACCGGCCTGCATTACAATATCGCCCGTTTCTACGATCCTAACCTCGGGCGCTACCTGCAATCCGATCCGATTGGGTTGGCGGGGGGCATTAATACCTATGCCTATGTTTATAACAATCCTCTGAGATATACCGATCCTCAAGGATTGGTTGCAGTTGCAGCGCCTCTTGTAATACCAGCTGTTCAGGCGCTTGTTGATGCTGCAACGGTTGTACTTGGCGGCGCAATGATCGCTGATTCACTTAGTTCTGGAGATGAAGGTCCATCAGTACCAATTGATTTGCCGGAAAATATTCCAGACTTTGATTTTGATAAACCCGGTCAATGTCCCGTAGACAAGAATGGCAATCAATGGCCTTGGAAAGGCAAACCACCACAAGGTGGCGATAAAGGCGGCTATAAAAATCCAAATGGCCCGGAAAGTTTGCATCCTGACTTAGATCATGGTGGAGATATTGGCCCACACTGGGATTTTAATGATAGAAATGGCCCTGGCTATCGAATTGGGCCTGATGGAACGATATGGCCGAAATAATGAAAAATTCATCAGTTCAATCAATCTTAGGCTTGGCGAGGGAAAAAGCTATTAAGCACATATTAAATGTTCTTGATATTGATAATTCCTTATGCCAGTTTGTAAAAACTCAAGTCGATTTAAGCGTTGGCGGTGTTTTTTCTGTTGTTCCTGCAGATTTAAATGTCGAAAATGTTGTTGATTTTTCTTGGGGATTTGGCAAAGGCTCTGACAACTCATTGCCGGATAGAATACTAAGAGCTTTGAAGTTAAATTCTCCGTCTATTGCAATGTTTGATGATGTAATGGGAAGTGCGGAAAATGTAGCTGGCCACGGTTCATGTCTTACAAATAATGACGAGGTCTATCATTGGGTTGTTGATACAGAAGCCACGGAATTAAAATTGAGAGATTTAATTAGAGGAACTGGTGTTTCGTGGCATTTTTTGTGCGTTGTTTTTGAGTTAGAAAATTCTATTGATATTAAAGATTGTGTTATGAATTCAAAATACGATTCGTTCAAAAATATACTAGAAGTTGTTGTTGGCGCCTATGATGGAGAAGGTTATATTCATTGGTCACCGAATAGTCGCTTGTAACAGGCATAAAGCGGAACTTTTGGCGGGTTCCGCTCATGACTGCAAGACCGCTGGTCTCTCATAAGCAAGCCCGCGTAGATACTGTTATCCAAATCAAATCAAACGAATAGCCGAATCGAAGGGTTTTGCGGATTTCAGGGCCGTAGATACTGTTATCCAAGTCAAGCCAGATGAATAGCCGAGTCGAAGGGTTTTGCGGATTTCAAGACACCGAATGCCACATGAATCAATTTACGCATCATGGCCCCGATAATCAGCTTATTGGGTTTACCAGCACCGGCTAATCGTCCACGGAATTGTTTACCCCAGGCTGTTTTATAAAGCGTCACCATGGCCGGCATATAGAACGCGGAACTCATATTTAACGGCAAAACATATCCAGAAAATCCCACAGTCCCACCTGCTCGACAAGTAAAAGAACAATCGACAGGAGAGGTGGTAATCTCATTGCCCAACACTGGAATTAAATAGCCATAGCCTTGGAGCCTTCTTAAGGCCGTAAGTCGCAATCGGTAGGGCGTCAATAGGCGAAGCCGTATTGCGCCGTATGTCTTACGGCCTTGCCCGTCAATCAAATCTTCCTTGCTATAGTTTTGGTTCCAACGCGATAACGTGCGCTGATCTATAGGATGCTGCCGACAGGCGCATCGTTCGCGACCGTTGCGCCTTGCATGGCTCGACACAAACTGCAGATTCAAAACCGAAGTGCAATACCCGAAATGCGCATGGATTCGCCAAACTCTTTATTCACCGCCAATGTTTTAACCTTGCCGACAGGGCTATCAGCTGCCGAAGGCCCTTGATCAGCTGCTGCCGCGTCTTGTCCCAAACGCTGATGCCTTTCCTGCTCCAACACCTCAATGTCACGCTGTAACAACTCCATTTTTATCAGCCCGATAGATAGAGGTGCAAAATATAAGGCTGTCAACGTGCGGCCAGTTTAATTTTGGACGTCCAAGCAGTTTACAATTTCGCAGTAGGCTCAGTTTTCAGCCGCGCGGGTCGCTGCTGGGCGCGTTGTGCGTTACAATCGCGAGTCGCACAACCGGTTGCTTCAAGAGAATAATAATGACACCCGCCGAATTTACCGCATACGCCCAACAAGGCTACAACCGCATCCCGATCTGCCGCGAAGTGCTGGCCGATCTGGACACGCCGCTCAGCGCTTACTTAAAGCTGGCCGACGGCCCTTATTCCTATTTGTTTGAGTCCGTACACGGCGGCGAGCAGTGGGGACGGTATTCGATCATCGGCTTGCCTTGCAAAACCCGTATCAAAATCAGCGGCCACCGCATCACGGTCGAAAAAGACGGCCACGACAACCAGACTTTCGAGCACGCTCAACCGCTGGAATGGATAGAAGAATTTCGGCAAAACTACAAGGTGCCGGATGTGCCGGGTTTACCGCGCTTCAACGGCGGTCTGGTCGGTTATTTCGGTTATGAAACCATCGGCTATATCGAGCCGCGTTTAAAGCCCAGCGGCAAGCCGGACCCTATCGGCGCGCCGGACATTTTGTTGATGGTGTCGCAAGATTTGCTGATATTCGACAACCTGTCCGGCAAAATGCTATTGCTGACCCATGCCGATCCGGCACAAGCCCAAGCTTACGAAAACGCCAAGGCCAGACTCGACGAACTGGTGGTGAAGCTGCGTGAACTGCAAGCCAATCCGCAAGCACATCCTGCCGTTAAGCACGTGCACGAACACGATTTTGTCTCCGGTTTTACCCAACAAGGCTACGAAGACGCGGTGTTAAAAGCCAAACAATACATCACCGACGGCGATTGCATGCAGGTGGTGTTGTCGCAGCGCATGTCGATTCCGTTTGAAGCCGCTCCGCTGGATTTGTATCGGGCTTTGCGGTGCTTGAATCCGTCGCCGTATATGTTTTTCATGAACCTGGACGATCTATATGTAGTGGGCTCGTCGCCGGAAATTCTGGTGCGGCTGGAAGACAACGAAGTGACGGTGCGACCAATCGCCGGCACCCGCAAACGCGGCGAAACCCACGAGCAGGATCTGGAGCTGGAAAAGGAACTACTGGCCGACCCAAAAGAAATCGCCGAGCATTTGATGCTAATCGACCTGGGCCGCAACGACACCGGACGAGTCGCCAAAATCGGTAGCGTCAAACTCACCGACAAAATGATCGTGGAGCGCTATTCGCACGTGATGCACATCGTTTCCAACGTCACCGGCGAATTGCAGGAAGGTAAAAATGCCTTCGACGTGTTGGCGGCCACCTTCCCGGCCGGCACCGTCAGCGGCGCGCCGAAAATCCGGGCCATGGAAATCATCGACGAACTGGAGCCGGTCAAGCGCGGGATTTATTCCGGCGCGGTGGGTTACATCTCCTGGTCCGGCAATCTGGATACCGCGATCGCGATCCGCACCGCCATCATCAAAGACCAAACCTTACACATTCAAGCCGGCGCCGGCATCGTTTACGATTCCGTGCCGCGCAACGAATGGGATGAAACAATGAACAAAGGCCGCGCGGTGTTCCGCGCCGTCAGCATGGCCGAAGCCGGCCTCCTGAGCAGCGCGGCTCAATCTAAAGGAGCACAAACATGAGCGGCGTCAGATTGGTGATGGTCGACAACTACGATTCGTTCACCTACAACCTGGTGCAATATTTCGGCGAACTGGGTGCCGAGGTGGTGGTGGTGCGTAACGACGAAGTGACGGTGGAAGACATCGAAGGGCTGCGCCCGGACAAAATCGTCATTTCCCCCGGCCCCTGCACCCCCAAAGAGGCCGGCATCTCGGTCGAAACCATCCACCGGTACGCCGGCAAATACCCGATTCTTGGCGTCTGCCTGGGTCACCAGAGCATAGGCTACGCCTTCGGCGGCAACATCATCCACGCCAAGCAGATCATGCACGGCAAAGTATCGCCGGTGTATCACAAAGATTTGGGCGTGTTCACAGGCTTGAGCAATCCGTTCACCGCCACCCGTTACCACTCGCTGGTGATCGAACAAGCGACCATGCCGGATTGCCTGGAAGTGACCGCCTGGACCCAGGACGAGGCCGGCAACATCGACGAAATCATGGGCGTAAGACATAAAACGCTGGATATTGAAGGCGTGCAATTCCACCCCGAGTCGATCCTGACCGAGCATGGACATGATATGTTGCGGAATTTTTTGGCGCGGTAAAATTGGAATTACAGGAGCTAGGTCCCGCATTCCAACATTGCTTGGCTTGAGCTTTTGGTTCTTGATTTTCGCTTGGGACTTATATTTCGTATACAGCTGTCTGACAGCATTGTTTACCGGCGAAATCGGTTTTGGTCGCAGTAGCTCGATTATTCATATTGACAAACGTCCCGAATGGTTCTGGTTTGCTTTTTGGTTTCAATTCATTTTGGGTTTAGCCGCAATACCTGTTATTTGGCAGGAAATTTCAAAGCTCCGAAGAAATTCTACGGCACCCAGATCGGATGCTCCGGATAGCGATACAGCTTTCAGCGTTGAAGTAACCCAAATTTCTAGCCATGGCCTTTGGTTGAAAACTAGGGAAAATACCTTGTACATGTCATATAACGATTTCCCGTGGTTTAAAAACCAGTCTCTTCAGACTATCTACCAAGTCGAAGAGCCATCGCCGGATCATTTTTATTGGCCGGAGATCGATGTCGATTTGACAATAGAAATGATCAAGCATCCTGATAGACATCCGTTGCAAGCCAAGCTATAAGCCACTTGAATTAGGGAGTAACGGCAATTCTTGTTACTAATGCTGACTTTGTTACCGCCAACTCAAAATTTCCGGAGCGCATTAACATGTACACGACTTACAAACTCAAAGCCAGCGAGCTTAACGACGATTTTCTGCAATCTGTTAAAGCCTTGTTCCACGATAAAGTAGTGGAAATCGCCATTTGCGATAGCTTGGAGGCCGAAGAAGACGAAACCACATATTTGCTGAAAAATCCGGTTAACAGCGAACGCTTGCTAACAGCCATTAACAATATCGAGCAAAAGCAAAATATCGTTCGCGTTGACCTATCCGAGCTATGAAAATCGCTTTCGAGCAAAGTTCATTTCTAGACTTCAATGAATGGGCGCAAACCGACAGAAAAATCTACCAGCGTATCGTTTCGCTGATTAGCGACATAGCCCGCAATCCTCATAGTGGATTGGGTAAACCTGAGCTTTTGAAGCATCAGCTGCAAGGATTTTGGTCTAGGAGAATCGACCAGGAACATCGTTTGGTTTACCGGGTGCAAAATGGTGAGTGCCTAATCGTCGCGTGCAAATATCATTACCGTTGATTCCAAGGTGGCCGCCATTAGCTATTCAGCAATTATCATCGGCGCCGGCCCCGCCGGATTGATGGCCGCCGAAGTGCTAAGCCAGGCCGGCTTGAGCGTCGCTGTGTATGACGCTATGCCCTCTGCCGGGCGTAAGTTTTTGATGGCCGGCAAGGGTGGATTAAACATTACCCATTCTGAATCGTTCGAGCCGTTTTTGTCTCGCTACGGCACACAGCGTGCCGCACTGGAACCGATGCTGAACGCCTTTTCTCCGGAGGCCCTGAGAGCCTGGGTGCAAGGCTTGGGCATAGAAACTTTTGTCGGCACATCCGGCCGCGTGTTTCCAACGGAGATGAAGGCCGCACCGCTGCTGCGCGCCTGGCTGCACCGCTTGCGTTCGAATGGTGTGCACTTTCATATGCGCCACCGCTGGCTGGGCTGGGATGATGATGGCGCGCTGCGCCTGAGCAATCCGGATGGCGAAATTTCGGTCAAGCCACAAGCAACCGTGTTGGCCTTGGGCGGTGCTAGTTGGCCGCAACTTGGGTCGGATGGGGCCTGGGTGCCATGGCTGCAGGCTCGCGGTGTGGAAGTTGCACCCTTGCAAAGCGCAAATTGCGGATTTGAAGTAGCGTGGAGTGCGCATCTACGCGAGAAGTTTGCCGGCGCGCCGCTCAAATCGATAGCGCTAACCTTTACCGACACGCAGGGCTACACCGAACGCAGGCTAGGCGAAATGGTGATTAGCACGCACGGCGTGGAAGGCAGCCTGATTTACGCATTTTCGCGGCGGCTGCGCGAATATCTGCATGTTCACGGCAGCGCCACCTTCACCGTTGACCTACTGCCAGGACGCGATGCGGAACGGGTGCTGGCCGAAATCAGCCGCCCCAGGGGTTCCCGGTCCTTATCCAGCCATTTGCAGAGCCGGGTTGGCATTTCCGGCGTCAAAGCGGCCTTGCTACGCGAAGTGCTCAGCCAGGCGCAATTTGCCGACGCCGCCATTCTAGCGAAGACGATCAAAGCCTTGCCCATCACTGTCAATGCCACCCGGCCCATCGCCGAAGCGATCAGCAGCGCCGGCGGCGTGAGTTTTAACAGTCTTGATCAAAATCTGATGCTTACCGCGCTACCCGGCGTTTTTGTCGCCGGTGAGATGCTGGATTGGGAGGCGCCGACCGGGGGATATTTGCTTTCGGCTTGCTTCGCTACCGGCCGCAGTGCCGGACTGGGCGTGTGTGACTGGCTAAACCGGCATCAAAAGTTTTAAAGAACTCCCCACTCCATAGCCGGACGCAAAAAAGGGGTAGCCGGCGCCACCCCTTCGACATCTTGTTTAGCGTGCGACTTCTGCGAATGGCCGCATTCTGCGCATTGTATTAGCCGACCGCAACGAGGCGGCTCCGGCCAATACACTGCCAAATAGCCAGAAAGCCCCCGGTAGCGGTACGCTGCCGCCGCCTCCGGTTCCGTAGTCGTACCCGTAAACCGATGCACTGGTATTCGCGGAAAAACTTCCGCTCCAACCGTCTTTAAAGACCAAAGCAACAGACAATATATCGTTTTCCGTCACGGGCGCGGAGCCGGTTGATAGGTACTGATTGACATTTTGGTTGACTGACCCGGAGTTTCCGCCATTGTAGTAACTCAAATTGAAGCTTGCGTTGGAGCTTGCCGAGGCATTACTTGAGGCACCCAGATCCCCCATCAAACTGTAATTCGCTTCGAAAATTAACAGTCCGCTGCCTTGCACGGTAAAACTGCCGGATCGCTGGCTACCGCTGCTGGCTGATAAACTTTGATACGGAAAAGAACCGTTTAGAGCGGCATTGGCGTTGATTTGATTAATCGATGTAGCGCTGGAAGCAGATCTGCTATAGGTCGATGTGGACAGTGACTCGGTAGTCGAAGTCCCTGAGCTCCAATTTGCCGCGCTATCATAGGTGTTGTAGTAGTAACCAGTATTCACTTGGCTAGTGTCGTTCTGATTACTCCACGTCACAGTTGGCAGGCCATTGCCAATATCAATGGCGGTAATTTTAAAGGTACTCCAGTCGATGACCGCGCTCGCAGAAACCGTCGCCGCCTCAGCAGATTGGGCAAGGCAAAGCGATAGCACCAGAATGCTGAACAGATAAGTCTTAAAGTAAGGTCGCCGAATCGGCTTGGCAAAGTATTTCATGGTAATGTCTCCATTGATTAACGAGCACAAATTTTCTGCGCACGGCCAAACGGCCAAAAACCGTTGCCATGCTGATAAAGACTAGCTCTTTGCGACAAGCCGCTTATTTAAAATGCTAGTCTTGACCGTCATTTAACAGCTAAGTTAACCACCGTCAATTACCATAAAAACATAACGGCTTAATCAATGTGCTACGTCAATAAAACTTGAAATTTATAAGCTGGCTTGGAATAAAATCGCCTTTTTATCTACCCGTTCTCGAGATCGTGTAAGCAAGCGACCTCGCTCGCGAGGGATTGACGGCCCGCGAGGTTTTCGATATGAGCCGTCGTTTGTTATCATCCCTGTCTTGACCAAGACACCGGCTACCCACTCCATGCAAATCCAAGCCACGCTGCAAAAACTTCTGGATAAACAAGACCTCGGCACCGAGGAAATGCGCGATGTGATGCGTACCATGATGCAAGGCGAGCTGACCGACGCGCAAATCGCCGGCTTTTTGATTGCCTTGCGCTGCAAGGGCGAAACCATCGAAGAAATTGCCGCGGCGGTCAGTGTGTTACGTGAGCTGGTGCGGCCGGTTCCGGTGCATGGAGAGCATGTCATCGACACCTGCGGCACGGGCGGCGACGGTGCCAACACTTTCAATATTTCGACGACGGCGGCCTTTGTGGTCGCGGCGGCCGGCGGCAAAGTGGCCAAACACGGCAATCGCTCGGTATCCAGCAGCTGCGGCAGCGCCGATGTATTGGAAGCAGCAGGCATCAATTTGGATATGCCCGCCGAACAAGTGGCGCAATGCGTCAACGACATCGGCGTCGGCTTTTTGTTTGCCGCCAAACATCACAGCGCGGTGCGCCACACGGTCGGTCCGCGCAAGGAAATGGGCGTGCGCACCTTGTTCAATCTGATCGGCCCGCTCTCCAATCCGGCCAATGCGCCGCATCAATTGATCGGCGTGTTCGATAAACAATGGTTGGTGCCGGTTGCGGAAGTCTTGAAAAAACTGGGCAGCAAGCATGTGCTGGTGGTGCATGCGCGCGACGGCCTGGATGAAATCAGCATCGCCGCACCGACCGACGTCGCCGAGTTGATCGACGGCATCGTGCACAGCTGCACCGTCACCCCGGAACAATTCGGCATGCCGCGCGCCAGCCTGGCAACCTTGTCGATCACTTGCGCAGCCGATAGCCTGGCAATTATGCGCGCGGTATTAAATAATCAAGCCGGCCCGGCCCGCGACATTGTGGCATTAAACGCCGGCGCAGCGATTTATGCCGCCGATTTGGCCGATTCGCTGGATGCCGGCATTCGCCGAGCGCATCAGGTGTTGGCGGATGGGAGTGCGTTGGGGAAATTTGAGGCGTTGATTGCTTACTCTTGAGCGGCAGCATTTGCCCTATAAATGATGACAATAGGCACACGCCGACGTAAACTCTATCCATGAAACCGTTTCGCTGGAATCATGAGAAAAATGAACTATTGAAGAAAGAACGCAGCATCTCTTTCGAAGAAATAGTATTGGCTATCGAAGCTGACGGAATGCTGGATGAATTACGCCACCCCAACCAGGAAAAATATCCCAATCAATTTGTGCTCGTGGTAGCGCTGGATGGTTATGTTTACTTGGTACCTTACGTCGAGGAAGCCAATTATTTTTTCTTGAAGACAGTTATTCCAAGCAGAAAAGCAACCCGAGATTATCTGACCAGGAAAAAACCCAATGATAAAACTTGATGACTTTGAACAAGATCTTCTGACGGCCTATGAGCAGGGCGAACTTGAGTCGACAACGCCATCGAAAGCCGATTTGGCTAAATTCAAGGCCGCAGCCTTAGCTACCACCATCAAAGATAAACGAGTCAATATCCGCTTATCCTCTCCCGATCTGATGGATATTCAGGCTCGTGCGTTGGAAGAAGGTATTCCGTATCAAACACTGATTGCCAGTGTTTTGCACAAATATGTTTCAGGTCGCTTAGTAGAGAAACCTTCCAGCTTAAATTCTCGTTCAAACCAATAGATTGCCAAATAGTGTTTTTTGGCCTGGCGGGTTGATTCGCTTGATTAGCCGGTCTATTGTCTAGGTCTGGTTTTTCGAACGGTTTGAGAGGTTTACTCAGGTTTATTTATCGATCAAAGCGAGACACTTGATGTCGGAAGTAGTTGAAGTTTTGTGTCGCTATCGCAACGGGTTATTTAGAAGTCGGGTCTCGGCCCGACAGCCGAGATACTTTCTTTTGTTTGGCCAAAAGAAAGTATCCAAAGAAAAAGCCACCCCGATGCCGCTTGTTTCCTGCGCTCCGAAGGGTTTGAACGGGGTTTTCGGAAGGGCTATCCATAGCCCTCCGAAAACGAGCGGCATCCTTGCCGCTCCCCTTCGGGCTGTTCCGTCCAAACCCTCCGGTGCTCGGCGCGGCATAGGGGGAATTGTTCCGCTAAGCTCACTCAAGAATCGTATGAATTTGAAAGCATTGAGAGACGGTCTGTTGTAGGAGGCGCATCGATCGCGACCGATGCGCTTCACTTCGTTAAGCACATCCTTACGGTCCTACCAATCCTGGAAACCAATAAAATGGCAACTATCGTCACTCACCAAAGTCTGGTTCGCGCATGTAAAATTATTTCAGGAATTACATTTATTTTTTATGTCGGGGGCATTGATTGGTCTAATACGCATGAGCTAGAACAATTGCATGTTCATTTTTTCCTTGTAATGTTCGCTCTGACGCCTTATGGAATACTTGTCTTTTTGCTAAATCGCGCCAATCAGTCTTTGATTTTTCAAGTAGTTTCCTTTTGTTTAGTTAGCGGCTTGTCTATGGTTTCGTTTGGCTATTTTAGGTTAAAAGGAATTCCAACTGGAGGGTGGGATTATTTGCTAATACCTGTTTGGCAACTTCTTCTTTTAATGGGCTTGTTCGGCTTTTTTGAGCTGTACTATTTTCGACAACGTAGTTCGAATCCAGATTAATCCTCGTAGGACATCGCTAGCGACCGATACGTTTCACTCCATCAAGGCTACATAATTTTTAGACCAGGCGACTTATAAACTCGGGACAATTTTCTCCCCTATGCCGCGCCGAGCACCGGAGGGTTTGGACGGAATAGCCCGAAGGGGAGCGGCAGGGATGCCGCTCGTTTTTGGAGGGCTATGAATAGCCCTTCCAAAAACCCCGTTCAAACCCTCCGGCGCGCAGGATACAAGCGGCATCCGGGTGGCTTTTCTTTTGGATACTTTTCTTTGGACAAGCAAAGAAAAGTATCTCGGCTGTCGGGCCGAGACCCGACTTCAAATATAATAGGTCGCGATAGCGACACCACATAAAAATCAAACAATGACAAACGACACACCCGACATCCTAAAAACCATCCTAGCCAAAAAAGCCGAAGAAGTAGCGCGCCGCAAAAGCAATACGCCGCTGTCGCTGCTGGAAGAATTAGCCGGCACGGTACAAGGCCCGCGCGGCTTTTATTCAGCATTGCGCAGCAAGGCCGATCAGAAAAAGCCGGCGATCATCGCCGAAATCAAGAAAGCCTCGCCCAGCCAGGGCGTGATCCGCGAGAACTTCAAGCCGGTGGAAATTGCCGTGGATTATGCGTTCAGCGGCGCGACTTGTTTGTCGGTGCTGACCGACAAGGAGTTTTTCCAGGGCTCGGAAGCCAATCTGCAAATGGTGCGGCAAAACTGCCCGTTGCCGGCGATTCGCAAGGACTTCATGATCGATCCGTATCAAATCCACGAATCGCGCGCACTGGGTGCGGACTGCATCCTGTTGATCGTCGCTGCTTTGGACGATGCGATGCTGGAAGAATTGGCCGACACCGCTACCGGCTTGGGCATGGACGTATTGACCGAAGTGCATGATGCTCAGGAACTTGAACGCGCGCTAAAGCTCAACACCAATATGATCGGCATCAACAACCGCAATCTGCGCACCTTCGACGTGTCCCTGCAAACCACGCTGGATTTGAAAAACACCATCCCAGCCGACAAGTTGATCGTCACCGAAAGCGGTATCCACACGCCAGCCGATGTGCAATTGATGCAGGACAACGGTATTTATACCTTCCTGGTTGGTGAAGCGTTTATGCGCGCGGAATCGCCAGGGAAAAAAATGCGCGAGTTGTTTTTTTAGGCCAACAGCAAGACCTTACACAGAGAATCTAAAGAGGCGTTCCCTCGTGGAACGGCAGGCGTTTCTCCCGTCGTTCCCGCTAATGCGGGAACCCAGGAAAATCAAAAAAGTGGATCCCCGCCTGCGCGGGGATGACGGATTCGTCCGGATGCCCAAGTATCTGATATTAGCCGCCCAATTTAATCTCGCCAAAATACCGGGCCAAATCAATCCGAATCGGCATGAAATACACATTCAAGCCATTCGCCGCCGCCGAGGCAATTACGCCGTTGGCAAACTCGACGTTCCAGTCGTAATCCGGCCGAAAACTCTTTGGAAACTTCACCTTATTTTTCACTTCCCAATAATTCATCGAGGCCTTGCTGGTGATGGGGCTGATGCCGATATAGGTTTCCAGGTTTTGCATCTGCTCGGCGTAGATGTCAATCATGCGGCTGTCGTAGAAGGGCTGGGAGAAAAAGCCGCCGGCACCGGCATCGACCTTGCGTTGGATGTAATCGCATTCATCCTGCACACCGCTACGATGCGGGTCGAAGCCGGCATAAATATGTAAACTGGGAAAACGCTGGCGCACGGCTCGAATCAAATCCACCACATCGGTATTGTAAAACGACCGCTTCAACCCCTCCGGCGGATCGCCGGACACCAACAACACGCTGTCTAGCGCATACTCTTCGATGATGCGGTAGAGTTCGCCGCTGTCGATTTTGAAGTCTATCGCCCGAAAATGCGGAATAAACCGGTATTTGCTTCGATCTACGCGGACCGCCAACTCCCAGCTGCGGGTATCGAAGCGTTGGATGTCCGGGACATTAATGATGTTGACGCCTTTATCCAAGGTTTGCACAAAGGCGTATTGCTCGTCGAAAGCCTCTAGGCTGCGCGGGACAATTTCAAACGAAATATTCATCGTGTGGCTGGGTAGTTAAAAGATTTGACTGGAAACGAGCGCAATGCGCAAAGTATGGATTGTAACGCAGTAAAGACAAAGCCCGATGCACATGGCCGATTTCTTTGGTTTGGCTGAAGCGGCCTAAGCACCAAGAGGCGGAATGAATTCGCCCCAGAGGGGTTGCTGAACAATTATGTTGGGCCCAAACAGTTGCTGCCAGTGAGCTGACTCAATTATTTTTTCGCTTGCGGTGGGGATTTGGCCGGCTTGATCGTCTTATTCAATAGCTGCCTCTATTCATCGGATTTATTCAGTTATTCCCGCCCCAATGCCCGCCAAACCTTGTCGCCCGATGTTATGGATTTTGCCAGCTCTATCGGCGTTATGGGCCGTTGGCTGCGAAGCACCCGTTCCTCGGGACCCACATGCTTTGGCTTTTCAGGCGCCGCAAAACTGGAGCAGCAACGGCCAGTTTGCCGAACCGGCCGCAACGGGCTGGTTGGCAGCCTTTAATGATGAGCATCTGACGGGCTTGGTAAACAGCGGCCTGGCCGATAACTTTGATTTGAAAAGTGCCGCGGCCCGTGTTGACGCGGCGCGCGAACAAGCCGTTATCGCCGGCTCCGGCCGTTGGCCGCAATTGTCGTTAACCCCCGGCTATCAACGCGCAAAAACCAATATGGGCGGCGAAAGCAGCGAATCCGGCGCGTATACGGCGCTGTTCAACCTGAGCTGGGAGCTGGATGTTTGGGGCCGGATCAAGGCCGGACAACAAGCGGCGGAAACCGAAGCAGAAGCAGCTGGCGACGATTATCGTGCCGCGCAATTATCGCTGGCCGCACGGATTGCCCAAGCCTATTTCGAATTCACTGAAGCGCAATGGCAAGCGACGGTGGCGGCACAGTCGGTCAAGGACCGCGGCACCATTGTCGATCTGGTACGCGGCCGTTTCAACAGAGGTTTGACCCGCGGCCTGGATTTGCGCTTGGTGCTGACCGATCTGGCAAATGCCCAAGCGCAACTGGCGCAGGCTAGAAATGATGCGCAATTAATCGGTAAGCGCCTGCAAACCTTGCTGGGCCGGTATCCGGGTAATGATCCAGCTAAACAAGAATTCGACGCGACATTCCAATTACCGCAGCCGCCGGAAACCTTGAGCGCCGGTTTGCCGGCCGAGCTATTGGAACGCCGCCCGGACGTCATCGCCGCATTCAAACGCTTGCGGGCCGCCGACTCGCGCCTGGAAAGCGCCGAAAAAGCCTTGCTGCCGCGGGTGACGCTAACCGGCGCCGGCGGCTCCAGCAGCGCGGCCTTGACCGAGATCATCGACCCGCGCGCGGCGGCCTGGAATTTAGCCGCCGGCCTGGCCCAGCCGCTATTTACCGGCGGCCGGCTGCAAGGCGAAATTCGCTTTAATGAAGCTAAAGTCCAGGAAGCGTTTAACCAATACCAAAGTGTGGCCTTAAACGCCTTTCGCGAAGTCGAGCAAGCGCTGGCCGCCGAAGCCTGGCTGCGCACCCAGGAACAGGCCTTGCGCGAAGCCGTCGAGCAAACCGAGGCCAGCCGTAAGCTGGCGGTGTATTCCTACCGGCAGGGTTTGATCGAAATCCTGACTTTACTCGACAGCTACCGCAGCACCCTCAATGCGCAAAGCGCTCACCTGGCCGTACAGCGGCAATTATTAAACAATCGTATCAACCTCTATCTGGCATTAGGCGGTGGCGTTTGAATCCGCAAGCACTCAATTTAAAAATCCTGTTACCGATTCTGGTATTGCTGGCGGCGGCCGGCGCGGCCTGGGCGATTATCGCCGGCAAGCCGCAAACCGTTCAGCAAAATGCCGAGCCGACGATTCCCAAGGTCAATGTGGTTCGTGTCGAGCCGCAAAGCTTGCGGCTGAACGTCATGTCCCAAGGCGTGGTCGCGCCGCGCGAGACTATTGACTTGGTCACCGAAGTGGGCGGTAAAGTAGCGCAGGTACATTCGGCGATGGCTGCCGGTGGTTTCTTTGCCGCCAACGAATTGCTGCTGACCATAGACCCGCGCGATTACGATTACGCCATCGTTGCCGCCGAAGCCCAGCTGGCCGAGGCCCAGCGGGTCTTGATCAACGAACAGGCGCAAGTCGAGCAGGCACACAGCGAATGGCAAGCGTTGGGCGAAGGCGAGCCGACAGCGTTGGCGCTGCGTAAGCCGCAATTGGCCGAGGCGCAAGCCAAGCTCAAGGCCGCCGAAGCCGATCTGGCCAAGGCCAAACTCAATCGCAGCCGCTGCGAATTGCGGGCGCCGTTTGCCGGCCGGGTGCTCAGCAAGCAAGCAGGTTTGGGTCAATATCTGCCATCAGGCGCAGTGATAGCTCGGATTTACGCCAGCGATGTCGCCGAAATACGTCTGCCGATCAGCACCGAGCAACTGGCCTTTTTAGAGCTGCCTTTGGGGCAACATGGCAAGACCGGCCACTGGCCGGCGGTGACTTTGCGCGCGGAACTGGCCGGCAAACCGCATAGCTGGCAAGGCCGCATCGTCCGCAGCGAAGCGGCGCTGGACGACAACAGCGGCCAGCTTTATCTGGTCGCGCAAGTCGCCGAGCCGTTCCGGGAAAGCGCGGATAGGCCGCCCTTGCTGAGCGGATTATTCGTGCAAGCCGAGATCGAAGGCGTGTTCCGGGAAGGTTTGTTTAGCTTGCCGCGCACGGCTTTGAACGGCTTGCAACAAGCCAAATTGGTCGACGCCGAGCAACGCTTGGAAATCCGCCAGCTGCAAGTGCTGCGCCACGACGCCGAGCGTGTCGTCGTCAAGGCCGGATTAAATCCCGGCGAGCGGGTAGTGGTGTCGGAATTGCCGGTGGCGGTGGCCGGCATGAAAGTCACCGCAGTCGAAGCGCAGCCTGACGCTGCCCCATGATGCCCACCAACCAGCGATTGGGTTTATTGGCTTGGTTCGCCGGCAATCCGGTCGCGGCCAATCTATTGATGCTGCTGATTCTGACCGGCGGCGTGCTGGGTGTGCTCGGTATCGATAAAGAAGTATTTCCGCGTTTCAGCCCTAATATCATCGTGATCGAAGCTGTATTCCCTGGCGCTGGCCCCTCGGAAGTCGAGGAATCGGTATGCGTACCCATTGAGGAAGCGATCCATGATGTACCGGGCGTTAAACATCTGCACGGCGAGATTAGGGGCGATAACTGCAAGATCGAAGTTGAAATTCTGCCGGACCATGACCGAAACCAGATGATGGCAACCCTGCAAAGCCGGGTGGAAGCTATTCCGCGCCTGCCGAAACAGCTGGAAAAAATCCAGGTGTTGCCGGCTGGCCGGGACGACGACGACGGTGTGATCTGGCTGGCCTTGCACGGGGCCACCGATGCCGCCACCTTGCAACGCTACGGCGACCGGATTCAGGAACAACTAGCGGCGATTCCGGGCGTCAGCCGCGCGCGTAACTACGGTGAGCTGGCCTATGAAATCGACATCGAAGTGTTGCCGCACCAATTACGCAAATATCAGCTGACGCTGGACGACGTAGCACAAGCCTTGCGTAAGGCCTCGGTCGATCTGCCGGGCGGCCTGATCAAGAATCCCGACGGCGAGTTGCAACTGCGAGTCAGCGGCCGGGCCCGCGATGCCGACGCCGTCGGCGCGTTGATCGTCAAGACTTTGCCGGACGGCAACCGGGTGCGGCTTGAGCAAATCGCCACCATCAAAGACGGCCTGGAAGAACGCTTATGGGCCTGGCATCACAATGGCCAAACCGCGCAGGGTTGGGAGATTCACGCCGAACAGGACAGCGTGGCGGTGGCGCGGCGCGTCAAAGCGTATGTCGAAGAAATGCGCGGGCAATTGCCGGACGGCTTGCGTCTGATTACCTGGTGGGACGATTCACAAGCTTACGACGAGCGCATCGGCACGCTATTGGAAGATGGCTTGAGCGGCTTTGTGCTGGTCTGTTTGGTGCTGACCTTGTTCTTAAGGCTGCGGGTGGCGCTGTGGGCCGGCGTCGGCATTTTTACTTCGGTGCTGGGTGCGTTTTGGCTGATGCCGGCCCTGGATATTTCCTTGAATATGCTGTCCTTATTCGGTTTCTTGCTGGCGATGGGCATCTTGGTGGACGACGCCATCATCATCGGCGAAAGTGTGCATAGCCGGCAGATAGAAGGCCGGTATTCGCCGCTGCAAGCTACGATAAAGGGGGTACAGGAGGTAGCGCTGCCGGTGAGCCTGTCGGTATTAATCGTACTGGTAGCGTTTTTGCCCGGCCTATTTTTACCGGGTTGGGCAGGGCAACTGATGCGGCCGATTTGCCTGGTGATGATCTTGACGCTGGTGTTCTCGCTAATCGAAGCCTTGCTGATTTTGCCGTCGCATCTGGTCGGCGACATCGATACCCAGGCCAAACCCGGCCGTTTACAACGCTTGCGCGAGCGAATGAATCAGAGCTTGGATCGTTTCGTCGTGCGTGTTTACCAGCCGCTGTTGGAAACGGCACTGGCTTGGCGCTATTTGACCGTGGCCTTGTTCATCGCCCTGCTGGCAATTTGCACGGCCTTGGTGCTGAGCGACCGGGTGCGGCAGTCGATTAATCCGGATGTCACCAAGGACAGTTTTTGGGTATCGATGCAATTGCCGCAGAGTGCGCCTTACAGCGAGGCTCAAGCACTGGCGACCCAAGTGGAAAAAGCCCTGTTTGCTTTACGCGACGAACTGGACGGCGTGGATCCAGCAAGCCGGCAAAACATGCAAGCCGCTCATGCCAACGACCACAGTGTGATCGTCGGTGTGGAAACGATTATTTGGGAGCATGGCGCCGGCATTTGGTTGGAGTTTTCGGCAGAAGGCCGCCGGCGTTTGAAAGTAGAAGACTTCATCCGCGACTGGCGGCAACGTATCGGCGATATTGGCCGGGGCAAGGTCGATTTTATTTACAAAGAAGGCGATGTGCCTTACGACATCGAGTTGCTGCTGGGCGCCGGCGACCCAAGTCTGCTGCAACCCGCCGCCGAGCAACTCAAAACGGCATTGGCGACGTTTCCCGGGGTTTACGATGTGATCGACTCATCCGAACCGGGCAAACCGGAAGTACGGCTGGCGTTAAAGCCGGAAGCCGAACGCCTGGGCTTGCGCCTGGAACAACTGGCCGAGCAAGTCCGCCAGGGTTATTACGGCGAGGAAGTGCATCGCTTCCTGCGCGGCCGCCGGGAAGTAAAAGTGATGGTGCGCTATCCGTTGGAACAACGACAATCGTTGGATGCGTTGAAGGCGCAACCGGTGCGCCTGCCGAACGGCAGCAGCGTACCGCTGAACGATCTGGCCGAGATCAAGCTGGTGCAAGGCTATTCCCGGCTGAATCGCGAAGACCGGCATCGGGTGTTGAAGGTGCAGGCCCGCGTCGATCCGACCAAGGCCGATGTCAACGGCATTTACGCCGAGCTGGAGAACAGTGCTTTGCCGGATCTGGAGCAGGCGTTTCCCGGCTTGAATGTGCAAATCGGCCAACAGCGCCAGGAACAGGAAGCGATGCTGGCGGCCTTCGGTAAAAATACCTTGATCGCGCTGTTGGTGATCTATGCTTTGATCGCGGTGCCGTTTAAATCTTACAGCAAACCGCTGATCTTTCTGTTGGCCGCGCCGGTGGCCTGGAGCGGCGCTGTGCTGGCGCATTGGACGGCCGGACTGCCCTTGTCGATGGAATCGTTAGTGGGCATGATTGCGGCTAGCGGCGTGGTGGTAAACGATAGCCTGGTGCTGCTGGATTATATTCGTCAGCACGGCGACGAGGATACCCCGGTGGAACAGCTGATCAGCGCCGCCTGTATCGCCCGTTTTCGGCCGATCTTGCTGGCCTTTCTAACCAACTTTGCCGGTTTTTTGCCGACCTTACTGGAAACCAGCCAGCAAGCGCAGTTCCTGATTCCGATGACTTTGTCGCTGTCGGCCGGTCTATTGATCGGGATGGCAGCCAGCTTGATTTTGACACCGGTTTGCTATGCGATTTTGGGGGCCAGGCGATAGGCAGTATCGATGTAAAAACCAAAGCGGTAAGTTTGGCCTGATACATTGGTGGCGGGGGTTTTTGGCAGGTAGCGATGTTGCCACCGCTTACTAAATTAGCGGCGGATTCGCGTTGTAAGGCAATCCTATCAAGCCGGTGTTATGCTGCGAGGTACGGTGGCAGTGACGGCTATTTTCAACTACGACAATCATAGCTTTAGGGAGGTCTGAAAACATTTGTCATCGTTGTGTATGCGCGGATCTAGTAAGGTGATTGCAAAGGGCCCGCGCTTTCAGGGGAGCGGCACTTGGGTATTGTTATGAGTTACCTTGGGAAAGGTCGGCGCCGTTCAGTTTTTTCCGTTCTTTTTAAAATAGCCACTCTGATCTCAGAATTTTTGGGCACATTGTTCTTTACTTTGTCGTCAGTATTACTCGCCTGTGCCTGCCGATTTTTGAGAATGGGTACAGTGATCTTTCCATACACGGGAGTCCACCATGAACAAACAGACATTCATCGCATCCGCCGTCATCACTACCTTAGTGGGTTGCGCCACGCCGCCGATTGAGCAGAAAGCGACCATCGAAAATGATTTGAGTACCGAATTACCCGCTTCAGCCGCCGGCATATCTGCAGAGCCACTGTACTTTTCTTCGCAACAAGAAGCCGAAAGCGCTTTGATCGGTTATAACTACGGGCTGACCCTGCTTGCCGATGGCCGGGTTCAAGCATTTGTCTCGGGTTTAAACGGGTCGGGCATGGAAAACCCCTTCGACGTGGTCAGGGCAAAATCGCAAAGTTCATCAGCCAAGATTACCGAATTGGCCGAAGCGGAAACTGAAATGGCGTTTCCGCAAATTACGCTAACAGGCAAAAAGAACGGTCAGGCAGCTATCGACGCATTGGGCGACAAGCTGGGGGATGTGGCGAAAGCCTACGACATGTCCAGCGAACGCCTGGAAGATATATTGCGCACCGATGCGTCCGCCTGGATCGATGAAAGCGGTCGCCTGCTTTATATCGACGAGCATACCAAAATCACTCAAGGACAAGGCGAGCAAGAAACCGCCACGGTCACCAGCACCGGTAGCGGCGTAGCCAGTACGGCAACTGCCGACCCATTCGCCCTGCACAGCAAGCCTGGTTCCAATCGCGTTATTTATTTGGACTTCAATGGCCACATCGCGACCAACACGGCCTGGAGTATGACTACGCTTACCGCTCAAGCCTATGATATAGATGGCAACCCGGGCGCTTTCAGCACTACGGAATTAAATAACATTCGGGAAATATGGCAACGGGTAGCGGAAGACTACGCCCCCTTCGATGTTGACGTGACGACCCAGGAGCCCACTTTGGATGCCTTGAGGCGCAGTAGCACCAGTGACATTCAGTACGGCACTCGAGCCGTGGTTACCCGGTCTATGCCGGAACTTTGCAACCAGACATGCGGCGGCGTGGCTTACGTTAATGTGTTTTCATATTATTCAGCCGCCTACCCGGAACGCTATCGGCCCGCCTGGGTATTCTTCGACAAACTGGGCAACGGTTATCCCAAATATGTTGCAGAAGCTATTTCACACGAAGTAGGGCATAACTTAAACCTCAATCATGATGGCAATGCCAGCACCGGCTACTATGCCGGCCATGGTAGCGGTGCTACCGGCTGGGCGCCGATCATGGGAGTGGGCTACTACAAACCTGTCGCACAATGGAGTAAAGGCGAGTATCCGGGCGCCAACAATCTACAGGATGATCTTGCAGTAATAAACGCTGCGGGTGCGTCTGTGCGGCCCGATGACTTCCCTGACACAACTGCCAGTGCGGCACCATTAGCCGGCGACGCCAGCGCGGTTTCACAAAGTGGCATCATCGAGCGCACAACGGACGTCGACGTTTTCGTATTTTCAACCGGCGGGGGCAGCGCGCAGTTGAATGTTACACCCGATGCAATAGCGCCCAATTTGGATGTGTTGTTAACGTTAATTGACGCGCAAGGCAAAACGGTGGCCCAAGCCAATCCGGTGGACAGCTTGGCGGCATCCTTAAACGTCTCGCTCAACGCCGGAAAATATTTCCTGAAAGTCGAAGGAGTAGGCAAAGGCGACTTAACTACGGGTTACTCTGACTACGGCAGCCTTGGCCAATACCAAATTACCGGCAATTACCCGGTTGTAGCGTTGGTGCCACCCTCAGCAGTCATCACAGCGCTGCCAACTGTCGGCGACGCTCCGCTCAATGTTACGTTGAATGGTGCCGGCTCAAGCGCTAAAAACGGCTCGATCTCTTCATACGCCTGGAATTTCGGCGATGGTTCTGCGGCAACCAGCGGCGCATCGGTCAGCCACATCTACAATACCCCTGGCGCCTATACCGCAACACTAACCGTTACCGATAGCAGCGGTTTGAAAACCAGCACCACACAAAGTATTCAGGCGGCGCAAAGTGTCGTAGCGATGAATATGAAAGTTGCCAGTACCGTGATGACTCGAAAATTGTTAAGCGGAGGTAAATCGCAATGCGTCGCCAACATTACCGTTAAATCCGGAACATCGACCATTACCGGTGCCGGCGTTTATGGTACTTGGAGTGGCTCAGTCACCTCGGGCACCAGCAAAACTAATGTGACCGGGGCAAGCTATTCCATTACCGGTACAAAGGGCTCGACCAGTTTGAGCAGTGCCCTGTTACCTAGCAACAGCAAGGGTACTTGCGCGTTCACCGTCACCAAGGTAGTTAAAAATGGCTACTTGTACGATGGTAGTGGCGCTATTTCACGCAGTTTGTCCTGGTAATTTAATGCTCGGGGGCGGCTGGTTCTTGGCCGTCCCCGACGTATTCCGGAGTTGTCCCGGTTGACGATAATTCATCCGAAATCGGGATAGCCTTAAAAACATTGCCGCTCCCGCTTACATCCCCTAGCGGCTTATTCCTCCTCTCCCAAAAGCTTCTATTGCCCGGCTCAACACCAAGCCCGCAAATAGCCGGCTATGCGTCGTCAAGTAAACTGCAAAAGACGCGCAACCCCCTGCCGCGCTAAAATTCCCCTATTGTGCGGCGTCGCACCCAGCCAACTTTTGACCATCATGCTCAATTTCAAAAACATCGCCATCCGTCGCGGCAACCGTTTGCTGTTTAGCGAGGCCTCTTTCACGATACATAAAGGCCAAAAAATTGGTCTGACCGGAGCCAATGGTGCCGGAAAATCCAGCCTTTTTGCATTATTGCGCGGTGAATTACATGCCGACGAAGGTGATTTTTCCATGCCGCCGAATCTGGAAATCGCGCATGTCGCCCAGGAAACCCCGGCCTTGGGATGTTCAGCCATCGATTATGTGCTGGACGGCGACAGAGAGTTACGTGCGTTGCAGGCAAAATTACATACGGCCGAACAAGCGCATGACGGCATCAAATTAGCGGAGCTGCATGCTGCTTTGGATCATGTCGGTGGATACACGGCGCAAGCTCGGGCCTCGCGTTTGTTAAACGGTCTGGGTTTTAGCACCGAGCAAGAAAGCCGGCCGGTCAGCTCATTCTCCGGTGGTTGGCGTATGCGTTTAAATTTGGCGCAAGCGCTGATGTGTCGTTCCGATGTTTTACTTTTGGACGAACCCACCAACCACTTGGACTTGGACGCAGTGATTTATCTACAGGATTGGCTCGGCAAGTACCCCGGCACGCTGCTGTTGATTTCCCATGATCGGGATTTTCTGGACACCATCACCGACCACATCGTGCATATCGAGCAAAACAGAGCCGAAATATACACGGGCAATTATTCCGACTTCGAACGCATGCGCGCCGAAAAACTGGCTCAACAACAAACCGCCTACGAAAAGCAGCAGCGCGAAATTGCCCATATCCAAAGTTTTGTCGACCGGTTTAAAGCGCAAGCCACCAAAGCCAGACAGGCGCAAAGCCGTATCAAGGCTTTGGAACGCATGGAGTTGATCGCTCAGGCTCATGTCGATTCACCGTTTGGTTTTAGTTTTCCACCGCCGAAGAAAATGCCCAATCCACTGCTGAAAATCGAAGAAGCCGACATCGGCTACGGCGATAAAGTGGTGATTAAAAACGCCAGCCTGTCGATTGCGCCAGGCGACCGTATCGGCCTGCTCGGGCCCAACGGCGCCGGCAAGTCCAGCCTGATCAAAGTACTTTCCGGGCAAATGCCGGCATTGACTGGTAAGCTACAAACCGCTCAGGATTTGCATATCGGCTATTTCGCTCAGCATCAATTGGAATTGCTAAGCCTGGAAGAAAGCCCGCTCTGGCATCTGCAAAAGCTGGATAAACAAGCGACTGAGAAAGATTTGCGCAATTTTTTGGGGGGCTTCGATTTTCGCGGCGACAAGGTC
Source organism: Methylomonas sp. PHL2-19 (assembly GCF_059331595.1). NCBI lineage: Bacteria > Pseudomonadati > Pseudomonadota > Gammaproteobacteria > Methylococcales > Methylococcaceae > Methylomonas > Methylomonas sp. PHL2-19. The sequence continues at coordinate 482,172 of NZ_CP196839.1, forward strand.
AACGATCCGGTCGGACCGTTTTCCGGCGGCGAAAAAGCCCGCTTGGTGCTGGCGATGTTAGTTTATCAAAATCCGAATTTGCTGCTGTTGGACGAACCGACCAACCATCTGGATTTGGAAATGCGCCACGCGCTGAGCGTGGCTTTGCAGGAATACCAGGGTGCTCTGGTGGTAGTTTCGCATGACAGGCATTTACTGCGTTCCGTGACCGACCAACTGTTATTGGTGGCTGGCGGCAAAATCCAGCCGTTCGACGGGGATTTGGACGATTACAAGCAATGGTTGGCCGAACAAAAGAAAGCGGGCGACGAACCGGTCGCCAACGAGAATGGCGGCGGGGTGTCGCGCAAGGATCAGCGTAAACTCGATGCGGAGCGTCGGCAGCGTTTAAAACCATTGTTGGACGCCGTGAAAAAAGCCGAAGCGGCGGTGGAAAAGTTTCATCAGCAACAGCGCGATCTGGAAGAACAATTGGCCGATCCGGCCATTTATGCCGAGGAATATAAGGAACAATTAAAGCAGTTACTGAGCCGGAAAGGCCAAATCGATAGCGCGCTGGAACAGGCAGAAATGGATTGGCTGGCAGCGGAGGAAAACCTACAACAAGCGGAGTGATCATGTACCAACTGATGGTGTTGTTTTTTGAGATTTGCATTATGCGCAAAGGCCCGCAGGATGTGCCGGCGTCGCCTTGGTTAATGCGGCTGATGTTCATACCCTATTTGCTGGTTAATCTATTGATTTTGCTGCTGGATAGCGATTGGTCGCATGCCCTGCTGCAAATTGCAACCGAGACGGTGTTGATGATAGGTTTTTGCTATCCGCTACTCTATTTTTCCGGGAAAACCGCCCGTTTTCCGCAAACTCTGACGGCATTACTGGGTTCCGATGTGGTGATTAGTCTGTGCGCCATTCCGGCGGTCGCCAGTCTGTATACCCAGATCAGTCAGGTGGCCTATATCGCGATGATAGCTCTGATGGGCTGGCATTGGCTGGTTAACGGCAATATTTTTCGGCATGCCCTGGATAGGCCGTTGATGTTCGGCTTGGCGTTGGCTTTTTTATATATACTGATTTCCACACAGGTCATGACTTTGTTGTTTACCGAGATCGCCGTTAGCGATTAGGAGGAATTATGTCGATTTATAAACATGTTTTATTGGCGGCCGATTTTTTTGAACATGGCGGTCAAGTTGCGGAAAAAGCCAGGCAAATCGCCGCGCAAAACGCTGCCCAACTGAGCTTGGTACATGTGGTCGATAATTTGCCGATTACCGATCCGGCCTATGGCCCCATCATTCCCTTCGATGTGGATCTGACCCAGGAACTGATGGATGCCACCAAGAAACGCCTGCACGAGCTGGGCGAAAAACTGAATGTCCCTACCGAACGGCAACATCTGGAAATGGGTAGCCCCAAACTGGAAATCGTCCGGGTAGCCGAAGAGATTCAGGCCGACTTGATTGTCGTAGGTTCGCACGGCCGCCATGGTTTTGCTTTGTTACTCGGCTCTACTGCCAACGGCGTGCTGCATCACGCTAAATGCGACGTACTGGCGGTGCGGTTAGCGGATGATTGAGCTGGTTTTGGGCGGCGCCCGTTCCGGTAAAAGCCGCTATGCCGAGCAACAGGCTTTGGCCTCCGGCCTGCCCGTGGTCTACATCGCCACCGCTGAAGCCGGTGACGACGAAATGCACAGCCGCATCCAGCACCATCAACAACGCCGGCCGCCGCATTGGTTAACCGTTGAAGAACCCATCGCCTTGGCGGATGTGATTGGCGACTATGCCGGCAAACAACATTGCTTGCTGGTGGACTGTCTGACGCTTTGGTTATGCAATGTGTTATTCGATAAACAAGGTAATCTACAAGAACAGCGCTATCAGCAACAAGCCGATGCCTTATGCGCCGTACTGGCGACCGGCAGGCAACGGGTGATTATGGTCAGCAACGAAGTGGGCCTGGGTGTTGTAGCCGCCGACGCCATGACCCGCCGATTCGTCGATGAAGCCGGCTTTTTACATCAAAGACTCGCGCAAATCAGCGACAAGGTGGTGCTGGTCACCGCCGGTTTGCCGCAAATCCTCAAAACCCTGTAATTTGATTATGAACAGTTTATCCGCGCCGATTGCCGCGCCTGATGCCGCTTATTACCAACAAGCTTTAAGCAGGCAAGCGCAATTAACCAAGCCGCCCGGCTCCCTAGGGTTGCTGGAGGATTGCGCGGTCAGGTTGGCGGCGATGCAGCGCCGGGCAATGCCTAAACTGGAAAAAATCCATATCAGCGTATTTGCCGCCGATCACGGCATTGCCGAGGAAGGCGTCTCGGCATTTCCGCAAGTGGTAACGATGGAAATGGTCAAAAACTTCGCGGCCGGCGGTGCCGCGGTGAATGTGCTGGCCCGGCATGTCGATGCCTATTTCGAAGTCGTCGATGTCGGTCTATTGCAGCCAATGGCCTTACCCAATGTAATCAGCCATCGAGCCGGTGCCGGCACCGCCAATTTCTCCCGGACAGCGGCGATGAACGACGAACAGTTAACTATCGCCTTGGCCGCCGGCCGGGCTGCCGTCGAGCGGGCGGTGGCGAACGGCGCCGATTTGTTTATCGGCGGGGAAATGGGCATCGCCAATACCACCAGCGCCAGCGCTTTGGCGGCCGCCAGTTTGCGGATACCGGCCGCCGAGATTACCGGTGCCGGCACCGGTTTGAACGCTGGACAAATCGACCACAAAGCCGGTGTTATCGACTCGGCCTTGCAGCACCACCAAGCTGCTTTGCAGACGCCTTTGGATATTTTAAAAACCTTGGGCGGTTTTGAAATCGCCGCTCTCACCGCAGCCTATATCAGCGCCGCCCAGCAAGGTTTGCCGGTGTTGATAGATGGCTTTATCAGCAGTGTCGCGGCGTTGCTGGCGGTGGGAATCAATCCCGGCTGCGTGGACTGGTTTTTTTACGGCCATTGTTCTGCGGAAAAAGGCCATGCCCGCATCCTGCAAGCCTTGAACGCTCAGCCGTTGTTGAATCTACAGATGCGCCTGGGCGAGGGTAGCGGCGCGGTGTTGGCGGTACCCTTACTGCAAATGGCCTGTCGTTTACACAATGAAATGGCCACATTCAGTCAAGCGCAAGTCTCTACTGCCTGAAATAGGTTTTACGTTGGCAATCTGCGTCAGGCGCAATGGCGGGGCCTTGGGCTTTCCCGTATCATTAGCCGCGAAAAATAAGCTGGGCTGACGTCGAGCTTGCTTTGCGACCGGCAACTGTCCTAACGGCAGGTGCACATAATAATAAAAACATACAACTGATTTGGTAAACAACATGCTAGGACACATAGAAAGTTACGATGAAAGATGCCAGACCGGCGTGATCAAATACGAAGGTCAATTCTACGAATTCCACCTGGATCAATGGACATCGGAAGCGCCGCCCAAAGTCGGCGACGATGTAGATTTCGATCACGACGAAGATAAAGTCACCGACGTCAGCCTGGTCGGCGCATATTTGATGGAAGCCAAGCCAGTCAAAAGCAAGTTGGTCGCGGCTTTGTTGGGGATTGCGTTCGGCGCGATCGGCTTGCATCGCATTTATCTGGGCTTCTATTTCCTCGGCTTCACCCAAGCCGTAGTCACGCTGGTTACCGGCGGTTTTGGCGTCATGTGGGGCTTCATCGAAGGCGTGTTGATTGCAACCGGCCATATCTACAAAGATGCCAAGGGACGTCATCTTAAATAATCGTGGATGCTTTTCTGCTTGCCTTGCAATTCCTGACCCGCATACCTGTTAGCTGTCGTGACGCGGCTGGCGCTCCCTTGCTGGGGCGTTCGGTTTTGTACTATCCAGCGGTCGGCCTGCTACTGGGTGTTCTCCTAAGCCTGCCGCCGATACTGTTTGCCGGCAGTGCGCCCATGCTGTTGGCGGCTATCGTCTTGACCGGCTGGGTATTACTGACCGGCGGCCTGCATTTGGACGGTTTGGCCGATTGCGCCGATGCTTGGGTCGGCGGCTACGGCGACAAACAGCGTAGCCTGCAAATCATGAAAGACCCGGCCTCCGGGCCGATTGCGGTTAGTTTGCTGGTGCTGGTTTTAGTCCTGAAGTTTGCTGCACTGACCGCCATGTTCGAGCAAACTCGCCTCGCCCCCTTGCTGCTGGCCCCGGTTTTAGGCCGAACCGCAATTCTGGGTTTGATGCTGACAACTGACTATATTCGCCCAAAAGGCCTGGCCGAGGCACTATTGCAACAATTGCCAAGAGCGCATATCCAAGCGGTGTTGGTGATTAGCGTCCTGACTGCCGCGGTGTTTTTAGGTTTACCGGCTGTACTGTTCGCCGGTGGTGTACTATTTTGGGTACGGCAAACCGCGGTCTCGCGCTTGGGCGGGGTAACCGGCGACGTTTACGGTGCGGCGGTCGAGCTAACGGAAGCCGCCGTGCTAATGGTTGCCATGCTGCAATGACACAGCAATCGCCGCGTTCGCCGGCAACTCCCGAGCACAAATCTGCACCGCAAGACGCCTCTGCCGCGCACCGCTTCCCTGACCAACAACTCGCCGGCGTCTATCGTGCCATCGCCGAACGCCGCGATATGCGGCATTTTCTTTCCGATCCGGTCGATGCCGAAGTCTTGGCTCGTCTGTTACAAGCCGCGCACCAGGCCGGTAGCGTCGGCTTAATGCAGCCTTGGCGCTTTATCCGCATTACTGATCGCCGCATACGTAACGATATTTACGCGCTGGTCGAACAGGAACGCAAACTTACCGCCGAAGCCCTCGCCGAACGGCACGACGAATTCATGAAGCTTAAAGTGGAAGGCATACTCGATTGCGGCGAATTGCTGATCGTCGCTTTACCTGATCGACGCGAGCAACACATTTTCGGCCGCCGGACCCTGCCGGAAATGGATCTGGCCTCGGCGGCCTGCGCGATTCAAAACCTGTGGCTGGCGGCCCGCGCCGAAGGCCTGGGACTGGGCTGGGTATCGCTATTCGATCCGGGCGCATTGGCGCAACTATTGAAAATGCCTACCGGCAGCCGGCCGATTGCGGTGCTTTGTCTGGGCAATGTCGCCGAGTTTTATTCCAAACCCATGTTGGAACTGGAAAACTGGGCAACGCCGCAACCTTTATCGGCGTTTGTCTATGAAAACGGCTGGCCCGATGCATCCTAAACCGCCTTTCCAGGCCCTGATGGTGCAAGGCACCACCTCCGATGCCGGCAAAAGTACCTTGGTGACGGCCTTGTGCCGTTATTACCGGCGTCAAGGCATCGCCGTCGCGCCGTTCAAGCCGCAAAACATGGCATTGAATAGCGCGGTAACGATAGACGGCGGCGAGATCGGCCGCGCCCAAGCCGTACAAGCCTCAGCCTGCGGTTTGCCGCCGCATAGCGATATGAATCCGGTGCTGCTCAAACCCAATACCGACACCACCGCGCAAGTCATCATTCACGGCAAAGTCCTGCAAAACCAATCAGCCAGCCAATACCACGATTATAAAAAAATCGCCAAGCAAGCGGTTCTGGAATCGTGGCAACGCTTGGGCGCTCATTACCAGATGCTGATTGTCGAAGGTGCCGGCAGTCCGGCGGAGATTAATTTGCGCGCCGGTGACATCGCCAATATGGGCTTTGCCGAAGCAGTGGATTGCCCAGTCATTCTAATCGCCGACATTGATCGCGGCGGTGTGTTTGCGCACTTGGTCGGCACGCTGGAATTGCTATCAGCAAGCGAACAACAGCGCGTGATCGGTTTTGTCATCAACCGTTTCCGGGGCGATATTGCGTTGTTAAAACCCGGCTTGGATTGGCTGGAACAGCGAACCGGGAAGCCGGTGTTGGCCGTGCTGCCGTATTTGCACGATCTTTATCTGGAAGCCGAGGATGCCTTATCCACTCGGCATGCCCAACAGGGCCAAACCGGCGCGTTTCATATCGTCGTGCCGCATTTGCCCAGCTTCAGCAATCATACCGATTTCGATCCATTGCAATTGCACCCCGGCGTACAAGTCAGTTTTGCGAAAAGTCCGGACCAGGTAGCCGGTGCAGACTTGGTTGTGCTACCCGGCAGCAAATCGGTGCGTAGTGATTTAGCGCGTCTTAGAGAGCAAGGCTGGGACAAATTTATTGCTCGCCATTTGCGTTACGGCGGCAAACTGCTGGGGATTTGCGGCGGCTTTCAGATGCTGGGCAAAAGCATAGACGACCCACTGGGGCTGGAAGGTCCGGCCGGTAGTGCTGCCGGCCTGGATTTATTGGATATGCAGACGGTTTTGCGAGCGGAAAAATGCTTGAAACAAACTACCGGCACGTTTTATGGGCAAACGACAAAGGTGGCGGGCTACGAGATTCATCTGGGCGTCAGTAGTGGTCCGGCGCTGGCACAACCCTTATTTTCGCTAGCGGATGGTCACGATGGCACCGTTTCGGCAGACGGACAGGTGGCGGGCAGTTATCTGCACGGTTTATTCGATTTGCCCGCCGCCTGCGATGCGCTGTTGCATTGGGCAGGCTATCGGCAAGCGCAAGCCCTGGATTTCAATGCGGTGCGCGAAGCCGGCATCGAGCGTCTGGCCGATTGCCTGGCAACGCATTGCAATTTCACCTTGCTGGAAGCATTGGCGGCATCTACCCGACGCGCTTGCTGACGCTCAGCCATTGCGGCGAATGGCTGAAATATACGCAATTTCCGGCAGCGGATTTTTTGCATAAACCCCTTTGTTTGATTAGGGCTGTTGCCGTTTTAACTGGGCAACCAAATAAAAGCGCAGGCCAAAGCGGCAAGGCTTTCAACATGGCGTTTCAATGTGTCATATCGCGTCGCGCTGGCTTTGAATTTATTCCAGTATTCGTCCGTGAACAACTGCCGAAGCATCGCTTAATGCTCTTTTGATTCAAAATTTCAAGCCCTTGGGCAAATCAGTCCGATTTCAAAACTAGCATTCCAAAGCAGCAACACCCCCCTAGTCGCCATCCGGCTCGACAATGCGTATCGGCCGATTCCCGATCTTTATCCCGGTGACCTCATCCACAAGCACCGGTCTGATTTCTGCCCCCGTTTCTGCGTCCAAGATGCGCACCAGCCGGCCCTCGCCGCGATATTGACGTCCCCAGGCTCCAATCGTGAACAGCACCGGCAGAAAATCGCGGCCGGCGGCAGTCAACACATACTCCTCACGCGGCGGGCGTTCCGAATAAAGCCTTTTTTCCAACAAGCCTTCCGCTGTCAGAGTCGCCAATCTGCGGGTCAGGATCGCCGGTCCGATTCCCAGGTTTTTCCGAAACTGGTCAAAGCGGGTGAGGCCGAAATGGGCATCCCGCAGAATCAAAAGACTCCATGCGTCTCCCAGAAAAGCCAAGCAGCGCGCGATTGGACAAGGGTCATCACAAATATTTTTATCGTTCATACAATTTTGGTAGTGACTTGCTTTCAAATTGGTAGTAACATGACTACCGAAATGATAGTAACACTTAGATGATAGACAATCCACCCCGCAAGGAGATTTGAGTTATGAGTATTAAGCAAAATATTAGTGTCGCGCTGGTTACCGGCGCATCCTCGGGCATCGGCGAAGCAACCGCTCTGCGGCTGACCGCGGCTGGCTACAAGGTCTACGGGACCAGCAGACGGGCCGTCCAAACGAATCGACATCCTTTTCAGATGCTGCCTCTCGACGTGACTAGCGATGTTTCCGTCGAAGCTGCCGTTAGCGAGGTGATGCAACGGGAAGGACGCATTGACCTGCTTGTGAACAACGCCGGATTCGGGGTTGCCCCTGCCGGAGCGGAAGAAAGTTCGATCGAACAATCCCAGTCGGTTTTCGATACCAACTTCTTCGGCATTGTCCGCATGACTCGCGCCGTTACACCCCATATGCGGCGCCAAGGCAGCGGTCGCATCATCAACATCGGCTCCGTGCTTGGCGTATTGCCGATGCCGTATATGGCCATTTATGCCGCGAGCAAGCACGCGATCGAAGGCTATTCGGAATCGCTCGATCACGAGTTGCGTACCAGAGGAATCCGGGTCTCCGTCATCGAGCCCGCATACACAAAAACGAAGTTCGACGCGAACCTGCTGGCGGCCGATTCGCAGCTTGAGGAGTATCACGAAACCCGCGCGGTCTTGGACAAGGTGCTGGAGGAAGTGATGGCTATTGCCGACGAGCCGGAAGTCGTGGCCGATGTGGTGCTGAAAGCGGCCAGAGCGGCTCGCCCCAAGCTCCGATATACAGCTGGCGGTCTCGCTAAGCGCTTGAGCTTGCTACGCAGATTTGCGCCTGCTCGCGTATTGGACGCAGGGCTTCGAAAAGATCTGCGGCTCGACGCAATAAAAAAACCACAAATGTCATGAAGGCGTTCGTCGTCCAGCGTTATGGAAACCAAGTCGCATTTCAACACCGATTTAGTCTGAACTTAGCAACAAGGAATTTTTTGTGAATAGCACATTAACCATGAAAGCCCTCACCTTCAAACGCTATGGCAAGTCGCCCGAGATCGGTTTTTCCGACATTTCTCGTCCCACACTGAAGGCGGACGAACTGCTGGTAAAAGTCCACGCCGCGGGCCTGAACCCGATCGACAACATGATTCCGACCGGGATGTTCAAGCCGGTCCTGCATTTCCAGCTTCCGGCCACGCTGGGCAGCGATCTGGCGGGCGTGGTGACTGAGGTTGGCAGCCGCGTAACGAGCTTCAAGCCCGGCGATGCGGTCTTCGCCAGTATCTTCGATCTTGGTAAAGGATCGCTTGCCGAATTTGCGGTGGTGCCGGAGAGCGCCGCCGCGCTGAAGCCGGCCAATCTGGATTTCGTGCAGGCCGCATCCATTCCGATGGTCGGGCTTACCTCCTGGCAAGCGCTGAAGGAACGCGCCAATCTTCGGGCCGGCCAGAAGATTTTCATCCCGGCAGGCTCAGGCGGCATTGGCACCTTTGCGATCCAATTGGCAAAGCACCTGAGCGCCACGGTGGCAACCACCACCAGTACGGGCAACGTTGAACTGGTGCGCAACCTGGGAGCCGATGAAGTCGTCGACTACAAGAAGCAAGATTTCGAGAAAGTACTGGGCGGCTACGATGTGGTGCTCGGCACGCTCAAAGGGGGCGAGCTCGAGAAATCCGTCGGCATCCTCAAACCGGGGGCCAAGATCGTCTCTCTGATCGGGCCGCTGGATGCGGCGTTCGCGGATGCCAAGCGCTTGAATTTCTTCCTCAGGTTCGTATTCGGGCTGATGAGCCGCAAGATCATTCGGCTTGCCAGAAAACGGGCAGTCACTTATTCATTTCTGTTCGTGCGTCCCGATGGCGCTCAACTCGGCGAGATCGGCAAACTCCTCGAAGCCGAGCGTATTAAGCCTGTGATCGACAAGGTGTTTCCGTTCGAGGAAGCCAAAGATGCGCTTGCCTACCTCGCTCAGGGGCGTTCGAGGGGGAAAGTCGTCGTCAAGATGCTGTGAGCAGAAGACAACCCAAGCTCCAAATTTTTCAAACACTTCAATTAAAGGTAAAAAACCATGACTTCATCTAAAAAAATCGCTGTTGTAACAGGTGCTTCTTCCGGCATCGGATCCATCTACGCCGATCGTCTAGCTCAACGCGGATACGACCTTTTGCTGGTCGCCCGGCGCGGCGACCGCTTGCAGAATCTCGCCGCCAAACTAGAGCAGGCTTACGGCATCAAGGCCGAAACGCGGGTGGCCGATCTTGAGAACGAAACAGACCTCGCGGGTCTTGAAGCCGTTCTCGCTGCCAATCCCGCTATCAGTCTATTGGTCAACAATGCCGGCATTGCCAGACTCAGCCCTTTTGCGGAAGCGCCAGTGAAAGACTCCTTGTCGCAGATCGCGTTGAATATCACGGCGCTGACGCGATTGACGCATGCCGTGCTGCCTGCGTTCAAGGCACGCAACGACGGTGTCATTATCAATATCGCCTCGGTATTGGCTGTGCATTCGTTTCCGGTGAGCTCGGTATACAGCGGCACGAAAGCGTTCGTGCTCAATTTCAGTCGCGGGCTACAGCAAGAACTGGCAAATACGGGGATTAGGGTGCAAGTGGTGTTGCCTGCCGCCACAGCCACCGAACTTTGGGATACCGCCGGGATGCCACTGACCGCGTTTCCAGAAGAAGCGGTGATGACTACCGAGCATCTTGTCGATGCCGCGCTGGCTGGTTTCGACCAAGGCGAGTTGGTCACCTGGCCCTCCCTGGCTGACGTCGGGCACTGGGACAGATACGACGCTGAACGGTCCGAACTCTTCGCGGCGACGCAAACCGGCCAGTCCGCGCCACGCCTAGCTACGCAATCTTGATTGTTTTCCATGTGAATAACATGCGCCGTTTTTTGATAACTCCACAGACCGCTATAAATCACATCTGGAAAGGCACGGGGCTGGTTGGCGTATGACAGACATTCTTCACAGAAACAGGTAGGCTGAGCAACGAGTCGTTAGTCGCGCGGATTACCAAACAATCCGCGCCTAGCAGGCTGGTGAAAAACCCGCCGATATTTCCCCTTACCCACGATGTTCGTGATTTTTTCGAGTTGAAATCGGTCATGACATCGAGTTTCAAGCGTTTTGCCCCGGTTTCAAGGGCTTTTTATTCGCCTGAAGCCGTCTGTGGACGGTTTTCAGGCGAACTTCACCCTAGGCGGGTGCACTCCACGCCGGTTTCGGCGTGAACACCAATAGGTTGAGCATGCGCGTCAGGTTGTAGGCGGCAAAGCAAAACAAGGCCTGACCCGCGACTTTGGCTAAGCCGATGTGACGGGTTTTGCGCAGGCCGCCGACCGTTTTGACCCAGCCAAAGGCTTCTTCGACGATTTTGCGGCGCTTGAGACTTTGGGCGTAACCTTTGCCGCGCGCGGTGCGGCCGTCGACGGCACTGCCAATCTTTTTGCGGGCCACATGGGCTTTGATATCACGGGACTCGAGTCCGTTGACGAACGCCGGTTGGTCATAGCCTTTGTCGGCACCGACGCTGCCACCTTGGGGCACGCGGCGTTTGATCATTTTTTGCGCGGCTTCGATTTCGGCGGTGCCGGTGGCTTGAGTGGTTTCGACATCGACAATCAGGCCGTTGCGATTCTCGGACAAGGCATGGGTGATGTAACGCAGTTTGGCCTCGGTGTATTCGCCTTTCTTGTAAAGCCGGGCTTCGGGATCGGTTGTACTTTGATGGGTGGCGTTGCTGCGCTTTTCGCCACTGAAGTCGATCTCGGGATTGCGGCCGGCGGGTTTATCGGGACCACTACCATCTTTTTTGACGAAGCTTTTGTGCGAGGCCCAGGCTTCAATGAGGCTACCGTCGACACTGAAGTGTTCGTCGGACACCAGATTTTGCCATTCGGCTATGGCCAGTACCCGCTCAAAAAATTCGCGACTCAGGGCTTCGGACAGCAGGCGTTCGCGGTTGGCACTGAACACTGTGCGTTCCCACACGGCGTCGTCGATGCCCAGACCGACAAACCAGCGAAACAACAGGTTGTAGTCCAGTTGTTCCATCAACTGACGCTCGCTACGGACCGTATACAGGACTTGTAACAGCAAGGCGCGCAGCAGTTTTTCAGGGGCAATCGAGGGACGGCCTGTGTGCGAGTAACGCTCGGCAAAGACGGCATCCATCGAGGCCAATACGCCATCAACCAGTAGCCGTAAACGACGCAACGGATGCTGTTTGGGAATACGGTCTTCCAGGCCAACATAGCTGAACCAGCTGTTTTGAATGGCATCGTGTCCGCGCATTGAAAGGCTCCAAATTTAGGTAGCCTATTTTAACAGTTAGCCGCTCATCTATGCCTTAGCTTACTTGGCTTTTCGAGTTTTTCACCAGCCTGCTAGCGGCGAGTTTCTATATCGCCATTAAACTTCATTGATTTATTACCAGGCGCTTTTTAAAAATTTAGCATGCACGGTTGTTTCATGACGATTTTTACTCAAACTCCAGCGAACAAAGAATGAATGTAGAATTTTTATTGGGCGCCATAATATAGCGTTTGATTTATGTCGATTAAAAATGTCAAATAATACTCAGGATAAAATTTTAGCCGCTACGACTCATCTTTTTAATGAGCAAGGGATTCGCGCAACCGGAATAGATGGCATTTTGAAAGAAGCTGAAGTGTCTAAAATGAGTCTTTATAAATATTATGCGTCGAAAAAAGACTTAATCGTTGCCTATCTTCTGCGTCAGGAAGCATTATTCATGTCCCGATACGAAAACATAGCCGCCGAAATGATTGATCCGAAAGATAAGTTATTGGCGATGCTGGATGTTTATAATGATTTAATTCAAAGTGGAGAGTTCAAAGGCAGTCCGTTTTTGAATGCGCTTTCGGAATTTCCAATCAAGGACGATCCTGTGCATCAAGCGGCGATCAGGATAATTCATAATTTTTGGACGCATATACTAAACCTCGCCAATCAATGCGGGGTAAGTCAGCCAAAAACATTAGCATCACAAATTGCCATGTTAATGCATGGCTCAATACTATTTTCTCAAACGAATTGCAATTCAGATTATATAGCTAATGCCAAAGAACTAGTTTATTCCCATCTGGATTGCCTTGCTACGAATCAGCCATAACTTGAGATCCAAGCCGTGATCAAGACTCTGCCTATTCCAGGCTAAGGAACAGCGCTACCATAGGCAAAACGCCGCATTCTACCTATGGAAAACAAAAGACATGAATAATTTAAACGCGGAATTAATCCACGCCCAAAAAGTCCGATTTCCCCAATTCAACCCCATTGTGCCTAAGGATTGCGTAGGTCATCGTGATGTGGAAATAAAAATTAGGTAGGACAAAATCTAACACGTATGGAAGACCGACAAAGCTTTTCTCGGCGCCGCCAATCTTGAAATTAATAGCCAGGTTCTCAGTGCCATTTATTTGCGCCGGGGTTACATCTTGGATAAAAGCGATGGTTTTGGATATACGAGCCTGCAAATCGGCAAAGGTGGTTTCATTGTCTTCGTAGCATGGAATCTCTAATCCCGCCAGGCGCGCGGCACAGCCTTTAACCATATCCGTTGCAATTTGCACTTGTTTGCTGAGCGGAAACATATCGGGGGCCAAACGGTAATTTATAAAGACCGATTGATCAATGTTTTTCGCTTCGGCATGGATTGCTGCTTTATCTAGTATTTTCGATAAATTGCCCAGCATTTTGATAAAAACTTGTATTGACGCTTGATACATGTCGATTGACATAATAACCCCCTATTTTTAAAAACATTTAATCAGATTAATGAAACGCAGAAGTATTGACCGCTTATTACGCATACTGCGCAATGCCATTCCCAAACGACCAATTTTCCTTTTTGACTTCAACAAGGCTTATTAAGACATCTTCTCTGCGTATATCTAGCTGATTATGCAGACTATCGGCTATGTTTTTATAAAGTGATTTCTTTAAATCGATACCTCTGCCTTCATTCAAGGTTATTTGTATAAAAACGATGCCATCGCTTCGATGTATACCAAGATAATTGAAATCGTAAATTAAAGAATTATTATCATGCTCGGTAATAACCTGAAAACAATCTTTTTCGGGTACATTGATTGTGCGCACCATTTCTTGGTGAACGATTTGGCCAATCTTTCTCCCGAACTCTTTATTTTCTTGCTTGATTAACGATATTCGAACTAAGGGCATGTTATTCCTCCAAAATTAAATTAAAAACGAACAGTTTGTGGTTCTTTTATGAAAAGAACGATACCGGTTGCGATAAAAGCGAATAGACCTGACGCCACAAAAGCCAGGTGGTAATCACCCACCAGGCTATGGACATACCCGGCACTGTAGGCAGCAATCGCCGCGCCGATTTGATGCGCGAAGCAGATCCAGCCGAACACCACACCGACGTTTTGTTTCCCGAATAAATCCGCGGTTAAGGCTGAGGTTGCCGGAATGGTGGACAACCAATTCATGCCGTAGATAATCGAGAACAGCATTAATTGTCCGGTGGTATCAATGCTGGGCAGCACTATCAGCGTTGCGCCTCTGACTATGTAATAAAACGCCAGCGGCCAGCGCTTGCCGTAGCGATCGCACAACCAGCCGGATAAAATGGTGCCGAACACATCGGCCGCACCCATGACGCCTAAGGACATGGCCATGGTCATTTCAGTGAAGCCGTGTTCGATGCCGTGTGGAATCAAATGGGTCTGAAAAAGCCCGGAGGTGGTTAAACCGCAAATGCCAAAACTCAAGGCTAACAACCAGAACTGCGGACTGCGCATGGCCGAGCGCATGGGATTTTGATCAGGCTTAAGCATTGTTCTATGAACGCCATGCTCCCCATAGGCCGATAGGCCTTTTGATTTGGGATCGTCTCTTAAAAATCTCAGGACCAAAGGTAAAGCCACTAGCCCCAAGCCTACGGCGATAAATATCGTCGCTGCGCGCCAACCTTCATGCACATTGATCTGCATGAGCACCGGGGTGAACACTAACTGGCCGGAGGAGAAAGCTGCCCCCAATATGCCTAAGGCCAGCCCCCGGTGTTTATGAAACCAGCGATTGATCAACGCCGAGCCCATAATCATCGACGAGCCGCCCGAACCTGCGCCTATCAGCAATCCCCAAAGCAAATACAGTTGCCAGGATTCCTGCATAAAAACGCTGCCGCCGGCACCCGCCACCGACAAAATTAAAGTGATAACGCTGATCCGTTTTGCGCCGTAGACATCCATCAATCGACCTAGAAAGGGACCGGCAAGGCCAAATAGCAGCAGGTTGAGCGAAATCGCGCCGCTAATGGTTTCCCGGTTCCAGGCAAACTCCTGTTCCAGAGACAGCATGATGATCCCTGGAACGGAGCGCAGTGCAGACGCCATAAACAAGCACAGAAACGTCACCGCGAGTACGACCCAGGCATAGTGAACTGAATCAGCGTGACTCTTTGGCATGGCGACATCGGATTTGGATTGAAACATGGTCGTGTGGGTTGATTAGTAAGGTATGGAAACGCTTCGCGAGACTACTTTAAAAGTCGGGTCTCGGCCCGACAGCCGAGTTTCTTTCTTTTGCTCGGCCAAAAGAAAGAAACCAAAGAAAAGGCCGCCCCGCATACCGCCTTAATCCTGCGCTTCTCGCCTTTGGCGAGGGTTTTTCGAAAGGGCATCCCAGCCCTTGCGAAAAACGCGCGGCATCCATGCCGCGCCCCTGCGGGCAATTTCTCGTCAAAGGCTGCGATGCTCGGGGCGGTATGAGGGGATAAAAACCAGCCTTCGGCTTTTTTCGCTTCGCGGTTTTTTGATTTTTCACATCAATTTGAACCGCACCCATTGCATTCAGCCCGACCTACCTTGGGTACGGCAGCCTTGTTATGATGCGCTCTTCATGCCAGTTGCATCCCAAAGCAGACCTATTCGGCGTCTTCGATTTTTTCCATTAGCTCGATCAGCCGAGTCACGCCTTGTAACAATATCCCGCCCACACCATGGGCAAACCATACGCCAATCACGAATCCCCAATGGATAGGCGCGGCGAAGAATTCCTCTCTAAACCAGAAGGTATGCCCCCATTCGTTGAATCCGACGCTGACTAAGATCATGAAGGGTCCGAACACCGCCAAGGTCAAAGGCAAGGAGATGCCTTTGGCATACAAGGGCAAGCGGGTTCTAGCATACAACCAGGCGCAGCCGCCCAGGATCACGTACAGCGGGAAGTTGAAGTAAAACTCGATGATGTGATTAGCGGTAAACGGCGTATCGCGGATCGCCACCTGATGCCAGGAATTGTCCTGTTCGGCAAAATAACTGCCCGCCCAGTACACCGCAAAGGTGTAGATGCTGATCCACATCGTCAAGGTGAAATAGCGGCGGATTTCTTCCTTGGGCGCCAACTGATCCAGATTCCGGTCGCGCGTGGTCCATAAGTAACCCCAAAAGCCGCTGACGACGACGGCGAGAACCGCCAGTTCGATATAAAACAGCCGCATCCAGTACTGTTCGAACGCCGGTTCCGTGGAATCCAAACCGTGCGCGATGGCAAAAGCGCCCTGATACAACCGTAAACTGATGTAGATAACCGCTAATAGACCAAAACCCTTTAGGTACTTAGGTAAGTCGATCAAATACCAAGGCAATGATTTTGGGGTTTCGGTGCTTAAGCTAACATGTTCTGTCGTGGTAGCCATGATGTGTGCTCCTGAATTAATTGAATTTGGGAATGACGGCGGCGGAAATGCTGGAGATATAGCGTTTTCCCATCACGTCGTCGTAAAGAAACAGTAAGCCACCCACTCGGCTATCCGCGTCTTTGATTAGTCCATCCAGCTTTTCCGACTCCCAGGCCGCATCGCGCACTTCAATAGTGACGGTACGTTGTTCGCCGGGGGCGATAGGCGTGTTGTCATTCAGGCTCAGGCCTTTATTGCTGACGTCGTCCTTGCCGGGCACGTTGCCTACCTCGGATAGATCATCATTCATGAAATGCACGTTGGAACTGGAAAACTCGCCTATCCTGACCGCCCCTTGGCTGCGATTATCGACACTAACCTGCAACACCATGGCACGTTGCGCCACGTTGTATTCGGCTTTTAGCGTGTCGACATTGACCGTTCCGGCATTGACTTGAGCCGGTAAAGGCAAAATTCTATCCAGTCCTGCTTGTAATGGGATGGTGTCCGGATAACGGCTATTGGTTACGGAATTAATCACCAATACCAATACCGGGATGCCCACTAACACGGCCTTGGCGATGGTTTTGTCCCGAGCTGTGATCAACTCATGTTCCAAACCGGCATCCAACATCCGGTAGCGGCTGATGAACAAGGGACGGCGCACCCACCACAACAGCCAGGCAGCCGCCAACGCTCCCCAGAACAGGTGCCAAAACACCCCATTGGCAAAGCCGAAACTTTCCATGTCGATCATTTCACCGTTGATGGTTTGAATGGTATTGCTAAAGTCCGCGGGATCGCCGCCAATGTCCAGCCACACCCCAGGGCCCATCACCTGACCCGCGTCTTTTAAATTAAAAAACGGATGGATGTGATAATGACCCGGTAAACGGCCCTTCATGACCACCTTGAACTCGTAGTCGCCGCCCGGCTCCAGGGCTACCGAGTTGGTCCATGGTTTGCCGTTCAGGTAACGTTCGGTGCGGATCAGTACCGGCCCAGGTGTTGAAATATTCAGGAAAGTGGCTTCCGGCTTTGGCACACTGATCGGCCAGTCTTCGGCGACATGAAACTTGCCGCTGACGCTGACTTCATCGTTGACGTTGAATTTTTGCGTGGACCATTGCACGTCGTACCACTGGATGGTGCGCATCCTGATGAACGGCTCCAGGGCTTTTTCGCCATGTGCCTGCGCGGTGGGTACTGCAAATATCGACAATACATTGACGCACAGCAACGCCAACAGCCAAGGTTTAAAGAGTGATTTCATGACCATTCCTCCTTAGATTTTTTTCAGATAACGGGTGGTGGCGAACCATTTACCGATGTACCACCACAGCGGATACATCAACGAGCACAACAACGCCGAACAAAACGCCGCCAAAGGTGTGGCGTACTGGCCGTAGGTGCGCAAGGTGCCGCGTTCGATGATGCGCAGGTATTCCGGCATGCCGGTGCGGATATATTGGAAACCAAATAAATCGGCCACAGTCAGCTGGCTGTTGTGGTATTCGACAGCTTGGTGGAACATGCCGAAGATCGGCCAGTTGGTGGGGTAGAACAACAAGGCAAACGCGCCACCGCCAAAAATGGAGGTAATGGTCAGGCTGTTGGTCAGCATCAACAAGGTATCCAGTACCAAGGCTCCCGGCACCATGGTGGCCGGCAACACCATGTTGACGGGAAAGAAATTCCAGTAGTGATAGGCAAAGATTCGGGCAACCCAAGTGCCGATCAACAACGCTGCAACGCAGAGCGTGGCGCCCAAAGGTAGCCGGAACTTATCCCATAACACAGCTTGAACAGCCGCTGGAAAGGTGATGCCGATTAAGGGTGTGACCAAAGGCCACCATTGCCGATCTTTCCAGTCCACCCAGAAATCCCAGTCGCCGACGGTCAGGGCAAAATGCAGATGGAACGAGCCGATGAATAAAAATAGGGCCAGTACCAGAATCAGATAATCGTAAGCTCTGGCCAGCCGGGCTTTTTCGCCCCGATAAGGTTTGAATGTTGAAATTGGAATTTGTGCAGACATGGTAAGAATCCCCCGTAATGCGTTTTAGTGAATGGCTGTTGCCATTGAGTATTTGGGCGCGCCGCCAACCGAAAAGCTACCCTTGGGGGGAGTTAAACCTTGTAGGCTTGGACGACGCGCTCGGGGTATAAGGTAGGGAGAAAAGGCTTGGCTGTGAAATGGTGAAATTTCATCCGCTACCATCAAGACTGTTCATACCGGCCAGCAGCGATTTTGTTTAGTATGCAGCCGAATTTTTTGAGGAACTCAGGATGGCTAACCTACGCACTTTCGACTTAAACCTATTGCTGGCTTTCGATGTTTTGATGCGGGAGCGCAATGTCACCCGCGCGGCGGAATGCATGTTCGTCACCCAGTCGGCGATGAGCCATACCTTGCACCGCTTACGCCAGCAATTGAACGATCCAGTCTTGGTTAAATCGCCCACCGGCATGCAGCCGACCGCACTGGCGCTGGCCTTGGTGGAGCCGGTACGCAGTCTGTTACAGGAAATGGAACGATTGCTAGAGGCACCCCAGGCCTTCGATCCGGCATCCAGTCAGCGCCGTTTCACCATCGCCGCGACCGATTACATGGAGTTTTTGATCTTGCCAGAGTTGTCGCAATTGATAGAGCAAACGGCGCCGGGCGTGGATATTCATGTCAAACGTACGGAATCTGCTTTTCCCTTGGCGCAGTTGGAAAACGGCAGTCTGGATGTGGTGTTGGGCTTTGCCTCGGTACTGAATCCGCCCGCGCATTTGCACTGCGAACATTTATTCATGGATCGCATGGCTTGCGTGGTCAGGCAGGATCATCCCACCATCCAAGCCGCACCGTCGTTGGAGGACTATTTGGCGGGGACGCACATGCTGATCTCCCGAACCGGCGATAAATTGGGGGTAATAGACGAGAAATTGACCGAGTTGGGCTTGGAGCGGCGTATCAATTTCATCGTGCCGCATTTTCTATCGGCACCCTTGATCGTGGCCCAAACCCACATGATTTTGTCTTTGCCTTATCGCTTGGCCATAGCTTTTCAGAAACTGGTGCCGCTGCAAGTATTACCCGTGCCGGTGAGTTTACCGGACTACGATTTGGCGATGATTTGGCATCCGCTATGGGAAAAAGACCCGGCCCACGGTTGGTTGCGCGAACAAATCAACGCCATAGGCCGGAAAATAAGCGCATCTCAAATCAATCTTTAACGTCCTGGCAGGCCCGCGGCCAAGGTTTTGACCTTCAACAGAAAGTAAGGCGGTTTGGATTGGTTGTCGCCGCCGTTCAGTGTGGCTGAGCGATGCAAGCGATTCACTACCGCATAGAGTTGGCCGTTAGCGCCAAAACTGAAGGAATCGACCCATGACAGCCTTGGACACTGCGCCAATTGCCGGTATTGTCGGTTAGGCGCGATCACGCCAATCGCATTATTCGCCAAGTCCCCCAGATAAATATTGTTGTTTTCATCAATGCTGATGCCGTCCGAAATCGGTTTGTCGCTGTAGCGTTCCACCTGCTTTGCCAGTTCTTCAGGCGTTAACGACTCGTTGACCAAATCCGCCGCTTTAATCCGGTAAAGACTGAGGCCGTGCATCGGCCCGAAATAGACCCATTCGTTGGCCAAATCCTCGGTAATCGGATTGACGCCAATATGCGGTTTGACCAACTCGCCCGCCGGGGTTTTCACCTGAATCGGCACATTGTCGATGACCAAATCGACGTTTTCCGGCACCACACTTTTATGGCCTTCCAGCACCCGCCGCGCCGCACCGGTAGACAGGTTGACCACAATCAAGGCGGCATTCGCGCCGCCCGCCGGATCGCTGATGAAGGCATGATTGTGGTTGGCATCCAATGCAAAGTCGTTAACGAACGCATCTTTCGGGGCAATCGGGGCCGGCAGGTAAATCAGCCGTTGGAGTTTGTTGGTTTTGGTATTCCACCCTACCAGCTTAGGCGTCACGCCGCTACGCATGCCGTTGTCCAGCATCCAGACGATGCCGTTGGCGTCGGAGCGGATACCCAGCACCGAGTCGAGTTTGATCGGTGCGGTCGAATCCGCTGCGGACATCTCCTTATTCGGAAAAGGCAGCAAGGTTTGATCCTTGTATTCCACCACCGTGTATTGCGGTTGATAAAACTGATGTTGGCTCATGATGATCCGGCCGTTGGCGGTTGCCGTGACATTGCCAGGACCGTTATCGAGGTTGGCGAATACATCAAAATGAGAATTGCCATCCGCCAAAGCCTCAAAGGCTGCAAACACCATGGCGGTGCAAAATAGGATTCCACGGTTCATTATCATCTCCAGTAAGTTGTTGGGTTAGGCAACACCATACTGGATCGTTAGAGCCCTGTTAAATGACATCCATTCATCACGAACCATTCAGTACATTGATGATGATTGGCGTAATCAATTTTGGAAGCGCAGCGATAGCGAAGTGAAGGTTTTTATCCCTAGATAGCCGCAGCGCCAAGTCGAGGGAGAGTCTAAGCTCAACCCCTGGCTAGAGTGGAACAATGTGACACGGGTGCCGTTCGGGCTGAGCCCATCGAAGCCCAGGCTGGCGCCCCCTTCGATAGACTCAAGGCGAATGGTATTTAGGGGGCGAGTTAATAATAACGCCCAGAAAAACGCCGTATTTGAATTTATCCATTACATTTCAACATCCAATACATTCAAAACATCCGGCCTTTGTTGCACCAACACTTCTGGTCGCTGAAGTATTCGATGCCAATTGCGACGAGTCATTTGTTCAATCCAGTCCAACACATCATCAAACTCGTCATCGCTCCATGATTCGATAATCGCCAGGGTGACGGGAGGCGCATATAAAAATTCGAGCGCACTTTTCATATTTGCATAACGTAAATTCATGGTATTTCTCCTATGGCTTTATGCTTGGCTGTGAATGACAGTAAGGATCTTTAATGTGTCGATGATTTGGCTTTGGTTAAAAAAATACCCATAAGGTTCCGCCTTGATTAGCAATGCCCGCATTTGAGTCTGCGCCACAAGTTGCCGATAGCGGCCAGCCTACACTCTTAAACCCGCGCAGGTGTTGCTTGATTCAAGTTACTGGCCAATGATGCGGAACCAAATAAAAGTGTGGATAGGATAAATTGACCGGAGACGAAGCTGAGCACGCCGGTGACAAAAAACAAGCCAATCATCACGTCTCTATAAATGTTTTTTGAAATATTCATGGGGTCCACCTTGACTATGTTTAGTCGTTTTGTAAGTACGACTTCACTATATACCCACCAAAAATATTTACAATCAGGCATTTTATTCATGATTTGTTTCCTATAAGGAAACAAATTGCCCGGAACTTTTGCAATCTGTAGCGCAATATAACTACCGTCATTCAAATTCGCGGAATTGTGTGAGTGGTGGTTTAGCAGCTTGTTTGACGTGGGATTTTTGACCTTAGCGTGGCTGGGTTTGCGTTCCCAATTAGCTCAAAACTGCCCTCTTATTAGGTTATCAACGGATAAGAATAATTTTTCTGCGCGACGGTGCCGCGGGCGGGATTTGAGATTTCGGGGATGATGCCAATGCGGTTGGTGTTATAGGTGTCGCTAGCGCGACGGCTAGTTTTTAATGTCGGGTCTCGGCCCGACAGCCGAGTAACTTTTCTTTGTTTGGCCAAAGAAAAGTCACCAAAAGAAAGGCCACCCGGATGCCGCTTAGCTCACTCGGCACATCCCAGTGCCTCGCCCTTCGGGTGCGATGCATGCAAATCGGCTATCCTGCCGATTTGTCCTGCGATCCAAAGCTTTTATCGAGGGTCGGCAGAAGGGAGAAAACCCGCCGTGGATTTGAAATTCAATCTGGTACGATCAACGCGAAAAGTTGCGCATCCATAGGTTGTGCCGAGCCAGCGGCGAGGCGCAACGGTCATGATCGATGCGCCTCGTGCCTCGGCAGCATCCTATGGCCGTAAGAACCTGAGATCCTAATCCTAAAGGTTGAGATGACAAATAATTTTTTCAGAATAGAGAGTACTTAAGACATGGATTTTACAAAACTCAATGAAACCGATGTACGCGAGGAAATTATTGCACCGTTGATTCGAGAATTGGGTTATCGATCAGCGTCGAAACACAATGTCTTACGAGAGCAGTCTCTTCGCTACCCGAGAATATATCTGGGCCGAAAGGATTCCAAAAAGGATCCGGTTTTGCGAGGGAAGGCTGATTACATTCTAGAAGCGGGTGGGGAGGTGCGTTGGGTGATCGAAGCTAAAGCGCCATCTTGTGCCATTGACGCTGATGAGATAGAACAAGCATGGACATATGCTAATCACCCAGAAATACGAGCGGTTTATTTTTCGTTATGTAACGGCAAACACCTATTGATATATCAAACCAATCGTGGGGCTGAATCACCGCCTATTTTGTCAATTGACTACGAACAACTCAGTGATCAAATTACCATGGGTGTGCTGCAAAATTTGCTGTCTCCAGAGGCTGTACTCAGAGATCATCCAGCACAAGTTATTGATATAAATCCTGCCCTTGGCCCTGGCCTCCGATCAATCGCTCGGATAACTGGCGGACACATTCACTACGAAAAATGTAGTTTCCCTATGCCAGCCCTGGAGGCATTACAAATATCAATAACTTCTGGAGCGGTAGAGAGGGATTCAGAAAACAGAATGGTCGTTTTTTTAGAAACGCATGCTCCAACTCGTTCATTTCAAGAACTCAATGAGCGTATGGGTCTAGCTACTGTTGAGCTGGTCTCGATCGACTCATATATTTCCACTGACCCAATAACGCCAACCCGTTTTACATCCTCAAAATCAGTCATATTCCCTGCTGGTGAAGAGTTACTTGATATGAATACCTGGAAAATAGTTAGGTTACCGAACAACATGTTTATCAGCTTGTCTGCCTCAGCGACTGGCGTACTCGAGGAAAACAAGTTCTATGGTACTGTCCTTAACAATATGGTGATTAATAATTCTTACCCAATTAGTCTGGAGGGTCAGTTTTGCTTATATGTCACATGATTAAGTTAGCGACGTAAGGTGTCAAAAGGCGTAGCTGCTATGCCTCGCATAATGCCTTTTATTATTCGGTGCCATACGCTATTGGCAATAAGCCCTAACAGGCTGGTGAAAAACCAGCTGATCTTTCCCCTTATCCACGGTTACTGTATTTTTTTGCGCTGAATATCCTTAATTCCTCCGAATACCCACCCTTCGCAGCTCGGATCTGCCTCACTATATTTACATTCTTCAAATCTCGGGCGCGGTTTCTCCCGTATGCCGCGCCGAAGCACCGGAGCTTTTGGCGAGAAATGCCCGAAGGGGTGCGGCAGGGACGCCGCACGTCGGCGGAGGGGCTGGGAAGCCCCTTCTGCCGACCCTCGGCAAAAGCGAGGAGCGGAGGAAATAAGCGGCATCCGGGCCGCCTTTTCTTTGGATACTTTCTTTTGGCCAAGCAAAAGAAAGTATCTCGGCTGTCGGGCCGAGACCCGACATTAAAAACCAGCCGTCGCGCTAGCGACACCTGATTGGAAAATCTCCCCTAACCCCTCTTTTCCAAAGAGGGGAAATAAGCAGAATTCACAGTTTTTGGCTAACGTTTGATCAAAAAGTAATTCGAAAAGCCTATTCCAAAACATCCACAGTTTTGCGCCCAACCCCAAAACTCTCCAACAACATCAAGCCCACGCCCACGCAAATCGCCGAATCAGCAATATTGAACGCCGGCCAATGCCAGTCCTGGTAATAGACATCCAGAAAGTCGATCACATAACCGTAAGCCACCCGGTCGATCAGATTGCCGATAGCCCCGCCCAACACCAAAGCCAGGGCAACTGCCATCAAAGTCTCGTGTTTTTTTAAACGATAAAGCCAGACGGCAATGATGCCGCTCATCACCACGGCTAAGCCGGCGAACAGCCAGCGCTGCCAACCGCCGGCCTGGGCTAGAAAGCTGAATGCCGCACCGGTGTTATGCACGTAGGTCAGATTGAAATACGGAAGCAAGGGGATCGACTCAAATAGCTGCATCGAACCGTCCACCGCCAGCTTACTGGCTTGGTCCAGCACCAGTGTGACTGCGGAAATCCACAACCACTTAAGCATAACGACGGGTCTCGCCAGGGCCGGCGACGTTTTCTACACAGCGGCCGCACAATTCCGGATGCTCAGGGTTTTCGCCGATGTCGTAACGTTGGTGCCAGCAGCGCACGCATTTTGGATGCTCGGATACCGTCACTTTCAATTTCACGCCGTCCAATTCGGTCGCTACCGCATCGTCCGGGCAGAATTGCATGTCGGCGACGCCGGCGTTGGAAGTGATGAACACGAAATGCAGCTCGCTGGCCAGTTTGTTGAGCTCCGCGCCATAGGCCTCGTCGCAATACAATTCCACTTCCGCGTTTAGCGAGGCACCAATCGCTCCCTTGCCGCGCAGTTGCTCCAACTCTTTGGACACCACGGTGCGTACCGCCATCACTTTGTCCCAGGTATCGCGGCTGATCGTCGCGTTGGCGTCTAGCGGGAACAACCCCTCGTACCAGGTTTCCAGAAACACTGATTCGCCGCGTTGACCGGGAATGAATTGCCATAATTCGTCAGCGGTGTAGCTGGTGATGGGCGCCAGCCAGCGGGTCAGCGCTTCGATGACATGGTACATCGCGGTTTGCGCGGAGCGGCGGGCCAGACAATCTTCCTTGGCGGTGTATTGGCGGTCTTTGATGATGTCCAGGTAAAAGCCGCCCAAGTCGATGCTGCAGAAGGTCAGCACTTTTTGGTAAATGCTTTGGAACTGATACGCGCTGTAAGCGGCTTTGATATCTTCCTGCAATTGCCAGGCTTTATCGACGGCCCAACGGTCCAGCGCCAGCAAATCGTCCTTGGCGACCAGATGTTGTGCGGGGTCGAAGCCGTCCAGGTTGGACAGCAGGAAGCGCGCGGTGTTGCGCAAGCGCCGGTAGCCGTCCGAGGTGCGTTTCAGAATCTCGTCGGACACCGACATTTCGCCGCGGTAATCGGTACCGGCCACCCACAAGCGCAACACATCCGCACCCAACGATTTCATCACGGTTTGCGGCAGCACCACGTTGCCTTTGGATTTGGACATTTTCTTGCCCTCGGCATCGACAGTAAAGCCGTGAGTCAATACTTGTTTGTAAGGCGCGACGTCGTTCATCGCTACCGATGCCAATAAGGAAGATTGGAACCAGCCGCGATGTTGATCCGAGCCTTCCAGATACAAATCAGCCGGGAAGCGCAGTTGCTCGCGGCGCTCCAACACGGCGGCATGGGTCACACCGGAATCAAACCAGACATCCAGCGTGTCGGTCATTTTTTGGTAATGCTCGGCATCGGCACCGATCAGCTCCGCCGCATCCAATTCAAACCAGGCGTCTATGCCTTGTTGTTCGATGCGTTTGGCCACTTGCTCGATTAACTCGCCGGTACGCGGATGCAGTTCGCCGGTTTCCTTATGCACGAAAAAGGCAATCGGTACGCCCCAGGTACGCTGGCGAGAAATACACCAGTCCGGCCGGTTATTCAGCATGGCTTCGATACGGGCTTGGCCCCAATCAGGGATCCACTCTACTCGTTTCACTTCGTTCAACGCGGTATCGCGCAGGCCGTTTTTTTCCATGGAAACGAACCATTGCGGCGTGGCGCGGAAAATGATCGGGGTCTTGTGGCGCCAGCAATGCGGATAGCTGTGCAGCAAGGCGTGGTGATGCAGCAATTTGCCGCGTTCGCGCAATACTTCCAGCACTTTTTCGTTGGCGGTAAACACATGCAGGCCGGCGAACAATTCGGTGCTGGGCAAGAATACGCCGTTGCTGCCGACCGGATTGTCGACGGGCAAGCCGTATTTCATGCCTACGACATAGTCTTCCTGACCGTGACCGGGTGCGGTGTGGACCGCGCCGGTACCGGCATCGGTGGTGACATGGTCGCCCAAGATCACCGGAACTTGCCGGTCGTAAAACGGATGCTGCAACAATTGGTTTTCCAATGCCGCGCCTTTGCAGTAGCCAACGATATGATGTTCACCGATACCGTAACGGAGTACCGCGTCTTTCAGCAAGGCTTCGGCGATGACCAAGCGCTCGGTTTGGCCGTCGATTTCGCATTGCACCACCGCGTATTCCAGATCCGGATTCAAAGCCACGGCTTGGTTGGCCGGCAACGTCCACGGCGTGGTGGTCCAGATCACCACCGACAGCGGGCCTTTGCCTTCGCGGTCACCGGCGTGATGGCACTTGGTCATGAAAGCGTGTTCATCAACGACGGCGAAACGCACATCAATGGCCGGTGAGTGTTTGTCTTCATATTCCACTTCCGCCTCTGCCAGCGCCGAGCCGCAATCGGTACACCAATGCACCGGTTTGGCGCCTTTACTAAGATGGCCGTTGGCGGCGATTTTGCCTAAGGCGCGGACGATGTCGGCCTCGAAGGCGAAATCCATGGTTAAGTACGGATTGTCCCAATCGCCCAACACACCCAGGCGGATGAATTCTTCTTTTTGGATATTGACCTGCTTTTTCGCGTAAGCGCGGCATTCCTTGCGAAACTCGGCAGGCGACACTTTGACACCGGCCTTACCGACCGACTTTTCCACCATCAACTCAATCGGCAAGCCGTGGCAATCCCAGCCCGGCACATAAGGCGCATCGAAACCGCTGAGGGTTTTGGATTTGACGATGATGTCCTTCAACACTTTGTTGACGGCGTGGCCGATGTGAATCGCGCCGTTGGCGTAGGGAGGGCCGTCATGCAGCACAAATTTAGGCCGGCCGGCGCACACCTCGCGAATTTTTTGATAGAGCTGGTTTTCGTTCCATTTTTTCAGCATCTCCGGTTCGCGTTGCGCCAGATTGGCTTTCATCGCAAACTCGGTCTTGGGGAGGTTCAGGGTTTGTTTGTAATCCATGGTCATGATGTTGTCTGCGTTGCATTCCAGCGGCTGGGTGCGGACTTAGGCCGCTGAAAATAACGGTTGCGCCGATTAGCCGAATGAGTCTAAGGATGATAGTAAACGCGCGATTTTAGCACCAAGTGCCAAGTGGCATAAAGCCTACTCGGCGCTGGACCTTGAACCGTGCTAAAAATAGACGGGACGGCGTCGGCGAGTTACCATCGGTTAGCGTATCCGGTTTGCTGATTTAGGAAATTTACCGGCGGGTTTATGCGTGGCACAGGGTCGGCAAACTACTGGTCCGGCATGCACTAAAAATTACTTAAGCACACAGAAGAGGCTCAACCATGCAACATAAACGCGCCACCACCCAGGTTCAGATTCACGACTTGATCGCCAGCCGTTGGAGCCCGCGGGCTTTTGCCGTGGATAAAATGGTCAGCCACCAGGATTTGACCGCTTGCCTGGAAGCGGCGCGCTGGGCGCCGTCTTGTTTTAACGACCAGCCTTGGCGCTTTGTGGTTTGCGACAAATCCAGCAATCTCGCAGCCTGGGAAACCGCGCTATCGGTGATTGTCGAAAAAAATCAGCTCTGGGCCAAAAACGCCCCGGTGTTCATCTTGACGGTGGCGATGCAGAATTTCAATCACAACGGCAAAGCCAACCGCTTTGCCGCTTACGATACCGGCGCTGCCACGCTGAGCTTATGCTTGCAAGCCAACGCCTTAGGCTTGATTACCCATCAAATGGGCGGTTTCGATGCCGATAAAGCCCGGCAGGTGCTGAATTTGCCGGACGACTGCACGCCGATGGCGATGTTGGCATTAGGCTATCAAGCTGAGGCGGATAACTTAGCCGAAGAATTTCAAGCCGGCGAACAGGCAGAACGCAGCCGTGCGGCCCTGGAACAGCGGTTTTATCTCGGGCAATGGGGCGAGGCATTTAAATAAGCGCCGCCGATATTTATGAACTGCGGGGGCGTTGAGTCGCGCGAATGAAGAATATTAAAACCTCCTATGCGCGCAGCCTGATCGAGGCCAGCCTCGATCCGCTGGTGACCATCAGCGCGGAAGGTAAGATCATGGACGTGAACAGCGCTACCGAAAAAGTCACCGGCGTACCGCGCCAACAATTGATCGGTAGCGATTTTTCCACTTACTTTACCGACCCGCAAAAAGCCCGCGACGGCTATCGCTTGGCGTTTTCGCAAGGCAAAGTCACGGATTATCCACTGGCTATCTGCCATACCTCCGGCCAGATCACCGAGGTGATGTACAACGCCTCGGTTTATCGGGATGACAAAGGCGACGTCGCCGGGATTTTTGCTGCCGCGCGGGACGTCACCGCATTAAAAAGAGCCCAGACCGAATTGGAAGCCGCGATTTTGCATATGCAATTAATCCGCGAGATGACTGATCTTTTACAGAGCTGTCAAAAAATGGACGAGGCCTATCCGATTATCAAAGCGGCATTGGTACGTTTGTTTACCGATTCCGTCGGTGGTCTTTATATGCTGGACGCCGCCGGTAATTCGCTGGTGCTGGTCGACGCCTGGGGTTGCGGCGAAACCGAGCTGGAATCAGTGTTTACCCCGGACGAATGCTGGGGCATGCGGCGCGGCTGTATTCATATGGCCCGCGTCGGCCAGAGTATCAATCCGGTTTGCAGCCATGTAAAACCGGGAAGCAGCCCCTATCTGTGCATTCCACTGTTAGCGCATTCACGCGCTTTAGGTTTGATTTACATCGAACACCGGTTTACCAGTGATCACCCGGAAGAAATTCAACGTGAGCTGTCGATAGCCGAAGCCGCCGCCGATAGTGCCCGGCTGGCCTTGGCGAATTTGAGCTTGCGCGAGGAATTGCACGACTTATCGATACGCGATCCGCTTACTGGATTGTTCAATCGGCGTTTTCTGGAAGAAGTGTTGGACCGGGAATTATTGCGGATGAGCCGCTGCGGCAAAATGCTGGCCGTGGCGATGGTAGACATCGATCATTTTAAAATTTTTAACGATAACTACGGCCACGATGCCGGTGACGAAGTTTTGAAAAAAACCGCGCAATTGATGAACGGTTTTCGGGAAGGCAGCGATATGGTTTGCCGTTTCGGCGGCGAAGAATTCGTGGTGGTCACTACTGAAATCCAGCCGGACAAAATCCTTCAACGTCTGGAAGCTTTGCGTGCGGCTATCGAAAGCTTATCGCTGAAGTTCGGTAATCATCAGTTGCCGCAGGTGACGGTATCGATAGGTGTGGCGATTTATCCGGTCCATGGCGGCAATCGGCTCGATCTGTTAACGCGTGCCGACCAAGCTCTTTACGTCGCGAAAGAAGCCGGCCGAAATCGGCTTGTCGTCGCGGATGAAGAAGCGGATCCGGGGTAACCTCTAAAATCTCTTCGTCGTGGGGGAGAAGGGATTTTAGGGATGCCCACTAAGGAGCTGGCGCTTGGTGCGGCTGATAAGCAAACGGTTTAGCCAGCGGTTCGCCGACGAAAATACCTTGGCCGGGTTGGGCGACGCTTTTCCAGTAGGCTTCGATCACGCTGCTGCCGCGCAGGTAGAAATACATCAATACGCCCGGATTGGGAAACTTGGCCGGGAAATTACACGGTTCCACCACCGCGCCATAGCTGGCGGTAACGCCGGCACTCAGCCATTCGATGATATTCATCTGGTCGCTGCCCGACATCACGCCACCCGAAGAGGTGAGATGGTCGGCAACCGCGCCCGGTAAATAGCGGTTATCCGCCAGATGCGGCACCTTGGTCAGTCCGGTGAAATAAAACATCACATCCTGGCGTCCCTCAATGTACTCTTGCTCCAGATAATGCACAGGCCAAAAGCTGGACAGCGATTCAGCCACTTTCGGAAACAGTGCGGCTCGGGAGCTGCGCGCCTGGTCCGAGGTTTTTAACAAGTATGCCGAGCCTTGCGGATGCGAATAATCCGAGGCGACACCGGTATCGATCAGTTTTTTCGCTTCCGCGAAGGTCTTGCCGGCCACGGCCATGGTGGGCCGCCAGCCGTGGGTTTTAAACGGTTTATCGGTTTCGGAGGTGAAATAAGGGCTGCTATGGGTTTGAACGCAGCCTTTGGCGCAAAAGGATTCGCTAAATCCGGCTGCGAAGGCCGTGGTAATGGACATGCAATCGACACGAAACGGTTGCAGCCAGGTCAGCGCGTAGGCCTGCACATGCGCCGGCGTTTTTTGATCGACCTCCTGTTTCACTTGCTCGAATTGTTGTTTGGACAACACAGCCTGATTCGGCGCAAAACGCACGTGTATTATCTGTTCCGCCGGGATTTGCCGCTGCTTTTGGTAGTAAGCGGCGATTTGCACGCTCAAGGGGTCGGCGTCATTGACAACGACCGCCAGATCTTGACCGGTCAGCGCCGAAGAGGGCCGGTACATAGGCGAGACAGGGGCGGCCAATGTTGGCACGCAAAGCAGCTGGCTGAGGATAAGCCCGAGCAGGGCGAATTTGCATGACTTAACGGGAAACACGCGTTACTCCGTGAGGTTGGCGGTCGAATTTATCGGATCGGTCACTTTAACCGGACACGCATTAAATGCAACACTCATTGTAAAATTTTTCGACAGCGGGCAAGGTGCGCGTTTAACTTGTCCGATTAAACCCGGCCTTTGAATGTCGCGGGAATCAGGAATCCAGGGCATTTAAAGCTTGGGTGCATAGATGCGTTATTTTTAATTTTGCGGATAGTCATTATGGATGCCATAGCCAACATACCGACAGTTGCTCACGTGATTCAACAAGCGGTCGCTCCGGTTTTTCTGCTTTCCGGCGTTGCCGGTATTTTGGCGGTATTGACCAACCGCCTGGGACGCACCGTGGACCGGTTTCGTTTGCTCAGTGAGCTTGATGGCGCACAAGCCGAACAACATCATCTGGAATTGCAAATCTTGACGCGGCGGGCACGTTGGAACCAATGGTCCATCATCCTGTGCACCAGTTGTGCCTTGCTGGTTTGCCTGTCTATCGTCGTCATGTTTGTTGGCGTGGAATTGGCCATCGATCTCTCGGATGTCGTCTCTTTTTTGTTTGTGGCGTCGATGCTGGCGCTGATAGCGGGTCTTTTGTGTTTTCTTAGAGAAATCATCTTGGCCACGGGCATTTTAGCCCTGCTCAAACGACCTTAAGCTATACAGCCATTCCGCAGATTATTGCCAAAGCGTCAGCTAACCGAATGCGGCATAAGCGGCGTAGCCCAAATTGGCGACGGCCAGGCCGATCAGGGTGAAAATAGTGATTTGCATGCCAAGCACTCGTTGATCCAGGTTCGCACGCAGCAAACCCCGGGCGTGGACTATTCGACCCAGGATGATCGCAAAGCCGCCGATATGCAGCAGCGCGACATGTCCGCCGCTTAATTCCAACAGCGCCAATAAAATCAACAATATCGGTATGTATTCCGTAGCGTTGCCTTGGGCGCGGATGGCGATTTGCAAATCGGTCTCGCCGCCATCGCCGAAAATCACTTTTTTTGCCCGGCGTAATTTGATAACTCTCTGTGACAACCCGGCTATTAGCAAGGCCGCCAAAGCGGCATATACGGCACTGATCACATTATTCTCCCGCAGTTTTGGTGTTGAAATTTCGGTGATTGAAATCCTGGAAAGTTCCTGCCATCAAGCAGACCCTTAAATTTCATACTCCACTGCACTCCACACTTGCCTGTGCCGAAGTGTCGTTACAAGGGCCGGGCAATAACTAAAGTTTTTAGCAACAGCGCTATTCATCGGTCGCTACGGGAGTGCGCCGTAAACGCAACGCCAACACCAATGTCCAGATGGAAAGCACGCCGGTTGCCCAGTGTTCGAACAGGCCGGTGGTTTGGATGGGATTGGCCTCCCAAGTCATCAGCAGCAGCAAAGTCGTCGCCAGCAAGCCGCTACCAATCGAGTAAGCGCTAAGTATGCCCAGCCACGCATGGCGTCGGAATACCACACCGCAAACAAGCGTTGCCAGAATAGCCGCGGAAAACCCGGTCATCGCAAACAGCCGATGTAATTCCTGGCTGGAAGACAAGCCATCGCAGCCGGGGTCGCAGGCGAATACACCGGCCCCAATACGCCCAATTCCGTCCAGACCAATCAGCGTGGCGAGCAGTGCCGAACGCCAACCTTCGCGCAAAGTGGCCGGGACGGCTAATGCAAAGCACACATACAATAATCCGGCGAATCCGAAGCCGATATAGCGCATCGGTATTTCCGTAATACTGCCGCGTTCACCCAATTCGCTGATGTACTGATAGCTGTGGTTGAACTCCGGGCGCATGGCGCCGGCCAAACCAATCAGCGACAGCCAGATTACCGGTGCCGCGATGCCGCTAAAGATGCCAAATCGGCCTGGATTCATCTGCAAATCTCGTCACGTAAAAACACTAGTTTATCCCGTCCAGCTTAGCCGTGCGTAGTGCATTGACTAACTGCATCCGCAAGGTAGCCTTCAGATCACGGGGGGCTAGTGGTGCAAAACTCAGTCTGTTACGGCGCATACAAGAAGAAATCATTAGCACCCCCACCGCAAACGACAGATTTTGTTTGGATTGATCGGCTGACAGAGGACAACATGGGTAATGTTTTGATTGTAGGAGCCAGTAGCGGGATTGGTGCCGTACTTGCGGGTTTGGCTCAGCCGCACTGTCAAATTTACTCGTTAAGCCGTTCTGCTGCGGTGCCGAACGTGTTCAAACATTTTAGTTGCGATGTAGCAAGCGACGCATTGCCGACCATTGATGAACCCTTGCAAGGCTTGGTGTATTGCCCCGGTAGTATCAATTTAAAGCCTTTCGTCAGGATCAAGCCCGAGGAATTTATCGCGGATTTTCAACTTAATTTGATCGGTGCCGTGCGCTGCCTGCAGCACTATCATCGCAATCTACAAGCGGCAGAGGGTGCTTCGGTCTTGCTGTTCAGCACGGTGGCCGTGCAAACCGGGTTTCCTTTCCATGCCTCGGTCTCGGCATCCAAGGGCGCGATAGAGGGTTTGACCCGCGCCTTGGCGGCGGAATGGGCGCCAAAAATCCGGGTAAACGCTATCGCGCCGTCATTGACCGACACGCCATTAGCGGAAAGTTTGCTGCGCGAAGACAGTAAAAAACAGGCTGCGGCGGCGCGGCACCCTTTGAAACGTCTAGGCGAAGCAGAGGATATTGCCCAGATGGCCTGGTTTTTACTGTCCGAAAATGCCGCCTGGATTACCGGGCAAGTCATGCATGTCGATGGGGGAATGTCTGCTATCAAGACTTGATAGCCGCTGAAAATTGCTTTGCAGCGCCAGGCTGCGCGGAGACTTGATGAATAAGCTCTATCATACCGTGGTGATTGGTGGTGGCTGCCTCGGCGCGGCATGCGCTTTTTCGTTACAACGCCGGCTGGGCAATAACAGACATAAAGTCGCTATTATCGAGAAAAAAGTTTTGGGTGCCGGCCTTAGCTCGCGGCATAGCGCCATCGTCCGTTCCGCCAATGCGTCGCCGATGGCGGCCAGGATGGCTAAAATGGCCACCCAATACTGGAAAAATCTCAAACCTCTTTGGGGCGTCAACATCCCCTACGAGCAACCGGGCGCAATCTGGATTGCGGAAAATACCCCCGACAGCCGCGCCGAGAGTTGGACGGCGCTGGAGCAAATGCTGCAACAGGAAGGCATAGGCTTTGCGATGCTTGCTCATCGCGACGTGATGGATCTGAGCCGCCACGCCCTAAAAACCGTGCCGGACGAAATCTACTACTACGAACCGGACGTTTTGCAGTTGGACTCGCCGCAGATATTAAATGCCATGCAAACGGCGGCTAAAAAGAACCGCATTGATGTGCTGGAACATTGCGAAGTCATAGACTTTGAAGGTACCGGACAGGGTATCAGCGCCATTAATACGAGCCAGGGCAAAATTTTTGCCGAACACGTGATCAATGCCGCCGGGGCTTGGAGCGCGGAATTATTCGCTGGTATCGGCCTAAGCATCCCGGTGGCTTTGGAACCGGTGTATGCCGCCAATTTTTTAGTGAGCGCCGATGACATTCCCGAAGGCATGCCCATCATTGCCGATTATGTCAATCAAGCCTATTTTCGGCGCTGGCGCGGCAGCATTTTGCACATGCACCAACCTCGTAGCCGCAACGCCAAGGATATTGCCCGCTCGTTTAGCAGAGCGGTGATGAATCCGGAGGGCGCCAACGTCATTTATGACGCGCTGAGTTTTAATGTTACCCATCAACAGCTCGATAATTATCTGGGTAAGGTGATTAATCGTTTCCCGAAAATTGGTAAGCCGGTTTATGCCGGCGGTTATCATTCGTTTTTCGATATTACCCCCGATTTGAAATTTATCTTAGGTCCGGACACCCAGTTGACTAATCTCTACCACTGCTTGGGCGCCGGCCAAGCTTTGAAATACGCGCCAATTTTCGGCGAGATCATTGCCGACTTAATTATTGAAGGCCATGTGAATTCAAAGTCTATTGATATTGCAGAGTTTTCCATAGGCAGGTTTTCGAATAACGATATATCCCAGTTTTGGCAGTCCAATGCACTGAAGAAAAACAGCTTGTAAATTCTAGTTATTATTAATCGAGGAGTTAATCCAGGCCGAGGCTTTATTGTGCCGATTATTTTTATTGAGTTTTTATAAATTTGCAGTTGATTTGTAAATATTCGACAAACCTATTTTTTATGGAATAGTGAGTGAGCGTAAGCTGGTAACTAAATACTCTAACCGCCGAGTAATTTATTAGCGAGCCAAAAATATAGTTTTTAGTGATTAAATTATATTAAACATCAATATTAAATAGTGAGGGATTTACCCATGAAAACATCAAGTAGTATTTACCGTTTTATCCGCACCTCGATTGCCGTCGGCTCAATTGCATTGTTTTTTAATCCTGTGACAGTTCAAGCCTCCGACCATGAATCAGAATGCTTTAACTCGGTGCAAGGCAAAATCCCCTGGAATGACGAGAAAAATATGAATTGGGAGCCCAAAAACGTCAAGCAACTCTGTGCCGGAACGACTAAATCCGCAGAGCCTGGCGCATGCTTTCTAAGCGTACTGGACGGCCGAGTGAACTGGGGCAAGGGTATCAGTTGGGATTGGCAAAATATTATTAATCTCTGCGCCGGCACCAATAATGCCAAAAACACAGTAGAGTGCTTCCAAAATGCCACAGGAAAAGGTTTGGATTGGCGAGACGCAATATTGTTTTGTCAGCGCGCTGATAAGTAGTGCTTTAATTTACGCTATCAGTGTTGTTTAGCTTTATTATGGGTCTTGAGCTTGTCGGATAATAGTGAGCCGCTAACGCCGACAAGCTCAGTTTGAACTTTAAATTAGAGGGATCACAAAATATATGTGGTACGGGAAGTAAGATAAAAGTCTAAGCGCCTGTCTTGGTTGAGACTTCATTCAATATTTTGTATCTGCTCACGCATCTGTTCGATAAGCACTTTTAAATCGATGGAAATCTGCGTCATTTCCCGGTCAGCGGACTTGGAGCCCAAGGTGTTAGCCTCGCGGTTCATTTCCTGCATTAAAAAATCCAGACGGCGGCCGGTGGGTTCCGGTTGTTTCAGGGTGCGCAGCACTTCGGCGACATGGGTTTCCAGGCGATCCAGTTCTTCCGCTACGTCCAGCTTTTGCGCCAGCAACACCAACTCCTGCTCCAAGCGATCAAAATTGGGTTCGGCGACCATCTCCAGCACTCGGCTGGTAAGTTTGCTACGCAGGTTATGCAGCACATCCGGCATACGTTTATGCGCCGCGTCGACCAGCAAATTAATCTTCTGACAGCGGTCTTCCAGAAGTTGCGCCAGTTGCGCACCTTCGCGGGCGCGGGTTTCCAGCATTTTGTCCAGGGTTGAGTCCAGCAACCGGACGATTTTATCGCGTAGCGCTTCCTTGTCGGTTTCGGTTTCTTGTTGCACCCCCGGAAACGCCAACACCTCCAGCGCGGAAAACGGCTGCGGGTTGTTCATCAATGCTTCGATACCGGCAGTAGCGGACAACAACTTTTCGACTATTTCCCGATTGATATTGAAGCTGTTGTCGCTGGCTTGTTTTTTGTAGCTCAAGGCGCATTCGATTTTGCCGCGCTTGAGTTTGTCACTGATCAGGCGGCGGGCGTCGGCTTCGACAAAGCGCAGTCTCTCCGGCAACTTGACGCTAACATCGCTGTAACGATGGTTGACCGAACGTAATTCGCAAAGGATGGTCAGATTGTCGGCGCTTATTTCGCCGTCCGCGAAAGCGGTCATGCTTCTTATCATTTTTCACCTATAATCGTTACGCTTAACCCGCGCAGCTTGCACATGGCCGAATACTACGATCCAGAAACTTATCCCAAGGAATGGAATTACCTTCAATCGGGAACCATTATAGATCAGTACATGATCGAGCGGGAATTGGCGCACGGCGGCTTCAGCTCGGTGTATCTGGCCAGACAGCTGGCCGATCAAATTCAGGTGGCGATTAAGGAATATCTACCGCGCAAGCTGGCGCACCGCACCTGGAATAATCTAGTCGTACCCAATAATGAGGAGGCCAAGACGCTGTTCATGCGCGGCCGCTCGCTATTCTTTGAAGAAGCCAAAGTGCTGGCGATGCTGAAGCACCATAATATCGTCGATGTGATTAATTTCTTTCAGGCCAACGACACCGTGTATATGGTGATGACTTACGACTACGGCATCACGCTAGACAAAATCCTGCACAAACGCAGCCTGCCGATTAACGAAGAATTCTTGCTGACCGTATTCAAGCTATTGCTGACCGGCGTGGAAGCGGTGCATCAAAAAGGTCTGGTGCATCTGGACATCAAGCCCGCCAATATTCTGATCCGCAGCGAAAACGACCCCTTGCTGCTGGATTTCGGCGCCATCCGCAAAATCACGCTGGACCCGCAGCGCAATCGTGCCAAGGTGCTGACCAACGGTTATTCGCCTATCGAGCAATACGATAACAATGGCAATCTCGGACCCTGGTCGGACATTTATGCGGTGGGCGCCAGTATGCGCGCCTGTCTGGATTATAAAATCCCGCAGCCCTCGCCGGACCGCATCAAACAGGACGATTTAGCCCCGGCCGTGAAGGCGCATAAACGGCATTTTCCGGAGTATTTACTGAAAGCCATCGATTGGGCCATGGCGGTTTTTCCAGAGAATCGGCCACAAAGCGTGGCGGAGTTACAGCAGGCCCTGAGTCCCGGCAATAGTTAAAAATCCGCCCGGTAAAGCCAGTATAATGCCGGCAATTTATAGACCAGCGAGAAGAATATGAGACCAAGCGGACGCAACCCCGATCAACTGCGCGAAATACGCTTTACCTGCAATTACACCAAACACGCCGAAGGTTCGGTGTTAGTGGAATTTGGCGATACTCGGGTTCTGTGCACCGCCAGCGTCGACAATAGCGTCCCGCGTTTTCTAAAAGGTAAAGGCGAAGGTTGGGTTACCGCTGAATACGGCATGCTGCCGCGCTCCACCCACAGCCGCATGGACCGCGAAGCCGGCCGCGGCAAACAAGGCGGCCGCACCCTGGAAATTCAACGTCTGATCGGTCGCTCCTTGCGCGCAGCAATCGATCTGAAAGCCCTGGGTGAAAACACCATCACTATCGATTGCGACGTGATTCAGGCCGACGGCGGCACCCGCACCGCATCCATCACCGGTGGTTTTGTCGCCTTGTCGATTGCGATTGAGCACCTGTTAAAAACCCACAAGATCAAAAAAAACCCGCTGCACGGCCAGGTCGCGTCGGTGTCGGTCGGCATTTATAACGGCGTGCCGGTGTTGGACTTGGACTATGCCGAAGACCATCAAGCCGAAACCGATATGAATGTAGTGATGAACGAAGCGGGCCACTTCATTGAGGTACAAGGTACCGCCGAAGGTCACGCCTTTAGAAAAGACGAACTCAACGCGATGCTGGAATTGGCTGAGTTGGGCATCAACCAATTGATCGAAAAACAGCAAGCCGCATTGCGCGAAGCCAAAAAGCCCGCGCCGCTGCGAGTCGTGCTGTAAAAAAATGAGTTTGATCGTTTTAGCCAGCGGTAATGCCGGCAAGATTCGGGAAATTCAGGCCATCCTGCAAAACGACCAAATCCTGCCGCAATCGCAATTCAACGTGGTCGAGCCGGACGAAACCGGCGCCACCTTCATCGAAAACGCCATCATCAAGGCCCGCAACGCTGCCGCACATTGCAAACTGCCGGCCATCGCCGACGATTCCGGGCTGGCCGTCGATGCGCTGGGCGGTGCGCCGGGGGTGATTTCGGCACGTTATGCCGGCGTCGGCGCTTCGGACCAAGCGAATCTGGACAAGTTGCTGGCAGACATGCGCGACGTGCCGGACCCAGAACGCAGCGCGCGTTTCATCTGCGTGATGGTCTATCTGCGCCATGCGTTGGACCCAACGCCCATCATCGCCCAAGGCGTCTGGGAAGGCCGGATTCTGCGGCAGGCAGTCGGTGAAAACGGCTTTGGCTACGATCCGGTGTTCTGGGTCGAGCAATACCAATGCTCGTCGGCGCAACTGGCCCCGGAATTAAAAAACGCCCTCAGCCATCGCGGCCAAGCCTTGCGGGCGCTTAGTCAACAACTTGCCGGGCTGTGAGTCGGCTACAGCAGATAGCCGAACAATTCACCGGCCTCGGCAGCAACCCGCAGATCAGCCCGCTCGGTAACGGCCTGATCAACGACACCTATCTCGTCACCCCAAGCAAGGGTAATCGCTTTGTGTTGCAAGGCCTGAACGGCCGGGTATTTCCGCAACCGGAACAGGTCATCGCCAATCTGCAACGGTTGAATCGGCACATCGGCTCTCAGCGTCCCGGCGATGTGTGTCTGCAAATTCCGGCCATGCTTTCCACCGTGGCTGGAGCAGCGAGTTACCGGGACGACAGCGGCCAAGTCTGGCGAGCGCTGCAGTTAATCGAGCCCGCCGAGAGCCGCGAGCACATCAGCAATCCGGCGGAAGCCAGCCAAGTGGGTTTTGCCTTGGCACACTTCCACAAGCTATGCGCCAACCTGCCCGCTGCTGAATTGCACGACACCCTGCCGGGCTTTCATATCACGCCAAGCTATTTTGAAACTTATCGGCAACGGCTGGCGCAGCCGTTGCAAGTCACCGTCGATGCGGCATTTAACCAATGCCGGGATTTTATCGACCGGATGCAGCAACAAATCCCCGTCCTGGAACAGGCCAAACAGGGCGGCGAACTGCGCGAACGGGTGATACACGGCGACCCGAAACTGAACAATTTTCTATTCGAACCCGGCAGCGACCGCATCGTCAGCCTGATCGATCTGGACACCGTCAAACCCGGCCTGGTGCACTACGACATCGGCGACTGCCTGCGCTCCTGCTGCCACAACCCCAGCAACAACGAATTCGACCTGACCCGCTGCCGGACCATTTTGGAAAGCTACCTGCAAGAAGCCGGCGAGTTTTTCAGTGCCCACGACTACGACTATCTCTACCCGGCCATCTGGCTGATTCCGTTCGAACTGGGCCTGCGCTTTTTCAGCGATTACCTGGACGGTAACCAATACTTCAAAGTCAGCACGCCCAGGCAGAACCTGGAACGGGCAAAGGCGTTATTTGCGTTGTGCGGGAGTATCGAGCTGCAGAAGGATTTGTTGGAGCGATTGATTGCTCGGTGCCGACACGAGTAACCAGAGCGCTCAAAATTACCGCGAAATCGCGTGGTGAGCACCGGTCAAAACAGCCGCCACCGTCCATATCAAAACCAACTGAAGTACCGATTTGAGCGTCGAGATAAATTCGGCAGGATTTTTTGGAGGCGGGATACAGCCAAAACCCGCCAAACGACATGAGCCTGCCAATGCCAAATGTCAAAGCAAAAGCAGGCGTAGGGTGCGGTGAGTTTACGAACCGCACCAATCGCGAACTACGGCCCTATTTTGGCGCATTGACCTTTAAATCGAATATTTTGTCGAGCGTTGAATCGTAGTGTGCGCGAAAAAAGCAACCGCCACCGCCGAATATGCGAACCCATTCACTTGAAAGCTTAAAATGTGCGCGCCATTCTTCCGGAATATTCGAGCAGAAGGCATTTATGTCAATAATTTTCTGGCCTGTCGGCAATTTGCTTCCCTGATATTGAAATGTGTAGTCCTCCCATCGATCTCCAGGTCCAACGTATCGGACATGCGACTGAAACTCGTGCTTCAACTTTGCATCTACTGTGATAAGTATCGTTTCGTCAGGCTCCCAGGAGCCCCCGGCTACTTGTATCCAGTGTTGCTTATCAAACCCAACTGCACTGGTGGCATATAAAAAAATAGGTATAAGCAAGAAAAGTCGCATTTATTTCTAATAAGTTATTAAGCTGCTAACAGTATATCTACCTGAAAGTGACCATTGACATACTAATTTATTGATTAGTAAAGAACGTTTGTTCTAGATAACATCTGTGACGGTTAGTAATGGGTCGTCATTTTCCATTCACTCAAGGCGCCGATAGTCGTTGTTGGAGTGATTGCTTTCGGATCGTCGCTTGATTTGCCTTGATGGGCGCTCGTCAGTGAACACTAAAGGACATCAAATAACGCTGCCGTTACCTCGGCACAAACTGCAAAACATCCTCACCCACAGCCGTCCGCATCGGCAAAGCCACCCCATCCCGCCAAAAATTCTGCTGGTCGCGGTAGTGCGCCGATAAAGGGTGGCCGGACTGGCCGCCCGGCATGTGGAACAGGGCGTTTTCCGGGTGCGACGGCGACAAGACCAGCCGTTCGCTGGCGCCATGGGCATTGTCCATGACCTTGACGCAAACGCTGGCGCAGCCGTCGCTGTCGAAGGCGGGCATGTCCAGCACGCCGCTCAAAGCAGACGCCACTTTGCTGAACGGGTGGCGTAAATTAACCGGGTGGGTCATGCCCCAGGTCAGTTGATCGGGCTCGACAGAGGGATATTTCTCGCGCAACGCTTGCACGGTTTGCTGCAAGGTTGCCACGATCATCGCCTGCCAATCGTCTTGATAACGCGGGTTCAGCACGCCTTTGGGCCGTTGCGTCAATAATTGCCGTAGCGGCGTTTCCATTTCCCGCCAGGCGTAACGAAATTGCGGGTCCAGTGTTTGACCTGCCGCCACCACTTTCTCAAACACTGCGCCGGCTAGGCGCGTGCGGAATTCACTCAAGATTGGCGCGCCTATGCTGCCGGTTTGCATGTAGCCGTCCCAGGCGGCGATGGAGTTGCGGGC
Source organism: Methylomonas sp. PHL2-19 (assembly GCF_059331595.1). Classification (NCBI taxonomy): domain Bacteria; kingdom Pseudomonadati; phylum Pseudomonadota; class Gammaproteobacteria; order Methylococcales; family Methylococcaceae; genus Methylomonas; species Methylomonas sp. PHL2-19. Next base: position 523,471 of record NZ_CP196839.1, read on the forward strand.
TTTTTGCAAACTTTCGTCGGCGTCGCTCAGATGGTCCAAAGCGTCCAGTGCCAATTGCCGATAAAACGCCAGAACTTCACTGCGGGTATCCAATTGGATTGCCAGCAAATCCGGCTCCGTCAGGCCGTTGCGATTTTTCAGCAATTCCTCGATGCGGTGCGCCCGATAGCTCAAGGACCAGTTATGGCCGATCACATACGGGTAATCCCGGCCCAAGGTGCGATTGTTGGCGGTGACGATAAAACCGTCGGCCGGGTCGAACAGGCGCGGCAATTCATCGGGAGGAATAGAACCGCCCCAAGCGAGGTTACCGTCGGCCCACGACTGGCTGATCAGGCCGTCGAATCCGCGACGATTAGGAAAACGGCCCATGTAAGTCCAGGCGATATGGCCGTCACGATCGGCAATCACCACATTTTGCGGCGGCCCGCCGAAGCGATTCATCACCGCCACGGCTTGCTCGGTATTGCGGGCTTGGTCCATATCTATTAGGCCCAGATCCACAAAGTGCGGCTCCAGCGCAGTCCATTTGATGGCCACTGGCTGCCCCAGCAAATCTTGATCGGATACCGGCCCCCACTCGCTGTCGCGCAAGGTCAGCGTCACGTCGGGTTCACCTTTAACCCGAATGGTTTGCTGGTGTTCGGTAAACGCTTGCCAGCCCTGCGGTGTGCGATATTGGCCGGAATGGGCCGGATCAGTCTCCAGGCGGATCAAATCCAGAAAGTCGCCGGTGACATTGGTAAAGCCCCAGGCCACATCACCGTTGCCACCCAGGATTACGGCAGGAGCACCAGGTAAGGTCACGCCGTAAATATGGCGATTGCCATAACTCAGATCGGCGCGGTACCAGATGTTGGGCACATTTAGCGCCAAGTGCATATCGCTGGCGATCATCGCCCGGCCATCGCGGGTTTTGTTGCCGGCAACCACCCAGTTGTTGGACCCGGACACCACGTTTTCGGCATCCACGGCTTGGTTAAGCGCCAGCGTTGAATCGGTGCCGGGCAGGCTGGCCAGCGCCTCAAGCGGAATTGACGCATTAAAGCGGCGCGGTAGGCTGCCGCCGATTAATGCCTTGGCGTAGGGATCGGTATCGGGCGTCAAGAAAGTCACCAATTCCTGAGGCAGCGCGCGGGCCATGACGCTGACCATGCGCTCGTCCTGTTCCTGGCCGTTAAGGGTTTGAAACATCGCCAACTCGACGAGGATGCTGTCTTCGGGACGCCAAGGCTCGGGGCGGTGGCGCAGTGCCAGAAATTCCGGCGGTAGAACACGGGCAGTGCCAATGAATTGATTCACGCCGTCGACATAAGCTTGCAGCGTCAAACGCTGAGCCGGGGGCAAATCGGCAACGATGCGTTGCGCGGCGCGATCCATTTGATAGACACGTTGCTTGCGGTCCGCGTCCAGTGCCTTGGCGCCGAACAATTCGGCCAGGCGCCCGGCGCTTTTGCGGCGCATCAATTCCATCTGAAACAATCGGTCGCGGGCATGCAAGTAGCCCAGCACGCGATAGGCGTCTTCCCGCCGGGTTGCTTCGATGTCCGGCACACCGAAGGTATCGCTTTTGACGCTGGCTTGACTGGAAAGGCCGGGTAAAACCACTTCGCCATTTTCGGCGGGTAGCGATGCCAGCAACAGCCCTGTTACCAAAGCAATTCCACCGACAATAACACCGGCAATCGACAGGGAGGCAACGCGCTTTTTGGACATGGTTGATATAGCCTCGGGGAGATTGGAAAAATTGGCGCGGAGAAAGTCGCCAACTGCCCCGGCTATTATAGGGCTAAGATTTCAAAAGGTGATTGAGCGGATTTTTAGCAAAGCGGAGTTTAGCAATTAGACTCCGCTAGCAAAAACATTCGAAATTCATGCGTCAAAAAATCGGTTTCGGCACGGCGTTTTCCGAAACCGATTAACAACTTTCGATTGGTAGTGGCTTAAAGAAATTGACTTTGCATCAGTGAGCCGACGAAGACACGTCGCAAGAGACGCTAAAGCCCTGGATTTCCACATTTATACCGCGGTCCGGCGCGGCCAGTAGAAAATCCGCGATGGTTTCAATGATGTCTTGATCGATGAACAACGCTTTGGAGCCGTCAATCAGCAATTCGCAGTCATCGGTTACGGCAGATAGATGCTTACGTAGCAAGGCTTTATTCAAGAAGGAGACATCTTTATGTAAGCGCAGCAAATAATGATCGCCGTGCTGAGTCAAGGTAATCGCCGCGTGGAAGTTGGCTTTCAAGACGAAGTAGAATCCAGCCGCCATACCAATCGCGATACCCAACAACAGGTCAGTGAATAAAATCGCCACCACGGTAATCGCAAACGGCGCGAACTGATTCCAGCCCTTGCGATAAAACTCCACGAACAGTGCCGGCTTGGCCAGTTTGTAGCCGGTTTGCAGCAGAATTGCCGCCAAACAGGCCAACGGAATCATATTCAAATATTTCGCAAAAAACAGCACACTGACCAATAGCAAAACGCCGTGTAAGAATGACGCGATTCTGGTCTGGCCCCCGGCATTGATATTGGCCGAACTACGTACGATCACGGCGGTAATCGGCAGGCCGCCCATCAAGCCGCTGACCATGTTGCCCAGGCCCTGCGCTTTCAGCTCCCGATTGGTCGGCGCAACCCGTTTGTGCGGATCCAATTTATCGACCGCCTCTATGCTCAGCAAGGTTTCCAGGCTGGCGATAATCGCAATGGTCACCGCCACGCTGTAAATTTTCGGGTTACTGAAATAACTGAAATCCGGTAGACGCAATTGGTTGATAAAGTTGGCGGCACTGCCCAACTCGGGAAGCGACACCAAGTGCTTTTCGCCAATCATCATTTCCGGGGCAAAACGCACTGCCAGAGCGTTGAAACCGACACCCCAAATAACCGCCAGCAACGGACCGGGAATTAACTTTAAAAGCTTGAACTGCTTGATAAACCCGGAATCCCAGATCACCAAAATCAATAGTGCCACGGCACTGACGATGGTAACGCCGGGGGTAATCGCTTCCAACGCTTCGGACAATTCGAAGAAGCTGGATTCAGCGCTCTCCTGCATATAACTTTCATCGCCTTCGAAGCTGGTATCGTAACCGGTGGCATGCGGCGTTTGCTTGATAATCAAAATCAAGCCAATCGCCGCCAGCATGCCTTTAATCACCGAAGCCGGAAAAAATGCGCCAATTACCCCGGCTTTTAAATAGCCCAGAATTATTTGCAAGCCGCCGGCCAGCACCACGCTGAGTAAAAAACCGCCAAAGCCGCCCAAGGTTTCGATGGCTTCGAAGACGATAACCGTCAATCCGGCTGCCGGTCCGGAAACGCTCAATTGCGAGCCGCTGGCCCAGGAAACCAGAATGCCGCCCACCAAGCCGGCGATAATGCCGGAGAACAACGGCGCACCGGAGGCTAGCGCAACCCCCAGGCATAACGGTAAAGCCACCAGAAAGACCACGATACCGGCCGGTAAGTCCTGGTGCAGATGTTTCATATAAGAATTCAATTGCGATGTCATTGGTTTACCCAGTCGTTGCGAAAATCCGGATGCTAGTCGGCATAGCGGTAAATCGGATTGATTTGCGTGTTATGGTCGAGCTTGATCAGTTCATTGATCAAGCCGTCGTTCAGGCCGTATACCCAGCCGTGTAAAGTGGGTTTGTGCCCATGTTTCCAGGCCGACTGAATAATCGAGGTATGCGCCAGGCGATAAACTTGCTCGATGATATTCAGCTCGATCAGGCGATCGGTTTTTTTCTCCGGCGCAATAGACTCAAGCTCTTCCTGATGCAAACGGTAGACATCTTTAATATGCAGCAACCATTTATTGGTGATAACCAGATCCGATTTTTGCGGCTGCAAGGCCGCTCTCACGCCGCCACAGCCGTAATGGCCGCAAACGATAACGTGCTTAACTTTTAAGACGGAAATGGCGTATTGCAAGACGCTCAGGCAATTGAAATCGGTGACGATGACCTGATTGGCAATATTGCGATGCACAAAAATCTCGCCGGGCTTGGCGTTGACGACGGTCTCCGCAGGCACCCGGCTATCCGAGCAGCCTATCCATAAAAAGTCGGGCTTTTGTTCTTTGGCCAACTGGACGAAAAATTCCGGGTCTTTCCTACTGACTTCTTCCGACCAGGCTTTGTTTTCCAGCAGTAATTTCGTGGGTGTAATCATAATGGGTGTCCTTATTTTCTATCACTATGCGTCCTGGAGCGGATCCGGAACGGGTTGTTCAAAAGAATGTGTCTTTACCGGTAATACTATATCGAATCGAAACTATATAGCAATTGCTTTAGGCTCTAAATCTGGGCTAAATCAAAAGTTATATTGAACCATCGCTCAGCGCGCCTGAAATTGTGGTTCTCTGCGTGAGTATGGATGTTGGTGCCGCCTGCGGAGCCGCCACACTTAACCGCTGCCACCAGGACTGCACACTGGTTTCTTGCCAGGACAACAGCCATTGCGGATACAGGCCTATCACCAATACCAGCAGCGCCGGCACGACCAGCAATGCCAACTCGCGTGGGCGCAGATCCTGTACTTTGGCTACGCTGTTGTGCACAAGCGGGCCGAAGAATGCCCGTCTGACAAAACCCAACAGATACGCCGCGCCCAATACCGCGCCAAACAAAGCCACCATCGCCAGTGCCGGATAAGCCTGCAATGCGCCGAGTATCATCAGCAATTCCGCGGGGAAGCCATTGGTGCCGGGCACGCCGATACTGGATAGCGCAAACACGAAAAATAGCGTCGTTAAGCGCGGCAGCGGTTTGGCCAAGCCGCCGAGATGAACCAGATCAGTACTACCCAAGCGTTGCTGAATCATGCCGGCGATCAACATCAGGCTGCCGACGACGATGCCGAAATTCAGCAACTGCATGACCGCACCTTGTAAACCTTGCAAATTAAAAGCGGCGATGCCGACGATGACCAGGCCGACATGACTAATACTGGAATAAGCCAGCAAGCGGCGCAGATTGGTTTGCTGCAACGCAATCAAGGCACCGTAAATCAGCGTCACCGCACCGAGTATCGCCAACAGCCAGCGATGTTCCAAGGCCGCTTGCGGCGCCAGCGGTATCGCAAAACGAATGATGCCGTAAACGCCCAGTTTCAAACCGACCAGCAAGGCGCTGAGAAAAGTCGGCGCCTCAATGGCCGTGGTCGGCAGCCAGGTATGAAACGGCAGCAGCGGCGCTTTCACCGCAAACCCCAAAAACAGCAGCAGAAAGATCAGACCCTGCGCCGACTCGGGTATCGGCGTGTTGAGTAAAACCGGCAAACTGAAAGCCAAATCCTGCGGAATGGTCCCGCCGTTAGCCTGCGCGTGATTAATCGCCAGCAAAATAATCCCGAACAACAAGGGCACGCCGCCGAATAACATATACAAGGTATATTTCATCGCCGCGTACCGTCGCTCTGCGCCTACGCCCCATAACCCGATCAAGAAAAAAATCGGCGGCAAGGTCAGCTCCCAAAACAGGAAGAACAAGGCCAGGTCCAATGCGGTAAATACACCGATAGTTACGCTCTCCAGCGCCAGCATCAACGCCAACTGAAAGCGATTTAACTGCCGCACGCTGTTCCAGCCGGCCAACAAACCCATCAGGGTCAGCAAGGCCGTCATCGGCAAAAACAGGATCGAGATGCCGTCCACACCGAGTTGATAGTGAATATTCAGGCCCGGTATCCAGGCATAGTCTTCCAGCAACTGAAAATCGCCACGCGCGGTATCGAAAACCCCAGCCGCCGCGACGGTAAACAGTAATTCCACAACGGCCACCAACAAAGCGCCGCGCTTGGCTAACTGGGTATCCTGGATGAACGCCAGCGATAAGGCCCCCAACAAGGGCCAGACCAGACAGAGGGACAGCAAAGGAAAACTATCAGTCATGGTGCGGGCCGTTCATGTGGTGGCTGTGATGTTCCGGATAATGTTCGCCGATTTCCTTGGCTTCCTGATCGATATATTTCAGCCAGGGCGTGGTGTAAAAACCGGTGCCGATCAGCAGGCCGCAGATGGTCACAGCGATAATCCGCTCCTTAACCACCGGATGGTGGACGCTGCCGTAAGGCTGAACAATGCGCTTGGCATGAGCAATAAACAGCCTTTGAAACGCCCACAGCAGAAAAGCCGCCCCCAGCACGTTACCCAGCAAAATCGCGATGGCGATATACCAGCCGTGTTCCTCTATGGTGCCTTCGATTAATAGGTGCGCGGCATCGAAACCCGGTGTGCCGGGCATGACCATGGTGCTGAGCGCGGAAATCAAAAACAGCAAGGCGATAGTCGAATTGGTCTCGAACAGTCCGCCCAAACGCGGCAGGAACGAGGTGCGGGTACGTTCGTAAATCAAGCCGATGCTGAACAGCATGCCGGCCGTGGCCAGGCCGTAGGCTATCGATAGCAGAATGCTGCCTTCCAAGGCAAAGTCGTTGAAGGAGAATACGCCTATCGCCAACATGCCGGTATGACTGATCACCGCAAACGCCAACAGCCGGCGCATATTGATTTGCATCAGCGCCAGCAGGGCGCCGTAAAAAATCCCGATCAAGCCCAAATCGACGACAAAATGCACCCATTGCTCGGCCGCACCCGGCACTAGCGGCAGGATGAAGCGGATCAAGGCGTAGATGCCTAGCTTTAAACCGGTCAGAAAAATCGCCGCGCTGGCGGCGGTGCCGTGCTCGGCCAGCAACGGAAGCCAGGCGTGAAACGGAAACAGCGGCATGCGGATGGCAAAGCCGAAAAACAGCAAGATAAAGATCAGGGTTTCGTTAGGAATCGCCAGATTGTGATGTTTTAGAGTCAACCAATCGAAGCTCAAATCCAAGCCGTTTTGCGCCAAACCATAGCTAAGCAACACAAAGCCGGCTAGAGTCATGACCAAACCGGACAGCCAGTATTGCAATACCGATTTCACCACCTGATTGCGCTGCTTGCCGGTACCGGCAAATACCGTTAATAACACCACCGGCACCAGCTCCAGCAAGCACCAGAACCAGAATTGCAGCGTATTCAGCGCCGCGAATGCGCCGATTAATATGCCTTGGTAGGCCAGCAGGCAGGCGATGAACAAGCGGTCGTTGCGATGCCGGGTGATCAAGGTATAGACCAGCGCCAGCAAGCCTAAAATTGCCGTTAGCGGAATAAACAGAATATTGGTGCCGTCCACGCCAACCCGATAGTTCATACCCAACAATTGAAAATGTTCGGCAAGATGGAGCCCAGGGGTTTCCGAGTCGAATATCAGCAACAGATAAATGCTCAGCAATACGTTCAGCAATGCCCCGGCAAAGGCCAGTCGCACGCTGTAAACCGGTTTGGCGAACACCACTGCTAACATGGCCAGCAAGGGCACCAGCGTCATCAAAGTCAATAGCGGTACCGCCGCCACTGCCTGCCAGAAAACAATAGGGGTATTCATCGGTATCCCAGCGCTACCATCAAGGTGATCAACACAAACAACGCCAGATAGCGCGGCTGTAACAATAATTGCTCAAAACGGTTGGCAGCCTGACCCAGGCGCCGGCCAAATCGAATCGAATCGCGGCCGATGCCGCGCAGAATGAAGTGATATTCAAACCAGTTCAGCAAGGCGGCGGTCCATTGCGCCAATTTGCCGGCCAGACCGCTGCCTTGAGCGAAGCTGTCTTCCTGGCTATCCAGGTTGGCGCCCATTTTTTGCTCTTCCCACTGCGCCAAGGACGACACCGCTTTGATAGCCGGTGCCGGCGCGCCCAAGGCCTTATCCACAATGTGTTCGTCGATGTAACGCGCATCCTTGGCTAAGCGTAAAACCGGCTTGACCATCAGCCAATCCAGGGCCGGCTCCAGCCAGCCGCGCTGCAAAGAGGCGATAAAGGCCCAGCGGCAATTTGCCAGCGCCGGCGCCACCGATTTGATGGGTTGTCCGTGGGTGTTGTGCAAGATGGACGGCGCGGTTAGCAGCAAATAACAACGCACTACGGCATGCGCGGCCAGATGCCAGGCCGCCAAAGTCCAAAATCCCAAGCCGCATTCAACAAACATCAAACCCAGTTGCCCGGAGGTGGCGAAGATTTGCGAGCTTTTGATGTCGGTCTGGCTCAAGCCTACCCAGTAACTGTAAATTGCCGTCAGCGCGCCAACCACCGTCAACAACAGCATAGCCAACGGCGCCTGCATGAACAAAGGCTGCAATTGGATAATCAAGAACACGCCGGCATGGATCATCGCCCCACCATAGAAAATCGCGCTGGATGGCGTTGGCCCTTCCATTGCTCTGGCCAGCCAGGGCGTGAATGGAATTTGCGCAGATTTGGCGAATGCCGCCATGGCAAAACTCAGGGCCAGCAAGGTAGCGTCGCCCACTTCCAGATCGCCCGCGCTGCTGTTGATGGTTTGCCAATCGGCATTTTCCAGCCAGGCCAAGGCCAGACCGATTGCCAGAATAAAACCGCCGTCGCCGATGCGGTTGGTCACAAATACGCGGGTGGCGTTATGCGCGGCGATGGGTCTGTCGTAGGCGTAAGCAATCAGCCAGTACGAGCAAACCCCGGCCATCTCCCAGGCGATAAAGGTAAACACCGCGTTGCCGGACAACACCAACAGCAGCATGGCCGCCGCAAATAGATTCAGGATGAAGAAAAAGCGATGGAAACCGGCCTCGCGGTGCAGGTAATTCACCGAAAAGCGCATCACGACCAGCAGTAACAGCGAGAACAAACTGACCAAGGCCAGATTAAAACCGCTGGTGCTGAGTGTGTAGTCTACGCTCAGCGAGCCGCTACGCAGCCAAGTGCCGTACGAAACTGAGTCGGCCAGCTGGCCGGACAAATCGCCGGCTAATAAAGCCAAGGCCGTCAGTACCGATAGGCTGATAGCCATTACACCCAGCCGTGCCGTGGTTTTCTCGCCGGCCTCGCCATCGATAATCCGGAAAAAGTGCAGGCCGCCAATCAGTAACGCGGCCAATAGCGGAAACAAGGGCATTAGGGTTGCGTAGGCTGCCATACTCATACAACCCCCATTAAATCGGGCTGTTTGATCAACATGGGTGCCACCGGCAGGGTTTCGTCGCGATAGCAATCCGGCGAGTTATCTCGCAACGGCAGCTCGCTGTCGCCGGGTTGCCAGCGCACAAAGCCGACACCGCGCTGAAACACAAATATCTCGCCGCTATCCGGGTCTTTGGCACTGAGATGCACCCAACCGCCGCCGATCAGTTCTCGCAGGCTTTCCTGCCGGCCGTAAATTTGCGCCAACACCGCGGTTTTCGCCTCGACAACGATTTGCAAACGCATGGCCTCGTGAATCTCGATCATCTGCCTTGGTAAGCCGGTGCGCAAGTCGCTGCTGGCACCTTCCATCACCGCACAGAAGCCAGTCAGATTGTGCGGCACTTTCGAACCGCAACCCAGCCGTTCGTTATTCACGGTGGAGAAATAATATTCCAGGTTGATGCCGGCGCCGACCGGACCGACCGCCAGCAAGATGCCTTCCAGCACTGTACCTTCAGGGTCCTGGCTCGGATCGTAGGAAATCAAAAACAGGCGACGGTCAAAAAATGCACCTTGCGTTAAAGAGCGTCTACCGACCAGTGCCGCGGCGTTGGTGGCATGGCCCAACTCCGGCCGAGCCTGGGAAAAATCGGCAGCGCGATTTAGAAAATGCCGTAACGCTTGCTTGGGCTCCGGCCGGCGCGGCGCGGACGCCAAACGCCGGCAGCGCTCGTGAGCCGACATGCGCTGCGCGTGTTGCATCTGCTGCATAAATTTGTTGAAGGCCGGTTGGCGCTCCTGCGGCACGGCGCTGCTGTCATACCAGATGATGTCTTCGTCGCAGGTATTGTGTTCGGCTCCGATGAACCAGGTGTCGGCTGGAATGACGATACCGCGCTCGGCCAGTAATTGCCTGACTTCTGGCCGATTCGCCATTGCCGCGAACAACCGGGCATTCGGCCCACCGTGCCGGCCGCTGCAGGCGCCGCAATCGTATGCGGACAAATGCGGATTGTTTTGGCTCAATGACCCATGGCCCATCAATACCACCAATTCGGCAAAGCCGTAAGTCAGACCGGTATTACGCAAAAACCCGGCGATCCGCTCGGCTTGCTCCTGGTCGGTAAAGCCCCATCTAGGTTGTTGGGGCGTGGCCGGTGTATCGGGGTTGCCAGCGGTAAAATGCAATTGCGATGGCACATCAGGCGCGATGCCTTTCGCCACCGCAGCCAGCAACTGCTGCTGCGTTTTGGGAATGAAACTTTTCGCCAGCAACCCGAGCAAAGTAAAAGGTGCCATGGCATTGATCACCGGATATGCCAGCAGCGTATCACGGCGCAAACCGTGCTGAAGCAAATCGGCAAGCCGTTGCTTTAGATTGCGGCCTTGCCGGCGCCGGGCCAAGGCTTTTTCCTGGCCGGGTTGACTGCATTCCTGAACGTTATGTGCCGGTACGACCACCACCGGACAAAGGGCCGTCAATTTGCTATCGTCGAGGCCTTGATAATTCATCGGTACGCCAAAAAAACCGGCGGCTCCCAGCGTTTCGATAGCCGGATTGAGTTCTTCCAAGTGACGGCGGATGCCTTCCTCGCGATCATCCATGCAAAACACGATTTGTGCTGCGGGGCGGTTGTCTCGTTGCGCCCAGCGCCCGCGATTATGATTGGCGTGCAGGGCTTGCAGCAGCGCTTGTTGATAGTGGCGTTCGTAGGCGTTAAGCCAAATATTGCTGCGATCCGCCTGACTGAAAGTGTCGATGACGGCCAAGCAATCCAACAGCGGGGCCAGCTCTGAACGCTGCACGTCGCTGGCGATTAATCCAAGCAATTGGCAAAGGCGAAACAAGCGCCAACCCTGGTTATAAATACTGAGGGCTGAGGGAGCCAACGGACTAAGTTGCCAGGTCCAAATCCGTTCGGCCACGGTCTGCCAGACCTGTTTGTCCCGCGCCGAATCTTTCAGTAAAGCCTGTGACGCAAGCGCCAGATATTCCGGCAATTGGCCTTGAAACAAAGTATGCCTGACCGAAAACTCGGCCAGGTTTTTTGAAAAATAACCGCGGAGTTTGTCCAGTTGCGCCTCGCAACCCCATTGCTGCCTGCATAGCTGTTCTGCGTACAGCCGATCCAGAATCAAGCGTATCGCCAGATAATCGGCCAATAGGGGCTGGGTGGCGTCATCCGCTTGATAATCGGGATGAGTTTGCCGCCAGTTGATCAAACCCGACCAACCCGGTAGTTCAAGGGCTAGCCTTTGCAGATAGCCAACCCAGCGGGATTCTGTGATTTTCAGTGCTACCAGCTCTTGCGCAATCGCATCTATGGGTTCGGCAGGTAGCGCTCCCGTAACCGTTTGCCAATTATGTAGTTCCTGAAAAACCGGCTGGGCATCGTAGATCAAACTCTCACGCCAGGCTTCGTACAACCCCAGTTCTTGGCGCTTGGGCAATCGCCAGGCCGCCAGGCCTTCGTCCAATAACGATGCGCATAAACGAATCAATTGCGGACGCACCGTGTCCAGAATATCCTTGCCGGTCAACGCCAGCAACAAGCCGCGCAGGGTCAAACGGTCGCCGACCCGTGCAAAAAGGCTTTCCAGGCTCTCCATGCAAGATTGGCGCATCTGCTGTTCCGCACCGGCATTCGCCGCATCCGGCAGCCATTGCCGGATTTGCTCGGCGGACAAATCCAGCAAATCTTCCGGATGCAAATTCGGTGTTTGCAGCTCAAGCTTGGCGAGCAAGGCATCCCACAATTCACGAGCCGTTTCGCCAGCGGCGGCCGGCTTATCCAGCACTCCGAGCTCGCGCACCTGCCAATCGAATTGCCCGGGTGTCAGCGCCTGCAACTCGTGCAGCAAGGCCAGCCGGTAAAGCATCTGCTGAGTAATGGGTTTGCCATTGACCTTGCAAATCTCAGTGTCCAGCGCTTCTCCAAATTGCTGCGCCAATGCGCCATCAATATCTTGATCGGCTATCCGGCCCTGTGCATAAAACTCGCGAAACTGTTCGGCCGGCAGGTAGCAACTGATACCCGTCAATTCGTTAAATTCCTCCAGCGCTTGCTCGAACGGCAAATGCTGAAAGCCATGCAAAGTATTGTGATGCACGAAATCGTGGATCGGCGCCTGCCCCGGTAATACGTGATCCAGGTGCTGGATTGCGTCGAGGATAATTTGTTGGGCAGAGGCGTTGCCATTTGCGTAATCGTGCATGGTCAAATCGCCGCCATATTCATTGACGCGCAGAGCAAAAAGCTTACTGCTTTAGTATCTGCAAAAATCTTGAAATTGGGCGGGGGGGTTACCCCGTATGCCGCGCCGAGCACCGGAGCTTTTGGCAGGATCAGCCCGAAGGGGCGATGCAGGGATGCATCGCGTTGCCGAAGGGGCAGGAAGCCCCTTTCGGCAACCCCTGTCAAAAGCGAGGAGCACAGGGAATAAGCGGCATCCGGGCCGCCTTTTCTTTGGCTACTTTCTTTTGGCGGAACAAAAGAAAGTAGCTCGGCTGTCGGTCCGATAACCGACATCAAATAAGCCGTCGCGTTAGCGACACAAAGTTTAAATACCTCAAACATAAGCATAAAACCTAAGGCAACCTCTCCCCCATTACCGCCAACATTTTCCCCACTGTTGCCATAGACAAATCAATCAACGGCGCCGGTAGCAAACCAAACAATACAATACCGCCGACCAACACGCCGGAAGCCATCAGTTCCAAAGATTTCAGGTCGGCAATCTTCCGCATCTGCGGTTTCACCGGACCGGTAAACAGCAAACCGATGGTGCGCATCGCATAGGCGGCGCTGATCAGAATACTGAGGCTAAAAAACACCATCAAACCGCCCCATTCCTGAAAGCCGCCGATTAGGGTATGCAGTTCCGCGATAAAACCCACGGAGCCGGGCAAGCCCATGGCCGCCAGCAAGGTCAAGGTAGTTAAGGTAGCGAAGCGCGGCATGACCTGCACCAGCGAACTGTAATCTTGGATGTTACGGGTATGCGTGCGCTCGTAAAGCAGGCCCACCAATAAAAACAACGCGCCGGCGATCAGGCCGTGCGCAGTCATTTGTAGAATTGCGCCGGTGAAGCCGGTTTGATTCAGCGCGGCAATGCCCAGCAGGACCACACCCATATGACTCAAAGAGGAGTAGGCCACCATGGCTTTCAGATCGCGTTGCCGCCAGGCCAGCAAGCCGCCGTAAAGCATGCCGAACAGGGCCAAAAATACCAGCAGCGGCTGAATCAATTTGGCGGCAACCGGCAACATCACCACACAGCGCAGCAAGCCATAGGCGCCCATTTTCAGCAGAATGCCGGATAACAGAATACTGATTGGGCTGGGTGCTTCGACATGAGCCAACGGCAACCAGCCGTGCAAGGGAAAGATCGGCATTTTCACACCAAAGCCGATCAGGAAACCCAAAAGAACCAAAACCTGCTCGATCTCCGGCATGTTTTGCGCGGCTTGGCCCATTGAGGCCATCAAGGAGCCCTGGTTTTCCAGATCGTATTGACTGATCGCCAATAAACTCAGCAACATGAACACCGAGCCGCCCATGGTATACAACACGAAATTCAAACTGGCGGCATGCCGGCGCTTGCCGCCCCAGCGGTCGATCAGGAAAAACAGCGGGATCAAGGTGACTTCCCAGAAGATGTAAAACAGCGCCCAGTCTTGCGCCATAAACACGCCGAGCATGCCGAATTCCAGCAACAGTACGGAAATATGATAGCCCTTGATGCTGTCAGTTAAAGAAAAGGAAGCCAGCAGGGAAATGCAAGTTAACAGCGCAGCCAGCACCAGCATCGGCATAGACAGGCCGTCCACACCCAACGCGTAAGCACTACCCAGCTTAGGGTTAAGCGGATAGAACTCGCTAAATTGCAGCGCGGTGTCGTTGGCGTCGAACTTTACTAATAGCAAACAAGCCAGCAACAAAGCCGTCAAGCTCACTACATTAGCTACAATTCTGATCAATTGACTGTTCCTGCCGGAGACCATTACCAGCAATATTGCCCCCAGCGCCGGGGTCCATAACAGCGCGCTTAGCATCACCATTGTTATCGTCTAAGTCCAATACAACAAACATTCTAACGACATTTGGTTGAAAAAAGCCAATCCGACCAAGAATCGGTTTAAATCAACCAGCTGACCGCTTGGGGCTTATACTATCAGACGGTAGAGCCGATTTCGCAAAGCCTGGCGCTTCGTGTAACCTAAGCGCATCAAAAAGTGTCGGGATTTGGGGATCCTACGCATGCCAAACATGGTCACGCTAGCGACTGGCGATAATAGCTCGGCGACGTTTGTAAACGCTGTGCGCATGAATGCCACCCGTTCTTTACCCCGTTTTCCCGCGAATTGATAGCCTGTAACAACTATGCAAATCCACATGATAGCCGTCGGCAACAAAATGCCGGACTGGGTACAGCAAGGTTATAATGAATACGCCAAGCGGTTGCCGCGCGAATGCGAGTTGCTGCTAAAAGAAATTGCCCCGGACAAACGCCGTAGCGGCGATATTGCCCGCATTACCAAGGACGAAGGAGAACGCATGATAGCGGCATTGCCAAGCCGGGCTCACGTGGTGACGCTAGACATTCCCGGCAAACCCTGGACCACGCCGAATTTGGCGCAAGCCTTGCAACGCTGGCTGGGCAACGGTCAGCCGGTCGCATTAATGATAGGCGGACCGGAAGGTTTATCCCAGCAAGTGCGCGACCTGGCGCAGGAATCCTGGAGCCTGTCGCCGCTGACCTTCCCGCATCCCTTGGTTCGAGTGATTGTCGCTGAACAAATCTACCGAGCCTGGAGTCTGTTGAATAACCACCCTTACCATCGTTAAGCGCATGCACCCACAACTGATCCTGGCCTCCGCCTCGCCGCGCCGCAGCGAATTGCTCAAGCAAATCGGCATCCGTCACAGTATCATGGCGGTAGACATCGACGAAACGCCGCGGCCGGGCGAAACACCGACTGCTTACGTCGAACGGGTAGCCGCAGAAAAATCGGCGCTCTGTCTGGCAACGGTCGGCACTGATTTACCGGTACTGGCCGCGGATACCAGCGTGATTTGCGACGGCCGCATCCTGGGCAAACCGGACGATTTGCAGCACGCCATTGAAATGCTCAGTCATTTATCCGGCCGCAGCCATCAAGTCTATAGCGCGGTATCCTTACGCGGTGAGCAACACTGGCAAGCGCTTAGCGTTAGCGAAGTGCGCTTTAGGCCCTTGAGCCACCAGGAAATCGTCGCCTATTGGCAAACCGGGGAACCGCACGACAAGGCTGGCGCCTATGCCATTCAAGGCTTGGCCAGCGTATTTATTGAATCGATCACCGGCAGTTTTTCCGGCGTGATGGGCTTACCGCTCTTCGAAACCGCGCAATTATTAAGCCTAGCAGGCATAGACATCATCCAATGAGCGAAGAAATACTAATCAACGTCACGCCGCCGGAAACCCGAGTCGCGGTGATCGAAAACGGCGTCCTGCAAGAACTGATTATCGAACGGGTACGGCAAAAAGGTTTGGTCGGCAATATTTATAAAGGTGAGGTATGCCGGGTATTGCCGGGCATGCAGGCGGCTTTTGTGGATATTGGCTTGGAAAAAGCCGCGTTTCTACATCTTTCCGATTTCAGCAGCAAGGAACTGGCTGAAAAAGCCTCGGAAAATATCGAACATTATTTAAAGGAAGGCCAAAAATTGGTGGTGCAAGTCACCAAAGATCCGCTCGGCAACAAGGGCGCGCGACTGACCACCGATATTTCCATCCCGTCCCGCTACCAAGTTTACATGCCCTATGCCGGTAACTCCGGCGTGTCGCAACGCATCGAATGCGAATCCGAGCGCACCCGCTTGCGGGCTTGCATAGAAGCCTATCAGCTGAAACACCAGGTGCCGGGGGGCTTTATTGCTCGCACCGCCGCCGAATGCGTGGAAGACGTGATTTTGTATTCCGACATGACTTTTTTGCACAAACTCTGGGAATCCATCCTGGAAAAAAGCAGCAAGGCCAAAGTCAAAACCCTGATCCATGAAGACCTGCCGCTCAGCATTCGCACCTTGCGGGATTTGTACAAAGACGGCATCGAAAAAATCCGGGTCGATTCCAAGGAAACCTTTCTACGCTTGGTCGAATTCGCCGAAACCTTCGTGCCGGAAATCGTTTCTGTGATCGAGCATTATTCGGGCGAGCGGCCGGTGTTCGATATTTACAACGTGGAAGACGAAATCAGCAAGGCCCTGGACCGCAAGGTTAAACTCAAATCCGGCGGCCATCTGGTATTCGACCAGACCGAGTCGATGACTACTGTCGACGTCAATACCGGCGGCTATGTCGGCGGCCGCAATCTGGAAGAAACCATCTTTAAGACCAATCTGGAAGCGGCTCAAACCATTTCCCGGCAATTACGGCTGCGGAATTTGGGCGGTATCATCATTATCGATTTCATCGATATGCAGAGCGAAGACCATAAAAAGCAGGTATTGCAGGCCTTGCAGCGCAACCTGGACAAGGACCACGCCAAGACCAAGATCACCGAAGTCTCCGCGTTGGGTCTAGTGGAAATGACCCGCAAACGTACCCGCGAGAGTTTGGAACATATCCTCTGCGAGCCTTGCTCGACCTGCGGCGGTCGCGGCGTCTTGAAAACCGCCGAATCGATCTGCCTGGAAATTTTTCGGGAAATCATTCGCGTGGTCAGGCAATACAATGTCCAGCAAATCCTGGTACTGGCTTCCGAACAGGTCGTGGAAATGCTGCTCGACGAAGAAGCCGATATGCTGGCAGAGCTGGAAATGTTCTTGAAAGTCGGTATTAAAATCCGCGCCGAAGCCGAATATAACCAGGAGCACTACGACGTGGTGTTGTTATAGGCGGCTATTTTGGTTATTCACCACGTTACCCGGGCTACCCGACACCTGTTGTTCTGGTCGCTGATCACGATTGCCCTCGTCTTGAGCGCGGTACGGGTTTTTTTGATCGACATTGCCGATTACCGCATCACGCTGGAACAAAAAGTCCGCGAGACCACCGGCATTCCGCTGCATATCGGCAAACTGGGCGCAAATATGCGCGGCTTCAGCCCGGAATTATTGTTGCGGGAAATCGCTATCGAAGGCGCCGAAGCCGGGGCGAAACCGGCTATCCGTTTGCAAGAAGTTCGGATTGGTATCGATTTACTGGAATGGCTATTGACCCAGGACCCTATGGCCGCCAGTTGGGTGACGCTGGTGGGCGCCAAACTGGATATTCTGCGTAATGAGGACGGCAGCCTCAGCATCAAAGGCCTGCAAAGCAGCGACGGACAACCGCTGTGGCTGTTACAAGGCGGCAAATACGAGATCCTGCAAAGCCAGGTGACGTGGCAGGATCTGAAGCGGCATCGGCCGCCGGTGACTGTCGAACACTTCGATTTGCTGATCAAAAACCACTATCTGGATCAAAGCCACGAGATCCATCTAGTTAGCAGTTTACCGGAGCAATACGGCGATAACTTGCGCATTTCCGCCCGGCTTGACGGCAATATCTTTCAGGCCAATGGCATCAACGGCCAAATTTATGTGGAAGGCAGCAATCTGCAAGGGCCGGCTTGGCTGATCGAGGATTTACCGCTGGGTTTGCATTTGGAATCCGGCTCGGGCGATATGCGGATCTGGAGCCAATGGCGCGACTCGATGCCTTACCAAGTTAGCGGTTATCTGCAAGGCCAACAGATTAAACTCGGCAGACAGCAAGGCAAACCGCTGCAACTCGATACCTTTGAAGGCAATCTGGCCTGGACCGAGCAAAACGGCCGGCAACGTTGGAGTGCCTACGACGTCAACGTTTTCGCCAATCATCAGCGCTGGCGGGATGCCGAGCTCTATCTACAGCAAGATGCGCAAGGCAACCTCAGCGGCGTGATCAAACAGTTGAATTTGCAAGCCTTGATGCATTTGATTCCGCCGTTTCTACCGGCAGAGCAAACCGATTGGGCTAAATGGCTGTCACTCAATCCACGCGGCACTTTGCGCGATCTGTCGTTTTACGCTGAGAGTAATCAGCAACACTATGCGCTCAACGGCCATTTCAGCCAACTGGGCAACGATGCGCAAGGCGACGTGCCGCAATTACAAGAGCTAAGCGGCTCGATCATTGCCGGTGACCAGGGCGGGCAACTGATATTCGACAGTACAAACGCCAAATTCAATGCGCCGCAAATGTTTAGGAGTAGCCTGGACGTCCCGCGTTTACAAGGCCAAATCAACTGGCGGCAAACCGACAGCGACTGGCAAATCGCCAGCGAAAATCTGCAACTGGACAGCGCAGCCTTCCACACGCAGACCCATCTGCAACTCAGCATCCCCAAGAATGACGACAGCGCTGTCATTGATATGCGCACTCGTTTTGACAATTTCAAAGACATCAGTAACGTACCGCAATACCTGCCGGCCAAAATCATGGGCAAGGATGCGGTAGCCTGGCTGGACGATGCTTTTATCGGCGGGCATATCGACAAGGGCGAAATGCGCTTGAACGGAAGATTAGCGGACTTCCCGTTCACTAACGGTCCCGGCCTATTTGAAGTAGTGTTTGAGATAGACGACGGCGAAATTCAGTTCAACGCCCTGTGGCCGCATTTGCGTGCGGTGCATGCCGATGTGCAATTCCTCGGTGCGGATCTGAACGTGGCGATTAACGGCGGCCATAGCGAAAATGTCGACATCAATCAAGCCGTGGTTTCAATTCCTGACCTGGCCAATAGCGATTATGTTTACGTGTTAGGCCAGGTGCAGAGCAAGCTGCCGCAAAGCTTGCAGTATCTACAAAAAACCCCGTTACGCGCCAAAATCGATCCGCTGGCTAAAGTGTTGGCCCCGGATGGCCATACTCAGGTCGATCTGGATCTGAAAATTGCTTACTACGAAACGCTGCCGACCACCGTCAAAGTCGATGCGCATCTGGATAAGGCCCGCTTGCTGGTCAAACCCGTCGATCTGGCCGTCAACGACATCAGCGGCGTGCTGCGTTTTACCGAAGACCGGGTCAGCAGCAACCGCCTGGAAGGCAATACCCTGGGTTATCTGATACATGCCATCCTGCAAAGCGATGCCAGCGCCACGCAAATCCTGATAGACGGTACCACCGACATCCAGCGCCTGGAAAAGCAATTCAGTTTCCTGAAAAACCAGGTTGCCGACGGCAGCTTGAATTATCAAACCGTATTGACGCTGCCTTACGATGCGGCTAAGCCGTCCACCCTGAGCATTAACAGCAACTTACAGGGCGTAACGATCAACACCCAGGATGCTCTAGCCAAATCGGCCGATCAAGAGCAAGCATTGAATCTAAGCTTTATTTTTAACAACAGCCCATACTTGCCACTAAAAATTACTTACGGCAAGGAGTTGAACGCTGCGCTGTTGATCGACGGCAAACAAAATCAACTCCATTCCGGGCATATAGTGTTCGGCCGGAACTCGGCGGACTTTTACGAACCGGCAGGGTTGAAGCTGGAAATCAATCAGCCGCAATTCAAATTGTCCGACGCGCTTGCCGCATTCTCCGACAACGAAACCCAGCAACGTTTGCCGGCGTTAAAAGAAGTTATTCTGGATACCGAGCAACTGATCTGGCAAGGCCAGAACATCGGCGCGCTAAAATGCCGGTTGCAGCATATCAATCAAGCTTGGCAAGCCACGTTGGACAGCGCGATGGCACGTGGCAAATTGACGATCCCCGACCAGCGCGGCGGCACCAACATCATCAAGCTGCAAATGGATTATCTGAATTTGTCGGCGATGGATAGCCTGAATTTCGACGCGGCAGAAGACGTCGTTACCGACTTGCCCTTGATCGAGATCGACAGCAAACAACTGCTATGGCGCGGCGTGGATTTGGGTAGCTTGAAGCTGAATACCGAGCGGCTGATCAACGGCATTCATTTCAAACACGTGCAACTGGCCAGCGTGGCCGGTACGATAGATTTCAGTGCGGACTGGATCAAACTGGTCGGTGGCAGTTCGACGCAATTAACCGGCAAACTGAACATGAACGGTTTCGGCTTGTTTCTGTCGCAGCTAGGTTTTACCGACGACTTGAGAGGCACACACGCCGAAATCAATTTCAACGGCGGCTGGCGCGGCGCCCCGCAGCAATTTTCAGCGGCCAACCTGACCGGGCAAATGCAGCTGAAGTTCAGTGACGGCCGCATTTCCAGCATCGAGCCGGGCTTTGGCCGCTTGCTGGGCTTGATCGCGATGGAACAATGGGCCAAGCGCTTGAGCCTGGATTTTACCGACGTCTACCGCCAGGGCTTGGCCTTTGATCAGATTACCGGCGACTTCAAAATCAGCAACGGCTTAGCCTATACCGACAATTTATTAATCGACGCGGTATCGGCGAAACTCAGCATAGCCGGGACCGCCGACCTAGTAAAAAAGACCATGGACCACCGCGTTGCCGTCGTGCCCAAGAGTTCCGGGGCGGTGCCGATTGCTGGTACAATCGTGGGCGGTATCGCTGCCGTCATTACCCAAGTGGTGACTGACGATTACAAAGAAGGTTATTTTTTCGGCTCGCAATACAAACTCGCCGGGCCCTGGGGCAATGTCGAGGTCACGCCGTTACACGATCAAGACGGCTTGGTGCAAAAGGCTTGGCGCGGCTTAACCGGCGGCTGGCTGGAGTCGCTGAGCAAATGAACCGCTCTGCCGAATAAACAGCTCCCCAACCGTTAAAACTATCGAAAACAATTAAAATCAGGGACACCTCATGACCATATGTGCCGCCATCCAGATGGCCTCCGGACCGCAAGTCAGCGCCAATTTGCTTGAAGCCGAGAAACAGATCGCCGAAGCCGTGAAAGCCGGTGCGAAACTGGTAGCCTTGCCGGAAAACTTTGCCATCATGGGTATGAACGAATACGACAAGGTTAAAGTCAGCGAGCAGGATGGAAACGGCCCTATTCAGGATTTTCTGGCCGCCACCGCCAAAAAATACGACATATGGGTGATAGGCGGCACGATGCCGATGCAAGCCACTGCTCCCAATAAAGTCCGCGCGGCTTGTTTGATTTACAACGAGCAGGGCGAGCGAGTCGCCCGTTACGACAAAGTGCATTTATTCGACGTCAGCGTACCGGATACCGCCGAGGAATACCGCGAATCCGACTCCGTCGAAGCCGGCGACGCCTCCTGCGTGATCGATACGCCGTTTGGCCGGCTAGGCGTAGCGGTGTGCTACGACTTACGTTTTCCGGAATTTTTCCGGCCTATGACCCGGCAAGGCCTGGATATATTGGTGATCCCTTCCGCGTTTACCGCCAAAACCGGCGCCGCGCACTGGGAAGTATTGTTGCGGGCCCGCGCCATCGAAAACCTCTGCTACGTCATCGCGCCAAACCAAGGCGGCTTTCATATGAACGGCCGGCAAACCTACGGTCACAGCATGGTGATCGATCCTTGGGGCGTGGTACTGGATTGTTACAAAACCGGCCCAGGCTTTGTCAGCGCCGAAATCGATAAAAGCCGCCTGGAAAAAACCCGCCTGTCTTTCCCGGTGCTGGAACATAGACGCTTTTTTTGCGAGTGAGCCTTATGTGGTTGAGAACGCTGACTTACGGCCTGCCTTGCCTGTTGCTGACAGCTTGCGCGGATGCGCCGGACAAATACCGCGACACCCATCACCTGGAACTGCCGCCGGTTTTACCGATAGAACATACCAATCCGCAGCCGGCAGTGGCTGCCGACGATTTAAAGCCTAAGTCGGCTTTGGCCGATTTGATGGCGTTTACCGACGAAGGGGGCAAGCCTGTGCTGACCTTGAAAACCCGCCCCGACCGGGCTTGGGAAATGGTCGCCACGGCGCTAAAAATCAGCAATATCGAAGTGCTGGATAAAAGCCAGGAAGATCAACGCTTTCAGGTGCGTTATGACCCCGACACCAGTGGCAAGGATGTCGGCTTGTTGCGCGCTTTATTGAATAATGATTACGACGAAGCCGAATACACCATCAAGTTGAAAGAAGAGCGGCGTGGCTTAACCGTCAACGCCAGCCTGACAAAACCGCAAGACTTGGAGTTTGGCGAAGATGGCTCGGCGGAACTGATTCGTTTGCTACACAAAGCCATAGACGAAAAAATCATCAACCGCCCGCCTGACAAGAAGGCCGACGAGTAAGCGGCAAGGCTTGATTTAAGCGTCGTCCCGTCGCCAGTGCCCGGATTTGCCGCCGCTTTTTTCCAGCAAGCGCACCCCTTGAATCGTCATGCCGCGATCCACGGCTTTGCACATATCGTAAATAGTCAGCAAAGCAATCTGGGTCGCGGTGAGGGCTTCCATTTCCACGCCGGTTTGGCCGGTAGTCTTCACTGTGGTTTGACAATAGACCCGACTCAAGTCGGTTTGGGCTTGCAGGCTAAGCTCGACATGACTGATCGGCAATGGGTGGCAGAGCGGAATCAGATCGGCGGTTTTTTTACTGGCCATGATGCCGGCAATGCGGGCGATGCCCAGTACGTCGCCCTTCTTGTGGGTGCCGGACACAATCAACGCCAAGGTTTCCGGCTGCATCTCTATGTACCCCTCGCAAACCGCCTGACGTTGGGTGATGGCCTTATCCCCGACATCCACCATATGGGCTTCTCCGGCGGCATTAAAATGAGTGAGCGGCGAATGGGACATGGCATACTAGGCAAGTGGAATCAGCCAAGCATTGTATTACCGGGTGAATAAAGATGTCGATTAAAGTGCTTTACTTTGCAAGCTTGAAGGATCGCGTCGGCCGCAGCTACGACGAGCTAACAATCGATGCGCCGTTGACAGTGCTCGAGGTCTGGCACCGCGCTAATCCACACATGGACATACCCGAGACGCTGTTGGCGGCGGTGAATATGGAGTACGTCGGTCTGGATGCCAAGGTTAGCGACGGCGACGACGTGGCGTTTTTTCCACCGGTGACCGGAGGTTGAAATGAGTACCATCAAACTTAGTGCCGAGATTTTCGACCCCTGGCAAGAACTGGCCGATTTTCAAGCCCTGGCGGTCGACATGGCCGGCAAATACGGCGCCACCGGTGTCTTTGTCGGCACCATGCGTGACTTTAATCAAGGCGACGAGGTACGCGGTATGTACCTGGAGCATTATCCAGGGATGACCGAAAAACAATTACAGCGTATTGTCGAACAAGCCCAAGGCCAGTGGCAATTGTTGGAGGTGTTGCTGATCCATCGCATCGGCGAGGTATGGCCCAACGATACGCTGGTGCTGGTGGCAGTGTGGTCCGCGCATCGCGGTGACGCTTTTGACGCCAGCCGCTTCATTATGGAAAACTTGAAAAGCCAGGCACCGTTCTGGAAACGGGAAACCTTGGAATCCGGGCAAATACGCTGGGTCGAAAAGAACAGTGACGGCTATCTAAAGCAACCTTAGGTTTGTTAAGACTGACGCAAATTACCCGTGGACTTTGTCTCGGCAGCATAATTTACCGTTGGCATTTCGGCCAACGACTGGGCTTGTAGCTGCTGTTGCAGTTCGGCAATTTGCTGGTTGGACTGAGTAAGCTGCTGTTTCAGTTCATTGATGGTTTCATGCAGATATTCGAAGTGAACTTGAAAATAGCGCGCCGACGGGAAGCAGGCATCCAAGGCTTCCGGCGACATTTTGTCCAATTTGGTTCGAGATCGTCTTGTTTTCATATTACACCTAATCATCATTATCGGCTAAAGCATACCCATTCGGCATGATTGCTATGATGCTGTTAATAGTAAGACGTTCCAGAACGCAAATCCCCCACTTAAAATACCAAATATTTTAACAATCGCCCCAAGCGTCAAGCATACTTACCCGGTAACCAGCCACGCTCGACGCATTCCCGAAAATTCCATTGCGGCATATTCTCGGTTTTATAACTCCAGAAAAACCAGCCCAGATACTTTTCGAACACGGCCAGCTGGGCGGCCGCGTAACCGCGACAAGCGATATCGAACTGCATGTCGTCCATCTGCGTATGGACATGATCGAAAAGCCCCTCGGCCCAAAGCGCCGCCAGTTTTGCATCCAACCCCAAACTCCATTCGCCGACGTAGGTCGGCAAACCCAGGCCGCTGATAATCTCGTCAGCTTCTGCTTTCCAATCGCAAACCACTTTTTGCAAATGGTGATAAATATTCCTGTCGATATCGTCCTGCACAAAACATTGATAACGGTGTATGTCAAAGATCACATTGCCATGCTCGGGCGACTGTAAAAAACCGGCGTATTCGCGAAACGACCGGAAACCATCATGAAATATTACCGCCACCTGTTCGGCCGGACAATGGCGGCGAATGCGCCAATAAGCGGCTTCGGTGTAACGTTTCAACAGTTCAGTATCCACATCCCAGCGCGGCTCGTTTAAGATCTCAATTCCGTGCAATGCAGCGCGTTTGCCGTAACGCTGGGCCAATCGCTCCAGGGTCTCCAGGGAATAGTCGATATAGCTGTTTTGAGTATGCCACTCGCAAACGTCCTGGATGCCGC
The DNA here is from genome assembly GCF_059331595.1 of Methylomonas sp. PHL2-19. Classification (NCBI taxonomy): domain Bacteria; kingdom Pseudomonadati; phylum Pseudomonadota; class Gammaproteobacteria; order Methylococcales; family Methylococcaceae; genus Methylomonas; species Methylomonas sp. PHL2-19. The sequence goes on from NZ_CP196839.1 coordinate 547,977, forward strand.
CATTATCGAAACCGTTCTGACAGCCGGGCGCGGCATGGAGATCGACAACAACCTTTAAGCCAAATTCTTCAGCCCAATCGAAAGCCCGGTCAAGCACCTCCATGCCGCCGCCGACAAAAGGAAATCGCACTGCGCCGAAACTATGATGATAGGGATAATCGGCTGCGAACAGCCAATAGCCAACCGGGATGCGTACCGCATTGATCCCGACTTGCGCCAACCAGGCAACATCGGCGCGGGTGATGAAGGTTTGCCAATGTTGCTGCAAACGGGTTTCGGCTTCGCGGCCCAATTCGACGCACCAACTGGTCTCGTCCCTGGCATTCAACCCGACAAACAAACTGGGCGTCATCCATTTTTCTAAAACCAACCATCCGCCCAGATTGACCCCGCGCAGTTTATTGGCAGACATCCGGATAGTCCCGGTAACAAAACGCCTTAGAGCACGTTTCCCGTTAGCAGAGCGTAATCCGCCGCTGGTACAAAGCCTGTATATTGGGCACCTTGGTGATGGTCAGGACAGCGGAATCCGTGAGCCTTTTATGGATTAGATTGACCATGTCCACTTCGCTTTCAGGGTCGAGCGAATCAAAGGCTTCCTGCATCAATATCCATTTGGGTTTATGCAACAACAGCCGCACCAAGCCTAAGCGTTGTTGTTGTTCGCGCTCAAGATTCTTTTCCCAATCGGCAACCTGGTCGAGCTGTTCCTCCAACTCTTTCACACCGGCCAGTTGAAGGGCATTTTCAAGTATCTGTTGATCGAAAGTGGAGGGGTTGGATGGGTAGCAAATTGACGCGCGCAAGGTACCGGTAGGCAGATAAGGACGCGGCGGCATAAAAAACATGGTTTCATCATCCGGCAATTCAATTATGCCTTCGCCCCATGGCCACAGACCTGCTATGGCTTTGAACAGCTTGTTACCGGAAAACGCATTGCCGGCAATCAACACCCGCTCTCCGGCCTTGATTTCTTCATTGAGAGTGGACACGCAAACGATTCTGTCCAAACGCGAAATGCATAAATCGCGAAACGCCAATACGGATTTGTCGCTTTTCACCAACCGAATCCGATAGGGGTCGGGCTTGGCTATTTCGCGTTCCAATTGCTCCAGGGCCTTGCTCAATCCCAAAACTCGCTCGACAGAGGCCCGCCATTCCGCAACCTTACCCATGTTGTCCACCGGCCATGACAAAGCCGCGACCATTTGCTGGAAAGCCTGTGCGGATTGCATCAACGCTCCCAGACTGATCGTACCCAGAATAAAGCGCGGCGCCGACACCAAGATAGGAAATGCCATGGACAATATCGAATAACCGGAACTAAACATGGTGATCCGCTGCCAGGCATGGGTTTGCTGATTCCAGGCATCGACAATGTTTCCGAATAAATGATGAAAATGCGGATTTTCATGGCGCTCACCGTGGATCAACGCAATGGCTTGCGCATTCTCCCGGGCTTTGACCAGCGCGAAGCGGAAATTGGCTTCCACAGTCTGTCTATTGTCGGTAGCCATGGTGAGCGGCTTACCTATCCACCAACCCAGCGTGGATGCGCTAGCAGCGTAAATCAGCGCCAACCAGACCAAATGGCCTTGAACCGGGATTTCGACCAAACCTAGATTTAGCGTAACGGTCCCCGACAAGGTCCACAGGATCTCGGTAAAACTGGTCAACAACAGCACGCAGTAAAAGAAAGTGTGTAACAGATCGATGGCGTATTCAGTGGAAATGCGTACATCTTCGGCGATGCGTCCGTCAGGATTATCGTGCTGACCCGGTAAGTGGGTAACCAGATAATGCCGGCCGTCGCGCATCCATTGCCCGATCAATTTATCGGTTAACCAACCCCGCCAGCTCAGTTGCAAGCGACGTTTGACGACCAAATGGGTCGCCGTGATTGCCATATTCGCGATAAAAATCAAGACGATCAACCCAACTTGGGTAAACAGCCTCGACATAGAGCGCTGCTCCAAGGCATCGAATAAATCCGCGCTCCATTCGGTAATAATGACCGACACCGCAATTTGCGCCACTGTTAACGCGACCAAAAACGCCGATAAGGTCCGAATGGTTGTCTTATTTTCCGAGCACCAGAAGGGGCCGGCTAATCGGACGAATTGCATAAAAAATTTGCTGGTTGTTCGCAAGGCCATACTCCTCGTTTAAGGTCGTCGCGCAATATAACAAAATTAATCGCATCGACAACCATCAAATGTGCTGGCGCGCTGCTGGCTGCGCATCAGAATGAGTCTAGGCTTCTGTGTTTTATGACAAAAAAGAGAAAAACAGCGGTGGGGATGTTTGACGAGTTTGTGACGAGCGCTGTAGCGCTCGTCGGTACAGAGGTTTTGCGCTCAGCGCTTCATCGAATCGAAAAATGCGGCGTTGGTTTTAAAGTCCTTGAGTTTGCCCAGCAAAAACTCGGATGCCGCCAATTCGTCCATTGGCTGCAGGATTTTGCGCAAAATCCAGGTTTTTTGCAGTTCGTCCGGATCGACCAGATATTCTTCGCGGCGCGTGCCGGAGCGGTTGATGTTAATCGCTGGATAGATACGTTTTTCAGCGATTTTCCGCTCAAGGTGCAACTCCATGTTACCGGTGCCTTTGAATTCCTCAAAGATCACCTCGTCCATCCGCGAGCCGGTTTCCACCAGCGCGGTTGCGATGATGGTCAAGCTGCCGCCTTCTTCGATATTCCGCGCCGCACCGAAAAAACGTTTGGGTTTTTCCAGCGCATTGGCGTCGACACCACCGGACAACAATTTGCCGGAAGACGGCACTACCATGTTGTAAGCACGGGCCAGACGGGTAATCGAGTCTAACAGGATAACCACGTCGTGCTTGTGTTCAACCATGCGCCGGGCTTTCTCGATGACCATATCAGCCACTTGTACGTGGCGGGTAGCGGGTTCGTCGAAGGTACTGGACACTACTTCGCCGCGCACGCAACGCTCCATCTCAGTCACCTCTTCCGGGCGCTCGTCGATCAGTAGTACGATCAGATAACACTCGGGATTGTTCTCGGCAATCGCATGGGCGATGCTTTGCATAATCATGGTTTTACCGGCTTTCGGCGGCGAGACGATCAGGCCGCGCTGACCTTTACCGATAGGGGCAATCAAGTCGATGATACGGGCGGTTAAATCTTCACTGGTGCCGTTGCCTTGCTCCAAACGGAAACGTTTATTGGCAAACAGCGGTGTCAGGTTGGAAAAGGAGATTTTGTTTTTGGATTGTTCTGGCGATTCGAAGTTGATGCTTTCGACCTTCAACATCGCGAAGTAGCGTTCGCCTTCCTTCGGCGGGCGGATTTTGCCGCTAACGGTGTCACCGGTGCGTAAACCGAAACGTCTGATCTGGCTGGGCGATACATAAATGTCGTCGGGGCCCGCCAAATAGGAGCAACCCGGTGTTCTTAAAAAACCGAATCCGTCCGCCAATATCTCCAAAACCCCATCGCCAAAAATATCTTCCCCACTCTTCGCCTGTTTCTTCAAAATCGCAAAAATCAATTCCTGCTTTCGGGCTCTGTCGATGTTTTCGAGACCCAAGGATTCAGCGATTGCAATAATTTCAGTGGCTTGTTTAAGTTTTAACTCGGTAAGATTCATGTTGATTAAGGGAAATGAAAGAAATGCAAAACAGCAGAGTGCTGTTTACAGCGGCAGGTAGTTGTTGGATTTGTTAAGGACGATCAGAATGCGAAGAAGCAAGCGGGGAAAATTCTAGCGCAATAACCGGACTTATCAAAAACATTTTTAATAAATCCGGTGATTCGGCTTGATTTATATGTTGCTATCGATAAACGCAGCCAATTGGGATTTGGTTAAGGCGCCGACTTTAGTCGCTTCCACTTCACCGCCTTTAAAAAGCATCAAGGTCGGGATGCCGCGCACACCGTAGTGCTGCGGGGTTTTGGGGTTTTCGTCGATATTCAGCTTGGCAACGGTGAGTTTGCCTTGATATTCGGATGCAATTTCATCCAAAACCGGGGCAATCATTTTGCATGGACCACACCATTCTGCCCAATAATCGACCAACACCGGCGCACCGGCTTTCAACACAGTTTCATTAAAATCAGCGTCTGATACATGAAGGACTAGGTCGCTCACGCCATTCTCCATTAGTTTACAAAGTCAAGACTATAGTTTCGCGGCGCTTTAATTGTCAATCGATTTCAACCGCGCGGCTTTTTAGTTTATTCTATCGGGCTATGAAGAAAACACATTTGACGGAAACACGTTTTAGCAATTTGGAGCTGTCCGACTCCATCATTAAAGGTCTGAAAGAAGCAGGATTCATCAACTGCACACCCATTCAGGATAAATCCTTGCCCTTGTCCTTACGCGGCAAGGACATTGCCGGCCAAGCCCAAACCGGCACCGGCAAAACTGCCACGTTCTTGCTGGCGACCTTTCAGCATCTGATCAACGACGAAAGCGAAAAAATCAAGAACCCGCGCGCGCTGATTCTCGCTCCAACCCGCGAGCTGGCGATCCAAATTCACAAAGACGCGGTGGCTCTGAGCAAGTATCTGAATCTGAAATTTGCATTGATCTACGGCGGTACCGACTATCAAAAGCAGTTGGATAAAATCAAAGGCAATGTCGACATCATTATCGGCACGCCGGGCCGCATTATCGATTTCTACCGACAAGGCGCCTTCACTTTGGATAACATCCAGGTCACCGTGATGGACGAAGCCGACCGCATGTTCGATTTGGGCTTTATTAAAGACATCCGCTTCCTGCTGCGCCGCATGCCGCCGGCGGAAAAACGTTTGAACATGCTGTTTTCCGCTACGTTGTCTTATAAAGTCACCGAACTGGCTTACGAACACATGAACAACCCGGTGCTGATACGCATCGAATCCGAGGAAGTGACTTCCAAAGCCATCAATCAGGTGGCTTATTGTCCTGCCAATGAGCAAAAAATCCCGCTATTACTGGGCTTGCTGAAGCACCACCAACCGCAGCGCAGCATCGTCTTCGTCAACACCAAACGCTGCGCCGAGCAGCTCGACGATTATTTGGCTGCTAACGGCCACAAAGTAGCCATGCTCAGCGGCGACGTGCCCCAGGAAAAGCGCCAGCGCCTGCTTAACGATTTCCAGGAAAACCGGGTCACGCTGCTGATCGCTACCGACGTGGCGGCGCGCGGCCTGCACATTCCGGACGTCTCGCATGTGTTCAACTACGACTTGCCGCAAGACGTCGAAGATTATGTACATCGGATTGGCCGTACTGCCCGTTTCGGCGCCAGCGGCGAGGCGATCAGTTTTATTTGCGAAGAATACGCTTACTCGATGCCGGACATCGAGGATTACATCGGTGAGAAAGTGCCGGTGCAAAGCATCACGGCGGAATTGATGGTCGAAGAAGTGATCAAGCCCCAACGCCGCGAGCCGCGCGAACGGGTCATGCCGCGCGACAAACGCCCGCCGCGTTCAGAGCACAAGCCCAGAGAGCACCGGCCGCCCCGCCCCGCTCCCACTACAAACCAGGCATCAACGCCCGAAAATCCTCCACCGCCACAAACTCAGCAACCTGCTTAACCGGCCGTCGGCTATCCGGCTTGCTGATCGATAGCAGATGAGCAATGCCGAACGTCCGGGCGGACGTCAGCACCGCAACGCTATCGTCTACCAGCAGCGTTCTATCCTTTGTGAACAAATGCTGGTCTTGCAGGATCTGCCAAAAACCTTGCTGCTCCTTGGCAAAACCAAAATCGTGCGACGAGACGATTTCGTCGAAAAACCCATGCAGACAGGTTTTTTCCATTTTCAGATTCAAGCTATCGCGATGCGCATTCGTTACCAGCAATAGCCGCTTGCCGCTGGCTCGCACCGCATCCAAAAACTCGGTGACATGTGGATGCACCGCAATCAAACCGGCCAACTCCTGCTTCAATCCGGCGATATTCAAAGCCAATTCCTGGGTCCAATAATCCAGACAATACCATTCCAGCTTGCCCTCCATGGCCTTGAAACGCGGCGCCAACTGCTGTTTGGCGTCCTCAAGCGTCAGGCTGTGCAGTTCGGCAAAGCGCAAGGGCACAAATTCCTGCCAAAAATGATTATCGAAATTCAAATCCAGCAAAGTGCCGTCCATGTCCAGCAGTACGGTATCGATTTGTTTCCAGTCGAGCATTTTAGTTTATCCCTATCATTCAATAGCGCTTGTCATTCCCAAACACGGCCTAAATTAGTTTTTTATTCTAACCGGAAAATCCCTAAGTTCAGCTAGGCTTGATGTCTACTAGAAAAAGGATTAAAAGCTTTTATATCTGTTCTGTCACGGCATCAACCGTCGAAAGGAGTTAAATTCATGAGTACCATGAAAGTGAGAACCCGTTTAGGCTTGGGTTTTAGCGGAGTCTTGCTGCTGCTGGCCATGATTGCCGGCATCAGCATCAACAGCATGAATGACCTATTGTCCAACATCGACAACATGGTCAACGATAAATTTCCGAAAACAGTCTGGGCCAATGACGTCATCGGCAACATCAATGTGATTGCCCGCTCGATGCGCAATACCCTGATTATCAAAGACCGAGCCACCATCGATAAGGAACTGGCCCGTATTCAAGACGCACGGCGAGCTATCAAGGAAAACCTGGATAAACTCGACGAGAGTATTAGCAGCGCGGAAGGCAAAGCCGCACTCAAAAAAGTGTTGGATGCCCGGACACCTTACGTAAATGCCCAGGATCAGTTCATCAAATTGGCCGGCGATGGCAAGCAAGCGGAAGCGGCGGATTTTCTGCTGTCCCAAGTCAGGAAGTTGCAAACCGAGTATATAGATTCGGTGGACGCGCTAATTGATTTCCAAACCAAGCTAATGAAACAATCCGGATTAGAAGCCAAGGAAACGGTCAATCAAAGCGTGAATTTGATTACCACGCTGGCGCTAATTTCAGTGCTGATTGGTGGCGTTGCCGGCTATCTGATCACCAAAAGCTTAATGACGCAACTTGGCGGAGAACCCGGCTATGCCGCTGAAGCGGTCAATACCATGGCCGCCGGCGACCTTTCCGTGGCTATAGAGCTGCGGGAAGGCGACACCAACAGTTTGTTGTACGATTTAAAAGGCATGCGCGACCAGCTTAGTAACGTCGTCCAGCAAGTTCTGGGTAATGCCGACGTGTTAAGTTCGGCCTCCAAGGAAGTCAGCGCAACCGCGCAATCGATCAGCCAAGCCACCACCGAGCAGGCGGCCAGTGTCGAAGAAACCACCAGTTCCATCGAACAACTCAGCGCCTCGGTGCAACAAAATACCGAAAATGCTCATGTCACCGAACAGATGGCCGGCAAATCCGCCAGCGAGGCCAAGCAAGGCGGCGAAGCGGTAATCGAAACCGTCAATGCCATGAAACATATCGCCAAAAAAATCGGGCTGATCGAAGACATTGCCTACAAAACCAATTTATTGTCCTTAAACGCGGCAATCGAGGCCGCCTCGGCCGGCGAACACGGTAAAGGTTTTGCGGTGGTGGCGGCGGAAGTCCGTAAATTGGCGGAAAGCAGCCGCACGACGGCGGCAGAAATCAACGAGTTGGCGTCCAACAGCGTCTCGATTGCGGAAAAAGCCGGGGTGCTCATCGGCCATGTGCTGCCGGACATCGTGAAAACAGCGGACCTGGTCCAAGAGATCAATGCCGCGTCAGCAGAACAAGCCAGCGGTATCAAACAAATCAGCGAGGCCATGCGGCAGTTGGACAGAGTGACGCAACAAAACGCAGCCGCCTCGGAAGAAATGGCCGCAACCGCCGAGGAATTGAACGGCCAAGCCGAACAACTGCAAAGCGTGGTGGGTTTTTTTAAGTTAGCGAACAGTTGAAAGTGCTTTCACGCCGATCTTGGCATTGAAAGCAAACCCACGTCAGCAAACCAACCAACAACCAAGCTTTAGAAGCTGAGCCGATGCCCAACAGACCGAAAATCCTCAAACAAACCGTCATCGCCCAAACCCGGCAATTCTGCATCGAAGCTCTGGACCTGGAGTTTAGTAACGGCGAGCGCCGCCAATACGAGCGCCTGGCCCGCAGCGCCTCGCACGGCGCGGTACTGGTGGTGCCGATGCTGGATGCAGATACTGTGCTGCTGGTTCGGGAATACGCCGCCGGCATCCATCGTTACGAGCTGGGTTTACCGAAAGGCAAGCTGGATGCCGGCGAGGATATGCTGGACGCCGCCAACCGTGAGTTAAAAGAAGAAATCGGTTACGGCGCGGCCAAATTACACCATTTGCACCGGGTATCGCTGGCGCCGGCCTATCTGGAACACACGATAGATATTATTCTTGCTGAAGACCTGTATCCGGAAAAATTGGTCGGCGACGAACCTGAAGAACTGCAAGTGGTACCTTGGCCCTTGAATAGTATCGATACCTTGCTAGCCAGCGGCGAATGCAGTGAAGCCCGCTCGATTGCTGCCTTGTATATGGCGTTGGCGCATCTGAACGGGCGCGGCTAAGCTATAAATCATCGTCGCAGAGACGCAAGATTCTGCGCCTCTACGACTTCGAACTTCAAATCTTGAATAAGGGCTCCAAACCGTCGTCGTTTTTCCCTTTACTGTTGACCGCTGCGGGTTTAGCGGAAAACGCCTGCCAAAGATTCCGGCCTTGCCAATCTTGATTCCGCCCAGAATATAGCAAGCGATTCAACGCCAAAATCTCTTCACGAAGTGCCTCGGGACAATGCGCCGCAATTGCACCCAGACTCTCCGCGCCGAACTCGGCCTTCCCCCATTGCAGCAAGGCCTGTTTGGCGGCCTGCGGGTTATTTTCCCAACAAGCACGTTTCAGGGTCTTTTCCATAGCGGTTTCCGGCACCCGTTCAACAGGCTTGTTCGTTGATACTTTGCCGGAAGGGCGGCGATAAAACACAACAATAGTCAGCAGCCAGCCCAGCGCCAAGGTCGCCGATACCGCTTGCCAAAAGCGGGTGTCGCTGCTGTTGGTCACGGTAATCGGCGACGTGATCATTGGATTAGTTACCGGCTCTTGCGGCGTGCTTGATGTAGCGGGCGGTGCGGAATTTTGGGCATCCGTGCTGCCGGCTAAGGCCGTGAGCTTGACGCTAGGCAGGTGCGCGGTTTCCGTTTTCTGAGTTTTGGTGTTGAACCAAACGATGTCCAGCGCCGGCAAGGTATATTCGCCGGGTTTGGAAGGGATGAAGGCGATTTTTTCCTCGCGCAGCGCGGTTAAGCCGTCGCTTTCCTTATCTTCCTTCAGCAGCGGTTGGTCGGGATAGGTTTTGATACCGTCGATAGCCGTTTTATCGAGCAGCTCCGGCAACTGGCCGACCGTGGTGCCTTTCGCGCTCAGTGTGAGGGTGCGGGTCAAGGGTTCGCCCACTTTGGTTTGCAAGCCCGCGTCGGACCAAGCTTCGCTGAGTGTTAATGACTCGGCACTCAACCAGTTAGGGCTTTTAAAGCCTGCCGGCACCGCTTGCACGTTCAACGTGATGGCTTTGGAAGCCACCCGGCGGGTTTCCGTGTCGGGCCGATTGAAGAAGCCGTTGAAACGCGGTTGGCGTTGATTGCTCAGGTATTCGGCATTCAGAATCAGCGGCGCAATGGTAAATACGCCGCTCTGTTGCGGAAAAATGGCATATTTGCGCTCGGTCACCCAATAATCCACGCCCTTGACTTGGGTAGCGTAGGTGCTGTCCTCGCCCAGTTTTTCGACCAAGGCATCCTTAATTTCCGGCTCGCTAAGGCTGGCTTGGGTAATCTGTACTTTGCGGAACAACTTCAGCGTGTACAGCACCTGCGACTGCACATAAGGTTGCTCGGGCGTAGCGGTCACGTCCAGAAATATGTCGTCGTTGCCTTGCGGGGCGGCAGTATTTTCGTTGACGATAAGTTTCAACGGTTTGCTGCTGTCGGCACCGAAGGCAATCGGCGGGATAAACAACTCGCCGGCTTGTTTGGCCATCGCCCGGACTATCCATTGTTCAGTCCGGCTACTTTTGCCGTTGACCCAAGAGGAGCTGGTGCTGCGCTGCTGACTGAGAATTTCAAAATTCTCCTGCAAGGGCGCAAAATCCGGATTGCCGTCCGGAGCTTCACTGGCGGTAAAGGTAATTTGAAACGATTCGTTAAGGCCAACCGGGTTGCGGTCAACCGCTACTTGAATCTCCGCCGCATGTATCGCGGCGCTGATCAGCATTAACAGGCCATACAGCAGCCACGAGTAACTATGTCTATGCATACAATGGATCATTTACTTCATTGAAAAAGGTTTATGAACATCAGGACGGTCATCAAACCAGCCGTATAACACCGGCAATACCACCAAGGTCAGCAGCGTCGAACTAATCAAGCCGCCGATCACCACGATAGCCAGGGGTTTTTGCACTTCCGAACCTGGGCCGATGGCGAATAAAAACGGCACCAGACCCAGCAAGGCCACCGTGGCGGTCATCATCACCGGCCGAAAACGCTGTTCGCAACCGCGGCGTATCGCATACTCCAGACTCAGACCACTTTCGCGCTGGGAGCGGATATACGATACCAACACCACGCCGTTCAGCACCGCGATGCCCCACAAGGCGATGAATCCCACCGACGCCGGCACCGAAAGATACTCGCCGCTGAGAAACAGTGTGATGATGCCGCCTATCGATGCAAACGGCAGCACCAGAATAATCAACCCGGCGAAGCGCAGCGATTTAAACAACATAAACAGCAAAAAGAAAATCGCCGCGATAGTGACCGGAATGATCATTTGTAAATGCCCCAAGGCCCGCTCCATATTCTGGAATTGGCCGCCCCATTGCAGATAATAGCCTTCCGGCAATTGCACTTTATCGGCCACGGCTTTTTGCAGCTCGGCGACGAAACCGCCCAAATCCCGGTCGCGCACGTTAATCCCCACCACGATGCGGCGCTTGCCCATTTCCCGGCTGATCAGGGCCGGACCATCATTTAAGGTGATATTGCAGACATCGCCCAGCGGCACGCGCGCGCCGTTCGCGGAGGTCAGCATCAACGCATCAATGGCACCGATATTGTTCCGAAATTGCTCCGGCAAGCGCACCGCCGCCGAAAAGCGCCGCTCGCCTTGATAAATCTCGGTAGCCACTTTGCCGGCTATCGCAGTTTCTATGACATCGTGAATGTCCGAGGCATTCAAACCGTGGCGCGCAATGGCCTGCCTATCAACGGTAATATTCAAATATTGCTGGCCGGTCAAACGCTCGACCCGAATATCGCGGGCACCGTTCACGTCGTTCGCCACCCCGGCAATGGCGTCTGCCAGGCGTTTCAGTTCAGCCAGATCGTCGCCGAAGACTTTCACCGCCACGTCCGAGCGCACGCCGGTGACCATTTCATCCACCCGGTCGGAAATCGGCTGGGCCATCACCACCTGCATGCCAGGCAAGTTTTCGGTGAGTTTCGCGCTCATCGCATCGGCAATATCGTCCTGAGTCCAGCCTTTCGGCCATTCTTCCCGCGGTTTCAATGTAACGATAGGCGTGGACTCGTTTTGCGCTTGCGGATCGGCCGGACTTTCGCCGCGCCCCACACCGCTAACCACGGTTTTTACGCCGGGGATTGCCATCACCATTTTCATCGCCTGCATCTCCACATTGATGCTTTCCTCAAGCGAAATGTTCGGCATCCGGTTAATGCCCGGCACGATGGAGCCTTCCTTCATTTCCGGAATGAACGATGTGCCCAGCAAGGGCAGTAAGGCCAAGGTCGCGGCGAACACGCCGACCGCACCGCCCACCACCTTCAGCCGATTGGCCATCGCCCAATCCAGCATCCGTAAATAAATCCGCTTGATGAAAGCAATCAGCCGGGTGTCATGTTCGCCGTCGTGACCTTCCAGTAAAAAGGCACAGAGTACCGGGGATAAGGTCAGAGACACGATCAGTGAAATCAGCAAGGCAATCGCAATGGTATAAGCCAACGGCGCGAACATCTTGCCCTCCATGCCTTGCAGCGTCATCAGCGGCAAAAATACCAGCACGATGATGCCGACACCGAACAATACCGGGGTCGCCACTTCCTGCGCTGCGGTCTGCACCACGCGCACCCGGCTGGTGGCACGGCCCTTGCGTTCGCCGAGCAAACGAAAAGCGTTTTCCACCACCACCACCGAACCGTCGACCATTAAACCAATGGCAATCGCCAAGCCGCCCAGCGACATCAAATTGGCGGACAGACCCAGCTGATTCATCGCGATAAACGTCACCAAGGGCGTGACGATCAAGGTGCTGACCACGATCAGACTGGAACGCACATCGCCCAGAAACAGGAATAACACGATCACTACCAACACAATGCCTTCCAGCAGCACCTTGGTCACGGTATGCAAAGCCGCATCGACCAAATCGCTACGGTCGTAATAGGAGACAATTTTCAGGTCATGCGGCAGCATGCCTTTCGCGTTGATTTCCGCCACTCGCGCCTTGATCCGGCTCACCACTTCCTTGGCGTTGCCGCCGCGCAGCATCATGACAATGCCACCCACGGATTCGGTGTAGCCGTCCTTGAGTACCGCGCCCGCCCGAACTTCGTGGCCGATTTTGACTTCGGCAACGTCATGCATATGTACCGGCACCGAGTCTTCTTCCTTCAAGACGATATTGCCGATGTCCTTGACGTCGTTAATCAAACCGACACCGCGAATCAGATATTGTTCGGCATAATGCGGCAGTACACCGCCGCCGCTGTTGGCGTTATTTCTGGCCAGCGCCTCGAATACTTCAGTCAATGAAATCCGGTAATGATGCAAGCGGTTGGGATCAACCAACACCTGGTATTGCTTGACATAGCCGCCCTGGGAGTTGATTTCCGCCACGCCGGGAATCCCGCGCAGCAACGGCCGTACCACCCAGTCCTGGGCTTCGCGGCGCTGTTGCAATTCCTCCTGGGTCAAGGCCCGCTGACCGTCGTCGTCGCGTTCCAAGGTGTATTGATAGACCTCGCCCAAACCGGTGGACACCGGCCCCAGCACCGGATTGATGCCTTGCGGCATCTGCTGCTTCACCTCTATCAGCCGTTCCATCACCAACTGCCGGGCAAAGTAAACCTCGGTCTTATCGGTAAAGATTAAGGTGATCAAGGACAAGCCGTTCTTATTCATCGAACGCATTTCTTCCAGACCCGGCAGGCCGGCCATCGCTATTTCCAAGGGCACGGTGACCAGGCGTTCCACTTCGTCCGGCGATTTGCCGGTCGCTTCGGTAGCGATTTGAACCTGGATATTGGTAACATCCGGAAATGCATCCACCGACAACTGCTGCACGGCGCGCACGCCGAAGAGCGTGACCGCCACTGCCAGCACCGCCACCAGAACACGTTGATGCAGAGCGGCTGCTATTAGGCTATTAATCATGCTCTACTCCAATGTGCTGCGCAGGCGTTCGTTATTTAAATGAAACGCGCCGCCCACGACAATTTTTTCACCCGCTTTCAAACCTTCCAGTAAGGGCCGTTTCTGCGCTTCTTCGCGGCCCAAACGTACCGGGCGCAATTCGAACCGGGCGGCGGCGGTTTCCACGAACACGAAATCCTTGTCATTTTCTCTGACCACCGCCTGGCTGGGCACGATCAAAGATTGCGAACCGGGCTTGCTGATTTTCAGTGTTGCCAGCATTTGCGGTTTAAACAGACGCTGCGGATTGGCCAGGGCCATCCGCACCGTCACCGTGCGGGTATCCGAATCGACCATATCGGCGACGTAAATCAGTTTGCCGCTCACTTCCTGCCCAGGCAGTGCAGGCACTTCGGCGAAAGCTTGATCGCCTTGCCGCGCCCAATGCGCTTGTTGCTCGGGAATTTCCGCCACCAGCCACAGCTGCGACAAGTCCGCAACGGTATACAAAGCGTCTGCCGGCTGTACCACCTGGCCGATGGCGACGTTTCGTTCGATGACGACGCCGTCTATGCTGGCGGTAACCGGCGAAAAGGAGTGAATGCTGCGTTGTTTGTCTATGCGCTGCAAATCGGCATCCCTCATACCCATGACCCGCAACTGGTCGGCGGCGGCGCGTAAATCCACATCCGCTTCAGTCAACACGCTCTGCCGCTCCTGAAACTCGGCTTCCGAGATCACGCCGCTTTCCAGTAGACGCTCGGCACGTTTCACGGTAATCCGCCGCAAATTGACTTGTGACGCGGCTTTTAGATAGTCGGACTGAGCTTTACCCAGCTCGGTGCTGTTCAGTAGCGCCAGACGTTCGCCTTTTTTTACCGCTTGGCCGAGCATGGCATCGATTTCGGTAATCCGCCCGGTTACCGAGGCGCCGATGCGTGCGACCCTATGTTGATCCAACTCCACCCGAGCCGAAAGATTCAGCGATTCGCCGACTTCGCCGGGTTTGACTTCGGCGATGCTTAACAGCTTTAACAGGGCGGGCGAGGCTTCCAATAAGGGTTTATGATCCGCGCCAAGGGCGGGCAAGGCAAAACTCAGCAAAAACAGCGCGGCCATAAGCGGCGAGGAGCGGAATGACGTATGGAGCTTAGCTTTCATGGTATGTCCTTTAAGCAAAAAATCTTTTCAAACAACTAACAAATCACGGGCTACTTCTACGTTGCCAGGTGATTTTCTAGGTCGTCAGGTAATCTAACGATGCAAAGCGAATGCCGATGCAAGCAATGTTGGCGTATAACTCAGGTGTCGCCTATTGCGCTTTAGGCCGACAAACCCAATTTGGCAAAGCGTTAAATTGCGGCCTCGGGCGGCTTGGCGCTGACCAACACCTTGTCGATACGGGTACCGTCGATATCGACGATTTCGAAACGCCACTGCCGATATTCGAAGTTGTCCGTTACTTGGGGAATTTTTTCCAGGTAAAACAAAATAAAGCCGCCGACGGTGTGGTAGGCGTTGTCGGCTTCGCCGGGCAAATTGCCGTCTATACCGATCACCGTCTTCAAACGCTGAATCGATAAGCCGCCATCCACCAACCATGAGCCGTCGCTACGTTGCACCACATCGACGTCCAGATTGGTGCGGCTGGGTAGATGGCCGACGATGGCTTTCAGCACATCACTCAGCGTGACCAAGCCTTCAATATCGCCATATTCGTCGACGACCAGCGCCAGATCGGCTCGCTTTTCCTGGAAAAACTCCAGTAATTGCCTTAGCGTCATGGCTTCCGGCACGTATAGCGGTGTATGCAGGATCGGCGCTATATCCAAGGTCTCGCCGGCCATCGCCAGTTTCAGCAGATCGCTTCTCTGCAAGATTCCGACCACATTTTCCAGACCGTCCCGGCAAATTACTGCCCGGGCGTAAGGACAGTCGGCGATTTCGGCGCGCACTGTCGCTTCCGGATCGCTTAAATCAATAGCGTATATTTGTTGCCGGGGCGTCATGGCCGCACCCAGCATTTGTTCATCCAGTTGCAAGACGTTACCGACCAAATGGCTTTCGCTGGCATGAAATACCCCTGACTCCGCACCGATTTCCATCAGCAGTTTAATTTCTTCGTTGGTGACACTGGTCTGCGGCGGCCGATGCGCGCCAAATACCCGCAGTATCAGCGTACTGGATGAAGACAGCAGCCAGACGATAGGGCTGGCAACCAGTGACAGGGTGTGCATGGGCCGGGCGATAAACACCGCAATCCGCTCCGGATGTAGCAAGGCCAGTCGCTTAGGCACCAGTTCACCTATGACTACCGAACAATAAGTAATCAGAAATACCGTGGCGATTAATGCAATGCTCTGGGCATAGGGCGCCAGCAGGGGAATGTTCAGCAGTTGCCGATACAGCGGCTCGGTCAAGGCATCCTCGCCCAGCGCGCCGCTGAGAATGCCGACCGAGGTAATGCCAACCTGCACGGTAGACAAAAACCGCGACGGATCCTGGTGCAATTTCAGCGCGGTGCGCGCCCCCCCGCGTTTTTCGCCGGCCAATTTCTGCAAGCGCGCCAGTCCGGAAGAGACCAGCGACATTTCCGACATTGCAAACACACCGTTGATCAGGATTAAAATCAGTATCAGGCCAATATCCATCGTTTCATCGCGTCCAAAATTAAAATGTGTCGGTCTTAGGCTAATTCATTCCGGATTCCCGATCCGTCAATTTACCAGGCCGGACCGGTCGGGTTAGCTCGATTGCGCTGACCGTATTGATATTTGAATTTACGCTTTAGTAAGCCCGTCGGCTCGTCGGGTATGCGCTTCAACAATTGCTCGTTGGCGCGCTCGGTTTCGTTTTTTTCCGTGGCTTGCGCGGCTTGTTCATGGTCTGTCGGCTCTTGCTTGGGCGGCTGCGGCTCAGCTTGCTGTTTGGCCTCGGCTTCGGATTGTTGGTCTTCTTTCGCCTTATTTTGTTCCGCGTCCTGCTTGGCGTCGGCTTTTTGCTGGTCTTGCGGTTTTTGCTCCTGCTGCGCATCTTTGTCGGCTTGATCGGACTTGCCATCCTGTTGTTGCTGTTCTTGCTGTTGCTCGGACGAATCCTGTTTGTCCTGCTTTTGCTGGTCTTGCTGTTGATTCTCCTGCTGCTGTTCCTGTTCTTTCAGCTTCTTCTCGACCAGCTCCTTATTGTATTTCGCATCCTGATGCTTAGGATCAAGTTGCAGCGCCTGCTGATAGGCTTGCACGGCTTCTTGCAACTGGCCGGCCTGAGCCAAGGCATTGCCGCGGTTGTAATGGCCTTCCGCGCTTTGGGTGTTTTTCAAGGTCTCGGCGGCTTCTTGGAATTTACCGGCCTTGTATTGGGCGGCGGCGCGCCAATCCGGATTGTCGAACTGCTCGGCGGCTTGTTGATATTGCTGTTGCTCGAAAGCCTGCTTGGCGCGTTGATCAGGCGTTTGCCACAAGCTCTGCCAGTCCAGCGCGTAGCTGTTTTTCGGCAACGGCAACAGGCACAGCAAGGCCAATAACAAACCTTTTCTAAATTGCAAAGCCGCCCACGGTAACACAAGCAATAACAGCCAGGGCCCCTTTTCATCCCATTGTTGCAGCAACAGATTGCTATCCAAGTTTTCGTTACCGGTTTCGGCGCTATTGAATAAACGCCCCAAATTCTCGACATCCGCATCGTTTGCCGTCACCGGCTGGTAAATGCCGCGACCGTGTTGCGCCAACGTGCTCAGGGCCGCTTCGTCCAACTTGGCGACCACGATGGCACCATTGCTATCTTTTAAAAATCCTGCGCCTTGTAGCTGGATAGGCGCACCTTCCGGCGTGCCCATCGCCAGTACCGAGAGCCGGTAATCGCCCAACCAGTGTTCGGCCTGCTCGGCGACATCGCTATCAACGCCGTCGGTGACCAGCAGGATATGCCCCTTGACCAAGCCGGCCTGGCGCAGCAATGCCACCGCCGCATTCAATGCCGCACTGGTGTTGCTGCCCGGACTGGGCATGATGTCGGTGGTCAGGGCGCTTAGCTGGCTATCAATGGTCGCGGTATCGTTGGTCAATGGTGTGACGGTAAACGCATCGCCGCCGTAGACCAGTAATGCAGTTTGGCCGTCTTTGCGCTGTTTTAATAAATCGGCAATTTTGTAACGGGCCTTGGCGATACGGCTGGGTTTGATGTCGGCGGCATCCATGGACTTGGACAAATCCAGCGCAATCACCAGCGCGGCATCGTTTCTAAAGGCCGGGCCGGGCAAGCGCTGCCAAGTGGGGCCGGCCAGGGCGATTATGGTTAGCAACGCGGCAAAGCCGGCACCGAACAAAGGGCCACGCGATGCTTGCAACGGTTTGTCTTGCAAAATAAAGGGCAGCAACTCGGCATCGCACACCTCGCTCCAGTTGCCGCGTCCTTGTCGATGCCGCACCAGCAAAATCAAAAACAGCGCGGCCGGCAATAATGCCAGCAACCACCAGGGCCGCAGGAAATGAAAATCGGCAAAATTCATGACCACCTCAAGCGGGCCAAGGTTAAGCATCCCGTCAATAGCAAAGCCAGACCCAGCGGCCAATAAAACAACTCGCTGCGCGGCCGAAAATATTGTTTGTCTTTTTCAACCGGCTCCAGCTGATCCAGCATCCGGTAGATTTTTTCCAGTTCTTCGGTATTACGCGCCCGGAAATAATGGCCGCCGGTCGTATCGGCAATCGCAGTCAGGGTTTTTTCGTCCAGATCGGCGGACGGATTGACGCGGCGGGTGCCGAACAGGCTGCGCACCAACACTTCGTCGGCACCTATGCCTATTGTGTAAATTTTTAGGTGATGCTCCGCCGCCAGTTCGGCGGCTTTTAGCGGCGTTAATTCGCCGGCGGTATTGGCGCCGTCGGTCAATAAAATCAACACGCGGCTGGCATCTTGCTGTTGTTGCAGGCGCTTGATCGCCAAGCCGATGGCGTCGCCGATGGAGGTTTTCGGATCATCCTCGGTGATGCCGATAAACGCCTCGTGCAACAAGGTTTGCACGGTCTTGCGATCAAAGGTTAACGGCACGTGCAAGTAAGCTTGCGTGCCGAACAGGATTAAGCCCAGGCGGTCGCCGACCCGGCGCTGAATAAACTCGCCGGCCACTTGTTTAATCGCGGTTAAGCGGTCCACGCGCTGTTTGCCGATGATGAAATCTTCCTCCTGCATACTGCCGGACACATCCACCGCCAGCATCAAATCACGGCCGCTGACCGCTTGCTCGATGGGTTCGCCCAGCCATTGCGGACGCGCGGTGGCCAACAGTAAACAGGCCCAGGCAAAAGCTGCCAGCCATAAAGGCCAACGCCGTTCGCTGCTGACCACCCGCGTTTCGCTGGGGCCAAGATCGTCCAGAAACGGTACTTTCAATGCTGCCTGCTGGGCCACGGCACGCGCCGGCAACAGCCAACGCAATAGCAGCGGTAGTGGCAATAGAGATAGCAACCAGGGCCAGTACAATTCGATCATCGTTTTTTCGCCTGTTGTTTCAACCAGCGTTCGCACAATTCAAACAAGGCCTCCAGTTCGGTATCGGCGGGCGGCGTTTGCCGGTAATGGCCGTCGGCCAGGCAACGGCCGGGGCCTTGGCTAAACGGTGCATCCGGCAATGACTGATCCAAATAGCTAAGCCAGGCCTCGCCGCGTAAGCTGGCCGCATCGCTGCGCGGCGCCGTACTGATGGCTACGCGCCGCAACAGAGCCGATAAAGCCACCAAGGTCTGTCTGGCGTCGGCACCGCCGTCCCGGCGAAGCGCTAATAACAATTTGCCGGCGGTTTTCACCGCTGTCTGCCGGCGGATGCGTTTGCAAAAATACCGGCACAAAAAAATCAACAACGGCAGCAATACCGCTAACAACCACCAGCCCGGCGCCGGCGGCCAAAAAGCCACGGAATCGGGCAAATGAATATCTTTTAAGGGCAATGGTTCCATATTGAATATCTACATCGCGTCCAAATTGGGGAGTGGGGTATACAAAATCAACATGTCGTCGATTTGCTGCTGAATAGCCCGCAGATCGTTAAAACCCGCCTGCGCGGCATCGCGCTGGCCGGCCTCGCAGCGTTTCAGCAAACTTTCGGCCAGGACATGCAATTGCCGCTGTAATTGTTCGATATGTTCCAGCCAATCCTGGGCATACTGTCGGTCGTGTTGTACTTGCTTCAGCCAGCGGCCCAGATGGGTACGACGCTGGTCCATGATGGGCCAGCTTTTGACGGCAGCTTGCGGCTCTGCGAACAGGCAGGCCTGGACCCGCTGCAACCACTGCCGGGTGTCGAAGCGGCGAATCGCTATGTCAACCTGTTCCGCCGACAGCTCGGCATCCGCATAAATTTGCCAGTCGTCGAAAGGCCGGTAAGCAATCACCCAGTCGGCAATCGCCGAGGCAGGCATGGGCCGGGCAATCGCATAACCTTGCAGCAGATGGCAGCCCAGCAGCAACAGCACGATACCTTGTTCCTGACTTTCCACGCCTTCCGCCACGACTTCCCGGCTAAAAGCCTGACTGAGATCTATCACGCTGTCGATGATGGCGTAGTCGTCCGGATCGTCGAGCATGTCACGGACAAAGGTCTGATCGATTTTTACGGTATCCACCGACAGATGCCGCAAATGCGTCAACGAGGAGTAGCCGGTGCCGAAGTCGTCCAGGGCCACGCTGATCCCCAGTTGCTCGCGGCAGCTGGTGATAATCCGGTTCACTGCCGACAAATCATCCAATGCGGTACTTTCCAGAATTTCCAATTGCAGGTAGCGGGCGTCCAGTTCCGGATGAAGGCGTAAAGTGTCTTCGATACAAGCACCAATCCCGGACCACAACAAATGATAGGAGGAGATGTTGACGCTGACCTCCAACGGCAAGCCGCGCGCATGCCAGCCCGCCAGCTGCTCGCAAGCTTGCGCGATGACCCAATTGCCGATGCGGATTTCCAGATCGGTGGAGGCAATCACCGGTAGAAACTCCAACGGCGGCACCATGCCGCGCTGCGGATGCAGCCAGCGGATCAAGGCCTCCACGCCTTTAACCTGGCCGGATTTAATATCCACCTTGGGCTGGTAATACATGCACAACTCGTTGTTTAAAAACGCCGCTTCGATGTCGCGCAGTTGTTGGTGGCGATGCATGATTTGTTGGTCGTGGCTGGCATCAAACAGCTGACAACGGTTTTTGCCGGCCAATTTAGCTTGGTACATGGCATAGTCGGCATGCCGCAATAGAGCGTCGGCGTCGGCATCATCCAGCGGATATACGGTAAAACCGCTGCTGGCGCCGACCGAAATCGGCTGATCGTCGATGACATACGGCTGGGCAATCGCCCGGTGAATGCGCATGATGGTTTGCTCGCATTGTTCAATCGAGTCTATATCGCCCAGTAGTAGCGCGAATTCGTCGCCGCCATGCCGCGACACGCTGTCTTCCTCGCGAATCGCGCTTTTGATCCGTTCCGCCACTTCCACCAACACTCGGTCGCCGATGTCGTGGCCGAACTGGTCGTTGACCGGCTTGAAGCCGTCCAGGTCCAGGAAGCAAATCGCCAGCAAAGTGTTTTCCCGCTTGCTGTGGGCGATGGCTTGATTCAAGCGGTCGGCGAATAAAATCCGGTTCGGCAGGCGGGTGAGCGGATCGTAATGGGCAAACAATTCCAGCATCTGTTGCTGCTGCTTGGCCTGGGTGACATCGGAAAATAGCCCGATATAGTGAGTGACCTTGCCGTCGGCATCACACAAAGCAGAAACCGTCAGCCACTCAGCATACAACTCGCCGTTTTTTTTACGGTTCCACAATTCGCCTTGCCAATGCTGCGCTTCGCGCAAGGCCTGCCACATATCCCGGTAAAAATCCGCACCATATTTGCCGGACTGCAACATACTGGGATTGCGACCGATCACTTCGGCGCGGCTATAGCCGGTAATCTCGGAAAAAGTCGGATTCACATCGACGATGATGCCGCCAGGATCGGTAATTAAAATACCTTCGTGCGCCTCGCTGAATACCCGCGCGGCCAGTTTCAGATGTTCCTCGGCCTGCTTGCGTTCGGTAATGTCTCGGGTCAAACCCAGCAGGGCTACGATATTGCCTTCCGCATCGCGCATTGGCACAGCGTGGGTGTCAAACCAGCGTTGCCGGCCTTTCAGGCCGACGATTTCAAATTCCAGTGTGCCTGATGCGCCGGCAAACACCCGCCGAGTCAATTTTTTAAAGGCTGCCCGGTACTTAGGCAATACCAGATCCTCCATGCGTCCTTGTTGGGCTTGCTCCAGCGTCTCGGCTTCTATCATGTCCAGACCGGCGCGGTTCATTTGCAATAGGCTGCCGTCCCGCGCGAGCAGTTTCACGCACTCCGGCTCGGAATCGACGATAGTGCGCAGCTTTAATTCCGATTCCTTGGCGATATTGGCAGCGGTTTCCAATTCCGCAACCGCGTCGGCCAATGCCTGGGTGCGCTCTTCCACCAAGGCTTGCACGGAGGCGGTTCTGCCGCTGATGATCAGCAATAAAATACTCAGCAAACTGGTAAAACAGAGTCCGCCGATCAGCGTAATCAAAGGTAGCGATGAACCTTGTTCGTTGACGAAATCGCTATCCGGCGTGACGGTAATTTGCCAATTACGATCCACAAACGCAAAATTATGCTGCCATTTTTTTAAGTCGTAGTTTAACGACACCGGTTTGCGTACCGGTTTTACATACAAAGCCGTTTGTCCGGCGGGCGCGCTGAGGTCATCAATGCTGATACCCAGCGTATCGGTGTTGAGCCCCCTGGTGACTGTTTCCACCATTTTGGCCGGCAGTAAGATTGCCGAGACATAGCCGGTAATATCCAAGACGTCGCCGCCGGTGCTATGCCGGCGAACCGGAATGGACACCAAAATACCGGGATCGGTATCGTCACGCTGCATTAGCGTCAGTTTTTGCGAGGCGGTGGGTTTACCGCTGGCGCGGGCCAGGATTTTTGCTTGCCGGCTAAGAGGATTTGTCATGGAATCGAAGCCGAAGGCTTTTTCGTTGCCGGCCATCGGCTCCACAAACATGATCGGAAAATACTCCTGCCGGGCACTTGCATGCACCAATTGACCGGCACTATCCCGTTCGATGACGCGAAAATCAGGAAATCCTTCGGCGCGTACCGCTTGTTCGAAGGCCGGTAAATCGGCTTGGGTAATCAGCGGTAGCCATTCCAGGGCTTGGATTTCCGGATGGCGTTGCAGGATACCCTGGGAAAACACGCTAAATTCGGCTCTGCTTACCTGCCCGGATGCCAGAAATACATCTCTTAGCGCCAGCGTACTATCGATTACATCAATGGCATATTCCGCCAGCAGCCGGTCTAACTCGGCAGCCCGACTGTCGAAAGCTTGTTGAATGCGTGCGCGTTCCGCTTGAAAGGCTTGCAAAAATACCAGCACCAAACCCAGCAGCGTGCCCAGTAAGGGTAGCGCGACACTCAAGCGCCGCGCCTGCCAAAGCGCGCGGGGGCGTCCGAAATAACAAAACAATAGCGGCGTCACTATCATCACGCCCAAACTGTCGCCAACCCACCAGTTTCGCCAGGACGACCAGAGTTGTGCCTGGCTCATCAAGTCCAATGAATAAAGTACGGCTCCGCCTACGCTGGGCGCGATCAGACAGGCTACCGGCCCGGCCAGGACAAAAAACTTGAGGATGGCAGCCGGACTATCCAATTTGGGCAAACCCGGTTCTACGTAGGCTTTGGATAAAGCCAGAGCCGCCAACGCCTGCAAGGCGCTGCCGCCGCCAATGGCAAAGGAGGACATCGCAGTTTGCGCGGTCAATTGACCGGAAAAATCAATAGTCACCAGAAAATTGCTGAACGCCGCACCCAGCCAGATTCCGGGCCAAAGCCTGCGGCCACCCATAAATAGCGCAGCCAGTGCGATGCCGGCTGGCGGCCATAGCGGACTGGCATAGCCGGGCGGAATGATCATTTTGCCGCCCAGCCAGCCGCCGGCAAACATCAGCAAACTCAGTACGCCGATTTGTATCAGTGAAACCAACGGGCTGACGAGCGCGATACTTTGTGTCTCGTTATCCGGCACCGGAAAATCTATTGAATGAGACAAATTGGGGATGCGCATGGCCAGATTGAGAAGGTCTTAGGCCGCCGGACGCGCGCGGGTGCCGTTCAATGCGTCCAAAGGCATTTGCTGGGTCGTGCAGGGTATCAAGGTCAGACGCAGTTTATTGGCCAGCTTTTGCAGATACGCCTGCCGGTCTTGGAAGCGCTGCCGATAGGCTTGCAGGCGCTGTTTGTCACCACTATCGAACAGCACTTCGCGCCAGCCGTCGGTAAAGCGGTAGCGGCCTAGGGTCGGTAAACTGCTTTCCAGCGGGTCGGCGATGTGTACCAACACCACCTCGCAATGCCGGGCCAAATTAGCCAGATGATTTTCGGCCGCGCTATTCATGCCGCGAAAATCGCTGAGAATATACACCCGGCTGCCGGGCCGGGCATGATGCAGCAATCTGGCCAGAGGCTGCGCCAGGTTGACAACAGCCGCACCGTTGTAATCCGGATTGACCAGGGCGTTTAAGAAGCGTAACAGTGCCGGTTTGCCGGTTTGCGGTTTTACTTCCTGGCAACCGTCATCACTGAAAATCTGCCCGCCGATGCGGTCGCCTTGCTTCAGTGCAGCCCAAGCCAGCAAACCGGCCAAGCGGGCAGCCTGCACGGATTTGAACACGCCGCGCGTGGCAAAAGCCATGCTGGCGCGATAATCCACGGCAATGAACATGGGCCTTTCCCGTTCTTCCTTGAAAATCTTGCTGTGGGGCTTATCGGTGCGGGCCGTGACGCGCCAGTCGATACGCCGCACATCATCGCCGGGTTGGTAGAGCCGGGTTTCGTCGAAGGCCATGCCGCGCCCTTTTAGATGCGACAGATAATTACCGCTTTGCGCGGCGCGGATATTGGCGTGCCCCAGGCTAAGCATGCCGGCCGGTTTGGCCAGATCCACCAAGGCTTTTAGAGTGACCGTCACCCTGGGGTTGTCGGTCGCTGGCGATTTATTCATTTAGGGTACGGCAATTCTGGCTATCAATTCTTTGATCACATAATCGCTGCTAATGCCTTCGGCTTCAGCCTCGTAAGACAGAATCAGGCGGTGGCGCAACACGTCATAAGCCATCTCTTGAATGTCGCCGGGATCGACGAAATCGCGCTGTTGCAGCCAGGCCTTGGCGCGCGCGCAGCGGTCCAGGGCAATGCTGGCGCGCGGGCTGGCGCCGTATTGAATCCAGCCGGCCAAATCCTGACCATAAGCGCCGGGATTGCGGGTCGCCAGCACGATTTGCAGCAGATATTGCTCCAAGCTATCGGCCAGATACAAATCCAGCACTTCACCACGCGCGGCGAATAAGGCTTGCTGGCTCACTTTAGGCGGTGCGCTGTCCTGGTTTTGCAGTGCGCCCTTGGCCTCGGCACGGGCCAGATGCAGAATGGCTTGCTCGTGTTCGGCATTGGGATAATCGATTTTCACATGCAGTAAAAATCTATCCAGTTGCGCTTCCGGTAAGGGGTAAGTGCCTTCCTGCTCGATCGGGTTTTGCGTGGCCATGACCATGAACAAGGGCGGCAGCGGATAAGTGGCCTTGCCGACCGTGATCTGCCGTTCTGCCATGGCTTCCAGCAAGGCGGCCTGGACTTTAGCCGGTGCGCGGTTGATTTCGTCGGCCAGGATCAAGTTATGAAACAGCGGGCCTTTCTGAAACTCGAAACTGCCTTGCTGCGGCCGGTAAATCTCGGTGCCGGTCAAATCAGCCGGTAACAAGTCCGGGGTAAATTGCACCCGATGAAAGTCGGCTTCTATGCCTTGGCTGAGCACGTTGATGGCGCGGGTTTTCGCCAAACCCGGCGCGCCTTCCACCAGCAAATGGCCATCGGCCAGCAGGGCGATCAGCATCCGTTCAACCAGCACTTCCTGGCCGATGATCTGGGTGTTGATGTGAGTTTTGAGATTTTGTAAGGCGGCTTGGCTGGGGCTAAGACTTGTCGCAGTCATGTGTGTAAAAAATCCTTATGTTTAACGAGGTTGTGACCGAGTTGAGTCCTGAAAGTTGCGCGGCGCTTAATTTTTGCGCTGCAAATCTTTCCACTCGCGATGCGCAACCATGATGTCGACCACTTTCTGCGGATCGTCGGTGACGGTGATCAGAGCCAAATCTTCCGCGGAAATGGTGCCGTATTCCATCATCTTGGCTTTCATCCAATCCATCAGGCCGCTCCAGAAATCGCTGCCGAACAGTACCAATGGAATCGGATAGATCTTGTGGGTTTGCATCAAGGTCAAGGCTTCGAAAAACTCATCCAGCGTGCCGAAACCGCCCGGCATACATACGTAACCGATCGAGTAGCGCACGAACATCACTTTGCGCACGAAAAAATAACGGAAATTCAGCGAAATGTTTTGGTAAGGATTGGGGGTTTGTTCCATCGGCAATTCGATGTTCAAGCCGATAGACGGTTGATCATGCAAAATCGCGCCTTTGTTGGCGGCTTCCATCACGCCGGGCCCGCCGCCGCTGATCACGGCAAAGCCTTCCTTGCTGAGCATTTCCGCCAGTTCCACAGTTTTTTGATAATAAAAATGCTCGGGCGGCAAGCGGGCGGAACCGAAAATCGAAATCGCGTCGCACAATCCGGACAGTTCGTCGAAGCCCTCGGTAAATTCGCTGATGATGCGAAAAATCCGCCAGGATTGATCGCCTTTCAGGTCGTCGATGATACTGGAGGACGTCGAGCCGTCAGTGCGGCGGTTTTTGATGCAACTCATGATTTATTCCTTAATGAGCACGCTGTGCTACTTACAATGGGACGAAATAACCTGTTCACGGCAGCTCAACCAAGCGATACACCGGCTTACCGGCCTGCAAGGTATGGGTCACGCGCCCAGTCAAGGTCTGCTGCCAATACGGCGTATTGCAACCGGCACTAAGCCAGTTGTCGCGATTAACCTGCCAATTGGCTTGTGGATCGAAAATACACACATCGGCCGCAGAACCCGGCGTTAATGTGCCGCTAGCCAGGCCTAAAATGTGTGCAGGTTTGCAGGTTAGATTGGCGATGGCTTGCGACAAACCGATGCGATGTTGTTGGGTCAGTGCCAGCGTCAATGGCAACAGGGTTTCCAGTGCGGCAACGCCCGCTTCGGTTTCCGGGAATGCGCCTAGTTTGGCATCCAGGTCGTGGGGTTGGTGATCCGAGCATATCGCGTCGATGGTGCCGTTAACCAGGCCCTCGCGCAGATATTGGCGGTCGATGGCGCTACGTAGCGGCGGCAATACATGGTAGTTGCTGTCGAATGGGGTGATATTGTCTTCGGTCAGATGCAGTTGGTGAATCGCCACGTCGGCCGTGACGTTTAGGCCGTATTTCTTGGCCTGCTGCAATTTGATCACCGATTGCTTGCAGCTAATTTGGCTGATGTGTACCCGACAGCCGGTCAACTCCGCCAACTCCAGACATTGCGCCAAGGCGATCGATTCGGCGGCTTCCGGGATACCCGGCAAACCGTAGCGGCTGGCTACCGCGCCTTCGTGGGCGCAGCCCTTGCCGGACAGGGCGGGTTCATTGGCGCGATACATCAATAATAAATTGTGGGTGGCGGCATATTCCATCGCCCGCCGTAATATCAACAGATTGCCGAGCGGTTCGCTGGCGTTGCTGACGGCAATGCAGCCGGCCTGTTTCAACGCGAACATCGCGCTCAATTCGCTGCCGGCCAAACGCTGCGTCAACGCCCCTATGCTATGAATTTGCGGGTAATCGGCTTTTTCGGCCTTGTCCTTGATGAACTCGACTACCGCCGGGCTATCGATACAGGGTTTGGTGTCGGGAGGCAAACACAAGGAGGTGACACCGGCACTTAGCGCGGCGCGGGTTTCGCTGAGGATATTGCCTTTTTGGGTCTGGCCGGGTTCGCGCAAGCGCACACTTAGATCGACGAAGCCGGGGCAGACGATTTGACTGCTGGCATCAATAATCTGTTCGGGAGTGAAATCGGCGGCGTGCTCCAACACCGAGACAATCTTGCCGTCAGCAATACAGACCGAGCCGATGGCGTCGATGTTGTTGGCCGGATCGATGATGCGGCCGTTATTAATCAAAATCTTGGTCATGCCGCTCCTCCTTGACTGTGCATCGCCATCGACATAATCGCCATCCGCACAGCCACGCCATTGCTGACTTGCTGCAAGATCACCGATTGCGGGCCGTCGGCGACGCTGGAGGCAATTTCCACACCCCGATTGATCGGTCCGGGATGCATCACAATGGCATCGGCTTTGGCGCGTTTAAGCTTGGCTTCGGTCAAACCAAAACAGCGGAAAAACTCGCTTTCGCTAGGCAAAAACGCCGAATTCATGCGTTCTTTTTGCAAACGCAGCATGATGACCACATCCACATCATCCAGGCCCTCGTCCATGTCATGCATGGGTATCACGCCCATAGTTTTGACTTGCGCCGGTAACAGCGTTTTGGGAGCTATTACCCGCACTTCGGCAACGCCCAATGTGTTCAAAGCCAAGATTTGCGAACGCGCCACCCGCGAATGCAAGATGTCGCCAACGATGGCGACTTTCAGGCCTTCGAATTGTTTTTTATGTTGGCGGATGGTGAACATATCCAGCATCGCCTGGGTAGGATGGGCGTGCTGGCCGTCACCGGCGTTGATCACGCTGATATGCGGGGCGGTGTGTTGAGCGATAAAATGCGCCGCCCCGCTCAGGGCATGGCGAACCACGAACATGTCCACGTGCATCGCTTCCAGGTTGTGAATGGTATCCAGCAGACTCTCACCCTTGGAAGTGGCGGACGTGGCGATGTTCATGCTCAGCACGTCCGCCGACAGCCGGGTGGCCGCCAGCTCGAAAGTGGTGCGGGTGCGGGTGCTGTTTTCGAAAAACAGGTTGACGATGGTTTTGCCGCGCAGCAACGGCACTTTTTTGACTTGATGTTCGGACATGCCGGCAAATGATTCGGCGGTATCCAAGATTTCGGTCAGCAGCTCCTTATCCAGACCTTCGATCGTCAGAAAATGCTTGAGCTTACCCTGTTCGGTAAGCTGAATATGTCGGGTCATGCCGCCACCACTTGCGGGGATTGAATCTCGATGCCCAATGGGTCGGGGCCGGTCAGTTTGATACGTTGATCGCCGGCCAGATCGATGCGGATACCGTAACAGTCCGGTTGCAGCGGAATTTGCCGGCCATTACGCTCTATCAATACCGCCAACACCACCTGGTTAGGGCGGCCATAATCAAATATTTCGTTCAGCGCGGCACGGATGGTGCGTCCGGTGTAAAACACGTCGTCTATCAAGATGATGTCGCGGCCTTCCAAGTGCGGCGGCAATTGGCTGGTCTTGACCTTGGGATGCATGCCGATTTGCGAAAAATCGTCGCGGTAAAAGGTGATGTCCAGCATGCCCAAGGGTTCGCTCAAACCCAAACGCTGATGCATATGCCGCGCGATCCATGCGCCACCGCTGTGTATGCCGATTAGCAAAGGATTATGCAAGTTACGCTCGCTAATCTGCCGGCGAATCGCGGCTTCCAGAGTGTCGAGCAGGTTATCGATATTCAGCGTGGTGATGGGCATGACGGTTACAGGGGGAATCTTGTTATTGTTATGAAATTCGGGAAAAAGCTGAAAGCGACGGGATAATAAGGCTGCATGGGCGTAAAACCGTTTTCGTCTTTTTACTGATCAAACCAGCTTTGCAGAATGATCTGTGCGGCCAGTTGATCTTGCACGGCCCATAATTTAGTAGCGCTAACCTTCAAGTCGTCGTACAGCATTTGTTTAGCGGCGAACGTGGTCAGTGTTTCGTCGATTTGGTGCACCGGTAGATTGTAACGACCATTCAGCTGCCGACAGAATTTTTGCATGCGCGGGGTAATCACATTATCCGAACCATCGTTCTGTCGAGAAATGCCGACCACCAAACCTATGGGCCGCCATTCGGCGATCAGCTGACCGATTTTATGCCAGTCCGGCACTTGATTAAGCGACTGGATGGTTTGCAGCGGACTGGCAATGCCGGTATCGGCATGTCCCACCGCGACCCCAATTTTTTTGTTGCCGAAATCAAACCCTAAATACGCATCGCTGCTGAATTTTGCCGCCAGCGGATCGAGCTTAACCATGACCTGCCGGCGTGGTCAGGCGATTAATGTCGATACCTAATTGTCCCGCCGCCGCATTCCAGCGCTGGCTAATCGGCGTTTCGTAGAGTATCTCTTCACCGCATGGCGTGTTCAGCCAGGCGTTTTCGACCATTTCTTTTTCTAGTTGGCCGCTACCCCAGCCGGCGTAACCTAAGGCGATCAAATAGTGGTTGGGGCCTTTACCTTCGGCAATGGCCTCGAGAATGTCGCGAGAGCTGGTCAGCGTAATATTCTCGGCGGTACTGATACTGGAATCCCAGCGTTGTTCACAGGCATCGTGAATGACAAAGCCGCGTTCCTGCTGTACCGGGCCGCCGGCAAACACCGGGGTTTCCAATACATTTTCCAGCTCGGTTTTAATCCCCATTTGCTCGAAAATGTCGCGTAATTTCATGCCGGTCGGTCGGTTGATGACAATGCCGAGCGCACCTTCTTCGTTGTGCTGGCACAGGTATGTCACCGTGTGAAAAAAATGCGGGTCGGCTAAGCCGGGCATCGCAATCAAAAACTGGTTATTTAAATAAGTAACGTCTGTCATTGGAGTGCTGTATGGGCTAGCGGGCAGTCATGCCGGTTTCGTCTGAGAATTTCCAGACCCTGGTAATCACCAAAACGTTCACTTCTCTCAACAAATCATCGGGTAAAGCGGCAAAGGGCGCACTCATCTTCACAATCCGTTTCGCGGCGTCATCCAGCGCGGAATTGCCGGATGACCGGACAATCCGCATGCTGTAAATGCTGCCGTCGGCGTTAATCCCCACGTCCATGGTCAAGGATTGCGAAACGCCTTTTTTGCGCGCGGCCTCAGGATAATTCAGATTGCCGGTGCGCTCAACCTTGTCCTCCCAATCCTTGACATATTGCGCCGCGAGATACTTGTGCGTGCTAACCGCGTTGACGAATTTAATCTTAGTATCTTGCGCGCTTTGTTGGGTATTTCTGATGCGCTCGCCGAGTTGAGCGATTTGTTGCTGAAGCGCTTCAGGCGATAATTTGGGGGCGGATTCCTGAACTTCAACAGCTTCCGGTAATTCTACCGGCTGCTCGGGTTCCGTCACCACCTTAACTGGGGCTTTTGCTTGAGTAAGCAATTTTTCGGCGACCGGCTTGACTTGCGGAACCACCGGATGCGGCAAGACTTTCTTTGCCGGCGGACTGATCGATTGTTCCTGAGTAGCTATTTTTTGCTGCGGCGGCTCCGGTTTGCGGGTTTCCTCGCCGGCACCTATTTGATGCTCCGTTGCCAGATGTTTCGCATCCTTGGGCGCCTTTTTCACCGGAGCATGGGCCACGGTTATTTCAATCGAGCGGTTGATCTTAGGTGGCTGCGGTGCGGTGAAATTAACGCCCAACAACACGATCACATGCAGTACCGCCGCCACAAACAACGCCGTCAGCAGCGAATCACCTTGCGACAACGGCGTGGGAGTCAAGTCCGGCGCGTACATATCAGGCCTGGCATTGAGCGGCGATGTGGTCCATTAATTGAGCGCTGATATTAATGCCGAACTGTTTATCCAGCTCCTGCACGCAGGTTGGACTGGTGACGTTGACTTCGGTCAGATAGTCGCCGATGACATCCAGGCCGACAAATATCAGGCCTTTTTCGCGTAAGGTTGGCCCGACCTGTTCGGCAATCCAGCGATCACGGTCACTCAATGGCCGGCCTTCGCCGCGTCCGCCGGCTGCCAGATTGCCCCGGCTTTCGCCGCTGGCCGGAATCCGTGCCAGACAATAAGGCACCGGTTCGCCATTGACCACCAAGATCCGTTTGTCGCCGTCTTTCACGGCAGGCAGGTATTTTTGCGCCATGATGTAACTGCTGCCGTGTTGAGTCATGGTTTCCAGAATCACGCTAAGATTGGGGTCATGCTCTTTGACGTAAAAGATCGACGCTCCGCCCATGCCGTCCAAGGGCTTCAGGATGATTTCCTTGTGCTCTTGCAGAAAGCTGCGGATTTTTTGCGGGTCTCGGGCTACCAAAGTATCGGTGCAACATTGCGGAAACCAGGCGGTGAACATTTTTTCGTTGGCGTCGCGCAGCGATTGCGGCTTGTTGACCACATAAACACCCTGGCGCTCAGCCTGTTCCAGCATATAAGTGGCGTAGATATATTCCTGATTAAAGGGCGGATCCTTACGCATGATGATCGCGTCCAATTCGGACAAGGCTATTTGCTGTTCACCGAGAAACCTATGCCACTGCTTGTCATCGCGTTCAACTTCCAGCACGCGGGAACGGGCATAAGCGTCGCCGTTGCGCATGTAAAGGTCGGACAGTTCCATGTAATGCAGCTCCCAACCGCGAGACTGGGCTTCCAGCAACATCGCGAAACTGGTGTCCTTTTTAATATTGATCTGGCCGATGGGGTCCATGACCATGCCGAGTTTAATAGCCATTAAAGTCCTGTAAATTCCGAAGCAAGGGGAAATAAAACCGATTTTATCAAATTTATTTTGCAGGCTGTTGTTTACCAACAAAAGTTTTTTTGTTATAAAGCGCGGCTATTTTGAATTAAAAGCTCGCATTGAGGTAGTCATGTCCAGAGTATGCCAAGTAACAGGTAAACGCCCAGTAACAGGGCACAACGTTTCACACGCGATGAACAGAACCAAAAGACGTTTTACGCCTAATCTGCATCACCACAGATTTTGGGTTGAAAGCGAAAACCGTTGGGTTCGTTTGAGAGTATCTTCCAAAGGTATGCGTATCATCGACAAAAACGGCATCGATGCTGTTCTGGCCGATATGCGTAAACGCGGCGAACAATATTAAGGAGACTGACAATGCGCGACAAAATCAAATTGGTATCTAGCGAAGGCACCGGCCATTTCTACACCACCACCAAAAACAAAAAAACCATGCCTGAAAAAATGGAGATCAAAAAATTTGATCCCGTGGTTCGTAAGCATGTGATGTACAAAGAAGCCAAGATCAAATAAACAGCGTTTTATTGATCCGCTTTCAGGCGTTGGCGGGCTAGTAGCAGGGTTTTTTCCGACTAGCCACCGCCACCGGCTTTCTTCATCGCTTCCAGCTCGGCTTTCAGCGATTCCGTAAATTTGGCAAGTGCCAAATATTTCATCTCCAAAGCTTTCTTCTCGGCTTCCAAAATATTGTATTTGGTTTTAAGTTGCTGCAGAAAACGCCGCAAACGCTCCATATCATCTTGTATTGAGGATTGCTCGGTGAACGAGTGACTCGTCTCGCTCTCGCCGCTGCTCCCTCTAAAATTACCGGTCTCAATACCGTCGTCGATCGGAAACGATGAAGGTGCTTTCAGTTCGTCCGGGTTAATGCTGTCGATACCGCCGCTTAAAATCAGCGCATTGAATTTGTGCCGCATCAGGATAAAAGCCGCCGTTTCGCTAATCTTGCCGTTCTGGCAAACCACGACGATGGGATGCTGCCGATTCAAGGTTTTTAGCTGCATGCGCAAGGAAAAAAACGGCAGATTGATGCTGAACGGCAAATGCTTTGGCTTGTATTCATCGGGCTCGCGCACATCGATCAAATCCGCACCCTTGGTCACCAAGTCTTGAGCGTCTTTATAGCTGATATATTTAAGCGTCGGCTGTTTGATCAAGTTCAGAAACTGCTCCTTACCCAATCGCAACAGGCAAACATCCGTCAACGCACTGACCGTAACGTTGCGAGGCTCGCCTGAAATCAATGCATCCTCACCAAAAGTATCCTGATCGCTGAGTTGCGCCAGCTTAATCTCCTTGGCGTTGGGTGCAGGTTTCCTACTCACCAAGCATTGCCCTCGTTTGATGATGTAGTAAAAGTCGCCCTGCTCACCTTGATTGACAATGACAGTGCCTGCATTCACGCGCACTTCCTCCATGCCCATCAAAATTTTTTGCAAATTAGCCGGAGGCAACGCTCGAAATACCGGCGACTTCAACAATGTCGTCATCCAGTCGTCATTATCCTCCACCTCTTCAGCTACCATAAAACTCTCTGCTTCTTCATACGGGACGTCTTGAACCGATTTCATCATATCAGCATTCAAACGCAAAAAACGAATTCGGCTATTGGCAACGGCATGCACTTTCCTGGGGATTTGATGCGCCAGCGCAAAGCGCGCCGAGGGGCTATCGGACTTGATCGTTTCGATCTTTAACAGATCGGTCTGTAAGGTCACGCTGCCATCGATCAAATACACCAGATCGTTAGGTTCATCCCCGCATTTGAACAAAAATTGGCCTTCTTCCGCATCCTCGACCTTGATTTGTGCGCACAGCGCCTCAAATTTACTGAAGGGCAAAGTAGATAGCGGAATTAATTGCCGAATCACACGGCCTTCAGCGGAATGGATGTCGACAGCCACGTATTCGTCGCGAATAAAAAGTGAAGGGAAACCAACAAGAAAACTTAATCTATGATAGTCGATTATTAAGTAAACTCTCAGTGAAACATTTTCCCGCCCAGCGAGTCCATGCTGGCAACTTAACTGCCTGGAATGCAAAAACCATGACGAACATGAACAAACTATTCCTGATTATCTTGTTTGGCCTGAGCAGCTGGCGAGCCAGCGCAGAATTGCCCGGACAAGTCGACGGCGCACCTTTGCCGTCCCTGGCGCCGATGCTGGAGCAAAGTATGCCCGCCGTCGTTAACATTTCCACCTCGACCAATGTGCGGGTACAGGAAAATCCGTTAATGAACGATCCGATGTTTCGGCGTTTTTTCAACATCCCCAAAAACCAGCGGCAACAGCAAAAAAACAGCTTGGGCTCCGGCGTGATTATCGATAAAGATCAAGGCTATGTGTTGACCAATAATCATGTGATAGACAAAGCGGACAAAATCACCGTTACCCTTAGCGACGGCCGGCAGCTCAACGCCAAACTGCTGGGCACCGATCCGGAAGCCGACGTGGCGGTGATCCAAATCCCCGCCGACAACCTGAGTGCCTTGAAAATTGCCGACTCCAACCAACTGAAAGTCGGTGACTTCGTAGTCGCCATCGGCAACCCGTTCGGCTTGGGCCAAACCGTCACCTCCGGCATCGTCAGCGCGCTGGGCCGCTCAGGCTTGGGCATTGAAGGTTACGAAGATTTTATTCAGACCGATGCCTCGATCAACCCCGGCAATTCGGGTGGTGCCTTAGTGAATTTACGCGGCGAATTTGTCGGCATGAATACGGCAATCCTCGCGCCTACCGGTGGCAATGTCGGCATCGGTTTTGCGATTCCGTCGAATATGGCGGTTCGCTTGATGGAATCCTTAGTGCAACACGGCGAAGTGCGCCGCGGTTTGCTGGGTGTGACCACGCAAGATTTAACGCCGGAACTGGTTAAAGCCTTTGCCTTGAAAAGCCAGCACGGCGCGGTCGTTAGCCGAGTGGAGGCCGGATCGCCCGCCGAAAAGGCCGGATTGGAGCCTGGCGATATTATTATGGCCATTAACGGCCAGGACGTAAAAGGCGGTAGCGCGCAAATTCGCAATGCGGTGGGCTTGCTGCAAATCGGCGACACTGCCAACCTGGAGATCATGCGCGGCGAGGAACGCAAGTCGCTGCAAGCCACCATCGGCAAGCCGAAACGGCCGGAGTTGGACGGCAATAAACTGCATCCGACCCTAAGCGGCGCGGTGCTGGGAGTAACCCCTAAGGATCAAGTGGAAGGCGTGATGATAGAAAAAGTCGAACAAAACTCCAAAGCCTGGAAAACCGGCTTGCGGCCCGGCGACATCATCGTCACCGCCAACCGCTACCGGGTCAGAAACCTGGATGAAATAAAACAGGTCGTCAACCCCAACGCACCGCTGTTAGTCAATCTGCAACGCGGCGGCGAAGGCTTTTTCGTGGTATTGCAATAAGCTCAATTCAGCATCGTTTTCAGCGCGGCCAGGCTGGCCTTGCCGCGCTGTTTAATTTCTTCCGGCGGCAACTGTTTTTTGTTGGCCCATTCCAAATCCTCTTCCGGCAATTCGTTTAAAAATCGGCTGGGTTCGCACTCGGTCAAGTCACCAAAACGCTTGCGGTGCGTGCAATAGCTAAAGGTCAAGGTCTGCTGCGCGCGGGTAATGCCCACGTAGGCCAAGCGCCGCTCTTCTTCGATATTATCGGTTTCGATGCTGTTTTGATGCGGCAACAGGTTTTCTTCCATGCCGATCAAAAACACGTGCGGAAACTCCAGGCCCTTGGCGGCATGTAAGGTCATCAAGCTGACCTGGTCGCCAGCTTCGTCTTCCTGATTGCGATCCAGAATATCCAGCAACATCACCTTGGCAATCACATCGGCTAATGATTGTTCGACACCTTGTTCCTTGGTGGCAATCCGTTGCAACCATTCGATCAATTCATAAACGTTTTTCAATTTGCGTTCCGCCGACGCCGGGGTTTTGCTGTTTTCCTGCAGCCAAGCCGAATAGTTGATGTCGTCGATCATCCGGTTGATCACGACAAAGGTATCCTCGCGCTCGACCTTAATCGCCGTCTCTTGCAACCAATCGCAAAACTTGCTCAAACGCTGTACCGATTTTTCCGGCAGCCGTTGTTGCAGGCCCAACTCATTGCAGGCCGCGAACAGACTGATATGCCGCTCGTTGGCATAGGCGCCGAGCTTTTCCAGTGTGGTCGGCCCAATCTCCCGGCGCGGGGTGTTGATCACCCGCAAAAACGCCGCGTCGTCGTCGCGATTGACCAGCAAACGCAGGTACGCCAACACATCCTTGATTTCCGCATACGAAAAAAACGAGGCGCTGCCGCTGATGAAATAGGGCACGTTGTTCTCGCGTAATTCCTTCTCGAACAAGCGTGACTGATGGTTGCCGCGATACAAAATCGCGTAGTCGCCGTAAGAACCACCGGTTTTGAAGCGGTGATGCACAATTTCAGCAGTCACTTGCTTGGCTTCGGCCACGTCATTTTTGTGGCTCAGCACCCGCAGCGGATCGCCGTAACCTAGCTCGCTCCAGAGTTTTTTCTCGAACGCATGCGGATTATTGGCGATCAACTGATTGGCTACTTTCAAAATCCGCCCGGCGGAACGGTAATTTTGTTCCAGCTTGATAACTTGCAAGCGGCTGTAATCTTTTTGCAACTGGCTGAGATTTTCCGGTTGCGCGCCGCGCCAGGCATAGATGGATTGGTCGTCGTCACCCACCACGGTAAAGCGGCCGAGATTACCCGCCAATAGCTTGACCAATTGGTATTGGGTGATGTTGGTATCCTGATATTCGTCCACCAGCAGATAGCGAATTTTGTTCTGCCATTTCTCCAATACTTCGGGATGTTGCTGGAACAGCAGCACCGGCAACAAAATCAAATCGTCGAAATCGGTGGCGTTATAGGCCTTTAAACTGCGGGTAAACGCCTCGTAAAGCAGCGCCGCCGGCAAACTGTTGGCATCGGCTTGGCTCAAAGCCTGGATGGGCGTCACAAAGGCGTTTTTCCACTGGCCGATTTGCCAGTTGTACTGCTCCACATGATCAATGTCACAGCCGCCGACGCCATGGCTGATCAGATTGCGTAGCAAGGTCAGCCGGTCCTGTTCGTCGAACAAGGTAATCGCCGCCTTGTAGCCCAGGGCTTTGTGTTCCTTGCGCAGAATATCCAAGCCCAGGGAATGAAAAGTCGATACCCGCAAGCCGCGACTGGCTTTGTCATCAATCAGCCTGCCGACCCGGCTCTTCATTTCCCGCGCCGCCTTATTGGTAAAAGTCACCGCCGCGATATGTCGCGCTGGCGTACCTTGCTGCACGAGATAAGCGATTTTCTCGGTAATCACCCGCGTCTTGCCGCTACCGGCACCAGCCAGCACCAACAAGGGATGATCGATGGTTTTAACGGCAGCGAGTTGTTGGGGGTTGAGTTTGGGGGACACGAAAACAAAGGGGTTATTGACAGGCCGGCCATTATCGCAGGGCTAGCTGAAATTGTGTGAACTTGGGCGAATGGGCGTTGGCTTAATGGGAGCTCGCGGAGCACATTGTCTTTTTGGAAATCAGAGACATAGCACCGAGAGTCGTGCAGCCTCAATGCAGCGTCAGCGAAATCAAGGACGTCAGCTTACCGACTACCAATTCTAAAGCGCATGATGAGAAAAGACGGTGCCTAACATGGCAGTCAAACGGACGGGCAAAAAGCTTCGCTTTGCTCTACGTGGCGCAACAAACAAATGAACATGACACACATCAATCTTGTTGCCGTACTTTTGCTTGGCGACGATCCGAGCAGATTATTCATCTAGCGATCATAGTTAAGCCTTAATTCTGCTTGACCTTCCCATTATGTAAACCTTTAGATTGATGCCTCCGGATGGTCACTGAGGTAAGGTGACTATCCATGACTAAAATTTGAATATTTTTTCAGGAGGTTGAAATGGAATCACATTGGCTAGCCAATCAGAAAACCGCACATGCTTATAACACAGCCGCCGATTTATTCGATCACCCGGCCAACACGTTTTGGAACCGTTTCGGTCATAGCACCATTGAGCGAATAGGTTTGAGGCAAGGTGACCAAGTATTGGATGTTTGTTCCGGAACCGGTGCTTCAGCCTTACCGGCCGCGCGGATGGTCGGCTCGGATGGCCGGGTGGTTGCGGTCGATTTGGCAGAAAAACTATTGACTCGGGCAGCCGATAAAGCCCAAGCCGATGGTCTTGAGAATCTGGAATTTCGGGTCCATGATATGCTTGCTCTAGGTTATCCCGATGGTTATTTCGACGCCGTCGTTTGCGTATTTGGGATCTTTTTCGTACCTGATATGGCCGCTGCCGTCAAAGAATTATGGCGCCAGGTCCGGCCAGGCGGGCGATTGGCTATTACGACCTGGGGACCGGATTTATTCGAGCCAGCCAACACCTCGCTTTGGCAAGCCATCCGCCAACAACGCCCCGAACTCTATAAAGACTTTAATCCTTGGGATCGTATTTCCACACCGAAAGGACTGTTGGAGATGCTGGCCGAAGCCGGTTTAACCAATGTGCGCATTTTTGCCGAAACCGCGACTCATGCTCTGTCTGAACCTGAGGATTGGTGGACCTTGGCGATGGGTAGCGGTTATCGGGGCACCTTGGATCAGCTCAATTGCGAACAGCTACAGAAGGTGAAACAGGCCAATCTCGACCAATTAGTGAGCCAATCGGTTACTGAGATTTCAGCCAATGTGATTTATGCCGTCGCCGATAAACCTGTCGTTTAGAGCCTTGCGTTTTTTTCATGAGCGATTTTTTCAAAAAATACCAGGGACTAAAAAAAGCAAAAAAATCGCTTGTCCTTCCCATCGCGGTAACCCGCCGGCTTATTGCAATCCGTCAGGCATTAACCGAACCCGCTAGCGGGCGGCGAACTGGCCGCCCGCAACGCCGAGTCCCCCTATTGGAGAGTGAGCGATGAATATCAGCCAAGCTGCGAAAATGACCGGCGTATCCGCCAAAATGATTCGTCACTACGAAGGTATCGGACTGATCAGAAAAAGCGTGCGCACCGTATCGGGCTACCGGACCTACAACGACACCGATTTGCAAGTGTTGCGGATGATCAAACGAGCTAGGGGGCTGGGGTTTTCGCTGGAGCAAATCCGCGATCTGGTTTCATTGTGGCAAGACCCGGTAAGAGCCAGTGCCGATGTCAAAGCGCTGGCCCAATCCCATGTCGACGATTTGAATCGACGCATTGCCGAATTAACCGAAATGCGCGACATTCTGGCCCGGTTGGCGCAGACTTGTAGCGGGGACAATAAACCGGATTGCCCGATTATCGATACATTGGTACTCGGCCAGCAGCTGGTTTAAGACTACATAATCCAGCGATTATTCTCCCTTGGTTGCCTCCCCGTTTTGCTGGTTCCGGATCTGCAAATACGCGGAAATGACTGATATTTAAGGATAATCAGTCTCAAGTTATTAACCCGGCCCTCAAATATCGTCGCTCCCGCTTAGGTGGGAATGACCGAGCCAGGGAATTTAACAGTCTGATTAATAAGGACAAAGATAGACGTTGTCGAATATGAGGTGTCTAAACCGGGGAAACCAGCGAAGGCTGAATCACGCATCCCCTAAAATCGAATACACTTGGAATTGAAACACGCTTACGGTGCACAACTCACCACCAATTCGTCACTGTATTGGCCCACTTCCAAATCTTTCACCACATAAACCGCCGTATAACGGCGCAGCTCAGGCTTGCCGGCCACCAATAGCGGGCGGTTATCGACATAACGGGTTTGAGTGTCACGGGCCAGAAACACAAATTCGCTTTCGTTCTCACGCTGGGAATAGATATTGATGCCGTCGCTTTTGAATTTTTGAAAACTCAACACCACATTACCCCCGGTCTGATCGGCAGCCTTCAGCACCGGTTTGGCGTCGGTGAGATCCGTATTGATTTCCGCACCGACGATACCCAACAGACTACCCAATGCCTCCGTATAACCGGGGTGAGCCTTGATGCGCCGCGCCAATGCCCTCACCTTATTCTCGAATTGGCCGCGATAAGCCTGCTTATCGGCGGTCGCATGATGCGCGGCCGCGGCTGCAATATTGGCGGCCGACACTTTGCCATGCAGTTCTTGGTTCTCGGTATTGCAGGCGGCAATGTCCTCGTCGGATAAACCCAACTGGCTTTTCAAAGCAGCAAGATTGAGGATAAACCGATCATGCCATATCAATAACTCGCCATCCGGACGGGGGAAATAATCTGATTTAGCCATGAGTAAGCTCCTTATAAATAAACGATAAGCACGCCAGACAACGGCCAACAGGCCGAATCGCCGGCGGAAGTATTGGAATAAATCGAAGGGAATAACTA
Source organism: Methylomonas sp. PHL2-19 (assembly GCF_059331595.1). Classification (NCBI taxonomy): domain Bacteria; kingdom Pseudomonadati; phylum Pseudomonadota; class Gammaproteobacteria; order Methylococcales; family Methylococcaceae; genus Methylomonas; species Methylomonas sp. PHL2-19. The sequence continues at coordinate 588,288 of NZ_CP196839.1, forward strand.
GCGTTAAAACTATGTCGCCAACGATTATAGATAAGCTCTCGACTTACACAAGTGCGGCTAAATGTCGCGTTTTTGGATATAAAATCCGGCTGACGGCGTAGCCATAGGCTTTAATGTCACTTCCAAATCATCCGTGCGGGTTGCCGACCACCGCGAAGACATTCCCAACAATCCCGGTGGCATATAAAAATATCTGGAAGGCATATCCCAATGTCCGGAATGCGCCTGCGCAAACCTGGAAGGTGCCCCTACCAGGCTCGAAGGCATCGCCGGATTTGTTTGGGATGCAGCCGAGAGATTTTTATACGCCACCGGGTTGGGTTTATATGCGGTCGGGGCTCGTGGGAGTGCATTCGGAACAACTTTTAATCTACTAAATCCGAATTAAAACCTAATTTGCTTCTTTTATTTAGACAATGTTTTAACCATAACTACCAGCGATCATGCGCAGCCACAACATCATCAGCACCATAAATTTCATTGATCAACATTTCATCGATAACATCCAGAATTCTTCGACGGGCCTCGGGACGAGCTTCTGATGCCGTATATTCTTTCTTAATAAGGCTTTGCAAATGGTGTGTGTCGGTAAGCCGTTGATTACTAAAATTACTCGCATCATTGATCAAACGTTTACTTACAGAAATAACCAGCTTAAGCACGTCGCTTGTCGCGTCTTCCAATATTCGTAATACAAAGTAAGAGTTTCCGAAAAAAGCCGGGGATGTTATGAAACTCTCGATTAATTTGCGATAAGGCTCAATATCGGTTTTATCTGTTTTTCTAAATACATCGGATGCATGTTTACGAACTTCTTTGTCTTCATCGAAGAAAAAGCCTTGCAGAAGAGTTTCCGCTCGACGGCGATTATCCGTCCAGCTAAATGCATCGGCGATGACATCCGCGAATAGTCGTTGATGCTGTAGGCTTGAGACGGCAAGGCTTTCAGCCTGAGCAATATAGGCATCATTTCGATAGCTTTCACAAAATATCAACCATGCAGCTATGAGTTGTTTGTTTTCATCACTGCATCCCAGCAATCGCTCCACTAATTCTTTCCCCAACTCCGGCAACCGGTAAAAAATATGTGGAAAAAGATAAATGCCTTGGTGGGTAACCAGTGGTGATAAGCAAGTATCATCTCTGTTTTCGACCACGTTACAGGGCAAGATGATTAACTTTCGTATCGAAGCGGAAAATCGGGTTTTATCGGCATTGAATAACGGAGTCAGGGTTTTTATCATGCTACAACGCACACTGACTAACGGCTCACTATCCAAAGCAATATCTAATACATCCCAAATTTTGGAAGTATTCTCCGGCATTTCCCATAACACATTGGCTAACGCCTCCCACATTTGACCGCGCGTTCCGTTTATACCTCGCAGATATAACCCACCGACCGATTGCAGCAATGTGTCGATAGTAATAGTTTCACGTTTGGTATATTCGTGATTAATAGATTCGCCTTCTGCTTCTCCCTGTAATGCAAGTTTGAGCATGATTTCGAGAATTTCAGAATCGGCTGTAATGTGAGAACGCTTATTGACTATCCGAGCTATCGCGCGGCCAAAAGCTTTAGTCGGGTGCTGATCGGCGTACTTGATAACTTGTATCATTGAATTATCTGTAGCTGATTCTGCTTCAGCCAATCCCCATAGAATCCGTTCGATATAACAGACTGGTGCACTAACGGGAATTTTCAAACTCAATGTCGAGAAGCGTTCAGGTTGTGTTTTAGTAAGCTCTTGAAGCTGTTGGGCAAGTTCATCGGAACCTCCGTCGACGAAACCAGGCCCTCTGCGTCTTTCTGCTTCATTGTCGTAACGTTTAATTGCTGCTAGCCAATGCTTGTCGCTCATTTTCTCGCATTGAGGACGCTTTATAGGCGACCCAACTGAATAAGCCCCATTATCTCGTGGTTGCTCAATTTTCTTGTTCGGAAATTTTCGGCGAAGCGCTTGCAACCGTGATAAAGCAACCTGAGAAAGTAAAGCTGCACCTATTGTTTCAAGCATGCACCATTGCTCATAGCCGGTGCGGTTCAGGTACCAAACAACATCTTTCTTCGTAGAAAAAGGTTCAGATTCACCTTCTATTCTGATCCGCTTTGCTAGATGTACGCTTCGCTCAATTTCCGGATACCGGTTAAGAATGACTTGTTCTACAACGTGCTTTTCTCCCATATCCAAAACGGAAAAAGCCTCTCGGCAAGCGTGAGCAAACGACCACCAATCTGCACCATCAAAACCGGCGTCGAAAACACTGTTGTGACTGACTAGATTTCGTAACCGGTGTGCGAGCACGACAGGATTAGCTTGAATCGCTTCCAAATGAAGATGCATCAGGCATTCATGCTTGAATGGATCGAGTTTATCCAGATAATCGACTGCTATTTCAGGGCTTTGTTTCAGCACCTGCTTTAATGCTGATCTGTAACAAGCTAAAAAACTATCGAATCCAAAGTGATGACTGGAATACGCTCGATGATTAAACTGCCAGCGTTGAACGCTATCGTCGGATTCGACCACTGTATTTATGGCTTTTATCAATGCATCCGTAGTTCCACGCAGAATAGCAAGCGGAGTTTGACCTGCAATTTCGTTTATACTATGTTCGATTAATTGACCAAAGTCATTGTTTATAAATGGATTTTCTTCTTTATCAAGCGCAAACCAAGTATCGAACAAGGCATGCAAAATCCGACCACAATCTTCAGGCGAACTTTTGCTCCAGGTATGTAGCAGCGTTGAAACCAGATCATCATTTTGATAATTCAACAGCTCACCCGAACGCGAAAGAATGAGTTCTTCACATAGATCAATCAATTGACCATCAGGTTTGTCAGGACTAATAAATCCAAACCAATTTAGTAGCCGCTCAGTCCGCTCCGGCTTGCCGCCCCACCAAGCCTTTAGCAATTCAGCAATTGCTTGTGGATGATCATTAGCTGCATGACCAAGCCACCACAATATTCTTTCAACGCGCTCATTATGCAACCCATTGATTTCTTTATTAATCCATCCGCTGTCATTTAATAGATGAAACCAGTTAGTCGATAGAACTGCTTGCCGAAACAGAGGATGAAATTTTTCTGGCGTTTGATCGAACTTTGAAACAATCTGGAATTCCGAGTTCGTCGGATTTTCCACGGAATTTAGCCATTGGCAGACTGCCGATTTAATATGAAAACGAACACTAGAACTGGAAAGTAACTCAGACAATTCGGTTAAATATCTCTGGGGATCGTTTTGGCGTAACGATTCAAGAATTTGCCGAACCTGCGTGCGCCTAAACAGGTGCTGTTCTGCTGAAGTCAATAACTCGGCCAAACTCTGGTTTCGATTGACAAAAGCCCTGGCAAAAATATGGTCGAAAAAACTTTCGTGAAAGAAATTCAGCTGGCCGCGAGAAACGATGATCAAACCTTCCGAAACCAATATATCCGCAGCACCTAGATAGTCATCCAAAACCGATGTAGGGGCGCTCAATTGTTGCCGCTTAGTCATCCAATCGCACAATGCTGTCAAGGTTTTAGTCGGAGACCAGTTAATTTGGCGTTGCCGAGGGATTTCCCGTTCTTTCTTTTTCAGAAGAGCTTCATGCAGACTTGATCGAGATAGAAAAGACAATCCGGGTTCGCCGATTTCCAAAAACACCGCCAGATTGACTGGTAAGCACAATAATCGGCGTTGTGGCTCTTTGAAAATGGCAATTTCGGCGCCATTCTTTTTCAATACCGGTTCAACATCGGCACCCCAATCCAGCAAAGGTATGTCGATTTGCCGAGTGCGGTCATTGGCTTTCAAATGCTTTAATCGGGGGTCGCTATCCAAGTCGAATGTCCGACAAACAGCGACTATTTTGATGTTGCTGAAATAATGAGCATCCTGAATCAAGCGGAAGACAACTTCTTTTATCTGGCCGTCGCGTCCAGACACTTCACTAATGGCATCGACTTGATCGATGAATAAAACCGATGGCGTACTCGGGAAAGTCCCCTTCAAGGTAGTGACTGGACTTTCCTCTCGCCCAACTAATGTTTTTCCTAATGCTTCACGACTAACACACTGCAAATGTTGATCTACTCGAAACGCCAAATGAGGAATATTTAGTCGCCGAAGATTTTCGATGGCAGCGCGCACAATCCCTGACTTTCCCGAACCAGCAACACCGGCAAGTAAAATCAATTCAGGCCCGTTTTGAGCCAACAGTTCATCAATTAGAGATTGTGTCTGTGTCCTAGTAATGATTTCATTACCTGCGCCAAATGGGGAGTAGGTGCTGAGATAGGCGTCAGTTTCTTCGTGCAATCGCCGTTGGATAGTAGGGTCGAAAGCCCATTCCTTAAATCTCAAACCGCTTTGTTGTTTCAAAGCTTCACGAAGCGTATCAGTCGATAATTGTTTATTGAAATTCTTTTCGAGAATGTCGCGCAGTACGGGAAAGGCGGATTTACCTCCTTGTTGAAAAGTCAGATCGCCAAACGACTCATTGATTGCGTCTAACTCACTATCTGGTATGACTTTGACATAGCATCGTTTTAGCCATTCAAATGCAGTTTCTGGTGTTTGACGCCAAAAGTCATAGAGTTTCGGAAATGTCCCATCTCTTTCCTCTTTCGCAAGCGCATCGTCGACAAATTGACTAAACGACTCGGCTAAGCGGGCTTTGTCTGTCAGGGTCCTGAAGTCTTTAGCGCTGTCTTGCGAAACAAAAAAACAATGCGCGTTATGATCTACCGATAGCCGTTCTGAAAACGCCTTCAATATACCTTCACGATTTAGAACATTGAGCGTCCAGTTTCCGGCAGGTGCATTGATCTTTGTCTGATGCCATTCAGTAATATCGCCACGCGAAAGAGCAAATTCAAAGCCTTGATATTCCGTATCAATACCTTCGAATTTAAGCCAATTTGCCTTACCGGCAATTACGTCTATCAGGCAGCGGACCAGCCATTTCGCTTCATACCGATTGCCAAGTTTGTCGGGTATTCCACCAACTATCATTTAGAAAATGTCTCTCAAGAACAAATCGGCAATGATTGTGTGAGCAACTGCGAAATGTCCTTTGGAATTAACGATGTTCTTCGTCGACATTGCTAGTCACTATTGATAGTTGTTTTAACAACTCAGGCAAGGCTGAACAAACCGTCTCCCAAACTACTTCAAAGTTGATTTCGAAATAACCATGGGCGATGCGATTGCGCATACCGCGCATATTTCGCCAAGGCACATTGGCATGCTTCTCGATGAAAGCAGGATAATGATCCATTATTTTTGTTGATGCTTCGCCGACGATGATCAAACTCATCACCACCGCCTGCTGTGTGCGTTTGTCGGCAAGAAATTCTGCCTTGCTTAAACCTTCAACGAAACCACAAGCATCGGATGCGGCTTGTCGCATGTGTTCCAGGTAATCGGCAACGCGGTTGACCGTCATACGGGTTGAGCTTCGGCCAATATTTGTTCGCGGAATTTGGCGGGCAAATCGCCGGGAGTCAGAAGATCAACCGGAACTGCCAGTAAATCTTCCAGTTCAAGTTGTAGTCCGCCAAGATCAAATAGTGTGGCGCCTGGCAACGTATCTACCAGCAAGTCCAGGTCGCTGCCGTCGCAGTCTGTACCGTAAAGCACCGATCCAAATACGCGCGGATTGGCCGCCCGAAAGCGGCCCACTATCTGGCGTATTGCCGTACGCTGGGAATCTAATGCTTCCGACGGCTTCACAGTTACACGTCCAAGTTTGCCACATCCAAGGCGTTCTTCACAATGAAATCCCGACGTGGTTCCACCACATCGCCCATTAGCGTGGTGAAGATTTCGTCGGCGGCGACTACGTCGTTGATGGTGACTTGCAGCATGCGGCGGCCGTTGGCGTCGAGAGTGGTTTCCCAAAGCTGTTCCGGGTTCATTTCGCCCAAACCTTTGTAACGCTGGATGTGCTGGCCTTTTTTAACTTCTTTCATCATCCATTCGAATGCTTGCTTGAAGTTATCGACTTGTTGTTCGCGCTCACCCATACGCATGACAGAGGTTTCGCCGAACATGCTGAGGGTTTTTTCTACATAGCGGGCGATTTTTTGATAATCGTTGCCGGCAAAGAAGGGTGCATGCAAGACAAAACTTTTGGTAATGCCGTGCAGACGCTTACTGACTTCCACATCGAAGTCGTCGCTGCCGCGATATTTTAACTCGGTGCTGAATATGGCTTTATGACCACCCTCGTTCAGATTTTTTTGCAGCAAATCCAACCAGGCTTGCAGCTTTTGCTGATCGGCTTTGATTTCGTCGCTTAACACCTGCATGTAGGTCATTTGCTCCAGATACAGGTCGTCGTAGCGTCTGGACAGGCGATTGATGATGCTCATCACGTCGGCAAATTCAGTCGCCAATTTTTCCAGACCTTGGCCTTGGATGACCGGGGTGTCGGCATCGGTTTGTAGTTGCGCTTTGTCCAAAGCCAATTGGATCAAGTATTGATTTAAGGCGTTGTCGTCTTTGACGTAATGCTCTTGTTTGCCTTTTTTGACTTTGTATAAGGGCGGTTGGGCGATGTAGATGTGGCCGCGCTCGACCAACTCCGGCAATTGCCGATAGAAAAACGTCAGTAACAGGGTGCGAATGTGCGAGCCGTCGACGTCCGCGTCGGTCATGATGATGATGCGGTGGTAGCGGAGTTTATCGATGTTGTATTCGTCTTTACCAATCCCGCAGCCCAAGGCGGTGATCAGGGTGCCGACTTCTTCCGATGAAATCATACGGTCGAAGCGGGCGCGTTCCACGTTAAGGATTTTACCTTTCAACGGCAGGATGGCTTGGGTGCGGCGATCACGGCCCTGTTTTGCGGAGCCGCCCGCCGAGTCCCCTTCCACGATGAACAGTTCGGACAAGGCCGGGTCTTTTTCCTGGCAATCGGCGAGTTTGCCGGGTAAACCGGCAATATCCAGGGTGGTTTTGCGGCGGGTCATTTCCCGAGCTTTTCTAGCCGCTTCACGTGCTCTGGCTGCATCGATAATTTTGGCGGCGATGGCTTTGGCGACTTGCGGTTGTTCCAGCAGGAACTCTTGCAGTTTTTCGTTCATGGTCGATTCGACCAAGGGTTTGACTTCCGATGACACTAATTTGTCTTTGGTCTGCGAGGAGAACTTGGGATCGGGGACTTTTACCGACAACACAGCGGTTAGACCTTCGCGGGCATCGTCACCGGTGGTGGCGACCTTTTCTTTTTTAGCCAGGCCGTTAGTTTCGATGTATTGGTTGATGGTGCGAGTCAAGGCGCCTCTAAAACCGGCCAAATGCGTACCGCCGTCGCGTTGTGGGATGTTGTTGGTATAGCAGAACACGTTCTCTTGGTAGGAGTCGTTCCATTGCATCGCCACTTCCACCGTTACGCCTTCTTTTTCGGCGATAAAGTGAAAGACTTTTTCAAACAACGGGGTTTTGTTTTTGTTCAGATGCTGCACAAAGGCGCTGATACCGCCCTCGAATTCGAATACATCTTCCTTGCCGGATCTTTCGTCGCGCAAGGAGATGCGCACACCGGAATTTAAAAACGACAGTTCCCGCAAACGTTTGGCAAGGATGTCGTAATGAAATTCGATATTGGTGAAGATAGTTGGGCTGGGCTTGAAGTTGATGTAGGTACCGCTGCCTTCACAGTCACCAATCACCGCTAACGGTGCTACAGGCTCGCCGAGTACATATTTTTGCATATGCAGCTTACCGTTCTTACGAATCTTCAGCGTCAGCTCTTCAGACAAGGCATTCACCACCGAGACGCCTACGCCATGAAGGCCACCGGAGACTTTATAGGCGTTGTCGTCGAACTTACCGCCGGCGTGCAGGATGGTCATAATCACTTCAGCGGCGGAACGGCCTTCTTCTTTGTGTATATCCACCGGAATGCCGCGACCGTCGTCGTAGACAGATACGGACCCATTTTCATGAATGACGACATCGACGCCCTTGCAATACCCAGCCAGCGCTTCGTCGATGGAGTTATCGACGACTTCGAATACCATGTGATGCAAGCCGGAACCGTCATCGGTGTCGCCAATGTACATGCCTGGACGTTTCCTGACCGCATCCAAGCCTTTTAGTACTGTGATATTCGAACTGTCGTAATTTTCACTCATGGGTATATCCATTGTGTTGTGTTTTACCGCAACGATGCCCTGTCTTCATGTCACGCATGAATCGGTTGTATCGTGTGTGATGGGAGTTGTTAATTTTTATTATTTGTTCCACGTGAAACATCAAAATTGTTTTACATCGCCGTGTTCCACGTGAAACCATTTATAGTTTTCTACCGAACTTAAGTCGCCAAAATCAGCTATATCGGTACTGCTGATAAAAACCTGGCAACTCAATCCAACGAGGTATTTTATCAATTTTGCCCGGTTTTCTGTATCCAATTCGGACGCTAGATCGTCAATGAGAATGACGCACGAGTATGGGCTTTCCTGATTCAGTAAGGTCACTTGTGCCAATAACAAAGCCAAGACCAAAAGCTTTTGTTGCCCCCGTGACAGATAGTCTCTAGCCAGTCTTTTGTTTTGATACGTTTGAAAATCCGCTCGGTGCGGGCCGCTATGTGTAAAGCCATAGCGCATATCTCGGTCTAGATCGTTTTTCAAAATAAAGTCTAAGGCTTGTCTATCGTCCCAGCCTGGCAAGAAGCGTAAATCGACATCATCCTTATCCAAAAAATGGCTAGCCATTTCTAAAAACACCGGTTGCAAGCTGGCGACATAGGCCAAACGAAAATCGTTAATCACCTGCCCATATTCCACAAATTCCTTATCCCAGGCCGGCAGCTGTTTAATTTGCCGGGTTTTCAACAAAGCGTTGCGTTGCTGCAATGCCTTATTAAACTTCCGCCAACTGGGCAGAAAGTTTTTGTGCTGATTAAAAATCCCCCAGTCTAAAAACTCTCTACGAATTTGTGGCCCGGAGTCCAGCAAGCGATAACTCTTGGGATGAATCAATTGCACCGGCAATGCGTAAGCCAAATCCGCTTTTTGCCGATCTTCCTGATCGATGCGGATCTGGCATTGTTTATTGTCAATCTGTATCCCCAACGTACTGACTGAACCGGACTGTTGCCGATTTTGTGCCGACACCGTCAATTGCGGCTGATCAAAAGAAATTGCCTGCTTGGTATGGGTGGTTCTGAACGAGCGGGACCTACCCAAAATAAAAATGGCTTCCAGCAGCGAACTCTTACCGCTGGCATTGGCACCAGTGATGAAATTAATGGCAGGAGACGGCGAGATACTTGCTGAATGGATGTTCCTGACCGACAGCACATCCAGCTTTAACAAGGTCATAATCCCTGGACAACCTACATCCGCATCGGCATCACGATAAATTTAAACAAAGGCTGTTCAGGTTCTTCAATAAAACAACTGCTGGCGTTGCCGGCTATGGTTAGCACCGCCATTTCGGAATCAAGATTGGACACCGCATCCAGCATATATTGCGAGTTAAACGAAATACTCAACGGCTCGCCTTGATAATCGATGATCAACTCTTCCTCGGCCTCGTCATGCTCGGGATTATGCGTACTGAGTTTCAGCAAATCTCTGGATATATCGAAAGTCACGCCCTTGTATTTTTCATTAGACAGAATCGCCACCCGCGTTAACGCATCTCTCAAGACTTGTTTTTGGATTAGCAACGGACTCATAAAGCTTTGATTGAACACTTTACTGAAATCCGGGAATTTGGCATCAATCAGCTTGGAAGAGAACACCACATCCTTGTAATAAATTCGGATGTTGTTGCTGGAAAACTGGATATTCAATTCAGCATCTGCATCATCAAGCAAACGACTGAGTTCCTGCACCGCTTTTCTGGGCATGATAATGCGGGATTCATAACCGGTCGCTTGCCCTATGTCATCTTCATAAATCGACAAACGATGACCATCGGAAGCGACCAGCTTTAGCCTGGAATTACTCACATTCAGCAGCAAGCCGTTAAGGTAATAGCGTACATCCTGATTAGCCATACAAAACACGGTTTTATCCAACGCCTTCTTGAATTTGCCGGCATTCAATAAAAAGCTATGCTCAAACTCTGACTCATTGAATTCAGGGTAGTGTTCAGCTGGCAAGGTACTTAAAGAAAACCTGCTGCGGCCGGAGACAACTTTGACTTTATCGTCTTGCAACTCGAAGTGGATTTCAGCGCCGTTTGGTAATAAGCGGCAAATATCCAGAAATTTCCTAGCAGGAACCGTAATTTCCCCAGAATTCGATATTGATTCGATATTTAATTTAGCAACAATCTGGATTTCCGTATCCGTACCGGTCATTACCAACTGCTCGTCGCTGGCCTGCAACAACACATTGGAAAGAATCGGCATGGTTTGCCGTTTCTCGATCACGCTAACGATTTGCTGCAGCGGCGGCAAAATTTGATCTTTGCTAATAATAAATTTCATATAAATATCTTTTATATATTGTTACTACTATGTAAACAAAAAGCTGTGGAAAACCGGTTTTATCTAATTTAAATCAAAATCTTAGCATGTATCAAACATTGTTGCCGGATACCGTTTTAGCTTGTATGAGGTTTGTGGATAACCTGGATAGAGTATTTTCGGCACACTTTATCCACAACTTAAGCGCAATTAATGCGATAAGGTTCTCAACAGGTTTTTGTAATCTTCCGCCATCTTCACATCGTCATCTTTCAACTCAGCCACCCGCTTGCAGGCGTTGATGACCGTCGTGTGATCGCGCCCGCCAAAGGCATCGCCGATTTCAGGATAACTGTGCGAGGTCAACTCTCTAGCCAAACACATAGCCACCTGTCGTGGCCGAGTGATGGATTGTTTGCGATTTTTTGAGGATAAATCGGCTACCCTGATCTTGAAATATTCGGCCACGGTCTTTTGAATGTTATCGATACTGATCAACTTATCTTGCAAGCTAATCAAATCGTGCAGCGCTTCCTTGGTAAATTCCAGAGTGATGTCGCGGCCGGTAAATTGCGAGTTGGCTACCACCCGCCGTAACGCACCTTCCAAATCCCTAACATTGGAAGGTATGCGTTTAGCAATGAAGAAGGCGATGTCTTGATCCAGATCCACACCGACTTGCATGGCCTTTTTAATCAAGATAGCGGCCCGGGTTTCCAGATCCGGCGGTTCGATAGCCACTGGCAAACCCCAACCGAAGCGAGACTTCAAACGATCTTCCAAGCCATCGATTTCTTTGGGATATTTATCGCAAGTCAAAACCACCTGATGTTTGTTGTCCAGCAGGTTGTTAAAGGTGTGGAAAAACTCTTCCTGGGAACGTTCCTTACCGGCCAGAAACTGGATGTCGTCCATTAATAAAATATCGATGCTGCGGTAGTACTCTTTAAACTGATTGATGCTGTTTTGTTGCAGTGCCTTGACCATGTCCTGCACAAACTTCTCGGAATGCAGATAGACGATATTGGCGTCGGGCTTTTTCAACAGCACCGCGTTACCGATGGCATGCATCAAATGGGTTTTACCCAGACCGGAACTGCCGTAGATAAACAGCGGGTTGTAGACCTTGCCGATGTTATCGGAAACCGTCATCGAAGCGGCTCTGGCTAATTGATTGGATTTACCTTCCACAAAGCTTTCAAAGGTGAAGGCTTTGTTTAAAAAATTCGGTTGATTCTTCTTTTGCGCCGGACTTTTATTAAGTGCCGGTGCTTTGATGGCCGGCGATTTTTTACTGCCGATTTCAAACTGTACCGCCAAGGTCGCATTGGAAAACTCGTTGACGGCGTCTTCGATGATCGCGAAAAAATGTTGTTTGATGTGGTCGATAATAAACCGGTTGGGAGCAAGCAATTTTAACTGGCTGTCGGTTTCCACAGCTTGCAGCGGCCTGATCCAGGTGCTGAAATCGGTACTGGGAATTTCATGTTCAAGCTTGGCCAGGCAGTTGTTCCAAATCACACTCATCGGCATTCAAGAAGGGGCTTAGAAAGGCCTTGCATGATACCACAGTGACCGCTTAGGGCTTGACTCTATGGACGTTATCAGAAAAGAATGACGGCCGCATGGATTACCCTCATAAACACACATGATTTCGGGCAAACTTTATATTATTTCCGCACCATCCGGGGCAGGCAAAACCAGTCTTGTTAAACAACTGATTGCCGAGATGGACGATCTGGCAGTGTCGGTATCACATACGACGCGGGCGATGCGCAGCGGCGAACAGGATGGTGTCGATTATTTTTTCGTCTCGGTAGAGACTTTTAAAGCCATGATCGAGCAGCAAGCTTTTTTAGAGCATGCGCAAGTGTTCGACAACTTTTATGGCACCGCGCAACAGACCGTGGAAGATAATCTGGCCAAAGGGCTGGATGTGATCTTGGAAATTGATTGGCAAGGCGCTCAGCAGGTCAGAAGGATGTTGCCGGAAAGCCTGTCGATCTTCATCTTGCCGCCGTCTATCGAGGTATTGAGCCAGCGTTTGCAAAACCGCGGCCAGGATAATCCGGAGGTGATTGCCCGGCGCATGCGCGATGCGGTGACGGAAATGAGCCATTATCCGGAGTACGATTATTTGATCGTTAACGACGATTTCAATCTGGCGTTGCAGCAATTAAAAAGCATTGTGACCGCAAACCGCTTAACCCAAAATCAACAACAAAAAACCTTGGCAACATTGCTGCAAGATTTACTTAACTAATAGAACTAACAATACTTATGAAAACTAGAAAAACGTCTTATCTGTTTGCCACGCTGATTGTTTCGGCGTTGACCCTTGCCGGCTGCTCCAGCGATGAAGCGGAAACACCCAAAGCCAGTGCCCCGTCTGCAAGTAAAAAAGCTGTCCACCGCGTGGATAGCGGCGAAGCGACCGAACCCGAGAAACGTCAATTCGAAAAAGAGTTTTCAGCCAAATGCGTCGCGCGGGAACTGAAAAACTCGAATAACAAAGATGTCGATGAAAAACGCTTCCAAGAAAGTTGCGACTGCATTGCCGAACACATCATGAAAGACCTGTCGGAAATCGATGCCGAGAAATACCTGGAAGACCACGAAGACACCCACACCTTGCAGATCAAATTCGATGCTGCGGCGTATTTCTGTTTGCAAAACAAACCGCAGCCCAAAGGCCCGCATTTGTTTGGCAAACCGCAATAACGATGTAGGTTGGGTTTGCCCGAAAGGGCATAAAAGGCGTTAGCCGTAACCCAACACGTCGGCCTTAAATGTTGGGTTACCCTCTATCGAGCTTATTCAGGGTAAACCCAACCTACCGATTTACCCAATCTTTCATTCCCCCAATGACCCAATCTTCCGAATTATTTTCTCAAGCCAAACAATACATTCCCGGTGGCGTTAACTCGCCGGTGCGTTCCTTCAGTGGTGTCGGCGGTACGCCGGTATATTTCGACCGCGCAGCAGGCGCTTACGTTTACGATAGCGAAGGCAAACGTTATGTCGATTATGTCGGTTCCTGGGGACCAATGATTTTGGGGCATGCGCATCCGGCCGTGATCGACGCAGTTAAACACTGCGCCGAAAAAGGCTTGAGCTTCGGTGCGCCCACCGAGATAGAAACGCTGATGGCGCAAACAGTCTGCGAACTGCTGCCATCCATAGAAATGGTCCGCATGGTCAGCTCCGGCACTGAAGCCACCATGAGCGCATTGCGCCTGGCACGCGGTTATACCGGCCGTGACAAGATCGTTAAATTCGAAGGCTGCTACCACGGCCATTCCGATTCCCTATTGGTCAAGGCCGGTTCCGGCGCCTTGACTTTCGGCGTCCCCAGTTCGCCTGGCGTGCCAGCCTCGGTGGCCGCCGATACCCTAACGCTGACTTATAACGACAGCGATGCAGTCCGCAGCACCTTTGCTGAATTGGGTGACAAGATTGCCTGCATCATCGTCGAACCGGTGGCCGGCAATATGAACTGTATTCCGCCGGAACCAGGCTTCTTGCAAACTCTCCGCGATGTCTGCGACCAATACGGCAGCGTGTTGATTTTTGATGAAGTAATGACCGGTTTCCGTGTCAGTTTGCAAGGCGCGCAAGGCCTGTACGGCGTTAAACCGGATTTGACCACACTGGGTAAAATCATCGGCGGCGGCCTGCCGGTCGGCGCTTTCGGAGGCAGCCGCAAAATCATGGAATATCTGGCGCCGCTGGGTCCTGTTTATCAAGCCGGCACCTTGTCCGGCTGCCCGGTGGCGATGGCTGCTGGTTTGAAAACCCTGGAACTGATCAACCAGCCGGGTTTCTACGAGGCCTTGACCGCCAAAACCACAAAACTGTTGGCTGGCCTCCAAACTGCCGCCGATCAGGCCGGTATTGCTTTTACCACCAACCAAGTCGGTGGCATGTTTGGTTTATTCTTCAGCAATGAAAAATCGGTCAACCGTTTTTCTCAGGTGATGGCTTGCGATGTTGATCGTTTCAAACGCTTTTTTCATGGCATGTTGGACAAAGGCGTATATCTGGCACCGTCGGCATTCGAGGCTGGGTTTGTTTCTGCCGCGCATTCGGATGAAGATTTGCAGGCAACGGTAGATGCGGCGGCGGAGGTGTTTAAGTGCTTGTTGGATTGAATGTAGCGTATGTTCAAACCCCTGAAAACTCATTGAATTCTGGTACACTGACAGGCAAATTGAAAGGGGATATGCAATGGCTAGTGTGACTTTTGATACTCACAAATTTGCGCGTAAGTTGAAAGAAGCCGGTTTTGACGAAAAACAGGCGGAGGCTGTATCGGAAGCTTTTCGCGACGCCCAAACCGAAGCCGATCCGCTCACCAAAAAGGATTTGCAAATCGAGCTAGCGCCGGTCAAATCGGATTTATTGATCGTCAAATGGATGCTCGGCTTGGTATTTGCCGCCGAAGTCATGCCGCTGCTTGCCAAGCTTTTGGCTTGAATAGCCTAACATCGTTCGTGCGGTATACACGCTGCTAATAGCACCACGGACCGACGCATACCAAGGAGGATTTGCAGGCGGCGGCGGAGGTGTTTAAAGCGTTGTGAGATTGTGGTGTCCGAGTAATGTATGAAAACCTTTAAATTACTTGTTAGGCTTATGTATCACTATAATCCCTACATCTATTTCGCTGTAATTGTTACCTTAACTCTTATTGGCTGCTCTCGTGAGTTTGAATATGGCGTGGTAAGTGGGCCACTTCAGATCCCCGCGAACACACGGGTGTCAATCAAAAACCCAGAACATATAAGAACCCCGAACGATTATGATTCTGTTTGCGTGCTTCCAGCTGAGCCATATGTGGTTGCGGACGCAGTATTCGGTCCAAATGGGGTGGTACCGCCGAAATTTGTCGGCCCCAATGGAGCGGCGTTCTCACCGAAAATCTTTGTTAGGAATGCTTCAGGTATAGAGGATCCTTTACCAAGCATTTCCATAGCTGTTACCAATAACGGAACTTGGCTTTGTTTTAGGTCATTGGACAACAATCAAAAATTACACTTACCGTATACTGAGATAGCACTAGAAAGCTCTGAGGCTATGTATATCAAGTCAATTCAATGGGATAGCACTGAAATATCGTTCTAACCGAAGGCATGTAAAGCTATTATTTTTGTGCGGTTACGCTCCGCTAACCGCACCTACCAAACCTTGTTTTTTCTGACATAGCGAATAGCAGAGTGGCTAGCATCGTTCATAACCATAGCCCAATAACGACTTTCATCCTATAATGGTACGGAACTTCCGTACAGGAGAAAGCCATTATGGAAACCGTCAGCGTCAACCAATTTCGGGACAATTTAAAAAGCTACGTCGAGCAAGTGGTGGATAATCACGAACCGCTGAAAGTCACCCGCCGAGCTGGGGAAGCGTTTGTGGTTATCAGCGCCGACGATTGGGAACGGGAGCAGGAAACGCTTTATGTGCTGCAAAACGCCAACCTGATGGCACAAATCGCTGCTTCCGCCGCCACACATACTCAACAACAAGGCTACCGGCCAAGCGAAAAGCAATTCAATGAGATCGATGGCATTTGAAGGTAACACTTGGGCGGTTTACGAAGAGCTTAGAGACAAAGACAAAGTTTTACACAAAGCGCTGTGCAAACCGCTCAAGGAAATGCTGCGCGGCGATCCCGCAACCGGTTTGGGCAAACCGGAACCTTTGCGTCACAATCTTTCCGGACTTTGGTCCAGGCGAATTTCGCATAAAGACCGGCTGATTTATAAGTTCGACGACAACTGCATTTATATTTTTGCTATCGGCGGACATTACGACCAACATTGAAAGTCAGTAACTGAGCGTCGCTATCGCTCAGCGGTACAATTTTGATTTTCGCCATTCCCACCCGCTAATCCCAAGCCTACAATCTCTCCTGATAACTCAAAGCACGCTTTCCCAGCTTTGAAAACCAACGATTTGTGCTCTCTCTGGCCAAATCGTATATTCCGTGTCTAACTGATTTGGACGAAATAGATGAATAAGCAGCCAACGTACTTGCCAGCCCCCTGCCCCAAAAAGCAGAGGTATCGCCTAAACCTGAGTAATTTAGCCCAGAGTAAGATTTCTGGTCGGAAACTGCTTTACGCCACTTGTCTACTTGTCGGGTTTTCCAATATAAGCCACGCCGATTTTGTTACCCATCCGCTAACCGACGCACCGTCTCCAAAGCCATCAGAACCGGCAACACCGGCCGTGCCGGAAGCCACTGATACCGGCCAGCCTAATCAGGCCGAGATTGACTTTAACGAGCAATTTGGCGAAAAGAAACTGGGTACTTGCAGCATGACCTACAAGATGGAGGGCTTTTCGCTGGCTTATAAGCAATACGACGGCACCGGCGAAATCACCTGCCGTAATGGCCAAAAGGCCGCGGTCAAGCTGTCCTCAAAAAGCATAGGCTTTACGATTGGTTATTCCGTTATCGAAGGCGAAGGCCATTTCACCGATGTGAAATATATCAGTGAAATTTTTGGCGATTACATTTCGCTGGGTAATCACTTTGGGATTAAAAACTCGGTGGATAGGCAAGTATTGACCCGTGGCGAAATTTCCCTGGTGTTAATGGGTAAAGGCAAGGGCTTTGACATTGGTTTTACGATTGGGGATTTGTCGATCAAGCCGCGGTAAACCGTCTGCTTGATTTATTAAGAGGATTTCGATGGAAACAGGAATAGGGATGGCACTGGCGGCAATACCGTTGGCGGCTTTGCTTGGTTACATGACTTGCGCCTGGCTGAGCGATAAGCGGCAGCGCGAATTGCAAAGTCAGTTAGAGCAGCAGCAACAGCAAGTCCAACAACAAGCCGTTAAATTGGCCGTGGCCGAAGAGCGGGTTTTGCTGTTGGCGCAAAAAGAATCTGAGTTGCAGTTGCTACAGCAACAATTGTTGGAGTTGAAAACCGAAAACGCGGATCTCAACGCGCGTCAGCAAGAACAGCATAAGAGCAACGCCGAAAAAATCCGTCTGCTACAGGATGCCGAAAATCAATTGAAAACGCAGTTCGAGAATCTCGCCCACAGGATTTTCGAAGAACGCGGCAAGCAGTTTGCCGAACACAATAAAGTCAGTATCGAAAGTTTGGTCGCACCGCTTAAGCAACAGCTCGGCGAATTCAAAAGCCGGGTCGAAAGCGTTTACGACAACGAAACCAAGGATCGTATTTCCTTACGCGAGGAAATCGTCTCGCTACGCCGCGATACGGCCAAGATGAATCAAGAAGCGCTGAATTTAACCAGGGCCTTGAAAGGTGATCATAAAACCCAAGGCAACTGGGGCGAAATGATCCTGGAAAAAGTCTTGGAACAATCCGGCTTGCGCAAAGGTATCGAATACGAAACCCAAGGTGCGTTTCGTGATGAAGATAATCGGCTGTTCAAGCCCGATGTCATCGTCCGCTTACCGGAAAACAAGGATGTAATCATCGATTCCAAAGTCTCGCTAGTGGCTTACGAGCGTTACTGTTCCGCTGAAGACGATAACCAACGTATCGAAGCCTTGAAACAACACACCGAAGCGGTCAGAAACCACATCAAAGGTTTAAGCAATAAAGACTATTCCAGTTTGAAAGGTTTACGTTCACTGGATTTTGTATTGCTGTTCATGCCTATCGAAGCCGCCTTCATGGCCGCTTTTCAGGCCGACGAAAAATTATTCAACGATGCTTTCGAACACAAAATCGTCGTCGTCACCCCGACTACCTTGTTGGCGACTTTGCGCACCGTGCAAAACATCTGGCGATACGAACAACAAAACGAAAACGCCCGCTTGATCGCCGATAAGGCCGGCAGTCTGTATGACAAGATCCGAGGTTTTGTCGAAGACATTGAAAAACTGGGCAACCAACTCAGCACGGTACAAAAAACCTACGATGGCATCGTCAACAAATTAAGTAGCGGAAGCGGCAATTTGCTCCGTCAAGCCAGCGCATTTGAAGAATTGGGGGTTAAGGTTAAAAAGAAGCTGCCTAAAAGCCTGACCGAACAAATGTCATCGGAGGATTGATGTTTCCGTGATCTGAAATACTAAGGTCTAATCATCGTAGTAATAATAACTTTATATATATCTTTAGATTGTTATTACTACTAAGGCGGAAAAATCTGTGGAAAACACTGGTTATATGAATTTATTCATAGTCTTATTAAAAATTAACGCTGTTATACAGCGGCATTTTAGCTTGTTTACAGTCTGGGGATAACTAGAATCCGGGTTTTTACAGACAACTTATCCACAACCTCCTAGCTGTTCGACCAACAGGTTTTCAACAAAAACCGTGTTTTTTGGCAGGCTTTTTTTCCGGCGATACTCGCAACAGCTCAATAGATAGGGGTAGCACTACAAGCGCCATCTCTTAACATCGCCCGTTGAAATACACCTACCCGGACACTATGTCCGGGTAGACTCAAGAAAACCTTGTTGCGTGCTAACATGACTAAAATTTCCACAAGCGGAATGTTTACTGACTCAGGCTAGAGATACTCATGGTCAACCCGGCAGAATTACGCCCCAAAATAAAAGCTTGCCTCAATGCACTGGATGCCACCCGACCGGTGGTATTCGGCAAGCATCCCTTGATTGCGGACGGCGTTAGCGAAGACCTTTATGTGGCAGGTTTACACGGGCCTGATAGGCCTCTGGTTAGGGTGTTGGCTGATCGCATAGATTTCGACGAAGGCGGCGGCACTTACTTATTTTCCGGTAACCGTGGCACCGGCAAAACCACCGAATTGATGCGTCTGGCGGAAATGCTGCGCGAGCAGGGCTGCGAAGTGTTTTATGTCGATATGGCCGAATACCTGAATTTGACCATGGCTGTGGAAATCACCGATTTTCTGATCAGCATGCTCGGTGGTTTATCGGAAAAAATCGAAGAACGTTACGGCCACGATCCAGCCAACATTGGCTTTTTCGAACGGGTTTGGACTTTTCTGCAAAGCGAAGTGAAAATCGAGGAACTTGGTTTGGAAGCTGGTGGAGACCTCAAAGCCAGTTTGAAAATGTCGTTGCGGGAAAACCCCACCTTCAAGAAAAAGCTCCAGGAAGGCACACGTGGTCACGTCGCCAGATTGGTGCAGGAAGCGCGCAAATTCGTCGAAAACGTTGTCGCTGTCGCCCGCCAGAAAGCCGGGCAGCCGGATAAAAAAGTGGTGTTACTGTTGGATTCGGTGGAACGCTTGCGTGGGGTCGGTGACAGCGAAGACATCGGCAAAGTGTTCAAGAGCGTGGAGACTATTTTTTCCGGGCATGCCGATAAATTGCGTTTCCCGCCGCTGTATTTGGTTTGCACCATTCCGCCGTATTTGACGGCCTTAGCCGGCAGTCTGGCGGCTTTATATTCCGGCGGCAAAATTTATATGTTGCCCAGTGTGCATGTTTACGAAAACCGTCCGCAAGATGGCGCAGCACCGGTACCTTCCGAAACCGGACTGAATGCAATGGTCGATATTGTCGGACGGCGCTTTCCGGAATGGAGCCAGTTTTTTCATAGACAACAACTATTACGGCTGGCCGCCAACTCCGGTGGCGATTTGCGCGATTTTTTCCGTTTGGTGGGATTATGCATCACCGAAGCGCTGTATCAGGAATCTTTACCGTTACCCGATGCGGTGTTAGCCAGCGCGGAAAGCGCCTTGCGTAACGATATGCCGCTGGCTCGCGACGACAAACAGGTGTTGGCGCGGGTGTTGGAAAAGCACGACCGGCAATTGGAAAGCCTGGACAAACTGCCGGACTTTGCCCGTCTGACCGAAGGCAAATACATCCTCAACTACCGCAACGGCGACGACTGGTTTGACGTCCATCCGCTGTTGCGCGACATTGTTTCCAAAGGTGACTGACGCCGATTATCAAACCGAGCTGGACAGCATTTGGCGTAAGCTGCGTCCGCATCTGGAATGGGCACGCGGCTTTACGCTGGCAGTGTTGTTCAGCCGGCATCCCGCACCGGTCCAGGCCTTGAAGCAGCGCCTGCAAGACTTGCTGAGTATCAATACCCTGCCGTTACGGTACTTTGTTTTGCAACAGCCCGAAGAACTGGACGCCACCTTGGCGGCGATACTGGCTGCCCGGCCGCTGGGCGACAAACGCCCGCCCTTGTGGTTGGAGCTAAGGCTGGATGATGATACCCAGCGCCGGGCGGTGTGGCAGTTACTGGCCCGCCTTAACGAACGGCGCTTTTTACTGGAACGCGACGTCGCATGCCCTCTGGTATTGCTGTTGCCCGCCGAGTTTCGTATCGATGTGCCCAGCATGCTGCCGGATCTCTGGAGCATCCGCAGTTATACCGCCGATTTGCCGACACCTATGCCTATCGTACAGGCTAGTCGGTCAGAGAATTTACCGGCTCCGGTCAGTTTGGCGGCCAGCCGGGAATTGTCAGCAGCCGAACTGGAATGGCGGCGCTTGTGGGAACACACTACCGACAAACAACGGCTGTCGGCTGTTGTGGCTTTTGCCGCTTTAGACGCGGTTATTGAGAGAATGGATTACGTCGCTGCTAGACAAGTTGTCGAGCAAATGTCGCCGGTGTTGCGGCAGTTGGCTAATAAGCCCGAAGCACCCGAAGCCATGCGAAATTACAGCATAATTTTGAATTATGCCGGTGATATAGACCAGGCTTTGGGCCGGCTGGAACAGGCGCGGGCGGCCTATGCCGAAAGCTTGGGCTTGCGCCGACAACTGCGGGAGGCGCTGGGCGACAGTCCGCAAGTGTTGCGCGATTTGAGTATTTCGCTGGACAAGATCGGCAATGTGGATAATGCCCTGGGTCGGCTTGACGAGGCGCGGGCGGCCTATGTCGAGAGCGTGGGTTTGTGCCGGCAACTGCGGGAGGCGCTGGGCGACAGTCCGCAAGCGTTGCGCGACTTGAGTATTTCGCTGAACAACATCGGCAATGTGGATGAAGCCCTGGGCCGGATGGAAGAGGCGCGAGCGGCCTATGCCGAAAGCTTGGGCTTGCGCCGGCAACTGCGGGAGGCGCTGGGCGACAGTCCGCAAACGCTGCGCGATTTGAGTGTGTCGTTGGTCAACGTCGGCGATGTGGATAATGCCCTGGGCCGGATGGAAGAGGCGCGAACGGCCTATGCCGAAAGCTTGGGCTTGCGCCGGCAACTGCGGGAGGCGCTGGGCGACAGTCCGCAAGCGCTGCGCGATTTGAGTATTTCGCTGGACAAGATCGGCGATGTGGATAAGGCCCTGGGCCGCCTGGAGGAGGCGCGGGCGGCCTATGCCGAAAGCTTGGGCTTGAGCCGGCAACTGCGGGAGGCGCTGGGCGACAGTCCGCAAGCGCTGCGCGACTTGAGTATTACGCTGAGCAACATCGGCGATGTGGATGAAGCCCTGGGCCGCGTGGAAGAGGCGCGGGCGGCCTATACCGAAAGTCTGGGCTTATGCCGGCAACTGCGAGAGGCGCTGGGCGACAGTCCGCAAGCGCTGCGCGACTTGTTTGTGTCGCTGACCAAGATCGGCGAAGTGGATGAAGCCCTGGGCCGCCTGGAAGAGGCGCGGGCGGCCTATACCGAAAGTCTGGGCTTATGCCGGCAACTGCGAGAGGCGCTGGGCGACAGTCCGCAAGCGCTGCGCGACTTGTTTGTGTCGCTGACCAAGATCGGCGAAGTGGATGAAGCCCTGGGCCGCCTCGAAGAGGCGCGGGCGGCCTATACCGAAGGTCTGGGCTTATGCCGGCAACTGCGGGAGGCGCTGGGCGACAGTCCGCAAACGCTGCGCGATTTGTTTGTGTCGTTGGTCAAGATCGGCGAGGTGGATGAAGCCCTGGGCCGTCTGGAAGAAGCGCGGGCGGCCTATGCCGACAGCCTAGCTTTAAGCCGGCAATTGCGGGAGGCGCTGGGCGACAGTCCGCAAGCGCTACGCGATTTGAGTGTGTCGCTGAACAAGATCGGCGATGTGGATAACGCCCTGGGCCGCCTGGAGGCGGCGCGGGCGGCCTATGCTGAAAGCCTGGGCTTGCGCCGGCAACTGCGGGAGGCGCTGGGCGACAGTCCGCAAGCGCTGCGCGATTTGAGTATTTCGCTAAACAATGTCGGCAGGGTGGAGCAAGCTGTCGGACGGTTGTCCCAGGCAAGAGGCTGTTTTACGGAAAGTATGGAGTTAGCGGCGAAATTGGCTGAAGCTTTTCCCAATGTTCCGCAATACGCTAATGATCTGGTATGGGTAAGCGCCCGCCTGCAAGCCCTGGATAGCGACGATCAGCTAGACTAAGCTGCAATCGCAGTATGCCGCCTTTGCCAAGTTTGTGATGCTGATGATAGGTGGTAGCATGCGGCGAGTTGCAACGCCTTATATCCAAAGCCCAGCGGAGGCCGCCCAAATGAATCAAAACAATCCGGACGTTTTCAGTCAGCTGCATATCGACATCGCCCGCAATTCCACTGACGATTTCAATTTGTTTCACGATAGCCGGAAATGGCAGAACATTAACGGCAATCCGTTTAATGGCCCGATTACCTTGGGGTTTCAGCTGGAGTCCTTGATAGAAGGCAAAATTACCGACTATCGTCGACAACACAACGAAGAAAAATTGCTGGCCGAACATGGCTTGAACTTCAGCAATTACCAGTTTGCCTTTGCCAATGCCATTAAGCCGAACCAGGCGATTGAAGTAGATATTAAAGACTCGGTATTTAAGAACGAGCCGTCGCCAAGCTTGAGCAACCGGATTATCGTCAAAGCCGACGGCAAACTGGCCTTGACCGGCTATAAAAAAGAAACCGCCGAACCGCTGTTTTTAGATCAGCCGGATTTGTCTCGGGTCGGCGAATTAAAAATCCAGCCTGACCGTTGTTTTTTGAGCAATGGTTTTTTTCTCAAACGCAAGTTCATGATGACCAGCAATGCCAAGAATTTTTTGTGTGCATCGCTGCGTGATCAAACCCAGTATTTCGACGAGCTACAGGATAAGGTGATTTTCCCGGAGATGTTTCCGTGCGCACTGCTCTCCAGTGCCTTACTGGAAAAAGCTTTGAAATGGCTGCACGATTTCGAGCGCAATCCCATGGTCTATACTTCGCACAAAATTTCTATCGACAGGCGCTGTTTGTTGCAGCTTAAAAGTAACGACGCGGTGCATATTTTAATCAAACCCGCGGCAGATTGTGCCGCGCACGATTTCGGCGATTTGAACGCCACACCCTTGGATTACGAATGTTACGGCCTAGTCAACAATCACAACGCCTTGTTGTTTAGAGCATTGATTTCGCTGGTGCCGCTGGAGTTAATCCGCAAGGCCATGGCATAAATAACTCTGGATGCAGCTAGTGCCATTTTTTAGGGGATAAAATGAAATATTTGTTGTTTACGTTGCCGCTATTGCTGGCCGCTTGCGAAAAACCAGCGCCCACGGCATCAGCGCCCAGACCGGCTTTAGTGGTGACAGTAGGCGAACAAACTGCAGCCGCCCCTATTATATTGATAGGCGAAATTCGCTCCCGCTACGAAAGTGCTCAAGGTTTTCGCATCAACGGCAAAATTATCGAACGCAATGTCGATACAGGCGCAGTGGTGACGAAAGGTCAGCTGTTGGCCAAACTGGATAGTATGGATACCGGTTTATCTACCCAAGCGGCGCAGGCGGAAGTCCGGGCGGCGGAAGCCGATTTGGCTTTGGCTCAAGCAGAGCTGGACAGACAACGCCAATTACACGCCAGCAAATTCATTTCCAACCAGGCTTTGGATATTCAGGAAGCGCAATTCAAGGCGGCGGCGGCCAGGGTAAAGCAAACCCGCGCGCAAGCGGCGGTAACCGGCAATCAGTCGCGCTACACGCAGTTACTGGCGGAGCGGGATGGCGTGGTTACCCGCATTCAGGCCGAACCGGGCCAAGTGGTTGCCGCCGGCGAGCCTATTGTTCGTATTGCCGTGCCGGAAAATAAAGAAGTCGAAATAGCCGTTCCCGAGTCGCGCATGCTGGGCATCGCTGTCGATGTGCCGGCGGAAATCAGATTGTGGGCCAACCCCACCACTGTATACAAAGGTAAGGTTCGGGAAGTGGCACCGGCTGCTGATAATCTCACACGTACTTTTCAAGTACGTGTGGTTTTGCTGGATGCCGACGATTCGGTGCGTTTGGGCATGACGGCCGGCGTTCGCTTTTATCATCAGGACACCAAGGATTTTTTATTACCCACCACAGCGCTTACTCAGCGTGACGGTCAATCCGTCGTCTGGGTGGTGAATCCGGCGAACGGTGAAGTTCAGCCTAGAACCGTTCAGGCCGGCGCGTTTCGCGAAGATGGCGTGTTGATTGCCGGCGGTATCCAAAAAGGCGAACAAGTAGTAGTGGCGGGGGTGCAAACTTTGATACCCGGCCAGAAAGTTAGGGCAACGCCGCTGCGGAGCCAACCATGAAATCGGGCTTCAATCTCTCCGAGTGGGCTTTGCGGCACCCGGCATTGGTGTTATATGCCGTGTTGATGCTGACCTTGGTGGGCATGCTTTCTTATACCAGGCTGGGCCAGTCTGAAGATCCGCCGTTCACTTTCAAAGTGATGGTTATCCATACCGGTTGGCCCGGTGCCAGCGCGCAGGAAGTGGAACAACAAGTCACCGATAAACTGGAGAAAAAGCTCCAGGAAGTACCCTGGCTGGATAATTTACGCAGCTATTCCAGACCGGGCGAATCCTTAATTTTTCTGTCGGCCAAGGACTCCACACCCGCGGCGCAAGTCCCGGACATTTTTTATCAAGTTCGTAAAAAAATCGGCGATATTGCTTACACCCTGCCGGCTGGTGTTGAAGGGCCGACATTCAACGACGAGTTTGGGGATGTATACGGAAACTTGTATGCCTTGACCGGCGACGGCTACGACTATGCGGAACTGAAGCGTCACGCGGAAACGTTACGCGCCGAACTGCTCAGAGTGAACGATGTTGCCAAGGTTGACTTTTTCGGCGAGCAGAAACAACGCATTTACGTCGAATTGTCCAATGCCAAATTAGCGACCATCGGCATCGACGTTGCCACCTTGCTCCGCACCTTGCAAGCGCAAAATCTGGTGACGGGCAGCGGTAGTTTCGATTCTGAAAACGAGCATATTCGGATTGCGGTAACCGGTCGTTACGATAGATTGGAAGAGCTGCGGGATGTACGTTTTCGCGCCAATAACAACGAATTTCGGTTGGGCGATGTCGCCAAAGTCAGCCGCGGCTTTGAAGATCCCCCCAAGGACCGGGTGCGTTATCAAGGTCATGACGCGCTGTTGATCGGCGTGGCGATGCGCGCCGGCGGCGATATCATCAAGCTGGGCCGCGATTTGGACCAGGCCGTAAACACTACCCAAGCCCAATTGCCGGTGGGTTTGGAATTGCATACGGTGTCTTCGCAGCCGAAAGCGGTGCAGCGCTCGGTTAACGAGTTTGCCAAATCGCTGACCGAAGCGGTCGTCATAGTGCTGGGCGTTAGCCTGCTGTCTTTGGGTTTACGCACCGGCATCGTGGTGGCTATCACGATTCCGGTGGTGTTGGCGGTCACCTTCTGGCTGATGCATCTGTTTGGCGTTGGCTTGCACAAAATTTCTCTGGGTGCGTTGATTTTGGCTTTGGGCTTGTTGGTGGACGATGCGATTATCGCCGTGGAAATGATGGCGTCTAAGATGGAACAGGGTTGGGATAGAACCCGTGCTGCCGCATTTGCCTATACATCCACCGCGATGCCGATGCTGAGCGGCACATTGGTAACCGCTGCCGGCTTTTTGCCGATTGCCACGGCGGCGTCTTCTACCGGCGAATACACCCGCTCGATTTTTCAAGTGGTGGTTATCGCCTTGTTGGTCTCCTGGTTCGCGGCGGTAGTTTTTGTACCGTATTTGGGCCATCGCTTATTGCCTGACTTGAGCAAGGGACAAGAGCAAGCGTCGAGCTGGGCGCGGATTTGGGCCAAATTGCGGAACAAACCACATGCCGAACAGCCCAAGAACCACGCCCACGAGCTTTATCAAACGCCGTTTTATCTGCGCTTCCGAAAACTGGTGGCTGCTTGCGTTATCCACCGTTGGCTGGTGATTGTTTTAACCATTGCCATGTTTATTACCGCGATCTTCGGTTTTAAGTTTGTCCAGCAACAGTTTTTTCCGGATTCCACTCGGCCGGAGTTAATCGTCGATTTGCGTTTGGCTGAGGGTGTGTCGTATGCCGCCACCGAAGCCGATGTGAAAAAAATGGAGGCCTGGTTGGATGAGCAAAGCGGCATTGATAATTACGTGGCTTATGTCGGCAACGGCAGTCCGCGTTTTTATTTACCTTTGGATCAGCAATTACCGCAACGCAGCTTTGCGCAGTTTGTGGTGTTGACCAATGGTCCAGCGGAACGAGAACAACTGCGCGATAAACTCATCCATTTGTTTGAACAGGATTTTCCGGATATGCGCGGCAGCGTATTACGTTTGGAGAACGGCCCGCCGGTAGGTTTTCCCGTGCAATTCAGAGTCTCCGGGCCGGATTTATCAACGCTACGCACGATTGCTCGCCAGGTGGCGGATGTGATGCGCGCCAACCCTTATCCGTCCAACGTGCAGTTGGATTGGGAAGAACCGGTGAAAGTCGTGCGCGTGAATGTTGACCAATCGAAAGCCAGACTGCTGGGGATTAGCTCCAGTGATATTGCCAATATTGTCAACGGTGCGCTACAAGGCTTGTATGTGACCGAATTTCGTGAAGGCATCGAGCGCATCGACTTATTGGTGCGAGGCGCCGAAATCGAACGTAAGCATTTATCGCGTCTGCAAAATTTGATGATACCGATCCCCGGCGGACGCAGTGTGCCCCTGTCGCAAGTCGCGGAACTGGAATACGGTTTTGAGGAAGGTTTGATTTGGCGGCGTAATCGCATTCCTACCGTCACGGTGCGCGCGAATTTGTATGGCAATATGCAGGCGCCGATGGTTTCGGCTCAAATAGAAGAACAACTGGTCGACATAAAGCGGCAATTACCGCCCGGCTACCGCCTGGAGACCGGCGGCGCGGTGGAAGAGTCGGCCAAAGGCGGCGATTCGGTCGCGGCCGGTATGCCTTTGTTCTTTCTGACGGTCTTGACTGTGCTGATGATCCAGTTGCAAAGCTTTTCGCGGATGGCCTTGGTGTTATTAACAGCGCCGCTCGGACTAATCGGCGTGACCTTGTTTTTGTTGATTTTTCAACAACCGTTCGGTTTTGTGGCGATGTTGGGTACCATCGCACTTTCCGGCATGATCATGCGCAACTCCGTAATCCTGGTCGATCAAATCGATCAGGATAAGCAGGCCGGGCGTTCGGATTTTGATGCGATTGTCGATTCGACGGTGCGCCGGTTTCGCCCCATCGTATTAACGGCGGCGGCGGCAATATTGGCCATGATTCCCCTCACCCACAGCGCCTTTTTCGGCCCGATGGCGGTGGCGATTATGGGAGGTTTGACCGTCGCGACTGCGTTGACACTACTGTTTTTGCCGGCTTTATATGCAGCTTGGTTCAGAATCGCGGTTTAATTTTTAAGGTTTAGAAACCGGTGTTTTCGGGTGGGTGAAATTCAGGTTTCGAATGCCCCGGTATGAACTGGAGAAAAGCATTACGGGAACGACCGATTAATGGCTGGTCACTGAGTTGATCTTTCCAGTTGCCTTTTACATCTGCACTGGCACATCGGCAAAACTCAGTTTTGAAAATATCGATCATTTCAGTAAAGCAGCGACCATTTTATTTTGGTGATAAGCAACGTTGTAAACCGCTTATTCAAACGCGGTGATTACCTCGCTTTCCAACTTGCCGGCTTCCATCCAGGCGCTTACAGCCGGGCAAGCCAGCACTGAGTCCACATAGGCCTGCGCCTCTTTATTGGTTGCCAGTTGATAGCTGTGAAATCGCAAGGCGACGGGGGCGAACATCGCATCGACTATCGTAAAACGCCCAAATAACCACGGACCGTCGTGGCGGTGCAGTTGCCGGTAGTGTTGCCAAATTTCACCGATACGTTCGATGTCCGGATGCACCGCTTCCGGCAAGGGTTTGGCTGAGGGAGTCCGCTTGCAATTCATCCCGCAATAGGTACGCAGCGCCGTAAATCCGGAATGCATTTCGGCAGCTAAGGAGCGGGCCGCAGCGCGTTCGGCAAAATCCTCCGGCCAGCCTTGGGTTTGCGGAAAGCGTTCCGCCAGATATTCCAATATTGCCAGCGAATCCCAAACCTTAAGCTCACCATCCAGCAAAACCGGTACTTTACCGGTCGGCGAGTATTGCAGCAGCTTGTCTTTCGAATCCTCTCGATACAGCGGGATGCGGATTTCCGTGAAGTCGATGTCGTGATATTTCAAAAACAACCAAGGCCGTAACGACCAAGATGAGTAATTTTTGTTACCGATGACTAAGGACAGACTCATAAACGAAAACTCCTTTGCAGATTATGGATCGAGAATTTATTAAATCGGATTCGTCGTCCCAGAGAATGTGTGAACCCAGGGAAATGAGAAGCCCTGTTCCACTCTCGAAGGTTTGACAGCGAAGAACGCCTTTAGGTATCAGCGAATCATTCTCGCCGTTTTATAATAATTAACCGTATAGAGCAATGCCATTTTGTAATGGATTTTTAGTTGGGTTCTACGGCTGTGCTATTCAACGGATAGAATCAGCGGCAAATCTTGGTTTAACAACAGTCCTCACCGATGTCTTCAAACCAAATCTTTGGCGATTGAGCAATAAAACGGCTCATTAACTCGATGCAGACGGGGTCGTTCAATTCCACAATCTTGACGCCGGCTTCTTTTAGCCAGTCCAGATGCCCGGAAAAGTTGCTCGATTCGCCGACAACCACCGTGCCGATATTGAATTGCCGAATCAATCCCGAGCAATACCAGCACGGTGCCAAGGTGGTGACCAAAATTTTGTCGCGGTAACTGGTCTGCCGGCCGGCATTGCGGAAGGCATCGGTTTCGCCGTGCACAGACGGATCGTTATCTTGCACGCGGCGGTTGCGGCCCCGGCCCAGCAAGCTGCCATCAGCATCGAACAAGGCCGCGCCGACCGGCACGCCGCCTTCGTCAAAACCGGCTTTTGCTTCGGCAAACGCCACGGCTAGCATCTCCTGATAGTTCATCGCAAATCCTAAAATCAATTGGGTAAGGTTGAAAATTCGTTCTACAAAGGCCGGGTAGATGAGTATGGGCTTAAGTTGAGTTTTAGGGGCTCCAAAAACCTCTTTAAAAAACGGGGCTGGGGAGATTTTCCAACCCTAAGCGCCTCGATTCGCTATTGCCAATAAGCCAACACAATCCCCACAAATACCGCCAGACCGAACCAGTTGTTATTCAAAAAAGCCTTGAAACACTTGGGTTTGTCGAAATGAAAAATCAGCGTTTGCTGATAAATTGACAGACCGGCTGCCACGGTTAAACCGGCGTAATATGGCCAACTCAATTGCTTCATCAGGCCGACTGTCATCAACAACACTAGGATGACGATTTGCAGTCCGCCGGTTATTTCCCGCACCCGCTTACCGAACAAAATGGCCGTGGATTTCACGCCGATTTTCAAATCATCGTCGATGTCCACCATCGCATACATCGTGTCGTAGACCAGCGCCCACAGCAGCACCGCTAGATACAGAATCCAGCCTACCAAGGGGATTTCGTTGGTTTGCGCGGCAAACGCCATCGGCACAGCAAACCCAAACGCCGCGCCCAGATAAGCCTGCGGCAAATGGGTAAAGCGCTTCATGAACGGATAACTGGCCGCCAGAAACGCGCCGATGAAGGACAAACCGATGGTGTACCCATTCAGCAGCAACACCAAACCAAAGGCAGTGAGACACAGCACCGCAAATACAATCAACGCTTCCTTAGGGCTGACTTTGCCGGCCGCGATAGGCCTTAGTTTGCAGCGATCAACATGCGGATCGAAATCCTTGTCGGCGTAATCGTTAATCACGCAACCCGCAGCGCGCATCAGCACCACGCCCGCAATGAACACGGTCAGCACCAAATTGTCCGGTCTACCGTCACCGGCAATCCACAAGGCCCATAATGTCGGCCACAGCAAAATGAAAATGCCGATGGGTTTATCAAAGCGGGCCAGTAGCCAGTATTGGTGGAGGCGGTCTTTTAGGTTAATCATTCGAAAAGCAATTCTTTTGGGAGAGCGATTGTCTGTTATTTAAGTTCGCGGCAAATTCAGGAAGATTGTTCCCAATCCGGCTGAGCTAGGGCAGATAAAGATTCTACAGACTCATATTCGGCCAGAGCTGCTTTTGCCACTGTGTGTAATCGAATTTGTCACGCTTAATCAGCATGATAAACCTCTCGGCATCAACCATGCCCAAGGTTGAAAAAATCGATTCGAATCCGCTATGGATGATTTCGGCGTCAGTTTTCATGAGTTGTCTTCAGCACATGATTTATTGATGTCGCGACACTTCTTAAGTTTCCAATCGTATTTTGCCCGTCGCATATTGATGTACCAGCGAAGAAATTAGCGTTTGATACGGGATACCAACATCTTGAGCCCGGTTTTTAATTAATGTCACATCGCCCAAACTAAGGCGAATAGTGACGTTTTTTGATTTTGATAGATATTCTTTAGCGGCCTGTTTTGCCAAAGCAATTTCTTCATCGGCATTGATGCTACGTACCAGTTGGTCATTTTCCAATGCGTTTAATATCGACATCTCTTCATCATCGAACATGGCTTTACCCTTTGTAACGTTTTTTGGCTTTGCGACTTGGAATGATGGTTTTAAGAAAGATGCCGTCTTCGTTCCGCAAAAATGGCACCAAATACACATAATCAAGCGCTTCAACGACATAAATTTTTTGTTGCGGATAGCGTATTTGATCGGGATGCTCAAATACATCGAGTATTTTTCCTGCATTGATTGCCGCGATAATCTCCTCAAAGCCGATGCCTCGACTTTGTTTGAGCAATTCATTTTTCTCTTGCCCACATGACATCATAGAACGCCAGTCTTATACATACATTGTATTGACGACATGGCCTAGTTGCCAGTTTTATCTCTAATCGTCTGAATAATCGAAGTCGTCGAATGCCCCTCGATAAACGACAAAATCTTCGCTTCGCCGCCGTTGGCCAGCACGCTTTCGTGGCCGGCGATGCTGGTTATGTCCGTATAGTCGCCGCCTTTGACCAGAATGTCCGGCAGTAATTGGTCGATGACTTCTTTCGGGGTGTCTTGCTCAAATTCCACCACCCAATCAACGCATTCCAGTGCGGCCAGCATTTCCATACGATGATCCAGTTTGTTGACCGGGCGCTCCGGGCCTTTCAGCCGTTGCACCGAGGCGTCACTGTTGACCAATACCACCAAGCGGTCGCCCAGGGTTTTGGCCTGTTGTAGATAGCGGACGTGGCCGGGATGCAGGATGTCGAAGCAGCCGTTGGTGGCGACGATTTTTTCGCCGTTTTGTTTGGCGGCGGCGCGCTCAGCCAGCAGGTCAGGTAGGCTGCAGACGCCTTTGTGATGGGCGCGTGGGCCTTGTAAGGCGTTAGCCAGTTCGTCGGTGTTGACGGTGGCGGTACCCATTTTGCCGACCACGATGCCGGCACCGATATTGGCGAGTTGCGTGGCTTCGGCCAGCGACTTTTTCGCGGCCAGACTGGCGGCTAGTACGGAGATCACCGTATCGCCGGCGCCGGTGACATCGAAAACCTCGCGGGCATGCGTTGGTAGATGTAAGGGTTCTTCATTCTTGCTGAGCAGGGTCATGCCGTTTTCGCCACGGGTGACCAGCAAGGCTTGAAGTTCTAGCTCGTTCAGCAAATTCATGCCGCGTTCGACGATTTTCTGTTGATCGGCACAGCGGCCCACTACTGCCTCAAATTCGCTGAGGTTGGGCGTAATCAGCGTGGCTTGCCGGTAAATCGAAAAATCGCTGCCTTTCGGATCGACCAGCACCGGCTTGTTCAGTTGTTTGGCCAAGCGGATGAATTGCTGCACCTGGCTCAAGGTGCCTTTACCGTAATCGGATAGCACAATGACTTGCGATTGCATCAATTCGGCATGGTATAGATGCAGTAACGCATCGCTATCGACATTGTTAAAACCGTCTTCAAAATCCAGCCGGATCAACTGCTGGTGCCGGCTCATCACCCGCAATTTAGTAATCGTCGGATAACCCGGCACCGCTTGAAACAGGCATAAAACCTTGGCCTGTTGCAGCAAAGCTTTCAACGCCGTCGCCGCTTCGTCTTCGCCGGTAAAACCCAGCAGCGATACTTTTGCACCCAGTGCGGCGATATTCAAAGCCACGTTACCGGCGCCGCCCGCCCGTTGTTCGTCTTGTTTGACGTGCACCACCGGCACCGGCGCTTCCGGGGAAATCCGTGAAGTGGCGCCGTGCCAGTAACGGTCCAGCATCAGGTCGCCGACCACCAGCACGCGGGCGGTTGAATAGTTGGGTAATTGCATGGCTTTGGGGGCTTATCCGTGATTCGAAGGGTGCTATTATAGCCGCAACCCGTCATGATTAAGGTGCAAACCATGAGCGTCAGAATCTACCACAACCCGCGTTGCGGCAAATCCCGCGACACTTTGAAACTATTGGAAGCGCAAGGCGTCACGCCGGACATTGTCGAATATCTTAAATCCCCGCCTACCGCCGCTGAACTGCAGGACATTCTGACCAAGCTCAACATCAAGCCGCGCGACTTAATGCGCACCAAAGAACCGGAATACAAAGACAACGGCCTGGACGATAAATCTTTAAGCGATGCGGACTTGATCGAAGCGATGATCAGAATTCCCAAATTGATCGAACGGCCCATCGTGTTGAAAGACGGTAAAGCCGCCATCGGCCGGCCGCCGGAAAACGTATTGGCCATACTCTGATGGCGAAAATCCTGATCCTGTATTACAGCCGCGACGGCAGTACCGCGCGCATGGCCCAGCAGATCGGCCGGGGCGTGGAATCGGTAACCGGAGCGGAAGCGGTGTTACGCACTGTGCCGGAAGTATCCGCGGTGTGCGAGAAAATCGCCGACAGCATCCCGGATGCCGGCGCACCTTATGCAAGCTTGCAAGACCTGGAAACCTGTGACGGCTTGGCGCTGGGTAGCCCTACGCATTTCGGCAATATGGCCGCCTCGTTAAAGCATTTTCTGGATGGCACCACCGCGTTGTGGTTTTCCGGTGCGTTGTCCGGCAAACCGGCCGGCGTATTTACGTCCACCGGCAGCATGCACGGCGGCCAGGAAACCACGCTGTTATCGATGATGCTGCCCTTGATGCATCATGGTATGTTGTTGATGAGCCTGCCTTGCAACGAAATCGCCCTGCGCGAGACGGTCAGCGGCGGCACGCCTTACGGACCCAGCCATGTCGCCGACACCGATGCTGAACTCACCGAGCACGAAAAACGCTTGTGCTGGGTGCTGGGGGAACGTCTAGCAAAAACGGCACTGGCCTTGCGAGCCAGCTAATCCGTTGAGCTTAGAATATCCCTAAGGCCTTAAGGCAGGCCTTGCCAAGTTCGACGCGCTTGGGCGCATCCGCAGCTTGGGTAATATCGATGTTCAAAGCAAAACTATACAGGTGTTGCCCATTCGAAACCCAGCCCACCCACCAGCCGATACCGGGGTTGGGCGCGTTTAACCAGCCGGTTTTGCCGTATAAAACCCGTTCGCCGCTTTGTTCGAGCATGGCGATTTCCCGGACTTTGGCCTGAACATCGGCAGAGAGCGGTAATTGATCCCGCGCCAAGCGGGCCAAAAATGCTGTCTGTTCCACCGCGCTGATTTGCAGCGGACCATCCAGCCAAAACCGATCGACTTTATCCCCTATATCGGCGTTACCGTAGCCCAGGTTGGCAACTCCCTCGCGCATCCGCTCGTGGCCGATGCGCCGCGCCAGTGCTTGATAAATCGGCACGTTGGATAGTTTGATAGCCTCGCGCAAGCCCATATCCCGTTCCCAGTCTTTGATCATTTGTGCTTGGCCGCCGTATGGCAACGGTTCGTCTACGCTACTGACCGCGCCTACCGACAAGCCGATCAAACTATTGGCAATCTTGAACGTCGAGGCCGGGATGAAGCGGGTTTCCGCGCGAAGTCGGTCGTGGCCGATTAGCCTATCCGCATCGACATCGTAGGCTACGAAAGTGCCATGCACGCCGGCTTCGCTGAACAGTGTGGCGAGCGCAGGACTATCCACCCATTCGATGGCGTTAACCCGGCCGGCAAGTAGTAACAGTAGAGTGGCGAATAGCGGTTTCATCAGGATTGTGCGTAGGCTAGTTTTAAGGTGTCTATGTCTATTTTGGTTATTTTCAGCATGGCCTGCATCACCCGTCCGGCTTTTACCGGGTCGGGATCGCTGATCAATTCAAGCAGCACATTCGGCACGATCTGCCAAGTAACGCCAAATTTGTCTTCCAGCCAGGCGCATTGATTCTGCTTGCCGCCCGCGGATAGTTTTTCCCAATAGTGGTCCACTTCTGCTTGAGTTTCGCAGTGTACGACAAACGAAATTGCTGGGGAAAACGGTTGCATCGGGTACGTCGGGCCGCCGTTGAGCGCGGTAAATACTTGTCCGTCCAGCTCGAAATTGGCAGTCATCACGCTGCCTTTCGGTCCCGGTCCGGCGTCGCCGTAGCGGTTGACACTCAAGACTTTGGAGTCTTTAAAGATAGACAGGTAAAAATTCATCGCCTCTTCGGCTTGGTTGTCGAACCATAAAAACGGAGTGATTTTCGGCATGCTGTTTACTCGGTAAGTGATAAAAAGTGATGACCGGATTCCCGGCTTACAAGCCGGCTACCAGCTCGGCCAGTTGGTCGGTGGCCTTGCCCCAGCCTTCGTGAAAGCCCATTTCTTCGTGGGTTTTCCGGTCTGCCGCGCTCCAATGCAAAACGCGAGCGGTGTAGCGGGTTTTGCCGGCTTCAGGTGCAAACGTGACAATGCCGGACATAAACGGTTTTTCAGACGGTTCCCAGGTACATGTGTAGGCATCGGTAAACACCAAACGCTCGTTTGGCACGACTTCAAGATAGATTCCTTGGTTTGGAAACTCCTGGCCGTCCGGGCTGCGCATCACGATGATGCTGGTGCCACCGGCTCTGACATCGAGTTCGGCAGATGCCATCGTCCAAGGCTTCGGACAAAACCACTGCTTGAGCAGCGCCGGTTCGGTCCAGGCTTTATAGAGTTTCTCGGGTGGCGCATCGATCAGGCGCGTCAGCATTAATTCACGCGATTCAGCTGTTTGTTCAGTTGGATTCATGGCTTTTCCTATGCAATTGAAATAGACAGTTACTTTTCGGCGATGGTCTTTAGCTTAGCTAAACCTTCCTCGAATTTGCCGCCTATCATTTTGTCCATGCTGAACACCAGGCTCATCACTTTAGAGAGGAAGGGGCTGGGGCCGTATATCGCCTGAGTGACATGAGTAACACTGCCTTCAGCTTGCAGCGTAAATTCCACGCTGTTCTCGGCTGGAAATGGCTTAATGAAAGTCAGCCGCAGCATCAGCTTTACCGGTGGATTGGTTTCCAGAATCTCCATGCGACCCTGGCCTATCTCCTTGTTGCCTTCCCATTCGTAGACCGCGCCGGGACCGCTGGCTGCGCCGCTGTATGAGCGCTTCATGCCCGGATCGACTTTCTCCCAAGCCGACCAGGTTTGCATATTGTGCAAATCGCTGATCAACGGAAAAATCTTATCCGGGGCCGCTTTGATGGTGATGGAGCGTTGTACGCGGAAGGTATCGGGTTTGCTTGCCGCATAGATCAGCAGCGTGACGACTATGATAACGAGAACGATAAGGATGGTTTTGATCATGGTCAGCTCCTAAAGCATGGTAAGTTCAATCGCCGGGCAAACCCGGAATCTCGATCAGCGGCCGCACTTCGACGGTACCTTTGCGTGCCATCGGAATCTGTTCGGCGATAGCGAGAGCCGCGTCCAGATCCGGGACGTCGACCAGATAGTAGCCGCCCAGTTGTTCCCGGGTTTCCGCAAACGGGCCGTCGGTGATAAAGCGTTTGCCGTCGCGCACCCGCACGCTGGTAGCCATGGCTGTGGGCTGCAGGGGGCTGGCGGCCAGGTATTGGCCGTTAGCTTTGAGCTTGTGTGCGAGCTGGGTGGATTCGGCATAACAAGCCTGCCGGTCGGCTTCCTCCAGGCTGTGTTCTTCGAGATAAATCAGTAGCATATATTTCATCGCTTTCTCCGCTAGTACTGGGATACCGCATCCGGTGCCATGTAGACCAGTTCCCAGATATGGCCATCCAAATCCTGAAAGCCGTGCGCATACATAAAACCGTGGTCTTGCGGCTGGTTATAGGTGCTGCCGCCGGCTGCAAACGCCTTACTTACCATGTCGTCCACCGCCTCGCGACTTTGGCAGGACAAGCAAATCAACACCTCAGTGCTTTTCGTGGCGTCGCAAATGGCGTTAGGTGTGAAGGTGCGGAACTTGTCTTCCGTCAACAGCATGACGAAGATGTTCTCGCTGACGATCATGCAGGTCGCGGTCTCATCGGTAAATTGCGGGTTGAAGGTGTAGCCCAGCGCGGTAAAAAACCCCACGGATTGATCGAGGTTTTTTACCGGCAGATTGATGAATATTTGCGTGTTCATATTGCTCTCTTTGAAGGTGCGAGGATGCCGAAATCGGCCGCGTTAAGGTTTACCGGCTGTTGCCTGAGCGGCGAAGAAAGCCTCCATTCTGCCCTGAAATTCGCTCGGATCGACGTCTTCGATGTGCGTGGCAATCAGCCATTTATGGCCGAACGGGTCGGTCACTGCGCCCATTCGGTCGCCCCAGAACTGGTTGGTGGGCGGCATGATTTCCGCCGCACCGGCTTGTATGGCAGCGGCGAACACCGCATCGCTATCATTGACATAAAGGTGCAGTTTCACCGGCGTACCGCCCAGTGCCTGCGGCGAAATATCGCTGCAATTCGGATTCTCGTCGGCCAGCATGAAGTGCGAATCGCCGATTTTAAATTCGGCGTGGGCGATAAGTCCGCCGGGCGCGTTGAGGCGCATTAGCTCGGTGGCGGCAAAGGCTTTTGCATAAAATTCCAATGCCGCCGCCGCGCCGCGCACCACTAGGTAAGGAGTTAAGGTGTGGTGACCGTCGGGGATAGGTTTGATGTTGTTCATGGCTGTGCTCCTGGTTTAAGGTTTGTCGTGGAAAAAAGATTGCTTACATCTGTTGTCGAACCGCGAATCCCGAAATCGACAAGCTGCAGAAATTTTTTTCCACTAGTTGGCAAACTTGCCGGCTAGCGCAAATTGTCCGGTTCCAAAAAACCCAACGCTTGCAGCGTTTGCCGGTCTTCGGCTATCGGCCGCACTTCCACACAGCCTAGCTTGGCGCCGGGAATCCGCGCGGCCACCTGGATAGCCTCGTTTAAATCGCTAGCCTCGATCAGATAATAGCCGCCGAGTTGTTCCTTGGTTTCCGCGAACGGGCCGTCGGTGATGCTGACTTTACCGCCGCGCACCCGCAGCGTGATGGCCGCATTGGCCGGCAGCAGCCGATTGCAGCTCAGGTAATGGCCGCTGTTGCGGATAGCTTGGGTAAATTCGGCGTATTCGTCAAAGTGTTTGGCTGCCGCGTCATTCGACATTCCCTCCATCACGGTTTCGGCGCAAATCAGGCATAGGTATTTCATGGTCAACTCCTGGGTTAAAAATAATGTTCGCACTGAGTAGTCGTTCGGCGCCGGGCATATTCGACAACTGGAACGTTTTTATCGTTGAAACGAGCTACCGAAAGTGGTGTCGATGCATGGCGACAATTTCCAGTGCTTGCCCTGAGCCGAAGCCGGCTGTCGCTTACCATTGAAAGATCGACCTCAATTTTTCGCAACCTAACCGGAGATGAACTATGACGCTTTGCCCTGGCGGCTCCAAACTGGATTATGCCGAATGCTGCGGCCCGATTATCGACGGTGCGCCGGCGCCCACCACCGAAGCTTTGATGCGTTCGCGTTACACGGCTTTCGTACAACGCAAGCTGGACCATGTCGAACGCACCCATGCGCCGGAAATCAAAGAGGATTTTAATCGGGCTGAAGCCGAGCGGATGGCTGAGGAATGCGAGTGGCGCAGCCTGGAAATCCGCAACGCCACGGAAATGGCGAATGGCTATATGTCACCAGCGGGGCGCCACGATAAAACTAGCCAACCGGAAAGAATTGGCGGCATTGATAGTGCCCACCGCCTATATTCCGCCGTCGTTTCCGTGTCCGGCGCTGGCGGCCGATAATCTGTGCGGCATTCACCCCGATAAACCCTCGCGCTGCCGCACCATGCCGTTTTACCCGTATCGGGAAGAGCAATTTCAAGCCGAGCTATTAAAACCGCAACCCGGTTGGGCCTGCGATACTTCCGAGTCGGCGCCGCTGGTATTTGCCGACAAGAAAATCCTGTTTCGTGAGGATTTTGATGCGGAACGTAAGGACTTAGAGGAACAGATCCCGCAGATTCGCCGCTATGCTGACTATATGTTGAAGTACACGCTGCAGCTGGTCGGTAACCTCGCCAAAGTGTCGCTTAAACCCAAAGGCGGGCAAGTGGTGACTAGCCTTTCGTCGTTTCTGACCGCGTTCGCCACCCTAATGCCCAACAGATTGCCGAACAGCAACTAGCGGTTTTGAACGGTTATTTAGAAAAAACCGCATCGGAACCTGGCCTGGCGGAATTTCATCGGCATTACATTTCCGGCGTCAAAGAAATGCAGTATTTAGCTCGGTAAGCCGGATAACTTATTCGCCGATTGCCTGTTGTCACAACGCATGAAAAACCGATTGGCTTTGGTGCTTAGAGGCTGAATGGGAGACATGATTGTAACTGTGCTGGAATGATCGGCAATCCAATTGCGCTTGACCCCGGATCACTGCTAAAGATCCAAAATAGGCAGTCGGTTGAGTTTTCCAATGACTGCTAATGGGTAATAATCTGAATCTCTCTTTGTTGAAGTAGGCTGGGTTGAATGATAATGAAATCCAGCTATAAGCTATTAAAACTGGGTATCGCTGCCGCTCAACCCAGCCTACGGCCCTGTTGACCCGTTGCGGACCGTCTCTCTATCTGATTCAATGACAGCAGTTTGGCCGATACCGGTCATTATTTCTCCGCGGAATGATATACAGAAATAAAGAGCACATGCAGATTAATAGAGTATCGTGTCGAAAATCATTTTTCGGTAGATATACAGATCTATCTAATAACTAGTTAGGCTTTAAACAAGTTGGAATGGCAAATGAATGTAAGCAAGAGAACAAAACTATCGCTTAGTCAGTTTCTCGGTTTATTAAATGGGGATACATATATAGTGTTGCTTGAGAAGCACAATATTCCTTATGTGGATGAATACGGAAACACAATATCGATTGGTCAATCGATATTGCAAGCAGATTCCAAATCAATAGCAAGCCTATTTGAAGAAATTGTAAAAACAGATGGTGACCTTAGATTCAGGGTATCACCGAAATATAGATTTGATGAGCGATGGAGCGAATTAAAAGGCTGTTTGTTGCTTGACGGGTTTAAGGTTGATGGTAAAACTATCAATAGTATCGATCCTATTATTGAAGGAAATGGCTCAATTGAAGATGATTTAACCAATGAAATAAATTCATCGCATCTTTCTGAATCAGAGGACATTATTAACCATATAAACTATTCGGCTCAGTCTTTCCTCAAGGTTGAGCCTGATTACAATGCTTGCTTATCACACGCGAGAATAGCTTTGGAAACTTTGGTGAGAGGAATAGCAAAGCATAAAGGTTTTGTAGTTGCTGAAGAAAGAAAAGCATGGGGGAGCTCTCTTAATTATCTGAAAACAAGAGATTTTATAAATGAAAAACAGGAAAAGACAATTCAAGCTATCTACACATTTGTGAGTGATGGCTCTCATATTCCTTTAGGATTTACAGAAAAAGAATATGCACGTTTTGGCAGAAATTTGATTACTTCAATTTGTTATTTCATTTCGAAGTTATATACAGGCAACCCTAGTGCCTAACTCAATGCTCCAGCCGACTCCGCTAACGCTCCGCCGCAAAGTTTTGCGTTAGCCAACACACAACAACTTTTCTCAGATGATTAATACGTACATTGCTTCAGTTCGGCAAGCCATTACCGCAGAGAACTGGTATTGCGCCCTCGCGCTTACTCTAGCATTGCCAGACATATGCGGCAGCATTGAACACCTGACCGAGCAATCGTCGAAAAAGAGATATGTCGCCTGGTACGATCAATATGTTGCTCCGAAATTCCAAGAGGTCTTTTCCGAAGGAGTTGGCAATTTACTATTGAGCGGTTCGGATTGTTATGCATTGAGGTGCTCATTTCTGCATAACGGTTCAGAGGACATTACATCGCAACGAGCTCAGGAGGTGATGGAAAAGTTTTACTTTGTTCAACCTTTGAAGGGCTGGTCATTTAAC
This sequence comes from Methylomonas sp. PHL2-19, assembly GCF_059331595.1. Classification (NCBI taxonomy): domain Bacteria; kingdom Pseudomonadati; phylum Pseudomonadota; class Gammaproteobacteria; order Methylococcales; family Methylococcaceae; genus Methylomonas; species Methylomonas sp. PHL2-19. Next base: position 629,142 of record NZ_CP196839.1, read on the forward strand.
ACTCGCGCCCGCGGAACAATGTTGATTGTTCAGGTCGATAGATTTTGCCTCCTTGTATGCAATTCTGCGGACAGTTGGATGAATGGTCGCGTTTTAAGTGGTCAGCAATTCTTAACCATCTACAATCCCAAGACTGATGGAATTCCCCTGTGATTTGGGCTACACGTCGCTCAAAGCAAGTAGCCTCGATGGAATCGAGGTTTCGAAGGCCAGCTTCTTTTAATTGCCGATGTGGGTTTGATGGCCGACAGGCCGACGCCCTCGATTCCGCTAACGCTGCATCGAGGCTACAATGGCCCGACTTCAATCGACGCAATTTCGCGCTGGGTGGCACCTATTTTTTACGTCGGGTGGGCTTTGGCCGAACTTGTTTTATCAGTACGATGGGGCGCGAAACTTTCAAATAGTTGTGTCAAAAGCGGGTATGTTGCACGACTCAAATAATGAAATATCACTTTAAAATCAAGCGCCCATGTTTCACTAATACCGTCACTCGACGCGGATTTCCCGTAATCTACGCGCCAAAAAGCGCCGCTCCGGCTCCTGCCGCGTCAAAGCCAGGGCTTGCTCGTAAGCTGCGATGGCTTCGTCGATTCTGCCCAGACGCCGGTACATGTCTGCCCGCGCCGCGTGCGCCAGATGGTAATCGGTAAGGTCGCCGTTCTGTAAAATCGTATCGATCAACTCCAGTCCGGCTGCCGGTCCATCCCGCATCGCTACCGCGACGGCCCGGTTTAATTCGATTACCGGCGAGGCTTCGATGCGCAATAAGACTTCATAGAGTGCGACGATTTGCGGCCAGTCCGTGGCGGTGGCATGGCTGGCGTTGGCGTGCACTGCGGCGATGGCGGCTTGCACAGCGTAAGGGCCAAAACGCTGCGATACTAAGGCCTGCTGCACCAGTGCCGAGCCTTCCGCGATGCGTTCCCTATCCCACAAGCTGCGGTCTTGGTCGTCCAACAAAATTAATTCGCCGTCGGCGCCGGCTCTGGCGGCGCGGCGGGATTCGTGCAGCAGCATCAGCGCTAATAAGCCTTGTGCTTCCGGTTCCGGCAGTAACTCGACCAGCAATCGGCCCAAGCGTATCGCTTCTTCCGACAAATCGTGTCGGGTTAACGTAGAGCCGGATGAGGCGGAGTAACCTTCGTTGAACACCAGATAAATTACCCGTAACACGGAATCCAAGCGTTGTGGTAGCTCGGCCGGCGCCGGCACTTGATAGGGAATCTTGGCATCACGGATCTTGGTTTTGGCGCGGACGATGCGTTGGGCCAGCGTCGGTGTCGGCGTCAGGAAGGCGCGGGCGATTTCCTCGGTGGCCAGGCCGCAGACCTCGCGCAACGTCAACGCCACTTGAGCATCCGGGGACAATGCTGGGTGGCAACAAGTAAAGATCAGCCGCAGGCGGTCGTCTTCCAGGCCTTCGTCATCCGTGTCGCCGGGTTCGCTGGCTGGATCCGCCAAGGTATCGGCATCCTCCAGCACATCGAAGCGGGCTTGCCGGCGCAGGCCGTCGATAGCCTTGAAGCGGCCGGCCGACACCAGCCAACTGCGCGGATTGGCCGGTAAGCCGTCACGCGGCCATTGTTCGAGCGCAACGCGAAAGGCATCGTGCAGCGCTTCCTCGGCCACATCGAAATCGCCGAGCAGCCGAATCAAGGTGGCCAGTACCTGGCGGGATTCGCTTTGGTAGATGGCGTCGATTTTTTCGCGCACGGCTGCTCAGCTCTGTGCACTCAAGCTACGCATCACTTCATGCCAGCCGGCTTCGGCTTCGGCGCCGACTTGCGCGAATACCGTTTGCAGCTGTTGCATTTGCGTGCCGGTCAGTTGCGCTTCCAATTCCGCGCCGTCCGGCGTTAAGCTGAGTTCGCGTACCCGTTTGTCATGCGCGGCCGTGTCTATCATGACCAGCTGCATGTCCATTAACTGCCGCAATGGCGCGTTCAGAGCTTGTTTACTGACGCTTAGCATGCCCAGCAGCGCGTTCACGGAAATCCGCGGGTTGCGGCCGACGAAATACAAGATCCGGTGATGCACCCGCCCAAGCCCGCGCTCGGCCAGGATGCGGTCCGGCTGTACGGTAAAGGCGCGATAGCCGAAGTAAAATTGTTCGATAGCCAGACGTAACGCGGCTTCGCGCCTGTCCGGCTTCGGCGTTTCATCAAGCAGGGGATTATCGATAGCGGCTATTTGGTCAACCATGTTGACATTATAGGCAGGCAGCCGTTAGCATGGCTATAGGTCAACTTTATTGACATTTATCAATGCCCACCATGAACTCATTATCGCCGCAGCACCCTATCCGCTTTTCCGCTCGTACCCAAGACCTGCATCCGTCACCAATCCGCGAAATTCTGGCCGTCGTCGACAGACCCGGCATGATTTCCTTTGCCGGCGGATTACCGTCGTTGGACAGCTTCCCGCAATTCACGCTAGAGGCCATGCCGCAGCACATGTTGCAATACGGCGCCAGCGAAGGCGAAGCGGAGTTGCGCGAGCGTATCGCCGCCGACATGCAAAGCCTGGGCGTTAAATGTTCGGCCGAACAGGTGTTGATCCTGTCCGGTTCGCAGCAAGGTATCGATCTGGTCGCCAAACTGTTCATCGATCCCGGCACGCCGGTGGCCGTGGAAGCGCCTACTTATCTGGCGGCTTTGCAGGTGTTCCGCTTTTTCGGCGCCCGCTTCGTGGCTTACGATGCTGGGGCGCCCGATCTGGATACCTGGCAGCGGGAAAAGCCAGCGTTTGCCTATGCGATCCCCACGTTCCAGAATCCCAGCGGCCGCTGCCTGGATGCCGGGGAGCGCAGTGCCCTGGCCGCCGCTTGCGATGCCGGCAATATTCCCCTATTCGAAGACGATCCCTACCGTGATCTGGTGTACGACGATTGCGAACGCACGCCGGTATGTGCCAGGTTGCAACAAGCGCCATGGATTTATCAAGGCTCGTTTTCCAAAAGCCTGGCGCCGGGCTTGCGCTTGGGTTACCTGGTCGCGTCGCCGGAACTGATGCCTTTTTTGACCCGCTTGAAGCAGGCGGCCGATTTGCACAGCAATCGCCTTAGCCAATGGCTGGTACTACAACAACTGAACAATCCCGACCGCAGCCGGCAATTGGCGGATTTGGCCGGCCATTACCGCCAGCGCCGCGATGCATTCGACGCTGCGCTGCGCCGGCATTTTGTGGATTTGGCAGTTTGGCAAACCCCGCCCGGTGGTTTGTTTTTTTGGCTGACGCTGAATCGCCGCATCGATACCCGTCAGCTGTTGCCTAAGGCTATCGAAGCCGGCGTGGCTTTTATGCCCGGCGAACCCTTCCTACCGATGGCGGTGGACGCTTGCGGCCAGCTACGGTTGAATTTCAGCCACTCCAGTAGCGAGGATGCCGAATCAGGCTTGCGGATTTTGGCAGATTTGGTGCGGGAGTCGATTTAAGCTAGGGTTGCAGCCGCGCCAGATTATGCAAACCCACTGTGGGCGCGGCACCGAAAGTCTTGCGAAATTCATGGCTGAAATGGGCGGAATCGGAAAACCCGGTAGCGTGCGCGGCAGTCGTGAAGTTGTGGCCCTTGATGACTTCTTTTATCGCTTGCCGCATCCGGTTCCAGCTGCGATAACGGCGAAACGGCACGCCGATCTGCTGGCTGAACAGATGTTGTAGCCGGGATGCGGATAGTCCTACATTCGCTGCCAGCGTAATCACCGACGTCAGGTCGTCGCCTTGCGCGAATAAAAATTCGACGATTTGGCTGATGCGTGGGTCTAGTCTGTCGGCTTGAGACCGGCGTTTCGAAAAATCCAGCAAATCGGCCAGGGGCTGCGCGGTCCAATTCGGGCTGTAGCGATCTTCGTAGAGATCGCGCATGAAGGCGATTTCGCCGCCGTTACCGACCAAGGCACCGTTCACTGAGCGGGTATCGCGGATTAAAGGTAACAGCGCCTCGACGCCGGCGATGGTCGGTTCGATGTAAAACACCGCAAGCGGGTCGCCGCCCACATCCAGCTCGTGCCACACGCCGGCCGGAATTACCGCCGTGCGGCAAGACAGCCAATCGCTACCCGCCACTTTCAAACGAAACTTCCCATACAGACCGGCCAGAAACACCGGAGCGCCGTGTTGGTGGTTGGCGTTGTAATACAGCGGACCGCAAAAAAACGTGCGGCCGCCGCTGATGTCCCAGAGCGCATCGAAAGGGACCGCCGAGGCAGTAGCACGTTCATACAAGCGTGGTGTATTGGTCATTGTTTAAGCTCCCCGTTGCGTTCGGCCAACCGGCATTTTTGCCGGGCAGTCTAGTCAAAGCGTTTGAGCTTGGCAACGGGGTCGGCGCGTTTGCCCTTTGCGGCGTTCGATAACTGGGGCCAAGCGCCTCTTGAAAATGAGGATACACATGAGCAATCAAAAATTTCCACCCGAACCGTTGGCAAACGTGTTTTTGCTGGTGTTTGCGATATTCTGTCTGGCGATAGCGTTGAGTATCGCCTGGGTATTGGGCTTTACGCTGTTTTATCCCGACGGCGCGTTGGCCAGCCACCTGGTCGAACGGGCCGACATTATTCGCGCCCACATCGATTACCTGATGATGGCGCAATTTCTGTTCATTTTCTTTTTGCTGTTTCGGCATTATGCGGTCACGCCGCCGGTCTGGGTGGTGAGTGCCTGCTGCTTCGGGGCGTTTTTCAACCCGCTATCGTTTTTACTAAGGGGATTGTCGGCCAAGCCGGTGGCCTCCGCTTTACCGGTCGAACCGCACTTCCCGATTCAGGCTGGCATCAGTTTTACGCTGACCACGGTCGGTTTTCTAACGGCGGCGATTCTAGTGGCCCGAGCGGCCTGGAAGTCGAGATCGGAACAGGATTAACCCAAATCGTTTGGAGGCGCTTGGGCAGCTAGACAAACCGACTGACAGAGGTTGAGCGTTGGAATATTCTTTGATTAGTTTGGGTCTTGGGTTATCTTTGCAAACAACACCGAGCCAAAATGTTTATTTCAGCGAAAGCGATAGTCTGGAAAACGCAGTAATAAGGAGTTATCCGGCAGATGGCTGGGATTATAAGACAAACGATGTCGTGCTCTTTTCAAGCGTTCCTGCTGAGTTGACCTTTAATTCGAACGTTGGGCGTAACCATAACTTATCCTGCTATGTGCATAGACTCGATCACTTCATTCCTATCTTCCGCGGGAACCGCTGGCTGGCAATTTTTGAACTCAAACATCGTCATAGCATTTGTCGGTGGTTTAACCGGCGCTATTGGTGGTGCCCTTGGTGCACAGCGCATTGTTGAGCGTTCACGGAAGCTAGAAGAAAGTCTAAAGGAGCTTCGATACACAAACGCCGCGATTATGGTCGCCCATACGATTTGCAATGCGGCACTCGCACTAAAGAAGCAGCATGTTCGACCAATGCATGATGCATTTCTACAGCTGAGGGGAGATTTGGAGGCATTTAAGGACAAACGGAATGCCAAGCAAATTGCATCGGATGTTGAGTTCCATCTCCAAATGGATATGCGCACTTACCCGGCTCCAATTTTGCCGGTTGAAACTTTGAAGCACTTAGTGTTCCAGGAACTCTCCGCAGTCGGCAGGCCATTGGCTCTCGTTGCAGTAATCGAGCAGTCCCTAATCGGTTTGAGTGGTGCAATAGCGAAGCGTGATCAACTTGTCCAAAAATTTGCATCGGGCGAAATTCCTGAGAACAACTACGCGCACTACTATTTCGGTCTACCTCTTCCGGGTGGTCATTTGAACCAGGAGTACCCGGATCTTGTTGAGGCCATATATAGCTATACCGATGATCTATCATACTTTAGCTATCAGCTTTGCAATGACCTCATGAAACATGGAGCCAAGGTAAGAGCAGCCCTTACCAAGAAGCCGTCGAAACAATTGCCAAACGTAAGTGAGGCTGATTTTTCCGGGCCGCTAAAGTCAGGACTTTTGCCACCGGACTCACAATACAGCGACTGGGTGAACGCTTTCGTCGAAAGGCCTGAAAAGTGACGCCCATCCAATCGGACGCATATTTTTTGTCGTTCCTCCGTTACGCTTCGCTAATCTGAGCTACTCGGGCTGTCGTCACCCCAACTCACGTTCTGTTCGCCGGCCACACCGAATAATCGAGTTGATGAGTTAGTAGTGCAAGAACTTAAATCGTCGGGCCGCTTATAAGGGTCGCTTTTGATTTTTACCAAAAATGGATACGGTATCCGCCATGAACAATATCTCTATTACCGATATTCTCGAGCTTCCGTTGCAGGAACGCATTCAGCTAGTTGAGCTTATTTGGGACAGCGTCGCCGCAGTGCCTGAAGCTGTGGAAGTATCGCCGGCGCTTAAAGCCGAACTGGAACGACGCATGACTGAGTTTGAGCGGAATCCAGAGTCCGGCTATTCCTGGGATCAAGTAAAATCGTGTCTTAAAGATGGCTCATGGCGTACCGCCTGAAATTTTCCGCACGCGCTTGACGTGAAACGGGCGAAGCCCAAGAATAAAACCAATCCCCCTTTGACAAAGTCCATAAATAGACTTATTTTAAACCAAAGTTTAGATAAGTTGTTTGGAGGACTTATGTTGTCTACCGCTCATGCGCAATTACCCGCCGATAGCGCGCTGGTCGCCAGCGCGGCATTACGGACCTTTTTTAATATCGCCGATGCTTGGCGTTTGAACGTCGAGCAGGCCATGGTGTTACTGGGGCTGGATTCGCGCAGCACGTATTTTAAATGGAAGAAGAACCCGGAAAGCGCCAGTCTTAACGCCGATAAACTGGAAAGGCTGTCTTACATCTTTGGGATTTATAAAGCCTTGCAGATTTTACTGCCCAAGCCGGAAGCGGCGGACGGCTGGCTGCATCAGCCTAATCAGGCAGCGCTGTTTTCCGGGCAAACCGCCTTGCAACGCATGCTGTCCGGGCGGGTGGCTGATTTATATGTGGTGCGCCAATATCTCGACGCGCAGTGCGGTTGGGCCTAATGGCGGTAGCGAAAATCAGTCGGATAGATTGGCGGCCCTGCTGGCGCTTGGTGCCGAGCAGGTTTCCACCGACGGGTTTATTCGACCGAGTGGCCGACCCGGCCGATCTGGACGTGGTGTTCGCCATCGAAGCGCTGACTAACGATAGGCTGCGCGACGAAGCCGGCGAAATTAGTTTGGTCGCGGCGGCGGACCGGATTGCCGGGCCGGGGACTACGCCTATCATGGCGGCGTTTACGCACCTGAATCCGGAAGGCAGCCGGTTTTGCGACGGCAGTTACGGTGTGTATTACGCAGCCAAAGACATCGATACGGCGATTGCCGAGACCCGCTTTCATCGCAGCCGGTTTCTGGCCGCCACCCAACAGACGCCAATTGACATAGATATGCGCAGTTATGCCTCCGATTTAAATGCCGATTTGCACGACATTCGCGACCGGCAAACCGAATTACCGGAAATTTACGACGCCGACACCGGCAATTACGCTGCCGCGCAGGCCTGGGCCAGACAGTTACGAGCGGACGGCGCGGACGGTATCGTCTATTCCAGCGTGCGGGCGGCAGGCGGTGAATGTGTGGCGGTGTTTAAACCGCGTTTGCTGGCGCCGGTCAAACAAGGTGCGCATTATTGCTACGTGTGGGACGGCCGGCAAATCAGCGCAGTTTATAAAAAAGAACTTTACCATCCCGGTGTGTAACCGATAGCCATGCTCGATTTGCCAGTACCCAGCCAAGAAAACGATTTTTATGAAACCCATATCCAATTGCTGCTCCAAAGCTATCAGCAATTACTGGGCAAGCCGCTGTTGGAAAAGTCTGCAAGCATGGCGCTGGGCCGGCAAGTCTATGAAGCCGATTTCGCCCTGCTGTCGCATAACACAGACGCAGATCCTTTGTTCAATTACGCTAATCAAACCGCACAAGATTTATTCGAGCTATCTTGGCCGGAATTTATCGGCATGCCGTCGCGTCTCTCGGCAGAACCGGTCAACCGCGAGGAACGGGAGCGCTTGTTGAATCAAGTGACCAGCCGGGGTTATATCGACAATTACAGCGGCGTGCGTATCGCCAAATCCGGCCAGCGTTTTTTGATCGAGCGCGCGGTGGTGTGGAATGTCTACGATAGCGCGCAACGCTATGTCGGTCAGGCGGCTTGTTTTAGCGACTGGCGCTTGTTACCCTGAGTCTGACCCTTTCCATCTACTCACTGTCTGCGAGAAATTTATGCTGAAAATATCCCTAAAACATAGCGGCCGCTTATGCTGCGGCTTGTTGCTCATGCTGGCGGGCGTGGCGCAGGCCGATGAAGTGGGTTGCGTGACCACGGCCTGGAAACTAATCGGTGCCAATCACAAGGTTTGTGTCGATGCGTTTGAAGATCCGAAAATCCCTAACGTGATTTGCCATATCAGTCAGGCCAGATCGGGGGGGATTTCCGGCGGCTTGGGTCTGTCGGAAGATCCGTCGGAATTTTCGCTGGCTTGCCGGCAAACCGGGCCGATCACATTGCCGGCCAAACTGAGCACGGAAGAAACCGTATTTTCGGAGAGCACCTCGCTGTTTTTCAAGTCCACCAACATTACCCGTTTATGGGATGCCAAGCACAACACCCTGGTTTATCTGGCGATTAGCCGGAAAGTGATCGAAGGTGCACCGGCCAACAGTGTGTCGACGGTGCCGGTGATGCCTTGGGGTAAATAGGGCGTTGATTAATGCTATCCCAGGTCCAAAGGCTGGTCGGTAACCGGTTTAATCCATTTCAATAAGGTTCGGAAGATCCGTCGGAATTTTCGCTGGCTTGCCGGCAAACCGGGCCGATCACATTGCCGGCCAAACTGAGCACGGAAGAAACCGTATTTTCGGAGAGCACCTCGCTGTTTTTCAAGTCCACCAACATTACCCGTTTATGGGATGCCAAGCACAACACCCTGGTTTATCTGGCGATTAGCCGGAAAGTGATCGAAGGTGCACCGGCCAACAGTGTGTCGACGGTGCCGGTGATGCCTTGGGGTAAATAGGGCGTTGATTAATGCTATCCCAGGTCCAAAGGCTGGTCGGTAACCGGTTTAATCCATTTCAATAAGGTTTCGTAAAGCGTGGCCGGTAGAATCGGTTTGCCGATGAAGTCGTTCATGCCGGCGGCCAGACAGTGCTGATGATCGCCGTGCATCACGTTGGCGGTCATCGCAATGACGGGTAGGTCGCGGCAAGCCGGGATTTGCCGTAACAGCCGGGTGGCTTGATAGCCGTCCATCACCGGCATTTGTACATCCATCAGCACACAGTCGTAGTCGTGATGCCGCAGCTTGTCCAAGGCCAGTTCGCCGTTTTCGGCAATATCCACCTGTAATTGCGCTTGTTCCAACAGCTCGATGGCGACGATGCGGTTGATTTCGTTATCTTCCACCAGCAACACCCGCCGCCCCTGCAGCCGCGCCAATTTTCCGATGTCTATGCTGGTACGGTGACGGCGGATTTGGAAATTACGGATGGTATTCAAATCGGTGGCGCCGAGCAGCACATTAAAGGTAAAGGTGGAACCGACGCCGGGTTCGCTGCTGACCTCTATCGTCCCTCCCATTTGTTCGATCAGCTGCTTGGAGATAATCAAGCCCAGGCCGGTACCGCCGTAGTTGCGGGTCACGCTGCTGTCGCCCTGGCTAAAAGCCTGGAACAATTTGGTTTGCTGTTCGGCGGTGATGCCGATGCCGGTGTCGCTGATGGCAAATTGCAGACGCACCGAGTGCGCATCGCGGCTGATTTCGCTGAAACTGACGGTTATCTCGCCGTGCTCGGTAAACTTGATGGCGTTGCCGATCAGATTGATTAACACCTGCCGCAGCCGTTGCGGATCGCCGATTACCGCGTGATACTCGCCGACCGGCGGCCTGATCAGTTGAATCCCCTTGTTCGCGCTGAGTTGCAGCATGGTGGAAAACACATGCTCCAGCATCTCTTCCAGCAGAAAGGGTATGGTCTCCATCTGCATTTTGCCGGCTTCCATTTTGGAGAAATCCAGAATGTCGCCTATCAGTGTCATCAAGGACTGCGCGGACGATTCCACCCGTTTCAGATATTCGCGTTGTTTAAAGCTCAGTTCGCTATTCAGGCACAGTTCCACCAAGCCGACAATCGCGTTCATCGGCGTGCGGATTTCATGGCTCATATTGGCCAGGAACTGGCCCTTGGCCTGATTGGCGGATTCCGCCTCCCGTTTGGCGAGCTCAAGCTCCTGCGTGCGGCTTCGCACCTGGCTTTCCAAGTCGGTCCCGTGCGCCTGGATTTGCGCCAGCATATTGTTAAAGGCTTCGGCCAAATCGCTGATTTCGTCGTTACCGGCATAATCCGAGCGTCGGCTGTAATCGTGGTCTTTTTCGATTTGCCGCGCGGTATTGGCCAATTTCAACAGCGGGCCTAAAAACGAACGTTGCAAGCGCTGCACATACAAGGCCACCACGCTCAAGGCGATCAAAATAATGCCGGTGTTAATCAGGGTATTGAACAGCAAGGAGTGGTAGGACCGTTTCAAATCGGCAACCAGGGTAATGTGGCCGACGATCTGTTTATTTTTATGCAAAATCGGCTGCGTGATCTGCCGGGTTTTCGACAGCCAGGCCGGCCACCAGCCGTGCCAATTGCTTGCCGGTTTTGCGTAACGGACCAGCGTGACCCCGCTGGGAGTTTGGATTTGCCCGGCGATAATGTCCGGATCGTGGGCCAGCGCATCCAATATTTCCTGGGCGGTTTGATTGTCGTCGAACAACAAGGCAAAGCTGCTGTTTTGACCGATCATATTCGCGGTCAAGGTCAATTTTTGCCCAATGTTCTGCTGCAAAGCCGAATATTCCCGAATCGACAGCGATACCGTCGCCACCATCAGGCTTAACATCACCATCACTCGCAGGATTTTACCCAGCTTGCGGCTGATGGAAATGCGAGGATTTGTTGACGCTGTCATTCTATTATTTCGGCCATCCGCAGTAATTTCGAGCTCAGCTTTAAATCGGCTGATTTCACCGCGGCTAAATTTACCACCAGTTTTAACCTGTTGTCGCGCAACGTAAATTGCACCATACCCCCGTGGTTAGCAAAGTTTTCCACGTCGCCGACCAACAACACATGATGCTGGCGGGCTTGCTCGGCTAATACCGGCGTTAATCCGACCAAGTCGCTTAGAAACAAGATGCTGCATTGGGTGATGTCGGGGGCGTCGGCCAAATTGACATGAACCGCATTCCCGTTGATTTGCTGGCCTTCCAAAACCGGCAAGTAGGCGCGTAACAGGCTGCGGCCTTGCAAACAAATCGTCACCGGCGCAGCGCTGGGCCACTGCGCCAGCTCGGCGAAATGAAACAGATAGGCAGTCTTTAATTGAAACTCCCGGCTTTGGCTATTTTCCTCCGCGCGCGCGAAACCGGCGAACCAAACGCAGACACTGAGTAGCAAAAGGGTGTGCAGACGCATCGGCGCGATAACCTGTCTTAAAAATGCCAGGAGATTTGCGCCAGATAGCCGCGTTGAATCTGGCTGGCGACCGGTATGTACAGCACATCGCTGAATTCAGGATGTTGATCATCCAGCAGATTTTGCCCGCTTATCGATAACTCCAGATTTTTGTGCGGATGCCAGCCCAGGCGTAAGTCTAAGGAGATATAGGCCGGAATGCTGCGTCTATCGATATACACTTCATCGACATAGCGGGCCCAGGCATCCAGTTCGATTTCGCTGGTCAGGTTGTACAAAGAGCGCAGTGAGAGATTGTGTTGCGGATTGAAATGTTCTTCGGTGAGCGGATCGCGAAACCAGGGCTGGTTTTTATCGTAATTGACCGAGAATTGGTTGGCGCTGTAAGAGGCTTGTAGCCGCCAATCGGGGTTTACCCGGTAATTGACCGCCAACTCCAGGCCGTAACTGTCCACTTGCCGGTAATTGGCCACGGTGGCTTGCTTGATGTTGCCGTATGTTGGGTTGTTATAGGTCACACTGGTAAATTTAGTGCCTTGCATCCGGTCATAGATGTTGTAAAACAAGGCGCTGTCGACATCCAGACTAGTGGAAACTTGCCAACGCCAGCCCAATTCGTAGGCCAGCAAGTTTTCCGTGAGCATGTCCGGGTTGGCTTTGGCTTCGAAAAATCGGTTGGTATCCGGGATTTGTTTGAACAAACGAATGCTGTGTTGCGCCCTATTCGGCAGGACCACGGCCCGCGACACCGCGGCCCACAGGCTGTGCTGTTTATTGGGTGTCCACAGTAGCCGGGCGTTGGGCTCGGTTTCCCAGCCGGTGAAGGTGAAATGCTCCACCCGGTTGCCCAGTGTTAGGGTCAGGTCGTCGGTCAAGCCGATTTGATCTTGTAGAAACACGCCGACATTATGTTGAGTGAGTTGATTCGGCTCGAAACCCAGGGTGAGCGTATTGTCGAAACTATCGTCGATGTTTTGGTAATTCAAACCCCACATCAGCTTATGGTTGTCGATGGCCGGCAGGGTGTGTTGAAAGTCCAAATCGTAATGCGAGCGGCTCATCCGATTCACCGCCAGTTGCCATTCGGTTTGGGTAAACGCCATATTCAGGCGCCAATCGTGGCCGCTGTCGGTGCGATGAGACCAATTGCCCTGCAAACTGCCGGTCACGCCATCCCTGCCGAAATCGTCGTTTTGCCACAGCGGCGCGGTCGTCGAGGTTTTGCCGATATAGTAGCCGCCCAGCCGGTAACGGGAGACGTTGGCTTCCAGCATCAATTTATCCTGGGCGCTGAGCTGGCTGTCCAACCGAAAATTGGCGGTCTCGGTATCGCCGGTGTCGTGGGTGTCTTGCAGGCCGGCCAAATCGATGCTGGCGTCGCGCACCATCGTACTGATCGTGCCGCGCAGGAAAGTGGATTCCGACAACTTTTGGCCGTAACGAATCCCGCCGAAGCCGCGTTCCTCGGTGCCACCGCCGGCATTGAGCAAGCCGCCCTGGGTATCGCGAGCCGAACGGGTGATGATGTTGATGGTGCCGTTCACGGCATTGGCGCCCCACAAACTGCCGCTGGGGCCGCGCAACACTTCGATGCGCTCTATATCCGGCAGCGACGGGTTTTGCTGGCCCCAATACACGCCGCTGATCAATGGATCGTAGATGCTGCGGCCGTCTATCATCACTTGCAGCTTATTGGCGTATAGATCGTTAAAACCGCGCGCGCTGACCGCCCAATTCCAGGCATTGATTTTGGCGACATTCATGCCAGGCACCATGCGCAAAACTTCCGGGAGGCTGGTGGCGCCGGAGCGGCGGATGTCTTCCGAGGTGATGACGAATGCGGCGGCCGGGCTGTCTTTAACCGTTTGTTCCTGCCGCGCCAGGCTGGATACTTCCAGTTCGGTGAGTTCCTCCCAACTTAGCGGCAGCAATTCGTTGGTCGCTTCGATGTCGGCCGGGTTTCCTTGAGCAAGCACGTTGGCATGCACCAGGCAAAGCCCGCTGCATAGGTAGGCAAATTGACGCAGATAACGGTTAATCAGCATGACATTTGGGCTTGAAGAGGCAAGGTTCCCGTTATTATAAAAGCCTTAACCGTTAACTGGGCAAATCAGTTGATGATGGGTTAGGTCAATAGAGATACATTACAAACTTGGCAGCTTGTGGGATTTAATAAAAGCTTCTCTCCTCGGGGGTATCGTAAAAGAGGAGTTTTGTTCCTTCTCCCTTCGGGAGAAGGTTATAAAACAGTGACTTACCGCTGTTCTATAAGCCTCTGCCGGGGGAGAGGCTTTTTTTGGGAATTGGCTATTGATTCTTAGCGACGTCGAACCTCGCTTAAAGCAAGGCCTCCACCGCCGCGCATTCCGCGCTACTCAACTCAAACTCGAAAATAGCCAAATCCTCGCGGATATGTTCGGCGGATGTGGTGCCGGTTAAAGGCACGATGCCGTTCTGCGTTAAATAGCGGAAGAATATTTGTGCCGGGCCGCGCTGGTATTTTTCCGCCAGCGTTTTTACAGCCGCGTCAGCCAGGATTTTGGGGTTGGCCGTCAGTGTCCAGAAGCTTTGATAAGCGATCTGCCGCTGCCGGCAAAACGCCCGCAGCTGTTTGTCGTAGCCGGTATCGGCATAAAACCGGTTCTGCAATACGGCCGGTTTAACCGTGGCGTTATCGTACAAAAATTCGAATAATTTAGGATCGTAGCAATTGCTGATACCCAACTGTTTGGCGCCACCGCTTTGCTGGATAACTTCCAGCGCTTGCCAAACCTCCAACAACTGCGCGCGATCCGCCAGCGGCGAATGCAGTACCAAGCCATCCAGATAATCGGTTTGCAGATTCTTTAACGAAACCTGGAAGGACTGTGCGACTTGCTCGGGCAAGCTGGCCTTGGCATCGTAAGGAATGCGCAGCGGATCGTGACCGTTCAAGGGCGTGAACTTGGTTTGCAAATATAGCTCGGATCGCTGCAAGCCCAACGTCCGGCAAGCTGCCGACACGCCTTCGCCAACGCCGGCCTCGTGATAATGTTTGGGCTGGCAAGCCGTGTCGATGCCGCGAAACCCCAGTGTTAGCGCCTGTTCCACCAGTGCGGCGGTACGCTCCTGCTTCCAGGCCGTGCCGTAAATAATGCCCGGCATGCGTACCCCGGCGGCGGAGAGAATAAAGTCGTTGTCACTCATCACAGCTCCCGAAAAAGCCTTGATCTTCGGTGATCGCGGCCTGGGCGTCAATTACTGAGGCTACTAAAATCCGGGATTGTTGAGTGAGCTTAGTGTGGGGTGATTGAATAACTAGGGGTGGGTGCTTGATATTGTCGGCTGCGTTAGGCCAAGAGCCGTCTATCGCGTGGATTTTTGAATGTCCGGTTAATACCGAAAATTGCTCGTCTAGCATAGAGCTAAGCCGACCGCTGGAGTGAAGCGGAAGCGGGTCGGCTTGAGCGTTTTGTTAGGCCAAGTAGTTATTATTCCTACTCATTTAGCGGAACCGCTGGCGCGTTCCGCCTTAAGCTGGTTACGGCCTTAAAGCCGTTCCTTATGATCTTGGCAGCCACCGTGTTCAAATTGCTTTTTGATGGCTTTGAGTTGTTTTAACTCGGCGTTTAATCGGCGATGTTCGCTGTCAACGAGTGTTTTGACGGCATCCAATGCACCCATGCGTACCCGTTCCATGCCAATTTCCAGATCGATTTCATCAATTGATTCAATCTGGCTGAAGCCGAGCAATGCGCCGCCAAGTGCCGCTTGTGCAAGCTGTCGCGGCGGTATTGGCCAATGCCGCATGGGGGCATCGTCCGGGCCAGGATCCGGGCCCGGACCAGGATCGCCCCAAGGACCCCAAGGGATGGGGACCACTTCTGGAATCACGATATTTACTAGTTCAATTATTGTGCAGGGGGGATAGAGGCGCAAAACGTAATCCCAGGCATAAGCGCCTATCAATGCTGGCGAACCACTGCCGTTCTCAAGGATTTCGCGGATATGATGGCTCATTGCGAGATTGGCTACCATGGCATTGAATCTAAAAATCCTGCCGACATCGGGCGACAACCAATGGACTATATTTTTGAAATACTGGTCTATTTGTCCCAATATGCGCAACCCATTGGGGGACGCCGTAAAGCCCTTCCGCCAGAGCGCCGCCCTTGGGTCGGAAAAGCCCGGACGGTTGGCGGCATTGTCGCCAATTAGGTTGATGTCGAAGAAATGGTGCCAGGTCGAATGGACGACTACCCGACCAACCCCTGCCTGATGTCCATCGTATACGCCAATCGTGCCCGTCCAGCGCGGTGTGGCTGTCTCTGAGTCGCCCGTATGGATGCCGTGCATCACTTCCGGGTCGGCGCGGCCTGTTGTCCAGCCCCAGGCTACCACTTCCGGCGAGACCCGATTGCCGTGTCTGTCTTTGGGATATTCGTCAAACGTCATGCCGCCCACACTTATTTTGGCATCGAGATTGTCGGGGATGACGACTTCCCCTTCGTGCATGTGATCCGGGAATTTTGTGATGGCGCCTGACGGGCTGCACAGCAAAGGATGCGGATAGACCTCCCGAAACCATCTGCGGCGGGACCATTCGTACATTTTCAGGCGGAGAACCTGCGGAATGTCGTCGGATTGATTCTCAAAGACTACAACATCATTCACATCAGGCCGCGTAGTATCGACTCGATCAGGTCCCAGCGCCGGTGGGGGTGACTGCCAATGGCGCATGGACCGCACCCTAGGGAGCGAGCCAGCCAATGCTGAGCCGAGGCCGGCGTGGTCGCCGGTCGCAAATACACCACCACCTTGGTTCATGAATGCTGCTATGGCGGCTTGTTCAGGATCGGGAAGGGTGCCGGAGCCATAGCCGAGTAACCAGATTTGGTCGTAATCATTGAGGTTATGTTCGTTGAAGCGGAAATTCTCAATGACGCCCGGCGCGGTCAACGGGTCAGCTCCGCGGTGGGCTTTGGTGACTTTGCCCTCCTGCTCCAGCACACCAATAAGGTGGCTCATCCCAAAGTAATCTTCATTTAGGTTGCGCGGGTCATGCTCCGGCCCGAAAGACACGATGGTGTCGGCCACCACAAGGATATCAATCCTTAACCAACGTAAAATACTGTCGTGAAAATTTTTGTTTACCTCGAACTTGGCGAGATCAGACCAGATAGTCATAACGCACCTCCGCGTATTACTCTTGCAAAGCTATTAGATTTGATTGGTGCTAGTTGATTAGCCCCTTGAATTTCAAATTGAATTTTTGCCATTTCTGCCGTCTCCATAAAAGTTTACGACCATGGAAATAATTAAACAGGCATTATTAAAAGTAAGCCTGATTTATTGCCCGTCTTAGCGCGAACTAAGACATCGACAGTTATAGAATGCAGCTAACGTGAGATAAAAAATGTGATTTTTTGCACTTGACAAAAGTGGACTACTACCGCTTGGGAGTGTCGAATCCACAAATGCCTGACTAGTTATTATCTAGGTCTGCATATCCTGTACATTAGGGTTATAAGTTTGCGTCAATCTGTTTTTGGAGCTCACTAGTTCTAGACGGGATAACGGGCATTTTTGACACGATACCCGGGTCCCAATAACACCAACGAGTGGACCACTATCGACAGTCTGCTTGGCGTCGGTTTTGCTCGTTCGCATCCGGCAGAATGTCAGTTAGCTCAACAGCCGATTCGCAAGCTATCCCCTTAAAGTTCAAAAAAGTCTGTGAACATCCATCGTTCATTACTGACTCTTCAAAGGAACTGGAATCGAAGTCTGGACGTGAAAGCAAACCGGCCTAGTATGCAGGTGCTGCTTTATAATGTTCTTTTTTAAAGCGAGGGCTAATCCCTAAACAGCCGTGAAAAAAATCATCCAGAATATTTCCGCCGGGCTCTCGGAATCGTCATTACCGGAAAAAGCGCAGGCGCACTATGCCGCCGGGCGCTATAAGGAAGCGAGCGATTTATTCAAGGAACTGTTAAAGCAATCGGCCGACGCCGAAACCAAACGCTGCTTGGCCGATTGTTATCTGCAACGGGCCAGGGGAATGGCGGCCAAGGCCATGTTCAAGGAAGCCTGCGTGCTTTGGGAAAATTACGCGGCTAACGCGCAACCGCCGCTGCAAGCGCAAGATGCTTACCTGTTGTGGCTGTTGGCCGGCAAAAACGAGCGCAAAGCTTACGCCCTATTGGATGGGTTGAATGCTCGGCAGTTGGACGAAGAGTTTCCAGTGCTTTCGGCATTTCTGGGGATGCTACTGGTTTCCGGGGACACGGAGTTGTTGCCGCATTTGCCCCAGGATTCCGCGCTGCGTAAACATTGGGAGTGTGTAAGCGCGGCGCTGGCGGCGTATCGCAACGGCGAACGGGAACGTTGCGAGCAGGCCTTGAAACCATTGCCGTTTCGTTCGGCGTTTCGCGATTTGCGGGGCTTGCTGAAAGCGCAGCTGCTGGCTGGCGCGGATATCGAGCAAGCACCCGCCATTTTAGCCAAAATCCCCGACGAATCGCCTTATCAACCGCTGGCTAAGGCCTGCTTGGCGTATCGGCAATCCGGCGCGGATTTCGTTGCCAGCCTGTCGAGTCTGGAACACAATCAGCGCCGCATCGTTGCTCAGGCCAAAGGTCTCAACGCCCGCCAGACTCAGTTAGCGGAAGCGCTGGTCAAACTCAACGGCCAGATCGACGCCAAGACCCGCTTCAATCTGGTCCTGCAATATCGCGACGTATTCGGCAACGCTGCCGCGCAAGCCTATTGCCTGGGGGCCTTGGCCGAGTATCCGGGCGGTGAAAAAGACTATTTCAAACACTTCGCCAGCAAGGACCCGTTCGAGGAAAACCGCTTGCAGGCCTTGTTGCACGAGCAAGCCGAAAACGCCTACGACGCCGGTTTTTTTTGGCAACGCTGCATCGATATTCTGAAACAAGACCGGCCGGCCAATGACCGAAAAATTGCGTTGATCCTCAGGCATATGGCCGACAAGGCTTATTCCGGCGAAGCGGCCGCAATGTTGGCCGACAGCCTGGAGTACGACCCCGACGACCGGCAAAGCTATCTAAAACTGTTAACGGTTTACCAGGAACAGCGGCCGAATGCGGCTCAGTACGAACACTGGTTGGAACGTGGCTTGCAACGTTTTCCCAACGATACCGATCTGCTGGTGCGGGCGGCCAAATCCGCCGCCGCGAGAAAAGCCTTTAAAAAGGCGGCGGCTTACGCTAAAGCCTTGTTGCAGATAGACCCGGTCAATACCTTGGCTAAACAGCTATTGTTTGCCAATCACATGGCCCATGCCCGCCGCTTGGTGAAAGCCGAAAAATTTCATTTGGTGGAAAAGGAAATTCAAGCGGCCGAACAATTAACCATCGATAAAAGCCTGCGCCGCCAAGCCGAGTTGTTGCGCGGATTTTATCTGTGGCATGCCGAGGACAAAGCCCAAGGCTTGCAACGCATCGCCGATACGCTGGCAAGCCTTTATGACGATCCGGTTAATATGCATGTGCAAGCGCAGATCGAAGCCGGATTGCTGGAACTGCCGACACAGGGGCTTAGCCGCGCGCTGCCGGCGTTTAAGGACTATCTGCTGTCCGCCCCGCAATTGCAGCGGCTGATCGGCTTGCTGAATTATTACGACGAGCAATTGGACGATAACAGCCTGGTGCTGAAAGCCTTGGACAAAGTCAAAGCGCCGCTGAAAAAGTCGGTGGAATGGCTACTGGACCATGAAGCGCTGCTGCTTGCCTGGTGCCAAGCTTTGGAAAGCGTCGGTCATTTCGAGCTATTGAAGCACTGCGCCAAAATGGCTCAGGCTCGCCGACATACGCCGGCCTTGATGTATTACCGGACGCTGGCCGAATGCCAAGGCGATGCCAGCCATTTAGACTTAATGAGCTTATACCGCTTGGAAATCGGGTTGGCAGATGCGCGGGCGGATAACGACAACAGGACCGCCGGGTTGATCGCGCGCCTGCTCGAACGGGCCAGAGGCGTGCCTGAGTATTTGCCGATGCAGGATGAAGCGGACGACTTCGACCAGCCGCCGTTTAGCGACGATCCGATTGAAGATTTGTTCGGCCACGTTCCGGACGCCGTGTTCAAGCGTATCGAAAAGAAAATCGAGGAGCTGGTGCGCAAGCGCGGTCCAGAGCAGTTCGTCGCCCAAATCATGCATCAATACGGCAATGGCCGCGATGAGCAAAACCTGGCGATCTTGTTCATGAATCAAGACTTCCTATGGTGTGTGACGGTATACGCCGCCGCAGAGGAGCTGAAACTCGAGATCGGCGTCGGTTTCGACGACATCGTCGCCCGCTTCAACCACGACTCACCGCAGTATTCGCTGCCTTTTAATTAAGTGCTTATGATTTCACCGTATGACATTCTGGGCGTGCCCGAACAAACTAGCGACGCCGACATCAAACAAGCCTATTTACAGCGGGTCAAGGACAATCCGCCCGACCGCGATCCCGCGCGCTTTCGCGAAATCCAGGAGGCTTTCGAAGCGATTAAAGACCAAGACAGTCGGCTGCGCCATGCATTGTTTGCTATGCCGCGTGTCGAATTCGACACGTTGCTGGCGCAAGCCTTCGGCCAATCGGCTACTGGAGAGACTATGCCTGCGGACGATTTCCTAAAGCTGGCGAGCACGCTGACCATCGAAAAATCGCTCGCTCAATTGACTAAAACGCCATCATGACGACAGACACCCCGCAAGACGAGTTGCTGACAGCCTTGCAGCACTATCTACAGGAAACCGACTTCGCCCATCTGACCGCAATCGACCAACCGGATTTGACCGCCTTATTCAGCGATTTGGCCGGCTTGAAAACCGAAGTCAAAGCCGAGTCGCGGCAATTTAAAGCCACGCTGGATAGTTTGAGCGAGGCGGTTTCCACGCTGAAAGCCGACAATCAAGCCTTGGTGGACGAACTGGCGAAAGCCAACGAACGCCTGCAGCAACAACGCCGGGAGGACGAGCGAGCCCTGCTGCTGGAATGGCTGGATATTTACGACCGGCTCGATGCCGGCTATCGGGCCGTGCGGCAGTATCGGCCGGTCGATGGCTTGTTCCGGCATTCCAAACCACAGGACGTGCGCTTCATCGCCAGCGTCGGCGAAGGCCAGGAAATTACATTGAAGCGCTTGGAACAGATGCTGCAACGCCGGCGGGTGTTTGCCATCGATTGCGTCGGTCGGCCCTTCGACGCGCGGACGATGACGACCATCGCCATCGGCAACGATCCCACGCAGGCAAACGCGGTCGTGCTGGAAGAACTGCGCAAGGGATTTTTACTCGAAGACCAAGTGCTGCGCTTGGCGGAAGTCAAGGTCAATAAACTTTAAGCATTCAGGGAACACAAATGAACGACATCATCATCGGCATCGATCTAGGGACCACCAACTCGGAAGTCGCCATCGTCGAAAACGGCAAGGTCACCGTGATCGCCGACAGCGGCACAAAAATATTGCCGTCTTTCGTCGGGCTGGACGATAACGGCGAGATTCTGGTCGGCGCCAGCGCGCGCAACCAATACCTGATTTATCCGGAACGCACCGTCAAGTCGATCAAGCGCCTGATGGGCCAAGATGCGCGAGTCACGATGGCCGGCCAGGCTTACACACCGCAGGAAATTTCCGCGATCATCCTGAAGCGTTTGAAGGCGATTGCCGAAGCCTATGTCGGCCGGCCTATAGTCAAGGCGGTGATTACCGTGCCGGCCTATTTTTCCGACGCCCAGCGCCAGGCGACCCGCGAAGCCGGCGAAATCGCCGGGCTGGAGGTGGTGCGGATGATTAACGAGCCGACCGCCGCCGCCTTGGTTTACGGTGCCGGCCAGCTCGAAGCCAAGCGCATGCTGGTGTACGACTTGGGTGGCGGCACCTTCGATGTGTCGGTGGTGAACGTGCAGAACGGCGTGGTCGAGGTGCTGGCCAGCCATGGCGACAATCACCTGGGCGGCGACGATTTCGATCAACTGATCGTCGAGCGGATTTTGGCGCATATTCGGCAGCAATTCGGCATCGAAGTCGAGCCGCACGGCAAGGCGATGGCGCGCATCGTGCGGGCGGCGGAACAGGCGAAACTGCGCTTGTCCGACGAGCCGTTTGCGACGATAGAGGAAGAATATTTGCTGGAACGCCAAGGTACGCCGCTGCATTTGACGATGGAATTGGCGCGTTCGGAATACGAAGACCTAATTGCCGACCACATCAACGCCACGCTGGACGCTACCCACATCGCGCTGAAGGGCGCGAAATTGACTGCATCCGACATCGACGAAATCATCCTGGTCGGCGGCTCGACGCGCACGCCGTGCATCCGCGAGCGCCTGTTCGAGGAATTCGGTTTCGAACCGCACGGCGAAGTCGATCCCGATCTGTGCGTGGCGATGGGCGCGGCGATGCAGGCGGCGATGATTAATGGCGAGGACATCGGCACGGTCTTGGTCGACGTAACGCCGTATACCTTCGGCACCTGCGCGGTCGGCTACCTGGACGGCATGCCCTATCCGTATCAATACATACCCATCGTGCATAAAAACAGCGTGTTGCCGGTGCGCAAGTCCGAAGCTTTCGAAACCTTTCACGACAATCAACGCGAAGTAAACGTGAGGATTTTTCAAGGCGAGGACCCGGATGCGTTGAACAACGTCGAAATCGGCGAATTTTTGGTCGAAGGCTTGTTGGACGTGCCGGCCGGCAACATCATCACCTTGACGCTGGACCTGGATTTGAACGGCATCTTGCATGTGTCGGCGCGGGAAAAAGCCTCCGGCAAGGAAAAAGCTATCACCATCAACAATGCGATCTCCCGCTTCGATAGCGGCGAACTGAATAGCGCCAAACAGCGTATCGACGGCTTGTTCGGCGATTCGGCCGGTGGCGAGGCGGATTCGGTTCCGGAAAGCCCGGCCGTGGCCGCCGCGCGGCAAGTCATCAAAAAAGCCGAAGCCTTGTTCGACACCGTCTCCGCCGAAGACAAGGAAGACATGGTTGATCTGATCGAAGCTATCTCGACGTGTCTGGAAAGCGGTGACGAGGCCGGTCTGAAACAGCCGGTCGAGCGCTTGAACGACATCATTTATTACCTGGAATCGTGATACCTCGCTGCCCGGCCTGCAATGCCCGGCTCGGTGCGGCCACGGCGTGCCCGCGTTGCGGTGCGGAGTTGCAGCACATCTTTCGAAGCCAACGCTTGGCCGAGCAGTGGCTAGGCGTCGCATTACAAACTACGCGGGCCGGACGCTTGGCTATCGCGGTGCCGGCGGTGCTGCGCTCCTTGAGTTTCAAGCAAACGCCGGCAGCCAAGCTGTTACATGGCTTCTTGATCCAACAGTTGTATCGGACGCTGTACGAAAATTTGGGCCGACAGGATTGGCAAGAAGCGCGTGGCATGCTCAGTCTGTTACAAATGTTGCAAGCTGACAATGAAACCTTGCGCCGATTTGCCGAGATGATTGCCCAGTTGTCGGCGCAAGCGGAATCAAATCATAGTGTTGCTTAGGCTGTTAGCGGATTGCCGCTAAGCTACGCATTCCGGCTATTACCCGGTCCTGAATACCATTCGCCTTTATGCCCTTGAGGGTACTGAGCTTGTCGAAGGGCATACCAGCGATAAAGCGGGCCGGATTAATAAATTGACGACAAGCGCAAGTGCGCTTGGTTATAGTGTCCGAGTCCAACTATCGGGAAATAATCGTGAAAAAACTCCTGCTTACGCTGCTGGCCATCCTGCTGATCATCGAGGAATGGTTGTGGGATTTCCTGTCGGCTTGTGGGCACTATCTGGCGCTACTGCTGAGGCTGGAAAGTGTTGAGCGTTGGTTGGCTCAAACTTCGCCGGCCATGGCTTTGCTGGCATTTACGATTCCGGTATTGATCGTCACTCCGCTGAATCTGGCTGCGCTGTCTTTGATAGTACATGGCCTGTTGTTGCAAGGCATTTTATTGGAAGTGTTCGCCAAGTTGCTCGGTACCTTGCTGGTGTCGCGGGTGTTTAAATTGACCAAGCCGCAGTTGCTGACCTTCGGACTTATCGCTTTTGTTTATCACACCGTGATGGGTTGGCTGCAATGGGCGCATGCCAAGATTGTCGATACCGAGATTTACCGTTGGTCGCGGCAGGTAAAAGCGCAGGTTAAGGCCAAAGTGAAAGCGTGGTTGGGCTAAATTGTTTCCCGTTAATCGGGTTTTGAGCCAGTCAGTTTTTGTCGCTGTTTGAACAACACGTAACCGCAGCTGATCAGCGCCGCTATCATCAACATTGCACCGAGTAACTGCGCGAGTTTAGCCAGCGCATGATCCTGGGCCAATAGGCCGGATTCGGTCAGTAAATATTCCCAATCGTGAAAACCGTAAGGGGCGGAATGGCCGAAATTGCCGCCCAGCAAGGGCAGTTGCCCGGCGCGGGCGTCGTTGATATATGGGGCAATGTCCAAGAAGTTCTCGCCCACCCACCATAAACACAAGCCGGCGCCGAACGGATCGCGGGTTTTTAGCAGCAAGGTCAACATGCAAATCGTCGGCATCAGAATTTGGCCGAGGGTGCCGCCCAGCGAGGTGATAAATTGCCCGAACGGCCGGAAAATCACATGGCCAGCTTCGTGAAACGGCAGGTTGACCAAATGCAGAAACGATGCGCCGACCGCATTGCTGGCCAGACCCGGCGTAATCAGCAACCAGCTCCACAGCAAAAATCCTGGTAATAATAGGCAGCGGCCGATAAAAATGGCTTCGTTGTCCCGGTAGGCGTCGTCGCCAAATAGGGTGTCTGCGGGGGCTTCAAGAGTAATGACAACTTGTGGGCGTTCCGCCGCCGGGGAGTTTGTATCGCCGTGGTATTTGTAATATTTGGCAAAGACGATGCCGCAGTGCGGGCAGGTTTCCTCCGCGGGCAGCACATCCCGATGACACTTTGGGCATGGCTTCATGTTGGGGCTCCAGGCTTGGTGGGGGAAGAAGAACGTAGGTTATTGCCCATAAACCTTAGCAGCAAGGCGGGGATTTTTTCTGCTTCGGCAAGGTTTTGTTTGTGCGTAAGGTAGCTTGCCGAAGCAGCGAGTTTTTTTGAGGTTAATCATGTTGGAACTGACATTTACCAGAGCCAAACCGGCTGATGCCGAGCAATTGGCGGAGTTTATCAATGCGGCGTATCGCGGCGAATCCAGCCGGCAGGGTTGGACCACCGAAGCCGATTTGCTGGATGGCCGGCGCACCGATGCGGCGGATATTCTGGACTTAATCGCCGGTGCGGGGTCTATGATTTTGCAGTGTCGGCGGCAGGGAGATTTGTTAGGTTCGGTGCATTTACAAAAAGTCGATCAACAGGGGCATATCGGCATGTTGGCGGTCGCGCCGGCTATGCAAGGTTTGGGGATTGGCAAGCGTTTGTTGGCGGCGGCGGAAGCAGAGGCCGTGCAAACTTGGGGAGTTAATCATTTGGTGATGGCGGTGATCCCTTGTCGGGCCGAGCTGATGGCGTTTTACGAACGGCGCGGCTATCGGCGTACCGGCATCAGCAAAGCGTTTCCGATAAATCCCGAGATGTGGACGCCAAAAGTGGCGGATTTGTCTTTGGAGTTATTGGAAAAGTGCCTGTAAGCCAGCTTGTTTCAGCGCAGAACCTAGGTCGGTAAACTAATGGTGGCAATCACTTGATTGCCGTTTCCAAGGTATTCCAGTGAATCGAAACTCAGCATTCGCGACAAGGCTATGCCGCGGCCATGCAGATCGGAGGCGCGTTCCGGGGAGAAATCCAGGTAAGGAGATGGATCGAAGCCTTTGCCCTGGTCTTTGATGGTAAAGATGGTCTGAGTGGGTGTTCTAACGATTTTAACCTGCACGAATTTGTTTTTATATTCGGGCAAACCCAGTCGGCGCTCGATTTCTTCCCGCCAACAACCTTGACCTACCAATTCGGTTTTTTCTTGATAACTAATGCCCAGATTGCCATGCTCGACGGCGTTGAGCAGCAATTCGGAAAGCCCGGTGGCGACCTTTTCCGGGTTGCATGACAACCCGGTCAGCAGTGCGGTCAAGCCATTGACCTCGCTCAAGGTCCGGAAAGAAAACTCCGCTTTTCTCAATAAACCCAGCGCCACCTTTTTGTTGCTAATCCGGGTTCTCAAAGTCTTGTGGCGGCGGCTGTCTTCCAGCGCTGCCGCTACGAAAGCCAGTAAAATTTTTTCGTCGTAGGGTTTGGTGAGGTAATGGTAAACCCCGGCTTGAATGCCTTCCACGATCGACTCCCGCGATGACTCACCGGTCTGGAAAATAACCGGCAGATCGCTAAAGCGCGGGTCAGCTTTGATCTTGGCCAATAAGGCCATGCCATCCATCTGTGGCATGTTGCGGTCGGTAACCACAATGTCAAACGGCTTTTCGCTGCTGTTCAACATCTGCCAGGCTTCGAGCCCGTCCTCCGCGGATTGAACTTCGTAACCGGCAGACTGCAGATATGTGCGGAGGATGTCCCGCATCAGTTTCACATCGTCGGCGATGAGGATGCTGGCTTTATAGTCGGAATTGGATTTCAACGCCAAATCTCCTTTAGGCTACGGATAATACAAACATTTTAGTAGCCCTGGCCTCATAGACAGTCTGCTGTGATAGAAAATAGCGTTTCGAAACAAAATTTAGTGGCCAATCCCCATTTTGCCCACACAGTGAGTATCGATAATTTATTTTTGCGATTTTTCAAATATATGTTGAATGAATCATAAAAGCATACGGGCAAAAATGCTGCTTGCTTTTGGTGCGGCCCTGTTTGGCCTGTCATGGTTGAATCGCAAGCGCGATATGGCCTAGCTTGCGATAACTCTTTTGTATTCTAAGCTGCTTGGTTAGCCTTATCCGAATGTCTTCGATTAAGGCTAACCAGGTTTATTGAAGCCCGCGTTTTTAAGGGTTTGCCCTCACGCATGTCTCAGCTGTAGTGAGCATTTTCAATCGGTTGCCACCGACTGCGCGGGTTGTATCTTGCTGCAATCTTGGTTGATGAGCCTAGCGACGCGGCGTTATGCCCCGGTCTCGGTTTCCTTGTCCTCATCCACTGACATATCGGAAATTTCCTTTAAACGGGCCACAGCCTTGAAGTTGACGCTGCCTTCCGGGTACTGGCCTTCCGCATTGATAGTGCCGGCTTCTTGTCCGGTGAGCAGGCTCAAGGCTTCATCGACGCTGGAAACAGTGTAAATGGCAAATAGGCCTTGCTCGACGGCATCCACCACTTGCTGTTTCAGCATCAAATTGCGTTTGTTCGATGCCGGAATGATCACGGCTTGTTTGCCGGTCAAACCGCGCGCCGCACATAGCTCGAAAAAGCCTTCGATTTTTTCGTTGACGCCGCCGATGGCTTGTACTTCGCCGTATTGATTGATCGAGCCGGTCATGGCAAAGCCCTGTTGAATCGGTGTGCGCGTCAGTGCCGAAATCAGGCAACACAGCTCGGCCAAGGAGGCGCTGTCGCCGTCTATGTGGCCGTAAGACTGCTCCATGGCAATGCTGGCGGAGATGGCCAACGGAAATTGCTGGGCATAGCAATGGCCGAGATAGCCGCTCAAAATCATTACGCCTTTGGAATGGATGGGTTGGCCCAGTTCCACTTCGCGCTCGATATCGACGATGCCTCGGGAACCGGGATGCACGGTGGCGGTGATCCGCGCCGGCGCGCCGAAGCTGCTGCCGCCGATGTCCATCACCGTCAGGCCGTTGACCTTGCCGATGGCTTCGCCGTCGGTGTCGATCAGGATGGTGCCTTCCAGCATTTCTTCCAGAATGGCTTCGGCGATGCGGCCGTTGCGTTGTTCTCGCGCTGATAATGCCAGCTCAATTTCGGTTTTATCGATGTTAGCCGTGTTGGTTTGGTCGGCCAGCAGGTTGGCTTCGGCGATGATTTCCAGGCAGCTGTTGACGTGTGCGGACAGGCGTTGTTGGTTTTCCGCCAGCCGGCAGCTGTATTCTATCAAGCGCAGCAAGGCACCGTCGGTCAAGGCTTTGGCGCCGGAGTCGGCGGCGTGGCGTTTTAGCAAGGTGACAAATTGGCTGACATTGTCCGGGCTGCGTTTGATGTGGTCATCAAAGTCGGCCAGCACCCGAAACATTTCGTTGAATTCGCTATCCAGCTCTTCCAGCAAATAATAAATATCTCGCGAGCCGACCAGAATGACTTTGACATTGAGCGGGATGACGCCGGGTTTCAGCGTAATAGTGTTAATGCCTAGTTCGGAATATGGTGATTCGATCTCGATGCGCCCGGCTTGTAGCGCCCGCTTCAGGCCTTCCCAGACGAAGGGATAGGTCAGAACTTTTTCCGCATCCAGGATCAGATAACCGCCGTTGGCGCGATGCAAGGAGCCGGGGCAAATGCGTCGGTAACTGGTCACCAGCGTGCCTTGGTCGCTGATGTACTCAATGCGGCCGAACAGGTTTTGATAGATCGGATGTGGTTCGTAAATGACTGGCGCGCCGTTGCCGTCGTGTTTGCAATCTACCAGGATATTGGGCAGATATTGCTCGATTAGCGCCAGGCGCTTGGCGATGATCTCTCGGCTATCCTGGCTGCGGCTGGGCATCAGCAATTCGCCGATGGTATTGCTCAGGCTTTTTTCGATTTCCGCCAAGTAAGTAATCACGTCATCGACGTTTTGGTATTTGTCGTTCAGCTCGGCCAGCAGCGGTTCCAAAGCCTGCTTGATGGTGTCGTTGTCGAGCTGGCGGGTTTCTTCCACCAGTGTGCGTCGCCATTGCGGCAGTTCCAACAATACGTCACCGAGAAATTCTTCCAACTCTTCAGTGTGTTGGTGGAAGGCGTCGCGCTCTGCTTGCGGTAGCAGGGTGAATTGGTCTTCGTCCAGCGCCTTGTCGTTGCGGATCGGTAGAAAAGTGATGGTGTCGCTGTCACGATACAGCGCCACACTCATCTCGCGGGCTTTGGCGTCGACCAGATCGATGGCGGCGTTGTAACGCTGGTTAAAGCGGCGTTCGATCGCGGTTTTCTTCTGTTGGTAACTAGGGCTTTCGAAGGCGGCTGGAAAGGTGGCCAGTACGTCGTCGATCAGCTTTTCGATGTCCTTGGCAAAACTATGCCCTTCCCCGGACGGTAATTCAATGGCCACCGGCTCGCGCTGATTCTCGAAGTTATCGACATAGGCGTAAGACAGCGGCGATTCTTGCTGTTCGGCATAGGTGCTTAAATAATGGCTGACCATGGACAGGCGGCCGGTGCCGGGGTCGCCCATCACGAAGATGTTGTAGCCCGGCGCCTTCATTGCGATGCCAAAGGCTAGAGCCGATTGGGCGCGAGTTTGGCCGAGAATGACGTTGTGTTGTGCGCTTGGCGCAGCGCTGGGCAAGTCAATCGCCAGCTTCAGGGCCGAGACCGGCAATTTCAATTGTTCAAGCATGATGCGGGTTATTTGCTGTTAGGCATCGACAGCATGTGGCTCATGCGTTCGGCTTTGGTTTTCAGATATTCAAGATTGTCTTGATGAATGCGGGTTTCGATGGCGATACGGTTGTTCACCTTGATACCCAGCTTGGTCAGCTCGTCGATTTTCAATGGATTGTTGGTGATGAGCTCAATGGAGCGGACTTGCAGGCTGTTCAAAATCAGCGCCGCGATATCGTACTGGCGCTCGTCGGCCAAATGACCGAGCTTGATGTTGGCATCGACGGTATCCAGGCCTTGGTCCTGCAAATTATAAGCCTGCAGTTTTTTCAGCAAACCAATGCCGCGGCCTTCCTGGCGTAGATAAATCAGTACGCCGCAACCGGCGGTGTTGATCAAATCTAGGGCCATATCTAGCTGTTCCCCACAATCGCAACGCCGCGAGCCCAGCACATCGCCGGTAAAGCACTCGGAATGGATGCGTACCGGCACGTCTTCCTTGCCGGCTACCTCGCCTTTCACGAAGGCGACGTGTTCTTTTTTGTCTAGGCTGTTGTTGTAGTAGTGCAGAATGAATTCGCCGTGTTTGGTGGGAATTCGAGTTTGAACTTTGTCTTCTATGCTTGCTTTCACTGCTGTGTGAGTCCTCAATCTGCGGCATTAAGCGGCAAGTGCGCGCGACTGCTTAGCGGCAGAAGCGATGGCGACTGGCCTGGAGCCTTTCGTAATTGCTGAGTGGGCAACGATTACGAAAGGCTCCAGGCCTGCATGTTTGGCTTTGCGGCGATAGCGGGTTTTGTCTGCGAAAACCTGCGCCTTGTTGAACTGATGGGCGAATTTCGCCACCGGGTTTTTGCTGGGCTTGTCTTGCAAGTCCTTGCTGGGGTTTTGTTTTCTCATGCTTTTTTCTCCGTAAGCTATTAAAATAACGTTTTATTTGAACATAGAATGCCTGTGAAATTCCAGAAAGACTTTGATGTGATCGTAGTGGGCGGTGGTCATGCCGGTACCGAGGCAGCCTTGGCTGCTGCCCGTTCTGGGGCGCAAACTCTGTTGTTATCGCAAAACATTGAGACCCTGGGGCAAATGAGTTGTAACCCAGCGATAGGTGGCATCGGCAAGGGTCATCTGGTCAAGGAAGTAGATGCGCTGGGCGGCATCATGGCGCGGGCTATCGACAAAGGCGGCATCCAGTTCCGCATTCTGAATGCCAGCAAAGGCCCCGCGGTGCGGGCGACCCGGGCGCAGGCGGACCGAATGCTTTATAAGCAAGCCGTGCGTTCTGCTTTGGAAAATCAGCCCAATCTGGCCCTGTTTCAACAAACCGTATCCGATCTGATCGTGCAGGGCGACCGGGTGACTGGTGTCAAAACTCAGATGGGTCTGGAGTTTAACGCCAGAGCGGTGGTGTTGACCGCCGGTACCTTTTTGGCGGGCCGTATCCATATCGGTTTGGAAAATTACAGCGGCGGCCGCGCCGGCGACGCAGCATCCATTGCGTTGGCCGAGCGTTTACGTGAGTTGCCGTTTCGGATTGGTCGTCTGAAAACCGGCACGCCGGCGCGTATCGATGGCCGCACCATCGACTACAGCAAATTGCAGGAACAGCACGGCGATACGCCGCTGCCGGTATTTTCGTTCATGGGTAGCCGCGAACAGCATCCGCGTCAAATCTGCTGCCATATCACCCGCACCAATCAAGAAACCCACGACATCATTCGTTCCGGCCTGGATCGGTCGCCGATGTATTCCGGCATCATCGAAGGCGTGGGGCCACGTTACTGTCCGTCCATTGAAGATAAGGTCGTGCGTTTTGCCGATCGCGATTCACACCAGATTTTCGTCGAACCGGAAGGCTTAACCACCAATGAAGTTTACCCGAACGGCATTTCCACCAGTTTGCCATTCGACATTCAGTATCGATTTATCAGGACCATGCTCGGTTTTGAAAATGCCGAAATCGTCCGTCCCGGTTATGCCATCGAATACGATTTTTTCGATCCGCGCGATTTGAAAACCTCGCTGGAAACCAAGCATATGAACGCACTGTTCTTCGCCGGTCAAATCAATGGCACCACCGGTTACGAAGAAGCTGCCGCGCAAGGTTTGATCGCCGGCTTGAACGCCGCCCGCCTGGCCAAAGGCCTGGAAAGCTGGTGTCCCGGCCGCGACGAAGCCTATATTGGCGTGATGATCGACGATCTGATCACCCGTGGCACCGCCGAGCCGTACCGGATGTTCACCAGTCGCGCCGAATACCGTTTGCAACTGCGCGAAGACAATGCCGATTTGCGTTTGACCGAACAAGGCCGCGAGCTGGGCTTGGTTGACGATGCTCGCTGGCAACGCTTCGAAGAAAAGCGTGAAGCCATCGCCAATCTGCAAGGCAAGTTGGCTAAAAAATGGATACGCACCGAATCTGATGAAGCCGCGCTGGCTGAGCAATTGTGGGGCAAAAAGTTGTTGAAAGAAGCTAGCCTGATGGAAATGCTGCGTAGGCCGGAAGTGGATGTCGAGAATTTGTTGCGTTTCAGCGATGAAACCGAAGTAGACGAACAAGTTGCCGAGCAGGTGGCGATTCAAGCTAAATACGCCGGCTATATCGACAGGCAGCAAACCGAGATCAACCGTACCCAGCGCTACGAACATTTGAAATTGCCGGAAAATGTCGATTACAGCCTGGTGTCGGGTTTGTCTAACGAAGTCAGCGAAAAACTAAAAAAACAACGGCCGGAAACCTTGGGGCAAGCTTCGCGGATTCCAGGAATTACCCCAGCGGCGATTTCCTTGTTGTTGGTGCATCTGAAAAAGAAAAGCGCTTGATGGACGTCTGTCGCGAAAAACTGGAGCAAGGTTTAAGGGCCTTGTCGCTGGATATTGGCGGCGAGCGAATCGATGCGTTGCTGCGGTTCGTCAACTTAATAGCAAAATGGAACAAAGCCTATAACCTGACGGCGGTGCGCGAGCCGCTGGAAATGGTCAGCCTGCACATCTTGGATAGCTTGGCGATTTTGCCGTATCTTCATGGTTCGCGCGTTGCCGACATCGGTACCGGCGCCGGTTTGCCGGGCATTCCGTTGGCGATTTGTCTTCCAGATTGTCATTTCACCTTAGTTGATTCCAACTCCAAAAAAACCCGCTTTGTTCAGCAGGCCGTGCTGGAGTTAAAGCTGAAAAATGTCGAGGTAATGCATAGCCGCGTTGAACTTCTGCAACCGGCGGAATTATTTTCCACGGTGCTCTGCCGGGCGTTTGCCAGCATGCCCGACATTCTGCAGCTCACCGGTCATTTGCTGGCGGAGGATGGTGTGCTGCTGGCGATGAAAGGTCAGCAGCCCGAGCAAGAGCTGATAGACTTGGCCGCAACATACAGCGTGATTCCGCTGACGGTGCCCGGCATAGACGCCGAACGCTGCCTGATTCGACTGGAGAAACCCAAGCATGGCTAAGATTATCGCGATTACCAACCAAAAAGGCGGCGTCGGCAAAACCACCACTAGCGTCAATCTGGCGGCGGCTTTGGCGGCTACCAAGCGCAAGGTGTTGTTAATCGACCTGGATCCGCAAGGCAATGCGGCCATGGGATGCGGCGTGAATAAGGAAGAAATCGAATATTCCAGCTGCGAGCTGTTGCTGGAAGAAGTGCCGGTTTCCGAGATTGTCGTGAAAAACAAGCAACTGGGGTTTGATTTGATCCCCGGCAATGCCGATTTAACCGCAGCTGAAGTGCAACTGATGAGCGCGCAGCATCGTGAGCGGCGCTTGGCAGACGCTTTATTGGCTATAAAAGATCAGTACGACTATATCTTGATCGACTGTCCTCCATCGTTGAATATGTTGACCTTGAATGCGATGGTGGCCGCCAACAGCGTGTTGATTCCGATGCAGTGCGAGTATTATTCGCTGGAGGGATTGTCTTCACTGATGTCCACCCTGCGCAGCATCCGCGATAGCGTCAATCCCGGTTTGTATCTGGAAGGCATCCTCAGAACCATGGTGGATAGCCGTAGCCGCTTGGGTAAGGATGTTTCCGACCAGTTAATCGAATATTTCGGTGACAAAGTCTTTAGAACCACTATCCCCAGAAACATTCGTCTGGCTGAGGCACCTAGCCATGGCGTGCCGGTGTTGACTTACGATAAAGCTTCACGCGGCGCGATGGCCTACATCGCGTTGGCTGGTGAAATGATCAGAAAAGAAAAAGCGGCAAAAAAATGATGCAAAAAAAACGCGGTTTAGGGCGAGGTTTGAGCGAGTTGCTCGGTGATGTGAGCGCGCCGGCGCCGGAAAAATCTCAAGACACGCAAAGTTTGCCTATCGAGTTTTTACAGCGCGGCAAGTATCAGCCGCGCAAGGACATGGATCCGGAGAAGCTGAAGGAGTTATCCGATTCGATTGCTGCGCAAGGCATCATCCAGCCTATCATCGTCCGCAAAATAGATAGCGAAAAATACGAAATCATCGCCGGCGAACGCCGGTGGCGAGCGGCGCAATTGGCCGAGTTGCAGGACGTGCCGGTATTGATCAAGGATTTGGATGATCGTTCGGTGATGGCGATAGCTTTGATTGAAAACATTCAGCGCGAGGATTTGAATGCGCTGGAAGAAGCCGAGGCTCTGCACCGCTTGCAGGACGAATTCGAACTCACCCATCAGCAGATCGCTACCGCAGTCGGCAAGTCGCGCACCACGGTCACCAATTTATTACGCTTGTTGGAGTTGGCTGGCGAAGTGAAAGGCATGTTGGGCAAGGGCTTACTGGAAATGGGGCATGCCCGCGCCTTGCTGGGGTTGGACGAAGCCAAACAAATCGAAATTGCCAATAAAGCTGTGAAACAAGGCTTGACCGTCAGAGCGGTAGAAAAGCTGGTGCGCGAACAGCATGAAGATAAACCTGCGGTAGTAAAAAAAATAGATCCGGATACCTTGCGTTTGCAACGTGACCTGAGTGAGCGGACCGGTGCCAAGGTGGAAATCAATCATCAGAGCAGCGGTAAAGGCAAATTGATTTTTACTTACACCAGTTTGGAAGAGCTAGAAGGCATCATAAAGAAAATCAATTGAGTGCTTCGGGGTTGGCGAATGTCGTATTTCGGTCATGGTTCGGTGCTTTGTCGGATTTGCTACAATGCCGTTTTGGGTAACATTGCAGAAAATCAATATGTTACGAAATGGCATGCGTATTGCTGTAAGCGTTGGGATTGAGCGTTTGGAATACGTCTGTATTGGCTAGGTGTGGACAGTGGGCTCGTTGGGATAGTCTTGCCAAATCAACAAGGTGGCGACGCTGATTGCTTCTTGCTGAACGTGCTTACCTTGCTTTAGACGTGCTGGCTGGATATAATCGCCCAGCTCAAGACGAAAGGGGAAGTACATGACAGCTAGAAATGATTTTTCTACTGTCAGAAAAGTAGTTTTTGGACAAGTCCTGATGGCTGCATTAGTGGCGTCGGGATTTTTATTGATAGGCGGTTGGAAAAGTGCAGTGTCTCCATTATTCGGAGGGTTTGTGGCTTTATTGCCCAATCTGTATTTTGCCTACAAAATCTATCTGGCCAAGGATTTGGGTGCGCAGGGCATCGTTAATGCATTTTATGCAGGCGAAACGGTTAAGTTAATTTTGACGGTAGCCCTGTTTTCTATCGTTTTACAGATTCCCTCTGTTGATTTCTTAACGCTGATGGTGGGTTACATCGCAGTGTTGTCGGTTTTTTGGTTTGCGCTGTTTTTGTGGCGTGATTAGTTTTTAGCGAGGACAAATGAGTACTGAAGGTGGCGCAACCGGTTATATAGTCCATCACTTGACACCGTTGTCGGTGGGTGAGGGATTTTGGACATTGCATTTGGATACCTTGTTTTTCTCCGCGTTTTTGGGCGGATTGTTCATCCTGTTTTTCAAAACGGTAGCGGAAAGAGCGACATCCGGCGTGCCTGGCTTGGCGCAAAATATTGCGGAGACCTTGGTCGAATTTGTTGATACCCAAGTCAAGGACAGTTTTCACGGTCGTAGTCCTTTAATTGCGCCGTTGTCGTTGACGATTTTCTGCTGGGTGTTCATGTGGAATGCCATGGACATGTTGCCGGTGGATTTGTTACCGATGATAGGCAGTTTGATGGGCATGGAATACATGCGCGTGGTGCCGAGTACCGATTTGAACGGTACCTTTGCATTGTCTATCAGCGTATTTTTCCTGATCTTCTTTTACAGCATCAAGGTTAAAGGCCTGATGGGGTTTGCCAAGGAAATGACTTGCACACCTTTCGGCCCGAAAATGATGCCGTTCAATCTGCTGCTGAAAACAGTTGAAGAATTGGCGAAACCTATCTCGCTGGGCCTGCGGTTATTCGGTAACTTATATGCCGGTGAGCTGGTATTTATCCTGATCGCTTTGCTGCCACCTATCGTTCAGCCATTGCTGGGTTTTCCTTGGGCGGTATTTCACATCCTGGTTATTACCCTGCAAGCCTTCATATTCATGGTGTTAACCATTGTGTATTTGAGCTTGGCCCACGAAGATCATTAATAGTTTTACTTTCAACTTTCATATCAATATTTAGGAGACACTATGGAACTCGCATCATTAATTGCCAACGTACAAGGCTTCACCGTTATCGCAGTTGGCATCATTTTGGGCTTGGGCGCAATCGGTACTGCTATCGGCTTCGGTCTGTTGGGTGGTAAATTCCTGGAAGGCGCTGCTCGTCAACCTGAGTTGGTTCCAATGTTGCAGGTCAAAATGTTCATCATCGCCGGTTTGCTTGACGCGGTAACCATGATCGGTGTTGGTCTGGCTCTGATGTTGACCTTCGCAAACCCATTCCTTTCAGCCGTTCAATCTGTTGCAGGTTAATTAGCAATTATCGGATTCATTTGAATAAGCTAAGCCTTATTCGCATACCGATAGAATGACAACGGCATTACGAGGAAAGCATCAATGAGCATCAATGCTACTCTGATCGGGCAGATGATAACTTTCACACTTCTGGTTTGGTTTACCATGAAGTATGTCTGGCCACCGATCATTGCCGCTCTGGAAGAGCGCAAAACCAAAATTTCCGAAGGTTTGGCCGCGGCCGAGAAGGGCCAGGAAGAGATTAAATTGGCCGAGAAAAAAGCCAAGAGCCTGCTGAAGGAAGCAAAAGAACAATCGGCGGAAATCGTCAGTGCAGCGCAAAAACGCGCCAATCAGCTGGTTGAAGAGTCGAAAGATCAAGCCAAAAAAGAAGGCGAGCGTTTGCTTGAAGCAGCAAAAGCCCAGATAGAGCAGGAAATGCTGCAAGCCAAAGAGAGCTTGCGCAAGGAAGTATCCTCACTGGCTTTGCGTGCCGCTGAACAGATTTTGAAAGAAGAAATCGACAAAGCCAAGCATCAAGACATTCTCAGCAAAGCAGCGGATCAATTGGGTTAAGCAATGGCTGAGTTATCGACATTAGCAAGACCTTACGCGGAAGCAGCTTTCAAGCGTGCCAAGGAAACTGGGTCGTCCAAACAATGGTCCGATTCGTTGACGTTTTTGTCTTTGGTCATCCAGGATGAGGCATTGGCTGCCATTGTCAAAAATCCTCGGGTTGGCAAACAGCGTACAGCACAGTTGATTCTGGATATTTGCCAGGATCAGATACATGACGAAGCCAAGAATCTTCTGAAAGTGTTGATAGAAAATGACAAGCTGCCCTTACTGCCGCAAATTTCGGTGATGTTCGAGCAGTACAAAGCGGACGATGAAGGTTACGCCAATGTGGATTTATACAGCGCGTATTCTCTGACAAAAGCCGAGCAAGGCAAGTATGTCGCCATGCTGGAAAAGCTTTTGCATAAAAAGGTCAATGCATCCGTTTCTGTCGATAAATCGTTAATTGGGGGCATCCTCGCTAAAGCGGGCGACAAAGTCATCGACGGTTCTATCAAAGGCCAGCTTCATCAATTAGCTAAAAGACTTTAAGAGTTAGAGCGGGAAAATAAAATGCAATTAAATCCATCAGAAATAAGTGATCTGATCAAAAAGAAGATCGAGAACTTCGACGCCCATGTTGAGGCACATACCGAAGGCACCGTAGTTAGTGTCACCGACGGTATTGTTCGGGTTCACGGTCTGTCGGAAGCGATGCAAGGCGAAATGCTGGAATTCCCTGGCGGCTCTTACGGCATGGCTTTGAACCTGGAAAGAGACTCGGTCGGTGTGGTAATGCTCGGTGCTTATCAACACATCACCGAAGGCGATACTGTTAAATGTACCGGTAGAATTTTAGAAGTGCCGGTGGGTGAAGCGCTGCTGGGCCGCGTGGTCGATGCCTTGGGTAACCCTATCGACGGCAAAGGTGCCATCGAAACCAAATTAAGTTCGCCTATCGAAAAAATTGCTCCAGGCGTTATCGCCAGACAATCGGTCGATCAACCGGTGCAAATTGGTTTGAAAGCGATTGATTCGATGATTCCTGTTGGTCGTGGTCAACGGGAGTTGATTATCGGCGACAGACAGACCGGTAAAACCGCCATTGCGATTGATGCGATCATCAATCAAAAAGGTACCGGCATCAAATGTATCTATGTCGCTATTGGCCAAAAACGCTCTTCTATTGCCAACGTAGTTCGCAAACTGGAAGAGCATGGCGCGATGGAGCACACTATCATCGTGGTAGCTTCGGCTTCTGAATCGGCAGCGCTGCAATTTATTGCACCCTACACCGGTTGCTCAATGGGCGAATATTTCCGTGACATTGGTGAAGATGCCCTGATTATTTATGATGATTTGACCAAGCAAGCTTGGGCTTATCGCCAAATTTCCTTGCTGTTGCGCCGTCCGCCAGGTCGTGAAGCGTACCCTGGTGACGTGTTCTACATCCACTCGCGCTTGCTGGAACGTGCTGCGCGTATCAATGCAGTTGAAGTAGAGAAACTGACCAACGGTAAAGTGAAAGGCAAAACCGGTTCATTGACTGCGTTGCCGATTATCGAAACACAAGGCGGCGACGTGTCGGCTTTCGTACCGACCAACGTAATCTCCATCACCGACGGCCAGATCTTCCTGGAAACCGGTCTGTTCAATTCGGGTATTCGTCCTGCGGTTAACGCCGGTCTGTCAGTATCTCGGGTTGGCGGCGCGGCACAAACCAAGATCATCAAAAAGCTGGGCGGCGGTATTCGTCTGGATTTGGCGCAGTTCCGCGAATTGGCGGCTTTTGCGCAGTTCGCTTCCGATTTGGACGAAAGCACACGCAAGCAAATCGAACGCGGCCAACGGGTTACCGAGCTGATGAAACAAAACCAATACGCGCCGATGTCGGTTGCGGACATGAGTGTTTCCTTGTATGCGGCTAACGCTGGATTCCTGGATGGTCTGGAAGTTAAAAAAGTCCGCGATTTCGAAGCAGCCTTGCTGGACTTCATGCATGCCGACGAATCTGCTTTGATGGCTAAAATCAACGAGAAAGGCGACTACAACGACGACATTCAAAAAGGCATCCACAATGCCATTGAGCGTTTCGTCAAAACCGGTAGCTGGTAAAGGGTCCGCACATGGCTGTTGGCAAAGAGATACGTACCAAGATCGCGAGTATTAAAAATACTCAGAAGATTACTCGGGCCATGGAAATGGTGGCGGCGAGCAAGATGCGTAAAACCAAAGACAGAATGCAGGCCACCCGGCCTTACGCGAAGAAGATAGGCCAGATCATCAAACATCTGGCTTATGCCAATCCCGAATACAAGCATCCTTTTTTGATAGAACGCGAAGTCAAGCGCATCGGCATCATCGTAGTGAGCTCCGATAGAGGTTTGTGCGGTGGTCTGAATGCCAACTTGTTTCGAAAAGTTTTAGGCGAAATGCAGCAATGGCAAAGCCGCCAGATTGAAGTAGACGTTTGTACCATCGGTAGCAAAGCGGCGGGTTTTTTCAGCATGATCAAAGCTAACCTGATAGGACAAGTCTCGAAATTGGGGGATACACCGCATCAGAGCGAAATTATTGGCACGATCAAAATCATGCTGGATGCGTTTGCCGCTGGTGAAATTGACGAGTTGTTTTTGATTAGTAATGACTTTGTAAACACCATGACACAAAAACCGGTGGTGCAAAAATTGTTGCCGGTTGCCGTGGGTGATTTGGCTGAAGAGTCCAAAGGTCGCTGGGATTACTTATACGAACCTGATGCTAAAGAAGTATTGGACAGTTTATTGATCCGATATGTGGAATCCGCGGTTTTCCAAGGTTTAGTGGAAAACAACGCCTGCGAGCAGGCTGCCCGAATGGTGGCAATGAAAAGCGCATCCGATAACGCCGGGAATATCATTAAAGAATTGCAACTGGTTTATAACAAAGCCAGACAGGCGGCAATTACGCAAGAGATTTCCGAAATCGTGGCCGGCGCTGCCGCTGTTTAGTGCATCAAGACAAGTTTAGAGATTTTAAAAGAGGACGACATAATGAGTTTGGGTAAAATCGTTCAGATCATCGGTGCGGTCGTAGACGTGGAGTTTCCACGCGATAACCTGCCGAAAGTATATGATGCGTTAAATGTTAAGGGCGGTCTGGTTTTGGAAGTTCAGCAGCAATTGGGCGACGGCGTAGTCCGGACCATTGCGATGGGTTCCACCGACGGTTTGAGCCGTGGTGTTGAAGTCAGCAACTCTGGCGAAGCGATCAAGGTACCGGTCGGTCAAGCAACTCTGGGACGCATCATGAATGTCCTTGGCGAAGCTATCGATGAAAAAGGGCCTATCGGTGAGAAAGAGAAGTGGACTATCCACCGCGACGCCCCTTCCTACGACGAACAAGCGCCAGCCAACGAATTGTTGGAAACCGGTATCAAAGTAATCGACTTGGTTTGCCCCTTCGCGAAAGGCGGTAAAGTCGGTCTGTTCGGCGGTGCCGGTGTAGGTAAGACTGTTAACATGATGGAATTGATCCGTAACATCGCGATTGAGCACAGCGGTTTCTCCGTATTTGCTGGCGTCGGTGAGCGGACTCGTGAAGGTAACGACTTCTATCACGAAATGACCGACTCCAACGTTATCGACAAAGTATCACTGGTTTATGGTCAAATGAACGAGCCACCAGGCAACCGTTTGCGCGTCGCGCTGACCGGTTTGACCATGGCGGAGTTTTTCCGCGACGAAGGTCGCGACGTACTGTTCTTCGTCGACAACATCTACCGTTATACCCTGGCGGGTACCGAAGTATCGGCGCTGCTGGGCCGTATGCCTTCCGCGGTAGGTTATCAGCCTACACTGGCTGAAGAGATGGGGGTGTTGCAGGAGCGGATTACTTCCACCAAAACCGGTTCCATCACTTCGATCCAAGCGGTCTACGTACCTGCGGACGACTTGACTGACCCGTCGCCTGCTACAACCTTCGCTCACTTGGACGCGACAGTGGTATTGTCGCGGCAGATCGCCGAGCTGGGTATTTATCCGGCTATTGATCCGCTGGATTCCAGCAGTCGTCAGCTGGATCCATTGGTTATCGGCCAAGAGCATTATGAAGTAGCCCGTTCGGTACAAGGTATTTTGCAACGCTATAAAGAACTGCGCGATATTATCGCCATCTTGGGTATGGACGAATTGTCGGAAGACGACAAACTGACCGTATCCAGAGCGCGCAAAATCCAACGTTTCTTGTCGCAACCGTTCTTCGTTGCCGAAGTTTTCACCGGTTCACCAGGTAAATACGTGTCCCTGAAAGATACCATTGCCGGTTTCAAAGGCATTATCAGCGGCGAATACGACAGTCTTCCCGAGCAAGCTTTCTACATGGTCGGCACAATCGACGAAGCCATTGAAAAAGCCAAAGGCATGTAAACCACCTCATAGGAGAGTTTTAACATGGCAATGACAATTCATGTGGACATCGTCAGCGCGGAGCAGGAAATTTTTTCCGGCTTGGCTGAAATGGTCTTTGCGCCGGCGGAAATGGGTGATGTAGGCATTGCGCCGCGCCATGCGCCGTTAATTACCAAGCTCAAGCCCGGTGAAGTGCGGGTTAAGCTGAGCGATAAGGACTATCAAGCGTTTTACGTGTCCGGTGGCTTTCTGGAAGTGCAGCCGCATTTGGTAACCGTTTTGGCGGATACCGCGATCAGAGCAAAAGACATCGACGAAGCGGCGGCGTTACAAGCCAAAGCCAGAGCGGAAGAAATGCTCAGCGATAAATCGGGTAAATACGATTACGCGATTGCGCAAGCCGAATTGGCGCAAGCTGTAAACCAATTAAGAACCTTGGAAA
The DNA here is from genome assembly GCF_059331595.1 of Methylomonas sp. PHL2-19. Classification (NCBI taxonomy): domain Bacteria; kingdom Pseudomonadati; phylum Pseudomonadota; class Gammaproteobacteria; order Methylococcales; family Methylococcaceae; genus Methylomonas; species Methylomonas sp. PHL2-19. The sequence continues at coordinate 670,185 of NZ_CP196839.1, forward strand.
GATTAAGAAAACGTGGTGCGTAAACCATTTATCGCGTAAAAATATAAGCCCGATGACGCAACGTTATCGGGCTTTTTTTGTTTTAAGGAATAGCAATGTCGATTAAAACCATCATCTTGGCGGCCGGCCAAGGCACCAGAATGCGTTCGTCGCGGCCTAAAGTACTTCACGAAATCGCCAATAAAGCGTTGTTGCAGCATGTCTACGAAACCAGTCTTTCGCTGGAAAATAATCAGATTTTTATCATCTACGGCCACGGCGGCGAGACTGTCAAACAAGCTTTGAGTAGCTTGGACGCTACCTGGATAGAGCAAAAACAGCAACTAGGCACTGGGCACGCGGTACAGCAAGCCATTCACCACGTCGACGATCCGGACACCGTATTGATTCTATACGGCGATGTACCTTTATTAAAGGCCAAAACCATCCAAACCTTATTGCACAAAGTCAGCTTGACGTCCTTGGCATTGCTGACGGTTAACCTGGACGACCCCACCGGCTACGGCCGCATAGTCCGCGATAAAGATCATGCCGTTGTCAAAATAGTTGAGCAAAAAGACGCCAACGAAGTGGAATTACAAATCAGCGAAGGCAATACCGGCATCCTGGCCTGCAAAGGCAGCCAGTTGAAGCAATGGTTATCCAGGCTGAGCAATAACAATGCGCAAAATGAATACTATTTGACCGATATTATCGAAATGGCCGTGGAAGATGGCCTTACCGTTGAAACCACTCAAGCCGGCAGCCAGGAAGAAGTGCTGGGTGTAAACAATCGTAGCCAATTGGCGCATCTAGAGCGCGTGTATCAACTGGAACAGGCGCAAGCGCTGATGGAAAAAGGCGTGACATTGCGCGATCCGGCTCGGGTGGATGTCAGAGGCAGTTTTGCCGAACTGGGTCAGGATATTGATGTGGACATCAACGTGATTTTCGAAGGTGTTAATCGCATCGGCTCCAATGTAAAAATCGGTCCCAATTGTCTGATTAAAAACGCCAGCATCGCCAACGATGTCGAAATTCTCGCTAACAGCGTGATCGAGGACGCCTCGGTCGGCGCCGGCAGCCGCATAGGCCCGTTCGCCCGGCTGCGGCCGCAAACCGAGCTGGCCGACCATGTGCATATCGGCAATTTTGTGGAAATCAAAAAATCCACTGTCGCCACCGGCAGCAAAATTAACCATTTAAGCTATATTGGCGATAGCGAAGTGGGTAGCAAGGTCAATATCGGCGCCGGCACCATTACTTGCAATTACGACGGTGTGAATAAATTTAAAACCATCATCGAAGACGGCGCGTTTATCGGTTCCGATACCCAATTGGTGGCACCGGTAACGGTCGGAAAAAACGCGACAATCGGCGCCGGTTCGACGATTACCCGCGATACGCCGGAAAGTCAATTAACCCTTAGCCGGAGTAAGCAGCTTAGCGTGCCTAACTGGCAGCGTCCGGTCAAACTGGCGGAGATTGTTCCCGACAATTCTCCGCACTCGTTAGCTCCTAGTCAGTCGGAGAAATAGTATGTGTGGGATAGTCGCGGGCGTTGCCCAACGCAATGTGGTACCGATATTGATAGAGGGTTTGAAGCGTCTGGAATACCGGGGCTACGACTCTGCCGGCTTGGCTGTTGTCAATAGCGGAGAAATATTCCGCAAGCGCGAGTTGGGCAAGGTTAAAGGCTTGGAAGCTTTGATTTCCGCCGACCCGATCGAAGGCCGCATCGGCATCGCCCATACCCGCTGGGCTACTCACGGCAAGCCCAGCACCCGCAATGCCCACCCCCACGTCAGCAAGGACCGTGTCGCGGTGGTACATAATGGCATCATTGAAAACCACGATCATTTACGCACTGCATTACAGGAAAACGGCTACGTCTTCACCTCCGAGACTGACACCGAAGTCATCGTGCACAAGGTTGCCGAGGAACTGAAAGACGCCGACAGCCTGCTCGACGCCGTCACCAAAACCGTCAAAAGCCTGCGCGGTGCTTATGCCTTGGGCGTCATCGACAGCGAACAACCGGATTTATTGGTTGCCTGCCGTAAAGGCAGCCCGCTGGTCATCGGTATCGGCATCGGCGAATATTTCATCGCCTCCGACATTGCCGCCTTGCTGCCGGTTACCCAGCGCTTCATCTTCCTGGAAGACGGCGATGTGGCCGAATTGACCATCAACGGCGTCACCATTTTCGACGAAGCAGGCCGCCGCGTCGTACGTCCGGTTATCGAAAGCCAACTAAAAGCCGACTCGGTCGACAAAGGCAAATACCGCCACTACATGCTCAAAGAAATCTACGAGCAAGCCTGGGCGGTGTCGGAAACCCTGGAAGGCCGCTTCATCGACAACCGCCTGCAGGACAACGCCTTTGGCCACAACGCCGGCGAAGTGTTCGACCAGATCAAATCGGTGCTGATCCTGGCCTGCGGTACCAGTTACCACGCCGGACTGGTCGCTCGCTACTGGTTCGAAAAATACGCCCGCGTGCCCAGCTCGATCGAAATTGCCAGCGAATTTCGCTACCGCAACCCGGTGGTGGCGCCGGATACATTAGTAGTCACCATTTCCCAGTCCGGCGAAACCGCCGACACGCTTGCCGCATTGCAGGAAGCCAAAAAGCTCGGCGTCAAACACTCGCTAGTGATCTGCAACGCGCCGGAAAGCTCGCTGGTGCGCGAATCCGATCTGGTATTGATGACCCGCGCCGGCCCGGAAATCGGCGTTGCTTCGACCAAGGCCTTCACCACCCAGTTGGTGGCCTTGTTGATGCTGATCATCGCAGTCGGCCGCCGCTTCGAGCTCAGCGCTGACCAAGAGGAGCACATCGTCTCGCAACTGTTCGCCCTGCCCGGCAACATCGAAAAAGTGTTGAAACTGGACAATGCCATCGAACTGTTGTCGCAGCGCTTTGCCGACAAACACAACGCCCTCTTCCTCGGTCGCGGTACCCATTACCCGATTGCGATGGAAGGCGCATTGAAGCTAAAAGAGATCTCCTACATTCACGCCGAAGCCTATCCGGCCGGCGAATTGAAGCACGGCCCGCTGGCTTTGATCGACGCCGAAATGCCGGTGGTCACGGTGGCGCCGAACAACAATTTGCTGGAAAAGCTGAAATCCAATATCCAGGAAGTCAGCGCCCGCGGCGGGCAGTTGATCGTGTTCATGGATGAGGAACTGGCCGAATGCGACGCCGCCGACGAGAACGTGCAAATCGTCAAAATGCCCAGCGTCGCCAACGCCATCTCGCCGATCATCTACACCATCCCGCTGCAACTGCTGTCCTACCACGTCGCCGTACTGAAAGGCACCGATGTAGACCAACCACGGAACCTCGCAAAATCGGTTACGGTGGAATAGCGGGTAATTTGGCGGAATGGATTCCGAATATGTTGGGTTTGGGTTTGGGTTTAAGGGTTTGTCGGGTTAAGTCTCGGCAAATCCTTTTTTATTGGCTGTGATTTGCTCGTTGTGTTTTGAATTGTCCGATGACCGGGAGGAGAGATCGGACCCAAGCGGAAATTGGTGTATTTAATCCGGCACGCCGGTTTGATATTCAAATAACGAAAGTTGTAGGGTGGATAAGCGTAGCGTCATCCGCCATAGAGTAGAAGAATTTTAAATTAGGTGGATGGCGCTGCGCTTATCCACCCTACGGTCCTACTGAATCAAAATTTGGTTATTAAAATGAGCATTGACAAAGAAGTAAACAAAGCCAAGCAAGAGATAGTTAAAGACGGATTAGATATGTCTCTTGGTGAAATTATGCGTATCTATGAGCGCGGAGAGCTTGTCATTCGTCCAGAGTATCAACGTTTATATCGATGGGATGAGTCAAAACGCACAAGGTTTTTAGAGTCGCTTATTTTAGGTATACCTATTCCTCCTATATTTGTCTTTACCGATGAAAAGGGGAGGTGGGAGCTAATTGATGGATTGCAACGCTTATCCACTGTATTTCACTATGCAGGTATTCTTATGGACGAAAATGGCTCAAAAATTGCTCCATTTACTCCATCTGGCACAAAACTACTCCCCTCTCTGGATGGGTTACACTGGGAGCCTATTAACGATGATGATGAATCGGCTCTTCCGATGTCAATCAGGTTAGATGTAGAGCGTTCTCGAATTAGGGTTGAGATATTAAAGCGGGAAAGTGATCAAAGAGCAAAATATGAACTCTTTCAGAGGTTAAATACCGGTGGAGCCAGACTATCAGAGCAAGAAGTAAGAAATTGCGTATTGGTAATGCTTAACAAGGAACTCTATGAAAAGCTTGTTGTGGCTGCTCAAAATGCAAAATTTGTCCAATGTACCGCTCAAACTGATAGGTCAATTTCCGAACAAAAACCTATGGAGCTGTTGATTCGATTTCTAGCCTATAGATACAAGAAGTATGATCAAAAAATTGATGTACATGATTGGCTTGATGAGGTGGCGATCGATATTGCTACGGATGATAGATATGATATTGATCATGAGTTAGAGATTTTCTACAGAATATTTGAAATTCTTGAAAAGTCTCTAGGAAGTGATAGCTTTAAAAAGTTTGATAATGGAGTTTTTGAAAGAGGATTCTTAATTTCGGCTTATGAAGCAATTACTCATGGAATGTCTCATAAAATAGATAATATTGAAAAATGTGGGATCAATTCTCTTGTCGATTCAATAAAAAAAATGTGGGGAGATGAAAGGTTTTCTAATAATGCAAGAGCAGGCGTTCGGGGTACAACTAGACTGGCAAATATTTTGCCAATAGCGAGTACTTGGTTTTAACATGAGAATCAAAACTATTCATCAGTTTTCAGCAGCCTTGAATGACGAAATAACTTGGCGTAAACGAGAAATTATTGAATTAAGGATGCATGCCGCTAAGAAAGATAATGTTGTTAATAAAACCATATTGAGAGCGGGAGTCGCTGTGCTGTATTCTCATTGGGAGGGTTTTATTAAAGCATCTTCTGAACTCCTTCTAAATTATATCTCTAACCAAAAGCTAAAAAATGATGAGTTGAGTGATGTGTATGTTATTCAATCATTTAAATCTCATTTATCAAACCTTGCAGAAACTAAAAATGCAAGTATTGCGGTAGAGTCATTGAGATTTATCTTAGATGAGATGAATAAAAGCGCCTGTATTAAGTACAAAAACTACGTAAATACGGAGTCTAATTTGAGTTCAGAAGTATTTGATCGTATTGCGAAATCGGTCGGTGTAGATGTGAATAAATATATGCATTTATACCCATTCATTGACGAATCAATAGTTAATAAGAGAAATTATATCGCTCACGGAGAATACATGGATGTAAACATTGATGAGTATAAGAGGATATCGGATAGAGTATTCGATCTCATTAGATACTATAAAGATGACATCGAGAATATTGCTGTTAGAAGGTCATACGCGAAAGGACCGTAGGATGTACTGAACAGCGTGAAGCGCATAGTTCGCGATTGGTTCGGTTCGTAGACGCACCACACACTACGCCTATTTTCGGCTAGGCAATTGCCATTGGCACTATTGTATTCGTCCGGCGGTTTTGGTCGCTTTAAGCCTTCCCTCTCAGGCCACAGCAAGTATGGCCTGAATCAAGAGCATCCATAAAAGTTAAATCTCAACCCCGGATTCCGCTTCGCTGCATCCAGGCTACGGGCTTTACCGAATAAAAAAGCCATTTTCTAACATATAAAATCACTCCTTTTTAGAAAAATAGCCTACGCTTTTTCTCTGCGGACAGGCGCTGCCGGTTCGCGACTTCGACAACTATGTAGGAGATTGAGATGAGTCAGAATTTGTTATCGTTAACGTTCACTGACACCGCGCTGGCGGAAATCGACGCGGCGTTGACTACCTTGGAAACCCATTTCGCCGGCTTTGCGACGCTGTCGCCCGACCAGCGCCGCAATATTTTGAAGATGGGCGATAAGACTGAAGCGTTCTGCCGGCAGACAATGCTGCTGGCCGCCCAAAACGCCCAGGCGATTCCGCCCAATCTGAATATGCCTGAGGCGCAAGCCGACATGACCAGCCTTGACCAACTCCGCCCGCGCTTGCATCGGCTGCGGGATTTGCAGGCGCGCGGCGACGATACCGACATGGCGCTGGGCAGCGATATTTACAGCTTCTGCCTGGATGCTTACGCTTCATTAAAAATTGCTGGCAAAGGTGCGGCCTTGGAAACGCTGCGGCAAGCGATGGCGGTGCGATTCAATCGTGGCGCCAAGAGCAAAGTCGAACCAGCCGCCGGCTAAGCTTGACGGCGGCGTTTGCAACCGGCCGCGGGGGACGGCCGACAGCAAGGCTTTACCGCTGAGCTTAAATGCTATCAATCCCAACTTTCTTGCCTTTCCCGAATACCTTTTAGTCTTAAGGGCCAAGCATTAAGGCATGTCGGCAAGCCAAAAAGCCACGCGCGCAAAGCGAATAGCTTTGATCGCAAACTGGCCTAAGCAAGCGCGCAACCAAAAACAGTTCTCGCCCATAGCAAATCGCATTAATTGCCAGCCAATATAACTTTGCGCGCGAGGTAAAAAGCTATTCGGCTTCGCCAATTTGGTTCAAACTCAAACCTACTCAACCTTGCGCGCAAGCCATTTAGTCGTTCGTGCAAGGCAAATTGCTTCAATCGCAAAGCTGTCTGGGCAAGCGCGCAAGCAGAAACAGTGTTCGCCGATAGCAAATTGCTTTAACCGCAAGCCACGATAACGTTGCGGGCCAGGTAAAAAGCGATTCGGCTAAACCAAATGGGCGCAACCCCAAACCTGAAAGCCTCGCGTGCAGGCCAATAAGCGATTCGCGTAAGCCTTGTGGCTTTGCCCTTAAGCATGTGGAGGTGGCCCGTCAAGTGTTTGTTTCGTCAGGTGGATTGTGGTTGGTCTAACGGGTTCAAAATCCGCCTGACGTTGTATCGGCAGCTTGCTGGGGGTGATCAGAACAGGCTTAAGCCGCGGGTTCTAGGCGCTCCAGTAGCTGCACTATTTGCAGATTGACTTCGCGTAATTGGCTGAAATCTGCGCTGTCGCCGTTTCTGCCGTCCAGCCGATGACGTTGGAGTTGTTCCGCTAGGATTTGTTGCCGGGCTTGGGCCCGCTCCAGTTGTTCCAGTAAGCGCGCATCAATGCCGCGTTCGTGTTTGAGCCGTTCCAGCCATCTACCCAGATGCGATTTTTTCGAGTTCAGGATAGGCCAGCGCGGACTGCTGCCGGTTGGGGGATGCAGACATTGTTCCAGACGGCGCAACCAATACTGCTGCTGAAGTTTCAGTAATTCCAATTGGTTTTGCCAATTAGTCAGCGAAAGTCTGGCGCAATCGGTCCAGGCCTGAGGGTTGCGATAGCTGTTGACCCAAGTCAACAGCGCGTCGGCCGGCATCGCTTCGGCGATGGCGGAACCTTGGGCGATGCTGCATCCCAAATCGATCAGAAAAATCCCGTGTTCTATATCTTCCACGCCTTCGGCAACCGCTTCGCGTTTGAAGGCTTTAGCCAGCGCAATCACACTTTCGACGATGGCCATGTCATCCGGGTCGTCTATCATGTTGCGGACAAAACTCTGATCGATCTTTACCGTATTGATGGTCAAATGCCGCAAATGCGCCAGCGACGAATAACCGGTGCCGAAATCGTCGAGCGCACAGGGTACGCCCAGGTCGTGAAAGCATTGTTTCAGCGTCTCCCCAACCGAGATCAAATCCTCCAGTACGCTACTCTCCAATACTTCTAATTCCAATTGCCAGGAAGGAATTTGCGGGTATTCCGTTAGTAAAGTTTCCAGGGTTTTGATGAAATCCGGCCATTGCAGATGGCGCGGGGAAATATTCACGCTCACTTGTAGATTCAGGCCGAGATCGTGCCAGACCTGCAATTGTTTAAAGGCTTGCCGTAGCACCCAGTTGCTCAGGTCAATTTCCAAGGTAGTGTTTTCGACTATGGGCAGAAATTCGGCCGGCGGCAATACGCCGCGTTGCGGATGATGCCAACGGATCAGCGCTTCCGCGCCGACCACTTCGCCGGTTTTGATATTGACTCTGGGCTGGTAGTACATGCAAAACTGGTTATCCATCAGCGCTTGGCCGACTTCGGCCAAGGCTTGCTCCAAACGGCTGGGGCGATGATTGATGCTGCTCGATTGTCCCGGCAAATGATCGTAAATCCGATAGCGGTTGCGGCCATCCAATTTGGCCTGATACATGGCTTGGTCGGCGTGGCGCAATAGAATATCCGGATCTTCCAAATCCAGCGGATAGATGGTCACGCCGCTACTGGCGGCAATCCGCACATGGCGGTTTTCTAACTCGAACGGTTCGGCCATGGCCTGATGAATGCGGGTCAAGGCATCCTCGCATTGCTGCACCGATTGCAAGTTTTCAAATAACAACGCAAATTCGTCGCCGCCCAGCCGGCAAACCGTATCGCCTTCGCGCAGCTTTAACTTGATGCGTTTGGCGACTTCCACCAATAACTGGTCGCCGGTTTCGTGGCCGAAGTTATCGTTAACCTGCTTGAATCCGTCCAAATCCAGATAACACACCGCCAACAGCGATTCGGCGCGTTTGCTGTGGGCGATAGCCTGGGCAAAGCGGTCGGCAAATAGGGCGCGATTGGGCAATTGGGTAAGCGGGTCGAAATGCGCCAGCACTTCCAGCGCCTGCTGCTGCTGTTTACTCTCGGTGATGTCCGAGAACAAGCCCAGATAATTGATGATATTGCCGGTGTCATCGCGCAAAGCCGAAACCGTTAACAGTTCGGCATACAAATCCCCATTTTTCCGCCGATTCCAGACTTCGCCTTGCCAATGCCCGGTCTGGTTTATGATCGCCCACATGGCTTCGTAAAACTCCGGCGCTTGCCGGCCGGATTTCAGAAAGCTGGGATTTTGTCCCAATGCTTCCTCGCGGCTGTAGCCGGTGATGTCCGTGAAGGCGGCGTTGACATCGATGATACAGGCGTTGAGGTCGGTAATGATGATGCCTTCGTGGGCGTCCGAAAAGACCCGCGCCGACAGCCGCAGTTTTTCCTCGGCCGCTTTGCGTTTACTAACATCATGGACAATCCCGCGCATCCGCACCGGTTTGCCGTTACCGTCGCGCTCGACCTGGCCCACCGAGCGCATCCAGCGCTTTTCGCCGTTAGGGGTTTGGATGCGGTACTCCACATCGTAATTGGCGCCGCGTTCAAGGTGCTCGCGGGTCGCTTCCAAAATTAAAGGCCTATCCTCCGGACAAACCACTTCCAGGAAATCATTCCAGGTATTGAGTGGCTTATGCGGAAAACCCAATTCAGTTGTGACGATTTCCGACCAGAACTGGCGGTTTTTCAACAAATCTGCTTCCCAAATACCGACGCCGCCATAGATTTGGCTGATCCGAAAGCGTTCTTCGCTCTCTTTTAGTGCCAGTTCGGTCTGTTTGCGCTCGGTAATATCCTGGACTAACACGACGAAACGGTCGGGGCCGGCTTTATAGCTATCGATGGCATACCAGCGGCCCAGATCGGTCACACAGTTTTCAAAATGTTGCGGCTCGCCACTGGTATCCAGCCCGTCAAAACTGGCGATCCAGGCTCCCTCGGTATTCGGCAAAACCTGCTTCACGGTTTTGCCTATCCAGTTCTCGCGGGCAATGCCGGTCATTTTTTCAAAGGCCGGGTTGATATCCAGATAGCGATAATCGACGATTTTGCCGCTGTCGTCGCGTATTACCTGATGTAGCGCAAAGCCCAGCGACATATTGGTGTAAAGCCGCGCCAGGTCGGCCTCGCTACGTTTGCGAGCCTTGATTTCCTTACGCAGCCTGAACACCCAATAGACGAAAAACAACAGGGCCAGCAGCGCAACGGCGGCGGATCTCAATAGCGCGTCCAGTTGAATGCCTTGCTCGACCTTCAAAGCCATCCAGCGGTTAATAATGGCGTCATGTTCGGCTTGGCTGATACTGGACAGAGCTTTCTCCAGTAGCGACCGCAAGTGCGGCTGAGATGTGAGTGCGGCCATCCGGGTTTCGTTGACGTAGCCAGGTTGGCCGGCAATATGCAGATTCAATAAGCCTTGTTGTTTGATCACATAACTAGCCGAAGCCGCATCGCCGATATAAGCATCCACCTTGCCTTCGGCCAGCAGATTCAGCGCTTCTTGCACCGAGGGGGCGGTCAGCAACTGTATTCCTGGGTAGTCTCTGCTCAGCAATTCCTGCACAAAATACCCTTGTTCGATAGCGACTCGTCTCCCCGTCAGTAGCGGCAGGGAATCGATATAAGCACTGCTTTTGTCGCCGATGATCACCGTCGGCGTGCTGATATAAGGCTGGGTAAAGCTTAAATATTGCTCGCGATCCGGGGTTTTGGTCACCCCGGCGAGCATGTCCAGTTCGCCGCGTTTGGTCATGTCCAGCACTTCCTGCCAGGATTTGTCCATGATCAGCACGAACTTCACGCCCAATCTCTGCTCGATTAGCTTGAGGTGTTCTGCAACCATGCCTTGATGCAGGCCGGTGGCATCCAGCCATTCGTATGGCGGAAAATTCCTGTCTATGCCCACCCGAATTTCTGGATGCTCGGCCAGCCACTGCCGTTCCGCGTCGTTCAATGGCAAATCGGCGGATTGTCTGCCGCCGTAGACAAACTCATTGAGTTGGCCGTCGCTTAAAGGACGCGCTAATTTCAGGTTGGCATAAATGTCGGCTACCCGGCGTAAGCGGGTAGCTTCTATCTGGCCCAGCGGGATGTAGTCCGGCATGATCAGCTTACGGGTTTCCTCGGCTTCGTAGCGCAGTTGTTCCGGACTAAGTTTGCCTGGATATTTGCGTTGGATCAGTTCGATCAGTACATCGGGGTGAGATAGCGCATATTCCCAGCCTTTCAGGCTGGCCCGGAGGAAGCGCTCGGCGCGGCCGGGATGTTGCTTTAGTTCGTTGCGGCTGGTGAAAAGCAAGTCGCCGTAAAAGTCGATACCGTAATTTTGCGGATTGATAATATTGAATTTGATGCCGGCGGCGCGAAAGCTGAATGGCTGGTCGGTGATATAGCCGGACATCACATCGACTTTATCCGCGATAAAATCGGCGTTGTTAAAGGTCTCGGCAACTTTTTGATAGCGGCTTTCGTTTAGATTGGCTTCGGCGAGTAAGGCGCGAATCTGCGCATTATTCTCACCGACCACATCGTACATGATGCGCTTGCCGGCCATTTCGTAGGGGCTGACGATGCCGGAAGCTTGTTTGCTGAACAGCACCAGCGCATCGTGCTGAAATAGGGCGGCTAGAGCCGCGATGGGCTTGCCGTTGGCATACTGGGCAATGATGCCGGAATCGCCGATGCCGTATTCGGCTTCCCCGGATGCGACCTGTTCTACGTAGTCCTGGTCAGGATTGCGCTCGCGTATCGCTACCTGCAAGCCTTCCTCGGCATAATAGCCTTGCTCGATAGCCGCGTAATAACCGGCAAATTGGAATTGGTGAAACCATTTTAATTGCAGCGTTACTGGTTCCAGCGGCCGGTTTGCTGCGGGTGTGCCAGCGGTGCTGGACGTACAAAACAGTAAAAAAAATACCGCGGACAGTCCGAAAATGGTTTTTTTCATAAATGCCAGTCGTGGCCTGTTTTGAAAGTAGGGTTATTCTACAGCCAAAGGCAAACGGGCCAGGCGGATTTAGTCGGCTGTCGCGGAAGTGAACAACGATTGAAATTTATTTTTGCCGGCGTTGGATTTACGTTGCTGGGTATGTGCCAGCGCCATTTTGGCTTCGTTTTGCAACTGGGTATCGGCAAATACTTGCTGTTTGCGCAGCGGGGCCTGGACGGCCTTGTGCAAATATTCCTCAGCTTCCGCGCTGCGATCCTGTTGCAGCAAATAATCGGCGTAGAAGTAATTGGCGTCTATACCGTTGGGGTTGATTTTCAGGCTGGCTTTCAACATTTGCTCCGCAAGCTGATTATCCCCAAAAGATACCGGCCAGCCAGGCACCATGTAATACAGCGTGCCCAGCGTGACATAGGCCGCGCCATCCAGCGCATTGGGATTTTGGGCGATGGCTTCTTCCAAAAGTGTCTTGGCGGTTTGCAGGCTGGACAAGGCGCTCAACGAAGATTGAAACGCCGCATTGGTGGCGATAATCGTCGCTTGCCAGATTTTCGGCTCGGCGGCATTCGGGTAGCGTTTGGTTAATTCCGCGGCTGTTTCCAGCAATTGCGGATAAGTTTGTCTTTGCCGGGTTTCGTCGCTTTGATAATAAATGCTGGCCCACTCGCTTTCCAAGCGGGCAATAGCGGTCGCCAGCTCCGATGCATGCAGCGGGTCGGCGAAAAGTATCAATAAAACAACAAAAGTAGCTTTGCTCATACACTCAATATAGAGCATTGCATTTTGGATTTCAATACGTCCTTTAAATTATTGTTTTAACAAAGTATTGCCTATCGCAAAAATTCGCTAAGCGCCAGGCTTTAGAGAGGCGGCTTAGGTCTATGTTTGTAGCGCTGTAGCGACTCTGCAAATATCTTGTCCCAGTTTTGCAACAAGCGCCGCAAACCTCAGAAAACGGCAGTTTTTATCGCCTATTTGGATTGTTGCCGCTTATTTATCCCAATCCTTGAACGGATACTTGCAGAGATTATTGTTGTAATAGCGTATGTCGTCGGTAACTTCCATGCCGACCCAGTCCGGCCTAACAAAGGCCTCTCCTACTGTCGACAATTCGATTTCAGCGACAATCAAACCTTGGTTATCGCCCATGAATTCGTCAATTTCCCAAACATGCTGGTCGCGATAGACAAAATGACGGATTTTTTCCACTAACGGCTTATGGCATAGCTCGTCGAGAATACTGTTGGCGTCATTCAACGGGATTTCATACTCAAACTCCTGACGATGGCTGCCGATAGTGGCGCTTTTGATGTTCAGCCAAGCCTGCTTGTCGGAAATTCGCACGCGCACCGAACTGAGCGGGCTGCTGCTTAAATAGCCCTGTTTGTAGTGTACGGAATGATCGATTTCGCCGCGCCAGTCGTCGTTCGCCAGCAAAAACTTATGTTCAACCTCAAGTGCCATCGTTGTTTTCCTTAGATTAGGTAGTGTTAAGCAATAATTCTTTATTATAATGCTGGGTAATTAGGTTTGGGCGGTAAGCCCGCGCCTAATCACTGCTGCTGTTCAATCAATCTGGAGAATAAAGATGGCTTTTGAATTACCTGCATTACCGTACGCAAAAGACGCATTGGCGCCGCACATTTCCGCAGAAACGATCGAATTTCACTACGGCAAACATCACCAAACTTATGTCACCAACCTGAACAATCTGGTTCCCGGCACCGAGTTTGAAGGCTTGTCCCTGGAAGAGATCGTGAAAAAATCCTCTGGCGGCGTATTCAACAACGCAGCGCAAATCTGGAACCACACCTTTTATTGGAACAGCCTGTCTCCCAACGGCGGCGGCGAACCTACCGGTGGTTTGGCAAATGCCATTGACAGAACTTTCGGTTCTTTCGAGAAATTCAAAGAAGAATTCACCAAATGCGCGGTCACCACTTTCGGCTCTGGCTGGGCGTGGCTGGTGAAAAACGACAAAGGCGGTCTGGAACTGGTTAGCACCAGCAACGCCGGTTGCCCGTTAACTGCCGGGCAAACGCCGTTGTTGACTTGCGATGTTTGGGAACACGCTTATTACATCGATTTCCGCAATCTGCGTCCTAAATATCTGGAAGCGTTCTGGGCCTTGGTTAACTGGGAATTCGCCAGCGCCAATTACGAAGCTTAAGCTTTAGAAGGCGTGGGCCGGCGTCCTCACAGGCCCGTCCGCGCCGCTTTTGCCAGACTTATTTCTCGGGCTTTTCAATACAAGACTGGCGCTAGCCGAGCTTAAAAAGCCGCAAGCCTCGACCTCTCCACCTATCGTTTCGACAACCAAGCTATCGCTATTATCGGCAAGGCAATACCTTAAGCAGTATTAGCCTATACCGAATAGCTGCGAAGTACTGTCACGGCTGTCTGGATTTTCCCGGCACGCCGAACAACAATATCAGCCAGAATATCATGCCGCTGCAGCAGCCGATTACCGCTCTTTGCGGCAAATTGAAGGCTTGATCGGGAGAGACAAAGCCTTCGATCAAACCGGCGAAAATCAGAAACGGAGTTACCGCAAGCAGTACTTTGCCGGCACTGATGCTGGTCTCCTGAAACGCTTGCAGTCGATTGCGGGCGCCGGGCCGTATCAGGGCTTCACCGAGTTGCAAGCCCATCGCGCCGGCGATGATGATGACGCTCAATTCGACCACGCCATGGCCAATGATGAAGGCAAATAACCGCCCGTCCAGCTGGTAAGCGGCGGTAAAGGCAAAGATTCCGCCCAGCATGAAACCGTTGAAGCCGATGATGTAGAGGGTGCCGACGCCGTAGAATGCCCCTAAGCCAAAAGCGAACAGTGTCACCGTGATGTTGTTGGCGGCAATGCTAAGGGACAATACCGAGGACGGCGCGACGTTGAGCAGGCCGTCGGTCCATAATTCGCCTTTCTGAACGTGGTCTATCATCTTCGGCGAGGCCAGCAGACCGATCAAATCGGGATAGCTGCCAATCAGCCACCAGCCGGCGGCAATACCCAGCACGAACAGCGCAAAGGCGCTGAAGATTGCGGTTTTCAATTCCCGCATCAGCCGCGGTATTTCCCAATGATATAAATCGATCAAACGCGCCAAAGGATGATTGGCGGGACCGTAGATTTCTTCGTGGGCTTTTAAGAACAGGTTTTCCAGGTAACGGGTAATCATGGCTTTGCCGTTTACCCGGCGCGACAAGGACAAATCGCTCAACAGGGCGCGATAGCCTGACAGCAGCTGGCGGGCATCACTGATTTCCTGGGCGCGGCGGCTAGCCGTCGGTTTAAGGGTGTTTTCCAGGCTTTCCCATTGGCTTTTCCGGGCATTTAACCAGTGAGACAATGCTTGAGATTGGTTGTTTAACTGCTGCATCGTCGGCTCAGGGTTCGCTTAACAAGCTTTTCAGAGCCCGTTTTAAGACCTGTTCTTGCGTCTGTTTGCCATTTGCTTCAGGAATGTCGCGGCCGATTCGGCTTAAAAATTGTGTGGCGAACAAGATCCGGCGTTCGGAGGCCAGTTCGTCCCAGCGTTTCAACAAATCCAGCAGCAGAGTCTGATCGTCGCCGCTTAAACGGGAATGCAGGGTTAACGTGGAAATTTGCTGCAAGGAATGGGTCTTGTCGACGTTGTCATACACCAGTACCAAGCCCGCCGCTAAATCCCCGATCCGCTGGCGCTTGCCGGTGAAGGCGACAGCCACCAAGCCGAGAAAATAAAAGCCGGGTAGCGAGTCGATCAGGCGAAACACATTGCGCAACAACAGCGCGCCTATGCCGGGGGTATGCCCTTGTAAATCCACCAAACGAACACCGGTCATGCGCTTGCCCGGCGTTCGTCCGGCCATCAGGATTTCCAGCACCGGGTGATACAAAAAATATATCAGCAGTGTCGGTAAGATTAAAACCAGGCCGGTGTAGCCGGGATGTCCCGCTTTAAACACGTTGCGCATTTCTTCCCAGTTAAAGAACGCCAAGCCGCAGATCGCTACCCAGCTAATCGCCAACAACAGTCGTATATGCCAATCGATGACGAAGGCATAGGTACGTGCGCCCATTCCGGCAATTTCCAACTGGTAATCCATACCGTCTGCCGATTGTATGTGCAGATAATCCTGGAACGAACCGGGTTTATTCAGGGGGTTATTCATCATCTTATTAAAAACAGGTCAGTTGTTTACACAGGTTGGTACCGGGTATTTAACATCAGGCTGCCGCGATGGTGTCGCGCTTGTTCCGGTAATAAGCCAGTATCCGCCGGTCCAGATTCTGTGCGGTGGCGCTGGTTACCGCTACCCCACTGCCCTGTAAACGCTTGCGGGTCAACTCGCGGCCGCGCAGGTATTCGAGAATGGCGAATTTCCGATAAGGGTCCTGCCAGTAGACCCCGTTTTGTTTCAGATCGTCGCCAATCGCCGGCTCATCGACTGTGGCGACCAGGACTTGATGTTTGGTGGAAAGTAATTTCCCGGCTTGAACCAACTGCAAAGCGGCTTCCGGCTGTTCCAGTTCGGTCAGGAAAATCACCAGACCGCGCCGTTTCAGCAGTTGCTTGACCTCCAGTGCGGCATTCAGGGCATTGCCGTTCTCGTTAAACACTGTGAGCCGGCTCAACAGCTGACGTATGGCCCGGACCGAGTTCATGCCGCCGGCCATCGGCGTTTTATCGACAGTTTGTTGGGCGTAGGCCAGACAGGCGATCCGGTCGCCTTGGTAGCTGGCAAATTCCGTCAATTTGGCGGCGACATTGATGTAATGATGTAAGCGGTCCATGTGTTCGCTTTGCAGGCGGCTGCTCAAACCGCAATCGATCAGCACCGCAATTTCCAGCAAATGTTCGCGCTCGAAGTGCCGCACCATCGGCTTGCCGCGCCGGGCCGTGGCCTTCCAGTCTATGCTGCGCAAGGAATCGCCGCGCCGATACTCGCTTAAATCCAAAAACTCGACGCCACTACTGCGAGCCTGGACGCTGCCGCGGCTACCAAGCTGCTGCATGCCGGATAGGTCTACAAAGTTGTTCAGCCGGGCGGGTTCTATCCGCATGGCGATATCGTCGTCTATCCGCCGCGTCCACCAGCACAAGCCGAACGCGCCCAGCTGTTTTACATACAAACTGCCCAAGGACGTGCCGCCCAAGCGGGTGGGCGTAATCGAAAACTGCCGGCTTTGGGTTTCATGTGCGCCCAGTAGCCAACGCTGCAGCGAGTTGTCGCCGACAATCGCGGCAGGGTAGTCGCTTTGGGTTTCGAAGCGGACCTTGGCGCCGGCCCGATTGCAGACTTGAATGCTGTAGCCGACTGACTCGCCCAGTGCCAAAGTGGCCGGAACTTGTCTATGCAACTCAATATTGTCCATCAACCTGAAGCGTTCCCAAGCCATCAGCGTTATCAGCAAGGCCGCCGGCCATCGCCAGAAACCTTGCAGCGGCTCGCCGCTCCAGATACCGGCGATGGCCAGCAGAACAATCAAGCCGGCCAGCAGCAGTGTCAAACGCGATATCGACATTATTTCGCTTCCGCACTGCGGGGAACGGCGACCTGATTTTCGATTTCCCGGTAGATTTGAATGGCGGAGTAACCTTCCAGCATGGCTTCGGAACTGAGCAGTAAACGATGCCCGACTACCAGCGGCGCGACCGCTTTGATGTCATCGGGGATCAGGAAATCGCGGCCGTCCAGCACCGCTTCAACCCGTGCGCAGCGAATGATGGCAAGTGCGCCGCGGGTCGACAGGCCCAGGCTTAAACGCGGATGGTTACGGCTGGCTTCCGCCAGCATGATGGCATATTGGTACAAACAGTCTTCAACGTGAACAGCGGCGGCTTCTTGGCGCGCTTGCTGCAGTAGCGTATCGGGCAGGGCTTGGATTTGTTGCAACGCCGTGCTGTGCCCGCCGCCCGGTTTATCGTAGTGCCTGAGCACCGCCACCTCCGCCGGCAGTTGCGGATAGTTAATGTCCAGACGCACCAAAAAGCGATCCAGTTGCGATTCCAGCAAGGGATAAACGCCCTCGAAATCGAAGGGGTTTTGAGCGGCAATCAGAAAAAAGTTTTCTGCTAGCGGGTAGGTTTTTCTATCCAGCGTCACCAGTTTTTCTTCCATTGCCTGCAACAATGCCGATTGGGTCTTGGGGCCGGCGCGGTTGATTTCATCAACCAGCACCACTTCGTTGAACAAGGGGCCGGGGACGAATTCGAAACTGTTAGCCTCGGTGTTGAAGATATGCAGACCGGTAATATCGGACGGCATCAGATCGGCGGTGCCTTGGATGCGCCCGAAACTGCCGCTCATCAATTGCGCCAGTGATTTGGCCAACAGGGTTTTCCCCAGGCCCGGCGCACCTTCCAGCAGCACATGGCCGTCGGCAATCCAGACGATGACCAAGCCATGCAGCACCTCATCCATGCCGAATACCACCTTGCCTATTTGTTGCCGCAGGTGGAGATTCAAATTTTGCGCCGCGTTGTTGCTCATAGCGTGACTGTCCTGATGTAAGTAATAGTGTTGGATAAACGCAGTAATGAAAGACGTTGTTTGGCTAACGCCCGTTTTAATAGTGTGATCTGATCGTTGCTTACCCGGCTATGCTGTTCCAGCCAAAGCCAGACTTCCGCTTCGCTGCGCATGCCCCGCCGAGCATGAATATCCGCCAGCAGATGCTTAACCAGGGCCTCGGCCAATACAGGCTGGTTCAGGCGGCGCGCGAAAAATTCGGCGGTAACCTTGATGAAATCCCGGGTGGATAGTTGACTGCCGGCTTGGCGCACCGGCGCCAGGCGGCTGGTGTAGCCGGCCACGTAAAGCAGCCAGAATATGCCAAAGCACCACAAGGTTTGATGCAGCCGTTGGTCTTTAAAAAAGTGCTCGGGATCGTATAGTTCGGACAAGCCGAAATGGTAATCGTCGAACAGCAATCGGCCTGCTGGCGCGAGGGATTGCTTGAGCAAATTGCCGATAAACCGGGCGTTGTCTGCTTGCCCCAACCGCTGGTTACTAAACAAATCCGGGGTCAGCAGCAACACGATCCGGCCGGCGCCGGCATTCATCCACCAGGCGGTGGTGAGATGGCTATCGCGCTCGGACAGCAAGCGCAGCGAGAGATTCTCAGGTTCGCTGCCGGTTAGCGTCCATGCGGCTTTTAACAAGTCTGCCGAGGTTTGGGTCTGTAGGATGGTTACGCCCTGCAGCAGGGGGTGCGAGGATTGAGCAAGCAACTGGCTGTCTTGCGGGAGAGCGCCTTTGAGGCTGTTTTGTAGGGTGTTTAGGGTGCTTTGCAGGGTTTGATCCGTCTGTGTTTCCGGGGTGTTTGGCTCGTCTTGTTGATCTGCGGAATCCAGGATCCAGTCGTAGCGTGACAAAAGTTCCTTAACATCGCAAAAGCAATCCTCGGCAGCGGCCCAGCCCGGGTGTTGATACACGGCGCCTAGAACGATCAGCGTGTTGCCTTGCTCCAGCCAGTCCGCCAGCGCCGGCCACTCCGTTTCTCGGATTTCTTTGGAAGCGGGCATGCTGGCAATCAGCACATTGCCGCGCTCCGGAAGGGTTTTGTCCTTATGCAGATCGCTGTAGCGTTTGCGAAAACTGACGACATTCAGTCCTTCGCGTTGTAGCCAGGTAAAAAGCCCTTTCAGACCATCTGCTCCGCGGTCTTCGCTGGTCGGTAGCGATAGCGGCTTCTGCGCATCGGGATGGCGCGGCGACAACAACAAAATCACCAGCGCCAATGCCGCCAGTGCGGTTAGAAGAGTAATCAAGCGTTCTTTCATGAGCGCAAATTGCCCAATAGCGCCTGCACCTCGCGCCGGTAATTGCCGACCAAGTCCGCATCAACAGGGCGATGGCCGTAAAGCAAGGGTTCGGCTTGGCGGACCAAACGGGAAAATGCCGAGTCCGGTTGTCGGGCTTGTTGTTGAAAATGACTAACGAGTTGCCGATGGGTCAGGCTGGGGTCGGCCGGAAGCAGTTGGCGCTGGATTAGTGCGTTTATCAGTTGCGCCAGCAATGCGCCGATTTGAGCTTGCGGGGTTACGGTCTTAATCGCCGGATGCGAAGCTAATGACTGCGTTTCAGCGAGCTTATCGGCGGGAGTGACGGGCTGGCGCTTGCCGGAAAATTTGCGAAAAACCCCGGCCTGATACAACTCGCTAATCACCAGCCAGGCCGATAGCGCCAGTAATAAGGCAATCGACACGTAGATGATAATCTCGGCCGCTTGTTGCGATGGCTTCAAGGCCGCGAGCCAGCGCTGCAATTGCTGGTATTGGTCTTCATGGTCCGCCGGCTTGAGGCTATTCAGCCAGTTCAGGACGGCTTGCCACCAATTCGCTTGCGAGTCGTCGGTTGGCGTGATCAAAATTTCAGCTAACAATAGCGTCAGGCCTTCCTGGCGGATGGTCCCAGAATTATTCAGACTGTCGGCTAAAAGCGCCAGTTGCGTGGCGCTAACGTCGGCAGTTAATGGTGGATCGAAACTGGTCAGCAGGCCCTGGTTTGCCAACTCCTTGAACAGAAACGGACAGTCTTTTTTAATATCTAGCTGTTGCCCGGATTGTTGCCGGGCAAGGTTCAGGCAGGCTTGTAAGCTGTTGTCTTGCGCCTGGGATGAGCCGGCCAGACACAACAGCAATAAAGCAGCAAACCGCATTATCTGCCTAGGCGAGAGGCAAGGTCGCTGCCCGATTTACGCAACTTCAAGTCGTGAAACTGCACGTAACCCAGCGCGAAAAAATAGGGCATGAAAAACACCGACAATAAATTCATCAAAATCTGCATCAAGACTTGATTGTCTGCCGGCGCCAGAAACGCCATCAAAAACCCCAGCGCAAACATCACTGCCATCCAGATGATCATCGGTACGGTAAAGATTGTCGCAGTCCGCCACCAATGTCCCCAAACCAAAGAGTGGCTGGCTCTAAGAGCTCTATAGCCGCCAAGGCCGTCGATGACGATGAAATAGAGATAAAACATCAGCGATAAGGTCAAGATCAAGCCCGGTATCAGTAGCAGGATATAGCCCACGATTATCACAACCATGTACAGGAACGCGGCGAGGAACATAGAGGGAAAGGCTCTGAATCCGGCCGTTATCGCTTCGGAAAAACTGTCTTCCCGTTCATTGGTCACATTATCCAAGCGGTAAATAAGGGCGGCATAGAGCACGAAAGACACCAAGGAGAAGACAATGACAAACGCTAATATCAGTAACAGGTTCTCAGACAATAATTCCAGCGCCGCAGTCTGTGGTGCGGCCGGATCGGGCTGCAAAGTTGCAGTCAGCAAACCCATGGCGATATACAGCACGGCAAGTATTGAAAGAATGCCCCATAGTCTGCTGAAGCAGGCCGAGTACAGTTTGATACTGGCATCCAAAATTTTCGCAATACTGGCGGGTTCAGTGGCTAATAGTCGCATGAGTAAATTCCTAAATTGAAGGTTGCGGAGCTTGGCTCCCGCTAAATGTTCGAAAACAAATTGTGATAGCCGTTAGGAAGCGAAGTATAGACAATTAGTTCTGAATTGGTCTATGCGTAAATGTCCTGAATAGCAGGCGCCGAAGCCCTAGCACAGCAGGGACTCCACTCGGTCGGTCCGCCTTGACTGATTTGATCGGAATACGCAAATCACTATGGAGTGGCCGCCGGCATCATTACGCCGACGGCTTAATGCCAGAAAGTGATAAGAGGGTCTTGTGCTAAATCACCTGAGGAATAGCAGAGCGGGGACTATTTATTCCGAAAAAAGGCTTCTAACGCCTTTGCCCGGTCGGCACCCACTATTTGCGCGTGCGGGCGACTTTCGATTAGTTGTATATAAGCTTCAATGCCCGGAATATGCGTATTCACCAAATTCTCCCCGTAGATTTTTTGGGTGGCAAAGCCCACCAATTGCAGATGCGGCCAAGCCACGATGTCTGCCGTACTAAAACGGTCGCCCAGGGCATAGGGCGATAATTTCAGCAGTTTGGCTAAGCCCTTTAATCCGGTATCGAGCTTGGCTCTGACTTCGTCCTTGGTTTCTGCCGATACGGTGTTGCCGAACAGAAACTCCCCATACAGGCGGCGCGCAATCAGTTCGACGTTCAATTCAAGATGTTGGATAAACTCCCGGCATTTGCCGCGCTCGTAAGCATCGGCCGGATACAGCGGATGTTCTGGAAATGCATCTTCCAGATACTCCAGAATCGCTTGCGATTCGGATAGATAACCGTCGCTGGTTTTGATGAACGGGACTTTTCCCAGCGGGGATCGTTGCAACAAATCCTCGCTCTGACTAGGTGGCGTAAACTCTTCGATGAATGCTATATCCTTTTCCATCAACGCAAATTTGACTTTGTTGTAATAGTTGCTGATTGCCACGCCGTACAAAGTAATCATCGAATAATCTCCAGTAGTTGAATTAAAGACTGCGCTATAACAGACCGGTCAGTCTATTGAAATAATACATACCGGTCTGTATAGTTGCAAGCTGTTTTTTCCAGGTACTTAAATTATGGCCCGTAATCTCCAAGATCACATTTTGCAAACCGCCTCTGCGTTGTTTTACAGCCAAGGCATCAAGGCCACCGGCGTCGATGCGATTGTCAAAGCCGCTGGCACCACCAAAATGAGTCTGTATAAGTACTTTCCGTCAAAAGACGATCTAGTCTTGGCGCATCTAAGCAAAAGCCGGGAGGCTATGCTGAATCGTATCCTTATCGGTATGGAACAGCGCGCCAGCGAACCCAAGCAAAAGTTGCTGGCGGTGTTTGCGGTATTCGATGAATTATCATCCAGCCCGGAGTTTCGTGGCTGCCCGTTTATCAATGCTTCCGCCGAATTTGCGGAAGCCTCCAATCCGGTGCAATTGGCTGCCGCCGAATTTTCCGATACCTTCCGGGCAATATTGGCCGATTTGGCCCGGCAAGCCGGCGCGCAGGACTCGGAGCAACTGTCCCGGCAATTGGCCATGCTGATTTCCGGGGCCATCGTCAGTGAACAGATGCGCCGACAGTCGGGAGCGATGCGCACCGCCTCGGCGGCTGCAAACATTCTGATCGAGCAAAGTCTAAGCCACGCAGAACCATCCTGTTAACACTGCTCGTCTTTATATCCTGAGGGTACTGAGTCTATCTAAGGGCCAACCGCCTCAGGCTTCGACGAGCCCAGCCCGAACGGGGCACGGGATAAATTGGGCCGGGTTAATAAGCCACGCTGCCGGCAACTACCTTACAATATGGCTACCTTAGACCTCAGCGAGAGGTCTCATCATTCTTTGGATCCAACTGCTTTTGAGCTCACTACGCCAACTCGTCTCCCAAACCGCCATCTACGGTCTCAGCAGTATTGTCGGCCGTTTTTTGAATTATCTGCTGGTGCCGCTGTACACCTACACCTTCAGCGCCGGCGAATACGGCGTGGTCTCCGAGTTTTACGCCTATGCCGGATTTTTTGCGGTGCTGTTGGTGCTGGGTCTGGAGACCGGTTATTTCCGGTTTCGACAACGACAAGAGTTTAGTAGCGATGAAGTCTATCGTAACGCCCTGGGTTTTCTGTTGATTACCAGTCTCGGCTTCATCGCAGCAATCTACTATTGGCAACAGCCGCTGGCCGACTGGCTGCAATATCCGCAGCATCCGGAGTATTTGTTGTGGTTCGGCTGGCTTCTAGCGCTGGATGCCCTGTCGGCATTGCCGTTTGCCCGATTGCGCGCCGAGAACCGGGCCTGGCGTTTTGCCGGTATCAAGATGAGCGAGATTTTCATCGCCATCGGCTTGAATCTACTGTTTTTGTTGGTTTGGCCCAAGCTGAAAAGCTACTGGCCGGATAGCGCACTGGCCGCTTATTACGACCCTAAACTGGGCGTGGGTTACATATTTTTAGCCAATCTGGCCGCCAGTGTTTGCAAGCTGCTGCTGTTACTGCCGCAATTTCGCGCGGTGCGTTTCCAGCTCGACCCGCGCGTGCTCGGACCGATGCTCCGCTACTCCCTGCCCATGGTCATCATCGGCTTTGCCGGCATGGTCAACGAGATGCTGGATAGGGCGATTCTGAAAGTCTTGCTGCCTTACGATTTGTCCACCAACCTGAAGATGCTGGGCATCTACGGTGCCTGCTACAAGCTGTCGATTTTGATGAGTTTGTTCGTGCAGGCCTTTCGCTACGCCGGCGAACCGTTTTTCTTTTCCTATGCCGGCCGCGCAGACGCCAAACGCGCTTATGCACTGGTGATGCAGTATTTCGTCATCGCCGGCGTGTTTATCTTTTTAGTGGTGATGCTATTCATCGATCTGTTCAAGTATTTTATCGGCGAAGAGTATCGAGTGGGCCTGGAGGTGGTGCCGATATTACTGATGGCTAATTTGCTGCTGGGGATCTATGTCAATCTGTCAGTCTGGTACAAACTGAGCGACCGCACCGGCTTGGGCGCCTGGGTGTCGCTGGCCGGAGCAGGCCTGACGATTGTTTTGAATATCTGTTGGATACCGATTTGGGGCTATGTCGGTTCGGCCTGGGCAACGCTGGCTTGTTATTTGTTTATGGTGGTTTTATCTTGGGCTTTGGGACGGCATTATTATCCGGTGAGCTATCCGCTCATGAAGATCACCGGTTATTTTGCATTGGGTCTGGCGCTATATTTTGCCAACCGCTACGTGTTGGCTATTTATCAGGTGAATGTCTGGCTGGCCGGTAGCCTGGGCTTGGCTACTTATATAGGCATCGCGGCTTGGCTGGATGTCAGGCCGATATTACAAAGGCGGCGTAGCGCTTAAGCTTTTGGCAACTGTTCGACATAAGCAGACCTCAACCGAGTGGCTTGCAAAATCTTGCTACGCCGCTCGGCAGCCTGCTGCAAAAACAGTTCGCGAGTCTGCGTATCCGCGCTAGACCACAGGCGGATTTCATCCAGTGAGCGGTAACAGCCCAAGCAAATATCGTCGTCGTTCAGGCAACAGTTACGGACACAAGGCGATGTCGGGAAGTTTGCGGAGTTAATCATTTCATATCCAATGTTTCACTGAAAAACTGCTGAGCCTGTTCGACATCCCGGCTGATTTGCAGTTTCAATTCGCTCAGCGAGGCAAAACGGATTTCGTCGCGCAGCTTCTTTTTAAAATGCACTTCCACGTAATGCCCATAAATGTCTTGATTGAAGTTGAATAAATGCGTTTCCAAGACCACTTTGGCACCACCGTCGAAGGTGGGGCGGGTGCCGACATTGGCGACCCCTTGGTACTCGTTGCCATTCAAGCCGGTCATCGTCACCGCGAATACGCCGACGACGGGGGTATTCTTTCTAAACATTCTGACATTGGCCGTAGGAAAGCCCAACTCCCTGCCGCGCTTGTCGCCGTGCGCCACCCGGCCGCAGACCGAATAATCCCGGCCCAGCATCAGCGTGG
Source organism: Methylomonas sp. PHL2-19 (assembly GCF_059331595.1). Lineage (NCBI taxonomy): Bacteria > Pseudomonadati > Pseudomonadota > Gammaproteobacteria > Methylococcales > Methylococcaceae > Methylomonas > Methylomonas sp. PHL2-19. The sequence continues at coordinate 695,138 of NZ_CP196839.1, forward strand.
CCTGCGCCAATTGGCCTTCGCCCAGGGCATCGCGAATCAGCGTGCTGCTGACTCGCAAACCGGCCAGCTCGAAAGAATGGCTATCTTCCACCGCAAAACCATACTCCTGACCGCGATGCTGCAACAGCGCAAAATTGCCGCGCCGCGCCTTACCAAAGTGAAAATCGTCCCCGACCACCAAATGCTTGACGCGCAAGCGCTCGACCAAAATGTCGCGAATGAAATGCTCCGCATCGCAATCGGCCAGGCTGCGGTTAAAGGGTAAAACCAGCAATTCATCGACCGGTAATTTAGCAAACTGAATGGTTTTTTCGCGCAACCGGGTCAGTCTGGACGGTGCGTGGTCGCCGAGGAAATACTCCAACGGTTGAGGTTCAAAGACCATTGCCACCGTTGGCAAATTCAACCGCCGGCCATGCTCGGCCAGCTTTTCGATGACCAACTTGTGCCCAAGATGCAGACCGTCGAAGTTGCCTATGGTCAACACGCAGCCGTCGCGTAACGGCTCAAGATGATTCAAACCCCGGATTAAGCGCATGATGACTGCTTGGCTAAAAAGACTAATTCTATCAGTAACAGCCCTTGAGCGACCATGCTGGCAGTTGCCCATGCATGGGGCGGCAGTAAATTTCGTCTTGCCGCGTCATGGTTTTCCACCGAATATAAGCCACCCTAATTCTCCGGCATATCCGACATGACAACGATAAACAGCATTTGCATCTATTGCGGTTCCAGTCCCGGCCGGCTAGATGCTTACGGCAAGGCCGCGCAGGCGCTGGCCCAAGCCCTGGTCAGCCGCAACATCCGCTTGATTTATGGCGGCGCCGGCATCGGCATCATGGGCACGGTGGCGGATCAGGTGTTAAAGCTCGGCGGCCAAGCCATTGGCGTTATACCCAAAGCCTTGGCGCACAAGGAGGTCGCCCATCCCAACCTCACCGAATTGCACGTCACCCAATCCATGCACGAGCGAAAAATGCTGATGGCCGAACTGGCGGACGGCTTTATCGCGCTACCCGGCGGCATCGGCACGCTTGAAGAGTTATTCGAGATTTGGACCTGGGCGCAGCTTGGCTTTCATCAAAAACCCTGCGGCGTATTAAACGTGGCGGGCTATTACGATGCCTTGATTAATTTTCTGGACCACGTCGCGGCGGAGCAATTCGTCAAACCGCATCACCGCGGCATGTTAATGGTCGAGTCCGACCCAAATTTGTTGCTGGACCGCTATGTCAGTTACCAGGCGCCTGCCGTAAAACAGTGGGTCAGTAAAGACGACACCTGAGCAATCGCGCCAGTCTGCGTCCGGGCTATTTTTATGCGGATTGAGAGTTTACGGTCTTGGACTATCATCGACACTACGTAACAGGCGATTTTTAGGGTTTGATTAATATGGCTAAGGTAAACGGCAAGAAATTGAATCGCAGAGTGGCTTTTCGCATCCATGAGCAAGCCAATCTGTTCTATCGCAAGCTTGATTATGATGGACAAATGCAAGCGCCGGAAAATTTCCATGATTTACTCGGCAACAGCAATCCGCCCGATACCGTCTCGCCTCAAGCGCTACCCGATTCGCAAAGCAGGGAAAACGACACGCTCAACGTCAGTATCAGCGCCAGCGGTATCGCCTTTACTGCGCAAGAGCCGCTGCAAGCCGGCGATTATCTAATGCTGCGAATATTGCTGTTATCCAATATGACCGCAATCATGACCTGCTGTAAGGTGGTGTATTGCAAGCCCAGCAACCCTTACGAAAACGACCGTTATCCGTATTTAATCGGCGCCCAATTCGTCAATTTGACGCATGAAGACACGGCGCTGTTAAACAAGCATATCGACAAAACCAAAACACAACAGCGGGCCGTGAACGGCCTGCTGTTAAGCCTGGTCTTATTAATTCTGGCCATGCCGGATGCCGCATTCGGGCTGCTGATGGGCTTGATCCATCATGTTCTCGAAGTGGTTTTGCATGTGGCACACTTGATGTTCGAGTATGCCGAATACAATCTGGACCATGTCATCGAACACGCATTCCATACCGATACGCATACTACCCAAGTCATCGTTTTTTACATTCTGTGTACGCTAGGCCTGGTTGGCCTGTATTTCCTTTGGCGCGTTATTCCCCGTCATTGTCGGCGGGCCGGCAATAGCCTGATAGCCTTCTGGTGCCGCAAAAAAGCCAGTTGTCTTTATTTTTGGAGCCAGCAAGCGCTGGTGGATAAGATCAAGATTGTCGGAATCGGCGTTATAGCCGTGACCGGCTATGCCTATTTTGGGATGTAGGTGCTATGGTTTGCCCCTGAATTAGGCTGGACCGACATTACAGCCCAGCCCTGTTCAAGCCTTACAGCGCTTTATACAGTTCGATAGTCTTGGTCAATTCTTCAGTAGCTTTAGCTACGTTACCGGCTTTAGACTGGATCTGTCCTTGCATCAAAGAGGCGTGAGCTTTTTTCGCGGCTTCGGAGTTGCCGGCAATCGCTTCGGAACTGGTTCTGGCGGCTTTCAGATGAATCTGCGCAGCGGAGAAATCGCTTTTGCTCACTTCAACCAGTGCTTTTTCGATGTGAGCGATAATGCCTGCGGTGCCTGATTGTGCTGCTGCAACTGGCGCTTCTTCGGCAGCAAAGGCACAAACGTTGACCAGACTCAAAGATGCTGCGAATGACAGCGTTAAAACTGCTTTTGTAAATAATTTCATTAAGTAGATTTTGTGTGATGGTTAATAGGTCCAATGCCCTAAAAAACACGTCATCACAGAATAGATTTTTTGCACCGGCAACTTATAGGTCTAAGTTCGTCGTGAAGTAGCACCGGTACAGCACCCTTTGCCATATAGCCGGCAAAAGGCTTGAAGCAAATCCATGCTGATGGGAAGTATCTTTTTTCCTACTGGGTCCAATTGAAAAACGTTATTGCTTTTCAGGCGCCATCATAACGGATTTAGCGTGCCGGCAACGGACCATTTGCGCCGGGCAGTTGCGACAAGTGGCCGCAACGCGCGGATTTGCAGATTTATCGGGCGCAAGCTGGCGTCCTGTCGCCGGCAATCATTTATAATGCTCTCCCGCCTTTTGCCGCATTCAGCCATCATGATAGACACGCTATACATCGAATCCGCTATCGAGCAGCACCCGCGCGTAGCGACGATTCGGCGGCGTTTTCCGCAAGCACGGACAGTGGTGTGCGAACGATACGGCGAGGTGTTCAATCCCAAGGCGCAGAACTTTCGCTTACAAAAGCAACATCCGGCGCTGATTCTGGCGGAAAAATACCAAAAGTTCGTGTTGCCCGCGCCGGCTGGCTATGGCATCGGCGGCCAACGCAATTATTATTTTTCGCACATGCTCAATTGCTTGTACGACTGCCGTTACTGCTTTTTGCAAGGCATGTACCAGTCGGCCAATTATGTGCTGTTTGTAAATTACGAAGATTTTCAAGATGAGATTCGCCAGACCTGTCTGCAAACGCCGGATCAGGATGTGTATTTTTTCTCGGGTTACGATTGCGACAGCTTGGCGTTCGAGCCGGTCACCGACTTTGCCGAACAGTTTTTGCCGGTGTTTGCGGACTTGCCCAATGCCTGGCTGGAACTGCGTACCAAGAGCACACAGATCAGAAGCCTGTTGAATCGCGAGGTGGTGCCGCGTTGCGTGGTGGCATTTAGCCTGTCGCCGGATGCGGTAGCCGATAAAGTGGAAGCCAAAGCCCCGGCGGTGGCCAAGCGTATCGAAGCCGCCGCCAAATTGCAGCAACAAGGCTGGCAAATCGGTTTGCGTTTCGACCCGTTGATTTATCAGCACGACTATCGGCAGCAATACCGGGCCTTGTTCGAACAAGTCTTTGCGGCCATTGATGCTCAGGCTCTGCACTCGGTCAGCCTGGGGGTGTTTCGTTTGCCGGAGCAATATTTCAAAAAAATGCATAAGCTATATCCGGATGAAAGATTGTTCGCCAGCCCGCTGCAAACTGCGTCCGGCATGGTGTCTTACCGCGCCGATCTGGAACAGGCGATGATGGCCGATTGCGCGCAAATGCTGCTGGAATATATCCCGCAAAGCGCTTATTTCCCATGCACACTGTAAAGCGCACGGTATTGGTGACCGGCGCCAGTTCCGGCATCGGTCGGGCGATTGCCCGGCAATTGCTGACGCAAGGGCATCACGTGATTGGCACATCGCGCGACTGTCGGAAGTTTTCCAAACATCACCCCCATTTTATCGGCCGCGAGCTGGATCTAGTTCAATTGGCCGACCTGCCGCCGTTTGCCAAGCAGTTGCAAAGCGATTTCCCGGCCTTGGATGCGGTGATATTTGCTGCGGGTTACGGCCAATTCGGCGGATTGGAGCAGTTTTCCTACGCGCAAATCGAGACGCTGATGACCGTCAACTTTACCGCCCAAGCCTATCTGACGCGGGCGTTGTTACCGAAATTGAAGCAAAAAGCCCATGCCAACTTGGTGTATATCGGTTCGGAAGCCGCGTTAAAAGGCAGCCGCAACGGCAGCCTCTATTGCGCCAGCAAATTTGCCTTACGCGGCTTTAGCCAGGCCTTGCGCGACGAATGCGGTAAAAGCTCGGTGCGGGTGTCTTTGGTCAATCCGGGCATGGTCGACACCGCGTTTTTTGATGCATTGTCGTTCGCGCCCGGCAAACAGTCCGGCCAAGCCTTGCTGGCGGAGGATATTGCCGACGCGGTGTCTTATATCCTGCAAGCCGGCCCGCACTGCGTCATCGACGAAATCAATTTAAATCCCTCCAGCAAAGTGATCGAATTTAAGAAATAACCCCACATGCTAGCCAAACTCATCGTTTATTGCGCTTATTACCTTAAATCCGCCGACGGGTATCGCAGAGCCAAGCTGTTTTTTTACGATTTGTTAGAAAACAGCCATAGCCGCAAAAAGAAATATTTCGACGCGACGATGATCGGCTTGCTGATTTTGAGCGTGATTTTTCTGATTTACGATATAGAGCACGAAGACAGCAAAATGGGGGGGTATTTCGAGCTGGCGATTTTGATGATATTCATCATCGAATATCTGATCAGGGGTTGGATTTACTCGGACACCTATAAAGTCATTATCGAGGAATACGAGAAAGCGCTGTATTTGAATCTGGATTTCAATCTGCTCGGGGTGTTTCGCAAAGCCTTCGTCAGGGATATTGAGTACATCACCTCGCCGTTTGCGATTATCGATATCCTGGCCATTTTGCCCAGCTACCGGCCGTTGGCGATCCTGCGTATCTTCATCATATTTCGGCTATTCAAACTATTCCGCTATTCCAATAGCGCCAAATTGTTCGCCGACGCTTTGGCGAGCAAACGCTTCGAATTGATGACCTTGTTGATCTTCACCTGCTTTTTGGTGTTTATCGCCAGCGTGTCGATTTACATGTTCGAGTATCAGGCCACCGATAGCGGCATCCATAATTTATTCGACGCCTTTTATTGGACCATCGTGACTTTGGCGACGGTGGGCTTTGGCGACATTACCCCGCAAACCACCGGCGGCCGCTGGGTGACAATTTTTTTGATACTGGCCAGTTTGGGCGTGTTGTCGTTCTTCACCTCCATCCTGATTGCCGCCTTCAGCGAGAAAATGCTGTCGGTGCGTGAATCCAGAACCTACGCTGAACTGGATCGCTATGACAATTTCATCATTATTTGCGGTTTTGGCCGGGTCGGACAGGAAATTGCCCGGCATTTACACAATGACAGACAAAAATTTTTAGTCATCGATAGAGTGTCGGCGCGGATTGATTTGGCTAAGAAACGCGGTTATCTGGCGATAGAAAGCGATGCCAGTAACAATGAAGTGTTGATCAACGCCGGTATTTGCCGCGGTGCCAGCGCCATTCTGTGCATTACCGGCGACGATGTGATTAACGTCTATGTGACCTTAACCAGCCGGCATTTAAATAAAAACCTGCGCATAATTTCCCGTGCCAATCGACATGACAACGTCAATAAGCTCTACCAGGCCGGCGCTGATAACGTCATCAGGCCGTTTGAGATTGCCGGATTGCTGGCGGCGGAATTTGTCGGTCAGCCCGTTGCTTTCGAGGCCATCTCCGGCATTTTGCATAATCAAACCGAGACGGTGATGGAGTCGGTGTTGGTGAGCGAAAAGTCGCCGCTGGATAATCAAAAAATCGGCCAACTGGATTTGCAGCAGCGTAAGCTCACCTTGTTGGGAGTGATCAGCGACAATCCGATTCATCTGAAACACAAGAATAAATACCAGGTGAATCAGCAACATTTTTATTTCAATCCGGAAGTGGACTTTATCCTGCGGCACGGCGACATGCTGGTGTTATTGGGCCGTAAGTACGGTATCGATCATTTTCGCGATCAGGTGGAACAACGCCGTTTATTCAGCAGGCAGCCCAAATGAAAAACATCGCCGTATTCGGTTACAACCGGCTGTCGTTCGAGGCGATTAGCCGGCTGGACAAAGAACTGTATCAAATCACCGTCATCGATCACGATCCGGTCAAAGCGGCGCTGGCGCGGGAAAACGGCTTCGAAACCGCCAATATCGATTTCCGTAGCGACGACGATTTGAAGCTGATCGGCATTGGTGCGCATATCGATACGCTGTTTTGCTTTTTCGACACGGACTCGGAAAATGTATTTCTAACGCTATCGGCGCGGGCACTGGATAAGGCGTTGAATATCGTGGCGATTGTCGACAGTCCAGAGTCGGCGGAAAAACTCATAGCGGCGGGAGCCAACAAGATTATCGACCCCTATGAAATCTGCGGGCGTAAAATCCACGACATGCTGAAGCGGCCGGACATTCACGATCTTTTCGATCACACTGTCTTCGGCAGACACGATTTGCATCTGGCTGAGGTGGCGATTCCGGAAAACAGCTATCTGGAGAATGCCCATGTCACGCAGCTGCATTTAAGTTCCCAGTACAATTTGATACTGATCGGTATCGTCAATAAACAAGTCAGCGAACAGCTGCATTTTGTGGCGGAAGAATTCGACCGCCGCCTGAGCGTTGGCGATATTTTGGTGATTTTGGGACCCTCGCGGGAGATTAGAGCATTCAAAAAAGACGTCGAAAGTGAGTTTTGTAAAATCTAGCCCGCACTTGGACTTCATCCAACCGATTTTATTTTTTTTCCGCCAATCCCAGCCAACGCGCCAAAGCCGCTAGCGAAAAGCCCTGAATCAACACCGACATCACCACAATAAAACTGATCAGGACAAAAATCTCCCCGGCTTCTTTGATGCCGGCCGCCAACGGGAAAGTTGCCAGTACGATAGGTACAGAACCGCGCAGACCCACCCAGGAAACCAGCAGCTTTTCCTTAAAACTGATCTTGGCCCACAGCAAACTGATGAAGACGCTGACCGGGCGGGCTACAAACATCAGAAACAAACTGATCGCCACGGCAACGCTGGCCAAGGACGACAATTCGGCGCGATAGGGTACCGACAGCATGCCCAAGGTTAAAAACATGATGATCTGCATCAGCCAGGCGAAGCTGTCATGGAAGGCATTGATGTAATGGTGGTGGGTAACTTCCCGGTTTCCGGCCACAATGCCGGCCACGTAAACGGCCAAAAAGCCATTGCCATGCATAAACGTAGTGCCGCTATACGTCAGCAGCACCAATGCTATGGAGGCGATGGCATATAAACCTGCCGAGCTTAAGCCCATATGATTCAGCAACCAGACCATGAAACGCCCGCCGCCATAACCCACGGCCACACCGATCAACAGTTGCATAATCAAAAACAGGCCACCTTCCAGAAAAGCCGATTCGGCCCCGGTCGCATAATTCAGCAAGGTAACGGTCAGTAACACGGCCATCGGATCGTTGCTGCTGGATTCCAACTCAAGCAAAGGTTGCAACTTGCCCTTCAAAGCGATGTGGCTGGAGCGCAGCACGGAAAACACCGCGGCAGCATCCGTGGAAGAGACAATTGCGGCCAGCAACAGGCCTTGAGTCAGCGTGATGCCATGCACGCCCAGCGAAAAGGTGCTGAATGAGCCGAGGATAAACCAAGCGAAGCTACCTAATAAAAGCATCGTGATAAACACGCCCAGTGTGGAGAGGCATAACCCCTGCCATAACACCGGGCGAATATTGGGCCAATGCGAATCCAGGCCGCCGGTAAACAAAATAAAAATCAGCGCAAAATCGCCGATAAATTTTGCGATTTCCGGGCTATGCAGTTCCGGTCCGCCGAACTCGCCGATCAGCCAGCCGGTCAATAGAAAAAACAGCAGCGAAGGAATGCCCACTTTGCTGGCCAGTTTGCTGGAAAACACGCTGATTAATAGCAGGCTGGCGCTAACTAGACTGACCAATTCAATAGAGGGCATGGGCGATTCTCTGTGATCAGGAATTTACGGTAGTTAAGATGTATGGGCAAATGAGCGGTCTTGCAAGCCTGAGCCGGCATGTTCGGTCCTATCAAATCGTGTGTTACTTCCCACGTCGATTTATGCCGTGCCGGTAAACAGAGGCGATTGCCTCACTTGCCGTGACGCGGTAAAGTCTGAGGCCGGAGTGTAAGCGCATGGCCCCGCTGAAAACGGAATTTTTTGGTACTGGACGCGCATCCGCCGCCAAAGTGGCTTTCGATTGCCCGGACAATATAGCCGGAATCTAAGCATTTCGGCTATTTATACGATCTCAACACCATGGCTATGAACCGATTCAAAAACATCCTGTATGTCGCCGAATTTGCCGTCGACCAGCGGCAGGCTATCGAGCGGGTGATCGCGTTGGCGGCAAACAATCAAGCCAGATTGACGTTTTTACAGGTCGTCGAACAACCGCGTCTGGGCGCGTTGCTTGAGCTTTATACGCCGGAGCAAATCGACAATCAGCTGCGCGAGCAGGAGCGCCAGAAGCTAGAAGCCTTACTGCTTGGCTACAGCAGCGTGAACCCCGTTGATGTGCAAATCCGGGTTGGCAGCCCGTTTATCGAAATTGTGCGCCAGACCCTGGATGGCGACCATGATTTGGTCATTAAATTGGCCGCCGGCGACCATGGGATCCATGACCATTTGTTCGGCAGTACGGACATGCATTTGTTACGCAAATGTCCGCGTCCGGTCTGGTTGATGCGGTCGGAAGAAAAAAACCATTATGCCAAAATTATGGCCGCCGTCGATTTCGATCCGTGGTCCGCGGATGTGACGGACGACGGTTTGAACCGCAGAATTTTGGAGCTCGCCAGTTCTGTCGCGCTCGCCGATTTCGCCGAACTGCATCTGGTACACGTTTGGGACTCGATGTTGAGCGCGTGGGCAGGCGAAATTCCGAGTAAAACCGTCGAAATGCAGATTGAAGCCGAAAGAGCCCGCTATCAGGCCGGGCTCGATGGCTTGGCCGCTAAATTAAGGCATTGGATAGGCGATGAGGCTTACAATTACTTATCGCCGAGGCTGCACTTGGTCAGAGGGAGTGCGCGGGACGATATTCCGGCTTTGGCGGCAAAATTGGACGTCAACTTACTGGTGATGGGAACAGTGGCGCGTACCGGCATCAAAGGTTTGATCATCGGCAACACTGCCGAAGTCATCCTTAACGGTATCCAATGTTCAGTGCTCGCAGTCAAGCCGGACGGTTTTGTTTCTCCTTTGGCATGAACAGGGTTGGAGCCAGCTTTTACCCTAAACCGAAGTTTTGCAGTTTCCGTATTAATCCAAGAAATAGAAAATGAATTTTTTAAAATTTAATCCGCGTATTTGTTTTTTCCTGGGCTTTGCCGCTTGCGCTGGGCTATTGGCGGTTGGCGCGTATTTGCAATTTGTCGAAGAGTTGGAGCCTTGCCCGCTGTGTATTTCGCAGCGCTTGGCCATTTTGGCGACAGGCGTGATTTTTTTAATCGGTGGTTTGCATAATCGCGGCCGCAAAATTTACGCGCTGTGCAGTGCCGCCGCGGCGCTGATTGGCGCCAGCGTCTCGGCCCGGCATGTCTGGTTGCAACATCTGCCGCCCGAAGAGGTGCCGGAATGCAGTCCGGGGCTGGAATATGTGTTTCAGCATTTCCCGCTAGCCGACACCATCAAATTAATGCTGACCGGCACCGGCGAATGCGCGAAAGTCGATTGGACCTTGCTGGGCCTGAGTATTCCTGCCTGGACCTTGTTCGCGTTTTTATTGTTGGCGGGTTGGGCATGCCTGCAATTTTTTAACGATGCCGATGCCGCCTAGCTTAGCGATGTCAAAAGTCGCCGGTATCGGACTCCTGATTTTTTCGCGGCACCCAATTGTTGCAACTGCAGCAGTTACCGCGTCGAATCGATACAGCTTCGCAACAGGTTATGCACAAAAACGGCGCGTAGCCTGAATGGCATTTCGATAGCGCCTGCGATATTTAACACAGATTAATTTTTTGGCTAAGTCATTGATTTATAATTGGCAAATTAGCTGGCTTAAATTTGCGCAATTTAACAAATGTGTAATAAAAACCGACACTAAGCGATTCTCCGAAAAGCTTGTCCACAGAGTTATCCACAGCTTTTGTGGGTAACTCAGATTCCTCAATCCTGTTAACCACTTAGCCAGCTAATATCAAAAAAACATCACAAGACATGCCTAACTGTGACACTACGGGCAATTTAATTTTGAAAGTTGCGGTGCCAGTTCCGCTGGATGGCTTATTCGACTATCTGCCGCCAGCCGGCGTTAGTGTGCCCACATGGCAGGTTGGTGTCAGAGTGCTGGTGCCTTTTGGTAAGCGCCAGCAGGTGGGGATTTTGCTGGCTGTTGCGGACAATTCCTGCGTCCGGATGGATAAACTCAAACCGGCCATCGCCATTCTGGATACCCAGCCGCTATTGGCTGACACCGACATTCAGTTATTACGCTGGGCCAGCCGCTATTATCACCACCCGATTGGTGAAGTGCTGGCTGCGGCGTTTCCGGTGGTCTTGCGCCAAGGCCGGCCCGCTTTACTGCAACGTCAACCCTGTTTCGGCCTCAGTCCGCAGGGTCGGTTGGTTTCCCCGGACCAGTTACGCCGCGCCCCCAAGCAGCAAGCGCTTTTGGCTTTGCTGCAGGCTACCGGTACTGCGATGACAGCTGCCGCCCTCAGTGCCTATAAGCCGGTGTTGAAAGCCTTGCTTGATAAGGGTTTGGTCACGGCACAAGATCCCGTTCCAGGCGCCGGATTAGCCGTCACTAAGACCGCGTTACCGGCCAACCCCGAACAGCAGGCCGCTATCGATGCGGTCATCGCCAATCTGGGCCGCTTTGCAGTGTCCTTGCTGGAGGGCGTGACCGGTAGCGGCAAAACCGAAGTGTATATGCAGATCATCGCCAAGGTGCTGGAACAGGGCAAACAAGTCCTGGTTTTACTGCCGGAAATCAGCCTGACGCCGCAATTGGAGCAACGTTTTCTAAAGCGTTTTGCCGTGAACCTGGTGTCCACGCATTCCAAGTTAACCGATAACCAGCGTTTGCATGCCTGGCTGAGCATGCAACAAGGCCATGCCGCCATCATGCTCGGCACCCGTTCCGCGCTGTTCACACCAATGCCGCGCCCCGGCCTGATCATTCTCGACGAAGAGCACGACAGCTCGTTCAAACAACAGGAAGGTTTTCGCTTTTCCGCGCGGGACGTTGCCATTGCCAGAGCCAAGGGATTGGGTATCCCGGTGTTGTTGGGTTCGGCGACGCCGTCGCTGGAGAGCATGGCGAACGTTGCCCAGCATCGCTACCAATTACTGCATTTGCCCAATCGGGCCGGCAATGCCACGGCACCGAGCTTTCAGTTATTGGATATTCGCAATAAAAGAATGCAAGCCGGCCTGTCCGAACCGCTGCTGGCGGAAATCCAAGCCACGCTGGCCAAAAAACAACAAGCGCTGATTTTTCTCAACCGCCGCGGCTATGCGCCGGTGCAGATTTGCCATGGCTGCGGCTGGGTCTCGCGCTGCCGGCGCTGCGATGCCAATTTGGTGATTCACGCTGCCGACCGCTTGCTGCGCTGCCATCACTGCGGCAGCGAACAAGCTTTGCTCAAGCAGTGCCCGGCCTGTAAAACCGGCGAATTACAGGCGCTGGGTTTGGGGACCGAACGTATCGAACAGACCCTGGCAAGCTTGTTCCCGGACAAGGTGGTGGTACGTTTGGACCGGGACACCACACAACGTAAAGGTTCGTTGGAACAGTATCTGGAGCAGATTCAAGATGGCGGGGTCGATATTATTCTGGGGACGCAAATGCTCGCCAAGGGCCATCATTTTCCGGGCGTGACGCTGGTTGCCATTTTGGATATAGACAGCGGCCTGTTCAGTATCGATTACCACGGTAGCGAAAGACTGGCGCAATTGATCGTGCAGGTTGCCGGCCGGGCCGGGCGGGCCGATCAACCCGGCAAGGTGGTATTGCAAACCCGCCATCCGCAACATCCCTTGCTGGAGACCCTGCTAAGCAAAGGCTATCGGGCTTTCGCACAAAGTGCGCTGCAGGAGCGGCGGCAGGCTGGTTTGCCACCGTTCGGCCATCAGGCCTTGCTGCGGGTGCAAGCCGGCAAAGCCGAGGAGCCGCAACAGTTTTTACAGGCGGTTTGTCAGAAAATCAGCGAGCTAAATCCCGGCGAAGTGCAGGTTCTGGGGCCGGTGACGGCACCGATGGCTAGGCGCGCAGGTTTATTCCGTTACCAGTTGCTGTTGCAGAGTCCGCAGCGCAAAGAATTACACCACTTGCTGGACAATTTGTTGCCTGCCATTTATGCGTTGAAGGAAGCCAAAAAGGTGCGTTGGTCGCTGGATGTCGATCCGGTGGATTTGTACTAGCCTGACCCGCCAAAATCCGGCGATTTAGTCCGGTTTATGTAATAATTCCCGCCCTTTACGACGGACCGTAGCAAAACCCATAGACATCTGAATCAGTAACTTAAGCGCGGTTGGATGGCACGCTTACAAACTAGATGTCTATGCCTATAACTAAAATAAAGAAGGTATTTTTCAATGTGTTGGAGTGGAGAAGCGTCAGGCGTTCTGGCTGCCGCAGGTTTAACGACCGCCGTTTACGTGGCTTACAAAGGTGAATCCAAGGAATTATGGATTCCGTTAACGTATTTTGCCCTGATGGAACTGCTACAAGCGGCAACCTATGTGTATATCAATCTGTGCGATAACCCCAATAATCAGGTACTCACCCTGCTCGGTTATCTGCATATCGCTTTCCAACCGTTTTTTGTAAACATGGTGGCGATGTACTTCATTCCGGAAAGCGTCAAATTAAAGATTAGGACCACGGTTTACACCTTATGTGCGATCAGTTCCCTGGCGATGCTAATCAAGATGTATCCGTTCGCCTGGGCCGGCGACTGCGTACCCGGTACTGAAGGCTTTTGCGGTGTACAAACCTGCTCGGTGTCCGGTGAGTGGCACATTGCCTGGCAAATGCCTTTGAACGGCTTGATGTCGCAACCCGTGACTTGGTTGTTTGGCTTTAATTGGGGCTTGCACGCATTTTCGTACATTCTGGCGGCGTTTTACCTGCCTATTATTTACGGATCCTGGCGCTTTGTAGGGTTTCACTACTTGATCGGACCCTGGATTTCCGACGTGACCACCAACGATCCGAACGAGTATTGCGCGGTATGGTGTTTGTTCTCGATTGCGTTGTGCGTATCGGTAATCAAAACCCCGATCAGAAAACATTTGCATGTGAAGAAATGGCCGTTCTATCAACGTGAAGTAGGCGACAGCTTGTAATATGAGCATCAGTAAGCAGGACATTCTCGACGCATTTCAATTTCGTCACGCCTGTAAGGAATTCGACGCCGAGCGCAAGATTGCCGGCGCGGATTTCGACTTTATTTTGGAAGTTGCCAGACTCTCGCCCAGTTCTTTCGGGCTGGAGCCTTGGCAGTTTCTAGTCGTGCAAAACCCGGACCTGCGGGAAAAACTGCGGGCGGTTACCTGGGGTGGGCAAAAGCAGTTGCCTACCGCCAGCCATGTGGTTTTGACGCTGGTGCGGAAAAGCCATTTCATGCGCTACGACAGCGCCTATCTGCAACACATCATGCGCCAGGTGCAGCAGTTTCCGGAAGACATCATCGAATTGCGCAGCGGCTTGATCGAGAAGTTTCAGCGTAGCGATTTTGACTTGCTGGGTTCCGAACGCACGCTGACCGATTGGGCAACCCGGCAAACCTATCTGCCGCTGGCGAATATGATGACGGCGGCGGCGCTGATAGGTATCGATTCCTGTCCGATAGAAGGTTTCGAGCGTGTGGAAGTGGAGCGGATCTTGGCGGAAGACGCCGATGTAAATTTAGAATACTGGTCCGCAGCGTATATGGTGGCGTTTGGATACCGGAAAAATCCGCCGGCGCGGCCGAAGACCCGGCAACAGCGCGAAGCGGTGGTACGCTGGCTGGATTAATTCAGACGGCAACCAACGAAATCGCTGTCGTTCAGCGACAGCGAGTAACGCGCCACAGGACGGCGCACCCCGATAAAGCGCTCGCGCCAATACGGCTGCCTTAAGTCGGACACCATCACCTGCCCGGTCCGGCTACTTGGCGCGTGCACGAACTGCTCACCGCCAATATAAATCCCCACATGCGAAAACGGCCGCTCGGTGGTGAAAAACAACAAATCGCCCGGTTGTTTTTGCTCTGGCTGTACGGCCGGCAATTGTCTGGCTAAAGATTGGGTGTCGCGCGGCAGGCGCATCCCCTGACGGTTATACACGTAATACACCAAACCGCTGCAGTCAAAGCCCTGGCTGGGAGACTCCCCTCCGTAAACATAAGGCGCACCTTGTAATTGCAGCGCATCATTCGCTGCGATCCGGTTGCCGCCTTCGGGCGCCGGCAACACGGTCAGCGGTGCTTTTTCCTTACTGGCGCAGCCGGTCAGCTGACTCAGCATGGCAACCGCCACTATCTGAACCAGCAGTAATAAAGCACGGCGGTAAGATAGGCAAATGGACATCGGATTTATCGGCAATAAAATCATCAATTTGCATATTATAGACAGGCTATTCAACGCGCGCTCGCCGTTTATCAACAACATTAAACGCTTGCCAGTGAACAGACTCCCGTTTTGCCAACCAGTGGCGCGCCAGCAGCAGCAAACCGAGCAGGCTGCAAAAAACCATATAGTGCGAATAGCGAAAATCGGGCGATGGGGCAGCCAACATCAAACCCAGCTCATGCAGGATGGCGCTGGAAGTTAGACAAATGACTTCGATATTGGCTGTTCCTTGGCGAAACACAGCGGCAAAAAATAGACAAATTGTCAGCACAAAATAGGGCCAGGGTTGAAAAAACCAGTATTCGACATACTTCGACATGCCAGCCTCTAGCCACTCCTGTAATTTGTTCGCTTTTGGATGAGATCCATAAAAGTGTTCTAAGTCGCCGGGAAAATCTTTAGCCATCATCACCGGGCTCCAACTGTTATCCGGTACCAAACCTAAAACATATCTCGACACGGCCAAGCGGTGACGCGCCCATAAAACCGGCTCTGCGAGTATGGTGTTTATCCACTGCGTATGCAGCGTTTGCCGTTGCTGGTCGGAGAGGCTTTCAAAGCCATGGATCTGCGATTCCATCGAATTTGTTGGCAGTTGCAAGGTTGGCGGCTTGGTGCGGAAAACCTCTCGCCAATACATAGGCGTATAGGCTTTTAGCAAAGGCTCGACAGAACCCGTTGAATTTAGGCTGCCAGCCAATTGATCGAAAATGGCTTGTTGCCTGCCTTTATCCTCAAGCCGTTTGATGACGCCGGCAATATCAAATGAGGCGTTGGCCACCCAGGGATAGGTATGTCTGTCGGCAAGCCGGTTGTTTATCGCTCCTGTCGCTAAAAATAACACCAGTGTAAGCGCCGCGCCGGGAATTGCTGCGCGTGCCAAGCCCAGTAGGCTGTTTTTGGGATATAAGCGATATAAAGCAAAGCTGAGTATGGGGATTGTGGCGAACAATGCATTGTGCCTGATCAGGATGGCTAACCATAAAACCAAAACTGTCAGTGCGAACAACAGAAACGCAATCCGCGGGATTTGTTCGTTATGATTTTTTATATGTCCGGCCATGCCAAAAGCGGTGAATAGCGCGCCCCACATCAGCACGTCTTTCAAAATTGCGCCGCTGATACCGAACAACGGCGGCAAAAATAATATCGCGCCAAGTAATGCCGCTAAGGTCTTGCCGCCATAGGGCTTAAAAAAGGCTTGAAAGCTCAGGTAAGCGCCGACCCACACCAAGCCGAGTTGTAGAAACAGCATGCCTGCCGGACCCGGCACGATGCTATCGGTGAAACGCCAGATAATAGCCATTAACGGCGGATGCCAGTCGGAATAGACGCCTTCGCGAGCCTCAAGGATTTGATTGACCGCGTCATAGCACATGAAGCCCGGATACATGATGCCGAGATGGATAAGGAATCCGCAGATAAAAATCCATTCGGCCTGCCGCATTTCCGCCACCGCGCTAATTTTTCGAGCCAATGACATTAAGTTTGACAATATTTGAAACCGCAATGTTGAAACCGAAGTATTTCCGGTGGGTTCAAAGCTTGTTGAGCCGAACAATCCCCCACCCTTATTAAGACCGTCGTAAAAACCCCTATCTTGAAGAAAGGAACTGCCCCGAGATAGCCTCGTATTATGGCAAATCCGCTTCAGCCCACGTCAAACAAATCCATCTGCCTATACTGACCCAAGCGCTTATCGCCATTTTCCAACCCGGATAAGGTCACACCCAGTAATCGAACTTTGGAGGTGCCGATGCCGGTATTTTTCAGTAATTCGGTCAATAGCAGTCTAGTGTTCGGGCTATCGCTGATCGGTTCCGCCAAGGTGCGTCCTCGGGTAATTTGCACAAAGTTTTGATATTTGATTTTCACAGTTAGCGTATAGGCCGTCAGCTGTTTTTCCGCCAATCTGACTAGGGCTTTTTCCAGCAAATCCTGCAAATAGCGCAGAATGGTGGTCAAGTCGGCTATATCGTGGTCGAACGTGGTTTCGATACCCACCGATTTGCGAGCTCGATTGGCATTGACCTGGCGCGGATCAATACCCCGGGCGATATTGTAATAATGTTGGCCGGCTTTGCCGAAATGCCGTTGCAATTCCGCCAATGGCAGTTGCTTTAGATCCTTGCCGGTCACGATGCCCAAGTCGTACATTTTCTGTTCGGTAGCGCGGCCGATGCCGTGAAACTTGCCGATAGCCAGATTTTCCACGAATGCTGGTCCTTGTTCAGGCGTAATCAGATACAAGCCGTCCGGCTTGCCCAGGTCCGAGGCGATTTTGGCGAGAAATTTATTGTAGGAAATGCCGGCGGACGCCACTAACTCGGTTTGTCGGCGTATCTCCTGCTTGATGTGCTTGGCCAGCAAAGTCGCCGAGCCTTGATAAAGCTCGCTATCGCTAACATCCAGATAGGCTTCGTCCAGCGACAAGGGTTCGAAACGTTCACAGTAACGAGCGAAAATCCCACGGATAGTCTCGGACGCTTCCCGGTAAACATCAAAACGCGGCTTAACGAAAATAGCTTGCGGGCAGAGTCGGTAAGCATGCGCGGAAGGCATGGCCGAACGTACGCCAAACTGGCGGGCTTCATAACTACAGGTGGCGACTACGCCGCGCGAATCAGGCTTACCGCCGACAATGATGGGTTTATTTCTAAATTGGGGATGGTCGCGCTGTTCAACCGCCGCATAAAATGCATCCATGTCTATGTGGATGATTTTGCGCGGCGCTGCTTCCATGGAAAATCACTGCTTGCCGATCAATTCCAGTTTGGCGGTTTCGTTCCAATCGGAAAACGGAAACGGCAGCTGCTCGGTATTGAACGTCAAAAACAGCAAAATATGATAATGGTAAGTTGACAGGCTACGGCCGAAGTTAAGGATGTTCGCGTTAGCGTCACCGGTAAACAGCACCGAGCCCACCTGCAACAAAATCACCAGCCACAACAATAGTTTAACCAAGCTATCGATAGCCGCGAAAATCAGCATGAAAATGATACGTTTCCATGTCTCGATTTTTTTCAGATTTTCGTTAATTTGTTCCTGCATGATGGCATTACCCTCTGTTCATCACGTCCCGCAAGTCCAGCGCAGCTGCATTGGCGCGAGCGATGTAGTTAGCCATTGCCAGCGAATAGTTGGCGAAAATGCCGAAGCCATCGCCGTTCAATACTACCGGGCTTAAGGTGGGAGACAAGGCGTTTTCCAGGGCCTGGATCATATTATCCAAGGTATTCATCGCCCGCTTATCCAGCAAAATGTCGGAAAAATCGTGCTTGATGGCTTTCAGAATGTGCAATAACGCCCAGCAAGAACCACGCGCTTCGTAGAATACGTTATCGATTTCCATCCAAGGCGTTTGGCCGATGGTTGGCATATTGATGTCGATAGGATTGGATGGATCGCCGTGGGTTGCGCCGGAAAATTTGTCGGTACTGGCCGCCAAGCGGGTCGAGAGACCACCCAACCGCTTGATGACAACCTCGGTATATTGCCAAAGATTATCGGCTCTGGAGTGAAACTGCGCGGCTTTTGAAGTGGAAGACGGGTTTTGCAAGCGAACCATATAAGCATGCAGTGCTTCGATACCCTTTACATATTCCGACTCGGTGGACGGCAAGGCCCAGGAATTGCGTTCGTAGTAAAAATAAGGTTCGGCTTTTGCCAAATCAGGGTCTTCCGCAGATTGCGATTGGTCGCGGGCGAAATGGTTACGTAATGCGGTGGTGCCGTCGCGCAACATGACCAGTGCGCCATACTCGAAGTTTTGAATGTTATCGCAAAACAGACCGGGAGGCGCCACGTCGTTGGACAGGTAACCGCCGGATTTGAACAGTATGACGTCGGCGATATGCGCTAGGGTATTGGCATACACATACCCAATCGGCATCTGATCGGTATGCGTGACATTCATTCGTTCGATCGCTTCGTCCTGAACGCTGAATTGCTCGGGTTCGCGGCTCCACCATTCGCCTAACACCAGCATGACAATCAGAACAACGCCTAACAGCGAACCAAAACCCCAAAGTATGCCCTTAGACTTTGCGTCTTCGTAAGCTAATGGATTATCTGACATGTGGTGCGTATCCTGGTCTGACTAAATAAGTGAGCAAAAACCGTGCTTTCCGATAAAGATTTTTTGTGACCATGTTAGCACGGATATACCAATATGGCGCGCCCGATTTCAGTGCAGTTGCTTGTCCAGCGACGCCGGCATGGCACTGATCAAAGTCGGTGGTAATTGCACGAAAAAGCCTTTGCTTTGCAGGCTGGCAATGACTTTTTCCGGATTTTCCCTGGCTAATTTGCGATCCGGGCTCAACTGCAACTCCATCACAAATGTTAAGCGGCCAAGGCTTTTGAACAAGGCTTCCGGCACCGCGGAAAAGTCGTCCTTTTTGTCCAGATATAAATAGAGTTCGTCTTTTTTCAGGCTTTTATAGATAAAACATTGCATGATGATGACCTGTGATCGCTAATGCTGCCAATTCTAATGGTTTTTGTTTAGAATTTTCAGTCCCCGTTTGCCTAATGCCCAACATCATGGAAAACCAGCCCGCCGCTTCAAACGCTTTTTTCAGAATTGCCTGTTATTTCGAGGGTTCTTTAGCGGTATTGGCGCTGGCTTTGGGCTGGCTTGCCGACCTCGATCCGTTTGCCAATCTGGCGTTTTCCGAGGCAGCATTAGGGATTGGCTTATTCGCAACCGGGCCGCTACTGGTATTGTTTTTTGCGATGCAACAGCTTAGCTATCCGCCCATCCAAAAGATTCGCGATTTACTGCTGGAAACCTTGGGCGCCAGGCTGGCATATCGGCATTGGACCGATTTGCTGATACTGGCTGCGATTGCCGGCTTTGCCGAAGAAGCGCTGTTTCGCGGTTTTTTACAGCCTTGGCTGGAAAATGGCTGGGGTGCGAGTGTAGGCTTGTGGGTTAGCAATGTGCTGTTTGCCTTGGTGCATGCGGTCACGCCGCTTTACGCGGTTTTAGCGATGTTGATGGGCTTGTATATGGGGGTTATGCTGGATTATGGCGGTGAACGCAATCTGCTGGTGCCCATGGTGATTCATGCCGTTTATGACTTTGTGGCGTTTGTTGTTATCCTCCGCGACTACCGCAACCGCGCTCGTTAGGAGTTATCGATGTCCGTTCAAACCCAGCCATCAGCCGAAGATTTGCGTCCGCACTGGCTTATCTGTGCAGGCGCGTTGCTAACGATACTGGGCTACAACCTGGCTTGCCATTTCTGGGCCAGCGAATTGCAACTAGGCGTTGACGAAGCGCAACGAGTGCTGATCAGGAGTGTGCTCTACGGCTTAGCGATTTTGTTGTTTCCTGTTACTAAACTGCTGCGGCACATCCTGCTGCGTCTGAATCAAACCATGCCGGGACCGAAAACCGCTAAGCAGCGCTATTTGTCTACGATAATTGTCACGCAGTTTCTGATCGAACTCGTAAGTTTGTTCGGCTTCGCGATGTTCTTTCTCGGCGATGGATTTAACACCTTGTATATTTTCAGTGCG
Organism: Methylomonas sp. PHL2-19; assembly: GCF_059331595.1. Lineage (NCBI taxonomy): Bacteria > Pseudomonadati > Pseudomonadota > Gammaproteobacteria > Methylococcales > Methylococcaceae > Methylomonas > Methylomonas sp. PHL2-19. The sequence continues at coordinate 715,641 of NZ_CP196839.1, forward strand.
ATGGGCGTACTGGGAGTTTTCCTGCATAAGCCCAATACCAGCGAATATTTAGCGATTGCGGCGGCACTCTCGAGCGAAAACCAGCACGGACCTAAATACCATTGACTATTTCCGATTTTTCGGATTGCAGGTTAAGTTGTACAATGGCTGGCTTATTTACGATTAGCCACCCGGTGTGATTATGCAAATCATTCAAGAAGCTCTCACCTTTGACGATGTTTTATTGGTGCCCGCCCACTCCAGCGTACTGCCGCGCGAAGTCGAACTAAAAACCCAGCTGACTCGAAAAATTAAGCTGAACATCCCGCTAGTGTCCGCGGCAATGGATACAGTGACCGAAGCCCGCCTGGCTATTGCGATTGCTCAGGAAGGCGGCATCGGTATCATCCATAAAAACATGACTGTCGAGCAGCAGGCAGCGGAAGTCAGAAGGGTTAAAAAATACGAAAGCGGCGTGATCAAAGACCCGATTACCGTCTCTCCCAACGTGACGGTTCGCGAGGTAATGGAATTAACCCGCGCTAAAAACATCTCCGGCGTTCCGGTGGTGGATGGCGAAGAATTGGTCGGCATCGTCACCAGTCGCGATCTGCGCTTCGAAACTCGGTTGGACGAATCCATCCGTTCCATCATGACGCCGAAAGACAAGCTGGTGACGGTCCATGAGTCGTTTAAGCATAAAGAAGTCATAGACTTGCTGCACAAGCACCGCATCGAGAAAGTGCTGGTCGTCAACGATGCCTTTCATTTGCGCGGCATGATCACCGTCAAAGACATTCAAAAAGCCAAAGACAACCCGCAAGCCTGCAAGGACGAACAGGAAAGACTGATCGTCGGTGCGGCGGTTGGCACCGGTGCCGATACCGGCGAACGGGTTGGCGCGTTGGTGGAAGCTGGTGTCGATGTCATCATCGTCGATACCGCTCACGGTCATTCGCAAGGCGTGCTGGATAAAGTGCGCTGGGTAAAACAAAACTTCCCGCAAGTCCAGGTGATCGGCGGCAATATCGCCACCGCTGCGGCCGCCTTGGCATTGGTCGAAGCGGGCGCTGATGGCGTCAAAGTGGGTATCGGTCCGGGCTCTATCTGTACCACGCGGATTGTCGCCGGTGTCGGCGTGCCGCAAATCACTGCCGTTAGCAATGTCGCAGATGCGTTAAGAGGAACAGGCGTACCTCTGATTGCCGACGGCGGCATCCGCTATTCCGGCGACGTTGCCAAAGCCTTGGCGGCCGGAGCGCATGCGGTGATGTTGGGTGGCTTGTTCGCGGGTACTGAAGAAGCGCCGGGTGAAGTGGAACTGTTCCAAGGCCGATCCTACAAATCTTATCGCGGCATGGGCTCTTTGGGTGCGATGTCGCAGCAGCAGGGTTCCAGTGACCGCTATTTCCAGGAAGATACCGAGCAAGTCGAAAAATTGGTGCCGGAAGGTATTGAAGGCCGGGTGCCCTATAAAGGCAGCGTGTTGGCGATTGTGCATCAGTTGTTGGGCGGCATCCGCTCCAGCATGGGTTATACCGGCAACAGCACGATTGCGGCGATGCATGACAATGCCCAGTTTGTGCGTGTCACCAGTGCCGGCATGCGCGAAAGCCATGTGCATGACGTGACGATTACCAAGGAAGCGCCGAATTACCATATGAACTAAAACCGGCCCTCAGGCTGTTGCTCTCGGGTCTGCGCTTTCGCGTCGACCCGCTTTAATCGAACACAAATCACAGAAATAGCTTAATGTCCGAAACGTCTTCAACTCCATGCAATCTTTGCGGCGGCAACCACGTTGCCGTGTTATCCATGCGCAGCCGCAGCGGCGCAGAGTTACGTAGCGTCATCTGCAAGGACTGCGGACTGGTCTGGAGCGATCCGTTTCCGCACGATCCTCGGCAGTTTTACGAAGAAGATTATCGGCTGGCATACAAAAACACCTATGCCCCCAAAGCCAAACACATCTTGCGTGCCGGGCGAGTTGCGCTGACCAGGCATGAAAAAATCCAGCACTTATTGCATAAACCGCAAACCCTACTGGATGTGGGCACCGGCGGCGGTGAGTTTGCTTATTTAATCAAATCGCTGGGCCACGATTTGCACGGCATCGAACCGAACAAGGGTTACGGCCAATATTCCGCTGCGCAATACGATCTGAATTTACAGTTCGGCTTTATTCAAGATGCACAGTTTGCAGAAAACAGTTTTGATGTGATCACCATTTGGCATGTACTGGAACACACCGAAGACCCGTTTTTTGTATTGGGCAAGTTGCGCAGCCTGTTGAAAGCCGACGGCGTGTTAGTAGTGGAAGTACCGAATATCGAGGCCACTTGCCAATCGCCGAGCAGCACTTTTCATGAGGCGCATCTGTACAATTTCAATTTGGCGACACTGCGGCGCATGGGTGAAAAAGCCGGTTTAATTGAGGAAAGACATGTGTTTTCCGAAGACGGCGGCAATGTCACGCTGTTTTTCAAAAAAGCCGAACACCCGGCCGACCAAGCTATGGGTTGGGGAATCCCAGAAAATGCCGAACGAATCTCCGCGATTGTACGCGGCCACACCAATTTACGGCATTACATGCGCGCGGCCCCTTATTTGCGGTTTATCAAACGCATGAGTCGTTCGCTATTCGAAAGTCGGGACGTCAAAGGTTTCGATAACAATAAAAGCCTGCTTGACCAATTGTATCGGGGCTTATAGTACGCTCGTCACTTAGATTTTCCGGTGGGTACGCTAGTCGGCCCACCCCACATTTTTGAAAGGTTTCCCGTCATGTCATCCCACGCCGCCAACATCCATTCCGACAAGATCCTGATTCTCGATTTCGGTTCGCAGTACACGCAATTGATCGCCCGCCGCATCCGTGAAATTGGTGTGTATTGCGAAATTTACTCCTGCGATTGCAGCGCCGATGAAGTCAAAAACTTCGCACCCAACGGCATCATCCTCTCCGGCGGGCCGGAAACCGTGACCAGCAGCGACACCCCGCGCGCGCCGCAAATTGTTTTTGAGTTGGGCGTGCCGGTCTTGGGTATTTGCTACGGCATGCAAACCATGGCCGAGCAGTTGGGCGGCAAAGTAGAATCGTCCGATCACCGCGAATTCGGCTACGCGCAGATTCGCGCTCGCGGCCATTCCAAATTGTTGTTGAACATCGAAGATCACGCTTCACCGGAAGGTTTCGGCTTATTGGATGTGTGGATGAGTCACGGCGACCGTGTCGTTGAATTACCAACCGGTTTTAAATTGATCGCCAGCTCCGACGGCGCGCCAATAGCCGGTATCGCCGACGAGGACAAACACTTCTACGCGCTGCAATTTCATCCGGAAGTGACCCACACCAAGCAGGGTGGCCGGATATTGAGTCGGTTTGTGTTGGAAATTTGCGGCTGCCAAGCGTTGTGGAATGCCAGCAATATCATTGAAGACAGCATATCCGCAGTCCGCGAAAAAGTCGGCAGCGATCAAGTCATTCTGGGCCTATCGGGCGGTGTCGATTCTTCGGTAGTCGCCGCCTTGCTACATCGCGCCATCGGCGAGCAACTAACCTGCGTGTTCGTAGATACCGGTTTGCTACGCTTGCACGAAGGCGATCAGGTGATGGCGATGTTCGCCCAACATATGGGTATCAAGGTAATCCGTGTCGATGCCGAAGCCCGTTACATGGCGGCACTTGCCGGCGTTAACGACCCCGAACAAAAGCGCAAAATCATCGGTGGCCTGTTCGTGGAAATCTTCGACGAAGAGGCCGGCAAACTCACCGACGCCAAATGGCTGGCGCAAGGCACCATTTACCCGGACGTTATCGAATCAGCGGGCGCGAAAAGCGGCAAGGCGCATCTGATCAAATCGCATCACAACGTCGGCGGCCTGCCGGAAAACATGAAGTTGAAACTGGTCGAACCCTTGCGAGAACTGTTCAAGGACGAAGTACGTAAACTGGGCTTGGAGCTGGGCTTGCCGGCTGACATGATCCACCGCCACCCGTTCCCCGGCCCCGGCCTGGGTGTACGCATCCTCGGCGAAGTTAAAAAGCAATATGCGGACTTATTGCGCCAGGCCGATGCAATTTTTATAGAAGAACTGTATCGCCACGGCCTTCACCACAAAGTCAGCCAAGCCTTTGCGGTATTCCTACCGGTTAAATCGGTGGGTGTGATGGGCGACGGCCGAAAATACGACTATGTGATCGCGATCCGCGCTGTCGAAACCATAGATTTCATGACCGCGCGCTGGGCGCATCTGCCTTACGATTTCCTGGATTTGATCTCACGTCGCATCATCAACGAGGTGCCGGGCATTTCCCGCGTCACCTACGACATCTCCGGCAAGCCGCCCGCGACGATAGAGTGGGAGTAATAGCTTCAAATTAAAATGGAACTTTGAAAATGACTTCCGGTCAACGCAAGCGCGGGGTGTGAAAATTTGCTCCGCGCAATAGCTTATTCATTGTTTCTCCCAAGCCGGTAGTCAATTGTTTTGACTACCGGTTTTTTTTTTGCGATGAATGAGCAGTCTTGGTCGCTATGCCGAATTAAAGTTAATAAAACGCGGCTTAACCTATGTCGGTTCTTACAGGCAAACGTCCGTCATTCGCCTAACAACCCATCATTGGCGCACCCCGGTCTTAGCAGGTATAGGCTGGGTCATGTCGATGCCGGCAGCTTCTTTTCTTGAATATTGAATGTTTCGCAACTGGGCTGTTTATGCTGCACGTTGCGAAAAGGCCTTAAGTTGAGGGTTTGTCCAAATCATTTCCTTGGTGGCCGGTAAAGGTCCGCCAAATTAACCAGCCATTCACGATTTTTGACGACATTGACGTTGGTCAAAGCCATTGAATAACAGCCTGTGTCCGATACGGCAATTGTTGGGTATTTAATGACAATAAGATGAATGCTCCCAGGCACATTTAGAATGGTTTCAGGTGGAAAACGGTTAGATTATTTAGGCAAAAATGCAAGAGATTAATTTTAATTATGCACAAAAAACTACTTGACACTGTCGGCGGCCAAAGACTGCCTGGTCCTGGGCTCTAATCTTCGTATATTGCATGTAAGTTATTGATTTTAAATTGTATAAACTGTTGTCTAAAATTGAGTCAATTTAAGCAAAGGCCCCAAAAATTAGGCATTTAGAGAGCGAAAAAACTTTTTATCCCCAAGGTTATCCACAGCTTTTGTGGATAACACCATAACTTAGTTGCCTGTCAGTCAGTTAGCGTTAAAAGCTATATTCCCGTGCAGGTTTTTGTCTTATTTCCGACACGGTTGCAACTTGGCCTGCCTGGGATTTTGCAAAGGAATGTCAGCGGATGGTTACATTGGCGGAGGCATTTGATTACAGTATTTTAAATGCGGAGTTCGTTGCGGTGCTGCTTCTAGTGTTATGACAGGGCTATTAAAAACCGTTCGCCTTATGCTCTTGAGCGAACTCAGCCTGTCGATGGACGCACTCACCTGGGCTCAGACGAGCTCAGCCCGGACGGATTACCCGAGATAAAATACTGCCGGGTTAATAAGCTATCGGCTCCAACTGCGCTGGATAGAAATTAACTATGTTAAATAACTTTTCCAATTAGGTCATATACCGCATTATTTGTAGCGTGTTGCTCCGGTAATCCCGGGCAATTTGCCGCCAAATGCCCTAAATACCGCTATTTTAGTGCTCTGGCATGAATCTTGGTTGTTCGCCCAATTAACGACACCAAAATCCGCATATCCTAACCATGAGCAACGCTCTCCACATCTCCCGCCTGATTGAGGCTTACGACGAGGAATTACGCCGGGTGATGTTTAGACGCTGCGGCTGCCTGGATACCGCCGCCGACATCGTGCAGGAGACCTACCAGCGCATGTTTACCGGCAATTTGTGGCAGCAGGCCGACAACCCGCGCGCCTTGCTGCATCGCATCGCCGCCAATCTGGCCACCGATTACGAACGCCGCCGCAATACTCGCAATCAACATGTAGAGCATGACGATACCGGCGACGCGGCCTTGCAGGTTAGCGATGGTATCGATCCGGAGCAAATCAGTCTGGCGCGCGAGCGCTTGGACCGCTTGGTCGCGGCGATAGATAGACTCCCCGGCAAATGCCGGACGGTTTTCGTACTGCGCAAGTTCGAGGAACTGAGCCACGCCGAAATCGCCCAGCGCCTAGGCATATCCCGCAATATGGTGGAAAAGCATCTACGCAATGCCTTGGCCGCCTTGCAAGAACACGACGATTTTTAGCTGATTCGCTCCTGTTTTCACAGGGTTATGCGTCCTATAATGGCGAGCCACCAACCCTGAATTGCGCCCGATGAAAAACTTCAGCCTTTATCGCTCACCGCTACGCAGCAGGATGCATTGCCGCCTGTCGGCTGTAAACGGACATAGGCAATGAAAATCTCTGCCGAGATTAAAGCCGCTGCCCGCGACTGGTGGGTCAGGCTGGATAGCGGCAAACTTAGCCCTAATGAGCACGCCGAATTTACCCGCTGGTTGGCTGCCGATCCCTTGCATCGTCAGGCTTACGAGCAATTACGCGAGTTATGGGGAGCGCTGGACGCTATCGCACCGAAAATAACGATTCCGGCCGCCAGCAAACCCAAGCAGTTTGCTTGGCGATGGCAGTGGGCGCTGCCTGCCTTAGCCGGGGGCTGCCTGGCCTTGTGGTTGTTCAATCCGCTATGGCTCATATTGCGCGCCGATTTTCATACCGGCTTCGGCGAGCGGCGCGACGTGCATCTTAGCGACGGCTCGACGGTGCATCTGAATAGCAACAGCGCATTGGAAGTACATATCGACGGCGCACAGCGGCAATTGACCCTGCTACAAGGCGAAGCCTGGTTTGAAGTCAGCCCCGACAAAGCCAGGCCGTTTCGGGTAAATACTGAGCACGGCAGTGTCACCGCGCTGGGTACGGCCTTTAACGTGCGGCTGCATCACGATAAAACCGAAGTCAGTGTCACGGAACACAGCGTGGCGGTGGACTTGCAACAAGCCGACGGCAAAACGCTGCACACCGTGGTTGCCGAAGGTCAGCAAATAGCCTATAGCGCCGAATCGGGAATGGGCAATTTGCAACACATCGATAGCCAGGCCGTTACCGCCTGGCAACGCGGCAAACTGGTGTTCGAAAACCGGCCCCTGGGCGAAGTGCTTACCGAGCTGAATCGCTATCATCGCGGCTTTTTGCTGATCAACGATCCTGAACTGGCCCAACGTCGCGTCAATGGTGTGTTTCGTACCGACCAAGCCTTATCGGTGCTGGCGGCCTTGGAAACCTCTCTGCAACTGCGCTCAACGCGGTTTGGTGATTATTTGATCGTGCTGCACCGCTAAACGAGTTTACGGCATCGGTGGCGTTTATTGACCGGGCAAAGGCATTGAGGCGAATGCTATTTAAGGGCCGGGTTAATAACGCTCCCGGCAAATTACCGTTTTGACCTACTCGATAGTTGTTGTCAGCGCATTGCTGAAATTATCCCTCTACCAATTATCCGAAAAATAAATTTCAAACGCATTGAACTTGGCAACTACTTGGCGGAATTAACCTCGGAATGCAGTTCGCTTTGAGCAAGTCCCCTAAGTTGCCTCAAGGCAGGGTCGCATTCGCGCTAGGCAGTTGGTCAAAATGCCGACGCAACAGCAAAGGTTCCCATGGAACAAAAATCGCAGCCAACCTGAGGCTTGCCGCCGGTTAGCTGTACCTTAATGATCTTATCGACAGAGGATAGAAGTATGAGATTAAACATTGCTAAAACAGTAATTGCCGCCGTTTTGTTAATCGGTGCGGCGCCAGCGAATGCCAGTGCCGTGCATGATGCCGCCGGCGATTATCTGGCAACTTATTTCGGCAGTAAGACCGGCGATCTGGATGTGATCAGTGCCTCGGTTACTTACAATCCGGCCAGCGATCTTTTTCATTTCGAAAGTACCTTTGCCGGTAACCTCGGCGGCTCGCCGTCCGGTTTCTACATTTGGGGCTTCGACCGGGGCGCCGGCAGCGGGCGGTTTACCGCAAACGGCTTGCCGCAAGTACTGTTCGATTCGGTCGTACGCTTCAATATGGATGGCAGCGGTTTGGTAAGCCTGTTGGCTCCGACTTCTTCCACTACCGCTTTCGCCGCGGGGACCGCCAAAATTAAAGACAACCAGTTGATTGCCGACATTGCCGCGAGCTTGCTGCCCTCGAATGGTCTTGCCAAATCGAGCTACACCTGGAATCTCTGGCCGCGCGACGGGGCTCTGCCTGCGGGTTTTGGACAAATCTCCGATTTCGCTCCCGATGCAATCAATGAACCCGTGCAAGTCGTACCGCTCCCTGGCGCGTTTTGGCTGTTTGGTTCGGTGTTTGTAATGTTCAAGTTAGCCGGCAACAGCAAGCGGCGTTTTGCGGTAACAGTGAAATCCACCGCCATTGTCTAATTCAATAGCAGCACATTAAAAGCTGGCAAACCCGTTCCTGTTGTTTTGTAAAGGCTTGAGCGGGTTTGCGACTTCATTCCGCGCCGGACGGCGCTGCCAGATAACTTACCTCTACCTCCGTCAAGCCGCTGATGCCGATTTGCTTGGCCGCGCCTTGCGATAAATCGATCAACCGATTCGGGCTGAACGGACCTCTATCATTAATCAGCACATCCACATAACGGCCATTGCGTAAATTGGTAACCCGCACTTTTGACGGAATCGGCAAAGTTTTATGCGCCGCCGAAAAGCCTTGCGGATCAAAACGACTGCCGTCGGCGGTACGATTGCCCGATTCCGCGCCGTACCAGGAAGCCAAGCCGGTTTCCCGGTAACCATTTCCCGATGCCAAAGGGTAATACGTGATGCCTTTGACGGTGTAAGGCTTGTTGTAAGCGGCGTTGTTTTGGTACGCCGGCAACCGGGCCGGCATGGAAGGCTGCGGCGGCTCGGATGCGCAACCCGCCAGCAGGCTGAGTAAAATCAATAAAAAACCTGGATGGGCAAGCGCCTGGATTAGTTGGTTTCGCGACATTCGATAACTCCACAGGGCGTAATTTATTGGGCGCGCATGCGCTGGCAATAATCTAAGCATAATTTAAAGCTCCCCTTAAAATCCGTTTGCTTTATCAGCGCCTTTCCCGTCTTCCGAGTAGCCGACCGTTGCCGGCGCGAGTTCATCCCGTCAAAATCGGTCAGCCCTGACCGGTTTGGTTATAATGCCGGCATCAGGAAATAGACAACTAGGGCCGGGATAGCGATTTCTTTGTTTGCCGACGCGGCAAACGCCACTTGAGGGGGAAAGATACATGGCGGGTGAATTACATAAAATCTTGATTGTTGGCGGCGGCGCGGCGGGGTTGGAGTTGGCCACCGAATTGGGGCAAAAACTCGGCAAAGCCGGCAAGGCGCAAATTACATTGCTGGATGCCGCGTCCACCCATATCTGGAAACCTTTGCTGCACGAAGTGGCGTCCGGCACCTTAGCAGAAGCGGAGGAAATCGAATACTTGGCCCAAGCGCACAGCAATCACTTCCGCTTCTTGTTCGGCAGAATGGAAGGTTTGGATCGGGCCAATAAAGAAATTATCGTCAGCGCGATTACCAACAAGAGAGGCGAAGAGATCATTCCGCAACGCCGCTTCAAGTACGACACGCTGGTGATGGCGGTCGGCAGTGTCAGCAACACCTTCGGCATCAAGGGCGTGGATAAATATTGCCGGTTTATCGATACCACCAAGGAAGCCTTCCGCTTTCAAAAACAACTGGTGGAAACCTATTACATCCAGTCCTACGCCAACCAGAGCCATCAACGTGACAAGCCGCTGTCGATTGTCATTATCGGCGCCGGCGCCACGGGCGTGGAATTGTCAGCCGAGTTGCACGAAGTGACCAAATTGCTGGCCACCTACGGGCTTGAAGGTTCGATAGACGTCAACATTACCATCATTGAAGCCGCGACTAAATTGTTGCCAGCCCTGCCGCCACGGCTGTCACAAGCCACCCAGGAGCAATTGATTAAGCTAGGCATCCAGTTAAAGCTGGGTCGCAAGGTCACGGAAGTGACCGAAACCGAAGTACACACTTACGATGGCGAAGTATTCGATGCGGACTTAAAAGTCTGGGCCGCCGGCATCAAAGCCCCGGATTGGATGAAAGACCTGGATGGTTTGGAGTCCAATCACATCAATCAATTAGTGGTCGATCAAACTTTGCAAACCAGCGACCCCGACATTTTTGCTATCGGCGATTGCGCCGCTTGCGAATGGGTCGGCCACGGCGGCAACGTGCCACCGCGCGCCCAGTCCGCCCACCAAATGGCCTCTACCGTGGCCAAAACCATCATCAACCGCTTGAAAGGCAAACCGGCTGCGAAGTTTGTTTATCGCGATTATGGCTCGCTGGTGTCGCTGGGTAAATTCAGCACCGTTGGCAGCTTGATGGGTAGCTTGATGGGCACGGTCAGCGTCGGCGGCTTGATTGCCTATGGCGTGTATTTGTCCTTGTACAAAATGCACCAAGTCGCCATCCACGGCTACTTCCGCACCGCGATGTTGACCTTATCCAATCTGTTCCGGCGCAGTACCCACGCCAAAATGAAAATGCATTAACCCACAACTCCACTGAGCGATACACATGTTAGAAATCGAATACGAATTCCGCGAAGAAGACCTGGTCCACTTTAATGAGGAAAGGCTGAAAAAAGACCCGGAAATGCAGAAGAAAATCCGCCAAAACCGCATCTTCGCCCCCGGCGTGATGATGGCTATCGCCTTGTTTTATTACGTGTATTACGTGGACATGACCACCACCGCCTACATCACCATCCTGGCGCTGGCTTGGTCGTTCGCCTCGCCGTTTATCATGAAAATGGACATGCGCCGCCAGTTTTTCAACAAATACACCGAAGCGGAAAAAAAGGCTTTATTCGGTATTCATTGGCTGAGCATCGAGCCGGAATTCCTGCAAGAACGCGCCCCCGGCGGCAAAAGCAAAACCCCCTGGAAAGACATGTTGCGGGTGGAGAAACATAAAGACTATGTGTACATCTATGTGGATATCGATGCGGCGATCGTGATCCCGCGCGCTACGGTCAAGAAAGGCGATTTGAAGGCGTTTGCTAAGCAGGCTGAGGGGATGATTGAGAGGGCGGGGTCATAACTCATTTCCGAATGTCCAAGGTATATGGAAGATATACGGGAACAATATAATTGCTTGTTAGCTGTCACAACAAAGAGACATACATGGATATTGCAACAGTTTCAGAGTGGCTGAAAAACACCATACCCGGCATTATCTTGCTCGGTGTAATCGGAGGTCTTTTATCAGCCATTATTATCTGGGCTTTTAACCGAGTGTTCGTGCCTGTCGTAAATCAATCTCTTGTTGCCGCGCTTAAAAAGCTTCTGATGCATTTTGTTGGCCCTGCCACCAAACAGTTGGTGCGTCTGCACTTCGTGACAGGAGACAACAAAACTCATGTGTTTTACACACTCCAAGTAATGAAGCTCTCGGTTTTTTTATTCGTAGCTACGTGTGGGTTTGTTCTGTTTGCCCTAGCTATTTCCCAAGACGGGCAAGTTCTCTTCCGTAGCCCGGTGCTCGCTCCGCTTGTCGTATCATTCCTGGCTACCTGGCACGCGTTGCGCTGTGTGGCAGTTGCACTGATACCGCTTTATGTGGACATCGATACGTTAATAACGGAAGCCAAAGATGAAGTTATCAAGGAAATCGGGGCAAAAGACAGTTAATTTTATCGTTCCCACGCTCCAGCGTGGAAATGCATCCCTAGGAGCCTGTCGGACTTTAGCGCAGTAGATCTAACCGCGACATCGGTTTGGTAAAATAAGGACGGTCAAAAGATCAGATATACGGAGCCTGTGATGAGTCGATTCATTCCCGTCAACCGCCATCAACTTTACGTGCTACCGCCTTCGGTGGACGAATGGCTGCCGGAGGCTCATCTGGCCCGTTTTGTTGTCGAAGTCATCGAGCAACTGGATCTGAGCCAATTAACCAGCCGTTACCAGGGACGCGGCAGTGCGGCCTATCATCCCTCGGTGTTGCTGGCGCTCCTGGTGTACGGTTACGCCACCGGCGTGTTTTCCAGCCGTAAGATCGAACGAGCGACCTACGATTCGGTGGCGTTCCGTTTCCTGTCCGCGGATACGCATCCCGACCACGATACGCTGGCCCATTTCCGCAAAACCTTCCTGATCGAGCTGGAAGATCTGTTCGTCCAGGTCCTCAGCCTGTCCCAAGCGATGAAGTTGGTGACACTGGGGCAAATTGCGCTGGACGGTACGAAAGTGAAGGCGAACGCCTCCAGGCATAAAGCCTTGTCCCACGGTCACATCGAAAAGCTGGAAGCGCAGCCATGTAGATACTCTGTTCAAAAGCAACAAATTTCATCATCTTTTACTCAGCGATGATGGATTCAGGAATGGCATAAAACCGCGTGTTATCGAACGGCTGGTCGTGCTTTAGCATGCCATGAATCGCATGCAGTAATTTCTATCGTTCCCACGCGGTCAATAGGCTTTCATTTTTGGTGTCGCTAACGCGACGGCTGGTTTAGAAGTCGGGTCTCGGCCCGACAGCCGAGATACTTTCTTTTGCATCGCCAAAAGAAAGTATCCAAAGAAAAAGCGACCCGGATGCTGCTTATTCCCTGCGCTCCTCGCTTTTGACCGGGGTTGCCGAAAGGGGCTTCCTGCCCCTTCGGCAACGCGCCGCATCCCTGCGGCGCCCCTAGCAGGCTGTTCCGTTCAAAAGCTCCGGTGCTCGGCGCAGCATACGGGAACAAAACCATCCCGATTTCACAGCACCTCTGTAGGTATGATTAGCGAAGCATAATCATCTCGTTCCCACGCGCCGCGTGGGAATGCAAACCAACCGCGCTGCGGTGAGCTAAAACCAATCCCGATAGACCGGCAATAATCCATCCTACCCGGCATAATTCCAGGCAATTGAAGAACGCCAATGCTCCGGTAAACCAACATAACCGCATTTAACCGGATTCAAGGTGTAATTAGTAGGGCGTCAATAGACGATAGCCGTATTGCGCCGTCTGTTGTTCATCTCGTTCCCACGCGCCGCGTGGGAATGCAAACCAACCGCGCTGCGGTGAGCTAAAACCAATCCCGATAGACCGGCAATAATCCATCCTTGTATGATGAATTTTAACAACCGATAGCCCAGAAAAACCGATTAAGCTGTGATTGTTCATTGGGAGGCCGTCCCACCCTGAGGACTGGTAGTTTACCAGAGCCTGTCGTGTAGATTGGCCCCCGCCCTATTCACCCATACCGTGGAGTATCCGAGGCTTAGAGCCTGCATACACAAGGAAGGTAGGTGCATGTGCAGGGTCGGGAACCGGTGAATAGTGTACTTCCCTTTAAACTGTATTTAAAAATGATGATGACGAACCGCTCGCTCAACACCCCCGCTGAATCTGTCCATCGCCTGTTTGCCGGCGTGGATGTCGGCGCCGACGAATTGGTTTTAGTGATCCGCAAGAACGGCAAGCCGTTCGACCCGCAAAAATATGCTAATACTCGTAGCGACCGTGCGCGTCTGGTGAATAAGTTGATCAAATTACCCGGCATCAAGGTCTGTCTGGAAGCCACCGGTATTTACCATTTCGATCTTGCTATTGCGCTACACGACGTCGGTGTACCTGTGATGGTGGTCAATCCCAAGGCTTCGCATCACTTCGCTAAGGTATTGATGAAAAACAGTAAAACCGACGCCGTCGATGCCAACACCTTGGCCGAATATGTCGAGCGCATGGATTTCGTCGCCTGGACTCGTCCTTCGAATCAAGCGCTGGCTTTGCGCGGCTATGCTCGCCGTATCGACGCGCTAACCGGTCAGAAGGCCGCCGCGAAAAATCATCTACATGCGCTGAGTGCGACCGAGGAAACGCCGAAGGCCCTACTACGCGATGCCAAATTGGCGATTAGTCAGCTGGAAAAACGCATCGATACGTTGGCTGGCGAGGCGCTGGCGTTGATCGACCAGCATCCGGAACTGCAACGAATATTCGACCTGTTGACCGGCATCAAAGGCATTGCCCAAACCAGCGCCATTGCCTTGATGGGCGAACTACTGCTATTGCCGCCCAACCTGTCGCATCGCGAATGGGTCAAGTTTGCCGGACTCGATCCCAAGGCCTTTGAGTCGGGCAAAAGCGTACACAAGAAAATGCGGCTATCCAAGGCCGGTAACCGGCATATTCGTTCGGCGTTGTATATGCCGGCCTTGAGTGCCAAACAGCACGATCCGCATGTGCGAGCGTATTTCCAGCATTTGATCGACAACGGCAAGAAACCTTTGCAAGCCGTCTGCGCCGTCATGCGTAAATTACTGCATGCGATCCATGGCATGTTGAAGCACGATCAGCCGTTCGATAACACACGGTTTTATGCCATCCCTGAATCCATCATCGCCGAGTAAAAAATGATGAAATTTGTTGCTTTTGAACAGAGTATCTACCCGGCATAAATCCAAGCACTTGAATAACGCCAATGCTCCGGTAAATCAACATAACCGCATTTAACCGGATTCAGGTGGATATAATCCAAGGCCAAGGCGCAATTGGTAGGGCGTCAATAGGCGTTGCCGTGTCGTGCCGTATGTTGGCCTTAAATCATTCGGCGCATTACGCTATTGCTAATGTTGGAGTTATTGCCTTGCAGCGGCCATGCTTTATCCTGCATGCGTAGCGGTCTGAACATCGCTCTCCGCTACGCAAGGATCCCCACAAAATATTAGAGCGTGCTAATCTATACTTGCTTTGGATGTTAGACTATGGCGAATTAGGTTAGACTCTGGTTGCATTTGCTTATGCCGACGGTTAACCAACGATAAAAGGCACTAGCTTTGCTAACCCGATGGGGCGGCAAGTCCCACCGATTGGGCGGCTCAGCATCTATAAAGGCCTTCGCCGCAATGTCGTTCGAAAGCAGAGGACCTGCAAATTATTGGGAAATTAACGAAGCCCACCGGTTCATCGGGTGGGAGGAGCAAGCATGGAACTGTTACTTTTTCTTATAGGCGAAAAATATTTTTGCCTACCGCTATCCAGCGTCAAACGGATTGTGCCCATTTCCCCGGTTTATCCCTACAGCGGGCAGAACTCCGATCCCTTCTACGGTGTCGATGGCGAGGTTTTTCCTTATGTGTCGCTTTGGGATTTGTTGGATATCAAGTCGAAATACTTTGAATACGAGGAATTAAAGTCTTTTTTGGAAATTCGCAGAAAGGATCACCTGGAATGGATTGCCGAGCTGGAATACTCGGTCCGCAACCACGGCACCTTCAGCAAGGCCAGAAACCCCAGAGAATGCGCATTCGGTAAGTGGTATTACGCTTACACACCCCGGCACAAAAGACTGCATTTGCTGTTGTCTTGTTTCGAAAGGCCGCACGCCGCCATACATGAACTAGCCGATAAATTGCTGAATATGGCGGAAACCGGCCGTGTCGATGAAGCCTTGTCGGCTTTGAATCAGGCTAAACACGGCACGTTAATGGAGCTTTTGAATATTTTCGACTCAACGATTGAATTGGTTGTCGACCTGCAAAGACGCCTAGTCTTGCTCGCCAAACATGATGCCAATTACCTGGCTATCGGCATTGATGAGGTGTCTGACATTGTTAAAGTGAAGGCGTCGATGCGCCGTGACAACCCTATTACAAGGTCCGAGCATTTTTCCGAGTTCGTATCCTTTGAGAATGGTCAGGCTGTGCCGATTATTAATCTTGCATCCTTAGCCAACAATGCGCCGGGGTTGATGGGTAAATCAGCGAACTCGGCAATTTAGCACCCGCAGTGCTGGGGTGGATGATGAAATCATCCTGACTTCCAAGTTGTCGTTTTATATTTCAATACCGACGGCTTGGGCGACCAGTTTTTGATTCAGGACGGCAGCGGTTCGTGATAAATTTCCAATTCTCCTTCATAGCCCGACGACCACCATGACCACCATTCGCCAAGCCGATTTCATCCAAAGCATCGCCGATGCCTTGCAGTTCATTTCCTATTACCATCCCAAGGATTTCATCGACGCCTTGTATGTGGCTTACCAAAAAGAGGAAAGCCCGGCGGCGAAAGATGCAATGGCGCAAATTCTCATCAATTCGCGGATGTGCGCCGAGGGCCGCCGGCCGATTTGCCAGGATACCGGTATTGTTACGGTTTTTTTAAAAATTGGTATGGACGTGCGCTGGGATGCGGCATTGAGCGTGACCGAGATGGTTAACGAAGGTGTGCGCCAGGCTTATCTGCATCCGGACAACGTGTTGCGGGCGTCCATCCTGGCCGATCCGGCCGGCAAGCGCATCAATACCAAGGACAATACCCCGGCGGTGGTGCATATGGAATTGGTGCCTGGCGACAAAGTGGACGTGGAAGTGGCAGCGAAAGGCGGCGGTTCGGAAGCCAAGTCCAAATTCGTGATGCTGAATCCGGCCGACAGCATCGTCGACTGGGTGATGAAAACCGTGCCGACCATGGGCGCCGGCTGGTGTCCGCCCGGTATTTTGGGCATCGGTATCGGTGGCACCGCGGAAAAAGCCATGATTTTGGCTAAACAGGCTTGCATGGGCTCGATCGACATTCAGGAACTGATCGCCCGCGGGCCATCGAATGCTATTGAAGAACTGCGTCTGGAACTGTACGACAAAGTCAACGCGCTGGGCATCGGCGCACAAGGCTTGGGTGGCCTGACTACGGTGCTGGACGTGAAAATTCTGGATTACCCAACTCACGCCGCCAACAAGCCGGTGGCGATGATCCCAAACTGCGCTGCCACCCGCCATGCGCATTTCGTGTTGGACGGCTCCGGCCCGGCCATTCTGACACCGCCCAAACTGTCGGACTGGCCGGAGATTACCCAATCCGCCAGCAGCGCCCGCCGGGTCAATATCGATGGCTTGACCAAGCAAGACGTTGCCGACTGGAAGCCCGGCGAAACCTTGCTGCTGAGCGGCACCTTGTTAACCGGCCGCGACGCCGCCCACAAGCGCATCGTCGATCTGTTGAACAAAGGCGAGTCCTTACCGGAAGGTGTCGATTTAAAAGATAAATTCATCTACTACGTCGGCCCGGTCGATGCGGTGCGCGATGAAGTGGTCGGCCCGGCCGGCCCCACTACTGCCACTCGGATGGACAGTTTCACCGACACGGTACTGGAAAAAACCGGCTTGCTAGGCATGATAGGCAAATCCGAACGCGGCCCAAAAGCGATTGAGGCCATTGCCAAGCATAAATCAGTGTATTTAATCGCGGTCGGCGGCGCGGCTTATTTGGTATCCAAGGCCATCAAACAGGCACGGGTCGTGGCTTTTCCCGAGCTGGGAATGGAAGCGATTCACGAGTTTGTGGTGGAGGATATGCCGGTGACGGTAGCGGTGGATAGTTGCGGCGAGTCGATTCATGCGACCGCGCCGAAAGAGTGGCAAAGCCGGATAGGGAAGATACCGGTGATAACGGAATAAGCCCGCCATATTGATGTTTACGTTTTTAGTAAAAGGCGTAGGCTTCCTGGTTTTGTTACAAGCAAGGGCATACAAATTTGCCCCCGAAACACCGGCTTTCTGTTGAGTTTATCGCCGCTGGCGGAAAAATAGCATATGATTCAATCTGCGGATCGGCATAAAAAACAGGCGCATAAGCGTTCTTCACTATTGACGTAGGCAAACCATGACAGAGCATACATCGGCGCAAAAACCCTCAAAGATTGCCCTTGGCATCGGCGGAGGCGGGTTTTATTTTGAAAGTATTTGTCTGCTGAAAACATTAAGCCAACACTACGATTTTATTGCCATTATCCCTTCCGATAGTAAAATATTAAGCACGCCCATTGCGGAAAAATTTCCAAATTGTACCGATGTATATACCATTCCGGCAGTGACTAACTTCAGCCTGGAAAAAAACCAGTTTTCTAAAATAGCTTCTTTTTTTAAATCGCTTTATTCCAGTTATAAAATCATAGATAAAGAAAAGCCTTTTGCGATAATAGTCCTGGGTTCGTCGATGGCTATTCCGCTGTTTATCGCGGCAAGACTCAAAGGTATTAAAACGGTCTTTGTTGAAAGCATTACCAGGGTTAATAATCCGTCAAAAACCAGCCAGCTTATCGCCTATTTTGGCTTGGCGAATAAATTTTATGTGCAATGGCCGGAGTTATTAAGCGAGGTCGATAAATCCATCTATAAAGGAACCATCCTATGATTTTGGTCACCGTGGGCACCACCTTGACGTTTGACGATTTGATTCAAACGGTCGACGAATTGGCGGCCGCGCAATTTTTCGATGAAAAAGTGATCTGCCAAATCGGCCATGGCAGTTATATTCCCAAGCATTGCGAGTATTTTAAGTTTCAAAAAAATCTCGACGCCTTGATCGAACAAGCGTCGCTGATCGTTTGTCACGGCGGCACGGGTAGTACTCTGGAATTGTTGATCAAGGAAAAAAGATTCGTGGCGGTCGCCAATCCCAAGGGGGCAGACAATCATCAGGCGCAATTTTTGACGCGGCTCGCCGAGCAAACGCCTATATTATGGACGGCCGATTTACAGCAGCTCGCCACTATGATCGACAAGGCTAGGCATCACGAATATCAAGCCTCCAATATGCCGCATTTGGCCGACGATCTGTTGGAATATCTGTCGGCCTGCCAAGGATAACCAAAGCCATTGCAATTGATGGCGCGGCCGTTCTCCTTCTACATGTATAGCTAATTTAAACCCCATCGCGAACCTTTCGGAATGCCGTCTACACGTAGCTGCTCTTGTCGAGGCCTTATTTTTTCATGCAAATAGCTCCTCTGTTGTGCATCGGCTTTTCGCTAGGCGCGGCCTTGTTGCTGATCGTCGGCAATCTTTTACAGCGCCAGGAATCGCTGCGTTGCGTGCCGAGATTGGCGGGATTTGTATTGGTTACGAGTTTGGCGGTTGTCCAAAGCCTGCATGTGAGCTGGTTATTGAATCGATTCGATGGGGTGCATTCGCCGCTTTATCTGATATTGCTATACGGCATCGCTCCCAGTTTTTATTTCTATAGCCGGCAGTTGTTGATTGCCGAGGTGAATTACCGCTGGGCCGATGCCTGGCACGCCGCGCCGATACTGTGCGGTTGGATGCTGCCTTATCAGCTGGCTTTGCCGGGTGCGTTTTTAGTGGGCAGCGGCTATCTGGCGTGGTTGGCTAAAATTGTCTACGGCTTGCACGGACAGCGGCGGCGCTTTCGTCTGGAACTGTTGGCTTTGGGAACCCTGTTTGCGATTGCCGTTGGGGTGTTGCTACTGGGCTTTATCTGGCCGTTATTGAACCAGACCGACTTCATCAGCAGCTACAGCATACTGATCGGGCTGGCGTTTTTTGCGGTGACATTAACCTTGTTGCGCTTCCCGAACATTACGGCCGACGTTTCCGAGGCGGTACGGGCGGCCTATGCCGGGTCCACGCTTAATAATGTCGACAGACAGGCGGTGCTGTCCAAGCTTGACGCCTTGATGACACAGGACAAACTATATGCACTGGAAACCCTGAACCTAGGTTTGCTGGCCGAGCAACTGAATTTGAGCCAGCACCAATTATCCGAACTGATCAATACCGAATTTCAACAAGGCTTTTCCCGCTACATTCGCGAACAACGCATCGCCGCCGCCCAAAAATTGCTATTGGCGGAACCCAATGCGTCGGTATTGTCCATAGGCTTGACGGTGGGCTTTAGCACCCAGTCCAATTTCTATGCGGCGTTTCGCGACATCGTCGGCGTCGCGCCCGGACAGTATCGAAAAACACACGCCGGCTAAACAAAAAACTCCAGTTTTATCATTTTGTAAATCCGTAACACTTTGATGTCTATGGATTTATATCCCGCGTAAATTATTTCTATTCCTGTCCTATCATTCCGGAAGTTCCGCCGTTTCGCGGTCGTTAATCTGCTCCTGCCTCTCAACATTTGGAGCAAAACCATGAATATTCTATTAACCGGCGCGACCGGTTTTATCGGTAGCGCCGTATTACACGAGTTGCTGCGACAGGGTCACCAGGTCACGGCCTGTTGCCGCCACCCCGAACGTCTACTAATCGATCATCCAAACCTGATCCGATTAAACTTGGATTTTGCCCAGGCCGGTACGATCGACTCCTGGCTGCCGCATCTGCAAGCTGTCGACGCAATCGTCAATTGCGTGGGCATCATTGCCGAGAACAATAACCAAAGCTTTGCCCAGTTGCATAGTCAAGCACCGATAGCCTTGTTTCAGGCCGGTGCGTGCGCCGGGGTAAAAAAGATCGTGCAAGTTTCGGCTTTGGGTGCCGACGCGGGTGCCGAATCAAATTACCACCTCAGCAAAAAAGCTGCCGACGATGCCTTACGCGACTTGGCCCTGGACTGGTTTGTACTGCAACCGTCGCTGGTTTATGGTCCCGGCGGGCAAAGTAGCGGCTTGTTTCATGCGTTGGCCGCTTTACCCGTGCATCTGCTGCCGGATGGTGGCCGCCAGCTTTTGCAACCCATTCATATCGCCGATGTAGCCACCACTGTCTGCCGTTGTCTTGAGCCGGCTGTCTCCGGTCGTAAAACCTTGGCTTTGGTCGGCCCCAGCCCCCTAAGTTATGCGGACTGGCTGCAAGGGCTTAGGCGGCGATTAGGCAAACCCAAGGCCGGAACTTGCTCCGTGCCTTACCCATTTGCGCTGAGCATGGCTGATATGGGCAAATGGCTGAACGAGCCGATTGTCAGTAAAGACAACCTGGCGATGCTAAATCGCGGCAATTGCGCGGATCCAGCGCCGCTCACCCAGTTTTTGGAACGAGCGCCCTTCAACGTGAACGAGCAATGGTTCGAACAAGCGGCCAGCCCAGTCGAGCGTTGGCATGCGGGTTTGTATTTTCTCAAGCCTTTGTTGCGATACGTGATTGCCCTCGTCTGGCTATGGAGCGGCATCACCTCGCTGTTTTTCTACCCGCATCAACTGAGTTATCAGTTATTGGCAGCGCTTGGCATCACCGGCATGGGCGCGCCAATAGCCTTATACGGCTTGGCAGCCATGGATATTGGCTTGGGTTTGGCGACCTTAGCGCGGTTTAGGATTAGTCAGCTCATGCTTTGGCAGTTCTGGGTCGTCCTCGGCTATAGCCTGACAGTAGCCGCATGTTTACCGGAATTTGTATTCCACCCGTTCGGTCCGCTGTTGAAAAATCTGCCGTTTTTAATGTGCTTGTTGCTTGTCAGAATATTGGAAGGAGAGCCGTCATGATGTATTTATCTTTAAAATTGATCCACATCCTCAGCGCCATCGTATTGTTCGGTTTGGGTTCCGGCACGGTGTTTTACAAAGTGATGGCCGATAAAAGCGGCGATCACGCGGCAATCGCCACGACCAGCAAACATGTAGTGCTGGCCGATTGGTGGTTCACCACGCCGACTGTGATTATCCAGCCGTTAACCGGCGTGTTATTGGCCGATCAATTGTCGGCTTCGTTCGGCGACGGCTGGCTGTGGTGGACAGTGGCGCTGTATTTAATCACCGGGCTGTGCTGGTTGCCGGTGGTGATTTTGCAGATCCGCATGCGCGACATCGCCACCGAGTCACTGGCCCAAGGCCGGGCTTTGCCGTACCTTTACCACTATTATTCCAAGATTTGGCTATGGTTGGGCGTGCCGGCCTTCTTCGGCATGATAGGCATCACCACCTTGATGGTGTTTCATAATTCACTCTGGAGCTGAGCCATGTCCGAATCATTAATGCAAAAAGTGTTGGGCGCCGATTGGCAACAATTGCCGGAAGTCATCCAAAGACATTACCAAATCAGCGACTGCCAACAAAGCCGGCTAACGGGAACGATGGAAATAGGTTATCCAATTTATCTGTTTCCGTTGATTTGGCTGATTCATTTGTTCGGCGGCTTGTTACTGTGGCGCGGGCAGGCGGCACAAGCCGAAGTGGACAAGACCGCCGACGGCGAACTATTGCATTGGCATAGGACGATGACTTACGCCGATGGTAAAACTGATTGCTTTACTTCCAGGATGAGTTATGCGGCAGACCACGAGTTGGTCGAACTCATAGGCTTTGGTTTTGGCTTGCGCTTGCACGTCAGCGTCGAAAACGGCGAATTGCTGTATCGCAGTAACGGCCATTTCTGGCAATGCGGGTCGCTACGCCTGAATATTCCGGATTACTTATTGCTAGGTTCGGCCAGCATCAGCGAAAGTGCTGTTTCAGAAGACGAGTTCTATCTGGATTTCAGCATCCGCCATCCCTGGTGGGGTGTGAGTTATTACTACCGGGGAAACTTTCGCTATGGCTGATAGGGTTTATCGATGGGAAGGACGGCTACAGATCGGGATCCAAACGCGGCTCTTCCCAAGCATGCATGCCCGCTATACCGCTGTGTTCCGGTTTTCAAGACGACCCGGAATAATCGCGGATAAGTTCGAATATTGTGGGGTGAGCTCTTGCATGGCGGTGCAACCGGAGTGGGTTTGAGCTTGGTTGCTCCAGGCGCCACTGCAGCCGAGCGAGAACAGCTGCGACGTGTTGACTGAAGAAACCCAGCATGGCCGGTTGGCGCGTCTTGACCAACTGTTTTTACCAAGTCGGATGTCCAAAATATCGCCAGATTTGGCTGGAATTATTGCAGGATATGGCGTTGTCTGAAGTTCCGGGTGGCGATTAATATCTCTCTGCAAGCCTCGCAAGCCACTTGTGGGTAACATCTGTGGTCCCCGTCTGCGCGGGAACCACACTATTTTTTTAGCCCACGTCCGCGACCAAACGCGGGTAATCGGTATAGCCAATTCTCGGATCCTGCCCCGCGGCCCCATAAAAGGTTTCAGCATGATAGGGGTTAAGGGCCACATTTAGTTGCAGACGCCGGACTAAATCGGGATTGGCAATATAGTCCTTGCCAAACGAAACGGCATCCGCTTCGCCGGCCGCAATGACTTGTTGCGCGGTTTCTCTATTAAAACCTTCGTTGGCAATCAACACCCCGCCGAAACGCTTTTTCAACGCCGGGCTGATACGGTTCTCTCCGAGCGATTCTCGGGTAAAAATGAACGCAATGCCGCGTTTGCCCAATTGCTCGGCTAGATAGCCAAAGGTATTTAAGGGATCGGAATCACCCATCGTATGCGAGTCGCCTCTGGGCGCAAGATGCACACCCACGTGACCCGGTCCCCATACCGAAATAGCCGCATCCGTCACTTCCAGCATCAGACGGGCGCGGTTTTCCACCGAACCGCCGTAAGCATCGGTTCTTTTATTGGTGCTGTCCTGCAAAAACTGGTCTAACAAATAGCCATTGGCGCCATGAATCTCCACACCGTCAAAACCGGCAAGTTTGGCGTTTTCCGCGCCTTTGCGGTAAGTCTCGACAATCTCGGGAATTTCGCTGATGCCCAGGGCTCTGGGGGTTACGTAATCGCGCATCGGGCGGAGCAGGCTAACATGCCCCAAGGGCGCAATCTCACTGGGCGCGACGGGCAACTCGCCGTTTAGGTAGTCCGGATGCGACACCCGGCCGACGTGCCAGAGTTGCAGGAAAATTCGTCCGCCCGCTGCATGTACTGCTTGGGTGACCTTGGTCCAGCCTGCGACTTGCTCATCCGACCAAATGCCGGGCGTGTCCGGATAGCCCACACCTTGCGCGGACACGCTGGTGGCTTCGCTTAAAATCAGCCCGGCATCCGCTCGCTGTGCGTAGTATTCCGCCATCAATTCGTTAGGTACCCGGCCGGCGCTGGCTCGGCAGCGTGTCAAAGGCGCCAGCACGATGCGGTTAGGTAAATTAATGTCCCCCACTTTGATGGGCTCAAACAGGTTGCTCATATCGTCTCCATGTTAAATGCAATTGTTAGCTGTTTTACCTGACACCATAACATCCAGCCAGGTATTTTATGGAAATATGCAATCAGGCGGCACTATTCATGCCGTGCGCGGAAAAGTCTTATTAAGTATTGTCGTCAGTTAAGAGATGTTTAAGCCTGCGGGTGAACAATGAGCCGCAACTGAAGATCCCGGATAAGGAGGGTTTATGTTCAGGCTTACCGCACTGTTGGCAACCATCTTGCTATTCTCGAGCGCAACATTTGCGCATGACGGCGGCTGGGGCGGTAGACATCATCATAGTTACCAACGCGAGCACTACGGGTATCGCTATAACAATCCGTATTACCGCGCATACGTGCCGCCGCCCGCAGTCGGCTATTACCAGGCGCCGGCAGATTATTACGGGTTGCCGCCAGTGAGAGGGTTTGTCTATCAACAACCCATCCCCGCACCGCGGTGTGACCGGAATATACGGCAAGGTTGGTAGTCGTGAACACGCGAATACGCCTTGCCCTGATGTTTTTGAGTCTGACGATGTTGAGCGGTTGTGTGGCTTACGCACCCTATGCCGAGTCTTATCCCGCGACGTATACGCCGTATGGTTACGGTAGCTATAGTTACGGCTATTCGGCGCCTGTTGTGCCGGTCCCTGTGCCAATGTACCGCGGCGGGTGGGGATACGGAGGCCATAGGGGCTATGGCGGGCATCACGGTCACGGACATTTTGGTCACCACGGGCATCATTAAACTGCGTTTCAGCCAGGTGGCGCGTGACATTATGTCGCATTCCAGGCATTAGGAAACACTGATACTATACTGGCCATTGCAGAGATGTTCAGCGCAATAACTTCCTCCCTTAATCCGGCCTCGTGTCGGAATTTTTTTGCCTAAAAATCAGCCGTCCGATACAGGGCAAATAAAGACCAGTCATATTAAGGACCAGCTTAATAGTCAGGACTTTATTTGTCTGAGCGGCTCGAGCAAAGGTTTTAGGCCGTTGTGATCCATTTCCTGCATCAATGCCAATAGTCTGCCTAATTCACCGGCAGGAAACCCCTCGCGCGCGAACCAATTGAGGTAGTGGCCGGGCAAATCGGCGATAACGCGGCCCTTGTATTTGCCGTAAGGCATAGTAACGCTGACCAGTTTTGGTAAATCTTCGGGTTTCATGGATAAGTTTCCCTGGCTATTCCCTCTGCCCTGTTAAGCTTAAATAACGTGCATCGTCCTACTTAGTTTGAAATGACAGGAAGTTGCACAAGATAGCGAAATGGTCTTCAAACAGCGCTTCTTCCAGTGTCGGCAGCTGCGTGATCGGTATCCAGGCCACGCTTTCAAGATCGTCCGCTGCTTTTATCTCCGGCCGAGACCCATCAAGCCAAGGAGTTGTCAAAGCAAAGTGATGGGCATGCGTGATGACGCGGCCACGGCACGATCTTCTGGGGTGGGAAAACACTTTAATCTGTTGCAGGCAGTCTCGCAAAGCGGAATCCGGCAGGTTCAGGCTGGTTTCTTCCTTCAATTCGCGGATCGCGCCTTGCAGCAAGGATTCGCGTTTCTCCAGAAAGCCGCCGGGGATAGCCCACAAGCCTTTTCCGGGATAATGTTTGCGCTTGCCTAGCAACACATGATCGTTGACAGTGACTACCGCATCGACAGTGGTGGCAATAATATCCCAGGGAATGCCGGCATAGACTTGATTCTCTGCATGGATTTTGGCGTATTCCGCTTTTAATACCGCGTACTCAGGATTCTTTGCCCAATCGTTTAAAAAATCCCTCACCGGCACGGAAATCCGGCTGGCGATATTTGCCAACGCGGTCTCCGTGTTTTCTGCTGCAAACAGCTGGTGGCGCAGTGCCGTAGCATCAATATCCAGCTCGGACTCTATCGCCTCCATCGCCCAATCGGGAAAATTATCCAGATAATACGTGGACTCGTCCTTGTTAAAGCCGACCAATGCAACCCGTTCGCCGTCCGCCACACATGCACCAACTTGCCGCCGGACATCGGCATTCCACAGCGTATCGTCGTAATAATCCCGTACCGGTAAAAATCTGAGGCGGGCTTGCTCGCTCTCCGGCAGCGTGGCGGTGATCATGGCCGCCCGTTCGGTCCATTTAAACGGATTGCGGATATTTCTGGACTGAAAGGACGAACCGACAATCACCAGCACCTCGTCGGCAATTTCCAAGGCTCGGCGGGTTAGTTGCTCGTGCCCCTTGTGATAAATTTGGTAACGGCCAATCACAATGGCTTTTTGGTATTTAGTCATCGCTCTAGCCTTAATGTTTGGCCGCTATCGGCATTTGCCGGCCGGCGCCAAAGGCTCGGGGTCGCACCCGAATGATGGGCGGAGCTTGCCGGCGTTTGTATTCGTTGCGGGCTATCATGCCGACGATGCGCTGGTAAACCGCTTCACCGGCCGCGGTGGTTCGATAGCCAGCCACAAACTCCCGGGCTTTTTCATATTCGTGGTCAGCCAGCTGCTTGCCTTCGATCAACAGTTTCAAGATTTCATCCAGCACCTCGTAAGGCGGCAAGCTATCGGTGTCTTTCTGATCGGGCGCCAATTCTGCGGAAGGCGGTTTCGTTAAAATCGCTGCGGGAATAATCTCACGATTGGCGCGTTGGTTAATGTAAGCGGACAGGCGATACACCTCGGTTTTATACAAGTCGCCGATCAGGCCCAAACCGCCGTTGGTGTCGCCGTACAGCGTGCAATAACCCACCGATATTTCGCTTTTGTTACCGGTGGTAAGGACCATCGCACCGGACTGATTGGAATATGCCATCAGGATGGTGCCGCGTAGACGAGCCTGCAAATTTTCCAAGCTCAAACCGCGTAATTCCTCGGAAAAACTGCTGTGAAATTGCTCGCCAAAATCATTCACCAGCGTCTTGATCGGATAGCTGTATAGCTCTACGCCCAAGGCATCGCAGAGCAGTTGCGAGTCGCTCACCGAACCGCTGCTGGAAAATGCCGACGGCATCGTGATAGCAATGACATTTTCCGGTCCCAAGGCCTCGGCGGCAATCGCAATCGTCAACGCCGAATCAATACCGCCCGAGGAACCCACCACGACTCGATTAAAGCCGCAGCGCCGCACATAATCGCGTAAGCCCAGCAGGATATGTTGCAGAATGAATTCCTGATCATTATCAATTTGGGGCTGGGCCGATTGCGCAATGGTTTGAAATCCGCCTTCTGTAAAACGCAGCGTATCTATCACCGTTTGGAAAGCCGGCCATTCGCGCGCAATCTCACCATCGGCATTCACGGCAAAGGAAGCCCCGTCAAATACAATGCTGTCTTGTCCGCCGACTTGATTGACATACAGTATCGGCAAGCCATGCCGGCGGGCCGCGCCGCAAATCACTTGTTGGCGTTGCGCGCGTTTGCCGATATTGGACGGGCTGGCATTGATGCTGACCACCAAGTCCGGGCGCATCCGGGCAAGTGCTTCGTAAGGATTAACCGGATAATCGTCGGCATTGTCGTTCCAACCGTCCTCGCAAATCATCAGCCCTACTTTATAACCGGCGACGTCGATACTCACCGCGCCCTGTTGACCGGGCTCGAAATGACGGCGCTCATCGAAAATATTGTAGGTGGGCAACAGTTGCTTGTGATATTCCGCAATAGTCTCGCCGTTACGTATGGCAATCAGCGCGTTATACAGCGGCTTACCGGGGCCGTTTGCTTTTATCGGCGTGCCGACAATCGCAACGAGGTCCGGAAACTGCGTTGAAAAAGCAGTCAGCTCTACCAACGCTTCGTAGGCTTTGCGAATAAAGGTCGATTCGTTTAACAGGTCGCCGGGGTAATACCCGCACAAGGACAACTCCGGGAACACTAACAATTGCGCCTGCTGCGCGGCGGCTTGGCGATAAGCATCTTTGGCAATCGCCAAGTTGCCGGCAAAATCGCCGACCATGGGATTGATTTGGGCGATGGCGACGGTCAGGGGAAGTTTGGACATAACAATTCCTATGCAGAATTTAGGCGTAGTGATTAAAAATCTGCCGCAAGTAGGCGATAAAGGTTTGGTCATTGCATAAGGTCTTGCCGGGGGCGTCGGATAATTTCGCCACCGGGTCGCCGTTGCAGCGCACCAGTTTCATCACAATATTCAAAGGTTTGGGGCCGCCAAGATCGTTGGTTAAATTTGTGCCTATCCCAAAGCCCAATTGAATGCGGTCCCCAAAGTGCTGATAAAGACTGATTGCCTTGGAAATATCCAGTCCATCCGAGAACACCAAGCGTTTACCATGCGGATTGATGCGTAGTTTTTGATAATGGCCGATGGCTTTTTCGCCCCAAACCACCGGGTCGCCGGAGTCATGCCGCAGGCCGTCAAACAATTTGGCGAAATACAAATCAAAGTCGCGCAGGAAGGCATCCATGCCAATGGTGTCGGTCAACGCCACACCCAAATCACCGCGAAACTCCTGCGCCCAATCTTCCAAGGCCATGCGTTGAAATTCGCGCAGCCGCACCACATGCGCTTGGTAGGATTGCAGATACTCGTGAGCCATGGTGCCTATCGGCGTTAAACCGAATTTTTTGGCCAGATACACATTGGACGTGCCTTTGAACAAGCTCGGCACTTCGGCTTGAAACGTCCGCACCACTTCCTCTTGCCAGCTACCCCAAGCGCGCCGGCGCAAACCAAAATCGAAAATCTCGAAGGCATGGGTTTTTGCGGGTTGCTCAGCAAAGGTTTTTAGGGTAGCTAATTTTGCCTGCAAGCGGCGGCGGCCTTCCGCCAATAACGCCGCCTGGTCGAAGCGGCGAAAATACAGTTCCGAGACGATGTACAAACAAAATATCTCGAAATTCATCACATGCACTTGCGGACCCTGGGCTTGAATTCTCAGGGTGTCGCCTTCGGCAAATGCCTTGATGTATTTGCTTCTAAACCGAAACAAGGACAGGAACTCGATGAAATCGGGTTTTAAGTAACGTAGTTTGGCTAAATAGGCTAGCTCGTCGTCGGCAAATTGCAGCGAACACAGGTGATCCAGTTCTTGTTTGACATCATCCAGCAATTCGGCCAGCGGGTATTCCGGTGTACTCCGGCAGATAAAATCGTATTCGGCGCTGGCTTCCGGGCGCTTATGCAGCATGGTTTGCCACATCGGAAATTTGTACAAATCGTTTTCAAGCAGGCTTTTGACGATGGGGGGCATGTGCATTCCTTAGTATGGGTTATTTTCGGGGACCAGTTCCAAAGCCATTTCGGCGCTGGTTGCCAAACGAACGCCTTGTGCGCGCAGTTCGGTAAAAAATTGTTCGACCGCCGCTTCGAATCCACTGACGGGACTCATGCAGTCAGTCAGGATCACTAGCTTGCGTTTTAGCTCGGCGGCGCCGAACTGCAAGATGTCGCTGATCGTCTCCTTGACGCAATGGCTGCTGGCTTGGCCGGCGATTAACAAACGATCCGACTGAGCGAGCATTTCCAGTATGGCTCGATTCAACTGCGTGGCCGGATCGGCAGGATCCGGGATGACGGCTTTTAGTGCGGAAAAGCTTTCCGTCCAAATGTTTTCGCCTTTTTGCACCAGCGTAACGGCTTTGCAGGTTCGCGTTTCCCAATCGCTTAAGGCTTGCGCCAACTCGGGGTTAAGCTTGTGCCCGGGTGTCCCGATTAAACAATGCGGCGGCCAAAGGATAAAAGGCCGTTGCATCTGTTCCAGTTGTTGCAGGTAGTTTAGAACATAATCGTTTTGCTCCGGTGACACCGGTGTGACGGACAGGCGATAACGGCCTGCTAAAAAGTCAGCGGCGGTCACCCGGGAAAATGGGGGTGGGGCTACACCCTCTTCAGTTAGCCAAGAGCTGTTGTGTGCCAGATCGATCATGTGATGGGTATCGAGCGTGGCGATAACGCCGGCAATGGCAAGTCCGGCTTGTTCAATCAACTGCGCCAGTCTCACGCAATCCTGATAGGCGCCCGGCACGGGCAGGGCCGGAGCATAGCCTTCGGTCGCGTGATCGCAAAAGTCGTTTTGCGCATCGATGATCATTAATTGAGTATTTGCCATGAGCTTTAACCTGCGACGATATTTGAGATGGGCTTAGCTTAACCTTGTTAGTTACATAATGCAACTAACAAAAATTTATCGTGCGCTATTTTGTATGCAGGTATAGTTATAATTCTTTACTAAGTAAGTTACCTCCCATCGCCCAACTCAATATTGCTATGCTCGAACCCATTATTTCAACTGTTGATATTGTCTTGCTGATCATCCAAGAAGATCGCTTGTGCGTCACGCTGTCCAAACGGGACAAAGAACCTTACGCAAACCAGGAAGCCTTGCCCGGCGGGTATATTCACGCACAAGACGATAGGGATTGCCTGGACGCCGCGGTACGCATCCTGCAACAAAAAACCGGTTTGCTGCCGCCCTATTTAGAGCAACTGAAAACCTTTGCCGGCGCAGCGCGTGACCCACGCGGCTGGTCGATCTCGGTGGTGTATTTTGCCTTGGTTGATGCCGATTTGATCTTGTCAGTAAACAACCCCGGGCTGACTATTTGTGCAGTGGATGCCTTGCGGCGCTTACCGTTTGACCATAACGACATCATTGCCACGGCGGTGGAGCGGATTCGTAACAAGTCGCAGTATTCCTCCTTGCCTTGTTACTTGGCCGGTGAAACCTTCAGCCTGCCGAGATTGCAAAAGATTTACGAGGCTTGCTTAGGCGAAACGTTGAATAAAGTCAGCTTTCGGCGAAAAATGGAGGAACTGGGGGTGCTGGAAACAGTAGAAGGGCAAACCGAAGCCGCCGGCGCGCACAGACCCGCGCAGCTCTATCGGCTGAAAAGCGAATTTAAAAATCAGTTGAAGCTATTGGTGCGCGGATTATAGATTCCGGCCTTTTTCGGAGTCGCTTTTTTGCATTAAGCCATCCAGCGTCAAGCCGCAACTCGGCGCAAAGGCCTGCATAAAAAACACTACTTCCGGCTGCTGCAATTCATGAATATTCTGAGCCAACTGCGCGGCGGCCAGTTCAAACTCGGTGTTGCCGGCTTTGAGTTCGGCCTGGCATTTTAGATAAGCGGAAATCTTGTCGGCCGCTTTGATGACGTGCTGATCAGCCTCCGGCAGGCTTTCGTGCTGAATAAATGCGCGAAAATCCTCGCGCAATGCGTCCGGCAACAAGTTCAACAGCTCGGTTTCGGCCTGTTGTTCGATTTGCTTGTAAGCGCCGAGTATCGCCGGTGAGTGGTATTTGATCGGTGTCGGCAAATCGCCGGTAATCACTTCCGTCACATCATGATACAGCGCGGCGGTGGCAACCGCATTGGCGTCGAGTTGGCCGTCAAAATAGCGATTTTTGATTAAGGCCAGCGTGTGGGCAATCACCGCCACTTCCCAGCTATGCTCCATGACATTTTCTTCATGGGCGTTGCGCTTCAAGCCCCAGCGCTTGATCCAACGCAAGCGCGATAGGTAAGCATAAAAACTGCTGCTAATGGCTGACATCAATGATCGCTGTAGGTTGTCGTGCAGACCTTACGTTCATCGCAGTGCACGGTCTTTTTGATGGTGGTGGGCTTTTTAATCGGCTGGTTTGCTGCCAACGTCTCCAGACTGGTCATGGACTGATTCGCGGGGCTGATGCCTGCTTGGTTATTGGCTAACAAGGTCAGCGTATTGCCGGTTTGCGTGATCTGGAAATATTTTAAAGTATTCATGCCAATCAACACTTCATCCAGATGGTCGTTGATGTGCGCATCAAGATTTTTAATGACAGCACTACCCAGAACCAAGCTGGTGATTTGAGTCGCGCGATCCGCTACTTTGCCGCCGGCAGTATTGGATTGCACCACGCCGCCGAAGGGCAAACCGGCTTGGATTGCCATACTGCTCGGAATCACGGTTTTGGTCGCTCCGGTGTCGATTAGAAAAGGCATAGGCACATTATTGACTAACACCGTACCGCGAAAATGGCCTTGCGGGTCGGTTTTTAAAACCACGCCGCCGGCTTTGGGAGTAATCAGATTAGATTGTGGTTGGGCTTGCGGAGCCATAGCCACCGGAAGCGGTATCTCCGTCTGCCTTTTGGACTGTTGGAACCTCAAAAAGGCATCGGCGCCGTACCACAGGGCGGCAATGGTTAAGACCGGAAACAAAAGATAGCGAATGCCGCTGTGACCGGATTTTCCGCGATCCCGCTGCGTCGTCCGATGAGCGACCACATCAGGGCCGGCAATTTTAGACTCTGGTTGATATTTTTCCCGGTAGTAGTCGCGATCCTGTATGCCCATGTTCCGTTCCGACAATCTGCGTTCAGCGAAAAAACTCGTAGCATTCTCAGCTAGCGCCGATTATTACCTAAAACTTAGCATACTGGTGAGCGGGAGTGAGAAAACGGGGCTCCCGCTTAAGCGGGAGCAACGATGTTTGAGGGCCGGGTTAATAAAACCGGGTTAACCGGGTCCAGTGCCGATCAATCCACCGCTTATGCGAAATACAACGCGCGCAGCTCACTTTGCGATGCAGCGCTCAACTCTTTGCCATCGCTTTTGCGGGTGACTGTGTACACACCTTTACCGAGAACGATTTCCTCGCCATCGCTGGCAAAGCCAACGACGTTATGATTGGCGTCGAAAGGAATACGATGCAAACCGCCGTTGTGGCTGTTGAAGTCGGCGATAATACCCATATGCGGCGGGTTTTTTACCGAATCCCACCAAGGCAGCTTGCCGGCATCCTGCGCCCAAGTTTCACTCAAGGCTTCCGGCGGCAGGCAACGTTCGACCAGGCGCTGGCCGATCACAGCAAATTGCATGCGCGCGATTTTCTCGGGTTCGGTGCCGACCATATCCCGCGTTTCCAGAATATCACCACTCAGATACGCATCGCTTGTTGAAACAACGCGGTTCCATGTGCCGTCAAGATTTTTGTGTTCAAACATTTTATTCCCCTTAGTCGATTTGATTTGGACAGGCATTAACCGCCAAGCAAAATCATGACCAATTTCCGCCGGCGCCAAAATTCGGCAATAACTGTTTGTTTTTAAAACTTAAGGCCGCTTCGAGTAAGTCTTCCGGCAGGCTCAAGGCGAAGCATATGTTATTGATTCCGTTCGTGGTAAGTTTGTCGGGCACGTCAGTGCAATCAATGTGTTAAAGGCTTCCTTGTAAATAGGCTCCCAGCCCTTTCATCGCTATCTCAAAACCCGCAAAAAGCTCTATCTTCGGGAACGCTTGCCAACTGTCCGACAATTTATCGAATTCCCGACAAAAACGCTCAGTATCGTAAGGTCAATCTGAGTGAAGAGATGTCGAAAGCCTGCTGCCCTTTTTCATGCTAAGGATCAATAACTCGTTTTGCGGCTACCAGCGTCCGCGTTGGTGATTCTCGAATCCCGGCATTTGCTGCGGTTGCGGTGGGTAGACGAAACCCCTTACTGGCGGTAATCCATAATAGTCGGCGGGAGCCTGATAGCCGGTCGGAGGCTGAGGAACGTAGCCGCGATAGCCACCTCGATAGCCCTGAAAACCTTGATTGCCTTGATTTCTTGGATAGTCTTGAAAATCACGATCACGATCACGATCCTGTTCATAGTCATTGCTGTAATCGTCTCGGCGATTGTATTGCCGCAGCTCGGGTTGCTGCCGGTATTGTCGTTGCTGCGGTTGCTGACGTGGCGTGTAGACCCAGTCATCTTGATCGCCGAAGGCCGTGCCTGACAAAAGCCAGCCAAATACCAAAACTATCGCTTGCTTAACCATAAATCCCCCTAAAGTTGGATTTTAGTGAATACTCGTCAGTTTACTAAAAGATGGCGTCGGACTCAGTCATTTAGGTGTTGAGCAATTGTGCGCTCAGATCAATAAATATCTAAAAATTAAATATACATATGCAATTTAATCATTAATAAGCTGAGTGATTGCGCTGGCATAATGAAGTCACTTATCGAATATTATGAAGTTTAAGGTGATTGTCTATGAATTTAATGTATACGGCATCCGGTTTTGCCGTGGGTATGTTGGTGGGTGTTACCGGGGTTGGCGGCGGTTCGTTGATGACGCCGCTTCTGGTGTTTTTGTTTGGCTTTAAACCCGCCGTCGCGGTAGGCACGGATTTACTGTATGCGTCGATTACGAAAACCGCAGGGGTGTTTGTTCATCACGGTAAGCACGGTTCGGTAGATTGGAAAATCGTCGGCTGGTTGGCGTTGGGTAGCTTGCCTTTTGCAGGTGTAACACTTTATGTGTTGAAAAATCTGATGGAGGTTGGCAAGGAAGTGACCGGTGCAATTACCTTTACCTTGGGTGTGGCTTTGTTGCTGACCGCTCTGGCCTTGCTGGTTCGCAGTATTCTGTTGCGCAAAGCGTCCAAGAGTGCGGAGATTGATGACGAACACAGCAACCAGGTAAATAGTGGCCGATTTTCACCGCGTTGGGAAAAAGTTGCAACGGTTTTTACTGGTGCTGTGCTGGGGGTGTTGGTGACATTGTCGTCGGTTGGTGCCGGAGCTTTGGGAACCGTTGCTTTGCTATTTCTTTATCCAAGAATGACGACCTTGAAAATAGTCGGCACCGATTTGGCGCACGCGATTCCTTTAACCGCGGTAGCTGGTTTGGGGCATTTGAGCCTGGGGAATTTCGATCTGGATTTACTGATCAGCTTGCTGCTGGGGTCGGTGCCGGGTATTTGGGTCGGCAGTCATCTAAGTGCAAAGATTCCCGAATATTTTTTGCGTCCGGTGTTAGCGACTTTACTGCTGGTGATAGGCTTAAAATTCGTATTGCAATAAGCCCAATCTGGTTTTCCGAATAAAAAAGCCGTGCTCGTCTTTGCGACGAGCACGGCTTTTTTGTTTGCCTATTTCGGTGCGCGTTTGCGTTCGTTTTCAGTCAATAAGATTTTACGTAGACGAATTGATTTAGGTGTCACTTCGACCAACTCGTCATCGCTGATAAATTCCAAAGCTTGTTCCAGCGTCATTTTTTGAATTTTGGCGCAGGTCAAGCTGTCGTCAGAGCCCGCCGCGCGAATGTTGGTTAAAGGTTTGGGCTTGGTCGGGTTAACCACTAAATCGTTACCGCGAGAATGGATACCGACCAATTGACCTTCGTAGATTTCATCGCCATTAACCACCAGCAACTCACCGCGAGCTTGCAGCGGATACAGTGAATAATCGACCGCTTTACCTTTGGCCATGGAGATCAACACGCCACGCACGCGATTGCCCACCGCGCCTTCTTTCACCGGACCATAATGATCGAATACGTGATAGAACAAACCCGAACCGGAGGTTGCGGTCAGGAATTCCGTTTGAAAGCCCAACAAACCGCGGGAAGGCACGACATATTCCAGACGGATGCGGCCTTTACCGTCCGGCACCATGTCTTTCAGGTCGCCTTTACGGTCACCCAATTTTTCCATGATGGTGCCTTGATGCTGCTCTTCCACTTCAATCGTGACATTTTCAAACGGTTCTTGTTTGATGCCGTCGATTTCCTTGATGATCACTTGCGGGCGCGAAACGCCCAGCTCGAAACCTTCGCGGCGCATGTTCTCGATCAATACCGACAAGTGCAATTCGCCACGACCGGACACTTTAAATTTATCCGGATCGTCGGTGGTTTCAACACGCAGGGCCACGTTGTGCTGCAACTCTTTTTGTAAGCGGTCGTAAATTTGGCGAGTGGTAATGAATTTGCCTTCTCTACCGGCAAACGGCGAATTGTTGACCTGAAAGGTCATGCTCACGGTCGGTTCGTCGACCGATAGCGGCGGCAAGGCAACTACATTGTTAGGGTCGCACAAGGTTTCCGAGATTTTCAGATTCTCGATACCGCAGAAGGCAATGATGTCGCCCGCTTGCGCGGTTTCCACTTCGACGCGCTCCAAGCCATGGAAACCATACAGTTTCAGCATGCGGCCACTACGGGTTTTGCCTTCGTTATCGATAATGGTCAATGGCATGTTGCGCGAGACTTTGCCGTGCTTGATACGGCCGATGCCGATTACGCCGACGTAGGAGTTGTAATCCAGACTGATGACTTGCATTTGGAACGGTGCGTCCACATCAACCGGCGGCGGCGCTACTTTATCGACAATAGTTTGGAACAGCGGTGTCATATCGCCGCCGGATACGTCGGCTTCCAGGCCGGCGAAACCATTTAACGCCGAGGCATACACAATCGGGAAATCCAATTGCTCATCGGTGGCGCCGAGGTTATCGAACAAGTCAAAAGTTTGGTCGACGACCCAATCAGGGCGCGCGCCGGGACGGTCTACTTTATTGATCACCACAATCGGTTTTAAACCCAAGGCAAAGGCTTTTTTGGTAACAAAGCGGGTTTGCGGCATCGGGCCGTCGACCGCGTCAACTAACAATAAAACTGAATCCACCATCGATAAAACCCGTTCAACTTCGCCGCCGAAGTCGGCGTGTCCTGGGGTGTCGACGATGTTGATGTGATAGCCGTTCCAGTCGATCGCGGTGTTTTTCGCCAGAATGGTAATGCCGCGTTCTTTTTCCAGCGCGTTGGAGTCCATCACCCGTTCGTCGACTTTGGTGTGCGCGTCGAAGGTGCCGGATTGCTGTAAAAGTTGGTCGACTAAGGTGGTTTTGCCGTGGTCGACGTGGGCGATGATCGCGATGTTTCTGAGTTTTTCTATCACAATAATTTACTAGATGATTTTTAAGGAACAGATAGGCCGAACGGACAAGCCGCACAGCGGGATTTAGTTTTGGTTTTCGCGCTGGCGCGGACCGAAATTGGCTGAGGGATTAACTTTGTTGCCAAGGCAAGCCATGAAAACGCCAGCCGCCGGTATTGCCGCGGTGTTTGTTTTCATCCAGCGGGCCTTCGAAGCCTTCCAGAATGTTGATCAGATGCTGATAACCTGCCGCTTCCAGGGCTTTGGCGGCGTCTACAGAGCGTTGTCCGCTGCGGCATAAGAGCAGTATCGGCGCGGCTTTATCCGGGGCGTGCTGTTGTACTTGCTCCACAAAACCCGTATTTAACTGCATGCCGGGAAATTCTTTCCAGGCCACATGAATGGCTTGCGGCGGGTGGCCGACAAAGCTGTGCTCAATGGCTGTCCTGACATCGATCAGTACCGCTGCCGGGTTGCTTTGTAATACCGCCCAGGATTGTTTGGGGTCGAGATTTTCTATCATTAATTTACCGCTTTATTTTTGCCCGATAAAACAGGCTTCGTTTCTGTTGCCGAATTGCGTATCGCCGAGTTTTGCGTACTCCTGGTAAAAAACCACACTTAAGGGGCAGAACAGCCGCAATAATTCGTTGTTTTCCAGTAAATAATCGGGATTGCTGGGGCCTTGTTGGTCAAGTTTGTTGCGGGTAAATGTTTGATAAAACAGCAGGCCGCCCGGTTTCAAGGCTGCCATTATCGCATTACACAGGGTTCGGTCAAGAAAACGACTGATGACAATCACGTCGAAAGTTTGATTTGTAAGTGTTTCGGCGTAGATATGGCATTGCCGAGTGGCGATGGAAAGGCCTTTTTCGGCAGCCTGTTGTTGCAATATTCCCAGGCCGACCGAGGAAATATCCCAAGCATCGACGGCCAGTCCGGATCCGGCCAGTAATATCGCGTTGCCGCCGATGCCGCAGGCCAATTCCAGCGCTTTGCCTTGCTTGGGTAGCAAATACTGATGCCGCGCCAACACCTCGGCTGGCGCAGGTGCGGCGGTGGAATCTCGATAAATGGCGTCCCACTTGCTTTGTAGATCGGTCATGGGTTCATGCCGATTCTATGCGGTAGCCAGGCTTGAATAAACTCCAGAAACGAACGGACTTTGGCGGATAAATATTTGCGGTGTGGGTAAACCGCATAAATCTCCAGCGGCGCGATACCGTATTGCTCCATGACCACTTGTAAACGGCCTTGTTCGATGTCGCGACCGACGATGTAGCGCGGCAACATGATCAGGCCTAAGCCATTCACCGCAGCGTTGCGGATCGGATCGGCCATGTTGGCCTGCATCCGGCCTGTGACAGTAACGGTGCGTTCGCCGAGTATGCCCTTGAATCGCCACTTGTTACGGGGTGGGATCGCCCAGTTGATCAAGCAGCTGTGGTCTTCCAGGTCTTCGGGGTCTTGTGGCGTACCGTGTGCTTTGAGATATTCCGGAGAGGCGCATACGACCAGCGACGAGCTGGCCAGTTTTCGGGCCACCAGGCTGGTATCGTTGAGTTGTCCCAAATAAATAGCCAGATCGACGCCCTCATCGATTAAATCGACTTGTCCGCCTTTCAGCACCATTTCCACCGATAGGTCAGGGTAGTTTTTTAGATATTCGGTCAAGCCCGGCGAAATATGGCTGGCGCCGATGACTGGCGGTGCCAGAATTTTCAGTGTGCCACGTGGCTCTGTTTGCAGGTGAGTGATCGCCGATTCCATCTCGGCCACGTCCAGTAGGACTTGCTGGCAGCGCTCCAGGTAAGCCTCGCCGGCTTCCGTCAGGCTTAAGCTGCGGGTTGTGCGATTGAATAAGCGTGTGTTCAGTTCGCTTTCCAACTGCATAATATGTTTGGTAGCCATTGCTCTGGAAATATCGAGATCTTTGGCGGCTCCGGCAAAGCTGCCGGCTTTGGCGACGCGGACAAAGACATTCATGCTGGTTAGTTTGTCCATGGTATCTCCTGGAAAGTAAAAAATTCACCAAAAAGCGTTGACATTTTTATTGTTTCTAAATTGTATACAATTTATTTAGTAAAAGCCTAATTGTAAACTTTTTTCTATCCTGTATAGTGCGCTGCAACTGAAGAGCAAGCACATGAAGTCTTGTCAAGCGCAAGATTTAAAAATAGAGAATTTGAGCACAATGAACGACTTTAAAAAAGACATCTTAATCGGCGCTCTTTTTATTGTCGGTGTTTGGAGCTTTATTTCCGGCTTGTTCGTCATCTCTACTGTGCTGTTCGCTGTCACCTCCATATTTAGCAATATGTCGACTAAGGCGCTGCTGAATAGCTGATCCAAGAATTTGTAACTACCTCCTGGTGTTGTAATAACGAGCGGAACCTCCTTCTAAGCACTCCGCTGGTTTTTTTGCCTTCCTCTGCGCAAGCATAGGGAGGCTTTTTTTTGCCGATAGATTTTTTTTGGCTGCTTCGGCAACGTGCTATGATTTTGCAATTTTCAATCCAAACAAAAGCTAATGAGCGAAGTTTTACAGCAATTGGCCGAGGTTCTTGAGCAGCGCAAGTTGCAAACCGCCGATCAGTCCTACGTAGCCAGTTTATACGCCAAGGGCTTGGATCATATTTTGAAAAAAATCGGCGAAGAGGCTACCGAGACGGTGATTGCCGCCAAAGACGGCGATAAGGATAAAATTGTGTATGAAACTGCCGATCTTTGGTTTCATTGCATGGTGATGTTGGCGCATCAGGAACTCGGGCCGGAACATGTGATCAGTGAGTTGCAAAGGCGCTTCGGATTGTCCGGTTTACAGGAAAAAGCGCAGCGCGATATTTCCTGATAGTAAAAATTAAGGAGTGAACAATGGGTTTAAGCATCCCTCATTTATTAGTGGTTTTGGTTATCGTGATCTTGGTGTTTGGCACCAAGCGCCTGAAAAATATCGGCGCCGATCTTGGCGAAGCGATTAAGGGCTTTCGTTCTGCCGTTAAGGAAGGTAGCGAAGATAAGGCGATTGCAAGCAAGGAAGAGGAGCCTTTGGAAGGCGAAGTCACTAATAAAGAAAAAGACCGAGCTTAGTCTGCGATATGTTCGACGTCGGCTTTTCAGAATTGTTGATGGTGGGGTTGGTGGCGCTATTGGTGCTCGGCCCGGAAAAATTGCCGAAAGCGGCCCGCTTGGCTGGGTTTTGGGTAGGAAAAGCCCGTACTGTGTTGGCCACTGCTAAGGCGGAAATTAAACAGGAATTGCACGCTGAGGAAATGCGCCAGTTAATCCAGCAACAGTCCATAGCCGGCGAATTGCAGAAAGTGGTGCAGGATACTCAGTCAGCTCTCGACGATATTAACTTCAATGCTCAGGCAGCGACAGAAATCAATCAGGACGATGACAAGCCAAGCGCCGCTGGATAACGAGCAGTCATTTTTTAGCCATTTAGTCGAGCTGCGCGACCGCCTATTAAAGGTCGTGTTATGCGTGCTGCTGGTATTTGTTGGTACCGCAAGCTACGCCAACGAGATTTACGCCTATCTGGCCGAGCCACTGTTAGTGCACATGCCGAAAAACAGCACGATGATCGCCATTGATGTGGCCTCGCCGTTTTTCACGCCGTTCAAGCTTGCGTTTGTAGTGGCGGTGTTCGTTTCCATTCCCTTCATTCTTTACCAGTTCTGGGGTTTTGTGGCGCCCGGCTTATATCGCCATGAAAAACTGATGGTGGCGCCACTGTTATTGGCTAGTACGCTGTTGTTTTATAGTGGTGCGGCCTTCGCCTATTTTTTGGTATTTCCTCTGGTATTCGGCTATCTCACATCGGCGGCGCCGGCCGGCGTGGCGGTGATGACTGATATAGCCACTTATCTGGATTTTGTATTGGCAATGTTTTTTGCCTTCGGCTTATCGTTCGAAATTCCGATTTTCACTATCGTATTGGTCTGGACCGGCATCATCACCCCGGAAACGCTGTCTGAAAAAAGGCCGTATGTCATCGTTGGGGTGTTTGTCATCGCGATGTTTTTGACGCCGCC
The DNA here is from genome assembly GCF_059331595.1 of Methylomonas sp. PHL2-19. Taxonomy (NCBI): domain Bacteria; kingdom Pseudomonadati; phylum Pseudomonadota; class Gammaproteobacteria; order Methylococcales; family Methylococcaceae; genus Methylomonas; species Methylomonas sp. PHL2-19. The sequence continues at coordinate 756,109 of NZ_CP196839.1, forward strand.
CGACGCTTTGTCGCAAACTCTGTTAGCGGTGCCGATGTGGTTGTTGTTTGAATCCGGATTGCTGTTTTCGCGATTGTTCGCCAAAAAAGAGTCGGCGGCTGAGGATCGTGAATAGTATCGCTCAGCGTTTCGCCTCGGTACGCAAGCAACTCCGTCAGGCCGAAATCGATGCGCAGCGTTCACCGGGGAGTGTGCAGTTATTGGCGGTCAGCAAGACCAAGCCCGCCGCCGATATTGCCGCAGCCTACCGTTTCGGTCAGCGCCATTTCGGCGAAAATTATTTACAGGAAGCCCTGAAAAAACAGCAGGAATTGGCGGCATTCAATATCAGCTGGCATTTCATTGGGCCGATTCAATCCAATAAAACCAAGCCTATTGCCCAGCACTTTGCCTGGGTGCACAGCGTTGATCGCCTAAAAATAGCCGAACGCCTCAGCGAGCAGCGTCCGGACTATTTGCCGCCTTTGAATATCTGCTTGCAGGTCAATATCAGCGATGAAGCGAGCAAATCCGGCATTGAATTGGCGGATTTGCCGGTACTGATCGAACAAGTCGGTAAGCTGCCCAATTTGCGTTTACGCGGGGTGATGGCGATTCCGGAGCCGCAGCAGGATTATCAGGCGCAATGCCTGCCGTATCGGCGGCTCTATCAGGCAGTGCGGCAACTTGATCGCCACGATCTCGATACTTTTTCGTTTGGCATGAGTGGCGATTTACAGGCAGCGGTTGCCGAAGGCTCAACGCTGGTGCGGATCGGCACGGCGCTGTTCGGCGAGCGTCCTAGCCAATAATTTGTTTTTCATGGATAATGCAGGGTATTTTCCGATAAATCCCCATTTTTCAACGCGATGAAACAAAAGCTGGAATCCCTGTTACAACAAGCCGTTACAGCCCTTAAAACTCAAGGTATTCTCGAAAACGATTTTATTGCGCAAATCAATTTGGAGCGCACCCGCGATGCGCAACACGGCGATTTCGCCACCAACCTGGCGATGTTGCTGGCCAAGCCGGCCAAACTTAATCCTAGACAGCTGGCCGAAAAAATCGTCGCGGCACTGCCGAGCGATGCGCTGATCACCAAGGTTGATATCGCCGGCCCCGGATTTATCAATTTCTTCATCAATCCCGATAGCCAATTTCAGGTCGTCAAACAGATACTGGATATCGGGTCGGAATACGGTTTGAGCAAGATCGGCGTTGGCAAGCGAGTGCAAGTCGAATTCGTTTCCGCTAATCCCACCGGGCCTTTACATGTCGGCCACGGCCGCGGCGCAGCTTATGGTTCTGCGGTGGCGGATTTGCTGGCGGCAGCCGGTTTTGAAGTCGAACGCGAATACTATGTGAACGATGCCGGCCGGCAGATGGATATTCTCGCCACCAGCGTCTGGTTGCGGTATCTGGAAGCCTGTGGCGAAGTTCTGCCTTTCCCTAGCAATGGCTATCGCGGCGAGTATGTCCGAGATATTTCCGCGAATTTGCATAAGAAAGCCGGCGACGCCTACCGCAGAGCTGCCGCGCTAGTGATGGCGGATTTGCCCGCCGACGAACCGCAAGGCGGCGATAAGGAAAAACACATCGATGCGTTGATCGACCGAGCCAAAGCCTTGCTCGGCGACGCTTATAAAGAGGTATTTCAAGCCGGTCTGGACGAAATTCTGGACGACATCAAAGACGACTTGGCTGAATTCGGCGTGAGTTATCAACAGTGGTTTTCCGAGCGTTCGCTGATGGACGATCATTCTGTTGAACAGGCTTTGCAGCGTCTGGATGCGGCCGGCTATCTTTATCAGCAGGAAGGTGCTACTTGGTTTGCCTCCAGTCGCCTGGGCGACGAAAAAGACAGAGTCGTGGTGCGCGACAACGGCCAGACCACCTATTTTGCCTCCGATATTGCCTACCACATGCACAAATTGGATCGGGGCTTCGATCAAATCGTCAATATCTGGGGGGCCGACCACCATGGCTATATTCCGCGCGTAAAAGCGGCGATGCAAGCCTTGGGCGCCGACGAATCCAAACTGAAAGTATTGCTGGTGCAATTTGCGATCTTGTATCGCGGCGACGAAAAAGTACAGATGTCGACCCGCTCCGGCGAATTTGTCACCCTAAGGCAACTGCGCAGCGAAGTGGGTAGAGATGCGTGCCGCTTTTTTTATGTGATGCGTAAATCCGAACAACATATGGATTTCGACTTGAAATTGGCCACTTCCAGAAGCAACGAAAATCCGGTTTATTATGTGCAGTATGCGCATGCCAGGGTGTGCAGCGTGTTGCGCCAGCTCGACGAAAAAGGCCGGCAACGCAATCCGCAGTTAGGTATGGAGCATCTGAATCTGTTGACCGAAGAGCAGGAAGCCGCGTTACTGACTACACTTTCCAAGTACCCGGAAACTTTGGAACGTGCTGCTGTGAATTACGAACCTCATCAATTGATTCATTACTTGCGTGAACTGGCCAATCAGTTCCACAGTTATTACAACGCGCACCAGTTTCTGGTGGACGACGATAAGCTCTGCAACGCACGCATCAATTTGATTTGTGCCGTGAAACAGGTATTGGTCAATGCCCTATCCCTATTGAAAATCAATGCACCCGAAGCGATGTAATGGCCAGAGACTATAAGCACCGCGTTCAAAGCCCCAGTTACACCAACAGTCGCAGAAAGCCGAAAAAGTCCTCGGTCCCACCTTGGCGCTGGTTGCTGGTCATCGCGCTGATTGTAGCTTTTGGGGTGTTTTTGAACATGATCCGCAAAATGGTGCCGGAGTTGGTGGCAGGCAAGTCGGAAGCGGAGATCCCGCAAGTAGTGGAAAAGTTAAAGCAGGAATTACCGGTCAAACCGCAAACTCAAGCCGCGGCCGTTGAGCCGGAAAAGCCGGCGGAGCCGCCGCAACCAGCGGAGCCGGAAGAACCGCGTTACGATTTTTATACCATACTGCCACAGGCGGAAGTCGTGGTGCCCGACTACGAAATCAAAACACGGGTGCGCGAGCAGCTAGTCGGCAAAACCAAGGCGGCCAAATACATTATGCAGGCCGGTTCCTTCCGGGAAGCGTCAGAAGCCGAGCGCCATAAGGCTAAGCTGGCATCGCTCGGCATAGAATCCCGGGTTGAGAAAGCTAAGGTCGGCAATGTTATCTGGCATCGGGTTAAGGTCGGTCCCTACGATAATCCCGCCAGCGTTTCCACGATTAAGGAATTGCTACAGAAAAACGGCATCGGTGTGATTGTTACCGAAAGCGGTCAATAAGCGTTCAAAAAAATCCAGGGATTTGCCTGGCATTGTTCAAGCAATTCTCCAGCGCAATGCTGTGTATACTGCGGTAGTAAATTAGATTGACTGGCTTGCTGTTTTAAGCTCTGATAACTTCAACAATTACGAGAGGAGAGGTCTTATGGTTAACAAAAAGACGATGGCGCTGATGGCTTTGGCGCTGATCATGCTGAGCGGTTGTAGCCGGGGTTTTCGGGCTAGCGAAGTCAAAGATGACGATTTGGTCGAGGTAAGCTACGAGGCTGTCGATCAGCTCCTTCTCGATTTGCGCGAGCCTTTGCCCAGAGGTAGTCTGGTGGTTATCAATTCGCTGGTTAATCTCGGAGAACTGGAGCAAACACTGGCGTTTGGCCGAATTGTCTCCGATCAAATTTCCTCGGCCTTTCATCGTTCCGGTTACCGGGTGATGGGTATGGAACTGCCTACCGAAATTTTTGCTAAAAACGAAGCCGGTATCCTGCAACTGCCTGATAAAACCAAGGAAGCTTTAAATAACGTCGGGGCTAAAGCGGTCGTCGTAGGATCGTTTGCTCCTGGCTACAACAATGTCTATGTGTCGCTAAGGGTTGTGGACATCGCCAGTCAGAACGTGATTTCTTCCACCGACTATTCTGTGTCGATGGGGCCGGATGCCAAAGTTTTGGTTAAAAAGCCGCCAGCACCCGCGCCAGCCAAGCCATAGCTCCCAACTATTAAGCGGATTGCCTTTAGGCAATCCGCTCCTCGCTATAGTTTAGCCATCAGGCTCGACGCACTAAAGTCCCCCTCTAATTACCCAGTTGCTCGTGGGCCAAGTTCTGTGCCAAATACCCAGAAATTGCCTGCGGCGTATCGAAATTGCCGTAAGCCAATAACAATTTAGCGTAAGCCGCTTCCAACGACGTATTCCAGATCATTTCCGCGCCCTCATCCAGTAACTCGCGAGTCGAGGCGTATGCGCTTTCCGAATATAGCGCCGGTGCCAGATAAATTTTGATGCCTTGCCCGGTGCAGCGTTTGACGAATTCCACCAGGCTGTATTGCTCTCCTGCTGCGGCAGAGGCGCAAGCCGTCCCGGAGTGGTAGAGGTCGTGCAGTACTGCATCGATCTTATCGAGATTGTAAGCAGCGTAATCCAGGCCTGGGTAAGGTCTGATCAACAATATTCGTTTGGAAAAATCGGGTTTAAGCGCAATCGGCGAGCGCGCGGCGGGCGCCAAATTTTGCAGAGAGTAGAAGCATCCGTTCTCGAAGCGCATCCAGGCCTGCGACTGCACGCTGATAAAATCGCTACTTAAGGGCAGGCAGGACGATAGTCGACTGCCGAGATGAATCAGCGTCGCTTGGCCTGGATTGCGATAAGGCACAAACACGCCGGCCAGACCAATTTGGCGGATAAATTCCACCGCACACAGAAAGTTCGCCACGCCGTTGGCTTGCGGGTTTTTCAGCGGCAAATCGCTGGAAACCAGCAGCAGCGGAATCGACAATCCATTGAAATACAGGCTTAGTGCGGCAGCACTAAAGGCCAGGCTGTCGGTACCGTGGGTGACGATGATGCCGGCGAATTGGCTTAAGTCCTCGGCTTCAATCGCAGCGATGATCTGGGGCCAGTGGCTGGGATGCAGGTTTTCGCTGAGAATCTGCAAGGGTTGCAAGGTTTTGAAGCTTACCGAATCCGGCTTGGCGTCGTGTTCCGCAAAACGTTGCAATAACTTAAAACCGGCGCTGCCGTCGGTATTGATGGTGTCGCCGCTGAGCTGCGAACCGATGGTGCCGCCGGTAAATATCAGCAGGATGTTTTTCTTCATAAACGATGGTTTCTAGTATGATGTTTTGCTCACAAAGCCCATCTTAAACACTCCGCATGAAAATATCACTGATCGTGGCGATGGCCGGTAATCGCGCCATTGGCCTGAACGGCCAAATGCCCTGGCATCTCTCGGCCGACTTGAAACGCTTCAAACAAATCACCATGGGCGCGCCGATATTGATGGGGCGTAAAACGTTTGAGGCCATCGGTCGGCCCTTACCGGGACGGGAGAATATCATTATCAGCCGCGACCCGAGTTATCAACAGCCCGGTTGCCGGGTGTTTGGCGACATCGATAGCGTGTTGCAATGCTATGCCGATAGCCCGGAGCTATTCGTGATTGGCGGCGCCACCTTATATGAAGCCATGCTGGCGTATGCCGATTATTTGTATCTGACCGAAATCCATAAAACCTTCGAGGGTGACACCTTTTTTCCGGAGATTGATGCCAGGCAATGGCGGGAGCTTGCCAGAGAGGACGTTGAAAATGATCAAGCCGTTGATTTCAGTTACAGTTTTTTAAAGTTGGAAAACGTCCGGCCTGGCTTTAGTGGCGTGCTGGATTTGCGCGGCCGCTCAGGATTAGGTGCGTTGTCATAAAACTGTCACATTTGCTTCATACTATTGTCACGCTAGGTTGGCAATATGAATCTTAAGTTTTAAACATTTCGAGAAAATATATGAAAAATACATTCAAGCTGAAATCGCTGGTTTTAGGATTTGGTTTTGCATCGGCCGCTTTAGTCGGCGGCGAAGCTGTGGCGGCTCCGGCGACTTTGGACCCCGCTTTGCCCGAATACGCGGCAGCCAGCGGCGTGTCCGGCAATATCTCCAGCGTTGGCTCGGATACTTTAGCTAACTTGATGACCTTGTGGGCCGAAGAATTCGGCAAGATTTATCCCAACGTCAACATTCAGATTCAAGCAGCCGGTTCTTCAACCGCGCCGCCGGCTTTGACCGAAGGTACCGCTAACCTGGGTCCGATGAGTCGGAAAATGAAAGACAACGAAATCGACGATTTCGAAAGCAAATACGGATACAAACCCACTGCGATTCCGGTTGCTATCGATGCGCTGGCGGTTTTCGTCAACAAGGACAATCCGGTTAAAGGCTTGAGCCTTCCGCAAGTGGATGCGATTTTGTCTTCAACCCGTAAATGCGGTTATGCCACTGACATCACCACCTGGGGTCAAGCCGGCCTGACGGGCGGATGGGCAAACAAACCTATTCAGCTGTATGGCCGTAACTCAGTGTCCGGAACATACGGTTTCTTCAAAGATGAAGCCTTGTGCAAAGGTGATTTCAAAAGTAACGTCAACGAACAGCCCGGTTCCGCGTCGGTCGTGCAATCGGTTACGACGTCGGCAAACGGCATCGGTTATTCCGGTATCGGTTATTCCACCTCGGGCGTAAAAGCCGTGCCTCTTGCCTTGAAAGACGGCCAGCCATTTGTTGAGGCTAGCCCGGAAAATGCCACTTCTGGTGCTTATCCCTTATCGCGTTTCTTGTATGTTTACGTGAACAAAAAACCTAACGAGCCGCTGGCCCCCATGGAAAAAGAGTTCATCAAAATGGTGTTGTCCAAAACCGGCCAACAAGTTGTGATCAAAGACGGCTACATTCCGCTGCCAGCCAAGGCAGTCGAAAAAGCTCTGACTCTGATTCAGTAATTACATCAGCCAAGGATGCCTGATAAAGGGACAATTCTGCATGGATGCAGCAAGGGATTGGCTAATACCAACAATGTCATTGCCCCTCTCGCCAAGTAATGGTGGATGATCTTGTATACTATCAAGCCGATAATTCTGTAGTTTTATCGGCTTTTTTGTCTCTGAAGGCGTTGCGATTGTTCGGCGCCGCTTTTTGTTAACTCACGATACCTAGTTATGACTGAAGTCCATTCCACTCAAGCGAAAGCCACGCTGTTTCAGACGGCGACCAGTGAGCGCTATCAGCGTTGGCGGCTAGTAAAGGACAAAATGGTGGCTCGTGGCGTCGTAGCCGGCGGGTTGAGTATTATCCTGGCGGTGGTGTTAATCTTTTTCTATTTGCTGTATGTGGTTTTCCCGATACTGATGCCCTCCCACGCGGAAGTGGTCGGCCGTTACGACGTGCCCGAGCAGGTGCTGGGCAATACCGTTTTCCTGTCGATGGAAGAACAGAACGAAGTGGCGGTGCGGTTTACCGACACCGGCAAAGCGATATTTTTTAGCGTTGCCACGGGTCAACTGATTCGCGTGGATGCCCTACCTATCCCCGAGCAAGTACAAATCACCAGTTACGCGCATGGCGGTGTCGATAAAGGGGTAATCGCCTTTGGTTTATCCGATGGCCGTGCCGTGGTCGTCAAGCATGATTACAAATTGTCTTATCCCGGAGGCAAGCGGGTCATTACCCCTGCTATTCAATATCCCTTAGGGGCCGAACCGCTGGTGGTGGATAAGCAAGGCCAGGCGCTAACCAAGTTGGCGGTGAAGTTGGGCGATAAAAACAGCACTTTGCTGGCTAAAACCGCTGATAACCGCATGGTGCTGAGCAGTCTCAGTAAGAAAGAATCGCTGTTCGACGATGAAGGCACTTGGGAAGCCACCGACTCCGTGGTCGAGATGGCCGCGGATGACGTGGATTTCATCCTGTTGGATAAAGAGTTGCGTAACCTTTACCTGGCCAGCCGTGCCGGGGATTTGACTGTCGTCGATATTCTCGACAAGAGCAAACCCGAGATCAAACATAAACTTAATGTGCTAAACCAAGGCGTGCAAATCAGCAGCATGGAGTTTTTGAACGGCGATATTTCTCTACTGATCGGCGACACCAGCGGCGTGATGGCCCAATGGTCAATGGTCCGCGACCAGCAAAACCATTTCAGCATCGAAAAGCTGCGGGCGTTTAAAGTATCCGACGCGCCGATTATTACCATCAATCCGGAACAGCGCCGCAAAGGTATGTTGGCGGCTGACGCCAACGGCGAGATCGGCATTTACAGTTCCACCGCCGAGCGGGAATTGATCAAGGAAAAAATCGCTGGCGGAAAACCTGTTTCCGTCACCTTATCGCCGCGCGCCAATGCCATGTTACTGCAAACCGAAGACGGCAAAATCAATCATTGGACTATCGAAAACGAACATCCGGAAGTATCGTGGAGCTCGTTATGGAACAAAGTCTGGTACGAAAGTTATCCAAAACCCGATTACATCTGGCAATCCTCGGCGGCCAGTAACGATTTCGAACCGAAAATGAGCTTGACGCCGCTGGTGTTCGGCACCTTAAAAGCCTCGTTTTACGCGATGCTGATGGGTGTGCCGCTGGCGCTGTTTGGGGCGATTTATACCGGTTACTTTATGGCGCCCAGCGTGCGCCAGTACGTGAAACCGGGCGTGGAAATCATGGGCGCCTTGCCGACCGTGATTTTGGGCTTTTTAGCCGGCTTGTGGCTGGCACCTTTCGTGGAAGCTAATCTCACCGGGATTTTTGCCTTATTGATGGTTGTGCCGCTGTCCGTGATGATTTTTGCCTATTTCTGGCAATTCGTACCGGAACAAACCCGCCACAAAATCCCCGACGGTTGGGATGCGGTGGTGTTGATTCCGGTGGTGATATTCGGCGCCTGGCTGGCTTTTCAGTTAAGTCCGACTATCGAAGCCTTATGTTTTAAAGGCGATCTGCGCACCTGGATGCGCGAGGAATTTGGTATTGGTTACGACCAGCGCAACACCTTGGTCGTTGGTTTGGCTATGGGTTTTGCGGTCATTCCGATGATTTTCTCCATCGCCGAAGACGCGATTTTCAGTGTGCCCAAGCATTTGACCACCGGCTCGTTGGCGCTGGGGGCTACGCCCTGGCAAACCATGACCAAGGTGGTATTGCTGACAGCCAGCCCCGGTATTTTTTCGGCGATCATGATCGGTTTCGGCCGCGCGGTTGGGGAGACGATGATCGTGTTGATGGCCACCGGTAATACCGCTGTTATGGATTTGAGTATTTTCCAGGGTCTGCGCACACTGTCGGCTAACATCGCGGTGGAAATGCCGGAATCGGAAGTCAACAGCACCCACTATCGCGTGCTGTTCCTGGCGGCTTTGGTGCTGTTTATGTTCACGTTTGTAGTCAACACGCTAGCTGAAGTCATTCGGCAGAATCTAAGACAAAAATACAGCTCATTATGATTAAAGCATGGTTTAAGAGCGGTTCGCCCTGGATATGGATGACCGCCGGCGCGGTCAGTTTGAATCTGATATTGGTGGTGGGCTTGCTGCTGCTGATTGCGGTGCGGGGCTTGGGGCATTTTTGGCCGGCCGACATTATCGAATATCGCTATCAAGATCGCGATGGCCCGGAGAGTTCCATTATCGGTGAAGCCGTGGCCACCTCCCTATTACCGGCCGCGCAAGCCAGGGCTGCCGGCCATGAGTTGCTGGATAACGGCGAATACCTGGTGCAGCATCTGGTAAAAACCGGTAACCGCGATATTCTCGGTAGCGATTTTCGCTGGATTCAGCAGCAATATATTCACAGCCAATCCACGCCGGATGATTTGATCATGGTCGAACGCCGTGAGTGGGGCAATTTCTACGGCCGCTTGTTGGCGGTTAAGGAAGACGGCGCGGTGATTGCGCAAGGCGAGCAGGCCTGGCAGGTGGCGCAACAAAAACTGGCGACAGTGTTGGAGCAGCACGACGACATCGATAGTTTACAAGACCACGAAGTCGGGGCGATCAACTATGAATTGGAGCGCTTGCGCTTGAAGCAGCGCGCGCTGGAACTGAAAAATGCCTGGAACGATGCGGCCAAGCAGGAATTTGCCGCGCAAAAGCAGACATACGAAAAACAATACCAAGCCATCCAGCAACAAATCGGCAAGTTGAGCAAGGAAAGCAAACGCTACAGCTTGGTGGTGGCGGAAGCCGGACAAAAAGAAATTAGCCTGCCCTTGAATCGGGTGGTGAAAATGACCCGCCCCAACACGATGAGCGTGCTGGACAAATGTATCGAATATGTCGGTAATTTCGCCACGTTTGTTAGCGATGAGCCGCGTGAAGCCAACACCGAGGGCGGTATCTTTCCGGCTATTTTCGGTACCGTGTTGATGGTAATGCTGATGGCGGTCGTCGTCACGCCGTTCGGCGTGATCGCCGCGGTTTATCTGCGCGAATATGCCAAGCAAGGCTTTATCACCCGAGTGATCCGCATTGCCGTCAATAACTTGGCCGGCGTGCCGTCCATCGTTTACGGCGTGTTTGGCTTGGGTTTTTTCGTGTATATCATCGGCGGCAACATCGACCGCCTGTTTTTCCCGGAAGCGGCCCCGGCACCGGTGTTCGGTACGCCGGGCTTATTATGGGCTTCGCTGACGCTGGCTTTGATGACCTTGCCGGTGGTGATCGTCGCTACCGAGGAAGGTTTGTCGCGGATACCCAAATCGATACGTGAAGGCAGTTTGGCGCTGGGGGCAACCAAAGCCGAAACGCTGTGGCGCACGGTATTGCCGATGGCTAGCCCGGCGATCATGACCGGCTTGATTCTAGCGGTGGCGCGCGCCGCCGGTGAAGTGGCGCCCTTGATGCTGGTTGGTGTGGTGAAATTGGCGCCGACCTTGCCTTTGGACGGCAACTTTCCTTATCTGCATCTGGACAGAAAGTTTATGCATTTGGGATTTCATATTTACGACGTCGGCTTCCAGAGCCCGAATGTCGAAGCGGCCAGACCTTTGGTTTACGCGACGTCGCTGTTACTGGTGATGGTTATTATCGGTCTGAATATGTTCGCTATCTCGATACGTAACAATTTGCGGGAAAAATACCGCGCCCTGGAAAATTAAATTCGCATATCCATCCGGAAGACTGGACCCTATATCATGACAACAGCCCAAAAGAATACCCACGCCATTGACATTAGCGCGTTGAAAAGGGAAGACAGAAAGAGCGTTGAGCAATTGGAAACCTGCATCAAAGTTGAAAATCTGGATTTGTTTTACGGCCAGAAGCAGGCCTTGCATGGCGTGAACATGGAAATGCCGCGTAAGAAAGTGACGGCCTATATCGGTCCCAGCGGCTGCGGTAAATCCACCTTATTACGCTGCATCAACCGGATGAATGATCTGGTCGACGGCGTCAGCATCAAAGGCAAGATTCTGCTGGATGGCGAGGATATTTACGATAAATCGGTAAACGTCGCGGCTTTGCGCCGGCGCGTGGGCATGGTGTTTCAAAAACCCAATCCGTTTCCGAAGACCATTTACGAAAACGTGGCGTACGGGCTGCGGATTCAGGGTATTAATGACCGGCGCATACTCGACGAAGTGGTGGAAAAATCCCTGCGCGGCGCCGCGTTATGGGACGAGATGAAAGACCGCTTGAACGATAATGCCTTGGGCATGTCGGGGGGGCAGCAACAGCGGCTGGTCATCGCCCGCGCCATTGCTATCGAGCCGGAAGTGATTCTGCTGGACGAACCTGCCTCGGCGCTGGACCCGATCTCGACGCTAAAAATTGAAGAATTGATTAACGAATTGAAAGAAAAATATACGATAGTGATCGTTACCCACAATATGCAACAGGCGGCGCGGGTATCCGATTTCACCGCTTTTATGTACATGGGCGAATTAATCGAATTTGGTGAAACCAGCGAGTTGTTTACCAATCCGGCAAAAAAACAAACTGAAGATTACATTACCGGCAGGTACGGCTAGGAGGTAAACAATGGATAACAGCAAAATCAAATCGCACATTTCCCGCCAATTCAACGAGGAGATGGAAGATATTCGCAACAAGGTGCTGACCATGGGCGGTCTGGTGGAACAGCAAGTCGATCTGGCGACCAAGGCTTTCATGGGTAACGACATGGAAAATGCCGAAAAAGTGGTGCTGCAGGATCAGTATGTCAACGAGATGGAAAAAGACATCGACCACGAATGCACCGAAATCATGGCCAAACGTCAGCCGGCGGCTTTTGATTTACGCATGTTGATCGCCACCATCAAAATCATCACCGACCTGGAGCGGATTGGCGACGAAGCCGCGCGTATCGCCAAAATGACCATGCGTCTGGAAGGTGCCGATTATTATCAAGACAAGTACTACGAAATCGAACATCTGCTGAATCTGGTCAAGGACATGCTGAACGGTGCTTTGGATGCTTATGCCCGCAACGATGTCGAGGAAGTGATTGCCATCACCGAGCAGGACGCCAAGGTTGATCGCGAATACACCAGCATCACCCGGCAGTTGATCACGCAGATGATGGAAAACCCGCGTAACATCACCCGAGCTCTGGATATGTTATGGGCTGCGCGCGCGCTGGAACGGATTGGCGACCACTCCTGCAATGTCTGCGAGCAGGTGATATACATGGTGAAAGGCAAGGATGTGCGTCATCTTAGCCGCGAAGAATTGGAGCGTACTGTTAATTCGGCTCGCTAGCGATAAGGTCAATTTGATTCAGGGTAACGGTTAATCCTTTACCCTGCTTTACTGATTTAGATACTTGGGGGTGCTGCTCACCAGTTTCAAAATCATTCGACGGCGCCGATGCAGATCCTTGTGCAGTGGCGAGTTCAGTAACTCATCAAGCCATGTTCAAAATTGCCCGGAAATTGCTGCCGGCAGCTACTCAATTAGCCGCGAACTGCGCAATAGCTTGGAACTAATCGTCAAACCTATTCGCGTTACATTTTTCAGTTGTATGACCGGTTGAACACGGAGGCCGTCGTTAGCCAGTCGGATCATGCCGCCCCGGTGTTCGAAATCGGTAATATCGCTGACCGTCAACACCGGAAAGGGCCTGACAAACTCCAGGGTCGCCGCGAGAATTCTTTCCTGTTGTGCCGGAATATAAATCACCTGGCATTCGTGCAATTGTTCGGGTATTGGGTCGATAACCATCTGCATCGGTAGATCGTTTACCCGCTCACCTTCGATCAGCTTGGCCAGTACGCCGGTGACCGGCGAATTGGCGTAACTGCAAAACAAAAATTCCTTGTGGGTGGTCGGCCAAGTAACGAAATAGGCAAAGTTATATAAGTACGCCGCTTTAAGTTCCGTCTCGTTAAAGCGCGGTTCACCCGCTGTGCCCGATGATTGCAGCGGCGGTAAACAGGCCAACAACAGCATTAACAGGCACCGCCGCGCAACCGCGCCGGTGCGTGTCACAACTTTGCGTAGGCTTGGACGCCGCATCTAGTAGCGTACCGTGGCTTTAAGGTAATAATTGCGTTCAACTTCGCTACTGATCACCGCGTTATCTATATTGGGGCTGAATTCCAGGTGCCGGTTGTCCAGCAAATTCTGCGCGCCGACAGCCAATTCAAAATGCAGATTCGGCTGCCAGCCCAAGCGCAGATCCAGCCGATGATAGGCCGGCACCTGATTGATTAGGTGGTCGGTGTAATACCAATGCGCATCAAATTCCAATTGATACGGCAGATTGAAGTAGGAACTGAGGTTGAAACGGTTGCGGGCGCTATTGCCTTCAGCAACTGTTGCTGCGCTATCCAGGCTGCCGTCGCGCTGGTGCAAGGCAATTGCAAACAGACTGTAACTACCTTGCACGCGCCAGCGTTCGGACATCCGCCAATTCAATGCGGTTTCCCAGCCGTAGGCTTCACCGTTTGCCTTGTTGGCAATCAGAAACGGGATAGTGATGTTATCGCCGTTTACCAGCGGTGTTTGCGGTTCGGTGGTGCTTAGTCGGCCGTAATCGCTATAAAACAGCGTTGTATCCAGGTTAAAGATGTCGTTCGGAAAAAAGCGGTAGCCCAATTCGTAAGTGACTGCGCTCTCCGAGTCAAAATTATCGTCGCCCAAGACGTTGGCTGTGGTTCCGGGGCCTACGTTGAATAAGACATTGACGTCGTGGTCGGCCCTGGCCGGTACGCGAACTGCTCTGGACACCGCGCCCCACAGGCTGTGTTGCTGATTGGGTACCCACAATAGTCGGGCGGAAGGCTGGATCTCAAAACCGGTAAAATCGTTATGCTCGACTTTACTGCCGTATATCAAACGCAGTTCGTCTGCCAGAAACCGCCATTCGTCCTGAGCAAAGACGTTGAACAAGTGCACATCGCGCTCGGATGGATCGAAGTGTAACAACGCCTGTTTTTGCTGAAGTTGATCGCTATTGAAGCGATAACCGGCCCCCCACGTTACGTGATGAGCCTGCCAACGGAAATCATGCTGCAGATCCAGGTCGAAGGTGCTGCGCCGATAATCCAGTCGGCTTTGGTTGCGGACGGCATGATCGAAATAACTGCGGATTTGTAGGCGGCTATCGTTTTCCAGGGTTTGTTGCCAACGTAACAGCAGGTTACCGCCATATTTTTTGGTGCTGTCGGGGCTAATGGGCGATGCCGGGTCGAGACTATTCAGCGATTGCTGCATGCCGCCATTGAAATAATCGCCCTGCACGATCAGGTTTTTGCGGGCGTCCGGGGTCCAGTCGTTGCGAAAACCGGCGCGGCCCATGTCCAGGCTGTCGTTGGCTTTTTCGCCGTTACCGAAATGAAAATCCTCGCGATGATTGTATTTGCCGTAGACGCGATAATTAAAATCCGGACTGAGTCGGCCGCCATAACGAAAGGTGCCGAATCCGGGCTCTTCCTTGCTGGTGCCGCCTGACAGCAATACGCCTTGTGATTCCTGCGCGGAACGAGTAACGATGTTGATGACGCCATTGACGGCGTTGGAGCCCCACAACGTTGCACCGGGGCCGCGAATCACCTCGATCCGATCGATGTCTTCCAGCGGGTAGTCTTGCTCGTTCCAGTAAACGCCGGAGTTCAGTGGGTCGTAAACGGTGCGGCCGTCCATCATCACCAACAGCTTGTTGGCATTTATCCCGTTAAAGCCACGGCTACTGATCGCCCACTGATTGCCATCCACCCGCGCGACTTCCAGGCCGGGCACTTTGCGAAGCAGTTCCGGAATGGACTGCATCCCGGAGCGCCTGATTTCTTCGTGGCTGATGACGAATACCGCCGATGGGGTTTCGCTGATAGGTTGTTGATTTTTCGAGGCGATGGAAACGGTGGTCGCACTCAGCTCTTGGAGAGATAAGGCCTTTAAATGGGATAGGGTGTCGTCCGCCCCGGCTGGGGCAGCTGCTTGCAGGGCAATACAGAAAAGCGTCAAGCGCTGAGTGTTGCCCGTCAATTTTAACTTGTTTGCCATAACTTCCGTCTTTTACGCCCGATTAAGCACGCGCGCATTGTAGACGCCGGCGATTGAATAGTAAAAACAACCCCAATTAACGGCGCTGCGACGAAGGGTTTATTTGATGGCGCGGATCAGTTTGATCATGTCGCTGCTGGCGGGATCGACGAATATTTTTTGGAACGGGCAAGCTTGTACGCTTTTTAACGTCTGTCGGTTAATATTGGCGCCAAAAGTATTCAAAATCAGCGGGTTGAATAAATTCATCATCATCGCCAAAGCTTTGTTGGAGCTTAAAACGTGTTCCAACAGCAGCACTTGACCGCCGGGTTTGCAAACGCGATAGAGCTCTTTCAGGCCTTTTCTGGGTTTCGGTACCGAACAAAACACAAAACTGGCGATGACCGTGTCGAAACTGTTATCGGCATAATCCAGCGCTTGCACGTCCATCAAAGCCAGATCGACCGCAATCTGTTTACGCTGTTGTTTGCGGCGGGCCATTTCCAGCATGTTCGGGCTGAAATCGATAGCGGTAATTCGGGCGTCATCAGGATAGAACGGGAAGTTTTTCCCCGTTCCTACCCCAACTTCCAAAATGTGGGCGCCGCTAGCCTGCGACCAGAGTTTTTTACGTAAACGGCGGAACAGCAAGCCTTCCAGAAAGCCTTCCAGACCATCGAAATAAGGTGCAAGCCTATCGTAGCGCTGCCTGACTTGAGTGCTGTCCGCCGACATGCCGGATTATTCTGCAAATTGCTGAATGCCGTCTAGGAACCAGCGGGTTTGATTGCTGTTGATGGGTTTGACGAAATGCCATACTTCTTTAATGGCTTCTGCCTTGCCACCGTCTTCGCTGATTAGCGCGTCGAACAAGACCACCGCTTCGAGTTCGGTGCCGGCTTCGCGGACATCCATTAATTCGGCGCTCAGTTTCAGGACATCGGTTTTATTAATATCATTGGATGCACGTAGCTGCTCTTGAATTTCTACAAACACCTTGTCGGTAGTTAAGCCGCGGATTTCCGCCAAGTCGCGTCTATCCCAAGCTGCTTGCAGGTAGCGGTAGGCACTTTCCGCACCGCTTAAAAACGCGCGCTGATCGAACCCGGCCGGCAAGTTGGTTGCATCGAAACTAGCGGCTTGTTGATAGTCATTGCTGCCTGATCCTGCTGTTCTGCCTTTTTTGAACAGCACATCGGTATCGAAACCGGAACCGCCGGCTGCCGGTTGCTGGTTCTCGCGATAATAGTTTTGCGATTCCGCTGGTTGCGAGTGCGCGGGCCCATAACCGGCCGGCGCGGCGGGTTGCTGACGTGATCTGGCCGCAAACAAGCGATACAGCAGATAAGCGACGCCGGCAAACAGCAGCATGTCCATCAGATTGATGTTTTCGAAGGCGCCGCCGAAGAACAATGAGCCCAATAACCCGCCTAAAGCCAAGCCGCCCAGCATGCCCATCAGGCCGCCGCGACCAGCCCAGTTTTGTCTGGCTGTTTGATTTTGTGCAGCCGCTTGTTGCTGGCTGGCCGAGCGGGTCGGCTGGCTGCTGGCTCCAGTGGGAGAGGTAGAGCGTTGAAACGGTGTGCTGTAGCTCGGCTTGCTACCGAAAGACTTGCCGCCGCCCATGCGTTTAGCCTGCGCTTCCTGGACACTGCCTAGCAGTAAGGCCAGTGCAATGAATAATGTTGCCAAGGTACCGATCTTTCTGTTCATAGGTGTTTGCCTAAAGTGAATAAATGTATGCCGATATTCGGGGTAAAATCGCGTAATTCAAGTAGAATAGCCTTTCGCATGGTCCTATACAACCGCCGTCTACCGATTAACGACACCCCACAGACATTCTGAAAACATAAATGGTTGCATATTTGCGTCAATTTCTAGTTATGTTTTTGCTGCTTTTGCAAGTGGCAGCGCCGCTGGTGCATGCCCATATCGGTAGAGATGCCATGCAGGGCGGCCTGCATCTGCACGAATTCGAAGTGCTGCATATCGATCATGATGGCGAAACCGCCTTGATGGCTGTCGATCACGATCTGCAAATTCAAAATAGTATTGTCAATCTGGGCTCTGCGATTAAACAGCAGCAATGGCTGGACAGGCTGGCGCCGGTTTTCTATCTGCTGGTCAGCGTGGTTGCCTATTTGGCGGTTACGCGGCAAATCCAACTCGTTAAGTTTTCTCCGCACATACCGCTGTTCGCGCCCGACCCCGTACTTAGTCACAATCCATCCCGCGCGCCGCCGCTCTGAAAGGGGCTGGCTTCGCTGTCGAAGCAGGCTGGGTCAACACCTGGCAGCCCCTCGTCCCCAAAATTGGCCAAAAGCCCGTTAGGCGTTTGGCTGCTAGTTCTATTCAATTACTGCTTTGGAGTGCTCCATGAATGGATACCGTTATCTAAAATGCGGTTTACCTGTATTACTGCTGGTTACGGCGCCTTGCCTTGCCGAAATGAATCCTGTCGGAGAGAGTTTGGCGGCGACTCGCGGCGAAATGTTTTCGGAGAATTTGATTGTCGAACACATGGATCCTATCGAAACCGATCCGTCGCTAAGTTTGTCGCAATTAGTCGAAATAACCGTGGAAAAATACCCGGATCGTCTGGTCGGCGAAGCCTTGGCCCAGGAAGCCAATGCCTTGGCCGAACGCAGTGACGCTTGGGTGGCCGGTTCTACGGCTGTTGGATTGAATTACATGGATGACCGAATTGCCGACGACCTGGGTTCGCGTGAGGCCTCTGCTCAAGTCGAAATCACGACTTGGAAATGGGGGCAACGCGATGCCGGTCAGGCGGTAGCGGAACGGGCCGGCGTTGCCGCGCAAAAGCAATCGGCGGCGGTTAAGCTGGAAGTCACGCGCTTGATCAGAGACGCTTTGTGGAATATGGAAATCGCCAATATCGGTTTGCAACAAGCGCAAAATGCCTTGTCGATTTCCGAGCAATTGATGAAGAAAGTCGAGCGCCGGGTGGAATTGGGCGATTTGCCACGTGCGGATTTGTTGCTGGCCAAGGGTGAATATCTGCAAAACCGAGGGTTGGTCACCCAAGCCGAAGCGGAAGTGATGCATAGCCGTAAAGCCTATGCCAGCTTGACTACCTTGTCGCGGGTGCCGGGCAATTATCAGGAAAAACTAAGCGACATTACCTCGGTGAGCGGCAACCATCCGATGCTGGAAGCTATCAACGCCATCATCGACCGGAAACAGGCGGAAATTGAATGGACCAAAACCACTGATCCTATCAATCAACCCAAACTCAGTGTAGGTGCGAAAAGCCAGCGGGATGGCCGCAGCGGGCAAGACATTGAGAGCGTCGGCGTCGGTGTGGTGATGCTATTCGGCGGCGAGGCCTATAACGCGCCGGAAATCGCCAAAGTTAATCTGGAACTGAACAATGCCAAAGCCCAACGCGAGCACCTTTACCGGCAGTTGGAGAAAAATCTGCACGAAGCCGAGCATGCCCTGGAAGTAACGCGGGCGGAACTGGCAATCGCCAACGAGTTGAAACAAATCGCCGAAACCCATCTGAAAATGACCGAAATCAGCTTCTCGGCCGGCGAAATCAACCTGCTGGACCTCTTAAAAATCCAGGCCCGTAGTCTGGAAGCGATTCGCAACGCCAAATTGCAGGAGGTTAAATTACAGCGCAACATTGCTTTCTACAACCAAGCTGTCGGCGTACAGCCATGAGGCGGTTAATCTTCGGCCTGTTTTTGACTCAGGCCTTAAGCGCGTTTGCTCAAGATACCCAGATTAAAATTACCCAGCAGCAGATCGACAATTTGGATATAAAAGTCGCGCCGCTTACCGCCAGCCAGCAGATTCCGTTGTTTTACGCGCCGGGCAAAGTGGTGGTGCCGGCAGATCGGGAGGTATTGATCAGTAGCAGCCAGCCCGGCCTGGTTACCCAATTGCCGGTCAATATCGGCGACAAGATCCATAAAGGCCAACTATTGGCGCAGTTGCACAGCCCGGAACTGGTCGGATTACAGCAAGCATTTTTAACCGCTACCAGTGAACTGAATTTATCCGGCCAAGAGCGCAATCGCGATCAAAAATTATTGCAGGAAGGTGTAATTGCGCAGCGGCGCTGGCAGGAAACCCAAATGCTGCACAGCAGCAAATCGGCCAAGGCCGACGAGGCGCGGCAGTTGTTATTGTTGGCTGGCATGTCGGCCGCCGAGATTAAAAGTTTGGGGCAAAGCCATAAGCTGGACAACCGTTTGACTATTCGCGCACCCATCGATGGGGTGGTATTGGAGCGTGTGGCCAATTTGGGCGCCCGCTTGGATGTGCAGGCACCGCTGTATCGGATTGCCGATTTGTCTGAACTGTGGCTGGAAATCAATATTCCGCAGGAGCGCTTGAGCGGCATCAGGTTAGGCGATTCGGTGCGGCTGAAAGGCAGCGAGACCACTGCCAAAATTAGTCTGCTGGGCCAAAGCGTCAACCGCGACAATCAGACGGTATTGGCCAGGGCGGTGATTGACGGCAAAGCCGAGGGCTTGCGCGTGGGACAGAACGTCAATGTGCAGATCATGCAAAATAGCGCAGAGACCGGCTTCGTCGTACCCAATACCGCCATTGCGCAGAACGAAGGGCACGCCTATGTGTTTGTGCGCAATCAAGACGGTTTTGTGGTGACCGAAGTGACTATTACCGGTAAACAAGAATCCAATTCCTTGATTAGCGGACCGTTGTCCGGCAACGAGCAAATCGCCATAAAAGGCGCGGTGGCCTTGAAAGCCAATTGGTTAGGTTTGGGAGGCGACGAGTAATGGCGGGGTTAATTCGCTTTGCGTTGACCCAGCGGCTACTGATTTTACTCGGCGTATTGTTGCTGGTGGGCGGCGGCTATTATGCCGTTAAACACATTCCTATCGATGCCTTTCCCGAGGTATCGCCGACGCAGGTCAAGATCATCGTCAAGGCCAACGGCATGACGCCGGAAGAAGTGGAAGCCAGAATTACCGCGCCAATTGAAGTTGAGTTACTGGGCATTCCGCATCAAACCATGCTGCGCTCGCTGGCTAAATATGCCATTACCGATATTACGCTGGACTTTGAAGAAGGCACCGATATTTATTGGGCCAGGCAACAAGTCGCGGAACGCTTGAACGCTTTGTGGAGTAATTTGCCGGAGGGTGTGCAGGGCGGTATCGCGCCGATGACCACGCCGCTGGGGGAGATGTTCATGTTCGCCATCGAGGGTGGCGATTTAACGCTGATGCAACGGCGAGAATTACTGGATTGGACCATCCGCCCTGCTCTGCGTACCGTCAGCGGCGTGGCGGATGTGAATGCGCTGGGCGGGCTGGTACGCAGCTTTGAAGTGGTGCCCGACAATATTCGCATGGCGTCTCGCAATATCGATACCGAGCAATTAAAAGCGGCTTTGCAAAATAATAACCGCAACGACGGTGCCGGTCGGTTGAGCGAAGGCGAGGAAGCGTTGATTGTGCGCGCCGAAGGCCGTATCAAGAATGAGCAGGATGTGAAAGCCATTGTGGTGGCGCAACACGAAGGCCTGCCGACACGAGTGGACGATATAGCCGAGGTCAGAATCGGCGCGTTGACACGTTATGGCGCGGTCAGCAAGGACGGTGACGGTGAAGCCGTGACAGCGGTCGTGCTCAGTTTGCGCGGCGCCAATGCTCGGCAAACTATCGAGCAACTGGAAAGCAAGATGGCGGAATTGCAACCAAGCTTGCCGGAAGGCGTGCGCCTGAATGTGTTCTACAACCGGGGGGTGTTGGTGGGCAAGGCGGTGAACACCGTTTCCAAAGCCCTGCTGGAAGCCATTGTTTTGGTAGTGGTGCTGCTGATTCTGTTTTTAGGTGATTTGCGCGCGGCTTTGACCGTCGCATTGGCTTTGCCGTTGGCGGCGCTGGTGACCTTCATCCTGATGCACGCTTTCGGTATGTCCGCCAACTTGATGAGTCTGGGCGGTCTGGCTATCGCCATCGGGATGTTGGTGGATGGTGCGGTGGTGGTCGTGGAAAACGTGATTACGCAACTGGCCGATCATCAAAAGGCCGAGAGGTTGCCGCGCCTGCATCTGATTTATCGCGCTACCCGCGAAGTAGCGGTGCCGGTGACGTCGGGCATCTTGATCATTGTCATCGTGTTCTTACCGCTGCTGACCTTGCAGGGACTGGAAGGCAAGTTGTTCGGGCCGGTGGCGATGACTATCGTGTTTGCCTTAACGGGCTCCTTGATTTTGTCATTGACGGTGATTCCGGTACTGGCATCGCTGTTGCTAAAACAGGTGTCGCATGAGGAGCCATGGTTGCCGCGCAAACTGTTGCATTGGTATCAGCCTATTCTGGCCTGGTGCCTGACTAACAGCAAAAAAGTCTTTATCGGTGCTGGTGCGATGTTGGCGGCAAGCGTATTGGTCTTCACCCAGATCGGCAGTACTTTCATGCCGACGATGGACGAAGGTGACATCATCGTGCAGTTGGAAAAATTGCCGTCTATTACCTTGCTGGATTCGGTGGCCTTGGATGGCCGGGTGCAGAAAAACATCCTCGAGCATATCCCGGAAGTGCAGACCGTGGTGTCCAGGGTGGGTACCGACGAATTGGGCCTGGACCCGATGAGCTTGAACGATACCGACACGTTTCTGATCCTGAAACCTAAAGCGGAATGGCGGATGGAAACCAAGGAAGAGTTGATCGAAGAAATCCGCAAGATTATGGATCACACCCCGGGCATAGCCTTTGGTTTTACTCAGCCTATCGAGATGCGGGTTTCGGAGATGCTAACGGGAACGCGCGGTGACGTGGCGATCAAATTATTCGGCCCCGAGCTGGATACTTTAAATCATAAAGCCGAGCAAATCGAAGCGGTGCTGAAGACCATCCCCGGTGCCAGTGATGTATTTACCCGTAAAAATGAAGGCATGCAGTTTCTGCAGTTGAGCATTGATAGAGAAGCTGCCGGCCGGTTCGGGTTGGATAGCAATATCATAGAAGATATGTTGCGCGCGCAGATTGAAGGCGTGCAACTGGGTATTGTCCAAGAGGGGGTGAAACGCACGCCTTTGTTGCTGCGCGGCGACAGTAACACCGCCAACTTCGAGAATTTACAAATCAGTTTGCCGAATGGCGATCATGTGCCGATTACCGCAGTGGCGAAAATTCAAGCGGTGGAAGGCGTGGTGTCGATAGACCGGGAAAAGGGTCAGCGCTTCGTGGTAATCCGCTGTAATGTTGAGGGCCGCGATTTGGTTGGTTTTGTTGACGAGGCGCGCAAGGCAGTGGCCGAGCGTGTTCAATTACCCAGCGGTTTTCATGTGGCGTTCGGCGGTCAGTTTGAAAATCAACAACGCGCTTCAGCGCGTCTTTCTCTAGTGATTCCATTATCTTTAGGTTTGATATTTTTGTTGCTGTTTTCCACCTTCGGCTCGGTGCGGCAGGCGGTGCTGGTGCTGTCCAATATCCCGCTGGCCATGATAGGTGGGGTGTTCGCGCTGTGGTTGTCCGGTGAATATCTGTCGGTGCCGGCTTCAGTGGGTTTCATCGCTCTGCTCGGCATTGCGGTATTGAATGGGGTGGTGATGGTCAGCTATTTTAATCAGCTGTGCGCGACCGGTATGGAATTGTCGCGGGTGGTGATTATCGGTTCAGGGCGGCGGTTGCGGCCGGTACTGATGACGGCCAGCATCGCCGCCTTCGGCTTGATTCCGTTATTGTTTGCGTCGGGCCCCGGCTCGGAAATTCAACGGCCATTGGCTATTGTGGTTACCGGCGGTCTATTGTCATCAACCTTGTTAACACTGATTTTGCTGCCGATACTTTACCAACTGTTTGGCCGCCACCCGGAGCGTTGCTGATGAGTCACGAAGCGTTTTTATTAACTGTCAATGCGCCTCCCAGTCTGGAGGAAGCGCTGGTCGATTGTTTGCTGTCATTGGAATGGTCGCAGGGTTTCACCAGTTTTCCGGCCAATGTTCACGATCACAATCAGCAGGGTTTGTCGCTGGCAGAGCAGGTTGCCGGACATCAACGCAAAATTCGTTTTCAAATGTATGTCGAAAGACAAAACATTTCTGCATTATTGACTAAGCTAAAGGCGGATTTTACCGGTTCCGGCCTGCATTATTGGCTGGTACCGGCTATCGAACAAGGCATCATCTAAGCATAAAGCATGCAGAAAGCGACTGGGGATGCTACAGTTCGGACGAACAGCGGTTAAACATTTTTGAATGAGCTATTTTCCTTGCCACACATAGCCCTATGAATATCTTTTTGCGTCGCATTCCTGCTAATACCAGGCATACTGAAATTTCCGAATTTGTGGCCCCTGCTTTGAAACGCGGCTTGTTCAGAAAATCCGGCCGTATAGTCGATGTGCAGATTCTGGCCTTACAGGATACCCGCATAGGCACTATCGAATATCACGGTGTGGTAACGCTGGATTCTGAGCTTTCCGTGCAAAGAGTTGTTAAAGGTTTAAAAAATCGGCGGTTTAACGGCAGAATGGTGGTGGTTAGGCCTTATTATCATCGCAGTTGGTACAACGACCCCCGCCAAAATCAGATGCCTGTGTCTGCGGATATTATCGAAAAGCGCAAGGGTGATCGCAGGCGCGGTAAGTATCTGCAAGTGATCAAAAATGCGTCTGATCGTTTTAACAGTGAAGATGATTTTTTTCGAACCGTGCATCATCAACAGTTCTCCATTTCATTTATCGTGCCGCCTGTCATGGAGGGGCCGATGATGGAGTGCCTGACCAGCTTTGAGGAAGAACTGCTTAATAGTGATACCGGCGAACACAAAATCACCAAATTTCTCACCGAAGCCGATGACGCCGATCAGCAAACCGCGCGCTTTCAGATTTACGCCGAGAAAATGGCTATTTCTGCCTTGCTGGAAAAATTGAAGTCCGAATTTGCCGGGTCCGGTATCCATTACTGGATCATGCCGGTGGTCGAGAAGGGCGAAATTTAGCGCTTAATAATGCAAGCAAGCGCTAGGATGGTCGAGTATGGTGCAAGTATTAAGCGAATGGTCTGAAGCCATACCTGTAATTGCTGCGAATTGTCTAATAACCGACCACGTTACCGCTATCATTGATACCGGTGGCGCTGACCTAAACCCTAGTAGAGGCCAGCCCTGTTGACGCGATGCTCGCAATGGCAAAGGCAGCGCCTAAGCGGCGCTTTTTTTTGTATTTGGAATTCATGAATATCTACCTTTTTTAGGAAGAACTGAAAAGAGATTTTCAATTTTCTTTGGGTGATATAGTTAAGTTTTTTAAGGCAATTCCACTTTTTCAGATTATCCGTGCCGTACCGGTATATTTGCGTACAGCAACGACGAGGACGCAGTTAAGCTTTGGGGGCGCCCAACCCGTAACCTTAACGCGCAAAACCAAAGCCGTTCCGCCGAACAAGACTACTGAACACTCACCCTCCCCGCCAAACTATTCCCTTGCACCGCCTCGTTATACATATCAAACCCGCTAGCAGGGGGGATCGACGCACTACCGGCTCTGGCGACTCGCCAAACTTGATACAAGGTCAATTCGCCGCCGGTTTGGAGCTTGGCGACGCGGATGATGCGGTCCGGGTAGCGTTGGGTTTCCTTGATGCTGGCCCAATAGCTGTCGTCCTTGGCTTGGATTTTGGCGTCGGCCAAATAGGTTTCGTCGTTTTCCTGGCCTTCCGCCAAGCTGGGGATGCCGTCGTCGATGACCACATACTCGCTGCCGGGTACCGGCCGGCCGGCGTCGGCGTTGCGCTTTACCCGCACTTCGCTGACCACCACATCGCCGGTTTGCAAAGCCTGGCTCATATTGATCAACTCGCTGCCTTTGGCGGTGATGCGGCGGAAGCTGCGTTGTACCTCCAGACCGGCGGCGCGGGCGGCGACGGCTGGATACGGCACCTCGACAGCGATAGTGGCACTGGCGATTTCGTCGGCATTCAGCTCGGCCAGATGAAGTTCGCTCAAGTCGGGGCTATCGCCAAACTGGTTGAAATTGGTCAGATAGCCGCCGGGGATGCGTTCCAATTTGCCCAACTCAAAACCGTTTTTGGTTGTAGCGGTGATGGTTCGGGCATTCTGCTTGGCCGCAGCCGCCGCTTCCTTAGTTAACAATTCCCGGCTGTTGAAGATCACCTGCGCGGTATCGTATGTCGATTGCCAATAGCCGTTTTTCTGAGTTTGCAACAGCAAGCGTTTCAGCTTGGTTTCCAGTGCAGGCGGCAGCGCCTGCGCTTCATTTAACGCGCCCAGGCCGGCAGAGATCAGGCTGGGTACGCCAAAGCCAAAGCCCAAACTGTTATACAACTCGCCGCGCTGATGCTGATAACCCGCCGGGTCAAACGCATCCAGCGCAAGTTGTAAGCGTTTGACTAAATCGTTTTTCAGCTGCGGCCGGTCTTTGAACTGGTGGTTGAAACTGTGCCAGTTTTGATTCTCGTAAGCCTTGACGATGCGCAACGCGGCGACCAACTCGTCGGCTCCAGCCTTAGAATTGGCAAGCACTTTTTCGACAAAATCGGCCTGCTGTTGCCAAGGCGCGTTGTAGGCATAGCCAACCGTCGCGAAGCCGCTCAACACAAAGCCATTTGCTATCGTATTGCCCTCGGTATGATTGTTCAGCCAGTCCATACCCTTGAAATAGGCGTTATTCACGCCTTCCACTTGCAAGTCGTTAGCGTATTTTAAGGCTTGCATCGCAATCAAGGTCACTGGCACGCTGGCTTCGCTATCGCTTGACCACAAGGCAAAACCGCCATCGGTTTTCTGGTTTTGAATCAGTTTACGAATGCCCAGCGCCGCGTTCTGTTTGGCGTGTTGCAAAGTCTTTTCCAGCGGGCCCAATTGCTCGGGTTTCAGGCCGGCGCGTTCGATCAAATCGATTAACACCAGATTCGGTACGGTGCTGTGCGCCAGTTGCTCGGTGCAACCGTAAGGGTATTGCACCAGCATGGCCGCTGCTTGCAGCGCGGCACCCAGCAGGCCGGAATTGACTCGCACCGTCACTTGCCGAGGTTCGGCCTGCGCGGGCAAGTCGGTACGCAGCAGATTGTCCTGCTGAACGCTGCTAAACACCTGTGGCAGCGCGGCGGCTTTTAATGGAATCTCGAATTCCTCGGCACCGCCCACCCGCACGCCGGCCGGCGCAGTCAACGCCACCTTAAGCGCCGGTGTACCTTGCCGGGCGTTGGCGCTCAAGCGTAACGGCCACAATTGCTCGGCTTTCGCAGCCAATTCGGCTTGGGGAGAAGTCTCGCCGTTTTGCAAAGGCAAGCTGTCCGGCAAACTGATGCTACCGGCCAGTTTCACCGGCTGGGCCAAGTGATTGGTCAGTTTCACCGCTACGTCCACTTCGTCGCCTTGCCGCAAGAATTGCGGGCCGACCATGTCCACCGCCACATCGGTGATGCTACGGAATTGGCCGGTGGTTTCGCCGATGCGGCCGTCCTTGTCGCTGGCAACCGCCGTGACCAGCCATTCGGTGATGTTGGCCGGCATGTCTACATCAATCGTCGCATTACCTTTGGCGTCGGTAATCACGTGCGGAAACCAGCCGGCTGTGTCGCGCATGGCTTTTTTCGCCAACTTGCTTTGGCTCTTCAAGGCGCTGAGCGAGAAATTCGGTTTACGCAGCAAATCCGCGTAACCGTAGCCTTGCAGATCGTCGGAATAGAAAGTCGCTAAATTGCTGCGTTGCAGCGGATAGAAAAAGTCGAAAATGCCGGGCCGGAATTCGGCTTGCACCGCATACACGGCGCGGTCGACAATGGACACCGCGACTTCGGTATTCGCCGCCGGACTGCCATCCGCGCGTTTGACTTGCAGCTTGATTTGGGTGGGTTTCAGCGGCTCGGTTTCGGCTTTTTCCGGCTCGATGGTGATCTGCAAACGCTTTTCCCAGGGTACGATTCTAAAGCCCAGGGTTTGTTCCTTGTACTTGCCGCCAGCTACCGGCACGGTCACGGTGTGGTAAAAGCCGGTGCCATATTCTGGCTTGGCGGTCACTTCAAACCAGCGGCTGCGGCCTTGAGCTGACGCGCTGCGGCTATCGAACAAACGCGCGCCGGCCACGGTTTCCCAAATCGCGCCGCTTTCGTTCTTGCCCCAGGCCTTGGGCAACAAGGCAAACACCTTGGCTTGTTCGCCGGGGCTGAGGATGGTGGTGGGCGTGTACAGTTCCAGTTCCGGATTATCAGCCACCGCTTCGCCACCGCTGCCGGCGACGATCAAGGTGCTGGGTTGAGAACTGGCCGGATGGTTTAAATTGCGGCCATCCAGGCTTTCCAAACGGGCGACGGCGGTGAGCCGGCCAAATTCTTTCAAGGCCGGGATGGTCAGTTTTTGCTGACCGCGCTCGTCGGTCGCGAAATCCAGTTTCACCAGGCTGCGTTTGCTGCTACCGGGCTGTTCCAGCATCACATCGACCACGCCGCCGGCCTTGGCAGCCGGCTTGCCGTCGGCATAGCTGGATTGCAACAGCAATTGCAAATCCTGATCGCCGACAGCCGCGACGGTTTTATTAAAACGCACAGCCGGCTGCGCCTCAGACAAGGTGGCGTAAATGCTGTCGGTCAAAATCGCATTGCCGCCGGCCGCATCTTGGGCGCGCACCATCAAGGAATAAATCCATTCCTGATCAGGCGTTTCTTTGTCCGAGGCGGGCACGGTGAATTCAAAACTGCCGTCGCCGCTTTCATCCAGCTTGGCGGCGGTTTCCCAAGGATTGCTGGCATCGACGGCCTGACGTTCTTCGATGGAGCTGTACAAGCGTTGGGGCTGGGTCAACGGCGCGGCGGATTTCACCTGGCCGAAATAATCGTTACCGGCAGCTAAACCCGCGCCAGCTTCGGTCACAAATTGCGGGGCTTCGAACTTTTTCCGGTACAGAAACACTTCGAATTTGACGTTCTGCGGTACACCGCCGCTGTAGCGTTTGGCGCGGAATTTTAGTTTAAACGGTTGACCTGCTTGCACCACCGGACTCCGATCCAGCCATTCCAGGTAAAACGTGGGTTTAATGTAATCGCGCACCCGGAACTCGCCGCCATAAGCTTTATGGTCGATTTCCGCTAGCAAGCGATACAAACCAGGCGTCTGACTGGGATCGAGATCGAAACTGCCGGAAAACGAACCGAAATCGGTAAGCTGGGTTTGGCCTTGCAAACCGGTGGCGTTGCCGTCGGCGCGAATCAGCGACACATCGGTTTGCTTGGATTGAAAGGCCGGAATCCGCAACTGGCCGTCCTGCAAATTGCGCACGATACCTTTGTAATAAAAAGTCTCGCCGGGCTTGAAGATCGGCCGGTCGGTCATCACGAATACCGCGTCGTCCTTGGCTTGCGTCGGCAAAAAGTCTGTGGCGGTCAACGCGGTGCGTGCCGCATCGCCGGGTTTGGCAGCCGGCGCATCGACACGTACCAGCAATTTGCCGTCCAACACGCCGTCGGGATTATTAAAGCTCAGCTCGCCGGCGGCGTTGGTACTGGCCGGTAAGGTTTGCCAACGGCCGCGACCGTCGCGATAACTGACTTTGGCACCAGCCAACGGTTGCAAGTCGCGATTCATGGCCCGCACCAACAACTGCTCGCTGGATTGCTTGACCTGCACCGCCAGACTGCTGACCTGAATTAGGCACTGCGCTTCGTTCTTGCCTTGCACCGCTTGCAGCAAATAGATGCCGTCCGGCAACGGATCAAGCGCAATCTGCCGAACTTTATAACGATGCTCGCTCCAGGTGTCTTCGTTAAACCACCAACCCAAATCATGGGTTTGCTGGCCGTTGCGCAGTAGATCCAGATAGTTTTCCTTCACGACGCTAAACCCTTTCGGCGGCGCGACTAAAACCTGCTGCGGCACCGACACCAACGGTTTTTCGGTGACAGTCAGCACCGAGCCGCTGAAGTTGGATTCTTTTAAAGACTTGCGAAACTCCACATCCAGCATGCCGCGCAGCAGCTTCAAGGGCGATTGCGCATTGTTCAGACCCTTGGCGAAGTAATGGCCGGGATTAAGCTCGCTAACCGGCTGCTCGTAACTGCGGCTGACGTTGAACTGGCCATCCAGGAAGGTTTCC
Organism: Methylomonas sp. PHL2-19; assembly: GCF_059331595.1. Lineage (NCBI taxonomy): Bacteria > Pseudomonadati > Pseudomonadota > Gammaproteobacteria > Methylococcales > Methylococcaceae > Methylomonas > Methylomonas sp. PHL2-19. Next base: position 785,381 of record NZ_CP196839.1, read on the forward strand.
AGATTATTGGCTTTCAGCACCCGGATTAGCATGGGCTGGTCGGTGAGGGTGTAGTCCAGGCGTATGTTGGGGGTTTCGGTGTTGGTGAAGCTGCGTTCGGCGGTTAAATAAAATGGGCTGCCGGCGGTTGCGCTTATCGGTACCAGTAATGCCGTTAGTAAAATTAGCTGACTGATGATTGCTAACAGACTGTTTGGAATTGGTGTCGCTGTCGCGACGGATGTTTTGGCGTCGGTTCTCGGACCGACAGCCGAGATACTTTCTTTTGCATCGCCAAAAGAAAGTATCCAAAGAAAAGGCGACCCGGATGTCGCTTGTTTCCTGCGCGCCGAAGGCTTGGAACGGGGTTTTCCGAAGGGGCTTCCCAGCCCCTGCGGAAAACGCGATGCATCCCTGCATCGCCCCTGCCGGGCTGATCCGTTCCAAGCCTCCGGTGCTCGGCGCGGCATACGGGACAGAAATCTGGCACTTACATCAGCAAACTGAACTAACATTGGATTTCCTGTTGAAATATAGAAAAGATTTATGGACCACCTGCATAGCCCGATAACTGATTTTCTTCGCGGCCCATTACTGTCAACTCCGCAAGGTTGGGTCGTTATTGGTTTTTCAGCTATTTATCTAATTTTCGGTTTTCTCATTTTATGGATTGGTCTTCCGCAAATATTTAGCTTAAAAACAGATGTGTTAGCGACTATTTGTTTTCTGTGGCCCGGCATTTTGTTTTTATATTTCGTTCGGGTGAGCAGCCCATCGTTTTTTCCTTCATTTTTAGAAGCCGCTTGGTTATGCGTCTACGCTATCGCTCCCATCGGTTTTTGGCTTTATAACAATTGGCATTCAATTTTTTCTTGAAAACGCATGGCAGCCAGTGGTTTTGTCCCGTATGCCGCGCCGAGCACCGAAGCTTTTGCCGAGATCAGCCCGATAGGGGAGCGGCAGGGATGCCGCTCGTTTTCGGAGGGGCTGGGAAGCCCCTTCCGAAAACCCTCGGCAAAAGCTTTTGCGCGCAGGATCAAAGCGGCATCCGGGTGGCTTTTTCTTTGGGTACTTTCTTTTGGCCAAGCAAAAGAAAGTACCTCGGCTGTCGGTCCGAGAACCGACATTAAATAAACCGTCGCGCTAGCGACACCTTCTAAGAGAGAAAATGAAACCAAGTTTTGAATCGCCTCACCCCAACCCTCTCCATCAGGAGAGGGAGTTGAGTCGTCAGCATTCAAAAAGCCAGTGGCAACGACAAAGGAAATCCCAACCACCACCAATAACAAACCAAAAAGCGAATTCAAAATAATCATTTCCCACCTTCTTGAGCTACCAACCTACCTTCCAAAGCAGCACCAGAACCTCCCTCAACCCTCCCCGCATAACTCAAAATCGGCAAACCGTAAAACAACTTATCCCCCTCCTGCCGCATCGCGGCTTTGGCGGCTTCATAGTCTTGCTGCCAGCGCGGGGCAAACTCGTTGGCTTCCTGCGCGTTACCCGCACCGCCTGCTAGGAATAGTTCTCGTACCGCGGCGCCAGGATTAACAAAAGCGGTTAGTTGCGCTGCTTGCCAGCGTTGTTTTTCGATGCCGCGTTGCCAATCCAATGGGCTCAAGGACTGTTTGTTGCAAGCATCCTTCATCCGGGTCAACAGACTTTCCGAACTCGCGGCCAGGAACAAACTGCCGCCGGCACATTCCGCGCCCAAATCCGGATTTTTCAGATATTGCGCATAAACGGCGCTGGCTTGCGGTTGCTGGGGATTGGCGACGATGATGCCGACCGCGCCGGTCGGGCTGTCGGCGGTGAAATCCCAAACCAAGCCTACACCAGCCGGTTCGGGGTCAGGCGGGTTGGTCGACGGGCCGTTTGCAGCCAGTGTTTGCCAGTCTTCTGCGGTTAAATCCGGCGATAACGCTAGGCTGGTGGCGATGCCGGCAAAAGCGTCATGCGGGATGCTGGCTAAAACGCCTTCGAATAATTGCCCGTGCAATTGGCTTTGCCAAGCCGCCGCTGGCAGATTCAACGTACCCAGTTGACCGTCTTTCAACGCAAAATCCCATTGCAGCGGATACGTCGGCGAGCCGGTCAGCACCGGCAGCAAATTATCGATAAAAGCTTCGCTACGTAAGGTCAAACTCAGCGGCGCATCGCTGCGGCGGCTTTGCGGGGCGATGCTGTCGATCACGTTCAATAACGCTTCCAGACTTTGCGCCAGATAAATCCGCTCGCGGAATTGGGTGAAAAACAGCTTTTGCAAACCGATGCGGGTTTCCAGGATCGGTTCCGGCAGTTTGTTGAGGCGGTAACCACTGCTGGCCAACACGCCGGCCAAGGCCGGCATGGCTTGATCGGCAAACTGGCTATCGCTACGCGAATAACTGATCACCCAACCCTGGCTGGCATGGGCCATGTCGTAATGCAGCTCAGCATTGGCGGTGACAGCGTCGCGCAGCAGTTGCGTCAGAAACTCGCCTTGCAGGCCTTCCAGATTGAGTTGCTCGGCTTTGACTTTCAGGCTTTGCAATAACCCAAAAAACAAACCTTGTACGAAGCGATTGCCGAGCAAGCTTTGCACTTGTGGCTGCGCATCCCACCAGTTTAAAAACGCTTCGCCCTGATTGAAGTTAAGGGTAAAGGCCACCGGATGTTTTTTCACATACCAGGTCGCCTGTTTTGGGCAGTCGGCGGGACGCTGTACCTTGACATCCATGGTGGTGCCCGAGCCGACATCGCCGCCAGTCAAGGCGGGACAGTGATCGTCGCCAGCCGGCACTACATCGTTGCTGCCGACCAACGACGTACTGGCGTCCAAATCCTGATTGGCGGCATCGCGCAATTTCACAGTCAAGTCCAGTAACGGCAGCCCGCTACGCATCAAGCGGCTTAAGGGTTGTCGGGCATAATCCTGATAGCCGACCACCGCGCTGGTAACGGTCAGCACCGCAGCCGAAGCTATCGCGGTCAGGCGTTTTGCGGGGCTAAGCGGTTCCATTCGTACACTCCAAGGAAATAAGGGTTTTCCGGGCGGGGGACCCACACCGGATCGGGCGATTGCAATAACTCGGCGACGCTGACCACGCGCACCTGGGCGTCGCCGCCCTGTGCGCCGTTGTGGTACACCACCAGATTCTGCGGATGGCCGGCGGCGAATAGCATCAGGTGGTAGGGTTCGTCATTAATTAATGGCTTTTGGTATACCAGCAAATCGCCGCTTTTTGCTGTTGCCAGATCGCGGGATTTCAAGCGAAAGTTGTAGCCGATTAGAGTTTCAGCGTCGGCAAAATGGCCGTAGCGCGCTTGACCGTTGTTGAGACCGGTTTGCCAGATTTGCGGATAGTCGGGGATGGCTTTACGGGCCTGTTCGGACAAGGGCGGCAGCATCAGCTTGGCTGGTACCCCAAGCTTGGCGGTGCGTTTGGCGTCGCGCGGTTCCAAAGCGGTGCGGTAAGCAAAACGTACCAGACCGGCGCAATCGCGCTGTTTGGGTTCCCAGAGTGGGCTGAGTTTACGGGCTTGTAGCAGGGCAACATCGGTGACGACTTGGCGTAGCGCGTCGGCGTCTTGCGGCGGCAGGTAGCCCAATTCTTCCGCACTGTCCTCTGCTTCGCCTTCGCGCTTGGGCTCGTGTTTGATGTATTCCTTTACTTCTATCGGCATGTCTCGCTCGGCATCCTGCCCCGGCACATAGATTTTCGCCGGCTGGCGGTTGCCTTGGATCACCACATAAGCCAGGGTTTTGGTTTCGCCGGGTCGGGCTAGCGGTTTTTGCACGCGGCGCCGACTTTCGCTGGGTAAGCCTTCGTCAAGGATGATGTCGAGATTTGCCAGCGTATGTTGCACTGCGCCGCCCGGCCAGTAGTTGGTGTCGATGCGGAACACACCGAGCGGCGGGGCCGGATGTACATATAAATAGGGGCCGTAGCCGGCCTGGTCGAAGTTGTCGCCGTTTTGGTTTAGGAAAAAGATACCGCCGCTGTTGGAATTAGTGTCGGCCCAATACACATGGCTGTTGTCCGGCTCGTAGATATGCAAATCGGTGTAGACACCGTCGCTGTCGCTGGTCAACACCACTTTCAGGCCTATCGAAGCAATCACCGCATCGACGGTAGTTGAGGCTTTGGCGACGCCGGCGCTGTTGGCGCATTCGGCGATGACGGTATTTTTGCCCTTGGCGGCCGGAAAAGCGCGGGAGAAACTGCCATTGGCATTGCGCACGTAGTAACGGACGCCGTTGATATTGACGACTATCGGATCGGCGGCTGGGTCGGAACAGGTGCCGGCTACCGTGATCTGCAGACCGCTGGTCCAACCGCCAGCCGGCTTGCTTAGTGTCAGTGTTGGCGCTGTGGCCGGCCCGGTAGGGACTGGATGTTGTTGGCCGCGTCGGGCCAGAATATCGGGATCGTCGCTAGGCGCCGCGGCGCCTTGAGTCGATAAAGCCAACAGCACGGCGGTAATGCCGCCCAGCCGGCGGGCATCGAACAAGTGAGGTTTCCGCATCCAGGCCTCCATCGGGCTATGGGATGTAATCAGTGCTGGAAATGTAGCAAGCAAATAGGCTAACGGCAAATCTAACTGCCGGTTGTTCCGCATAACGTAGACAGAACAGATTTTTTGGCGCAAAAAAAAATCCCTCGTTCCGTCTGGAGCGAGGGATATTCTTAGTCAAGCGATAAATGGCAAAAGGCGGGTAGCCGATAAGCGCCTGCTATTCGCCGGATATTCCGTGATCGGAATTAAACTGAAGTCCGACGGCGTTGCAAGCCCAAAAAGCCAACCAAACCGCTCAAGAACATCCAGGCCGCTGCAGGCAGGGGAACCGGAGAACCTAAGCCGCCGCCACCAGCCGTATCACCGCTGCTAACAAAAGAATCGCTTTTTCCATCCGCACCAATTGATCTGACATGTAAGCCGATACGCAACAAGTCGTCTTGCAAACCGCGCCCAAGGTCCAAAAAGCTAACGCCAGTCTGCAAGGCTATGCGAATACCCAACAAATCGTTACTGGCGTTGATCCCTTTATTGGGATTGCCTGGATTAACATCGGCACCAAAACCGGAAGTTGCAACAAAAGGGTTAGCCAGTGTGTTGCCGGCTGGCAGATCACTTGGGTTCAAGGTATTTCCGAAATCGGTAGTGCCACCAAGCTGTAGAAAAGGAGCATATTGAGACAGCAGAAAATTGCTGTCATCAAAATAGATTTCGGCAATATTGGAAGCAGTGCCAACCGCATTTTTAAAGGTGAATATCACGTCATTGGCGCCGATACTCTGATTCAAAATTGAAAAAGCATCGGCTTGATTGAATACCTCAACGCTTAATTGGCTCGCCACGTTTTGGCTACTATTACTGGTAACACGCGTAAAACCCAGGCTTATGGGTGACGCAAAAACTTGGGTGCTGGATATCAGCAATACTCCGGCAGCTACAAACGATTTGCTTAAAAGGAACGATTTCATTGCAAGGCTCTCATGATTTTAAATTCGATGCCTTATTCTATAGACTCAGAAATTGACTCACAACCCTCCCAAAAGGGCAGTAACCACGGATTAAATTATTCCAGCGTCCCCTGCAAACGGGTAATCCAAGCGTCTTTCGCATTCGGATCGACATGAAACGCCAGCGCCACCGGTTTGTGAAGCAGGCCGTCCTCGCCGGAGGCGTTGGGGTTGAGCTGGCGTTTTTCCACAAAATCGATCAAGCGCCGCAGATGGTAAACCAGTAATACCCGGTTGCCTTCGCTGCCTTTGTAGATTAAATAGCCGACGTTGTCTTCGCTCAAGTCCGGGTTCCGGGCGATCAGCGCGGTCAATCGGGTTTCGCAATCGCCGGCCAGGCTTTTCAATACCGAATCTGGATGCCGGCGGATAAACTCAAGTAGATGCCCGACCAAGTGGCCGGCCAACTGTTGCTGTTGCAATTGCTCCAGTTCGGCATCGCTAAGCAAGACACTTTCCGCCACCAAATAATGCTTATCCCGCTCACCATCGTTGGCAAACAGCGAAATTTTTGCCAGCGCTGTGTCTTCAAGGGCATTTAGAAACTCTTGCGGCGAACGAATGTGTTTATCGATGGTGACCACCCAGGGCAAGGCGCGACCTGTCGCTTCAAAGCGCGATTTGACACTGCCGATCACGCCGGAGCGCGATAACTCCAGTTCCCGCCCGACCGGCTTCACCAGAAATGCATCGACGGCGGCAATCTGGGTGCGAAAGCCGGCGGCCTGGAAGTGTTTGATGGCGGTCGAATAGCGCGGATGATAGGGAATGCCGGTGCCGTCGTACAGAATATTGATCCGCTGTTCGCGCGCCCGTTGCGCTACCAGGTCGCGCAGCCGGTTGGCGAACGGTTCGACGTACACGTAGTCGTCGCTATGGTGATTGGCGGCGGTCAGCAAGCGGTACAAATCGCTGAGCTTTCTAAATTCGTCCAGGGAGGCGATCACAAAATTGTCGCCGCACAGCGCCGTGGCGATTTCCTCGACCGCTGTTTTGCCTGCACCGGCGCCGCCCATGCTCATCAGAAAATGCGGTTGGTCCACCGGGGTTTTACCGGCAAAAATCGCGTCCCTGGCCGCGATCAAAATGCGGGTGATCTTGGCTAAACGCTCGTAGGCAATTTCCACGGTGCGCCGTAAGCGCACTTCGTTACGGGCGGCGACCAGCATTTTTTGTTTTAAGGCTTCGTTGTCCGCCAATAAAAATAGATTGGCTTGCTCGCCGGCGCACTGCTTCAGTAAATCCATCAATTCGGCTTGGCTGGGGGAGCGCAAGCCGGTGAGCATATTCACGTCCAAGCAAAACAGCGGCGCAACGCCGTCTTCACGAATCGGGATGGCATCGATCTCGAATTTGCCGGGGGCGCGCAAATCTTCGGTGCCCGGCAAATAGCCGATGATGTGCTCGGACACGCTCAAAGGGTTGTCGGCAAAATGCTGGCCGGCGATCAGTTGTTCGGCGCTAATGCTACTTAGCGGCACCAAACCGCCCGTCACGGTGATCAGGCATTCGATGCCGTCGCTGGTGGTATGCGACAGAAACGGAATCCCTAATAGAAAGCGTTTGTTCTCCGGCCATTTGCCGTAGCGGTTGGCTTGGTTGTGCAGGCTTTTAATCCGCCTGGGATCAAGGGCGTGCGTAAAGGCGCGGCTCAGCGCCCGGTGTTGACTATTATGATCGTGCAGCACCAAAGCGTCTTCGGCAGTTAGGCGGCGAAAATCGATGCCTTGTTCGTAGACGGCCTTGAAGGCCGGCAGGTTACCCAGCGCGGTAATGAAAAAATCCAGCGTCATCCGATTGCCGTAGCCATAAGGCCGAATGATCCGTAAGGAATGATAAAAGCTGGCCAGTCGCTCGGCGATGTCCTCGCTATGAATCACAAAGCCATTGTTATCGAAAATCGCCGTATCGGCATTGCTGTCCCCATCCAACACCAAGCGCTCAATGGCGACGCGAAACTGTTTGCGTTTATCGGCATCCGGCATCGTGCCGGGGCGGTGGGTGACGGTGGGCTGCTCCTTCCAATCGCTAAACATTTCGCGATGAATGCGCGAGTACAAGCCGGTCATGTAAGTGACTCGCTTGGTCTGGTCGTGCGAGACGGTGATTTCCAGCTCTTGCAACAAGGTCGACAACAGTCCGGCGCCTTGGGCAATAGCCAGTGCAGTACGCAGGCGTTTTAGCGGCCTGTAACCCGGAAGATTCCGGCTGGGGTTTTGCATAATCCACCCTCTTATTTTTTTATAGTTATTATTTTCTGGGGCTGATCTTAACCGGTTATTGGCGGAGAAGGAATATTGGCTGAATGTCTTGCAACGGAAAACTACTATTATTGGCGGTTGAGTAAGTCGGTATGGCATTCCGGCTTGTGAGGACGCTAGTGGGGATCCAGAGCGCACAGATTCCGCTTGCCTGGAGCGATGTTAGCAGGCTTGAGCGGGATTCTTTAAAGCCCCCTTGGCGCCTGTCTAGCGAGTACTTTTCAGGTACAATAAACTCATTTTTTATCTATCAAGTGGCTCCCGACGTGTCGATTAGCAAAAACGATGTCTCTACTTTTCAGGGCCTGATTCTGACCTTACAGGAATACTGGTCGAATCAGGGTTGTGTGTTGTTGCAGCCTTTGGATCAGGAAGTCGGTGCCGGCACTTTCCACCCAGCCACTTTCTTGCGCGCCATCGGTCCGGAGCCTTGGAACAGCGCTTACGTGCAACCTTCGCGGCGCCCGACAGACGGCCGTTTCGGGGAAAATCCCAACCGCTTGCAGCATTATTATCAGTTTCAGGTAATCATGAAGCCGTCGCCGGACAATATTCAGGAGTTGTACCTGGGATCATTGCGGCATCTGGGCCTGGATTTGCTGGAACACGACATCCGTTTTGTGGAAGACAACTGGGAGTCGCCAACGCTAGGTGCTTGGGGCTTGGGTTGGGAAGTGTGGTTGAACGGCATGGAAGTCACCCAATTTACCTACTTTCAACAAGTCGGCGGCCTGGAATGTCGGCCGGTAAGCGGTGAAATTACTTACGGCCTGGAACGGATTGCGATGTATCTACAAGGCGTCGAAAGCGTCTACGATTTGGTCTGGACCCGCGGTCCGCAAGGCGTGGTCACCTATGGCGACGTGTTCCACCAAAACGAAGTCGAGATGTCCGAGTTCAACTTCGAGCACGCCAATGTCGAATTCTTGTTCCAATGCTTCGATACCTACGAGCGTGAATGCCTGATGCTGCTGGAGAAAAACCTGCCGCTGCCGGCTTACGAAATGGTCTTAAAAGCCTCCCACTCCTTTAATCTACTCGATGCTCGCCACGCCATTTCAGTTACCGAGCGGCAACGCTACATCTTACGGGTACGCAACATGGCCAAGTCGGTCGCCGAAGCCTATTACAACCGCCGGGAAGCGCTAGGCTTTCCGATTCTCGCCAGACAGGGAGCGTGACATGACCGAGACCAATCATTTATTGTTCGAACTGGGCTGCGAGGAGTTACCGCCGAAGTCCTTAAAAAAACTCAGTCAGGCCTTGCTGGACAATATTTTGGCCGGCTTGCAAGAGGCCGGTTTGAGCTACGGCCAAGGCCGTGCCTATGCTACGCCGCGCCGCTTGGCGGTATTGATAGACGATCTGCAAACCTTTCAGGCTGATAAAGTTGTTGAAAAGCGCGGTCCGGCCATTCAGGCGGCTTACGGTCCCGACGGTTCACCTAGCAAGGCCGCGCTGGGTTTTGCCGCCAGTTGCGGTGCGTCTTTTGAGGATTTGGAGAAGCTGGAAACCGACAAGGGTTCATGGTTGATCTTCAAACAAGCGGTGAAAGGCCAAGCCACTGCCGAGTTGATCCCTGACATTATCCGCAAAAGTCTGGCCAATTTACCGATTGCTAAACGTATGCGCTGGGGAAGTTTCGATGCCGAATTTGCCCGGCCGGTACATTGGGCGGTTTTGCTGTTGGGTTCTGAAATTCTGATTACCGATATTCTCGGCCGCACGACCGGCCGCGTCACCCGTGGTCACCGCTTTCATTCACCACTGGATTTGAGCATCGGTAGTCCACACGAATATCTGGACATCCTCAAACAGCATGGCAAGGTGCTGGCCGATTTCGAAGAACGCATGACCATCATCCGCGATGCTGCCAATCAAGCGGCCAGCAATGTTGGCGGTATTGCCCATATCGAAGACGATTTGCTGGAAGAAGTGGCGGCATTAAACGAATGGCCGGTGCCGGTCGTGGGTAATTTCGATGCGCGTTTTCTGGAATTGCCGCAGGAGGTGTTGATCACCACCATGCAGGCCAACCAGAAATATTTTCCGGTTAAAAATGCTGCAGGCCGATTGCTGCCGCATTTCATTACCTTCGCCAATATCGAAAGCTCCAACCCCGATTCCATCCGGCAAGGCAATGAGCGCGTGGTGTTGCCACGTCTGGTCGACGCGGAGTTTTTCTGGAAACAGGATAGAAAACAATCGCTGGCTGATCGGGTCGACAGCTTGAAAAGCATCGTCTTCCAAAAAGACCTGGGTACCTTGTTCGATAAAACCGAGCGTGTAGCCAAGCTTGCGGCTTTGGTTGCCGAAAAATTGGGCGCCGAAGTGGAGCTTGCAAGACGAGCCGCACTGTTGGCCAAAACCGATTTGATGACCAATATGGTCGGCGAATTCGCCAATCTGCAAGGCACGATGGGTCGTTATTACGCCGCTGCGGACGGCGAACATGCCGACGTGGCTTTAGCCTTGGAAGAACATTATTACCCCAAGCAGTCCGGCGGCGCGACACCGAGCGGTCAAATCGGCCAGGCGTTGGCGCTGGCGGAAAAAATCGACACCCTGGCCGGTATTTTCAGCGCAGGCTTGATTCCAACCGGCGACAAAGACCCATACGCCTTGCGTCGAGCCACGCTGGGCATTTTGCGGGTGCTGATCGAAAACGGTATTGCATTGGATGTCGTCGAACTGCTGGATGCTGCGCTGGATCAGTTCAGTCACGACTTTAATAAAGCCGAAATCCGGCAAAAAGTGATAGGTTTTCTGTTTGACCGTCTAAAAGGCTATTGTCTGGATCAAGGCTATACCAGCCACGAGTTCGAAGCGGTATTGGCGGTTAATCCGACTAGTCCGTTGGATTTCATGCTGCGTATTCGCGCTGTGCAAGGTTTTAGAGCCTTGCCGGAAGCGGAAAGTCTGGCGGCGGCGAACAAACGTATTATCAACATCCTGAAAAAATCGGATCAAGCGCCTACGGAGAGCATTGGTACTTTGGTAGAAGCCGCCGAGAAAAACTTGTTGGCAGCCGCCGAGCAATCGGAAGCCGACATTTTGCCGTTGTTGGCCGAACAGAATTATCCGCTGGCCCTGAGCCGGCTGGCGCAGTTACGCGATAGCGTCGATGCGTTTTTCGATAATGTGATGGTGAATACCGACGACGAAGTTTTACGCAACAGTCGTTTGGCATTGCTGGCCAAATTGTCCAATCAATTCCTGAAAATCGCCGATATTTCCAAACTGCAATCGTGACCGAGCGTTACGTTATTCTGGATCGGGACGGCACCATCAATGTCGATTCCGACGATTTTATCAAATCACCGGAAGAATGGCTGCCGCTGGCCGGCAGCCTGGAAGCCATTGCGCTGTTAAATCGACATGGCTACAAAGTCGTGGTGATTACGAATCAGTCGGGGATTGCCAGGGGCTTATTCGATTTGGCAACGCTGGCGGCGATACATGCCAAAATGCGGCAATTGGCGTCCCAGGCCGACGGACACATAGAAGCCATTTATTTTTGCCCTCACGGCCCAAACGACACTTGTGACTGCCGCAAACCTCTGGACGGACTGTTTCGACGCTTTGCCGCCGATACGCAAGCTGATTTGAGCCGGACTTATGCGATTGGCGACTCCTTGCGCGATATTCAGGCCGCGGAATCGGCCGGTGCCAAACCTATTCTGGTCAAAACCGGGAAAGGCGAAAAAACTGCCCTTAATAATCCACAACGTAACGTTCCTATTTTCGATAATCTTTATGACGCAGCCACGCACATCGTCTCGACAAGCTGATTTTAGAGTCTATTTGGGCTCTACATTGTTGTTCATTTACATAGTATTCTCGACACTGATTGTCGGGGTGGCGATTTTGGGCGGATTTTTTCTGCCGTTTCCGATGCGCTATAAAATCGCCGATGTTTGGATCAATTGCCTGCTGTTTATGCTGAAGTTATGTTGCGGGCTAAGTTATGAAGTGGAAGGGCTGGAAAACATTCCTCGCGATAGCGCGGCGATTATTCTCAGCAAACATCAGTCGGCCTGGGAAACGGTGGCTTTGCGGCAATTTATTTTCCCGCAAACCGCGGTTTTGAAAAAATCGTTGCTGCAAATCCCGTTTGGCGGCTGGGCGCTGGCGACATTAAAACCCATCGCGATAGATCGGCAAAATCAGAAAGAAGCGCTAAAAATGTTGATCGATCAAGGGATTCAGCGTTTGCAGGAAGGTTTGTTCGTGGTGGTGTTTCCGGAGGGAACCCGAGTGGCGCCGGGAGCGCATAAAAAATTTAATGCGGGCGGTGCAATGCTGGCGCAAAAATCCGGTTTTCCGGTGATTCCGCTGGCGCACAATGCAGGAGAATATTGGCCGCGTAACAGTTTTTTGAAATATCCGGGCGTGATTAAGGTCAAAATTGGGCCGGTTATCAGTAGCATTGATAAAAAATCGAAGGATATTAACGCAGAGGCCGAAGCCTGGATTAATAAAGCGATGTTGCAAATCGATGCAGAACGAATAGCAGGGTAATTCGAATTGGGGAGCTAAAATTTAAGCTGCAAAAAAAAGGCCCGCATTCGCGGGCCTTTTTCTTCAAGCTTAAAGATTAAAGCGCTACAGAAGTAGAGCTAGAAACTTTTTGTTTTGATGCATCTGGATCGTCCATGCAACCGCTCAGGCCAGCAATCATCAGGGTCATAGCTAAAAGAGATAATACTTTTTTCATAACATCCTCCAAATAAAAGTTTTTTATATTTTTGCGTGTGCTGAATCTAAACAAAAAATTAAGCACAGCGAGATTTAAACATGCCGAACCAGTTTGGCGCAAACTAAATCTGTTTGGAGGAAAAGAAATCGGGATATAAGGCCCACAGGGTGGGCCTTACTCAGGAAGGAATATCCTGCCAGGGCTAGGATTATTTAACCCCTGAACCTTGTTGGTTAGGTGAGCCATAGCCTTTTGGTTTTGGGTTGCCTTGGTCTGGGTCGTCCATGCAACCGCTCAAGCTTACAATCATCATTACCATAGCCAAGACAGAAAATACTTTTTTCATAACATCCTCCGATTTAAAGGTTTTTATTTTTGTGTGTACTCAAATTCAAGCACGCAAAATTTATAGCATGACAAAACCGAGTATGCAATACCCTAGATGTTTACAAAATATCGATGTCTTTCGGCAGGTTGATCTTTATGTCCTTTCCAGTCCATTGTGCGGAGCCTATTGCTTGCCATTCTCCGGCCAAGTTGCTGTTCCTGAGATCTTTTTCCCACACAAACGGTGCTCGAATTCTCTTCATTTTGACGATAAATTGCGTGCTATCGAGCTCTAAACCACTTTTTTTTCCCCAGAACGCCGTGACTTTCATGATGAATTTTTTCAAGCGGAGCTCGTCGATATTTGGGGTTACCGCAATGTTGGCCCACATGGAATGCACCCGCCCCCAATTCGGCGCCAACAGGCGGCCTTGCCGATTAACAAACGGTAACCATTGCTCTTCGCCGTTGGCATCCAAATAGGTAATAGCCAGTAAACGGTCATAGCCTTCGAAATGGTCGTGAAGATACAGCGCGTGGGGGGTGATGCCCAAAAACGTGTGAGACATCATTAAGACCGCGTTGCTCATATCCGCCAGCATGCTGGTTATCGGCGACTGGCGGGTATCGACATGCAGGCGGTACAGCAAACCATAGTGAAAGCTGCTGTTGAACTGAAACAAGATCAACACCAGCAACACTTTGCTGATTTTGTGTACGCGACTTCTGGCCGGTAAGGCATGCTCCGCTTCGAAAATTCGCTCGTACAAACTCGGCGGCAGGTTTTCAGCTGATGCCGGCAGACAGCTCACATCGCATGCCAATCGCGTGCGCGAATCGGCAATCGCCCGGTAGCGCCCGCATATCCACTGATAAAGCAGCGGCAGTTTCATGGCCCAACCTATCATCGCGGTGTAGCGCATCGAGATTAAAATTTGCGCGTAAGTATCAACGCCGGAATAAACCAGTCCATCGCCATCCACCGCGTACAAATCGGTCAGCAGTTGCTTTTCGCCCAATTCGGCTAGAGCTGGATAATCGATTGCAAACACTTGTGCGGGCTTGAAATCAACACCGTGCAAAATGTCGAAATGATTCAGTGTCAAAACCGTACGATTGCACAATGGGCATTGTTGGTCGTAAAACACCGTTAATAGTGGTTGTTTGATCCGTAGAAGTACCCCGATTTTTCTATACCAGGCAAATGGCATCACCAATGCGTAGAAAATCAGCATTCCCATTCCGAACGGGTAAATATTGAAGGACAGGGTAATGCCCAAATGCAAGGAAATCCCGATCAGAAAGTACAGCCATCTGAACTGGCGGCGATGAAAAAACAACAGGAAAGTAAACTGGAATGCGATGATGGTGTAGCCGATGATTTTTTGCAAAATCTCGATATTCAGCAGCCAGGACAAATCCAGCGCGGACATGTAATACGGAATCGAAGACGGCAACCAAGCACCCAAGCCGTTGCGCCAATGCTCGGCAAACATCTTGTGTATCGCGGAATCGAAATACAAAAAGCCCAGACAAATCGCGACCGGTAGATAATAAGTCAGTGCAGACACTTCCGGAGCTTGGTATTGAGAATAATGCGTGAAGGGGCGCAGAAATTTTTTCCTAAGGCCATCAATAGAAAAGGCTTGGTCCATAGGCATGAAGATCAGAAAGAAATTGGCGCCAATCATGAACAAATCGAAGCCGCCGTCGAAATCGCGCTGCATAGGCGTGAAATTAACGAATAGCAGCCAAAAAATGTAGTTAGCAACACTGGCCGCCTGGCAGCGGTAACCGATGGCCAGACAAAACGCCACCGCGGCCCATAGCCAAAGGAAGAACGGAATCATCGGAAATTCGACATCCATGAATGGGATGGGGTCGAATATCAAATGGTTGAAATACAGCAGAAAAAAAACTTCCTGTAGTGTCACCACCCCAAACAAAAGCCTGAAAAGGCCTACGCCGGTAGCGGGTACTTTTTTAGAATAAAGAGCATTGACTTTCTGAACTAACAGTTTGTACATGGCGGGTCGGCAGGCTAAAAGTCCACAGATTATAAGGGATTTGAAAATGGTATGCGTCAGGCAAAAAAAAAGCGGCTACGGGATCTATCCGTAGCCGCTTTTTCCAGAAAAGCTTTGTAAGCGAGGGGGTGTAGCTTACTCTTCGTCTTTAGGCTCAGCAAAAACCCATTTTACAAAGAAGTATCCTGCAGCGATGATAACTACCGCTCCAATCATGCCCGACGGTTCTTTCAGCATTTCTGTTAAATCTAAGATCGCTCCCATGGGTGCCTCCTACCTTTAGTTAGTTGTTATAAAATTTGCCATGTCTTTGGCGGTCGAGCTTCATATGTTACTTTAGCCACCTTCAAAGTCAAGCGATTCATGGCTATCGCGGAAACATCCGACCGCAATTGCCATCCAGGTGGATTATGGTAGTATGCTTTCTCAACCTGAATTTTGAGAATTATAAAAACAGTTTCAACAAGGGGAATAGAGATGATTGGTGGCGTAATAATGATTTTGACGGCAATCTGGGTATATCAAACCCTGATAAAAGCCAAAACGGGTAATGTGCTGATGTGGGTTGCCGGCTGTGCCATAGTGTTCTTGGTCATTCAGGTGTTGTTCTACAACATCAACATTATGATCATCGACGGCTTAGACGGTAAAGATGTCGGCGGCGAATATGATCGCGACTTGACCAGCGTCGGCGATAGAAAAACCCAGGAAGGCGCCGGCGGCTGGTTCATGCCGGTTTTCTTCGAATTACTACCGCCGTTTGCCGGTGTGTTGGCTGTCGCTCTGATTCGCTGTCAGTTTATTTTGAAACAAGCGTTGACACCAGCCAACCTGTTCAGCGGTATCAAAGAGTTGTTTGTCAGCATCAAAAACAGCTTCAAAACCTCCAGCAACTAACCAACTTGGCTGGCTCCGAAGCCCAAGGCCGCTTGGGCTTCGTTACCGTCGAAATTCCTCAGCCGCCGGTAACTGCGGATACGATGCTGACTATCGTTAAAATAAACAGCACAGTCGCAATCAGCCCGACGACAATATAGGCAGGCAAAGAGCCGTGCTGAAAATCAACCTCTCTATTCTTATTGCTTTGCACGCCGATCACGGCGGCAAACACGCTTTTTATGACATGCAATAGACTGGGTTTAGACATGATTTCCCTCAAAATTTGGTTTGATAATAAAGCGGACTAGCCCACCGATATTCACCCTTACGACCCTCAGGCAGTATGAACAGCACACAAAGATTACACCAGTTATTATCTCAACGGATTTTGTTTCTGGACGGTGCGATGGGCACCATGATTCAGAGCTACAAACTGGAGGAGAAGGATTATCGCGGCGTACGCTTTGCCGACTGGCCTGTCGATCTTAAGGGCAACAACGATTTATTATCGATTACCCAGCCCGAGGTAATCAAGGCGATTCATCGCGCCTATCTGGATGCCGGCTCGGATATTCTGGAAACCAATACCTTCAATTCCACCCGTATCGCGATGGCCGATTATCGGATGGAAGACCTTGCTTACGAGATCAACGTAGCTTCGGCCCGCGTCGCTAAACAGGCGGCCAACGAAGTCAGCGCGTTAACGCCGGACAAGCCGCGTTTTGTCGCCGGCGTCTTGGGCCCCACCAATCGCACGTCATCAATGTCGCCGGATGTCAACGATCCCGGCTTCCGTAACATCACGTTCGATGATTTGGTAAGCGCCTACAGCGAAGCCACTCAGGGCTTAATCGACGGTGGAGCCGACATCATCCTGATCGAAACGGTGTTCGATACGCTGAACGCCAAAGCGGCGATTTTCGCGGTCGAACAGACTTTCGACAAACTAGGTTACAAACTGCCGGTGATGATCTCCGGCACGATTACCGACGCCTCCGGCCGTACGCTATCCGGCCAGACCGCCGCCGCATTCTGGTATTCGTTGAAACACGTGCAACCCATCTCGATCGGCTTCAACTGCGCGCTCGGTGCGCAGGAACTGCGCCAATACATCGAAGAACTTTCCAATATCGCCGACACCTACGTTTCCGCCCACCCGAACGCTGGCCTGCCCAACGAATTTGGCGAATACGACGAAACGCCGGAAATGATGGCCGCCGAGCTGGCAGACTGGGCGGCGAGCGGCTATTTGAATATCATCGGCGGTTGCTGCGGCACCTCGCCGGACACGATACGCGCCATCGTTGCCGCGCTGGAAAAATATCAGCCGCGTAAGATTCCCGAGTTGGAAAAACGCTGCCACCTGGCCGGCCTGGAAGCGATGAGCATCGGTCCGGAAACGCTGTTCGTGAACGTCGGCGAACGTACCAACGTTACCGGTTCGGCGATCTTCAAGAAAATGATCGTCGAAGAACGTTACGAAGAAGCCCTGGAAGTTGCCAAGCAACAGGTCGAAAACGGCGCGCAGATTATCGACATCAACATGGACGAAGGCATGCTGGATTCTAAAGCCGCGATGGTGCGCTTTTTGAATCTGTTGGCGGCCGAGCCGGATATTGCCAAAGTACCGATCATGCTGGACTCTTCGAAATGGGAGATTCTGGAAGCCGGCCTGAAATGCATCCAGGGCAAGGGCGTCGTCAACTCGATCTCGATCAAGGAAGGCGAAGAAAAATTTATCGAACACGCCAAGCTGGTGCGCCGCTATGGAGCGGCTGTGATCGTGATGGCGTTCGACGAACAGGGCCAAGCGGATACGATGGCGCGCAAAGTGGAAATCTGCACCCGCGCCTATAAGATACTCACCGAACAGGTCGGCTTCCCGCCGGAAGACATCATCTTCGACCCCAACATTTTCGCGGTTGCCACCGGCATCGAAGAGCACAACAACTATGGCGTCGATTTCATCGAAGCCACCCGCATCATCAAGCAGACTCTGCCGCACGCTTTAATTTCCGGAGGCGTATCGAACGTGTCGTTCTCGTTCCGCGGCAACAATCCGGTGCGCGAAGCGATCCACGCGGTATTTCTGTACCACGCCGTACATGCCGGCATGGACATGGGTATCGTCAACGCCGGGCAGTTGGCGATTTACGCCGATATCCCGGAAGAACTGCGCAATGCCGTCGAAGACGTGATTTTGAATCGCACCCCGGAAGGCACCGAAAAGCTGCTGGAAATCGCCGAGAAATATCGTGGTAGCGGCCAGACAGCGAAACAGGAAACCTTGGAATGGCGGGAATGGCCGGTCACTAAACGCCTGGAACATGCGTTAGTGAAAGGCATTGCCGATTACATCGAAGAAGACACTGAAGCAGCGCGGCTGGAAGCGGAAAAACCGCTGCACGTCATCGAAGGGCCGTTGATGGACGGTATGAACGTGGTCGGCGACTTGTTCGGCGAAGGCAAAATGTTCCTGCCGCAAGTGGTGAAATCGGCGCGGGTCATGAAAAAAGCCGTGGCCTATCTGATGCCGTTCATGGACGCCGAAATAGACGGCAGCGAGCGGCAAACCAACGGCAAAGTGCTGATGGCCACCGTCAAGGGTGACGTGCATGACATCGGCAAAAACATCGTCGGCGTGGTGTTGCAATGCAACAACTATGAAGTCATCGATTTGGGCGTGATGGTGCCGGCCGAGACGATTTTGAAAACCGCCCGTGAGCAAAACGTCGATGTGATCGGTCTCAGCGGCCTGATCACGCCGTCGCTGGATGAAATGGTGCATGTCGCCAAGGAAATGCAACGCCAAGGGTTTACTATCCCATTGATGATAGGCGGTGCGACGACTTCGCGCGCCCATACCGCCGTGAAAATCGAACCACACTATCAATCGCCGACCGTTTATGTTACGGATGCGTCGCGCAGTGTCGGCGTGGTTAGCGCCCTGCTTAGCGACGATTTGAAAGCCGATTTCGTGGAAAAAACACGCGCCGAGTATGAAGTGGTACGTGAACGCCACAAGGGGCGGCACGCCAAGAATCCGCAGCATAATCTGGAAAAAGCCCGGCTTAACAAATTCGATTACGCCAGCCATCAGCCGGTTAAGCCTAAATTCCTCGGCACTAAAGTCATCGATAATTTCCCGCTGGATACGCTGGTTTGGTATATCGACTGGACGCCGTTCTTCCAAACGTGGGAATTGTCCGGCAGCTATCCGGCCATTCTTAGCGACCATGTGGTGGGCGTCGAAGCGACTAAATTGTTCGAAGATGCGCAAGAGATGTTGAAACACTTGATTCGCGAACAATGGCTGACAGCCAAGGCCGTCATCGGTTTCTTCCCAGCCAACAGCGACGGCGACGACATCGTACTGTACACCGATGACAGTCGCAGCCAACAACGCGAAAAGCTGCATCATTTGCGTCAGCAAAACGTCAAGGCGCCGGGCCGGCCCAACTACTGTTTGTCCGACTTCATCGCCCCGGTCGGTAGCGGCATTGCCGATTATCTCGGGGGATTCGCGGTAACTTCCGGTATCGGTATCGAAACCAAGTTAGCGGAATTCGAAAAAGACCACGACGACTACAGTTCCATCATGCTGAAGGCGCTGGCGGATCGCTTGGCAGAAGCGTTTGCGGAATATATGCACCAAGCTGTACGCCGCGATTACTGGGGCTATGCCGAAGATGAACAACACGACAACCATGCCCTAATCGAGGAAGCGTATCAAGGCATCCGTCCAGCGCCAGGCTATCCAGCCTGCCCGGACCACACCGAAAAAGCCAAGTTGTTCGAGTTGCTGAACGTCACCGAAAACACCACGATCGAACTGACCGAAAACTTTGCGATGTATCCGACCGCAGCGGTCAGCGGCTGGTATTTCTCGCATCCTGATTCGCAGTATTTCAACGTCGGCAAGATCGATCAGGATCAGTTAGAGGACTACGCGCGGCGCAAAGGCCTGAAGATCGAAGTAGCCGAACGTTGGTTGGCTGCGCATTTGAATCATTGATCGATTCAACCGTGGCCGATTTTATCCTGTTCGGCACCGAAGGCTGCCATTTGTGCGAAGAGGCGGAAGCGTTATTGGTAGCCGCCGGGCTGGATTTTACCAGCCGGGACATTATGGACAATGAGCAATGGCAGGGGGCGTATGGTTTGTTGATTCCGGTGTTGTGGCATGCCCCAAGCCAAAAGCAACTGAATTGGCCGTTCGACAGCCTGAAATTAAAAGCATTCAGCATCGCCATCGATCCAAGCGAATACCAGTCAGCACGCCGGACGTAGTATCGGTTTGGCGGTCGCCAAATCGTACGTGCCGGAACAGTGCAACTCAAAACGGCGAACGATAAAATCAGCTAGGCAAAGCCCTCAGAATGGCCGGATAGTCAAAGTTATCAGCCAGATAGGCCAGGGTTTTGCGCAATTGAGGATCCTGCGGAGTTGCCAGAACTATGGCATTTGCTATACGTTCCGGCTCCAGACTTTCCAGAGCATTTTTCAATTCCTCCCGAGCCGATGCCGGCAAGCCGGCTAACATGTTCGGCGTTAATGGCGCGATTGGTGGGGTTTGTTCTGGAACACCCTCGTAAACATAACGCACCCCCAAGTGCTTGGCCAGACATTCGTAGATTTCGTTGAAGCGATAAGGCTTGCGCACAAAATCGTTCATACCGGCTTCCAGAAGCTCGCCGCGCTGCTCCAGGAATGCCGAGGCGGTGACGGCAACAATGACGACCTCCTGCCCGCCAGGCAACTCCCGAATTCTTTTCGTGGCTTCCAAACCATCCATTACCGGCATTTGCCTATCCATCCAGATAAATTGCGGTTGCCATGTTTGAAATAGCGCTATGCCCTCCGCGCCGTTGCCGGCCACTTTGCAGGAGAATCCGACCGATTCCATCAATTTTGCTAGCAATAACTGATTTTCGAGCTGATCTTCAACGATTAATATGCGGTAGTCGCTTTGCCCTTCCACTAAGCCGATGACGGCACCGGCTTCCGCTTTGTCGACACTGCGGTCGGTAATATCCGCCTGATTCACCTCCGCGAGCGGCAGATCTATTCTAAATAAAGCGCCTTGATTCGGGTGGCTTTCCAAGGTAAGCGTACCGCCCATCAATTCTACAAACTGGCGGGTAATGGTCAATCCCAAGCCGGTGCCTTGGCTATCCCTTTGCTCGCCTAGCTGTACGAATGGTTCGAATATACGTTGCTGATCGGCCAGCGGGATCCCCACACCGGAATCTTCGACCTCAATCTGTAGATGCGAAATGCGATTTTTGCGAGTGCCTAGGCGCAAGGTAACACCGCCTTGCTGCGTAAATTTAATAGCATTGCCCACCAGATTAATCAGCACTTGCCGCAAGCGGGCTTCGTCGCCGACAATGAAACGCGGAAACTGCGATGCCTGATCGACCAACAACCTCAGGCCTTTTTCGGCGGCGCGGACACTCATCATATCGGTAATATCGCGCACCATATTGCCCAAATCGAAAGGCGCGTTTTCCAAGTGTAGCCGGCCTACTTCGATTTTAGCCATTTCCAATACATCGTTAATCAACATCAACAGATGCTCGCCGCTGCGATTGATAATATCCAGGTTTTGCCTTTGCTCGTCCGACAGTTGGGGATTTTTCCGCATCAATTTCGAGAATCCAAGAATTGCGTTCAGCGGGGTACGCAATTCGTGGCTCATATTGGCCAGGAATACGCTCTTGGCCCTATTGGCCGCTTCCGCCGCATCGCGCGCAATTATCAAGTCGGCGGTACGTTGCTGGATTTCATCTTCGAGGTGTTCTTTATAGCGCCGTAATTCTTCCTCGTTTTGCTTGCGATCATGGATGTCCATACGAATACCCAACATGCGTATGACCTTACCGTCCGCATCGCGCTGAATACCGAAACCGCGCACATACTGCCAACGATAACTGCCGTCGGCGTGGCACATGCGCGCTTGATATTGATATTCCGTGAAATCCCTGGACAACACGCCGCTCATTTTGTCGCTGACTTCCGCTTGATCATCCGGATGAACGCTTTCGAACCATGCGCGCCGATCAGCCATGCCGGTCCGAACAGGATAACCGAGCATCGTGTAATAGGTGGGCGAAGCGTACCATTGGTCGTTTTTTACATCCCAGTCCCAAACGCCGACCTGGGCGGCTTCCAATGTCAACCGCAAGCGCTCCTCCGAGTCGCGTAAATGCTCTTCCGTGCGTAAGCGCTCAGCCTTATCGCGGAGCACGGAAATGCCAAAGGCCAAATCTCCGGCCAGCTCCTCTAGCAAACGAATCTCCGTTGCCGTGATCGCATTGGGTTCTGCGGAATAAATCGTCAGCGCACCGAAAATATCCGCGTTCTGATCGGCCAAAGGCAAGGCAATAACCGAGCGATAGCCGCGCGCTAACGCTTCGTCTCGAGCCAAAGCCATCAGCGCATCGGTGCAGACATCCTGAACATAGACTTTTTCGCCGCTGCAAATAGCCGCCGCTGCGGGACTGTGGGCGCCCGCCGCATCCCCGCCACTGTGATCGGTGACGGCCAGATAGCCGTTTTCAAAACCGGCCCAGGCCACCGGGCGTATTGTTTTGGGAGGGCCGTTTTCCAAGTAGCCGACCCAAGCCATGCGATATTCGGCTTCATCGCAGACGATACGGCAGATTTCTTTGAGCAGGCTTGGTTCGTTGTCATGTCGCAGCAAGGCCTGATTGCAATTGCTGATCGCGCGCAATTCGCGATTGAGCTTATATAAGGCCGCTTCCGTTTGCTTGGCTTCGGTGATGTCCGTGCGTAAATATAGATAATTGCAAACCTGATAAGCTTCGTCGTAAATCGGTGAGGCGGTGATCTGTTCCCAGCGCAACTCGCCGTTTTTGTGGCGATTGGTCAGCGAAGATTTCCATAGTTTGCCTGCTGCCAATTGTGCCTGGCAGGCTTGGTACGTATCGGCAGTTATTTCACTGGACAATAATGCGCGAGGCGTCATTTTGTAAGCCTCGCCGAACGTATACCCGGTAATCCGCGTATAAGCGTGGTTGGTATAGGTCAATACGCCCTGCAGGTCGGTAATCTGGATGCCGGTCGGATTCTGATCCGCCGCTTGCGCCAGCCGATTGATTTCGGTGGCGAATAGATGGCGTTCTGTAATGTCGCGGTTAGTGATGCGCCGGCCTCGGTAGTTATTGTCCGCCCCGAACACGGCCTGGCAACAATGCGAGATCCAGCGTATTTCACCATCGCGGCGGACAATCCGGAAATCCACTTCAGCCAGGCGTAAATGCTCGACATCGTGGCGATGATCGGTCATTAAGTGCCGGTCGTCGGCATGTATGATGCGCGGCAACAGCCCGGCATCGGCCATAAACTCCTCGGCCGCATAACCGGTAACCCGCAAGCTGGAAGGCGTCATATACAAAATCTGCTGATCATCGCCTTCCCAATATTCCCAGTCGAAGGTGTAGTCCGCGACGGTATGGAACTTTTCCTCCTCTGCCGCCAACTTGGCGGCAACCTGCAATTGCTTTCGCCACGCACCGATGATGAACCGGGCGCTGCTAGCCGAAATCAAAGCAAACAGCAGGACCAGTCCGGCCATTTCCAGGACTTCATTCCACCACTCCGCCAGAAAGTCGTCCCGAGCCAGGCCGACGCTGACCCATAACGGGTAGGTGTCCAGTTTGCGAAAAGATACCACCCTGGCGGTATTGTCGAAGCTGAAAGGCGTGTGGAACACACCCGAGGTGTGTCCGGATGCGAGCATCCGGCGAAATTCCGGCGAAATGGTTTTATCGCCAATCATGTTGCCGGGCTCGGCATGGGCGGGATAGCGAACGATCAAGCCCATATCGGCATCTCTCAGGTTAATCGCCCCGCGACTGCCAATATCAACGTTGGAAATCGCTTTACTCAAGTTATCCAGTGAAACATTGGCAAAAACCACGCCGGCAAAACTGCCGTCGGCGCGGTTAAGGCGGCGCGCAAAATTTAGCACCCAAACCTTATTGATATGAGACATCACCGGTTTGTTGATAAATAGGCCAAGCGCCGGATTATCCCGCAAACTAGAAAAATAGAGCCGATCCGCCATGCTGAGCGGCTTATCTTTTGGTACATCCACGCCATAGGCTAGCCAACCTTGCGCGTCGGTAGCTCTAAGTCCGATAACCCATGGCAAACGCGCTTGTAAGCGCTGCATAAAAACCGACAGCGCCTCGGCGTCAACGCTCCCCAAAGCCTGTTGCCGTTGGATTTCCTCCACGGCCACCAACACGCCTAAGTCGACCTTTTCGATAAGGCTATCTAAGTTTTGCGCGATAACCTTGGCCAGGTTCTGCGTCGTGATTTCGGCGCGCTGTTGATATTTGTCGAAGCTGCGATACAGCGCAAACCCCACGGTGGCGATAACCAACAGGTTAAGGATTACCGCCCCGGCAATCAGCCGCCTAGAGACATTGTTTGGAAAATCAAGCTGACCTGGCATAGCTGAACTCACAAGACTGTTGTGGTGTATTGGCGGCCCGTAAGTGTGCGCGGGCAAACGGTCCCATCGTATTCCTTAAACGCGCTGCAAAACACCTAAGGATAGGGTTAAGTAACTTTTCTAGCGCGGATTAGTGGAGCTTTCCTGTGCTTGTCGAAGGATCTCCGGGGAAATCCGGGCCTTCATAGCCCTTAACCGTTCATGCTTCGACTGCGCTCTCGGCAATTGCTCAGACATCCAGGCCAGTCGAGCACGAACGGTTTGCCGGGAATAGTCATTTCGGTAAGTTATTTTTAGCGTAATTCTAAGGAGCCGCTCAAGCGGGCAAGCAATAATCCCGTTCCCGAAAAAGCTTTAAACAAATCTCGACTACTTCGGCGTTATACAGCACACCGCGATTGTCGGAAATCTCCTGCAGTGCTGCATCCAGGCCTAAACCGGCGCGGTAAGGACGATGAGACTTCATCGCTTCCACTACATCGGCAACTGCCAGAATCTCCGCTTCCAGCAATATCTCACCTTTTTTAAGGCCACACGGGTAGCCACTGCCGTTGGGGCGTTCGTGATGTTGCAAGACGATTTGCGCGATAGGCCAAGGGAAGTTGATGGATTTGAGGATGTCGTAGCCGGTTTCGGCGTGCCGCTTGATCAGGCTGAACTCCAAATCGTCCAACCGACCGGGCTTGCACAGTATTTCGGCGGGGATCCGAATTTTGCCTATATCGTGTACCACGCTCGCCAACGTCAGCCCCTCTATCCGCTCTTCCGGCAATTGCAAGCCGCGGGCGATAGCCGTGGCGAGGTGGGCGACGCGGCGTTGATGGCCGGCGGTGTAGGGATCGCGCGCTTCGATAGTGGCTGCAATCGCGGTCACGAAATCCAGCATGCCGGCGCGCAAATTTCTCTCGCTTTCCATCAGTTTACGGGTTCGCTCTTCCACCTGTTCTTCCAGATGGTTGCGCAGGCGGTCAAACTCCAAATGAGTACGCACCCTAACCAGCAATTCATCGCGCTGATAGGGCTTGGTGACGAAATCCACAGCACCCAAGTCAAAGCCGCGCACTTTTTCGTCGGTATCCATGATCGCGCTGACGAAGATGACCGGCACATCGCAAGTATTCGGGTTGGCCTTCAGTTGCCGACAAACTTCGAAGCCATCCATCTCCGGCATGCGAATGTCCAACAGCACCAGTTCCGGTGGATTCTTCAACGCGGAATTCAACGCCAATTGCCCACTGATCGCCGAGCGAACTTCGTAGCCTTCGTCCTTCAGAATATCCGTTAATAATTTTAAGGACGCCGGGGTGTCGTCAACGGCGAGAATCTTGCCTTTATGTGTCATAAAATTCTTTGATCGGTTTGCCGCAACGCTTTCAGGATACCCTGCCAAACGCAGTTTTCAGCAAAATATACCAATGTTTTCCGGGGCTGAAGCAATCTCGTGCGCCGCGCCGGAAGGCGGATTCATTTGGAACCGTTTTGGACGCCGCCCGATTCTGAATGGCGCCGGTCTAGCCGACTCCGTAGGACATTATAGTTTACGCCCCACGACCCGGCAGGACGCGGGTAAGTTTATTGAAACTGCCGATATGCGGCTATTTTTGTAAATACTCTAAAGTTATCGGCTTGCTGTTCGATAACCTAGCAGACCCGCACGTTGCCGTAAGGCGACTGCTTTCCTAAACCAACCCGACGAGGCCACGTCATGCTTGATTCCGTCTCTTCCATCGCCGCACTGGCGACACAAATGTCCACCCAAAAAACCGCGCAACAAGTCGAAGTTGCGATGCTGGTAAAAGCCAAGGAGATGCAGGAACAACAAGGCCAAAACGCCTTAAAGTTATTGGAGTCGGCCAGCGTACCGGCGAACGGTATCGATGTCCGGGTTTGAGCGGCGGAAGATTGCTGGAACTTAGCTGCCTTGCTTGTCCTGCATCGCCAGCGCCGCCTGATACAAGGTTTTTTTGCGCTGGCCGGTAATTTCGGCCGCCAGTGCCGCGGCGGTTTTGGTAGAACATTCCGCCAGCAATATACCCAAAATCCGCCGCTGCTCGTCGGTTAATTCATCGTCCTGCTCACCAGGCTCTCGACCGGCTACCAACACTACGAATTCGCCCTTGCGCATGTTTTCGTCGGTCTGCACTTTCTCCAACACCTTGGCCAGTTCGTCGCCGACAATCGTTTCATGCAATTTGGTGATCTCGCGGGCGACGACGATTTGATGATCAGCCGGAAATACCGTCAGCATATCTTCCAAGGCAGCCTGGATGCGATGGCTGGATTCGTAAAAGGCCCAAGTCGAGCAGTCAGCTAACTTGTGTTCGAAGAAGCTGCGCCGCGCCGAGCCGGTGCGTGGCAAAAAGCCTTCGAAACTAAAACGGCTAGTCGGTAAGCCCGCCACCGACAAGGCGGCGATCAGCGCGCAGGCGCCGGGTATCGGACACACATCCACGCCTTGCTGTCTGGCCAATTTGACCAGAGGAAAGCCGGGATCGCTGATCATCGGCGTGCCGGCATCGGATACCAGCGCCACCGATAATCCTTCGCGGATTTTATCGATCAGGCCTTGCGAAGCGTGTTCTTCGTTATGTTGATGCAGCGATTGCAGCGGCTTATTGATGCCGTAATGTTGCAGCAACATCTTGACGTGGCGGGTATCTTCGGCGGCGATCAAATCCACTTGTTTCAATATGTCCACCGCCCGAAAACTGAAATCGGCCAGATTACCGATTGGCGTGGCAACCACGTATAATTTTCCGTACATTTATTCTTCGGTCCCCGTGCTATGTCTCATCGCAAATTTGCCGCCATTATGCCGCGTCGTGTTTTAAACCGCTGGTTTTTCGGCCTGTTGCTACTGGCTGCGTGTAGCGAGCAACCGGTCAAAAACAAGACCCAGCTGGAAGTGCGCCCGCAAACCAGTGCCCGCAAAGCCAAGCCGGCCGAGCCGCCGCGCAGTTACCGGATGGCCGACAATCAAAACAGCCTGCATCTGCTGGATGCCGACACCCGCCTGCAGGCTGGTGACACCCAGGCCGCGCAAAAAGCCTTGGATAAAATCAACGCCGAACAGTTACCGCCGGAATTGTTCAGCAAATACAAATTGCTCCAAGCTCAAGTAGCGTTGAGCATGGGCGATGCGGAACAAGCCTTGAAAAAGCTGGAGGGCGTGCGGCCCGCCATACTGACCGACGCCGATCAAATTGTTTATTACCAATCCGTGGCTTTTGTGCATGCTTTGTTGGGAGATGTTGTACCCAGCGTTAGAGCGCGCCTGAAACTGGGCCGACTGTTGCAAAAACCCGAGCAGCAAAAGCAAAACATTATCGCCATCCTCGATGCGCTTAGCGTGTTGCCGCTGGAAACCCTTAGCGGCCCGTCTCCCATCGTTGACGAACTCAGCGGCTGGATGGCCTTGGCTAAAGTTCTTAAGCAACGCAACGTGGCGGGTTTCGACACAGCCGGTCAAATCATGCAATGGCGGCAAATGTTTCCCGGCCATCCGGCCAACGCCGATTATCTGCAAGCCTATTTGAATCCGCCGCCTGTCAGTCAGCCGGCAGTCCAAGAACCGGAACAAGCGGCGCAACCGCCTGCTCCGGGTGCAACCATTGCCGTGTTGCTGCCTGGCTCGGGCTCTTACGCCAGCGCGGCTAAAGCCATCAGGGAAGGGTTGACGGTAGCCCATCGCCTGGCTGCCAGCGCTGCGCCGCAAATGCCGCTAAAGTATTACGATAGCGAAAAAGAAGATATAGCCAATATATATAAGCAAGCCGTTAGTGACGGCGCGAAACAGGTGATAGGCCCCTTGGTGAAAGAACAGATCCAAAGCCTGGCGCAATCCACCGAATTAAGCGTGCCGGTGTTGGCGCTGAATCATGTGGAAAACCTGAGCAAAACCAATCTGTATCAATTCGGCCTCAGCCCGATAGACGACGCGGAGCAATTGGTACAAAAAGCCAAGCGCGATGGCCAACAGAATGCCGTATTGCTGACGCCGAATACCACGCAAGGTGAGCGGGTGCGCCATTATCTAATGTCGGCTTGGCAAGCGGCCGGTGGCGCCGTGGTGGGTGTGGAAAGCTACGACCCGAAACAACACGATTTCGCAGCCATTGTAAAAACCTTGCTCAGCACCAGCGTCAGCGCGAATGGCCAGAAGCAACCCTTGGCCTTATTCGTTAGCGCCAGCCCGGAATTGGCTAGAGAGTTGGCGCCGCAACTCAAGTACTCGCAAAGCAGCGAGTTGTCGATTTATGCGATGCCGAATATCTACAGCGGCCGGCAAAATCCGGTGCGGGATAGCGAATTAGGCAAAATTAATTTCTGCGATTTGCCCTGGGTGTTCGGCGACGCCTACACCGGTGCACTCAGCCAGCAAGCCGTGCAGAATACCTGGCAAGGCCTCAGCGACAGCCAGGTTAAATTAGTCGCGTTGGGCATAGATGCTTATAACATCATCGGCCAATTACCGCAGCTGACCGGGGCGTCTTACGCCGGTGCTACCGGCCGACTGTCGTTGAACGGTGAAAACCGCATTACCCGCAAACTAGTCTGTGCCCAGTTTAAAGGCGGCGTGCCGGTCGCCTCGGGATTTGTCGAATAGTATGCTATTCGGTAAAGCCAAGCCGGTTCATTTGCAAAAGGGCGACAGCGCCGAACAATTAGCCTTGGCTTATTTGCAAAAGCAAGGCTTGGAATGGGTGTGCAGCAACTTCCGCTGCAAAATGGGGGAGCTGGATCTGGTAATGAAAGATGGCACGGCGCTGGTGATTGTGGAAGTACGCTTTCGCAAATCCGCGCAATTTGGCGGCGCCCTGGCCAGTATCACCCGGCAAAAACAGGCGCGCATCGTCGCCGCTACCCAACACTATGTCATAATCAACAACCTGAGCCAGCTCTCGATTCGTTTCGACGTAGTTGCTGTATCCGGCGACAACCGCCTGGACTGGATTAAAAACGCTTTTCAAACCTGAGTATTATGAGTTTACAAGACCGCATCATCGCCCACTTTTCCGACAGCATTCAAACCAAACAGGATGCGATGGCCAGCCTGTGCGAGCTGATCGAATTCGCCTCGCAAAAAATCGTCGAGGCTTTGGTGAATGACAAAAAAGTGCTGACTTGCGGCAACGGCGGTTCGGCGGGCGATGCCCAGCATTTTTCTTCGGAAATGCTCAACCGTTTTGAACGCGAACGCCCCGCGTTGCCGGCGATTGCGTTGAGCACCGATACCTCAACCATCACCTCTATCGCCAACGACTACCATTACGACGAAATCTTTGCGAAGCAGTTGCGCGCGCTGGGGCAGGCTGGCGACATCTTGCTGGTCTACACCAGTAGCGGTAACTCCGGCAATATCATTAAAGCCGTGAAAGTGGCGCATGACCGGGATATGACGGTTATCGCGCTAAGCGGTAAAGACGGCGGTGTGCTGGCTGGCGCGTTGAACGAAGCCGATATTGAAATCCGCGTACCATCTTATTCCACCGCCCGCATTCAGGAAGTGCATTTGTTGATCTCGCATTGCCTATGCGATTTAATCGATCATCAATTATTTGGCGGCTAAGGCGCTCAGGCGCCCGTTATCACTCAATCGGATAAACGGGCGTTTGCATACTTGATTACCTGACGTAATGTAGTTTTTGCCCCAACATTTCGGCAGTTACCAGCACTACCCCGCCCTCACTGACATAAAATCTGTTTTTGTCGTCGTCAAGATTCTCGCCAATCACCGTGCCTGCCGGCACCTCGCAACCTTTTTCAACGATGGCTTTGGTAATTCGGCAATTTTGGCCTATGCAGACTTGCGGCAACAGAATGCTGTCTTTGATAAGCGCTGATTCGTTTACGGTGACATTGGAAAACACCATGGAATGTTGAATGGTTGCGCCGGAAATAATGGATCCCCCCGCAATCATCGAATCCACGGCCAGACCACGCCGGCCGTTGTCGTCGAACACAAATTTGGCCGGCGGTGTTTGTTCCTGATAGGTCCATATCGGCCAGGACGCATCGTATAAATTCAAATCCGGCTTGACGCCGATTAACTCCAAATTGGAAGCCCAATAGGCGTCTATGGTCCCGACATCGCGCCAATAACTTTGCTGGCCGCTTTGTAAATCCAAAAAGGGATAGGCATTAACAATATGATCGTCAATGACGGCGGGAATAATATCTTTGCCAAAGTCGTTGGTAGAATTTTCAGTGAGAGAATCTTTAATTAATTGCTCCCATAAAAAATCGGCGTTAAAGATATAAATACCCATTGAGGCCAACGCGGTATTGGTTCTACCCGGCATCACGGGTGGGTTGGCGGGTTTTTCGACAAACGCCCGAACGCGGCGATTTGCATCCACATCCATTACGCCAAAAGCGGAGGCGTCTTTTAAGGATACTTCCAGACAGCCTATGGTTAGGTCGGCGTTTTTTTCGACGTGGTCGATTAACATGGCCGCATAATCCATTTTATAAATATGATCGCCAGCCAGAATTAAAATATGCTGCGGCTGGCGAGCCCGCAGAATATCGATATTCTGCAACACGGCGTCGGCAGTACCTTTGTACCAGGAAGTCTCGTCTATCCGTTGTTGTGCCGGCATGATGTCGACGTATTCGCCAAATTCGCCGCGCATGAATCCCCAGCCTTTCTGAATATGCCGGATCAACGAATCGGCCTTATATTGCGTCATCACGCCGATTTTACGGATACCGGAATTCACGCAATTGGATAACGGAAAATCGATAATTCGAAACTTGCCACCAAAAGGTACGGCGGGCTTGGCGCGCCAATCCGTCATATTCATTAAGCGCGAGCCGCGTCCGCCGGCAAGAATTAAAGCAATAGTATTTTTGGTTAATTGATGGATATTGTGTGTAGGCGCTGACATGGTTAAATCTTTAGAAAAATAAGCTGCTGGCCGAATAGGTTTTATAGGGTGTATCAAGTTTTCCCAAGGCTTTTTTCAAACCTAAAAATTACCGGTGAAAACTCAAAATACACGCATTGTTTCAAGCGAAGCAAACGCGCTTGAGTTGTTAATATCCGGAGTGATATGTAGTTCGATAATACTTACCGCAGGCAAGTCGACAACGTGTTGTTCCGATTCCGCCGTGCACCCTTGCGGATTAAAATTCCATTGTTGGCGGACGATTTCGCGAAACGACTGTCCGCTATCAGCAGAAATACGCAGGACGTATTCCTGGGTTCTGGCTATAGCCGATTCCAAAAAATCCAGTTGAATAGATTGCACAGGCTGGGCCTGCTTAAACAGTAAGCGTATAACTTGCGATCCCGGCATTCCCGCTCGCCACCCGCCGCTAAGACCAGGCAGTAGCGCGGCTTCGATAGTGTGCTCCTTAGCCTCAGATGACACTTCAACGTCAGCAAGCGCTTCCAGATTTAACGGCTCTGTCATTGAGCTGACTTTGTTGGGCCGACTGTCACCGATAATTCGTTTTTGCATGGTTTACCTGGCGTAGGACTGTATTAATCGGTCGAAATGGTTTGAATCCGGTTTTTGTTTGTCGGGACTGATTGAAATCTTTAACTTGAGTGCGATTGCTCCGTAATTGGATAGGCAGGCACCGCATGCCTAGCGTCCGGCTGTTTGGAAACAAGGAATGTCGGCATGGCTAGGTCCCGGTGAGAGCTGAGTGTTTTACTGCGAAATTGCCTGATGGCAATTGCTGATTACAAATGGCTGTTGCTCCCAAACCCCAGCCGAAAAATATGGGCGCTTCCCTGCGCCCCAGGTCGAGAGGGAGGATTAACCCTTTAAAAAGCTGGCCATGATGCCAGCCGGGTCAATACCTTGATGCGGGAATTGCTCCCACAGGCCGCCGCAACCTTCTTTATGCGTGGCAATATAGTTGTATTTTGGTGTGTAACCGCGTTCCAACAACCATGTGCCCATGCGGCTACCCAAACCGGTTTTACGGTTGAAGGACTCAACCACCAGCACTTTCGGTGACTTACCGATTTTGGCCAGCATGTCTTCATCGATGACGTTCAAGGTCGGTTTGTTGATCAAGCCTACATCCACGCCTTGTTGTTTCAGGCGCTCGACCGCATCCAGCGCCCTGTACAAGGCTTCACCGAAGCTGACGATATAACCGGCCGTGCCTTCGCGAATGACTTCGTCTTTGCCGGGCACGAATTTGTAGTCGCCACCGAAGAACTCGTTGCCGTTGCTGTCCAGAATGGTGGGCACTTTGGAACGAGTGGAGAAGATGAAACGCAAGCCTGGATCGAAGAAGACTTTTTCCACGCAAGCTTTCATTTGCAAAGGATCTGCGGGGAAATACAGTTTGGTTTCATAGCCGTCGCTCAAGCCGTTGTCCGCGAACATATTGTTCAAACCGAAATGGCAGGTGTTGTCGGCCATGTCGTCGATACCGGAATGCGAGAAGTGGCTGAGCACGTTGGATTTGTTCAAGCGGGCCATGGTGATTTCCGACATCAGCATTTCCAAGAATGCGCTGAAGGTGCCGAAAATACCTTGTTTGCCTGCTTCCATACCAAAGCCGGCTGCTGCGGAGAAGTTACCGCGCTCCATGATGCCGGAGGAGATAAACACTTCCGGGAAAGCTTTGTGGATTTTGAACAGACCACAAGAGCCTTCCAAGTCGCTGTCGACTACCCGCACTTTGGCAACCCGTTCTGCTTCGCTCAAACGGCCCAAGACTTCCACGCACGCATCGCCGAAGACGTTGCGGTTGGCATCCCATTTGTCGCTGGAACCCAAAAATACCGCGTCGTTTTTCGGTGCTTTGACTTCGCGCAATGCATCGGCAGCGGCTTGTTGGCCATGTGACTCCAGGTATTCCAATGCCACTTTCACCGACACAACGTCGTGGCCGTGGGTTGAGCCTTCCAGGCCGACAATGCCAGGGCACATCGGGCGGTGGTTGATAACCGCAACCGGGCCAGGGGTGTTAATGGCGGTAATGATGCGTTTGTACAAATCGTCCAGATCTTCGCCGTCGCCTTCCAGTACGGTGACACCTTGACCAGCCAAGGTTTTGGCGGTGCTGCAGCCTTTTAAGTACTCGGATGGGTGGCCGGCGATGGTGACGTTGTTGTCGTCGATGATCAGTTTAACGTTCAGGCCTTGCGCCACAGCCAGACGGGCCGCTTCGGCATCGTTACCTTCCTGCTGCGAGCCGTCCGATCCCAGGCAGAACACAGTTTTGGCCGGGTTGGCGATGGCTACGCCGTTGACATACGGCCACATGTGGCCCAAACGGCCGGAGCTGAATTTCACGCCGGGGGTGAAATCCAATTCAGGATGGCCGGGCAAATGTGAATGCGCGGCACGGTACTCGATCAAGCGTTCTGCCGGCAAATCGCCGTTCAGGGTGGACATCAGATACTGGGTGGCGACGCGGTGGCCGGCTTCGTCAAAAAAGATGGGTACAAAATCATTGGAGCTGTGGAACAGCGCATCCATGATCATGACTTCCGGCACGGTATCGTATGGACCGCCGGTATGGCCGCCCACACCACGGGCTGCGCCGTTGGCTGTGAAATAGACAATAGCATCACGGCACAACTGAATGTTGGCTTTCAGGCTGGCACGTTGTGCATCGGTTAAAGTTGGGTTTTTTGGATCTAAGTTGATGCGCTGATAAGCGCCAAGATCGATTGGAAATTTGGACATAACTAATCTCATGGTGAGGACATTATTTTTATAGACGCGCAGCTAGTTGTTACGCTGTCATTTTTAAACGCGACATAGAACAAAGATAATATTTAGCCCCGGCAAATATTCGTTGCTAATTAACTACAATACCGCTGCTTTTTTACACAAGCCGTTGCTATTTTGTAGTCTTAAATTTGTTTTTTCATGCCGTCGTATCGAACCTTACACCCATTAAAATGGGCTTTGCAAGACTTATTAAATACCTACTAATTTGTATATAAATTGAAACGGAAAGCCTGTATAGCCCTGAGACAAATAACAGAATACGTTCTATGGAAAATCAATTAGTTATTCAAGTCGCTTCTACTATCAAAGGATTATAAGCAGCAAAAAAATTTATTTTATTTTTCGCGGCAGTGCAGCTTTGCGGGACGAATTGATTGAATGGTAGTGTGTTGCCGAAACACGCCTCACCTATACACAATCCCAAATCGCCAGCGGAAAAATATCAAACATTTCGCCGGAGGGATCGGAACGCGGGCTTGGAACCATTAGTTTCGTTCTTGCTCTAATTGATGGGACAAAGGATGGCTTCGGCAGAGGAGAAGGGAGGCCGATTAGTCAAGCTTTCCGGTGCGGTGACCAAAACCATCGCGTTTCAAACAGCCTGGGGGGAGAGTCGGCAAGACATGGCAAAACGGTGTAAGTGGTCTTTCCAAAGGGAAAGGTCGCGTTAGTTGTATTTATCCGCAACGTGGACTATGTTTCCAACACCTAAAGTAACTGGTTGACGCTATATAGGGTAAGCAAGAGAGTCCAAGCCAATCAACTTAGCGGCAGTCCGGTAGCTTGATTTTCATGGTTTACGTATCGAAGGTAGTGAGCGTTGGCCCAAACCGTATTAACCAGCCTTGGGATACAGCTAAGTACTACCAGAGTGTCTTTATGATATTGATTATTAAAAATATCCCGTCGATTACGCAAGAAAGCGAGTTGGGAGACTTTGTCGCCCCGGCCCTCAGGTTTTGCCTGTTACTTCCCTTCAAGCTTGGCAATATTCTAAAAACCGACATCTTTTGTCTTAAAAATATCAAGACCAATGTGCTGTCGTTTCATGGCCGTATTTTTATTGACGATGACAAAGCCGGTAAGCTCGCAATCAAAAAACTGCATGGCAAGCGCTTCAAAAATAAAATCGTCGAAGTCAGAGAATATTTTATTCGTTCGCATAAAAACGACAGACGCTTAACGCAGCAGCCGGTATCGACAGACATACTGGAAAAGCGTAAAGGCGAACGGCGTTGCAATATCAAGCATGAAGGGCAAGCCGCCGCTTACACGAATGTATTTGATACCGAGAACATCTATCAAATTAGCCGCCGCTTGCGAGATGACGCTTATGATTACTGAGTCGCGGCGCCGGCGACCTAAATTTCGTTCGCATGGCGAAGAGACAGTTGACTTGTGACCTTATAAAGACTGGATCAAACGATACCAGTTTGCTCGACTCTATCCCCGTCAATTTTCCCTTCAAACCGATGCGCTATGCCTTGCATCACCAAAATCAACACCACCCCAGCCAAAATAAAACCAATCTGTTGTAATGAAGTTTTAATATCGGTCTTCTGATGCAAAGACGGGATCAAATCGGCAACCGCGATATAAATAAAACTGGAAGCCGCTAGGGTTAAAAAGTAGGGCAAGATGTGATGTAGGTCGCCAAGACTGAAATACGCCAAAACGCCGCCAACTACCGTGCTCAAGCTGGCAAGAATGTTGTAAAACAAAGCCTCGCCGCGCTTGTAACCGCTATGCAGCAAAATCGCGAAGTCACCGACTTCTTGCGGAATTTCATGCGCGGCCACCGCCAAGCTGGTGACGATACCCAGTTGCACGTCGGTTAAAAACGCTGCGCCGATTAACACGCCATCGACAAAATTATGGATGCTGTCGCCGAGGATAATAAACATCCCGGCGGGGCGGTGGCCGGCCGCTTGGATTGCATGCGTATGGCCGTGTTCGTGGTGATGGTCATCGTGCGATTCTTCGCCGTGGGCTTCGCAAGCGTGAGAATGGCAATGGCGCCAGACCAGGAGTTTTTCCAATACAAAAAACAATAGGATGCCTGCTAAAATCGTAGCCGAGAGTGTGGACATATCCTCGACCGGCACTTCCTCGAATGCGTGTGGGATCAATCCGCAAAACGCGCCGGTCAACAACGCGCCAATTGCAAAACTGATGCCGTGCGGCAGTACATGCTTTTGTTTGTGTTCTGGCAGTAATAAAAACACCGCAGCAGCCAGAACACTAAGCACGCCACCCAGCGCGGTAAACAAGATA
Source organism: Methylomonas sp. PHL2-19 (assembly GCF_059331595.1). Taxonomy (NCBI): domain Bacteria; kingdom Pseudomonadati; phylum Pseudomonadota; class Gammaproteobacteria; order Methylococcales; family Methylococcaceae; genus Methylomonas; species Methylomonas sp. PHL2-19. Next base: position 821,529 of record NZ_CP196839.1, read on the forward strand.
ATCGACAACAATACAGTCAAATTAGTCTCTCCAGATCAAACTGGCCATGCGGCCAGTATTCGCGCCGTCACGGCGATACGAGTAAAAACGTTGCGGATCGGCGACGGTGCATAGGTCACCGCCATAAACGTGTTCCACACCCAGTTCCGCCAGTTTAATACGCGCCAGCCGGTAAATATCCGCCAGCCATTTGCCAGGCTGTCGCGCGCGAAATGCGACGGCGGTAATCGGGTTGTCTTGAATAAAAGCGTCCCGCACCTCGTCACCCACTTCGAAATTATCCGGGCCTATCGCCGGCCCCAGCCAAACATGCACATCCTGACAACTCATCGCATACAGGGTTTCGGCGATGATACCGGCCTGCAAACCGCGCCAGCCGGCGTGGGCGGCGGCGACCACTTCGCCATCGTCTCCACAGAACAGCACTGGCAGACAATCCGCCGTCAATATCGCGCATACCGTGCCGGGTTGATCGGCAAAGCTGGCGTCGGCTTCCTCCTGGCCCTCGGTTTCGTCGGCGTTCACCACGCGCGTCCCGTGCACTTGTTGCAGCCAGACCGGTTCGGACGGCAGTTGCAGCATGTCCTTAATGATGTAGCGGTTGGTTTTGACGTGCTGCGGGTCGTCGTTGACGTGGCTGGCCGGATTCAAACTGGCGTAAGGGCCGGTACTGACTCCGCCGGTGCGCAAGGTGACTGCGGCGTGTACATGCGCCGGCAGCGGCCAATCAGGCTTGATCCAATTCATTTTCGGCCAATAATTTCAACAGATTTTGCATGTCTTCGGGGATGGGTTGTTCCCATTCGCAGTATTCGCCGGTTTCCGGATGCTCCAAACCCAATTTCGCGGCATGCAGGGCTTGGCGCTTAAAATTGCGTAAGGCCTCTGCCAACGCGGGATTACAGTCAGCCGGCATTTGGAAGCGGCCGCCGTAGACTTGATCGCCGACCAGTGGATAATTAATGTGCGACATATGCACTCTAATCTGATGCGTGCGGCCGGTTTCCAGCTTGACGCGAATCAGCGTATGGCGCTTAAAGCGTTGTTCCAGCCGGTAATGGGTAATCGCTTCTTTACCGCCGCGCTTTACTACGGCATTACGTTTACGGTCCACCGGATGGCGGCCGATAGGTTCGTCGACGGTGCCGCCAGCCGTCATCCAGCCTTTTACCAGCGCCAGATATTCACGATGGATGCTGCGAGCCTGGAGCTGCTCGACCAGACTGTTATGAGCCTGCAAGGTTTTGGCGATCATCAATAAACCGCTGGTATCCTTGTCGATGCGGTGCACTATGCCGGCGCGGGGCAGGGTATCCAGATTGGGGGTGTGATTGAGCAAGGCATTAACCAAGGTGCCATCCCAGTTGCCGACCGCAGGATGCACGACCAAACCGGCCGGTTTGTTAACGATGAGTAAAGAATCGTCTTCATAAACAATGTCTAGCGGGATTTCCTGAGGCGCGTATTCGATCACGCGCTCGGCTTCGGCATCCAGCTCGATTTCTTCGCCGCCGTCCAATTTCTCGCGGCCTTTCATAACCTCACCATCCACCAATACCCGGCCGGCTTTGATCCAGGTTTGCAGTTTGCTGCGCGAATAATCCGGAAACACTTCGGCCAGACACTGGTCCAGTCGCATACCCGCCAGTTCCTCGGGAACCCTTGCCGTCAATATCGTCATAGTCGTTTTTAAGTTATACTCGCGGCCAGAATGCCGCCAAAAGCTGCAAAAAACCCGCAATATTACAACGTGTTGATAAACGTATGCGATTAGTTTTAGTAAAAACCGTTTTTATCGCCTGTCTGGCTTGGACGCTGCAAGGCTGCGAGACCCTGGATGCCTTTATGAGCAAGGATTCTTCGGCTAATAATAAAGATGAAGAATACGCCGGTTGGGACGATAAAATGTTCCATGAAAAAGCCAAGGAAGCGCTGGACAATAAAAACTATCAAAAAGCGGTGACTCTTTACGAAGCGCTGGAATCGCGTTATCCGTTCGGCGACTATGCGGCTCAGGCCCAATTAAATGTTGCTTACGCTTACTATAAAAACGACGATCCGGAAGCGGGCTTAGCCGCCGCTGACCGCTTCATTAAAATCCATCCACGTAACCCCAATGTCGATTATGCCTATTATCTGAAGGGCCTGATCAATTACAACCGCGGCATCGGCTTTATAGACCGCTTTCTGCCCACGGACTCTTCGCAACGCGATCCCGGTCCGGCCAAAGATTCTTACGATAATTTCCAGGAATTGATCCGCCGCTATCCCAATAGCCAATATGTTGCCGATGCCAAACTGCGGATGATCGCACTCCGCAACAATATGGCTATGTACGAAGTTCATGTCGCCGACTTTTACATGCGCCGTAAAGCCTATGTCGCCGCTGTTAACCGGGCTAATTACATCATCAAGGAATATCAACGCACCCCGGCGGTGCCGTTTGCCTTGCAAATCATGCAGGACGGCTATCGGCAGTTGGGGATGGACGAGTTGGCCGCCGACGCCGAACGGATTTATACCTTAAATTATCCAGCCGGCGCACCGCAAGCCAATTACAAGGATGAAGGCGCCATTCAAAAAGTGTGGGACGCCATGGGCCTGGATAAATAAAACTTGCGCCGTTTGACCTTTTTGCGGCCTGCTTGCTTAGGCTGGCTGCTGTTAAATACCGGCTTTGGATACGCAGCCGAGCCGGTACCGCTGTTTCAAAACCGCTTTTTCACGTTGTCGCAGAACACTGAACTGGTCTGCGCTACCAGCCAGCAACACTTTACCCCTACTGCGGCCCTAGCTGACATCATCCGCTTTTATGAAGCGGGCCACCCGGGCTTGCGCAAACAAGCGGTGGCGGTGCTGACCGATCATAAAAACCAGGATTATCTCGACGACTTGGCCGATTACCGCGAAGATTGCGCCAACAATATCGCCGGCGAACTCTGCGTATTGGAAAAATATTGGGACGACCGCGAAGCCGCCTGGCGGGCTTTAGCCTTGTTCTACGACACCAAAACCGTGGTCAAACACAGCGATGACTATCGCTACGAAGTGCGGCGCTTCAACGTAGATCATCTGCGTCTGTTCGAAAAAGCCATTCGCAAAATCCCGGCCTTTTTGCGGCAAAGTATCAGCAAAGCCAAGCCGGTAGATAATCTGGAACAGGAAATTGCCGACAAGCCCACGGTGATGCAGGAACTGATTCGCGATGCGTTTCAGGAAGACTACAAAAACAGCATCTGGCAGGATCATACTCATCCGTTGACGCTGGTGCCGGGCATAGGCTTTCGCTCGCAGACCGTGGCACAGGTGTTCAGCGGTCAAAACCTGATCGTGTTTACCGTCAAGGCCTTCGACAAGGGCAAGGAAGGCGGCACTTACCGGGACATCGGCGTGCAGTATTTGGTGGATTTTCGGCTGCCTATCGTCGTGCATGAAATCGCCCACACCATCGATAATTTCCATTTCTGGAATGGCCAGGACGATCTGTATTTTTTCTACAAATACCACAAGATTTCCAACGACGAAGACATCATGAAAATCATCGCTGAGGCAAAATTGGCGTTGTGGCCTTCGAAATGGTTCGAGGCCTTTGAAGCTTTAGGCGAAGTCAATGAAGGCCGTTACGACGGCACCACCCAGGAAAAGTTGGCCGAACTGGTGGCGCAATACATTCTAATTCCGGAACGTTTGCAACAAAGCGCGCCGGCCGCTTATCAATGGCTACGCGAGGACATCTTCCGCGGCATCGAATACCAAGGTTACGACCGCTGCGAGGTGCCGCTGACCAAGCCGCTAAGCTGGTGGCAATACGCTACCGGCAAGATGCTGGGCCAGTAACGCTTTATGCTATGCTGACCGCGAATTTTAACCTTGCTAAACCATTGTCTAGCCATGAAAAAACCGCAAAATCTATCCCTGCAAGAACAACTGCTTAAATCCGGTCTGAGCAACGACGCCAAGCTCAAACAAGTCAAAGCCGAGAAGCGTAAACAAACCAAATTGGAACGCAATAATGGCGTCGAGACCATCGATGAGGTGAAGCTGAGTGCGGAACAACTGCGCCAGCAACAAGTAGAGCGCGACCGCGAACTGAATCGGCAACGCAAGCTGGCAGAAGAACAAAAGGCCTTGGGCGCGCAAATCAAGCAAATCGTCGAAATGAACCGTATCGCGCTGGATCCGAACGGCTTGGCTTACAACTTCACCGACGACAACAAAGTCAAAACCCTATACGTGGCTGAAAAAGTGCGGGAGGCCTTGATCAATGGTCGGGCCGGTATCGCCAAAGTAGACGGACATTATGAGATCGTGCCTGCGGAGGTCGCTCGCAAAGTGCAGGCGCGGGATGCGGGTAGTATTGTGGTGTTGAACGAAGCCACGCAGGATCTGGCGGCCGCCGACGATCCGTATGCCGAGTTTCAGATTCCGGACGATTTGATGTGGTGAAAGCCGCAGGTTGAGCGGAGTCGGCAAGCGCTTCGGCTCCGCTCAGCGAACGGCTTATCGCGTCTCGACCCGTTTAAACCTTCCGAAAAATCAAATCCCAAACCCCGTGACCCAAACCCAAACCACGGTTTTCGAACTTGGTTAACGGCCGATAAATCGGCCGTTCGCAGAAATCTTTGCTGGCACTGGTGTTTTGCAAACCGGTGCCGGCCGATAAAATCCCCAGCATATCCTTGGCGTAATGCTCCCAATCGGTGGCGGCGTGAAAATAGCCGCCGGCCAGCAATTTTTTGTTCAGCAATTCCACGAAACTGGGACGGACGATGCGGCGCTTGTGATGGCGGCGCTTTTGCCAAGGGTCGGGGAAAAACAGATGCACGCCGGCCAAGCTATGGTCGGCAATTTTTTGCTCCAGAATCTCGATCGCGTCGTGGTGGTAAATCCGCACGTTGTTAATGCCGCGCTGCTCCAGCAACATCATCAAATGGCCGACGCCGGGGCGGTGCACTTCAATCCCCAGATAATTCAAATCCGGATTGGCCTCAGCCATCGCCGCCAGGCTGTCGCCGTTGCCGAAACCGATCTCGACAATCAACGGCGCTTGCCGGCCGAAGGCTTGCTCCAGATCAAAATCATGCTGCGGCGACAGGCAATATTTATCCCAATGGCTTTCCAGTGCTTGCTTTTGGCCGGCAGTCGCGCGGCCTTGGCGGCGGATGAAGCTTTTGATGCGGGCGGGGTCGATTTTTTGGGGTTCGGTCATGGAAAAATTTCTTGCTGGCCTGAATGATAGGATAGTAACGTCAAGATATTATTAGGCGATGGCGATGGACACAAATTGCGGCAGATGCAGCTGGCTTCGTTAAGCGCCACATTGCTCCATCCTAGCCTTTGCGGCCTGACCAAACACCGAATCCGGCTCCTTGTTAATGATTCGTTCTAGTACCGACGAACTGGATTTTTCTAATAAATTGATTGCTCGGAGCCTGGCCGAAGCGTGGTGGGCGTTTAATGCAGCCAGTTCAGTCAGATAGCCGCTAGTATCGCTTAGCAATTTGAAAATGACCCGTTCCGGGTCCTCGGTGAAGAGGTCCCGCACTAGTTCGTCATATCGTTCTTGGCAACGAATCAAGTCGCGGCGATCAATTTTTTTTCGGCTCGGTAGGATCGTCACAGCAGGCCATTGTCTTAAGTTTTTTGACCGTACTCGGAGATTAGCTGCTGAAATTCGAATTCGCAGCCACCGCAGCCGGATGCCGCGCCGGTAATGCGGGAGATTCGTTCCGGATCGGTGACGCCCTCGTCAAGTAGTTGTTTGATTTGCTGCTCGGTGGTGCCGCTGCAGTAGCAAACTACGTCGTTTTCGGTGTCGGGCTGGGCGGTCATGATAAGGATTTTAAGCGTATCAACTCAAATTCTACAGAGTATGTCTTTTGGCAGTGGCTTCGGTTTGTTGGGTTACGCCCTATTGGGCTAGCCCAATCTACGTTCTCAACATGTTTGGGTTGAAATCTTGGGTCACGCCCTATCGGTTGTTAACCCAACCTACATTCCGTATTTAAAAGGTACAAAGATAAAAAATCCAATTGAAGTTACTGCAACTATCAGTATTACTTTCTTGTGCAAACTCTCGAATTCCAAATTGGGGATTATAGTTTTTAATAAAAAATAGACCCCAAGAGTAATCGCTAAAATCAGAAGTTTTATTACCAACCGCTCTGATAGTTCCACAGAGTCCCCATTACAGAAACAACCCATCAATCGGCGAAGAGGCCGAAGCAAAGCGCTTGCGCGGCATGCGTCCGGCCAGGAAAGCTTCGCGGCCGGCTTCGATGCCTTTTTTCATCGCCGAAGCCATCAATACAGGATTTTTCGCAGCGGCTATCGCGGTGTTCATCAACACGCCGTCGCAGCCCAGTTCCATCGCCATCGCTGCATCGGACGCAGTGCCGACGCCGGCATCGACCAGGATCGGCACTTTGGCGTTTTCGACGATGGTCAAAATGTTGTAGGGGTTGCGGATACCCAAGCCGGAACCGATCGGCGCCGCCAAAGGCATTACCGCCACGCAGCCAATTTCTTCCAGGCGCTTGGCGGCAATCGGGTCGTCATTGGTGTAGACCATCACGTCAAACCCCTCTTTGACCAGCAATTCGGCGGCTATGTAGGTTTGGGCTACATCGGGAAACAAGGTCAGTTGATCGGCCAATACTTCCAATTTGACCAATTTATGACCACCCAATAACTCGCGCGCCAAACGACAGGTGCGCACCGCATCTTCGGCAGTGTAACACCCGGCGGTGTTGGGCAAAATCGTGTATTTGTCCGGGGAGATCACGTCCAGCAAGCTCGGTTCACCGGGATTCTGGCCGATATTGGTGCGGCGAATCGCCACCGTGATAATCTCGGCGCCGCTGGCTTCGGTAGCCAGGCGGGTTTCTTCCAGATCCTTGTATTTGCCGCTACCGACCAACAAACGCGAGCGGTATTGTTTGCCGGCCAGCGTGAAATAATCGTCTTCGCCGCCGCCGATAGCCTGTACGATTTCCAATCTATCGTCAGCTTGCAAGCGTTGGCTGGCGTGTTGGGTAAACGGCAGGATTTCTTTGTTCAATTCCACGGCGATGCGTTTGCCGGTCAAGCCCAAATCGGTAATTACGTCGGCAACGGTGGCGTTTTCGCCATACTCGCGATGATCGCCATTGACCTGTATTTTCATGCGTTAAACCTTGTGTGTTTTGGCGGCGCGGCGGCGTTCCACGGCGCCGGCCAGATGATGTAACAATTCGGCGCTATCGTCCCAACCCAGGCAGGCGTCGGTGATGCTTTGGCCGTAAGTCAGCGGTTTACCTTCTTCGACATCCTGACGGCCGCCTACTAGGTGGCTTTCCACCATTGCGCCAATGATGCGGTTGTCGCCGCCGCGAATTTGGCTGGCCACGTCCTCGGACACCAGCATTTGCCGCTGGTATTTTTTCAGGCTGTTGGCGTGGCTGAAATCGATCATGATGTTCGGCCGCAAACCGGCCTTCTCCAGCCCCTCGGCCACTTGATCGACACTGACTTCGTCATAGTTCGGGCGACTGTTGCCGCCGCGCAGAATGATGTGGGCATCTTCGTTGCCGCGCGTCGAGAAAATCGCCGAGCGGCCTTCTTTGGTGAGCGACAGGAAGTGGTGCGGACTCATCGCGGCATTGATCGCGTCAATCGCGATTTGAATGCCGCCATCAGTGGCGTTTTTGAAGCCGACCGGGCAAGACAAGCCGGACGCCAATTCCCGGTGCACCTGGCTTTCGGTGGTTCTGGCACCGATGGCGCCCCAGGAAATCAAGTCCGAGACGTATTGCGGTGTGATCAAGTCCAGATACTCGGTGGCGGCCGGCACACCAAGATTATTCACATCCAACAATACTTGACGGGCCATCCGTAGGCCTTTGTTGATGTTGAAGCTGGAATTTAAATCCGGATCGTTGATCAAGCCTTTCCAACCTACTGTGGTTCGCGGCTTTTCGAAGTAAACCCGCATCACGATCACCAGGTCGTCTTTCAACTCGTCCATGATCAGTTTCAAGCGCCCTGCATATTCCACTGCCGCTGCCGGATCGTGGATGGAGCAAGGACCGATAATCACCAGCAATCTGTCGTCGGCACCGGTCAGAATGTTGTGAATCGCTTCCCTGGCATGCAGAATGGTGGCTGCGGCCTGCTCGGTCATCGGGATTTCTTCATGAACCTGAATCGGCGCCACCACATCCTTGGTTTCACAAATTCTTAAATCATCGGTGTTATAGTTAGTTGGCATGACACTCAGCAATACGCTTTCAGTAGATGGATTAATTGGCTATTTTAACCGTTTTGCCTGTCGGTGTTACAAACTAATGCCGAAACCGACCTGAGAAAATACGGACATGACAGACGACAGACCCATTAAACGCTGCTTGACGGTGTGCCTGGCGCAATCGTTCGAATTCGCGCAATTGCGGGAAAAACTGCTGGATACCACCCGCGCGCAACTATTTAGAAACGCTTTGGTGGTCGATTACAAAACCGGCTGCGCGATTGTGTTTGCCTATGGCGTGATGGTGTGCTGGAACCTGAATCTCGACGACCGCCGCGCCTTGCAGGATTTATTGCTGGATTATGCAATCAAACCCGACGCGGAACCGCAGGAAGACAATTTCAGCTATGAAATAGGTTGCGAGCAGGACCGGATTCAGCACGATCATATCGAATTGCAATCTGCCGACTTCAAAGTGCTGTTGGCGCTTTCGCACGCGATGGCGCAATCGATCAAATTAGCGGCGTTCGAAGGCCACGCCATCGACACCATCCGCGCCACCAGCCATTTGCCGCAGTCGCTGGCGCGGGAAGGCAAAATCAAGCTCAATCGCAAAACCATGGCGATGATCCGCGGCCAGTTGTTTCTTACCAAGAGCGACATCATCCTTAATTACGATCTGCTGGATACCCCGGAATTTTTTTGGGAACATCCCGAATACCAGCATATTTATTCAATGGCGGCCAATTACCTGGAAATTCAGCAACGCACCGACGTATTGTCAAAAAAGCTTGAGACGATACACGAGCTGCTGGAAATGCTGGCAGATGAACAAAAACACCAGCATTCCTCGGCCTTGGAGTGGATCATTATCTGGCTGATTGCCGTGGAAATCGTGATGTCGATTTTGGACAAGCTTTTTTAGTTAGCCCAACTCTCAGCGGCCCAATTCGGCACCGGGTTTGCAGCAAGCTAACGCTTGCCCAGGAAAATCAAGGGTTGACGGTATCGACCGGCTGCCGCGATAATCGGTCCAGAGATTGAACTCGCTCACAAAAATATTGGTATCCCCTGCGCCTCCACTTAGTCTTGCTGCTAAGTATAAGAAGTCGCACCACTAAATTTACTTTAAGGACAAACCATGAAAATACTAACTGCCCTATTAGCGACGTTTTTGTATTCGGCTAACGCGACTGCGGCTCTTGAATTTACTTTTTCAGGCGATTTCGTCAATTTCAGCACCGGCAATTTTTCAGGACAAGTAACGGTCGATGCTTTGTCACCGAGCTCCAGCGACGTTTTTCCGGCGTCAGGCAGCGAATCCGCCAGTTTACGTTTGGGCTACTCGCTAAGCGCTCCGCTTTCCATGTTAGCTAACGGACAAGCGTTGGCGATCGATAACGACCACGCTGTGCTAAATATCGTCGACAACGCCACCGTCAGCGAAGCTCAGATAAACAGTCAGGGGTTTACCAGTACCCAAGTAATGCCGGGCACTTATGACATCCTGACCCTTCATATGGAATCGGCTAGCAACCAATACGATGACAGTGGCCTGTTGGTATCCGGTGCGGAATTTTCGGTGACAGGTTTTTTTGATCAGCTATTACTGGGCGGGGTAGACCTTGATCCGACTAAACTGCCCAGCCTGTTTGGCTTAGCATTTGCCGATAATTTGAAGTTTTTGGTTTTTGAAGTTAACCGAAAATTAGGCGACAGCGAAGATTTTCGTGGCGCTGGTGTCATTACCGCCAGTGACATTGTCGACACTCACGTGTTTACCCCCGTGCCGTTACCTGGCGCGGCGTGGCTATTTGCAAGCGTTATCGCCGGATTAGGTTTGCGGATGCGCAAACCAGCTTAATTGCCTAATATCAGGATGAGTCAGCGCCTGTGCCAAGCGTTGCCAGGCTGACTCGTCCTTCGGTAAGCCGAAACGCACACTGGCCGGCTCCTGAAACAAGCGGGTCAGAATACCCTGCCCAGCCAATAAATCGTGCAGCTTAGCTGCCTGCACGCACTTCACCCATTGAAATAAATCGCATCCACCGCTGGGTGGCCAACCGCTGTCGGTCAATAGCTGCTGTAGTCGTTGCCCCTGCTTCGCTAACGATGCAGCAGCGGCGGATTGCCAGCTTCGATCAGCCAAGGCCAGTGCAGCGACATAACGGCCTGGATGGCTGATAGCCCAGGGCCCAAGCCGCTCAGCAAGTTTCGCCAATAAGTCCGACTGGGTAATCACGAAGCCGCAACGGATGCCGGCCAAACCAAAAAACTTACCGACAGACCGTAATATTATCAAACCCGGCCGCACAGGTAGTGGTGCCAGACTGTATTCGGCGGGCAAACTATCGATAAACGCTTCGTCGACTAGTAGCCAGCCGCCACGCCGGCTAAGACTTTCATGCCAATTCAATAGCTGTTGCCGGTTCCATAGCCGGCCAGTGGGATTATTGGGATTGACCAAAATCAACACATCCAACTCATCCAGCCGTTCGTCTATTGCCTCCGCTTCGACTCTGACAACTTGATGCCCAGCTTTTTGCCAACTGCCGGCATGCTCGGCATAGGCAGGGTGCAGCAAGCCCACTCGTGATTTCGGCCGTAACAAAGGTAACGCTTGAATTGCCGCTTGCGAGCCGGCCACCGCCAGCAAGGAATCGTTTTGATAGTAGACCCGCGCTGCTGCTAATAAGTCGTCATCATCTTCCGGTAGGCGTTGCCAGCATTCGGCAGGAATGGCAGGCACCGGCCAGCCGTTAGGGTTGATGCCGGTGGATAAATCCAACCAGTCGGCCAAAGGAATGCCATATTGGCTCGCGGCTTGTCGCAAGCGGCCGCCATGTTCAAGCAAGGAAGTCTCCCGCGCCGATCACGACTAGCCATAACAGTAGAGCCCGGTACATCAATGCGCTGGCGCGTTCAATATCGCCGTTTTCCGGTAGTTGTGGGCCGCCGAACCAGGGTTTTTGTTTCAGTTGGCCGTGATAACAAGCCGGCCCGCCCAGCTGCAGCTGCAGTGCGCCGCCGCCAGCTGTCATCACCGGTCCGGCGTTAGGGCTGTCCAGTAGATGGGCTTGCGTCCGCCAGGACTTGATAGCCTGTGTGGTGTTGCCGAGCAGGGCATAGCTCAAGGCCGTCAAGCGTGCCGGCAACCAATTCAGCAGGTCGTCGAAGCGCGCGGCGGCCCAGCCGAAATATAAATAGCGTTGATTTTTATAGCCCCACATGGCATCCAGGGTATTGCTGAAGCGGTAGAGCAAGGCGCCGAACGGCCCCAATACGACGAACCAGAACAAGGGCGCAAACACCGCGTCGGCACCGTTTTCCAGCACCGATTCGATAGTTGCACGGCGTACGTCGGCCTCGGTCATCGCTTCGGTCTGACGGCTGACGATTTTACCCACCTGTTGCCGCGCTAACGGTAAATCGCTATCCGCCAAGGCCGAATGAACGGCCAGCGCATGTTGCTGCAAGCTACGGGCTGCGATGCAAAAATACAAAACCAGTACATCGATTGTAGTTTGCAGCGGTGGCCAACTCGGTACAAGCCGCAACCAGAGCAGACAGGGAATTAAGACTATTGCCACCGCCAAAAAGCCGCTGACTCGTTGACGAAAAACCGATTGCTCGTTGTTTAACAGCCGCATTTCTATAGCGCTAGCCCATTTGCCGAACATCACTAGCGGGTGATAAGTATTGCGCGGCTCGCCCAGCCAAAAATCGATGGTTACAGCCAACAAAATGCTGAGGGTGAGAATCATGATTTACGTTGGATAAACAGGTGTTGCAAAACTGGAAGAGCGGAAGGGCATGCTTGCCGACATAGTCCTGATCAGCGCGGCGATGAAAATCGCCGCGCTGGATTCTGGAATGCTGTTAGAGGGCTTCGCGAGTGGTTTTGGCGGCCAGTAAGGATTTTACGACAGTTACCAAGCCAAAAATGACCACACCATAGATCAAGGTGGATGTCATATAAGGCGGATAATACATCGCAACGCGCTCAATATATTGCGCGAATGAGCCGTTGGGATAGCGTCCGGATAGCCAGTAAAAACTGCCGTTGGAAAACAGAAACGCGATGGATGTAGCTGCTACTAGAGCCATCAGGCGTTGCGCGGCGTTGGCTATCGACAACCCAGTGAATTGTCGGCACCATTTGCCACCCAACCACATCGCGCCGTAAGAGCCGACCAGAAATACGTAGGCTTTGGACACGCAAAAATCGCTGACACCAAGTTTAGTGATCGCCAAGTAATCAATCAGCACCGCTTCCGCCAGCAATAAGGCGAACAAATAGCGTCCGCCTAGCCACAAGCCGGCGAAAAAAAACACCGCCAATGAAGCGTCCGGCAATGCGAACGGGGTGCCGAAATGGTGAAAACGGGTGGCCGCCATCAACGCCATCAACGCGACCGCGCCGGGTTTAACAGCCAAGGTTTGATTCAAACTCATAGGGTTCTCCAAAAAAGGTTTAGTAATTGTAATGGATCGAAAAATAGAAATTTCTGCCGAAGCTGTTATAGGTGTTAACCGTTTGATAGCGTTTGTCGAACATATTATTCAGTTTGGCGCTTAACATCCAATTTTTGTCGATGCGATAAGCGGTACGCAGATCGGCGGTCATAAAGCTGCCCAGACGGACCCGGTTCGCGGCGTCGTCGAATCGTTCGCCCTGAGCCAGCACGGAGGCACCAATATCAATATCACCGAACGAGCGCGAGACATCATAGGACATGCTTTCCGTCACTCGACGCGGCAGGCGCAAATTGGTCTGCCTGTCCTTCGGTGTCATCAGGTTCATGCTTAGTTTGTTGTTCCAGCCGAGAATTTGCGTGGACACTTCGGCTTCTATGCCATCTATCTGCGCCTTGCCGATATTTCTGGCGGTGGACGGCGTGCCGCTAAATACAATCAAATCCTCGATATTGGTGTGATAAGCGCGCAGTTCCCAGTTGGCCCAATCGTGATGGCCGGCAAAACCGGCTTCGAAGCTGGTGGACTTTTCCGGACGCAAGCCGGGGTTGCCGAAGCCTGGGAAGTATAACTGGTTAAAGGTCGGCGCCTTAAATGCATTGCCGAAACTGGCAAAAGCGCTGAGACCGTAATCCCAATTAAACCGCCAGCCGAAATTGCCGGTGACACTATCGCCGAAAGCCTGGTTTTCGTCCCACCGCAAGGAAGCGTTCAAAAAATGCTTGTCGAAAATTCGGCTGTGCAAATCAGCGAACACTCCGACATCGTAACGCGAGGTTTCGACATAGCGTGTGGTGCTGTCGACTTCGTCGAAGCGGTAATCGGCACCCACTGTCAATTGGTGATCCTTATGCAAGGCCAGTTCGTTCAGCCAACTGGCGTTCCAGCGTGTGGTGTTGAAACGGCTGGTAAACCGACCGTTATGCCGAAACTGATCGGCATCGTCCATGCTTTGTCCCACCCGCAAAGTGGATTTCCACCTATCGCTGAAATTTGCGCTGGCTGTGGCTCCCAGCGTCTGATTGACAAACTCAGTGGTGCTACTGATGGAATTGTCGATCTCGGTTTCGCCTTCGGCTCGCAGGAAAAATGCTTCCAGTTCCGCGCTGTTGTCGAAGCGGTAACCGGCTTTGGCATTCAGGCTGGTGTTGTTATAGCCGTCGCGGTCCGGATTATAGCCGCTCGCGACGCTGACACCGCTCAGCGCATTGATGCCCTGGCTACCGAGTTGAGCGGCGCTCAAGCTATACCAAGCCTTGCCCCATTTACCGTTGACGGCCGCCGAGCCGTTATAGGTGTCGTATGAGCCGCCGCCAGCTTCCAGCGCAATGTTCGGCCGTTCACTGGTGCCGCCCTTGCGAGTAAATATCTGAATCACCCCGCCGATCGCTTCCGAGCCATACAGGCTGGACTGCGGGCCTCGAGTGATTTCCACACGTTCGATTTGATCGATAGGAATAAACTGAAATGCGCTGGTGCCGGTGGTCACCGAGCCGGCCTTGATGCCGTCGATTAAAACCAGTACATGATCGGAGTTAGTGCCGCGCAAATAGACATTGGTATCCTTACCGTAACCGCCGCTTTGCACCATGTCCACACCCGGCGTGCCTTTTAGTAACTCAGGAAGGGTTCTAACCTGAAGTTTCTCGATGTCCTGGCGAGTATAAACCGTCATCGCCGTGGCTAATTCGTTCTGTCTAGTCTCGGTTCGGGTAGCCGTCACGATTGTTTCGGCAAGGTTGATAGCCTCATCGCCGGTTGCCGCCCACACTGTAAAAGGCGTACTCGCCAGCAATAAAGATCTGTATAGAATTGTTTGCATATTATCCTCTGCGCCCGCCGCGCATCCGGGTGAAAAAGGACAGAGGAAAAACGGAAAACGAAAAAGACGGAGGCAGGCTAGGCATGGACTCAGACCATTCCGTCAACAGCCCTCCGCTGTCTCGAATGATCTTCCGGGCCAGTCTCCGGGCTTATAAGTGGCTTGACGCCTGATCTGCGACCTTCCCATGCAAAGCGCACAGTGGCAAAAACGCAGCTCTTTACTTATCTACCGTTGCGGGGGCAGCGCCGGCATGAGCGGATAAAACCGCCGCACCGACTTCCTGTTTAAGCTTGGCCGAGAAAGCGGCGCAAACACCTGAAAGAAGCGCGCAATTTTAGGGAGTCGGGCATGATAAAGCAAGAGTGTCCGAGCGGGTCGCCCACAATCGGCATTGCAAATACCCCTTTCCGTGCTATACATTGGTGCATTGATTAATGCTGTTAACTTAGACTTCAACGAATACGGGCGGGATCATGGAAATTCAATCGAAATTGTTAGGCAACCAAGACATCAATCCGGACACTATCATCAATTTTCCGCGCGGCCTACCCGGTTTTGAAGATCAGACCCGCTTTAAATTATTTCATCAGGAAGGCAGCGAGATTGTCTATTGGCTGCAATCGGTCGATAACGCGGAGCTGACTTTTTCCGCGGCTCATCCGTCGCACTTCAACATCAATTATAATTTTACGGTAACCGACCCCGAAGAAGCGCTGCTGCAACTAGAGCCGGGCGACGAACTGGTGATATTAATTCTGCTGCACAAAGACAACGAGCAGGATAATGGCAAGCCGACCATTAAAGGCTCGATCAAATCGCCAATCTTAATCAACGCCAACAAACGCATCGGCATGCAAAAAGTATTGGTGGCAATCGAACAAAGCATCACCCTGACCGAGAAGGTCAGTGAGATAGATGTATCTGAAGCTTAAAAAATGCAAACATCCACCGGCGATTGCGTTCGCCGGCGGATGTTTAAATCAGGCGGCCTGAACAGGAATGGAATGACTGGAATGGCTAATACGATTGTTGCCGTCGAAATACACCAAAGTCGGCTTGTAGTTCGTCAGTTCCTTCTCATCTAAGCTGGCGAACGCACAAACGATAATCAAATCGCCAGGGCACGCCAACCTTGCAGCTGCACCGTTAATCGAAAATACGCCGGAATCTTCTTCGGCGCGAATCGCATAGGTGGTAAAGCGTTGACCATTGTTAATATTGTAAATATGGATTTGCTCGTACTCCCTGATGCCGGAAAAATCCAGAATTTTACCGTCTATAGCACACGATCCTTCGTAATCCAGCTCGGAATGCGTTACCCGCGCACGGTGTAACTTAGCTTTAAGCATGTTTATGTTCATGGTAAACAAGGTCGAATACTAGGGCCGGCGATTATGCCTGAAATTGACTCTGCTATCAAATTTAAGCATTAGCTTTCAAAGGTAAAAACCAATGCAGTCAGTTGTTTATTTTAGAAAAATACAGGTTATCGATCAGGCGTGTAGTGCCCAGCTTGGCAGCAGCCAAAATCAGCAGATTAGCGTCGCTGGTGCTGGCGGGCAATAAATCCTTGCTACGGCAAATGCTGAAATAGTCAACTGCAAAACCGGCTTGCTGCAGATTTTGGCGCTGCCGTTCCGCCACAGCTGGATAATCGACATGCCCTGCTAAAATCTCGTCGCGTGCAGCGATCAAGGCTTGATAGAGCTTGGGCGCGTGCTGTCTTTGTTGGTCGGTCAGATAGCTGTTGCGGGAACTCATCGCCAAGCCATCGTCCTCCCTAACCGTTGCCACGCCCTGGACTGCAACGGGTATATTCAAATCGGCGACCATTTGCCGAATCAGCGTCAGTTGTTGAAAATCCTTCTCGCCCAACAACAACAGGTCGGGCTGGACCATGTTCAACAGCTTGCAAACAACCAAGGCTACGCCGTCAAAATGTCCGGGTCGGCTGGCACCGCAATGCAGTGCCGACAAGCCGCTGACTGAAATGCCGGTTTGCGTGGCTTGCGGATACATTTCCGTCACCGACGGCAAGAACAGTAAATCGGCGTCGCTGGCTATCAGCTTTTCCTGATCCTGCTGCTCGGTGCGCGGGTAACTGGCAAAATCTTCGTTCGGCCCAAACTGCGTGGGATTGACAAAAATACTGACCACCACTTTATCGGCCTGTTGCTTGGCCGTGCTAACCAGTTTGATATGCCCGGCATGTAGATTGCCCATGGTCGGCACGAAACCGACGCTATGGCCGGCTTGCCGCCATTGGCGGATGACTTCTCTCAAGGCGGCGACGCTGGTGACTATCTGCATACGCTTAATAACTGTGTTCGGACGCTGGAAATTGCGCGGATTTAACCGCTTGATGATAGTGGCGCACCGCCTCTTCTATGCTGGAGGCGTCGGCCATAAAGTCTTTAGAGAAGCGCGGCCGCTTGCCGGTGCTGATATTCAACATATCGTACAGCACCAACACCTGGCCATCGCAATCAACACCAGCGCCGATGCCTATGGTCGGAATACTTAGGCGCTGACTTATTTCGGCGGCCAGTTGCGCCGGCACGCATTCCAGCACTAAAAGGCTTGCGCCGGCTTGCTCGATTTTTTCCGCATCCGCCAAAATTTGTTTGGCTTGCTGTTCTTCACGCCCCTGCACTTTATAACCGCCTAAGCGATTTACGGATTGCGGTAACAGACCTAGATGGCCGCAGACCGGAATGCCTTGATCCACCAGAAAGCGAATGACGTCGAGCTTGGCGCCTTCCAGCTTGACCATTTGCGCGCCACCCAACTGCATCAAGCTTGCTGCATTCAGCAATGCCTGCTTCGGTGTAGCGTAACTGGCAAACGGCAAGTCGGTAACCACAAAAGCGCGCTTCCTGGCCATTGCCACGCTACGGCTGTGATACACCATATCGTTCAGTGTGACCGGCAAGGTGCTGCCGTGTCCTTGAATCACCATGCCCAACGAATCGCCGATCAGCAGTACGTCGATACCCGCTCTGTCCAACAGCGCGCCGAAGCTGGCATCGTAAGCAGTCAGGCAACTGATTTTCTCGCCGGCTCGTTTCATTGCCTCCAGATCACTGATCGTCAGCGCCTTTAAGGCATCGGCATATAAGTTCATACTGTTATTTTCCGCAAGCCGTCGGGCGGACAAGCCGCCAAGAGTTGCGACAATGAATCCAGGCCCGGAATCTGCAAATCGCTGCTTGCCACATCAGCCAAGGGGTACAGCACAAAGGCGCGCTTGGACAACTCCGGATGCGGCACAATCAGGTCCGGTTCGTTAATGCGCTGTTGTGCGTAAAGCAATACATCCAAATCCAGGGTTCTGGCTCCCCAACGTACACTGCGCAGCCGGCCATGCTGGTTTTCGATTTGCTGTAATTGTCTGAGCAAAACCAAAGGTTCCAGCTCGGTCGAAATTCGCAGCACCGCATTCACGTAATCGGGCTGATCTTGCGGCCCAACCGGCAAGCTGCGGTACAAGGGCGAGAAGGCAATTTCGACCACACCCGGCAAGGCCGCGATTTCTTGTCTGGCCCGATTGACATGATCGACAGAGTCTTCGAGATTGCTGCCCAAGCCTATATAGGCCTCGACAGCTGCCTTAGCTAGCGTCATTGCCGACGGGGGCGGGTTTGCCTCGAGAACGGTAACGGCCGGTTTTACGGTTACGGGTTTTACCGCCACCGGATTTTGGCGGCGCGGTCATTCTTTCCCGCTCCGCATCGTCGGCTTCCTGAAAACGTGTCCACCATTCGACCAGTTCCAGATCGGCGCCGCCGGTTTCCGCGCGTAGCCGCAAAAAGTCGTACGCCGCTCTGAATTTAGGCTGCTCCAGCAAACGATAAGGCCTTGGCCCAACCGTTCTGGAGAATTTGTTTTGCAAGAACCACACTTCGCGCATCGACTGCGTGATGTGGCGCGGTAGCGCCGTGACCTTGATTTGTCTGGTCAGCACTTCGTTGGCGGCGTTCTGATAGGCCAGTGTTTCGTTTTCGCCGTGGGCGATGCGTCTTTGCGCGGCTAATTGCAGCGGCTCCCACAACAGGGCGGCTAATAAAAAATAAGGTGTCAGCGTTTTGCCGTCGTTGAAGCGGGTGTCGGAGTTTTCCAAGGCCCGGATCAAGAACAAGCGCGGAAAATCGTGGTCTTCGCTGGCGAGGCAGCGGTCGGTTTCCGGAAACAAAATCGCAAACAAACCGTAATGTCTGAGCATCTCGAAGGATTGCAGACCGTAACCGGACAAAAACAATTTAATGACTTCATCGTAAAGACGCGCCGAGGGGATGCTCTTCAATAAATCGGCTTGGGCGTAAATCGGCTTTTCGGTATCCGGATGCAACGTAAAACCCAGCTTCACGGCAAAACGGATGGCGCGCAGCATCCGCACCGGGTCTTCTCTATAGCGTACTTCCGGGTCGCCGATGAGACGCATGACCGCCGCCGCGTGATCCTGCATGCCGCCGGTATAATCCACCACGGAAAAATCGCGGATGTTGTAATAAAGAGCGTTGACGGTGAAATCTCGGCGCCAGACATCCTGTTCCAGTGTGCCGAACACGTTATCGCGCAATAATCGGCCGTCTTCATGCACGACTTGCTGGTCGGATTCTTCCGTTTCCGAGCCGCGAAACGTCGCCACCTCGATAATTTCGCGGCCGAAAAAAACATGCGCCAGTCGAAAGCGCCGGCCAATAATTCGGCAATTACGAAATACTTGCTTGATTTGCTCCGGGCTGGCGTTAGTGGCCACGTCGAAATCCTTAGGCTCCCGCCCCAGCAGCAAATCCCTGACGCAGCCGCCCACCAAATAGGCCTCGTAATCGGCCTTTTTCAAGCGTTGCAGCACTTTCAGGGCGTTTTCGCTGATTTGTGCACGAGAAATGCAATGCTCTGAACGCGGATAAATCTTCACGGCACTCGACCCCGCCGATTCATTAACCGGTTCGGCAATTTGCTCAACCGGTGAAAAGATTTTTTTGAAGAAACTAAAAATGACTTTATCCCTTAATTTAGAATGACGTGTGCCAGCTTTTTCGAGGCTTCGGGCGCGAACGTCCTAGCGGTCTTATCATAACACCTCGCCAGATTTAAGCTCAATCCAGCACATTCTTTTACATTCCCTTGGGTTAAATGTAGAATTTCGCAATTCGCCGAATATTTTGGTGTAATAACATAAAAATTGGCTGTACTTGTCGCCCTTAGGCCGGTGACGGGGAATTTATATCGGAGAGTGGAGCGTATGTTTAAAAAAATTTTACTGGGTTTTGTAGACCAGCCTGTATTTACTAGTCTATTCGTCGCCGATTTCGCATTATTGGTTTTTCATAGACCGCCCTTTCTGTTTTCCATCGTCATGATCGGCGCGCTGGTGGGCATGAGCATGTACATGGGGCAAAAACTGGCGATTTTCGACAAATAATTGCGACAATCCGCTAAAGCAAGCACCCCAAAACCCGGCGTGGATTTACCCTCCCCTCCGGGTTTTTTGCGTCGGCTGGCCGCTGCTGGTTACGATGCTTTCTTACTGCTGGCGATATGGTTTTTCGCCACGGCCGTTGCTTTGCCTTTTAACGCCGGCCAGGCATTTGCCAGCGATCAGTTTTTTTATCCACTTTATCTGCTCGGCATCAGCTTTGTTTTCTACGGTTGGTTTTGGACCCACGGCGGCCAGACCCTGGGTTTGCGCGCCTGGAAAGTTAAAGTCAGCGCCTTGGATGGTCGCTCTCCCAATTGGCAGCAAGCCAGCGTCCGCTTCCTTGGCGGTTTATTATCCTGGGCTTGCTTGGGGCTAGGGTTTTTCTGGTGTCTATTCGATAGAAACGGCCAATGCTGGCACGATTACCTGTCAAAAACCCGGCTGGTTTTTCAGGAAGAAAAGCGCTGACGGCAAAAGCGGATATGCTATATTCCAGGCTCGATCAACCTACCAGCCGGGAATATACGATGAAAACAATAACAATACTTTTCTCCCTGTTTGCCGCCGTTGCCGCCGGCACCGCCAATGCCGAAGTCAAACTGGCGGATAACTCCAAATTACTGGGTAAATGGCAGGTCACTCACGAAGCCCTGGCTCTCGACCGCGAAAAGAAGCCCTTGCACGTCACTTGGGAATTTCAAAAAGACGGTACCTTGATAACCACCGGTGAAGATGCGCGTAGCGGCATCGGGGAAATGACCATCCCAATCAAATATAGCGTGGCCGACGGCGTGATAAAAAAGCAAGTCACACCTGGCCGGGAAAAATACGAAGATTGCGCGGTGGTGGAAATGGACGAAAAAGATGCGATTTTGAAATGTAAGTTTCTTTATTTGTTCATGACGCGCAAATAACTGCCGTGATAACGCTCCACGGAACGGAAGCAAGGGGTTTCCGGTCCGTGGAGAGACAACTATGCCGCCTAGCTGACCCGCTTAACCGCGATCAGCGCGCCTAAAAACACCAAAGCACTCGGCAACATCGCCATCAACATCGGATTCATGTCGTAAACCAAACCGACATGGCCGGCAATCTTGTCGAAAATGTTAAACGTCATCCCGATCACGATACCCATCATAATCCGCGCGCCGGTGCTGGTGCCGCGACCGATACCAATCACAAATGGCGCCGACACCATCAACATCACAAAGGTTACAAACGGGTTGATTAAACGGCTCCAGAATGCCAACTCGTAACTTTGCGACTTTTGATTGTTCTGCTTCAGGAAGTCGATGTACATGAACAAATCGTAAAGCGACAGGTTGTCGGATTTAACGACGGCCACTTTCAACAAATCCGAGTCGATGCTGGATTTCCAGCTTTGT
This sequence comes from Methylomonas sp. PHL2-19, assembly GCF_059331595.1. Classification (NCBI taxonomy): domain Bacteria; kingdom Pseudomonadati; phylum Pseudomonadota; class Gammaproteobacteria; order Methylococcales; family Methylococcaceae; genus Methylomonas; species Methylomonas sp. PHL2-19. Next base: position 842,864 of record NZ_CP196839.1, read on the forward strand.
TCTGCTTGAGTGCCGGCATAAATTTGCTGCCGATTGATTTCGGATTGTTTGACGCTTTCCAAGCGCCATTGTTTGTCGCCTAAAAACTGCGCATGTTCGGCCTGAGTGATGCGGGCGAGTTTATGTGCATCGTCGACATCGTAAATGCGTACATCGGCCAGCGAGCCATCGTCGAGAATTTTGCGGACGTTGATAAAGCTATTGCCTTCTCTCAGCCACATCCCGTATTGCGAGCGCATCACCACGCCGTCGTGCAGCGCCGTGGTTTTCAGCACTTGCGCGGCGCGTTCGCAAGACGGCGCGACGAACTCGCCCACCAGTACGGCAACGCTTACCAACAGCAAGCCTGCCAGCATAATGGTTCTGATAATCCAGGCGATGGATAAACCGGCGCCGCGCATCGCTACAATCTCGCGGTTATTCGCCATCGAGCCCACGACGAACAAGCTACCCAGCAACGCCGCCGACGGTACCAATTCGTAAAATACCCGTGGTGAGGTTAAGGTCAAAAACCATAAAATCTGTTTCAAGCCGTAACCGCCTTGCCCCAAATCTTTTAACTCGTCGCTGAAGCTGAACAGATTGAACAGCGTCAATAACAATATCACCGCAATTAAGGAGCCCTTGACGACTTCTTTGACGATGTAAATGGTCAATACGTTGATCATGACAGCTTCTCCTTAAGACTTTGCGACAACCATTGCCAGCCGTACAAACGCATCAACATTAACAAACCCAAGACCAGTAACAAGGCGTCCACCCAGAAATAGCCCAGCCAGGAGGGCAGCGCCCCGCTGATTACCCAACTGTGATTGACCCTCTGCAAATTGCCGTAAACGAAATAAATCCCAAAAGCCACCAGCATACTGCCGTATATGCCGCCGCGCGGCGACAGCTTAGCTAAGGGCACTGCCAGAAAAGCCAATAAAATAACCCCTAACGGCGTGCTGAAACGATCCTGTAACTCGGCGACATCGCGCAGTTCCGGAGACAGCCATAAATTCTCGGTAGTAGTAGCCTCGCGGCCCAAATTCAAAATGGTGACCTTTTTTTCGATCAGCACGGCATATTCTTTAAATGTCTCAATGGTGAAGTTCTTGTTACCCGGTACGCCTTGAATCCGTTCGCCATTTTCCAACACCAGATACAAGCCGCCGGGCAAATTTTTCAACCAACCGTATTCGGCGTTTACCACGCCGGCTTTGTCGCCTTGTTTGTTTTGCACGAACACCTTGTGCATGCGGCCTTCGTCATCGACGTTTTCGGTGTAAAAAATCAACTCGCCGTCGCTGTACTCGCTGAAGCGGCCGGCAGCGATGCCGCGAATATCGGCATTTTGTTTATCCTGATGCATCAACTGCTCGGTTTTGGCCTCCGCCCACGGCGAAGCCAGCATCGATAGCGCCATACCCGCCAGACTTAACGGTATGACCAGCATGAATATCGCCCGATAAATGGTAAACACGCTGCCGCCGGCCGAGGAAATTGCCGCCATCTCCTGCTCGCGGTACATGCGGCCCAATACCATCAATACCGCCATGAACAGCGCGGCGGGCAGGAAGGTGGTCGTGGCGACGACGATTTTCAAACCCAGTAAGGTCATCACCGTATCGTTGGCGATATTGCCTTCGATGGCCTGCGCCAATACCTTGATAAATTTGCGGCTGACGATGATCACCACCAACACGACCAACACGGCGGTGACGGTGTGAAACAGCTCCTTGATTATCATTTTATCCAGCACCGTCAACAGCCGGAAAGGCCGGCCCGCGCTGGGTAATCCTCGCTCAATGCTCAACAACTCACTCCTAATTTCTAAGGTATAATCGAACCACAGACCGCTGCATCCGGCGCAACCCCTCAATCCCAGATACTTACAGACTACTCTCATGGACTATTCTATAGAAAGCTCACCCTTAGACAAACTGCAAAGCGACTGTCTGCTGGTCGGAATCTACGAAAATCAACAACTCAGCCCGGCGGCAACCCAACTGGACAGCCAATTCGGCGGTTTGTTGAGCAAATTAATCGGCCGCGGCGACATCAGGGGCAAAAACGCCGAAACCTTATTGATCAATAACCTGCCCGACGGCAATATCGCTCGCATCGTATTGCTCGGGTTTGGCGAGCGCGGCAAGGTCACGCGCAAGCAATACCGTAAAGCCTTGGCGGCTGCGATCAAAATCATCAAGGACAGTAAAGTCAGCGCCGCCAGCTGCGCACTGCTAGATATAGACGTCAACGGTGCGGACAGCCAATGGAAAGCCCGCCAAGTTGTAGAAGTATTCAACGATGGTCTGTACCAATACAGCGCCACCAAAAAAGTCGACGACAAAAATCCGCTGCAAAAGCTGGCTGTAGTGGCCGACGATAGTCAACAAGCTTTGGCCGAATCGGGCCTGCAACAAGGCATCGCCATCGCCAGAGGCATGGAATTGGCCAAACACTTGGCCGACCTGCCCGGCAATATCTGCACGCCCACGCATCTGGCCGAGCAAGCCCTGGCTCTGGCCGGCGAGCACGACAAACTCACCTGCGAGATTTTGGAAGAAAGCGACATGGAAGCCCTGGGCATGGGCTCCTTTCTGTCGGTATCGCGCGGCAGCCGTCAGCCTGCTAAATTGATTTGTCTGGATTACCAAGGCGGCGACAGCAACGCCAAACCCATTGTCTTGATCGGTAAGGGTCTAACTTTCGATGCCGGCGGCATTTCCTTGAAACCCGGCCTGGGCATGGACGAAATGAAATACGACATGTGCGGTGGCGCCAGCGTGTTAGGTCTGGTGCGCATGGCGACATTGTTGAATCTGAAACTGAACATCGTCGGCTTGATTCCGGCCTCGGAAAATCTGCCGGATGGCGCGGCCAACAAACCCGGCGACATCTGGACCAGCATGTCCGGCAAAACCATCGAAATCCTGAACACCGACGCTGAAGGCCGCTTGATTTTGTGCGACACGCTCACCTACGCAAAGAAATATAACCCGGATGTGGTCATTGATATGGCGACCTTGACCGGCGCCTGTATCGTCGCCTTGGGCCGGGTACCGAGCGGCTTGTTCGGCAACGACGACAAACTCTGCAACGATTTGCTGAGCGCCGGCGATGCCGCCTGCGACTTGGTGTGGCGCATGCCGATCTGGGAAGAATATCAGGAGCAACTAAAATCCAACTTCGCCGATCTGGCCAACATCGGCGGCCCGGACGGCGGCAGCATCACGGCAGCGGTATTTTTATCCAAATTTGCCGAAGAATACCGCTGGGCGCATATCGACATCGCCGGCACCGCTTGGCGCACCGGCGCCAACAAAGGCGCAACCGGCCGGCCGGTCCCGCTGGTAAGCCAGTATTTGCTAAACCGCGCCTCGGCTTAAGGCCGAGCGTAACAGAGGCTTTCGCGGTGATCCGGTGTCGCGAAAGCCCCTGCACTTTCCGCAGGCTTAAAACGACATGACCGACCCCAGTCATTCGCCATCCCTCCCCGAAGTCAGCTTCTACGTGCTGGCGACCCATGACCAGCAACAACGCCAGGATTTCGCCTGCAAGCTGATCGAGAAAATCTACCGTAGCGGCCATTTTCCCTATGTGCTGACCGACTCGGCGGAGCAAGCCGAGCAAATCGATAAAGCCTTGTGGACCTTCCGGGCCGGCAGTTTTATTCCGCACCAAACCTATCGCGGAGAAATCCCGGCATTTACCGGCACCATCCTAATTGGTGGCGAAAACATTCCTGAGGGCTGGCAGAAAATTGTCGTCAACCTATCCAGTTTGTACCCGCCGACCACCGCCCCGACCGAGCGTATCCTGGAAATATTGGACAACAGCGAAGCGTGCAAACAGGCCGGCCGCCAGCGTTACCGGCATTACCAGCAAGCCCTACTGGCGATTACTACCCACAAAATGTAGGGTGGTCACGTGGCGAACTAGAAAATGCAACGAGGACTTCGCCCCGGTTATCGCCAACCAAAGCAAAGCTCAGAAAAGTGGAATCCCAATTTGTACAACGCATCCGCCCTCTCGCGCCATGAAAAGTAAAACGCTGATTGTTGCCGCCTTGCTTATAGCTGTCACCGCACTATTTCTCTATAGCCGCCGCCCGCAGCCGGTGGCAGTGGAGGCTTACACTGTGGTGGAAGGCGAGGTGCGGGCGACGGTAGCGAATACCCGGGTGGGTACGGTCAAAGCGTGTCGGCGGGCCTATCTGGCGCCGGCAACCGGCGGGCAAGTGGCGCAGCTGCGGGTTAAGGAGGGCGACAAAGTCAAGCAGGGTCAGGTGTTATTGGAGGTTTGGAACCAGGACTTAAAAGCTCAGGTTGAACTGCAAAAAGCCCAGATCAATGCCAGCCGAGCCAGCGCAGAACAAGCTTGCCAATTGGCCGGTGGCGCGGAGCGGGAAGCGGCCAGGATGACGCAATTGCAAAAACACAAAAACGTGGTGTCTGTGGAGCAAGTCGATAAATCAGTGACGGGCGGCAAGTCGCAGCGCGCGGCATGCCGGGCCGCGCTGCAAGCCATTGAGGTGGCAGAGGCGCAATTGGGCGTGGCGGAAGCGGCGGTGCTGCGTACCTTGGTGAAAGCGCCGTTTGACGGCACGGTGGCGGAAGTGAATGCCGAGTTGGGCGAATTTGTTACACCGTCGCCGCCGGGGATTCCAACCTTGCCGCCCATTGACTTGCTGGATGTCAGCTGTTTGACCGTTTCCGCGCCTATCGATGAAGTGGACGCAGCCAGCATCAAGACCGGCATGAGTGCTTGTGTGTCGCTGGATGCGTTTCCGGATAAGCGTTGTTCCGGCATTGTCACCCGCGTCGCGCCCTACGTGTTGGAAAAGGAAAAACAGGCGCGCACGGTGGAAGTGGAAGTGACCTTGCGCGATCCCAAAGATCTCGCGGAGCTGTTGCCGGGTTACAGCGCCGACATTGAAGTGTTGCTCAGTCAAAAAGAGCGCACGCTGCGTTTGCCGGCCGAGGCGATTCTGGAGAATCATCGCGTATTGTTGATAGACGCAGACCATGTGTTGCATGAACAGAGCTTCCAGCCCGGTTTATCCAACTGGAGTTTTACGGAAGTACTGTCCGGGCTGAAAGCGGGCGATCAAGTAGTGACGTCGGTTGGCAAGGAAGGCGTGGCGGCCGGCGTAACGGTCAGTGTCAAGCCATGATTCAGCTCAGTGGCATTCGCCGGGTATTTCAGGTCGGCGAGCAGACAGTACAGGCCTTGAACGGCATAGACCTGTCTATCGGGCCCGGCGAATATGTGTCGGTGATGGGGCCGTCAGGATCGGGCAAATCGACGCTGTTAAACATTGTCGCGCTGCTTGATCAGCCCTCGGCCGGCCAATACTTATTAAACGGCACCGATGTCACCCGGCAAAGCGATGACGAGCTGGCGCGGATTCGACGCGACAATATCGGCTTTGTGTTTCAATTTTTTCATTTGATCCCCAGGCTCACCGCAGCGGAAAACATCGAAATGCCGATGATTCTGGCCGGGGTTGATAGTAAGCAGCGCAAGCAGCGGGTGTTACAGGCGCTAGCGTCCGTGAGTTTACTGGATCGTGCCGAGCATAAGCCCAATCAATTGTCCGGCGGCCAGTTGCAGCGCATTGCCATTGCCAGGGCGATGATCATGCAACCCGGTATTTTGCTGGCCGACGAGCCGACCGGCAATCTGGACAGCAAGTCTGGACAGGACATCATCGAGTTGTTGGAGAATTTAAATCAGCAAGGCGTGACTTTAATCATCATCACTCACGATCAAAATATCGGCGGCAGAGCCAAGCGGCAGTTGCGCATTGTGGACGGCCGTTTGGCGGACGGCGCGGTTTAGTTTTTCATTTAGAACGGTGCTAAAAAAGCTTGGCGGCGATAACTTTGTCGTTAGAGTTTTCCTGGTTGTGCGATACTGTCAACAGAGTTGACACGCCAGTAGGCTGAGGAGGGATGATGGAGCGATATAGATTAAGTTTTTGTAATGCCATCAAGCTGGATGAGGACTTGGCGGAGTTTATTGTCGATGAGGGAGTGGAACTCAACTTGGCGCTTGTCGACGAATATCATGCTTGGATCGTGGCGCATTTGCAGAGGCCCTATCTGCTGCTGGTGCACAAAGTAAACGCCTATCACTATGACTTTGCCTCGCAAACTGCTATGGGTACTTTGCTTGGTATTAAAGCGGCGGCATTTGTGGTGTATACCCATATTAGTCAGCTAACCACCCAAGTTATGTTGTCAATGCCGCGGGATGCCGATTGGGTTTATCGGATTTTTAATAATCGTGACGATGCGTTGATGTGGTTGGGAATGCAGCGGGAATCGAACGATCACGACGGAAAAACTTTAAAATCCACCTCTAAGTCATTAATTCGTTAGAATCTGTGTTTTCAGCCACAGATTGGGAAGTTTTTTGTGACTCAGCTCAAATATCGTTCTATTTTTACGCCAGCCAGCGACGTGCAACGGCAAGAAAATTTTGCTGATTATTGGCTGTTTACCCAACAACATGGCGGTGAGTTATTGGAAGCGGACCGGGATTTGGCTAAAAAGCGCGAGCGATTGGCTTATTTTCAAAATAATCCGGTGCGCTTGCACAAGCCCTTAGCGGACCCGGAAGCATTTTATCGTAATTATGTGAAGATGGTGGACGATCCAAAATCCTTGGACAGGCTGACCTTATTACTCTGCGGTATTTATAAATTCGCGCGCCACGAGTGGGTAGGTATCAAAGGCGCCTGGGATGTGGTGCCGGATATGGCTAATTCGCATAGCGTGGAAGACAAAATTTCCCGAGTGCATCTGGCCGAAGAGTTTTGCCATTGGCGTTTGTTTGATGAAATGCTGAAAACCTGCGGATTAGAGCGGGTGGTATGGGAACCGTTGACCCCGTTTAAGGAAATGATCTACGAACAATTTCCGAAGTTGCCGGGGGTATTGATGGATACGCCGGCCTTCGTCACCGAGTTAATGGGTGTCAGCTTCTATTGCCATTTGTATCCCTTATTCGACGAGTTATTGGCCGACGAGCCGGAAGTTAGAGATCGTCTGAAAGCCTTGCTGGACGAAATCACCATCGACGAAGTCGCGCACGTCGGACAACGCCGTAATTTCATCGGGTCGGTGGGCATTAAGATTGCCCGCTATCTGGTTAAGCCGTTTTACATACTGTTTTATCAGGACATTCCGGAAGTGGGCGAATTATTCGATGTCAAGCAAATGATCGCTCACGGCGAAGCGTTTGATTTTAATCAATTGCCGGACTACATGGTCGCCCGGAGTTGGGTTCCTTCTTATTGCAAGGTTGCCGCTTAAAATCTGGTCTCGAAAGCGACTGCCAATTCAGCAATGACATGCCGATGGTCAGGCGTTGCAAGCAACCCGGTATCTGAAGAACAGGCGTTTAGCCAGTTTGGCTTAACGCAGAAACGGCAACATCACCCCAAACACCAAAATCAGCGTAGTGCCGATCAGGGCCGTTTGGCCGGGAATTTGTTCGAATAGCAAGACGCTCCAGGCTAAGCTTAATACCGGGGCCAAATACCCTATGGAGCTCACCAAGGCTGCTGGCGCGGCTTGATAAGCCCGAGTCATATAATGTTGCGCGCCGCTGCCCGACACGCCTACCAGGAGCAATAAGCCCCAGCTTTCCGCCGAGCCCGGCAGGCGATAGCCAAACCGCGCAAAATAAATGCCGTGTAACGCCAAGCCCACCAGGCAAAAATAGAAAATTACCGTTTGCGGGGTATTGCTGCGCCCGGCACGCGCCACCATCAAATAGGCCAGCGCCGACAACAGGCCGGCCAGCAAGGCCATGGCTTGTCCGAATAAGTTGTGGCTATTTTCGAAATCAAATAGCAGCGATACCCCACTGAACGAGCCGATAATGGCCAGCCAAACCAATAGCGAGTTTTTTTGGCCCAAAACCAGTGGCCCTAACAACATGACGAACACACCGCTGCTGGCGGTCAAAAATGCGCTCTCGCCGGGGCCGATGCGGACGATGGCCGCAAACGACAGCATCAAGGCCGTGCTGCCGAACAAGCCGCGCAACCACAGCGAGGGGCGGGCGTCGCCGAACAGGCCGAGCAGTCGGCCGCCGATCAGCGCCGGAATTGTCAGGATCAAGAAATTGGCCAGGATGCGGATAAAGCTGATCATGCTGGGCGGCAAGCCGGTATCGAATAGGCCGATGGCGTATGCGCCGGCGTTCATCACCGAAAACAAGACACAAGCGACCAGCATATAACTCAGACCGAGGCGGCTGTTAGGCAGCGGCAAGATAGGCGTGGGAGTTTGGATGGTTTGCGGCTGATTAGTGTCGGCGGGCACTGGTGGCTTGGCTTAAGAGCGTCGGTAAGGGCGAATAGGTTGAGGATAGGGCCGTATCGGTTCGGCCTGACGGCTTGCGAGTCCAAAATGCACATCATTGCGCCGGCTACCGACGCACGGATTTGGTCAGCGTCGCAGGTATATTAACCTCTTAAGGTTTGGATGTGTGGTTTTTGGCGATACTGCGGGGGGATATGCCGAAATATTTGCTAAAAGCAGTGCTGAAATTGCTGGCGTGATTGTAGCCGACATAGGCGGCGGCAACATCGATTTGACAGCGGCTGGATTCTAATAACTGATAGGCGGTTTTCATGCGAATCTCTAATAATAAGCCATACGGCGTCGTATTAAAAAAGTGATGAAACAATTGTTTTAATTTAAATTGATTGGTGCCGGCGCGTCTGGATAATTCGGCAACCGATGGCGGGTTTTTATATTCATTTAACAGAATGTTATGCGCGGCTTGGGCAATGACTTGGTCTTTTTTTGAAAATACCGGCGATGTCTTCCGATTATCTTGCCATAGATGAGTCATTTCCGCGGCTAATATCGACAGGGCTTGGCCGTGCATAAATACATGTCTTGCCGGATTATTCGGGTCGCAATTTAATAGCTGTCGCGTGGCTATTAATGCCGTATTTGAAATGGGTTTATAACTTATTAAACTAATGCCGTTCTTATTAAAAAATCGCGTTGCGGTATTTTCGCCGAAGTATCGACTCAACCAAGATTTACTCATCGAGAACCGCACTTGGGCCATTGGATTATTGGCTTGATATTGGCGCTCGCCAATACTGGAGCTGAATGCGGTGATCGACGTATAGCCTTCATTAAAAGTAATTTCCTGGCCCTGCGCATCAACGAATCGCGATTGCCCTTGCATGCCCAAAGTCACCACCAGGCGAGGGTTATGCTGATCCATTCGGGTCAGAATGGCTAAATCCTGACTGGGCTGATAATGGGTTTCGATATAGTTCAAGTCTGGATCGAGCGGAAATAATGTCGAGTAGCCTTTGCCTATGTCATCCGGCAGATACTCAGTCAGGCAATTGCCTTGCTGGCGGGATTGCAATTCGTCGTTTTTGATGCGCCAGCGTCCCGCCGTTTTCTTCGTCATGGCAATCCCTGTGTTGGTGCTAATAAGCAATTTTTATTTAAACTATGTTATTTGGCTTAATTAATAGTTGCTAAATAGGCCGCTGAGTTTTTTTGGATGAGGTAGTCGAAAATTCGGATATTACCGGCTGCTACTTATAGCATAAAAAATATTACTTTTAGCATATGAAAGTAACTCAGGCGGTTGCGAGTGATTCGTTAAAATCAGCATTGTGATAAACGCTTTCCATATTCGAACATTCAGCGATAAATGTTCGGTGGATAGGGTTTTATTTTTGCCGAATGTTGACTGGAATGATCATGAAATACGCCGTGCTGCCCTTACTGAATTTACCCAAATCCTTGCTGGTTTTTTTTGCGCTACTGCAAGCCGGTACTGCCGTCCTGGCAGAGGAAAAGACTGACCAGCTCGATTCCACCGAGGTAGTCGCCAACCCTGTTATCGAAGAAAATCATGTGGACGAGTTCTCCGGCGTATCTGCGGTCGTCACTGAAGAACAAATCCGCGACCAAAATGCATTGGATCTGGCGTCGGTCCTGAAACGAACGCCGGGCGTGCAGATCTCGCGTTACAACCCCGTCGGTGCGTTCGGCGGTGACCAGGGCGGTGCGGTGGCGATTCGTGGCCAGGGTGCCGGCCGGCCTGGTAGCGAGATCAAGACCTATATCGACGATATTCCTATGTATATGGCTACCTGGAACCATCCTTTGCTGGATTTGTTGCCCGTCAACGGCATGCAATCGATTACGGTTTACAAGGGCCCGCAGCCGGCTATCAACGGCAACAATTTCGGTTCGATCAATCTGCAAACCAAGGCTGCGGCGGAGGACGGTTTGCACGGTAGCGGCCGATTGTCTGGCGGCTTTTTCGGCACGATTACCGAACAAGCGGATGTGCAAGGCAAGTACGGCGATTTCGATTTCTCACTGGCGCAAGGCTACGCCAAATCAGACGGCCACCGCCAAAACGGCTACGGCGAGTTACGCAATGTGATGGGAAAAGCCGGCTATCAGTTAAATCCGCAATGGCGCTCGGATGTGACTTTTCTTTACGCGGATAACCGAGCCGGCGATCCCGGACAAAACGGGGTAACGCCGCCTATCGGCGAGTACGATACGGTTGCGGGTATGGTCGCCGCCAGCCTCAGCCACGCGCACGGCGATTGGCAGGGCAAATTTACTCTCTACCATAACGGCGGCGACGGTAATTGGTTGAGTCAAAATACTTACTTCACCGGTTTTGCCGACAACCGTTCGAATCTGCTCAGCCAATACAGCATGGACGGTTTTCGCTGGAAGGAACAGCTTTCGCCCTGGCAGGGCGGCACCTTAACGGCTGGGATAGATAACGAGTGGCTGAACGGTAAAGTGACTAACCTGGGCAGCCAGACCGGCAACCAAGTCTATCAATTCGCTACCCCCACTTTTAGACTCACCAGTCCTTACCTGGCCTTGAGTCACGACCTGGTGCTGAGCAAAGAGTGGGTGATGGTCCCGTCTGTCGGAGTGCGTTTTTACGACCATAGCCACTACCAGTCCAAAGCCTCCCCGCATGCCGGTTTGTCATTTGTCTCCGACGATTTAACCGTGTTCGGTAACGTCTCAAACGGTGTCAACTATCCCGGTATTGACGCGGCGGCTAACTCGGGCGCCTTGTCGAACGTGCCGTTAAATCTATTTTCCGGCGGCTTTTTACCGAATTTTTCAGCCGACGGCTGGCAAAACTTGTCGCCGGAAAACGTCGATCATGCTGAAGTGGGTTTGAAAGCTTCGCCGTTCAAAAGTACGCAAATCGATCTGAGCTTTTTCATCGATAACGTCAAGAATCGCTACGTGTTCGACTTAACCCAGGGTGCTTATATCAATTACGGCTCGTACTGGATGCGTGGCTTGGAAGCGTCGGTAAAACAAGACTTGATCGCCGACTGGAGTCTATTTGCCGGATTGACGCTACTCAACCCCAGCATCCCGAATTTGCCCTACACCCCGGAACAAGCGGTGACCGCCGGCATCAACGGCCCCATCGGTCCGCTGCGCTTTTCTTTCGATCTGCAATACCAATCAAGAACTTGGGCGTTGAATCGCGCCCGGAATGTCGCCGAGGTGAATAACCAACGTGTCGAAGCCTTTACTGTGGCGAATACCCGGCTGGCCTATCCTATTGCCGAGTTAGGCAAAAAAGGCGAAGTGTTTGTCAGCGTGGAAAACTTGTTTGATAAACGCTATGTCTATCGCCCTGGTTATCAAATGCCGGGTATTTGGGGGCAAATCGGTATTGCCGCCAGCTTCTAGGCGATTTAATCCATATCCACTCGACAGCGCCGGTTTTCGCCGGCGCTGCTTTTTTGAAATAGCCATGAAATCTCAATCTAGTTTCAAGCACTGCTACCGATTACTCTTGGTTTTGCTGTTGACGTTGCCGGGCAGCGTCGCCTGCGCCCAAGACCAACATTTGCTCATCGCGGCAGCGCGGGTTTTCGATGGCTATACGCTCAGAAGCGATGCTGCGGTGCTGATAAGCGACGGGAAGGTCGCCAGGATAGACAGCCGGGAAGCGTTTAACGATAGCGATGCGCCCCGGCTTGAGCTAGGCGATGCCACACTGTTGCCCGGTTTCATCGAGTTACATGCCCATCTGAGCTACCAACACGTGCCGACTGATACCGTGCTGCGCCATGGCATCACCACAGTGCGTGATGTCGGCGGGCCGCTGCATCAGCCTTACGGCGGCGACGGCAGCTTAAGACTGATGACGTCCGGGCCGATTATCACCGCGCCGGCAGGCTATCCGATCCCTAACCTGGGCGAAACTGACATTGCCATGCCGGTAGCCGATGAGCAGCAGGCGCGGCAAGCGGTGCGTAAACTGGTGGCAGGCGGCGCGGTAGTGATTAAAGTGGCGCTGGAGCCCGGCGGCGAAGCGGGCGCGCCTTGGTCTGGCGGACACACGCACGCTCATTCCCAAGACCCACGCAGCAAAGCGCACGATAAACCACATAGCTGGCCGATGTTAGCGCCGGCGGTGTTGGCGGCCATTGTCGACGAAGCGCATCTAGTCGGCCGCCGGGTGGCGGCGCATCTTGCCGAGCCCAAAGGCGCACAATTGGCCCTGGATGCCGGTGTCGATGAATGGGCCCACGCGCCCTGCGACAGATTGCCGGACGCGCAATTGCAGCGGGCCGCGGCGCAACAGGTCAGAATCGTCGGCACCATCGATACTTTGTCGAAATGTCCGGGCCTGAGCAGCAATGTCAGGCGCTTGGCCGAGTTGGGCGCGGAGTTTTTATATGGCGCGGAAATCGCCCATCCCGACATTCCCTGGGGCATAGATGGGCAGGAATTACTGTACTTACAACATCTGGCTGGTATGGCGCCGTTGGATGTGATGCGGACCGCAACCTCCAAAGCGGGCCAATACCTGAATACGCCCTTGCTTGGCTCCTTATTACCCGGCGCGCCGGCCGATCTGATCGCGGTAAAAGGTGATCCGACGCAAAAGCTTAAGTTGTTGGAATACCCTGATTTGGTGATGTCCGGCGGCAAGCTGATAATCAATTACTTCGGAAATTGATCGGTCCCGGTTCTATAGTGGCTCTGCTCAGCCTCTGGAAAACCAAAGTTCAAGGCTCTAACCCCGAGGTCTATGGAGTGCGTGCGTTTTAGCTGGGTATTTGTTGGCGGTTCCGGCTAAACTGCCGGCTAAGCTTGTTACCCAATCGCCATGCTCAGTAAAGACTTACTTCTTCAGGCCGGCAAAGCCATCCAGACTCAACCCCTGCGCGCCGCACTGATTATTTTGGCGATGAGCATAGGTGTGGCTGCCGTGAACGTGTTGACTGCATTGGGCGACAGCGCTCGCAATTATGTGGTCCACGAATTCGAATCGTTGGGTACCCATCTGGTCATCGTCCTGCCCGGCCGCACCGAAACCACCGGCGGCCACCCGCCCCTGTTCGGCGAAACCCCGCGCGATTTGACGCTGGACGATGCCGCTGCCTTATTCCGCAGCAAGCACGTCGCGGCGATTGCCCCGGTCAGTATCGGCTCCGCGCCGGTATCGGTTGGCGGTCTGGAGCGGGAAACCAATATCATGGGCTCCACGCATGCCTTGCTGCGCGTGCGGCATCTCACCATGGCTCAAGGCCAGTTTCTGCCGGAGGCCGACGCCGATAAAGAAGTCTCGGTGTGTGTGATCGGCAAAAAAATCAGCGAGGAATTGTTTGCCCATCAACAAGCGGTAGGGCAATGGCTGCGCATCAATGATCGGCGGTTTCGAGTGATTGGCGTGTTAGCCAAGGAAGGTCAATCGATAGGCACCGGCTTTGATGAACTAGTCATCGTACCGGTGGCTTCCGCGCAAGCCTTGTTCGACAGCCATTCATTGTTTCGGATTTTAATTGAAGCCTACTCTGAAGCAGCCATGTATAAGGCCGTCGACGAGGTCCGCACTATCATCAAGCTGCGCCACGAAGGCGAGGACGATGTGACGGTGATTACCCAGGATAGCGTGGTGAATACCTTCGATAAAATCCTCACCGCGTTGACTTTTACCGTGGCCGGTATTGCCGCGGTCAGTCTGGCGGTGGCCGGGGTGTTGGTGATGAATGTGATGCTGGTCAGCGTCAGCCAACGCACTGCCGAAATTGGCTTGCTGAAAGCCTTGGGCGCCACGCAAAGCCAACTGCAACGCTGGTTTTTATGCGAAGCGGCCTTGTTGTCGCTGGCCGGCGCGCTGGTCGGCAGCGTACTCGGTCAGTTCGGTATTTTGATCTTGCAGTGGTTGTATCCGAATTTTCCGGTTGCTCTACCGATTTGGGCCAGAGTGTCGGCCTTGGCCGTCGCTTTAGTGACGGGGCTGGTTTTTGGGGTGTTGCCGGCTCGCAAGGCTGCGCGACTCGACCCGGTCGCGGCTTTGGCGAGGCGCTAAGATGATCTGGCTGGATTTAGCCAAACTGGCGTTACGCAGCATCAGCAGCCATAAGCAGCGCTCGTTGTTGACCGCCTTGGGCCTGATCATCGGCATCGCCGCTGTGGTGATTTTGACCTCCATCGGCCGGGGCATTCATAGTTTCGTGTTAGCGGAATTTACCCAGTTCGGCACGCATCTGATCGCGGTTTATCCCGGAAAAACCACCACGTTTGGCATGTCCGGTGCGACCATCAGCACGGTGCGGCCTTTGTCCACGGCCGATGCGGCCAGTCTGGAAAATCTCGATCACGTGTTGGCCGCCATGCCCATGGTACAGGGCAATGCCCGGATTGAGGCCGGCAACAAACAGCGCCGGGCCAATGTGTTTGGCGTCGGCGCCGCCTTGCCGCAAGTATGGCAATTGAAAGTCGATAGCGGCCGCTTTTTACCCGACGATGGTTTGGATAATCCGCGAGCGTTCGCGGTGTTGGGCAGTAAGATGCGCACGGAATTATTCGGCAATACCAACCCTCTGGGGCAACGGATTCGCATCGGTAGCGACCGGTTTCGGGTAATCGGCGTGATGCAGGCCAAAGGACAAATGTTGGGTTTTGACCTGGACGATACGGTGTTCGTTGCCAGCGGCAAGGCCATGGAGATGTTTGATCGGCAGAGTTTGATGGAAATCGATTTGCTATACAGCAGTGAGACCAGCGCGGAAACGGTGGAGCAAGCCATCAAACGCCGCTTGATAGCGCGGCACGGTGCCGAGGATTTTACGATAGTTACCCAAAACCAGATGCTGGAAAAAATGGATTCGGTATTGAGTGTATTGACCTTGGCGGTGGCGGCGCTGGGTAGTATCTCGTTACTGGTGGGCTCGGTCGGTATTCTCACCATCATGACCATCGCCGTGTCGGAACGAGTATCGGAGATTGGTTTGTTGCGGGCTATTGGTGCCGAGCGTGGCATGGTGTTTAAGCTGTTTCTCGGCGAAGCGATGTTGTTGAGTCTGGTCGGCGGTTCCGGTGGTGTTTTATTGGGCGTGGCACTGGTAAAGCTCGCCGCTGCTTTCGTGCCGGCATTACCGGTGCAATTGGCCTGGAATTACATCGTTGCCGCTTTTGCAATTTCCCTATTTATCGGCATTGCGGCCGGTGTGGTGCCGGCCATCAAGGCCGCTAGATTGAACCCGCTGGAAGCGTTGCGGGCGGAATGAGCTATGCCCGCCGTAAAAAATGAGAATAATCAGGGCCTCTGTCAGCCTGGCGAATGGCTTCGGCCAAGTCGGATTCTGGGCTATGCTTATCAACATTGGTAGCCAATGTTTTTTAAGAGGCGTTTATGCTGAATATTTGTAATTATTACGAGCGATTGGTGATAGACCGGCTTTGGAAGCTTGCTGAGCAGGCCGACGAGCCTTTCAGTCAAGCATTTCAGGAAGACGTGGCCTGTCTGGCGCTGAACCAATTACCGCCGTGTTATGTGCGGAACACCATCGATAAGGGTATTAATGTCAGCGAGCAGCAATATCAGGAGATGGCCGGTGCTGTCGATATGGCGGTGGAGCAGGCGATAAAGCAGGTTTTGCGCCGTCCTCGCGAGCACCGCAATGATTGAGTTTTTGTTGACGTCGCCGATTCGGTAAAGCCATGAAAAACGCTTTGATTTTTTTACTAATAGCTGGCGGTTTGCCGGCTTGCGATTCTTCACCGCCAGACAAGGCGAATCCGCCAGTGGTGCCGCAGCCGCTGGCGGATGCAATCAAGCAACCCATGGATCAGGCCAGGGATGCGGAAAAGCAAATTTTTGAAAGCGCGGATCGGCAGAAACAGCAGGCAGACGAGATGTAAGGTGGGGCAGAGATTCGATAACCGATGTTATTGAATCTCTGCCGCCAAGTACCCTGTCGCTGGCGCGAGCAGGGTGGGTTGGGCTTACTTAAATTTAGGGCAGTCGAGATAGTCAGGATGCGCGGAAATAACCACGGCAACGCGATGATTCTGATCCGCCGTGTTATCGGGGCCACCCGCTTCGCCGATAGCTTTGGAGACCAGTTGCGAGGCTCTGGCACCGTTTTTAATCAGCAGTTCGGTAACGGATTTAGCCCTTCTTTCCGATAAGGCTTGGTTAGCCGCAGGTTTGCCCACTGTGTCGGTGGAAGCAGTGACAGTCGCTGTCGCATCGGGATGGTCGTGTAAAAAGTGACCGATATGGCTGATGGTGTCTTCCTTGGTTTTAAACGGCACATGGCTGCCGGTTTTAAAGTAGGCCACGGTTTCGTGAATGGTTTCCACGTGATGGTGGTTTTGCGAATGGACTTCGGTCAGCCATTGGCAATACTCTTTTTCCGAGGCCAAAACGTGTGCCGCGGCCGATTTTGCGGCCTCTTGCGCTTTCAGAGTCTCGTCGATGTTCCAGTAATAATCGTTTTGCCAATGTTTCAACACATGATTGGCGGTTTTCAAGTCCTGTTCAGCTGCTGAAGCATGGAGCAAAGCTTGGCCGTAATGACCTTTGGATGCAGCATCAATCTCAGCGCTGAGCCCGGCCACATCCTTTTTCGGAGTGGAACAGGCGGCCAGCGACAGAGCCATAACGGCAAGCGGGATGTATACGTATTTTTTTGTCATGATCTTATCCTCAATATCGAGCGGTATCGTCCGCGTTACTTGCCATGATCCAGCGTGTCGGTATAGCCGTGATCCAGCGGGCCGAAATGAGTCCAGTAGCCGGGGTAATGCAGACCGAAGTAACGGGTATCTTCGCTAAAACGATCCCAGACGTAGGGCGGAGAGATAAATTCATCGGTGGGAATCGGCGAGGCAATCAGCTCCGCTACGCCTATTACGGTGCGGCTGACGGTGTGAGCTACGCCACGCAGCAGACCCCAACTTGAACCCAGCAGAATGTTTTGGTCGTGAGTGATGTTGACCACGTTTTTAGGGATTTCAATAAAACTGAAGGTGGTGTTAGCAAAGCCTTGGCTAACTCTGGAAGTGAAACCTGCCAGATAACCCGGATGGTTTTCGTCCGCATTTGCCATTTGGCTGGCCAATAATGCACCTGACAGCAAACAGGTGGTGAGGAATTTATTTTTATTCATGTTAGATACTCCCGTGGTGTTACAAATTTAATTCTACGTAGCATGCCTAAGCATAGCAGCAGAACGCCGAAAACACTGGAAGTTGGACAGTAACGCACGGCGCGGATAAATGCAAATACCTCATGAAGCCAGGTGTTTGTATTGGCCGGCTGGCAAACTAAAGTTATCGGGCGTCGATTTTTACGCGATTTCGGCCGTTTTTCTTGGCGCGGTAAAGGGCGTCGTCGGCTGCTTGAATAATGGCTTCCAGGGAGGTGTCGGCCATTATCCGGCACGAGCAGACGCCAATCGACAGGGTGGTCGGTATGGGCTGATTTTGGTGTTGAAACGCATGCCGCATCACCGTCAGTCTGATGCGCTCCGCCAAGGTGGTTGCAGCATCGCTGGAAATATCCCGCAACAACATGATGAATTCTTCGCCGCCGTAGCGGGCCAGGAAATCCTCCTGGCGCATTTCCGCATTGAGGATTTTCGCCAGTTCTTTAAGGACCTGATCGCCGGCGAGATGGCCGAAATTGTCGTTGGTGCGCTTGAAATGGTCGGCGTCGCACATCATCACCGTTAATCGGGTTTCGTTGCGTTTACAAAAAGACAATTCCTGTTGCGCGCGCAGCATGAAGGCGTTGCGGTTCAGAATGTTGGTCATCGCATCCAGATTCGCCGCCGCGTATAGCGCCTGTTCGGATTTGGCTTCGTTGGCGCGTTTGTAATCGATTTTTAAGTAAGTGTCGCCCAACAGGATTCGGTCGAGTAATTCGAGTTTATGTTTTGCGACCCGTTTGCCATTGACGTAGGTGCCGTTGGTGGAGTTTAAGTCTTCCAGCAGGATATGCTGGTTTTGTACCCAAAGTCTGCCGTGGCGCCGGGAGACCTTAGGGTCGGGAATCAGAATGTCCACGGCCGGTTCGCGGCCCAACACATGCTGATGATGGTGCAATTTGTATTGCTTGCCTTGATCGCTACCGGATAACACCACCAAATACGGCTCAAG
Source organism: Methylomonas sp. PHL2-19 (assembly GCF_059331595.1). Classification (NCBI taxonomy): domain Bacteria; kingdom Pseudomonadati; phylum Pseudomonadota; class Gammaproteobacteria; order Methylococcales; family Methylococcaceae; genus Methylomonas; species Methylomonas sp. PHL2-19. Next base: position 861,310 of record NZ_CP196839.1, read on the forward strand.
CTCCGAAGTGTCACGACTGTTTTCGGATAATTTGCCTATTAAGGTGTTGGACAAGATTAACTGAGTTTTGTCGGGAGGCGTGGTCATCGGGCGAGTCCTAATCATCTCCTGGCTTGGGTAATGAAATATGCTTTTGGGGGTTACTCGGGCAATCGCGAGACTATCTTGCCAGTCAGGCGCGCTGTAAGAAACCTCCTACAAGGCCTCAGTGTCGCAGATAGCCGGATAGCTAGCAAGGGATGTGAGCACGTGGCCAAACGATTTGAGGCCATGTTCAGCGTGGCGCGGTAAGAACTGCTCAGCAGAGCCGAAGCGCGTGGCTTCGGCTCGAGCAATGGTTAAGCGAAGGCTTTTTTGAAAAACTCCGGCATTGCCAGGCTGGCTTTGTGGATGTCGCTGTTGTAATAAACGGTCTCGAAGCCTTTGTTGACCGCGTCCTGCTCGCGGAACTTCGACAAATCGGTTTTGCTGGCCATCGTTGCGCTCCACCAGCCTGATGGATAAATGCATTGCGGGAAGAAGACCGTTTGGAAGTTTGCAAATCCCCCCGCTTTCATTTCCTCGCGCATTTCCTTGAGAATTTTCATATGCAGCAGGGCTGATTCGCTTTGTTGCACCACGATGCCGTTCTCGCTTAAAGCTTTATAGCAATCCTTGTAAAAATCAGCGCAGAACAAGCCCTCGGCCGGGCCGACCGGATCGGTGCTGTCGACGATGATGATGTCCACGCTATTCGGCGCGGCCTCTTTCACCCATTTAATACCGTCGATGAATTTCAGGTCGGCGCGCGGATCGTTGTTGGATTCGCACAGTTCCGGGAAATAGATTTCCGCCAAGCGGGTGACGCGCTCGTCGATGTCGATTTGCACGGCTTTTTCGACGCCAGGATGCTTCAGCACTTCCCGTAAAGTACCGCAGTCGCCGCCGCCGATGATCAACACATTTTTCGGGTTGGGATGGGTGAACAACACCGGGTGGCTGATCATCTCGTGATAAAAGAAATTATCCCGAGTCGAGACCATGGTGCAGCCGTCGATTACCATCAGATTGCCGAACTGTTCGGTTTCGTAGATTTCCAGAAACTGAAATTCGGATTGCTCCTCGTGCAGTTTGCGTTTGATTTTTAACGAGAAGGCCGAACCGGAAGGCTCTTGGGCTTCGCTAAACCATTGATCGTCGAGCATGGGAAAGTCCTGTAAAAAGTCATATAACGTTCATCATTATACTTTAGAATTTCTACCTCTTTATGACAGTTAGGATACCGCGCGTGCCGACACAACCCTGGTCGATTGAACAATCCAAGCAGCTTTACGCTATCCAGCAATGGGGTAACGGTTATTTTTCAATTAACGACCAGGGCCATGTCTGCGTGAAGCCGCAAGCCGATTGCGCGACCGAAATCGATCTGTTCGACATTGCCCAGGCCTTGCGGGGCAAGGGCTTGAACTTCCCGGTGCTGGTGCGGTTTACCGATATTTTGTGCGACCGCATCCGTCAGCTGCAGCAGGCCTTCGACCAAGCCAGAGCCGCGAACCATTACAGCGGCCATTACACGCCGGTCTATCCGATCAAGGTTAATCAGCAAGGCAATGTGGTGGAAAGCATTGTTGCCGCCGAGCATATCGGCCTGGAAGCCGGCAGCAAACCGGAGTTATTGGCGATTTTAGGACTGGCCAAACCTGGCGGTACCATCGTCTGCAACGGTTACAAGGACCGGGCTTATATCCGCATGGCTTTGATGGGCCAGTTAATGGGCTTGTCGGTATTCATCGTCATCGAAAAGCCCTCCGAGCTGGAGATGATCATCGAAGAAGCCGCTAAGCTACAAGTCACACCGTTGATCGGTTTGCGGGTGCGTTTATCGACCATCAGCGCCGGCAAATGGCAGAACAGCGGCGGCGAGAAATCCAAGTTTGGCTTGCATGCCAGTGAAGTGTTGCAACTGATTGCCCGTTTGCAGCAATTGAATATGTTGAATTGTTTGCAACTGATGCACTTTCATATGGGCTCGCAAATCGCCAATATCCACGACATCAAACTGGCCTTAAAAGAAGCCGGCCAGTTTTACCTGCAATTGCATCAATTGGGTGCCAACATTACCACGGTCGATGCCGGTGGCGGTTTGGGTGTGGACTACGACGGCAGCGGTTCGCGGAGGGAATGTTCGATCAACTACAGCGTCAACGAGTACGCGGAAAACATCGTCCGCGCCTTTGCGGACGTGGCTCAGCAGCACGGTCTGCCGCAGCCCAATATCATCACCGAATCCGGTCGTGCCATCACCGCGCATCATGCGGTGTTGATTACTAATGTTACCGAAGTTGAAAGCCTGCAAGGTGCGGCGACGGCGGTGACCATCAGCGGGCAAAATATCGCCGAGGCTTATCACAATGCCCAATTCAACATGGCCGAAGCCCGCGCCCAGTTCGTGCAAGGCGATTTGTCGCTGACCGAACTGGCCGAAGCCGAAAAGCACTATGTCAGTTTGTGTCAGCAAATTCAGCGCAAGTTGAACCTGGATAATCACCATCACCGCGAAATTTTGCAGGAGCTGGATGAAAAACTGGCGGACAAGGTGTTCTGCAATTTCTCCTTGTTTCAATCGATGCCGGACATTTGGGGTATCGATCAGATTTTCCCGATTATGCCCATTCATAATCTGCAGCAGCAACCCAACCGGCGTGCGGTCCTGCAAGACTTAACCTGCGATTCCGATGGCCGTATCGATCAATACGTCGATCATCAGAACATCGCCAACACCATGCCGCTGCATAGCATTGCCGAAGATCAGGACTATCTGATCGGCTTTTTCATGGTCGGCGCGTATCAGGAAATTTTGGGTGATATGCACAATCTATTCGGCGACACGCATTCGATCAATATCGAACTGGAGGGAGACAGCTATCGTTTCGGTGACTTCATGGAAGGCGAGGATGTCAGCGAACTGCTGGATTATGTGCATATCAATACCGAAGCGTTAAAAACCGCCTACCGGCAAAAGTTGGGTGTCAGCGGATTAACGGCTGCGCAAAAGCAGGCTTTCGAGCAGGAGCTGTTGGCCGGACTGAATGCTTATACCTACCTGGAAAAATAGCTAAGGCGATAGAAGGATAGATAAGGGTGCTGCGCCCCAGGCGCTTAAAGGATCGAGGGCGAGCATGAAAATAGTTCTGATGGTTGTGGCATTGCTATTCGGTGGTATGGCTTGTAATAAACCAAAGCCAGCCTTAAGCAAGCTGCCGGATAACGCCGTCATTCTGGCCTTTGGCGATAGCTTGACTTATGGAACCGGTGCTTCGGCCCAGCATGATTACCCCAGCATACTCACGCAACTGACCGGCCGCGAGGTCATTAATGAAGGTGTTCCTGGAGAAATCAGCAGTGCAGGCCGGCAGCGCTTACCGGCATTGCTGGATGAATACAGGCCCGATCTATTAATTTTGATACACGGCGGCAACGATATTTTGCAACAAATCGCGGCGGAGCAAACCCGCGATAATCTGAAAGCCATGATAGCCGAAGCCAGGCAACGCAATATCCCGGTAGTGATCTTCGGTGTGCCGGCGTTTGGGATCGTGTTTTTACATAGCGCGAAAATTTATGAAGAGCTGGCTGCATCTGAAGGCGTGCCGAGCGATCTGGATAGTTTGCCTAAGATTCTGGCAAATAACGAGCTTAAGTCGGATACGGTCCATCCTAATGATAGGGGGTATCGGCTTTTGGCGGAAAATGTTGTCGCGTTATTACAAAAACACGGAGCGTTATAATCGCCCGCACGGTCTGTTAGTACCCAACTAAGACGCTATAATGGTCCAGACCATATTTCGGGGGATATAACATGCGGGTAGGCTTGATCGGATTGGGGGCAATGGGCCTAGGCATGGCGCGTAATCTTGCCAAGGCCTGCCACTTAACCGCGGTTTACAATCGGACCTTTAGTAAAGCCGAGGCATTGGCGGCGGAATTGCAAATCCAGGCTTGCGAGACTATCGAACAACTGGCCGGTCAAGTCGATGTCGTGTTGATTTGTGTGTCGGCGGATAAAGACGTATTGATGGTGGTGGATGCAGTCGCTAAAACCGTTCGCCCTGGTAGTGTGGTGGTGGATATGTCCACGGTCAGCAGTGAAACGGCTACCGTCGCGGCGCAAAAACTTGCGGAAAAGCATGCGGCTTTCCTCGATGCACCGGTATCCGGCGGCGTGGAAGGCGCCAACAAAGGCACGTTGGCCATGATGGTCGGCGGCAGCGCGCAAACCTTGGAGCAGGTTCGGCCGGTTTTGGCGGCCATGACCGCACGTATCGAACACCTGGGCGATGTCGGTGCCGGGCAAGCCTGCAAGGCAGTGAACCAGATTATGTGTGCGGGGATTAACCAAGCGGTGACCGAAGCTTTGGCGTTTGCGGAAGCGCAAGGTTTGCCGATGGACAAAGTCATTGAGGTCGTCAGCGGCGGTGCGGCGGGTAACTGGTTTCTGGAGCATCGCGGCAAGAGCATGACGCAACACCAATTTCCGCCAGGATTTAAACTGGCGCTTCATCACAAAGACTTAAAAATTGCGCAACATATGGCGCAACATGCCGGCGTCGGTTGTCCGTTAACCGTCACCACGCTGGCCGATTATGCCAAGCTGATGGCTAAAGGTTATGGCGACGAGGATATTTCCGCGTTGTATCGATTAAAACAGAAACGATCTTCCAATTAGTTTACAAGGTGTAACGATGAAAATTACGGTGTTTGGCAGTGGATATGTAGGTTTGGTGACGGGCGCCTGTTTGGCAGAAGTGGGTAATCAAGTGCTGTGCATGGATGTCGATCAGCGCAAAATAGACCAACTCAAACAAGGGGTCATTCCGATTTACGAGCCGGGTTTGGACGAAATGGTCAAGGACAATGTCGCTGCCGGTCGCTTGAGCTTTACCACCGACGTGAAAGAAGCCGTGGACTTTGGTTTGTTTCAATTCATCGCGGTGGGTACGCCGCCGGACGAAGACGGCTCAGCCGATTTGAAATACGTGTTGGCGGTGGCGAAAAGCATCGCCGAACACATGAGCGATTACAAAATCGTCGTCGATAAATCTACCGTGCCGGTCGGCACTGCCGACAAGGTCAAACAGGCCATCAAGGATGTATTGGCCGAGCGCAGTCAGGAATTGGAGTTTGACGTCGTCTCCAATCCCGAGTTTTTGAAAGAAGGCTCGGCGTTGGACGATTTCATGAAGCCGGACCGTATCATCATCGGCACCGACAACCCCAGAACTGCCGAATTGCTGAAAGCGCTGTACGCGCCGTTCAACCGCAGCCGGGAGCGGGTGATCACGATGGACATCCGTTCCGCCGAGCTGACTAAATACGCTGCCAACGCCATGCTGGCGACCAAAATCAGCTTTATGAACGAGCTGGCCAATCTGGCGGAAAGACTGGGTGCCGACATCGAAAACGTCCGCCACGGCATTGGTTCCGACAGCCGCATCGGTTACAGCTTTATCTATCCCGGCTGCGGCTACGGCGGCTCCTGCTTTCCAAAAGACGTGAAAGCCCTGGAACGCACCGCCCGCGATTACGGCTATCAAGCCGAATTGCTCAGCGCGGTGGAAAACGTCAATGACCGGCAAAAGCACCGCTTATTCGAGAAAATCTCCACCCATTACCCAAATGGCGTGAAAGGCAAAACCTTTGCGTTGTGGGGCCTGGCGTTTAAACCCAACACCGACGACATGCGCGAAGCACCCAGCCGGGTATTGCTGGAAGCCTTGATTGATGCCGGTGCCACAGTGCGAGCCTACGACCCGGAAGCAATGGAAGAAGCGCACCGTATCTACGGCGATAAAGCCGGATTGGTGTACTGCGCCAAGCAGGCGGACACTCTAAGCGACGTGGATGCATTGATCATCGTCACCGAATGGAAGCAGTTCCGCAGCCCGGATTTCGATGACTTGGGCCGTTTGTTGAAAGACAAGGTGATATTCGATGGGCGGAATATGTATGAGCCTAGGTTGGTTAAGCAGTTTGGGTTGCAGTATTACGCGATTGGGCGGTAAATTGTTTTTGGTGTTGGGGTAAGGAGTTCGTTTTGCCTACCATCTCGGTATTTTACGGCATCATCATTCGTATGTACTTTGCACCTGGCGAGCATCCTCCGCCACACTTTCACGTTTATTATGCTGAATACAAAGCGACAGTCGATATACGGACTAGCGAGTTATTGGAAGGTAATTTACCAAGAAAGCAATTAAAACTTGCTTTGGCGTGGGCGGAATTACACCAAGAAGAGCTTATGCAAGATTGGGATTTAGTTATGAATGGCGAGGAGCCTTTCAAAATACAGCCATTACAGTAATAGGAGATGTCATATGTATCCTTCGGTAATAGCGGTTGCGCCTAGAGATGATTATGTGTTGGATATTGCCTTCAATAATGGCGAAACCGGCACGTTGGATATGAAACCTTATTTGGATTTCGGCATTTTCAAACGTATTAGAGACTACAGCTGTTTCGAAAAAGTATCGGTGGCATTTGATACGATTGAATGGGAGTCTGGGGCTGATCTTGATCCTGAGTTTGTTTACGATAAGTGTCGAATTAATTCGGATTGATGGTTTTGTTCTGTCGGAACAGATGGTGAATTTGTGTCGCTGGCGCGACGGTTTATTTAATGTCGGTTCGCGGACCGACAACCGCGATACTTTCTTTTGCTTGGCCAAAAGAAAGTATCCAAAGAAAAGGCCACCCGGATGTCGCTTATTCCCTGCGCTCCGAAACTTTCGCCGGGGGTTGACGAAAGGGGCTTCCTGCCCCTTCGTCAACGTGCGGCATCCCTGCCGCACCCCTTCGGGCTATTCCCGCCGAAAGCTCCGGTGCTCGGCGCGGCATACGGGAGACCCCCGCCCCAAATCGCAGCTTATTGTTTACGAAGTTTTCTCTCGTTTCCACGCGCCGCGTGGGAATCCAGACTATCCGCGCCAGCGGTAACATCAGTTTTGTAGGGCGCATTAGCGATAGCGTAATGCGCCGAATGATTTAAGGCCGATATACGGCGCAATGCGGCTGAGCCTATTGACGCCCTACGAATTGCGCCTTACGGCCTTGCGTTTCACCTAGACTATTTGCATTATGGGATTTTTTATCTTTTTTATCATTCTGATCTCGCCAGTTATATTGGCATTGCTTATACATATATTCCGCGACTTACGCGGAAAGGCTAGAAATATTCGACAGGAATGTTATTCATGCGGAACCCCTGTCTCGATGACGAAATATCGAGTCATTTGTCACCACAGAGGCGGAAGGTATATTTATTGTGAGCAATGTGCGGATCGTCATGAATTATGGTCTGGCATTGCTATGTCCACCATGGGACTCGGAGTGGCAACGACTCTTGTTGTGCTATCTATCTCTGAATTTGACATCAGTCCACAAAAGTCGCTTCTGTTTGCTGGACTAGCTTTAGCGATAGTCGTAATTGTTGTTTTGGTCGCTGCTCGCTACATCTTCAAGAAAACCAAGTAATTAATTCGTCGATTCAAGCAATGAATGACTGTTTTCCGGCTTTCTTCACGTGCATAGGGTGCATGTAGGGCGTCAATAGGCGTAGCCCAGTAGCGTGGGCACGATTTAGTGCCCACGCGGGGTGAAAGCCAAATGGTGGGCAAAATTGCCCACCACACAGGGTGGTTTTTCTCCCGTATGCCGCGCAGAGCACCGGAGTTTTTGAACGGATCAGCCCGTTAGGGGCGCTGCAGGGATGGATTGCGTTGCCGAAAGGGGCAGGAAGCCCCTTTCGGCGACCCCGTTCAAAAGCGAGGAGCGCAGGGAATAAGCGGCGTCCGGGTGGCCTTTTCTTTGGATACTTTCTTTTGGACAAGCACAAATTCGCCTGGAGCGAATTTGAACAGCCGATAGGCTGGCACGAAGGGCGAAAACCAGGGATCGTTTTCGTAGCGAGAGTATCTCGGCTGTCGGGCCGAGACCCGATATTAAAACCAGCCGTCGCGCCAGCGACACATCACAATTAGCCCTTCGACCAACTCAGGGCGAACGTACCAGTTGTAAGCGAGTCAGCCTAAAAAAGTTAGGAAGACCGCAGCTGACTATGCTTCACCCCATACCCAAAATAAATCAAAAACCCAATCACCAGCCAAACGAATAACCGAATCCACGTATCAATCGGCAAGCCCGCCATCAAACTCAAACACACCAAAATCCCGCCAATCGGCACGTAAGGCACGGCCGGGCATTTGAAGTGGCGTTCCATTTCCGGATGGCTGTTCCGCAAGATCCAGACACCGCCGCAGACCAGCACGAAGGCAAACAAAGTACCGATACTGACTAGCTCGCCAAGCTTCTCGATAGGCATGAAGCCGGCGAGTAAGGAGACTGCGACGCCGACCAGTATGGTCGATAAATGCGGTGTTTGGTATTTCGGATGCACCTGCGCGAATAGCGGCGGTAACAATTGATCCTTGGCCATTGAGAAGAAAATCCGGCTCTGCCCCATCAACAGCACCAACATCACCGAAGTCAAGCCGGCGATGGCGGCTATTTTAATGATCGGTGACAGCCAGCCCATGCCGACATGGTCGACCGCCAGCGCAATGGGTGCCGGGACGTTGAGTTCGGTGTAGGAAATGATGCCGGTCAATACGCCTGCCACCAGAATGTAAAGCAAGGTGCAGACTGCCAGCGAACCTATGATGCCGATAGGTACGTCGCGCTGCGGGTTGATGGCTTCCTGGGCGGCGGTGGAAACGGCGTCGAAGCCTATGTACGCAAAGAAAATTACCCCGGCCCCGGTCAATACGCCACCGAAGCCGAAAGGCATGAAGTTGGACCAATTTTCCCCGGTTTCGATGTGTTGGGAGCCGGCGATGATGAAGACGACAATTACCGACAGTTTGATTAACACCATGACGAAATTGAAGATCGCCGATTGGCGGATGCCGATTACCAGCAGGCCGGTCAGCAATAAAATGATTGCTACCGCCGGTAGATTGATGAAGCCGGCCGCGGGGTTGGCCAGATAGGCCGTGGTGAGATAAGTGGGTAAATGTACGCCAAAATTTTCCAGAAAGCTGGTGAGATAACCGGCCCAGCCTATTGCCACCGTGCTGCTGGCCAGAGCGTACTCCAGGATTAAATCCCAGCCTATGATCCAGGCCATCAATTCGCCCATCGTCGCGTAAGCGTAACTGTAGGCACTGCCGGAAACCGGAATCATCGCCGCCAGTTCGCTGTAACACATGGCCGCCAGGCCGCAGGCGATGCCGGCCAGAATGAACGATACTACAATGGCAGGACCGGCATATTTAGCGGCGGCGATGCCGGTCAAGACGAAGATGCCGGCGCCGATCACCGCGCCTATGCCCAGGATGGTCAAGTCTTTGGCCGTCAGTGTTTGCTTTAAGCCGTGCTGAACATCGGTCAAGGCCTCGACGGATTTGCGTTGCAGTAATTGCTTGGGGATTTGCATGAAGTCGTCTCGATTATTTGGAAGAGGTGGGCTTTACGGAATCGGGCAGGTTTTGGGCGCCGTCAAAGCGGGTGCCGGTAGTGACCGCCTCGGTGAAAATCGCGTCGTGCAGTTTGGCTTGCGAGAAATTGGCATTGGTCAGATTGGCGCCGGTCAGATTGGCGCCGTCCATTTCGGCGGAATACAGGTCGGCGTTTTGTAAATTGGTGTTATTTAATTTGGCGTGTTTTAACATGGCCCGGCCAAGCTGGGCGTTGCTGAGATTGGCGCCGGTTAAATTGGCGCCTTTCAAGCTGGCGCGCATCAGGCCCATCGATTGATTCTTCATGTCCGCCGCCCATTGCACATTGCTGAGATTGGCGTGGCTTAAATTCGCGCCATCCATGATCGCCACTACCCGGCTGCCGCTCATATCGGCGTTGCTCAGGTCGGCGTGCATCAGGCTGACGCCGAAGATGCTGGTGTTGGCTAGATTAGCGGCGCTCAGCTTGATATTGGTCATCACCGTCAAATCCAGCGTCAGGCCTTGCAGATTGCTTTTATTCAGATTGGAGCGTCGCAGGTCGGCGCCCCATAAGTCGGCATTGCGAAAATCCAGATTCGACAAGTCCAGGTCGGTTAGATCCTTACGGCGCAGGTCGGCGGGGTGTTGCTTGTCGGCCTTGGCCAGCATTTGCTCGACTTGGGCGCGGGTGAGATCGGCGGCATGGGCTATGCTTTGACTCGCCAGAAATAGCGCTAGAAATGTTTTGATCGATAAGTTTGTCATTAAAACCTCCGCAATATTGTCATTGTTGATTCGGATAATCCGCTTGGCAGGACCGTATTGTCGTTGATAGTAACAGGGTCACAGACAGACTCAACGAGAAAAATGCTGCCCGGATTGTACTTGGAATTTTCTGGGGATTAAGCGGGACGCAGCCAAGGGAGGTTGTGGGTGGCCGCGCGGGCCCAGTTAAACGTAGCTTGCGGAATTGCTGTTACATTACAATGCCTTCGATCAGCCAGATATTTTCGATTTTTTCAGCGTTGCACCAATCACTCTAAAAGAAACATAACATGACAGAAACTTCGCTAGCCGCGCTTGTCGTTGATTTGGATGGCACGCTGACGCCCACCGACACCTTGGTCGAATCGGTATTACAGGTCTGTAAACGGCAGCCGCACGCTATATTCAAATTACCGTTTTGGTTAGCGAAGGGGCGAGCGGCGTTTAAAGCGCGCGTGGCGCAAGCATCGTCGCTTGATGTCGAGAGTTTGCCTTATCGGACTGATTTGCTGGAGTATTTGCGCGCGGAAAAACGGAAGGGCAGGCAGTTGGTGCTCGCCACCGCAGCACATACCGATATAGCCGATGCGGTTGCCAAGCATCTGGATTTGTTCGATAAAGTGTTAGGCAGCGATGAGAACCATAATCTTAAAGGTGTCAACAAGCTGGAGGCCATCCGCGAGGCAGTGGGGCCGAATTTTGTCTATGCGGGTGACAGCAAGGCCGATTTGCCGATTTGGCGAGCCGCACATGCCGCAATCCTGGTTAATACCTCAAAGCCGGTCGCGAAATTCGTGCGGGAACATACACCTATAGAGCAGGAATTTACCGCCAACCTGAATCAAATCCGGTTGTGGTTACGCGCGCTGCGGGTGCACCAATGGCTGAAAAACCTGTTGATATTCGTGCCGCTGCTAACGGCTTTTTCGTTTGATGATTTGGATAAGTTGGGTACCGTTGTAATGAGCTTCTTCGGGTTTTCTTTGGCCGCGTCCGCCACATATATGGGTAACGATTTGTGGGACCTGGACAGCGACCGTAATCATCCGCGTAAGAAATTTAGGCCGTTTGCCAGCGCCGAATTGCCCATTCTGAAAGGTCTGGCAGCCGCTTGCGGGCTATTGCTGAGCGGCCTGATGTTAGCGCTCGCCGTGTCGCAGGCATTTTTGGGTATGTTGCTGCTGTATTTATTCGTCACCACTACTTATACATGGCTATTGAAATCTTATGTATTGATCGATGTAATGGTGCTATCTCTGCTGTATACGCTCAGGATTATTGCCGGTTCCGTGGCCGCGTCGGTAGCGACCAGTTCCTGGCTGTTGGCTTTTTCGGTGTTTATCTTTTTCAGTCTGGCTTTAGTCAAGCGTTGTTCCGAACTGGTCGCTTTGCAACAAAAAGGCCGGGAAACCACACACGGCCGCGATTATCGGGCGGTGGATCTGGTAGTGCTCTGGCCCTTGGGTGTCAGTTCCGCGTTGTGCGCGGTGGTGGTGTTTGGTTTATTTATTACCTCGGCGGAGACCCAGATACGTTACCTAAATCCGCAGCTATTATGGTTTGTGGCGATAGGCCTGATTTATTGGTTAGCACGCCTGTGGATAAAAACCGCTCGCGGCGAAATGCACGATGACCCGCTGGTGTTTGCGGTGCGTGACTTCGGTAGCCGGATCACAGTGCTCTTGATGCTGTTCGCCACATTAGCCGCTCATTTTTCACATTGGGAATAAGCCATGCAAATTCTACTGATCGCTATTTTTAGCATCGTCCTGTCTGTCGCCGCGCAGTTTATGTTGAAACTTGGCATGTCCAGTGTGGATGTCAAGCAGGCGATGGCCGGGCCGCTGACACCACGCCTGCCTTGGATCGTATTTACCAACAAATTTGTGTTTGCCGGGTTTACATTATACGGTGTCGGCGCCATAGTTTGGTTGAAGGTTTTGGCATCCTGGGATGTCAGTAAAGCCTATCCCTTGGTAGGCCTGGGTTTCGCATTAACCGTGCTGATCGGCATGCTGCTCGGCGAGACTGTCACTGCTTTCCGCGTCTTGGGCATTTTGCTGATTTGCGAGGGCGTTTGGCTGGTAGCCAATTCATGACCCTGTTACGAGATAACTAATAAGTATGACTTGGCAACTCAGAGCTCTTTTACATCAATTATGCATTCTGTCGGCGATATCGCTAGTGATGATGGTGCATATGCACTACCGGTCGCCGAGTTTTCCGTTTACGCCTGACAGCGCCAGCTATATCGAACAAGCCAGAAATTTTCTCAATTCAGGCAGCTTGCTGATTACTCCGTATGGCTTGGCGCCGGGAGATCAGGATCAGGTCGAGAATCGTTTGTTTCCCGTGGGTTTTGCTGTCGTTCTGGCGGCCGTTTCCAGTTTCGGTATCGATGCGAAAGATGCCACGATAGGTTTGGCGCATTTTTCCGCCATTACATTGCCGTGGTTATTATTTTTCAGTTTTCGGCAGAGCCTTGGACCACTTTATGCTTTGCTGCTGGCCGGATTAGCAGCGTTATCACCCGGTGTGCTCAAGCATTCGCTGATGGGGCTGACCGATGTATTCGGTTTATGGTTAGCGGTGGCTGTTATTGGGTTGACGCTTAACTCGCGATCCATCGTCGGCTTTATCTTCGCTGGTTTGCTTGCCGGTATGGCTTACGCAATCAGAAATGCGCATTTAGCGCTGCTGGCTAGCGTTATTTTATATTTTTGTTATTGCTGGTTAAGCAGTGCCGCTGGGGAACGGCGCGTTGTTTTGCTGCGCGCTGTCGCGGCGATGTTTGGCATGGCCGTGGTCGTAGCGCCGCTGCTGCTCAGAAATATAGTGATGTTTGGGTCGCTGAATCCCTATGTGATGGGGCCAAGCACGATAGGTTTTGTCGAGAATTTACGCACCTATATCGAGGCTTTGCTAAAGGATGCAACGGCTTGTAGCGAATGTGCCCGGTATGTGGCTTGGTCGCTGCCTGGTTTACTGGGATTCGGGGTTTTGATTATCGCCGCTGCCTACGTGGCTTATAAATACCGTTGCTCCAATCTACCGACTTTCGGGAAAAAAGCCTTGGCTATTTCAACTATTTATCTGGTAATGGGGTCCTGTGTGGTCGTTGCTGCCCGTACCCGCTATCAATGGGGCGAGGTGATTAATCTTCGCCACACCCTGCAATATTCGCCTTTTTTATGGGCTGGAATGTTTGCGCTGTTGGCTGATCATGGCAGGCAGTCCGCTATTATTGCCTGGAAGCAGGCCAAATTGGCGATTTCTGTTTGCTTGGTGTTTTTCCATGCTAGCTATGCGGTCAATTCGGAGAGTTTCCGCAACAGCGATAACGACTACCCGAAATTGGCGCAGGCATTTTCAATTGGAAAAGCCTATTTGTGCGGCAATCAGGCAGATACTTACTTGGTATCGAACTGGGCGCATGTGTTTCGGATAGAGTGCGGCGCACGAGTCCGCCAGATTGAAGCCATTGCCGCAGGGACAAAGGGTGGTGAAATGCGAGCATTCATGTCCGCAGGTGATGGGTATATGTCAGTGCTCGAAGCTGTCAGTGACATAAAACAGCAAGCCGGCAGCCGACCAATTCGCGTCGGTTTATTTCCGGGCCGATTCGGTGTCGAATCTGAAAATTTGCCTTTGTCAGCCGTTGATGAACGGCAAATAGTGGCAAATGGCTGGCATATTATTAAAAACGATCAACAGGGCCTGATTCTGGAATATCCAAAAGTCGGCTCAGAGCAAATGAATTTGCAATGACTCGTTATCGCAAAAATGTGTTTAAGACCGCGCTGGATTTTGACAACAAGCAGTTGAATCTGTGTGTGGCCAAAATTAACGCGCAACAGGCCTTGCTGACCATTGTCAGGACGGCGTTACCGGCTGAGATTGCTCCGCATGCTCAACATTGCGTGGCGTCAGGTGCGCAGATACTGTTGTACTGCGATTCGGCCAGCTGGGCATCGCAAATTCGGTTTTTCAATCGAGCGATTTTAGACAAATTGCATGGTGTGGGGCATCCCTATATTGTCCGCTTGCAAGTACGGATTGTGCCGCCGACAGGCGAGCCGATTCGGCCAAAACGCACACCGCGCTTGCCGTCAGCGGAAAATGTCGGTTTGATCGCACAGCAGATTAAGCAGGCGGACCAGCAGGATGTTTTGGCGGCGGCTTTGGCGCGTTTGGGTGCTACGTTGGCGAAACGCTTGCGGGAAGATTAGTAGGTTTTGGCAGGATTGTGGCCGATCAAGTTGAACGGCCACGGCACAGCTTAATATCTGTGTGATGCGGGATTAGCCCGTCGCGCGTGCCGATGTTTGCGCGGAATGCATAAAGGAAATCGGTGCGTCCTCGGCATTTTCGAAAGTCACCATTTCCCAGGCGTCTTTGTCGTTCATCAGGCTTAGCAGCAACTTGTTGTTCAGCGCGTGGCCGGATTTAAAACCCTGGTATTCGCCAATCAGGCTGTAACCCAACAAATACAAGTCGCCGATGGCGTCGAGAATTTTGTGTTTCACGAATTCGTCCGCGTAACGCAGGCCGTCTTCGTTCAACACTTTATCGTCGTCCACCACGATGGCGTTATCCAGACTGCCGCCAAGCGCCAGATTGTTCTCGCGTAAAAACTCTATGTCTTTCATAAAACCGAAAGTGCGGGCCCGGCTGACTTCTTTAACGAAGGTCGTCGAAGAGAAATCCATCACCGCTGTTTTCAAATGCTCGGAAAACGCCGGATGTTCGAAATCGATGGTAAAGGTAACTTTAAAACCCTCGAACGGTTCGAACGCGGCCCACTTGTCGCCGTCTTCCACGCGGATTGCGCGCTTGATACGGATATATTGTTTGGGTACGTCCTGTTCGACCACGCCGGCCGATTGCAACAGAAACACAAACGGTCCGGCACTGCCATCCATGATAGGCACTTCGGCTGCGCTGACATCGACAATCGCATTGTCTATTCCCAAACCGGCCAAAGCCGACAGCAAATGTTCGACGGTGGACACCTTAACGCCGTCGCGGACCAAAGTCGTGGACAGCTTGGTTTCGCCGACATTTTCAGGGCGCGCGGCTATCATCACCGGAGTTTCCAAATCCACGCGGCGAAAACGGATGCCGGTATCGGGCTCGGAGGGGTGCAGGGTCAGATACACTTTATCGCCGGTATGCAAACCAACGCCGGTGGCTCTGATGGTGTTTTTTAAAGTACGCTGTTTAATCATGAAATGCCGACAAATAGGTAAAACAAAGCCGGGGAGTCTATCACAGATTATGCGATAGCTCCCCCCGAACTTGGTTGTGCAGCCTCATAAGGACTCGTCGCAAGCGGACCTCAGTCTGCTTGACGTCTCAAGAAAGCCGGTACATCCAAGTAATCCAAATCGACGTCGTTTCTAGGTTGCGCGCCGAAGCGGGATTCCCGAGTCGATTCCTGTTTTTGCTGGCGGACGATGGTCGGTTTGTCCAATTGATCGTAATTGATCTCGCCGGCCGCGACTTTTTTCACCAGACTGATAGGCGAAGCCGCTTGCTTGGCTTTTTCACCCATACCGGTGGCGACGACGGTGACTTTAATTTCCTGGCCCATGGCTGGATTAACTGCCATACCGATTTTCATGTCGGCGTCTTCGGAAGCGAAGGCGTGCATGATGCTGCCGATTTCGTCGAACTCGTTCAAACCCAAGTCGCCGTTGGAGGTGACGTTCACCAAAATGCCGCGCGCGCCTTGCAGATTGTTGTCGTCCAACAATGGGCAGGCAATGGCTTTTTCCGCCGCTAAACGGGCGCGATTTTCTCCGCTGGCGACGCCGGTGCCCATGATGGCGCTGCCCATATTGGACATCACAGTCTTGACGTCGGCAAAGTCGACGTTCATCAAGCCAGGGTGAGTAATCAGCTCGGTGATACCTTGTACCGCGTCGCGCAACACGTCGTTAGCGGCGCGGAATGCTTCTACCAGCGATTTATTGTTGCCCAAAGTCGGCAGCAGTTTTTGGTTAGGAATGATGATCAAGGAATCGACCAGTTTTTCCAGTTCGCGTAAACCGGCATCGGCCACGCCTTTTTTCTTGGAACCTTCAAAATCAAAAGGTTTGGATACGACAGCGACTGTCAATACACCCAGTTCTTTCGCCACTTCGGCAAATACCGCGATGGCACCGGTACCGGTACCGCCACCCATGCCTGCGGTCAGAAACACCATGTCGGCGCCGGCAATGACTTCGCGGATGCGGTCACGATTTTCTTCCGCTGCGGCTCTACCGACTTCAGGGCGAGTGCCCGCTCCCAGGCCTTTGGTGAGTTCAACACCCAATTGCACGATGGACTCTACGTTCATTTCCCGCAGGGCTTGGGCATCGGTGTTGGCGCAGATAAATTGCACGCCGTCGATACCGTCTTCCACCATGTGGTTAACCGCATTACCGCCACCGCCACCGACGCCGATGACTTTGATAACCGCGGTGCCGCTACTATCCAATAATTCATATTTCATTTTCACACCCTCCAGACAAAAAATTAAAAATTTCCTTGAAACCAGCTTTTGATTTTTGACAACAGATCCGCGCCATCATCGTTCATGCCTAACGCCCGGCCGTGATGATCCTTGCCGTACAGCAACAAACCCACCGCGGTCGAATAAATCGGGTTTTCCGCTACATCGGTCAATCCGGATACATGCAGCGGTACCCCCATGCGAACCGGCATATGGAATATTTCCTCCGCCAATTCGACCAATCCCCTCACTTGCGAACTGCCGCCGGTAATCACCATGCCGGCGGCAATTAAATCTTCATAGCCACTTCTTCTTAACTCTGCTTGTACCAACAACATCAATTCTTCATAACGCGGCTCGACGATCTCAGCCAGATTCTGCGCCGAGATCTTGCGCGGCTCGCGGTCGCCGATGCTGGGCACCGCGATGGTTTGTTGCGGGTCCGCCAATTGCGTCAACGCGCAAGCATATTGGCGTTTGATTTCCTCCGCGTTTTTGGTCGGTGTGCGCAACGCCACGGCGATGTCGTTGGTGACCTGATCACCGGCAATGGGAATCACCGCCGTGTGCTTGATCGCGCCTTCCGAGAAAATCGCAATATCGGTGGTGCCGCCGCCGATGTCTATCAGGCAGACGCCCAGATCTTTTTCATCGTCAGTCAATACCGCCGCGCAGGAGGCCAGTTGCTCCAAAACGATGTCGTCCACATCCAGCCCGCATTTGCGGATGCATTTGACGATGTTCTGTTCGGCACTGACGCTGCTGGTGACCATATGCACCTTGGCTTCCAGACGGATACCGGACATGCCGATCGGCTCCTTGATGCCTTCCTGCTGGTCGATCACAAACTCCTGCGGCAGGATGTGCAGGATTTTCTGATCGGCCGGAATCGCCACTGCCCGCGCCGAATCGATCACTCTATCGATGTCGTGTTGGGTCACTTCCTTTTCCTTGATCGCCACGATGCCGTGTGAATTCAGGCTTTTAATATGGCTGCCGGCGATACCCGCAAACACCGATTTGATCTGGCAACCCGCCATCAATTCGGCTTCCTCAATCGCCCGCTGAATGGAATGCACGGTCGATTCCAGATTGACCACGATGCCTTTTTTCAAGCCCTTGGACGGCGCGGTGCCGATTCCGATCACTTCGATCTCGTCGCCACCGCGGTATTCACCAACGATGGCAGCGACTTTCGACGTGCCTATATCCAGCCCCACTAATAAATTTCGATCTGTCTTTTTGGCCATTGTTTATGCTCAGTAAGCGTTTAAATCAGGTTTTTATTTTTTTCCACGATTGCTTTCCAATCGATGTTGGTGACTTCCGGTTTCCAGGTCACTGCAAAGCCGTTCGGGTATCGGGTATCCACGCTGGCTATTTGCGCCAGCTGTTCCTCTCCCAATAAATCCATGGTTTTTAAAAAGCGTTGCATATTTTCCAGCGGCGCTTTTCTGCCCAATTGCATTTCCATGCCGCTGGCTAACTTAATCCGCCAGGCTCGCCGTTCGTTGACATGAAATTCCGCTAGCTGCATCGATTTATCCTTCAGCACGATGTAGACGCCTTTCATGATCTCCAGCAGCTTCTTTTCCTGGCCGTCCGGGCCGGTAATCAGCGGTAAATTTTTAAATTCGTCGATATTGTCCGGCACCAATAAATCGCCTTGTTTGTTCAGCAGCGCCGATTTGCCCCAGCGTACCACCGGCTTTTGCTCGGTGATTTTGATATGCACCGCATCCGGCCACACCCGCTTTACGTCAACCTTATCCACCAAGGGCAGCGCTTTGATCGCTTGATGAATCGCGTTCATGTCGGCCTGGTAATAGCCCTGTTTCATTTGCGGCGCCAATACTTCTTTCAGCCGATCTTTGCTGGTGTATTGGAACGCGCCTTCAATCTTGACGTAGCGGATCGGCTTGCTGCTCAGTGCGCTGGCGCCGAATTGCTGCCAAGCCCACCAGCCGCCGCCGATCAACAGCGCGGTCATTAAAATCACACTAAACCGGCTCACCTGCACCCGCCATGCTGGTTTCCAAAATCCGCCAGACTAATTCCTCGAAACTGATGCCGACCGCTTTCGCCGCCATCGGCACCAAACTGTGGTCGGTCATGCCAGGTACGGTATTTACTTCGATCAGTTGCGATTGGCCATTGCTGTCGATAAACACATCCACCCGCGCCCAGCCTTTTACGTTCAAGGCCTGGCAGGCTTGTACCGCCAAGGCTTGCAATTGTTGTTCGCGCTCCGCGCTCAAGCCGCAGGGACAATGGTATTTCGTGGTATTGGCCCGGTACTTGGCGTCGAAATCGTAAAAGGTATTCGGTGTTTCCAAACGGATAGCCGGCAGCGCTTCGCCGTCCAACACTCCTACGGTGAATTCCTGGCCTTGTACCCATTGTTCTGCATAAACGTCGCAACGAAATTGGCTGGCAAGTTCTAAAGCGGCCGCCAGTTCATCGCGATTAGTGGCTTTGCTCATGCCAATGCTGGAGCCTTCCTGTGCCGGCTTGACGATCACCGGAAAACCCAATTTGGCGACGCAGGCGTCAATATCGGCAGCACTTTTCAACACAAACCAAAGCGGCGTGCTCAAGCCCAAACCTTGCCAGCACAGCTTGGTGCGCAATTTGTCCATGCTCAATGCTGACGCCATGACGCCGGAACCGGTGTAGGGCAAGCCCATGACTTGCAATACTGCTTGCAACACACCGTCTTCGCCGCCGCGGCCGTGGATGACGTTGAACACTCTGTCGGCTTTAACACTCGCCAAGGCATCAATGGGGCTGGCGGTCACGTCTATCGCGACGGCGTCGATGCCTTGTGCTTTCAAGGCTTGATACACCGCATTGCCGCTGTTCAAGGATATTTCGCGCTCGGCAGCGGAGCCGCCCAACAGCACGGCGACTTTGCCGAAATCGGCGGCATTTTTGATGCGTAATGGCTTCATGCTTTTTCACCTACCCGGCAGACTTCAGTTTGCAGACTGATGCCGAATTGCGTTTGTACTTGGGTTTGAATATGTTCGATCAAGGCTTCTATGTCTTCCGAGCTGGCGTTGCCGCGATTTTCGATAAAATTGGCGTGCTTTTCCGACACCACCGCGCCGCCGATGGCAAAGCCTTTCAGGCCGCAGGCTTCGATCAAACGCGCCGCGTAATCGCCGGGCGGGTTCTTGAATACTGAACCGCAAGTCGGCTTGTTGGTCGGTTGCGAGGCGTTACGTTTTTCCAACAGCGCTTTAATATGTTGTTGGCTGGCTTCGCTGTTGCCTTTGCTCAACTTTAACTGAGCAGACAAAAACCATTCGTCGGCCAGTCCTTTGACTGAGCGGTAGGCCACTTCAAATTCGTGATGGTCGCGCAGAATGACTTCACCACGTGGGTTGATCATTTCCACTCGTTCCACAATGCTCCAGGTTTCACCGCCAAACGCTCCGGCATTCATTTTCAGCGCGCCGCCCATCGTGCCGGGAATGCCGGCCAGAAATTCGGCGCCGGTCAGGCCTAAATCCGCGCAAAAGCGGGCGACATGGGCGCAAGGTACGCCGGCTTCCACGTAAACCCGTTCGGAATCGGCCAGATACATTTCCTTCAGTCGGCCGCGGGTGTTGATCACAGTGCCGCGAATGCCGCCGTCGCGCACCAATAAATTGCTACCCAAACCCATCCAGTACAGCGGTTCGCCGGCCGGCAGGCTGGCGATAAATTCGATCAGATCGGCCTTGTTTTCCGGGATGTACAGGTGCTGGGCCGGACCTCCGACCCGCCAGCTGGTGTATTTCGCCAGTGGCTCGTTATTTAATAAAGTGCCTCTAGCCACCATCACTTTAGGGCCTCGGCCAATTGTTGCGGCAATTCGGCAGCGATCTGGCCGACGTTACCGGCGCCCATCGTCAATATCACGTCGTCTTTTTCGACGATGCCGGCCAGGATGGTCGCCAAGTCTTCACGGTTTTGCACGAATACCGGGTCAACCTGGCCGCGCACGCGAATTGAGCGGCTCAAGGCTTTGCCATCAGCACCGGTGATCGGCGCTTCGCCGGCTGAATACACGTCCAGCAAAATCAGTACGTCGACGCTGGACAATACTTCCACGAAATCTTCGAACAAGTCGCGGGTGCGGGTGTAGCGGTGCGGTTGAAACACCACGACTTTACGGCGGCTCGGCCAGGCTTGGCGCAAGGCTTCCAGCGTGGCGGCCAATTCGCGCGGATGGTGGCCATAATCGTCAACCAAGGTCAGCTTGCCGCCTTGGAAATCCACGTCGCCGTTGATTTGAAAACGCCTGCCCACACCTTTGAATTCCGCCAGACTTTTGATAATGGCGGCATCGTCCACGCCCAGCGCGGTGGCGATAGTCGTGGCCGCCAAGGCGTTCAGCATGTTGTGCCAGCCAGGCAGGTTCAGCGTGACTTGCAGCGGCGGCAATCCGCCCCAGCGCAGCACGGTGAAATGGGTGCGCAAGCCGTCCTGTTTGATGTCTATCGCCCGAACGTCCGCGTCTTCGTTGACGCCGTAGGTTTTCACCGGCTTGGATATGTTCGGCAATATCGCGCAGACGCCGGGGTCGTCTATGCACATCACCGCCAAACCGTAGAACGGCAATTGATGCAGGAATTTCAGGAAAGTGTCCTTGAGTTTGCTGTAGCTGCCGCCATAGGTCTCCATATGGTCTTGGTCGATGTTGGTGACAATGGCCATCATTGGCTGCAGGAATAAGAACGACGCATCGCTTTCGTCGGCTTCGGCAACCAAATATTTACCCAAACCCAGTTTGGCGTTGGCGCCGGCGCTGTTTAAGCGGCCGCCGATCACAAAAGTGGGGTCCAGGCCACCTTCGGCCAGCATCATCGTGGTCAGGCTGGTGGTGGTGGTTTTGCCGTGGGTACCGGCGACGGCAATGCCAAATCTGAAACGCATCAATTCCGCCAACATTTCCGCGCGCGGAATTACCGGGATGCGGTTTTCGTAGGCGGTGACGATTTCCGGGTTGGTTCTATCGACAGCGGTGGAGGTGACGACCACATCGACATCAGTCACATTGTCGGCGTGATGGCCAAAATAGACTTTCACGCCCATCGCTTGCAGGCGGTCGGTAACCGCCGAGCCTTTAATATCGGAGCCGGACACGCTATAGCCCAAGTTGGATAGCACTTCGGCGATACCGCTCATGCCGGTGCCGCCGATGCCGACGAAGTGGATTTTGTCGATGTCGCCCAGTGCTTGGTTTTCGATGTGGGGGCGGTTCATACGGCGGCCTCCGCAACGCAAATATCCGCTACGGTCTGAGTGGCGGCGAGTCTAGCCTTGGCTTTGGCGGCCCGGCTCATGGAAGTTAATGATGTCATGGCTTGTTCTAGGGTTTTACGCAGATTGTCCGCGTTTAATTCGGGTTGCGGCAGCAAGATGGCTGCACCGGCTTCGCTTAAATATTTGGCATTGGCGGTTTGATGATCGTCGATGGCGTGCAGCAAGGGCACAAAAATCGCCGGCAAACCGCAGGCCGCTACTTCGCTGACCGTCATTGCGCCGGCCCGGCAAATAATCAAATCAGCCCATTGATAGGCGCCGGCCATATCCTCGATAAAGGCCAGGGCTTCGGCATTCAGATCCAGCTTGCGGTAGCGCTCGGCCACTTCGGCTTGCATCGCGCTGCCGGTCTGGTGCTTTACCTCCAGATTGCTCAATCCGGCCAATGCTTCTGGCACAGTGTCGTTCAGGACTTTGGCGCCCTGGCTGCCGCCCAGGATCAAAACCCTTAAATTGCGTCCGGCTTGCGGGTGCCATTCGGATTTTTCCGGCAGATCAATGAACGCATCCCTTAATGGATTGCCGGTGCAGACGGCGTGTACCGACTTGGCGAAGCTGTCCGGAAACGCTTCCAAGACTTTGCTGGCAGCGAGCTTTACTAACAAGCGGTTGGTGGTGCCGGGGACCCGGTTTTGTTCGTGTATTACCAGTGGGATGCCCAGCCATTTCGCCATCAATCCGCCCGGTCCGGCCACAAAACCGCCCATGCCCAATACCACGTTAGGTTGGCGTTGCTTCAGTATGCGCCGTGCTTGCAGGCAGGCTTGGATCAATTTAAAACCGGCGCCGAGTTTGGACAGCAAGCCCTTGCCGCGCATGCCGGCTACCGCCAGCCAGTCGATGTCTATGTTGTTGGCGGGCACCACGCGGCTTTCTAAGCCTTTCTCGGTGCCAAGCCAGCTGACTTGCCAGCCGCGTGTTCGCATTTCCTGGGCGACCGCTAGTGCCGGAAACACGTGTCCGCCGGTGCCGCCCGCCATGATCACGATGCGGCCGCTCATGCGTGTTTCCCCTTCACATTGCTTTTATTGTGTTCGGTCACTTCGTAGTGAATCCGAAACAATACGGCCATTGCGCCGCACATCACGATCATACTGCCGCCACCGTAGCTCATCAGCGGCAAGGTCAAACCTTTGGTGGGCAGCATGCCCATGTTGACGCCCATATTCACGAAGGATTGGAAGCCAAACCAGATACCTAAGCCGTAAGCCGCCAAGGCGGAAAATTTTAGACCGGCTTGCTCGGCTTGCTCGCCAATCGCAAAGGCGCGCACGACCAGGGCGGCGAATAGGCCGATGATCAGCAGCACGCCGAGCAGGCCGAGTTCTTCACCCAATACGGAGAACAAAAAGTCGGTATGCGCTTCCGGCAGGTAAAACAGTTTTTGCAGACCGTTGCCCAAGCCAACGCCGAAAAATTCGCCGCGACCGAAAGAAATCAAGGCCTGGGTGAGCTGAAAGCCGGTATCTCTGGCATCGGCCCACGGGTCCATGAAGCTGGTGACCCGCGCCAGTCGATAGGGCGACTCAATGACCAAGATCACCGCCAAACTGGCGACCAGGCCCAATAAAATAATGAATTGAGAAATACGGGCGCCGCCGAGAAACATCATGCCCATAGCAATGATCAGAATCACCACCGCCGAGCCGAAGTCGGGCTCAAGCAATAACAGTACGCAAGCCACCGAAAACAGCATCAACGGCTTGACCAAGCCGAATGCGGAACGGCGGACGTGGTCGGCATGACGGGTGACGTAACCGGCCATATAAATCACCGAAATGAATTTCACGACTTCCGATACCTGGATCCGCAAACCCAGAATCGATAGCCAGCGGATACTGCCGTTAACCCTGATGCCTACACCGGGAATCAATACCACCAGCAGCAAGGCCAGGCCGGCGATGAACAGGGTTTGGCCCATTCTTTCCCAGCTTTGCATCGGTATGTTCAAAATGATCGCGGAAAAGCCCAAGCCAAAAGCAATATGAATGAGTTGCTTGAAGGGATAGTGCGAAATGTCGTCGGCCATTTTGACGCCCAAATGCAAAGAGGACGAGGTGACCAGCATAAAACCGATGCCCAGCAGGCTGAAGCACGCCAACATCAACACCGGGTCGACGTGCAGGCGGTTTTGCGCGCGGGGCTTGGGCGTCGGTTTCAACATAAGGGCAGACTCATCACGGCTTCGGCGAACTTATTGCCGCGGTCAACATAGCTGCGGTATTGATCCAGGCTGGCGCAGGCCGGTGACAGCAGCACGCTGTCGCCTTCGCTGGCCAAACTGGCGGCGATGGTGACCGCTTCTTTCATGTTGCCGGCGAAATGGACAGGCACACAGTTATTCAAAGCTTGTGCGATCAATGGTGCATCTTTGCCTATCAGGACCACGGCCTTGGTTTTTTCGGTGACGGCAGGCACTAATTCGCTCATGTCCGCACCTTTAGTTTCGCCGCCGGCAATTAAAACAACTTTATGCTCGTAGCCGTTTAGCGCGGCGATACACGCACCGATGTTGGTGGCTTTGGAATCGTTAACCCAATTAATGCCGCCTTTTTCCGCGACTTTTTGCATGCGATGCGGCAGGCCTTTGAATTTTCTAAGCGCATCGCACATTTTGGTGATGCTTAGGCCGGCAGCCGTGCCCAGGGCCAGCGCCGCCAACGCATTGGCGATGTTGTGGCTGCCTTCCAGGCGCAATTTACTGGCTGCCATCAGGGCTTGTTCGCCTTGCATTAAAGTATCGATTTCGCCGCGACGCAGATAAAAATCGGCTTGAGTTTGGGTGGAAAAAGTCAATGTTTGCCGGGCGGGATCGCGCATGGCCATGACCATCGGGTCGTCGGCATTCAAGATCATCACGCCGTCACCCCGAAACACCCGCTGCTTTTCCGCCGCATAACCGGCCATGCCGTCATGGCGATCCAGATGGTCCGGACTGACGTTTAATACTGTGGCGACTTTGGCGTTTAAAGCGGTGGTGCGCTCCAATTGGAAGCTGGACAGTTCCAATACGTAAAGTTCGGCGTCTTGTTGCAGCAAATCCAGCGCCGGTGTGCCGAGGTTGCCGCCGATGGCGGTTTTGACGCCGGCGGCGTTAGCCATTTCGCCCAGCATGGTGGTAACCGTGCTTTTACCGTTGGAGCCGGTGATGGCGATAGCCGGTTTATCAGTGGCGCAAGCGAATAAGTCGATGTCGCTGAGTACGGTAACGCCCGCCTGTACGGCCTTTTGGATGGCCGCTTCGTGTAAAGATACGCCAGGACTGACCAGCAAATGAGTGGCGACATCTAGTGCGGACTGGTCGAAACCGCCGGAAAATACCGGTACGTCCGGCATTTGTTCGCGCAAATTATCGATTAGCGGCGGATTTTTCCGGCTATCGATTACGGCGAATTTAATCGGGGTCTTTTGCAAAAATTGAGCAGCCGAATAGCCGGTAGCGCCTAGACCGACGATCAATAGGCGAGCGTTATCCGGATTTAAGTTGAAATGGGTTTCCAGATTACTGACTAGGGCGGTGGTGTTCATGCTTATCTCAGTTTCAAAGTGGCCAGACCGATCAACACCAAGATGACCGAGATAATCCAGAAACGCACGATGATGCGTGGCTCCGGCCAGCCTTTCAATTCGTAATGATGGTGAATCGGCGCCATCAGAAACACCCGCTTTTTACGGGTTTTGAAGGAGGCAACCTGGATAATCACCGAGATGGTTTCCATCACGAAAATACCGCCCATGATCACCAAAACGATTTCTTGTCTAACCAACACCGCGACGATGCCCAGCGCAGCACCCAGGGCCAGTGCGCCGACATCGCCCATGAACACCATGGCAGGATAAGTGTTGAACCACAAAAAGCCCAGGCCGGAACCGACCAGGGCCGCGCAGAACACCACCAACTCGCCGGCTTTGGGGATGTGCGGGATAGCCAGGTATTGCGAGAAATTAACGTGGCCGGATAAATACGCAAAAATCGCCAAGGCGGCGGCGATCATCACGGTCGGCATGATGGCCAGGCCATCCAGGCCGTCAGTCAAGTTGACGGCATTGCTGGAGCCGACGATGACGAAATAGGTCAGTACGACGTAGCCCCAGCCGATGTCGACGGTGACGTTTTTGAAAAACGGCACGATGAATTGGGTTTCCGCCGCTACTTGAGCGGTGTTGTATAAGTATAAGGCGGCGCTCAGTGCCACCAGCGATTGCCAGAAATATTTGGCGCGGGCGGATAGGCCGTCGCTATTGCCGAGCAGGACTTTTTTATAGTCGTCGATAAAGCCGATTACGCCATGTGCCAGTGTTACCAGCAACACCACCCAGACATAACGATTGCTCAAATCCGCGCAGAGCAGGGTGCTGATCGCTACGGCGAACAGAATCATCGCGCCGCCCATGGTTGGTGTGCCGGATTTGGAAAAATGGCTTTGCGGGCCGTCGTCGCGCACGCTTTGGCCGATTTTTTTGCGAGTCAATTTTTCGATCATGGCCGGGCCGACCATCAGGGAAATAATGAGCGCGGTCAGCACGCCCAAGATGGCGCGAAAGGTCAGGTAATGTAGCACCCTGAAGCCGCTGTCGATATTGCTTAAATAATCCGCGAGTAAAAGTAACATTAGGCTGCTCTGAAATTGTTGACCATCGCCGCCACCACGTTTTCCATTTTCTGGGCGCGCGAGCCTTTAACCAATAGGGTTTCCTTACCTGTGACAGCTGTTGTCAGTGTGTCTATTAATTGTTCCTGATCGTCGAAAAACTGGCCGCCGTCGCCAAAGGCTTCAACGGCATGTTTTGCCAATGCGCCGGTCGCGAACAAACGCTTCACTGATTTTGCTTTGATTAATTCGCCCATTTCCCGGTGTATCGCCGGGCTGTCCGGGCCGAGTTCGCCGAAAGCGCCCAATGCTACCCACGCTTCGCTGCCGCAATCGGTCAGTACGTCCAACGCGGCTTTCAAGGAGTTGGGATTGGCGTTGTAGGTGTCGTCGATGACGATGTTGCCCTTGCGGCCTAATAAAGGTTGCATGCGGCCGGTGACCGGTTGGAGTTGTTCCAGGCCTTGTTTAATGTCTGACAGGCTGATGCCGAATTGCAGTGCTACTGCCGCTGCGGCCAAAGCGTTTTTCACATTGTGGGTGCCGGCCAGATGCAGGCGGATTGGTAAACTGTCGGTCGCCGTTTTTAATTCGAAATAGGTGTTAAAGCCGTGCGAATCTAAGGCTGTGGCAATATTTAACGCAGTAACGTCGGCTGCGGGGTGCAAGCCGAAAGATACGCTGCGACGGTTGCCGGCCATGGTCAGCAAGAAATCGTAAAAAGCGTCATCGCGATTTAATACCGCCACGCCGCCCTCACCGAGGCTTTTGACGATTTCGCTTTTGGTTTTAGCCACGCCTTCGATGCTGCCGAAACCTTCGATATGGGCGGCGCCAATATTGGTGATGACGCTGACATCGGCTTGCGCATAGCGGCTGGTATAGGCAATTTCACCGGGATGATTGGCGCCCATTTCAATGACTGCGTAGCGATGAGAGTCATCCAGTTTGAGCAGTGTCAGCGGCACGCCGATGTCGTTGTTCAGATTGCCTTGGGTCGATAGGGTGTGGCCTTGGGTGGCGAAAATCGCCGCAATCATTTCCTTGACGGTGGTTTTGCCGTTGCTGCCGGTGACGCCGGCTACTTTGACCGACAAGGTTTTGCGCCAGTATCCAGCCAATTCCGCCAACGCCAAATGCGTATCGGCGACGATGATTTGCGGTAAAGCGGATGGCGCGGCTCGCTCGAGTAACAGCGCTGCCGCACCGGCTTGCTCGGCTTTATCGATAAAGCTGTGGCCGTCGAAGTTTTTGCCTTTTATTGCGATGTACAGCGCGCCGGCTTGTAAGGTGCGGGTATCGATGCCGGTGGCGCGAATTTCTTTGTCTTCCCCGATTAGCTTGCCGTTGACGGCTTGGGCTATTTCGCTGAGTTGCAGCTTCATGGTTTGCTCCACGCCGCCAGTGCTTGCTTGACGACAGCGCTATCGCTGAACGGCTGCTTTACGCCGCCGATTTCTTGGTAGTCCTCGTGGCCCTTGCCGGCTATCACCACGCAATCGTCTGGGTCTGCTTGTCGTATCACTGTGTTTATGGCCGTGGTTCTATCGTTAATGACCGTTATTTTTTGGCTTTGGCAGCCGCTCAAAATATCTTTAATAATCGCTGCCGATGCTTCGCTGCGCGGATTGTCGTCGGTGACGATGACTTGATCCGCCCAGGTTTCGGCAATCAGGCCCATTTCCGGACGCTTGCCTTTATCGCGGTCGCCGCCGCAACCGAATACCACTCGCAGATGGTGCGCGCCTTTTACTGCTTTAAGTACTTTTTCCAAAGCATCCGGGCTATGGGCATAATCCACGAATACCGTGGGTTTGCCGTTGCCGCCGAATTTTTCCATACGGCCGGCAATGGCGTTTAATTTGGCCAGTTGCGCGACGGCGGCGTCGAATTCGCTGCCGGTCGCCAGCAATACACAAAGCACGGCTAGCACGTTATCCAGGTTAAAGCCGCCAACCAGCGTTGTCGTTGCCCGGCGTCTTTGCTCGCGCCATATCACATCGAATTCGATGCCGGCAGCGCTATGTTTTACTTGCTCGGCACTTACGGCTTCCTTAGCAGTTCCGCGTTGGCCGGTCGCGCTATAGGTCCAGCTTTGCACGGCGTCCGGCAGGCTTTGCAATACCTCGGCGCTGCTGGCGTCGTCCAGGTTGACCACGGCAAACTGCAGGCCAGGCGTTTTAAACAAGGCCAGTTTGGCTTGCAGGTATTCCGCCATGCTGCCGTGATAATCCAGGTGGTCCCGGCTCAAATTGGTAAAAACCGCGCCTTTAAAGCTAACCCCGTTAACCCGGCCTTGGTGTAAACCGTGCGAGGAGACTTCCATGGCCGCGTTACGCTTATCCTGCTTTACGAATTCGTTCAGCATCCGCTGCACGGCCAATGCATCCGGCGTGGTGTTGGCGGTCGGCTGCAAATTGCCGACATCGCCCCAACCCAGCGTGCCTATCACGCCGCAAGCCGGCAAAGCTTGCGCGATTAATTGGCTGCAGGTGGTCTTGCCATTGGTGCCTGTTACACCGATCACATCCAATAGTTGCGACGGGTTGCCGTAAAATCTTGCGGCGATTTCGCCCAACTTTTGCGCTAAATCGGTTATAGCCACGCTTGGTACTGTTACTTTGCTGACGATCTGCGTCTCCGCGCCGCTTGGATCGTAAATTACCGCGACCGCGCCGTTGGCAACAGCTTGTTCCGCATGCGCAATACCATGCTGGACGGCACCGTTCAACGCAATGAATGCGTCGCCGGCTTGGATGTTTCGGCTGTCCAAACACAATCCGCTGATTGCCAAATCCGGCGGATTTACGGTCATTCCGTGTAGCAATTGGGCTAGCTTCATTGTTTGCTCAACAATAAATGCATGTTGTCCATGCCGTCCGGCTCAACGCCGTATACTCGTAATGCGCCCGCCATCACTTTCGAGAAAGCCGGTGCCGCCACCAGGCCACCGTAATATTGGCCGGTGGTAGGTTCGTCCACCACAATCGCGATAATGAAACGCGGATTGCTGGCCGGGGCCATGCCCACAAATACCGATAAATATTTGTCTTCGCTGTAACCGCCGGCTGCGGCTTTTTTCACGGTGCCGGTTTTACCTGCTACCCGGTAACCTTCGACTCTGGCCTGGTATGCCGTACCTTCTTTGCTGATCACGTGCTCCAGCATTTCCCTGACCTTTCTGGCGGTTTCGGGTTTGAAAATCCGTTGGGCATCGGGATCTTCATCGCGCTTGAGTAAAGTCACGGAATGAATGATGCCGTCGTCCGCCAAAGCGGTATACGCTCTGGCCAATTGTAAAATCGAGGTGGAAACCCCGTAACCGAACGATAAAATCGCCTGGTCGAATTCGTGCCAGCCCTGATAATCCAGCAAAGAGCCGCTGGCTTCTCCCGGAAAACCAACACCGGCGGAGGTGCCGAACCCCAGCCTGCTGTATACGCCCCAAAAATACTCCGGCGGCATGCTCATCGCGATTTGCGTGACCGCGATATTGCTGGATTTTTGCAGTACGTGGGTCAAATCCATTGTGCCGTAGTTATGCACGTCCTTAACGACGTTGCGACCCAAGTGATAGACACCATGGGTTTCTATCAACACGTTGGGTTTGATATAGCCACCATCCAGCGCCGCCGCTACCACGAAGGGTTTGACCGTCGAGCCGGGTTCGAAGCTATCCACCATGGCCCGATTCCGATAGCGGTTACTGCTCAATTCCTTACGGTTGTTGGGATTGAAAGCCGGTTGGCTGACCGTCGCCAATACATCACCGTTCTTGGCATCCAGTACCACCAAGGATGCCGAATGCGCTTTGTTCTGGATCATTGCGTTCTGCAATTCCCGATAAGCCAGGTATTGCAGGCGCTCGTCGATAGTCAACACCAGGTCGCGGCCCGGGATGGCTTCCTCAATATTTTCTACGTCCTTGATGATCTGCCCCTTGCCGTCCTTGATCACGCGCTTTTTGCCGGGCTGGCCGCGTAGAATGTGCTCGTAGCCGTGCTCTATGCCTTCCTGGCCGATGTCGTCGATATTGGTAAAGCCCAATAAATGGCCCGATACCGCGCCGGCTGGATAGTAACGCTTGAACTCCCGCTCGAAATACACACCGGTAATTTCCAGCGCTTTGACCTTTTCGGCTATATCCGGGTTAATCTGCCTGCGCAAATAGACGAAACGCTTATTGGCGTCTTTTTCCTTTTTTAACAGCGAACGCAGTTCCTTTTCCGGAAAACCGAGGATTTTCGCCATCGGTGTTAATTTGTCCTGTTCCGCATCTCGCAGTTGCCGCGGGTTGACCCAAATTGACTGCACCGGAGTGCTGATCGCCAGCGGTTCGCCGTTCCTATCCTTAATCTGCCCGCGATAAGCCGAAACCGACACCACGCCGACGTGCTGCATATCGCCTTTGTCCTGCAGGAATTCTTTATCGAGAATTTGCAGGTATACCGCGCGGCCCACCAAGGCCAACATGGCCAACAACATCACCGAAAGCAGCAATCTGCGCCGGATCACAAAATCTGTATTGTGGCGCGGTATCGTGCCCGCACCGGTGGCAATTCGCATTTACGGCTTTATATAAATAATTTTGTCTTGGGCCGGCAAAGTCAGCATCAGCCGTGTCCTTGCTTCGATTTCAACCCGGTTTTCTTCGGTGAGCGTCGTCAATTCCAGTTGTAGCCGACCCCATTCCACTTCGTAGTCGTCGAGCTCTTTTTCTTTTTTCTGAATGTCGATAAACAGCAGTCGCGATTGGTATTTGCTGTAGATCACGGCAATGCCGGAGATCATCAGCATCGCCACCAACAGTGTCAGCAGGATATTTCTTGCAATCGCCATCAACGTTTCTCCCCAACTCGCATGACCGCGCTACGTGCGCGTGGGTTTTGTTGCAATTCCTGTTGTTGTGCCCTTATCGACTTGCCTATTTTGCGTAACTGGCCTTGTTCTATGTCCTGCTCTTTAATCGGCAGCTTGCCGGGATTGGTTTTCGGGCCTGCTTGGTCGCGAATGAAGCGCTTGACGATGCGGTCTTCCAATGAGTGGAAAGCGATCACGACTAAACGTCCACCTGGCGCCAATACCTCCACAGCTTGTTTCAATCCGGTTTTAATCTGTTCGAGTTCTTGGTTAATCTCTATCCTGATCGCCTGGAAGCTGCGGGTGGCAGGATGTTTGTGTTTATCTCGAAACGGCACGCTATTTTCGATCAATTTTGCCAATTGCAGAGTTGTCTGCAGCGGCTGCTGTTGGCGTTGGCTGACAACCGCGTTGGCAATCCGTCTGGCAAAACGCTCTTCGCCATATTCAAACAGCACGCGAACCAATTCTTTTTCCTCGACTCGCGCCAAATAATCCGCTGCCGATAAGCCGTAATTGCTATCCATACGCATGTCTAAAGGACCATCGCGTAAAAAACTGAACCCGCGTTCCGCATTGTCTAGTTGCGGGGACGATACGCCCAAATCCATCAGAATGCCGTCGATTTTGCCCGTATAGCTGTGCTGTTCAATGACGGTACTCAGGTCTGCAAAGCTGGCGTGATTTAAACTAAAACGGCTGTCTTCCGATAGGCGTTTGGCTTCGTCGCTAGCGATGGCGTCCATGTCTCTGTCAAGCGCCAGTAATCTGCCGGTGCTATTCAGTAATTTCAGAATGCCGCTGCTGTGCCCGCCACGCCCGAACGTGCAGTCCAGATAAATACCGTCCGGTTTTATGTTGAGTTGCTCTAGGGCCTCTTCGTACAAAACCGTCTGATGGGCGGTCATCTCCGTCAAAACGACAGCGAGCCAAGTTCTTCAAGGCCCTCTGTGTCGTTACCGTCCATCCATTCCTGTTCTTTGGCCTTCCAGGCAGCTTCATTCCATATTTCAAATTTGTTGAGCTGACCAACCAGCATGATGTGCTTTTCCATGCCGGCAAACTCTCTGAGGGTTTCCGGCAGCAGCAGGCGGCCTTGGCTGTCCATTTCGCATTCCGAGGCATTGCCGATCACAAAACGCCGCAGCTTGCCGGCCATTTTGTTTAATGTCGGCAGTTTGCTGATGGTTTGTTCGAGCTTTTCCCATTCCGGTAACGGGTATAGCCATAGGCAACCCGGTTCGCCGACGCATTTGTCGTCAACTGCAACGGTCACAACCATTTGGCGGTCGCAGGACTCCTGTAACTCCTCCCGATAGCGGGTAGGAATTGCAATGCGCCCTTTCGCATCCAAACTGATTGAACTTATGCCTCGAAACAAGATGAACCTCAAAAATTCCAAAAAAATCCATTTTTGACCACTTTACATCACTTTTGCACCACTATAGTTTTCAACGGGTGCTTAGTCAAGAGGCATTTAAATTAAATTCTTTCTTTTTCTACAAGGACTTACGCAGGATTGGTGCGTATTAGGCGGTATATGCGAGGGTTTCGAGTAAAAATGATTTGTATCAAAAAGTTAATGATGGTTTTTGATGTGAATTGCAATTATTAGGTGCTAATTCTCACTTTTTGCACGCGGTTTGCTGTAGCAAGCTGTTTGGACGGTTAGCGGTAAGGCTGGTTTTTCTGAGCAAAAGATTGGCGGCTGTGGTTTGGGATAAATAGTGGTAGAGCCCTTAGATTGAGTTCGTTGGGCTATTTCAGACGAGATTTACAAACTTTCCGGCTTTTGATCGCGTGTCAGCAGGTTTTGGACGGCTTGTTTGGGGGAGAGTTGTTCGAATAAGACTTTGTAAACTTGTTCGGTGATTGGCATTTCGACACCGTATTTTTGCGATAAACGGTGCGCTTCTCGGGCTGCGGATACGCCTTCGACTTCCTGATTGATTTCGCTTAATGCGTACCTTTGGTCTTTGCCTTGGCCTAATGCCAAGCCAAAGCGGCGGTTTCTGGATTGATTGTCGGTACAAGTCAAAATCAGGTCGCCCAGACCGGCTAGGCCCATAAAAGTGTCGGCTTGGCCGCCAAGCTTGATGCCTAGTCTCATGATTTCCGTTAGACCGCGAGTGATTAGTGCTGCCCGTGTGTTAGCGCCAAAGCCAAGGCCGTCGGCTATGCCTGCCGCGATTGCCAAAACATTTTTGCAGGCTCCGCCTACCTGAACGCCAATAATATCGTTGCTGGTGTAGATCCTAAATCGTTGGTTGTGCAATCGTTCGCTAAGTTGGGTGGCGAAGCCTTCCGAGTTAGAGGCGATGGTGAGTGCGGTTGGTAGGTCGGCAGCTACTTCTTGGGCAAATGTGGGGCCGGAGAGTGCGGCGCATTCGATATTCGCCCCCAGTATTTGCGTCGCCACCTCGCTTAACAAGGCGCCGTTTTGGGAATCGAAACCCTTGGTGGCCCATGCGATGCGGGAGCTTTCACTGAGCGTGGGTTTGATTTGCGCTAATAAGTCTCTAAAGGTGTGGCTGGGGACCGAAATAAGCAATACCGCGCTGAACCCCACGGCTTCCGCAAGATTGTCGGTGAATTGCAGGTTTTCTGGAAAATGGACGCCGGGTAAATAGCGTGCATTTTCGCCGGTTTGCTTTAATGTGGCTATGTGTTTGGGATTATGGCCCCACAACAGGGTATTGCAGCCATTTCTGGCTGCCTGTACCGCTAAAGCTGTTCCCCATGAGCCGGCACCAAGTATACTGATAGATGGTGGCATTCCGCTTAATTTAGCGTTTTAGCTTCAGGTTCCTGTTGGGTTTGCGCTTGTTGCAGGTGCTGCATATACAATGCGTCGAAATTGACCGGAGCCAAGATTAACTGTGGAAAACCGCCTTTATTCACTAGGTCGGAAATGACCTCTCTCGCATAAGGGAACAAGACGTTGGGGCAAAAGCTGCCTAGCATTGGTCCCATTTCTTGTTCGCTGAAACCGGCTATTGAAAAAATTCCGGATTGATTGACTTCAACTAAATAGGCCGTTGTGTCTGCAATTTTTACGGTGACAGTTAATGTCAGCGATACTTCGTACATCGAGTTTTCGATGGGTTGAACGTGCGTGCCGAGATTAAGATCCAGCGCGGGTTCCCACTTTTGCGTGAATATTTTTGGAGCATTGGGGGTTTCAAAAGAAATGTCTTTGGTATATATCTTTTGAATCGCGAACTGCTTTTCGCTGGATGCGTTGATTTCGGCCATGATGATTACTTGTTAAGGTTGGTTGATTAATCTTTAGTTTTTACTGCTGACTTTGATGGGGAGCTTGTTATCTTCCCAGGATTGCATGCCGCCCGTCATATTGAATACATGCTCAAATCCGGCTTTGGTCAGTGTTTTGCAAGCGGCTACCGAGCGGGCACCAGTCTGGCAGGTCACGATCATAGGATGATTTTTATGCTTTTCCAGAGAGCCCAGTTGTTCTTCTACTTTGCCTAAGGGAATGTTGATCGCGTTTTCGATGTGGCTTTTGGCGAATTCGTTGGTTTCTCGCACGTCAAGCACAACGACATCGTCACTGTTCATTTTGGTGACTGCAATCAACGGAGAAATGCTTTCGTACTTATTGAATGAGTTCGCGAGCAAATCCTGGATTAGCAAAAAAATAACGCATACCAGCGAGAATGCTAGCAAATAGTGATTGGTGGCAAATTCTATATATTGGTCCATCGCGTGGGTTTATTTTAGTGGTTATTGAATGCTGTTTACGTGCCGCAAAAAACGCTGCGCATCATTTGAATCAGGTGTATTACGCGCTCATCGTCGATAAAGTAGTAAACCCGATTGGCTTCTTTTTTGTAATCGAGAATGCCCTTGTCTCGCAGTATTGCTAAGTGCTGGGAAATATTGCTTTGACTCGTGCCAACTTGCTCAACGATGTCTTGCACGCTGATCGAGTTATTACCCAGTACGCACAGGATTTTTAGGCGCAACGGATGGGACATTGCTTTCAAACAGCGTGCCGCCCGGTTAATATCGCTGTCGTCGTAGTGGATGGTATCGTTTTTGTCTTCCATTTAATAACGATGATCGAGGCTAAGGTTAAGAACAGTGAGCGAACAATGGTACTTTTCGAACTATGACGACATCCTTGTACTGGTATAATGTCGCTACGGCGCAAGTGGGTTTAATTGCTTGCGCTAAAGCAATAAAAGGTGAGCAAATCTAACAGAGTGGGCTTTATTGTTCAATACCCTCGGCTAGAGGCTTAGGAAAATAGCTCGGGGCTGCTTGGGTTGGCTCGTTTTTTGACTAGGCCAAATTTTATCTGCCTTAACGCCCGCAAAACTAATGTTTGGAGTCTGTAACACATGGTCAGTCCAGCAAAGCCATTATTGCTGCTCTCCGCGTCAATGATTGGACGGTTATTGCCGGTTGCCTAATCGATGCATGTTTACCGATATTTTTTGACCGCTTGGATTGCGATTGTCTGCGCATTGCCGGCTAAGGGCGATCCCGTAAATGCCCGTAGCTTGGTAGAAGTGCAATCGCAAATCCAGCAAGTTGGCGATGACGTCAAAAGCCTGGGGGTTGAAAAGTCTCGGTTGTTAGAGCAGTTGCAAAAGCTGGAGCGGCAATACGGGGAGCTTGCGAATAGTCTGCGAGCTATCAAAGCTGAAATCAGGCAGCAAGAACAGGCATTGCAGGAAGTTCGGAATAAAAGCGTTGCCACGCAAAAAGACATGCGTAGTCAGGAGAAGGAGCTTGAGGGGCTGATTAAGTCGGTTTATGCAATGGGTGGCGATAAGGAAGGGCTGAAAGTTATCCTTAACCAACGTAATCCGGCGTTATCGAGTCGCATGTTGGTTTACTACGATTACATTAGTAAGGCCCGCTTACAAAAGCTTCAGGCCATGGCTGAGGATTTCAAGGTTTTGCGGCAGTTGGAGGCGCAAAAAGACACGGAAACTCAGTTATTGCAAGTGTCTCTCGACAAGAAACAACAAGAAACCGAGGCGATGCAGACGCTGAAAAAACAGCGAGAAGCCTTGCTTGCCGACATTCAGCAAGATTATGCGTCAAAAAGCGCCCTGCTGGCTGGCTTGATGCGTGACGAGAAAAAATTGCAAGCCTTGGTAGCATCATTGCAGAAAACTGATGATAATGAACCTGCGGTTGCACCGGAGCGCGTGCTTGATAAGCACGAAAAGCCTGTCGAACAACCCGAGCCGCCAAAAAAATCCGAAGTCAATCCTGTTCGCGAACCGACGGGTCTTTCTTTTTCCGAGTTGCAAGGAAAGCTGCCTTGGCCGGTGCAAGGGGCGATAACGGATCGTTTCGGCAGTCGCCGCTACGAAACAACCTGGGACGGCGTGGTGATTAGCGCTCGCGAAGGTGCCGATATTCATGCGGTCAATGCCGGGAGAGTTGTTTACGCCGATTGGTTGCGGGGTTATGGTTTGATGATCATTGTTGATCACGGTAAGGGTTATATGAGTTTGTATGCATTCAATCAAAGTTTGCATAAAAGCGTGGGAGAGCATGTTAGAGCCGGTGAGACATTGGCTTCGGTTGGACGTAGCGGGGGGCGTGCTGATGCGGCATTGTACTTCGGCATCAGGAAACAAGGTCGGCCCATAGATCCCGAGCAATGGTGCCGTAAGCCGGGCAAGGGTTAATCATTTACAGGAACAGGTTGTTGGAGTTTTAAAACACATGCTAAAAAACAGAAATATAGTGATTTTATTGGTCGGGTTTATTTTGGGTGCGACGCTGAGTTTGTGCAGCAGTGTCCTGGCGGAAAAGGAAGCACCTGTTTCGACCAAGGTAGATGATTTACAGGCTTTGCCGTTTGATGAGTTGCGGACATTTACCGAGATATTCGGGCGTATCAAACAGGACTATGTCGAACCCGTATCCGACAAAAAACTGTTGGAAGATGCGATTCGCGGTATGTTGTCCGGCCTTGATCCGCACTCGGCTTATTTGGCTAGCGAAGAATATAAAGAGTTGCAAGAAGGCACCACTGGTCAGTTCGGCGGTTTGGGAATTGAGGTGGGTATGGAAAATGGCTTTGTTAAAGTCGTTTCGCCGATTGATGATACACCTGCTCAGCGCGCCGGCATCAAGGCGGGCGATTTGATCGTGCGTCTGGATGACAAGCCGGTTAAAGGCATGACTCTGGCCGACGCAGTCAAAATTATGCGTGGCGAGCCAGGTAGCGACATCGTGTTGACTGTTGTTCGGGAAGGCGAAGAAGCGCCGCTGAAATTTACCTTGACCCGCGACATCATCAAAGTCAAAAGTGTTAAAAACAAACTGCTGGAAAAAAATTACGGTTACTTGAGGATCAGTAGTTTTCAATCCGGTACCGGTCAAGGTTTGTTGGATGCGGTCGACGAGCTGAAAAAAGAAAACGAAGGCCCACTGAAAGGTATTGTGCTGGATTTGCGTAATAACCCCGGCGGTGTATTGAATGCTGCTGTTGATGTCAGTGATGCGTTTATCGAGTCCGGTTTGATCGTTTACACCGAAGGCAGAATCAAAAACTCAGAAATGCGTTTTAGTGCAACACCGGATGACATTATTAATGGTGCGCCGATTGTGGTGTTGATTAATGGCGGTTCGGCATCGGCATCCGAAATTGTTGCTGGTGCGTTGCAAGATCACAAACGAGCCATCATCATGGGTGAAAAATCTTTCGGGAAGGGTTCGGTGCAAACCATTCTGCCGACCAGCAAT
Organism: Methylomonas sp. PHL2-19; assembly: GCF_059331595.1. Taxonomy (NCBI): domain Bacteria; kingdom Pseudomonadati; phylum Pseudomonadota; class Gammaproteobacteria; order Methylococcales; family Methylococcaceae; genus Methylomonas; species Methylomonas sp. PHL2-19. Next base: position 899,547 of record NZ_CP196839.1, read on the forward strand.
GGCGCGGCGGTGAAATTGACTACAGCCCGCTACTTCACGCCTTCCGGTCGCTCAATTCAGGCGCAGGGCATCGAGCCTGATGTGACTTTGGCGAGAGTTAAGCTGGAATCATTGGAAAAAGCTAAGATCGAGTCGATTAAAGAAGCCGATCTGACGCACCACTTGACTAACGGTAACGCGAAGCCGGAGAAAAAATCCGAAGAAGAGGATAAAGATGATGCGAAAGACCCGTCTGAAAAAGATGGCGATACCAACGAATCTTCAGAAGCGGAAATTCGCGACTATCCTTTGCATGAAGCGTTGAATCTGCTGAAAGGTATCAGCATTATGAAAAAGTAGCTCAGATATAGGGCAAAGAAAAACCCGCTTGACGATATTCGTCAAGCGGGTTTTTTATTGTGTGGCTTTTGTTTCTTGTCAGGTACTTAAGACAAGTCGCCGGTTTTGGCTTAGTTTGTCGATGCCTGATAGCGTACTGAGAAATTGTTCATGGCTGCCAGAGCCTCTTGAATATGGTTTGGGTCAGAAAACTCAAACGCATTCACGCCCACCCGCGCCAAATAAAATACCTGATCAGGCAGATAATCGCCGACGGCTCTAATTTCCCCTTGATAGCCGTCGCGGCTCCTTAGTAAGCGTGCTTGCGAAAAAAGCCTACCATCGCCGAATATCGGAAAATTAAGTTCTATCACGCCAATTTTGCTTAAGTCGTTAGTCAGCGGTTCAATTTGATCGCTGGGAATGAGCCGAACGCCGGTTTGGCTGGAGCGTTTGAGTAGTTGTTCTTTATCTGTCAGCCAACGCGCTAATGTGACTGTAATGTCACCATTTTCTGGTAACGGATTGTCGTCGGCAACAAAAGTCCAGGTGTTTTCTACCAACTGTCGATCTTTAATGATTTGCATAAACTCTTTCTTTGAATGGTTCCAGGCCAACACGCTTGACGGTCTCTAAAAATGCTTCGTCTTCAAGGCGTTGCTTGATGTAAACGTCTAATATCGTTGTGATGGTCGAGGTGATTTGGTCTTTGGGAACTGATGGTCCCAGGCGTTCGCCTATCGCTGCTTCGTTTTCAGAAGAGCCGCCCAAGGTGATTTGATACCACTCCTCACCATGTTTATCGACGCCCAGAATGCCGATGTGGCCGACACTTTGATGGGCGCAGCCGTTCATGCAGCCAGACATATTAATTTTGATGTCGCCGATGTCGTGTATGTAATCCAAATCATCCAATGCTTCGTTGAGTTCCTTTGCTACGCCAATAGAGCCGGCATTGGCCAGCGAGCAAAAATCCAGGCCCGGGCAACAGATCATGTCGGTGACGGTGCCGATGTTGGGTGTAGCCAATTTGATGGCGTTTAGTTGCTGCCATACTGTAAACAGGTCGGCTTGTTTCACGTCAGCCAAGACCAAATTCTGTCTATGAGTGCTTCTAATTTCGCCAAAGCTGAATTGGTCAGCCAAATCGGCTACCGCTTCAAGCTGTTTATCAGTCATGTCGCCAGGAGGAGAATCCGGGGCTTTTAGTGAAACGTAGACGCCGCGATAGCCGGCGATTTTGTGTTCGACGGTATTGTATTTAAACCATTTTGCAAAATCGGTGTTGTCGGCCAACTGCGCGGTCAGGGCGTTGTCATCCGCAGCGCTGGGATCGTAAGCGGGTGGTAAAAACTGCGCTTTGATTTCCTCAATGCGTTCGTTGCTCAGGATCATATCTTCCTTAATGCGCAGCCATTCCTTTTCGACCATGGCGGTAAACTTCTCCAATCCGGTTTCTTTGACCAGGATTTTGATGCGCGCTTTATACTTGTTGTCGCGTCTGCCGAATAGGTTGTAGACCCGTAAGATCGCTTCCAGATACGATAATAGGTGTTGTTTTTCCAGAAAAGGTCTAACGGTTTGACCAATGATGGGAGTTCTGCCCAGGCCGCCGCCGGCCAAAATTCTGAAGCCAATTTCGCCTGCATCGTTTTTGACTATGTAGACGCCGATGTCGTGGAATTGCACGGCGGCGCGGTCATGCGCCGAACCGCTAACGGCGATCTTGAATTTGCGCGGCAGATAAGCAAATTCCGGATGCAGCGTCGTCCACTGTCTAATGGTTTCGCAGTAGGGTCGTGGATCTTCGATCTCATCTTTGCAGATGCCCGCTAAGGGATCTGAGGTGGTATTTCTCAGGCAGTTGCCGCTGGTTTGAATGGCGTGCATTTGCACCGTCGCAAGTTCGGCAAGCAGGTCGGGTACTCGACTAAGTTCAGGCCAGTTGTATTGCACGTTTTGGCGGGTGGTGAAATGGCAATAGCCGCGATCATAGTCGCGAGCTACCGATGCCAGTTTGCGTAATTGCTTTGATGATAGCAATCCATACGGCACTGCAACACGGAGCATGGGGGCATGTGTTTGCACGTACAAACCATTCATCAGCCGCAAGGCTCTGAATTGGTCCGGGCCGAGTTCGCCGTTTAAAAAACGTTGGGTTTGTCCGCGAAACTCATTGACGCGCTCTTCTATAAGTGTTTGATCTTGCTTGTTATATTGATACATTTAAGGGCGATGCTTAGTTTACATACTATTTTGCTAGGTATCTGAATAATATACTGGCCGGGATTAAATGACAAAGAATATTGTATGGTGATAACATGCCCGGTTAGTTTTTTCCGCTTTCAATAATGACTAAAACATAGAGGATAAAGGGGGCTATCTTGTTGCGCTTACTGTTAATTTTGGCCGGCTTGCTGTTTTTGCCGGAAATCGCCATGGCTGAAGAGTTTCACAATCTCGGCTTAACCGGAACGGAGCGGGGCATTTATACCGTTCTGATCTTTTTGGTGGCCTATGGATTTGTGATGGCAGAAGAGTTTACGCATTTGCGTAAATCCAAGCCGGTTATTTTTGCCGCTGCCGTGATTTGGGGGCATGTGGCGATATTGGCTCAAGAGGCCGGTGTTTCCGGTGAAGAACTGCATAAAGCTTTCGAACATGATTTGAAAGAGTACGCAGAGTTGATGTTGTTCTTGCTGGTGGCGATGACCTATATCAACACCATGGCGGAACGTAATGTGTTTGAAGCGCTGCGCTCCTGGTTGATTCGTAAACAATTTGGCTACAAGCAATTGTTCTGGATCACCGGCATCATTACCTTCTTCCTGTCTTCGGTAGCTGACAACCTGACTTCTGCGCTGTTGGTCGGCGCCGTGGTGATGGCCGTGGGTGCGGATAACGAAAAATTCGTCTCAATCGGTTTCGTGAACCTGGTGATTGCCGCTAACGCCGGTGGTGCCTTTTGCCCATTCGGTGACATCACGACCTTGATGGTATGGCAAGCTGGTTATGCTGAGTTTTTCGATTTCTTCAAGTTGTTCATTCCCTCTGTCGTCAATTTCGTCGTGCCCGCCTTCTTCATGGCGCAAGCGATTCCAAGTGGTCAGCCAAAAGCAACCAACGAGGCTGCTGTTGAATTGAAGCCCGGTGGTTGGGTGGTGTGCGGTTTGTTCGGCGTTACCATCGGTTTGGCCGTCAGCTTCAAACAATTTCTGCATTTGCCGCCGTTCATGGGCATGATGGCAGGGTTGTCCATATTGATGTTATTCATCTACTACATAAAGATGCGCTTCGCATCGGCTGATGCAGTGCATCTTGATGTATTTGATCGCGTAAAGGAAGCTGAATGGGATACGTTGCTGTTCTTCTTTGGTGTGGTCTTCGCGGTAGGTGGTTTAGGTTATATCGGGTACCTGGAATTGTTGTCCGGCGCGATGTACGACGGTTTGGGGCAAACCACCGCCAACATCCTGGTTGGTATAATTTCAGCAATAGTTGATAACATCCCGGTGATGTTCGCGGTACTGAATATGAATCTGGATATGGATTTGTATCAATGGTTGTTGGTGACATTGACTGCCGGTGTGGGTGGTTCATTGTTCTCGGTGGGTTCTGCGGCAGGCGTAGCGTTGATGGGGCAATCCAATCACAAATACACATTCTTCAGTCACTTAAAATGGACGCCGGTTATCGCTGCAGGCTATGCGGCGAGTATCGTTACCCACTATCTGATAAACGGTTAACTCGTCGATTTTTGATAGAACTGCAATAAAGTAAGGGAAGGCGCGTGACAAAGGCTATTAATAGTTGGCGTAGCGCTTTCTCTACTTTTACGCAGTGGCGTGTTCTGAGTGTGGTATTTCTCGGTTTCAGCCGGACTTCCTTTCTAGTTGGTTTCTTCGCCTGTATCGGTTTGGCTGGCCGATGGACAGGATTATCTGTTGGTTATAGGCTTTTTTACTCTGGTGGGTGTAGGGCCTTACTCGATTAAATTACTATTCCTGCATGAGCACGCCGACGCACATCCCCCCTAATTCGGCTGAGAAGCCGTCGCCCGCAACCCAATCAACCCCCGTTGTGCGCCGCAAGCGCTCCGCTTTGGAAGTGATTCATGAGCTCAAGCAGCCCAAGGTGGCCGTCATGTTGGCGCTGGGCTTTGCCTCGGGCCTACCCTTCCTGCTGACAGCCAATACCTTCGGCTACTGGCTGCGGGACGATGGCACGAGCCTGGTTGCCATCGGCTTCATGTCCTGGGTTGGCTTTGCGTACGCCTTTAAGGTGTACTGGTCGCCGCTGGTGGATCATATCGATGTGCCGCTGCTGGGCCGTCTGGGGCGTCGTCGCGGCTGGATGCTGCTGTGCCAGATATTGATCGCCGTCGGGCTGCTGGGCATGGCCACTGTTGGGACGGCAGGCGGGCTGGTGGCTATTGGTGCCTTCGCGTTGTTGACGGCCTTCGCGTCAGCTACGCAGGACATCGCCATCGACGCTTGGCGAATCGAATCCGCGTCCGACGACGCCGACGCGGGGTTGATGACTTCGGCAGCGCAGGTCGGATACCGTATCGCTCTCATTATTACTGACGCCTTAATCATTGCTGCGGCGGCCCGTGTCGGGTGGAGCATGTCGTATGTTGCCATGGCGGTATTGATGGCACTTTGCACCGTAGCAACCCTATGTGCCTCTGAGCCAACCCGCGCTGATGTGGCGCGGCGCCAGAAGTCTCCGCTATGGACCTTGCGCGGCCTTGCCGATGCGATCATCGGCCCGTTTATCGACTTTTTCGTCAATCACAAGGTTGCAGGACTCCTTATGCTGCTGATGGTGGCGCTCTATCGCCTGCCTGATTTCGTGATGGGGCCAATGTACAACCCGTATTATCATGATCTCGGGCTTTCCAAGGACACGGTGGCCTGGGTGCGCGGCTCATTCGGGCTGGTTGCAACCTTTTTCGGTATTGCCTCGGCGGGTCTCAGTGCCGTGCGATTCGGCCTGTTACCAACGCTGATCGCGGGGCTTGTGTTCGAGGGGGGTGGCACGGCGGCATTCGCCTTACTCAGCGTCAATGCAGACACAGCGATTTTCGCCGCAGTCATGACGCTCGACGCTTTTGCCCAGTCCTTCGCGGGCGTCGCCTTGGTAATTTATATGTCGAGCCTGACCAGTTTGGGCTACACCGCCACTCAGTACGCCATGCTGTCGTCAACCTACGCCTTGCTTGGCAAATTCCTGAAAGGATTCTCCGGGGTTGCGGTCGAAACGCTCACGCCCATATACGGGTTACCCGGAGCCTATGCTACTGCATTTGTGGCTACTGGCCTAACCGCGGTGCCGCCGCTGCTGATATTGCTGCTGCTTTGGCGCGTGCAGAACATCAAGCGATAGTCCTTGTGATCAAAGTATTGATAGCGCCTAATTTGATAGCAAATTACACGAAATGTTTAGTAGGCTTTCAAAAGCGCTATCCTGTTCTGAGCGCCTGTTCGTGATGCCGGTTCAATCCGGCACTGCCTGCTGGGGTTTTAATATGTTATTGATGCGGACTGGTGATTAGCGGTGATGGTCTGAGGCGCTAAGGTAGTGTTTAGCACTGTTTTTTGTGTTGCAGATTGCCTGTCGAGATCGTATCATAAGCAGTTCTCTATCAAGTATGTAGCCCGGAACGGGTATGTGAGCGCTATGAAACCAGAAATACATCCAGAATATAAACAAATTACCGTTACTTGCGGGTGCGGCAATACTTTTCAAACCGGTTCTGTGCTGGCTTCTGATTTACACATTGAGGTGTGTTCTTCTTGCCATCCGTTTTATACCGGTAAACAGCGCGTCGTTGATACGTCGGGTCGTGTTGATAAATTCCGCAAAAAATTCGGAAAATAATAGTTTTCGAGAAGTCTTGTTCGGCCGTCGGTCAACTGGCGGCCAGATTCTTCCCAGTTATGCGAAGTGTTTTAAAATAACGCTTCTTCTGCAAATAATTCATCCTCTTCGGGTTCTTCAGCTTTTGGTGCCGATTTTGCCGTTGGTACGGTTTCTTCACTGAAATATTCCCAAATGCCTCCTCTCGCTTCTTGATCTAGCAATAACCCGTCTGCTGGGTTGATGTAAGCCTGGACTATCCCAGCTGGTTGCGTTAATGGTTTTTCCGGGAAGTTTTGTTGTACGGCTTTCATGAATTTAATCCACATCGGTAAGGCGGCTTTGCCACCAGTCTCACCATGTCCAAGTGGTAATGAATTATCGAAGCCTATCCATGCAGATGCCACTATATCGGTAGCAAAACCGTTAAACCAAGCGTCTCTCTGTTCGTTGGTGGTGCCTGTTTTACCCGCCAAATCGTTACGGCCCAATTGTTTGGCCTGAGTTGCCGTGCCGCGCTGTACAACATCTCTCAGCAGGCTGTTTGCCAGGAAATTAATTTTTGCTGAAATAGCGCGCGGCGCGCGGTTTGGTGACGGTGGGTCTTGGTCTGGGCAATCGGCACACGCCAGGGGTGGGTTGGCTTGGAACAACAGGTTACCTTTGTGATCTTCGATGCGTTCGATGAGGTAGGGTTTTACCAAAAAACCGCCATTGGCAAAGACCGCGTAGGCCGACGCCATACGCAACGGTGATGCATAGCCGCTACCCAAAGCCAGAGACAGCGTGCCGGGCAATTGTTCTTTATCGAAACCAAAGCGCATGGCTGTATCGATTGCCTGAGGTATTCCGATTTCCTGCAGCAATCGCACTGAGACCAGATTGATCGATTCCCGGAGCGCAACCCGCAATGATGTCGGCCCCAGAAAGCGGCGGCTATAGTTTTCCGGACGCCAGTCGTTTTCTTGCGAAGGGTCCTCGATTACGATGGGGGCGTCGTTAATGATGCTGGCCGCGGTGAAGCCTTTCTCCAAGGCAGCAGTATAAATAACAGGCTTGAATCCCGAGCCCGGTTGGCGTTTGGACTGCGTAGCCCTGTTATATTTGCTGTGATAAAAATCAAAGCCGCCGCATAAAGCTAAAATCGCGCCATTGTTGGGATTAAGCGCTACAAAAGCAGCTTCAGCACTCGGAATTTGCGTGAGTGCCCATTCGTTATTTTCTAACTGCCTGACCCAGATGATGTCGTTGGATTTGAGAAAAGCTTTGCCGGTGCCGATATTTTTTTCCGGGTACGGTCTTGCCCATTCAATATTTTTCCAGCTTATGTCGATCTGCGTATGGTCATAGAATGTTGCGACCACACCGGAATCAGTTGCTGCTGTTACTAAGGCTTGCCGGGTATCTCCAATAACAGTGTCCTCAATTTGAATCCCCTTTTTTTGTAAATTCTTATGTGGAAAACCGCGATAGCCGTGGCGCTCGTCATATTCATGCAAGGTTTTTTGCAAAGCGTCTTCTGCTGCTAACTGAAATTGACTAGGGACGGTGGTGAAAATTTTCAAACCCAAGGTATAGGCTGTCTCGCCATACTTGGACATAACTTCTTGCCTAACCATTTCCGCGATGTATGGCGATTGTAGCTCGACATTTATCGGCTGGATCTCCGCGTTATCTAATGTTTGTACAGCAATTTCGTAATCGCGCTGGCTTATATAGTTTAAATCCAGCATTCGGCGTAACACGTAATTCCGCCGCTCTATGGCACGCTGAGGATTGGTGATCGGATTGTAAATGGATGGTGCTTTTGGTAAACCGGCAATCATCGCTTGCTGGTGAAGGGCTAGCTCGGAAATATCTTTACCATAATAGGTTTGCGCGGCCGCTGCGACGCCATAGGCGCGTTGGCCCATATAAATTTTGTTCAAATAAAGATCCATAATCTGATCTTTGGAATATTGCCGCTCTATTTTCAGGGCAAGAATGATTTCTTTGAGCTTACGCAAATAAGTTCTTTCGTTACTCAGCAGAAAATTGCGGGCAACTTGCATAGTGATGGTACTGCCGCCTTGGCGCTTTTTGCCGGTGAGGGCTAATTGGCTTAACGCTCGCAGCAGGCCTTTGAAATCCACGCCGTTGTGTTTGTAAAAGCGGTCGTCTTCCGCAGCGATAAACGCCTTGATCAATTGCGGCGGTACTTGCTCAATGTTGATCGGGATTCGGCGCTTCTCGCCAAACTGAGCTATCAATAGCTTGTCTTGGCTGTAGATGTTCAACGGCATTTGATATTGAACATGTTGTAACTGGTCGATGTCCGGCAGTTCCTTATCGAGTTCGATTAGGAAAAAATAAGTGGCGATCAGAAATGTGCCGATAAAAGCGAAAAAGAAGAAGGCCAGCCACTTAAAAAGTGTCTTGATCAGAGACTTGGGTTTGGGAGCTTTCTTAATGGGCACTGAAATTCAAACGCACTGCTAAAATACAAATTGCCGGTCAAAATAAACCCTTTTGATAATAGGAACAACCTAAAGTTACTTATAAAGTGGTTTATCTAAGAGGATGAAATTAAAAAAACCTACTATACTTCTGACCCATGTGGGTTCTGCACGTCGTCTGAGCATGCTTGAGCCAAATTCAATCATATTCGATCTAAAAAGGGTTCATTCATGAGCTGGTTGAGCAGGAATCCGTCGGCTGTGCTGGGTGTGGATATTAGTACAGCTGCGGTTAAATTGTTGGAATTGAGCCGGGTCGGTGCTCGTTACCGGGTAGAAAGTTACTCGGTGGCGCCCTTACCTCAAGATGCGATAGTCGATAAGAACATCACCAATATAGAGCAAATCGGCGCGGTAATAAAAGCGGCGGTCAAGCAATCCGGTACTCGGGCAAAGCAGGCGAGCGTTGCGGTTGCCGGTTCCTCGGTGATGACCAAAATCATTTCGATGCCCGCCTCCTTGTCTGATAGGGACATGGAGGAGCAGATCATGGTGGAAGCGGATCAATACATTCCTTATTCGCTGGACGAGGTTAATCTCGATTTCGAAGTTCAGGGCATCACCAAAAATAACCCGGATATGGTTGATGTGTTGCTGGCGGCTTCTCGGCGGGAAAACATTGAAGACAGGGTGGCAGCACTGGCCTATGCCGGCCTTAAGGCTGTCGTCGTCGATGTGGAAGCTTTTGCAATGGAAAATGCGTTTTCGTTGTTGGCGGATCAGTTACCGGAAGGTGCCGGCAATATGACTGTTGCGATTGCCGACATTGGCGCCACCATGACCTCTCTGAACATTCTGCATGAAGGTAAAACTGTTTATACCCGGGAGCAGGGCTTTGGCGGAAAACAGCTAACTGAAGAGATTCAGCGCCGCTATGGCCTGTCGTATGAAGAAGCCGGTCTGGCCAAGAAGCACGGCGGCCTGCCGGATAATTACGTCACGGATGTGCTGGAGCCCTTCAAAAAAGCCATGTTGCAGCAAATCGCCAGATCGTTGCAATTCTTTGTTTCCTCTAGCGCCAATCGCGGCGTCGATGCCTTGGTACTTGCCGGTGGTTGCGCGTCAATCGCGGGTTTGGACAAATTGGTGGAACGCGACCTCGGCATCCCGTCTTACATTGCCAATCCATTTATCAATATGGCGCTTTCTAATCGGGTCAAACCGCAAAGTCTGAGCAACGATACGCCTGCGATGATGATAGCGTGCGGTTTAGCGCTAAGGAGTTTCGATTAATGGCAAGAATTAATTTACTCCCCTGGCGAGAAGAGCTGCGTAAAAAAAAGCAGCAGGATTTTGTGGCGGGTATTGGTGCCGGTATTTTGGTGACAGCACTGATTTTGGTCGTGGTCTATATGTATATCGAAGGGATCAAAGAGTATCAGACCCGCAGAAACACGCTACTACAAAACGAAATAGCCATCTTGGATAAGCGAATTCAAGAAATCAAAGAAATCGAAGATAAGAAAAACCGGTTATTGACCAAAATTGAAGTCATCCAAAAGTTGCAGGAAAGCCGTCCCGAGGTGGTGCATTTATTCGATGAATTGGCCAAAACCACGCCGGATGGTATTTACCTGACGAAGTTTGCCCAGGCAGGAGCGGTTTTGACGCTGGATGGGAAGGCGGAATCGAATGCGGGGGTGTCCGCTTATATGCGGGCTATCGATAACTCGCCGTGGATGAATACCTCGGTACTGAATGTTATCAAGGGCGAGGGTAAGAAGGATGGGCAGATGAATGACTTCACCCTAACTGCCAAGCAAGGTAAGAAGGTCGATAAGCCTCAACCAGGAGCCGTCAAATGAATTTGTCTGAAATCAATTGGGACATTAATTCGGCGGGCAGCTGGCCAACGCCACTAAAAATCATCGTCATTCTTATGTTTGCGGTATTAACAGCGGCGGCTGGCGTTTACTTTGTGACGGTGCCGCAGTTGGATGAATTGGATGTGCTTGAAAAACAAGAAGAGAGTTTGAAAAGTGCGTTTGAAGTTAAGCAGAAAAAGGCTGTCAATCTCCAGGATTACCGCGATCAGCTGGATCAAATCGAAGCGTCGCTAGGTGAGATGTTGAAGCAGATGCCTACCAAAGCTGAAGTTGCCAGCTTGTTGGTTGATATTTCCCAAACCGGATTGGCAAGTGGCCTAGAGTTTAAATTGTTCCAACCCAGTACCGAAATTAACAGAGAGTTTTATTCTGAATTACCAATTGGTATCCATGTCGTCGGGAAGTATGAAGAGCTGGGATTATTTGTCAGCGGTTTGGCTTCCCTACCCCGGATTGTGACGGTGCACGATGTGGTCATGACGCCGATGGGTAAAGAAGGCAAAGATGGTATGAGCATGACGGCAACAATAAAAACCTATAACGAGGGCGAAACAGCGCAAGCCGCTGGCGGACCGGCTGCTAAGAAAAGGAGAGGGCAATGAGGTGCGTCGGTGTGAAAGTTTTTCCGACCCTGCCGATGTTAAGTTTGCTTTTGGTTGGGATGGTCGGATGCGGTGGCGACGATGTCAGCGATTTGACCAAATATATTGAAGAGGTAAAAGCTCGTCCCAAGGCCGCTATCGAACCCTTGCCTGAAATTAAAGTGGTTGAATCGTTTATATTCAAGCCCGATGGATTGAGGGATCCGTTTAGGTCAATTGAAAGAAAAGATGACGATAGCAATGTCGACGTCTCCGGTATCAACGGTATTAGACCTGATATAGAACGCCGGAAGGAAGAGTTGGAAGCCTACCCTCTGGACAGTCTGCGCATGGTTGGAACGCTACGTAACGACAAAGGCTATTGGGGTTTGGTAAGAGCTAGAGATGGGACTATCCACCGCGTACAGGTTGGGCATCACATGGGGCAAAATTACGGCAAGATACTGCGTATTCTTGACGACAAAATAGAGCTAATGGAAATCGTACCTGATAAACCGGGCACTTGGCGCGAACAACAGTCTTCACTAGCATTGGCCGATGAAAAAGGGTTATAGAAATGAGTATTAAACAAAATAAAAACGGATGGAAAGTGGCCGGCTTCGGTTTCTGGTGTTCAGTGTTGCTGAGTTGTTTTGTGCATGTTGCGCTGGTGCACGCCGATGATGGAGCGATAAACAACTTAGAGTTTTCCACCTTGGCCGGAAACCAAGTGCAAGTGCAACTGGAAATGGATGGTCCGATAGTGGAGCCGAAAATCTTCCAGACCGATAACCCTTCCAGAATCGCATTGGACTTTGCCGGCGTAAAAAGTAATCTGGCAAAAAAAAGCTTTCCGATCAATCAAGGTGCTGCAGGCACGGTATATGTGGTTGAGGCTTCGGGGCGGACTCGGGTTATTATCAATTTGGTAGAAAAAGTGCCTTACGAAACCAAAATCGAGGGCAATAAATTTTATGTGGTGTTGAAGTCCAGCGGGACCGTTGCTGCGGTAAACCGAGCCGTACAGCAAGCGCCTGTCGCGAAGGATTCGGTGATTAGTAAATTTTTGCCGGAACAAAACATAAAAAGTATTGATTTTCGACGCGGGCCAAACGGTGAGGGGCGTTTGTTGCTGGGTTTATCAGCGGCAAATACTGTAGTCGACGCTAAACAAAATGCCGGTAAAGTGGTTTTAAGTTTCCTAAACACCAAGTTGCCGGAGTCTTTAGTTAAAAGTTTTGACGTATCCGATTTTGCGACACCTGTACAAAAAATCGAAGCCTCTCCCAGAGGCGATAGCGTCAACATTGTCATAACACCCAACAATGGTAATTACGATTACTCGTCCTATCAGTCCGATAATTTATTGACGGTTGAGTTTCGGCCGTTGACACCGGCGGAAAAAGAAGCGCAGCAAAAAGAAAAATTCCCGTATATCGGCAATAAGTTGTCATTGAATTTTCAAGATATCGAAGTGCGTTCGGTGTTGCAAATTCTGGCCGACTTTACCGAGCTGAATATCATTGCTGCTGATTCGGTGGCGGGCAATGTCACGCTTAGATTAAACGATGTACCTTGGGATCAGGCTTTGGAGTTGATTTTAAAATCCAAAGGCTTGGCAAAAAGACAGAACGGCAATGTGGTGATGGTGGCGCCGGTTGCTGAGATCATGAAAATCGAGCAGGAGGAGCTGGATTCGAAAAAAATATTCGAAGAGTTGGAACCGTTAAAAACCGAAAATATTCAGATCAATTACGCAAAAGCAGGGGAGATTTGCGGTGTATTAATGGGGGTGGGGAATAGCTCGCAAGGTGGTCAGTCCGGTGCAGGTGCAAGCAGTGGCGGAGGTGGTGGTTGCGGCGGTGGTAGCGGGAGTTCCGTCGCGTCGCAACAGGCCGGTTCCGGCCAGAATAGCCAAGGTGGCGGTCCAGCAAGTATGCGATTGCTATCGCCACGCGGTACGGCGATTGTCGATGCCAGAACCAATACGCTGATTGTCAAGGATACGGCAAAGGCTATGGAAGATGTACGCAGAATGATCAAACTATTGGACGTGCCTGTGCGCCAAGTGTTGATCGAATCGCGAATCGTCATAGCGGATACTTCGTTTGCGCAGAACTTGGGTACCAAATTTGGGGTGGCTCATAAAGCCGACGTAAATAGCGGAACGCAATACGGAATGACGGCCAGTGGTGCGGAAACCAGCGAAAATTCGCAAATTCTGTCGGATTTGGGATCTGCATTGGCAGCTTCCAGCGGAGGTGCTTTGGCCTTGACCTTGGCACGCGGAGCGGATTATCTTTTGAACCTTGAGATCAGTGCATTGCAAGACGATGGTAAAGGCGAGTTGGTGTCCAATCCGCGGGTAATGACTAGCGACATGGTGCAAGCTTCAATCAAACAAGGTGTGCAGATTCCGTATCAAACCCAAAGCCAGGCGACTGGTCCGGTGACGGAGCTGGTCGATGCGGTGTTGGAGCTGAATGTCACGCCGCAGATTACGCCAAGCGGCAGTGTTATCATGCTGCTCGACATCAAAAAAGATTCGCCGGGAACACCTTTGGCTACAGGCGGTAACGCAACGGTACCTATCGATACCCGGCAGTTGAAAACCAAAGTTCAAGTTGAAGATGGCGAGACGGTAGTGTTGGGCGGCATCTATGAGTCGACTGTTCAGGAATCTTACAATACTGTGCCTTGGGTGTCGGATTTGCCGGTGATTGGCTGGATGTTCAAGAAAAGTGTAAAAAACGATACCAAAAAAGAGTTGTTGGTGTTTATTACGCCTAAAGTGGTGAAAGAGTCGATGACGATAAAGTGAGTCTTCGTCTGGCCTAGCGACAAAAAGGGGCTTCATGCCCCTTTTTTTGTGGCTTGCCGAGATTGGTTAGCTGTCTTGCGTTCGTTCTTTTAAGCTGTCGGCTATGCTATATTCCGCACTCACCCGATAATCGTTACGAACATGACGACAAACAAAATTTTAACTCTAGTTCTTTGGGCTCTGTTGCTGCAAGCCTGCGGTCAAACCGGGCCCTTATATATGCCGGATAGCCCGCCGCCAATTTACGTACCGAAACAAGATAAATAAGCCATGGATTTTTTTAATTATCGGCAACACGAGCTGTTTGCCGAAAGCATTCCTGTTGACAAAATTGCCGAAAACTACGGTACTCCCTGCTATGTCTATTCGCGCGCGACCTTGGAGAGGCATTGGCAAGCCTTCGATCAAGGCTTTGCCGGGCACCCGCACCTTATTTGTTATGCGGTAAAAGCCAATTCAAATATTGCGATTCTCAACGTGCTGGCGCGACTTGGGTCTGGGTTCGACATCGTGTCGCTTGGCGAAATGCAGCGCGTGCTAGCTGCGGGCGGCAGTCCTGACAAAATTGTGTTTTCCGGTGTCGGTAAACGCGAGGACGAAATCTTAGCGGCGTTGAAAATAGGTATACGCTGTTTTAATGTTGAAGTCAGCGGCGAACTTGATCGGATCAACCGATTAGCCGGTGAGCTGGGTGTTATTGCTCCCGTGTCTTTCCGGGTCAACCCGGATGTTGACGCCAAGACGCATCCCTATATTTCCACCGGGTTGAAAGAAAATAAATTCGGGATCGATATCAAGCAAGCCATTCATGAGTATCGGCGTGCCGCGCAGATGCCGAATATCCAAATAGTCGGTATCGATTGCCATATTGGCTCCCAACTAACTGAAACAGTGCCGTTTTTGGATGCGCTGGATAGGGTGTTGGCGTTAGTCGATGAACTGCAAGAGGAAGGTATTGAATTGCACCACCTCGATTTAGGGGGCGGGCTGGGTATTTGTTATCGCGATGAGCATCCGCCGCAACCTTCTGAATATATTGCAGCTCTGCTGCAGCGTTTAGCGGGACGGAGTTTTGAAATTCTATTAGAGCCGGGGCGCGCCATCGTCGGCAATGCGGGAATATTGTTAACCAGAGTGGAATACCTCAAGCCAACAGAGAATAAAAATTTTGCTATTGTGGATGCGGCGATGAATGATCTGGTTAGGCCGGCTTTATACGGGGCGTGGCAGGCAATCATTCCTGCGAACACTGAAAGCGATCAGTCCGAGTTGGATTGGGACATTGTGGGACCGGTTTGCGAGACGGGCGACTTTCTGGGTAAAGCGCGGTCGTTAAAGTTGAAACAAGGCGATTTATTGGCGGTTCGTTCCGGGGGAGCCTATGGGTTTACGATGAGTTCAAACTATAACTCGAGGCCACGAGCGGCGGAGGTAATGGTGGATGGCGATAAAATGCATCTTATTCGAGCCCGAGAAACCTTGGAGCAACTGTGGATTGGCGAGCAGCTTTTACCTGAGTAGCGATGATGATTAATTTCACCAAAATGCAGGGCTTAGGCAATGATTTTGTCGTGATCGACGCTATAAACCAGCCAATACAATTGACGACATCACAGATTCGATTTTTGGCGGATCGCCATTTTGGCGTGGGCTGCGATCAATTGTTATTGGTGGAAAAGCCGGTTAGCGATAACGCCGAGTTTAAATACCGGATTTTCAATGCTGACGGTAGCGAGGTTGCGCAATGTGGAAACGGTGCGCGTTGCTTCGCACGCTTTGTGCGCGACAAAGGATTAAGTAATAAAGACGAAATTATTGTTGATACAGACGCGAGACAACTGACGCTTCGATTCGATGCAGGCGGTTTGATCACCGTTGACATGGGAGTTCCTGCGCTTGAGCCTGAGCAAATACCGCTAAAGGTTTCCGAACAATCCACGTTATATAAAGTGACTTTGGCGGACACAGAAGTTGCATTCGCAGCCGTTTCTATGGGGAATCCTCATGCGGTTATCCAGGTCGATGATGTAATCAGCGCGCCCGTTTCATCTATCGGCGCTAGGTTGGAGTGTCATGAGCTGTTTCCGGAACGAGCTAATATTGGTTTCATGCAAATTGTTAATCGTCGACAAATCAAGTTGCGAGTTTACGAGCGTGGCGCAGCCGAAACGCTGGCTTGTGGCAGTGGGGCTTGCGCTGCTGTTGTGGCCGGTATTGAGCAAGGTTTGTTGGAGCAGAATGTTCAGGTTCAACTGCCTGGTGGGGAATTAATCGTTAGCTGGCTTGGTAGTGGTCATCCTGTCATGATGACGGGAGCAGCGACTACGGTATTCGAAGGACAAATAAAGTTATGAGCACTGAACCAAAAGTCTTATTGACCGAAGCCCTCGTTAAGGCCTATCTGCAAGAACATCCCGAGTTTTTCCAAAATCATTTGGATTTGCTGGAGAAGATGCATATCCCACATCCCAGTGGTAATGCAATATCGCTAATATCCAAGCAACTTGAAATTTTTCGGGCGAAGCATCAGGAGCAAGAAAATCAATTGACCGCGTTGATCGATATTGCCCGGGAAAATGACGCTTCGTTCAATCGCATGCATGAGTTGACTCTGGCCATGTTGGAAGCAAATACCCTGGAGGACGCGGTAGCAAATTTAAGTGAGGTGTTGGCTGAATGTTTTTTCACTGATTTCGTAGCCATTAAAATAATTAAAGAACAACCGCTCTCGCCTATCAGTAATTTATTCGTTGGGGCTGATGATGCTAATTTGAAGCATTTTTCCAATGAATTAACCACAAACCAGCCGAAATGCGGTCGGCCGACCTTAGCGCAAGCGAGGTTTTTGTTTGGCGACGTGGCTGCGGAAGTTCGCTCGTGTGCAATCATTCCTATGGTGTTTACGCAGCTTGATGGGCTGTTGGCGATCGGCAGTCGCGATGAGTCGCGCTTTCACTATAGTATGGGCAGCATATTTCTTACTCAAATGAGTGAGATTATCGGGACTCGTCTTATATCATTGCTACACCAAACGGATTGATTGTCATGCATGCCGAAGCGGATGAGGCCTTGCTGCGGTATTTTCGCTATTTGGTTTCGGAAAAGCGCGTTGCAGATCATACGTCAACAAACTACCAAAGGGATTTAAAACGTTTTCAAAGTTTTTGCGCTAGGCAAGGGCTCATGTATTGGCTGCAAGTTCAGGATCGTGATGTGCGGAATTATATTGCCGGGCGTCATAAAAACGGTATCGGCAGCAAGACGATTCAGCGCGAACTCGCTGCTTTACGCAGTTTTTATCGATTTTTACTCAAGGCCAAGCAAGTGGAGCATAACCCTGCTCAGCATGTGCAAGCGCCCAAAGTTTCAAAAAGGTTGCCACATGTTTTGGATGTCGATCAGGTTGTGGGGATGCTAAATGCGACGCCGGATTCGATTTTGGAAATCCGCGACTTGGCGATGTTCGAATTGTTTTACTCATCTGGGTTGCGACTGAGCGAGTTGGTAATGCTTGATTTGTCTGACATCAATCTTAGCGAAGGCTTTTTGAGGGTGCGGTTTGGTAAAGGCGGCAAGCAAAGGCAATTGCCGGTTGGTAGTAAAGCACTTGATGCGCTTAAGGTTTGGCTGGCAAGTCGGCCTGATGGGGAGTGGCAGGCAGTGTTTGTTTCCCTAAAGGGGGTTCGATTATCTCAAAGAAGCGTGCAACTTAGATTGGATCGTTGGGGCAAAAAAAACGGAATAGCCGAGCACCTTCATCCTCATATGTTGAGGCATTCGTTCGCAAGCCATTTGCTTGAAGCCAGTAAAGATATTAGGGCTGTGCAAGAGTTGTTAGGGCATAGCAATATATCGACTACTCAGATATACACGCACCTAGATTTTCAACATTTAGCGGCTGTTTATGATCAAGCACATCCGCGCTCGCGCAAGGGTTGAAGGCTGTTGAATAAAAAAGTTCTTGACGCGAGGATGTTGGGTGATTAGAATGAGCGGCTCTTCACTGCTCTGGCTTTTAAGTTTTAGCGGTGAAGCGGTCGACTTAGTTCGGCGGGTTTGAAGTTGTTGATTGACGGGTTTGTTTTTTTAGTTTCTGTTTTTGAAGCCACTTAAAAATAAATTTGACAAACACTGAAAACGCTGTAGAATGTGTCGGCTCAACAGGGCGAAATGCTCTGGCTCTTTAACAAACGAAATCGAAATAATTTGTGTGGGTATGTGTAGCGACTATGTGCTGTTTAAAAATAGTCGACACAGAAACCACGTCAATTCGCAAGAAAAGATGTTCTGTAGTCGAGCCAAGATTGGTCACTAATCTTATTTAGTGACAAGTTAAAATTAAACTGAAGAGTTTGATCATGGCTCAGATTGAACGCTGGCGGTATGCTTAACACATGCAAGTCGAACGGTAGCAGGCCTTCGGGCGCTGACGAGTGGCGGACGGGTGAGTAATGCATAGGAATCTGCCTATTAGTGGGGGACAACGTGGGGAAACTCACGCTAATACCGCATACGCCCTACGGGGGAAAGCTGGGGACCTTCGGGCCTGGCGCTAATAGATGAGCCTATGTCGGATTAGCTAGTTGGTGGGGTAAAGGCCTACCAAGGCGACGATCCGTAGCTGGTCTGAGAGGATGATCAGCCACACTGGGACTGAGACACGGCCCAGACTCCTACGGGAGGCAGCAGTGGGGAATATTGGACAATGGGCGAAAGCCTGATCCAGCAATACCGCGTGTGTGAAGAAGGCCTGAGGGTTGTAAAGCACTTTCAATAGGAAGGAATACCTATCGGTTAATACCCGGTAGACTGACATTACCTATACAAGAAGCACCGGCTAACTCCGTGCCAGCAGCCGCGGTAATACGGAGGGTGCAAGCGTTAATCGGAATTACTGGGCGTAAAGCGTGCGTAGGCGGTTGTTTAAGTCAGATGTGAAAGCCCTGGGCTTAACCTGGGAACTGCATTTGATACTGGGCAACTAGAGTTTAGTAGAGGGGAGTGGAATTTCAGGTGTAGCGGTGAAATGCGTAGAGATCTGAAGGAACACCAGTGGCGAAGGCGGCTCCCTGGACTAAAACTGACGCTGAGGTACGAAAGCGTGGGTAGCAAACAGGATTAGATACCCTGGTAGTCCACGCCGTAAACGATGTCAACTAACTGTTGGGTTCTTAAAGAACTTAGTAGTGGAGCTAACGTATTAAGTTGACCGCCTGGGGAGTACGGCCGCAAGGCTAAAACTCAAATGAATTGACGGGGGCCCGCACAAGCGGTGGAGCATGTGGTTTAATTCGATGCAACGCGAAGAACCTTACCTACCCTTGACATCCAGAGAATCTGTTAGAGATAGCGGAGTGCCTTCGGGAACTCTGAGACAGGTGCTGCATGGCTGTCGTCAGCTCGTGTTGTGAAATGTTGGGTTAAGTCCCGTAACGAGCGCAACCCTTATCCTTAGTTGCCAGCGGGTCATGCCGGGAACTCTAGGGAGACTGCCGGTGATAAACCGGAGGAAGGTGGGGACGACGTCAAGTCATCATGGCCCTTATGGGTAGGGCTACACACGTGCTACAATGGCCGGTACAGAGGGCTGCGAACTCGCGAGAGTAAGCGAATCCCAAAAAGCCGGTCCCAGTCCGGATCGCAGTCTGCAACTCGACTGCGTGAAGTCGGAATCGCTAGTAATCGCGGATCAGAATGCCGCGGTGAATACGTTCCCGGGCCTTGTACACACCGCCCGTCACACCATGGGAGTGGGTTGCAAAAGAAGTAGGTAGTTTAACCTTCGGGAGGGCGCTTACCACTTTGTGATTCATGACTGGGGTGAAGTCGTAACAAGGTAGCCCTAGGGGAACCTGGGGCTGGATCACCTCCTTACAAAGACGGCACACCGTTACACGTACTCACAACAAATTATTTCGATTGAAAGACGCACCTGGGTCTGTAGCTCAGTTGGTTAGAGCGCACCCCTGATAAGGGTGAGGTCGGAGGTTCAACTCCTCCCAGACCCACCAACGCATAAAAGGCGAAAGCAATAAGGCGAAACACAATCAGACCACACGCCTGGTTAGAATAACTGGCGCTGTGTCTAGTCACGTTTCGGCTTGAGTCTTGGTCTTTAGTCTGCTTTAGGGGCCATAGCTCAGCTGGGAGAGCGCCTGCCTTGCACGCAGGAGGTCGGGAGTTCGATCCTCCCTGGCTCCACCATCATGCTGAACGCTGAGGGTCAACCAGTTCGTCAAACGTAAGAAAAATAGTGGGTGAACATCAACGCTATACAGTTTTATCAGCGGCAGCGGATAAAGACTTTATAGCATTGGTATTCGTACCGATAGCTCTTTAACAATATGGAAATCTGTAACTATAGTAATGATCAGCAATGATCAACACTAAAACGAGTTGCGGTTTGAATGACGTCGTTCTCGAAAGGGAAAGGCAGAAAACAAACGGCATGTCGTTCTCAAGCAGAAAAATCAGCGAAAATGTCAGCTGACAGTATAACCAAAATACAGACGTATTCGGGTTATATGGTCAAGTGAATAAGCGCATACGGTGAATGCCTAGGCAGTAAGAGGCGATGAAGGACGTTGTAGCATGCGAAAAGCTTTGGGGAGCCTGCAAACCGGCTGTGATCCAGAGATGTCCGAATGGGGAAACCCGGCGCGCATAAGCGCGTCATCTTTGAGTGAATACATAGCTCACTGAAGCGAACCCGGAGAACTGAAACATCTAAGTACCCGGAGGAAAAGAAATCAACCGAGATTCCCTAAGTAGTGGCGAGCGAACGGGGACTAGCCCTTAAGCTAGGATAAGGTTAGTGGAACGGTCTGGAAAGTCCGGCGATACAGGGTGATAGCCCCGTACACGAAAACCTTTTTCTAGTGAAATCGAGTAGGTCGGAGCACGTGAAACTTTGACTGAATATGGGGGGACCATCCTCCAAGGCTAAATACTCCTTACTGACCGATAGTGAACTAGTACCGTGAGGGAAAGGCGAAAAGAACCGCGGAGAGCGGAGTGAAATAGAACCTGAAACCGTATGCGTACAAGCAGTGGGAGCCCCTTCGTGGGGTGACTGCGTACCTTTTGTATAATGGGTCAGCGACTTACATTTTGTGGCAAGCTTAACCGAATAGGGGAGGCGTAGCGAAAGCGAGTCTTAATAGGGCGTTTAGTCGCAAGGTGTAGACCCGAAACCGGGCGATCTATCCATGGCCAGGCTGAAGGTTGGGTAATACTAACTGGAGGGCCGAACCCACGTCTGTTGAAAAAGACGGGGATGAGCTGTGGATCGGAGTGAAAGGCTAATCAAGCTCGGAGATAGCTGGTTCTCCTCGAAAGCTATTTAGGTAGCGCCTCGTGTATCACTGCTGGGGGTAGAGCACTGTTTCGGCTAGGGGGTCATCCCGACTTACCAACCCGATGCAAACTCCGAATACCAGCAAGTGCCAGCACGGGAGACACACGGCGGGTGATAAGGTCCGTCGTGAAAAGGGAAACAGCCCAGACCGTCAGCTAAGGTCCCCAAATCTATGCTCAGTGGGAAACGATGTGGAAAGGCACAGACAGCCAGGAGGTTGGCTTAGAAGCAGCCATCCTTTAAAGAAAGCGTAATAGCTCACTGGTCGAGTCGGTCTGCGCGGAAGATTTACCGGGGCTAAGCATAGTACCGAAGCTACGGATTTACACGTAAGTGTGAGTGGTAGAGGAGCGTTCCGTACGCCTGCGAAGGTCGATTGAGAAGTCGGCTGGAGGTATCGGAAGTGCGAATGCTGACATAAGTAACGATAAAGGGGGTGAAAAACCCCCTCGCCGAAAACCCAAGGTTTCCTGCGCAACGTTAATCGACGCAGGGTTAGTCGGCACCTAAGGCGAGGCTGAAAAGCGTAGTCGATGGAAAACAGGTTAATATTCCTGTACCAGTAGTAACTGCGATGGGGTGACGGAGAAGGCTATATCAGCGGTCGGTTGGAAGTGGCCGTTTAAGCAGGTAGGCATGCATCTTAGGCAAATCCGGGGTGCTTTATGCCGAGACGTGATGACGAGCGGTTCGAAAGAACAGCGAAGTGATAGATGCCCTGCTTCCAGGAAAAACCTCTAAGCTTCAGGTTACTAGTGGCCGTACCCTAAACCGACACAGGTGGGTGGGATGAAAATTCTAAGGCGCTTGAGAGAACCCAGGTGAAGGAACTAGGCAAAATGATACCGTAACTTCGGGAGAAGGTATGCCCTCATTACGTGAAGGTCCTCGCGACTGGAGCGGAAGGGGGTTGCAAAAAATCGGTGGCTGCGACTGTTTAGCAAAAACATAGCACTCTGCAAACACGAAAGTGGACGTATAGGGTGTGACGCCTGCCCGGTGCTGGAAGGTTAATTGATGGGGTTATCTTCGGAGAAGCTCTTGATCGAAGCCCCAGTAAACGGCGGCCGTAACTATAACGGTCCTAAGGTAGCGAAATTCCTTGTCGGGTAAGTTCCGACCTGCACGAATGGCGTAACGATGGCCACACTGTCTCCACCTGGGACTCAGTGAAATTGAAATCGCTGTGAAGATGCAGTGTACCCGCGGCTAGACGGAAAGACCCCGTGCACCTTTACTATAGCTTGACACTGGACTTTGAACCTACTTGTGTAGGATAGGTGGGAGGCTTTGAAGCGGGAACGCCAGTTCTCGTGGAGCCAACCTTGAAATACCACCCTGGTATGTTTGGAGTTCTAACCTCGACCCGTTATCCGGGTTAGGGACAGTGTCTGGTGGGTAGTTTGACTGGGGCGGTCTCCTCCTAAAGAGTAACGGAGGAGCACGAAGGTACCCTCAGCCTGGTCGGAAATCAGGCAATGAGTGCAAAGGCATAAGGGTGCTTGACTGCGAGACGGACAAGTCGAGCAGGTACGAAAGTAGGTCTTAGTGATCCGGTGGTTCTGTATGGAAGGGCCATCGCTCAACGGATAAAAGGTACGCCGGGGATAACAGGCTGATACCGCCCAAGAGTTCATATCGACGGCGGTGTTTGGCACCTCGATGTCGGCTCATCACATCCTGGGGCTGAAGCAGGTCCCAAGGGTATGGCTGTTCGCCATTTAAAGTGGTACGCGAGCTGGGTTCAGAACGTCGTGAGACAGTTCGGTCCCTATCTGCCGTGGGCGTTTGAGATTTGAGGGAAGCTGCTTCTAGTACGAGAGGACCGAAGTGGACGAACCTCTGGTGTTCCGGTTGTCATGCCAATGGCATTGCCGGGTAGCCACGTTCGGACAGGATAACCGCTGAAAGCATCTAAGCGGGAAGCCCCTCCCAAGATGAGATCTCACTGGGACTATAAGTCCCCTGAAGGGCCGTCGGAGACTACGACGTTGATAGGCACGGTGTGGAAGTCCAGTAATGGGCGTAGCTAACGTGTACTAATTGCCCGTGAGGCTTGACCATATAACACCCAATGCGTTTGGGTGTCACTGACACGCTGATAAACGCAAGATAACGACACACTCGATACAGATTTCCATGAAGACAGGTAAACGGCAAATGCCGGGAAGCAAATACGCTTCAAACCTGTGCATGACGGCTGCAAAACAGCCAAACCAGTTTGCTTGGTGAACATAGCAAGCGTGAACCACCCGATCCCATCCCGAACTCGGAAGTGAAACCGCTTAGCGCCGATGATAGTGTGGCAGGTTGCCATGTGAAAGTAGGTCATCGCCAAGCTCTTAAACCAAAAGCCCTGCTTACCCATAGCAGGGCTTTTTTTTTGACCCAAAATCACCCCACTGCTGCTCTCTTCTCTTTTGCGGACGGGGTTGTTAGAATCCCCTCTCATCAATGTTTAACGAGAAAACGCATGAGTGCAATAGACAGAATCCAAGCCCAATTAGCCAGCCATCCTGTGGTCTTATACATGAAAGGCACCCCGGACTTCCCTCAGTGTGGATTTTCCAGCCGGGTGGTGCAAGTCTTGCGGGCATGCAATGCGGATTATGCCCATATCAATATCTTCGAAGACCCTGAAGTGCGTGAAGCCTTAAAAGAATACTCGCACTGGCCTACCTATCCCCAACTGTATATCAACGGCGAGTTAATCGGCGGCTGCGACATTGTCATCGATCTCTTTAATAAAGGCGAGCTTGATAATATGCTGGCGAGCGTGACCGCAAAGCAATAGGTCCGCAGCCTTGGTTCTGCGGGCCAATTAGAGGAAACGCTACAGGAGAGTCGCTATTTGCCGAAAGATTTTTTCAAGCATCTTGTTGAAAAAATCGGCAAAGATGACGCGACCATTTATGTCTTCAGCGCTCAGATTCGTCCACGTCACCTCGTTCCAACCCAGCACGAGGTCGGAGTTTACTCTCACATGACTTGAAGTGGTGTCGCAATGCTTTCCATTTTGCTGCGAAAACCCGCCCTGCCAGCGGCTTCCGGGGGGGGGGGCGCTATTCAACCTGCGATTGATAATGCTTCGTTTCCACGGTTTCGCGGCGTTCATTTGCTGAATCGAAATGCCAAACCAGCCGCTTCGCCAGCCAAACGGCCTGGACCCAAGCGAAAATATCAAGCCGAGGTGTTGCCAGGGCCGTTGAAGTGCATCGGGATCAACAGCGTCAACCGTGCGGCAGGCGCTTGAAGACGGCGGTCCTGGGGGGTACTCAATCCTTTGCGCGTCCTATATCCCAAGGGTTTGTCCGGAACCAAGCCTGGCTAGCTGTTAACCGCTCAAAATCCCATTCGCAATCATCATTTAGACGAAGCTCCGCCAAGCTTAGTAGAGGTCGGTACGGTTGCTCACTGCGGCAATTTGGTGGCCTGGGATTTCGTCTGGACCTTAGCCATGACTGGGTTTTTAGCTGGCTGGACCGAAGTAAGGGCACTTGGAATAAGAGTTCTCAGGGCGTTCTAGAGTAGATCCGGTTTGTAACTGTTCCCGTTGAAGGGCTTCGATTGCGATACCCGGACTCGAGCAACGGTTCTGAATTTCTCAATCATCACTCGGTTCGCTATCTTACCGACCACCCTAGACACCCTGTCTTCAACCACTACAGAGAAAAACGCCACGACGGCACCAAAATCAATAAAAATACTACGCCCCGCAACGGCCGTACAAGCGCATCCGCGATCAACTCGACATTCCGAAATCCATCCAACAGACTCTTTGGGAGCATCATGCCAAGCTCAATCCGTTTACTAGCTCGCCTTTGAGTATGTTTTGAAACTGATTTTTTCACAAGCTCAGGTTAGATCTAATGTGAGGATATAACTTTGATCCTTCGGGTACCTTTTTCTGCGAGGCAATAAGAGAAGCAGTTAACCCGATAACGAATGCAAGTCTGGTTGTTTTAGAAATTGACGATATAGTCGGTTGCGTCTCGGATAGTCTCGGCGTAATTGGTAGTTGTCGCGCTGTGCAACATCTTACAGTGGTAGGCTATTCTTGCTGTCGGCGGCAACTGCAATGCATAAGAGGCCGAGATCTATTTTAATAATTTGTTATCCGTCCGCAATTGCCGATTCGCGGTTGGTCCGATTGCTCGGCTTACACTTGCTTGCTCCTTCGACGCCCTATCTTCTCATTCTGCTAGAGGTCCAGGCAAACCTGGGCAACCGTTCAGTCGTTGCTCCTGAATCGTCTTCACTAATTGCAGCTTGAATACAGCATCATAATGCACTCATTCTGTTTCATTCGTTTCGCAAAGGGAAGGTTTATCAAACTACTCGGGTGTGAATTTTTACTGAATCACTACGTTTTGAGTTAGACGTTTTTTTGGGCGTCTGAAATACAAGTGGGGATGGTAAGAAAAAATGCGAGGCAGATAGATGGTAGAGCTTGGAGCTGATCAATCAGGTTGCGACTTATCGCATGCACAGTATCTGGTAACCTATCTATCCTAATTGAATTCGAACGGGAATTTTATCGAAACGTCGCTTAAATAGGTGTTCGAGTTTTGTTAACAGTAAAATTGCAAATGGGTGACAGCGCGCACCCAGCTAAATTAGCTTAATTTATCTTGACAAGGATTTGGCAAGTGGTAGACTGCCACGCACCTCAAGGGACCGGGGTGTCTTCGAAATGAAGGCTAATAACATGGAAAAACAAAGAACTCCCGATTCGATCGGGGATTTAGATAATCTTTTAGGAGGTAGAAATGGCTGCTACAACTGAATCAGTTAAGGCTGATGCTGCGGAAGCACCGCTTTTAAATCAAAAAAACCTGTGGGCAGGTATCACCCTGTACTTGGTTTTTTATTCTTTCATTCGTTGGTACGAAGGTGTTTACGGCTGGTCAGCTGGCTTAGACTCATTTGCTCCAGAGTTTGAAACATACTGGATGAACATGCTGTATATCGAGATCGTTATCGAAGTACTGTTGTTTGCTGGTATCAATGGCTATATCTGGAAAACTCGTGACCGTAAAGTCATGTCAATCACTCCACGTGAAGAATTGCGTCGTCACTTCACACACTGGACATGGTTGGTTTGCTACGGTTGGGCGATCTATTGGGGCGCTTCTTACTTCACAGAGCAAGACGGTACATGGCACCAAACTATCGTTCGTGACACTGACTTTACTCCAAGTCACATCATCGAGTTCTACCTGTCATACCCAATCTACATCATCACTGGTTCAGCTGCTTTCATGTATGCAAAAACCAGACTGCCTACCTACCATGAAGGTCTGCACTTGATGTATCTGATTGCGGTTATCGGTCCATTCATGATTCTGCCTAACGTAGGTTTGAATGAGTGGGGTCACACATTCTGGTTTATGGAAGAGTTGTTCGTTGCTCCATTGCATTACGGTTTCGTATTCTTTGGTTGGGCTGCTCTTGCAATCATGGGTGTTGTGAACACCGAAGTAATGGCAATTGCAAAATTGCTGAAAAAAGATTTGGCTTAATAGCTTATCTTTAAAAGTAAAAATACTATCTCCTTTCCTGCCGCTGCTTTGTTTAAGTGGCGGTAGGATAAAGAGAAGTGAAAAAAATATAATTTTAATTCTTTAGGAGGTAAGCTAATGAGCGCATCTCAATCAGCTGTACGTTCACGTGCGGAAGCGGTACAAGTTTCCCGTACGTTCGACTGGATGATTCTTTTTACACTGTTCACAGCGGTTCTGGGCGGTTATCACATTCACTATATGTTGACTGGCGGTGACTGGGATTTCTGGACCGACTGGAAAGATAGACGTCTATGGGTAACTGTGGCTCCTATCGTTTCTATTACATTCCCTGCGGCTGTTCAAGCTTGCTTGTGGTGGAGATACCGTTTGCCAATCGGTGCTACAATTTCTGTTGTTGCTCTGATGGTTGGTGAGTGGATTAACCGTTACATGAACTTCTGGGGCTGGACATACTTCCCAGTTAACATCTGCTTCCCATCTAACCTGCTGCCAGGCGCTATCGTTCTTGACGTTATCCTGATGTTAGGTAACAGCATGACTCTGACTGCTGTATTAGGTGGTTTGGCTTACGGCTTGTTGTTCTACCCAGGTAACTGGCCTGTTATCGCTCCATTGCACGTGCCTGTAGAGTACAACGGCATGATGATGACTTTGGCTGACTTGCAAGGTTACCACTATGTTCGTACCGGTACACCTGAGTACATCCGTATGGTAGAGAAAGGTACATTAAGAACTTTCGGTAAAGACGTTGCTCCAGTATCAGCGTTCTTCTCTGGATTCGTTTCTATCATTATTTACTTCTTGTGGCACTTCTTCGGCAGATGGTTCGCTAAAACCGACTTCATCGCTGACGACGCGTCTTAATTAGAAGAATAGTAAGAAAATGAACCTGGTGGTTCTAGATAGCTACCAGAAAGTCTTAATTAAAATTCTCTAGTGATAGAGGAGGAAATATGAAAATAATAAAAGACAAAGTTGCAAAACTGTCCTTTGTCGCACTGTTGGTCGCAATGACAGCAGCGATGTTCTATGCTCCAACAGCATCTGCTCACGGTGAAAAATCACAGGCTGCGTTCATGCGTATGCGGACGATTCACTGGTTTGACCTGAACTGGTCAAAAGAAGAAGTGCCTGTTAATGAAACTATGACAATTTCCGGTAAATTCCTGGTATTCGCAGGATGGCCAGAAACTGTTGATAAACCAGAAGTTTCATTTTTGAACGTTGGTATTCCTGGTCCTGTATTTATCCGTGCAGGTTCTTGGATCGGCGGTCAATTGGTTCCTCGTTCAGTGTCTCTGGAATTGGGCGAAGTTTATGAGTTTAAAGTTCTGTTGAAAGCTCGTCGTCCAGGTGACTGGCACGTTCACTCTATGATGAACGTACAAGGCGGTGGCCCTATCATCGGTCCAGGTAAATGGGTAACCATTACTGGTTCTATGAGCGAGTTTGTTAACCCAGTTACTACTTTGACTGGTCAAACAATCAACTTGGAAAACTATGCTCTGGACAACGTTTATTTCTGGCACGCAGTATGGTTTGCTATCGCGTTCGCATGGTTGTTGTTCTGGATCAAACGTCCATTGTTCGTTCCACGTCATATCGCTGTTAGCACAGGCAAAGCAGATTCTCTGATCTCAGCTGGCGACAAAAAAGTTGGTATGATCTTCGCTGTCGGTACGATGGTAATCGTTGCTGCCTCTATGGGTGCAACCAACGAAAAATACCCTGTAACAACTCCTTTGCAAGCTGGTTTGTTGCGCGGCATGAAAACTTATCAAATGCCTGAAGCTAACGTTTCAGTTAAAGTTGATGACGCTACATACCGTGTACCAGGTCGTGCAATGCAAATGACCTTGACCATCACAAACAACGGCGACTCAGCTGTACGTTTGGGCGAGTTCAACACTGCAGGTGTACGTTTCTTGGATCCAGCTGTTCATGAAGATGATACAGCTTACCCAGACGATTTG
This sequence comes from Methylomonas sp. PHL2-19, assembly GCF_059331595.1. Classification (NCBI taxonomy): domain Bacteria; kingdom Pseudomonadati; phylum Pseudomonadota; class Gammaproteobacteria; order Methylococcales; family Methylococcaceae; genus Methylomonas; species Methylomonas sp. PHL2-19. Next base: position 928,305 of record NZ_CP196839.1, read on the forward strand.
CTGGCTGAAGAAGGTTTAACTGTTAGCGATAACAGCCCTCTGGCTCCAGGCGAAACACGCACAATCGAAGTTACTGCTTCTGACGCTGCATGGGAAGTATATCGTTTAGCTGACTTGATCTACGATCCAGACAGCCGTTTCGCAGGTCTGTTGTTCTTCTGGGATGAAAAAGGTAACCGTCAATTGGTAACAGTTGATGCTCCTCTGATCCCAACTTTCATCTAATAGTGAAAGTGTTCTAAGTCGAAATACTTAGGAAGAAATTGAAAGCCCTCGCTATTGAAAGATAGCGGGGGTTTTTTTTAGGTAATATGCTAGGAAACCGCAGGAAAATGTTAAAAATGAAAAAAGTGCTAGTAATTTTGGGGGTTTTAGTGCTGAGCGGTTGCTCGGAAAAAGAAGAATATCAGTCCGTAGTATTGGAACAGATGAAGCAAGATAAAGATATTAAGGACTACGGAATTGAGCCGGAATTAATGACAAAATGTGTCGTCGATACTTCGTCGAATGCTATGCCAGGGTTATTCATATTAGATCCTGAAAGGCGTAAAGCATATAAAAATTACGCGAAAATGTTGGATATTAATAAGTCAACGGACCCACAAAAAACATTAATCGAATTACGAGAAAGTTTCGGTGCAGCCAAAGAGCTTGCAGAAGCACATTCAAATTATGTCGAAAGCGTAGTCGAATGTATGTCTGGTTTAGTGACTGGCGGAGAGGAAAAGTTAAAAAATAAAAAATAGGATGACGTTTTAACGAAAGCTATTTTGGTTATTACTCAAAAGTGAAATGCAAACCCAAATATGAGCAAGGCGAGTCTTAGGAGGGTTGTTGGTATATTCAGGAAAAAATGAAATAAAAAGGAGTTTATGTTGCAAAGAACCTCTGATTACTTCGGTTTTGCAAGACAACTAGGTGCCCATCATTGATTTAATTTACGCTGAAATTCGATGTTACGAATTAATCAGAGACTCCCAAAGCGACGACATCAGAAAGGTAACTAATGGCCCGAAACGTTACCGAAACTGCCGCTAGTTTAATGCATCACCGCCGTTGTTATCCTTAATCTTACAGAACTGTAAATTACTTACTTTGATGTTTGGGTGCTTCTCAAGCGCATAAGATAATCTGATCCTGTAATATCCCGGCTCAACTCGCCGGGATATTAAGTAACGACAGGAATCTCTTTATATAGAAATGCGTTCCTACAATGAGATTAAAGTGGCAAAGTCGGCGGATTGAGTTTGCATTCCTCGTTTGAAAGGCGACATATTCTAGAAGCTACAAAAGCACGAGTTTTCCGTTCATCACATAACTATAATTTCGACAACTAACAATTTGCGATGACTGTTCTTCTGATTGAGAATCGCGCAATTGATAAGATTAGACTGCTATAAAATGACTAAGTTTTTAGATAAAAGCTGACGTAAGTTGCTAAGCTATTTAACTAATGTTAACGGTAGGACGACAATCGTGCCAATTATCTTAAAAGTACTTTCTTACAAAGGTTTACCACTATCTACTGAATTGAGTGCCGAATTCGGTCAGTTAGGCGGAACAATAGGCAGAAAAGCAGGAAATACCTTGGTATTGCCTGATGCGGAAAACTTTGTATCAGGCCACCATGCTGAAATCATTTATGAGGACGGTGCTTACTTAATAAAAGACACAAGTAAAAATGGTACATATTTATCAAATGCCGGACTGAATATAAACGATGCACAAGCAAGGTTATTAGATAGTGAAATTTTGCGGATCGGAGAATATGAGATTATTGTAGAACTGCCATCAGCCGAAATATCACCAGCTTCACCCATTAGCGTCGAGAGTATTTCGCCTTCACCATTTGCCCAACCGTTTCAAAATGATCAACAGTCAATAGTCAACGAACCTCTGAATTTCTCGATTCCGCACAACGTAGCGAGTTCTCCCTTCGGAGAGCGTCCTCCTGCTTCCCCTTTTCACGATAGCTTTACCGCGCCTGAGGTGCTACCTCCCCAGAGAGATGGTAAAGATATTGCCGAATTCTTAAAAGGCTTAGATTCCTTAGGTGCGTTGGATGCACCCCTCAGCGAGTCTTCCGGGTTAGAGTTCCCGAGTTTGGAAGCAATAAATTTATCCGAGCCTATCCCTTCGAGCATAGCGTTAGATTCTAAAGACGTATTCCAAAATACGCCTAATATTGAGCGTGAAGATGGGCAGGCGGCTTCGCAAGCCAGTGTAGAGATTACGCTAGCACCCAATACGGAACCATTTATTGGGTCCAAATCGGGTGATGCGACGCTCATGAAGATGTTTCTGGATGGTGCGGGAATAAAAGATCAATCGTTTTTGACGGAAGAGCAGTGGCCGGAGGCGATGAAAGCGACCGGTGTGTTATTCCGAAATTTGATCGAAGGCTTGATGGACGTTCTACGCGCACGCGCGGAAATGAAAAGTGAATTTCGAGTTTCCGTCACCACAATCCGCTCATTTGACAATAACCCGCTAAAATTCAACCCAGATGTGGAAAGCGTACTGAAGCTGATGCTCGCACCGAATAATCCAGCGTTTATAAATTCAAATGATGCGGTAACTGAAGCGTTTAGGGATGTTAAGTTTCATCAATTGGCGATGACGGCAGGTATTCAGGCTGCACTAGGGGAAATTTTGCATCGTTTCGACCCAGACACCTTCGAAAAGGTGTTGGGCGAAGGGATTGTTTTTCAGCGAAAAGCCAAGTGTTGGGAGCTTTTTTGCGAAAAATATCCGGAACTGAAAACACAAGCAATTGAAGGATTTTTTGGAGAAGAGTTCGCTGAAGCTTATGAAAAGCAGATGCGTCTATTTGCGAGGCGGTGAAAGTTTGCAACTCAATTGAATTGTTAGCGAAAATTTCATAAGTCATTGTTAATAAATAATAAACGGTACCGAATAGAGTATGTCAATCAATAACCGGATTGTTTGGTCAGAAGGCATGTTCCTTAGACCTCAGCACTTTCAACAACATGATCGTTATCTTGAAAGTCGTATTGATGGTCGTTGCTATGGAATCAGGGCTTATGATTGGGGATTTTCGTCGCTAAAACTAGATGCAGGACAATTGGCGATAGGAAAAATCACTCTGGCAGCTGCTAGAGGGATTTTCCAGGATGGTACCCCATTCCATTTGCCAAACGAGGACGAACTGCCGCTACCACTTGATGTCTCTGAAGACGTTGCAAATGAAGTAGTGTATTTAGCATTGCCGCTGAGTCGTCCTGACTCTGTTGAAGTTGATAGCGACAATAACCCCGATGGATTGGCGAGATACCGCATCACTCATAGGGATGTCAGAGACAACAATGCGGGGTACGACGCTCGTTATCCCGTGCAAATAGGCAGTATTCGTCCGAGACTTATGCTTGGCAACCAAGAAAGATCAGGCTATCTGTGCTTAGGGGTCGCCAATATCGTTGAGGTGCGCGCCGACAAAACAGTCGTACTGGATGAGAAATACATTCCCGTGGTGCTGCAGTCTTCAGCCAGTAGTATTTTGAACGGCTTCGTCCGGGAGTTGCAAGGTCTGTTGCATACCAGAGGGGAGGCGTTGGCAGCCCGCGTGGCGGGAACGTCGCAAGGTGCAGGTGTCGCAGAGGTTGCAGACTTTATGTTGCTGCAAACCATCAATCGGTACGAACCCTTGCTGGCACATTTGGCGGGAGATGCGCTGCTACATCCGGAAACTTTGTTTTGCTTGTGCCTGCAGTTGATGGGAGATCTAGCAACCTTCTACCGTCAAAATAAGCGACCCGCAGTGTTGCCCGAATATAGGCATGACGACTTGCGTATTTGCTTTATCCCGTTAATTGATGAGCTACGGCGCCTGTTAAGCATGGTGCTTGAACAAAATGCGATTCAAATTCCGTTAACCAAACATAGCCAGTCGGTTTATTACTCGGGTCGCCCCGATGTGAAATTATTGGAGCAGGCAATCTACGTATTGGCTGCCAGTGCGCAAGTATCTTCGGAGATGTTGCGCACGCATTTCCCTCCGCAGGTGAAAATTGGCCCGGTGGAAGAGATCACGCAATTGGTCACTGCTGCCCTGCCCGGTATTTCAATTCATCCTTTGCCCGTTGCCCCAAGGCAATTGCCGTATCACGCCGGATGTTCTTATTTCGAATTGGATAAGCAAAGCCCATACTGGAAGAAGATGATGGATTCCGGCGGTTTTGCCTTTCATATTGGTGGTAATTTTCCGGGATTGGAGTTGGAATTCTGGGCAATAAAAAAAGGGTGATGACATGGTGCAACAAGGACCTTTCGGCGATGACGACAAAACAGTGTTGCGGCCTTCGCCAGGTGGACGAATGCCGCAGCAGCCATCAGTGACACAAATACCGCCATCTCCGCCGCCCCAGCAGCAGACCTCAAATATCAACATTCCGTCGCTCAGTGTGCTTTCCGGAGCGGATAGCGGTTCATTATTGACTTTATCAGCCGGCATTCTGTCCTTGGCGGCTAGGCTCAGAACAACCGTTAGCTATTTCGGGGTTGATGAACTAAAGCAAAAGTTGGCTAAAGAAGTCAGAGAATTCGAGAACCGTGGCTTGAATGCAGGGTTTCAGCAAGAAACCATGCGTATGGCGAGCTACGATTTGTGTACTTTTCTGGATGAAATTATCCAAAACACGCCTTGGGGCTCACAAAGTAATTGGGGGCATCAAAGCCTGCTTATCCTATTTCATAAAGAAGCCTGGGGCGGTGAACGCTTCTTCCAAATACTCGAACATCTGGTGAAACAGCCCGCGCAAAATTTGCCGCTCATCGAGCTTTGCTATGTGTTGTTAAGTTTTGGATTCGAAGGTAAATATCGGGTCATGGCCAATGGCGCCAACGAATTGGAAAAACAACGGCTTGAGTTGTACCAATTAATCCAGCGAGTAAGAGGGGATTTTCCAACGGAGCTGTCGCCACGCTGGCAAGGGCAAAAAAGCGGAAATAGCTCGTTGATAACGCAAGTGCCCTTATGGGTGTTCGCCAGCGTAGCAGGTGGCCTGTTGCTGCTTTGTTATCTGGGTTTTGCATTTTTTATTAATTCGGCATCCGATCCTGCCTATCGGGAACTACTGAAATTGGCCAAGGAGCCGGTACAAATGGCAACGGCTGCTACGATCACTCCGTCTGCACCGGTTATCGCCAACAGATTGGAACGCTTTAAACCGTTATTACGCGACGAAATTGCCCAGAATATGGTCGAAGTGGTCGACGATAGCATCATTCGCGTTCGTAATTCCTTCCCCTCCGGTAGCGATCAAGTTAAACCGGAGTTTTTACCGATGTTGAAAAAAATCGCCAAAGAACTCGAGAATGAACAAGACTCGATTTTGGTAACCGGACATACCGACGACAAGCCCATTGTGTCGGCCCGCTTTCCGTCCAATTGGCATTTGTCTGCGGCACGCGCTAAAAACGTCTTGGCAATTTTGACTGCGTCCGCCCAACTAAAAGGTTCTGCCAGAGCAGAAGGCCGGGCCGATGGTGAGCCTCTGGCGCCCAATGACACTCCCGAACATCGAGCCCTAAATCGGCGCGTCGACATCTTGATTAAGTGAGAATACCGCGTGGAACGGATAATCAGTTTTTTTAAAACAAAGTGGGTGCTTGAACTGATCGGTATCGTGATTTTGTCGGTACTGATTTGGTTTGTCGGGCCTTTAATCGCAATTGCCGGCAGTGTGCCGTTGGAAACCGATTTAAGCCGGATTATAACGATAAGCGTCATATTCGGATGTTGGTTGCTTTACCGCTTGGTCGCGTGGCTGTTATCGCGCAAACGCGAGCAACGTTTGATGGCCGATTTGGCTGGCGGCGCTGATGCAAACGATGCGCAATCGGCCTCGGCGGCCGAGCTGGATGTGCTGAATCGCGGCTTCGATGAGGCTTTGGCTTTACTGAAAACTACCAGTGCTAAACAACACGGTCGGAAGCAGTATCTTTACGAATTACCTTGGTACGCCATTATCGGCGCGCCGGGCTCCGGCAAAACCACAGCATTAATCAATTCCGGATTACATTTTCCCTTGGCCGAACGCTTGGGCAAGCATTCGGTAAAAGGCGTCAGCGGCACGCGAGATTGTGATTGGTGGTTCGCTGACGAAGCGGTGTTATTGGATACTGCCGGTCGCTATACCACCCAAGATAGCCATCAAGAAGTGGATGCTACCGCCTGGCATGGTTTCTTGCAGCTGTTAAAAAAATATCGACCACGCCGCCCTCTGAACGGGGTATTTGTGGCGGTGAGTGTCAGTGATTTAATTCAGCAGACCGAGGAAGAATTACGCCAACATGCCGCAGCAATCAGGCGGCGGATTACGGAACTTAATGCGCAATTGGGTGTGCAATTGCCAGTCTACGTGCTGTTCACGAAAGTGGACCTCGTGGCGGGATTTAGCGATTTTTTCGCCAATTTAACCGAAGACGAGCGCAGCCAGGTGTGGGGTGAGACGTTTATTCGTGCCGACAACGATAAAGAAGATCTGACCGCTCACTTGGTGCAATTCGAAAAGGCCTATGACGAATTGACCGAGAGGTTGGTACAACGCCGTTTGAAGCGTATCCAGGAAGAGCGCGATGTGCAGCGGCGTACGGCTATTTTCGATTTTCCGCAACAAATGATGCTGTTCAAATCGGTGGCAACCGGATTTTTGGATGCCGCATTTGCCACCAATCGCTACGAAGAGCCTTTCCTGTTACGCGGCGTTTATTTCAGCAGCGGCACCCAAGAGGGTACGCCGATAGATAGAGTGATGGCGGCGTTGGCCTCAAGCTTTAGATTGGAAAGGCAAGCAACACCGTTAATGAGCGGGCGCGGTAAAAGCTATTTTCTGACTAAGCTTCTGAAGCAAGTCGTGTTTCCCGAAGCCGAATTGGTTGGCGTGGATCCAAAGGTCGAGCGGCGTTTTCGTTTGATGAACCTCGCCGGCTTTGCCGCCACCTTTGCGCTTGTGGCGATAGCGGTCGTGGTGTGGATGGTCAGTTTTGCCACGAATAAGTCGGCGATTGCCGATGTCGAAAAACAGGTAGAAATTTACCGAGCCAGTAATCTTGTTCCCACCGATTCGCGCTCCGGTTTTTTGGCCTTGTTGCCCAAGCTTAATGCCTTACAAGCCGCCAAAGACGTGTATGCACAAACTGGCTGGAGCAGCGGTTTTGGTTTATACCAAGGCGACAAAATCGATTCAGCCATCGATATTGCCTATCAGCGCTTGCTTCGTGAAAATTTTCAGGCCTTGATTACGCTGCGCTTGAAAGAGCGTATGCAAAGCGATGAAGGCAAAAATCTGGATGTACTTTACCAATTATTGCGTGTTTATCTGATGTTCGGCGAGCCGCAACGGATGGACGCCAAGGTTGCCCAGCCTTGGGTGAAATTGGATTGGGAGCAAATATTCGCCACTGACCCGGAGACTCAAGCCAAATTACAGTTACATCTGGATAATTTGTTGGCTTTGAATTTGGATCCGGCTGCTATCGATAACAGTTTTGTCGACGCAGTGCGTAATAAATTGACGCAAATTCCTCTGGTCAATCAACTTTATAGCCGTTTTAAAAGTGAGGCGCTGTTTGATCGCAGTCACGACATTTCGGTCGCCGGACAATTGGCGCCGAACGGCGGCCGAGTGTTTACCGCGAACGGCAAGGAATTGGATACGTTGGTCGTACCTGGTTTGTTTAGCAGTTACGGTTATACGGAGCTATTTCTGAAAAAAGGCATGGTTTACGTCAAGGAAGCCAGCGAACAAAATTGGGTACTTGGCGTAAACGGCGCAAGTACGCCTGTCGAAATTGATCGTTTATATAGCGATTTTAAACGCCTGTATTTGGGAGATTACCAAAAGACCTGGGATAGCGTGCTGACGGCGGTTAAGTTCCGCCCGCAGCCCAGCAATAATCAGCTGGTAGATACGCTGGATCTGCTGTCGCGCCCCGATTCGCCATTGAAGCTTTTGTTGGAGTTGGTTGAAAAAAATACCGCGTTAAGCAAACTCTCGTCCGAATTGGCCGATGCGTTGGCAAAATCCACCGGCGGGGCCTTGGCGGTTCCGGAGGCCGCTACCCAAAAACTGCTGGCGATGGCTAAACAAAGCGACGGCGGTGTGGACCCGGTCAAGGCTTTGGAAACTTACTTCGAACCTTACAATATGCAAGTGCGGGGCGCTGCCGACAGGCCTGCTCCGATCAATGCGACGATGGCGAGTATCAAAAATCTGCACGATTATCTGATGCAGATTGGTTCGGCACCCAATAGTGGCGGTCAAGCATTGTCTACCGAAGCGGCGCGATTTGCCGGCGGCGGTGTCGATCCGTTGCAAGCAGCCAAAATGGAATTTGCCCGTTTGCCCGGTCCGGTTGCAGCCTCGCTGAATGCGTTGACCAGCACGGGCGGGCAACAAATCAAAACCGGCGCGAAAGGGCAACTCAACGAAATGTTGAAAACAGCGGTGACGATGCCGTGTAAAAGTGCTTTGGCCGGCCGTTATCCGTTTGCAAAAAATACTCAGCAGGATGTATTGATGGCTGATTTCGGCAAAGTTTTTGCCGCTAACGGGATTGTCGATCAGTTTTTTAACGTTAACCTTAAGGCATTTGTCGATACCGCAGCGGTGCAGTGGCAGGAGCTTAGTTCGGATAAGGCTTTAGGCTTATCGGCAGCCAGTATTCGCCAGTTTCAGATTGCATCGAAAATTCGTGACGCATTTTTTCCCGGCGGCGGCGCGGTCCCGCAAGTGCAATTCGAGTTAAAACCCTTGGCCTTGGACGACAAAGTCAGCACCTTCAGGTTAAATGTAGAAGGCCAGGAGTTGGTTTATCGCCATGGCCCTGAGCAACTCACTAAGTTTCAGTGGCCCGGCACCAATAATAGTGCCGGGGTCAGAGTGGTGTTCGAAGGTTTGGACGGCAAACAAGTCAGCAAATCTAAGGAAGGGGCCTGGGCATTGTTCAGGATGTTCGACGAATTCAACATCCAACCCACTGGCTTGCCGGACCGCTTCAATTTGACCGTACAACTGGAGGGCTATACCGCAAAATTTGAGTTGCGCGCGGCCAGTGTTAATAATCCATTTGGCATCAGCGAATATCAAAGCTTTCGTTGTCCGGAGTCGCTATGAATGCTATGGATGGGTTGAGCGTCGGCTTTTTCGGAAAAGTGCCGGGCCTTGGCGATTTTGTCAGTCGGCGGCTGCCCAGGCACTTTATCGAGCCATGGGACCAGTGGTTACAGGCGTCGATGCGTTCCAGTCAGGAAACATTAGGAGAGAGTTGGTTATCCTTGTTTTTGGTTAGCCCGCTTTGGCGCTTTGCTTTGAGACCTGGCGTGTGCGGCGCGAGTGCCTGGGCCGGTGTCATGATGCCCAGTGTCGATAGGGTCGGTCGCTATTATCCGTTGACGTTGGCGCAAGCCGTCAGTGCGGAGTCTTTGTTGTCATTGTTTTCGCCGGAATCGGCATGGTTTGCCCAATTGGAAGACGCTGCGCTATCAGTGTTGAATGACTCCTGCGATCTGGATCAGTTTGATAAGGGGCTGATGGAAATCGGTTCGGCTGACAGCCTGACACCGCAGTATTTTCAAGCTGATTCTAGCGGCGGATTAGGGGTATCTAACGGCAAGCTCGCATTTCGTTTCGATTTGGAGGGCCTGGATCAGACGGATGTAGTGTTTCCGCACTTGAGTCAGCGTTTGTTGGATCGCTTTATGCCGGGTTACAGCATTTGGGCAAGTGAAGGCGGCCAGTCGAATCGCCCCAATCTGCTGATTTGCGAAGGCTTGCCGCCTATCGATGCTTACGCGAGTTTTTTGCAGGGTATGCCGCAGGCTGGCAGATCTTGGCAGGTGCAGAGCTATCGCCAAGACCAAAGCGTGAAAAAAATCGAGAGAGAGCCGAGCGCCTCTGCGGTAGGCGCAACGGCGAGCCAGGACATAACGCTTCCGAACTCGACAAAGTGGGCTTCCTACGGGGTTACGGTGGTCGGCAATAAGCGTAAGCACAATGAGGATGCTTTGCTCGATTGCCCGTCACTGGGGCTGTGGGTGGTTGCTGATGGCATGGGGGGGCATCAATCCGGCGATGTTGCCAGCCGCTTGGTGGTGGATTCTTTATCGACGTTGGAATTTACCGAAAACCTGGATAATCAGGTCGAAGCCGTTTCCCGCAAATTACATAAAATTAACGACGATTTATGCCGTTTTGCTTCGGGCATTCAGCAAGGCAGTATTGTCGGAACCACGGTAGTCGCCTTGCTGGCCAAGGGTGACCAGTGCGCCGCCATTTGGGCGGGAGATAGCCGTTTATACCAATTACGCCAAGGCGAGTTTACGCAGATTACCCGCGACCATACCTTGATCGACGAATTGATGGATTCTGGTGTTATGACCCGGGAAGTGGCGGCCCAGCAAGTGGGAGCGAATGTGATTACCCGCGCGGTGGGTGGGCAATTGACGCTGGCGTTGGATGTGCTGCGCTTTCAGGCTGCCGGCGGTGATCGTTATCTGCTCTGTAGCGACGGCTTGGATAAAGAATTATCGGAAGCCGAAATTGCGGAATTGATGGGCTCAGGCAGTTGCCAGTCGGCCGCCGAAGCCTTGATTAACCAAGCCTTGAGCAGAAGCGGTCGAGATAATATTACCGTGTTAGTCGCCGAATTTAGTGGTTAAGCCGAAATCAGGATGCTGCCCTTACGTCCGGATTCTTAGGTCTCGGTATCTTTTGGAAGAAATACGCTTCAACAATCTTATAAGCGCGTAGATTCTCAGATGGACGGCTGTGGTCGGTAGTGTCTTTGGGGAATGGCTGTCAACGTGCGCTTAGTATAGATAGACCCAAGATGTGAAGCAGCCGATGTGAGCATTCGGCGACGCTAGAACGCGAGAGGCTTTTGCACCACGAAACAATGGACGGATTTTTTCAATGGAAAACGGTATTTTCCCTCGCGGTAGCCAGGCAGCGCAAGTACCGAATATCGTATCCGTTACGAAATATCGTGCCGACTTGGCGCTGCAATGGTGTGTGCATGTTGTGATTTAGCACGCCGTTTGAATTTTAAATTATGTTATATCAATGTCTTACGGTTTTGTAGACGTAGGGTTCATGAGTTGGCATGTTAAATGATCCCGATGCCTTATCTATTGATGAGCAAATGCAACTTGATAGGTATAAGATTCCGCAACATTTAGGTTTTTTTAGTTTAAAGCGTGACATGAAAAACCGACTAGACTAATGCGAATTGGTTTTGGGCTTAATACAGGCGTAACAAGTCCGGGGCACTATAGAATTGGGTCGATTGTAAGAAACGGGGCGCCAGGCACAAGGTTTCGTTGCAGCTTTTCAATCGGTTGATGTTAACAATTGCATGACCATAGAGGCGTAAAAATGGCGGATTTGTCCGGATTACTAGAACCTGTTTCGGCCGAGCAGCCTTGTGGCGATAACCTTGAGTATGACAATGCCAGAGTGGCGTTGGACACCAATATTTTAGGGACCCCGGAAAATCAGTTTTCTGGAGAGAAAGCGCTACCGCCTAACTGGCGTGAGGTCTATAAAGAGGCCTTGGCGTTGTTGCAACGTTCCAAAGATTTGCAAGTCATTTTGTACTTGATCCGGACACTGATCAACGTTGAAGGTTGGAGAGGTTTTCGCGATGGACTGGGCTTTCTGGAAGAATCTTTGACTCGTTATTGGGATTCCATACACCCTCAGCTTGATCCCGACGACGGTATGGATCCGACGTCGCGAATCAATATTTTGGAAGAGCTTGCCAGCTTCGACCTGATAATCAGGCCTCTAAGTTTGGCGGTGCTGGTTGAGTCGAAAGCCATCGGCAGGTTTTGTTTGCGTGACATTCAGTATGCAACCGACCGGCTGGAAGTGCCCAAGGGCCTTGCAAAGCCAGACAACGGTGCTATCAACGCGGCTTTTCTGGATATGGATGACGCGGCGTTAGCTGATAATTATCAGGCCTTGGTCGACAGTATCAAGATCGTCGAGCGGATCGATGCTTTCGTCAACGAAAAAGTCGGAGCCAGTCAAGGCGCGGTATTGACGCCGTTAAAAGCTTTACTGAAGGAAGTCAGAGATGATTTCGATCATTACGCGGGGTCGCGGTTGTCCAGCGACGCCGAGACTGAGGCAAGCGACGATGGCAGCAGCACTGAGGGGGGTGATGAGGTAAAGCCCGTTAAATCCAAAGCGGTGAGCGGCGCCATTGAGTCGCGCCAAGATGTGGTGAGAACGTTGGATGCGCTTTGTAAATATTATGCGGACTACGAGCCGTCTAGCCCCGTGCCCATTTTGTTGCGTCGGGCCAAGCATCTGGCAACTGCAGATTTCTTGGAAATCGTCCAAAACTTAATGCCGGATGCGCTTTCCCAAATAAGTGCGATAAAGGGTCCCGACCCAAGTTAGAAACTGATTTTTGGTAGTCCTTCTTAATGTCAAGCGGAGAATACAATGGCTGAAAGTAGTCAGAAGTTTATACAACGAAACCGGGCACCCCGGGTACAGATTGAATACGATGTTGAACTCTACGGTTCCGAAAAAAAGGTGCAGTTGCCGTTCGTGATGGGCGTCATGTCAGATTTGTCGGGTAAACCAGCCGAACCTTTAGCACCAGTGGCGGATCGCAAATTGTTGGAAATCGATGTCGATAATTTCAATGATCGATTGAAATCGATGAAACCACGGGTCGCATTCCAAGTTCCCAATACCTTGACCGGCGAAGGTAATTTGAATGTCGATATCACCTTTGAAAGTATGGATGACTTTTCTCCCGCAGCGGTTGCCAAAAAAGTGGCGGGCTTGGATAAAGTCTTGGAAGCCAGAACCCAGTTGTCCAACTTGATTACCTATATGGATGGTAAAACCGGCGCGGAGGAATTAATCGCGAAGTTAGTTAACGACCCCGCGTTGCTACAAACCTTGGCGGCGTCAGCGAAACCGGCGGAAGCAGGCGGTGATGCCGCTGAAGGAAAAGGGGAGTAAGCCATGGCCGAATTAGAAACCCAAGGCGGACAAGGCGCAACCCAAACCCTGGAGTTGGACGATTTTTCCGCATTATTGTCCAAGGAGTTCAAACCAGGCACCGAGGCAGCCAATCAGGTCAATACCGCAGTAACAACGCTGGCGCAATATGCGTTGCAGGATGTTTCCAAAGTATCAGACGATGCCATTAAAACGATCCAGTCGATTATCGCCAGCCTGGATCAGAAAATCACCGAACAATTGAATCTCGTCATACACCATCCCGATTTTCAAAAACTGGAAGGAGCCTGGCGCGGCTTGCATTACTTGGTCAACAACACCGAAACCGACGAAATGTTGAAAATTCGGGTGTTGAATATCACCAAAAACGAGTTGGGTAAAACCCTGAAAAAGTTCAAAGGTACCGCCTGGGACCAAAGCCCGCTGTTCAAAAAACTGTACGAAGAGGAATACGGCACGTTTGGCGGCGAACCCTTCGGTTGCTTGGTGGGCGACTACCATTTCGATCACAGTCCGCAAGATGTGGAACTGTTGGGCGAGATGGCAAAAATCAGTGCCTCCGCGCATACCCCGTTCATTTCCGGCGTGGCGCCATCGGTGCTGCAAATGGAAAGTTGGTCCGAATTGGCCAATCCGCGTGATTTGACCAAAATTTTTCAAACGCCGGAATACGCGGCTTGGCGCTCGTTGCGCGAGTCCGAAGATTCCCGTTACCTCGGTTTGGCTATGCCGCGCTTCCTGAGCCGTTTACCTTATGGCTCGAAAACCGATCCGGTCGAAGAGTTTGATTTCGAGGAAGATACCTCGGGCGCTGATAGCAGTAAATATACGTGGTCTAACGCGGCTTACGCGATGGCAGTCAACATCAATCGCTCGTTCAAATATTACGGCTGGTGTTCGCAGATTCGCGGTATTGAATCCGGTGGCGCAGTGGAAGGATTACCGGTGCATTCGTTTCCGACCGACGAAGGCGGCGTCGACATGAAGTGCCCGACCGAGATCGCCATTACCGACCGCCGTGAAGCGGAATTGGCCAAAAGCGGTTTCATGCCCTTGTTGCACAAAAAAAATACCGATTTCGCCGCATTCATCGGCGCGCAATCGCTGCAAAAACCGGCTGAATACACCGATCCGGATGCCACCGCCAACGCCAACTTGGCTGCGCGCCTGCCGTATTTGTTTGCTACCTGCCGGTTTGCGCACTATCTGAAATGCATCGTTCGAGACAAAATCGGATCGTTCAAGGAGCGCCAAGACATGCAGGCGTGGTTGAACACCTGGATCAGCCAATACGTGTTGACCAATCCAGCAGTGGCCACCGAAAAAGACAAAGCGCGCCGGCCATTGGCCGGTGCGGAAGTGGTGGTCGAGGAAGTCGAGGGTAATCCTGGATATTATCAATCTAAGTTTTTCCTTAGACCGCACTATCAGTTGGAAGGGTTGACGGTTTCCTTGCGACTGACATCTAAATTACCGTCGCAAAAAGGTTAAGACCTATTCGTTGAATAAGGCTAGGAAGTACGCTAGTTGCCGGGGCAGCAATACGAAATTCCCGGCAGTGGCGGTTAGTCGTTTTATATCCCGGCTTGCCGGAGCTGTAAATCTGTGGGTGGATGCCCGTTTGTATTTTTATCACTAACTTCGAAAGGAGAGCACTATGATCTTATTAAAATTCGCGACCGAAATTAAAGGCGATAGCACCGTAGCCAGCCATACGGACTGGATTACCGTAGACAGTTTGCAAATGGGCGTGGGTCGTGCCATTTCGACCAGCGGCGTCGGCAAAGACCGCGATACCAGCAATCCTTCGTTTTCCGAAGTCACCCTGACTAAAAGCATGGACATCGCGTCCGTCGACCTGTGGATGCAGTCCATCTGCGGCAAAAGCTTGGGTACAGCAACATTCCATTTCATCCAAACCGGCGGCGCGGATGCCAAGGGTCAAGTGTATCTGGAAATCGAACTGGCCGACGCTATCATCAGCGGCTACAGCCAATCCAGCGGCGGTGACCGCCCTCACGAGAGCATATCCATCAACTTCAACGAAGTTAAAATGAAGTACAACACTTTCGGCGAAGGCGAAGCACCAGCCGCCGGCGCATTCAAAGGTTGGAACTTGATGAAAAACGAAACCGTGTAATCCCCGACCCCGGTGGAACCAAAACCACTGGGGTTATTTTTGCTCTCATCGGAGAATCGTATGCAGGACGTTTCACGTCTTATCGCCGAAGGCGAGCTGGATGCGGCATTGCAGCAAACCCAGCAGTACATCAGGCAAAATCCGGCCGATCCTAAATCGCGGATCCTGCTGTTTCAGCTGTATTGCGTGCAGGGCCTGTGGGATAAGGCGCTAAATCAACTTAATGTGTTGCGCGATTTGGATGCCTCCACCTTGTTGATGGTTAGTACCTACGAACAAGTTTTACTCTGTGAAGCATTACGTAAGGACGTGTTTGCCGCACGCAAAACGCCTTTGATTTTTGGCGAGCCGCCAGCATGGTTGGCTTTACTGTTAGAAGCGCTAATACGGGAAAACAGCGGCGATTTTCAGCAGGCCGTGGCATTACGAACTGAGGCCTTACAGCAGGCGCCGGCTACCGCTGGAGCGTTGGACGGTACACCGTTTGAATGGTTAGCAGACGCTGATAGCCGTTTGGGACCGGTGTTGGAGGCCGTCGTCAATGGTCGCTACTACTGGGTGCCGTTTATGCAGATCAGCAAGATACAGCTGGAAAAACCCACCGATTTACGCGATTTGGTATGGATACCGGCGCAATTTACCTGGATCAATGGTGGCGAAGCCAGCGGCTTGATACCTTGCCGTTATCCGGGTTCGGAAGCCGACTCGGACGCTCGCATCCGCCTGTCCCGTTTAACCGAATGGACTGAAGTCGCAGACGGTTTAATGCATGGCAAGGGGCAGCGCCTATTGGCCACCGACGTCGACGATTACGCGCTGTTAGATGTCCGTACTATTGAATTCAATGCGCCGGTAGGGCTGGAATAATGGCCGATTTACTGCACGCGGAACGTCTCCAACCGTCCTTGCTGGATCGGTTGACCGACGAAGCTCCCGACAAACGCGCGGAAACCCGCGAGCAACGTGTCATGTCTCTGCGCCAGTTGCGGCAGAGCGTATTGCGCGATTTAAGCTGGCTGCTGAATACCGCAGCGTTCGAGAGCATGGTCAATTTGACCGACTATCCGTTTGTGGCTCGTTCCGTATTGAATTACGGGACACCGGTCTTGTCCGGCGTATCGCTGACCGGGATTGACGTTAAAAAGATCGAACGTAAAGTCCGGCAGGCAATTAACGATTTCGAGCCGAGAATCTTGGCGGACTCGCTGTCGGTAGAATTGGCAAAAGCCGATGATCAAATGAATCACAAGGCGTTGTCGTTTCGTATCGAAGGCGATTTGTGGGCGCAGCCGCTGCCGATACATTTATACATTCGCAGCGACCTGGATCTGGAAACCGGCGAAATCAGCGTCAAGGAACTGGACGGTTAACCATGGATCCCCGGCTGCTTAAATACTATAACCGCGAGTTGCAATACGTCCGTGAAGTAGGCGCGGAGTTTGCCGCAGAGTTTCCGAAAATAGCCAATCGCTTGGGCTTGGATACTTTCGAATGTTCCGACCCGTATGTAGAGCGCTTATTCGAAGGCTTCGCTTTTATGGCGGCTCGGGTGCAACTGAAAGTCGACTCCGAGTTTCCCAACTTTACCCAGCAATTATTGCAGATTATCTATCCGCACTATTTGTCGGCTACGCCATCGATGACGGTGGTGGAGATGAAACCCGATTTTGCCGAAGCGGCTCTGGCAGACGGGATCACGATAGCCAAGGATACGGTGTTGCGCAGCCAGATCGCCAGAGGCGAACAAACGGCCTGCGAGTACCGTACTGCGCAAGACTTGCAACTGTTACCGTTGCAGATAGGCCAAATTGAATATCTGCCGAGTCTGGCTGCCGTGTCCAGTCGCGGCTTGACGGCCAAACATTTTCGCGGACCGGTCAAAGCGGCCTTACGTATCGTCTTGAATAGTGTGGGCGGTTTAAAGTTCAACGAAATTGCCCTGGACCGGCTGCCGTTGTTTCTGCGCGGTGTCGGCAATATCCCGTATCGCTTGTACGAACAACTGTTGGCAAATGTAAGCGGCATCGTCGGCAGTTTCCATAACGGGGTCTCGACGGAAATTCGCACGCTGTCGGCTGGCGGGGTACGCGGTCTGGGGTTCGAACCGGACGAGGCTTTACTCAGACAGACGCCGCGCTCGTTCGACGGTTATCGAATATTGCAGGAATATTTCGCATTCCCGGACCGTTACCTGTTTGTCGAACTCGGTGGACTGGGAGAGCTAGCAAGTAACTGTGACAGTGAACAGATTGAGTTGTTCGTGCTATTCGACCGCAGCGAACCGCAACTGATTAATGTGTTGGATCAGAACAATTTGGCCTTGTTCTGCGTGCCGGCTATCAATTTGTTCCCTAAACGTGCCGACCGGATCCATATCGACCAGCGTCAGTCTGAATATCACATCGTGGTGGATCGCAGTAGGCCGATGGATTATGAAGTGCATAGCGTCAATGAAGCCACCGGTTTCGGTGCCGATCAGGAGAGCGAACAGGCCTTTCTGCCTTTTTACGGTTCTAAAGCGTCCTACCAGCACGCCGGGGAAACTGCGTTTTTCAGCTTACGGCGAGTGAATCGCGTGCTGTCTTCAAATCAACGTCGCAAGGGAGTGCGT
The DNA here is from genome assembly GCF_059331595.1 of Methylomonas sp. PHL2-19. Lineage (NCBI taxonomy): Bacteria > Pseudomonadati > Pseudomonadota > Gammaproteobacteria > Methylococcales > Methylococcaceae > Methylomonas > Methylomonas sp. PHL2-19. Next base: position 946,060 of record NZ_CP196839.1, read on the forward strand.
TCCAGTTATATCGGCAGCGAAGTTTTTGTGTCCTTGGTCGATGCGGCCCAGGCGCCGTATTCCGGCAAGTTGGCGCAATTGGGGCTGGATACCTTATGTACCAATCGTGATTTGCCGCTGGTGATGCCGGTAGGCCAAGGTGATACCGATTTTACCTTGCAAGTTAGTGCGCCGGTGAAATCGGTGCGTTGTATCGCCGGCCCGACCCGGCCGCTGCCGGCTGCGTATGAGGCGGATACCGTGTGGCGCCTGATCAATCATTTGTCACTGAACTATCTGTCGCTGCTGGATACCGATGCCAAGAGCGGTGCGGCGGCATTGCGTGAATTGTTGGGCCTGTATGCCGACCAGCGCGAACCGGCCATCAAGAAACAGGTTGAGGGCGTGCTTTCCGTGGCTTCAAAAAATGTGGTCAGGCGTATCGATGCCAAGGGGCCGATGGTGTTCGGGCGCGGCTTGGAAATTACCGTCATGCTGGACGAGTCGGCGTTTGAAGGCGGAGGCTATTTTCTGTTGGCAACGGTATTGGAGCGGTTTTTCGCTCGGTATGTATCGATCAATTCTTTCGTCGAGACGGTGATACGTACCAGCGACCGCGGTGAAGTGGCGCGTTGGCCTGCGAGGATGGGATGTCGCCACACGATTTAATCGGTGAATTGACGAAGGATGCGTCGCGCTTCGATTTTTTCGAGGCGGTGCGTTTAATCGAATGTCTGAATAGCGACAAGCCGCGTTTCGGTACTAGTGTAAAAGCGGCTGACGATGCCGTGCGTTTTTCCCAGGAGCCGGAACTGGAATTTCCCGCTACCGCTGTCGATTACTATTCGCCGGGCGGGACGGGTTTGGGTAAACCGAGATTGGCCGTCAATTTTATGGGTTTGTTCGGTCCCAACGGCCCGCTGCCGCTGCATTTGACCGAGTATGCCCGAGAACGGCAGCGCCACCATCACGATCCGACCTTTGCTCGTTTTGCCGATGTTTTTCATCATCGCATGATTAGTTTGTTTTACCGGGCCTGGGCCAATGCCCGCCCGGAAGTGCATTACGACCGGCCGGATACAGACCGCTTTGGTTTTTACGTGGGTGCCATGCTGGGTATTTCCGGGGCGCCGTTTCAGAACCGGGACGCACTGACCGACCGAGGCAAATTGTTTTATGCCGGGCATTTTGCCGCGCAGACCAAACATCCTGGGGGTTTACAAGCCATTGTCTCGGATATTTTTAAAGTGCCGGTCCGCGTCGCCGAATTTGTTGGCGAATGGATGGACATTCAACCCCGTGAGCAAACTCGTTTGGGCTGGAGCAAAGACACCTGTTCTCTGGGGAGCTCTGTTGTGATCGGCGCTAGCGTTTGGGGTTGTCAACATAAGTTTCGTGTCGTTATCGGGCCGTTGCGCCGTAGCCTATATTTGGCCTTGCTGCCGGGCGGGGTGTTATTGCCCAAGTTGGTGGCCATCGTCCGCAATTATGTCGGCGACGAAATGGTCTGGGACGCACAATTGATTTTGGAAAAAGCCGAAGTACCGGAAGAGCTGGCCTTAGGAAAACCCGAAACGACCGGCGCGCATAGTATGAACGGCGATGCGCAATTGGGTTGGAGTACTTGGTTGGGACCGCGCCGCGGTGCAGGCGATGCCGATGATTTAACGCTTAATCCGTTTATACAGGCTGATGCTGCCTGCTGAACCACACTTAAACTTTAGCGAGGAATAAACACCATGGCGGAAATTAGCCGAGTCAAGTTGTTTGGGAAATTGAACAAGGTTTGTTACAAAGCCGTCGAGGGTGCGACGGTGTTTTGCAAACTAAGAGGCAACCCCTATGTCGAGTTGGTGCATTGGTTAAGCCAACTGCTACAACTGCAAGACTCCGATTTGCACCGCTTGGTGAAGCATTACGGTTTGGATGCCTCGGTGATTGCCAAGGACGTGACTAACGCGCTGGACCGCTTGCCGCGCGGTTCTACAGCTATTTCCGATTTTTCGCCGCATATCGAGGATAGTGTCGAACGCGGCTGGGTCTTCGGCACATTGTTGTTCGGTGAGTCTCAGGTGCGCAGCGGCCATTTATTGGTCGGTATGTTGAAAACCAAATCCTTGCGCAACGAGTTGCTGGGAATTTCCAAAGAGTTCGAAAAACTCAGACCGGATACGGTTTCCGACGAGTTGCCGAAGATTGTGTCCGGTTCACCCGAAGATGGATTGGTTGCCAATGATGGTTCGCTGGTTGGCGCTACGCCCGGCGAAGCCAGCGGTGCGATTGCACCGGCAGCGATGGGCAAGCAGGAGGCGCTGAAACAATTTACCGTTGACCTGACCGAGCAGGCGCGTAACGGCAAAATAGATCCTATCGTGGGCCGTGAGGAAGAGATTCGGCAGGTCATCGATATTCTGATGCGCCGCCGGCAGAACAATCCGATTCTGACCGGTGAGGCCGGTGTCGGCAAAACCGCAGTCGTCGAAGGCTTTGCGCTGAAGATCGTCGCCGGCGACGTGCCGCCGTCATTGCGCGATGTGAGCTTGCGGACTTTGGATGTCGGCTTGTTGCAAGCCGGCGCCAGTATGAAAGGCGAATTCGAAAACCGCCTGCGCCAAGTCATCGAAGAAGTGCAAGCCTCGCCAAAACCCATCATTCTGTTTATCGATGAAGCCCATACCTTGGTGGGTGCGGGCGGCGCGGCAGGTACCGGCGATGCCGCCAATCTATTAAAACCGGCGCTGGCACGCGGCCAATTGCGCACCGTCGCGGCCACTACCTGGGCGGAATACAAAAAACATATCGAAAAAGACCCGGCCTTGACCCGACGTTTTCAGGTCGTGCAAGTGCTGGAGCCGAGCGAAGCAAAAGCCATCGGCATGATGCGCGGCGTGGTCTCGGTGCAGGAAAAACATCACCAGGTGTTGATTCTGGATGAAGCGCTGGAAGCGGCCGTCAAATTATCCCATCGCTATATCCCCGCCCGGCAATTACCAGATAAGGCTGTCAGCTTATTAGACACCGCCTGTGCCCGAGTCGGCATCAGCCAACACGCGGTGCCCGCCGAAGTGGACGACTGCCGTAAACGCATAGAAGCCTTGGAAACTGAGTTGGCGATTATCGGCCGGGAAAAAGCCGTCGGTGTCGAAGTGGCTGCGCGGGAGCAAGTAGCTAACGAAAAATTGGCTGCCGAACAGGAGCGGCTGGCTGGTTTGGAAGAGCGTTGGAATGCCGAGAAGGAATTGGTCGGCAAGATTTTGGAATTGCGCGGCAAACTCAGATCGGCTGGACACGCTGTCGATACAGCCGAACCGGCGGAAGGCGATGCTGGTAGCGAAGCCAATGATCGCGACGCTTGGCTGACCGAATTGAAAGCCTTGCAGGCTCAACTCCACGCACAACAAGGCGAGTCGCCGCTAATTTTGCCAACCGTCGATCAGCAGGCTGTAGGCGCTGTTGTGCAAGATTGGACCGGCATTCCGGTTGGCCGGATGGTCAAAAATGAAATCGAAACGGTACTGAAGCTGCCGGATTTGCTGGAGCAGCGCATCATCGGCCAACGCCACGCACTGGAGATGATCGCCAAGCGCATCCAGACTTCGCGCGCCGGCCTGGATAATCCGAACAAGCCCATCGGTGTATTCATGCTGGCCGGTACTTCCGGCGTGGGTAAGACAGAAACCGCGTTGGCGCTAGCCGAAACCTTATATGGCGGCGAGCAAAACGTCATCACCATCAACATGAGCGAATACCAGGAAGCGCATACCGTTTCCACCTTGAAAGGCGCGCCTCCGGGCTATGTCGGTTACGGCGAAGGCGGCGTGTTGACCGAAGCGGTAAGGCGCCGGCCGTACAGTGTGGTATTGCTGGACGAAGTGGAAAAAGCCCACCCCGATGTGCACGAGATTTTCTTCCAAGTGTTCGACAAAGGCTGGATGGAAGACGGCGAAGGCCGGGTCATCGATTTTAAAAATACCTTGATCTTGCTGACCACCAATGCCGGCACCGACCTGATTGCCAACTTGTGCAAAGACCCGGATTTAATGCCGGAGCCGGAAGGCATTGCCAAGGCTTTGCGCGAACCGTTGTTAAAAGTATTTCCGCCAGCCTTGCTTGGACGTTTAGTCGTTATTCCTTACTACCCTCTCAACGACGAAATGATAGGCGCAATCGCCCGGTTGCAATTGGGCCGAATCAAAAAGCGCGTCGAAGAATCGCACAAAGTCCCGTTCAGTTACGACGACGAAGTCATCAAACTGATTGCCAGCCGTTGTACTGAATTGGAAAGCGGCGGACGGATGATAGACGCCATTTTGACCAATACCGTGTTGCCGAAGATTAGTGAGGAGTTCTTGACCCGAATGATGGAGGGTACGCCTATCCAAAGAGTGCATGTGAAGGTTGAGGACGGTGAGTTTGGGTATGGGTTTTCCTGACACCTTAAGTTGGTCTGATGCTCCACTCGGGGCCATAGATGACAAAGTTTAAGGGGCTCGTTGTAGTTTTCCGAATGTTCAATTTTAAGTAGAGGATAAAATCATGGCGGTCAGTAAGAGCATTGCGGAAGCGGCGGTGAGCGGTATTAATATGGATGTGGCGTCCGCTTTGGCAGGTTATTTCGCAGGTCATAAAGACGGCAAACATCGTTCTAAGACTTTGGCGATGGCTCATAAAACTGGAGCTGCACGAGTTACGTTTTTTCAAAAAAAAGTAACTCGTTCAGTTAAGACAGGGGAAAAGGAAGAGGTTGTTATAAAGAAGGGGTGGCATGGCACTTCCACCGAGGAGATTGTCAAGGTGCCTATTATGACTCCGCAGATTTTTTGGGAGGATCAGAAAGAGGAAGACGAGCAGCAACTTGTATCGTTAGCGCTTAAAAGTTCGCCGTCGCCGACCTACTATAAGCATGTTACGTATCCTGATAGCAGGTTTCATTTCGTAAGTCCGTTACCCAGTTTTGTTAAGGCTTATGAAGTGATACTAGGAAATGGGGGGAGTAAATCTATTGCCGAATTAGACAGGCTTAGCATAGTAATTATTGTCGGTCAGGGGACGAATCATCGGATAGTAACTGTGATGGCTGAGTCGTCGGTTGATGTTGCGAATTGGCAAAAACTTGTTTGAAATTTAACTATCGCTTTTTAGATTAGGTTCGAATACTCGGTTGCGAGTTGGTTATTTGATTGTATTTTCATGCCTAAAGAGTGGTTGCTGGTGAATTAATACGGGCTGTCGGAAAACAGAGTAAAAGTTTGTTTAGAGAGTCTGGAGTGAAATCAATTTTTACAAGAAAATATAGGCCATAAAAAATTGATTTTAAATGCGCGTTTAAAGTTGATATGAAGAATTGATTTGATGATGGTTTGGCTTGTTTTTTGGGTATTTAATAATACGGAAGAGTGATTTTTGAATTATTTAGATGGGCTATTTTTTACGGCGTATTTGTTTGGTAAGTGGTTGAAAGACTATTTGTTAAAAGTAAGTTAGGATGCAAAATATGTGCAATTCCGAGTATTGGCTCAGGGTGTAGGGAAGCAGGCAGCATTAAAATTAGATGGGTCAATTGGCAGGCTGGTAACGCTAGACCCAAAATCGAGATTAGTGTCGGTTAATAACCTAGCACCGGGGGGCTCAAACTCAGGTGAGCTATTTGGACGACTTGTTAATTTATAGTCGAATAGAGCGCGTTGATATTGTGTGAAAAATCTGCTTTAGGTTCCAGTGTCTGACACATCGGATGCCTATCCGTTGCTCAGTCCTTGTCGCTGGGTTTGTTACAAATGATTGAAGCTTTTAGATCATTAAACTATTTGCTCAATAAAAAATAGGGGAGTTGAAAATGAAATATTTTATGACAGGGCATGGTGGTTGGACTGTGTCGGATGGATACTTTGATCTGCCAAAAGGAACAACCGTTAAGTTTTATACTGAGAATGCAAAGCTCATGCTTTCGAGCGATGTTTATAAAATTGTCAATGGAACCTTTAAAGGTAGCCCAACAAACATCGTAGGTGAGTATCGTAGCTGCCAGAATATGACGCTGTATCCCGATGATGCAGAATATATCGGACCAACTGATGCTGCGTTGGCTCAGAATCCGGATTCTGCCAATTGCAGAGTCTATCGAGTTACCGCAGCGAAGAAACTCAAGGATATTGTTAAGGACTTGGCTGGACATGAAATTATCTGGTGTTGCTGTCGAGACCTAAGCCTACGCGCCAGTGCAACTCAAGTTTACGACCCCAAGCTAAAGCAATTTGTCCCAGGTGTTGGCTCGAATTTGGCGACAAAATCTGGGATTAACGCCGGTGTCGAATTGGATACGGGGAAGTTCCTAAATTTCAATAAGGCTACGTGGAATTGGGATTAAATTTGTAAATAGAGATAGCGGTAACGCTTGCAGCGTATATAAAGACACAATTCTGGGGAATGTATTTTCGTAATTGTGGCCTGCGCCGTCCATATTTAGTTATCCAGGTCATTATCACTCTATGCAAGAAAACCGTAAGAATCCAAGATTCCCGCTTATCGGGAGTAATGGCTAAGGGGTTCTAAGAACTGAAGGTCCGAGTAGTGAAACGTATTCTAGGAGTCATTCCTTAGAATACGTTAACGCTATTCTGAGCTACGATAGCTTTCGCCTATTTTGACAATTTAAAAAAGTCTGGGGTACTTCACAATGATAATCTCTGTAAGTAAAGATGACACATTTAAATTCAGTCAATGATTTGCGGGAATATATTAAGGGGCTGGGGGAGTTTCGGGCTCGGCCTATTGTTGCCGGACAGCATCCGACTTTGTATTTGGATCAAAGTCAAGGAGCTATGATTGAAGGTATACGAGAAAAAGATTATCTTTTTTCGCCGTGCAAAAACTGGGTGGAACCGCATGAACAAATGGGGCTTTCATTTTCGGCTGGATGGAATCATTTAAAAGATCAGATCAAATTAAAACGTAAATGGAATAAAGATAAGCCAATTGATATTAATTGGTTATTGGCGAGCTTTGAATTGCCGGCTGGGCTCAAGTTTGTACAAGATACTCGGGATAATCAGCACTATTTGTTAACAGTTACCGAGCGTATGACCATCGACGCCTTAGCGGCAAAACTATTGATGATTGCCGATAGAATGGCAGTATATCCGCATGTGGAAAGGTTCTTGAAATGATTGCCTACAAGTATCCTGAGGAAAAAGAAATACTCATGCACTATGCTCATAAACTACAAGCAAATGGCATCATCGAGATTATTGACAAAGGATATGTAAAAAACGCCCACGAGGCCAAACTGCTGACGGCGTTTTTCTGGCAGATGGTCGACGAGTCGGTTAAAGATGCTGAGCAAGGGTTTGATGCCGCTGGTCATCGCGATCTTCAAGCCTATGATGAGTACATCATGAACACACTAAGATCTTATCTGGTTAACGCCGGATATGAAAAAGAATGGAGTGACGATGATGAGTCTGCGTAGTGAGATAAACGGCATAATAAGCTGAACGGTTTTTCGATTTATATTTGAAAGGTGAACGGAAAGTGGGGAATACATGGCTGGCGCAGTGTCATTAACTAAAGTATCGATACCTAAAGCCTCGGCGATTTGCCAGGATATTCAACTGGATCAGCAAGCAACTGCAGGCCTACTTGCGGACCCTGCGCCGGTTGATTTTTTGAATAAATTGCTCGAACAGCAACTTTATCCCGATGCCGTGCGTTTTATGGCCAGAGCGTTACCCAAGCGCGAAGCGACCTGGTGGGCCTGCCTTTCTGCGCGCAGTGTGGTGAGCCCGCAAACACCCCCTGAAGTCGTTAAAGCGCTCGATGCTGCAGAGTTGTGGGTATTTAAGCCAACCGAGCCTAATCGCCGGGCCGCCAACGCTGCCGCTCACAGCGCATCCTTCGAAAACCCTGCCGCATGGGCAGCCATGGCCGCGTTTTGGAGTGATGGCAGTATGGCGCCGGAAGACGCACCATCGGTTCCTCCTGCGGATAATCTGACGGCCAAGGCGGTGGCCGGTGCGGTAATGTTGGCGGCGGTATTGACTCAGCCGGAAAAGGCCTATGAGAAATACCAATTTTTTATCGATCAGGCTATTGATATTGCCAACGGCGGTAACGGCCGACTTTGGCAGGCGGCTTAAGGAGATTGCGATGGGACAGCCGGCCGCACGATTAACAGATATGCATGTTTGCCCGATGTTTACGGGACCGGTCCCGCATGTCGGCGGACCGATCAGCGGCCCCGGTGCGCCGACCGTCATGATAGGCAATATGCCTGCGGCGCGCGCGACTGATATGTTGGTCTGTGTTGGGCCGCCAGATACCATCGCAAAAGGGTCGGCAACCGTGATGATAGCCAACATGCCGGCCGCCAGGATGGGTGATATGTGCGCCCATGGCGGCACCATTATTCTCGGTTACCCTACGGTACTGATCGGTGGCTGACGCCGGCTTTATCTCAAAATTATCGTTTTAGCGTTAGGATTTCACCATGCCACTTTCTCAAGAATCTCGCACCGCTTCGGTGGTGACAGCCGCCGGTGCGGATACCTTTGTGCTGTATCGGATGACTGGTAAAGAACAATTGAGCAGTTTGTTCGAGTACGAGTTGGAATTGCTGAGCGAGAACGGCGATATTGATCTGCAAACGGTGTTGGGCACCAGCATTACCGTCAAATTGCAACTGGATAACGGTGCGCTACGCCCGTTCAACGGCATTGTCACGCAGATTAACCAATTCGGTATGCTCGGCGACCTGTATTTCTACCGAGCTATTGTGCATCCGAAAGTTTGGTTACTGACGCAAGCCAGTAACTGTCGCGTTTTATCGCCGGCGCCGGCGACCAAAAATGTACCGGACATGGTCAAGGCTGTCCTCGCCGAGCATGGTTATACCGACGTAACGACAAAGTTTTCCACCACCTACCAGCCCCGCGATTTTTGCGTGCAGTATCGGGAGACCGACTTCAATTTTATTAGCCGGCTGCTCGAAGAAGAAGGTATCTACTATTACTTCACGCATACCGACAGCATTCATTCGCTGGTGTTGTGCGACGACATTACCAAGTTGGCGGCAGCGACACCGGCCACGGTCAAATACTACCCTGCCGCAAACCAGGGCGGGCGCGACGAGGAGCATTTTTATGAATGGCGGCTTGGACGGCAAATTCGTTCCGGCAGTTACCGCTTAAAGGATTTCGATTTCGAGGCGACAACCGCGCCTTTGGACAAAGTCAAAGATTTGCCTGGCGAACATGCTCAAGCCAGCAAAACCGTCTACGACTATCCGGGGGAGTTCAAAGTAGACAGCGAGGGTGAGCGATACTCACGCCTGCGCATGGAAGAGCTACGCGCGGAGCACGAGCAAACCGTTGCGCTCGGCAATGTGCGCACGCTGGCGGTAGGACAAAAATTCACCTTGTCGGAATTTCCGCGTGCCGATCAAAACCGTGAATATCTGACGGTATCCACCCAATTCCAGATCCAAAACAACGACTACGGTATTGCCGAAGCGGGCGGCATGGACGAGTTTCAATGTACCTATTCCGTTATCAGTACCGAATACGCCTACCGTCCGCCGCGGCGTACCCGTGTGCCGGTAGTGCAGGGTGTGCAAACCGCCATAGTCGTCGGCGGCAGCGGCGACGAAATCCTGACCGATCAATATGGCCGGGTTAAGGTGCAATTTCACTGGGATCGGCTTGGCACAAAAAATGAAAATAGCTCATTTTGGGTGCGGGTTGCGCAGATTTGGGCCGGCAATAACTGGGGATCGATGTTTATTCCGCGCGTCGGCCAGGAAGTGATCGTCGATTTTCTGGAAGGCAATCCGGACAATCCCATCATCACCGGGCGCGTGTATAACGCCCAACAAATGCCGCCTTATAGCTTGGATGCCAACAAAACCCAAAGCGGGATTAAAACCCGTAGCACGCCAAATGGGGCGGCCGAAAATTTCAACGAAATTCGCTTCGAAGACAAGAAAGGTAACGAAGAGCTCTACATGCACGCCGAGAAAAACTTTACGCGCATTGTTGAAAACAACGACGTGCAAAAAATCGGTTTTGAGAAAAAAGATGCCGGCGACCAAACCGTGGACATCTACAATCACCGCACCATCACGCTGGATCAAGGCAACGACAAATTGACGGTCAAGACCGGCAATCACACCGTGGAAATCGACAAAGGCAACGACAGTTTGACCGTCACCCAAGGGAACCGGACCGTCAAAGTCAACGCCGGCAGCATTTCCGAAGAAGCCGGGCAGTCCATAGAGCTTAAAGTGGGCTCCAACAGCATTAAAATCGACAATAGTGGCGTCACAATCAAAGGCATGACCGTTAAAATCCAGGCAGACACCCAGGCCGAATTGAAGGGCTTGCAGACCACGGTGAGTGGCGATGGCATGCTGACCCTTAAAGGCGGGATGGTGATGATCAACTGATGATCATTTTTCCGCCGCGCGAAACCAACCGGATAGAGTAAGGATAATGCTGGAATACTACAGGGATAAGGGACGCCGGGCCGGCGTCGAGCTGGGTCGCGACGACAATGCGTCCATCCAGACTACAGCGTGTGCCTGGATGGAGGTATAGATGGCCGGATGGAAAGATCCCAGGCCAACGGGCTCCGAGATCCGGCCGCGCAACATCGATGCCGGCACGACGATCCGCGATGCTACGCCACGGCCGACACCCATAGGCGTATTACCCGGCCAACCGGCCAAGGCAGCACCGCGCATAGTAGCGACTCGTAGCGGTTTACCGACATTAAAGCCGGGCTCGCAAGGTGCCGAGGTTCGGCAGTTGCAAGGCTTACTTAACGCCTGTATTAGTCCATCGCCAAACTTGGTCCTTGATGGGCGGTTTGCTCAGGCTACCGCGAATGCCGTGCGCCAGTATCAACAAAGTGTCGGCATTAACGCGGACGGTATCGTCGGTAAAGACACCTGGTTTTATCTGCTGAAGGGTGATAAAGCGAAAGTCGCAGCGCCGATGCCTCCACCGCCACCCGCAACTGCCAGTACTAGCGCGGTCCAATCGGCTCCCGCACCTAATATGCCTATGCCGATACCGGTGGAAACGGTGGGGAGCTGGACGCTGGAGCGCAAATTTTCCGAAGCCTTGCGTTTAACCGCACCCAAACTGCCCGGCAGTATGCGCCGCGAGTTTGAGGCGCTGCTCAGTCCGGAAAGCTTGGCGATCATGGCCGCAACATTGGTTATTTGGGCTGGCGCCCACGTGTTTGGCGTTGGCGAAATCGTCGATATTCTGATGCTGGTCGGCGGCATCCTGATGTTCGGGCTCGCGGTATTCGGCGTCGCCCGCGACCTGGGCGAATTTTTGGCGATCACCGCCACTGCCGGAAGCGAACAAGATCTAGACGAAGCTGCCACGCATCTGGCGGAAGCCATCGCGGTGATCGGTGTTGCGGCCTTCGTCGCGCTGTTGGCAAAAGTGCGTTCTTTACGCGGAAAAAAAGGCTTGGCCCGCGAATCGGGAGCCGCCTCGGAAGCAGTAACGCCATCGCAAGCAACCGGCAAATCGGCATCCGGTAAAGCGCCGGCTCGCGCGGGTGCGGCGGCGGAGGGAGAAGCTGCAGGTCCCGCAACTTCCAGTAAACCCGCCGAACCGGTTGGCAGCCAATGCGTCACTAAAGGCTGCCCAATCAGCATGGTGACCGGCGAGGAAATGCTGGAAAAGGTGGATTTTACCTGGGACGGACCGCTGCCTTTGGAATGGCGGCGTTTCTATCGAAGCGGCCAGTCCGACATCGACCGGCAACTGGGTTACGGGTGGCTGACGCCGCTGGACGAATGGCTGGAGATCGGCGAGGCCGTCACCTTTTGTAATGCCGACGGCCAGCGTGTCGAATTGCCGTTACCGAAGCCGGGCGCTCATAGCATTAATATATCCGAACAACTGCGCTTGTATCGGGAAAACGGCCAGTATCGCATCGTCGATCCTAGCGGCTTAGCAAGAACCTTCACCGGTCGGTCTGGCCGTTGCCCTCTGCGGGCCTGGCACAACAGCCAGGGCCAAAGCCTGTATTTTCACCGCGACGCCAACGGCGACGTCGAGCGCATCTCCGCCAGTTGGAATAAGCATTTACTGCTGGAACGGCAAGGCCGGCGCGTCGTCGCCATTCGTCCCGGCAAGCGCAGCGGAAACGGATTCGAAGCGGCCGGCCAGCCGCTGGTAAATTATCTTTATAGCGAAGAAGGCGATTTAATCGGTGCTCGCGACCGGCTCGATCAAGGCGAAACCTACGCCTACCGCAATCATGTCGTCGCCCGCCGCACCCTGGCCAGCGGCTTTAACTTTTATTTCGAATGGGATCAAGACACGCCGCAAGGCAAATGCTTGCACAACTGGGGCGATAACGGCGTTTACGACTACCGCTTCGAATGGTTGCCGGACGGCGTCAGTCATGCCATCGACTCGCGCGGCGGCGTCGCGATTTATCGGCACGATCCGCAAGGCCTGTTGCTTTCCGAGCGTAGCCCGGAAGGTCGGGAAACCCGCCACAGTTACAATGCCGATAACCAACTGGCGCAAACCGTGGCGCCGGACGGCGGCGTCACCCGCTTTAACTACGATAACGAAGGCCGTCTGATCGGCGTCTCCGATGCGCTGGGTTTTAGTCAGCGCGTCAAATACGACAAACAAGGCCGTCCGGTCGAACTGATCGATGCCTTGGATCAGCGTTGGCTGCGCCGCTACGACGCCAGCGGCCGCCTGGAAGAAACCGTCGCCGCCAACGGCGCGGTCACCCACTACCAATACAACGCCCAAGGCGTGCCGGTGCGTATCACCGATGCACTGGGCCGCACCCGCTCGCTGTTGTGGGACGAACAGTTGCGCCTGGTCGGCGAGATCGGCTTTGAGGGCATCAAGACCCGCTACCAATACGACGATGATGATCGTATCGTCGCCATCGTCGATCAAGACAAACGCACCACCCGTTACGGCTACGACGCGGCCGGCCGCGTTATCGCAGTGCAACACGCGGACGGCAGCACCGTGCAACTGCGCTACAACGCCGCCGGTTTATTGACCCATTACATCGATGGCCTGGGCCACACCACCGAATACCGCTACGACGACGGCCTGTCCCAACCCACCGCCCGCATCGATCCGCTGGGCCACGAAATGCGTTATCGCTACGACAGCGAACGCAACCTGATCGGCCTGATCAACCCCAAAGGCGAAACCTACAGCCTCAACTACGACCGCGACGAAAACCTCATCGAAGAAATCGGCTTCGACGGCCGCATCCAACGCTACCGCTACAACGCCGCCGGCGCGCTGGAAGCCTATCTGCAACCCGGCGCCGACGGCGATTGGAGCGTCACTCGCTTCGAACGCGACCGTCTCGGCCGCTTAATGAAAAAACACGCCGCCGACGGCAGCCTGAGCCAATACGGCTACGATCCGCTGGGCCGCTTGCAACTAGCCAAAAATGCCGACAGCCTGGTGCTGCTCGGCTACAACGCCCTGGGCCAGATCAACCAGGAAAACCAGAACGGCGCCATCGTCCGCCACAAATACGACCTGCTGGGCCGGCGCATCTACACCGAAACCCCGGACCGGCACCGCATCGACTACCGTTTCGGCGAGCGCTACCTGGACAGCATCGAATTCGACGGCCAAACCCTCACCAGCCACCGCTACGACGACCTGGGCCGGGAAATCGGCCGCGGCCAAGGCCCACTCAACACCGACTACGACTACGATCCGCTGGGCCGCCTGTTGCGGCAACGTGTCGCCGGCAAGGGCCAGGCGCCGCTGATCGGTCGCCAGTACAGCTACGATACGGCCGGAAAACTCCGCGAACTGGACGACCTGCGCCAGGGCCGCAGCCAATACCACTACGATCCCGCCGCCCGCCTGATCCGCAGCGAAGGCCTCAGCCCGGAAAGCTTCGTCCACGACCCGGCCGGCAACCTGCTGGGCGCCAGCGCCGAAACCGGCCGCGTCGAAGGCGACCGCTTGCTGATGATGGGCGACCGCCACTACAGCTACGACGTCGCCGGCAACCTGATCGAAGAAAAACGCGGCAAGGCCGGCCACAGCGTCACCCGCTACCAGTACGATAGCGACAACCGCCTGATTCGCGCCGAAACGCCGAATGGCACGACGCAATACCGCTACGACGCCCTAGGCCGACGCATCGCCAAGCACACCGCGCAAGGTGAAACCCGCTTTCAATACGACGGCCCACGCCTGCTGGCGGAAACCGATAGCCAGCGCAGCCGCACCTACCTATTCGAACCCGGCAGCTTCCGGCCCTTGGCGCTGCACGAGCAGGACCACACCCAAGCTAGCGGAAGCACCTACCACTACCACCTGGACCATCTCGGCACGCCCAGGGAGCTGACCGATACCGATGGCAGAATCGTCTGGTCCGCCCGCTACCGCGCTTACGGCAACCTGGCTCTGGCGGATGTCGAAGCCATCGACAACCCGCTACGCTTTCAAGGTCAGTATTACGACCAAGAAACCGGTTTGCATTACAACCTGAACCGGTATTACGATCCAAATGCCGGAAGGTTTATTCATCAGGATCCGATTGGGTTGGCCGGAGGCTGCAATCTTTACCAATATGTCCCAAATCCAGTGAATTGGATTGATCCACTTGGATGGGTTCACGAAAGCACGTCTGGCTATAGTGTGTACGGGCTGTTCGACAAAGGAGCGGATAAACCATATTACGTAGGAATTTCTAACGATCTCACCAGGAGAGGAGGAGAGCATTTGGATTCTGGACGTTTAACTGATGGAGCAACTTTACGTCCTTTGGACAGAAATGTAACTTATGGGCAAGCGCGAGGTTATGAACAAGCTTATATGGAGCAATATGAAACAAAGACCGGTAGGATTGGAGAAGAAATATCAGGCACGAATCGAGGTAATAAAGTCAACTCATTCGATCATGAGAATACGACCCGTGATCCAACTCGACAGGCCGACTTTGAAAATAATTATAAGGCAAAGATGAAAGCGCTAAATGGAGGTGACTGCGGATGAAATTATCTAATGTCAAAGAGTGGGGATCAAAGCCTCGTACAATGTTACGTTTTATTAAGTGCGGTGATATTTTTGTGTTTAAACTTTATGAGGGGAAGTTTGGATTTGGTAGAGTTTTAGCAAAAGTAGATATTGGGCACGTTGTTGAGGTATTTGACAAAGTTCTAAAATCTCCATCCGTTACAACTGAATTGATTGAGCAAGCAAAGCGCTTAGGTTCGCCGATTATCTTAGATTCCTACAGCTTATTTGACAGGCGTCTGGAAGGTGATTGGCAGATTATTGCCCATCATGATGGGTTTCGGATGAGCGATACCGACAATGTATCGTTCGTCTATGGACATCCTAACGCATGGAAGAAAATTGATGTTTTAGGAAATGAATCTGCCATATCAGACAGTGAAGCGAGCCTTCTTCCCTTCTACAGTCCGACCCGTGATGCTTCGGTAAGAAGTTTATTTATACCTGATACCCCATAACTTAACGCCTAACATGCCTGCGAAATATTTTGACGGAATAGCTGATGTGCCGAGGCCATTAATATATTCAAAATATTGCACATCCCCATTTGCATAGGATGTGAAATTCAATAAGCGAAATGCTTGTGCAACGATGCCACTACTTCTAATGACTGGCGTCCGCAGGACTTAGCCTCGCTTTAGCTACGACCAGGAAGGCCGTTTGGTCGGCGTGTCCGATGCCTTGGATCAGCGTTGGCTGCGCCGCTACGACGCAGGCGGCCGTCTGGAGGAAACCGTCGCCGCCAACGGCGCGGTCACCCACTACCAATACAACGCCCAAGGCGTGCCGGTGCGTATCACCGATGCACTGGGCCGCACCCGCTCACTGTTGTGGGACGAACAGTTGCGCCTGGTCGGCGAGATCGGCTTTGAGGGCATCAAGACCCGCTACCAATACGATGATGATGACCGTATCGTCGCCATCGTCGATCAAGACAAACGCACCACCCGTTACGGCTACGACGCGGCCGGCCGCGTTACCGCAGTGCAACACGCGGACGGCAGCACCGTGCAACTGCGCTACAACGCCGCCGGCTTGTTGACCCATTACATCGATGGCCTGGGCCACACCACCGAATACCGCTACGACGACGGCCTGTCCCAACCCACCGCCCGCATCGATCCGCTGGGCCACGAAATGCGTTATCGCTACGACAGCGAACGCAACCTGATCGGCCTGATCAACCCCAAAGGCGAAACCTACAGCCTTAACTACGACCACGACGAAAATCTGATCGAAGAAATCGGCTTCGACGGCCGCATCCAACGCTACCGCTACAACGCCGCCGGCGCGCTGGAAGCCTACCTGCAACCCGGCGCCGACGGCGATTGGAGCGTCACCCGCTTCGAACGCGACCGCCTCGGCCGGCTGCTGAAAAAACACGCCGCCGACGGCAGTCTGAGCCAATACGGCTACGATCCGCTGGGCCGCTTGCAACTAGCCAAAAATGCCGACAGCCTGGTGCTTTTGGGTTACAACGCCCTGGGCCAGATCAACCAGGAAAACCAGAACGGCGCCATCGTCCGCCACAAATACGACCTGCTGGGCCGGCGCATCCACACCGAAACCCCGGACCGGCACCGCATCGACTACCGTTTCGGCGAGCGCTACCTGGACAGCATCGAATTCGACGGCCAAACCCTCACCAGCCACCGCTACGACGATCTGGGCCGGGAAATCGGCCGCAGTCAAGGCCCACTCAACACCGACTACGACTACGATCCGCTGGGCCGCCTATTGCGGCAGCGCGTCGCCGGCAAGGGCCAGGCGCCGCTGATCGGTCGCCAGTACAGCTACGATACGGCCGGCAAGCTCCGCGAACTGGACGACCTGCGCCAGGGCCGCAGCCAATACCACTACGATCCCGCCGCCCGCCTGATCCGCAGCGAAGGCCTCAGCCCGGAAAGCTTCGTCCACGACCCGGCCGGCAACCTGCTGGGCGCCAGCGCCGAAACCGGCCGCGTCGAAGGCGACCGCTTGCTGATGATGGGCGACCGCCACTACAGCTACGACGTCGCCGGCAACCTGATCGAAGAAAAACGCGGCAAGGCCGGCCACAGCGTCACCCGCTACCAGTACGATAGCGACAACCGCCTGATTCGCGCCGAAACGCCGAATGGCACGACGCAATACCGCTACGACGCCCTAGGCCGACGCATCGCCAAGCACACCGCGCAAGGTGAAACCCGCTTTCAATACGACGGCCCACGCCTGCTGGCGGAAACCGATAGCCAGCGCAGCCGCACCTACCTATTCGAACCCGGCAGCTTCCGGCCCTTGGCGCTGCACGAGCAGGACCACACCCAAGCTAGCGGAAGCACCTACCACTACCACCTGGACCATCTCGGCACGCCCAGGGAGCTGACCGATACCGATGGCAGAATCGTCTGGTCCGCCCGCTACCGCGCTTACGGCAACCTGGCTCTGGCGGATGTCGAAGCCATCGACAACCCGCTACGTTTTCAAGGCCAGTATTACGACCAAGAAACCGGTTTGCATTACAACCTGAACCGGTATTACGATCCTAATGCCGGGCGGTTTATTCATCAGGATCTGATTGGGTTGGAAGGTGGGAATAACCTATACCAATATGCTCCGAATCCAATCGATTGGGTGGATCCTTTCGGATTGACATGCAAGCAGCATCTGGACGTAGCGCTTAAACGCCAAGGTTATAAATCTGGTGATCAATATCCATCTGGGTTCAAAGAAAAATGGTCTGAGAACGGATATGATTATGAAGTTAGGATACATGGGCCAGATTCTAAGGCTCCACCGGGAAGCAACTCCGCTACCGGCACGACCTATCGGGTAGCTAGACGTTCACAGGGCTTAAACGCCAACGGGCAAGGATCTGGGTGGGAGTATGGCGATGCCGCCGGGAACTGGTATCCCACCAGTTTTCTCAAAACTGCGCCAGTGAATCCCGCAGCAAACGTAGCCGCATCTGCAACTCATATTCCAATTCCTCTGACACCTATTCCTTAGCAGCATTATGGCCGATTATAGTGACAACTTACTTGAAATAAATAGAAAATTTTCCTCTGAGCATTGGCTAGACTTTGAAGTTCTAAGCCTGGAAGAGGGACAGCTTAAGATAGTGGGAAGCACTGATTTGTGCTATTACCATTTAATAGAAATAGACTTTCTCGGGCTCCGTTACTTTCAAGGGCCGATGTCTTGGGGCTCTAACCCTTCTGGTGGCGATATAATTTCATGTGCTGAAGATAGTGTTTCTAAGCATATAGTTGATAAATATGCGGTTGAGTCACCTAGTATCAGCATCCAATTTAACACCGATGCTGGCTTTCAGGTAATAGTCGTTTCAGCAGACATCAGCGTTAATTATGACACTGTCTATTACTATGATAGGGAGTGCCTTGGGCTCAACGAACGCATAGACCCGCGATTTTTACGCAGCCCGCTTAGGCAAGATTAGCGTCAGCGTAATCGTACGCTGGGAAACGTCGCCAAATCCCAAACCCGCTACGTTTCCAAGGCCAGTATTACGACCAAGAAACCGGTTTGCATTACAACCTGAACCGGTATTACGATCCGAATGCCGGGCGGTTTATTCATCAGGATCCGATTAGTTTAGAAGGTGGGGCCAACGTTTATCGTTATACACAGGATCCGGTAAATTGGATTGATCCGTTGGGGTTAACTGGTAAAGATTGTTCAAGTTCTACGACAAGATTGTGGCGGGCGGTCGAACCAGAGGAATTGGCTGATGTAAAGAAATATGGTGATTACAATATCCATCCGAATTCTACTTTCAAACGTTTTGCCTTTGATGAAGCTAGTGTTGACGAGTTTATTAAGGCAAATCCTGAGCGGGAATACACTAAGACTTTTATTGATGTTCCAACCGAAAAACTTGGTGAAATGTATCAACACGTTGATCCTGAGGGGGGAAGCCATCGGTATTGATGTTTACGAGCGCCCCGAGTTTTATGAATGGTTTAACACAGTAAATATCCTTCCAAAATGAGCGCTACAAGCTACAACTCAAAAAAACCTTACGTTTTAGTTGAAGTCAGGTTCAAGCCTTATAGCGAAGGGGGGCGGATATCGATGCCTGTCGGCAGCGGTTACGCTCCGTACTTGCGAACTGGCTTAGTTGCTGAAGATTTAGCGGTTCGAATCAATGAGGTGCCTAGTGGGGCGATGTTTGGAGAGTTTGTCGTCGTGTCTATAGAACTTATCTACCATCCACGGATCGACTATGGCCATCTTACCGACGGTGTTCCGATTCAGTTAATTGAAGGTACAAAGGTTGTTGCAGTAGGCTTTTGTCGATCAGAAATGGTATCGTCATAATCGTAATGCCTTGTCAAACCAGTTTACGCATTTCGACGTGTGTTACGACGTGAGAGTTGTAGGTTGGGGTGAGGTAACGAACCCCAACATTTTGGCGGGTTCGGCCTTGCCTGTTGGATGGTGATTTTGTGGGCTGACGGTCGTGGTTTTGATAGTCGCCGGTGGCTCGAATGTCGTCGTGTTGGGATTCCTGTCGTCTCGGCAATCGCCCCCGGTATTGCCCCTACTCATGCATCCATGCGGTCGCCCCCCAACCTAAATTCCCCCAAACCTGATTTTGCTAACAATGTAATTGCGTCGGTATTCCATGTACCTGATGCGATGCGGTGTATGGTTCTGAAAATATAGCCTGCGTAGATACTGTTAGCGTCAGCGTAATCGTACGCATGGAAGCGCTGATTGCAGTGACAGAAAGCCTCGTCCACGGTCTGATCGAAGAAAAACGCGGCAAGGCCGGCCAAATCGTCAACCGTCACCCGTTACCAATACGATAGCGACAACCGCCTGGTCCGCGCCGAAACGCCGAATGGCACGACGCAATACCGCTACGACGCCCTGGGCCGGCGCATCGCCAAGCACACCGCGCAAGGCGAATCCGCTTTCAATACGACGGCCCGCGCCTGCTCGCAGAAACCGATAGCCAGCGTAGCCGTACCTACCTATTCGAACCCGGCAGCTTCCGGCCCTTGGCGCTGCACGAACAACACAACACCCAAGCCAACGGCACCACCTACCACTACCACCTGGATCATCTCGGTAGGCCTAGGGAACTGACCGATACCAATGGCGGAATCGTCTGGTCCGCCCGCTACCGCGCCTACGGCAACCTGGCCCTGGCCGACGTCGAAGCCATCGACAACCCGCTGCGTTTCCAAGGCCAGTATTACGACCAAGAAACCGGTTTGCATTACAACCTGAATCGCTATTACGATCCGAATGCCGGACGGTTTATTCATCAGGATCCGATTGGGCTGGAAGGCGGAAGTAACGTTTACCGGTATGCGCCTAATCCGGTGAATTGGGTTGATCCGTTGGGATTGACCGGGAAAGACTGTAGCGGGGGAAGGTTACCTCAGGACGTAAATGTTAACCCGACACCACCCGCAGCTTTACCAACTAATAGGCCGATTGGCAGAAGTCCTACTCAAAATGCCGCCGCGCAAGCTGAAGTGCAAAGAATGCAGCAGGCAGGCTATAGAGATATTCGCGTCAATCAGCAGCAAGTAAATGCGGAAGGCGTGCGTGTTGGAACAAATCGTCCTGATGTTCAAGAAACTAGTCCTGCTGGTCAGCGCGAATATATTGAGTTCGATACATCCAGTTCTACACGCGGTCCGGCTCACGAAGTGAGAATACGAGCCAACGACCCATCTGGTTCAGTTGAGCTTAGAACCCAAAATTAAACATATGATTGCGAATAGACATTTGGAACCCATCACCTCGTCGTGTGGACTGATTGATATGCCGTTAAACCAGGTTGTTGATGAGTTTATTGAATGGCAGCAGCCTATTTTGCAGCCCTTGAATAGTCGTCTGGAAATTGGCGATATAGTTGGGGGAGTCGATGTTGCTTTTCGATCACTTTTACCATTTACTTCCCCGGTTGCGACGAGATTTTTGTTCATGACGTCGAAGTCTGGTTGGACGGTATTTTTTGACAATGGATGGCGCGGAACCGATGCTGCTGGACCAATGGCTGTACTTGCTGGCAGATGTAGACGGCCAGCGCTACGTGTGGTCGCTCAGCGGCATACCATGCCGAGTATAGTGCTTCCTGAAAGTCGCGGTTATTTCGGCGCGTCAATTTTGGAGGTCTACAACGAAGATGGAACAGCCCGCAGAACTATTTTTGCGGCTAATGATGGTGGTAAGTGGAAGTTTGGACAGAGTGGTGAGCCGTTTGATTTCGAAGATATTTCTGCGTATTCGCGTAAGTCTCTGAAAGAACGTTTTACGATAGAGATGTTAGGTTCCGGCCCTTGGCACTGCACGAGCAGGACAGCACCCAAGCCAGCGGAACCACCTACCACTACCGGTGCAGTAGCGGGAACGCACAAACACACCTACGCTGAAAAACTTATGAATCGTTATCAGCGGATGACCGGACAAAGGCAGAATTTAGTCACCGAGCAATCATACCTTGGTGGCGTTCAAGTACCTAGGGGGCACGCCAGGTAGTTAGCGTCCTGATGTCTATGATCCAGTCACAGGGGACGTATTTGACTATAAATTTACCATCAATCCTGGCAGAGGGATTCCTACCAGACAGCTGAATCGGAATCTAAATAATCTGCCAAATGTCACTAGGCAAACTGAAATCAACCCATAACAATGGCAACTACAAAAGAAAAGCGAGAATTGTTAGAAGAGTGGAGCGCGTATTTTCCGCTGTACCAGAAATGGAAGGATCAATTCCTTATCCAGCGAAATGGTGGGGTCCTCTCAGGAATTTGCTTGGATACAACTCGTGATCCAAAGGCGTATAAGCCGACCTTCTTTTTTCATAATCTATTGGTGTCTTCGCCGACAATAACATTTTCATATGCGACTCCTTTACTTGTTAGAGGGGTTTACAAACCACTGAAATATGGCGTTTCAGCGGATGTTGATATCCGGGATTTCAAGAATCAAATTAAAGTTGTTTGTGAACCGATAACGTTTGGAATATTTTTCGATCATGTAATGGAAGCTCAACGTTGTGGGCGTGGTTATTTATTGATGGCAGCATTATTAAAGCCCATCAACACAGTAGCGGCGGCGCCCATGAAAATCCAACAGCCATCGGGAAATCGGTCGCAGGCAACACGACCAAAATCCATATGGCGGTTGATGCCGGTGGACTTCCCATCCAGTTCTCGATTACGGGGGGCGAAGTACATGACTGCAAAGAAGCGCCGGAATTTGTGGCCAAGCTCCCCCAGGCGGGCTACATGATTGCAGACAAAGGGTATGACAGCGAGCCGTTACGGATTCAAATTCGAGACCAAGGCACAGTCCCCATCATCCCAAGAAAACAAAATTCAATAGTCGGGAATGAGGAAATGGACTGGTGTCTCTATAAATATCGCCACCTCGTTGAAAACGTATTTGCGCGACTGAAACATTTTAGAGCTATTGCCACCCGATATGACAAACTAAAACGCAATTTTGAAGGTGCTATCGCCCTGGCTTGTGCATTTATATGGTTACCGATGTGAAACGGCAACAGCCCCTAATGGAGAAGTTTATTACCATGGCCGTGCCTCTGATAATGAGACTCTGGCAGATGTGATGGGGCGTCATTCCAGAACCAAAGGCGCGGATGGGATGAGATTTGGCGCAGGAGACAAAATATCACAGGTTACGCCAAATGGAACGCCTTATGATACGGTTACCGTCGACGCTGAAGTGTTCGTCGGACACCAGATTTTGCCATTCGGCTATGGCCAGTAATCGTGCCTGGGTCTCGGACATCACGTATATTCGGACCCTGAGCGGCTGGCTGTATCTGGCGGTGGTGTTGGATCTGTATTCGCGCAAAATCGTGGGCTGGGCCATGGCGCCCAACATGCCGGCGGAGCTGGTTTGCACGGCCTTACAGATCGCTATCGCCCAGCGCCGACCGCCGCCGGGCCTGATCGTGCATTCCGACCGGGGCAGCCAGTACGCCAGTCACGAATACCGGGATTTACTGGCACGCCATGGCTTTCAAGGCAGCATGAGCCGTAAGGGCAACTGCTGGGACAATGCGGTGATGGAGCGCTTTTTTCTGAATCTGAAGATGGAGCGCGTCTGGCGCCGCCAGTATGCCAACCATACCGAAGCCAGCCGCGACGTGACCGACTATATCGTCAATTTCTACAACAGTCGGCGCTTGCATTCGTCACTGGGCTACCTGCCGCCCAATGGCTATGAAATGAAAATGGCAGATCAACAACCTATTTGGCTGTCCGAAAAAAGTTGACCACTACAATATGAACAAGCCAGTTGGCGCTAACTCGTGTACTGGCTGTCGAAGTCGATAATATCCACGTTCTCTAATTTTATTGTTAATGTTTCAAAAAAAGGTATTGATCTTTTCAGTGAATTAATTTTGACTACTCCGTCTGATGAAATTGCCTTTCAATACAAATTTAAAGATGTGCTAATTGAAAATGACAATATTGTGGTAATTACTCGTTTGAACTCTGAGTCCGAAAGAGTTTTATTTCGAACAATGATTCCGGCTGGCTAAATAGCCGTAACACCTGTCATTATCATCTGGATCATCTCGGCATGCCCAGGGAGCTGACCGATACCGATGGCATAATTCTCTGTTCCGCCCGCTACCACCCCTATGGCAATCTGGCACTGGCCGATGTCGACGCTATCGACAAACCTTTTGGCGCGAGAGAGCTAAAACCGAGCAGGAGCGAAGAAAAATGTTAAAACGCTGTGGATAATATGTTGTCGAATAAAGTAATAAATTATTTTAAAGCTAATGGCTAGTGGTATGAGGATATTGCTGAAGAACATTCGTTGGCATTAAATGAACTAGACATTGATCTTGATAGTCAGTTTGCAGAATTTTATCTTCATGTGGAGGACGGGCCAACTTTCAGTAGAAAATATGGAGAAATTTATCAAATATGCTGGTTCGTAACAAATTCAAGTTACGATATATGCTTACAAAGAACTCACAATGCTCTTGGTTTGCCGATGGAATATATACCTCTAGATGGTTTTGAAGGGGGAGGTGTTTTTTTTATAATAGAAAAACAAGGGAGGTTTTATATTTAGAGATCGGTAAAAAAAATTGAGGATTTTTTAGTAGGTATATTAATGCCTCAATGGAAAGATTTTAATGATTTTTTAGGGTGGTTTTTTCTTTAAGGAATCAGTAGGCATTTTCTGGGGCGAAAGATATGCGAATGGTGGGGCAGCGTCAGCTCGTATTGGCTGTAAGATATTTTATTCTGTTGGTAATAAAATAATAGGTAAGGGGAAATATCGGCGGGTTTTTCACCAGCCTGCTAAGGGAGATCGCGATGTAAAAGAAATGCTCAGAATCGCATTTTGAGAATTATTGGGGGTGCTAAGAATGATTTTTTCGAATTGTGGAGCGAATTTATCTCTGGAAGATATTGGAGATATTCAGCAACAGTTGGATCTCGTTTTGCCGGAAGAATTGGTCAATCATTATTTAATACATAATGGGGGTATACCTTCAAATAGTTTTTGGATTTTGGAGGATGGCCGTTCTTTATGGGTTAAAAAATTTTTGCCTATGAAATTCCCGGTTGGAACCGAGCGGACTTTGGAAGATAGTTATTTACTGATGGTTGCAAAGAATGTAATGCCCAAAGGATTGATCCCGTTTGCCATTGATCATGGGGGAAATTACTTTTGCATCGATACATCTGGCGAAGTTTACTTTTATGCGGTTGACAGATGGGATGAAGCGCTGAATGACGAACAAAATCATGAGAAGGCAAAAAAGAAGTTAGGCGTGTCTTTTCAATTGTTTGTAAACCAGCTTGTCGAAACTGACGAATTTGAAGATTAGGCCGCTTAGGCAAAATTAGCCGTATATTAGTCTTATCCAGGGAGACGTACTGATTCGTCGCCAATTCCAGAATCAGAAAGCTTTGTCCGCGTTGGGCCAAATCGCTAACGCAAAGCTCTGGCCTCCCTACGAGGTTGCATCAGCAAGTTTTAAAATTGGGGAAGCAAAACCCCGATTCCAAGGTGGTCGGTAGGGTTATTGATAAAAGTATGTCTACGACAAAAGAGGCGAAAGCCGTGGAGACTAAGAAATTAAAAGAGTATTTTGATCAGACTGGTAATACACCGGAAGGTAATAAAAAGCTTTAAGCCAACAAAAACAAGGGTTGTTGACGAAATGAATATATCTACATGTCAAGTTTATCCTGAAGTTGATGTCAGTTATAAAATACCCAGTTTTGTTATGAAAGAGTTGCGTAAAGGATTAAACTCGTTGGATAAGGAAATAACTTATTTTAAGGAAAAGTTCAAAGGACAAGATTTTGAGCTTGGTATTGTTATTTCGGCAACGCGCGAAAAATATAAGCCTTTAGTCATGGGGCCTACATTTTTTAATCGATATAAGCGCGTTGATTTTGTATTACATATTCCTTATAAAAAATTCGATAGTTCTTATGATGAGTTTTCTTATATTGTCGAAAACCTTCGATGTGGATTAGTAAGTATTTTTGACAAATATAGTGAGGATAGCTCTGGTATAAATGAAGTCTTGCAGCGTATATTGGAAATGGCGCCGTATCCGTAAATCGGAATATCCCGAATAGCCTGTGTAGGTATAATTAGCGTAATCGTACACAGGAAATATCGCCAAATCCTGAATCAAAAAGCTTCGCTCGCTTATGGCCGGCTACCTGATCGAAGAAAACGCGGTAAGGTATGGTAGTAGCCCTGAAAAAAAGTAGGGGCTGTTGCCATTTTGTCATAATCCCTTTGAAAATCGATTGGCGAGCCATATTGATTGAGTTTTCAATCAAACGATAACTAGCGAATGCCACGCCAACTGCTTACAGATACCCACTGGGAAAAGCTAAAAACGATTATGTTGAGTTTCAGCATTTACGACAAACCCGGTCTTCGGCAAACGGTCGAAGGGATTTTTTATCGTTTGCGTGTTGGCTGCCCTTGGCGAGACTTGCCCGTCGCTTTTGGCAAGTGGAATGCCGTGTACAAGCGCTTCAATGCCTGGTCACTGCAAGAAAAGCTGAGGGGTATCTTTCAGGCGCTAGTGATTGAGCCTGATTTGGAATGGCTATTTATTGATGGCAGCATTATTAAAGCCCATCAACACAGTAGCGGCGGCGCCCATGAAAATCCAACAGCCATCGGGAAATCGGTCGCAGGCAACACGACCAAAATCCATATGGCGGTTGATGCCGGTGGACTTCCCATCCAGTTCTCGATTACGGGGGGCGAAGTACATGACTGCAAAGAAGCGCCGGAATTTGTGGCCAAGCTCCCCCAGGCGGGCTACATGATTGCAGACAAAGGGTATGACAGCGAGCCGTTACGGATTCAAATTCGAGACCAAGGCACAGTCCCCATCATCCCAAGAAAACAAAATTCAATAGTCGGGAATGAGGAAATGGACTGGTGTCTCTATAAATATCGCCACCTCGTTGAAAACGTATTTGCGCGACTGAAACATTTTAGAGCTATTGCCACCCGATATGACAAACTAAAACGCAATTTTGAAGGTGCTATCGCCCTGGCTTGTGCATTTATATGGTTACCGATGTGAAACGGCAACAGCCCCTAGGATTTCAAAGTAGAGTTTTCTGGTAAGAAAAAGCTGATTTTAATAAGGTTACATAATCCAGTGGCCTACCCATACGCCTATACCAGCAAGACCGAAAACTTGCCGATCAGTTTGGAAGGGAAAACGTGAAAAGCAAGGTGATTGAGAAGGGGGATGCTTCAACGTCAGAAGCAAAGGCGGCTGAGACGGCAAAATTAGAAGAGCACTTGGAAAATACGGCTCGGTGCCGAAAGGTAATCAAAGAAGCTTTAAACCCAAAGGAAATTGCGGGTGATGATGAATATTGAGTTTGGTCAAATATATGTGGAATTAAATGCGGACTTTGATTTGCCGAGCTTGTTGCTTAAAAGATTGCGAGAAGAGCTAGATGCTCTTGGAAAGGAAATTTCACACTTTAATACAATATTTAAGAATTCTGATTTCAAATTAGTATTTATTATTTCCGCAACTCGTAAGACCGATGAGCTTAATATAAAAGGGCCGACTTTGGTGCGAAAAAAGCCGGCGGCTGAATTTGTTATTTATATTCCATATAAAGAAATTGTAGATTTTGTGGATAAAGTGTCGTATGTGCTGCCATACGTTGCTAAAGGTGTGGTTTTTGTACTTAATAAATATAAAAAGGATAGTTCTGGCGTTGAAGATGTTGTCCGGAACGTTATTGTGGCAGTAAGAGATGAGCCAGAGACATTTCTGCGAAAATCTTAGCCCGCATAGGCTCTATTAGTTTTAGTGTAATCGTATGCAGGGAAGCTGATTCTTAACGAAGTCCTGAATCAGCAAAGCCTTGCGGTAACCTGAGCGAAGAAAAACGCGGTAAGGCCATTCAATTCGCCACCCGACCCGGAAACAATGAGATCGAGAAATGACCAAAAGAGTCGTGTGGAAACATAATAATGTTGTCAGCCTTAAGCTTCGCGAGGACCTTTACACGTTGGGGCAAATGTTGGGTCGAGCTGCCATGCGATTTTTCAATATTACTAGTCGCGACGGTAATTGGCATAATATTGATTTAAATCAAGTCGATCCAATATTTACGTTGTTTATTGGAAATATCGTATTACATAATTTGGTTGACAAAAAAGTTTCCGATAAAGATGTTAAGCCGAGCTTCGCGCCCTGTGAACCCTACTGGATTGATGCTAAGCTTAATTTTGATGGAGGTTACCCCTTCAAGGGAGGGAATCTTATCGATATTGGTACGGAAGGGAATATCTGCACCACTGAGGGGCGAGTGGTGCAAGAAGATCTATCGCTTCCAGCCGATAAGGAAATTATAGAGAAATATGAGTTGACGAATATTTGGGGTGATGTACATGTTAGAGATCGCTTGCTTCATTTTTTTGATACCGGTAAGGATGACGATTTTTTAAAGAAAAAAGTATTTCCGGGGTACGGGGCTGAACATCCAGTGTAGATACTGTTAGCGTAATCGTTCGCGGTGACGTGTTGCCAAGTGTTGATTCAAAACGCTTCTCCCGCTTACGGCCGATAACCTGATCGAAGAATAGCGCGTCAAGGAATCGGCGAATACCGCTACGACTCCGTGGGGCGGTGCATCACCAAACGCACCGCGTAAGGCGAAACCCGCTTCAATACAACTGCCCGCTCCTGCTGGCGGAAACTGACAGCCTGCGCAGCCGCAACACCTACCACTACCACTACCACCCTAACCATCCTCCTAAAGCCAGCGGCGCATTCAGTGGTGATTCTCCTCCTAGAATGACTTGGCATCATGGTGATGAACCTGGCTCTTGACAGCTTGTTGGTAAGGCGCACCATGCCAAGTGCTGCAAAATATATCATCCCGTTGGAAGGGGGGCGAAACAAATGGGGCGGCGTCACCGATTTCAAGTAGAAAATTATTTAGAGGAGTGGTTATGTTAAAAAGCTATTTAGGATTTGAAACTTTAAAAAATGAAATTAACGAGTTTCCCATGGCGGGTAGGATCTATACCAAGCCAAAGATCAATAAAGATAATATTGTCGCGGCTGAGTTTGTTGTTATTTCAAGTGACGAAGTTGAAGGTTATTCCAAAGAAAGTGGTGGGCTTATTCCCAGTCAACTTGCTGGGCAGGGGTATTACTCCTGGCTTGAGTCTCCAAATTTCAGTGATATTATTTTACATAAGGTTGAGCATGTGCCAAATGCAACATTGCAGGAATTTATAGAGGCTGTTTTTTTCTATTTAGAAAATGATGCATTTATAGACTAGTGAATGGTGCAAGTATGAATAGGGTAACTTCCAATATTAAGCCCACAATAGCCTATGATTTGCAGTGGTAACTAATAAAGCCTGCGTAGATACTGTTACTTCAGCGCAATCGTAAGCCTGGAAATGCACTGATTCGCTGTGAAGTCCTGAATTAGATGGCTTAGCCCTCTTTCGGCGGGCACGTGATTTAAGAAAAGCGCGGCAAGGCCGGCCTCATTGTCAGCCGCTACCAATACGATAGCGACAACCGCCTCATTCACGCCGAAATACCGAATGGCACGACGCAATACCGCTAGGGCGCCCTTGAGCCAGCGCAACCGCATCTAACCAAGTTGAAAAACTAGCCGACGCTGGGCGAGTAATTACCGGAAATGAATCCTTGTACTGGAGAAATAGTCAAATCTGGTGTATGGCTGATTTGAATCAGGCGGCCATCTGCTGTGTTTCTTCTGTTTTCTCCGGTTCCATAATGACAGCCATGCCGTCCTGAAAACGAATGCCCTCAATCACATCCGGCAATCGTTTAAAGCCGCGTATCTTGCGCCAACTCTTCTCGGCGGTTACCCACGCCCGTCACGATCTCCCGCTCCGGCAAATAGCCATTACGCACCACGGTTTGCCGGCCCCGTAAATCGGTAACCTTGGCGTATTCGCCCAGAAAAGCCTGTAGCTCCGCCTCAACGGCTTGTTGGATCAAGGCTCTAGCACCCGTCTTCAACAAATCCGTCAAAGGATCGTTAATCCCACTGGCATTATTCCAGTCTTTTGCATTATCTTTGTTCATGGCGTCTCTCATTTTGCTGTTATTCGATCTCGACAATCTCATTTCAGCAGAGGGCGCCACCTTTCATCAAGTCGGGCCGTACACCAGATTAAGTTATAACTCCTTGTACTGTGACTGTGTGCCTATGGCAGAATGGCGTTAACTAATTTTTAAAGGGATAGTCGTATGTTGTTAGCCAGATTACTGCCAGTTTTTTTTGCCTCGTTGTTGGCTGCGTGTGCAGAGGTGCCTGAGCAACCGGCTCCGCCACCGCCAACAGTCGTTGAGCTTACGCTAAACAGCACCGCCTCAATTAACCCCGACGCCGACGGTAAAGCCTCGCCGGTGGTGTTAAGAATTTACGAATTGCGGGAGCAAAGTGGTTTTAACGGTGCCGATTTTTTTGCCATATTCGATAAAGAGCAGGCTACTTTGGCCGCCGATTTGGTACGCAAACAAGAGTTGGTGATAAAGCCCGGCGAGAATAAATCCTTGCGGATCGAGCCGGCTGCGGATACCCGGGTATTGGGGTTTTTTGCGGCTTTTCGTAAATTGGATAATGCCGGCTGGCGCACTTTGACCGAGTTGAAGGCTCATCAGAACAATGCGGTGTTACTGAAGCTGGATGCCAATAGTCTAACCGTGACCAATACGCCAACGGAACCCGCACCCGCAGCACCTAAAGAAGATTAAGTGGGGAATAACGACAGGGACTATGGGTTAGCTTTTAGTCCCTGAGCGTTTTAAGCAATTAAAAAACCGGCACCACCAGCACAAACACGAACGCGATTAAGGTCCAAATCACGATCTTGGTTTTTAAGGGCGTGTTGAGCCCCAGGGTTTTCAACGCGGCTCTCAGGGCTTGTGAGCGGTCTTCGGCGGCGCGAATGCGTTTAAGCGTGCCTTTTAGTGTTTGGCTTTCCTGTTTTTGCTGTTCTGCTGTTCTGCGTACAGCAATTCGTCGAGCTGGGAATAAAACACGTCGTAACTCGGACATTTAAATGCCTCGCCCAACCTGGGCTGGCCGCATTGTGGGCAGTTTTTCATTTTCGCTCCTGAAAAACTCGATTGCCTTGATGACGAGCATCAAGGCAATCCAGGAAACATTTACGCGGCGATACCGTTATGTCTGAGCAGGGCGTCGATATTGGGTTCGCGGCCGCGGAAGTTTTTGAACAGCGTCATCGCGTCGCTACTGCCGCCTTGTTCCAAAATGTTATGCAAGAATGCTTCGCCAGTGGCTCGGTCGAAGATGCCTTTTTCCTCGAATAAGGAAAAAGCATCCGCCGACAACACTTCCGCCCATTTGTAGCTGTAATAACCGGCCGCATAACCGCCGGCGAAAATATGCGAGAAGCTATGGGCGAAACGGTTGAATTCCGGTACCTTGACTACGGCTACCTGATCGCGCACCTGTTTGAGGATGCTGTAAATCTGGCCACCCTTGGCAGGGTCGTAATCCCGATGCATCTTGAAATCGAATAGGCTGAATTCAAGTTGCCGCACCATCATCATGCCGGCTTGGAAGTTCTTCGCCGCCAACATTTTGTCGTACAACGTATCGGGCAGCGGTTCGCCGGTTTGATAATGGCCCGAGATCAGGCCCAGCGCTTCTTTTTCCCAGCACCAGTTTTCCATGAATTGGCTAGGCAATTCCACCGCATCCCACTCGACGCCGTTAATGCCCGAGACACCGGGGTGGTCGATTTGGGTCAGCATATGGTGTAGGCCGTGGCCGAACTCGTGGAACAAGGTTTCCACTTCGTCGTGGGTCAGCAGGGCCGGATCCTTACCTGTTGGTGGCGTAAAGTTGCAGGTCAGATACGCCACCGGTGTTTGTAGTGTATCGCCGACTTTTTTACGGCAGACGCAGTCGTCCATCCAGGCGCCGCCGCGTTTTTTGGCGCGGGCGTAAAGGTCCAGGAAGAAACGTCCGCGCAACTGGCCGTGTTTATCCAGGATTTGATAAAAGCGGGCGTCGGGGTGCCAGGTATCGAAGTCTTTGATTTCGCTGATTTGCAGACCATAGAGTTTTTCGACGATGGCAAACAGGCCGGGCACGACTTTGTTGTCGGGGAAATAGGCTTTCACTTCTTCTTGCGACAGTTGGTAGAAATGCTGGCGCATTTTTTCCGAGTAATAGCCGATGTCCCAGGCTTGCAAGTCGTTTAGGCCGTGCTCGGCGGCAGCAAACTCTTTCAATTCAGTCAAATCCCGGCGGGCTTGGCGCCAGGATTTGTCGGCCAAATCTTCCAGAAACTTCACCACATCTTCGGTGGATTTGGCCATTTTAGTAGCCAGCGAATATTCGGCGTAGTTGTTAAAGCCCAGCAATTGGGCTTTCTCGTGGCGCAGCGCCAGGATTTGTTCCATCAATTCGGAATTATCCCATTGTCCGGCATGCGGGCCTTGATCGGAGGCTCGGGTGCAGAAGGCCTCATAATGTTCGCGGCGCAGTTCGCGGTTGTCAGCGTAGGTCATCACCGCCAGATACGACGGGAATTGCAGGTTGATCAACCAGCCGTCTTTGCCTTCCGCTTCGGCGGCTTGTTTGGCTTGGGCCAGAGCCGATTCCGGCAGGCCGGCCAAATCGTCGAGATGGGTAATCTGTTTGTGCCAGGCGTTGGTGGCGTCCAGTAAATGTTCTTCGTATTGACTGGCTAGTTTCGATAATTGCTGGTTGATTTCTTTATAACGCGCCTGTTGTTCGGGCGGCAAATCCACGCCGGACAAATGAAAGTCGCGCAGGGCGTTGTTGACGATTTTTTGTTGGGCGCGGTCGAGCTTGGCAAAGTCCGCGCTGTCGTGTATGGCTTGGTAGGCCTCGTACAAGGCGCGGTTTTGGCCGGTTTCTGTGGCATATTCGCTGAGTTTGCCGAGGCAGGCATTGTAGGCATCGCGCATCGCTTCGCTGTTGACTACCGAATTCATGTGGCTGACCGGCGACCAAGCCTTGTTCAAGCGGTCTTCGGCGGCTTCGATCGGTTCGATCAGGTTTTGCCAGGTGTAGGGACCGCCGGCTTGCAGTTGCCGGTCTATGGTTTGCCGGGCTTCGGTGAGTAACTGGCTGATGGCCGGCTCCACGTGTTCGGGCAGGATTTTAGAAAATTGCGGTAGTTCGGTGTTTTCGAGCAAAGGATTGGTCATGTCGGTAGCCAGTCTGATATGAATATCGGGAAAATTAGGATAATAAATGCATGGCGGCGTTGACCCGATTTTGGGCTTTTTTCAACACCATCAAGGAAAAATCAGGGTTGAGTTTACCGTGATTTAGTTTGCTGTAAGACGGAATCGAGTTGATATAAGGCAGATCTCGGGCATTGCCGGAACCGAAATAGCTGTGTAATTTGGCGAGGATGACGATGTCGGTCATCGTTAGTTCAGGGCCGCTGTCGTACAGCCAGTTTTCTGCTTGATGCGGAACGTTGCCCAGTTGTTCGGGAAAACCCAGCGTGTGCAGCATCAGTACGCCGACCGGGCCGCGTAAATAGGGCAGTGCGGTTTTTAGTTCCTGAAAGCTGGGGCCGCCGTCGGGAAATTGTTCGGCAAAATGCAGTAAGGGAATCGCGCCGATGTCGGCAATCAAGCCGCCCAGCAGGGCGTCCTCCGGGTTGATGTTGCTGCACTCCTGGGCCAAGACAAAGCTTAAACTTGAGACATACAGGCTGTTTTTCCATAAGGCCTGCATGCCTTTCATGAGTTCCGGGTCGGTGCAACTGAATAATTGTTTCATGCTGATGCCCATCACCAAATTCCGCGTCGCATTCAGGCCGATGCGAGCTACCGCGTCATGGCAATTGTTGATCGGTATTTCCGTGGCATATAAGGGGCTGTTCGCCACCTGGATTAATTTCGCCACGATAGGCGGGTCCAGCTGAATAATCTCTGCGGCCCCGCGGATGCCGATGTCTTTTTGCACCGCATCTTTTAGTTTCAGGGCGACATCCGGTAAGGAAGGCAGGCGCAGTTTGTTTTCCCGATAGGCTTGGGCGAAGCTGTTGAAAAAGCGGCTGCCGTTGATCGGCTCCGGCAGTTGAATATCGAGCAGTTCCACGCAATTGGCGCTTTCCTGACTTTTATCTGTCCATAAACGGTTGAGTTGGATAGGGATTTCCAAAATACGCACATCGCTGAGCGCCGTGGCGGTAGCGCCGCAACGGCTACCGCTGTTCAGCGGCAGATTGGCTAGCGTGGAATCGGCGTCGATTTGATAACGGCTATCGCTATCCGGTTGCATCGATAGTTGTCCTGCCAACAAATACAGTACGCTGTTGGTCGGTTGCCCCAGGGTAAAAAGAATTGCCCCTTTGGCGTAGGCCAAGCTGAGATGCGGTAATGAGCTTAAGGCGGCGTCATCAAGATCGCGTAAGGGTGCGAATTTTTTCAGCTGTGCGACGCTAAGCGCTTGCTGATGAGTGCTGCTGGGTTTGGATACTGAGTTGTCGGTTGGTAGGCTACTCCGGGGTTCTGCGCCAGACGGCAAGGCTTTCCGGCTTGGTTTGTTGGCGGTGGTGTTTTTTTCCAGTAGCTTGGAAAACCAATTCATCTTATGTCCTGAAAAAGTTGATGGCCTCGGCAATTTGTTGTTTTGCATCCTGTAATGCCTTCAGAGACATATCCGGCGTCAGTGCGCTATCGTCCAGTTTTTGAAAGGCAGGCAAGGTGTTGAGTGGCGGCAGTTTCTGGGTATTGGTGCCGCCGAGTTGGCTGTGAAATTTAGCTAACAGCACAACGTCATAGAGTTGCAGGCCCTGGCCGTCGTCAAAGTACCAATTTGTGGTATTGACGGGAATTTGCTGGAAACTATCGGGGAAATGCCATTTTTTCAAAATATGGGTGCCCAACAAACCTTGCAGGCAGGCGATGCTAGCCTGTAATTCTTCTTCGGTATAGCGCGACATGTCCATGCTTTCGGCAAAGGTGACAATCGGTAAGGCGCCGATGTTGTGAATGAGCCCGGCTAGTAAAGCTTCGTCGGCGTTTACTTTTCGGGTCAGTCCGGCCAGCGTGTGGCTGAGGCTGGCAATCTGGATGCTTTGTTTCCAAAGTGTCTGAATAATGTTGTTCAGTTGCCGGTTGCGGCTTCTGAACAGCTGGTGCAGGCTGATGCTGGTAACCAGGTTTTGCGTGGTTTTAAATCCTAGCCGATTCACGGCATCATGGCTGCTGGTGATGGGGTTGCTGCCGCGGTAGATCGGGCTATTTGCGACTTGAATCAGTTTGGAGGATATAACCGGGTCCAGGTTTAAAATCTTCACCGCATCGGCGATGCTGATGTCCTTTTGCAAGGCGCTACGCAAGCGCAAGGCAACATCCGGCAGGCTGGGAACATGCAGGTTGTCGGCTCTGAACGCATCGCAAAAGCTATCGAAAAAAAAGCTGTTTCGCAGCTGGGGCGGAATGCTCTTCGGGTTGATCAGCGGATTGTTGACGGGTTTGCTGCTGTGCTGCAAGTTGGACAGCGGCATGTAGATGACTTGGGTAGGCGATTTGGCTATCGCGCTGAAGGCGTGTTCGCCGGATGTTGCCAGAGGATAACAGGCTTTAAAGGTGTCGGCTTCGACCGTATAACCGGCGCCATTATTCGCTTCCAGATAGACGTTGCCAGTGTAGAGATAGCTTAATTGTTCCGCCTCGGCGCCGCGGTTAAATATGATGTCGCCGGGGTTAAAGTTTCGCATGGTCACCGGTATCGCCAGCAAGTCCGCCGCCGGTAAGTCCCCCAGCGGGATGAGCTTTTGCAGATAGCTCAAGGGCAGTTGGTTGACGGCTGCTGGAGTGGGGTTGCTCTCTGTCGGCGTTTTGTCCGGGGATTTTTTTAAAAATTTCCAGATCATGCGGCTAGGAGGAAAAGATGCTCAAAGCTTCGTGAATTTTAGTTTTGGCATCGTGCAGGATGGCCAGCGTATTTTCCGGAGACAAAGAGAAGTTTTTCAATTTGGCCGCCGCCGGAATGGCGGTAATCGCCGGCAAATCGGCGGTCGCTGTTTTGCCGATCAGGGCATGGAGTCTGGACAGGACCACTATATCGGTCACCGTCAAGGTATCGCCGCTGTTTTGAAACCAGTCGCTGGACGATTTGGCTACGTCGATGAACTCTTCGGCAAAATCCCATTCCTTCAACACTACGGCGCCGACCGGGCCTTTGATGATGGGCATGGCTTCCAGGATTTCGGCGTCATTATGGTATTCGGGTGGTAAGTTGGCGGTAAAACTTAGAAAGGGAATTACGCCGATGTCGCAGACCAGTCCGGCCAGTAAGGCATTTTCCGGATTTTGCTGCATGCTGTGGCTGGCCAGTACATGGCAGAGGCCGGACAGATAAAGGCTTTGCTTCCACAGATCTTCCAAATGATTTTTAATCAGCGGCGATTTGCTTTTGAAAATCTGCTTCATACTCAGCGCCGTTACCAGGTTGCGTGTGGCGTTTAAGCCGATACGCACCACCGCGTCTTTGCAGTTTTTCGCGGGCACGTTGGTTAGGTATAACGGGCAATTGGCGACTTCGATCAATTTTGCGGAGATGGCAGGGTCAAGCTGGATAATCTTGACGGCTTCGTCGATGTTGACATCTCTTTGGATGGCTTTGCGCAAATTGATCGCCACTTCGGGTAATGAGGGGATTTCTATCTCGTGGTCGTTATTTTCGAAATGTTCGACGAATAAGCTCAATAGCCGGTTGTGATGCAATTCTTCCGGAATAGATAATTTGCCGTGGTCTTGGCGGCTGGGCGTCAGCATGATTTTCAGGGATACCCGCAACAGGTCTATCTCGGTTTTTGCGGTGGCGGTGGCGGTGTGCTTAATACCGCTGCATATCGGGAATTTCGCTTGTGCGCTGCCTGCCGATATTTCATAGCTTTTGCCGTTGTGATCGGCCAAAATCACCGTGCCGCGCAACAAATACATTGCGCAAGTCGCCTGTTGATTGACGCTGAACAAGGTGTTGCCGGCTGCCAGGGTTTCGACGTGATTTTCAGTGGCGAAAGTTTGTAATATCTCGTCGCTTAAATTCCTGATGGGGAATAACTGTTTTAGAGTTTCCGGCGTAATGCGTTGCCCTCCGCGCTGCGGTTTGCCTTTAGCATGGGATTTTTCAAAAAAAGCTCTAATTCCACTCATAGTATTCCAGTAAACGTTAATGGCGGGCGGTTTGGGGAGATTGTTACCATGGACATCGCCCCGGTCAATAATTTCATCCGTTCGTGTTGTTTAATGCTCTTTCGGCGTTTAGCAGGCCAATCACCGGCGAGGTTTGTGGACGCACGCCTCGCCAAATAAAGAACGCTTCGGCGGCCTGCTCTACCAACATGCCCAAGCCGTCCAGGCTGTGCGCGGCCTTATTCGCCAAGCCCCATGTCACAAATGCGGTGGCTTGGTTGGCGTAAGCCAAGTCGTAGCAACTGCCGCCGGCTTTCAATAGTGCGGCCGGCAAAGGTGGTAAATCGCCGCTGAGGCTGGCCGACGTGGCGTTGATGATCAAATCAAATTGGCGATCTTTAAGATTAGCGTAATCGCAAGCATGCACCGCGCCTAGTGCCGCGAAATCCTCGGCAATTGCGTGGGCTTTGCTCACATTGCGATTGACGATGACCAATCCCGACGGCTGCTGTTCCAGTAGGGGAGGGACGATGCCGCGTGTGGCTCCTCCAGCCCCTAGAATCAAAATCTCGGCATCCTTCAGTGTGATGCCATGGTTTATGGTTAAGTCGTTAAGCAAGCCGATGCCGTCGGTGTTGTCGCCCAAAATGATGTCGTCCGCTTGGCGGAATAAGGTGTTGACGGCTTTTGCTTGACGAGCGCGTTCCGTCAGTTGGTCGGCATATTGCCAGGCCAGTTCCTTGAGCGGGACGGTGCAATTCAGGCCTTTGCCGCCATCGGCAAAAAAACGGCTGGTAGCCGCGGCAAAAGTTTCCGCAGGCACCTCTTGGGCCCTATAGTCCATCAGTTGACCGGTTTGTTCGGCAAATAATTTATGGATACGCGGTGATTTACTGTGGCTGATCGGTTGGCCGAATACCGCGTAATTATCAATTTTCATCATCGGTACTGTATTTGCTGCGCCAATATTCCCAGAGGAAAGTGCAGGCTATCACCAGCACTCCCAGCCCTATACTGATGGGCATAAAGTTCTCGAAATAAGCCACGATCAGCGCGCAGGTTGCCAGGAAAAAACCGAGTAGGCTGTATTGCCAGCCGATGCGGATGCCATCCAGCAGGGTGGCTAAGGCCAGGATCAGCAAGATAACCAGGCTGGCGCTTCTGTCGGATAACTGCTCGGATTTGTTAAGCAATGCGGCGGCTATCACCACAACCAGCGTATGCAGCCAATGCAGCCCTTGGGCCTTGACGATGTCGCCAAAGTCGTTGTCGTTGGTTCGGGTTTGTAGCCAGGAGACGAAAATCGACAGCATGCCAAACACGATCACCATGAATAGCCAATAACCATAGCCGTCGTGCGGGTTGAATTCGGTAATAGCGATGCCGGTCAGCGATAAAACGACCAGCAGAATAAATACCGCCTGTTCCAGGCCGAAGTAACGTCGGCGCTGTTGGGGCGGATCGTCAGTCGAATGACTGTCATCAAAATCAAAGTCTTCGTTCATGCCGGGTCCGTTTGTCTGGTTGTTATGGTTGTTTTAGCCACTGGGCAGCGGATTTAGCGTAATAAGTCAGTATCGCGTCGCAGCCGGCGCGCTTAAATGCCAGTAGGGATTCCATCACCACCTGTTGTTCGTCCAGCCAGCCGTTTTGCGACGCGGCTTTCAGCATCGCATATTCGCCGCTGACCTGATAAGCAAAGGTCGGTACACCGAATTGGTCCTTGGCGCGGCGGATGATGTCCAGATAGGGCATGCCGGGTTTGACCATGATCATATCGGCGCCTTCGCGTAAATCCAGCGCAATTTCCCGCAAGGCTTCATCGGAATTGGCCGGGTCCATTTGATAACTGTATTTATTCCCGCCGCCCAGATTACCGGCCGAGCCGACCGCATCGCGGAACGGGCCGTAGAAACTGGAGGCGTATTTGGCGGAATAGGCCAATATTCGGGTGTTGGTATGGCCATGAGATTCCAACACGGCTCTGATCGCACCGATGCGGCCGTCCATCATGTCGGAAGGGGCGACGATGTCGGCGCCGGCTTCGGCATGCGACAAGGCCTGTTTGCAAAGGACTTCGACGGTTTCGTCGTTGACGACATAACCTTGATCATTCAGCAATCCATCCTGACCGTGCGAGGTAAAAGGGTCTAAGGCGACGTCGGTGATGATCCCGAGCTCCGGTAGGGCGCCTTTCAAGGCCCGAACGCAGCGTTGTGCCAAGCCGTCAGGGTTGTAAGCTTCTTCCGCACTTAACGATTTTTTGTTCGGATCCGTTACCGGGAATAGGGCAATGGCGGGTACGCCCAGATTTAATAAGGTTTCGGCTTCGCGCAGCACCAGGTCGATGGATAATCGGTTGACGCCCGGCATGGAAGTGACGGCTTCTTGTTTGTTATTGCCCTCGATAACAAATAGCGGGCAGATTAAGTCGTCGCTGCTTAAGCGATTTTCCCGCATCAGCCGCCTTGAAAAGGCCTGATAACGCATGCGACGCATCCGGGTGGCCGGGAAAAAGTCGTTAGGGTGTGACATCTCTTCCATAGTAATATAATAGGGTACTCGCTGGCCCGATGGGCTGGCTGGAATCTGGAGCCGGGTTAGCGCTTCGGCCTTTATTTTAGCAGTGTATCGAATGAAGGCGGTTGAAATTAGCCGGCGATACCTTTTTGAGATGGTTTTTATGAATATCAAACGTCATATGCATTTTATATTTGTTGTGGTTTTTAGCTTGTTTGCCGGCATGTTTTTGTCCTTGCCCGCTAGCGCGGCCGATTTGAGCGAGCCGCAACGCACCATTGAGGATGCGTCCAACAAGTTGAAGCAACGCTTACAGGATCCTGCCTTTCCGCATGATTTCCAAAAAATCAATGCCTTTGTCCAGGAAGTGATCTATCCGAATGTGGATTTCGATCTGATTTCGTCGCTGGTGCTGGGAAAAATGTGGAAAGATGCTTCGCCGGCGGAAAAGGAGAGCTTTAAAAAGGAGTTTCAAGTGTTGTTGATCAGAACCTACTCTCGAGCCTTCTTTGAGTTTAAAGACTGGTCTGTACGGTTTTTGCCGATCACCCCGGAAGAAGACGAAAGAAAAGTCCTGATTAAAACCGAAGTGCTGCAACCCGGTTTGCAGCCTATCGCTGTTAACTATCGGATGCTGAACGTCAAAGGCCAATGGAAAGCTTACGACATCATGATCGAAGGCGTCAGTTTGGTGACCAACTATCGTACTAGCTTCAAAAACGAAGTGGAGCGCACCGGTTCGTTGCAAGAGGTCATCAACCAATTGGCTAAACGCAATACCGAAGCATTAAACAGCAAAAATAATTCATAAGCTTTTCCCTCTCTTAGTGTTCCCGGGTGTGCCGTTTAGGGGCAGCCGGGAATGACCATCAGTATGCAATCCGCTAAAGACTCTCTGTACGCCAGTCCGCTAGGCGAAATCAACGCATTTGCTTTCGACGAAACTGTCGTCAAAGTCTTTCCCGACATGATCCAGCGCTCAGTGCCCGGGTACAGCACGATTATCTCGGCTATCGGTCTATTGGCGGCGCGTTTTGCCAAGCAAGATAGCGTTTGCTACGACTTGGGCTGCTCGTTGGGGGCGGCGACCTTGGCTATGCATCAGCAAATCACGACTAACAATTGCCGAATCGTTGCCGTGGATTGTTCGGCTGCAATGGTCGAGCAATGCCGGCAAAATCTGGCCGTTGCATCCGGTGGGGCCGAGATAGAAATTTTATGTGCCGATGTTCGCGATATTGCGATTAGTAATGCCTCTGTAGTGGTGCTGAATTTTACGCTGCAGTTTATTCCGCTGGCTGATCGGCAGGCTTTTTTGACCACGATCTATCAAGGTTTGTTACCGGGCGGGATTTTGATTTTGTCCGAAAAGCTGGCGTTCGATGATGTTAGACAGCAGGCTGTGCAGATTGATATGCATCATTTATTTAAAAAAGCCCAAGGCTATAGCGAACTGGAAATCAGCCAAAAGCGCAGCGCTTTGGAGAATGTGCTGATTCCGGAAACCTTTATCGCGCATCAACAGCGCTTGAAGTTGGCGGGTTTCGCCAGCGCGGAAGTTTGGTTTCAGTATTTCAACTTCGCTTCGATGATTGCATTGAAATGAAGCTATACCAAGGTCTTTATCAAGCATTGGCGGCGGCCGGCGACGAAGTTTGGGTAAACCGTTTGCCTGAGCAATTGGCGGCGGCTTTTGCGGATTCGTCGCATGGCGATCTGAAGCGCTGGCAACAGGTGGTAGAGGATTTGCCGGATTTGATGCCGTCGAGTGTCGATTTGTTGGAGAGTGTCAGAGTAGGTCAGGCAGAGGATATTTCCGATGAGATGCGGGCCGGTTTGCGCGAACAGTTGATGCAGTTGCATCCTTGGCGAAAAGGACCTTATCGGATCTTCGACATTGACATCGATACCGAATGGCGTTCGGATTGGAAATGGGACAGGGTGAAAGACCAGATCGCACCGCTACGAAATCGCTTGGTTTTGGATGTTGGTTGCGGCAACGGCTATCATTGTTGGCGCATGCTCGGTGCGGGAGCGCGATTGGTGGTTGGCATTGATCCGACATTGCTCAGCGTAATGCAGTTCCAGGCTATCCGAAAGCTGCACGGTGAGGCGCCGATTTATCTGTTGCCGCTGGGGATAGAAGATGTGCCGCCCAACATGGGGCTATTCGATACGGTGTTTTCGATGGGGGTGTTGTATCACCGCCGCTCACCCATCGATCATTTGCTGGAATTAAGGGGCTGTTTGCGGGCTGGCGGTGAATTGATTTTGGAGACTCTGGTTGTTGAAGGGGACGCGCAGCATGTCTTGGTGCCTGAGGGGCGTTATGCGCAAATGCGCAATGTGTGGTTTTTACCGAGCTGCGCAGCTTTGATGTTATGGATGCGCCGCTGCGGGTTTAAAAATATTCGCCTAGCGGATGTTTCCAAAACTTCTGTCGAGGAGCAGCGCAGTACCGAATGGATGCGGTTTCATTCTTTGGCGGAATTTTTGGATCCGCATTCTCCGGATTTAACTTGTGAAGGCTTGCCGGCGCCGGTTCGGGCTGTGATTGTGGCTAGCGCCGATTAATCAGTGGATTTTTGTTTTTGAATTGTAAAATTTAAAGAACAGGCTAAGATTGGCTAGCTTGAAAAGTCAGCCGATTAGTGTGTGCTGATTAGTCCAGGCAGCCCTAAAATCCAATCGGAGAAAATCCATGAAAAAGTTATTTGTACTTTTTATGCTGTATTCTTTTGCCGTATTTGCTGAGCCAATCAATATCAACCAAGCCGATGCCGAAACCATTTCCAAAGCTTTGACCGGGATAGGTCCGAAGAAGGCCGAGGCGGTGGTTCAATACCGTAAGGAGCATGGCGATTTTAAGACATTGAAAGATCTGGAAAATGTGTCTGGAATTGGAGAGAAAACCGTCCAACAGAATGAGAAGAATATTCTGTTTGGGGATTCTGCTCCCGCTGCTGCTGAAAAAATTGCTAAGCCAGAGAAACCGGAAAAGCCCCAAGAACCTAAAAAATCAAAATAAGGCGACTGAGTTGGCGCGCTTGGGCTTGGTGCGCCAACTCATTGAGTCTGTTTTGTCTGAATCGTATTTATTCGACGTCCGGGTAGTTTAGCCAAATGTCGAGCCGTTCCAGCCCCAAAAATCAGCCGGACAGTTACTGAATTCGATATAAATCCGATCCTGAGGGATTGAAAGCCGGGTATTGAGCAATTGGCATATCGATGCAGACAAGTTTTTGGCTTGGCTACTGCTCAGGCCAATGCTCTTGCATTCCAGATATGCCAAGTGGGTAGTGCTGCCGGCAAACAGCATGGCGTCGTTTTGCTCAATGCTAATCATGACGTAGCGCTCCGGTTTGCCGGTCTCTTTGGATACCAGTTGTGATAGTTCGTCTAACAATTTTGATTTCAGTTCTGTATCGAGCACTGAGTTGGTGTTCAATTTTAAAAAGGGCATGATCAGTCTCCTGTTTTGAGGTGCTAAATTGCCGGCCAGCGTTGGATAATTCGATATTCAACGCCATCCGGACCTGAGCAGGATTCTACCAAGCAGAATCCTATTGATTGCCAAAGTATGGGGGCGAAATCGAAATCGATTGCCGAACTAGCCTTTTTAACTAAAGTGACATGCGGCTTGAATAGTCTGTTTTCGATGGGTATCCCTTGTTGTTTGGCTATGCGGGCCAAGTTTTCGTTTAATGTCGACACGCTTTGATCGAATTGGCTGGCGGTCAGGCATAGCACGGCAGGTTTTTTCCAGAAACTCAGGTGGTCAAAATTTAACGTTATCAGCGGTGTTGGCAGTTTTCCTGCCTCCCTGGTGATTATGGCCTGTTGTTCTGCAGAAATTCTCCCTAAAAACAACACGGTGACATGTAAGTTTGCTTCCTTAACGGGTTTTCCGGTTCGGTTTAGTTGGCTGATTAAAGCCGCGCATTGTTGCCTGGCGTTTTGTTCCGGCCATAAGGCAAAAAAGAGACGTTTCAAGCTGTTCCTCTCCGGTTGTTATTAGATCGAGGTATGACTTTTTCATCTTTTCGATGGCAGGCAAAATGCTGCGATTTGGGTGTCGAGAGCTGGTGATCAGGCTAAAGGATGCTGTGTTATTGCGGCGAGGATAGACAATTAGCCAAAAAAATATCCAGATTTATCAGTTCGTAAGCGATGAATCCTAAAATTGAAATTGAATTTTGCTCGGTTTGCCTGCGGTTTTGTTCAGCCTAAGCTTACGCCGCGGACTTGTCTAGTAACAATTTGTTCGCATAACCTGTAGGCTGCGCGCAGTTGCTAAGCATTGACATATATCCCATTTCTACCTTACAGTTACAAATGCATCACACGTACGTGACAAGCCTAGCGGGTTGTGGCAATTTGCAAGAATCGGCTATTACTAAAAATTAAAACTTTCGGAGCACATCACATGGCAAGACCATTAATTCAAATGGCGTTGGATTCACTGGATTTCAACCAAACCGTTGCGTTGGCAGATCAAGTAGCACCCTATGTCGATATTTTTGAAATCGGCACTCCTTGCATTAAATACAACGGTATCAACCTGGTTAAAGAACTGAGACAACGTTACCCTGACAAATTGTTGTTGGTTGACCTGAAAACCATGGACGCAGGCGAATACGAAGCGGGTGCTTTCTATGCTGCTGGCGCGGACATCTGCACCGTATTGGGCGTATCCGGTTTGGCCACTATCGCTGGCGTTATCAAAGCTGCGAAAAAACACGGCGCTGAAACTCAAATCGACTTGATCAACGTGGCCGATAAAGCAGACTGCGCAAGAGAGTCTGTCAAATTGGGCGCGCAAATCGTTGGTATTCACACTGGTCTGGACGCGCAAGCAGCCGGTCATACACCTTTCACCGATTTGAACGATATCGCTCGTTTGGGTCTGAATGTGCGTATCTCTGTTGCTGGCGGTATCAAACAAGCGACTGTACAACAAGTCGTTGAAGCTGGCGCTAATATCATCGTTGTTGGTGCAGCTATCTACGGTGCTCCTTCACCTGCTGAAGCAGCTCGTGAAATCCGTGAATTGGTTGATGCGGCGGCGGTATAAGTCATGCATCAGCAGTTAATTATTGACAAAATCTCAGGGATTCTGGAAGCGACACCCGATTCGCATGACAAAACCTTGGTGGA
Source organism: Methylomonas sp. PHL2-19 (assembly GCF_059331595.1). Taxonomy (NCBI): domain Bacteria; kingdom Pseudomonadati; phylum Pseudomonadota; class Gammaproteobacteria; order Methylococcales; family Methylococcaceae; genus Methylomonas; species Methylomonas sp. PHL2-19. Next base: position 990,439 of record NZ_CP196839.1, read on the forward strand.
CATGCTGGATCAGGCTAAGCGCATTTTTATATCGGGCGCTGGCCGTTCAAAGCTAGTCGGCAATTTCTTTGCCATGCGTTTGATGCATGGCGGCTACGACGTTAGCGTTGTGGGTGAAATTGTTACGCCAAGCATCAAAGCTGGCGATTTGTTGATCATTATTTCCGGCTCCGGTGAAACCGAGCAGTTGATTGCCTTTACCAAAAAAGCCAAAGAAGTCGGCGCAAAGATTGTGTTGATTTCGGCTAAGGACGATTCAACGATTGGCGACATGGCTGATGTCACTTTGCAAATCGGCAGATCAGAACAATACGGTAAAGTCAAAGGCATGCCTATGGGTACTGTGTTTGAATTATCTACCTTGTTTTTCCTGGAAGCGACAATTTCGCATGTAATCCATGACAAAGGTATTGCAGAAGAAGAAATGAGATCAAGACACGCCAATTTGGAATAACTTAGCGTGTAAACCTGTGGCCGGAGCAATTCGGTCACGGGTTTTTTACATTACATTCGGGTGTCAAGGCGATACCGATTCCAGCAGTCTGAATGAACGAGAGTGTGGTTTTGGTCTTCCTTGTATTTACCAGCCTCAGCCAGAGTGATGTTTGAGTAATCGAATGTCGCAACTAAAATAACAAAATAAAAAGGAGACCAACATGCCTTCGCGCCGAGACTTAGCGAACGCCATCCGCGCACTTAGCATGGACGCCGTACAGAAAGCCAACTCCGGGCACCCCGGTGCCCCGATGGGGATGGCCGACATCGCAGAAGTATTGTGGAACGATTTTCTGCAACACAACCCCAGCAACCCTAAATGGCCCAACCGCGACCGCTTCATCCTGTCCAACGGTCACGGCTCCATGCTGATTTATTCCTTGCTGCACTTGGCTGGCTACAACCTGCCGATCGAAGAACTGAAACAGTTCCGCCAACTGCACTCGCAAACCCCAGGACACCCTGAATACGGTTACACCGAAGGTGTGGAAACCACCACAGGGCCCTTGGGACAAGGCATCACCAATGCCGTCGGTTTCGCCTTGGCCGAACGCACCCTGGCCGGCCAATTCAACCGTCCCGGTCACGACATCGTCGACCACCACACCTACGTATTCCTGGGTGACGGTTGCTTGATGGAAGGTATCTCCCACGAAGCCTGCTCCCTGGCCGGCTCCATGAAACTGGGTAAACTGATCGCCTTCTACGACGACAACAACATCTCCATCGACGGCGAAGTCCGTGGTCATGGCAACGTTGCCGGCTGGTTCCTCGACGACACTCCGAAACGCTTTGAAGCCTACGGCTGGCATGTCATTCCTAAAGTCGACGGCCACAACCCCGACGCCGTCAAAGCCGCGATTGAAGAAGCCAAAAAAGTCACCGACAAGCCTTCTATCATCTGCTGCCAAACCACCATCGGCTTCGGTTCGCCGAACAAACAAGGCAAAGAAGAATGCCATGGTGCAGCCTTAGGTGAAGCTGAAATTGCCTTGACCCGTGAAAACCTGGGTTGGCCGCATGCGCCGTTCGACATTCCTGCTGACATCAAAGCCGGTTGGGATGCCAACGCCAAAGGCGCCACGCTGGAAAGCGCCTGGAACGCCAAATTTGCCGCTTACAAAGCCGCACATCCTGAACTCGCGGCCGAATTTGAACGTCGCGTGATCAAAAACCAACTGCCTGCCGATTGGGCTGAAAAATCCAAAGCGTTTATCGCTGCGGTGGATGCCAAAGGCGAAACCATCGCCAGCCGCAAAGCCTCACAAAACACCTTGAACGGCTTTGGCCCCTTGTTGCCCGAACTGCTGGGCGGCTCTGCCGACTTGGCGGGCTCCAACCTGACCCTGTGGTCCGGCTGCAAAGACGTCAACCAACCGGGCTTCGACGGCAACTACGCCTACTACGGTGTGCGTGAATTCGGTATGTCCGCCATCATGAACGGCATCACCCTGCACGGCGGCTTCAAACCCTACGGCGCCACCTTCCTGATGTTCTCGGAATACGCCCGTAACGCCCTGCGCATGGCCGCGTTGATGAAAATCCCGACCATCTTCGTTTACACCCACGACTCCATTGGTCTGGGCGAAGACGGCCCGACCCACCAACCGGTCGAACAAACCGCCACCCTGCGCATGATTCCCAACATGCACGTCTGGCGTCCTTGCGACGCCGTCGAGTCGGCCGTTTGCTGGAAAGCCGCTATCGAACGTCAAGATGGACCGAGCACCCTGATCTTCTCTCGTCAAAACCTGCCGCACGTGCCTCGCACCGCCGCACAAATTGACGCGATCAGCAAAGGGGGCTACATCCTGAAAGACAGCGACGGCGCGCCGGACGCGATCATCATTGCCACCGGTTCCGAAGTGGAATTGGCGTTGAAAGCCGCTGACGCATTGAGCGCGAAAGGCAAAAAAATCCGCGTGGTGTCACTACCGTCTACCAACGTCTTCGAAGCGCAAGATCAAGCTTACAAAGACAGCGTATTGCCGCCAAGCGTGACCCAGCGCGTGGTAGTAGAAGCGGGAGTAACCGACAGCTGGTGGAAATACGCCGGCAGCGCGGGTAGAGTCGTAGGATTGGACCGTTTCGGCGAATCGGCCCCGGCAGGTCAGCTCTTCAAAGAGTTCGGCTTTACCGTGGACAATGTCGTCGCTAATGTGGAAGCCGTTCTTTAATTTTGTAAACTTAGGTGAGGTTTGGATTAAATGATCGAAGCCTCACGTTTCTAACAGCATAGGTGATAGACGTGAAAAGAAATGAATTAACGAAAGGCGTGATGGCAGCTCTAATGCTGACCAGTTCCTTAGCTATGGCGGGATCGGATTATCCGGCGGCTGATTATCAGCCAAAGGTACTCTATACCAATCCTGAATATAACGACAGCAAAGCTGCCCCTGCGGCTGCCACAGCACCTGCAGCGAAACCAGCTGTAAAAGAAGTTGAAGCGGATCCAGCTTTCCCAGCGACGAATTTTCAACCTAAAGTGTTATATAGCGATGCTGACTACAAGCACAGCTCTGCAGCACCAACTGCGGCCAAATCGTCAAGTTCGTCATCTGCTGCCTCCACAACTTCTGCGGAAGCAGCGGTAGATGTGATACAAACAGAAAAGGCTGCGTCCTCTGATTTTTCCTACATTGGTTTAATTTTGTTGGCTGTAGCCGGATTTTTTATCTACAACAAAAAATCGCCTAAAAGTGCCAAAGGTTCTTCAGCTGATGATTACCAAGTTTCATCTGGCGCAACCGGCGTTGAAAAGTATCTGGAAAAAATGGGTGCGAATAAAACCGGCGTTGCCAAATACTTGGAAAAACAAGATTCCAATCCTGCTACCGGTGTTGCCAAATACATGGCAAAGCAAATCGTAAGAGATCGGGAAGCTGCCGCTGCGAAAGCGACTGGCGTGGAAAAGTATTTACGTGATAAAGCTTAATAGCATCTGATTCCTGATGCTGATTGCTGGAACTTAAGGGTTAAGCGTTAACTCTGAACCGGTAGATTTAAATGATCGCCACTTCGTATGTTTTAAAGCGTGTGTTTCGGCTTTGAATATATGCCAAGTGGCGATTCAGTCTTATCAATATAGCTAAAAATAGAGTTTCATCACCAGGGACTCTTTTGCAAATCAATCTCCTGCAAGAATTGCTGAACATCTTTTGCTTGTAAAGCTCGGTTCAAACGAGGGGGAAAAATTAACAACACATCTGAGGATAATCCTATGGCAAAAAATTTACTCGAACAACTCCGTGAAATAACTGTGGTTGTCGCCGATACCGGTGATATTCAAGCGATCGAAACTTTCAAACCGCGCGATGCAACCACCAATCCCTCTTTGATCACCGCTGCTGCACAAATGCCGCAATATCAAGGAATTGTTGACGATACTTTGAAAGGTGCAAGAGCAACATTGGGTGCCGCTGCTTCGGCTGCAGAAGTTGTGACCCTGGCATTTGATCGTTTGGCCGTGTCTTTTGGCTTGAAAATTCTGGAAATCGTCGAAGGTCGTGTATCGACTGAAGTCGATGCGCGTTTGTCTTACGATACCGAAGCCACCATCGCTAAAGGTCGCGACTTGATCGCTCAATACGAAGCTGCAGGCATTTCCAAAGAGCGCGTTTTAATTAAAATCGCTGCTACCTGGGAAGGCATTCAAGCTGCCGCCGTATTGGAAAAAGAAGGTATTCACACCAACCTGACATTGTTGTTCGGTTTGCACCAAGCGATTGCTTGTGCGGAAAACGGTATCACACTGATTTCACCATTCGTTGGCCGTATCTTAGACTGGTATAAAAAAGACACAGGCCGTGATTCTTATGCGCCTGCTGAAGATCCAGGTGTATTGTCAGTGACCGAAGTCTATAACTACTACAAAAAATTCGGCTACAAAACCGAAGTCATGGGCGCCAGCTTCCGTAACATCGGCGAGATCACCGAATTGGCGGGCTGCGATTTGTTGACCATCGCGCCGTCTTTATTGGCAGAGTTGCAATCCGTTGAGGGTGACTTGCCGCGCAAACTGGATCCTGCCAAAGCAGCAACAGCTTCAATCGAAAAAATTTCAGTCGACAAAGCCACTTTTGACCGCATGCATGAAGAAAACCGGATGGCTAAAGAAAAATTGGCCGAAGGTATCGATGGTTTCGCCAAAGCGCTGGAAGCACTGGAAAAATTGTTGTCGGACCGTTTGGCTGCCTTGGAAGCCTAATCTTGGTCTAGCCGCCGAGTGCAGGCACTCGGTTGTTTAAGATTTGCAAGGCCGCCGAATCGAGTACGCGGCCTTGATTTGTTATTAACAGGATAAAATTTATGCCACAAAAAATATTTGATGTTGTTAAGCCGGGTGTTGTCACCGGTGAAGATGTACAAAAAATCTTTGCTATCTGCAAAGAAAATAATTTTGCGTTGCCGGCTGTAAACGTCATCAGCACCGATACCATTAACTCGGTATTGGAAGCGGCAGCAAAAGCCAAGTCACCTGTCGTCATTCAATTTTCTAATGGCGGCGCCGCATTCGTTGCTGGTAAAGGTCTGAAACTGGAAGGCCAAGGTTGCTCTATCGTTGGCGCCATTTCCGGTGCTCACCATGTTCACCGCATGGCGGAACTGTATGGCGTACCTGTTATTTTGCATACAGATCACGCGGCAAAAAAATTGCTGCCATGGGTAGACGGCATGCTGGATGAAGGTGAAAAATTCTTCGCTGCAACCGGCAAGCCTTTGTTCAGCTCGCACATGCTGGATCTTTCCGAAGAAAGTTTGCAAGAAAACATTGAAATCTGCGGTAAGTATTTGGAGCGCATGTCCAAAATGGGTATGACTCTGGAAATCGAACTGGGTTGTACCGGTGGTGAGGAAGACGGTGTCGACAACAGCGGTATGGATCATTCTGCGCTGTATACCCAACCTGAAGACGTTGCTTACGCTTACGAGCAACTGAGCAAAATCAGTCACAGATTCACTATCGCCGCATCGTTCGGTAACGTTCATGGCGTTTACTCTCCAGGTAACGTTAAATTGACGCCGAAAATTCTGGACAATTCTCAAAAATTTGTTTCCGAGAAATTCGGTTTGCCGCATAACACATTGAACTTCGTTTTCCACGGTGGTTCAGGTTCTTCTCCTGAAGAGATCAAAGAATCCATCAGTTACGGTGTTGTCAAAATGAACATCGATACCGATACTCAATGGGCTAGCTGGGCCGGTGTGATGGAGTTTTACAAAAAGAACGAAGGCTATTTGCAAAGTCAAATCGGTAACCCGGAAGGTGCCGATAAACCGAACAAAAAATACTATGACCCACGTGTTTGGCAACGTGCCGGGCAAGTTGGCATGGTGACTCGTTTAGAGCAAGCCTTCCAAGAATTAAACGCAGTTAATTCGCTGTAATATCTTGATAAAGCTGCAAAGGCCGTGAGGTCTTTGCAGTTCTTTCTGCAAACCATCCACAAGCTGAGTCAAAAATTTGACTTAACAGCTACAATTCCTCCAGGTATTTTGTGCATACCTGAGCTCCGCTTTTTGCCTAACTGCTTTCCAGTGACGGCTATACTATTATTCTAAAACGATGTTTTTTCTTGTATGATCAAATCCAGCTGATTTTCGTACAGTGGTCTGATTGAGCTTGAATATTTTGGCGCGTATTGTGCTGTAAAAATTTAAAAGGTGGAAAATGGCAGAAGCCCATGGGAAAGAAGAAGGTAAGAAGTCTTCCAAGAAAATAATCATAATAATCGTCGCGGTTGTCTTGGTTTTGGCTGGCGCGGGAGGTGGGGCTTATTTCTTTCTGAATAAGCCGGCTGACGCCGAGCATAAAGAAGAAGGCGATGCCAAGCACGACAAGGCGGAGCACAAGGATGAAGCAGCGCATGAAGAAGAGGCCGGCCACGAAAAAGTCGCTGAGCCTGATGTTTATTATGATTTACCAAGCCCGTTATTGGTTAATTTTCCCGCCGGCTCCGGCGCAAAAGTGATCAGAATATCCCTGACAATACTGATGAAAGGTGAGGCGAGTAAGGATGCGATGAAAAAGCATGAGCCGATGATACGCAACAATTTGTTGATGGCCATCAGTGCGGTGGGTGCGGAAAAGGCGAAAACCTTGGAAGGAAAACAAGAGTTAAAAGCCATGATGCAAGCCGAAATTGGTAAAGTTTTGGAAAAAATGGCCGGTAAAAACACCGTTAAAGATGTGTACTTCACTGAATTTGTAATGCAATAAATGTCAACCGCCGATCTATTATCACAAGACGAAATCGATGCGCTACTGCATGGCGTGGACGACGGCGACGTCGATACAGGGGCTGATGAAGACTACAGTCGAGGCACAGCGAGAGTCTATGATTTTAACAGTCAGGAACGGATTGTTCGGGGGCGGATGCCCACCTTGGAAATGGTCAACGAGCGCTTCGCTCGCCATTTTCGGATAGCGTTATTTAACTTTTTAAGGCGTGCTGCGGAAATATCTGTTTCCGGGATTCAAGTACAGAAGTTTTCTGAATTCATTCAGGGCTTATTCGTACCGACTAATTTGAATGTGATTCGGATGTCGCCTTTACGCGGGCGGGCATTGATCGTGATGGAGCCGCGATTGGTGTTTACCGCTGTCGATAACTTTTTCGGCGGTGGCGGTCAGTTTTATAACAAGGTTGAGGGCAGGGAATTCACGCCGACCGAAATGCGCATTATTCGGCTGATTATCGACATGATTTTCAAGGATTTAGCCGAAGCCTGGAAACCCGTGATGGATATTGACTTTGAATACATCAATTCAGAAGTCAATCCTCAGTTCGCCAACATTGTCAGTCCCTCGGAAATCGTGGTGATTTCCACTATCCATGTGGAGTTGGAGGGCGGCGGTGGCGATATCAATATTGCAATGCCTTACTCCATGATTGAACCTATCAGAGAATTGCTGGATGCGGTAACCAGCGACCGGGGTGAGGTGGATGGCCGTTGGCAAGATTCGCTAAGAGTTGAAATTATGCGTAGCGAAGTGGTCGTCAACAGTAAACTGATAGAAAAAGAAATGTCTATCAGCGAAGTGATTGAGCTTAAAAAAGGCGATGTGATTCCTATAGAAATGCCGGAAACCGTATTACTCGAAGTTGAGGATGTGCCGGTTTTTCGGGGCAAATTAGGGCTTTCCGATGGTAACTACGCCATCGAAATTACAGAAAAAATGACGCTGGATAATATTTGACAGCAGGGAAGGATAAGCATGAGTGAAAACGACGAAATCGGTGACGACTGGGCTGCAGCGATGAACGAGCAAGCTGATGCTGAAGCTGATTGGGGCGATGCACTGAAGGAACAAGCAAACGCCGCAAAGAGCTCTCAGCAAGGTTTTGCCGCAGCGGAGTTTCCCGAGTTTAGCGAGCAAAAATCCAGAAATAACGGTCCCAGCAGCGATGAAGTCAAGCTGGACGTCATTCTCGATGTGCCGGTGACCGTGTCGCTGGAGATCGGTCGAACCAAAATTAATATCCGCAATTTATTGCAGCTAAACCAGGGCTCGGTTGTAGAGCTGGATCGTTTTGCCGGCGAACCGATGGATGTATTGGTGAATGGTACTTTAGTTGCTCACGGCGAAGTTGTGGTGGTTAACGACAAGTTTGGTATTCGGCTGACCGACATTATCAGTCCGTCGGAACGAGTCAGAAAGCTCGGCTGATGTCTGTATCTCGCCTGACTACCCAAATTATTTCGGTATTGATTGCACCTGTTGCATGGGCTGACGAAGCGGCTACGTTGCCCAGGCAGACCGCCAAAGTGGTGACTTCCGGGGATGTCGCACAATGGCTGTTGGCGTTGCTATTGGTGTTGGCGCTATTTTTTCTGTCGGTGTGGCTATTACGTAAAAGCGGCAGTTTGGCCTTTGTCGGTAAAAGTCAGTTGGCAGTGCTGGCCGGATTGTCATTGGGTATGCGTGAAAAATTGGTGTTGGTTAAAGTCGGTGAAAAACAGCTACTGTTAGGCGTTAGTAGCGGGCGTATCGATAAACTGCTTGAGCTTGAAGGCGACCAGCGCTTGTTTATGAATAGCGCAGACGGGCAGGAAACCAGCGTATTTGCCAAGAAATTGCTGCAGGTCATGCAAGGTAAGCACTATGATTAAGTTGATTTTTTCCTGCCTGATAATAGGCTTACTGTTTTTACCGGAAGCTGTTTACGCCGCAGTAGGCATAGATGCTATTACCGTTACCAGTAACCCTAAAGGCGGCGAAACCTATACGGTTACCATCCAGATTTTAGCGTTGATGACTATGCTGACCTTATTGCCGGCATTGTTGTTATCGATGACTTCGTTTACTCGTATCATGATCGTACTGGGCTTGCTACGCCAAGCCATAGGTGCCGCACAAGCGCCAAGTAACCAAGTGTTATTGGGGCTATCTCTATTTCTAACTATTTTCATTATGATGCCGGTGTTGGAAAAAGTTAACGAAACCGCCGTGCAGCCGTACATGGAAGAAAAAATTGACGCAGTGACTGCCTTACAAAATGCCTCCGAGCCATTCAAGCAGTTCATGCTCAAGCAAACCCGCGAGGCGGATTTGGATACCTTTGTACGTATCTCTGGCCGTGAACAAATTGACAAACCGGAAGATGTGCCGTTTTCCTTGTTGGTGCCGGCTTATGTGACTAGCGAATTGAAAACCGCGTTTCAGATAGGCTTTCTAATTTTTCTGCCGTTTCTGGTCATCGATCTAGTGGTAGCCAGTGTATTGATGTCTATGGGTATGATGATGCTGTCACCGATGATCGTGTCGTTGCCGTTCAAGATTATGTTGTTTGTGCTGGCGGACGGTTGGACCATGGTGATGGAAATGCTGGCAGCCAGCTTTTACGTATAGGCCAAGCCGATGATGACACCGGAAACCATCTCGGCAATAGCCCAGGACACCGTATTGATTTCCCTGAAATTAATGGGTCCTATCCTGATTGCCTCCTTGGTTGTCGGTTTGCTGGTGTCCATGTTTCAGGCGGCGACTTCGATTCAAGAACAGACTCTGACCTTTATCCCCAAGCTGGCGACTATTATCGCCGTGTTGATGATAGCCGGTCCCGGCATGTTACAAATGCTCATTGATTATTTCCAAGATTTGATGCGCGATATCCCCACGCTAATAGGATGAACTTCGGCGAAGACGAGTTACTGAGGTATCTTGCTTCGTTTGTCTGGCCATTCTTTCGCATCAGTTCCATGTTCATCACCGTGCCGGTTTTTAGCGTTAAAGCGGTGCCGGCCAAAGTAAGATTGATCGCCAGCGTATTGATTACCTGGGTCATTATGCCAACTTTGCCGGCGATGCCGGATATTGAAATATTTGGCTACCAAGGGTTTATGGTGGCGGTACAGCAAGTCGCCTTGGGGCTGACCACAGGCTTCATCCTGCAAATGGTGTTTTCCATCATGTTGTTTGCCGGACAGACTATCGCTTACAGCATGGGTTTGGGCTTTGCATCCATGGTCGATCCGGCAACTGGGGTGCAGGTGCCGGTGATCGCTCAATTATTTGTGATTAGCGGCAGCTTGTTATTTCTCGCGGTGGATGGCCATTTGTTGCTGATCGAGATGTTGGCGCAAAGCTTCCATACATTACCGGTTGGTAGTATGGGTATGGATAAGAGCGATGTGTGGCGAGTAATCAGTTGGAGCAGTCTGATATTTGCTGACGGCCTGCTACTGGCTATGCCTGTGATGGCGACCTTGTTATTCGTCAACATCAGCTTCGGTGTGGCGTCAAAAGCCGCGCCGCAGCTACAGATATTCGGCGTCGGCTTCCCTATCACCATCATGCTGGGTATGGGCTTAATCTGGATTGGCCTGCCGACCATGCTGGAAGGTTTTAGCGATATGCTGCACAACGGCTTCGCGCTGGTCCATGCATTATTGAGGTTGCAATAAATGGCGGAAGATTCCGGTCAAGATAAAACCGAAGACCCCACCGGCAAGCGACTTAGCGAGTCGCGTAAAAAAGGCCAGATTCCCCGTTCCAAGGAACTCAACACTTTTGTAACGTTGATTACCAGTTCGGCGCTGTTTTTCTATTTCGGGCAAGGCATGTGGCGCAGCATGCTGGAGATGATGAAGCATCCCTTGCAGTTGTCGCGGGAGGCTGTGTTCGATCCGGCGACTCCGCTGATTTATCTGAAGGCAGCGTTTGCCGAAGGTTTGTGGGTAATCCTGCCGTTTTTGGTGGTATTGGTGGTTGCGGATTTGGCGGCGGCTATGATGTTGGGTGGATGGAACTTTACCAGCGAAGCCTTCGAAATGAAGTTTTCCAAGCTCAATCCGCTGACCGGGATAAAAAAAATCATCGGAATTCAAGGCTTGGTCGAATTGGTCAAGGCCATCATCAAAACCATACTGGTTGCGATTGTCTCCTGGAATTTGTTCAAACTGTATTTCGATGATTTCATGGGCTTGAGCCGCTTGCCGCTCGATCAAGCCATCCATCATGTCGGCGATATTATTTCCTTCTGTTTAGTGATTTTGAGTGCTACCTTTTTATTGTTGGTAATGCTGGATGCCCCTTATCAGTTATGGAATCACCAGCGCCAACTGAAAATGACCAAGCAGGAAGTTCGGGACGAGGCTAAGGATCAAGAGGGTAATCCGGAAGTTAAAGGCAAAATCCGCCGCATGCAGATGGAGGCCGCGCAGCGGCGGATGATGGATGCGGTGCCTAGTGCCGACGTCATCGTCACCAATCCTACCCATTTCGCGGTAGCCTTAAAATACGATCAGAACGGCAATGGTGCACCTTTGCTGGTTGCCAAAGGCACGGATTTAGTTGCCGCACAGATCCGCCAGCTGGCAATGGTCTCGCAAGTACCCTTGGTCGCAGCGCCTTCGCTAGCAAGAGCTTTATACTATTCCACCGACCTGAATCAGGAAATACCTCGCGGCTTATTCTTAGCCGTCGCTCAAGTATTGGCCTATGTTTTTCAATTACGGGCTTCGACGCAATACGGCTGGAACAAACCGGTTCCGCCTACCGATGTGCAAGTACCCGACGACTTTAAGCAATAGCCCGGTATCGAGCTGAATTATGGATTTTACGAAAATACTCAACTCACTTAAGGCGCTGACCGGCTTGGGCTTGGGCGCGCCACTATTGATCGTGATGTTGCTGGCGTTGTTGATTTTGCCGCTGCCGCCGTTTGTGCTGGATCTGTTTTTTACCTTCAATATCGCGTTTTCGCTGATCATCTTGTTGGTGGTGATTTACACCCTCAAGCCGCTGGAGTTTGCCTCATTTCCTACCGTCATTCTGGTCGCAACCTTGTTGCGGCTATCCCTGAACGTGGCGTCCACCCGGGTCGTATTGATTCGCGGCCATGAGGGCGGAGATGCCGCCGGCAAAGTCATCGAAGCTTTCGGTTCGTTCGTCATCGGTGGCAATTTTGCGGTGGGTATCGTGGTGTTTGCGATTTTAGTGGTCATCAATTTTATGGTGGTCACCAAAGGTGCCGGACGGGTCGCGGAAGTGAGCGCCCGTTTTACCTTGGATGCGATGCCGGGCAAGCAGATGGCTATCGATGCCGATTTGAATTCGGGGTTGATCAACCAAGATGAAGCGCGTGCCCGCCGCGAAGAAGTGGCCGCCGAAGCCGATTTTTACGGTTCCATGGATGGTGCCAGTAAATTCGTGCGTGGCGACGCGGTAGCCGGCATCATCATTTTGTTTGTGAATATGATAGGCGGCTTGGCGATAGGTGTGGGGCAGCACGGCATGAGCTTTGCCGACGCCGCCAATATTTATGTCTTGCTGACCATCGGTGACGGTTTGGTGGCGCAGATTCCGTCGCTGTTGTTGTCGGTGGCCGCGGCGATGGTGGTGACGCGGGTTCGCGGCAGCAAGCAGGATATTGGTAAACAGTTAAGTTCACAGCTGTTCGAAGATCCGCGTACTTTGTTGGTCACTGCGGCGGTGATGGGTATCCTGGGTATCATCCCCGGCATGCCGAATTTGGTGTTCATCCTGTTAGCACTGACATTGGTCGGTGGGGCCTATTTGATTGATAGACGCCGCAAGTTGGAGGAAGAAAAAGCCCTGGAAATGGAGCGCATCGTTTCGCCGCCGCAACTAGCCAAGACCGAAATCAAGGAATTAGGCTGGGACGATGTAATGCCGGTCGATGCCATTGGTCTGGAAGTGGGGTACCGCTTGATTCCGCTGGTGGATAGAAATCAAGGCGGCCAATTGATGATGCGCATCAAGGGTGTGCGCAAGAAGTTATCGCAAGAACTGGGCTTTCTGATTCCGTCGGTGCACATCCGGGATAACCTGGATTTGTCACCTACCGAATACCGGATTTCCTTGATGGGGGTGAGCGTCGGCGAAGCCAATATCATGCCCGAGAAAGAAATGGCGATTAATCCCGGCCGGGTGTTCGGTACTTTGCAAGGCGCGCCTTGTAAGGATCCGGCGTTTGGTTTGGATGCGATCTGGATCGACGCCAATCAAAAAGACCAAGCGCAAACTCTGGGTTACACGGTTGTCGATCCCAGCACCGTGGTGGCCACGCATCTCAGTCATATTCTGCAAAGCAATGCGCATGAATTGTTCGGTTACGAGGAGGCGCAGCAGTTGCTGGATAATTTGTCCAAAGTGGCACCAAAGCTGGTCGAGGATCTGGTGCCGAAAACCTTGCCCTTGGGTATTTTGGTCAAGGTTCTGCAAAATCTGCTGCAAGAGCGGGTTTCAATTCGCGATTTACGAACCATCGCCGAAACTTTGGCGGAGTACGGGGTGAAGAGTCAAGATCCGGACATCTTGACCTCGGCGGTGCGGGCGGCCTTGGGGCGCTCAATTGTCCATGAAATCAATGGAGTACAGACAGAGATTCCGGTTATTACCCTTGATCCAGGATTGGAACAGATATTGCATAGATCATTGCAGACGGCGGGCGAAGGTGGTGCCGGTTTAGAACCCGGTCTAGCCGAGCAGATGCACAAATCCCTGGAGGAAAGTGCGCAAAGGATGGAAATGGAAGGGCAGACTGCGGTGTTGTTGGTGTCTTCTTATATTCGTCCTTGGTTGGCTCGCTTCGTTCGTCATTCGATATCCGGCTTACATGTGCTGGCCTATAATGAAATCCCGCAAGATCGGCAGATCAGGGTGGTTTCCACAGTAGGACAGCGGGGACAATAAAACAGAGGTTGCGCGATGAAAATTAAACGCTTTTTTGCAGCAGACATACGGCAGGCCATGCGCATGGTCAAAGAAGAATTGGGCGCCGATGCAGTGATTATGTCCAACCGTTCTGTGGATGGCGGCGTGGAAATCGTGGCGGCCCGCGACTTTGACGAACAGGTCATTCATAAAAATCTCAAGCAACGCGAAGACGAAAAATCACCGCCCAATGAAGTTAAAAAAGTCGATTTGCCCGATCTCGAAGCCGAAAAGAAATCGCTGCATGTTTTAAGTAGCGCCAGAAAACGCGGCGCGGAAGGCAGCATTCCGGAAAATCCGATCCGTCGCAACCTGGATCAATACGTCGGTTATGCCGAAAAATTGCAGGTTGGGCATAACAACGCGCAGAAAATCGCCGAAAAAGTTCGCCAAGTTGAAAAAATTGAAAAACCAGCCTGGGCAAGTGCCGATCCCAAAATCAAACCGTTGACCGAGCCACGGCCGGTGCAAGCGCACAACGGCGATAAATTCCTCGACGAAATGCGCGCGGAAATGAAAGAACTGCGGACGATGTTGGACAGCAAGCTGTCGAATATCGTCATGCAAATACCGCAACACGGGCTACCTTTACACGATGATTTGCGCGATCGGATGTTGGAGTGTGGCTTCTCGAAAAACTTGGCAGGCAAGATAGCCAACCGGTTGGGTAGCCACAAGCAATTCGATTTGGCCATCGGCAAAGCCCAGGAAATGTTGGCCAGACTGGTGCCGATAGCCGACGACAACCTGTTGGATCAAGGCGGTATCGCCGCATTGGTTGGCTCCACCGGGGTCGGTAAAACTACGACAGTCGCTAAATTGGCCGCGCAGTTTATTTTAAAACATGGTTCTCGGCAGATTGCGTTGATTACCACCGATAATTATCGGATCGGTGCGCACGAGCAAATCAACACTTACGGCAGAATTCTGGATGTACCGGTCAGAGTGGCGGGCGATGCGGAAGAGTTGCGCAGGCATATCAATAGTTTTTCCGATAAACGCCTGATTTTGATCGACACCGCCGGCATGAGTCAGCGCGATATGCGTTTGGCCGAGCAGCTGAAAACTTTGCAACACGGCGATTTGCCTATACGCTCATATTTGGTGATGTCCGCCACCACGCAATACAAAGCAATGCTGGAAATTATGGATGCGTTCCGAATACTCGAACCACAAGCGACTATACTAACCAAGTTTGATGAGGCAGTTAGCAAAGGTACCGCGTTGTCGGCGATTATCGAGCGGCGTATGCCATTGTCATTTATCACTGACGGTCAGCAGGTTCCGGAAGATATTTACTTGCCCGATGCCGATGCTTTGATTCGGCAGTGTATGGAAAGTGTCGATCAGGACCATGGCTATGGCGACGATGTGAATGTTGAAGACTGGATGGCGGAAAGCCATGCATAAGTCATTCGATCAGGCAGCTGGAATTAGACAAATGAGACATATGAAACCGGTGCGAGTAATCGCGGTAACAAGTGGCAAGGGCGGGGTTGGTAAAACCAATCTTTCCGTCAATATCGGCGTGGCGCTGTCTAAAATGGGTAGGCGGGTGGCTATACTCGATGCCGATATGGGCTTGGCTAATGTCGATATTTTGCTGGGCATGTTTCCCGAATTCAATTTGTCGCATGTATTGAGCGGCGAAAAAAGCTTGAAGGACATTATGATGACCGGACCTTCGGGGCTGAAAATCATTCCGGCGTCGTCGGGTATTCAGCGGATGTCCGATTTGTCGAGTATCGAGCAAGCCGGCGTGATAAGGGCTTTTAGCGAAATCGACCGAGAGTTGGATGTGTTGATCGTCGATACCGCTGCCGGTATTTCGGCAAGCGTGGTGAATTTTGCCCGGGCTTGCCAAGAAATAATCGTGGTGGTTTGCGACGAACCCACCTCGTTGGCTGATGCTTATGCGTATATCAAGCTGTTGAATAGAGATTACGGGTTGAATAGCTTTCATATCATTACGAATATGGTGCAGTCGGCTGAGCATGGACAGGCCTTGTTCAATAAGCTGAGTAAAGTGACGGACCGTTATTTGGATGTGGCCTTGCAGTTTGTCGGCGCGGTGCCGCAGGACGAATATTTGAAAAAATCCGTGCAAAAACAAACGCCAGTGGTGGAAGCATTCCCGCAAAGTAAGGCGGCGCTGGCGATTAAGAATTTGGCGCGAAAAATCGACAGCTGGCCGATCAAGCCCAAAGCGGGCGGCTACCTGGAGTTTTTTGTCGAACGGATGATTCAGTACAGCGCGAAAGAGGATGTTGCATGAGTGGAGCGGCAATGTATGCTGCTGTGCAGGCTGGAAATGTTGATGCCTTAGTCATTCAACATGCGCCGCTGGTAAAACGCATTGCCTACCACTTAATGGGACGACTGCCCGATACGGTGCAGCTCGATGATTTGATTCAATCCGGCATGCTGGGCTTGCTGGAAGCGCTGAAACATTATGATGCTGGGCAGGGTGCCAGTTTCGATACCTATGCCGGTATCCGCATTCGCGGGGCCATGCTGGATGAATTGCGCCGTTCGGATTGGACGCCGCGTTCGGTGCATAAGAAAGCCCGGATGGTGGCGGAGGCGATACGCGAGGTTGAGAATCAGCTGGGACGTGATGCCAAGGATACCGAAGTGGCCGGACATATGGGTATCGATTTGACTGAATACCATCATATTTTGCAGGACGCGGTGTCTTGTAAGACCTTTAGCGTCGAAGAATTGGTGCAAGGCGAAGACAGTGTTATAGATGATGTGCACGGCAATCAGCAGCCGGAAGATGTGCTGATCCAACAGAATTTTCAAAAAGCCCTAGCCAAGGCCATCTCGGAATTACCGGAACGGGAGCGCTTAGTCATATCGCTGTATTACGACGAAGAGCTGAATTTGCGTGAGATAGGCAAGGTGCTTGATGTCAGCGAATCGCGGGTTAGCCAAATTTGTAGTCAGGCGATGTTGCGTTTACGCGCTAGACTTGTGGATTGGGTGGAAGGGAAAGATAATGAAAAGTGCAGCTAATGTGTGGTTATTGCAGGAATTTTTCGCAATTATTGGTCACAATTTAGCGGTTTCTTAACAATAAAGTAATCTGGGTGGAGATTATCCTTGGATAAAAATATGCGTATTCTGGTTGTCGATGACTTTTCGACAATGCGGAGAATAGTAAAAAACCTGTTGAAAGATCTGGGTTTTACCAACACCGTGGAAGCGGACGACGGTAAAACAGCACTGCCTATTCTGGAAAAAGGCGGTATCGATTTTTTGATCACCGATTGGAATATGCCGGGCATGACCGGCATCGATTTATTGAAGGCCGTCAGGTCTACTCCCAGTTTGGCCAATCTGCCGGTGTTGATGGTCACAGCCGAAGCCAAGCGCGAGCAAATCATTATGGCTGCACAGGCCGGTGTAAATGGTTATGTCATCAAGCCTTTTACGGCTGCTACGCTTAAAGAGAAAATCGAAAAGATTTTTGAACGCATCGACGGCTGAAGCACAGGGAGATTACCATGAATACTGACCTGCTGAGTTTGGCCCGAGATTTGGTCGCAGCATTAGAAAAGTGCGACGAAGCGGCTGCCGATGAAATTCTTGATCAAGTAGCCGGATTAAGAGAAACACAATTGTTTAAAGAAATTGGCCGCCTAACTCGCCAATTGCACGACACCATGGTGAGTTTTTCCGTCGACTCAAAAATAGCAGCCATGGCTGAGCACGATATACCGGATGCCAAGGAGCGTCTGCATTATGTGATCGCGATGACGGAGCAAGCCGCAGATCAAACCTTAACCGCCGTTGAAGAGTTGTTGCCGGTATCGGATGAACTGAACGGGCAGGTTAAACAATTGTCGGCGCAATGGAATCGCTTTTTGGATCGGGAAATGCCATTTGACGAGTTTAAGGCCATGAGCGCCGACCTCAGTCAGTATTTTGAGCAGTCGCAAGTGTCTCTGGAGAAAATCCAGGCGGGCCTAAGCGATATATTGATGGCGCAAGGGTTTCAAGATATTACCGGGCAGATTATCCGCCGGGTTATCGATTTGGTGCAGGATCTTGAAGGCAGCATGGTTAATCTGATCAAAATTTCCAGCCGCAAAATTACGCCAAGCAGCGGTGCCGCGTTGCAGCCCGAAGTGCCCGGACCGGTTGTCCCCGGAGTAGATGACAGAGCCGGTGATGTGGCCACCAGTCAGGTCGATGTTGATGACTTACTGTCTAGTCTAGGTTTCTGAGGAAAACAACATGGCGATCGATCTGGACGACGAAATATTGCAAGACTTCCTGGTCGAAGCCGGGGAGATTCTCGATTCTCTGGGTGAGCAGCTGGTGGAACTGGAGCAATCGCCTGGCGATCTCGATCTTCTGAATTCCATATTTCGCGGGTTCCACACCATAAAGGGCGGCGCCGGTTTTTTGGCTATTAGCGCCTTAGTCGATGTCTGTCACAACGCCGAAGACGTTTTTAACGTGCTCAGACAGGGTGATCGCCAAGTCACGCCGGATTTGATGGACGTGATTTTGCAAGTCGTGGACATCGTCAACGAGATGTTCGGGCAAGTCCGTTCGGGCAATACCCCAAAATCGGCGGATCAAGGTCTTTTGAAACGCTTGAAATCTTACGCGGGGCCGGCCGAAGCTGCCGCGCCTGCTGAGATAGCGGTTGAAGCCGCTGTCATCAACGAAACCTCCGAATCCACCCCGCCGCTATCCCCTCAAGAATCCGCAGCGCAAGACTATGATGCAATGCTCGATCCAGAGGAGTTATTGGCCAGCGAATCCGCCTCGGAAGATGGCGATGAAATTACCGAGCAGGAATTCGAAGATTTGCTGGATGCGCTGCATGGTAAGGGCGGTTCTCCCACCGCGAACATCGCAGCGCAATCGGCAGTGCCGACGGCGGATGACGAAATCAGTGAAGACGAGTTTGAAAATCTGCTGGACGAGTTGCATGGCAAAGGTAAGTTTTCTGTAAAAACCGAGCCGTCTGTGCCCGCCGCCGATTCCGGCGATATTACCGACGAGGAGTTCGATAAGGTCCTCGATGCTTTGCACGGCAAAGGTAAGTTCGATGCTGCCAATTTGGGCAAGATTGATGAGCCGGCTGCGGGTGAAAAAAACCCACCAATTAAAAATGTAGAGTTGCCTGTCGAGAAACCGTTCGTGGCGGCTAAACCTGAGCCGGTCGCGAAACCGTCCGTCGATGTGGAGCCGGAAAATAGCTTAGGCAAAGTAGCGTCGGTAGTAGATTCCGTTTCCGACAAGAGTAAAGCCGCCACACCCCAAGCCGATACCACCGTCAGGGTAGATACCCAGATTTTGGACGATATTATGAACATGGTCGGCGAGCTGGTTCTGGTGCGTAACCGTTTCCAGACGCTTAAAGCCAATGCTGAAGCCGGAGAGCAGTTGTCCAAAGCGATATCCAATTTGGACGTGGTGACTGCCGATTTACAATTGGCGGTCATGAAAACCCGGATGCAGCCAATCAAAAAAGTCTTCGGGCGTTTTCCGCGTGTGGTACGCGATTTGGCTAGAAGTCTGAAAAAAGAAATCAGGCTGGAGTTGGTGGGTGAAGAAACCGATCTCGACAAAAATCTGGTCGAGGCTCTGGCGGATCCTTTAGTGCATTTGGTCAGGAATGCGGTAGATCACGGAATCGAATCGCCGGATGAGCGCGAAGCCAACGGCAAACCTCGGGAAGGCGTGGTGATATTGAAAGCGTCTCAGGAAGGCGATCATATTCAGTTGTCCATCAAAGACGACGGCAAGGGCATGAACCCCGACATACTGCGCGCCAAAGTGGTGGAAAAAGGCTTGATGGATGAAGAAAGCGCCGCCCGTCTTGACGATAAAGAGTGTTACAACCTAATTTTTCTGCCCGGATTTTCCACCAAAACTGAAATTTCCGACGTGTCCGGTCGTGGTGTCGGCATGGACGTGGTGAAAACACGGATCGCGCAAATGAACGGCGTGGTGGAAATTGATTCGGTGGAAGGCAAGGGCAGCACCATTATAATCAAGGTGCCGTTGACTTTGGCTATTATGCCGACCCTTATGGTGAAGTTGCGCGGGCAGGCTTTCGCGTTACCCTTGGCCAGCGTTTTGGAGATACTCGATCTGGATTTGAGCAAAACCAATAAGGTAGATGGTCAATTGGTGGTAATGGTCAGAAACAAGGCCTTGCCGCTGTTTTATTTAAGTGAGTGGCTGGTTAGAGGTTCTTATTTCACAGGCGAAACGCAGCCGACCAATCATGTGGTGGTGGTGAACGCTGGCGGCAGGCATGTCGGGTTCGTGGTGGATCAATTAATCGGTCAGGAAGAAGTGGTGATTAAAGCGCTGGGTGCCAAGTTACATGGATTGGAAGGATTGGCGGGAGCAACCATCACCGGTGACGGCAAGATAGCGCTGATACTCGATGTGCCTGGCCTGATGAAGAAGTATGCGATGTGACGCGGCAATATGACCATTCGGGTGCTGATCGTCGACGACTCCAGTTTTATCTGTAAAAGAATTCGGGAAATTTTAGAAGAGGATCAAGAGTTTAAAGTGATAGGCGTCGCTCACGACGGTCGCGAAGCCATAGAACTTGCGGCAAGTCTGCAGCCGGACGTTATCACCATGGATGTGGAGATGCCAATCATGGATGGTATCACGGCAGTCAAAAAAATCATGGGCACCCGGCCTTGTCCGATACTAATGTTTTCGGCAATGACGCAAGTCGGCGCTCAAGCCACTCTGGATGCGTTGAATGCCGGCGCTATCGACTTTTTGCCCAAGCAGTTGGAAGACATTGATGCTAATCGTGAAACGGCCCGCTACTTACTGAGATATAGAGTGAGAATGGTGGCTTCTCAGGCTACTAGAATGTCTTCCCCACGACCTCTGCCGCGCGTGAATCAAGAAGAACATCAGAGCTCAACCGCCGAAAACCCCGTAGTTAAGCCGATACGCGCTGCGTCCGCGTGGCCCAAAACTGCAACCAGCAGCAAAATCGAGCTTTTGGTGGTTGCCGCCTCGACCGGCGGGCCGGTCGCCATGCAATACGTGCTGAGCAAAATTCCGGCTGAGTGTTCGATACCCATATTGCTGGTGCAACACATGCCGCCTAATTTCACCAAAAGCTTTGCCGAACGCTTGAATTTGCTTTGCAATATTAATGTCAGGGAGGCGCGGGATGGTGACGTATTGCAGCCGGGGACCGCGTTATTGGGGCCAGGTGCAATGCAGATGCAAGTTAAGCAAGTAGCCGGTGAGCGGCGGATTGTGTTGCGGGCCAAGCAAAATGGGGAAATTTATAGTCCCTGTGTAGATATTACTTTTGACTCGCTTGCCGAGGTATTCGCCGGGCATGTGTTGGCGGTGGTGTTGACCGGCATGGGCGCAGACGGCAAGGCTGGCGCTATGAAGTTAAGGCAGCGCGGCGCGCAAATCTGGGCGCAGGACGAGGCTACAAGTACTATCTACGGCATGCCGAAAGCCATCGCAGAAGCCGGTCTGGCGGATCATATTTATTCTCTGGAAGAGATTGCCAACCAATTTAAAAAATTACATTGATGGATATTCTCAGTATTTTGGGTGTGTTGATAGGCTTTGCCGCGATTATCGGCGGTAACCTAATGGGCGGAGGAGAACTCGGGTCCCTGATCAATTTTCATGCCTTCATTATTGTGGTGGGTGGTACGCTGGGAGCGACACTGTTGCAATTTCCGCCCAAGGTATTTCTGCGCAGCTTACGTATTTTGAGTTGGATTTTTGTGCCGCAAAATTTGCAGCTCAAAAAGCAAATCGACAAGATTGTGCGCTGGAGCTCTCTGGCCCGTAAGGAAGGCTTGCTGGGCTTGGAATCGGTTATCGAAACCGAAAAAGACAGTTTTGCCAAAAAAGGTTTGCAGTTGCTGGTCGATGGCAACGAGCCGGAAGTGATACGCGATTGCCTTGAGGTTGAGCTAACGACAAAGGAGCATTTGGATACCCAGGCGGCTAGGGTTTTTGAGGCGATGGGTGGGTATGCGCCTACTATCGGCATTATCGGCGCGGTAATAGGCTTGATTCATGTGATGCAGAACCTCGCCAAGCCGGAGTTATTGGGCAGCGGCATCGCGACAGCTTTCGTGGCGACTATTTACGGTGTCGGCTTGGCCAATCTGTTGTTTATTCCTATCGCCAATAAGCTGAAGAGTCTGATTTTCGAAGCATCGCAAGCCAGGGAAATGGTGATAGAAGGCATTTCGTCGATAGCCGAGGGCGAAAACCCGCGTAATATCGAGTTGAAATTATCCGGTTTTTTATTGGAAAAATAAGGGAGGCCTTATGAGTCGGCGCAAACGTAGACCATTGCAACAGGCCGATAATCACGACCGCTGGATGGTGTCTTACGCGGATTTCGTGACCTTGCTGTTTGCGTTTTTTGTGGTGATGTATTCGATTTCCTCGGTAAATAAGGGTAAGTACGAAACATTCTCCGAATCGCTGGACCAGGCTCTGTTTCACAACGAGAAGATTCAAAAAGAAGCAGAGCCGATTCAGGTTGGCACGATTCCCACCACGATCCAGCCGATTGAATTGCCAAATTTGATGACGGCCGAGGAAAGAGAGCTGAGCGAAGAAATCATGCAGGAAAAACGCCGGCTGGATGAAGTGTCGCAGGAGTTTCAACGAGCCTTGCAGCCTTTTGTGGAAAGCCAGTTGGTGGGTATCAAACAGCACGATTTCTGGGTGGAACTGGAAATGAATAGCGAGTTACTGTTTGCCAGCGGTAAGGCCGAGCTCTCCAGCAAGGCTGTTCCGGTGTTGCAGAAAGTTGCAGAGGCCGTGCGCGACGTACCCAATGTGATCAATGTCGAGGGATACACCGACAACGTACCGATTTCCACCGGCTTTTATCCATCCAATTGGGACTTGTCCTCAGCCAGGGCAACCAGTGTTGTCAAGGAATTGGTAAAAAACAATATTCCGGCGACACGATTATCGGCGGTGGGCTATGGAGAATTTCATCCGATCGCCGATAACAAAGACGAGGAGGGGCGTTTTAAAAATCGGCGAGTTGTATTGGTGCTGATGTCGCAAGCCTTTGCTCGTTACGGCATGACTGACGACGAACGCGCGAAAGTGCTGAATTTGGCGCCGTCACAGCCCAGCTCGCCACCTGAAACCGCAGTTGAAAAGACGCCGGAAGCGCCGGCTCAGTTATGAAAATATGGTCAGTTTCCAATCAAAAAGGCGGCGTCGGTAAAACGACTACCGTGGTGACACTGGGTGGCTTGTTGTCGTCCTGGGGGTTCAGGACTTTGCTGGTCGATTTAGATCCGCATGGTTCGTTGACCAGCTATTTCAAGATGAATCCGGATGAGATCGAGCTTGGCGTTTACAATTTATTTCTCGACGCCAGCGAGAAAAAGAAAAACGTCGATCCCCAGGTCTATATCGCCAAAACAGACTTCGACGGTATCGATGTCTTGCCCGCATCCACCGCTATAGCCACCTTGGATAGGCAGGTCGCCGCAATCGGCGGCATGGGCTTGGTGGTTGCTACCGCATTGCACAAAGTGGCCGACCAATATGACTATGTGATTATCGATAGCCCGCCGATGTTGGGGGTGTTAATGATCAATGCGCTGGCGGCCTGCGATCATTTAGTGATTCCGGTTTTAGCCGAATTCCTGGCCCTAAAAGGTCTGGATAGAATGGTGCATACCATAAAAATGGTTTTTCATTCCCGGAAAACACCGCCTAAATTCACTATCGTGCCGACCATGTTTGATAAACGCACCAAGGCGGCTCGCGACAGCTTAGCGGCCTTACATCAACAGTATCCGGACAATGCCTGGAGTTCGGTCGTCCCGGTGGATACTAAAGTGCGGGATGCCAGCCAGGCCGGTATTCCCTTACCCCTGTACGACAAAAGCGCGCGTGCGGCCGAAGCCTATGCCGAATTGTTGGAACTGTTATTGCTTGATAAGAGTCCAGACAAAAACTTGGCACCGCATAAATGACTCAGGCAAAACCACCCCCCAGTATCGTTGATCAACAGTTAGCGCTTGATGTGTATCTGCAGACGCTATTGGATGAGGTGCCCGAGGCTGAGGAAGCTGTTAACGTAAAGTCGGCAATATCGCTGGAACAGCTTGTTGTTGAGGAGCCTATCAAATTGCCGGATCCTGCTCCGGTCGTGACCGGCATTCCAAAAGCAAGCTCCAAAGCACTGGTCAGGAACCGACAACCCAAGCTTGTAGAGCCGGAAATCCCGGCTAAACTACAGGCACTGTCTATCATGCCGGATTGGTCGCAGTACGAGTTTCAGGCTTTGTTTTTTAAGGTTGATAAGCTGATATTGGCAACGCCGCTGATCGAGTTGTCGAGAACGATAAAAATCGACCGCAAACCCACGAAAATTCCCGGACAACCCTCTTGGTTCTTGGGTTTGCTGGACGAGCATGATAGCCGTATCGGCGTGCTTGATACCCGGCAGCTGATTTTTGGCAAAAGCCGAGGCCTGCAACCGGATAGTGAGGAGTATCCGTTCGAGCGCATTTTAATCACCCAGGATAAAAAATGGGGTTTGGTGTGTGATGAAATTCTCTCCATCGGTAAAGTAAAGCCCGATGGGGTCAGATGGCGAACGGCCAGACAAAAAAAACCATGGTTAATCGGTACGGTAATAGACGAGTTGACAGCGATTATCGATGTTAAACAGCTGGTACCGCATAGAAAAAATAGTTAAACAGCATCTGGATACAACAAAATGAGCGAAGATAAAAAACAAGGCGACCCTATCATGCAATGGGTGACTTTTTGTCTAGGCGACGAAAAGTACGGCATCAATGTCATGCAAGTGCAAGAGGTGTTGCGGATTACCGAAATTGCCCCGGTGCCCGGTGCGCCGTCCTATGTATTGGGGATTATCAATTTACGCGGTAATGTGGTGACGGTCATCGATACCCGTAACCGTTTCGGCTTACCGTCCAAAGACACCGATGATGCGTCACGGGTAGTGATCATCGAAACCGACCGGCATATCATCGGCATTTTGGTTGATAGCGTCGCCGAAGTCGTGGAAATGCGCGCTTCCGAGATTGAAACCGCGCCTAACGTCGGCAATGAAGAAAGCTCAAAATACATTCAAGGTGTCACCAGTCGCGACAATCAGTTGTTAATTCTGGTGGATTTGAATAAATTCCTCAGCGACGACGAAAAAGCCGAGCTGGATATGTTTTGATTGCCTGACTAGGCATGCGAGGTGCAACATGACCGAAATAACACCGATCACGCCTTTTTCCCCAGTACACACGATATACAAGGTTGAGCGCGAAGAGCGTGAAAAGCGCCAGCCGCAAAAACAACCGCAGACCAAACCCGACCCAAACAAAGACAATAAACAGCCTGCCGAGCATGTTGACGAAATAGTGTGATGAGCGAATATTTAGTGCTGGTTTTGGCGGGGGTAGTCGTATTTATGCTAGCGGTGTTAGTTCGGCTGTTGCGCCAGCAGCAAACACTAAAACAACAATTTCAGCGTCTTGAAGAGCGGGTGCAGCGTAGCAACGAGGATGTGGCCGGCCTTTGCTCTGCCGCTGTGGCTGTTGATCGGCGGCTGGCGGCGAACGACTCGCGATTGAATAGCATTGTCGATCAAGTCAACACGCAACGGCAAACCGTTGCTGACGTGGCGCCCGCTGAACCTATCCCCGCAGGTGGCTATGAAGATGTCATCCAAAAAATCCGCAGCGGGGTTGGCATTGAGGCGCTGGTCCGGGATTGCGGCTTGACCCGTGATGAAGCGGTGTTATTAATGCGTTTGCATGGCGGCGGCAAACGTTCCGGTTTGGGTTAGGCGCTGGTCGTTTCCAGATACTGGTCCACGCCCCGTTCCGCACGAGTTATCGATATATCCGCTACCCTCTGTAACAAACGCCGGTAATTTTCATCGTGTTGACTTCTATCGTTATGCCGGTGCCAAAGATGTAATACCGGTACCGCAAAGCGGCCTTCTTTCCGTTTGACGCCTTGATGAATCAGGCGGATCACTAAGTCCGAATCTTCATATCCCCAGCCTTCGAAGACTTCATCAAAACCATTTGTTGCCAGAAAATTGTCTTTCCAGACCGCCAGATTGCAAGTCATGGCTTTTTGCCAATTCTGCGGTTGCCGATAACGCCAGCTGTGCAGCGGTAAGTACAGTAAAGGCAACAAACGGTTAATGCGGCCTTGCAGCCGTTGCCATAAAAAAAAGCCAAGTGACTGTTTGTGCAGGGGTATTTTTTGCCCTAATACCAGTGATGTGTAAGCTTCGTTCAATAACAGCCGGTTGCCCGGAACGAAATAACCGGTTTCGGCCAATTGTCGATGATTTCTAATAAAATCCGGTAGCGCGACGCAATCGCCGTCCATAAACAGCAGATAATCGCCGCGACTTGCGGCAACCGCTTTGTTACGGATAGTGCCGGCCCGAAATCCCTTATCCTCATGCCAAACGTGCCGCAATGGAATTTCGCTGGTTTCGATAAAGCCTTTGATCAATTCCTGCGTTGCAGTACCGGAACCGTCATCGGCGATGATGATTTCAAACCGGCGATCTTGTTGAGCCATCAGGGCGAGTAAACAGGCGGAAAGCGCGTCCGGCCAGTTATAGGTGGTGACGATGACAGAAATCAAGCTGTTCATTTGCTGGCTGTTTTACTGCAAAGCTCGCGTAGTTTCAGGTATTTGTAATAACTGCCCTCGGCGTTGGATATGGCCAACATTAAGCCTTCCGAGCCATCCAGAATGGCTGCCTGGACGAAGTAAGTGCGGATGAAGGTCCACAGGCCCTTGCCGATGGCTTTGCCCAAGCTGGCCCGCTTACCGTGATTGAACATTTTCTCGGCACCCAGCGAAGAATAAGCGTTGATCTTATGCAGCACCTCGGTCGGATCGACAAAGGCCTCATGCCAGAGCGGGTTTTTAAGCCGACGAATAGTTCCCACAACCTCAATACGCTCATGCACGACTTCGCTACTGAAGCGTCCGACATCGCGGCGAAACAGTCTCAGCACGTAATCCGGCCACCAGCCTCCATGCTTGATTTGCTTGCCGCAGTAGCTGGATAAGCGGGGGATTTCGAAGCCCTGCACCTCGTTTTGCTGCATGGCTTGCAGGATTTCGGCTTTTAACGCCGGCCCGATTTCCTCGTCGGCATCGATAGACAGTACCCAATCGCCGCGCGCCTTGTCCAACGCCCGCTGTTTTTGCGGCCCAAATCCGGGCCAGTCGGTGATGAAGACTTTGTTGGTAAATTGTCGGCAAATCGCGACAGTCTCATCGCTACTACCCGAGTCGAGAACAATGATTTCATCTGCCCAAGCAACCGATGCCAGGCAGCGGCCGATATGTTGCGCCTCGTTTTTGGTGATGACGATAACGCTAAGCATTGGCCTGACGAAGGGCGGAATCCGCAGGATGACTTAGCAACGCGCCGAGAAAAAACGCCAGCAAATAGCCTTCAGCAAAAGTTTTGAAATGCGAGTTGAACAGGCTTGAAGCACAAATTGCCACCAAAAAACTGGCGGCAATCGGCCCGTAGGGCTTGTTATTCATACCCTGGCGCAATGCGACGACAATATAAGCAAAGAACAACAGCAAGCCGACCAAGCCGTTTTCTAGCCAAATAAACAGGTATTGATTATGCGGGTCGCTGGTGCTGGTGCCTTGCCATCCCTGGCTTTTGGCCAAGGCATAATTACTGTAGGTTGGTTTGAACGATGACGTGCCATAGCCAAACCAAGGCGCTTTCTCGATGAGTTCCACGGTGTTTTTGTAAAAGACCACCCGAATGCCAACGGACGTTAAATCCTGGCTGCTTTGATAACTAGCTTGTTCGTCCCAGGCCAGTCTGAATCGGTCTTGCAAGGTGTTGGAGCTCAGACCAAAGGCCACCAGCACGATGGCGGCTATCCCAATAATTTGTGGTAGTTTGCTGTAGCCATATATCGAGCCCAATGCAAAAACCGCGGCGATGGGGACAGCCAAATAGCCACTCCTACCCGTGCTGATGAAGAAAATATTGAATAAAAATATGGCCATTCCCGCCCACACGGCATATTTCCAATGTGGGGTCAGCGGTTCTTGCACCAGGAAGATCGCGCAAAGCAGGGCCGCCACAAAAGCAGTACTCTGGGTGGCGTGATTGGTCATGAAAATGCCGGCTTCCCGGCTGTCCCTAACGATAAGCTCCAATGCCCAAAGCGGCATCGCAATAATGCCAGCCACCACCATGGCGACAAAATAGCTGTAGACAAAACGTTTTTGCCACTGCGATTGCTGAAAAACACCGAGTAGCAGGAACACGTAAAGTAGTTTTTTCCAGCTGGATAAGGTTTCCAATTTGCTGTGCCAGTCTGTATCCGCGTAAAGCGTGCCGATGATTAACCAGGCAAAGAAAAGCACGATCATTTTTCCGATCGGCTGTTGCCAAGATAATTTAAGTGTTTGCAATGCCTGGCCGGAGATTAGCCAGAATACCAGTAACGCCACGCTGGCTATGCTGGCAACCGCCGTGGAAACGGGAGCGGCGATAGCAGCGGCAATAGCGAGGCCGCGACAGATGTTGAGCGATGTCTCGGATGTCAGGGGGGATGCAAGCATATTTTGTAGCCTTAGCGCCATAACTGATAAATGTATTTACGCTTGAGTTTTTCCCAGCGGAAAAACAGTCCTTTCAGCCAGGTGGGCGGATCGGCTTCCAAAGCACTTTTGAACAGGCCGTTTTTACTGCCTTGTTCGATGACAGGATCTTCCAGCCAAATCATTTGAATGCCGAGCTGTTTGTCGATTTTTTCGAACTGATTGTCAATCGGTTCGGCGATTTTGTGAGTTTTAATCCAGTCTAGTCTCTGACGGGCGGTGCTGGAATCAATAAGATAGGAATCGGCAAAGCGACCGCGATGCCCGAGATACAGGTATTGATCCGGTTTGCGCTGACTCTTGGGCGTAAAAAAATTACCGCCGGAGCCGACGTAGATGACTTTGTAGCCGGGAAATTGCCCGCTCTGACTGAGCGCGCGCTGCAAACCGAGCTGAATATCCTTACTGAACACGGCATCGTCTTCCAGTACCAAACAGAAACCTTGGCCATTACCGTCCGCAATTCTCTGTAAGGCTGCCACATGCTTTAATGCGCAGGATTGCTGAGCCGTAGTCAGATGATGGTCGTCACGGAAATACTCGGCCACCACGCTGTCTGTCAAATCGCCTATATCCCAGTCGAAAATAAATTCCGCCGACATCCCGAAATCGCGTAGTTGTTGTTCCATGAACATACGGCGTTGACTGAACGCTTTGACATTCAAAACCAAAATGCGGTCAAGGCTAGGCGATTGCATCATGCGAAATTGTAGTTAGGCTGCTGAAAAAAGCGGCGATTATCGACGGTTTTGTGGAAAATAACATCATCGTTATGGCCGTTTGGCTTGCAATGTTTGCGCGATCACGTCGATCACCCGGCCACTGGATAACTGATCAAGGCAGGCGCTGTAGCTCTCACGGTGCCGGTCGCAACCTTCCAGTTGGCAGGGTAGGCAGTTTTGTTCGGTTTGGCCTTGCAGCAGATACACGTTATTTACTTGGCTTGAACCACGAGACGCGAATGGCGTTTTATCTTCGCCGTATCCGCACGGCCAGGGTGCCCATTTTTCCGGATCGGTGGGTCCGAATAAGGCAAAAGTCAGTGTGCCGGTGGCCGCCGCCAAGTGGGTGATGCCGGTGTCGGGGCCGACGAATAATGCGGCTTTGCCAATCAAAGCGGACAATTGCGCCAGCGAAAGCTGACCGGCAAGATTGATGACATCTGTTGGCAGTTGTTGCTGTATTTCTCGCAAGGCTGCCAACTCGGTAGGGCTGCCGCTGCCGGTTAATACGACTTTAAAACCTTGCCGGTCTAAAAAGGCGATGAGCTCGCACCAGCCCTCGGCGTGCCACTGTTTATAGCGCCATTGCGGCATAATATGTAGAACGACGTAGGGACCAGTTATGCTGGGTATCGGCGTCGAGCTTTGCGGCGGAGTCAGGCGATAGCAAGGCGCTATTCCCAGTAACTTGCAGAAGCGCAAGTTTTCCAAGACGGCGTGACCGTAATCGCTGCTAAATACCAGCCAGCGTTTGAGTAGCGCTTTTTTCCACCAAGCCTTAGTAGCATCGCCAGGCACAAAGCCGATGCTGATTTTCCCGGCTATCGCTGCGCACAAAGTTGGCCGGTCGCCAGCTTGCGTGGAAATGGCTAAATCGTAACGCCGAAATAGGCTGAATAACAATTTGCCGAATGCCAAGCCGCCAGGCTTGCCCGCTACGGTTAATAAGCGCCGGATGTCGGGATTGCCTTCCAGCATACCGGCGTTGCTGGAAGGCAGTAGAACGTCAATGTCAGCGTCCGGATAGGCTTGCTTCAGCGACGAGATGAGTGGGGTAACCAGCAGCGTATCGCCTAGATAACGCAGGGTTATCACCAAAATGCGTTTAGGTTGTATATTGAGCGGTTTTTGGTTGGGCATGGAACGCTGGCTGATCAACATGGCTGTACATTTTAAAGGTAAACAGTATTGAACACGTTACAAAATTCGCGCAAAACCATGACGGACAGCCAGGTGTACAAACGCTTACTTGCGTTTGTGTTGCCGTATTGGCGTTTATTTTTGGTAACTGCCATCGGTTTTGCGATCTATGCCGCGACCGAGCCGGCGGTGGTCATGATTATTCAGCGCATCATCGACAGCTTTGGGGCGCCGGATCGGGGAGATATTCAATATCTGCCGCTGGCCTTCGTGGTGTTGTTTCTGGTACGCGGCATAGGCTCGTTTTTGGGTAATTATTACCTGGCGCGAATTTCCGGCAATTTGATTCACAAGCTGCGTTGCGAGATTTTTAATCAGTACACCCGCTTGTCGGTGCAATATTTCGATGCGCATAA
This sequence comes from Methylomonas sp. PHL2-19, assembly GCF_059331595.1. Lineage (NCBI taxonomy): Bacteria > Pseudomonadati > Pseudomonadota > Gammaproteobacteria > Methylococcales > Methylococcaceae > Methylomonas > Methylomonas sp. PHL2-19. Next base: position 1,021,056 of record NZ_CP196839.1, read on the forward strand.
CAGCGGCTACATGATTTCGCGGATTACCAATAATATCGGCGAAGTCACGCGGGCGACGTCCGATTCGATTCGTTCTTTCGTGCGCGAAGGTTTTACTGCGGTGGGCTTGCTGGGTTATCTGGCTTATACCAACTGGCAGCTCTCCTTGGTGTTTTTGGCGATAGCACCGGTGGTAGCGATCATGGTGCGTTATGTCGGCAAACGTTTAAAACGGCTGAGCCGCAATATGCAAGACACGGTCGGTGATTTGACGCACATCACTTCGGAGATGGTCTCCGGAAACCGTATCGTAAAAAGTTTCGGCGGGGAAGATTACGAGCGGCAACGCTTTAAGAAAGCCAGTCTGGAAAATCGTGGTCAACATCGCAAGCTGATCATGACCGTATCGCTAAATAATCCGTTGATGCAACTGGTCATTTCTTTTGCCTTGGCCGGCATGATGTATCTGGCCTTGATCATGATGAAATCGTCCAGCCCGGGTGAATTTGTCGGCTTTTTTACCGCGGCATTCTTGTTGCCCAAGCCGATTCGGCAATTGAGCGATGCCAATTCCGAGATCTTGCGCGGTATCGCGGCGGCGGAGTCTTTGTTCGAAGTATTGGACGAGCCGGCGGAAATCGATGGTGGCGACTATCAGGTTGAGCGCAGTCAAGGCCGCATCGAATTCAAAAATCTCAGTTTTAGCTATCCCGGCAGCGAAACCCCGGCATTGAATAATATTAATGTGACAATTGAACCCGGCCAGACCGTAGCTTTGGTGGGTGCTTCAGGTGGCGGCAAAAGCACGATGATTAACCTGTTGCCACGTTTTTATGACTACGAGCAGGGCGAGATTTTGATTGATGGCGTGCCGTTAAAGCGTTACCGCTTGGACAGTTTGCGCCGACAGATTGCCTTGGTCACGCAGAATGTCACCTTGTTCAACGCTTCCGTCGCGAATAATATCGCCTATGGCGCGTTACAAGGCGCGGCCAGAGAGCAGATAGAGCAGGCCGCGGTCGATGCCTATGCAATGGACTTTATCAGCAAAATGCCGCAAGGATTAGAGACCGAAATCGGCGAGAACGGCGTGAAACTGTCCGGCGGCCAGCGGCAGCGCTTGGCCTTGGCGCGAGCTTTGTTAAAAGATGCGCCGATTTTGATTCTGGATGAAGCCACCTCAGCGTTGGATACCGAATCGGAGCGCTATATTCAGGCTGCATTAAATCGGGTGATGCAGGGCCGCACGACCTTGGTGGTGGCGCATCGCTTGTCCACCATCGAGAGTGCGGATGTGATCTTGGTAATGGACAAAGGCCGGATTGTCGAGCAAGGCTCGCATCGCGAACTGTTGGCTCGCGATGGGGCGTATGCCAAATTGCATAAGATGCAGTTTCAGGATGGCGGTCAAACAGAGCAGCCGGAGACTGCTGTCGGGCAGGAGTGAAGAGTCAGCCGGCGGCTCAGATGATTCGCCGGCTGGGATAGGTGTTTAAAATTGTTTGGAGTTTTTGCTGTTGCGAAATATCAACGGTTTTTCCCGATCAGACAAGGCGAGTTCGCGCGCCGAATCAATCGCGGCGTCGATTCTATGCCGTTCCGGGGACTTGCTGCACACCGGATCGGTGCTGTACATGTCGCCGTTGAACAAGAAGGCCTGGCAGCGGCAACCGCCGAAGTCCTTGCCTTTCTCGTCGCAGCTGCGGCAAGGCTCCTGCATCCATTCCGTGCCACGGAAGAAGTTGAAGGTTTTCGACTCATTCCAGATTTCTTCGATGCTGAAATCCTTGACGTTGGGGCAATCCAGGCCTGGTAGTTCACGCGCCGAATGGCAGGGCAACGCCGTACCGTCCGGGGCGATGGTCAAAAACGTCGTGCCCCAACCGTTCATGCAAGCCTTTGGTCGGTCTTCGTAATAATCCGGCACCACATAGTAAATTTTCATCTTGCCGGCGACTTTTTCTTTATAAGCCTGAGCAAGTTTTTCCGCTTCCTGGAATTGCTCGCGGGTCGGCAGTAGGGCGTCCCTATTCAAATGCGCCCAGCCGTAATATTGGGTGTTGGCTAATTCCAGATAATCGGCGCCGAGGTTTTCGGCCATCTCCAGAATTTGCGGCATTTGATGAATGTTTTCGCGGTGGATCACCACGCACAGCACCATGGGATAGCCGTGTTTCTTAATCAGTCTCGCCACGTCCTGCTTGTGCTGGTAAGTTGCGGTACCGGCGATGTGGTCGTTCAGTTCTTGGGTGCTGGCCTGGATACTGATTTGGATATGGTCTAACCCGGCTTGTTTCAATTCGACGATTTTTTCTTCGCTCAAACCGTAGCCGGAAGTGATCAGGTTGGAGTAATAACCCAGTTCGCGCGCGTATGCTACCAATTCTGTCAAGTCCTGGCGGGTTAGCGGTTCGCCGCCGGAAAATCCCAACTGTACCGCACCCATTTTGCGCGCCTGGCTTAATACGCGCTTCCAATCCTCGGTACTTAATTCGTTCGGATATTTAGCGTAATCCAAGGGGTTGGAGCAATAAGGGCATTGCAGTGGGCACTTGTAGCTCAGCTCGGCCAACAGCCAGCGCGGCGGGGTGATATTAAGCTTGCTTGATCCAGCCATTTTGTAATGCTACGTTCAAAAAGTTAGTGATGTCGTTGGTCAGGCCGGATGTGGCGAATTTTTCTTCCAATTCGGCGACTATTTGCCCCAATATCCGGCTGCCGTCGCACAGCTTGAGTATCTCCGCAGAACTTTGGTTCAACTCGACCATCCCTTCCGGATACAGAATCACGTATTTTTGCTGAGCTTCTTCCCATTGCAGCCGGTGCAGCGGCGAGAATTTGATAAGTTGATCGGGGGTGATGGTCATAGAGTTCCGGTATGTAAGCAAACGACTGGCAAATTAAGCAGTTTCGATGTCTTCAAAAATTTCCGCCAACGGCAGGCTGATGCTCAAGCTGTGCAGTTGGCAATCGACTTCGCCTATGTAATCGTGCAACAGCCACTCGTTGTCGGGCGTGCGGCGGAAGCATTCCACTCGGCGGGCGTCGATGTCGACGATCAGGTATTCATTTAAGGATACTAGCTGCCGGTAGGCGGCGAATTTGCCGCCGCGATCATAGGCGGCTGTCGAGTCTGAAAGCACTTCGACGATCAGTGATGGGTTAGAAATAAATTGCTGGTTGCCAAGATCGCCAGGATGGCAGGACACCATCACGTCAGGGTAAAAGAATGCGTCGGCTGCTTCGACTTTCAATTTCAAGTCAGCGATATAAGGCCTGCAAGGCTTGCCGCGTAAGCGTTGTTTCAAGGCGGACGCGATATTCAGACTGACGACGACATGATCTTGTCGAGCTCCAGTCATCGCAAACACCTCGCCAGCGACGAATTCATGCTTCTGGACCTGGGTTTCCTCCCAGGTCAGGTAATCTGAGGCAGTGAAATGCTGTTGCAATGCGGTGTGCATTATTGCTCGATATTGAAATACGGCGGCATGTCGGCTACATAAGCCAGATACATCGCATCGGCCATGCTCCACAATACATCCAGTTTAAATTTCAGAATTTGCACCATGCGTTCCTGTTGCTCGCGGGTTTTGTACCAATCCAACGTCAGTTCCAGACCGTGCTCGACATCGCGGCGGGCTTCGGTCAGGCGTTTGCGGAAGTAAGTGTAACCCTCTTGTTCCACCCAAGGGTAGACATCGGGCCAGTTATCCAAGCGTTGTTGATGAATTTTTGGGGCGAACAGTTCCGTCAGAGAGGAACTGGCGGCTTCGTGCCATTCCGCGCGGCGGGCGAAATTGACATAAGCGTCTACGGCAAAGCGTACTCCGGGCAATACGTGCTCCAGTGATATGAGCTCTTCGCGAGTTAACCCAACAGCGATACCCAGACGTATCCAGGCTTCGATGCCGCCGGGATCGCCGGGGTGGCCATCGTGATCAAGAATGCGTTGTACCCATTTGGCACGGGTTTCTCGATCAGGACAGTTGGCCATGATATTGGCGTCCTTGATCGGAATCATCACCTGATAATAAAAGCGATTCGCCACCCAGCCTTGCAATTGGGCTTTGGTCAGTTTGCCTTCATTCATCAGGACATGCATCGGATGATGGATGTGGTAATACTTTTCCATGCCGCGTAATTGCGCTTCAAATTCTTCGCGGCTCCAGGGTTGATTATCAGCAGTCATGTAACACCTTTTATAAGTCAATTTCCAGTCCGTCGTAAGCCACTTCGATACTGTTGGCATCCAAGGTTTTACGCTCCGGCGAATCTTCGTCGAGAATCGGGTTGGTGTTGTTGATATGAATCAAAATCTTGCGGGCGTTTGGCACGCCATTCAATACTTCAATCATGCCGCCAGGCCCGGACTGCGGCAAGTGGCCAATGTCGCGAGCACGTTTTTGGCTAATGCCGCGTGTCACCATTTCGTCATCGGTCCAGAATGTACCGTCTACCATTAGACAGTCAACGTTCAGCATCGCTTGCAGGACGTGCGGCTCGATTTCACCGAGGCCGGGTGAGTAATAAAGCTTTTTGCCGGTGGAAATTTGCTCGACGATGACGCCGATGTTGTCGCCGTCGTGCGGATCGTGGCGGTGCGGCGAATAGGGCGGGGCCTTGCTTTTCAGGGCGTGGGCATAAATGCGGATGTCATCAATCCCGGGAATCTCGAACGGGGATTCGTCGCAGGCAATCGGATGGTGATTGACGGTGCAATAGTCTTTCAACATGTTGAATAGCGGAAAACCGCTGGTCAAATCCTGCTTGACCATCTCGGTGCAATACACGTTCAACGGTTTGCCTTCGCGCAGCATCAGCATGCCGGTGGTATGGTCGATCTGGCTGTCGATCAAGAGTACGGCCTTGATACCGGTATCGCGGATGCCTTCTTTAGGCTGAATGGCGGGAAACGCTTCTAATTGGGCGCGAATGTCCGGCGAGGTGTTAAACAGCAACCAGTTGCGGTTGTCGGTGCTGATTGCTATGGACGATTGGGTGCGGGCTTTGCCGTTGAATTGACCATTGCGCAGGCGTCGGCAATTGTCGCAGTTGCAGTTCCATTGCGGAAATCCGCCGCCGGCGCCGGCGCCGAGAACTCTAATCTTCATGTTTGCCTAAGGGGAATGATGAATGAGCGCCGCATGATACGGGATTAAAAAACGCCAGGCAAAAAAAAGGGGCAGGAAAATGCCCCTTTTTTATCGTCATCCCTAAGGATTAACGGTTGTAGATGTACATGGTAACTTCAAAACCGAAACGCATGTCATTGTAAGCTGGTGTTTCCCATTTCATTTATATACCCTCCAGAGGTTTTGTTGTTGTGTGCGATAGCTTGATCGAGAAAGCTGCGCCGAAGTATACGATGAAGTTTTTCTTTGCGCAACAGAGCAATCAAACCGGAACTAACAGCACTTGGAGCGATGTCTCTGCGCTTAAGTTCCCGGCCTTACCAGGCCATTTTCAGCGCAAGTGCCAACAGCACAATCGCAAAGTAACGCTTCAATTTTTGTGCCGGCAAACGGTGCGCCAACTTGGCGCCCAAGGGCGCAGTAAATATGCTGGTCAAGACGATGCCGGCGAAGGCCGGTAGATATAGATAACCGAGGCTGCCAACCGGTAATTGATGATCTTGCCAGCCCAGGATGGCGTAGCTGGTAGCAGCCGACAGGGCGATGGGGATTGCACAGGTGCTGGATGTGGCGACCGCGTTTTTCATCGGCAGGCCATTGCTCACCAAATAAGGTACGGTCATGGTGCCGCCGCCTATGCCTAAAATGGCTGATAGTACGCCGATCAACAGACCCATCGGGTAATCCAGGGAGAATTTAGCTGGGTGTGATGACGCTTTGTTGGGTTTGGGTATTGCCATTTGTGCGCTGGTATAAATTAGATAAGCAACAAAAAACCAACGTAGTGAGTCGGCGCTGATATATTCGGCCAATACGGCACCGCCAACGGCGCCCAGCAGCATGCTCGGCGCTAAATGTTTTGCCCGATGCCAGTCGATGTTCCCAAGTTTGTGGTGAGTACGCACAGAGGCCAGCGAAGTAAATATTGCGGTTGCTAAAGATGTGGCAACGGCGATCAGCATGATTTGCTCGGGATCGAACCGCTGAGCTTGGAACACCCACACCAGCACCGGCACAATCAATGCGCCGCCGCCTATACCGAACAAACCGGCGGCGACGCCGGCTAGAATGCCCAGTAAAAAGCTGGCTAAAAAAATTTCCGTCATGATGATTAATGGCTGGGGAATAAGCAAAGCACTATGATAGCGACTCATTTATACTGTGTCTTTTGATCCATTAAGTAGGCGAGTGGCTAAGGCATGAAAACGTATCTGGTCGGCGGCGCAGTTCGCGACCGTTTGCTGGATTTTCCGGTTAAGGAGCGTGACTGGCTGGTGGTCGGTGAGACTGCGGACAGTATGCTGGCCGCCGGTTTTCGGCCGGTGGGTAAAGACTTTCCGGTATTTTTGCATCCTATCGATCACGAAGAATATGCCTTGGCGCGTACCGAGCGTAAAACGGCCCCGGGTTACAAGGGATTTGCGGTGCACGCCTCACCGGATGTGACGCTGGAAGAGGATTTATTGCGGCGGGATTTAACCGTCAATGCGATGGCAATGAAGGATGACGGCGAATTGATTGATCCGTTTCATGGACGGCGCGATTTGGAAAACCGTATCTTGCGCCATGTGTCACCCGCTTTTAGTGAAGACCCGGTGCGGATCTTGCGCGTCGCCCGTTTCGCTGCCCGTTATGCCCATTTGGGCTTTACTGTCGCGGAGGAAACACTGCGATTGATGCGCGAGATGGTTATGGCTGGGGAAGCCGATTTTCTGGTTGCCGAGCGGGTGTGGGCGGAATTGCATAAAGCTTTATTGGAGCGGACGCCGGCGGCATTTTTTCAGGTATTGAAAGACTGCGAAGCGTTGCGAGTGGTTTTTCCGGAGCTCGACGCTTTATTCGGTGTGCCGCAACCGGAGAAATATCATCCGGAAATCGATACCGGCGTGCATGCCTTGATGGTACTGGAGCAGGCGGCGCGGCTTTCCGAAAAGCCAGAGGTACGCCTGGCGGCCTTGTTACATGATCTGGGTAAGGCCTTGACCCCCTGCCAGCATTGGCCCAGCCATCATGGGCATGAGCAAAAAGGTTTGCCGGTGCTTGCCAAACTGTGCCAAAGATTGCGGGTGCCGAATCATTTTAAATCGCTGTGTGCGCAGGTCATGCAATACCACACTCATTGCCACCGGGCTTTGGAATTGCGGGCGGATACCTTGACCGATATGTTGCAAACCCTGGGCGCGTTCAAGCCCGATAGTCGCTTGGAGGAATTTTTGCAGGCTTGCGAAGCCGACGCGCGCGGCCGAACCGGATTCGAAGACAGGCCCTACCCGCAAGCTGACTACATTCGTTCTGCGGCAGTGGTCGCCACGGCTGTCGATACCTCGGCGGCTTTGCTGAAAGGCTTGCAAGGCGAGCAGATTGGTATCGCTATCCGCAAATTGCGGGCCCAAGCCGTCAACGATTACAAACAACGCTATCAGCAACTAACAATTGAATCAGCATGAATGCCATCCTGGTCTCCGCCGGCTTATTGATTTGCAGCAACGTCTTTATGACCTTTGCCTGGTACGCACATCTAAAGGAATTGAATAACAAGCCCTGGTTGCTGGCGGCATTCGTCAGTTGGGGCATAGCCTTATTCGAATATCTGTTACAAGTGCCCGCCAATCGTATCGGATACACGCAGTGCAGTGTCGCCCAACTGAAAATTATGCAGGAAGTGATAGCGCTGAGCGTATTCGTACCCTTCTCGGTGTACTACATGAAAGAACCGTTGAAACTGGATTATCTCTGGGCCGGGCTATGTTTGCTGGGTGCGGTGTTTTTTATGTTCAGAGCCAAATTAAGCTGAAATTGAACGGAATGGAATAACAATAATAATGGGTGAACAGCATGCTTAGTTACCGCCACGGCTTCCACGCCGGCAATTTTGCCGATGTTTTAAAGCACAGTCTGCTGACGCTGGCGATCAACGCGTTGAAACAGAAAGACAAACCGTTTGTTTACATCGATACCCACGCCGGAGCCGGTAAATATTCTTTTAAATCCGAGTTTGCCCAAAAAACCGGCGAATACCAGCAAGGCATCGCCAAACTTTGGGACAGCCAGGACCCACCGCCGGAATTAAAAGACTATCTATCCGCGGTACGCGCAGAAAACACCGGACGGCAACTGGTGCGCTATCCCGGCTCGCCGCAATTGGTCAAGCGTTTGGTCAGGCAACAAGACCGCTTGGTATTGTCGGAATTGCACAGTAGCGATGTCGAAGCCCTTCAGCAATTGTTCGCCGGCGACAAGCAGGTTAGCGTCTCCAAGGAAGACGGCTTGCAAACCTTGAGCAAGAAATTACCACCCATCCAAAAGCGCGGCTTGATTCTGATCGATCCCAGTTACGAAATGCGCGACGAATACAAAAAAATCGTTGCAGCGCTGACGACCGCTTATAAACACTTCGCTACCGGTGTTTATGCGCTGTGGTATCCGGTCATCGACCGCACTGCCACTGAAAACTTCATGCGGCAACTAGAGCAAAGCGGCATTCCTCGCCAGCTGCGCATCGAGCATTGTATAGCCGAAGACGGACCGGGGCGCGGCATGACCGGTTCCGGCATGTTATTCATCAATCCGCCGTGGCAACTGGATAGTCAAGCCGAAGCCTTGTTGCCTTACTTGAATCAAGCGTTGGCGGATGGCCGGGGGCATTGGCGGGTAGAGTGGCAGGTGCCCGAAGCGACAGTGGCGAGCGCGGTAAGGAATTAGCCATGATTAGAAAGAATCTCGACTTGATCATCGTCGGTTTTGTGGTACTCGCTATCGTCATGTACGATGTGACGCTGGAGCTGCTGGGTGAATTGATGCATCTGGTGTTCGAAGGATTTCATGTGGCCTTCGAGTATGTCGAATTAGGTATTGAAGAAGCCGTCGAATTGGTATTCCACGTTTTGGATGTCGGTGAAATCATCGAGTATCTATTCGAGTCCGACCGCCACGGTAGCCAGGTGGTAACGTTTTATATTTTGGTCACCATTGCGTGGTTCGGTTTTTATCGACTTTCGAAATTAGTTCCCCGGCTTTGGGCCTCTTTTAAGCAAATGCTTTTGAATACCTGGGTACGGCGGAAGACCGAATTAGAGTTATATTGGCTGTCGCTGACGATAAGGGACAAGGTGACTATCGCTTTTACTGCCGTGGCTGTTGCTTATATCGCGTCATTTTTCGTGATGTGATGGCGTGCACCGTTGACGAAACCGTTTTATTTTTAATTTTCTTATGCCATTACTAGAACAAGTTACCCAATCCATTCTTGCAGGCAACGGCCTGCAAACCCAGGACGTAGACCGAGTGATGGCGGCGCTGCTCAGTGCGCCGGTCGACGCCGCCGATATTTATTTTCAGTCCAGCCATTTCGAGTCCTGGTCCATGGAGGGCGGCATCATCAAGGAAGGTAGTCATTCCATAGAACACGGCGCCGGGGTACGTGTGGTGAGCGGCGATAAGACCGGCTTTGCTTACAGCGACCGCATCGAATTGCCGATTCTGCTGGAGGCCGCCAATAACGTCAAAGCCATTGTCAGACACGGTCAGCAGGCGCGGCGCCAGATCGAAGTCGCCAAGAGTTGGCCGCAGTTATACCAACCGGTCAATCCCTTAAAGTCGCTGGACGATCAGGCAAAAATCGACTTGTTAAAACGTGTCGATAGCGAAACCCGCAAGTTGGACAGTCGTATCGAAGAAGTGATGGTCAGTCTGATTGCGGCTTATGACAGCGTGCTGATTGCCAATCAGGATGGCTCGTTGGCGGCCGATGTGCGGCCCTTGGTGCGGATGAACGTGACGGTGATTATGGTCGAAAACGGTCGCCGCGAGCAGGGCAGCATGGGCGGCGGCGGGCGCAGCGATTACAGCTTTTTTCTGGAAAATGACCGGGCTTTCGAATACGGCCGCGAAGCGGTGCGTTTGGCCCAGGTTAATTTGCAGGCCCAGGAAGCACCGGCCGGCAATATGACCGTGGTGTTGGGGCCGGGCTGGCCGGGGATTTTGTTGCACGAGGCCATCGGCCACGGTTTGGAAGGCGACTTCAACCGCAAAGGCACTTCAGCATTTAGTGGCCGAGTCGGCGAGCGGGTGGCTTCGGATTTATGCACCGTGGTGGATGACGGCACTTTGGTTGGTCGGCGCGGTTCTTTGAATATCGACGACGAAGGTACGCCCACCGAGAACACCGTGCTCATCGAAAAAGGTATTTTGAAAGGCTATATGCAGGACAAACTCAATGCGCGCTTGATGGGCGTCAAGCCTACCGGCAACGGTCGCCGTGAATCGTATGCGCATTTGCCGATGCCGCGCATGACCAATACCTACATGCTGCCGGGCAGCAGCGATCCGGAGGAAATTATCCGCTCTGTTAAGAAAGGCTTGTACGCCCGTAACTTTGGCGGCGGCCAGGTGGATATTACCTCCGGCAAATTCGTGTTTTCCACCAGCGAGGCCTACTTGATCGAAGACGGCAAAATTACCCGCCCAGTGAAAGGTGCCACGCTAATTGGTAATGGTCCGGACGTGTTGACCAAAGTATCAATGGTCGGCAACGACATGGCCCTGGATAGCGGTGTCGGCACTTGCGGCAAGGACGGGCAAAGCGTACCGGTCGGCGTCGGTCAGCCCACCTTGAAAATCGATGGTCTAACCGTCGGCGGTACCAGCGTTTAATGCCTCGGGCCGTTCGGCCTCGGCCCACACCTGCAATCGAATTCTAAGAGACTTACCGTGCAAAATCAGGAAGAAATTAATCGCTTAAAAAATGTCGTTCAACAGTTATTGGACGAAGCCAAACAACAAGGAGCCAGTGGCGCCGAAGCGGCGTTCAGCGTAGACAACGGGCTGTCGGTGTCGGCGCGGCTAGGGGAAGTAGAAACCGTCGAGTATCACTGCGATCAAGGCATAGGGGTTACCGTCTATTTCGGCCAGAAAAAGGGCTCGGCCAGTACCAACGATATTTCCAGTGATTCCTTGAAGGAAACCGTCAAGGCCGCTTGCAGTATCGCCCGTTACGCCAGCGACGACGCCTATTCCGGCTTACCGGATGCCGAGTTATTGGCAACCGAATTTCCGGATCTGGATCTGAACCATCCCTGGGATATTAACGCCGAGCAAGCCATCAATATCGCCATCGAATGCGAAAACATCGCCCGCGGCTACGATAAAGCGATAAGCAACTCCGAAGGCGCGTCGGTCAATACGCATCAAGGCACCCGGGTATTCGGCAATTCGCTGGGCTTTTTGCAAGGTTACCAATCCAGCCGGCATTCTCTAAGTTGTTCGGTGCTGGCCGGCAGCGGCGACGCGATGCAGCGCGATTATTGGTACAGCGTGGCGCGTGATGCGGCTGCTCTGGAATCGGCTAGACACGTCGGCGAAAAAACCGCGCAACGTACCATAGCCCGCTTGAACGCCCGTAGTCTGAGTACGCGCCAATGTCCGGTATTGTTTGCATCGGAAATGGCGTCCGGTTTGATCGGGGCGCTGATAGGCGCGATCAGTGGCGGCAGTTTATATCGCAAATCTTCGTTTTTGCTGGATACGCTGGATACGCAAATTTTGCCGGATTTCGTGCGCATTCATGAGCAACCCTTCCTACGCGGTGCGCTGGGCAGCGCCAGTTACGACTCGGAAGGTGTCGCGACTAAGGCCAGGGATATTGTCAGCGACGGTATTTTAAGATCGTACGTGCTCAGCACCTACTCGGCCCGCAAGTTGGGCATGCAAACCACCGGTAACGCCGGCGGCGTGCACAATCTGACCGTCGAACCCGGCAGCAACGATTTTGCCGGCATGCTGAAATTGTTGGATACCGGTTTGTTGGTCACCGAATTGATGGGGCAGGGCGTGAACCGGGTGACAGGTGACTATTCGCGCGGCGCGTCCGGCTTTTGGGTGGAAAACGGTGTCATTCAATACCCGGTACAGGAAATCACGATTGCCGGTAATTTAAAGTCCATGCTGCGCAACATCGTCGCCATCGGCAACGATGTGGATTTGCGCGGTAATATCCGGGTTGGCTCGATTTTGCTGGAACAGATGGCGATTGCGGGCGAGTAAATGCCTTCTGGGTTGTCTGTTCAGCCGCTAATATAAGTCTAAGCGTCTCAGACGACTTCGGCATTATTAACCCGGCCCTTAAATCCTGTTTGCCCTGTCGAAAGGCATTCCAGCCAGGGCTTCCGCTCAGCCCGAACGGAATACCCGTGATAAGTAGGGCCGGGTTAATAGTCAATCAACCCGTTACGCCAGGGGTCAGTAAAAAGTGGCCTGCGGGGAGTTTTTCTTGGTAGGTATAAGGGCTAGCCTTATTTTCCGCAACCCAGCGCTTTTCCGCTATCGATTCGAAAGGCGGCGGCAATTCGCCCTGTAACGACCAAAGATCGAACGGGGTTTCGTCAATCGAAATTTCCCAATCGAAACCGCGCTCTTTGACAAAAGGCGCAATCACGTCGTCAAGCGTTCGCATCCACCATTCTCGTATGACAGGACCCGGCAATGTCCGGGCGATTTGGTCAACCTTAAAGCGAATAAACTTGTCATTCCGCACGCCACCGACAAAACAATTGCCTTTAACCACTTCTTCGAAAATGACCACCGCATAAAATCGTGGGATTGGCACCGCCGCATAGACGTTGGTGATTTGTTCAGCCAGTTCCTGTTTGTCTTCTGCGCTGAAGGCTCCGCTGGGATGATAGACTTTCCACAAAGGCATGATGATTCTCCTGATAATTGAGTAAGTTTTGGTGATCCACTGACCACCTTGTTTTTCTCAATCAGCATCCCGCCAAAATCCGGCGCTTGATGCACGATTGAGAGTCAGGCGACGCGCTACCGCGTTAACTTGCAAATTCCTTGGTGGGATCTAAGCGCCGGCGGCTGCGTCGGCGGTAAATCTATGCCTGAGGAGGCAAACGGTAAAATGCTTTGTATTCATGCGCCTATGAAAATAATTGATGCCAAACGCCCCAGGCATTTTCGGTAACATAGCCCGCGTTTACATTCTGGAAACCCAGCCATGGCCGACTTAAGAACGTTTGATTTGAATCTATTGATCGCCTTCGATCTGCTGATGAAGGAACGCAATGTATCGAGGGCGGCGGAAAAAATGTTCATTAGCCAATCGGCAATGAGCCACGTGCTGCAACGCTTGCGGCAACAATTGGAAGACCCGTTGCTGGTGAAAACCCCGGAGGGTATGACACCGACGCTACGCGCCTTGTCCCTGGTGGCTCCCGTAGCGGCGGTACTTAAAGAGGTGGAAAACTTGATTCGCGCGCCGGCGCCGTTCGATTCCGCCATCTGCCGGCGCGCTTTTACCATTGCAGCAACGGATTACGTGGAAGCCTTGCTGTTGCCGATACTGGCGCCGCGCATCGCCCGCCAGGCGCCCGGCGTAGATATTCATTTCAAACGTACCAGCAGCCGCTTTCCTATTAATGCCTTGGAGCAAAGCGAGATAGACCTGATACTGGGTTTTGAAGTGATGTTGAATCCGCCCAAGCATCTACTTCGTGAACGCCTGTTCGACGATTTCATGGTCTGCGTGGCCCGCATAGGCCACCCGCGAGTGAATGCGGCATTGACGCTGGAAGACTATATCGACCTGCCGCATATTCTGCTATCCAGAACCGGGGCCGGTATGGGGCAAGTAGACGCCTGGTTGGCGGAACACGGTCGCGAGCGGCGTGTGGCGCTGACCGTGTCGCATTTTCTGTCCGCATCGTTGATCGTGGCACAAACGGACATGGTCATGGCTTTTCCCAAACGAACGGCCGAGCAATTCGTCCGGAACTTGCCATTGCAATGGGTGCCCTTGCCGCTGGATTTACCGCATTACGACACGGTCATGGTCTGGCATCCGCTGCAAGACCAGGACCTCGCCAACCGCTGGCTGCGTGATGAAATTCGCGCCGCTTGCGCCACGCTGGACCATTAATCGCCAAACTTCGGTTCGCCCAGCTCGGGGAAATAACGCAGCTGCATGCGCCGGCAGTAATCGACTAACGACGATTGCGTTAAGGCGTAATCCTTGACGGGCGAACTGACCGGGCAGGCCAATAGGTTGATCAATACGCCGAAGGCCGAGGCATCGATACTGCTGGGCCGGTCTCCCAACAAAAACGCCTTGCCGTGAAGCGCGGCGGAAATAGCCGCCACATCGCGCCGGCCCAATTCGAAAATGTCGGCAGCGGCTAGTCGGCCAATGCCATGGCCGCGTAGTTGTCCCCGAATCCGCCGCTTATAGATTGCGGCAACTATGTCCATCATGGGTTGCGATAAACCTTGAAAGATCGCCTGCTTATTGATCTGCCAATTCTCCGCTCCGTATTGCCAGCGGCTATACATGCACACCCAATACAAATGTTCTTCCAACAAGCGTTGCCAGGCCTGAGCTTGGGCTCTTTGCTCGGCCGACAGATGCCCATCCAGGCTATCGCCGTAATGCTGTTGCAGATAGCGAATAATCATCCGGCTATCGGCAAGCTTTTGGCCGTTGTCTTCTATAAAAGGTAGTTTGCCCAATGGGGCATAAAGCGGCAGGGTTTCAGCGATCCGATACTCGATGCCGGCCATGCGCAGATAGGTTTCCAGCTTTACGCAAAACTGGCCTGGATTGGGGATGTTCCAGGCTCTGGGAAATTGATACAACGTAATCATGCGGAACTTTGTTTATGTCTCTGTAAACACTGGCGACATGCTCCTTAGAAATAGCTGGCCATTGCATCCTCTATAAAACAAACGGTGTCGTGATCGAATAGTACCATGCAGTGTTTGGCTGAATCCGGCTCTTGACATGCGGTTGGTCTATACGCAGAAATGGGCCAAAAATTAGCCCACATCCGGCAACACAAAGCGAATCGGTCGTGAACCGATCTTTGCACCCGTCACCTCGTCGATGGCCACCGGTTTAATTGCCTGCCCGGTTTCGGCGTCCTCGATATACACCAGTTTGCCGCCACTACGGTGTTGGCTACCCCATGCACCTATCATGATCAACACCGGCAGAAAATCGCGGCCGGCGGCCGTCAACACATACTCTTCGCGCGGCGGACGCTCCGAGTAAAGCCGCTTTTCCAAGATGCCTTCCTCTGTCAGCGTCGCCAAGCGCCGGGTCAACATCGTCGGCGCGATACCCAGGCTTTTCCGAAACTGGTCGAAGCGCGTCAGGCCAAAATGCGCGTCCCGCAGAATCAATAGACTCCAGGCGTCTCCGAGAAAAGCCAGGCTGCGCGCGATAGGGCAAGGATCAGCACAAATATTTTTATCGTTCATACGTTTTTAGTAGTGACTTAATATTAAATTGATAGTAACATTGATTTCAAAATGATAGTAACACTTAAGCGATAGACAATCCACCTCACGGGAGACTTGATATGAACAATAAAGACCAAGCCGTAGCCTTGATCACCGGTGCATCCTCTGGCATTGGGTTGGTAACGGCCAGGGCCCTGCAACGCGCGGGTTACCGCGTATTCGGCACCAGCCGCAAGGCAGCTGCAAGCGTCGACGGCATCACCATGCTGAACTGCGACGTCACCGATGAAGCCTCGGTAAACAACACGGTAGCCGAGGTCTTGAAACAGGCCGGACGCATCGATCTGCTGGTCAACAATGCCGGCGTCGGCTTGCTAGGAGGCGCGGAAGAATCGTCCACCGCGCAAGCCCAGGCTTTGTTCGACGTCAACGTGTTCGGCATTACTCGCGTGACCAATGCCGTGTTGCCGGCCATGCGCAACCAAGGGAAAGGCAGAATCGTCAATATCAGCTCCGCCCTTGGTTTTATCCCAGCGCCTTACAACGCGCTGTATGCCGCGACCAAGCATGCGGTCGAAGGCTATTCCGAATCGCTGGACCACGAACTGCGCAGCTTCGGCATCCGGGTGGTATTGGTTGAACCGGGATATACCCGCACCGCGTTCGAAGCCAGCCTAACCAAGCCCGATCAACCACTGGCCGTCTACGACTCGGTGCGTGCCAGCATGGAAGTGATGATGCGGAATGGGGTGAATGCAGGCGACGCTCCGCAGGTGGTCGCCGACACGGTGTTGAAAGCCGCGACTGCCGTGGGTCCCAAAAGGCGCTATACCGCCGGAAAACAGGCAACCCAAGTGCGTTTCCTGCGCCGTTTCATGCCGGAAGCCTTGGTGGACAAGAGCTTGCGCCAGTTTAACCAGCTGCCGATAGTCTGAATGATTGGAAGATAAGCACATGATCTATTCATCTAAGAATGCCATGACAGTGGCGTATGCCGCGAGTAAGCATTTCCGGGAAGGAACGGTAGCGATATGAGTCTTGTGACCAAAACCGGCGCCGGGCTCAATGGCTTAAACCAGTTGCGCGCCCTGATGGCCTCTGAGCGTAAGCCGGGAATGTTGATGTCGCTGGATTTCGAGCTGGTGGAAGTCGATCTAGGCAAAGCCGTGTTTGCCGGCAAACCCGGCGAACATGCTTATAACCCCTTGGGCACCGTTCACGGCGGCTATGCGGCCACTTTGCTGGATTCCGCCTGCGGCTGTGCCGTTCATTCCAGATTAACCGGAAAGCAGGCCTATACCACCTTGGAATTGAAAATTGCCTATCATCAGGCCATGACCAAGCACACGGGCTTGGTAAGAGCGGAAGGTAGGGTTTTGTCGTTAGGGAAGCGAGTCGCTTTTGCCGAAGCCCGTCTGATTGATGCAGAAGACCAGCTCTATGCCTCGGCGTCATCGACATTATTGATTTTCGGGCGAGAGGCTAATTGATGGCCATTGCTTTGCCGAACCATTGCAGCGTAATTCCCGTGCAGGCGTCGATGCCAAGTTGCCGCCGACATCCTGATCAATAACAGCAGCGAATAATTATTTCGAATATCACCCAACCTTTTACCGAAGGAGGCAGCCACATGCCGAAACCAAATACGCCGTTTACACCGATTGCCCCTGACCGGCCGCAATTCCGATTCACCAACAAAGGCTGGCTACTGGCTGGGTTGTTGCCGCTTATGATGAACGTCGGCTGCAGCGGCCAGGACAAACCCACACAATCGGTTGTCCGCCCGGTGAAGGTGTTTCGCATCGAGCAAAACGCCGTCGCCGGTGCCAGAAGCTTTGCCGGGGAAGTCAGGGCCAGAATCGAGACGCCCTTATCCTTCCGGGTGGCCGGTAAACTGCTGGAGCGTAAAGTGGATGTCGGCGACCCGGTGCGCAAGGGCCAACTGCTGGCGATACTGGACGGCAACGATTACCGCCTGGCCGTGCAGGGTCTTAAGGCTCAGCTGGCTTCCTCCCAGGCCGACAGCAATTTCCTGCGCGACGATTTGGCGAGATACCGCGAATTGTTGGTCCAGCAAGTCATCAGTCAGCCTGAGTTCGAACGGCACGAAACGGCTTACACCACGGCGCGGGAGCGGACGGCGGCGCTGGAAGCGCAATTGGCCGAGGCGAACAACCAACTGAGCTATACCGAATTGCATGCCGACCGCGACGGCGTGGTCACGGCCTTGGCTGTCGAAGCCGGCCAGGTACTGACTACCGGCCAGGCCGTGGTTACGCTGGCTCAGCTCGACGAAAAGGAAATCCACTTCGACGTGCCCGAGCATAGGCTGGCGGAAATTAAGAGCCAACAAGCCGTTGATGTCTCGTTGTGGTTAGACGACGAACGGCTGCTCAAAGCCAGAATCCGCGAAATCGCCTCGGCCGCCGATCCGGCCAGCCGTACTTACCGCGTCAAGGCCAGCTTGCTGGAAGGTCTGGACGCCGCGCAATTGGGCATGACGGCGACCGTTCATATAACGGCGAACACCGCTTCCCGCATCGCTATCCCCCTTTCCGCCGTCTATACCCCGCAAATCCAACCCGATCATCCTTTAGTCTGGTTGGTCGACGAGCAGACCGCCACCGTCAAATCCGTACCGGTTCGCTTGGGTGAAACGCAGCCCGGCGAACGCATTGCCGTCGAGGGCGTCTCCGCTGGCCAATTGCTGGTCAGCGCCGGCGTCCAACGTCTGGCCGAGGGCCAGGCCGTGCGCTTACCGGAAGAAAATACATCGGCTAAGCATGCTGCAAAAGAGGAACAGCTATGAAAGCATTCAACCTCAGCGAATGGGTGCTTAACCATCGCTCCTTCACCGGCTTCATGCTGGCATTGGTGGTGCTCGGCGGCCTGTTCGCTTATTTCAAGCTCGGCCAGCAGGAAGATCCGCCGTTCACCTTCCGTATCATGGTGGTCAAAACCCTTTACCCCGGCGCCACCGCGCTGGAAGTCGAACAGCAGTTGACCGACAGGCTGGAAAAGAAAATCCAGGAGCTGCCCGACCTGGATTATCTGCGCAGCTATTCCAAACCCGGCGAATCGGTGATTTTCATCACGCCCCGCGAGGATACGCCGCCCAAGGAGATCCCCGAGCTTTGGTATCAGGTACGCAAGAAGGTCGACGACATTCGCATGACCTTGCCGCCCGGCAGCATAGGGCCGTTTTTCAACGACGAATTCGGCGATACCTATAGCCTGATCTACGCCTTTTCCGGCGAAGGTTTTAATTATGCCGACCTGAAACTGGCGGCCGATTCGGTTCGCCAGCAGCTGTTGCGGGTCAAGGATGTCGAGAAAGTCGATCTGATCGGTGTACAGGACGAAAAGATTTTCGTCGAGTTTTCCGACAAGAAGCTGGCCGAACTGGGCTTGGACACGACGGCGGTTGCTCAGGCTTTGCAGGCACAGAACGCCATGGCCCCGGCCGGCACGGTATATTCCGCGCAACGCAATCTGCCGATACGCCTGACCGGCTCGTTCGACTCGGAAGACAGCGTCGCCAATATGGCGGTACGCATCGCTAATCGCACCTTCAAGGTCAAAGATTTCGCCGAGGTGACGCGCGGCTATGTCGATCCCGCCGAATTCAAGATGCGTTTCAACGGCAAACCGGCGCTCGGCCTCGGCGTGACGATGAACAAGAAAGGCAACGTCATCGCCCTGGGAAAAAACTTGGAAGACACGCTGGCCGTCATCAAAAACGAATTGCCGTTAGGTCTGGACGTGGAGCCAGTCGCCAATCAAGCCCATGTGGTTAAAAACCAGATGGCGGAATTCGGCCAAACCTTCTTCGAAGCCTTGGCTACCGTGTTGGTGGTCAGCTTCTTGAGCCTGGGCTGGCGCACCGGCTCCGTGGTGGCGCTGACCGTGCCGCTGGTGCTGGCCGCCACCTTATTGGTCATGCTGCTGTGCGGTATTGATCTGCAACGGATTTCCTTGGGTGCGTTGATTTTGGCGCTGGGCCTGCTGGTGGACGACGCGATGATTGCCGTCGAGATGATGGCCCGCAAGCTGGAAGAAGGTTGGGACCGGATGCGCGCCGCGACCTATGCTTATACGGCCACCGCCTTTCCGATGCTGACCGGCACCTTGATCACCATCGCCGGATTCCTGCCGGTGGGCCTGGCGCAATCCTCGGCCGGCGAATACACCGTGGCGATTTTTCAGGTGGTCGGCATATCGTTAATACTGTCTTGGATAGGCGCGGTGGTGTTCACCCCGTATTTGGGATTTTTGATCCTCAAGGTGCATGCCAACGCCAATGGCCCTATCCACGACCTGTTCGATACGCCGTTCTACAACCGCTTGCGCCGCTGGGTGGATGCCTGCGTGGCGCACCGTAAGAAAGTCATCATTGCCACCCTGGGCTTGTTTGGCCTCGGTGTCGTGGCCTTAACCCACGTTCCCGAACAGTTCTTCCCGCTGTCCAACCGGCCGGAAGTCATCGTCAATCTTTGGCTGCCGGAGGGCAGTGCCTTCGAGCAAACCGAAGCCGCCGCCAAACGCATGGAAGCGCTATTAGCCAAGGACGAAGACGTGGAACACGTCGCCAGCTATGTTGGCAGCGGCACGCCGAGGTTTTTCATGTTGATCGTGCAGCAATTGGCGAATACCAATCTAGCCGAACTGGTGGTGATGACCAAGGATAACCAGGCGCGCGAACGGGTGATGCAGCGTGTCCGGCAGATTCTGGAGACGGATTTTCCGAACGTGCGCGGCCGGGTGAAGCGCCTGAATGTCGGGCCGCCGATGGATTATCCATTGGCGTTCCGGGTGCTCGGCGAAAACCCCAACATCGTGCGCGCCATTGCCGAGCGGGTGGCCGAGGTCGTGCGCGACCATCCCGGCACCGTGGATGTCAACGATGACTGGCATGATCGGATGCCGTCGTTCCGCCTGATGTTGGATCAGGACAAGGCCCGCGCCCTCGGCGTGTCGACGGCTAGCTTGTCGCAAGCCTTGCAGGCGCATTACACCGGTATTCCGGTCGGGCAATTGCGCGAACAGGATAAATTGATCGACATCGTCTGGCGGGCCAGCCCCGAATTACGCAGCGCCGCCGACCAATTGCCGGACGTCGCGGTGCGTACGGCCAATGGCAAGGCAGTAGCGCTGTCGCAGTTCGTCAAATTCGAGACCGTATTCGAGGACGGCGTGCGCTGGCGGCGCAACCGCTTTCCGGCCATCTCGGTACGCGCCGACGTGGCCGACGGCAAGATGGCCCCGGACGTGGCGGCGGAAATCGTCCCGAAACTTAAATCCATCCAGGATAGCCTGCCGGTCGGTTATTTCATCGAAACCGGCGGTTCCAAGGAAGACGCAGTGAACGCGCAAAAGTCGATCCTGATCTGGATTCCACTGGTGCTGATCGTCACGCTGATTTTGTTGATGATGCAGTTGCAGAACCTGTCCAGGACGTTCATGGTGTTCAGCACCGCGCCGCTGGGCGTGATCGGCGCCGCCTTCGCCTTGCTGTTGTTTGGAGCGCCGTTCGGCTTTGTGGCGCTGCTCGGCATTCTGGCGCTGGCCGGCATGATCATGCGCAACTCGGTGATTCTGGTGGATCAGATCGATCAGGACGAAAAATCGGGGCTCGACACCTGGTCGGCCATCGTCGAATCGACGGTGCGGCGTTTCCGGCCGATCATGCTGACCGCGGCGGCCGCCATCCTGGCGATGATACCCTTGTCGCGCAACGACTTCTTCGGCCCGCAGGCCATCGCCATCATGGGTGGTCTGACGGTGGCGACAGCGTTGACGGTGTTCTTCCTGCCGGCGCTGTATGCGGCGTGGTTTAGGGTGGAGCGTGCGCCGGCTGATTCAGTATAAATGCTCCCTCTCCCACCGGGAGAGGGCTGGGGTGAGGGGATAAAGCTTTGTTTTATATACCCTCATCCTAACCTTCTCCCAAGGGGAGAAGGAATAATCCCCACTTTTACGATAATCCTCGCGGATACCGCGCTATGCCGCCACGGAGTTTTACAATGAAAAATAGAGTTTTAACACTGCTAACCATTCTATGCTTGGCGAGTCTAGTCGCCTGTACCCCGACCAGGGTCGGCGACCAAGTAGCGCTCAACAGCCCGGCAACATGGCAACACGCGCCCAACACCCAAACCACCGAAGCGGCGGACCTGAAGGCTTGGTGGCAAGGATTCAACGATCCCTTGCTGAATGAATTGATAGACCAGGCCTTGGCCGCCAATCACGATCTGAAGATCGCCACCGCTCGGGTCCGCGAAGCCAACGCGATGGTCACCGTCGCCGAAGCGGCGCTGTATCCCAGCCTGGATTTCTCGCTGTCCGGTGGTCGGGAAAAGCGCATCGACCGCATCGTCGGGGTGCCGAGCGGGCAAGGCATCAAATTGATAACGCCTACCGCCGATGCCGTCAGCGGCGGACTGGCGGCGCGCTGGGAAATCGACCTGTTCGGCGGCCGGCATCTGGAAGCGGAAGCCGCCGCCGCGCAAGCTCAAGGCAGCCAAGAAGGCTTGCATGCCGCGCAAGTCGGCCTGTTGGCTCAGGTGGCGACCAACTATCTGCAGCTGCGCGGCGTGCAGCAACGCACCGGCATTCTGCAAAACAACATAGCCTTGCAGCGCGAACGCTTGCGAACTTTACAGGCATTTGTTAAAGCCGGGCTGGCTAACGAGGCGGACCTTGCCCGTCAGCAAACCTTGCTGCAGGGCACCGAAGCGACGTTGCCGGGTTTGGTCAACGCCGAGCAAAACCTGATCCATCGCTTAGGGGTATTGCTGGGCGAGCCGCCGGAAAGCCTGGGAAACCGCTTAGCAGCTGTCGGCCCGTTGCCGAAGCAAGCGCCGGCCATGCCCAAGCTGTTGCCGGCGGATTTGTTGGCGCAACGCCCCGATTTGCGTCTGGCGCAAACCGAAGTCAGCGCGGCGGAGGCTAGCCTGGGTTCGGCGCGGGCCGACCTTTATCCCAAGATAGTTTTGTCGGCCAGTGGCGGCGTCGGCGCGCTGGCGGTCGGTGGTTTCCCGAGTCTGGCCGATAGCGTTTATGCCCTGGGCTCGGGTCTTTCCGCACCCATCTTCAATGCCGGTCGCATCCGCGCCCAGATTACCGCCGCCGATGCCCGGCTGGAGCAAGTCGCGGCCAATTACGAAAAGACCTTTTTGCTGGCATTGGAAGACGTGGAAAACGCCTTCGTCGCGCATCGTTCCGCCACCGATAGCTTAGGAAAACTGACCGAAGCGGAAGCCTCGGCGGAAAAAGCCTACCGGCTTGTAGATACCTTGTATAGTCGCGGCGCAGGGAATTATTTGGCTGTTTTGGATGCCCAACGCAGCAAACTGTCTGTGAGCGACGAACGCGCCAAAGCCGAAACGGCGGTCGGCGTGGCGATGGTATCGTTGTACCGGGCGTTTGGCGGCGGCTGGACAGTTGATTCATTGGTGAGTGGGATCGACAATAAATCGATCGCTAGCCGCGACAAGCAATAGCAAAATCAACGAAACTCATCGCAATTGTGCAAACAGGAAAACCACATGACGAAACCTTATCGCCAACTCTTAACCGCGAATTGTCCATGAATAACGACCCTATTATTTCCATACGCGGGGTCAACAAGACCTATGCCGGCGGTTTCCAGGCTTTGAAAAACATCAACCTGGACATTCGGCGCGGCGAGATATTTGCTTTGCTCGGGGCCAATGGCGCCGGCAAAACCACGTTAATCGGCGTCATTTGCGGCATCGTCAACGCCAGTGCCGGTAGCATCATCGCCGACGGCCACGACACCGTCCGAGACTACCGCGCCGTGCGCGCCGCCATTGGCCTAGTGCCGCAGGAATTGCACACCGACGCCTTCGAGTCGGTGTGGGCCACGGTCAGTTTCAGTCGTGGCCTGTTCGGCAAGCCGCCCAACCCTGCTTATATAGAAAAAGTGCTGCGGGATTTATCGTTATGGGACAAGCGCGACGCGAAAATCATGTCGCTTTCCGGTGGTATGAAACGCCGGGTGCTGATCGCCAAGGCGCTAGCGCATGAGCCGACGATATTGTTTCTGGATGAGCCGAGCGCGGGCGTCGATGTGGAACTGCGCCACGACATGTGGCGCATGGTGCGCGAACTGCGCGCCAACGGCACCACCATCATTCTGACTACGCATTACATCGAAGAAGCCGAAGACATGGCGGACCGCATCGGCGTCATCAATAAAGGCGAACTGATCATCGTGGAAGACAAAGCCGTGCTGATGCGCAAACTCGGCAAGAAGCAATTGACGCTGACCTTGCGCCAGTCCATGTCCGAGATCCCGGCCGAACTTGACGCCTGGGCGTTGACGCTGACAGCAGACGGCGAACGCTTGGTCTACAGCTTCGATACCCAGGAAGAGGAGACAGGTATTGCCGAGCTGCTACGCCGGCTGAGCGAACACGGTATCGATTTCAAAGACCTCAGCTCCAGTGAAAGCTCGCTGGAGGACATTTTCGTCAGCCTGGTCCATCAATCACAAGGGACGCAATCATGAACATCTACGGCATTCGCGCCATTTACCGCTTCGAAATGGCCCGCACCTTTCGCACGCTGGCGCAAAGCATCGCCGCGCCGGTGCTGACCACCTCGCTGTACTTTATTGTCTTCGGTAAAGCCATCGGTTCGCGGATGGGCGACATCGATAGTGTTAGTTACGGGGCCTTTATCATCCCCGGATTGGTGATGCTGAATTTGCTCAACGAAAGTATCTCCAACGCTTCTTTCGGCATCTATATGCCCAAGTGGGCCGGCACGATTTACGAACTGCTGTCGGCGCCGGTATCCTGGATCGAAGTGCTGCTGGGTTATGTGGGGGCGGCGGCGACTAAGTCGGTGCTGCTGGGCTTGCTGATTTTGGGCACAGCTCGTTTGTTCGTGCCTTACGAGATTGCCCATCCGCTGTGGATGATCGGCTTTTTACTGCTGACTGCCGTGACCTTCAGTCTGTTCGGTTTCATTATCGGCCTGTGGGCCGACAGTTTTCAGAAGCTGCAGGTGGTGCCGATGTTGGTGGTGACGCCGCTGACGTTTCTGGGTGGCGCGTTCTATTCGATCAATATGCTGCCGCCTTTGTGGCAGAAAGTCACCTTGTTCAATCCGGTGGTGTATCTGATCAGCGGCTTTCGCTGGAGCTTTTACGGCATGGCCGACGTGGATGTTGCCATGAGCATAGCCATGACCTTTGGCTTTTTGACCGTCTGTTTGATTTTTGTCTGGTGGGTATTTAAGACCGGGTACAAGATTAGAAATTAAGTCTGAATCAACGTAGCTTGGTAGGGTACGCACCGCGTACCCTTTGGCTGATCAGATGGCGCTCAGTATCTCTTCAATCAACGCCGGGCCTTTATAAATCAAGCCGCTATAGATTTGCACCAGGCTGGCGCCGGCTGCGAGCTTTTCCTGGGCGTCTGCACTGCTGAGAATGCCGCCGGCCGCGATAATCGGCAGTTTGCCGTTCAATTCTGCCGCCAAGCCTTTCACTACCCGAGTCGAGCTGTCTTTAACTGGTGCGCCGCTCAAGCCGCCGGCTTCGTTGGCGTGGATATGGCCCTGGATTTTATCGCGGGCGATGGTGGTGTTGGTGGCAATCACCCCGTCGATGCCAAATTCCACCAGCAATGCCGCGATGTGGCTGATTTCTTCATCCGTTAAATCCGGGGCGATTTTTACCGCGATGGGCGTGTACTTGCCCTGTGCCGCTTGCAACTTCAGCTGTTCTTCCTTCAAAGCGCTG
Organism: Methylomonas sp. PHL2-19; assembly: GCF_059331595.1. Lineage (NCBI taxonomy): Bacteria > Pseudomonadati > Pseudomonadota > Gammaproteobacteria > Methylococcales > Methylococcaceae > Methylomonas > Methylomonas sp. PHL2-19. Next base: position 1,046,181 of record NZ_CP196839.1, read on the forward strand.
AGTAATTGCTTGATCTCGTCACCTTGCTGCAGCTGGCGCAAATTCTTGGTGTTGGGCGAGGAAATGTTGATGGTGATATAGCTTGCTGCGGTATAGCTTTTTCTTAAACCGATCAAATAATCTTCGGTGGCGTTTTCCAGGGGGGTGTCGGCGTTCTTGCCGATATTGATGCCCAAAATGCCGCGATACCGGCAGGTGCCGACTTGCGTCAGTAAATGATCGATACCCTGGTTGTTAAAGCCCATCCGGTTGATGATGGCCTGGTGTTCCGGCAGGCGGAACAGCCGCGGTTTGGGGTTGCCGGGTTGTGGGCGCGGGGTGACGGTGCCGATTTCGATAAAGCCAAAACCCAGCTCGGCCAAGGCGTCGATGTAATCACCGTTCTTATCCAGGCCAGCAGCCAGCCCCAGCGGGTTTTTGAAATTCAAGCCCATCACCTCGACCGGCTTGTCGCTGACTTTGGGTTTGCTCAAAACCGACAAGCCGCTGTGCTGGGCCAGCTTTAACAGATCCAGCGTGAGGTGATGCGCGGTTTCCGGATCCAGTGAGAACAGTAGGGGGCGTAGCAAGGGATAAAGGTTCATGGCGCGGTTGCTCGAGTTAGCGAATACGGGGTCGGGTCAATTTCGGTGGGGCGCTGCAGAATCAGGTCCGCCAACAGCTTTGCGGAAGCCGGCCCCATCACCAAACCGTTTCTAAAATGGCCGGCATTGATGCTGAGATTCTCAATTTCGGGATGTTGTCCAACCGTAGGTATGCCTTGCGGGCTGCCTGGGCGCAGGCCGGCCCAATGATGGCAAACGGGATAGTTTTTCAAGGTCGGCAGTAACTCGGTGGCGAATTGGTAAAGCTGTTGCTTGGCGTCTTCGGTGGTGACTTTGTGAAAGCCGGCTTGCTCCACGGTGCTGCCCGCCAGGATTTTGCCATCGCGGCGCGGGATCAAATATTGATCGCCGTCCAGCACCATGTAAGGCAAGGTTGTTGGCGTGGCGTCGAACAGCAGCATCTGCCCTCTGACCGGCTTGATTTGCAGGTCTACCGGCCAATCCGGTAATAAATCCCGCATTAAATCGGTGGTCCAGGCCCCGGCGCTGACGATCAGGTGTTGAGCGGTGTGGGTACCGTTGTTGGTGTCAATGCGCTCAACTCGGTGGTTGGCGATGCCGATCTTGCGAATTTCGGTACTATCGAGAAATTTCACGCCGGCTTGTATTAAGTAAGCGTGGAGCGATTTTAATAATCTGGGATTGCGGGCTTGGGCAATTTCCGGCAGCCATAGTGGTTGGTCGAGTTCGCTGTTAAACGGCTCGGTCAAGGCCATTGCGGCCGGCTGATAGTCGATGCGGTACTGCTCACACCATTCTATGGCTTGTGCGTAGTCCGGGTTTTTGCAGATCAGCATGCCGCAGTCATACCATTCAGGGTCGATACCGGTCGCGGCGAGCAGGTCCCGGCTTAAGGCTGGGTATTTTTTTAAGCTGTTGACCGCTAAATCAGAGATCGCTGCGGCTTGGCGCCAGGGATAAATCGGCAGCAAAATGCCGCCGCCGGCCCATGAGGATTCCTGGCCCGGTTTGGATTTGTCGAGGATGGTGACGTCGCGGCCGGCTAGGCGCAGTTCGCGAGCGGCTAATAGGCCGCTGATACCGCCGCCGATGATCAGAATATCCAGGTGTGTGGTCATGCAAATGCCGAGGAAAACGGGTGTAAGAAGGCTTTTTTAAGGTAACACGAAGGCGGCTTATTTTGATAGGGTTTGCCGATTGTCCATGGGTGTGTGAAAAAGCAAATGGCTGTTGTTAATTTTTGACAAATATGGATTATAGTTTACAAAGTATTTGTATCTTATTGATATAAAACAAATTTTTTGAGTAAAAAAAATAGACTTAAAACTTGTAAGGCTAGTGTTTTGCTGCTATTATTGCCCACGTGAAGAAATCCTGTGTTGCTTTAAAGCTATTCAGTCTTAACAATAATTACCCTTGGGGGGAACAACAATGAGTTTTACTAAAAGCAAATTAGCGCTGGGTGTTGCCGCAGCGTCTTTAACAATGGCTGGAGCATTCATTGCCCCACAAGCCCAAGCTGCCGGTTCCAGTGCCGAGCGCGTCGCTGACGCTGCCGCCAGAAAAACCGAAGCTCTGGAAGCGCAAATGCAACAAATGGCCGAGCAAATGCAAGCCATGCAAGCTGAATTGAGCCGCGTTAAGTCTTCATCTGCCAGCTCCACTGCTGCGAATGCAAAAGTTCAAGAGTTGGATCAATGGATGGCGTCTGTTAAATCAACTCCTGCGCAAGCGTCTGCAAAAGATAACTTGGTAGCGGTTCGTGGCGGTTGGCAAGCCTTGGATCACGCCAGAGGAAGCACTGTTTTTCCAACGCATAATGGCGCATTCTTATCCAACAACCAAAACAACGAAGGTTTTTACTTCGGTGGTGCGTTTGATTTTAACGTGAACAACGATTTGTTCGGATTGGTGGATGACACCTCTTTCGCTATTGAGTTGGGTATTGAATATGCTCAGTACGGTACTGGTGCAAACACTGTGTCGAGTGGTTACTATGTACCATCTCTCAATGCAACGGCAATTACTGATGACACTCAAGCAACCGATGCTCGCTTGAGAATCAATGCTTCTCCAAAAATCAAATTCATGCACGGCAGCAAATTCCGTCCTTGGTTGATTCCGGTTGGTCTGGACATCAACATTCTGGGCGTGCCTTCCAACGCGGTTTCCGTGTTGAATGCTGGTATGAACTTCGGTGCTGGCGCCGAATATGACATCTTCAGAGGCATCGTATTGGGTTCCGACGTGCGTTACCACTACTCCACCAGCAAATTGGACGGTACACCTACCGACGGTTTCAGTGCTGGCGGTTACTTAGGTTTCAAATTCTAAGTTAACACTTAGTTAGCACGCAAAAGGGAAGGTGTCACAGCCTTCCCTTTTTTTATGGATGAAAATCAATGAAAACCCTCTATCCGGACATTTCGCCGTTTCATACCTTTTTTCTGGAAACCGATAGCGAGCATAGCGTCTATGTCGAGCAATCCGGCAATCCGGCCGGTATTCCGGCGATTTTTTTGCATGGCGGGCCGTGTTCCGGCACCAAGCCGGATCATCGGCGGTTTTTCGATCCCGAGCGCTACCACATTATCCTGATGGATCAGCGTGGCTGCGGATTATCCGAGCCGTTTGGTGAATTGCAAGGCAATACCACTCAGGATTTGCTGGCCGATATGGAGCGTATCCGCACGCAATTACGGATTGATAGTTGGTTGTTATTCGGCGGTTCCTGGGGTGGTACGTTGGCTTTGCTTTATGCTCAGCAGCATCCGACACAGGTGTTGGCTATGATCTTGCGCGGCGTGTTTTTAGCGCGGCAGGCCGATATGGAGTGGTTTCTGGGTAACGGCGTCAATAAAATCTACCCCGAACGCTGGCAGATCTTGCTGGATGCTTTGCCCAATTTGCCGGATGCCAATGTCCTGGAGCGATTGGTGGAGGCGATTTTTGGTGCCGATCAGGATGTAGCTAAACGTGGTGCTCAACAATGGCAAGCCTGGAGCGGGCAAGTGGCGCTGGGCAATGACTATCTGGAAAGTATGGAGTCGGTTAGCGAGCAAATGCTACGGCAAGTAAAAATGGAATTGTCTTATGCCATCCATGATTATTTCATCCGCGAAAATCAAATCCTGGAAAACTGTGCGGCGTTACAGTCGATACCAACTATCATCATTCACGGCAGAAACGATTTGACCTGTCCTATAGAAGCCGGTTGGCGCCTGCATCAAGCGTTGCCGCAATCTCGTTACGTAGTGCTGCCAAATGCCGGCCACATTGCGCGGGGCGACGAAATGATCGATGCGTTAGTATCCGCGACCGATGAGATGGCCAGGCTTTTAGCGTAGACAAGGGCATTATGAGCAATAAAAAACGACTGGTCATCGGCATGACCGGCGCAACCGGGGCTATTTACGGCGTCAGGATGCTGCAAATATTGCGAGAGCAAAACGAATGGGAAACGCATCTGGTGGTATCGTCCGCCGGCTTGGTTAACCTGAAATACGAACTGGATATGGATCGGGCTGCTTTGTATGAACTGGCGGATGTTACGCATGGCATAAACGATATTGCTTCCTGTATTGCCAGCGGCTCTTTCAAGACCGAAGGCGTGGTGATTGCGCCGTGTTCGATGAAGACGCTGGCGGCGGTAGCGCATGGGTTTGGCGATAACTTGATTTCCAGAGCGGCGGACGTGGCGTTGAAAGAGCGCCGCAAAACGGTGCTGGTGCCCCGCGAGACCCCGTTAAATTTGGCGCATATCCGCAATATGGCCAGCGTCACGGAAATGGGCGGGATTATCTATCCGCCAATGCCGGCTTTTTACAACAAGACCGATTCCGTGCGGGCAATGGTTGATGAGGGGGTGGGGCGAATTCTGGATATGTTTGGGGTTGACGCGACGGGGCTATTCAAGCCTTGGACGGGTCTGGGCGGTTAAGTTTTTATCGGTCTCGACTAAATACGGGGTTTTTGCCGGGTAAATAGTCGGTCTTCAATTGACAGGGTGCCTTATTCTGATTTAGAGTTGCCGCACTCGCGAAAAATGCCCATCGACAAAGGCTTGCGGCGCTCTCGACTTAAAGACCTGAAAATGGTGTTTGGTTGGGGGGTGGGTCTTAAAACAATAACTGTAACTATAACAATCGGAGCACATAAATATGGCAAGACCATTAATTCAAATGGCGTTGGATTCACTGGATTTCAACCAAACTGTCGAATTGGCTGATAAAGTAGCGCCTTATGTCGATATTTTTGAAATCGGCACTCCTTGCATTAAATACAACGGTATCAACCTGGTCAAAGAACTGAGACAACGTTACCCAGACAAATTGTTGTTGGTTGACCTGAAAACCATGGACGCAGGCGAATACGAAGCAGGCGCTTTCTACGCTGCAGGCGCAGACATCTGCACCGTGTTGGGCGTATCTGGTTTGGCTACTATCGCTGGCGTTATCAAAGCAGCAAAAAAACACGCTGCCGAAACCCAAATCGACTTGATCAACGTGGCTGACAAAGCCGAGTGCGCGAGAGAGTCTGTTAAATTGGGCGCGCAAATCGTCGGTATTCACACCGGTTTGGATGCACAAGCGGCAGGCCAAACCCCATTTGGCGACTTGAACGACATCGCTCGTTTGGGCTTGGGCGTACGTATTTCTGTTGCCGGTGGTATCAAACAAGCGACTGTACAACAAGTCGTTGAAGCTGGCGCTAACATCATCGTGGTTGGTGCTGCTATCTATGGCGCACCATGCCCAGCAACAGCTGCTCGCGAAATCCGCGAACTGGTTGACGCTGCTGCTGCATAAACCAGCTTTGTCAATTCCTATTTGTTAGGAAATATAAGGACGGGTGGTTAGCGCCACTCGTCCTTTCGTTCGTTATAACCCCCAGTTTTTACCGGGCACGGCCGATCACGAGCCGGCTCGCACTACCAGATTCAAAGGAGAATTAAACATGCCTTCGCGCCGAGACTTAGCGAACGCCATCCGCGCACTTAGCATGGACGCCGTACAGAAAGCCAACTCCGGGCACCCCGGTGCCCCGATGGGGATGGCCGACATCGCAGAAGTATTGTGGAACGATTTTCTGCAACACAACCCCAGCAACCCTAAATGGCCCAACCGCGACCGCTTTATCCTGTCCAACGGCCACGGCTCCATGCTGATTTATTCCTTGCTGCACTTGGCGGGCTACAACCTGCCGATCGAAGAACTGAAACAGTTCCGCCAACTGCACTCGCAAACCCCAGGCCACCCTGAATACGGTTACACCGACGGTGTCGAAACCACTACCGGTCCTTTGGGACAAGGCATCACCAATGCCGTCGGTTTCGCCTTGGCGGAACGTACTCTGGCCGGCCAATTCAACCGTCCCGGTCACGACATCGTCGACCACCACACCTACGTGTTCCTGGGTGATGGCTGCTTGATGGAAGGTATCTCCCACGAAGCCTGCTCCCTGGCCGGCTCCATGAAACTGGGCAAACTGATCGCCTTCTACGACGACAACAACATCTCCATCGACGGCGAAGTCCGTGGACACGGCAACGTTGCCGGCTGGTTCCTCGACGACACCCCGAAACGCTTCGAAGCCTACGGCTGGCACGTCATTCCTAAAGTGGATGGCCACAACCCTGACGCTGTCAAAGCCGCGATTGAAGAAGCCAAAAAAGTCACCGACAAGCCTTCTATCATCTGCTGCCAAACCACCATCGGTTTTGGCTCGCCGAACAAACAAGGCAAAGAAGAATGTCACGGTGCGGCCTTGGGTGAAGCGGAAATCGCCCTGACCCGTGAAAACCTGGGCTGGCCGCATGCGCCGTTTGAAATCCCTGCCGACATCAAAGCCGGTTGGGACGCCAATGCCAAAGGCGCCCAACTGGAAAGCGCCTGGAACGCCAAATTTGCTGCCTACAAAGCCGCACACCCTGAACTCGCGGCCGAATTCGAACGTCGCGTGATCAAAAATGAACTGCCTGCCGATTGGGCTGAAAAATCCAAAGCGTTTATCGCTGCGGTGGATGCCAAAGGCGAAACCATCGCCAGCCGCAAAGCCTCACAAAACACCTTGAACGGCTTTGGCCCCTTGTTGCCCGAACTGCTGGGCGGCTCTGCCGACTTGGCGGGCTCCAACCTGACCCTGTGGTCCGGCTGCAAAGACGTCAACCAACCGGGCTTCGATGGCAACTACGCCTACTACGGCGTGCGTGAATTCGGTATGTCCGCTATCATGAACGGCATCACCCTGCACGGCGGCTTCAAACCCTACGGAGCCACCTTCCTGATGTTCTCGGAATACGCCCGTAACGCCCTGCGCATGGCCGCGTTGATGAAAATCCCGACCATCTTCGTTTACACCCACGACTCCATCGGTCTGGGCGAAGACGGCCCGACCCACCAACCGGTCGAACAAACCGCCACCCTGCGCATGATTCCCAACATGCACGTCTGGCGCCCTTGCGACGCGGTCGAGTCGGCCGTGTGCTGGAAAGCCGCCATCGAACGTCAAGACGGACCGAGCACCCTGATCTTCTCCCGTCAAAACCTGCCGCACGTGCCTCGCACCGCCGCACAAATTGACGCGATCAGCAAAGGGGGCTACATCCTGAAAGACAGTGCCGGTACCCCGGATGCCATCATCATTGCCACCGGCTCTGAAGTGGAATTGGCGGTTAAAGCCGCTGAAGCGCTGGAAGCCAAAGGCAAAAACATCCGCGTGGTGTCCTTGCCATCGACCAACGTCTTTGAAGCGCAAGACCAAGCGTACAAAGACAGCGTATTGCCGCCAAGCGTGACTCAGCGCGTGGTAGTAGAAGCGGGAGTAACCGACAGCTGGTGGAAATACGCCGGCAGCGCGGGTAGAGTCGTAGGATTGGACCGTTTCGGCGAATCGGCCCCGGCAGGTCAACTCTTCAAAGAGTTCGGCTTTACCGTGGACAATGTCGTCGCTAATGTGGAAGCTGTGCTTTAATAGGCGCTAAGTGAAAGGCCTGTCGGTGACGAGGTTGCCGGCAGGCCCGTCTTTAATCAATAGAGTAAGGTGGAATCATGATAAACACGCAATTGATTAAGAAGTTTTTAACGGGCTTGCTGTTTGCTGCATCGGCTGCTGTCAGTGCCCAGGAATATCCTGCCGCGGATTTTCAACCTAAGGTTCTCTACAGAGATCCTGCTATTGCGGAAGTCGCCAAGGCCAGTTCTCCGGTCGCCGCTACCAGTAATGCTAGTGCGCCTTGCGCCGAAGCAAAGCAGGAGCCGACGTCAGAAGTTGATGCCAAGTACCCGGCAGCCAGTTTTCAGCCTAAAGTAGTATTCAGCGCGGCGGGTTCCTAGTATTTTTAGGCTATACCGTGAATTTGATGAACTCGTCGTCTAGACACATAACAATTATTACATTCAGGAGTATTCTCAAATGGCAACAAACAGTTTGATGAATAGCTTATTCGGCTTTTTGTTCGACAATTCGAGCAGTAGTGATAGTCGGTCGGAAGCTTATTCTCGTGTCGACAGCGAAGACGCGCAATTGACCGGTGTAGCCCGTTATCTGCAAAAACTTGAGCCGCCAAAGCCGGAACTGGACGAAAACGGTCAGCCGTTGACCGGGGTGGCGAAATATCTAGCCTTGCAAGCGAAATTGGAAAAAGCCCGGCAAGCCGTCGAAGAGGCGGCTGTCGTGGAGCCGGTTGTCGTGGAGTCGGTTGTCGAGGAATCACTAGAAGAAGAAATTGAAGAAGTTGCCGAAGTAGTAGAAGAGCTTGTTGAAGAAGTGACCGAAAGCGAGCCGGTTGCGACGGGTGTCGATAAATATCTGACTCAACAAGCGGAAAATCCGGTTACTCGAGTTGCCAAATACCTGATCAAGCAGTCGATTTTGTCTAAAGAAGCGCCGGTGACTGGGGTTTCTAAATACATTACCAAAAATGATCGCGAAGACCATGCGGTGACCAATGTTGCTAAATACGTCATTCGGCAAAATATGCAGAGCGGTTCGACGCCATTGGTTACCGGCGTTGCCAAGTATGTGTTGAAGCAAGATGTCTTGGCAAAAGACGCGCCAATCGCAACCGGTGTGAGCAAATACGTCACCAAGCAAGCTTTGTTGGCGAAAGATGCGCCACTAGTAACCGGTGTGGCTAAGTATGTCGCTCAACAGGAGCGCTTATTAAAAGAGCAGGCACCTTTGACCGGCGTTGCTAAATTTTTGGCGGAGCAGGCGGCCGCGGATAGAAAAGCGGCAGCTGCGGCTTTGATTGCCCGATATGTTGCAGCGGAAGCGCTAGCGCAACAGGAAAAAGCGGAGGCTCAGTTGAATCAAGAACAAAATGCTCAGCAAGAATTGGCCGAGGAATTGGCATTTGAGGGTTCCGCTGTAGAGCGTTACCTCGCTAGGCAGGCTGCGTCTGCCCAACAAGCGCCAAAGCCAACCGGTGTTGCCAAATATCTGGCTAAACAGTTGCAATTGCAAAGCCAGGCAGAGCCTTTAACCGGTGTTGCCCGTTACCTTGCCAAGCAGGCAATATTGACCAGACAGTTGCCGCCGCCTACTGGTGTCAGCAAGTATTTAGCCAAGCAAATATTAGCGCAAAAACCTGTTGCCGAAGTGAGCTCGGTTAGCCGATATGTCACTAAGCATGAGTTGCTGGATAAGGATTCGAAAGAACTCACTGGTGTAGCCAGATACATGTCCAAACAGGACGCACTAGCAAAGGATGCGCCTGGCGTGTCGGGTGTGGCGCGTTACATGGCAAAGCAAGCCTTGCAGTCCAAGGATGAGGTCGTGGCTAGAACTACCGGGGTAGAGAAATACTTACGTAAACAGGCTTAGTACCTGCCTGAAGAAGCCGGCACTTCCTTTTGGAAGTGCCGGTTTTTTTATGCCTGCTGGTTTTAGTGTGTCGAAGGGGCCGGCAAACCATGGATTTATACGGCTTTACCGAATCTGTATTATCATGACTACCCACATTCAAATTTTTTGCAGGGATCTTGATGTCTCGTTTATTGGGTTTTAGCTTGATGCTGTTTTTGCCGATCGTTGCTTTTGCCGCAGGCCTTGATGCCAACGAATTGGCGCCAGTTCCGGAACCGCCTGATTTACCGGCTCCGGTGCAGTCAGGGGAAGAGATGGAGCCCGACATTACCATTATTCGTAAAGGCAAAGATACTATTCAGGAGTTTCGCCGCAACGGCAAGCTATACATGGTGAAAATTCAGCCCCAGGTTGGCCCTGCTTACTACATGCTGGATACCAACGGCGACGAGCAGATGGATGTAAAAAAAAATGATTTGGACGAAAACACCAATATCAACAAGTGGACGTTGTTCGAGTGGGATTTCAATTGAGCTTATTGAATGTATCCTCCCAATATGACGCCCTAAGATTACTCGGCAATTTTTAGCAGCCAGCCGCCGTCCGCATCGCATTTACTGACTTTTGCTTTGGCTTTCACCGAGATTCTGACGACCGTGTTTATAAGGTCGTCAGGCAGTTTACCTTTCACCAAATAGAACGTGTCCTTGTCTTCAATTTGAACCGCGACAGGTTGCTGTTTAATGCTGACATGAATGTGACCCGGGCCATTGCTGCCGGAAACCGCAAATGAAAACTCCGAACCCGGTTTGACTGTGGCTAAATGTTCCGGCGTGTAGCGGCTAATTTTAGCGTTGATGCAGCCGCTGCCCTCTGCGCCGCCGCTGGTTCCGCCGTGACCGCCATGGCTGGGTGTGGATTGCGACCAAGCAGAATTTCCGAAACCGATAGTCAGCAATGCGATGGCAAAAAGACGTGCGTGCATGGGTGTTCCTCATGTTCTTGTTTTAGGATGGCTGCGATTATATGTTTTAAGCCTGCAAGTTTGAAGCACAAGCTATAAAGGGTCTGACGGTATTGATTGAGAAATAGTCAAATCTGGTGTATGGCTGATTTGAATCAGGCGGCCATCTGCTGTGTTTCTTCTGTTTTCTCCGGTTCCATAATGACAGCCATGCCGTCCTGAAAACGAATGCCCTCAATCACATCCGGCAATCGTTTAAAGCCGCGTATCTTGCGCCAACTCTTCTCGGCGGTTAACGCCAATTGGAACACCAAGCCCAACAAGGTATTGCGGGACACGCAGTTCTTGGTGCGGGTGGTCCGATGGCGAATCGTCGCAAAGCTGGATTCGATCGGATTTGTCGTCCGAATGTGTATCCAGTGCTCGGCGGGAAAGTCGTAAAAGGCCAATAGCGATTCACGGTCTTTTTCCAACACGCCCACCGCCTTGGGGTACTTGGCTTCAAAGTCACGCAAGAACGTGTCGAAGGCTTGATTGGCCAGGGCTTTGGTTTCCGCCATCCAGATTTCTTTCAGCCCCGCCTTGGCCTTGCCTTGGATTGAATCGGGTAGCGTCGCCAGCACATTCGCCGTCTTATGCACCCAGCAGCGCTGGTGTTGTGTGGTGGGCCAAGCTTCGTTGATGGCTGCCCAGAAACCCAAAGCGCCGTCGCCGGTAGCCAGTTTCGGCGCGTCCTGTAGACCTCGCGTTTGTAAATCCTGCAAAACACTCAGCCACGAGGCTTTCGATTCCCGATAACCGTCCGATAAGGCCAGCAAGCGCTTTTCACCCTGTTCGTTGACTCCGATGATGACCAATAGGCACAGCCGATCATCCTCGCCACGCAGGGTCGAATAGATGCCGTCGGCCCAGACATACACAGTGCGCTCCTTCGATAAATCTCGCCGATTCCAGGCCAGATAATCCTCGGCCCATTGGGCTTTCAGGCGGCTAACCACGGCAGGTGACAAGCCTTTGGCATCGTCACCCAGCAACACCGATAAGGCCGACTGCATGTCGCCGGTGGAAATGCCGCGCAAATACAGCCAGGGTAAGGCCGCTTCCACCCGTTTTGTCTTGCGAACATACGGCGGCACCAGCGACGAGTTGAACTTGATCCTGCCGCCGGAACGGTCTCGAACCTTGGGGATTTTGACCGTCACGTTACCCACGCCCGTCACGATCTCCCGCTCCGGCAAATAGCCATTACGCACCACGGTTTGCCGGCCCCGTAAATCGGTAACCTTGGCGTATTCGCCCAGAAAAGCCTGTAGCTCCGCCTCAACGGCTTGTTGGATCAAGGCTCTAGCACCCGTCTTCAACAAATCCGTCAAAGGATCGTTAATCCCACTGGCATTATTCCAGTCTTTTGCATTATCTTTGTTCATGGCGTCTCTCATTTTGCTGTTATTCGATCTCGACAATCTCATTTCAGCAGAGGGCGCCACCTTTCATCAAGTCGGGCCGTACACCAGATTTAGTTATAACTCGTATTGATTTGATCTTTCTGCCGGGATTGGTTTACATTGCGTTACGGTTTGGTTTGCATATTAACAACAATAAAATGGGGGAGAAGATGTTATTTCTGGCTAAGTTATGCGGTATTTTGACCTTGGTTTGGTTTTATATGGCGGCGAAAAATCATGGCGGCCCGTTAATTAATTGGTCTGTGATCGGTCTGATAGGGTATTGGCTGACTTGGTGGTTATCTAAAATGCTGATTGTGGTGCCATTGGCCGGCATGGTAACTAAGCATTCGGTGACTGAGTTTTTACTTACCCAATTACCCGTATTCGTCGCATTGGCAGCTTGCTATCTGATTAGAAAAAAATTGATCGCCAGTTTGCCGGCCGCTGGGCAATAAATGCCCAAAAATGTGCTGATAACCGGTGCGGCAAGACGCATTGGTGCGGCGTGTGCCCGCTTACTGCACGGTGAGGGTTGTAATGTGATTTTGCATTACAACCGCTCCGATGCAGACGCTTTACGTTTAGCTGCCGAGTTGAACGCCGTGCGAGCCGAATCGGCACGAGTATTAAACGCCGATTTATCGGTGTTTAGCAGCATCCAGAAGTTGGCCGAAAATGCAGTAGCTCAGTGGGATGGTGTCGATGTTTTGGTGAATAACGCGTCGTTGTTTCAATCCGTGCCGCTTGGGCAAGTCACGGAACAGGACTGGGATTTGGTCATGGCTAGTAATCTGAAAGCGCCGTTTTTTTTGACACAAGCGTTGTGGTCGTCACTAAAAGTTAAAAACGGCTGTGTAGTGAATATCGCCGATATTCACGCCGAGACAGGTTTGCCGGGCTTTCCGGTTTACAGCATGGCTAAGGCCGGCTTGGTGGCGATGACGCGGATATTGGCCAGGGAAATGGCGCCGGAAGTCCGCGTTAACGCGGTGGCTCCGGGCGCTATTTTATGGCCGGAGAAAGATGTAGATGAAGCGGAGCGGGTGGAAATCTTAAAAAAAGTGGCCTTGCAGCGTCGCGGCGAAGCAGACGATATTGCCAAAGCAGTAAGGTTTTTGGTTGGCAGCGCCGATTATATTACCGGCCAAGTACTGACGGTAGATGGTGGACGGACACTGTTTCGCTGAAGTTTACAGAGCGTTATTTCTCAAGTTTGGTTTGGCGTAAATCGCGTTTGTCGAAATCGTGCCACAGGTCTTTGTAACAACGCTTGCTTATCGGGTGAGTGGCGTTTGGCGCAATTTCCGCTAAAGGCTCCAGTACGAAGGCATAATGTTCTATTTCATCGCGCGGAATTTGCAGTCTGCCGTCACTGATGATTTGGTCGCCGTATAAAATCAAGTCCAAATCCAGAGTTCGGGCCGAGAATTTTTGACTTTCCCTGCTACGGCCGTGGTCCAGTTCGATTTGCTTCAGCAATTTGGCGACTTCTTTCGCGGATAATGCCGATTCGAATTGCACGACGAGGTTATGAAAGCTGTCGCCGACAAAGCCTACCGGCTCGCTTTCGAAGATACTGGAAATGGTCAGCTCCCCGAACAATTCGCGTAGCGTGAGCAGGCTGGCTGGAATGTGAATTTCCTTATCTATATTGCTGCCGATGCTGATATATCCGGTAGGCATGACTATCTTTCGCCGCGTTCGATGATGATGCCGACGTCGCGAGCGCGGCTAATCGCGCCTTTCTTGTTTAGGGTGATTTTTACCCAGGGAATCGCAAATTCGCTGCGTAAAATGCCGGCAATTTCTTCTATCAGCTTTTCCACTAAATAAAATTCGCTGTGCTCGACAAAGCTGACAACGCGATCCGAAACGGCTTTATAGTCCAGTGTGTGGGCAATATCGTCGCTGGCGGCGGCTTTTTGGATGTCAAAGCCCATTTCAATGTCCAGGATGATTTTTTGTTTAATCTTCCTTTCCCATTCGTAAATACCTATCACAGTATCGATTTCAAGCCCGCCTAAAAAGATGATGTCCATCGTTGCTTTCCGGTTATTATATTTCTTGAAGAGGCGGCAGTATCGAGTAAATAGCGCCGCTGTACAAGTATTGACGAGAGGTTGATTAAATGATGGATTGGTTGTTGGTGCCTTTGGCTTACTTAACTGGCTCGGTGTCTAGTGCGATTATCGTCTGTAAGATGATGGGCTTGGCGGATCCTCGGGAAAACGGTTCCGGTAATCCGGGGGCAACCAATGTTATGCGTATCGGCGGTAAAAAGGCTGCGGCGATTACTTTGCTCGGTGACGCTTTGAAAGGGCTATTACCGGTGTTGTTGGCGAAGGCGTTGGCGGTCGATAGTATGGTTCTTTCCATGGTCGTGTTTGCCGCTTTTTTGGGGCACCTTTATCCGATTTTTTTTGAATTTAAAGGTGGCAAAGGTGTGGCAACATCGCTGGGCGTAACGCTCGGTGTTGCTTGGCTATTGGGATTGGTGGTGGCTGCCACTTGGTTTGTCGTTTACAAAATGGGCAGAATTTCGTCGTTAGCTGCTTTGGTAGCTGCAACATTAACGCCCCTTTATGTTTGGCTGATTGTTGGCGATGTCAAATTGATTATTACCTTTACCGTTATTTCTCTGATTTTGCTGTGGCGGCATAAAAGCAATATTCAGCGCTTATTGGCTGGGCAAGAGTCTTGATCAAAGGCTGATTAGCTGCTCCATCGGCCAGCGCGGACGGGCGAAAATTTCCAGGTTTTGGGTTTGCCCCGCCATTAAGCGCTGACATCCTGCATAGGCAATCATCGCGCCGTTGTCAGTGCAAAATTCCGGGCGAGGAAAGCGTATTTCGGCCCCTTCTTTGGCGGCCATCTGTTGTAATTGTCTCCGAATTTCGTGGTTGGCGCTCACGCCACCGGCTACGATTAATGTTTTCAACTGCGTCTGTTGTAACGCCCGTTTGCATTTGATGCTTAATGTTTCCGCGACGGCCTGTTGAAATGCGAAAGCGATATCGGCTTTGTCCTGCTCGGTTTGCTCGGTGGCGTGCAATGCGTTCATTGTGAAGGTTTTCAGGCCGCTAAAGCTAAATTCCAATCCTGGTCTGTCGGTCATCGGTCTGGGGAATTTGAAGCGATTTTGACCATTGCGCGCTAACTCAGCCAATTTCGGGCCGCCGGGATAGTCCAGGCCTAATAGCTTTGCGGTTTTGTCGAACGCTTCGCCCGCGGCATCGTCCAGCGATTCTCCGAGTAAGCGGTATTCGCCAATCGCGCGGACTTCAATAAGCAGGGTATGGCCGCCTGAAATGAGTAATGCGACGAAAGGGTAGGCGGGCGGATTATCCTCCAGCATCGGCGCCAATAAATGTCCTTCCATGTGGTGCACGGCAATAGCCGGTATTTGCCAAGTCCAAGCCAGACTTTGAGCAGTGGCGGCTCCGACTAGCAACGATCCCATCAAGCCGGGGCCTGCTGTATAAGCAATGCCTTCAATGTCATTGGCTGTTAATTCGGCTTCTTTCAATAGCGCTTTGATTAGCGGAACCAGTTTGCGAATATGGTCTCTTGAGGCTAGTTCAGGAACGACGCCGCCATACTCGGCGTGCGTGGCAATTTGGCTGTATAAGGTGTGCGCAATTAAGCCCTTATTGGACTGGTAGACGGCGACAGCCGTTTCGTCGCAAGAGCTTTCTATGCCTAAAACATACATTAGTTTTTGAATTAAAGAATTTTATGAGTATAATCGGCCGTTTTCGGCGGGCTTGCTATCGCCGATAGCGTCAAAAGATACTAACATAAATCGGATTATTGATAATGCCATCAGTTAAAGTTAAAGAGAACGAACATTTTGACATCGCGATTCGTCGCTTCAAACGTGCGTGCGAAAAAGCCGGTGTATTGGCTGAAGTACGCCGCCGCGAGTTTTATGAGAAGCCAACCACCGAGCGTAAACGCAAAGGTGCTGCGGCAGTTAAGCGTCATTTGAAAAAGCTGGCTCGTGAACGGTATGCGCTGAAAAATCTGCGTCGCGGTCGTCCACAAATTTAAGGCAGACAATGGATGCGTTAAAAAAGCGTATCACGGACGATATGAAAGCCGCGATGAAAGGCGGCGAAAAAGGCAGGCTGGGTGTAATCCGCATGATTTTGGCTGCTATCAAGCAGGTTGAGGTCGACGAGCGTATCGAGCTAAGTGATGAGCGAATCATCCTTGTGCTCGATAAAATGCTGAAGCAGCGGCGCGAGTCCATCAAACAGTTCCGAGACGCTAGTCGCAACGATTTGGCCGAAATCGAGGAAGCTGAAGTGTTGGTTATTCAAGATTTTCTACCACAACCGCTCAGTGATGCTGAAATCGATGGCATGGTCGCCGACGCTATCGCTAAAGTGGGCGCCACATCGGTAAAAGACATGGGTGGTGTGATGGCTTTGCTTAAGCCGCAAATGCAAGGTAGAGCTGACATGGCGAATGTCAGTGCGAGAATCAAGGCCTGTTTTATCGCTTAATATCTTGTCGGTAAGATGTCCGGCAGGATACCTCGTCAGTTCATAGATGATCTTTTGGTGCGGGTCGATATTGTCGATCTAATCGATTCGCGCGTCCCTCTTAAAAAGTCCGGCAGCAATTTTACGGCGCGCTGCCCGTTCCATACCGAAAAAACTCCCAGCTTTTCAGTTAATCGCGGTCGGCAGATATATCATTGCTTCGGTTGTGGAGCTAGCGGTAATGCAATCGGCTTTTTGATGGAATTTAACCATCTGGGCTTTGTTGAGGCGGTCGAGGATTTGGCAGCCTTTGCCGGCGTGGATGTGCCTAGGGAGTTGATCGATGGCGAGTCTGGGCGGCCGGATAAAAAAACTGTGTCGCATATTTACGAGGTGTTGGCGGGAGTTGCTGGGTTTTACGCCGAGCAATTGCGCGGAAATGCCGAGGGTAGGATCGCTGTAGATTATTTGAAAGCCCGGGGTGTCAGTGGTGAGGTGGCGCGGGATTTTTCTCTGGGGTATGCGCCAAATAAGTGGGACGCCCTGTTGGCGCGTTTCGATCAAGCGGATTTGATCGAGGCTGGTATGCTGGTGGTCAGGGATGATGGCAAGGTTTACGACCGCTTTCGCGGTAGATTGATGTTTCCGATCAGGGATAAACGGAAGCGAGTGGTGGGGTTTGGTGGTCGAGTATTGGATGATGCTTTGCCCAAATACCTGAATTCGCCGGAGACTGCGGTTTTTTCTAAAAGTAAGGAGCTTTATGGGCTTTGTGAGCTTTTAGAAAAGAATAGCAAGCCCGGTCGGATACTGGTGGTAGAGGGTTATATGGATGTGATTGCCCTGGCTCAGTTTGGCATTTCCAATGCGGTCGCGGCGCTGGGTACTGCAACTTCCAAAGCGCAAATCGATTTATTGTTCCGATTTACCTCTGAATTGGTGTTCTGTTTCGATGGTGACAATGCCGGCAGGCAGGCGGCCTGGAAGGCTGCCGATGCTGCTTTGCCTTGTTTGCGTGATGGCAGGCAAATCAAAATAATGCTATTGCCACAGGGTCAAGATCCGGATTCTCTGTTGCGTTCTGAAAATTCATCCGCATTTATGGAACGAATTGCTAATGCGCAGGTCTTGTCTGATTACTTTTTCGAGAATATTGTCGGGCAATTGGAATTGACAACCGTTGAGGGGCGGTCTCAGTTGCTAGCGACAGCAACGCCTTTGCTGGAAAAGGTTCCTGCCGGGTTTTTTAGGGAAATGATGTTTGCCCGTTTGCAAGAGTTGTCGGGTTCCCGAATTGCCGTGGATGTTGTCGAAAATCAGACTAGACTTAAGTCTAAATTTTATGCTGGCAAAAAGGGCATCTCTTCGCCAAGAATCAGTTTGGCTCGCAAGGTATTAGGGTTGTTGCTTCAACACCCGCATTTTGTAAGCTTGATTGAGCGTGAGGGAGTTATTCTCGATGATTTGAGTTTTGCCGGAGTGGAGTTATTAAGAGAGGTGTTGCAACGGATTGCCCTTGAAAAGCCGGAAAATAGCGCCATCTTGTTGGAGTCTTTCCGAGGAACATCCCAGGAAAAAGCTGTAAAAGCTTTAGCTAGTTTAGATCTCGATGTACCGGTGGGCGGGGAAGAGTCCGAGTTTTGCGGTGCGTTGCGACAGCTTTGTAAACAGGCCAAGGAAGCTATGCTAACCCGATTGATCGAAAAGGAGGGTCGAGAAGGCTTAATGATTGAAGAAAAAGAGATACTGCGGAAGCTTTTAAGGGATAAGGCCTAGGTGACCGCATTAATTTTTGCCGTTATAATTTCCTGTTCTGCGGCGCTTGGTGCTGAAAACGTATTGTGAGTAAAGAATGAATCAAGAACAACAGCAATCCCAACTGAAACAACTGATAGCAAAAGGCAAGGCGCAGGGTTATTTGACTTATGCGGAAGTCAACGACCATTTGCCTAGCGATATTATCGATCCCGAGCAAATCGACGATATTATCGGCATGATCAATGATATGGGGATTCAGGTTTATGAGGTGGCGCCGGATGACGATGACTCGCTGATAACCTCAGATGCCGTCGTTACTGCAGATGACGACGAGGAAGTGGCTGAAGTCGCAGCCTTGGCGTCTGTCGATAGCGAGTTCGGCCGAACCACCGATCCCGTGCGCTTATATATGCGTGAAATGGGTTCGGTTGAGTTATTGACTCGCGAGGAAGAATTAAAAATTGCGAAACGGATTGAGGAAGGGCAACGCCAAGTAGTGGGGGCCATTGCCCGATCCGGGTTTATTGTCGAGACTTTTATCGAAGCATTTGATTCCGTTCAGGTTGAAGACTCCGGCGTACGACTCAACGATTTGGTGTTGGGTTTTGTCGATCTCACTGAGGTTGAGGATATTGACGTCAGCGGTATCGAGATTGAAGAGCCTGCTGAGGATGCTGAAGAAGAGAGCAAAACCGTTGATTACGAAGAGGTTAAGCAAAAAGTCGAGTTGCTCAGAAAAGCTTTAAAAGCCGCGACGACCTCGGTTAAAAAACATGGTTACGGCCATGATAAAACCGAAAAACTGTTTGATGCGATAGACGAAATATTTTGCGAGTTTAAATGGACGCCGCAGTATTTGAAAAAAATGGTGTCCATTTCTGAAGAGTTGATTTCAGCTATTCGCGAAGAAGAGCGTTTCATACTGGATGTTTGCGTCAAGAAAGCAAAAATGCCGCGTAAGGACTTTATCAATGCGTTTGCCGAGAATGAGGCTAACCTTGAGTGGTTGGATCAATTTATCGCTGCAAGGCCTAATTTTTCTGAGGTTTTCAGTAGTCACCGTGAGAATATTAGGGCGGCACAGCAGCGATTGGCCGATATCGAGTCTCGCTACGGCTTGAGCATTGCTGTTCTGAAAAGTATTTGTCGTAGCATCTCCTTAGGGGAAGCTAAAGCCAGGCGCGCTAAAAAGGAAATGATCGAAGCTAATTTGCGCTTGGTTATTTCTATTGCCAAAAAATACACCAATCGCGGTTTGCAGTTTCTGGATTTGATTCAGGAAGGCAATATTGGTCTGATGAAGGCTGTCGATAAATTTGAATATCGACGCGGTTACAAATTTTCTACCTACGCAACATGGTGGATCCGTCAGGCGATTACCCGTTCCATCGCTGATCAGGCCAGAACTATTCGTATTCCGGTGCACATGATCGAAACCATTAACAAGCTGAATCGCGTCTCCAGACAGATTTTGCAGGAGCTGGGTCGCGAGGCTACGCCGGAAGAATTGGCTGAGCGTATGGAAATGCCCGAGGACAAAATTCGCAAAGTGTTGAAGATTGCCAAAGAGCCGATTTCAATGGAAACACCGATTGGTGACGACGAAGATTCGCATTTGGGTGATTTTATTGAAGATTCCAAGATGCTTTCGCCGGTAGAGTCTGCTACAATCGCCGGCCTTCGCGAGTCCACTCAAAATGTATTGGCGGGCTTAACAGCTAGAGAGGCCAAGGTGCTCCGGATGCGTTTCGGTATCAACATGAATACCGACCATACACTGGAAGAGGTTGGCAAACAGTTTGACGTGACCCGTGAGCGGATTCGTCAGATCGAAGCGAAAGCGCTACGGAAACTAAGGCATCCTTCCAGATCAGAGCAGTTAAGATGTTTTCTTGACGGCGAGTAAGGCGTTTTCAGTGTTCTTAGGCTAGATAATTAAGGGCCCTTAGCTCAGTTGGTTAGAGCTTCCGACTCATAATCGGCAGGTCGTAGGTTCAAGTCCTACAGGGCCCACCACAGATAACAGGCCGTTTGCGCGGCCTTTTTTTATATGCGCAAGTTTTAATTTTGGCGAGGGTGTAACCGTGAATAAAAACTACCTTTTTACCTCAGAGTCTGTTTCGGAAGGTCATCCGGACAAAGTTGCGGACCAAATTTCAGATGCTGTCGTTGATGCCTTGCTGGCTCAAGACCCTCGTTCCAGGGTAGCCTGCGAAACACTGGTCAAGACCGGTATGGTGGTTTTGGCCGGCGAAATTACCACCAATGCTTGGGTGGATACCGAAGAGTTGGTCAGAAAAGTAGTTTGCGAGATTGGTTACGACAACGGCGAAATCGGCTTTGACGGTAATAGCTGCGCGGTATTGAATGCCATTGGTAAACAGTCAGCCGACATCGCTATGGGTGTTGATGAATCGGAAAATCACGAACAAGGTGCCGGCGACCAAGGTTTAATGTTTGGATATGCCAGCAACGAAACCGACGTGTTAATGCCGGCCCCTATTACCTACGCGCATCGTTTGGTTGAGAGACAAGCCTTGGTGCGGAAGAATAAAACCCTGACATGGCTGCGTCCGGATGCAAAAAGCCAGGTGACTTTCCGTTACGAAAACAACAAGCCGGTCGCCATTGATGCGGTCGTTCTATCTACCCAGCACTCCCCGGAAATAGGTGGCAAACAACTGGAAGAAGCGGTAATGGATGAAATCATCCTGCCGACCTTGCCGAAAGAGTGGCTGCACAAAGATACTAAGTATTTCATCAATCCTACCGGCCAGTTCATCATCGGCGGTCCCGTGGGTGACTGCGGCTTGACCGGCCGTAAAATCATCGTCGATACCTACGGTGGCATGGCTCGCCATGGTGGCGGCGCGTTTTCCGGTAAAGATCCGTCAAAAGTGGATAGATCCGCGGCCTATATGGGGCGCTATGTGGCAAAAAATATCGTTGCCGCCGGCTTGGCAGAGCGTTGCGAAATTCAGGTCTCCTACGCGATCGGCGTCGCTGAGCCTACTTCCATCAGCATCGAAACCTTCGGTACTGGCAAAATCGAAGAAGAACGCTTGGTGCAAATCGTGCGCGAGCACTTCGATTTGCGGCCGAAAGGCTTGATTGCCCAATTGGATTTATTAAAACCGATTTATCGTCCAACTGCCTCTTACGGCCATTTTGGTCGTAACGAAGCCAGCTTCAGCTGGGAAAAAACCGACAAAGCCGAAGCATTGAAAGATGCTGCGGGCATTTAATCCGGATCAGGAAAACATTATGAGCCAAGCCGATTACAAAGTTGCCGATTTAGCCCTAGCTGAATGGGGTCGTAAAGAAATTAATATCGCCGAAACCGAAATGCCGGGTTTGATGGCTTTGCGCGCCGAGTTCGGCTCTCAACAGCCACTGAAGGGCGCGCGTATCGCCGGTTGTTTGCATATGACCATTCAAACTGCGGTATTAATCGAAACACTGACGGCATTGGGTGCGGAAGTCCGCTGGTCCTCCTGCAATATTTTCTCCACTCAGGATCATGCAGCGGCTGCGATAGCCGCTGCCGGAATCCCTGTTTTTGCCTGGAAAGGCGAGACCGAGGCGGAAGCGGAATGGTGTATCGAACAAACCATTCTTGGCCCTGACGGTTGGCGTCCGAATATGATTCTGGACGATGGTGGGGACCTGACCACCATGATGCACAATAACTTCCCCGAATTGATGGCGGATGTGAAAGGCTTGTCCGAAGAAACCACCACTGGTGTGTTGCGTCTGACCGAAATGGTGGCGAAAGGCACTCTGAAAGTACCGGCGTTTAACGTTAACGATTCGGTCACCAAATCCAAATTCGATAACCTTTACGGTTGCCGCGAGTCTTTGGTCGACGGTATCAAACGTGCCACCGACGTAATGGTAGCCGGCAAAATTGCCGTGGTCTGCGGTTATGGCGATGTGGGTAAAGGTTGTGCGCAATCTCTACGTGGATTGGGTGCAACTGTTCTGATTACAGAAATTGATCCGATCTGCGCATTGCAGGCAGCAATGGAAGGTTATCGTGTAGTAACAATGGACGAAGCAGCGCCTATTGCCAACATCTTTGTTACGGCTACGGGCAACGTCGGAGTCATTACTCACGATCACATGAAAGCGATGCGTGATCAGGCTATCGTCTGCAATATCGGCCATTTCGATTCGGAAATCGATATTGCGTCCTTACGCCACTACACCTGGGAAAACATCAAGCCGCAGGTCGATCATGTCATTTTCCCTGACGGCAAGCGCATTATCGTGTTGGCAGAAGGTCGTCTGGTGAATTTGGGCTGCGCCACCGGCCATCCTAGCTTCGTTATGTCCAACTCGTTTTGTAACCAAGTATTGGCGCAGATCGAGCTTTGGACCAACGCATCCAGCTATGAAAACAAAGTTTACGTATTGCCGAAGAAACTTGATGAGAAAGTCGCGCGTTCGCATTTGGCGCAAATCGGCGTAAAACTAACCGAATTGACGAAAGAACAGGCGGCGTATATTAATGTACCGGTGGAAGGTCCTTACAAACCGGATCATTATCGTTATTAAGGCTTAGATCAATCTAACCGGAAAGGGGGCGCAAGCCCCTTTTTTATGCAAGCTATGAATAATCAAACTATCGCTCAGCGCGATCTTGCCGTGCTCTGGCACCCGTGTAGTCAGATGAAAGACCACGATGCTCGGGCATCTGCGGCGGATGCGTTGCCGTTGATTCCGATTAAATCGGGCCAAGGCGTCTGGCTGGAAGATTTCGACGGTAACCGCTATCTGGACGCAATAAGTTCCTGGTGGGTAAATCTATTCGGTCACGCCAATCCCATTATCAATCAAGCGCTACGAGAGCAGCTTGAAACGCTTGAGCATGTCATCCTCGGTGGGTTTACCCATGAGGCGGCGTTAACACTGGCGGAAAAGCTGGTGGAAATCACACCGCCGGGTTTGGATAAATGTTTTTACGCGGATAACGGTTCATCGGCGGTCGAAATCGCGTTAAAGATGAGCTTTCATTATTGGCGTAATCTCGGGCAAACTCAGAAAACCAAATTCATCACACTGGAAAACAGCTATCACGGCGAAACCCTGGGGGCTTTGGCGGTTGGCAACGTGGCTTTATACAAGGACACCTACGCGCCGTTGTTGATGGATGTGATCACGGTAGCTGGACCCGATTGCTACTATCGCGAAGATGGCGAAAGTTGGGAAGCCTATTCCACCCGCCGTTTCGCGGCCATGGAGCAAGCCTTGGCGCGACACGCTGATGAGGTTTGTGCGGTAATTATCGAGCCTTTGGTGCAATGTGCCGGCTGTATGCGCATGTATCATCCGGTGTACCTAAAATTGCTACGTGAAGCCTGCGATAAATACCAGGTACATCTAATTGCCGACGAAATTGCAGTGGGCTTTGGCCGTACCGGCACCTTGTTTGCTTGTGAGCAAGCGGCAATCAGCCCGGATTTTATCTGTCTATCCAAAGGCCTGACCGGCGGTTATTTACCCTTGTCTGCGGTCTTGACCAGTAATCAGGTCTATCAAGCTTTTTACGATGATTATCAAAATCTTACTGCCTTTTTACACTCGCATAGCTACACCGGCAACGCATTGGGCTGCCGGGCGGCTTTGGCGACGCTGGGGATATTTGAGCAGCAAAATGTGATCGCTAATAATCGGTATTTGGCGGAGTTAATGACTAAAGCCGTAGAGCGATTTAAGGAGCATCCCAACGTCGCCGAAGTACGGCAAACCGGCATGATCGTTGCGATAGAATTGGTTAAAAATAAGCATACGCGCGAGGCCTATCCTTGGCAGCAGCGACGCGGTTTGGCCGTTTATCGCTATGCTTTGAGTCGGGGCGTGTTGCTGCGGCCCTTGGGGAATGTGATTTATTTTATGCCGCCTTATGTGATCAACGAGCAGGAGCTACAACTGATGGCTGAAGTGGCCTGGCAGGGCATCCAATTGGCGGTGCAGGACTAATGCGAGTATCGCGTTTATATGTCGCTGAGCCGCTCAATGTGGGCGGCCGTATCGAATTGGATGACGATGCGGCCCATTACGTGCGCAGTGTGCTGCGCTTAAAGCAGGATCAGAACATCGTGCTGTTTAACGGTCACGGCGGAGAATATCTGGGTCGTTTTAGCGAAGTCAGCCGCAAGACCGTGCGCGTAGAAATCGAGCAGTTTATTGAGCGTAATGTCGAATCACCACTGGCGATTAATCTGGGTTTGGGTATTTCTCGCGGCGACCGGATGGACTGGGCGGTACAAAAAGCCGTTGAACTGGGCGTCACAAGGTTAACGCCCTTGGTAACCGAGCGTTGCGTGATCAAATTCAACGACGATAAAAAGCAGCAACGTTTACAGCATTGGCAGCATATTGTCCAGCACGCGGCCGAACAGTCCGGAAGAACTTATTGTCCGGTGATTGGCGAGATTGCCCACTTAAGCGATTGGGTGATCGGACAGCAAGGATTAAGCGTGTTTCTCGATCCCTATGCCGAGCAATCCCTAGCGGACCTGAAGCCGGTAAATTCCCGCGTTACCTTACTGTCCGGACCCGAGGGCGGCTTCAGCGAGCAAGAACGCCAAATTGCCAAGACAGCAGGATTCGTTCCCGTACGAATGGGTGCCCGGATCTTGCGTACCGAGACTGCGGTGTTATCGGCATTGACCGCTGTGCAAACCTTATGGGGAGATTTTCGTTGATCCGCTGGATTGTCTATGCGTTGCTGCCGTTGCTTATATTGGTCATTGCCGCCACGACTGCGAGCATGCTGGGGTACGGTTTGCTGTGGCTTGCCGGCGATATTTTGCCGTTGGCAAAAGTTATCAGCAAAATTACCTTGGTGCTGTTGCTGCTGAGTATTTTTCCGTTAAAGAACTATCTGCAATTCAGTTGGGCGGATTTGGGATTTGCGCCCAAAGCGATATTTTTCAAACAAATGCGCCAAGGTCTGGCCTTGGGCTTATTGACCTTGCTGCCGGTGCTGTTGACGCTGTATTGGCTGGATGTTCATATCTGGGACGATACCCGGCATTGGACGGTGGGCAAAATAGCTGAAAAAATCGGATTGGGTTTGTTTTTTGCGATGCTGATTGCGGTCGGCGAAGAAATGCTATTTCGCGGCCTGCTGCTGGGGGCTTTAGGCCGGAAAATGTCAATGATGGCAGCCGTGACAATTAGCTCCATCTATTATGCGGCGCTACATTTTTTGAAAAGTAAGTCGCAACTGGTTTACGCCGATTTAACGCCGGGCAGTGGTTTAAAATTAATCGCCGAAGCGTTTGCCAACTGGTTGAATCCGCAGATAATCAGCGCCTTGCTGGCTTTATTTGTGGTTGGTGTGTTTTTAGCAATTCTCAGAAGTCGGGTGCCGCAAAGCCTGGGTCTATGTATCGGTTGTCACGCCGCGTGGGTCTGGCAGATTAAAGTGAGCAGAGATTTGTTCAACGTCAATTTGCAAGCGGATTCACTGTTTCTGGTCAACACCTATTACGACGGCGTGGTGGGCCCTTTGGTTAGTAGCTGGTTGGTATTCGCGCTAATTGTTTATGGGGTATGGACCCAGTGGCCAGCTAAAGCCGCACGCGGCAATTAGATCAAAACGCCATACCAACTTGAAAAAATGATTGCCAGATACCATGGTGTTTTGCAATATTTCTCTCCATCATTTCCAGTGCATCATAAGAGGACATATTTATGCGCAGAGTCAGACCGAATACTTCCGTTCTTCTGTTAACTTTACTGGTCGCCGGTTGTGCTAGCGAGCCAGTCGCCCCGACCAAGCAGGCGGACAAAATTCTGTCCGGTGAACAAATGTTGCGGGATAGTCAGGGCATTGCGCAGTTGGGTAGCCGTTGGCAGGAAGGTAAGCAAATGGTCGAACGCGGACAAGTGATGCAACGTGAGGGCCAGATAAAGATTGACGAAGGCCGCAATCTGGTTGAGGAAGGCCAAAAAATCATGCGTGAAAGTGAAGAAGGTTATAAAAACATAAAACAGTAGGCAACCCGTATACCGTTACAGGATGCTTTTTATAAAGTTTAGCGATGATAGAGCTTTTCAGTCCGGTGGCTGGCAGCGTTTAAGGGTTTTGCTACCGGATTGAAGCGGTTAGGCCGCGTTGCTGTCTTGAGTCTTTGGGTTTTGCGGCACTAAGGTTAAGACGGTTTTGGATATTTTAACGCCTGAGTGATGGATATCCCGATATTCCAGCTGCGTGTTGTAGCAAAAAGCGCATAGCGAAGCATTTGGCAGAAATTGCAATTCGTCTGGCGGAATTTCATCCCCGCACCTTGAGCAAAAGCTTAACTGCGTTGCCTTTGGTTTCATGTTTCCCCCTCTTTCTCGTAATAATCGCTGCTGAGGATAAACGGAATATTTCTTGCCTTCTGTTGGAACGCCGGCATTTTTCAACACTCCGTTGTTAGGGCAATGTGATAAAGTCCAAAGTTCCTGAACTAACCCCGGGTACCAGCGCTAATCGGTGCTTGCGACATAGTGCAAATATGCGAAATATCTAATGCGATTATCCAAGCACTGACGATGCCGTAGCAAGCTTTTTTCGCTATGGGGCGCAAGAATTTTAAAAATATGCTACTCCAAGTGCTTTAGGGGGATTATGCGTCGGAGCAAGCTGCTATGACAGGCGAGATGAAGCAGGTGGGCCGGATTGAGGCCGCGCAGGGGCCGGTGGTCGATGTGCGTTGCGAATATCTGCCGCCAATCGGTCAGGCGCTTGATGTTGTGAACGGTGGCGGTCGCTATGTGCTGGTTGTGTTTCAGCATCTGGAGCCTACGCTGATTCGGGCAATTGCTTTGCATTCGGTTTCGGGCTTATTTCGCGGCATGCCGGTGTTTGATCGTGGCGACGCTTTAAATGTGCCGGTCGATCCCAGTTGTTTGGGGCGCATGCTGAATGTGTTCGGCGATCCGCTTGATGGCGGCCA
Source organism: Methylomonas sp. PHL2-19 (assembly GCF_059331595.1). Lineage (NCBI taxonomy): Bacteria > Pseudomonadati > Pseudomonadota > Gammaproteobacteria > Methylococcales > Methylococcaceae > Methylomonas > Methylomonas sp. PHL2-19. Next base: position 1,073,166 of record NZ_CP196839.1, read on the forward strand.
GCCCTTACCTAACATTAATTTCCGTAATATTCTCGCCGCTCCCCCCTTGCTGTCCGATACGCTGCCGGCTTCGCAAATCTTGGAAACCGGCATCAAGGTCATCGACCTGCTTTGCCCGTTCGTGCGTGGCGGTAAAACCGGCTTGTTCGGCGGTGCCGGCGTCGGCAAAACCGTGCTGATGATGGAGTTCATGCACGCGGTGAGTGTGGCGATGCAAGGTGTATCGGTTTACGCCGGCGTTGGCGAACGCATGCGCGAAGGCCACGAACTCTGGCATGAAATGGCCGATGCCGGCGTATTACCCAAAGCACTGCTGGTCTACGGGCAAATGGACGAGTCACCCGGTGTGCGCTTTCATGTCGGTTACACCGCTTTGGCGTATGCCGAGTATTTGCGCGACACGCTGGATACCGAAGTGTTGTTTCTGATGGACAATATTTTTCGCTTCGTGCAGGCCGGCAGTGAAATTTCCGGTTTGCTGGGGCGGATGCCGGCCACGGTCGGCTATCAACCCACTTTGCTGACCGAAGTTGCATCGCTGGAAGAACGTATCGTCTCCACCAAATCGGGCTCCATTACCTCGGTGCAGGCTGTGTATGTGCCGGCCGACGACATGTCTGATCCGGCAGTGGCTACCATCCTTGGGCATCTGGATAGCGTGGTCATCTTGTCGCGGCAACAGGCCGCCAAAGGCATTTATCCGGCCATAGATCCTTTGCGATCCAGCAGCCGGATCATGGATCACCATATCCTGGGCGACCGGCACTATCAGGTGGCTCGTGCCGTGCGCGAGCATTTGTCGCGCTATCGGGAATTGGAAGATATTATCGCCATGCTCGGTATCGAAGAGCTCTCGCAAGAGGATCGCCGAATCGTCGAACGGGCGCGCCGCTTGCAACGCTATCTGACCCAACCGTTTACCACCGTAGCCGATCACACCGGCATGCCGGGCGTGCGCGTGCCGCTGGCGCAAACCATCACCGACTGCGAAGCATTTATGGGCGGCCAATATGACCAGCTCAGCGAAGCCGATTGCTATATGAAAGGGGCAATGTCGGCATGAACGGGTTTGCGTTAACTTTGCTGGATAGTCGTGGCGCCGAGCATTTCGATACCGTTACCCAGTTTATCGGTGCCGATGCCGACGGCAGTTTCGGGATTTTGGCGGGGCATATTCACTGCGTGGCTTTGTTGAGATACGGGCTGGCCCGTTTCTGCGATCAAGCCGATGTCTGGCATTATTTGGCCTTGCCCAGCGGTGTGCTGCGCTTTGCCGACAATCAACTGACCGTGACGACGGTACGCTATTTTCTCGGCAAAGACCGCGACAGCATCTGCGAACGACTCGCCGCAGAAATGGCCCTGGCCGATTCAGAAGTACATACCGCGCGGGCGACGTTGTCGGAAATTGAACATTCTTTGGTGCGGCGCCTAGCCGAATTGAGTAGTCGCGGATCAGCGGGAATAGTGCCATGAGTTTTCGCAACAAATTAATCGAACACACTCGTCGCGATCTGCGTCGCTTGGAAGATAAAACCCGACGCCCGGCGACTTGGGTTGGCATGCTGTTTTATGGCGGCACCCTGGGTTTACTGTTTGTAGCGCCTATCGTCGCAGGTGCGTATTTGGGGCGGTGGTTGGATACATTGGCTACCGGTTATTCGGTGCGCTGGACTGTCAGTTTGATCGTGTTGGGTATTGTGCTTGGCGCTTATAACGTTTTTCGATTTTTGCAGGAAAAAAGCTGATTTTTTTCGGATTTATTCTTCACAAAAATTCGAAATGAGCGCTATTATTTATTGAAAATACACGAGGAATATCTTACGGCTCTTCGGCGTAGCAAACTTTACATCGATCAACGTTGCACTCAATAACCAGACTAAAATGAAACCACCCTTGCTGCGTTTAGCTCTTCCCTTATTAGCCTTATTTTTATTAAATGCTTGCACCAGCAGTTCGCCGGTAAAGCGAGAGAAAATGGCGTCGGTAAGGCCGAATATCGTCCAACAGCGACCGTCTTATCAACCGCAACCGACGCTGTATAAACCAGCATTTTATACGGGGACGTTCCCAAAACCGGCAGCGTTGGAGCCGGCCGTGGATTTCTGGCGAAAAACCTATGCGGTCTGGCAGCGTTCCGAAGTGGCTTTTCATGACGACCGTTATTTGGATGTCGTCTACGAAGTGATGACCTTACCGGGCTACGTTGCGGAAGGCCTGACGGCAGAACAAAAAGACATGATCAGCCAGCGCCGCGAGTATTGGAAAGCCCAATTGGCGGAATTGGAAAGTAAAGTGCGTTATGGCGCGGCCTTGAACGCCAACGACCGGCAATTGATCGCCAAGCTGGAAAGTAACGGCAGATCGCTAAATAGCGTGTTGCCTGGCCTTAGCGACAGACTGCGTTCGCAGCGCGGCACTCGCGAGCGTTTTAAACGCGGCTTGGAGATCAGCGGCCGCTATGATTTGCAGTTTAGAAAAACCTTCCGCGATGCCGGCTTGCCTGAAGACTTGGCCTATCTGCCGCACGTAGAGTCTTCGTTTCAACCATCCGCCAAATCCTCCGCCGGAGCGGTCGGCATGTGGCAATTTACCAAGGCTGCCGCCAAAACCTTCATGCCCGGCGGTGATCGCGTCGATCAACGTTACGATCCTTTCGTGTCCGCCAACGGCGCGGCCCGGTATCTGAGTTACGCTTACGGTAAGCTTGGTGATTGGCCGGCGGCGGTAACTTCATACAACCACGGCATCGGCGGGATGAAGCGTGCCCAAAACCAAGTCGGCAGTGACTTCGTGCGTATCGTAGATACCTATGACGGTCCGGCCTTCGGTTTCGCCTCCCGTAACTACTATGCGCAATTCCTGGCCGCCCGCGAAATTGCTTCCAATCCCGAGCAGTTTTTCCGGGAAGGCGTCCGCTACGAAAGTCCGTTGGCCCCCGGTCAATACTTGGCTGTTGAATAAATCAGTGCTTAAAGCTTATTCCAGCGAGGCTGTCGTAAAGGGTAGGCTAGGCTGAACGCAATGAAGCCCAACATTTATATTTTGTTGGGCTTCGCTGTGCTCTGCTCAACCTAGATTGCTGTTCTGTTTGTTTAATTCGAGGTGCGGACATGAATAACGCCGAGTCGGCAGCCGATACTGTTTTTCAACTCGGTCCACTGCCGATCAGTAACACGGTCGTGACTACCTGGGGCGTGATGCTGGGTTTTGTGGTGTTAATCTTGTTGCTGCGCTTCAGCCGTCAGCCATCTTCATTGCGAAATTTGCTCGAAGCCGTGGTCGTGGCGATAGAAGGCGCGATTGCCGAAGTCTTACCGGCGGCTTCAGTGCGGCGGGTGTTGCCGTTCGTGGCCAGCTTGTGGCTGTTTGTGTTGGTGGCTAATCTGGTGGGATTAATTCCGGAACTGCATGCGCCCACCCGCGACTTGTCCGCTACCGCCGCCTTGGCGGTTCTGGTGTTCGGTTCCACTCACTGGTTCGGGATTCGCGACTGCGGCTGGCGTCAGCATTTTCGCCATTACGCCGAACCCAGTATCATCCTGTTACCGTTTCACATCATCAGCGAATTTACCCGCACCCTGGCTTTGGCCATCCGCCTGTTCGGCAACATCATGAGTCTGGAAATGGCGGCCTTGCTGGTATTGTTGATTGCCGGCTTTCTGGTGCCGGTGCCGTTATTGATGCTGCATGTAATCGAAGCGGTGGTGCAGGCCTATATCTTTGGTATGCTGGCGCTGATTTACATCGCTGGTGCGTTGGAACCTGGCGAATCCGATACATCCGCCATTCCCGAGGAATAGTCATGAATGACATCCATTTATTCAGCATGATTTCCACCGGCGTGGCCGGGCTGGTGATCGCCCTAGGCACGATGCTGCCGGCTCTGGCAATGGGCAAAGCCATCGCCGCCGCGCTAGAAGCTCTTGCTCGCCAGCCGGAAGCCGAGAAGACCATCACCCGGACCTTGTTCATCGGTTTAGCGATGATAGAGTCCTTGGCGATTTATTGTTTGGTGGTGGCCCTGATTGTGTTGTTTAGAAATCCTCTGCTTGAGTATTTTTTAAAATAACTCAACGCAGATTGCTCCAATCGTTTACTTGGACTCTTTGTCCAACCATTCAGTAAATTTGTCGAAAATAAATTTACTGCCGCGCATGGAAAGATGATCGTCATCGTAAAAATAAGACATGTCATCGTGCATGCCGCCGCAAGTCGATTCATCGCATAAATATTCGTAGGCGGGAAAAATCTTAATCCGCTTATGCGTGGCGGCATTGATAGCATCGACCGCTCGTCTGTAGTTTATATTGCGTTCTTCAAAAGACTTTCTGGACACATCGCACTCGGGCAGCGCTTTGTCTGTAATACGCAGTGGGCGCTCGTCCACACAGTTTTTAGCGCTTATACCAATCTCCGGTACGTCTTCAATAAAAACCACCACTTTGCCCAGCTTTAAAATCTCATTGATGGTTGCGACATAGCCGGAAACAAATTGATTGTAATTTTCCGTCAACACATCATCCGGGCTTCTAACAATCCGATACAGGTTTTTAGAATCAGTGTTGCCGAAGCCAAAACCTTCTATGTACATCGCGCCTCTGGTCGCAAACACTACGCGCTGAATGGATGGGAATTCCTTCAGCAGCTTTAGCACGATAGGAACCACTACCCGGCATCTTGTCGATTTTTCGGCAAATTCTTCCGTCGGATTAATGCTCACCAGATCGATGAATGGCAGGCAGCCATTGACACCTACCAATGCCAGATCGTTCGAGCCCTTGGAAATGGAGTCGTAGACAAATTGCGCGGCGTGACTATCGCCGACCACCAGCATTTTTGGGGTGGCGGTGGTAAAGCGGCACATCAAATAATTGTAACTGGCCCCTTCCAATACCGTCTTACAGCGCTCATCGACCCAGTCCTCCGGTGTGTTGTAGAGCACTGTGCCGTTTACGTCGGCATACATTTTGGTTTTGGTCTGCGCATCGGCTTTACGAAAACCCAGTCCGTCCCGAGAATATGAAGCGTAACCGACATAGCCGATACCCAGCATCAGTAGCAGCAGTATCGCGGTCTTGGCTCTGCTGTGGCTACCCAAACGTATTGGTTTTTCCACCAGTCTGTAGGTCAGCCAAGCCAATGCCACGGCCAGCAACACCGCAATGGCTCGAATATTCATGCTAGGTACGTCGGTCTCGATGATTTGCGCAAAAGACAGCAGGGGCCAGTGCCACAAATACAACGGAAAACTGATCAAGCCGAACCAGACCGCCAGCGGGTGGGATAAGACGATGCGATTAACCCAGGCATTCGGCCCGGCCGATATGATCATGACTGCAGCCAACATCGGGATCACCGCCCAACGGCCAGGGAAATTGAGTTCTTTATTGATGATGAAAAAACCGAAGGCCAGCAGCAGCATGCCCAGAATAGAAAGCGCGTTGGCCAGTGTTTTGCCGTCGGCGGCGTGAGAGTTTCGATAAACCGCGCCTGCCAGCCAACCGTCGAGCTTCAGCTTGATAGTAGAGAACGAGTCTTTCTTGTAGAGCGTCATCCAGGCCAGCAAACTACCGCATAACAGCTCCCAAAACCGGGTTTGCGGAGAGTAAAACGTCGCGACAGGATGGGCGATGACGCCTGTGATATTCAGGCCGAAAGAGACGATGGCAATCAGAACCGTAATGGTCAACAGATTGAAGTTCCGCTCCCAGGCAAACCAAAGCAACAAGGGCCAGACGATGTAAAACTGTTCCTCAATGCCTAAACTCCAGAGATGCAGCAAGGGTTTAGTCTCGCCGGAGTTGTCGAAATAGCCGGCCTCGCTCCACAGCACAATGTTGGAAACGAATCCTGCGCCTGCGGCAATATGCTTGCTCAACTGCTTGTACTCGTCGGCAAACAGCGCGAACCAACCGAAGACGTAACAGGCTACTAACACCAGAATCAGTGCCGGAAATATACGTTTAACCCGGCGGGCATAAAATTCGGTGAAGCTGAAAGTACCCTTTTCCAGGTTCTGAAAAATGATGGTCGAAATCAGATAGCCAGAAATCACAAAGAAGATGTCTACGCCTATAAATCCGCCTTGCAAGCTGGTGGGGAAGGCGTGAAAGGCGATAACCGACAGAACGGCAATGGCTCTCAAGCCGTCAATATCCGGACGATACTTTGGGTGTGACAGATGTTCTTGCAAAGAGGTCATAGGGTAAAGAAATGCTAAGTGGGTTCGGACTTTCCATCTAATCTGCTCTAGCCTGGAAAGGCGGGCCGTATTCTAAGCCGTAAGTATTCGAGCCTCAAGACGTGCCTAAGCGGCAAACTGCGCAGGCTAAATTTTCAGACATCGAAACCATTGCGGGGTTTAAGATAGCGGATAAACAAAAGATCGGCGGTATTTTCGGAACAACGCCGCAAGTTCATATCCAACAAAACGGGTTACCCATCCATGATGCAATTCGACTGGACAACCTTTATCCTGGAAATCCTCAACTTTCTAGTCCTGGTGTGGATACTGCAACGCTTTCTGTACCGGCCGGTGCTGGCCATGCTCGATGCCCGGCAGCAGCGCATCAAAGACGAAACCGAGCAGGCCGCAAAATTGCGCAACCAAGCGGAAGCCCTGCGTCAACAATACGAACAACGCTTAGCCGCTTGGAATCAAGAACAGGAGACCAGTCGCCGCCAACTAGACGAAGAGTTAACTCAGTTGCGCAATACTGCAATGGAGAATCTGAAACAAACCCTAGCCGATGAAGAAGCTAAATTGCGCGTCCGCAACCAGACGCTGATTGCGGCACGGGAAGCCGCTTTGATAAGGGAAGCTGCGGGCGCGGCTTACGGGCAAGCTGCGGCTATGTTGCAACGGCTGGCTTCGCCGCAATTGACGCAGCGCATCGTCGAGGTCTTTCTGCAGGACCTGCTTGATATGCCGGACAGCGAGCTAGCGGCGCTACGCAAAGCCGCTGCTATGTTGATTGCCGCTTCTGCGGTCGAAGTGCTTAGCGCGCACCCGTTGAGCGAAGCCGATCAAGCGCGAGTGACGGAGGCCTTGTCGACTGCTGCCGGACAAACCTTGCAAATCACCTTCAAGGAAGACTCGGCCTTGATTGCCGGGTTGCGCGCCATAGTCGGCGAATGCCAATTGCACGCCAATCTGGCCGACGAACTGGCGTTTTTCCGGCGCCAAGCCAATCATGGTTGAGTCGGTTAAACCCTACCAATTCGGCTTGCGCTTATCTGAGCGCGGCTGCGTGGCCGGCATCGGCGATGGCATCGCCTGGATCCGCGGCTTGCCCACGGCGCGGCTGGACGAACTGATCGGTTTCGACGACGGCAGCACCGGCTTGGTGTTTCAGTTGGGCCGGGAAGTGTTGGGAGCGATTCTGTTGTCGCAAAACCGTGGCGTCACCGCCGGCATGGCGGTGCAACACATTGGGCGTAAGCTGGAAATTGGCGTTGGCGATACTTTAATGGGACGGGTGGTTGATCCGCTCGGCAGTCCGCTGGACGGTTTACCGCCGCCGGAATTGCGCCAGTTTCGCTCACTGGAAGCTGCCGCGCCGCCCATCATCGAGCGCGATTTCGTCTCCGAACCTTTATACACCGGCTGTAAGATCGTCGATACGCTGATTCCCATCGGTAAGGGCCAGCGCCAGTTGATCATCGGCGACGACGGCATTGGCAAAAGTGCGCTGGCTCTGGATGCGGTTCTGAATCAACGCGGCCGCAATGTATTGTGCGTGATGGTGTTGATCGGCCAGCCGCGTTCTTCCGTCGCCGGTACCCTAGAAGCGCTACGTCAGGCCGACGCGCTGGCCTATACTGTGGTGGTGGTCGCCGAAGCCAACGCTTTACCGGGTTTTCGCTATCTGGCGCCGTTTGCCGGCTGCGCGATTGCCGAGCACTGGATGCGCATGGGCCGCGACACCTTGGTGGTCTATGACGATTTGACGCGCCACGCTCAGTCCTATCGCGAGCTATCGCTGCTATTGCAACGGCCACCAGGCCGGGAAGCCTATCCGGGCGATATTTTTTATCTGCATTCCCGGCTGCTGGAGCGCTCCACCGTATTGTCGCCAGCCTATGGCGGCGGCAGCATGACCGCCTTGCCGATTATCGAAACCCGCCAGGGCGAGCTGTCGGCGTATATCCCCACTAACTTGATTTCGATCACCGACGGCCAGATTTATCTGGAGAGCAAGCTGTTCGCGGCGGGCATGCTGCCGGCCGTCGACATTGGCCGTTCGGTGTCGCGTATTGGCGGCAAGGCCCAGCATCCGGCCATCAAAACCGCTTCCGCGCATATCCGCTTGGATTATTTGCAGTTTTTGGAACTAGAGTTGTTCGCCCGCTTCGGCACCCGTTTGGAAGCCGGTGTCGAGGAAAAGCTGCAACGCGGCCGTTTGCTTCGGGAAATATTGAAACAGGACCGGCTGCAACCTTTGTCCGAACGCGCGCATCTGGCCTGGTTGCTGGCCTATGGCGAGGGTTTGCTGGAAAACCTCAAACCGGAACAGGCGGCCGGCGTATTGGCCGGGCTACTGGCAAAATTGCCGGATACGTTGAGTTTGGATTCGCCGAAAAAGCAATGGTTGTCAGTGTTGCGGCAACTCTTGGCGGATAAAACATGAGCCAGCGCCGGGAAGTCGAGGCGCGCTTAGCCTTGTTCGACGATTTGTCCGGCATTCTCGGCGCCATGCGCAGTTTTGCCTTGGCCGAGCTGCGGAAAGTGGGTAAGCGTGAAGCCGCGCAACAACAAGTCGTGCAGTCGCTGGAAACGGCCTTGGCCGATTTAGCCGACAGCTTGCCGGAGCCGGCTTTAAGCGCGCCCGCGAAAGACATCTGGCTGTTATTCGGTTCCGTGCGCGGCTTTTGCGGCAGCTTTAACGAAGACGTGATCCGTTACTGGCAGCAAAATGCTGATCAGCAGGGCCCTCTGATTCTGCTTGGCGAACGCCTGCACTCAATGGTTGAGGAACGCGCCGCATTGCAACGGCTGCGCGGTGCCGAAGGCGGTCTGGATGCGCCGGCGGCGATAGATAGTATTCTGGCGGCGGTGGCAGAGCTGCGCGGCGTCGAATTTGGGTTGATAGCTTGTATTCGTGACGAACAAGGGGCCCGCAGCCAACGTCTTTGGCCTCTGGCGAATGTGGCCAGCCACGCCCGGCTAAACCCACCGCTGACTTTCGCGCCGGCAGCGGAAGTGGCGCAAGGCGTCGCCGAGCATTATCTGTTTCATACCTTGCTGGCCTTATTGTTACGCTCGATTCGGGTCGAAAACCACATGCGGCTGATGCAGATGGAAACCGCGTTGCGGAATCTTGAGCGCGGCGGCGAGGAATTGAAGCGGCAACGCAATAGGCTGCGTCAGGAAGAAATCGTCGAGGAAATCGAGTTGATGGTGGGGCGGCATTAGCAGTCTGCGTTTAGCCATTCAATGCTTATTCCCGTTGCAGATCTTCCTGTTTGAAGTCTCGCCGCTTATGAATCACACCATGGATATATAAGGTTTCGCCGATTATTTCGCAAAGTATCCGGTATGAATATATGCCGATTTCGCGCACATTTTCCTCGCCAATTTCGGAAACTGTCCTGCCCAGCTTTGGCATGATAGCCAGTACATCCACTTTAGCGAGAACGTCTTGCGTTACGCGGTTTGCGTAGAGTTTGGAATCACGAGCAATAAATTGATGTATCGAGTGGAGGTCTTCGCATGCGGGTTTTGACCAAACAATCACCATTGTTCGATTTCGCGCTTTAACTCTTCGTGGTGAATGAATTGGTCTTCAGCGATAGCTTTGCGGCTTTTGCGTAACTTGTCGACGACGTACAGCTGATACATGATTTCGTCCATGTCTGCGTTGTCAGGCAAACGGTTAATCGATTCCAGCGCTTCCTGTTTTAGAGTGGGTGCTTGCATGAATAGAGTCCCATTGATGACTGGAGCTACACCATAAAACGCAATCAATCGGACGTCAATACGATATTTGCGCGGCGTTGACGTGATTAACCTGCCAATTGAGCGAGCCTATAGCCCATACTTCCGCCGTTTTCGCCAAAAAGTCGCCCGGCTCATCCCCGCAAATTGAGCGGCCTGTTCCAGATTGTCCGGGTTATTTGCCAAGGCTTCGCGGATCAATTCCGCTTCGTTTTGACTTTTTGGACGCGGGGCAGAGTTTTGGTCAAGCGTTGCTGCCGGTCTAAGCGGCTCACGAAACTCGGGTGGCAAATCGTCTATGCCGAGTTCGCTGCCGCGGCCTACCGCATAGGCGTATTCGACGACATTATTCAGTTCCCGGACATTACCCGGCCAGCGGTAATCCAGCAACAGGCGCATCGCTTCCGGCGCGATGCGGTCGATATGGCGATGGCCTTGGGTGTTATGCCGGTCTATCAGGTGTTGCAGCAACAGGCTGATGTCCTGGCGACGTTCGCGCAGCGGTGGCAGAAAAATCGGCACCACTCGTAAGCGATACATCAAATCTTCTCGAAACCGCCCGGCCTTGACCTCTTCGCGCAACGATCTATGCGTGGCGGCAATAATCCGCACATCCACGCTGACCGCGCTATCGCCGCCCACCGGCGTAAAGTTACGCTCCTGTATCACCCGCAGCAACTTGGCTTGCAGCTCTAGTGGCAACTCCGCTATTTCGTCCAAAAATAAAGTACCGCCGTTGGCACGTTGAAACAAGCCGGCATGATTACGCACCGCGCCGGTAAATGCGCCTTTGACGTGGCCGAACAATTCGCTTTCCAACAGGCTGGGGGTCAAGGCCGCGCAGTTGATCGCCAAAAACGGCTGATAGTGCCTAGGGCTTTCCAGGTGCAAGGCATGCGCCACCATCTCTTTACCGGTGCCGGATTCGCCGCGGATTAACACGGTGGCTTCAGTTTCGGCGACGTTGCGGATGATTTTGATGGCTTCTTTCATGGCCGGGTCGCGCGACAGAATGCCGTGAAAGCTGTCGCTGTCGTCCGGCTTTTGTTCCGGGGCTATGTCGCTTTGTGGTTGCAGAAATTCAATCGCCCCGGCGAAGCCGCCGTTGTTGTCGTAGAAGGCGCGCGCGGTTCGATAGCAATTCAGCGTCCGGCCATCCGGGCGATGTATCCGCACCGCTTGCGACTTGACGATGCCGAGTTCGGCCAGATTGCAGGGGTCGTTGCCGCTGTCGCAATTCAGCGCGGTTTTGCAGGGTTTGCCTATGGTCTCGGCTGCGTTCAGGCCAAACAATTGTTCGGCGCCTTTGCTCCACAGCAAGATGTCGCTGTTGCTGTCTACGATAAAGGCCGCGCCGCTTTCGAATAAATCGGTCAACACTTCTACGACTTGATCGGCGCCGATTTGGCCGAGCCAGCGTTTGAATAGCGGTGAGGAAGATGCCATGCGTTCAAGCTCGTTTTGTTTCAGTGATGTTTCAAGTGTATCAGCATCGTTTCAATATTTCATATTGAAACGCCAGGCTTGGCCGGTGCCAGGCCGCTTCATCAAACCTAGTGACTTAATTTTTTAAGGCAAGAAAACTAAAATAATCAGTTAAAACAAAGGTATATATCTATTTAGCCCATACTGGATAGCGCTGGATTTGTGGGCCGTGCGGATATTAATACTGCCGGTAAACTGGCACGAGTATTGATATACAGCACTTATATTCTTTTTACTTTGCGCTTAATGAGGCGGGTCATGATTTTCAGACAACTCTTCGAAACAGAAACCTCCACCTACAGTTATTTGTTGGGATGCGAACGCAGCCGTCGCGCCTGTCTGATCGATCCGGTGGCTTCGGAGCTGCCGATTTATATCGATTTGCTGCAAAGCCTGAACCTCAAGCTGATTTACACATTCGAAACCCATGTGCACGCCGACCACATTACCGGCGCTGGATTGTTGCGGGAAAAGCTTGGCAGCAAGAGTGTGGTACATCGGGATGCTGGCGCGCTCTGTGCGGATTTGCTGGTCACCGACGGGGTGTTATTGCAAGTGGGCGATCTGGATATTCAGGTGCGGCATACCCCCGGCCATACCAGCGGTTGCGTCAGTTATGTGATGGCTGATCGGGTGTTTACCGGCGATGCCTTGTTGATCGGCGGTAGCGGGCGCACTGATTTCCAGCAAGGCGATGCCGGCCAGCTGTATGACAGCATCACCGGCAAGTTATTCACATTACCGCCTGATACGCTGGTGTATCCGGGGCATGATTACCAGGGTAATACCGTGTCTACCATCAAACAGGAAATGGCAAAAAACACCCGTTTGGGCCAGGGGCGCACTCGCGCCGAGTTTATCGGCATCATGAGCGAATTGAAGCTGGCGTATCCCAAGTTCATCGATCAGGCGCTGCCGGCCAATCAGTCCTGTGGGACGCCTGCCGAATAGGCGGAGTTAGCCGATGATCCTGACGCTAATCTTGGCAATCTGTATCGGCCTGCTGTTGGGCTTGTTGGGCGGCGGCGGTTCGATTTTGACGGTGCCGATGCTGGTTTACGTGCTGCATGTACCGCCCAAGACCGCGATCGTCACCTCATTTGTGGTGGTGGGTGTCTCCAGCCTGATGGCGTTGATCCCGCATGCTCGGCGCGGCCATGTCTGCTGGAAAAGTGCGCTGGTATTCGGTTTGGCCGGGATGCTCGGCGCATTTGGCGGTGGCCGCTTGGCCGGCCATTTTTCCGGGGAATGGCTCATGGTGTTTTTTGGCGCGATTACATTGTTGACGGGTCTGGCGATGATTTTCAAGAAAGCGCCAAGCCAGCCGGCTGTTGAGCAGGCGCTACCGATGTGTCCTTTACAAACACCGGTATTGCGATTGTTGTTCGACGGGGTTTTGGTCGGCGGGCTGACCGGCTTGGTTGGGGTCGGTGGCGGATTTTTGATCGTGCCGGCATTGACCTTGCTGGTGGGTTTGCCGATGCCGGCGGCTATCGGTACGTCTTTACTGGTTATTGTCATGAACGCCAGCGCCGGCTTGAGCGGCTACGCGAATCACGCCCAACTGGATATTCCCTTGATGGCGCTGGTGACGGCGGGTGCGGTAATGGGCAGTTTTCTGGGTGGCTGGTTATCCAACTTCATCAGCGCGACGGCGTTACGCCGCGGGTTTGGTTGGTTCGTGATACTGGTGGCGGTTTATGTATTGTTTAACGCGCTGAGCTGGCAACTATTGGCATCGTTAGAGCTGTGGCAGGATGACGAACGTGCCTGGCGACGAGGCTTGGCAGGATTGGCCGCCTTGTTGGCGCTCGGTTTGATAGGCAACCGCATTCATAGCCATACGCCGCGCAGAGAAGCGTTGCCAATGTCGCCCCGCCATCACCTTTGAATTAGGCTAGACTAATATTGACGGTTGTGCTACGCCGTTGATTCCGCCATCCGGTGCCAACCGCCTGGCGTATAACTATAAAAAATCGTTTGAGGAGGGTATATGTCTTATTCAATCAATACGTCACGTCGGCGCTTTTTTGCACAAAGTGGAGCGGGATTAATGGCGTGGGCTGCGGCGCCCGCATGGCTGAGAGCGATGGAAAACATGGCCGAGATGCCGACGATGCCGCCGCGCAAAGCCTCGGCCAATTTTCACCCGGACGTGGAATTGGACTTGATCTGCAAACCAAACGCGGTGGCTATTTTGCCCGGCCAGCCCACGCGCGTGCAGCAGTATTTTGCGAAATTGGTGAAGGGACCGGCGCAGACTTTAACGGAAATTCCCGGCTCTTATTTGGGGCCGATACTGCGCTTCGAAAAGGGCCAAAAGATCAGAATCAATCTGCATAATCAGCTTAACGAACCGAGTATTACCCACTGGCATGGTTTGCATGTACCTGCGGAAGTGGACGGGCATCCGCTGTACACGATAGACAGCGGCCAAGTGTTTGTGTACGAATTTGAAATGCTCAACCGCGCCAGCATGAATATTTACCATCCGCATCCGCACAACACCACAGCCAAGCAGGTTTATCACGGTTTGGCGGGTGCGATTTTGGTGAACGACGAGGAAGAACGGCGCCTGGAACTGCCCGGCGGCGAATACGAAGTGCCGATCGTGATTCAGGACCGCAAGTTCGACGCGAATAATCAATTGCAATATGTGCATGCCATGCACGACAGAATGATGGGTTTTTACGGCGACCGGATTTTAGTGAACGGTCTGGCCAATTTTCAGCTCGACGTCGCCAGTCGAGCTTATCGTTTCCGCGTCCTCAACGGCTCAACGGCGCGCATCTACAAACTGGCTTGGGATGACAAGTCGCCTATTACCGTCATCGGTACCGATGGCGGCTTGCTGGAAGCACCGGTCAATAAACCTTACGTGATGCTGGCCCCCGGCGAGCGTTTGGATATTTGGGCGGATTTCAGCGGGCGTAAAGTCGGCTCTAAGCTTGTGTTGCGCAGCCGTTCTTTTTCCGGCGTATTGCCGGGCATGGCCGAACGGATGATGGGGGGTGGTCAAGGCGATCATGGCCGTATGGGTGGCGGCATGGGCATGCATGCCAGCGCCATACCGGTGGGTAGCGACTATCCGATTTTTACGGTGAAAGTCACCCGGCAGCAAAGTGAGAGTCCAAAATTACCCAACAGCCTGGCGAAAATTAACCATTACAGCGTAAACGACACAGCCAATCCCGGTAAACCGGTGCCCATCGCTATTTCGGAAGGGCCGATGCGCATGGTTTTAAATGGTCGGCCTTATGCTTATAACGATATTTTGCCGAGCGAGCGCATTCCCGTAAATACCGTGCAATTGCTGGAAATTTTTCATGCGCATGGCGGTGGCGGACACGGCGATAAAGCCGGTGGCGAGCACAGCAGTGCCGAGAAGGCCGATGCCGGTTCCCACAAAATGGGCGGTATGGGCATGATGGGTGATATGCGGCATGGTGATAACAACCAGGGCGAAGGTGAGCACCGGCGCATGGGTATGATGGGCATGCGCCACAGCGGCGAGAACGCAGAAGCCGGTGGGCATCAGATGGGCGGCATGGGCGGTATGAGCGGTATGAGCGGTATGGGAGGCGGAATGGGTATGATGATGTCCATGGCCCATCCGATTCATTTGCACGGCCAATATTTTCAAATCCTGAGCCGAACTATCGCCAATAACGAAAGCGCAGATTACGCCACGGTTAAAGAGGGTTTTATCGAAGGCGGCTGGAAAGACACGGTGTTGGTGATGCCGGGCGAGCGGGTCAAAATCATCAAGCCCTTCCAGGATTTTAAAGGTTTGTTCATGTACCACTGCCATAACCTGGAGCATGAAGATATGGGCATGATGCGCGATTTCCTGGTGGTCTAACCGGAAAGCGCCAATTGTCAGGGAGCGGGATATGACGATAATCAACAGGCATTTAACAGTCGAAGGCATGCATTGCCCTGGTTGCGAAGACGTCATTCGTCAAGCGCTGGCCGATTTACCGGGTGTGACAACCCTGGATGTCAGCTATGTGCGAGCGACGGTGGATGTGCAATTCGACGACAAGCTTGCCGACGAAGCGGCGATATACCAAGCCATTCGCGCCAAGGGCTATGGCGTGGCACTGACGCCGCGGCCTGCCGCTGGCAAGTTAAAAGGCCTGTTGATTTTTCTGTTGTTATTGCTGGCGGTCGGCGGCGTGACGTTCTGGGGCAAGAGTTTGATGCCCGGCGTAATGCAGCAAATGTCGCCGCACATGGATCAAGCGGTATTGCTGGGCATCGGTTTTCTCACCGGTTTTCATTGTATCGGTATGTGCGGCGGTTTTGTGGTGGGTTACACCGATCCTCGTCAAGCCAAGTCCCGCCAGCTGCTGGCGCATTTACGTTACGCAGTCGGCAAAACCTTGTCCTACAGCGCACTCGGTGCCGGATTTGGCTTGTTGGGCGCCACCATTGCGATTACCCCGCCGATGCGCGGCGGACTGGCGTTGGCGGCGAGCGTGTTTTTGTTGCTGTACGGGCTGAAGATGCTCAACGTCTTTGCGGTCTTGCGCCGCTTTACCTTGCGCATGCCTAAGGCCGTCAATCGCCAGCTTGCAGATGAATTGCGCAAACCGCGCAGTGCTTTGCGTACCGGCTTGTTGACCGGTTTTTTGTTGGGTTGTGGACCGTTACAAGCCATGTATGTGATGGCCGCCGGCAGCGGCGACCCGCTACAGGGCGCGTCGATGCTGTTCTGGTTTGGTCTCGGTACGTTAGTGCCATTGCTCGGATTTGGGTTCTTCGCCAGCTTGTTGTCGCAGGTTTTCATGCGCCAGCTGGTAAAGGTTTCCGCAATATTGGTGATCGCGATGGGCGTGATGATGGCGCAGCGCGGTTTAAAAATTATCCAGGCAGGCCAGATGCCCACAGCGATGCCTGCGCATACTCAGCCCGTTCAGTGAGGTAAAGTGTTGGATATTCAGCGTTTCAGACAATTGAACGAGCAGGCCAAATTGCTGGCGGACGAAATAGGCAATTTGCTGATCGAAATATTTCATTATTTGGCCTTGTTTGTCATTGGTGCCAGTATTGTCTGGTCGGCGGTGGTGGCTTACGGCGGCATGATGCTGCAAGGTCACGCCACCATTGGTGACATTTTGCTGTTGTTTATCTATTTAGAGCTGGGTGCGATGGTCGGCATCTATTTCAAAACCAACCTAATGCCGGTGCGTTGTCTGATTTACATTGCCATCACCGCGTTGGCTAGGTTGTTGATCGCGGATATTCAAGCCCATCATCAGGCCGATATGGGCATTTTGTTGGTGTCCGGCGGCATTTTATTGTTGGCCTTGTCGACCGTGATTATTCGCAAGCCAAGTGACGATACCTGAACCGGCAGTTACAGATAAAGGAAGATTAAAATGAACAAATCATTACTGATTGCGGCGTTGGTGCTAACGGCTCCTATTGTCCAGGCTATTCCACCTGTCGATCCATCGCGCTTAGACGCAGTGCAAGAGCGCGGCAGCCATGTCATGCCGTTTGCGCTGGAAAAAACCCTGCATATTTTCAATAAGACTGATACTGGTGGTATTCAACAAGTGATCGCCAAGGATGCTGCTGACAGCCAACAAATTGGCTTAGTGCGCAGTCATCTGTCGCAACTGGCTACACATTTTGCGGCTGGCGATTTTTCAGGGCCGCGGCGCATTCATGGGGATGACATGCCGGGGCTAAACGCCTTGGCGTCGGCAGCCGGGAAAGTCAGTTTTGCTTATCGGGAATTGCCGAACGGTGCCGAGATCGAGTATCGGAGTGAAGATAAGCAGCTGATTGAGGCAGTGCACAGCTACTTCGATGCCCAACTCAGCGACCACGCCCGCCATGCGGTGCCCGGCGGACATGCTATGCATCATGGTGGTCATCAGCCATAGTTACTTTTCGGCGGCTCCGGCTTGGGGATGTGATTTTTCCAACCACTCTCGATTAGGATGCCAGTGGCTGATCCAGGCGGGCAAATCTGCAGCAGGCATCGGCCGCGCAATGCCGTAGCCCTGGGCGTTATCGCAGCCCAGTTTTAGCAATAGCAAGCCATGTTCATCGGTTTCGACGCCTTCGGCTATTACTTGCCGATGAAAGGCGGCGGTGAGATTGATGATGCCGGCGACGATGGCCAGATCTTCCGGGTCGCCGAGAATGTCGCGAATAAAGGATTGGTCGATTTTTAAGGTGTCGGCAGGTAAGGCTTTCAGGTAAGTTAGCGACGAATAGCCAGTACCGAAATCGTCCAATGCAAAGCCGACGCCCAGTTTTTGGCATTCCTTCATCACGGCGGTGACGCGGCCAATGTCTTCCAGTGCGGCTGTTTCCAATATCTCCAGTTCCAGGCAGTGGGGGCGCAGTTGCGGATGCGCAGCAAAGCCGGTTTTCAAGGTGTCGACGAAATCCTGGTGCAGTAAGTGGCGCGGGGCGATATTGATGCTGATGGCAATGTTCAAGCCCATGTCTTGCCACGTTTGCAGGTGGTCCAGGGCGCGGGCCAATACCCAATTGCCCAGGGCGATGACCAGTTCGGTGCCTTCTATGTCGGGTAAAAACGCCGCAGGCGACAATAAGCCGCGCTCGGGATGCCGCCAGCGAATCAATGCCTCCGCACCCAGCACTTTACCCAGGCGCATATTGACCTTGGGTTGGAAATACAATTCGAACTGGTTATTGAGCAGCGCGGATTCGATTTGCATTAAGGTCTCGCCGCGGACCAGCGCTATTCTGTCCAGTTCCTGATCAAACAGGTGGTAGCGATTTTTGCCGCGCTGTTTGGCGACATACATGGCTTGGTCGGCATGCCGCAGCAGCGTGTCCGCGCTTGCCAGGTCATCAGGGTATAGGGTAAGGCCCACGCTGGCCGATACGCAGACCTGATTATCATCTATGCTCAACGGTTCCGCGACTTTGCAGAGCATGCGCTCCAATACCGCCTCGCATTCGCGGGTGTCGTTAAAGTCCAGCAAGAGCAGCACAAATTCGTCGCCGCCGATGCGGGCGACGGTATCGCCGGCTCTGAGGCAGTCGCGGATGCGTAGGGAAATTTCTATCAGTAACTGATCGCCCGCTTCGTGGCCGAATTGGTCGTTGACCGGCTTAAAACCGTCGAGATCCAGATAGCATACCGCCATATGGTTGCCGGCGCGGTGCGTGTGGGCCAGCGCTTGGGCGAGACGATCTGCCAGCAACACGCGGTTGGGAATGCCGGTCAGTGGATCGAAATGGGCGATGCGTTCCAGATCGTATTCATGGTTCTTCAGCGGGGTAATGTCGGCCGACAAACCGATGTAATGATGAATTTTGCCGTCGTCGTCCCGCACTACCGAAATCGAGGTCAGCGCAGCAAAAACCTCGCCTTTTTTATTGCGGTTCCAGAGTTCGCCACTCCAATGATCGTGTGCGTTCAGTGCTTGCCATATGGCTTTGTAAAATTCCGCGGATTGCCGGCCGGATTTGAGAATACTGGGATTTTTACCCAGCACTTCCTCGCGCGCGTAGCCGGTAATTCGACTAAAAGCCGCGTTGACATCAATAATGCGGTTCTCGCTGTCGGTAATGACGACGCTGTCGTGAGTGTGGGCAAATACACTGGCCGCCAGGCGTTGCCCAGCCTCGCGGCGTTGCAGTTCTTGACGAAATTGTTCGCGTTGCAACAGATTGCGAATCCGCAAGCGGGCGATTTCGATGCTGATGGGTTTGGTCAAATAGTCCGCGGCGCCCAGAGAAAAGCCCAAGGCCTCGGCTTGAATTTCGTTCAAAGCGGTCACGAACACAATCGGAATGTCTTTTAACAGCGGACTGGCCTTGATCCGCCGACAGGTTTCGTAGCCGTCCATATCCGGCATCATGATGTCGAGCAGAATCAGATCAGGCGGCTCATCCAGCGCCAGTTCCAAGCCTTTAGCGCCGGAGGTGGCGATTTGAATTTGGTAATCGTCCTGCAATGCCAAACCCAACAAGGCCAGGTTGGCGGGGGTGTCGTCGATGGCGAGAATTTTCAATTGTTTGCTGTTCATTCGGTTTCTACTCCATTCCAACCCAAGGCTGAATAAAGCTGCCGCAACTGCTGGCGTGCCTGGTCGAATTTCATTTCGTTAACCGACTGAGCTATTTCGGAAAACCGTGGTTCTAGCGCACTAGCGCGCAGTAAATTTTGCAATGCTTTAACGTGATTAATGGCATGGAACATGTTTTTGGCCAATAAGTTATCGAGTTCCTCCATTAGCGGCCGTAATTCTTGGTTGTGGTGGAGCAAGGCGATGTCTTCTGCATTTATTGGGTCGGTTACCGCCATGACGGGTTGCTCCGGATGGGCTGGCGTATCTTGATAATGTTCGGCATTGACTACTGCGGAATGCAGCTCCGCGCAAGGGACGGGTAAGCGCTGTTGTGCGGAATTGTGGTTATGCAGTTGACAGTCAACCAGGTCGCAGCGAATTCTGAACCAGAACCGGGCGCCCCTGCCCGGACTACTCTCCACGCCGGCTTCGCCCTGCATCAGCCCGGCAAAGCGTTGGACGATGGATAAGCCCAAGCCGGTGCCTGCGTAACGCCGCGTCGAACTGGCGTCGATTTGGGTAAAGGGTTTGAAAAGCAGGCTCTGTTGGTCGGCGGCAATGCCGATGCCTTGATCGGACACGGAAAATTCCAGTTGTGCTTGCGAGTCTTGCCGCCGCAACTCGGTTACCTGGATTTGGATTACGCCATGATGGGTAAATTTGATGGCATTGCTGACCAGATTTGACAGCATTTGCCTGACTCTGATTTGATCCAGTAGATAGCATTGCTCGTTGGGGCCGAGCCAGACGGTTTCGATTTGCAGGTTTTTCTGATGTGCGCTTTCCCCGAACAGCGACTGGACTTCGGTGATGATTTGCTGAGGCTGCGCGGCAGAGTAAACCAGCTCCAGCCTATTGGCTTCGATTTTGGACAAATCCAACACATCGTTTAACAGGGTTAATAGAGTCTGTCCGGATGCGAGGATAGTGCGGGCGCATTCTTGATGCTTGCTTGGGTCGCAGTCAGGTAGACTCAGCAGTTGCGCCATTCCCAAGATACCGTTCAACGGGGTGCGGATTTCGTGCGACATGGTGGCCAGGAAATTACTTTTGGCGTGGTTCGCGCTTTCCGCGATGCGGGTTTTGATTTCATTGCTCAATATCAGCGCCATGTGCGAGAAAAACGGCGATAGATAATCGCGCATTTGCGCGGAGCCCAACATATCGGTCATTTTGATGGCACCGATTAATTCTTTGCCCACCTGCAAGGGCATGACCCAGGTGCAGGCAATAGCCGGCGTCATGCCGCGCAGTAGCGTGTGCTCAGAATCCGTGGCTTGTTCGACAAAGCGGCGCTGCTGAAAAACTTCGTTGATTAAGGGATCGTCGATATGATCAATAATTTGGCGTTCGCCGGCTAAATTGGCGTAATGGATTGCCCCCGCGTCCAGATAATAAATTTCGACATTACTGCCGCCCAAACTGCCGCACAAAGCAGTCATTAAGCTCTCTAACAATCCTTCGACGCCGGCGATGGGGTTTAACAACTCCAGCATGTGCAGGATCAGATACAGATTGGCTTTTTCTTCCGAAAGTTTGCGGACGCGGGTTTCCAATTGCTTGATTTGGTCCTGCAGCTCTTGATGGGAGGGCGCTTGGGTCATTGTTCCGCAGCAAGCCGGCGTTGAATGGCATCCGCCAAAACGGTTTCCAAATGCTTCAGGCTGACATCCATCCATGCCAGCGGCAAATCCACGAAGCGCGCAGCGGTTTCGGCGGCGGCGCTGAAATCGCCGTTACACGGGGTACGCAGCGCCAGAATATATTTATGACTACTGTGAAATATCTCCCTGATCACCGTCATGTTTGCGCCGAAGCAGGCGGTGATCATGGGTTCCCAGGTCAAGGCCCAGTCTTCCAGTAAAAAATACGCGCCTTTTTCCAGTTCCTGCATGAATAACTCGTAGCCGAGCAGCATGACGATACAGTTTTGGCCGTGGGTGCGGCAAGTGTGGTGGCCCTCCAGATATTTTTCCATCAACGGGTGGCAGCCGCCGTAAAACACCACGGTTTTTTCACCGAGTTTCTCGCGTTCTTCCAGCGCCTGATTCAGCTCGGTCGACAAACGATTCAGGTAATTGTGCAAGGCTGAATCCAGATAATGGGTATGCACGTTCCAGTGATTTTTCGCGATTAGTCCGTCCACTTCCTTACGCAAAATGCCGCAGCCCACCATGGTCAGCGGAGTTTGATTTTCCGGATGTATCGCGAAGGTTTTCATGGCAGTCTCCCGTATTCGAATGCTGCATCGACCATGGTCCGAATGTTGGCCTCGGGCACGGCCATTGGCATGACGCCGTTACCGAACAAAAAATGGCCGCCGGTTTTGCCGATTTCGACAATACGCTGCACTTCGGCGCGGGTTTGCTCGACGCTCCAGTGAATCATTTTTATATCGTCGATGACCCCGCAGGTCAGGCCGCGATTACCGATCAGGCGTTTGGCTTCGGCTAAGTCGGCGAGTGGGCTGATGTGGTGAATTTTGATGTGAAGTTCATCGAAAACCAAATCGATCACATCGTTAAAAGCCGCCATGCCGCAGTAATAAACTAGGCCTTCACTACCGCCCGGCAGCAAGTCGCGGCGCATCCAGGGCAGTACTGTTTGCTCAATTTGCTTGCGGCTGACGAAGTAGGGCGAGCCAAATGGCGTGGAGTAAATCAATACATTGGCGCCCAAGGCCCGTAAGGCGGCGAATTCCTGCTGGCAGAAATCCGAGCATTTGCGCAGCAGTTCGTCGCGGACATCAAAAGGACCCAGCAGGAATAACTCCATCCATTTATCCATACCCATCAAGATGGCCGGTAACGTGGTCGAGGCCGTGACGTAGGCGCAAGTCGGATGTGTAGTGCCGACTTCACTTTGCAAAATCTTTAGACAGTCGGAAACCGATTGCCAGGCTGGGTGAAGTGTAATGTCGGTGGGAATTTCGAGTTTGGCAATGTCGTCCAGATTTTTGATGACGAAGTCAGCGACATTCGGCGCACCGTCGTCGGCAAACAGGATTTCCCGGCAACCCAGCAATTCCGCTTCTTTGCCGACATAATGCAGGCTCCAGATGTTGTCGTAGCCGTAGCGCCGCAACAGGCGTAATTGGCCGTCGGCCACATATTCGCCCTTGCTGAAGTATTGCTTGGCAGGCATGCCCAATTCCCGTGCGCCGTGATCGGGCAGATTGCAAAAAACCGGAACGCGCGGCGCGGGGCTGCCGGTCATCGCTGCGGTGAGGATTTCCAAAGGTGTCATGGCTTGACCTCGCGAATCAGATCGACAATGACTTTGGCCGCGGTGACGCCATCCGGCGCCCAGGCATCCGCGCCGACCTTGGTGTACAACTCAGGATCGAAACGGTAGGGAGCGCCGCCTACCGCCAGTTTGATTTGCTGTTCCAGGCCACGCTCCTGTAACAAACTGCGCACGCCCAGACTGCCTTTTGCGCTGGTGGCGGTGTGGACCATCATTGCGGATACCGCGATGACTTGGGCGCTCTCGGATACCGCGGTATCGACGAATTTTTCGGCTGTGACGTTGGTGCCCAGATCGACCACATCCACCATCAGTGATTTCAAGCAGCCGCTGACGATCCGTTTGCCCAGGGAATGCAGGTCACCGTAAGCTGCGCCGATGACGACCCGTCCTATCATTTCCGGGGGTTTACTGAACTTCTCCAGCATTTTTTCGGTGACGTCGGCCGCAATTTGCGCGGTCATGAAATGCTGGGCCAGATTGGCGTCCGGATCTTTTTCGATTAAGGTCATCATCAACTCGATGGCCGGGATGACTAATTTGAAGACGATATCCTCGGGGCTGAATCCGTCGTTTAAGGCGTGATTGACGACCTCCAGGGCGGCCGGCTTATCGGTTTCGAATACCGCCTGGTTATAGGATTGAATATAAGCGTCGAGCATTATTCGAATTCCTCGATGGACATGGGCTGCAAGCGTAAATTGTCGATAAAGCGGTTTTCATATTCGAAAACCCCGCCAAGATTGACCACGCGCGCCCGTTGCACAATATTGTTTAACAGACTTGGCCCGGCCGGATTCAACAGCAGTTGTTCGCAGCCGGCCAGACTGGCATTGGTCAGCAGGCTGACCCGTTCGGGGGGTATAGGAGGCAGTAAGCCAACCCGAAACCCGCTGTTTAGGTCCAAATGTTGACCAAAACTTCCGCAAATCCACAGACGATTCAAATCGCTTATTGCCAAGCCTGCGTACGACATCAATTGTGACATGGCAGCGGCTGTCGATGCCTTGGCACGCTGGAAAATATCGATGTCGCTCGCAAAAATGGCACTTTTGGGCATGTTGGTTTGCAATAAAAAGCCTTGTTCGGACAGCGGTTCGGCGAAGCGTCCGGACGGTTTCAGATGCTTTTGGTCCAGTAGCAAGGCAATGGCATCAATGAAGCCGCTGGCGCAGTAGCCGCGCGCCTGGACATCTCCTATCGTCCGTAAGCCGCTTGCCGACACTTTGCAAATCGCGCCGGCTTCTGCGGTTAAACCGTTGCGCATACCTACGCCTTCGAAAGCGGGGCCGCCCGGCACGGAACTGACCCACAGGTTGCTGCCGTCCCACACGGCGATTTCGGTATTAGTGCCGAAGTCGGCCAACAGCATCGGTTGCGATTGTTCAGTAATGCCGGTAGCGAGCAGGTCGGCCAGTAAATCCGAACCAATAAAACCAGCCAGCGGTTGGGCGATGTCGATGTCGGCATGCGGCGTGCGCCATGTCTGCCGCCAGGCATCGACATCGGCGGGCAGACAGGCGATAGGGCTTTGCCAGTTCTCGGGCTGGTAGAGGCTGTCGCCGCTATTGCCGCAAATCAGCGTCAACATCGCGGTATTGCCCACTATTAATACTTTGCCCAGTTCCGCCAGTATCGGCGTTATTTCGCCCATATCGCGGCTGAGAATGTCGCGTATGCCGTCGATGATGGCCGCGCGCGCTTCCCGGCCTATGCGTCGGCAATCTTGATCGTCCAGACGCTCGGCATCCAGCCGGGTCAGAATGTCCGCGCCATGCGCGACTTGTGGATTGATGCTGTAACGGGTGCCGATGCGTCGGCCGGATTGCCGATTCCACAACGATAGGCGGATGTGTGTTGTCCCCAGGTCTACCGCCACCCCGTAGACATACTCGGAAACGGTAGGATTAGCGTGGGCTTGATAAAGCGGGGTGGGGTCCAGACTTTTCCAGGCGGAATGCGGCGCCGGATTGTCCAGATAAAGCGTGCAGTCGCTGCGTGCCCGCAACTGGCAGGCTAAACGTATGCCGCCAGCCAAATCTTCAGGAAGCAGCTTTTGCCGTTCCGCCAGCGTCGGTGGGTTAAATTCGCCGTCGACGGTTTGAATCAGACACGCGCCACAGGTGCCCAAACCGCCGCAGGCAGCGCGTACGCGCAAATCGGTGGTGTCGAGGACTTGGCGTACCGACAGATCGGATTTGAGCAGTATGCGTAACGTCTGATCGTTACTGCCGACCGTTGCCAGCATATCGCCAGCTGGGTGTGCCGGCAGTCCGGTATCGGGAGGGATGATGGTCATAGGCGATGGAAACCTGTAGGAGTAGTAGCAATTGCGCTTTCGCTTTCGTTGAGGCCTGGCATGATGGGGTTTGATCTATTCGGCATGGGCAAAACAGCCAGTGGTTTTCCCCTTTTATTTTAGTGTGTATTGGTGGTTTCGCTGATCCAATCTTGTGGCGTAAGCGATTTGTCTTTATCAGATTGGCTTTTACGGCATAAACTCCGTGATATGCGGTTATAAGCAGTGCCAAAAGGCACTTTAGGCTATCGGCACACTGTTCATGCTGGAATGTCATCAACAATCGGGTAAACTTTGCCGATGCGCCAAAAAGCGGGTTCGTGACCGGAATCGGCTTGCCTGAGACGCTTGCAGTCAATCCAGATCATGGTTCACCCAAGCCAACGGAATTTAGATGGAATCCGATAAACAATCGACAGAGCGCCAAGCCACCATTTTGTTAGTCGATGACGAGTCTATCAACCTGTCGGTTTTCGGGCAGTTTCTCGCCCCGTATTACCAGATTTTGGTAGCGACCAACGGGCAGCGTGCGTTGCAATTGGCGGGTGGTGCGCCAAAGCCGGATTTGATTTTGTTGGATGTGATGATGCCCGATATGGATGGGTATGAAGTCATCGGCCAGTTAAAAGCCGATCCCAAAACCGGCGATATTCCCGTGATATTCGTGACCGCCTTGACCTCTGATTTGGAGGAAGAGCGAGGTTTGTCACTGGGTGCGGTGGATTATCTTTACAAGCCGTGTCATTTGTCGATTCTATTGGCCAGAATCAAAACCCAGCTGGAACTGAAGCATGCCCGTGATTGGCTAAAAAACCAAAATACCTATCTGGAAGCCGAAGTGCAACGCCGGCATCAGGAGAATCAGTCTGTACATTTGCAACTATTGCAATCGGAAAAATTGGCGGCGATAGGGCAACTGGCTGCCGGCATTGCCCACGAAATCAATAATCCCATTGGTTTCGTCAATTCTAATTTGAATACGCTGAACGGCTATTTGTGCGACGTTTTTTGCGTGATGGATGCTTACAACGCCGCTTTAGCCGAAAAAAACTTTTCTGAGGAGGCGCTGCAAAATTTGCGCACGCTGAAACAAACCAAGCAGCTTGACTATTTGCGCGGCGATATTCCGGAATTGATTGCTGAGTCCATGGAAGGTTTATCGCGGGTGCGTGACATTATTCAGGATTTGAAGGATTTTGCGCATGCCGATAAAAACGATTGGGAATTGGCCGATTTGCATAAAGGGTTGGATTCCACGCTGAATATTATCAACAACGAGCTGAAGTACCATTGCACCGTGCACAAGCAATACGGCGAGATACCGGAGATTTATTGCCTGCCTTCGCAATTGAATCAGGTGTTTATGAATTTACTGATTAACGCCGCGCACGCAATTGATACCAAAGGCGATATTCATATTAGTACCGGTTGCACGGAGCCGAATGTCTGGGTGGAAATCCGCGATAACGGCAAAGGTATTGCCCCGGAGAACCTGCCGCGTTTGTTTGAGCCGTTCTTCACCACCAAGCCGGTCGGCAAGGGCACCGGGCTAGGGTTGTCGGTTTCGCAGAATATCGTCCGTAAACATGGCGGTAAAATCGAAGTAAGCAGCCAGCTTGGGCAGGGTAGCCGGTTTCGAGTCTGGCTGCCGATTCGGCCGCCGGAATCGGCGTCTACCGAATAGTCCGGTGCGTCTGGCGGTTTTTGAATACTAAACTTGCAGACAGGGCTTTACCTGCCAGACTATGTCATCAATAGACCACTGTTAGTGCAAAATCATGAACCAGGCAGATATTAAAATACTCATCGTCGACGACGAGCCGAACGTGCTGAAAGCGCTGACGCGGTTGCTGAAACAGTACGAACCCGTTACCGCAACCAGCGGCGAGGAAGCGCTGTTGTTAGCTGAGGAACATAGCTTTGATTTGGTGATTTCCGATTACCGAATGCCGGGTATTAACGGTATCGATTTTTTGATTTTATTCAAGCGCATGCAGCCGGATGCTGTGCGCATTGTGTTGACCGGCTTTGCCGATCTGGAAGGCGCCCAGCACGCCATCAATGAGGCGGAAGTGTTTCGCTTTATCAACAAGCCCTGGAGCAATCTGGAAATTGTCAATGTGGTCGAGAACGGTCTGGCGCACAAACGGATGTTGTTGGAAAACCGGGCCTTGGCCGATCAGGTGCGGGCGCAGCAAATACTCCTGAATGAAAAAGAAGCGATTATTAAAGCGCTGGAAGCCGAGGAGCCGGGTATCACCCAAGTGAATTGGGCGCAGGACGGCTCGATTATTCTCGATGACGAAGATTTTAAATAGACAGTATTGCCGGCTCTATTGGTAATTATTTCCGCGATACCGTTAATCCTGCGAAATCGGGGGCCAAAGTATTAAGCGGGCTCCCGCCAGTCCGAGAGCCGCTTTGTTTAGAACGGAGTTACAGCTGTTCGGTATGCTCGTCATTACTAAAGGCATTGAAAAATTGCTTCGCGGTTCTGCCGTTTTTGGCGGCATTCTGATGGGCAAAGTCCAACGCGGCCTTGTGCAAAGCCTCACGGTTGCCGGGATAATCGACGAAATAACTGTCGACAATGTCCAAGTAAGTCTGGGTATGTTGCGGGTAAAACGCCAGCCGCAAACCGAAGCGGTCGGACAGCGAGATTTTTTCCTCTATGGTGTCGGAATAATGCACCTCGTTGTCAACCAGCAGGGTGTCCAGATTGTCGCGCATATGTTCCGGCAGCAGATGGCGGCGATTGGACGTGGCGTAAAACAACACATTCTCCGGTGGTAATTCAATAGAGCCTTCCAACACGCTCTTTAGCGGCTTGTATAGGGCATCGCCGTTCTCGAAAGACAGATCGTCGCAATAAATAATGAAACGCTGATTGTGTTCTCGGATGTCGTCGACGATTTCCGGCAGATACAGCAAATCTTGCTTATCGACTTCGATGACTCGTAAACCTTCGTGCAAATATTCGTTCAACAAGGCTTTCACCAGCGAGGACTTGCCAGTGCCGCGCGCGCCCCACAACAAGGCATTATTCGCCGGCAGTCCCGCCAGAAAGCGCAGCGTGTTGTCTATCATTTGCTGCTTTTGCGGCTCTATGCCCAGCAGTTGATCCAGCCGGATCGGATCGATTTGCCGAACGGGACGCAGAAACGCCTGGCGCTGGCGCCAAATTGCCGCATAGGTGTGGTTCCAATCTATCATCTGTGATCCTTGGCTGGGGCCGGTCGAAGTGCCGGTTTGTGTAAAGAAATGAATATTGTATAAATTTTAGACAATTTAACGCCACTCTAAGCACAGCAACAACTTAGCGTGGCTTTTAACGGGTTGCCAACAGAGTTATCCACAGATTTTGTGGGAAAGTTATAGCTATTGTGGAAATGTGGCTGCCCACTGTAGCCAGTATATGCCGCTTGTGCGGGTAACCAAAGACTGCTTAGACTTTATTTTAAGTCGCGGCTTTGGCTGCCGAGGCGCGTTTCTGCGCGATGATCGACTTATAATCGATTGTTATCATTTAAACGATAGCTATTGGCTATTTACGGGGTGGCTATGAATCTGCGGGATTTACATTATTTAATCGCCGTTGCCGACTTGCGCAGCTTTGTGCAGGCGGCAGACCGTTGCTGCATCAGCCAGCCGACCTTGAGTACCCAGATAAAAAAGTTGGAAGACGAATTGGGTATCCAGATTTTCGAGCGCACCAATAAAAAAGTGCTGCCTACCGAGTTGGGCGAGCAGATCGTGGCGTCGGCAAGGCGCATCTTGAAGGAGCAAGACAATATCAAGGAACTGGCCGCTACAGCCCAGGACCCGCTGGCCGGTAACCTGCGCTTTGGCGCGTTTCCGACCTTGGCGACCTATTTGTTTCCGCCATTGGTACCCTTAATCAAGCAGGATTTACCACGCATCCGCCTGATTCTGGTCGAGGAAAAAACCGAGCAATTGTTACAGCAACTCCACAGCGGACAGATGGATTGCGCCTTGCTAGCCTTGCCGATTTACGAGGATTTTCTGGAAAGCCAGGCCTTGTTCGACGATGAGTTTTTACTGGCGGTGGCGGACGGTCATCCGTTGGCGGCCAAGCCGCAAGTCGAGCCAGACGATCTAAACGGCGAACATTTACTATTGCTTGACGAAGGCCATTGCCTGCGTGGGCATGCCTTGCAAATCTGCCAAACAATCGGCGCCGACGAAGAACAGGATCTTCGCGCCACCAGTCTGGAAACCTTGCGGCAAATGGTTCGCGCCGGTACCGGCATCACCTTCATGCCACGTATCGCAGTGCGAGACGAACCGGGGCTACGTTATCTGCCATTCGCTGAGCCGGCGCCGAGCCGGACCATAGGCATGGTTTGGCGCAAAACCAGTGCCAGAGGGGAGCTGATTCGGCGCTTGAGCGGATTGGTGCGGGATGCGGCTAAGGACATTTAGGTATACACCGCTGGCGTGGCGACTATTTTAATGGCAGTTCGTGAACCGACGGCCAAATGACATTTTCCACGAAAACCTTTGATGGTCTTTTGCTCTGTATGGCAGCCTGTCGGCTGCGGGTATTCGCTAGAAGTTAATTTGTATTTAGCCGAAAAAAAGGCGGCCCTTGTCTCGTATGTCCGTTTAATAGCTGAGATAGGTACTTACTGCGGCATACTGGCGTAATCCCCGACGTGAAGTTACAAATCGTCTAATATTTGCAAAGTCCTTAACCCTTATTACGCCTGATAACAGCCTGATATTTGGACTATTTGAAGACGGAGATAAGAGGCGCGACAAAAATTGCGACTATTGCCACCAATGCCTTGAGCCTTATGGCCAAGCAAGCACGTTGCCCGATCTCAATGCCGGGCTTTTACCTTAGGAGTACCGACCATGAACAATAAACAGTTATTACCTGTTGCTATCGCCCTGTTGACTTCGCAGCCGATTCTCGCCAGCGTGTCCAGTTCGTTCGATGTCGACAGCGAGAACTGGCAAATCGTCAGTTTTGCCGATTTCAGCCAGAACAATTATTCGATCATTGGTCAATACCAACCCAGTTACGTGTCAGGTGGTGGCAATCGCGGCAATTATCTCGCCGCCAATGATCCGGACGGTGGCGATTTTACCTTCTCCGCTCCCGCTGCGTTCCTGGGGGCGCAGACCAGTGCTACCGGATTATCCTACGATTTGACGTATCGCGATGGCGATGTCAATTGGCAAACCACCGACGTCATGTTGGTAGGAAATGGCCAACGCTTGCTCTGGAAGCGTGACCCGAATATTGTGCCGAACAGTGGCTGGACCCATATCGTCCTGAACTTCGCGCCCTCGTCGGAATGGCGACTGGACACCACAGACGGGGTGTTCGCCAGCCAAAGTGATTTTCATAATGTGTTGTCCGACTTGAGCGGGCTTTATATTCATGGGGAATATACCAACGGCATTTTTGAAACTGCAGGGCTGGATAATGTGGTTTTGCAAACGGTGCCGTTGCCGGGGGCGTTTTGGTTATTTGGCGTGGGGTTTGCGGGGTTTTGGTCGCGTATTCGTCGATCGTAACGCGCTGACTCGTTATGTTGTTGTGTCGCTGGCGCGACGGGTTTTTTGTATGTCGGTTCTCGGACCGACGGCCGAGATACTTTCTTTTGCTCCGCCAAAAGAAAGTACCCAAAGAAAAGGCGGCCCGGATGCCGCTTGTTCCCTGCGCTCCGAAGCTTTTGGCGGGGGTTGGCGAAAGGGGCTTCCTGCCCCTTCGCCAACGTGCGGCATCCCTGCCGCACCCCTTCGGGCTATTCCCACCAAAAGCTCCGGCGCTCGGCGCGGCATACGGGAGAAAACCCCGCTGCGAAATCCGAAATCGTTTAATATTTGCAAAGCTCGAAACATAGGGTATTAGTGATATTGTAATGCGCCGAATGATTAAAGGCCAACATGCGGCACTCCTTTGATACCCTAATGGATTGCACCTTACGCTGCCTTTGAGCTTCAATAATGACGTGAATCTGCCGGGTTAAGCATGGAAATTGACTGGAATACCGTAGTAAATTTCACCAAAAAGGCTATTGGACTAATAGTAGATTTTGTTAGTTTTTCATCTGATCTATTAACGATAATTGCTTCTGGGATTGCAATTTACCTATTTCGATACAAAGGAAAAGAGATCGCTATCGCACTTCGGTTAGTATTAAATTATGCGTTTCAAACAACGCTAAATGAGCTACGTGAAAAATTAGAAAGCCTAAATAGATTGAACGCCAACGATGAAGAAGGTGTTAAAGAAATTGTGAATATTTTTCATGAAATTATAGGGCAGATCAACGGTCATCCTAAGCTAAAAAGCCACTTTTCAGAGTTTATAATTAAGGCCGAAAAAGCGGTTTCTGGAAAAAGAAAAATTACTGAGCCAATAAAGAGATCATTGGTTAGTGAGTTTCGTGAAAGATTAAAAAATCTTACTGTTGATAGTTTTGGCGAAATTATGGGTGAAAAATAATGTCTAAAATAGTAATAGCCGCGAATGCAATGATTGCAAATGCAGAAAAAATTAGCACAGTTATTCCAAGCAATGAAAATAAAGAATTTTTTTATTTTTTATATGGAAAAAAATATACATGGGGTATTTATAAGGATGGTGGTGCTATTGTTTTATTGTATTTTCCAAATAATGAGTCACCAGATTATTTGGCCGCCTTAGCTTCTTATGATTTTTCTGATGTAAGTGTTATGAGATATTCTAGTTTGTCGATTGGATCTCAAGAAGCTGAAGAAACTTTCAGAGACCTATATACAATAATTCAAGAAAAAGCATTTGGTATTGATAAAGTCCTTGATGAAATAATTGGCGATTTTGATATATGTTGATTATAAATCAGGAATTTTGAAAGGTTTCGCGTCGGATAAAGCATGCAGATACTGGTGTTTATAGCTGGAAACATTGTCTTGATGTTCATTCAACCCAGCCTACAGGGCCGTAGGATGTGCTGAACAACGTGAAGCGCATCGTTCGCGATTGATGAGCCTCATTGCGTGGGTACATTCTATAGTATTGGAATTGTGGGACGGTTTTGTTCCCGTTATCCCGCCCCGAGCATCGTAACTTTTAGCCTAGCAAAATAAAGTATCGCGGCTATCGGTTCGCGTCGGCATATAAAAATCCATCGCGAAAACGACACAAAAAATTAGTCTAGCGCCGCCAAAGCCGCTTCCGGCGCCCTGTCCAATACTTTCAGCAACGCCTTGGCCGCTCCGGTGGGTGAGCGTTTGCCTTGTTCCCAGTTACGAATCGTCTCAAGCGATACGTCAATCCGTTTGGAGAATTCGGCTTGGCTCAAACCCAGGCGGTTACGGACTCGACGGGCGAAGCGGGCGGAATCCAGCATCGCATTGGTTTCGTCCTGGGCAATTTGTTGGGCTATATCGGCATCCGTGGTGGTATCGATACGAGCCGGATCGACGCGGCCAACTTCTGAATCCGGTTCAATTGTCATGCGTACTATTTTCATAGAATTTGATCTCTCGTTGATTGGCTTTGCGGGCCGAGACAATCCGAATGGCATTTTGGCACGAGGTGTAAACCAAGACGAATAGCCGTTCGCGATTGATGTGCCTCCTCGCGTGGGTACATTCTATAGTATTGGTTTTCTTTTGAGGTAAGGGACGGTTTTGTTCCCGTTATTCCGCCCCGAGCATTGCAGCTTTTGGCGAGAATAGCCCGTAGGGGAGCGGCAAGGATGTCGCTCGTTTTCGGAGGGGCTGGGAAGCCCCTTCCGAAAACCCTCGGCAAAAACGACAAATTTGCCTGGAGCAAATTTGAACAGCCGATAGGCTGGCCCGCAGGGCGAAAACCATGGATGGTTTTCGTAAAAGCGCAGGATAAAGGCGGAATGTCGGGTGGCTTTTTCTTTGGATACTTTCTTTTGGCCGAAAATTGCTCCTGCATTTTCGGCATTCGCCACATCCATGTGGTTTGCCAAGCAAAAGAAAGTATCTCGGCTGTCGGGCCGAGACCCGACATACAAAAATCGTCGCGTTAGCGACACAAAATCACTTTTCGTATAAACAAAAACTTGCTCTAACCAGTTTTTGTTTATACATTAATGCCTCATGATCATCGAGTTCGATCCTGTAAAAAACGCCAGAAACATCATCGAACGTGGCTTGAGCTTCGAGCGAGTGGCAGATTTTGACTGGTCTAGCGCCATTGCGACAGAAGATGTTCGTCAGGATTATCCGGAGCGACGTTTTGTTGCGGCGGGTTTCCTGAATGATCGGTTGCATATTCTGTGCTTTACGCCAATCAGCGGTGGAGTCCGCGTGATTAGTTTCCGAAAAGCAAATTTAAGAGAGGCCCGTAAATATGGCAAAACCATTACCGTTGACTGATGCTGACGGCGAAGTCCGCGAATTGACCGAAACCGATTTTAAACAAATGCGCCCCGCCGGCGAGGTGTTTGCCGAGTTATTTGGGACGGAGCAGGCGGTTGAAATGCTTAGGCCTAAAGGTGGCCGGCCACGTAAGGATTCACCGAAAGTATTTACCGGGATTAGGTTGGATGCAGAGGTGCTGGAGGCGTTTCG
Source organism: Methylomonas sp. PHL2-19 (assembly GCF_059331595.1). Classification (NCBI taxonomy): domain Bacteria; kingdom Pseudomonadati; phylum Pseudomonadota; class Gammaproteobacteria; order Methylococcales; family Methylococcaceae; genus Methylomonas; species Methylomonas sp. PHL2-19. The sequence goes on from NZ_CP196839.1 coordinate 1,106,767, forward strand.
TGCTACCGGCAAAGGCTGGCAGACTAGGATGAACGATGCCTTGAAAGAATGGCTGAAGGATCATTCGCCAGCATAATTTGCAGGCCGGAAATACTTTCGCTTATCCGGCCTCCGCGAGTTTGTTGATTAAATCCTAAATTCCGCCGACCGAGCATGCGCAGTAAGACTCTCGCCCCGCGCCAACACTGACGCAATCTTGCCCAAGTTCTGCGCGCCAACCGCTGAGCAATTGATCAAACTGCTGCGCTTTTGGAAATCGTAAACCCCTAAAGGCGATGAGTAGCGGGCGGTGCTGGAAGTCGGCAGCACATGGTTCGGTCCGGCACAATAATCGCCTAGCGCTTCGGCGGTGAAGCGACCCATGAAGATGGCGCCGGCGTTATGGATTTGCTCGCACAAGGCTTCCGGCTCCGCCACGGACAACTCCAAATGTTCCGGGGCGATGCGATTGGCTACCTTTGCGGCTTCGGATAAGTTAGCGACTTTAATAAACGCGCCGCGGCCGGTCAAGGAGGCGCGGATGATGTCGGCGCGCTCCATGTCCGGCAGTAATTTGTTGATGCTGGCTTCCACTTGCTGCAGAAACGCGGCATCATCGCTGATTAAAATGGCCTGGGCGTTTTCGTCGTGTTCGGCTTGCGAGAACATATCCATCGCGATCCAGTCCGGGTTGGTCTCGCCGTCGCAGATGATCAATATTTCGGAAGGACCGGCGATCATGTCGATGCCAACTTGGCCGAATACCAGTTTCTTTGCGGTGGCGACGTAAATGTTGCCGGGGCCGACGATTTTATCCACCGCCGGGATCGACTCTGTGCCGTAAGCCAAAGCTGCGACCGCTTGGGCGCCGCCGATGGTAAATACCCTATCGACGCCAGCGACCTGCGCCGCAGCCAATACCAGTGCATTGGTTTCGCCGCGCGGTGTCGGTACTACCATGATTAGTTCGCCGACGCCGGCGACTTTCGCCGGAATCGCGTTCATCAAGACCGAAGACGGATAAGCGGCTTTGCCGCCCGGTACGTAGAGGCCGGCTTTATCCAGTGCGGTGACTTTTTGGCCCAACACGGTGCCGTCGAGTTCGGTGTACTGCCAGGATTGCAGCTTTTGATGCTCGGCGTAGGCGCGAACTCGGTCGGCGGCGGTTTGTAGGGCGATGGCTTGGGTGCTGGGTAAAGTATCCCAGGCCTGTTGTAATGCAGCTCGGTCCAGTTCCAGTTCGGAGGCGGCTTTAAACGCGGTGCCGTCGAAGCGGTTGGTGTATTCCAGCAAGGCTTTGTCGCCGCGCTTTTTTACGTCGGCGATGATGTCCAATACCCGTTTGTGTATCTCTAAATCATCGCTGGCATCCCAGGCCAAACGGGCTTGCAGTTGTTTGTCAAAGTCGATTGCCGCGCTATCTAGGCGCAGCATCTTGATCGCAGTCATGATTACACCCTCTGGGCCAACGTGGTTTCGAACTGATCGATGAGTGCTTGAATGGCTTGATGTTTCATTTTCATCGCCGCTTTATTCACCACTAGTCGAGAGGTGATGTTGGCGATTAGTTCCCGTGGCTCCAGGCCGTTGGCTTTTAGGGTGTTGCCGGTATCGACCAAATCGACGATGCAATCGGCCAATCCGACAAGCGGCGCTAACTCCATCGAACCGTAGAGCTTGATGATTTCGGCTTGAATGCCTAAGTTGGCGTAATAACGCTGTGCGGTTTTGACGTATTTGGTGGCGACCCGCAAGCGGCCTTTCACTTCCGGGGCATTAACCGGGCCGGCGGTCATCAAGCGGCAACCGGCGATGCCTAAATCCAGCGGCTCGTAAAGACTCTCCGCACCGTGTTCCATCAGCACGTCCTTGCCGGCGATGCCCAAGTCCGCCGCACCGTACTCCACAAAGGTCGGCACGTCTGTAGCGCGGATGATCACCAACTGCACGTCGGGGCGGGTGGTTTGCAGAATCAGTTTCCGGCTCTTGTCCGGATCGTCAATCGGCGTGATGCCGGCTTGTTCCAGAAACGGCAGGGCTTCTTCGTAAATACGGCCTTTGGATACGGCAATGGTCAACATGGTTTTGCGAGTGATTTAGTTAGGAACGCGGCGAATGGTAGCGCCCAGTTGTGACAATTTTTCTTCGATATGATCGTAGCCACGGTCGATATGGTAAATCCGATCTACCAAAGTTTCGCCTTCGGCAACTAGACCGGCCAGCACCAAGCTGGCGGATGCCCGCAGGTCGGTAGCCATAACCGGGGCGGCTTTTAGTTGACCGCTTCCGGTGCAGATGGCGGTGTTGGATTCCAGCTTGATTTGCGCGCCCATCCGTTGCAGTTCTTGCACGTGCATGAAACGGTTTTCGAATACGGTTTCGGTAATCAGGCCTACGCCTTCGGCGACGGAATTCAGCGCGGTAAATTGTGCCTGCATGTCGGTCGGGAACGCCGGATAGGGGGCGGTGCGCACGGTGACGGCTTTAGGGCGTTTGCCGTGCATATTCAATTCAATCCAATTCTCGCCGCAGGTGATGTCGGCGCCAGCTTCTTTTAATTTAACCAATACCGCATCCAGCGTGTTGGGGTCGGTGTTTTTCAGTTTTACATGGCCGCGGCTGATCGCGCCGGCCACCAGATACGTGCCGGTTTCGATACGGTCGGGCAGGATGTCGTAATGCAAGCCTTCGACGCCCAGTCTTTCCACGCCTTCCACGGTGAGAATATCGGTGCCGACGCCGGTGATTTTGGCGCCCATTTTATTTAGAAAATGCGCCAGGTCGGTGACTTCCGGTTCTTTCGCGGCGTTTTCGATGATGGTCACGCCTTCGGCCAGTGTGGCGGCCATTAGAATGTTTTCGGTGCCGGTCACGGTGACTTTATCCAGCACCAGATGGCAGCCTTGCAAGCGCTTAACCTTGGCGTGTATATAGCCGGCTTCGACGGTAATGTCGGCGCCCATTTTCAGCAGCGAGTCGATGTGAATATCTACAGGCCGTGTGCCGATGGCGCAACCGCCGGGCAACGAGACATAGGCTTTGCCGAAACGCGCCAACAAGGGTCCCAATACCAGAATCGAGGCGCGCATGGTTTTCACCAGTTCATAAGGCGCTTCGTATTTGTGAATGGTGCTGGTATCGACTTCGATGTTCATTTTTTCGTCGACGGTCAGGCCCACACCCATTTGTCCCAACAATTCCATGGTAGTAGTAATGTCGTGCAAATGCGGAATGTTGCCGACGCTGACCGGCACATCGGACAATAAAGTAGCGGCCAGAATTGGCAGGGCGGCGTTTTTGGCACCGGAGATTCTCAGTTCGCCGTGTAGCGGTTGGCCGCCGGTAATCAGTAATTTATCCATGGATTTTTATTGGTTTGTAAATTGGAATGCAGCTTAATGCGTGTGGGTTGCAAAATATTCGGTTTCGTCCAAGCCGCTGAGTTTGGCCAATGCCAGCAGCTGAGCCGGAATGTTCTTGAAGGACAGCTTGACCCGGCCCATCCGGCTGAGCCTGATCCATTCGATCATCAAGGCCAGGCCTGCGCTATCGGTGGTCTGGACTTTAGCTAGATCGATGCACATGCTGTCCATGCCTTTCAGAAACTTGAAGGATTGCAAGGTTTGTTTGTCGATGCTGGCAAAAGTCAGGCTGCCTTCCACGGTAAAGTGGCCGGGCGACTGTTCGGTTAATGTCAGCTTGGACATTATTTGCCTTCCGCTTTGTTCAACATGAATTTGCCTATCATTTCTTCCAGCACGATGGCGGAACTGGTGATGTCGATGGTACTTTTATCCTTTAAATATTCGTCCGACGAGCCGGGGTCCAGGCTGACGTACTGTTCGCCCAGCAGACCGGCGGTATAAATGCTCACGCCGGAATCGCTGGGTAGATTGTTGTATTGCGATTCGATGCGCATTTCCACGACCGATTCGTGGCTGTCCTTGTCCAGTCGGATAGCAGATACCCGGCCGATGCGCACGCCGGCGACCGACACCGGGGATTTGACTTTTAGGCCGCCGCTGTTTTGAAAATGGGCGATGACCGTGTAGCTGTCGTCGCTGCTGTAGCTGCCTAGATTGCTGACTTGCAACGCCATGTAAAACAAGGCGGCGATGCCGCTGGCGACAAAAAAACCGACCAGAGTATCCTGGGTTTTGGAATGCTGCATGTTAAATGTCTCCAAACATGAGTGCGGTTAAAATGAAATCGAGTGCCAGTACCGAGAAGGCCGAATTGACCACGGTGCGGGTGGTGGCGCGGCTGACGCCTTCTGAAGTGGGGATCGCATCGTAGCCTTCGAACAAGGCAATCCAGGACACTACGAAGCCGAACACCACGCTCTTGATTACGCCATTAACAATATCTTCTTGAAAATCGATACTAGCCTGCATCTGCGCCCAAAACGCGCCGTCATCAACGCCGAGCATGCCCACGCCGACCAGGTGGCCGCCCATGATGCCAATGGCGCTAAACAAGGCGGCAAGCAAGGGCATGGACAGAAAGCCTGCCAAAAAACGTGGCGAAATGATGCGTTTGATCGGGTCAACGGCCATCATTTCCATGCCTGACAATTGTTCGGTGGCCTTCATCAAGCCGATTTCGGCGGTCAATGCCGAGCCTGCCCGGCCGGCAAACAATAGTGCCGACACTACAGGGCCTAATTCGCGTACCAAGGAGGCGGCCACCATCACGCCCAGCGATTCCTCTGCGCCGAAGTCGGACAGAATATTAAAACCTTGTAAACCTAAAACCATGCCGACGAACAGGCCGGAGATGGTGATGATTAGAAACGACAAAACGCCTACCGAATAGACCTGCTTGATCAGTAGGTTGGGGCGTGGCAGCACGTCGCTGATGCCGGTCAGCGTGTGGCTCAGAAAAAACGAAGCGCGGCCGAGCTTGGCAAAGCTGCTGCGCGTGGCTTTTCCCAGATTTTGCAGAAATTGAAACATGGTTGAATACAAGGTGGTTATTTGCTCGCCAGCAGATCGTCTAGGTAATCAGGCGCCGAATAGTGAAAGTGTACAGGGCCGTCGGCATCACCGTGCATAAACTGTTGCACCCACTCCGAATCGGATTGTTGTAATTCTTGCGGGGTGCCTTGGCCGATGATTTTGCCTCCCGACAAGACATAGATGTAATCGGCGATGGCGGCAGTTTCTTGTACGTCGTGCGAAACGATGATGCTGGTCAGGCCTAGAGTGGTGTTCAGCGCCTTGATCAAGTGTACCAGCGCGCCCTTGGAAATGGGGTCTTGGCCGGTAAACGGTTCGTCGTACATGATCATTAGCGGATCGAGGGCGATGGCACGTGCTAAAGCTACCCGTCGAGCCATGCCGCCGGACAACTCGTTGGGCATCAAATGGCGGGCACCGCGCAAACCGACGGCGTGCAGTTTCATCAATACCAAGGTGCGAATCATCGATTCCGGCAAGTGGGTATGTTCGCGCATCGGAAACGCCACATTGTCATAGACGCTCATATCCGTGAGCAGCGCGCCGCTTTGAAACAACATGCCCATGCGTTTGCGCAATTCGTAGAGTTCCCGAGGTTTCAGGCGGTGAACATTTTGCCCGTCCACGTGGATTTGGCCGCGATCCGGGGCCAACTGGCCGCCGATCAATTTCAAAAGCGTGGTTTTGCCGGTGCCGCTGGGGCCCATGATGGCCGTGACTTTGCCGCGCTGAATCTCCAGGCTGACAGCGTCGAAAATTTTCCTGGGGCCTCTGGAAAAGCTCAAGTTGCTAATCGAAACGATATTGTCTTCAGGACTTGCGCTATTGGCCATTTACCGGAATCAAAAGAGTTTTTGGATTGGGAACAGGCTATTTTCTATGACTGGCCGAGAATAAGTCAATGACTTGGGGTGAAAAGTCGGTTAATAACATGCAATAATGGTTCCTTTTTGTTTGGGTGCGTGGAGTTAATTTCCGTGGGTTGTGATCAAGACATACAGGCGTTGGCGTTGGCGGTGATTCAGACCGAAATGCAGGCGGTTGCCGGCTTGGCTGCACGCATCGATGAACAATTTGTCAGCGCCTGCCGGTTGCTGCTGGCTTGCAAAGGCCGTGTGGTTGTCACCGGCATGGGTAAGTCCGGGCATATTGCCGGTAAAATTGCCGCGACGCTAGCTAGCACCGGCACCCCGGCTTTCTTTGTGCACCCCGGAGAAGCCAGTCACGGTGATCTTGGCATGATTACCCGGCAGGACGTGGTGCTGGCATTGTCCAATTCCGGCGAAACCGAAGAAATCCTGACGATATTGCCTATTATTAAGCGACTCGGCGTGCCGTTGATTGCGTTGACGGGTAATCCCGAATCGGCCTTGGCCAGGTTTGCTAGTGTGCACATCAATGTAGCTGTCGAGCATGAGGCTTGCCCGTTGGGTTTGGCGCCGACTGCCAGCACTACGGCGGCATTGGTCATGGGCGATGCGTTAGCCGTGTCGCTATTGGAAACCAAGGGTTTTACCCGCGACGACTTCGCTTTGTCGCATCCAGGCGGTAGCTTGGGCAAACGCTTGTTGTTACAGGTTAACGACATTATGCACCGCGGCAGTGAAGTGCCGGTGGTGACGGATAGCGTTTTAGTGAGCGATGCCTTGTTGGAAATGACCGGCAAGAAGCTGGGCATGACCGCAGTGGTCGATGGCGAAGGCCGGGTTGTCGGGATATTTACCGACGGTGATTTGCGGCGCATGTTGGAAAAAAATCTGGATGTGCATGCGACACGTATCGCCGAAGTCATGACGGGGCCTTGTAAAGTGATCGATGTGGATATGTTGGCGGCGGAAGCCATGCAAATCATGGAAAGTAAAAAAATCAATGCCCTGCTGGTCGTCGACAGCCAACAAAAATTGTTGGGCGCGTTGAATATGCACGATTTGCTGCGGGCAGGCATAGTCTGAGAGTGACGAGTGATGTTCGATTTAAGCCCCCAATTACTGAGTGCTGTTAAGCGGCTAAAGCTGTTGATTCTGGATGTGGATGGCGTGCTGACCGACGGCCGTTTATTTTTCGACGATAACGGCAAAGAATACAAATGTTTTCACGCGCGCGACGGGCATGGCATTAAATTGTTGCGTCAGACCGGAGTGGAAGTAGCGGTGATTTCCGGGCGCAAATCCAATTCGGTCGCGCTGCGTATGCAGAGTCTTGGAGTTGAGCTTGTCTACCAAGGTCACGAGAACAAGCGGGCTGCGTTCGCGGAAATTTTGCAGCGTCTGGTCCTAACGCCGGAACAAGTGGCGTATATCGGCGATGACATTCTGGATTTGCCGGTGATGCGTCAAGTGGGTTTTGCGGTGGCAGTGCAAGATGCCAATTTCGTGCTAAAGAATTATGCTCATTGGCAAACACAGACGGCTGGTGGTTTAGGCGCGGTTCGGGAAGTATGCGATTTAATCATGCAAGTCCAAGGTAACTTTGACAGCGTGCTGCAAACCTATTTATGACCGTACTGAAAAATCTACAGATTTTTATTTATGTCGGCTTGGCAGCATTGTTGTCATGGTGGCTGGTTCAGCTGAATGAACAGCGTGACGCCGAAATGAAAATTGTCGAAAATAGCCCGGATTTTTTTAGCTTGGGTTATTTCAAAAAGGAAATGAATATCGACGGTGTGCCGAAAAGCGAATTGGCCGCGGAAAAAATGCAGCACTTTAAAGCCGACGGCAGTACGCATCTGGAAAAGCCGGTAATGACTTTGTATAACCCCAACCAGATGCCTTGGCTAATCAAGGCCGACAGCGGCGTGATGGCTGCGGACGGCGATAATTTGCAACTTAACGGTAGTGCTTATATCAATCGGGAGGCCTCGAAAACCAATTCGGCGCTGACCATCAATACATCGGATCTGCGAGTAAAACTCGCCAGCCATTATGCGGAGACACAGGCGTGGACGGAGATCATCAGCCCACCCAACAAAACGGCGGGAGTAGGAATGGAAGCGACTTTTGTTAGTCCGATTCACCTGAAATTGTTGTCCAAAGTGAAAGGTCGCTATGAAATTAAGTAAAATGGTCGGTGTAGGCCTGATATTCTCGGCGCGGATGGCGTTTGGTCTGGAGTCGGATTCCGAACAACCCATCTATATCGACTCGGATAATGCGGTTTACGACGAAAAGGCGCAAATCAGCACCTATACCGGCAATGTGGTCGCTACGCAGGGAACGATCAGAATCGATGGCGATAAATTGGTGGTTTATCTGAAAGATGGTGCGATTATCAAATTGATTGCTACCGGTAAACCGTCGCGATTCAAGCAGTTGCCGGCGGTGGGCAAGGAAGAAATGCACGGGGAGGGCTTGATCAACGAATTTTACCCCGACCAGAATTTGCTGAAATTTATGAAAAATGCCTCGGTCTGGCAGGGCGATGCTAAACAATCCAGTGAGTATATCGAGTACGATACCAAGAACTCCTTGCTGAAGGCGGGTGAAGCGCAATCCGACGGCAAGCGCGTGCACTCGGTGATTAAACCCAAGCCTAAGCAGGCGCAATAATGGCGCGATTGGTTGCGGAACAGCTGTTTAAACGCTACAACAATCGAAATGTGGTCGATGGGGTCAGCCTGAGGGTGGACACCGGGGAAGTCGTAGGTTTGTTGGGCCCGAACGGAGCCGGGAAAACCACCAGCTTTTACATGATGGTGGGCTTGGTCAAAGCCGATAGCGGCGAGATTTTTTTTGACGAGCAGCGCATCACGCATCATCCGATGCACCGGCGCGCGCGCTTGGGAATCGGTTATCTAGCGCAAGAGGCTTCGGTCTTTCGTAAATTGAGTGTGGCCGATAATTTACGCGCGGTATTGCAGATTCGGGCCGATTTGACCGATGGGCAAATCGAGTTGTTGATCGATGAGTTATTGACAGAGTTTAATATCAACCACTTACGTAATCAGGTGGCGCTTGGTTTGTCAGGTGGCGAACGGCGCAGGGTGGAAATTGCGCGAGCTTTGGCCAGTGAGCCGCAATTTATTCTGCTCGACGAACCGTTTGCCGGCGTCGATCCTATTTCGGTGCTGGAGTTGCAAAAAATCATTGCGCACTTGAAGCATCGCGGTATCGGGATTTTGATTACCGAGCACAAAGTGCGGGAGACTTTGGAGATTTGCGATCGCGCTTATATTTTGAACAATGGGAAGGTTATCGCCGAAGGCCAGTCGCGCCAGTTGGTGGATAACGAAGAGGTGCGTAGAGTGTATCTGGGCGAGAAATTTAGTTTATGAAATTCGAATAGTCATGAAGCAATCTCTACAACTCCGTATCGGTCAGAGTCTGACCATGACGCCGCAATTGCAGCAGGCCATCAAGCTGTTGCAAATGTCGACTTTGGATTTACAACAGGAAATCCAGCAAGCCCTGGAATCCAACATGATGTTGGAGATCGATGAAGAGGAGCTGCCGAATCTCGAGTTCAGGGACAAAAAGCTGGAAAACACCGATCAGCAGACCAGCGAGGGCTCGCAAACGGATATGCCGGATGAGTTACCGGTCGATGTCAGTTGGGACGACGTTTACGAAAGTTCGTTGCCCAGCGGCGGCGATGAGGGCGATAGTCCGGAGTTTGAGGCCTTTCGCGGTAAGTCAGAGTCTTTACGCGATCATCTGGTCTGGCAGTTGGAACTGATTCCGATCTCGGACCGCGATTATGCAATTGCCACGGCTATCATCGACGCCGTCAATGACGATGGTTATGTGACTAGCGAATTGACTGATATTTTTCAGGGCTTGCAGGATCAACTGGAAGGCTTGGAAATGGATGAGGTTTTGGCTGTGCTGCATATGGTGCAAAACTTTGACCCCGTCGGTGTGGCTGCGCTGGATTTGGCCGATTGTCTGGGCTTACAGCTACAGCAATTGCCGGTTACGACGCCTTATCGGTCGGAAGCTTTGGAGTTCGTGCATAGGCATTTGGATTTGTTGGCCAGTTGCGACCAAGCCCGGTTGATGAAACGGGTTGGCTTGACTGAGGACGTGATGAAAGGCGTGCTGGCGCTGATTCGAACCCTGGACCCCAAACCTGGCGCACGCTTGCAGGATTCGGACGTCGAATATGTGGTGCCGGATGTGTTCGTTGCCAAAGTGAATGGGCAGTGGCAGGTTAATCTAAACCCGGAGATAGCGCCCAAATTGCGCGTCAATCCTTTTTATTCCGGGATGATCAAACGTGCCGACAATAGCCATGACAATGTCAGCATGAAAAACCATCTGCAGGAAGCGCGTTGGTTTATTAAAAGCCTGCATAGTCGTAACGACACCTTGTTGCGTGTGGCGAGAAGCATTGTCGAAAAACAAGGCGATTTTTTCGAGCACGGCGCGATTGCGATGAAGCCGATGGTGTTGCGCGATATTGCCGAGGAATTGGAATTGCACGAATCGACGATCTCTCGGGTCACCACGCAAAAATACATGCACACCCCGCACGGTGTGATCGAGTTTAAATATTTTTTCTCCAGCCATGTCAGTACCGATGGCGGGGGAGAGTGTTCGGCGACCGCGATTCGGGCGCTGATAAAAGAGTTGGTCGGCAGTGAAAACCCGGCCAAGCCATTGAGCGATAGTAAAATATCGGACTTATTGAATGAGAAGGGCATTAATGTCGCGCGCCGCACCATTGCCAAATATCGGGAAGCGATGTCCATTCCTTCAACCAGCCAGCGGAAAAGGCACATTTGATCAATCTGGAAGAATAATTTTTAAAAACAGGAGTATTCCATGCAAGTCAGTATCACAGGTCATCACGTAGAAGTCACCGAAGCATTAAAAGCCTACGTGGATGAAAAAATTAGCAAAATCAAACGTCATTTCGACAATGTCGTTGATGTTCACGTCATTTTGACCGTTGAGAAGCTTGAGCAAAAAGCCGAAGCAGCTGTGCAAATCAGCGGCGCCAAACTGTATGCCGAAGATGTACAAGAAGATATGTACGCGGCTATCGACAACATGGTCGATAAACTCGACAGACAAATCGTCAAACATAAAGAAAAAAATCAAAACCATCGTTAATTATGGGCTTGCGCGGTACAGGGTGAACGCGATTTTCGCTCTGTATCGTTTTGCATATGAAACTAGTCATCGTCAGCGGCTTATCGGGATCGGGTAAAAGTATCGCGTTGGATACTTTGGAAGATTGCGGCTATTACTGTATCGACAATCTTCCCATGACCTTGCTTGAGGATTTTGTCGATCATGTCATGCTGAAAGACCCGGCGACCTATAGTAAAACCGCTATCGGTATCGATGCCAGAAACCGTAACCAGAAGTTAGCCGATTTCCCGGATAGCCTGACTTTTATTCGCAGTAAAGGTATTGATTGCGAACTGGTTTTCATGGAAGCGGATGAGAACATCATTCTGAAGCGCTACAGTGAAACGCGCCGCCGCCATCCGTTGACCACCGAAAGTAGGCCGCTGCGCGAGGCTTTGGAAATCGAACGGGAAATGCTGCGACCCCTGGCAGCTCGTGCCGATATACTTATAGATACCAGTTTCACCCACTATCATCAGTTACGGGATTTGCTGAAAAACCGTTTGGGCGAAAAAGGCAAAAGTTCTTTGTCGATTTTGTTTCAGTCTTTCGGTTTTAAATACGGTATCCCGTTGGATGCCGACTTCGTGTTCGATGCCCGCAGTTTGCCCAATCCCTATTGGGCGCCGGAACTGCGAGGATTGACCGGTAAACACGCCGAGGTCATCGATTTTTTGCAGAATGAAGTGATCGTCAAAGAGTTTCTGCATGATATAGGTTATTTCATCGGTCGCTGGGCGCCGCGCTTCGAATCGGATAATCGCAGTTATTTAACCATAGCGATCGGCTGTACCGGCGGGCAACATCGTTCGGTTTATCTGGTCGAGGCTTTGAGTAAGCACTTTCAAACTATTACTCCTAACGTTATCGTCAGGCATAGGGAATTGCGTTAACGCAATTCCCTAGCCCAATTTCTTGGTTTTTACCCATGACATCAGCAGCAAAGCTTGAAAATACCGAGCATCTTTTAGATCGCGCCATCGAAGTGCTGACAAAAGACTCTCTGATCGAGATTAGGAGCCTAGTGCGTTCCTTATACCCGGCGGAAGCGGCGCATATTCTCGAGTCATTGGAGCCGGAACTGCGAGCCAAGCTGTGGGCGTTGATTCCGCCCAGCGTGATCGGCGAAATTCTGGTCGAGATAAATGTCGAAGTGGGTAGCAGCTTGCTGAAAATTACCGACAGGAAAGATTTGATTGCCGCGACTGAATCCATGGGCCATGACGGTATGGTCGATCTGCTGCATGTATTGCCTGAGCCTTTGCTGTCGCAAGTGATGGAATCTATCGGTGTACATAACCGCAATCGCATCGAAAAGGCGCTTAGCTATGACGAGCATACCGCCGGCGGCTTGATGTCTGACGATGTGTTAACCATTCGCGCCGATGTAACGCTGGACGTGGTGACGCGATATTTGCGCTTGCGCGGTAATATGCCGACTGCAACAGACAGTCTAATCGTGGTGGATCGCAAAGAGCAGTTTCAGGGCTTGTTGCCGATTAATCAATTGTTGACCCACGACCCGCATACCAAAGTTGAGTCGATTATGGATACCCGTAGCTCAGGTATTCCCTACGGTATGCCTAGTCGGGATGTGGCTGGTTTGTTTGAGCGCCGAAAATTGTTGTCCGCGCCTGTGTTAGCGAATGACGGTAAGGTTTTGGGGCGCGTCACTATCGACGATGTCGTGGGTTTGATTCGCGAAGAAGCCAATCACTCCTTAATGAGCATGGCCGGCTTGAGCGAAGAGCAGGATATGTTTGCGCCGGTATTTAGTAGTGCCAAGCGTCGTGCGCTTTGGTTGGGCGTGAATTTGCTTACCGCATTCTTGGCGGCTTCAGTCATCGATTTGTTTGAGGCTACTATTCAACAGATCGTCGCATTGGCGGTATTGATGCCGATTGTAGCGTCTATGGGGGGTATAGCCGGCAGTCAGACTTTGACACTGGTTGTCAGGGGCTTGGCCTTGCGACAAGTCACCACCGGTAACGCCGTGAGTTTATTGTTTAAAGAGGTCTCGGTCGGCCTGCTAAACGGCTTGGTTTGGGCTGCTGTGGTGGCGGTAGTGGCTGGGCTGTGGTTCCACAATCCGCATATCGGTATGTTGCTCGGCGTGGCGATGATGATCAATTTAGTGTGCGCGGCTTTGTCCGGCGTGGCGATTCCGGTGTTGTTGGATAAGATCGGTGTAGACCCTGCGCTGGCTGGCGGTGTGTTGCTGACCACAGTTACCGATGTGGTTGGATTCATGGCCTTTTTGGGCTTAGCAACCTTGTTTTTACTGTAAGGAACTGTGCTTTTTGTCACGGAAAATGATAGTATTTCGGGCATTCAGTAGCGGATTTTCCAAACTCGATGTCAACCGGCGCACCTACTTCGCAAAAAATAGCTTTGGAGTTTAAAAGCACGTCACTGACCGTGCCGGTGTTGCTGCTAGCCAGTAACGACATCTCTCTGATCGATCAGCAGCTCAAGGAAAAAGTGGTTCAAGCTCCCGAGTTTTTTAAAAACTCGCCCTTGCTGATCGATCTGCAAAAACTTAACGCGCAAAATCTGCCAATTGATTTCACCGAAATAGTCACTATCGTCCGTCAGCACGGCTTCATGCCGATAGGGGTGCGCGGCGGTAACGAACATCAGAACGGCGACGCCTTGGCTATGAATTTGCCCCAGCATTCCCTGCACGGCAGCAATGTGCCCTTAGTCAATAAAGCACCGGCAAAAACCTTGCCGACACCGGCTGCGGAAGAGCAAAAGCAAGCTAATCAGTCAATTGAAAATAAGTTGGTGACACAGCCGATACGCTCGGGCCAGCGGGTTTATGCCAAAGGCGATTTGATCGTCACCGCAACCGTTAGTGCCGGCGCGGAAATCATGGCGGAAGGTAATATTCATATATACGGATCCCTGCGCGGACGAGCGCTTGCCGGCGTGCTGGGTAATGTCAATAGCCGTATTTTTTGTTCGGATTTGCAAGCCGAACTGATTTCGATAGCCGGCATTTACCAGCTCAGCGACGATTTGAGCAAGTATCCAGCACACAAGCCCGTACAGATCAGTCTGGATAACCAGACGCTGATTATCAAAGATATTTAAGCTTTTCTTGGAGGAACAACATTGGCCAGAATTATCGTAGTAACATCGGGAAAAGGTGGTGTGGGCAAGACCACAACCAGCGCCGCTATCGCGATGGGCTTAGCGAAGCGCGGACATAAAACCGCTGTGATCGATTTCGATGTGGGGCTGCGTAATCTCGACTTGATCATGGGATGCGAGCGTCGCGTGGTTTATGATTTGGTCAATGTGATCAACAACGAAGCCACCCTAAATCAGGCCCTGATCAAGGACAAGCGTTGCGACCAGTTATTTATATTGCCGGCATCGCAAACCCGTGATAAAGATGCTTTAACAACGGAAGGTGTCGGCAAAATTCTGGAAGAGTTGTCCAAAGACTTTAAATACATCGTTTGCGACTCGCCGGCAGGAATAGAGCGCGGTGCTACACTTGCCATGTACTTTGCTGATGATGCATTTGTGGTAACCAACCCGGAAGTCTCCTCCGTTAGGGATTCGGATCGTATGCTGGGTATCTTGTCCAGCAAATCGCGCCGCGCCGAGAATGGCGAAGAGCCGATCAAGGAGTATTTGTTGTTGTCGCGTTATTCGCCGGATAGGGTGAAATTGGGCGAGATGCTCAGCGTTGACGATGTACAGGAAATTTTGTCGCTACATTTGTTGGGCGTTATCCCGGAGTCCAAATCTGTGTTGAATGCGTCAAACTCAGGCACACCGGTCATTCTCGACGAGCAAAGCGATGCAGGGCAGGCTTATGCAGACATCGTGGCGCGTTATTTGGGCGAAACCAAACCACATCGTTTTATCGAGGAAGAGAAAAAAGGCTTATTCAGTAAGCTATTCGGGAGCAAGTGATGAGTCTCTTAGATTATTTCAGATCCTCGAAAACCAATACGGCATCGCTGGCCAAGGAGAGATTGCAAATTCTGGTCGCCCATGAGCGTGCATCCAGAAATCAACCGTCCTATTTGCCCGAGTTGCAGCAAGAATTGCTGGCGGTGATCCGTAAATATGTCAATGTCGGGCAGGATGCCATTACCGTTAATTTTGAACAGGATGGAAACCAGGAAACCCTGGAACTTAATATTGTGCTGCCTGATGAGCGTTAGTTGTGTTGACTAGCTTTTGCCGCGGCTTGTGTTGCGTAAGGCTGGATAGCATGACTAAAACCCCCCGATTTTTTTTGTTGTTTAAATGATGAGGAGTTGAAATGGTGGATACAATTGGCGAAGCAGCTGGAGCAGTCTGGCAATACTTGCATACGCATGGCGAAGCTAGCGTTAATAAAGTCACGACCGAAACCGGCTTGGGTAAGAACGACGTCCAGCGAGCGATCGGTTGGCTGGCTAAAGAAGACAAACTGAATATTGAAATGAAAGGCCGCGTAGAAACCCTTTCATTGAAATAAAAGTTTTCCCGCAACCTGCTTAAGGTTGAGCTAAGCGTGGCGACATTCAATACCGGCTCTTTGCCGGTTTGAGCGTCGCCGGGGTTTGCCCTTGGGCGGGTTCCTAAATGCCGCTGTGTTTTGTTGGTAAATCTGTTACCTGACAGGAATGCGTGGCCCGCTTAGACACGCGCCAGTCGCTCTGTCGAAATCAGATACCGTAGCAAGCGCATTTAAATTTGCCGACGGAATGGCTGCGTAATGCCGTGAAAATTAAAAAATACTGATTCTAATAACCCTCTATTGCGGAGTCTTTCTGTCGAAATGAAAGCCAAAATTGCCACATTTTTCACCTTGGTGCTACTGGTTGTCATCAACCTGGGTATCTGGTCTTACGTCAATAATCCGTTAAAACTGCCATCCTGGAGCGATACCATGATGGGGGTGACCTTTAACCCCAAGGGGCGCGATTTCAATCCTGCCGACGGCGTATTTCCCACCAGAGAACAAATTCAATCCGATCTGGAGTTATTGTCCGGTAAAGCCCATTCGATAAGAACCTACACCGCGCTGGAGGGTATGGAGGTTGTGCCTGAGTTGACAGCCAAGAATGCGATCAATCTGGCGATGGGCTGTTGGGTGGATTTGGTTGATGACGATAGCGCCGAGGACGATCCGCAAAAAAAGTTAGAGAACACGCAGAAACGGCTGGATAAAAATCAGCGCGAAGTCGAAAGCCTAATCAACCTAACCAATCAATATCCAAAAACCATTGTTCGCACGCTGGTGGGTAACGAATCGTTGTTACGGTATAGAAACAAGGTTAGTGGACCTATCGCACAGAAAGTCCGTCAAGAATTTTCCGGTTCGATGAGCGAACAAGATTTGCAGCTGAAAATCGAGGCGGATGTTAAGGCGGAAGTGGCCGGCAAAGCCAACGAACTGATTGAGTACGTTCGCGAAGTAAAAAAACGCACCTGGAAACCGGTTAGTACAGCTGAAACCTGGGATATATGGGTAGCAAACCCGGCCTTGGCGGCGGAAGTCGATTACATAGCTGTGCACATTCTGCCCTATTGGGAAGGTGTGCCGGTCGATTTACCCAAAGGTGCGGAAGGCGATAACGCAGTCGAATATGTGTTCAAGCGTTATTACGAATTGCAGCAGTTGTACCCCAACAAAACCATCGTGATTACCGAGGTGGGTTGGCCATCCGACGGTCCTCCGCAAAAAGCCGCCACTGCTTCGTTGGCGAATCAAGCCAAGTTTTTGCGTGAGTTCCTGAATCGCGCGACTGCCGAAAACATTATTTACTATGTGGTCGAAGCGTTTGACCAGCCGTGGAAGATCAAGCTGGAAGGTACGGCCGGTGCTTACTGGGGCTTATTCAATGCTGATCGTCAGCCTAAGTTCCCGATGGAAGGTGACGTACTGGCCAATCCAACCTGGCGTAACTGGGCTAGTGGCGCTGCAGTACTCAGTATTATCTTGATGGCGGCCTTCTTGTTTACCCGTAAGAGCTTGAAGCTGCCGGGTAAATTTTTCTTCGGTATCGTCGCCAACTTGGCGGCGTCGGTATTGTTTTGGTCGGCATCGATTGCCGCCGCGCAATACCAAACTAGTTTTTCGGTTGTGTTCTGGGCGATTTTGCTGATGATGCAGGCCATGGCCATCTTGGTGTTGCTGACCGAGAGCCTGGAGATTTCCGAAGTCATCTGGCATCGCAAGGGTCGCCGTACCTTCCAGCCGCTGACGCCGCCGGCCGGTTTCCGTTATCCGAAGGTTTCGATCCACTTGCCGATCCACAACGAGCCACCGGAAATGGTGCGCAAGACCCTGAATGCGCTGGCCAAGGTCGACTATCCGAACTACGAAGTATTGGTGATGGATAACAACACCAAGGATCCGACAGTTTGGCAACCGGTGCGTGACGATTGCGACCGCCTTGGCCCGAAATTCCGCTTCTTCCATTTGGATAATTGGCCCGGTTACAAGGCCGGTGCGATCAACTACGCATTGACCAATACCGCTGAAGATGCCGAAATCATCGCGGTCATCGACAGCGACTACATTCTGAACCCCGATTGGCTGAAAGCGATGGTGCCGTATTTCGACCAGGAAAATGTCGGCTTTGTGCAGTCGCCGCAGGATTATCGCGATTCTGGGCAAAGCACGTTCAAGGATATTTGCTACTGGGAGTATGCAGGCTTCTTTAATATCGGCATGGTGCAGCGTAACGAATTCAACGCCATCATTCAGCATGGCACGATGACCATGGTCCGCAAGTCGGCGTTCGACAAAGTCGGTCCGTGGGGCGAATGGTGTATCTGCGAGGATAGCGAATTGGGCTTGCGTTTGTATGAAGCGGGTTACGACTCGGTGTACTGCAAGGAGTCTTTTGGTCGCGGCCTGATGCCGGATACCTTCTCCGGCTATATGACGCAGCGTTTCCGCTGGGTATACGGCGCGATGCAGATCATCAAAAAGCATTGGCGGCATTTTTTGCCCAACAAAAAATCTTCGCTTACTTCGGCACAGCGCTATTACTTTGTGGCGGGTTGGCTGCCTTGGTTTTCCGATGCGTTGGCGCTGCTATTTACCGGTACCAGCTTGATATTGACCGCGCTGATCGTGTCGGATCCTATTCACAGTGAGCTGCCGGTAAACGCCTTCCTTTTGCCGACCATAGGCCTGTTTGCATTCAAAATCTTGCGCGGTTTGTGGTTGTACAAGGCGCGGGTGGCTTGTTCAATGTTGCATGCATTGGGTGCGGCACTGGCCGGGTTATCGCTGACCCATACCGTGGCACGGGGTACCTTGCAAGGTTTGTTTACCTCCGGCAAGCCCTTCATGCGCACGCCAAAATACGAGCAGCAAGGGCCGTTGGTGGCGGGGTTGTTGATCATTTGGCAGGAGTTGTTATTGCTAACCTTGTTGCTTGCCGGCATCCTGGCGATGCGCTCTATCGAGCATTTCGATAACTTGAGCGGCAGGTTGTGGATGGCAGTATTGGCGGTGCAATCCGTACCTTACGTCGCCACGCTGCTGACGATTCTGATCAGCGTTGCGCCTAATTATTTTCCAGGCAAAAAACTCTCCGCCGATGAGTTAGACGCGGACGAATAAATACCGCTTGCTTGGTCTCTGAAAACCCTTGTCGGCTGAAAAGCTGGCAAGGGTTTTTTGTTTAGCGGGCGAGGACCGGTTCCAGTTGCTACCTGAGCTGTTGTCGCTGTTTTGAGTGTCAGCATCAAAACAATGGATATGGCGGCGAATAAAATAAACTGTGTTATATGACTTATTTCTAGTGAGTCATTTGCCGCATAAATGGGTGGTTGTGGTGGCGTATTTGATGATGCGTTGTATTAATTGATTGATAAAAAAGCACAATTGTATTTAGGGTTATAAATTGCTTATATCTACAAATGGCTGTTTTAAAGTGTGTGAGATCACCAGAAACCGTTGGTGTTTTAAATAGCGCTTTTGCCGACAATTAGTCCTTAGCAAGAACAAATCGCATACCTTCGCAATTTTTAAACCTATGAAACACGCAAAAATCAAACTTAGCGCCAAGCCCTATTTAATGGGGGCGATGCTGCTCACTGTGTTGCCGGGAGTCTCGGCGACCGAAGATGGCAAGACAGACA
Organism: Methylomonas sp. PHL2-19; assembly: GCF_059331595.1. Lineage (NCBI taxonomy): Bacteria > Pseudomonadati > Pseudomonadota > Gammaproteobacteria > Methylococcales > Methylococcaceae > Methylomonas > Methylomonas sp. PHL2-19. The sequence continues at coordinate 1,125,887 of NZ_CP196839.1, forward strand.
ACAAAACTGGTAGCAATCAAACCGCAATATTGCCGGAAATGACGGTTACTGCCGAAAGCGGAAAAGCCGCTACGCAAACGGCTACCGAAAAATACAAATTGCCTGCTGTGACAGAAAGCGTTACCCGCGAGAAGATGGAAGATACCATCAACGTGATGAACACCGAGGATGCGATCAAGTATTTGCCTAATATTCTGGTGCGCAAACGTTATATCGGCGACAAGGAAATGCCCGTGGCTATGCGCACTTCCGGGACCGGTTCCAGTGCGCGCAGCTTGATTTATGCGGACGGCATTTTGCTATCGTCGTTGCTGGGCAATAACAACGGCATGACCGGTTCGCCGCGCTGGAATATGGTCTCACCGTCAGAAATTGAGCGGGTTGATGTGATGTACGGACCGTTTTCCGCAGCCTACGGCGGTAACTCGATAGGCGGTGTCGTTGATATTACGACGCGGATGCCTGAGAAATTCGAGGCCGGCGGCGGCGTGCAGTCTACTTGGCAAGAATACGATGTTTACGGCCATACCGATGTCTACGACTCCCAGCAGTACACGGCCAATCTGGGTAGCCGACACGGCGACTTTTCCTGGCGCTTTGACGTCAGTCATTTGGATGCGCACAGTCAGCCTATATCATTCACGTACTTGCCTACTCCCTGCCCCGCGACTGGTGCGAATGCCTGCCCGAATACTAACGGTATTTCAGGCGCCGTCGGTGATGTCGATAGAAGTGGCTCCCAAAGAATCTTTGCCATAGGCGAAGGCAATATCAGGCATACCGTTCAGGATAATTTTAAGTGGAAGCTGGCTTACGATATTACGCCGACGCTGAAAGCTTCGTATACATTGGGTCTGTGGCAAAACGACGAAAGCGGGGGCTTCAATAGCTACTTGCGTAGCGCCACTACCGGAGCGCCGGTTAATAGCGGCTTAATCAATATGAACGGGCGAAATTACAATCTGGGTTCATTTTTTGCCGAGAACGATTACCAACAGATGCATTGGTCGCACGGTATGGCGCTAAAATCGAACACCGGCGGTATTTTCGATTGGGAACTGACCGGCAGTGTGATCAATTATGGTCAGGATGAGCAACGCGCGCCCACGGTTGCGCCCAATCTCGCCGCAGCAGGCGGTGCGGGAACTCTTACCAGCCTAAACGACACCGGTTGGCATACTGTGGATGCTAAAGGTATATGGCGTCCGGATTCCGCATGGGGACCGCATCATGTCAGCTTTGGGTTTCATCATGATCTTTACGAATTAAACAACCAACAATATGTAACCTCCAATTGGATCTACGGTGCACCAGTCCGCTTAAATACCAATTCGCAAGGCAAGACCGAAACCAACGCGGTCTGGATTCAAGACGCATGGACATTTGATCCGGATTGGACGTTGACCTTGGGCGGACGTTTGGAGAACTGGAACGCCTTCGATGGCACTAACACCGGTTCAAACGGCAGAACGATCAATCAGTCTAACCGTAGCGATTTAAGATTTTCGCCAAAAGCCTCGCTGGCCTGGAAGCCGACTGATAGCTGGAAATTTACCAGCTCTATTGCTCAGGCTTACCGTTTTCCAACGGTGACGGAACTGTTCCAGGGTACCAATATCACCGTCAGCGGCACCTCAAATATTGTGAATCCCAATCCAACGCTAAAGCCTGAAGAGGCATTGTCTTCCGAGCTTTCCGCGCAATATTTTCTGAGCGAAGGTTCGTTGCGTTTGAGCTTATTCCACGAAAAAGTCTACGATGCCATCTACAGTCAAACGACTTTCAGTCCTGTCACTAACTCGACATTATCGTATGCGCAGAACATCGACCAGATCAGCACCTACGGTTGGGAGTTTTCCGGCGAGCACAGTAATGTCGTTATCGATGGCCTGGATTTGTCGGGTAACGTGACCTGGGCGAATTCGCGCATCGATAAAAATGTAGCTCTGCCTGCGTCTGTCGGCAAGTATCAGCCCAGAGTACCGGAGTGGCGGGCTAGTGCCACGGCCACATATCATGTGACTAAAGATTTTACGTCCTCTATCAGTGGACGCTATAGCAGTCAACAATATGGGCAAATCGATAACAGCGACGTCAATCCGGATACTTATACCGGCACCGGCAGCGCGTTTTTCGTTGTGGATACCCGTGCCAAATATCAACTGACCAAGCAACTGACGCTTTCAGCGGGTATCGACAATATTACCAACGAAAAATATTGGCTGTTCCATGTGTTTCCGCAGCGCACCTATATCGCAGAATTGAAATTTAACTATTAAGCGGTTATTAAATGTATTCAACCAGGATAGGCAGAGCTCATCTAATCCTGGTTGTGCGTTAAATGACACAGTTTAATTTTTCCCGGTCAAACGGGTAAAAATGTTCGTAACTTTCCGGACACTTACTAAAAGACGATGATGAAATTTCAACTTCCTTTGGCAATGGTTGCCTCGTTGATTTTGACTGCATGTGCCAACGAGCCGATCACAAGTAAGCAAGGCGCTGAGGCAGCTAAGCTTGAACAGCATACCGACCAAAAAGCATTGTGCGCTGATCTGCAAACCAGTCCGGCAATTGGATGTTCCGAGACGGTCACCGCGACTTTCGACAATAGCGGCGTGCTGTGGTTGGCTTGGGTGGTTCGCGATCATATCTATGTGCAATCGTCTACCGATAAAGGTCGGAGCTTTTCCGCACCAGTTGCGGTAAACGCCGAGCCGGAAGCTATCGCTGCGCGCGGTGAATACCGGCCAAAAATCAAACTCGATGCGCAAGGCAATGTTTACCTGACCTGGACCCAAAATTTGGAAAAACGCCATACTGGCAACATTCGCTTCAGTCGCTCGACGGACGGCGGCAAGAGTTTTTCCAAGCCGGTGACGGTCAATGACAATCTGGACGTGATCGGTCACCGTTTCGATGCGTTGGCGGTGGGGAAGAATGGCGAGATTTTTGTGGCTTGGTTGGATGCGCGCGACAAGGAAAAAGCCAAGGCCGCTAAGCAAGAGTTTGCAGGTACTGCCGTGTATTACGCCTGGTCGGACAATGGCGGTAAAAGCTTCTATCCCAACAAAACCGTTGCACCGCATAGCTGTGAATGCTGCCGTTTGGGTGTGGAAATAGATGCAGACAATTTGCCGGTGGTGCTGTGGCGGCATGTTTATGAAGGCAATATCCGCGATCATGCGCTGGTTAAATTTAAGGATTGGCACACCCCTGGAGCGGTGCAGCGCGTCAGCCAAGAAAACTGGAAAATCGATGCATGTCCGCATCATGGCCCGGCCTTATCAATTGCCGACAATGGCGTTTACCATTCGGTATGGTTCAGCGGAGCCGCTGATAAACAAGGCTTGTTTTACGGTCACTCCAAGGATGGGGGCCTAAGTTATTCGCCGGCCTACCATTTCGGCAATCAAGGCGCCAAACATCCCAACGTGTTTGCCAAGGGCGAGCAGGTAGTGGTGGTTTGGTCGGAATTCGACGGCAGCCATAATCTGTTGCAGTTGATTAAGTCTAATGATGGCGGACTGAGTTGGTCGCAACCCGAAGTCGTCGGTAAAACGGCGGAAAGCGCGGACGATGCTTTTCTGTTGAGCGATGGTGAGAGTGTTTTTCTATCCTGGCAAACCGCGCAGGGTTATCAATTCAAGCCGATTTAGGTTTTAGTGATCCAAAGCCATCCCGCTAGTCGCGCGGTATGGCTTTGGCTGAACGGCTCTTCAATTTCCGATCAGTTTCAACTCGGCTTCCCGATATTTTTCCGCGCATTTTCTGCTAACTTCTTCCGGCAATTTCGGACCAGGCGCGGTCTTGTTCCAATCCAAGGTTTCCAGGTAATCGCGTAGATATTGTTTGTCGAAGCTAGGCGGGCTGATGCCGACTTGATATTGCTCGACCGGCCAAAAGCGCGAGGAATCGGGGGTCAAGGCTTCGTCGATCAAGTACAGGGTGCCGTCTTCATCCAGGCCAAATTCGAATTTGGTGTCGGCGATAATGATGCCGCGCTCGCGAGCGTAATCAGCCGCGGTTGTGTAGAGCCGCAAGCTGGCGTCGCGCACTTTGCCGGCCAGTTCCTCTCCCATTAACCCTACCGTATCGGCGAAGCTGATGTTTTCGTCATGGGTGCCCATTTCGGCCTTGCTGGACGGCGTGTAAATCGGCTGCGGCAATTGTTGCGCCTGTTGCAAGCCGGCCGGCAATTCGATACCGCACACCGAGCCGCTGTTTTGATAATCCTTCCAACCCGAGCCAATCAGGTAGCCGCGCACGATAGCTTCCACCGGCAGCGGTTTCAGGCGTTTGACGATGATGGCCCGGCCTTCCACTTGCGCCCTTAAATCGGAATCGGGAATCACGTCCGCCAGCGTCAATTCGTCGCTTAAATGATTGGGAATAATATCCCGCATTTTTTCGAACCAAAAATTACTCACTGTAGTCAACACGCGGCCTTTGCCGGGAATCGGATCGGGCATGATCACGTCGAACGCTGACATCCGGTCGGAGGTGACGATCAGCAGATGTTTAGCGTCGATTTCGTACATGTCGCGGACTTTGCCGCGGCCGAGCAATTTCAAATGCGGCAGGGAAGATTCGTAAAGTGCGGCGGGGGCATTCATAATACGTGTGTGGAGTCAGTGGAAAGTGGCTGTAATTTTATCATTAAACCTGTTGAGGGTAGGAAACGCATGAGTTGGCTTGGGAAGTTGGTGGGTGGAGCGTTTGGATTTATGTTGGGCGGCCCGCTGGGCGCGATTTTCGGCGCATCGGTAGGGCATCAGTTCGATGCCGGCATGGACGGGATGGCCGGCGAGTCATTTAATCCCGGCGACCAGCAGCGGGTGCAAATGGCGTTTTTCACCGCGACGTTCGCGGTGATGGGCCATGTCGCCAAGGCCGATGGCCGGGTTTCCAACGAGGAAATCGGACTGGCGAAGCGGGTGATGGATAATATGGAACTCAGTGCCGAGCTGCGCGAAGCCGCGATTCAACTGTTTCAGCAAGGCAAGCAGACCGATTTTCCATTGGCGGAAGTACTGCGGCAATTTCGCGTGGAATGTCATCGCCGGACTAATCTGGTGCGGATGTTCGTGGAAATCCAGATTCAAGCGGCGTTTGCCGACGGCGTTTACGATGCCAAGGAAGAAAAGCTGTTGTTGGATATTTGCGCGCAACTGGGCTTGTCTCGTTTCGAATATCAGATCATCAAAGGCCAAGTACAGGCGCAACATCGTTTTCAGCAGTCGGGCGAGCAGTTTCACGCGGCCAAATCCAGCTCGTCAAAACTGGAAGATGCTTATGCGGTGTTAGGCATCTCCGCGACGGCGGACGATGCTGAAGTGAAAAAAGCCTATCGGCGCCTGATGAGTCAGCACCATCCGGACAAGTTGGTGGCCAAAGGTTTACCTGAGGAAATGATGCAGATGGCCAAGCAAAAGACTCAGCAAATCAGGAAAGCCTACGAAACGATACGTGAAGCAAGAGGATTTTAAAAAGAGCCCGCCAGCCACGGAGGCGGCTGACGGGCTTGAAATAAACAGATTAACTGCTTAACAACGAGGGAGGTACAACAAAACTTAAGCGCGAAACGAGTCGCTAAAATCCAGATTGCTGGCGATGGTTGCAGCGCCGAATAGCATGGTGGAGATGATGAACTCGCCAGACATGAAGCCAAACACGCCGGTGGTGAAAAACAGGCCGGTGAGTACGTCTTTATACAGATTGTTCGATTTGTTCATTTTTGCTCCTAGACTGAATACAGTCGATACCAATGAAGACGACTTTAATATAAGCTTTATTTTTTTATTTACAATACCGGCAATAGTGGATTTCTTGTTTCTTTTTGGGAAACAATATTGAAATAAAGCTGTCATCTAGGCTTGTTATAAGCTTGTTTAATCCAGGAAGGCGTTGAGCGCGGGTAGATTGCTCTTGGGGAGTTTGACGGTTAACCTGACCGAATCGGAAAAATCCTGACCGATAATGCTGCCGTCCAGTTTTTTTAACTGGTATTCCAGCGCTTGTAGTCGGTGGTAATCCAGATTCAATGTCAGCTCGGCGAATTCAATGTATTCGACAATGTCGGCAGCTTCTATGACTTGCTTGGCGACATTGCCGTAGGCGCGGGTCAAGCCGCCCGCGCCCAGCTTCACCCCACCAAAATAGCGAATCACCGCTACGACGAGATTGATCAGTTGCTTGCCTTCCAGATGCTGAAAGATCGGCTTGCCGGCGGTGCCGCTGGGTTCGCCGGCATCGTGAAAGCGGCAAATCAGACCGTCCGGCGACTGGATACGGTAGGCGTAAACTATATGGCTGGCGTCGGGGAAGCGTTGATGCAAATCCTTTAATAACAACAAGGCTTCACGCTCGGTCTGGCAAGGGCTGATGATGCCGATGAAGCGAGATTTCTTGATGATCTCCTCTACTTCACAAGTCTTGACGACGATTTGCACCTTACAAAAGTCCGTTGATAGCCGGGTGCCGGTTCAGCAAGTGCTCGCGGAATGCTTCGATTTGCGCTTCGTCGTTACGCAATTCGCGCGGAATGTGTACCGGAATATCGCTGACAATCCGCATCGGCGGCGGCGACAGAAAAATCAGGCGGTCTGCCAGCGCAATCGCCTCGCGCAGGTCGTGGCTGACGAACAGTACCGTATGCGGCCGTTGTTGCCACAATGAATACAATAAATTGCGTACCTGCCGGGCGCTGGGTGCATCCAGCGAGACGAAGGGTTCGTCCATCAGCAAAATGTCGGGGTTGATGGCAAAGGCGCGGATGATGGCGACTCGCCGCTGCATGCCCAGCGACAAACGTTCCGGATAAACCTGCTGCACGTCGCTCAGTTGCATGTCTGCCAATAACGAATCGATCAAGGCGGCGGGCGGCGTTTCCTCGAATACCACTTCGATATTCTGCCGGACGGTATACCAGGGCAGTAATCTGGGATTCTGAAACACATAACCAATTCTGGCAGTTGTAGCTTGGCGGCCTATTTGAATTTGGCCCTGATAGTGACTATCTAGTCCGGCAATCATATTCAACAACGTGGTTTTACCGCAGCCGGATGGGCCGAGCAGGCAGACGAATTCGTTGCGGCCCACGCCGAGTTGTAAGTCGGCAATCGCTTGGTGTTGGCGGTCGTCGGCATGCCCAGAGCGATAAGTTTTATCCTGGATGCTGATGGTAATATCGTTCACCGCCGCCACCGTAAGGCCTTGCGGTCCAGCGGCCGCAGCAACAGCCATTCGATCAGTTGGATGACCGCGACAAAGGCAAAGGTATAAGCCAGCAGGCTGGCGACATCGAACAATTGAAAAAACAGATGCAGTTGATAGCCCATCCCGTTGCTGCGGCCTAGCAGTTCCACCACTAAAATGATTTTCCAGATCAGCGCCAGACCGGAGCGCGTGGCCGCCATCACGAACGGATGCAATTGCGGCCAGATCACATGCGCCAAGGTTTTTCTGCGGTCGAAACGGTAGCTTGCAGCCATTTCCAATAAATCCTTGTCCAATGCCCGCGTGCCTTCGCGGATGGTGACAATCACATTCGGCAGTTTATTGATAACCACGGCCAGAATCGCCGCCGATTCGGCCAATCCGAACCAGACGTAGCAGAGGATGATGGTGACCAGCGCAGGAATGTTCAGGAAGATCACCAACCAGTGATCGAAGAACGCATCCAGGAGTTTGTTGTTACCCAGCGTCACCCCTATGGCGCAGCCCAATACCATCGCAATCGAGAAGCTGACCAGCAGCCGCAGCAGCGTAACCCCTAAATGGTAGGGTAGTTCGCCGGATTGAGTTGCTTGCCAAAATACCTGGGCGACCTGGAGCGGATAGGGTAATGTTGGACTGTGGACCAAGCCAGCCGCCAGCTGCCAGATGCCTAGCAGCGCTAACAACGATAGCATTGTGACGGCAGACTGGTTAAGTTTAAAAGTGCCCGTCAACATTAGTCAGCCGACCAGAACGTCCCCGCTTGTATTTGCGCCGATTGGCCGGTCAGCTTGTTATTGCTGAGTTGATGCAGCATGGCGTAGATTTTTGCGGCGGCGCTTTGCTGAGTGGCGCCCCATTGTTCGACGCGGCCTTGGCAGTAACGCTCCCGGAGTTTTTGTTGTTCTTTCGGACTGGTCGCGTCAGTCAGTGGCAGGATTTTCTGCCATTCCGCATCGGAACTGCACAAGGTGTCGTGAGCTTGTTTGCCGAGACTCAAGAATTGTTTGAACGCTGCTTTATGTTGATCGGCCCAGTCCTGCTTGAACACATAGCCGATGCTGGGCACTGTTTCGTTGATGCCGAGTTGGCGGATGATCTCCTCGCCGCTCAACAGCGCCCGGTAGCCTTGCGCTTCGAGATGCGCGGCAAATTGCCAGAAGGTCAGCAAGGCATCGACGCGCTTTTCCAGTAGTTGCTGGCTCAGTAATGGCGGCGCGCCGTAGATTTTTTCCACACCGGTATTCAGGTCCACATGCTGTTGCTGTCCCAGCGCTTGTAACAGCAGCCAGTTCTTATCCAGCTCGCCACCGGCTATGCCCAGTTTTTTACCTTTTAAATCGGCCAGCGACTTGATCGGGCTATCGGCAGGTACCAGCAATACGCCGGAGGTATCGGAAAACGGGTAAAAACTCAAATTGGTGCCGGTGCTGCGCATGCTGGACGTCCAGATCCAGTCGGAGACGATCACATCGACTGAGCCAGCTTGCAGCGCAACCTTACCGGCTTGCTGATTGGCAACCGCGATGTTTTCCACGTTGAATTCCGCATTGTCTAGTAGTCCTTGGTTGCGCATCGCCGCGAGTTCCCAGTTTAAGGTGCCGGCGGCCATAGCGCCTATGCGGATAGTGGGTTTTTCATCGGCGTTGGCAAATTGCGGCAATAAAGCAGCAATGGCAAACAGGCAAGTTTTTATATTCATCTGCAAAGTCCCTAGTCGGATGGTTAACGTAACGATTTTAACGCAGCCGCCCCCAATACGAGAATGTTTGTCGGATTTGTTTGGAGCGGAATGCGTTGTCCAAGGTTTAAGGGCATACCGTTTGACCGATATTCCCAAAAGCCCGAGGCCACTAGACCGCACGAGTAACCAGGGGTTCCGGCATGGCGGGGCTGGGAGGCATTCAGGGTCTAGGTTAAAAAGCTGATTAGCAAGCTGCGCTACCGCCGCAAAATCGGCCTTTCGGCAAGGCATGCTGATAGCGCTGGGCTTACCGATTCTGGAATATTAAAAGCTGTGGCGTAGACATTTCCCGTGGCTTAACAGCCTAGGATGCAGTGGGAAGTAATCTGTCTTCCCGCTCAAATCTGGCAGCGGCTACCGGCCGGCCGGTGTAATAGCCTTGGTAGGATAGGCAGCCTTTATCACGTAAGAAGATCATTTGTTCCTGGTTTTCCACGCCCTCGGCAATCACGTGTAAACCTAAGTTTTTAGCCATATTGATAATGGTCTCCACAATTACCGCGTCGTTGGGGTCGCTGGCGATGTCGCGGACGAAACTCTGATCGATCTTTAATTGGCTGATGGGCAATTTTTTTAAATAAGACAGTGAGGAATAGCCGATACCGAAATCGTCGATCGAGGTTTTTACGCCCAGGGTTTGCAAATCGCGCATTTTTTCCACGGTGTCGTCTATGTCGCTGATCACGCAGCCTTCGGTCAGTTCGATGACCAGACGCTCAGCCGGCAGTTCGGCGTCGATCAAAATGCGTTTTACTTGGTCGACAAAATCGGCCTGGCGGAATTGCCGGGAACTGACGTTGACCGCCACATGATGAATAGGCAGGTTCTGCGCGTCCCACACCTTGATTTGCCGGCAGGCCTCGCGCATGACCCATTCGCCTATCGGCAAAATCAGCTGGGTATCTTCGGCAATGGGGATAAATTCCGCCGGGGAGATCATGCCCTTTTCCGGATGCTGCCAGCGGATTAGCGCTTCGGCGCTGATTACTTTGCCGAGGTGATCGACCTGCGCCTGATAGTGCAGTAAAAACTGCCGCTGTTTCAGCGCCTGACGAATCTCTTTTTCCAAGGTTAAACGGCGGTCGGCGGTTTCCTGCATCGACGGACGGTAAAAACTGATGCCGTTACGGCCGCTTTCCTTGGCCCGGTACATCGCGGTATCCGCCTGTTGGATGACCGCTTCAGGCTGTTCGGCCACCTCGGGAAACAGGGTCACGCCTATGCTGGTGGAAAAGTGATGTTCGCTGCCCTGAACCGTGAAAGGTTGATTGATGGTGTGCAGGATTTTTTCCGCCAGCATCGCCGCGTGACTGGTCGCTTGCGACAGTTGCGAGTAGCGGCCAGGCACCATCACGATAAATTCGTCGCCACCCAGCCGGCAAGCGGTGTCTTCGTCGCGGATAATCGATTTGAGGCGTTGGGCAACCTGGATCAGCAATTCGTCGCCTACTTGATGGCCGCGCGAATCGTTAAGGGTTTTGAAGTGGTCCAAATCCAGAAAAAACAGCGAACCGTAATAACTTTGGCGTTTGGCGGCAGCGATCTCCTGTTTCAGGCGGTCCAGCAGCAAACGTCGGTTCGGCAAGCCGGTCAGCGGGTCGTAAAATGCCAGTTCATGGATTTCCCGCTCGGCGGCTTTTTGCTCGCTGATGTCAGAAAAAATCGCCACATAATTCAGTAGTTGGTCGTGCTCGTCCCGGACGCCGGTAACGGTTAGCCATTCCGGAAACACGTCGCCGTTTTTGCGCCGATTAAAAATTTCGCCCTGCCATTGGTTATCCTTGGCCAAGGCTTGGGTCAAAGTTTGAATAAATCCGGGAGCTTGATGGGTCGACGACAGAAAATCCGGTTGCCGGCCAATCACTTCTTCCGCGCTATAACCGGTGATTTTGTTAAAAGCATTGTTGACGCGCAAAATTGCCCCATTGGCATCGGTGACGATAATGGCCTCGTGCGACTGGAATGTGGTTGCGGCAATGCGGAGTTCGTTTTCCTGCTGTTTACGGCGTTCGATCTCGGTATTCAGCGCTTGGTTGCTACGCAGCAAATCGCGGGTTTTTAGGGCCACTAAATCTTCAATGCGGGCGGTGCGTCCGCTCATCAGCATTAAACCGAAGCTGGTCAGGCCGCAGAGCAAAAAGCTTCCGGACAACAGCCACCAAACCGTCCAGGGATTTTGTTGCGTATAAAACTCCGGCAGCGGTTTATATTCAAGCGTCCAATTCCGGTCGGCGACCGCCAGCGATTGCCGCTTGCTTGGAAGGAAATAATGCGTTTTCGATTCAATGCCTTCGGGAGTGCTGCGGTATAACAGCTGGTCTTGATCATAGATCGCTACCGACAAACGTGTGCTTTGTAAGCGTCCGGACAGTTCCTGAATCTCGTTGCTTAATTTAAAAACATTCGAGACCAATCCGACAAAAAACTGTTGACGCTGGGCGCTGGTGTTTAGCGATTTTCCTTTGAGATAAATCGGGGAGTAGATGGCGAAGCAGGGCTGTTTGTCGTCGCAGACCATGCCGTCCGTCACCACCGTTTCGCCGGAATTAATCGCTTTTTGGATTGCTGCTAATAGTTTTGGGTTGCTGGCAACGTCGAAACCAATGTTTTGCTGGTTGCCGAAGGCGTAAGCAATGGGTAAATAAACATTCCGCTTACCAGCCGGTATCAATTGCTGATTGCGGTTGTGCTCGTGAATGGTGGTTTCTGTCTGTTGTTCGAATGCGCTGCGGTCTTCGGCATTGACTCTGGGTATCCATTCCAGTGCCTCCAGCTCGGGATGTTTGCTGAAAATGGTATGGGCAAATAGCCTGAACTCGTTGGGATTGACCGATTCCGAGCTGTCGAACAAGGCTTTCAATAACTGATTATTCAGAATATCGTCGCTGAAATGTTCCTGGAGGTTGGTATGGGTCAGATTAATCTGGTTGTCGAATAGCCCATTGAGGCGTTGATTTTCCAGATTGCGGCTGTAGACGAAGGCGATGACCACCAACAATAGCGAAATCGATAAGGGATAGGCCACGAATTTTTGCCGTTGCCGCCAGATATGCCGCGGGGTACCGATAAACAACAGTAGCAAGGGCGCGAAGATCACCGTACCTATTGCATCGCCTATCCACCAGGTACACCAGTTCAGGCCGATTTCTTCCGCATCGATGGTGTCGAAAATGTACAGAAAACTGGTGCCGACGCTAGCCGATATTAAGCAACTGGCAATTGCCAGCAAGAAAAACCAGACGACATGCCGATCTTCCATCAACGGATTGTGTCTGCCAATCCAGCGGTTGATCAGGGACGCTCCGAGTAAGGGCTGGGCGATGGCGCCGACGCTGGCGGCGGCGCCTACCCAAATCGGTGTAAACCAATCTTCCGGGGTGGCCAGATCGCCAAAAGCGTAAATTTGCGTGCCCAAGCTGCCGATGATCAGACCCGGCAATAATTTGGGGCCATAACCCAGCAGCGCGGCCAGAGCGATACCCGCTGACGGCCAGATTGGGCTGGCATGGCTGGGCTGCATCGCCAGCATATGCCCAAGATAGCCGCCGATAAAATAGGCCAGGGCCAAGGCGCTGTTCAGCAGAAAAAATCTAAAAGCTGTCGGCATGATTAAACAGGCGGACTCTGGTTCTCGCCGAGGCGGGGCGAAGCAATCGCTTTAGTGAGTTGCGGGCAACAGAACGCCATTCTCGACATCCATGCTAAATGCTTTGCCAAAGCCGGCGACATATTGGCCGCGCAAAGGCGTCAGTGCCAGTAAATGAAAATCCGCTAGGGAGCGTAAAACCGCGACTGTTTCGCCGAACCGCTGTTGCAGCTTATCTAACAACTGGGTATAGGCTGCGTGGGTTTTGTCGATTTCACCAACCTCACATTCGATTACCAGCCGGCGTCTGGCAAACGGGTTGACCGCTTCGGCCTCGGGTTCGATAAACATGATGGATGCTTGACGTTGGCGCAGCATATTGCCGGTATGCCGGGCCAATTGGCTGACGTAGATGTAATAAGTATTTTGGTAATCCAGAAACGGCGCATAGCTGACTTCGGCTGTCCCGAGCTCGGAACTGCTGGCGATTATCAGGCTTTGGCTGTTGGCAATTAAAGTCCGGTAATCGGCGGCTAGCGGTTCGGAACTCATGGTATTGTGGTAGCAGTCAGTTGCGCGTGGCGGAAGCAATCGACGGTGTGATCGTTGACCATGCCCACCGCCTGCATATAAGCATAGCAGATGGTTTTGCCGACGAATTTAAAGCCGCGTTTTTGCAGGTCTTTGCACATGCTGGCCGATTCCGGGGAATAGGCCGGTATTTGACTATGGCTCAGCCAACTATTTTGCCGGGTTTCGCCATCCACAAAGCGCCAAATGTACTGATCGAAACCGCCGAATTCCTGTTGTACCCTTAAAAAAGCCTGGGCGTTGCTTACCGCGGATTCAATTTTCAGGCGGTTCTTGACGATGCCGGGATTTTGCAGCAATGACGCCAGTTTTTTGTGATCGTAAGCGGCGACCTTAAGCGGATCAAAATGATCGAAAGCAGAGCGGTAAGCCTCGCGTTTATCGAGAATGGTTCGCCAACTGAGGCCGGCTTGCGCGCCTTCCAGCACCAGAAACTCGAACAGCTTTTGCTCATCGTGCAGCGGCACGCCCCATTCGTGATCGTGATAATGTTCTTCGTTGGTGCTATTCAGCGCCCACACGCATTTGCCTGACATCAGTCTTTTTTCATCAGGTTTTTCAAATCGGCGAAAGGATTGAAGGTGGCGGCAGGCGCTTTGCCTTCTGAAGTAGCTTTGCCGCCGTAACGCACGTGCTCTTCAAAACGTTGATGTTCGTTGTCGTGGCAATACAGGCACAGCAACTCCCAATTGCTGCCGTCGGGCGGATTGTGGTCGTGATCGTGATTGATGTGGTGGACCGTCAATTCGCGCAGGTTTTTATGATCGAATTCTCTTGAGCAGCGTCCGCATATCCAGGGATAGAGTTTTAAGGCTTGCTCGCGGTAGCCTTTTTCCCGCTCTTCCTTGTAGCGCCGGGCTTCGGCGACGATGTGATAGGCTTTGTTATCCGACATGAGATCCTCCGTTTGTCAGCCGCCGGTGGCGTTCATGTGCCGCAAAATAACCGGCTGTTCGTGAATATTGAATTCGTGTTTTTCCGGTTTGATTTGCATGGCCTCGACGATGGCTTGTTTCAACATCGCTTTGTCGCCTGGGTGGTCTCTCACAACCTGTTTCAGATCCACCGAATGTTCGTTGCCCAAGCACAGCAATAAACGGCCCTCGGCGGTCAGGCGCACCCTGTTGCAACTGCCGCAGAAATTGGCGCTGTGCGGCGAGATAAAACCCACTTTGCTTTTACTGCCGGCTATCCGGTAATAAGCCGAAGGTCCGCCGGTCGAGTCGGTTACAGCTTCCAGGGTAAAGCGTTGTTGCAAATCTTGCCGGATCAAATCGCTGGGATAAAACGCGGCGCCGCGGTGATGGTTGTCCACCGCGCCCAGCGGCATTTCCTCGATAAAACTGATGTCGATGCCACGCTCGACGGCAAACTGCACCAGATCGCAGACTTCCTGATGGTTGCGGTTTTTCAGTATCACCGCGTTGAGTTTGATGCGCTGAAAGCCGGCGGTTCGAGCTTTTTCTATGCCTTTCAGCACTTGCTGCAAATCGCCGGTTCGGGTTAGCTCCCTGAATTTGACCGGGTCCAAAGTATCCAGGCTGATGTTGATGCGTTTCACGCCGGCGGCTTTCAAGTCATCGGCCATTTCGGCCAGATGGGAACCGTTGCTGGTCATTACCAGTTCATTCAAACCCGGTACGCGCCCCAAGTCTTGCATTAAGCCTAACGCACCTTTACGCACTAGCGGTTCGCCGCCGGTAATCCTGATTTTGCCGACACCTAGTTCGACGAAGGTTTCGCAGATAAAGCGGATTTCCTCCAGGCTGAGAATATGGCTGCGCGGCAGAAATGTCATGTCTTCGGCCATGCAGTACACGCAACGAAAATCGCAGCGGTCGGTAATCGATACCCGCAGGTAGTTGACCACTCTGCCAAAGCGGTCTATCAGTTGCAACGGTTTGCTAGGCGCCATTACATTCGAACAGAAAAAATAAAGGAAGAAAATAGTAACACAGCACCGCGCTGTGTCATCGCCGATTGCGTAAAGAGTTGACTTGATGTGAGAAGTTCCAGGACGGGACGGCGCCAAATAGTCTGGTTAAGATTTAAAGCTCTACCGACGGCTATTACCAGTTTTTCTCGTGATTTCATCATGACTGCATCCTCTTGGCTGATGAGATGGAATAGGGCGTGGTTTAATCGGCAATAACCGGGGCGGGCGGGCAGCAACGGTATTCTTGCGACTTTTCCAGCAATTCGATTTGCTTGCGCAGCAAATCATTTTCCAGTTGCATCCTTTCTTTTAGTAAAGGTTCGCAGACGTCGCATTCGTCCAAACAACCCTTGACGATAATGCCGGGGGTAGGCAATGAAAATTCCATTTCGAACTCGATGGTTTGCTTGGTTTCTTGGGAAACCTTGCCATCCTTGTCGATCAGGTTTTTTGCCAGCAATTGGCTGTCGACTTCTTTTATCGCTTTGGCTCTAGTCTCCGCATCCAATGGAACGCCGAAATTTTGGTTAGTTCTGAACGGAGAAACCGTATCCTGATTAATGTTGCTGGCCGTCTCGCGGGCATTTAGGCTGACCGCTTTTAGCGCGCTGGTGGCTGGAATGTCCTGAGGAACCAAGGCTATCGGTAGGCGCGTGCCTCCGGGTTGCAGCACCCCGCCTATCGGCGCGTTGTCGTCCAGCACCCGTCTTTCTATCGCAACCAATTCGAATTTGATTTTTTGCTTTTTATTGAGCCGATAAAACAAATAAGACACGGCGTGGCATTTATTAAAATTGGTAAATTCGCGCGCTGATGCCTCGAAATGGTCTTCCGATTCTCCCTCGATATGTGTACGGCTGCTGACTTCGCCAATGGAAAGCGAATAAGCTTTGTGGGTAGCGCTGACGGCTTGCGAAGCCGAACTCTGTACATGCGTTCTTTGTTGATTCAGATAATCTGCGATTGAACTGCTATTGTGGTTCCCGCTGGCATTGGTACTGGCGCTGGCGCTTAAACTAAAAGGATTGATACTGCCGTCGGCATCCCCGTGGAAATCCCAATGGCCCTCTGATGAATTGGACGCATGCCCCGATTGGGCGGCGGATGAATCGGCCAGGTATTTTTGGGTGGCCGTCATAAAATATTGGTCTTCGGAAATTTGTTCGCTGCGATAACTTAGTTTGGTTTCGCTGTCGTAACTGAAGCGGCTTCTTCTGTCCGTTGTGGATAAGCGGACCTTTTCGCCCGGTAGCAGCGAGGTGCTGTAAACCGGATCGCCTAGCGTCAATCCCAGGGTGCAGCGCGAGTATTTAAAATGCAGAATGACTTCCACATTGACGCTGCGGCGGTTGTTGGCGGCTAGTGCTGTCGGATAAGTCAGCACCCGGCTAAAATTGATTACGTCGCAGTGGTCGTCTTTAATTAAGTCAGGGCAGCATGGAATGGCTGATGCGTTTTGAGTTTCCATAGTCGTTCTCCGTCATGAGTGGTTAAGTGTTTGGGGCATGACGAATTTATAACTGCGGCAGTCTGGCGTCTGTGACTTAATACCTTGAGAACCAGTGCATCAGTTCACGAGCTCTATCATTTCCGTGGGTGTTGAAACGCTTAGTGGGTCCCGACATGAACCGGTCAGTTGGTTGCGTTTTGAGAGCCTAATGGCTCAGCAGGGCGTGAATCTGCAATATTAGATGAGTGGTAGTCTTAGAGATTGACGTTCCGCGCACGTCAACGCTTGTTGATCGAAATTTTCGCAAACGGGTATTGACTTGAATCTGCTGGATGGGCCTAGGTTAGGATGTGGCGTACGGCTCCAGCTTGCACAGAAAGTGTTTTTGCTTCCTTAGCTTCTCGAATTATCGGTCAGACGCCGTATTAGCGCCAATACCGCCGCTTCTATCTGCGGCAAGGCCTCGCTCGGATGGACGTCTTCTATATCGTCTACCTGCCAGTATTCCACGCGATCCACCCAGTTTGGGAAGCGGCTATGCAGCAAGGGTTGATGCTCGGTTTGCTTCAAGGCGATGATGTGGCGGGCGGTGGCCAAGTCGTGCTCGGTCAGCGCAATGGGCGCGCGGACGGGCTCGATGGGGATCTCCCGCAAGGCCAAGCCATGCCGGGTATGCGGCGAAATCGGCCCGGCATCGTCCTTCAGCAACTCGATGGCCAGTCCACGCGAAAACGCCCGCCACGGCAGCGCGTAATCCGGCGCGTGATGATTAAACAAATACTCGGCAAACCGGCTGCGGTAGTAGTTACCGGTGCAGAGGAATAGGACTTGGGAGTGAGTGTTTGTCATAAAACTCCTTTTGGCGAGGCTGTTTGCATGAGAGCAGGCAGTAAAGAATTTGTTTGAGTTATTATAATGGTGATACCGTATATGGTATGCATGAAATTATACTGGATACCAATGTTCTGTTCGCCGGCTTGTATTCCGCTAACGGCGCATCCTTTAAATTGCTGGAGCTTTTAGCCGGTGGGCAGTTGCAAACAGCTATATCGACACCGCTTTTGTTCGAGTATGAGGATGTTTTGAAACGCAACCGTTCCATGCTGCAACTGACCGATGCTGAAATAGACATAGTGCTGGATAACCTGTGTGGATTTAGTCGTCATCAAAAGGTGTATTTTTTATGGCGACCTTATTTGCCGGACCCGAAAGATGATTTAGTCTTGGAGTTGGCCGTTGCTGCCCGAGTAAACACCATTGTTACCCATAATTTAAAAGATTTTGCCCGTATCGAAAAATTCGGCGTCGAAGCCATTACGCCAAAAACTTTGCTGGAGCGTCTACCATGAGTACATTAAGTCTGAGATTGCCCGATTCCATACACCGCCACATCAAGGAACTGGCGAGTAAGGAAGGTGTATCGATCAATCAATTTATTGCCAGCGCCGTTGCCGAAAAAGTCTCGGCAATCGCCACCGAAGATTACCTGCAGGCCCGTGCCGAACGAGCCGACAAAGCCGCTTTTCAGGCTGTTTTGGCGAAGGTGCCAAAACGTGAGCCTTTGGCTGGGGATGAGTTTTAGCGTTGGCGGGCAGCATAGGCAGATATAGCTGTTTCTGTAGAAAATACTACGAGCTGGGGCTGATTTAACCCAACAATTCCGAGAGTCTTTGCCCTTTATGAAGCAATTTCTAAATACGACCGTCAAGGCAGTCTTCGACGGCTATCCTCCGGAAATTCGCCGGAAAATGCTGGTGCTTCGCGAAGCGATCTTTGCTGTGGCGGCTAGCGAGGGTGTCGGACAGCTTGAGGAAACTTTAAAGTGGGGCGAGCCTGCTTACATGACCGCCGAAACCGGATGTGGCAGTACGATCAGAATGGCATGGAAGAAAGAGAAACCTAGCCAATATGCCATGTATTTCATCTGTACGACGAATTTGGTTGAAACCTTTCGGACGCTTTTTCCGCACCAGTTTAAATACGAAGGCAATCGGGCGATTGTCTTTCAAGAAACCGAAGACGTCGACATGGATAGCCTGTCAATTTGTATCGCTATGGCTTTGACCTATCATCGGAACAAGCGACGAAAGCAACCTTAGGTGCGGAGCTGGCTTCAGGTTTCTTCGCCAAGAGTATTTCAACTTGCCGTTAGCGAAGGTAGGTGTTGCCTTAGAAATCCACCAATCCGCGCCTCCAGCCAATACGCCGGCCTGAACCATCCTCCACTCACAAATCCCACATGCCCGCCGCCGGCGCACACTTCCAGTTGCACCTGGTCGGATAATTCCGCGGCGGTCGGCAATACTCGTTCGGTCATGAACGGATCGTCGTTAGCTTGCAAAATCAAAGTTGGGACGCGGATATGCTTTAAAAATTGCCTGGAACTGCTGCGCCGGTAGTAATCATGGGCGTCTTTAAAACCGTGCAGGCCGGCCACGACCTTGTCGTCGTATTGCCAGAAGGATTTGATGCCGGATAGATCGCCTAATTCTGCGATCCGTTCGGCTTGTTCGTGCTGGCCGATGCCTTGCAAATGCTTGAGCTTGACGCGCATGTACTGTTTCAGCTCGCGCAGCAGATAGTCGCGATAGAGTTTTGAGAAACCACGATCAAGCTTGTCGGCGCATTCGTTTAACAACAACGGCACGGATACCGCCACTGCCGCCGATAACCCAATCTTATCGCCTTGTTCACCCAGCCATTTTAATAACACGTTGCCGCCCAGGGAAAAACCTATCGCCGCCATAGCCCGGTCCAGAAAACGCTGGCGTAAGGTTTGGTAAAAAAACTCGATATCCTCGGTTTCGCCGGAGTGATAGCAGCGCGCCAGCCGGTTCATTTCCCCGCTGCACCCGCGAAAATTCAGCGCCACGCTGGCAAAGCCGGCTGCCAGCAAACTGTGTTGCAAGCCCTGGATATAACCGGAACGGCTGCTGCCGGCCAGACCATGCAACAGAATCACCAGCGGTCGGTCGCCGTTATCCACCCAATCGATGTCCAGAAAGTCGCCGTCAGGCGTGTCCAACCGTTCGCGGCGGATGCCGGCCGGTGGCGAGATACTCCGCAATAACGCCGGGTAGATCGTCTGCAAATGCGGGCTATTCAGCCACCAGGCCGGGCGGAAGGCGTTGTGCATGGTTGTGGACCTGCTTTATAGTAGTGGTTGGGCGATGGTTTGAAAGAGGAATATACCTTTTGTACCGCCAAACGCCAGCGCGCCTTTGCGGCGGATGTATAGCTCTTATCCGTCGGAGATTTTCCAAATTATTTCCAACCCAGTTTCCCTGTTCTTGATGAGTCGGCCCATTCCTATTGCCAAATCGCTGGCTAAAGCGGTCCCGCCTAGCCGGGCAAAAGCAGGTGCGGGGCGTAAGCCGGGTAAACCGCGCCGCAAAGCCAAATCTCTGCGCAAACCAAAGTGGTGGTTGATGGTTGTGGAAGGCTTGGCGCTGATGATCGCCGCAGTATTGGCGACGATGTTTGTACTCGGTTACTCGGCCAGTTGGCTATCCGGCCCCGGTTTTTTTACCAGTTTGCTGCCGTTCGCAATTGGCGTGGTGATCTTGATGTTGGCGGCGGCGGCGCTGTTGCTGGCTTGGTCGCGCTTGCGCGGCTGGCTGCATGGCCGATTGGATTATTTACCCGCCGCCTTGGCCGTGGTACTGGCCGCTTCGATCGGTTGGTTTGTGATGCACGGTGGCTACACCCAAGTTTTTACGCATTTTCGCACCTTGGTCGGCGGCAAGCAGGAGGCTGAAAAAGTCACCCTGGCGCATCAAGTCTACGCGGCTTATCGGCGCCACGGCATAGGCGGGTTGCAAAAAATGATGATGCGCGCCGATGCCTTCAATCCGGCAATCGAGGATGCGGCCAAGGCTTTTGATGTCGATGTCAATTTGCTGCAAGGCATCGCCGCGACTGAGTCCTCGTTTATGCCACGCGACAGTTTTGATGGCGGCAAAGGCTTGTTTCAGATTACCGCCGTGCCCAAAGCCATTACCCGCGAGGCCGCCGACGAGCTGGATGTGGAGGAGTTGCAAGTCAACGATCCCAGGCATAACGCCTTTGTCGCCGCCGCTACCTTTAAACATTATCTGCAAGAAATGAACGGCGATTTGTTTTTAGGCCTGCTGGCTTACAACATCGGGCCGCGCAACGGCGGCTTGCGTTTTATCATGCAGCAATACGGCGCTACCGATTTTGTGACCATGCAACCCTACCTGCAAACCCTGCCGCGTGACTACCCGATCCGGGTATTGTCTTATGCCTTGGCTTTCAAGCTATATCAGAAGGACGGCAAGCTGCTGGCCTATGAAGAAGGCGATAACGCCATGCGGATTCAGCAGATGGGGATACCGGGGTTGTAGATTCGCTGCCTGGTTTTGGTCCCTACTGGGTAGCCCTTACAGTCAGGAAAATTTAACGATAATATCTTGCTGAATATGGCGCACCCGGTGATGGAGTTTGTCCGATTTAACCGGGATATGTCGCAATGGATCATGCTGGCGCATGACAAATTCCCGAATCGCCTCATCGTTCCAGCTCTGATGGTTGTCATGCACCATACGCAGTACAGCATTCAATTTATTGGCGGTGTAAATCACATCGTCTTCGTTATCGTCATAATCCGAGTGTATCAAATCTTTTATGGCGTACTTAACTTGAGCAAGGGCATTATTGGCATCGAATGATGTGGCCTGTCTCATGATTATTTCTCCGGTTTTCAGTTTGTGTTGGCGGCTACTATCTCCTCAGGTCCTTAAATTAAACTTAATAAATGACGATTGAGCGACATGCTGCCTACAGCATCGAGAAAATAGTCGATGGCAGGGATTGACATAGCGCTGTTGCAGCAAAAACCGCGTTATTGCTGCAACAGCGCTTCAAGAAAAGCTTGTGATACGAGTTGGTGTTTGGATTGGTGTGAAAGGGTCTAATAAATCCGGATATCTCGAAAGGCAGAATTTATACCGCCAGTAGAGGTAACGATGAGTAACGACAAAAACGCAAGCGCGCCAAATACAAGCTGGCATTCAAACAAGATGCAACCAGGCGGGTTCTTGAAAAAGGTTACAGCCAACAGCAAGCAGCCGGTCATCTGGGTATATCATTAAGTGCACTCCCCGCTCGAATTCGAGCGGGCATTTTTTAGAAACGCTGTCTAAACAGGTGTCCGGCTTTTGTTGGTCATTACAACCAGTATTGGCCTCACCATGAATCACAAGTACAGTGGTTAAATCAGATATCTTTACCAACCTTCACGTCTTTGAAACTTTCCGGATCAGTTTTTTCAGTGAGTTGGAATACCCCTTCGCCAACGTGTCTGCGCATTTGAACTTCTATCATCAAGGTTTGATTGGGTTCAATATAGCTTTTCAGCGCGTCGAAAGTGCCCTTATATTCCGCGGCTGTGTAATAAGC
The DNA here is from genome assembly GCF_059331595.1 of Methylomonas sp. PHL2-19. Lineage (NCBI taxonomy): Bacteria > Pseudomonadati > Pseudomonadota > Gammaproteobacteria > Methylococcales > Methylococcaceae > Methylomonas > Methylomonas sp. PHL2-19. The sequence goes on from NZ_CP196839.1 coordinate 1,147,833, forward strand.
AAAACCCGACTGCGGTCTCACGACGATTTTGATGCCAAATTCGCCTTTACTCGGATCTTTATTAAGACCTTTATTCAAAATATCATAATCGACATAATAGGTTAATTTACCCGGATTATTACTATTACGCTGCCTATCAACGAAGAATCCCTCGGGCAGGTGATTTTCGTCATAGTTGGGGCCGCCGGTAAATAACACATCGTAGTCCGATAGGTTATTACCGCGATCATCAATCAAGCGGAATACCAGCATGCAATATCTGCCGGTCTTGAACGTGCGTTCGACTAAAAATAGTTCTTTTATCTTTTCGATGCGTTCGTCTTTTTGAGTTTGTGCTGTGAGTTTGTCGAAATCCTTCACCGCCGCCGCATAGCTTGCCGAATCTTGAACGGCCAAACACTTTAAAATCGCGTCGACAGTGGGGTGAGTCTGTGCGCTATCGGTCGCTTTTACGCTGCGTAATATGCCTATCTTGTCGCCGGAATGCGAGCGTCCTGGCAAGATTCCCAATGCTGTTTTTGCCGGGCGGCTCTGTTTATCCACCACCAAACCGCCGTCGGTCTGAGCCAGACGAAGGAATCCGTAATTCATGTTGGCGGCCGTTACTCTCACCACGCCATCAGAGCCGGCCTCACCGGTGTAAGAATTGAGATTGTCGTAAAAGGAGCGGTCGATACGCTGCCCCGTCAAGGTAAAAACATATAGCCCATCGGCGGTGCAGTCGTATTCCAGCCATTGTCGGTTTAAGGCCCAGCTTTGGTCACTGCCGAGTTCCAACCAGTCTAAGACACCAATACCCGGCTCGACACCTTCGGTAAAAAACTTCATTCTGGCCAGTTTGCCTTTGCCAAGTTGCGCCAGCGCCGAACCGTGGTTAGCCGGTGCCAGCATGATCAAGTGGCTCATCGGGCATTGTGGGAATTTGTGTTCGTAATACTGGCTCAGCCAATCCCTGACCACCGGACCGCCGGTCGAATGCGTGATGCAAACGAATTTCTCCCCTGGTTTTAGCCTCGATAACACTTCAGTATTGACCGCATGCTGCATACCGCGGGCAATGTCGTCGATTTTAACTTCGTCGGCGAAACTGACATATTTGGCCAACCTCAAGTGTTGCACTTGAATATTCAACTGTCCAGCGACCGAGGATTGCAAGGCCAGCGGCAAGCCACCGTAAGTATCGGTATTGGTGACGCTCCAGCCATGTACAAAAACGATTAACATAAATTGCTCCTTTTATTATTTGATGGCGCTTGAATTATTACTGTTCTATCCTGCATTACTCGGCGGTGGGAGTTTATTGGTCTAATAACAGGCCATTATTTGCTGCATTATTGCTCCCCGGTGAAAACTATCGCCTTTACAATCAACGGCTTTTTTTGCGGGGCTTGCTTAGCGGTCTGGCTTGAGGTGGTTGATCCGGCGTTTTTTCTTTAATGACCGGAGCCGGCAGCAACAGGTCATCAGGATTGACGGCATGGTCATTATCGGCAACCTTGCCGCAATCGACATAGCGGCTTGAAGTATTGTCGACATAAACTTGCAAGCTGTTATTGGCGGCATAGCTTTCCTGATCCGAACAGCTTGCCGACTGAGTAGGGCCTACAACAACCAAGGTGCCGGGCTTGAGCTTGCATTTGGTGACCCAACGCAATTCGTTCCACTTTTTACAAATGGCGTTTTGCGCCCGATAGTGGTCGACGTTACCCGACGGCCGCTCGGCGGACCACCAGGCTCCGATGCGGTTGCTGCCACCGTATTCGTTGATGCCTTTATCGGCACCATCCCATAAGCGGTACACCTCAATGTCTTCCTTGAGCTTCAGTAATACACCGGAGGAAATCCCGCCTTGGCCTTCTTTCATAATGGCATGGGATAGGATGTCCTGCTTACAATCCTTCTTGCAGGAGGCAATAACTTCTACCTTCCCCATCATCGCCGCGGGAAGAAATAACGGCTGTTGTTGCTCGCAATTACAAGCCACGAGCAAAGCCATACCCAAAAACCAAGTAATCGAGCGATACGATTTCGAAAATGTCTGACGCATTGACTTTGCCTTTTTTGGAGTTTAATTGCTTTCGGCGAGAAGTATCTTATTTAGACTCTATTAAGCTGAAGCCCGGCCTTTTGTATTTGCGGAAACCTTCTTTGGCGCAGAACAATCAGCTTTTCTTTGTAACCTCACCCGTTATGGTCGTTTCTGCTTTGCCGATTAAAGCCGGTAATACCCGTTCGCTAAAGCCGGCGGCAAAGGCCAGAAAAAACCGTAGCGCCGGGGTATTGACTAACTCCTGGCCTAAAATCAGGTGTCCGTCGATGGCAAGCGAAGTCAGCGCTCCGGCGGTGGCGCCGAGAATGGCGCGCGATAAGGCTTCCGTGAACAAACCCAATTGCCCTGATCGCGGATCAAGCCCTATCTGTTGGGTCCTGGAAATCGCCGACACCAATGCACCAATGGTGCCGGCACCTAATGCCAACATGGCGTGAGCGTGGCCTTGTCCCCATTTTTGCAGACATAAGGCCGTTACATCCGGCCAACAAGAAAAGCTGAAATGCGGCAAAAAATTAGCCAAGATGACCGGCACTAAAAACCAAAAGATAAACCAAGGCCGGCATCTTCGGTCTTTCGCCAGCGTGACCTGTTTTCGGGCTTCATCGATTACCCGCCCCCAATCTTCCTGTTTGCCGCCGTTCATGGCAATCGCCGCCGCTTCTCCCAGCATCGCGCGAATACCGATTAATTCGCTGGACGCTTGAAAAGGCAAGGATAGCGTTGCAGAGTCTGCATCCGCTTGAGTGTTACGAAAAAAACTCGGAAATTGCCAAGGTTTGCCGACTTTCTCCATCAGGAAATTACTGTCGGTTTCAATTTGGGTAATATGGGTTTGCAGCAAGGTAAGATTATCTAAATCCGCCGGCGGACTCGTCCACCACCATTGAATTTCGAAATTCTGGTCCAGATAAATAATATAGCGGGTACTCTTACGGATAATCAGCTGAATCTTCCCCAACATCCAGGGGTCGGTATCATCGGGTTTTAGTTTCGAGATAGCGCGTATTGCCACTAGATAGGCATCTTTAACTTCTTGCGGCGCTTCGATGAGAGGCACGCGGCTGCCATCCGCCTTAATCCCTTCAATTTGCCGCCAAGCGCTAATTCTAGCCATGGCGTCAGTAAATAATTGTTGGTCGCTGATACTATTTTCAGTAGTGCTGGCCATGGTTATCTCTTAGGATTATCGGGCGAATAGAAATTAGTCGAGACTTGCGCTTTCGCGTCCGCGGTCAGCCGCTGCAATTCGCTGGCAAGGCGTTCATGTTGGGCGGCATATTCGGCGGCAGGCCCGAAAAAGGCTGCATCCGCAGCGACAGCGATACTCTGGTAAGCCTGACTCAACCGTAAACATTCTGCCTGATATTCTTCGCATTTCAATGCCTTATGAATGGCCGTCAATACGGCGGCAAGTCCGGCGAGCAATGAAACCAGCGGCATGGAATAGCAAAAAACACTAATTTGATATTGCTCTTCCTTGGCCGCCAAAACCGCGGCTATAGTCGACGAAACCGCAGGTAGCACGACAAAGCAAAGATTTGCATACCATAGCCACGCCAGGCGAATTCTATAGGCTTCGGATAGGGCAACTGACCGTTGTTTAGTCTGTTCAAACCATAAACAAAAATCATCTTTCATCGCAATATTTTCCAGATATTTTAGATGGCAAGTATCAGTATAATTTCGATCCCAACGTCAATTAGTCTAGTGAAGCTTCTACATTTTTGTATTCTATAAAATGTACTAGTACGAAAGTACTGGATATTCAAGATACTAAATCGCTATGTTATAGCCGAAATGATGTAGTAGTGATGGTTGATTAGTAGGTATGTGAACAGCACTCCAGCGCTCGTGATTCTGTTGAATAGATCCAGCAGCTGAGTCAGCTTTTCACCACAATCCTGCCATTCATTACCTTAGTTTGTTAGCTTGTTGAATGTCGCAAACTGGCCGATAGCCCAACCCAACACAGACACAAGCATTCAAACCTCCAAGCAATTTTTTATTCGCGTATGCGCGCATCATTTATTTCTACTGCCCAGCAGATAATCAAACCCCGGCCAGGTGACGCACCAGTTGCCGGAGTCTGGCTGGGTGTGATGTTGGTAATGCCAGGGTAAATGCTGTTTAGCCCAGTCAGGGTCGAGATGGGCTTTGCGGTGCAGAATGTAATAAAGCGTCAACGAGCCGTATAAACCCATCACGAAAATCGGCCGATACCAAATTAGCGGCAGATGCGCCATGACAATGGCGGCCAATACCGCCAACTCCTTGGTTTGCGCATTCCAGGTCGATAAGTCCAAATGGCGATAGCCGGGATCCAGCATCTGGTGTTTAGCGCAGATCGCATGGTGTTCAAACCAATGGTAGGCCCAAATGCTGCCCGGCTGTTTGCCTAAGCGATGCAAGATGAATTTGTGCATCAGCCATTCGCCGAGATTGGCGTACAGAATGGCCAGTAAAAATTGTAGGCTCACTGAGATCATGGTTCGGCTGGGGCTAATGGTTTGTAGTGGGGATTATCTTCACCCGGTTTGCCGTGCTCGGGATAGTTGTTTTATTCCTGCTGCTTTGGTCGTGTACTTTTGGTTCCAGCTCTTACCATTTTCCAAATGGTGTTCCATTTTTAATCCGATTTTAATGACTTCTGCACCAGCAATTTCCAAAAGCTCTGCTAAAAATTAATACCATTATTTGATTGAGGCACGGAATTTAGCCGGCCAGTTTGCTGTAGATCGCTTTTTTCGATTTTTATCGGCGGATAGCTTCACAAAATCGACTTGCGTACAGTAGACCTATGTACTAGGCTATGCTACCGCTCAAGTGGGGGAGGAGAAATGGCTTCGTACCGGGGAGTGACCGGCGCGTTGTTGGCGTTGGAATCGTTCTTGACCAGCAGATTACCTGCCGAGCTGAGCAGCGAGCCCACCAATGCCCAAGCAAAACTGCTGGGTAGCGCCGACATTGCCAATATCCTCACCGGCAATCTGCTGGGTATTTACCTGCATCGCATCACTATCGATCCGCACGGCCGGCAGCGCACCTTCGCACCGCGCGGTTCCGACCAAAACGCTCCGCAAGCCGAACTGCCGGTCAATCTGCATTTCCTGTTAATCGCCAACGCTGCCAGCGCCACCATCGAAGCCGATCTTTTGAGTTGGGCCATGGTCGAGCTCGCCAACGAATGTCAGCTCGACATCTCGCATATTCAAGACATCGACGACGAATGGGGCCAGGCCGAAGTGCTGAATATCGCCCCGGACGAGATGACTACCGAGGATTTGATGCGCATCTGGGATGTCTTCAAATCGCCTTACACCAGTACCGTACCCTATGTGGCGCGCACCGTGCGCCTGCGGCTGCGTCGGCCGCGTACGGAAGGTCCGTCGGTTAGTACGCGGGTATTTCCAGGAGGCACGGTATGAAAGCCGTCAAGGTTCTGGAAACCAATATCCTCTACGCCAGCGACGTGATTTATTGGTTGGACGGCAGTAGTGCCGCACAGGAAGCCGATATGCGGCGGCTCAGTGAAGCCGTTGTGTTGCAACTCGATACCCGCCCCGCCGATCTGCAATGGTTACACACGCCAGGCAAAACAGCCTTGTGGCGGCGCTCGGCCGGTAAAACGGTGCAAGGCGCGCCTAATGAGGCGGATAAATTGCGGCCTGCTGAAGCGGCATACACCATCGCCGGTTCGGTGGCGGATAGTCAAAGCCGCTATATCCCGCGCCGTTTTGCAGTTCAAGCCGGCAATGCCGCCGGACACAGCTTGGTGCTTTATCCGACCCCTTTCGGTACCAAGCTCGGCCGCGGCGGCGGTTTGCGCGGCACTCTGAGGTTTACCGGCAGTAATGCGCCGGCTATCTGGGCATTGCTGACGCTGACGGTCAATCTGGGCGTCGGCGGCAATTTGATCTGCCGTGCCCAAGCCGACGCCAATGGCGATTTCATTATCGCGATGCACCGCCTGCCGCCCTTACCGGAAGGCGTAACCGAATACAACGCGACACTGAGCATTGCGGCCTCGGCTGCGGCCAGCGCTGCGCAACCGGTCGACCCGGCCGACTTGCAGCCGATGCTGCTCGGCGCTATTAACGCTAACAGTTTTGCCGCCGCACTAGCCCTGACCTTGGTGCCGGGCGATTTGAGTTTAATCCGGTCCTTTAATCGGGATCATCTTGCCGTTCAACCCAATTGAGTCATCCATGAGTTGAGTTTGTCCTTTAAACGCTGGTCCACATAAAAATTAAGGAGGGGAGCATGCCTGAATATCTTGCACCGGGTGTGTTTGTAGAAGAAGTTAGCTTTCGCGCCAAATCGATCGAAGGGGTGGGGACCAGTGTCACGGCGGTGGTCGGTCCTACCCGTTTCGGGCCGTTGCGGGGCAATCCCGAGGTAGTGACTAGCTTTGGCGAATTCACCCGCATCTACGGCGACATCCAAAATCTGACGCTGGCCGGCGCGTCGGTGCTTAACCATACTGCGATTGCCGCGAAAGCCTTTTTCGACGGCGGCGGCAAACAACTCTATGTGTCGCGGGTCGGCAATTTTCCGCAAAACGCCCCAGGGGTGTCGACGCGGTCCGTGCCGAATGTGTTGAGTTTCAGCAGCCGCTTTCCGGGAGTAATGGGCGATTTCACGCTGGAACTTCTGTGGCGCGATAGCGAAAATCTGTTAAAAACCGAGGCTACCTCGGCGCCAGCCGAAGGCGAAGTGGTGTTTCTGAATGCCATCGGCCTGACCAATGCGGTGCGCTCGGCCGGTATCGCCGCGCAATTCCCCGACGAACGCTTTCCTTTAAATGTCCGCGCCCTGGTGCGCCGCGAAGGCGATCATTTCGTCATCGTCAATAACCGCTGCGAACTGGACACCGCCGACGATGTCGCAGCGGGCGGTACCGCCTTACGTCCCAACGGCCAGGCCGACGGCAGTCAGGGCGTATTGATGACGGCCGGTTTGGTAAACGGTCCGGGCGTTGCAGTCAGCTACACACGGGTGTTTGCGAAAAATCCCAGCAGCGGGTCCTTGGCTAACGGCACGTCGGCGGTGTTAACCCTGAGCGCGGAAACCAACTTGTCGGTGTATACCGGCGCGGCGCATTGGGGCACCCTGACCGCGCTGCGCGGCACGTTAAATGCGGCCGGTAGCGAGTTTGTGCTGGACGGCGGCGGTTTGAATGTGGGCGTCAATGCCGACATCACCTTGCCGTTGGCGGCTTTGGCTGCTGCACCGAATACGGTGCGGGCGGTGGTGGTGCAGCGCAACTTCGATATTGCCGTACATGCCGGCGGCCGTGACGGCCCGGTAATTTACAGTTACGGCGATATTTCCAGCGCCCCCGATGCAAAAAACAGCCTCAGCGCCGTAATGCCCGTGACGCCGGACAAGCGTTACGACCAATTGACCAGTCCGGTCAGTTGCACCCTCAGCCCCGGTATCAGCGGCGCCGACGTGGTGGCAGCCTTGTACAGCTTGTTCGAGTCGGATGGCTTAAATCCCGGCCCCATGTCGGTTCAAGGTCCGCGTTATTTGATTAATCTGTCCGGCGGCAGCGACGGCAACGTGCCGGGGGCCGTGCAATACGGCGGCGTGGAAGACGAGGTCAACGGCAGCAGCGGTTTCGTGGCCTTGGAAAATATCGAGGATGTGTCCATCGTGATGACTCCGGCAGCGGCGGCTGACGCCACTAATCATCAAGCCATCGTCGCGGAGGTGCAAAAACACTGTCTAAAAATGCGTTACCGGGTCGGCATCGTCGATAGCCGCGACGGCATGGCGCTGTCGGAAGTGCGCGAGTTTCGTTCCAACTTCGACGATTCCAGACTGGCGCTTTATTACCCCTGGGTGGTCATCGCCGATCCGCGCGGCCTGCTCAGCACTATCACCGTGCCACCGTCCGGCTTTATTGCCGGCGTCTACGCCAATACCGACGTGCAGCGCGGCGTACATAAGCCGCCGGCCAATGAACCGGTCATCGGCGCTTTGCGATTTGCCCAGGAAATCAACCGGTTCCAGCAGGAGTTGCTAAACCCCAACGGCATCAACTGTCTGCGTTCGTTTCCCGGGCGCGGGCATCGGGTTTGGGGGGGTCGGACCTTGTCCAGCGATCCTGAATGGAAATATGTCAACGTCCGCCGCTACTTTTTGTACTTGGAACGTTCCATCGACAAATCCACGCAATGGGCGGTGTTCGAGCCCAACGGCGAGCGGCTGTGGGACAACATTCGCCAGACCGTGGAAAGCTTTTTGTACAACGAATGGGTCAATGGCCGGCTGTTGGGTAGCGCCAAAACTGCTTATTTCGTGCGCTGCGACCGCAGTACCATGACTCAAAACGATCTGGACAACGGCCGATTGGTCTGCGAAATCGGCGTGGCGGCTTTGAAACCGGCCGAATTTGTGATTTTCCGCATCGGCCAAAAAACCGCCGACGCCTGAACCCTAGACTGGAGATAAACCATGGCTACATATCGGGAAACGCCCTATGGGGTGTTCAATTATCTGGTCAACCTGGGCGACGGCAGTGAAGGCGAAGTGCAGGGCGGCTTTTCGGAAGTGTCGGGTTTGAATGCGGAAGTGACGGTGGCGGAATACCGTAACGGCAACGACGCGGTGAATTACGTGCGCAAGATCCCGGCCATCAACAAGGCCGGCGACGTGACGTTGAAGCGTGGCGTGATCGGTGCGGACAATATTTACAGTTGGCTGGAGCAAATTCGCGGCGGCGATGTGACCGCCAAACGCGATGTGGTGATCAAGCTTAAAAACGAAGACCCCACTAGCGCCAGCGCCGTGGTCACCTGGAAACTGGTCAGGGCCATGCCGATCAAATGGACCGGGCCGACCTTAACCGCCAAGGGCGGCAGCGATGTGGCGATGGAAGAGCTGGTGCTCTCGGTCGAAACCATCATCCAAAGCTAGCCGGAGCGATAGCTTATGGAATTGCTTGCCGGAGCGCGCATCGCCTTGACGCCACGGCCGGTTGAACGCCGGATCGCGGCGCTGGAAGCGGCCATGCTTGGGCATTGTCCAGGTCGGGTCCGGCTTGAGCGCTTGCTGCAATTGCCGGCAGCACTGGCGGACATGCGCGCGGTCGGATACGGTAAGACAGTCGATGACTTGCTGTTGGGCGCTGCCAGCGAGCTTTACCATCTACCGATACCCTTGCAGTCCAGCGCCGAGTTTCACGACATTTTCCCGGATGCGCTTACCGCCACCACCCAATATGTCAGCCTGCTGGCTGGTAATAAAGCCTGGCTGGGCCTGGCGGTTGACGATTTTTTCGCCAACGGCGGCGAAAAACTCTGGGTGGTGCGGATACCCGAAAGCGCCGGGCAAGCCGGTTTCCTGCCTGCCGACAACACGCAATTGCACGATAATACGACGCTCCAGGGCTTGGCTTGTGTGTTGGTCATTCCGGCTTTGGGCGTGGTGGGTTTTCCCGATTTGGAACGCCTGCAAATACCGCCGCGTCTGCCGGATATTCCCAGGGTACGCCTGGAAAACAACGACCCGCAGTTTCTGCCTTGCACGCAAAATACCGATGACGATCACCGCGAACGCCGGTACAGCAGCGAATTAAGCGATATGCCGCCGCCTTGGCAATTGCCGCAGGTGTTGCGCGGCATGCTGCAATTTATTAGCAGCCATCGGCCAGATCTGCAATGTCTGTTTACCTTGCCGCTGGCGTATTCCGGCGAGCTGGACAGCCCGGTGCTCGACCCGGCGGCGTTGAGCGCACTGGCTGGGTATCAAGGCAATTCGGATATGGCGCAAGCGTTACGGTATGTGCAGTTTTTGTTTCCCTACTTGCGCGGGCCGCGTTTTGCCTTGCATAGCCCGGTGGGGTTGATCGCCGGCCAGCAGGCGGCGGTGGCCCGTCGCGACGGCCCTTGGCGCTCGATGGCGGCCAAGCCCTTAAACACTGACGCTTTGCCTTACCCGCGGTTGTCCATTGCCCAAACGATTGGTTTGCGCGATAAGCCCGGCATCAGCGTGCTCAACTACCGCAACGCGGTTAGCGGCGGCGCGCAACTCAGTCTCGACGACGAACGCCTGGTGGTGCCGGCCTTGCCGGTCGCCGATCATCCGCTCGACCGCCAGCGTTACGATGGTTTTCGCTCGGCGGAAGTGATGCGTTTTCTGGGCTTTTTGCGTCGACAATTGCAGGCCTTGGGCGAGCAATTGATCTTTAATTTGGATTACCGCGACCCCCGCCCGCGATTGTTGCTGGAGCAGTTTTTCCGCCGCTTGTACAGCCAGGGCGCCTTGCGTGGCGCGTCCGCCGAGCAAGCCTTTTCGATTCGCGAATCGACGCCGCAGGAAGGCGCCATGCTCTTCGAGATCATGCTGGCCCCGGCGTTTCCAATAGACAGGCTGTTTCTGACTTTTGCCAATCTGAACGGCGAGTGGCGCTCGGAGGTGGTCGATGGCTGAAGTCAGCGAATTCGTCGCCTTTCGCTTCAAGGTCAATCTGTACAACAGTGATCAGAGCAGCTTGTTGTGCAGCGGTTACTTCAGCGAAGTGACCGGCTTCGAAGCGACGATGGAACCTAAGGTCATCAACGAGGGCGGCCACAATTGGGGTGAACATCACCGCTGCGGGCCAACCAAATTCGCGCCGATTATTTTGAAACGCGGCGTTACCGACATCAACGATTTATGGTCCTGGTTCGACATCACCACCCGCCAGGCCAACTACGGCTACCGGCTGAGCGGCGAGATTATCGTGTTCGGCAATCCCAGCGTCAGCGGCGGCAACGTCACCGATAACGCGGTGCTGGTCTGGAAGCTCAGCGGCGTGTTGCCGACTAAATTCAAAGGCCCGGATTTGTCGGCCACCGCCAGCCAAGTAGCCATCGAAGAATTGCAACTGGTGCATCAAGGCCTGGAATTGCAGCGGCCGGCGCCGGCCAGCACCCAAGGCAGGGGGACGGCATGATAGCCATCGAACGCGGCAAACTGATCCCGGTCAGCGGAGACAACGATAGTCCTGATTTGGATAACGCCATTGACGTGCAATTCAACCCGTCCAGCCTGAAAGTCAGCTTGTCGAACACCTTGAAAGAGAACGCCCGCAACGGCAATAGCCGCTCGGCGCAGTTCGTCGATAAAAGCTCGTCCAATCTGACCATAGAATTGATTTTTGATACCACCTATATCGAAGCGCCCGGCGGCGCGGGCCAGGGTAGCGGGCAAACCGCCAGCAGTGCCGGCAGCAACAGCAGCGCCAAGAAAGCTATCGAGCAAGGTTCGGACGTGCGTTTGGAGACCAAAAAAATCGCTGATACTTTTATCAAGCCGGTAGAAGACGGCAAAAAAATGAAGGCACCCAAGCGCTGTTTATTTCAATGGGGCGCGTTCGAGTTTTTGGGGCTGGTGCAAAGCTTCGACGAAACCCTGGATTTCTTCTCGCCGGAAGGCCGGCCGCTGCGCGCCACCGTGTCCTTAAAGCTCAGCGAAGACCGCTATCAATTCCGTAACCGGGCCGTAGAACAAGCCTCCCGCAATACCCCCAGCCTGAGTTCGACCGGAGCCGGCCCGCAAGGCGGTTCCGGACAGAATGCCGCGCCGGTGCCAGGCGGCAGCGGCGAAGATGCCGGCAATTGGCGCGATACCTCGCTGTTTAATGGCATAGAGTCGCCCAGAATGCCGTCGCTATCGGTGGTGGCGGTGCCTAGCCTGAGCTTGAGTGCTTCGGTAGGGATTAGCGGCGGCGTGGGATTTGGGGTAAGTGCCGGTGTCAACATCAGCGGCGGTATCAGCGCCAATGTTTCGGCAAGCTTGTCAGCCTCGGTGAATGTTGGTGCTGGTTCAGTCAATAGTGCAGGGGGGGCAAAAGCGGCACTACCAGCAGCGCCATCGCCAAGTCCGGCGTTCAAATTCGGCAACTCGGCGAGCTTGGGCACCGGCATCGAAGGTGCGTTTAACCCGGCTGGGAAAAAGGGCAGTCTGAATGCCGCCCATATGCAGACCGGCAGTACGTTGTTAAGACCAGCAGCAATGCAAACCGCCAGTAGCAGTCAAAGCGGGCCATCGGCCTCTGCGATGACTGGCGAGAGGCCTTTGTCAACCGCTGCAGCTAACCAAGCAGGATCAGCAACTGTGGGCCGCAAAAGTAGCGGCGTATCGGTCAGCAGTTTATTAAAAGCCTCCGCCGACGCTGGCGTTGGATTCGATTGAGCAGGAATCAGACATGCCGGTATTGATAGATGAAGTGATATTAGAGGTGCAAGACGGCGTCACCGAAACCGCTGAGCAACAACCGGCCGCGCAGCAAACACCGTTGGCACCGGCTGAGATCGAGCTGGCGCAAATGTTGGAGTTGATCAGGCAGAGGCAGGAAAGGTTGAGGATTGATTGAATAGATGGGGGTGAGTGAGAGATTTGGTAATGAAGTTTTATATACCCTCACCCTAGCCCTCTCCCGGAGGGAGAGGGGATGTGTCGAAGGGTTTTAGGAGGCTTTGTGTGGCGGAAGGGTTTCCTTCCCGTATGCCGCGCCGAGCACCGGAGCTTTTGAACGGATCCGCCCGTAGGGGCGCCGCATGGATGCGGCGCGTTGCCGAAGGGGCAGGAGCCCCTTTCGGCAACCCCGTTCAAAAGCTTCGGAGCGCAGGGAATAAGCGGCATCCGGGTCGCCTTTTCTTTGGATACTTTCTTTTGGCGACGCAAAAGAAAGTATCGCGGTTGTCGGTCCGCGAACCGACATTAGAAAAACCGTCGCGATAGCGACACATAATAATTAAACGACAATAAACAAGAACAACACTATGCCCGATTCCGCCTTCACCAGCTCCCGCCCGACGATCAAAATCGACGGCGAACAACGCGAAGACCTGCAACAGGCCTTGCTGGCGATGCAGGTCAATCTGCCCTTGCACGGCTGCGCGCATGCCGAATTGCAGTTGTCCAATTGGGGTAGACCGGAAGGCGGGCAAGACCCCGACTTTACTTTGAACGACATAGCCTTGGGTGCCGGCGTGGAAATCGAAATGGGCAGCGACACTCCGCAAAATCTGTTCAGCGGCGAGATTACCGCCATTGAAGAAAGCTACGGCGAAGGCGCGCCCAACATCGCGCTGCTATTACAAGACAAATTGCATAGGCTGGCCCGCAGCCGGCATAACCGCAGCTTTGAAGATCAAAGTCCGGACGAACTAGTGCAAACCATCGCCGGCGAGGCGGGCCTGCAAACCGATGCGTCAATCTCCGGCATCACCGCCACCTGGCATCAACTCAACGAAAGTGATTTGGCTTTTCTGTTGCGCATCGGCAATCGTTTCGATATAGCCTTACGCTTGGCGGGCAATACCTTACGCGCCAAGCCCGAAGAAGCCGATCCCAATCCTGTCGAGCTTAGCGCCCAGGACAGCGCCTTGAAAGTGCGCTTGATCGCCGATTTAAATCATCAACCGCTCAGCAGCCAAGTCAACGGCTATAATCTGGCTAGCGCCGACGCGGTGGATTTTACGGCCGACACGATGACGCCGGCACCCACCGGCACCAGCGCGGCAGCGGCTTTAGGCAACCTGAGCTGGCCCGGAGCGGAAATTGTCCCGCATCCCTTTCCAGGCACCAGCAGCGAAGCCGAAGCCTATGCCAAGGCCGCATTCAAACGCCAAGCCAAACGCTTTATTCACGGCGAAATTGTTTGCCAAGGCGAGGCCAGCCTAAAACCCGGCCGCGAGATCGAGTTGGACGGCGTATCGCCGCGCCTGAAAGGCCGCTACCAGATTGTGCATTGCGTGCACCGCTTCGATAACAACAGCGGTTTCGAAACGCATCTTAAAGTCAATAAAGGCGGGTGGCAGTCATGAACAGTCACGCCTTGGGTAATCTGCACAGTTTGCAACTTGGGCAAGTCACTGATAACGCGGACCCGGACAGCCGTGGCCGAATCAAGGTGCGCTTGCTGGCGACGCAGATGGAATTATGGGCCGGGGTTGTCGCGCCGTCCGCCGGCCAGGGTTACGGCGCCAGTTTCGTGCCGCGCCTGGAAGAAATAGTGGTGCTGGCCTTCATCACGCCGGAAATGCCGCTGGTGCTGGGCAGCGTCTGGGCCGGTAGCGGCAGCGCGCCGGCAGAGGCCGATCCGCAGGAAGATCATTACGTGATCCGTACGCCGCAGGAAACCGTGTTGGATTTCGATGACGGTAGCGGCCCGAAAGTGGAGTTGCGTACCCGCTCCGGTTACAAGATTTCGATAGACGAAGCCGGCGGCGGGGAAATCGTTATCGAGCGCGCCGACCAGAGCGTTACGCTCAACAGCAGCGGTATTGCGGTGCGCAGCAGCGGCAGCGTCACGGTCGATGCCAGCACGGTGACCATCAACGCCAGCATGGTGACGGTGAATGCCAGCATGTCCAAATTCAGCGGCGTGGTGCAAGCCGATACGGTGATCGCCACTTCGGTGGTGGGCAGTTCCTACACGCCGGGCGCCGGCAATATTTGGTAAGGGATTATGAAAATCGAACAAGCCCTGCATCCGATTAAATTAAAACCGCCGTTTTATCAGGAGGGCGGGCAATGCGGCTTGCATCGTTATCTGGATGCGGAGTTTATCAACCGCTTCAAGCAGGACATGCAGCGTCGCCAGTTCGATTTGCCGCAGTTCAGCGACTGGCAGCAGGAGGAACGTCACAGTCGCCATGGCCAGCAGCCGGTGCTGCGCCTACCGCTGCATCGGGCCTTTCATATCGTCAGTTGCGAAGTGGTTTGCGACCGCTTCGGCGAGCCGGCGCTGGATCAGCAAAAAATCAGCTCGGCCGGTTTCGTGATTCGCCGACTGAGCGGCGGCCGCGAGCAGGCCTGGATGCTGGAAGACGGCGAAGCTTTGGGTTGGCAGGACGCACCCAGCGAGCTGCGTGACCCTGATTTGCACCGCCGGTTGTGTGCCAACGGCGTGCTGCACAAACGCGATGATCAGGCGGCCTATAGCGGCGAGGAAGTGCATCCCTTGCATGTGTTAAAAACCAGCGATGCCAAGCGTAAAACCCATACGCTGTTGTTCGGTTATTTGCCGCTCGGCGGTTTTTATTATCTGCGCGATGTCAGCCAGGCGTTTGACAGTACCGATCAAGCGCAAACCGCCAGCATCGCGTCGGCGATGTTGCCGTGGCCGTTCGGTTATCGGCAGCCGCTAAATCAAACCTGGCTAAACGAACACAGCAAGCCGTTGGCGCAAGGCCTGCCCAGCAAAGGCTTTTTTGAACTGCTGAGAATGTTGGTCAACCGTTATCACCTCGGCGAAGCCGGCATTGCCGAGAATGCCGCGCTGGAAAATAAAGCGCAGCAACTGTGGCTGTACGACGAAGCCAAACTGCCGGCGGGTTTGCAAGGCCGAGCCTACACCGAAACCAGCCAGGGCTTGTTCGCACCTTATCGGCAGCAAACCTTTTATAGCTATCTACAAGCCTGTTTTGCATTGGGCGGGGATAACCCGCTGGTGCGTTGGCTGATTCAGCAAGAGCAGGCGATAGACGCGGTCGGCGGGCTCGACAAACTGGCGGCATTACCGGCCTTGCCGAATGCCAATGGCGTCGGCAATCTCAATCTGACGCTGTTGCTGCTGGCCGCCGATGCCCAGGAAATCCGCGTGCTGTTGGGGCAACGCCTTAGCGACCAAGCCTTGAATAAGGTCAAGGAAATCCCCTTGCCAAAATTCGCGCAAAATGCCGGCGATGTTTATCAAGTAGTGGCTTTTGTGCGCGCCAAAAACCAGCTCGGCCAGGAACAGATTCAATGGGCCAATGCCGACACCCGCAGCATACCGTTTCGGGTCGCTGCGCCCTTCGATCCGGATGCCAGCCGACCGGCCTTGATCCAGATGCCGTCGTTGGCCGATCTGCGCCGTGGTCTGGCCAAGGGCGCGGCGATGATCACGCCCGCTGATACCTTCGATTTAATGAACAAACTGAAATTAAATAAGGGCGCCAGCGAAGACACGGTAAAGGATACTTCCGGTCCGGATTTTGGCATTCAATGGATTTGTTCGTTCAGCCTGCCGGTGATTACGCTGGTGGCGATGATTTTGCTGATGATCATGATCTCGCTGCTGAACATCGTGTTTTTCTGGCTGCCGTGGGTACGGATTTGCCTGCCGTTTCCAAAAATCAAAGGAGATTAAGGATGCGTACGCCGGTACCGGAAATTTTGAGTTGGCCCCTGGGAAATATCGACGCCGACGGGCGACTGAGCTGGACCCGCGACGATCAGAGCATCCGCGAGGTGATGCTGAACATCCTGCTGACCCGGCCCGGCGAGCGTTTGCAACGGCCAAATTTCGGTGCCGGTTTATTAAACTTCGTACATCAACCCAATAACGAAACCACCCGGCATTTGATCGCGGCTGTGGTGCGCAAATCGCTGGAGACCTGGGAGCCTAGAGTGGAAATCGACGAAGTGCAAGTGCAAGCCAGTCCGGCCAGCGTCGCCGATGTGCATATCAATATCCGCTACCGGCTGCGTAACAGTCAGCGTCCGGCGGAACTGGGATTCACGCTAAACCTGAGCCTGCCGGCTTGAGGCTGCAAGAGAGGCCGCTATGCCATTACCGGTACCGAATTTAGACGACAGACGCTTCGACGACCTGGTTGCCGAGGCCAAGGCCCGGCTGGCCAGCCATTTGCCGGAACTGGCGCAGATTGCCCCCGGCGACCCGCTCAACAGCTTTGTGGATTTGTTCGCCTGGCTGACCGAAACCATTTTGTACCGCGCCAACTTAATTCCGGAACGCCAGCGCCGGGTGTTTTTAAATTTATTGCAAATTCCGGTGCGCGCCGCCCGGCCGGCCAAGGGCATCGTCAGCGTTGACGCCGGGCCCACCAGCGTGTTGCCGGCGGCATTATTGGCGGACGGCAGCCAGTTGCGGGCCGGTAAACAGATTTTGACGGCGGTCGGCGAATTGCAACCCACCTGCCTGAGCTTACAAGTGTTGATCAAACAGAAGTTGGAGGCTGCCGATCTGGCCGCGCTGGGTTTGACCTTGCAGGATTTGCAGGAACAGTACGGATTGCGCAACGGCCAACGTCCCGAGCCGTTTCAACCGCGCCGCTTCCAGCCGGTTAAGGAAGTGCTGGATTTGACCGGTAGTCTGGATCGCAGCTTTTACCTGGCCTGCATCGCCCCCCGGCAGCTGGAAGGCCAGATTGCCTTGCTGCGCAGCCATCTGGCCGGCGTGGCCTTCAATATCGGCATCGCGCCCGCCGACAATTTGGACGGCGACGCGATCAACGAACTGAATCCGCGCAAGCTAATCTGGGAGCTGGTGTCCACCGGCGAGGCCGGCGAAACGATTTATCTACCCTTGGATGTGCTGGCCGACAGCTCCAAAGGCGGCCGGCAAACCGGTGTGGTCCGCTTGCGCTTACCCAAAAATCCGGCGCTGTTTCAGGCGTTTGTACCGACCGATCCGATGTTCAGCGGTGTCGGCGATAGGCCGCCGGAATTGGCCGATCAAGTCGAAGCCGGTCGGGTGGCGTTTTGGTTGCGCTTACGTTGTCCGGAACATCCCACGTTACAACTGGGCTACCTGGGATTGAACGCCGTCGATGTGCTTGCGCAAGGCTTGCAGCAGGATTTGCTGGTGGGTATGGGTACCGGCCAGCCCGATCAGGTGGTGGTATTGCCGGATCAGAATATCGAGGCGGCGACCTTGCAACTGGATGTCGAGGAAAATGGTGCCTGGGTGCGTTGGCAACAGGTGGCCTTTCTGGCCGGTCAAGCCGCAGATGCCAGAGTGTATCGGCTAAATCCGCAGTCCGGCTATGTCTACTTTGGTGACGGTACGATCGGCCGCCGGCCGCCGTCGGGAAGCCGGATTCGGATTGCGGCATATCTGTTTGGCGGCGGCAGCGCCGGCAATTTGCCCGCGGGCACCATCAAGGAGGTGGTCAACGGCAGCTCGCGCTATAAAATTCGCCATGAATGGCCCTTGCAAGGTGGTTTGGATGCGGAAACCGTCGAACAGGCCGAAAAACGCATCCCGCAGTTCTTGACGCACCGCAACCGGGCGGTGACGCAGCAGGATTTCAAAATCATTACCGAGGCCAATCCGCTTAATCCGGTGGCCCGCGCCGAAGTATTGGTCGGTTTTCTGCCCGGCGCCAGCATCCGCGCGGCGCGCGACGGCGTGCCGGGCGTGGTCAGCGTATTCGTGCTGCCGCCAGCCGAACCGGCTTTGGGTCACACGCCCAAGCCCAATCAGGGCTTGTTGAAGGACGTGTTTGCCTACTTATTGCAGCGGACCATGGTCGGCACCGAGCTGTATGTGTTAAGCCCTGAGTTTGTGCCGATTGCCATCAGCGTGAAAGTGCAGGTGCGGGACATTGAAACCGAGCAACAGACCCTGCGCGAAGTGCAGCAGGCTTTATTGGAATATCTTTGGCCTCTGGCGCCCGGCGGCGCGCGCGGTGCTGGGTGGCCCTTGGGCGGTGCGGTGCGCGCCAACGAATTATTGACTCAAGCAGCACGGGTGGCCGGGGTGCAGGCCGTGAATAGCTTGAGTCTGTTTCAACGCGGCAGCAATGGCTGGCGCCGCTTGCCAGCCGACGAAACGATCAGCCTGACTAAATATCAGTTGCCCGAGCTGTTGGGGGTGCGCGCTGACGGAGGTTCCGGCACGCCGGCCTTGCCGGACGGCATCGGCTTGCTGGAAGGCCAAACCCCGGACGACAGTCTGGGCGTCGCGGTGCCGGTGATACCGGACATTTGTTGAGGGCGAGCGATGGACGTCAACAACACCCCGTATTTTTTACTGAAAGGCCAAGCTGATTTCGAACAGGGTTCCAGTCATTTGAACTGGAATGCCGGTTTGCAGGCGCTGACGCTGGCGCAAAATCAGGTTTTGCGCTTGCCGGCCGCCGATCCGGCGGCGGCTTTGCTGGCGTGGCAGAACAGCGCGCCGCTGGCTTTGGACAGTTTTAATCAGATCGGTCGTTTGAGTGCCGACGGTGCGCGTGTCGAATTTAACAGTGGCCGTGGCTATCTAAGCTTGCAGGACAATGAATTGCAGGATGTTGTCGCGCCACAGGGCCGCTTTACCGACATGGCGTTCGCGTCGGTCGCGGCCGGCGGCAAGCCGGGCTTCGGGCAACCGGCCGGCGACGGCAGATTGGCTTTGCCGTTCAGCGACGGGGTTAATCAGCATGGTTTGCTGTTGTTTCATCTGGCCCGGCGCTGGCAAGCCTTTTGCGAATGGGGCAATGCCGAAGGCGAAGATGCTGAGTCGCAAATGCCGCTACGCGCCTGTATCGACGCGGATCAGCGCATCTGGCTAATCAGCAATTCCGGTTTGATGTTGTGTAGCGGTGAACCGCTGCCCTTGCCGTACACGCCGCAACCGGTGCGCTTCGAACCCGAGCAGGCCAATCCGCATCCGTTAACCCGCATCTGGCAGCAAGCCTTGCCTGATGGGCTGCAAGCGCTGGCGCTATGTTGCGATTTGCAGCAGATTTTTATCTTGTGTCACGACGGTATGGGGGTGCAGGCCATAGTGACGCGGCCTTTATCGGCATTAGCCGATGCGCCATTCAAAGCCTACGCCTGTCCGGCGGAATTGCCTTTCGCTATCGATCTGGCTCTAGCTGCCGATTCGGCTTTACCCGACAGCGGCCGGCTGGCGGCTTTGGTGCCGCGCACGGCGGATGATGCGAATTTCACGCAACGCGATTGCCCGGTGTTGACGCTGCATTGGGATAGCGCAACCAACACCGGCCAAGCCCGCTTGCTCCTCGAGCGATATCCAATGTTGTCGCAGAGCGTACCGCGTTTTGTCAGCAGCGCCGACGGCCAGTTGCGTTATCAAGCCGAGGCCGATGCGGATTTTCCGGCGATAGCTCCGCGCCCCAGAGAGTTGCATGCCTTGCGCCGCCCGCAGTTTTTTCTGGAAGGCACGGCCTTGTTACACGAACTGGATTCCGGCCAAGTCGATACGCAATGGCACCGGCTGTATTTGGATGCCTGCATCCCGCCGGGCTGCGATATTCAGATTGCGGTGCGGGTATTTGCCAGCCGGCAGGCGGTGCGGCCCAAGCCCATCGAGCAACCCGCGCCACTGTGGAATCCGCTACCGTCCGAATTGCCGTTCGCGGCAAGTCTGGCCGGCCAGCAAGCCGGCACTAGCGGTTTATTCGAGATTTTGTTGCAACAGCCTTCCGGTCGGGTGCGGCAGTTGCGCGGGCGCTATCTGCAAATTCAAGTGACTTTGCGCGGCGACGGCCGGCAAAGTCCGGCCTTGCACGCCATCAGAGTCTATTACCCGCGCTTTTCCTACCAGGAAGCTTATTTTCCGGAATTTTACCGGCAGGAACTTAGTTACGATTCCGATCAAACCACAGGCCCGGCCAATGGCGCCGACGTTCGAGAGCGTTTGCTGGCAGCCTTCGAAGGGGTATTGACCCCCTTGGAAGGCCGGATTGCCGCCAGCGAGCAGTTGCTGGCGCCCGAGGCAACGCCTGCCGCTAACTTGCCTTGGTTGGCCGAGGCCGTAGGTGGTCAGCTGCCGAGCCACTGGCCGGAAGCCCGGCAGCGGCGCTGGCTACGGGACTTGACTTTGATTCAACAATACAAAGGCACGTTGGCGGGGTTAAATTTAGCTTTGGACATCGTCAGCGACGGCGGTGTGCAGCGCGGCGAAATCGTGGTTTTAGAGAATTTCCGCTTGCGGCGGACCATGGCGACGATCTTGGGCATAGACATGGACGACGGCGATCACCCGTTAACTTTGGGCACCGGCATGAGCGGTAACAGCATCATCGGCGACAGCCTGATTCTGTCGGAAAGCGATGCCCGGCAATTTCTGGCACTGTTCGCCCCGGAGCTGGCGACAGTTGACGAAGCGGCCCAGGTCAAAGCGTTTTTTGAAGAATACGCGCACCAGGTCAGTATCTTGCTGCACGGGCGGGCGGTGAGTTTGCGCACTGCCGTCGAAGACATTTTGACGGAGCAACTGCCGGCGCACCTGCAATACCGGATCATCGAAACCGAACATCCCTTTGTGCTGGGTATCGCGCCGCTGCTGGGCATGGATACCTTCATCGAAACCGCGCCGCCGTTCCGCCGCGTCACGCTGGATGACACTTATCTGGGCCGCGAGGGGATCTTGAAAAACCCGGCGGCATTTTCACCGGAGGACATCAATGCACAGGCTTAGCGGTTTTCCTGGGGTGGTTAACAACCCGGTCCTGTCTATCACGTTGATCTCCTTTGGGCTGAGTCCTTCGACTGGTTCGGCGCAACCGGCTTGGCGGATTCCGGTTCCTGTCAGAGGCTGGGGAAGAAGCTCCCTCTCCTCGCGGGAGAGGGTTGGGGTGAGGGGGCTCGAGCAATGTGATCCAGCTGTTTTTAGCCCCTCACCCTATCCTCTCCCGGAGGGCGAGGGGATTTATGCTGCCGGATTCCGAGATTTTGGCATTTCCTATTGGGCACCACACACGGAGGCCGTATGGATACCCTAGACGATTTCACCACTCTGGAACAGGACGCCAGTATGTCCGAACCATTGCGCCGCGTGGCTTACGAGGCCGGGATGATGCTGGGTCTGGAAGCAACCCGCGACGAGCAGGCCTACCATCGCCGCCGCCTGACCCGCCATCAATACTGGCTGCAAGGTTATGGCACGCTAGCGGGCATGGCGGTGAGCATGGCGCCGGCCACGCATCCCAACAACTCCGACAATCTAACCGTGCGCTTGCTGGTTAGTCCCGGCATCGGCATCGACGGTCTGGGCCGCGAAGTGCTGATTCACGAACCTTACTGCATCAATCTCGGCGATTGGCTGGCGGCGCAAACCGAGAGCCATCTGCGCGAAGGATACAGCGACGCCGATAATCTGCTTTGGCTGAAAATCTGCGTGCGGCAAAAAGATTGTCCGGTGGCGATGCAGCCGGTGCTGGCGCGCAAGCTCAATCTCAGTACCGACGCCGTGCAACCCAGCCGTACCGCTGACAGCGTGCGTCTGGAATTGATTCCGGAATTGCCGCCGCCAGCGGCAGACGATGATTATCAACCTTGGGCTTGCCATCAGGGGCTGCCGGCGGCGATGCCGGCACTGTCGGCCGCCGAACAAGCCTTGTTGCAGCAAGTGCAAAACGATAACTCTCAGGCCGGTGCGCAACTGGCGCTGCATGCCCGTTTGCTGCACGCGCTGGATGGCAACGGCGTTAATCCCCAACAACTGCAAGACGAGTTGGAGGAGGGCGCCCGCTTGCTGCTGGCCAGGATCAGCATCAGCGTCGCCGACATCAACGCGATTTTGGTCAACCCGCAATTAATCTCGATCAACAACTTGGTGCGGCCGTTCCTGGCCACCGCCAGCCAATTGGCCTGGCTGGCGCGCCAGCCCTGATCATGGAGGGACTATGAGCGAAATTTTATTTCAACCTCTCGGTAATCCGATTGCCGCCGGGCTGGCGCTGGATCAGGTCGCCGACATCGATCCGCGCTTGACCCGCAGCCATTATTTCGACGGCCGCTTGCTGACCGCCGAAGACTTGACCCGCGATCAAATCTATCTGGATCAGCGCTTGCGCGAGCTGGGCCGGGTGCTGGGCAGCGGCATCGTCGGCGGTTTGGCCTTGAGCTTCGACCGCTTCACCGGTTTGCTGACTTTGGAACCGGGTTTGGCAATGACGCCGGCAGGCCGGGTTCTGGAGCTGGGTAGCCGGCTGATCGTTAATCTGCGCGACCGGGCCTTGATCAGCGGCTTGAATGAGGGCAATTTTTCCAATCTGAACCGGGGTTTGTACGCCGTCGTGCTGCGTTATGTCGATGTCGGCACCGACATTGCCGAAGTGTTTCCGAAGGATTTGAGCGCCAAGCGCGGCTTTCAATACGCGATGATCACCGAGTCGGTGCAGATGGGCCTGGTGCCTTTGCCGATTCCGCTGCCGCAACAAAGCCCTTTGCAAATTCGGGCACGTTTGATGAGAGAGTTGCTCGGCGATGATCAATTGCACGGCTTATTGCCGGAAGACGCGGTGGCACTGGGTTTGGTGGCGATTCAAGAAGGCGCGCCGCAATGGCTGGATGCGCAATTGTTGCGCCATCCCTTGCGCGCCAAGCCGGGCATAGACGCATTGCAAAGCGATTTGTCGCGGCAGTACGAGGCCTTATTAACCGACATACTAAGCAACCGTCGCAGCGGTGGCCTGACCGGCGATTTTCATGCCAGCGATTATTTTTCCTTGCTACCGCCGGTCGGCACTCTGCCCAAGGAAGCGGTCGATCCGGTCAACGGTCGGCAAGGTTATTTTCCGGAAAACTACCAGGTTGCTATCGCGCCTTTACGGCAATCGGACGTGGAACAGATTCGCGCCGAATCCCTGGCTTTGCCGCCTATTGATTTAAGCAACGGCGAGCCGGTGGACATCGTCGTACTGGTGCCTTTGTCCAATCTGGATTACGGCCATTATGCCGCGCAACTGGAGCGCAATTTCGATCCGAATAAACGCCTGCTGCCGCAACTGGATTTGCTGCGCCTCAAGCTATATCCGGTCAGGCCGGTGCATGCACTGGATACCGACCAGGCCGCTTGGCAAGCCATCTGGGACCGCTTCGGCAGCAACGCGCCGTTGTACGTGCGCCGCCCCAGCAGAGCCGCCGAAACTTCGATTAGCGGCATCGTGTTAGCGCTTGGTACTGCCTTACCGATGCCGCCCGAAGTGGTGGGTGGTCCGGCCGATGGTGGCGGTTTGATCGACGACGAGGACAACGTGTTCTTGAAACGGGTGAATTACCCGATGCTGGCCGAACTGCGCCCCCCCAGCGACGACGCCGGCCGTGCGGCCTTAGCGGCGTTGGTGGCGTCCTTCAATGAATCAACATTGGTCGCCGCCAGCCAACGCATCTTGCTGTTGGTGGAACGCCAATACGACGCGGTAATCTGGCAAACCCTGCAACAACTGGCCGCGGCTAACAATCTCGAAGCATTTGTGGCAGGAGTGCGGGCCAAGCCAGCCAACCAAACCACCGGCGCCTGGGTTGGCGAAAGCGGTGCAGGATTAGGTTTGGATAATGCGTTGATCGGTCAATGGAACGCGCTGTTGGGGTGAGGAGATGAAATTTTGGGAGCGGGTTTGGGAAATGCCGGTTTTGTACGGTAGGCACGATTAAGTGCCGTCGCGGAACCCGCAGCCTGCGTGGGGTTTGGAGAATGGTTTAATCGGGCAATGGGCTGCGTTGGTGCCGTGATGGGGATTAAGAAAGATTTAGTTGCTTTGCAATGCTTTCAGAGGATGGGGAAATTGGCGGTTTTATATCCCCTCACCCTAGCCCTCTCCCGGAGGGAGAGGGGATTGTTTCGACTTTTTATGAGTACTCAATAGCTTCGAGTTGGAGACGAGTTTTATCCCGTATGCCGCGCCGAGCACCGGAGCTTTTGAACGGATCAGCCCGAAGGGGCGATGCATGGATGCATCGCGTTGACGAAGGGGCAGGAGCCCCTTTCGGCAACCCCGTTCAAAAGCGAGGAGCACAGGGGATAAGCGGCATTCGGGTGTCTTTTCTTTTGGATACTTTTCTTTGGACAAGCAAAGAAAAGTATCTCGGCTGTCGGTCCGAGAACCGACATCAACAACATCCGTCGCGATAGCGACACAATAAAAGGTGTTCCAAGTCGGGGAAGGTTTATGCAAACAAAATTTCCCCAACAGATATGGAAAGAAGAGTAAGGAGTAGCCATCATGTTCATGATCCTGCTGCATAACCCCATCGCCAGCTCCCGCAGCTTGCAGCGGGTGCACATGTTCCCCGGCCGGCATCTGGGCGAGGAAGAGTTCGACCGCGAACAGGCCTATGCCGACGCGCGGCTGGCTACCGTGTTGCAGGGCAGAACAGCCGGCATCGTCCATGGCCTGGATTTACAATTGGGGCCGAACGGCATAGCTGAACCAGGCTTTAGCGTCAGCGCCGGCTTAGCTCTGGCGGCCAATGGCCAGGCACTGGGTCTTTACTATCCGCTACGTGCCGAGTGGCAGGATTTGATCGACGCCTACCTAATCCGCAACCAGGTCACCAGCGCGGTCGGTGTTTATTATCTGATGCTGACCCGCGGCGACCGGGAAATCGACGGGCCGGGCGTCGATCCGTGTCAGCGCACCGAGTTGGACCCGACCCGTGACACCCAACGGGTATTGGCCGGCAGTCTGGCCTTGCAACGTATCAATATCAGCGACGCCGCCGTCAATACTTGGCCCCGCGAACGCATTGAAAACTGGGTAGCCGCCGACCGGGTCGATGCCGGCTTCATGGCCAAGTTGGGCCATGCCGTGCCGCTGGCCTTGCTGGCGGTGGTGAGCAATGAGGATGCCAGCTACCGCATCGCCTGGCTGTCCCAAGAAGCGGGGCGCTACGAAGCCGTGCCGAACAGCGGTTACCGTGTGCTACTCAATCAAAGCGGCGCGGCGATGCGGCGAGTCATGCAGGCCGCTGGTTTGCCGGCTAATGCCGGGATTCCGTTGCCGCAGTTCCTGCACGACAATCTGCATCTGGATTTTCTGCCGGCCGCCGGCCAATTGCCGCTGGACTGGCTGCAAAATCCGGCCGCGCCGGCACCGAATCTGTTGTGGCTGCCGACGCATCTGGGCATAGACATGGTGCCGGTCCCGGAAGAAGCGGTGATCGAGCTGTTGAACGGCCATATCGCGCGCCGAGTCATTGATTTGCGTCAACCGGCCGGCGACAAGATTAGACTGTTGCTCGCAGTGAACGAGCCTGATTACCGGCCCAATCTATTGGATATTCCGCAAACCGACAGCGTGCTGGAAAGCGATATTTTCCGGTTTTACATGCGCGCTTACGAAGCCTGGCGCAAATGGCGCCAACAATTCGATGCCTTGTATTTCGTTGAGCCGTCCAACACGCAGCCTCTGGCTGGCGGCATAGGCGTGATAGAGCATGCGGTGCTCGATCCGGCGCAATTCAAAAATCTGGATTTGCCCAAACCGGAAACGCCGCCGGCCTTGCCTCTGACGATTTTCGAGAAAGTCATCGCCCGCGCCAACAACGAACAACAAGACCCGCAAAATCCCGGTACGCCCTATCCCTATAGCAAAGGTGTGCCGGCCTTACCCAATTTCTATAGTAACTGGCTGGGCGCAGACGGCAATCCGCCGCCGATAGCCTTGCCCAGCGACGATGGCTTGGTGGTGCAGTACGCGGTGGCCTTGGTGGAACTGGAAGCTATTGAAAACCAGATTCGCGCCATCCGCAGCCGGGTCGAGAAAACCCGCGACTTTTTATTGTTACAGCGCCAGCAACTGGATTCGCAAACCGTGGCCTTGGCTGCGCTGGCCGGCGGCGTGGCCGGCGACGGCACCGGGTTACAGGTCGCGCGCTGGTTGCCTTACGCCAATCTGAATGCCACCGATATTCCCAATAACGTCGACAAAGCGGTCAGCACGGAGAGCGTGGTCAGCAATGCGCCGAAAGCCGTGTTTGCCACGGCGTCCGCCGGCTTATTCAATAGCGCGATCAGTCAGATGGCTGCGCCGAAAATCAGCGCCAGCAGTGCCTTGAGCAACAACTTATTGAGTAACGCGCTGGCCTCCACATCATCGGTGTCCAAGTCGGCGTTTTTATTGACCAGCAAGCCGCAAACCTATTCGGCGTTTGAATTGGGCATCAACAAAAACCGCCTGGATATGTTGTCGCGGATTACCAAGGAAGCGGTCAGCAAGCCGGCTTTCGAAGCCAAGGAATACCGGTTTGGGGTGATCGATCATATCAGCCCCGAAATCAACGAATATGCCAAAGCTTATTACGGGATGAAGGAATTGCTGGCCACGCTGACCGATTTATTCGACCCCACCGACGCCGCTACCTTGCGCAAGCAGATGGAAAGAATCGGCGTGGTGGAAGACGATCAGGCCGGCGCCAATGCCACCAATCCTTTTGAGCGCAGCGGCAAACTGGAGTCGCCGGCGGTGTTGGACAACCTGGCCGACAAAAACGCCCCGAACAATCCGCAGCGCTCCAGCCTGTTAAAAACCCAATATCGCTACCATGCCTTGTTCAAAGCCGGGCGGATTTTGACGCAATGGATCGCGATTTTCGAGGCGCGTTACAACAATATCGAACGCAAACTGCAAGGCAAGTTACGCGAACAAGCCAACAAGCTGGCGCAGATCGACAAACTGGCCGGTTTGATCCGGGTGGCGCGGGAAGCCCTGGAAGGCATGGACAGATTCCGCGTCGAACAACTCGGCGACTACGGCGTCGCGCAGCGCTTGCTGGACGAAGATTGGCGGCAGGTCTGGGCTTTGAATAACGAACGCACCCGAATTTTGACCAAGGCCTTGCGCGGTTTGTATTACGTCAGAGTGCGCGGTACGCCGGTCAGCGCTGCCTTGGCCGATCCGCTGGCTTTGCGATATGGCAGCCGCAATGACATCGTCCCCGGCTGCGATTGGGAAGAAGAGGTGGATTTGCCGGCGGCGCTGGACCCGTTTTTTGCGGCAATCTGCGAGATACCGATGGACGACTGGGCCGGCTTAAAACCGTTGCGGCCCAAGCTGCCGCCGTTTCAGCAATTCGATTATCTGGGACAACAGCGCCAGGCCCGCTTCAAAGCTAGACCCGCCAGCCTGTTGACGCCGGCCAATACTGATACCTTGCAGGCCCGCCTGCAAACCGTGCATCTGCAAACCCAGATTGTCATGCAGCAGTGGGCCGGTTTCAGCTTGCCGGCTTTTACCGCCAGCAGTTTGCAAACCCAGGCCGCGGCCGCCAAAGTGTTGGCCTTGGCAGACCTGGCCGGCGCTGCCGGACCGCTGCGCAAACCAGCCCACGAATTGCGCGAGCAGTTGGAGCACTGCCAGTTTTGTTTGCTGGAAAAACTCAATCTGTTGCCGCCGTCCTTACGTTTGCAGTGGGGACAACTGGCCGAAGACGACCAGATTCGCGTCGAAGACGTGTCCTGGTGGCCGGGCATGGATAGAGCGGAAGCCGACGATTTCAACGCTGCCCGTACCGTATCGGAATTAATCGCCTGGTGGTTCCGGCAATTGGACCGCGATGCCTCCGCCGCCAGCCGCAGCGCGATGCGCAATATGATACGGGCCGTGCTGATTCATGCTTCCTTGGGCGATCCGCAGGAAATCATTCGCGGGAATGTGCATGTGCCGCCGCGCTTGGCAGCGATAGGTGAACGCTTGCAGGTCAAGTTGAACCGGCCGCCGTTGCCGGGCACCCGGCTGCAATTGCTGGATACCGAGCAGCGCGTCGTGGCGGTGCTGGCGGTGGAAGATCACAGTCCGCAAAGCACCCAGGTCACCATCGTCGATATGCTGCAAAGTGGCGTGAAGATCAACACCCGCTTTAGCGTCGTGGCGAACAAGCTGACGCAGCAGCGCTTGTAAATTGCGGTTATGACCAAGCTGGCCGCCGACACCGTTGCGATACACCGTCTGACCGTCCGGGCCCGACAACAGCGGACGGCGGACGGCATGCGCGACAGTTTGCAAAGTGCGGATTGGCCGCAAGCCGGGCAGGACAACTGGGTGTTTATTCGCCGCCTGCAAGTCAGCGGTGCGGCGCGGCAACTGCCTCTGCATTTGCTCGAGCAAACCCGGCAGTACTTAACACAAAGCAACAATCCCGAACAGGTGATGCGCTTTGCCAGCCTGGCCGAGCTGTTGGCGGCTTTGCTGACGGATCTGCTGCGCGGCCGCGCCGGCTTATATTGGTATTGGCGACGCTGGGCGCATTGGTTTGATTTGCCGGTGTCGCGGGCTATATCCGGGATAGTGTCCGAACATCTGACTTTACTGCCGGCGGTTTGTGCCCGATTGGCGCAACGAGAAAAATTAGCCGCCGTCTGCTTGAGTCTGACAGACAGCGATGCTTGGCAATTGGCGGTTGAACTGGCCGGAATGAGTGGTTTTCGCTTGCCGTCTGTTTTGGAAATCGCCGAACTGCATGGTTCTGAAATCGATAACGCAGACAAGCGATCCTCCTCCGATGACCAGACGTGGGCTGAGCAACTGACGCTACGGCCCGGATTGCTGGCGCTTTGGCGACCGCTATTGCAAGAGCTGGATGCTGCCGACGGCCGCTATCAATTGGCTTTATTACTGATCGGCCAAGACCTGGCACCGTTGTTGTTGCAACAACAGCCGGCTAGGCTGCTGGCTGTTCTATCCTCCCGTTTTGCGGATATGCTGAACGCCAAAAAAGCACAGACGATTGGTGAGCCCAAGTCCAAGCCCAAGCCGGTAAGCGCGAAGGAACAGATCCATCGCCGGCAAGTAAAACCCCCTTTGCAAGCGCAGCCGCTTAACCAAGCCCATCAAGCCCGAGCGCAAACAGACGGCGAGGCCAATCCGAAACTGGATGCCGATACCGAGCGGCAGATACCGGCGGCATTACCGCACAAGCCCCTTGCCGAGCATGATGGCAAAGATGTCCGGCAAACGCCGATGGCTGCAAACCTAGCATTGGCCGACTATTCTCGTCCTGCCAAGGCGCTTGCCCAGGACTCTTTTCCAGAGCCGGCCAGCACAGGCCTGGAATTTGCCGGCTTCCATACCCGGCAAGGCGGCTTGCTGTATTTATTGAATATGCTCAACCGGCCGGAAATGCGCTGCTTGATGCTGGAACATGCCGAAACATTGCCTAGCGGCTGGGGCTGGTTGTACCGGCTTGGGCAAGAATTGCAATTGCACGAGGACGACGCGCTGGTCGATTTCATCGCGCGGCAATTGGGCTTGGAAGATAGCGCCGAACTGGGCCGATTGCCGCCGTTGCCGGAGCGCGAGCAGGTTTTGAGTCTGGCGCAGCGTTGGTACGGCAAGACCGGGGTTTGGCAGCCTGAGTTGTTGGCGCTCACCGGGCAAATTCACTATAGCCCCAGCCATATCGATTTGTACGTGCCGATGTCGGCGATCCGATTGCCCGTGCGCCTGGCCGGGCTGGACATCAATCCGGGCTGGCTGCCGTGGCTGGGCCGAGTCGTGGGTTTTCATTATGACTAAGCCGCCGCAGCCCTTGGCCGAATCGCTAAATCTACAAGCGCCTAACCGGCAGCAACCGCTGGCGGCCTTGGTGCGGGTCGGTTTGGCAGAATTCTGGGAACGGATGATGCCGGGCGACAGCGAATTATCCGAGCAATTGCGGCAACAAGCCGCCCGGCAGTTAAACCTGGAAGTTCTGCCGAGTTGGATACAAATGCGCGAACTCGCGGCCGCCCAGTTACAAGCCTTGCCCGGACCGTTTGGATATTGGTTGCGCGAACAACATATCGACTTGCCGCAAGCCTTTTTGTTGGCCGTAGTTGGCAGCGCCGAGACCGATTATCTGGTGACCTTGACGCTGAGCGAGTTGCAAGCACCCAATCCCGGCAACCGCCTCGCGGTGCATCTGGCGCTAACGATGCTGGACGAATTATTCGGTGCCGGCACACTGGATGCGCTGGATTTGCATGCTACGCCGTTGGTGCAGCAGCAAGTGTTATTGCTGGAGGGAAGTGGGCCGCTGTCGCTCAGGCCATTGCGCATCGAGCCGGCCTTGTGGTCGGTATTGTGCGGCCGGCCGGCGATTTGGCCGGGATGCCGAGTGATTGCGATTACGGACCGGGAATTGCTGCCGCAACGTATCCGCAAGCAATTACCGCATTTGGCGACCTTATTGGCGAAAGGCGAAGTTCGCGGCTTGGCAATACGCGGCAACAGCGGCTGCGGCCGACGGGCTTTGGCCGCCGAACTGGCGGGTTTGTTGGGATTAACGGCCATCGAAGTGCCGAGCGATTTGTGGCAACAGCAGCCGGCCTTGCCGCTGGCCTGCCAACTGGCCGGCTGGCTGCCGGTTATCAAGGCGCAGGTCTCGGCCGGCGAAAGCTGGCAGTTGCCGGCAATACAACCCAATATTGCCCACGTAATTGTGTTGGGTATGACCGATGCGGTATCCGGCCAGGATTTGCTGGAATTGGAAATGGGAGTGCCCGACGAAGCCGAGCGCCGCCAGCTTTGGGCGCGTTATCTCGCCGATCCGGAATTGGCCCGCCGTGCCGCCAGCGCCTTGCTGAGCGGTCCGGTGATCCAGAAAGTGGCGCGCAATGCGGTGCTGCGCGCAGAACAAAGCCGCAGCGTATTGAATGCCGAACATATTGCCCAAGCCCGTTGTGACTTGGGAGCGGAACGCCTACGATTATTGGCCGAGCCGGTGAGGCGGCGGGTCGAGCGCGAGGCAGTGGTGTTTCCACCCTTGGTCGAACAATACCTGCACGATTTCATCGCCCGCGCCCACAGCCGCGAATCGTTGTGGGAAGCCTTGGGCGTGACCTTGCAGGCCTCGCGCAATGCCGGCCTGCGGGCCTTGTTTGTCGGCGACAGCGGCACCGGCAAAACCCTGGCGGCCAGTTATGTCGCGACCGCGCTGGGCGCGCCGCTGTATCGCGTGGATCTGGCGGCGATCATGAACAAATATGTCGGCGAATCCGAGAAAAATCTGGGCCTTTTGCTGGATTTGGCTGCCGCTGCCGATGCCATCCTACTGTTCGACGAGGCCGACTCCTTATTCGGTCGCCGCACCGAGGCCCAGCAAAGTGGCGAGCGTTACGCCAATATGCTCACCAACTTTTTATTGACCCGCATCGAAAACCACCCCGGCATCACGATTCTGACCACCAACAGCCGCGAGCGCATCGACAACGCCTTTACTCGCCGGCTGGATGCGATTGTGGATTTTCCAATGCCGGGGTTTCAGGAGCGTCTGGATTTATGGCGCAGTCATTTCGGCCAACGCAGCCCAAGCGACGATTTGTGCAAGACCTTGGCCAGCTATTGCGACATCAGCGGCGGCCAGATCAGGAATGTGGTGTTGACCGCTGCCGGTTGCAGTCCGGCGGATCAGTCTATCGGCATTGAGACCCTATTGTCGGCTTTACAGCGCGAATATCAAAAACTTGGCCGCAATCCGCCGGCGCAGTTAAAACAGTTAAGGAGTTAGCTTATGGCAACCCTGGCGTCCAAACTCCGTAAAAAATCGCCGCAGCGCAAAACCAGCGCGCCGCCCAAACCCAATGAAGAGAAAAAGCAGCGCAAGCCGGCGTATCTGCAACGCAAGATGTCGGTCAGCCAGCCGCATGACCCTGAAGAAAAGGAAGCCGACCAAGTAGCTCAGGAAGTCAGCCGCGCCAAAAAAACCGCCAAACAGCCGGGGGTGAAGGAAGATAAGGAGATGATTTCCAGCAAGCCGGTGCCGAGTGCTCAGCGCTTGCTGCGGCGGCTGAACCGGGCTGTGGCGGATGCAGCCAAGCCGGAAGAGGAGCAAAGACCGGTGCGCCGGGCGAAAAAGCCGGATGAGGAAAAGAAAAACCCAGCCGCGCAGCGCTCTGTGGAAACCGAAGATAAAAAAGAGGATCAACTCAAGCGGCTGAGCCGTAAAGCCAAGGAAGAAGAAACCCCCAAGGCTGCCCGGCTATTTCGCAAGGTCGCAGGACCGGAAAAAACAGACGAACAACCTACGCCCGCCGCGCGTTTGTTACGCAAATCCAAACCGGCGGACGAGGAGCAAACGGTCGCTCAAGCTCGCCTGCGCAGGGCTGCCTCCGAATCAGTGGAACAGCCTGAAGATACCGAATCAGCCGCGTCGGCAAACACAGTCGAGCAGTCGGTGGAGGCGCGAATCGAGGAAAGCCGGGGTAAGGGGGCGCCGTTGCCGGAAAGTATCCGGCGCGAGATGGAGCAACAGCTTGGTGCGGATTTTGCCGGGGTGACCATTCATAACGATGCCGAAGCGGCGGATTTGTGCAAGCAACTCAATGCCCGCGCCTTTACCGTTGGTAACGATGTGTACTTCGCGCCCGGCGAGTTTGCGCCGGAAGCCGATGCCGGGCGCGAACTGTTGGCGCACGAGTTGAGCCATGTGGTGCAACAAAGCGGCGGGG
This sequence comes from Methylomonas sp. PHL2-19, assembly GCF_059331595.1. Taxonomy (NCBI): domain Bacteria; kingdom Pseudomonadati; phylum Pseudomonadota; class Gammaproteobacteria; order Methylococcales; family Methylococcaceae; genus Methylomonas; species Methylomonas sp. PHL2-19. The sequence continues at coordinate 1,180,769 of NZ_CP196839.1, forward strand.
TGCAACGTGTGATGCGCGCGCCGCCGGCGGCTCCTGCCGCAACTCCGGCATCGGGTGGCGCGAAAAGTGCCGGCAAAGGCACGCTGAAGGGTGGGGAATTGCATGTGCCCCTGCTGACTTTGCCGCAAAAACCGGGCATGCAGGAAAAGTTCAGCGCCAAATACGGCGGCCTGACCAATTGGAAACTGCCACAAGCCGACGAGCGTACCAACCAGATCGACGACTGGAAAAAGCAGATCAAACCGTCGTCCGGCAGCTGGGATTTAAAACCCTATCTCGGCAGCGACAACACTTTGCCGGATACCAACGGTGCCAGCACGCAATATGCGTTGAAGCTGAAAGCCGGGGGGGGCGGCCAAGGCTATCTGATCGGCTCCGAAAGCGACATCCGAGAGCAGGCTATTCTGCCGTGGTGGAATAGCCAGGGCGCGCCGCACCTGTTCGATGTCGATCATATTCTGGAACTGCAATTGGGCGGCGATGCGGACAAGCTGGAAAACTTCCAATTACTGGATGCCAGCGCCAATCGCAGTTCGGGCAGCAAGATTAAAAATGCCATCGATAAGGCGATACGCGCGGCCATTCCTCCCGAAGTGGAAGGTGGTGGTGATTTGCCGGAAAACCTCTCCAAACCGCTGCCGGGGCGCGGCAAAGCCGCCCCTGGAGCCGCACCGGCACCGACTGCGAATGCTGCGGCGCCTGCGCCGGCCCCTGCCGCGGGAGGCGGCGCAGCACCGGCTACCGCAGCCAAAGATCCGGCGTCGGCAGCGCTGGATGCCATCAAAACCAGCTATCAGGACAAGCTGATTTTCGACGAAGTGAAATTCGAGGGCGCCGTTGGCGGCAATCCGGGCATCTGTTGGCAGGCGGACCGCGTCACCAAGATGGAGCACCTGAAGCCTCTGGAAAAAGCCACCAAATCCAATGCGCCCGATCTGTTTGCCAACGATAAATTGCGGCTGCTGCCGCGCCCCGGCGCCGGGGTGATGTTTGTTAGCGCCTTGAAGGGCGACCCCGGCAGCGAAACTTTCGACGCCGGTAGTTGGGGCGGCATGTCGGTGGTAGGTGGAACCTTCAACCGCACCGCCGGCAGCGGTACGGTGACGCTGACCATGCCCAAAACCAAAAAAGTCGATGCACAGAATACCACGCTGAATTTTGTCAGCAGCGGTGCGCCGACGCTATGCCATATTCCGCCCGGCCAGGTAGCCGAGGCTTATCGCAACGCCTTTAAAGCCAAGACTTTGAGTCCGATTGCGCTGAACAATGCCGATATGGATGCCAGCGCCAATATCGTCGGCGGCGGCGTCTTAACCATCGACGGCATTCCGCTGTTGGCTGGCACGACGGTTGATGTGGCGTTGGTGGGCGGCGATCTGGTTTTTTCAAAAACCTTTTCTACCGATGAATTCGATATGAAAGGGCCTATCCAATTGGATAGCAGTTCGCTGACGCTGAGTGCCGGCGCGGCCACGCCGATTGCCGCCGCCGGCTTGGTGGAGTTTCACATTGGCGAACTGGCTAAAGGCTCTTTGGAAGGCAGTGCCACCGCCGGCGGCTTTGCGATGGCCGGCCAGCTGGAATTTGATAAACAGCTGTTCACTGGTGCGGGGCGTATCGACTATGACAGCGCCAAAGGCATTAAAGCCTCCGGGACGCTGGGCCTGAAGCCGGGCGCATTGAAAGGCATCAAAAAAGCCAGTTTTACCCTAGCTTACGACGATGCCAAAAAAGCCATCGATTTTGCCGGCGATGCCGAGGTTTCCGTGCCCGGCTTTAAAGGCGCCAAACTGTCCGCGCATGCCGACGATACCGGCAATATCAGCCTGGGCGGCGAGGCGACGCTGTCCGACACCATTCCACGCATCAAGGGAGGCAAGCTGAACATTGCTGCTGATCGGAAGGGCGATGTCTGGTCTTTGGGCGGCGGTGGTGAGCTTGAGCCCGATTTGAGCGGATTGGACGCCAGCGCCAAAATCAAACTGGATTATAAAGATGGCTTATTGAATGGCAAACTCACGGCCAATTACAAACGCAGCATGCTGGCCGGCAATATCGATTTGAATGCCAAAGCCGTGGTCGGTGAAGGTGGCGGCGAGGCCGAGCCGATCAAGGTGTGGGGCAGCGGCACGGTCGATGTCACTGCCGCGCCTTGGTTAATAGCGACGGTTGGATTGACATTAGACGAGAAAGGCGAGATTACCGTGTCCGGCGAAATGGGTTTACCCAGTTCGTTGGAGATCTTTCCGCGCAAGGAAATCAACAAATCGCTGTTTGCCGTTGCCACGCAAGTGCCGATTGTGCCGGGTATCGTCGCGGAAGTGGGCGGCAATCTCAGTGCGACGGCAGGCATTGGCCCCGGTAGCCTGGATCAATTGAAAATCGGTTTGACCTACAATCCCGATCACGAGCAAGACACCAAAATTACCGGCGACGCGCATCTCAAAGTGCCGGCCGACGCCGGCTTACGCTTGGCGGTGCGGGCCGGTATCGGTCTGGGCATTACCGGCGCCAGCGCCACCGGCGGCCTGGAGATAGGCGGCAAACTGGGTATTGAGGGTGCGGCGGAGGCGGGGGTGCATGTGGATTGGACGCCGGCCACAGGCCTGGATTTGACTGCCAAGCTGGCGGTGTCCGCGCAACCCAGCTTTACCTTTGATATTTCCGGTTACGTAGCCGTGACTGCATTGGGCTTCAGCGTGTACGATCAGCGTTGGCAACTGGCTTCGTATCAATTTGGTTCGGATTACAAGTTTGGTATCAGCCTGCCGGTGCATTATCACGAAGGACAACCCTTCGATGTATCGCTGGATGACGTGCAGTTCGAGGTGCCGGACATTTCGCCGGGCGACATTTTGAGTGGTTTGATTGCCAGGATAGCCTGATGAATGCGCTTAACGATCTGCTCAGAGAAGGGGTAATCGCCCATCAGGCCGGCAATCTGGTCGAGGCGGCGCGTTTGTATCGGGCGGCGCTGGAATTGGACGCTGACAATGCCAGCGCGCATAACAATCTGGGTTTTGTGCTGGCTCAGCGACAAGAGTGGTCGGAGGCTTTAGTGCATTTGCGTACCGCGTTGCGGTTGAAGCCGAATATGGCGATGGCGCATTGCAATCTCGGTCAGGTGCTGGTGAATACCGGTCGTGCCGGCGAGGGCTTGGCACATCTGGAGCAGGCTACGGTATGCGATCCGGATAGCGTCACGGCTTGGGACAATCTGGCCCGCATCAGAGTCTTACTCGGCGACTTTCAGGGCGGCGAGTATGCGGCGATCCGAGCCTTGAAACTGCAACCCAACGCGCCGCAGCTGCATACTCGTCTGGGCATCGCCGTGGCCGCTCAGCAACGGCTGCCCGAGGCCTTGCAGCATTATCAGCAGGCTTTGGCACTGGACAACAGACATCAAGAAGCCTGGGCGCAACTGGGTATTACCTGTTTCCTGCGTAACGATCTGGGCAGCGCCCGCGACGCGTTGGAAACCGCGCTGGCCCTTAACCCGGAAGATAGCAATGCGTTGCGGCATCTGGCCTTGGTGAACCTGAGTCTGGGTAACCGTGATGTCGCCATCGCCCAGTTCGAGCATTTGCTGGAACATAATCCGGACGATGACGATTCGCGCCTTGATTTGGCGGTGGTTTTGTTGTCCGGTCAGCATACGCTCGCGGCGCTGGAGCAGCTGGAGGCTATAAGCGAGGCCGCGCGCGCGTCCAGCAAATATCAATTCTATTTAGGTCTGGCCTTACAGCAAAACGGCGAGCAGGAATCCGGCACGCAATTGCTGCGGCAACTGGCGGATTTGCCGGATGATGCCTACGGGGTTAAGGCGCGGAAGATGTTGTTGGTGAGTTGAGTTTATTGAGGTGGGAGGGGTTAGCCAATTTGGTTAAAAGAATTTTTTGAGGGGTGGGCAACGGCCAAAAGCCACCCACACCCTTTTTAAACCAATGGAAGGTTATGGTCCCCGAGTAGTCGCTCAACGACATAATCAGCCGGCGCGCTAGCTGTCGGCTGGATTTATTAGCTAACTTCTTTCATTGCTTGAGCTACCGGCTTGGATAGAATTTCAACCACAGACTTATGGTTGGAAATATCCGAATCCGATGAGGCATAGCCCGTAGACTGTGGGGAAAAAATGCAGATAGCTGCTTGAAGCAACACAGCATCCCTCACTCCTTCACTGCCGGAAGCTTCAACCAATGCTGAGTGAGTCATTAACGCATTTTGCCGATGCTTGTTAACGATTGCATTATGCTTGTGATTCAGGAAGTTCTTTGCTGAAAGGAATAGCATGTACGCTATCACAAAGAAAATTAGGAACTTACTTATGGACAACTGAACGGCATCGTATGTAGTTTCAGGCTTCAAGAACGGAATCTTATGAATAAACAGCGACAATGTTGCAAATAACCCGAGCCCAACCGAAAGCCATACGGAATACTTTTGCCACTTTTCCGCCTCGACCTTGTGGTGTTCATATTCAGCGTTGAAATGGGATGCTTGCTTAGTTACCCCCTCCTCGGCGGCCACCCTGCGTATTTCATTCAGGACGCCCTGCGCATCTTTTTCGTGCTGCGCCAGCGCTTCTGATATTTTGGATGCTTTGTCTTCAATTGACTGCAAGGTGGCTCTTGCATCTGCGTCAAGTCTTTGAAAATCAGCAGAGCGATGCAGCGAATATGCTATGTAGGGATGCAGCGCTTGAAACGCAGACGGATAGGCTGTTGAGATATTACTCAAGATTGCCGTCCGCATGCCTTTTGGATCTTGTTGTTCGGGGTCAAATTCGAGAGCTTGCGAAAAGAGCTGAAAGTGATTGTTAGCGTTATCACGAATTATTGTAAGAACACTATCTGGGAAGTCTTGTAACGCCGTAGATGAAAGCCGCTTATATAGATCAATAAGAAGTTGCGCTGGCTCAATGGCATCTTCAAAATTTAGACGACTACCTAGCTCGGACTCACGCACAAGCGTAGACACGTCAAACTTCTGAATTCGCTCAAGCGACTCCTTTGCCTCTCCATACAGTGCTTCTGTGCCAACGGCCATTTTTCATTCCCTCTAGAGCTTGAGTCCGCCCTATTTCAAAAAGTTAACAGGTTATTATCCAGGTCTGCATATCTTGTACATTAGGGCTATTGTTTACGTCAATCTTCTTATGAAATCCTTGAGGTTCTAAACGGCCTAACATTGTATTCAATACAGCTGCAATCTTATCGGTCCAGGCGGCCTGATTTAGATCTGAGGTGGTGGCGGTTTTAGCTGCGATGAACGGATTGGTTTGGGTAGGAATGCTAGTCGCAAAACCTCGAAATATTCGCATATGTTATAGCTATTGAGTCTAAGTTATTGCTACTCCCGCGCAGGCGGCAGTCCAGTAACAATCCTGGATTCGAGTCCAGCTTGATGCCTTAATTGTTGAAATTGCGCCAATAACCCCCCGCAAAATCAATATTCCCGCTTGAAAAAATCGGCCGGAAGGCCAGAATGAAACGCAGAGCGCTACTGCGGTGTTAACACTGCGCAAGCGGTCGATGACGAGTGGAACAAATGAGCGGCAACGCGTGTCCTGTCTGAGGATTGAACGTTAGGGGCAATTACCACGTAAAGAGCGGGTACGGAAAGATTCAAATTAGTGCATAGTGGCGTCGAATCCCTCGAGCAATCGTGGTTTCGTATTTTGTTCATAATTGGCTGAAATGATGGCAGATGTCTTGGTTAGTGCGGCCTCACGGTAAATTTCGGGATTTCTGACTGACTACAGACCTCGAGTCTGACCTCGTCAACGGCATCGGCGGTAGGCTGGCGGGTTGGAGGCTACAGTTTAGGCTGTGGTATCCCCCGCCGGCGGGCTCGTCATCCATCTCCGGTTATGTCTCCCTTCCTGCTTTGCGAACAGCACTTCGGCTTTTTCTCGGTGTTAGCACCAATCCCGTTGCAACCTTGCTTCTGGTCCAGGCATACGCCGCATTGACATTAAAATTCCGTGGAATAGGCCTAACCGGTCAGCATTGATACAATAAGGCATTATTTCTCAAAGCCACATTATCCAGGGAGTACTTCATGATTCGCTTTCCAGCAGAATGGGAAACACAATCAGCCGTTATTATCGCTTGGCCGCATCACAGCGGCGACTTTACCAATCTGTCCGCCGTCGAAGACACCTATCATTTTGTCGCCACTACCATCAGTCGCTTTCAGCCCTTGGTGATTATTTGTAAGGACGGCGAGCATCAGCAGCATATTCAGACGCAACTGGGCCACAACGACAAAATTCATATGGTGCAGGCCGATTACAACGACATATGGCTGCGGGATACGGTGTTTTTGACGATGGAGTGGGAGCATCCCAAAGCCAGCGTGCAGTTGCTTAACTTTCGATTCAATGGCTGGGGTAAAAAATATCCGCATGCGGCCGACGATGCTTTGAATCTGGCGCTGTTTGCGCATCCGATTTTTAAAGGTCATCCCACTGCCACGCTGGATCTGGTGCTGGAAGGTGGCAGCGTGGAGTCGGACGGTCAAGGCACCGTGATGACCACCAAAAATTGTCTGCTCAACCCCAACCGCAATCCGGACTTGTCGGAAGCGGCGATTGCCGGGCAGTTGCAAAACTATTTGGGCGCGAAGCGGATTTTGTGGGTCGAGCAAAGCAATCTGGCTGGAGACGATACCGATGCGCACATCGACACACTGGCCCGGTTTTGCGACGCCAACACGATTGCTTACACGGCTTGCGAAGACAGTGCAGATCCGCATTTCCAAAGTCTGAAAAATATGGAAGCGCAGTTAAAGACCTTCAAAACTGCAAGTGGCGATGCTTATCGTTTGGTGGCGCTGCCATTGCCGAAGCCTATTTTTGACGAACAAGGCCAGCAATTGCCTGCCAATTACTCGAATTTTCTGATTATCAATGGTGCGGTATTGGTACCGGTTTACGAAGACGCGATGGATGTGGTGGCGCTGGAACGGCTGAAAACCTGCTTCCCTAATCATGAAATTATCGCCACGCCTTGTCGGCCGTTAGTGCATCAGTATGGTAGTTTGCATTGCGCCAGCATGCAGGTGCCGGCCTTCGTTAAATTGAATTTCTAGGTTTTTGCCTGATTTTCCGGTGCAATGCGCTGGCGTATTGCACCCTGTATAGACTTCAAACCGATCAGCCCATGAAAAAATCGATTATCGCCTGTGCCGTGCAGCAGCCTTGCAATCGCGGCCGGGAAACCAACCTGGCTTACTCAATCAGTCAAATCGAAACAGCCGCCCGGCAGAACGCCGATCTGGTGGTCTTGCCCGAACTACATCTCGATCATTATTTCTGCCAAAGCGAAGACACAGCCTGTTTTGATTTGGCGCAGCCAATTCCCGGCCCGGCTTGTGAAACGCTGGCTGAAGTGGCCAAGGTCAACCAGGTGGTGATTGTCTCGACCATTTTCGAGAAACGCGCGCCGGGTTTGTATCACAACACTGCCGTGGTGTTTGATAAGGACGGCAGCATCGCCGGTACGTTCAGGAAAATGCATATTCCCGACGATCCGGGTTTTTACGAGAAGTTTTATTTCACGCCTGGCGACCTAGGTTTTACCCCAATCAAAACCTCGATAGGCAAGCTGGGGGTGTTGATCTGCTGGGACCAATGGTATCCGGAAGCGGCGCGCTTGATGGCGCTGGCTGGCGCGGATGTTTTGATTTATCCGACCGCCATCGGCTGGAATCCCGAAGATGACGCCGCTGAAAAGCAGCGCCAGTGCGATGCCTGGATTACGGTACAACGCGCGCATGCGGTGGCGAACGGCATTCCAGTGATTTCCTGCAACCGCATCGGTTTCGAAGCCGCGCCGGATCAAGCTCCGGGCATTCAGTTTTGGGGGAATAGCTTTATCGCCGGCCCGCAAGGCGAGATTCTAAGCAGCGCCGACGATAATCAGGATGTGTTGTTATTTGCCGAGCTTGATGCGCAGCGTAGCGAAGACGTCAGGCGCATCTGGCCGTTTCTGCGGGATCGCAGGATAGATGAATATGCGGATTTGAAGAGACGGTTTATCGATTAAACGCTGATGAGTTCAGCGACTTGAGAAAGCCGGGCAACAGCAAGAACTGTTGCCCGGCTTTTTTAATCAGTCTTCGCTGGCGCTACGGCTGATAGGTTCTTGAGGTGTTTCGCTGTGGCGATTATTGCTGCGCTCGGCGAACTCTCTGTCATAAGAGCGCGGCTGGCTGGTTGCTTCGCCGCCTTCGGAATAGCTGGACGCGGGGGCTGGACGTTCGCCGTCTTGATTTCCCGCTTGGCTATTCTCGCCAGCTTCGCCGCCGGCGCTTTGCTCGGGACGTCTCTCGCCGCCGTTGCGCGGGCCGCGTCTGCGGCTGCGGCTGCGTCGGCTACGTTCTTGGCCGCCGTTCTCTTTTTTGGCGGTTGCAGCGGCGTCTCCACCGTTTTCCTGGTCAATAGCCACGGTTTGTTTCGGCTCGGCCGGTAAGTTGCCGGTAGCTTCACTATTTGCCGCGCCGTTGGGTGGGCGACGGTTGTTGTTACGGCGGTTGTTGTTACGACCTGATGTTGAGCGCTCGCCTCTCTCCCCTCTGTCGCCGCGATCTCCACGGTCCCGGCGATTGTTTCTACCGGATCTGGGTTTATCTTCGCTGCTTTTTTCAGCGGCTTCAGCGCCTTCTGCGGCTTTGCTACTCCCGATCAGACGCTGCCAGAAGCGTTGAATCAAACCGGCAGAGGTTTTTTTGCTTTGTACAGGGGCCGGGGAGTCTGGTAAAAACTCCTTGATAGCGGCTTTTTCGGCTTTGGGTCCGGCCTGTTTGGCAAATTCCGGTACTGAAATATCTTCTTCCTTGATATGCAAATGGCTGGCTTTTTCTTCGCTAACTTCGCCGGCCGATTTGATGCGTTCGATGTCGTAAGACGGCGTTTCCAGATGTTTGCTGGGCAACACGATAATGCCGACTTGCAGTCTGGTTTCGATTTCCTGAATCGCCGCGCGTTTCTCGTTCAACAAGAACGTCGCGCAATCGATAGGCAGATGGGCGATGACCCGCTCGGTGCCTTTTTTCATCGCTTCTTCTTCGATCAAGCGCAATACAGCCAGCGTGACGGATTCGACGTTACGGATGGTGCCTTGGCCCTTGCAGCGTGGGCAGGTCAGTTGCGTGGAATCGCCCAGTGAGGGACGCAGACGCTGTCTGGACATTTCCATCAAGCCGAACCGCGAGATGCGACCGGTCTGGATGCGGGCACGGTCGATTTTCAGGGCATCGCGCAAGCGGTTTTCCACTTCGCGTTGGTTTTTATTCGACATCATGTCGATGAAATCGATCACGAATAAACCGCCCAAGTCGCGCAACCGGAGTTGACGGGCGATCTCGTCGGCAGCTTCCAGATTGGTGTTCAGCGCGGTTTCTTCAATGTCGCTGCCTTTGGTGGCGCGCGCCGAGTTGATGTCCACAGAAGTTAAGGCTTCGGTGTGATCGATGACGATGGAGCCGCCGGAAGGCAGAGACACTTCGCGGCGATAGGCCATTTCGATTTGGGTTTCGATCTGGTAGCGGCTGAATAGCGGCACGCTGTCCTGATACAATTTGGCCTTGTGCAGATTGTGCGGCATCACCTGTTTCAGGAAGTTATGCACCAACTTAAAGGCGCCTTCCTGGTCGATCAGTATTTCGTCGATATCGCCGCGCAAGTGATCGCGTAGGGCGCGGATGATCACGTTGCTTTCCTGGAATATCAGGAAGGGCGCGGTTTGTTCGCTGCTGGAGCGGTCGATGGCTTCCCAGAGTTGCAGCAGGTAGTTCAAATCCCACTGCAGCTCTTCGACGTTTTTGTCGGAGCCAGCGGTGCGGATGATCAAGCCCATGCTGTCCGGAATTTCCAAAGCAGCCATGGTTTCGCGCAATTCGCTACGGTTGTCGCCTTCGATGCGGCGGGAAATCCCACCGGCTTTCGGATTGTTCGGCATCAGCACCAGATAGGTGCCGGCCAGACTGATGTAAGTCGTTAGCGCCGCGCCTTTGTTGCCGCGTTCTTCTTTTTCGATCTGAACGACGATCTCCTGGCCTTCGCGAATATTGGACTTGGAGGATTTACCTTCTTCGTTATCGCCTGTTCTATATTCAGGAGCGATTTCCTTGAACGGCAGGAAACCGTGTTTTTCGGCGCCGTAATTAACGAAGGCGGCTTCTAGGCTGGGTTCTACCCGAGTGATGATACCTTTATAAATGTTAGATTTTTTTTGTTCTTTTGAAGGAACTTCGATGTCGAAATCATAGAGTTTCTGACCATCTACCAATGCCACCCGCAGCTCTTCGGGCTGCGTGGCGTTGATAAGCATTCTTTTCATTAAATTATCCTTATTGTAATTTGTATCCTACTTAGAGCTTAAACAGGTTTGGTTGTCGCGGATAAAGGCGGCGTGTTTCCCAATATGTACTTAAGTGAGCGGCCAGACTGACGGAAAACTGCAATTAGTTGTAGTAATTGTCGCAGCGGGTTATCGGCATTGCCGAGGGTGGCGCTTGAAAAGTGGGAGGTCTGTTATACCGAACTCTATTCTAAGGATGCAGCTCGCTCATCATGGGTTGAGCGATAAAACCCGAAAAAATTCTTTTAGGTCAGCGCGAAGACACAACGCTGAAACCCCGGTCTTTAAATTTTTATAGCTAAAGTCTATCCAAAGATAAACTAGCCTAATATAGCAATGTTTATTGACAGCAGCAATTTTAAACATGGCTGGCGGATATGTTGTTATTATTTGCCGCATGAATACCGCAGAAAATCAGACCAATCCGCAAGTACAATGGCTGGAGATTACCGAGGCAAACAGCGAACAAAGGCTCGATAATTTTCTGATCACTTATCTCAAGGGCGTGCCTAAAACCCGTATCTATCGCATGGTCCGAAAGGGTGAAGTTCGAGTCAATAAAGGCCGTATCGACGTCAGTTACAAGTTGCAGTTGGGCGATATTGTGCGAATTCCGCCGGTCAGAGTCGCTGAAAAAAAAGACGAAATCATTGTTCAGCCCACCTTGAAGTTCAGCCTGGAAAACCACATTCTTTACGAAGACGAGGGCTTTATCGTGCTGAACAAGCCGGCCGGCTTTGCCGTGCATGGCGGTAGCGGCGTCAGTTCCGGCGTGATCGAAGGACTAAGACAGATTCGGCCGCAACAGAAGTTTTTGGAATTGGTGCATAGGCTGGATAAGGAAACCTCCGGTTGCTTGTTGATTGCCAAGAAGCGTTCAGTATTGAAGCTATTGCATGAACTTTTTCGCGGCGATGGTATCCAGAAGACCTATTTGGCTTTATTGGTTGGGCAGTTCCAACGCAAGAAACAATTAGTTGAGGTGCCCTTATTGAAAAACGTCGCCCAGGGCGGCGAGCGGATGGTAGTGGTCAGCCAGGCAGGCAAATCCGCCGAAACCTTGTTCACGCGGCTGAAGCAGTTTCAGGATGTCACCTTGGTACATGCCGCGCCTAAAACAGGCCGTACCCATCAGATTAGGGTACATGCTGCTTGGCTGGGGCATCCGATTGTGGCTGATGATCGTTATGGCGATGACGATACGAATAAAGCCTTTAAAAAGCGCGGATACAAGCGTTTGTTTTTACACGCCGAGCAACTGCAGTTTGCGCATCCCGTCAGCGGTGCCTTGCTGCACTTTACCGCGCCATTGCCCGAGGATTTACAAGAATTGCTGAATCATGAAAAACCGCTTTGATTTAATCATTTTCGATTGGGACGGTACTTTAATGGATTCGGTGGACTGGATCGTGCACTGCATCCAACAAGCGGCGATGAGCTGTGAATGTGCAGTGCCGGAAGCGCAGGCGGTCAGGGACATCGTCGGCTTGAGTATCGAAAATGCGATGCAGCAACTGTTTCCGAATGAAGAGCCCGAGATCCGGCAAAAGATCGCTGCCGATTACACGAAAACTTTTTTTAGCAAACAAATCGGCCCTGACGACTTGTTTCCCGGTGTGCGTGAGATGTTGAAGCAGTTTCGTGACCAAGGGTATCGCTTGGCCGTGGCGACCGGCAAGAAAAGTACGGGTTTGCATGCGGCAATGAATGCGACCAGTGCGGCGGATTTGTTTTGTACTACGCGCTGTGCGGACCAAACGGCTTCCAAGCCCAATCCGCTGATGCTGGATGAAATCATGACCGAACTGGGTGTGGATAAACAGCGCACCTTGATGGTCGGCGATTCGGTGCATGATTTGCAAATGGCTTTAAATGCCCAAGTCGCGTCAATCGGTGTTACTTGCGGGGCGCATTCCGCGGCAACCTTGCAAAAATACAATCCCTTGTTGTGTGTGAACTATGCCACCGATTTAATCGGAATCATATAGGAGACAAATGGTGGAGAATAAACAAGATCTTCCCGAAGATATTGCTGAAAACAGCCCCGGTTGGGAAAAGTCGGTGCTGGAGAAGTTGGCGTTTGCCGCAATCGACGAACAGAAAGCGGCGCGCCGTTGGGGAATATTTTTCAAGTTGCTGACGTTTGCTTATTTGGCCGTTGTGCTGGGTATAGCGATTTATCCGAAATTCAAGGAGGATATCGAGTCCGGCACCTCCGAGCATGTGGCTATCGTTGATGTGCTGGGGCAGATTGTCGAAGGTGAGGCCGCCAGTGCTGATGTGGTGATCGAGGGCTTACGTGATGCGGCCAAGGATAAAAACGTCAAGGGTATCATTCTCAATATCAACTCACCCGGCGGCAGTCCGGTGCAATCCGCTTACATTTACGATGAAATCAGGCGCTTGAAAGCCAAGCATCCGCAATTGCCGATTTATTCGGTGGTGGGCGATATGTGCGCATCCGGCGGTTATTATGTCGCCTCGGCTACCGACAAGATATTCGTGAATCAGGCCAGCATCATCGGCTCTATCGGCGTCATCATGAACGGCTTCGGTTTTACCGATGTGTTGGACAAGCTGGGCGTGGAGCGGCGTTTGTTAACCGCCGGCGCACACAAAGCCATGCTCGATCCGTTCTCGCCGGTCAATCAGCAAGAAAGCAAGCATATGCAGTCATTGCTCGACCAAGTACACCAACAATTCATTGGTGCGGTGCGCGAAGGGCGCGGCAAGCGTTTGAAGGAAACCGAAGCGCCCGAGATGTTCTCCGGGCTGATTTGGACCGGCACGGAAGGCGTCAGGCTGGGATTGGCGGATGATTTCGGCAGCGTCGATAGCGTTGCCCGCGACCAGTTCGGTACTGAAGAGAAAGTAAACTTCACTCCTCAAGAGCGCCTGATCGACCGCTTGGCCGGCAAGTTCGGCGCTTCGTTCGGTCATGCTATCGCCAGCCGTTTGCCTGTGCCGGCGATGCAGTAGTCCGGCGCGTGTTATCCATTTATTTACTTAATTTTTGGCAAGACAGTTGCTTATCGATGAACTTTTATGGATAATGCGCCACTCTTCAGCGTCTTGCTGATGTTTTATGGTTACTGTGTCGGTCCTCTCGCAACGATACGCTGTAAACCCCGCCAGGTCCGGAAGGAAGCAACGGTAGCAGCGGACTCGTGTGCCGGGATGTGGCTGGCGCAGTAGCCGCCCAACTCTTGCCTTTCCGCGTTGCTAATGGCTTATCAGGTTCTTGCCAGAAAATGGCGTCCCAGCAACTTCAAGCAGCTTGTCGGTCAGGAGCATGTCAGTCAATCGTTAATGCACGCCTTGCAGCATGATAGATTGCATCATGCCTATCTGTTCACCGGCACCCGTGGCGTCGGCAAAACCACGGTGGCGCGGATTCTCGCCAAAGCCATCAACTGTGAAGATCTAAAAGATTTCAACCCTTGCGGCGAATGCCGGGTTTGCCGAGATTTCGAGCAAGGCCGGTTCATGGACTTGATCGAAGTCGATGCCGCCTCCCGCACCAAAGTCGAAGATACCCGCGATCTGCTCGACAATGCCCAGTACGCACCCAATCAAGGCCGCTACAAAGTCTACTTAATCGACGAAGTGCATATGCTGTCCGGGCATAGCTTTAACGCCTTGTTAAAGACCCTGGAAGAGCCGCCGCCGCACGTCAAATTTCTGCTGGCTACCACCGATCCGCATAAAATTCCGGTCACGGTATTGTCGCGCTGTTTGCAATTTAATCTAAAACGGTTGCTGCCGGAGCAAATCGACGCGCAAATGCAGTTCATCTTGGGCCAGGAGCAAATTGCCTTCGAGCCTGCCGCGCTAAAAATGTTGGGCAGAGCCGCTGACGGCAGCTTGCGCGATGGCTTGAGCTTGCTGGATCAGGCCATCGTTTACGGTAGCGGCAGCGTCACGGCGGAAGCGGTGATCGGCATGCTTGGTACTGTCGCTCAGCAACCCATCGACGAGATGTTGCAGGCTTTGGCGGCAGGCGATGCGCGGGCCTTGCTGGCAAAAATCGCCGATGTCGCCGAGTTGACGCCGGATTTCGCCGATATTTTGCAGCAGATGCTGCGGGTATTGCATCGGGTCGCGTTGTTACAGCAAATGCCGGATTTCGTCGATCAGGAATTTGATAAGCAATTATTGGACGCTCTAGCCAAGACTTTATTGCCCGAAGACGTGCAACTGTATTATCAGATTGGCTTGCTTGGCCAACGCGATTTGCCGCTGGCGCCCGATCCGCGTAGCGGTTTTGAAATGGTCATGCTGCGGATGCTGACTTTCCGGCCGCAAACTGCGGAAGCCCAAACGCTTGAGCCGGCCAAATCGCCGGTCGTTAAGTCGGTTGCCAGTACGCCGGCGCCGGTTGCGGTTGTGGAGAGCAGCGCCAAATCCATCGAAGAGCCGCGTCCGTTATCAGTCTCACAAGTCGTCAAACCGAGCAATTGGACCGAGATTATAGCCGCGTTGAATATCAGCGGGCGTACCCGCGAACTGGCGAATAACTGCGTGTTGGACGGGATCGACGACAGCAGTTGCCGCTTGCTGCTCGATCCGAGCTTCCAGCAAGTCGGGACTAAAGCCGAGGACAACCTAAGGGTAGCATTGCAAAATTATTACGGTAAACCCTTAAAACTGTTGATAAGCAAGCAAGTAGAGCAGCAAATGACACCGGCGCTGGAAATTCAAAAAGCGCGCGAAGATCGGCAGCAAGCGGCAGTCGATAGCATTAATAGCGATGAAAATGTGCAGGCTTTGAAAGACACGTTTGGCGCTAGAATCATGCCTGGCAGTATCGAGCCACTGAATTAATATTGGAGAGACAATGATGAAAAATGCGCTAGCGGGCATCATGCAACAAGCCCAAAAAATGCAAGACAACCTTAAAAAAGCCCAGGAAGAATTGGGCGCGATGGAAGTGCAAGGCGAGTCCGGCGGAGGCTTGGTGACGATAGTGATGACCGGCAAACGCGAGGTCCGCAAGGTCAGTATCGACCCGTCTTTGGTGGGTGACGACAAGGATATGTTGGAAGACTTGGTGGCGGCGGCGATCAACGACGCGGTGCATAAAGTCGGTAAAATGAAAAAAGAAAAAATGGCCGATGTTACTGCCGGCATCCCGATCCCACCCGGTTTCCAAATGCCATTCTAAGCATGCAAAACCAAGGTCTGCTGAAAGAGTTGATCCAAAGCCTGTGCTGCCTGCCCGGCGTGGGCCCTAAATCGGCGCAACGCATGGCTTTCCATCTATTGCAGCGCAACCGTGACGGCGGCATGCAATTAAGCAAAATGCTCGCAAAAGCCGTCAACGAAATCGGCCATTGCCGCGAATGCCGGACTTTGACCGAAGCCGAGTTGTGCGAAGTTTGCGCTAATCCGCTGCGCGATGCGGAGACGATCTGCGTGGTCGAAAGTCCTGCCGACGTTTGGGTGATCGATCAAGCCACTACCTTCAAGGGCAAATACTTTGTATTGCATGGCCGCTTGTCGCCGTTGGACGGTATCGGTCCCGATCAGCTTGGCTTTGAGTTGCTCGAGCAACGCATGGCGAGCGGCCAGATCAAGGAAATCATCCTGGCGACCAATTCTACCGTCGAAGGGCAGGCTACCGCGCATTTCATCGGCGAAGTCGCCGGCAAACTCAATATCCGCGCCACGCGCATCGCGCACGGCGTGCCGATGGGCGGCGAGCTGGAATTTATCGACAGCGGCACCTTGGCGCACGCCTTTAACGGCCGCCGCGAATTTTAGGAGGACATATGAGTGATTGTTTGTTTTGCAAGATGGGCAGCGGTGAAATCAAGCCGGATGTGGTTTACGAAGACGAGCAACTACTGGCGTTCAGGGATATACACCCGCAAGCGCCCATGCATGTGTTAATCATCCCTAAGCGCCACGTCGCTAATTTAAATGATCTGGACGATGCCTTGCTGGGCGGATTGATGTTACAGACTGCTGCTAAAATTGCCGGTCAGCTAGGCTATGCGGAAAGCGGTTACCGAACTGTGTTCAACTGTAACGATGACGGCGGACAGACTGTGCACCACTTACATATGCATCTACTGGCCGGCAGGCAAATGCATTGGCCGCCGGGTTAACGCGGATATAAAAAGCATAAAAAAGCCGCGAAATTCGCGGCTTTTTTATGCTTGGGCAACTGCTCCATCAATGTCGTTCCAGCCAGTCCTTGATCTCCAGCGGGGTCATGGTCGCGCCACCCAATTCCCGCATAAAAAAGTCGAAGTAGCGCCGGCATTTTTCCAGAAACCGTTCAAGGTCCGCATCGCTGTTCACGTAAGGTGTGCCGCCCGGCATCACCGACGGCGAATGAAAGCTGAACACAAAGATTCGCACACCGTCGGCCAGTAAGGATTTGGTTAAGCGGCGCATCTCCGGCTCGCTGTAATCTTCAGGGGAAAGCCTAATGCGTTCTAGGAGTCGCAGCCTGGCGACTGCTCCCGAAATCTTGGCTTTGCGCAGCCAGGGATGCATCAGCTGCCGGTAAAGAGGCGTGCCACCCGCCCGCAATGTTCCCACGTAACCGCCCGAGCCGGGCAAGCTAAGCAGGCGGCGCTGATTGCCAAACCAAAACGGGTCACTGGTATAGCTGGAGTAGTCCGGGCCGCCGTCGGCGCTGTAATCAATAGACGCGGCCACGCTGATGTCGACCTCGTAGCCCAGTTCTTCGAGAATCTCGCCGGTATTGGGACCGAAGCCGTAACGGCCCGCGAGATAGGTTAACGGCGAGGTGCCGAACGAGCTTTTGATTTGCTCGGTGAGTATCCTGAGTTTTTCATATTCCAGCGCGCGCGGCAAATTGCCGGGATAGGAGTTGCGGGCGTTCAGTTCTTCATCGTGCGGTGGCGACACCCAGGGATGCAAATGCGCTCCAATCAGTGCTCGTCCCGAATCTGCGTAGGCTTTCAGCGGACCGAAAGCTTCTTCTTGCGAAGCAATCGGATAGTCGACCACATAGTTCGGCACAATCCCAAAACTATCGAAAACCTTCTGTGCCCGGTCGATGTGGCGCATATGCTTAACGCCGGTGGCCTGCCTGTCGTGCGGCTTGTTCCAATCGAACTCCTCCTCGGTATGGATGACTACCGACAAGATGGGGCGGGTTTCGCTGTCTACACGAATCAGTTTTCGTTCGCTCACTGGTTTAGCCCCACGATCTCGGAATAAAAGTTGCTGATGTCGGCTTCAGCCAGGGTGTCGCTGCGAAAGACTTTGTTGCGGTAGCCGGCCAGTTCGTGGCAGAGCAGTGGTAGCCGGGGCAGCAGGCGCGACTCGACTCGGGTGTAAAAACAACCTTTCTGTAACAGGTGTGAGCCGATGCTATTGCGGTAAATCAAAAACAGCTCGGGATCGCTGAATCCCAACACCAGCGCGCCGGGGACGCCTTTTAATCTGTTCGGTTTCCAGGTCACGAGACAATACGCGCCTGGTTTTCCAACTGCCAAGTGTCTAAGCCAGGGCAGGTGGCGGTGGTCATGGAATACCTTGGCATCGGCGGGCGCAAGCGCCTGTTCAATAGCATCGTGATCGGTAATTACACGTACGCCGCCAAGGCTGGCAAATGGCCAGGGAAGATTGGGCCACAGTGCGTGGCGTTCGTTCATGGGCTTGAACTTCAGGAACTGTAGCGTCTTCGATACCACTTCCGTCGGCGTCAGGTCGGTGAAATGGAAGCCGGGTTGCGACACGACAGCCATCGCCAGCCGCATGCTTTGCGAGCGGAAGGCCTCCAGCACGCACCAGCTGGTGATGTTGCAGAATTGTTCCGGTTTACCGTGAATAATTCGCTCCGCATAAATCGCGCCGATGCCAGCGACAATTTTGCCTTCGTCGCGGATCAGAAAACCGTTGTTGGGCTTGGTTACGCCCCAGTTCTGCTGGAAAGCTTGCGCCCATTGCTCGGCACTGCGCTCAGAGCTCAGGTGTTCCGTGAGAAATTGGCAGAAAGCGAGCAGGTCGCCGTCTTGAATCGGTTCCAGCGTCGGCATGGCCATGATTATTCCTTCAGCGCGGTTGCATCAAATAGGCTGCGGTAGATTGTTTGGCTTACGCTTGTTTGCTGGACAGCAGAAAGTCGGTCATCGCATTAATCGAGCCGAGATTGTCGATGTTCATGTCTTCCTGTTTGATCCGAAAGTCGTAGCTGGCCTCAAACCAGACCACAAGTTCCAGAATGGCGCCGGAATCCAGCACACCGGTGGCCGGCAGGATGTCGTCGTCAGTAACGCCTGAGGCGTCCATGTCCAGCGCTTTGGCTAGTTCTATTACCTTGGCGCGTATCGCGGCTTTAATCTCGTCGGGATTTAGGTTCATCTATCGGTGGCCTCTGGTTTATGTGAGTGGTTATGCCGGACGGGATAACGCCAGCAACACCTGTGCGACGTCGAAACCCGTGAGAACGCGGTGATCGTAAGTGGCACCCAGTACGGCCTTATCGGAATTTTTCGGCGCGGCGTGAGCAATAATCAGCGCTGTTTGCGGCGGTAGAATAGGGGTGTGGCGGCTGACATTCCAACGTGCCATGCTCGAAAACGATAGGGTAGCGCCGGTGGCTTCCTGCGGCGGCAGCTTGTGTGCCATGGCGTGGCGTTGTACCTCGCCGAGGGCGCTG
Source organism: Methylomonas sp. PHL2-19 (assembly GCF_059331595.1). Lineage (NCBI taxonomy): Bacteria > Pseudomonadati > Pseudomonadota > Gammaproteobacteria > Methylococcales > Methylococcaceae > Methylomonas > Methylomonas sp. PHL2-19. The sequence continues at coordinate 1,199,774 of NZ_CP196839.1, forward strand.
ATGAATTGTGCTGCGTCCATGTCTTGCGTGTCGCGCACCACGGTTAGGTAAAGCATCGCGCCAGCCTGCACGGTAAAGCCGATATTGACGGGTGTGTATTGAAAGCGCTGACCGTTGACTATCGTGGAGTTTATTATAGGGCGTTCGCGGCCCAATTCCGCCAAACGAAAGGCCATCAATGGCAGCAAGGGCGAGAGCATCAGCTTATGTTCCGCCGCATAGGCGGCGGCGCGTTCTTCCCAGGGTTTGGGGTCGTATTCGACTTCCAGATAGGCCGAGGCCGCAAAATCTCGATGCCAGGCAACTGTATGCAGCATGCCTGCCGATTCCGGCGACAATTCCTGCAAGTCTCCTGCAACCGCAGGTGTATCTTCCCGGCGGTTTACCGTTTGAGTAGTCGCGGCGGCTTTACCGGGCTTACCGCCCTTGCTCAACCAAGTCTCGATGTCGGCTACCGACAGACGTTCGCCGCTGACGGGGACGCGGGACGGGTCGATGTCCAGTTCCTTAAGCATGGCTCTGGCTTTTGCCGTGGGTTGGCGCACGGCGCTTGCTGTTGACGAAGTGTCCTTGGTTTCTTCCGGGATCGCTTCGTCGCGCGTCTCACCCAGCCAGAACATCACGGCGCCGACACGGATTTTTTGCCCCGGTTCGCAGTCGACTCGCAGCACGTAGCCGTCTTGTTCGGCGACCACATCTATCATGGATTTGTCGGTTTCGACGGTGGCGACCACGTCGCCGCTAGTGACGAACTCGCCTTGCTTGACGTCGATGCTGACGACGTCCACGAACTCGTCGTTGATGTTCACGCAGGGGACGGTTTGGAAAGTGGGCATGGCGGTCCTTTAAAAAAGGTCGAGAATTTGCTCGATTATCGATTGTTCGTCGGGAATAATGCTGCGCTCCAGGCTGCGGGCGGAGGCGATGGGCACGGGCGGTGTGCCGATGCGTAGAAACTGGCCCTTGAATCCTGATTCGAGCAAAGCGGCGGCGATTTCGGCGCTGACACCGAAGTCGTGGTGAGATTCCTCGATCACGACCACGCATTCTCGGGCTGCCAGATGCTTGATCAGCGATTCGCGCGGCAACGGCGACAGCAGCGACGGCGAGACGATTTCAACTTCCAGCTCTTCTTCGCTTTCCAGTCTGTTCGCCACGGCTTCGGTCATTGTCAGCATGCCGCCGTAGCTTACTAACGTTACATCAGGTTCATTCGCACCCCGGCGTAGGGTAGGGAACAAGTGGGTCGCCACATCATCCGTGGCCGGCAGCGCGACATAATCCGCCGGGTCCATTTTTTCGCCGTACAGCAGTTTGTGTTCCAGAAACAGCACCGGGTAGTGCCAGCGCAGCACCGCGTCGATTAACAGTTCGGCGACATTGTGCCTATGACTGCCGTAAACCACGGTCAGGCCTGGCACAGACGTAAACAGGTGCTCCGGGCTTTGGCTGTGGGTGGGGCCGTAGCCGCGCCGGCCGCCGCAAGGTGTGCGGATGACTATAGGCACGGAGGTGTCTGCAAACATGCCTGGGAATTTCACGGCATGGTTCAGCAGTTGATCCAGGCATAGCGACAGGAAATCGGCGAACATGATTTCCACGATGGGCAAGTAGCCGTCAAGCGACAAGCCAATAGACGAGCCGGTGATGCCTGCCTCGCTGATCGGTGTGGAAATGACGCGACCGGGAAATTCGCTGGACAGGCCTTGTGTGACTTTGAAGGCGCCGCCGTAGGGGTCGTGCAGGTCTTCGCCGATTAATAGCGTGCGCTGATCGGACTTGAGCAGGAATTGCAAGGCGGTGTTCAAAACCTGCCGCACGTTGCTGCCCGCCGCGATTGGCGGATAACTGGGCACTGGGTATTCAGGTTGAGCGGAGAAGATGTGTGTCGGTGTCTCGGCGAGCGTGGCTTCCGGGGACGCGTTGGCCGCTTGGCGTACCGTTTCCACGAATTCGCGATTGCGGGCTTCGATAGTTGCCAGCGTATCTGCCGGCAACTGCCTGGCCAAGGCGGCCAATGGATCTCGGGCGCGAATTTCTGCGAGTTCGTTTGGATCGCGCAGATCGTCGCCTTTACTGTGCGGGCCCATCCGCCGGGTATCGATTACCAGGAAGCCGGGGCCGCGACTCGCGCGCACTGCGCTGACGGCTTCCGCTACTTTGCGGCAGAATTCAGGATCATCGTCGGCAAGACGCCAAGTGGGTAGTCCGAATGCTGCGCCACGGGCTTGGATGTCGCCGCCCAGATTGTCGCGACTGACGGTAGTCTGAGAAATACCGTTGTTCTCGACCACGACCAGCAACGGTGCGTTCCAGACCGACGCCATATTCATGGCTTCGTAAACCAAGCCTTGGCCGAGTGTGCCGTCGCCTATGATGGCGGCCACGATTCCGGCGCTGTCGTGCAGCTTGCGCGCTAACGCTAAGCCGGCGCCGATGCCCAGCATGCCGCCCTGCACACCGTTACTGTGAAAATTACGATGGACCAGGTGTTGACTGCCGCCCCAACCGCCGCAAGCGCCGGCCTCCCGGCCCATAATTTCGCCAACCAGTCCGACAAAGTCTCCGGAATACGACAGGAAATGGCCGTGATTGCGATGATTGGAAAGCACGGCGTCATCGGGATGGTCCAAGGCGCGCACCACCGATAATGCGGTGAGCTCCTGGCCGATGCAGGTGTGGGTGGTGCCTGAAACGAGGCCGCGGGAAAATTGATCCAGCACCAATTCTTCGGTCAGGCGTATCAGGTGGCCATATGCATAAAGACTTGCCGGGTCGAGCTCGATTTGCGGCTTGCCGTGCTGGTCGCGCGTGAAGCCCGGCACTTGCCAAGTTTTATCGTCCGGAAGGCGAGCTACTGTGTGTGTATCCATGTATTGGTTCCGGCGGTCTTGGCTAGTGCTTTAGTCGAAAGAATATAATTTACGCGAACCTACTGTAGCACGCAAGATGGGATTGAGCTGGTCCGGAATGCAGAATCATGTGTTGGAAGGGACTAGTTGCGATTGCCCGGCGGCATCTTTTCTCTAAGTTTTAAGAAGCGCTGGTAGCGCTCTGCGGCAATTTGGCCCGCTTCTACCGCCAGCCGCACCGCACAATCCTTGTCATTGACATGCCGGCAGTCGTTGAAGCGACATTTGCCGATGTGCGGCTGAAATTCTCTATAACCCCAAGCCAGTTGCCCTTCCGACAAACCGGCCAAGCCAAATATGGCCACGCCGGGGCTGTCGATTAAATCGCCGCCGCCCGGTAAATGGTAAAGCGTCGCGGCCGTGGTGGTATGGCGGCCGTGGCGGGTGATTTCCGATACAGTGTTGGTTCTTAGGTTCCGGTCCGGCAATAGTGCATTCGTCAAAGACGATTTTCCAACCCCGGATTGGCCGGCGAACATGCTGGTCTGCTGTGCCAAAACCTGTTGTAAACCCTGAATACCAACCGCTTGTTTGGCGCTGACTCTATGTAGGCTATAGCCCAAGTTTTGATAATAAGCCAGTTCTGCCTCGACGGCGGGTGATAGCGGCAAGTCGATTTTATTGAGTACTAGCGCCGCATCGATATTGCAGTTTTCGCAAATCGCCAGATATTGATCCAGCAGCAGAAAATCGCATTCCGGTTCGGCGGCGAAGACGATGAAAATGGTATCCAGATTGGCCGCTACCGGCCGGGTGTCGTTGCCGCGGCTCGGGCGTTGCAACACCGAGCGCCTGGGCATTATTTGCTCGATGCGGCCTTGCTCGGGTGAGGACATCGATAGCATCACCCTGTCGCCGACCACCACAGTGTCCAGTTTACGTAGTGTTTGGCAAAGCACGAGCTGCTCGACGGTTACACCGGCATCGTCGCTCACCTCGACAGCAATCCCCTTGCCGAGATGGGCGACGACCAAGCCTTGGTGCAAGTCTGCCATCAGGCGGACTGCATCTTTTGTTCGATATGCGCTATGCGGATCGCGGCGGGCGGATGGCTGTAATGAAATGCGGAGTACAAGGGGTCGGGGGTCAGCGTGCTGGCGTTTTCTTCGTAAAGTTTCACCAAACCGCTGATCATTTTGCTGCCTTGGGCATTTCGGGTCGCAAAGTCGTCGGCTTCGAACTCGAATTTACGTTGAAAATAGGCGCTGATCGGTTGCATAAACGTGGTGAAGACCGGCGATACCAGCATAAATAGCAATAATGCGGCAGCGTTGGAATGGGTAGTGACCCCCAAACCGTCGAAAAACCAGTCCTGGGTAATCAACCAGCCTAGCACCGCAAAGCTGATCAAGGTCATCACCGACGAAGCCACCAGCATCTTGATGGTGTGCTTGCATTTGAAATGGCCCAACTCGTGTGCCAAAACCGCTTCCAATTCTTCCTCGTCCAGCGAATTGACCAGCGTATCGAAGAACACGATGCGCTTGTTATTGCCCAGGCCGGTGAAATAAGCGTTGCCATGGCCGGAACGGCGTGAACCGTCCATAATGAAAATGCCGTTGCTGCTGAAGCCGCAGCGTTCCAATAGGCCTTGAATACGTTGCTTCAAAGAGCCTTCCTGCATCGGCTCGAATTTGTTGAACAGCGGTGCGATCAAGGTCGGAAACAGCCAGCTCATCAACAGAGAGAAACTCATGATGATCGCCCAAGCATATAACCACCATAGGCTACCGATACTGTCCATGACCCATAGAATCAGAGCCAGAATCGGCAAGCCGATAACCAGCGTCAAGCCCATCGACATCAGTTGGTCTTTCACGAATTGCGGCAGCTTGCTTTTATTGAAGCCATATTTTTCTTCGATAACAAAGGTTTGGTACAAACTGAACGGGATTTCAATCACGGTCATCAGCAGAAAGATGCTGGCCATGGATAGCAAACTGGCCATCAGCGGCGATAAATCGAAGGTCGACCAAAAATCGAATACCAAGCTGATGCCTCCACCCAAGGTCAGTGCCAGCAAGAACACCATGCCTACCACGCTATCGATGTCGCCCAGTTTGCTTTTTTCTATCGTGTAATCGGCGGCCTTTTGGTGGGCACTGAGAGACACCCGGTCTTGAAAGGCGGTAGGCACCTGTTCACGATGTTGCAAAACATAGGATTTCTGGCGCATCGCTAGCCAGAATTGGATGCCGTAGGAAAGGACTAAAGCCGCTAAAAAAATGCCAGTAAACGTGTTCATCAAGCCTATGTAGGTGGGGTTAACAATTAGCGGTACAGATTAGCTAATGCTACAATTTGCCGCAACATTATTAATACCATGGAATGAAAATGGCTCAAGATGCCGACAATCTTATCTGGATCGATCTGGAAATGACAGGCTTGGATCCTGATAATGATCTGATCATCGAAATCGCCACGGTAGTCACAGATAAACATTTGAATATTCTCGCCGAAGGCCCCGTGATGGCGGTGCATCAGTCTGACGCGGCGCTGGCGGCAATGGACGACTGGAACCAGAAGCACCATGGGCAGTCCGGATTGATTCAGCGGGTGAAGGAGTCAAAAATCGACGCGGCCGAAGCGGAAGCGCTAACCATCGCGTTTTTGCAAGAATGGGTGCCGGTCAGAACGTCACCGATCTGTGGAAACAGCATTTGTCAGGACAGGCGCTTTCTCTATCGCTACATGCCCAAATTGGAAGCCTATTTCCATTACCGCAACCTGGACGTCTCCACCGTTAAGGAACTAGCCGCGCGCTGGGCGCCGCAGTTAAAGGATGGCTTTAACAAACAAGCCTCGCACAAAGCGCTGGACGACATCATCGAGTCCATCGAAGAATTACGGTACTACCGGGAAACGTTCTTTATCTGATGTTGCAATTATTCGCGGTCGCTCTGGGCGGCGCCATCGGCTCCATGTTGCGCTATCTGGCTTCCAGCGGCGTGTATCTGTGGCTGGGCAGGGGCTTTCCTTACGGTACCTTGATGGTCAATTTGCTCGGCTCGTTTTTGATCGGGCTGATGACCGAAGCCTTGATTCTGCAACGTCTGACGATTGCCTTGGAATACCGCACCGCGATACTGGTTGGGGTGATGGGCGGCTTTACCACTTTTTCCAGCTTTTCTCTGGAAACCTTTTATTTGCTGGAACAGGGACAACTCAGCAAGGCCGGTCTGAATATTGTAGCCAGCGTGTTCGGTTGCCTGTTAGCGGTATGGGCCGGTTTGGCGCTAGGCAAAGGCTTGTTTTTCTATTCGCAGGGCACAATTCGTGTGTTCGACTGGCCGTTTCCCTATGCATTGACGCTGGTTAATGGCATCGGCGCGTTTTTGATTGGCATCGTCGCCACCGTTTTGATGCACAAGCTCGCCATTTCGATAGAGTACCGGGCAATTTTGGTGACCGTTCTGATTGGTTTGTTCATCACGCTGTCCGGCTTATATTTGATTCTCTACCTTCTGGAAAGTGGTCATTCCTTCGAATCGCACATGGGTGCGATGCTGACCGTTTTTCTAAGCAACATCGTGTTTTGCGCCGCTGCACTGTGGACCGGCTTGTGGCTGGGCAAGCAGGTATAGCCGTCGTTTTATCTCTTTTTTCAATTCAGGATCTTTAACATCATGCTAGACCCCCGTTTATTTAGAAGCGACCTGGAACTGGTTATGCAACAGCTGCAAAGACGCGGCTTTCAATTCGATGCCGCTGCCTATCAAGCTCTGGAAGACCGGCGCAAAGGCGTGCAGGTCAAAACCCAGGAGTTGCAAAACGAACGCAATACCCGCTCCAAAGCCATCGGCCAGGCTAAGGCCAAGGGCGAAGATGTGCAGCCCTTGCTGGATCAAGTGGCGGACTTGGGTGATCAACTGAAAGCCGCAGAATCCGAGTTGAACGACATTCAAAATCAATTGAGCGTGCTATTGGAAGGCATCCCCAATATTCTCGATGAAGCAGTACCTGCCGGTAAAAGCGATGCGGATAACCAGGAAGTGAGCCGCTGGGGTGAGCCGCGCCAATTTACATTTACGCCAAAAGACCATGTCGACTTGGGTGAGCCGCTGGGCATGAATTTCGAGCTGGGCGCGAAAATCGCCAGCGCCCGTTTCGTGGTGTTGGCCGGCAAGCTTGCGACCTTGCAGCGCGCTATCATTCAGTTGATGTTGAATACGCATATCAACGAGCACGGCTATCAGGAAACCTATGTGCCGTTCCTGGCCAACGCCGATAGCTTGCGCGGCACCGGCCAATTGCCCAAATTCGAAGCCGATCTTTTCACCGTCAAAAACGATCCGACGTTTTATCTGATTCCTACCGCCGAAGTGCCGGTCACCAATATCGTCCGCGATGTGATCGTCGAAGCCAAACAAATGCCGCTGAAATTTGTTTGCCATTCGCCGTGTTTCCGCAGCGAAGCCGGTGCCTACGGTAGCGACGTGCGCGGCATGATACGCCAACATCAATTCGAAAAAGTCGAGCTGGTGCAAATCGTCACGCCGGAAACCTCCGCGCAGGCTCATGAAGAACTCACTGCGCACGCCGAAGCTATTTTGCAAAAGTTGAATTTGCCGTATCGCAAAGTGTTGCTGTGCGCGGGCGACACTGGCTTTTCATCGTCCAAAACTTACGATTTGGAAGTCTGGTTGCCGGGCCAGCAGAAATACCGCGAGATTTCGTCTTGCAGCAACTTCAAGGATTTCCAGGCGCGGCGTCTGCAAGCGCGCTGGCGCAATCCGGAAACCGGCAAGCCGGAGTTGGTGCATACCTTGAACGGTTCCGGTTTGGCAGCCGGCCGCACCTTAATAGCGGTGATGGAAAATTATCAAAACGAAGACGGCTCCATCACCGTGCCGGAGGCTTTACGGCCTTATTTGGGCGGTATCGAAAAGATTCAATAACTTACAATCAGTCAGGTCTTTGGCGGCAGTGAAATAGTTTGGATACGAAACTATCATCGGGTATTATCGCCGCCGAGGCCGTTAAATCAGTCAAAAATCAATAGTTTGCCGATTTAACAGACGCCTCGTAAATTAAAAACTATAACGAGGGGGTATTATGAGTGAAGCAAATGAAGTGCAAGGACCATCTTTGTATGAACGCATCGGCGGCGAAGCGGCGGTGAATGCCGCAGTAGATGTGTTTTACGGCAAAGTGATGGGGGATTTTCGGATCAACCGCTTTTTTGAAAGAACCGACATGGCTAAACAAGCCGAGCATTTAAAAACCTTTATGACGGTGGCTTTCGGCGGTCCCAACAACTACACCGGACGTTCCTTGCGCGACGGCCACGCTCGCTTGGTAAAAATGGGTTTGAACGACTCCCATTTCGACGCGGTCATGGAGCATCTGGGCGCGACTATGCAAGAGCTGAATGTGCCTGCCGAACTCATCGCGGAAGCCGCGGCACTGGTAGAAAGCGTTAGAGGCGAAGTGCTGGGTAAATAGAATGGGTTCCGCTACCTGTGTGCCTGCACAAATCGGGTAGCGGCTTCTCTTGCTAGATATTCAGTTTGAATTGCGTGGTTAGTTTTTGTAAGTTTTCCGCTAGCTGATTCAGCTGGCGGGCTTCGGCGGTAGTCTGATTAGCCCCGCTACTGGTGTGTTCCGACAAATTGGTAATGTGGACGATATTCCGATTGATTTCCTCCGTCACAGCCGTTTGCTCTTCGGCCGCGCTGGCAATTTGCAGGTTCATCGCGTCGATGGTTTCCACCGATTGGCTGATCGCTTCCAGGGATTGCATGGCCTCCCGAGATTTCTCCACACCTACATTAGCTTGCGTACGGCTTTGCTGCATCACAGTGACCGCTTTGCGCGATCCGGCCTGTAATTCGCCTATCATATTTTCGATTACGGCAGTCGATTCTTGGGTACGGCTTGCCAGGCTGCGAACTTCATCCGCCACTACCGCAAAACCGCGGCCGTGTTCGCCGGCGCGGGCGGCTTCAATGGCGGCATTCAATGCCAATAAGTTGGTTTGTTCGGCGATACTTTTAATCACGTCCACCAAAGAGCCTATGGATTCGCTGCTTTTTTCCAGACTTTGAATCACATTGGCAGCACCTTCGATGTCTTTAGCCAATTGGCTGATCGATAGTGTGGCGCTTGCCACTATGCTCTGACCGTTTTTTGTTTGCTCGTTAGCGGTGCTGGCCGCTTGGGCCGCCGTATTGGTGGTGGAGGCAACGTCCTGGATGGTCGCGCTCATCTGGTTCACCGCGGTCGCAACCGAGGTGATTTCTTCGCGTTGCCGGTCGAGATGAGTCGCACTTTGGTTGGCAACTGTGTAGACTTTTTGTGCCGACGTATGCAATTCGGCACTGGTATGAATGATTTCTTTCAGCAAAGCCGAACTAGTCTCTATCATGGCGTTAAAGTTTTCGGCAATCTCCCGCATTTCATCGTTGGCATCAATATGTATTCTCGCGCTCAGGTCGTTTTGGGCAACGCGCTTAGTTGCGAGGTTAATTGCGGTTATGTTGCGATTGACCGACTTGGTTAAGCCCAGCAATAGCACAATGACCACCAACAACACCCCGATTAGCCCGGCCAGCGTAAATTGTAAAAACTGTTCGGCTGCCGCGCTGCGGGTGCGAAAAAGCAGGTCGAGTTCGGCTATCAGTCCGGTGTAGAGCTGGTAAGACTGGGTGATGGCTTGGGTGGAGGTTTCGAATACTGTATCGCTACCAACAGAAATGGTTTCGCTTTCGACCAATTGCTGGCGTAATAAACCGAGCATGGTTTGCAAGGCTGTTCGGTAGTTTTCATTGGTGCCGCGCAAGTTTCGCGACACCTCGGGGTTTTCCGCAAACGCCACGGCCAAGCCTTCATCCACCTTGCGGGCATAGGTTTCTATATTAGCGATTAAGATCAACAGCTTGGTCAAGGATTGCGGTGTGTGACTACCTTTGGCGGCGATGCCGGACGCCAGCGCCCGCGTTTGCCCCATCACTTCGATTAATTCGGGCAAATCGGCCGTCAGTACGAAGCCCATATGAAAGCTATCCAGCTTGGGGTCGAGAATGATGCCGGATGTATTCGAAATATGGTTTAGTAGCTTCAAACCATCGGCAATCAACACGTTATGAGCGGTTATCACTGCACTTAACTCTTGATCCTGGGAGTGTGTTTTGATGTCGTTCCACTGTTGGCGGAGCTTGGCGAGCATGTCGTCGGTTTGCAAGGCCTCATGCAGCTCGCGGTCGGTTTTTTCCAGTTCCGCAAAATAGCCATCGATTTCTTCGCGTTTACTCGTGATGCGTTCCTTAAATTGGGTTGCGCCGTTGCGAAACGCGCTGGTCATGCCCCGATGCTGCTGAATGTGTTCGATTGGTTTTCTGAGGGCGGCGATGTAACTTAGGCCATGGCGTTCTTGCGCCAAGGAGTCGATTTCCTGTTGAAATTGTCTGATCAAGGTGCCGGCCATGAACAGCATCGGGATCAGCACGATGCTGAATAGCAGCGCAAATTTTGCGGGATAGCGCAGCCTATCCATCAAGGCGATTGCGGGCGAAATGACAAAATCCATAGTTAAGATCCTGGCGATGTTGTGGAGGCGCGTGTCTGGGCAACTATAGTTGCTTTATGTTTTTTGGAAAGTATCTAGGGGCTGTTGCCATTTTGTCATAATCCCTTTGAAAATCGATTGGCGAGCCATATTGATTGAGTTTTCAATCAAACGATAACTAGCGAATGCCACGCCAACTGCTTACAGATACACACTGGGAAAAGCTAAAAACGATTATGTTGAGTTTCAGCATTTACGACAAACCCGGTCTTCGGCAAACGGTCGAAGGGATTTTTTATCGTTTGCGTGTTGGCTGCCCTTGGCGAGACTTGCCCGTCGCTTTTGGCAAGTGGAATGCCGTGTACAAGCGCTTCAATGCCTGGTCACTGCAAGAAAAGCTGAGGGGTATCTTTCAGGCGCTAGTGATTGAGCCTGATTTGGAATGGCTATTTATTGATGGCAGCATTATTAAAGCCCATCAACACAGTAGCGGCGGCGCCCATGAAAATCCAACAGCCATCGGGAAATCGGTCGCAGGCAACACGACCAAAATCCATATGGCGGTTGATGCCGGTGGACTTCCCATCCAGTTCTCGATTACGGGGGGCGAAGTACATGACTGCAAAGAAGCGCCGGAATTTGTGGCCAAGCTCCCCCAGGCGGGCTACATGATTGCAGACAAAGGGTATGACAGCGAGCCGTTACGGATTCAAATTCGAGACCAAGGCACAGTCCCCATCATCCCAAGAAAACAAAATTCAATAGTCGGGAATGAGGAAATGGACTGGTGTCTCTATAAATATCGCCACCTCGTTGAAAACGTATTTGCGCGACTGAAACATTTTAGAGCTATTGCCACCCGATATGACAAACTAAAACGCAATTTTGAAGGTGCTATCGCCCTGGCTTGTACATTTATATGGTTACCGATGTGAAACGGCAACAGCCCCTAGTAAATTTAATCGGCGGCGTGTTTGTTAAGCAGTTTTATGTTCTATAGGCGGGCAATCAGCAGGATCGCCGCCGAAACGATTAAACAGCTTCCCGCCAGCCAAGCCCCTGGACGGGACGGCTTCTTCGAAACTCGCAACATGATGAGGGTTGTCAGGGAAATCAGTAAGGCCGGATACGCTATCATAATCGCCAACGCCGGCAGCGCGGTGTTTGGGCCGGCTTCTTCAAGCGTGTAATAGCTGAAGCAGCCTAAACCGGGCAGCGCTAGTATCAGCCCCAAAATCAATAATTTATGATAGAAAGCGTTCACGCTAAACAGCCTTTAGTGGTTGTGTTGCCAAAAATATATAACTTGTCAAAAACCTTGATCATGGCTGGCCTGAAGTAGCGCTTCTATAGGGCGGGAAAATTTGCCTAAAGCCTGATTTATTGGATTATGATGCACTGAAACTCGCAAGATGGCGGTTATTTTTTGACCGTCTAACCCGATTTGAGGAGTAGTTATGCAATACGATTCCGGTGTTTGCCGAACATTGGTAGCTTTCAGTTTGGGTTTTTGGCTATTGCCATGCGCTGCGGCGGAACTCACTCGAGAAGGCGTTATCGCGATTATAGCCGAGGCCGGCAGTCAGCAGCCGAACTTGATCAAGAAAGACCTGTCGGGTTTGGATTTATCCGGAATCGATTTCAATAAAGCCGACCTGTTTTCCAGCAATCTTGACGGGACAAAGCTAACGGCAGCTAAATTGGTAGGTGTCAATCTCAATCTTGCGCAGATGCGTAATGCGAATTTGCAGAATGCCGATTTATCCTATGCCAGCCTATATGGCGTACTGATGGATTATGCCGACTTATCCGGCGCGGACCTGAGCCGCAGTCGCGTCACCGGATCGCTGAACAATGTTAATTTCGCCGGCGCCAAATTAAAACAGGCCAATTTAGGTCCCAATTCGGCGAGTCCGCGGCAACTGCGCGATAAGTTGGAAATGAACAATGCGATACTGAACAATGCGGATTTGAGCGACGCGAATTTTAATTACGCGCTGATGAGCAACACATCGCTCCGCCATGCCAATTTGAGCGGCGGTCAGTTTATCTGGGCGGACTTGTCCGGCGCCAATTTAGACGGCGCGACCATTTCCGGCGCGGATTTTAGAAGTGCCAAGTTTGATGATGCAAATTTGACTAATGTGACAGGGGCCGATACAGCCCTGGGCTTTAAAAAATGAGCGTATGGCCGGCCAGGATGAGTTCAAGCTAAGACATTGCTGCAATCATTGCGCCGGATGTCGATAATCGCAAAGCCGACAAAGTGGGCAGCGGATAGAAGCCGGCGCAAGCACTATCGGCAAAATGCGCGTCATCGGCAAAAACTAGGTTCAATTGCGATGTCAGCCGGTTGGGGACACGATACCAAGGCATTAAACCGCTCGGTTGAGCATCGACTGGGCCCGTTGCTTTGAAATCCAGCTTGCCTTGTTCATTGCAATAGGCCATTTGCGTATAGGCGTTGGCAATAAAATTCAGCCGTTTCCAGCCGCGCAGTTTGGCATGCCAGCGCGACTGGTCTTGCTTGCGGTTTTCCAGAAACGCCGCGTAATTGCTTCCCGATAAAACCGATTCCACTTCATACGCAAAAGTCAGCGCCTGGCTAAAGCTCCATTCGCCGGGAATCCCGGCATGCACCAGCGTAAAATTAAGCTTGGTATCGTGATGAATCAGGCTACGCAGTCGTAGCCATTTCAATAATTCGTCCCGGTCCGGGGCGTTAAGAATTTCATCCAAGGTATCTTCCGCGGCCAATGGCGTATAGCCCAGCGCAACGCTGAGGAGATGGAGTTCTTGTTTGCCCAATACCACAACAGCTGCTTTGCCCAGGCTTTTCACGTAACGCAGTACTTGTAAAGATTCCGGCCCGTGATTGACAAGATTGCCGGCAAACCACAGTCGATCTTCCAATGGGTTAAAGCCGATGGTGGTCAGCCGTTGCATCAGTGCTCGGTAATCGCCGTTTACGCTGCCGATGGCATAGGTAGTCATAGGTATTTAAATTCCAAAGCCAGGTCTGAACAAATCTCCGGCCATGACCAGAAGGTCAGCGCAAAGCCGGCATATTGCCTGAACCCTATCAATTTTGATGCCATTAATCTTGGCGCCGGATTTCAGCGGAAGATGATCCTGCCAACTCACTGATTATGCGTTGGAAATAGATGAAAAATCGGCAATATGCCGATGGGTTTAACTTGGTCAACCTGGTTCGTTCCCCACTAAATCCGCAGTTTTGCCGCTGAAATGTAAAGTAATCGACACGTTTTGCAGCGCTGATTAACTAAGCCCATCATTCCTGCTGGTGATACTCAGACTGCCGCTTTATTCGACAAGCCGGCAAGGAATTCACTATATGTAAAATCTATTGAAGCCATAAAAACAATCAATTTTATTTGCTCCAGTAGTTTGTTCACAATGGTCTCCAAGCTGGATCGGTTGAAGTTTCAATCGGAGTTCCAGTGATTTATTAACCCAGGCCGACATACCGTTCTTATCGAACGAGATGCAGAAACAGATAGGGCCGGGTTCATAACCATTATTACCAGGAGACCTATCATGAAAACCTTAAATACCATCCAATTGGCTATCGTCCTTACTGCCGCTCTTGTCTCGACAAGTGTTCAAGCACAGGGTGATCGCATCGCCTCCGGCGGCTTTTTAAATAGTTGGGTTGCTGAAGTGGTTTACGACAATCCCGCGCACAATCGCGGCATACACAGTTATCCCAATCCGCTTGCGCCGGTTGTGGTAGCGGAAAAAGATATGATTTATGTTGATAAAGCCCATGGTCAAGCTATTTACAGCTATCCCAGAAATACCAAATGAGCTCAACTCACGGCGGACGCCTTCGGGCGTTCCGCCAGTATTGCCCAAATAGTCACTTCGCTGTAATGCTCACGAAAGCGGGAATCCAAGATTACCATTGAGCGAAGATAATTAAGGGCCGGGCTAAAAGAATTTTATCTTCCCGGAAACCAAGGTTTTAGGCGCGTCTAAGGGCGTGGTTGATAATCTTGAACAGGTTCAAACCAGCTGATTGGAATAAGCGCTTACAAAGCCCGTACTAATAGCACAGGCATCCACGGGCTCACCAATAACAGAAAGCCGGTAAACCAGATATCGAAGGTAGGGCGCAACGCCGGAGCTTCCAGTTGGTCGGCGGCCGGATTGCTGGGGGCGAATATTAATACCAAAGCCACCAACAGCATTAGTGGCGGCGCGAACAAAAATCCGAGCAATATTCCCCATGCCGAAGAGCCGATGTCGCGGCAGCGTTTTATCATGGCGGATACCCCGAATAAGCCGCATGCCAGGGCGATAATCAAATAGAACGGCACGGCATATTCGTCGGACGACCCGTTGGTCGTTATCTGATGCGCATACAGGGGTAGCGCCAAAGCATTCAGCAAAGCCGGCAGGCCTAAAGCGATGTATCGAGAACGGTCGTAACGCAGCATGGTTCTATCTATTCCCTAAATTTGCAGTTAACCGGATCGCCTAGGTTAGCTCAGCGGCTGGCGCTTGCCAATTTTTGTGTGTTTTTTGATGATCCCGGCACAATCTTCATAAGCGTTCAGGGATTGTTTTAGGGGCTGTTGCCATTTTGTCATAATCCCTTTGAAAATCGATTGGCGAGCCATATTGATTGAGTTTTCAATCAAACGATAACTAGCGAATGCCACGCCAACTGCTTACAGATACCCACTGGGAAAAGCTAAAAACGATTATGTTGAGTTTCAGCATTTACGACAAACCCGGTCTTCGGCAAACGGTCGAAGGGATTTTTTATCGCTTGCGTGTTGGCTGCCCTTGGCGAGACTTGCCCGTCGCTTTTGGCAAGTGGAATGCCGTGTACAAGCGCTTCAATGCCTGGTCACTGCAAGAAAAGCTGAGGGGTATCTTTCAGGCGCTAGTGATTGAGCCTGATTTGGAATGGCTATTTATTGATGGCAGCATTAGGGGCTGTTGCCGTTTCACATCGGTAACCATATAAATGCACAAGCCAGGGCGATAGCACCTTCAAAATTGCGTTTTAGTTTGTCATATCGGGTGGCAATAGCTCTAAAATGTTTCAGTCGCGCAAATACGTTTTCAACGAGGTGGCGATATTTATAGAGACACCAGTCCATTTCCTCATTCCCGACTATTGAATTTTGTTTTCTTGGGATGATGGGGACTGTGCCTTGGTCTCGAATTTGAATCCGTAACGGCTCGCTGTCATACCCTTTGTCTGCAATCATGTAGCCCGCCTGGGGGAGCTTGGCCACAAATTCCGGCGCTTCTTTGCAGTCATGTACTTCGCCCCCCGTAATCGAGAACTGGATGGGAAGTCCACCGGCATCAACCGCCATATGGATTTTGGTCGTGTTGCCTGCGACCGATTTCCCGATGGCTGTTGGATTTTCATGGGCGCCGCCGCTACTGTGTTGATGGGCTTTAATAATGCTGCCATCAATAAATAGCCATTCCAAATCAGGCTCAATCACTAGCGCTTGAAAGATACCCCTCAGCTTTTCTTGCAGTGACCAGGCATTGAAGCGCTTGTACACGGCATTCCACTTGCCAAAAGCGACGGGCAAGTCTCGCCAAGGGCAGCCAACACGCAAGCGATAAAAAATCCCTTCGACCGTTTGCCGAAGACCGGGTTTGTCGTAAATGCTGAAACTCAACATAATCGTTTTTAGCTTTTCCCAGTGGGTATCTGTAAGCAGTTGGCGTGGCATTCGCTAGTTATCGTTTGATTGAAAACTCAATCAATATGGCTCGCCAATCGATTTTCAAAGGGATTATGACAAAATGGCAACAGCCCCTATTAAAGCCCATCAACACAGTAGCGGCGGCGCCCATGAAAATCCAACAGCCATCGGGAAATCGGTCGCAGGCAACACGACCAAAATCCATATGGCGGTTGATGCCGGTGGACTTCCCATCCAGTTTTCGATTACGGGGGGCGAAGTACATGACTGCAAAGAAGCGCCGGAATTTGTGGCCAAGCTCCCCCAGGCGGGCTACATGATTGCAGACAAAGGGTATGACAGCGAGCCGTTACGGATTCAAATTCGAGACCAAGGCACAGTCCCCATCATCCCAAGAAAACAAAATTCAATAGTCGGGAATGAGGAAATGGACTGGTGTCTCTATAAATATCGCCACCTCGTTGAAAACGTATTTGCGCGACTGAAACATTTTAGAGCTATTGCCACCCGATATGACAAACTAAAACGCAATTTTGAAGGTGCTATCGCCCTGGCTTGTGCATTTATATGGTTACCGATGTGAAACGGCAACAGCCCCTAGTGGCTTTATCGGTTACTGCTCTGACCACGATCACTACTGATACACTTACAGCGAACCCGGTCCTATTCATAACGGGTATGCCGCCATAGTCGCAATCCGCCGGGCAAATGCGCAATGATAAAAAAAATCGATGTAGCCGACCTGAAGCCCAAGATGTTTATCCACGACATCAACTGCCCGTGGATAAACCACCCGTTCTTGCGCAACAGCTTTTTGATCGAATCCGCTCAAGACATCGAAAAAATCGCCGCCTACGGCATTTGCCAGGTCTACATAGACACCACGCTCGGCCCGGATATGCCGGAAGCCCCAACCGTTCATGACATAAACCGGCAGCTTGACGAACATATGCAGCACTTGGGGCGCACGCTCAAGCGCGTGCCGCCGCCGGTTAGCGTCGAAAAAGAACGGGTAAAAGCCAAGCAAGTCTGCCGCGAAGCCAACCGCATCGTACACAACGTCCTTCAGGATTGCCGCTTGGGTAAGCAGGTCGAATTGGAGCAGGTAGAGCCGGTGGTTTCCAATATCATCGATTCGATTTTCCGTAACCCGGACGCCATAGTCAGTCTGCTCAGAATCAAGCAGGCTGATAAATATACTTTTCAGCATTCCGTGGCGGTCGGCACCTTGCTGATTAGTTTTTGCAGAGCTTTGGATATAGACCGCAAGCTTATCGAACAGGTCGGCCTGGGTGGTTTATTGCACGACATCGGCAAAATGCAGGTGCCGAATAACATTCTGAACAAACCTGGAAAACTGACGGAAAGCGAATTTGAGATTATGAAAAATCATGTGCGCTACGGCTGTCAGGTGTTGGAGAAAACGCCGGGTATTTCACCCATCACGCTCAATGTCGCAGCCGAACACCACGAATGCTACAACGGCAGTGGTTATCCACTAGGCCTGAAGGGCGATGAAATCAGCCTTTACGGGCAGATGGCTGCGGTAGTGGACGTATACGATGCATTGACATCCACGCGGGTTTATCACACCGGCATCGAACCCACCGAAGTACTAAGAAAGTTATTGGAATGGAGTGACCATCATTTCAATCTGACGTTGGTGCATCAATTTATTCGCAGCATCGGCATTTATCCGGTCGGCACCTTAGTACGACTGGAGAGCGGTTATTTGGCCGTCGTAGTTGAGCAACATCATGAAAACCTGCTGCATCCCCGGGTGAGAGTGGTATTCAATGCCCGGACGCGCTGCTACACACCTCCCGCAGATTTCGATCTGTCCAAACCCGGTTGTAATGATCGGATTACCTCGTTTGAGGTGCCCGCGAAGTGTGGGGTCGATCCTCAGCGCTATTTATAGCCACAGTGAAGTTGCCGTATGACTTTATGACGCTGTATTGGGCTACCTACGCGGCCCAATACAGGTTTATGCATGTTTTGGCTGGCAATCAGCTATTCAGCTTCTATGGCTATAGGTGCGCCTGATTCATCGACTGGCTGCACAAATTCAAACAACTTGGAGCCGGTATTGATCACTTCGACGTTACCCTGAAAACCACTGCGCGCAGCAACATTTTTGCAGAAGGTTCTTTTGATAAAGCCGGTCGTACATTTATTGGTGCCGTTGCTCAGATCGTCGGCTATGGTCCAGCCTTCCGGACAAATAATCGTGGGAATATCGAAGGTTTTACATACCGGTTTTGGTGTGGTGCCGCCACCCGTTGGCTGGGCATGGGCAATGGTGCAGGCGCCGAACAAAACAGTGCTTAGGAAAAATAATTTTGGCGTTTTCATGTGATACCTCTTCGATGATGATCATTGATCAAGCTCCCTGGGATTTGGGGTGGCATGAAGAATCCCTTTCGAAGAGGAGGTTAAGATGTAGGCGCGGGTTTTGATATGAACTATTCCATCCGGCCCGGCGGCATTAATTCACAGCTATAGCCTGCGCTATTGGATTTATTTGAGCACCTATTAGGCTAAGCACAATCTTGCTGCCAATCATTGATGATCTGACATATCTGGGCCAAACCATCGCTAAGTGCCGCCGGTCCTGGCTGTAAAATATCGCAAGATTTAATTTCGTAGACTCGTTGTTGTTGTACGGCCGGAATGCTGTCCCAACCGGGGCGGGCAGCCAGATGATCCGGGCGAAATTTTTTTCCGCACCAGGAGCCGATGATAATGTCCGGCGCGCGCCTTACTACTTCCTGAGGATCGGCGATGATGCGCTGCTTGGCGGAATGTTCCGTGGCCAATTCGGCAAAGCAGTCGTCGCCACCGGCGATACTGATCAACTCCGATACCCAGCGGATCCCGGAAATCATAGGCTCGTCCCATTCTTCAAAATACACTTTCGGACGTATGGCAAAACTTAGGCTGCGCAGGCGGGTGGTTTCCAGTTGTTGCCGGTACTGCGCCACCAGCGCGGCGGCTTTTTCCGGGATGCCGACCATCGCGCCCAGCAAGCCTATCATCTGCAAAATACCGTTGACTGAGCGTTGATTGAACACATGCACAGCAATACCGTTACGGATTAACTCCGCCGCAATCTCAGCTTGCAAATTCGAAAAGCCCAGCACCAAATCCGGTTGGAGCGCCAGAATTTTGTCGATTTTGGCGCTGGTAAACGCCGAGACCTTGGGTTTTTCCTGGCGAGCCTGTGCCGGTCGGACCGTATAGCCGGAAATGCCGACGATCCGGGCTTGCTCACCCAGCAAATACAAGGTCTCGGTGGTTTCGTCGGTTAAACAGACGATGCGTTCGGGGTAGTCCATTGGGTCATCCAAATTAGGTCAACAGAGGCTTTACACCAATTTCCATCAGCCATTAAAAACCGCCTAACAGCGTATAGCCGAAAGGCGGTGTCATCAGCTGAGAATCCTTTACTGCTTAGCTGGCTTTGATCAAGCTGGCATCGTAATCTTCCGGTGCTTCAAAACCCAGCAGATTCAAAATAGTCGCAGCCACATTCGACAAGCCGGCTTTTGGTAAATCGTCGCGGAGTGTGTAGCCAGGGTTCTCCCCGGACACCAACACGAACGGCACCGGGTTCAAGGTGTGCGAGGTTTTGGCTTTGGTGCGGCCCTCTGCATTGCGGGTGACATTGCCTTTTTTATCCAATTCGTACATTTCGTCGGCATTGCCGTGGTCGGCAGTGATAATTGCCGTGCCGTTCATTTCCAAAATTACCGGAATCAGGCGCGCGAGTTGTAGATCCAGGCCTTGCATTGCCGTCACTGCCGCTTCGAAATTGCCGGTGTGGCCGACCATATCGCCATTGGCATAGTTGACCCGCAGGTACTTATATTTGCCGCTACGCACCGCTTCGATCAGGGTGTCGGTGATCTCGGCGCATTTCATCCAGGGGCGTTGTTCGAAAGGCACTACATCGCTGGGGATTTCCACATAGGTTTCGGAGGCTTCGTCGAATTTGCCGGAGCGGTTGCCGTTCCAGAAATAGGTCACATGGCCGAATTTTTGGGTTTCGCTGATGGCGTATTGGCTGATGCCGTTTTTGGCTAAATATTCGCCCAACGTGCGGTCAATGGTGGGCGGCTCGACCAGAAAGCGCGGCGGCAATTTGGTGTCGCCGTCGTATTGCATCATGCCTGCGTAAGTCACTTTCGGCAGCAGGCCTCGCTCGAAGGGGCTGAATTGTTCTTCGGTAAAGGCGCGGGAAATTTCGATAGCCCGGTCGCCACGGAAGTTGAAAAACACCACGGCATCGCCGTCGACGATAGTACCGAGAGGCTTGCCGTCTTTGGCAATCACGAAGCCGGGCAAATCCTGGTCGATGACGTTGGCTTCGTTGCGGAAGGTTTCAATCGCTTCGTGGGCGCTGGCAAATTGTCTGCCTAAGCCCAGCACGTGAATATCCCAACCGCGCTTGACCATCGACCAGTCGGCTTCGTAACGGTCCATCGTGATTTGCATGCGGCCGCCGCCCGAGGCAATAGCCACATCAAAATCTGCGCCGCGCAAGCCTTCCAGATAAGCTTCGAATGGATCGACGTACTCCAATGCCGACGTTTCGCCGACATCGCGGCCATCCAGCAAAATATGCAAACGCACTTTGGCTACACCTTCCTGCTTGGCTTGTTCGATCATCGCTTTCAAATGGTCGATATGCGAATGCACGTTCCCATCAGAGAACAGACCCAGGAAATGCAAAGTGCCGCCTTGTTTGGCGGTGGCGACTACCTCATGCCAGGCATGGCCTTGCCAGAGGTGGCCGCTGGAAATAGATTCGGCGACCAATTTCGCGCCTTGGGCAAACACCCGGCCGGCGCCGAAGGCATTGTGGCCGACTTCGCTATTGCCCATGTCTTCGTCGCTGGGCATGCCCACTGCGGTGCCGTGCGCCAGCAGTTTGGTCATCGGATAGCTGGCCATGTAACGGTCCAGAGTCGGGGTGCGCGCGGCTTTAACCGCGTCGCCGTCTTCGCGTGGCGAAATGCCTACGCCATCCAGGACGATGGTAACGACAGGGCCGGGGCAGGCGGGAAAACGGGAAGATTTTTCTAATTTCATGGTGTTATGTCAGTGAGTGGTACGTCAGAAGTTAAAAGAAACAGGGTGTGGCGATTCAGCGTTGCCTGACGGCTGCGTGGTTAAAATGCCGAGCATCATACCTGATCAGCGATGTTCAGCAGCAGGTCAGGATAAAAGAAGGCGTTGGCAATGGTGACGTTGACTTTCATGTCGGAAATGTAAACGCGGCAGGGCGTGTCATTTGTGATTGATCTGCGCTGGCGCCTTGCCGTACAAATAATCTTCCGCGCTTAATGTTAATTTCTCTGCCAGAGCCATCTTGGAATTACCTTGGATATACAAATGATTCTAACGGTTGCCGATGCAATGTGGAACCCTTGTGCCAAGTATTTCGTTCGAACTAAAGATCGAAAAAAATCCGTGCATTTCAAATCCACTTTGTCACATCAGCGAGCGTACAATTTAAACCATCACGCTATTTACCTAGATTGCATACATTAGAAAGGTGCCGTCATGAACTTCGCCCAACCGCAAAACCCGCTTGAACCCTTGCTGGAAAATGGCCGCTATTTTGAATATACCCAAGCCGCTGACCCAATTGGCTCCGGCGCTATCACTAAATTGCCGTTCGCCAATTTCGGCAGCGAATTGCATCAAACCGGCGGCACCCGGATTATCCCGCTGGATGTCAGCGAGCAATTGCGTTGTCCCGGTCCGGCCACCAGTCCGGCGCTGTGCGCAAACTTTGTCAGAATTCTGGCCGGCGAGTCGCTGGCGACCGATTTCAACGCCACCTCACTGCTGTTTTACGTGATGTACGGCAACGGCCGCACTGAATTCGACGATCTGACTATCCCCTGGCAAACCGGTGATTTTGTGGTGCTGCCGGTGGGCAAGGATATTCGACATTTTGCTGCCAGCGATTCGGCTTTTTACCTGGTGCACGACCAGCCGCTGTTGACTTACTTGGGTGTGACAGCCGATAGGCAATGCTTTAAACCGACGCTTTATACCGCAGCGGATTCGCTCCACGAGTTGGCCGCGGCGCAAAAAGCGGCGGAGACGGTGAATCGCAACCGCATCAGTGTGTTGCTGGCCAACAAAGCCATGGACCAAACCCTGACCGTGACGCACACGCTGTGGGCGATGCTGGGCGTGCTGCCCAAAGGCGCGGTGCAATTGCCGCATAGACACCAATCGGTGGCCTTGGATTTAATTCTGGATTGCGCGCCGGGTTGTTACACCCTGGTAGGACCGCAGATTTCGGCGAACGGTAAGATCGTCAATCCCACCCGTGTCGATTGGCAACCCTATTCCGCCTTCATTACTCCGCCCGGTTATTGGCACGCGC
Source organism: Methylomonas sp. PHL2-19 (assembly GCF_059331595.1). Taxonomy (NCBI): domain Bacteria; kingdom Pseudomonadati; phylum Pseudomonadota; class Gammaproteobacteria; order Methylococcales; family Methylococcaceae; genus Methylomonas; species Methylomonas sp. PHL2-19. The sequence goes on from NZ_CP196839.1 coordinate 1,222,298, forward strand.
ATTACAACGAATCTGATAAAGAGGCGCATCTGATTCCGCTACAGGATGCCGGCTTGCAGACCTATTTGCGGAGTTTGGATATTAAATTTGTGTTGCCGGATGGGAGTGTTTCGCGGTGAGTTTATATGCCGCAAGGTTCGCGAACGATATGGTGTACGTTGTTTGCGGTATCCAATAGGTTGCCTATTCTAAAAGTTTCTTGATGCGCGTATACCTTCCAGCCAACTGGTAGCAATCTGGCGAACGAATTCTATTGCTTCGTCTTTTGTCATTGGATTGTTGCTATTCAGATTACTGCCGCGAGCGTGTCTTGCCCAACCTCCAGAAACTGTTGGATTATGGATGGCATCCTTAAAGCGATTAAATTGGCCGCTCGTTATATCGAACCGCGTATGAAAATCGCCTCGGTTCCCCGAATATCCTTCAGCTAGCTCATAAATCTTCCAAATCGTATCTCCAGTGGGATTCTCGATAGATAGTAGTTCAAGCACCTTCGCCGCCTTTGAGTTTAGAAAAGCTGGTTCCAGTTTTGCCCGTTGGCTTTCTAACTTGTTTTGATATTGTCGCTCCGTTTGTTCTGTTTGCCACCTAACAAGCTCATCGGCAGATAGTCTTGCTGGCGGTGACACTGATAGCGCAATATCGCCCAAAGATATCTTCTGCGTTAAGGATTCTACTTCAAGGAAATAACTGCGTAGCGGGGGAACGGCAGTGTTATCAATGACTGCGCCTAGTCTAAACTCCGGATCGATTTGAGCGGGCCCAGTGAAGGAGTCGCGAAGATGCCTTGCTTTCTCAATGACATCTTCGGCGTTGTCGCAGCTATCAAAATCTGCTGAAGTGAATGCTGGAAACTTCGTATCATCCAAAAGAGAGAACCCCAATCCTTCGAGTAGGTCCGCAAGGTTTCTTTGCTCTAGACTAGGGGCTGTTGCCATTTTGAAACAATAGCCTTGAAATTGAGCGGCTCTGCCTCATTAGATTGATTTTTCAATCAAAAGACAAGCAACCGATGCCCCGACAGCTATTTACGGATGAATACTGGAATGAACTCAAAGCCATCATGTTAAGCCTAGGGATTTATGACAAGCCATCGCTCCGGCAAACGGTAGAAGGGATTTTTTATCGCATGCGAGTCGGCTGTCCCTGGAGAGACCTGCCTGCCACGTTTGGCAAGTGGAATGCCGTTTACAAACGATTCAATGCTTGGTCGCTTCAAGAAAAACTGATGGGCATCTTTCGGGGACTGATTGTGGAACCGGATTTGGAATGGACCTTTATTGACGGCAGTATCGTGAAAGGGCATCAGCATAGTAGTGGCGCGGCCCATGAACAGGATGCCGCGATTGGGAAATCAGTCGCGGGTAACACTACGAAAATCCATATGGCCGTTGATGCCTGCGGGCTGCCTATTCATTTCTCGGTCACCGGTGGTGAAGTCCATGACTGCAAAGAGGCACCGAAATTAGTGGCTAAACTGCCTTTGGCTAACTACACGGTTGCTGACAAAGGTTATGACAGTGAACCCTTACGGACTCAAATTCGAGAGAAAGGGAGTGTGCCCATCATTCCTAGAAAACAGAATTCAACCATCGGGAATGACGGAATGGATTGGTGCCTCTACAAATATCGCCACCTCGTTGAAAATGTCTTTGCGCGACTGAAACATTTCAGAGCCATCGCGACGCGATATGACAAATTGAAACGCAATTTTGAAGGCGTTGTCGCTTTGGCCTGCGCTTTTATTTAGTTACCCATGTAAAACGGCAACAGCCCCTAGTTTTTTGTAGCTCTACAGCCCATCTCATTTCAATATCTCTTTGCTACAAACGCTGAATAAGGAGTCGGCTGAATCAGACCACGTACGCTGAAAATCTTGGAAACGGAGCGTTAGCGAAGTGAAGATTTTTAGTCCCCGATAGCCGTAGCGCCGGGCGGGTTTTCGCAGCGAAGCGGAGAAAACCTGCAAGGCATCGCGACACGGCGTCAAGTCATGCGAGAGCCAATGTTTCGAACCCCTTGTTGGGCCGAAACGAGGTGACGCGGACGAATCGGGGCCGCCGAAGGCATGAACTGCCAGCAAATTTTTCGCGCTGAAATCGGATGGGACCCATTTCAGCTTTACCGAAAAATGCTGGCGCTCTTGGCTACGATTACGCTACCGCTAATCGTAGCTGCATTTCTAAGCTTTCGCCCCCAACCTTGCCAACAACTTCTCCAAAAATACCACCTTATCCTCCATGTCCTTAAAGGCCTGGGTAAAGCGTAATTTTTCCGCGTCATCGAATTTATAGACCTACGACTGGCTTTGAATCATCAGAATCAACTCGCCAGCCCGCGTAGATACTGTTATCCAAGTCAAGCCAGATGAATAGCCGAATCGAAGGGTTTTGCGGATTTCAAGACACCGAATGCCACATGAATCAATTTACGCATCATGGCACCGATAATCAGCTTATTCGGTTTACCAGCACCGGCTAATCGTCCACGGAATTGTTTACCCCAGGCTGTTTTATAAAGCGTCACCATGGCCGGCATATAGAGTGCTTTGCGCAGGAAGGCATGGCCTATTTTGGAGAGCCTGGGCTTGCCCTTGAGGCTGCTGCCCGATTCGTATTGCCGGGGATCGAGTCCGGCAAAAGCGGCGGCCTGCCGACTATTGGCGAAGCGCGAGGTATCGGCGTAGAACGCGAGGATGATGGCGCTGGTGCGCTCGCCAATGCCGGGAATGCTATCGAGCAGTTCGCGCTGTTGCTTGAGATCGGGATGGCGATCAATGTGATCGTTGATGGCGTCGATCAATTGTTGGATCGCAGTATCCAGCCAATTCAGATGCTGTTGAATGTCCTCACGCACGGCCTCGCGCGCCACTAGCAAGCGGTTGTTTTCCTGGGTGCGCATGGTTTGTAAGGCGTCCAGCCGTAATACTAGTGCGCGCAGTGTGACTTCCGCCTCGCTACGGGGCTGCCAAGCAGGCGGTTGGCGCTCGGCGCAGAAATCGGCGATGAGTTTAGCATCGACCGTATCGGTTTTGCTGCGGGTGAGCCGTGAAGCGCCATAGGCCTTAATTTGTGCTGGATTGACGACGCTCACGGTGAAACCAGCGGTTGCCAGATGCTGAGCAACGTCTTCCCAATAAATGCCGGTCGCTTCCATGCAGACATGAGGCGATTGGGCCTTTTGAGCGGCCAACCACGTCAACAACGTCGCGAAGCCGTCGAGAGTATTGGGAATGACTTTGGCGCGAAACTTACCGCTGGGTAGGCGTAATGCACAATCCAGCTTGGCTTTGGCCACATCGATACCGAGATAAAAATGGGATATGAAAACCTCAAATGATCTACCTTGTGAATGCAGGCTGCCGGAAACCGGGCCGAAGAGACTGTTCGATCGTTGATCGAGGGTGGGTCGCTGCTGCAAAGATCTACGCCGGGGATTTCGAAATCCAAGCTCCGATACGGCATCCAGCGACCCAAACCTGAGGTGCCCCTCAGGTGTGTTTTCATGGTTTATTATCCTTTGAAAAGCACGCTTGGATAATACAAGCTCCGATTAGCGAAGCGTATTCGGAGGAATGAAGGTGTTAGTTCCACCTAAAACCCCTGTGGTAGTTTCCAAGGCGCTTGGCAGGACCGATCTAACAGGCTGGTGAAAAACCCGCCGATATTTCCCCTTACCCACGGTTGCCGTGATTTTTTCGAGTTGAAATCGGTCATGACATCGAGTTTCAAGCGTTTTGCCCCGATTTCAAGGGCTTTTTATTCGCCTGAAGCCGTCTGTGGACGGTTTTCAGGCGAACTTCACCCTAGGCGGGCGCACTCCACGCCGGTTTCGGCGTGAACACCAATAGGTTGAGCATGCGCGTCAGGTTGTAGGCGGCAAAGCAAAACAAGGCCTGACCCGCGACTTTGGCTAAGCCGATGTGACGGGTTTTGCGCAGGCCGCCGACCGTTTTGACCCAGCCAAAGGCTTCTTCGACGATTTTGCGGCGCTTGAGACTTTGGGCGTAACCTTTGCCGCGCGCGGTGCGGCCGTCGACGGCACTGCCAATCTTTTTGCGGGCCACATGGGCTTTGATATCACGGGACTCGAGTCCGTTGACGAACGCCGCTTGGTCATAGCCTTTGTCGGCACCGACGCTGCCGCCTTGGGGCACGCGGCGTTTGATCATGTTTTGCGCGGCTTCGATTTCGGCGGTGCCGGTGGCTTGAGTGGTTTCGACATCGACAATCAGGCCGTTGCGATTCTCGGACAAGGCATGGGTGATGTAACGCAGTTTGGCCTCGGTGTATTCGCCTTTCTTGTAAAGCCGGGCTTCGGGATCGGTCGTACTGTGGTGGGTGGCGTTGCTGCGCTTTTCGCCGCTGAAGTCGACCTCGGGATTGCGGCCGGCGGGTTTGTCCGGGCCTCTGCCGTCTTTCTTACCCAAAGGGCATAAATGACGAAGCTTTTGTGCGAGGCCCAGGCTTCAATGAGGCTACCGTCGACGCTGAAGTGTTCGTCGGACACCAGATTTTGCCATTCGGCTATGGCCAGTACCCGCTCAAAAAATTCGCGACTCAGGGCTTCGGACAGCAGGCGTTCGCGGTTGGCACTGAACACTGTGCGTTCCCACACGGCGTCGTCGATGCCCAGACCGACAAACCAGCGAAACAACAGGTTGTAGTCCAGTTGTTCCATCAACTGACGCTCACTGCGAACGGTGTACAGCACTTGCAACAGCAAGGCGCGCAGCAGTTTTTCAGGGGCAATCGAGGGACGGCCTGTGTGCGAGTAACGCTCGGCAAAGACGGCATCCATTGAGGCCAATACGCCATCAACCAGTAGCCGTAAACGACGCAACGGATGCTGTTTGGGAATACGGTCTTCCAGGCTAACATAGCTGAACCAGCTGTTTTGAATGGCATCGTGTCCGCGCATTGAAAGGCTCCAAATTTAGGTAGCCTATTTTAACAGTTGGCCGCTCATCTATGCCTTAGCTTACTTGGCTTTTCGAGTTTTTCACCAGCCTGCTAAGGCTTAATCATGTTAAACATGCGATGCTTCATTCAACACTTCCGCCGCCCACTGATTCAGGCTTTTGCCTTTCGCTTTAGTGGTTAATATTGCTGTCGCATGGATTTCGGGCGGTATGCGCAGCATCAGTTTGCCGCTGGCCGGTTTTTCCGGCGATTTTCCGATGCGGGCGCAAGTTTCCAGATAGTCATCAACCGCTTCCTCGAAAGCGTTACGCAATTCGGTCACGGTATCAGCATGAAAGCCGATCACATCTTGAATGCCCAGCAAGCGCCCAACCAACAAGTTGTCTCTGTCGTCAAAATCGATGCGGGCGGTATACCCTTTATAAGTCATGGTGTTCATGGTGTGATTCGAATCATTGCTGCCTCGTTCGGCTTACGTGATCGCTAAATCCGAATTTTTGAAATCGCGGCGTTTATGAACCACCGTGACAACATAGACTTGGTTATGTCTAATTTGGTAAATGACTCTCCAAGAATGCACGCCGATTTCCCGTAATTCCTCTTGGTCAAACTCGGGCACTTTTTTACCGAGGTAAGGAGACGCCAGCAGGCTGTCGGTTTTTTGTATCAATTTCTGGATGATGCGTTTGGCGGTAAGCGGTGAATCCTGCGCGATGTAATCATGGATGGCTTTGAGGTCTGTTCTGGCGCGAGGCGTCCAAATTACCATTGCTCGATTTCGCGTAGCAAGGTCTCGCTGCTAATGCCCTTGCCTTGCTCTATATCTTCTAGTCCCTGATATATTTTGTTCAGAACGTAGAGCCGATACACGATTTCTTCAAAATCTACCGTGTCGGGCAATAGATTGATGGCGGCAATGGCTTCTTGTTTGGCGGTTTGGCAGTGCGGCATATTCCCTCCCAAAATTAATATCAAGATTTAGGTACCAATCGTACCAATAACTTCTCCAAAAACGCCACCTTATCCTCCATGTCCTTAAAGGTCTGGGTGAAGCGTAACTTATCCGCGCCATCAAATTTGTACACCTGCGACTGGCTTTGAATCATCAAAATCAACTCGCCGGTATCGATTTGCGGCGTAGCGGTAAAGACGATGCGGCCGCCGGTGGCGTGGGCTTCGATTTTGCGGATGCCCAGATGCGCGGATTGTTGTTTCAGTTCGGTGATTGCGAACAAGGCTTTGACTTGGTCCGGTAGCAGGCCGAAGCGGTCGATCATTTCGATTTTTAATTTGCGTAAATCGTCTTCGGTTTCGGCGCTGGCGATGCGTTTGTACAACACCAGGCGGGCGTGGATGTCCGGCAAGTAGTCTTCCGGGATCAGCGCGGCGACTTGCAAATCCACTTCCGGGCCGGTATCCAGCGGCGCGTCCAATTCCGGCTGTTTACCGGATTTCAAGGCTTTGACCGCCCGTTCCAGCAACTCGGTGTACAAGGTAAAGCCGATTTCCTGGATCTGGCCGCTTTGTTCGTCACCCAATAATTCACCGGCACCGCGGATTTCCATGTCGTGCGAGGACAGCATGAAGCCGGCGCCCAGTTCGCCGGAAGTCTCGAAGGCTTCCAGGCGCTTGATCGCGTCCTTGGTCATCAATGTTTTCGGCGGCACGATGCAGTAGGCATAGGCGCGGTGGTGCGAACGGCCGACCCGGCCGCGCAACTGGTGTAACTGCGCCAGACCCAGCTTGTCGGCGCGGTTGATGACAATGGTGTTGGCGCTGGGAATGTCGATGCCGCTTTCGATGATGGTACTGGCAATCAGCACGTTGAAGCGCTGGTGATAAAAATCCAGCATGATCTGCTCCAGTTCACGTTCGGCCATCTGGCCATGGGCGATCTGAATCCGCGCTTCCGGCACCAGTTCGCCCAGTTCGCGCATCATTTTCTCCATGCTTTTCACGTCGTTGTGCAGGAAAAATACCTGGCCGCCGCGTTTGATTTCCCGTTGGCAGGCTTCCTGTACTTGCGAGTCTATCCATTCGGTGACGAAGGTCTTGATGGCATGGCGGTTAGGCGGCGGGGTGGCGATGATGGAAATATCGCGCAGGCCGGCCATGGCCATGTTCAAGGTGCGCGGAATCGGCGTGGCGGTCAGGGTCAACAAGTCCAGTTCGTGACGCAGTTTTTTGAAATGCTCTTTTTGCGTCACGCCAAAGCGGTGTTCTTCGTCGATGATCACCAGGCCCAAGGCCTTGTATTTCATTTCCTTGGACAGCAATTTGTGGGTGCCGATGACGATGTCCACCTTGCCGTCGGCCAAGTCGTCGGCGATGGCTTTTTGCTGTTTGGGCGTGACGAAGCGCGAGGTGACTTCGATACGGACCGGCCAGTCGGCGAAGCGGTCGCGGAAGTTTTGATAATGCTGTTGGGCCAGCAGGGTGGTCGGCACCAGCACCGCCACCTGTTTGCCGCTTTGCACCGCCACAAAAGCCGCGCGCATCGCCACTTCGGTTTTGCCGAAACCAACGTCACCGCAGACCACGCGATCCATCGGCTGGGTGGCGGCCATGTCTTGCAAGATGGCTTCGATGGCGCTGAGCTGATCCGGGGTTTCCTCGAACGGGAAGGCGGCGGCGAAAGCGTTGTAGTCGCTGTTGTCGATGTTAAAGGCAAAGCCTTCGCGGGCGGCGCGCTTGGCGTGGATGTCCAGCAACTCGGCGGCCACGTCGCGGGCGCGCTCCATGGCTTTTTTCTTGGCCTTGCTCCATTGGTCGGTGCCTAAGCGGTGCAGCGGGGCGTTTTCGGCGCTGACACCGCTGTAACGACCGATCATGTGCAAGGACGATACCGGCACATAAATCTTGTCGTTATTGGCGTATTCCAGCATCAAAAACTCCGCGTCGATGCCGCCGACGTTGAGAATTTGTAAGCCCAGGTAACGACCGACGCCGTGTTCCTGATGCACCACCGGCGAGCCGATGCTCAGCTCGTCGAGGTTGTTGAAAATGTTTTCCAGTGCCCGCGCCGCCGATTTTTGCCGGCGCCGGCGTTGCTGGACTTTTTCGCCGCTAAGCTGGCTTTCGGTGATGATGGCTAGCGGCGGCAATCGTTCCAGACGATTTGCCGCACTTCCACCATCCATGGCGGTCGTGGTTCCATCAAGCCAAAGCCCATGATCCATCGGCGCGACGACGATGCTCGGTGAATGATCGGTTTGTAAAAACTCTGGCCAGCTTTGTACTTGTTTCGCAGTGAGTTTGACGCTTTTTAGTTTGTCGATCAGGCCTTCGCGGTGGCCGGCGGTTTCGGCGACGAACAGGATCTTGCCGTCGAAGCCTTCGATGAACTGGCGCAACCGTTGTGCGGGTTCTTTCAAACGGCTGTCGATAGCGACATCCGGCAGCAACTTGCAGTCGAAGGAGTGGGCGGTTTCTGCTTGGTTATCCAGCACTACGCGACTGAAGCTATCGGTGTGTTGCTGGATTTCCTCCGCTGACAAAAACAGGCGCGTTGGCGGCAACAATGGCCGGTCGGTATCGTATTTGCGTTGTTGATAGCGTTCGTCGGCCTCGCTGTAAAAGCGCTGGGCGTTTGCGGCAAAGTGGGCCGGCAGCACGAACAGCGCAGTCTTGGGCAAATAGACAAACAGCGATTCGGTGCGTTCGACGAACAGCGGCAAGTAATATTCGATGCCAGCCGGGGCGATTTGTTTGGAAACATCCAGATACAGATTGTTCTTGGGCGAAGCGTCCGGGAACTGTTCGCGGAAGGCCTGACGGAAGCGTTTGATGGCTTCGTCGGTAAACGGAAATTCACGGGCCGGGAACAGCTCGACTTTTGGCATTTTGTCTTGCGACATTTGCGTGTCGGGGTCGAAGCTACGGATTGATTCAACGTCGTCGTCGAACAGTTCGATACGGTAGGGCTGCTTGGAACCCATCGGAAACAAGTCCAGGATCGAGCCGCGCACCGCAAATTCACCGTGTTGATAAACTTGCGATACGCATTGATAGCCCACCGCTTCCAACTTGGCGCGGGTGACTTCCAGGCTCAAAGTGCCGCCCACTTCAATGGAAAAGCTGTGTGCCAGAATATGTTCACGCGGCGCTAGCCGGTGCATCAAGGTTGCTACCGACAAGATCAACGCGCCGCGTTTGGTGTCGGGCAGCAGCGCCAAAGTGCGCAAGCGCTCGGAGATGATCTCCGGCAACGGCGAGAATACGTCGTAGGGCAGGGTTTCCCAATCCGGAAAATGCAGAATCGGCAGGCTGTTGTCCAAAAAGAACGCCAGCTCGTGTTCCAGGCGCAGCGCAGTTTGAGTGTCTGGGGTGACGATGACTAGCAGGCGCTTTTCCTGAGCAATCGTTTGCGCCAGCGTTAGCGAGTCGCCGCAGCCGCTCAGACCACTCCAGTATATTGTGGCGCCTTGTTGTGGCAATGCAGTTGCGGGGATTGTTGGTAAGGACATGGCGTTAAATCAGATTTTTGAAGCGCGCAATTATAACCAGTAAGGTCAGGCTTGAAATAAGCATCCGCGCTTTGGCAGTGGCCGGCCTTGGGGGTGCTTTTGCCGCAATTTCGCGGCCTAAAACCTATGCTCAGCTGTTTTGGGATTTAAATGCTTAGATTCTTTTGCTGTAATTCGATTTCCTGCATGTAGCGTTGGAGGTTGTTTTCGAACACCTGCGGGATGTGGGTGAATTTGCAGCCTATGCGATGTTGATAGGTTGTGGCGCTGGCTCGAACATTGTTCACGCTTTTAATGACAAAACCCACGTGGGCCCTGCTGCCATCGTGCAAATACAAGGCGCATTCGTCTATGACGGTATCCGGCGTTAAAAGGTCGGCAATTTTTGTGTCGGGATTTAAAAACGAAAATCCGGAAATGCTGATGTCTGCCACGCTGAACACTTTGGCTTGCGTATCGACTTCGCCCGCTTCATTTTTTGTGGCAAGGTTGAGTTCGCAGGTGCTGTTTTTATGAGAAAGAGGCACTTTAACGCGATAATACTGGCGGCGTTGCATCCAAAAAATGGCGTCCGGGATAGGCATCGCAAACACCGGGTGACCGTCGCTTTGCGACTTTTTGATTGCTTTGCCGCGGAATGAAACTTTAATGCCTTCGTATTCGGTGCGGAACAGCACTTTGGCTGAGCCTAGCAACTGCTTATTCAGTAATTCCGTAGGCGCAACATCCAGTGTAATCAGATTGGCTTTTTGATCGAGATCGATAATGGTGGTCAAAAATGATTGGTTATGTTCGCCAAAATGCGCAGAGATAATGCATTTCTTTTTGACTAGATCGCTCAAGTGACCAAAAATCAGCCTCGCGCTTCTAACAAGATAGTCGGATTCTTTTTCCATTAAATTACTAAATATTGCGGATAGGTGAGAGCACTGCTGTAAAATACCGCAGATTATAGTGCATAGGAAAGGAGTTTTGATGGGTTGGTTGCTATTGTTCGCCGCGGGTTGCTCGGAAATCGTGTTTGCGATAAGTCTTAAATACAATGACGGGTTTACTAAGTTGTGGCCAAGCGTAGTGACCGGCGTGTCGGGGGCGGGCAGTTTTTACCTGTTAATGCTGGCGATCAGAACCTTGCCCCTGGGCACGGCCTATGCGGTGTGGACCGGTATGGGGGCAGTGGGTGTCGCGATAGTCGGGATTTTTCTGTTTAAGGAATCGGCGGATTGGTTCCGCTTAGCGTCCATCCTGTTAATCATCGTCGGCATCGTCGGTTTGAAGCTGACGCATGTGGAATAATGCTGCATTTGTTATCGCAATTGCCGTTGCAAGCGGCGCTTATCGAGCGCATTGGCAGCGGTGACGATGTTGTCTTGATGGATGGTGCAGTGTGTGCCGCGCGGATCGGGCATGGCGGTAATGCGTTGTTGCGGCAATTGTTGAGTCGGTCGTGTCGGGTTTATGCCTTGCAAGAGATGTTATCGGTTCACGGCGTCCAGCCGCAATTTTTGTTGTCAGGCTTGGAAGCAGTTGATTATGCGGGCTTGGTCGAACTGACCGTGCGGAATCCGGTAATTCATTCGTGGAATTGATTGTCGGCGGTGTTGCGTTGCCAACCAGCGACGATGGCTTTTTGCGCGATGCTGGGCAATGGAATCGAGAGGTGGCCGACGAGTTGGCCCGGCTAGAAGGTATCGAGATTAGCGATGCGCATTGGGAAATCCTGCTGTACATTCGCGATTACTATCAAAAATTCCAACACCTGCCCAATGCACGGATGTTTGTAGCGGCTATCCGCAAACAATTTGGCGAAGACAAGGGCAATAGCCGCTATCTGCAAAAACTCTTTCCGCAAGGGCCGCTGAAATACGCCTGTAAAATCGCCGGCTTGCCCAAGCCGCCCACCTGTTTATAAAAATGTTTTCAAGAGAGTTTCATGAGTAACCCCCGTGTTGGATTTATCAGTTTAGGTTGCCCAAAAGCCCTGGTCGATAGCGAGCAAATTTTGACCAGGCTGCGCAGCGAAGGCTATCAAGTCTCGCCGAACTACAAGGATTCGGATTTGGTGATCGTCAATACCTGCGGCTTTATCGATGCGGCGGTTGAAGAGTCGCTGGATAGTATTGGCGAGGCCTTGGCGGAAAATGGCAAGGTGATTGTCACCGGTTGTCTCGGTGCGCGCCAGGATGAGATTTTGGCGCGTCATCCGCAGGTTTTAAAAATCACCGGCGCCCACGCGACTGACGAAGTGGTATCGGCGGTGCACGAATACTTGCCGCCTGCGCATAATCCATTTACAGATTTAGTGCCGCCGCAAGGTATCAAACTAACGCCCAAGCATTATGCCTATCTGAAGATTTCCGAAGGCTGCAATCATAGTTGTACGTTTTGCATTATCCCGTCCATGCGCGGCGATTTGGTCAGCAGGCCCATTGATGATGTGATGTTGGAAGCCGAGCGGCTGGCCGATGCCGGTGTTAAGGAATTGCTGATCGTCTCGCAAGATACCAGCGCTTACGGTTTGGATTTGAAGTATGAAAGCCGGCGCTGGCGCGGTCGGGAAATGCAAACCCGGTTTTACGATTTGGCCGAAGCATTGGGTGAGCTGGGTATCTGGGCGCGGATGCATTACGTCTATCCGTATCCGCATGTCGATGACGTGGTGCCTTTAATGGCGGAAGGCAAAATCCTGCCGTATCTGGATATTCCGTTTCAGCATGCCAACAGCCGAATTTTAAAGCTGATGAAACGTCCGGCGGCAGCGGAAAATAATCTGGAGCGCATTCGCGCCTGGCGGAAGATTTGCCCGAACTTGACGATACGCAGTACTTTTATTGTTGGTTTTCCCGGTGAAACCGAGCAAGACTTTGAAGAGTTGCTGCAATTCCTGAGCGAAGCGCAAATGGATAGGGTGGGCTGTTTTGCTTATTCGCCGGTGAAGGGGGCGGTGGCTAACGATTTGCCCGATGCGGTGCCGGAAGCGCTTAAACAGGAACGCTTGGCGCGCTTTATGGAACATCAAGCGGCTATCAGCGCAGAACGCTTGCAGCGTCGGGTTGGCCGGATCGAAACGGTGTTGGTCGATGAGGTGGTCGAGGAGGGTGCGGTGGCGCGCAGCAAAAGCGATGCACCCGAAATTGACGGCCAGGTGTTTATCGATGGCGCAAGTCATTTGCAGGTCGGCGATTTCGTCGATGTGGAAATCGAGGAAGCCGACGAGTATGACTTGTGGGGTAAACTGATCTAACGAAAAAGCCGCTGGTTAGGCGGCTTTTTCAGTTCAATTTACAGCGGTGTTACGTTTTCCGCTTGTGGGCCTTTTTGACCATTGGTCACTTCCATCGTGACTTTTTGGCCTTCTTTCAAGGTTTTGCGGCCGTTGCCGTTGATGGCGCTGAAGTGTACGAATACATCTTTGCCGCCTTCTTGCTCAATGAAGCCGAAGCCTTTTTCGTCATTGAACCATTTTACTTTGCCTTCTACTTGAACTGACATAAATCTCTCTTGCTAATAAAGTGCTATTCGCTGGTTTGTAACTAGGGTTGGTGAATAAAGCAGGTAGTGGAAAACAATGTTTGTTGATCCGATTGCAGACTTGAAAAGCGACAACGATACCGAGCTAAATCGCCTCCATTATACATCGCAATTGGCGGGTATCCACAAAAACTAGCTAGATTTTGCTTGTTAAATGATTGTGACAATAGGTTGTCGGCTGTCTTTGGGCGGTGCAAATGTCAGGCTAACGTAGGTTGCGGGTGGCTATTGGCGGGCTAAGATATTGAAATGAAGTGATTTTTTTTAGGCTTTTATGGAGAGTCGGCTTGACTGAAATCCGCTTTTGGCCGCTTGCAAATGCAAATTTGATTGCCGCAAAAAAACAAAAAAAATACTGAATTTTGCAATTGGCCTATTGGGCAGGCCATGAAAAAGACTGCCCAATAGAGCTTGTCGCGTCAAAAATAGCTACCGTTAATCAGGAAATGCGTGGCAATGCTACCGAAAAAACCGATCAAAATGACCGGCATCCATTTCAAGTGTGCGCTAAAGGTGTAAAGGCCTTTCATTTGTCCCATCAAGCCTACGCCTGCTGCCGAGCCGATTGCCAATAAGCTGCCGCCCACGCCTGCGGTTAATGTGACTAACAGCCATTGGCCTTGCGAGATGTCGGGATGCATGGTGAGTACCGCAAACATGATGGTACCGTTATCAATGAAAGCCGACAGGATGCCGACCACAATGTTGGCGATGGTGGGATCCATGCCGACGTATAACACATCCGAGGCCATGGTTAGATAACCAATGAAACTCAGGCCGCCGACGCTGATCATGACGCCGTAAAAAAACAGCAGGGTGTCCCATTCCAGTGTGGCGACGCTTTTGAATACGTCGAATTTTTGGCTTGGCCTGGCGTCGGGAACCGCAACGTTAAATAATTTATACACATGAGCGAAATCGCTAATTTTGCCGTTGTCTTTATCAGCGGTTTTTTGCAAATAAAAGCCCAGGAATTTTAGATAAGTCAGGCCCGCCAGCATGCCGGCCGCGGGCGGCAGTTTCAACATGTTTTCGAAGCAGACCGCCGTAATAATCGTCAGTAAAAACAGCACGATCATGGTCATTGCGCCGCGTTTCATTTTGGGGGCTTTACCGACTGCTGCAGGTTGCTGTTTGGGTATCCAGAAATGCATGATTATCGCCGGCAGTGCGAAATTGACTATGGCCGGGATGAAAAGCGAGTAGAAATCTTTGAACGGTACAACCCCGCTTTGCCAAACCAATAGTGTGGTGATGTCGCCGAATGGGCTGAACGAACCGCCAGCATTCGTGGCTACCACGACGTTGATGCAAGCCAACGTAACGAATTTGCGATTGTCTTTGCCCATGGCTGCAATCACTGCACCCATCAGCAGTGCGGTTGTCAGGTTGTTGCAAACTGAGGACATGAAAAACGACATGATGCCGGTAATCCAAAACAGCTTTCTGTAGCTGAAACCTTTACTGAGCAACCAAACCCGCAGATTATCGAAAACGCCGCGATCTTCCATTGCGTTGAGATAAGCCATCGACACCATGATGAACAAAAACAGTTCCGCATAGCCTTCCAGACAAGCACGGAATGCGTGTCCGGCCTGCTCGCTCATGCCGTTATTCACGTAAATGCCGGCGATAAAGGCCCAGATCAAGCTCGCGGCTAATACCATGGGTTTGGATTTGTTTAATTCGGTGACCTCTTCGGTCATTGCCAGTAGATAGGCAACGGCAAATATGCCGATAGCCAAATAACCCACCCAATGCTTAGTCAGATTAAGGGCTTGTGCTGCTTGTTCTGCGTCTGCCCAAGCTATTAGTGGTGAGCAGGTGAGTAAAATGAGTAGAAGGATGCGCGAAAACACGGGTGAACTCCTTTCAATAACTGGGTGCTGGACAGCCACGGTAGGGAGTGAGTTCCTCGACCGTGACTGCTTTTGCCGTGCCCGCTTAACTACGGGTTTGGCTATCACGATAGTACAAAGTTTGTAACTTTACAGCGAGTGTAGTTTAGCATCGCTAAAGCCCGGATATTCCGCTAGGAATGCTTCGGTTTTATATGCTTAACCCTGCCTTAAATCCAATATATTCGTCACTCCCGCGGAGGCGGGAATTCGTTAAAGCCTTTTGTCTCCGGCCTTTGCGGGAGCGACGATATGGATCGGGTCTGTAGTCTACCGGGGATAGGCTTAAAGTCTGCCTATTTTGTTATCATTGGGCTTCGAGTAAATACGTCAGCCAGAGTGAGGACAGTTTTTCCTGTACCGTGTTTTGCCGCAGACGGGCTGCCAGATTCGGGAAATCCACATAATCCAGTGCCTGATCCTGGTTGTAACAAGAATACATAAAGCTTTCTTCGCCGCTTTCCGGATCCACGTGTTTGCATAAGCATTGGGCGCAGACGCCTTTCATCATGCATTGCATCGGCGAGTTGATTGAGCCGACCGCCTCGTGGCCTTCCTTCAAGTACGGTTTTAAAGCGGCAAAGCGTGCGGCTTTTACCGCTGCCATCATTCGATCCGAGCCGATAACGATCAGGTGATCCACGTCTTGCAGACGAATGCTGGTGTCACCTAATTTTCCGGTGGCATAGGACACCATCGCTTCGACGATATTGCCGACAAAGGTTTTATCCTGTGGCCGAGTGACCGGAATCGCTTCGTTGCCGGGTCTGTCGTCTACAGCCCAAACAATCACGTCGGACGCTTCTTCAATTTCCGGCACCTTGAACAAGTCTTCACTGTTACGGTAACCGGCGAAATACAGCACCTTGTTGCCGGCATTGCGCATGGCTTTACCGATTGAGAACAATACCGCGTTACCCAAACCGCCGCCCAGCAGCAAAACGGTTTTACCGGTTGGAATTTCGGTCGGGGCGCCTGTTACACCCATCAATACCAGCGGATCGCCGACTTTCCAGGTGGCGCACAAGCGGCTGGAGCTGCCCATTTCCAGGGCAATTAAAGATACCAGACCTTTTTCCTTGTCTACCCAGGCACCGGTCAGAGCCAAGCCTTCGGCAGCCAGTGTGGTGCCTTCGACTACAGGGGCCAGTGATTCGTAATTTTGCACCCGGTAAAACTGGCCGGGCTCAAAATGTTTGGCGGCCGCGGGCGCTTTGATGACCACTTCGATGATGGTGGGTGTCAGACGATTTACTTCGACGACATGTGCCAGGAAGGTTGCATCCAGTCTGTCCTGCAGGTCGCGTAATTGGGCATCGCGTTGTGGTTGCTGGGAGGCATCCAATCCAGCAATTTCGTTGGCGAACAGTTTAACGATATACGGATAACCGTCTTTTGCGCTGGCCATGGCTTTTACCACGTTGCCGGCATAAACCGGATGGTTGTCGCCATAGAAAGTGATGTAGCGGCCGTTGCTGACATAAGACGTAAACGGTGCCGGTTTGCCCACTTTGACTTGCGCTTCATCGGCCATCGGCGCCAGTTGCGCTTTGCCGTCCAACCAGTCGGGCTCGTGACGTTTGTAGAATTTGCCTTCCATCGCGAAAGTGCGCGGATGCTCGGATTGGTAGATCGTGTTGGGTGCGGTGCCGGCGGCGATGAACAGGCCGCGCAGCTTCACTTCCACTTCATCGGTTTTGCGCCATTTACCGTCTTGCTCGGTCAGTCTCTCAAAGCGTACGGCTTGTAAATGGCCGTATTGGTCTTCGATCGCTTCCAATGGGCTCATGCCTTCGGCTAGGTAAATGCCTTCAGAGAGTGCTTCGTGAATCTCTTCGTGGTTTTGGCGGTAAGCGGGTGAGTCTTTGATGCCTTTGCGGTAGAACAGCGTCACGCCGCCCCATTGTTTCAGGAAAGGCAGGAAGTTAGGTGTTTCACCAGCGGCGGCGGCGCGTTCACGCTCCTGTTCGATGACGCGGCCATGCGCCAGGAACTCTTCCAGAATTTCCAGTTCTTCACCATCGTAACGGCTGCGCACCGCCGCTTCGCCGTATTTGGCCACCAGTTTTTCGTAGCGATGCAGAATTTTGCTGACTTGGCCGGGGTAGTAAGCCAGTAATTCGGTGGTGGTATCGATAGCGGTCAAGCCGCCGCCGATGACGCCGGCCGGTAGCCGAACTTGTAGATTAGCCAGCGAGGATTCTTTGGCTGCGCCAGTCAGTTGCAGGCCCATCAAAAAGTCTGAGGCCTTGCGGATGCCACGGGTCATGTTGTTTTTCAGGTCGATCACCGTCGGCTTGCCGGCGCCGCTGGCAATGGCGATGTGGTCGAAACCCATTTCCCAGGCTTCGTCGATGGTGATGGTGCCGCCGAAACGCACGCCACCGTAGCATTTGAAAGCGTTGCGGCGTAGCAAAGTCAGGTAAATGACTTTCAAAAAGTTTTTGTCCCAACGCACGGTGATACCGTATTCGGCCACGCCGCCGAAGCCGAGCAACACACGTTTATCCAGATCTTCGTAAAGGTCTTGGAAGTCCATGATAGGCATAGGCACGTTGTCGCGATCGCCGGTCAGATGTAGAGGCAGCGGCTCGATTTTCAAGGCATCGATACCCACCACGCCAAAGCCTTCATTCAGCAAATAGTGCGACAAGGTATAACCGGCCGGACCCATGCCGGCCACCAGCACATTTTTGCCATTGTATGGCAGTGCAGTGGAGCGCTTGATGTTCAGGGGGTTCCAGCGGGTCAACAGGCTGTAAATTTCAAAGCCCCAAGGCATGAACAATACGTCTGTCAGCACATTGGTTTCGATTTGCGGAATATTCACCGACTCGGTTTTTTGGTAAATACAGCCGCGCATGCAATCGTTGCATATCCGGTGGCCGGTGCCGGGGCACATCGGATTGTCGATGATGATCATCGCCAGCGCGCCGATATTGTCGCCTTGGCGTTTGACCACGTGCATCTCGGAGATTTTTTCTTCCAGCGGGCAGCCGGTCATCAGTGCGCTCAAATGATTGGTTTTGAACGTACCGTCTTTTTTGTTCTTGATGCCTTTGGAGCAGGAATCGTTATCGCGGTCGTGGCAGTAAATGCAATGATCCACTTCATACAGCACCTGACGTTGTTTGAAGCGCTTGTCGGTCAAGGCAAAGCCGTCGCGGCGACGGTGATGGTGATCGTCGCAAGCCCAGACGTCATAACCGTTTTGTGCAACGGTTTCGTGGTCAACCAGATTGTCCAGATTGGTTTTTTCCGGCACCTTGAAACTCACCCATTTGGCGACATAGGCTTTTAATTCCGGGTCGTGCTGGGCGGCAAAACTCCAGCGACGGACGATGTCCAGCAGGCCGGCTACCAGCGCAGCAGGGCTGTCGTAGCCGCTCAATTGGTCTTTGAACGCGGCAAGCTCGGCATCCGTAATGTCAGCCTGTTGCGACAAGCGCCATAAATCGGCGCCGATTTGGCTAATCGCCAATTCCGGATCGGCCTGGAATAAATCCTGTTTGTCAGCAGCGGTCAATAAGCCATTCAGTTGGCTGCGCAGTGCGGCAATATCCCAATCTTCAATGGTTTGCCCTTTGAAAAGCTTGTTCAAATTGCCGACGATTTCGGTGCGATAAACAAATATTGCGTCGAATTCGCCACGAATATGGCCGATTTGTTGGTCGCGCACATCGCTGACATTGAATAAACGCGCGACGAAGGTACCGACTAGCGGTGCCATTCTTACCAATAATTCGGAAACTTCCTCGGGCTTCATGCCTTCGCCGCCGCAGGCGCGGTAAGCAGTAATTTCCGCAAACAAGGCGGCATCGTGTTGCTGTACCGACTGATCGAATACCGTCAACAAATCAGACAGGCGTTTGGCATCGTACAAGTCTTTATAGGCAAATCCGGGAATGCCGAGGGTGAGTTGGGTAAGGTCGCGAGTATTAAGCTTTTGTGTCATCAAGTTATTCCGTGAGCGTTCGCTTGAAGTGATAAATGAAAATTCGGGTTAAGGCATGTCGTCGACGACGCTGTCTTTGGCGGGCGGCATCAGGTCGTCGCGGCTCAAGCCCAGGCTCAAAGCGAGTGAGCTGGCGATGTAAATCGACGAGTAGGTGCCTTTAACGACGCCGATCAGCATAGCAATCGCAAAGCCGTGGATGGTTTTGCCGCCGAGGAAAGCTAGGGCCAACAGTGTTAAGAAGACGGTTAACGAGGTCAGAATGGTCCGGCTCAGCGTGTCGTTCAGCGCGGTATTGACGATGTCGTTAATCGATTCCTTGATGCGACTGGTGCGGACGGTTTCACGAATCCGGTCGTAGACCACGATGGTGTCGTTGATGGAATAACCGATCAACGCCAAAATCGCCGACAACACGGTCATGTCGAATTCCCAGCCAAATACCGAGAAAAAACCCATCGTGATGATACTGTCGTGGAATAAGGCAGCGATCGCGCTCAAGGATAATTTCCACTCAAAGCGAATGCTGACGTAAAACATGATGCCGACAAAAGCGAAGAACAGGGCCAGGCCGCCATCGTTGACCAAGTCATCGCCCACTTGCGGGCCGACGAATTCCACGCGGCGCAGTTCGCCGGGTTGGCTTTGGCTGCTGTTAGCGACATTTAGCACTTTTTCGCTAAGCTCTTTTTGGCTGATGTTTTCTACCGGCTTCAAGCGGATTAACACGTCAGCCGCGCTGCCGAAATGTTGCAGATTGGCATCGGCGAAGCCTTGTTGTTCCAGAGTGCTGCGCATTTTGTCCAGATCGGCGGCTTGGTTGTAATGCAATTCGTAGACGCTGCCGCCGGTAAAGTCTATGCCCAGATCCAGACCCTTGACGAAAAATGAAACAATGGAAATTAACAGCAGCGTGCCGGAAAAGTAAAAGGCCAGCTTTCTTTTACTAAGAAAATCAATATGTGTAGCGGAAGTCATGCCAATGTTCCTGATAAGTGGTGAGTGTTGCGATCCGGTCACGCTAAGTCTATGTTGTTTTTATAGAGGGCTTGCGGACGATAAGGCGACGAATTGTACTATTTTCTCCAGAAAGTGGGTGTAAAAAGCACGATTAGCGTAAAGACTTCCAGACGGCCGAGTAACATGGTTATTGCGCAAATCCAGGTTTGGAAATCACTGAGGCTGGCGTAACTATGTGATGGGCCTAGCTGGTTTAAACCAGGGCCAGCGTTATTAATACAGGCGATTACGGCGCTAAGGGCGGAAATCGGGTCCAGTCCGGTAAAGATCAGGGTGAAAGTCATCACCACGATAGAGATGAAATACAGAAAAATAAACGCCAGAACGGCAAAGATGATTTTGTTGGCAATCGGCGTGTCGCCAATCCGAATGGGATTGACTGCGCGGGGATGCAGCAGGCTGAACATTTCCCGTCCTGCCTGTTTCCACAGCAGTAGGGTTCTGAACATTTTGATGCCACCGCCGGTTGAGCCGGTGCAGGCTGTGATGCAGCTTAAATACAGCATCCACCAAGGGACAAAGGGTGGCCATGTGTCGTAATCGATGCTGGCGAAGCCGCAGTCGGTGGCGATAGAAACCAGGTTGAAAGTAACATGACGCAGAGAAATGAAAAAATCCGGGTAAATATCGAAATGCCAAAGATAGCTGCTGCAAAGTAAGGTACTACAGGCTATGACACCCAGCATCGGTATCGCTTCCGGGTCGGACAAATAAGGCTTAAGGCTGCGATTATGCAGTACCGTGTAATGTGTCGCGAAATTCATCGCGGCGATCAACATGAAAATAGTTAGCACCAGTTCGATAGCTGCCGAATCGTAAAAGCTGATGCTGGCGTCATGCGTCGAAAACCCACCCAGGCCGAGAGTGGAAAATGAGTGGCAAATGGCGTCGAACCAACCCATGCCGGCCAAATTTAATGCCAGGATACAAGCCAAGGTGGCGCCGGCGTAGACAAGCCACAGTAGGCGGGCGGTTTCGGTGATGCGGGGTGTGATTTTGCTATCTTTAACCGGGCCGGCAATTTCAGCTTTGTAGAGCTGCATTCCCCCAACGCCCAATAAAGGCAGAATCGCCACGGCCAGGACGATGATGCCCAATCCACCTATCCAGTTTAGCTCGTGTCGCCAGAGGTTCAGTGACGGTGCCAAATTGTCCAGACCGACCAATACCGTGGCGCCGGTGGTGGTAAAGCCGGAAACGCATTCAAAAAAAGCGTCCGTGAACGACAGGCCGGGTATGCCCCAAATCAGCGGCAATGTGGCCGCGGAAGACATCAATACCCAGAACGAAGCTACCAGCAAGTAGCCGTCTCGGGTTTTCACATCGCCGCGAAAGCGCATGGTCACGCCGGAAAGCAGACTGCCAATCCCTATATTCAGCGACATGCCGTTTACAAAGTGATCGACCATGCCATCCTCGAAATACAGCGAAGTGGCTATGGGTAGCGCGTAGGTCACGCCGAAGACCATCAAGATCAGGCCGAGTACAAAACCTATAGTGCAAAAACGTTGCATAGTGCCCTGATTAAAACCGAAAAGGTTTTGCCGTGTTGTTATAGATCGCCGGTCTCGAACGCGCCAAACAGCCGAGCGCGTCGCAGCCGGCAATTGTAACAAACAATCGCCGAAATGGGCCTGTCACATAAGCTTAAACAAAGCTTCATATTGTTGTCACAAAGCATCTCTAAGCTGGCCTCGTCATCAGGGATCAAAGTGAAACGGAAAATCGACGATTTCCAACTGCTGCGTGAAGATCGCGGTCGACGCGCGCGGCAAACAACGAGGGCCAGACCATGAAGCTGATTTACTCCATTCATAAGTACGACGTGACGATGTTTACCTGGTTGAACAGCGTTGCCATTCATGCCTACCTAGTGCGCTTTTGCCGCATGATTTCCCGCACCGCCGACGGTTTGCTGTATGTGCTTCTCGCGGCTTGGCTGTATTGGGATCAAGGCAGCAACGATGCGTTGTTACGCGCCATGATATTAGCGTTTCTAATCGAAAGACCGGTCTATACGCTGCTAAAAAAAGGCTTTAAACGCAACCGTCCGCAACAAGCGCTGCAGGATTTCAAGAGCGTGATTACGCCATCGGATCAATTCAGTTTCCCCTCCGGACATACCTCGGCCGCGTTCATGGTAGCCACCTTGCTAGGGTATTTTGCGCCGTCGTTGCTGCCGGCTCTTTATGTTTGGGCCGCGCTGGTCGGTTTTTCCAGAGTGGTTTTGGGCGTGCATTTTCCCACCGACACGCTGATGGGCGTGGTCTTGGGGGTTGGCGCGGCAATTTTTAGTCTCAATTACATTTTATGATGAAAATTTTTTATGGTGTGCAAGGCACGGGCAATGGTCACATCACCCGCGCCCGAGTGATGGCGAAAGAACTGTATGCGGCGGGTTTTGATGTGACCTTCCAATTTACCGGCCGGCGGGCGGACAAATACTTCGATATGGAAGTATTCAACGGCTATCAAGTCAAAACCGGCTTGACCTTTAACACCCATAACGGCCAGGTCAGTTACGTAAAAACCGCGTTGGAGGCCAGTCCTATCCGCTTTATCAGAGACATCAGCAGCCTGGACTTAAGCGCTTACGATTTGGTGATCAGTGATTTCGAGCCGGTCACAGCCTGGGCGGCAAGGCGGCAAAAGAAAAAAGTCTTGGGTGTCGGCCATCAATACGCCTTTGGACACAAAATTCCCCGGGCCGGCGGCGATCCGATTGCCGAGCAGGTGATGAAGTATTTTGCCCCGGCGGACATCGGCATAGGTCTGCACTGGCACCATTTCGGCCAACCGATTTTGCCGCCGATTATCGAAACCCCGGCGTTTCCGCAAAACACCCAGGCCAATAAAATATTGGTGTATTTGCCTTTCGAAGATCCGCAAGTAGTGGTTAAGCTGCTGTGCCCATTCGAAAATTTTGAGTTTCATGTGTACTCGCCGGAACCGGCGGTGTCGAAATATCCGCACATCGTTTGCAAGCAACTGTCCAGAGCAGGTTTCCAGAGGGATTTGTACGATTGCGCCGGCATCATCAGCAATGCGGGCTTCGAATTGGCCAGCGAGTCCTTGCAATTGGGCAAGAAGATCCTGGTCAAGCCATTGCACGCGCAAATGGAGCAGATTTCCAACGCCGAAGCATTAAAGCAACTGGGCTACGGCCATACGATGTTTGATTTGGATGACGCGGTGATCGAGGACTGGCTGCACAATCCCCATGCGGTGCATGTCACCTATCCCAATATCGCTAAAGTGATCGTGCAGTGGCTCCAGGATGGCATGCCTGCGATGGACGCGGAGTTTACCGAGCGGGTTTGGGAGTCGGTCCAGGTGCTGCAGATACAACACTAGGCCGGCGCTAATCTTTATCTTCGTCGGGTATCAGTCCTTTCAACTGCTGCGATAACAGCGTTTGCGCGCCAGTGGTCACTATTTCCTCGCCGGGCCGCAAATCGTCGGCCACGAAATAACCCTGGCTAGTGCTGCTGTATTGCTTGAGCGGCCGGCGATTGAAATGCTCCGCATCGGTTTTGATAAACACAAACGCCTGACCCAGATGCCAGACCAAGGCCGGTTGCGGGATATTGACGCCGCTACTGACTTGGCCGCCCTCCGGAACCCAGGCGGTGATGTGGGTGCCGAACGGCAGTTGGCAGTCCGCACACTTGAAAAAATAACGCGGGCCTTGTGACACAGGATCGACTTGCGGGGCGGCGGAAATCAGCTCGGCAGGCAAGGCTGCTTGGCGCTGGCCGCGTTCGTGGATATGAATAAGCTTGACGCCGGGATCGAGCCGGCTATTCGCGGGCAGGGTGATTTGCAGTAACTGGGCGCGATGTTCCAGCAGTTGCATGGCGTTTTTATCCTGAGCATGGGTAAACCAGTGGCTCAAGGTATCGCCCCAGACTAGGCGGCTGTTGGCTGCTATGAGTTGCTGCTGATAGCTGTTGGCAGCCAGATTGGCTTTGTCCGCCTGCCAGATAGCTTGCTGTTCCTGCAAGCGGCGGGTGGAAACGATGTTCTGTTGATGCAGGTCGCGGGTGCGGTTCAGGTTTTGCGCCGCTTCGCTGTAACGGGCTTGGGCGCTGTCTTGCTGGGCGCTGGCGGCTAGGAATTGCTGGCGGATGCTCAGCAGTGGTTCCGGATTGACCACCGTGCCGTAAGCGGCAAATTCGGGCGTTTGTTTAACCGCTACGAGTGTTTGGGTTTGAATGCCGGCCCGCTTTTGCGCGGCGCTGTTCAGCTGTAACACGTCGCCGGCGGCGTTGCCGTCGGCCGGTTTAGTTCGGTCGGTGCTTGTGGGGGCGTCGTCATCGTCCGCCCTGGCGGCGGTCGGAGTCAGGCTAACAAAGCCAAGCCAGCCTGCTAGGAAAAGTGCTATGCGCATGAATTTTGTTGAATGTAGTTTGACGTCTTAATGGCCGAACTTGTTGTAAGTGCTTCCCATAGAGTCGGGATTATAAAGTTTGGGCTGGCGTCTGTAATTTTTTGTTGTGTTAAAAAAATAGCCGGTTATCCTTTCGGATTACTGTGACGGCTTGAGGGAAATGCAAATGAGTGAAACACCTGAAAATTTGAAATATGCACAAACCCATGAATGGGCCAAGCTGGAAGACGGCAATGTCGTGCGCGTCGGTATCACCGACTTCGCGCAGTCTGAGTTGGGCGACATCGTTTTTATCGGCTTGCCGGATGTGGGTCGGGTCGTAAAAGCGGGCGAACAACTGGCAGTGGTGGAATCGGTAAAAACCGCTTCCGATTTGTTCAGCCCGGTCAGTGGCAGCGTGGTTGAAGTCAACGAAGCGGTGACGGACGAGCCGGAGTTGGTGAATGACGGCGCGTATCAAACCTGGCTGTTTGCCATCCAAGCCGATAACCCGGCGGAACTGGAACAATTATTGGATGCCGATGCCTATCGGACCCTGATCGAGGAGTAGGAATAAGCAATGGCAAATCAAAATGCAAAGGGATTTAAGCGGCTGATTAATGCCTGCTTTTTTTCGGTCGCCGGCTTTAAGGCCACCTGGCAGCACGAGGAAGCGTTTCGCCAGGAAGTGGCCTTGTTCGTGTTCACAACGCCGCTGGCGATCTGGCTGGGCCAAACCGCCATCGAAAAAGTCTTGTTAATCGGCAGCGTGGTTTTGGTGTTGCTGGTGGAGTTGTTGAATTCTGCGGTGGAAGCCGTGGTGGACAGGGTCGGTTTCGAGCATCACGAGTTATCCGGACGCGCCAAGGACATAGGCTCGGCGGCAGTCATGTTGTCCTTGATTTGGGCCGGCGTGACCTGGGCGTTGATTCTTTGGTAAGGGATAAAGGCAAGGAGAGCGGCTGATTTTGTCGCTTTCGTCTTGTGCCTGTTTCAAACATCCGTTACCTTAGGGCGGCTAAAATCGTCAAACAAGGATAATAATGAGTGCATTGATCTGTGGCTCCATGGCCTACGACACCATCATGGTGTTTCACGACAAATTTAAACATCACATCCTGCCAGAGAAAGTACACATGCTTAACGTGTCTTTCCTGGTGCCGGCCTTGCGCCGCGAATACGGCGGCTGCGCCGGCAACATTGCGTATAACTTGAAACTGTTGCAGGAAGAGCCGTCCATCATGGCGACCGTCGGCCACGATTTCGAACCCTACGCGCAATGGCTGAGCCAATGCGGCATTTCCAGCCGTTATATCAAGGTGCTGGACGATCATTACACCGGTCAAGCCTATATCACCACCGATGTAGACGATAACCAAATTACCGCTTTCCATCCCGGTGCCATGAGTTTTTCGCATTTAAATACCGTGCCGTCTGACTCGGGCATTACCATTGGTATCGTCTCCCCGGACGGTAAGCAAGGCATGCAAGAGCACGCCCAGCAATTCGCCGAGCAAGGCATTCCGTTTATTTTCGATCCCGGCCAAGGCATGCCGATGTTTGATGGCGAAGAATTGTTGGCGTTCCTGGAACTGGCTAATTACGCCACCTTTAACGACTATGAGTCGGAGTTGATGCAGCAGCGCACAGGCCTGACGTTGGAGCAAATTGCCGAAAAAGTCGACGCCTTGATCATCACCTTGGGCGGTAACGGTTCCAAGGTATACACGCGCGGCGAAGTGATCGATATTCCGCCCGCCAAGCCCAAACAACTGCTGGACCCCACCGGCTGCGGAGACGCTTATCGGGCTGGTCTGCTGTATGGTCTGATCAACGATTACGATTGGGATGTTACCGGGCGGATTGCTTCACTGTTGGGCGCGATCAAAATTGAGCACAATGGCACCCAGAACCACACCTTCACGATGGCGGAGTTCAAAAAACGCTATCAGGATACCTTCGGTTCGACATTTTGAGTTTGACGAAAACCCAGGAATTGCTGGCGTTGATGGCCCGCTTGCGCGACCCGGAGAGGGGTTGCGCCTGGGACGTCAAGCAGGATTTCCATAGCCTGATTCCCTACACCATCGAAGAAGCTTACGAGGTGGCCGACGCCATCGAACGTAACGATTTCGACGATTTACGTGGCGAATTGGGTGACCTGTTGCTGCAAGTCGTGTTTCACTCGCAAATTGCCGATGAGCGCGGTTTGTTCGATTTCGAGCAAGTCGCGGCGGCAATTAGCGAAAAGCTGGTGAGTCGGCATCCGCATGTGTTTGCCGAGGTTAAATTCGATACCGATGAGCAGCGCCAGCAAGCCTGGGACGAGGCCAAAGCGCAAGAACGCCGTTTGAAACAGCCTGCGCAGCACACCGAAAGTGTGTTGGCCGGCGTCGCGCAAAGCCTGCCGGCGCTAGTGCAATGCGAGAAAATCCAAAATCGTGCCGCTAGCCACGGTTTCGATTGGCCGGAAACCGAGCCGGTATTCGACAAAGTGCGCGAGGAGTTGCAGGAAGTCCACGAAGCTTGGCAGTCCGGCGATCAAGCCCATATCCAGGAGGAAATCGGCGATTTGTTGTTGGTGGTCGTCAATCTGGCTCGGCACCTGAAAGTCAATCCGGAAATCGCCTTGCGCGAAGCCACTAAAAAATTCACCCGCCGCTTCAATTACATCGAAAAGCAAGTGGAAGCCTCCGGTCGCGAGCTGCGCGATTGCGAATTGGCGGAACTGGACGGCTTATGGGATGAAGCCAAACGTCACTTAAAGCAATTGCAGCCCCATGGCTAGTCGGCGTAGTAGTGATTCCAGTCGCCCGATATACCTGGCGTGTTATTTGAGTTTGCTTTTTAGCGTTTGGGCATACAGTGAAACAGCCGCGGCCGAATTATTGGGCACAATCTCAGACGACACCGCGCCTATTGTTAGGCCGCTAGAACCTAAAACCGGTAAAAACGAAGACCGGAAAATTATCTATCGAGTCATTTGCTCACCTGAAGATCAAGACTTGCCGGACTGCGACCGGGCAGCCGTTGATGACGGCAGCGACGCTGCCATATTGCCGATGCCGGATTTGCCGCCGGATAGCGCGGATCTGGCAGAGCAGTCTGCGCAAACTGACGCCGCGAAAGTGACAGCGGAGGAAAATCCACGGAAATCCGCGCATAAAAAAGTCGCCAAGTCCGCAAAAAAGACTGCTACAAAAAAGACTGCTACAAAAAAGGCGGCAGCCAAAAAGTCGGATAGCAAGAAAAAGCCACACAAATAGAGCGTGGACGACCGCAGCAAAGCCCATGGTCTGATTTTGCCGCAAGCGGAACTGCTGGCCCGGTATACGGTCGAGTGGTTCTAAACTTTTCACGAGGCGTCCCCATGAAACTTCCCGGCATCCCCGCAATTCCCGCTTCCGAAATCACGCCGCGCGAGCTGTTTTACCAGCGCCGGCATTTCATGCAGTTGGCGCTTGGCGGATCTGCCGCTTTGCTGGCAGGATCTGCTGTTGGCGGAGAAAAACTGGCAAGCAGTCTCTCCGAAGCTTACGGCTTGACCGATAAACTGACGCCTTTGGAAGATGTCAGCCAATACAATAATTTTTACGAATTCGACACCAGCAAGGAAGGTCCGGCCAAAATGGCCGGCCGTCTGACAACCCGGCCCTGGACGGTAAGTGTCGAAGGCGAGGTCCGCAAACCCAAACAATTTGCCATCGAAGATTTGCTGAAATTGGCACCGATGCAGGAGCGCATCTACCGTCTGCGTTGCGTGGAGGCTTGGTCGATGGTCATCCCCTGGTTGGGTTATCCCTTAGCGGAGCTGTTGAAACAAGTGGAACCGACCAGCGAGGCGCGTTATGTGGAATTCGTCAGCTTGCACGACCCCGAGCAAATGCCCGGCCAGCGGCGGGCGGTATTGGAATGGCCGTATCGCGAAGGCCTGCGGATCGATGAAGCCATGCATCCCTTGGCTTTGCTGACTTTTGGTTTGTACGGCGAAGTCTTGCCCAATCAAAATGGCGCACCGGTGCGTATTGTCGTGCCGTGGAAATACGGTTTCAAAAGCGCCAAATCCATCGTCAAGATTCGTTTGGTCAAACAGCAGCCCACGACCAGTTGGATGCAAGCCGGTCCAAATGAATACGGCTTTTATGCCAACGTCAACCCGGCAGTCGATCACCCCCGCTGGAGCCAAGCCAAGGAACGCCGCTTGGGCGACTTTCTAAAACGGCCGACCTTGCCGTTCAACGGCTATGCCGAGCAAGTAGCCGGTTTGTATACCGGGATGGATTTGACTAAAAACTTTTAACTATGAATTGGAAAGCGCTTGACGATAGTCACCTGCGGAGTCTAAAACCGCTGGTGTTTTTGGCGGCTTTGCTGCCCCTGGGGTTATTGCTGACGGCGGCCTGGCAAGACCAATTGGGTGCTAATCCCATCGAAAAAATCACCCACAATACCGGTTATTGGACCTTGACGTTTTTGTTGATCAGTCTGGGTGTCACGCCGCTACGGCAGCTAAGCGGCGCAAACTGGTTGGTCCGGCTCAGGCGGATGCTGGGCTTGTTTGCATTTTTTTATGCTTGCCTGCATTTTTCGACGTATTTGGTTTTGGACCAGTTTTTCGATTGGTCGGCTATTGCTAAAGACATCCTGAAACGTCCTTACATTACTGTTGGTTTTGCGGCGTTTTTGCTGCTGATTCCGCTGGCGGTAACCTCTACCAACGCCATGCAGCGCCGGCTCGGCGGCAAAAACTGGAAACGCTTGCACGGTTTGGTTTACCCGATTGCCGTTGCCGGCGTGGTGCATTTTGCCTGGCTGGTCAAAAAAGATCTGAGCCGGCCCTTGCTGTTCGGCGGCATACTGGTTTTGTTACTGGTTTTACGCTGGTTTTATAAAATTAAATCGGCCCGTTTACGTCGATCTTATTCGTCGATTTAGGCTAGGCTTACACGTTTTACGATTTGCAAAGGGATGCTCAGTTGCAAACCATCAGACCGAATGTCATCGATTTTGAAGCCTCCGGGTTTGGCTTCGATAGTTATCCTATCGAAGTGGGCGTGGTATTGGGAAACGGGCAAAAATATTGCGCGCTGATCAAGCCGGCCAGCGATTGGACTCACTGGGATGCGCAGGCTGAGTGCGTGCATGGGCTCAGTCGAGAGATCTTAGTCAATTGTGGAAAACCCGTCGCCCTGGTGGCCAGCGAATTGAATGATTTTTTAGCCGGTAAAACGGTGTATAGCGATGGCTGGGTGGTTGATAAGCCGTGGTTATCTCGCTTGTTTTTTCGCTGCGGCGTACAGCCGGGTTTTTATCTCAGCGCGTTGGAAATGATATTAAAAGAAGCGCAGATGGATATCTGGAGCCAAACCAAACGGCAAGTGATTCAGGATATGGCCTTGTTGCGGCATCGGGCCAGCACCGATGCCTTAATCATTCAGGAAACCTATGCCCGTACCCGGCAATTGATCAGCGGTGGTTTAGCGCCGGCTTGATCTTGGATTGATTGTTAAAATTAGCTTCTTGGCGCTAACGAATCTGCCTAAAGTTGATAACTGGCCTTGGCCTTGATAGCCTATGCCGCCGGTCGAAGCTTAGCGGCGTATGCGGCGGAAAAGAATTAGAGCCAGGGTTGGCGCCAACCCGATAATTATAATAAACGAGAAAATCGAGAGCTCGCATCATGAAACTGGAAACCCAATTTAGCAATCAACAACTCAAACGTATCAACGTCCAGGGGATTTTGTACATGTGTTCCTGCCCGTCGCAAGTGGGCGGACAGATTGATAGCTTACGTAAACTGTTTGATTACCAAGCCCATTGTTCAGAGCGCAGCGGTAGCGAGGTGCAAACCCGGGTGCATCAACGGATTGCCGATGCCACGCAACAAGCCCATTTGATCATGGAAGAATGCCTGAAAGATGTGCTGGAGCTGGAAGGCTGGGATCCGGAAACCCTGGAAATGCCGGCCGGCCTGCGGACTTTGCTGGAACAAGAGATAGACGGCGAATAAGCCAGAGCCGACAGTTCCTTTGCCGGGAGTGTGAGCGGATGAATCTCTAGGCTAGGGATTGTTTATCCGAACGGCGGGCGCGAGGCACTATTCCTCATTGCCCGTATTTCTTTTCCAATTCCCGAGACAGGGCGTCGGCTTCTTCATCGGACATATTTTCCAATTCCTGCAGGCTTTTGCCGGTTACTTGTTTTACCGCCGCCGCGCCTTGGCCTTGGCTAAGCGCACTGCGAGCTTCCTGAGCCAAGCGATTGGCCTCGTCTGTGGTTTGTTTGATCTTGGCGTCGTACAAACGATTCACTTCCGCATCCGATTTGCCCTTGGCCGTTGCGCCGAGGTTTTGCGCTTGCTGTTCATCATTTCCCGATTGCCTTTGGCGTTGGCCTCCTCGACCATTTTTTGCGCCTCGCGTTGCTTGGCTTGTTCGGCGCGCTGCGTGGCCTCCCGCTGTGCTTGTTCTTGCGCGTCCAGTTCCGGGTCCCAATCAGCCAGGGCATTGGGATTAAAAATCGTCAGTAACATGAGCAAGATGACGCGGTTCATAAGAGATCTCCTGGCGATGCGGTGGAACGGACTTCGGTGCCGTCTCTGCTTAACTAATTTGGGTTAATCCAGTCTTGAGGACGGTTATTCACTTTAGTGGCCTACGCTCTGGCCTGTCAACCAAATGCGGCATAGGTTTGCGAAGGCTTCATTCTCAAAGTTATCTGTATGTCGTATTTCTGGCAATCGTTGTGTGGTTTTGTTGAGTTTGTTGGTTAGCAGACAGAGGCTAAGCCGCTTTAAACCCTAATAGTCTTACGAATGCAAAGGTTTTAACGTGGTCCTGTGGCCGGCATGGATGTTGCACTGGGTAAGCGGGGCAATGTCGGTAGCGGAAGGCTGTTGGCGCTGCAACTCGAATAATAACAATCAAACGTTTTCAACCGTCCGGGAGTAGCTCGGTCGGAACAGCTGCGGGGGCGGCTTTGAAAACTTGCTGTTGAAGCTACTGGATAACAACAATCAACGCCCAGGCTCGCGTGGTGTCGTCAAGCCAGTCACTTCGATTAGCCATAACGACGACTGGAGTATCCATGATCGAAACCTTTTACGATGTGATGCGCAGGCAAGGCATCACCCGCCGCAGTTTTCTGAAATTCTGCAGTTTAACGGCTGCCTCGCTGGGCTTGTCGCCGGCATTTGCGCCGAAAATCGCCCATGCGATGGAAACCAAGCCGCGTATTCCGGTGTTGTGGTTGCACGGCCTGGAATGCACCTGCTGCTCGGAATCCTTCATCCGCTCCGGTCACCCCTTGGCGAAAGACGTGATCTTGTCGATGCTGTCCTTGGATTACGACGACACCATCATGGCCGCCGCCGGCCATAACGCCGAAGCCATCGTCACCGAGATCGTCGAAAAATACAAAGGCAATTACATCCTGGCCGTGGAAGGCAACCCGCCGCTGGCCGAGGACGGTATGTATTGCATCATCGGCGGCAAGCCCTTCGTTGATCAGCTGAAATACGCCGCCGAGAGTTGCAAAGCCATCATTTCTTGGGGTTCCTGCGCGTCCTGGGGTTGCGTACAGGCCGCCAAACCCAATCCAACCCGCGCCACGCCGGTCCACAAAGTACCCGGCTTGGCCGACAAACCCATTATTAAAGTCCCTGGTTGTCCGCCGATTGCCGAAGTGATGACCGCTGTGGTGGCTTATCTACTAACGTTCGACAAACTGCCAACCCTGGACAAACAAGGCCGGCCGCAGATGTTCTACAGCCAGCGCATCCACGACAAATGCTATCGAAGGCCGCATTTCGACGCCGGCCAGTTTGTCGAGCAATGGGACGACGAAGCCGCCCGCCAAGGCCACTGCCTGTACAAAATGGGTTGCAAAGGGCCGACCACTTATAACGCCTGCTCCACGGTGAAATGGAACGAAGGCACCTCGTTTCCGATTCAATCCGGCCACGGCTGTATCGGCTGCTCCGAAGACGGTTTCTGGGATAAAGGCAGCTTTTACGACCGCCTAACCGGCATCAGTCAATTTGGTATCGAAGCCAACGCCGATATGGTTGGTGGCACCGCCGCCGCGATTGTCGGTGCCGGCGTCGCCGCGCATGCCGGTTTGACGGCTTTGAATAACGCCAAACAAGCCGGGGATAAACAACCAGGAGCGCAGCAATAATGACAGTTCGAAACACCCCCAACGGTTTTAATTTAAACGATGCCGGCCGTCGCGTCGTGGTCGATCCGGTGACCCGCATCGAAGGCCACATGCGCTGCGAAGTCAATATCGACGACGACAACATCATCCGTAACGCCATTTCCAGCGGCACCATGTGGCGCGGGCTGGAAGTAATTTTAAAAGGCCGCGACCCGCGCGACGCCTGGGCCTTCGTACAGCGTATCTGCGGCGTTTGCACCGGCACCCACGCCTTGACCTCGGTGCGGGCGGTCGAAGATGCGCTGAAAATCAAGATCCCGGAAAACGCCAACTCGATCCGCAACATCATGCAGTTAAGTTTGCAGTCTCACGATCACTTGGTGCATTTTTATCATTTGCATGCCTTGGATTGGGTGAATCCGGTCAATGCCTTGAACGCCGACCCGGTAGCAACCTCGGCCTTGCAACAGCAAATTTCGCCCAGCAATCCCAAATCCTCGCCCGGTTATTTCCGCGATACGCAAAATCGCTTGAAAAAGTTTGTCGAATCCGGCCAGCTCGGCCCGTTCAAAAACGGCTACTGGACCAATCCAGCCTATTTACTGCCGCCGGAAGCCGATTTGCTGGCGGTCACGCATTATCTGGAAGCGCTGGATTTTCAAAAAGACATCATGAAAATCCGCACCATCTTCGGCGGCAAAGATCCGCATCCGAATTGGCTGGTAGGCGGCGTGCCGTGCGCAATCAATCTGGACGGCGTTGGCGCGGTCGGCGCGGTCAATATGGAGCGCTTAAACCTGATTTCGTCGATTATTGACCGCACGATTACTTTTATCGACCAAGTCTATATTCCGGATCTACTGGCGATTGCTCAATTCTACAAAGGCTGGATGTATGGCGGTGGTCTGGCCGGTGCCAGCATGCTGTCTTACGGCGATATTCCGGATAAGGCCAACGATTATTCCGCCGCTAATTTGCTAATGCCGCGCGGTGCGATCATCAACGGTGATCTGACGAAAGTCCACGAAGTCGATTTGACCGACCCCGAGCAAATTAAGGAATTCGTGCCGCACTCCTGGTACAAATATCCAGACGAAGCGCTGGGCCTACATCCCTGGGACGGCATCACCGAACCGAACTACAAAATCGGCGCCAAAACCAAGGGCGACCGCACCAACATTCAGGAACTGGACGAAAGCGCTAAATACTCCTGGATCAAAGCCCCACGCTGGCGCGGCCATGCCATGGAAGTGGGTCCGTTGGCGCGCTATGTGATCGGCTATGCCCAAGGCAACAAAGAAATAACCGAGCAAATCAATTTTGTTCTAAAAACCCTGGACGTGCCTGTCAGCGCCTTGTTCTCCACCTTGGGCAGAACTGCCGCGCGTGGTCTGGAAGCGCAATGGGCCGCCGGCAAGATGCGTTATTTCATGGACAAGCTGATGAACAATTTGAAAGCCGGCGATTTAGCGACCGCCAACGTCGAACGCTGGGACCCTGAAACCTGGCCGAGCAGCGTCAAAGGCGTCGGTTTCACCGAAGCCCCACGGGGCGCTTTGGGTCATTGGCTGAAAATCGAAGACACCAAGATCGCCAACTACCAATGCGTGGTGCCGACCACCTGGAACGGTTCGCCGCGCGACGAGCAAGGCAATATCGGCGCTTTCGAGGCCTCGTTGATGAACACCAAAGTCGAGGTGCCGGACGAACCCGTGGAAATTTTACGCACACTGCATAGTTTCGACCCGTGTCTGGCTTGCTCCACGCATGTGATGAGTCCGGACGGTACGGAATTGATACGGGTGAAAGTCCGATAACCATAAAAATGTAGGGCGGATAAGCGTAGCGCATCCGCCTTTTTTAAATTCCATGGTGGATGCGTTTGCCTTATCCACCCTACCGGGAGAGCTTATGAACAAAATATTGCCATCCATCGCCTTGTTACTGGTTTTCGGCCAAGCCGAAGCCCACAGCCACCCCGGCATCGATGCCTTGACGCACAGCCTGGAACATATGCTGACCGCTTACTCGGCCTGGCTGCCGCATCTGTTTACAGCAGTTTTATCGATAGCGGCGGCAGCACTGCTGCGTAGCCTTTGGCTTCGCAGCAAAACATCGGGCCGGAGACCGCAATGAGCGCACCACTCGCTCCGGTTTACGTTTACGAACTGCCGGTCAGGCTCTGGCATGTGGTCAATGCCTTGGCGATTACCGTGCTGGCGGTTAGCGGCTATCTGATTGCCTCGCCGTTACCGTCCCCAGTCGGCGAAGCCAGCGAGCATTTTCTGATGGGCTATATCCGCTTTGCGCATTTTGCGGCGGGCTATGTGCTGGTGATCGGTTTTCTGGGACGAATCTACTGGGCGTTTGCCGGCAACGAACATGCTCGGCAGATCTTTCTGCCGCCCTTGCTGCAAGCGCATTTTTGGGACGGCGTTTTGCAAGAAGTCTTGTGGTATGCGTTCTTGACCAAGTCGCCGCGTCACTATATCGGTCACAACCCGCTGGCTATTTTGGCGATGCATTTTGTGTTGGTGTGGGGCTCGTTGTTCATGATTTTCACCGGCTTTGCCTTGTACGGCGAGGGCGAGGGGCAGGGTAGTTGGCAATACACGCTGTTCAGCAGTTGGCTGTTGCCGCTGTTCGGCGACAGTCAAACCGTGCACACCTGGCACCATCTGGTGATGTGGTTCATCGTCTGCTTCGTGCTGATTCATATTTACGTCGCGGTGCGTGAAGACAAATTGTCCGGGCAAAGCATGCTGTCCACCATAGTCAACGGTTGGCGCACTTTTAAAGACGACAAGCCGGTGGATGATGTGCAATAAATTCGTAGGGTGGGCACGGTTTTGGTGCCCACGCGGAACAGAACGGTGGGCACTTGATTGTGCCCACCCTTGTATGATGAATTTTAACAACCGATAGCCCAGAAAAACCGATTAAGCTGTGATTGTTCATTGGGAGGCCGTCCCACCCTGAGGACTGGTAGTTTACCAGAGCCTGTCGTGTAGATTGGCCCCCGCCCTATTCACCCATACCGTGGAGTATCCGAGGCTTAGAGCCTGCATACACAAGGAAGGTAGGTGCATGTGCAGGGTCGGGAACCGGTGAATAGTGTACTTCCCTTTAAACTGTATTTAAAAATGATGATGACGAACCGCTCGCTCAACACCCCCGCTGAATCTGTCCATCGCCTGTTTGCCGGCGTGGATGTCGGCGCCGACGAATTGGTTTTAGTGATCCGCAAGAACGGCAAGCCGTTCGACCCGCAAAAATATGCTAATACTCGTAGCGACCGTGCGCGTCTGGTGAATAAGTTGATCAAATTACCCGGCATCAAGGTCTGTCTGGAAGCCACCGGTATTTACCATTTCGATCTTGCTATTGCGCTACACGACGTCGGTGTACCTGTGATGGTGGTCAATCCCAAGGCTTCGCATCACTTCGCTAAGGTATTGATGAAAAACAGTAAAACCGACGCCGTCGATGCCAACACCTTGGCCGAATATGTCGAGCGCATGGATTTCGTCGCCTGGACTCGTCCTTCGAATCAAGCGCTGGCTTTGCGCGGCTATGCTCGCCGTATCGACGCGCTAACCGGTCAGAAGGCCGCCGCGAAAAATCATCTACATGCGCTGAGTGCGACCGAGGAAACGCCGAAGGCCCTACTACGCGATGCCAAATTGGCGATTAGTCAGCTGGAAAAACGCATCGATACGTTGGCTGGCGAGGCGCTGGCGTTGATCGACCAGCATCCGGAACTGCAACGAATATTCGACCTGTTGACCGGCATCAAAGGCATTGCCCAAACCAGCGCCATTGCCTTGATGGGCGAACTACTGCTATTGCCGCCCAACCTGTCGCATCGCGAATGGGTCAAGTTTGCCGGACTCGATCCCAAGGCCTTTGAGTCGGGCAAAAGCGTACACAAGAAAATGCGGCTATCCAAGGCCGGTAACCGGCATATTCGTTCGGCGTTGTATATGCCGGCCTTGAGTGCCAAACAGCACGATCCGCATGTGCGAGCGTATTTCCAGCATTTGATCGACAACGGCAAGAAACCTTTGCAAGCCGTCTGCGCCGTCATGCGTAAATTACTGCATGCGATCCATGGCATGTTGAAGCACGATCAGCCGTTCGATAACACACGGTTTTATGCCATCCCTGAATCCATCATCGCCGAGTAAAAAATGATGAAATTTGTTGCTTTTGAACAGAGTATCTACGCTTGTCTGAGCGAGCCATGGCAACTACTCCAGCCAACATCCTGTTACTCGGCATCGGCAACCTGCTGTGGGCCGACGAAGGCTTTGGCGTGCGCGTCATCGAGCATCTGCAAAAACATTACCGTTTTCCGGATAACGTGCAAGTGGTGGATGGTGGTACGCAAGGGGTATACCTAATCGAGCATGTGCAGGCGGCGGACGTCTTGGTGGTGTTCGACGCGGTCGATTACGGTCTGCCACCGGCCACCATGAAGCGCGTTGAAAATGACGAGGTGCCGAATTTCCTCGGCGCCAAGAAAATGAGCCTGCATCAAACCGGCTTTCAGGAAGTCTTGGCCCTGGCGCAAATGCTCGGTCAATATCCCCAGCATTTACTGCTGATTGGCGTGCAGCCGGAAGAGTTGGAAGACTACGGCGGCAGCCTGCGGCCCGCCGTCAAAGCGCAAATTCAACCAGCGATTGAAATGGCTCTGTCTTATCTGCAAAGGTTCGGTGTCGTTGCTGAATGTGTGGACACGCCGCAAGTATTGGCCGATCCGATCTTGAATATCCAACGCTACGAACAAGAACGGCCTTCGCCCGAACAAGCCTGTCGGTTGGGTGACGAGCGCATTGTCTTATCCGCTGCTTTTGAGGTGAAACCGCCTCCTGCTATCGATCTGCCTAGTCTGCAAGTCGATGTCGATTATCGGGGTAAATACTGATGTGCATCGGCATCCCCATGCAAGTCATTGAGCCGCGCGGCGATTCCGCGCTGTGCGAGTATCGCGGCCAAACCACCCTGATCGACATGATGTTGGTCGGCGAACAAGTCGCCGGCACTTGGTTGCTGGTGTTTTTGGACGCAGCGCGGGAAGTTATCTCCGCAGAACGCGCCGCACAAATCGCCGATGCCTTAGAAGCCATGCGCTTGGCGATGCAAGGCGAAACCAACTTCGATCATTTATTTGCAGACTTGGTCGACCGTGAACCCGAATTGCCGGAGTTTTTAAGAACATGAGTACAGCGTTACTGGAACAACTGCAAACCCGCCACGGCCTGCCGCTGCTGGATGCTGACGCTTACGATTTGTTCGTGCACGGTCATGAGACGGTTGTGCTGTTCTTTGCCAACGACCCGTTGATGTTTCCGGAAAGTCACGACGTGGCGGTGATTTTGCCGGAGTTGTTAAAAGCTTTTGCCGGCCGTTTACACGGTGCGGTGATCGACAAGTCCATCGAACGCGAATTGCAGGCCAGATTTAGATTTACCAGTTGGCCGTCCTTGGTGTTTTTGCGCGGTGGTGAGTATTTGGGCGTGATTACCGGGATTAAGGGTTGGGCGGAATACGGGCAGGAGTTTATTCGGATTCTTGCAGCCGAGCCGGGGCAGCCGCCGGGGTTTGATCTTGGGAAGGTTTGTGGCGGGCATGCTTAGTTTTCAAAAAATGTAGGTTGGGTTTAACCCAGGGCATAAAAGCTCGATAGAGCGTAACCCAACATTCGAAGCAAGAAGCCTCTCTATGGCTAGTGTTCTTCGTGGTCGATGATTAAATTCTCACCCGCTCTTTAACAATTTGGTGTCACTATTGCGCAGTACTCCAACAGTCTTTATGTTGGAGTACAATGCGCATAATAAAACCGTACTCATGGAGACAACATCATGGCAGCCACGAACAGCGCCTCAAAGAAAGCCACCAACATCACCTTGTCTGCCGATGTGCTGGCGGAGGCCAAGGCATTGAATATCAATATTTCGCAGGCCTGCGACCGATACCTGCGCGAGTTGGTGCGCGGCGAAAGAGAAAGGCGTTGGCAGCAAGAGTATGCCGAGTTTATTGCAGCCTACAACCAAACGATTGAGCAAGACGGATTGCCGTTAGACGAATGGCGGTCTTTCTAACATGGCGCGTTTCGATGTTTACCGCAATAGCAGTACAACGTCCGACGACGTACCGTATCTGCTGGATGTGCAAAGCGATGTCTTGAATTCTTTGGACAGCCGAGTCGTCGTACCGCTGCGCCGGCTTGATCGCTTTCCGGCAGTCAAATTACCCACTAATTTGAGCCCGATTGTGGTGGTCGATGGTCTTGAGTGTGTGTTGGAAACGCCGAAATTGGCAGCTGTTCCGGCTCGGATTTTGAAATCACCGATTATGTCGTTGGAAGCGCAGCGGTTTGAGATAGGGGCCGCGTTGGATTTTTTGTTTCAGGGGTTTTGATTGATTTTGTGTCGCTATCGCGACGGGTTTTGTTGAAGTCGGGTCTCGGCCCGACGGCCGAAATACTTTCTTTTGCGTGGCCAAAAGAAAGTATTCAAAGAAAAGGCCACCCGGTATTCCGCCCTGATCCTGCGCTTCTCGCTTTTGGCGAGGGTTTTCGGAAGGGCCATCCCAGCCCCTCCGAAAACGAGCGGCATCCCTGCCGCTCCCCTATCGGGCTATTCTCGCCAAAAGCTGCGATGCTCGGGGCGGAATAACGGGAACAACCCCGTCGCCAGTTGAAGGGTTGTAAGATTATTTTGAACGCTAGGTTTGTAATTGTGTTGTAGGATGCTGCCGACGATAGGAGGCGCATCGTTCGCAACCGTTTAGCGCATCCTAGAGGACTTAGATTGCTGGTTTTCGCGTCGCTCAACTCAGCTTAAGAAATGTTCGTTTCGTTCGGCGTATCTTTCAATAACAAGAAATATTAAACTCAGAATATGAAAGAATGTATTTGGTGTCTTGGTAATTTGTCAGTATATTCGAAAGAACATATTCTTCCAGAAGCTTTAGGATGCCCGGACGGATTTACTCTTGATCAAGGAGAGGTTTGTAGAAGCTGCAATAATAAATTAGCACATTTAGATCGAGTTATAGTTGATGATTTCGATATCTTAACCTTTTATAACAATGTAAATAGAAAGAAAAATAAAAAGCCATTTGTGAACAGTCGTGGGAATTTTACGGCAGGTCATAAAGGAGATGAGAAATTTATTTTTATAAATATGGACAAAACTCCCACAAATGATCGGCTAGGAAAATATGTCACTAAATTTCGAAAAGAAAACTATCGTGATATAAATGCAAAGGTAACTCAAAACGGAAATGAAGGAATTATTTCGTTCGATGTTCCTATAGGACAAAGCCCTAAATTTGTTCGTGGAATTTATAAAATCGCTTTTGCTGCTTTAGCTTACTTTATTGGCTCCGAAAACTTATTAAGTCCAAAATACAATTCTATTCGCGCTTTTGTGCGAAGTGGAAAGGGCGAGAGGTTTTTGTTGGTAAAGCCTAGCAGGCTGGTGAAAAACTCGAAAAGCCAAGTAAGCTAAGGCATAGATGAGCGGCTAACTGTTAAAATAGGCTACCTAAATTTGGAGCCTTTCAATGCGCGGACACGATGCCATTCAAAACAGCTGGTTCAGCTATGTTAGCCTGGAAGACCGTATTCCCAAACAGCATCCGTTGCGTCGTTTACGGCTACTGGTTGATGGCGTATTGGCCTCAATGGATGCCGTCTTTGCCGAGCGTTACTCGCACACAGGCCGTCCCTCGATTGCCCCTGAAAAACTGCTGCGCGCCTTGCTGTTGCAAGTGCTGTACACCGTTCGCAGTGAGCGTCAGTTGATGGAACAACTGGACTACAACCTGTTGTTTCGCTGGTTTGTCGGTCTGGGCATCGACGACGCCGTGTGGGAACGCACAGTGTTCAGTGCCAACCGCGAACGCCTGCTGTCCGAAGCCCTGAGTCGCGAATTTTTTGAGCGGGTACTGGCCATAGCCGAATGGCAAAATCTGGTGTCCGACGAACACTTCAGCGTCGACGGTAGCCTCATTGAAGCCTGGGCCTCGCACAAAAGCTTCGTCATTTATGCCCTTTGGGTAAGAAAGACGGCAGAGGCCCGGACAAACCCGCCGGCCGCAATCCCGAGGTCGACTTCAGCGGCGAAAAGCGCAGCAACGCCACCCACCACAGTACGACCGATCCCGAAGCCCGGCTTTACAAGAAAGGCGAATACACCGAGGCCAAACTGCGTTACATCACCCATGCCTTGTCCGAGAATCGCAACGGCCTGATTGTCGATGTCGAAACCACTCAAGCCACCGGCACCGCCGAAATCGAAGCCGCGCAAAACATGATCAAACGCCGCGTGCCCCAAGGCGGCAGCGTCGGTGCCGACAAAGGCTATGACCAAGCGGCGTTCGTCAACGGACTCGAGTCCCGTGATATCAAAGCCCATGTGGCCCGCAAAAAGATTGGCAGTGCCGTCGACGGCCGCACCGCGCGCGGCAAAGGTTACGCCCAAAGTCTCAAGCGCCGCAAAATCGTCGAAGAAGCCTTTGGCTGGGTCAAAACGGTCGGCGGCCTGCGCAAAACCCGTCACATCGGCTTAGCCAAAGTCGCGGGTCAGGCCTTGTTTTGCTTTGCCGCCTACAACCTGACGCGCATGCTCAACCTATTGGTGTTCACGCCGAAACCGGCGTGGAGTGCGCCCGCCTAGGGTGAAGTTCGCCTGAAAACCGTCCACAGACGGCTTCAGGCGAATAAAAAGCCCTTGAAATCGGGGCAAAACGCTTGAAACTCGATGTCATGACCGATTTCAACTCGAAAAAATCACGGCAACCGTGGGTAAGGGGAAATATCGGCGGGTTTTTCACCAGCCTGCTAGCGACGACAAAGAGTTCAAAAATCAGGCTTGGCCACCGTACCATAAAGACGGAGACGACAATTATTTAATGGTTTTAAGGATTGGGATGCTGATGTTTTTTGTTGATTTAAGTGAAAATAACGTTATTTATCCAGAGTTGTATAGAGAGTTTAATTTAAGCCAAGATAAAGCTTGGACTTTTTTGCCTATTAAATCGGGCAAGATTTGTTGAATAATCACTTTAATTGTTTGTATGCCAAATATTTTCTCTGGACTCATCTTCCTTTGTGTGCATTATTAAAGTGCACACTCAACTTATATTTTTGACATTTCTTTCAACTTTTGGGACGGTTTTAGTCCCCTTATTCCGCCCCGAGCATCGCAGCTTTTGGCGAGAATGGCCCGATAGGGGAGCGGCAGGGATGCCGCTCGTTTTCGGAGGGCCAGGGATGGCCCTTCCGAAAACCCTC
This sequence comes from Methylomonas sp. PHL2-19, assembly GCF_059331595.1. Taxonomy (NCBI): domain Bacteria; kingdom Pseudomonadati; phylum Pseudomonadota; class Gammaproteobacteria; order Methylococcales; family Methylococcaceae; genus Methylomonas; species Methylomonas sp. PHL2-19. Next base: position 1,263,923 of record NZ_CP196839.1, read on the forward strand.
GCCAAAAGCAAGACGCGCAGGATTAAGGCGGAATACCGGGTGGCCTTTTCTTTGAATACTTTCTTTTGGCCACGCAAAAGAAAGTATTTCGGCCGTCGGGCCGAGACCCGACATCAAAATAAACCGCGATAGCGACACCAAAAAAATAATCCAGTGCCGGATGCGCGTCGCTTATCCAGCCTACGAACTTAATTCAACAAACAACCAAAACATGACCAGCATATCTCTCCCCATTTTCGGCCAAGGCAGCCAACCCGCCGAGGAAGACGGCGTCGAACTCGACTATCTGGCAATGCCGGAAGAAATGGCGACCTACCGGATGCCGACGATTTCGGTGGACTTGAATGCGGCCGATCTGGCGCAGGCCAAAACCGCCTTGCAGCAGCTTGAGCAGAATTTGGCAAAGTATCCAGCAACCAGCCAAACCATAGACCTGATAGCCCTGGACCAAACCAATCGCCAGTTCGTCGACGAACTGCTCGGCGAAGGCGAAGTCAGCATGCTGTGCATTGGCGCGCAAACCCTGCGGATTCAGGAATCGGTGCTCGCCGGCGTCTGGCGCTCGCAGCGTCTGGATGGGCAAAGACAGATCGTCACCGACATTTTGGAAGTCGGCATCATCCCGCAAGCCATTCTGCAAACCGCATTCGCCGACGCCGCCAAACATATCGATACCGACATGAGCGCGTTGCCTGAGGGCGTGATGAACGCACCGCCGTTGTTGGCGGAGTTGAATGCCAAGATCGCCGAGTATCAACCCGGCACCGAAGCGCATATCATCAACCTGAGTTTGCTGCCGCAAACCGAGCAGGATTTGGCTTTTCTGGAGCAACGTTTGGGCAAGGGCGCGGTGACCATTTTGTCGCGCGGTTACGGCAATTGCCGGATCGACGCTACCGCCACCCGCAATGTTTGGTGGGTGCGTTATTTTAATTCGCAGGACACGCTGATCCTCAATACCCTGGAAGTCAGCGATGTGCCGAATGTGGCCTGTGCGTCGGCGGAAGACATTGCCGACAGCTACCAGCGGTTGCAGGAAATTTTGCAGGTGTATTTGTGAGCGAAGGCTTCTTCGCCGGGGCTTACGGCGGCGATGCCTCGCGCTTGCCGGCTGAGGCCAAGCTGGAGTGTAAGATTTGCTGGCATGTCTATGATCCGGCCGACGGAGACGCCGTCTGGCAAGTGCCGCCCGGTACCGCCTTTTCCGATTTACCTGAGCATTGGAGTTGCCCGCAATGCGGCGCGTCCAAACAAGGCTTTTTGGTGCTGGACGACTAAGTATGCACTGGCGGGACGGTGAGCAGATTCGGCAAACGCTGGAAGCTGTGTTTAACGACATCCTGGCCCAACGGATGCGCGACATGCCGGTGCTGAATTCGGCATTAGCGGTGCGCGCTCTAGGGTTTAACCGCTACAACGCCGATTGGGTGGGCATATTGATTACACCTTGGTTTATGAATCTGTTACTGCTGCCAAGCGCGGATAGCCAATGGCCGACGCAAGCGCCAGGAAGCAAGTTTGACCAGGCTTTTCCGTACGGCAGTTTCGAGTTTGTCGTCGCTGACGAAGGGCAATTGGGGCGCTACGCGCAATGTTCGCTATTTTCGCCGATGTTTCAATTTGCCGATCAGGCGGCGGCTGTGGCTGCGGCGGAAAGTGCTTTTCAAGCTTTGCTAGCCGCTCCCGCGCCACGAGCGATCAGCCGCCGCGATTTGTTACGCGGCAATCTGGTAAGACCGTAAGTGACGCCGGCGGGCGAGATTACTATCGAGCTGACACATCGCGCCGGCAAGGTCGAAGCGGTGAAGATAGGCTCGACCCGGCCCGAAGCGGCGCGGGTGTTGGTCGGCAAAACACCGGAGCAGGTGCTGACCACCGTGCCGCTGCTGTTTTCCTTGTGCGGCACTGCCCAAGCTTTTGCCGCCTTATTGGCTTGCCGCGCCGCGCTGGGATTGGCTGCCGAGCCGGAGGCCGATGCCGCTCGGCAGTGTTTGCTGCAACTGGAAACCGTGCGTGAACATGCCTGGCGCATAGTATTGGATTGGCCGGTTTTGTTGGGCCGGACAGCGAATAAAGCCGCCGTTGCCGGTTTGTTGAAGTTGGATAGGCAGTTTAAATCGTGCCTGTTTAGCGACGGCGAGGGCTTCAGGCTGAACAGCCATTTGCAGATCGACGGAGCGTTTTTGCAGACTTTGCTTGATGAATTGACCAGCTTAATCGATCAAGCGATTTTTGCGGGCGGCCGCAACGGGTTTCTGGCGATTTCGGACGAAGCGCATTTGCGCGACTGGTTGGATGAAAATACAGGATTGGCAGCGCAACTATTGAATGCCGTATGTCAACGCGATTGGCCGGCGCTGGGGAACAACCCTGTGGCGGGTTTGCCGGCATTGGATCCAGCCGAGTTGAACAGATATATGCAAAACGGCTATTACTCGGCATTCTGCCGCTTGCCGCAGTGGCAGGGCTGTTGTTTTGAGTCGACGCCGTTGAGTCGTCAGCAAACCTCGCCCTTACTTGCGGATTTGTGTAGCCGTTACGGCAATGGTTTGTTGCCGCGATTTGTGGCGGTGTTACTGGAAGTGGCTGCAATACCGCAGGGACTGGCGCCTTCGTTTGAGTCGCTGCAAGTGTATGGCGCTGATGGTGTCGGCTTGGCGCAAGTGCCGGCGGCGCGCGGCTTGCTGATTCATCGTCTGGCCTTACGTCAAGGCCGGGTGTACGATTACCGCATTGTCGCGCCGACCGAATGGAATTTTCATCCCTGCGGCGTGCTTAGCCAAGGTTTAAAGGCTTTGCAGGCGACCGATGCCGATGACTTGCGGCGACAGGCGGAGTGGTTAATTCAGGCGGTGGACCCTTGCGTGGCCTATCGGGTGACATTGCAAAAACAGTAGGGTTCGCACCGCGTACCATCGAAAGCTTGAAAGGTACGCGGTGCGTACCCTACGGCTGATATTTACCGAGCAATCATCATGCACGAAATGTCGCTCTGCGAGAGCGTGTTACAGATTATCGAACAGCAGGCCAAGGCCCAGCAATTTGCCAAGGTCAAAACCGTGTGGTTGGAGATTGGCGCCTTGTCGGGAGTGGAGCCGGAGGCGATGCAGTTTAGTTTTGAAGTGGTGATGCAAGGCTCGTTGGCCGATCAGGCCCGCTTGGAAATTATCGACGTGCCGGGTGTGGCATGGTGCATGCCCTGCGGCTGCGAGGTGCTGGTGCGGCAGTTATACGACGAATGTCCGCACTGCGGCAGTCATCAATTACAGATCGTCGATGGCGATCAAATGCGAATTAAAGAACTGGAGGTAGAGTAATGTGCGGCGTATGCGGCTGCGGCGAGGGCCATATTCACTCGCACGACGAATCAAACGATCACGAGCATGCTCATGATCACCACCACGGTCATGAGCATGGCCATCATCATCACGAACACAGCGCGGAACACGCGCACGCGCCGGGTTTAACCCAAGCGCGGATGGTGCAGATCGAGCAGGATATTCTGGCCAAGAACAATCGTTATGCCGACGAAAACCGCCGCTATTTCAGCGAGCGCGGCATGCTGGCTTTGAATCTGGTGTCCAGTCCCGGCTCCGGCAAGACCACGCTGTTGACTGAAACCATTCTGCGTTTGAAAGACGAGTTGAGCATCGCGGTTATTGAAGGCGACCAACAAACCGCGCGAGATGCCGACCGCATTCGCGCCACCGGCGTGCCGGCGCTGCAAATCAACACCGGCAAGGGCTGTCATTTGGACGCGCATCGGGTCGGTCATGGCTTGGAAAGTCTCAATTTGCCTGAGCATAGTCTGCTGTTCATTGAAAACGTCGGCAATCTGGTGTGCCCGTCAGCGTTTGACTTGGGCGAAGCGCACAAGGTGGTGATCCTGTCGGTCACCGAAGGCGAGGACAAACCAATCAAATATCCGGACATGTTCCATGCCGCCGATTTGATGATCTTAAACAAAACCGATTTGCTGCCGTATCTGGATTTCGACAGCGCGCAATGTATCCAGTACGCGAAACAAGTTAACCCGCGCATCAAGGTCTTGTCGCTATCGGCCAAGACCGGCGAAGGCATGGACAACTGGCTGACCTGGCTGAGGGCGGAGATGGCTTTGCAGCGGATTGAGTATGCTTAAATCACTATGCGGTAAGATTTTTTCTGACCGTTTACCTTCATTTTCGAGGAAAGGATATGCCGGCTAGCCAAGAAATTTACCAACAAATAAGGCACTTAATGCCATTGGAGAAATTGCGTTTAGCAGAGATGTTGCTTGCCGATCTGGATGCGCCGAATCCGGAAATCGATGCTGTCTGGCGCGACGAGGCGCAAAAACGTTGGCAAGGCTATAAAGATGGCAAGCTAAAAACAGTCAGTTATGAAGCGGTTATGCAGAAATATAAATGAAGGTTGAATTTCTCGAAGCCGCGCAAGCCGAGCTCGAACTGGCCTTTGAATGGTATGAAATACAGCAAAATAATCTAGGTCTACAGTTTTTACACGAGTTCGATGCAATTACCGCGTATCCAAAATCCTATACTTTGATTGGCAATGAGATAAGACGCTGCCTGATAAAACGTTTTCCGTATGGTGTTTTGTACGGCCTTGATGAAGGAAAAGTTATCGTAATTGCAGTAGCGCATTTGCATCGAAAACCTGATTATTGGATGGAAAGAATTGGGTAATAAGGTCTCAACCTGAAGCCCTCATGCAAAAAGTGATGCTAAAGCAAGCGCCGAATTAATCTACAACATCAACAATCAGCTTATGTGCCTAGCCCTCCCTGCCCAAATTACCGACATTGATTTTTCAACACAGATGGCGACGGCGTCAGTGGACAACGTCAAAGTGGAAGTGTCGCTGGCCTTGGTCGATGATGTGAAAGTCGGCGACTATGTGCTGGTCCACGTCGGTTATGCGCTGAATAAAATCGACGAGGACGAGGCCCTGAAAACTTTGGCCTTGTTTGCGGAAGCCGGTCTAACCGCCTCATGAAATACATCGACGAATTCCGTCAGCACGATCTGGCCCAGCAACTGGCTAACAGCATTGCGCAAACCGTCAATCCGGACCGCCATTACCGGCTGATGGAGTTTTGCGGCGGCCATACCCACGCGATTTTTCGTTATGGCGTGCAGGATTTAATGCCGAGCAATGTCGAGTTCATTCACGGCCCCGGTTGCCCGGTGTGTGTGTTGCCAACGGGACGCATCGACAACGCGATTCAATTGGTCGAACAGCACAACGTAATCCTCTGCACTTATGCCGATCTGATGCGGGTGCCGGGCGGCGGCAGACAAAGTCTGCTCAAAGCCAAGGCGGCCGGCGGCGATATTCGCATGGTTTATTCCACCCAAGACGCCTTGAAAATCGCCCGGGATAACCCGGACCGGCAAGTGGTGTTTTTTGCGATTGGTTTTGAGACCACTACGCCGCCGACTGCCGTTGCCATTAAACAGGCACAGGCCGAAGGACTGACTAATTTCTCAGTGTTTTGTAACCATGTGCTGACGCCGGCCGCGATGCAAGCCATTTTGGATGCGCCGGAGCCGGTACAAATCGACGCCTTTCTCGGCCCGTCGCACGTCAGCAGCGTGATCGGCAGCAAACCCTATGAAGCCTTTGCTCAGGATTACGCCAAGCCCATCGTCATCGCCGGTTTCGAGCCGCTGGACGTGATGCAATCGGCCTTGATGTTGATCCGCCAACTCAATGCCGGTCAGCATACAGTGGAAAACGAATACAGCCGGGCAGTGACCCGCGACGGCAATGTCAAAGCCCAAGCCTTGATGGCCGAGATATTCGAGTTACGGCCGCACTTTGAATGGCGCGGTTTGGGGTTGATCCCCCATAGCGCGTTGAAACTAAAAGCCGAATATGCTGAGTTCGACGCCGAACAGCGCTTCCGTATGCCGGCTATCCAAGCTAGCGACGTCAAGGGCTGCGAGTGTCCGGCCATCCTGCGCGGAGCCAAAAAACCGCAAGATTGTAAATTGCTGGGCACGGTCTGCACCCCGGAAAACCCGATGGGCTCGTGTATGGTGTCGTCGGAAGGGGCTTGTGCGGCGTATTGGAGTTACGGGCGGGTGAGGCAACGTTAGGAAAAGCGGGCGCTATTTAACGCCCGCTTGGGTGGCCCGTGTTTAGCGGACTAAGTGATGCGGCTTATTTATAGATTTCTGCTGCCGCCGCTTTCAGTTTCGCTTCGTCGCCCTGCATCGGTTTCATCATGGGGTTTGTCGACGCTTTGGCGCCAGCAACCAACTCGTCGGCGGTTTTGAATTTAGCTTTCAAGGCATCCACGGCCGGTGCGACCGAGCCGTTATGGCAACCTTTGCAAGTAGCCGCCGCATCGGCGCTGGCCAGTGAAGGCGTGATGGCAACAGCTGCCAGTGTCAATATAGCGAGTAGATTTGTTTTCATGAACGTTACCTCGTGTTAATTATTATTTTTAGACTACGGTCCGGACAAGCGTCCTAACCGCTGGTGCGGATGATTTTAGGCATCGGCATGGGTTTTCTACCATAGCCGGAAATTCCAGGCAATCGCTTAAGGGTTTTGGAGTGGGGATAAGCAGTGTCGCGGGGTATGGAGGAAAGTCTTTGCCGACTGTTTACCAAACAAACTGCTTGCTTAATAAACCGCGTCGTGATTGCCAATATTGATGGGAATGATGCGGCCGTCTTCGATCAATAATTCCAGGGTAATGCGGTAAGACAAATTGATGGAAACCGAATGCAGTCCAGCCAACTTGCCTTGCAGTGGATGCAAACGGAGCGACGGGTGAAACGGATTGGCTTCCAGTAGCTGCAAAGTTTTTAGATACGGTTGCCGGAGTGCCGGATGACGTTTGATAAAGCGTGCGGCCTTTTTGTTGTATTGCTCGGTAAAAACCAAGGCATACGCCATTACAGCGTGTCCAGCCGGGCCAAATGCGCTTCCGGAGACTCCTGGGTGAAGCGGCCGGCCGCCAAATCCGCGCGGGTTTGCGCCAGCGCCGCATCCAGTTCGCATTCGCGCAAATAGTGGTAATGGGCGATGTCCATCACCACAAAACGCTCCTTGCCGCGCACCGACACCACTGCTTCCGGTGCCTCGGCCAGCGCCGCTTCGATAGCAGCGACACCTTTGGTTTTTAAATCGTTGGCGCTAATTTGCGACATGGTTATTCCCGGCAGTTAATTTAGGATGTCAATGGTGTGCTTAATAGTGTGATTAAGCAAGCGATCTTTTATACTCAAAAAATCAGGGCTATATGTCGCTCAGCATCTATTGCCTTTACACCATTGGGCATCGAAGGACCTTTTGGGTATGTTTCAAACGTGCTTGAGTTGCGGTTGAATGCGCGTATCTAAACGGATACAATTGACCCATGAATTATGTCGTGCAGCAAACGGAATCGTTTGCAAAATGGCTGGCGTCTTTAAAAGACCTGCGCTCCAAAACCGCGATTTACCGCCGCATTGACCGGGCGCAGACCGGTAATCTTGGCGACATCAAAGCGGTGGGCGAAGGCGTTTGCGAGATGCGCATCGATCTCGGTGCGGGTTACCGCGTTTATTACACAATACGTAACGGCATGATGATTATTTTGTTGGCCGGCGGCGATAAGTCTACCCAACAGTCTGATATTCAACGTGCGATTAAACTGGCTAAAGAGGTTTGAAACATGAGTGAACAACTACTGCCCTTCGACATGATCACGCTATTGGATAGCGACGAAGCAGTCAGCGAATACCTTAACCAAGTGCTGGAAGAAGGCGATAGCGACGAACTGATAAGAGCCTTGGGCTATATCGCCAAAGCCAAAGGCATGGCCATGATCGCCAAAGAATCAGGCCTGGGCCGCGAAAGTTTGTACAAAGCGTTGGCCCCCGGTGCAAAACCGCGCTTCGACACGGTGTTGAAGGTTATTCGGGCATTGGGTGTTAAGTTACACGCAGAGCCGGTTTGATGCTGCCCGTCCGCGAAAGATGCGCTTCGCTCAGCACATCTATGGCCCTTAAATTAACGAATAGAAATATGCCGATAACTGAAGAACATATCCTGGAATGCTACGACGCTCACATACGTGGAGCTACATGCCCTTATCCACATGGTATGAATGCGACATCAGCGGAAATGACCATGAGATGGTTGGCATGTATCTTCCACGACCAGCGATGTAATCGTAGCTTTAGTGCAATGCAGTGCCGAGTCGTCTTGGCAAGAATATTTGCTGATTTTGGTGATAGACGCGCGACCCAGGTTGCGCTGTCTATTCAGAGGGATCTTGATCTACGATACGAAAGATATGGTGTCCACCAAAATAAACATCGTGAAGCCATCGCAGGGTATTTACCGGATTAGTAGATTAACAATGTCCAAACAATTACATAAACATACAATCGGTCTAGCTGGAGAATTCCTAGTTGCTGGCGAGTTGCTCCGTCGAGGAATTATGGCAGCAGTAACTTATGGGAACGCCAAAAAGGCAGATGTTATTGGGATTAACGGGACCACAGCTGTTTCACTGGAAGTTAAATCAACTGCACAATCCAAATGGGTGCTTGGTAGCGAGTTACCAGCCGATAATTCAAGTATCTGGATCCTAGTTCATTTACCTGAAAACGAATTCGAGTCTCCAGAATATTTTGTAATAACAAGTGCAGAACTTCGCAAATTGCTGTTGCCGCAGCATGAAGCGTACAACGCTAAATATCGTGAAAAGCATGGTAAGGATTTCTCTTCCAAGGGTGTCGTGACAATTCAGCGCAAGCTACTCATTGATGGTTATTTAGGAGCTTGGGAAAAAGTACGTGCAGCCTTAAAGCTTATGTAGCCCAGGGTACGCGGTGCGTACCCTACATCTAATCCATTCGCCAGAACATCAATAATTCAAACCCATGTCCTACTCCCATTCACTCAATCTAAAATCCGGCCAAGTCGATCTCACCCACGGCGGTGGCGGCCGGGCGATGGCGCAATTGATTACCGAACTGTTCGTTAAGCATTTCGATAACGACTTGTTGCGCCGGCAAAACGATCAGGCCTTGTTTGATGTGCCGGCCGGTCGATTGGCGATTAGCACTGACGGCCACGTGATTTCGCCGTTGTTTTTTCCGGGCGGCGACATCGGTTCGTTGGCGGTGCATGGCACGGTCAACGACGTGGCGATGTCCGGCGCCAAACCGCTTTACCTGAGCGCCGGCTTCATCTTGGAAGAAGGCTTGCCGCTGGCCGACCTGGAGCGCATCGTCATCAGCATGGCCGCCGCCGCCAAGGCTGCTGGCACGCCGATTGTCACCGGCGACACCAAGGTAGTGGAGCGCAGCAAGGGCGACGGGGTGTTCATTACCACTACTGGCGTCGGCATCGTGCCGGACGGGGTGAATATTTCCAGCGACCGCGCCGAGGCCGGTTGCGCGATTTTGCTCAGCGGCAGCATCGGCGACCACGGCGTGGCTATCATGGCTAACCGCGAGAACCTGCAATTCGAAACCAGCATCGTCTCCGACTCGGCGGCGTTGCACGGTTTGGTGGCCGAGATGGTGTCTGCGGCACCGGCGGCGATCCGCTGTTTGCGCGACCCAACCCGCGGCGGTTTGGCGGCGGCCTTGAACGAACTGGCCGGCCAATCCGGCGTCGGCATGGTCATCGACGAGGCGGCGATTCCGGTCAAGGCCGAGGTCAAGGCCGCTTGCGAAATCCTCGGCCTCGACCCGCTGTATGTCGCCAACGAAGGCAAACTGGTCTGTATTTGCGACGCCGCTGCCGCCGAGACCTTGCTGGCGGCGATGCGCCAGCATCCCTTGGGCCGCGATGCCGCCATCATCGGCCAAGCCATCGCTGACCCGCACCATTTCGTGCAAATGACCACCGCGTTCGGCGGCCGGCGCATCGTCGATTGGCCGGTCGGCGAACAACTGCCGCGCATCTGCTGATGCCCGGCAAGGCCATCCGCGCGCGCGGCGTGGTGCAAGGCGTGGGCTTTCGGCCGGCGATCTGGCATTTGGCGCGCGAGTTTGGTTTGGTGGGAGCGGTGTGGAACGACGCCGAAGGCGTAATGATTCATGTGCATGGCGACGCGGCCGCTCTGGAACGCTTCGCCGCCGCCATTCCCAACCAGCTACCGCCGCTGGCGCGCTTGGACACCTTGGAAATCACTGATTTAGCCGGGGAGGCGGCGGACAGCGAATTTCGTATTGTCGCCAGCCAATCCGGCCGTGCCGAAACGGCAATCGCCGCCGACGCCGCAACCTGCCCGGCTTGCCTGGCTGAGATCGCTGATCCCAACGACCGCCGCTACCGCTACCCATTCACCAATTGCACGCACTGCGGGCCGCGCTTGTCCATCGTCGACAGCGTGCCTTACGACCGCTGTCATACCAGCATGGCGGCGTTTGAGATGTGCCCGGAATGCCAGCGCGAATACGACGATCCTACAGACCGGCGCTTTCATGCCCAGGCCAACTGCTGTCCGGTGTGTGGGCCGAAGTTGTGGTTGGAAGCAGCCTCCGGTCCCTCGCTTGGCGTGGGAGTCATGAACGCGGGCGTGATGAACGATGTCATCCGCCAAATCGCGGACCTGATTCGTCAAGGCCACATCGTTGCCATCAAAGGTTTGGGTGGCTTTCATCTGGCTTGCGACGCCGGCAATGCCACGGCAGTGGGAGAATTGCGCCGGCGCAAGCGCCGTTACGCCAAGCCGTTTGCGTTGATGGCGCGGGACGTCCACACGATACGCCGCTACGCGGCAATCAACGACGCCGAACTGATCGCTCTGCAATCGACGGCCGCGCCGATTGTTCTGCTCCAAGCGACTGGGAAAAAATTGGCGGAAGGCATCGCGTCGGGCGACGATAAACTCGGTTTCATGCTCCCATACACGCCGCTGCACACGCTACTGACGGCGGAATTGGACAACCCTATCGTGCTGACTTCCGGCAATGTGTCAGACGAACCGCAGTGCATCGACAACGACGAAGCCCGGGAAAAGTTGGTCGGCATCGCCGACTTTCTGTTGTTCCACGACCGCGGCATCGTCAATCGTCTGGACGATTCGGTAGCGAGACTGATGGCCGGTGACATCCGCCTATTACGCCGCGCGCGCGGCTACGCGCCGGAAGCGCTGACATTGCCGAAGGGCTTCGAATCCGCCGCGCCGGTTCTGGCGATGGGCGCCGAGTTGAAAAACAGTTTTTGCTTGCTGAAAAACGGCCAGGCGCTTGTCAGCCAACATATCGGCGATTTGGAAAACGCCGCCGTGCAGCAGGATTACCGGCACGCTATCGACTTGTACCTAATATTGAATGATTTCACACCCAAGCGCATAGCTGTCGATAAGCATCCAGGTTATTTGTCGACTCAGTATGGCCAGACTTTGGCTGCTACGGAATCCATCGATTTAGTTAGTATCCAGCATCATCATGCTCACCTGGCGGCTTGTTTGGCCGAACATGGCGTGGGTCTGCAGGAGCCACCGGTATTGGCGGCAATCTTCGACGGTTTGGGGCTAGGCGATAATGGCGAGTTATGGGGCGGCGAGTTTTTGCTCGGCGATTATCGCCGTTACACCCGGCTCGGGCATTTTCAGTCTATTGCCTTAATCGGCGGCGCACAGGCCATGCGTGAACCCTGGCGGAATACTTATGCGCAACTACGGCATTATTTCGATTGGCCGGTATTGCAACGCGACTATGCGGATTTGGAGATCATGCGCTTGTTAGCAGGCAAGCCGTTGGCAACGCTGGATACGATGACTGATAAGAAACTCAACTCGCCGCTCAGCAGTTCTTGTGGGCGCTGGTTTGATGCTTTTGCTGCTGCTTTGGACTTACATCCCGAGCAAGTGCATTTCGAAGGCCAAGCGGCGATTGCCATGGAAGTGTTGGCGACGCCGGTATTTAATGAAGAACAGGCTTACCCGGCGACCTGGTCTATGAAGCTGAACGGCGACCTTCTGGTATTAAGTTGGCGAGACCTCTGGAAAGCGGTATTGGACGACCTGACATGCTGCACCGATAAGGCTCTCATAGCCGCTCGTATCCATCATACCCTGGCTGCCGGGACGGTCGAAGTGCTGAATCGATTGAGTCGTCAAACCGGCGCAGATTGTATTGTCTTGAGCGGCGGCGTGTTTCAAAACCGCTTGTTGCTGGAATCGGTCTGCGAGCAATTGCGCCAACACGGCAAAACCGTGTTATCGCCGCAACGCTATCCGATGAACGACGGTGGATTGGCCTTGGGGCAGGTGGTGATCGCGGCGGCCGCACATGGATGATATGCAGTGTTGATAAGGTTGAATTGCGGACCATGTCGTCTAGCAGTTAATCTGTGCGGGAGACAATTGGCGATCGATGTCGGTTGATGATTTGCGTTAGAATGTTTTGCTGTTTCCGTTTCAACGCAAAAGCGTCAGGTAGTTCCATAAAATGGCAGCAATACTCATCACTTTGAAACACATTGTCAGTAAATCTTACTCAACGAGGCAATTATGAAAGCAAGAGGACGAATGAAAAAGCTATTAATGTCAGGCCTGTTTTTCGCTTGTATCCCTTATTCCGAGGGTTATGCCGCAACCACGCTTTATACCCAAGACTTCGAAAATCCCAATGCCGGCGCATTTGTGAACGATAGCGGTGATGTCAATATTTTTAATCCTATCAACGCCCTTTATGGTGGGCAGCCGGCCGGTTTCCAGTTCGCTCAAACCTTTACCGTGGAAACATTGCGAATTGGCGGCACACAGGCTTGGGGGACCGGGTTTCTCGACCCGCAAGCGCGGGGGGGAAACTATGCGATCAGTATGCTTTCGAGCGTCCAGAACGATCTTTTAGGTCTGTCCTTTAATATTGGAACACACAAATATCTGAATTTTCAGATGGATGTGTCCTCGATAGATTTGGATAGATGGGGTGGCCCTTTTGTCGCCACGGGAGGCGTTGCGCCAGTGTTTCGTTTCTCGCTTTTTGATAATCCCGGCGGCGGTAACGGAGTAACTGGAGGGACATTGTTAAGTTTCGCGGATGTAACCGGAACCGCAACGGCGCTGAAGAATACTTTCGATTGGACTAACCACATCATAGCGCTTGACGCGACAGGGAACACCAACGGCAACGTGATATTGCAAATCGATGAGTTACAAGGCGGCTATGCGGCGCTGGATAACTTTGTGATCGCGGCATCCGATAAGCCGAGCGACGTCGGCCAAGTGCCGGTACCGGCTGCCGCCTGGTTGTTTGGCAGCGGTTTGCTGGGATTGCTGGCTCTGAGACCAAGCAAGCGCCGCTAGCGGACTTAGGTTTAACCATTGTTCAAGCAGGCGAGGCGGGTCCGTATTCGATCAGGCAGGGCGAGGCTAATCTCTTGCCCTGCCTGCTTTTGTCAAACCTGCTTCTCAAACGCCACCTCAAACCGGCCATAACGCTGCAAAATCGCCGGCAACAGCAGTAAATTCAGCATGGTCGACGAAGCCAAACCGCCGATGATGATGGCTGCCATTGGCCCCATGATTTCCCGGCCCGGATTATCGCTGCCTATCGCAATCGGCAGCATGGCCAGTGCGGTGACCAGTGCGGTCATCAGGATGGCCGGCAGGCGTTCCTGGGCACCGCGAATCAAGGTCTCCGTCGACCAAATCTGGCCTTCCAGTTCAATCAAATGCCGGTAATGGGAGATCAGCATGATGCAGTTCCGCACGGTGATGCCGAACAAGGTGATGAAGCCGACGAAGGAACCGACCGACAGCGTGGCGTCGGTGATGACTACCGCGGCGACGCCGCCCAATAGGGCAAAGGGCAGGTTTAGCAAGGTCAGTAGCATGTGCCGCAGGCTACCCAAGGCGATGAACACGAAAATCAACACGCCGGCGCCGGCCAGCAGGGCGTGGATGATCAACGTTTCACGGGCCTTTGCTTGTTCCAGCGCCGCGCCGATGAACTCCGGGTAACTGCCGTCGCGCCAGCTGAGCTCGTTTTGCACCCGTTGTTTCAATTCGATCATAAAGGCGTCCATGTCCCGATCTTCCACCTTGCAAGTAACGGTCTGTATGCGCTGTGCGCCTTGATGCAGGATGTTGTAGCGGCCTTCGCCGTGGCGGATTTCGGCCACTTCGCCCAGTAGCACCCGCTGGCCTTCCGTGTTTTTCAAGGGCAGCTGAGCCAGGTAATCCGGCTGACTGCGCCATTCCAGAGCCAGCGCTACCGCCACATTGAAAATCCGGTTGCCTTGCAGATGCTTGCCGACGATACGGCCTTCGTAAGCGGTTTGTAGGGCTGTCATCACTTGCGCCGGGCTGATGCCGCGAAATTTTAACTGCTCCAGGTTCAGTTCGACTTGCAGCATGGCGGTGGCGGGCGGCGAGCGAAGTTGCACGTCTTCCGCGCCGGGCAGCGTATTGATCAGTGCGGCGAGCTGTTGGGCTTTACGATCCAGCTCAGCCAGGTCGTTGCCGTAAATATTGACGACCACCGGCGCGGTGTAGCCGGAAATGGTTTCATCGACCCGTTCAGTTAAAAAGGTGTTGGCTTCGTAATTGATGCCGGGGAATTGTTCCAAAACCTCGCGCAAACGCTCCAGGATCTGCTGTTGTTCTTGGCCGGATGATGGTTTTAAGCGTACTTCGTATTCGCTGTAGTGGCTGCCGTAAGTGTCGGCGCCGCGTTCGGCACGACCGGCCCATTGCGATACCGATTCCACACCGTCGATTGCCATGATTTGCTCGGTGAGTAAGTTGCCGACGCGGATGGATTCTTGCAACGAAGTACCCGGTACGCTGGCGGTGTGGACGATGAAATGGCCCTCGCGCAATTCCGGTAGAAATTTATGATCCAATCTTAGAAAGGCGGCTATGCCGATCAGGCAGGCAAGCGCGCCTATCATCGCCACGGTTTTGAAATGCTTGATAGCCCAGAGTAATTGCTGGGCATACAGTGGTTTAAGATGGCGCAACACGGGTGGATCGCTGTCGTCCGGCAGCTTGTTGCGAAACATTAAATGGCATAGAGCCGGTGTCAGCGTTAGCGCCACCAGCAATGACATCAAAATCGCCAGGATATACGACACGCCCAGCGGCGCGAACAAGCGGCCGCTGACGCCGTCCAGCGTCAGCAGCGGCACAAACACCAAAGCCACGATGAAGCTGGCATAAACCACCGAACTGCGAACTTCCAGCGAAGCCTGATAAATCACCGTTTCCACGCTATCCGGGAAGATTTTTAAGCGGTTTTCGCGCAGGCGTCTAAAGATGTTTTCGGTGTCTATAATGGCGTCGTCCACCACCTCGCCCAGCGCAATCGCTAGCCCGCCCAACACCATGATATTCAGATTGACGCCAGATTCCAGCAGCACCAGCGCAGCGGTCAGCAGCGACAACGGAATGGCGGTAGCGGCAATGAAGGCGCTACGCAGATTGAACAAGAACACATATAGCACTACCAGTACGAACAGCCCGCCGATCAGTAGATGCCCGGACAGGTTATGCACCGAGGTTTCGATGTAATCGGCCGGCCGGAATAAATGCGAGTAGAAATCCACGGCCTGTTGCTTGAAGATGGGTTGAAACTCTTCCAACACGGCCTCGACCTGCCGCGACACCGACAAGGTATTGGCGCCGTACTGGCCGATCACCATCATCACGATGCCGGGTTTACCCATGATTTGCGCCGCGCCGATGGGCGGTTCCGGCCCATAACCGATCTGCGCGACATCGCCCAAGGTTACATTCATACCCTCCTGGCGTTTGACGATCAGTTGCTTGAATTGCTCGGGATTGACCGGCTGGCCGCTGATTTGCAGCGTAAAGCGTTGGTTGGCGTTTTCGATAAAGCCGGCGCCATTCATTTCCGCCGCGCCGGCCGCCGCGTTGACAATGTCGTCTATCGATAGATTGAAACGCTGTAAAGCTGCCGGTTGTAACTGCACTTGTAGTTGCTGAATGTCGCCGCCGAATACATTCACATCGGCCACGCCAGGTACCGCGAGTAGGCGTGGCACCAAGCTCCAATCCACCAAGCCGCGCAGTTCCATCAAGGTCTTGCTGTCCGAACTGAGCCCTATCGTCAATACTGTTGCCGACGAAGAAGACAAGGGCACGGCAATCGGCATGCCCACGCCAGGCGGCAGTTGCTGACTAAGGCCGTCCAGCCGTTCGCTGATCAATTGCCGGTTGCGGTATACGTCGCTAGTTTCGTTGAAGGTGGCGGTGACGATGGAGAGACCTTGAATCGATTGCGAGCGTAAGGTTTGCAACCCAATTAAGCCGCCAACGCTTTTTTCGATTTGCTGAGTCACCAGCACTTCCACTTGCTCGGCAGCCAGGCCGGGGGCTTCGGTCTGGATGATGACTTGTTTGGGCGAAAATTCCGGAAAAATATCCAGACCGGCGTTAGCCAGACGGTAACCGCCGTAAACGAACAGCAGTAGTGCCAAGGCCACGACGATGCCGGAATAACGAATGGAAAAGCGGACCAAAAGTGCGAGCATGGGCGACGAAAGGGGTGAAATAGCGGGCTATTGTGCCTTGTCGGTCAGGATTGGTCCATGTTGATACGCAGCTTTCCTGGCTATGCGGATAGAAAGAAGGCTAAGCTCTGCGGTGACTTTCGAACGGAATGGTGCTTAAAAGATCGCCTCCGCGCTAGTCGCGGAGGTGAGCGTTGTCGGTTTTTTGAGAATCAGGAAAGCGATTTTTTGCGGGACACGGCGATGAAGCCCAATAATGCCGAACCCATTAAGCCAAAGGTTGCCGGCACAGGAACTGGGGTTGTGGTGGTTAATAGTCTGAACTGTCCATCCCATTTTGTCGGGCCGGTGAAGTTCAAGCGAAAACTATGCAGGCTGGCAAATACCGCAGGATTGGTAAAGTCGCTGAAACTTACCAAGTAATTATTGTTGCTGGTAAACGTTTTGATACCGGAACTTGAGCTGCCGTTGGCTACCATTTCCACGTTGACACCCAGATCGATTGCCAACACCTCCAGCAGGATGCCGTTGCCGTGAGCGGTTAAATCGAGCGGATCGAAATTCCACAGAATGGAAGCGCCACCGGCCGAACGGCCATCATTCGATATGATCAGCTGGTTGCCGCCGGAAACGATTTCCGTGGTGTTGGCTGAGGCGGTTCCCGAGGCTTGAGCGATAAAGGTCCTCGAGGCATTACTCAGGTCCGTGCCGGTAAGAGCAGACACTGTATCGCTGGTAGAGCCTGCGCTACTGCCGTCGTCGAATGCGGTTTGAGCATGGCTGAAATTATCAAGCGTCAATATGCCTGCTTGGCTTTGGCCGGATAGCGCTAAGCCCAAGCTTAGAAGCAAAGGTGCGAGGTTTTTGTGAAAATGTTTAGCATTCATGTGAGTTATCCGTGAGCAGAATTGAAGTTTGGAAATCAGAAAATTTTGACGGTAGGCGTTAAACCGCTACTAGTTTTTGGCGTTTGCCGCCGACAATGCCCAACGCGCCTATGATCAATAACGCCGTGACGGAAGGTTCCGGGACCGTTGATAATTGGCTGAAGTCAGCGTCCCACGCGGCATGGGTGCCGCGCAATTTCAGCTCCAGACTGTTTAGATTCTTGAAAGCCGCAGGATTCGAAAATTGTGAAAAATCAAATCTAATAGTGCTGGGTGAACCGATTGCAACGCTGGTCAAGTTCTGAAAACTTAGCAGCGAAGTACCGTTGGCGATCATTTGAATTTGGTAACTGGCGTCGCTAGATTCTGTCGTCAGCAATATCGCGTTAGCGAAAGTAGTGAAATCGACCGCAGCGAAGTTGTAAAAGATACTAGCGGTGCCGGTTGAATTGCTGCTGTTACCGACCGTTAACAAGCCGTCTTCTACAAAAATTCTGGTGGTACCGCTAGGGGTAGGGCTGGAATTTAAGGTTCGTTGCAAATTGCTTAGATCAGATCCGGATACATTAACTGGGCCATTGACGGTGTTTGTAGTGGACTGACGGGTGGCAAAATTATCGATCACTGTTGCCGACTCGGCGGCTTGAGTGAAGAAGGCTAAAATCAGGATTAATCCGGATAAGGGCATTTTCGGCATTACAGCGTTCATGTCGATTCCTTTTTGTCAGTGGCTGAAAGATAAGTGATTCGCGTGCAAGCCATTGGGTTGCATAGTGCGTCACTCTAACTAAGCATTAGTGATGCCAACTTAATTTAGATTAATCCAATCAATTATTTAAATGTGATTTGGTAGCGCTTTTTCAGCTGAGCTGCTGACAGCCGGGGCAGATGTTACGACAGATTTGGCAGGATGGCATGGTGCTGTCATGCGCGGCATTTAATAATGAGCGCAGTTGCTGCTTGTGGTCTTGGTGAGTGAGTGGGAATGTTTCCGATACTTTGCCGATCCTTTCAAAGTGCGATAGCATCGTACTAACACCTTCAATCTGGAGTTCAGCCTCATGGATAGCCAACATATCGATTTGCACCGCTCCATTATCTCCCTAAGTTGTGCGTTGGATTTAGTTGGTATCGACGAAGTGAAGCACGGTAAGCGGGTCGCGATGATGGCTTGGCACATTGCCGGTAAGCTCGATTGGTCGGCTGTCGATAGATTGAGCATTCTATACGCCGGTATGCTGCACGATTGCGGGGTGGCAAAGGTTCGCGAGCATAGGCATTTGACCGAATCGCTGGAGTGGGACGGTGCGGAGGCGCATTGTTTACGCGGTGCGGAATACTTGCAAGCTTGCCCGCCGCTGGCCTATCTGGCGGAGGAGATCCGCTATCATCACACGCGCTGGGAGCAATTGGTTGAATTGCCGCTGGTGCCCCGGATAAAGCTGCGTGCCAATCTGTTGTTTCTGGCTGATCGGATTGACGTGTTGCAAGCCCCGTATTTGGCCAGCGAGCAAATTTTGGTAGCCGCGCCCAAAATAGTGGAGCGCTTACTGAGTTATTCTGGATCGCTGTTTGCGCCCGAGCTGTTGGCTGCATTTGCGGAACTGGCGAAAAGTCAGGCGTTTTGGCTGGCGATGGACCCGGATTATCTGGATGAGGATTTACGCGAATTGGGGCGTGATTTGCCGACGGTAGACTTGACTTATCCCTCGCTTCGGGAAATGGCGCGGCTGTTTTCGCGAGTGGTGGATGCGAAAAGCCCGTACACCGAGCAGCATTCTGAACGGGTTGCGCAGATATCCAGACAATTGGCATTGGATTTGGGCGTGACCGGCTGCGATCTGGAGCAGGTGGAAATTGCCGGTTTATTGCACGACATAGGCAAATTGCGGGTTTCCGAGGACATCATAGACAAGCCAGGCAGCTTAACTGCCGAAGAGCGGGCCTGCATGCAGCGTCACAGTTACGATACTTACCGAATTTTGCAACGGGTGTTTACCGACTCCAAAATTCCGCAATGGGCTGGTTTGCACCATGAAAATCTGCGTGGCGAAGGATATCCGTTCAAGACCATCGGCAAGTCTTTGGAGTTGGAGTGCAGGGTTATCAGTGTGGCCGATATTTTTCAGGCCTTGGCCCAGTCCCGTCCATATCGCGAGGGCATGTTACTGGCTGACATTATCCAGCACCTCAGGCAGCGCGTGGCGGAAGGGGTTTTGGATGGCGAGGTGGTTGCCAAGTTGATCGAGAATGCGGACTTTTATTACGAATTGGCGCAAGGCAATTACTCGATGGATTAAACCGGCGGCCAAAGGGCTATGCTTGTCCGCGACATCCAGGCCTGGGCCTTTTAAAATATTCGCTCGAAGCCGAAAACACAAAAGCCGGAGGCATCTTTACGCCTCCGGCTTTTAGCGACAGCGAGCTAAATTGCGGATTACGCTTGACGTTGTTTTCTGGTATTAAAACCTATCAAACCGAGTAAGCCGGAACCCATCAGCCATGCTGCTGCCGGCACCGGGACCGCGGTAATGGGACCACTTCCGCCATTGTTGTCGAGGCAATATTCAACATAGAGCTCGGCAGCTTTGAAAAAATAATCTTTGCTACCATAATCCTTCACGCCCAATACGGCCGTCAGTGAAGCGAAGCCGGTTTTGGAAAGAAAGTCGCTAACATCCAAGCTGATATATTGTTTGTAGCCATCGACTTCGGTCCAGCTTGTGGAAACGTTGGAGCCGTTAATCGATGTAATACGGGCGTATTCGTATTGGTCTTTTAACAGGCCATTTAAGATGATGGAGTCGTCGGCCGATGTTGAGTCGTCACGCAACCATATTTTCAGCAGAGCGCTGTTGATAAAGGTGGTGTCCAGCTGATAGTTGAAGTTAAGGGTGTAGCTATCGTTGCTGCTAATGTTGTCGGCTTTCGAAATTAGCGTACCGTTGCTGCCGCCTGATAACGTCAGGCTCAGTTTTTCCAAATCGCAAGATGCCTGGTTGCCGCAGCTACCGTGTTCTGACTGATTGTCGTGTTCATGTTCGTGTTCAAACCCATTCGACGCAAAGGCGGAGGAAGTGAATAGGGCCGAAGATAATAGGATGGAAGCAGTAAACAGCGTTTTCATAGCAAGTACCCGGAAGTAATGAATGGAAATTTATCGGAGGTGATTGGACGCAGAACAGGATGTGTGCGGCAAATCATCTGGTGATCAGTCTATCCGGGTTTGTAACGTCGTTTAATTGTCCGTTCGTGCCATGACAATTTTGTCATGGCGGACGGTTGGGGCGGAGTGCTTGGATAGCGGGATCGCTCAGGTGCGGTATGGGTTACCTTCCATCCGAGTCGACTGTTGAGCAGTAAGAACAACTAACAGAGCTGAATGCGGCATCACAAACCGCGAATTGCCCGCTCATTTGCTTGCAGAGGTGGCAGAGAATATTTTGAGAAAACACCGCCTCAATTTTGCAGGCGGTGTTTATTTTGAGTTCTCTCAGATGCGGCGTTGTCCGATAAATCCCAATCCGGCCAGTGCCGCGCCAAACAGCCATGCGGCTGCAGGTAACGGCACGGTCGTGATCTTGATCGAGGCATTTGCCGTCAATACATTACCGTTTGACAGCGTGTCGGTGTCAGGATCGAACGAGGGATTAAACGGGCTGCGGGTGAATAAATCGTAAGTCAGTACAATTTGGCCGAAGACGGTGCCTTGCGCGGCGTTGTCGGCAATTCTAAAACTACCGACGCCGGTTTGGCTGGCGGCATCGAACGTTTGCCCCCATACGGTGCTGGCGCCAAAGCCCGGGCCTACAACGAAGAAATTGTCGGGTGCGCTGATAAAGTCCGTGAATACGCCTGGGGAGGTAGAGGACTGAAATTCCGCTCCTGTCACCACGAGGTAGTTTTGCGTGTTGGTGAGCAGGAAGCCCCAGCCCACGGTATCGCCCGCATCGCCTTCGATTAAGCCGTTTGTCGGCTCTAATTGTAGCGAGGTTGCTGCTTGGGTGCTGGGAAGAATAAGCAGCAAACTGGCTAACAGGATAAGTTGTTTGATCATCAGAATATCTCCTTAATTAAGGTCTAGCGGAATTGGTTGGTCAAGGTTTTCGATCCGGTTACTTCGCCGTTATTGCTGCTAAACGGGATGACAGCTTTAAATCTGGCGCTATTCGGGCAGCCGCTAAAATTGATTGTGGTGGTGCCGCTCACTTTAGCTCCTGCCTGGATGTTGCCGACGCCTAATGGAAAAGATAAGGGGCTTGTAATAACCGGGGTACAAGCGGCTCCGGAGGTTTGCGTAAGGGTTAAGTCATCGATCTGGGTATTTTCGGCGATACATCCGCTCTTGTTTGATAGGGTGATAGTCCAACGGCGTTCAATTTGAGTACCCGATTTAGCGGTGATAGATGCAAACAACTCAGGAAGTTCACCTACTCCACAACCCACAGGGTTTTCTATAAACCGGTCAGAAAAATCAGTTTTAACATCGTCCCAGACAATTAAATTGTCAATTGCAACACTAGCGCCTGAGATATTGTAAAAGTAGGCGAGAGCAAGGCGTGAGCCATCAGGTATGGCACCCCATGGTGAGGCATCATGGTAGCGCTGTGTTGTAACAAGGTTTCCATCAAGATAAAGATAAAGCTTACGTCCACCAAATTGCGCAATACCTGTTTCATTCCATACCATCGCATAATGGTGCCAGGCTGAACGGTCACCAAGAATGCTATCTAATGTTCCGGATTGGGTTGCAGTATCCACTAGCCCACTACAAAAGCTATTAGTTGCGACCCCTACTGTCCCGTAAAAGCCGAAGCCACCACAGCCGTTATTAGACCCAAACCCCATTCTCCAATGAAATACCGGCAAACTAGGTGGAGGCACGTAAAAAATCATAGTCACTGCATCAAAAAAGTTACTTGGGAAATTACTGAGTTTTGCCCAGAATTCTATTGTTCCCTTACTTTTTGACACAACGGATGTGGCTGGAAAAGTTAAGGCAAACACGTTTGAGTTCCCAACGTCATTCACAAAAGACTGACCAAAATTAGCAAAAGGGCCTGGCGCGAAATGCCCAGCTGTTTTTTGGCCTCCAGGCCCCACTTCGCTATTCGCAATCTCAGCATCACTGCCCAATTTGTTCCATAACACCACATTACCGTTTTCAGCTTGGGCTGTAGGGTTGAACAAACCGAGTAAAGCCAGCAGGCATGCGACGGCAGATAGAGTTTTGCGTTTAATTCCGTTCATAGAATCCTCCTTTAGGGAGTCAAGAAATACAATTTGCCGCAACCCGTTTATGGTGTCGGTTAGCCGGGTAGGGCAGGCGAATAGTTAGAATTATTGTAAGAAAAGAGGATGGAGCGAAGCGCCATGGCCGGCAACAAGCCGATAAAAGCCAGGATAGGCGCCAAAATTTATGGTACGAAATATAAGGTAATTAGGCAATCGATAACTAGTGAGTTAATTCTGTGGCTTGATGACATTTAGGGTTGATTTGTTTGATTTACCGCCATTCGGCAAAGCGCTCGGCGCTGCCGCTATGGGCATAGCCGGGTATAATCCGCGGCTATTGTTGACAACCCTTCTCCGCCATGTCCGAAGACTACTATTTCACTCCCGATCAAGCCGTCGAATCCCTAAAAGTGCCGCCGCATTCCATTCAGGCCGAGCAGTCGGTGCTGGGCGGTTTAATGCTGGATAACCAAACCTGGGATTCGGTGGCAGACAAGGTGGTCGAGACCGACTTTTATCGCCGCGACCATCGATTGATTTTCCGTGCCATCGCCCAGTTGGCCGAAAAGCAGGACCCGTTCGACGTGGTGACTTTGTCCGAGGTGCTGGAAACGACCGGCGAATTGCAGGATGTGGGCGGTTTGGCTTATTTAAGTACGCTGGCGCGCGATACGCCCAGCGCCGCGAATATTGTCGCCTACGCCAACATCGTCCGGGATCGTTCGGTTTTGCGGCAATTGATTCATGTCGGTACCGAGATTTCCGATTCGGCATTTACCACTGAGGGCCGGGAAACTGCCGATTTGCTCGAAAATGCCGAACGCAAGGTCTTCGAAATCGCCGAGCAGCGCCAACGTGGGCAGGGCGGGTTTAGCTCGATCAAATCCTTGCTGGCCAAGGCCGTGGATAAAATCGAAACTCTCTACGAACTCGATGGCGACATCACCGGCGCCAGCACCGGCTTCACCGATCTGGACGAAAAAACCTCCGGTTTGCAGCCCGCCGATTTGATTATCGTGGCTGGCCGGCCATCGATGGGTAAAACCACGATTGCGATGAATATGGCTGAAAACGTGGCGCTGAAAAGCGGCATGCCGGTTGCGGTGTTCAGTATGGAGATGCCGGGCGAATCCTTGGCGATGCGGATGATGTCGTCGCTGGGCCGCATTGACCAGCATAAAGTCCGTACCGGCAAATTGGACGACGACGATTGGCCGCGTTTGACTTCGGCGATCAATCTGCTCGCGGAAACCAAGATGTTCATCGACGACACGCCGGCCTTGACGCCGACTGAAGTCCGCTCGCGCGCCCGGCGTTTGACCCGCGAACACGGCCAATTGGGTTTGATCGTGCTGGACTATTTGCAGCTGATGCAATCACCGGCCAGCGGCGATAACCGAGTGCAGCAGATTTCCGATATTTCCAGAGGCTTGAAAGCCTTGGCTAAAGAGCTGAATGTGCCGGTTATCGCGTTGTCGCAGTTGAACCGGAACCTAGAGCAACGCCCTAACAAGCGGCCGGTAATGTCCGATCTGCGTGAGTCCGGGGCGATCGAACAGGACGCCGATTTGATCATCTTCGTTTACCGCGACGAGGTGTATCACGAGGACAGCCCGGATAAAGGCATCGCCGAAGTGATTATCGGTAAGCAACGGAACGGACCTTTGGGGACGGTGCGTCTGACTTTCCTGGGCCAATACACCCGCTTCGAAAACTTTGCCGGCGTTTATAACGGCCCCGAGGATTACGAATGACGCCTGCGGCTTTTGTGCGTCTGGATTTGGAAGCCGTGCGCCACAACTTGGCGCAAGTGAAGCGTTACGCGCCGGACAAAAAAATCATGGCGGTGATCAAGGCCAACGGCTACGGGCACGGCATGACGCGGGTAGCCACCGCTTTGGACTTGGCGGATGGCTTTGCCGTCGCACGGGTGGACGAGGGCGTCAGGCTGCGGCAAGCCGGGTTTAAACAAGCCATCACCGTATTGCAGGGCTTTGTCTGCGTCGATGAGTTGTTGCAATTATTGAAGTATCAATTGGCGGCGGTGATCCACACTCCCCAGCAAATCGCCATTTTGCAACAGCAAACCGACGCCGAAGGCAAACTTTGCGTTTGGCTGAAAATGGACACCGGCATGAATCGCTTGGGCTTTAAAGGCGCCGATTTCAATGCCGCTTACCAGCAATTATTGGACTGCGCGCGGGTCGAGCAACCGATCAATTTGATCACCCATTTTGCCAACGCCGACGACTTGCTGGACGATAAAACCCGTCGGCAAATCGATTTGTTCAACGACGCGGTCAAAGACTATCCCGGCGTGTGCAGCATCGCCAATTCGGCAGGGATTATCGGCTGGCCGAATGTCCGCTTCGGCACCGCTCAGGACCGCAGTAGCGATTGGGTTAGGCCGGGATTGATGCTCTATGGTTGTTCGCCGTTTGCCGGTAAAACTGGCGCGGATTTTGGTTTGAAGCCGGTGATGAGTTTGCATTCACGGCTGATCGCGGTCAAGGATGTGGCCGCCGGCGAAACGGTCGGTTACAGCGGTACTTGGCAATGCAAAACCGCGACTCGGCTGGGCGTAATTTCCATCGGCTACGGCGACGGCTACCACCGCCACACCCAAAGCGGCGCGCCGGTGTTGGTAAACGGCCAACGGGTGCCCTTAATCGGCCGGGTATCCATGGACATGATCACCGTCGATCTTAACGAACAACCGGCTGCGCAGCCTGGCGATCCCGTCACCTTGTGGGGCGACGGCTTGCCGGTCGAAGAAATCGCCCGTTACGCGGAAACCATTCCGTATACTTTGTTGTGCGGAATTACGCAGCGGGTGCAGGTGATCGAGCAGTGACTGGAGTAGGTGGTAAGGTCCATTTGCTAAGCGAAAAGCTTGGACTGTTTGGCCGATTGCCGAATTTTGCCTGCTCTTATGCTCGGGGGCGTAGGATGGGTAGAGGCGGTAGCCGAAACCCATCAGGTTAATCAATCCAAATCCGAATCATGCTGTCCAAGTATGAAATCAATCTTAATCTGCTTTGATGGGTTTCGCGTTGCTCTACCCATCCTACGCATTATCGTGGCATCAGAAGAATGTGCGAGATTGACAGCAGCCGGACTATTCCGATCAAACCACCACCTCCACTTCGTACCCCGAATATTTGCGGATATTGATTACGCCGTTGTCGAAGATCAAATACTGGCCTTTGATGCCGTCTAAAATGCCGGACACCAATGGCTCTTTATCGAAATTAAACGATTTCACCTTGCTGGGGTATTGCAACACCGGATAATCCAGCGTTAGCGGTTCGGCATCGCTGAGTAGCTGCGGCGGGTTGTCGGGAAATTGCGCGGCTATGGTTTGTAATTGCTCGGCACATTCGGTGAGTAAGCCGTCGCGGACAGTCGGCAAATCCAAGGGGGCGGTGTTGTTTTTCAACATCTGCTGCCAGCTGGTTTTGTCGCTGACGTGTTGCGCCAAGGTGACTTCGATCAAACCCGACAGATGGCGGGAAGCGACCTTAAAAATGGGTAAGGCTTGCACCGCGCCTTGGTCGATCCAGCGGGTTGGGGTTTGCGATTGGCGGGTGATGCCCACTTTGATGCCGGAAGAGTTGGCTAGATAGACAATATGCGGTTGAAAGCAAAACTCCTCGCCCCAGCTCGGTTCGCGGCAGGTGCCGGCGGCGTAGTGGCAGGTTTCCGGCTTCATGATGCACATGTCGCATTGCGCCAGTTTGATGAAACACGGGTAGCAATAGCCTTGATTAAAGCTTTTGTTGGTTTTTTTCGCGCAATGCACGCAAAAGATTTGGCCGGTGTAACGTAGCGTGAGTTTTTTGCCCAGCAGTGGGTTCAATTCGATTTGCTGTGCACCGACCGGCAAAGAGTATTGCACCGGCTCCGCCAATGCGCTGGTCATTTTTTGCAGACTGCCTAACACTTGATTTAATCCCGATAGCCCAATAACGGCGGCTATAATGACAGCGTTTCCAGCGTACTCAAAGAGGATTCGATGTCATTCATGCAAGTTGCTGCGGGTGGCAATATTCCGTTTGAAATAAATGTGGTGGTCGAGATTCCCGCATTCAGCGATCCGGTCAAATACGAGGTGGATAAACATACCGGCGCTCTGACGGTGGACCGCTTCATGGGCACCGCCATGCAATATCCCTGCAATTACGGCTACATCCCGCAAACTTTGTCCGAGGACGGCGATCCGGTGGATGTGATGATCATCACGCCGGCACCGTTGCTGAGTGGCTGCGTGATCAATTGCCGGCCGGTAGGTGTGTTGAAAATGATAGACGAAGCCGGCCCCGATCCCAAGCTGTTGGCGGTACCTGTGCCGCGCTTGACGCCGTTTTACAATCACGTCAACGATTACAAGGATTTGCAACCGGACAAGTTGGCCAAGATCACCCATTTTTTCCAACACTACAAAGATCTGGAAGAAGGCAAATGGGTCTGTGTGGAAGGTTGGGGTGGCCTTGAAGATGCGCGGCAGGAAATTCTGGATAGTGTCGGCCGCTATAAAACGTCGCATAGCAGCCGTCGCTAATCCGTTGTACTTTGGTTAACTGTTCGTTTGGGATAATTTCAGTTTTTTCGCACGGTACATCGCGCTATCGGCTCGGTTTAGTAGGTCAAGACTGCTTTGTCCGTCGTGGTGATAGATGGCCGCGCCTATGCTGGCACTGATAGCAACCGGCTTGCCCGCAATGCTGCAAGTTTCTGCCAGCTGGGACTGAATTTTTTCTATCACCGCCGCTACGCTGTGATCAGCATCGACTTCACCCAACAACACCAAAAATTCGTCGCCGCCGTAACGGCAAGCGGTGTCGCCGTAGCGCAGACAAGCCGACAAGCGTTCCGCCACTTCTTTCAGTAATTGGTCGCCGGCCGCGTGGCCGAGTTCGTCGTTGATGTTTTTGAATTCGTCCAGATCGATAAACAATAGTGCGACTGGCCGTTGCTGACGATCCGCTTGGGCCATGGCCTGTTGCAGTCTATCCAGTAATAAAACTCGATTCGGTAAACCGGTTAATTCGTCGTGGTGTGCGCAATGCAGCGCTTGCCTGTAATTCTCGTTACTTTCCAGTAGTTGCTGTTCCAAGGTTTTGCGAGTGGCGTTCAGCGACTCGATTTGTCGGCGGGCGTCGGCCAGCTGTTGCTGACTAATCGCCAGGGCGCGTTCCAATGCCGCAAGCTCGGCTCGGGATTGATTCAATTGACAGCATTCGCTGTCGGTTTCGCATGCCGGTGTTTGGCTAAGCCAGCGCTGGGCGACGATGGGTGAAACAACAGTGTATTTATGTTGCTGGACTTTGATTCGGTTATCCATCACAGCGCCTCCATTAAGTCAGTGGCTGAATCGATGGCAGTCAACACTGCGCTAGAGAAGATCGAATTATCAACGTTCATGACAATAACCCATTTGAATTGAGTGGCCGGAAATCTCGTTAACCGAGGTTTGTTGGCTCAACTGGATCAATTCTTGTGCCAGACGTGCGGTCTTTAAAGCTGTTGTTGGGTAACTGCCTGTTGTTGAAGGAGTTTGGCAGGAATGAAAAAATGGAAGAGGGGCTGGATAATGCGGGATATGGATGCTAAGTGCAGACGGTATTTCGTCAATATTACGAAATACCGTATTCCCAAGTTTGGATAGCTGGAGAGGGGTGACGGAAACTTAGGTTTTTTGCTCGATAACCAAGTTTTTTTGCAATTCTTGCGGCGGTACCGGATGGGTTGGCTTCTGATAGGCTGCCAGAATTTGCTTAACGTAATTGCGAGTTTCCTGATAGGGCGGGATGCCCTGATAGCGCTCTACTGCGCCTTCACCGGCGTTATAAGCGGCCAGCACTAAATCGACTTTGCCTTCGAAATGTCTTAACAGCCAGTGCAGATATGCGGTGCCGCCCTTGATATTTTGAATGGGATTCCAGCTGTCTTTTACCCCAAAACGCTCGGCGGTTTCCGGAATGAGTTGCATCAGGCCTTGGGCATTTTTACCGGACAGCGCGCTGGGGTTGAAAGCCGATTCGGCCTGAATCACCGCCATGATCAGTTGCGGATCGATGCTGTATATCGGTGCAATCTCTTTAACCCAGGCTTCGACCAATTCGCGGTTAGGATTGGGATCAGCGACCAGCTTCACTTCGGGTTCCGGAGTCGGTGGTTGGCAGGCTGGGTCGTCACTGGGTGTTACATCGCCGAAACGGGTCAGCATTTGCTTGGCGTGACTATCGCCGTGTTCCGCCGCTTGTTTAAACCAGTGACTGGCCAGCGGAATGCTACGAGCCACGCCGCGGCCGTTGAAATACATAAAGCCGATGCTGTAAGCCGATTCGGTATCGCCTTGCAGCGCGGCCTTGCAGTACATATCAAAAGCTTGATGGTAATCTTGTTTGACAGTGCGGCCGTGTTCGAAATCGGCAGCGGTCTTGCGGATTTGTTCCAGATTAACCGGCGCTACGTCCTGAGCATTAGCGATTTGGGTGGTGAGGCTCAAGCACAGGGCAATTAGCGATTGGCGTTTCAAGTTCATAAAATTCTCGTTCTGTATTGCTGAGACTAGGCTCTTCTAAACCCGGCCGGAAAAGGATTGAAGCGTCAATCCTCCAAGCTTCCAGCTACCGTATACATTGCAAGTGCTTGATCGCCCATATGGCCGAGTTTCCGTGCAATTGCGCTTGATTGCATCCCGCAGGATGTTGGCAAACCTTGAAATAGTTCCGGGGCCGCTGAGGGTGTTAGCTTTACCGGAACTGCTTCAAGGTTGTCCGCACTATACCGCCTGTTTTGCTGAGGCTATATTGCCCATATGGGCAGGTAAGTCTGGCGCGAATATATCACAGGGTTAATTTTACGGCGATTTAAACTGTTGTTTTTGATGTGGTTGTGGCGGATCTGCCGGCGCGGAGCCTGGTTTGGCTCGCGGTTTTCATTAGTACAGAACAGACAAAATCATCCCCTGATTTATTATCAAGATGACTTGCCGCAGAGTTTTCAGGATTGGCCGGCAAATTTGCTCCTACGAGAAATTGCGCTGACTAAGCCCATGCCCAAAGACATCAGCAGGAAGCCGCCAGGTAGAGGCACCGTCGCGGGTGGCGGCACTATTGTGACACCGCTGAAATTCACTTGCTGTAGCCCGCCAAAATCAAAAGCAAGTGCGGTATCAAACGCTTCGTCGCCCCAGTTGATCACCCCAAACTCGAGAAAATACGATCCGGTTGCGGTGAATGAGTAAGCGGACTTAATCCAGCCGGTCGGGCCACAGGTGTTGGCGTTATCCCAGCAAATGCCGCTTGAACCACCCAACGGTATCCAGCTTGTGCCAGCCGCAGCAAAGCCAATGGTGTTACCGTCATTCAATACCGCATCGAGCTCATCCGGTAAGTTGTTATCTACCTGACGATCCAACACGTTACCGGGCACGACATTACCGGTGGCGGAATTGGTGCTGCGGGCTGTAAACAACCAAGCGGCAGTGTTGTGGGTATCCGCATTGACCAAGCGCGCCCAGGCGTAGTCGTCATAACCACGGCCATCGGTTGAAATGTAATTGAATTGCAAAGTCAGCGTGTCATTCGCATTAGCACTGAAAGCATTCGATTGAATTTTCGAGCCATTGGTTTGGTTCTCGGTGCCGCGCCCTTCATCCCTCAGAACCAAAGACGAAACACCATAGACGCCACCGGATGTCGACAGGTAACCGAACTGAGCGTTTCCAGTCGGTGAGTTATTGACCGTATTGTCCCCGTAAATCAGTCCTGCTGCGCCGCTTGTCGTCCAGATGTTACTGCTTAAGGAAATATTGGCAGCTTGCGCGGTAGGTAGCACAAGCGCTCCGCTTAAACTGAGGGCGATGAGGGGAGTGCGCGTAATTTTCATGGTTTTACCTTTTTAATCTGTCTATGGATAAGGCTCAGGGTTTTTATGAATAAGCCGCACCAATCTCATTAGATCGTGCTGTTTGCCTGGTTAATCGACGAAACTTATTTCGCGGTGTATTCCGTGTGGCGGCAAAAAGGTTCAATACAGTAGGCCGGTTTTCAGCAAGGCAACTGTAAAATCTAAGGTTTAAGGTGTGGCGGTGCGGACTGAGTGCAAAATGAGCTGTTCCTATACATCAAAGGTCGAGTTTGCCATAATTCCAAGAACTGATCTTCTGGGGGTATGGACATTAACAAGCGAATTTTGTTGGGGGTTTGCGGCGGTATCGCGGCGTATAAAGCGGCAGAACTGGTGCGCTTGTTGCGGAAGCAAGGCCATGAAGTTCGCGTAGTGATGACCGCAGCCGCCCGCCAGTTTGTTACGCCGCTGACCTTTCAGGCCTTGAGCGGCCATGCCGTGCATAGCGATTTGCTGGATGTCGAGCAGGAACAGGCCATGAGCCATATCCATTTGGCACGCTGGGCAGACCTATTGCTGATTGCGCCGGCGACCGCCGATACCTTGGCGAAAATGGCGCATGGTTTGGCGGATGATTTGCTATCTACCTTGTATCTTGCGGCCGAGTGCCCAGTATGGGTCGCGCCGGCGATGAACCAGGCAATGTGGCGTAAACCGGTAACCCAAGAGAATGTTGCCAGGCTGCAAAGCCATGGTGTGCAATGCATCGGCCCGGCGGCTGGAGAGCAGGCTTGCGGCGAGCAAGGCTTGGGACGCATGGTCGAGCCGGCCGAGATTTGTCGGCAACTGCTGGCGCCTGAGCAGCCCGGTTTTCTGTCGGGCATTAATATAGTCATCAGTGCCGGACCGACGCGAGAGCCGCTTGATCCGGTGCGGTACATCACTAACCGCAGTTCGGGCAAAATGGGGTATGCCTTGGCCGTCGCCGCCCTCTCAGCCGGTGCCAACGTGACACTGGTCAGTGGCCCGGTCAGCTTAGCCGTGCCGGCCGGCGCCAAACTTATTCCAGTGGAAACCGCCTTGCAAATGTATGATGCAGTGATGATGCATAGCCGGATTGCAGATATTTACATCGGTGCGGCGGCGGTAGCGGATTACCGGCCGCAACAGCTGGCTGATAGCAAGATAAAAAAGGCTGGCGACAACAGCAAGATAGCCTTGATAAAAAATCCGGACATCATTGCCGCGGTGGCTGCACTGCAACCAAAACCCTTGGTTGTGGGATTTGCCGCGGAAACCGACGATCTGGAAAATTACGCCAAACACAAGCTGCAAAGCAAACACCTGGACCTGATCGCCGCGAATTGGGTTGGGCAGGCTGAAGGCGGTTTCGAGAGTGATCGCAACGCCTTGCAAGTATTTTGGCCGGGTGGTCAACAAATCCTGCCGATGACCGATAAACATACCTTAGCCGCACAGCTGCTTAAACTGATAGCCGAGAAATTGCATGAAAAAAATCCAGTTAAAAATTCTTGATCCGCGTCTGGGCCGGGAGATTGCTTTGCCCGCCTACGCTACCCACGGCTCTGCGGGGCTGGATTTGCGCGCCTGTCTGGATCAGGCCTTGACCTTGCAGCCGGGCGAAACGGCCCTGATACCTACCGGCCTAGCCATTCATATCGACGATCCGCATTTGGCGGCGGTGTTGCTGCCGCGCTCGGGACTGGGGCATAAGCACGGCATCGTGCTGGGTAATTTGGTGGGTTTGATCGACTCTGATTACCAGGGGCAGGTGTTTATCTCCTGCTGGAATCGCGGCAATAGCGCATTTACCGTCGAAATAGGTGAACGCATCGCGCAAATGGTGTTTGTGCCGGTGGCACAGGCCGAGTTTGAGTGCGTCGCTGATTTCGACGAAAGCCATCGCGGCAGCGGCGGTTTTGGACACAGCGGCCGGCACTAAGCGGAGTCGCGACGGATGGGACGCATATTTAGCATAGTAGCGGGCATCGCGGCGCTGATGGTGTTATTGGCCGGTGGCGGCGCCTATTGGTTTTCGGCGGCCCAGGTTAGCGAAACCCAGCAAACCAGTACCACTGCAATCGCCAGCGGCATGACAGTCAGCATTGTCAGCCAGATTGAGACCTTGCAGCGGGTCATCGACGGTCTGGCGCAGGCGCCGGATGTGGTGGCGGCACTTGCCAGCGATAGCCATAATCCAGCGACCTTGGATAATGTCGCTGCCAGGCTACAGAATACGATTCCACAAGCGCTGCGTGTGCGCTTGTTGCCGGCGACGGTCAGCGAGCCGGATCTTAGCCAAGTGCCGAATATGGGCTTTGCCGATTTGGAAATGGTGCGCGCCACGCTGACCGCCAAGCAAAAGCCCTTCGTGCAAGGCGAGGGCGAGCATCGGCATTTGGCAATGACGGCTGCGGTCAGTCAAAACCAGCAGGTAATCGGCGTGATTTTGGTTAGTTTAAAGCCGGATTTATTGCAACAGCTGATTAGCAAGACTGCTGTCGGCAACGGTTATGTGGAGATCAAGCAAGAGCAGGCGGTATTGGCTAGTGTCGGCATGCAGGAATTGAAGGCGGAGGAGCCGCAAGTGATGCCGCTGACTAACAGCCGGTGGTCGTTGGAGCTTTCCATAGGTGGCGGCACCAGTACCGACGACATCATTTTATTTTCCTGCATTATCTTGATCCCCGCTTTGTTGGGTTGTTTGGCGTTTTTTATCGGTTATCGTAAATTGGCCGATTATCTGCACCACGATCAAAGCAGTATTTTAAAAGCTGCCAAGGACATGATGACCGGTAAGCAGGTTGGTCACTATCCGGTGCAACTCGATGAAATGAGGCCGATTATTTCGACTTTGGCGCAGTTTAAACGCATCCTAGAGCAAGAAAAAAGCCCGAGTAAACCAACTGAAGAATCGGGCGAATATGATTTCTTCGACGAGTCATTCGACATTGATTTTATCGAAGAGTCGCCTAAAACCGCCGAGCACTATGCCAGTGTGCCGGTCAGCTTGGGTACGGCGCCTATCAGCGTGGCCGAGCAGGCGCCGCTTAGTGTGGCTACTCCCGCCGAGAAATCGGCACCCGTGGCGATGCCAAACGTTGCGCCGACGGCAGGCGAGTCTTTTGCCGATATTTTCCGCACTTATGATATTCGTGGCATCGTCGGACGCGGCTTGACGCCGGAAACGGTGCACAAGATCGGCCGGGCTTTGGGTAGCGAGGCCAGGCAGCTAAATATCAAGACCATTGTGATGGGCAGGGACGGCCGGCTATCCAGTCCCGGCTTGGCGGATGCGCTGGCAAAAGGCATTACCGAAGCCGGTTGCGATGTATTAAACATTGGCTTGGTGCCGACCCCGTTGCTGTATTTTGTCACCCAGCACAGCGAAGGCCGTAGTGGTTTGATGATCACCGGTAGCCACAACCCGGCTGACTATAACGGTCTTAAACTGGTTTTGAACGGCGAGACTTTATCCGGCGACAAGATTCAACAATTAAAAAAACGCATTGAGGCCGGTGATTTTAGCGAAGGCACGCCGGGTTCCATCGAGCTGAATAGTCTATTCAGCAACGAATATATCGGCATGATTTCCGACGATGTGCATTTGGTTAGACCGATGAAAGTGGCTGTCGATTGCGGCAACGGTGCGGCCGGACAACTGGCGCCGATTCTGTTGCGTACGATGGGTTGCGAAGTGATCGAGTTGTATTGCGAGATTGACGGCAATTTTCCCAATCATCATCCCGATCCCAGTAAGCCGGAAAATCTGGGCGATCTGATTAAGGCCGTACAGCATTACGAAGCTGATATAGGCATCGCCTTTGATGGCGACGGCGACCGAATCGGCGTGGTCGATTCCGGCGGCAAAATTATTTGGCCGGATCGGCAAATGATGCTGTATGCCCGCGATGTCTTGGCCAATAAACCGGGAGCGGAAATCATTTACGACGTGAAATGCTCCCGGCATTTGCACGATCAAATCGTCAAACGCGGCGGTCGGCCGTTGATGTGGAAAAGTGGCCATTCGCTGATGAAAGCCAAACTCAAGGAAACCACGGCGGCGCTGGCCGGTGAGATGAGTGGACATATTTTCTTTAACGACCGTTGGTTTGGTTTCGACGACGCCTTATATGCGGCTGCGCGGCTGATTGAAATTCTGTCTGCTGATATGCGTAGCAGTAGCGACGTATTTGCCGAACTGCCGGATAGCATCAATACACCGGAGCTGCATGTGCCGATGGCAGAAGGCGAAGGCATCCGCTTCGTGGAACAGCTATTCAGCCAGGCCAAGTTTAAAGACGGCAAGATCATCAATATAGACGGCATGCGTGTCGAATTTGCTGACGGCTGGGGTCTAGTCAGAGCCTCCAACACCACGCCGGTTCTAACCGTGCGTTTTGAAGCGGATAGCCAGGATGCGATGCAACGTATTCAAGCTCAATTCAGGCAGCTGATGCTGCAAATCAAACCCGATATCAAACTACCTTTTTAATTGTTAGTGATTATGAAAGAAAAAACCGCGCACCAGATTGCCCACGTTCTTATCGAAGCCTTGCCGTATATTCAAAAATTCAAGGGCAAAACCGTTGTGATTAAATTCGGCGGCAATGCGATGGTCGATGATGCGTTGAAACACAGCTTCGCCCGCGACATCGTGTTGATGAAGCTGGTAGGTATTAATCCTATCGTCGTGCACGGCGGCGGTCCGCAAATCGGCGACTTGTTAAAGCGCCTGGGTAAAACTTCCGAGTTTATCGACGGTATGCGTGTGACCGACAGCGAAACCATGGATGTGGTGGAAATGGTGCTGGGTGGTCTGGTGAATAAAGAGATCGTGAATATGATCAATATGCAGGGTGGTAAGGCGGTAGGTCTGACCGGTAAGGACGGCAATTTCATCCACGCCCGCAAAATCAATATGACCAAGGCCGGCGCGACGCTGGACGACGCACCGGAGATCATTGATCTGGGTCACGTCGGCGAAGTCAGCAGTATCGATCCGGCGGTGGTGGAAATGTTGGGTAACAGTGATTTTATTCCGGTTATCGCGCCGATTGGCGTGGGTAAGGACGGACATTCCTACAATATCAATGCGGATTTGGTGGCCGGTAAGGTTGCCGAAGTGTTAAAAGCTGAAAAGCTGATGCTGTTGACCAACATCCCCGGCATTATGGACAGACAGGGCAATTTGCTGACCGGCCTGACCTTGACCGATATTGATAATCTGATTGCCGATGGCACGATTTCCGGGGGGATGATTCCGAAAACCCGCTGCGGCACTGATGCGTTGAAGGGCGGTGTGACCAGTGTGCATATCATCGACGGGCGGGTCGAGCACGCGGTGTTATTGGAGTTGTTCACCGACCAGGGCGTCGGTACCTTATTGTTGCGCCGCTAAGCTGGATTGAATGAATGGTGCAAAGGCTTGGCGAATACTTTGCGCCTTTGCTCCTGAACATAATTCGTTGCCCAGGCTGGATTGGCGGCAGCGAATATCCAGAAATATCTGCAAAGTGTTGTTACGCTCCAGTAGCGATACCGACAAGCTTAAATCGTCGTCTTTCTGCGGGGCTGCGCGCATGATCAGTTTCTCGCTTTCCACGTCTTGGCCGGTGGTGGAGTGAGTCGCGACAAACTCGCCGGCGACTTTCCAGGCCTTTTCGCATTGCCCGGCGTCCTGGCAAACAAACAGGCCTAACTCGTTGCTAGCGTTACTGGCCGCTAAACTATCGCCGTTAAGCGGTTTTCCGTCGTTGTTGTTGGCTTGGGTGAGGAATTGAAAGCGGGCTATGTCGGCTTTGAATTCTTTTTCGCTGTTTTGTCTGTCTTGTTGGTGACGCAAAAGCTCTTGTTTGCCCGCTTCTATCTGTTGTTTGCTGGCGGCAATATCCGCCAGTAATTTCGGCGGTATCTTGCTGCCGCCACGCTCAAGATTGGCGGCTTGTTGCTGTTGTTGCTGCAATTGCTGCTGAGTGCGTTCGATATTGCCTTCAATCACTTTTTGCCCGGCATCGAAGGACGCCATTTTATTGCTCAAGGCTTTATTCATATCATCAATGTTACGAAAAGTGCTCAGCAGGACTTTGTCGTTGGCGTTTTGCCTGGCAATGATCTTTTCCTGTTCCTTGCGTAGCGCATCCAGCCGCTTTTGCTGGGCTATTTGTTCGGCGGTTTTGGCTTTTTCCAGTACATCGAGCACACGGGCTTTCTCGCTTAATGTTTCCCGTTTGTGCTTTACCTGATCCGGCGGTACTTGGTCTGAGAAATAGACGTTACCGTTTTCATCCACCCAACGATACATTTTTTTGGCATATGCCGGCTGACCCAATGCACATAGCAAGGCTAGAGCGACAAATGAGGTTCGTTTGAAGGGGGCATGTCGCATGGTAATACAGGCTAGAGGCCTAGCCCAGTAGGCTGACCAATTGATGCAAGGGCGGCAAAATCATCATTTTTGCCAGTTGCAACAATACCAGCGCCACCAGCGGCGATAAATCTATCCCGCCCAGGTCAGGTAAAACCTTGCGACACACGTTCAGCAGCGGATCAGTCAAACTGTACAAAATCGATGAGGCGGAGCCGTAGCTGCCGGGGGCGAACCAACTGAGGATGGCGCCGGCAAAAATGGCGTAAACGAAAATATCGATCAGCATTTTCAGCAAGTCGGTAAACGACAATAACGTCAATGCCACAAAACTCACGGACAAGCCTTTAACAGCCAGTATCGAGAAGTTGGCGACTATTTGCAGCAACAAGGCCAGTACCAGAGAAGAGCTATCGATGCGGCCGATAGACGGGATGAAACGGCGCATGATCCTTAGCGGCGGGTGGGTGATTTTCACCAGAAATTGCGACACCGGGTTGTAAAAATCGGCCTGGGTCCATTGCAACAAGAAGCGTAATGCCACCGCTAAAATATACAAAGAAAACAGGGTGTCTATCAGGAACACTATCGGGTCGGTCATGTAATTGCTGCCCATTAGTCGGCTCCTAGTTGTTTTGACATTTCAATGGAACGGTCATTGGCGGCATGCAAGGCTTTGGCAACCAGTTCGACAAAACCGTTTTGTATAAATGTTTCTATGGCTTGCTGAGTGGTGCCGCCCGGCGAGGTAACTCTGGCGCGCAATTGGGCGGGCGATTCGGCCGATTCCAGCGCAATTTTGGCGGCGCCCAGCGCGGTTTGCTGAATCAGCAGTCTAGCCGAGCGTTCGTCCAGGCCCAATTCCAGGGCGGCTTTTTCCATCGCTTCCATCAGCAGGAAGAAATAGGCCGGTCCGCTGCCGGAGACGGCGGTCACCGCGTCAAGTTGGTTTTCGTCGTTGACCCACAGGGCCAAACCGACAGCACGTAAAATATTTTCGGCCAGATCTTTTTGTTCGTCATCAACATTGGCGTTGGCGTGCAATGCGGTTGCACCGGTTTGCACCAGTGCCGGTGTGTTTGGCATGCAGCGCACGATAGCGACCTCGCTACCCAGCCACTTAGACAGGCTTTGTTGGGAAATGCCGGCGGCAATCGATACGACCAGCACATTCTTTTGTTTCAGGCTGGGAGCGATTTGCAAAGCAACATCGCGCAATATTTGCGGTTTAACTGCCAGCACCACGACTTCGACTTCGTTAATGACTGTCTCGTTGTTGGCGGTAGTATTGACATGAAGTTGATCGGTGTGAGCCTGCAACGTGGCGGGCGCGGTATCCGACACCCATATCTGCTGCGGTGAATGGCCGCTGGCAATCAAGCCGCTGATTAGACTGGTTGCCATATTGCCGCCACCAATAAAACCGATTGTTTTTGTTTTCATAGCTTACTGATTAGTCTGTTGAATTGTTACGGAAACCGCTTTTCGCGATGCATTCTACATGACAATGGTGGCGTCGCAGAGAATCTCAAGTCGTTACGGATTTTTGCAAGCCGATATGCCGGGGGCGGATACCTAACAGTACCAGCGCCGAACTATAAATCAACATTGCCAAGCCGATTGTTATCCCCAGGTGCAGGCCTCGTTGTGATGCGCTCCAATTCAGCCAAAGCGTCACGTCGACAAAATAATATAAAAACGCCGACATCACTGCGTTGGCCACCACAACCCGTATTATGAATATTAGCCATTGCTCGCAAGGCTGGTAAATTCGGGTTTTTAACAACGTAAACAAAAGCAGGAGCGCGTTTAGGTATGCAGACAAGGTAGTTGCCAGGGCGATGCCAAGATGAGCGAAGGGAAATGCCAGCAGCACACTCAATATGATATTCGCGACGATGGAATGCATACCAAAACGCATTGGAGTTTGTGTATCCAGGCGGGAAGTGAAGCCTGGAACCAAGATCTTGATCAACATAAAGGCCAGTAAGCCTAGCGCATAAGCCATCAGGCTTTTGCCTGCCATCCGCACATCGTCGCTGCCGAATTCATTATATTGAAACAACGTCGATAACAAAGGCTCAGCCAGCAGTGTCAAACCCAGGGTGGCCGGTAAGCCGATCAGTAACACCAGTTTCAAGCCCCAGTCCAACGCTTTGGAAAAGGCCAGGGCATCTTCAGCGGCATGGTTCTCGGACAATCTCGGCAAAATGACTGTCGCCAGCGCCACACCCAAAATTCCGAGCGGAAACTCCACCAGCCTATCGGAGTAGTACAGCCAAGAAACGCTGCCCGAAGTTAAAAATGAGGCTACCAGAGTGCCGAACAGTAAATTGACTTGCACCACGGAGACCCCAAAAATGGCGGGGAGCATCTGCTTGAGCATGCGTTTCACCGCCGGGTCTTGGTAGCCCCAACGCGGCCTGGGTAGCAAGCCGAGCCTTATCAGTGCAGGGATTTGAAATAACAGTTGCACTACGCCGGCGCCAAATACGCCCCACGCTAAAGCCATAATCGGTTCGGCCATTAACGGCGAAATCCAGATTGCAGCGCCTATCATGCAAATGTTCAGAAATACCGGAGTCAGTGCCGGAATGGCGAATTTGCCACGTGCGTTCAAAATCGCGCCGGAGAATGCAACCAGCGTAACGAAGAACAAATATGGGAAGGTGATGCGCAGCATTTGCACAGCCAGTTCGTACTGGTCGCCTTCCCACAGAAAACCGGGCGCAAAAAGCAGGATCAGCAACGGCGCTGCAATGACGCCCGCCACTGTGAATAACACCAACAATACTGCCAAGGTGCCGGCGGTGCGGTCGATAAACAGTCGCAAACCTTCCTCGCTGTCTTTTTCGTTATAATCGGACAAAGCTGGTACAAAAGCTTGGGCGAACGCGCCTTCCATGAACAAGCGGCGCAGGAAGTTTGGAATCCTGAAGGCCACGAAAAACGCATCGGTTGCCGCGTTAACGCCAAAAATGTTGGCAAATAGCATGTCTCTTACAAAACCCATGATCCGTGAAATCATGGTCATACTGCTAACGATTGCGGTGGATTTAAACAGCTGCTTGCTCACTGCAGGCCTCAGATTGAGTTTGGGAACACTAAAAATTTGACAATCATAGCATCCAAAATGATAATACGCGGTTCCAGATTAACTCAAAAGAACTGATAGACTATGGCTAATTCACCACAAGCTAGAAAAAGAGCGCGTCAGGCTGAGAAAAGCCGTATTCGCAATGCCGGACAGCGCAGCAACTTACGCACTTTCGTTAAAAAAGTGATCGCCGCTGTTAGAGCAGGCGATAAAGAGCAAGCTCAAGCCGCGTTTAAAACCGCTGTTCCTGTAATTGATTCGGCCGTTAACAAAGGCCTGATCCACAAAAATAAAGCCGCTCGCAGCAAAAGCAGACTAAACGACAGACTGCGCGCAATGGCTTGATCTCGACGCAAAGTCGATAGATCAGCAAGGCCTATGCAACAGATGTTGCTTGGGCCTTTTTTATGCGCGGTGGTTTTATCTCGCGCAGATACCAGATGCTCTGGTTCCTAATCTTTCCGATAATCAAAGGTTGTTAGCTTTCAAGCAACTTATTTGGAATAAGTTGCTTGCGGCGCGTGGACATGCTGCTAATCTGATAGCTTTCAGCTCATCAGTCTAAGGTACTGTCATGAATAACCAAGACCAAGCCAAACTGCGTTGGGGCATTCTCGGCGCGGCCCGCATCAACGAACGCTTATTGCCGGCAATAGTCGAAGCATCCAATGCCGAACTGATTGGTATCGCCAGCCGCCGTCCCGGGGCTGCGGCGCAAACGTTGGCTAAATATGCCCCCTGCCATCCTGAGATACAGAGTTACGACAATTTAGATTCTCTGCTCAACGACGATGACGTACAAGCCATTTATTTGCCAATGGCGAATCATGAGCACGCTGAATGGACTTTACGCGCCATCGAGCATCGCAAGCATGTGTTATGCGAAAAACCGATGGCGCTGACGGTTGCCGATATTGATGCGATAGAAACAGCGGCTCGCCGTTACGGGGTGACCGTGATGGAAGGCTTTATGTATCGTTTCCATCCGCAACATGCCCGTGTATTGGAGTTGATCGGCTCCGGACTGATAGGCGAAATTCGATCGGTACGTGCCAGCTATTCGTTCATGATGCGTCCGGCCCGGATGTATCGTTTAGCCGACGATGTTTCGCATGGTGGTGGTGCGATGTGGGATATTGGCTGCTATGCAATTCATTCGCTGCGAATGTTTTTTCAGCAATCCCCTTGCCGGGTAATGGCGTTGTCCAAATACGTGGAAAGCGGCGCCGACATCGCCACTAGCGGCGTGCTGGATTTCGGCGAAGGCAAATTCGCACATTTCGATTTCAGCTTTGAACGGGCTCGGCGCTGCGAATACGAAATCATCGGTACCCAAGGGGGTATCAAATGTCATGTGGTTTGGCAATTGCCCGGTGATGTGCCGGTGATTTCTTGGTGGACCGAGGACGGTCGCCAGTCCGAAGAGCGCTTGCCGGCTTCCAATCACTTCCGTCTGGAGATTGAACATTTCAGCAATTGCGTGTTGAGTGGTCAGGGGCCGCAGTTGTCCCTAGCCGATGCCCGGGATAATTGCAGAACGATAGTGGCCGCATTGCAATCGGCGGCGGAAGGTCGGGTCGTCGAAATTTAATGGCAACAAGGCGAGGACGTCTGAGCGAGTGCTGTCAAACTCTGCAAAAAGTCCATGTCTTTGAGCCTCGTTCGCGTTTAATTCATATGAGTTTGCGGCCTCAGGAGCTTGTCGATGAACGAAATATTATCCAAAATTGTTCGGTGTGATGTCTTACGTATCGTCGTGATGCTGAGTGTTCTTCAGGTGGGTTCTGTATGCGCCGTTGACGTGGTACAAGCCCGGAAAGATTTGCAGCAAATGGGTGTTGAATACACGGAACAGCAATTCGCGGCCTCCGCTGGAGCGGGCGATATGGCGGCGGTGCGATTATTTCTGGATGCGGGAATGGATATCAACGCTGGCGATAGTGCCGCTTTGGGGTTGGCGGCCGGTAGAGGGCGGACGGAAATGGTGGAACTGCTATTGGCGAACGGCGCCAAGCCGACAGCCAATGCGCTACAGTTTGCGAGAACCCGAGGTCATCGGGAAATTGCGAATATGCTGCTTCGAGCCGGGGCGAAGGAATAGCGGCCATGTACGCTCAGATTTGAGCGATTGATGGGCATGCCACGATTTTTCAACAAGAACGGAAAGGCGCGACTCCCTCAGAATAGCTAGAGGGAGTCACGCGGAGACTTAACGCGCGAGTTTTTTTCGGCCGTTGATTCCCAAAATACCTACGGCTGAGCCAAACAACCAAATCGCCGCTGGTACGGGCACTGCGGCAATATTGCTGGCGAACAACTGGTTATGGAATTCGATATTGCCGTTAAACGACTGAGCAACCAATTGGCCGTTCAATTGTCCGTAACCGCCAAATACGTTGGCCCAGGGCGCTAGAATCGAGCCCTGAGGGTTCTTGCTGCCCGCTAACGTTAACGACGTTGCGTCATAGAAATTGTAGATGACGTGTGTGGCGTCTATGCCGTTAAGATTGACTTGGCCGTTTTGAAATATCTGGCCGGTGCCGCTGACATTGATCAACACGGTGGAGTTGCTTGGAGCGCTGATGTTGATCGTATTGCTGGCGGTCAGTTCGGCGCCGTCTATGTCAAACACATTGAGTTCGCTATTGTTGCCGGTCAGATTCAGCGTACCGTAATTGTTACCGACACTGCCGTTGGCGGTCAAAGCGTTCCAGGCGTTGGAGATATTTTGATATTGGGTTTGCGCACCGGAAAAATCCACCAATGTTTGCGCGAAGACGCCGCCATTGGCGGTAAAGCTGCTTAGCAGGGTGCCGCCTGCATAGATGCTGCCGTTCTGACCGTTGCCTACACCGCCGTTGTTGGCGGTAAGCGTGCCGTTGACGACCAAACGGGCTGCGTTGCCACTGATTTGCGAGGCCACCGAATAGTTGGCCAATGTAATATTGCCGCCGGCAGCTAAGTTGCCTTCTGTATCGGAATTTGAGCTGATGAAGTTGCCGAATACGAAAATATTGTAGTCGCTGGCCGGCCCTACCAAGGCTGCATGGGCTGGAGAGATGGCGGCAGCCAATAATAAACTGGTAGTTGCTATAGTGTGTGACAAACGCATTTTCCTTTAACCTTGAATAAGTATGATGGCGGGATGCCTTAAATTGATAATGTGTCGACAATATCCGTTCCCATGCGGAAATGTCTTAAGCAAAACCGACGGTTCAAATAAGAGCGTGGCGATAAATACCTGACCACGCCGTTGATCGACCGGGGAAGTTGGCTTTTACCGATTCGAGACCTATATTAAGTGACGAGCCGTTAATAGTCGCTTATCCCGGATTGCGGCGATAAACCATGCACTTCCGGCGTCCATTCTATCTGATTTGAATTTCGGGTGATACGGCCGTTGGTACAGGTGACTGCCGGGTTAGAAAACTGCTAATCCGGCAGCTTATTCCAAGCCGTTTTTATTGGCTAAATGTCAATCCGTCATTTGCGACATCGATTTTGATCGAGTCCCCAGGGATGAAGCGTCCTGACAAAATCTCATTAGCCAGCGGATTTTCCAATTGCCGTTGTATCGCCC
This sequence comes from Methylomonas sp. PHL2-19, assembly GCF_059331595.1. Classification (NCBI taxonomy): domain Bacteria; kingdom Pseudomonadati; phylum Pseudomonadota; class Gammaproteobacteria; order Methylococcales; family Methylococcaceae; genus Methylomonas; species Methylomonas sp. PHL2-19. Next base: position 1,307,413 of record NZ_CP196839.1, read on the forward strand.
GTTTCAAAGGCCGTGCGCCGTAAACCGGATCGAAACCGGCTTCGCCGAGTAGATCCAGTGCGGTTTCGCTGACTTCCAGACCAATGTCTTTTTCCTGGAGACGACGGCGCAACAATTCGATCTGAATTTTACAGATGGCGCGGATTTGGCCCTGGCCGAGCGGATGGAAGACCACTGCTTCATCGACCCGATTGATGAATTCCGGTCGGAAATGCTGAGCTACAATCTCCATCACCGCATCTTTCATTTCGACATAGTTGTCTTCGCCCGCCAGTTCCTGGATCACGCTGGAACCCAAGTTCGACGTCATCACCACCACCGTGTTTTTAAAGTCCACAGTCCGGCCCTGGCCATCCGTCAAACGGCCGTCGTCAAGCACTTGCAGCAATACGTTAAACACATCGTTATGGGCTTTCTCGATTTCGTCAAGCAGGATGACCGAGTAGGGTTTCCGGCGCACGGCCTCAGTTAGGTAGCCGCCTTCTTCATAACCGACATAGCCGGGAGGTGCGCCGATCAAACGGGCCACGGAATGTTTCTCCATGAACTCCGACATGTCGATGCGCACCATTGCTTCCTCGGTATCGAACATGAATTCGGCCAAAGCCTTGCACAGCTCGGTCTTACCGACTCCTGTTGGCCCCAAGAATAGGAACGACCCGTTGGGGCGGTTCGGGTCCGACAGGCCGGCGCGGGAGCGGCGGATCGCGTTGCTGACGGCTTTCAGGGCTTCGGTTTGGCCGATTACCCGTTTGCCCAGCTCTTCTTCCATGCGCAGCAATTTTTCGCGCTCACCTTCCATCATTTTCGAGACCGGAATGCCGGTCCATTTCGAAACCACTTCGGCGATTTCTTCTTCCGTGACCTTGCTGCGCAGCAGGGTGGTTTCCTGCATTTCTGCTTGCGAAGCCAAGTCCAGTTCTTTCTCCAGTTTGGGTATGTCGCCGTATTGCAGCTCGGACATCCGCGCGTAATCCTGGCTGCGGCGGGCCGCTTCCAGTTCCAGGCGGGCATGTTCCAGGCGTTCCTTGATCGTTGCAGTGCCTTGCAATGCCGCTTTCTCGGCTTTCCAGATTTCTTCCAAATCGGAATATTCTTTTTCCAAGTCGGCGATTTCCACTTGCAGGATTTCCAGGCGTTTTTTTGAGGCCGCGTCGCTTTCGTTTTTCATGGCCTCGCGTTCGATTTTCAATTGAATCAAGCGCCTGTCGAGTTTATCCATCGATTCCGGTTTGGAGTCCATTTCCATCCGGATCCGGCTGGCGGCTTCGTCGATCAAGTCGATAGCTTTGTCCGGCAATTGCCGATCGGAAATGTAGCGGTGCGACAGCATGGCGGCGGCAACGATGGCCGGGTCGGTGATGTCGACGCTGTGGTGGATTTCGTAACGTTCTTTCAAGCCGCGCAAGATGGCGATGGTGTCTTCGACGCTCGGTTCGTCGACCAGTACTTTTTGAAAGCGGCGTTCCAACGCGGCGTCTTTTTCGATGTATTGCCTATATTCGTCCAGCGTCGTGGCGCCGACGCAATGCAGTTCGCCGCGAGCTAGAGCGGGTTTCAGCATGTTGCCGGCGTCCATCGCGCCTTCGGCCTTGCCGGCGCCGACCATGGTGTGCAACTCATCAATGAACAAGATGATTTGGCCTTCTTGTTTGGCAACGTCATTAAGTACGGCTTTCAGACGCTCCTCAAACTCGCCGCGAAACTTGGCGCCGGCGATTAATGCCGCCATGTCCAGCGACAATAGTTGCTTGCCTTTGATACCTTCCGGTACTTCGCCGTTAACGATACGTTGCGCCAGACCCTCGACAATGGCAGTTTTGCCGACGCCCGGCTCGCCGATCAGCACCGGGTTGTTTTTGGTGCGGCGTTGCAAGACCTGGATGGTGCGGCGGATTTCGTCGTCACGACCGATCACCGGGTCCAGCTTGCCTTGTTCGGCACGTTCGGTCAGGTTGATGGTGTATTTTTTCAAGGCCTGGCGTTGATCTTCGGCGTTGGCATCGTTGACGTTCTGGCCGCCGCGCATGTTTTCGATGGCTTTTTCCACGGCCGAAGCGGTGACGCCTGCTTGCTTGAGGATTTTTTGTAAGGAGCCGCTGGCCTCCAGGGCTGCCAGCAAAAATAATTCGCTGGAGATGAACGCATCTTTACGTTTCTGCGCCAGTTTGTCGGTCAGATTCAACATCCGCGACAATTCGTTGGAAATCTGCACATCGCCGCCGGCGCCGGAGACGCTGGCCAGACGATCAATCTCCTTGCTTAACTCATTACGCAAGGCGTTGACCTGAATGCCAACTTGCATCAGTAAAGGTTTGATACTGCCGCCTTCCTGATCGATCAACGCCAACATCACGTGCACCGGCTCGATGAACTGGTGGTCCTTGCCTAGGGCCATGCTTTGCGCGTCGCTGAGCGCCTGTTGAAATTTACTGGTTAATTTATCCATTCGCATGCTGCGTACCTCATTTGGGATATAAATTGTGTTGCCGCAGAGATGGGGCGCTACGTAACGCTTTTCAAGCGAGGGCTGGTGGATAATTCCACTATTTTTCGGGTGAAATTATTGCTACTGATTGGTGGCTTGAGATGGACATCGTTGGTAGCCTTGATAAATGATTCAAAGTACAATGCTCGCGCTCAGATAACAGATGTTGAGGGATTATGGCCTTTGCTAGTCAGCAGGTCCGGTTGTCAATATTGTCGGTCTGCGTAACCATTAGTTTTATTTTGTAGGAGTTTTAGAAATGGCAACAGGCACTGTAAAGTGGTTCAACAACACCAAAGGGTTTGGATTTATCGAGCCTTCCGAAGGCAAGGAAGATGTGTTTGTGCATCATTCCGTAATTAAGGGCGAAGGTTTTAAAACCTTGTCTCCAGGCCAGTCGGTTCAGTTCGATATCGAATCCGGTCCTAAAGGTTTGACTGCCGCGAACGTCCTGCCCAGATAAGCGTTAACGGTTACGGGTAAAAAGGCTCTTGCTTGCAAGGGCCTTTTTTATGCCTGTTACAAAATGGATTTTTCGGTCGAGGACAATATAACCAAGCTATAATGCAGCCATCCCTTCCAAACCGGCGTAACTGACTATGGCACGCGAATTTTCTTCTTTAAAACAAATGGATACCCCGGTCAAAGTGCTGTTTACCGGCTATTTGACTACCGTGGCGGTTGGCTATCTGATGGCTTTGATCCAAATTCTGTTTACTCATGGTATGGCTGACGGCAAGTTTGGCCTGTCGATTGACGACATTGTTTACAGTTATTACGGCAACCGTTCGGGAACCGTGCTGGAAACCAAGCTGAACGGGTCCATGAAGGAGAATGCATCCGAACAGGAACGGTTTGACATTATCCAATGGGTACGCGATGGTGCCGACAAGGACGATTTTATCGACGATGGTATCGAAAAAATCATTCAGGAACGGTGTGTGATGTGTCACAACAAAGACGCACCCGTTCCGGATTTGAGCGATTTTAAAGTGTTGAAGGAATTGACCAAGGAAGACGAAGGCGCGACCTTTAGTTCGCTGACGCGGGTGTCACATATTCACTTGTTCGGCATCAGTTTTATTTTCATGTTTGTCGGCTTGATTTTCAGTTTTTCGGAAACCAGTACCATCAAGTACAAATGTATTGCGATCGGTATGCCCTATATGTTTTTGCTGGTGGATATTTTGTCGTGGTGGTTGACGAAGCTGAACCCGATGTTTGCCTGGCTGGTGATTGTGGCGGGCGGCGGTATGGCGGTGTCGTTTGCGTTTATGTGGACGGTGTCCGTCGCGGAAATGTGGTTGTTTGATAGGGTGTTTCTGGATGCTGACGGTCAGCCTAGAGTGCAGTGGAGCACAGTAGTAGAAGCCAAGTTTAAGCAGGTTGGCGGAGAGGCGGCGGCGAAAAAATTAGCTGAGTTACTGAAGCAAGTCGGTGTTTACGGCTGGTCGAAATTTCAGAGCCAAGGCCTGCCATTTCTGAAAGATATCTACGTAAAAATAGTCAAGAAAGACAAATAGTTACGTAAGTGTGACTAGGTATGCAAAACGCTGTTGAGAAGTTAAAGTTCCGCGCTTGGCAAGCCGATAACCGGGGCGGTATGATGCAATCTGGATTTGGAGGAGGTGTACCATGATTAGCAATGTAATGAATAGCGCAACCAGTCTGATCAGTAATGCTCAGCAAAAAGCCAGTACCGCGGCGCAAACGATTGCAAATTTGCCGGTGCAAGCTCAGGAAGTCGGCGGTTCAAAAGATGTCGGTTCGGCTGACTTATTCAAGCCGGTGCTGAGCTTGAAAGAAGCTGAGCTTGAAACTTCGGCTGGTGCCAAAATGATCAAGGTTCATGAAAAAACGCTCGGATCTCTTCTCGACGTGACAGCCTAATGGCTAACGCTGACATCATAGCCCAGCGCTTTGATGTCAGCGGCAAACGCATTCATTTCTTCAACACTCATTCTTTCCAGTTCGTCCGCTTCCATTTGAAACGATTGCCTGGCCACGCTGTAAAGCATAATTTCTTGCAGTTTAATCTGGCCAAACCGTAATTCCTGCAAAAGCCCTAAATAGGCCTGTTTTTCGCTGTCAGACCACGCTTGCCGATAATGCAACATGCAGGTTTGTAGTTTGGTTGGACAAAGGCTGGCGGCAATTTCTAGACGTTCCAATAACTTTTGCTGACTTTGGCCCGTGCTGTTGATCAACTTGCGGCCCTGTTCGGTCGCGCTATCCAGCTTGAACCATAATTCGCCGTTGTGTCTGCTCAATTCCGCCAAGCCCGCTTGTACTGTCGATTGGTGTATCAAACTGCCATTGCTGATCAATACAAATTTGCTGGCTGGAAATACGCCGGATTCCGCGGCGATCTTGCCGATCAGATGCACGGCTTTGTCAAAATCTATCAAGCTGGTCGGTTCGCCGTTGCCGGAAATGGCAATATCCTTGATAACGCGGTGATCGATTTCGACGTTAAATTGCTCAAAAAAATCGCCGTGTTGCACGTAATTTAAAAAGAAGCGCAGTTCCTGCTCCAGTAAGGCAAAATCCATTTCCGGCGCATTACCGCGCTGTAACTGCGGTACTTGGCAGTAAATACAGCGCCAGTTGCAGGCATTGTTCGGATTGAAATTGACACCTATCGATAAACCACCCGCACGGCGGGAGATGACCGGGTAAACATATTTCAGGCCAGCGACATTACGGTTGTGATTTGTGGTGGTGAGTATCGGTTTCACTTGAGATGCGCCGCGCAAACCGTAACGGGTTTGCGCGGCCATGAGTTAGATTCGGACTAGCACTTCGCCGCGTCCGGTTTCCGCCATATCGCCGCCGTAACGCTGCACGCGGTTAAACGCCGCACCACTGTCGGCAAAACGGGAGTTGAAGGATTTGAACGATGCGAACAGTATGGGCAGGAAGGCCAGTGTGTGGGAGCCGCAGTCGTTAAAGGTCGCTGATAATTGCGGCTGATTCCATAGCAACAAAGTGCCGCGCCGCATCGCATAGCCCAGATAGCGGCCGGTGTTACCCATAACCGCGATAGTGCCTGCCAGCATCCGAGAGCCGCAATAATCGCCGGCATTGCCTTCGATCAAAATCTGGCCTCGGCGCATATGGTCACCGGCACGCTGGCCGACATTACCTTTCACTAACACCGTACCGCCTTTCATGCCTTGCTTGTTACCGGGTAGGGCCCCGCCCAGAAAATCGCCGGCATCGCCTTCGATTTGAATCAAGCCGTTTTTCATTTCACATGCAGCATACAGGCCTGCATCGCCACTGACGTTGATCGTGCCAGATTTCAGTTGCATGCCCAGATAAGCGCCGGTATCGCCTTGTACGCTGATGCTGCCGCCGTCCAATTCCTTGCCAATGAAGTCCAGCTTGTTATTGCTATAGGCGATAATGATTTCTTGGGTGTTCATGCCGGTGATGTAGAACAGCTCGTCGACCCGGCGGCGGCTTTTGCCATTCTGTAGTTCGATGGCGGCAATCGCATCGACGTCCAAACCTTGCAGCTTTTGACAAACCAGCGGCGACATGTCGATACGCTGGTCGGTTGGCTGTTTCAGGGTAAAGGTTAACGCGCTCATGCCATGATCTCCTGCAAATGAAAGTGGAACGGTCCCAATTTGCCGCCGTAGTTGCCGGCGCTGATACGCTTGATGCCGTTAGCCGCGCCCAGATCGCAAACCGCTTGAATACCCACGCGCATAGCCTTGTCGATGTCTTCTTTGCTCAAGCCGTCGATGACGATCTCCATCACCGATTCGATTTCCGGCGACAAATCGGTTTTGGTCACACCTTTTAAAGTCGGGCAAAAAGCATCGTTTGTTGATGCGCCCAATGAGGCGTATTTTGAGCCAACCTTGGAGCCCGAGCGCACCACGCCGCCGGGGAAGGGCATAATCACATTCGGAATTTTGCGCATTTCCTCGATCGCCGCCTCGCAGGCTGCCAAAGCTTGTGGTTGCGATTCTGCTAGCACCAGGAAGTTGCCGCCGCCTACCGCATCCACCATGCCGGTGGTGGCTTCTGTAAGAAACTCGCCGTCCATGACTGGTACGCGCCAGTAGCGCTTGCCGCCGATCTTTTTTGCAATTTGAAAGCCATCGCCGAAGTAACGCAGGTTTTTACCCAACGGAATTGGCTTGCCGCCTTCGATGCCGGCAAATAGTGCCGAGGTTGGCGAGGTCAATACGCATTGGCCGGCGCGGGTTTCTAATTGTTTGGCCAGACCTTTGCCGCCCATCGCGTAAATCATGATGGCGACGCCGGGCCGTCCGTCGGGCGTTTCGTTCGGGCTCAACACTCGTTCGATGCCCGCCTCGCAGCCGCAAGCAATTACAGAGGTCGCGAAGCCGGTCATCGCTTGCGCGGAAATCATCGCCCATTTTTCGTTTTGCGCGGTGATGATGGCCCGCGTCGCCTTCATCGGAAAGGCTTCGGCGAAGGTTTTGTCTATGGTTACGCCATTAATGATCATGCTGCACCTCGCAACGGATGCGCCGTCAAGCTGCCGCGCCCGTCTTCGCTAATTTCGTCGTCGCTGATTTTAAAGTTGCCGAGTTTCATGGTCAGGTATTTGTCGAAATAAGGTTTGAGGTCTTTTTCGATGGATAGATCGTAGTCCGGTTTGACGATGTGGGTCGTGCCCCAGGTAACTTTCACCACTTCGCCGTCTTTGACGACCAGTTCGCCGTCCTTGAACACGTAATCGGGTTTGGTGAACATAGTCTGGCGGTCAGCGTTTTCGGTGTAGACAGTGATGTCTGCGAAGTTGCCTGCACTCAAAGCGCCACGGTCTTTCAGGCCGATGATGCGGGCTGCGCCGGCGCGGGTCATGATGGCGATTTCGTTTAACGTGTATTCGCGCTCGATCGAGGCTAGCGTGGTCATTTTTTGCGCTTCCGGATGGATGGTCGCCAGCATGTCGTTCCGGAAGCTGCGGTCCATCAATAGGCGGATCAGATGCGGATAGCTGGTGAACGGCGCGCCGTTGGGGTGGTCGGTGGTCAGGAAGATTCGCCAAGGGTCTTCGACCAACAGGAATATTTCTAAACCGATGGCCCACTGTAAGGCATTGACGAAGTTTTGGTCTTTGTATTTAAACGGCACCACGCCACAGCCGGCGTCGCATTCGATGTCCATGCACACCCATTTATTCGGGCTGGCGAAGCGGTGGTTAGCATGCTGGCGCATGTTGTCGCCGGACGCGGTGACAGTTTGGCCGAACAGGATTTGGCCGACGTCGGCGGTGATGTTCGGATTGCTATTGATTGCCTCGGCGATCTGCGCTGCACCGGAGGAGAATTTGAAATCGCCTTCTTTACCGTAGCTATGGAACTGAATATGCGTCAAGTGCATCGGCAAGCCGTCGATACCTTCGATGGTATTTAAGGTGGTTTCCAGATTGCCCGGTACGCCTAAATTGCAGCCATGCACATGTAAAGGATGAGTGATGCCGAGTTCTTGCACCGCTTTAGCTAAGGTTTGCAAGATTTGACGGGGCGTGACGTCGTAATGGCTGTTCTTCTCGTCCAAATCCAGTTTGCGCTGGTTGAATTTAAACGCATTGATGCCGCCGGCATTGACCACCTTAATGCCGATGCCTTTGGCGGCGTTCAGCGTCCAGGCCACGTAATCATTGATGGCTTTTTGATCTTTGTTGGCGGTCATCATGCGCAGCAAAAAGTCATCGCTGCCCAGCATCACGTAGCCGCCCTTGTCGACTATCGGTGTGTCGCCCATTTCCATATGTGCTTGGCGAGCGTTGATCGGCAAAACCGCCGGTTCGAAGCAGGCGGTGTAGCCCATTTCCGCATAGCGATAGCCCGCAACATAGGTGCTGGGCATCGCGTGGCCGTTACCGGAACGGGTAATCGATGTGCGGTGTACTGGGTCCTGGCGATGATCTTCCGGCAACAGGGTGCGGGCGATATTGCCTTTGCCGCCGCCGATGTGGGTGTGCATGTCGATGGCGCCCGACATCACCACTTTGCCGCGCAAGTCGTATTCTTTGTCAACCGGTCTGCCGTCTTTAGGCGCATCGATAATGCGGCCGTCCTGCACGTAAATGTCTTGCTGTTGTCCGTCGATGCCGCTGGCCGGATCGTAAACGGTTCCACCTGTAAGTTTTATCAGCATGTGTTTGGTCCTAAAGGGCTTGTTCGATGGCGGACAGGACTTCGGCAGTACTGGGCAGGCCGGAGTCGCGCAATTTTTTCAGGCGGATCGCCACCACATTGTCCAGGCGGTAAGCGTGGCCGGCATGATCGATGCCGGGCGTGCCGACCGGGATGAACACATCCGGCTCTTGCTCGAACTTCATGCCGGAGCGAGCGATGACGATAGTCGGTAAGTGAGTTTTTGGAGGCAGTGCGCTGCTGTTAAAGGCCTGAACCCACAGCAAGGCATCGGCTTCGCTGTTATTTAGCAGTGTTTGGCCGTCGTATAGATAAGGATCGTACTCGGGGTAACCTCTGGCAAAGTTGACGCGCGCGGGGTAGCCGGTAGTCCAGCCGCAGACTTGGTTGGCGGTTTGGTCGCCTTCCTTGCCGCCCAGCGGAAAGCCGGAGCAGCGGGTGCCGGCTTGGTTAAGGTCTTTAACGATATTGCACAGCGTTTGCACGGATAGCTCAGCTTGATCGAATGCCAATGCCGCCGCGCCCCACAGAATGACGCCATACTGCGCGGCCTTAAGTTTGTCGGCGATAAGCTGTAGCTCGCTAATGGCGATGCCGGCGACACTTTGTGCGTGTAGCAAGTGGCCTTTAACCAGGGCCGACAATGCGGCAGCCACACCCGGTAAATCGGCGTCGGCACAAGGTAGTACGCGGGCTTTTTGGCCGGTAGGAGAGGTTGAAGCGTTTCCTGAGGGGGCTTTACCCAGATAAATAATTTCGCGGTTGGCAGTGCTTTCGAGGAACATCGATTCTTCGTTCCACAGATATTTCTCGAAAAAACGCGGGGCAAAAGCTTCCAGATCGGTTCCGACTATCAGCAATAAATCGCAGCGGTTTTTAAGTTCGGCTAATGTGGTATTCATCCAGCCGGAGTCTTGCAAAGCCAGTAAATTGCGGCGTGCGTTATTAAAATTGATGTTATCGACCACCGCGCCGCTTTTGTCGGCTAAAGCCAGCAATGCGCGCATGCCGTTGACGTCGGTGGCGCAGCCGCCGATCACAGGTTGATGGGTGTTTCGTAGCAATTCCGCAGCTTTAGCGGTCGCCGCTTCCAAACTCGCTGCCTGCCCGGCAATGCGCGGCACGGTGTCCGCTATGGTTTGTTCGAATGCCGGTGTATTAACCGAGCAACCGTTTGCGGTCACTTTCAAGGTTGTGCCGTCCACCTGTATGCTCAGGTCGTCGGTACCCATGCCGCAAAAAGGGCTGGGTACCTCGGTTATTTCAGTCATGGAAAGTCCTCAATCTTTTTTAATATATTTGAATCGTGGATCGTCGGGCGTGCCTTCCAGGATGCCGGCGGAACTTTCTGCCGCATCCCACATCAACACGTCCTCAATTTTTTGGGCTAACAGAAAATCTTTATCGGTGATGCCTTTTGCCGAATGCGTGACCAACTTGACGATCACGAATGCATAGGAAACAGTTAAATCCGGGTGGTGCCAGGCTTTTTCCGCCAAGTGGCCGACGGTGTTGACTACCATTAAAGTCGCTTTCCAGCCGCTGGTCTTGATTTTGCGGCGGATCCAGCCGTTTTCGTAATACCAGTGCGGCAGTTCCTGTGCTAAACGTTCGGCGATTTCGGTCTCGCTATAGACCTTGGCAGTATCGTGCGACATCGTTTACCCCCCGGATTGAAGTGACTCGGCATTCTATCGCACAGTTTAGTCGGTGTCTTTACGGTGTACAGGTGTTTGGCTGGATTTCAGTGCCAATTGTCGGCAACTGGAGGGGGCTTTTTTTAACTGGCTTGTTTAGGCGGGTTAAGGGAATGCCTCGGCGCAGAGGCATTCTTTTCGGCATGCGTTTGTTATTTGACCACTCTTAGTTGTGGTTTTTGCGGAGGTTTGGGCTCTGTCGGTGTCGGCGGGGTTTCGTCCTCATTCTCTTCCGGGTCGAAAATCATACCTTTGCCATTTTCTTTGGCATAGATGGCCAACACCGCTTTGCACGGCGCGATAATGCGCATGGGTTTGCCGGCAAACCGGGCGTTGAATTGGATTTCTTCATTGCCGAGCACCAAACCTTGAATGGCTTCCGGGCGCATATTCAATACGATTCGGCCATCTTCCACGAAGTCGCCCGGCAGCGTTACGCCGGGGTAGTCGGCGTTGACCAAAAGATGGGGGGTCAGGCTGTTGTCGACGATCCATTCGTAGATGGAGCGAATCAGATAGGGTTTAAGTGGGGTCATTTGCTTGGGGCTTGCATCATGTCTTTTTCTTCGCGGCTCAGGCTTTCTTGAAAAGCCCGTCTGGAGAAAAGTCGGTTGGCGTAGGCGGTGATGCCTTTGCCTAGGCCGGCAATGTCAATACCGATGCTGGGAAGTCGCCACAAGAATGGTGCCATCGCACAATCGATCAGAGAGTACTCGTCGCTCATAAAATACGGTGTCGCTTCAAATACCGGTGCGGCAGCCAGTAAGCTTTCCCGGAGTTGTTTTTTAGCCTTGGCGGCTTTTTTGTCACCGTTGACCAGCACGTCATCCAGCAGCGGATACCACTCCTGATCGATGCGTTTGATCAGCATCCGGGCGTTGGCGCGGGAGACCGGGTCCATTTGGTGCAAGGCGGGGTGCGGGAAGCGTTCATCCAGGTATTCCATGATGATGCGGGCGTCGTACAGCACTAAGTCGCGTTCCACGAAAGTCGGGGCATTACCGTTGGGGTTCAGTTCCAGCAGATCTTCCGGCGGGTCATTCGGGTCGAAAAACTCAACTTCCGCTGGCACGCCTTTTTCGTATACAACTAGCCTGGCGCAGTGGCTCATTATGCAGGCTGGTGATGAAAAAAGAGTCATTGCGGATTTTCGGCTGGTGATGTTTGCCACGAAGTGAACCTCTTTGAGTAACAGGATTTAAACCGGGGCAGATTGTAGCATGGATGTTGGGGCTTTTGGGGGCGATGCCGGACGCATTCTGCCCTTGAAAATAACGGGCTGCACCCGGCTATTTTAAACGGCTTGCCGCACTATTCAGCCCAGTTTGACGATGATGTCTTCCAGTACATTCGCGGTGGCATGAACCTTGTCGGCGGCATTGGACAAATGCCGGTAAAGTTCGCGTTGTTTAAACATATTCAAGTAGTCATCGCCTTGGAATAAATCGGCGATGGCCTTGCGGTACATCTTCTCGATGCGGCGCTCCGAATGGCGGGCGGCAAAGGCGTGCTGTTCGGCCTCGGCGGGGTGTTTGCCCAATACCGCAAAGCCGCGCTCCAGTGCTTTGATGCCCACCTGTAACTCGATGACCATCGCTTGTGAATGGCTGTCGGGGTTCAGTTCCAGGGCTTCCATCTCGTTATACGTGCTTTTGCAATAGGTAACGATGCTGTCCATAGATGCAATGGCGCGATAAATGTCTTCGCGATCAATCGGTGTGGCAAACGAGCTGTTAAGTTCGTGCAGATTGTGCATGCGGATTCGGTCGGCTTCGTGCTCGTCTTCTTTCAACATCTTGCCGGCTTCGACTGATTCGCTGGCCATGAAACGGGCCAGATTATCGACGGTGACGCACACCTGCTGGCACTGTTGGTGCAGCAATAGATAGAAGTCGGCGGTTTTCGGGAATATTCTCTGAAACAGCCGGGAGGCCAGTGAAAGCTTGGGAGATGACATGAAGATTACAGCGGCTATTTGAGAAAGTAGTCGAATATCAGAAAACTGATGCAGGCGATCATGGCTGCGCCGGGGATGGTGATCAGCCAGGTTCGCAAAATTTCCAAGGCTTTTCCCCAGCGTACCGCTCTGGGGCGATCAGATGCACCAATACCCATGATGGCCGATGCTACAACATGCGTCGTGGACACCGGGGCGCCAAGTAGTGAGCTGCCGAAAATAGTCAGGCATGCGCTCAGCTGTGCGTTTAGCGCGTGGATTGGGCGGATTTTATAAATGGCAAAACCCAAGGTCCGCACGATACGCCAGCCGCCGGTCAATACGCCTGCTGTCATTGCGCTGGCGCAAAACAGCATGACCCAGCCGGGCACTTTAAAGCTGTCGATTTCGCCGCTAAGCAACAAAATCAAGGTCAACACGCCCATGCTTTTTTGTGCGTCGTTGGCGCCGTGCGAAAAGGCCAGCGCGGCGGCGGTCAGCCATTGGACGTTACGAAGCTGCTGATTAATGCTTGGCGCTGCGGACCGCAATAAGAACATTGTCAGTCGCTGAATGATAAAGCCCACCAGAAAGCCCAGGACGGGCGAGAGCAATAAAGCCAGTAGAATTTTACTGAAGCCATGTATGCGGCCTTCACTTAAAGCGTTGAATCCCCAATCTATGGGTTTGCTGCCTATGCCGATTAGCGTGGCGCCGATCAAGCCGCCCATCAGCGCGTGAGACGACGACGATGGTAAGCCGCGCCACCAAGTAAATAAATTCCAGAATACTGCGGCGAAAAGTCCGGAGACTACGATTAACAGCGCATCCGCTTTCGGAATGGAGGATAAATCCACCAGGTTGCCGACTGTGTTGGCGACGGCGGTTCCGCCTAGCAGCGGCCCCAGGAATTCGAAGATTGCCACCACCAAAACCGCCTGCACCGGCGTCATAGCGCGGGAGGCGATGACGCTGGCAATGATATTGGAGGCATCATGAAAACCGTTGGTGTAATCGAATACCAGCACAATGATGATCGCAACACCGATAAACGAAACCAATGCCTCCAAAATAGTGACGGCCTAATGCAGATTAATTGACGACGTTATGGCCGCGCTGTCTCAGGCAGTTGCGATAGGCATTTTTGTAGCGGTCGTTGGCTTGTATGCCTTGCTGAGCGCCGCCGCCGATACCGCCGGCCGCTGCACCAATGGCTGCACCGGTGCCGGGGTTGCCGACTACCGCGCCAATGGCCGCGCCGCCCGCAGCGCCTATCAAGCCGCCAACTGCTGCGCCGGTGGCAGTGTCTTTAACGGTACTGGACGACTGCGAAGCCAGTTGCTCGCATTCCTGCATATCCTGATTCAAGCGGAACGCATTGGGATCGTTATAGGTGTCCACCGTGGGAGTCCAGCCGGTGGTGGTGGCGCAACCTGCGACTAACAGGCTGGTTGCTAAAATCGATTTAAGCGGTAATTTATGCATGACAAGTCTCCTTGATTAATGCTGAATGCATTGACAGTGTTCCAGAGAGTAGTCCATTTTGCACTGTTTTGGAAATTTACAAGTCAAATTGACACTGGCAAGCCTGTCACGTATGATTCGCAGCCTTTTTTATCCGTTTTTATCACCAAAGGCAGTAGCACATGAAAAGAACTTATCAACCCAGCAAAATCAAACGCGCTAGAACTCACGGCTTTCGTGCCAGAATGGCTACTGTGGGCGGTCGCAAAGTGATCAATGCGCGCAGAGCTAAAGGCCGCGCATCGCTGACGGTTTAATTGTCGGCGGAAGATTTCGGCTTTCCCGATCAGTATCGGCTAGGGACGCCCGCTGAGTATAAAAAAGTATTTACCAATCCCGTAAAGTCCACAGATAAATATTTTACGGTGTTGGCGACGAGCAATATCCTGCCGCATCCGCGGTTGGGTTTGGCCATCGCAAAAAAAACTATAAAAAAAGCAGTCGCAAGGAACCGCATTAAAAGGGCTGTCAGGGAAAGTTTTAGATTACAGCGTCAACATATCGTCGGCATTGATATTGTTGTTTTGGCAAGAGGTGATGCAGCAAATGCAGCCTCGCCGATATTGAGGAAGTCATTGGAAAGGCATTGGCATAAACTGGTAGATCGATGCGATTCCTGCTCATAACCCTGATCAAGGTTTACAAATACTTCATAAGTCCTTTGCTGGGACCCAGATGTCGTTTTTATCCCAGCTGTTCAAGTTATGGCTTAGAGGCAATCCAGATTCATGGTGCTTTCAAAGGCTCTTACCTCACGCTTCGACGATTATTAAAATGCCACCCGTTTCATGAGGGTGGCATTGATCCTGTTCCGGAAAAATTGAGTAAATAACAATGGATAACATAAGATTTGTACTGGTCATGGCGATGTTGATGATCTCCTACATGCTGTGGGAATCGTGGCAGATTGATTACGGCCCCAAGCCGCAGGCCCTGGTTTCTGATAAACCCGTATTGGCTGGGGATACAGCAACGGTGTCCCCCGGACAAACGGCGGGTGATGACCGGACTGCTGCGGTGCCGACTGTCGCCCAAGTAGCGACTGAAAATGTTATCAAAGTCAAAACCGATGTTTTCGAGCTGGAAATCGATCCTCAGGGCGGCACATTACGGAATCTGGATTTGTTGAAATATCCGCACGAGAAAATCAACACCGTAGTCGACAAAGCTTATGCCCTGATTGGCATGACGCCTCCGGAGAAAAACCTAAATCCGATTCGCCTGTTCGACAGCAATCCTGACAGCCTGTACCTTGCCCAAAGCGGCCTGATTGCCAATGCCAATTCCTTGGCCGCCCCCGATCATAAAAGCCTGTTCACCGCCGAAAAAACCGAATATCAGTTGGCTGACGGTCAGGACGAGCTGAGAATTCCCATGACCTGGACTAATCCACAGGGATTGACGGTCACCAAAACATACACTTTCAAGCGCGGCAATTATGCCGTTGGTCTGGAACAAAAGGTTAGCAACCATTCCGCTCAGGATTGGTCCGGCAAGCAGTACAACCAGTTGGTGAGAACCCAGTACAGCGACAAAAGCAACAATAGCTTTATTCGAACATTCTCCGGCGGCGTGGTTTACACCGAAAAAGACAAATTCCAAAAAATCAAATTTGAAGATATGGCGGATGACAAGTACGACGTCAAAGCCAAGGAAAATGTGCATAGCAAAGGCGGTTGGAGTGGCATGATCCAACATTATTTTGCCGCGGCCTGGATTCCACCAGCCGATCAGGACGCCCAGTTTTACACCAACGATCTGAAGGATGCCCGTTTCCAGGTCGGTTCCTTATCCCCCGATTTGACGGTTCCAGCCAATGGCGAAGCCGTGTTTAGCAGTCAGTTGTTTGCAGGTCCGAAAATTCAGCCAATCATGGAAGCTTTGGCGCCAGGTCTGGAACTCACCGTCGATTACAGCTGGTTGACGCCGATTGCCAAAGGTATTTATTGGCTACTTAACCAAATCTACGGTTATGTCGAAAATTGGGGCGTGGCGATTCTGGGCGTCACCTTTGTCATCAAGGCCTTGTTCTTTAAACTGTCGAAAGCCAGCTTTCAGTCGATGGCCAAAATGCGCAAGATTCAGCCGCGCTTGAAAGAACTGCAAGAGCGTTATGGTGAAGACCGCCAGAAATTCAACACCGAAATGATGGCGATGTACAAAAAAGAAAAGGTCAACCCTTTGGGCGGTTGCTTGCCGATTATGGTGCAGATTCCGGTATTCATCTCCTTGTACTGGGTATTGATTGAGACCGTCGAAGTGCGTCAGGCCGATTTCGCCCTGTGGATTCAGGATTTGTCGGCGCAAGACCCGTTCTATCTGCTGCCGATTTTGTACGGCATCACCATGAAGATTCAACAAAGCTTGAATCCGGCGCCTATCGACCCGTTGCAAGCACAGGTGATGAAAATGTTCCCTATCGTGTTCACCGTGTTCTTCCTGTTCTTCCCGTCCGGTTTGGTACTGTACTGGATTTGCAACAACAGCTTGTCGATCATCCAGCAGTGGTATATCACTAAACACGTGCTTGAAGAGGATGCGCACAAGCATAGCGTAGTACCTTAATGCTAGGCGGCGACACCATAGCCGCTATTGCCACGCCGCCCGGTAACGGCGGCGTCGGCGTCATTCGCATCTCCGGGCCATCCGCGTCCGGCATCGCCCAAAGCCTCACCGGCAAAACTCTTCCCAAACCCCGCTACGCCCAGTTTGTTCACTTCCTTGATGCCGATGGCCGGGTAATCGACAGCGGCTTGCTGCTGTATTTTGCCGCGCCGGCTTCGTTTACCGGTGAACAGGTTATCGAGCTGCAAGGCCACGGCGGCAGCGTGGTGCTGGATATGCTGCTGCGACGGGTGTTGGAATTGGGTGCGCGTTTGGCTAACCCCGGCGAATTTAGTCAAAGAGCTTTTCTAAACAACAAAATCGATCTGGCGCAAGCCGAAGCGATAGCCGACCTGATCAGCAGCGGCACCGAACAAGCCGTGCGCTCTGCGCAGCAATCCATGCAGGGCGTGTTTTCCGAACAAATCAACGAACTGATAGACGAACTGATCGAGCTGCGGGTGTTTATCGAAGCGGCCATCGATTTTGTCGATGAAGAAATCGACTTCCTGGGCGACGGCGTGGTGGCTGGGCGCATAGCACGCTTGCAAAGCAAACTTGCCGGCATCGGCAAAACCGCCCAGCAAGGCCGGCTGTTACACGACGGCATGACCGTGGTATTGGCCGGCAAACCTAACGCCGGCAAATCCAGCTTGTTGAATGCCTTGGCCGGTCACGACGCGGCGATTGTCACCGACATCGCTGGCACCACCCGCGACGTATTACGCGAACGCATCCAACTGGATGGCATGCCCTTGCATGTCATCGACACCGCCGGCTTGCATGACAGCGATAACCCTGTCGAACAAGAAGGTATCCGCCGTGCTCGCCAGGAAATTGCCAAGGCCGACCGGATTTTATTGTTGATAGACAGCACCGACCCGGACAGCGCCAGCTTGGATGCCAGCCTGCCGGCCAACATTGCGGTCACCAAAGTTTTCAATAAAATCGATCTGATCGGCGGTCAACCCAGGGTCATGGAAACTCAGCAAAGCACCGAAATCCATTTGTCCATCAAACATAAACATGGTCTGGATTTGCTGCGCCAACACCTGAAACAAAGCATGGGTTTTACGGAAAGCGTGGATAACGTATTTGTCGCCAGAACCCGCCACATCCAGGCCTTGCAACTTGCCGCGCAAGCCGTGGACCGCGCCGCCGAGCAATTGCTGCATCAAGCGCACGAACTGGTTGCGGAAGAATTGCGCCAGGCGCAAACCAGCTTATCCGCCATCACCGGCGAATTTACCTCCGACGATCTACTAGGCGAGATTTTTTCCAGCTTTTGCATTGGTAAGTAAGCGACTAACGCGGACTTATCAATCGATTTGCTCCAATACCACCGGCTTGGCGCTAAAGACTTCGGCAACCAATTCCAATTGCGCGGCAAACAACGGCAGGGTCGGAATTTTCCAGGCTTTGCCGGTGAACTTGGCCAGGATGTTGTTCAGCCAAGGCCGGTCGGAGCTGGCGTGGTGAATGATGAAACGGTAGGACTCGCCGTCGTTGAATACTGCAAAATCTTCCAGGGTCACTTCTATGGTGTGTTCCTCACCGTATAGCCGGGTTTGCACATACACTTTCCTGGCATCGAGATCGAAGTTGAACTGGGTCAACTCGGCGATGCCTTTCATGATGATGTTCGCCCCCCAAATGATCAGCGCGTTGGGGGTCAATTTGATGACGAAACGGATCAAGCTGGATTTAAAACTCATGGCGGGCCTTTAGTGGTTGGCTGGGTAAAGCCATGATTTTAAACATTGTCGGCGGGATTGTTGCGTAAATATTTCAACGATTGTCACTCAGGTGCCAAACCTCAAGCAAATCAGGCGCTGGCGGCCGACTCGCTCAAATGCGCATAGGCCGGAAAGGTTTGCAGCCGGCTGTCGTCCAGCGGTTCGCCGATAGTAAAATGATACAGGCTTTGCCAGCCGTTATCTTTTAAACCCAACACACCGTGTACCGCATCGTCAAAAAAACAGCCGATGCCGGTGCCGCGCACGCCGGCGGCTTCCGCTTCCAGGTATAAAATTTGCCCCAGTAGGCCGCTTTCCCAGAACAGCCGGCGATAGCGCCAGGCTTCGGCGTCCACATTGTCGGCAAAGCGCGCCAACATCCCTAAGCTAAACGCGCTGTCGCTGGCGATGGGTTGGTGGCAGGACAGGGTTTTTGCGGCTTGCCTGACGCTGCCGGCCGTCAGCCGATAAAATTCGAACGGTGCCTCGACGGCCTGCCATTCGTAATCGGCGGAACAAAGCGGTTTTAATTCCGTCGCCGCATCCGCCGTGCGCGGCAGCACATATAAGCCCGGTTCCAGGCCGGCCACCCGATGCACAAATAAGACGATATTGACTTGCGCCGGCCAATTCCAGGCAGTAAACGGCGGTTTGGCGTTGGGCAGCAGCGCGGCCAGTATTCTGTGAAAATCCGCCAAGGGCAGCTCCGGGGATTTGCCGTTAAAGTGCTGCGCGCTACGGCGTTGGCGAATCAACACGCTGGCAGGCAGGTTGTGGCTGGGCGCCGGTAGATCCAGGTTCGGCAGGGTTAAACGTTCGGCAACTGTCGTCGGCTTGACGGCTTGGGCGGAGACTTCATCGATAATCGGCCAACGGTAAAAATGCCTGCCGCTCAAGCGCTCGGCCTTCCCGAACCATTCGGCGCTTTGGCTAAGTGTTGCTAAATGTGCGGTGGAAAACTCGCCGCCCGCCGTTTGGCTGGCATGCAGCCGGCAGAATAAATCCGGCGTTTCGTGTTCGGTCGCGACAAAATCCTCGCTGCGATCCAGCCCCAGCCAGGCGGCGATGTCGGCATCGGCAGTCTCGCTCAGCAATTCTATCGACCAACCCAAGCAGGCGGCGGCATAACTCAGCGCGGCCAGTGCATGACCGATGTCGTGTTGGCAGTAGCGAAAGGCCCGTTCCCCGTATTTCCAGGCTTCCCGCCAATGAATTGAGGACAGGCCAATATAAACCTCTTTAGCTGCCGTTTCCGCAGTAAACCGGCTGCGCCGCTCCAGATGATGATCGTGACTGACGTAGTGATAGACGCCAGGTGGCAATAGCTCCGGATCGGTACAAAGCACATACGCTTCCGTGGGATGCAAATTGCCGCTGGACGGATTGCAGCGCAAAGCCCAGCGGTCCGGACCAAATTGTTTCCAGGCCGACAAGCCGAACGACAATTCCAATAACAGGCCCAGATTGGTTCGGTTTAACGGCTGCGGTGCTATCTGTTCCGGTTTGTCCAAGTCCGCGAACAAACAACTTAGTTCGGCACCAGGTGGCGGCAGTTTTACCGCTTCACAACCGCTAAAACGCCGAAACGGATTGGGCTGGTCGTCCCAATCCAAAGACTCCGGGCCTTTGGCGTAGGCGTTTAATTGGTGTTTGGTACGGTTGTGGTAGCTAATGACAGCGTCTGCAAGGTTGTTCATTGGGTTCTCTCTATACATTCAATGCTGTGTGGATGGAGCGGAGTATTTTCTGAAAATTAGCAATGTTCAGCATGTTTCGTGCCTGATCTCCCACGATTATATGGGCTGCCGTCCGGAGGTTTAAAGTCTCAGGCTCGCAACAGAAATATTCGCGTTCTTCAAGGTAAGCAAGTGTTGGTGGATTTCCACTATATACCCGTCTGACGCTCGGCTAATTAACATAGTTTCGATAGTAAGGGGTGGCTGTTGGCGCTGAAAAATTTTATAAAGCACTGTTTTTTATAGGTATTTTCTGGATGGTCTTGTTTTTGCCTTGGTTGGGTTCGATAGTTTTGCAAGCATCCGGCTTGCGCTTTGGTCCGGATGGGGTGCTGGGTAGACAGCACTATTTTATTCAGCGTAGTTAAAAGGTTCGGGAGCGTCGCAATGTCCACAAGTTATCCTTTTGTGTCGGAACAAAAATTGTCCGACAAATTAGTGTCGGGGTCCTTTCTAGGCAATTTCAAAACCGCTTTCAAGAAAATCACTCTGCGCAAGTGTCTGTTGAAATTGCATCTGTATATTTCCTTGTGGTTGGGTACGCTACTGGTGATTGCCGGGGTTACCGGCAGCCTTCTGGTTTACGAGCATGCTCTGGATAAGTGGCTGAATCCCGACATGATGAGCGTGGCCGTTGGCGAACGCTGGTTACCCATTGCGGATTTAGTGGCAATCGCGAACCGCGTCTCGCCCATTCCAGAGCCACCCTCCCATCTACAGATGCCTGAGGACCCGAGTGAAGCGCTCATCGTGCGTTATCAAGCGGCGGCGATGCCGGGCCACAAAGGCCACAATCATCACTTTCACGAAGTTATGGTGAATCCGTACACCGGTCAGGTGCTTGGTGATCGGGATAGAAACGACGCCTTGATGACATTTATTTTGCGCCTGCATTTCAGCCTTTTGGCGGGTGATTTCGGTAAGCTGGTCATGGGGATTACCTCCTTGCTGACCTTGGTATTGACGGTTACCGGCATTTATTTGTGGTGGCCGAAACTCGGCAAAATCAAGCAGGCTTTTCTGATTAAACGTAACGCCAGCGCCACGCGCTTTAATTTCGATCTGCACAAAACCACCGGTATCTATACCGCTATAGTCATGTTGGCAGTGGCCTTCTCCGGGGTATATTTCAATCTGCCGCAGTTGTTTAAACCGGCGGTTAATTTTTTCTCACCTCTCGAAGACATGCCGCGCGGCATCAAATCAACAGCAAATGGCGGCACGGTAATTCAACCGGAGATAGTCAAGGCCAATATTCAAGCCGCGTATCCAGGGATTCAGATTCAACGGATTTTCCTACCGGTCGGTGAGAACGGCAGTTACATGGTCTCTGCTCGGCAGTCCGACGAACTGCGCAGCAAAGGCTCTACCAGCTTTTGGGTCGATCAATACGACGGCGCGATTTTGGCGGTGCGCGACCCGAAAAAATTCAACGCCGGTAACGCTTTTATCAATTTGCAACTGCCTTTGCATAACGGCGAGATTCTCGGTACTCCAGGGCGCATCGCGGTACTAGTGGCGGGGTTTGCGCCGTTAGTGATGATGGTCACCGGCCTGATCCATTGGTTGAAAAAGCGTAAAGCTAATCGTGCCCGTCGAACCGGTTTGAAAGCCGCCGCTAGCTAACGTTTTTCCCACGATGACGAACTAACAAAATCCGGCGCGTGCCTGCGCGCCGTTGAGGAGCTTTTGTGCTCAATCCCGACCCTTCCGTAAACTTTAAAGGACTTTGAGGTTATCGATGTTACCTGCTCGTGCCACCACCAAAAACATTGCTGTGGTATTACCTTTGATCATGCCGTTGAATTTGGCCGCTGTGGAAAAAGCGCCTGATGAGTTGGATGAAATGGTGATTACCGCAACCAAAACCGAACGCAGTATTCGCGATGTATCGGCTACGGTGACAGTGATCGATAGGGAGCGTATCGAAAAATCCAACGCGACAACCGTCGATCAATTACTCAAGGGCGTGCCGGGTGTGTATGCCAGCCGCATGGATGCCTCGTCTCCCAATCGGATTGCCCAGACCTATACCCGAGGCCTGCCGGGCAATGGCCGCACCTTGGTATTGATCGACGATGTGCCTATGAATGTGTCCTACGACAGTCAGGTGGATTGGTCGCAACTGGGCACTATTGACGTGGATCGAGTGGAAATTGTCAGAGGCGCCGGTTCGGCCCTTTACGGCAACCATGCGATGGGTGGTGTAATAAACGTTATTTCTAAAGCGATTACGCCCGGCGTGAAAGGCAAAGTGGATAGCGAATACGGCAGCATGGAAACTATCCGTGAAGCAGGTATCGTCTCTTACGGCGGCGAGCACAGCGGCGGTTCGGTATCAACCAGTTATTTGGAAAGCGACGGCTATAACATGTGGCGTCCGGATACGAGTGTGGCTTCGATTCCCTTATCGCAACGCGATAAAACCGGCACGCGAAAAACCAATGTAGGCGCCAAATTTACGCACGAATTTGATGCCTCTAATCTGCTGGATCTGAGTTTTTCCTATTTGAGCGACGTTGCAACAGGCTTATATCGAATTCCTGATTACATAGCCCAAGATAGAGAGCAATACCTGGGTTCGGCACGTTATCGCTATTTGGGGGAGCGTTCTGAAGCCACGGTAGTCTTATACAGCCGTATTGGCCGAATGGATGCCGATAGTGCAAACGCTGCCAATGCAACCAGTCCGGATGTGGCCCGCCCCGGCACGATGGCCGCCAGTCTGATTTCCTATCGCGGCGATTTTGACGATATGGAAGCCGGTATTCGCGCGCAATATAGCCATTACATAGGCAGCCATCACAAATTGACGGTGGGCGGACAACATGCAGACAGTCAAATGACCATGACTAACCAGTTTCCCGCGGAACGCGGCAGAGAACAGCTTGTCGAGGGCGGCATTCAATTGAGCGGCATATTTTTGCAAGACGAAATCAATTATGGACCGTTGAACGTAAGCTTGGCCGGGCGTTGGGATCTGTGGCAGACAGACGGCCAATTCAGAGATACCAAAACCAGTTTCCCTGGGCAAGGCCAATGGGGTAATCATGCGGAGGACTCGTTCTCGCCTAAGGGTGGGTTTTCGTACAAGCTCACCGATGATTTAGTGCTGCGCGGCTCGATAGGTCAGTCGTTTAACACCCCGGATGTTTCTCAGCTCTACGGCAATAGCAGGCGGGGTGGGACGACCGTGGCTTACGGTAACCCGTATTTGACTCCCGAAAAAGCCGTTTCCGGCGATATTGGCTTGGATTATTACTTTGGCCGGCAGGGATATATCAAAACCACGATCTATAACACCACCGCGGAGGATTTTATCGCCACAGTGCAACGAAGCGGCGCGACGGTCGGCACCACCGACAAAATTAATATCGGCGCCATTCGGGCCGAGGGTATTGAGGTCGAAGGGATGTGGAAGCTAGGCGATTTCCTGACTTTGTACGCGAGTTATACCAAGAACGATTCGATTGTCACCAAGCACGATAGGAATCCTAATTTGATCGGCAAGCAACTTACCAATGTGCCGCAAGATCAAGGTAGTTTGCGGGCTGATGTTAGCCTGCCTTACGGCTTTTCGGTTTTCGGTGCTTTCAATTACGTCGGCGACCGATACTCTACCGAGACCAATTTACCTACCGCACCGGGCGGCTCTGCCGTGTATAAAAGCTACGCAACCTACGATTTAGGGGTGGCCAAGACCCTAGTCAAGGATGTTACCGCCCGGATGACCTTCATGAATATCGGTAACGATAAGTATGAAGGTATCGGGTATATCGCGCCGGGCGCCACCATTACCGGCGGTATCAGCGCCAAGTTTTAAAATTGAACCGGCGCGAATAGGTTGTCGGGCGATTTTATAAGGGCGAAATGCGGTTAATGGGTAAGCAACTCTTTTTCCGGAACGACCAAGTCCTCGGTCCAGCACCCAATCGGCCGGCCCAGATTTAGGTCCTGGTCTTCGAAGCGGACTAAAAACACGGTGAGTCCAGGATCTTCTTCAACATGGCCTTTCATCACGATCACGCCGCGGGCGCCTTCTTGCGCCAGCACTTCGCCTTCTTCGCTGTCCGGCATACTGCCATCGTCAATAATCGTATGCGCGGCATATACCACGTCGCCCAAATCCAAATCTTCTACGTTCATGCTGTGCTCCTGTGAGAGTTTTGTAGTAAAGCCGACAAAAACCTCGGGTTTGTTGTGAAACGGCGTGCCGATTAAGGTTGGCCTGCTGCCTTTGGCTGAGTAATTTCAGCGTCTTAGCTGAAATTTTCGCGTATGGCATGCAGGTTGCTTTAACTGTTTACAAGATCAATGCCAAACCGTTCAGGAGACTTAAAGATGATTACATTAACCGAAAGCGCCATCCAAGCCGTGGGTCGTTTTATCAGCAGTTCCGACAAGCCGACCGGTGGGCTGCGCATCGAAGTGACCGATGGCGGTTGTTCCGGTTTGTCTTATGGCATGAAACTGGAAGCAAAAGAAAATGCGGACGATACCGTCATCGACTGCGGCGCAGTCAAAGTATTTGTGGACCCGCTAAGCTTGCCCAGCCTGAATGGCATGTCCATCGATTTCGTCGACAGCCTGGAAGGTTCCGGCTTCAAATTTACCAATCCCAACGCGGTGAAAAGCTGTGCCTGCGGATCATCATTTACCACCGGCGAAAGCGGCGGCACACCAAAAACCTGTTCTTAAGCATTCGAGGAAATAGCTATGTGGGATTATTCAGATAAAGTAAAAGATCACTTCTTTAACCCTAAAAATGCCGGCGCGGTGGCGGGTGCCAACGCGATTGGCGAAGTGGGTTCCATCAGCTGCGGCGACGCTTTGCGGCTGACTTTAAAAGTCAACGACGACACCGAAGTGATCGAAGATGCAGGCTTTCAAACTTTTGGTTGCGGCTCGGCGATTGCGTCTTCTTCAGTGCTGACCGAAATCATTAAAGGCCTGACTTTAGACGAAGCGTTGAAAGTCACTAACCAGGACATCGCCGCCGAATTGGACGGCCTACCGCCGGAAAAAATGCACTGCTCGGTCATGGGCCGGGAAGCCTTGCAAGCGGCGGTGGCTAACTATCGCGGTGAAGAATGGAAAGACGACCACGAAGAAGGCGCGTTGGTTTGCAAATGCTTTGCCATCGATGCGGTGATGATTGAAGAGATGGTGTGGGCTAACAAGCTGCGCACCGTTGAAGACGTGACCAACTACACCAAAGCCGGTGGCGGTTGCGCGGCTTGCCACGAAGACATCGAAGCCATCTTGGAAAAAGTCCTGAAAGAGCGTGGCGAAACCTTCGATCCGAATGCGGCACCGGTTGCCAAACCCGAGCCTGTGGTTGCCAAAGGTCCGCTGACCAACCTGCAACGCATCAAGAAAATTGAAGAAGTGATCATGTCCTTCCGGCCGCAATTGATGGCCGACGGCGGTGACGTCGAGTTGGTAGAAGTGGTCGATAAAACTGCTTACGTGAATATGACCGGCGCTTGCAACGGCTGCCAAATGTCGGCGATGACTATTGCCGGCATTCAGCAACGCTTGATGGAAGTGATGGGCGAGTTCATTAAAGTCGTGCCGGCCTCGCAAATGCCGAAACTGGTCACGATAGAGGAGGCCAGTCATGCCTGATATTTATCTGGATAACAACGCGACCACCAAGGTGGACAGCGCGGTGGTCGATGTGATGATCCCGTATTTTACCGAGTTCTTTGGTAATCCATCGTCTATCCATCGTTTCGCCGACGGCGTGGCCAAGGCCATCAAGAAGGCGCGCTCGCAAGTGCAAGAGTTGATTGGTGCCGAGCACGACTCCGAGATTATTTTCACCTCCTGCGGCACGGAATCCGATTCCACGGCGATTTTGTCGGCGATCAAGGCTCAGCCCAATCGCAAGGAAATCATCACCACCTCGGTGGAGCATCCGGCGATTTTGGCTTTGTGCGAAAACCTGGAAAAAGAGGGCTACACCATCCACCGCATGCCAGTGGATAAATGCGGCCGCTTGAATCTGGAAGCCTACAAAAATCTGTTATCCGATGAAGTAGCAATTGTCTCGGTGATGTGGGCGAACAACGAAACCGGCACCATCTTTCCGGTGGTGGAAATGGCCGAAATGGCCAATGCGGCCGGCGTGATGTTTCATACCGACGCCGTGCAGGCGGTCGGCAAGATTCCGATGATGCTGCAAGACACCAAGATCGATATGTTGTCGATTTCCGGGCACAAATTGCACGCACCGAAAGGTATTGGGGTGTTGTACTTAAAGCGTGGCACACGCTTTCGCCCGCTTTTGCGCGGTGGACATCAAGAGCGCGGCCGCCGAGCCGGTACTGAAAACACCGCGTCGATTGTCGGCTTGGGTAAAGCCTGCGAACTGGCGATGGAGCACATGGAATACGAAAACGTGCAGGTCAAAGCGATGCGCGACCGCCTGGAGCAAGGCATCATTGCCGCCGTGCCGCACTGCTTTATCACCGGTGATTTAAACAACCGCTTGCCCAATACCACAGACATTGCGTTCGAGTATATCGAGGGCGAAGCGATTTTGATGCTGTTGAATAAAGCCGGTATCGCGGCTTCCAGTGGTTCGGCTTGTACATCGGGTTCCTTGGAGCCGTCGCACGTGATGCGGGCCATGGACATTCCTTACACCGCCGCGCACGGTACCATCCGCTTTTCGTTCTCGCGCTACAACACCATGAGCGAAGTCGACGAAGTGCTGAAAGTGATGCCCAGTATCGTCGCTACCTTGCGGAAACTATCGCCGTATTGGGACAGCATCAACAACGAACCGGTTGCCGATCCGGAACAGGCTTTCCAACCCACTTATGCTTGATTGAGTGTATTGATTGGTCGGGTTTGCTCTGGTGATCAATCACGCCAGGCGCAATCCGGCCAGTTTGGTTTTGAGTCAACGCCGCATAAACCGGTGTTGACACCAAAAATTTTCACTGAGGATTGTTATGGCTGAAACGCTTGCTGATTTACGCGCGGTATTGTCCAAGATGGAAGCCGCATTGAGTTCCATCACCGAATTTAACGCCGAGGTGCTAGAGTTCGTTGATGTCCACTATTCGAGTTTGCTGAACGATCAAAAAGTCGTCCAGGTTTTCAAGAATGTTGGCGATGCTGAGGATGAACTGCAAAGACAACTGAATTTTCTGCGCTCGCGTTTGACTGCCGGCATAGCAGAGTTTAAAGCAGTTTGTGAGGCGGAAGGCTGAACGCTGTAAGCCAGCAACATGGATTAAATCGGTAGCGAAGACCTGTTTAACCTCCAGCAAATTGAGATAGTTCTGAGCCGTTTATTGCATTGGAGGGCACCAATGTCGGCTTAAGTCTCTATCACAGAACCAAAAAAGGCGGTTGTTCAACCGCCTTTTCTGTATTTTGGCAGAGCAGTTCGCTCAAACCTTTCTGGTTTTTCGGTTAAGGCCCAAACCAACCAACGCACTGCCGAAAAGCCATACCGCACCGGGTACAGGCACAGCGGCGACATTGAAGTTGATATTGTTAATACCGTTGTCCCAATCGGTGCCCAGGATAATTCTGATCGAATGAGCAGTAACGCCAGGAGTGAAAGTATGAGGTGCGTCGCCGGGTACTGCATAAGGTGCATAATCGACAAAAATGTTGGTAGGGTTGGTACCATCAACCACTCTCAAGTCGCTCGCATTGCGAGTGAAATTTCCCGGCCCTGGATACGCAGCAACGTCGAAGCTTTCCAAGGTGACGCCCTGATTTGGATTGATTGCCGTCAGCGTAATGCTCAAAAGCAGACCCGATGTATGAGCAAACGCCGCTGAGTTTAAAGTGGCATAACCGGCATTCCACAATAGAACATCGTTATAAGCCGTTGTGCCATTAAGGTTTAGACTGGAATACGATACCGCCACGTCGGCGGTAGAACCGTAACCTGCCGGAACCGGGTCGTAATTATTAAACGGCTGTAGCGCATCGAAGTTAATCGTCGCGGCTTGTGCGTTGAATGCGGCGGTAATCAGTATTAACGGATAAAGCTTTTTGGATAACATCGGCGACCCCTTCAAACGGCGTAAAAATACGCCTATCAATTGACAGAAACTCAAGAACAGTAGGCGCTGTTCCTGATTTCGAGATTAAAAGCAAAATACGTTCCATTTTATATGTTGTTTGTTTTTGCCAATAACTTCAATAGGTTGAGTTAGCAGGTATTGAGCGGTATTAGGATAATGCCATTTAAAACGTTGAGTGATGTAAAAAATGCCGACATCGGTAGTGCGCAAGCGCAGACATCAAATTCGATATACCTTAGTCTGTTAGAGGATGTTTCGCGCAACCGCAGCAGCCAGGCCAGCCTTTTTACTGCTGCCAACCCAGCCGGCAAATCCGGAAACAAACAACCAAATACCTGCCGGAATCGGTACGGCCGCCGGTGCGGCTACGTCAAAGGCGATCTCGCCAATTTCCGAAACCAGATAGGCTTCGTAATAAGAGTTGATTTGTAAGCGCGCATAGCGCGCTGCGCTGTCAATCAAGTCGAACACCGCACAAGCAACCGGGTGATACCGGCCCGAATCCAACAGCGGCAAAGCAGGTGAAAACAGCCGAGGCACTCGCCGCTTTCACCGAGCAATGACTTAAGCCGGACGGCGTTTGGCGAAAAGCAACCCCATCAGCCCACTAACCAAGAATACGATGGAACCAGGCAGCGGCACTTGGCTGACTACGGCGCCGGCAAAAAGCGCATGCACTTGCGTAGTGGGATGGAAATCGTCCCAAAATACCCGGCTGGCCGGGTCGGAACAAACGTCCGGTAAGCTGACGCAGGCTTCCGTGCTATTGGTAAAGCCGTAAGCCGTTGGATTTTGGACTACAGCGGTAAAAAAGTTATACGCATCGAATTCCACTATTTGAGTATTGGGCGACAACAAGGACAGTGCGTCGAGTCGGTTGGTTAGTTCCTGGTTGAATGTCAATGAATAATCCTGTGCCGCCACTATCACGTTTGCCGGCAGAGATTGCGCGAATGGGGTGATGCTCAAGTCTGGCAAGTTCGGCACCACGATATGTTGTGCGCCAAAGCCGATTAGCGCGCCGACATAGTTGGCAATATTTGTTGCTGCTGACGTCGCGGAGTTACCCGTCAAAAAGTCGTTGGCCCCACCCCAGACAAAAAACAGTGAATCCGGGGTTACCGCCGCAGTGAATTGCGCTGAAAACAAACCGAATTGTTGCGCCATACCTGGGGCAAGTAATGCGCCTTGGCTGGTTTGGCTGCCGCCATCGCCTTCATTGCCTATTCCCGTCGTCGAACCGGCTACCGCGAAATTAAAAAAATTGCCGGCATTAGCTCCCCCGGAAAGCACGGAGTTGGCTATATATTCCGCGGCTGTCGGGCCGTTGCTGATGCGGCCTTGGTAGTAAGGTGGGCAGGGATGGTCGGAATCGCATTGTCCGCCCAGGTTATAGGCGCTTAGTACCGAGGAGGTGCTGGCTCCGCTATCGGAGAGGCTGTCGCCAAATACGAATAAATTTGAAAAAGGTGTCGCACCCACTTGGCTGCTTGCTAGGAGCGACGCGAAAAATAGTGCAATTGAATAAGGCTTTTTTGTCATGTTTGTCTCCAGTAGTGATCTGTCAATTGGTGAGATGAAAGCGTTCTATATAAACAACAGTATTGCCGAAGCGCCTATTGTCAGCATGCGGCGGCAAGATCCGGATGCCGGCGGAATAGTGCGGATCGAGACATCGGGAGCGGTCTCAATCGACGCAACCGAGTTGAGACCCTATCAGCCTAACTCAGGCGGGACATTCTCGGCAACTGCTAACAGTTTGCCGGCGGTGCCGATTTTTTTGACGCTCACAGCCTAGTTTGCAGTCACGATGATAAATTGTCGTGTTTGCGACAATTCGTCTTGCACTCCCGAGCTTGTCTTGTCGCCATCCTGCCAATACCTTCGCTCAATCCATGATTCTTCAAGCTTTTTCAGTTGGCAAGTCTTTTGCATTAGTCCTATCGAAGGCGTTATTCACGCTCTGGTTTTCAAATCTTTAACTTTGCGACTCAAGGTTTAGCCATGAACAGCAACTCCGACATCATTATCGACGACACCACGCTCCGCGACGGCGAGCAGTCGGCCGGCGTGGTGTTCTCGTTGGAGGAAAAGTTGGCGATTGCCAAGCAGTTGTCCGCGCTGGGTGTGCCGGAGTTGGAGATTGGTATCCCGGCCATGGGTGTACAGGAACGCGACGAAATCAAAGCCATTGCTCAATTGAAATTGCCTAGCAATTTATTGGTATGGTCCAGGATGCGTGAAGAAGATTTGCAACACTGCCTGGGCTTGGGCGTCGGTACCGTGGATTTATCGATTTCCGCCTCCGATCAACATATCCAACATAAACTGAAACAAAGCCGGGCTTGGGTGTTGGCTACCATTGAGCGCTGTGTGAAAACCGCGGTCGATGCCGGCATGCGGGTTTGCGTGGGGGCCGAAGATGCGTCTCGCGCCGACAGCGACTTTCTGGCGCAAATGGCCGAGGCTGCGCAAAGCGCCGGCGCGATAAGAGTTCGCTTTGCCGATACGGTCGGCATCATGGAACCGTTCGGCGTATTTGAAGCAATTCGCAAGCTGCGCGCCGTCACCGACATGGACATCGAAATGCACGCCCACGACGATCTGGGCTTGGCCACCGCCAATACTCTGGCCGCCGCATATGCCGGCGCGACTCACGTCAATACCACCGTCAACGGTTTGGGCGAACGGGCCGGCAATGCCGCTTTGGAAGAAGTGGTGGTGGGGTTGAAGCAGTTGTACGGATTCGAAACCGGAGTGGACTTGCGCAACTTCCCCGCTTTGTCCCGTCAAGTGGCGACCGCTTCTGGCGACACGATAGGCAGCCGCAAAAGCTTGATAGGCCGCGATGTGTTTAGCCACGAAGCCGGTATCCACGTCGACGGTTTGCTGAAAGATCCCAACAATTATCAAGGCGTCGACCCTGCCTTGGTCGGGCGCAGCCACCAACTGGTATTGGGCAAACATTCCGGCAGTCAAGGCGTGATGCATGCCTACAAGCAATTGGGTATCCAAATTAACCGCTGGCAGGCCGGCCGCCTGCTGCCGCTGATTCGCGAGTTTGTCAGTTTGCATAAACGCGCACCGCAATCGACCGATTTGAATCAATTTTTACACAGCCTATAGCGAGGTGTCAGATGAGTAGCAATCGTCAAAAACCAGCCGTGCCCAGCACCGCCAAAGTCGACGTACCACAGCAAACTGCGGCGCAGCACGAACTGCCTGATGACCGTTACCCCGGTTCGTTCTTCCGGGTGCCTGGCGTGCCGATGCCCGGCAAAACCACCTGGAGCTTGGCAAAATGATGTTTTTGTCGCCGTCGCGTCCCAGCGTTGCATCAGGACTCTGGCAAGACTGGCGCGACGATGTGGCTTGCGTGTTTGCCCGGGATCCGGCAGCACGCGGCTTACCGGAAGTATTGTTGGCTTACCCCGGCGTGCATGCGGTGTTGCTGCACCGAGTCACCCATCGCTTGTGGCACGCCGATTGGAAATTGACGGCGCGCTTGTTGGCGGCTTTTGCCCGCTGGCTGACCAACGTCGATATTCACCCCGGTGCCACCATTGGCAAACGCTTTTTTATCGATCACGGCGCCGGCGTAGTGATCGGCGAAACCGCTGAGATCGGCAACGACGTGACGATGTATCACGGTGTGACGTTGGGTGGCACTACCTGGAACAAGGAAAAACGCCATCCGACGCTAGGCAATAACGTGTTGATCGGTGCGGGTGCCAAGATCCTCGGCGCGATCAATCTGGGCGATAACGTGCGCGTCGGTGCCAACTCGGTGGTGATCAAAGACGTGCCACCTTGCTGCACCGTCATCGGTATTCCCGGCCGGATTATCCAGCAGAAAGGCATAAAAATTCAGGATCCACGCGGTATCGATCTGGACCACCATTTGGTTCCGGACCCGGTGGGCAAAGCCTTGAGTTGTTTGGTGGAACGTCTGGACGAGTTAGAAAGCAATCAAAAACGCTTTGTAGTCGCGGAAGAAACTTGCGGCAGCTGCGAAGCGGAAGGTGTCTGCCACGGCGAAGACGTGGTGGTACTGAAGCAAGCAGCAGGTGGCAAGTGATGGAAATGGATCTGTTGCAATTCGACGCCAAGGACTTGTACTACGAGAAAGCCGACAGCCAGGAAGTGGAGGACTTGATCCAATACGCTTCCGAACTGTACGCCACCGGTGAAGCGGAGCTGCCGTTATTACAGGCGTATTTGCGGGCACCGGAATCCTTGAATGTGCTGGTGTCTTTGAATCGGTTTTATTACTACCAGCATCGTTTACCGGAGGCCTTATTGATCTCCGAGCGGGCCTTGAACTTGATCCGGCCCGGCATCGATTTTCCGGAAGATTGGCGGCAGCTGGAAAGAACGCATATCAGCGAGGCGCCAAAGGACTTGCTGACTCGGATCAGGCTATATCTGTTTACGTTGAAATCCATCGGCTTCTTGAATATGCGCTTGGAAAATCTGGAACTGAGCAAGGCGATTTTCGAAAAGTTGGTGTCCTTGGATGACAAAGACAGGATAGGCGCGCAGGGGCTTTTGGAGCTGGTTGTGCGTCGGCAAGAGGCGGCGGAAGGGATTTTTCGCATGCCGCAAGCTTTCGGGTAGGCATCGCCCAACAATTGGATGCCCGCGATAAGTGATGTTTGTTGTTCCGCGCTATTAACCTAAAGGTGATCGCCATGATGAAAAAACAAAAATCCGATCCATTTTTGGCCCAAACAGCTGTGATGCTGGTGGTTTTATTAGTGGTGTACGCATTGGGAGAACAACCTGCCAATCTCGATCACCTGATGATGAGGTAATGACGATGAGTTTAGAAGAAGATATGGAAGAGCTGGAAGCTGCGGAAGACTTTCTGCGCTATTTCGAGCTGGAATACGATACCACCGTCGTCCACGTCAACCGGCTGCATATCCTGCAGCGCTTCCACAATTATCTGAGCCAAGCCGGCGATAACATGCCGGAAGACGAAGATGCGCAACGGGAAGTCTACAAAAAGCTGTTGCAGCGTGCTTATGGCGACTTCGTGGACTCCGACGCACAGACCGAAAAAGTATTTAAGGTCTTTAAGATGATGGAACCGCAAACCGTGTTTGTTTCCCTAGCGGATATTAAAACATGATAGACGAACGTTACGACGAAGAGCGCTTCGAATTCGGCGAACGGGTCAGGCTGACGCGCAACGTTCGCAACGATGGCACCTATCCGGGTATGGATGTCGGTGACTTTTTACTGCGCCGGGGCAGTGTCGGCAATGTCATCGAAGTCGGCACCTTTCTGCAAGACCAAGTGATTTACACCGTGCATTTTTTGGATGCGGGACGCATGGTAGGCTGCCGGGCCGAAGAATTGATCCCGGCCGATGCACCCTGGAATCCAAGCCGCTTCGAGTTTCGCGACCAGGTGGTGTGTACGATAGACATCCCCACCCAGGACGGTAATTACCCCGCCGGCACCCAAGGCGAAATCCTGAAAGTGTTGCGCGACAGCGATCCCTTGCTCTACCACGTGCGTTTTCCGGGTAAAACCATGCAGGTGCCGGAAAGTGTATTGGAGCCGGCGGATCCGGCCACCTTCAAAGAACCGGAGGCATAATGATGAGCCAGACGTCGATAGAGCCTTACACCCTGTTGCGCGCCGCCTTGAGCCTGTTCCAGAAAGCGCCGGCCGAATTGGAGCAACTGCAACTGCGCCAGGTGGAAGTGCAAGCCAAAAACGAATATGAAATCGAAGGACGGGTATTGAACTCGGCGGAAGCCACCGGTGTGGTGATTTCCGACACCGAATTGGATAGAGCCTTTAAGGAAGTGCGGGGCCGCTTTGAAGATGAAGACGCCTTTTTAGCGGCATTGAACGCCAACAGCCTGGATGTCGATATGCTGAAAGCGGCTCTGTATCGGCAGTGCAAAGTCGATGCGGTGATGGATAGAGTGGCCGCCCGCGCACCCAAGGTTAACGAGGTGGAAATCGGCATTTTCTACCACTCGCACCCGGAAAAGTTTCATAAACCCGAGACGCGCCAGGCCAGACATATCTTGATCAGTATCAATCCGGATTATCCGGACAATACCCGCGAGGCGGCGTGGCGGCGGATTAACGAGATTCTCGGCACCTTGAAACGCAAGCCGCATAAATTTGCCGATTTGGCGTTGAAGCATTCGGAATGTCCGACGGCAGTGCAGGGCGGCGAAGTGGGCACAGTGGCCAAAGGCACCTTGTTTCCGGAACTGGATGCGGTATTGTTTAATTTGAAAGAAGACGCCATCAGTGATGTGGTGGAAACCGAGATGGGTTTTCATGTGATTCAATGCCTGAAAATCATCCCGGCCGAAACCATGTCGCTGAAAAAAGCGACACCGAAGATTCAGCAGATCATGCAGGATCGTTACCGCAGAAATTGCCAGCGCACGTGGCTGGCCAGTCTGCCCGCAGTTAACAGGAGTGCCTAACATGTTAAAAGAACCCAAACATTGTTCGTTTTGCGGTATCGAAGCGTCGGCGGCCGTGCCGATGATTGCCGGCACGGAAGGCTACATCTGCGAAGCCTGCGTGATGTTGGCCAGCCAGGTGGTATCCAGCTGGGGCAAGAAGAAAGAATTAGCCGATATGCAAGGCCCCTTGCCCAAGCCCGCCGAGATGAAAGCCATGCTCGATCAGTATGTGATCGGCCAGGATTTGGCTAAGGAAATTCTGTCGGTCGCGGTATACAACCACTACAAGCGCTTGAAAAACGTCAGTCGTAAAGTCGGCGGTTTGGGCGAGTCCGATGACAGCGTGGAAATCGGTAAATCCAATATTCTGATGATAGGCCCTTCCGGTACCGGCAAAACCTTGCTGGCTAGCACGCTGGCGAAAATCGTCGGTGTGCCGTTTGCGGTCGCTGATGCCACCACGTTGACCCAGGCCGGTTATGTTGGCGACGACGTGGAAAATATCCTGGTGCGCTTGCTGGATGTGGCCGACGGCCAGATCAGCAAAGCCGAATGGGGTATGGTGTATATCGACGAAGTGGACAAGATTGCCCGCAGCCCGGAACAGGCGTTCGGTACCCGCGATGTGTCCGGCGAAGGCGTGCAGCAAGCCTTGTTGCGGCTGGTCGAGGGCTCGCATGTCAAGGTTCCTTCCAAGGGCCGGCGCAAGGATCACAGCGGTAATGATTCGGTCATGGTGGATACCAGCAATATTCTGTTCATAGCCGGCGGCGCATTTCCGGGTCTGGAAAAACACGTGGAAAAACGCTTGCTGCCGCCGAAAACCGCTATCGGTTTTCATGCCGAAGTCAGCAACCCGGACGACAAACCGACGCTGGAAGCGATGTTGAATGCCACACAGCCGGACGATTTGAAACGCTTCGGCTTGATCCCGGAATTTATCGGCCGCTTCCCCGTGTTGGCGCCGTTAGAGCCCTTGGATGTGGATGCCTTGATCCAAGTCTTGACCGAACCGAAGAACGCTTTGGTTAAACAATACCAACATCTGTTTGCCTTCGATGATGTGGAGCTGGAATTCACCCAGGATGCCTTGGTGGAAATCGCCGAAAAAGCCATCGCCCGCAACACCGGCGCCCGCGGTTTGCGCGGCATCATGGAGCACGTTTTGCGCCGCACCATGTTCGATTTACCTTCCAGGCCTGACGTCGAGCGCTGCATTGTGAATGCCGAGGTGATACGCGGCGAAGCGGAAATTGAAGTGGTGCCGCGTGACAAACCCACAGACGGTGACGGTTTGAAACGCTTGTCGGGCGGAGAGTGAATTTGGCGGCCGGGCTGCACAAGCTGAAGCCCGGTCGTTGCATTGAAAAGTTTTAGTTAATCGAGAAACCTACTATGAGCGTTAAAGAAAAAATCTTGCAACAACTTGCCGAAAATCCGGTGATTATTTACATGAAAGGCGTGCCTAGCGCTCCGGAATGCGGGTTTTCCGCGAAGACTGTCGGCATCTTGAACGAAACCAAGATCCCTTACGCTTATGTCAACGTCTTGCAATCGCCGTTCATCCGCGAAAAGCTGCCGTCCATTTCCAAATGGCCCACTTTCCCGCAAGTGTTCATCAAAGGTGAACTGATCGGTGGCGCCGACATTGTCGAGGCCATGTACAAGGAGGGGACTTTGTTGCCGCTGTTGCAAGCGACCGTTCAGCCCGCCGAGAGTGCGGATGTCAGTCAAACCATTACCCATTCCGAAGTGGAAGCCTTGATTCTGGCGGCCTATCCGGGGGCGACCATCGGCATCGAAGGCGCCGGTTGCGATTTGAACATCACCGTGGTCAGCGAATTGTTCGCCGATCAACCCATGATCAAACAACATCAAGGCGTCATGGCTACATTGAGTGCGCCGCTGGCTTCCGGCCGTTTGCATGCCGTCACGCTAAAGACACATACGCCTGAAGCTTGGGCCGCTCAGCAACCGGCGGCAAATCCGGGCTTACTGCAAATTCAAATCTGATCTAGTTAACAAGGAGACAACACTATGGCAAAAGTAGGCATTTTTTTCGGTACCGATACCGGCAACACACGCAAAGTAGCCAAGACCATTGCGACGAAATTGGGCGATGCGGCCGACAAGCCGGTCAATATCAATAAAGCCTCCGTGGACGATTTGTTGGCCTACGACGTCTTGATCGTCGGTTCGCCGACTTACGGCGAGGGCGAACTGCCTGGCATGAGCGCCGGACACGATAACGAGAGCTGGGAAGAATTTCTGCCCACGTTGGCGGGCGCCGATTTCTCCGGCAAAACCGTGGCGATCTACGGTTTGGGCGACCAGGAAGGTTATCCCGGCAATTTCGTCGATGCCTTGGGTTTTTTATATGACGCCTTTGCCGACGCCGGTGCCACTATCGTCGGAATGACCAGCAGCGAAGGTTACACTTTTAAAAAATCCAAAGCCTTGCTGGGCGACCAATTTGTCGGTTTGGCCTTGGACGAAGACAACCAGAAAGAACTGAGCGAAGGCCGGCTCAGCGCTTGGCTGGATTCAATTTCCTCCGCCTGGGCTTGATAGGCTAGCTATGATCGAAGAAGCGGCCGTCGTTACCCGCGTTAGCGATGGCCGTACCTGGATCAAAAGTCTGCAAAGCAATGCCTGTAGCGGCTGTTTGCAACAACAATCCTGCGGCACGGCGACACTGGCGAAAGTGCTCCCCAAGCGCGAATTTCCAGTCGATTGCGACATAAACCTGCAAGCTGGCGACCATGTGATGGTGGCGATAGACGATGGTCAACTGCTGCTCACGTCGCTGTTACTCTATCTGGTGCCGTTGATTTTTATGCTGATCGGGGTGGGCTTGGCCGAAGCCTGGCTACCCGCTCCGTATAACACGGGTTACTTGCCCGAAGTGGCGTTAAGCACATTGCTGACCGGCTTTTGGTTGATAAACCGCTGTCAAAATCTGCTACTGCTCCATCTTTGTTTTAAGCCGCAAATCGTCAAGAAGCTGGGTAGCGATTGAGTTTTCGCTGGTTGACGCACTGGTTGTGTAAAGTCAGTCCGCTTCCGTTTGCTTGCGCTACGCCGGCAGACAAAGCTGCCATGTCGGTTTCAGGCGTGTAAATATTTCGATGCCTGCAAGTTGGCAGCGCAACATATTCCAACGGGCCAAATCAAATGAGTCCCGATACAAACACGCCACCCAATCCGCTAGCAACACGGCGGCATAGGTTTCTCGATTGTTGCTGTCGCAGGCGGTAAGGCCGGCGCTGTGTTGGTAGCCGGTGATAATGCTAGCCGCATCGTAGCCCCAGCGATGCAACGCCAGCGCCGCCAGGCCGGCATGAAAGGTCGTCTCCTCGGGCAGATGCGATTCCGCCGCCGAGGCCACCGCATTGAGTGTCGCCGGCAGCTCGGAAAAATGCATGTCGGCAAACAAGGTTTGCACGTGCGCGGCAAGCTCTGGAGTATTTGCCGCATGCCAGAAATTGAAAACCAGGCTTTGCCGTGGCTGAATAGCCTCCGTAACGCCATGGTATGAATCGGCATGCAGCAAAAAGCCAAAGGCTTTGTTGTATTCCGGATTGACACGAAAAACCGCGTCACTCTCCGGTGATGCGAATAACTCCAGCACCCCGCCATGCTCGGGTTGCCATTGCTTATTCAGTTGCACAACCAGCCGGGCAATCTCATAACCCACCAGCGGCCGGTCGCTGTGTCTGCCAATCACTTGTCCAGGCAGCATGCGTTGCGCCGTGACTAACAGACGATTCGTCAGCGGCAATCCGGTAATCTCGCGCATTCTAATGAGTACTTCGGTTTGAAATGCCGCTGGAATGTGCTCGGTAACGTCTCTAAGCGAGCACCGGTAAAACGCCCCATCCCGATGCTGCCACTCGGCATCCAGCAAAAATAAACGCTCAAGCGCCGCGCACTGCTCCCTAGAAAATGCGGAATTGTCGTAAAAAAACGGGAACGGGCTATCGTGGTGGATGGGCTGTGAGAGCAACAGCTAAGCTCCTATTAGAATCAAATTGAGAGGTAGCAATACAACTACAACTGATCATTCCCGCGATTACGCTTCGCTAATCGCGGCTACAAGGGGTGGCTGAGTCGCTAGCTACACTGTGATCTTTTTACATTATTGCTTCGGATAAACCTGTACCCACTCGATGCGCGGGCCGTTCATTTCCTTGACGACGATTTCAAAGTCGTTAAAGGCGATGCGCTCGCCGGCTTCGGGGATGTCGCGCAATTGCGCCAGAATCATGCCGCCCACCGAATCGACATCATCCAGATCCAGTTCTTCGTTTTCCACGTCGATGCCCAGAATCCGTTCCAGGGAGAAAATCGGCAAGCTGCCTTTGCCCAGCAAACTGCCGTCGTCCTGACGGGTCCAGTCGCTTTCGGTTTTCCGAAATTCGTCGCGAATTTCACCGACCATGGCCGACAGCAAATTGTCCAAGGTGATAAAGCCGTGTGGCTTGTGGCCTTTCTGACCGATGACGGCAAAGTGCGGTGAGCCTTGGGTAAAGCGGCGGAATAATTCCAGCGCCGGCATATGCGCGGAGATGTGTTGAATCGGCCGTAAATAGGGTTCCAAATCGTCGATTTGCTGGCCGTGTTGTTGCGCCAAAAATAAGTCCTTCAAATGAATCACGCCCAAGACGTCGATGCCGTTGCCATCGAAATACGGGTAGCGGCTGAAGCAACTGTTGTAAACCGTATCCAACATTTCTTGCTGAGATTGCCCTTGATACAGCGCGGTGATTTCGTGGATAGGCCGCATTAAATCCGACACTTCCAGCTTGCCGAAATCCAGAGCCTTGGCCAGCACATTGCATTCGTCGCTGGTCAGGTTTTCACCGGCCCGGCTGGAGCGCAAAATCAGTTTCAATTCGTCGTTGGAATAGTGGCTGTCTTGATTGTGGCTGTTGCTCAAGCCGGCTATGCGCAACACCAGATTGGCGCTGCCGTTCAACAACCAAATCGCCGGATACATCAACCAATACATCGCATACAGCGGTCCGGCGCTCCATAAACCTATGCCTTCCGGATTGCGGATCGCCAGCGATTTGGGCGCTTGTTCGCCCACCACGATATGCAGAAAGGAGATGGTGCAAAACGCAAAGCCAAACGAGATATTGTGGATGATTTCCGGAGAGGTGATGTCGGCTTTGGCAAACAGCGGGACTAACAGGTCGGCGAAAGCCGGTTCGCCGATCCAGCCCAAACCCAGGGAGGCGAGGGTAATGCCGAGCTGGCAAGCGGATAAGTAGGCATCGAGCTGTCTGTGTACTTTGGCAAGTATCCTGCCTCGCCAACCTTCGGTTTGTTCAATGGCTTTAATCCGGGTTTGCCGCAATTTAACTAAACTGAACTCGACTGCGACAAAGAAGCCGTTGAGACATACCAGCAGCAAGGCGCAGGCGACCAGGACAAGATTACTCATAGATAAAGCATTGATTACAGCGGAAGCAGCATTATACCGGTAATCCG
The DNA here is from genome assembly GCF_059331595.1 of Methylomonas sp. PHL2-19. Taxonomy (NCBI): domain Bacteria; kingdom Pseudomonadati; phylum Pseudomonadota; class Gammaproteobacteria; order Methylococcales; family Methylococcaceae; genus Methylomonas; species Methylomonas sp. PHL2-19. The sequence goes on from NZ_CP196839.1 coordinate 1,347,276, forward strand.
GGTCTTTGCTTGTTACGTGATGTTGCTAAACTCAGACCGCGCTTATTCGGGCGGGCCGAGAAGGCGTTCAACATTGGCGGCCATATGCGTTGGATATAGCGCCGGGCCGAATTGGGTAAAGATTGCCACATCCGCCGCATCGTGGCCGTAAGCGACGATGACCCGGCCGCCGCAAGGCTCGGCTTGGGTGGGATCGAAGGTGTACCAGCGCCCATCCACATAAGCCTCGAACCAGGCGTGAAAATCCATGGGCTGCAAACCGTATAAATAACCGACCACCATTCGCGCCGGAATGCATAACGCCCGGCACAGGGCGATGCCCAAATGCGCCAGTTCGCGGCAGACGCCTTCGCCGGCCAGATTGGTTTCAACCGCCGAGAGCTGGAAATGCGGCGAATCCGGATTGAAGCGGATATTCTCGCGCAGCCAGCGGTGCACGGTGGCGACTTGGTCATAGCCGGGGATGGCATCAGCGACGATGTCCTGGGCCAATTCGATAAACCGGTCGGATTCGCAATAGCGGGTGGGCGTCAAATAGGTCAGCACACTATCTGGCAAATGTTGCACTTCGGTAAACGGTGCGCCGGGGCAGACGTCGATATGCTCATGGGTGTGAATATCGGCGCTGGTGCGCACGGCAAACTCGCCGGGTGGGGCAATCAGGCGCTGGCAGAGATTCCCGTAGTAGTCGGTAAACTCGAAGACCGGCACCGTCGGTGTCAAGGTATACGACTCCCGCGCCACCCATTGATTTGCGCCGCTACGCGGCCGCAGCATCAAGATAAAAGGGGTGTCGATGCTGACATCGAAGGTTATTTCGCAACTCGTGCGCAGCCACATATGAGGGTCCTGGTGTTGATTATCGAAAAATCAGCGTTGATGGCAAGCGCAGCCCGTTAGATGCCGATACCAGCCGCTTGAGCCACTTGGTCTTGCAGGTTAAATCTTGGCTTTGCCTGAGCGGAGAGGCCAGAACGGGATCGACAATACCAGTATACACAGCAACCACGCGACGAGCTGCTGATTGTAAAACGTATACCCCAGCGCGACCGGCAAACCTTCACTAAAGCCGGGATGCGCTTGGATGAAATCGTAGGCCGCCATAAACTCGTGGGTCTCGCCGATCACTACCGCCAAGGTGCCGGCGCTTAAAAAATAGGCCAGCAAGCGGTCGCGTGGCGTTTGCGAATCCCCGCCGGATAGGCTGTCAAAGCGCAGCATCTGCCGGTAAAAGCGCCGCTGGGCCAGGCATAGGCACACGATCAAACCGCAGACGCCGAGGGCCGGAATCGCGAATTGTTCGACGGGAAAGCTTAGATACCGACCGTTGAACGCCAGGCTGTAAGTTTTGTACAGCGCTAAAATCCCGAAAAATAGATAGGTATTTCTCAAACGATGGGCCAGGGTCGGCGCTACGGATTGCTCGGCTAAAATCGCATAACTGCGTTGCAGCAGCAAAGCGCTCAACACGCCGTTGGCGGCGATAATCAAGAGGGTGTAAGCCTGTTGCCAGAGGCTATAGCTGGTAAACCACGCAAAACTTGCCAGCGTGACCAGACAAACGCTAAATACTTGGGTCAGCGTCAAAAACACAATCTGGCGCGGCCAAGGCAAATGGGCCAATTTTTTAAAGTAGGCCGCAACCATTACCAGCCACAAACCCGTCGCCCAGGCAAAATGCCCTAGCCAGTCCGGATTTTCGTAAACCGGGCCGGTCAGCGGAAACACTGGTTCGCGGTCGATAGTCAGCAAGCCCCAGTTGGCGCCGACCACGCCTTCGTTATGGCTTTTCCAGGGTTGGTTAAATGCTTCGACGATGTTGTAGTCCAAACCGTGCCGGTTGACGACCTCGATCAGGCTGCGGATGAAGCGGGTTTCGTTGACCACGCTGGGCACGGCTTGGCCGCGCTGGCGGCCGGCGGCCGGCCAGCCGGATTCGCCGATTAGAATCGGCTTGTTCAGGCCCATGCTGTGGGCTTTGGCTTCGATTTGTTGGACGATTTTCTCCACATGTCCGGCCGCCTCCTCAATCGCCACCGGCTCGTCTTCCCAATAGGGCAGAATGTGTACGGTAATAAAGTCGACTTCCTGCATCAGCTGCGGATATTTCAAGTAGATAGACCAGACATCGGCATACGACACCGGCTGTTTCACCGCCTGTTTAACCTGGCGGATATAGCCGATCAGCGTGTCTACATCCATGTCTTTACGCAGCAGCACTTCGTTACCGACCAGCACTCGTTTGATTACGTCCGGATGGGCGTTCACCGCTGCGATTAGCGCGGTGATTTCCTTTTTATTGCTGGCATGTCCATCGCCCAGCCAGCCGCCTTGAATCATTTCCACCCCGTGTTTACGGGCAAATTCGGGCGTCGGCTGCATGCCGCCGAGGATGGAATAGGTACGGATGGTATGGGTTTTATCGGCAATCAAGCCCAGGTCGGCGTCGATATGCTCGGGCAACGGAAACTTTTCTTCAATTGGGCTAAACCCCTCTCGATAAGGAGCAAACGACAAACTGCGCAATTTACCCGAAGGTACATCGACACCGGCGTCCTGGGGACGATTCAGGCTCCAGGCGATAGCGCCGTGAACGGCAAGGATGAACATGAGGCAGAACAACAGGTGGGTGGTGCGCATGACTGGGGGATGGTTAAGCTGAGTGAATAAATATGTGGGATTGCCGGGATTATACAGTCTTGGCGCGCGCTAAAAATCAAAGTCGCTGAGTCTGGCGGCGATTCTCGATAAAACTATGTTATCTGCCGGTTATGCCGCAGGTTATTTGCCGCATTCGCGGGCGGCCTGCCACTATGGAGCAAAGCAGGGCAGGACGCCGGGCGAGGCTTGCCGGCAATATTCGCCTTTGGTTCGATAATTGCAAACGCTCTGACGCAGCTATGCGATAAGGTTTTGGTGGGGTGCCGGCCGGCTGCTGTTTTTGATTGAAGCTTTGGATATTTCCGATACGCATGAGTGCACAGCCATTGACCGATATTTCCGCGTTCTGGACCGAGTCCTTGGCCGATGAGTTATTGCGCTTTTTAACCGGGCGCTTGAAATGCCCGGACATTGCCGCCGAATTAACCCATGACACCTATCTGGGCTTACGGCAAATCGCCGAGAAAACGCCGCCGGATAATGCGCGGGCCATGGCGTTTCGGATTGCGATCAATCTGACCATCGATCATCAGCGCAAAACCATGGTCAGGGACCGTTACGGTGCCGACGAAGATATTGATGCGCTGGTTGATACCCTTCCGGGTAACGCCGCGCCGCCGGAACAGGTGTTGATAGGTCAACAACGTCTGGCCGCGTTGCAGCATGCGCTGGGCGAGTTGCCGCAAGCCTGCCGCACTGTGTTTTTACTGCATGGGGTCGATGGCCTGACCTATACCCAAATCGCCGAACGTTTGGGGATTTCCAAGTCCCAGGTCAATAAGCTGCTGGCCCAAGCCATGGCGCATTGCGCCCGGCAACTGGCCGATTAAACAGCAACCCCGCATTATTTTTCCGCAACCCACTTCATCCCGATGCCGTTGACTGCCGCCGCTTGCCTTACTTGGTATGATCGCTTTCGCGCCTCGCACGTCTTTATCAATAACAGCCTTGCATAATGGGAGATTGCATGCCAGCGCCGTCCGATAAATCCGCTCACACCAGTCTGCAAGATCAGGCCATCGCCTGGTTGATTTGTCTGCGCGACGACAGATTGAGCGATGCGGAACTCGAAGCCTTCGCCGATTGGTTGAGCCGCGACCCCTTGCATGCTCAGGCATTTACCGAGGCTGAGGCTTTGTTCAGCGATATGGTGCTGGCAGGCAGTTTGTCCAGTGCGAGCGAATCGCTGCAACCCGCGTCTCGACACGCTGCGGAAAAAAATGCTGCCGCTGACCAGATTATTGACCCGGCCCTATCTATCAGAAGGATTCCGTGTCAGCCGAGCTCTTCGACGTTCAGGCAGATGCCCCCTCCGACAGGCTCAGGGCGAACGGTATTCAAGAGCCAGGCCGATAAACCAGCCAGCCGCCGGCCGTTGGCCAGGCCGCGCCGGCCCTGGTTTGCGGCCGGGCTGGCCGTCGCGGCGATGTGGCTGTTGGCGATTAGTCTGATCATGCCGCAACAAGCGCGCTTATTTAGCGATTATTTCAGCGACTACCGCACGCAAACCGGTGAAATTCGCGAGATTCAACTCAGCGACGGCAGCCGTTTGCTGCTGAACACCAATAGCGCGGTTTCGGTAGCGTTCACCGCCGCGGCCAGACGTATCGTCTTGCACCACGGCCAGGTGCAATTTACGGTGGCAAAGGATAGCAGGCGGCCTTTCGACGTAGTGGCCGACGATTTGACGGTCCGCGCCTTGGGCACGGTGTTTGAGGTGTATAAAACCGCGACCGGGCCTACCGAGGTGAGCGTCCAGGAGCATGCCGTAGCGGTCAGTACGGCGGGTCAGGACAGTGACGTTACCGTCGCCCAGGGGCAGGGCTTGGTCTATCAACCCGGACTGCCGCTGCCGCATCCGCGCGCCGTGGGCGCGGAACAGTCCGCTTGGCGGCAGCATCGCCTAGTGATCAACGATAGACCTTTAGCCGACTTGATCAGCGAGTTGGAGCGCTATCGATTGGGACGGATATTTCTGGCGGATGCCGCACTTAAAAATCTGCGGGTAACCGGGGTGTTTTCTCTGGATGCGCCAGATGAGGCACTGTCCTCGGTGCGTAAAGCGCTGGCGTTGCAAGAAACCCGTATCGGTCCCTGGGTGTTACTGCATCGCTGATTTTTTGGGTGCTGTAAGCCACTCCGGGCAGCGCGCGCATGTCCAAAACGGTTTGGCGCATATGGGTCGAAAAATCCAGCCCACCGGCTCAAGCCTTCAACGGCTGTTCCCCATTTACCCGCATTCAAGCAAAAGTCGTTCCTCCGCCGAAAACTTCCTCAGTCGCGCAGCGCTGCGATTTTTTCAACGCGGTTTTGCCGGAATGGAGACGATTTTTTGCCAATCAGGAAATTTTTGTGATCGATTTTTGTGCTGAAACGACTTCTATGTTGAGAAACATTATTTTTCGGACAGGACGGATCTTGAAAGCACGGATTAACGATTTTCGCTACCCGCTGGCAGTGGGCGTATGGCATCGGCCAGCCGTATATCTGTGCTATGCGTTGAAAGGCAACCGTGTCGGTGTCGATACCTGGGTGTTGATCGGGCTGGTGGCGGCCGGCGGACAATTGAGCAGCAGCCAGGCGGTCGCTGCGGAAGTGGTTCGCCACTTTAATATCGGCGGCCAGTCCTTGAATAACGCGCTGATTCAATTTGCCGCGCAAGCCGAGTTGGAATTGATTTTTTCAGCGGACATGTTGCGTGAGCTCGCCAGTCCGGAGCTGCGCGGGGACATGTCGGCAGAGCAGGCGTTGACACACTTGCTGCATGGCAGCGGTTTTACCTACCGTTTAATCGATACCGACACGGTGACTTTGGAACGCAGCCCGGAGGCAAAAGAGGTGTCTAGCCTGCCGCCGCCCATTACCTTGGATGCCATGACCGTCGTTGGCTCGAAAACAGCGGAGGCCGGTGCGGAAATCGTCACCGAGCCGATGCTTGACGAGGCGCGGACCTATGCCGTCAGGCATATTGCCAGCGCTACCGGAACCGACACGCCAATCAAGCAAATCCCGCAGTCGGTGCACGCGCTTAACCGCCCCTTGTTAGACGACCAGCAAACGATCAACCTCAGCGAATCCTTAGTCAATGTTAGCGGCATAGTGGCGCGCAATACGCTCTATAGTCCGGTTATCGAAGGCACCTTAATTCGCGGTTTTCGTTCCGAACAACTGCTGGACGGCTTTACCCAGTACTACAACCCCGGTGACCGGGAAAGCACTATTAATATCGACAGAATCGAAGTGCTGAAGGGTTCTAACGCCTTGCTCTACAGCGGTGGCTCGGGCTCCCCGGTGGGCGGGGTGGTGAATCTGCTTGCCAAATTGCCGCAGGCCAAAGCCTTCGGCGAAGCGGGTTTTAGAATCGGCAGCCACAGCTTTTATCAGCCGTATTTCGATATCAATCAACCGCTAAACGCCAATATTTTGTTGCGCATGACCGGCGAATATACCAACGCCAGAGATAACATCGACATAATCGAAACGCAGCGTTTTAACCTTAACCCGGCCCTGACGCTGACCGATAACGACCAAACCCGTTTGACGATCCAAGCCAAACTGTCGCGTTGGCAGCAACCGGAGTACCAGGGCTTGCCCGCCACCGGCAGCATCGCTGGTGATTTTGCTACCCGGCCCGATCTGTTCCCGGGGCCGGCCAATCTGCCCGATAGCCATTCAGATGCCGATGCGGTATGGGCTACGCTGGACCGGCAGCTCACCGGGAGCTGGCGCTTAAACCTGAAGGCGCGCTATGCGCAGGCTAAATTCGACGAGAAAATTCAGACCCTGTTCGGCAGCGATGGCCTGGTCGCGGATCGGCCCTTGCTGCCGGCATCGCACTGGGCATTAGTGAACGCCGAATTGTTTCAACAACAGCATGAACGCAGCGTATTGGGCAATTTGCAGGGCAAATTTAAGCTGGGTCCCAGCGAAAATAATTTGTTACTGGGCGCGGATTACAGCCGTTTGCAAGATGCCGGCTTTATCGAGGGCGATTTCGGCGCTTTGGGACTCGGAGTCGGTACGGTCGATCTGCGCGCACCGCTATTTGATTCCCCTTATGCAGTACCCGGTCCGGGCCGGGAAAATCAGTTCATCGAAAACCTCACTTACGGCGCTTACCTGCAGTGGCAAAGCACGCTGTACCGGCGTTTGCATTGGCTGTCCGGCCTTAGGTTGGGCAAGGTGGGTATCGATTTTAATAACGCGCAAACCGGTATGCACGTCACAACGGATACGCTGAAATGGTTGCCGCGCCTCGGCGGCGTGATCGACCTAAACGACGAGGTTTCCTGGTTTATTTCCTATAGCGAGGGCATGCGCGGCCAACCGTTTGTCAATTTCGTCGATACGCCGGCTCCGGAATTGTCGAATCATCTGGAAACCGGTCTGAAATTCAATTTTGCGAATCAATTCAGCGGCCAACTGGCGTTGTACCAAATTGAGCGTAGCCAGGTCGCGGTCACCGACAGCAGCGATTTCCTGCGGCGTTCGGTCGCCGCAGGGCAGCAACGCTCGCGCGGTATCGAAATGGATTTGCTTTGGCAACCGGTCGAGGGCTTCAGCGTGCTGGCGAACTATGCGCATACCGACGCCCGCTTCATGGACGACAAAGCCGGGGTGGCTGCCGGCAATCGCTTGGCTCAAGTCCCGGAAGATGCCGGGCGGCTCTGGGCGCATTACCGTTTTCAGCAGAATGAGTTGCAAGGTTTTAGCTTGGGCTTCGGCGTGTACGCCCGCGCCGGCGCTTATTTATCCAATAACAATCGCTTTAAAACCGCCGGCTACCACAGCTTCGACGCGGCGTTGGCTTACGAAACCGGGCGTTTCCAATGGGCGGCCACGGTCAAAAATCTCAGCCATGAGGATTATTTTCAGCCCTACGGCTATTTCGAAGGCCGGGTAGCGCCGGCAGCCGGCCGCGCCGGGTTTCTAAGTTTTTCAATCAAGTACTGATGCCGTCGTTAACTATTTGCCACAGGAGTTTTTCAGGAGTACCTCACTCAGGGATTTAGAGTGATGTCGTAAGGACCGCGACAAACATGCCACATCCGCCGCGAGACGGAGCCGGAAAGCCACGGGTCTTGGAGATTAAGACAGCCGGGTTACCTGCCAGTTTAAGACCCGAAATTCGGGTTGGCGATTTGCAGATTAACTTTAACCGTAATTTATTAAGGAATAAAAAATGACAATCTTGCACTACAACCGCACTCAATGGGCAAGCGCCGGCCTGCTCGCCTTCAGCGCATTGACCGCCGTTTTGGCGCCTGCTACAGCCAGTGCTGCACAAGTCAGCGGCGATGCCACCATTACCATCAACAATGCCGCTTTTGCGGCGGCATCGGTGAATGTCGGCAGTGGCTATCCGAATGGCTGGATTGTCGCGAAACATTGGGGCGCCAGCGATAATTTACTGGGCATCACCGGTGCAACCACCGGCGGAACGACGCTATCGGCAACCGCCAGCACCGCGATGTCGTTTGCGGTTAACGCCAACACCACGACCAACAGCTATCCGGCTGCCGGTCCCTATGGTCGCACCGAACAAGCCACGACGATGGACGCCGGCAATACCTCGGTCGGTCAAATCGGTCTGAGCGGCGCCTGGTTATTGACCAGCCAAGGCGGCAGCGGCATTTTGACGCCCTACGACTTTAGCCTGGTAAAAACCGGGAGCACCTGGAATATCAAAACCTACGATACCGGTTTTGGCTACCAAAATTTCTTGAAGCTGACCAACGTCTCCGAGTCGCTAAGCAGCAATGGCGAATTACTACTGAGCGGCGATTTGCAATGGACCGGTTTGTGGGCCGGTTTGGTTGGCGCCAATACCAATGCCGTGGTCGGTACTTTTAGCCTGGCGCCCAGCACGGCGCCATCGGCGGTACCGGTACCGGCGGCGGTCTGGATGTTCGGCAGCGGGCTGCTGGGCTTGCTGGGTGCAAGTCGTAGAAAAGCCTCGGTCGCGGCTTAACTCGCAAAGTGGGCTTGGGGCGGTCGCCAAGATTCGCTTCGGGCCCGGACTTTCGGCAATAAATCCCTCTTCGTGCCCGCATGCCGTCGACTACGGCCGCTTGTGTATTTAGGCAGGGAGAGGGCTTATTCTGACCATCCGCTGATAGGGATTTTATGAAGATCAACAAAAACTGTGGCTATCCCGCTTTGGTGGTGCGGGCGATGCTAGCCATCGGTATGGGAATGGCCTCAGCAAGCGCCGACGCCGCGACATTGAATGCGCCATCCGGCGGTACGTTTACGATGAACCTGGACCGCAATGCGCTGGCACCTTATGCCGGGGGCTATTACTTGTCGACGTTTTGGAGTACGGCAACGTCCAATGCTGATAATCCGGCCAACACCGGCGACCATTTGCTTAGCCAACTCAATACCACCGAGATTTCCGGACTGAATCAGGTGTTCGAGTTGACGGCTATCGGTAGCGATCCCAGTCCGCAAGCCAGCCAGCGTTACGTCAAAGCCACATCAGCCGATTTTGCCATCGATACCATCACGCTGGCCGGCGTGGCCGGGGCACAAGTGGGCATGACCGGCGTGCAGGGTTTTTATGCGCCGAACTGGCCGCCGACTGGAGCCGGCTTGGTCAACGGCGATTTTTCGCTGCTTTACGATGCCAACCGGCAAACTTTGGGCCGCACCGGTTGGTACCTAGCTAATAACATTTATTTCACGATGGCGGTGTATGACTTAAACAACCTGAGCCTGAGCTTTAGCAACGCCGAAAACTGGCAGTTGAGTGGCGATTTACTCATGTCGCCGGAAAACGCCGGCATGTTGCAAGGCGCGCAACTGGTTGATGTCGGCAGTTTCTGTTTAGGCACGGGTGCCTATGCCGGTTGCGGACAGGTATCGGCGGTGCCGCTACCCGCTGCGGTCTGGTTATTCGCTAGCGGCTTTTTGGGCTTTATCGGCATAGGCCGTAGGCCATATCTTTCAAGGAGTGTGACATTATGAAAATCAATAATCATCGATCATCCGCCTGGCTATTAGCCGTTTTCGGTGTATTGTCGATCAGCCAAGCCCAAGCCGCCACAGTCAGCGGCGGTGCGCTAGTCCTTAACCTCAACCGCGATGTATTAATCGCCAGCGTCGATGTGAATGACTATCCGGACACGCCCACCGCAGACTTTCCGATTTGCTGTCGGCCTTCTATTTATCTGGAAGAGTTTTACGACGCTTCGGCGGCATCAAAAACCTTTGTTGAACTGCGAGACGGCAATACGCCGGATTTATACGATATGGTGGCCGATGAAATTCCGGCAACCGGGTTGCAATTTAGCGTCAACGGGCTGAGTCCGATAGTTAATCCGGGCGGGCGGCAGAACAGAAATACCACTTTCGCGTTCGAGCCCGGCAATTTGTTCGGCACTGCCAGCGGTAGCATCGGGTTAGGCGGTGTCATGCGTTTTAGAGTGGACGTCGATCCGCCGACCAATAGAGTGTTGTTGGGCGATATGACCTTGGAATACGATCCGGCTCTTGAAGCGGCGACGCCGGGGCGTTCCGGTTGGGTGATTACCAATCACATCGGTTTCGATGCGGGCGGTTTTGAGTTGTTTGATGTCACAACCGCAATAGTCGGGAATACGTTAAGCCTTAACGGCAATCTTGGGTTAGGGTGGGGCTTCGATCATCTGGGCGCTCGCGACGCCCGCTTGCGCGATACGCGCATTGGTACTTTCAGCTTCCAAACCACCGTGGTGTCGGGAGAAACGCCGGCGGCCGTACCGGTGCCGATGACGGTATGGCTATTTGCCAGTGGCTTGGCGGGATTGGTTCTGAATGGTCGTTCTAAAAGAGAGATCGTGTGATGAAACGGGATGAAGTTGCAGGATTGATTCGGCCGCTAACTGCCCCTGGCGAATGGCGTACACCCTTTTTCCGTAACGTTAGGCTGGTAAAAATCGCGGCAGGCTTAGGCATCGGTTTGACATTGACGACAGCCGCGCAGGCAGGGCCTTCCCCGGTAATAAGCTTTGGACAGTACCGTAGCCATCAAGTCAATGTCGATGCGGAGGGGCAAAACATCGCCGGCGACAAAGGCAACGAACCGACGCTGGCCTTGAATCCGCTAAATCCCGCCAATATTGTCGTGGGCTGGCGTAAGTTCGATTCACCGCCCACTGCCGTCAAACACGGCGGCTATGCCTATAGCTTTGACGGCGGCGCGAGTTGGACTACCGGCATGCTGCCGGCCTTACCACTGCAAACTCGCACCGATCCGGTGTTGGAGGTCGATGCCTTGGGCAATTTCTATTACCAGTCTTTGGCGGTATCGGATAGCACTTCGGTGTTTAAATCCGGCGACGGCGGCGTGACTTGGTCGGAACCCGTGTATCAGTTTAAAGGCGACAAGAACTGGCTGGCCATCGATAAAACCGGCGGTCCCAGCGACGGGCATATTTACAGCACCTGGCGGCGGCCGGCCGACAGTAACCCCGATCCAAATTATGTCCCCAAATATTTCATCCGATCCACGGACGGCGGTGTCAGTTATCAAGAACCGGATGCGGCATTGCCGGTGGCAAACTTTGGCTTTGGTCGGCTGACCATCGGCGCGGAAGGCGAGGTTTATCTATTCGGCGTCGATGAAACGATTTTGTCCGTCAGTGCCTTGGGCATAGTGCGTAGCGGGCACTATTTCCTGAAATCGGTTGATGCCAAAGATCCCGCCGCTTCACCCACCTTTACCGCGCAAAAGGTCGATATGGGCGGCAACAGCATGATGTTCCTGTCGCCGAGTTTGCAGTTGCCCAACCCGCTGGGCGGCGACGGCGATGTGCAAATTGCCGCCGATCAATCGGCCGGGCCGTTGCGCGGCAATATTTACTTGCTGGCGCATGTCTCCCCCTATGCCTGGCAAACTGGCGACGATCCGCAGGATATTCATTTCGTGCGCAGCAGTGACGGCGGCGCTACCTGGTCGGCGCCGGTGCGGGTGAATGACGATCCACCCGCCGCCAACGCTTACCAATGGTTCCCGATGCTGGGCGTGGCGGCCAACTCCCGCCTCGACGCGGTGTGGTACGACACCCGCAACGGCAGCGGCAGCGCGCCGTACCGCTATTCGCAGCTTTACTACGCCTACTCCTGGGACGGCGGCGTAACCTGGAGCAAAAATCAGGCGGTCACGCCGGTGTTCAATACGCATCTGCCGTATAACATCGTGAACGGCGAAGAGCGGCAAAGCGACAAAATGGGCGATTACACCCAGTTAGTCTCCGACGCCAACGGCGCGCACATTGCTTACACCGCCACCTACCACGGCGAGCAGGATGTGTATTACCTGAACGTGTTTCCGGATTGCAATAACAATGGCAAATCGGACGTGCTGGATATTCAAAACCGGGTCAGCGGCGATACCAACTTCAATCATCTACCGGATAGCTGCGAGAACATCTCGGTGAAGGGTGATCTGGACGGTGATCGCGATGTCGATCAACTGGATTTGAACCTGGTCATTTCGGCCCGCAACCAACCGGCTACCGGCGTAAACGATCCCCGCGATCTGGATAAAAACGGCGTGATCAACGCATTGGATGTGCGCAAGCTGACTTTGCTTTGCACCCGGCTGCGTTGCGCAGTTTAAGCGGGCTTGACCCAAACGGCCGGTAATCGATTTTTTCCAGCCAGACTTAAGAACCCGAAAGTATCCCGTCATTCCCGTGCACGCGGGAATCCGGGATGCTGAATATAGGACTAACAACGATGATGAAACAATTCAAAGCAGGCCTGGTCGGTATAGCATTATTCGCCGCCGGCGGTGTGGCCGATGCGGCCATTGATTTACATTTCATGCCCCTTAGCCAAACCGCCGACGCCATTGAAATCGGTTTGACCATTTCCGGTTTGGGCGACGCTGCGCTAGGAACTTATGATTTTAATATTCAGTTTGACCCAACACGTTTGGCCTTTGCCGGTGTGGTTTTCGGCGATCCGGTGTTGGGTGACGAATTGGATGTGTTTGACTTGGGTGGCAACAGTACCGCCGCCGATGTGCTGGGTCCGGGAGTGCTGAATTTGTTCGAATCGTCCTTGGACAACGCGGCGGATTTACAAGCCCTGCAAGCCGATAGCTTTACGTTGGCGATCATCCGTTTCGAGGTGCTGAGCGGTGGTAGCAGTCAGCTTGGTTTATTGATTAACGGTTTGGCGGATGCCGGGGGTGACGGCTTGTCTGCAAACACAGCGCCGCTCACCATCAACCCGGTCGCCGCTGTGCCGTTACCGGGGATGGTTTGGCCGATGATCGGTGGGGTTTGGGTGGTGCTTAGGCGGCGTAGGAGTTAGTCAAAGTAGCCTGGATGAAGCGGAGCGTAATCCAGGCGCTCTTTGGAAATACTCCAGTTTTCGTTGCACTTCATTCTGACTTATTGCTAAGCACGTGTTTGGGTGATATACGGAACTTTGAATTACTTGTTAAGCATCACAATGTCCGACGCTCCCAAATACATCGTTCGCAGGCTCGAGCTCTCAGATGCCGGGGCCTTCTATTCAGCCGTCCGCGAGTCTATTGATGAACTCGTTTACTGGATGCCATGGTGCTCTAAGGACTATACACCGCTGGATGCGGAAAACTGGATCAAGACTACCATGCAACTCTGGGAAGCAGATGCCGAGTATCCTTTGGGCATCTTCGATGCTGTCTCAGGCGCAGTGATTGGCGGGACAGGCGTCAACCACATCAACCGAGCCTACCGGATTGGCAATATCGGTTACTGGGTGAGCTCGCGGCATACTGGTCAGGGAGTCGCTAGGTTCGCAGCCCACCATTCGGCACAACTTGGATTCAGTCAACTGGGCCTGACCCGCCTTGAAATTGTCGTGCTTACTCACAACAAAGCAAGCCAACGGGTGGCTGAGTCGCTCGGTGCCAAACTGGAATGCGAAGCGAGGAGCCGTCTCTACTTTCAAGGCAAGCCGCACAATGCCTTGGTCTACTCGCTCGTACCCGGGGACTTGCGGTGATACCTAAGCCCTGCCCCCGCGGGCCGCTTAGCTCGAAGGTTGGACTCTAGAGTGATGGTCAGAAACGTCTTGATCATCATCGCCGCGGCAGCTACTGCACTAGCCGCTTATTCCCTTTATGTGATGCAATCGGCGAAATCGAGCGCCGAGGAGGCAGCATCAACATTTCCTTACTGCATTCAGATCGCTACTGGGGGCTCAGAGTACAAAAGTATCAGAGGCTTGATCGAACTGGCCGGTCTCTACATGAGAAGCAACGGAACTATAAACCACGCCGTGCTGGTTATCGGCAACCCAGATCAGCCCGTTCTTTATCATTGGTCGTATATGGAGAACCAATTTATAGAAGGCGCTTTCGGCGAGCCGCCGATTTACTGTGAGCCAGCTAGACACTTTCTGCGCAAAGTGGGCCTGTATGGAGCGCCGGGAGCGGCAGGATCGAATTTTCGATTTCTTGGGTATCAGTTTTCGATTCCAAGCGAGTATGCGCCACTGGTTAGTTTCAAATCTCCTGCGCACATCGCTATCGCGGCGCTTTCGCCAACGTTTGCCCCGCAAAAGTCATATCAATGCGGGGAGGCGCCGTGCAACTATGTTGGTATAACCATTGGCTTCGACGGTAAGCTGGAAGGCTGGCTCGACAAGGCTTCGACGGAGAACCAAATCGAAGCCCTCGGACAACACAAAGGGTTAATCAAAGAGCGGATCTTGTCTCGATCATCGCACTCGCCGCGAATTCAGTACTACCGTCTAGGCCCGGACGGAAGAGTGAACACGCTCGTGCATTGCTTTGAGGGAAGCGAGTTTCAATGCACGCATTTGTTCACAGATGGCGAGTTCTCCTACTATTTTCACCATATGTCTGCGGATCCAGATAGTTGGTCAGACTTGCAGCAAAGTCTAATCACAACAGTATCCAAATTTATCATCGGTAGACCGGCCCAACGAGCCGTTCGACCCGATCACCGCGAAAACGCGGCTCCGGGTTAAATGGGGCCTCGTGGGTCAGGGTGCGCGTTAGCGTTCCTTGACATACACCGAAGCGAGTATTGAATGTCACATAACCGCTTCCGCGGCAATATGACCTACGGCTACAATTCGCACGAAACGCGAAAGCCGCATTCCATGTCGGTATTAAGCGCCAAATTTTGTTCCGGGAGGTTCAAATCAGTTTTAGACGGCTGTTGCACCTAGCAGGTGCCATTCTTGCAATTGCTTTGGGAGTCGGCTTATGGAAGCAGTGGACATTAATCTGCAACGAAGCTTGTGCGCCGGGGCGGGCGTTAATGATGATTTTGCTGAGCTTCCTGCTGCCGGTCGCTGCGTATTCGACGCTGTTGGTATGGACGGCTACACGTCCCAGGCCTGTTGCCCGCGTTATCTCCGCTGCTTTGACTTTAGCCAGCCTGATGGCGGCGATTTGGCTAAGTTTTTTTGCGTGAGGTAGCGCGGTTTGGGTTTATTTGCGTTCGCCGATTTTTGGCAGTCTATCCGCCAAGCCCATCGCATGCCGCGTCAGTAGTTTTTTCGCAAACGGCAGGTGGTCTAGCATAGTCAGACCGGCGTTGCGGACTGCGGCCAGCGGTAGATTGTCGTTGGAGAACAGCTTCACCACGCTATTGGTAAAGCCTATGGTTTTACCGTGGTCTTGTTGGCGTTGCCGGCTGTAGTTTTTCAGCAGGCGGGCATCGCCCAAATCGCCATCGCGTTCGTGTTGATCGATCAGCATTTCCGCCAATAAGGCCACATCGCGTATCCCTAAATTAAAACCTTGGCCGGCGACCGGATGCAGTTGATGCACCGCATTGCCGATGATGACTGTGCGCCCGGAAACCATGCTTTCGGCGCGGATCAGGCTTAACGGAAACGCCCGGCGCGGCGCGGCCAATTTCAGTTCGCCCAAGCGATAACCGAAGCAGTTTTGCAGTTCGGCAAGAAATTCGCGGTCGCTGACGTTAATCAGGGTTTCCGCTTGTTCGTGAGTGCGCGTCCACACCACGGCCGATTGTTTACCCGCTACCGGCAGCAAGGCCAAGGGGCCGAATTCGGTGAAGCGTTCGAAGGCGATGTTGCGGTGTGGGAGCGCCGATTGTACGGTGGTGACCAGTGCGGTCTGGCCGTATTCGGTGACTTGCTGCGGTATTTCCAGCAGCTTGCGCACCGTGGAATTGCCGCCGTCGGCACCGATCAGCAATTGGGCGCTGATATTTAGCGAGCTGCCGTCATGCTGTTTCAAACTGACGTTGACCGCATCGCGGCCGGACATTAAGCCGGTTACCCGGGTTTGATACAGACACACCGTGTCGGTTTTCTCGACCAGATCGGCCATGTGTTGTTCGATGTCGCGGGCGACGATCACATAACCTAAAGCTTCCACGCCCTGATCTTCAGCGGCTAGCCGGGTTTTACCGAAGTGGCCGCGGTCCGAGACATGGATGTGTTTGATGGCGGTGGCTTTATCGGCCACGCCGCGCCAGGCGGCCAAGTCGTTGAGTAGTTCCACGGTACCGGCCGCCAAAGCCAAGGCGCGGTCGCCGGCCGGCGAATGACGCAGTTGCTCGCGGCTATTGGCTTCGACCAGGGCTATCTTCAAGCCGCTGTTTTTCAGCGCCAGGGCCAGACAGTTACCGGCCAGGCCGGCGCCGACTATGATCAGGTCGAAATCGTGTTGCATCTGCTTTAGCCCAGTGCTACGGATCGATCATAAAGCGTTTCCGGCGCGACATCTAGCTCACCCGGCCAACACACGGTACCCAGTCCGACATAGGCTTGATCGAATAGTGAGCGGTCCTTAAGTTTAATGAAAACGCCTTTATTCAGATAAGGGGACATGTCGAACAAGCGGTGCTCGCCGTTATCGAACCAAAGTTCCAGTTTATAGTTGTCTTTAGGTTGCACTTGAATCACGGATTCCATAATGACCTTCCTTCAGCGTAAAGGATCGATAGGGAAGAGTTTTTCGCCACTGATCGCCAAGTTCCAATCGGCTAACAAAGATTCCCGATGAATTTCAATCCAAGCCTGCAGCAGCCTGGATTTGGCAACCGGCAGATCGCCGCTAAGTAATGCGCCGTCGGCTATGGAGAACGAGGCATTGTAGTCTTGATATTTGGCTTGGATATGCGGAAGTTTATGGCGCTCATCGTCGAAGAAATACAAACAAATGACGACGCCATAAAACATGCTGATGGTTGGCATATCGAATTTCTCCGTCACGCTAGCTCGATTGCATTAACGCTTCGATGGCCGCTATCGACTTTGGCACGCCGCCAGTCAGTATCTCATGACCGTCTTTTGTTACCAACACATCGTCTTCGATGCGAATGCCGATGCCGCGCCATTGTTTATCCACTGTTTCGCAATCGGCCGGCACATACAGGCCCGGTTCCACGGTTAACACCATGCCCGGTTCCAGCAATCGCCATTCGTCCTTGATCTTGTAATCGCCGACGTCATGCACATCCATGCCCAGCCAGTGGCCGATGCGGTGCATGTAAAACTGTTTGTATTTTTCATCCTTGATTAGTTTTTTGGGTTTGCCTTTTAACAGGCCCAGTTCGATCAGGCCTTTGGTCAGGGTTTCCACCGAGGCGTCGTGGGCGTTGTTCCAGGGATTGCCGGGTTTGATTTCGGCCAGCGCCGCGGCTTGGGCATCCAGCACCAATTGGTACAACAACCTTTGCGGTTCGCTGAACTTGCCGGACACCGGGAAGGTGCGGGTGATGTCGGCGGCATAATGGTCACATTCCACGCCGGCGTCGATCAGCAGCAAATCGCCTTTGTTGAGTTTGTCCTTGTTTTCCACGTAATGCAGCGTGCAGGCGTTTTTGCCGCCGGCGACGATGGACGGATAAGCCACCGCGCGCAGACCGTCCTGGATAAATTCGTGGATCAGCTCGGCTTCGATTTGGTATTCGTACAAACCGGGTTTGCAGGCTTGCATGGCGCGAATATGCGCTTTGGCCGATACTTCGCCGGCGCGGCGCATCAGTTTTAGTTCTTCCGCGCTTTTGAATAAGCGCATTTCGTGGACAATATGTTCCAGCGACACCAGTTCGCCCGGTGCAGTGACGCCGGAACGGGATTGTTTGCGGATGTGGTTGATCCACTCCAGCAGTTTGTGGTCCAGGTCGCTGTCCTTACCCATCGGGTAGAACACTTTGCTTTTGTTTTCCAGCATGCCGGGCAGGATGTCGTCCAGATCGTCAATCGGAAACGAATCGTCGGCTTCGTAATGTTTGGTGGCGCCTTCCAGGCCGGCGTGGGCGCCTTCCCATTGCGCTTTTTTCTCGTCGAATTCGCGGCAGAACAGAATATATTCGCCTTGCTCACGGCCGGGGATGAACACGGCCATCGATTCGGCTTCGTTAAAGCCGGTCAGATAATAAAAGTCGCTGTCTTGACGGAACGGGTAGTGGACGTCGCGGTTGCGGGTGCGCTGCGGGGCGCTGGCAATGATGGCGATGTTGCCCTTGCCGATTTGCTTCATCAGGCTGGCGCGGCGTTTTTTGAATTCGCTTTGTTTCATGGTCGATCTACTTAGATTAATGCGTTTGCGATGGGCCGAGTTCGGCAAATTGATCGCGGACGGTAAACACGGCGGCGCGCACATATTCGCGCAGTTCTACCAAGGCATTTTCGTCGTCTTCATCGCCGACGTCGGTGTCGATTTTGGTCAGCTCTATCATGTCGCGCATCACTTCAGCGGTATCGCCCGGCCAGTCGGCGCCGGTTTGCGCATAACCGACGCCGAATAAAAAGCCCTGGCACCAACAGCGAAGGGCTTCCACTTGTTCGTCTAACGGATCGTCGTCGTCAGGCATCAGCAAATCGAAGGCGAAATCGTCGTTTTGATTTTCCAGCAATACTCGGGTTCTTTCGAACACACCATGCAGCAGCGCTTTGTCTTCGTCGATCAACTGTTGCTCGTCGTCAATGAGTTCCCGTAGCCAGTTTTCCGCATCGGCGCGGATTTCGACGCAGAGCATGCCGGTGGCGATACCATGCGCCTCAGCAGCGCCGATGTCGGCGTCATGTTGCTCTAAAATTTCTTCAACCGAACGGTAGGTCATCTGGGCTGCGTTTCCTATATAAAGCTGTTTAATAACATGGCTTATGCTAACATTCTTAACCATCTACGATGATTATAACGTCATATCGGCCCATACTCTTGCTATGTCTCAAACAGAAAAAGATCCATCAACCGAACTGGAAGCATTGGAAGCGAAACTGGATACGCTCATTGCCCAATTCAATCAAGTCAAAAGCGAGAATAAGTCCTTGAAAGTTAAACAGGATGCCTTGGTTAAGGAAAAAGCCAAGTTGCTGGAAAAAACCACGTTGGCCAAAACCCGAGTGGAAGCGATGATTGCCCGCTTGAAAGCCATGGAGCATGATTCGTGAGTAAAGCCGTCCAGCCCGTTTCACTGAATATCCTGGATAAGGAATATAAAATCGCCTGTGCCGCCGATGAAAAAGAGGGGTTGATCAACTCTGCCCGGGAACTTGACCGGCAGATGCGCAAAATCCGTGACACCGGCAAAGTCAGCAGCACCGACCGCATCGCCGTGCTGGCCGCCTTGAACTTGGCTCACGACTTGACGGCATCCAACAAGAACGAAGCCAACGGCAGTTTGGATATTGGTCAACGCTTGGCTGATTTGCGCAGCAAAATAGAAAACGTTTTGGAAAATTCGTAAATCATCCGGTAGACTATCAGTCCAATCTCCTGCGGCGTTCGAGCAGTACTGGGTGTTTCCTGAACCTGTTTTTACCCCGGAAACTTTTTGCCATTCATGGTGCGCATGCCTGTTTATTCAGGAAGCCTGATTGACTGGATTTGGTTTCCACTTGAACCTTCGGTTCAAGGACGAAAGTATCAGACGGCGCAGGCGGGAGATCTCTTGATTTTGTTTGTCTCGGTTTCTCGTCTTCGTTCGAAGCCCCCCCTCGTGTTTGTTGTTAGTCTGCTGGTAGGTGGCGCGCAGGGTGGCGTAAGGCCTGGCGACTTTAGTCGCGGCTTAAAATTCGTTTACCTAGCGCTGTATAGACTATGATCCGTCCTCCAACACCTGTTGATAGCATGCCCCCTTTCTTTTCGCTCCGCTGGACAACGACGATTACGCGGCAATGAACATAAGCAACAGCAACGCTGGTGATTCCGGCAAAAGCTTCACAGAAAACTTCTTGGGCCTATTGGTTGATCAGGGCCTGATCGATGCCGAAAAACTGAAATACGCCTTGCGGGTGCAAGGCAAACTGGAGTCGCCAAAGCCGATTTTGTTGGTGCTTTGCGATCTGGGTTATGTCACCCACAACCAACTGGTCGAGTTGTTTCGTAACCACCCGGTCAAAGTCAAGTTAGGCCTGTTCCTGGTGGAGTTCGGGTACATCACCAACACCGACCTGGATTTGGCGCTGGCCGAGCAACGGCAAAAAGCAGGGCGCAAACGCCTGGGCGAAATTCTGGTGGAACGTAATCTGATATCAGAAATGAAAATGCTCGAGGTTTTGGCGGACCTGATGGGGATTTCGGTTATCGATTTAAGTACTGCCGTGATCGATCAGACGCTGATGACCAAGCCGATGTTAAAGTCCGCCAACAAGCATTGTTTTTTGCCTATCGAAAAACAAATGGACGGCGTATTGGTGGCTTTCGGCGACCCGCTGGATCAAAACGCCATCGAGATGGCTCGGCACGTCTTGGGCGCCGAGATCATTCCGGCGGTGGGGCGGTATTCGCAGATCATGCGTTTTCTGCTCAATTACGAGCGTAATACCGGCGCCGAAAAAGTAGCCGTCGGCGAGCAGTCGGCGGTCGCGGTTGCCAACCGGATCTTTGAAGACGCGATACGCCAGGGAGCCAGCGATATACATATCGAACCGTTGGAGCATAAGGTCCGGGTGCGGCAACGGATTGACGGTGTAATGGTGCACTACCGGGACTTTCCGGTCGAAATTGCCCAGGCCTTGATTAGTAGGATTAAAGTGATGGCCGGCGCCGATATTGCCGAAAAGCGCCGGCATCAAGACGGTCGGGTCATGTTCGAACAGGCTAGCAGCAATCGCGTGATCGATATGCGCGCTTCATTTTTCAGTACCATCAACGGCGAAAAAATCGTGTTGCGGCTATTGAACCGCAAGACAGAATTGCTGGACATACACGAAGTGGGCATGGCGCCCATGATGCTGGAACGCTTTATTCAAGATTCGCTAGACGTACCGACCGGTGTTGTCATTATCACCGGACCGACCGGTTCGGGTAAAACCACGACGCTGTATAGCGCAGTGGATTACCTGAACGCCCCGGAAGTCAGCATCGTTACCGCCGAAGACCCGGTCGAATACGTTATCGACGGTGTCGCGCAATGTTCGATCAATCCGAAGATCAATCTGACTTACGAAGAAACCCTGCGCCACATCGTGCGCCAGGACCCGGACATCATCGTACTCGGTGAAATCCGCGACAAGTTTTCTGCGGATACCGCGATCCAGGCGGCCCTGACCGGCCACAAAGTGTTGACCACATTTCACACCGAGGACAGCATCGGCGGCTTGCTGCGGCTGCTGAACATGGAAATCGAGGCTTTTCTGATTTCTTCGACCGTGGTTTCGGTAGTCGCCCAGCGCCTGTTGCGCCGAGTGTGCCGGCATTGTGCCGAACCGTTCAAGCCCGATCCGGCTTTGCTGCGCCGGCTGAATGTGACGCCGGATGACATTGCCGGCGCTCAATTTTTGTTGGGCAAGGGCTGCGAAAAGTGCCGGTTTACCGGTTATTCCGGCCGGGTATGCGTGTTCGAACTATTGTCGATGAACGAATTGGTCAAAGATGCGATATTGCAGCGCAAAACCTCCTATGAAATCCGGCGGGTGAGCCTGGAGACGGCGGGTTTGGTTACGCTGCTAGAGGATGGTTTGGTGAAAGCCGCCGCCGGTGCTACCTCGTTACAGGAAGTGATCCGCAATCTGCCGCGTTTTGGAAAACCCCGCCCTTTATACGAACTGCGCCGCTTGTTGGGCAGTCGATGAGCCAATAATACAATCCAATCTTATGAGTGAAAAATCGCTTTCCGAATTGATAGACGAGGCCATTACCTCGGGAGCCAGTGCCTTACCGGTATTTCCGCGGGCAGTAACCGAGCTGCGTTTGGCCTTGCAAGACGAAAATCGCTCGCTGGACGCGATTGCCAAACAATTGGCGATGGACGCCAGTTTAGCCAGCCAGATTTTGCGCGTTGCCAACTCGTCATTCTATGCCGGCTTGGGATCAATCAACACGGTCAAGGACGCTCTGGTCCGCTTGGGTTTGCCGCGCATCGTCCAGATTGCCACTTTGGTTGCGCAGAAAGGCTTGTTTGCGGCAAAAGATGCCGCCACTCAGCAATACATGGTCAAACTTTGGCAGCATAGCGTCGCGGTAGCCTTGGGCGCTGAATGGCTGGCCAAGCGTTTGTCGTTCCAGACGATAGCGGAAGAAGCTTTCATGGCCGGCCTGTTTCACGACATTGGTGAACTGTTGCTGCTGCGCTGCTTGGAAGATCTGGCGGCCAAGGACCTCAATCTAAATTTACCTGCCGATTTGCAGCGAGAACTGATCATTCGCCAGCACGAGAGCAAAGGAGCATGGTTGCTGCAAGAATGGAATTTACCGGAAACCTATCGTACGGTTGCCGCCAACCATCACCAGCCGGCCACCGAACATACCGGCACAGTGGAACTGTTGGTGCGCGTAGCTGACATGGTGGCCTACAAACTGGGTATTGCGCCGCGGCCGCAGCCCGATCTGGTGATCTCCAGCAGCGAGGAAGCCGGTCGGCTTGGCCTGTCGGAGATTATGCTGGCCGAGCTGGAAATCGCGCTGGAAGATTCGCTGGCCTTGTCTGCCTGACACGCCAACCCCGTTCATACACCTGCGATGCAGGGCAACCCTGTTGCTACCGATTCCAACCGGCTCGACCAATTGCCTTCGCTAAAACGCGAGGCTTTGCTTTAGAATGGCCGTCAGCCGGCATGGCCGCTTTCCCAAACTTTGCATAATCACGTTGGAACAATGACCATCGAATTTCTGATCAATTTTCTGATTCTGTTGCTCGGCACTCTGGCCGCCGGGTTTTTGGCTTACCGCTCGTTTCAAAAGCGCCGAGTCCAGCTCGGAGCGGAACCGACCTTGCCGCAGTACTTTATCCGGCGCAGTACATACTGGAGCGGGATTGTCCTTTACTGCTCGTTGATGGCAGGATTGTTTTTATTGCTGACTTGGCAATGGCTGCCGCTGGAGCCGTTGGTAACGCTGATCGTTAGTCATTTACGCGCCGGTGAGCTGGTGAATCTGCTCTACGGTCTGGATGGTAACAAACTGTTCCCGCTAATTGCTGCCGGCATCATGCTGTTTTTCGTCGCTTGGGAAAGCCCATTTAATCCGTTGTTGATTTTACGGGATAGTATTCACGACGCTTTTGCGATTCCGACCAAAGCCGTCGAAGTGTATAACGCGCTGATCAAATCCCGGCTGTCGGCGGCGGACGACAAGATAAAAGCCCAAATCGCTGATCGGCTGTTGGTGCAAAGCATCGACGCCGGCGATTTCGATAAATCCGGTGCCACGGTCGAATACAAATGGGCGCATAACAGCCTGCTGTTCGACCAAATCCAGCACTATGCCGATCAATCTTCGTACCGACGCTTGTTCAGCGAGCCTTCGCTGAAATGGGGCGAGATTTGCATCTCCTATAATGCAATGTCGGAAAAAGTGAATATTTGGAAAGAAGCCGAGCCGCATTACACCAAGACGGTCAACTTGCTGAAGGATTTGGACCGACTGACCGGACTGCTGTGCCGATTGCTGGCGGCGGCGGTGGTATTCGGCAGTCCCAGCGAAAACGACATGTGGGAGACGGTCAGAAAACTCGGCGGCAATGTGCACGAAGCGCGCTTGAAGCACACTTATAAATACCTGCTGATATTCGCCGCAGCGACGGCGTTTGGCGTGATTTTGGGGCGGGAAGTGTCGGTGGCGTTGCACAACGTGTTTCTGTTTCCGGACAAACCGTTACCGCACTTTAGCTATACCACCCTGCGCTGGATAGCCTATTCAATCGCCATTTACGTGGTGCCCATTACACTGGTTTTTGCTTTGCGGAGCATCGCATTCCGCCATCAACAGGAACCCGCCGAGCACAATTACGGCTTTTACATGGCGATCATGTTCGTCTGCTTCCTGGTCAGTACCACCATCTCGACCTTTATCCTGGAGTTAACCTTTTATCGCCGGGATGATTTCAATTTCCTGGATAGTTTCCTCGATCACGCCCGCTGGGGGATTATGCCGGCGCTGATTTGCGGTTTCGTCGCCTACCGGATGGACGCGCCGGCCAGCGAAGCCGAAGCCCTGAGTAAAACCATCCTCTCCGCCGTATTGGGCTTTCTGGCCTGGGGCGGGATTGCGGTGATTTTCATGCTGTACGCGACGGACGATTTGGCGATTGAGAAGCTGAATTTGCGTTTTACCTTGGTGGGGACGGCGTTTTTTGTTACCGGATTGCTGGGGGCGGCGGCGCGGTTTAAGACAGCTGGTGATTGAGGTTTGTTTTTTGTGTCGCTGGCGCGACGGCTGGTTTTAACGTCGGGTCTCGGCCCGACAGCCGAGGTACTTTTCTTTGCTTGTCCAAAGAAAAGTACCCAAAAGAAACGACACCCGGATGCCGCTTATTCCCTGCGCGCCGAAGCTTTTATCGAGGGTCGGCAGAAGGGGCTTCCCAGCCCCTCCGCCGACGTGCGGCATGCCCGAAAAAGCGGGGCAGGCTCTCCCTGCCGCACCCCTTCGGGCTGATCTCGATAAAAGCTCCGGTGCTCGGCGCGGCATACGGGAGAAACCCCGCGCCGAACTCGACAGATTATTTTGTATGAAATTTTGTAGGGCGCATTAGCGACAGCGTAATGCGCCGAATGATTTAAAGCCAACATACGGCGCAATACGGCTACGCCTATTGACGCCCTACCCATTGCAACTTACGGCCTTAATCGGACGGTCCTACATCACTAAGCCAAAGGTTTTATGTGAACATTCCATTTTTCGATGCGTTGGCAAATGGACAACGCTTTTTAATTGCTGGGGTTGGCGGAGGATTTGATATTGTCAGTGGTGTCCCCATCTACCTATATTTGCGTCGCCTTGGTAAGCAAGTCACGATGGCTAATCTCTCTTTTACAGAGCTTGGCTTAACGAATTGCGAAGAAATTTGCCCTGGCGCTTTTCTTGTCAATAAACAATCTGCCGACTTGCCGTATTTTCCAGAGAGGTGCATTTTGGAGTGGTTGTCGTCTCGGGGAGAAGAGTCGGCAATGTATGCGTTTTCGAATGAAATTGGCGTCTTACCGTTGAGAAGTGCTTACGCCGAAATAGTCGAGCGTCATCAAATCGATACGCTGGTATTGGTTGATGGTGGCACCGATAGTCTGATTTTTGGGGATGAGCCGGGGATAGGCACGGTTGTTGAAGATGCATGTTCTATGATTGCTGCCAGCGGCGTAGCCGTAAAACAAAGCTTAATGGCGATGGTAGGTTTTGGAATAGATCATTTCCACGATGTTAATCACCACGCCTGTCTTGAAAATATTGCGACACTAATCAAGGACGATGGCTATTTGGGCGCTTTTTCTTTAACCAAGGATATGTATGATGGCAGAGGGTACCTGGAATTGGTTGATTACCTTAATAAAAATATGCGCGTTAGGCATTCTATTGTTACAAATTCGGTTGCTAGCGCGATAAAAGGTGAATTTGGGGATCATCAAGTGACATCTCGAACCAGCGGTAGCGAATTATTTATAAATCCGCTGATGAGTTTGTATTGGACTTTTTCCTTGCCTGCTGTAGTAGGGCGAATGGGGTTTGCTGCAAAAATTGAGAGCACTACCGAAATGGACGAAGTTGCTAAATTGATCCGTTCTTTACGGATTGGAAGTAGGCTAAGGGATCGCAAACGTATTCCATTGTAAAAACTTATGGCTCTCACGCAAATCATGCATTGATATTCTGATCCCGAGAGGGCTTTACTCCCGTATGCCGCGCCGAGCACCGGAGCTTTTGGACGGAATAGCCCGAAGGGGTGCGGCAGGGATGCCGCACGTTGCCGAAGGGGCAGGAAGCCCCTTTCGGCAACCCCGTTCAAAAGCTTCGGAGCGCAGGGAATAAGCGGCATTCGGGTGGCCTTTTCTTTGGATACTTTCTTTTGGCCACACAAAAGAAAGTATCTCGGCTGTCGGGCCGAGACCCGACATACAAAACAACCTTCGCGTTAGCGACACATTAAACCCATCACCGCGTGGGCACAAAAAGCCGTGCCCACCCTTGTATGATGAATTTTAACAACCGATAGCCCAGAAAAACCGATTAAGCTGTGATTGTTCATTGGGAGGCCGTCCCACCCTGAGGACTGGTAGTTTACCAGAGCCTGTCGTGTAGATTGGCCCCCGCCCTATTCACCCATACCGTGGAGTATCCGAGGCTTAGAGCCTGCATACACAAGGAAGGTAGGTGCATGTGCAGGGTCGGGAACCGGTGAATAGTGTACTTCCCTTTAAACTGTATTTAAAAATGATGATGACGAACCGCTCGCTCAACACCCCCGCTGAATCTGTCCATCGCCTGTTTGCCGGCGTGGATGTCGGCGCCGACGAATTGGTTTTAGTGATCCGCAAGAACGGCAAGCCGTTCGACCCGCAAAAATATGCTAATACTCGTAGCGACCGTGCGCGTCTGGTGAATAAGTTGATCAAATTACCCGGCATCAAGGTCTGTCTGGAAGCCACCGGTATTTACCATTTCGATCTTGCTATTGCGCTACACGACGTCGGTGTACCTGTGATGGTGGTCAATCCCAAGGCTTCGCATCACTTCGCTAAGGTATTGATGAAAAACAGTAAAACCGACGCCGTCGATGCCAACACCTTGGCCGAATATGTCGAGCGCATGGATTTCGTCGCCTGGACTCGTCCTTCGAATCAAGCGCTGGCTTTGCGCGGCTATGCTCGCCGTATCGACGCGCTAACCGGTCAGAAGGCCGCCGCGAAAAATCATCTACATGCGCTGAGTGCGACCGAGGAAACGCCGAAGGCCCTACTACGCGATGCCAAATTGGCGATTAGTCAGCTGGAAAAACGCATCGATACGTTGGCTGGCGAGGCGCTGGCGTTGATCGACCAGCATCCGGAACTGCAACGAATATTCGACCTGTTGACCGGCATCAAAGGCATTGCCCAAACCAGCGCCATTGCCTTGATGGGCGAACTACTGCTATTGCCGCCCAACCTGTCGCATCGCGAATGGGTCAAGTTTGCCGGACTCGATCCCAAGGCCTTTGAGTCGGGCAAAAGCGTACACAAGAAAATGCGGCTATCCAAGGCCGGTAACCGGCATATTCGTTCGGCGTTGTATATGCCGGCCTTGAGTGCCAAACAGCACGATCCGCATGTGCGAGCGTATTTCCAGCATTTGATCGACAACGGCAAGAAACCTTTGCAAGCCGTCTGCGCCGTCATGCGTAAATTACTGCATGCGATCCATGGCATGTTGAAGCACGATCAGCCGTTCGATAACACACGGTTTTATGCCATCCCTGAATCCATCATCGCCGAGTAAAAAATGATGAAATTTGTTGCTTTTGAACAGAGTATCTACGCCCAGCAAGGACGACGGCCAATTCAACACCTCAAACGTTATACGGCGTAGAAATCCAATCCCTCAACACCGCCTCATCCCGCTCCGGCAAATAAGCAAAATCCCCGGAAATATCCTTGTAGACTGCGTCAGCGCTGTGAGTAGACACCAGCTTGCCTTTGACCATGTAAAAAAACCAGGCAAACGGATAACCTGCCTGCCGGTCAAAGCGATTCAATACATTACTTAACGCACTGCCTTTCTTGCCGGCAAAGTCTTCCAGATGCGGCAGGTTGTTTTTGTGGGTGTTGACGATTTCCACGTTGACGATTTGTTCGCCGAAGCGGCCGGTGTGCCGGTAGGGGCGGATGATCCAGTCTTCGGACATGCTGTGCTTCTGGCCGGCGCTGCTGCGGTTCCAGTCTTCCATGAAGCGTTGTACCGGATGTTCGCCGGGGTGTCGCTCGTTAATCACTTCCATGAACAGCTTGACATCGGTCTTGCGCCGGTAGGTGTACCGAGAATGCCCAAAGCCGAAGCTCTCGATGCAAAAGGGTTGCAGCGGGTCGATGAATTCTTCCAGATCGTCGGGTGGATTGTTTTCGTCGACAAGCATTCGATCAGAGACTTCGTGAGTCTTGTCAATTTCGATCAGCGTAAAATCTTCGGCTTTGGTGCCGGTCTGTACCACAAAATACAGGGTTTTGCCGGTCTGTTTGGTGGCGATCAGTTTTTGTTCCAGCGTGTAATCGATCAGGGTTTGCAGGTTTTGCCCGCATTCCAGATAGGTGCGTTCCACCCATTCGATTAAATCGTTGGCGATGCGTTTGCCGTCCATATCCACCACGCCGCCCAGCCGGTACCATTCATCACCGGTCAAAGCCAGGCGGATGGGGTGGTCGGGAATCAGCGCCTGTAGTTTGCTGAGCAGCAAATCGTCGGTTTGGCCGGGGATGATTTTTTTACAGCAATCGGTAATGTCTTGTCCGGCAAGATTGAGTCTTGATTCAGTCATGATCGGCTTCAGGTGTGGAGTTTGAATGTAAGCGTTGCCTTACCAGTTCGCGGACATCCGGTTCCGGATCCTCGGCGAGAGCGGCGAGTTGCGCGGGATCGACCTTTAGTGCCGCTGTGTAGCGCACAACCCAATCTTCGTCGTTTAACAGCATGGTTGCGTCTTCCGGCGCCATGCGTTCCGCGACGATGCGCCGCACATCCGGCGAACGGTCGTTAGCCATCAGCCCCAGGCTGACTTCCGGCAGCCGTTCGGCAACGCGCTTGCGTACTTGTAAGTCTTCGTCTTTGATGAAACGAAACAAGCGGCCCGGCGGTAGGCGTTTGGCGACCATCAAGCGCACGATATAGTCGGGGTCGTCAGCCAGCAACTCCAGGTGTTCCGGATCGATACGGTCCGCGACCGTCATGCGTACTTCGCGGTCCGGGTCGTCGATCAAGGCTTGTAGCTGCTGGGCCGGCAGACGAAACGCGACAGCGCGGCGCACCACTTCGTCTTCGTCGGTGATCAGCGCCGACAAGGCTTTTAGCGGTGCGTAGCGCACGGCGATGGCCCGGCGTTCCCAGAACGGGTCTTGCAAATAAAGCGTGGCGTAGGCCGGATTGACCCGAAAGAAACGGTCGATTTGCCGGCCGCTATTGATGAACACGCAAGTATCGCCGGGCATGCACCGGCCCATCAGCAGGGTTTTCCCCCGGAACGGGCAGAGGCTGCAATCGGCGACGGGCAGAGTAACAGGGCTGTCTTGTTCCGCCATATTATCGTCTTATTCGGGAATAACTTCGGCGATCACAATGCCCGAGGCATTTTCGTAATTATCGGTAATGCGTAAGCAATGTTCGCGGCCATCGACCAAGTACAGATTGAATCCCGCACCTTCCAATAACGGTTCATTGTTGGGCAGGTCGTCGTCCATGCAATAGGTGAAATGGACGCCGGGGTATTCGCCGCGCAGTCCACTGACGACGGTTTCGTTCAAGGCTTGGCCGTTAATTTTCTCGGCTATGGTTTGCAGTTGCTCTGGACTAATCATCGCTAGGATTCCTGTTCGAAACAAACGCGCTGCACGGGCTGGATGCCCATCGATTTAGCCAGCCACGGCGGCGGGGCATGCGCTAAAACGATTTGCAGTTGTTTGATAATTTGAGTGATGGCTTCGCCCTGGTCGGCTTTAACCGGATGAATGCCGTATTTGATAAGTTTTGCCGCCGCCGGGCCGCCGATAGAAGCAATATACAACACTCGGCAATCGGCGATCAGTTCTGCGCGATACACATTCTTGTCGTCATGCTGCCGTTGCGCGTCGCTATCGATGCTGCGCACATCGACGAGCCGGGCGTCGTCCGCGGCAATCTGATAAATCAAAAACTGCCGGCACGAGCCAAAATGACCGCTAATTAACTGCGGATCGTCGCTGCCGATGGCAATTCGGATCGAGCTGGCGGATGCAATTGTCTGGCAGGGATCGGCTATCGGCGCGGGTTCCTCGCTGTTTTGCAGAATGCGCAACGATTCACGGATACTGTCGGCGTTGGCCACAATGCCGAAATTGTTTAAGGCTTGTTGGAACTGGGCTTTGCCGAGTTCGGCCAGGTTTTTGTCGTTTAATGCTGTGCCTATACAGGCACGGAGCACGGAGATAAACAGTTTGGGAGGGGTATCGGGCAGGGCGCGAGCCGCCAGCCCGATGCGCAGTGCCAGTTCCCGGGTTAAGGTAGACTGGCTCATGGCGTCAAGCCACTAAAGGCAGAATGCAGTTGTCGATTGGGCAAACCTTGACGCATTGCGGTTCGTCGTAATCGCCATTGCATTCCGTGCAAGTTTTTTTGTTGATTTCAAAAACAATTGCCCCTTCCTTGATGGAGTCGGTAGGGCACACCGGCAGGCAATCGCCGCAGGAAATGCATTCTTCGGCAACAATATACAGAGACATGGCTTTATTCCTCCGATAACCGTTTAGCTTGCAAAGTTGTAGGGATTTTAGGCGGAGGTGACAGCGGATCAAAGTAATATTTGGATCCGTCACCCAAAACCACTTCACCGCCCCATTTATCGGCGCTGTCAAATTCTAAGGATTCGATGGTTTCTTCAAGGTCTTTTTTAGCGATGTAGAACAGCAATTTGCCGTCTTCGCGTTTCCTGAGCATGACGCTAGGCATTGGGATTCTCCAGACAAGTGTAGGTCGGGTTAAGCCTGCGCTGTAACCCGACACGATATGATTGACTGGTGGGCACCGTGGCGGTGCCCACCCTACGCTTAACGAATCAAGTCGTAGTTGTAGTCAGTGGTTCCCATACCTTTGGTTTCTTTGTCCAACTGCTCCAACAAGGCGTTAACGATGGTGGTCAACATGTACATGCCGCCTTCGTAGCCCAATGTGGTCATACGGTGCAAGTGGTGACGATCAAAGATGGGGAAGCCGATACGGATCAACGGTACTTCGAACTCTTCGCCTTTGTAGAAGGTGTCACGTTGGATAAATTTGCCGTAGGAGTTACCGATCATGAAGTCCGGTTTGTTGGTGAACATCAATGAACGGAAGTGCCACAAATCTTTGCCGATATGTACCGTCGCTTCTTGGCCGTAAGGCGAGGCTTTCAACACTTCTTCAACCGCTTTTTTGTAGCGTTTGTTGGCGTGGTTGACTAACACGTCTGTTACCTCGGCGCCCATTTCCAGCAGGAATTTGGTCATACCCAAAGCAAAGTCTGCGTCGCCGTACAGGGCAAATTTTTTGCCGTGTAACCAAGCGTGCGAGTCGGTCATCATGTCCACATAACGGCCTCGTTCCACTTCCAGCGATTTTGGAATCGGTTTGCCGGTCAGTTCAGAGATTTTCATCAGGAACTGGTCGGTCCATTCCAAGCCCATCGGGATGTTCAATTTCGGCGCGTCGTGTTTCCAGCTAGTTTCAACGAATTTTTTGGTTTTTTCCAACTGCCAAGGTTGCAGCAACACGGTAGTGATCGCGTTAGGCGCATCTGCAACTTCGGCGATCGTGGTGCCGCCGGCATACATGTTGAAGTGGCCATCAGCAGGCGTATCCAGTACTTCGGTAGGATCGCTCAACAAAGTGTGGTCAACGCCCATTTCGTTCAACATCCGGTGAATGACGCGGAAGTTGCCCAAATAGGTTTCAAAGCCGGGGACTAAGTTGATTTTGTTGTTACTGCCAACTTCGTATTTACCTTCAGGCAACATACCTTTTTCAAGGGTGAAGTAGCGGGCAATGCCTTCGAACATGTTGTCCCAACCCGTGGTATGGCTACCGACGAAGCTAGGCGTATGCGCAAATGGCACAGGGTAGTCTTGATCGACGTGACCTTCTTTTTTGGCATTGTTGATGAATGCGTTCAAGTCGTCGCCGATAACTTCCGCCATACAGGTGGTTGATACTGCGATCATGGTGGGTTTGTAAAGGGCTTTCGCGTTTTCCAAACCGGCAAACATGTTTTTCTGACCGCCGAATACCGCCGCGTCTTCTGTCATCGAGTCAGATACGCAAGAGATAGGCTCTTTGAAATGACGGTTGAAGTAAGTACGGAAATAAGCCACGCAGCCTTGCGAACCGTGCACATAAGGCATGGTTTTTTCAAAACCCAGTGCGCAAAGTACCGCGCCCAAAGGTTGGCAAGCTTTAGCAGGGTTAACCGTGATCGCTTCACGTTGGAAGTTCAGTTCTTGATATTCCTTGGTAGTCGTCCATTGGAACACTTCATCAATGGTGTCTTGTGGATGACGTTCTTCGTACTGTTCGCGTTTGTTGGCCAAGCTTTCCTTGTACTCGTCATTTCTGAATAAAGGATAACTGGGTTCTATTTTATCGACATTTTGGCTCATGATAATCTCCTAACGCGCCACTAATCTGTGGTCCGGCGTTGATTGGATTTTGCCGGGAATGAAATCCCGACCGACATTTTGGCTCCTAGTAGGGTGGGCAGTTTGCCCACCTTTCCGGGAGTTAAGATGGGCAATGCCCACCCAACGGATTACGCAACCGCTTTGACAGGTTCGCTCTCGGTCGCTTCGGTTTTCCAAGGCGCTTTGAAGCTTTTCCAGCAAGGGTTGTTGATGGTCATGTCCATATCGCGGGCGAAGATGGCGAAACCGTCGTAGCCGTGATAAGGGCCTGAGTAATCCCAGGAGTGCATTTGGCGGAAAGGCACACCCATTTTTTGGAAAATGTATTTTTCCTTGATGCCTGAGCCGACCAAGTCAGGTTGGACTTTTTTCACGAACTCTTCGAATTCGTAACCGGTGACGTCGTCATACAACAAGGTGGCGTTGCCCATTTCTTTGATAGTACGGTCGTAGTCGTCGTTGTGACCGAACTCGTAACCGGTACCCACCACTTCCATGCCCAAATCTTCATAAGCGCCGATAACGTGGCGCGGACGCAGACCGCCGATGTACAACATCACCCGTTTGCCTTCCAGGCGTGGTTTGTATTTAGCGATGACGGCATCGTATTCGGCTTTGTAGCGTTCGATGACGCGCTCAGCACCTTCTTTGATAGTGTCATCGAAGTGAGCGGCGATTCTGCGCAAAGACTCGGCGATTTTAGTCGGGCCAAAGAAGTTGTACTCGATCCAAGGGATGTTGTACTTTTCTTCCATGTGGCGGGCGATGTAGTTCATCGAACGGTAGCAGTGAATCAGGTTCAGTTTCACTTTTGGGGTTTTTTCGATCTCGGCAATGGTACCGTCGCCAGACCATTGAGCAACCACGCGCAGACCCATTTCTTCCAACAGGGTACGTGAAGCCCAAGCGTCACCACCAATGTTGTAGTCGCCGATTACGGCTACGTCGTAAGGTGTGGTGGGGAAACTTTCGTCGCCGTCGCGGTTTTCCAATACCCAGTCGCGAATTGCGTCGTTAGCAATATGGTGACCCAAGGATTGAGACACACCGCGGAAGCCTTCGCAACGTACTGGCACGATGGTTTTGTTGTACTCTTTGTTTTTAACTTTAGAAACCGCTTCGATGTCGTCGCCGATCAAACCG
Organism: Methylomonas sp. PHL2-19; assembly: GCF_059331595.1. Classification (NCBI taxonomy): domain Bacteria; kingdom Pseudomonadati; phylum Pseudomonadota; class Gammaproteobacteria; order Methylococcales; family Methylococcaceae; genus Methylomonas; species Methylomonas sp. PHL2-19. The sequence goes on from NZ_CP196839.1 coordinate 1,380,597, forward strand.
ATTGGGCACTCGGATTGAATGGAGATGCCTTTATTGAGCGGGAATAAAGTTTCGATTTCGTCGATACATTTAGCCAGTTTTTTATCACCGCCGAATACGATGTCTTTCTCGGTAAAGTCCGAGGTAAAGTTCATGGTACCGAAGGTGTTGACGCCTGTAGTACCTACATAGTAGTTACGGCGACCGGCACGGGAATATTGACCACAGCCAACCGGGCCGTGTGAAATATGGATCATGTCCTTAATAGGACCCCAAACCACCCCTTTGGAACCCGCATAGGCGCAACCACGAATGGTCATCACGCCGGGTAGGGATTTACGGTTGGAAGTGATACATTTGTTTGATTTTTCCAAGCTTTGATCGTTGATGGCCAAATGTTTGGCGCGATCAGCTTTAGCTTTTTCGGGATAGACTTCCAGCACTTCTTGAATAAGCGCTTCGGTCTCTTCTCTTGTCATGGCTGCCATGATGAAATCCTCCTGGTAGTCCTGGGTAATCCCCCACAGACTTGTTAGGAACTATGCGAAAGTGGGTTGGACAGGCTAAAAGCCGGCCCAACCTACGTATTGATTAAGCGGTGGCTTCTGCTGCTGCGGTTACACCCACAACGCTTTCATCCACTTCTTCCATAACGCCGAATTCCATCAACAAGTCTTCCAACTCGTCCATAGTGATTGGAGTTGGGATCACCAAGTTGGTGTTGTTGATGATTTTTTGCGCCAAGTCGCGATACTCTTGTGCTTGTTTCGCGGTTGGTTCGTACTCGATTACTGTCATACGACGGATTTCGGCACGTTGGACAACGTTGTCACGTGGTACGAAGTGAATCATGTGTGTGCCCATTCTGGCAGCCAATTGCATGATCAGTTCGTCTTCGCGAGCGGTGTTACGGCTGTTGCAGATCAAACCGGCCAAACGCACGCCGCCTGAGTTAGCATATTTCACGATACCTTTAGCGATGTTGTTGGCAGCATACATAGCCATCATCTCGCCTGAGCATACGATGTAAATTTCTTGGGCTTTGTTTTCACGAATTGGCATCGCGAAACCACCGCAAACAACGTCACCCAATACATCGTAGAATACGAAGTCGAGGTCGTCGGTATAAGCACCTTCTTCTTCCAAGAAGTTGATCGCGGTGATAACACCACGGCCGGCGCAACCTACACCTGGCTCTGGACCGCCTGATTCAACGCATTTAACGTCGCGGTAACCCACTTTCAATACGTCTTCCAGTTCCAAATCTTCTACGCTACCGGCATCAGCTGCCATTTGCATGATAGAGTTTTGCGCTTTCGCATGCAGGATCAAACGAGTAGAATCGGCTTTAGGGTCGCAACCGACGATCATTACTTTTTTGCCCAGCTCAGCCAAGCCGGCAACCAGGTTTTGCGTGGTGGTAGATTTACCGATACCACCTTTACCGTAAATAGCACATTGACGTAATTTCGCCATGATCTTCTCCTCTTGAGTAGGTGTTGTTAATAACAACCAGATAATTGCAATGGCCGTGCCAAAGTTTTGATGTGTTTTAAGTAATTGAAAATAAAGGATTAAAAATAATATTTCTAGCTTTTTCGATGGTCGGATTAGCAACATTCTTTGTAAGGCCTGTTATCTAACCAACATAAATCGCGGGGTTTTTATTTGAAGCGGGGGCTAGGTGCGTATTCGCCGCGGATTTTGGCCCCGGTCCTTTAGCGATCACGCTGTGTCTTGATTTGGCTTGCCGATAACGGGAGTTTGCTGCTTTGCCCGGACGACTTCGGTGAATAATCGCCTACACACTCTATAATTGATGCCAATCTTGGGCCGCGGGCATAAGCAGGCGTATATCCGGTTTTATCACGGGACCTGTAGGTGGCGGTTTGCAGCCAAATTTTTACTTACTCATGCGGTATTTCTCGAATTTAATAATGATATTGTCTTTGTATGTTCTTTAAGAATTGGTGGCCTTTCCGCCGCAAGCTGAAAAATCAGGCGAAGAAGGATGATTCCTTCGATGTCAATCAGCGCATCTACACGCCGGTTAGCCAGTTGACCGTCGGCATGTATGTCATCGAACTGGACCGGCCTTGGTTGGAGAGCCCGTTCTTATTTCAAGGATTTGAACTGGAAACGGAAGCCGATATTCGCGCGGTAAAAGACGTTTGCCAGTACGTCTATATCGACGCCACCCGCAAAAGAAAACGCCCGGTCCAGGCTAAAACCACTCAAGACAGTTTGCTCAGCGAGAGCAATATTGATTTTGGTGCGCCGCCACCGCCAAAGCTAAGTGTTTTCGAGAAAGAGTTTGCACGTGCCGAACATGTTCATAAAGAAGTGGGTCAGTTGGTATCCAACTTTATGGAGCGCATCGCCAATGGCGAAGGCATAGACACAAAGGCTGCCAAAGAAGCGGTCTCGCAATGCGTAAACAGCATTTTGCATTCGCCGGATGCTTTTTTGTGGCTGAACCAGCTAAAGAACAAAGACAAATATACCGCCCAACATAGCTTGAACGTTTGCGCCTTGGCTATTGTGTTGGGCCGATACCTGAATTTTTCCGTAGCCAATCTCAACAATGTCGGCTTGTGCGGGATGATGCACGACATGGGTAAGATGTTGGTGCCTTTGGATATTCTGAATAAGCCCGGTAAGTTGGAACCTGAGGAGCTGGCGATTATGCGCTCGCATGCCGCTCTGGGCTACGAACTGCTCAAATCCAGCGATCAAATGTATCCAGGGGCGATAGACACGGCCTATTCTCACCACGAAACCTTGGACGGCAAAGGCTATCCCCGGCAAATCGGTGAAAGAGGGATTTCGCTATTCACCAGAATCGTCACCATCGTGGATATGTACGATGCCATCACCAGTGATCGGGTGTATCAGAAAGGCCGGACGCATCTGGAAGCGACCAATATCCTGGCCAATATGGCCGGCTCTCAGCTGGATGAGCGTTTGGTGATCAAATTTATAGAATGTCTGGGGGTTTATCCGCCCGGCAGCATCGTCATGATGACCAACGGTTACATCGCCATTGTGGTGGAGGTGAATGAATTGCAGAAGCTGCGGCCCAAAGTCATCATGTTGCTTGATGCCCAGAAACAGCGGATTCCGGAAAGAATCGTCAATCTTGCGGATATGCTGCTGGACGAGCACGGCAAGGTGCTAACTATCAAAGGCATAGTCAAAGCTCAGGATTACAACATCGACATCAAAAAATATTATCAACAGGGCGTATTGCAAAAGGGATTTGCTAATGACAAACGCTAGGGTACGTTACAAAACAGGACGTTTAGAGCAATTCTGCTAGAATGAGGAACCTGATGATGGGGTCGGCACAGTTTCTTGGTGGGCTAAATCGTCTGGATTGTCGCGGCTTGCCAAGCCATGGCTACAAATCTTCTTCTGGCGTCTTGGAATTCAATGTACAGAAAAAACCTGATTGGAAACGGATTTACGCTGATAGAAATGATGTTGGCGGTCGCCATCATGGCAGTGTTGACCGCCATTGCCATACCTGCCTACAACGGGTACATAGATAAAAGTAAGAACGACCTTGCCATTAGCTACCTGTTAGCCATACAAACTGAATTAGAACGGCATTACACCCGCGAATTTCACTACCCGGATGCGCTTAGCGACATTACCTCTGCTTTGCCCAACAACGGCAAGGACCCCTGGGGTAGAGACTATGTCTATCTCAACATCATTGAGGGTGGTCCGGGTACCCACGGCGATGTACGCAAAGACGGCGCGCTTAACCCAATCAATACCAAATACGATTTGTACAGCCTGGGCAAGAATGGCGTTACCAAAAAGCAGATCAGCCAGAAGGACAGTCTGGACGATATTATCCTGGCCCGAGATGGCGGTTTCGTCGGTTTGGCGGCGGATTTCTGAGAGAACCCCTTAGCAATGGAGCGCAAGCTGTCTTTTAACCATAGCAAGGTTGCCCGCCGCATTCTGTTTTCTTTCGTGTTGGCCGCGTTGATCCCAATCGCTATATTGGGCGTCCTGTCATTCCAGCAAGTGAAGCAGCAATTGCAAGAGCAGACTGCCAAGGCATTGCAGAGAGGCTGTAAACAGTACGCCTACGGACTGGTCAGCCGCTTGTTGTTTGCCGAAAATTCTCTGCGGTTGGCGGCCTTGAAAATTCATAAATCCAACAAGGACGACAAACCTGTGGCGCTGGCCGGCGAACAATGGTTGCAAGGCCAGTTCACCGGGTTGGCGTTGCTACGTGCCGATGGTCAACCCGCCACGTTATCCCAAAACAACAAGGCAATACCGACGCTGACGCCGGAAGAGCAAGCGCAGATTGAGATCGGGAAAACGTTGATTAAACCGGTGAGTGGTCAGCGGCTTGAAGACAATCGCTTGTGGATGGCTATCAATCTGGTAGAAAACTCACCGAAAGCCGGCATCCTGATGGCCGAATTGAAACCGGACTTGTTATGGAATTCAGAAACTATCGATCCCAACAATCTGCTGTGGGTGATGGCTGCCGACTCGCTGTGGATGTTGTTCGCGCTGGAGCAAGATTTCGATCCGTCCCCGGAGCTTAGGGCGCAAGTCGCGCAAGCCAATAGCGGCCGCTTCTCGTGGCAAAGGGACGGCGAAGCCTATCTCGCCGCGTATTGGAAGCTGCCGGTCGCCACGCTATTTTTCGGTCCGGACCTGATTGTCGTGCAAAGCCTGCCTGAATCGTTGGCGTTTGCGGCAATTCGGCAATTTAGCGCGATTTATCCGCCGGTGATTTTGCTGGCCGCGCTGATTGTCGTGTATTTGAGCAGCAGGTTGATTGCTAAATATTTAACGCCGCTCGAACGCTTAAAAATAGGCACGCAACGGGTTGCCGACGGCAATCTGGAATGTCGAGTAGATATTGATAGCCATGACGAATTTGAAGAGTTGGCGGATTCGTTCAACGAAATGACGCGCCGCCTGCGCAGCCAGTTCGATATTCTCGCCACCATGGCGGAAATCGACCGTCATATTCTCTCCGCCTTAAATGCCGAAGACATTATCGACACGGCGTTGAATCGCTTGCCCAGCATATTGTTTTGCGATTTGATTTCCATCGCCGCCGTCAATCCCGATACCGGTATCGCCGACGAGATTTGGGTTCGGCGTAGCGGGCGCGATGCCGAAATATTAGCCGAACCGGTGATTCTGAGCCAACAGGATGTAGCGGATTTGCGCACCATGCACAATGGCGCCCTGGAGATTGCTAACAACGACGAGCGGATGTCCGAGTATTTGCAGGTGCTCGGCGTGTCCGGCGCATGGCGTTATTTGGTTGTTCCCGTTCATGTTAACGGCGCACTGGCTTCGCTTATTTGCTTGGGTTATCAAGCGCCGAAACGGATTCCACCGGAATCGTGCAATGCGGCCATCAACTTTGGCGACCGCATCGCGGTCGCGCTGTCCAATGCCGCCTGGGAAGAGAAGCTATACCAGCACGCCCATTACGATTCCCTGACCGGCTTGCCCAATCGCTTGGTACTGCATGACAGGCTGGGGCAGGAAATCGCGCGGGCCCGGCGCGATGACGCGCAACTTGCCGTGTTTTTTATGGACTTGGATCGCTTCAAAAACGTCAACGACTCGCTGGGACACGCGGCCGGCGACGAATTGCTGCGGCAAGCAGCGCGGATTTTTCTCAATTGCGTTAGAGCGACCGATCTGGTTGTCAGACTGGGCGGTGACGAGTTCGTCATCGTGATCGGTGAATTGCATACTCAGCATAACCCGGCGGCCTTCGTCAGCGCGGTTGCCGAGAAAGTTCTGGCTGCGCTGAAGCAACCCGTGACGGTGGCCGGACTGCCCATGACCGTGACGACCAGTATCGGGATTGCATTGTTTCCCGACGATGCCGACAACGTGCCGGATTTGTTAAAGAATGCCGATGCCGCCATGTACCACGCCAAGAGCGAGGGGCGCGCTAATTTCCGGTTTTACTCGCCGGAATTGAATGCCGCGGCATTGGAAAATATCAAGCTGGAACAAGAACTACGCGGTGCTATCGGCAGAAACGAACTGCTGGTGTTCTACCAGCCCAAGGTGGATTGGGATGGCCGTATTGTCGGCGCCGAAGCCTTGATCCGCTGGCGGCACACCGAGCTGGGCATGATTTCGCCGGCCAAATTCATTCCCTTGGCCGAGCAGACCAGTTTAATCGTGGAGATTGGCGATTGGGTGTTGGAGCAAACCTGTTTGTGGGTAAACGCTTGCCATGCCCAAGGCCTGGGGCCCTTGCGGATTTCTGTCAATCTTTCCGCAGTCGATTTTAAACATCCGGATTTAGTCGAGAAAATCGCGGCGGTGTTGAGCAAAACTGGCACCGATCCCAAATTTATCGAATTGGAACTCACCGAATCGGTGGCTATCGGCAACATCAAAGCCTGCATCGAACGCATGCATCATTTAAAAGCGTTGGGACTGACCCTGTCCATGGACGATTTCGGGACCGGTTTTTCCTCGCTGTCCTATCTAAAAGAATTGCCGCTGGATGTGTTGAAGATCGATCAATCGTTTGTCCGGCAGCTGGAAAACGACGACAGTAGCGCGGCTATCGTCCGCGCGATTCTGGCACTTGCCGACGGCTTGGGTATGGAAACCATCGCCGAGGGCGTTGAAACCGCAGCGCAGCTTGAGCTATTGAAACAACATCACTGTGGCTTATTTCAAGGCTATTTATTCAGCCGGCCTGTGCCTAGCGACGAATTTTTAGGCATGTTGCAGGCCGACGCTGCCAAGCGTGGCGCAGAACTGCCGGCGATTAGTTCCAGTTAAACCAGCGGCGACCCCAGGCACTGACACCATCCAGATACAGATACACCACAGGCGTGGTGTACAAGGTCAGCAATTGACTGAAAATTAAGCCGCCGACGATGGAAATTCCCAAGGGCTGGCGCATCTCCGCACCGTAACCCGAACCCAAAGCCAAAGGCAACGCGCCCAACATCGCCGCCAGCGTGGTCATCATGATCGGCCGAAACCGCAACAAACAGGCTTGGAAGATGGCTTCCTCGGCGCTCAGCCCTTTGTGGCGTTCGGCGTCCAAGGCAAAATCGATCATCATGATCGCGTTCTTCTTCACTATGCCGATCAGCAAAATCACCCCGATCAAGGCGATGATGCTGAACTCGGTATCGCAAGCCAGCAAGGCCAGCAAGGCGCCGACCCCGGCCGAGGGCAGGGTGGATAAAATCGTCAGCGGGTGAATATAGCTTTCGTAGAGCATGCCCAGCACGATGTAAATACTCAGCAGTGCCGCCGCGATTAACCAGGGTTGGTTGCGCAGCGATTCCTGAAAAGCCTTGGCCGAGCCCTGGAAGCTGCCGCGCACCGCCGCCGGTGTGCCCAGGTCGCGTACGGTTTGTTGGATAAACTGGGTGGCGGTGGACAACGAGGTGCCGGGCATCAGGTTAAACGACACGGTGGCCGCGGCAAATTGGCCTTGATGGTTGACGGTCAGCGGCGCATTGCTGGTCTGGAAGCTGGCCAGCGTCGCCAGCGGAATTTGGCTGCCGGTGTTGTTGCTGACGTAAAGCTGTTGCAAGGTGCGCGGGTTTTGCCAGTATTCCGGTGCCAGCTCCAGCACCACCCGGTATTGGTTCAACGGTTTATAGATCACCGACACCTGGCGTTGGCCAAAAGCGTTGTTCAAGGCGGTATCGATAGCCGCCTGACTGACGCCCAAGCTGGCGGCTTTGTCTCTATCCACCAGCAGCGATATTTGCCGGCCCTTGTCTTGCTGGTTGGTGTTGACATCGGTCAGTTCCGGCCGCTTGCGCAGCGCCGCGACGATCTTGGGCGTCCATTCGCGTAGCAGGTTCAAGTCTTCGGATTGCAAGGCAAACTCGTACAGCGCCGCCGAGCCGCGGCCACCGATGCGCAAATCCTGTACTGGCTGCAAAAACAGACTGGCGCCGGGTTCGTCGGCCAGATTTTCCCGCAACCGGCGGCTGATTTCGGCTATTGGCGCATCGCGCTGCTCGGGCGGCTTGAGTACCGCAAACATCAAACCGGAATTGGTGTTTTGCATGCCGCCGGCAAAGCCCACCACATTGGTCACTGCCGGATCTTGCCGCAAAATATCGACAAAATCATGCAGCTTGCTTTGCATGGCCTGGAAGGAAATGCTTTGATCGGCCTGGATGGTGCCGCTGAGCCGGCCGTTGTCCTGCACCGGGAAAAAGCCTTTCGGGACGATGATGTACAGGTACACGTTCAAACCAATGCAAGCCAGCAACACCGTCAGCATCAATTTGGGATGGTGCAGCGCCCAACTCAAACTGCGGCGATAGCCGTTTTGCAGGCGCTGGAATTGCGCTTCCAGCCAAGCCGACAGCTTGCCGGGCGTATGATTTTCATCCGGCTCCAGCCAACGTGCGCAGAGCATCGGCGTCACGGTTAAGGACACTACCAGCGACACCAGCACCGCCGCCGACAGCGTCACGGCAAATTCCCGAAACAGCCGGCCGACGATGCCGCCCATCAATAATATCGGCGTGAAGACGGCGATCAGCGACAAACTCATCGCCAACACGGTGAAGCCCACTTCGCCGGCTCCGCGCAGCGCGGCCTGGAACGGCGGCACGCCGTTTTCGATATGCCGGCTGGTGTTTTCCAAGACCACGATGGCGTCATCCACGACAAAGCCGGTGGCGATGGTCAAAGCCATCAACGACAGATTGTCCAGGCTGTAATCGCATAAATACATCACCGCGCAAGCACCGATCAGCGATACCGGCACCGCGACCACCGGAATCAGCGTGGAGCGCAGCCGGCGCAAAAATAGCAATACCACCAGAATCACCAATACCACCGCGATTAACAAGCTGCGTTCCACTTCATCGACTGAGGCGCGGATGGTTTGCGAACGGTCCGAGACTATCGATAATTCCATCGCCGCCGGCGTCAGCGCGCGCAATTGCGGCAGCATGGCTTTGACGTGTTCGACCGTGTCGATGATATTGGCGCCGGGTTGTTTATTGATGATCAATAACACTGCTGGCTGGCCGTTCTTCAGGCCGGTACTGCGCAAATCTTCCACCGAATCCACCGCCGTCCCCAGATCGGCGATGCGTACCGGCGCACCGTTGCGGTAAGCGACGATCAGCGGCAGGTAATCAGCGGCGTGTTCGGCTTGATCGTTGGCGTGAATTTGCCAATGCCGCTCGCCAGTTTCCAGCGCGCCTTTGGGGCGATTGGCGTTACTGGCGTTGATGGCTTGGGCGACCTGATCCAGGCCGATGCCGTATTGCGCCAATGCCGTCGGATTCAGTTCTACCCGTACTGCCGGCAGGGAACTGCCGCCGACATTGACCTGGCCGATGCCGGGCAGCTGGCTGATTTTTTGTGCCAATATCGTCGACGCGGCGTCGTACATTTGGCCGCGGCTGAGGCTGGTGGAGGTGAGCGCCAGAATCAGAATCGGCGAATCGGCCGGATTGACTTTGCGGTAGTTGGGCCGATTGGGCAGATTACTGGGCAGCAAACTGCTGGCGGCGTTGATCGCGGCTTGTACGTCGCGGGCCGCGCCGTCGATGTCGCGATTTAAATCAAACTGCAAGGTAATTCGGGTCGAGCCCAGGGAACTGGCCGAAGTTATTTCGCTGATGCCGGCGATGCGGCCCAGCGCCCGTTCCAGCGGGGTGGCGACGGTGGCCGCCATGGTTTCCGGACTGGCGCCGGGCAAATTGGCGGACACCGAAATGGTCGGGAAATCCACTTGCGGCAAGGGTGCGACCGGCAGTTGTAGAAAGGCGATGATGCCGGCCAATGCCACGCCCAGCGTCAGCAGCGTGGTAGCGACCGGGCGATGGATGAACAGCGCCGATATGTTCACGGCTGGCGGTCGCCGCTGTTGGCTGAAGGCGATTCGGTGGTGCCGCGCAACTGGCGAGCCAGTCGGTCCAGGCTCAAGTAAATCACCGGTGTGGTGTACAAGGTCAGCAATTGGCTGAGCAATAAACCGCCGACCATGCTGATGCCCAAGGGATGACGTAATTCCGAGCCAACGCCGCTACCTAGCATCAAGGGTAGCGCGCCCAGCAAAGCCGCCAGCGTGGTCATCAAAATCGGCCGGAAACGCAGCAGGCAGGCCTGAAAAATCGCTTCGCGCGGCGGCAGGCCTTGCTTGCGCTCGGCTTCCAGCGCAAAGTCTATCATCATGATCGCGTTCTTTTTGACGATGCCGATCAGCAGCACGATGCCGATTACCGCGATGATGCCCAAATCGTTGCCGGACAACTGCAAGGCCAGCAGCGCGCCGACCCCGGCCGAGGGCAACGTGGACAGAATGGTGATGGGATGAATATAGCTCTCGTAGAGCACGCCGAGCACGATATACACCGTGACGATGGCGGCCAGAATCAACCACAGCGTGCCGCTGAGCGAGGCGTTAAATGCCAGTGCCGCGCCCTGATAATCGCTTTGTACCGCTAAGGGTAAGCCGATGTCCTGCTTGGCCTGTTCGATGGCTTGCATGGCGTCGCCCAAGGCGGCGCCCGAGGGCAGGTTGAAGGAAATGGTCGCGGACGGAAACTGATCCAAATGGTTGATAGCCAGCGCGGTCTGCCGTTCGGAAATACTGGCCAGGGCCGACAGCGGCACTTGGCTGCCATTGCTGGACGGAATCCGCAGTTCTTGCAAGCCTTCCGGGCCGCTCTGCTGCTTGGGGTCTACTTCCAACACCACCCGGTATTGATTGGACTGGGTGAAAATGGTCGAGACCAGGCGCTGGCCGTAGGCGTTGTATAAAGCGTTATCGATGTCGGCGGTGCTGACGCCGAGCCGGCTGGCGCTGGCGCGGTCGATTTCGATGTAGGCTTGCAGGCCTCGGTCCTGCACGTCGCTGGCGGCATCGGCGATAGCGGGCAGGGCGCGCATGCGCTCGACCAGGCGTTGGCTCCAGCGGTTGAGCTCCGCGAGATCCACGGTCTGCAAGGTAAATTGAAACTGGGTGCGGCTGACCCGGTTTTCCAAGGTCATGTCTTGCACCGGTTGCAGATAGACCGATATGCCCGGCACCTCGGCCAGGCGCGGACGCAGACGTTCGATTACAGCCGTGGCGTTGTCGCGTTGGGCTTGCGGTTTCAGGTTGATTAAAAAGCGGCCGCTGTTCAGGGTAGGATTACTGCCGTCCACGCCAATAAACGACGACAGGCTGGCCACGGCCGGATCGGCCAGGATCTGTTGAGCCATGGCTTGCTGGCGTTCGGCCATTGCCGCGAAGGAAATGCTGGGCGGTGCCTCGGTAATGCCTTGAATCAGGCCGGTATCTTGGATTGGGAACAGGCCCTTGGGCATGGCCGCGTACAACAACACGGTCAACGCCAGCGTGGCGATAGCCACCAGTAGCGTCAGGCCTTGGCGCTTAAGCACCCATTCCAGGCTGCGGCCGTAAGCGGCGATGACTTTGTCGAGCAAGCCGGAGTGTGAGTCGTGGCCGGCTGCGCTGGCCCTTAGCAGCCTAGCGCACATCATCGGCGTCAAGGTCAGCGACACCACAGCCGAGATCAGAATCGCCACCGCCAAGGTGATGGCAAATTCGCGAAACAGTCGGCCCACCACGTCGCCCATGAACAGCAGCGGAATCAGCACCGCCAACAGCGAGATGGTCAAGGAGATGATGGTAAAACCGATTTGCTCCGAGCCTTTCAAAGCCGCCTGCAAGGGCGGCTCGCCGCGCTCCCGGTAGCGGGAGATGTTTTCGATGACGACGATGGCGTCGTCCACCACAAAGCCGCTGGCGATGGTCAGCGCCATGAGGGTCAGATTGTTGATGCTGAAGCCGGCCAAGTGCATCACCGCAAAGGTGCCGACCAACGACAACGGCACCGCGACCGCCGGGATTATGGTCGCCGGCAGATTGCGCAGAAACAGAAAAATCACCATCACCACCAGCGCCACGGCCAGCAGCAACTCGAACTGTACATCGTGCACCGAAGCGCGGATGGTGACGGTGCGGTCGGTCAAAGGCAGCACTTCGACCGCGGCCGGCAAGGTCGCCCGCAGTTGCGGCAGCAACTTGTTGATGCGGTCCACCACCTCGATGACATTAGCGCCGGGTTGGCGTTGGATATTGACGATGACGGCTGCTTTGTCGTTGGCCCAGGCCGCCAGCTTGACGTTTTCGGCGGCGTCGATCGCGTCGGCGACTTCGGCTAGCCGTACCGGTGCGCCGTTGCGATAGGCCACCACCAAGTCGCGGTATTCAGCCGCCGAGCGCAGTTGGTCGTTATTGTCGATGATGGCCGAGCGTTGCGGGCCGTCGAACATGCCTTTGGGTTGGTTGACATTGGCGGCGGCGATGGCGTTGCGCAGGTCTTCCAGGCTCAGGCCATAGGCGGCCAGGGCTTGGTGGTTGGCTTGTATCCTGACCGCCGGGCGTTGGCCGCCGCTGATGCTGACCAGGCCGACACCGGGCAATTGGGCGATTTTCTGCGCTAGGCGGGTGTCGACCAAATCCTGGACTTTAGGCAAGGCCAGGCTGGAAGACGTCACCGCCAAGGTCAAAATCGGTGTGTCCGCCGGGTTGACCTTGTTGTAAATCGGCGGCAGCGGCAGGTCTTTGGGCAGGAAGTTATTGGCGGCGTTGATGGCGGCTTGCACGGTTTGTTCGGCAATGTCCAGATCCAAGGCTAGATCGAATTGCAGCGTCACCACGGACGCGCCGCCGGAGCTGGTCGAGGACATCTGCCGCAGGCCGGGCATCTGCCCGAATTGGCGTTCCAGCGGCGCGGTAATCGCCGAGGTCGTGACTTCCGGGCTGGCACCGGGATAGAGCGTGGTGACTTGAATGGTCGGGTAATCGACTTGCGGCAATGCCGAGATCGGCAATAAGCGGTAAGTCAAAACCCCGGCCAGCAGCAGGGCCAGCATCAGCAAGGAGGTGGCGACCGGACGCAGGATAAAGTGTCGCGATGGGTTGAAACCGGGAAGCGGGTTTTGCGCGGCGGCCATGTTTAGTTGGCGGTCTTGCCGGAGGCGGCTGGTTGGGTTTTATCGATTACCTTGACTTGGCTGCCTTCGCGCAGTTTGTCGGCGCCATCGATCACCAGTTTTTCGTTCACGCCCAGACCTTCCGGAATCGCGACCGTTTCGCCGTCAGCCGGTCCGGCTTTTATCCGCTTTACGCTGATGGTGTTGTCGTCCTTCACCACGTACACGAATGCGCCATTGGCCCCGTGCTGAATGGCGGAGCTAGGGACTAAGGTGGCGGCACGCAAGGTGTCCAGACGCATTTTGATATTGACGAACTGGTTGGCGAACAGGGTGCGGTCCTCGTTATCGAATTGGGCTTTTAATTTCAGTGTGCCGGTGCTGGCGTCGATCTGATTGTCCACCGCCAGCAGCTTGCCGCTGGCCAGTTTTTGCCGGCCGGCCCGGTCGTAGGCGTCAATGACCAGCGTCTCGCCGGAACGCCAGCGCCGCATCACCTCGGGTATTACATCTTCCGGCAGCGTGAACACCACCGAGATCGGCTGAATTTGGGTGATGACCGCCAGGCCACTGACGTCGCTGGCGCGGACCATGTTGCCTTGATCCACCAGCCGCAAACCGATTCGGCCGGATACCGGCGCGGTGATGCGGGAATAACTCAGTTGCAGTTTGGCATTGTCGAGTTGGGCGCGGTCGATTTCGACGCTGCCGCGATATTGCTTGACCAGCGCGGCTTGGGTGGCGGTTTGCTGGGCGGCGATGGAGTCTTGCTCCAGCAAGGTTTGATAGCGGGCTTGGTCGATTTCGGCGTTTTTTAGCAGCGCTTCGTCGCGCAGCAATTGGCCTTCGGCTTGTTGCACGGCCACTTGATAAGGTCGGGGATCGATTTCGGCGAGCAGTTCGCCTTGTTTAACCGCTTGGCCCTCGGTAAACGCCACCCGGATCAGTTCGCCATCGACGCGCGAGCGCACTGTCACGGTGTGCAGTGGGGTGACGGTGCCCAAGCCGTTTAGGTAAATCGGCAAATCGCCTTGCCAGCTTGAGGCGACTGCGACGCTGATGGGAATGTTTTCGTTGGGATTGGCGTGCGCATCCTGGTTTTCCCGCGGATGCTGGCCGGCATGGTGCAAATAATAGCCGCCCGCCGCGACCGTTAATAGGAGAATAGTCGCCCAGTGCCAGCGCGACCTCGGCTTTAATGCGGAAAAATCCTGATCCTGGTTCATAGCCATGCGAATAACAATAAGTGGGTGCCGGCGTCATGCCGGCCAGCCGAGTCTAGCGGCACAACTAAAAAAGGCATCGTGAAGATGCCTTTTTCGGATTGTCTGCCGCTGTCGTGACGATCAATCGTAATGGTAGTGTTTGCGCAAAGGCTTGACCACTTCCCAATGGCTGTCCAGGCCTTCATGAAACATCACCAGGTCGCCAGGTAAAATCCGCACCGGCTCGCCGCCCACTGGAGTGACGATGATTTCGCCTTCCAGCACATAAGCGGTTTCGGTTTCGTCGAAATCGATGGTGAATTTGGAAATTTCTTTTTCCCAGATCGGCCAGCTCGATACGCCCAGCTCTTTTAAACGTTCTTCGCTGGGGTTATGTTCAACGGTAATTTGGCTCATGGGTTTCCTGTTTGAATGAAGTTGATCGAGCGGCGGATTTTAGCATTGTTGCCGAGCCGCAGCTATGAATCGGTGGTTTCGTCCGGTAATTGCTTCAGATCGTCCGCGCGGCGCAGCCTGTTACGCCGTTCCGTCCCGACCGTGAGGTTGTCGGCATTGTTCTCCAACTTGGGTTCGCTTTGCTGGTAGATTTGAAATTCGGTGACGGAATTTATCGTGGTCAGCGTCGGCTCCTTGTTCAAATAATCGTTAAGCCAGACAACCAGTAACGCGATTGCCAGGCTGGCCGCGCCAGCGATGCCGGCGTCCCGGCCGTAATCGGGTTTCACCGGCTTATCGGGCAGCGAGGCCCAATCCACGACGTCCAGTTGCGGATTGCTTTGCCGTTGTTTGACGTCGATTTCCACTAGACGTTGTTTGGTTTGTTGCAATAATTCTTCCAACTTAACCAGTTCTTCCTGCATGGCTTTGTGTTTGGCGAATTGATTGGTGTATTCGGCGGCTTTTTGTTTATGCTCGGCCATTTGCTTTTGAATGGTCAATACGGTGCGGTGCGCTGCACCGTAGGCGTTTTCGGCCTCTTGCGTGGCATAGCTCGAGCCGGCTTGTTCTTTACTGGCAATTTTTTCATCCAGCTCGGCCAATTGGGTTTTTAAATTGCGTAAGCTGGGGTGAAATTCGATGTATTCGTCGGTGTATTGGCTTCTTTGCGCTTCCAGGCGTTCGCGCAGGCGTTCGGCTTGCTGGGTTAACGCCGCCAGACTTTGCGAATCGGCTTCCGGCACCACGGCTTTGCCTTCCGCGACGGCGGCATGAATGGCGTCCAGCTTGGCCTTGGCTTTCGCTTCTTCTTCCAAGGCGGCATTCAAGGAATTATTTAAACCTTGTAAGCGGGCGTGGGCCTCGTTATCGGTGCTCTCCAGGGAGAGGATGTCATGCTGCAAGCGGAAGGATTCAATGTCCTGGCGTTTGTCGCGCACTTGTTGTTCGAGGCGAGTCAATTCCGATTTGATCGAGGTACTGGCTTTATCGGTGATTTCGGCAATGTACTCCGCGCGAATTTGCTGGTAGGTTTTGATCCAGGTATTTAAGGCCATTTGCAGGAATTGCGGATGACTGCCTTCAGCCGCCAATTGCACTAGATTGGTGTCCGCAACCGGTTTTACCTGGAACAGCTCTTTTAGCTGGTTGATATTGGGATGCTCGATACCAGCCTGCTGTTTTAGCGTCTCGGTGGTTTTTTCCAATACCGGTTGTCCGAGCAAGACCTGCTTTTGAATGTTGACATGCTCCAGATCCGCCTCTGCATGAGTTTGATCAATGTCGGTTGCAGCGGTCGTCAATACTAAGGCTTGGCTTTCAAAAACCGCCGGCTGGAGAAAAACATAGGTTTCGGTAATCAGCAGCAAGGGCAGAAGTACCAGCAAAAATAAGGTCCGGCGCCGTAAACGGCGTGGCCAAGGCGTTGGATGGGAACGGTAAAAGTCGTCTCCGACGATCTGGAAATCATGGCGATAAGGAAACATCACGATTCTCTCCCTGGCGCTAAGTCCGCAGGTTATAGTTTTTGTTGTAATCCGCTTTGCGGAAAATTTTCTCAGCGATCCCTGCCGAGAAAATTTTTAACGCCCGGACCGAGTCTGTGCAAGTCTGCTTCGGTCAAGGGCGATTAAACGACTGTCTGGTTTTGTTGTTGTCGCTACTGACTGCTAACTTCAGTGGGAATTTTGATTGCTCAAGACTTAATTGATAGCCCATTTTCAGGCTTTAGAGCTCAAGATCCGCGCTGGCTGGTCTGCTCTGGTGCCTAAACAGTCAATATCGGCGAGCTGCCAGTTTAAACCAATACAAAAATCAAGCAATTCTTAATTTGCCAACGGCTATAAAGGCTGGGCTTCAGTCTGAGGTTATGTCGGGTCAATAATCGAAGGCGCCAAAGGCGGTGACTTGAACCGAAAGCGATTAGCAAATCGGTTGTAGGCGTGTCACTCAAATCCAAGATATTAGGCCACGATAAAATCTGCTTCGCCTATACTAAAAAGCCTATTGGATTTGTGATCCGCCGCCGGTTTGCGGGCTTTTTGTTCGGACAAGATCGGGTGAACTAGGTATGCTGGCTAACTGGCGTCCGAGGCCTGTCGGACACAATTTTCCTTGATGCCGTTTTGGCGGCTATTTTTCAAATTTTTGGATTTCTACAAATCCCCGATTGGATTGGTATGGCAGATAAAGAGGATGGAATACTCAGAATTCATGTATATGAGCTGAGAGTGGGTATGTGCGTAAGCCGTCTGGAAGCGCCAACGGCGGATTCACCTTTTTTATTGGATAGAATTGTGATTGAAAGTCATGCGGATATTCAAGCCATCCAGGCGATTTGTGATTATGTCTATATCGATGTCAAATACCAAAAATCCTTCTCCGGGGCGATTCCCACCAGAAATACCGAAGCGCGTAAACATCTGAGCTTTGCGCGATCTTTTAACCAAACCGCCAATACCTTTCAACGCACCGGTAATTTAATTAAAACGGTGATGGACGATATTCGTTTTGGGAATCAATTTAGTGTCAGTGAGGTTAAACAAGCTGTTTCCGAGTGCGTCGATAAGGTATTGGAAAACCCCGATACGATGCTGTTGCTGACCCAAATTAAAGATCAGGATCAATATACTGCGCAACATAGTATGAATGTTTGCATATTGTCTATTCTGTTGGGTCGGGAGTTGAATTTCTCGATGGAAGATCTGAATAAAGTGGGTTTTTGCGGCTTGATGCACGATGTCGGTAAAATGAAAGTGCCGCTGGAAATCCTTAATAAACCCGGCTCTTTAGAAGACTATGAAATGGACATCATGCGTAAGCACACGCTCTACGGACGCAACGTGTTAATGTCGGCCCGTAATGTCTATCCCGGCGCTGTTGACGTTGCCTACGATCATCACGAGCATTTGGCCGGTACCGGTTATCCGAGAGGTTTGAACAAAACCACGCTATCGATATTTACCAAGCTGGTAGCGGTGGTCGATACCTACGATGCCATCACCAGTGACCGGGTGTATCAGCGTGGTAAGCCGCATCTTATGGCGTTGGGAATTTTGGTAAAAGGGATGGGACAGCAATTTGAAGCTAATTATGTGACGCAATTTATCAATTGCATCGGATTTTATCCGCAGGGCAATTTAGTGGAGTTAAGTAGTGGTGAAATCGGCTTAATAGTCGAGCAAAATAAGGCCGATAGGCTTAAGCCAAAAATATTACTGATACAAGATGGCAATAAAAACCCTATTGAAGAGAAGATACTCGATTTGTCCTTGAATATTGCCGATGCAAGCGGTAAGCGCTATGGTGTCAAACAGGTGATACGGCCGCAGGATTGTGGTGTCGATTTAGCCAAATATTATCAAGACGGCAAGTTTACGAAAGAATATGCGGTAGTTGGCTAAGGATTTAGTTCTGTAAATTATCTTCCTTGGATATTGTTTTTCAACATGGTTAAAAAAATTAATATTAACCAGCTCAGAAAAGGCATGTTTGTTTGCGGCACCGATCGGAAGTGGCTAGATACCCCTTTTTTCAGAACTAAATTTCTGATTTCATCTGATAAACAAATTAATACCTTAAAAGAGTATTGCCAAACTGTTTCTATCGATACCGGCAAAGGTATCGACGTGGATAAGCCCGCTGAAACCGACATAATCGATTTCGCCAGCCCTGCCGCTGCGGAGATGCCCTGCTGCGCCGAGGAAAGCGATTCTGCTTACCCAGTGAATTGCATCGTCGAATTGCAGACCGATGAATTGGCGGTGGTGGTCCAGAAAAACTCACAATCGCCCTTGCAACCGTTAGTGAAGGTGATCACCAATCCGCAGAAACAATTGCTGTTTCAAGAGCGCCTGCTTGATCTAGCCGATGAGCGGCAAAATCAGACCAAGATAATCAGGGTGTTGGCTAGTGACGAACCGATTGTCGAGTTACTGAAAATGTTTGTCGAACTGGAAAAAACTTAGCCGGCCATTCACTCAGGCGCGTTGTTGGGTTTTGCCGAATAGCTCGTTACTCAGGGCTATGACAGCACGCGGGTCGATTTCGGCAATCGAAAAATCGTTTTTATCCAGCTTGAACGGATTGACCGGTGAAGGCGACTTCAAGGCTTTATTGATGGCGGTTTGATAAATTCGACTGACCGGCGTTGGCCCGAACAAGGTAATCGACGGCCGGTTTAAACCCCAGGCCATATGCGTCGGTCCGGTATCGTTACCGATCACTAAATCGGCCCTGGCCAGCGCCGCTTTCAAATCATTGAGGCTTAATTGCGGTAATACCCGCGCCAGGCTGCGTTCTGCCAGCCATTGCGCCATCCAGTGCTCCTTCTCGTTGCCCCAACTGATCAGAAAATTAGCTTCCAGGCCGAAGATGACCTGTAGAAATTTTTCTAATGGGTAGTTACGGCTGGGCCAAGTCGAGCCGATGACCAGAATGATGTTGGGTTGATCGGCTAGAAAATATTCATCCAAGGCGGTTTGCGGCGGCTGAAAAAACAAAAATGGCTGCTTTGCCTGGATTTGCTCCGGTGTCACATTTAGACCCAGCGGCTGGGTCAGCACGGCGACATTGCGATCAATGGTGTTGGCGTCGTAAGGGTAGGCGACATGCCGGCTGTAAAAAAAAGCCGCCCATTTTTCCCGGATCGAGTCATGATCGAAACCCACACAATTGGCCGACAGCAAGCGCGCGACCACTGCGGACTTAATCAAACCTTGAGCATCCAGCACTAAGTCATAACCCTGCTCGGCATAAGTACGTATTTTGTTTATCTCGGCAAAGACACGCCATTTGTCGGTTTTCAGGGCTTTTAAATTCACACCCAAAATATTATCCAGGTGTGGATTGTCGGCCAGTACGCCGACGAAGCGTTCTTCAACTATCCAGTCGATTTGCGCCAGCGGTAAGGCGGCTTTGATGAATTGCAAGGCCGCCATCGCATGAACGATGTCGCCCAAAGCCGACAATTTGACGATGGCAATTTTCATCGCTCAGGCTTCCAACGCCGCCAGTACCTGTTCCGGCCTAATTTCCGTCAAACAGCGAGTATGGCCCAACGGACACTCACGCTTAAAGCACGGCGAACAATCCAGGTTTAAATCCAGAATCTTCGCCTCGGGATGTAGCGGCGGGGTAAAGCCGGGGTCGGAAGAGCCATAAACCGCGATCAGTTTTTTATCCAGTGCTGCAGCGACGTGCATCAGGCCGGAATCGTTGCTGACGACCGCGTCAGCCAAGGACAACAAGTCCACCGCATCCGCCAGCGAGGTAATACCGGCGAAGTTACGGCAAATGCCGCCCGATAGGTCATTGATTTGTTCCGCAACGGCTTTGTCTTTGTCGGAACCGAATAACCAGACTTGCCAGCCTTGTTCTTCAATTTGCCTTGCTATGGCGGCGTAATGCTGGCTCGGCCAGCGCTTGGCCGGACCGTATTCCGCGCCGGGACACAGGGCCAGGATTTTACTGACAATAGGGCGCAACTCTTCCGAGCCCTCAAGCAGAGCGCTGGGGTGGGGGATTTCGATTAAATCCGCGCCGGTGATCTCGAATTTTTTGCAGACGCTTAATTGTTGCTCGATTGTGATCGCCAGCTTCGGAACCGGGTAAGTTGGTGGCTGCGGCGCCTCTTTCGGCAAACCCAGCGCCACGAAACGTTGCACGGTCATGGTCAGCACAGTCTTATCCAAGGTGTGCACATCGTTCAATAGGCCGCGGCGCAGTTCGCCGAGAAAGCCGGTGCGTTTGGGGATATGCGCAAAGAACGGGATAACGGCCGATTTCCACGAGTTGGGCAGCACAATCGCCTGATCGTAATGCTGGCTTTGCAATTCCCGGCCTATGCGGATTCGCCCCCGCAAATCAAACTGTCCGTGGCCCAACGGCATCGTCAGGCCTTTATGCACTTCCGGCATGCGCTCCAATAGAGGCAAGGACCACGCCGGGGCCAGCACGTCGATCAGGCAGTCGGGATGTTGTTGCTTGAGGGTGATGAACAGGCTTTGCGCCATCACCATGTCGCCGACCCAGGACGGGCCGACGACCAGGATTTTATAAGCTTGCTCCGCCACTTAGGAAACGAGCGTCAGCCATTCCTTGTGGTCCGCGCGGCGACCTTGCACGTAGTCGAAATACAGGGCTTGCAGTTTTTCGGTGATAGGTCCGCGGCTGCCGGAACCGATGTCGCGGTTGTCGTATTGGCGAATCGGCGTGACTTCGGCGGCGGAGCCGGTGAAGAATGCTTCGTCTGCCACATACACTTCGTCGCGGGTGATACGTTTTTCGATCACTTCGTAGCCTTGTTCGCGGGCGATGGTGATCAGGGTATCGCGGGTGATGCCTTCTAAGGCTGAGGTAGTTTCCGGCGTGTAAATTTTGCCATTACGGACGATGAACAAGTTTTCGCCGCTGCCTTCCGCGCAAAAACCTTCGTGGTCCAGCAGCAAGGCTTCGTCGTAACCGGTGGACAAGGCTTCTTGCAGGGCCAAGATGGAATTGATGTAGTTGCCGTTGGCCTTGGCTTTGCACATGGTGCTGTTGACGTGGTTGCGGGTGTACGACGAGGTCCGGATGCGGATGCCTTTTTCCATGTTTTCCGCGCCCAGATAGGCGCCCCAAGTCCAGGCCGCGACCATGACGTGGACTTTCAGGTTATCGGCGCGCAAGCCCATGCCTTCGGAGCCGAAGAACACCATGCTGCGGATATAAGCGCTGTCCAGATTGTTTTTGGCGACGGCGTCGCGATGCGCCTGATTAATCTCTTCCTTGGAAAACGGCATTTTCATGTTCATGATATGCGCGGAGCGGAACAGACGGTCGGTATGCTCGGCCAGTTTGAAAATCGCGGTGCCGGCATCGGTTTTATAAGCGCGCAAACCTTCGAAGACGCCACAGCCGTAATGCAGGGTATGAGTCAAGACGTGGACTTTTGCATCGCGCCAATCAACCCATTTTCCGTCTAGCCAAATCAACCCGTCTCTATCATCCATCGTTGCCATTATCTGAACCTGTTTTGTTTAGTGATTATTGCTGCGCCGCGTCGGCTTAAAATTGACGGAAATTGTACTATAAAGCGCTCTCCGGCAATACCGGCTGCGCAGAAGTCCTGATTTTGGCGTGAGACTGCGTTTGGCAGGCCCAAGATGGATTGTGGACACCGGTGAAATAATTCACTGATTCCACGTGGCATAGGCTACCGACGGCAAGCGCTGTTTGCGATAAATTAAACTCAGCGTCAATTTTTAGAAGTTGCCTAAGGTTGGGAAAATCTTACTGCCATGATTTTTAAAGGCTTTTGTTAGTTGGCGTCACTTATGCTGGTCATTTAGTAGTCAAATCGGCAGATTCGGGAGAGCGTCATGGAAACAAGCAATGAAGTCAACGAAATCAGCACCCTGCGTATCGTGTTTATCGAAACGTTAAGCAGGCAGTTTATCGCCATTACCGGTTGCGGCATTTATGTATACCTCAATCCGCTGACGATTAACGAATTGTTCAACCGCTATTTAAGCAGCAGCGTGCCTATCAATGTATTTGCCAGGCAATGCGTCAGAAATATAGTGGCTTAACTTTGCGCAGCCGACCCGGACGACTAGAGTCGTCCAGGACGTCTCTTGAGCAAATAGCGTCGTCAGGCTTTGGCAAAGCGCCGGCGTGAGCCGAAGAGTACCGCCAACAACAGAAACGCCAAAGCCGCTTGTCCGGCAATCAAGCTTAGACACGCAGCCGGATTTACCGGATGCGCAAAGGCAAAGCGCGGTTGGTCGTGACTAAGTTCATCGCTCCACGCGCTATCGCTCATGATCTTGGGGACGAAATAGTCGCGCCATTGATCTTCAAAGTAATTCACCGCCTTAATATACTCGGCATAGCGCGGCGCATCGATGCCGGCCAGCCTATCGGCCATTTGCACAGCTGCCAGCGCCGGCGACAGCCAAGACCACGCTTCCAAAAACTCGAATTGCGCCTGGCGGGCGCTGTCGAAGCGGGACATCACCGGTCTGATCTGTTGATCCAGAACCAATCCGGCCGGCAGACCGGCGATTTCGCGCGGTAACTCTTTGCCCGTTTGCGGCATCGTCAGGTCGGGATGATCGCTATACCACTGCGCCAGCAGCGCTTGGCGTTGTTGATTGTTTTGCTCCTGGAACTGGCGGATGGCGATGATGCTATCCAGCCGGGAAGGCATCGGTGCATGTTGGTCGGCTGCCCAGGTCAGCAAGGCCGGGCCGGCAAAGGTCAGTATCAACCAGACGCCAAGCATGCCGATGGCCGCCGCCCCTGAGGAGAAGGGCAACAGCAGAAACAAGCCGGCGATGCCAAACCACACCAGTGTGTACAGGCCGGCGAACGCCAGCCAATAAACCAGCGTTTCCAGGCTAAATGCCGGATCGAGCCATAGCGCCAACAGCGAACTGTTGAAAACCACCAGTACCACCACGCCATAGCGCACGCTCAACGCCGCACACACCAAGCGCCAGGGTGCCGACATTTGCGTGCAGACTAAACGCCAGACTCCGCTCTCCTGGTCTTCCTGCACCAGGCCGTAGCTCAAGGCAATCACCATCAGCGGCGTTAGTAGCGCGAACACGGTGGCAAAATCCAGCATGCCCAACTCATGCAGCATCGGGTTGAACAACTGATCGCTGTTACGGCCGTCGGTGTGGCGGCTGCGAGTGGAGATTTTGATGCCGGTACTTAAAAAATCCAGTTGCCGCACGCTCAAGGCCAAACCGCTCAGGGCCGGCAGCCGCAAAGGCGGCGCGGCGGCGCTGGCGGCGCTGGCGGCGCTGGCGGCGCTGGCGGCAAATGCATTGGCTTTGGGGGTGTGGTCCGCCGCTTTCGGGGCGTCATGCATCTCCGCTTGATTGGACATCGCGTTGACGGTCTGCGGGGCTGCGGTGCCGTGTTGACGGAATTCGCGCGCAGCCAAACCCGACCAAACGGCGCTAGCCAGCATCACCAGCAGAAACAAACCTGTCACCCACAGATTTAAGCTGTTGCGTTTAAAACGCAGCCATTCGATGGCGATTAACTGCATCATGGCACCAGCCTCCGAGCGGAAAGACTCAATAAGCCCACCGATAAACCCAACCACAGCAATAGCACTAGTAGATCTAGCTCGGCGGTGCGCAAGGCAAAGCCGATGTCCGGGGCTTGATAGCTAAAGTCCGCCACGCTACGCCAATCGGCCTCAGCGCCGGTGGCCTTGCGCTCCGTGCCGCGGCTACGCTCGCGATCCCAGTCTTCGGTCAGGTTGATAAAATAGTGCCGATATTGTTCGGCGGCGTCTTCAAAATGCCGTTGATGGCTCAAATCCATACCGGCCAAGGTCATGGATAAAGACCGTAGCGCTAGGCTCGGGCCCAGCCAGGACCCCAGATGGCTCAAGTGTTGTTGCTTAATAAAATTGTCGCGCAAGGCGTCGAAATGCAGGGCATGGACCTTAACGGAATAAGCATCGTTGTGCTGACGATTTAAGGACACGAAACCGACCGGCAAATCTTCCTTGCGGGACACCCCGTACTGCGTCAACACTTGTGCTTCGAAGGCTTTGGCGCGTTGCTCGTGGTCGCCGTCGTGGTCCAGGCCGTGGTCAATGTCGTCCTTGATCTCACGCCAAAACTCGCTGGCGCTGGGGTTGGGTGCCAACATTTCCGCAGTCACTGCGCCGAGGCGCGGGGCGATAAACACGCTGGCTAGCCAAAAGCCCAGCAGGCAAAACAAGGTGGTACGGCTGGTGCTAAAAGACGCGGAAGCGGCGATGGCGACTGCGGCGAAGATGCCGTAGTACAGATTTAACAGCAGCAGCAACACCAGCAGGCGCAGCACGTCATCCAGGGTAAACGCGAAGTTGCCTAGCAGTATCACGGCTGCTACCAACAGCGCCGGTGCCAAGACCAGAGCAAATGCGCTTAACAAGCCCAGCAATTTGCCGAACAACAACTCGCCGGCGTTCACCCCCACACTGTGCAACATCCGCAAGGTGCCGGATTCGCGCTCCTGGCTGACCGCATTAAAGGTCAAGGCCACGATCAACAGCGGTAACAGCGCAGTCAGCACGAAACTGGTCGTGGCTTGACCGAAACGGCCGGCCAGCACTTGATCCGCCGCCGGGCTGAAGCGAGTGAGGTTGCGTTTATGCGGTTCCAGCCATAAAGACTGGCCGATATAAGGTCGCAAGCCCGGATCCAGCGCCGCCACCGGCGTGTCCGGCTTGAACACGTAGATGCCGTAATGCGCGGCGGAGTGCGGATTTTTCACGCTCTGCGTATTCCACTGTTCCTTGGCGGTGGTGCCGACGCGGTGTTTCTCCGCGCGCAATTGCTGCAATTCGTAGGCTGATGCCAGGAAAAAACCAACAAACAGTAGCAACAGGGCGATGCCCAAGGTCAGCAAGCGGCCGTCGCGCAGTGTGGCGAGAAATTCTTTGCGGATGATGGTTTTGATCATGCCAAGCCCCGGGCATGCGCCAGATATTTTTGCTCCAGTTCGTCGTGTTGCACGGTGTGGGCGTCGAATTCTTCTACCAGTCGGCCGCTTTTCATGATGCCGATGCGGTCGGCGACTTGCTTGGCGTTGAACAAATCATGGGTGGCCATCAACACCGCCATGCCTTGATCGGCGGCGGCGCGGATGCGTTGGGCAAAGTCGTTGGCCGCGCTCGGGTCCAGGCCGGAGGTCGGCTCGTCCAGCAACATGGCCTTGGCCTGTTTCGCCGAGGCGATGGCCAAGCCCACTTTTTGCCGCATGCCCTTGGAATAAGCCGCCACCCGTTTGCCGTGAGCATCCGCTTGCAGACCGCTGTCCGATAACAAAAGGCGGGCTTTCTCGTCATGCAAGCGGATATTCGCCAGCGCGCAGAAATAAGTCAGGTTTTCCAAGCCGCTCATCACCTCGTACAGCGCGACGTTTTCCGGTAAATAGGCCAGTTTTGTTCGCACCAGATCGGGATTGGCGTGTGGCGATTCACCTTCGATCAGCACTTGTCCGCTGCTGGGCTGGTTGAAGGTCAAAAACGTGCTGATGGTCGTGGACTTGCCGGCACCATTGCCACCCAGCAGCGCGTAAACGCAGCCCTTGGGGATGTGTAAATTTAAATTCTCGACCGCACGGTGTTGTCGATATTCGACAACTAGGTTGCGGGCGGCCAATACGGGGGACTCAGCGTTCATATAAGGTATTTGGATTAAGGTGAATGATCTGCGACGGTCAGCCGGATGGCCTGCCGCCGCGCCCGGCATGTTCAGTATTTTAACGATAGACTGGCGTAATGGGGGCGTTGTACTAACGGGATATTTTCCTGGATATACTGATCCAGGGTATTGTTGATAGCCGATGACGCAGTGTTTTGTTCTGGTGAAGAAGACCTCTGCAACCGTAAAGCGATAGGTTTTGGCGAATTAGTAACGGAAATTCCAGCGGTAATAGCTCGTTCTCAGAGAACGAAAAAGCCGATTGGTACTCGGCGTCTGAGAGCCCGAGTCGGAGGCCTGTTTGTCAAGCCAATTGCGCGCTATTTGATTTGTTTATGAATCGATAGTAAATGATCGTTATCGACCCCTATGTGTAGTTGCAAACTATGTGTAGCTTGTTGATCTTTATTGCCAGAGAGGCCGAGCGCGATTGGGTTTGAGCCGAGATGCTTTAGCCGTAGCTTGAGATAGTTTTACCTGTTTCCTGAAGTGGAATCTCACCCACCTCAGGAAATAATATTGTACGTTGACCATCACGCCGTTAGTTGTCTACTGGATAGCACACTGGCACCCCACGTTGATGCATTCATGCTGCATCTGTTTGATTGCCACTATGCATCCAATACCATCGATAACTACCTTGCCGGACTGACGCATTTTGCTCACTGGCTCACCGAGAGCCATATTGATGTCAAATCCATCGACGAAAGGCTCATCCAGCGTTTCCTGGATGAGCATCGGCCGAGCTGTTGCTGCGAGAAACCGGCATTCTCGGATTCCAAAGACTGACATGCGGCACTGGGACATTTACTGAGAATCCTACGCGCCAATGCCATCATCGCCGATCCATCGATAGGCCATACGCCGGTTGATGAGGAGCTTCGACGATTCAATGACCACATGTATAACGTGCGTGGACTCGCTGCCAGAACACGTAAACAGTATCTTGCCATCGTTTGCAGTTTGTTATTGGCACAGTTTGCCGATCGCGACGTGGTGATTGATGCGATCAAGCCAAACCAGATACGCCAGTTCATAGCCAGCCAAAGCACGCGATGTCATAAAGCGGTTAGTATCGGCGCTACGGTTTCGGCATTACGCGGTTATTTTCGCTATCGCGCCACCCTGGGCGATGCCGTCTATCATTTGATCGGCGTCACCAGTTTTCCGGCCAACTGGCAACAAGCCTCACTCCCGAAGACACTGACCAAAAACGAAGTCGAACGCTTGCTAGGCGCACTTACCCATGATGGCCCGGCGGCACTCAGAACGGCGGCCATTGTGCATTGCTCAGATAATCCGTGTATAACTCTAATTCTGCTTTTTTCATCCTCTCAGAATATCGTAGTTCAGCGTGGGCTGCGTAACATCAGATCCTAACCTATACATTTCGTTCGGCAATCGCAGCGTGATCGCGCTTGGTATCATAGGTGCCATAACCACTGACGGAGTTGATCCGTGCGTCCTGAGGAATCTGGTTAAGAATCCCAATACTTGTGCGTCACCGATACGATTCCACGTGACTTCAAAGGCTCGAATTTCCAGTGTTTCGGCGTCGATTCCCAGATGAACCTTACGCCATTGTCGACGATACTCGGCGCCTTGTTTCTTGTGTTTTCCACTCACCTTCGCCCAGCATTTTCAAGCCTGTGCTGTCGACCAGTAAATGCAAGCCGTTCGGATTAGCCCGATAGGCAGTGCACACCAGCAAACGCTGCTGGTCACAACACAGCGTTGAGTAATATGGCGTCGGCCAATCCGGGTAGGATAACTTCAATAATTTTTTCCGCCAAGCCGGTGACTTGCCGTAATGCCAACCAGAATAGGTTCTTAACCATCAGGTAAAAGTGAATGGTAGCGTCGGAAAATTTCCTTGCCCGACCTCGTTTATCACTAGCAGGCGAAACCCAATCCATGTTCTTATCAACCCAAAACAGCATTGAGACAAGCTGTTTCAAGGATCAGTTTTAGTCTCGCCAATTGGTGGTTCTATAGGTTTTGGCTTGTGGTTTGGGCATTTCGGCTCGCTTACATTGAATTTCCCTACACCATGGGGGACTATAATCAATTTATGCAACAAAGCCGATCTGAAGAGAAAAGCGCCGTTGCAGGCTATACCAGATTTTCTGGAGGGGATTATAATGTTAATCTGTCCTTGGCCAGGAGCTTGGATAGAATAGGACGGCTGCTGAATTTTAGTGCAGCTTATCTAAAACAATTTGTCTGAGCATGCGAATGATAGCTTCAATAGAATTAATAACCGGCGGCACACGGGGACTAACAAATGACGCTAAGATTGTAAAAACCACCCTTGGCGAAAAGTTCGAAGTTAATGTAAATGTGTCTCGCGAAAGAAACTTACATTCGCTTCACAAAAGATTTTTAATAGCTTGCAATCTATTAACTCCTGCAAGTGATCGACTTTTCATATATTTTCAGATTTTGCCGACTGCTTGGCTAAAGCTATCCGAAAATAATATTTTTATCCCTAATCAGGAGTTTGTCAGGGAAGAAACGATAGCAAATCTGGAAAAATGTCATCAGATCTGGTGCAAAACCAAATATGCCCATAAAATATTTCAGAATCGCGGACTCGACTCCCGGTACATCGGCTTTTCTTCGGAAGACATGTACCTGCCGCAGATTGAAAAAGATTTCAGAAAATTTATTCATGTTGCCGGCCGCAGCCACCTAAAAGGAACAAGGATGTTGCTCGAATTATGGGTCAAAAATCCAAATTGGCCCATGCTGAATATAATAACTAGCCAGAGTTACTTTAAAGACAATTTCAAGGCCGATAACATAAATTATCTAAGCGATTTACCCGATACTGCTTTACGGCAGCTAATGAATAAGTGCGGAATCCATCTTTGTCCCTCCGAGACCGAGGGCTTCGGTCATTACATAAACGAAGCAATGTCGACTAAAGCCCTGATTATTACCGTGGACGCACCGCCAATGAACGAGCTGGTACCTCCTGGGCAAGGTTTACTTGCAAAATATTCGCGCGAAGAAATCATGAGTTTAAGTCAGCGATTTTTTGTTGATAAAAACGACCTTCAGAGTCAGATTATCGCTGCGATAGACATGAATCAGGAAGAAAAAGCCGGGATCGGTGAGCTGGCTCGTCAGAGTTTTTTAGCCAGAAAAGTGGAGTTTTCAATGCTACTAAATTTGCAGGTTAACGATTTCCTACAGAAAAAAGTTGGATAGCAATAAAAACCCCATATCGCTGGGGACGTTAAGTGCCTAGCAAAAAGTCAACATGTATTGAGAGCCAAATTCGCGCCCAATTTCGTCAATGGCTTGCTCCAGTTCATCCGGTGTAAATGTCTTGAAAGGCAACCATTCATATTTCATTTTGTGCCACAGTAATTCAATGCGGTTGAGCTCCGGACTATAAGGTGGCAAGAAATAAAATCGCATGCCTTTCTCTTCCAACAAATCCCAATAATGTTTCAGTTTTTTGGCGGTGTGAATGGATGCATTATCCAAAATCACCATCAAGGGTTTGCTGATGCGTTCGATCAAAGCCATCAGGAAACCAAAGAACCACAGACCATTTACGCTGTGCCATAGATGGGCCAGCAGTAGTCGACCCGATGAAAGCAGCGCCCCCATGACATTCATGCGTTGAGCAAGTTTGGCGATAATGGCATGCACTGCGCCGCATTTCGTCCAAGCCTGCAAAACGGAGTGCAAATATCACGTTGTGTTTATTCCGAAGTGCCGTCGCCGAACGCTGTATAGGGCGTTGCGCAAGCATTTGGGCGAGGTGTTCCGAAGGCTAGCAAGTCAAAAAGAAAGCCGAATATTGGAAGGGCATTTGATGCCGGATCATTTGCATATGTTGATATCGATTCCGCCGAAATATGCGGTGTCGCAGGTTATTGGCTACATCAAAGGGAAGAGTGCGATTCACTTGGCCCGTGTTTATGGTGAAAAGAAGCGTAACTTTGTCGGTCAACATTTCTGGGCGCGAGGGTATTTTGTTTCAACAGTGGGTCGAGACGAAACGATGATACGGGAATATATCCGGCATCAAGAACAGGAAGACCAACGAATCGAACAAATGAACCTTTGGCAATGAGTCGCCGCCTGTTGGTGGCTAATGACAAAGGGCCGCGTCAGCGACCCTATTTACCGCTTTGAGCGGTTCACAACATAAAGCCCCCGGCTTTGCCGGGGGATATTTACTTAAGTTGCTCCTCAAGCCCTAGACGAAAACTCGCCGGTTTCGGTGTTGACCTTGATCATCTCGCCGGATTCTATATATTCGGGGACTTGTACTTCCAGGCCGGTACTGAGTTTGGCGGTTTTGGTGCGTTTGGTGGCGCTGGAGCCTTTCATGGATGGCGGGGTTTCGACGATTTGCAGCGTAATGGTGGTTGGTAACTGGATACCTAGCGCGGCGTCGTCCATCAACAGCATGATGATGCCTTCCAGGCCGTCGGTCAGATATAGGGTTTGGCCTTCCAGGTCGTCAGCCGCCAGCGCGTATTGATCGTAAGTTTCGCTGTTCATGAAATAGTAGGTGTCGCCGTCCTGGTAGGAAAACTGCACGTTGCAACGTGAACAATCGGCGGCTTTCAGCATGTCGTCACTTTTGAAGGTTTCGTCCAGTTTTTGCCGGGTTTTCATGTGAGTGAAACGGACTTTGTATAGCGTGGTGGCGCCGCGCGAGGTAGGGTTGCGCACGTCGATGTGTTTCACCACATACGGCTCGCCGTTGATTTCGATGGCGGTTCCCTGTTTTAGTTCGTTGGCTTTCGGCACGGCTTAATCCTCGTTAAATGTTTGATTTGAAATAAATTGCCACTGGCCGTTTACTAGGCCGGACAGCGGTTGATAATCGATTTTGTAGCGCATTTTACGACAGTCTTTGATCCAGTAGCCCAGATAAACGTAGGGCAGGCCCATTTGCTTGGCGGTTTCGATTTGCCACAATACCGCGTAAACGCCGGGGCTATGGTCGGCAAAATCCGGGTCGAAAAAGGTATATACCGCCGATAGCCCGTCGGCTACCACATCGACCACCGCGACCGCCGCCAATTGGCCGCCGATTAAAAACTCCACAAACAGCGTGTCGCACCAGCTGCTGCCGAGGAATTTGATGTAGTCATCGGGCGTGGTTTCGGTGTCTTCACCAGGTTTGTCGTGACGGGCACTTAGATAACGCTGATAAAGCCGGAAATGCCGCGGGTCGAACTCGGCGTTTTTGACGACTACCCGGGTTTGCGCATTGCGCTTGATACAGCGCTTTTGTTTACGGTCAGCTTGGAATAAGGCCACCGGCAGCCGCGTCGGCACGCAAGCCTGGCAGGCTTCGCAATAGGGTTTGTAGACATGGTTGCCACTACGCCGGAAGCCCTGGGCTATCAATTGCGAGTAAAGTGGCGTATCCATTTTCACCGACGGATGTACGAAGCCGGAACGTGCCAGATGATCGTCCAGATAGCCGCAGGCGTGGCCGCTGTCCAGCCAGAGCGGGATGGAGTTCATGCTTGCCAAGCGTCGGGTGTCGGTGCTTGATCGCAGAGCCGGTCCAGCAGCTCCACGAAGCGGCTGCGGCGGATTTCCGCCGCCCCCAGGCTGAGTAAGTGTTCGCTGCTGACCTGGCAATCGATGACTTGATAACCCCAGGCGCTAAGCTGCTGCACCAGATGCACAAACACCACTTTGGAGGCATCGGTTTTACGATGGAACATCGATTCGCCGAAAAAGACCTGGCCGATGGCAATGCCGTACAGGCCGCCTACCAACTGGCCGTCCTGCCAAGCTTCGCAGCTGTGTGCGATACCCAGGTGGTGTAGTGTGGTATAGGCTTGGCGGATGTCGTCGGTAATCCAGGTGCCACCTTCGTCGCGACGCGGCGCCGCACACGCATCGATTACTTGACGAAAGGCGCTGTCGTAACGAATCTCAAACAATTGTTTGCGCAGGGTTTTCGCCAGGCTGCGAGAAATATTCAGTTGTTCCGGAAACAATACCAAACGCGGGTCGGGCGACCACCACAGAATAGGCTCGCCGGGATTGAACCAGGGAAATACCCCGTGCCGGTAGGCATTGACGATGCGCTGTGGCGACAGGCAACCGCCAAAGGCCAGTAAGCCGTTGGGTTGTTTCAAGGCCTTATGCAATGGCGGAAAGGCTTGGTGCGGATGATCCGGGTCGAGCAGGGTGAGTTGCATAGGAGGCGCGTGATGTCCGGGTTGGCGCTGGTTTGTTCAGTAAGCTAGCTTACCAAGGTTTGTAGGCTGCCGACCAGACTGTTGATAACGGTGCGTAGACACAAAATTTCGCACGTCCAACTCACGACGCATCCATTTTGTAACCAAAGCCGCGCACGGTTTTCAGCAATTTCAGCTCGTAATCGTCGTCGATCTTCCGCCGCAGCTGGCGAATATAAACATCCACCACATTGGTCAGCGGATCGGCGCTATAGCCCCAGACTTGTTCCAGAATGCGTGTGCGGCTCAATACTTTACCCGGCATGCGCATAAAGCATTCCAGCAAGGCAAACTCCTTGGGGGTTAACTCGATAACGTTATCGCCGCGTCTTACCTCGTGAGTTTCGCCATTAAGTACCAGGTCTTCGATACGCAATTCCTTATCGTCCTGCTTCACTTCGCCGCCGCGCCGCCTGAGTAAAACTTCGATACGAGCCAGCAATTCTTCAAAGGCGAACGGCTTGGTCATATAGTCGTCGGCACCGGAGCGCAGGCCGGCTACTTTGTCTTGCACGGTATCGCGCGCGGTCAGCATCAAAATCGGGGTGTCGATGCCGTTGCTGCGCAAGCGTTCGCAAATCTGCCGGCCGTTCATGTCCGGCAGGCCCAAGTCCAGAATAATCACCTGAAAGCTGCCTTCGGTACCCAAGGCAATGGCCTCTTGCCCGCTACGGGCCACCTCCACGGCATAGCCCTCGGCTTTTAAGCCGCGTTGCACGAAATCGATGATACGCTCGTCGTCTTCAACCATCAGTACCCGCATATAGCCTATTCCCGTCAGAGTATTGGTTGTCATGTATTTATCATTCATATGAAAATCCGTCCTATGCTACCGTAAGCAGGGGTAGTGTAACCGTAAATGTCGATCCGGCGTTTTCGACGCTACGTACCGCGATTTGCCCGCCGTGGGCTTGCAGGATGGATTTGGCCATCGGCAAACCCAGGCCGGAGCCGTCGTCTCGGGAATGCTGGGCATTGCTGCTGCGGAAGTGGCGTTCGAAAATTCGATCCAGATCCTCGGAGGGTATGCCTATGCCCTGATCGGTCAGGCTGAAGCAGGCCTGTTTACCGTCGCGCCATAACGCCACAGCGATATGCCCGAGCGGTTTGGAATAGCGGCAGGCATTTTCGCCCAGAATGAACAACACCTGCCGTAGCCGCTGCTTGTCGCCGCGCACCAGTAACGGTCCGGAAGGCGCGTCCAGGCTGACAGAAATCGAATATTCTTGCGCCATCACTTGAAAATCCTCGACGCTGCTGGCTACCAAATCCGCCAAATCCACTTTATTCCATTCAAATTGCAGATTGGCCGTGTCGGCGCGGGCCAGAAATAGTAAATCGTTCACGTATTTACCCAACTGCATCGACAGCTCGACGATGCGTTGCAATGCGTCTTTGTATTCTTCGGCATCGCGGTCCTGGCCGCGCAACGTCACTTCCGCTTCGCCGCGAATCACCGTGATCGGCGTGCGCAGTTCGTGGCTGATGTCCGCCAAAAACTCACGGCGGGCATTATCCATGCGCTTTAATTCCTCGTTCAATAGATTAAGCTCAAAGGTCCGCTCGGTCACTCGCTCTTCCAACACGGCGCGGCCTTCGCGTAGTTTATCTTGTTGAACTTCCAGTTCCTTGGCCATTTGATTGAAGTGGCTGGCCAGATAGGCAAATTCGTCGCGGCTGTCCAAAGCGATGCGGTAATCCAGGTTGCCGGAGGCGATTTCGTCCGTGCCTTTCATTAGCGCTTCGATAGGTTTTTTAAACGCGCGCAGCAACATGATGCCGGCTACCAAGCTGAATAACGCCGCGGTTAACGAAGCTAAAATCGCCGTCCAGCGCGACTTTTCCACCAACATTTCCAACTCGCGCTTGGCTTTTTGGGCCTTTTCCCGTTCGGCGTTGATGGCGGCGTCGATTAGGGGTTGGAATTTACCGTCGATTTCCTCTTCTGTGAACTTGGCTAAAGCCTGCACGGCATTAGTCAGCTTACCTTGCAAGCGCAGCCGCTCCACTTCTTCGAAGCGATATTCGCTGGCTTCCAGGAAAGCGGTGAGATGGGCGACTTTCTCCAATTCCGCGGGCTTATTGGTCCATTCTTCGCTGGCGCTGTCTGTGTCCGGCGCTTTGACGGCGGTGTCGCGCAGGGTTTGCATGGCCTCGTAAAGACGGCGTTTGGAAGATTCCACGCCGGTTTCCGAATTGGGGTTGGCGGTGATCAGCCGGTCCATGCGTTGCTTGAAATGGCGATAAGCTTCCTGCGAAAGCTGTTCGTAATCGTCGAAGGTTTCGTAGGCGGTTTGGCTGTGTTGAAAATAGCGCGCTACTTCGTCGGCGCCCCAATACAAGGCAATGCCCAAACTCAACACAAAGCAGAAAGAAACAACAATGACTATCGCCAAGCGAAACCGAAACATTGGCCCTATTTGCCTTCGCTAGTCTCGTCCAGTTGCTTTTCCATCGACCGGATGGCTTCCAGTTTCTCGCGCAGCAGTCTTGATTCTTCTTTCTTGGAGCCGGCGGCGTCTTTCGTTTCCAGCACGTTTTGCACGGTTTTGTGTTTGCGTTCCAATGAGCCGAGTTTTCTTGATGCGCTGTTGATGCGTTTTAATGCTTCGGTGTGAATGGCAACCAGGTGGCGCATCCGTTCGTCGCTCAGGCCTGCGGGCGGAATGCCGGCAATTTCATCGAGAATTTTGGGAATGTCGCCACAGGCATCTGACAATAGGCGGCCTACCATCAAATGCAGTAACACGCCAATCTCGGGTTCGTCTTTTTGGCGCTTCATCAAAGACCGGCATGTCTCGGTGCGGCTCGCCGTGGTCATGTTGGCCAGATTGTTGCCAAAATCCAGCAACTCGTCTATGTCCGAATGCACCACCGGCGCACTGTAAACGGTTGGAAAATGTTCCTTGACGCTGGAATCCATCTCGGCGCAGCCGCTGATTGCCAACAATGATGCGATCAGTGTCAATACGCGCATGAATTGTGCCTGCATGTTGCTTAATTCTCCCCGGTTAACGGAATTTGAACCCTGATGCGGGCTCCTTGTTGGTCTTGACGGGCATCGATGACTTCCACTTTGCCTTGATGATTGGCGACGTATTCCTTGACGATGGCCAAGCCCAGGCCGGGGCCGTCGCCGGTATCGCCGGCCTTGCCGCGATAAAACGGCTCGAAGATATGATCGCGTTCGTCGATGGCGATACCGGGGCCTTCGTCTTCCACTTCCAGTTCCATCAAAGTACCGGCGTCGCGTAATATGACGCGAATTTCACCGCCTTCCGGCGAAAATTTCACGGCATTGGTCAGCAATTGTTCGATGATTGCCCGCAATTGTTCGGGAATGCCGGCAATTTCCACCGGCCTTGCCAGCATGCGGATAGCGATGGCTTTACTGCTTAAAACCGGTTGAAAATCGTCAACGACGGTTTCCAGCATATCTTTGATGTTTACGCTTTCCTTGCGATTGATGTCGGGCAGGGAATTGATCCGACTGTAGCGCAGTAATTCCTCGGATACGGCGCTTAACTTTTCGATATTGGCGCATAAATGCAAAACAGTGGCTTGCCGCATGCTGTTGGGGTCGTAGTCGGTTTCGCCGGCCAGCAATTCGGCATCCTGACGCAGGCTTGCCAACGGCAGTTCTATCTCGCGGGCGACGTTTTGCATAAATTGTTGCTTGGACACTTCCAGTTCCAGTAAGCGAGTGCGCAGCCACTCCAAACGGTTGCCCAGGTAACGTAAATCCGACGGGCCGTTCACCAGAATCGGTTCGGCCAGCTCGCCCGCGCCCAAACGGCGGATCGAAAGATCAAGTTGCCGCATCGAACGCGACAATACGATCAACAGAACGGCAATCACCCCGAACGAAATCGCCAGTAATACTGCGCCTTTAACCAACAGGCCATGCTCCAGCGATTCGGACAATTGGTGCAGTTCGTTGAATTCGTGATCGACGTGGTTTTCAAACTCGCGCGATAGGGTGGCGGCGGATTCGCGCAAGCCCTGAAAAGCTTCGTCTATCGGTAGCTCCAGATTGTTTTCGTCATCCGAGCCGATGATTTGCTGGTAAATCAGGTTTTCTTTTTCGGATAATTCATTGACCAGCAGTGCGATTTTGTTATCGACGTGCAGTTTTAGTAAATCACCCAAAGCCTGTTTAAACGAGGCCCGCACGGTTTCGTAGGATTGCCGTTCGTAGGGTTGGCGCAGCGTCGGGTCGGACAGCAACACAAACAGTTTGGCCTTGCGCTCTATATCGGAGGCTTTTTGTAAAACCAGGCGGATGGTTTTGGTTTGTTCGAAGACATGCGTGTTGACGGTGCGGCCCAGCGCCGAGGTCTCGCGCATGCCAAAAGCAGCGTACATCACGGCCAGAAACAGCGGAATCACCGCAATGACAAAGCCCAGAATGATCAGGGACTTTAACGATAAAAAATTTTTAAATTTCATCCTTGTGCGAGAAGCAATAAATCACTCCATAGTATAGTTGAAACGGTATCCTAAAAATTGGCCCTAAATCCGTCGCAAACGGCATTGCCCAGCGGCCATAAGGCTGGCGGCGGCAAATATCGGGAGGCGCAGGCCGGATGCCCTGAGTTTAGAAAAAGGTGGTTTAGCGTTGGCGATGGTGGCGCAAATGTCGGTCGCCGGCCCAAGCGTGCGATTATTTGCGCCCGGCCTTCACATACCATCGCTGCTGCGGGGATGACGCTACCCGGAAATGTAAGGACAGGGGTAGTAGAGTTGGAGGGTATTAAGGCAAAATTGCCCGGCAGATTATTCAGCCCATTCTTCGTCAGCCATCTCTGCAAAACGGCTCTGATCTTTACCGGATTTTTGTTTAAAAATACGTTCCAGCAACGGTGACATGGCCCCGGTAATGTCTTTTTGTAACTCGGCAATGATTTCTTCAATGTCGGGACCGCCTTTAACGATGACCGGATGAGCGCCCAATTTGATTAATTCATTGGTGGCTGTGCCACCAACCGAGCCGCAATAAACCATATCGCAGCCGGTTAACCAGGCCAGCTTAGGCTTTAATTTCTCTTCATTCCCGTCACGCTGTTCCTTACCAAACGACTTAGCCGCCAAAGGCGTCGCGGAACTGCCGTCTATGGCGTAGACATGAAATCCCAAGGATGACCCGAAATGCTGATTAACCATTTCCCCATCGGAACTGGCAAAAGCCACGATCAGCTTATTCGCATCGACTTCCAGCTCCGCGACACTGTTTACATCGGCAAGTTGATTCATATGACACTCCTTAATAAATATTTGGGCCAAAGATCGATGAAGGCAAAGTCCTAAAGTCGATGGTCTTTGGAGTTGTTGATCCGTGCCTTACTTAAATCCGGCCCTTGAATACCGTTCGACCTGAGCCTGTCGAAGGACGCACCAGCCGTAGTTTTTTACGAGTTCGGTACAAACCGCGCTACTTTCGTTGCCGGTATTCCGCAACCAGCTCTTTAATCTTCAGTCGCATAATGTCTTTCAGCATTTGTATTTTTCGGTCATGTTCCTGATGGGCAATATCGTAAATTTGTTTTCTGAGAGTTTCGTTACTATCCTCGGGTAGGCTCAAAGCCCATTCAGAAAAAAAGGCATCGTAGCTGTCTATCGTTTTGATCAACTCAAACCTGAGCTTTTCTCGGTCTTGCCTCGGGATAGCCTTTAGCGCTGCATCGATAACCGCATCAAGATCCGATTTTTGTTGTTGGTTGGGAACGGGAAACGGGATGATTTCAGACATAAACGCCGTGATAATGATGAACAACCGGACATAGCATTGATTTGTGCACGGCTTGCTTAATTCATATTTCGCGCCAATTTATAAGTTATTGATTAATAAGTAGAAAATCCTGTGAGTATCTGTTGCGTTTGTAACAAACAAGACCCTGTTGAACCGCAGATGTTTGAATGGCAGCAGTTGCGCTTAATCAACCACCGCAATCCGACTTGAAATGTTAGCGCTACAGCAGGTGTAAATTGGCGGAAGTTGCTCGGTCAGGATTAAGCGGGTAAAACCGACCCATCGACGACATTCAAAGCTTTGAGATCAATGGCAGCAGCAAAACAGTAAGCTGTCGGTCAATGCAAAGTTAGGTTGCGCACGGCTCTGCTTCTAGTGGCAATATCCTAAATCACACTAACCGCCAACGATACGCTCCGCATTTACGGTGCTGGCTGAAGTTTGAAATCCTGCAAAGACTGGAGTTCGTTTCTGATTAGCCCTTCGGCTTAAATCTAGTCAGTACATTCATTAATTCAAACATTTTAGTTGTCGGATCATCCGTGTTCAATTGACTTTGTTGTTTGAATAGTGATTTAGACCTGTCGATTGCGTATTCTATATTTTTGCCATTGTTCAAGAGATCAAATCGATCTTTATTAATACGCTTATTAGTGTGACTATAATCAGTTATATGCTTTTTGAGCCGTTTTATTGTGTTATTTTCGGATCCTAGCGGAGAGTCCACTTTCTCAAAGTGTAATAACATCCAATATTCAAAGCACGGAACAGAGGTTATTTTTATTAATTCACCGCCACGAACAGATTTGGTTCGTTGGCAAGCTTTGGTGAATGCATCTGGATCATCCTTATCGAATAGGCAATATATGTATTCGTACGGTTTAAACGGCGTTTTGCGTTTCTGAGCAACTGCAACGGCATAATCAACAACGCTAATGGGCGATGACCCGTACGTAACCTCACCGATTTTGGGTGGAGCTTTTTGAATCTCTGAAAACGTTTTAAGGCATACATGCTGAGTGGCATCAATCAAATGAATTTTGTTTTCAATGCCCCAAGTGTTTCGTAAATGGCGAATATAATCGCCTTCGGTTTCACCTTCGCAAACCGCTAAAATGACAGCCGCCTGTTTAACTTGTTGTCTTTTTAGATCGTCTGCTTTTTTCTTATTTCTTTGAAAAAGCTTATCGCTCATTGCCAATTAAACTCACCGATGAAAGGGACGGCACCATACTTTCCTTCTAAATAACCTTTTGCCAGCGATTCATTAGATCGTGGGCAAAAATCGCTCAACGGGTAAAGTTGAGTCGCGAGTTCGCTATCTTTTTCAACAAACCACACTTGGTCGCGGCGGAAAATATCATTTTTTAATACCGAAATATCGTGAGTCGTGAAAATTAACTGGGCATTATTAGGATTGGTTTCTGGGTTATTGAATAAATCGATAATCATCTTTACGATAAATGGGTGTAAGCTATTGTTTAACTCGTCAATATAAACAATACGCCCATTTTCTAAAATATCAATAATAGGAAATGCCCAGCCAAATAGCTTTTGGGTGCCTTCAGATTCTTCAGTTAAACTAAGTGGGGCACGTTGGTCTTTGACATGCGTTAAATTTACTTTGAATTTACTCAAATTACCCTTTTCAAAGGCGACTCTAAGTCTATCAGGGATACTACCGTTTTCTTGTTCAAAATTTTTTAAATCGTCCAAATCCAATTTTTTTTCTTCGACATCAAGGTCGATAATAGATAAGTCAGCAGTATTGAGGTAGCGTAGAACTTTCTTCTTAAGCTCACTATCTTGGATTTTGTTAGCTGTATAACCAATATATCCTTCTGAAAGAAAGACAATTTTATTTCTAAGCCAATTAAATACGGGTTTTAATGTTTCTGAATTATCTTGCACCGCTACGGATAATAACAAAGAGTTATTGCGTGTCCGGCGTTTCCAAGCCTCTCTATCCGCTTTTTTGGCTAGATTTCTGTGTACAATCCATTGCTCTTTATCTTCCCCATCGCGTTCAATCCAGGTTTGTACTGAGTTTTTTGGAGTAACATAAAGCCATTCATTCAATACTGCTTCCTGGTTTACGGCAAAGCCGTACTGATACCGTGCGCCTTTATCGATAAATACAACTTCAAACGTGGATGGTTCTAGGTAGGAGGTATTGTCTAATTTGAACGGGATCGTGTCGGTTTCCTCGCCTTCATTCATCTTGCTATTGTTAAGAATAAATTTCTCCATGAAGTTCAAGGCATCCAGTAACGATGTTTTTCCTGCCGCATTGGCTCCATAAATCGCCACGGTACGAAGTAATTCGCTTGGCTGGCCGCCGGTAGAAAACAGATTATCAGGATGTTCCTTATAAGCTTTAACTGGAGTAAGCCTTAACGTTTGTTGCTCCCTAATCGACTTAAAGTTAGCAACGCTGAATTCAACTAGCATGATTTGTGTTTAGCTGTGACAGAAATAATGAAAAATTGCATGTTTTGTGCAAAAAATAGGCTTAATCTATTGAAGTATAGACGTAATCGGACTAAAACGCACTAAAACGCACTAAAACGCACTAAAATAACAACCCTCACCAATACTTACCGAAGTCATTACATTCCCAGCAAGGCCTTGCAATCAGGCTTTTAGATATGTTGACAGACGAGTGTATATTCCAATGCTGCCATTCGTAACGCTAACCCAGCGGTCCGCAATTGGCCGAAATTTGCCCATCAACCTACTCCAGAACGCCTACCGGAAAATCAGGTTTGCGATAGGTTTAAAAACAATTCACAAAGACCCGGAACTACATCAGGCTTCAAAACCCATCTCGAAGGAAGAGAAGCCGGACTCGTCGCCATATATCAACGATAGACCGGACGGATCAGGAGTTTTGCTTTGTTTGGCCGAATAGGCGTCTAGGATTGGGGTGATGTGGCGTACCGATCTCGGCGTGGTGTAAACCAGGAAGGCCGTGTCGTCGTCGGACCAGCCGCCGAACATCGCCATGCCCTCGGGGCCGTTTCGCGCCACGTAGGCGGCTCGGAAAGCGCCTAACAGCACGTAGATTTCACCGGATTCGTATTCCTGGCGGGAGAGGGTGATGCGGTGCCAGCTCATGGTTTTTGCCATTTTATGCCTTCCGTCACTAAATCAACTTAATTGACCTAAATCGTCTTGCTGCTTGATTTTGCTCAGCCCCAAGAATCTTAACATCGGAAGGCAATACAGACCATACAGGTGCCCACCGGGATGGATAATCCCGGTGCCAAAAAATTACGAAATGTAATTAAACAACGACAGATTTTGTACCTTGGTAAAGGCTTGCTGCGCGGCTTGCAGCGATATTTGTTGCAGATTGAATTTGCTCAAAGCTTCCGCGTAGTCCAGATCGCCGATGTCCGAGGCGGTGGATTTGTTGTCCAGAATGTAGTCGGCGTTTAAATTTTCCTGATCGTCCAAGG
Source organism: Methylomonas sp. PHL2-19 (assembly GCF_059331595.1). Classification (NCBI taxonomy): domain Bacteria; kingdom Pseudomonadati; phylum Pseudomonadota; class Gammaproteobacteria; order Methylococcales; family Methylococcaceae; genus Methylomonas; species Methylomonas sp. PHL2-19. Next base: position 1,421,838 of record NZ_CP196839.1, read on the forward strand.
CGTTTAAACGGGCGCCGGCCGAGGCGCGTATCGTATCGAAGCGCACCAGAGCGGTATCGATGTCGTTCAGCGAGTTCTTGTTGGGGGTGTTGGTTTTTAAATCGGCGGATATTTGCGCGACTGCTTGAAACACGTTGCTGATGCTGCCTGCTGTCAGCGGCGCGACTTGAATACTGCCGAATACCGACTCGCCGGGGTCGCCGTCGGTCACTTGCCGGCTGGGGCCAATCGCGATACTACGTTGGTTGGCGTCACCCTGATAGGCGTAAGCCGGGGTGTCGGTAAATGCGGCCTGGTCGGTTTTGTATCCGGAATAAATATACTCGCCGTTGGCATTTTTGGTGTTGGCGATGCTGAGCAATTGCTTGTTCAGCTCATCGATTTCCATCGCGATTTGTTTGCGGTTGGTGGCGGTGTTACTGTCGTTCAAGCCTTGTACGGTCAATTCCCTGATTCTATGCAACACGCTGCCGGCATTATCCAGACCGGATTCTTCCAGGTCGAGCCTTTGCCGCGCCGCGCCGATGTTGACTTGGTATTGCTCATTTTCCTTAATGTTGTGATTCAGGTCGATCATACTGGTGGCGGCGACCGCATTTTCGGCCGGGCTCAGGTATTTCTTGCCGGACGATAGTTTTAGCTGAGTCTCGCTGAGTTTGGATTGCTGATCCAACATCGCGTTAAGGCCGAGCTGATGATTCCATGAAGTTGAAATGCGCATAATAATCTCCTAGCGAAATGCCCCGATCAGCGTGTCGAACAGTGAGTTAGCCACCGACACGGCTTTGGCTGCTGCCTGATACGAATTTTGAAAATTGATGAGATTGGCAGCTTCTTCATCCAAGTTGACGCCGGATACGTTTTCCTTGGCGCTGGTGGCTTGCTTTAGCAGGGTTTCCTGCGCGGTGCGACCCACCGAGGCGGCATGAGTTTGCGAACCCACATCCGAGATCATTTGCCCATACACTTGGGTAAAGCTGGCTTTACCGCCGAACATTTTTGCCTGGGTTTCCAGGTTAGCCAATTTCAGCGCATTGCTGTTGTCGCCGGGCAGGCCGGTGGCGCTGGCGGCAGCAATTTGTCTGGGATTGGTGATGGCCGCGTTCACTTTGATTTTGGCGGCGGCATTAAAGTTGGGGCTGATCTGGAAGGAGTCGCCAATGGTCAGTGAACCGCCGCTAAAGCTGATACTAAAACCGTTAGTGGCGGCGGTGGTCGCCAGAGTGGCGGCGCTTAAGCCGGCCGTTGTTGTATTGTCGCTTAAATTGGTCAGGCTGAAAGTGGCCGCCGGCACCGTTGCGGTCACATCAAGCCGGTAAGCGGCGCCCAAGCCGGATGCTGATGTTGGGGCAACAAATGCGCTGGAAACCACCAAGGTGCTGTCGCTGACGGTGGCTTTCACTTGCGGAGTAGGCGAATTCAAATCAAAAAACGCCACATTGGTGTTGCCGTTGATGTCGTAGCCGGCTTTATGAATATTGTTAAATTCCGTAGCCAAACCGGTTGCCAGCAAACCCAGCTGTTGTTGCGCAGGGTCCAGTACTTGATCTCTAAAGCGCAAATTGCCGGAGATTTCGCCGCCGGATAACTGTTTTGAAATATCCTGGCCATTCAGCATGATCAACTTTTGATTGACGTCGTTACTGTCGCCTACAACCGATAGCGTGGACGCCGCACTGCCCAACACCAGTGGTTGGCCCTTGCCGATAAACACGTTGTAAGAGCCGTCGGCTTGGGCGACATAGGAAACATCGGCTTTTTCGGCAATTTTAGTCAGCAATAGATCGCGCTGATCCATCAACTCGTTGGGCATTTGCTTGCCGGACGAGCGGCCGATGTCCGACACGATTTTCACATTCAATTCGGCCAGGGTTTTGGCAAAGCCGTTTAGCTCTTGCACCGAACTGGTGATGTTATCGTTGACACGCTTACGCAAGTCGCCGAAGCGGGCGCTCATGGTGTTGAATTGCTGGGTCAGGGATTCGGCTTCGGTCAGCATTACCTGGCGGGCGGCCACCGAGCTGGGATCGTTGGCAACGCTGTCGATCGCATCGAAAAAGCTTTTCATGGCCGGCGCCAGACCAGTGGTTTCGTCGGCGGTGATATTGTCGATTTGCGAGGACAAGGTGTAAAAACTGTCTATATCGTGAAACGTCGCGGTGCTGGAGCGGACCTGATTGCTGATGAACTGGTCGTAGCTGCGGGTGATATTAGCAACCTCGACGCCGTTGCCCATATAGCCGTTGCCGGTGAATTGCTCGGGGCGGGTGGCCAGTTCGACGCGCTGCCGGCTGTAGCCTTCGGTGTTGGCGTTGCTGATGTTGTTGCTGGTGGTTTCCAGCGAGCGTTGGAACGCCGTCAGCCCCGACAATGCGTTTCCGAGAATGCCAATGGCCATGGTCGCCTCCTATCCCGCGCTTTTTAGAGCTGCTACCTGGGCCGCGGTTTGGCTGTGGTAGATCGTCATGACTTTTTCGGCATACCGCGGATCGGTGGCATAACCGGCTTGTTGCAGCTCGTGTAAATAGTGTCCGGCGTTGCCGGCTTTTTTCAAAGCTTCGCTGTAACGCGGATTGGTTTTGATAAAGTTCACGTAATCGTCGAAGCTCTCTTTATAGGAATCGTAAGCCCGGAAGCCGGCCATTTCTTTTTTGGCGACACCGCCGGCATATTCCAGCGTCATGGTTTTGGCTTGTTTGCCTTGCCAGGACCTGTCGGCCTTGATATTGAACAAGTTAAAGCTGTTGTCGCCCTGGGGATTTTTCACCATGCCTTGGCCCCAGCCGGTTTCCAATGCCGCTTGAGCCAGCAAGACATTGGGATCCACTCCCAGGCTGCGCGCGGCTTGTTCGGCATGCGGACGCAATTGGTTAACGAACTCGTCTCTGGAGGTTAGCGGCCGATCATTTTCGCTGCTGACTTTGTCGTCCAGGGTTTGCCATTGGTCGGCTAGCGCATTTTGACTACGTTCCAAACGGGCCAAACTGCGTTCCAGGCTGCTTAAGCCGGAGGCATCCAGCGGCATCTGCTCTTCCGCCTCTTCGCTGCCGGCCCGCAGCGATTGGTGTTTGTCGGGGTTGTTGCTGGCGCCGGTGCCGGCCGCGCGATTCAAGAAATCGCCAGTGGACAGTTGTTTGTCTTGTTCTTCGTCTTTGTTTTGTTTGGGCGACAGTTGTTGAGCAATCAAATCCGCAAAACCGATGCCGGGTTTGCCGGCCAGGTGCACGGACATTTGTTGGTCGTACATGTCTTGGTAAAACTGGGTTTGTTGGCTATCCAAAATGCCTTCGGATAATTTGGCCTGACGCATGTTTTTCATGATCATGCCTAAAAACACCGACTCGAATTGTTTGGCGACTTCCTTGATCGCCTCGGGCGATTGCTCGCGGGCGCCTTGTTTAAGTTTCGCCAGGCCGTTGAAGTCGGTATAAACCGAAGCGCTGTCTACGTTTAACATGGGAATCTCCAAAAAATCATGCAATTGGCGGCTGTATTACGTTGTTTAAATCACGATCAGCTCGGCTCTGAGCGCGCCGGCGGATTTCAAGGCTTCCAAAATCGCCACCAAGTCGCTGGGGCCGGCGCCGACGCCGTTTACCGCTTGGACGATCTCGTCCAGCGATACGCCGGGGTTGAAGACAAACATGTGGTTCTTGTCTTCTTTGACCGAGACATTGGATTGCGGTGTCACTACGGTACTGCCGCCGGATAACGGGTTGGGCTGGCTGACTTGTTGGTTCTCGCTGATCGTCACCGTCAGGCTGCCATGAGACACCGCGGCCGGTTGTACTCTGACCTTGCTGTTGATAATCACGGTGCCGGTGCGCGAGTTAACAATCACTTTGGCGGGCGCATCGTCGGGGGCCAGTTCCAGGTTTTCGATAACGGAAGCAAAGCCGACCCGTTGGTTGGGATTAACCGGCGCTCTGACACTGACCGAAGTAGCATCGACGGCTTGCGCGGTGTCGGCACCTAGGGCCTTATTGATGGAATCGGCCATGCGCTGCGCGGTGGTGAAGTCCGCGGAATTCAAGTTAAACACCAGGTCAGCGCTTTGATCGAATGAACTGGGTACGATGCGTTCCACCGTGGCGCCGTTGGGTACCCGGCCCACCAATGGATTGTTGACGGTAATTTTTGAGCCGTCCTGGCCGCCGGCGCTAAGGCCGCCCACCACTAAATTCCCTTGGGCCACCGCATAAACATTACCGTCGGCACCGCGTAAGGGGCTCATCAACAGCGAGCCGCCGCGCAGGCTTTTGGCATCGCCTATCGAGGAGACCGTGACGTCAATTTTTTGACCGGGTTTGGCGAAAGCGGGCAGGTCGGCGTGAATGCTGACCAATGCGACGTTTTTGGCTTTGGGATCGGTATCCGGCGGCAAGGTCAGGCCCAGCTTGCCCATCATGCTGCGCAGGCTTTGGCCGGTAAATTTGGTTTTGTCGCCGGTTTTATCCAGACCCGTCACCAGGCCGTAGCCCACCAATTGGTTGGTGCGCACGCCGGCGATGGCGGCGATGTCTTTGATGCGTTCCGCTTGCGCGGTATTTGCCAAGAGCAGTAAGGCGATTGAAAAGAGTATTTTGTTCATCAGATTTCTCCGTCAGCCTCAGCTAGAAAGGAAACAAGGGGCTGGAAAGAATTCGCGAGATCCAGCCGGGCTTGCTGCTGTCGGCCAAGGCGCCGTCGCCGGTGTACATAATTGTGGCGTCGGCCACTTTGCTGGAGGCCAGGGTGTTGGCGACGTTGATGTCAATAGGCCTTACGATGCCGGACAGGCGGATATATTCGCTGCCGTCGTTCAGCGTCACACGTTTTTCGCCGCGCACGCGCAGATTGCCGTTGGGCAATACATCGACCACGGTCACGCTCATGCTGCCGGTCAACCGGTTACTTTGCCGGGAGTCGCCTTTGCCTTCGCTGCTGCGGTCGGTACTGTATTCGAGCGATGAGGCCAGGTCATGTCCAAGCAAAGCCTCGCTGGCGACGCCGAATAGAGTTGGGGCAGAGCCTTTGATATTGATGTCAGAGTTTTTACTGGCCTTGGAATTGGCTTGCTTGGTGGCGTTGGTGTTTTCGTCGAAGGTTACCGTCAAAATATCGCCGACCCGGCGCGCGGCATGATCTTCGAATAAGCGCATGTCGTAGCCGGCCTGGTAAATCGCGCCGTTGCTTTGTTGGGGCGGCCGCAAATCGGCGGGTTGTACCGGGGCGAAGTCGGGGTCGCGTTTTGGCAAGGTATCGCAGCCTGCCAGTAAGGCGATTGCCGCTACCAGCAAAATTTTGCCGCCTGCTTGCCGTGTGATGAATGTATTCATGAGCTTTGTCCTGAATTAAAGTTGTTGCGTGACAAAGGACAACATCTGGTCGGTGGTGGAAATGGCTTTGGAGTTCATCTCATAAGCACGCTGGGTTTCTATCATGTTGACCAGCTCTTCCACGACGTTGACGTTTGAGGTTTCCAAGGAACCTTGAATCATGGTGCCAAGTTCGTTCTCGCCAGGCGCGCCGATAATCGGCGCACCGCTGGCGACAGTTTCCCGGAACAGGTTGTCGCCAATCGGCTCCAAGCCGGCGGTGTTGATGAAGTCGGCAATTTGAATTTGGCCTACTTGATTGGCCGCCGCGGCGCCGGGTTGGGTGACCGAGACCGTGCCGTCCTGGCCGATGGTGACACTCAGCGCGTCTTGCGGAATGGTGATGGCCGGTTCCAGCGGCATGCCGTTGGAGGTGACCACTTGGCCGGTGGAGTCCATTTTGAACGAGCCGTCACGGGTGTAGTTGATGTCGCCGTTGGGCATTAAAATCTGCATAAACCCGCGTCCGCTGACCGCTATATCCAGCGAGTTGCCGGTTTGTAGAATATTGCCTTGGGTGTGCAGTTTTTCGGTAGCTACCGTGCGCACCCCGGTGCCTAGCTGTAAGCCGGTGGGTAATTGGGTGTTCTGGGTGGACTGTGCGCCGGCTTGACGGACGTTTTGATACATCAAGTCGGCGAAAATCGGTCTGGCTTTCTTGAAGCCGGTGGTGTTGACGTTGGCCAGGTTATTGGAAATAACCGCCATGCGGGTTTGTTGGGCATCCAAACCGGATTTTGCGACCCATAGTGCTCGTTCTGTCATGACAATCTCCTAATCTGACAATTTTTTGTCTTATCAGGAGTTAAGCAGAAACTATGCCACTTGCATCAGCTTGGCGCTGGCGCCTGATGTGTCATCGATGTTTTTCATGACTTTGGATTGCAATTCGAAGTTGCGAGACAGCTCTATCATTTCCACCATCGCCGCCAAAGCATTGACGTTACTGGATTCCAGCGAGCCTTGAATCAGTGTGACAGTGGCGTCGGCCGGTATGGCGCCGGCTTGCTTGGCGTGCATCAAGCCGTCTTCGCGTTTCTCCAGATTGGCCGGATCGGGGTTGACCAGCTTGATCCGTTCAACAATCACGCTGTTGGTGGCATTGACACCTTGCGGGACAATGGAGATGGTACCGTCAGTGCCGATTTCTAGTTTTTGGGCTGGCGGAATTGTGATGGGTTCGCCGCCTTCGCCGAGTACCGAAAGTCCGGCGCCGTTTTGCAATAAGCCTTCGGGAGTTAGTCGAAGATCGCCGGCGCGGGTATAGGCTTCCTGGCCCTCTGCATTACGCACCGCGATCCAGCCTTGGCCGTTGATGGCGACATCCAGGTCGCGGCCGGTGGTATGGATGCTGCCGCTGGCCATGTTGGTGCCGGGGCGTTCGGTCATCGAATACACCCTTGATGGATAACCGGGACCGAAAGCCGGCATCGCGCGAAATTGCTCGAAATCGGCCTTGAAGCCGGTGGTTTGGGCGTTGGCCAGATTATTGGCGTTGGCGCCTTGCGCCAGCAAGGTCTGCTTGGCGCCGTTCATCGCAATGTATAGGCTACGGTCCATGGTTATTCCCCATTAATTACCGAATCTGCAGTATGGTTTGCATAATGCTGTTTTCAGTGGTGATGGTTTGCGCATTGGCCTGGTAATGCTGTTGGGCGACGATCAGGTTGACCAGTTGCGCGGATAGCTCGACATTCGAGCTTTCCAACGCGCCGGCCTGAATCAGGCCGAAGTTATTCGCACCGGCCTCACCGGGAATCGGTTCCCCGGAGTTGGCGCTTTGTCCCCAAGCGGTGTCGCCGATTTTGGCCAAGCCGTTGGTATTGGCGAAGCGGGTCAACGCCACTTTACCCATGGTTTGCGAGCCGCCGTTACTGAAGCGGGCAAATATCACCCCTTCGTCGTCAATATCAATGCCCGTCAAGCGTCCGGCCGGTAAGCCGTTTTGCGTCATCGTATTCACGCTGAACTTTTCCTGAACCTGGGTGGAACCGAAGAAGTCCATGGTGCCTACTTTCACAGGGGCCGCGCCGGTCGCCGGTAGTATGGTGTAATCACTCAAGGCGAAGCGTCCGGACACCGGGGATTGTAATTTGCCGGAGGAATCAAAAGTCATCACGGCCGGTGTCGGCAAAGTGGTGGTCGTGGCCGGGGCGGCGACCGCCGTGCCATAGGTGCCGGCATTGATGGAGGTTCGGGCGTTTGGGGTGGCTGGCTCGGCCATAAAATGATACACACTCCAATTCGTAGTGGAGGCTGTCGAGGCGCCTTTCACATAATAGGTGGAAAGAATATGCGGCGAACCCAGCGAATCGTAAACAGTCACCGAGGTTTGCGAGTTGTAGGAGTTATTGTTGGTTGGGTCGAACGGAGTTACGCTGGGAACGGTTTCGTTGGCGTTGAGATTTACCGCCAGAGAGACAGTGTCGGTGGCGCTGGGTAAACCGGTGAGGGTATTGATCTGCACCGGTTGCGTCACCCCGGTGCTGAAGCCGTCGGAGACTGCAGTGCCGTTGGGTTTATAAACCATCAGTGATTTGCCTTGGTTGTTAACCAGATAGCCGTCCTTGTCCAGTTTGAATTCGCCGGACCGGGTATAAGTGATGTCATTGGTTTCTGTTGGGCTTTTGGCCATGGTAAAGAAGCCTTCGCCGCTGATCGCCAAATCCAGATTGTTGTCGGTGAACGACAAGCTGCCTTGGTTGAATTGTTGGGCGACGTTGGCAACTCTGACGCCGGCGCCGGCCGTGGTGTTGCTGACTCCCCCCAGACTGGAGGCGTAAACGTCGGCAAATTCCGACCGCGACTTTTTAAAGCCTACGGTGTTGGCGTTGGCAATGTTGTTGCCGGTCACCGCCAGATTGTTGGATGCGGCGTTTAAGCCGCTTAATGCTGTTGTAAAAGCCATGATGCCTTCTCCTTCACAAGATTTGTTTAATTTGACTGAATTTTACGGTGCCGACGCCGTCCAGATTGACTTGCAGGCCGTTGCTGCCGCTGCCCATCGTCACGCTTTTCACTAGCGATTTAATATTGGTGGCTAATACCGTATTGACGCCGTCAATTTTGGCTTCCGCTTGAATTTTGTAGACGCCGGGGTCGGCAAATTGTTTATTGCTGTCTTTGCCGTCCCATTCGAAGGTGGTAGTGCCCGCCGACTGTGCGCCCATATCGATTTCTCTGATGATGGCGCCGGTTTGCGGGTCTATGATTTTCACGCTGACATTCGGCGAACTGCTGGGCATTTCGAAATCGCCCGAGACGCTGCCGCCGGCACCCAGCAAAGCTTCCTTGGAGGGTGCCGAAACATGGCGGCCAACCAAGCCGGCTGCTTGCAGGGCTTGGTCTGAGCTGAGCGAGCTGGCAAACTCTTTGAACGAAGCCTGTAGATCTTGAATACCCGATACGGTGCTGAATTGCGCCATCTGGCCAAGAAATTCGCCGTTGTCCATGGGCTTCATCGGGTCTTGATGCGTCATTTGCGTGGTCAGCAGTTTCAGAAACTGGTCTTGCCCCAAGCTTTGTTTTTTTACGCCGCTTGATGTGTCGGAGCTGGTAGTGGCCAAGCCGAGACTTTTAAAGGTGTCTATTGCGCTGGTCATAAATGCCTCACTGTCCCATTTTCAGGGTTTGCAAAATCAGGTTTTTAGCCGTATTCAACACCTCTACATTGTTTTCGTAGGAGCGGGAAGCGGACATCATATTGGCCATTTCTTCCACGGTGTTGACGTTGGATTTATAGATGTAGCCGGTCGCGTCCGCCAACGGATGATTGGGGGCATATTCCATCACCGGCGGCGCTTGGTTTTCGACGACGCCCAGCACGTTGACGCCGCTGGCGGTGCTGTTCTTGTCCATTGCATTTTTCAGTTCGGCGGCAAACACCGGTTGACGGGATTTGTAGACCTGGTCGATGCTGCTGCTGACGCTGTTGGCGTTGGAAATATTGCTGGCGACCAGATTGAGTCTCAGGTTTTGCGCGTTCATACCGCTGCCGGCGACATCGAAGATGCGAAATGCAGACATGGTTATTCTCCTTTAATGGCCGACATCAGGCCGGAAAACTTGTTGTTGATAAACCGTAAGCTGGCTTCGTACTGCACGGCGTTTTCTGCGTATTTGGCTTGTTCGATGTGCGATTCGACGGTATTGCCGTCCAGCGAGGCTTGTTGCGGATTGCGGTACAGCAGGTCTGCGCCGAGTACATTATTCTGGCTAGACAGATGGCCTTGCTGGCTGCGTTTCAGCTCTGATCCTGCCCCGGCCAGGGTTTGTTGAAACACCGACTTGAAGTCCAGATCGCGGGCTTTGTAATCGGGCGTGTCGGCGTTGGCCAGGTTTGATGCCAGAATTTCGCTGCGCTTTTCGCGCAACGCTAATGCTTGCGGATGAATGCCTAAGGCACTGTCGAAATTAATAGCCATAATTGCCACCTTTGGGTTTTTTAAACTTTAAAGCAGTATATGTGCCATAAAATAAATGTGCTGTTATTTCATTTGTGTAGCGGATTTTAGGGATGGCGAGAGTGTCAAAAAACAGTGCTTCGGGCGGGGCGGCAAAATGCTGCCGCTGTGTTAAGTCGTCAATAAACTGACGAGCGACTTAACCGATTTTTTTGAAGTAGCTGGTTAAGCCGGAACGAACCAATTCAAAGCTGTTTAAGCCTGTCGGCATCGCTTCGGTACTGCTGAGGAACAGATAGCCGCCGGGTTCCAGGCTGTCAGCCATGCGGGAGAGGATGTCGCGTTTAACTTGATCGGAGAAATAGATCAGGACGTTGCGACAGAAGATCAGGTCAAAACGGCCCAAGGCAGTGAACGATTTGAGCAGGTTGAATTGTTGAAAACGCACGAGTTGGCTGACTTCCGGGCTAAGTAAGTAGCCGTCGTAATTTTTGTGGAAATACCGGGCTTTTGCCGCGCTATCCAGGCCGCGAGATAGTGCGGCTTCCGAATAAACCGCTCGCTTGGCTTCTTCGAGGATAGCTTCCGAGATGTCCGTGCCGATAATTTGCACGGAGCGGGATTTGCTGGAGGCTCTGATGGCTTCCAGGGCGCAGATGCCTATCGAGTAGGGTTCTTGGCCGGATGAGCAGGCGGCGGACCAAACTCTTACGTTGCCGTTTTTGCTGTTTAACAAGCCGGGTAAGACCTTGTCTTTGAGTTCGACGAATTGCCGTTCGTCGCGAAACCAGAACGTTTCATTGGTGGTCATCGCGTCGATGACGGCGCTTTTGATTTTTTGCGCGGAAAATGACGCGGATTGCAGGCTGTTGGCTAGTTCAGCGAAACTTGTGAATTCAAATTTGCCCATCAAGGGCAATAATCGGCTTTTTACCAGGTATTGTTTGCTGTCACCCAACTCGATGCCGCAGCTCTGGCTGAGGAATTGTTGTATGGTTTGGTACTCCGCGGCGGAAATGTCGATAATTTTACCCGCCGGACTACCCGGTTCAGCCTGGTTCAACATGTCTAAGCTTTGCGGCTGGACGGCGTCTCGAGTATCGGTCAGGAATGGGCTGCATGATAAAGTTTGAGCTGATGCTGAATGGAATTCATCAACGAGTCTGGGTCAAATTTGGCCAGAAATTCGTTAGCGCCGACTTTTTGGACCATTGATGTGTTAAACACGCCGCTTAATGAAGTATGCAAAATCAAATAGATTTTTTTCATGTTGGGGTCGGCCTTGATTTTGGTAGCTAGGGTATAGCCGTCCATGCGCGGCATTTCTACATCGGAGATGATCATCGAGTATTTGTCCTGAATATCGATGCCGTCGGCCACCAGCGCGTTTAAATGATCCCAGGCTTCTTGGCCGTCTTTTAGCAGCGTACATTCGATGCCGATTTGCTGGCAGACCCGTTTAACCTGGTTCCTGGCCACCGATGAATCGTCCACTACCAAGATATGATCGTTTTTGCTGGTTACTTCCATGTCGATGATTTCTGCAGAAGCTTCTTCGCGGCCGCCGATGACTTCTTTCATCACTTTTTCGACGTCAATCACCTCTATCAGCTCACCGTCGATTTCAGTCACTGCAGTTAGATAGCTTTCTTTGCCGGTGCCGGTAGGTGGGGCTTTTACTTGTTCCCAACCGATATTAATGATCCGGTCTACCGAGCCGACCAGAAAGCCTTGAATGGAACGGTTGTATTCGGTGACGATGACGTAGCAGCCGGCGTCGCGGACCAAGGGTCTCATGCCGATAGCCATCGACAAATCGAGTACGGGAATGGTTTTACCGCGCAGGTGGGCCACGCCGCAAATCACCGAATGTGAATTGGGAATTTGCGTTAAGGGCGGGCATTGAATCACTTCCTGAACTTTGAAAACATTAATCCCAAAGCGTTGTTTACTAACAAGTTTAAACAACAAGAGTTCGAATCTGTTGTGCCCCGCTAGTTTGGTGCGCTGATCGACTCCGTCTAAGACTCCGGCCATAAAACCCCCTGAAATATACTGCTTGCAATTATAGACACTTTGCTTTTTTTTACTTTATAAAATTACTGGTATGTTTCGTGCTGTATTCTTGCAAAAGTCAAAAAAATGGCGACTGCAATGAAGATCAAAAATTTGAGAGTGATTTGGCTGTTGGTCTGCGAAACAGCGTTAGCGGGGCCGATGCAGTCGGTGCCGTTAATCCAGGATGCGGTTAACCAATACATCAGCACCAATCTTGCTCCAGGCGGCAAGTACGAAATAGGCGGAGCGCAAATTGATCCGCGTTTGCAATTGTCGCAGTGCGAACAACCATTACAAGTATTTACCCAATCCGGCGAAATAAAGCCTGGCAGGAATACGGTGGGGGTGCGATGCCAAGGCGAAAGAGGCTGGACGATTTACAGCATGGTATCGGTAAGGTCGTTTAAAGACGTACTGGTCCTGAATCGTTCATTACAGCGCAATGATGTGATTCGTGCCGAGTATTTGACTACGGAAACTCGCGATATTGGCTTGTTGCAACAGGGTTATCTGACTGAGTTGGATGATGTCGTTGATAAGCAGGCGGTACGTAATATTCCCGCCGGCAGTGTGTTGAGTAAGCTGCACGTTACCGAGTTGACGTTGGTCAAGCGGGGCGAGCGGGTGAATATTCAATCGGGCAAGGCCGGAGTGCTGATTAGCGCGGTCGGCACGGCGATGGCGGATGGCGCAAAAGGTCAGAAAATCAATGTAAAAAACTTGTCTTCGCAACGGGTAATCCAGGCCACCGTGGTGGATTCCGGTCAGGTATCGGTTTATTTTTGATAAAGCGTTAAAGGAATTTATGATGATGCCGCTAAATGCTACAGATAAAACTAATTTAGGAATACCGTCATGGCTATCGACCCTATCACCAGCAAATCTGTTAGCACACCGCTACCGGCAAAACCAGCGGTTAAGGACTCGGCCGAACTTAAAGAGAAGCCCGTCAGCGGCGCCTCCACGGACACAGTCAACATCACAGCGACCGCTCTGGACATTAAATCGGCAACTGCTGCAAGCGCTACCGCCCCCGTGGTGAACGAAGACCGTGTGGCGGCCATAAAAGCCGCTGTGCAGGACGGCAGCTATCAAGTCAACGCCGAGCGCGTTGCCGAGAAAATGTTGCAATTTGAAGGTCAACTAACCAATAGCACATAACGTCATGATAGAGAAAACTTATCAAATCACCGAAAAACTATTAAATAACGGTTTAAAAGCAACGCAAAGTTTGCACGAGCTGCTGAACGCCGAAGCCGCAAACCTGAAACAAAAAACCGATGCGGATGCCATATCGGCAATCGCTACCCACAAAAAAGATCTGGTTGCCCAGCTTGAGCAATTCACCAAGCAACTTGGGCAGGTACTCGCCACCGAGCAACTGGTGGTGAGTAACGATGGCATGAAAGCCTATCTGGTCAAAGCTAAATCCGCCGGTATCAATATTTCCGAATCCTGGAATTATTGGAATCACATCGTTAGGCTCTCTCAAACCTGTCGCACAATTAACGAACAAAACGGTGCCAGCATTGCGTTATTGAGTCGACATACGCAAAGATCACTGCAAATCTTAAGAGGCAAGTCGCCGTTAGCTGCTACCTATGGGCCTGATGGCGTTACCCGCAACGAGCTGTTTTCGCATACATTAATTTCGGTGTAGACTGAGCGACGAATAACCAGACAGGTCGCTCATATGCTGCGAAAACTCAAGCATTTATTTTCAAAACCGTTGCCGACGGAGCCCGCTCACGATGATGATGACGAGCTATTGAGTTTTGAGAACCCCAACTTTATTACCGATTCCGACAAGATTGCCAAATTACTGGGGGAAATTGAAAATAGTTCGCCGCTATGTACGGTTCAGGTTGAGGGTGAGGACTTTAGTTCTTCAATATTGGCAGTCAAACTGGATAAGAAGGTCATTATCCTCGACGAGCTGATGCCTAAACACGGTAACGATTTTCTGTTGCTTAATCGCTCGCTGAAACTCTCTACCTTTCATAAGGGTATCCATTTATCGTTTAATCTGGCGGGAATCGAAGTCGGTCATTCAAGGGGAATCAATTACTACAAAGCCCCATTCCCTGATCGCGTGTTTTATCCCCAGCGGCGGCGCACCCCGCGCCTGGAAATTAGCAGTATCGATATTCCGTTTTCCGGAGTTGTGCAGCGCACGGGTATTTCGGTAGGAGGTAGTCTGTTCGATTTATCCAGAGGCGGAGCGGGGATTACCGTTCCCGTTAATAGGGCGCGGGTTCAGCGCGGCGATATCGTCAAAAACTGCCAAATCACCTTTGAAGATTATGTTATGGATTTTGATCTGTCCGTACGCTTTGTAAAGCCGGTATCGGCGGCATCAGCCAAAGTGCAAATCGGCGGATTATTCGAAAATCTGTCTGCAAAAAGCCAATCCAAGCTGTCCTATTTCATCACTTCACTTGAGCGCGTGGAGATTAGAAAACAGAAAGCCTAGTCTTCTGGCCTGTGGTAAAATCACGCTCTAAGGTCCCGGTAGCTCAGCAGGATAGAGCGGTCCCCTCCTAAGGGACAGGTCGGACGTTCGAATCGTCTCCGGGACGCCATAACAGCCGTTACGAACTGCTTTTGGCTGACCAAAGCTCTCGCAATCGTTGCATCAAACGCCGGTTTAAAGTCTGGACATGAGGCATAGTTTTTTGCAAATCCAACTCCTATGTGCGCTCAACGCTGATGGCGTTTTGAAATAGTTTTCCCGTGCGAGCTTATTTTTCGGCGCATCCGCTATCTTCAATATTAGTCTTGTAGCGACCATGATTCATGCCAGTTTGGCACGCTGATGAACTTCAATAGTCGGTCTTACAGGGTGGTAGCCCAGCCAGCAAAGCATCGTTCGTTAAAGGCTTTAATCAAAACTTAATATTTTGTTAATAAAGGATTAAGTTGCCGGCTGTAGAATCTCGGCATACCCAATTTCTAATTGCGGTTTTTTAGTTTTGAACAACCGATTTGTCCGACAGATGCACGACTATTCATAAAGGTGGAAGGGGTTTCTGTATTAGCAATGGATTGTGGCGCATTATATTGCGCGGTAGAGTTGGGAGCGATTGGTGGTGGGTAGCGCGGCTTGCATTCAGTGGTTTATGCCGTGGTATAGGGATAAGTCTAGGGAGAAAGCCGGAGGGGTATGCACCCTATGTAGCCAGGTTATTCAAGTGGTTGCCATGCCTTTGTAAAAAGCGCCGTTTCAGTAAAGTCGTTTGAATATATCAATTCATCTATTAAACTTGATCTCTGTTTCAGGGATTAACCATTTTGAGCTATTGCCTTGCGATCAACGAATGTTCGGCAGTAGCGGCTTACGAGAGTTGAAGACTCGTAGTAAGCAGACAGAACTCTGCTAAAGCTGATGTTGTTATGCAATATCGGCTTCGGAGTATAAGGTGGCTAAAGGATAGCCGTTTGTTAACGTAAGTGAAAATGGGGAACAATCCATGAAAATGCTTTTATCTTTAAAACTTTGGCTTGCTGTTTGCCTGTTTGCAGTTTCGACTGCAAGCTCAGCAGGCATCATTTGGGAAGCTACTGACGGCGATAGTAATTTTATCTCCTTCGGCTCTAGTGCATTCCCATTTACTTCAAGTGACACCTTCGGTATCTTTGCTGCTACCGCTGATCTGGCTGCTGATGCACCTGTGTACACTTTTAACGGTGTAGGTAGCTTTGCCTCTGCTAGCCCTTTTAAATTGGGCCTGTTGACAGCAAGCGGTTGGGTTAGTGAAGCCGGTAATTACGAGCTGAGCGCTCCTAATACCTTCTTGTTGTCCTTTGTAAAACCTGGCGTGATTACCAACAACTTAAGCTTTCTGTTTGGATTTGATCTGAAAGCAGCCGCTAATCAAAATCCTGTCACTAGCGTGCCTCTCCCTGCTTCTGTATGGTTTATGACGAGTGCATTGATGGGCTTTCTGTATATAGGTCGTCGTAAACAGGTCGTTTAATCCCAAGTTATCATTGGGCTTTTAGGCCGGTTGGAGTCCAGTACTCCACCCGGTTTTTTTATGCCTATTGAACAGAGGCCGGTTTGTTCATAAGTGCTTACACAAAGTTGTGAGCAAATCCGGCAACGCACTAAAATCAGCGCACTCATTTTCGAATGCGTTCGAGACACGGTTTTTATAGCGTTTATCTTGCTGCGGCAGGCCATAATAAGCGGTGTGCAGATTATCTTGGGTAAATACTATGGCGAAAATACTAGTGATCGGTTGTGGAGATATTGGCTATCCGGTGGCTTTGCGCTTGCACCAGCAGGGGCATCAGGTAACCGGGTTGAAGCGCAGCGCGCCGGCTACCTCGACCCCGTTTCCCATTTTTATTGCCGATGTAAGATTGGCCTCGTCATTGGTTGCTTTACCAAGCAGCTTTGATGCGGTGATATTTATCGTAGCTCCCGATAGCCGACAGGCTGAGGAATATCAGGCGCTGTACGATGTTGGTTTGCGCAATTTGTTAGCGCATTTTGCGGCAGCTGAAACATCACCTTGTTGGTTGATGGTGTCGTCAACCAGTGTTTACGAACAGAATAGTGGTGAATGGGTCGATGAAACCAGTGTCACTGAACCGGCTAGCGCCACGAGCCGCTGGCTGGCTGCGGCGGAGAAACGCTTGTGGATTGCGAGTGACCGCAGTTGCGTCGTGCGTTTTTCCGGAATTTATGGACCGGGTCGTGATTGGTTATTACGCCGAGCGGAGCGAGGGGAGGGCATCCAACAGCAACCGCCCAGTTATACCAACCGCATTCACTCGGAGGATTGTGTGGCGGTGTTGTTATTTTTACTGGAAAAACAACTCACTGGTGTAGCCTTGGAGCCATGCTACTTGGCGACCGACGACGAGCCGGCCCCGCTTTGGGAGGTGATGAATTGGTTGTCTGAACAATTTGCTTGTCCTCAGCCTTCACCGTTGTCAGTAGCTCCGGATGCCCCGCAAAACAAACGCTGTCGCAACACCAGGCTCAAGGCCTTGGGTTACCGCTTTTTGTACCCTAGTTATCGGGATGGTTATGCAACCGTGCGACCGTTGCCGGGCGCGGATGACTGAGCTCAATGACTTTTTGATGCCCTCTTCATGTTATTCAAGCTCAAGCAAGTTTATAGGTGTTGAGTTTGCCGTTTATTCGCCACACCGCGCTTCGTCGCGAACACTGTTGCGGCTTGTTGTAAGAACGCCGGCCGACTTTTTTCGCCGCTCCTTAGATAGTCCTCGTCTAACGCAGCCATCGCTTCGACTGGCGGTACAAATAGTGTGTCAGTCATGACCGAGTAGGTTAATTCGAATAAGCGTTTCAAAGCAATTTGCCAGGTACTGTCCGTTAAGGCGTATAGCGCATCGCTAAATTGTAAAAAGCGGGTAAACGGTTGTTCGGCGACAATGAGCGGCAAACTCGTGGCAAACCGGCCGGAATTGCCGATCAAATCCCAAAAGCGGGCGAATCGCGTAATACGTTGCAAGTCAGTAAAACTTATATCTCGCGTGCTGAGAATGGCGTAGGGTGGCTGCGGGTCATAACGTAGCTGGTAGCCGTCATTGTGTCGGTTGATTGGCGCGCCGCGCAGGCGTTTTAAAATCCCGACCTGAATTTCTTGCGGATTCAGCGCAAACAATTTATCGAAACTGGCACCGAAGCCGGCAAGGGTGTCGCCAGGCAGGCCGGCAATTAAATCGGCATGGATATGAGCGTTGGAATACTGCCGGAGCCAGCTTAAATTGGCTTCAGTCTTCTGGTTATCCTGTTTGCGGCTGATCAGATTTTGAATGGCAGGATCAAAGGTTTGTACGCCCACTTCAAATTGCAGTACTCCGGGCGGGAATTGGCTGATGGCCTGCTTCAGCCGTTCAGGCAAATTGTCCGGTATCACTTCAAAGTGCAAATATAGATCTTCGCTCAAGCGAGTCAAAAAAAACTCAAGGATAGCAACGCTGTTGTCTACTTTTAGATTGAAGGTGCGGTCGATGAACTTAAAGTGTCGTGCACCGCGCCGGTATAGAGTTTCCATTTCGCGCAAAAAGCCGTTTAAGTTGAACGGTTTGGCGGTAGTGTCCAGCGACGACAGGCAAAATTCGCATTTGAACGGACAGCCGCGCGATGCTTCCACGTAGATAATCCGTTGACGGATGTCGGTGTCGGTATAGTGTGGATATGGCGACGCCAGGGTGTCCAATGCGGCCATCTCGCCGGCCACGATTTTTTCGGTTGGTTTAAATCCTGACAGCAACTGCCGGCATAATTGCGGAAAACTTAATTCGCCGTTACCGGTGACGACATAGTCCGCCGATTCGGCAATGCTTGGTAAATCGGGCGGATGACTGACTTCCGGCCCGCCAAGTACGATGATAATTTCTGGTGCGACTTGTTTCAGGATGGCTACCACGGCGCTGATTTCCGCCACATTCCAGATATAAACGCCGAGGCCGATAATCCGCGCTTGTTGTTGCAGTAGTTTTTCGACAATTTCGATTGGGCGCTGCTGGATGCCGAATTCTAATAAGGCCGTGTCTGTTTGCAACGTGCCCATGTTGGCGTAGAGATAGCGTAAGCCAAAAGCAGTGTGAATGTATCGGGCGTTGAGGGTCGATATAACGATGCTGGGCATGTCTGATGTGGCAGATGGCGTCTAAATTGCGGAATGCGCCAGCATAGCATCAATTTGGTGTTGGAAGCTGCTCTCGGCTGGTCTGCAAATGCAGGCTACGCGCTAGTGCAAACTATTGTGGAAACTGGCATTGTGCTGAAAATGCCCGGCCGTATCAGCATGGCTGGGTGAATGATGTTGCCGGTTTCTGATTAGGCCGGCGATAGTTTGGGAATAAAACGCTTGTGCTAAACGGCCTATGAAATAACTGAGCCGCTACCGATTTTTCCAAAAAGCGGGATCTAACAATTTAGAGAAATCGGCTGCTGCAATCGATGCTTATTTAAGTTCGTCAAGTAAAGCCTGTGCGGCTTGTTGTTGTTGTTTTGAGCCTTTGGACAAGACATCCTCGGCTATCAATTTTGCCGCCTCGGTGTCGCCCATATCGATATAGGCTTTCGCCAAATCGATTTTGGTTTCGAATTCGTCCATATCGGTCAAATCGGAAACCCCCAACTCAAACTCGTCGGTGTCTGTAGTGCTGATGATTGGCGTGTCAAAGTCGAAGTTGAAATCGAACTCGCCGCTCGGTTGCACAGATGTTTCCAAAACCTGATCTGAAGATTGGGCTGATTTCGGGGTGATATTGTCGAAATCGGAAAAGTCGAATGTTTCCAGTTTCAACTGCGATTCTAAATTCAGTTCAGGTTCGATGCTTAGGCTATCGTCAGTTTGCGCTTTAGAGGTGATGCTTTCGAAGTCGAAATCGAAACTGTCTGCGTCCGCTAACGCTTCTTTGCTGCCGTCCGTAAGGTCTGAAGCAGTCTTTTTTATGTCATCGAAATCACTAAAGTCGAATGATTCTATATCTGTTGATATCTCGGCTTTTGCGGCATCCTCGTTAGATTTATCCGCAGTTGCTTCTGGAGTTGCATTGTCGACATCGAAGTTAAAATCGAAACTTTCCAAAGCGTCCATCGAGTTAGGAGATTTTGTTTCCATCTCCTCTTTGTTGTCAGTCGTTTCGGATTCAGTATCCGCAGCAATTTCGGCAAAACTGGCAAAATCCAAAGATTCAAGCGCCAAGGCAGCCGAATCCGCTTCAGTTTTTTCCGAGTCAGAATCTAGCGCAAAGTCGAAGTCGAACGATTCTATGTCATCGTTGCTGGAAACTGCACTACTTTCCGTGGTTTCGATAGTCTTCGCCGCGGATTTAGAAACCGGTGGCTGATCGAAATCAATACTTTCGATATTTGCATCGGCTTGCTCGTTTTCAAGCGGTGACCTGGCGCTGCCGCCGAAACTTCCCAAATCAAAATCCAGTCCGTTGTCTTCGAGTGCCAAATCTTTATCGATATTCAGATCCGACAAATCGTCGTCGAGCTGCGCAAAGCCTTTATCCAAATCGATAATTTCCGTATCGGCCGCGGTGGAACTCGCTGCGCTAACAGTAGTATCGCCTTTGCTGATGGGCGCTGTGGTAGCGGCAAAACTGCCGCCAAACAAGGCTAAATCTGGGACGATTTCTTTAGCCATGTCGGTGACTTTTTTCCAGAATGGCTTATCGGCTTGTTTGCCGGCGTCGGCCAGTTCTTGCGCATAACCGGCAAAGCCGTCTTTGTTTTCACTGGCGTAATAGATTTCCAGTAATTTCAGTTTGCATTCGTCGCGGTTAGGCTGTTCGCTTATTGCATGGCGAATCAGTTCTTCCGCTTGTTGATAGCGGCCATACGCCAAGTACACGTCGGCTTCCGAGATCGGATCAACTTCATTTTGATCGGTGTCGAAGGCATCGAAATCGCTAGGAGTAAAGTCGCTGATAAACGAACTTTCACCTACAGTACCGACGTCGTATTCATCGGTACTGCTGATGTCCATAATCGGCACGGAAAGGCTGCTCTCAGAATCGGGCAGCCGAATTTGACTGGCCGATGCGAACATGCTTTCAGTGTTGGTGCGTTCGTCGATTTTACGTTTGCGCCATAACAACCAGCCCAGCAAGCCCAAAATACCAGTACCTAAGGTGCCGGCAACCCAGTAATAAGCATCCGAGCCAAATAAACCTTCGTCTTCTGCAACAACCGGTGGAGGTGGCGGTGGGGTAACTTTGGGTGCGGGTGGAACAATAGGCTTGGGCGCCGGTGGTGTCACCACTGCAGGTTCGGAAACCGATGGTTGCGGAGTCGGAGTCGGCGTTACTGCCGGAGCTGGGGCCTCGGGACTGGCAACGGGTGGCTGAGGTGCCGGTTGCGTGGTCTGAGGGCTCGGCTCGGCTGTTGCTGGTTTATTGTTTTGTAAAGTGGCTAGTTGCTGATCTTTTAAGGCCAGCAATTGCTGCATCATGCCTAGTTGTTGCTCGAGCTTTTCGATGCGAGCTTGTAACTCCAGGTCTTTCCCGTCGCTGGCTTGATCGGCAGCACTATTTAAAGCAGGATTAGCTGACGCAGCCGAATTTTGTTCGGTTTTTGTTGAACCCGTGCCGGCGGCCTTCGCTTCGGTAGGTGCTACCAATTCGAGCGCTTTCTTGGTGGTTTCTGCTTGTGCGGTTTCCGGCTTGACCTGCTTATTGGCGGCTTTTCGCTCATTTTGCGCTTGTCTTTGTGCCGGATTCATAATTGCGTCCGGCTCAGGAATCTTTAAGGTGGCGCCTTCTTTCAGCGAATTGATATTGCCGTTGTTAAATGCGTCCGGATTGGCTCTGTACAAAGCGGTCAACATTTTCTGGGTCGGAATGTTCTTTTCCTGGCCCACTTGGGTGGCGATACTCCATAAAGTATCCGATTTTTGGATAGGGCCGAATTCGCCGCTAGTGGGTGTTTCTGGCGTAATGTTGTCGGCAGGGGCGGCTCGCACTGCTCGCTTTGGTGCGGTTCTAGTTCTCTTGACCGGTCGCTCTAGTGGCTCAATGGGTTCGGCGCTGTAACCGCTGGTTTCCACGACAGGCGTGACCGGTTGGTTATAAGCTGCCGGTGGGTCGATGAGCAATGTGAACTCGCGCATCATGCTGCCTTGCGGCCAAGTGACTTCCAAGAGGAAATCCAGAAACGGCTCTGTCAACGCTTCCCTTGAGGAGACTTTTACGATGATGGAGCCGTTTGCTTGCACAACCGGCTCCAACTTGATCTTGGACAGAAAATAATTCCAAACTACGCCGGCTTGGTCAAATTTTTCCGGCGGGGCCAATTTTACCGATACATCGGCCGGGTTTTCGCCCGGCGCGACGCTGAGTCTGATTTCGGCATTGAGTTTTTGGTTTAGGGCAGAATGTAATTCAATTTCGCCGATACCTAAGGGTTGGGCACTGACTGGTGCCAGTAACGATACAACCGCTAAGGCTTTAGTTAAATTGCTCACATTGCTTTCCTTCACTTGTAATACCTCGGTACTTACTGACCCACTATAAAACACAGAGCTAAGCGTAGACTAGATGTAGCTTTTTACCAGCACTTCGGCTATTTGCACACTGTTAAGCGCAGCACCTTTTCTGACGTTATCACTCACTACCCATAGATCTATACCAGTCGGATGGGAAATATCTTCGCGGATTCTGCCGACAAATACATCGTCGTTGCCGGATGATTCCGTCACCGCCGTTGGATAACCGCCGTTCTCACGTTCGTCCAACAACGTTACCCCGGGGGCAGACGCCAACAGCTCGCGAACCTGCTCAGCGGAAATCTTGGTTTTAGTCTCAATATGCACGGCTTCCGAATGTCCAAAAAACACAGGCACCCGCACCGCTGTGGGGTTGACCAGAATATCGGCATCACCGAGGATTTTTCGAGTTTCCCAGACCATTTTCATCTCTTCCTTGGTGTAGCCGTTATCCATGAATACATCGATTTGCGGCAACACGTTGAAAGCAATTTGCTTTGGATACACGCTGGGCTCGACCGGCTTGGCATTTAACAAATTCGCAGTTTGCGTGGCCAATTCTTCAATCGCTTCCTTGCCGGTGCCGGACACTGCTTGATAGGTGGCAACGTTGATGCGGCTGATACCTGCCGCATCGTAGATCGGCTTCAGGGCCACCAACATCTGGATGGTCGAGCAATTGGGGTTGGCGATAATGCCGCGATTTTTGTAATCGGCGACTTTTTCCGGATTGACTTCCGGCACCACCAGCGGAATGTCGTCGTCGTAGCGAAATTGCGAGGTGTTGTCGATCACCACACAGCCAGCCGCGGCGGCTTTGGGCGCATACTCCGCAGACACTGACGCGCCGGGAGAAAATAAGCCGATCTGCACTTTCGAGAAATCGAAGGTCGCCAAATCTTCCACCACCAGCGACCCGTCTTTAAACGGGATACGTTTGCCGGCCGAGCGCTCGCTGGCTAATGCATAGACTTTGCCCACCGGAAAATTGCGTTCTTCCAAAATGGAAATCATGGTTTCGCCGACCGCGCCAGTGGCGCCGACGACTGCTACATCATAAGTTTTAGACATATTGCTTATCCTTTTAAGGCGTTAAGAACAGCATCGCCCATGCCGGAAGTGCTGACTTTGGTCATGCCTTCCGAATAAATATCAGCGGTTCTGACTTTGCTATCCAATGCGCTGTTCACCGCGCGTTCGATACGCTCGGCGGCTTCCGGCTGGTTAAAGGTGTAACGCAGCATCATCGCCACCGACAAAATCGTCGCCAAGGGATTGGCGATACCCTGGCCGGCGATGTCCGGCGCGGAACCGTGAATCGGTTCATACATGCCCTTGGCATTGGCATCCAGGGAAGCCGACGGCAGCATGCCGATGGAGCCGGTCAGCATAGCGGCGATGTCGGACAGAATGTCGCCGAACATATTACTGGTGACGATCACATCAAATTGTTTCGGTGCCCGTACCAGTTGCATCGCGGCGTTATCCACATACATGTGGCTCAACTGCACGTCCGGATAGTCCTTACCCACTTCGGTCATCACGCTGCGCCATAGTTCGGTCACTTCCAGTACATTGGCTTTATCGACCGAGCACAGTTTTTTGTGACGTTTTTGCGCAATCTTGAATGCGGAATGGGCGATGCGGCGGATTTCTGATTCGCTGTAAATCTTGGTATTGATGCCGATTTTCTCGCCGTTTTCGGCCACATGCACACCGCGCGGCTGGCCGAAATAAATGCCGCCGGTCAATTCGCGGACGATCATGAGGTCCAGGCCCGACACCACTTCCGGTTTCAAGGTCGATGCGTCGACCAATTGCGGATACAAAATCGCCGGACGCAGGTTAGAGAACAGATTTAGCTCGGAGCGAATGCCCAATAAGCCGCGTTCCGGACGCACGGCATGGGCCAGCGGCTCCCACTTAGGGCCGCCGACCGCACCCAGCAGCACCGCATCAGCGTTTTTGCACAGATTCAGCGTGGTTTGCGGCAGGGGTGTACCGAAAGCGTCGTAAGCCGCACCACCAATCAAGGCGTTTTCGAATACCAACCCCAGATTCATGTCGGTGTTTAGAAAGCTTAGTACCTTGATCGCTTCGGCGACAATTTCCGGTCCGATGCCGTCGCCGGCCAGGACTGCTATTTTTTTGGGCATTTTTTTACCTTTCAGTGGCGCTTATGCGTCTTTGAACAACCACGGCGCGCGTTTGGCGCGCTCGGCTTCGTAACTCTTGATTTTGTCGGCATGTTGCAGGGTAAGTGCGATGTCGTCCAGGCCGTTCAGCAAGCGGTAGCGGCGGTTTTCATCGACAGTAAAGGCAATGTTTTGTCCGCTTGGTGTGGTAATGGATTGGCTTTGCAGATCGACCGTCAATTGGTAACCGTCGACAACCTCCTTGAACAACAGGTCTACGGTTTCCGCCGGCAACACAATCGGCAGAATGCCGTTTTTAAAACAGTTGTTGAAGAAAATGTCGGCAAAGCTCGGCGCGATGATCACGCGGAAGCCATAGTCTTCCAGTGCCCACGGTGCGTGTTCGCGCGATGAACCGCAACCGAAGTTTTCCCGGGTCAGCAGAATCTGCGCCCCTTTGTATTGCGGCTGGTTCAAAACAAAATCCTTGTTCAACGGACGGTTGGTGCAATCCATTTCCGGTTCGCCATGATCCAAATAACGCCATTCGTCGAACAAATATGGACCGAAGCCGGCGCGACGGATCGATTTCAAAAACTGTTTGGGGATGATCGCGTCGGTGTCGATATTGGCGCGGTCCATCGGCACCACCAGGGCGGTTAAAGTGGTAAAAGCCTGCATGATTTAAGCCTCCTCGGCGACGTTGACAAAGTGGCCGGCAATCGCAGCCGCGGCAGCCATGGCGGGACTAACCAAGTGAGTACGGCCGCCGTAGCCCTGACGGCCTTCAAAGTTACGATTCGAGGTCGAAGCGCAATGTTCGCCGGCATCCAGACGGTCGGCGTTCATCGCCAGGCACATCGAGCAACCCGGTTCGCGCCACTCAAAGTCGGCGGCGGTGAAGATTTTGTCCAGGCCTTCCGCTTCGGCTTGTTGTTTGATCAAACCCGAGCCTGGCACCACCAGCACTTGTTTGACCGACGCAGCTTTTTTGCGGCCTTTGATCGCCGCAGCCGCGGCGCGCAAATCTTCGATGCGCGAGTTGGTGCAGGAACCGATAAACACCTTATCCAGCTTGATGTCGGTGATTTTTTGGCCGGCTGTTAAACCCATATATTGCAGGGCGCGTTCGATGCTTTGCTTCTTGACCGGATCGGCTTCCTGAACAGGATCGGGGATGGATGCATCGACCGGTAATACCATTTCCGGCGACGTGCCCCAGCTGACTTGCGGTTTGATCGCGGCCGCGTCGAATTCGATGACTTTGTCGAATTTGGCGTCCGCGTCGGAATGCAGTTTTTCCCAGTAACGGACCGCCATATTCCAGTCCTCGCCTTTGGGTGAATAGGGCCGGCCTTGATAAAACTCGATGGTTTTCTCGTCGCAACCAATCAAACCGGCACGGGCACCGGCTTCGATAGCCATATTGCAGACCGTCATGCGGCCTTCCATGCTCAGCGCGCGAATCGCGTCACCACCGAATTCGATGGTGTAACCGGTGCCTCCGGCAGTACCGATCTGGCCGATGATCGCCAACACGATGTCCTTGGCGGTGACGCCCGGACCGGTTTTGCCGTTGACTTTAATCAGCATGTTTTTAGCTTTTTTCTGAACCAGCGTTTGCGTGGCCAGGGCGTGTTCCACTTCCGAGGTGCCGATACCGAACGCTAGAGCCGCGGAGGCGCCGTGAGTAGAGGTATGCGAGTCGCCGCAGACCACGGTCATGCCGGGCAGCGTGGCGCCTTGTTCCGGGCCGACCACGTGCACGATGCCTTGGCGAATGTCGGCCATGTCGAACTCGGTGATGCCGAACTCGGCGCAGTTGTTTTCCAGGGTTTGTACTTGCAGGCGGGAAACCGGGTCGGCGATGCCTTGCGCGCGGCCGGAGGTCGGCACGTTATGGTCGGCGACGGCCAGATTGCGGGCGACCCGCCAGGGTTGGCGGCCGGACATGCGCATGCCGTCGAAAGCTTGCGGTGAAGTCACTTCGTGCAGCAACTGCCGGTCGATATAGATCAGACACGAGCCGTCGTCTTCGGTATGGACGACGTGGTCGTCCCAGAGTTTGTCGTATAAGGTTTTACCTGCCATTTGGATTTCTCTTTTTAGGTGGTGTACGCATTTATGCCCTTTGGGGTATCGCGTACCGAAAGCTAAAAGGTACGTGTTGCGTACCCTACGAAGTTTTTATGCCAACACCGCTAACACTTTGTCGGTGATTTCGCTCACCGAACCGACACCAGCAATCGACGCGAATTTGACGTTTTGACCGGGCGCGGAATAAAAGCCGACCAGCGGTTTGGTTTGCTCGTGATACACGCTTAAGCGCTTGCGAACGGTTTCTTCTTTATCGTCGTCGCGTTGGATCAAAGGCTCGTTTGTAACATCGTCCAAGCCTTCCTGTTTCGGTGGATTGAACACCACGTGATAGGTACGGCCCGAGGCCATATGCACGCGCCTGCCGCTCATGCGTTTGATGATCTCTTCGTCATCGACGGCAATTTCCACGACGTAATCCAGTTCTACGCCCATTTTTGCCAGACCTTCCGCTTGCGCAATCGTGCGCGGAAATCCATCAAGCAAAAAGCCATTTTTGCAATCGTCCTGAGTGATGCGGTCTTTAATCAAACCCAAGATGATGTCATCGGAAACCAGGCCGCCGGCATCCATGATTTTTTTGGCTTCAATACCCAGCGGGGTGCCTTCGCGGACGGCGGCGCGCAGCATGTCGCCGGTGGAAATTTGCGGAATCGCGAACTTCTCCGTGATGAACTGGGCTTGGGTGCCTTTGCCCGAGCCGGGGCTGCCTAACAGGATAATGCGCATATCAATCACTCCAGTGTATGAATCAGGTTGGTTGCCTTATATAAAGAGAGCCGGCTCAAGCGCATCAGTTCGTGAGCCTGGCGGAAAAATCCTGCATTTTATCGCACTTGTCCTGTAAATGCCGTCAAATCTTGTTGAACTGGCGGCGCGAGGAGTTGCGAACTTAACTGGCGGTGCTTGCTTGGCTGTGAGTGCTGAGCAGGGCGAACTCGGCCAGGCTAATCGACTCAGCACGTAAATTGGCGTCGATGCCAAGCTCGATAATCTGCTGCTCGGAGATGAAGTTTTTCAGCGAATTGCGGATGGTTTTTCGGCGCTGCGAAAAAGCCTGGGTCACCAATTGGCTAAAGCTTTTTAGGTCTGGAATGTCGACCGGCGGTTGGCTGTGCGGGGTCAGGCGGACGATGGCCGACATCACTTGCGGAATCGGATCGAAACTTTCCGGTGGCACGTCGAACAGCAATTCGGTTTCACAGTAATACTGCATCATCACGCTCAATCGGCCGTATGTCTTGCTGCCGGGCTCGGCGCAAATGCGGTCCACCACTTCTTTTTGCAGCATGAACAGCATATCTTCCACGCAATCGGTGGATTCCAGCAGATGAAACATCAGCGGTGTGGAGATGTTGTAGGGCAGGTTGCCGATGATGCGCAGTTTCTCGCCGGTTTTTGCCAGTGCGGCAAAATCGAAATTCAAGGCATCCGCACTATGCACGGTCAAATTGCTGTGGTCGGCAAACTGTGTTTGCAGGCGGCTCACTAAATCCCGGTCCAACTCGACCACATCGAGTTTAGCCCCGGACTCCAGCAAAGGCTGGGTCAGCGCGCCCAGACCGGGACCGATTTCCACCCAATGTTGGCCAGCCTGCGGATGGGCACTGGCTAGAATGTTGTAAATGATGCTGTGATCGTGCAGAAAATTCTGGCCGAAGCGTTTGCGGGCGGTGTGGGTCATTTTTAATTTTATAAGTGGGGAATCATATCCAGCGCAGTCTGCAACGCAAATCGCAAACTGCCGAGATTGGCTTTGCCGGCGCCGGCCAGTTCCAAGGCTGTGCCGTGGTCGACCGAAGTGCGGACGATAGGTAAACCCAGCGTGATATTCACAGCTTGGCCGAAGCCTTTGTACTTCAGGACTGGTAGGCCTTGGTCGTGATACATCGCCAGCACCGCGTCGGCGGTTTCCAGGTATTTGGGTGTAAACAGGGTGTCGGCGGGTAGCGGGCCGTATAGGTGAATGCCTTCGCAACGCAGGCGCTCCAACGTCGGCTCGATAATCTCGATTTCTTCCCGGCCGAGATGGCCGCTTTCGCCCGCGTGCGGGTTAAGGCCGCAGACCAAGATTTTCGGGTCGGTAATGTTGAAGCGTTGGCGCAGGTCGCGGTCCAGCAACCGGATAACGGTCGCCAATGCATCCGAGGTGATGGCGGCGCTTACTTCTGACAGCGGCAGATGCGTGGTCGCCAAAGCGACGCGCAGGCCGGGTGTCGCCAGCATCATGACTGGGGTGCCGCTGGTCAGTTCGGCGATAAATTCGGTGTGGCCGCTGAAGGGAATGTTTGCGTCGTTGATCACGCCTTTGTGGACCGGGCCGGTCACCATTGCGGCAAATGCACCGCTCATGCAGCCCAAGGTGGCTTGGCGGATGGTTTCCAGAACGTATCGGCTATTGATGGGATTGAGTCTTCCGCAAACGGCTGGTTCGCTTAGGCTGATGGGCAGTACGGTTAAGGTCCCTGCTGACTGTTTTGTGGCAGCGTGATCAATGTCGAAAAGTTGAATTGTTAGAGGCAAATCCAGTTGTTCGGCCCGTTGCTGCAATAATTCCGGATCGGCAATAGCAATCAGTTGGCAAGCTTGTTCCTGCTGCGCCAATTGTATGCATAAGTCCGGGCCGACGCCGGCCGGTTCGCCGGGCGTCAAGGCGATGCGAGGTATAGACATATTAACTCCCAAATCGAACCGGTGAATGACGCAGCGTAAACCGAGCCAAGACTTGTATATTGTCTATCTGTGCATTGGCCGGACGGTTAAACAGGGTTGTGTTCCTGGCAAATTTGCTCGCTATCGGCTGTGCTGAGCTTTTCCTGGGTTAGCTGGCAGAAAAAGCCGCCGTCTTTTTCGCTGAAATTGCGGCAGGTTTTGCAAACGCCGAATGATTGCGACTGATTTGCTTTTTGCAGCGCGGTAAGGGCTTGCTGAAACACATTAGCGTCTGAAGGCGGTGAATCGCTGCTTTGCAGGATGGCCGTGGCGCCGTGGAATAAATCAGACGGTCGCGCTTGTTTGAGTATGGCTGCGCCGTCCGCCAGCAACTGCAAATGCACCACGCGCTTGTCGTTGGCATCCGGCGTTTTACCGATATAGCCCTTTTTCTCGAGAATAATTAGCGATTGCGAAACGGTGCCGCGAGTCATGCCCAGATAATTGGCGACAGCTGCTGGGGTGTTGCTATATTTATTGCAGCGCGAGAGGTAATTGAGCACTTGGAAGTGTACCGGCTGCAAACCCAGTTCCGTACACTTTTTCCGTTCCTCGGAGCGGATCAAGGTGGTCATGCACTCAATAAGTTCGTAAATATCAGTTTGTTGCATAAATTGCATTCTCATCGTGACCCACAAAGTTGACAAGGCGATGGTTTAAGGGGTAAATTGATAGCGAATCGAAACTTTACTTTATAACATCGGCCTGGAGTCAACAAGTTGTTATTTTACCATGCTAAATCGGGTGGCTGTTCGTCCTGGTCTTTTATGGTTTAATGCACCAAGTTGGCTCTTTTTTTAACTTGCGGGTGGCAGGAATTTTAAATGAAAAATACTATAAAAATGCTGAATAAATCCCTACTGGCGAGTTCTATCGCCATGCTGTTGTCATCCGGAGTGGCGATGGCAAAATCCGACGACTTTCATAAACTCTACCAAGACAATTGTGCCAGCTGCCACGGTTCCGATCATGGCGGTTATCTGGCGCCGGCGCTGAACTCGGCGACCTTGAAAGGCCGCAGTCCCACCGCTTTGCGCACCATCGTCATGGCCGGCAGCTTCGACACCTTGATGCCTCCGTTCTACGGCAAACTGAGCGACGACGAAATTCGCGGCGTGATCAAACATCTGCAAGAAACGCCAAAACAACCCAATCCGGCTTGGACGATAGACGACATGAAAAAGTCGTTGAAAGTCTATGTTAAAGACGAAAGTACATTACCTGCCAAGCCAACTTTCCAAATCGACGATAAATTTGAAAACTTGATTGGCGTCGCGGCGCGCGGCAAATATGGCCGTGGCGAAGGCTCCAAAGCCATCTTTATTAACAGCTCCACCCATCAAAAAGTCGGCGAAGTACCGACCGGTACCGCCGCGCATATCATCGATTTCAACCCGGCCAATCCGCGCTGGGCTTATGTAAAAACCGATACCGCCGAGATTTTTAAAGTCGATTTATATTCCATGCAAGCGGTACGCAGCATCAAAACCGGCTGGAACGGCCCGGGCATGGGGGTATCGCGCGACGGTAAATATATTATGGCCGGTTCTTTCGTACCGCATAACGCCGTGATTCTGAATGCCGATACCCTGGAACCATTAAAAACCTTCGAACTGGAAGGCACCGATCCGGATGGTAAACACGTTTCGTCCGACTCAGGCATGATCATCGGTACTCCATACGCGGACATTTTTGCGATTGCATTGGAAAATGCCGGCCAGGTTTGGGTCATCGATTTAAACAAAGAAGGTTTCCCTGTCACCCGGATCGAGAATGTCGGCCGGCATTTGCATGATGCCTTCCTGACCCACGGCGGCAAAAAATTGATGATTGCGTCTTACGACGACAGTATCGTCGCGGCCATTGATTTGGAAAAACGTGAGGTCATCAAAAAACTGGAAGCCGGCTGCGTACCGCACGTGGGCGGCGGTTCTGCGGTTAAAGTGGATGGCCGTACTTTGGGCTTCGGCACCAACTTTGGCGACTGCGACAAAACCGTGGTCAGCGTTTGGGATCTGGACAAAATGGAAGTCGTCAAGCAAGTACCGGTTTCCGGCGGCACCGAATCGCCGGCCGCACATGCCAACGCCCCTTATGTCGCGGTTGACATCATCAGCAAGGACAGGCGCGCCCGCACCGTACAGTTGATCGACAAGAAAACCCTGGAAGTTGCCAGAACCCTGGATGTCGGCGGTCACGCTTACTTCCCGGAATATAGCGCCGATGGTAAATTCCTGTATATCAGTGCCGGTTACAACGGTGACGAAGTGGTGGTTTACGATTCCAATACTTTGCAAAAAGTCGCCAGCGTACCGATGGAAAGCCCAGCGGGTATCTTCTCTCGCGGCCGGGTTAAATACATGACCCGCGGCTTGTCGCCCGACGAAATGGAGCAATCAAAATGAAGATGACTCATTTTACAGTGTCGCTGCTGGCGGGGCTCCTTGCCGCCGGTAGCGCGCAGGCTACCAGTTTGTATGTCGGTCAAGCCAAGGCCGGTGCGGTGTGCGCGCAATGTCACGGTATTCGAATGCCCAGCGCCGACGCGCCGTTTCCACCGTTGGGCGGCCGCGATCCCGAGTATTTGAAAACCGCGATCAAACAATATCGCGACAAAACTCGGAAATCCGACATTATGAATGCGATCGCCGGTTCGCTGACCGATGCCGAAATCAACGACATCGCCGCGTATTACGGCAGCGTTAAGCCCTAGTCAATGCGTTATTGCTGGGTGTTGATCGGCTTGCTATCCACCTGCGCCGTTGCGGAACAACCCAATCCGCAACGGCAGCAGGAGCTGTTGAATATGCTCAAGCATGATTGCGGCTCCTGCCATGGCCTGCCGCCGAAAGGCGGCTTGGGGCCGTCGTTGATGCCGGAAGCGCTGGCTGGCAAAAGCGACGCTCTGTTGGCGGATGCGATTCAAAACGGTCGAGCAGGCACGGCTATGCCGCCGTGGACGAGTTTTTTGACTGTCGATGAAACTGCTTGGCTGATTCAACAACTAAGAACGCGCTGAAGGCTGTTTTCGCAGTAGCTAGGCCTAATCGCCTAATGGGCAGATTTACTTCTTGAATGATCGACGCTAAATAACACGCGCCCTATGAAACTTTCTTATTCCCGAAGTCTCCTGATTTTCCTGTTGTCGTCTGCGCTACCCGGTCATGCGGAGCTCAGAGCCACCGGCGATCTCGGCGTAGTGATTGAACGCGAAACCGGCAGCATCCAGATCGTCAATACCACGAAGCCCGCCTCGTTGAGCCATATCCAAGGCTTGGGCGATTTGTCTCACGCTTCGATAGTGTTCTCCCGCGATCAGCGCTACGCCTATATATTCGGCCGCGATGGCGGTTTGACCAAGATCGATTTGCTGCAAGACAAAATTGATAAACGCATCATCCAGGCAGGCAACAGCATCGGCGGAGCGATTTCTCAGGACGGCAAAGTGATTGCTGTTTCCAATTACACACCCGGCGGCGTTAAGCTGTTCGACGCGGTGACGCTGGAACAACTAGCCGAAATCCCCGCTATTTACGGCGAAGACAATAAATTATCCAAAGTGGTCGGTTTGGTTGACGCGCCTGGCCAACGCTTCGTTTGCAGTCTATTCGAAGGTAACGAAATCTGGCTGATTGATGCTAAAAATCCGCATCAGCCCGTCGTGAAAAAATTTAAAGACATCGGCAAACAGCCTTACGACGCCTTATTGACGCCGGATGGCCATTACTACGGCGCTGGATTGTTTGGTGAAAAAGGTTTGGCTTTGCTGGATTTGTGGCAGCCGGAAAAAGGCGTCGAGCATATTCTGGAAGATTACGGCAAAGACGATGAACAAATGCCGGTCTATAAGATGCCGCACCTGGAAGGTTGGACCGTGGCCGGCGACTGGTTGTTGGTGCCGGCGGTGGGATTGCATGAGGTGTTGGTGATCGATACGCGCGAATGGGAGTTGGTCAAGCGTATTCCGGTGGCTGGACAGCCGGTGTTCGTCACCTCGCGGCCGGACGGGCGGCAAGTTTGGGTAAATTTCGCCTTCCCGGACAATCAAACCGTGCAAGTCATCGATTTGAAAGATTTTAACATCGTCAAAACCCTACAACCCGGTAAGGCAGTGCTGCATATGGAATTCAGTCCGCGCGGCGAATCGGTATGGCTGGCGGTGCGCGACGAGGACCGGGTGATGGTTTATGACACTGAGACCTTTGCCGAAACCGCCCGCCTGCCGGCGCAAAAACCCAGCGGCATTTTTTTCACTGATCGCGCCAATCGCATAGGTTGGTAACATGCTGGCACCCTTACACAAACACTTACTCAACGACTATCAGCAAGATTTTCCGTTGAGCCCGACACCCTACCGCGACATTGCCGAACAGCTTGGCGTCAGCGAGGATGAGGTGTTAAATGCGTTTCAAACTTTATCCGAACAGCAGATGATCAGCCGCATCGGTCCGGTTATCGCGCCCAACAGCATTGGTAATAGCGCGCTGGTGGCGATGGCGGTGCCGGAATTTGATTTGCCAAGGGTCGCTGAATTGGTCAGCGCTTATCCGGAAGTCAATCATAACTACGAACGCGAAAACCGCTTCAATCTGTGGTTTGTATTGATTGCGGATAGTGAGGCTCACCTTAAAGGGGTGATCGCGGATATCGAAACTCAAACCGGCTATCCGGCGATGCTGCTGCCGATGTTGGCCGACTATTTCATCAACCTGGGATTTGAGCTAAATCTGCATGATTGACGCCATTGACTATCAATTGATTGCCGCCGTGCAAGCCGGATTGCCGATTGCAGCGAGGCCGTATGCGGCGATAGCAGGGCAGTTGGCGATTACCGAACAAGAGGTGATTGAGCGTTTGGCGCGCTTAAAGACCCAAGGTTTGATCAAGCGGTGGGGCGTGGTGGTCAAGCATCGCCAACTCGGCTACCGGGCTAATGCGATGATTGTGATGGATGTGCCAGACGACCGGGTGGCTCGGGTGGGCGCTTTGATCAGTCAGCAAGCTTGCGTCAATCTGTGTTATCAACGCCCGCGCCAAGGCGAAATCTGGCCGTATAACCTGTATTGCATGATTCATGGCAAGACCCGGGACGTGGTGTTGGAACAATGGGCCGAACTGCGGCATGCCTGTAATCTATGCGAATATCCATTCGAAGTATTGTTTAGCCGGCGTTGTTTTAAACAGCGTGGCGCTCTGTATGCTCACCCCAATGGCAATGGGGCCGTTCCCTCTATTGCCGGAGAGAGCAGGACTGAGGAGATTAAAAACAAGCAGTCTTTTGGTATGCACTTCGCCTAAACATGGACGCCATAGACAAAGCCATTATCAACCGCCTGCAACAAGGCTTCCCGATTTGCGCAGCACCCTATCAACGAGTTGCTGAGGAATTGGGGCTTGTGGAAGCAGAGTTACTCTCAAGATTGCAAAACATGCTGGCCGAAGGCGTCTTGTCACGCTTTGGGCCTATGTATCATGCCGAACAAATGGGCGGCGCCTTGACCTTGGCGGCCCTGAAAGTACCGGAGGCGCGCTTCGATGAAGTAACCGAAATCGTCAATAGCTTCCCGGAAGTGGCGCATAACTATGCCCGCAATCATTTATTGAATATGTGGTTTGTGCTGGCTACCGAACAACCCGAGCAAGTGGCGATGGTGATCGCGGAAATCGAGCGGCGAACCGGTCTGCCAGTCTTCAACATGCCAAAGATCAGCGAATACTATGTTGGTTTGCAATTGGAAGCCTGATGCCCATCGATGAGATAGACCGGAAAATTATCCAAGCCACCCAGGCCGGTTTGCCCTTGGTCAGCGAGCCCTACCAAGCCGTTTCCGAGCAATTGGGCTTGTCCGCCCAAACCGTGATGTTACACCTGGCCGAAATGCAACAGACTGGGGTGGTTCGCCGCATTGCTGCAGTGCCCAATCACTACAAACTGGGTTATCGTTTTAACGGTATGACAGTGTGGGATGTCGAAGATGGGTACGTCGACGAACTGGGGCAAAAAGTGGCCATGCTACCGTTTGTCAGTCATTGCTATCAGCGCCCCCGGCATTTGCCTGAGTGGCCCTATAACCTGTTTGCCATGGTGCACGGTAAGACCGAACAGGATGCCGGCGAGCAAGTGGCTATCATTGCCGAACTATTGGGTGCGCAAGCACGCAACCACGAGGTGTTGTACAGCACTAAAATTCTAAAAAAAACCGGTTTAAGAATCGGAGGATAAAGCATGTTCAGACTGAGCCAATACATGCGAGAACTGCTGCATCCAACCCCGCTGACGGCGCCGCGCAAACCCGCCGGGCCGGTGGTGATTTGGAATTTGATCCGCCGTTGCAATTTAACCTGCAAGCATTGCTACACCACCTCCGCCGACATCAATTTCCCCGGCGAATTGAGCACGCCGGAAATTTACACGGTGATGGACGACCTGAAGGCGTTTAAAGTCCCTGTGCTGATTCTGTCCGGCGGTGAGCCGCTGCTGCATCCGGATATTTTTGCGATTTCGCAACGTGCCCGCGACATGGGCTTTTATGTGGCTTTGTCGAGTAACGGCACTTTGATCAATCCATCTAACATCAAGCAAATTGCCGCCATTGACTACCAATATATCGGCGTTAGCCTGGATGGTATTGGTCAGACCCATGACACGTTCCGCCAGAAGCAAGGCTCGTTCGAGGCATCGCTGGCCGGTATCCGTTTATGCCGTGAATACGAGATTAAAGCCGGCGTCAGGTTTACGCTAACTCAAGACAACGCCCACGATTTCGAAGGTCTGTTGCAATTGATGGACGACGAAGACATAGATAAATTCTACCTGTCGCATTTGAATTACGGCGGCCGTGGCAATAAGAACCGCAAGGACGACGCCGAATTTCAATTGACCCGTAAGGTGATGGACGCCATGTTTGAAAAATCCCTGAGCTGGGAGCAACAAGGCCTGCATCGGGAAGTGGTAACCGGTAACAACGACGCTGACGCCGTATACTTTCTACATTGGGTCAAACGCCGTTTTCCGGAGCAAGCGGAGCATATTCAGGCGAAATTGCAGCAATGGGGCGGCAATGCCTCCGGCGTCAACGTCGCCAATATTGACAATCTCGGTAATGTCCATCCAGATACGTTTTGGTGGCATTACGGCTTGGGCAATGTGCGTAAACGACCTTTCTCCGAAATCTGGATGGACGTCAATGATCCGTTGATGGCCGGATTGAAAGCGTCGCCGCGGCCGCTGAAGGGACGCTGTGGTGAATGCCATTATCAAAGCATCTGCAACGGTAATACGCGGGTTCGCGCGCAGCAAATGACGGGCGATTTTTGGGCCGAGGATCCGGGCTGTTACCTGTTGGACGAAGAAATTTTTGCTTAGATGGGCTTGAGTTTGGTTAGGTTTGACCTTGGTGCATCAATGCGCATGGGATGCTCCACAGCAACTTAGCCGAAGCTTGATCCGAAAAATCGGTATCCAATCGAGTCAGAGAGGCTTTTTTGATAACAATGTTGTCGGGAGTCGTGCCCAGAAGCCGGGAAATGGTAGTCGAAAAGTCCGGTTCGTGCCCGACTAGCCATGCGTCGCTTATGCCACGCTGGGCGAGTTTGCTAAGTTCGGTGAGTATAGTGGGTGTAGCTGTTTCGATTGCCAACCAACTAACGGTTTGCGGGGCTGGGCTGCCAGGCAGGCTTTGGTTGAGGATCCTTGCGGTCTGTTGGGCGCGTAACAGCGGGCTGCAATAAATTGATTCCGGAATTAAGCCGTTGGCCAAACAAAATGCAGCGATGCGTTTTACCTGCTTTTCGCCTTTATCGATTAAGGCTCTGTCCGAGTCGGGCAGCGATAAGCCACCAACTTCTGCGGTAGCGTGTCTGAGGAAGGTGATAAGCATGGTTGGTCTCCTTGTCGGACAGTTTTAACTGGAATCTTCAGCTATCGACACGTTTGGGCTTTCGGCGAAGCAACGCAGTGTGTTTAAGTTTCAGCTAAATTTAGCGCAAATAGTTGCCTGGTTGTTACGCCTTTAGGGCTTTAACCGCTAGCCAGGGAAATATAGTGGATAATTCTTGACTGAATTACTGGGTATAGTCATAATCGCTCAATCTTTCAATTGCTTATAGAGTTTTATATGTCCGATCCTATTGTTTTTACCGACAGTGCAGCGCAAAAAGTAGCGGGTTTAATTCAGGAAGAGGGTAACGATAATCTTAAGCTCAGAGTTTATATCAGCGGTGGCGGCTGTTCCGGATTTCAGTATGGTTTTACCTTTGACGAAGAGGTGAATGACGACGATACGCAAATCCTCAAAGACGGTGTGACAGTGCTGATCGATTCGATGAGTATTCAGTATCTTAGCGGTGCCGAAATCGATTACAAGGAGGACTTGTCTGGTGCGCAATTCGTGATTCGCAATCCAAATGCGACCACTACCTGCGGTTGCGGCTCGTCTTTCTCAGCTTAAGCCGTTTTTACCCGGATAAATCCCACCTAATACCACGGGCGTAGCTGCGCCCGTGACGCTGCATAGATTTCCCGGCAGATTGTTCAGGGTTTGCCGTGCCAGCCAGGCAAAAGCAATCGCTTCGACATGGTCCGGGTCGATTCCCCGTTCCGCTGTCGACGTTACAGACATATCCAAATTTTTCCGTAACAGCTTCATCAATTGGCCGTTATGTGCTCCGCCGCCGCAAATCAAGGTTTGCAAGGTATTTGGCGCATATTGGCGAATGGCATCGGCGATAGTATCGGCGCTGAATTGACAGAGTGTGGCTTGAATATCTTCGGGCTCAAGGTCTGGAAATAAGCTGAGCTTTTGCTGTAACCATGCAGGCGAAAAATATTCCTTGCCAGTGCTTTTCGGTGGCGCTAGCCGGAAGTAATCGTCGTCACTTAAAGCTGCGAGTAAGGCAAGGTGGGCTTTGCCCTTTGCTGCCCAATCGCCGTTACGGTCATAAGGCTGGTTGCAATGTTTTTGACACCACCAGTCCATTAAGCCATTGCCGGGGCCGGTATCGAAGCCGATGACCGGTTTATCGTTTAACACCGTGATGTTGGCGATGCCGCCAATATTGACGATGACTCTGGCTTGTGCTGCGTCGCCAAAAACCGCTTGATGAAAGGCTGGAACCAGCGGCGCGCCTTGGCCGCCGACGGCAATGTCGCGGCGGCGAAAATCGGCGACGGTGGTGATGCCGGTGATTTCGGCGATGCGATTCGGATCGCCGATTTGCAGAGAAAAGCCATTGGCAGTCTCCGGGGCGTGATAAACGGTTTGACCGTGACTACCGACAGCTTTGATTGCGCTCGCTAGGATCTGAGCGTTACTTAATAAAGTCAGCACGGTTTCGCCGAATAAACGACCGATCTGGCTATCCAGCGAGCCGTAATCTGTTAATAAAACAGGTTGATTCGCTTGACTAAGCTTGTGAATTTTTTGCCGGAGTTCGGGGGGGAATGGTTGGTAATGGAATGCGACAAGTTGTATTTTGCCGTTGCTAAAATCCACAAGACCAGCATCGATACCATCGACGCTGGTCCCTGACATTAAGCCTATATAAAGCTCGGACACTGTATTAGTTTTGAGCAACCAGTGCGTCGCCTTTGGCTTGTTTCAGTTGCGCCAAAAATGGCTGGGTTTGTGCTTTGAATTTGGCCAATAAGGCTTTGTCCATAGGCATGGAGTGAGGTATTTTGGCGGTAACCGGGTTGACATGCATGCCACCGATACGGAATTCATAATGCAAATGCGGGCCGGTAGCTAAGCCGGTTTTGCCGACATAACCGATCACGTCGCCTTGTTTGATGGCGCTACCGAGTTTTTGACCGGATTTGAAACCGGACAGGTGGGCGTACAAAGTTGAGTATTTTTGGCCGTGTTCGATTTCCACTACATTGCCGTAGCCGTTTTTCACGCCGCGGAAGACGATTTTGCCGTCGCCGGTGGTTTTAACTGGTGTGCCGATGGCTGCGGAATAATCGACGCCTTTGTGAGCGCGGATGGTGTTCAGGATGGGATGCTTGCGGTGCAAATCAAAGTGCGAGCTGATTTTGGCAAAATCCATCGGCGTTTGCAGAAAGGC
The DNA here is from genome assembly GCF_059331595.1 of Methylomonas sp. PHL2-19. Classification (NCBI taxonomy): domain Bacteria; kingdom Pseudomonadati; phylum Pseudomonadota; class Gammaproteobacteria; order Methylococcales; family Methylococcaceae; genus Methylomonas; species Methylomonas sp. PHL2-19. The sequence goes on from NZ_CP196839.1 coordinate 1,460,651, forward strand.
TTTGCGCAGGCCGTTGCCGTCCGGGGTGTAATAACCGGTGTTGCCTTGGTTGTCTTCGAAGCGCACGGCGGTATAGGTTTTGCCCTGGTTGACGAATTCAACTGACAGGATATCGCCGGTGTCGAATTCTTTGCCGTCTACAAACAGCTTTTCATAGACGACGGTAAATTGGTCGCCATCTCTTAAATTCAGCGCAAAATCAATGTCCCAGGCAAAGATGTCCGCCAGTTTCAGGATTAATTTTTCCGGCAGGCCTGCTTCCTTGCCGTCTTCGAACAGTGAGGAATCGATAGAGCCTTTGGCGCTGGCAATTTGGTAATCAACTTTTTTACTGAGTAGTTCCACGTCGAAATTGTCGTCATGCCGCGTGGCTATCAATGTTTCGAACGGATTTTTGCTGTAAGTCAACTGTTCCAGTTCGCCTGAAGCGTTCAACGTAGCGACGACGTCTTGACCTGGTTCGACGTCGGCGAATTGTTTGCCCGTAGGGTTGGCGTGGATGATTTTATGCAAATCTTCCCGGCTTAAATTGAGTGCGGAAAAAATGCTGGAGAGGTTCTCGCCGGATTTAACGGTGTGTTCAAGTTCCTCGGTGATGTTGAGGTGTTGCGCTTCGGGAGGTTCTACGTATTTGGTGTATTGGTTGATCTTGGACGAGATCAGTCTGTCTTGCTCCAAGGTTTTTGCGTCTTCAAAACCTTTATGCGGTATCAATCCGTAACTTGCGCTGGCGGCAACAACGGTGCAGGTGCCTAAAAGCACCGACTTGAGTATTCTGTTCTTCACAGTAATCACACTTCATTGTTTGTCGAGCGTTTCATTGTAGGGAATTTTGGTGCATAAGGCCAACAAAAGGCCATTTTTTATCCTTCCCTACAATTCCATCACTTATAATGCGCGGCCAAAACTTAAGGCTAATTGGAGAATAAATTGTTGCAAGAAACCTTGGCTCAGTTGCGTTACGGCGCTGAAGAAATTTTGCTGGAATCTGATTTGGTCAAAAAATTGGAGGAAAATCGGCCGCTAACAATCAAGGCCGGATTTGACCCGACCGCGCCTGATTTGCATCTGGGGCACACGGTGCTGATTAATAAGCTGAAGCAATTTCAGGATGCCGGGCATAACGTGCAATTTTTGATCGGCGATTTTACCGCGATGATAGGTGATCCGACTGGCAAAAACGTCACTCGTAAGCCGTTGAGTCGTGAAGAAGTGGCGGAAAACGCGAAAACCTATCAGGCGCAGGTGTTCAAAATTCTTGATCCCGATAAAACTGAGGTTAAGTTCAATTCGGCATGGATGGGGGCGATGACCAGTGCTGAGCTAATCCAGTTGGCGGCAAGAAATACCGTGGCGAGAATGCTGGAGCGTGATGATTTCAGTAAGCGATATAAGGGTGGTCAACCGATTGCAATTCACGAATTCTTGTACCCCTTAATACAAGGCTATGACTCGGTGGTCATGAAAGCGGATGTTGAGCTGGGTGGTACGGATCAGAAATTTAACTTGTTGATGGGTAGGCAATTGCAGGAAGGTTATGGGCAAAAACCTCAGGTCGTGTTGACTATGCCGATTTTGGAAGGGCTTGATGGCGTGCAGAAAATGTCCAAGTCACTTAATAACTACATAGGCATTGCGGACGCGCCTGACGAGATGTTCGGCAAGATCATGTCGATTTCTGACGAGCTCATGTGGCGTTATTTTAAATTGTTGAGCTTTAAGCCAATGACTGAAATAGAAAGTTGGCGGGCTGCGTGCGAGAGTGGCGAGAACCCAAGAAATTACAAAGTTGCGCTTGCGCAGGAGATTGTTGGTAGATTTCATGGGTTGCAGGCTGCAAAAACGGCTCTGGAAAGTTTTGAGGCTCGGTTTCAGCGTGGAGCTTTACCGGATGTTATCGAAGAGGTTCAAATAAAGGTCGATGAGCAGGGAATGCCGATTGCTAATGTATTGAAAAATGCTGGTTTAGTGGAAAGTACTTCTGAAGCGCTACGTTTGATCAAACAAGGTGCAGTAAAGATTGATGGTGAAAAACTGGAGGATCCCAAAGCTTTAATTTCGGCGCCTGCGAGGCATGTTTATCAAGTAGGGAAAAGAAAGTTTGCGCGAATAGAAATAATTTCTTGACGTGGGGATGTTGGGTGATTAGAATGAGCGGCTCTTCACTGCTCTGGCTTTTAAGTTTTAGCGGTGAAGCGGTCGACTTAGTTCGGCGGGTTTGAAGTTGTTGATTGACGGGTTTGTTTTTTTAGTTTCTGTTTTTGAAGCCACTTAAAAATAAATTTGACAAACACTGAAAACGCTGTAGAATGTGTCGGCTCAACAGGGCGAAATGCTCTGGCTCTTTAACAAACGAAATCGAAATAATTTGTGTGGGTATGTGTAGCGACTATGTGCTGTTTAAAAATAGTCGACACAGAAACCACGTCAATTCGCAAGAAAAGATGTTCTGTAGTCGAGCCAAGATTGGTCACTAATCTTATTTAGTGACAAGTTAAAATTAAACTGAAGAGTTTGATCATGGCTCAGATTGAACGCTGGCGGTATGCTTAACACATGCAAGTCGAACGGTAGCAGGCCTTCGGGCGCTGACGAGTGGCGGACGGGTGAGTAATGCATAGGAATCTGCCTATTAGTGGGGGACAACGTGGGGAAACTCACGCTAATACCGCATACGCCCTACGGGGGAAAGCTGGGGACCTTCGGGCCTGGCGCTAATAGATGAGCCTATGTCGGATTAGCTAGTTGGTGGGGTAAAGGCCTACCAAGGCGACGATCCGTAGCTGGTCTGAGAGGATGATCAGCCACACTGGGACTGAGACACGGCCCAGACTCCTACGGGAGGCAGCAGTGGGGAATATTGGACAATGGGCGAAAGCCTGATCCAGCAATACCGCGTGTGTGAAGAAGGCCTGAGGGTTGTAAAGCACTTTCAATAGGAAGGAATACCTATCGGTTAATACCCGGTAGACTGACATTACCTATACAAGAAGCACCGGCTAACTCCGTGCCAGCAGCCGCGGTAATACGGAGGGTGCAAGCGTTAATCGGAATTACTGGGCGTAAAGCGTGCGTAGGCGGTTGTTTAAGTCAGATGTGAAAGCCCTGGGCTTAACCTGGGAACTGCATTTGATACTGGGCAACTAGAGTTTAGTAGAGGGGAGTGGAATTTCAGGTGTAGCGGTGAAATGCGTAGAGATCTGAAGGAACACCAGTGGCGAAGGCGGCTCCCTGGACTAAAACTGACGCTGAGGTACGAAAGCGTGGGTAGCAAACAGGATTAGATACCCTGGTAGTCCACGCCGTAAACGATGTCAACTAACTGTTGGGTTCTTAAAGAACTTAGTAGTGGAGCTAACGTATTAAGTTGACCGCCTGGGGAGTACGGCCGCAAGGCTAAAACTCAAATGAATTGACGGGGGCCCGCACAAGCGGTGGAGCATGTGGTTTAATTCGATGCAACGCGAAGAACCTTACCTACCCTTGACATCCAGAGAATCTGTTAGAGATAGCGGAGTGCCTTCGGGAACTCTGAGACAGGTGCTGCATGGCTGTCGTCAGCTCGTGTTGTGAAATGTTGGGTTAAGTCCCGTAACGAGCGCAACCCTTATCCTTAGTTGCCAGCGGGTCATGCCGGGAACTCTAGGGAGACTGCCGGTGATAAACCGGAGGAAGGTGGGGACGACGTCAAGTCATCATGGCCCTTATGGGTAGGGCTACACACGTGCTACAATGGCCGGTACAGAGGGCTGCGAACTCGCGAGAGTAAGCGAATCCCAAAAAGCCGGTCCCAGTCCGGATCGCAGTCTGCAACTCGACTGCGTGAAGTCGGAATCGCTAGTAATCGCGGATCAGAATGCCGCGGTGAATACGTTCCCGGGCCTTGTACACACCGCCCGTCACACCATGGGAGTGGGTTGCAAAAGAAGTAGGTAGTTTAACCTTCGGGAGGGCGCTTACCACTTTGTGATTCATGACTGGGGTGAAGTCGTAACAAGGTAGCCCTAGGGGAACCTGGGGCTGGATCACCTCCTTACAAAGACGGCACACCGTTACACGTACTCACAACAAATTATTTCGATTGAAAGACGCACCTGGGTCTGTAGCTCAGTTGGTTAGAGCGCACCCCTGATAAGGGTGAGGTCGGAGGTTCAACTCCTCCCAGACCCACCAACGCATAAAAGGCGAAAGCAATAAGGCGAAACACAATCAGACCACACGCCTGGTTAGAATAACTGGCGCTGTGTCTAGTCACGTTTCGGCTTGAGTCTTGGTCTTTAGTCTGCTTTAGGGGCCATAGCTCAGCTGGGAGAGCGCCTGCCTTGCACGCAGGAGGTCGGGAGTTCGATCCTCCCTGGCTCCACCATCATGCTGAACGCTGAGGGTCAACCAGTTCGTCAAACGTAAGAAAAATAGTGGGTGAACATCAACGCTATACAGTTTTATCAGCGGCAGCGGATAAAGACTTTATAGCATTGGTATTCGTACCGATAGCTCTTTAACAATATGGAAATCTGTAACTATAGTAATGATCAGCAATGATCAACACTAAAACGAGTTGCGGTTTGAATGACGTCGTTCTCGAAAGGGAAAGGCAGAAAACAAACGGCATGTCGTTCTCAAGCAGAAAAATCAGCGAAAATGTCAGCTGACAGTATAACCAAAATACAGACGTATTCGGGTTATATGGTCAAGTGAATAAGCGCATACGGTGAATGCCTAGGCAGTAAGAGGCGATGAAGGACGTTGTAGCATGCGAAAAGCTTTGGGGAGCCTGCAAACCGGCTGTGATCCAGAGATGTCCGAATGGGGAAACCCGGCGCGCATAAGCGCGTCATCTTTGAGTGAATACATAGCTCACTGAAGCGAACCCGGAGAACTGAAACATCTAAGTACCCGGAGGAAAAGAAATCAACCGAGATTCCCTAAGTAGTGGCGAGCGAACGGGGACTAGCCCTTAAGCTAGGATAAGGTTAGTGGAACGGTCTGGAAAGTCCGGCGATACAGGGTGATAGCCCCGTACACGAAAACCTTTTTCTAGTGAAATCGAGTAGGTCGGAGCACGTGAAACTTTGACTGAATATGGGGGGACCATCCTCCAAGGCTAAATACTCCTTACTGACCGATAGTGAACTAGTACCGTGAGGGAAAGGCGAAAAGAACCGCGGAGAGCGGAGTGAAATAGAACCTGAAACCGTATGCGTACAAGCAGTGGGAGCCCCTTCGTGGGGTGACTGCGTACCTTTTGTATAATGGGTCAGCGACTTACATTTTGTGGCAAGCTTAACCGAATAGGGGAGGCGTAGCGAAAGCGAGTCTTAATAGGGCGTTTAGTCGCAAGGTGTAGACCCGAAACCGGGCGATCTATCCATGGCCAGGCTGAAGGTTGGGTAATACTAACTGGAGGGCCGAACCCACGTCTGTTGAAAAAGACGGGGATGAGCTGTGGATCGGAGTGAAAGGCTAATCAAGCTCGGAGATAGCTGGTTCTCCTCGAAAGCTATTTAGGTAGCGCCTCGTGTATCACTGCTGGGGGTAGAGCACTGTTTCGGCTAGGGGGTCATCCCGACTTACCAACCCGATGCAAACTCCGAATACCAGCAAGTGCCAGCACGGGAGACACACGGCGGGTGATAAGGTCCGTCGTGAAAAGGGAAACAGCCCAGACCGTCAGCTAAGGTCCCCAAATCTATGCTCAGTGGGAAACGATGTGGAAAGGCACAGACAGCCAGGAGGTTGGCTTAGAAGCAGCCATCCTTTAAAGAAAGCGTAATAGCTCACTGGTCGAGTCGGTCTGCGCGGAAGATTTACCGGGGCTAAGCATAGTACCGAAGCTACGGATTTACACGTAAGTGTGAGTGGTAGAGGAGCGTTCCGTACGCCTGCGAAGGTCGATTGAGAAGTCGGCTGGAGGTATCGGAAGTGCGAATGCTGACATAAGTAACGATAAAGGGGGTGAAAAACCCCCTCGCCGAAAACCCAAGGTTTCCTGCGCAACGTTAATCGACGCAGGGTTAGTCGGCACCTAAGGCGAGGCTGAAAAGCGTAGTCGATGGAAAACAGGTTAATATTCCTGTACCAGTAGTAACTGCGATGGGGTGACGGAGAAGGCTATATCAGCGGTCGGTTGGAAGTGGCCGTTTAAGCAGGTAGGCATGCATCTTAGGCAAATCCGGGGTGCTTTATGCCGAGACGTGATGACGAGCGGTTCGAAAGAACAGCGAAGTGATAGATGCCCTGCTTCCAGGAAAAACCTCTAAGCTTCAGGTTACTAGTGGCCGTACCCTAAACCGACACAGGTGGGTGGGATGAAAATTCTAAGGCGCTTGAGAGAACCCAGGTGAAGGAACTAGGCAAAATGATACCGTAACTTCGGGAGAAGGTATGCCCTCATTACGTGAAGGTCCTCGCGACTGGAGCGGAAGGGGGTTGCAAAAAATCGGTGGCTGCGACTGTTTAGCAAAAACATAGCACTCTGCAAACACGAAAGTGGACGTATAGGGTGTGACGCCTGCCCGGTGCTGGAAGGTTAATTGATGGGGTTATCTTCGGAGAAGCTCTTGATCGAAGCCCCAGTAAACGGCGGCCGTAACTATAACGGTCCTAAGGTAGCGAAATTCCTTGTCGGGTAAGTTCCGACCTGCACGAATGGCGTAACGATGGCCACACTGTCTCCACCTGGGACTCAGTGAAATTGAAATCGCTGTGAAGATGCAGTGTACCCGCGGCTAGACGGAAAGACCCCGTGCACCTTTACTATAGCTTGACACTGGACTTTGAACCTACTTGTGTAGGATAGGTGGGAGGCTTTGAAGCGGGAACGCCAGTTCTCGTGGAGCCAACCTTGAAATACCACCCTGGTATGTTTGGAGTTCTAACCTCGACCCGTTATCCGGGTTAGGGACAGTGTCTGGTGGGTAGTTTGACTGGGGCGGTCTCCTCCTAAAGAGTAACGGAGGAGCACGAAGGTACCCTCAGCCTGGTCGGAAATCAGGCAATGAGTGCAAAGGCATAAGGGTGCTTGACTGCGAGACGGACAAGTCGAGCAGGTACGAAAGTAGGTCTTAGTGATCCGGTGGTTCTGTATGGAAGGGCCATCGCTCAACGGATAAAAGGTACGCCGGGGATAACAGGCTGATACCGCCCAAGAGTTCATATCGACGGCGGTGTTTGGCACCTCGATGTCGGCTCATCACATCCTGGGGCTGAAGCAGGTCCCAAGGGTATGGCTGTTCGCCATTTAAAGTGGTACGCGAGCTGGGTTCAGAACGTCGTGAGACAGTTCGGTCCCTATCTGCCGTGGGCGTTTGAGATTTGAGGGAAGCTGCTTCTAGTACGAGAGGACCGAAGTGGACGAACCTCTGGTGTTCCGGTTGTCATGCCAATGGCATTGCCGGGTAGCCACGTTCGGACAGGATAACCGCTGAAAGCATCTAAGCGGGAAGCCCCTCCCAAGATGAGATCTCACTGGGACTATAAGTCCCCTGAAGGGCCGTCGGAGACTACGACGTTGATAGGCACGGTGTGGAAGTCCAGTAATGGGCGTAGCTAACGTGTACTAATTGCCCGTGAGGCTTGACCATATAACACCCAATGCGTTTGGGTGTCACTGACACGCTGATAAACGCAAGATAACGACACACTCGATACAGATTTCCATGAAGACAGGTAAACGGCAAATGCCGGGAAGCAAATACGCTTCAAACCTGTGCATGACGGCTGCAAAACAGCCAAACCAGTTTGCTTGGTGAACATAGCAAGCGTGAACCACCCGATCCCATCCCGAACTCGGAAGTGAAACCGCTTAGCGCCGATGATAGTGTGGCAGGTTGCCATGTGAAAGTAGGTCATCGCCAAGCTCTTAAACCAAAAGCCCTGCTTACCCATAGCAGGGCTTTTTTTTTGACCCCAAAATCACCCCTACTGCTGCTCCCTTCTCTTTTGCGGATTTACTGTTACCAGACAACACCTCTATAGCTAAATTACAAAGTAGTTTTCTATAATTGCGTCAGAAGTGTTTTTAAAGATGCTAAATCGAAAGCGCCGATTTTGTGCATGATGATCACGCCCTGTTTGTCTATTAAAAACATCGTTGGGGTCAATTGCACATCACCAAAAGCATGTACAAGACTACCATCTATATCAAGAGCAACTTGATAAGGAAGCTGACGTTCTTTGGCTAATGTTTGCACGCGGCTAGGCGGGTCGTATGGCATTGCCACAGCAATGATTTTCAGGCCTTGCTGATGCAATGCGATCAAATCCGGAATTTCCTCAAGACAGCTAGGGCAGTCGGTTGCCCAAAATGTTATCAATACGGGCTTGCCTTTTAGCTCGGCAATTGCCAGTCGTTCGCCTGTCAATGTTGTAAAAACGGCGTTGGGGGCGAAACTTTTGGTGTAAGTCAGCCACCAGGCGATTGCGCCAAGTAAACAGATCACCGATAGGACGCCAAGCGCCGATTTTATTCTCATAAGTAATAGACTTTGGTTGTTTGTCGGGAACGCGCATTACGGCGATTATAGCAAAGCTGCTAAAATGCCGGCCTTATCCAATAATCCAGTCATGGCGATGAAAAAGATACTGATTTCAGACAAGCTTGCGGAAGACGGCATTAATTTCTTGAATGTCCAGGACGGTATACAGATACATATCCAAACCGGCTTAAATGAAGACGAGTTGTGCGAGATTATTCCGGAATTCGACGCCTTATTGATTCGCAGCGATACTCAGGTGACGGCTAAGGTTTTAAAAGCTGCGACTCGTCTGAAGATAGTTGGGCGCGCCGGCATAGGGGTCGATAATGTTGACTTAAATGCCGCTACTGAACAAGGCGTTATCGTAATGAATACGCCTGATGCCAACGCCACCACGACGGCGGAACTCGCTATCGCGCACATGTTTTCCTTGAGTCGCAATCTACCGTTTGCCAATCAATCGGTCAGAGAGGGTAAATGGGAGCGATCTAAGTTGATGGGCGCTGAAATTGCTCATAAAACTCTGGCAGTGTTGGGTTTTGGTACTATCGGCCGGATAGTCGCGCAACGCGGCAACGGTTTGGGAATGCGCGTGATCGCTTATGATCCGTTTGTAGCGCCGGATGTTTTTGCCATACATGGCGCGGAAATGGTTGATTTGGAGACTTTGGTTAAACAAGCCGACTATTTGACCCTGCACTGTCCTTTATTGGAAAAAACCAAAAACATTATCGGCCGGGAACAATTGGCCATGATGAAAAAATCTGCTCGGTTGATCAATTGCGCGCGCGGCGGCTTGGTTGATGAATCGGCACTATACGATGCCTTGAAAGACGGTCGCATCGCAGGCGCGGCGCTGGATGTTTATGAGCAAGAACCTCCCAAGGATTCGCCGCTGCTAACATTGGACAATGTGGTATTTACGCCGCATTTGGGTGCTTCGACCAAAGAAGCGCAAGTGGCGGTGAGTGTCGAAATTGCCCGCCAGGCGGTTAAATATTTGCAAACCGGCGAAGCTGTTAATGCTTTGAATCTCCCTAAGTTGTCGGCAGAAGAGCTATCCAAGGCTCAACCATTTATGAACCTTGCTAATATTCTCGGTAAGGTTTTAGTAGGGTTGATCGATCAACCGATTCAAAAATTGGAAGTTGCGGTTTATGGAAAGGCTGCTGAGGTAAAAATTCGGCCGATTTCCGCAGAGGCGATGGTCGGTTTGTTGGGGGGGCAGCTTTCCACGCCGGTTAACCGCGTCAATGTTGAGAACATTGCCAAACGCCAAGGTATAACGCTAATTGAGTCCCAGACCGAGGAATCGGAAGGCTATCAGTCTCTAATCAAAATTACCGGGCACTGCGCCGATAAGTCGGTATCTCTGGCGGGAACGTTGTTAGGAAATCAACATCCACGCTTGGTCAGTATCAATCATTTCGAAATTGAAGTGGTGCCGGAAGGCGCGTTACTGATCACTCGCCACGATGATAAGCCGGGCGTGATTGCGGCGATTAGCTCGATCTTGGGCGTTGCCAATATCAATATTACCCGCATGCAAGTCAGTATCGCCGACGAACATCAATTGGCGATGATGGTCATCAGCATCTCTGATCCCTTAAATGAACAAGTATTGAAATCGGTTTGTGAGGTGCCTGCGGTGCACACAGCAAGGCAGATCGCGTTATGAGTTTTGAAGTTGTTTGTTTCGATTGCGACAGTACGCTGAGCCGGGTCGAAGGTATCGATGAATTGGCTAGGCGTAACGGTTTATTCGAACAGGTTGCGGCGTTAACCGATGCAGCTATGAACGGCGAATTGGCCCTTGAGGATGTCTACGCGAACCGGTTGGATTTGATCAAACCCGACCAAGCCGCGATAAACTGGTTGGCCGAGTTGTATATTGCCGAAATGGTTGACGGTGTCAGCGACACAATTAAAACCCTGCAAGCCAATAATAAGCTGATCCACATCATAAGCGGCGGCTTGCGGCAGGCGATACTACCTTTGGCGGAGCAACTGGGCATACCGGAAGCGCATGTGCATGCGGTTGATGTGCTGTTTGACGAAGACGGTAATTACCAGGATTTTGCCCGACACTCGCCGTTGGCCGTCAGTGGCGGCAAAGCCAGAATTTGCCGACGACTGAGGATGCATCATTCGTCCCTGGTCATGATAGGCGATGGCAAGACCGATCTGGAAGCTAAATTGGCCGGTGCCTATATGATCGGTTTCGGCGGTGTCGTCCGTAGGCCGTTGGTGGAAGAGCAAGCGGATAGCTACGTCTCGGATGCTTCGTTAGCGGCTATATTGCCGCTAGTATTGTAAGCAAGGGTCGATAAGCCGGCGGGACGATGGTAAAATTTCCAAATTTTTAGCAGATTCAGAGAGATAGAATGGCTGGGCATAGTAAGTGGGCTAACATCAAGCATCGTAAAGGCGCGCAGGACGCAAAACGCGGCAAGATTTTTACCAAACTGATTCGCGAGATTACCGTGGCCGCAAAAGGATCGGGTGGTGGTGATCCTGCCAATAACCCGAGTTTGCGTACCGCTATCGATAAAGCGCTTGGCGCTAACATGAAGCGCGATACCATCGACAACACCATCAAAAAGGCCATCGGCGCGGTTGATGGCGTGGTTTACGAAGAGGTGCGATACGAAGGTTACGGTCCTGGCGGCACGGCGGTGATGGTGAATTGCTTAACCGATAATCGCAATCGTACCGTTGCAGATGTAAGGCACGCATTCTCCAAGGCTGGCGGCAACTTGGGCACGGACGGTTCGGTGGCTTATATGTTTCGCAAGGTCGGCATTATCAGCTACGCCAACGGCGTCGATGAAGACGCAGTGATGGAAGCCGCGATGGAGGCCGGCGCCGAGGACGTGGTCACCAACGACGATGGTTCTATCGACGTGTTTACCACCCCTGAAGACTATATGACCGTCAAGGAAGCTATGCTTGCTGCGGGCTTCGAGCCGGAAAACGCCGAAGTGACGATGCATGCCGACGTTAAGACTGAATTGGATAGCGAATCCGCCGAAAAAATGCTGAAGTTGATCGACCGTTTGGAAGATCTGGACGATGTGCAGGACGTTTACTCGAATGCCGACATCAGCGATGACATCATGGCTGCGCTCGATGCCTAATCACACCGCAAAATTACTCGCACCAATACACTGTTGACCAGAATTTTAGGTATAGATCCCGGCTCGCGCATCACCGGATACGGTGTGGTGGAGTCGACATCGCGCGGTATTCGCTACGTAGCGAGCGGCTGCATTCGTATCAAATCCGACGAATTTCCCGAGCGCTTGAAGCAGATTTTTGATGGTGTTAGCCAGGTGATTGAGTTGTACCGTCCTGAGCAAATGGCCATAGAGCAAGTGTTTATGCACAAGAATGCCGATTCTGCCCTGAAGCTAGGGCAAGCGCGCGGCGCTGCGATTTGCGCCACCTTAAATCGAGATCTGCCGGTTTTCGAATATGCGGCTAGGCAAGTTAAACAGGCCTTGGTAGGCAAGGGCAATGCCGATAAGCAGCAAGTGCAGCATATGGTGAAAATTTTGTTGAGCATTCAAGGTGACATGCAGATCGATGCTAGCGATGCATTGGCGATTGGCCTGTGTCATAGCCACTATCAGGAGACCGCGATGCGTTTGCAGAAGGCGATTTCATGATCGGTTTTTTATGCGGTAAATTGATTTACAAAGCTCCTCCGCAACTGTTGTTGGACGTACACGGTGTCGGTTACGAAATCGAAGCGCCGATGAATACCTTTTACGACCTGCCGGCATTGGGTGAAGTAGTTAAGCTACATACGCATCTCGTGGTTCGCGAGGACGCGCATATCCTGTTCGGTTTTGCCACAGAAAGCGAACGCATGCTGTTCAGAACCCTGATCAAAGTCAATGGTGTCGGCCCCAAGCTGGCGTTGACTGTTCTGTCCGGGCAAAGTACCGAAGAATTCTATCGTTGCGTCCATGATAACGATGTAAAAGGTTTGGTGCGCTTGCCGGGCGTCGGCCAAAAAACCGCCGAACGCTTGATTATCGAAATGCGTGGTCGTTTACCGGAACTAAACAAACTATCGGCAGCTAGTGATAGCCCAAGTTCGCTTCCCGGTTTGGCAGCAAGTCCTAAGCAGGAGGCGATTAGCGCGCTGTGTGCCCTGGGTTATAAGCCACCGGACGCGGCGCGGATGGTGCAAGCGGTTGCTACAGACGATAAAAGCTGCGAGGACATTATTCGTCTGGCGCTGCGCGGTGCGGTTAAATGATCGAAAGCGACAGATTGGTTACCGCGCACGGTAATCATGACGAAGAGCGAGTGGACCGAGCTATTCGCCCCAAGCGCTTGAAAGACTATGTCGGGCAAAAAGAACTGCGCGAGCAGATGGAAATCTTTATCCAGGCGGCGGTAACGCGCTCTGAAGCGTTGGATCATGTGTTGATTTTCGGCCCGCCGGGTTTGGGGAAAACCACGCTGGCCAACATTGTGGCTGCTGAGATGAATGTCAACATTCGCCAAACCTCTGGTCCGGTGCTGGATAAAGCTGGTGACTTGGCCGCTTTGTTGACCAATCTGCAAGCCCATGATGTGTTATTCATCGACGAAATCCATAGGCTCAGCCCGGCGGTGGAAGAGGTGCTGTATCCGGCTATGGAAGACTACCAAATTGATATTATAATAGGCGAAGGCCCGGCAGCCCGCTCGATTAAGCTGGATTTGCCGCCATTTACGCTGATAGGCGCGACGACCCGAGCCGGTTTGTTGACATCGCCTTTACGCGACCGTTTCGGTATCGTCCAACGCCTTGAGTTTTACACCGTTGAGGAACTGGCCAGTATTGTCAGTCGCTCCGCAAAACTATTGAATATCGGCATGGACGGCGGCGGTGCCGACGAGATCGCCTGCCGTTCGCGAGGCACGCCGCGCATCGCCAACCGACTCTTACGTAGAGTACGCGATTTTGCCGAAGTCAAAGGCAACGGCACGGTGACTCGCGAGATTGCCAAACAAGCCTTGGATATGCTGAAAATAGACCAACAAGGCTTTGATATGCTGGATCGGAAATTACTGACAGCCATGATTGAACATTTTCAAGGCGGTCCGGTTGGACTGGATACGCTGGCTGCGGTAATCAGTGAGGAACGTGGCACGGTTGAAGATGTGTTGGAACCTTATTTACTGCAGCAGGGTTTTATAATGCGCACCCCCAGGGGGCGAGTGGTCACGCATAAGGCATATAGTCATTTTGGCCTGCCCGCGCCCAGGCAGCAAATCGGCAGCGATGACATCTTTGACATTTAATAATTCGTTAAGAGACGAATGAAAGAATTTAACTGGCCGGTACGAGTATATTACGAAGATACCGATGCGGGCGGCGTAGTGTTTTATGCGAATTATTTGAAGTTTTTTGAACGGGCCAGAACCGAAATGCTGCGTAGTGTGGGTTTTGAGCAGGATAATCTTCTAGCCGAACAAAATCTGATTTTTGTAGTCCGTTCCGTGAAAGTAGACTATTTAAAACCTGCCCGCTTCAACGAACTGTTGGACGTTAGTGCAAAAGTTATAGAGTACAAAAAAACTAATTTTACCTTTGAACAAGCGATCACTCGGCAACAAGATACTTTATGCACGGGTGAAATCCGGATTGCCTGTCTTGATGCGCAAAGCATGAAGCCCAAACTTATTCCCTCTGCTATTTTGGAACATTTAAACTAATGAATACCGATTTATCCATCCTGACGCTGGTCAAAGAAGCCAGTATCGTCGTGCAGTTTGTTATGTTCATTCTGTTATCGGCATCGGTTGCGTCCTGGACCTTCATCTTCTCCAAACGGAAAGAATTGAAACAGGCCATAGCCATTACCGACGATTTCGAAGAGGAGTTTTGGTCTGGCGTCGGTTTGGCCGAGTTGTATAAAAAGATGTCCAGCGACCGGTTCGAGCCGGAAGGTATCGAAAAAATCTTTCTAGCCGGCTACCGCGAGTTCGCACGGATGCGCCAGAAAGGCGATGTCGAACCCTCTGTCCAGGTCGAAAGTGCGCAACGGGCCATGCGTATCGAATTGTCCCGCGAGTTGGATAGGTTGGACGAGACTTTGCCGTTTTTGGCGACAGTCGGTTCGACCAGTCCGTATATCGGTTTGTTTGGCACTGTCTGGGGCATCATGAACTCGTTCCGCGCTTTGGGCGAAATTAAAAATGCTACCTTGGCGAATGTCGCTCCAGGTATTTCAGAAGCGTTAATTGCCACCGCGATTGGTTTGTTCGCGGCGATTCCAGCGGTAATTGCCTATAACCGCTTCTCTACCCGTTTGGATCGCTTGGCCGGCCGTTACGAGTTATTCGTCGACGAGTTCGTGGTATTACTACAAAGACAGGCGCACAGCAAATGAATGTGGGCGGCAGCAATCGCAGATCGCGAAAAAAACGCGGGGTAATGGCCGAAATCAACGTCGTACCCTATATCGACGTTACCTTCGTGCTGTTGATGATATTCATGATTACCGCGCCGCTGGTGCAAACCGGTGTCGATGTCGAGTTGCCGCAAGCCGAGGCTGAGTCTGTGGATTTACAAGATCAGGTGCCGGTGATCGTTTCCATCAAAAAGGACGGCAGTTTATACGTCGATATTGGCAACGGCGATGAAGAAGCCGATACGCCTGTCGATGTCGATACGGTTAAAACCAGAGTCGCGGCGGTTTTCAGAAATAATCCCAAAGCCCAGCTCTACGTGCGTGGCGACCATGAAGTGGATTACGGTAGCATCGTCAAAGTGATGGTGGAACTGAAGAAAACCGGCGCCCCCAAAGTGGGCTTGATGACCGCGCCGCCGCCTGACAGCAAATAATCACCACCATGAAAAGTTTTAAACCTTCGCTCGCGCAGGCGATAGCGCTACATATTCTGATTGTGTTGTTGTTCAGTTTCAGTTTTCTCACCGAGACTGACGACGCGCAAATGTCGCCGCCCGCGGACATTATTGAAGCGACTGTACTGGACGGCGCGGAAATCGATGCGGAAGCCGAGCGCTTAAAGCAGAACGAAACAAACAAGCAGCAAGCCGAGAAACAGCATCAAGAGCAACTGGAAAACGCCAGAAAAGCCGAAGAGCAGTTGTTGCAGCAAGCTAAAAAGCAACGTGTGCTTGAAGAGCAAAAAATTCAGGAAGCCGCCGAAAAGCGCAAGCAGGAAGCATTAGAAGAAAAGAAGATGCAGGAACAGCTCGCTGCGAAGCGTAAGGAAGAGGAAAAAAAGTTAGAGGAGGCCAAGGAACGGCAAGCTCTCGAACAGAAAAAAGCCAAGGAAGCCGCGGAAAAGCAGAAACAGGTCGAACTGGACAAACAAAAGGAAGCAGCGGAAAAGCAGAAGCAAGCCGAACTGGAAAAACAGAAGGAGTTGGCGGAAAAACAAAGGGAAGTAGAGAAACAGAAATTGCTGGAAAAGCAAAAACAACAGGAAATGGAGCGCGAAGCCAAGTTGAAGGAACAAAAACTGGCGGAGGAAGCGCGCGAGAAACAGCAGGAAGCCGAAATCAAAAAGCTGGAGCAGGAAAAGAAGTTGCAGGAACAAAAAGCTCTGGAGCAGCAAAAAAAGCTGCAGGAGCAAAAGAACGAGGAAGCCAAGCGCCAAGAACAAGCAAAACAAGTGGAAGCCAAGGCCAAAGCGGAAAAGGAAAAGCAGTTAGCTGACGAAAAAGCCAAGGCCGAGAAGGAGAAACAGGCGGCGCTTAATGCGGAAAAAGCCAAGCAAGCTGCAGAAGCCGAGGCCAGGGCCAAAGCCGAAAAGGATAAACAACTCGCCGCCGAAAAAGCGGAGAAGGAACGCCAAGCCAAAATAGCGGCGGAAAAAGCTGAAAAGGAACGCATGGCTGCCGAAGCGGAAGCCAAAGCCAAGGCTGAAAAAGAACGTCAGGCCAAGCTGGCTGCGGAAAAGGCAGAGAAGGCTGAGAAAGAAAGACTTGCTGCGGAAGCGGCGGCAAAAGCCAAAGCAGAACAAGAGCGCCAAGCTGCGATAGCGGCGGCTGAAAAAGCGGAAAAAGAACGCCAGGCTGCGGAAGCCGCCGCGGCGGCTGCGGCAAAAGCGGCATCGGATAAGCAAGCAGTCGATTCTGCCAAACAGATGATAGCGCGCAAAGTGGAAGGGGCCTGGACGCGGCCGATCAACGCAACGCAAGGCTTGAGATGCACAATTCAGGTAAAATTGCTGGCTAGCGGCGATGTGATGGATGCGGTGGTGATTGGTAGCAGCGGCGATCCGATTTTTGACCGTTCGGCGGAGAATGCAGTGAGAAAAGCCTCGCCTTTGCCGGTACCGCAAGATAGAAATTTATTTAATCAGGAATTTAGAGTTTTTACCTTCGTGTTTAAACCGGAATAATCAGTAAAACGGAAACGAGAGAATGATGTTAATCACAAGAATGTTAGTCGGCGGCATTTTGGCTGGGATGTTTACAGTGGCGCAGGCGGCCGGTTTAACCATAGAAATTACCAAAGGTTCGCAAACTGCGGTGCCTATCGCCATCGTGCCGTTTGCTCAACAAGGTTCTATCGGCAATGTTAAATTGTCCGATGTGATCAGTTCTGATTTGGGTGGCAGCGGGTTTTTCAAAACCTTGTCCGAGGACGATATGCTGACCAAGCCCAGCGAACCCGAGCGGGTTAACTTCAAGGATTGGCAGGTACTGGGCCAAGACTATATGGCGATAGGCCAAGTGGTCGGCAATGGGGGCAGCTACAACATCCAGTTTCATTTGTTTAATGTGCATAACGGCCAGTTATTGATGGGTTACCGTTTGACGGCCGGTGCCAACGAATTGCGTCGTGCCGCGCATCACATCAGTGATCTGATTTACGAAAAACTGACCGGCCGCAAAGGCGCATTCAATACCCGGATTGCTTATGTCACCAGCGTGCGCCGCGGCAATGGCAAGCAGTTCATGCTGCAAGTGGCCGATGCCGACGGCTACAATCCGCGAACGATTGCCGAATCTCCGGAACCCATCATGGCGCCGGCTTGGTCGCCTGACGGTAGTAAAATTGCTTATGTATCCTTCCATACCAAACGGTCGGAAATCTGGGTGCAAACTCTAGCCACAGGGCAACGCGAAAGCGTTTCGTCATATCCCGGCATCAACGGCGCGCCGGCTTTTTCACCGGACGGTAGCCGTCTGGCGGTTACGCTTTCGAAAGACGGCAGCCCCGATATTTACGTTTTGAATTTGGGTAGCCGCTCTTTGACGCGCTTGACCAACAGTTTATCTATCGATACCGAGCCGACCTGGTCGCCGGATGGCAGCTCTATCTTGTTTACGTCTGATCAAGGCGGCAAACCGCAGCTTTATTTGATGCCAGCTTCGGGGGGCAAAGCTAGCCGGGTTACATTCCAAGGCGACTATAACGCCAGAGGCCGTTTTTCCGCCGATGGCAGAAGCCTGGCGATGGTAACGGGTAGTGGCGGTGGCTATAAGATTGCGGTTATGGACATGGCCTCGCGCACTGTGAACGTGCTAACCGAGGGTAATCTTGACGAATCGCCCAGTTTTGCGCCTAATGGCAGCATGGTCTTGTTTGCCGCGAATCGCGGCGGGCGCTCGGCCTTATCGGTGGTGTCTACCGATGGCGCGATGCAACAGAAGTTGGCCTTCGAGAGTGGCGAGGTCCGTGAACCGGCCTGGGCACCTTGATTGCAAGCGCGATAGCCCTCACACTATCGCTACCTGAGTTTTACTTAATATTTGGAGAAAATTGATGAGATTTAACAAAACCTATTTGGCTTTGGCCATGACTGCGATTTTGGTAACAACAGGCTGTAGCTCAACCGAAGAAGAAGGTTTGGCAGATTCTACCCAAGGAACCGATGCGTCTACCAGCGGTTACAATGACGGTTCCATGTCCGGCAGCCAATTCGGTTCAGGCAATGGCAGCAGCTTTGGCTCCGGTTCCGGCGCGAACCTGGGTCCTGAATTTAGCGACCCTAACAATCCGTTGTCCAAACAAGTGATTTATTTTGAATTGGAT
Organism: Methylomonas sp. PHL2-19; assembly: GCF_059331595.1. Taxonomy (NCBI): domain Bacteria; kingdom Pseudomonadati; phylum Pseudomonadota; class Gammaproteobacteria; order Methylococcales; family Methylococcaceae; genus Methylomonas; species Methylomonas sp. PHL2-19. The sequence goes on from NZ_CP196839.1 coordinate 1,479,144, forward strand.
AGCAGCCAAGTTAAACAAGACTACGTACCTGTTGTTGCGGCGCATGCCCGTTATTTGGCTTCACACCCAAACCAGCACGTGATTCTATCCGGTCATGCCGACGAGCGTGGTTCCAGCGAATACAACATCGCGTTGGGTGAGCAACGGGCCAAATCGGTGGAAAGAATGATGCGCTCGCAAGGCGTCACTGCCGGCCAATTGGAAGTGGTGAGCTACGGTGAAGAAAAGCCCGCTGTTTCCGGTCATGACGAGTCGGCGTGGCAACAAAATCGCCGCGTGGAAGTTGGCTATCAATGAGTAAGCGTGCGCTTCTGATACTGAGTCTCGGCTTTGGCTTATCTGCCGGAGCTGGTGCTGCGCCTAACGGTGCGGGTTACCCGGCTGGAAATGCTTATGCACAGCCGGCCGCCACTGACAATGCTATTTTTGAGGTATTGGGCAGATTGGAGCAGTTACAGTCGGAAGTGCAGCAATTGCGCGGCATGGTCGAGGAGCAATCCCAGACCATCGCCGACTTGCAAAGAAAACAAAGCAATATGTACTCCGATCTGGATGATCGGATGCAGGCGCTTACCGCAGGTGGGCAAACGCCGCCGAGTCAAACGCCTGCGCCAGTTCCTGCAGATACTGCTGCGGCTGGACAATCGCCGGTTACAGCGGCTCAACCCACTACGCCAGCGGCCCCGGTCGCACCGACTCCGGCACCGGTTGCAACTGCGACGCCCGCTCCGGCTGCGTCGGTAGTGGACAATAAGCCGACCGCGACGGCGGCACAAGGCAACGAAAAGGAAAGGTATCAATCGGCTTACGACACTTTGCGTAACGGCCACAATGCCCAGGCCATCAAAATGTTTCAGGATTTGCTGAAAGATTTTCCGGCGGGTGAGTTTGCCGACAATTCGCAGTATTGGTTGGCAGAGGCGTATAAGATCAATCGGGAATTCGATGCGGCGCGCGCCGCATTCAATAAGGTGGTCAGTCAATACCCCAATAGCTCTAAAGTGCCGGATGCTTTACTCAAACTGGGTTATATCGAATTCGATCTGCAAAACACCGCAAAAGCTCGCGATTATTTGACGCGGGTGACGACCAGCTATCCAGGCACCACTGCCGCGCATTTGGCGGAAAAAAAGCTGGCGCAAATGCCGCAATAATCCGGCCTGCGGATGGATCAAACGCTACGTATTACCGAAATATTCTATTCACTGCAGGGTGAAGCGAATACGGTGGGGTTACCCACCGTCTTTATTCGCTTGACCGGCTGTCCATTGCGCTGTTCCTATTGCGATACCGCTTATGCGTTTACTGGCGGCGAAAAACTCAACATCGACGAGATTCTCCTGAAAGTTGGCCGTTACAACACCCGGTATGTCACGGTAACCGGCGGCGAACCTTTAGCACAACCGGGCTGCAACCCTTTAATGGTTAGACTGCTCGATGCTGGTTACCAGGTTTCGCTGGAAACCAGTGGTGCCTTGGATGTGTCGATGGTTGACAGTCGGGTCAGTAAAGTCATGGATTTGAAGACGCCGAGTTCCGGAGAGCTTGAGCGCAATCGCTATGACAATATCCAGTATTTAACGTCGCACGACCAAGTCAAATTCGTGATTGCCGATGCTGCCGATTACCAATGGGCCAAGCAGCAACTTGAGTTGTATCGCTTAGTTGAACATTGCCAAGTACTGTTCTCGCCGGTGATGGATGTGATGTCGCCGACCGAGCTGGCTGAGCGTATTTTGGCCGACCAACTGCAGGTTCGGTTTCAAATTCAATTACATAAATTTCTTTGGAACGACGCGCGTGGAAAATAACAGCAGTTCCAGGCCGGCCATCATTTTATTGTCCGGCGGTCTGGATTCAATAACAGTCTTGGCACTTGCCAAACAACAAGGTTTTACTTGCTACGCCCTAAGTTTTGATTACGGCCAGCGCCACAATGCTGAATTGGAGGCTTCTCGGAGAATCGCCAAGCATTACCAGGTAGCCGACCATAAGATTATCAATCTCGGCTTGAGCGCAATAGGCGGTTCCGCGTTGACAGACGCTCGGATCGATGTGCCGACTTCACCGCAAGCCGGTATTCCAGTAACGTATGTGCCTGCCAGAAATACTATATTCCTGGCATTTGCCCTGGGTTGGGCGGAAGTGGTGAACGCTCACGACGTATTCATCGGCGTTAACGCCGTCGATTATTCCGGTTACCCAGACTGCCGGCCGGAATTTATCAAAGCTTTTCAGGATATGGCAAACCTGGGGACCAAAGCGGGAGTGGAAGGCCATAAAATTCAAATTCACACACCGCTGATAGCACTCAGCAAAGCCGAGATTATCCAAAAAGGTTTAGAACTGGGCGTCAATTACTCGGATACGGTTTCCTGTTATTCCGCTGATATTAAAGGCAGAGCCTGCGGTGTGTGCGATGCCTGCAGATTGCGGGCGGCCGGTTTCCAAAATCTGGGTGTGACCGATCCAACTCATTATCGACCTAAATAACCGGGGTTGACGCGCATTTATTGGAAACTCAAATAGCACGGGGATTTATTTGTCGGCTAAGCTATAAATAAATTTATCGTCGATCTGAGGGTCTTTCAGTATGCAAGTCAATCAAACCAAGTCCCAATTTGTCGCCGTGGCTTCCATAGCCGCCGAATTGAGCGCGGTGATGGAAGTGGCCAAGGAAATTTCTCTCGCGGCAGCCAATGCCAAAGCGATTGCTTTCCGCGCCGGTGAAAAGGCCAAGGGCTTCCAGCCCATCACGGACTTCATAAACGAATTGGCCAAGGATACGATCGAATTGGTCAATAACATCAACGAATACGCATTCCATCTTTATCGTCTGACAGTCAATGAACAGCGCATGACCGAAGCATGCAGACGCTTCGAGAAAGTGGGGCAGTTGGCTGTCGGAGCCAGATATGCCGATTCCTTAGCCACCCCGTTGCAGGAAGTCAGACTAAGAACGCAGATTTGTCATCGAGAGTTTATTATTCAGGTTTCGGAATTATTGATTAAGCTCGCTGATGTGATGCATCCGGCTAGGGCGGCTCGGGTGATTGCTGCCAACTCCCGGATAGAGGCTTCACAAGCGGGAGAGTATCTGCAAAGTCTGCAAGCGGTCGCTGAAAGCGTCGATAACGCCGCGCAAATAATCAACGACAAAGTACATAAATGCCGGAGTGCATTGACGATTATAAACGTCGCCGAATAGCGCACCCATCAAACCCAGTATGGCCAAGAGGTAAAGTTAGCATGAGAATGACCAAAATTTATGAGGGCGCCTATCAATGGATAATGTTTGGCCGCGATGCACATAAGCCCGAGAAAATCATTGATACCAACCAATATATGGTAAGGACGGCCAATCGCTGCCTTTTGATCGATCCCGGCGGCATAGAGCTGTTTGCGCCAATGCTGGCGGCGGTATTACACCATGCGCCGGTCGAGGAAATTACTGATTTGTTCGCCTCGCATCAAGATCCGGACATCATTTCATCTTTGGGTTTATGGGATCAAGCGCTGCCCAATGCCAAGCTGCATGCCTCAGCATTATGGGAAGGTTTTTTAAGGCACTTCGGCTGCGAAACTATCGAATATGTACCGATTCCCGACCATGGCGGAGTCATCAATCTCGGTACTACCGAATTGCAGATTGTTCCCGCTCACTATCTGCATGCCTCCGCTAATTTCCATATTTATGATCCACACGCCAAAATCCTGATGTCCGGCGATGTCGGTGCAGCCTTGGAAGCGCCTGGAACGCCAGTATTTGTGGACAACTTCGATATGCACGTCGATAAAATGCGTTTTTTCCATCAGCGTTGGATGCCCTCTAATCAAGCTAAACGAGCCTGGATTGATCGGGTCAGGAAGTTGGATATCGACATACTGGCCCCGCAACATGGTCGGATGTTCAAAGGCGATGATGTGAAGCGTTTCTTAGATTGGTTCGAGGCCCTACAAGTGGGGATTGCCGTATAAAACAAGCATTTGCCGAAAATTGGGTTTATAATCCGGCCATTACGAGCCCCCGTCGCGAGACGGGGGTTTTTTGTTAGTGAGAGTAGTTGAGGTATCTCATCAAGCATGGCGCAAAAACTTTATATACAGACTAACGGCTGTCAAATGAACGAATACGATTCCGATAAGATGCGGGACGTATTGATCGCATCGCACGGCATGGAATTGACCGACATTCCGGAACAAGCCGATGTGCTGCTGCTAAACACTTGTTCGATCCGCGAAAAAGCCCAGGAAAAGGTATTTTCCGCCGTGGGGCGCTGGAAAAAAATCAAAGACAAACGTCCTGGCGTGATTATTGGTGTTGGTGGCTGCGTAGCCAGCCAGGAAGGTGCGGCCCTGCAAAAGCGCGCGCCGTATGTAGACATTGTGTTTGGTCCGCAAACCCTGCACCGCTTGCCTGAGTTGTTAAACCAAGCACGTAGTGGCGGTAAGCATGTAGTCGACATTTCTTTCCCCGAAATCGAAAAATTCGATAATTTACCGGAACCGCGTGCGGAAGGGCCCAAGGCTTATGTATCGGTGATGGAAGGTTGCAGTAAGTACTGTACATATTGCGTAGTGCCTTACACCCGCGGAGAAGAAGTCAGCCGGCCGCTCAACGATGTGATTGCCGAAATCGAAACGCTCGCAAGGCAAGGTGTGCGCGAGATCAATCTGCTCGGCCAAAACGTTAATGCTTATCGCGGCGCGATGGAAGACGGCGATGTGGCTAGTTTTGCACTGTTGTTACATTGCGTTGCCGCTGTCGATGGTATAGACCGTATTCGTTTCACTACATCGCATCCTTTAGAATTCACTGACGATATTATCGAAGCGTTTGCCGAGATTCCGCAGCTGGTCAATCACTTGCATTTGCCCGTGCAGAGCGGCAGCAACCGCATTTTGGCGGAAATGAAGCGTGGTCACAGACGCGAAGATTACCTGGAAATCATGCGCAAGATGAAAGCGGTGCGGCCAGGCATCAGTTTGTCGTCGGATTTTATCGTCGGTTTTCCCGGCGAAACCGAAGAAGATTTTGAAGATACCATGGCCTTGATCGAGGAAGTCGGTTACGACCTGTCTTACAGTTTTATCTTCAGCGCCAGACCCGGTACGCCGGCAGCCAACTTTGCCGATGATGTCAGTATGGCGGTTAAGGAACAACGCCTGAAGCGCCTGAAAGATCGCTTGAACGAAATGTTCATGGCTATTTCCGAAGCGATGATCGGTAGCGTGCAAAGTGTGTTGGTGGAGGGCATCTCCAAGAAAAACCCACTGCATCTGACAGGCCGTACCGAAAATAACCGCGCCGTCAATTTTGCCGGGCATCCGCGCTTGATCGGGCAGTTCGTCGACGTGTATATTGCCGAAGCCTTGCCCAATTCGTTACGGGGTCGCCTGGTGGAATCGTCCATCGAAAAAATCCAGCAGACCGCCTAGTGTTGAACGCCAGCCTTTTTTCGCAAGAAATTACCCTGTTACCCGCCGATGCGCAACGCCTGTCCAATTTTTGCGGACAGTTGGATGCGCATATCCGCCAAATCGAGCAACGCTTACAGGTGGAGATCGCCAATCGCAGCAATCATTTCAAGGTCACGGGTGTCGATGCCGCGGTCAAAGCGGCTTGCGCGGTGATTCAGAAATTGTTCGAATTGACCGAGCGGGAAGAAATCACCCCGGAGCAAGTGCATTTGAGTTTGCAGGATGCCAGTATCGACCAGTTACTACAGGCTACGCCGAGCGTGAAATCGGAGCCGGTGGCGATTAAAACCAAGCGCGGTGTAATCAAGGGTCGCGGTTTTAATCAGCAGGACTATTTGCGCAAGATCATTTCGCATGACATTAATTTCGGTGTCGGTCCCGCAGGTACCGGTAAAACCTATCTGGCGGTCGCGTGTGCGGTTGATGCGTTGCAAAACGAGACCGTGCGGCGGATTATTTTGGTACGGCCGGCGGTGGAAGCGGGCGAGAAGTTAGGTTTCCTTCCTGGCGATATGGCCCAGAAAGTCGACCCCTATTTGCGGCCCTTGTACGATGCGCTATACGACATGTTGGGCTTCGAGCGCGTCGAAAAATTGCTGGAAAAAAATGTCATCGAAGTGGCGCCCTTAGCCTTCATGCGCGGTAGAACCTTGAACGACTCGTTTATTATTCTGGATGAGGCGCAAAACACGACGGTGGAACAAATCAAGATGTTTCTGACCCGGATCGGTTTCGGTTCCACCGCCGTCATTACCGGCGATGTTACGCAAATCGATTTGCCCAACGAAAAAATGTCCGGTCTGAAACATGTGTTGAAAGTGTTGAAGGATGTGGACGGTATCAGTTTTACCTTTTTCGGGGTGCGCGATGTGGTCCGGCATCCTTTGGTACAGCGCATCGTCGCCGCTTACGAGCATTACGAAAAAGAGCACATGCCGTCGGCGTAGTCTATGAATTATATCGACATGCAAATTGCTACTTCGGCACCTCATCCCGAACTCGAGCAGTTTCAGCAATGGGTGGACGCCGGGCTAGCAAGCTTTGAGGATGATGCGGACTGCGAGTTGGTGATTCGTTTGGTCGACGATGTGGAAAGCGCAGAGCTGAATCAGCAGTATCGGCATAAAAACGGACCGACTAACATCCTGAGCTTTCCCTTTGAAGCCCCGGCGGGCATGGACATGGACTTGCTGGGCGATTTGGTGATTTGTGCACCGCTGATAGGGCTGGAAGCTGCGCAGCAAAACAAATCGCCCGAGCACCATTGGGCGCATATCACTATACACGGCGTATTGCATTTGCTAGGGTATGACCACATAGAGGATCAGGATGCCGAACAAATGGAAGCATTAGAGATTGAGATTTTGAGCAAATTAGGTATAGCAAACCCTTATATGGAGGATGGAAAGCAATGAGCGATGGTAACCCCCCGAGTAGTCAACCCCATAAGAGTTTGATCGAGCGCATCGGTCATTTTCTGAGTGGGGAGCCGCAAGATCAGGAAGACTTGCTGGAGATATTGAGAGAATCGCAAGAAAAACATCTGTTAGACTCCGACGCACTGGCCATGATGGAAGGTGTGATGCATGTGGCGGAGATGCGGGTCAGAGACATCATGATTCCCCGTTCGCAAATGGTCGTCGTTCCTAGGGAAGCGGAACTGGAAACCATCTTTCCGTTAGTGGTCGAATTTGCTCATTCCCGTTTTCCCGTCATCGAAGAAGACCGCAGCAAGGTGGTTGGTGTTTTGCTTGCCAAGGATTTACTGGCTCATGCTTTAAAGGATAAAACCCTGAAAGTCGAGGATGTGATGCGCCCGGTCAACGTGGTGCCGGAAAGCAAACGTTTAAATGTGTTACTAAAAGAATTTCGCACCGAGCGCAACCACATGGCCATCGTCGTCGACGAATACGGCAATGCCGCCGGCTTGGTGACGATTGAAGACGTCCTGGAGCAAATCGTCGGCAAGATTGAAGACGAACACGATGACGACGAAGTACAAGAATTTATTTCTCAGCGTAGCGAGAAAGAATTTATCGTCAGCGCGCTGACACCCATCGAAGAATTCAACGATTATTTTTCCGCCGCATTGGAAGACGACGAATACGACACGCTAGGCGGTTTAATCGTGCAGCGGCTAGAACATTTTCCGAAGAAAGGCGAGAAGGTGGAGCTGGACGATTTCTGTTTCGAGGTATTGCGGGCCGACAATCGGCGAGTGCATTTACTGAAATTGAAGATCAAATAACTGTGTTCTGTGCGCTGGTGCCTGAGGCATTAAGCATTAGCAGTTCCTCGAACGCATCGGCCGGCAGGGCTTTGGAGAATAAATAGCCCTGCCCATAGTCGCACTCCGCTTCCAGCAGTAGCTGGCGTTGTTGTTCGGTTTCTATGCCTTCCGCGATGACTTTCATCCCCAGCTTGTGCGCCATGACGATAATCGCTTCGCAGAGAATTTTGTCGCTGGAATTCGGCGACAAATTGCCGACGAAAGACTGATCTATTTTCAGATAATCGATATCGAATTTCTTCAGATAAGCCAGCGACGAATAGCCGGTGCCGAAATCGTCCAGCGATACTTGAATCCCTGCGTCCCGAAAAGCCAGTAATTGATCTTTCACCACATTACTGGCGTCCAGCAGCAAGCCCTCGGTAATTTCCGCGACGATGCTTTGTCCCGGCAGCTCAAGTGTTTGCAAGTATTCCAGCCAAGTGCCGTGGGACTGGTCGTCGTAAAACTGCATCGGCGACTTGTTGACGCTGATCTGAAAGTCCGGATGGTATCGGGCACGCCATTGTTTGACCTGTCCTGCCGCTTGTTTAAATACCCAAGTACCGATTTCGGCAATCAGGCCTATATCTTCGGCAATATGCACAAATTCGCTGGGGCTGACCATGCCCCGTGTCGGGTGTTGCCAGCGGATCAGCGCTTCGGCTTTATGGATGGCGCCGGATCCCAGTTCCACGACCGGCTGGTAATATACTTCAAATTGGTTGGCCTCCAAAGCATGGCGCAAATCGTCGGCAATCAGCATGCGCGCTAGAGCGGCTTCCTGCATTGATGGAGTGAAATAACAATAGCGATTACGGCCCTGGTGTTTCGCTGCGTACATTGCCTGATCGGCGTTTTTTATTAAGGTATCGATTCTCTCCGCGTCCTTCGGGTACAGGGTGATGCCGATACTGGCGGAGATGTAGGCCACTTTGCTTTTCAGCTGAAAAGGTTCGGCGAGTCTTTGCAGGATGTTTTTGACCACCCGTTCGGCATCCTCAGCATCATCAAGTTCGCCGAGGATGACTGTGAATTCGTCGCCGCCCAATCGGGCGACAGTATCGGAATCGCGTACGCAATGCAGCAGCCGTTGCGAGGCATCTTTTAACAATAAGTCGCCCATATCGTGACCCAGCGTATCGTTAACTTCCTTGAAACGGTCCAGATCAAGCAATATCAAAGCGACCTGCAAGCCGGTGCGATGTGCCTTTTTGATTTCTTGATCCAGCCTGTCATGAAACATGCGGCGGTTGGGCAGGCCGGTGAGCGGATCGAAATTGGCTTGGGTCCAGATCAGTTCTTCGGACTGCTTTTTTTGGGTGATGTCGGAAAATAACGCAACTCGCCGCTGCGGCAGGCCATCCGCGCTAAATATGGTATTGATGGTCAGTTGCTCAGCAAATATCTCGCCGTTCTTCCGACGATTCCAAATTTCGCCTTTCCAGTGACCACTACTGTTGATGGCTTGCCACATGGCTTGATAAAACTGTTCGCCCTGCCGCGCCGAGTTCAGAATGTTATGGTTTTTACCGATGACTTCGTCCAATGTGTAGCCGGTCAAAGCGGTGAAAGCCGGATTGACATTGATAATCATGCCTTGTGCGTCGGTCACGGCCATCGCTTCGCTGCTGTTTTGATAGACTAAGGACGCCAATTGCAGTTCTTCATTGCTGCGGCTGCGGTCGATTGCAATGCCGGCCAAATGCGAGGCCTGTTCAATCATCTGAATATCGTCTGCTCCTGGCTCCGCAGGATGGCGCTGGTAAATACCAAAAGTACCCAACAATTGGCCGGACGCGCCACGTATCGGTTCAGACCAGCACGACCCTAAACCGGCCCTAGCCGCAAGCTCGGTAAACGGCGCCCAATAAGTATGGTTTTGAATATCTTCGACAATCACTCGCTGGCCGAAATACGCAGCCGTACCGCATGAGCCGACACCGGGGCCTACGTAAAGGCCGTCTACAGCAGAATTGTAGAAGTCGGGTAGATGCGGTGCAGAGCCTATGAACAAGCGATTACCTTCGTTATTTAATAGCAATATCGAACAAATTAAGTCAGGATTTTGGGCCTCTACACCCAATACCACCGCTTGCAGGATCTCCGGCAGTGCCGCGCCTTTGGATACTAATTCCAGCACATGATTATGGGCGCGCTCACGATTGGCCGCTTGTTGGCGGTCAGTAATATCCATGGCTATGCCGATGATGCCGACCGTCTCTTTGTTGATGTCTTGCAATGGCGTGCGGGTTATTTGTATGGTGTGCCGTTTGCCATCGGCAAATTTTATTTGCTCGAGGGACTGATGTGCTTGATTTGTTTGCGCTAAACACGCTTGATCGGCACTTAAAAAACTGGCTGCGATCTCCGCGCCGAACAACTCGGCCAATGGTTCGTTGGCAATTAAACGGGTTTCCGGCAGGCCAAGGGCATCGCAAAAAGTATGGTTTACAAACAAAAAGCGCGTATCAAGGTCGGCCAACCAAATGCCGACGGGGGCGTTGTCGAGAATGGCATGCAACTTAGCTTCGGAGGCATGTAACTCGGCTATTTGCGAGTTTAATTGTTCGGTCATCGACATGAAACTATTCGCCAGATAGCCGATTTCGTCGTTACGGTGCGTCGGTAACCCGGTCAGCGGCGTGCCCAGCTTGAATTGACCGATGGCGGTGGTCATCGAATTGAGCGGTTTTGCCAGGACGCGCGCCAACATTAGCGAAATTGCACTTGCCAGCAGGCTGAACAACAAGGTTATTTCGATAACGCTCACTCCCAGAGCTTTACTTTCCTGCAAAACGTTTTTCAGCGGCGTATATAAACCCAGCATGGCGAAGCGTCCGCTGCTTTCCGAGCCCAACGGCAGTTTTACGAAAGCGGCGAGTGAAGAAGCGGCCAAACTTTGCGTATCGCTGGTCGCGAATACCGAATGCGCTTGTTTGCCAGCCAGAATCGCTTTTACGTTCGGGATGTCATTCTGAATCAGGAAACTGCGGCCGCTCTCAAATCCAAAGGTTTTTGCCGCGTCGGGGTGAATTAAATAGTCCCCTCTGTCGTTGCTGAGCAGCAATTCAATATCGTCGGGAATATTGCCGCGTACTTGCTCGAATAGCCCTTGTAAATCGACATTGATGACGATCACTGCGATGGTGGCGTTGGCCGACTTGATCGGCATCGCTATCCGCAGTGTGGGTTTACCAAATCCCAGGTGAGTGCCTAATTCCTGATTTAAATTGATTTCCGAAACGTAATATTGCTCCGCAGCCAGCGGCACGGTTTCGAATACGTAAGGAAAATGGTTTTTCTCTTGTAGCTGCGCGTCGGCAATCACTTTGAGGTTGTCTTGATCCCTATCGACTCTGACTAATTCCTTGCCGTAATGCTGCGTGTCGATCAAACGGATTTGACTGTATTCGGGATGGGCATTTAGCAAGCTGACAAAAATCTCCGCCAATTGATTTTTGAGTATGTCCAACTTTGCGTCAGGTGTTGCCGAGACCATGTCGGCGCTGACCGGCAAATTGCTTAGAAACTTGACGTTGCTGGCGGTAGCTGCCAACGCATCCGCAAATCGGTTTCCCACGGCTTGGGTGTCGTTGAGCAGCTTATCCTTGGCGGTTCCCACCAGCATGGCTCGGCTGCGGTCGTAAACATAATAACCGGTCAGGCCTGTCGATAACGTGCCTAGCAGTGCCAGCCAGAAACCCAATTTTATGCCTATGCTGGAGCGCACTCAGAATGCCTCGGGCGCTTCGCCGGAAATGATTCTATCCCATAGCGTTTTGCGCGCTAGCGGATTGAGTATCGGTTCCAGCCAAATGATGGGTTGGTTTTGGGGGCTGTCGTTCTCCGGCGCTGTAATCGTGTTTGCCAAGCCGTGTTGCTGGGTTAGCGTTTCGCTGACTGCTTTTTCCAAGGTGTAATTGATCCATTTTTCTGCCAACTCGGGGTTCCGGCTATTTTGGGTGATGGCCCAGCAATCCAGCCAGGCCAGCGCACCTTCGCGGGGAATCACATAGCCGATGTCGGCACCGGCTTCGCGCAGAGCTTTCAGTTGCTGGGTGCCGTAATTACCGAAAATCAAGGCTATTTCATATTTGACAAACAGTCTGGTCGCTTCCTCCGCGGTCGCGTAAAAGGTCAGCACATTACGGCGTAACTTGGCCAATTCGCGAGCAGCCTGTTTTAGCTCGGGATCTGTCATCCGGAACGGATTGGATACGCCCCTTAATAAGCCGACCAAGGAAAAATTGTGATTACTGGCGTTAAAAGCCAATACTCGGCCCCGATAGGCAGGGTCCCACATAGCCGACATGGATTGGGGGGGAGTGTTAATGAGTTTGCGGTTATAGATCAGCCCCATTTCCGAGTAGGTGTAAGGGACGGCATACGTGTCGTTCCCGCGAACCAGGCCGGGGATGGCTTGCAAGTTTTGGAAACGCGGCAACTGCCGGGCATGGTTGGGAATATTTGTCATGCTGATCGGCCTGCTCAGGCCTTGATCGATATAACGCTGCAATTCCGCAGTATTGACAGCAAATACGTCATAGTTGCCACCATTGATTTTCTGCCAAAGGTCGTCGTCGGACGTTACCAGGGTTAACTCTATCGCCACGTCGAACCGCTGCTGGAATGCCGAAACCACTTCACTATCGGCGTAACCGTCCCAACTGAGCACCCGCAGTGTTTCCTGGGCGGATACCCATCCGGATGTTGCCAGACATATAATCGTAAGAAAATATGTCAGAACGGTGGGGGAACATTTGGCAGTAATGCTCATAAGGCTATCGGCATGAATTTGTCGGGCCATCATAACCAATAAGTATGCGCTTTCCGCCAATGTCGATATTGATATTATGTTGCCGCGCACAGATTCCGAAAATAGTGCCATGAGGCTATCTGGTCGGATTGTCGTTTAGGGTGGGTCCGGATTAATCAGCTTGATCGACTTTGATCAGAATGCGTAAAGCATTTTGCCGGGTGCTGTGGTTGAAACTGTTGAAGCCGTGATTGTCGGATTGTTCAGTGTCGGTGTTGCCGGCAATTTCCACCCATTCGCCGAGATTGGCGCGTAAAGTGGTGTGAGCGGATTGGGTTTCAATGTGGCCGTTGCGCTGAAAGCTATCCGACCACGGTTCGATATCGAGAATGACCTGCTCGCCTGCCAAGCGCGGCGTAACAGCGAAGCCGGTACTGGCTTCAATCATCTGGGTATTCGTGCTTACCGCGGAGCCGTAACCATAGCCCGAGTCGTATACGCTGTAATTTTGCACCGGCCGGACCTGTCCGGTTTTGATATGGGCCGCCTGGCCTTCCAGGGTGCGTAATTGTTGGTGTTGTTGCCGGTTTCGCAAGTCTTCGCTGTTGCCCATCATGCCGCGCATCTGAATCCTATTCGGCATTGCGGCAATGGCCGCTTCTGCGTTCAATTCGGCTGCGGTTTTGCTACTGGTTTGCAAGACGCTGATGACTAAATTGCTGAGCCGGGCATCTAGTTTTTGAATGACGGCCCGGATTTCGCCGAGTTTGGCGGGATTGGTTTTAACGATCAGACTGGCACCGTTCTCGATGACGCGATCATCGGCATCCAGCAGCGGTGCCAGTAAAGCGCGTACGTCGGAGGCCGGACGGTTCATCAGGGGGATGACTTCTATCACCGATTCGTCGGCAAGTGCTTGGCCGGCTATCAACATCAAGCCGGCCAAGCAGGGTTTAAATTTCATTGTAAAGCGCGAGATATTGATTCGCACTGTTTTGCCAGGAGAAATCCTTGAGCATCGCGTTACGTTGAATTTTCTTCCAGACCGGTCGGTTGTGGAATAACACCAGGCTGCGTTTGATGGCTTCTATCAGCGCGGCCGCCGACGCATCGTTAAACGAGATGCCGCTGGCGGTGCCATTGCTAATGCTTTCCGGCAATGCATCGACTACCGTATCTGCCAAGCCGCCAGTTTTTCTGACGATAGGTATCGTGCCATAGCATTGGCTATACATTTGATTTAAGCCGCAAGGTTCGAAGCGCGAAGGCATCAGGAAGATGTCGGCGCCGGCCTCGATTTGATGCGCCAAGCGTTCGTCGTATCCAATGGTGATGGATACTTTTTCCGGATATAGGCGGGCAAACTCCTGCAGGCGGTATTCGATGCTTTTATCGCCGCTGCCCAGTAAGGCAAATTGCAAGGGTAGGGTGGTCATCTCTTGTAAACAGCTTAGTACCAGATCGATACCTTTTTGTTCGACCAAGCGGCCAATCAAACCAAACAAGGGAGTTTCCGATTCCACCGGTAAGCCCAGTTGTTGTTGGAGTGCCGCTTTATTGATTTGCTTGTCTTTTAGGGTATCGACGCTGAAAGGCTTTGCGATATAGGCGTCGTGCGCCGGATTCCAGACCGACACATCAATGCCGTTCAGAATGCCACGTAACTGGCTTTGTTTATGCGCCAACAAGCCTTCCAAGCCGTAACCGAATTCAGGGGTCTGGATTTCCTGGGCATAAGTGGGGCTAACCGTGGTAATACGGTCGGAATAGCTCAGCCCGCCTTTGATAAAGGACAGCATGCCGTGGAATTCCAGACCGTCCGGGTGGAGTAATTGCCCCGGCAGATTTAACTGGGCGTAGGTGCTGCCGGGAAACAGTCCTTGGTAGGCCATGTTGTGAATGGTAAAAATCGTCGCCGGCGGGTTGGGTTCCAATGACAGCAGTGCCGGTACCAAGCCGGTTTGCCAATCGTTGCAATGCACAATGTCGGCGTGCCAGTCTAAATAAGCCCGGTTGGTGGCTACTTCGACGATGATGCGGCAAAACAGCGCAAAGCGCTCACCAATGTTCGGCCAAGGGCGTCCGGCTTCATCAAGGTATGGGTTACCCGGAAAATTAAAGAACGGCGGATAGTCGACCAGCCAGACGATGACATCACTGTCCGGCAAGCGGGTTTCCAATAGGTTAACGTCGCAATTGTTGACTCGCACCGTGCATAGGTAACGGCCGGGCTCGCAGTTCTTGATGCCCTGGTAATTGGGCATGATGATGCGCACGTCCTGGCCCAACGCGGCCAGGGCCAGAGGCAGGCTGCCGGCGACATCCGCCAGGCCGCCGGTCTTGATCAAGGGGTGGGTTTCGCTGCTCGCGAACAGAATTTTTTTCATGGCGATAAAACTACATTTTCAAAATAATACCGGCCAGGGGCGGCAAGGTGACGGAAATGGAGTGGTCTTGGTTCATCCAGGGTTGCGGTTCTGACAACACCGAGCCGTTGCCAAGGTTGCTGCCGTCGTAATATTGAGAATCGGAATTGAAAATCTCGTAATAGGTGCCGGGATTAGGTACGCCGATTCGGTAACTTTCGCGCGGCACCGGGGTAAAGTTCAGGATCACGATCAAATCTTCATGCGCCGATTTGCGGCGATAACTAATGATAGATTGTTGATAGTCGTGGCAATCGATCCATTCGAACCCGTGATGATCGAAGTCGTAACGGTGCAGGGCGGTATGGCTGGAATAGAGTTTATTCAAGTCTTTAACCAGGGTTTGCAAGCCTTTGTGATGCGGGTAATCTAAAACATACCAATCCAACGTGCGGTTACAGCTCCACTCGGTGCCTTGACCGAATTCGCAGCCCATGAACAACAATTTTTTACCCGGATAGGTAAACATCATCGTGTACAGCAGACGCAAATTGGCAAAGCGTTGCCATTCATCGCCCGGCATCTTATTCAACATCGAGC
The DNA here is from genome assembly GCF_059331595.1 of Methylomonas sp. PHL2-19. NCBI lineage: Bacteria > Pseudomonadati > Pseudomonadota > Gammaproteobacteria > Methylococcales > Methylococcaceae > Methylomonas > Methylomonas sp. PHL2-19. Next base: position 1,494,619 of record NZ_CP196839.1, read on the forward strand.
CTTTGCCGTGCACCACTTCGTCGTGCGAGAACGGCAGCACAAAGTTTTCTGTGAATGCGTAAAGCAGGCCGAAAGTCAGCGAATCGTGATGGTATGAGCGGTGGATCGGTTGTTCCTGCATGTAATGCAGAATGTCGTGCATCCAGCCCATGTTCCACTTCATCGAGAAGCCCAAGCCACCGGTCCAGGTGGGTCGAGTCACTTGCGGCCACGAGGTCGATTCCTCAGCCATGATCACCGTGCCGGGATGCTGTTCGTGCGTGACGGTATTCATTTGACGCAGGAAGTCGATGGCTTCCAGGTTTTCATTGCCGCCGTACATGTTCGGGATCCAGTCGTTGGCGTCGCGCGAGTAGTCCAGATACAGCATCGACGCCACCGCATCGACCCGCAGGCCGTCGAGGTGGAATTCCTCCAGCCAGAAGAAGGCGCTGGACAGCAGGAAGTTTTTCACTTCGTTGCGGCTGTAGTTGTAAATCAAGGTGCCCCAGTCGCGGTGCTCGCCTTTACGCGGGTCTTCGTGTTCGTAAAGCGGCGTGCCGTCGAAGCGGCCCAGAGCGAAGTTGTCTTTTGGAAAGTGGGCGGGCACCCAATCCAGAATTACGCCGATGCCGTTTTGATGGCAGTGGTCGACAAAATAACGGAAATCGTCCGGCGTGCCGTGGCGGCTGGTCGGCGCAAAATAACCGGTGGTTTGATAACCCCAGGAAATGTCCAGAGGGTGTTCGGTGACCGGCAATAACTCGATATGAGTAAACCCCAGTTCCTTGACGTAATCCACCAATTGCTCGGCAAGCTCGCGATAATTCAGGAAATTGCCGCGATGATCGCGCCGCCAGGAGCCCAGGTGTACCTCGTAAATCGACATTGGCTGATGTAGCCAGTCGTGCTGTGGACGGTGGTCCATCCAGCTGCCGTCTTGCCAGGTATAGCTGTCTTCCACTGTGACTATCGCGGCGGTTTGCGGACGGAATTCGAATTGCTGGCCGTAAGGGTCGGTTTTGACTAGCAGTTGGCCGGTATGGCGATTCAGAATTTCAAACTTGTACAAGCAGCCGGCAGACAGGCCGGGAATGAAAATTTCCCAGATACCGCTACTGCCCAAGCTGCGCATCGGATGGCAGCGGCCGTCCCAGCGATTGAAGTCGCCGATCACGCTGACCCGCTGTGCGTTCGGCGCCCAAACTGCAAAATGTACGCCGGGAATATCGGCAACGCTGTGCAGATGCGAGCCAAGCTTTTTGTAAATATGCCAATGCCGACCCTCGGCAAACAAATGTTGGTCGAATTCCGGCAGCACCGGGCCGAAGCAGTATGGGTCGTAGTGTTGATGGTCGTAGCCGTCCTTGTCTGTCCAAAATAATGGGTAATGCTCGGGGATGGCTTCGTTGCCCGGATGGTATTCGAAAAAATCGGTGTCGGGAATGCGAGAGAATTCTGGGCCTTTGGGACTGTTGATTCTTACGGTTTCCGCGTAGGGCAAATACACTCTGATGATGTTATCGCGGCCTTGACCATGACGGCCTAGCAGGGCGAAAGGGTCGTGATGTTTTGCTTCGGTGAGTTTGATTAGTTCTGAATCAAGCGTGTTGGTTTTGCTTGGCTTGTTCATTTTGCAATGCCTCAGTTATAGTTAGTTATCGGTTGGCAGGAATAGCAATTTTGGTAATGACCGACTTTTCAGCATCAAATCGCTTGAGTTTTTACTTTTCCGTGAAGAGTAACGATAATGGCTCTACGCGGCAAGTGGCAGGTAGAGAAATCTGTGAAATGTCGGTTGCAGCCGGTTTTGGGCGGTAAAGCTTATTTAATTGAAAGAGGATACACATGTCAGTCGTCGATACACATCAAACGGAGAGACGGGTCAATGATTTAACCCGCAACACCATTGCGTTAATTCTGGCTGGCGGACGCGGATCGCGGCTGAAGGATATGACCGACTGGCGGGCCAAGCCGGCGGTGCCGTTTGGCGGTAAATTCCGTATCATCGACTTTCCCTTATCCAATTGTATCAACTCCGACATTCGCAAGATCGGTATCCTTACCCAGTATAAGGCGGATTCGCTAATTCGCCACATCCAACAAGGTTGGGGCTTTTTGCGCGGCGAGTTTGGTGAATATGTCGATTTGATGCCCGCGCAACAACGGCATGACGAACATTCCTGGTACCAAGGCACCGCCGATGCGATATATCAGAACATCGACATCTTGCGGGCCCGTAATCCTGAGTTTGTATTGGTATTGGCCGGGGATCATATATACAAGATGGACTATTCGGTAATGCTGGCCGATCACGTTGCCAATAAGGCCGATCTGACGATCGGTTGTATCGAAGTCTCGCTGGAAGACGCTAAGGCGTTTGGTGTAATGCACGTCGATGAAAATCGCCGGGTGAAGGCGTTTGTGGAAAAGCCCGAAAATCCGCCGGTGATGCCCGGCCGGGAAAACACGGCGTTGGCTTCCATGGGTATTTATATTTTCAATGCTGGCTTCTTGTTCGAACAATTGATCAAAGATGCCGATACCAAAGGCTCCAGCCGTGATTTTGGCAAGGACATCATTCCGTCGGTGATCGAAAAATACCGGGTCAACGCCTATCCGTTCCTGGATTTGCAAAGCGGCCAGCAAAGCTACTGGCGCGATGTGGGAACCATTGATGCCTATTGGGCGGCCAATATGGAATTGGTCGGTGTCAAACCCGATATGAATTTGTACGACAACACCTGGCCGATCTGGACCTATCAAGCGCAAACGCCACCGGCTAAATTTGTGTTTGACGATGACGATAGACGCGGCCAGGCTATTGACTCCATGGTCTCCGGCGGTTGCGTAATTTCCGGCGCCACGGTGCGCCACTCCTTACTGTTCTCTATGGTGCGGGTCAATTCATACAGCTCGGTGCAGGATTCAGTGATTTTGCCCGAAGTGAATGTCGGTAGACATTGCCGGATTACCAAAGCCATCATCGAAAAGGGTTGTCAAATACCGGAAGGTACGGTGATTGGCGAGGACCGGGCGGAAGACGAAAAACGTTTTCACGTCAGCGAGGGCGGTGTGGTGTTGGTGACATCCGATATGCTGGGACAAAGACGGAATTATGTCCGATAAAAAGCTTAAGCTGGTGCTCTGCTGGCACATGCACCAGCCTGAGTACCGCGACATGCAGAGCGGGGAATTCAAGCTGCCGTGGACCTATCTGCATGTGATCAAGGATTATGTGGATATGGTCGCGCATCTGGAGGCCGTGCCGGGGGCTAAAGCGGTGGTGAATTTTGCCCCTATCCTATTGGAGCAGATCGAAGATTATTCCAACCAAGTCAACGGCTATTTGCACGATAGAATTGCCATCAAGGACCCTCTTTTGGCTGCATTGGTCGAACCTTCGGTTTCCGCAGATCCTGAAAAGCGCTTAAAGTTGTTACGCGATTGCCGAAAAGCCAACCGGGAGCGGCAGATCGAACGCTATCCGGCTTTTCGTAAGCTAACCAATATGGCAGACTGGATTGAAGCTCACCAGGACTCAGTCAATTACCTGAATGCGCAATTTATTTCCGACATTTTGGTCTGGTATCACTTGGTCTGGATGGGCGAGACGGTCAAGCTCAACGATAACCGCGTCAAACGCTTAATCGAAAAAGGCAGCGGCTTTAGTCTGCATGACAGGATCGAGATTGTTGAAATTATTCGCGATCTGTTGTCGAAAGTTATCTACCGCTATAAGGCTTTGGCTAGAAAAGGCCGCATCGAACTGTCGGTGACGCCTTATGCGCACCCCATCATGCCGTTGATGCTCGAGATAGACAGTGCCCGCGAGGCAATGCCTGGCGTAACCTTGCCGGGTATTAGTCATTACCCCGGTGGTGAAGAGCGCGTGCGTTGGCATTTGCAAAAAGGCTTAGCGACCTTTCGGCATTTTTTCGGTTTCGAACCGCAAGGCTGCTGGCCGTCCGAGGGCAGTATCAGTCAGCGGACCCTGGAAGTGTTAGCTGATTTTGGTTTCAAATGGGCCGCCAGTGGTGGTAACGTCTTGCATAACAGCATACGCGCCAGCGCGCTTGGCGATGCGGTTGCTGTGCATCGCCCCTTTAAGTTGGGTTCTGCGGAGATCGCCTGTTTTTTTCGCGACGACGGCTTGTCGGATTTAATCGGGTTTGAATATTCAAAATGGCATGCTGATGATGCGGTGGCCGATCTGATTCAGCACTTGGAAAATATCGCCGATTATGAGCCACAGACGCCCCTGGTTTCGATAATCATGGATGGCGAAAATGCCTGGGAATATTTTCCGGATAACGGGTATCATTTTCTTAGTGCGCTGTACAAGCGGCTTAGCGAACATCCGCGTATCGAATTAACCACTTTTTCTGACTATCTGGATAGTGCCGCTCCCCAGTCTGGGTCCTTGCCGAAATTGGTGGCCGGTAGTTGGGTGTATGGTACGTTTTCAACCTGGATCGGCGATGCCGATAAGAACTGCGGCTGGGAGATGTTGGCTGATGTCAAAAACGCTTTCGACAAAGCGGTCGCCAACGGCAAACTCTCCGAGCAACAATTGGCTGCCGCACAGGTGCAATTGGGCGTCTGCGAGGGGTCGGATTGGTTTTGGTGGTTCGGTGATTATAATCCCGGCGAAGCGGTCAGCGATTTTGAAAAACAGTATCGGCTTAATTTGAGCAACCTCTATCGTTTGCTGGGCGTAGAGCCGCCGCCGTATCTGGCTTTGTCGTTTACGCAAGGTAGCGGTAGCCCGGCGATGGGTGGCGCAATGCGGCGCGGTATTCAAATATAATAAAACGGAATAAACAACATGGGTGCTCTCTTGGATAAACGCCGCGCAGGTGTTTTGTTACATATAACATCGCTCCCGGGCCGTGGAGAGTGTGGTGATTTGGGTAAGGAAGCCTTCAATTTTGTTAATTTTCTGCACGATATAGGTGCTACCGTCTGGCAGACCTTGCCGTTGGGTATGACGCATGGCGACGGTTCACCTTACCAGTGCTTGTCGGCACATGCCGGCAATCCTGCCCTGATTAACATTCAATGGCTAGCCGATAAGGGTTGGCTGCAAACTACCGACCGTTGCGGCGATTGCCATACCAACGCCGAATACACCAAAAGTTGTTTGGTAACCAAAGCCTTTTACGGTTTTCAAAGCTTGGCTGATGCCGAGCAGCAGCACGATTTTAAACAGTTTTGCGTGGAAAAGGCCGATTGGCTGGATGACTTTGCCTTGTTTATCGCTTTGCGGAATGTGTTTGGACATAAAAGCTGGAATCAATGGCCGGACGCGCTGAAGCAGCGCGAGCCGGGCGCACTGAATGAATCAAAGCAGTTACTGAAGGCTGTGATCGAAACGATCAAATTCGAGCAGTATGTGTTTTTCCGGCAATGGCACGAGTTGAAAGATTACGCCGCCAAGCATGGCGTACTGATGTTTGGCGATATTCCGATCTTTGTATCGTATGACAGTGCCGATGTTTGGGCGAATCGGGCGGTCTTCAAACTTAACGATTTGGGCGAAATGGATGTCGTGGCCGGCGTGCCGCCCGATTATTTTTCTGAGAACGGTCAGCGTTGGGGGAACCCGCACTATGACTGGAAATATTTGCAGAAAACCGGTTTTAAATGGTGGTTGGATAGAATCAAATCCCAGTACGAAATGTTCGATATTTTGCGAATCGATCATTTTCGCGGCTTAGAGGCGGCATGGGAGATTCCGGCCAGCGAGCACACCGCCATCAACGGGCGTTGGGTTAAAGCGCCGGGTGCGGAATTGCTGGCGGCGATTCAGGAGCAATTTGCCTCGCTATCCTTGGTGGCAGAAGATCTTGGGATTATTACTGAAGAAGTAGAAGCTTTGCGCGACGATTTCGATTTGCCGGGGATGAAGATTTTGCAGTTTGCTTTCGGCGACGATAGTCGCAATCCTTATTTGCCCTGCAATTACCAGAAAAATAGCGTGGTTTACACCGGTACCCACGATAACGATACCACGCTGGGCTGGTTCGAAGGGCTTAATGACGGCGAGAAACAGCGTATATACGATTATCTTGGCTGGTCTAGCCTACCTATGCCCAGTGCCTTGATTCATGCCGCATTAGGCTCGGTTGCCAATCTGGCGGTGATTCCGATGCAGGATATTCTGAAGTTGGGATCACCCGATAGAATGAACACGCCAGGCACAACCGAAGGAAATTGGCGCTGGCGGTTTGATTGGTCGCAATTAACCGATGATAAAGCCGGACATTTTGCGCATCTGGTTAGATTGTTCGGGCGCTAGGCTTTAATAACGTTTCAATCGTCGTCTTTTTTGCCGGTTTCTGCGGGGATCGGCAATACCGCGATGTCGTAACTTGCGATGATGGCCTGGATTTTATCCAAGTTTTTGTCGATCAAATCATTCAGTTGTTGCTTACGTTTGTTGTCGCCTTGGCGCAGGCCCATGGCTATTGAAAAATCAAACTTTAAGCCCGGTGAAGATTGCATAGGTATAGCAATATAACTGCCTTTTGGGGCTTGCGATTGCACATATCCCGCCATAGGTCCCCAAAGTATCACCATATCTATTTTTTTGGCACGTAAGTCTTTTTCGATTTGCATAGCGGTGTTGTGTTCGCTGTCTCCGGTCATGCTTTGGTAGGGAATCCCTTGCTCCAGCAAGCCGTTTTTTTGCAGCCATTCTGTGCCTGGGCCGCGGTCGAACATTGCTATTTTCAGTTTTTCCTGCCTGTCTAGTGGGAGATTGGCTAGTTGTGCGCTGTCTTTAATATCGTCCCAGCCACGGCCTTTGGCAATCAGCAGCACATAAGTCGAGTGGAAGTAGGGTTTGCTGGTATCGGTAAGATCGTAGCCGGCTGGCACGCCCATCACTACATCGCATTTAAAGCCTTCGCCGTTATCGTTCTCGGCTTTCAATGTGTTGCGGATAAAGCCGATTCTTTCCGGTAGCCAGGTATATTCCAGTTCCTGTCCTAACTGTTCGGCAAATAGGGCGGCGATTTTGTTTTCGTAGCCGGTTTGTTCTTTGGTCGAATAGGGCGGGTTTAGCGGGTCGGCGCAAACCCTGAATTTGTCTTGGGCGTTCACAGAAATCGCTGATACAGCCAAGGTCGCCGTCATTATTAATTTTGAGGCGGGTGAGAACATTTTCATCGCAGTTTCCTTTTAGCTGGGTACTATACGTAAAAAAGCCTTGGCCGATTACTCGACCAAGGCTTGCTTTACTGAAATCTAACGGGTTAGATCTTAGTTAGGCAGAGCGAACACAGTCAGTGTACCACCCAATTTGGTGTAAGAGCTCAAGCTTCTGTATGCACCCACCGCGCCCAAACCTTCTGAGCTGGATGCAGAAGTACCGTCGTCGATACCGGCAGCGATACCGATACCAGCCCAACCGCCGATACCTGACAGAACGCCAACGTATTGTTTGCCTTCAAATTCCCAAGTATTGACGTTGCCGATGATGCCTGATGGGGTTTTGAATTTGTACAATTCTTTACCGGTTTTAGCATCAACTGCTTTCAGGTAGCCTTCCAGGGTGCCGTAGAATACGACGCCGCCAGCGGTAGCAACCGAACCTGACCATACAGAGAATTGCTCTTTGTTGGACCAAGCGATTTTGCCGGTTTTAGCGTCATACGCAGTGAACTGACCCAAGTTGGTGGTGCCGTCTTTTTTACCGGTCAGCACGTCAGCGCCGGCAGGCATCATCGACAGCGTGGCACCTACATAAGGTTGACCTGCGGTGTATGAAACTTCAAAGGGTTCATACTCCATGCACAAATGGTTGCCTGAAATGTAGAACAGGCCGGTTTGTGGAGAGTAAGAAACAGGTTGTTGGTTTTTAGAACCCAACGCTGCAGGGCAAGTACCTACAGTGTTGACGTCTTCACCGTTGTGCTCGGTAGAAAACTCTGGCACTACTTCAGGACGGCCTGATTTCAGATCGACGTGAGACGCCCAGTTGACGGATTTGTCGAATTTCTCAGCAACCAACAATTCGCCGGTTTCGCGGTCCAGGGTATAACCGAAGCCGTTACGGTCGAAATGCACGATGGTTTTGTGCATTTTGCCTTTGACTTCTTGGTCAACCAGAACGGTTTCGTTGATACCGTCATAGTCCCATTCGTCATGTGGAGTCATTTGATAAACCCATTTAACTTCACCGGTGTCGGCGTCACGTGCCCACAATGACATAGACCATTTGTTGTCGCCAGGACGTTGTACTGGGTTCCAGGTCGATGGGTTGCCTGAACCGTAGTAAACCAAGTTCAGTTTAGGATCGTAAGAATACCAACCCCAGGTAGTGCCGCCGCCGATTTTCCATTGGTCGCCTTTCCAGGTGCTGGTACCTGAGTCTGGGCCAACAGGGGTGACTTTGCCGTCTTGCCAAGTGGTGGATTTGCCTGGTTTCAACAGGGTGTCTTTATCCGGACCCATACTGTAGCCTTTCCATTCCAGCTGGCCGGTACGGATATTGTAAGCAGCCAAGAAGCCGCGTACACCGAATTCACCGCCGGAAATACCGGTAATGACTTTATCTTTAACAACCAATGGTGCGTTGGTGTTGGTCATACCCAATTTAGGGTCGCCGTTTTGTACGCTCCATACGCGCTTACCGGTTTTGGCATCCAGTGCAGTCAGTACGGTGTCTGATTGTTGCAGGAAGATTTTGCCGTCGCCGTAAGCCAAACCGCGGTTAACGGTATCGCAGCACATTACTGGGATGGTGACGTCAGCGTCCATGGTTGGGGTAAATTCCCAGATGACTGCTTTAGTTTTTTGGTCGATCGCGTAAACGGTGTTTGGGAACGGAGTGTGGATGAACATGACGCCGTTAACAACCAAAGGGCCGCCTTCATGACCACGCAAAACACCTGTAGAAAAAGACCAGGCTGGTTGCAGGTTTTTAACGTTTTGAGCGTTGATTTGCGACAGCTTGCTGTAACGTGTGCCGGCGTAATCTCCGCCCCATGTAGCCCAGTTGGCTGGGTCTTGTGTCAGTTTTTCAACATCGCTGTTAGCGGTAGAGACAGTTGGTGCAGCAAGTAAAGTCGCTACAGTCGAAGCAAGCAGCCAGTTTTTTACAGGCTTCTTCATATGTTTCCTCCTGGTAATCTGTTGATGAGACAGAGTACGGTTTTGTGTTGTTAAGACTAATATTAGTTTTAAAGCTCTATTTGGATGACTGCCCTTTAGGGCTTGTTCGGCTATAACCGAGCGCAGAGGGAGAGCCACACCAAGCGCGTAAATTGAAGGATTTTTTCCTAAAAGTCAACCGGAAAAACTCTCCCGGGATGGCGGGGAAACAATAATCTCAAGTCTTATAATGCCTTAGGATTTCTCGGCGATTCGGCTATATGGAAAAACAGACACCCAGGCCGCCCAAGCCACAGTAACCGGACGGGTTTTTAGCCAGATACTGTTGATGATCTTCCTCGGCATAATAAAAAGTCGGAGCATTGCGGATTTCGGTGGTGATTGCTGGAAAGCCGGCGGCTGTTAATTTTGCTTGGTATTGTTGTTGGCTTGCCACGGCTGTTTCATATTGGTCGTCCTGGCAATAGATGACTGATCGGTATTGGGTGCCGACATCGTTGCCTTGTCGCATGCCTTGGGTGGGATTGTGAGATTCCCAAAATATTGCCAATAAATCCTGGTAAGACACTACGCCCGGGTCGAACACCACCAACACCACTTCGGCGTGGCCGGTCATGCCGGTGCAAATTTCCTGATAAGTAGGGTTGGGTGTAAAGCCGCCGGCATAGCCCACTGCGGTGCTGAATACGCCGGCTTGTTGCCAGAATTTACGTTCGGCACCCCAGAAACAGCCCATGCCGAACACGGCTTGTCGCAGATGCGCCGGAAATGGCGGATGGATAGGATGTCCGTTGACGGCGTGAAATAGGCCGCTGTCTATGGCTTGCTGACGTCCCGGTAAGGCTTGGTCGGCGCTGGGCATAGCGGTTTTTTTGAATAGAAAAGACATGAGTGCATCCCGAGGTCGAATGATGAGGGTGTGCGGATTATAATCTCCGCTTATTTAAGAGGATTCCACTAAATCATGAAACAACAAGATTGCTTACGCCGCTTTATTTTCGAGGAACACGGAGTTCGTGGCGAATGGGTGCGGCTGGAACAAAGTTGGAAGCAAGCTAAACAATATCAACATTTAGTCAATGATGCCGTCGATGCGCAAATGGGACAAGCCTTGGCGGCGGTGGTGTTGTTGTCGGCAACCATCAAGTTTAAAGGCGCGATGATCATGCAGATTCAGGGCGGCGGCGATTTGAAAGCCCTGGTAGCGCAATCCAGCAACGAACGGCAAATCAGGGGCTTGGTGCGCAGTGAGGCCACTGTCGCCGGCGCAAATTTGCTGGACATGGTAGGTGAGGGCGGCCGATTGGTATTGACCGTGGAATCGGAGAATGCCGAACCTTATCAAGGTATCGTCGGTGTGGAGGCGGAAACGCTGGCGGATGTGTTGAGGACCTATTTCACTCAGTCCGAGCAACTCGATACCCGGTTGTGGCTGTTTGCCAATCAAACCCATGCGGCCGGCCTGTTCATCCAGGAGTTACCGAGTAGCAATCAGAACAAAGCCGACTGGGAACGCATCGAAATATTGGCGAATACCGTTACCGCCGACGAACTGTTGAGTCTGGATTGCGAGGACTTATTGCACCGTTTATTTCATCAAGAAAAGGTCAGGATTTACGATCCGGAGCCGGTGGAATTTAAATGCAATTGCTCACGGCAAAAAATCGGCGGCACTTTAGCGGCATTGGGGCGGTCAGAGTTGGAAGCAATTTTGCGGGAACGCGACGACATCGAAGTCGATTGCCAATTTTGCGGAGCGCAATACCACTTTGACAAGGTTGATGTGGAAAACCTGCTGACCAATCCGGCAGCCGAAACTGATAATCACTCGCCTACCCGGCACTGAGGGGGCTATGACTAAAATTAACCGCTTTTTTCGCCTGTCTCTGGCTTTTGTATTACTCAGCAGCATGACAGGTTGTTTGCACTGGTTGCACGCCTACCAGACTTATTTGCAAATGGACGAGTTTGATCGTTATTTTGCGGTGACATCTAAAGAAGATTTCACCGTGCATTTTAAGCAACCCAAACTGCTCAGCGAAGATTTTGTGTCGCTGGCTAAGTTGCATGCCAGTAGCGAAGAGCATACCGGGGACGGCAAACGCTGGCGCTATTGGTTTCGTAAGATCGACAAAGACAGCAAGCTGATTGCGCCGGAAATCAGTTTTTATCTGGATCTGGCCTTTAACAAGGAAGATAAAATCACCGATTGGACTTTCTCCAACCTATTCCTACAAATCGCTCCGCCGGAGTTTTTGGAGGCATCATTTCGCTCGCTGGGCGGTGCGGAAATCAACGAAGAGAAAAAGCAGTTAAGAGCGAAGGCTGATCAAATGGAGAAAATCGCCGCGCTGCTGCCAAAAAAAGCCACGGTAATTAAACAACTGGGCGAGCCGCTGGAAATCACCGATGAAGAAAAACAGGAAGTGTATCTTTACCATTTTCGGCTGGATGCCAAGGATATCGAAGAAGGTTACGAGGACAGAGCTTTGAGCGAAGTCAGGTTGATGTTCGATAAAACCACCTCCGAATTGATCAAGATGTCCGGCCGCTTTGCCGGCTTAAAAATATCGATCAATTACAGGAATTTTCAGGAAGAAGACGATAAAAAAGTGGCGGGTATGTGAGCTAGAACGGCAGGCATAAAAAAGCCCACATAAAGTGGGCTTCGTCCGGTGTTATTTTTTATATTGATTGGACGCCTACCGTTGTACGGCAGGTTAATTTCTTGCGTTTATTGTTGTTCTTATACCGGATTAACGGTCGCCTATCCCCCCCCTCATTTAACGGTCATGATTCTTTCGAATCATCTGCGTTTCGCTGAAAGTGGGCGCATTCTATTGGATTAAAATACTGCTGTCCACAAAAAAGTGTGACAATTTGTCGCACATTGATTTTGTGGGCATTGTGTCTGGTTTCTCCTCGGCGTGAGCGAATGACCGAATCGTCTGATTATTGACGCTTTAGAGAGCTAATTGCTTGTCCAGCCAGCGGTTTTAACGAGTTGTGCTCGCCTTGACTAAGTGGGATCGCAAGGTAACTTCTCCCGAGTGGTGCTGGTGATGTTCAGGTTTAGGTCGGGAGATAGCTAAATTTGACTTATTAGTGCCACTGCGAACAAATGACGGTATTTATCTTTTTGCCATTAGGGGCTGTTGCCGTTTCACATCGGTAACCATATAAATGCACAAGCCAGGGCGATAGCACCTTCAAAATTGCGTTTTAGTTTGTCATATCGGGTGGCAATAGCTCTAAAATGTTTCAGTCGCGCAAATACGTTTTCAACGAGGTGGCGATATTTATAGAGACACCAGTCCATTTCCTCATTCCCGACTATTGAATTTTGTTTTCTTGGGATGATGGGGACTGTGCCTTGGTCTCGAATTTGAATCCGTAACGGCTCGCTGTCATACCCTTTGTCTGCAATCATGTAGCCCGCCTGGGGGAGCTTGGCCACAAATTCCGGCGCTTCTTTGCAGTCATGTACTTCGCCCCCCGTAATCGAGAACTGGATGGGAAGTCCACCGGCATCAACCGCCATATGGATTTTGGTCGTGTTGCCTGCGACCGATTTCCCGATGGCTGTTGGATTTTCATGGGCGCCGCCGCTACTGTGTTGATGGGCTTTAATAATGCTGCCATCAATAAATAGCCATTCCAAATCAGGCTCAATCACTAGCGCCTGAAAGATACCCCTCAGCTTTTCTTGCAGTGACCAGGCATTGAAGCGCTTGTACGCGGCATTCCACTTGCCAAAAGCGACGGGCAAGTCTCGCCAAGGGCAGCCAACACGCAAGCGATAAAAAATCCCTTCGACCGTTTGCCGAAGACCGGGTTTGTCGTAAATGCTGAAACTCAACATAATCGTTTTTAGCTTTTCCCAGTGGGTATCTGTAAGCAGTTGGCGTGGCATTCGCTAGTTATCGTTTGATTGAAAACTCAATCAATATGGCTCGCCAATCGATTTTCAAAGGGATTATGACAAAATGGCAACAGCCCCTAGTCTCGCCGACGCGACACCTATAAAGTACCGCACCACTTGGATTGCCGACGGTCCTCCCCAGCTCCTTAACGCTGCGTCCAGCCGGAAGCCGTTTCTACAAATTGTCCCGGTGCCGCTTGGCCTATCACTTTCTGAGCGGTCAGTCGACCCACTTCCTCCACAGCAACGCCGTTTTTAGCCGCTATGCGTTGATATTCCGCCAGGCGTTGGGCGTTAATGCTTTCAACTAGTGCTTTTATCTCGGCCGATGCATCGGGCTTGACTAGGCCCAGGAAACCGTTCATTTGTTCGCCCACCAGCCCTGCCGATTTTGCCTGGGCTAGATCGGTGGCGTTGACCGGCAGGGCGGTCAGATATAAGCCCAGAAACAAAGGCGCCAAAATTGATAGCAAATTTTTGTTTTTCATCACTCGCTCCTTTAAAACAAGCCTTTTTGGCTGGAAAGCAATTCGTCTACGTCTTTTTCCACTTTCAGACGGATTTCGTGTTCGATTTTGACGTTCATATTGATCTCAATCGGTTTGTCCGGCGCTTCCAACCTGACGGAGGGCGAACACCCCGTCAGGTAGATACTGCCGCACAAGATGGCCGCGCTGCTTGCAGCTTTCCAGTTCATTGATTCCTCCGGTCCGCCGGCGGCGGTTTGGGTGGTTGATCCCCGCTTGGGGGTTTGGGCGATGCTCCAGCATCGGCCGGTTTGGCGATAGCCTGTTCCAGAATGGTCCGTTCCAAATCGCCGGCTAAAATACCTTTTTGTAGCAACTCGGGTAGCTGGCCGCTGATATTTAGGTTAAACGCCAGCGGATGGCCGGATAATACTTCCGGGTTATTGCCTTCCAGGCGTAAGCCCAGGTGATAGTCGCCGTTTGGGCGATAATTTACCTTGGCTTGCAGATTCCGGTAAACCAGGTTTTTGAGAGCCTTAAAGGCGATATTCTGACTATCGGCCGGTCCGACATAGCGTAACACACCCGGCTGTGTGCCGCTGAGGCTGCCGTCTTGCACATCTATGGCCCCCGCCGACAACTGCAACGGTAGTTCTCCGTCTATTGAGCCGGTTCCGGAAATATTCGGATAATGCAGGCTTATTAAAAGTTGCGATAGATCGACTGCATGCAGTCGTAAAGTCAGCAGTATCGGCGTTTGCTCCAGCGGTATTTTGTCCGGTTTCAATTCCATGATGCCGCCGAATATTGCCAGATTGGCTTGGCTTAGTGTCAGTTCCTGATCGAGATAGCGGGCCTTGATACTAAGATTTTGCGCTATTAAGTCTTTACCTAATCCCAGCGTCGGTATCTCGGCAGACAAGTCCACGGCGCGATCCGCCAGCTCCGGAATGTTCAGTTCCACCTTGCCGTTCTCGATTTTCGCCGCGCCGGCCGTCAAGGCCAAATCGGCGATAATCAATTGTGCCATTCCGGAAACATCTTGATTGCTTGGCCGATGCAGTTTTAGATTTCCGTGTGCCTTGCCGCCGGCAACCGTCCAACTGGCCGCCATGGCCGGTAACCAGGGCTTGATTAAATCGAATGCCTCGCTGGCGGCCATGTCCAGGCGGCCGTTCATATCGATTGTTTGCTTGTTCGTCATCGACAAATCCATAGCCAGCAGAGACTGTTTATCTTTTGTCAGAAAGGCTTGAGCTTGCAGCGTGGCAAAGTTGTCCGGCGTAGTGGCGCTTGCACTGAGCTGCGTGGCGCTTAGTAGCGGGCTTAATTTGGCTAAATCGTATGACTGGGTTTTTGCTCGCAAAGCTTGTGGTATCAATAGGCTGTTGTTAAGCGACTCGATCAGCGACAGCGCGCCGGCATCCAGCTTAATTTGCTTGGCCGGACCATCCAGTTGGCTGGCATTTAGTTCGAATAGTTTGCCAGCTGGCAGCCGTTGGACCTTGAGTCTGGCGGCGCTAAAACCGGGTTCGATATCTAGGTGAATGGATTGTTGGGCATCCTGAAACCTTGCATCGATGGCATCGGCCGCACCTCGTGTGACGTCCGCTTGACCAGCAAAGCTGCTCAAGCCCCAAGGCGTATCTACATCAACTTCAAGTTTCGCGATGCTCAATCGGTCCAGCGGTAAGCTGATGGGAGTGTTTTCCGATGTCTGCGTCGCAGCTTGGTCGGTAGGGTGGTAGTTGAATTTCAGCGCGGCGTGACCGATGCTGACGTTGCTGATAGTTCGTTTTTCCAGATCGTAATCGGTTGAAACATTCTGCATCGCAACCGATAAGTTGCCAGTCGGTGTGGCGAGGCCGAAGCTGATTTCAGCCAGCTTGGCTTGCTTGGAATCAAACGACAGCCCCGACAACGAGGGTGCGCTGAGCGCGCTTTGTTTCATGGCCTGTTGCAGTAACAACTCCAGCAGAACTGAACGCTGCCACCATAGGGCCAGGCAAAATAACCCAAGCATCAGCAGCGTAATAGCCATCTTGCGCCGCCATGAGCCGCGCTGCTGTAAATCATTTGTGGTGGCAGGCAAGTTCATAGCCTGACGTAGCCGGTCTGTTGAGTGACTAACCAGTACATGGCAGCTGGGAGTTTGGGACGATAGACACGCAAAATCGGCTGCCTCAGCCCAAACGCTCGATAAAGGCATCGACTTGCTCCGCCTGTGTCGCAAAACTGGTGACCAAACGCACCAATACTTCCTGGTCGGCTACCAGGCCAGGGTTTGCGCGCGGCGGATTCCAGGGGTAAAACACCGCGCCTTGTTGTTGCAAGCGGTCCGCTTGCGTTTGGTTTAGCACGGCAAACACCTCATTGGCTTCTGCATGCCAGGCCAGGCGGGCGTTTTTTGAGTGGGCAATGCCGTTTTGCAAACGCGCCGCCATCGCGTTGGCGTGGCAGGCGAGATTCAGCCAAAGTCCGTCGTCTAAATACGCTTCAAACTGACAGGCGATAAATCGGCTTTTAGATACCAACTGCGCGGCGCGCTTGCGGATAAACGGTAAATCTTTGGCCTGTGCCGGATTCATAAACACCAAGGCTTCCGCGCACCAGCAGCCGTTTTTGGTGGCGCCGAAAGACACAATATCTATCCCTAGTTTCCAGCTCATTTCCGCAGGCGTTAACCCCAGCGAGACTAGCGCATTGGCAAAGCGCGCGCCGTCCATGTGCAAGGGTAAGCCGTAAGTTTGGGCAATGTCGGCAATCGCGGCAATCTCCTCCGGTTGATAAAGCGTGCCGATCTCGGTGGCCTGAGTGATGGAAATGGCCATGGGTTGGCCGGCATGCACAAAATTAGGCGGGAAACGCTCGATTTCCGCTTTCAGATTTTCCGGATCGATTTTGCCGTTGTCGCCGTCCACTGGCGCCAACCGTGCGCCATGCGTGAAAAACTCCGGTGCGCCGCATTCGTCTTCCAGCATGTGTGCTTCTCGATGGCAAAACGAGACGCCGCCCGGACGGTTGACGGCTGCCAGCGCCAGCGAATTGGCTGCTGTGCCGGTGCTGACGAAATAGACTGCGACTTCCCGTTCGAATAGCTCGTTAAACTGTTGCTCGATTTTGCGATCCAGCGCGCTGGCGCCATAGGGGGCTGAAAAGCCCGCGGAGGCAGCCAACAAGCGTTGGGAAATGGCCGGATGAGCGCCGGCCCAGTTATCGGATGCAAAATTCATGGTTGCTATCATGGCGGTGATGTTTAATGTATGGGCTATACGACGATATGAACTATACCAACGATACCGCAATCCGACACGCGAGCCTGGCTTTCGTTCGGCGTATTCCCGGAAAATAGCAATCTTTTAAGGCACTCTCCACCCATGCAAAATACCATTCGCGATCTCGTGCTTCAGGCGACCGGTGCCGATGATGCATTTCAACTTGAAACCATTCAAAGTCTGTGGAGCGGCTACGGCTATATTTTGCGCTATGGCTTAAGCGGCTGCGACAGTGCTAGCGTGATCGTCAAACACGTAAAACTGTCGGCACAAAGTCTGCAAACGCCCGGTTCCAATGAAGACCTGTCGCATCGGCGCAAAGTCCGCTCTTATCAGATAGAGGCGGCTTGGTACCAAGGCTGGGCCAAACGTTGCGACACGGATTGCCGAGTCCCGGCGTGTTTAGCTTTCGAAATGTTCGGTGAGGATATAGTCATGGTCTTGGAAGACCTGCATCCGGTGGGGTTTCCGCAACGCCGCTCGCGGGCCGGGGAACGGGAGATACGCACATGTTTAAATTGGCTGGCCAATTTCCATGCCACGTTTATCGGTGAAAAACCCAGTGGTTTGTGGCCCACCGGCACTTATTGGCATCTGCAAACCCGGCCCAACGAATGGGAGGCCTTGCAGGATATTGTCTTGAAAAATGCCGCGCCGATGATTGATCAAAAACTGCGCGATACGCCGTATCAAACCTTTGTGCACGGCGATGCCAAATTGGCCAATTTTTGTTTTTCGGCGGACGGCAGCCGGGTCGCGGCAGTGGATTTTCAATATGTCGGCGGCGGTTGCGGAATCAAGGATGTCGCGTATTTTATCGATAGCTGTTTGGGCCAGGACGAGTGCCAGCGCCGGGAGAGCGAATTGCTGGATATTTATTTTCAGGCTTTGCAACAGGCGTTGCGGCGTCAACAAAAACCCGTCGATGCCGATGCGGTCGAACGTGATTGGCGGGCACTTTATCCAGTAGCCTGGACCGATTTTCACCGTTTTTTAAAAGGTTGGAGTCCCGGCTATTGGTCCCCCAACAGCTATAGTGAACGGCTGGCGCGGCAAGTCATCGCCCAATTATAAAATTACCAGGAGAACCGATGCGCTTGTCAGCGGACGATCTGTATTTACTCGGCCAGTGTGCCATCTCCGCGGCGATGCAGGCCGGACAATTGATTGCCAAGTCTGCGCATACTGCGGTTGTTGTAAACAGCAAAGACGGCGGCGCCAGTCTGGCTGCTCGGGTAGTGACGGAAATCGATCATTTGAGTCAGGAGATTATTCTGCAAACCTTGCGGCCGATCTGCGCCAGATACGATTTGGCTTTATTGTCGGAAGAAAGTCCCGACGATGGCGCCCGTCTGCAACACGACTATTTCTGGTGTATCGATCCTTTAGACGGCACCTTGCCGTTTATCGAAAACGTGCCGGGTTATTCGGTGTCCATCGCCTTGGTATCGCGCGCCGGAGAGGCGCTGATTGGCGTCGTTTACGATCCCTTAACTCACACGCTCTATCGGGCGATTAAAGGCCAAGGCGCTTGGCAAAACCAACACGCTTTTAAGCCGGCACCGCCTGCGCCAGTCTTGACGTTCATTACCGATAAAAGCTTTGCCCAAGATCCGCTGTATCACGCTACGCAGGCCGCATTGCAGCATATAGCCGTAGAGTTGGGCTATGCCGGGGCCAAGCTGCGTTTGCAAGGCGGCGCGGCCTTAAATGCCTGCCAAGCGCTGACTGAGGCGCCGGCGTGTTATTTCAAATTTCCTAAGCAGGATAAGGGGGGCGGTAGTGTGTGGGATTACGCGGCTACCGCTTGTTTGTTCCAGGAAGCCGGCGCGCCGGTCAGCGATATACACGGCAAACCGTTACTATTAAATCCGAACGGCTCGACGTTTATGAACCATTCCGGCGTGTTGTATGGTTCCGATCAGGCTGTCGTCGAACGCATGATTGGGCTTTATCGGCAATTGCGCCCGGAGTAATTGCCGCCGCTTCAAGTTTGGTTTCTAGCAGGGAAAGAGGTTCTGTAAGTGGCGCTTATAAAATCGGTTTTTGGAGCGGGCTTTCAAAAATGCGGCAAACAGGTGTTCGGGCACGTGGCAAAAATCCTGAGCTTGCCGGTCTTTGAACGACACCCGTAATTTATGGGTTTGTTCGTCGTAGCCGATCACGTCGATAGTGCTGGATTTAACTGATTGCATTTGCATAGTAGCCTCCGGGAATTTCATGCTAAAACTGTGTCGGTGAGGCATGGCTAAATACGAATAGTTCAATCGGCAATTTTACTGGCGGACCTGCTAGGCTTGCAGCAAGCGGTAGCGAGCCCCTTATTTTTCAATCACTCGTTTGGAGACGTAACGATGCAAACTGTTTTAATCACCGGCGCCAATCGCGGCTTGGGTCTGGAGTTTTGCCGGCAATATGCCGCCGCCGATTACCAGGTCATCGCGGCCTGCCGCAAGCCGGACCAGGCCGAACATTTGGCGGCGCTTGCCAAACAATACTCGCACATTCAAATCGAGACGCTGGATGTGGCGGATTTCAGCCAAATCGATGCGTTGGCAAGCAAACTAGCCGATCGCAAAATCGATGTCTTGCTGAATAATGCCGGCGTTTATGGCGATCAAGCCGGTCGCGGTTTCGGGCAACTGGATTATCAAACCTGGGCAAACGTGCTGGCGGTCAACGTGATGGCGCCACTTAAATTGGCCGAAGCCTTCCTGCCACAGGTGCAGCGCGGCGACAAACGCTTGATCGTGGCCTTGAGCAGCTTGATGGGTAGCATGACCGACAATACCAGCGGCGGCAGCATCCTGTACCGCTCCAGCAAGGCCGGTTTGAATGCGGCCTTGAAGAGCCTGTCCATCGATTTGCGGCCTTCGTCCATCGGCGTATTGATTCTGCATCCGGGTTGGGTCAGAACTGATATGGGCGGACCGAACGGCTTGATCGACGTTGAAGAAAGCGTATCGGGCATGCGTAAAGTGATAGCCAATTTCAGCTTGGCCGATAGCGGCAGCTTTGTTAAATACGATGGCTCAGCATTGCCTTGGTAAGCTTTTTGGCTTCTAAGTTTTCGCGTCTTAAATAAGTCAGTATCAGAACCACTGCTTAGGTCTGCATAAGCGGTGCGTATACCCCCTCAAGCTAATGATTATTAGTGATAAAAATATCGAATCGAAACGTTATTGCTTGCATAAAAATTTCGATTCGATATTATTTGTTCGGCGCCGATACGATCTTCCAATACATCGGTTGCTTAAGTGCGACGCCTAAGAATCGCATCGTTTACATCGCAACGACACAAGAGGAGGGGTTTATGCAGACTCCCAACAAATTGCTGCTGGAAAACAAAGCCTGGTCAGAAGCCATGACCGGTAAACAGCCCGATTACTTCATCAATATGGCCAAGGAACAACATCCGGAGTTTTTATGGATAGGCTGTTCCGACAGCCGCGTGCCGGTCGATACCATCGTTCATGCCCAACCCGGCGAAATATTCGTGCACCGCAATATCGCCAATCAAGTCATCACCACCGATTTTAACGGTTTAAGCGTGCTGCAGTACGCGATTAACGCCTTAAAGGTCAAGCATGTGATCGTCTGCGGCCATTATGGCTGCGGTGGTGTTGAAGCCGCTTTGCGCCAGCAACGCGGTGATTTGGCCATTGCCAACAAGTGGTTGACGCACATTAAGGAAGTATATCGCTTGCACCAAGACGAACTGGACAATTTGCAGCCCGAACGCAAACTCAACAAATTGATCGAGTGGAATGTCATCGAACAAGTGCAACGTCTGGCCCACACCTCTATCGTGCAATCGGCCTGGAAGTCCGGCCAAAAAGTCAGTTTGCGCGGCTGGGTATACGGTTTGCACGACGGTTTGTTGAATGAGTTGATACACATCGACGCCACGTCGCCGATTCACAACATCTACCAATACGCCCATTAAGGCTCCCAGTTATCCGCACGGAGACCGTCTATGAAAATGCAATTTAATGATTACCTGAAATATTTTCGTCAGGATTTCTCGGCCAGTATCGTGGTATTTCTGGTGGCCTTACCCTTGTGTTTGGGGGTGGCGTTGGCGTCCGGCGCGCCCTTATTCGCCGGGGTTATCGCCGGCATGATCGGCGGTATCGTGGTGTCCTTGTGCAGCGGTTCGCAGCTCAGTGTCTCCGGCCCCGCGGCTGGCCTGACGGTCATCGTCTTCAACGCCATCGAAACCTTGGGCAATTACAAGGCTTTTTTGTTGAGTCTGATGTTTGCCGGGATTTTCCAAATGCTGTTCGGTTTCCTTCGGGCCGGGGCGATTGCCGCGTTTTTCCCTACCGCGGTGATCAAAGGTATGTTGGCGGCTATAGGTATGATCCTGATCATCAAGCAAACCCCGCACGCCACCGGTTACGATGAGGGCTACGCGGCGGACGAGAGTTATATGCCGGATACCGCCGGTTCCAGCTTCATCGAGTTTACCCACTCACTGCACGGCATTTCGCCCGGCGCGACTCTGGTGGCTGGCGTGGCTTTATTGATCCTGATTTTTTGGGAAAGCGCTTTCATCAAACAATTTAATGCCTTGCGGATGATTCCTGGGCCGTTGTTGGCGGTGATTTGGGGCGTGTCTTTCAATGCCTGGGCCTTGGCTGCGGCACCTGAATGGTCTATCGGCGTCAAGTATCTGGTGTCTTTACCGGAACTGGGCTCCACCAGCAATTTTGTAAACCAGTTGCGCTTGCCGGATTTCAGCTATCTCGGCAATCCCAAGATATACAGCATCGCGCTCACCCTGGCCATCATCGCCAGCCTGGAGACCCTGCTAAGCGTCGAAGCGGTGGATAAGCTCGATCCGCATAAACGGGTTTCGCCGACCAATCGCGAATTGAAAGCTCAGGGCCTGGGCAATTTGCTCAGCGGTTTGATAGGCGGCTTGCCGATCACGGCCGTGATTGTGCGCAGCTCGGCTAACATCAATGCCGGCGGTCAAACCCGGGTATCCAGCTTTTTCCATGGGGTGTTGTTATTGATCAGCGTATTGTTTTTCGCGCATTTTCTGAACATGATCCCATTAGCCTGTCTGGCGGCAATCTTGCTGCAAACCGGTTACAAGCTGGCGAAGCCGGCCATGTTTGTGGAGTTTTACCAAAAAGGTCTGAATCAATTTGTGCCGTTTGCGATTACCGTGTTCGCGATTTTATTTACCGACTTGTTGGAAGGTATCGCGATCGGCATGGTGTGCGGTATTTTTTTCGTCTTGCGGGCCAACTTCCATGCGGCTATTACCTTAACCCAGCATGGGCCCAACTACTTGCTGAGGCTGCACAAGGACGTGTCTTTTTTAAATAAAGCCTTGCTTCGTAATTATCTTGCCGGTATCGCCGACGATAGCGAATTGATCATCGACGGCGGCAAAGCCCTGTTTATCGATCACGATATTCTGGAAACGCTGAGCGATTTCCTGCAAGCGGCACCGGATCGCAATATCCAAGTGGAATTACAAGGTTTGGCCTTGGAGTCTCGATTGCTTGAGCAGGAAGCCGTCTTCATACCCCGCTTGGCTGCGGCTGGGCATTAGCGGGAAACACGTTCATAGGCTCTGCGACACGCGGGCTTTGCATCAATCCAGCAAGATGCAAAGCCTTGCGCTCGGCGGATCCGATGCCTTACGAACTATTTTATGACACGCTGTTTTCTTTGCGTGATGCCGGCCAGTCCCAGGGCTGAAGCAAATAGCCAGACACTTGCTGGCAACGGGACCACGGACGCCTGTATGTGATAACTGTAACCCGCTTTTATGTTATCGACTGCCGCGAAGCCGTCAATGCTTATCGATTGATTGCTCAATGTTCCGGACCAAGAAGACGGGTTTAGATTCGGCATTGTTGCGCAGACTCCACCTGGAATACTGGAGCAAAGATCGGGGAGCACCAATGTCTGAAATGCGGTGTCGCTAGTCATGGCACTAAAAAAGCTGGGAAAATCGAAACTATGGGTGGCGCCGTTCAGCGTGACATGGGCGTTGGTAAACAAAATTCTGTTGGTGGTTTCGCTGTTTGTCGTACTTTGATAGCGTTCGACGTCAAATGAACCGGAGATGCTGAACGGTCCGAAATTCTCGGCAGCCTCGCCACCATAAGGACCGATCAATATGAAAGACGGTTGGTATGTAGCCGAGCTTGCGGCGTTGTCAATGATATAGTGAGTCGTTGCAGTCTTGATGAAATCCGAGCCGGCAACCACGGTTGCTTGTGCCGAACTGATCGCCAGCACGCCGCCTAACAGAAGGATGCCGCGTGAAATAGCCAAAGATCTAAACATGAATTTTCCTTAAATTGTTGAAATGACAGGCTTCCTAACCATGCGTTAGGCGGCGGCGATTCTATAGGCACAGATAATTTCAATCAAACAAATAAGCTATGCGGCCAGGCGGCTTTGCCGTTTACCCAGTTGCCGATACCGTGTCATGCAAAGGCATTTAAATGCGTTTCCAAAAAATCGATAAATGCCCGGGTTTTGGTCGGCATCAAACGCCGGCCGGGGAACACCAGCCAAGCCGTGGTTTGCGGCAAGCACCATTCCGGCAGCACGCGCACTAACTCTTGATTAGGCATGTAATTGCTGGCGTATGAGTCCGGCGCGGCGACGATGCCTTGGTCCTGCATGGCCAGTTTGACCAATAGTTCCGGCGAGTTGGCTTTGATGCGTATCGGCGGCATGCCCAGCCATTGTTGTTCGCCCCTCGTCAAGCGCCAGGCCGGTGCTTCCCGATTACCGGCCAGCAGGCTGAGGGCATCGTGTTCCAATAATTCTTCGGGGTGCGCCGGTGTGCCGCGCTTATGCAAATAAGCTTGGGACGCATACAAACCCCAGGTTTGCAGATTCAGACGCTTGGCCGTCAACGTCGCGTCATCGGGCAAATCGCCCATCCGAATCGCCAGATCGAAACTCTCGCTGAGCAAATCCACCCGTCGCGCGGATAGATCGATTTCCAGGGTTATGGCCGGGTAACTGTTGCTGAATTGAGCCAGTAAGGGAGCCAAAAACAGATTGGCAAAGTCGTTGGGCATCGAGATGCGCAGTACACCGCTGGGCTGGATTTGCCGATGTTGTGCCAATGCCATCGCCGCTTCGATTTCTTCGCCCACTTGCCGGCCATGTTGCAGCAAGCGCAAGCCAAATTCGGTTAGATTCAGTTGCCGGGTGGTGCGTTGCAGCAAGCGCTCGCCCAGTTGTTTTTCCAGATTGCTGATCCGTCGTGACAAGGTTGACTTAGGCAAACCCAGCAATTCGCCGGCTTTGGAAAAACTGCCGGCGTCCGCGATTTTGGCGAATAGCCACAGGTCGTTCGGTTCTATCTGCATGATTGTTCCTCCAGTGGAACAATGTTATCCATTTTCCGGTCTTCTGCCCAATATTATCCCGGCGTATAGTCAACCCAACTTCAACACCTTTGGGAGACTTAAATGAACATTCTGCAAATCAATTCCAGCATCCGTGCCGAAAATGCCTATTCCAGCCGTCTGGCCGACAATTTGGTGGCCGGTTTACGCCAGCAAACGCCCGCTGCACAATTGACCGTGCGCGACTTGGCGAAAACCCCGCATCCTTTGCTGGATGAAGCGGCTTTGATTGCGCTGAGTACGCCCGCCGAACAGCGCAACCCCGAGCAAGCGCAACGGGTGGCGCTGGACGATGCCTTGATTGCCGAGATTCAGCACGCCAACATCCTAGTGTTAACCGCGCCGATGTATAACTTTGGGATTCCGGCACAACTGAAAGCTTGGATAGATGCTATCGCTCGGGCCAGGGTGACGTTTCAATACACCGAAAACGGCCTGGAAGGCTTGTTGAAAAACAAACAGGTGTATGTGATCCAGACCGCCGGCGGCAAACACAGCGGTACAGCGACCGACAGCCAAAGCACGTATTTGCGTACCGTCTTGGGATTTTTGGGTATGACCGATGTCACCTTTATCTACGCGGAAGGCTTGGCGATGGGCGGCGACGCCGAGCAATTGGCCCTGCAAGCCGCGGCCACACAGATTGCCGCATTGGCAGCCTGATCGTTAACCTTAAATAGGAGAACAGCGATGAACACAGACACAGTAAAAAGCGATGACGTAATGCGGTCCCGCGCTATCGAGCAGCTAGTGGTTGGCCACGCCACCTCGGACGGTGCCGGCGTGAAATTGACCCGCGTGCTGGGCCAAGCCTTGCAGCAACGCCTCGATCCATTTTTGATGCTAGATGCCTTCGGCAGCGATAAGCCCAACGATTACATCGCCGGCTTTCCCAATCATCCGCACCGGGGTTTCGAAACCCTGACTTATTTGATCACCGGCCGGATGCGGCATAGCGATAACGCCGGCCATCAAGGCTTATTGGAAACCGGCGGTATTCAATGGATGACGGCGGGGCGCGGGATTATCCATTCGGAAATGCCCGAGCAAAAAGACGGCATGCTGGAAGGCTTTCAATTGTGGATCAATCTGCCTGCCGCCCAGAAAATGCAGCCGGCCGGTTATCAAGATGTGCAAAGCGAGCAGATTCCGGAATTGCTTACGGCCAATGGCGTCAAGGTGCGGGTGATTGCCGGCAGCAGCCATGGCATCGCGGGCGCTATTCAACGGCCGGATACCGAGCCGCTGTTTCTGGATGTGCATTTGCCCGCTGGGGCCAGTTTCAGTCAGTCTTTAGCCGTCGGTCACAATGCGTTTTTTTATGTGTATCGCGGCGAGGTGGCGGTGGCAGAACGGTCGGTAGCTGCGCAACGCATGGCGGTGTTAAGCAGCGGTGAGTCGGATGGGGTGATATTGCAGGCCAAGCAAGACAGTCGTTTGATCCTGGTGGCCGGCAAGCCTTTGCGTGAACCGATAGCGCAGCATGGGCCATTTGTGATGAACACTCGCGAGCAAATCGAGCAAGCCATAGACGATTATCAAGCCGGTCGTTTTAACGTCGCGGCTTAGAAGCAAACATATGGGAGTAGAGACGATGAATACGGCCCAGCCCGACAACCAGCACTTGCCGAGGATGCCGGCCTTATTCATCGGTCACGGCAGTCCGTTGAATGCGCTGGAAGATAACGAATTCAGTCGGGCTTGGGCGGAACTGGGACAAAATCTGCCCAGGCCCAAGGCGATTTTATGCATCTCGGCGCATTGGCAAAACGATAGCACACGGCTTACTGCGATGCCGCAGCCACGGACCATCCACGATTTCTACGGCTTTCCACAAGCCTTGTTCGATTTTGTCTATCCTGCGCCGGGCAGTCCGGCATTGGCGGCGAGGATCAAGGCGCGGATGCCTGGGATTGAGTTGGATCAGGACTGGGGTTTGGATCATGGCAGTTGGTCGGTTTTGTGCCATCTGTTTCCCGATGCAGACATCCCGGTTTTACAACTCAGTCTGGATACAAAAAAGTCGCCTGAGCAGCATTACCAACTGGGTAAAGCCTTACGCTGCTGGAGAGACGAGGGGGTGTTGATCGTCGGCAGCGGTAATATCGTACACAACTTGCAAGCTTTGATTTGGCGGGATACGGCTCATGACTGTGCCGTCGCGTTTGCCGAGCGGGTTAAACGCTTGATTGCCGCAGGCGATCACAGCGCCGTCGTCAAATACCGCGAATTAAGCGATGCGGCGTTGGCCATCCCGACAGACGAACATTTTCTGCCCCTCCTATACATCCTGGGCTTGCAAGGTGACGGCGAACAGGTCGGTTTTTTCACGGACAAAACCACGCTGGGCGCGATTGCCATGTTGTCTGTGCAAATAGGTTAACGGGCATGTAGACGCTAAATTCAGCTTACTTCCGCTGAGCGTCAGATATTCGCCGTTTGTGGTGGCCTGTTTCCGCATTCGGGCATAAAATCCGCCGATTAACCATTCTGTGCGCCGCCAGCAATATGCCCAACGATCCAATTCGCCGCAAGTCACCTGAAAACAAAGCCAGCAATAGTGTTGCCGTTCCTGGAAATACGCTGCGCGAAGTCGCCGCTGGCTGGGCGGACTATGAACTATTGGATGCCGGTGACGGCAAGAAGCTGGAGCGCTGGGGTGACGTGGTGACGATACGCCCGGAGATTCAAGCGCATTTCCAGCCGGGTTGGTCGTGGCCGGATTGGCAGGCGAGGGCGGATTGGGAGTTTGTAGAGCTGTCATCCACGCAAGGCACCTGGAAAAAATTGAAGCCGCAGGCTAGCGAACACTGGCAAATTGCTTATCAACAATTGCAGTTCGGTCTGAAGCTGACCAAATTCAAACACCTGGGCTTGTTTCCGGAACAACAAGCCAACTGGCGGTTCATCGCCGAGCGGGTCAAACCGGGCGACAAACTATTAAACCTGTTTGCTTACACTGGTGCGGCCTCACTGGTGGCCAGGGCGAATGGCGCGGAAGTGGTGCATGTGGATTCAGTCAAGCAAATGTTGGATTGGACCCACGACAATATGGCGCGTAGCGGGCTGACCAACATCCAATGGGTGCTGGAAGATGCCTTGAAATTTGCAAAGCGCGAACTCAAGCGCGGCAACCATTACGACGGCATCATCATGGACCCGCCGGCCTGGGGTTTAGGCGCCAAGGGCGAAAAATGGAAACTGGAAAATCAGCTGGACGACTTGATCGAAACGGCGCGCGGCTTGATGAATCCTGGGGCGTTTTTAGTCCTGAACACCTATTCTCCCAAAGTGGACTTGCAGGATTTAGCCCGCGCTGCCGCCCCTTGTTTTGCTAAACGCCAACTCGAAATCAAGCAACTGTGGATGCAGAGCCAAACCGGTAAGGCTTTGTTTTATGGGAATTTGCTGCGGGCGACGGCTTAATCCGCGAATGGATTGAGGACCCGAATTCCTGTGCCGGCAAAGTCACCAACATTCCGCGTGACAACGGTAAGATCGTAAATTAACGCCGTAGCGGCGATCAATTTATCCAAGGGGTGTTGAGGATTTGGTACGCGCATTTTCCCCCAAACCAGCGCAATCTCGTTGTCGATAGGCAAGACATGATGGCGATATTCCTGCATAAGCTGGTTTAGCCAGTTCTCGAGTAACTTGCATTGGCTAAAATCGCCGCGGTGATAAATCAGATCCACGCCGCGCCGCAATTCACCGACGGTGACGACAGAAATATACAGCTTGTGATCATTTTGGGCGACGCCGGCAAAGAACTGGTTAACGCCCGGATTTGTCTTGCTGCCTTTGCGGATTTCGCTAATCACATTCGTGTCAATCAAATACATCAGCCAAATCGCTCTCGGTATCCACACGCAGAAAGTCAGTATCCGAACCGACATTGGGCATGGCGGCTAGCACTTCCGTAAAAGATTTCCGTTGCGGCCCGGTCAAAACCTCCGCCAGGATGGCGCGATGTTCTGCTTCTGTGGAACGATGGTGGGCGGCAGCTCTGGCTTTCAAAGCCTTAACCAGCGTTTCATCAAGATTTCTAACAACAAGGCTGGGCATAGCTAACTCCAAGAGGTGGTGCTATCAATGCTAGCATGCGCTTTGGCGTAGCGGTAGTCTTTTAACTCTACCGTTGTTGGCCCGTAAAAAACGGCCGAGTCGCAAATACACCGTCGGCAAAACGCTTACCCTGCCACGACAAACTGCGTTTCAACACAAAATCGAAGCGAAACGGGTGATATTCCTGGAGAGCCAGCAACGGTTCGACGGCATCGTCCGCCAGCAGGCCGGCTTCGGCAAACGCCGACGGCGAGATCAACGGCAAAATGCCGGTCAACGGGTAATCCGAGCCGTACAGCAAGCGGCTATGCCAGCTGGTTTCCGTCAGCAGGGTTTTGATCACGCCCATATCGCGGTTGCGTAACACAATCGCCGAAATGTCACCGTATAGCCGGTCCTGCCACTGTTTATCCGCCATCAACTTGGCAAACAAATCAAAACTTCGCACTTCCCGGCCGTCTTCATCCACATCCTTGCCCAATGTCGCGCAATGGGCAATCACCACCCGGACGCCGGCATCGAGAGCTCGCCGCAAACGCAGCGGATTCCCGAACAAAGGTTGGTCGGCGCCATGCAATGCGTTCTCTTCGCCACCGTGGGTAATGATCGGTATGTTCAATTTTGCAGCCGCTTTATAAAACTGGTCGCATTGCGGCGACGCCGGGTCTATGCCCATTGCCGGCGGCAGCCATTTCACGGCGCGGGCACCGTTGGCGGCGGCTTGTTCCAGTACCGTCACGCAATCGGGGCGATAAGGATGAACGCTGGCTACCCATTCGAAGCGTTGCGGATAGGCTTGCGCCAAACGTTGAGCGTACTCGTTGGGGACAAAGAATGTGGTATTGGCATGATCCGGGTCGCCGCTGGCGCCATGCGCACGGTCAAACGCATACAACATGGCCTTGGCGCCTTTAGGCATGTTGTCCATCAGGGCTTGTAAGCGTTTGACGAAGGCGGTGTCTTGGTTCGTGTCAGGGATGCAGGCCGCGTTGGCGTAAGCCCAATGTTGCAGGGTTTGCACCGGGTGCTTGAGCGGGGCATGCATATCCGGCGTTTGCGTAATGCCGCTACCGCCGTCGCCGGAGCCGATGATGTGCGTGTGACAATCCCACCAGTCTGCCGGATCGATGCCTTGCCAAGCGGCGGTTTCCAAGGCCGAAGCAGGCGTCCCGGCCGGATCGAGACAGGGATTAGTTAAGCGAAACAGTGCAGACGCCGGCATGCTGGCGGTGGCCAAGCCGGTAGCCGCCAGTTTTAAAAAGCGGCGGCGGGCGCGACTGGTAGCGGGCACACGATGGTTTGATGTCATGGGCTGTTTTCTAGGTCGGATACTGTGGGGATAGGATCCGCAAAATCAAATGGGTTGTAAAGAGGTTGGGGCGGATTTTGCTTGGCTTGGTGCTAGCGCCATGGCCTTGCAGATTGGGTGATTATTAACCCGGCTCTTAAATTTCCTGTAAGGTGAAAGCCGTTAGACGGCTCAGGAGTTTCGTGCAGCTGCTGCGCTCCCGCTTTTGCGGGAGCAACGTTGTGTAGAGGCCGGGTTAAAAAATTTCTTACAACTTAGAAACTTATTGCGCCCTCAAGGAAGAACGTTCTTTGCGGATAAGGATGGAACACATAAGCCGTTTTGTCCGTCAGGTTGTTGATACCGAATGAGATGCGGCTTTTCGCAGGTTTACCCAGCAAATCGTACTTAAAGCGGTAGCTGGTTTTAAAGTCCAGGAAGAAAAAGCCGTCCTGGGAGCCGAACACGTTGTTGACGTGGTCTTTGTTATCAATATCGTTGTAAGAGTCGCTGGTATATCGGCCGGCCATCGAAGTGTCCCAAGCCTCATTGATGTGGTAGGTAGCCAGGGCATTGAAGCGCCATTCGGGTAGGCGAATCCGTTCTTTGCCGGTCAGGTTGTAACGGGTAAACGAGCCATTGGCTTCCTGGAAGTTCAGGTCTGGACCGCCGTCTTCGACAATGGCATTCATCCAAGTGGCGTTAAAATTTAAATCGAAGTCAGAATCAAGCACGCGAGCTTGGTCGTATACCAATTCTACGCCGGTGGTGCTGGTAGCAGGAATGTTTTGAAACGCATTATCAGTAAAGGCGCCGGACGCGCGGCGGACTTGCTGGATCGTGTTGCGTATATCATCCCGGAATACGTTGACCCTTACGTAGCCGTTATCCAGCCCGTATTCGATCATGAAGTTATGATGCCAGCCGTCCTCTGGCTGCAAGCCGGCGTTGGCAGTGGTTCTGCTGGTCGCGTTCGTAATATTTTGATACATCTCGGCGATGACCGGGAACCGGTAGGCACGGCCAAACGAGTACCGAAACTTCCAGTTTGCGGGTTCAAAGCCCAGCGAAGCTTTGGGTGAAATGGCATCGGCACTGCGGTCCGGCAAAGGCGCTCCAGCGCCTATACCGCTGTTTGCCAGCCACCACTCGTAACGTGCGCCCAAGGTCAAATCCCAATCGGGCGCAAAGTGATAGGCGAACTGACCGAACATAGCGTTGGTTGTCACCTCGCCTCGATTACGTCTACCTAACTGTTCTGAGCCAAGCTGATTTGCCGAATAGTTGTCATAACCAAATTGCTTGAAATCCATGTTGTAGTTATCGAAGTGGTAGCCACCTAAAAACTCCAAGGGTTTCCAGCCTAAAAATTCCCGCGTGCTGAGCTTCAAGTCGTAATTTTTCCAATTGAAGTCGTCAAAAACTTGCAATTGCCCGTTTCCACCCTGCGCATTGCTTGCATTGCTTACATTTATAGGGTCATCGGGAGAGAAGTTTGCGGATCTGCGATCGTCTTTTATGACATCAAGATAGCTAAACGTGGTGTCGATGTCCCATGTGTCAGAAATAGCCCCTTTTACCTGCATGCCGATTTGCATGGTTTGCCTTTCGTCGTCTGAGGGACCAAATCCGCTATTTTGAACATTGAATGCCCGCCCAGCAAAGACTGCATCACGAACGCTGTTTGCAGCGTTGTTGTTATCGCCATAGTAGGCATTGCCGTTTGCAGTGGTCAGGTAATTACGCGGTTTTTCGGATTTGCGGGTACGTTCCTCGAATGCGCCGGTAAATATCGCCTGCAAATCCGGGGTGATGTCGTATCCCACTTTAAGTTTAACCAGGTCGGTATTGACCAACTCGGGGCCGCTGTCGCCGTAAATGTAACTGGGCGTGCCGCGGGTGTCCAAAATCGGTACTGCGCCGTTTACCGCTGTTTGCGTGCCGTTGGGATTGCGCAAACCGGTATTATCGATGAAGTAACTCATAGGCTGGCTTTCCGCTTCCAAGCGGTTGTAGGAAAGCAGCGCAGACCATTTATCCAAACGATTGCCGTACGAAAAATATTGCCGGTTGCCGTCAAAGGTGCCGCCATCCGCGCCAATATTCTCCCAAGGCTGCACAAAGTAGCTGGTTTCCGCGTAATACTCTTCTTTCATTGGCATGTGGGTTTTAAGGTTCACTACCCCGCCGATGGAGTTGCCGCTGTATTCCGCGGAGAAAGGACCGTAAACCACGTCAACCGCGTCGATTTCGTTTGGGCCCACCATCGACCAGCGCGGCGCACCGTTAAAAGAAGCCTGCAATTGATTGTGCAGCGGTAAGCCATCGGCATACACCATGTTTCTGGCCGTCGAGAACATATCGGCCCCGCGGATGCCTAACACGCCGTTCGGGTCGCCGATATAACGCTGGCGTATCTGCAAGCTCGGTTGATACTTGACGGCTTCTTCCGTGGTTTGGGCATTTTGCCGTTCAATTTCGGCGCGTGATAGGCGGGTTGATGGCGAGGTGAAATGCGAGTCTTTCGCCACTTCACCGGTGATCACCATTTCTTCCATCACTTCGTCTTTGTTGCTGCCGCCCACAGCCGGCGTTTCCGAGGGCACTTGTTTTGATGCTGTTTGACTATTGTTAGCAGTGGGCTGATCTGTTGGCTTGGAAGCTTCTGCATTTTTTGCCGTATGTTTCGTGGCGTCGCCAGTACTTTTCTTCTGTGTTTCAGCGATGGCGACATTGCTGGTAATAGCCAGCAGAACAGCAGTAGACAATAAAGAACGCATCGGCAATCTATAAGACGCTGATTTATCAAGTGTTTCGGATTGATTTTTCACGTTTGATCTCGGTTGTAATTATTATTTCTGGATTATTGCGAAGTTTGTTTTAGCCTTTTGATCTACTCAATTTGAGCGATTTTCCGAGCTGGATCATGCTGATAGCTAACAGGTTTTCCGGATAAAAAATATTCCGAATCTCCGGCAAGATTGGGGCCAAGATTAAATGTCTTTGATTTTATTGATAAATAATTAATAGTCGTGTTTTATTTTTAATAAACTGTGTTATTTAACTGATTTTTTAGGTTTTTTTGGGCGATACGCCTTGCTATTCCAAGGTGCTATGTCTGAGACATAAACTTTTAAACAAGCGAGATTTTTAAAAAAATGTCGGATAGTTCAATAATTTGATAGGCGTATTGGTTTGCACAAGATTGCGTGGCTTAAAAAGATTAAACCATTCGTTAAAGCAGCCGGTAGGTAAAAGCAAAGTAATAAACTATGTTAAATGACTACATCGCCTGAGTTGAACATGGACCACAGCAACTTTATTGTCATCTCTTCCGTTTGGGCTTGAATGTCGTCTGGACTGGCGCTAAGGTGTTCCTCTTTTTGATGGCAAATTCGGCCCTGGCAGCTAATTTAATAAGGATACTATGAACACAAGAACCATTCTGGTCGGTCTAGCTTTAAACCTCATTAGCGGTAGCGTGGTTTTGGCGGAACAGGCCGAAATAAAACCCTTCACTCCCGGCAGTTACCAACAGATTTTGGCGGCAAATGTCAACAAGCCGTTAATGCTGGCGATCTGGTCGGTGGATTGCCCATCCTGCCTGAAGGACATGGACATACTGGGTAAGCTGCACGAGAAACATCCGGCTCTGAAAATCGTCATGCTAGCCACCGACGACGCGGAAGCCTTGCCGGAGATCAAACGTATCATCGACAGCCATAAACTCGGCGGGCTGGAGAATTGGGCTTTCGCCTCCGATAATCCCGAAAAACTGCGTTACGAGATCGACCCGGCCTGGTATGGCGAATTACCCAGAACCTATTTCTTCGACGCTGGCCATCAGCGGGAGGGTAAGAGCGGGGCGATGTCGCTGGAAGAATTCGAGGCGCAACTCGGTAAGCTGAAAATGTAATGCAGCCAAACCCGGCCCGTCAGCCGTGGGGCGCGGGCTGCCGCAAACGGTACAGGCCATAAACCGCAAAGCCGATCAGGTTCCAGATCAGAAAATACAGCTGCGTAGTGCTCGGCAGGCTGATAAACAGATACAGGCAGCCCATTATCGCCACCGGTCCGGTGATCCAGACAAACGGTGCCGAGAATTTCCGCGGCATTTCCGGCTGTTGATGCCTGAGCAACAACATGCAAACCGCCACGACACAGAATGCCAGCAGCGTGCCGGCATTGGCCAGTGCGGCGATGTCCGCCAGCGGAAACACGCCGGCGATGAGACTGACGATCACGGCGGTAAACAAACTGGTGTTAATCGGCGTACCGCGTGGCGACACTTTGGCCAAGCCGCGCGGCAGCAAGCCGTCACGGGCCATCGCAAAGAAAATCCGGCTTTGCCCATAAAAAAACGCCAGCACGACCGTCGGCAAAGCGATCACCGCCGATGCCGCCAGCCAGCGTGCCGCGTTAGGTTTGCCCAACTCGCGCAAAATCAGCGCCAGGGGCTCCGGGCTGTCGGCGAAGCGCCGATAATCCAAGGCGCCCAGTGCAGCCACCGCCACCACGACGTAAATGGCCACGCAGATCAGCATCGAACCGACGATACCCAGCGCCAAATCGCGGTCGGGGTTACGGGTTTCTTCTGCCGCGGTGGCAATCGCATCGAAGCCGTAGAAGGCAAAAAAGATGATCGCCGCCGCAGCCATTACGCCACGCTCGACGCCGTCCGCGCCCAAGGTTTTAATGAAACCAAACGGCATAAAAGGTTGGAAATGTTCGGCTTGGAACAGCGGCAACACCACCGCGATAAATACCAGCAATGCGGTGAGCTTGACCACCACTAACAAGGCATTGACGCTGGCGCTTTCCTTTGTGCCGATCAGCAAAAGCATGGTGACAACCAGGATGATGAAAATCGCCGGCAGGTTGATCAACCCGCCGAGTTCCGGGCCTTGCATCAACTGCATCGGCACGCCCAAGCCTTCCTGCAACAGCGGCGCCGCGTAACCGGACCAACCCACCGCTACCGCACTAACCACCAGCGAATATTCTAAAATCAAGCTCCAGCCCACCAACCAGGCCGCCCATTCGCCGATGACGATATAGGCATAGGTGTAAGCGCCGCCGGTGGCCGGCATCAGCGTCGCCATCTCCGCATAAGCCAAGGCCGCGCAGGCGCAAATCGCCCCGGCAATCACAAACGCCAGGATCACCCCCGGCCCGGCCTTGGCCGCGCCAACCCCAATCAAGGTCAAAATGCCGGTGCCGACAATCGCCCCCACGCCCAGCGCCATCAGGTGCGGCCAGCTCAACGTGGCGGGCAAGCACTGTTCTGTCGGCAGGTTGTCCGCGGCCGACCAGGGTTTACGCTGGCGCCAATTGTTCATATCGCGTCCCCTTTGCGGCGCGCAAGCCGGTAAAATACCCAGTCAATTCGGTCTATCCCAATGGAACCCCACATGAAAATCATCTCCTGGAACGTCAACGGCATTCGCGCCGTGCAAGATAAAGGTTTTGCCGATACGCTCGGCCAACTCGATGCCGAGTGTGTGTTGCTGCAAGAAACCAAGGCCCAAGACGAGCAAGTCAGCAAGGCTTTGGAAAATATACACGGCTATCACCTGTACTCCAACTCCGCGGAACGCAAGGGTTATTCCGGGGTGGCGATATTAAGCCGGCAGGAGCCAATTCAGGTAGTGCACGACATGGGCATCGCCGAGCACGACCAGGAAGGCCGGATCATCGTCGCGGAATTCGAAAAATTTTATTTATTGAATGTCTACGTGCCCAACTCCGGCGACGGCCTGGTGCGGCTGGATTACCGGCAGACCTGGGATAAAGAATTTCTGGCCTATATGCAGAAACTGCAAAGCCAAAAACCGCTGATTGCCTGCGGCGATTTCAACGTTGCCCATCAAGCCATCGACATCGCCCGCCCCAAAGCCAACTACAACAAATCCGCCGGCTATACCCAAGTCGAGATCGACGGCTTCAGTCATTTTGTCGAAGCCGGTCTGATCGACAGTTTCCGACATCTGCACCCGGATACCGTGGCCTACAGCTGGTGGAGCTATCGCGCCAATGCCCGCGAAAAAAACATCGGTTGGCGGATTGATTACGTACTGACCAGCCAGGCGCTGCTCGGGCAAATCAGCGATGCGTTCATCCTGCCGGATGTGTTCGGCTCGGATCATTGCCCGGTCGGCATCGAGCTGGCGCTTTGAGCGAAATGATCGAAAAGTCCCCTCTCCCTCCGTACCCGCAGGGCATAAAGGAGAGGGTTAGGGTGAGGGATGTTTTTAATTTTTTTATTCCGACAATCATGAGCGACCAACAGCATTTGCTACAACAACACCGTCAAGCGCTGCTGGCCTGTACTCGCTGCCCGGCCATGATCCGCCCGGTGGTCAGCGGCAAGCCGGTATTGTCGCCGGTGTTGCTAATCGGTCAGGCACCCGGCGATAAAGAAGGGGTGTTGGGCAGGCCGTTTGCCTGGACGGCGGGTAAGACGATGTTCAAATGGTTTGCCCAGATCGGGCTAGACGAAGCCAGTTTTCGGGAGCGGGTCTATATGGCGGCGGTGTGCCGCTGCTTTCCGGGGAAAAACCCCAAGGGCGGCGACCGCGTACCCAATCCGCAGGAAATTCAGCAATGCGCGGGGTGGCTGCAAGCGGAGGTAGCGCTGTTGCAGCCCAAGTTGATCATCCCGGTCGGCAAACTGGCGATTCAGCAAATGCTGGAGGTGGATAAGCTCAGCGAGGTCATCGGCGGTTTGCACCGCCTGAATTTTCACGGCCACGACACCGACGTCATCCCGCTGCCGCATCCCTCCGGTGCCTCCACCTGGCATCGCACCGAGCCGGGTGCCGGTTTGCTGCAAGCGGCATTGGCAACTATTCAGGAACATGCGGCCTGGCGGCAAGTGTTGGGGCGTCCAACGTAGGGCGCAATAACCAACGGGCATTGCGCCGCATTTAATCAACTTCCTATTGAAAATAAAAAATGGATTACCGAAGAATTTGGCACCCCGGCGATACCTATTTTTTACCATCAATTTGTTACAAAGGAATGGTAACGATCTGTTGATTCGGCATATTCAA
Organism: Methylomonas sp. PHL2-19; assembly: GCF_059331595.1. NCBI lineage: Bacteria > Pseudomonadati > Pseudomonadota > Gammaproteobacteria > Methylococcales > Methylococcaceae > Methylomonas > Methylomonas sp. PHL2-19. Next base: position 1,531,181 of record NZ_CP196839.1, read on the forward strand.
CCGTTAAAAGATGCGATCAAAACGGTAAAAACTCATCACCCGTTCAAAATTCACGGTTGGGTGGTATTACCGAACACATGCATTGTTTGATCGAATTGCCGGAAAACGACATCGACTACGCTACGCGAATACGGCTGATAAAAATTGGATTTTCCAAGGCAATACCCAAAACCGAACGGAGATCGACCGTAAGAATAAAGCGGGGAGAACGCGGAATATGGCAACGGCGTTATTGGGAACACCTGATACCGGATGAAGCTGATTTTCAAGCCCACTTGGATTATATCCATTACAACCCGGTGAAACATGGTTGGGTAAAACAAGTAAAAGACTGGCCATACTCGACTTTTCACCGATGGGTTGAAAAGGGCGTCTATCCGTTAGATTGGGCAGGAATTGACGGAGATTTATATGACTTTGAGTAACTTTAAAATACGGCACAATGCCCTTTGGCTATGGTGCCTTACGGTTTTCGTGTTACAAGTCCAATTGTAGGGCGTCAATAGGCGCAGCCGTATTGCGCCGTATGTTGGCCTTCAAACATGCGGCGCATTACGCTATCGCTAATGCGCCCTACGAGCTTAGCTTCAAGCGGTGACATAAATGAGACTCCTAAAGGTACTCAACGCAATTTAAAGGCCAACGCTAGTCCGATAATCTAGTTAATGTAACCATGTGGTTCTTATTTTAATTTAGATAAATTATTGTTTTGTAGAGAATTATGCGGATGCTGTTCTGCGTGCAAAACGAGCCGGGGAACACCGGTTTCCTCACAGAAACGCCAAGCCGAGTGCACATAATGTGCCTTCAATTATTCCAATCTAGCGCCGAAGAATAGTTGCCTTTCCGAGATTTAGCAAGGCTGTAACATCTTCCCCAATCCATCTGCCGCTAAGGCCCCGGCGCCACAGCCGATAAATCGGTATTCTGCTCACTCAACGCCCAACCACCACCCAGCGCCTTATACATCTGCACTTGGGCGACCAGCACGTCCAGTCTGGCCTGTACCCGGCTGTTTTCGGTGGTCAGGTAGCTGCTTTGCGCGTTTAGGAGGGCCTGGTAATCGACCGCGCCGAGCCGGTAGCGGTTTTGCGAGATGTCGTAGGCCAGTTTGGCTTGGGCGGCGGCGTGTTGCAGGGCTTGCAGGCGGCGGCTGGAGTTGGCGTAGGTGGTGGCCGCGTCTTCGACTTCCTTGAACGCGGTCAATACGGTTTTCCGGTAGTTTTCCACCAATTCGGCATTGGTTGCCAGGGCGTTGCCCAGGGCGCCTTCCAGGCGGCCGCCCTGGAACAAGGGTTGGGTCAGGCCGGCAGCCAGGCTGGCTGCGACGCCGGCTGGTTGCGGGTTAGACAACACGCTGCTCAGGCTGAGTTGCAGTTTGGGATAAAACGCCGCGCGGGCCACGGCGATGTCGGCATTGGCGGCGATCAATTCCATCTCCAACTGGCCGATGTCGGGCCGACGTTGCAACAGCGAGGCCGGCTGCTCGGCGGCGATTGCCGGCACGCTCAGTGCGGCGAATTGCGCCGGTTCCAGTACCAGATGTTGCGGCGGATGGCCCAGTAAAATGGCCAGGGTGTTTTCCGCCAGGGTTTGCTGTTGCATCAGCAAGTCCAGATTGGCGCGGGCGTTGGCCTGGGCGGTGCGCTGCTGCGCCACTTCCAGTTCGTAAGCGGCACCGGCCCGCTGCCGGGCTTCGACGATGGTCAGAATTGCAGTAACCGTGTCCAAAAAGTCGCTGGCGATTTGCCGGCGCTCCTGGATAGCCAGCAAATTGAAATAGGCCTGGCCGACATCGGCCATCACCACCAATTGCAAGGCATCGCGGGCGAACACCCGGCTGAGCAGCCGCGCGCTGCCGGCATCGCGTCGGGCCCGGTTGGCGCCCCACAAATCCACTTCGTAAGCGATGTCCAGCTGGCCGCTGGTTTTTTGCGTGTCGCTGGCGTTGTTGCGGGTATCGGTAAAATCGCCGCTCAAGGTGGCGGCCGGCCACAGCCCGGCACCGGCAATACGGGCCTGGGCGCGGGCTTGTTCGATCCGCTGACGGGCGGCGTTCAAGTCGTTGTTATAGGCCAGCGCGTCGGCCATCAACCGGTTTAACTGCTCGCTGGCAAAGGCCCGCCACCATTGCGGATCGACGTTGGCGGTGTTGGATTGGGCCGCTTCGCGCCATTGTGTGGGGGTTTCCACGACGGGGCTTTGGTATTCGGTCAATAAATTGCAGCCGGTCGCGAACAGTACTGTGCCGGCCAATAGCAAACGCACAGGCTTGATCAAACGTATTCTCGAATCGCCATAGGTCTTCATTTCCACGAAACCGGGAAGCCTTGGTGATGTAAGCTGTTGATTGGATTCCCTCATCCCAGCCTTCTCCTTTATGCCCCACGGGTGCTGAAGGGAGAAGGAGTCTTTTTGAGCTGTTAGAAAGTCCCTGAAGTCAAGGTTAACCACTTTATTCATTCCGCCGCCAAGGCCACGACCGGGTCCAGATGAGCGGCCTTGCGGGCCGGTAAATAACCAAACAGCAAGCCGGTGCCGAAGGCGCAGGAAAAGGCCAATATAGCCGGCAGCGGCGAGAACAATACCGCCATCTCGAAATACTTCAGCAGATAACCGGCAGCAAAGCCCAGCAATACGCCCATCAGCCCGCCCAGGGTGCAGACCACCGCCGCTTCGGTATTGAATTGCAGCAAAATATCGCGGCGGCGGGCGCCGGTGGCGATGCGGATGCCAATTTCCCGGGTGCGTTCGGTGACGCTGACCAGCATGATATTCATCACGCCGATGCCGCCGACCAGCAGGGAAATGGCGGCGACGATGCCCAGCATCAGGGTAAAGGTGTTCTGGGTTTCGGTGGCCGATTCGATGATGGAAGCCATGTTGCGGATGCGAAAATCCTCGGTTTGATGGCGGGCGATCAACAAGTCGCTGATGGCTTGTTGGGTGGCGTCGATCTGGTTCAAGTCGCGGACTTTGACGGTAATGCCGCCCAGATATTTCTGCCCAAACAGCCGAATCAAACCGGTGCTGATCGGTACAAACACCCCATCGTCGCGATCGCTACCCATCGCATCGGCGCCTTTGGGTGACATCACGCCGATCACTTCAAACGGAATATTGCCTATCATCACAAAGCGGCCGATAGGGTCTTCGCCTTCCACAAAAAGCAGTTTGCGCACGGTTTCGCCCAGCACCATCACCGGCGCATAACGGCGTTGGTCGCGTTCGTCGAAGAAGTCGCCGCTGCCGACCGGCCAGTCGCGCACCATCGGCATGCTCGGCGCGACGCCTTGCACGCTGGTGGCGTAATCGACGGCGCCGTAACGCACCGTCAAGCGACTGCTGCGCTCGGGCGACGCCCATTCGACATTGTCCAGTTCGGCAATCGCCTCGGCGTCGGCCAAAGTGAGTGTCGCCACGTCGCCGCCGCGAAAGCCGGTCAGGCCGGGGCGAATCGACAAGGTGTTGGTGCCCATCGCCCGCATCTGATCCAACACTTTTTCCTGGCTACCCTGGCCGACCGCCAGCATGGTGACCACGGCGGCGACGCCGATCACAATGCCCAGCAAGGTCAGGGCGGTACGAAACAAGTTGGCGCGTAAGGAGCGCAACGCCGTTTTGGCGGCTTCGCCCAGTTCGGCCAGCAACCCAGCCGCGCCGATGCCGCGGTGCTGGGGCGGTGCCAATCGCTGTCCGCTTTGATTGGCGGTGCCGTCGCTGACGATTTTGCCGTCGGCGATATGAATGATGCGCTGGGCGTGGGCGGCGACTTTGTCGTCGTGGGTGATCAATAAAATGGTGCGGCCTTCCTGATGCAAGGCTTTCAATAAGGCCATCACTTCCGTACCGCTTTGGCTGTCCAGCGCGCCGGTAGGTTCGTCGGCCAGGATGACCGGCGGATCGTTCATCAAGGCGCGGGCGATAGCAACCCGTTGCTGTTGGCCGCCGGACAGTTGCATGGGTTTGTGACCGCTGCGTTCTGCCAAACCGAGTTTGCCGAGCAATTGCAAGGCGCGTTGCTGGCGTTCGGCTTTAGGTAGACCGGCGTACAAGGCCGGAATTTCCACATTTTCGGTGGCGGTTGCGGTATTCAACAGGTTGTAGCGTTGGAAGACAAAGCCAAAGCTTTCCCGGCGCAGCTCTGCCAGTTGGTCAGGGTCTAAATCCGCGACATTTTGCCCCAGCACTTGGTAGCTGCCGACATCGGCTTTATCCAGACAGCCGATCAGGTTCATTAATGTGGATTTGCCCGAGCCGGACTGGCCGATGATCGCCACAAATTCGCCGGGCCAGATGCTTAGCGAGACATCGTCCAGCGCGCGGACGATGGCATCGCCGTTGGGGTAAAAGCGTTGAATATGCTCAAGTTGCAGCAGGGGCAGGGTGCTCATAGTCTGGGCACTCCGGCGCCGGGATAGCCTTGATTGTTTTTGCGGTTTTTAGCCTTGTCGTCCATGCCGGCGTTGATTTGTAGTTTGTCGCCGACGGTCAGGCCATCCAGCACTTGTGCAAAGCGCCGGGTTCTCAAGCCGATTTGGACGATTTTGTCTTGCACGCCTTGTTCGGTAAGGACTTTGATTTGGTAAGCATGACCGCTGGCTTTATCTTCCTTGCGTTGGCGTGGGCCCAGTGCGTTCACAGGAATCAGCGGCACTTGTTCGGCCTTGCCCAGCACAAAAAACATCTGGGTGCTCATGCCGGTCATCAGTTGCCGGTCGCGGTTATCGACATCCACCAGCACGTTGTAAAGCACCACGTTATTGATCACTTCCGGTGTCGGCAAAATCTGCCGCACCGCGCCTTGCCAGCGGCGTTCGCCGGAACCCAGCGTGGTGAAATACACCGGCATGTCCGAACGCAGGCGCATCACGTCGGCCTCGGCCACTTGAGCGCGCACTGTCATCGTATCCAGTTTGGCCAGTTGCAGGATGGTGGGAGTGGTTTGGTTGGCGTTCAGGGTTTGACCTTCGCGGGCTTTCTGATCGACCATGGTGCCGTCCATCGAGGCAAAGATTTTGGTGAAACCCAGATTGGTTTTGTCGCCGTTTAAAGTCGATTGCACCTGTTCGATTTGGGCTTGCAGCGATTCGGCGGTAGCTTTGGCGTTTTTCAAGGTGAATTCGCTGTTCTGAAAGTCCTGGACGCTGACGCCCTGGCTTTTCAGCAGTTCGCGGTTGCGGTCGTATTGTTGTTGGGCAAACACCACTTGCGCCTGCTGGCCGGCCAGTTGCGCCTGCAAATTTTTGATATTGGCTTCGTCGGCCGCAACGCGAGCGGCGTAGATCCGTGGGTCAATCTGCGCCAGCAATTGGCCGGCCTGGACGTTGTCGCCGATTTTAACGTAGATTTTTTGCAACTGGCCGGTCACCTGCGCACCGACATCCACGTATTCCTTGGGTTCCAGCTTGCCTTGGGCGGTGACGTTTTCTTCCAGATCGCCCAGCGTTACTTCCACGCTATCGGCTTTGTCCTGGTTTGCGTGTTTGGGTTGCTTGGCAAAATACCAGCCGCCAACTGCGACCGCGATAGCCAATAAAAACAGAGCAAGCCAGCGCAGACGCCGGCGGTTTGGGGAGGAAACGAGCGATTGCTGCATGGCAATAATGTATGTCTACTTGAGGATGACGGATAGTTTCCCGACCGGCAGTAGTGGCGATGGCTTCGACAGCGGATAGCAGGATATGGCTTGGCGGGATGCAGGAACGCTAGCTCAAGCCGCCCGCCAAGTCTGCAGGGAGTTTATGCTTTGGTATCGGGCTTGGCAATACTGGGAAGGTAAAGCTTGGTAAAGATGAGGTATCGGATTTTGGTTAGCGTCAATCAAGCAGGGAAGTAGTCGCAGTCGACCCAACGCGGAAGTTCGTGTATTTATCTTGAATGTCGGTTTAAAATTTAAATCGGCCATTCAAATAATAAAAATTGTAGGGTGGATAAGCGAAGCGCCATCCACCATGGGAACGCAAATAGGTGGATGACGCTTCGCTTATCCACCCTACGGCCCTGGGGTAGGTTTGTGACCTTTCCAGTCGTATAGTGCTGAGCCTGTAAGCTAATTACACGGCCTTTGCCGCCGGTCGCGGTCATACAATCGAGTGATTGTGGCCGGCATCTCGCAGCTTGCTGTCATTGAATAGGCAATTTGAGTTGGAGGAATACTCCCAAATTGATCCTAAATGTAATTACCCCGGCCAACGAGCAGTAACGTCATACTCGAAAAGCGCCTTGTTGCAGTTCCGCTTCCGTATGACCATCGAATCAGTGTTTTCGTACCCAAGCATCAGCAGGGAGGCAGTCAGAATCGCTGGGGTATCAACCATGTTTCCGAAGAAGCTGGAATTGCCGACAATGTAATGAAGCTCTGCACCCGGCTCCAGTACGTTTGGTAGCGACGATAAATGCAGGTGCATGTCATAGAAGTACTTGAGCACATAGGTCGCCATGAGCTGAGCATTCTTGCCGTCGCTCTTTGCGATGCGTCCAACCGCATCAGTTAGAACCTCCGGGAGCACTTTGCCATTTGGTCCCCATTCATTTAGGCGACTTGTAGCGATCCCCCAAGTGCCGCCTATCGCCTTCCAATCCATCTCACCCGCTTCTCGGGCTTCTTCAAGAAACTTCATCCAATACATGTATGGGCGAAGTTCTCTAATATAGCTGATGCGATTCGGATAAGGGGGGGAGGTGACGACAAGGTTGAAGCGCCGCCCCATTTCTGGAATAGCGCGGGCATCCACCGCAACAACCGCCCCCTGGCCGCGTAGCTGGGTACCGCTAGAGGCAAGCACGGCATCGAGAATGACTAGATACAGGTCTGTCACATGCTCGACTTCGTGGTCTATCGTCTCCGACGAGAATGACATGGACACGTGATTGAAGGCGGCTGCAGAAGTCTCTATCACCAACCGACAGAAGGCCACCCACGCCAGCCCGGTCGCTCGATCTTTCGCCGGCTCTCCGAACACTTCGACAAGCCCTGTCCGAAGTGCCGCTAGAGCTTGGAGTGTATCGGCTGACCACCAGCGCTCGATGTTGAACAGGCGGGGGGTCCAATTGTCCTTCTTCATCAAGGCGGGAACCCGAGCGATAGCCTGTTGCGCACCGTCTTGCACTAAGGCCAAGTGATCAGACGAGTATGACCGACACTTCACATTGCCAAGCCAGATCAAGAACGGATTGATGTCGAATGAAAGCGCAGAGTTGCCATGCTCCGCCGCCGTAAGTGTCGTGGTCGCAGTCCCGGAGAACGGATCAAGAATCGCAATATTGGGGGGGAATCTGGCGATTATCTCCTTCACCAGCTTTACAGAGTAGGCCGGAGTAAGCCGGAGCCAGCCGTGGCGACCGAGCGACTTGTTATGCTTAAACGTGAGGTCCGAGCGTTGCTTAACGGAATGGCGCGTGACTTCAAGCATTCAACAAGGCTTCCAGCGCTTCTTGGACTTCCTTCTGGATTGCGGGGGAGTTGCGCTTGAAAAAGTCGGCAAGATCAAAGCCCAAGACCTCCTTGCAGAAGGCGAACAGGGATGCGGTCGATGCGTCGTCTGCACGACCGACCAAAACTCCACCTCGGCTGTTTTGATAGCGAAGGACCAAATCACCGTCAATCTGACCGGAGAAGATGGCAAACACGGGCATGTAGCCTTGTGCCCAAGCTACGGCGATGTTGTCGATATCGCCGTTCTGCCGTTTACTATCCTTGCTCTTGTACCCCTGACGAACCTCGAACACCGCGCCGTGGTCGGGGATCTTCGCACCAAGAATTCGGCAGTATTCGGCAACCCACTCGTTCACCCGTGCCTTCACCGCAGCGTTCGTAATGTCATCGAATTGGAGGCGACCATCAAGCGAGAGTGTTTTGTCTTTCCCTGCGCTCGTCTTAGTCTTGTAGGACCATGTGGCGCTGTTCCTGTCCGTGTAGCCCGTGGCATCGATGATGATTTCACGAAAAAGGTTCTCGCACCCCTTGCCGATTTGCCGGTACACCGAGGTCATACCGCCTGCGGCTTTGTGGGCTGCATACATCAGTTCAGAATTCAGGCCGCACCACGCATAGAACGGGTCGGCCCCGTACAAGTCAAGAAACTGCGGAAGGGATACGCCTTCTTCTTTATTTCCCTGTCCAAACTTTGGTTTGTACCGCTTGCATACCTTCAGCGGGTCTAAAAACTTCTTCAACAACTCTTTCTCTGTCGCCACCGGCGATTCCTCTTCATTCTTGGTCTAAAAGCCGCCTCAAAGGCGGCGTTTCCATTATCCCACAATCAGAAAGGCCGAATCCCTGGAATTGACCGCCCGTCTGTATTCAGGATAAAGAGGCCCATTGAATGCCACTTAATCCAAACAATTGGTTCGCTAAAGACTTGCCTAACTCAACTAAAAAAACGCCAACCTTGCCGCCTCGCGCTCGCCGCCGTCGAAAAATCGCAAAGCCCATTGGTCGGTAGGGTCCAGAAAGCCGGCTTTGGGATCGGTTTTCTTTTGTTTGGCGGTCCAGCTGACATAGTCGCGAAAATAGTAATGATCGAACATACGCATGAACTCGCCCAAATACACGTCGGCGACCGCTGTGTCGCCGATGATGAATAGCTGGTTCTCGTCGTTGTAACGGCAGGAATTGGTGCTGAAGTTGGCCGAGCCGGTGACGACCAAGGGCTTGTCGGAAAGCGGATCTACCAGCAGGATTTTGGTATGCACATGCACACCGGAATGATGTTTGGATTCGGCCAGCAGCCGGCCTTGCCATTGCTCCAAAATGGATTTTTCATCTATAGCGGCACTGGCCGCCAATTGGGTGTTGGGCGCGTCGTGCAAGGCTTGACCGACTACGCTGCGGGTGTTCAACAAGCCCAAGACGTGAGCAGGCGCTGCGGCCAGGGCCGCTTCCAGGTCGTCGTGCATGGCAAACGGCGCGGTAAAGCAAATCAGGCGTTTGCTTGCCGTTACCCATTCCGCGCATTCGTTGATGGCTTCGGTGGATTTGCGTGGGCTTAGTACCAGATGCGAACCCGTCGCGGTCGTGGTCGGCGGTTGGGTTAAACCCATCGCGACTTTCCGCGAGTCGGCGCCGGGCAAGCTGGGGTTTTTCCAGACGGTTTGATGCCACTCGAAATATTGTTTGGCGGCTGTGGCATCACTGATGACGTGGCCGACGTTGGATTGCCCGTAAATCGCGCTATCGGTGAAATTGGTCGAGCCGGTCCACACCGACAGCGGTTTGCCTTTGCCGTTGCTCAACACCATAAATTTGTTATGCGAGATATTCAAACCGGCACCGGTGCGGGCTTTGCAGACGCTTTTCAAACCGTATTTTTTGATCTGCGGCAGCGCGTCGAGTGAAGGGCCGTCGCCTTTGGCGTCCAGCAAGCCGTCGTACAAAATCTCCAGCCTGACCTTGCGTTGCTTCGCGCGTTTAAGTGCCTCGAAAAATGCGTCCTTGGCAAATTCGTATAAAAATAAATGTAAGCCCTGTTTGGCTTTGGCCGCGTCTATATAGGCGATCAAGGCCTCCTCCAGGCCGCGCGACAGCCAGCGGCGCGCATTTTCATCGACAATCTCGCCGGCCGGCAAATGTGGAAAGCGCGATGCAAAAGCTTGGCTGGCAGCCGCACTGCGGTTGAAATGCACAGCATGACCTTGGCTGCCGATGGCGGTGGGTTGTTCGCAATTGACTTGCACGGCTACCGAATCGAAAGTCTTTAACGCGCCCGGTTTGCCGGTCAGCGCATGGACGGTGTAGGTATAACTGCGCCCAGGCTTGGTAGTGTAGTCACCCCAATGAAATTTCTGGATCGGGTGATGACGGCTGCTGACGCTAGAGCCGTCGTCGCCGGGCAGGTCGAAGCGCTTTAAGCCGCGCAGCCAAGTGATTTCGCCGTTTTCATGGTCTTCGCGGCGGATGCCGAAACCGATTAAGCCGCTGCAATAGGTTTTCGGGCAGGTAAATGCCAACAAGACCACGTAGGTACCGGCGATCGCTCTGACTTGCAAGCCCTTGGGGCTGATATTAATTTCGCTACGCATGGCCGTCTCCGTTTAGATAGAGTGGATGACAAGTTTAGGTCTGTTAACCCTCGGTTGCGAGGCTGGCAAGCGTCAAGAAATCGCTGTAAAGCCCCCGCAGCTATTTAATATTCCGCACCAAAAAATCCTTTTGCCCGCAAGATTTCGCCGCACTTTTAACCACGTCGGCGCTGCAACTAGCGGTCGCGCCGCCCTTATCCAGACACACGAACATTTCCTTGAAAAACCGCCCGCCGCCGCTGCAGAATGGGGCGATGGCCTGTTCCTTCAGCCACGGGTTGGCCTCGGTAAAGGCGCTTTTCAAGCCGTCCGCCGTGGTTCGGAAAGGTTTTTGCGGCCGCTGGTAGGCCTCCGGGATGGCGACTTTGCTTTTCAGTGCTTGCGATAATTGAAAATAACCGGCTTGGGTTAATCCAGAGCAGGTGCCGTGCTTTTCCCATTCGTGTTCGAACAGAAATTCGGACGGATAAAGCTCAGGAAACGCTTGAGCTTGACTAGGTGCGTAGGCTTCCTTGGTGCAAAAGCTTGGATAGCCGACGTTGTATTGCGGCCATAGGCCATGCAGCACCAAACCCAATTTCTTGCCGCACTGTTCGCGGTCTTTGGGCTGTTCCTCGCAATAGGTGGGCGACCAGGATAAGGCCAGCACATAGCCATCAAACTTGCCGGGCTTGCCGTTGGCGGCCAGGGCGGTCGAGAACGCTGCCAAACATAGCAGTAACCAAGCTTTCATAAATTTCTCCAAGTCTTAGAGTTTAGGGCGAGGAATTCGCCGCCTACATTTTTTAGCTCAGTATCAGAGCATAAACTGCTGCCAAATCCGCTCCACTTCCTTGCGCAGTTCTTGAAATTCGTCGCCGTGCGCGGTGGCGCTGAGGCCTTGCAAAACCTGATGGTGGCCGTAATCGCGGTAGGCGCAATAAGCTTGTTTTAGCAAGGCGGCATCGGCTGGCGAGATAAAACCGTGCTGCTGTAAACCTTCCAACAGGCGGACGTTGTCGGTGTAAGTTGCCAGACTGGGCTGCTGCGCGGTTTCTGCGAGGACGCCGAACTGGACGATAAACTCAATGTCGGCGATGCCGCCCTGGCTTTGCTTTAGATCGAATATCGACGGGTCTTTGGGGGCCAGGTTGTCGCGCATTTTTTCACGCATCTCCCGCACCTGGGTTTTCAGTTCTTCGCGATCCCGCGGTAAGGCTAAAATCCGGCCGCGGATGGCTTTGTAGCTGTGTTTCAAACTTTCGTCGCCGGCCACGAAACGGCCGCGCACCAAGGCTTGATGTTCCCAGGTCCAGGCTTCGTTTTTTAAATACGCTTCGTAATGGTCAATATGCGTGACCAGCAAGCCGGAATCGCCGTTGGGCCGCAAGCGTAAGTCCGCTTCGTAGAGGATGCCGGACAGCATTTTGGTATCCAGAATGTGGCGGATTTTTTGGCCCAGACGTAAATAAAACTGGCCGGCATTGATCGGTTTTTCGCCGTTGGTTTGCGCGTCGCCGTCGGCGCAGGCATATAAAAATACCAAATCCAGATCCGAGCCGTAGCCCAGTTCGATGCCGCCGAATTTACCGAAGGCAATGATCGCAAAGTTTTGCGGATCGGGGCCGGTGCCGGGCGGGTGGCCGTGCTTGCTGACCAGCATTTGCCAGGCGCATTGCAACACCTGCTCCAGAATGGCTTCGGCGGTCCAGGTCAGGTAATCGCTGACGATCATGACCGGTATCACGCCCATGATGTCGGCTGCGGCTACCCGCAACACATTCAGATGCTTGAACTGGCGCAGCGCAATCATCAGTTGTTCGCTGTCCTGGGTATCGACGCGCGCCAGTTCGCGCTGCAAGTCCTCGCGCAAGGCCTGTTTTTGCAGCGGGTCGTACAGCGAACGGGTATCCAGCAGTTCGTCGAACAGAATCGGATACAGGGACAGATATTCGCAAATCCACGGACTGGCTGCGGCCAGCTTGATCAGCTGATTCAGCGCGTCCGGATTTTCGGCCAGCAAGGCTAGATAGACGTTGCGGCCGGCTACGGCTTCGAATAAATCCAGAATCCGCAGCAAGGTCGCATCGCTTTTTTCGCTGTTTGCCACTTGTTCTATCAGTTGCGGCATTAACCGGTCCAACACCCCGGCCCCCTTGCTGGTCATGCGTTTAATCGCGTGCGATTCTTTAAAATCGACGAGGGCTTTTTGGATGTTCAGCGGATCGGCAAAGCCATAGTCGGCCAGTGCTTCCAGCGCCAGTTCGTTGTCCGCGGGGCTGGCCCATATCAAGCGCGCGCTTTGCTGTTTATTGTCCTGTTCGCTGAGCGAAAACACTTGCTCGAAAATATCCTGCACCGACTCGCGGACCTGGTCCAGTTCGGCTTTGAACGCGCTCCAATCCTCAAAGTCCAGTGAATAGGCCAGAATTTGTTGTACCAGCGGGTTAGCGGGTAGGTCGTGGGTTTGTCTGTCCTGGTATTGCTGGATGTGGTTTTCCACGCGCCGTAAAAACCGGTAGGCAAATTTTAAGGTGGCCACATCCTCGACCATCATCAACCCCAGCTCTTCCAGAACGCTGAGGATGGTTTGGATTTCACGTTGCTGCAAGGCGACGTCCTGGCCGCCGCGAATCAACTGAAAGGCTTGGCCGATGAACTCTACCTCGCGGATGCCGCCGGGGCCGAGTTTGACATTGTCGGCGCGGTCGCGGCGTTTTAGCTCCTGGGCGATTTGGAATTTTAACGAGCGTAATTCCTCGAACGCGCCGTAATCCAGATAGCGGCGATAGACAAACGGTTTGATTAATGCGGCCAGGTGTTTGCCGGTATGGAAATCGCCGGCCACTTGCCGGGCCTTGATCATGGCATAGCGTTCCCATTCACGGGCTTGGGTCAGGTAGTAATGCTCCATGCCGTCGAAATTCATGATCAACGGGCCGCTGTCGCCAAACGGGCGCAAACGCACGTCGGTGCGGAACACAAAACCGTCCACGGTAATCTCGTCCAGCATTTTTACCAGCGAGCGGCAGATGCGGGTGAAGAATTCGCCGTAACTGATTTCCTTTTTCTCGGTGAGGACGCCGTCTTCGGCGTAAGCAAAAATCAGGTCGATGTCGGAGGAATAATTCAATTCCCAGGCGCCGAGTTTGCCCATCCCCAGCACCACGATGTTAAACGGCGTGCCGTCGGCCAGCGTGGGTGTGCCCCAGCGCGCGCAAGCCTGCCGGTATAAAAAATCCAGCGCGGTTTGAATGCAGGCCTCTGCCAAGGCGGTTAAATCCGACAGCGTTTCGTCCAGATCGGACCAGCCGGCCAGATCGCGCCAGGCGATTCTGACCATCTCCCGGCGGCGGAACACGCGCAATTGCCTGGCCAGGGCAGGTTCGCCATCGGCATTGCCGCTCTGTTGCAATGCGGCGGCATAATCGGCGCGGCGCAGCGGGGCGAATAGATCGGTGGATGTCACCAGCTCTGGAATCAGATCGGGATGGCGCAGCCAGCTTTCGCTGATAAATTGGCTGCAAACACAAACTTTTAGTACCGAAGCGCAAAATACCTCGTTGTCGAAAACCTGGCGTTGCTCTTGGCTAAGCTTTTCGTCGAGCTTGGTGCAAAAGTCGGAGGCCAAAGTCCGCAGTTCATCCGGCAACATTACCGTGTGCTGGGACAGCGAATCTAAAAGTGACATAGGCGGGATCCTGTCGGAAGAACGGAAGCAGCATGATACCTAAACTGCAGACGCTACCCTAGATGGCGGCTGAAAAAATATCCACACAGGAATCGGGTAAACTTAAACCAGGCCAGGATGCGGCTGAGCGCCGCATCTTGCAGATTGATCGAACCGGAGCGCAACACATGAAAACGCTGTATCTATCCGCACTACTATTGATGTTGAGCGCTTGTAGCCAAAATAATCAGTATGCGTACTTAGAGGGGGGGCGCCGCCAAACCGGCCAGCCGGCCTTGCATGCGGTGCGGGACAATCGCTTGCATGAACTGATGGACCGGATGAACAGCCTGATGCAGGAGCGGTTTATGACCGAGCAGCAATTAGACGTGGAGCGCCGCAAATATTCACGGCAAATCGGCGAAGCAGCGCAGGATTTGGCGGCTACTGTCGAGACCATGATTGCCCGTATGCCCGGTTTGCAGTTAAACGCGGCCGAACAAACCACGTTTCTGGCCCTGGCCGGCAAGCTGCGGGAAGAGATGCGCCAATTGCAGCAGCTTGCCGAGCAAAATCATATAGATGCGATTCCGGATAGTCTGCATGAAATCAACACCACCTGTACCTCTTGTCATGCCTTATTCAGAAAACTGGGGGGCTAGAAGATGAGCAAATTTCTACAACTATGTCTCATGGTGCTGTGCTGTTGGATGGTCAATCCCGCGCAAGCCGCCGACGAAGACATCAAGACCTTGCTGAAAGCCTTGAGTCAGCAGGTGACTCAATTACAGAGCCAGGTTGAGCGTTCCAATTCCAGGATCGAACAGCTGGAGCAGGAGTTGCAGCATGTCCGCGCCGAGCAAGTTGCCGCCGGCAAGGCACTGGTCAGCAATACGGTGCAAGCAGTGGCGTCACCGACAACAGTAGCGACGGGCGGCACCGGTTCCGCTTCAGTGAGCGATAAGGCCAAAGAGAAGCCGGCGGTGACGGTTGGCGATGTGAAAGGCACGTTTAAAATCCCTGGCACCGATACTTCAGTGGGTTTGGGCGGGTTCGTGAAAATGGACACCTTGTTTAACAGCGTCAGCGCCGGGCGAGACAGGCTGGGCGACCAGCAATTAGCGATGGCGCAAATCCCGGTGGGTGCGGCCGGCGAACGCGGCCAAATTGCGTTCCATAGCAAAGAAAGCCGCTTGTGGTTCAAATCGTTTACCCCGACGACTGACTGGGGTGACATCAACACCTATATCGAGTTTGACTTTTACGGTGATCCGGCAACGTACACATACACGCCGCGTTTGCGCCATGCTTACGGCTCCATCGGTCATTTCCTGGCCGGACAAACCTGGACCACCTTTCTCAACGTATCCGCATTGCCGGATACGTTGGATGTGGGTGGCTCTGCTGGCGCTGTCGCGAGCCTGCGCGATCCTTTGGTGCGCTGGAGCGAGCCGTTTATTTGGCTGGATACGCCGATGGAGTGGCAAGTGGCATTGGAGGCGCCGCGCAGTCGTTTATGGGTCGATAGTGCGCTGGAGCCTTCTTCCAGTAAAAGCACTAATCCCAATTTGGATGCGGGGTATTACACGACGCCCAACGCTGATCGTTATCCGGATTTGATGGCTAGGCTCAACCTGAATCCGGATTGGGGTAATGTGTCTTTGGCGGCGGTCGGCAGGCAGTTGCGCTATACCCATGGCACGACCGGTTATCGACAAGCCGAGTGGGGCGGCGGGGTTAACTTGGCCGGACGGATAAGTACCTACGGTTTGGATAATATGCGCTTTATGGCGCATTACGGCAAAGGCGACGGGCGCTACGTGTCCACCAATAACACCTTCGCCGATGCGGCGCTCGATCAACATGGCGCTATCGAGCTGGTCAATGCCTACGGCGGCATGTTGTCTTATCAGCATTGGTGGGATAAGCAATGGCGGTCTAATGTTACCTATGGTTTTGCGCAGGCGGATTACCCCAGTTACGCAAATACGGTGCTGAGCCGTCAGGTGCAATCCGTGCATGCCAATTTGCTGTGGAGCCCGGTCAGCCAGGCTATGTTTGGCGTGGAATACACTTATGCGACGCGCGAGTTGATCGATGGTCGGGATGGCGTGTTACAGCGGGTGCAGTTTTCAGCCAAATATAGTTTTTGAGCTTGGCTGCAACCCAGTTCAATGGGCCGGGCGGAAGGCGTTAGGCATTCCGCCAGCTGCTATTAGCGTTTGATTTTGAACACCCGGCCCTGATAACGGACGATGATCCCGTCCTCCACTATTTCCTTCAGTTCCAACTGGTCTTTGATCGTCTGGCCGGGTACGTATTTGACCATGTCTATCATCACGAAACGCTCCGCCGGTGTGGGTGAATAGCTAAATACATTAATCGGTAGGTCTGGCAACGACTGGCGCACTTCCGGCGGTAAGTCTTGTAAAGTGGGCAAGTCGTTTTGTGGACTTGCTAGCGCGACTGGCTCCGGTTTTTTCGCTACGGCTTGTTCACTGGGTTCTTCGATGCGTTGCGGAACAAGTTTAGATTGTCGTTCTATCTCGGCTGTCGGCTTGCTAGCCGGCGCTGCAGCGGTGGTTACCGTCGGTAAGGGCTTAACCGGCTGCGCTGGCGCAACGGCCGGTTTAACCCTCTCGACCGGCTCAACCGCTTGTTTTGTGTTAGCGGCGAGTTTCTCGGCTGCCGACGTCGGATTGCGAGGCGGCTCAGTTTTGGGCGTGGGGGCAAGCTTTGCCGGTTTCGGTGGACTATCGGCCTGCAATTGTGGATTTGCTTTCGCGATCAACGGCGCCGCTTCTTCGATATTGGCCAGGGGCTGCACTTTGTCTGCGGGTGCCTGCGGCGCGATGCCCAGAAAATAGACCAGAATCGCCAAATTCAACAGGACCAGCGCCACGATGATCTTAGTCAGGCCGTGTCGTTCCGGCGTTTGCTCGATAGCGATGCGGCTGGTCACCGAGTCGGGCTGCATGGCTTGGCGTTCTCGTTCGGATTTGCGCAATGCGTTCAAGATGTAAGACATATCAACAAGCCTAACGAGTGGTGATTGCCAAATGAGGCGCAGTAGAGGCGCCGCTTTGGTTATCCAGATGGATCAGGGTGCGGGCGCCGGCTATGCCGTCGGGCGTCAGATGTTGCCGGCGTTGGAAACTAGACAACTCGGCTTTCAGCGTTTCATCGAAAATTCGGGAAGCCATGTCGCCGGCAGGTTTGCCGGTGATTTTACTTAACCGTTCGCGCAGCCAGAGCACTGCTGCGGATTGCTGCGTGGGAGCGATTTCCGTGACCCCTGGATGCGGCGGCCGCCACAGCAACAAATAATTGCCGTCCCAGAGGGTTAAAAGCTCTGCTAGCGGGATGTTGATGGTGTCCTTCAAACGGATAATCGCCGAATCATGGTCAACGCCGGTCAACAATACATAGCGTTTGCCGCCACTCGGGTCGGAAAAAGCCAGAATCACCGGCCGGTTTAAGCTCAGGAGTTCTTGCCAATTTGCTTTGCCGAATAAGCAATTCAAACCCAGAGCGGCCACCGCGGTGCAATCCGCTGCGCGGCCTGCGGGGGCGGATAGATGCCAAGTCTTTAGCGACTCGGTCACGGCTTCGGCAAAGCTGAGGCCGGCCTGATCCAGCTGATCGGCAAAACTGACCGGCTTGGCGGCGGGGATGGGCGGCGCCGGCAGCACGGTCGGTTGGGTAACAACCGGTTTGGCCGGTTCAACAACGGGCATCGGCGGCGACCAAAACTGCGATCCCGCCCAAGCGCCGACTGCCAAAATCGCGGCGGTTGCGCCATACCAGCGGCGTTTGGCTGTTACCGACCCTAACACTTCCTGTGCAGCTCGGCGAATAATCGCCGGGTTGATTTCCCGCGCATTAGTGGCGTAAGCGCCCAACAAGGCCCGGTCACACAGAATGTTGATCAGGCGCGGCACGCCTTGCGAATAGTGGTAAATCTTGCGGATGGCCGCAGGATTGAACAGGCGATGTTTGCCTTTGCAGACCCGCAAGCGATGCCGGATATATGCACGGGTCTCGTCCAGCGACAACGGCAGCAAATGATAGCGGGCGGTGATACGTTGATTGAGCTGGCGCAAGTCTTGGCGGGCCAGCAACGCATTCAGTTCCGGCTGCCCAACCAAGATGATCTGTAACAGCTTGGCTTTGCTGGTTTCCAGATTGGTCAGCAGGCGAATTTGCTCCAATACGTCCAAGCTGAGGTTCTGCGCTTCGTCGATCAACAATACCGTGCGCCGGCCTTGCGCATAAGCGGCCAGCAGGTATTGATTGATGGCGTCGATCAGCTGTTTGGCCGCGAAACCGGCATGGCTGATGCCCAATTCGTCGCAGATTGTCGCCAGTAATTCCTGTGCCGTTAATTTAGGGTTCAAAATCAAGGCAATATCCACATTTTCGGGCAATTGCTGCAGCAAGCAATGGCACAACGTAGTCTTGCCGGTGCCCACTTCGCCCGTCAAAGCGACGAAGCCACCGCCCTGATTAATGCCGTACAGCAAATGCGCCAAACCTTCCTGATGCCGCTCGCTCATGAACATGAAATGCGGGTCAGGCGAGATCGAGAAAGGCAATTCGCTGAAATTGAAGTATTGCTGATACAAGGTGCTGGGGCTTTAAGGAAATGGTTGGACGATGCTAATTCAAACTGGGGGAAATTGCACTTAAAAGTCTGTATCGAGGCGAGCGGGGGGCTTTAGGTGTCGCTAACGCGACGGTTGTTTTAATGTCGGGTCTCGGCCCGACAGCCGAGTAACTTTTCTTTGTTTGGCCAAAGAAAAGTCACCAAAAGAAAAGCCACCCGGATGCCGCTTGTTTCCTGCGCTCCAGAGCTTTTGGCGGGGGTTGGCGAAAGGGGCTTCCTGCCCCTTCGCCAACGTGCGGCATCCCTGCCGCACCCCTTCGGGCTATTCCCACCAAAAGCCCCGGTGCTCGGCGCGGCATACGGGGAAACCCCGTCGCGAGCTTAAAGGGCTTTGACGTTTCTTTTGGATTTTGCTCGTAGGGCGAAATAATCAACACGCCTTGCGCCGCGTGTCGATTCATCCGGCGTATTCCGCTAACGCCTATGCGCCATAAGGCCTTGGAGGACTACTTGTGCAGCCAATAGTCACGCATTAGTTCATGTGACCAGACTGGTTGATGAACTTTCTGGCGTGGCAGGAACTCAGCCATGACGGGTTTGATGTCGAGCACTGGCGTGCCATTGATGGCATCCAATTCAGCGACGAAAAGCTTCGCTCCTTCCACACGAATCACACGGCAGATCGTGCTGCCGATGCGGTTTGGCCGATTCTTACCACGTTGCGCGAAGATGCCTACGGCTGGCCACGCGCTATTGTTCCGAGGGTGGCGCGCGCCCTTGACAATTTTTGATGGCTCGACTTCATGGAAAAGAAACAGTACTTCGACATGGGAAAAATCAGAAATCCCTTGCAATGCCTCAAAAGTAAATTCCGACGTCAGCGCAATACACGCTTCCTCTCCTCCCCAAAAATCATCTTCCGCATGAGGCCGAACGGCTTCGACAAATCCGATTGCTGTGACTTGTGAGTGCATTGAAACATTTTCCATTTTGATGCCCAACAAAGAATTAGATAGTTAACTGCACATCTAGCACGAATCCGATCTGGCTGCAATAAGCCTATGTTTTATAGAATGTATTTCCTTATGACTGTCTTCCAAGCCATCGAAAATGGCTAGCCGGGTTTCTCCTCGCGGTGAAAAATCAGTGGCGTAGCTGCGAATAGCGAAGCGTATTCGGAGGAACGAGGGGTATGCGAAACATCGTTTGGACCATTTGCGAGATAGCACACGCCCAGAGTGATTAAGGGATTGCCAACATGTGTTCGAACAGCTCGTAGGGCGCAATAACCAACGGGCATTGCGCCGTGTGTCGATTCATTCGGCGCATTACGCTAAAGCTAATGCGCCCTACGGTCTCTCGAAAGCCCACCGATAACCGGGATGGTTTTCTCCCCGTATGCCGCGCCGAGCACCGGAGCTTTTGAACGGTTCAGCCCGTTAGGGGCGCCGCAGGGATGCGGCGCGTTGCCGAAGGGGCAGGAAGCCCCTTTCGGCAACCCCGTTCAAAAGCGAGGAGCGCAGGACAAATCGGCAGGATAGCCGATTTGCATGCATTGCACCCGAAGGGCGAGGCACAGGGATGTGCCGAGTGAGCTAAGCGGCATCCGGGTGTCTTTTCTTTTGGATACTTTTCTTTGGACAAGCAAAGAAAGGTATCTCGGCTGTCGGGCCGAGACCCGACATTAAAATCAGCCGTCGCGTTAGCGACACCAAACACGAAAGCCTATTAAACGGGTGGGCATAAAAACCAACGGCTATTGCGCCATGTGATGTTCATTCGGCGCATTGCGCTGTCGCTAATGCGCCCTAAGGGCTGCGCGCCTTTACCTCTTAGCGTCCAGCGACCGAATGGAGGGAGGTTGATCGCTATGTTATAGGCTTGGTGACTTTGCATGAAGCCGAATTATGTGGCGCATAAAAGATGATGAAATTTCAAACACGAACTCGATTTCTTCCTCCACCACAGCGTCATCGTGTTTGATGTATGTGTTTTGGTATTTCGCGTAGTAGTCGATCAGCTTCGAGAACATATTCGAGAATTCTTTCGAACCTCCGGCCTCATTGACGAAACTACCGACATTGCCGAGCTGATTTTCGAGAGACTTATCGTTTTTAAAAACACATTTCAGCAATAGTTCCAAACTGAGTCGGAGATCATCAAGCAAGTTTCTGCTAAAGATTCCGTGTTTGTATTTTTGAATTGCCTGCAAGTACAACTCTAGTGCATTAGGGAAGCTGTCGAGCCAGTGGCGCGTTTCTTCGGTGAGTGTCTCGTTAAGCTTAGAAAATTCGTCTTTTGGTGCGAGGTGCGCGAATTGGGAGACTAGCTTTACCTTTAGTGATTTCAGCTCGTCGTATTGCTTGTTGGAGAAGATTCGGTGATCACACAACTCTCTAATAATTTTGAACTGAAGAGGGGGAGGGAAACACTTCAGATTTTCTAGCAGCGCCGTTCGCTTGTTTGGGGCCTCAAACGGATACGCCGCATGAGGAATATTGATGTTGTACTCGACAGCGTAAGCGTTAAAGGATTTCACAACTTCGTTTCCACTCAAGCCTCGGCTGGTATCGGCCAAGATATCAGCAGCGAAGCTCAGAAAAGGGAGAGGGATATGCGACACGAGATGTTTAGCCTCTAACAAGTAATTTGATGGTTAACTGTATATCTACCACATATCATATATTCTCCCGATAAATATATGTTTATTAATGCATATTTCCTTTTGTCTATCGTCCCTGTCTTGCAAATTACCCATCAGATGCTTCCGCAGGGATAAGCGGCAACTTACCCCCCCAACAACGGCGACTGCAACACTATCGCCGCCGCAATCAACACCGCCGCACTGAGAATAGCCCGCAACGTGCGGGTATTATTGCGTTTAAGTTGTTTGCGTAGCTCCAGCATGTCTTTTTGCTGCTGCTGAAGTTGCTGCTGCATGTGCGCGGCGCTTTGCAGGGCTTGGAATACCAGGCCGGGGACTTCCGGGATTTGCTCGGTGATTTCCGGGAATTTGGCAAACAGCTCCTTGATCTTTTTACCTGGACCGACGCGCTCCTTGAACCAGTTTTCCAGGAACGGTTTGGCGGTTTGCCATAAGTCCAGATCGGGATAAAGCTGGCGGCCCAGGCCTTCGATGTTCAGCAGGGTTTTCTGCAGTAAGACCAGTTGCGGCTGTACGACCATGTCGAAGCGGCGGGCGGTTTGGAACAGTCTTAGCAGTAACAAGCCGAAGGAAATGTCTTTCAGCGGTTTTTCAAAAATCGGTTCGCAGACGCTACGGATTGCCGCTTCGAATTCTTCGATTCGTGTCGTCGCCGGCACCCAGCCGGATTCGATGTGCATTTGCGCCACTTTCCGGTAGTCGTGGTTGAAGAAGGCCAGGAAATTTTCGGCCAGATAACGCTGATCGGAGCTGGACAGGCTACCGACGATGCCAAAATCCACCGCCAAGTATTTGTCCGGCAATTGCACGAAAATATTGCCCGGATGCATGTCAGCGTGGAAGAAATTATCCCGAAAGACTTGGGTGAAAAAGATTTCCACGCCACGCTCGGCCAGTTTTTTGAAATCGGCATTGCCTTTGCGCAGGGCGTCGATGTCGCCGACCGGAATGCCGTAGATGCGTTCCATCACCAAGACTTTGCGGCGGGTCAGCGGCCAGTGAATTTCCGGAATGTAGAGCATCTCGGAGTTCTTGAAATTGGCGCGGATGGCACTGGCGTTGGAGGCTTCCCGCACCAGATCCAGTTCATCGAGAATGGTTTTTTCGAACTCGGCAACGATTTCCATCGCCCGCAGGCGGCGGGCATCGCTCCAGAAGCGCTCCGCCAGTCGCGCCAGTTCGTAGAGCAAGCCGACGTCGGAATGAATTTTGTCTTCGATGTCCGGCCGCAAGACTTTAACGATGACTTTTTCGCCGGTGTGCAGCGTGGCGGTGTGTACTTGTGCGACCGAGGCCGAGGCCAGTGGTTGCGGATCGAACTCTGCGAAGGCCTCTTCTATCGATTGCCCCAGTTGTTGTTCGATGATTTTGCGGGCCGTGTCAGCGGAAAACGGCGGCACCTTATCTTGCAGTTTGACCAGTTCTTCGGCGATGTCTTCCGGCAGTAAATCCTTGCGGGTGGACAGGGTTTGGCCGAATTTGACGTAAATCGGCCCCAGGTCTTCCAGGGTTTTACGGATGCGGGCGCCGCGCGGTTCGCGGGAGTTGCTGGTCCAATAATTTGGCGATAAAAACGCGATATAACGGATGGGGCGAAATAAATGGGTTTTTAAAACAATTTCATCCAAGCCATGGAACATCATCACCCAGTTGATATGGATGAGGCGCATCAGAATTTTCGGGCGAATCACGGGGCAGGTCCTTGTTATTGAGGCGCGGATGTTGAGTGGAGCGAGTTTTCCAGGCGGTCGAGGCGGGCATCGAGGCGGTCGCAGTCGCTGCGGCAGGTGTCGATGTCGCGGAAAAATAACTCGGCTTCCGATTTGGCCGGCAGCTCGCGAGTTTCTTCTTGCAGGAATTCTTCCAGGTTCAAGCGAAAGGTGGTCAAGGTGTGCTGGGTCCAGTCGCGGCTGTCGCGGAACAACTGGCCCAAGCGTTGGGCAAAGGCGTCGCCGGTATAACGGGCGATTTTGCTTTCCAGGTTGATGTCCAGTTTTTCGAAGAGGCGTTGCAAGCGGCGGGCGACTTGGGTATCGCCGTCGATGCGGACTTCGCCTTTAAACAACGAGCGCATGGGGGTGGCGCTAAGGCCCATCAAGCCCAACGCCGACAACGAGCCGCTGAGTGTGGCGTCCACGCTGCCCGGATAGCTCTCCAGAATTTGTATGCTTTGCGCGGTAGGGCAAAGATACAGGCTGCTGTCGAAAGACGTCACATGCAGGGCGATGACTTTGCCGGTCATGGGCGTTAGATACTGTTCGATGTGATTGTCCAGCGCTAAATAACGATTCAGTGCGGTTTCCAGCGCGGAGATTAATAAGGACTTAACGCTGCTCGACATCACTCGCCTGTGCTTGCTGTTGTTGCAGAAACTCTTGCATGTCTTCGTTATTGACTCGTTGGTATAAATCGCTGACTGTCACGGTTAAGTCTATTGATTCCAGGGTGAGGCTGTCGCCGAGGAAGTAATGCGCGGACGACCAATTCGCCGAGCGTTTGAATACTTCCACTTCGACATGGTCTTGTTCGATCAACACGTACTCCTGCAAACTGGGCAAGGCTTTGTATGCATTGAGCTTGACGGTCTTGTCGATGCGGCGCGTGGCTTTGGAGAGTACTTCAACGATAATGGTCGGTTTTTCGGTGTAGTACTCGTCGCCGTTTTCATCGGCGCAAACCACCATCACATCGGGGTAAAAAAAATTCGCCGCAGCTTTGATTTTTAAATCGGATGAAAAGGTGGCGCAGGGACTGTTTTGCAGATGATTGGTTAGCCTCTGGACCGTGTTACTAATGATCAGGTTGTGGTTACGGCTGGCGCCCGCCATTGCGTAAACTTCGCCGTCGATCAATTCATGCTTGATGTCGCTGATCATCTCGCCGGCCAAGTATTCGGCTTCACTGATGTAATGCTGAGCTGGTTTTAGTGCCATTGGCAATTCTCCGCTTTCACGACCGGCGAACGGGAGCTTAAAATTTATAGCCCCGGTGTACGGCAACGATACCTTGCGTCATGTTGAAATACTCGCAACGCTCCAGGCCGGCGTTTTCCATCATTTGCTTGAGTTCGTCCTGCTTGGGATGCATGCGGATCGATTCGGCCAGATAACGGTAGCTGTCTTCGTCCTTCGCCACCACGGCGCCGATTTTTGGCAGTAGTTTGAAGGAGTAAAAGTCGTAGACTTTTTCGGTGATCGGGTCGATAGGGTGGGAAAATTCCAGGACGATGACGCGGCCACCGGGTTTTAACACGCGGTACATGGAGCGTAAGGCGGCGTCCTTGTCGGTGACGTTGCGCAAGCCAAAGCCGATGGTCACGCAATCAAAAGTGTTGTCGGCAAAAGGCAGGCATTCGGCGTTGACTTGGGCGTAGCGGATATTGCCGCTCAAACCATGGTCGATCAGCCGGTCGCGGCCGGTGCGCAGCATGGCGGCGTTGATGTCCGCCAGTATCACCTGGCCGGATTTGCCGACGCGCTTTTCGTAGAGTTTGGTCAAATCGCCGGTGCCGCCCGCCAGGTCCAGCACGCTGTCGCCTTCACGAACATTCGCCAGTTGCACGGCCACTCGTTTCCAGATGCGGTGGATACCCATCGACATGAGATCGTTCATGACGTCGTACTGGCTGGCGACCGAGTCGAACACGCCGCGCACCAGCGCCACTTTTTCCTGTTTAGGAACCTGTTTGAAACCAAAATGGGTGGTATTGTCGTTTGTCATGATGTCGTTTAATTATGGATGGGCGAGCGGCGGCTGAGGCCGGCGGCTTTCAGGGTTTCAAGATACTGTGACCAAAGCAACGGGAACTCCGAACCCAATTTATACAGCAAATCCCAGCTGTAAATGCCAGTGTCGTGGCCGTCGCTGAACACCAGTTTGATGGCGTAATTGCCCACCGGCTGGATGTCGGTAATCGTCACGTCTTCCTTGCCGATTTGCAGGGTTTCCTGGCCGGGGCCATGGCCAACCGCTTCCGCCGACTGGGTGAACACCCGCAGGTATTCGCTGGGCAGCTCGTAAATGCTCTCGTCGTCGAAATGAATTTCCAGGATCGCCGAAACCTTGTGCAGCTTGATTTCGGTCGGCACACGCTGAGCGGGGGTGATTTTGACGCGCATAATTACAAAATGTAGCGGCTAAGGTCTTCATCATCGGCCAGTTCCATCAGGTGCGAGTCCACGTAAGCGGCATCGATGGTAATGGATTTTTCGGCCAGGTCCGGCGCATTGAAGGAAATTTCCTCCAGCAGTTTTTCCAGAATCGTATGTAATCTGCGCGCGCCAATGTTTTCGGTTTTTTCGTTGACTTGCCAGCCCAGTTCAGCAATGCGCTGAATGCCGTCGGCGGTAAATTGTACGTCTACGCCTTCGGTTTTCAAGAGTGCCTGATATTGCTCGGTCAGCGAGGCGTCGGGCTCGGTCAAAATCCGCACGAAATCGTCCGCGCTCAAGGCGTTCAGCTCGACCCTGATTGGAAAGCGGCCTTGCAATTCCGGAATCAAGTCCGACGGCTTGGTCAAATGAAACGCGCCGGAGGCGATAAACAGAATATGATCGGTCTTGATCATGCCGTATTTGGTGGTGACGGTGCTGCCTTCCACTAACGGCAATAAATCGCGCTGCACGCCTTCGCGGGACACTTCGCCGCCGCCCATTTCCGCGCGTTTGCAGATCTTGTCGATTTCGTCGAGAAACACGATGCCATGTTGCTCAACCGCTTCCAGCGCGGCTTGCTTGATTTCTTCTTCGTTGACCAGTTTGCCGGCTTCTTCTTCCTGCAACTGTTTCAAGGCATCTTTAATTTTTAATTTGCGGGTTTTGGTGCGGCCACTGCCCAGATTTTGGAACATGCCTTGCAACTGGCTGGTCATTTCTTCCATGCCCGGCGGCGCCATGATTTCCACACCCATTGCCGGCGCGGCAACGTCTACTTGAATTTCCTTATCGTTCAAATCGCCTTCGCGCAGTTTTTTGCGCATTTTCTGCCGGGTGGATTCCTCGGATTCCGAGAGCATGCCGCCTTCGGCGCGCGGCAATAGAATATCCAGCACTTTTTCTTCGGCGGCATCGGCGGCGCGGTTTTGCACACGTTCCATCGCCGAAATGCGGGTGGTTTTCACGGCGCTATCGATCAAGTCGCGAATAATCGATTCAACGTCGCGGCCGACATAACCCACTTCGGTAAATTTGGTGGCTTCAATTTTGATGAAAGGCGCGTTGGCCAAGCGAGCCAGACGGCGGGCGATTTCTGTTTTACCGACGCCGGTGGGGCCGATCATTAGAATATTTTTCGGGGTGATTTCATCGCGCAATTCGGCGGTAACCTGGCTGCGGCGCCAGCGGTTACGCAGGGCTATTGCGACGGAGCGTTTGGCGGCGGCTTGGCCGACGATGTGTTTGTCCAGTTCGCTGACGATTTCTCTCGGGGTCATTTGACTCATGGTTTTACTCTTGTGCCGGTTGGGGTTCGGCGTCTAATTCTTCGATGCGCAGATTGTGGTTGGTGTAAATGCAAATATCGGCGGCAATGCCTAGCGATTTCTCGACGATTTCGCGGGCGCTGAGTTCGGTATTTTCCAGTAAGGCGCGCGCAGCGCTTTGGGCAAACGCGCCGCCGGAGCCGATGGCGATAAAGTCGTATTCCGGTTCGATGACGTCGCCGGTACCGGAAATCACCAGCGAGGTTTTGCTGTCGGCGATGATCAACAAGGCTTCCAGCTTGCGTAGGGCGCGGTCGGTGCGCCAGTCTTTGGCCATTTCCACGGCGGCACGGGTCAGATTGCCACGATGTTTTTCCAGCTTGCCTTCGAAATGTTCGAATAAGGTAAACGCATCGGCCGTCGCGCCGGCGAAACCGGCAATCACTTTGTCGTGGTACAGGCGTCTGACTTTACGGGCATTGCCCTTCATCACGGTGTTGCCCAGGGTGACTTGGCCATCGCCGCCGATCACGACTTTATCGCCGCGTCTGACGGAAAGAATGGTGGTGCCTCTGAAGTTCGTCATGTCTGTGAATGAGAAAGGGAAAGGCGGCGATTTTACATGTTCTCGACGGCGATAGGGTAGAAGTTTAAAACCGTAAGCCCGGTGGGTAAAAGGCGCAAAGATTGAACAAAGCAAGAAAACTGATTAAAGTTCAAAGTGCTGGTATTTTAAAGGATGCGCCGCATTGACCGGCGTTTCCAACATTACAATAACAACAAGAGGGTAGCTAGTCATGAAATTGTCAAATCGCTGGAGAGGTGCGTGCTTGCTGGGTGCTATGGTGTTTTCAACGGCGGCCCTGGCTTTATCGCCGGAAGAAGAAGAGCGCTTGAAAGAGTGTAAAAGGCCCAAATTCCGGGATTTTGTGCCTGAACAAAAAGCCGAGGTCGATGCGGGTACGGAAATCTCTTTTCATATCTCCCACAATGCCGATCCATTGACCGTGACCGCCGAAGCGCGTGGCGAAAAAATGAAAGTCAATGTGGTGGATAAAAAGAACTTTTACTTTGTGACCGCGAAATTGCCGCCATTGACGCCGGGATTTGCCCGTGTGCATGTCACCGCTAAATCCGCAGAAAGCAAATTGGAGAGCGGCTGTTTGGGTCAGGATGGCTGGTTGCTTAAAATTAAAGGTGAGGCAACCGCTAAACCGGCGGAACAGCCGGCGGCGGCTCAGTAGCGAATTTTATCTGTTTTGATCCGCCACATTTGGAAGGGGCGATTGGCCGAGTCGAGCGAGAGTTGCTGCATGACGATCCGGCGTTGCAGGGCGGGTTTGTCGATTTCGGTGTAAATAAAACCGTCGTCGAACCCGGCTTTAGCGGCGTCGAAACGGTCGCAAGCAAAGTAAACGGCTTGCAGTCTTGCCCAATAGATGGCACCCAAGCACATCGGGCAAGGCTCGCAACTCGTGTAGAGGGTGCAATCGGTTAATTGAAAATCGCCTAGTTTTTGACAAGCCAGCCGAATGGCGACGATTTCGGCGTGAGCGGTCGGGTCCAGATCCGGCGTCACCCGATTCCCGCTGGCGGCAATAATTTCGCCGTCTCTAACGACAATCGCGCCGAACGGCCCGCCACCTTGGTCGATGTTATCGCAGGCTAGTGCGATGGCTTGGTTTAGAAAGCCTTCGTGCATTACAAATCCAGCGGATTATCAGGATTAATACCGTCCATGAACGGCAATCGGCGGTCTTCGTTGGTGATCTGATAAACCTTCCCCAGCCAGTTATTAAACACGGCTTTAGCGGAATCCCGCCAGGTGATGTCCAAGTGCTCGATGATTTGTTGCTCTGGCATGGCTTGCAGTGGGCAGTTACCAAGCTTGGCTTCTTTCACGTGTTCTGTGTACTCGGCCAGTAGCTGTTGCACTTCGTTATCGAAATAATGCTCGGGGTAGGGTGGGTAGTCGTCGCGCTCGCCGTTGTAATAACGCAGTACTTCGCGCTTGTATTCTTTGAGCAGGCTAATGTCGTCGTACTCCGGATGGCCCTGGAAGAACACAATCCGAAAACCATCCGGACTGACGGCGAGATGCACGCCGGCAGATTCGCTGGCCACCAGGACTTTCAGTCCGTGTGTTTCCATGTCGCGCTGAAACACTTCGTTAAAACGCGAATGCGGCACATCGAAGCGGGTGTTGATTTCCGCCACCAGGGGATGCTGCCTATCGACCACTTTATGCGAAAACACGCCCCAACGCTTGGCCGGCAGGCGCGTGCGCTCCACACCGTAACAATGCTGAATAAAGGCATGGGTGGCCAGGCACGAACACAGTACCGAGGTGACGTTTTGCGTGGCCCATTCGAACACTTCGGTTAACGGCCGCCAAAAATCTTCCTCCTGCAAATGGTCGTGGGTGACATTGGCACCGCTGATAATCAAGGCATCCAGGCCGTCTTGTCTGATTTGCTCGAAGGATTCGTAATATTGCTGGATATGCGCCAGGGCTTGCGGGCTTCTTTCCAGGCCCGCAATCGTAAACGGGTGCACATGAAACTGGGCGATCTGATTACACGCGCCAACCAGTCGGAAAAACTGGCGCTCCGTGGCTTCCAGCGCAGCGTCCGGCATGATATTCAACAAGCCGATGTGCAACTCTCTAATCGATTGATGGCTGGCGCGGTCCGGGCTGAGAATTTCTTCGCCTTCTTCGTGCAGACGCTGAAAAGTGGGTAAAGCGGTATGGGCAACTAGCGGCATTACAAGAACGGTCTCAAGATTGTTGCCGGGCGATTGCCTCGGCAATCAGGCGGATAAAGTCGTCTTCGTTATTGACTTTAGCGGTTTCGTCGGCACTGATGGTGTAGCCGTACTGGGCGGCAATCGCTTCGTAGCGCGGTACCCTGGCTTTGAACAGCTCCGGAAATACCCAGCTGACGAATTCGTCCGGTGGAATCTGATCGGTAGAATTGTAACCGCGCTCACTCATGAATTGGTCCAATTTTTCATCGACGAATTCAGGGCGGTAGTACAGGGGTTTGGGATCTTTTTTGGCGCGGTCGATGATGGTCTGTTCCAAAGCCGGCGGAATTTTGATGTAGACGATCAGCGTGTGTTTGGCCAAATTTTCCAGCACTTCCGGACAATCCAGTTCGCAAACGCTACCGCCGGCGTCGTTGATGAAATGCTTGTAGCCGTAGATGTCTTCGGCTTTATGGATAAAGTCCGGCACGTCGTTCATCGCCGCGATTTCGGCTTGATGATGGAGCGCTTGGCGACGTTTGAATTCGGCTTGCGACAAGCCGCCTTTAGCCGGATCGCCGATTTTGCCGAGAAAGCTGGACACCGGTGCCAGGTTTTCCACGGTGATATTGCTGCAGATGTAGATCGAGTCGGATTTCAGCAAATCGCGCAAAAACGGTACGCCCATGGCTTGCTGCTTGATGTTGTCCAGAATCGGCTCTTCCAGGTATTTGGTACCGATGCGGTAGTCGCCGGAATAATGAAACCATTTATCCCTGGGTAACTTGGCGGAGAGGGTGGTTTTGCCGGCGCCGGACATGGCCAGCAGGGTGATACTCTTGGATTCCCAGTCCAGAAATTGTTGCGGGGTCATTCTCATAAATTATCTCAATCCAACAAATCGCTAATGTCCAAATCTTCCGCATCCGGGCGGGCGTGTCTATCGGGGTCTGTGTAGCCCAGATCGTCGGCTTCCAACTCGTCGAACGGCGCGCTCCAGTCTTCCGGATCTTCGATGTAATCGATAGTGGAGCCGTACCAGGATTCGTTGTCGTATTCGCCCAAATCGCCGTTGGCGAACTGAACTTCCACCGATTCGTCGTTACCCTCAATCGCTACCACCTTGAAGGTAAGATTACTTTCCAGGTCTTTATACCAGCGGCCAATGACCGGATCTGTAATAGTTGCCATAGTTGCATCCTCGCTATGTTGATGACTTATCAATGATAGCGAGTTTATAGAAGCTGTGCGAGTGCATGCGGCAAAACTGTCGGGATTTTCGATTAGAATGGCAAATTTACACAGTCAGCGGCGGGAGCCATGAGCGAAGAAAGATTCATCGAATTGGAGATCAAACAAGCGTATCAGGAAGATTTGATTCAGGCGTTGAACCAAGTGGTGGCGGACCAGCAAAAGCAAATCGGCAAACTGGAAGAAACCTGTAAGTTGCTGCACGACAAGATCAAAAGCCTGGCGCTGGATGAGCGACAAGCGGGGGCGGTTGATGAGCGTCCGCCCCATTACTGACTTATCAATTACGACTTACGATGGCTGACGCGGCGTAGCTGCTTCGTCGGGTTGGATGCTGTTGCCAAGCTGGTTCGAGGTTGCGGCGAGGCGCTGCAATCCATATGTTTGGCGCGCAAGCGCCGACAAAAATCCTGACTGTCGTCTTGCTGTAAGCCGGTCCATTGCGCCCGCCAAGATGTGGCGTTTTTGACTTTGGTTTTGACGATGCCGGCCCGCCCGGTTTTAGCTAACGGGCCGAGCGCATTACGCGCACGCTGTAGATTGACATCGGCATCGATTTTTCTGGGGAAACTTCCCATGCTGACGGTCCAAACATTGCCGCGGCTTTGCGGTTTGGCTTGCGCCAATTGCGTGAGTTTTTCGCGGCGACTGTTGTAAGGTGCGTTGATATGAATCGGCTCATAACGGCTACTGCCGGAGTCGGCGCCCATTTGTTCCGCACTGCCGGCACAACGGTTGGACGACAATTGAAACGGTGGCGGCAGGGCACTGTAATCCTTCAATTGCGAAATATGCTCGCCGAACAGGCCTTTTTCGCTATTGGCAAAGCCCATGTCCAATAAATTACCCATTTGTTCAAAGCGTTCGCCGCTACTGTGCGCGCCCAATAACACGCCGATCAAGCGGTGGCCGTTGCGTTTGGCCGAGGCGATCAGGTTGTAGCCGGAGCCGCAGGTAAAACCGGTTTTCAGGCCGTCGGCATCCGGATAGCTTTTCAGGATGCGGTTGGTATTGGGCATTACCCGGCCTTTGTAGTTAAATTCCGTCGCCGAAAAATAATGATAGTGTTGCGGAAAATCGCGAATCAAAGCAGCAGATAACAAGGCCAGGTCGCGGGCGCTACTGATTTGCCCGTCGTTGGGCAAGCCGCTGGCGTTTTCGAACGAGCTGTTGTACATGCCCAGCGTACGCGCTTGCTGGGTCATCATCGCCGCAAAATTGCTTTCCGTACCGCCCAGCTTTTCCGCTAGCACGACCGCCGCGTCGTTCGCGGAACGGGTGGTGACCGCCATGATGGCTTGTTCCACCGTCAAACTTTGGCCGGTGCGCAAACCCAGCTTGGAAGGCGGTTGCGAGGCGGCGTGTTTTGATGCAAACACGGTATCGGTCAGTCGCAGACGGCCATTTTCCAATGCCGACAGGGTTAAATAGATAGTCATGACTTTGGTCAACGACGCGGGATACCAGCGTTGAGTGGATTCGGTTTCGTGAACCACGCGGCCGGTGTCGGCGTCGATGACAATCGCCGCATATCTGGCGGCCGCAGGAGCGCTTTGCAGCATTAGGCAAGCTAGAGAAAGTAACGCTAAATGGGTTTTGGGTAGGGTGCTCAAGTTATTACTTTGCTCCAGATATGTGGCCTAAACATTTGACTATATTATTTAATCAGAATTATCGATTTCGAAAAAGACCCAATTAATGCGGGGATGGTCGGTTTTGATCTCTTTTTCCATTCCGTTAATTAATTCAACAGCTTCCCCCACGCTTAAATCCGCCGGCAATTCGGCTTTAATGGCCAGCATCACTTGGCTGCCGTGGCTAATAGCCCAAATATTCAGTACGCGATTGACGCAGCCTTGCTTTTCCAGATAGCCGCGAACGGCATCGCGAATCCCCGCATCGGCCTCACCGAGCAGCAAAGAATGCACTTCCCGGCCGACTAACACCGCTACGACGACCAATAAGGCGCCAATTAACATCGAGCCCACTGCGTCGTACATTGAATTACCGGTAAGCATAGTCAAGCCCAGCATCGCCGCCGCGATCACCAGACCAAGCAGCGCCGCCAAGTCCTCGCCGATGACCACCATCAATTCGCTGGATTGTGTTTCTTTAAACCATTGCCACATGCCTCTTTCGCCGCGTTCGCTTGCCATGGCCCCCAAGGCCGCGCGCAACGAAAAGCCTTCCAAAATCACGGCGATAGCCAGTATCGCCAAAGCCATACCGGCGTTTTCCACGGTGTGCGCTTCGTGAAAACGCAACCAACCTTCGTGGATCGAGAACAAGCCGCCAACCGAGAATAGCGTAATCGCGACCATCATCGACCAGATATACGCTTCCCGGCCATAGCCCATCGGGTGGTGTTGGGTTGCCGCCCGCGCCGAGCGTTTCATGCCGATAAACAGCAAGACCTGATTGCCGCAATCGGCGAAGGAATGAATGGCTTCCGCCAGCAGCGAGCCGGAACCGGTCCAGATTGCAGCGCCGGTTTTGATCAACGCGATACCCAGGTTGGCGGCAAACGCATAAATGATGGCTGAGGCGGAATTGCTATGAGACATGAGCTATGGGCCAAAAAAATTAAGAATTAGGCGGCGATTGTTTGCGGCAAACAGCACCGAAACAGATCAAGTATTTATGCAGATTTTAGATGAGTCGAGCGGATTTGCTGCAAATACTTAGGCGTTGACAGACAAGTTGAGCGATTGGCTGTCAACTAGGCAATAACGAGCTTATGGATTCTGTAAGGCGGGCGGTAGGGGCGAGTTTTTTGCCGCTTGCTGGTGCCGAGGACGCAGTTGCCGGCCGCGGCGTTTTTGCAGCCAGCGTATCACGCCGGTGATGAACAGCAGCGGGCAGAGCAAGCCGGCAATCAACACCAGCAATTGCCCGGTCAAGCCAAACGCCTCCCCGGTATGTAGCGGATGC
The DNA here is from genome assembly GCF_059331595.1 of Methylomonas sp. PHL2-19. Taxonomy (NCBI): domain Bacteria; kingdom Pseudomonadati; phylum Pseudomonadota; class Gammaproteobacteria; order Methylococcales; family Methylococcaceae; genus Methylomonas; species Methylomonas sp. PHL2-19. The sequence continues at coordinate 1,564,473 of NZ_CP196839.1, forward strand.
AGCCAGTTGATGATTGTGTCCGAGCCGCCCAGTTCTTCGGGGTTGCTGACCGCCAACACCTGGCCGGAATATTGATCGACCCAGACGTTGGTTTTGGGAAAGCGCTGACTGGGCTCGCCAGCCTGGCGTAAATTGATGCGATAGCTGCCGTTGGCGTCGTGCGGTGTCTCTATCCAACACAGGCGCGCCTGCGGAAACCGGGCTTGGCCGACCGCGACGGCTTGATCCAGGCTGATGCGCGCTGGGTTGTTTTCGGTGATGGCGGATTTTGGCGCGGGCGATGCCTGCAAAGGCGAGAAATAACCCAGTATCGGATTGACGTATTGCGGGATCTCCAAAGCAATCCCGGTGACCGCCAATACCAGCATCACAATCAGGCTGTAGACGCCCGCCAGTTTATGTAAATCGTAATTTAGGCGTTCGCGGCTGGCATGGCGTTTTAGGCTCAAGGCGCTCTTTAATTTGTGCAACGGCGGCCACCACAGATAGACGCCGCTGATCAAGGACATCAGCAACAAGCCGCCGACGATGGCCATCAAAATTTTGCCGGGATTATCCAGTAGCAGCTTGTAATGCAAATCGTAAAGCCAGGTCATCGCAAATTCGCCCCAGAAACGATTGGCGAGGACCGTACCGGTATAAGGATCGACCGACAGCATCAGCGGCGCAAAGCCGTGATGCTCGGTTTCTTGCGGTTTATAGTAGCGGGCGGTGATGGCGCGCCGCGGATCGTCGGGAATTTCCAGCCGCCAGCCGCGTTGCCGCGTAGGCTCCGCGCGACGTAGGGCTTGAAAAATATCCTCGTAGCTTTGCCGCTGGGCGCTGGATTCGGAAATGATCAACTGTGGATTCAGCCACTCGTCCAGATCGATATAAAACACCAAAAGGCTGCCGGTCAGGCCGACCAGGGCGATGATCAAGCCCAACGACAGCCCGAGGTATAAATGTACGGCCAGCCAGAATTGGCGTCTAGCCTGTTTCTTGTTGGCCGTCGATTTCATGGCGATACGAGCTTAGTAGTCGAACTTGACGTTGACGGCGCCGTAGAAGGCAATGCCGTCGCCGGGCGAGAAGAACGGTTGGGCGGTGGCACCGAATGATTCGGAATACCAAACATATTCCCGGCGAACGTCGGTCAGGTTTTTAGCTTGAAATTGCAATTCCACTTCCTTGGTCACCTGATAGCCCAAATCGAGGTTGAGCAGGGCGTACTCACCGTATTGGCCGCGCTGATTGGCTTGATCGACAAAGTAGTCGCCTTGGCCGCTGGTCCACAGCGAAGAGCGCAGTTGCGGCAGGATTTGGTAGTCGATACCGGCCGAAAACAAATAATTCGGGGTATTGACCACCTGATTGCCGGCGACGTATTCCATCGTGCCAGCCGAAACCGCCGGCGGATTGGTGACTTTAGCCTCCTGCAAGGAGTAGGCAGCCCAAACCCCGACTTTATCGGTGGGATAAACTTTGACTTCAATGTCCACGCCTTGGCGCAGTGTGGGGCCTATTTGGCTCGACTCCACGCTGGCCAGATCGCGGCTAATTTCGTTGCTGGCTTTTTGCGACCAATAGGCGACCCGGCCCTCGGCCCAGTCGACCGGTTTCAGCTTGACGCCCACTTCCCAGCCATCGTTCAACGAGGGGCCGATATTCGCTTGGTTGCGGCCGATGAAGGTGGCTTGGCCCAGGCCGACCTGGAAGGTGCGGCCCCAGTTGCCGTAAAGGCTGTAGCCTTCGATCGGCGTAATCACCGCGCCTATTTTGGGTTGCGAAATCGTGCCGTAGTCGTTAAGGGGGTAGGAGCCGAACGCTGAGTCGGGGCGATAGCTGAAGAAGCTGCCGTCGACGATGTCGGCGCGGTAACCCGGTGTCAGTTTCAACCATTTGAAAGGCTTGATGATCGCCTGGATGTAGCCGCCGTAGTTCAGGAAGTCCCACTTCTCGTCGTTACGCAAACCGCTGCTACGGCGAACCCTGCTATCGGTTAGATAACGCAGATATTTGTTTTCCTGTTGCTGGAAGTCGAAGCCGGTTTCCAGGGAAAAGTCGTCCAACCAACTAACCACCGGATGGTAGGTCAGCGAGGTCATCGCGCCGTACTGAATTTCGTCGCGGTCGCGTTCTTGCTGTGCTGCGCCAGGGCCATAGGTGACATAACGCTGGTCGTCGAACAATGTGCCGTAGACCTTGGACGACCAGAATAAGGTCGGGCTGAGGTTGACGTCCAAGTGGGTGCTGACCTGGCCAACCGTGCGTTTGCCACCGTCAGTGGCATTTCGGGTGAAGGTTTGGGTTTGATTGAGTAACTGTTCCTGGTAAGTCATATAGCCGGGTTCTTGGGCGCCGGCTTCGCTCCAGCGGGCGATCAAACCTATTTTGTATTTTTGGTTGTCAGGCGTATAGAACCATTTCCCGGAAAAGCTGTTTTTGTCGGTGTCGCTATGGTCGCGGTAGCCGTCGCTGGCGCGGTAGGAAATTTGATAGTTCTGCGAGAAACCGTCTTTTTCATAGCCCAGACCGGATTGGATGTCGTGGGTATTGAAACTGCCAAAACTGGCCCGGGCCTTAGCGTAGTTGCCGCCGGTGGTGGTGTTCATGCTGATGTTGCCGGCGAAGGAGTGCAGGCCGTAGCGGGCGTCGTTGGTGCCGCGCACCACTTCGATGGACTCGATGTCCAGCGGAAACAGCGAGTCGATAAAATAGGTGTCGCCGCTGTTGGTGTTGCTAGGCACGCCGTCGATCAATAATTTGACCGCGTTAACCCGGCCTTCGCCATTGAAACCGCGAAACGACATTTTGCCGGTGGTGATGCCTTGGCCGAATTGGGTCACTTGAACGCCAGGCATGCGGTGGAACAAATCGTAGGCCGTTAATACGTTTTGGTCGGCGATTTTATCGGCGTACATGATGTCCACCGAAGTAGCAATGTCCTTGCTGGTTAATTTCATGCTCTCGGTTTGATCACTCACTGTGACCGCACCCAGCTCGAAAGTCGAATCGTCCTTAACGGCTTGTGGTTTTGGCGCGGGGACTTTTTTAACCGCAATGACGCCTTCGCCTACTTGCTCGTACTGTAAGCCATTCTGACTTAACACTTTTTCTAGCGCCTGTTGTACGGTGTATTGGCCCTTCAGCGGCTGGGCTTGCAAGCCTTGCACCATCGAGTCGGCATAGATCAATTTGGTATTGGTGGACTTTGCCAAGTTCTCCAGCGTCGCTGCCAGCGGCTGCGCGGGAAGGTCTATGCTTGCGCTGGTGCTGCCTGCCGCACTTGCGTCGATTGAAGCGGCTAGGGCCAACGCCAGCAGGGGCGCCTGTCGGCGCGGTTTTTTCGCGGGTGTGGTGTTAAGTTTGCAATCCATGATCGTCTCCTGTTAGTCGTGGGTGGCAATATTTTTTGACTCGCCATACCCCATTAACGAAGCAGACAGGTCAAACTGGACAGGTTTGGGGAATATTTTTTTAACCCAAACACGAACACCTGTTTGTTAGCGGCTGTAAAGCACGACGGTTTGTTTTTGGCGCTGCACGCGGACAGGCAGGATTTTTTCCAGGGCCTGCAGAAACGGCTTGAGATCGGCGCTATTGAAACTGCCGCTCAGGGTTTGCTTGGCCAAGGCAGGATCGGCAAACGCAAAACGCACGGCGTGATAACGCTCCAATTCCGCGACGACTTCCGTCAGCGGCGTGTGGTCGAACAACAGTTGGCCGTTGAGCCATGCCGCCACTTGCTTGGTATTGGTTTTTTCGGGTTTTTGCCAGTGGCCGCCTGCATCTATTTTGCGGCTGAAGCCGGCGGGTAAATTTTCGCCAAACCAGCTACGGCCGGCATGTAGGGCAACTTCGCCTTCCAAGACCGATACGGCGGTGCCGTGATTATCATGCCGCACGTTAAACACGGTGCCGATGTCTTTAATTTGTAGATTGCCGGTATGTACGGTAAACGGGTGCCAGGCCTGATGGGCGACGTTGAACATGGCTTCGCCTTGCTGCAACTCGATCTCGCGGCGCCACCAGGACAGACGTACGCGCAGTTGTGTATCGGTATTCAATTGCAGTTGGGAGCCGTCGGCCAGTTGCACGGTTTGCCGTTCGCCTATGCCTGTTTGGTAAACTGTGCTGGGCGCCTTGAAGTCCAGCCATGCGCCGGTCAACACGGTGGCAAGCAGCAGGCTAACGGTTAACATTTTGCCGTTTCGCCAGACGCGGGGCCTTGCGGAGCGCGCGGTATTCAAGCCGGCGACCTCAGTGGTTTTTAGCTCGTCCAGGTTGCCCCAAAGGTTGGCGATGTCGTCGTAAGCGGTCTGATGCGCTGGATTTTGCAGAAGCCATTGCGCGAATGCTTGACGCCGCTGCTCATCACAGGATTCAGACTGTAACTCCACGAACCAGGTCGCAGCTTGCTGAAGAATTTTTTGCGATTGCGAAAGCTTGGGCGCCGTCATCGATTGGCCGGTTTAGTGCTGCGTGCCGATTAGCATGTGATGGCAGTGCAACATGGCCTTGACCAACTGGCGTTGCACCGTTTTCTCGGAAATACCCAGTTTTCCGGCGATTTGGGCATAAGTGAGTTCGTCGATCTTGCGCAGCAGCAAAATATGCCGGCATTGCCGCGGCAGGCTGGCGATAGCCTGCAACAGGCGTTCGCATTGTTGGCTAAGAATGGCAAAGTCTTCCGGTTGCATCAGCGGGCAAGTCAGCTCGTCGTCCAATTCTTGGGTTTTTGCACCGCTGCGCTGATGGTGGCGAATAAAGTCTATCGACAGGCGTTCGGCGGTACGAAACAGATAACCGGGCAGATTGTCGGTGTGTGTCAGACTGTCCTTGCCCAGCAAACGCAAATAAGTTTCCTGACTCAGATCTTGTGCGGCATCGGGGCACTTTACCTTGCGCAGCAAAAAATCGACGATGGCTTCTTTATGAGTCAGAAATAATTCGGCTATCTGATCGTGCTTTATGGCGATGACGGACAAGTGACAAGCTCCGGATTTTTGTGAACGAAAGACGGAAACTGCCGCAAGCTGTGTGCCAATAAACGCATAAAGCCGTCCAATTCCAATAGTGCTCGGCTGTAAGGTTGTTGAGGGGAGGTGTAGGGGGAGGCTTACGTTTAAAACTATGTCATTTAACGTAATTACCTGTGGCATATGACCTGATTTTTTTGTGCAAATCAGCTGCAATGGAAGTCATTCTTCGGCAGGAATCGAGGAAAAGTTGTCCTTTAAACACAATCCAAAAATTGACAATCAATCGATTGATTGATATTGTTTAAATCAATCGATTGATTTTTTTTAACAAGCACTTCCGCCGAGGCAGCATGGTCGCACCTGAAAACTCCGAAACCGAAACTCACGACGCACGCAGCCGGCTGGTCATGGCGGCATTGCGGCTGTTTGCCGAAAAAGGCTACAAGGCCGCTTCCACGCGGGAAATCTGCGAGGCGGCTGGCGCCAATATTTCGGCCATTCGCTACTATTTCGGCGATAAGGCCGGTCTATATCGCGCCGCATTCTTCGAACCGATGGGCGACGCACGTTGCGGCTCCGATGTCGCGGCCTATGCCGACTTACCGTTGCCCGAAGTGTTGACCCGGTTTTTCAGCGAATTCCTGGAGCCGCTGAAAGAAGGCGAGGACTTTGGGCTTGTGATGAAGCTGCACTTCCGGGAGATGATCGAGCCGACGGGCGCCTGGCAGCAGGAAATCGATGCGGAAATCAAACCGCAGCATGAATCCCTGGTGTTGCTGCTCAAGGAACATTTGGGATTGAGCGGCATCGACGACGACTTGCATCGGCTGGTTTTCGCGATGATAGGCATGGCGGTGCATTTCTATGTGGGACAAGACGTCATCTCGATGATTTCCCCGCAAATTTTAAATTCTCCACAAAACATCGACGTACTAGCGGAACGTCTGGCCGGCTACGCACTGGCCATGATCGAAGGCGAAGCCGCGCGCCGGGCTCGGGATGGCGACCATGAACAATAATATCTCGCGGCCGCTGGGCTTGAGTCTGATCCCCTTGCTGCTTTCGGCTTGCGGGTCTGGCGGTTTATTGACGACCGTCGGCCCTGATTATCAAACAGAACCATTGCCGGCGCCTGCGAGCTGGCAAGCGCCGCAAGCGGACGCGGCCAAACGGCAGCAGGCGCATCAAGGCGACCCCGCCGAGCTGATGCGCTGGTGGGAGCGTTTTCAGGACTCGGCTCTGATTCGCCTGTTAAGCGCAGCCGAACAGGTGAGCGCCACGGTCGCCGACGCCCGAGCGCGCATCGAAGAAGCTAGGGCAAATCTCGTGGGCGCCGATGCGGCCATCCTGCCGAAACTGGATTCCGAGCTTGTTTCCAAACGCTCCTCGTCTTCGTTTGGCGGCACGCCGTTCATCTGGAACCAATTCTCGGCCGGATTGCAATCCAGTTGGGAAATAGACTTGTTTGGCGGTTTGGCCCGGCAGCAGGAAGCGGCCCAAAGCCAACTGGAATCGCGCAACGCCTCCTGGCACGACGCCAGAGTCGCGGTGGCGGTGGAAGTGGCCGATGCCTACCTGTCTTACCGCTATTGCGAAGCGCAAGTGCAACTATTGCGTACCGACAGCGATTCGCGCCGCGAATCGGCGCGGGTAGCGGCGGCTGCCGGCCAGAGCGGGTTCCGCTCACCGGGCGATGTAGCCTTGGCTACCGCCAGTGCCGCCGAAGGCAGCAGAACCTTGCTGCAACAACAAGCCCAGTGCGAACGTTCCATCAAAAGCCTGGTGGCGATGACCGGCCTCGCGGAAGCCGACTTGCGGTCGTTACTGAACGGCTCGGCCGATCAGGCGGCGAAACTGCCCAACCCACCGGCGTTCGAAATCGCGTCCTTACCGGCCAAGGTGTTATTGCAACGGCCCGACGTGGCGGCCGCCGAACGCGACCTCGCCGAGGCCAGCGCCAATATCGGTGTGCAACGGGCCAAACAATTTCCGAAACTGAGCCTGTCCGGCAACATCACTCCGACCCTGCAAAACATCAACGGCGCGGCGTTGATGCTGGCGCAGACTTGGGCGATAGGGCCGACGCTGAGCTTGCCACTGTTCGACGCCGGCAAGCGCGCGGCCGACGTGGAAGTCGCCAAGGTGCAATACCAAGCAGCGGAAAGCCGTTTCCGCGCCAAGGTGCGCACGGCGGTCAAGGAAGTCGAAGACGCCCTGGTGCGTCTGGACAGCAGCCGCCAACGCTTGCCGCAAGGCCGCGAGGCGGTCAGCGGTTACCGGGCAAACTTTCAGGCGCTGCAAACGCTCTACCAAAGCGGACTGGGTAATTTGCTGGATGTGGAAACTGCCCGCCGCAACGTGCTGGCCTCTGAACTGGCGCTAGAAGAACTGGAGCAGGAACAGGTCGGCGCCTGGATCGCGCTGTATCGCGCGGCGGGCGGCGGCTGGACCGATGCTGGCGAGTCGCCGAATCCAGACACGGCGACAGCAGGCCCAGCCAAACTTAGAGCCATCGGCAACACGCATTTATATCCGAATCAAAACGACATCTTCAACGGAGGAAACTCATGACCAAGGGAAAAATAGGCGCGCTATTCGCTGCCTTACTACTATTAATCGGCATTGGCGTAGCGATCGGCCGCGTCAGCCAGCCCACGCCATCTACCGAAGCACCGGCTGCCAATCCGGCGCTCAGCGTGTCCGCGATCCGTCCGCAGACGCATGATATTCCGCTCAGCCTCACGGCTAACGGTTCGATTGCGGCTTGGCAGGAAGCCGTGATCGGCGCCGAAATCGGCGATTTGCGCCTGAGCGCGGTTAACGTGCAAATCGGCGAAGCCGTTAAAAAAGGCCAGGTGTTGGCCACCTTTTCGGACGAAAGCGTATTGGCCGATGTCGCGCAAGCCCGCGGCGTCGTGGCGGAAGCCGAAGCCAATCTGGCCGAAGCGCGGCTTAACGCCGATCGGGCGCGCAAGGTCTCGGTATCCGGCGCTTTGAGCGCGCAACAAGTGGATCAGTATCTGACCGGCGCGAAAACCGCGGAGGCCAAACTGCAATCCGCCAAGGCGCAGTTGGATGCACAATTGTTACGCCTGAAATACACCAAGGTATTGGCCAGCGACGACGGCGTGATTTCCGCGCGCAGCGCCACCTTGGGCGCGGTCGCCACGAAAGGTCAGGAATTGTTTCGCTTGATTCGGCAAAACCGCCTGGAATGGCGCGGCGAGCTTACCGCCGCCGAAATGACGCAACTGAAACCGGGCGATAAGGTGAGGGTAGAGGTCCCGAATGTTGGCAGTATCGACGGTGAAGTGCGTTTCCTGGCGCCTACCCTGGATGTGCAAAACCGCAATGGCCTGGTTTATGTTGACTTACCTCATGCCGCGCAGACCGGTTTGCGTGCCGGTATGTTCGCCCGCGGCGAATTTGAATTGGGCAGTTCCACGGCGCTAACGGTGCCGCAAGAGGCGCTGTCGCTGCGGGAGGGCTTTAGTTATGTATTCTTGTTGACCGAACAAACCGAAGACCGGGCGCGCGTCAAGCAGGTCAAAGTGCAATTGGGCCGCAGAAACGGCGACCAGGTGGAAATTTTAGCCGGCGTGGCCGCCGAAGATCGGTTGGTGGCTGGCGGTGCCTCGTTTTTGGCCGACGGCGATAGCGTGCGGGTGGTGACACAATGAACGTCTCAGCCTGGTGTATCCGTAACCCCATTCCGGCGATGATGTTGTTCGTGCTGCTCAGTTTCGCCGGTTTGCTCAGCTTTAAATCGATGAAAATCCAGAACTTCCCTGATCTGGATTTGCCCACCATCACGGTCTCGACCTCGCTGCCCGGTGCTTCGCCGTCGCAACTGGAAACCGAGGTGGCACGGAAAATCGAAAACGCCATCGCCACCTTGCAGGGTTTGAAACATATCACTTCCAAAGTCCAAGATGGCAGCGCCACGATTACCGCCGAATTTCGTCTGGAAAAACCGGTGCAGGAAGCCTTGGACGATGTGCGTTCCGCGGTGTCCAAAGTCCGTGCCGATTTGCCGGGTGACCTGCGCGATCCGGTTGTCACCAAGCTGGATTTGGCCGGTTCGCCGATTTTGGCCTTAACCGTCAGCTCCGCGCAGCGCGATGAAGAAGCGCTGTCCTGGTTTGTGGAAGATACGGTAGCCAAACGCCTGTTGGCGGTACGCGGCGTGGGTGCGGTCAATCGGGTGGGCGGCGTCAGCCGGGAGGTGACGATAGCGTTGGACCCGGTCAAGCTGCAAGCCTTGGGCGCCACGGCGTCGGACATTTCCCGGCAATTGCGGCAAATCCAGCGTGAGAGCGCCGGCGGCCGGATCGATTTGGGTAGCGGCGAGCAACCGGTGCGGACCTTGGCCAACGTGGCCTCGGTCGAGGAAATACGGCCCTTGCAGCTTTCACTGGCCGATGGCCGCCATATTCGGCTCGATCAAGTCGCCAAGGTAGACGACTCGGTAGCGGAACCGCGCGCGTTGGCGCTGCTGAACGGCAAACCGGTAGTGGGCTTTGAAGTGACCCGTAGCCGGGGTGCCAGTGAAGTGGAGGTCGGTGCTGGCGTACAAAAAGCGCTGGCAGAATTGCGTGTCGCCAATCCGGATATCGAATTCACCGAAGCGTTTAACTTTGTCACGCCGGTCGAGGAAGAATTTCAAGGCTCGATGACCATGCTTTACGAAGGCGCGTTGCTGGCGGTTTTGGTGGTCTGGCTGTTCTTGCGCGATTGGCGGGCCACTTTTATTTCGGCCGTGGCGTTGCCGCTGTCGGTGATTCCGGCCTTCCTGGGCATGGATTATTTGGGCTTTTCGCTCAACGTGATCACGCTGTTGGCCTTGTCCTTGGTGATCGGTATTCTGGTGGACGACGCCATCGTCGAAGTGGAAAACATCGTCCGCCACCTGCGGATGGGTAAAACGCCGTATCAAGCCGCGATGCAGGCCGCTGACGAAATCGGCTTGGCTGTAGTGGCGACCACGTTTGCGCTGGTCGCGGTATTTCTGCCGACCGCCTTCATGAGCGGTGTGGCTGGGCGGTTTTTCAAGCAATTCGGCTGGACGGCGGCGCTGGCGATAATGGCGTCCTTGGTGGTCGCCAGGATGCTGACGCCGATGATGGCGGCGTATATGCTGAAAGACCTCGACCATTCTGAGCCCAAGGAAGGTGCGGTGATGCGCACTTATATGAAGTTGGCGGGCTGGTGTCTGCATCATCGGCTGGCTACGATGGGCGGCGCGGCGGCGTTTTTTATCGGCTCGCTGTTTTTGATTCCGTTATTGCCGACCGGCTTTATCCCGGCGGACGATAATCCGCAAACCCAGGTATTCGTAGAGTTGCCGCCCGGTTCGAGTCTGGCGCAAACGCGCGCTTCCGCCGAAGCGGCTAGAAAATTGATTGCCAACATCGACTATGTAAAAACGATTTACACCACCATCGGCAGCGGTTCGGCGGGTAGCGATCCGATGGCCGGCAACCAGGGCGCCGGCGAGGTCCGCAAAGCTACGCTGACGATTACCCTGGCCAATCGCCAGGACCGGCCGGTGCGTAAACAGGCCATTGAACAAAATATCCGCCTGGCCCTGCAAAAACTACCCGGCGTGCGCACCAAAGTGGGATTGGGCGCTTCCGGCGAAAAATACGTGTTGGTATTGAGCGGCGACGATCCACAGGCTTTGAGCGCCGCCGCCCGCAATCTGGAACGCGACCTCAGAACCATTCCCGGCCTGGGCAGCATCGCCTCCAGCGCCGCGCTGGTGCGGCCGGAAATTGCGGTAAGGCCGGACTTCGCCCGCGCCGCCGATCTGGGCGTGACCACCACGGCACTAGCGGAAACCCTGCGCATCGCCACTTTGGGCGATTACGATTGGTCTTTATCCAAGCTCAATCTGGCGCAACGCCAGGTGCCGATGGTCGTCAAACTCGCCGATGAAGGCCGGCAAGATTTGAGCGTATTGGAACGCTTGGCCGTGCCGTCCGCCAAGCCCGGCATCGGCGCTGTGATGGTCGGCCAGGTGGCGAAACTGGAACTGTCCAGCGGTCCAGCGGTGATTGATCGATACGACAGGTCGCGGAATATCAATTTCGAAATCGAATTGTCCGGCCAGCCGCTGGGTGACGTTGCCGCTGCGGTGGAAAATCTGGATAGCATTAAAAACCTGCCGGCCGGCGTGAAGCGCATCAACATCGGTGATGCGGAAATGATGGGGGAGCTGTTCGCCAGTTTTGGCTTGGCGATGCTGACCGGCGTGTTGTGCATCTTCATCGTGCTGGTGTTGCTGTTTAAAGACTTCCTGCAACCCATCACCATTTTGGCGGCGTTGCCGTTGTCCTTCGGCGGCGGCTTTGTGGCGCTGCTGTTGACCGGCAAGGCCTTTTCGATGCCGTCTTTAATTGGTTTGGTAATGCTGATGGGGATAGCCACCAAAAACTCCATCCTGTTGGTTGATTACGCCATCATTGCTCGCCGCGAACAGGGCTTGAGCCGGGTAGATGCGCTATTGGATGCTTGCCATAAACGAGCCCGGCCGATTGTGATGACCACGATTGCGATGGGTGCCGGTATGTTGCCGATTGCGATAGGCATGGGCAACGCCGATTCCTCCTTTCGCAGCCCGATGGCCGTCGCCGTAATCGGCGGTTTGGTGACGTCCACCTTGCTGAGTTTATTGGTGATTCCGGTGGCTTACACCTATCTGGACGATTTCAAAAATCTGGGCATGGCAGTTTGGAAACGCTTTACGGCGCCCAAAGCTGTTGCTGTCGAATCGTGATTTTCGAAACACGGCATCATCCATAGCGCATTCGGAAAGATGAAACAGAAGCGGTCGGGCTAGGGTAGGGCGTCAGGCGATGTTCGAACTATCCTGCCGGCCATCAAGCTTATGCCGGCAATTGAAGGGTGTTGGCGTTCGGAGCATTGATTTCATCGAGGCTACGGTTCGCCGAAACTCTGATCGGCAACATTCTCGCCAGCCCAGTTCAGAGGGAGCCAACCGCGATGGACATAACGGTGAAACGATGAAAACGGCCAATCTTGCACGCGGTGCGCCCAACCGTGCTTCACCGGGTTGAAGTGAATGTAATCGATGTGATGCAACCCATCCTGTTCGTCGCGAATGGTATGTTCCCAATAACGGCGTTGCCAGATGGATGCGCTGCCGTCATGCCGTTTGCCGACATCGATACCATGGCTGTTCAGCGCTTGAGTGAACAGCGACTTGATTGACTTCCAGCGTCCGGGATAATCGGTATCGTGTTCCGGCAAACGCCATATGGCATGCAAATGATCGGGCAATACCACCATAGCCTCAATCACGAAGGGTTTTCGGGCGCGGGTTTGCGCAAACGCCCGGCGTAAATCGCCGATATGTTCGACCAGGAAACGTGCCCGACGATCACGCAAAGTCACCGTAAAAAAGTAGGTGCCACCCGCCACGAAATTACGCCGATACGCCACCATCGCCATTCCTTACGTCGATTGAAGTCCGGCCATTGTAGCCTCGATGCAGCGTCAGCGGAATCGAGGACGTCGGCTTACAGACTACCAAACCCAAATCGGCAATTGAAGGGGGTTGGTCTTCGAAACCTCGATTTCATCGAGGCTACTTGCTATCCTGCCGGCCATCAAGCTCATGCCGGCAATTGAAGGGTGTTGGCGTTCGGAGCCTCGATGCAGCGATAGCGGAATCGAGGGCGTCGGCTTGGAGCTATGGGGCGAGCAGCGTCCCCTTAAGCGTCCAGTTATGTGGAAAGCCTAAGCCAACAAAATTCATGGCTTGGATTCATCGAAAGAAAACAGTGCTATAAATCCACTTATCCAGTATGCGACAAGACTAATTACCAAGATCAATATTTGGCTGGGGCCGCCTGACAAATAATAGCCGTACTCAATATAACCACCTACTGAAATCGCAAAGTAGGCAGAAAATAAAGCAGCTGATTTTATTTTTCCTACAGCGACCGCGAGGGCAACGAGCAACAGTGGCGACACATAGACAATCATCCATTTTATAGCTGAGCCAGCTGGATCTCGAGAAGTACATTCAAATGAAGTATGTATTCCGACTGCTATCAGCGCAATAATGCCTAGGAACGGGATGAATCGAGACGGTTCCGCTAGGAGTTTCATTCGTTCATCACATGGTTAGTTATGAGATGGTTTTCGTCTATTTACCAAAAATACTCTTTGAAGAAGTAATTTATTGATATGCATATAATTGTCCCTTCTGTATATCATCGATGACGAAAAGATTTTGTCTGGTAAAGATCGAATTACAGCCATGGAATCACTGTGGGTGATAGAAGGCAACGGGTTGCAACCAGTCGATCAACAATTTTTCATGCGGATCAACTGGTACCCAATTTCAGATAATAAGAGACTGGCAGGGTCGATTAAACCTGCAAAGCTAACGCGTTAAGCGCGAGTCTGCAGAATAGCGACCGCCGGCAATTCTTTACCTTCCAGGAACTCCAGGAACGCGCCGCCGCCGGTTGAGGTGTAAGACACTTTGTCGGCGATGCCGTATTTGTCTATCGCCGCTAATGTGTCGCCGCCGCCCGCGATTGAGAACGCAGGGCTTTCGGCAATTGCCATCGACAGCGATTTGGTGCCTTCGCCGAATTGGTCGATTTCGAATACGCCAACCGGGCCGTTCCAGACGATGGTGCCGGCGGTTTTCAGAATCTCGGCGTATTGCTTGCTGGTTTCTGGCCCGATGTCCAGGATCAAGTCGTCAGCTTCCACGTCGGCGACGTTTTTCACGGTAGCCGCAGCGCTTTCGGAAAATTCTTTCGCGCAGACCACATCAACCGGTACCGGAATATCCGCGCCGCGTTCTTTTGCCGACGCGATCAAGCGTTTGGCTTCCGGGATTAAATCTGCTTCGTACAGGGATTTACCAACGGAGTAACCGGCAGCGGCGATAAAGGTGTTGGCGATACCGCCGCCGACGATCAATTGATCGACTTTTGACGACAAGGATTCCAGCACGGTCAATTTGGTAGATACTTTGGAACCACCGACGATAGCTACCAAGGGACGGGCAGGAGTTTCCAGGGCTTTGCCGAGTGCATCCAGTTCGGCGGCCAACAGCGGACCGGCGCAAGCGACGGCGGCGTGTTCGGCTACCGCATGAGTCGAGGCTTCGGCGCGGTGCGCGGTACCAAAGGCGTCCATCACGAATATGTCGCACAGCGCGGCCATTTTTTGGCCCAGTTCGGCGCTGTTTTTCTTTTCGCCCTTATTGAAACGCACGTTCTCGCAAAGCACTACTTCGCCGCGTCTAACTTCCACGCCTTCCAGCCAATCTTTCACCAAACGTACCGGTTGACCCAGCAATTTTGAAAAACGCTCGGCGACGGGTTTAAGGCTTGATGCTTCGTCGTACTCGCCTTCGGTGGGACGGCCCAAGTGCGACATCAAAATCACTGCCGCGCCGCCGGCCAATGCGGCTTCCACGGTCGGGACGCTGGCCTGGATACGCAAGTCGCTGGTGACTTTGCCGTCTTTAACCGGCACATTCAAATCTTGGCGGATTAGTACGCGCTTGCCGGCCAAATCCAGATCGACCATTCGTTTGATAGACATAAGTTCTCCTTTGGTTGAAATAGTGAAAACATTATAAAGTGTAACGCCGGCCGCAGCCTGAATTAAAAAATAACAGAATAGTCAGGCGCTTGGACTATATTTGCTATCCGTTGCCTAAACTTTTACCGGCGGACTTATGTTCAAGGCGTTTATTTTTACGGTGTTCTGTGTGTTGGTGGTTACTGTTGATTCTGCGCGCTGCCAACCCTTGCCTGCCGCTGCCGGCGCCGACGAAATTCAAGTGTTGATAGACGTATCCGGCAGCATGAAACAGAACGATCCGGACAATCTGCGCGTCGAGGCCAGCCGTTTGTTAGTCAATTTGTTGCCGGACGGTGCCAAGGCCGCGTTTTGGTTATTCGCCGAAAAAACCGCGCCGCTGTCCGCTACCGATGCTGTCAATGCAACCTGGAAACAGCAAGCCGGCAAAACCATCGGCAATATTCATTCTCGCGGTTTGTATACCCACATCGAGGACGCGATTCAGACGGTGCTGAGCCAGGGCTTTAAGGGCGGCGGCAAGAAACATCTGATTTTATTGACCGACGGTTTTGTGGACATTTCCAAGGACATCATGCAAAGCGCGGATTCCCGCGAGCGCATCCTCAGCGAGTGGATCCCCAAACTCCAGCAGCAAAACATCAACGTACAAACCGTGGCATTGTCCGAGCAAGCCGATAAAGAGTTGTTGGAAAAACTGGCTTTCGAGACCGGCGGCTGGGCGGAAACCGCGCAATCGGCGGAGCAATTGCAACGGGTGTTTTTGAAAATGGCCCAAAAAGCCGCGCCGAAAGAGACTTTGCCGCTGACCGATAATAAATTCCAGGTCGATAGCGGCATCCACGAGTTTTCGGTGTTGGTGTTCAAAAAACCGCATGCCGCGCCAACCCAATTGGTTGCGCCGGACGGCAAAAGTATCAGTAAACAAAGCATGGTCGCCAACGTGTCCTGGCTGGAAAGCCAGGCTTACGACCTGATCACCGTCAAGCAACCCTTGATCGGCGAATGGCGTTTGGTGGCGGAAGTCGATCCCGATAACCAAGTCATGATCGTCACCGACCTGAAATTGCAACTCAGTGAGATACCTAATTTTCTGGGCGAGAATGAAGCCTTGCCGATTAAGGCGCATTTCACCGACAAGGATAAGCTGATAACCCGCGCCGATTTCCTGGGCATGCTGACCCTGGAAGTGATCCAGGATCAGCAAGCACCGGCAAAAATGCTGGTCGTGGTTGCAGAACCCGGTTTTTACCAGCACAAGACTGAGCATTTAAGTTTGGGCAAGCATTTGCTGAAAATCGTTGCCGACGGCAAGACCTTCAAGCGGGAAATTATTCATGAGATCGAAGTGGTTGCCACGCCGATTACGGTCGAGAAGCACGTCGATGCAGCACAACGCCAAGTCACCCTAAAACTGTTACCGGATACCAAACTGATCGATCCCGCCGGTTTGGTGGTCAATGCAGTGATTAACCAAACCGGGCATGAGCCGGAAACCCGCGCATTGACAAATAAAGACGGGGTTTGGCTGCTGGATTTGGCCGGTTTGCCGGCGCAGACCACCACGCATGTCAATTTTAATGTGATGGCTAAAGATCATGCCGGCAAGCCGTTGGCGCCGGCGATCAAACCGCTGAGTATCGATGACAGTTGGTTCGTTCCTGCCGAGAAAGTCGAGGCTGCCGCACCGGCGGCATATACGGATGCGCATCACGAATCAGCTGATCCTGAAAAAACCGATCACGAAGCCGATGCCGGGCAGCATGAGCAGGCTGAGCATGAGCTACATCCGCCGCCGGACGCCCCGGAAACCAATTGGTTGTTGGTTGGCGGCATCATGTTGGCCATCAATCTGATATTGGGTGTGGGTGGATTTTTTACCTATCGATACCTGAAAAAAAGCCAAGCAGATAAACATCAGCAGTTACTGGAGAGATTGTCATGAATCCATTCGATTCCGTGGTAGTGATATTAGCGGCGGAGGCGTTGGGGGTTTTGACGCTGTTGGTTATCGTGCTGTTTTTTATCTCGAGAAACCGGCGAGGGAAGGAGATGGCCGAAATTGAACATTTCATTACCGAGCTTGAAGAGCAGTCCATCGTGAAGACTCGCTGGTTGGAGCAATTTCTGGAAGAAAACTGCGGGTTGGCTACAGCGGAGATTGAGCCATTGTTGCAAGAAGTCAATGCATCAGAACGCGCTGTGTTTGAAGGGGTTATTCGCTTGTTTTTAAAACGCGAATTGGTGTTGTTGAGTGAGATTGAGCAACGTATCGGTCGGCTAACCGAGCCATATCAGAATTTGCTGGCGAATCGGGGCACGCTTGCGCCGGTTGCTGCGGCGCAGGATTCGCCCCAAGCGAACCAATTGGCCGGCTTGGAGCGGATTAACCAACAACTGGTGCGGCAACTGGATAACGCGATGAAAACCATAGACGAAATGTCCGCCGAATATACCCGAGTGTTTAGCGGCAATCAGACCGCCTTAGAGTTGGAAAACAGCAGTAAAAAGATGCTGCAAATTTTTCATGATGCCGAACGCGGTGTGCGTGAAAGCATTACGGAGCTGGGGAAATGATGCAATCTCTGCTGCTTATCGGCTTAGGAGAGCTATCGCTGGTGTTGTTGACCGGCTTGATCGCGGTGTTAGTCGTTAATCGGCGGCATAAACGTCGGCGGCTGGCCGGCATCGAAGAGTTGCTGGAAGACATTAAGGACCGGCAGGAACGGCGCGGCGACAGGTTGGTATTGGCCTTGGTCAGTAAACATCACTTAGACGAACCAACCGCGGAGGCTGTCAGCGACACCCTGATTGCGGCGGAAAAGCAGTTTTTGTATGGGTTTATAGAGCAGCAAATGCAGCAGCAGACCGTGGCCGGTTTTTACGAAAACCTGTGCCTTTTGCTGGATAGTTATCTGGACGGCTTACCCAAAGTGGCTGAAAAACCGGTTGCCGACGAGCAGGCTGCGGAGACTGACGAACAATTTGCCGACACCGATTCCGAGCAGTCAAAACCGGCTGACTCTGACGCGACCCTGCCCGAAGAGGCTCCACCACCACCGGATTGGGGTGATGTGTTTGATTGATGCAACAACTGTTCTGACTTAGAGGGGAAGGTTGCCCCCTATTCAAGCTTTTGTGTTCATCCCTGCGACAGCGAAGAAAACCAAGGAAGGTGAGACTATTGAAACTATTTTTACCGGGTAAAAAGGGTTTGTTCTCTTTGAAGTTCATGGCGGGAGTGATGCTAGCGGTCATGCAACGCTATTCGACGGAACGGCTTGTTATGACCACTGCTATTTCAACGAGCCAGGCGTGATATACCGCGCCAGCCTGGCAAATTTCTTGGAGCTCAAATGAAAGCCATCCGCGCATGCGTTGCGGTCGGGCTATGTTGCTATTCACTGACGGCTATCGCCGATTCCATCGCTGCCACACGACGTAGCAACGCTGAAAATTATAAGGACAGGGCGCTGGCCGCCTGCTTATCAACCGCTTACAAGGATTCGCCGGCAGGCGAGGACGCTGACATTACCAAGAGCGCGTTTTTGGAATGGACGTATTACAACGACGATAAAGGGAATCCGGCAACCGATCAGCTTGTTGAGAAATATCTGCATCGAGACTACAGCACTCCGGTGGAAGGGTACGCTGGGGCGAAATTCAACCTGCTCAAATGCCTGGACATGTATCACAGCCCGGAACTTGATGCACAGGTTCATAAGTATGTCCCACATCCTAACTGGGTAGGGGATAAGCCGGCCAAGCGGTAGTAATTTACTGGTTTATGAGTAATCCCGGCCTCGGACTGGGAGGCAAAGTTTTTCCTGGCACGAAAATTATGGCTCATGGGTCGGCGATAGCCGGCGGGCTGTAATCATGGCAAAACTGATAGCCATCGCGGTTATGTGCGTTGTTAGGATGCTGCCGACCTCGCGATCATCTTGTCAATTTGTCGGGATCTCCGTCGCTGGCTGGTCGAGCAACTTGATGCCGGTCAATTTGCTGAAAAAACTGGCGGACCGTTTGGCCACGCTATCGCCTCCATCGATACCGGTTTGATGGGTGTTTTCAAACACCACAATGGAGTGCGGCTCCACGGTATACCAGGGTCTGCTCAGTGCTTTTTGCTCGGCCGGCTCGATAATGTCTTTGGGCGATGTTTGCGCGGTATCCACGGCCAGACACCAGCTCTTGCCCTCAACCTCCGGTAGCTGCAGGTTGTGTTTGCTGTCGGACATGTTCATTATTGCGTGCAGGTCGGGTTCATCTTTGCCTAATGCCGCCAGCGTAAAGGCCAGAATCCGCGTGTTCGGGTCGTCCCAACGCGGCGGTTGATCTACTTCCAGGCCATGCCAGCTGATGTCGGCCATATCCTTATCTTCCATTTTTCGGCCGGTGAGGAAGTTTCGGCGCATCAAGGCCGGATGGCGTTTGCGCAAACGGATCATCTGCTGCACAAAGTGCAGCACGTCGGCATTGTCCTTGGCTTTATCCCAATTCAGCCAGCTCAATTCGTTATCCTGACAATAACAGTTGTTATTGCCTTGCTGGGTGTGCAGAAATTCGTCGCCAGCCAGCAACATCGGTACGCCATGGCTAAGCAGCAAAACCGTAAAGGCGTTTTTCACCTGTTGCCGCCGCAGTTTGACTATGGCCGGGTCGGGGGTTGGGCCTTCCACGCCGCAGTTGCTGCTGAGATTATTACTGCAACCGTCTCGATTGTTTTCGCCGTTGGCGGTATTGTGTTTTTCGTTGTAGCTGAACAAGTCTTTTAACGTAAAACCGTCGTGGCAGGTGACAAAGTTAATGCCGCTGATCGGCAAGCGGTGCTGATGTTGATAGAGATCGCTACTGCCGCAAATTCGGGTGGCCACTTCGGCGATGATGCCGGTGTCGCCGCGCAGGAAGCGGCGAATTACGTCGCGGTAGCGGCCGTTCCATTCGCCCCAGCGGTAGCCGGGAAAGTTGCCGACTTGGTATAGTCCCGAGGCATCCCAGGCCTCCGCAATTAGCTTGGTTTTGGCCAGTTGTTCGGATAGTTCTATGCCCCAGACCAGCGGCGGATCCTGCAGTACGCTGCCGTCTTCGCCGCGCGCCAACGCGCTGGCCAGGTCGAATCTAAAGCCGTCCACATGCATTTCCCGCACCCAGTATTCCAGGCAGCTGATGATGAAGTTGGTGACCAGCGGGTGGTTGGCGTTCACGGTGTTGCCGCAGCCGGTATAGTCGTGAAAGATGCGTTTGTCGTGCTTGTCGGTCAAATAAAAGCTGTTGCCGGTAATGCCTTTGAAATTGATCACCGGACCGTCGGCGCCGGCTTCGGAGGTGTGATTGAACACCACGTCCATGATCACGCCGATGCCGGCCTTGTGCAAGGCTTTCACCAGATCGCGGAATTCGCGGATATGCGTGCCTTGTTCCGGCGTGACGCAGTATCCGGGATGCGGGCTAAAGAAGCTGTGCGTGCTGTAGCCCCAATAGTTTTTCAAGCCCAGATCGGCGGTATGCGGCGGCACGTCTTGCTCGTCGAAGGCCATGATAGGCAGCAGTTCGACATGGGTAATGCCCAGCTTTTTCAGGTAAGGGATTTTTTCGATCAGGCCGATAAAGGTGCCGGGGTGTTTAACCTTGGCGGAGGTGTGACGGGTAAAGCCGCCGACATGCAATTCGTAAATAATGGCTTTTTCGCTGCGAATAGCCAGCGGTGTGTCGCCTTCCCAGTCGTAACGGTCATCTACCACCACCGCGCGCATGGCATGTTGGCTATTATCACCGGGCTTGCAGGCGGCGGCGCGGTTCCATAATTTGTCGCTGATTGCGCGCGCCCAAGGGTCCAGCAATAATTTTTCGCGATCAAACCGCAAGCCCGATTCGCGCGTGTTGGCGGGGCCGTCGATGCGCCACGCATACCAGGTGCCGACCGGCAGTTCTTCGACAAACACGTGCCAGGAGAAAAACGTATGGTTTTTCTCTTTTTGTAAGGGTATGACTTGTAAAGGTTTTATGCTGTCGGATTCGGCAAATAACAGCAGTTCCACGTCCGTCGCGTGGCGGCTGGAGATGGAGAAGTTGACGCCGCCCTCGCTGACCCGGGCGCCGTGAGGATAGGGACTCCCTGACTTTAAACTGTATGGTTTGTGCATGCCCTTTACCGAGAAACTGTGAATTAGTCCTGATTTTACTGCATATAAGGGCTGCGGGCCTACGCCTTGCGTAAATAATCGACAACGGTTAGAGTCTATAAAGCCTGGTCGCTGCGGCGATACGTCGCGGAGTGTCCGCTACCCACAGGATAAAACCTAGTCACCCGACCCGTTAACATTGCCGATGGCCTTTTCCTCCTCACCGTCTCAAGTCCGCATGCCGCTTTCTGCGGAGGAAATGCGGGCTATCAGTCTGGAGATTAGCCGGGGTTTTGCCCCGCGCCGGTTTAGAGCCGGCGCGGCGCGGTTAACGAGTACTGGCTTCTCGCCGCAAGAGTTGTTAAGCATTAGTCAGCAGATTAATCGCGAATTTGCCCCACCCCAGCAACGCGCTGCCGCCCAAGCTGAAAGCGCCAAGCTGGTGGCGTTGCCGGTCGATCCGGAACATATTCATGTCTATTGGCAGCTGGATGAAGCCGCTCAGGCGTCTGTGCCGCTTACCGAGCCACCGGCAGATGTCCAGCCTTTGACCTTGCGCGTATACAGTCATCCTGCGCCGCCCGAAGCGGTCCCGTTGCCGGCTGAATCGGCCAAAACCTGGTTCGATGTGCCGGTTGCCGCCGAACGCAGCCAACAGCAGATTACGCTGCCCAGCGGCGACACCTGCATCGCCGGGATTTACCAGGTGGCGATTGGTCGGCTCAATGCTCAGCAGGAATTCAATCCCTTGGCGTATTCGCAGGCTGCCGCAGTCGCGCCGCAAGTGTCGCCGATGACGGAAAGGCTGTCGCCGGCGATGGCGCAGTTTATAATGCTGCCTTCCCAGGCGTCTTCGGCGCTTGCCGTAACCGCGTCCGGCCAACAAAACTAATTCCGCGATGAACAAAGGCTATCTCAGCATCGTTTTGCATGCCCATTTGCCCTATGTGCATCATCCCGAACACGACAGTTTTTTTGAAGAAAACTGGTTGTTCGAAGCCATTACCGAATGCTATTTGCCCTTGTTGGCGATGCTGGAACGTTTGCATGTCGATCAAGTGCCGTACCGGCTGACCTTGTCCTTGTCGCCGACGTTGATGACGATGTTGCGCGATCCCTTGCTGCAAAACCGTTATCTGCATTATCTGCAAGGCCGGCTGGAACTGGCGGAGCGGGAGTTGGAGCGCACGCGCAGGCTACCGCAGTTCGAGCCGCTGGCGCAGATGTATATGCAGTGGTTTCAGGACGCCTTGCATCGCTACCAGCACCGCTATGAATGCGATTTGCTGACGGAGTTTCAACGGCATCACAGCGCGGGCTGCCTGGAGTTGATTACCACCGCAGCCACCCATGGCTTTTTACCCTTGTTAAATGTCAGTCCGGTGTCGGTGCGTAATCAAATCGGCGTGGGTATCGCCAGTTTTAAGAGCCAATTCGGCTTTGCACCCAGCGGATTTTGGTTGCCGGAATGCGGTTACTATCCGGGCCTGGAACAGGCGCTAAAAGCCGAAGGCATCACTTATTTTTTCGTCGATAGCCATGCAGTCATGGATGCCGACCAACCGCCGCGCCATGGTGTGTATGCGCCGTTGGATTGCGGCAATGGCGTGGCGGCGTTCGGCCGCGATCCGGCTTCGTCGCGGCAGGTGTGGAGCGCCGAGGAAGGCTATCCGGGGGATGGGGATTATCGCGAGTATTATCGCGACATCGGCTTTGACTTGCCCTTGGAATATATCGCGCCTTATATTCTGGACGGCGAAACCCGGATCAACACCGGCATCAAGTACTACCGGATTACCGGCGCCAAGCAAACCAAGCAGGTGTACCAACCGGAGCGGGCCAAGCAGAAGGCGCGCCAACATGCCGAGGATTTTATCGTGCGCCGTCAGCAGCAAATTGACGCGCTGACTGCGGAAATGCCGCAAGCGCCGCTTATCGTCGCGCCTTACGATGCTGAACTATTCGGACATTGGTGGTTCGAAGGGCCTTTATGGCTTGAACAAGTGTTACGCTTGGCGGCGAGCAGCGAAAACGGTATCCAGACCGTCAGTTGCGGCGATTATTTGCAATTGCCGTTGCAGCATGTGCAGGCTACGCCGGCCGCTTCCAGTTGGGGCGAACACGGTTATTCCAGTTATTGGCTGAACGAAAGCAATGACTGGATTTATCCCCTGTTACACAAGGCCGCCGCCGAAATGGAAAAGCTGGCCAACGATTTACGCGGTTTTACTGTGAGTGATTTACAACAACGGGCGTTAAATCAGGCTGCCCGGTCATTGTTGCTGGCGCAGTCTTCGGATTGGCCGTTTATCATGAAGGCCGGTACCACTATCGATTATGCGCGCAAACGCATCACCGACCATTTGGCTCGTTTTAATTATCTGCACGATGCGATTCGCAAAAACCGTATCGATGAACGCTACCTGACCGCGCTGGAAATCATGGACGATATTTTTCCTGACATCGATTTTCGCCATTATGCCGCCTAGACAAAGGCCCGTTTTGGGCACTGCTTAACCCAACCTCCAGGGGGAGCTATGGATAACATCCAATTGTTGTATGTAGCCAATAACGTCACCGGCAAAGCCGCCGCCTGTCAGCAATCCTTGCAGTTTTTGATGCGGGTGGCCGACCTGGATTATCACAAGCAAGTTGACGTGCTCTGGGCCGGCGAAGATGGCGTCTGGCATGTTTTGCCGGCCTTATTCAACCGTAAGGCGGAAGACAGGCAGGAGTATTGGCAGGCCGACATCCTATTTCCGCCGCAGCCGCATGCCGACATACCCGGCGATATTCGTTTTGCTTTGCGTCTGCAAGCAGCCGGCAGCGAATATTGGGACAACAACGAAGGTGGCGACTATTTTAGCGGCGCGGGTAGTGGGGCTAGATTGACCAGTGCCGCGGCCATGCTGCAATTGAGCCACGCCGAACAACTTCAGGACGGGCAACATTCCGTGCCGGTCAAACTGGCGGTGGACGCTGCGCTGGAAATAGACCATGTCACGATCCATTGGACTATCGACGATTGGCAACACAGTCACACCACCAGCTGCCGCCGCCAGGCGCAAAGGAAGTCTGCCCATAAAGCCCTCTATGCCGGCTTGCATCTTGCGCAAGTGTGGAACGGGCGGATCAGGGTAGGGGACGCTTTTCGTTTGCAATACAGCATCTGCTGTGAAAACAAGCAGCAACGGCTGTGGGATAACAATGCCGGGCAAAATTACGCGCTAAGCCGCACGCCGCTACGGCTGTTGATTTTGAATCTGCACTGTTACCAAGAGGAAGACCAAGACCGGAAATTTTGGCAAATTGCTAACGCTATCGACGAGTTGGGCGCGGATGTGGTTTGCCTGCAGGAAGTGGCCGAGTATTGGAATGACGGGCGCGGCGATTGGCCGTCCAATTCTGCTAATATCATCAACCAGCGCTTGCCGC
Organism: Methylomonas sp. PHL2-19; assembly: GCF_059331595.1. Lineage (NCBI taxonomy): Bacteria > Pseudomonadati > Pseudomonadota > Gammaproteobacteria > Methylococcales > Methylococcaceae > Methylomonas > Methylomonas sp. PHL2-19. The sequence continues at coordinate 1,588,591 of NZ_CP196839.1, forward strand.
AACCGTTTCATCTGTACACGGATTGGTCGCACCTGGGGTTCGACAAATTCCGCGAGGGCGTGGCCATTCTTAGCCGCTATCCCTTTATAGAGCAAGAAGCCCGCTACGTATCCGATAGCCACGATGCCTATAGCATTCATTCCCGCAAAGTGGTATCGGCGCGGATCAAGGTGCCGTATGTCGGTACCGTCGATGTGTTTTCCGCGCATTTAAGTTGGTGGGAAGACGGTTTCCAGCAACAATTTCAACGACTATCCGCGTGGGCGAACGATAAACGCAGCGCCGAGGTGGATGCCACCTTGCTATGCGGTGATTTCAATATCGCCGCCGGTTCGACGGGCTATCAACTGGTGGTCGACGGCCATCAATACGAAGATCAATATCTCGCCGCCAACGCCCCGGCGTTGTTCGAACAAATTTTTCGGGTTAACGATGCGCATTGGCGGGATTATCTGGCCGACGATTATCGAATCGATTACATTTTCATGGACAGGAATAGCGGCTTGCGGGCCAGCTCGGCGCGAACCGTGTTCACCGAGCAGGATTACGGGCCGGTATCGGATCATTGCGGCTATCTGTTAACCTTTGAGCCGCTATAAACTGAATTGCAAAGGGGCAACCTCTAAAAATCCCCTTCCCTCAGGGAGAGGGCTGGGGTGAGGGATGTAAACAATGGATTTTAATCCCCTCATCCCAAGCTTCTCCCTGAGGGAGAAGGAGGTTTTTAATGTTTTGAGGTCCCCGTAGGCGATTTTACAATTAAGATAAAGCTTGTTTAATTAGGCAGCACCATATGCAAGTAGCAGAACATTACGCCAAACCGGTATTTGGCAAATTGGGCGGTTGTTTCCAACGAGGTAACGATTTCAGGGAAACCTTCGACGTTCGCTGGGGCAAGATAGACTTTCATCTGTCGCACGGCATAGCCGCTAACTTGAAGGTGGTGCTGAAGGTGTATCGGGAGTCGATTTGCGAGACCTATATCGTCGACACCGATGCTTATGACGTGGAATGGGACAAGCACAAACGCTCGACGCGGGATTTTTACGTGATGCCGTATTCCGGGCAGTTCGGCAAGATCAGCTGCATCAAGTTCTCGTTTATCGTGCATTTGGGTGAGCATTCCATCGCCTCGCGCCATGAGTATATTTTCATGGACGGCGACCAGTTAAGGGATAACCACCCGCAGCAGCGCCATATCAACGAGCATTGGGCCACGCCCAACCATTTCCGCAGTTATGAGCTGGACCCAGGTCAATTGCAGAGTGATGTGGATTGGTACAACCATCATTTCGATTCCCTGCAACTGACCCCCAAATTTACCAAGGGCCAGCAATTTCACCCGTATCACCCCAAGCGTTTTATTCACGATCATATCGATAAAGTCATCGCGGCCAAACACAGTCAGCCAGACCGCTTATGCACCATCAAAGTCAGCGTGGATTGCATAGACGACGGCGATTTTATTAATCACTTGATTCATGCCAGCCAGCAGGGTGTTTGGGTGCAATGCATTGTCGATTGGCGGAAGATGACGCTGACCAATAGCCAGAATTACGCGCGCTTGAAGCGCTCCGGTATTGAACTAGTGGGCGTGTTTTGCACGCCCAAACACCACTTGATCGAAGTCGAGCCGGACATGCACACCAAGTTCGTGATCTTCAACGACGAGGATTGCATTATCGGCTCGTTTAACATCACCTTTGATCGTTGGTGGGCCAATTGGGAATCCGGGATGAGTTTTCATTCCAAGGGTGTGTGCCGCTTGCTGGATAACATCTTCCAGAGCCAGCGCGGCGGCGTGATTCAAAAGTATGGCGTCGATCCGCTCAGTCCGTTCAATCTGCTATACACCTTTGGCCGCCACACCATGGCCAATGGCAGGGTTTACCGGCCGCATCACGCGATATTGGCGGAAATTCATAGAGCGCGCCGCTCCTTGAAGTTGTGTTTGTTTTTGATCGGCGATTTGCTGGGCGATCACCACGATAGCGTCGTCAACGCCTTGATCCAGGCCCGCGACCGTGGTGTTGATGTGCAGCTGCTGTTCAACGGCCACTTGGCCCGTCAAGGCAAAATCGGCGTCGAGCGCAGTATGGCCGACGAATTGGCACGACCACTGTTACCGGCCGTGCAACGTCTGCGCGATGCTGGGATTCGAGTGGGATTGGTCTATGGCCAAGACGACTTGCCGGTGCCGTATTCGCCCATCCATAGCAAATATTGCGTGATTGACGATTACATCGTCATTGATGGTAGTTTCAACTGGTACAACACCTCGGTGTTCTCCCACGACTTGATCGTCGTCGCCGCCAACCGCGACGTGGCCCAGCCCTATCTCTACGAGTTTGGGCAGATTCAGCGTTTGTTTAGGGTGTTTTACTGACAAACATTTCAGGTATACGACGACTCAGATCTTCCTGAATAACGTTTTCGACCTAACGCTGTCTATCGTGGTGGATTTTTGAATGAACGATTAGCGTAGAGGTAACTGACCCGCGGAGGCGAGGCGCCCTGGCCGTGGCGGGACCGTTTGACCAACATGTTAGGCCTCAGCTTGCTTTGCGAACTGCTGCTACCCCCTTACCAAACTTCAGCGACAGGGCTGCTATGAGCACGTAGGGCCAGAGGTTCAACTGGATCCAAGAAAACGTCGAGGCGCTGACCGTTTGCTCTCGCAAGGCCAACCGCTGATTCTCAATCTCCACAAGTTCTTGCTGTTTGGTTCGTGTCGAAACCTTCCATTTTCCGAGGTGCTCTAGTTGCTGTCTGGGGGCAGTCGTGCACTTGGAGATGCCGAAAAGAATCAATTGAGCCAGGGACGCCTCTTCGTATTGAATCTCGTGAAGTAGAGCGCTGCCGGGATGGGTTGGTTTGAACGCTTGCTGATGCAACTTGTCGATCTCGACCTGCATATTCTCCTTGAACGAAAGTGCGTCGGATACTAGCGAAGTGCGTGAAGAGACAGCGGACAGGTAAAGGGAAGCCATAGGACCCGCAACAAGTGACGACATCCTGTCGCCCTTAGTGAGGCTCTCAATCAACTTGTCGGCTGCTGCGCAGGAGGCCAGCAGTCTGTCCTCAAAGTTTGGGTACGCCGCTTGCGCGGTCGACAGAAATGCAGCAGTAGGCTCGGCGAATCTGACGGCTGCTAGGCACTGACCGGTTGCGCTCGAAGGTGGCTGCGCGCAGACGGAGGCAGAGTCACGAATGACCTTTATGCTCTGCAAACTTGAGTCGAATGCGGCTTCCGTTTCTCCTATCTCAATGTTCGGCCGCTCACGCTGCATTGTCTCAAGCGCCGTTCGACTGTTCTCTGCCACTGAATTTAGGGCAAAGAGCTTGCGCTGAACTTCGTTTGACGAGAATAGCAAGATCACACCGATCGCAGCTAGAGGGTAGTACACAAGGTCAACGTAGTTCCAGCGAGGGGACTGGTAGTAGACAAATCCAATGGATGCGGCCGCCGTGAATGCGGCCAGAAATAGCATGTGTATTGAGGTCATCAGGAGTGCAGTAGAGCGTCTGGGAGGTGGTTCTGAGGCTCGGCATATCTACCGAAAAATGATCTTTGGCACGATAATTTATTGATCTGCATATGATCTTCCTTTCTGTATATCATCCGGCGGAGAAATAATGACCGGTAACGGCCAGACTGTTGCCATTGAATCAGATCGAGCCATAGTCCGCAACGGCTCGATAGAAACAGATTTAAAAAGCCCGGCCATTAATTCTACTTTGTCAGATTTAAGCAACGCCGTCATGCCCGCCTGGATGGCAAGCTTCGATCCGTCCGTGGTGTCTGGATTTCGGCTATCCCTGCCGAAATGACGAGCACTACCGAGAATCTGACAAGGCAGAATTAACCACTCGTAAGCTCCGGCACATAACCAATCACTACAGCGCCAAATGTGTGGTCAAGCTGGCGCGTCAAAGATAGGCAGCCGAAGATGAGATAAACCGGGAGGTATCGCTATGCAAATCAGCAAAAAGCTCATAATATTGAGCGAAATTTTGAGCAAACTATTCAGGAGTTGTTATGAGTATTGCCGTGGCCGATATAGTGCCGTTTTCCGAGGCCAGGACCCAGTTATCCGCTTTGGTGAGCGAGGTGCAAACCGGTAAGGAAAAAATCATTACCAAAAACGGTGAAGGCGTAGCCGCGTTGATCGGCGCGGAACGCTTAGATCACTACCATCGCCTGGAGCGTGCGCATATCCACTTACTGTTATTGCATGAAATCGAACGCGGATTGGCTGATCTCGATGCAGGGCGTCACCAGGATGCCCGCGAAGCGTTAAAGCAAATCAAGCAAGACCGGGCTAAATCCGTATCCACCTGACCCATGCAGGTACGTTTTACCGATAACTTTCTCGCCAATTTGCAAGACATAGAAGGCTATTGGCAAGTAAACAATTTTCCGCAGGCTTATGATCGGCTGCTTGATAGTTTGGAGGACTCCGTTATCCCTAATCTCGAGCGTTATCCGGAAATGGGTCGGTTATTTGCTCGCCATAACCCAGACTCGGTGGAAGCGCTGAGCGCGACCGGGCGAATTGCCGACCATTATCCGGCGGTCCGTGAATATGTTTTAGAGGACTATTTGCTGTTGTACTTACCGACTGACGCCGTATATCTGCTCGCCATCAAACACTACCAACAACTCAGCTATGATTTGGCTGGCTTGTGGCTAAATCGTTAAACCTTTATCCCTATGGCAAAAAAATCAAAATCCGCTTACGTATGCACCGAATGCGGCGCCGATTTTCCCGGCTGGTCCGGGCAGTGCAACCAGTGCGGGGCCTGGAACAGCATCAAGGAAGTGAAGTTGGGTAGCGGCAAAACCGCGCGCGATAATTCCGGCTATGCCGGTAGCCGCAGCGAAGTACGGTTGTTGTCCGAAGTCAATCTGGCGCAAGCTGAACGGATTTCCAGCGGTCTGGCCGAGTTCGACCGGGTGTTGGGCGGCGGCATCGTTACCGGCAGCGTGGTGTTGATCGGCGGCGCACCGGGTGCCGGCAAGAGTACCATCCTGCTGCAAGCCATCGGTCATATTGCGCAGCAACTGCCGGTGTTGTATGTGTCGGGCGAGGAATCGCTGCAACAGATCGCCGAGCGCGCCCATCGTCTGCAATTGAATACCGCCGGCATCAAAATGTTGGCCGAAACTTCGGTACAGCAGATTTGCCAAGTCTTGGACGAGGAACAGCCCAAGGTGGTGATCATCGATTCGATTCAGGTGATGTATACCGCCGACTCGGACTCGGCGCCGGGTTCGGTATCGCAGGTGCGCGAATCCGCCAGCTATCTGACACAATACGCCAAACTTACCGGCGTGTCGTTTTTCATGGTCGGCCATGTGACCAAGGATCAATCGCTCGCTGGCCCAATGACCTTGAGCCATATCGTCGATGCGCAAGTGGTGTTGTCGTCTACCGACGATTCACGCTTTAGGGTGTTGCGCGCCGACAAGAATCGCTTCGGGAGTGTCGGCGAGTTGGGCTTCTTTGCGATGGAAAGCAGTGGCTTGAAGGAAGTGAAAAACCCGTCGGCGATGTTTCTGTCGCGTGCGGAAAAACCGTCGCCCGGCAGTGTGGTGACGGTGTTGTGGGAAGGTACCCGGCCCTTACTGGTGGAGATTCAGGCCTTGGTCACCGAAAGCCAGTACGGCAATCCGCGCCGTTTGGCGGTGGGTCTTGACCAAAACCGGCTGGCCATGTTGCTGGCGGTGTTGTCGCGCCACGGCGGGATTTTTACCGGCAACGACGAGATTTACGCCAACGTGGTCGGCGGCATTAAAGTCACGGAAACCAGCAGCGACTTGGCGATCATGATAGGCGTGGTGTCCAGTCTGCGTGATCGCATCATTCCTTACGACACTGTGTTCTTCGGTGAGGTGGGTTTGAATGGCGAAATTCGTCCGGTGGCCAACGGCCATGCTCGGCTCAACGAGGCGGCCAAGCATGGTTTCAAAAAGGCGATTATTCCTAAGAGCAACAAACCCAAGGATCCGGTGAAAAACTTGCAAATCCATGCAGTCAGTAACATTCAAGAAGCGCTGGCCGTGCTGGCGGATTTATAATTGCTGCCCATAATCAATGCCAAACTTCGTCAGGGAACGATATGAAAAATACAGCAGCCGTCAACGGTAAATTTGGCCGTAACGATCCGTGCCCATGCGGCAGCGGCAAGAAATACAAAGCCTGTTGTTTAAAGCAAGCCGAGGCGGCGGCGAGGCCGGTTCAACCCAGTGTGGACGACGCCTTAAAACAAGCCTGGCAAGCCGTGGCGCGGCGCGATATGGCGGGTACGTTGCATGGGTTTCGGCAAGTGTTAGCGATCCAACCCAATCATGCAGAAGCACTGGCCGGATTGGGACAGGCTTTGTGTTGGCAGCAGCAGCGCCGGGAAGGCTTAGCCTATCTACAGCAGGCCGCTCTTCAACTGGAAATCGACGCTCAGCAAACCTGCAATATCCGTTTTATGCTGGAACTGGCCGAGCAATTGCATCACTGGGGCGATCTGGATACCGCGCTGAAATTAACCGAATTGGCGGTCAAACTGGAACCTGAGAACCCTGCCGCGCTGAATAATCGCGCCCTGTATTTGACAAGGGTTAATCGATTCGAAGAGGCTTTGCCTTTTGCCAGCAAGGTTTGCGAGTTACGTCCGGATGATCCGGCCTGCAATAATATGCTGGCGGTGCTGGAAGCGCATTTAAACCGTTTGCCGGCAGCCAAGCAGCGCTTTCAGGCTGTGATAGCCGCCAATCGCAATATGCAGCAGACCGCACGCGCCTGGCAGGAGTTGGTTGGCGTGCTGGATAAATTGGAAGAATACGATGCATCGTTTGCGGCTTGCCAGCAAGCTAAGGCTTTGTATAAGCAATTACCTGAACTCAGCTCACTTGACGCCGGACAGGTATTTCGTGCGATTCAACGTAACAAGCAGGGCTTTGATCAGGCGTTACTGCATCGATGGGCTCTCAGCGACTTTGCCGATAACTTGCCGGCCCCGACGTTTCTGCTGGGCTTTTTGAGGTCCGGCACGACGTTGACCGAGCAAGTGCTGGCGGCGCATCCCGAGGTGTTTACCTCCGATGAAAATGATCTGATTCATGGTTTGATCCAAGAGCTGCAAAGGTTGAGCGGTGTGCGAGAAGACATCCCGGCCGCCCTCCGCCAGCTTGGTCTGGATGATGTCCGAAAGTTGCGCGCTTACTATTGGCGGCGGGTTAGCGAAGAATATGGCGCGGGTGCCTTGAATAAATGTTTTATCGATAAAGTAGCGCTGAACAGTATCGATATTGGCCTGATTAGCAGCCTATTTCCGGAGGCCAGGATTATCTTTGCGCTACGCGATCCGCGCGATGTGTGTTTGAGTTGCTTCCAGCAGGCGTTTAAGCCGTCTAGCGTGACAGTCAATCTACTGAGCTGGGAAGGTGTGGCCAAGCAATATGCGGCCGTAATGGATCTGTGGCTTTACATTAAACCGATGATGCAGCCGCGTTATATGGAATTGCGTTACGAGGACACGGTCAACGATTTCGAAACCAGTTTTCGCCGGGTGTTTACCTTATTGGATTTGGAATGGGTGGCCGAAGTTAGCGCGTTTCATGAGAAGGCTAAGGGCCGTTACATTGCCACGCCGAGTTTTGCCGCTGTCGCTCAGCCGATTTATTCGCGCTCGGTGGCGCGTTGGCAGCACTATGAAAAGTTTTACGAACCCGTATTACCGATTTTAGCGTCGTATATCGATGCGTTCGGTTACGAATGAAGCGAATGGGCAGGGTTGTTCAAGCTTTTTGATCAAGTAGACTACGATCAAACGGATGTAAAAATGGAGCTTCCGTGCCCCCGGTCATCCTTGACCGAAACCGATCCAATTTCTTGCTGATTAACCCGGCCCTTGATCACACTGGTAATTAAGGGCGCCGGGTTAAAAATCAGCTTTAAGTGACATAGATACGTCTCAGACGTTTTCTGTGGTTTTGCGTTTGCCGAAACCGACTAAGCCCGCCATCGCGCTACCGAACAGCCAAACCGCACCCGGCACGGGTACTGGTGATGCGGCGGCGGAGATGGTAGCGGTATAGGCCAGATTGGCGCCGCCTACCGTGCCGTCGTAACCACCCAAAATCAGTGTGTAAGTACCGGCAGTCAGGAAACGGGTCAGCGTCGCGCTGGCGGTGGTGCCTTGAGTGGCTGCGAAGGCCCAGGCGTTTGCGTCAACCAAAGCCAGCGTTGTGCCAAGTGGGCTGGCAGCCATGGGATTCAGAGCACCGTTGTTCAGGTATTCTTGATGACGACTGCTGCTACCCGCGGTATCCCAGCCGCTCCACAAACCAAAAGCCGGGCGCAGATTGGAGCCGTCCGACGATACGGTGATAGTCACTTCTGCGTCGGCATGCAGTTCAAACAAACCGTAATCGGCGGTATGCCCCCAGTTTGTCGCGCCGTCTTTATAAGCTTTGGCGCCCATGCCTATGCCGTGGCCGCTGGCGGTTTGCGAGTTGGCAACGCCGCCGTCATTGTGGATCATCGCTACCCAGGTGGCGGGCAAATTGCCAATATAGCCTGGATCGCCGGCCGACCATGGGCCTGCGGCAGAACCGTCTGGTAAGGGATCTCCGGAAGCTAAATTGTAGGTTATGTGAGCGCTAGCCATGCCGCTGATTGACATTAACGCGCCCATGGCGCCGGCTAATGCTAGTTTCTTAAAGGTTAAGTTTGCAGTCATTTTGGATCTCTATCGAATTAAATATATGAGCTAAAACCTGTTGTTAAACAGCGCTTGGTGAGGGGATTGCCGTTGTTTGGCGGCAACCCCGCTGGGTAATTAAGCCGCTAGTGCTTGTTTGCGGCGGCCGAAACCGATCAAGCCGGCCATCGCGCTGCCGAACAGCCAGACTGCGCCTGGAACAGGCACTGCCGAAGTGGTAACCAGTACGTCGTAGGTTACGCCATCGAGCGCGCCGCCACCGTGCGCGCCGACCACCAAGGTATAAAAGCCATTGGTGTGCAGCCCGGGTGTGCCTGTGGCATTCCACTCGGCTTGGTCGAACACAAACGAGTAGAACAAGGTGTCGGAAGTGCTGCTCATGCTGGCTGTCCAGATAGCTTCGCCCAAGCTTGAGCCTTGCAGGCCCGTTTCGCCGATTGTGGCAGCTGCGTTACGGTCAGATGTGGAACTGCTGTCCACATTGCGATACAGGGCCACGTCCAATAAGCCGTTAAATTGGCTGTAATCGGCGTCGTTTTTCACGGTAATGGTGGTTTTGATATTGCCCGCGCTGGCGCAGTTAGCGCTTGCTGTGTTTGCGCCGCAGCTAATATGAATCAAGCCGTAGTCCAGTCCCAGGCCGGTTGATGCCGAATTGCCTGCTACCGCTAAGTAAGGATGGTCGCCATCAGCTGGCAGATCGGCCATGATGGTGCCCCAGGTGGCGGCGTTGGTGCCGCCGTTTTTGTCCGAGTAAGCTTTCCACAAGCTACCGATAGTATTGGTGCCGAAACTAGGGTTTGAGTTAATAAGATTTGCTGTCAGTGCGCCATCGTTGTCTGTAGCGCTGGAGCCCGTATGTAATTCGCGTTTGGTGAAACCTGTAGCTGTTGTATGCTGACCTGAATACCACATATAGGGCAGGTTGCCTGCTACTTCTGTGGCTGTCTCAGCCGCGGTACCTGTGCCCGGAATTAAGGTGTTAGCGTTTAAGTCGCCGACCGTATAAACGTTGGTACCGTTAGCGACTCTATTGGTGCCGTTGGAGTTTGCAGATACACCGTCTGTGCCGTTGATGCTGTTGGCTATGCCGAAGCCGATAGCGGAGTTACCGGAGGCTACTGTGCCCGCGCCGGTCAGGTTGTAGTAAGAGTGCGCGAACGCTTGGCTGGAAACAGCCGCCAGGCCAGTTGTCAAAATAGCTGCTATAGCCGTTTTATGAAAGATCATGATCGTCCTCTTTTGTTATTGGAATTAAAGGTAACAGCGAAACTGACAAAACTTGACCAACAGCAGCGAGCCAAACTTTGCCCTCGCCCATGGCGCGCATGGGGGCAATCCGGCCTTCTTTAAATCGTTTTTTAAGAACCGTGATTTTCCGGCCCCGCCTCACGACGGGTGTGGCAAAGCTTGCTTTCAGAGATTTGCTCATTCCGCCAGCGGCAGACATGGCAGGGATAGAGACCTACTAACCGCTTTTCGGAAAGCAAACCACGAAGCAAGTACACTAGTTACAGCGAATAGCGGGCCAACTTAATAAAATATATAAATATCATTGTATTGCTGCTTATTTTGCCTGGGATGGCATGAGTGAGCTGCTGGCGAAATTCAGCGAAATAGCGCATGCGCTTATTTTAAATAACACAGTTCAATTGTTGGGAGATAATCCCCGCTTGGTGGTGAAGTTTGTTTTGGTGGATTTGATCAGGAATTTCTTTCTTTTCTAGTCGTTTATTGTTAGGTTGTTGCGCCGCTCATTGGGTTGGCACGAGATTTTTCAGTGGAGAGATGTATGCAAAAAACCGATAAAACCCCGCTGTGGGTGTTCCTGGCCCTGTCGAGTATAGAAACCCGCAAAGGCGCGTTACTGTTGATCTGGAGTAGTATTGTTTTTACTCTTTACTGTGTGCCTTGGTCGCTCTATTTCGATGGCAATGGCTGGGTTGCCAAATTATTTTTGATCGACGATTGGGAATGGTTTGCGATGATGCTGCCTATGACGTTTTGGTACTGGCTGAGCATGAGGTGGGTGGATAAAAACGGCGGCTGGCGTTTGGCTGGTGCGTGATATGCCGCACTATTTTTTGGGACATGATTCGTCAGATCGTGACGCTTGTTCCTAAAAGATTAGCTCGTAGATTGTCGTTCGATCTTTTAAGTGGCTAGCCTAATTCCTTATTTGCCATGGCATGTAGCGGTTGGAGTGAAGGTTGCTATCAAAAATCGATTGAATACTTAGGTGGCCGCCATCCAGGTTTGGTCGGCTTTCCACCTTCTTAAGCAAGCGGCGGTAGTATCTAGCGGCGATGCGTTCTTCAATTTAGTGTTGTTTCTATGCTTTCACACATTCTGCCCAAAGCCGAAATATCCATTCGCGAAAACCTGCGGTGGTTATACATTCTTAGAAATTTGATGCTGTTTGCCGTTACGGTGGCGGTGTTTATTGCAGTGAACGGCCTGGGTATTAATTTGCCGCAAAACCAGCTGTGGCTGGCGATTTTTGCGATTTCCATACTTAATCTTTACACCTGGCTACGGCTGAGGACGCCGGAAGAAGTTACCGAGCACGAGATTTTTTCGCAAATATGCATGGACGTGTTGGCGTTGGCCTATCTGCTTTATCTGACCGGCGGCGCGTCAAACCCGATCATTTGGGTGTTTCTGCTGCCTTTGATTGTAACTGCCATCATGCTGCCGCAGGCTTATGCCTGGAATATGGTGATCATTACCTCCTGCGTGTATACGGTATTGATTGCCTACAACGTACCCTTGCCGGCTGTCGAGCCGCACATGGCCCATCCGGCGATGACGGAGATGACGCCGGAAATGAGCCTGCAAATGCATTTGATGAACGACAGGCGTTATTTCAATCTGCATGTATTCGGTATGTGGTTTGGTTTTGTGTTTAGCGCCGGCTTAGTCGCTTTTTTTGTGGTCGAACTGTCCAAGACCTTGAAAGAGCGGGAGCGTAATTTAGCGGATGCCCGCGAGAGTGCGCTACGCGACGAGCGCGTGGTGTCCCTAGGCACCTTGGCAGCCAGCGCCGCGCATGATATGGGTACGCCGCTGGGCACGATCGCCATTTTGACGCATGAGATGGCGGAAGAGCTGTCGGCGCATCGCTATCCGGATCTGCATCAGAAACTGGTAATTGTTCAACAGCAGATTGATCGCTGCAAACAAGCCTTGTCGGTGATGTCGGCCTCCGCCGGCGAGATGCGGGCGGAATCCGGCAAGGTGATGCTGGTGAGCGAATATATCGATGAAGTATTAGGCCAGTGGCGCACGCATAAAGCCGCCACCAGGCTCAAGCTATTTATTTCGCCGAATGTGGATATGGAAGCGCGCGTGATTGCGGAACGTACTGTGACTCACTCCATCATTAATATCCTAAATAACGCTGCCGAGGCATCGCCGGTCGATGCGGGCATCGAGTTTCATGTGGAATGGGATGAAGCAACGCTAAACTTGAAAATCCGGGATTTCGGTCCAGGCTTGCCGGCTGAATTTATCGAGTTTGCCGGGCACCAACCGGTCAAGAGCAATAAGCAAGGCATGGGAGTTGGCTTGTTTTTGACTTATACCACTATCAAGCGACTCGGCGGTAAAATACAGTTCAGTAATTTAGAGTCGGGCGGTGCTTGCGTTGAAATCAGTTTGCCGCTTTTAGCTAAGGAGAGTATGCATGAATCAATTACCTATGGATAAACCCAATTTATTGCTTGTCGATGATGACGTCACCTTTTGTTCGGTGTTGAAGCCGGCACTGGAAAAGCGTAATTTTCAAGTGACTGTCGCCAATGATGTCGATACGGCAATGAAACTGGCGGAACAAACCGAGCCTGAATACGCGGTAATCGACTTGCGGATCGGTTTTGACTCCGGTTTGGAAATGGTCAAGAAATTGATTTCTTTAGATGACAATACCCAAATCGTCATGCTGACCGGTTTCGCCAGTATCGCCACCGCTGTGGAGGCTATCAAATTGGGCGCGATTCATTATCTGACCAAGCCGGCCAACGCTGATGAGATTGTCAGTGCTTTGTACAAGAACGAAGGCGATGCCTCGGTAGCCATCAGTGACAATCCGCTATCGGTAAAGCGCTTGGAGTGGGAGCACTTGCAAAAGGTGCTGATGCAGCACGACGGTAACATCTCAGCCGCCGCCAGAGCATTGAATATGCACAGAAGAACCTTGCAAAGAAAGCTGGAAAAACGGCCGGTAAAAGAGTAGGCGACCAGCACTATTTAGGAAGTGAAGATATTATTTTGTATTTATTACAAGTAATCGTTGCAAAACTAATATTTCTGAGTATAATGGGCGGCTCATTCAGGGGGTCGTTAGCTCAGCCGGTAGAGCACCGCACTTTTAATGCGATGGTCGTGCGTTCGAATCGCACACGACCCACCATCGAATGACTAGGAAAAACAAGCAGTTATCGTTAGTTCGATACCTGCTTTTTTTATGCCTGAAATTTGCCTTGCGTGAATTTTGCGTGACTTGATTTCACGCATCACCGGCTCAATTCGTCCGCATGACACACTAGCCGTATTAATTAGCTCCTGCTTATAACGCCAGATTGGATTGAGGGCGTTAGCCAAAAAAACACGTTGCAGCATTGTGTGCTCACGGTTACCCGCACATACCGGTAACACGTGCCAAGAAGTCAGGTTCCACCTTTCCAGAGCGGTGCGGGCAAAAAGAGTGAGCCTTAACCCCTTGCTCAATGACCGGATCGGCTACGGTAGACCGGATAGCTTGAACGCTAAACATCCTTTGCAGACTCTTGTGAATATTGCCACATTGATATACGATATATATACGTTTCGTATATTTGAGGTAAATATGGGTATCGTTAAAATCAGTGACGAACTACATGAAGAGATTCGGAAAGCCAGTAGCACGATGGTTCGTTCGATCAATTCCCAGGCTGAGTTTTGGATAAAAATCGGCATGCTCGCCGAAACTCATCCCAATATGACTTACACAGAGATTTTGCGAGAACAATTACGCCTTGCTGCTGTTGAGTTAAATGAAGTTAGCAATGGCTAGTGGTATCCTAAAAAATGAGAATGAACTTGATTTGATGCGTGAATCAGGGCGTTTGCTCGCATCTGTGTTCACTTATCTCGATCAACACATCAAAGCGGGCATTTCAACCATGGACATAAATGATCGGGTTGAAGATTTTATTACCAACACGTTAAATGCAAGACCGGCCAGTAAAGGGCAATATGATTTCCCTTTTGTTCTAAACACATCGATCAATGATGTGGTGTGTCACGGCATACCTTCCATGACTCAATTGCTTAAGTCCGGCGACATCATCAATGTGGATATAACGCTTGAAAAAAATGGTTTTATCACCGACTCAAGTAAAATGTACATGGTTGGGGATGTTTCGCCATTAGCCCAAAGGCTAGTTGATAAAACTTACGAGGCTATGTGGCAGGGTATTCGCGCAGTGAAACCCGGCGCAACACTTGGTGATATTGGTTACGCGATTAAAAAATTTGCGTCTTCACAAGGCTACTCGGTTGTACGCGAATACTGCGGTCACGGTATTGGTCAAGAAATGCACGAGGAGCCTAAGGTTTTACATTACGGAAAACCGAATAGCGGAATTGTTTTGCAAGAAGGTATGACTTTTACCATTGAGCCTATGATCAACCAAGGCGAAGCTAAAGTAAAAACGAAGCGTGATGGTTGGACAGTTGTTACTCGTGACAAAAAACTCTCTGCACAATGGGAACACACTATTGCGGTTACAGCAGATGGCTATGAAGTTCTGACTCTGCGAGATGAAGAGCGCGTTTAACAAAAACTTCAATTTAAACGGCACTAAGTGCTAAAAACTGAATGACAGTTCAATAAAAACCCAAGCCCCGTTTTTGCTCTCTAACTTATTACATCATAAATCTCTCAGGCATTTGGCTTTTCCCACTCACCGGTTTCAATATCCAAAGTCGCCTGATGCCTTATGGCCACATTGACCCAGATGTTGTCTATGCGTAAGCAGTCCCGCAGGCTCAGCTCGGGTTGTGCCAAACTGTAGTTATAACTGATCAAGTCATAAAATAACCGGCACAGAATAACTTGGCGTAGTGGCTCGGGATATGACCGCAGGGGATTACGGTGGTCTTGGCCGTCGGCAAGCCGATTATCGACATCCAGCCCTTTGAGACTGATCTCGCGGGTGGCTAAGAAATTATCCGAGTCCTCGTCAAATTCAGGATCGACCGAGCGCAGAATAAAATACAGCGTAGCGTCAATTTCGTAATCGTCCAACACCGTGCTGCTAGCCTCGTTGCGGTATACCGATGCGCTACCAGGCATGTTAATCATCATTAACATGCCCGATGCTCGCGTCATGTACCGCGTGTACTGTCGATTTTTGCAACCCGTACAAAATGCAGGGAGAAAATGATCACTGATAACACCCAAGCCGCTGCAGTTGGAGACGCCACTGTCGTTGTCGTTGTCGTTGTCGGCTAAGTTGCCATTCGATTGACTTGACCTAATGCTATATTGCCTGCTCATAACAAGCCCCGTTCCGCAAACGAACAAAATTCGGTGCCGCCAATTACGAAGTGATCCAGTACCCGTACCTCGATTAATGCCAAGGCGTCTTTCAACTTATGGGTGATCAGTTGATCGGCTTGACTGGGCTCGGCCAAACCCGAAGGATGGTTATGCGCCAGAATCACTGCACTGGCATTCAGTTGCAGGGCACGTTTGACGATTTCCCGTGGATAGACATTGGCGCCATCCACCGTGCCTTGAAAACAGGCTTCGGCTAACAGGACTTTATGCTGGTTATCCAGGAAAATGCAGTAAAACACCTCGTGTTCCAACGTAGCCAACTGCAACATCAAAAACTCGCGGGTGTCGTTGGGACTGGTAATCGCCTGGCCCCGGCTGAAGCGCGCCTGAATCAATTGCCGGGCCATGGTCAGAATTTCCTCCGTGGTTACCGGGCGCAACACCCAAAACTGGTCGGGCAGTTCATGAACTTGAAAGGGATGATCGGATGGCTGCTGATTGGTCATGGTCAATACTCCAAAAACGATGGACGTGACTTAGCCTGAGCGGTGAAGCCCATTCGGAAAAGTCACGTCGGGATGTAAATTAAAGGTGCGTCAGTTCAGAACTAGTACAACTGACAAGCGCTTATCACTACGAATAGCGGTTATTCGGTCTGTTGATAGAGGCTGTCGATGTCCTGCAGAATCGCAGCGACATTGGACAAAGCCCGTTTCAAGGTCTTAGGCGTATGCCGATTGGGGGCAAGTTGCTTGACCGTATCGCGTAACTCCGTCACCAGTTCCACGATTTCCGGCGAGAGTTCACCTTTGGTGTCAGCGGCTTTGCCGGTGCTTTTGCCAGCCGGTGTACGTGTGTGCCCAATGTTGGTACCTGCAGTGGCATCTGTGGCAATCGTTGCAGGGGCACTAACACCCGCACCGTCAACGCCAGCCTGATCAGTATCACCATCACCGTCAAGGACACCCTTATCGGTACCACTCTCAGTATCACCGTTACCATTAGCATCAGCATCCGTGCCAGTACCACCGCCAACGCCATTATCATGGCCAATGCCGTCATCGCCAGCCAAAGCTGACGCCTTGACTTGCTCAGGCGAAGGTTGATTTTTTACAGGTTTGACCGACGCGGTTTTACCGGCAGTGGTAGCCGCGCCTTTAGCAGTCGCCGTACCTGTAGTTGCACTATCGGTTGGGCCAGTCTCTGCAGCGGCTTTAGCGGGGGTATTAGAATCTAATGCGGGTTGGGTAGTTTTTTGCGTCATGATAAGTTCTCCAAAGTATTTACGAAATCAATCAGTGTTGAAAAATAGGAAGTGAAAACGAACAGCCAGTTGTTGTTCAATACTCCTCGGGCAACAGAATGGTGGTCACGCTACGGTCTGCCTCGGATATCAACCAGAGCTTGACTGACCCCGTTGCAGGGCTATCCGCTGCTGGGGTAGGTAATTCATAGGCTGACAGTAGGCGTGAGCCGCTGCGTAAGGCGTCTTCATTGGCCTTGGCATCCTCGGCACAGACATCGCCCCAATCCCCGCGGACATGACGGCGCAGTAAATCGAACGGGCTGATGCCTAAGCGCTCCAGGACATCCAAAGCACCCGGCGTCGCCACCAACTCCCCTGATTCGAAACGCGGTTGCGGCAGACACGGTTGAACTCCAACGTCTTCGTGCTCGGCATCACTGGACATAGTTGTGTCCTCCCTGGGCGAATCGGAAAAACAGGCTAGCTCTTAAACTAAGCCGCCTTAAGGCCAAGTGATTAAATCGACCTAAGCGATTGCGCTTATTCCTGTTCGTCATCGTCTTCACCGCTGAGGTCAGTCAGACTCAGATTGTCCAACTCGTCTAAATCTGGATCGTGCTCACCCAGTGCCGCGCATAACACCAACGTGATACAGCGGGCTAAATAGCGCACGGTATGGCCCAGTTCCAGGGTCAGGGCATAAGAAGCGGGCTGTTGCAGCGTCTGCGTGTAGTCCCGACAAGCGGCTTTTAAACCGTCGGCTAACACCTGTAGCGACGGACTGGCATTATCAAGCGTGGTAATTGACATCAGATGTCTCCTGTTATGAAGTAAACAACATTAAACGAGCACATCCCTCCGAACCTCAGACTAACCCGCACAAAACCACAGGCGCACGAACGCGCAGCGGATGATCAAACCCGATGAAAATAGGCGTCATGTCATGGAAGCGTCGAGAGGCGGAGGGTGAGAACAGCGATCAAACGAAATATGATTGCTGTTGATATAGTATAACATATTCAATGACTTATCCCAACCTAAGCTTTCTGAGGCTACAACCGATATTCGCGCTGAAATCGGCTGGCAGTTTTACAGGTTTGAACAGCTAGAAGAAAAAATGAGCGTGATTGACAATTTGTCCCACTATTATCCAAAAAGACAATCCTAAATATCCCTCAAACCGATATAGCAATTTCGCTTTGATCTCAACAAAAAACCATCTTAGCTTTTATGCGCTCAATCAGTGATCTAAGGCCATGATGTTGACCCACCCTTTCAAGTTCTAGGCCGGCACATGTAGGCTCATTAAGGTGCAGACGTGCGTCAAGTTTTTTATCAGAAGAGCTGTAGTACTCACCCAAGCTCTGAAAGCGCCGAATCCGCATGCTGTCGGGAGCCAAGGCTACCCCCCCGGGCATAATACGGCAACTGTTTAACAAAACAGCCCGGACTCCTCCATAACTCTTTGCCAACGAACTCCTCAATTGATTGACCATGCGTATGTAAACCAGATTTCTTAAAGACTGGTGAACACTTCATTTCTAAAAAAATCGGAATGAAAATTGTTAATTTTGGTTCCGGAATAAAAAATAAAGTATATGACGCCGGAACAAAAAACTCTAAATGTCGTTACTTAGATATTTAGAAAAAATTCAGGACAATACTAATCACCAGCACAACAGATGAGAGGTGATTAAGAAGAATTTTTAATTCTATAAGCTTTTTGCCATGAAATAACACTTCGGAAAACAGCGCTTGTAGTGTTGTTCACGTATAGATGCCATAAATTATCAATTGCAGGTCGTGTAATGAGTAATGAAAAATCGAAATCCGTTTTAGAAAAAATGGCGATAGATTCGGAAGTTTTTAATAAAAACTTAATAATTTCTGATAATCGCGTAATTGAAGTTAATGAGAATAATGAAATAATCTTGAGTGATTTTTCAGCGACTATCGAAAAAGACATATCTATGATAGATGTTGATAATAATATAGCTCACCACTTTGTAATAACTGGCAAAAACCATGAAGGCAAAGTACTTCCTACAGTAACAGTTGAGGCTGTTGAGTATGAAAAAGGTGACTGGATTGCAAGATATTGGGGGAGTGATGCAAATAAATCTTCATATAAAGGAGCTAAAACAAAAATTACTGAAGCGATAAAATCAAACAGTAAAAATATTATAGGTGACGAGAGATATAGCTTTACGGGTTTTATCTATGGACAAGAGATTGGATACGTTACTAATGGTGGGTGTATTTTTGCAAAAAAATTTGACAAAAACATTCGAGCAAGCTTGCCGGGTGGATTTGGTGATATATCGATTACGGATGAATTAGCAGCAGGCTTTAGCGCTAGAAAAATAATTCATTCAGTGCGAAAAATATTGAAAATATATCGCAAAAGAAAGGGAGTGGCGATTTTGCTTATCGCTTTCTATTCACGTTCTATCTTGACCTTATTCATCGATAATACAGTTAGTTTGTTCGTACTTGGCGAATCGGGAACGTTTAAAACAACCGTTGTCTCAATAATTCAATCGTTTTTTGGGAGGCTATTATCCAATAATGGTACCCATGTAACGTTTATCTTTAGGGTAAATCAATTGATTTACCCATGATTGCTGTATGTAGTCGTGACCGTACATTTTGCACAGGAAACGACTACTCTGCTCAATTGTAAAGACAACATGATTGCGAAGTACAAAATGGACTGTTTTCATTTGGGAATATTTTGTAGGTATCACGCTTATAAAATGTTAATTTACAATTAAATGTTTAAATATTATTAGTACTATTATGATGCCAAAACAATGCTTAATATTTGACAAGTTAGCGTTTACGCTATTTGTACCAGAAAAATACAGATTGTCAGTAGTTGATAATATATCTGAACCTGCTATAAAGAAAATGTATAGTATTAGAGTACATAAAGATGGTAAAGGCAGGTATAAAAATAACTATACCATTCAAGTTGACTCAGAAAATAGCGCTTCTATATCCATTTACCCAAGGAATAAAAATAATAATTTTATTCGAGTCGAATTTAATCCGGCTAAATTGACTAAGAAAGCTAAGAAAAACCTGATGGAATTCTTGATTAAGGTCTTAGGTTTAAAGTTAGTTAAAACAATTTATTTTGATTGCAGAGTTACCCGATTAGATTTAACTGTTGATATTTTTCAAGAATATTCTGATATTTATCTCTATAAACCTGCTGCTACCTCTTCAGAAATCTTTAGAGCTGAAGATGGGAAAATGCTTTCTCAAATTGCAGGGAGTGAGCATAGTGACTGTCGGGTTACCATTTACAATAAAGCCGAAGAACAAAGTGATAATGATACTGCTTATGATGGTGCAGAAACTCGTTTAGAACTTAGATTACGCAATCTTAATTGTTCATTGGATGGGTTAGGTGATAATCTTATGGATCTACTTTACAACTTAGAGTTTTATGATTCAGATTTACTAGCTGATTATCGTTTTTCTGAAGCGTTTTCTATGACTACCTATGAATCCGGCATAAATCATGCTCTAAATGTCTGTTGCGATTCGAATCTACGCCGTTGTTATCGTCGATATTCATCTGAGTATCAGTTCCCACTAGTGGACCATGAGCAATTGGATTTTGACTATACTCGTCGTCAGGCTTTACGCTTTTTAATTTGGCGGATGGATTCAAATGTGAGGTGCAAAACCTAAAAGCTAGTAAGGTATAGCTTTCCGCACTATGAGGGCTCAACATAATTGCGTGAATTTCAAGTTTTTCAGGGGCGAATAGTGGATATGAGCGGTTATCAGCCGAGCATAACTAGCCTTGCTCAATTTGGCATCGTCTGCGCGCCAGCTGGTCGTTTTTTGGGAGCGGCTTTGAAGATACCAACTACATTGGACGTCTCGGCAAGTACATCAATTGGCTCGGCAGGTTTCGCTGGCGTGATCGGGCCCAAAGGTAACAGCTAAGCAAGCCAACACTTACTTAGTTGTGATTAAAAGACACGGCTAACGCATTGCTTCAATTTGGCTCCTTAGCACGCGATGGATCTCATTATCGATCATCCACTTTGCTTTAACTTTGGTTACTTTACGCACACGCTCAACAGTGTCAACTTCGGGCTCATCTGGGAAAAGGAGTTTTGCATAGTGCACATTTGTAATTTTTTTCCCTTCTAGCTTTGCATTTAGATACAAATCAAGATACGGAATAACTCTAAACTTTACCCAATTGTCAAAATCGTTTTGTTTGATTATATTTTTTATAGCACTACGGCTGCTTGTACTTCGGTAATACTTTAACCATTGCGCGAAATCGTTTTTTATTTGCTCATCGGTCGCAGATACATTAACTATTAAAGTTTCAATTTTGCCAAAAATCGCTCTTGAATTATGGGCATAATATCTATAATTTTCATTACCTTTTTTATTTAGTTCTTTTATTTTATTTAAGATGAAAGGTCCTGTAAGTCCATTAAAATTTTTACTCCAAGTATTAATTCGAAGAAATTCGCCTACCATGTCTCCAAAATCATTATTTGTAAGGCTTCTTGCTGCCGTATTTATAATTGGCGATTTCTCATTTTGTGAAGACTTCTTTTTAATTTCTTCACAGATATAATTGTCTGAATTTTCATTAGTTAATCCGTTTTTCAATTCATTCGCCCATGACCTGAAATATTCTTTATTATTATCTACCCCCGAAAAGTTCTGTTTTCGCTCTAAGATAACGGAAAACTCGATACGTGACTCAAGTTGGTACATCCACTCAGCAATACTCAGTTTCTCAAACAGTTTATAGTTATTCAAATCAAACCAGCTTGTATCGAAATCATTTTTTATGTTATTAACTTTCAAATATTCACCCTTAATATAAATAAAACCATCCTAATTATGTAGGACTAAACATAACAGCAATCATAGCTTACCGGTTGCAACTAATCGGTTGGCTCAATGCTTTGAGGCTAAGACTCCCGATGATCTGCTTGATCCAGCGCAACTTGATTTCCAATCCGCTAAACGCCAGGCTTTAAAGTTTTTAATTTCCAAAGGATACCAGCAACGATTCCTGTCCAATCAGGCGGCGTGAGTGTATTGATAACTATACTGATTACAACGCCCGGAATGTTTGTTGTTACCTGCAAAATACTTGGCGTTGCGTACCAAGCGAGCGGCTGCCCATGTCCGCTTGTTATGTGTTTCTGTAAGGCAGAGGGGCGTTCAGTGATGAAAAGTATGCAGATCACCAAAGCATTCACGTTGATCGAATCGGGCCCAGTGGTCTTCATTACGACAAATGATGGCGAGAAAAATAACATCATGACTATCTCTTGGACCATGGTAATGGACTTCAAGCCGATATTTGCCATAACGACGGGGCCCTGGAACTATTCCTATACCGCGCTCCGGAACTCCAAAGAATGCGTCATTGCTATTCCTACGATGGAACTCATTGATCACGTGGTTGGGGTCGGGACTTGTTCTGGAGCCGACACGGACAAATTTGTAAAGTTCGGACTGACTCCCCTCAAAGGAAAGCAAGTCGGGGCACCCCTTATTTGGGAATGCCTGGCAAATATCGAATGTAAAGTTATCGATATTGTCGAAAAGCACAACATCGTTGTCCTTGAAGGTGTCGAAGCCTACTATGATAATTTACGAGAAGAGAAGCGAACCCTTCACGCAAACGGCGACGGGACCTTCATAGTTGACGGATTCAAACTCGACCGACGAGAAATGATGCGATCTAAACTTCCCGATGGTATATAACACTGCAAATTTTGGAAATGGGGGGTCTATTACTCGACTCCTAGGATTATGCCTTGTCCCAAACCGTCTGGCTGCATTGTATAGTTGCTGCAGAATCCATTTAGCCCTTTAGGAATCAACGATGACTGAACCCAGTCCGAATGAAATGATGGCTGCCTATGCGGCAAATGCTGTTAATTTCGCTCAAAGTAATTTTGGCATAACACTGGATTTTTCAGTTGATAGCGTGGAACAAGTTGAAACGCTAGCAAACCGACTGTTTCACACTCGCCCAAAAGGATTCATATCCAAACTGTTTAGAAAAGAGCCATCAGAAAGCGACGTCCAAAATGTTTGTAAAATGCTGGGGAGCTATATAGGCGAGGTCTACCGTCGGAACAAAGGTGGTGAATGGCAGATTAACCATGACCACCAAGCTATCGGCTTGTTGGAGGGTGAAACTTGGATCTTCCCCCTTGCCAAAGTACTCAAGCGCATCACCAATGGGAAAAAGGATGACTTGAATTTGTACTTTGCTGAAATCCTTGAATAGCTGCAAGCTTCTTCCAATTGAAGATTATAGCGGACGGTCAGAAACCGGAAAACTGAGTAGGGTTGACAGACAAGAGCCGACCCCTATGTGTAGTTCCAAACTATGTGTAGATCGTTAATATCACCCGGATGAGGGGTAGAGTTCACCTGGGATACGGTCAATATGAGCAATTCTTAGCTTCACATAGTTTTGCCATTGTCCTGAAGTAAAAACTCAGTGGCATCAGGGATTTCAATGAGTCATGTCCGGCACCACTCAACCAGTTAGCTATTTCAGAGCTAATTGGCACCCTAACTCGAGATTTCATGACTATCGCTATGTATCAAAGAGCTGGAATCAACAATGAGCCGATGTTATCCAAACGATGGCATGTTGATGCTACATCTTCAAGCATTGAAATTATGTGTAGTTGCACTCGGCCTTATGCAACGGACACCGAGGGCTGAGCCACAAGGTAAATTAGCAAATACACATAGTTTGGAACTACACATAGGGGTCGCTATGTGTAGATTAACATAGCGACCCGTTGCTGCCTATCGCCTAATCTGATTCAATGTCAGCAATTTGATGTTAACCAGCCATATCTACTTGTCTCCGACGATATACAGAAGGGAAAATCAAGAAATTATTGCTTTAAAGGGTGTTTTTTCGGTGGATATACGGAAGCCATCTGATTACTGGTTAGGCGCCGAACTTAACTGACTACCCGATACTTATTGCAACAGGTGATGTGTCCTTCAGCGGCTTGATCGAGGTTAAAACATGACCAAATTCCATTTGACGATGTATGTGTAAGTCCCGCGAACCGTCCGAAGCTAAAGAAACTCATGAGCGGTGCTTCAGTCCAGGCAATGAGTCGGAACCCAAGACGGACACCCGTCAGAGTTGTAGATATTGCAAGTTGTCATTGCCAAAGGGAGCGAAGATTTGCACTAA
The DNA here is from genome assembly GCF_059331595.1 of Methylomonas sp. PHL2-19. Taxonomy (NCBI): domain Bacteria; kingdom Pseudomonadati; phylum Pseudomonadota; class Gammaproteobacteria; order Methylococcales; family Methylococcaceae; genus Methylomonas; species Methylomonas sp. PHL2-19. Next base: position 1,612,333 of record NZ_CP196839.1, read on the forward strand.
ATGCGGGCATTGGCAAAATTGGCGCGATCACATTGGCTTCAGCATCCCGGTTTTGTCGCTTGTGTTGGCAGTATTAACTGTAGTGTTTACTTCAGGGCGAGATTTTTATGCGTACGTCACAAGGTTGCCAGAGGTTCACACCTATTTTCTTGAAATGTCGTTTTCAAAAAACCCAGAAAATGGTGAAAAGCCGGAAGCGCTCCCCGATGATGCGACTGTTCTGATAGTGAACAACGAGCAAAAATTACTGGCAATAAATTATTTACTCGAATGCGACATCAGAAATGTCAAAGCTCCAAGTGCAGTAGTGCGGGCAAGACTACTTCTTAATAGCAAAGAAAAAGCACATTCATTCGCGCCCGAATTTTATGCTGTCAAGGAGAAATCCCAAGAAGTACTTGTATTCTCAGGTGTGTACTTCGAGGGCGCCGATATCGATAAAATTTTGGCTCATGACCCCAAAGACGGAGAGATCGCAGAGGTTCAAACTGATTGTGTTCTCACTTATTTCGCCGACGGCGAGGAAAGAAAAAAGCATATTCAAAAGATTGAGCATTGGTATGGATTCTAACAAATTTGCGCCTAACAATCGCTTCCAGTGCGACGTATTCGCCTTTGGCTCATACGCGCGCCTTAAGCGGAGCGTTAAACAAGCAATTTCCTAATCTAAACCAGCCATTCAACAATCAACCCCGACTGACGGTTATTGGCCGTAGTTGCTCTGCCAGGCGAGGCGGAACGTTTAGCCTGTAAGTGTCTGCTATCGGGTTTCGCCTAACCGACGCTAACGATTTATAACCGCTTATTTCTTGCGCTTTTCAATCAGGCTGTTACGTTGTTCTAACCATAAAACGCTTGCCGCCTGTTCGGTAATGCTGCCGTCATGTACCAATTGGCATAAGCCTAAATAATGCGCGTAAAGGTTGATGATACCCTCGTTTTCGGGGATATGAATCAATTTGCACACATAAATATTATTATTGCTCAACAAATAAATTTACTGACAAAGTGGTAGGATTGGTCATCAGCTATTTTTGATAGCTCTTCTTAGCACGATGCGAGAGATGTTAATGAGCAAGCAGATCTTGTTGTCTTGGTTGGGAATCGCCGATTTGAAGGCTGCTGGATTGTTGCCTAACAATGCCGAAGAACCTATTGGTGATGGGCCAATACTCGGAGCCATAAAAAATCTCAGCTTTGATGAACTGCATTTATTGCACAATCAAGCCCCACAAAAAGTCGCTGCCTATCTTGATTGGCTAACTCAGGTCAATACTATAAAAATCCTGTCGATTCCATGCTCTCTGCGTTCCCCAATCGATTTCGGCGACATACATCAAGCGGTAGATGGCTATCTGCAAAAGCTGACTCGTGAACAGCCTGATCTGGATGTCAGCATCCACCTGTCTCCCGGCACTCCGTCGATGACAGCGGTTTCCATTCTGCTTGGTAAAACCAAATACAACACTCGGTTCGTACAATCAACCAAGGAGAAAGGCGGCGAGTTCGTGAGCATTCCTTTCGAAATATCCGCCGAATTTGTTCCTCAAATCGTTAAGCGTGCCGATCAAAGGCTCAGTGAATTGGCCTTGGATCTAGCACCCACCTCAGCGGCGTTTTCCGACATCATCACCCAAAACCCGGACTTTCAGCGGGTCATTCGGAAAGCCGAAAAAATCGCGGTGCGCGATGTGCCGGCGCTGATCATGGGTGAATCCGGTACCGGAAAAGAACTATTTGCCAAAGCCATTCACAACGCCAGCCAACGTCAAGGTAAGCCATTTGTAACTGTTAATTGCGGCGCAATTCCCAAAGATTTGATCGATTCAGCGTTGTTTGGCCATATCAAAGGCGCGTTTACCGGTGCAGTAAGCAACAAAATCGGCTATTTCGAAGCAGCCGACGGCGGCACCTTATTTTTGGATGAATTTGGTGAACTGCCGGAAGATGCTCAAGTGAGATTGCTGCGCGTCCTGCAATCCGGTGAAATCAGCAAGGTTGGCGACAGTAAAGTGCAGATATTCGATGTGCGGCTGATCGCAGCCACCAATCGCGATCTCGCCCAAGAGATTGCAGACGGGCGTTTTCGCGAAGACCTGTTTTATCGGGTTGCCATTGGCGTTTTGACATTGCCTCCGTTGCGAGAGCGCAGTGGCGACATTGCCTTGTTAGTGGACCACCTGATGACAGCAATCAATCGCGAAGCGTCCAATCAGCCAGGCTATTTTGATAAAAAAATTTCTGTAAAAGCCAAAAATATTATCTTGAGCCATACTTGGCCGGGTAACATACGGGAATTACACGGCACGTTATTGCGCGCTTCGATTTGGTCGGAATCGGATACTATTACCGAGACCGATATCAAGGACGCCATGATTAGCCGACCGGCCAACGGCAAGAAAAGCGAACTGCCGGAGATAGGTGCAGGCCTTGATATTCAAGGCTTACTGGATGACATCAAACGACAATACATTACCAAGGCGTTGGCGCAAGTTGCCGGTAATAAGAAAAGAGCTACGGCGTTATTGGGATTGCCGAATTACCAAACCCTCAGCAACTGGATGGACAAGCTGGGTATAGAAGAATAATTGGCACGCTCTTCGCTTTAGAAGGGCCATGGACAGAATAATCTATATGAAATCTATCAATTTTGAGTTTCTCAGGCCACAGAATGAGGTTCTAGCCAATTTAGGAGGCTTGGCCGAGGCTGTGCTGCATATCGATCCAGGTAGTGCATTGACGCGATTGAGAAACTTTGCAGAAGAGCTAACTAAAACGATCTACAAGGAAGAACAATTACCGCGATTGCCTCAATCGAGTTTTTATGAGCTGATCAAAAATCCGGTGTTTGAAGATTGCGTCAATAAATCGCTTATTCATCAGATCAATTTTTTGCGCATTCAAGGCAATGATACTGCCCACGGTGCCAAAGGCGAAATTCGCAATGCCCAAAAGGCCCTTGGCACAGCACATCAGCTTGCCATGTATATGGGGATCAAATATTACGGCAAACCCAGAGACAACATTCAGGCATTTCAGGATGTGCAAGACCCCACAGCCACCCTGAATCAGCTGAAAAAGTCCGTTTCCAGCTACGAAAAGGAGTTGCAAAAACAGCAAGACGACCTACAGCGTGTCATGGATGAACTTGAGCGCGAACGTATTAAAAACATTGATCGTCTGGAGGCGCCCGCCAAGCCGGATCAGCAAAAACGTAAACAACAAAGCCAACAGGTAGCCGCCAGTCTCCAATGGAACGAAGACAAAACGCGTGCCTTACTTATCGACGCCATGCTATTGCAAGCCGGATGGAACATTGATAATTCCGACCAGGTTGGACAAGAATTTGAAGTGGTGTACCCCGATAACAAATCGGGTAAAGGTTACGTGGATTATGTGCTTTGGGGCGATAACGGCCAGCCCTTGGCGGTAATCGAAGCGAAAAAATCCGGTCAAACCAACCTACAAGCGGGACGTGAACAAGCAAGGCTGTATGCAGATGCTTTCGAACACATGGGCTATCAGCGTCCGGTCATTTTCTACGGCAATGGTTACGAGACCTTTATCTGGGATGATCACCAGTACAATACTTATCGTCCCGTTTATGGCTTCTATAGCAAAGACAGTTTGGACTATCTGATTTACCAGCGCCATTATCGCGCTGCGGATTTGGAAAAATTCAATCCAGAGCTTAGCATCGCCGATCGTCCGTATCAGATCGAAGCGGTTAAAACAGTCGCAGCACACTTTAAGAATCAACGTCGCAAGGCTTTGATTATCCAGGCAACGGGAACTGGTAAAACCCGCGTAGCTATCGCCTTGGATGAGCTCCTCTTGCGCACAGGTTGGGCTAAGCGCGTATTGTTCTTATGTGATCGTAAAGAACTGCGCATACAAGCCGACGAAGCCTTTAAACAAAACCTTCCCAGCGAACCACGCTGCATTATTGGCGAAACCAACCGTATTGATCAAACTGCCCGCGTTTATATCGCGACTTATCCTGGCATGATGAACCGCTTCACGCAGCTCGATGTAGGTTTTTTTGATCTCATCATTGCAGATGAAAGTCATCGCAGTATTTACAACAAATACAGAGATTTGTTCGATTATTTCGACGCGCTGCAAGTGGGACTCACAGCTACGCCGGTTAAGTTCATCAGCCGCAACACATTTGATATGTTCGACTGTGAAACGACCGATCCAATCCTTTAACCGTGATCGAGCAAATCAGCTACCTGATGTTTGCTCGCATGCTGGACATGCAGGAAGACGTAGCCGAGCGTAAAGCCGCGCGTACAGGCAAAGACTTTGATCGCTTATTCCCCAACACGCCTGAAGGCCAGCTACTGCGCTGGAAGAACTTTAAAAACCTCGGTGGTAAAGAGCTGCATAAACACCTCAAAGCTAATGTTTACCCTTACTTCGCCAAGCTAGGCCAGCACTCCGATGACGAAGATAACTCAAATGAAGGTAGCGCATTGGCAGCGTTGGGGCATATTGGCGAATACATGCAGGATGCCGATCTGGAAATAAAAAACGAGTCTGTGCTTGTTTCTGCTGTCGAAATGGTCGACGGCTTGCCACCGACCGTTGTCATACACCAACCGCTTGACGGTAAATTCGTTATCTAAGACACACACCACAATCGAACCCGCCTGCGGATCTAGAGCCCGATTGATCACCAATATATCGCCGGGCAAGATGCCGGCGTTGATCATCGAATAACCTTGGGCGCGAGCAAAAAACGTCGCCGCTGGATTTTCAATCATCAACTCGTTCAAATCGAGGTCCTTCTCGATATAGTCACTCGCCGGCGACGGAAAACCTGCCGGGATTTTGCTGATAAATAGCGGCAATGCTACGCGCGATAACGGTTCAGCCGGTTTGAACAGCGTGACGCGGCATAGATCTTTCAGCGGGGAAACAACGTTCTGAATAGTGATGGAAAGCGGTGCGACAGGCATAATGGCAAAACACTGAAATCTCGGGGTGAGTAGTCTACCGCTAGATTTTATTTTGTTCTACATTTGTTCTTATATGAGAGTGGGAGAGCAACCCTACATGTGTGGCCGCTATAGTTTGACTGCAAGCGCTGAAGACATCGTTGAGCACTTTCAATTGCTGCGCCCGGTGAAATTTCAACCAAGCTACAACATTGCCCCGAGCCAGAAGATTTTGAACATCGTTGAACTCGATGACGGTTCGCGCAAAGCGGTGAATCTGTTCTGGGGCTTGGTACCGTCCTGGTCTAAAGACAGCAAAAACAGTGCGCACTTGATCAATGCCCGCATGGAAACGATCCGGGAAAAGCCGTCGTTTCGCTCTGCCTTCAAGCATCGACGGTGCCTAATACCCGCAGACGGGTTTTACGAATGGGAACGACGTAACGGCAAACAAGCCTTTCACATTCACCGCGAAGATCGTCAACCCTTCACCTTCGCTGGATTATGGGAGCAATGGCAACATGATACCGAAACCCTGTATTCCTGCACCATCATTACCACCGCCGCCAATGAACTGATGCAACCGATTCATGAGCGCATGCCGGTCATCATTCCAACACAGCATTATCATGACTGGCTCAACAAAACCGCTGATGCGGATGATGTATATGCCTTACTCGATTGCCAAGCCTACACCTACATGACCACAACCCCGGTCAGCGATTGGGTTAACAGCCCAAGGCATGATGATGCCCGGTGTACAGAACCCGCATTGCAATAAAAAACCATGACCCGTGATTCCGGATTGACACATACATTTCTAAAGGAGATTATCCTTCTATTAGTTCTGCGCTGGACGAAATGTCAATTTGAGGATCGGATTTGACGAAGAAATTGATTTGTTGCTTCCTGCTGATACTTTTTCAAACCGCGAAAGCTGCGATTGGCGGCGGCGACAATATTGATTTCGCACCACTCCCCAATGAGTTTTGCAATGCCGATGCCCGACAAAAACAGCATGAATTAATGAGCCAATATCCCAAGGACGAAGGCATCATCAAGCTCTATGCTTCTTTTATTGGGCTCTGCCAATTGGTGGCGGATGGGAATATTTCGGAACATACAGCTAGCATGTTTTGGGCAGAACAGCGTGACAAATTACTTCAAGAACGGCGGGAAATAAAAAAATGAAGAGGGTTGGGCGATCTTGCGTTGAATGGGCAGGTTCGACGCTATCGACCCCTAGCGATCTGTCGAGCTTCTCCAATATAGTCCAGTCAGCCAAATGCAGATTCTGCGACTGGAGGACTATAAAGCAGCCACTGGCGACCTCACCAATTCGGCCAAGACCCGACCTTCGGGCTCACTATCAAATTTTAATAGTTCAGGTAACCGTTGACTTGGCCGAATGTCAGGTATTCGGCAAGCAAATCGACTTTATGACTGCGTCACTCCGGCCATAACCAGTCCATCAAAAATATCAGAGAAATAGCAGGTAAATACTCAATAGTCGTCATTCGTATCAAGCATATCCTATAGAAGATATACATGTACCCATAACTTTAAGGGCATGAATTGCACATGCTATGCTAGATAGCATGGCATTGATTAATCCATTCACCCTTTCGTTCAACGATAAATCCTTAGAGCGGGCATTTCTTGGCGTCACGTTCGAACGGACCCGCCACCAAGGTCGAACTGCCATGATCGTTGGAATGTTCGTCTATTTGTTAAGCGGAATTCTTGATTACTGGTTTGCGCCACCAGAGCTGGTTGATGAAGTCTGGAGGATACGTCTCACGGCACTGTGCGTGCCAACTTTCATAATGACTTTAACATTTACACCTTGGTTTTCCGGGCTATGTCACTTGCTATTAGGTTCCGTGGGTTTTGCTGCCGGTACGGGTTTAGTCTGCATGCAGATGCTGCTGCCTTTTGATAGCTCACCTTATTATTACCCAATGATGGTGTTGGTGACTTTTTATACCTACAACTTCGTCGGCACCCGTTTTGTCTTTGCGCTTGGCGTCGATCTGATACTTTTCGTTGCGTATAACCTGCTATTCGGCAAATTTTTGGGGTACCCGTTACACATACTGGCGAGTCATGATTTTTTTATTGTTTCTGCCAATCTGATCGGTGGTTCAGCCGGTTACCTCGCCGAGCATGGTCGAAGGATTCTATTTTTGCGCGAGCGTGAGTTGGACGATCAGCGTCAGCACCATCTGACACGTTCACTTCACGATGGTTTAACCGGATTGCCGAATCGTGATCTACTTTATGATCGTATTACACAGGCAATGTCTGAAGCGCACCGCAATGGTTCTAAGCATTGTGGCTTTTTTATTGATCTCGATGGTTTCAAGGCAATCAACGACAACCTCTCTCACGAGGTGGGCGATTTTGTGCTGAGAGAGGCGGGGCAGAGGCTTATCTCGGCAGTACGTGGCATCGATACGGTGGCCAGAATCGGCGGCGATGAATTCTTCGTCTTGGCATTAGACATTGATGGTGAAGCGGCGGCATATGGCTTAGCAACAAAGCTTTTGGAACAGTTAGCTCTGCCGATATCGGGAATTCCTGACGAAGTGAATCTGGGAGTCAGCATTGGCATTTGCTTGTTTCCATACGAAGGCATGACCGTCTCTAACATGATTCATCGGGCCGATGAAGCTATGTATCAGGTGAAAAATAATTGCAAAGGCTACTTTAAATTAGCTGGCGGCCTGGAATAAAAATTAATGTATGTGTCGCCTCGGTTAAACACCGGCTTTCTGTCATAGACTCCGTTTCTGGAGTAACCGGATTAAACACAAACGTATCTCACCGGTGAAAAATTACTTGAAAAGCCTTTTTTTAGTGGCAATTGCCGCAAGCCCTAAGTCTTATCCGCAATAAATGCAGCGAATGCCTCTGGAGGCATAGGTCGGGCAAAATGATACCCTTGCACTTCGTCGCACTGGCAACTGCTTAGATACTCAAGCATTTCTTGGTTTTCTACGCCCTCGGCAATCACACGCAGATTCAGGGTATGCGCCATCTGCACAATAGCGCGAACGATAGCTGCATCATTGGGATCAATGGCTATATCACGCACAAAAGACTGGTCAATCTTCAGACGGTCGATCTTAAATTTTTTAAGGTAAGCAAGACTAGAGTAGCCAGTGCCAAAATCATCAATGGCAAGCTTTAGTCCAGTATCCTTTAAGTCTTTTAGCAAAGACAGCATGTAATCCATGTCATGCAGGAGAATCGACTCAGTCAATTCTATTTCGAGATATTGCGGATCTAAGCCGCTATTATCTAATGCACTACGCACCAGGTTTTCGACATTGCCGCGTTTGAACTGAACGGCGGACATATTGACCGCGATCACTATTGGCGGCAAGCCTGCCATTTGCCAAGCGACTGCTTGCCTGCACGCTTCATTCAGCACCCATTCGCCGATCTCGACAATTAAGCCGTTCTGCTCGGCAATACTGATGAATCGCCCAGGTGGAATCAGCCCTTCGAGCGGATGATTCCACCGAACTAAAGCTTCTACTCCCTGTACATTGCCCGTGGCGAGGTCAATCTGCGGCTGATAATGCAGCGTGAATTGCTTGCACTTTACCGCCTCGCGTAGTTCATGGGTGATGCGCATATATTCAAAGCTATCGCTGTTAAGTTGCTCGGTAAAATAGCGATAGGTATTGCGACCGGCGTCTTTTGCTTGATACATGGCCTTGTCCGCTCGCTTCATCAGCGTCTCGAAGTTGGCGCCATCATCAGGGTAGATGGCAATACCGATAGAGCAGGACAACGATAAATTTCGTCCTTCAAGTACAAAAGGCTTGGCGATGTGTTCGAGGATCTTGTCGACCCTAGTACTGATCGAATCGGTATCCGGCATATTGGCCAATGCTATGAAAAACTCGTCTCCGCCGGGGCGGCACAGAGTATCGGTATCGCGTACACATACCTTCAACTGAGAGGTAACGCAACGCAGCAGTTCATCGCCTGCGGTGTGCCCCAATGAGTCGTTTAGCATCTTGAATTGATCGAGATCAAGATTCAACACCGCGACCTTATGATGGGACCGAGCCGCAAAAGCTATCGCATTTTCAAGCCTATCCTTGAACAGCATGCGATTAGGCAGCCCGGTCAATGCATCATGCGAAGACAGATAGCGAATTTGCTCCTCGGCATTTTTGCGTTCGCTGATGTCGCTAAAAATGCCAATGTAGTGGGTAGTTTTGCCCGACAGATCGTTGACTGTCGAAATCGCCAGCCATTCGGGGAAGATTTCACCGTTTTTGCGACGATTCCAAATCTCACCGTGCCAATGGCCGAATGTGTTTATGCTGTCCCACATTGCAGCATAGAAGCTTCGATCGTGGTGACCAGACGACAGTTTTTTGGGCGTCTCGCCCAAGAGCTCTTCACTAGTGTAGCCCACCATTTTGCTGAAGGCTGGATTCACCAACAGGATAACCTTGTTAGGGTCAGTGACCATGATGCCTTCTTCACTGCCCTCGAAAACTTTCTGAAACAAACGTAAAGATTCTAGCGACTTATTCCGATCCAACACGATGCCAATAATTGACGAACCGATTTCAAGCAATTTTTGGTGGAATGGACTTGGTGAGCGATGTTCAAAACTGGACAGTGCGAACGTACCTTTAATCTTTTGCTCGCTGGAATAAATCGGTACCGACCAGCAGGAACAGAGATTGAAGTTGTAGGCCAAATGTCGCAGGTCTTGCCAACGTAAATCGGCGAAGGTATTGCTGACGAACTGCGGCTCTTGCCGATAGATAACATTGCCGCAAGACCCACCACCCGGCCCAGGCCTCAGGCCGTTAAGCTGAGTAACACCTTCAGGCGGAATACTGGGTGCCGCATACACATTTAGAAATTCGTAAGCCTCATCCATCAGCATCACAGAACCGACCGAGTTTGGCAGAAGCTGCTCTTCCAAGCGACAAACCTGATTGATGATTTCCATATGATCGACGCCGAGCGCGACTGACTCGAGAATGGCCTGCTGAAGATGCAGGATCTTTTCCTGTTCCTCGCTAGAAAGTGAGCTGTACTCGACCGTCGGCAGTCCAGTTGAACAACTCAACGTCGCAGTTTTCTCAAGATTTTTCATCTAGTTGAAGCCCAATTTCAAATGTTGATCAAATTATGACGATATACCTCAATGCATCATAAGTTTAGTTCATGACCAATAGAAAATCCCGAAGGCCAAATAATCAATCAAGCTCCGTTTTGCCTACTCGTTGATTGAAATGGTCTCTTTTTCATCCAAGCGACAGTCAGCTGTATAGTACTAACCGATAAGCCAAATTATTACCGCGAAAGGCTGATTTGAGTCGGTTTAACTCAATGACGAACGGCCGCTTTCAGGTTTCGGAATTCAACGACAGCTTTCCGGCGATGAATCTGAAGAGCGGACGGTCCCTAGGCGACTCATTCCGGTCCGTCACGTTTCTCCAAACCGGCCAGTCAGAAATATCTTGATTCTGAGAATTGGAGGGCCACAAAGCAGCCGTTGGTGATCTCATCCAGTCGGCCATCAACAGACGATTAGGAGTTTCTGTAAAATAGCAAATGTGCGCTAAAGCCACCAACCGATAACGTTCGTCATAACCAAGAAATCCTTTATCGGACCAATTTTCGCCCCTGGTTATGGCAATGTTGAGCATAATATCTATCCCCATATTAAACGAGCGAAACTAGCATCGTTATACTCAAAATCAGCGAAATAATAGCGAATACCTTTTTCAAATAATTTACTGGCAGTCTATGGGAGCAGGCAACGCCGCAGGGGGTGACAATAGCGCTAGCGGTAGAGATCGCTAAAAATGCTGGCACATTTATAAACCCAATGACATAGGGGTTGCTTAATGTCTCATACCAGCCGCTAATCATGTAACCAATTGTGCCCGTGACAGCGATAGGTAATCCAATTGCCGCCGAGGAACCAATGGCTTTTTTTATAGCCACATTCCTATATACCAAGTAGCCAATAGTCAGAAAACCTCCACCCACTGCAGCAAGTGTTGATACTGATCCGATACACACTCCAGCCGTAGCTAGTCCGCGGAAGCTCATCGACATTTGACGGGGGTTGGGCTGCCAATTCATAAACATTTGCACCGCTACAATCGCCATAAACAGCGCAAAAAACAGGGCAATATAGGCTGCGCTAAAGTTAGCGGCCAACTGGGTAGTCAGAATAGAACCAAGGATGATTCCTGGAGACATTCCGCGAACGGTCTGCCAGTCAACCGCGTTTCGTGAAACATGTGCGTGGACGCTTGCGGCTGAAGAAATAATCATGCAAGCCAATGACGTTCCCAATGCCACATGAACGACTTTTTCTACGCTAGTACCTTGGTAAAGAAAAATGGATGACAGAAAAGGAACCAGAATTCCGCCGCCACCAAGTCCCAGTAAGCCCGCGATAAAGCCCGCCAAAGCACCCAGCACAAGATACAACAATATCCATTCAACACCCGGCATGATAAACCAACCTATTTATTAGCGTCTTGAAGTAACCAGACGGTCTCCGTTGCTGCAACTTCGCCCTTCAATCCACCTTCAATATTCTTGCTTTCAACAGACTTCAGCCGGTAAGCAGCCTCATAATGTTGCTTTACTTCGTTTTCGGTCACTGAAAACGGAGGCCCATCCATCTGCAGTTGGTCGTATTCATAAGTAATCAGTAACTGCGCTGCCGTGCCACTTATGTTCATCAGATGCGACGTATAGCGCTCCCGTAAGCCGGATGGCAGGGCAACTAAGGCTGCCCTATCGTATATCGCGTTTATTGCACCAAGAAGCTCGGTAGACACGTCGAAAATATCACCGACGAATATGTCTATGTCTTTAGCACTGTATTGGGTCAATTTTCCAGCCTTAAAGGTTTTTGGCTCTAAGCCAAGTTCATTGAACAACTCGCTAACGGCGAGTTTGCTCAATTCCGCGCCAGCCACTCGATAACCTCTGCTAAGCAACCACGCTATATCCCGGGTCTTACCGCACAACGGCAGAAACACGCGACTGCCTTTTTTCAGATGTAATTCTTTAAAATGCGCGACCAGATGTGGGTTTGCCTCGCTTTCATGAAATGCAATCTCACCGCGTTCCCATTTTTGATGCCAGAAACTTGCTTCCATCTCGACTCCTTAAATCATTAGCCTATTAAAATTCAATATTTATTTGGTGTTTCAGTCTTGAAAAACCGTTATTTTCGAGCCTAGGATAAAAGTTCAAGTCAACTTGAGGTCAAGCATTAATTTCAACAGGAAAATGTATGGATATTACTGAGGTTACTAAGGCATCGGGATTACCGGCCTCCACGTTGCGTTTTTATGAAGAGAAAGGATTGATTCGGTCTACAGGGCGGATAGGGTTACGCCGTATATTCAGTGGCGATGTGTTGGAGCGTCTGGCATTAATTGCTTTGGCGCGCGGTGCCGGTTTCTCGCTTGATGAGATCGGCGAGATGTTTACCCCTGAAGGGCCTAACATCGATAGAACGTTGCTTTTGGCCAAGGCGGATGAGTTGGATAGAAAAATTAATGAACTGACGGCTATGCGTGATGGACTTCGCCATGCAGCGGTCTGCAATGCGCCCAGCCATTTTGAGTGTCCAAAATTTCGTCGCCTCCTCCACGTTGCGGGTAAGCATCGGTTCCGGCAGCCAAATAAATTGAAGGACAAAATTTAAGTGATGAGTGCGATTATCTCAGCTCGGCTTTACTGATTGTTTAGGGTATTAACATGTGCCATGTATGATCGCTTCTAAATCGGTGCTTGCTCTCGGATTAGAAAATCGTATACCGAGGTTCTATATCACGTTTTTTTTAATGCTAAATAATTGAGTATCCTATGAAACGAACGGCTTTAATTTTAATTGATGTGCAGCAGGGTTTTGATCACCCGAAATGGGGCATCAGAAATAACCCCGATGCAGAACGGAACATTGCCCGGCTGCTGGCGCGTTGGCGAACGTTGTCGTTACCGATAATCCATATTCAACACCTTTCCGCTACTTCAAATTCGCCGTTAGCGCCGGATCAACCTGGCTGCGATTTCAAACCGGAAGCCAAACCCACGGACGGCGAACCGGTCTTCGGCAAGCAGGTGAATAGTGCTTTCATTGGAACGGGTCTGGATCAGTTTCTTAAAGAACACGGCATACATAACCTTATCATCGCGGGTTTCACCACCGACCATTGCGTCTCCACCACAACCCGCATGGCGGGCAATCTCGGCTATGAAACCATACTTGTGTCCGACGCGACCGCCACTTTTAATCGCCGTGGGCTCGACGGCGTCAATATCTCCGCTGACGCCATCCATAACGTGCATTTGGCCAGCCTTGACGGCGAGTTCTGCAAGGTTAGAGGCACGGACGAAATATTGACCGATTTTACTTAAGCCACGTTAACTTCAGAGAAAGCCCATGAATACCTATCGGTTACATACTGAAATCGAAATAGCTGCCGAGCCGGAACACGTCTGGTCCATTCTTACCGAGTTCCCGGCTTATCCGGAATGGAATCCGTTTATTCTCAACATAGAAGGTGAAGTAAAACTGGATGCGAGGCTTAAAGTGCGGATTCAGCCCAGCAACGGAAAAGCCATGACGTTTCGGCCGCGCGTTTTTGCTGTCGAACCGGGAAAGGAACTACGCTGGCTGGGACATTTCTTGTTTCCCAATCTCTTCGATGGCGAACATCGGTTTGTCATTGAGTCTATCGCAGACGGACGCATCCGCTTTATGCAGAGCGAGCGTTTCAGCGGCTTGCTGGTGCCGTTATTCAAAAAGAGCCTTGAGAAAGATACCAAAATGGGCTTTGAAGCGATGAATCTAGCCATCAAGGCCCGCGCTGAGGCCTGACGATGCAAGTCTTTTGCTTTCTACGGCGTGCATCACAACCCGATAGCCCTGATGCTTGAGCGTAGCCAGGTCAGTTCGAAATTCCGGTCGGCGCCCGCACGCCAGATCGATACGAAGTCGAAGCCGGGTATTGCAAACGGCGGCTCCAAGACAACTAAGTCGGGGGAGATTTTTTCCATATTGATGGCGCGCGCGGCAATGGTTAGCAACAAATCCGTTCCGACCAATAAGTCAGCGGCAACCGTAAAATGCGGCACCAGCACCGCTATGCGGCGTTGCGCTCCGAGCGCGGCCAGAGCCTTATCGACATGGCTATGGTGCATGGCTTGCACAGAAACATGGATATGCGGGGCCTCAAGGTAATGGCTAAGCGATAGGCCGTTTTGCTCCGTTAGATTGCGGCGATCCGTTACCAACACAAAGCGTTCTTGAAAAAGAGTATCGCTTTCCAGTTCCTCCTGCATCATCGGAAACACACCAATTGCACCGTCCAATTCGCTTTCCGCCACTTGTCGCAACATCTCCAATCGCGATGATTGGATCACAACCAGATTAACACCCGGAGCCTCGGCGCGAAGACGCTGCAACAGTCCTGGCAGGACAACTGCAGAGCCATAATCAGACATGCCCAGTCGAAAGGTTCTCTGGCAATTTTCAGGCGAAAACGGCTCTGACATGACGACATTGCGAACATGAGTCAGGGCATCGGCTAACGGCCTTAGCAAGGCTGCTGCTTTAGCCGTTAAGCGCATTTCATTGCCGACCCGCACTAATAATGGATCGCCTATGAGATCACGCAGGCGATTGAGTGCATGGCTAACCGCCGGCTGCGTCATTGCTAATCGAGTTGCCGCGCGCGAGATGTGCCGTTCTTCTAAAAGTGCGTCCAGAACCACCAGCAGGTTCAAATCTATACGCCTCAAGTCATGCACTGTATTCATAAGCTACGTACAATTTCTTCATTTCTATTCATCTTAATAATAACTGAAACTGTACGCCACTGGTTTAGCGGTAACCGTGGTGGTATCGGGCCAGTGTCAGGAGATTAAAATGAGAAATAGTCAAATCTGGTGTATGGCTGATTTGAATCAGGCGGCCATCTGCTGTGTTTCTTCTGTTTTCTCCGGTTCCATAATGACAGCCATGCCGTCCTGAAAACGAATGCCCTCAATCACATCCGGCAATCGTTTAAAGCCGCGTATCTTGCGCCAACTCTTCTCGGCGGTTAACGCCAATTGGAACACCAAGCCCAACAAGGTATTGCGGGACACGCAGTTCTTGGTGCGGGTGGTCCGATGGCGAATCGTCGCAAAGCTGGATTCGATCGGATTTGTCGTCCGAATGTGTATCCAGTGCTCGGCGGGAAAGTCGTAAAAGGCCAATAGCGATTCACGGTCTTTTTCCAACACGCCCACCGCCTTGGGGTACTTGGCTTCAAAGTCACGCAAGAACGTGTCGAAGGCTTGATTGGCCAGGGCTTTGGTTTCCGCCATCCAGATTTCTTTCAGCCCCGCCTTGGCCTTGCCTTGGATTGAATCGGGTAGCGTCGCCAGCACATTCGCCGTCTTATGCACCCAGCAGCGCTGGTGTTGTGTGGTGGGCCAAGCTTCGTTGATGGCTGCCCAGAAACCCAAAGCGCCGTCGCCGGTAGCCAGTTTCGGCGCGTCCTGTAGACCTCGCGTTTGTAAATCCTGCAAAACACTCAGCCACGAGGCTTTCGATTCCCGATAACCGTCCGATAAGGCCAGCAAGCGCTTTTCACCCTGTTCGTTGACTCCGATGATGACCAATAGGCACAGCCGATCATCCTCGCCACGCAGGGTCGAATAGATGCCGTCGGCCCAGACATACACAGTGCGCTCCTTCGATAAATCTCGCCGATTCCAGGCCAGATAATCCTCGGCCCATTGGGCTTTCAGGCGGCTAACCACGGCAGGTGACAAGCCTTTGGCATCGTCACCCAGCAACACCGATAAGGCCGACTGCATGTCGCCGGTGGAAATGCCGCGCAAATACAGCCAGGGTAAGGCCGCTTCCACCCGTTTTGTCTTGCGAACATACGGCGGCACCAGCGACGAGTTGAACTTGATCCTGCCGCCGGAACGGTCTCGAACCTTGGGGATTTTGACCGTCACGTTACCCACGCCCGTCACGATCTCCCGCTCCGGCAAATAGCCATTACGCACCACGGTTTGCCGGCCCCGTAAATCGGTAACCTTGGCGTATTCGCCCAGAAAAGCCTGTAGCTCCGCCTCAACGGCTTGTTGGATCAAGGCTCTAGCACCCGTCTTCAACAAATCCGTCAAAGGATCGTTAATCCCACTGGCATTATTCCAGTCTTTTGCATTATCTTTGTTCATGGCGTCTCTCATTTTGCTGTTATTCGATCTCGACAATCTCATTTCAGCAGAGGGCGCCACCTTTCATCAAGTCGGGCCGTACACCAGATTTAGTTATAACTCGATTAAAATGTCTAATTCAAAATCATGCATCGAATTTCCCAACGGTATCAACGTTGCTCAAATTAGGGTTGCCAGACCCACCAATCAATTGGCTGCCGTTGTACGTTTTTACCGCGACGGTCTGGGTTTGCCGGTGATCGGTTCATTCAAAAACCATTCCGGCTATGACGGCGTCATGCTCGGCTTACCCGGGCGTGACTATCACCTGGAATTTACCCAGCATGCATTCGGAGCTCCATGCTCTATGCCTTCCGCCGAAAACCTTCTGGTGTTATACGTCACCAATGCTGATCAGCGACAAACACTTTTTGAAAATCTTGCCTCAGTCGGTGCTGAAGAAGTGGCGCCGGAAAATCCTTATTGGTTAGATAAAAGCCGAACCTATGCAGATCCGGATGGTTGGCGCGTGGTGATTTGTTCGGTCGTTGGAGTCTGACCGGCGATGGCACCACGACACATTGCGCTCGTCTTATTGTGTGTGCTGGTTTGGGGCGGCAGTTTTTCGGTAATCCGCTGGGGGTTGCAGGATTTACCGCCGCTGGCTTTTGCCAGTCTCCGCTTCGTATTGGTGGCATTGCTGATACCGTTTGTTCCACGACCAAACACTAGCTGGCGAACGATAGTTGTTTACGGACTAGGCTGGGGCGCAGTTCAGTTCAGCGGCCTGTTTCTGGCAATTCATCACGGGATGCCTACGAGCCTTAGCTCCGTCTTGGCGCAATCGCAGGTATTTTTCACGATGTTGTTCGGCATGGTATTAAGATTGGAGTCGCTCAATGCACGTAAAGGTTTGTCTCTGGGATTGGCACTAACAGGCTTAAGCATTATCGCGAGTGATGAATCCGCCGAGGTGCCGTTGATTGCCATGGCGTTGAGTTTAATGGGCGCTGCCGGCTGGGCATCGGGAAATATCGTCGTCAGAATAGTAGCAACTGCCGGACAACGCTCAGACTCCCTGGCTTTTATCGTCTGGGCATCATTGATGCCAGCTTTAACATTGGCGGCTCTGAGCGCCGCGTTTGAAAACCATCAGACGATTTTTAATTTGACTACGGCTTCCGCAGTCCCGGCGGCAATAGCAGTGCTTTACCAGTCGCTAGGCGCATTATTGATAGGCACTTTGGCCTGGAATCGGTTGCTGCGGCATTATCCCGCGACCACCGTTGCATCATTTTCCTTATTGACGCCGATTATAGGCCTATCGATCGGTTGCCTGTTTTGGGGAGAAACGCTTTCCATATCGGCATTCGTCGGCTCGACATTGTTATTGTTCGGCCTGATAAGCAATCTATCCGTTACAACAGTTCATGCTAAATAGTCATCTAGCCGGCACATCGGTTTAGTGAATCATCAGTTATTCAACACTTTGCGCGAATGGCCTCCTTCCGATAACGCTTGTCGATTTCCAAGAAGTAAAAGGGGACAGAGATGAATGTTGGAAGTGCTGGCAATGGAGCTCGGATGCCTTCGGCAGTACCAGCGCCGCTGATCGATGTCATCTGACGATCATCATCGTCCCCTAATTCTGCTTGACCTTCCAATAATGTAAACCTTTAGATTAATACCTCCAGATGGCCCCTGATACAAAGTAGCTATCCATGATTAAGATTTGAATGATTTTTAGGAGGTTGCAATGGAATCACATACACAAGTCAATATTAAAACCGCGTACGCCTATAACACCGCCGCCGATTTTTTCGATCATCCTGCCAACACGTTTTGGAGTCGATTCGGCAATAACACCATTGAGCGGTTAGGTTTAAGCAAAGGAGACAGGGTATTGGATGTTTGTTCCGGAACCGGCGCTTCAGCCTTACCGGCTGCGCGAAAGGTTGGCTCAGAAGGCCAGGTGGTTGCCATTGATTTGGCGGAAAAATTATTGGCTAGGGCTGCTGAAAAAGCCAAAGCAGATGGTCTTGATAACCTAGAGTTTCGGGTTGATGACATGCTCACTTTAGGTTATCCCGATGGTTATTTCAATGCCATCGTTTGCGTGTTTGGGATCTTTTTCGTGCCTGATATGGCCGCCGCAGTCAGAGAATTGTGGCGCCAAGTCCGGCCTGGCGGGTGCCTGGCGATTACAACCTGGGGGCCTGAGTTATTCGAGCCAGCCAACACCTCGCTTTGGCAAGCTATTCGCCATCAACGCCCTGACTTGTATAAAAACTTCAACCCTTGGGATCGCATTGCTACACCGGAAGGGCTTTTGGCGATGCTGGCCGAGGCCGGTTTAACCGAAGTGGACATTTTTTCCGAAGACGCGACTCACGCTCTGTCTGAGCCTGAAGATTGGTGGATATTGGCGATGGGTAGCGGATATCGGGGCACCTTGGAGCAATTGAATGGGGAACAGTTACAGAAAGTGAAGCAGGCCAATCTCCACCACTTGGCAAGTCAATCAGTTACCGAGATTTCAGCCAATGTGATTTATGCCATCGTCAATAAACCACTCGTTTAGAGCCTTGCATCTTTCCCAGTATCGATTTTTTTCAATAAATGCCCGTAACCAAAAAACGTAAAAAAACTATTGACCTTCCCATCGTGGCAAGCCGAACACTTTGATCACAGTCAATTTCAACAGGAGACTTGATCATGAAAACCCATAACTCCAGCCAGGCGGCAGATCGTTCGGTTCACTTGTCGATAGAGGGCATGACCTGCGCGTCCTGTGCAGGGCGTGTCGAAAAAGCGCTGAACAAGATTCCTGGCGTGCAGGAAGCTAGCGTAAATTTAGCCACGGAAAGTGCCGTTGTCCGTGGCGACGGCTCAGTGGATACCGACATACTGATCAGTGCGGTCGCGGCGACTGGTTATCGCGCTTCCGTCAAGCAGGATCGGCCGGTAAACAAACCAAGGCGGCAAGACGGACTGCCGGTGGTAATGTCGGCTTTATTGTCGCTGCCGTTACTGGCACCGATGCTACTCGAGCCTTTCGGTACTCAAATGGCACTGCCGGGCTGGTTGCAACTGGGCTTGGCGACGCTGGTCCAGTTCGTATTAGGGGCGCGTTTTTACCGGGCGGGCTGGAAAGCGCTGAAAGCCGGTGCCGGCAATATGGATTTGCTGGTGGCGATCGGTACGAGCGCGGCGTACGGCTTGAGCGTTTACCAATTGATAAACCGGACTGACGGTATGGCACCGCACCTGTATTTCGAGGCGTCAGCGGTGGTGATCAGCTTGGTGCTAACCGGCAAATGGTTGGAGACGTGGGCTAAACGGCAAACGGTTTCGGCGATCACGGCGTTACAAGCTTTACAGCCGCAAGTCGCTCGCGTCAAACGCGGTGATCGGGAACTGGAAATAGGGATTGAACAAGTCAGCGTCGGTGACCTAGTCGTCGTCCGCCCCGGTGAGCGTATCGCGGTCGACGGCACCATCGCCGACGGCCGCAGCCATATCGACGAATCGATGGTTACCGGCGAAAGTATGCCGATCGCCAAACAACCCGGCGATAAGGTAACCGGCGGTGCCATCAACGGCGAAGGCTTGTTGGTGGTGCATACCGATGCGGTCGGCGCGGAGACTTCATTAGCAAAAATGATTCGCTTGATCGAGAACGCGCAATTGGCCAAGGCGCCGATTCAGCATTTGGTGGATAAGGTCAGCGCATGGTTCGTGCCGGTGGTACTAGCCATTGCCTTGATGACTTGGCTGGGTTGGTGGTTGCATGGCGCCGCCATGGAAACCGCGATTATCAACGCCGTGTCGGTCTTGGTAATTGCTTGTCCTTGTGCGTTGGGCTTGGCAACGCCCGCCGCACTGATGGCCGGCACCGGCATTGCCGCCCGCCACGGAATTCTGATCAAAAACCCTGAAGTGCTGGAAATCGCCCATCGCATCACCACGGTCATTTTCGACAAGACTGGAACCTTGACACAAGGAAAAGCTTACCTGGTCGAAGCAGTGCCGTTGGGTATCGACCGCGAACGCTTGTTGCGGCTGGCCGCTTCCCTGCAAACCGGTAGCGAACACCCTTTGGCAAAGGCCGTGCTCAAAGCCTCAAGTGAGTTACAAATCCAAACCTTGCCGGTAGATGCCGTTACGGCCTTGCCTGGACGTGGGCTGTCCGGGCGAGTGGATAATTACGATTTGCGTTTGGGCAATAGCCGTTTGATGTCTGAATTGGGCATTGATCTGGGTGGGCTGGCGGAATGTGCCCATACCTTGGAGCTTGCCGGCAATACCGTGTCCTGGCTGGCGATGGTCGCTCCGCAAAAACGCTTGCTCGGCATGATGGCCTTTGGCGATCGACTCAAATCCACTGCATATCCTGCGATCAAACAATTGCAGGCATTGAATATCCAAACCGTATTGTTGAGCGGTGATAATCGCGGCAGCGTCAAAGCAGTCGGCCAGGCTTTAGGCATCAGCGACATAATCGCCGAAGTATTGCCGGCGGATAAGGCCTACCAAGTGGAATTACTGAAACAGCAAAACCACCATGTGGCAATGGTTGGCGACGGCATCAACGATGCGCCGGCACTGGCAGCCGCCGACGTTGGCATTGCCATGGCGACCGGCACCGATATCGCGATGCAGTCTGCCGGCATTACGCTGATGCACGGCGACCCGATACTGGTAGGTGACGCGCTCGATATTGCACAGCGAACCTACCGCAAAATCCAGCAAAATTTGTTTTGGGCGTTTAGTTACAACCTCGCTGCCATCCCATTGGCGGCTCTGGGTTTACTCAACCCGCAACTGGCCGGAGCGGCGATGGCATTCAGTTCGCTGAGCGTGATTGGCAACGCCTTATTGCTGAGGACTTGGAAACCCGCCGGCTTCTTGCAATCCGTCAGGCATTAACCGAACCTGCTTGCGGACGGTGAACTTGCCGCCCGCAACGCTGTGTACATCCATGTTGGAGAGTGATCGATGAATATCAGCCAAGCTTCGAAAATGACTGGCGTATCCGCCAAAATGATTCGTCACTACGAAAGTATCGGACTGATCAGAAAAAGCGTACGCACCGTATCGGGCTACCGGACCTACAACGACACCGATTTGCAGGTGTTGCGAATGATCAAACGAGCTCGGGGTCTGGGGTTTTCGCTGGACCAAATCCGCGATCTGGTTTCGCTGTGGCAAGACCCGGCGAGGGCCAGCGCTGATGTCAAAGCGCTGGCCCAATCCCATGTCGACGATTTGAACCGACGCATTGCCGAATTGACTGAAATGCGCGACATTCTGGCCCGGTTGGCGCAAACCTGTAGCGGGGACAATAAACCAGATTGTCCGATTATCGATACATTGGTACTCGGCCAGCAGATGGCTTAAAGCTATTCGAACTCGGGATTCTTGTTCTGTTCGGTAAAACTATCGAGTAATGCCACAAGGAAGCTAAAGCAATCACTGATGGCACGTGTTTTTGAGTTTGGTTTAACGGCAGATGTTGAAACTAAATCTTGTAAAATACACCGCTGCTACACGACGCAAATCCCTATTCATTGGGATAACGACAAGTTGGGTAAATCGCTGGTCCTTGTGGAATATGGCACCAATTCGGCGTCCAATGACTACCAGGGGGGCTATCCCATAATTGCAATTCCTCAAGTAGTTGCTCCGCATTTGACGTTGACCGACGTGCCTTATGCCGAAGTGCCAGAATCAGAAGCATCTTCGCTAAAATTGATGGTTGATGATGTATTACTGATTAGGACCAATGGAAATCCAGAATATATCGGCAAGTCAACCATCGTTTCAAAGGAAGTCGCGGAAACACACACTATCTATGCGTCTTATTTGATTCGTTTGCGTACAAATCAGTCTTTACTTCTTGGGGCTTATCTTAACTATTTTCTTGCTTCACCTTTGGGGCGTCGCCAAGCTGGAGCCGTGGCAAATACATCAGCAGGCAACAATAATATTGGTGCACGAGCAATCAAGCAGTTCCGTTTTCCAAGGCCACCGTTAGAGGAGCAAAAACAGATCGTCGAGCTATTGGATGGCATTGAAAACCAGATCAACGCTCAAACGAAAGTGGTAAATGCATTACTTGAAGTAAAACGTTCCCTTCTGCAAAACTTGCTCACCGGCAAAATCCGTATCCCACCAACTTTTGAGATAAGCTAACTCGAATTCATACCCAATAGGAGAGACGCCATGCAACCCATACGCCAAGTTTTCGATGATGCGCCCGATTTTTTCCCGGTGCCTATAGAACTTCGCCACCGTAAGGTAGAGATCATTGTTTGGCCGCTGGATGACAGTACGCCGGAGCAAGCTGTGCGAGTAAAACCAAAATTCAACATCGCGGATGTCGAGTCCATTGAGATTCCATCGCGGGAAGAACGTAATGCCCGGCGCTAAATTCGTCGATACCAACATCTGGATATACGCCCATTTACGTAAACCAAATGAGCCGCGTCACGCGATTGCCCTGGAATTGGTATCCGAGCTAGACACTGCGGTGATCAGCCCGCAGGTTTTGGCGGAGTATTACAATGTGATGCTGCGTTCCGGCCAAGCGGATGTTTGGATTCAGGAGAACCTTAATATGATGCTGAGCTATGTCCGTTTGCAAGCGCTCAATGAGGCTGTTGTTCGTCGAGGCTGGCAAATTCGTAACCGTTATGGCTTTTCCATTTGGGACAGCCAAATTGTCGCTGCCGCGTTGGAAGCCGGTTGCGATACGCTATATAGCGAAGACATGCAGACAGGGCAAGTGATCGAAAGTTTAACGGTCATCAATCCCTTGCAAGGATAAGCACTGTTCGATTTTTAACGGAGGGAACCACCCATGACTACCGCGAGTGATGCAAACAACGAGGGCGTATCCAAGCCCGTCACTGCTTATGATGTAGCGCATCTTTTCAACGAAGACACCACAGTCGAGCGGGAAATCATCGAGCATCTGAAAGGCGCGACCCTCGGCTGGGAATGGCGCTCGCGCGAGTCTCTGAAAACCTACCGCCCCGATGAATCGGAGGTGTTGCTGCTGCCTTTATTGCGCGAAAAGTTGAAAGCCTTAAATCCAACGATTTTGACTGACGATGCTCGCGTCGATGCCATCGTGACCAAGTTAAGGGCTTGCCGCGATAACCAGCAATGGCTGGCCTGGCTGAAATCCGGCGTCAATTACAAATTCGATGCCGCCGAAAACGCGCAAGATGTGCGTTTGATTGATTTCGAAAATCTGGATGCCAATGACTGGTGGGTGACCAATCAGTTTCCGGTAGAAGGGCGCTCACCGCGCCGCCCGGACATCGTGCTGTTGATCAATGGCATTCCTATTGTGGTGATCGAAGCCAAAACGGCAAGCCGCAATAAACCCGATTGGCGCGAAGGCGCCAAGCAGTTGGGTAAGTATGCTGAAGAGATCGATCAACTTTTCCATACCAATGCTTACGGCGTTGGGGTCAACGAAACCCGAATGATGTACGGCGTGCCGGGGCGTCGGCTACAGTTTTGGCTGCAATGGCGCGATCCTTGGCCGCACGACATCGACGAATTCAATGAAATGCACGTCTCGCTATAT
This sequence comes from Methylomonas sp. PHL2-19, assembly GCF_059331595.1. Classification (NCBI taxonomy): domain Bacteria; kingdom Pseudomonadati; phylum Pseudomonadota; class Gammaproteobacteria; order Methylococcales; family Methylococcaceae; genus Methylomonas; species Methylomonas sp. PHL2-19. The sequence goes on from NZ_CP196839.1 coordinate 1,636,111, forward strand.
GGTCTGTTCGACCGAAGCAATTTGCTGGACTTCATTCGGCACTTTATCGTGTTTGTCACCAAAGACGGCAAAACCGAAAAGGTGGTGGTGCGCTATCAGCAGTATCTGGCCGTTAAAGACATCTTGAATCGGGCCACCGATTTGAGTCAGCCCGCCGAAAAACGCCGGGGTTTGATATGGCATACCCAAGGTTCCGGTAAAACCCTAACCATGATCTATGCCGCCCGTAGTTTGTGGGAAGACCCGAAATTGCAGCAACCCACTGTTATTTTGCTGGTAGACCGCGAGCAGCTGGGCGACCAGATGGATAGGGAATTGAATTCCACCGGTACGGATAACGTACATGTAGCCGCCAGCAAGCGCGATTTGGAGGAAAAGCTGACCGGCGACTATCGCGGGGTGATTCTAACCACTGTACATTTGTTTGACGGCATGCCCAAACACGTCACCAAACAGCGCAGCAATGTGATCGTGATGGCCGATGAGGCGCATCGCACCCAAGAGCGGGAACTGGGTACTTATATGCGGTCTGCGTTGGCAGGCGCTTCGTTGTTTGGCTTTACCGGCACACCGATTGAAAACGACGATCACAATACCCCCAAAGCTTGGGGCTTCGTGAAAGACGATGGCAAGCTCGAGCGTTACATGGGGCGGCCTTACACGGTGACCGATGCCTTGCGCGATGGCGTGGTTAAGCCCATTCATTGGCAGCCGCGCGTCACCGATTGGCAATTGCACGGTGTTAAATTGGATACAGCGTTTAAGCGTGAATTTGGACATCTGCCTGCGGATGAACAAAACCGCTTGAGCACGGATGCCGCCAGGCTGGATGCCTTGCTGTTCCATCCCAAGCGGATTACGCAAATTGCGGATGACGTGGTTCAGCACTTTATCGAACACGTTCGTCCCAACGGTTTTAAAGGCTTGTTTGTCTGCAAGGATAAGCAAGCCGTGAAGATTTACACGGCTGCTCTGCGGGAGCGACTGGGCGATGAAGCGGTGATGTCTGTCATTTCCGAAGCGCCGCAAAGCGATCCGAAGGACATTCAGTCGCTGTATCTCGGCGATAGTAAACGTAAAAAGTTGCTGAACGAATTCTTGATACCGGCGCTGTCGGAATCCGAGGAACACAAGGATAAGCCTTATCGTAAGGTCGAAATACTGGTGGTGTGCGATATGTTGTTGACCGGATTCGATGCGCCGATTTTGCAGGCCTTGTATCTGGACAAAAAGCTGCAAAATCACACCTTGTTACAAACGATTGCGCGGGTAAACCGGCCTTACAACGAACTGAAAGGCCATGGTTTGGTGCTGGACTATTACGGTATCTTCGACAATTTGAATGAAGCCCTGAACTACAAGCCGGACGAGTTGGGCGATGTAGCTTTTCCATTTGACACGATTCGCGAGCATTTTACTAAGACGTTTCAGCAAGTCTGGTCTTTGTTCCCGGAAGATACCGTACCTCGGGACGGGTCACATCAGGCATTCATTGCCGCTATGACGATCTTGCGCGATGTGGATGGCGCGGAAAAGCAGTTCGATACCGGCTATCGCAATTTGCGAGTGCTTTACGAGGCCTTGCAACCGGATGAACAGTTGCGCGAGTTCATTAGGCCTTATGCCTGGCTGACCAAGCTTTATCTGTTGTATCGGAAAAAGTTTTACCCGGATGCCAGTCTTAGTGTCGAGGCTACGGATGAAGACGCTGCGCGTACCCGCGAGCTGATTCGTGAGCATATCGATGTCGAAGAACTAGAAACCGAGTTTCCGACCTACGTGTTGGATGAGCACTTTCTGACCAAACTTAAGGATAAAAAGCCAGATGCCAAGGCGTTGGACATCGAAGCCATGTTGTCCGCCGAGCTGCGCATTCGCTTGGATCAGGATGAAAATTTCCGCTCGCTTGCCGAAAAATTGCAGCGCTTAATCGACGAAAAGCGCGCGGGGACGCTGGCCGGTATCGCGTTGATCGAAGAATTTGAAAAATTGACCGAGGCGGTTCGCGCTGCTGTCGAAGAAGCCAATCGGCCTATTGCTCAGCAATTGGCCCTGAAAATAAAGGCCCGCAATGCCGCCATCGACGATGTGTTGATCGCCGAAATTGCCGCTGCGATTTTGGCGGAGGCTGACAAGGTTTGTTTTAGTGGTTGGTGGAATAGCAGTTCGATCGACCCGGAGTTATCCCGTAATTTGTTATTCATGTTGGCCTCAAAATTTCCTTCAGCTGGATTGTTGGCAGATGACGCCATGGGTCTTATTGGTAACTTTATTCAAACCTTGAAGCGTAAGCACTACAAGTCGGCCAATCCTGTAAAGCCAGATGAGCAGTAACTTACGCGAACAATTGGTGTTGGCGGACGGACGAAGTATTGAGTATCAGATTCGCGAATCTAAAAAATCCCGTTCTATCCGTTTGAAGGTCAGCGCCCGTGATGGCCTGGTCGTCACGGCTCCATCAGGTGTAGATCAGTCGAGCGTCGCGAAACTGGTTGCTAGTAAACAGCAATGGATTACAGAACGCCTGTCCGAATTTGAGTCAGTCCGTCACTTGTTGGAGAGCACTGAGTTATCTCGCCCTCTAGCATTTGATTTGCCGGCGTTGAGCGAATCTTGGTTGGTCGAATATCACGCGACGAAGAGCAAGACAGTTGGAGCTAAGACGGATCGGTATGGCAGGATTGTAGTGGCCGGTGCAATCGAGAATATAGATGCCTGTCATGCTGCTTTAAGGCGTTGGTTGGCTCGGCACGCAAAAGCCGCTTTGATTACCTGGGTTGCCAACGTCTCACAACAAACTGGTTTGCAGTTCGCCGATTTATCCATCAAAAACCAGCGTACCCGATGGGGCAGTTGTTCGACAGCTGGACGTATTAGTCTAAATTGCAAATTGCTGTTTTTACCGAAAGACCAAGTGCGATATGTCATCGCCCATGAACTTTGCCATACTTTGGAGCATAACCACTCTAGTCGATTTTGGATGCACTTAAGGCAATTGGAGCCTCGTGCCGATTTGCTGCATGGGAAAATGCGTGATGCTTGGAAATTGGTGCCGATTTGGGCGCAGAGAGGGATTGGGGTTGAGTTGTAGGCAGAGCCTCCCGCTTACGCAAGGTGGCTTTAGGATTCGATGCCATGTGGAGTCTGCTTGTTTTTGCTTGTTCGATGTACTATTTTTATAAAGTACGGAACGGTTTATTGTTAAACAAGTGCCAATAATTCAATTGACGGAGGGTAGTGGTTTTTATGGATAATATTTGGACCGCAGCAATTAAAGCTACTGGTTCCGTGGGTGTGGTTGGATTTCTGATTTATTTCATTTTGAATCAGATTTTCAGCGAACAAATCATAGAACTTTTTGGAAGCGATAAGTTATTTGCATTAACAATCCTTATAATTTCCGCATTACTAATTGTATTTTTAGTCGCCATTCTTAAGTCAAAGGAATCGCCAGAGAACAAGAGTAAGTCTGGTGGAAATAAAGTTACATATAAAGACAATGCCACTCATAATGGAGATAATAATTTCTAATTATGGATGTGGGTGCACAATATCAAGACAAGGCTTTTCACACTGGTGATAATCATTTTGTTACTCTAACCAGCCTTGAAAAAGCTATTGATCAGGTAAAGCGAGCTTGTCGAGAGGATGAGAGGCTTATCGATATTCTTGAAGACTTGGCAGACTACATAACAGATAATCCTGAGCGGGAAATAATCGGGCTAGAAAAAAAGTTAGAAAAAGGGGGCAGGCTTGATTTGTTTAGTCGGGCGACTTTCCTCAAGAATAAGTTTGCTCGACGAGTCGCAAAAAACCAGATGTCGAAAGTAGAACAACATGTATATATACAGATTCTTTCGGCAATTAACACAACGTGGTATCAAAGTATTCATCCCAAGATTATTTCGGGAGCAAATAACCAAGAAATCGATCTGCTAATCTTAGAAGAGCTCATAAAGCCTATCCATCAAGCCATTGTCAGATTTGATTATACGATAACCACTGAAATTGTAAGTGGAATGCTCTATTTCCTAACTGGGAAATGTCATCTGATTTGGAGTACAGAATGTTAATGTACCATCCAGTGCAGGATGCCAATCACTGTGTTTTTAGGACATTACTCATTCTTGAAAACACTGTTCATGAGTTTATAGATATTGAGTTGTATCGGCTACTTGATTTTTATATTGTTTTTCCACACATGTTAAAACACATAAAGCCGTTACCAGCTGAATTAAATGCTTATAGGCGAGTGCTTTCAAAAATACCTGATCCTTTCGAGTCTATGCAAAATACAAAACGGATTTTGTATGAGCTTGAGTCTCTACAAACTGTGGCACTTCATAATCTTCTAGCAAAGCAGTTGATTGACATTGACAGCTATAAGGTTAAGCAGCTTAAGCGCTCAATTGAACCAATTCCACAAGATCTCAGCGATGTACTCCACTCTTCTGAGGTATCTCAGAATGAGTGGTTTCGAATGGTAGTTAATGAACTTCCACTGATTAATTTTGGTGGAAAAAACGGGCTTAAAAAGAGAACAGGATTAATGGAGTTTAGGTATGACACGGAGTTGCAATGAGTCTTTCTAAGCTATTCGTCAATCGGTTAGTTGTATGTAAATCAGGCCGCTTTGTCTATGATCAACCTTTTCACCAAGGTGTGAATATTGTTCGGGGTGTCAACGGTACCGGTAAGTCAACGATTGTAGATTTACTTTCATACGCTCTTGGAGCGGTTATAACGGAGTGGACCAAGGAGCAGTTAAGTTGCGATTGGGTTATGGCAGAAGTAACACTGAATGGGGTACTTTTTTGCCTTAAAAGAGAAATTTCTGATACTGGACAGGCAAAGATGTTTATTTCGGAAGGGGCTGCCGATGATGCTTTAACATCCCTTACCGATTGGACTCAATATTCAATACGCCGTAGTGAAGAGCGCCATAGCTTTTCTCAACAAATCTTTGAATTGTTGGGGCTACCAAGGCATAAAACTGATGACTCTAAGAATTTAACATTACATCAAATCCTTCGTTTGATGTATGTGGATCAGCTTTCGGCTACTGGAAAGCTCCTCAAAGAAGATAAAGAATTCGATAACACCACTTATCGGCGTGCCATAGGTGAATATTTATTGGGCATTGACGATCTTGAGGCGCACAACTTAAGGCAAGATTTATTGGCTGCCAACAAAGCTTTTGAGAAGTTAAATGGAGAGTTGAACGCTATCTACAGATTATTCGGAGGCGAAGTGTCCCGAATTAACGAACTAGCCTTAAATAGTGAAATCAGTGAAATTGCGTCAGAATTAGATAACCTAAAACTTAGAATGCAGGAAATATTGCGTTCTAAGTCGAAAGACCTAAACGAACAGGCAGCTGCAAAAGCCACGGAACTTCAAAATAAAATTGACCAGCTTTCCTCTGAGAAGAAAGAATTAGACACTAATAAAGCTGAAATTTCTGTTGAGTTGGTTGAAACCGAATTGTTTGTTACATCACTATACGATAGAAAGATTGCTTTAGGTCAGTCGAGACTTACTTATTCTTCTCTAGGTGCAGTTCAGTTCAAGTACTGTCCAGCGTGTCTACAGCTAGTTTCTGAACATGAACATTCGGGCTGCCGTCTTTGCAAAACAGAAAAACATGATGGCAATCGAGATTTAGGCTATGTGCAGATGCTAAACGAATTGAATTTTCAAGTTCGGGAAAGCGAGGCTCTCATAAAAGAGTTTAGGGGCAAACTAGACGAAATTAATGGTCGATTACCGAAAATTAATCGGCAAATTGAAGAAGCGAAATTTGAATATCAGGAGTTAGAGGTTACAGCCGAAGCGAAAGATGCAATCCTTTCCGGAATAGCGTCTGAAATGGGTTTTTGTAAAAGTCAAATATTAGCCCTTGAGGATCGCCGGGAACATGTAAATAAAGTCGAATCTTTGAGACAAGAAAAAGAGAAAGCTAATACGCTTATTCAACAAATACAAGATAAGCTAGATCAGATTAATGCCAGACAAGCCAACAGGTTTAACGAAGTCTACGGATCAATCGAAACCATAGCCAGTCAATTATTGGCCCAAGATGGAAGTTACGAGCCGACTTTTGATGAGGTGGAAGAAGTTACGTTTGATTTTGCAAAAGATAAGATGTTCGTCAATGGCCGAAGTAAATTTTCTGCGAGCTCTATGGTAGTCATGAAAAATAGCATTCGTTTAGCTATTTTCTTGCATACTGTCGATGATAAGTTTGCACGCCTGCCTAACTTTTTGATTATGGATAATATCGAAGACAAAGGGATGGTTGATGAGCGCAGTCATAATTTTCAACGAATCATAGTGTCAGAGTGTGGAAAGTTAAAAAACGATTATCAGTTAATTTTCACTACTTCAATGATCGCCCCAGAGTTGAACGATACAGCAATGTGTGTTGGCCCATTTTATGTAAAAGGTACTCACACGTTAGATTTTAGTGGAAAGTGATCTAGCTTTGCCGGCTGAAAGGTACTAGCTTCGTATTTGGTGGGTAGCAAATAGCCAAAACTACAGTAAAAACTACAGTGGTTCATACTACTTCACACTACTTTTTACGACTTTACGCTTCTTCAAACACATGATAAGCTATTGATTATACGGACTTATAAGTAGTATGCAGTTGCTAGATAGTTGTTTGAATCGAACTTTTAATGCGATGGTCGTGCGTTCGAATCGCACACGACCCACCACTGAATGACCAAGCTAATCAATAGCTTATCAACTGGCTTGCCCGTCGAGTTGAAGCAACAAACCGCAGCAAGGCGCAAATTTAGGCGCACTCTGCATTAAGTTGCTCAATGAGGTGGCGTAATGAACCAGCAAAAGCAGTCCCTTTTAGTCCAGTCCGCGGCTAAAAATTCAAACCAACCAAATATTTTTTCTAGCCACGATTCTTTCGTGTGTTTCTGCGTGCCTCGCGTTTTCGTTGGAGGTGCATGATGGCTTACATCAGACCTCTAGCAAACGGTAATTTCCGCGCCGATGTCCGCTGAAGGGTATCGTTAAAAACAAAACCTTCCCTGCCGAGTCCCTTGCCCAAGCCTGGGCTGATCAAATCGAACACAGCATTAAAACCGTCCCCTTTTTGGATCAGGCGCAATTGCTGGCGCTGTCCGATGCCGACATCGAAACCTTGGGCGGCGCGGAGTTGTTCAAACAACTGGGCGTCGATTTATTCGTTGTCCATCATCAAGCCAAGCTGGAAGCCATTAACGCGCTATCCAAAAAAGAGTTGCTGCAACTATCCCCGCAAGATATTGAGCGCATGGGTGGCGCTGAGCTGTTTATACAGGCCGGCAAGCGCATCAGATACAAAACCTTCCGCGAGGTTTGCAGCGAGTATTTGTCGCGTTGGAACAAGAAAGACTATCAAGGCCAGATGCAGCGGATAAGCGAGAGCGATAACCCCCTCGTAAACAGTGACTTCAAATAGTGAGTTAAAACCATGATAAAACACAATGCCCAAAACGAGCGTATTAAGCGCAAATACTTTATCTTTTTGAAAGAAGCCAAACGTCAAAACGAAAGCTCAGTCGATGCCGTAGCCAAGGCCATCAGTCGCTTTGAAACCTACACAAAATATCGCGAATTCAAGGCTTTTCATTATCAGCAAGCGGTTTCCTTCAAAGCCGACCTGGCCAAACAAATCAATCAGCAAACCGGCAAGCCACTGAGCAAATCGACAATGAATTCGACCCTTAGCCAGTTGAAAACCTTTTTCCAATGGTTAACCATGCAGCCGGGCTACAAGTCGCATATCAGCTATACCGAGGCCGAATATTTCAACCTATCCGAAAAAGAGGTGCGGATTGCGACGGCCAAACGGCAAACTCGTGTGCCGACCATCGAACAAATTAAGCACGTCATCGCATCTACGCCCAACAACACGGTCATCGAGCAGCGTAACCGCGCGCTGATCGCTTTTACTTTGTTGACCGGTGCGCGTGATAGTGCGATTGCATCGATGAAACTCAAACATGTCGATCTGATTGCAAATTGCATCTTCCAGGATGCTCGTGAGGTCAAAACCAAGTTCAGCAAAACATTCACCACTTATTTCTTTCCCGTCGGCGATGAGATTCAGCAAATCGTGGTCGACTGGGTTAACTACCTGAAAACTGAATTGCTATGGGGCAATGATGATCCGTTGTTTCCGAAAACCAATGTGATTAATAGCGAGGATCGTGTTTTTAGGGCTTCCGGTATAAAGCCAGAGCATTGGCAAAACGCATCGCCGATTCGCTCCATTTTTCGCGAGGCGTTTGAAGCGGCTGGTTTGCCTTACTTCAACCCGCACAGCTTCCGTAAAACCTTGGGAACGCTTGGTGAGAAACTTTGCCAAACCCCAGAGGAGTTTAAGTCTTGGAGCCAAAATCTGGGACACGAAAATGTTTTAACGACGTTTTACAGCTACGGTGAGGTGCAGCAGCATCGGCAAGGGGAGATTTTCCAGCTTTTGAAACTGCCACGAGATTTATCCGGCCAGAGTGCTGAAGACATTGCAAAAGCAGTAGTCAAGGTCATGACCAATCAACGATTACAACAACTTATATAGTTGTAAATGTTTACCAATTTTTTTGTTGCTAAAAATGACTGAAATAAACTTAAAGCCTTGGCAAAATAGGCGGTCTAGTCCAGTCTGAAATATTTTGCCGGAGATTAAGAACTGGAAACTCAGGCGTTAAATGCTTGCCGATAACTTTCAAAGGAATTCATGAAATTTACAGAAGACACGCGCGTCAAGATACCGGCAAACCGTGCTCACTGCCGCCGAAGAGCAGCGCATCATCGATGTGTTCAACGCCAAGCAGCAGCAAGAGGATTTTTCGGTAGTGGTCAGCTACCGCGACATCGCCGCCAAGAATTACTCGCTCAGCGCCGGGCAGTATTTCGATGTGAAGATTGAGTATGTCGATATTACGCCGGAAGAGTTTTCCGAAAAAATGAAGGTGTTTAACGATAATTTGGACAGTCTGTTTAGCCAGTCGCGGGATTTGGAGGCGGAAATTAAGAAGCAGTTGGCGGGGGTGAATTTCAATGCCTAGAAATGTCGGGTGGGCCTGTAATATTTTGATTGGAAACCTGGCGACGATTAGGCTTGTAGGATGTGCCGACGCAAGGAGGCGCATCGATCGCGACCGATGCGCTTCACGTTGTTCAGCACATCCTATCTATCGTAGGGTGGGCACGGCTGTTTCGTGCCCACCGTTGACACCGCGTGGGCAAACGAAAAAGCTGTTTGCCCACCCTTGTATGATGAATTTTAACAACCGATAGCCCAGAAAAACCGATTAAGCTGTGATTGTTCATTGGGAGGCCGTCCCACCCTGAGGACTGGTAGTTTACCAGAGCCTGTCGTGTAGATTGGCCCCCGCCCTATTCACCCATACCGTGGAGTATCCGAGGCTTAGAGCCTGCATACACAAGGAAGGTAGGTGCATGTGCAGGGTCGGGAACCGGTGAATAGTGTACTTCCCTTTAAACTGTATTTAAAAATGATGATGACGAACCGCTCGCTCAACACCCCCGCTGAATCTGTCCATCGCCTGTTTGCCGGCGTGGATGTCGGCGCCGACGAATTGGTTTTAGTGATCCGCAAGAACGGCAAGCCGTTCGACCCGCAAAAATATGCTAATACTCGTAGCGACCGTGCGCGTCTGGTGAATAAGTTGATCAAATTACCCGGCATCAAGGTCTGTCTGGAAGCCACCGGTATTTACCATTTCGATCTTGCTATTGCGCTACACGACGTCGGTGTACCTGTGATGGTGGTCAATCCCAAGGCTTCGCATCACTTCGCTAAGGTATTGATGAAAAACAGTAAAACCGACGCCGTCGATGCCAACACCTTGGCCGAATATGTCGAGCGCATGGATTTCGTCGCCTGGACTCGTCCTTCGAATCAAGCGCTGGCTTTGCGCGGCTATGCTCGCCGTATCGACGCGCTAACCGGTCAGAAGGCCGCCGCGAAAAATCATCTACATGCGCTGAGTGCGACCGAGGAAACGCCGAAGGCCCTACTACGCGATGCCAAATTGGCGATTAGTCAGCTGGAAAAACGCATCGATACGTTGGCTGGCGAGGCGCTGGCGTTGATCGACCAGCATCCGGAACTGCAACGAATATTCGACCTGTTGACCGGCATCAAAGGCATTGCCCAAACCAGCGCCATTGCCTTGATGGGCGAACTACTGCTATTGCCGCCCAACCTGTCGCATCGCGAATGGGTCAAGTTTGCCGGACTCGATCCCAAGGCCTTTGAGTCGGGCAAAAGCGTACACAAGAAAATGCGGCTATCCAAGGCCGGTAACCGGCATATTCGTTCGGCGTTGTATATGCCGGCCTTGAGTGCCAAACAGCACGATCCGCATGTGCGAGCGTATTTCCAGCATTTGATCGACAACGGCAAGAAACCTTTGCAAGCCGTCTGCGCCGTCATGCGTAAATTACTGCATGCGATCCATGGCATGTTGAAGCACGATCAGCCGTTCGATAACACACGGTTTTATGCCATCCCTGAATCCATCATCGCCGAGTAAAAAATGATGAAATTTGTTGCTTTTGAACAGAGTATCTACAGAGCTCTCCTTATGAGAAGCTGGGAAAGGCTATCTCTAGGAGAAATCTCGGACACATGCCTAGGAAAAATGCTGGATGAAGAAAAAAATAAAGGTGAGTTAAAGCCATATTTGGCGAATATAAATGTTAGGTGGGGGAGTTTTTTTCTTAACAATCTCAGTCAAATGAGATTTGAAGATTATGAAGACGAGAGATATGGTCTTAGAAATGGGGATTTAATTATTTGCGAAGGTGGTGAACCAGGGCGGTGCGCTATTTGGAGAGACCAAATACCGAATATGAAAATACAAAAAGCGTTGCATAGGCTAAGAGTTAAGCCTGGATACAACGTTGAGTTTTTGTATTACAGAATGCTTCTAGCTGGACGCTTAAAAGAACTTGATAAGTTTTTTATCGGATCGACAATAAAGCATTTAACTGGTGTCACGCTTAGACAAATCGAGTTCAATTTTCCAAACGAATTAGAACAAACAAAAATTTCGTCAGTCCTGAGTGCTATCGATGCCAAAATCGAACTCAACAACCGCATCAACGCCGAACTGGAAGCGATGGCGAAGACTTTGTATGACTACTGGTTTGTGCAGTTCGACTTTCCCTTCGACTTCGCCCAAAACAAGCCCGCCGCCAACGGCAAACCCTACAAATCCTCCGGCGGCAAAATGGTCTATAACCCAATCCTGAAACGGGAAATACCGGAGGGGTGGACTGAGGGAACATTGGAAGACCTCGGGCAGATTGTCGGCGGGAGCACGCCGACGACAACAGAAGCTGAAAATTTTTGTATAGATGGTACACCTTGGATTACGCCAAACGACTTGTCGGGTAATCAGGGAAAGAAGTTTGTAACCCGAGGCGCAACTGATGTCAGTGAGGCTGGAATTAAATCGGCTTCTCTTAACAAGTATCCAAAGGGGACCGTTTTATTAAGCTCAAGGGCACCAATCGGCTATATGGCGATTGCCCGTAATGAACTGACCACCAATCAAGGTTTTAAGTCGTTTATTCCCAATAAAGGCTATTCATCAGCCTTTATCTATTACACGGTAAACCTTAGTTTGAAGGCAATAACCCAGTATGCTTCCGGTTCGACTTTCAAGGAAGTATCTGGCAGCGTTCTAAAAACTGTAAAGATTGTTCTCCCACCGACACATATATCTGAAACATATACAGCGGCAGTTTCTGCTATTTTTGCTCGGCAGGACACTTTAGAGCAGGAAAACGAAAAACTAGTGGCTCTCCGTGACTGGCTCCTCCCCATGCTAATGAACGGCCAAGTGACCGTGCAATCGGTAGCAACCGACTAAGGCCATGACCGTTCCCGCCCAGCCCAAGCTTTATCACATCGTCCACGTGGACCGATTGGCCTCGATCATTGCGGCGGGCGGTCTGTTATGCGATGCGGCGGTGATGGCGAACCAGACGGGTGGCACCACCATAGGCATGAACAGCATCAAGCAACGCCGTTTGCAGGAATTGAGGCTGGCTAGCCACCCGGATTTGCATGTGGGCGATTGTGTGCCGTTTTATTTTTGCCCTCGCTCCATCATGTTGTTTATCATTCGCCAAGCCAATCACCCGGAGCTGGACTATCAGGGTGGGCAAGGGCCGATTTTGCATTTACAGGCCGACTTGCAGGCCAGTGTGGCATGGGCAACTGCAAATCAACGGCGCTGGGCGTTTACTTTGTCGAACGCCGGTTCCTATTATTTTGAAGATCGTTGCGATTTACGCCAACTGGATCAACTGGATTGGAAGGCAATCCAAACCAACCAATGGAAGGAGTGCAAGGAAGGCAAGCAGGCGGAATTTCTGATGGAGCGCAGTTTTCCGTGGCATTTAATTGAATCGATTGGCGTATTTTCGGTGCCAATTCATCGACAGGTGACTAATATTGTGCAAGCGGCAACTCACAAGCCACCTGTAACGATAAAAACCGCTTGGTATTACTAGAGAGCACAATGATTGAATTAACCCAAGGCGATATTTTACGCGCGGACGTCGAAGCCATAGTCAACACCGTGAATTGCGTCGGCGTGATGGGGCGCGGCATTGCCTTGCAGTTTAAAAAAGCCTGGCCGGACAACTTTAAAGCCTATGCCGCCGCTTGCGATAAAGAACAAGTTCAGCCGGGGCGGATGTTCGTGTTCGAAACCGGCCAGCTTGCCAACCCGCGCTACATCATCAATTTTCCGACCAAACGCCATTGGCGCGGTGCCAGCCGCATGGAAGATATTGAAGCCGGTCTTGATGCGCTGGTGGCCTGCATTCGTGAAAACGATATTCAGTCGATTGCCATTCCGCCGTTGGGTAGCGGTCTGGGCGGTCTGGATTGGCAACAGGTTAAACCCCGAATCGAGCAGGCCATGAGCGCGTTACCGGATGTTCGGGTATTGATTTATCAACCCAATGGCGCTCCCGCCAACGAGGTAATCGCGCGGAATAAAGTTCCACCCAAAATGACCCCCGGCAGAGCCGTTCTGATTGAGTTGTTGCAACGCTATTTGGCGGGTTTACTTGACCCGACTGTTTCATTGCTGGAAGTGCACAAGCTGATGTATTTCATGCAGGAGGCCGGTGAGCCGTTGCGTTTACGTTATCGCAAAGCGCATTATGGCCCTTATGCTGAAAATTTGGGCAAGGTGTTAAATGATGTCGAAGGCCATTTTATTTCCGGCTACGCCGACGGCGGCGATGATCCTAAAAAGCAATTGCAACTGGTGCCGGGAGCAGTAGAAGAAGCTACAGCGTTTTTACAGGACTTCCCGCAAACCCGCGAGCGCTTTAACTTGGTGTCCAAACTTGTGGAAGGCTTTGAATCGCCGTTTGGCCTGGAGCTGTTGGCTACAGTTCATTGGCTGCGTAAATTCGAGCAAATCAATACTGTCCAGGAAGTAATTCAGGCTACCCATGCTTGGAATAACCGCAAACGTCAATTCACACCTAGACAAATCGAGCTAGCACTAAGTGTTTTGGATCGGCAAAGCTGGTTTGCGATGACCTGATAGACCATCGCTAAATGCAGGGTCAAAACTGAAAGTCAGTGGATTATTTTTCAACAGATAATTTTTTGATAAACACTTTTCTGTAGGTGTCTGTTGTAAATTTCTAATTCTTTTTCGGCTAGCCAATAACGAACTTAAACGCCGAGGCAGCGGAAGCTGTTATTCAACGTCTTCTGCGTGTAGTGAGCAACCGGTCTTTTAAACCTGAAAAACAAAGTTTTCCTATCGAATACTTACTTAAATCGGATGATGCCGCAAGGATTCCAAGCGAGCCGGGGCCGATCATTGAACCTGATTGGGACTCATGGGATAAGGAGCAACGAAAAGTCAGTATCAAGAGTATCTTTGACTGGCCGTTAGCATCATGGATGGGTAGCAATTTACGCCAGTTGCGATCAAAAATCATCGAAAGTTGGCTTTCCATGCCAGAGCTTCTTTCGCCGCAGAATAGTCGATTTAGAAAACCAATGGATACGAGGCATTAAAATGCAATCTTTGACCGCATCCTTACTGCGGCAATGCCAATTACCAAAAAAATTGGATCTTGGGATTTATTATCGCTGGGGTAGCGGAGCTGACAGGAAGCAGCGATTTTTAGTGGAACTGGATGCGGCACCATTATTGGTCCTCGTTCAAGAAGCAGTGTTGGGCTACCGTGTTTATGAGCTGCTCACCATAAACCGCATAGGCGATGTTTTGCATTATCTCCGGGTGCGCCCGATTGAGGTTGAACCCGATGTAGCCGAAATATTTGAGGGGAAAAATCGAAAGGACTGGCTTCCATATCAGGAATATGAATCAGAACGATGGGGCAAAGGTTACTGGCCTTTGGTCGATTTTGACGCCTGTTTTGGGTTATATTGTGACGATACTCCTCCAGCCTCCGCCACTTGGCGTTTCTTTTGGGATGCCGGAAGTTGGCGATCTTACGTGGCCGATTTACTCGCATCCATTCGCATCATCCAATCGCAATTGCACCAGTCAGATGACTTTTTGATCCAAGGCGAAATCGCTCGAATGGAGCGTGGCATTCATCATCAGGATTATCTACCCAATATCTCAAGGGATTGCCGAATAACAAATTGTGTTCCTGAAAAATCGCATTTATCAACCGCTTTATTTCGAGTTATAGAGGAATTGATTGTTAGCGATAAAGTTCAATCAGTTGCCTGTCCGTTTGACGATTTTTGGTTATGGCGGAGTTTGGTCGAGGAACAGTTAAAACGCAGCCAACAACTGAACCGAAGCCCTCAGGTTGCTTTCTCACTCTGTACTGATAGGGAACAAGTGAATATCCCTTATTCTGACTGGGGAGGCAAGGTCCATTGTTCTTATGAAGGGATTTGTGGAGCCGACTTATTTATTAAACCTGATTGGAGAAATACTTTTCCAGAAGCCGATGGCGTTGAATCCAGCCTATCTGACATTGTGTTCTATACCGGTGAGGATTATGACAGTGGGAGAATTTGTCACTACCTACTCACCGACAATGACCTAGGAGAATTGATGTGTGCGACTCGCCGAAATATCGGCGATGGTTGGATTCTTTATGAATCGAAACGTCCTTACCGGCCTAATCCAAACTTCAAAACAGAATACTAAAGTGATTTATGAGATAAATCATTAGCCTCATGGAGCAAATTACCAAACGTTTGAAGTCTGTTGATTCATCTGTAGCTATCCGACTACAAATTCAGTGATGGTGCTAAGGGTATTTTGGATGACCTTCTTCGCTTGCAGGTTTGGGGGAGGTGTACCAGAAAAAAGAATGATTTTGGATTATAGAAAAATAATCGAATCCATTTTTCCATCATAGGCAAGGCGTAAATTTAGGCGCACGAGTCAAACAAACTGAGTCCAATCCACTCAAACCTAAACAACTTGAAACTATTGATATTAAAAGAATATACTGTAGCTCCACGTTGTTTCAATTCGCTGGTGATGCACTTTTAATGCGATGGTCGTGCGTTAGAATCGCACACGACCCACCATCAATTCGATAAGCAAATCAACCAGTTGCTGAGAAATCAGAGCTGGTTTTTTTGTGCCTGAAATTTGGCTTGCGTGATTTTTGCGTGACTTGATTTTCACCGGCTCCAAGCCAACTTTGTTGCTGTGCTGTATCGATTCATCATTTGAGAGCCGCTTTCATTCAAACCAACATTCAGTCATTGATGATAACAATCATCGGCGGCCTTAGCGGCCTCTGGTTGCGGTGCAGGTAGATTTTTTTCGGCGGGCTCCGGAGCGGTTTTAACTTTTTCCGCAAATTCGTTTTGCAGTTGCCAGCGCACAACGCGGTTTCGGCCCGATTCCTTGGCAACATACAACGCTTCATCGGCAAATTTGTTCAATTCGCTCGGGTCTTCCGGTTTGTCTAGGATGCTGGCGACACCCAGACTCGCGGTCACCCAAGGGCCGGTTTCGTAACGGGCGACCGATTCGGATTTGATGCGCAACCGAATACGCTCCGCCACTGTAATGGCTTCGTCTACGCTTAGACCCGGTAACACGACGCAAAACTCTTCGCCGCCGTAGCGGCCAACCAAATCAATTTTGCGGGTGTTGTTGGTTAAGATTTCGGCGAGCAATTTGATGATGACGTCACCGGTGGCATGACCGTAATTATCGTTAACCCGTTTGAAATGGTCGATGTCGACCATGATGCAGCACAGCTCCAAATTGTTTTGCAGGGCATCGGCAAACGCTTTTTCAAACAGTTCGTTAAATGCTCGCCGATTCAAACAGCCGGTCAGAGAGTCCCTGGTGGCCAGAAAGTGCAATTCCTTGTTTTGTTCTTTAACTTGCGCCTGACTTTCCTCCAACTTGCTGACCATGATTTGCAACTTGGTATTGCGTTCTTCTATTTCGGTGATGTCATCCAGCGTGATCAACACGCCTTGAGGGGCGTCGTTGCCAGAAAGAATGGGCGATGCGTTGATCACAAATTTAAATGTGTCATTGTCAGGACTAGTCAGTTTCAGATGCGCGCCAATCGAACTTTTGCCGGTTTTTAAAACAGTTTGCCAGGGCAGGTAGACGTCGGTGGTCGAATCTTCCGCGCTTTTCCATTCTAATTGTGAGGCCTTTTTCCCCAGCAAAGCCGACGTAGGGCTGGCGATTTTTTTCAGAAAGGCATCATTGACCAAGACAATTTGCTCATGCTCATCAATGATGATGACACCCTCGGCCAGCGTATCGAAAGCCGCGTTGACCCGTTCGGGAATCACGGCGCTGGGGTCGAGTACTTTCAAGGTTCTGAGCATGAACGCCAAGTAAATAAAAAAGCCGACAACCAAAAAGAATATCGCCATTTTAAAACTGGGGTGTTCAAGAAAATCCGAGGCCGATTCTCCGGCTATTGGCGCGAATTTAAATTCAATATCCCCCCATTTTTCCGAGTCGCGAAAAATAGGCACCACCAAATGCGTGGACGTGGATTTTTGGCTATCGTAATCGGCCCATTCTTTAACGTGATCGTTGACTTGAAAAATTAATTGATTGTTTTGCAAGCGGATTCCGGCGGATAAAATGTCCGGGCTTCTCTTGATCAAAGCATTGAGCATTCGCTCAATGCGGTGTGGGTCTTGATCAGGGGCGATGGTGGAAAATTGAATGGCTAGTGCTTCGCTGACTTGTTTGCGCGACTCCAGCATAAACTTGGATCTATCCGGCATGAAACCCAACATTTCCGCTGCAAACAGTAAGCAGATACTCAGCATTACTAAAGCCAGGCTGATGCGCATTGCCGGCAATAAAACTCCGACCGCTTTTTTTAGGGCGTCCATGATTTTAAATGATGCGATGCCGGAATATTAAACCGAAACTCAAGCAAACAGTTTCTGATCATCACGGGGTTTCTTCAGAGTGGGAGGATACTGAGTCAAGCTCTTTGGCTTCATGGTCTTTTGCCAGCCTTGATTTTTTGACTGACCTCATTATAGGCAATGGATCAAAGCGTTTCAGTAAGGGCACCGTGGACATAAAGCTGGCCATTAACGACCCAGCCCGCAAGATCCAGCTGACAAATCCGGCAGTCAGACCGGCGCTGGTCCCCAGGATGATTTTAATGTTTACCGGATTGGCGTCCTCTACGACCGTAGGGTCGCTCATTTGCTTGTGAATGTTTTCCAATCTGTTCCAAAACTCCACTTCTTCTTGCTCGCTTAAAGTCGTCTGGCTATCAATTCTGTATTCATCGACCGATGGAATTCTGGATTCAAAGTGGTATTTTCGGCTAGTTTCGTTCCTGCGTGGTTCTTCGTTTTTATTAGTGTCCATCAGTCCGGATAAGCGTGGGCTATTTCCATTATCAATCCATGCGTTGGATTCTAAGATAAATCGATTGCCTGTTGCCTGCTTATCTGAAGGTGATTCATGCGTTAATTGATCGGCATGGGGGGGTAAATCAACAATGACCGCAAATTGATCGGTGGATACGTGCTGACTTGCTGAAATATGTGTTTGAGCGTCGTCTCCCTGATTTTTATCATTCAAACCATTTTTTGGATTATACCTAATGATGTCGTGCAAAGTACTCGTCGTATCGTTAGATGCAATATAGTTAATCTTGGCGGCCATTGCGGTGGAGCCCGCTAGTCCGTCGTTGACGGAGAGGCTAAAACTCGGCGCCGATTCATTGTTGCCGTCGTCGATGAATTGCACTTGGTTGGCGGTCAGCTGGGCGCTGGTAAAGCCGGTGATCGGTAATCCTGCACGGGATGCCAATTGGAAATACCCCCCCGTTACATCGCCGACCGTGTAAGTAAAACTGTCACTATCCGGATCTGTTATCCCAAAATGGGCTGCGCTGAGCGTGACCGTTTCCCCCTCGCTTACCGTCAAGCCCAGATTATTGATGATCGGTGCATCATTGATACCGGTGTAGTTGATCGCCGCGGATAAAGTATTGGAACTGAGGCTACCGTCGCTGACAGTGACATCAAAACGCGGCGCCACTTCATTGCCGTCATCGACAAACTGCACCTGGCCGGAGGCCAGCTGGGTGCTGTTGAAACTGGTGACGCTGACACCGGGATTGGTAGTGAGTTGGAAATACCCGCCACTCACACTGCTGAGCGCATAGGTGAAGTTGGCGTTGTCGGGGTCAGTGACGCCGAAGTTGGCGGCCGCAAGGGTGACGGTCTCGCCTTCATTCAACGTTAGGCTGGCACTGGTCAGGACTGGCACATCGTTGAGCGAGCTGTAGTTGATGGTCGCGGCCAGCGTATTGGAATTAAGTGTGCCATCGCTGGCTGTAGCGTTGAAGTTTGGCGGAGCCTCGTTAGCGTCGTCGACAAATTGCACTTGATTGGCGACGAGTTGCGCGCTGGAAAAGCTGGTGATAGCAATGCCGGGGGCCGTTGTTAGTTGAAAGTAACCCCCGGTCAGTGCGCTGATGGTAAAAGTGAAATCACTATTGTCCGCATCGCTGACGACAAAATCTGCGGCGCTCAGAGTCACCGTCTGGCCTTCGCTCTGGGTCAAATTGGTTGCACTGAGCACAGGGGCATTGTCGTTGAGGTTGGTTATATTGATTGTAAAGCTTTGGCTGTTAGTCGAGCCGTCCGAACTGGTCGCCAACACGGTGATGTTGTGGCTGGTGGCGGACTCGTAATCGAGCAGGCTGCCGTCGGCGACGGTGACCACGCCGGTGCTGCTGTCGATGGCAAAACGGCCGCCGGCGTTGTCCGTCAGGCTGTAGCTGATCGTCGCCCCCGTGTCGGCATCGGTCGCTAACGCCGTGATGCCCACCACGGTGCCGTTGACGGCGTTCTCGGCGACACTGTTGGCGGTGGCATTGTTGTCACTGACCGCCGAGACCGGATTGTCGTTGAGATTGACGACCGCCAAGGTCACGGCCAGACTATTGCTCAAGGTGCCGTCGCTGGCGACGACATCGAAACTGTAGCTGGACTTGCTTTCGTAATCGGCAGCGGCCTTGAGGGTGACGGCACCGCTGTTGGCGTCGATGTTCAATAAGGCGGCATCGGCGCCGCTCAGACTCCAGGTCAGCGGGTTGCCGTCGGCATCGCTGCCGGTGGCGGTGTAGACCACGGTGTTGATCGGACTGTTCTCATTGACGCTGGCGCTGCTGCCGGAGCTGATCGCCGGGGTGTTGTCGTTGACGGCCGTATAATGGATCGTCGCGGCCAATGTGTTGGAATTCAACGCACCGTCACTGACAGTCATACTGAAACTCGGCGCCACTTCGTTGCCATCATCGACGAACTGCACCAGACCGCCACTCAAATCGGCACTGGTGAATTGCGTGATCGAGTTACCCGCCGCGCTGCTCAATTGGAAGTAACCGCCGCTGACGCTACTGACCGTGTAGGTGAAGCTGGTATTGTCGGGATCGCTGACGCCGAAGTTGGCCGATGACAAAGTAACGGTATCGCCTTCATTCAAGGTCAGCGACGCACTGCTGATGACCGGCACCTCGTTAACATCAGCCAGCGAGATGGTAAATGTTTTATCGACGCTGAGCCCGCCTGTGTCGGTCGCACGAATGATGATGTCGTGGCTGGTCGCGGCTTCATAATTAAGTAGACTGTCGTTAGCAACGGTGATTTGGCCAGTGTTGGCGTTTATCGCAAAACGTCCGCCTGCATCATTGATCAGCGCATAACCCCAATTTTCCCGCAGATCGTTATCAACCCCCACAACCGAGCCTACGACCGTGCCAATGGCGGTATTCTCGGCGATACTTGCCAAGGCAACAGTGCCGCCTTCCAGGCGCGCATTGGCCCAAACACCATGATCAAAAGCGTTGCCGTTATTGGCGTTGTCGATAGCAAGCCTTAACGTACTGGCTCCGGTCACGTCGATGTTCAGGTCGATAGGCGTGCTGGTGGAGTTTAGAATAGGGCTGCTATAAGTCTGTACACCATCGACATATACGTAAAACTGCACCTTGCCATACGAGCCGGTTTGGTAATCGTTGATGCCGATTGTGGCCTTGAACGATGTGGCGCCATTGATCGCATAGTCGACATAACCGTAGCCGTTGCCGCTAGCGGCGGGATGAGTTCCCAAGCCACGGGCGTAGCTGACCCCGTCCAGGACAATGCCGTAGCCACTATGTCCGGTATTGAGGGTTAAGTCATACATCGATTTTGTCAAATAGCTCTGCTCAGAGAGATAGCGGGTCGCGGCAATGTCCGTTGGCGCTTCGTTGGCGGCGGTATAGTTGATTGTTGCTGCCAGAGTATTCGAATTCGCCGAGCCATCACTTACGGCAACGCTAAAACTAGGCGCGACTTCATTGCCATCGTCAACAAATTGCACTTGATTGTTAGACAGTTCCGTGCTGGTAAAACTGTTGATGCTGAAGCCGGGGTTGGTCGTAAGCTGGAAAATACCGCCGGACACATTGCTGACCGTGTAGGTGAAACTGTTGTTATCCGGATCGGTTACGCCGAAGTTCGCCGCCGAAAGGGTGACGGTTTGGCCCTCGGTCAAGGTCAGACTGGCACTGGTCACAACCGGCGCGTCGTTGCTGGCAATAATACTGAGTGTGCCGGACACCACATTGCTGGTGCCGCCATCGCCATCAGTCAGATACCCTTGTAAGGTACGCACCAAATTTGACGGGGCGTCCGAGACATTCTGATAAGTAATGTTACGCCCCAAGGCCTGCGCAGCGGCCACGCTGGCGTTGCTGTTAAAACTGATGACCAAAGGTGTCGTGCCGTCGGTACCGCCGGTGAAAGTACCCATTACGACCCCACCGTAGCTGACATTGCTACCCGACACGCCGATTTGTCCACTGGCCGTGCCTTGATTACGGATCGCCAGACGATCTTCTGCTTGGCCGTTGGCGCTAAACGATACTACCAACTGGCCGCCATTAAAATCTGTCAAGTCAACATCGGTCACGGTCGCATTGGGTGCCAATATCACGGCGCCGGCGTTTTCCGGATAACTGACGCTACCGGAAGCGAACGTCAACACGGGCGCATCGTTGACCGGATTGACTGTGATTACCTGGGTCGCAGTGGCTACCAAGCCACCACCGGTTCCGGTATTACCTAAATCACTGAGCGTAAATTGCATACCGCCCGGCCCACTGTAGTTGGGGTCTGGCATGTAATCGATGTTATCCAGGGCAGTGTTGATGGCCGCTAGGGTGCCACGGAACGTCATTGTGGTATCCGCTGCTCCATCACCAACGGAAAATGTCAATCCGACCAACCCGCCTAAAGTGACTGTGCCGTTGATAGCGGAAATCGTCATCTCCAGATTCGAGGAGCCGGCATCAACATCAGAGATGGTTATGGCGTTACCAATCGAAGCCGAAAAACGCTTTACTACGTCTTCATTGGTAGTTCTAGCGCTAACCACGTTAATAACTGGCGCATCGTTCACTGAGGTAATGTTAACCGTCGTGCTGCCGGTTGCCGTTAGCGCTCCGCCGCTACCTTGAGCGACGGCATTGACATCGCTGAAGGTCCAGTCGATCTGCACGCTGGAGGGCGGGGTTTCGCTCCAGTTCCAGTAGACAGTGTTGCGCATCAAGGTGTTGACCCGGGCATTGGTGGCGTTAGCACCAAAGGTGATTTCCATCTGCCCGCCGGTGAAGCTGTAGGTGCCGACCTGCACGCCGCTGACAAACACGTCGGTGCCGCTGACGGTCACGGTGATGCCGTCAAACGCCAAGGCGTCTTCAGAGTTGGCGCCGCCGTGGCGAGCCAGGGTCAAGGTGGAACCGTTAAAATTGTCGGTGCCGGACAACTCGGCGTCAAAAATTGTCACGTCGGCATCAAGCACCACCGCCGATCCGTTTTCGATAAAGGTAGGCGAACCATTCAGGTTGCTGAATGCCGGCGCATCATTAACGGCGGTAATGTTGATGGTCAGGGTATTGGCCGTGCTATCCAGGGTTTGTCCGCCGCCGTAGCTGCTGCCATCGTCGGCGACACTGAATAAAAAGCTGGTTAGCGCCGTGCCGTTGGCGTTAGCCGCCGGGGTGTAGGTCAACTTGCCCGATTGAATGTCGGCGGCGCTGATGGCGTCCAACTCCTGCACGGCAACTCCGTTCAAATACAGTGTCCCGGAACCTGGCAGCGATTCGATCCAGACCTGACTGAGATTGTTGCCGTCGGCGTCGGTGAACGGAAAATCGGCAATGGTAAACGTATAAGCGGTATCCTCGGTCACCGTAATCGTGTGATCTTGGCCGACCGGCGCACTGCTCGGCGTTTCCGCGACAATGGCATTGGAAAACTCCGAGGTTTCGTAAAAGGTCGAATAACTGGAATCGGTGCGGGTCGCGGTAATGGTAAGGTACTGGCCAGTCGCTAGGCGGGCATCGGAGAAATTAAATTGAATATTGACGGTACCTGAACTGCCGACCGCCATGTTCACCGCGTTGAGATAGGTTCGCCCCTCGCCGCTGGCCGTGGCATCGGAAAACACTTCAATGCGGTAATAGCTATTAGCCGCCCCGCTATAGGTGCCGCTCAAGGTCAAGTTGATGCCATTCACTGCCGCGCGGGTTAACACCATGGTGTTCAACAGACTGTTCGGGCCGCTATCGACATCGCCGGCGTCGTTGGCTGTGGCGCCATCGTCGGCCAGATCGATGCCAAGCCGGGTGTTGCCGTAAATGCTGTTCTCTAAAAACACGTTGCTGGAGCTAGCCCCTACAACCGTTATGCCCACGTCGTTGTTGGCGATGATATTGCCGGCGCCGGCCGCCGTGCCGCCGATTAAACTGCTGGTGGCGGAATTTTCAATAGCAACACCTTGCATACCGTTGCCCAACGCCGTAACGCCATCCGTGCCAACCCCAATGTAGTTGCCTTGGACGACAGTACCGGTGGTGCCGCTATCGCTGATATAGACGCCTGCTTCGGTATTGCCGGCAATGATGTTGCGATCCGCCGCCGTGGTACCGCCAATTATCGTGTTGTCAGCGCCGCCGATCACGGAAATCCCGTCCCAACTGTTTGCCAAACTGGCATTGCCGGATACGTCGGTACCGATATAGTTACCTTGGACAATATTGTTGTCGGCGCTTTCGCCATTGATAAAAACGCCGGAGTAATTGTTGCCCGAGATCAGGTTGCCGGCGCCAGTTGCCGTGCCGCCAATGGTGTTTCCGGACGATTCGATGGTGATACCGGAATTGGCATTGCCCAAGTTGATCATGCCGGAAATATCGGTACCAATATAGTTACCGGAAATGACGTTGCCGGTTGCCGAGCCGCCGGTCAAGGTAATACCCGAACTGCTATTACCGGAAATGACGTTACGTGCTGCGACTGTTGTGCCGCCGATGGTGTTGTTAGCCGACTGCACATAAATACCGCCGCCGGCATTGGCCAGCGCGGCGGTGCCGGTGGCGTTGAGACCGATCAGGTTGCCTGCGACGAGGGTGCTGCTGGCAGGTGCTTCCAACTGAATGCCCACCCAGGCCGTGGTGCCACTGATGACGTTGCCTTCGCCGGCGACCGTTCCGCCGATGCTGTTACCGGCGGCACTAACCCAAACACCCTGATTGGCATTGCCGACTGCATTCGCACCGGAGGCATCGGTGCCGATGTAGTTACCCTTGATTACGTTGCCTGTGGTCGAGCCGTTGTCGGTATTCAAGCCGATACCAAGAATGGTATTGCCGGAGATCACGTTGCGATCCGCCGCCGAGCTGCCGCCGATGATGTTATTGGCGGAATTCCAGATGCTGACGCCCACTGCGTTGCCGGCAGCGCCGGTGCCGGCAGCATTAAGGCCTATCCAGTTACCGGCAATGGTGTTGCCGCTACTGCCGGCGATAGTGATGCCGCTGCCGGTAAAGTTTTGAATCACCAGGCCGCGGATGGTGCTGCCATCGCTGCCGCCGTAGAGCTGGATGCCATCTTGAATACTACCGGCGCCGTTCAAAACAATTGCGGGTTTGTTGGCGCTGAAGCTGTCGTCGCTGGTCGCATCCAGCACGACTTGACTCGTAATCGTCAAGGGTGCCGTCAGATTGATGGTATGCACCGATGAACCGCTGATGCCGAAATAAATATAATCCGTGCCGGCGGTATTGTTGGCGGCGGCAATCGCCTCCCGCAGCGAGATGCCATCGCCGCCATCGCTGGCGATCAATGCGCTGATCGAACTGGTATCAGCCGAAGCGCTGATGGTATCCGAGGTGTTGGTGACAACAATGGCGCCGACATGCACATCCAGAATGTCGGTATCGGTTAAAGTGCCAACCGAACCGGTATTGCCTTGATCGCTGGTGGTCAGGGTCAATTGAGCCAAGCCACGGTAGTTGCTAGCGGGCGTAAAGGTCAGGCCATTATTCAGTGCGGTGTTGATTGCCGACACTGTGCCGGAATAAGTCATGCTACTGCTGCCGTTGGTGCCGCTGACCAAGGTCAGGCCCGAGGTACTGGCTAGCGTCAATGTACCTTGGCTGATGCTGAGCGTCACTTGCACACTGCTGGAGGCAGCATCGGCATCGGCGATTTGTAGGGCATTGCCATTGGCACTGGAGAAGGTTTTGCTGGTGTTGATAGCTGTGTAGCTATTGGCGGGCAGACTGTTGACCGGCGCATCATTGATCGCCGCGACCGAGATGCTGCGCGTTCCAATGTTACTTGCCGTCGTGCCGTCGGTCACGCTGAAACTCACGGTGCGGCTGGCGGTGGACGGTGCATCGCTGGTGTTTTGATAGGTAACAGAACGCAGCGCGGTTTGGTATTGAGAAACGGTGGCCGTGCCGGATAAGGTCAGTGTGCCGGTGCTACTATTCCAACTGCCGGTGATACCGTTTTGGTTGGTGAATGCCAGTACGTCCTGCCCGCTGGCGTAGTTGCCGGTGATCTGCACCGTGGCGCCGCTCAGATTAGCGTTATCGACGTCAGTAAGTACCAGGCCTGAGGTAATCGCTGTCGCAGCGCCGTTCTCGGTGTAAGCCAGGGTCGTGGCTTCGATGGCGGAAATGAGCGGCGCATCGTTGACTGCCGTTACTGTGATAGCCACCGTATCGGTGTCTGTTAAGGTCAGGTCTCCGGCGAGTGCGGCAATTTCCGCCCCAGTTAAAGCGCGGTTATAAATCCGTGCTTCGTCGATCTTGCCATTGAAATCGTAGGTAGTACCACCGTTTCCGTGCTTGCCGATAAAACTATTGGTTCCCTGATTGTAAGCGATGGATGTGGTGTAAGCGGTAGAGGCCACGGCAACGCCGTCTATATAAACCGCTTGGGTATGGGCTACGCTGTCGATGGTGTATGCAACGTGGTGCCAGCCGGTTCCGGCCAATGTCGTAGCCGTTTCGGTAAATCTGAACGTGCCGCTATCGACATAACTACCTTTGATTTTGCCGCCGGCATCCAGGCGTAATATCACGTTGTCGCCCAGCGAAATGACTTCTGCACCCCCCGTGTCGGCGGATGTCAAGTTTACCCAGGCCGCCAGGGTGACACTGGATGGCTGGCCATAAACCCCAGTAGTTTGCACATAACCGTCGCCAGCCAAGCTCAGCACATTGCCGCGGGTAGTGTCATTGACGGACGTGCCATTGACGACCGAAACCGTGGAACCGGCCGCCGGACTGCTATCGGTCTCCAGTGCGCTAGTGTTATCGAAAGCGTAACGGCCCAAGAGGCCGGTATCGATATCCAAACTCAGGAGTACCGAGTCTTTGGTGGCTAATGTCAGCGTCGCGCTGCCGCTGTATTCGGCAGTGGGCGTGAAGCTCAAGCCATTCAGCGCCGTGTTGATGGCGCTGGCCGTGCCACGAAACCTCATCGTGTTGTCGGCCGTGCCGTCGCCGGCTACAAAGGTCAAGCCGGTGGTGCCGCCCAAGGTCAGGGTGCCGTTGGTGACCGTCAGAGTGATTTCGTTGTTTGCGCCGCCGGCATCAGCGTCGGTTATCGTAATCGCATTGCCATTGGCCGATGAGAACACTTTGGCCGTGTCCTCATTCGTCGTTTGTGCTACGGGTACTGTATTTACAGGCGCGGTGTTTATACTTGCTTTGATAGATACCGCACCTATCGACCAATCGGCAGCAAGTAACGCTGAACCGCTCATCGTTACTGAGCTCGCGCCTTCCGCCACGGAAGAGCCTGCCTTTGCCGTAGACAATAGGGGAGAGCTGCTCCATTGCGAAGTTTGCCCGGTACCCGAAGTAACAGCGGAAATAGCTTTCCAATACTGCACGTCGATAACCAAATCGCCAGTCGCACTGGCGACATTCACCGTGCCTGATCCTCCCAACAAACCGGTGGTGCCGGTGTTGCCAGCGTAAGTACCGTAGGGCGTCGATTGGTTAACACCGTTAAAGGTCGATGCACCCGCAGCAGCTTCTGTATTTCCGGTAAATGATATAACGACGTTATCGGTTCCCTCTGTGGGGTTGACCAACGCCCAAATTTCGACGGCGTGATTGGCTGCTGTGCGCCCTACGCGGGTGAGATCGGCGGTACCGTATTTAACGCTGTTGACCCCAGCGCTGCCGTCATCAATGGCAATCTCGACAAATAGTACCCGGTCGAAGCCGGCACTGACCGTATGCGACCACGTCAGTTGGTTGGTGCTGGTGCTGCTGGTGGATGTCACTGTGCCATTGGCAGTCACCGCCATCAAGCCAGTCCATTCGCTTTGACCCGCCGCGTTGACTACAACTTCGGTTTCGACGTCGCCGGTTTGGTATTCAAGTAGCCAGTCCCCTCCCAAATCCGCACTGCCGGTGGTATCTTCCGACGCCGCGACGTCGATATTGGTGATCCCGGACAGATACTCGACAAAACTCTGCCCAAATTGCGTTTCCGCGACATTGCAGCCGTAAATCAGAATATCGCCGTTGGCATTGAAGGCATCTCCCCAGGCGCTGATGTCGGTCTGGTTTTGAATCAAGGTATCGAAATTGAGTTGACTGTTGCCTAAATCCAGGCTGCCGTCGCTGCCGTGCGAGATGATATGCACCGCGTCCAGATTGTCGCGCTCGGCCAGAATCTGCGTGATTTGTTGAATGCCGTCGGTGCTGCTGTCCAGCGTAATGATTTCCAGATTACGGTTGGAAACGTCGCTGCTTTTGATATCGTTTATTAGCGATTCGTAGCCCTGGACGCGGGTATCGACAAACACGATTTCATTGCGGCTGGTCTCGCTGGTGCTGGTTTGCGCGGGGGGCTGTTGGGTGTCGGCGGGCGGCGTGGCATTGGTGTAGGTTGCGTTGGGATCCATGAGCTGTTCGGTCAAAAGCCCCTCGATGCCGCCGGAGAACAGCTGTCGAGATTCCAACTCTTCCAGAATCGGTTTTGAGTGGTAGTGCTTGAGATGTGACTTTGAATTCATGGGCGTTGAAAGTTGCAGTTTGACCGATGAGCATGGAACGCCGTTGGCATCGGATGCCAGAGATGCTGCTAGAGTTTAGCGACTTCGTTTTAATTATTCTGTGATTGCAGCAAATAATCCGTAATAGAACACAGATAAGCCTGCTCAAAATGTGCAGTGGTTAAGTGTCGGAGGGTATATGGAAAAAATGGAGCGCTTGTGGCTTTTATTAACCCCACTCTTAAATACCGATCACCCCTCAAAGAGCAAACCAGCTTGAGTTTCGACGACCTCAGCCCGAACGGAATACCGGTAGTTTCCCTACTACAGCTCCGGTTTCCGTTCTATACTTCCGCTTGATTTAAACACTGTCTAATTTGGAGGGACGCCCTTGCTTGATCCTGTCGAGATCAATTCGCAAGCTGATTTGATCGAACATACCTTGCAAGAAATCAAAGGTTTGGTTTCCTTGCCCGAGGTATATCAGAAAGTTAGAAATTTGATCGACGATCCCCGTTCGGATATCGAGCACTTTGTCGAAGTTGTGGCCAGCGATCCCAACTTAAGCGTCGCCGTGTTAAGAGTTGCCAACAGCGCTTTCTTTGGTTTTCCGGGAAAGATCGACAGCTTGAGTCGCGCCGTCAATATGCTGGGCATCGGGCAGTTACATGACTTGGTGCTGGCTACCTCGGCGATTGCCTCGTTAAAATTGCCCAATGACATCATGCCGCTGAAAACCTTTTGGCGGTTCAGCTTGTTCTCGGCGGTGTTGACCCGGTTGTTGGCAAGCCAGCTAAAATTCCCCAAGAGCGAACGCCTGTTTGTGATTGGTTTGTTGTATGAAATAGGGCATCTGGTGCTTTACGCAAAGCACCCTGAGTTGGCGAAACGCGCGATGGAACTGTCCCGGAATAACCAGGAATTACTGCACATCGCTGAACAAAAACTGTTGGGTATGCATTATGGCGAGATCGGTGCCAAACTGATGGCGCAATGGTGTTTGCCGGCGCATTTTCAAGACATTGTGCATTATCAGCCCACCCCTGACCTTGCCCCGGATCAGCGCAGGGAAACCGCACTACTGCATCTGGTGCGGGCCTGTGCCGAAAAATACATATCCGGGCATATGCGCGCAATCGAGGAGAGCGTATCCGCGGACATTTGGGATATTTTGCAACTCAATGCCGAACAGTTGGCAGAGGCTGTCGAACAAGCTTTAAAAGCCGCGACTGAGATGGAAAAGCTCATGTTCAATTAAGCCGCTATGAGAGCTGAACAACAATTCCTTTGCGATTTGGCCGAAAAAATTTCGATGCCTGAGGTGTATCTGAAAATCAGGCTGTTATTAGAAAAGCCGGATGCCAGAATCCGCGACTATGTCGCGGTGCTGCAAACCGATTCTATGTTGACCGTCCGCATAATCCGCATGGCCAACAGCCGCTTCTTTGGTTTTAACCGCAAAGCGTATGACCTTTACGATGCAATCAGCTTGATTGGTACCATTCAGTTGCATGATTTGCTGTTGAGCAGTTTGTGCATGCGGACGTTTTGCAATATTCCCGACGCGGTGATGGACTTGAAAGAGTTCTGGT
Source organism: Methylomonas sp. PHL2-19 (assembly GCF_059331595.1). Classification (NCBI taxonomy): domain Bacteria; kingdom Pseudomonadati; phylum Pseudomonadota; class Gammaproteobacteria; order Methylococcales; family Methylococcaceae; genus Methylomonas; species Methylomonas sp. PHL2-19. The sequence continues at coordinate 1,665,590 of NZ_CP196839.1, forward strand.
TGCATGGCATCGAATGCGGCATCGCCTGCCGCACGCTGGCTAAAATGGCCGGACTACCCGCTGGACATCGTTTTTTTGCACTGGGGTTGTTATTGGAAATCGGCCACGCGGCGATGTTTGTCAAAGCCCCGGAACAGGCGCTGGACGCATTGCTGGCAAGCCGGGAGCAGGGCTTGCCGATTGACGAGCAGGAACGGCTGTTGTTTGGCTTTGATTATTGTCAGTTGGGCTCTGAACTGATGCGTTTATGGCATTTACCCGAGGTATATTCGCACATCATTGGTCACCAACTGCATCCTGAACTTACCGATCCGCATTATCGCAACGAAACCTATCTGGTTTATCTGGCGCAGCAAGTGTTTGCGGAGCCGGAACAATTTAACCAGGCGCTCAGTGGCTTAAAGGATAGCCAGCAACAATTTGCCGCCATCCCCAGTAATTTGAAAGACCTGGTCAGTCAGGAAATAGCCAACCACCTCGATGACATATTTCTGATGTTGTGCCCGCAGAGTGTGGTTCAGAGTAATGCCTGTCCGGGAGGTTTTCCGCTATGAGCGTTAGATTTGCCCAACAATGGCTGGAGATAGTCTGCCGCATTGTGCCGCAAACTGAGGCTGCGGCATTGATGGTGAGCGATGCGGATGGCAAAACGCTGCGGCTGTTGGCGAAATGGCCGGAGAACCTCGCCGATGCTGCCGAGTTATCGGCTATTTGCAAACTTGCACTGGATAAAAATCAACCCAGTTACATGCCTAATGTGGCAAAACCGGATCAACGGCAATATGACTTCTTCGGTCTGCCGGTATTTGACGGTTCGGTACTATTAGGTGTGATTGCGCTCAAACTGGAGCATGCTGTTGCTGATCGGCGCGCGGCTGTTTTTGCCACGCTGGAGCAGAGCGTGGAGTGGTGGCGTTTGGCGCAAGACCGTTTGCAGCAGAACGACGATTTTTACAGCTCCGTAGTCGGTTTGCTGGCGGCTTGTTTCGAGCAAAATAGTTACCGCGAGGTTTTGATTAGCCTGGGTACGGAATTGACGCGCATGCTGAGTTGCGATCGGGTTGCCATCGGCGAATTCAAAGACAACTACAGCACGGTAGTGGCGATTTCCAATAACGCGCAATTTGACCAGCAAGCCAATTTGTTGCAAAAAATCGCCGATGCGATGGACGAAGCCATTGAGCAGGATAGCGTGGTGGTGGTTCCGGATGTCAAATCGGTCAGTATCCAGCGCGCCCATCAGGAAATCGTCCGCAAGTATGGTTATGGTTCATTGCTGACCGTGCCTATGCTGCATGACGGTAAGTTTATCGGCGCGGTTACCCTGTTACGCAGCGAAGAACAATCCTTTGCCAAGGAAACCGTACTACTTTGCCAACAAGCCCTGGCACTGATCTCCCCGTACCTGACTTTAAAAAAACTCGACGAACAAGCGTTGTCGGTAAAAATCGGCATCAAGCTTAAACAGCGGCTGGCCGAACTGATGGGCGTCAAACACTTCAAAGTGAAATTGACCGCCCTGGGCTTGGTGTTGTTCTTGTTGATCAGCTCTGTGTGGCGCAGTGATTTTCGGGTGACCGCCAACGCGGTGTTGGAAGGCAAAATTCAGCGGGTGGTCGCTGCGCCCATTTCCGGATTTTTGCAATCCGCGGCGGTAAGGGCTGGTGATACGGTGCGGCAAGGCGAACTGATGGCTAGTCTGGACGATGCGGAATTACAACTGGAATTAAGCAAGCTGGACGGGCAGTTGCAAAAATTCCGTCGCGAATACCGCGAAGCCCTGTCTGGTGGTGATCTCGTGAAAGTCAGGGTCATTAGCGCGCAAATCGACCAGGCCGATGCGGAGATGGAGCTGACCCGCCAGCAGTTGCAGAAAATCAATCTGGCCGCGCCGTTTGATGGGGTGGTGATTGAAGGCGATTTGAGTCAGAAACTCGGTTCACCGGTCGAACGCGGTGAAATCCTGTTCAAGATTGCCCCGTTGGAGGGTTACCGCATCATCCTGAAAGTGGATGAAAGCCTGATTTCCTATATTCAGGAAGGTCAAAAAGGTTCTTTGGTGCTGGCCAGTATGCCCAGCCGGACCTTTCCGCTACAGGTGCAAAAGATCACCGCAGTGGCCAAAACCGATAGCGGCAAGAATGTCTTCCGGGTGGAAGCCAGCCTGGAAAAAGCCCCTGAATTATTGCGGCCGGGCATGGAGGGTGTTGGCAAAATCGCGGCCGGACGCGCCAGTTTATTGTGGATATGGAGCCACGACATGCTGGCTTGGCTGCGTTTGTGGATTTGGTCCTGGTGACACCAGTGCTGAGGTTTGCTCATGGCTAACGAACTGTTCAGTCCGCACTGGTACCGGGTCGCCAAGCTCAAACCCAAGTTGCATAGCCATATCGAGATTCATCGCCACGAGTACCGCGGCCTGATCTGGTACATCCTGGAAGACCCCAATACCGCCCGCCATCAGCGCTTTAACAGCCTGGCTTATCAGTTCATCGGGCTATTGGACGGCAAGTTGAGCGTACAAGAGATTGCCGACATCCTGAATCGGCAGCTGGGCGACTATGCACCCAGCCAACAAGACCTTATTCAACTACTGGGGCAATTACATCAGGCCGATTTGATTCAAACCGAAGCCTTGGTCAACACCGAAGAATTGTTCGAGCGTCAGGCGCGGCTAAGCAGCGCGAAAAGCAATCAGCGATTGTTGAATCCGCTCTCGCTGAAATTGCCGCTGTGGGATCCGGACGAGTTTCTCGGCAAACATGTGTCTAAAGTGGCGGGTCTGTTCAGCGTCAAGTTTGGGATGGTCTGGCTGCTGGTCATTGCAATTGCTTCGCTGCAAGCGGGGGCCAATTGGCAGGAAATCAGCCATCATTTCGAATTGAATGCTTTGGCTCCCTACAATTTTTTGATCATGTTCTTGTTGTACCCCTTGATCAAAATCCTGCATGAATTGGGGCATGGCTTTGCTATGAAGTTGAAAGGCGGCGAAGTGCATGAAATGGGCGTCAATTTTTTATTGTTTATGCCGGTGCCTTACGTCAATGTCTCCGCCGCCAACCATCTGCGTAACAAGTACGACCGGATGTTGATCAGCGCTGCCGGTATTTTGGTGGAAGGATTTCTGGCCGCGCTCGGCCTGTTCTTGTTTTTGAGCACCGAGACCGGATTTGTCCAAGATGTGGGTTTCGACATCCTGCTGACTGGCGGCGTCTCGTCGTTGTTTTTTAACGGCAACCCGCTATTGAAGTACGACGGCTATTACATTTTGGCCGATGCCTTGAGCATTCCGAATTTGTATCAGCGTTCAAGCCAAATCTGGGCCTATTTGGCCCAGCGTTATTTGTTTGACTTGAAACAGGCGGTGTCCCCAGCCTCCGCGCCGGGCGAAACGGCTTGGTTTGTCATTTATAGTTTGGCATCGCTGACTTACCGCCTGATGATGTTGTGGTTTGTCTGTATCTATCTGACCGAAAAATTTTTCTCACTGGGTATCGTCGTTGCGTTGTTGATGGTGTCATTACAGGTCGTGTTTCCGCTGTATAAAGCCATACGTTTTGTGTTTACCAGCCCCAGTCTGAGTCGGAAAAGAGATAAGGCGCTGCTGGCCACGGCAGGCTTGGCCTTGTTTGTGGTTCTGGTTTTTGGTGCTTTGCCGATTCCCAATTACACGCTGGCTGAAGGCGTGGTGTGGCTACCCGATGAAGCGTTGATCAAGGTGGAGCAAGAGGGTTTCATCGGCGAATTGCTGGTGAAATCGAACCAATTCGTGAATCAGGGTGATGTGTTGCTGACCATGCATGACGATGCATTGGAAGCCAAAGCCAAAATCGCCCGCGCCAAAGTGGCCGAGTTGCAAAGCCAATATCGGGCGGAGAAAGAAAACGATTTGGTGAAGGCAGAAATTTTGAAAGAATCGCTGCGGATTGCGGAATCCGAACTGGATCATTTGAATCATAAATCCAGCGCGATGATCATTAGCGCTGCTAAATCCGGTTATATCCTGTTGCCGGATGCCGACGATCTGACCGGTAGCTATTTGCGCCAGGGTGAATTGATTGGTTACATTCTGGATGAACAGCCACCGACCATCCGCATGGTGGTAACCCAAGACAATATTGGCTTGCTAAGGCAAGGCAGTCCGGAAATCAGCGTGCGTCTGGTTAGCGACCCGTATCGCGAATACCCGGCCAACATCATCCGCTTGGCGCCGGAAGCGACCAATACGCTGCCCAGCCCGGCCCTGGCGACCACCGGCGGCGGTAAGATCCGGGTGAATACGGAAAACGAACAAGACATGCAAACCCTGCAAAAAATCTTTTTGGTCGATCTGGACTTCTCGCCGCCGAAAAATCTGCCGATAGGTATGCGCGCTTATGTGCGGATCAACCATGGCGGCGAATCGATTATGACTCAGCTGTACCGCCGGGTACGCCAGGTATTTTTGAGGCAGTTCAATGTCTGAGTTGGTGTTGCGTCCAGGGGTATATTTTGGCAGCTACCCGCAAAAGCCGGAAAGTCGACTAAGCGATTTCGAGCAAGGCGCCGCGGCATTTTTCGACAAACTCCACAAACGCCTGAATCGCCAGCGTTTCAGCCAGGCTTATATCGTCAGTCGAGTTGAAAAAGTTGCCGCCCCGTTAAGCCACTACAACGAGCAACAGTTGACCATCGCCATTCTCGAGCTGCGGGAAAATCTATACCGGCATGGTCTGACAGAAGAGCTGATGATCAGAGCCTTCGCGCTGATTCGCGAAACCGCCGGTCGGACGCTGAATAAACGGCATTTTGACGTGCAATTGTTTGGCGGCTGGTTAATGATCAACGGCATGCTGGCGGAAATGGAAACCGGCGAAGGCAAAACGCTGACCGCGACCTTGCCGGCCTGCACCGCCGCCTTGGCAGGCATCCCGGTGCATGTGATTACTGCCAACGATTACTTGGCGGCGCGCGATGCGGAGATTCTGAAACCGCTTTATCTGCGCCTGGGCTTGAAGTCCGGTGCGGTGGTTGACGGTATGGACCTTGAACTGCGCCGAAAACTGTATCAACAACCCATCGTCCATACGACGAATAAACAAATTGCCTTTGATTATCTGCGTGACCGCATCGAGATGGGCGAGGATGTGGGCTTGTTAAAATTTCAATTCAAGCAGATTCAAAGGCAAATCAAACAGCCGAAAAGCAACGCTCTGATCATGCGGGGCTTATGCTTTGCCATTATCGACGAAGCCGATAGCGTATTGATCGATGAAGCCAACACGCCGCTGATCATCACCCAGGCCCGGCCGAGTGAGGCGTCTCCGGAAACCTACGGTGACGCCTTGTATCTGGCCTCGTCATTGTTCATCAATGACGACTTTGTCATGGATCCCAAAACTCGCGACGTGGAACTGACCCCGCAAGGCGAAAATACCATTGCGGATATGATTATCGGCTTGGGGCCGAGTTGGAAAAATAAGCGCTGGCGGGAAGCCATGGTCAAACAGGCGCTAATTGCCGAGTATTGCTTCAAGCGCAACAAGCAATACATCCTGAAAGATAACAAGGTGCAAATCATCGACGAGTTTACCGGCCGGGTGATGGAGGATCGGTCTTGGGAGCAGGGCTTGCAACAAATGATAGAAGCTAAGGAAGGTTGCTTGATTTCCGAACAACGCGAGCCGCTGGCCCGGATCAGTTACCAGCGCTTTTTCGGCCGCTATCTCAAACTGGCCGGTACTTCGGGCACGGTGCGGGAAGTGGCCGCGGAAATGCATCGCGTTTATGGTTTGCATAGCGTAAAAATGCCGACGCACAGAGTATCGAAACGGATTTTGTTCAGCGAACGGATTTATGCCACGCAGGCAGCCAAGCAAGGCGTGTTTCTGCAACGGGTCCGCGAGTTGCACGCACTAGGCAGGCCGGTATTGATAGGCACCGGTTCGGTTGCCGAGTCGCTGGAGGTCAGTGTTTGGCTGGAAGCGGCGGGTTTGGTTCACCGGGTGTTGAATGCGGAACAAGATCAACACGAGGCTGAGATCATCGCGCAAGCCGGGCAGTTGCACGCTATTACGGTAGCTACGAATATGGCCGGCCGTGGCACCGATATAGCCCTGGGATTGGGCGTGGCGGACCTGGGCGGTTTGCACGTGATTGCGCTGAACTGCAATGAATCTCGGCGCATAGATCGGCAACTATACGGGCGCTCAGCCCGGCAAGGCGATCCGGGTAGCTGCGAAGCGATACTGTCGCTGGAGGATGCGGCGCTACGGGAGTTTTATTCGTCTGCTATTCTCAAGACTCTGGCCGGCCTGGCTAAAGATCAGCAAGCTTTGCCGGGTTTTTTGGGAAACCTGATATTACGTCTGCCGCAAATTTATAACGAGCGGCAACAGCGCAACGTCAGAAGGCAACTCAGCAAACAGGATAAGCATTTGTCGCGTATTTTGGCGTTTTCCGGCAAGTTTGAATAAACGCTGTGGCCTTAAATTTAAAAATCAGACCGTTTCAAATCAAGTCAAATTAATCGATTAGTAGTTTTTACATGTCCTTACGCCACCATTTTTTTTGCGCATTAATCGGCCCTGGCCTGTTCAGTGGTACCGTGTTTGCCGCCAATCTGGATTGCATGGTCAAGCCGGAAATGTACGTCGAGTTGAGTAGCCCGGTGTCGGGTACCGTCGCAGCGCTGTTGGTCGATAAGGGTGATCACGTTGCCAAAGGCCAACCGCTTGCCCAATTGGAAGCGTCGGTGGAATTGGCCAAGTTTAACCAGGCCAAGGCCGATGCCGAGAGTAGCAGCGAGGTACGCAATCAGAAAGTGAAACTGGAATACGCCACGCGCAACCGCACCCGTTATCGGAGTTTAGCCACCACCAATGTCATTTCGCAAATCGAGAAAGACAAAGTCGAGACCGAAGTGGTGTTGGCTGGAATCGAGTTGAGAAAGGCAGAGGAACGCAAAAAGTCGGCGATGTTGGCATTGGAAATGGCCAAGGCGCAACTGGAGGTTAAAACCATCAAAAGTCCGATAGACGGTATTGTGATAGACCGTTATGCGATGCCCGGCGAGTCCGTTAGTGATCGCGCGATTATGAAGCTGGCGCAAGTCAATCCGTTGCGCGTTGAGCTGATCGCGCCGACTGAATATTTTGGTCTGATTCAGCCTGGTATGGATGTGGAAGTACGCCCTGAGCTGCCGGCCAAAAAAGTCGTGAGAGCTACTGTCACCAAAGTGGACCAATTGATCGATCCGGCCAGTGGCAGCTTTACGGTGCGCATGACCTTACCCAACCCTAGCGACGAACTGATCGGCGGCGTCAACTGTATCGCCACCTTTGATTTTGCCACGCCAGCCCCAACCACGACGCCGAGTCCACCGCCTTTTGTACCGCAGAACGTGGCGCCGGTGAGTCCGGTCATCAAGCGTTGAGCCAAGCAACAGCGCTTACCCGCCGCATTGATACTAACAAATAGGGTGGATTGACAAGCGAACGCTTACCGGTGTTTTCCTGTCTGAAGCCTCGCGAGAACGGTTTAATGCGGCATATCGGGCAAATTAGCGCAATTCAGGTATATGCTTCGAAGCTGGTATAGCAATTATCTCGAAAACTGCGAGGCAACAGGCAACTCATACAAATGGCTTGGAATAAAATTGGCTGCTCTCAAGTAGAGTTGTAGCCATTAAATCCGTGAACAAGAGGTAGCCAATGTCATACATGTCAATTAATTCAGGCGCGTCGCAAATTTATAGTGCTGCCGGAACCAATGTTCCGACAGTCAAAAAAGCCCAGCCAAACAGCCCCATACAAGCGTTTCAGCAAGTCCAACCGGTTGCTAAAGACGCCTCCGATCAAAATAACGAAGGTGGTAAAGGCAGATTTATTGATGTTCGAGCCTGATGCCCGAGAATTTCACCGCAAACTGCCTAGGGTCTGAGGGCAGTCCGGTAAAGAGGCAACGAATTTTCTTCCCTCCTCTCACCGTCGCTATACCCGCAAGCTAGCCTAGTTAAAAAGCCTCAGGCCAATATAGACCTGCTTCCGGCAGCAATCCTGGAAACGAGCCTTTACGGATGTTAAAGAACAACAGTTCAGGCAGGCTGACCACAAAACCTTTCAATCCTTTGCGTAGATTGTCCCCACCATCCCAAGGCCAACTGAACATACCATAAAGGCCCTGGCCGCCAGCTATCGCTAGATTGAAGCCGCCCTGCAATGGCCGAGGCCATAGCTGATCTTGAGTGAAGAATAAAAACGCCGCGTCATCCTCGTTCCATTGATAAATACTCGAACTCAGGGTATTAGATTCCTGTAAATCCACCAGCCATTGCGGCGTCTGCCGGTAACGTCGTTGACGCTGCCGTTCTCTGTAGGGCTGGCGCTGGAAGCTGGTGCTTAGTCGATATGTGTTTCCTATCTGGTCGTAGGCGATAAACGGAATCATGTTCAAGCCGCCTTCATCAACGTAACCGCCCAGCAGTCGCTGCGAAGCCTGGCTTCTACTTTCCTCGGCTGTAGACGAGATTTCCGCAACCGTCTGGTTAAGGAGCCGAAAGATTTCGGTGCCGCAATTGCGGCTAAGCAAGTTATAGCCATACAGAGATTGCAATTGGCTTTGATATGTTTCGATTTGCTGCGTGACGCTGTTTTGGAAATCTGCCAGTTCGCTGCTAGGTAGCGGTAAACCAAGCAATTTGGCCGCTGCCGGTCGTGATGGAGTGGCTGTCAATGGCAACAGCTGCAAAGACTGCTGATCATGGCGCGGCTTATGCAATCGCATAAGCGCCGTCGCGCTTAGCTCCAGTTCCGAGTAAGCGAGTTCATCCAGCGCTATGGGGTTGTCGAGTTGTTTGGACGCCGCGGTAAACAGTTCTTGACTGTATTGCAGGGCTGCCGGCAAGTTGTCGTTGTCGATAATAGTGGCTTGTGGGTCGTCACTGTCGGGGCGGCTGCGGTCCAGCACGCTCAGATAGCCCGAGGCGACGGCATGGTCCAGCGCATGCAAACGGGCCATTCCCACCAACAGCGGATAACCCCAGTCGCTGCGCTGGCTGTGCATCAGGGTCATTAAATCGGCAAACAAACGCCGCCGAAAATCTTGTAGCTTGGCTCGTTGCGCGGTGTTGAGTTTGTATGTCGCCTCGGGAATTTCTAACAAACTTTCGCTAAGCGGGGATAGCCTGGCGTGTAGCACATCCAGCGCTGCCAGATTCAGCAACTGATTGCGGTAGCGTTCGGCAAATGAGCTGTTCGTGGCGGTAAACCGTGTATCCGTGGGTTCAGCGGGGTTAACTGCTAACTCAGGTTTCAGGGTTTGCAGGGTTTGCCAAGCTTGCTGGCGCTTGGCCGGCAAAAAATCTTCGCCATACTTGTTAACGATGGCTTCGTGCAATTGTTGTAGCGCTTGGCTGTTATTGCTGGGTTTGTCTGCCTCGACAGGGAACGCTTCTGCCGCCCGATATTTCGTCAAAAAATAACCCAATCCTTTTATAGGCAGAGGCGGCGCAGAGCCAAGATTTTGCAAGCCTGAAACCAGCGTCTGGTCGTCGTGCAGGGCTTGTAACAGCGACAATTGCTGGTTTTGAATGAACAGGCGGCGACTGAAGGTGTCCCGTAGTGCTTGAAAAAAATCCTCAGACACTTCGATGCGGTGACCGTAAATGTTACGGTTCTCCTGAAAACCGTAGGCAAACTCAAAAGCCGCCGCATCGTTGCGATATAGGCGCAGCAAACCGGGTTCGATGTGTTGAAAATGAAAGACTTGTCGGTCGAATTTAATGGCGGCATGGCCGCCGCTGGCGCTGCCTTCGTTGGCGTCTATGTACAGGAACTCGAAATGATGACTTTGGTCTGCTTCGGCAACGGCTACCCAAAGTAAACAGCCCAGCGTCAGCGCCCACTTTGCGAATTTCAAGCCGGCAACTGGCATGACCAAGTGGGCGACTGCCTGCGGGATTATTTTTTTAAACCTTCTTCAATGACCTGTTTCTTCCAGGGCTCGTTATCGCTCAAACTTTCGGTAAACGCCGAAATTTGCGGTTTGCCGAGCTTGGCTTTGGCAAGTCCGCGACCGATGCCTACGTAAGTATTCCGGTCGGTTTCCCAGTTGGTGATCTCATGGCTTTCGGCTAATTCGCTAAGATGGCCGCGAAAACTGTCCAGCGTGCCGCTACTGGACACTACGAAGGTAGCGGTATAGTCGGCTACATCGGTTTCGTATTTTTCGTGTTTGTTACGCGACGAGTCGGAACTGGAGGTAAAGGGGCTGGACGCGCTTTTGAAGATGCCGCCAGAACTGTCAGACAAGCTGCCTATGCTGTCGGACGAACTCTCGGAGCTGGTGGAAAACGAGCAGCCGCTGATTAGCGCTGTTCCCAGAAAGACAGTGAATGCCAAAGTAAAGGTTCTGAATCGGTTCATATGCTTGGATGGCTTTAAAAAACAAGTAGTGTTACCGCTTATGCGCGTAGACGCAAGGTTTTACGCCTCTACAGTGTTTTGGGGGAGGTAGGATGGCGAATTGTCAACGCTCGCGGCCTCCGAAGCCGCATGATAAAAAGGGAGAAGAAGGTCAGGGATGAAGAGGCTTACATCCCGTGTTTATACGTTTTTAATGGGTAGTTCCAAGCTCGGGTGCTTAGCGTTATACACAAGTGCCGTCCCACGCGCTAGCGTGGGAACGAGCGAAAAATCTGCTAGTGCGAATGGGGGGCGGCACGCCGCAGGCGCACTGCCGCAGATGCCAGTGCAATGCCGAACAGCGAAAAAGCTCCCGGTAACGGCACAGGCTTAACCCAGGTCAAAGTACCACCAGCATTGTCGACCAAACTGACGCCAGCCGGTAAATTGAAAAACAACTTTGCGCTGTTCGACGCATCGGCTAGTGATTTGACGCCGGCACCATTGGCCCCTTGTATCGTTTGCAGCAAAAACGTGATTTCCAGGGTTTCGCCAGGGTCTATTGTCATGGCTGGCATTAATAATGTCATGTCAAGGTTGGTCAAGGTTGCCGTATTAAACAAGACGGTCCCCCCGTTTTGCGTAATTGGGGTTGTTGTATTGGTGGGAGGGTAGGAGAAACCATTACTAGCCTGACCAATATTGACGAAATGATCGCCTCTGGCTACTCTTGCCAAGCTGCCGTCATTGATGCTAAGGACACCGGTTATGCCCGCGCTGGCGCCAGAGTTTGGTACCAGCGGGCCAAGTGTATACTGGCCGGTAATGTTGACACCAAGCGCTCCGGCCGGCAGCAGTATTGGCGCGTTGCCCAGCGGATTGGTAAAGGTCAAACCTTGTAGTCCAGCATAAGCAAAGGAAGCGTCCGGGGATTCCGATCTTGCCTTGAATACGGCACTCAGCAGATCCGCCTCTGCAAAGAAGCCGGCGCCGGTCTGCGTGGCAAATGCAGGATCAGACGTGATCCCAGAACCGCTGGGGTCAGGGTATTGAACGAACACTGTCGCCGCTGTTGAAAGTTGGCTGGTCGCAAGCGCGCATATGCCAATATATCGTGCTAATTTCAACATAATAATCCTCCAAATGTTATGACGTGCTTTAAAGTATCTCTGACTGGTGTTTAATCTGAATGGTCTTAAGTAACTTAGATAGTGATATTGCAAGGAGCCTTGGCTGAAACGGTTGTTCGAGTTGGTTACCGAATCGGAATAACCGGAAACCCTGAATTCCGCCGTGGCGACATGACGCCATCCTAAATGTTGGCGTCGTCGAAAGCAGCTGGATTGGGATCGAAAAGACGCTGATTGCCGTAATCGTTGCCGCCATATTGCAAAATGGCCTGGTCCGCGCGAACAGCGGTGGTAAGGCCGAATAACGCGATGCCGAATAGCGCATAACCTTTGTTTAGATTCATGATTGGATTCCTGGGTTAATGGATTCGACCAGCGGGAAAATCATGGCTTGGTGCGAACGTTGGCGGGTGAAGCCGAATATGCCCGCCAACCCGGTAAGCATCAAGCCGATGGCTGGCGGGAGCGGGACAGGCGCTGTTTTCACCCAATCGAGCGCAATCGGCGAGTTCAGTAAAGTTCCCGCCGGCAATTGCAGGCTGATCGACGCGGTGTGCGTTGCATCGCTGGTAGCGCTCCAGCCACTGCCGGGAGTGCCCAAGCCGACGCCGGCCACGACCCAGGTATTCAGCGAATAATTCACGGTTAGAATGTCGTTCGGTTTCAGCGTGAAAGCCGGGAAGGCCAGATTGGCCGACAACTTGTCCGCATCTGCCGTACCGCTGCCGGTGAAACCGGCATTGGGGTTGAAATGAAAGTCGAAAAACGGCGATGAAGGGCTATTGGAAGCACCATATTGATACAGCACGCTAACGCCGGGAACATTATTGCCCGGGTAAGTTCCTGCCAACGCGGAACTCAGTACAGTGGCGGCTTGGCCGCTCGCTTCGCTGCCGATTGTGCGGCTGAACACCGCGTCGATGTCGGCATCAATCGCCCCGGCGGCAAAACTGATATTGACGGCGCCGGTATTTTTGAATGTTGCAGTCATGCCGGTGTAGGCATAAGTGGTTTGTGAGCCTGTATCCGCAGCTGCAGAACTGGCCTTAAAGATGCCGCTGCCGAAATCGGCGGAAGCCGTAGAGCCTCCGACTGCAATCGACAATACGCTGGGATGATGCTGCAAGGTATTCGCGACCCCGGGGCCGCCGTACTGGACATAAACGTCGGAAGCGATCAACGACAGCACAGGCGGCGGCGAAACTACTGCGGCAAACGTCGAAAACGGATTGACGCATAAAAACAAGGTGATCGGCTTAGCGGGAAAGTTCATGTTTAGGTCTCCTATCGACGGTCGTGTCGATACCCTAAAGCAACAGGCCTCACAAAAAACTCACAACATCGACCGAATTTGTTTGCGGATGATCGGCGAATGCGTGACCGGAAGTTATTTAGTATTAGCTCGATGCCGTCCATTAAGGCTATGAACAGTGTTCAGCCTTTACCGACGTTTGGTGCCGTGATCAGTGCGGCCAGGGACTTTAAGCGGGGAGAGGGTTCGATGCCATAGTGGCCGGCATAGTGGCGCCGACAGCGGCGGTAAGCTAGCAAGGCCTCGGCGCGCCTATCTTCGGCGAGCAGGCAATCGATCAGCCGGTATTGCAGATTTTCCGCCAACGGTTCAATTGAGACGGCTTGCGTATAGCAGGCGATGGCCACGGCTCTCCGGCCTGCGGCTTCCAGCTCGGAACCAAGCTTTTCCAAAGTTTGGATGAATTTGGCAGCGAGATTTTCCCGTTTCGATGCCGCTAATGGCGCTTCCAGGCCGGGCAAAAACGGGCCGCGCCAGACTTTTAACAGGCGATCCGCCAAGGTTGCGGCCTGATTCGGGTCGGCGGCAAATCGTCTGGCGACTTCGTCGACGACCCAAATGTCCAGCCAGCACAATTCCCGATTCAAAGACAGGGTGCCGCCCTGCAACAACACCGCCTCATTCCGTCCCAGCAGTTTGCGCAGGCGCTGCAAGGCCACTTCCAGCGCGTGCTGGGCGGCATCGGCGTCCGAGTCCGGCCACAGCGCATCGGCCAGGGTTTGTTGAGGCACGCCGTCCGGATTCGTCGCCAGCAACCACTGCAGCAACTGCAATGGCTTGTTGTCTTTTTGCCTGCGGCGGGCCGCCGGTTCGAGGCCGTCGATCCTGAACTGGCCCAGCGTTCGGATTTTCACCGGCCACGGCCATTCTTCGCAGGCGTTACCGTCCGGTTGCAGTTGGCGTTGCACTATCCACCAACGCACATAGTCGGCTTCGATACCGCGCTCCAGCGCCACGGTACATAACCTGCCGATCACCGCCGGCTGCCAGAACGGGTGCACGTTCAGATAGCGCTGGCGCTTGCCCAATGCCAACGCCCGGGCCAGCGAGGCCAGGCCGCCGGCTTCGTCGCCGCCGGCCAATAGGACTTGGGCTTCGGTCAGCAAGGCCATGAATAGAATGAAGGGCTTGTCCGCGCGAACGGCATAGCTTTGCAATTGCAGTAAATGCCGGGCGGCTTCGGCCCGGTCACCGGACGCCGCTAACACTTGCGCCAGCCCATGCTGAACCAGGGCCGCCACCGACGGTAAGTTGATTTCGCGGCAAATCGACAACGCCAGTTCCGCTTCCTGGCGCGCTTGACTAAAACGCTGTTCCGCCAGCGACAGGCCGGAGCGCAAATGCAAGATGAACGATTGGTCTACCCGCCGATTCGCCGGCAAACACGCTTCCATGCGCGCCAACGCCGAGCGAAAGCGCTCCCAATCACGGGCCGACAGCGCGGTGTAGGCTTCTTGTCCGTAAATGTTCGGCAAATAAAAAGCCAAGCCGTAAGCGGTAGCCAATTGCGCGGCAGCCTCGGTGGCTGCGTAAGCGGCGGCGTGCTCGGCGCATAGGTAAGCGTTCACTGCTTGCCAATTCAATAGATTGATCCGGTACAGCGGTTCGTCGTTGGCTATCTGCTGATCCAGTAAGGCAAAAAAGGCGCGCGACCCTTCCGTATCGCCGCGCCAGACGTGGTATTGCAACAGGAAGGAAGTTAAAAATACCTGGCGCCCCGATGGACAGTGCGGCAGGCGCGCTAATGCTCGCTGCGCCCAGCGTCGGGCCAATTCCAGGTAATCGGGGAAGTGGACCAGAATATTGCCGCAGCCCAGGATCCAGGCGTCCAACTCCGGATCGTCGGCTGCTTCGATTACTGAATCCAGCACAGCCAGTTCGTTCAGCCAGCGTGCCGCGTCGCGAAAGTCGTCCATCACGAAAAACATCGCACTCAGTACCCCGGCGGCGCTCAGCGCTTTGCCCAAGGGGTCGTCGCCGAAACCGGCGTGAGCCCGTTCGAAGAAGGTTTGGGCCAACGGCGGATTTAACGCCAACTGGGCCGCGGCCCGCCAGAACTCCAGCCACGGGTTAGCCGGTAAGTCGTCCGGTAAACTCTGCAACCAAGACTGCAGTTGCAGGCTTCTGCCGGCGCCCAACTCGGTTTTGGCATGGACCAGAATCAGGCGTTGCAGGTCCAGTCCGGCGCCGGCTTGGCGGTACAGTTCGAAGGCCTGGCCAATCTCGCCGTGGCGTTCCAGCACTCCGGCACTGCGTTTTAAAAATGCCGCGTAACCGTCCTGTCCGAGGTTGGCCCGGTGGCGGGCCAGCAGAAATTCCCGCAGCAAAGGGTGAAGTTGGTAACTGGGGATGGCAGTGTCGATGCGGTTGACCAAATAATGGTTGGCCGCCAGTCGGGCCAACGTCGCCAACACGGCCGGGTCGTCTGCTAAATCGTGCGCCAGCGGCTCGGTTGCGGTTTCTGCGCAGGCAACGGCCAGCAACTGTTGCAAGACGGTGGCATCCAAACCGTCCTGCACCCGTTGCGCTAAATCTGCTTGCTCGTTGGCCGGAGTCGGATGTTCGGGTGGCCGTTGCCGTAATTCCACGGCTAAAGCGGCTGGCCAGCCGCGGCTTTGGCCGAACAGCTTGTCGAGCCTGTCGTTGCCGCCGTCGAATCCGGCTAGATCGGCCAGTCGGCCGGCTTCGTCGCGGTCAAACGCCAATTGCGCCGGCGTGAGCATGCCGAGCGGCTGCAATGCAATAGCCAGTCCGGGCGGTGGTTCGTGGCGGCTCAGACACAGTATTCGGTGCTGCACGCCGACGATGCGGCCCAATGCGGCCAATATCCGCACCAGTAACGGCGAAGCGACCACCTGGTGGCAATCGTCGAATACCAGCAGCATTGGCGCGGCTTCGGGCGGCAACAGCGTGCGCAATAACTCGCCGACATAGGCTTCAAGGCCGGGCAAATATTCCGGGCCGAACGCCGGTGTCGCGGAGACCAGGCCCAAACGGGTTGCCGCAGTGCGGAAATGCCCCAAAAAAACGGCCGGGTCCAGGTCATCGCTGTCGAAACGGTACCAAAGTACGGGTTGAGTGTTTGCGGCGGCATAATCAGCCGCTAACGTGGTTTTACCGTAACCGGCCGGCCCGAACAGCCAGACTGCCGAACCGTAGTCGGAATAGCTGCGGTCTATTTGTTCGAACAGGCGTCGGCGGCAAACCACAGCGGGTAAGGTCGGCGCGACCAATTTAGCGGGAAGTTGCGCGCGCACCGGTTTGTCGATCATCCACCCCCCAAGCAATTTATCCACACGAATCGCGTCGGTAGTTCAGCACAAACCAGCGTCCGGCAGCAACTGTTATTAATCCGGTCTTTAATAATCGGCTGGGAAGAGTCCTATAAATAGTATTCTATTCACGCAAAAGCAGTTAGGCTCTTAATATCCATGTGCCCGATGCCGGCTATTCAGCCACAAACCGATGACCTTAAATCAGCCGGCTTACGCGCTAGAGGAAATCAAGAACCTGCTCAGCCGATTTCACTGAGTACCGAAGTAAATATAATGTTCGACGTCGCCCCTTGCGGGTTGGCAATTGAGACCACTCCGCGAATCAGTTACGGGCCGGATTTACTTGCTTGCGTATTCTTTATCCATGCGCGATTGACGGCTATGATGCGACAAAGCTCAAACGCTATCGGGATGTTTGTATAGCTTGGGATGTGTTGCTATTTGCCAACACCCGCTGCCTGCAAATCGGCGTGATAGGAAGACCGTACCAAGGGCGCGCTGGCGACCTGTTTGAATCCCAATTCGCGGGCGATGTCAGCATAGCGCTGAAATTGGTCGGGATGAATGTATTCCTGTACCGCCAAATGGTCCTTGCTGGGTTGTAAATACTGGCCCAACGTCAGCATGCTGACGCCGTGGGCCAGCAAGTCTTTCATCACGTCAATCACTTCCGCTTCGGTCTCGCCTATGCCCAACATCAAGCCGGATTTGGTTGGTACATTGGGTAAGCGTTGTCGGTGTTGTTGCAGCAATTGGAGCGAAATATGGTAATCGGCGCCGGGGCGGGCTTGCAGATACAGGCGCGGCACGGTTTCCAAGTTGTGGTTGAACACATCGCACGGCTGTTGTTGCAGAATGTCCAGTGCGGTGTCCATACGGCCGCGAAAATCCGGCACCAATACTTCGATGGTGGTATTCGGAGACTCGCTGCGCACTGCCGCGATACAAGCGGCAAAATGGCTGGCACCGCCGTCGCGTAAGTCGTCGCGGTTCACGGATGTGATCACCACGTATTTCAAAGCCATTGCGGCGATGGTCGCGGCCAGATTGGCCGGTTCTTCCGCATCCAAAGGCTGCGGTTTGCCGTGGGCAACGTCGCAGAACGGGCAGCGGCGCGTGCACAAATCGCCCATGATCATAAAGGTGGCGGTGCCGTGGCTGAAGCATTCGCTCAAGTTGGGGCAGGCGGCTTCTTCGCAGACAGTGTGCAAGCGGTGTTCGCGCAATGATTGCTTGATGCGATTGACTTGGTCGCCGCTGGGCAATTTGATGCGTATCCAGTCCGGCTTGCGCAAGATTTGTTCGGGCTTTTCCACTTTTACCGGAATCCGCGACAGCTTGTCGGCATTACGTTGATGAGTTTCCGGGGTGAAGCGGGAAGGGGCGTTGAGGGTCATATAGCCACCGGGCACTTGGGTTGGTTTTTGAGTCTCCGCAAGCTTGGCTGTTTCCAGCGACGCTTGTCGAGTTTGCTTGTTTCAGATTTCTATTGCTTGCAGTAACTGATGCACAACCGGCACTGCTAGTTCCTGATTAGTTATCTTAATTCCCAAATCGGCCAGTTGCGTGACTTGCAAGCCGGCATAGCCGCAGGGATTGATGTCTGCAAACGGCGCCAAATCCATATCGTTGTTTATGCTCAGGCCATGGTAACAGCAACCGCGCTTGATACGCAGGCCTAGCGAAGCAATTTTTTGCTGATTGACGTAGACGCCCGGTGCCTTGGGCTCGGCTTGGGCGGCGATGCCGTATTGCCGCAGGGTGTTTATCACCGCGTTTTCCAGGATGGTCACCATTTGTCTGGGGCCTTTGTTTAATCGGCGCAAATCGGCCAATAGGTAAATCACCAACTGGCCGGGGCCGTGATAGGTCACTTGGCCACCGCGGTCGCTTTCGACGATTTCGATGTTATTGGCTTTAAGAAAATGTTCGCGCTTCCCGTTTAAACCCAGGGTATAAACCGGCGGATGCTCGACGATCCAGATTTGATCGGCAGTGTTGTCGTCGCGTTCGGCAGTGAATTGTTGCATGGCCTGCCAGACGCCGAGATAGTCTTGCGTCCCCAGATCGCGCAGGACGGCCGTCGCCTTGCTGGGCATCAGTCCGGTTTATAAGGCCATCAGCACATCGGGGCAGGCCGTCAAGCCCAGGTAGATGGCGTCTAGCTGTTCGCGGCTATGGGCTTCGATCATGACCGTTACCGCCAGATAATTGCCGCCTTTGCTCGGACGGGTGGTGACCGCGCCTTCCAGGATGTCCGGGACATGGCGGCGGACGATTTCCACGACGATGGCGTCAAAATCGTCGCGATGCTTGCCCATCACCTTGATAGGGAATTGGCAGGGAAATTCCAGTAAGCTTTCGGTTTCGCTCATGACAGTGATTTTTTGTAGGCTTGCAGTAAGTCGTCCATGCGTTTCCAGGCCGGGCCGGGTTTGCCGTCGCCGACTTGCTGGCCGTCCAGTTCGATGACCGGCACGATCTCGCGGGTGGAACTGGTGACCCAGATTTCGCTGGCGTTGTGCAGGGCTTCCAGTGCGATGATGTCTTCTTGATAAGGGATGTTATGCGCGGCCGCCAGTTCCAGAACCACGTCGCGGGTAATGCCTGGCAGGATTTCATGGCTTTTCGGCGGCGTGATCAATTCGCCGTCCAGCACCGCAAACAGATTGCTGGCTGCGCCTTCGACGACATAACCGTTGCGCACCAGTATCGCTTCCGCGCTGCCCTGATCCAGCGCCTCCTGCCTAAGCAGAATGTTGCCCAGCAAGGTAATGGCTTTGATGTTGCAGAGCTGCCAACGGATGTCGTCCAGCGTAATCGCCTTGATGCCGTCGATCCGGCCGGCGAACGGCTTGATGTCCGCACTCATCGCAAATATGGTCGGTACGACTTGCTCGGGAAAGCCGTGATCGCGTTTCGGTGCATAGCCGCGGGTGACTTGCAGGTAAATGTATTGATCGCGGTCATCTGCCAGCAACGGGCGGAAAATCGCTTCCCAGTCCGCAACGCTATGCGGCAAAGGCAAGCGGATGCCGTTCAGGCTGTTGTTGAGCCGGGCAATATGATCTTCCAGTCTGAACAGCCGGCCGTTATAAGCCGGAATCACTTCGTAGACGCCATCGCCGAATAAAAAGCCGCGATCCAGCACCGACACCTTGGCGTCGGCTAATGGCAGATAAGCGCCGTTCAGATAGACTTGCTCCGTCATTCTTTTTCCAGTAAGCCAATGGCTGCGTCGTACAGACGGCGGAAAATGCCGCCCTCGGCGACAGCGTCCAAGGTCACCAGCGGTTTGCTGAGGATAGCTTCGCCAGCCAGCGAAATGTTCAGGTTACCGACGGTATCGCCTTTATTCAACGGTGCGAATACGCCCTTGTCGATCTGAGTTTCGGCTTTCAGTTCGTTAAAGTGTTTGCGCGGGGCGGTGACATACAGATCTTCCGGCAAGCCAACCGCAACTTTGGAGGTCACACCTTTTCTGACCCGCGCTTCGCCCAGCGGTTTATTGCCTTCGTACAGACGATGGGTTTCGAAGAAGCGGAAACCGTAATTTAGCAGCGATTGGCTCTCGTTGGAACGCGCGCCGGCACTGGCGGTACCCATGACCACCGAAATCAAACGCATATCTTCGCGTTTGGCGGAAGCCACCATGCAATAGCCGGCATCGTCGGTAAAACCGGTTTTCAAACCGTCAACGGAAGGATCGCGCCACAGCAGCAGGTTGCGGTTTTGCTGGGTGATGCCGTTGTAAGTAAATTCTTTTTGTTTGTCCCAGCGGTAGTACTCCGGGAACTCTTTGATCACCGCGCGGGCCAGGGTCGCCAGGTCATGCGCTGAGCTGTAATGGTTGGGGCTGGGCAGGCCGGTGGCGTTTTCGAAATTGCTGTTGGCCATGCCCAAGCGGCTGGCTTGTTCGTTCATCATCGTCGCGAAGGTTTGTTCGCTACCGGCGACGTGTTCAGCCAAGGCGACGCTGGCATCGTTGCCCGATTGAATGATCATGCCTTGCAACAAGTCTTCGACTGCCACTTGTTTGTTTACCTCAACGAACATTTTTGAGCCGCCGGTTTCCCAGGCGTTCTGGCTGATCGTGACTTTCTCGTCCAGCGTCAAATGCCCAGCTTTCAGCTCGCGGAACACCACGTAGGCGGTCATGATTTTGGTCAAGCTGGCGGGCGATACGCGCTTGTCGGCGTCTTTTTCGGCCAATACCCGGCCGCTGTCGAAGTCCATCAAAAAGTAACTGGAGGCCGCGACGCTGGGAGCGGCGGGGGTGAAAATCGGGCTGGCGGCTTGCAGCGAGAAGGCGGTTAACAATAACAGCAGCCCGCTAAACAGGCTGGTTGTCGTGCGGAAAGGTTGGCTCATGGTCGCGATTCAAAATAGTCATTCTGGAAAACAACATTGTAACACCGAGAGTCGCCGCGTAGAAAAACCCGCGTATTGTGCTAAGGCGCTTTAGTCCAAAGCCGGAAATTTTGGCAACTGTTTGGAATAGTTGGGAAGTTCGCCTAAGCGCTGGTATGGCAGATTTTGAATTTGCAGGCGCAATCCTGTAAGGCCATGCAAGCGGTTTGCTCGACGGGTTTGTCTAATAGGGTGGACATCAGCGCGCGGTCAAATTCGCATAGTTCCGGGTGTTGCTGTGCCAGATCGTGATAAACGCAGTTAACGGCTTTAATGGTCGGCTGTGTTTGTTCGGCGTCCATTTCGGCGTGATAACCCAGCGATTGCATCAATTCCAGCAGCGCGCTTTGCTTTTGTGCCGGGTCCTTACCGCTAAACTGCGGGGCCAGCGACTGTGCCAGATTGACGCCCATGCGCCACAGCATTTGCCTTAAAGCGGCTTCGCCCAGTTCGGTTTTTAGCTCACCCAGCAACAAATTACAAAACCAGGGATATTGCTTGGGCAGGCGGTTGCGGCCTTGTTCGGTCAGCGTGTAATTGCGCGAAGGCCGGCCGCCGGTGTTGTTCAGCGCCGCTTCCTGAATCAACTGATCTTTTTCCAGGCCGGTGAGATGTTGTTTGACGGCGTTTCTGGAAATCTCCAACTGGGCGGCCAGCTCGTCGATACTCATGCCTGAGGTGCTGGACAGCAATAATTTTAAGATTTGCTCTTGGCGCGAGCCGGTAAGTTTGACCATATGCGTGTCTGGTGGTCGCAAATAAGTGATGCGGCATTCTACGCCGGATCAGCTATCACGCAAAGCGCTAAAAGTCTATTTTTGACATATAAATAACTTTTATAATAAAAATATTGCAAAAGTAATTTTATTCGCTTACTCTGTGCCTGGCTTTAAACAGCCGCATTTTTTTATTTGCAACGAAAGGCAGACCATCATGAGCGAAACCAAGGCAACTCTTTACGAACAATTGGGTGGCGAAGCGGCCGTTAACGCGGCTGTCGATATTTTTTATCGCAAAGTGTTGAGCGATCACCGCATCAACCGCTTTTTCGAACACACCGATATGGACAAACAGGCAGCCAAACAAAAATCCTTTTTAACCATGGCTTTTGGCGGTCCGAATAACTACTCCGGCGCCGATATGCGTCAAGCCCATGCGCATCTGGTTAAAAAACTGGGTCTGGATGATTCACATTTTGATGCGGTGGTCGAAAATCTGGCGGCTACCTTACAAGAACTGAACGTGCCACAAGAGTTGATCAATCAAGTCGCGGCGATTGCCGAAAGCACCCGTAACGACGTGTTGGACCGCTAGGCGCCGGAGTAGGGGATGAGCGTGCATAAACTCAGCGTGAACGACCGCGAAATTGTTTGCGAGTCTGGCGAAACCGTGCTGGACGCCTGTCTGCGCGAAAACATCGACATCCCCTACGGTTGTCGGCAGGGCGCTTGTCAAAGCTGTATGGTGCGCAGCTTGCAGGGCCCGCCGCCGCTGGCGGCGCAAGACGGTTTAAAAGACGTATTGCGGCATCAGAACCATTTCCTGGCCTGCCTGTGTTATCCGCAGCAGGATATGTCTATCAGCATTAGCCCGCCCGCCGATTTTTTTACTGAAGCGACGGTGATCGAAAAAAGTTTGTTGAATGCGGAGACGCTGCAACTCACTTTGCGTTGTCGGGAAACCATGGATTATTACGCCGGCCAGTTCGTGAATCTGAAACGCGCCGACGGTTTGACCCGTAGTTATTCGATTGCCAACAATCGTGTGTACGCCAACAAACTCAGCTTTCATATTCGCCGTTTGGCCGGCGGCCGCTTCAGTGAATGGGCGCACCGGGAACTTCAGGTAGGCGACAAACTCGAGGTATCCGATCCGCAGGGGCTGTGTTATTACCTGCCGACTACCCCGGAAAAAAATCTGTTGCTGATTGGCACCGGCAGTGGTTTGGCGCCATTGGCCGGGATTGTCAGCGAAGCTTTGCACCACGGCCACAGTGGCGATATTCATCTATTCCATGGCAGCCGCGAGATGGATGGTTTGTATTGGATCGAGGAAATGCAGGCGCTTGCCGACCAATACTCAAATTTCCATTACACCGCCTGTATCTCACGCGGCGATGCGCCTGATGGCGTGGCCAGGGGCCGGGCCAACGACGTGGCGATGGCGAGTTTGCCTAGTCTGAAAGGTTGGCGGCTGTATTTATGCGGCCATCCGGATATGGTGCATCAGACCAAGCGCCAGGCGTTTTTGCATGGCGCGGCCTTGCAGGACATCCATGCCGATGCATTTCATGTCGCGTCGGCCACCTTGGATTGATCGGGCAGCACATAAATCTTTTGCCGCTCCAGTACCGCCAGGGCGCGGATCTGCTCCAGCACCTGCTGCAAAACCGGCGCATCGTTATCGCGCTGCGACACCATGTAGGCCGGTAATTTGAATTGCGGGCTATCGGCGACCGGAAACAGTTTGCCGGCTTGTAGCAGCGGTTCGGCCAGGCGTACCGGTAGGAAACTGGAGCCGCGGCCTTGCGCCAGAATCAGCTGTACCGCCATCCAGCCGATATTGACCACCTGCGCCGGCCGTTCCAGGTTGGGGTAGCTATTACTGTGCTGAGCATAAAATCCGGGCGCCCAATCGACATAAATGTAATCGTCATTCGGCCAGGGCTGGCTGGGGTCGGTGGTCAGCAGTACCAGGGTTTCGTCGAACAAAGGTTCTATTTGCAGGCCGGGGCTGTGTTGGGGGGTGTACATCAAGCCTATATCCAGCGCGCCCGCCACCAAGCTGCGCATCAAGTCTTCCTCAAAGCCGATGTCGCTGCGAACGGAAATATCGGGCATAGCCTGCCGTATTTCGCTGATCCATTCCGGCAACAAGGTTTCGCACAGGGCAATCCGCGCGCCGATGCTGACGCTGCCGCGAAACCGGCTGGGCAAACCGATGTCGTGCCGGGCTTGTTCCAGGGTTAATAGCAAGGATTTGGCGTGCGGTAAAAAACGCCGGCCCGGCAAAGTCAGGCTGGCGCCGGAGCGATTGCGGACAAACAGCGTCACGCCCAAATAAGCTTCCAGGCGCTGGATGCGGGTGCTGACCGTCGATTGCGTTACGTACAAACGATTGGCGGCTTCCAGAAAACTGCCGTTGGCCGCGACGCTTAAAAAGGTTCTGATTTGGTCGATGTCCATGGTTTTAATATTGCATTTATCGATATTAAAGTCCAATAAATATCGCTTGTCTTATATCAACGGGGTTTTTATAGTGCCTACCTAGTAATGTATCGATTCGATGGCATTGTTGGGTGCGGAGGAAATCATGAAAACGTCAATATGTTCATTTACCAGGCTTTTGGGCAACCACAAAAACATGCTGCTGGGATTGGCTTTGCCGTGTTTGCTGGCGGCATGCACGGCGCAGAGAATTAAGCCCGCCGCGTCGCAGATCGACCGATTGCACAGTTTTTTGATTGTGCCGGTGCAAGCGCCGCCGCTGGAAGTGATACCGGATTTGATCGAGCGGCGCGATCCGGCTTATCGACATTTCGAAAACATGGCCATGGGTTATGCGCTGCCCATTGAACTTTATCAAATCCCTGGCGGTATCGAAATTGCGGGCATGGTTAGCGACAGCCAAACGGCTGATGTGGACGCGATGACCAAGGCGGCGCCAAGCGCTGCCGGTAGCCCTGTAAATACCGATTTGGGTTGGACGCCCGCCAAGGCGGCGGCGCAGAAGCTGCCTGGTCTACTGGCTGCGGAAAATCGCAAAGGGGAATTGAGTCGCGAGTATTACCCCTTGCCTACGGCGGGCGACGCCAGTTTGCAACATTGGCATCAGGCGATGCAAGCTTGGTACGGCCAGAACACCACGTCAATTGATTATGCGACGATGGGCCACTACGACGCGGTGATAGAAGTTGGGATCGGCAGGTATCGGATTTTTGAAGGGCAAACGTCTTTGCAGCTAATGATCAAGCTGATCGATCCCGTCTCGCGCCATGTCATCGCTCGGACACTATCGGAAAGTTTCAGGGTTGACGATCAGGCGTTCGCCTCTCTGGACAATGGCGGTGGCGCGTTTAAACAATTGATCAGCGATATGGCGGTGCCGTTGTTGCGGCAAAGCTTGGGTGATATTGGTCTGCGCCTATCCCCTCAAGCCGACGAATCTTAGCGTGTTGACCAGGCCGATAAGCGGATGAGCCTCGTCTATCAAAAGCGTCTGCGCGGCTGGCGGTTTAAGCTGTTTAACCTATGTCTGGGATTTGGGCATGCGTTGGTGATCTTCAATGCCGGCGCGTACATCGCCATGCTGCCCAGAGTGGCTGGCGGCTTGGGGGTGCCACCCAGTTTTGCGACCTGGACCCAGACTGATTACATGATAGCGCTGGCGCTGGCGTTTCCGGTGGGCGGCTGGTTGGCGCGGCGCTTCGGCGAATACCGGCCCTTCGTCGCGGCTTTCCTGGCGTTTGCCTTGGCCTCTTTCCTCTGCGCCTATTGCACTGCCTTTTATGGCTATCTGGCTGGCCGCATTGTGCTGGGATTTGCCGGCGGCTTGACGCTGCCCTTGGGTCAGGCCTTGTTGCTGAAGGAATATCCCGATAGGCGTAAATCGCTAGGTATCGGTATCTGGAGCCTATTCACGTTGACGCCGTTCACCTTCGGCCCGCCTTTGGGTGGTTGGATAGCCGATAACTTGGGTTGGCGCTGGCTGTTTTGGCTCAACATCCCGGCGGCATTGGCGATTGCCGGTATCGTCGGCGCGCTGTTGTATCGGCGCGGTCACCGGCGATCCTGGCAGCGCTTCGATAGCGTGGGTTTTATCTTGTCGGTGATGCTGGTGTTTGCTTTGCAGACTTTGTTGAACCAGGGCAACGATTGGGACTGGACCGATTCGGCTTACATCAAAGGCTTGATCGCATTGATAGCCGCCACGCTGATTTATTGGGTGGTGTGGGAATTGCAAGTGCGTCGGCCATTTCTGGAAATTCGCCTGTTTGCCCACCGCAATTTCAGTATTGGCGTGTTCATTTTATTCACCGGTTTTCTGTATTTTCAAGGCTTGCTGTCCTTGCTCATCGTGCAGTTACAACTGGCGTTCGGCTATTCGTCGTGGGAAGCCGGTTTGGTATTTCTGCCGATGGCTATCTGCGCCAAGCCGATGGCCAGCGTCTTGCACGAGATCGTCAAACGCTGCGATGCCCGGCTGTTGGCGAGTGCTAATTTGCTGGGATTTGCCGCCACCTATTTTTGGCTGAGTCGCTTCGACGATCCGGACTCGTTTGCCCAATTGTTCTGGCCGAAATTGCTGGAGGGTGCCTGCCTGGGCAGCTTTTTTGTGCCGATGACTGCGTTGCTGCTGCACGGCCTGCCAGCCGAACGGCAATGGCGGGCGCTGGAATTGGCTAATCTGTTGCGGATAGCGGCCGGGGCAATCGGCATTGCGGTGCAAGGCATCGTGCTGTACCGGCGGGCGCCGCAGCATCTGACCCGCTTTGCCGAAAATCACGGCGCGTTTGAATTGGCCGATCATCCTGCCTTGGCAACGCTAAATGCCTTGGGATTTGCAGAGCCGGCGGCGTTGACCAAATATGCCAAGCTGGCCGGACGTGATGCGGTGTTACACGCCATGAACGATGCGTTCTGGATGGCCGGTTGCGTGTTTGTCGGCATGGCGGCGCTAGTTTGGTTGGCGCACCCGACTCGCACCCCGGTGAAAGTCAGTGTCGAGCAGGAACTGCGCCGGGAAACTCAGGAATTACTCGCGGAGGAGGCCTGATGTCTGTACGCCGACTCATTGCACTGGCGTTAATGTTGGGTATTTCGTCAAGTTGCGCCCGGTTCGGTGGAGAAGAAAGTACGCGCGCCAGTCTGTTACCCATGCCTGACATGACCAACACCGTTGCTGATGCGCGCGGCAGTTTCGCAAGCAGCGATGCCTGGCCGGCGCCGGATTGGTGGACCGGCTTCGCCAGCCCGGAATTGCAGCGCTTGATAAGCACGGCGCTGGCCGATAATCCGGATTTGAAGGCTACCGCAGCCCGGTTGCGACAGTCGCAGGCGATGGTCGATGCGCAGGCCGCCGAGCTTTATCCGACAGTTGACGCCAATATCAGTTTTTCGGCGCAGCGCTTTTCGGCGAACAGCGTGCAAGCCAAGCTGGCTGGCGAGAACTTTCGGCAAATGCTGATCAACCCCTTGATCTTGCGATACCACCTGGACTTTTGGGGGCGCGATGCAGCGGCTCTGCAAGGCGCGGTTGGCCGCTCGCTGGCGGCCGCGGCGGAATTGGCCGATGCGCGGCTGTTACTGGCGTCTGCTGTGGCCAAGGCATATTTCGAGCTGCTGGCTGTCAGCGAAAAGCAAGGCATCGCCGAGCACATCGTCGCCGAGCGCCAGGCCTTGTTGAGATTCGAACAAACGCGCCTGGCGACTGGTTTAGCGGCCGATGCCCCCATATTGCAGGCTCGCATAGCCCTTGCTAACGCTGAACAGGGTTTGGCTGCGGCGCGCGCCGACGTGGCGTTAAGTAAAAATTTGTTAGCGGCGTTGGCTGGGAAGGGGCCTGATTGGGGGGCTGGCATTGTCATCGAACCCGATCAGCTTGAGCAAGCGTTAACCCTGCCGGTGGATTTGCCGCTGCATTTGTTGGCGCATCGCCCGGATATTAGCGCGGCGCGACTACATGCCGAGGCGGCGGCCGAGGAAATCAAGGTGGCCGAGACCGCGTTTTATCCGGACGTCAATCTGGTGGCCTTCACCGGCTTGCACAGCGTCAGCTTGAGCGACGTGTTGTTGCAAGGTTCCAGTCTGGCTTACGCGGTCGGGCCGTCCATCGAGTTTCCGATCTTCGAAGGCGGCCGGCTGCGCGCCAATCTGACGTATCAAGAATCCGCTTACGATGGGGCCGTCGAGCGCTATAACCGCAGCTTGGTGCATGCGGTGCAGGAAGTGGCCGATGCGCTGAGCCGTTGGCGCGAGCTCGATGCGCGCCTGGTGGCACAGCGGCAAAGCTTGGCCGACGCATTAGCCGCTGACAAGCTGGCCGACAGTTTACGCATTCATGGCTTGTCTGATCGTGCCGTGCCGAGTCTGGCCAAATTGGAGGTCTACCAGCAACAGTTTCGCTTGGCGGCTCTGGTGGGCGAGCGACACAAAGCCGAGATCAACATTCTCAAAGCGCTGGGCGGCGGCTACAGCGACACTAAACCCGCAACGCCATGACCGCAAACATGCCAAAAAAAATTCGTCCTCGGGAAATTTTGCGCCAACGCCGACGCCGTTTGCAAGGCGTCACCTTGGCTTTACTGCTGGCCGGTTTGGCTTATTTGGCGTATTGGTGGCTGGAGCATCGCGACTGGGTGACCACCGACGATGCCTTCGTGGCCGGGCATTTAATTACGTTGAAAACCCAGACTGACGGTACCGTGGTCGAAGTACTGGCGGAAAACACCCAGTGCGTGGAAAAAGCCCAGGTCTTGGTGCGGCTGGATGGTGTGCATGCCGGCATTGCCTTGCAACAGACGCAAGCCGAATTGGCGGAAGCGGTGCGGAATATTGTCAGCTTACAGGCCAAAGCCGAGACGCTTGAGCAGCGGGCCTTGGTAAAACAAGCTTTACTGGTACAGGTCAATCACGACCTGGCGCGCTTCAACGCGGCAGCCAAGGACGGCGCGGTTTCCGATCAGCAACTACAAAATGCCCAAGATAAAAGCCACGAACTTGAGGCGGCGATTAAAGAAATTCGCGCCGAACAAAACGGAGTCGAGGCGCAATTGCTGGATTCGGGTATCGATAATCATCCGGCCGTGGAAAAAGCCAAGAGCCGCTTGCGCCAGGCGTTTCTGGATTACCAACGCCGGAATCTGGTGGCGCCGGTGTCCGGTTGCGTGGCCAAACGCAAGGTACAAGTTGGCGATACGCTGAAGGCTGGTGCGCCCTTACTGGCTATCGTGCCGCTGAACGATCTATGGATAGAAGCCAACTTTCTGGAAAGCCAGATCGCCGGGGTCAGGCCGGGGCAGGCTGCGGAAATTCGCGTCGCGGCGTATGGCGACGAACGGATTTATCACGGCCGGGTACAAGGCATCAACCCAGGTACCGGTAGCATTTTTGCAGTGTTGCCGACCGATAATGCCACCGGTAATTTCATTCATATCGCCGAGCGCCTGCAGGTGCGTATCGCGCTGGATGCCTCGGAACTGAAGGCCAATCCCTTGCAGCCTGGCTTGTCTACATTAACCCGTATCAACATAGAAAAAGCCGACGGTTTGGTATCGGCATCCGCGGTTACGCTGAATGGCGAGGCTTATCGCACCGATGTCTATGATCGAGAGTTGGAGGGTGCCGAACAGTTGATAGAACAGATTGAGTTGGCCAATCGGCCGCACTAGTTCGGCCGTATTCAGGCGGCTAGCGATTAATTCCCACAAAATTGCTGCAATAAAACGCCGCTACGTGTATCTTTGCCTTCCGGCAAAAATGGCCGGCACTCATAAATCAAACCGGCGACTGCGATAAGGTACGCGCCGCTTCTAAAAATTTAAATGACGGATTAACCATGTGTTTTAGCGCCAATATGTCTTTGGGCCTGGGAGTGGCGGGGCTCGTTGCCTCTACGGTAACTTTCCTGGATAAGGACGAAACCTTTTGGGTGAAACTGGCGAGGGCTTACGCCATTTTTCACTTCTCGTTGATGGAGTTTATTCAGTATTTTGCTTATCCGGTGGCCGATCAGTGCGGCTATGGCACCAACTTATTCCTGAGTGAGCTATCGTCGGTACATATCAGTCTGCAAGCCTTTGCGATCATGCCGGCTTTGGCGACGTATTCGTCGGACCCTAAGGCTTTGAAAAAAGCCTTTATCGTCGGCAGCTCTTTGAGTGGTTTGTTTTTGATTTTGACCCGCTTGCCGAACGACTGGCAGCTGTTTGACATAGATCCTAACTTTATCGGCCGGATGAACTCCTGCCTGTTTATGGGGATTTATCACATCGGTTATGCGATCTCCAGCGCCTTTGGTTTGCTGGTGACCCATGGCTCGCTGTTTGCATTGGCGTTCAGCGCGTTTGTCTGGAAAAACAATTGGCGCATCGGCATCTATCATTGCTTCGGGGCATTGATGACCTTATTCATGCCGCAATGGTTGTTTGGCGTCAGTACCGGCGAGGCGGCAGCGATGTACTGTTTTTATTCGATACCGATCACCGCCAGCTTTATGCCGACATTTAAAAAGTTTTTCTCTGCCCAGTCTGACAATTGGTCAGACGGTGTGCCTGCCAGACAACAGTCTTGATTAGTGCCGCAGAGGTACAAGATATTAAGCCTCTGCTATTGCCAGGCTTCAATAAACCCCTGATAAAACGCTGGGTCGGCGACGGTAGCGCCGCGCTGACCTACCAACGCCGACGCAAACTCCTGCGCCCGTTTTAGCATCACGGGCATAGGCCAGTGTTCGGCAATCCCCAATAACAAAACTGCTGCAAACGCATCGCCGGCGCCGACCGTATCAACTATTTTAATCTGGCCTTCGGGGGCGATACTGAACAATTCCCCCGATGAATTCAGCGCCAGCGCACCTTGGCTGCCGCGCGTAAGCACCACGCCTTGTAAATGATACGTCTGCTGCAATAGGCGCATCTTGGTGTCTATGCTCTGCTGGTCAGGCAGCAATAATTCCAATTCTTCATCGTTCAGTTTTAACCAATCCGCGCCGGCTATCCATTCCAAGACCTCATTCGCTTGCCACCAGGGCGCGCGCAGATTGACATCCAGAAACACCGGGCCACTCCAGTTCTGTTGCATATCAAGCAATGTTTGTCTGGAAACCGGGTTTCGTAAAGCCAGACTGCCATGATAGAGCAAGCCCTGTTTGTGGGCATGATGGAACGCCTTTGCTTCAATGTAGTCGTAAGCTTGCTGGTCCAGAATCCGGTAGCTGGGTTGCCCGTCTGTTATGCTGACCGCTACGCTGCCGGTTGGATGCGTAGCGTCGATCTGCATGGCAGATCGCGTCATACCGGTACTTTGCATGGCCGCGAGGATCTCGCGGCCGGCGTCATCTTCACCTACACGGCTGACAAACAGGGCTGGCCGGCCCAAAGCTTGCAAATGCCAGGCGACATTAAACGGTGCGCCACCAAGGATTCGGCTGCCGTCCGGAAAATTGTCGAATAGTACTTCACCGAATATCGTGAAAAAAGCTGTCTGCATCTGTCTGGCCTCGCCGAAATTGCTGGTTTAGGGCAATCACAATAATCAACGCCTGCGGAAATGACAATGGCGTGTGAACGGCTATGGTCGTTTTCAGGGCGCTTACCGATGTGTGCTGCACTGATGTGGTGCGTAAAGCAGTTTGGGTGATGTGGCGGCGATTTAACTTTTTGATAAATAGACATTAATAAGATTGGCATGTGGATTGCTGAAAGATGGTCATGAATATAAATACTTTTTTCGATGAAATGCGTACCTCAACCGGTAGCGTCCGGCGGCTGTATCAACCCTTCGCGGAGTGGTTGAGTAGTACAGATCACGCCCAGTTGATGCAAAAGTCCCGCGAAGCGGAAATGCTGTTTCGGCGGGTGGGTATTACTTTTAATGTCTACGGCGACGAGGCCGGCGCTGAGCGCTTAATTCCATTTGATGTGGTGCCGCGGATTCTGGCCGCGACGGAATGGCGGGTGTTGTCGGCGGGCGTGATTCAGCGAGTCACGGCGCTGAATGCGTTTTTGAACGATCTGTATCACGATCAGGAAATCATCAAAGCCGGTATCGTCCCCGCCAGCATTCTGGAAAACGAGATGTATCGGCCGGAAATGCAGGGCGTGGATGTGCCGGGCGGGATTTATGCGCATATCGCTGGCGTCGACATCGTACGTACTGCCGAGAACGAATTTTATGTGCTGGAAGACAATCTGCGCACACCGTCCGGGGTTTCCTACATGCTGGAAGACCGCAAGATGATGATGCGTCTGTTTCCGGAACTGTTCCGCCGTTATGCTGTAGCGCCGGTCGAGCATTATCCGCAGGTGCTATTGAACAATTTGCGGGCGGTGGCGCAGCCCGGTGTTTACGATCCGACTGTGGTGTTGTTGACTCCTGGCGCCTATAACAGTGCGTATTTCGAACATGCGTTTCTGGCGCAGCAAATGGGTATAGAACTGGTAGAGGGCCAGGACTTGTTTTGCAAGGACAATGGAGTGTTCATGCGCACCACGGAAGGCCCAAAGCGCATAGACGTGATTTATCGGCGCATTGACGACGATTTTCTCGATCCGCTGGCGTTTAGGGAAGATTCGATGCTGGGCGTGCCGGGCTTGGTCTCGGTGTATCGCAATGGGGGCGTCACGCTGGCTAACGCAATTGGCACGGGAGTGGCAGACGACAAAGCCACCTACACCTATGTACCGGAGATGGTGCGTTTTTATCTGGGCGAGGAGCCTATTTTGTCCAATGTGCCCACGTACAAGCTGGAAAATCCCGACGATTTGAAATATGTGTTAGAGCATCTGGAGGAACTGGTGGTCAAGGAAGTGCAGGGTTCCGGCGGTTATGGCATGTTGGTGGGGCCGACCTCATCCAAACAGCAGATCGAGGATTTTCGGGCGCGGATTTTGGCCGAGCCCGACAATTACATCGCCCAGCCGACTCTGGCTTTGTCGACTTGTCCGACCTTAGTCGAGCAGGGCGTGGCCCCAAGGCACGTCGATTTACGGCCGTTCGTGCTGTCCGGCAAAACCACCACGCTGGTGCCGGGAGGCTTATGCCGAGTAGCGATGCGGGAAGGTTCACTGGTGGTGAACTCCTCGCAGGGCGGCGGCACTAAGGACACTTGGGTATTGCAAGGAGACTCAACATGCTAAGCCGCACCGCCGACCATCTTTACTGGATGGCCCGTTATATCGAGCGCGCCGAGAATATGGCGCGGGTGCTGGACGTCACTTATCGGATGTCACTGGTCGCCAATAGCGCCTACGACGAAGCCGCACGCTGGAAACCCCCGGTGCAGATTGCCGACGATATCGAGGCTTTCGAGAAAAACTACTCCGGCTACACTGCGGTCAATGTGATTCAGTTCATGGCTTTGGATGAGCGTAACCCGTCCAGCATCGTCAGTGCTCTTAACTCGGCGCGCGAAAACGCGCGTGCCGTCCGAGTGGCGATGTCTTCGGAAATGTGGGAGACCGTCAATGCCTTATGGTTGGAACTTAGGCAACGGATTCGACAAGGTTTAAGAGAAGCTGAGATCAGCGAATTTTGCGATTGGGTGAAATCGCGTTCGCACCTGTTTCGCGGTGTTACCTTCGGCACCATGTTGCGCGACGACAGTTACAAGTTTGTGCGTTTGGGCAGCTTTGTCGAACGGGCCGACAATACCGCTAGACTCCTGGATGCCAAGTATCAATTGCTGTTGCCGGCCGTGGAAGCTCCCGAGGGCCAGGTCGATTATTATGAATGGAGTTCCTTGCTGCGTTCGGTGTCTGCATTCGAGGCCTATCAAAAAGTGTTTAGAGACACCATCGAGCCCTGGAAAGTGGCCGAGTTACTGGTTTTACGCGACGACATGCCGCGTTCTTTGCATGCCTGCTACGACGAATTG
Organism: Methylomonas sp. PHL2-19; assembly: GCF_059331595.1. Classification (NCBI taxonomy): domain Bacteria; kingdom Pseudomonadati; phylum Pseudomonadota; class Gammaproteobacteria; order Methylococcales; family Methylococcaceae; genus Methylomonas; species Methylomonas sp. PHL2-19. The sequence goes on from NZ_CP196839.1 coordinate 1,698,693, forward strand.
GCGCCTATCCTGGAGCAACTGTGTCGGCAGCGGGGCCGGGAGTGTCTGCGCTTGGCCGGCGAAAATCATGCGCGGCTGCATTATGGGCGGATGGCCGACATTTTTAAGACGGGCTTGCATCAGTTTTTACAGGATTTCATTTTGCGCAACAACGCGCTCGGCGTTGAAATTCAGCGGGCCTTTCTTAATGGGCCGGAATAAGTCCTTGCGTAAACAGTGCTGTAAGTAATTGCTGCACCGACTGTTTAAGCAAAATTTTGGCGATTCAGCCTGGCGGACAAATAGAGTTAGAGGAAAACGGATGATAAATTCACTGATCCACCCCAAACAGGGCGACAAGGCCAATTCGCCCTGGTTTGACGAGTTTCTGGTCAAGTTGCTGGAAAACCGGGATCGAACCGGCCTGACCGAAATGATCCGCGAAATCGATGCGTTAATGTTGACGGTGGAGCCAGGCTGTTCGGCGGCCTATGTCAGCGAATTGGCCTTGATGACGCCTTACCACTATTTGGTCACTTTACAGTCCGAGAGCCATTGGACTCACGTGCTGCGGATTGATATGAATTCGCCGGACTTGTTGGTGCGGGAAGTGCGTGCACCCGGTCGGGCTGACATTTTCCGCAGTCTGAACGAGGTGTATCCGATTGGTGCCCACAAGCCTAACTCGCGCTATATGGGCGAAATTTTCCGGGTCAGCAATTTGCACGAAGTGGTCGAGCAGCAAAAAGCCAGGGAAATCCGTTTCTTCAATCAGGATCAAATCCGCAAACTGGAATTGCCCGGCAATATGGCCATCGTCAAGCCGTCGCCGTATACCCACAACATCGTGGCTTACTGGGAAAGGCCGCCGGAGGACATCAGAGTATATGCCTTGGGAAATAGCATTATCCTTGACGAAGTGAATCGCGGCTACCTGCAAGCCAAGGAGATTCAGGAAGAATTAGGGCTGGATAAACTGATCCGCCCCATCGATCATTTAGCTACCCGGGTTTACAGCCAGAATCGGGAAGTGGCGATTTTGGAATATTTGACGCTCTCCAGTTATTACTATTGGGGGTCCTACGATATTGCCAATCAGAATTCTTCAACCAACGTGACCAAAAGCATCCATTATCCCGAGGAACGCATTAGTCCGGCCAAAGTGTTTACCGCGGCCAATCATCCGTATTTTGTCAATCACCTGGTCGGCTTGCCGTCGCCCACCGAAAGTTTTGTACGCAACTATGGACCGCGCTTGCATCATGTGGCTTTGCAGGTAGCGGACGGTGAGATCAACGGCCAGGCCAATATCGATTATGTAGTGCAGGCTATCCGGGCCAGAGGTAAGGACTTTCTGCTGGATGTGATCGGATCGCGTGAGGAAGGTTTGAAACAGATTTTTTCCAGTGCTTCCGAGCATTCGTCGTTGATCGTGGAATACGTCCAGCGTTTCGGTAATTTCGATGGTTTTTTCACCAAGCAGAATGTTGCTGAATTAACGCACGCGGCCGGGGTAGAGGAAAATCTACGCTTGTTGCAGGCAGAGAGTGAAGCAGCCAGTCCGGTGTCAGCATGAGTATCAGAGTCGCGATTAACCACAAAACCAGTTACCACTACGATCATCCGGTCCAGTTGACGCCGCATGTGCTGCGGCTGCGGCCGGCTTCACATTCGCGGACGGCGGTCAGTGCCTATTCACTGACCATCAAACCGGATAAGCACTTCATTAACTGGCAGCAGGATCCGTTTGGCAATTATCTGGCGCGCTTGGTGTTTCCGGAAAAAACCACCGAATTTTCGATAGAAGTGGATCTGATTGCCGATATGACGGTGATCAACCCCTTCGATTTTTTTCTGGAGGAATACGCGGAATATTATCCGTTTGCTTATCCTGAGCAATTGGCCAAAGAACTGGCGCCGTACCTGGAAATTCGCGAGCAGGGGCCTTTGCTCAAAGGCTTTTTGGCCGGCTTGAAGCGGGATAAACAAGGCATCGTCGATTTTCTGGTCGGCATCAATCAAGCCGTGAACCAGGTCGTCAACTATGCAATCCGCATGGAGCCGGGCGTGCAAAGTTGCGAGGAAACCCTGGAAAAAAAGTTGGGTTCCTGTCGAGATTCCGGTTGGTTATTGGTGCAGGTATTGCGGCACATGGGTTTGGCAGCGCGCTTTGTATCGGGATATTTGGTGCAGTTGGTGGCGGATGTGAAATCGCTGGACGGGCCGTCGGGTACCGATCACGATTTCACCGATCTGCACGCCTGGGCCGAGGTGTATATTCCCGGCGCCGGCTGGATAGGTATGGATCCGACGTCCGGACTGTTTGCCGGAGAGGGCCACATTCCCTTAGCCTGTACTGCCGATTATGTCAGCGCGGCGCCGGTCAGCGGCGGCTTTATCGGCAAGGCCGAGACTACCTTCGATTTTTCCAATCGTGTCAGCCGCATCCATGAAGATCCCAGGGTTACCAAACCTTATACCGATAGGCAATGGGCAGACATTGAGCGTCTGGGCGAAAAGGTTGATGCCGAGCTGAAAGCGGGTGATGTGCGCTTAACCATGGGCGGCGAGCCGACTTTTGTGTCCATCGATAACATGGATGCGCCGGAATGGAATACCGATGCTGACGGCGAGGAAAAGCGCAAGTTGGCCGGAAAATTGGTCAGACGTTTGCGCGACAGCTTTGCGCCGGGCGGGCTATTGTATTTCGGCCAGGGCAAATGGTATCCCGGCGAGCCGTTGCCGCGCTGGCAGTTGGCGTGTTTCTGGCGCAAGGACGGCAAACCGATTTGGAAGAATCCGGCCTTATTGGCGGATGAGACCCGTGATTATGGATTCGATCTCAAGCATGCGGATGCATTTATCCGTGATTTGGTCAAACGGCTGGGCGTGGCCGACGAGTTCATTCTGCCGGGTTTCGAAGATCCTCTTTACTACCTGTTACAGGAGGGATTGGTACCGAAAAACCTGGATCCTTTGCTAGTCGATTTGAAAGACGACTTAGAGCGTCAGCGCTTGGCCAAATTGCTCAGCGAGGATCTCGGCGCGCCGGTCGGCTATGTGTTGCCGCTGCATTGGAGCTATCAGGCCGGCTCTTGGAACAGCAGTGCTTGGGAATTCCGGCGTGGGGCGATGTTCCTGGTGCCTGGCGATTCGGCGATGGGTTTGCGTTTACCTCTGAACAGTTTGCCTTGGGTGCCGTTCGAAAAGCGCGATCACCCCCATGAACGTAGCCTGTACGAACCGGTGGAGCCTCTGGGCGATATTGATTCGGAAGTTAGCCGTCGTTACAGTCAAATGGCCAAGCAGGGACTACATCCGACCGAAATGGACGCAGCCGATGATGAGAGGCCGCACGATCCGGAATGGGTACCGCATACCGCTTTGTCGGTTCAGGCCCGTGAAGGTCGTTTATTTGTATTTGTGCCGCCCACGACCGAGTTGGAACACTACCTGGACATTATCGCGTCGGTGGAAGCTACGGCAGCGGCTTTGAAAATGCCTGTGGTAATAGAGGGGTATCAGCCGCCGCACGATTTGCGTCTGACCCGTTTGCCGGTGACGCCCGATCCTGGCGTGATAGAGGTGAATATTCATCCGGCCGCCAGTTGGAAAGAGCTGGTGCATAACACCACCACTTTGTACGAGTTGGCCCGGTTGACCCGGCTCGGCACCGAGAAATTCATGCTGGATGGCCGGCATACCGGGACCGGTGGCGGTAATCATGTGACCTTGGGTGGCATTACGCCGGCCGATAGTCCGATTTTGCGGCGACCGGATTTGTTGCGCAGCTTGGTCACGTATTGGCAGCATCACCCAGCCTTGTCCTATTTGTTTTCCGGCTTGTTTATTGGTCCAACCAGTCAGGCGCCGCGCGTCGACGAAGCGCGCAATGACAGTCTGTATGAGCTGGAAATTGCCTTTCAACAGATGCCGGAGGGCGAAGTGGCCGCGCCGTGGCTGGTCGATAGGCTGTTCCGCAATTTGTTGGTGGATATGACCGGCAATACGCATCGTAGCGAGTTTTGTATCGACAAACTGTATGCGCCGGGTACCGATGCTGGACGGCTTGGGCTCCTGGAGTTGCGTGCGTTCGAAATGCCGCCGCACGCACGAATGAGTTTGATGCAAATGCTGTTGCTGCGAACCCTGGCAGCTTGGTTTTGGCGCGAGCCCTACAAGAAGCCTTTGGTGCGCTGGGGGACGCAATTGCATGACCGGTTTATGTTGCCGCATTTCATTGCCAGCGATATTTACGATGTGGCGCGCGATCTGCAAGCTGCGGGTTATGAATTCAAGACGGAATGGTTCGCGCCGTTTTTGGAATTCCGGTTTCCTAGAATCGGTAGTCTGCGGGTTAACGATCTGCAATTGGATCTGTATCAGGCTATTGAGCCGTGGCACGTGTTAGGCGAAGAAATCACCAGCAGCGGCACCGCCCGTTATGTCGACTCCTCGGTGGAGCGCTTGCAGGTGTCGCTGACTGGAGCGATGGGTGAACGCTATGCCTTAACCTGTAATGGTCGCAGGGTGCCGTTAAAGGCCACCGGCAAGCAAGGAGAGCTGGTGGCGGGTATCCGTTATCGGGCTTGGAACCCGCCGTCGGCTTTGCATCCCTCTATCGGTGTCCAGGCTCCGCTGGTATTTGATTTGGTCGATACCTGGAACGGTCGGTCTATCGGCGGTTGCACGTATCATGTCTCTCACCCCGGCGGCCGCAACTACGACACGCTGCCAGTTAATGCTTACGAGGCTGAAGGACGTAGGGTTAGTCGTTTTTGGCAGCACGGGCATACGCCGACCGAAACCGTGTTGGAATTACCGAGTGAGGAGTTCAATAAAGACTATCCGTTTACGCTGGATTTACGTTGGAATGCGAGCTAGATAGAACGAGGAAATTAAAAAAATCTAATCAGTGAGTGTCGGTTTTTTTTACAATTTTGCTTGAAATTGACTCGATTTGCTATACCATCCTTACCTGAGGAACGAGACAAAGCGGCTATAGCTATTTGAACTTGTTATGAATATTTGTTTATAGGGTGGGGTGTATCTTGAATCGACAGAAGCAGTCTTTCGATCATTGTTTCGAGGTATTTTTGGCTGATACGCCGGAAAGTAAAAAAATTCATTATCAACTCAGATACCGGGTTTATTGCGATGAAATGGGCTTCGACGATACGGAGCGGTTTCCGGCGCAGCAAGAAATCGACGAATGGGATAAAAACGCAGTTCATTTTTTAGTCAGGCATAAATATACTCAGCAGTGGTTGGGCGGGCTGAGGATGGTCATGCCCAAAGGTCACGTTTTTCCGTTTCAAGAAAGCAGTAGTTCACATCAACGGTTACCAAACGGCAGATACAAAAATTCCGTTGAAATTTCCAGGCTATGCGTTATTAAGGAAGCAAGGCGCTTTGCCTTCAGAAACCCGGCTATAGAGGTTGCTGAAGAAAATCGCAAAATTAGTTTTCTGCACGATTACCGCAATATCAATAGAGACATAATGTGGGGACTGTATCGGGCTGCGGCGGTTTATTCCGTCCAGCAGGGCATTAGACATTGGTATATGTTAGCCAACCCGGCACTGGCGTACAGTATTAAGATACAAGGCTTAGATATACAGCAACTGGGCGATGCTAGTCGTCAAAGTGCACGTCTGCTGTATTATTTAAATACAAAGCAAGTGCTGGAAAACTCTTTATGGTTTGAGGGTTACCGACACGATTTTCGCTTATATTCGGATATTGCAACTGACGTTCCTGTCGATATGAGGGGGCGCCAGGTAAAGCAAATCGGCGTTATTTCTTATGTGTCGAGAATCTGATTTATCCGTTTAAATCCGCCGCGTAAAACCCTAGCCTGCAATTATCAACCGTTCTCGCTGGTAGGCCTTCTATGTCAATCCTGGTGTTCATCAGTATGATTACGCAGCAAAGCTTGCAGTCCGTATTTTTCAAATAAACCGTACAAGGTTGGCCTGGTAACACCTAATAATTTAGCTGCTTCGGATATGTTATTGTCTGCGTAGGTCAGTGCGCGTTTGATGGCGATCGTTTCTGCCGCTTCTCGTACCGATTTGAGATTCAGCGGCATAGACTTGTCGCTATCGGTACCAATTTCCAGCTCTTCGGCGGTGACGAAATTGTTGTCGGATAAAATGACCGCACGTTTGATTTTGTTCTCCATCTCCCGAATGTTGCCAGGCCAGTTATAAGCTTCAAGAGCACGAGCGGCGTCGTGGGAAAAATGTTTTTCTTTGGAGTTGTTTTCGCGGCAATAGCGCTGTAGCAAAGCATTAGCTATCGTAATAATGTCGCCTTCGCGTTCGCGTAGTGGGGGAATGTCAACGACGATCTCACTGAGCCTGTAATATAAGTCGCCCCGGAAATTACCTTGCGCAATGAGGTCGGGTAAATGGCGATGTGTTGCACATATAATGCGCACATCCACGGCAATTTCCTTTCTACCCCCTAACCGTTCTATGACCCGTTCCTGGATAAATCGCAGCAATTTTGCTTGCAAGGCAAAAGGGAGGTCGCCGATTTCGTCTAAAAAGAATGTGCCGCCCTGCGCATATTCGATTTTGCCTTTGGTTTGCGCGACTGCGCCGGTGAATGCACCTTTCTCGTAGCCAAATAATTCACTCTCTAACAATGTTTCTGGTATGGCCGCACAGTTTACCGCTACAAACGGTTGTGAGGCGCGTGTGCTCAGGCGATGTAAGGCTTTTGCCAATAGCTCTTTACCGGTGCCGCTTTCGCCGATTAGTAAAACGGTTGCTTGAGTCGGTGCAATTTTTTCAATCATCCGCATGACCGCCTGCATTTGCGGACTGGTGGCGATCACGCCGGTCAGGGGCTTTTGTTGCTGCAATATTTGGTAGTCGCGCTCCAATGCGTCGAGTTGAAACGCTCTTTCTATAATCAGGCCCAAGACGTCCGGGTCTACCGGCTTTTGATAAAAGTCATAAGCACCTAAGGCTACTGCATGAATCGCATTTGCGCGATCATCATTGCCGGTTACCACGATTATCTTGGTGGCCGGTGCTAATGCGAGAATTTCCTTGAGAGTGGCGAGTCCTTCAGTGGCGTTGGTGGGGTCGGGCGGTAAACCAAGATCCAAGGTAACGACGCTTGGCGTATATCGTCTAAGTGCAGCTATTGCTTCGTCTCTATTACTTGCTATTACTACTTCGTATTGCTCGAAGGCCCATTTCAGTTGTTTTTGTAAGCCTAGGTCGTCCTCGATAACTAACAGTACTTTAGAAGTGATCATTATTTCCTTGATTTGCGGAAACTCGCTGAGCTAATGGTAATTGGATGGTGAAAGCAGTGCCGCGGCCTGGATTGCTATCGACCCGGATATTTCCGGACTGCTTTAGAATGTAATCTCGGGCTTCGTAGGCGCCGATGCCCATTCCGGCGTTGCCTTTTGTCGTATCGAACGGCTTGAATAGGCGTTCTGCAATGAACTGTTGGTCCATACCTATGCCGTTATCGATAATTTTGATGACAGCATAGTCTTGGTTTTTTGTTAATTCAAGCTTAACCCATCCATCGCTTGTCGCTATGGCGTCTTGGGCGTTTTGAACTAAATTCGTCAAGATATTGGTCAGTTTGATTTTGTCGGCCGTCACGAAGCACTCGCTGAGTGTTGTGTCCATCTGCAACGGCGGAGCGCCGAGATGTTGTTGCGCGATGTTTTTAACCAATTCCACCAAATTGATGAAGGTATTGGCTGTGGTTGTGTTGGTCTCGCCTTGTTTTAACTGTTCGACAATATGGTGCATTTTTTTGACCACATTATTTAGTGTGTCTATGGTATCGTCGAAGAAGTCCGGGTTATGTTTATGCTTTTCCGCGTTTTTTACTATCAAGGAGATCTGGGCCACCAGATTTTTGAGGTCATGTACCAAATATGCTGAAAGGCGGTGATAAGTTTCAAATTGACGATTATTGGCGAGTTCTTCACTTGTCCGGTTGAGAGCGAGGGCGTTGGCAAGTTGCATTCCCACAGTTTTTAAAAGATCGTGGTCTTCCCAGTCAAGCTTTCGTGGCGCGCGCGCCTGTGTTAACACGACAAAAGCTTCAAGTTTGTTTAGGTGAAATAGCGGCACTATCAGCCATACTTGGCTATCTTCGTAGCACCACGGCGATAGATCTATGTCGTCGTATACTTCCGGAGCATGAGCCAGTTCGAAAAAATCGATGACCCATTGCTTGTTCGCTAAATATTGAGGCAGGTCGCCGATGTTGTGGAGATATTCAATTTCTTGCGGAGTGAGTTTGAGGTTTTGTTCTGCAGCTAGAAAAAAATGGCCTTGATCGTTTTTTAACCACAAACCGCCTCCTGCGCTTTCTACTAGGTCCGTTAAAGTAGTTATGATGAATCCTTTCAGTTCCTCAAGCGACTCAAGTTTTGCCAATGATTTGCTGATTTTGAGCCACTCTTCGCGGTAATCGTAGCTGTAGTGGAAAAAGTGCTTACTAAAATACACCTTGGAGATCGCTCGTATTTTTCCAGATGTAAACGGGATAATCAGCAGGAGAATGGCGAGAAAAATAAACAGAGTTTGTGCAGCCTCACCCCATTCGGTATTTGCGCGTTTGATATAAAAACCGGCAAACGACATAAGGATTAAATAGATGCCGCAACCGAGGAGAATCGTTGAGTAAAAAATAGTTTTGCGAGGTGTTGTCAGTTCCGTACTTTGGCTGTTAAGCTTTAGTCGGGTCAATGTGACTGCTAAAAGTGGTGTCATGAGTGCGTTAATGACACCTCGTGACTGCCAGAGCTCGAAGTCCAGGCTGTTGAATAGCAGTGATTTGCTGTAAACGAGCAAATCGAATGCGAATAGCGAGCCAAGGCTTATACACAGAAATTTGAGATTCCACCTTTGCTTCAGGGGGGTGCTGCGATAAAGCTGCTCAACCAGGATGAGGCCAAATACAGCGGATACAACGTGCGATGTGAAACGAGGATCGACGTTTAGATGTTCTCGGATTAGGGTTAGGCTGCCAGGGAAGATCTCGATACCTAAAACCAGCATTAGAATCAGGGTAACGACTACGCTAACGTTCGACTTAAATATTTGCTTGTGATCGTTGTATATTTGTTTGGACAGCAGCGTTCCAAGTTGAAGAAACCAAGATGCATTCCGGAGAGTTTCGTACGGTAGCGTGTCAGCGAAGAAGAAATGGCTATTTTTTGTGGCGATTATCACGCTTGTGCACCATGCTAACGAGCACAAAACTGCTATTATGAAAGGCAGATGCCAGTTTTTCCTAAAGCAAGCGTATAAAAGTAAAAAACCATAAGCGATGGTTGCGCTTAAGTAGCTGTAATAAATGTAGCTTTGCATTTAGCGTCGATGTTTAAGTGTTTTTTCAATACGTATAATCATTATACGACCTTATAAGCAGTAGGCAGGATCATTACTTTGCAGATTCAGGCTGACATGAAAGAATTATTTAGTGACGTACTAGCTAATGCGCAATTCTCTGACGGTTCCGGCTGGAAACGATATCGCCTAAATGCGGGTGAGACCATCGTAAAAAAAGGCCAGCAAGGAAATACATTATTTCTCATAGAAGAAGGTGTTGTTAGAGTGTTGGGCGGTGCAGAGCTGGATGGGAATCGTAGAATAAGTCCAGGTCTCTGTGATTTAGATGCTGGGGCGGTATTTGGGGATGTCTGTTTGTACGAGCCCAGGGAGAGAACGGCCTCTGTTGTTTCATTGACTGATGTGTGTCTACTTGAAGTTCGTAGTGATATGTTGAGCGTTTATTTGGACGATCATCCGGTGCAGGGTTATTTATTTTTGAAGGGCTTGTTTCAAGCTATGTCTAATCGTTTGGGATTGGCAAATGATCGAATAGAGCATTTACTGGCGTGGGGAATTAAAGCGCATGACATCGATAAATATTTGTAGTTGGATGATGCTCGTGAAAATGAGAGGGCAAGATGGATGTGGGGCCTAAGTTATCACTGGCAGAAAGTTTTAGCCGTTACTTCAAGGTGGGGCTCGCTGAAAGCGATGCTCAGAAGGAATTTGTTTTTCAAGTAAGGTACCGTGTTTATTGTGAAGAGTTTAAATATGAACCTGTTGAACGTTTTGCTAATCGCCTTGAAGTAGACGAATACGATCAATATTCCCGCCACTGTTTGATTACGCATTTGCAAACTGGTATCCCTGCTGGTTGTGTAAGAATGGTTCCTGCTATCGGGGAACGACAGAATAAGCCATTGCCGTTAGAAAAATACTGTGGAGCTAGTTTAGACAGCAAGCTTATAGATAATTTAAAGCTACAAAGAAATACAGTATGCGAAATATCAAGATTAGCTGTGGATGGGGCGTTTCGTAGACGTACCGGCGAGACTCTAACCCGCTTCGGTGAAATTAACGGCTTACAGTTTTCGCCTCAAGAGCAGAGGACTTTTTCGTCAATAGCAGTTGCTTGTTTTTTTGCCGCCACAGTCCTAACAGAGGTTGATGGACGTACAAATGTGTTTGCGATGATGGAGCCGTTCTTGCCGCGGCTGATGCATCGGTCAGGTATAGATTTTCAACGAGTTGGTAAGGATATTGACTATCATGGTATACGAGCACCTTATTTCATTACTACTCAGGCTGTTTTAGAAAATATGCATCCCGATTTGCTAGAGTTATATTCCTGGATAAAAGAAAATATTGTTAATTAATATGGCGGGATCGAATGTAATTATATATTTCTAGGCGATTAGTAAGTAGTCAAATAAAATATTGGGGTTTTGGTAATAGGATGAAAAGAAAAATAATCAGTTCCGTAGTTCTTGCATGTGCGTTTTTATTGCAAACAGCGGCATGTTCCTCGCCGGAGGAATCTGCTCGGAGTCATTTGCAAAAAGGTAAGGAGCTTTTTGAAAAAGGGGAATTTGATAAGGCCTTGCTTGAGTTGAAGACAGCCAGTCAAAGCAGCGATAAGTTTGGTGAGACCTATTTGTATATGGCCCTATTGGACGAAAAAAATAATAATTTCAAGTCGATGCGGCAAAACCTGATTAGGGCCTTAGAATTAGAGCCAAGTTTGACTTCCGCAAAAATAAAACTAGGTAAGCTCGATATTGTTTTTGGAGATCTGGAGAAAGCATTGGAGCAAGCGGAGTCAGTTTTGACAAGTGACTCAAGCAATATTGATGCAAAAATGATCAAGGCATCGGTTTATATTAAGCAGTTGAAAAAAGATCAAGCAGCAGAAATAGTTGATTTTGTTTTAAAAGATAGCCCGGATAATGTTGAGGCTTTGTCATTGCAAGCTGCTCTATTTGCTGAAAAAAATGAAATAGATCAAGCTTTGGGGGCAGTAAATAAGGCATTGGGAGTACAGCCCGCAAACCTTCCTTTGCGCTTATTTAAGATAAAACTGGATGCAGGGCTGAATAACATAGATAGCGTAATAAAAGGTTATCAGGAGCTTATTCAGTTATACCCAGATGCCGGTAACTTTAAGCTGAGCTTGGCTTCCATTTACTCGATGACAGATAAGCTTGAGGAGGCGGAGAGACTATTGAGGGAAATGGTCGAAAAATCAAATGATAAAGTCGAGCCTGAAATAGTTTTGTTCGAATTTTTAAATGCTCGTGCTAAAGATCGAGTGATTCCTGAGTACAAGGCTATGCTTAATCGCCATCAAGGGCAACCTAAGGTGTTGTTAGAGCTCTCGAAATGGATGGTTGCGTCAGGATATGCTGAAACTGCAAAGGAAGGGTTAGAACAAGTTGTTCAGCTAGAAAAGAATAACGAAGCAGGCTTGTCAGCCAAAGTCATTCTTGCGGAAATTGCGTTAACGGAAAAGCAGTTTAGTGCTGTAGAAAGCTCTTTAAAAGATATTCTTAGTATTAATTCGGAATTGATTCAGGCAAATTTGCTTAAAGGTCGTTTTTTGCTGGCTCAAAATAAAACGGATGAAGCTATTGAGTTCCTTAATAAACTTGTATGGAACAAAACTAATGTAGACGACGTTTATTCTTTGCTAGGTGATGCTTATTTAATAAAACAGGATCGGAAACAGGCTGAGAAAAGTTTTAAACAGGCGTTAGAAGTTAATCCAGCAAATTTGGCTGCTTTTTCTCGTGTATATAGTAACTACGTACAGGCCGGGCAAAATGAAAATGCTAGGCAATATCTTGAAAAGGCGTTAGCGCTAAAACAAAACGACATTTTATTGCTTACTAGTAAGGCTGAGTTGGATATTTTAGAGAAAAAGTGGGATGGCGCTCAAGAGTCTATTCAACGGCTAGCACTTTTTTCTAAAGATAAGGCGATGCCTATATATCTCCAAGCCAATGTTTTACAGGGTAAAGGTAAGTATGCTGAGGCAATTAGCTTGTATGACAAGTTGATACAACAGTATCCTAATCATTTAAATTCTTTGATTAATTTAGTCAGATCTTACGAGGCTCTTGGGCAAAGAGAGAATGCTGTTGCGTATTTGGAAAAGCACCATGTAAAGTATCCTGATCAATTAAATACTGTCGGCGTACTGAGTGATATATACATTGCAAATAATGATTTTGTAAAAACCAAAAAGCTGCTGACGGATCAGCTTAAACATACTCCAAAAGCAGCATCGATTTATCTCGCTCTAGCAAGGGTTGAGGCAATGATGAATAAAAATATTTCTTCAGCCAAAGATGTGTACTTGCGAGGATTGGAAGTCAATCCAAATGATCCTCAGTTAGCTATGGCTCTAGCTGCTTTGTATGAACAATTAAACGAAAAGGAAAATGCAATCAGGGTGTATAAAGCCGTACTCGATAAGAATCCCGATAATAACTTAGCTATTAACAATTTGGCCTCGTTATTGATAGAGTCAAACAGTCACGATGAGATTAGTCAAGGAATGGAGTTGGCAAAAGTATTTAAAGATTCCGAGAATTCTTATTTTCAAGACACATACGCTTGGGCATTAATTAAAGCTGGTAGTAATGAGGAGGGGCTTAAGTTATTACAGTCTTTGATTCTAAAAGAGCCTAAACTGCCTGAGTTTAGATATCACTTAGGGGTTGCGCACATGAATGCTGGTAATAAAGCGACTGCGATAAGTGAGCTTAAACAATCTATTAGTTTGTCTGAAAAACAGAAGCGAAATTTTTCCGGTAAAGATAACGCAAAAAAGATCCTTGAAGAAATAGAGAATTGAGCAGGTAATTGGGTAACTACTTAGATTATGATTATGCCGATATTTAAAAAAAAATTGTTGTATTGTTTGATAGCTTCTGCCTTTGCTTCTAGTATTGTTGGGTGTTCCCAGCCTTTACTTGAGGATATGCAACAGACTGCTGACTATACTTATCAGATAGGGCCTGGCGATAGTGTCAATATTTTTGTTTGGGGCAACCCAGAGTTATCTACATCAGCACCAGTCCGTCCGGATGGAAAGATAACTGTTCCTTTAGTAGAAGAATTGTTGGCCAGTGGTAAAACTCCATTTGAACTTGCTCGGGACATTGAGAAGGTGCTTTCGACTTATATAAAAAGTCCACAGGTAGTTGTTATGGTTAGCGGATTCAAAGGGATTAGCACTCAGCAAATCAGGGTCATTGGGAGAATTGGCGGTGGCGGTGGTGGAGCTGGTGGTGGTGGCGTAGGACGTTACCAGGGTAAATCTATTCCATACGAGAGGGGAATGACGCTATTGGATGTTATTATTCAAATTGGTCTGAACCAATATGCTGATGGTAATAGAGCCAGTGTTATCAGGGATGTGAATGGAGAATTGAAGCCGTTTGGCGTAAGGATTGACGACCTCATTGATGATACAGATTTGTCAGCTAATGTCTTGATGATGCCTGGGGACATTTTAATTATTCCCGATGCGTATTTTTAAGTGTTTGTAAGAAGGTAGACTTTTTCTGTAGGTAGTATGTCCATTAATTTTAGATTGAAAACAACGGCTAGTTAATATGCAGCAAGATCTTTCCGAAGTTTATTTTTATTTGAAAGGTACTTTAAAGTACAAGCGCCTTGCTATCGTTTTCGCTTTGGTTGTTTGTTCAGCCGCTTGGGCGTACATTTTTATGATGCCTGATAAATTTGAATCGAAAGCCAAAGTTCATATTGATTCAGCTACGGTGATTAGGCCTCTGATGAGAGGTATGGTTATAGAGCCTGATATATCTGCGCTGATCAGAATAATCCAGCAGCTAATGTTTACGAGACCTAATCTGGAAAAAATTATTTCGCTATCTCAGCTAAGTAGATCGCAGGATAGCTCAGGATCTGCTACAGAATTGATTGAGAAACTTAAGAAAGACATAACAATTGCAGGGGGTAGAGGAGATATATTTGATATTGCTTATACTTCGCAAGATCCTGAAGTAGCGAAGAGTGTGGTCCAGGCTGTTCTTACTGTGTTTTCTGAACAAACAGAGGGGAAAGCACTGGCTGACGCGAGTGATGCGCAGCGTTTCATCGAACAGCAGATACGAGAATACGAGATTAGACTGCAAGATGCTGAAAAAGCGAAAGAAGAATTTAAACGCGCAAACATTGATTTACTTAACGGCTCAGATCAATTTCAGAGTTTGCAGAAAATGAAGGAGCAGTATCTAGATGCCAACACGGCTCTAGAGCAAGCTATTTCTCGACGAAATGTTTTAGCGGAGCAGGTTGCTGAAATCCAAGAGTCTGAGGAAGACTGGGGTCTACCGACATCCACTCAGGAAGTATCTGCGGATAATGCAAGGATAGAATCTCTGAAAGATAAGCGCACTGAATTGTTGCTTAAATATACCGAACGCCATCCGGAAATAATTGAAATCGATAAGTTGATTGACACGCTGAAAACTCAAGAGAACCAAGCTAAGACGAGTCAGTCGCAAGTCAATGGAGATATACAGGCAGGGCTTTCCGAAAGTATTGGTGCAGAGAAAATGGCGAATCCCTATGTTCAGGCGTTAAAAATGGGGTTTGACAATGCTCAGGCTGAAGTTGCTTCTAGTCAAACTTTGGTTGAGTCAATTCGAAACAGGATAGCAAAGCTTGAAGAAGGTTTGAATGAAAGATTGACCATAGAAACGGAAATGAAAAATCTTAACCGGGACTATGAAACGATAAGCGGCAAGTACGCCGAGTTGCTGGATCGGCGTGAACAGGCTCATATTACCGAACGCGTTGATGACCAGACATCTCGTTTGAAATTTAAAATTGCTGATCCCCCTAGTAAGCCCAACAAGCCTAGCTCACCTAATAGAAAATTATTTTATTCTTTCGCGCTTTTGGTTGGGGTTATTTTAGGATTTGGTGTCGCGTTTTTGGTTTATTTTATACGTCCAGTGTTCATGTCAACGAGACAAGTAAGGATTGTGACCGGCCTACCATCCTTAGGTAGTGTGTCTCTTACCTCACAAGGCATAAGTCAAACTAATAATATTGACTGGTTACTTATTTCGACTTTTGCAATATTGCTAAGTGGTTATATCGGTATCATGATATTTGAGATACTCAAGTAAAGTCGTATTAAACAGGTAAACATATGAGCATTATAGAGAATGCGCTGAAAAAGGCAGGGAGCCAGGGGTTAGTTGTGGAAAATAATAGTCAAGAGTCGGCTACCACAGCTAAACCTGATAGGGGTTTCAGTGAAACCAATTTAGAATCGACTGGGTTGCGAGAATCTTCCGGCGCATTTTCGCCCGAACAACAGGTTGTTGTTGATTGGGCTAGTTTAGCGGAAAACGGTTTTATAGATAATAATAACGCAAAATCTCAGCTAGCTGAAGAATTTAGAGTTATTAAGAGGCCTTTGGTAAACAATATACAGGGCGCAGAAAATAATGGTATTAATCGTTCTAATTTAATTCTTATTTGCAGTAGTTTGCCTGGGGAAGGTAAGACATTTGTTTCAATTAATTTGGCTTTGAGTATTGCTAACGAAAGAGATAAAAAAGTTTTGCTTATAGATGCTGACGTGGAAAAGCCAAGTATATCAAAACAATTGGGGATTAATAGCCCTCGAGGCTTAATAGAGTATTTAGAAGATGATAAAGTAACTTTTTCAGATATTTTGTTAAAAACAGATCTTCCAAATCTTAGTTTAATTACAGCGGGTAAAAGACATAAATACTCAACAGAGTTGTTATCAAGTCAACGGATGTATTTGTTCGCGGAAGAAGTGAGTCGGCGATACAAAGATCGAATTGTGATTTTTGATTCACCTCCGTTGTTAGTTGCTACTCAAGCCCAAATACTTGCAGAACTTGTAGGTCAAGTAGTGCTGGTGATCGCGGCGGAAGTAACCCCTCAGAGCGTGGTTAATGAGTCGGTTGCCAAGCTTAGCAATTGCGATGTTGTTATGACCCTTCTGAATAAAACAAGAAAAGAGATAGATATATACGGTCACAATTATAGTTATGGGAAATATGGACATTTGTGACAGTAATCGTCTTTCCGGTTTATCTCTAGCTACCTTGCTTTCTGGTTTAAGTGTCGGCATGGTTTTACATTCTAGCGTCGCAATGGCGCTTGATTGGAGATTTAGTCCGAGTTTATCGGCGAGTGAAATATTTTCTGATAATTTGGCGCTTTCTGAAAATAACAAAAAGAGCGGTTTTGTCACCGAGATTAGTCCTGGAGTTTCGTTGTATGGGAATTCTCCGTGGAGTAATTTCAATTTAAATTATCGTATGCAAGGTCTCTATAATGCGGGTGGTAGAGATGCTATAGATATAAATCATCAGCTTAATATGAATTCTTTGTATCAAGCTGTTCGTAACACCCTTTTTCTGGAAACTGCAAGCTCAATTAGTCAGCAAAATATTAGTAATTCGTTTGTTACGACTGATAATATTTCTGGGAACGGAGGGCGGACTGAAGTAAAGACATTTAGTATTTCACCCTATTGGACGCCTCGTTTTGGCCAGTTTGCAACGGGTTTAGCTAAAGTCGGTTATAGTAAGTCTTCCTTTGAGAATTTAAATGGATCGGCGGTCACTCCGCAGTTGTCAAGTTTAGTGTCTGATTCAGATACTATTACGCGCCAGGCTAGATTGTCCAGCGGCAGTTATTTTAATAGAATTAATTGGGGATTAAATTATTCGTCGCAAGAACAGGGTAGGGTTGTCGGTCAAGATGTTCGATTTGAACAATATCAAGGTAATGCCCGGTATTATATCAATAACAAATTCAACCTTTTCGGGCAAGCGGGGTTTGAAAATAACGATTTTCAGACCTCGGCCAACAGCATAAGTAATGGGTTTTTTTATACTGTAGGTGGTCAATGGACGCCAAGCAAGTGGTATTCGCTTGAGGTCGGTGTTGGTAATAACAAGCATGCTACGTTGCAATTTAATCCATCGGAAAATCTCAGTTCGACTATTACGTATCGTAATAAAGATGTTGGGTTAAATACTGGCGATTCCTGGGATGCAAACTTTAATTATCGAGCTAAGCAGGCCACTATTGCATTCAATTATTCCCAGGAGACAACTACACAGCAGCAATTGTTTGCTGAGCAGGGTTTTTTTCTTCGGGATGCATCGGGTAGTTTGACTCAGGTGGTTAATACTCAAGATTTAATTGCTCAGGGATTTCTCACGCCGGGCCCTACTGATCCTGTGACTGGAAGGTCATCTTTAATTCGAGGCCCCAATTTTAACAATACTCAATTAGTTTTCAATCCGTTTGATTTGGTCAACGACGTGATTATTAGAAAACGCGGAAATCTTTCTTTCTCGTACCAAACGGGCAAGAGCAGTTATACCGCTTCGGTATTTAACGAACGTAGAACATATGAAGTTCGTTCTGGAGAAGACATGTCATATGGTGTTACGGGTAGTTGGCAATGGCAATTTGCTTCTAGAATGGATCTTTATTTGCGGCCGTCTTGGCAGCACACCGACGGAGAGTTGACCAGCAATTCTCGATATGATGTTGCTTTGGGGGTTAGTAGGGGGATTCCGATTAATCTTGGGAGGCCCTTATTAATGGATACTAGACTCGAGTTTCGACATATCAATCAAATATCTGATTCGTCTCAATTTAACGGTTATGTTGAAAACAGGGCGACAGCCAATTTTAACGTACGATTCTAAATAGAAACTACATGTACGACGGATTTTATAATCTCACCCAAAAGCCTTTTCAGTTAAGCGCCGACCCAGATTTCTTTTTCCAGAGCTCCGTGCATAAGCGTGCTTTAGCTTATATGCATTACGGCTTGACGCAAGGTGAAGGCTTTGTGCTCGTTATTGGCTCACCAGGCACAGGTAAAACTATGCTGGTAAAGAGTTTGATAAAAAATTTGAATAAGGAGAAATTGTTAATTGGTGTGATGATGACTTCTCAAGTGGGTCCCGAAGACACCTTGCGGATGGCTGCATCGACATTTGGTTTTTCATTTTCCCTAACGGATAAAGCTAGTTTATTATCGGGATTCGAAAAATTTATCGCTGAAAAAGCCAGAGAGGGAAGGAGATTATTGTTAATCGTCGATGAAGCACAAAATTTGCCTAAACAGTCCTTGGAAGAGTTGCGCATGCTTACCAATTTGGATGTAAACGGCAATCCCGTTTTTCAGGTGTTTCTGGTTGGGCAAACCGAATTGAAACGTACTATATACTCCGCGGATATGGAGCAGCTGAAACAACGGATTGTATCCACATTTCAACTTGATCCGTTGGATTTGGAAGAGACTAAAGAATATATACTTTTTAGGTTGCAAACTGCCGGCTGGACGGGAACTCCCGAGTTTACGCCCAGTGTTTTCGAGGTGATTCATGAGTTTAGCGGCGGTATTCCTAGGCGCATTAATTCCTTGTGTGATCGTCTGCTATTGTTCGGTTATTTGGAGGAGTTGAAGCTGCTGGATGAGCAGGCGGTCACCAAAGTGATTGTCGAGGTTAAGGAAGAAATGTTACTCGAAGCCGCTGACGAGGAGTATGAGAATTCCATGCCGCCTTTACATCGTTTCAGTGGTGTTGACTCAGAATCTCTTGAGCATCGGATTGCCAGACTAGAAGAAGTTGTCACCAATCTTCGAAACAGTCTGAATAAAGAAAAAGCGTTACTTAGAAAAGCTATTCTGCTGCAATTGGATATGGATGCCGTATATAGCGATACAACAACCTCCCTGGATTAAAAAATGTTCCCTAAAGTCTTGGTTTGCGTGGTTGGCGCGCGACCTAATTTCATGAAAATGGCGCCCATTATTAGGCAGTTGCAAGCGGTTAGGCATTTGATAACACCTTATCTGGTGCATACCGGTCAGCATTACGACCAAGCCATGAAAGATACTTTTTTCCAACAGCTTGGTATTCCAGAGCCGGACAAAGATTTGGGGGTCGGATCTGGCAGTCATGCCGTGCAGACTGCAAATGTCATGTTGCGCTTTGAGCCGGTTTTGGATGAGGTTAAGCCTTTTGCGGTGTTGGTTGTCGGCGACGTCAATTCCACCATCGCCTGCGGGTTGGTCGCAGTGAAAAAGAACATTCCACTGATTCATGTTGAAGCCGGTTTAAGAAGTTATGATCGGCAAATGCCGGAAGAGATTAACCGGATTTTGACCGACCAGCTATCTGACTTGCTATTCACTACGGAACGTGCGGCGGCGGATAATTTGACAAGGGAGGGGATTGCAGAACAGCGGATATGCTTTACTGGGAACGTGATGATCGACACGCTTTTGGCTAACTGCCAGCAAGCTTCTTCTTTGGCGGAAACATTGCAGCGATACGGTTCTAAGCAGGTTGTTTCGGAAAAAGCTTACGCCTTATTAACATTACACCGACCTTCTAATGTTGACGACCCCGAAACACTGGAGCGCTTGGTTCGGGTAGTGGGTGATATTAGTGAAAAACTCCCTGTGATATTCCCGGTTCACCCACGCACACAGCAAAAAATTGCGGAAGCGGGTTTGCTGCAATTATTGCCGCAACAGCGAGTGATTATGTTGCCGCCGGTGGCATATCTGGAAATGCTTGGTTTGATGCAAGCTGCCCAATTGGTTTTGACTGATTCCGGCGGCTTGCAGGAAGAAACCACCGCATTGGGTGTGCCTTGTGTGACTTTGCGGGAAAATACGGAAAGGCCGATCACGATCACCGAGGGAACGAATACTATTGTGGGAACCGATCCGGCCAAAATCATGCAATGTGTTGATGATATTTTGCACACTGGCGGTAAGAGTGGTCGAGTCCCGGAATATTGGGACGGTAAAGCGGCTGATCGCATCGTCGATGAAATTGTGCGTCGTTATGAGTTGGCAAGGTAAAACTGTATGAATTTGCCTGTGCGGGTTAATGCCATGACGGTCGATGTCGAGGATTATTTTCAGGTCTCGGCTTTTGAGGCGAATATTCAGCGTGACCAGTGGGATAGATTGCCGCACCGGGTAGAGCGGAACACCCATAGAATTTTGGATTTGTTTGCTCAACATCAAGTAAAAGCAACGTTTTTTACCTTGGGCTGGGTGGCTGAGCGTTACCCGCAGTTGGTTAAGCGGATTGTCGATGATGGGCATGAACTCGCATCGCATGGTTATCAACACACCCGCGTAACCGAACAAACACCGGAGCAGTTCCGGGAAGACATTAGAATTAGCCGGCAGATTCTTGAAGATATTGGTGGTAAGCCAATTGTGGGTTATCGGGCGGCTAGTTATTCAATTGGCGCCAAAAATCTTTGGGCCTTAGAAGTCCTTGAGGATGAAGGCTTTCACTACAGTTCCAGTATTTACCCGGTCAAGCATGATTTATACGGTATGCCTGGAGCTCCTCGCTTCGCCTATCGGCCCGACAACGCGCCGAAACTGTTGGAAATTCCGATTACTACATTAAAAATTCTGAATCGTAATATCCCCTGTGGTGGTGGTGGGTTTTTTAGATTGTATCCGTATCAATTTTCGAAATGGGCTTATCGCCACCTCAACAAATGCGAAAACCAGTCTGGCATTTTTTATTTTCACCCTTGGGAAATAGATCCAGAGCAACCGCGGCAGCATGATCTGTCATTTAAAACCCGCTTTAGACATTATCTGAATCTGGGTCGAATGGAAAATCGCCTTAACAGCTTACTTGCTGATTTTGCTTGGGATACCATGCAGAGCGTGTTTCTAAGCAAACAAACAGACACATCATCATAGTCAGTCATGATCAAATTACTTGAGCCTTCCCAAAGAGAGCGTTGGGATCACTATGTCATGGCTTCGGCCGATGGCAGCTTTTTTCATTTATCGGCCTGGCAGCAAGTGATAAAGCAGGCTTTCGGACATAGCACCTATTATTACTACACAGAGCAAGATGGCGAAATTACCGGTATTTTGCCCTTGACTCATGTCAATAGCTTGTTGTTTGGTAATTCTTTGGTTTCAAACGCATTTTGTGTTTATGGTGGAATTGTCGCAAGCAATGATGAAGCCTTCGCAGGCTTACAAAGCAAAGCACAACAACTGGCTAGGGAATTGGGCGTGGATAGTCTGGAGATGAGAAGTCGACAACAGCATCACCCGGATTGGCCGCACAAAGAACTCTATGTCACGTTTAGAAAAGAACTCGATCCAGATGTCGAAAAAAATCTGAATGCGATTCCGCGTAAACAGCGGGCAATGGTGCGGGCTGGCATTAAAGCCGGTCTTACCAGTGTCATAGACGATAATGTCGAACGTTTGTATCGCGCCTATTCCGAAAGTGTCCGGAATTTAGGCACCCCGGTTTTTCCGAAAAGATATTTTCAAATTTTGCAGGATGTATTTGGTGAGAGTTGCGAGGTGCTCACGATAGAGCACGAAGGTCAATTAGTGGCCAGCGTAATGAGTTTTTATTTCAAGGACGAGGTTTTGCCGTATTACGGCGGCGGCACCGACGCAGCCCGTGATTTGAAAGGCAACGATTTCATGTATTGGGAAGTGATGCGGCGTGCGGTGGAAAAGGGCTGCAAGATTTTCGATTATGGTCGCAGTAAAGTTGGCACGGGCTCTTATCGATTTAAAAAGCACTGGGGTTTTGAACCGGAACCGCTCTATTACGAGGTTGATCTGGTTAAAGCCAAACAAATACCCGAAATCAATCCGCTAAATCCTAAATACCGCTTGTTTATTGCGGCTTGGAAGCGTTTGCCTTTGCCGCTTAGTCAGCTAATTGGCCCTTGGCTTGCCAAGGACTTAGGCTAATGGAAAAGCCTAAATTACTTTACTTGGTCCATCGTATTCCTTATCCGCCCAACAAGGGCGATAAGATTCGTTCATTTCATTTTTTGCAGGCGTTAGCCGCCGAATACCGAATATTCCTCGGTACCTTTATCGATGATCCTGATGACAGGCGGCATCTCGACGCCTTAAAGTCTTTCTGTGCGGATACTTGCTGTATCGAATTAAATCCCAAGATCGGTAAAATTAAAAGTTTGGCAGGCTTGTTGAGTGGAGAAGCCTTGAGTTTGCCGTATTACCGAAACCGTGGGTTGCAAGAGTGGGTGGATAAGACTATTAACGAACAGTGTATTGAGCGGGCGATGATTTTTTCATCGCCGATGGCGCAATACGTCGAGAGATATACCAACTTGTATTGTGTAGCCGATTTTGTCGATGTAGATTCCGACAAATGGCAGCAATATTCCTTCAGCAAGCGCTGGCCAGCCAATTGGGTTTACCGGCGTGAAGCCGAAAAGCTTTTGGCCTATGAGCGACGTATCGCAGCATGGGCTGATGCGACAATATTCGTATCCGAACAAGAAGCAGGTTTGTTTAAAACTTTGGCACCAGAATCAGTTCGCAAAATTGGTTTTGTAAACAACGGAGTGGATACGGAAAGATTCGATCCGGAGTTGTCATGGCAGTCGCCGTTCCCGGCTGAGCAGAATACTATTGTTTTCACCGGCGCCATGGATTATTGGGCCAATGTCGATGCGGTGAAATGGTTTGCTGAGCAGGTCTTTCCTATTATTAAAAGCAGCCTGCCTGATGTATATTTTTATATAGTGGGTTCCAAGCCTGCCAAAGAAGTGTTGCAACTGGCGGATAAAGATCCTGCCGTCATTGTGACCGGTAGGGTTGATGATGTCAGGCCCTATGTAGCTTATGCTGACGTTGTCGTCGCACCCTTGCGAATTGCCAGAGGCATTCAAAACAAGGTGTTGGAAGCAATGGCGATGGCGAAGCCCATAGTGGTTACTACGGCGGCTATGGAAGGCATCCCTGGTGGAGCGGATTTGCAGGTAGCGATAACCGACGCTCCGGAAGACTTTGCCAGCCAAGTTTTACAGTTTTTGGAACAGCCGGTCGAATCGGCTGACGTCAATCGCCGCTATGTAGAAAGCGATTTCAGTTGGGAGCAGAACGGCCAACGCTTGTGCCGATTGATAGCGGGCGAGTCTGCATAAATGTCCAAGCCGTTACCGCCGTTAATCGTGCACATCATTTATCGGTTAGGAATTGGCGGTCTGGAGAACGGTCTGGTCAATATCATTAACAATTTGCCAGAAAGCAGTTACCGGCACGCCATTATCTGTTTGGCGGATAGTACCGAATTCAGCCAACGTATCAAGCGGCAAGATGTGGTTGTTCATCAGTTGCATAAGCGCCCAGGGCAGGATTGGGCGTCGTTTTATACAGTCTATCGCTTGTTGAAGCAATGGCGGCCCTCTATCGTGCATACCCGTAATTTAGCAGCTATCGAATATCAGATTTGCGCATTGTTAGCCGGCGTGCCTTATCGCGTACATGGCGAGCATGGTTGGGATGTCTTCGATCCGGATGGCAGTAATGTCAAATATCAATGGTTGCGGCGGGTTTTAGGTTCAATTATCCATCGCTTTATTCCCTTGTCGCAGCATTTGCAGGATTATCTGCTGAATCGAGTGGGCATTTCTTCAGATAAAATCACGCGAATCTGTAACGGTGTCGATACCAAAACGTTTTATCCTCGTGCCGGAAGTAGACAAATACCGGACGGTTGCTCACTGAATTTGCATGAAAAGCTGGTGATCGGTACGGTCGGGCGCATGCACGGCGTGAAAGATCAATTGACGCTGGTTAGGGCGTTTATCGATGCTTGTCAACAATCCCCGGAATTTGCCCAAATTGCCCGATTGCTTTTGATTGGTGACGGGCCTTTGCGAGCCGAAGCGTTTGAGTTATTGAGTGTCGCCGGTCTTGCCGATAAAGTCTGGTTGCCCGGCGAACGTAACGACATTGCCAAAATCCTGCGTAGCCTGGATATTTTTGTATTGCCGTCAAAAGCCGAAGGTATTTCTAATACTATATTGGAAGCGATGGCTAGCGGTTTGCCGGTTATAGCAACTCGTGTCGGCGGTAACCCCGAGTTGGTGCTGGATGGAAAGACCGGATGCCTGGTAGAAAAAGAGGATGTAGCGGGATTGTCATTCGCGATGCGTGATTTGGCGTTGGATGATAGCAAACGGCAGCAACTGGGCGCAGCTTCGCTTAGGCGGATTAAGGCGGAATTTTCAATCGATAGCATGGTGGATCGCTATCGGCAAGTTTATGACAAGCAGTAAATGATTCAGAGAGAACTCATATGTGCGGCATAGTCGGTATTTTCGATATTACAGGTGCTAGTGAAATAGACCGCAATTTGTTGTCGCGGATGAACGAATCGCAGTTCCACCGGGGACCAGACGAAGGCGGTTTGCATACCGAGCCCGGTTTGGGTTTTGGACACCGCAGACTGTCCATTATTGACTTGTCCAGCGGTCAACAACCCATGCATAGTCAGGATGGCAATGTGGTGTTGACTTATAACGGCGAGGTCTACAATTTTCCGGAATTGCGAGAAGAATTGGAGGCATTGGGCTTTAGTTTCAGGACGCATTGCGATACAGAAGTCATTCTCTATGCCTGGCAGGTTTGGGGTGAGTCGTGCGTGGAACGCTTGCGCGGCATGTTTGCATTTGGAATTTGGGATAGGCCGCGGCAGACCTTATTTTTGGCTAGAGATCGTCTCGGCGTAAAACCGCTGTTTTATGCTGAATTAAGTAACGGTCAGTTCATTTTCGGTTCCGAACTGAAAGCATTAAAACAACACCCTTTACTGCCAAAAAATGTTGACCCTACTGCGGTAGAGGACTATTTCGGCTTTGGCTATATTCCCGATCCAAAAACCATATATAAAGGTGTTTACAAGCTTGAGCCTGGATATTGTTTAACGATTAAACGAGGACAGAACGGTTTTCGACCTAAACAATATTGGGATGTTAAATTTCAGACGGCCTCTGCGGGCAACGCAGTAGAAGCCGGTGAAGAGTTAATCGAGCGCTTGCGCGAGGCTGTGAAAATTAGAATGGTCGCTGACGTGCCATTGGGGGCATTTCTGTCTGGCGGCGTCGATTCCAGTGGTGTCGTGGCATTGATGGCAGGACTATCCAAAGATCCGGTCAATACTTGTTCGATTTCCTTTGGCGATCCTAAATTTAACGAAGCGCAATTCGCCGCTCAGGTTGCGGACCGCTATCACACTGCACATAGAGTCGAACAAGTCGATCCCGAAGACTTTAGTTTGATTGATCAGTTGTCCGGTTTATATGACGAGCCCTATGCCGACAGCTCTGCCTTACCTACTTACCGGGTTTGCGAGTTGGCCAAGAAGCAGGTGACCGTGGTGTTATCTGGCGACGGCGGCGACGAGAATCTGGCTGGCTACAGGCGCTATCGCTGGCATACCTATGAAGAGAGGATGAGGGCATTATTGCCTGATGCGTTGCGGATGCCTTTGTTCTCTGCTTTGGGCAAGGTATATCCAAAGCTGGATTGGGCGCCCAAGGTTTTACGGGCAAAAACAACATTCGAGTCTATTGGTAGAGATTCGATGGCAGGTTATTTTCACAGTGTCTCGGTACTCTCCAACGGCATGCGCAGCCAATTATTTAGCGATAGTCTAAAGAGCGAGTTGCAGGGTTATCAAGCTATTGAAGTATTCCGTCGGTATAGTCAGCAAGCTCCTGATCATCCATTGTCAATGGTGCAATATTTGGATTTGAAAACTTACCTGGCTGGAGATATTCTGACTAAGGTTGATCGGGCTAGTATGGCCCATGCCTTGGAAGTCCGGGTACCGTTGCTGGATCACAAGTTAGTGGAATGGATGGCAACCTTGCCACCTGATTTAAAATTGCATGGGCGAGAAGGTAAATATCTATTCAAGAAGGCATTGGAACCTTATCTGCCTAATGATATTCTTTATCGTCCCAAAATGGGTTTTGCGGTGCCATTAAGTAACTGGTTTAGAGGGCCATTAAAGGGGCGAGTGCAGCAGGCCTTGCTGGGGGAAACTCTGAAAAGCACAGGGTGGTTCGATGACGCTTATTTGCATCATTTGGTTACTCAGCATCAGTCCGGGCTGCGCGATTACAGCGCGTCGATTTGGTCATTGCTGATGTTTGAAGCGTTTATTCGAAATAGTTAAATGATCGACTTTCAAATTCTGGATCTGTACCTGTGTGCAATAGACAGATACAAGGTATTTTGCTAGAGTGCGAACCAATTCAAAGTTTAATGTAAGAGGGTTCCAGATGAACAGAATAGATGAACAGAAACGTACTGCAGAAGAATCCCAGCACGTTGCTAAACCACTTGATAAATCCAGAAGATCTTTCGCGAAAGCTGGTGTGATTGCGCCGGTTTTAATGACCCTCACAAGCAAGACCGCCTTAGGCAGTGTGTATCAGTGTACTATCTCAGGAGTGCAATCAGGCAATGTGTCGAGTCATTCCGAGGATATGTCGGTTTGTAGAGCTGGACATACAGCGTTAGCCTGGAGAGGTAATGTCGATACCGTTGATGTAAATACTCAATATGGCACACATCCAAATATCAACGACTGGATTTCAGCGAGGGTCAATCCATTTCAAGTTAAGAAATCTTGGTCGGGGAATTCAACCTCCAATCTTACTTATAAATATTACAAATACACTAGCGAAAGTGCGGGTAGTTTAGTGACTGCTACATCGAGTGCCCAGATTAAAATGTGTGAGCTTATAGTTGCTAACTTTCCAAAGACCTCAACTACTACTGGCGGTGGTACAACCACAGAAACGTATGATGCCACGACTTTTTCATCCGTATTTGGTTCGACCGCAGCTGCAACAACATTTTTTCAAACATTGTTTTCTGCTCCTAGTGTCGATCTAAGAGGCGCTGCGAGCATTGATTATCTTAATGCCAGTATAAATGGATTGATACCTGATGTGAATTCCGATGAGATCAAAAAGCTCTACCTTTTAGCTATTAATTCCGCTAATACTTTTTATGATGGAAGTTTGTTGATTTCTAACTCTGATGGAGCTAAGGAGTTACTTAGAAGTCTGGTTCCTCTTTAATTTGTGGCTTGGACTCTTTCCTCAAGTTTTCCTGTTCAGATAGCATTGCTTGATAAGCAGGCCATAGTTTTTCATCACGGTAGTGGAGAAACTCATCGTCTAGATGAGGAGGCGAGCTTAATATTATTGACAATTATGCATTCTCAAGCACCGATTAGTGAATCAACCTTGCTAAATATGGCTATTGATGCAGGTCTGCAGAGAATTGATCAGCAATCTTTAGCGGGCATGTTAGGCGTGTTGCAGAGCATTCAAGTTGTTGAAAATATATAAATATTTTGCGCGGACCTAATTCCACTTCATCTTTGATAGCGTCTGGGCAGTTTGTTATCAGGATTGGCCCTTTTTCAATTAGAATTCATTCTGCTATACCGTCAGTTCAGCAGGGTATCATTGAGCTTTACTCTGCCTATCCGATATTACCCCCAGATACTTTTTGCGACTTTTATATCCGCTTAATTCAGCCTGCGGGCGTAAGACGTTTCTTTCGCAAACAGGTGCTATTTGCCTTTGATCAATTTATTCCCTTCAAGCCTTTACCTTATGCGCAGGCATTTCCATTCTTTGAATGGGGGTTGAATTGGTGTATATCCGGTTACTCACACCGGTTTCTAATTGTTCACGCCGCCGTGGTGGAACGAAACGGTAAAGCATTAATTTTACCTGGTGCGCCGGGGTCGGGTAAGAGCACATTGTGTGCAGCATTAATCAACAACGGTTGGCGACTATTATCTGATGAACTAACTTTGGTGAATCGAGCAACCGGGTATGTTGTTCCTGTGCCGCGTCCAGTTAGTTTGAAAAACGAATCTATATCGGTGATCGCGGATACTTTTCCATTTTGCCAATTCAGTCCTGTTGTTCACGATACTTTGAAAGGATCGGTTTGTCTGATGAAGCCGCCCTCCGAATCGGTGTCAAAAGCTGACCAAACCGCCCTGCCATGCTTGGTTGTATTTCCGAAGTATCGAGCAGAATCATCCTTGAGTTTATCTGCGGTGCCAAAGGCCGAGGCGTTCATGCGGCTGGCGGACCTTTCATTCAATTACAGTGTACTAGGTGCGCAGGGTTTTGAGACCATGGTGGGTCTGGTAAACAGCTGTCAGGCGTATGATTTTATTTACGATGGCGATTTTAACCAAGCGTCTGATTTATTTGTGCAATTATTGGATGATGTACGCTAGAGAGTCGCATGATGCCTGATTTGTTGAATGAATACTTGATGGTCAAGGCGAAGGATGGTACTGACTCGAATGCCGATTGGGAGCTGTTGTTAAGGCAAGCAAGAAGCGCCGGAGTATTGGCCAGACTGGCATTTTTCCAGAAAAAATTTCGATTGTTCAGTCCTCCACAGCCTTTTTATTATCATCTTGAATCAGCCGAGACTTATTGGTTGTCTCAAAAGCGTATCGTCAATTGGGAGCTACATAACCTATTGCAGGTCTTTAAGCTTTTGAATATTCGGTTGATTTTGTTGAAGGGCACCGCTTATTCAGCATCCGGATTGAATGCTGGTTTGGGACGCGTATTCAGCGATATTGATATACTGGTGCCGAAGACTCAGTTGAAACAGGTCAAAGATGCGTTGAAATGGCATGGATGGCTTCCTGAATCGATGGATAATTACGATCAGCGCTATTATGAGCAGTGGATGCATGAATTGCCGCCGCTAAGGCATATTAAGCGTGGGACTTCGCTGGATATTCACCACAATATACTTCCGCAAACCTGCAATTTATATCCTGATGCTGAGTTGTTGCTAAAAGCCGCTGTCAAGATAACCGATACCGATTATTGGGTTTTGGCCCCCGAGGATATGGTTCTCCATAGTGCCAGCCATTTGTTCTGGGGAGGGGAGTTTGAAAATGGTTTGCGCGATTTGAGCGACATCGATTTGCTCCTACGCGAATTTAGTGGCAACGATCTGCGTTTTTGGGAAAACCTGCATCATCGAGCGGAAATGTTGGGATTGGGTAAGCCCTTGTTTTACGCCCTCCGTTATGCCACCAAAATATTGGCAACTCCGGTTCCTGATAGTGTCATTGAGGCTTCTACCATCTACGCGGGAGGCGGAAAAAACCGAGTTATGGACTATCTTTTCTCGCAAGCCCTAAAACCACACCATTCTAGCTGCATGGATAGCCTGACCGGCTTTGCTCGTTGGCTGTTGTTTCTTCGCTCGCATTGGTTAAAAATGCCCTTGTATATACTAGTGCCGCATTTAATCAGAAAGGCGTGGTTTCGGCTGGCTGACAATACTAAAACAACATAAACCATGGCAATCATGTCGAACCCGGCAAGTTGCCAATAGGAATATTCCTTAACCCGTTCTTGACATGAAGATATTACACATATTGGATCACTCCATTCCGTTGCACAGCGGATACACCTTCCGTACTCGTGCGATTCTCGAGCAACAACGCAAACTGGGTTGGGAGACGTTTCATGTCACATCCGCCAAACATCAAGTCGCGGAAGCTCCCATTGAAACCGTTGATGGGCTGACCTTTTATCGATCTGTTATCCCACAAGGTTTAGCGGCGAAATTGCCGGTTTTAAATCAATGGGCCATCGTACAGTCGTTGGCGGAACGGCTGGATGAAATTATTCCGCAGATCAAACCGGACATTCTGCACGCCCATTCGCCCGCGTTGAACGGGCTTGCGGCCTTAAAAGTAGCAAAAAAATACGGATTGCCGTTGGTCTACGAATGCCGGGCATTTTGGGAAGATGCGGCCGTCGATCACGGCACCACCCATGAAGGTAGTTTACGTTACCGATTGACTAAGGCATTGGAAACACATGTTTTTAAGCGTGCCGATGCGGTGACGACTATTTGCGAAGGTCTGCGCCGGGATATCATAGGCCGCGGAGTCGCGGCGGAAAAAATTACCGTGATTCCCAACGCCGTCGATATCGATAAATTTACCTACGGCGAGGCCGCCGAGCCAGATTTGCAAGTAGAGTTGGATTTGAACGGCAAAATTGTGCTCGGTTTTATCGGGTCTTTTTATGCTTATGAGGGGTTGTTGCTATTGCTGGATGCATTGCCTGCCATTATCGAACAGCAGCCTGATGTGCGTTTGTTGTTAGTGGGCGGTGGGCCGCAACAGCAACAAATCCTGCAGAAAATTGAGGCGCTGAGCTTACAGGATTGCGTCATTCTGCCCGGACGTGTCGCTCACGATCAAGTGCAGCGCTATTACAATCTGGTCGATATCTTTGTTTATCCGCGCTTGGCGATGCGCTTAACCGATTTGGTGACACCTTTAAAACCGCTGGAAGCCATGGCGCAAGGCCGCTTGTTGGTGGCTTCGGATGTCGGTGGGCATCATGAGTTAATTCGAGACAGGGAAACTGGCTATCTCTTCAAGGCTGGGGATAAGACAGCTTTGGCGCAAACGGTGTTGGCGGTCCTCGATCAGCAAGATCAATGGGGGCAGGTGCGGCGAGCCGGTAGGCGCTATGTCGAAGAAGAGCGTAATTGGCAGCGCAGTGTCAGTCATTATCAGGCTGTTTACGGCAGGATAATGGCGGGTAACGATGGCCGATAACTCGCCAAGGCTGATTGTTTTCAGTTCTTTGTATCCCAGTCGTGTCAGGCCTAACGCTGGCGTTTTTATTCGCGAGCGCATGTCCAAAGTGGCCGGTCATTGTTCTTTAGTAATCATTTCCCCGGTGCCTTGGTTCCCACTGCAAAGCCTGATTCAATGGTTTAAACCGAATTATCGGCCGCAACCGGATAAATACGAAAATCAAGACGGTATTTCTGTCTATTTCCCGCGCTTTTTATCGATACCCGGAATCGGACGTTCTTGGGACGGCTTTTTTATGGCAATCTGTAGTTTTTTGATTTGTCGTCAATTAAAAAAGAGCTTCGTATTTAATGTGATCGATGCGCACTTCGCATACCCTGACGGTTATGCGGCCACGTTACTCGGGAAATGGTTTAAGGTGCCGGTCACCATCACTTTACGCGGCACAGAGGTGCCGTTGTCTAAAATTCCCAGTCGCCGCCAACGATTATTAAAAGCTCTTAATGATGCCTCCCGAGTATTTTCGGTATCGGATTCTTTAAAGCGGCACGTAGTGGATTTAGGCGCCGACGCGAAAAAAATCCAGGTGGTCGGCAACGGCATCGATACCGCGAAATTTTTTCCTATTGATAAAAAACAGGCAAGGCAACATTGGCAAATTCCTGAAGACGCCCAAGTACTGATTTCGGTCGGCGGATTGGTCGATAGAAAAGGTTTTCACCGAGTGATCGAAGTTTTGCCGGCATTAATCGAAAAATACCCGCGATTGCTATACTTGATCGTCGGAGGCGCTAGTCCGGAAGGCGATATTCGCAGTCGCTTGGAGCAACAAGTTGAAACGCTGAATATTGACCAACATGTGCGTTTTCTTGGGGCTTTGCCTGCAGAACAATTGCTTGGCCCATTATCGGCAGCCGATTTGTTTGTGCTGGCTACTGCCAACGAGGGCTGGGCTAACGTGTTTCTGGAGGCTATGGCTTGCGGCTTGCCGGTAATTAGCACCGATGTTGGCGGCAATCGCGAGGTGGTTGCTGATGAAACATTGGGTACTATCGTGTCGTTTGGGGATGCTGACGCATTGTTAATGGCGCTTGAACATGCTTTGCAACGGCAGTGGGACCGGCAAGCGCTTGTAAATTATGCGGCTGATAACTCTTGGGATAAGCGGGTGGATATTTTGTTGGCGGAATTTAAAAAACTGGTGAGGTCATGAGCTTTTATACGTCTTTTTGTTCAACGGTAATCTTTCCGCTTCACGAAGCCTTAAAAAAGCATAGTACCGTCAAAGTTAGGCGCGGCATGGAGCGCAGTCAGTGGCTAAAACCCGACGAGATTAGGCAGTTGCAATTGCAACATTTACGCGCGTTTCTGCAAGACGTACAAATTCATGTGCCTTACTACAGGCAGTTGTTCGCTAACTTGGGGTTTGATCCGGCGAACCTTGATAGTGTGAAAAAATTAGCCGAGCTACCGTTGTTAAGTAAGCCGGAAATCAGACAGCATCTTGATGAAATGAGAGCGGATGATGCTAAAAGACTCGCACGTTTCAACACTGGCGGTTCCAGTGGAGAACCATTGATTTTTTACATCGGTAGCCGCCGAGTTAGTCATGATGTCGCGGCAAAGTGGCGAGCTACCCGTTGGTGGGGTGTGGATATAGGTGATCCGGAAGCAGTAATTTGGGGATCTCCAATCGAACTAGGGGCGCAAGATAAAATTCGCTTGTTACGCGATAAATTGTTGCGTACACATTTGATTCCGGCGTTCGAAATGTCGTCGGAGAAGTTGGACGGCTTTGTTCGACAAATCCAGCAGATTCGTCCGAAAATGTTATTTGGTTATCCTTCTGCGTTGGCCCACATTGCCAGTCATGCTGAGAAGCGGGGCGTGGCATTGCATAATTTGGGGATTAAAGTGGCTTTCGTGACATCGGAACGGCTGTACGATCATCAGCGGACAAAAATAGAAAGCGTGTTTGCTTGTCCGGTCGCGAATGGTTACGGCGGGCGTGATGCCGGTTTTATCGCGCATCAGTGTCCCAAAGGCAGTATGCATATTACCGCTGAGGACATTGTCGTCGAGATTGTAGACAAACAAGGCCAGCCTTTACCTAACGGAGAGCTCGGTGAAATTGTGGTTACGCATATGGCAACCAGAGATTTTCCGTTTATTCGGTATCGTACCGGCGATATGGGAATATTGTCGGATAAAGTCTGTGCCTGCGGGCGCGGATTACCAGTGCTGGAGGAGATTCAAGGTCGAACCACCGATTTTGTAGTTGCTCAGGATGGAACAGTATTGCATGGCTTGGCATTGATTTATGTCTTGCGAGATTTAGAAGGCGTTGATTCCTTTAAAATCACCCAAGATAGTTTGGATAAAACCACTGTGCAAATTGTTAAAACCCTAAAATATCAAGCGGCTTACGAACAAAAAATCGTCGACGAATTTAAAAAACGTTTAGGACAAGCCGTTACCATCAATATCGAATACACCGATTACATTCCCAAGGAACGTTCAGGAAAGTTCCGTTATGTGATTAGTCACGTCAAGGCATAACTATATCGATCACTATGACAAAATTTGCAGGATGGATGGGGAGCGGTCTCCAGAAAGATGAATCTATCGCTTTGCTGGGGCAAATGACGGCGGCGGATTCAATATTTAATGTTCGGCATGGTCAGAACTTCGCTTTTTCAACCGCTGCGACCGATATGACGGACAGTAATGGGGTGTTGTTGCTCGTCCCGCAGTCCGGTTCGCGATCAGGTCGCTCGCAGAGTTTGTGGGATGCCTATTTAAGTCGCGGTGTCGATTTTTTAGTCGGTTTGCCGGAAGCTGATACCTTGCTGCTTATCGATACCAATCAGCAGCTGCTGATGTTGGCTACCGATCCGATTGGTCTCAGTAACATCTATTACGCAGAAATCGCCGATGGCCTAATATTCGGTTCAAGTGCCGATTTTGTAGTGCGTCATCCTCAGGTCAGTAACGACATTGCGCCGCAAGCGGTATTTGATTACATCTATCTCAACCATTGTCCCAGCCCTACAACGATTTATCGGCAAGTTAAAAAGCTGGAAGGTGGGCAGTGCTTGGTTTATCACAACGGACGAATCAGCTTAAAACGCTATTGGCTACCGGTATTTCGTGAGCAATCCTGCAATTTGCATCAAGCCGGCCTGGAATTGCAGCAGCAGTTAATCGAAGCGGTCAGAAGTATGGCCGATACTGAAGACAATACCGGCGCGTTTCTGAGTGGTGGGCTGGATAGTTCCAGTGTGGCGGGGGCCTTGGCAAAGGTATTTCCAGGCAAGGCGAAAACCTTTTCGATGGGTTTTGACGCTGACGGCTATGATGAAATCGAGTACGCCAATATTGCAGTGCAACGTTTCAACACGCGGCAACACCAGTACTACGTCACGCCCGAGGATACCGTCAATGCCGTGCCGGCAATAGCGGCTTACTATGATGAGCCGTTTGGCAATGCGTCGGCCTTGGCAGCGTATTATTGCGCCAAGTTGGCTAAGGATCATGGTGTTGATCGTTTGCTCGCGGGGGATGGGGGGGACGAGATTTTTGCGGGTAACGAGCGCTATGCCAAGCAAATGTTATTCGAGAGTTATCATCGCCTGCCAAAATTCCTCAGCGCTGGCCTCGAAGCAACATTAAATAACTTGCCGGATGTAATAGCCAAACAGAAACTACCGTTTAAGGCAAAACGCTATATCGATCAAGCGAACGCAGCGATGCCAGACCGCCTCCAGGATTACAATTTTTTGCATAGGCATGCTGCGGCAGACATTTTTCAAGCTGATTTTTTAGCGGAAATTGATACTTCTGCGCCCTTACGCCAGTTTAGGGAAGACTATTGGCGGCCGGAGTCCGCTAGTACCTTGAACCGTATGTTGTATCTGGATTGGAAAAATACGCTCCACGATAACGATTTGGTCAAAGTCAATAGAATGTGCGAAATGGCTGGTGTTGAAGTTTGCTACCCCTTGTTGGATAGACGCATTCTCGACTTGTCTTGCCGAATTCCCTCGAATGACAAGTTGCGAGGGCAAAAACTGCGCTGGTTTTACAAGCAAGCGATGGCGGATTTTTTACCGGAACGAATTATCAACAAGCCCAAGCACGGCTTTGGGTTGCCTTTCGGCGTTTGGCTGAAGGACCATCAGCCGCTTAAGCAGCTGGCTTATGGCGCAATAAATGATTTGAAGCGGCGCGAGTTTTTTAAACCGGACTTTTTGGATCATGCTATCGAGATGCATCAAAGTGTGCATGCGGCCTACTACGGCGATTTAGTGTGGATGTTGATGATGCTGGAGCTTTGGTTTGTCGGTAAGAGTTTGTAGTCAACCATCCCTGAATTATTTAGCGATTTATAGGGGTGACAAAAAACGTCAGTTATGAACAAAAACTACTTTTTTGATAAGGTTGTGGCTACGGGAATATTGCCTTTGTTTATTTGTAAGGGCGTTGTGTAAGGCTTTGAAATGTATCTGGAATAGGCTTAATTTTATTGTTTTATTCTGTTCGGAAGATAATTGGCATGCTATTTGTTAATAAGTCTGAGAGTTTTAAGTTCCGTTCATCATAAAAAAGAAGGTGGTTATGAATAAGCAAATGCAAAAAGTACAACAAGGTTTTACCTTGATCGAGTTAATGATCGTGGTCGCCATCATCGGTATTCTGGCAGCTATCGCGATTCCGGCTTACCAAGATTACACCGTTAAATCCAAGATATCTGAAGGTCCAAGTCTGGCTTCTCCTGCCTTTACGGCTGCCGGCGTGGCATGTAGCGAACAAGATTTGGGATCATCAACAACTACCTACACAAACGGGCATTACGGATTGGCTACATCTACTCTTATCAAAGGAAAGTACGTTAATTCAGTTGTGCTTACATCATCGTCTTCAGCCACTGCAAGTGTATTAATTACATATACGACTATAGGGTCGTCAGTGACGAGTACGACAAACAAGTTAACTTATGTCGGAACATGCACCCAAGGAGCTGGTATGCAATGGGTAATTAGTCCAAGTACAACAGATACAACAGTTACACCAAAATTCCATCCTAAAACTTAATTGATCAATGAGCTTTTAACAAATGCTGAAAGGGGCTGAAAAGCCCCTTTTTTTTAAGGCAATGTTCTGAAATGAAACGCGATTATGATCCCTACAAATGAACTTGGCAGGCAATGGTGGCAAGCAAGTTGGCTAAAACTGGTTTTTTTGTGCCTATTGATTTTAAGCGTTTATGCGCCTGGCAGAACAGGCCCATTTTTGGCCGACGATTATCCGAATATTTTAGATAATACTGGAATAACCCTAAATGGATTGAATAGCCAGTCCTTATTATCGGCATGGAGTGCAAATACGAGTAGCGCATTGAAACGCCCATTAGCCAGTTTAAGTTTTGCATTGAATTATTATTTTGCTGGAAAAAATTTTGATCGAACTGCTTATAAACTAACGAACATAGGTATTCATATACTTAACAGTTTTTTGGTGTTTTTTTTAAGCCGCTTATTGATAGCTATCGCCGCGCCTAGCTACCCGGCGCAAAAATTAGCTTTTCTATCAGCCCTAATTTGGGCCGTTCATCCATTGCAACTAACCGGAGTTTTGTATGTGGTGCAAAGGATGACCAGTATGGCCTGCTTTTTTATGTTGAGTGGTTTTTTAGTTTTTCTTAGGGGCCGCTTAAATTTAGAAAAACCTAGTGGAATCGTGCATATGGCGGTCGGATGTTTCTTTGGTGTTACGCTAGGGGGGTTAGCAAAGGAAAATTCGCTGCTACTGCCATTGTTGATTGTCGTCTGTGAGTTGACGCTAATGCCGGCAGTCTCTGAGCGGGCGCTTCGAAATAAAATTTACAGTTACTATGCTATTACCGTAGTCATTCCTATATTGTTTTGTGCTGGTTATCTGTGGAAGCATCCTGAGTATATTTTGAGTGGCTATCAGTTCCGTGATTTTACGTTATTAGAACGAGTCATGACTGAGAGCAGGATTTTGTTTTATTACCTTGGTTTGTTGTTCTATCCAGACAATACCCAGTTAGGCTTGTTTCATGATGACTTTTCGTTAAGCAAAGGTTTGTTGGAACCTGCGAGCACATTGCTATCAATGATTGGCATTATTTTTCTGATAGTTGTTGCACTTAACAACAGTCTCCGCAGAAAAATACCCTTTCTAAGTTTTGGCATCCTTTGGTTTTTTGTCGGCCATAGCATCGAATCTACTATTTATCCGTTAGAGTTGATATACGAACACCGTAATTACTTACCTAGCATTGGCATTGTTATTGGTGGTGTGGTCTCGGTTTATGAGATTTTTGTTAAAAGAGTAAGCGAGTGGATGCTTAATTCGCTTTATGCCTGCATTGTTATTAGTTTGGCGCTTGCTACTTACGCTCGCTCATCAATTTGGTCCAGTCTGGACAGTTTTAGTTACTTCGAGGTGCGCAATCATCCGCAATCAGCACGGACCAACAGCGTTTACGCAAATAGTCTTGAGTTGAAGCATGGGCCTAATGTGGAAACCTACAACCACTATCTCATTGCCGCGCAACTAAATACCTTTGAAGTTTCTACATTATTGGAGGTCTTTATGGAGCTCAACAGATTGATCTACTATCACGATGTTAGTAAAGATCAGCAAAATATTGCGTTACCTCAATCTTATGACGCGCCACTTGTTCTTGATAGTAGCTATATGGAGGCTTTGAAAGGGCGTATTCATGAAGAGATACTGCGACGGATAACGGCAAAAACATATCCACTTCGTACTATGCTCGGTCTACGCAGCGCCGCGAACTGCCTGATTAATGGTGACTATGAGTGCAAAAATATCGCTGAAAATTTAACGGATTGGATTGATGCGGTGTTAGCCCAACCCAGTTATTTTGATGTCCCGATGATTTATCTGATCAAGGCAAAGATTTATTTCAATCAGGGGGATGCGGCCCGCGCACTTGAGTTTGTAGATAAAGCAATTGCCCTGTCTCCTGAAAGAATGTATTTCTACGCGGAAAAAGCTTATTTATTTGTAACGCTCAACGAATTCGATCATGCTGAAAATGTGATTCGACATGCGGAAAGCCTTGGTAATGCAAACGGGTTTGATGCTCAGGAGTTCCAAACGCTTAGAGATGCAATGCATCGCAAGAAATTAGTTGCTGTGCCGACGACGGCGCCGCAATGAGACCAACAGATATTATCCAGCAGCCCCAATTCAAATTCACTAAAATACCCGCATAGATTGTCAATCCAATTTGCTAGGATTAGCCTAATGCTATTCTAGTTTGAGCAAGTTGCCACCAACAGCCCTTAAAGCCTGGGATTATGCGGATACTCAATATCGTCTTCAAAAATATCAATTCACTGGAAGGTGAAGGCCGAGTCGATTTCGACCAGGGACCTATCGCCGACAGCGGTGTGTTTGCTATCACTGGCCCTAACGGCTCCGGTAAGACCAGTATCCTTGATGTGATTACGCTAGGCCTATACGGAGAAACTTTTCGTTTCGACAAGCCTGCAGAACATGTAATCACCAAGCAGGCAAACGATAGTTATGCACAGGTTGAATTTGCTTTGGACGGCGAGAGGTTTCGTTCCTCATGGCAGGTAAAACGGCCTGCTGACGCAAATCAAGATCAGGTTTTACAGCCGGAAATGAGCTTGACTAAGTTAAACGATGATTCGGAGTTACTCGCCAGGACACCAAATACAGTACGGACCAAAATTGCCGAATTGACGGGCATGGACTTTCATAAATTCAGCAAATCCATGGTTTTGCCGCAGGGCGACTTTGCGGCTTTTCTAAATGCGCTGGATAGCGAGCGCATGGACATTCTGGAAAAAATCAGCGGTACCCAGATCTATGTTGAGTATCGGCAGCGGACTGAAGGTAACTTTCACACATCGCTCAGTCGTTTAACGCAACTACAACAGGATATTGATCTGATTCCTTTACTCAGTCCGGAAGCCTTGCAAGCCGGCGAGCATGACTTACAGGATTTCAAGGATCAAGTTGCTGAGTTAAAAAACCAACAAAAACAGTTGCAACAGCAGCTACTGACAATCGAAAACATTCATTCGCTAGAAGGGCTCCAAAGACAACTTCTCGAACAGTCAAAGAAAGTTGAAGCGCAAATTAAGCTGTTACAAGACGATTTACAGAAAATTGCCGATTTTCAGCAAGCGACGCAGTTTCGCGAAGAAGTAATTTTATTGGATGGTAAGCAGGGACAGATTGTCCAGAGTCAGGCGACCTTGGATGCTTATCGTCAGGAGCTGAATGCGCTACAGCGCCAACTTGGTGAAGATGTCAGTAACGCAATCGTCCCAAGCCTGAACGGTAAAAGCGTAGAGGAGCAAAAACAGGCTATTGATGCGCTGAAATTGAAAGTGGGTGATCTGAAGCTGGAGTTGCCGCGTGAAGCCGAACTGGTGCAGAAGCTGCAACAGCAATTGGACGAAAGAAAGGCCAGTCTTGCGGAAATAGACGGCTGGTTGCAAGATCATCAGGTGGATGCTAGTTTGCAGTCTGACTTTCCCGACGTGGTGCAGTTACGTAATCTTCGGACAGAACTGGTGGAGTTGGCCGGTAAGCAGAAGACTCAAGCCAATTGGACTAAAAACACGACTGCGGCGCTGAAAAAAAACCAGACTGCTTTACGCGATACTAAAACGGCGGTTGCCGATTTGAATGAGCGTATTGAAGCTGCACGTAAAACCCTACTGGAGTTGGCGCAAGGTAAAAGTTTCGAGGAGTTGAAGGAGTTACTGGTAGAGCAGCAAACACGGGTCAATGATTTTCAGGAACTGCACTCGCTGGCTGCGGTTAATGCCAAATTTACCAAAAAAAGTTTTTTTAGTTGGTTCTCTCGTAATAAAGCGCCGGAACTGCCCGATGAGACTCGCTTGCAAGCCAGGCTGGATGCCCTGCGAGACGAGATGGACCGTGAAGAGAATATCGGCAAAGCCTTGGAGCAAGCCGTGCTGAATGAGGCATTGCTGAAAAAATTTAGCGGTGATCGCGGCAAGTTGGTTGATGGTAAACCGTGTTTTTTATGTGGCTCCTTAGATCATCCCTATATTTCTAAACCGCCAATCCAAACCAACTCTAAAAAAGCCTTAGTCGATCAGCGCGGCAAGATGCAGGCCTTAAAAGCGGCTATCGATAGTGTCTCCGGGCAGTTGGCAGTGGCAAAAAAGCAAGGTAGTCAATTGTCAGCTCGGCAGCAAAGATTGCAGCAAATGCGCTCGCAATGGTTGGTTTTGAGCAACCGTTTAAACGCCGTCAGTGCGGAGCTGGACATCAATAATTTGTCTTTGCAAAAACGCTTGTGGGACGCAGAAGCCCAGGAGTTGGAGAAAATCAAAAACCTGGTCAATGATCACGCGCAGTTACAGCGTAATGTGGCTAAGTGGACGGCCGAGCTAGAAGCCAAGCACGCTTTGGTAGAAAAATTAACGGCGTCGGTGGAGCAACTTGATGCCACTTGGCGTAATCGGCCTCAGGAATACATCGAATCCGAACAGCTTTTCGCTAGTCGTACGGCGGAGCAAAAGGCGCTTGTTGATAAACTGGAAAAGCAGTTGGCTTTATTGGGTGAGAAGTTACCAGGAAAAGGCAAAGAAAATATAGTCTTCGATAAGCTCAATACTCGGCGCCAGGATTACCAAATCCGCGAGTTACGTCAGAAGGGCTTGCTGGAGGAAGTTGCTAGCTTGCAAGATAGACTGCAAGCCAGCCAAGCAAAAATAGCCAGTTATCAGGAGCAGACGGCTGACGCTTTGACTAGCTTGCAAACGGAAGAATCGCTGGGTTTGCATTTAGTTATCCTGGAGAAGCAAAAACTCATCGTCGAATTGGAGCGGCAAATAGCCACCCAGCAACTCGAACTAGATGCAATGCGGCGAGTTCTAGCTAATAAAATTGCGGGTGGCGTTTTTGCTGATGTCGATAGTTTACGGTCGGCTTTAGAGCTGATCGATAGGCGGGCGGAAATTGAGCAAAAGCTGGAACAGCAAAATACGCAATTGGCAGCAATCGGCGAAGAACTGGCTAAACTGTCAGCCGATTTACAAAATGAATTGGCGGTTATGCCGGCCAATTTAAACGAAGCCGATCTTTTGGGAATGCAACGTCAGCTATCCCAGAAAATCGATATAGCCGAACAAGAAGTAGCTACGTTGGAAACTAAGCTGGATAAACAGTCAGCTTATCAAGAAAAATATCAGAGCCTTCAGGCGCTTTTGGCTGAGCAAAGGGTGATACACGCGCAAGCCGAAGCGGAAATGAAGTTGATTAACGACGAGCAGGGTGGTTTCCGGCGGCGTATTCAACAGTTGTTGGTGGATAATTTGTTGTCGCAAGCCAACCGGATTTTGGAAAAACTAAGCGGACGTTACTATATTCGCAGTTTGGCTAGTGATAATGGTTTGGCGTTAGAGGTTGAAGATACCAAACAAAAAAATCTACGGCGATTGCCGAAAACCTTGTCTGGCGGGGAGAGCTTTGTGGTCAGTTTGGCTTTGGCCTTGGCGCTAGCTGAGATTGCCAACAACGGTAAGGCGATCGATTCACTGTTTCTGGATGAGGGCTT
This sequence comes from Methylomonas sp. PHL2-19, assembly GCF_059331595.1. Classification (NCBI taxonomy): domain Bacteria; kingdom Pseudomonadati; phylum Pseudomonadota; class Gammaproteobacteria; order Methylococcales; family Methylococcaceae; genus Methylomonas; species Methylomonas sp. PHL2-19. The sequence continues at coordinate 1,740,134 of NZ_CP196839.1, forward strand.
TGGTAATTTAGATGCGGAAGCCCTGTATCTGGCAATGAGTGCCTTAGAAGGCTTGAAGACTCAAGGGAAAACGGTCGGTGTAATTTCCCACGTCGAAGGGGTAAAAAAGCGCATTAAAACGCAGATTGAATTGGTAAAAAAAGCCAACGGTATGAGTGAGTTGAAGATGGTTGCTTGATCTGACGGTGGAGTAGGTGAATGCTCCACCACAAAATTAAGTAATTAATTGCTGGGGCGGAAGGCTTTGCCGTAGGTGGTTTCCGCGTTGAAATTGTCCCAAACATATAAAGGATAGACGATGGGCTGCGTAGGGATTGGCGAGGAAACCAAATCCAGCACGCCGACGCCGATTCTTCCTCCCATGTTCAATAACCCTTTAAAAGTCCCGCCGATAAAGCCGTAAATAACATTGCTTTGATTATTGATTAAAATAATGTTTTTCGGTATTTCCAGGGAAGATGTGGTGATGTTGGCGAGGCCGGTAGTCAGTTTTCGCCCGAAGGTTTCGCCATAGGTTTCGGCCTCTTCCGCTAGGCTTGGCAAGCTGGTCATTAGAAAAGCTGCGAATAAAACAGTGGTCAGGGCGCGAGTATTTCGATTCATAACTGATCCTGTATATGAGAATGGATTTGAGAATCTGTTGGTCGAGTCGGATTTACCGCTTCGACCGACAATCGCTCGAAAGTATAGCAGAGCCCTGAACTGTTTACTTTTTCAACGCCTTGGCAAATGCACTGCTCATGCTGTTCTGTAGCGCGGGTTGTTGTTTGGGTTTATGAGCAGTTTTTTGCGGTTTTTCTTTTGGAATAATCTCACCGGCATCCACGTTTTTTCGCATGCTTAGAGAAATACGCTGGCGTGCTACATCCACTTCCAGTACACGTACTTTTACCATATCGCCGGTTTTTACGACGCTACGCGGATCTTTAACAAAGTCGTCCGCCAGGTGTGAAATATGCACCAAACCGTCTTGGTGTACGCCGATGTCCACAAAAGCACCGAAATTGGCGACATTGGTCACGACGCCGTCTAAAGTCATGCCGGGTTCAAGATCGGTAATTTTCTCAACACCATCCTTGAATTGTACGCTTTTAAACTCCGGACGCGGGTCGCGGCCGGGTTTTTCCAGTTCCTGCAAAATATCCGAGACGGTGGGAACGCCAAAATTGGCGTTGGCATAGTTTGCCGGATTCAGGCCGCGTAAAAACTGGCTTTGGCCGATCAAGTCGCGGATTGATTTGCCCGTATCATCTAGGATTGCATTGATCACGGGGTAGGCTTCTGGATGTACGGCAGATGCGTCTAGCGGGTTGTCGCCGTTCATGACTCTGAGAAAGCCGGCGGCTTGTTCGAACGCTTTATCGCCTAGGCGCGGCACTTTTTTCAGCTGATTGCGGTTCGCAAACGGGCCATTCGCATCGCGAAACGCAACGATGTTTTCGCTGATGCTGCTGCTAAGTCCGGATACTTGTTTCAGCAAAGCTACCGAAGCTGTGTTTACGTCTACGCCGACCGCGTTCACGCAATCCTCTACCACGGTATCTAGCATACGAGCCAATTGCACTTGGTTAACATCATGTTGGTATTGACCAACGCCTATCGATTTTGGATCGATTTTCACCAGTTCCGCCAGTGGGTCTTGTAGCCGGCGGGCTATCGATACTGCGCCGCGTAATGAGACGTCGAGGTCTGGAAACTCCTTGGCAGCCAGTTCCGATGCCGAATATACCGACGCGCCGGCTTCGGAAACTGTGATTTTTTGAAAATTAAGGTCTTTATGTTGCTTCATCAAGTCTGCAACCAATTGATCAGTTTCCCGAGAAGCGGTGCCGTTACCGATACTCACCAGTTGTACTTGGTGCTGCTTGATCAATTTAGCCAGAACTGCTATCGATTGATCCCACTGGTTCTTAGGTTGATGTGGGTAAATGGTTTCTGTGGTCAACAGCTTGCCGGTTGCGTCAACCACAGCAACTTTGACACCTGTGCGAATGCCGGGGTCCAGGCCCATGGTCGCTTTGGGACCTGCTGGCGCCGCCAGCATCAAGTCGCGCAAATTGCTGGCAAACACTCTAATGGCTTCTTGCTCGGCGGCTTCGCGCAGTCTCAGCTTTAGATCCATATCGATACGGGTAAATAATTTGATTTTCCAGGCAAAGCGGGCGGTTTCGGCCAACCAGGCATCGGCGGGTTTTTCTGTGTCTTTAACTTGAAGGCGTTGACTAACGAATTGTGAACATAACTGATGTTCTTCTTGATCCAGTTCCGCCGGTTTCAGGGTTAAGGACAGTAAATCCTCGTTACGACCGCGGAACAAGGCCAAGGCACGGTGCGACGGAATCTTATTGATCGCTTCGCTATAGTCGAAATAATCCTTGAATTTGGCTGCCTCTGCTTCCTTGCTGGTCACGACGCTAGCGTGCAGGATCCCCTTATTCCAAACACGTTCGCGCAATTCAGCAAGTAGTTCGGCATCTTCGGAAATACGCTCCATGATGATCTGACGGGCGCCCTCCAGGGCCGCCGCGACATCCGCGATACCTTTTTCAGCATCGATATAGCTAGCTGCGATTTGTTCGGGGATTAGGTCGCGATTATCCAGGATGGCGTCGGCTAATGGTTCAAGACCGGCTTCGCGAGCAATTTGCGCTTTGGTGCGGCGTTTAGGCTTGTAGGGTAGGTATAGGTCTTCCAGAAGCGTTTTGGTGTCGGCGTCGAGTATTGCTAGTTCCAGTTCCGGGGTGAGCTTTCCTTGCGAGCGAATGGTGTCGAGAATTGAGTCGCGGCGGCTGTTAAGTTCCCGCAAATAAATCAATCTTTCCTCAAGATTTCGCAATTGCGTATCGTCCAGGCCACCGGTGACTTCTTTGCGATAGCGGGCTATGAAGGGCACCGTGGCGCCATCGTCCAATAGGGCGGCTGCGGCGGCGACTTGTTGCGGCTTAACTGAAAGTTCTTCGGCAATGCGTTGGATAACGTCCATCTGTAGCTAAAATAAAATTGGTATAAAGGCTCAATTCTACATTAGCGTGGGTTCTTGAAAAAGCGAACTATCAGAAATGGAGTGAGAAACTTGCAGGCACAAAAAAGGCGCCAGCTGAATTTTCAGCTGGCGCCTAAATTGCTAAGCAAAAATTATTTCGCTTGGCTTAAAACGTCGTTATTAAAATCTTTATGCTTTGCCAAAACTTGGGCTTCAGCTTGGGCAGAAGTTTCGCCGCTGTATTTGAGATGTTTGGTTTCATCCGCTTTCAGCAAAACGACGCCAGCAATAGCAATTGCAGTAACAACAGCAACTACAGTAAAGGTATTGTCTTTTTCTTGTTCAGCCATTTTTATAATCCTCATCTTGTTGTTGTAATAATTAGCCCTAAACGGGGCAACTCGAGTTGTATGTCGAAATTAGTATTATTGTTGGTCGACGGTGCATTTTTTACACTCAAAACTGTTTTGTGTCAAAACAATATTTTTGCGATTATTCGTTTTGATTGATAGGTGTTTTATTTTTCTAATAAAATCAATTAATTATGGGCTTTTCTTTTGGCTGAAAAGTATCCGGTTTTGATGTGATGCTGTTGCTGCGTATCTGTTTCGGCGCGGTTTGCTATGCATTTATGCCGTATGCCCGAAGCTTGCATTGCGGCGGCAAGTTTAGAAATATTGCGGGAAATTCCTATCGTTTGTCGAGTGTTCTGCGGGGCGATGAAGAGAAAGGAGGTATGGTTAACTTCGGCCATCGTGCAGGTTGCATGGTAGGATTGGAATTTGAATCTGGCAGTCTGTTTGTTCTTACGGCGTTGTGTTGTTCGAATGGAGGCGGCTCGAAAATAATCTTTAGCTAAATTTGGGGTACTCATGCTTAAACACATACATCTTCTTTTCGTGGCAGTTTTGGTCGTCAGCTTTATTGGGCGAGTGGTGCTTGCCGAGCTAAAGCCAGCCCTGTTGGAGCAGAAATGGCTAAAAATTGGTCCGCATGTTATTGCGAGTTTGGTCTTGTTGACCGGATTTGCCTTGGTTTTCCAAGGAGATTGGTTGTCAGCAGAATTTGCTTGGATTGTAGCCAAGCTATTGATGTTGATAGTTTACATTGGCTTGGGGATTGTGGCGATTCGCCAATCGGGACGTTCGCGATGGTTGGCTTTTGGTGGCGCATTGATTTGTTTGTATTACATCTCCAAGGTTGCTGTGACTAAGCAGGTTTTTTTCTTTTTTTAAGTGTTGTTCTATGCGTTGGGGTTTGCCCGCGAGGCCTTGTGTTTCTTAGAGAGTAGATAAATTTGGCTTGCGAAAAATAGTTATTGACAGATTGTGAAATTTGTAGGCTAACGAAAAAAGCTTGTCAAAGCGTTTTTATTCGGATAACCTCAAACCTCCTGTCAATACTCAACGTAAGGAGGGTAGGATGCGAAAAACGAAATTGACGGCAATATTATTGCTTTCAGCGAGTCTAGCGTCTTTTAGCTCTGTAGGTTTAGCGAAAACAGAAAGGAACGGTTTTCTTTCCCTTGAACAAAGCGGCGTCGCATCGTATTACAGCGACAAAATGCATGGTCAGCGGACAGCAAACGGTGAATTTTATGATAAAAACGCATTAACTGCGGCTCACGCGAGCTTGCCGTTTGGTTCTTTGGTGCGTGTCGTTAATCTTAGTAATAATCGTAGTGTCGAGTTGCGGATAAATAGCCGCGCTCATAAAGCCAATAAGCGGCTGCTTGATGTGTCCAAAAGGGCGGCCAGCGAGCTTGGTTTTATCCAAGCAGGCTTGGCGAAAGTCAAACTTGAAGTTCTGCGTGTAGGCGACGCCTAAGTTGCCTGTAGCGATGTAATTCGGTCTACGGACCGGATTACATCGTCCTCGCTTATTCTGAAATCTCTCAAACTTACTTGTTAAGCGGTTTCTTTAATCGCTTTAAAACCGATGTCTGTTCGGAAATACACATCCTGCCAGTTGATTTGTCTGCATAGCTCGTAGGCTTTTTCCTGGGCTTGAGCGATGCTGTCGCCCAATGCACACGCGCATAATACTCGGCCTCCAGCGGTGACTACTTGGCCTGCAACTTGTTTGGTGCCGGCATGAAACACTTTAAAATCGTCACCAATATTGCCCGGTAATCCGCTGATTGGATGGCCTTTGGCATAGTCGTCGGGATAGCCGCCGGCTGCGAGTACGACACCCAATGAAGGGCGTTCGTCCCACTCGGTGGTCGTATGATCAAGTTGTTTATCTATGGCCGCCAGACAAAGTTCAACCAAATCGCTTTTTAAACGCATCATGATCGGTTGGGTTTCCGGATCGCCAAAGCGGCAGTTGTATTCCAACACTTTGATACTACCGTTCTTGCCTATCATTAGGCCGGCGTAGAGAAAGCCGGTATATTCGTTACCGTCTTCACGCATGCCTTGCAAAGTGGGCAAAATTACCTCATCCATGACGCGCTGGTGAATCTCCGGTGTCACGACAGGTGCGGGAGAATAGGCCCCCATGCCGCCGGTGTTGGGGCCTTGATCGCCGTTGTCGCGGGCCTTGTGATCTTGAGAGGTGGCCATGGCCAAGGCATGCAAGCCGTCGGCGATAACGATAAAACTGGCTTCTTCGCCATCCAAAAATTCTTCAATCACCACCCGGTGCCCGGCCGTGCCAAACGTATTGCCGGCTAACATGTCTTGAACCGCGGCAATTGCCTCTTGTTCGGATTGGGCGACGACTACGCCTTTACCGGCTGCCAAACCATCGGCTTTGACAACGATGGGTGCGCCATTTTCGCGAATATAAGCGATTGCCGGTTCAACTTCTGTAAAACTTTCGTATGCGGCTGTGGGGATGCCGTGGCGGATCATAAAATCCTTACAGAAGGATTTGGAGCCTTCCAACTGCGCGGCTTGAGCAGTCGGCCCGAAGCACTTCAAACCAGCGGCGGAAAATCGGTCAACGATGCCTTTGACTAAGGGTACCTCCGGTCCAATTATGGTGAGCTCTATGTCTCGGGCTTGAGCGAAACTCAATAAACCTTCGATATCGTCGGCCTGAATATCTACATTGTTTATGCCGTGTTCCAGGGCAGTGCCAGCGTTACCAGGCGCAACGTAGACGTTGCCGGCTTTTGCGGATTGCCTGACTTTCCAGGCCAAGGCGTGTTCTCGGCCGCCACTACCTACGATCAAAATGTTCATATAAGGTTGTCCCGTATTAATGTCTGAAATGCCGCATGCCGGTCAACACCATCGCGATATTGTGTTCGTCGGCGGCGGCAATCACTTCTGCATCGCGCATCGAGCCACCTGGATGAATAACTGCGGTTATGCCGGCCGCCGCGGCCGCGTCGATGCCGTCGCGGAACGGAAAAAAGGCGTCGGATGCCATGACCGAGCCCTGCACCGTTAAACCTTCGTCGGCGGCCTTGATGCCGGCGATTTTTGCCGAATAAACTCGACTCATTTGTCCGGCGCCAATGCCGATGGTTTGGCCGTTTTTGCCGTAAACGATGGCATTGGATTTAACAAATTTAGCGACTTTCCAGACGAATAATAGGTCCGCCAATTCTTGTTCAGTTGGTGCGCGTTTGCTGACTACTTTCAAATCGGCAGCGCCAATCTTGCCGGTATCCTTGTCCTGAACTAATAAGCCGCCTGTGATGCGTTTAAAATCTAAAGCTGATTCATGGGTATTTGTCCAATAGCCGGTTTCCAGAACCCGGACGTTCTGTTTTTTAGCCAACGCCGCTTGCGCACCCGCTGATATGGCCGGCGCGATGATCACTTCGACGAACTGGCGTCCTGCGATTTCTGCAGCAGTCTTTTCGTCCAATTCGCGGTTGAAAGCGATAATGCCGCCAAATGCGGAAGTCGGGTCGGTCGCGTACGCCAGATTGTAGGCGTCGAAAATGTCACCGCTTACCGCAACGCCGCAAGGATTGGCGTGTTTGACGATCACGCAGGTTGGTTGGTCGTTAAACGCTTTGACACATTCCAATGCCGCATCGGCGTCGGCAATATTGTTGTAAGACAATTCCTTGCCTTGTAACTGTTTGGCAGCGGCTATGCTGCCGGCGGGTGGATTTTTTTCACCATAAAATGCCGCGTTTTGATGGGGATTTTCGCCGTAACGCATGCTCTGCAGGCGGTGGAATTGCAGATTTAGAGTTTCCGGGAAATCGCCGCTATCGACGACTTTACTGAGGTAGGCGGCAATCATTGTGTCGTAACGCGCGGTATGCTCGAAGCTCTTTAGCGCCAATTTAAAACGGGTGTCGTGGCTTAGGGCGTTGGCATTAGCTTGTAACTCGGCCAATATTTTCGGGTAATCGACTGGATCGACAACGATAGCCACGTCGTTATGGTTCTTGGCTGCGCCCCGGATCATGCTCGGGCCGCCAATGTCGATATTTTCTATCGCGGTTTCCAGGCCGCAATCGGGTTTTGCGACGGTTTGTTCGAAGGGATACAAGTTGACTACCACCATATCGATGGCTTTGATGCCGTTCTCGGCCATCACTGCGTCATCAATACCGCGCCGACCTAGAATGCCGCCGTGAACTTTGGGATGCAGGGTTTTAACGCGACCGTCCATCATTTCCGGGAAGCCGGTGTAGTCGGAGACTTCGGTAACGGCAATATTATTGTCGGCTAGCAGTTTAGCCGTACCGCCGGTGGATAATAGCTCGATGCCCAGGTGGCTGAGTTCTCGGCAAAATTCCAGAATACCGGCTTTGTCGGAAACGCTGACCAATGCGCGGGTCACTTTTTTATTTATGCCCAAAGTGGGATTCATGCAAACCTCAAGAAAGGGTAAAAAGAAGGGTTGGAAATTAACCTATGCCGTAATGTTCAAGCTTTTTGCGTAAGGTGCTGCGGCTGAGGCCGAGGATGATCGCGGCTTTGCTTTGATTGTAATCGCAGTGTTTCAGCGTGGTTTCCAATAAGGGTCTTTCCACTTCTGCTAACACCAAATGGTATAAGCCGCTGGAATCGTGCCCGTTTAGGTGGGCGAAATAGTCTTCGACGCAATGACGGACATGGTCAGACAGCGTTTGCTCGCTGCCGGTGACTTTATGTGTAAGATGTTTTCCCATCTAGGCGGCTCGTGGTGTCAGCAAATTGAAAGAGGCGTTGACGAGCGCGAGTTGCCGCGCAGCGTGTTGGGCTTGGTTAATTGCAGTCTTTTGGTCGGCAGGCAGATTGCCGAGATGATCGAAATACCAGCCGATGTGCTTGCGGGCGATTCTAACACCACTGTCGTTGCCATAAAAACTGTATAAATTTTCCAGGTGCCGGTTGATAACGGCTTTGATGTCGGTCAAGCTAAGTGGTGAATATGTCGTGTTGCTGAGATGGGCGACTAGGTCGTTAAATATCCAGGGTTTGCCTTGCGCCGCTCGCCCTATCATCACCGCGTCGGCTCCCGTATATGCCAATACCTCACTGGCTTTAGCGGGGCTATCGATATCGCCGTTTGCGATAATCGGAATACTGATACTTTGTTTGACCTGTTTGATGGTGTCGTACTCGGCATGTCCGGTAAATTTACAGGCTCGGCTGCGCCCGTGGATGGTGAGCGCTTGAATGCCGCAGCTCTCAGCAATTTTGGCGATGCTTGGCGCGTTTTTATTATCTAAGTCCCAGCCAGTACGAATCTTAAGGGTTACCGGAATTTCCACGGCATTGATTACCGCGTCTAAAATTTTAGCCACTAATGACTCATTTTTCATTAGCGCTGAACCCGCCGCCACTGAGCACACTTTTTTTGCCGGGCAGCCCATGTTAATGTCGATAATCTGGGCGCCTCGGTCCTGATTCAATTTGGCCGCTTCAGCCATTTGCCGAGGGTCGGTACCCAAAATTTGCACCGAGCGCAGGCTTATGTCGCCGTTGTAATCGAGCTTTTTCAGGGTGCGCGGGTGGTGCTGCAAGCTGCGATTTGAAATCACCATTTCCGACACCGTGAGCCCCGCTCCAAATTCGCTGCAGATTTGCCGAAACGGCGCGTCTGTAATGCCCGCCATAGGCGCTAGTAATACTGGTTTGGGAAGTTCGTAAGGGCCAATTCGCATGAAAAGCCAAGCTAGTCGAAAAAGGCGGCAAATGATACCCGAAAACGCGCGGATTAACGATGGCTGAAAGAAAGTTCTTGAAAATCGTTGTTGGCGTTGATTTGGGAGCAAGTATTGAGTATTAATTTGGCGTTTAAATCTCCTGTGACCCTTATCGCCGCGAAATCCACGGATGAAGTAGAAGCGTAGACAATCGGCGAGATTTCCGGATTTGTTGCAGAGGATTGCATCGCTTGCCTGCGATGAAGTAGTCTTGGCAGAACAATTATGGAGTTAGATTCAATGGATAAACAAAGCTCAAATACTGTTTGGCATCATGCCACCGTAACACGTAGCCGCCGAGAGATTTTAAACGGGCACAAATCGGCCATTCTGTGGTTTACAGGTTTATCCGGGGCAGGCAAGTCAACTTTGGCTCATGCCGTCGAGGAGCGGTTGTACCAGTTAAAGTGTCGAACGTTTGTGTTGGATGGCGATAACGTTCGCCAAGGCTTATGTGGCGATCTGGGGTTTAGTCATCAAGACCGGCAGGAGAATATCCGTAGAATTGCCGAAGTCGCCAAATTAATGCTGGAGGCCGGTACGATAGCGTTAACTGCCTTTATTTCGCCCTTCCGGGCTGAACGGCAATATGCGCGAAATTTGGTACCGCACGGCGATTTTATTGAAATTTACTGCAACTGCGATTTGTCCGTGTGTGAACAGAGGGATGTAAAAGGTCTATATAAAAAAGCGCGGCAAGGCGATATTAAACTATTCACCGGCATATCTTCTCCTTATGAAGTGCCGGAAAACCCCGAGATGATAGTAGGTACCGGAACGTATGAGTTGGAAGCCTGTGTCGATCAAGTGATGAGCATGCTCGAGCAGCGCGGTGTTATCGCCTCTACTAAAAGCGAAATGTAAAGTGAATATAGACGTATTTAATGGCGATGCAGATGGTATTTGTGCGTTGCTACAGTTGCGATTGGCTTTTCCCAAGGAGTCTGTGCTTGTTACTGGGGTCAAGCGCGACATTGGTTTATTAAGTCGAGTTTGCGCTGAGGCAGGCGATCAGATAGTTGTGCTCGACATCTCTCTGGATAAGAATCGCTTAGCGCTATGCGAGCTTCTTAATAAAGGTGTCAGCATTTTTTACATGGATCACCATTATTCAGGTGAAATTCCCGTTCACCAAGGTCTGACCTCTTTAATAAGCACTGATGCGAATGTTTGCACAAGTTTATTGATGAGCATTTATTTGAAGCAACGCTTTGCCGAATGGGCTGTGACAGGGGCTTTTGGCGATAATTTGGATGCTTCGGCAAGAGAAGCTGCTAAGTTACTTGATTTAACGGCCCAAGAATTGCTTCAACTACAGCAACTGGGAATTGCTATCAATTACAACGCTTACGGTACGAGTATCGATGATCTATATTTTGCTCCGGATGAGCTCTATAGGCAGCTGGAAGGTTTTATATCGCCGTTTGACTTTATCCGGGATAAGGCGGAAATTTGTCAGCAATTATTTAATGGTTATAACGAGGATATGAGTCTAGCGGCGCAAGTTGATGCTGAATATCAGACCGACAGTATCTCGGTAGTTATTTTGCCTGATGAAAAGTGGGCAAGGCGGGTATCTGGTGTATGGGGAAATCAACTGGCTAATCAATATCCGGATAGGGCTCATGCAATCGTTAGCAACAATCAAAGAGGAGGCTATCAAATTAGCGTTAGAGCCCCGATAAATAATAAAGTTGGTGCCGATGTGTTATGTGCCTTATTTTCGGGTGGCGGCCGTAAGGCTGCGGCAGGTATTAATCATATTCCATACCAGCAGTTGACCAATTTTGTAGCGGCTTTTCAAAGCCAATATCAATGAGCCAAGTTTTTTGTGAAAAATAGCTTATTAATTGCTTGTGTTGTTTATACGATTTTTGTTGTTTACGGCAGTTTGGTGCCATGGCAATTTAATAGTATTTCGTTAAGCGATGCTTGGTTTCGTTTTCAGAATATTGAATATTTGACCCTGGGTATTGCGTCAAGAGCAGATTGGGTTGCCAATATTCTGCTATTTATACCGCTTGCCTTTCTTTGGCTGGGCACGCTTTCCCTAAAGCAACAATTTGTTGGTAGGTGTGTGTCGTCAGTTTTTGTATTGATAGTCAGTTTTTTGCTTTGTTCGACTATCGAATTTACTCAGTTATTTTTTCCTCCCAGAACGGTGTCGTTAAACGACATAATAGCCGAAACTTTGGGAGCCGCCATTGGTGTTTTTGCGTGGTGGGTTTTTGGTGGAAGATTTGCCAATTGGTTTGAAAATTGGCAAATAAATAAAAACAATTCAGTTCCCTATTTGCAAATCTATTTGGGGTGTATGTTTTTTTACAGCGTCATGCCGCTGGATTTAACCCTAAGTCCTGTTGAGTTTTATCATAAATGGCATGAAGGGCGCGTTATTCTACTGCCATTTTATGGGTTAAAGGGAGAAGCTTTTCGAGATATATATGACTGCTTGTCTGATGTCATATTATGGATGCCAATTCCTTGGCTATGGTATAAGCTGAAACCTTTGAGTAAAGTTGATCTATTAAAAAGAGTTTTTTTCTCGGCAACTATAATTGAGTTTTTTCAGCTGTTTGTATATAGCAGGGTTACCGATGTTGCGGATATTTTGCTTGCGTTGGTGGGTGGTTTTATTGGCGTGCAATTGATAACGTTAGGTTCAAATGGGCTTGCTTTGGTCGGAAGTGCTAGTGATTTGAAAAGTTATCATAGGTTCACTGTTTTGTATGCGTGTTTAGCGTATTTTTTATGGGCATTAGTTGTAGGATTTGTATTTTTGTACCCTTATGATTTTGAGTTGAGTTATATAAGACTTTCAACTTGGAGTGATAAGTTTCTTAGAGTGCCTTTTTATGCATATTATTATGGTACCGAATATAGGGCTATTACAGAGGTTTTTCATAAAATTTTATTTTTTATGCCTTTTGGTTTGATAGGGTATTCTTTTCAGTATTTTAATAGTCGCAATCAAGCAAGTATCATTATTTTGGCTGTAATAGTGATGACGGCTCTGAGTATTGAATTTGCACAATTGTTTTTGCCAAATAAAAATGTTGATATAACAGATGTTATTTTAGAATTTTTTGGAGGGTATCTCGGTTATTCGGTGGTCAAGCTGCTGCAACCTAATGGACCTGCTTTGCCGGAGCCTAAAAACAAGCTGGGAAATGAGGTTCTGTTTGCGATTTCAAGGGGGCAGGCTAATTTTGCTGAAGGCTCGGCTTTCGTGAGTCGTCCAAGAAATATTACGAGCTATACAAGTGGGATTCCCCTATTTTTGCTGGCAGTGGGATCTGTATTTGTGACTTTGGGTGTGCTGATATTTGTCAGTGGCTCTGAGGCTATGCCTTACAATGTGAGGGAGTTATTTTCGAAAGAATATCGAATCATCAGTGCTTTAGGCATAGCTGTATTGATTTATTGGTGCTTTGCATATCCGCTATTCTCTTTGATGAATATTTTGAAAAACGGTAGGGGAGAAGTTTTTTTTTATGCTCGTTTTTTAGCGGTACATACTCTGATAGCGTGGATGTTGGTAAGGGTTATTGTTCCCCTGGAAAGTATACATGATGTGTTGGGCTCTCCTATTTTGAGTATCCCCGCAGAGCTAGAGCTAGCGTTTCGGTTTTTAGGTTTGTTTGGTGTATATTCATTAATCGCATTGACAGCCACTCATGCGGCGCTTTTTTGGGTGGTTTCAACTCGGCAGTTGGTGCGGCTTTTCGTTTTAGGCTTCTTTTGGATATTATCGTTACTGCCGTTTGGGTATTGGATCGTGGTTATTGAAGCTGCGACGGACAATCTAACAGAGTTAATGATCAATAGTGGCTATTCTTTCGCGGTCATCTGTATTGGTATTTATTTTTTTCTGGTCGGCTGGCTAGGTTCGTCAATTTTATTTTTAACAGTTTTTAATAATAATCGGCACATTGTTGTTATCGGATTTTTATTTATAATTTCTTTTCCATTAGGCTATCAGTTGTTAAGTTGGGGAACGGAGCAGTTTATTCTAAAGTATGATGCTGTTTTTTCGGCTATGCAATTTTTGTTAAGTGCTGATAGAAGTCATTTAGTTTCAGGCGATATATTAATGGCGCGTTTTTTTGTGGCGCACTTTGGACTGGTTTTATTGGTTTTTACGGCTCAAGCCCCGCTGTGTATGATTTTTCGTAATGTGGTTACGTCGAAATATTCAACGAAGCCCATGTAACGAAGTGCTTAGTGGTGTTTTAGTTTTTCAGATGGCTATTTTAGTTTTTATTATTTTTTTTAAATTGATGCGTATTTATGTGCTTGGGTAGTCTTGCATGATATTTAGAAGTTTTCCATTCGCACTTATTCTGATGGCATTATTGAGCATATTCGTTACGAATGTAGTTGCGATGGGTATTCAGGCTGAGCTTGTCGTAGATGGCGTTAACGTGAAAGACGACAAAGAGAAGACTCAAACAGCTTCAGATGGAGTTAAAGATATACTAAGTTCGGTTGATCTTAAAAAAGATATTGCTAAAATTCATAGTCATGAAATAGCTGTCCAAAATATCAGGGCCAAGGTTTCTCCAGACGAATTGGCTGTTGACGATTCTTCGATCTCACGACCTATATTTCGACAGCAGGAAAACATTAATAAATCTGCGCAGTTTTCCTTCTTTGTTCCAGATTTTTCTGATGCCGATTTGGTTTGGGGGAGGGGTGGCTATAATTACTCCGATGATGTATTTTCCTCTAAAAAACTCCTGGACGAACTACGGGATAGTCTTGGGGAAGGAATATATAGCAAATTAGTTTGGACCTATTACGATCTCAAAGACCTTGACAGCAGGATATATGCGAGCATGGTCGGGTATGATTTAAGTGGCAGTAATTTGTTGGGAAAATTACAACAGTTTATCGGGGTGGATGAGAATTTGAATGCTATGATAGTTTTCAAGAGCAGTATTGGGATAACTGCTAAACCTGAGGGTGCTGGTGATAGGAAAAATCAAGATTCTGGCAGAAATTCTAAGGTTATACTTGACTTCTCTCAACGTAATTTCGCCAGAAAAGAAGAGGTTGATACTGGGCGACTTCAATATATTTTAAAATACTTGACGATAAAGAATTTTGTATACAGCTTATTGGCATTAATGGGGTTTGGTTCGGTTTGGCGGATGTTTAGGTTTTTTGTTAAACAAGATTTAAGATAACTGCTCCTAAAAAAACATTGAGAAATCTTGATATATCTTTTGATGGAAAAAGTTTGGATGGGTTGTTGTGAACCGCCCCGGTTGTCTCGGAGGCTCTAACCTCTGAGGGAATTGAGCACTGAAAGAGAAAACTACTAAACATTATTCATCGGAAATTCGAGAACAAGCGGTTTGCATGCTGCTAGATCATCAGGACGAATACCCGTCCGAATGGGCGGCGATTCAATCGATTTCTGCCGAGTCTGGTTGTGCAGCCGAGACCTTACGTCGCTGGCTGCGGCTGTCGCAAACGGCTGGCGTAAAACCTAAAGGGCCGGTCGACAGCCAGTCGGAGCAGACCAAGGCTCTGGAGTGCGAAGTCCGCTAGTTACGCCTGGCCAACGAGATTCTGGGTGAGGTGTCGGCGTATTTTGCACATGCGGAGCTCGACCGCTCGTCCAAACTATGAAAGCGTTCATTGACGACCATCGCGTCGTTTATGGGGGCGAGCCGATCTGTAAGATATTGCCGATTGCCCCTTCGACGTATTACCAGAAGTGATCCCTTGGTTTTGAACAGGAAATCGATGATTTGAAGTGAAATCCCTGTCATGGTTTAGGTGGCCAACTTGTCGGGGAGTCGCTATTTTTGCCGAAAGATTTTTTCGAACTTCCCAGCAGGAAAAAGTCGGCAAAAGCTACGCGACTTCTTATGCCTGCTGCCCCCTGATTCGTCCGCGTCACCTTGTTCCGATCCAGCAAGGGGGGGGCGAAACACAGACTCTCGCATGACTTAACGCCATGTCGCGATGCCTTGCAGGTTTTCTCCGCTTCTGTGCGAAAACCTGCAAGGCGCTACGGCTATCGGGGACTAAAAAATCTTCACTTCGCTAATGCTCCGTTTCCAAGATTTTCAGCGAGGGTTGGTAACCCATCGTTATAAGCCTAATGCGGCGTTTTTTGTTTCAAACTGGAATGTGGTCGCCCGTGGTTATACCACTCGGAATAATCCAGGAATGAAGCACGGGCTTGGCTGACGGAATCGTAAGCATGTAGGTAAATCCGCTCGTACTTGACGGATCGCCATAGTCGCTCGACAAAACATTATCTCGCCAGGCCTGCGGCCGTCCATACTAAGCTGGCAGCCTTGGCTTTTCACCACGTCGATAAATGCCTTGGCGGTTAACTGGCTGCCTTGGTTGGTGTTAACGAATGTTCAGTCTGCCATAGTGTTTGAAAGCTTTTTCCAAAACTTCCACGGCATGGCAGGCTTCCAGAGTTATCGACGCCTTGGCAGCCAGGACTTCGCGGCTGGCTCAGTCGACGACTGTCGTTAAATACGCGAATCCTTTGGTCGTTGGGATGTTGGGCGTATCCAGCGCCCAGGTCTGATTGGCGTATTGCCTCATAGAAAAAGGTAACCGAAGTATCAGAGTCGTTGCCTCACATTAGAGGTAACCTGGACTTGTGAAAAAATGAGTTTCAATTGTTGCTCAATGGCGGCCTTAAGAGCAAATGGATTGAGTTTGGCATGATGTTCCTGGAGAGTCTGTTTGGTGGTTTCCGGAATGCCAGGATGATTGATCACCCGTTGGTAAGGGGTTTGCGGGGCATGGTATTTTTTCACGACTTTGGCGCCGTCTCGGTGTTTTTTCTGAAGTTTCAGACTGGGGCAGAAATGATTCTGCAAAGGGCACCAAAGCGTGCTGTAGACCTCGTTCATCAACGGCACCAGCGCGGCATTATCCAGCCGGTCGTAGCCGAATAATTGCCTGGCGTGAGTCCAGTTTTTCTGCTCGACGTGAGCATTGTCGTTTTTTTTGTAAGGCCTGGCGCGGGTAAACGCAGGCTTTTGCGGGTGGTCGGTGAAATAGCGAACCAGGTGATGATTGAGAAATTCAGAACCATTGTCGCAATCGAAGCCTTTCAAAGGGAATGGCAACAGGTTCTCGATGGCCTGAATCTGTTCCAGGATACCTTGCGAGCCTTTATTCCAGGTGGCCCGGCATTCGGTCCAGCCGGTGACAATGTCCGTCATCGTCAGGCTCCAGACGAAATCGCCGGCCAGCGAATTGCCACAGTGAGCGACAGTATCGGCTTCGACAAAACCGGGCTGGGTCTCGTCCCAGTAATGAGTTCGGATGGGAATCTGGGTTTTCAACAGAGACCCGGGTTTGGTGCCGGACAAGCCTTTGGGGTGCTGGACGCGCAAGGGTTTGAGCAAGCGATCCAAGGTCGCCGCCGAAACCTTTAGCAAGTCGGCACGAACCTGATCGGAGAGTGAGCCGTACTGCGCTTCGTAGTGCGGCAGCCAGATCGGTATCGCTGCTTTCAGGCGCTTGCCGCACAGTTGATCGCTAGCGAACCAGATGCGCTTCAATGGCTCCAGCAACACCTCGGCTTGATATTTCCGCTTGGGGCCGGGCCGTTTGCTAGGCGAAGCGGTTGGCTTGGCTTTTCGATTCAGCAAACGAATCGCGTACTTACGGGCGTAGCCGCAGACTTCGCAAAACTCGTTCAGGATCGTTTGTTTCGTGGCCCTATCACTTTGTCGATAACGTTTTTGGATGGCGTGTAAATAGGCTCGTCGTTCGTGTTTTCCCATGGTGGTAACCCGCTTGATTTCGGTTACACACAATGTGAGGCAACGACCCGTTTTTACTGAACCCTTGGGTTACTTTTAATTTGAGGCAATTCGTTGGCACGGTCGACGGTTGTGTCGCGCAGCAAGTAGGGATAGACTTCTTGGTCGGGTGTCTTCTTGCTGGTGTTAGGCTTGCAGTAAACCGCCTCGATGCCCATTTTCGTGGTCAAGGTTTTCACCCGCTTGCGGCCGATCAGGATATGTCTTGCAGATTGAGCTGATCCCGTAACTGGCGAGGGCCCATGAACGGGTGTTTCAGGTGCAGTTGATCCAGACGCTTCATGATGTCCAAATCGCACTCCGAAACCTGCAAGGCATCGCGACACGGCGTTAAGTCATGCGAGAGCCTATGTTTCGACTCCTTGTTGGGTCGGAACGAGGTGGCGTGGACGAATCGGGGCGCCGCGGGCATGCGGTCGCGTAGTTTTTGCCGATTTTTTCCTGCAGGGAAGCTCGAAAAAATCTTTCGGCAAAATAGCGGCTCCTCGAACTCCATTATCGCAAAGGTTGGAGTCTTCGAGAAAATGGGGGCGATTCGCTTAAAAGACTACCGGAATTAAAAACAAAAACCCCGGTGGAATGAGTTTTCAACCGGGGTTTTCCGACAGTGGCGAATTTCAAATTCGCCTAGAATGCCAAATGTTAGGCTGATTTTCTACGTTGTCCTGCTAAGCCTAACAGACCAATTCCTAACAGTGCCAAAGATGTTGGTTCAGGAACTGAGACTGTGTTGCCATTGAATTGACCGTTGCCGCCATTGGAAGTTTTAGCATTGTTCGTTGTGTCAAAAAAGGCACTGGAATTATATTCCAGAGTTTTAGGGTCAAAGTAAGCATAGGCTGAGCCGCCAATAGCGCGAAGTTGTGCTGATACACTACCGCCTTCAACGTTACCGCTTCCAGTGAAGACAAGTGAATCAATTGCTAAATCGAGCCATACACTGCCTGATTGAGCGTCTAAAACCTCGGCATCGCCGCCTGCTGGGGTTTGATAGTTAGTAACGGTATCGTTTACAAAAATCCGTGCGAAAGCACCGCTAAGATCATAAGTGCCGTTTGTAAGCAGTGAAATACCGCCGAACGCAAATGTTAGCTCGTAACCAGCATCCATAAACGCAGGGCCGGAAGAAAATCCGCCGTTAACGCGGTCGATTTCGCCAACCCCTTGCAAGAAGTAACCTGTGGCACTAGTGCCGACGCCAGTGACCGTAGCTGTTACATCATTAATCCCAACAGCATTTGAGTAAAGAACTGGGTCGGTATCAGTTGCTGAATACCACTGAGTAAATTTAAATTCGCTCAAAAAGTCGTGGTCTGCTGCATCTAGATAGTCAGGATCCCAGTTTACATGGTCAACGCTCAACGCGCTTGCTGCACTGCTAAGGGCTAGCAAGCTTGCTGCGCCGATTAGTTTCAGTTTGGTAGATGTTTTCATAGTAGTCACCTTAAGTATCAGAAAAATTTAAAAGACCTAGTGTTCAGTCAAGCACTACTTAGCATGTATTGTGCCATTTGTTATATTTTATATAAGCTATTGTTTGTTATGTGGTTTTATTTTGGTGTGTTTGTGCGATTAACTTCCAAGTCAGTATGCTGTAAAAAAACCTGACGTTTGTTATGGTGCTAGTAGCTCCCAAGGTGCTTATGCAAGCTGTTATACTCATTTCTACTTGACCAGTTGTTAGGGGAATAAAAATGGATTCACGCACTTTAATTGCCGCTTTAACCGAATTTCAGCAAGCAATCGGTATTGATGGAGTAGTCAATAATCCAGATGTATTGGGTCTCATAGCTGCAAATTGTGTCGGAATTAGTCGCAGCATTCCGGCAATTGTCGTACCTGAGGATGTATCAGCTGTTTGTCAGATTGTCAGGATTGCTAATAAACATCAAATATCTCTTTATCCCTACAGCACTGGGCGAAATTGGGGCTATGGCTCAAAAAACCCAGCTCAGGACCATTGCGTGTTGGTTGATTTATCACGGATGAATAAAATCCTGGACTTTGATAAGGAAACAGGTTTGCTCACTATCGAGCCCGGAGTTACCCAACGCCAGCTTGATGCTTATTTAAAGCAGCATGACCATCCGTATCTGATTCCGGTTACCGGGGCTGGACCTGATTGTAGTCTGGTTGGAAACGCCTTAGAGCGAGGCTACGGCATCACTCCGTATGCTGATCACTTTGGGGCGGTAATGGGACTTGAGGCCGTGCTACCCAACGGAGAAATTTATCTTTCCATGCTCTCTGGTTTGGGAGGCGAGGCGGTTGATAAGGCTTTTAAATGGGGGATGGGGCCTTACATGGACGGTCTTTTCTCGCAAAGTAATTTTGGGATTGTCACCAAAATGACGATTGCTTTGGCGCCAAAACCGGAGCGAGTTGAGGCGTTTTTTTTCAGTGTAAAAAAAGCTGACGATCTAGGGTTGGCGGTTGAAAAAGTCCGGCAGGTGTTGCGTGAGGTGGGAACGGTGACGGGTTCTATCAACCTGATGAACAAACACCGGGTATTGTCGATGTCGGAGCCTTACCCAAAAGACCGCTTGGGCTCGGATGGGTTGATTCCGGAAGATGTGCTGCAGCAGCTTATGAAGCGCAATCAGGTCATGGAATGGACCGGTGTGGGTGCTATTTATGGCAATAAGAAAGTTGTTGCTGCGGCGAGAGGGGAGATTCGAAGAATATTAAAGCCTGTCGCCAAACGGCTTGTTTTTTTTACCCCGGGTTTAGTGAAATTCATGCATGGCGCCGCGCAGGCTTTGCCAGTTATCCGCGACTTACATTTAGTTAATGTGTTGGGGACGTTGAATAAAACCATGCAATTGTTTGCGGGAGAGCCAAGCGAGATTGCCTTGCCTCTGGCCTACTGGCGGTCAGGTGTCATGCCGACTGATGGTACCTCGATGAATCCGGATAAGGACGGTTGTGGGCTTATTTGGTATTCGCCGCTTCTACCCATGAAACCTGAGTTAACTCGCCAATATGTCGAAATGGTGAAATCCATCTGTATCAAACATAGAATCGAGCCGTTGATCACCTTGACTAGTATTTCGGATCGTTGTTGGGATAGTACCATTCCAATTTTGTTTGATAGGCAAGACGCAGATGAGGTTGCCAGGGCACAAGCTTGTTATCATGAACTGTTAGATACGGGGCGAAAACATGGTTTTGTGCCTTATCGTCTCGGTATCCAGTCTATGGATTTGCCGGCTAAGGAACATGCCGTTCCTGATGTTTTGCGTTCTCTAAAGCAGGCTGTCGACCCAAACAATATTATTGCCCCGGGTCGTTATGGCTTATAGACAAACTGGGGGGCGCTGGGTTTGGCTAATAAAGCCAACCCAGCATCTAGGTGGCTGCTAGTTTTTAATCGAATCTAGCATGGCTTCGGCGAAAACTTTGTGAACCTCTGTGGTTGGATGGATTTCATCCCAAAATATCAAACCGTTTCCTGCATCGAAAGGCACTATTGAACAATTGTCTTGAGTCAATACTGGACTATAGAGACATCCTGCCGCAGGTCCTGCTACAACCTGATCATCTCTAACGATCAAGGATTTGGTTATGGAGTAAATGTCGACTTTATAAATTTTGATTTTAGGTAGCTTTGCAAGTTCTCTCAATTCTATCCTTAGCCTGTTGTTGTGATCGATAGTTTGGAATGAAAGGAGGTCGAGAATTTCCGGATGAGGATTTGCGGGGTCTTGGTAAGCTATGAAATTAGCAATCGGTACTTCACTTAGGTCAGGGAGATTGGGCACTAGAAAACGGCGAATCCCTGAAGCATACAAGTTACGAATCGATTTGCTGATATTGTCGACAACTTGTTCTGTAGGAATCACGATTCCCTTGCCAAATTGATTGAGATAATCGTTTGCTCCACTCCAAACAAAAGCCAAAGAGTTTTCAACAAAGCTGTCATTTTTTATGACCTTGAACATGCCTACTTGCCCTAGTAGGCCGGTCACATTAAATTGTCCTAGTACCGAATTGCCGAAACTAGTTTCAGAGCCACCATAAGCAAAGCTTATGGCTAGGTTTTTATTTGGTTTCAGCGTAAGTTTTTCTGGAGAGAGCGCCAATATAGGCTTTACTTTAGACGAGTTGCCGAGTGACTTCCAGAATTGTTCAGCGGCATTTGGACCGTTCGAAAATCTACCGTTGAAATATCGCTTTTGGGGAGGGACGGGTATGGGAAGTCCTGAGGCGGATGTCTGTATATAAACGTTGCCGGTGTCCGATAAGCTATCACCGAAAACATAAAGATTCCGGTTGTTCTCCGCCAAGGCTGAGTTGCTGAGTTGCAACGATATTAAGGTAAATAAAATAAATCGTAGCATTGAAGTTTTCATTTTTTCTTCTCCCTAATAGGGTGGCAGGATTAATGGTAAGTTATTGATCACTAAAGTTTTTATAAATATTTTTTTATCTCGCTCCCTTACCCCACAAAATAACCTCCACCGTGCTCAGCATTATCGTCAAGTCCAGAAATAGGCTGTAGTTTTTGACGTAATACAAATCAAATTGCAGTTTTTGTCGGGTATCGTATTCGCTGGCGCCATAGGGGTAACATAGTTGCGCCCATCCGGTAATGCCGGGTTTAACCCTATGCCGTTCTTTATAATAAGGAATATTCTCTTCGAAGCCTTTTACGAATTCCGGTCTCTCCGGGCGCGGGCCGACAAAGCTCATATCGCCTTTTAGTACGTTTAGCAGTTGCGGCAGCTCGTCTATCCGATATTTACGAATCACTTTGCCGACGCGAGTTACGCGGTCATCGGTTTGGCTAGCCCATTGCGCGCCATTTTTTTCAGCGTCGATACGCATACTGCGAAATTTAATGACATCGAACGGAATGTCCCGATAGCCGACACGTTTTTGCCGATAGAAAACCGGTGCACCAAAGCCGCTTTCGATATAGATCGCCAACATGGTGAGGATCATTAGCCACCAACTGACAGATAGTAACAGCAGACTGGCTAAAATATCGAAGCTGCGTTTGACGATGGGGCGCAAACCGCCACTCACAAAACCATCGGAAAACATCAGCCAGCTTGGACTCAGCGCCTCCAGAAAAACCAGCCGTTGCTCTCTCTCATAGAAAGTTTGCAAGTCCATGATTTGCACGCCGGACATTTTGATGTCCAGCAGTTCCTCCACGGGTAGTTTTTTTCTACGATCATCGACAGCGATGACTATTTCATCGACGTTAGCGGCTTCGACAATATCGGTTAGCCTGATTTTTTCGTTGAGCGCAATCGCATGGGGTACGCTTATTGGTTCGTCCTCCAGCGTGATGTAACCGACTATTTCAAATCCTCTATAAATATAGCTGGAATTAACGACGCTGAGTTCGCCCGCTCTTTGCCCGCATCCCACCACTAACACCCTGCGTTTTAAATTATCCAGATTGACGAAGCGATAAAATAAATAACGTGTTAACAGCAAGCCCACAAAAGAAAAAATAATTGCGGAAATCAGGACGCTGCGTGCCAGCATCAAATCGGGAATGATGTAGTAGATGAACGCCAGTATAAAAACCGCAACGGCAAAGCTGAAGCTGATGCGCTGGAGAATATTGTATTCTTCTTTATCTAGTGTTTTGCGGTACAAGCCCAAACCGGAACAGCTGGCGATAAACACCACTGCGTAAACCGCTGCTGAAGCAGCGAGTTCGGATTGAGAATACCAGGATGCTATATATAAAAATCTGAGGCCAGCGCCGCAATACATAGCCAGATAAAACACCAAAGATTCCACTATAAGCAACCAAAGGTAGGCGGTGGAAATGTAATGTCGAAAAATTCTTATCATGTGAAGGCTACCGCTAACTCCTGGATAATAACTATTTGACGATATTCTGTTTTAGAAGCGTCTTGATATGTTCAGCGGGAATAGCATAGGTGATGCCGCTGGGATTGGATATGGCATTTTCTTTGCTGCCCTGTACAAAGACTTTGTTAATGATACCAACAACTTTTCCGGAATTGATGTCGTACAAGGGGCTGCCGCTGTTGCCGGGGTAGGCGGTGGCGTCTAATTGGAACACATTGAAAGGCGTCTGTAGTCGTTTCAGCATGTTGACGTTTAACTGCCGAGTGGCGATTGCCGGTATGGCGTTGGGTGAAATAGCCGAAATAATGCTTCGGTGCGTGACCGGATACAAACCCAGCACCATGCCTATTGGGTAACCGGTGAATGCATATTGCTCGCCCTCCCGCACTATTAATGAGTCACCGATTTCCAGTGCGGGTAAAACTCCGCCGTCTACCTTTAGCAATGCCAGATCGTGATCTTCATCGGTCACGGTCAGTTCTGCAATTTGCATTTGTTCTTTTTGCTCGTGGCGATAAAAAACCGCATAACGTTCGAGGTGCTCTTCGTCTAGTTTTTTTGCGGTTACGTGAGCGTTGGTAACCACTTTTCTGCCGTCGGCAACGGCGAAGCCGGTGCCCAGGAATACCGCACGCGGGTTTCGTGTTGGCATATAAGTGCCGATGGCTACTATTCCGGGTTTGACTCGGGCAAGAATGTCGGGGAGGTTAACTTCATCGGCATGGCTGGTGGCGATGGTGCATAGTCCGATAAATAGCGCCAAGAGATAAAGTATTTGGTTTTTCATGGCTGGAGGAGTTAAGGGGCCTTAATTGGTAGAGCTTGGAAAGTTTAGTCTAACTTAGCATGAATGCGGGCGTCGTCGTGAATTAACCGTTGTTTACACTTTGGTAATAGACAGGCACCGGCTTAGATAGCGCTTAATGTCCACCGGGAAAAACGCGCGTGGGCATTAACCTACTAAAATTATATACCCAGTGAACTAGTTGGTTTCTTTTGAGTCTTATTTTTCGGAGATAGTAAGACAATTCCCGGTAGTGTGTGGCAGTGGTGTATCAGCGGGTTTGAGATTAAAAAACGCAGGTCGCTGGCCTTCTGTTAAATCGCTACCGGTTTTTTTATGCTTATATCAGACCGATTCTGTTTGAAAATCGTTGTTCTTCCAACACAAAACCTCCGCGCCATCCGGTTTCCAATCCGCCAACACGTAGCGTCTGGCCGGCCGGTCATCCAGCATAAATTCGTGTAATTTCGGTCGATGCGTGTGTCCATGGATCAATGTGCAGCAACCATACTTGTGCAGGCTTTCGACCACCGTATCCTGGTTAACATCCATAATATCCAGGGTTTTGCCGCGTTTATGGTAATAGCTGCGCAACCGATACCAACGTGCCGCTATCAGCCGCAGCCATAAGGGTTTGGACAGCACATTTTGTTGCCATTCCGGGCTGTGCGATTTGCTGCGAAAAGCCTGGTAAGCCAAGTCGTCGCTGCAGAGTAAATCGCCGTGGGTTAGTAAAATTCGCTGACCATTCAATTCGATAGTCGCATATTCATCCAACAAACGGATACCGGTTTCCTGGCAGAAATCTTGACCCAGCAAAAAATCGCGGTTGCCCTGTAGTAGAAAAATCTCGGTGCCGGCGTCGCTAAGTTGTTTGAGAGCGTTTTTGATGGACGGGATAGGTCGGGTATTGTCGTCGTCGCCGATCCAGGCGTCGAACAAATCGCCAAGGATATACAGCGATTTTGCCTCAATGGCGCGCTGCTGCAAAAAGCCCAAGAAACGCCGGGTGATCTCCGGTTTTTCCAAAGCCAGATGCAGGTCGGAGATGAAGAGTACGTCTTGTTTCACGTTAAGCAACAGCGGTTTCCGCCCACTTACCGGCGGAAACCGCTAATTATTATTCGATAACTTCGGCTTTTTCGATAACGATGTCGGTTTTCGGTACATCCTGATGCGGACCGCGATTGCCGGTGGCTTGTTTGGCCATGGCATCGACGACATCCATGCCTTCGATCACTTCTCCGAATACTGCATAACCCCAACCGCTAGGGCTTGGGCTGGTGTGATCCAGAAAAGAATTGTCTTTATAATTGATAAAAAATTGCGCGGTTGCCGAATGCGGATCGTTAGTACGGGCCATTGCCAAGGTGCCGCGTTTGTTTTTCAGGCCATTGTCGGCTTCGTTCTTGATCGGTGCATTAGTTTCTTTTTGTTTGAATGAGGTATCGAAACCGCCGCCTTGGGCCATAAAACCTGGGATTACCCGGTGGAAAATGGTACCCGCATAAAAGCCCTGTTTCACATAGGCCAAAAAGTTGGCGGCGGAAACCGGTGCTTTTTCGTCTTCCAATTGAATGACGACGTCGCCCAGGGAAGTGGTTAATTTGACTTTGCTATGTGTATTGGACATTTTATTTTCTGTTGCAAATGAAAGGGTTGAGAATAAAAACAGCATCAGGTAAACCAGGGTGGTACGCATTGATAGCTCCATAATCGCGCTGCAAGCCGCGAATTCTATGTGTTTTTATCTTGAAAGAGAAGCTGGAATCTTGATAGATTGCCAGATGTTTCGCTACATCCACCTATGGTCAACATGTTGAAAATCTACAACACCTTAACTCGAAGTAAGCAAGAGTTCATTCCCAAACAGCTTGGCAAAGTCGGTATGTATGTCTGTGGCATGACGGTTTACGACTACTGTCATATCGGCCACGCGCGGGTCATGGTGGTGTTCGATACGGTCGCCCGTTATTTGCGGCATGCCGGGTATCAGCTTACCTACGTCAGAAATATTACCGACATCGACGACAAGATTATTCAGCGCGCCAATGAGAATGGCGAGGCGTTTACCGCATTGACCGAACGCTTTATCGATGCGATGCACGAAGACGAGCGCGCTTTGTCGGTGTTGCCGCCGGATATTGAACCAAAAGCCACGCAATCGATTGCCGACATCGTGAAGATGATTTCGACATTAATCGAGCGTGAGTTTGCCTACGTCGGTAGCAATGGTGACGTGTTTTATGCGGTAAACCGCTTTGACGGCTACGGCAAGCTGTCCGGTAAAAATATCGAAGACTTACAAGCCGGTGAGCGGGTGAATGTCGATACCGCCAAACGCGATCCGCTGGATTTTGTACTGTGGAAAATGGCCAAGCCCGGCGAACCTTATTGGGATTCACCGTGGGGGCAGGGCAGACCGGGCTGGCATATCGAATGCTCTGCCATGTCGACTTGTTGCCTGGGTAATCATTTTGATATTCATGGCGGCGGCATGGATTTGCAATTCCCGCATCACGAAAACGAGATTGCCCAGTCGGAAGGCGCCACCGGCGAACCCTTTGTGAATTACTGGATGCATAACGGTTTCGTGCGGGTCAACGAAGAAAAAATGTCCAAATCGTTGGGCAATTTTTTCACCGTGCGCGAGGTGTTGAAACAATATCGCCCGGAAGTGATCCGCTTCTTCATCCTTTCCAGCCATTATCGTAGTCCACTGAATTATTCCGATGAGCAACTCGACGAGGCGGGTGTGGCTTTGACTCGTTTGTATACAGCCTTGAGAGGTGTCGAAATTATCGATGCGGCTATCGATGCAGATTACTGCCAGCGTTTCGAGCAGGCGATGGATGACGACTTTAATACACCAGTGGCTTTGGCTGTTCTATTTGATTTAGCGCGCGAATTAAACAAAGCCGAGGAAAAAAGCGTGCTAGCGGCAACATTAAAGCGACTGGCGGCCATTTTGGGCATATTGCAGGACGATCCGGACAGTTTTTTGAAGGGTGGGGCAGCGCCGGATGGCATGAGTGAAACGGAAATCGAGCAATTGATCGACGCCAGAAAAGCTGCCAAAACGGGCAAAGACTGGACGCGCGCCGACCAAATCCGCGATCAATTGAAAGCACAAGGCATAGTTTTAGAGGATGTGGCCGGCGGCAACACTATTTGGCGTCGCGAAAGTTAAGGACTGTCAATGAACGAAATCAAAGATAAATCGGTAGAAACATTCCTGGACGAACTAGCCGGCAAGCAAGCCACGCCCGGCGGCGGTAGTGCGGCGGCTGTGATGGGTGCGCAAGCCGCCGCCTTGACCAGCATGGTTTGTAATCTGACCATCGGCAAACCCAAATACGCGGCGGTGGAAGAACAGATGCAGGCCTTGCTGACCGAGTCGGAAGCCTTGCGCAGCACCTTGATCGGCATGATCAAAGCCGATGTCGATGTATTTGACAAACTGATGGCCTGTTATGGCTTACCTAAAAGCACTGACGACGAGAAAGCCGTGCGCGCCGAACAGATTCAAACGGTGCTCAGAGAAGCCACCCTGGTGCCGCTGGAATGCGCGAAAGCTTGCGCCAAGGCTATCGAGTTGAGCCGGGTGGCTGCCGAACACGGCAATCTAGGGGTGATCAGCGATGCCGGGGTGGCGGTGATGGCGGGCTACGCCGGCTTGAAAAGCGCCGCGCTGAATGTACAGATCAACGCCGCGAGTTTGAAGGACAGGATGTTTGCCGAGGCTCAACTCGCCGAGTTGAACGCTTTGTTGCAAGCCGGCGAACAGGCTGCAGAGCAGATTTACCGAATCGTCAGCGAAAAGCTTTAAATCATTCCTTAGGACGGGGCAATTTCAATCGCCCCCTCTCTGCTTAACTTGAGCGGCAGGTTTTCTAAATCTGCTTAACATTGATGTTCAAGGTCTGAATCCGATAAGCAATCTGCCTAGGTGTCATATCCAGCAAGCGCGCGGCTTTGGCTTGTACCCAACCGCTTTGCTCCAACGCGGCAATCACCCGCTCCCGTTCGTCCATGTTTTCGTCGTGCAGATCGATGTGTTTTATCGATTGCGGGGTGCGGCTGATGCCTATTTCGTTTTCCAGGCCGGTGCTGGCAATCACGTCGCGGTCGATAATGCCTTCCTGGCTCATGATGGCGGCGCGTTCCAAACGGTTTTCCAATTCGCGAACGTTGCCCGGCCAGTCGTGTTTCATCAAAATCCGGATCGCGCTTTCCTTGATTTCAAGAGGCCGGCCACCTTGTTGGCGGGAAATTCGATTTAATAGAAAGCTGGCCAGTTCCGGAATGTCTTCGATACGCTCGCGCAGCGGCGGCATATTGATGGGCATCACATTCAAGCGGTAATACAAATCTTCGCGGAAATTGCCTTCGGCGACTTCCTGCTCCAGATTGCGGTTGGTGGCGGCAATGATGCGCACATTCACTTTTAAAGTGCGGACGCCGCCGACCCGCTCGAATTCGCCTTCTTGCAGCACGCGCAACAATTTGGCCTGAAAAGACGCCGAGATCTCACCGATTTCATCGAGAAACAGCGTGCCGTTGTCTGCCAGTTCGAAGCGGCCCTTGCGTTGGCCGATTGCGCCGCTGAATGCACCTTTCTCATGGCCGAATAATTCCGATTCGAGCAAGGTGTCGGGCAAGGCTGCACAGTTCAATTTTAGAAACGGGCCGTTGGCGCAGGCTGAGTTAAAGTGTATCGAGCTCGCGACCACTTCCTTACCGGTGCCGGATTCGCCGCGGATCAGCACCGTGGTATGCCATTTCGCCACTTGGCGGATGATGTCGAATACTTTCAGCATCGGTTCGGAATGCCCGATGATGTTTTCGAAGCGGTAGTTTTTGACCAGTGTTTGTTTTAAATAGTCGCGTTCGCTAGCTAGTTCGTTTTGCTTGCGTTCCATTACACGCAGCATGTTCACGCTTTGGGCGATCAGGTTGGCGACCATTTCCATGAAGCGGGCGCGCTCGCCCAAAAACGTCGAAGTACAAGGCTGCGCGGCTAAAATGCCGACCACTTCGCCTTGTTCGATGGCCAGCGGGGAGCCGATAAACGGTAAATCCGGGTTATACACGCCCAAGCGGCTTAAAAAACGCGGCTCGTCGGCGATGCGTTCCACCACAATCGTGCTGCCTTCGTCGAGGATAGCGCCGACCAGACCTTCGCCCGGTTGGTAACGTACCGAGCGGTCTATGCCTTCGCCGTAGATCTCGCAAATGCTCATGCTGTCGTCATCGACATCGCGTAGGGTAATCATGCCGAAATGCAGGCCGTTACGCTTGTGCAAAATCTCCAGGATGCCTTTCAGCTTGGTGCGCAAGTCATGCGTGCTATTCAGCAATTGACTGACCAGAAATAGCGTATCCAGTTCGGATTCAACCAGCAATAAACGATCACTCATGGATGTTCACCATCGCTAGGTTTTTTTGACAGGGAAAGCTAATTTTAAAACTACAGCCGTTTTTGTATTGCGGGTCGATTTCTATCATGCCGTTATGCTGATTGACGATTTCCTTGCTCATGACCAGTCCCATGCCGGCCTGGACGCCGGCGGTGCTTTGATTGGTGGTAAAAAACGGTTCGAATACTTTGCTCCGTTGGTTGGCAGGTATGCCGGGGCCGGAATCGGCTATCGACACGCAAACCCAATCATGCTCGATAGCCGTGCTAATTTTGATGATGCGTTCCTGGCTGCCAGCACGATTCATTGCGTTGACCGCATTGTCGATCAATTGCTTGAACAACATGCGTAACTTGTTTTCGGAGCCGAGGATATTGGGTAACACCGGGTTGGGCAGCCAATCCACTACGATGCCGTTTGCCAAAAACTTGGTGCTATACAGCAGCATCACTTCGTGCAACAGCTGATTCAAGTTCACCGGCACCACCGCGGACTCCGGAATTTCCGGTACGCAGCGTTGCAGAGTGGCGAGCGTTTCTTCGCCCATTTTTTGCACTTGGCCCAATAGATCGCGGATTGGACTATTGTTGGCGTCGTTGCGTTGCGTCATGATTTGAATCGCCGCGTGAATTTGGTTCAAGGGCTGGCGAATCTGGTGCATTGCGCCGAGCAAGGTTTCGCGGATGCTGCGGATGTGTTCTTCTTCCGCCAACATGGTGCGCAAAGTCTGTATCTGTAGCTTTTCCTGCTGCCGGCGCAAGGGGCTGATGTCGTTAATGGTCAACAGTAGATAGTCTTTGGATTGTCTGGCGAAGAAGCTGTCGGCGCAGACATCGTTTTCGATAAACCAGTTGCCGGAGCAGGAAAACCAGCGCGTGCCTTTAAGCCCCGCGCTTTCAATTCGTACCTCGCGATTGGCAAAACCTTGTTGCCGATCGATGTTGTCGCCCCACAAGTCGCCCATGTCTTGCTCCAGCGCTTCCAGAAAGAACAGCGCGGGCTCTTTTTTGTCGAGTTCGCTGATCAACATTTTGTACATCTGATTATCGAGCACGACCCGTTTGTCCGAATCGAGCACCACCATCGCCACCGGCGAAGCGTTCAGTACCGATTCGATCAATTGCTTTTGGTTGTTAACTTGTTGTTCCGCGTAGTGTGCCTGGGTGACATCGCGGTGCATACCAATGTAATGACTGATGGCGCCGCGGTCGTCCAGCATCGGCGCGATGGTCAGATCAGCCAGGTAGCGTTGCCCCATTTTTTGCCGATTGACCAATTGGCCGTGCCAAACCTGCTTACGGGAAATGGTGTGCCACAAATCATAATAAATCTGTCTGGGTGTGGACTTGTCGGACAGCGCTGATTCGTTTTGGCCCAAAATTTCAGCGGCGTTGTAGCCGGTCACGTCGGTAAAGGCTTGGTTGATGTAAAGGATATTGGCTTTTTTATCTGTGATCGAAATGGCCACCGGCGCTTGCTCTACGGCCTTAACAAACAAAGAGAAAGGCAGTGTTTTAGAGGTTTTGCCGCTTCTTGGCGATTGCCCTCTAGGGCCGATGGCTGGCGATAGTATATCGGCCGTTTCAATCTCAATCTGGCCTTGCAGGTAGTCAGGGGTGGATTTGGTCATGGCAAATGGTTCTCGCGTGTTTTTTCTGGGCTTAAGTTGGAAAAATACATGCAATTAGAGAGCCAAATGAGTTTTCGCTTAGCTGCTATTGGAAAATCCCGGCGATTTGTATGGTTTACGACAAATTTAACTGTACTTGTTCCGGCTCTGTGTTTTTTAGGACAGAGATGTCGGTGGCAAATCTTGCGGTTTTGCACTGAAATGGGGAGTTACGGCGTTTTTAAGGCGTTGGCATAAATGATGCTGTCTTGTTGCAAAACACCGGGTCGAAAACGATGAGCGAATACTTACTTCTGATATTGGGTACAGCCTTGGTCAACAATGTCGTGTTGGTCAAGTTCTTGGGGTTATGCCCGTTCATGGGGGTTTCCAACAAGCTGGACACTGCATTGGGAATGGGTTTGGCGACCACGTTTGTCTTGACGCTGGCGTCCGCGGCCAGCTGGGTGCTGGAGCATCGTTTACTGATACCGTTCGATATCGGTTTTCTGCGCGTGCTGGGTTTTATCTTGGTGATCGCCGCGGTAGTACAGTTTACCGAGATGGTGATACATAAAACCAGCCCGGTGATGTATCAGGTGTTGGGGATTTTTTTACCGCTGATTACGACTAATTGCGCGGTGTTGGGTGTGGCCTTACTTAACATCCAAGAGAAATACAATTTCGTGCAAAGCCTGCTGTTCGGCTTTGGTTCGGCAATGGGTTTTACCCTGGTGATGGTGCTCTTCGCCGGCCTACGTGAACGCTTAGCGCTCATGGCAGTGCCGGCGCTTTTTTCCGGCACCCCCATCGCATTTATCACCGCCGGCATCCTGTCGCTGGCATTCATGGGATTCG
The DNA here is from genome assembly GCF_059331595.1 of Methylomonas sp. PHL2-19. Lineage (NCBI taxonomy): Bacteria > Pseudomonadati > Pseudomonadota > Gammaproteobacteria > Methylococcales > Methylococcaceae > Methylomonas > Methylomonas sp. PHL2-19. The sequence goes on from NZ_CP196839.1 coordinate 1,771,543, forward strand.
CGGGGCTTTACAGCAAATAAGAGGCACATCATGTACGTTTTATCTGCCATCGTTATTTTGACATCGCTGGGATTGTTGCTGGGCGTGGCTTTGGGGATTGCCGCTAAATATCTGAAGGTGGAGTCCGATCCGTTAATCGAGAAAGTTGAAGCCTTAATGCCCGGTTCGCAATGCGGCCAATGCGGCTTCCCCGGTTGCCGGCCGGCTGCCGAGGCTGTGGTGTCCGGCGCCGCGCCGGTGACATTATGCCCGCCGGGCGGTACGTCGCTGGTGGAACAACTGGCCAAATTACTGGGTGTTGATGTCGATTTGAGCCAAACCCAAGACCAAGAAGCGATGGTGGCCAGAGTCAGTGAAGAAACTTGCACCGGCTGCACCCGCTGCTTCAAGGTTTGTCCTACAGACGCCATCGTCGGCGCACCCAAACAAATCCACGCGGTGGTGGCGGATGCCTGCATCGGCTGCAAGAAATGTGTGGAAGTCTGTCCTACCGAATGTCTGCAAATGCACCCTGTGGAAGTGACCTTGCGCAACTGGCGCTGGCCCAAACCGCTGGCCGCTTGAGACGGAGACACCTATGTTCGCCTTGTTCGAAAATCCCCGTTTGCGCGGCGGTATCCATGCCGAAGAGCACAAATCCGAAACCTCTCCGCTTAGCATTGTTACCGATTTTCCAATACCTAAGAAATTGTACATTCCGGTGCAACAGCATGTCGGCAAGCCTGCCGAGCCAGTGGTGAAGGTCGGCGAGAAAGTACTGAAGGGCCAATTGCTGGCCTATAGCCAAGGCACCATTTCGGCGCCTGTGCATGCACCAACATCGGGCATTATCGCCGACGTCAAAGATTTTCCTGCACCGCATCCGTCAGCCCTGCCGATTCGCACCGTGGTAATTGAAAGCGACGGTAAAGAGCAATGGGCCGAGTTAATCGTTCCGGAAGACCCATTTCAACTCGAACCGGAAGAAATATGCCAACGAGTCGCCGCCGCCGGTGTGGTGGGTTTAGGCGGAGCGGTATTCCCGTCGGCGGTCAAACTCAGTTTGGGGCGTAAAAACAAGATTCATACCTTGCTGATTAATGCCGGTGAATGCGAGCCTTATCTGACTTGCGATGACCGTTTGATGCAAGAGCGCGCGGAGCAAATCGTTGCCGGCATCCGGTTAATGTTGCGCGGCATGGATGCCCCGAAGGCTATGGTGGGTATCGAAGATAATAAACCCGAAGCTTTCGCGGCCATGCAAACGGCCGCCCGGGATTTTCCCAATATCGTGGTGGCGCAAGTGCCGACCCGCTATCCGATGGGGTGGGATAGGCAAATGTTGCGTTATTTAACCGGCCAGGAAATTCCCGCCGACGGGCGAGCCACGGACATTGGGGTGGTGGTGCACAACGTCGCTACTGCCTTTGCCGTCTATCAAGCCATTTGCTTGGGACAACCCTTGATTAGCCGGGTGGTTACTGTCTCCGGCGCGGCCGTTGCCAAACCCAGAAATGTGGAAGTGCCCATCGGCACCTTGATGTCGGAAGTATTGGCGTTTTGCGGATTGGAAAAGTCGAAAATGGCCCGCTTAGTGATGGGCGGACCGATGATGGGCGACGCTTTGCCAATTGCCGAAGTACCGGTGGTGAAAGCCTGCAACGGCATCCTGGCCTTATCGCATGCCGACATCGACGAGCCGGCTATACAGCCTTGTATTCGCTGTTCCAGTTGCGTGACCGCTTGCCCGGTGGGTTTGTTGCCCTTGGAAATGGCTAGCCGGATCAAAGCCAATCAGTTGGACTCAGCGGTTGATTTGGGCCTAAAAGATTGCATTAGCTGCGGCAGTTGTTCTTATGTCTGCCCGTCGAATATACCCTTGGTGCATTACTTTAAATTCGCTTCCGGCGAGTTAGTTAAACGCCAACAAGCCGAGCACAAGGCTGAACAAACCAAGCGTTTAGTCGAAGACAGAAATAATCGGATGGAACGAGCCAGATTGGAAGCCGAAGCGGAAGCTTTGCGTGCTCAGGAAGCCAGAGCCGCCCGTTTGGCTGCCGCACAACAGGCGCAAGCAGCGCCAGCAGAGGAAACCGTATGAGTAATAAACCGATTAGCGGGCCTCACGTGGCGGCCACCCGCCGCGTCGATCAAATCATGCGTTTGGTGATTATTGCCCTGGCACCGGCTACGGCCTGTGGCGTGTTGTTGTTCGGCTGGCCGGCTTTGTATTTGCTGGCGGTGACCGTGCTGTCTGCCATGGCTTTCGAAGGCTTGTGCCTGAAGATGAAAGGTGTGGCGGCAATGCCTTATTTGCGCGACGGTTCGGCGATCGTCACCGGTCTACTGGTGGCTATGACTCTGCCGCCTTGGGCGCCTTGGTGGATAGGCGTGGTTGGCTCGGCGCTGGCCATTGTGTTGGGCAAGCATGTCTACGGCGGCTTGGGGCAAAACCTGTTCAATCCAGCCATGCTGGCCAGGGTGGCTTTGCTGATTTCCTTTCCTATCGAGATGACTACCTGGGCCAACGTATCGCCTCTGTTCACCGGGCCCGGCGTGATCGATAGCTTAGCGATCACCTTTAGCGGTTTGGAAAACCCGGATGCGGTGACCGGCGCCACGACGTTGGGTTGGGTCAAGACTGAGTTTTCGCAAAACCGGCTGTTGCCCGGCAGTTTGATCGAATATTCGGGATTTTTAGCGTTTCTTGGTTGGGAGCGCGGCAGTTTGGGGGAAACCTCGTCTTTATTATTACTAGCCGGCGGCATTTGGCTGATGCGCCAAGGGGTCATCAAATGGCACATCCCTGTCTCGTTGCTGTTCAGTATCCTTCTGTTGTCGACGATTTTTCATGCTTGGGATAGTCAACATTACCTTGGACCCTGGGTGCATTTGAATTCCGGCGCGGTGATGTTGGTAGCGTTCTTTATCGCCACCGATTATGTCACGTCGCCTAACACACCTTTAGGCCAAGTGATTTTTGGGGCCGGCTGTGGTTTATTGATTTTCGTGATCCGCTCTTGGGGCGGCTATCCGGAAGGCACCGGTTTTGCGATTTTATTGATGAACTCGGTTACGCCGCTGATCGATCATTACATCCGGCCCAGAATTTATGGCCGCTATCGTAACGGCAAGCCGCTCGATATTTCCAATTCCTGAGACTGGTCATGAATTCAGAACCCGTTAAATTACCTCCTAAAGCCAACCAATATGTAGAGTACGCCTTGCGTATCTTGAGTAACTTTAGGCAAAAACTGGCCGTGTGGCTGGAGCCAGGAAATTTGGAACAACTGCGGCCGCTATTACAGTATCAGGCCGGCGTGTTGGGGGGATTTGCATTGCTGGCGGCGATTTTATTGGGTGTTGCAGATCTGGCGACACGCGGCGTGATAGAGCTGCGCTTGCAGGAAGATCTACAGGCCAACCTGGAGCAAGTGGTTCCGGCAGAGCTTTACGATAACAACCTGCTGAAAGACAGTGTGCTGCTGCCATCTGCCGATGCCAATTTGGGTGCAGAACAAACTGAGGTCTATCTGGCTAAAAAGGCTGGTTTGGTTAGCGCGGTCTGTTTTAAATTCGTCGCACCTGATGGCTACGCCGGGCCGATCAGTTTGGTGATGGGTATTGACAGCAAAGGCGAAATCCTAGGAGTGCGGGTTATCGCTCATGTCGAAACACCGGGATTGGGCGATAAGATTGAAGTGACCAAGTCCAAGTGGGTGCTGTCTTTCAACGGCAAATCCTTAAATAACCTGACCGTCGAGCAATGGGCGGTAAAGAAAGACGGCGGGGTGTTCGATCAGTTTAGTGGGGCGACGATTACGCCGCGCAAGGTCGTACAGGCCATCAAGCGGGGGTTGGAGTTTTACAAGGTGCATCAGGCGGAGTTGTTGCAGCCTAGTTGATAGTGTTTTTGGTGTCGCTATCGCGACGCTTAGTTTGCATGTCGGTTCGCGGACCGACAGCCGCGATACTTTTCTTTGCTCCGCCAAAGAAAAGTATCCAAAAGAAAGGCGGCCCGAACGCCGCTTTGTTCCTGCGCTCCGAAGCGTTTGGCGAGGGTTTTCGAAAGGGGCTTCCCAGCCCCTCCGAAAACGAGCGGCATCCATGCCGCTCCCCTATCGGGCTGGTCTCGCCAAACGCTTCGGTGCTCGGCGCGGCATACGGGAAGAAAATCGTCGCAATCTTCTCAGGTATTAACACTTGCTCACGATTTTTGGAGAAACCATCATGAATCTTTCGATTCTGTTTTCAGAACAATACAGAAAAATCGCTCGCGACGGCCTATGGGACAACAACGTCGTGCTGACCCAAAATCTGGCGCTGTGTCCGTTGCTGGCAGTGACCGGGACGGCAACCAACGGCTTGGGCATGGGCTTGGCGACCATGGTGGTAATGGTGGCATCCAATGCCGCCGTATCGGTTAGCCGGCATCTGATTCCATCTGAAATTCGCATCCCGATTTTCGTGCTGCTGATTGCTGCGTTGGTGACCTTGGTGGATATTTTTCTAAACGCCTGGATGCATGAGTTGCATAAGGTACTGGGCCTGTTTATCCCGTTGATTGTCACCAACTGCGTCATTCTCGGTCGAGCTGAAGCGTTTGCTTCCAAGCAACCGGTGATGCCGTCGATGTGGGATGGTTTGATGATGGGGGTGGGTTTTACTGCGGCGATGGTGGTACTGGGGGCGATGCGAGAGATTAGTTCCGCCGGCACTTTATTCGCCAACGCCTCTGTGCTGTTGGGGGAAAGTTTCCGGTTTCTGGAAACCACTTTGATTCCGGAATACAAAGGTTTTTTGCTGATGGCTTTGCCGCCGGGTGGCTTCATCATGCTGGGTTTCATGGTGGCATTGAAACGCTTGTTGGACCGGAAAGCGGCGGCCAAAATTACAGAACCGACCATTATTGATCCGGTTGTCTTGGAAGAAGGGGCGTAAACTATGAATGTGGGTGTATGTTATGCGCAGGCGGACAGGCAACTCTGGTTGCGGCTGGAAGTGCCGGAGGGCAGTACCATCGCCGAAGTGATTGAATTGTCCGGCGTGTTGACGCAGTATCCCGAGATCGATTTGGAGAACCAAAAGGTCGGGATTTTCGGTAAACTGGCTAAATTGGATGCGTCGGTTAAGGAAGGGGACCGCGTGGAGATTTATCGTAAAATCACCGCCGATCCCGCGCAAGTTCAGCGCAGGCGAGTAGCGTAGCCCATGTACGTGTGTCTCTGCAAAGCCGTCACCGACAGTCAGCTCGATGCTGCCATAGACAGCGGTTTATGCTCGCGGAAACAGTTGGTGCAATGTTTTGGTGTTGGTGGCGATTGCGGTAAATGTAACAAGGACATTGCGCAAATTTTGGATAGAAAAAATGCATGTCGGCTATTGCAGGCTGCGAATGACGCCCAACTAATCATAAAAACCCAGGAGATTTGACATGCAAGGCGATAAAAAAGTAATCGAATTTTTAAATAAGGCACTGGAAAACGAATTAACTGCCATCAATCAATATTTTTTGCATGCCCGGATGTTCAAAAATTGGGGCTTTCAAAAGCTGAATGAAAAGGAATATCACGAATCGATCGACGAAATGAAACACGCCGATAAGTTGATCGAAAGGATTTTGTTTCTGGAAGGATTGCCCAATCTGCAAAGTCTCGGCCGTTTGATGATAGGCGAGAACCCCAAGGAAATGCTGGAATGCGACCTTAAATTGGAACATCTGGCCTTGCCTTTGTTGAAAGAGGCGATAGCTTATTGTGAAAGCATCAACGACTACGTCAGCAGGGAATTGTTTGAACACATTCTGGAAAGCGAAGAAGAGCATGTCGATTGGTTGGAAACCCAGATGGACCTGATCGAAAAAGTCGGTATTCAAAACTATCTGCAATCGCAGATGTAAATAGGCGCTCAAGTCAAAAAAACTTTACGGGGCCGATTGCCGGCCCCGTTTGGTTAGTAAGCCCCGACGCTGCAGTATGCCAACGATTGTCATATCGTTGTTGTCCATCATCTTTGCATTTTCCTGAAATTCTTAACCTCCCTTTTTTCACTGGATTGCGGTCATTAGCGGTGGCTCGCATACCGGCGCACCTGATCGTTGAGGGATGAATGAGACACCTATTCTCGCCATCGCGGTTTTGATGACCCACTCAGTAGGCGCATCTGAGGCTATAGTTATGCTGCTTCGCTTGCCCTAGGGTTAAAACATAGGCGTATTCATAACGGCAGTTGACCAACTTTGATAGGTGTTCCCTGGTGATGAATGAGTTATCCTTAGCGGTATTGCGCAACATTGATGCCAAGGGCTGAAGGGTTTAAATGGCCTTTAACGCGCTAACAACACCGAAAACATTGATAGGAATTTATGCCGCACAGTGCCTTTACGCTGGAATCGTTGCTGGAAACTCATGATCTGCCGCTGATCATAATCGGCGCCGATTTACGCATCGTGGCAGTGAATCGCGCTTGGGAACAGAGTTTTGGCGTCATGCGGCAGAATTTGGTCGGCCAACCGTGCTGCGTCGATAACCGCAATTGCCGCCATCAGCGCTTATTTCAAACTCTGGAAGCCTACGCCGGTATTTTTGCCGACACCAACGATGCCAGTTCCCAGCGTTCTTTCAGTGCGCGCGGTTTTCCGTTGCTGGATGCCGATGCCACATTGTATTTAGGCGAAACGCTAACCGTGTTGAAAAGATCCGCGGCAAAAGGCAACGAGGCACCGGCCATGATCGGTAAGTCGACGGCGTTTGCACAATACAAAACTCGGCTGCAACAGGCGGCGGATACGCAAGCACCGGTATTATTGCTGGGTGAGACCGGCACCGGTAAGGAATTGGCGGCGGAATTTGTGCATAGCCATTCCCGGCAGGCGGATGGCAATTTTGTGATTGTCGATTGTACGATTCTGGGCGAAGAGTTATTTGAAAGCGAATTGTTCGGGCATGAAAAGGGTGCGTTTACCGGCGCGACATCTGCAAAAAAAGGCTTATTCGAATTAGCTAACAATGGCACCCTGTTCTTCGACGAGATTGGCGATTTGCCGCTGTCGCAACAGCCCAAACTGCTGCGCGCCCTGGAAAGCGGCCAATTTCGGCGGGTAGGCGGCACGGCGATGCAAAAAGCCAATGTCAGAGTGGTATGTGCTACGCATAGAAATTTAGCGGACATGGTCAAAGCCGGTCGGTTTCGCGAAGATTTGTTCTACCGTTTATCGGTGTTTCCGGTCGAAGTGCCGCCACTGAGGCAGCGTAGACAGGACTTGCCCTTATTGATCGATCATTTTTTAGCGCAGTTAAACACCGAGGCCGATAGCGGCTATACAATGACGCAATCGGCCTTAATCAAGCTTATCCAATACGCTTGGCCCGGCAATATTCGCGAGCTGCGAAACTGTCTGCAATTGGCGGCCGGCTTGTGTCAGGATAAAAGCATTCAAGAAGCCGACATACATTTTATGCAGCGCCAAGCAGTAGGGGAGCCGGCCGCCACCAGTGAGGCAAGTGGAGATGCATATTCCCCGCCAATTAACAGCATGGCGCAATTCGAGGCGGAGTTTATCAATAGTTTGATCAGCAAGTATCAGGGGAATCGCAAGTTGATAGCGGCGGAAATGAATATCAGTGAACGAACGCTGTACCGTAAACTTAACCGACTCAATCTAAATTAAGTGGCGGGGCAATGATGGAATCCAACCTGATAAACTGGACGCTTGATAACGTTGGCAGCCGGCAACGCAACGGTTTGACCCCGCCGCGCGACATGCGCGAGACTATCGCCCAGATTAAAGCGCTGCCGCCTTTGCCCGGCAGCGCGCTGCGCATATTGAATCTGATCGCCGATCCCAGCGCGGATGCGCGCAAATTAGCCGACATCATCGAACTCGACCCTTTATTGACAGCGCAAATTACCCGTTGGGCCAGTTCAGCGCTCTACGGTTATCGCGGCCAGATCACGACGGTACATGATGCGATTACTCGTGTGTTGGGGTTTGATTTTGTATTGGATTTGGCTTTGGGTTTGGCTGTGCTGGCACCGTTGAAATCGCCGAAGGAAGGGCAGATAGGTACGCGGATGTTCTGGACCCATGCCTTGGCCAGCACCCGCTTGATGGCGCAGTTGGCCGCCGTTATGCCGGCCGCTACGCGACCGGAGCCGCAAGCCTTGTTTTTATCAGGCTTGATGCACAATATCGGTTTCCCCTTACTGGGGCATCGTTTTCCTGACGAATTTAGTTATTTGAGTGGCTTGATCACCGCCAATCCCAGTCTGGCGATTTTCAATCTGGAAACTTTTGCCTTCGGGCTTAATCATGCCGAAATCGGCGCCTGGCTGATGAATGTGTGGTCGATGCCGCGCATGATTACCGATATTGTCTATCACCATCACAACCCCTTTTATCGCGGCGAAAACCACCAGCTGAATCTGCTGACGTTTTACAGCGATTGCCTGTTGGGACGTTTAGGCATAGGCGATGCCTCGAATCAGGTCTGTCCGGAAGAAGTGCCGGAATTGCTGGGTTTGGATGAGGCTGTTTGTCTGGAAATACTCGATAGCCAGAATGAGGATTTAGTGAAAATTCTAGCAACTGCGGAACAACTTACCGATTAAATTCCCCGCCTGTCATCGCAAATTGGGCGCCTACAAGTTCTGCGGCGCCCCCATCAAGCAACTCACCACTCAGCAATTAATCGCGCAATATTGCATTGCGGCGGTCGGATTGCTTCAGAATGCCGCCCAGTACCCACATTTGATACATGGACACGGTCCACATAAACGCAAAGGAAACGCCCAAGCCGGCCCCGGCGACAATCACCAACAAGGCGAAGTGGGGATTGAGTTTAGTCAGCCACCACGAGGCGATGTCTATCAGTAGAAACAAATAAGGCATCACGATGGCGGGGTATTTATATTTGCAAGGCACACCGGTACTAAAACTGAAAATGATGCCGACAAACATAAAAATAAAACTGATCCCAAACAAATGGATATGCGACAGGCGGGTCAGTGATTGAAAGGTAGCGCCTTCGTTTGATTCGGTCAGCTTTTTTAAGTTTTCAAACTTGGTGAAATCCGGCAACGAACCGGCATTGGCGCTATGACAGCCTATGCAAAATTGCTCGACGATGGGTTTGATGTCCTTGTTATAAACCGCTTCGTCACCGCCATCCCTGACCCATTGAATGATTTTGAAACGCTCCTGTTCCGGTGCGTTGTATTTCATCGATCCATTCAATTTGGATTCCAACACCGAACCGGAGCGGTCGCCATAGTAGCTGTAAACAATATCGTCCATCGACAAACCGAATTTGCCGTCGGCCATGCCGTGGGTAAACAAAATCTGGATTAAGGCCATCAAATAACCGGCGGCTATCGTCGTTAGATAACCGGTGAACAGCAATTTGATCGAGAGGCCGAAGCTGATCAGATTGGCGCCTTTGTACGCATATTTAACAGGTGTTTGGTTGCGATCAGACATAGATGTTTTCCGGGTTATTGAGCAGGGTATCGCTTAGCGCAAGGTTTAAAACGGGAGGCAAAAGCCTTGCCTCCCGTGCCAAGCATATTATTAGTTTTTGATATTTTGGTAGTAATAACCCAGTTCGCTGACTTCTTCATCAGTCAGGGTTTGCGCGATGATGCGCATCCGGCTGTAGATGTCGTTGTGACGAGAGCCTTCCTTAAACGCATGCAGTGTGGCCGAGATGTAATCGGCATTTTGGCCGGAGATGGCCGGAATATCGACGGCTTGCCCCTTGCCGTTGCCACCATGGCAGACTTCGCAAGGTGGAAACACCCGCTCACGGCTGCCGTTTTTAACCAAGGCTTCGGCTTTTTCATAGACCATTACCGTTTTCGATTGGAAGGCTGGCGGTTGCGAGCCGAACCATGCTGCCAAATCGGCGGCGTCCTGTTTACTCAGGGTTTTGGCCAAGCCCGACATCATCGCGTTATCCCGGCTACCGTCGGCATAATCCTGCAATTGCTTGTACAAATAGGTCGGCAATTGCCCGGCTAGCGACGGGAACGCCGCCGAGATACTGATGCCTTTTTCGCCGTGACAGGCGCTGCAAGCCTTGGCCAGTTCTTCGCCTTTTTGCGGATTGCCAGCTTTCACGAAATTTAACTGTTCGGCAGTCCAGGCGACTTGTGAGGAAGGCTGGGCAAAAGCCACGCTGGGCAACAATAATGCTGCGCTTAGAATGAGTTTTTTCATGATCAGACCCCCCATCTGCCTGAACCAAAGGTTTCCATCAAGAAGAATTGCAGGATCGGATAGCCGAACGCGATCAGCATGAACACGCCGATCACGATATTCCATAAGGTGAAGTTGTTTAGATAGCCGGGCAGATTACTGACCGCGTGAATCGGCTCGGCGTATTCCACTTCACCCTGATAACTTTCGCTGCCGAGATGGGTTTTATACAGGTTGTAAACCAGCATGCCGGCCGAAACGACCAGGATCAAACCGCCGAAAATCATCGTGACCTCGTAGGGTTCCCAGGAAATCGTCAACAGATTGTTGTAATTGACGCTATCGATGCGGCGTGGCTGGCCTAGCAAGCCCAAGATGTGCCAAGGTGTGGTCATGATAATCATGCCGATGAACCAGCTCCAAAGCTGGGCAATGGCCATGGACGGGCAGAACAGCGGCTTGCCAGTCAAAATCGGCCAGAAGTAATAGGCAATGCCAAAGTACATGATGATAGTGGTGCCGCCGAAGATCAGATGGAAGTGTCCGGAAATCCAGGCGGTGTTGTGCACCATCGCGTTCATCGCGTAGCTGGCATTAACCAAGCCGCCGAAGCCGCCGAAGATCAGCATCAACAAGCCCAGAATGATGGCCAATACCATGGGATTATTCCAGGGCAGGGCAGCAATCCAGCCGAACAAGCCCTTGCCGCCGTTCAAACGACCGGCGATTTCCAGTGAGGCAATCACGGTAAAACCGGTGATGAAGGTTGGCAGCGTGACGACAAAGGTACCGACCGCGTGCAGGATTTTCCAGCCGTGGCCTTGTTCCGGGTCCATGTATAAATGATGAAAACCGATCGGCAAGCTGAATACCACCAATAAGATGAATGCGGCCCGGGCCATCTCATCGCTAAACAAAAAGCCGCCGGCTTGCTTGGGTACCAAGGTATAAAACGCCGTGTAGGTGGGAATCAGCCAGAAATAAACGATAGGATGCAGGGTCCAGGCGAACAGCGTGCGCGCCAAGCCGGCATCGATGGTATCGATCCAGCCCAAAGCCCAGGGTATCAGTTGGAACAACACTTCGGCGGCTACGCCGGCGCTGGTCCACAGCCATAAAATGGCGTTCGCGGTGGTGGCGAACATCGCCAATGGTACGGGTTGCTCCGGATTGATCTTTTTCCATTGCATGTACATGACAATCATCGACACGCACCAAAACCAGGAGCCGACGACCAATAAGGTTGCTCCGATGTAAAACAGCGGATGCGCCATCAATGGCGGATAAAAGGTAAACAGCACCGAAGCTTGGCCTAGCAGCAACGGTAATGCCGCCAAGACTACGCCAGTCAGGGCCACGCCGAAGCCGGTCCAGGCAAAAGTCTTATTCCAGACCGGTAGTTTCAGGGTGGTGTTGGCCACATAATAGCCAAAGCCCATGATGAAAAAGGTGGTGAGTACAAAGCCCATTAACACCCCGTGGGTACTGACCGAGGCGTAATACACTTCCCGCGATTCCAAAAAGCCGAAGAAGCCGCTACGCTCGATGACCTGATACAGGCCCATCACCGCCGCCAGCCCGAACGAGCCAAACGCCACCCAGAAATGGGTCAGCGCCAATTTTTTTTCCGCTGCGTTATCCATGATTTGCTCCCCCTTGTTTATTGAGCGCTTCCCATTGCGCCTTGCTCACCACTTTGATGTTGCTCCACATATGCGCGTGGCCCATGCCGCAATATTCGTTGCACAGCACGGGATACTCGCCGGCGTGATGAAAGGCGGTGCTTACCTGCGCAACGTAGCCGGGCACGATCATCGTGCTCATATTGGTCATCGGCATATGCACGCCGTGGATTACGTCCAGACTCACCCAGCGAAAAGTGATTTCGGTTTCGGCGGGCAGGGTGAGTTCTTTCGGATAAAAGCCGTAACGCCCGGCCACCATGCGTACGGTGACGCTACCGTTAGCATTATGTTGTACACCCAGCTTGTCTTCGGCGAACTCGGCTGAGAGATGCAGTTTGGCGGAGTCTATGGTTTCGACGTTACTCGGCGCGTGAATGCCGTGAAAAAACGCCGACCCTAAAATGACGGTCACAAACAGGCCGGCTATCCCCAACGAGATACCGGCCCAGTTTTTTTCCAGTTTATCGATATGCATGTCTCCCCCTTAACCGATATGGCCGCGAGGCAAAAAGATGCCGTAGTACATCAACAGCCAGGCTACGACCATGCCGCCGCCGACTATCAACATCAGCGCCCAAGTGCCCACCGGCGAGCTTTGCAAAATTTTTTGACGTTCTTCTTCTGAGAGATTGTTCATATCCTTCCTTCTTGTATGCGTTTTGATAGGAATTAGGTTGGCAACCAACGGCATGAACAGCAGGGGCTTTGTCATTCTTACTGATGACTTTACCATCTGATTGCTAGGGTAATCATACCTTTAGCGCCGGGCTAACCGAAAGCAATAAATCAGCGGTACTAATTGTTAGAGGAGGGTGGGCTGAAAGCGCGCCGAGAACGGCCTCGGTATTTACCGGAGCGGGGAAGACATGGAGGACGGGAAATTTAGAAATCCTGTGCGGTTGGAAATCTCTGATGTGAGCCAAAAAGCCAAAAAACTGGTAATGGCGAAGTCGTCGTGTCACTATTTGGTGCAAATCGTTAGTTTGCCCCAAAAAAGTTAACGGGATCCGCTGGCATGAAACACCGAAAAACTGCTTGCAAGCGTCCGTGTCGAATCACTAACCCGTGGTAGCCACAATGAATCAACCGATCAACGAATTTCAAGAAACGCCGCCCCGCCATGTGAAATTTCGATTACTTGGGTTTTCTAATGCGGCGTTGTTGCTGGCAGCTTGTAACTTTGTTATCTGGTTATTTATTTTATTTCCGATCTATGCCGCTACGGATGGCGTCTCTAACAGCGATGGCTTACGCTTCTTAGTGGTGGCTTTTATCGTGATGGATCTGGTTGGCTTAGCGTTGGCTGCCGTGGCGATGTTTAAGTCGAAACTCCGCAAAACCATGGCTAACTACGGATTTGTAATGAATGTCGCGATGATCGGTTTGAATCTATCGGTATTTCCGTTTTAAAGCTTTGTTGCTTCCGTTAAATATGTTTGTTGATTGAAATCAGTCAATCCTTTGCAGCTATGCCACAATAGGCAGTTGGAATCCTGAGGTTTTGTAAGCGGGGCTTTAAATGAGCAACTGTATGCGCTTAGGTCGACGAATAGAAATCAAACGGTGGGCATGGGGTGTCTACTGCAGATTTTTCCTTAGCCAGGCTTTTCGTGAATGAACTCCGGTGTACAAAGGATTTCCAGAGTGGTACGTACTCAAAAAATTATTATTAGCGACGGTTTGCTCAGGAGCAAATATGCGAACAGTTAGATCAAAATTAAAAAAAAATCTGGTCATTTTTCTGGTGATGGCTGCTTTTTCTGCTTTTAATCCAGTACTTGCCGAAACGGCGGGGACTGACGACAAGGATGCTCATCACGAACACAAGAGTATGGATTGGCCGGGGATTTATAATGGCCTAACCCCCTGTGCCGACTGCATCGGCGTGAAAACCACGCTGGCTTTGAACAAAAACGGCAGTTATCTGCTGATGACCCAATTTTTGGGGAAATCGGAAAGGGAGTTTACTGAAAAGGGTAAGTTTGCCCCTGGCGAAAAAGCCAACACTCTGGTTTTGACGCCAAAGAATGGCGCAACTTCCCAGCAATATCTGGTTGAAAAAGATGCGTTGATTCAGTTGGATGGTAACGGCAACCGGTTCACCGGCAAACTTGCTGATCGCTACATTTTGCGTCGAACCAGCGTCACCGATAAGCAGCCTGAACATTCCGGGCATTGATTTAAACGTTAGGCCGGGTGGCCGCGCGCGCTGGCGGCCATCCGGAAATTAGATCTGCTATATCGATTTCTGTTGGTTTTTACGCCGAAAATAGACAATGGCTAAAAGTACCGTCAAGGCCAACGCGCCAAGCATGAAACGCGGTTCCACGACCTTCACCGAATGATTTTCGTCTTTGAATTTGAACTTGGCGAGTACGCCCAAGGCGGGGTCGGTAATGTCAATGGCAATCGATTTGGCGGCAAGATTTAAAAATTGCACTTCGCTGCCATCGAACGGTTTGTTGTTGCGGGTATCGTTGCTGACCATGCCAGGATAAAGCGGTGTTTCAGCAAGGTGAGAGACACTCAACTGTTTGGCGATTTCTTGCTCGAGTTCGCGAGTGGTTTTACCGTCGGTTTTGATATGAATCGGTTTTTGGTCGTCTATCTTAATCTCGATTTCGCCTTGTGAGGCGGTGAGGGCTTTTTTCGAGGAAAAGCCGTCCAGATATTCGACATCCGCGCTGAACACCAAATCAAAAGCCACTTGCACGCCGTCGGCGTTGAAATTTTTATCGGCAAGATCGAAACGCAAGCCTTGGTTGCTGTAATCTCTAACCGTTACCGTGGTCAACGAATAGCCGGTTTTGTTGGCGATGATTAATTCTGCTTGTTCCGGCGGTTGGGTAATAGTGATGCCGCGCCAATTCGGATCGAGCTGAATCATGCCGTCTTTCATTGATGTAAGTAGTTTTTTGGTGACGGCGTGAGCCTGTGTCGGATCATCAAACTTGTGTGCATTCAGAAAGCTCAAGCCGGTAGAACGATATAGCTCCCCATCGTCGATACGCCATTCCGCCGTGTATGAAAACAGCGAATCGCTGGTTCTTCGAGGCATGCTGGTATGAATGCGCAATTTATCCTGATCTGCCGGCGTAGTGATTGCAAAGGCTGATGGGACAAAAATACCCGACGAACAGCATGTCAGAATGATGGCAAGAGTGGATCGTTTCATCGTGGTTCCAAGCAAAAAAAAATTTACGTTAGCATAATGCGGCGTAAATGACACAACCTTTGATCGGACGGATATTAACGCCACTAATTGTAGTGTTTGCCAGTGCTGATATTTTGCGGAAAACTAGGCTGAGCTTGCTTGTGTTTGACCAGAAAAGGCGGTGGTTTATTTGCGCGGATATCTGTTTATTCGGGAACAAAAAAATTCACCGCTTGAAATAAATGTTCAAGTAAAAACTAGGGATATTAAGGCAGGCAAACACTACGCAGCAAACGCTCGAGTATCTGTTCTGTATTACAATCCCAGTGCTGGGCGCTGCGTCAGGTTTTAATTCAATAAGTTGCAGGTAAGGTATCGGTAAAATCCGAAGAGGATAGAAGTGGACGAATCGATAGGGAGTAGAAATAGTGGGAACTAGAATTTTCCACTAAGTTTTTCAAAAAATAAATATAAATTAATAAGGAAATACTGTTATGACATTAGATTCTCATGCTGCTAAATTAAAAGAAATGGCGGAGAAAATTATAGATTTCACGCCGCAAGAAATCAGTAGTATTACGCCGGAAGAAATCCAGCGTCTATTTTATGATTTACAAGTTTACCAAATTGAATTGCAAATGCAGAATGAAGAACTGCAAAAAGCGCAATTTGAGTTATCCCGCCTAAATAATAAGTTAAATTTTACTTACCATTGCGTTCCGGTCGGTATTATCACTCTGGATTATCAAGGTTTTATAGAGCAAGCAAATCATACGTTTGCAGATATGTTGGGTTATAAAGCCAGTAAATTGCAGAAAACCCATTTTTCCAAGCTAATCTTCGAAGAAGATAAAAATATATTTATTCACCGTTTTGATGCTTTTTTCAAAGCGCCAGCCCATAAAAGTTTGCAGTTGCGTTTGCAAGGCGATAAGAACTTGGCTTTTCCTGCTTTGATTAAAGGTAATGCGGATGACGGTAGCGATACAGCAGGCGAATCGTTTGATTTGAAAGCGCGTAAATTAGTCGTGACTATCACAAATATTAGCGACGTGATCGCCGACGCAAATAAGGCTTGATTTTTTTATCGCCGCGTGAACGGTAATGTTGTCCAGAGGCTTTATTAATTTAAACGATTGATATTAAATAACATGGTTTTATGGATAATGAAAACACTGTAAAAGTGCCGCCGCAGTATATTGTCGGGATAGGTGCTTCGGCCGGAGGCTTGGAAGCTATTGAGGCATTTTTCAAGAATATGCCTGCGAATAGCGGTTTGTCGTTTGTGGTGATTCAGCATTTGTCACCACAGTATAAAAGTTTGATGGCTGAACTATTGTCCAAACATACCGCCATGCCGGTAAAGCGCATTGAGGACGGTATGAAAATCGAGCGCAACACCGTCTACTTGATTCCGCCCCGGAAAAACGTCACGGTGTTTCACAACCAGCTATTGCTGGCCGAGCAAGATCCCAGCAAAGGGATTAATCTGCCGATTGATATATTTTTGCGCTCCTTGAGCGAGGACGCCAGAGAGCTGGCGGTAGGTATCATTTTGTCCGGCACCGGCAGTGATGGCACACGCGGTATTCGTGCCATCAAAGAATTCGGCGGCATGGTGATGGTGCAAGACGAAAATTCCGCCAAATTCGACGGCATGCCCAAGAATGCTTTTGCTACGGGTTTGGCGGATTTTAGTTTGCCGCCGGAGAAGATGCCCGGTCAGTTGTTGGCGTTTGTTAAGCATCCCTATGCCACCTTACAGGAAAAAAATATCGTCTCGTCTGACGACAGTGACATCACGCGGATTTTTTCAATCCTTAGAGAAAAGTGCAAAATCGATTTTACCTTTTATAAACCCAATACGGTAGTTAGACGCATTGAACGGCGTATATCGATCAATCACTTAAAAGATATATCCGAGTATTTAAACTTGTTGCAAACAAATCCTCATGAAGTTTTAGTGTTATTTCAGGAGTTGTTGATAGGGGTTACCAGTTTTTTTCGCGACGAGCACGTATTTGACGATATTCGTGAGCATTGGTTAAAAAAAGTTGTCAAGTTATTGCAAGAAGATGAGTTGCGAGTTTGGGTGACCGCATGTTCCACCGGGGAGGAAGCTTATTCCTTGGCGATGTTGTTATCGGAATATCGGGAGTATTCAGGACATTATTTTCGCGTGAAGATTTTTGCGACCGATGTCGATCTAACAGCCATTGAGAAAGCCAGTAACGGTAAATATCCGGAAAGTATTATTGCAGATATTCCGCCCAAGCTCCTGTCGAAATACTTTATTCGCCGGGAAGATTATTTTCAGGTCAGTCAAAAAATTCGGGAAATGGTGGTGTTTGCCCAGCATAACCTGATTAAAGATCCACCGTTTACCAATATTCATATTCTCAGCTGTCGAAACGTGTTGATTTACTTGCAACCTGTTTTACAGAAAAAAATATTGGAGTTATTCAACTTTTCTCTGGTAAAGGAAGGCTTGTTGGTGCTGGGTACCAGTGAAACGATAGGCGATATGGGTGAGTATTTCGATGTGGCAAGTGCCAAATCAAAACTATATCGCTCCAAAGGCAAATATAAACCCTTGGGTTTTACTGCGTCCCCCAGTGCTTTAATGACTTACGCGCCGTATCCGAGTTCGGTGCGCTCCTCGAATGCGCTTAGTGGTCAGGAAGAAAGAGTATTGGACCGGTTCATCAGGGCAATATCGAATGATGTCTTGCCGTTTACGATGATAATTAATGAAAATATGGAAATATCCCATATTTTCGGCGATTCTAAAGATTATTTGAGTTATCCCAGCGGCAAACTGGTGAGTAATGTCAGTAAAATTGTTAAAAAAGATTTATCCATACCCATTTCCACAGGTATCCAAAAAGCCTTAAAAGCGAATAACGAAATTGTGTTGTCCAATATTCGGGTCAGAGAGCAGGACAGTTTGCGGACGTTTAGACTGCAATTTAAACCCCTGCCGGGCAAGAAGGGCCAAGAAATCTTAGTGGCGGCGATGATCACGGAGACGGTGGATCCTTCTTGTTTTAGCGAGACGGAAACCTTGGTCTACGATGTCAATTTAGATGCTAAACAACGCATCATCGATCTGGAGCAAGAATTACAGTTTACCCGCGAAAACCTGCAAGCTACGGTGGAAGAGTTAGAAACCTCTAACGAGGAATTGCAAGCCACCAACGAAGAATTATTGGCAAGTAATGAGGAATTGCAGAGTACGAATGAGGAATTGCAATCGGTCAACGAAGAGCTTTATACCGTCAATGCCGAACACCAGGGCAAGATAGTCGAGTTGACCTTGCTGAATAACGATTTGGATAACTTATTCAATAGTACCAATATCGCTACTCTGTTTTTAGACGAGAATCTGGATATTAGGCGATTTACTCCGAAACTACAGTCGATATTCCATATTTTGGAAACCGATCTCGGGCGGCCGTTTTATCACTTGACGCATACGATCAAAGACCTGGATGTCATCGCTGTCGTTAAAGGTGTCAACGATCAACACAACTGTTTCGATCAGGAAATTCAACTTGAAAACGGCACCTGGTATCTATTGCGGGTAATTCCCTACGTGGTTTCTGCGAAAGTCAATGCCGGCGTTATTTTGACTTTTGTAGACATCAATCAGCTGAAAAGCGCGCAATTGGAGTTGCATAAGCGTGAAGAGCAAGAAACACTGAGATTGGCCAAGTTTGTGCAGTTTTCCAACGATGCGATTACCTTGCTCGAACCGGACGGTACCATCGTGACGTGGAATCATGCCGCCGAGAAACTGTATGGCTGGTCGGCGCATGAAGCGCTGGGGATGAATTTTTACAATCTGATTCCGGACGACGAAAAGCATTTTGCCAAGCAAGGTTTAAGCAACCTGAAAGTGGGTAACACCTTGCCGTCGTTTCAGGCCAAGCGGCTGAGCAAATCCGGTAAGGTGGTGCACGTTTCGGCGTCGGCTTGTATGTTCCAGGCCGAGAACTCGGCTAGGGAGTTAATCGCGTTAACCGAGCGCGATTACGTTCACCAGCATCAAGTCGAAAAACAGGAGTGTTTAAATTGTTTGCAAAAGCTGGCCACGATAGTGATGGATACCGACGAAGCAATTATTCTGTTTGAAGTGTCAGGGAAGATTACCGCTTGGAATAAAGGTGCCGAAATCTTATACGGCTGGGATAGCTTGGACGCCGCCAGTATGACGTTTGCCGAGATCGTCTCTGACGATGAAAGGGGCATTACCCAACAACTGATTCAGGAATTGATCCTTGCTGGCGGCGTGAAAAGTATTAAGACCAAACGTATCACCAAGGATCAGAAAATTATCCCGGTGCGTATGCATGCAACGGTTTTGGGTAATCGCTCGGGAGAAGCGCTCTTAATCGTCAGCAGTGAAAAAGCGGTGCACTGAGCGGCTAATATCAACTCGCTATTGAGGCAAGATTTCGGCTAACGATTGCTCCACCGCCGACAATTCCGCCGGCGTATTGATGTTGACGAAGATGTGCGGCTTATCGCTGAAATCTACGTTGACCAGCGAATGCCGGTGAAACCAGGTTTGCAACTTACGCTCACCGCTGCGCAAGTAATTCTGTAAATCAGTTTGCAAGCTGGTTTTCAGTGCGGCGAAAACCGGATGCAGGCGTTCGCCGTCAAACGCCACGGCGATGTCCGCATCCTGGCTAATTAATGCGTCGAGCAAGCGTTGCAAATGCATGCTTGCAACCAGCGGCGAATCGCACGGCGCTACCAGTAATATCGCATGTTGCGCGGCCTGCATCGCCGCCAGAATGCCGGCCAGCGGGCCGTCAAAGCTTGGTTCGGCATCGCTGATAACCGGGTAAGCGAATTGCCGGTACTGATCTTGATTACGATTGGCGCTGATCAACAAATCGTCGACCAGTGGCATCATGGCTGCCATTGCGTAACTAACCAAGGGCCGGTTATTGCACAACATCAAGCCCTTGTCTTGCTCCTGCATGCGTCTGGCCATACCGCCGGCCAGCACCACGCCGCTAACTTTGTTTTGCCCGCTCATGATGGTAAGCTTTCCCGATGTTTAAAACAGCCGTCATTTTCGCAAGCCTGCCGTTGATTGCAAGTTGTGCCGCGCAGTCTCAGCATACCGAAGAAGTG
The DNA here is from genome assembly GCF_059331595.1 of Methylomonas sp. PHL2-19. Lineage (NCBI taxonomy): Bacteria > Pseudomonadati > Pseudomonadota > Gammaproteobacteria > Methylococcales > Methylococcaceae > Methylomonas > Methylomonas sp. PHL2-19. The sequence continues at coordinate 1,791,704 of NZ_CP196839.1, forward strand.
ACGTATTATCAGGTGGAAACCAGCAAACCCTACGACGAAGTATTGGCGGAATTGGAAGTAGCGATTGCCGAACACAACTTTCGCATCACCGGCCATAGTCGGGTGGGGAAGGTAATCCGCGACAGAGGAGCCACGAATTTTCCGGAATACGATACCGTACAGTTTTGCAACTTGACGCTGGCAAAGGTCGTGCTGGAAATCACCCCGCACGCAATTGGCTATATGCCCTGTAATGTGGTGACCTATCAATTCGCAGGTAAAACCATCGTCAGAACGCATCTGCTACCTGAAGATACCGACAACCCGGCCTTGAATAAATTCGCCAAGGAAATGAACCCGCAGTTGCAACAGATTGTCGACTTCGCCGCCGAACAATAACTATCCCTACAACGATAAAAACCGAGCATCATGAAAAAATCATTCTTCGCTACTCTCGCTGTTGTAACGCTGCTAAGCGGCTGTGCCACTACCCAGGAAAACTCAAAGCCGGAGGCCGCCGCAGCCGAGCCTGCGGCATTGGTCAATGACTATCCCACCCGGGACCGCGTCGAATATGTGCTGGAGTGCGTCGCCAAGCACGGCGGCCTGACCTATATCAGTCAATACGCCTGCGGTTGCAAAATCGATAAAATCGCCGAAAAACTCAGTTTCGAAGAATACGAGTCAGCCAAAACCTTTACTCAGATGCAAAAAACCCCAGGCGAAGCCGGTGCGGCCTTTCGCGATCCTAAACAATCCAAGGATTTGCGCACCAAGCTGAAGGATGCTGACGCCGAAGCGGAAAAAGCCTGTTTCGTTAAATAATTCCTGTTGACCATGATGGCCCCGGCCGGGTTGTCATCATGGTTCATGTCTTTTCCGTCAAACCATCGCTATACGAGCAGTTTGGCGTTTGCCGTCGGACTCACTTAATCTTACCGTTATGCCCAACGCCGAGTTTTTTCTTTCTTACCCCAAATTCAAACTGGCGATACTGGCCTTGTTGACGCTGAATATCGGTATTTACGCAGCGGTCGATACGCTGACCACTGCGGTTGATGCGCTGGTTTGGGTGATCTTATTGGTGATGTTCGAACTGGAAACTGTCAAGGCCGCGCCGTTTAATGAGACGACCTTGCATGCGGTGAGGAACGTTTTGATTGTGGTGATTGCCTTGGTATTCGGCAGCTACGTCCGCGATAACGAATGGTTGGATGTGCTCAACTCTCTGCTCTGGTTTGGGTTGATTGTGCTGCTCGAGTTGGAAGTGCGCTGGCCGACTTTGGTTGCTCGACACCGGCAGCTGTTTTGGTTGATCACTCTCGCTGTATTTGCGGGTTTAGTCGGTATGGTCGTGGCTTGGCTGATGCAGTCAGAGTGGCTGGATGCTTACGATGCGCTGCTGTGGATCACTGCATTCGGCGTGATTGAAGTCGATATTTTTCATTTTCTGAAGTTGACGCGCGATTAATCCCAACGCCATTTTCAGCGGTTTCCCAAGCATGAGAAAGATTGTTTGGTTGCTTATTTTGGTGGCGCCGTTGCTGCTGAAAGGCTGGTATGTCGATAATTTCATTTATCACTATACCGGTACCCGTTTGCTGGGATTTACTCAGGTTTTATTTAACGATGCCGTGATTTATGGCGGTATTTTAATATTACTGTATTTATCGCTGCTGCCGACTATGATGCGTTGGCTGGCGGCATTATTACGCTTGGCGGCTGTGCTGTTGTTTGCGGTTTATATTATCGATTACGCCATTATCGTTAATTTCAATACCCATTTGGCTTTAGGTGATGCGGTAAAATACGCCGATTATTCAAGTAAATATATTCAGCAAATTTATGGGTTAAGCGATTTTGGTGTGCTTGCGCTTAGCGTATTAATCTTGGCTGTACCTTTATATTTTTCGTGGGTAAGGTTTAAATCCGTAAATCCTTATGTCAAAAAGTGGCCCATCTGCTTAATTCTTGGCTTACCGTTGGCCGCGGCGTTTGCCGATAATGAAAAATACGCCCATGCCTGGATTTATAAAAATGTCATTGATTATAACTTAACCATATTATCCGAGGCTGCGCCGTATAGCGCCGCCTATGTCGATAACTTTAGTTTTCAAGAGCATATAGACTGCCAAACTCAACCGGTAGACACTAAGAATACTATTATTTTGATGGTGGAGTCCCTTTCCGCTTATCAAAGCCGATATTTCTCCGGCATCCACGATTGGACGCCCAATCTGGATGAAATTGCTCGCCAACATCAAGCGTTCAAGAATTTTTACGCCAACGGTTTTATCACCGAAGACGGCGAAGTCGCGCTGCTGACGGGCTTGCAGCCGCTCTATCCGCCCTCCAGTTATACCGACGATGGCGGTACGTCGTTTTATAGTTTTTATAATATAAAAGATTCCCTACCCAATATTCTTAAAAAGCACGGTTATAAAACCGAATTTTTAACGACTGCAGATTTGGAGTTTGGTAATACCGGAGTCTGGGCAAAAAGTGTGGGGTTTGATTATGTCGAAGGCCACGACCAGCCGGAGTATGATAAATGGGAACGGTTTCATTTTGAGGCCGCGCCGGATGAGGCCTTATATTTAAGAGCTTTGGACAGGATCGATAAAAATAAGAGAAATAATTTTTTGCTGTTTATCAAAACGGTTAGCAGTCATCATCCTTATATTAATCCGGAGACTAAGGAAAAATCCGAATCTGCGGCCATTACCTATACCGATAAGCAAATAGGCCGGTTTTATCAAGAACTAAAAAATAAGGGCTTTTTCAAGAATGGTCTCTTGATTATTGTCGGCGACCATCATTCGATGACACCCTTAAAAAAAGCCGAAGTCGAGTTATATGGCCAGTATAAAGCTTCGGCCAAAGTGCCTTTAGTGATTGTCGATAGCGACCGGCCGGTGGGCGTGGAAAATAATCAATATCAACAAATTGATGTGTTTAATACTTTGCAGGGCTTGGCGGCAGGCAAGCAATGTTATTCGGATTGGAACGGAATATTGTTCGGCGCCGCGAAAGCCTCACCCAAATACATCATTCATAGGCGCGGCGATAATCGGGATATGGTTAGTGTATTTGCCGAAAACGAAGACTATCTGGTGAAACTGGATGGCGATAATACTCGCGTAAATAGCAAGCTACCGGCTGATCAGACTGTCCGGCAGCTGTTGGTCGAAAAGGTTAACGCGCTGCGGATAGCGCGGGCGAAGTGGGCGTTGACACAATCCGCCGAAAAGTCAGATTGATACGCGCTTGTTTTAGTTGGCGAGTTTTGGGTAGTTCGTGGCGCCAATGGTGTTGCAACTCGCCGGCCATGATCAGCAAATCGCCGTGCCTTAGCTCGATATCCAGCACCGTGCAGCTGCGGGCGTGTCGAAAGCGCAGCAAGCGCGTCTCGCCGAAACTGAGCGACGCGATCAGCGGATTCGCTCCCAACTCTTTTTCATTATCGGCATGGCAGCCCATCGAGTCCCGGCCGTCGCGATACAGATTCGCCAAAACGCTATTGAAAGGCTGCTGGCAAACGGTTTCGACGTCGCTTCGTATGGATTGTAGCTCGCTGGTCCAGGGCAAGGGTTGGTGATCAACCCCGGAATAGCGGTAGTCGGCACCTGGGTCGCCGTACCAGGCCATCAATCGCGGTACCGGCACCCAACGCCCGAAAAGTTGGATTTGCTCGGTTTGCCAGGCCAGGTTTTGCAATAAGCTGTGCAAATAACTGTCTGCAATGCCGGTTGGGTAGAAAGCAGGCAGTAGATATAACTCGCCATCACGGGTCGCCAGATTTTGGTAGTTGATGTTTAAGCTCGATGTCATCGCAGTACCCGTCTTCGCTGGCTCGGGGATTTTAGCCGCCGAACCAGATAATCCGGTAAATGAGTCGGATTTAATGCACCAACAATATAATCAACTGCGCGGCAATGATCCGCAGAATCATGACCAACGGGTATACGGTCGCATAGGCCATCGACACAGCCGCTGCCGGGCTGAGGTTATTGGCGAACGCCAACGCGGGGGGGTCGGTCATGCTGCCGGCCAGCAAGCCGCAAAGCGTCAGGAAGTTGAGTTTATAGACTATCCGGCCCACGGCGGCGATGATCAGGAGCGGAAGTAAGGTGATCATCGCCGCGCAGGCCATCCAGTAAAAACCGTCGCCTTTTACCAACGTCTCGACGAATTGATCGCCGGAGTGTAAACCGACGCAGGCCAGGAACAACACAATGCCGATGTCTTTTAAAATGATGTTGGAGCTTTTCGGTAAATGCCAGGTCATCGTGCCCCAATTACCCACCCGGCTGAGCATAATCGCCACCAAGAGCGGCCCGCCGGCCATACCCAGCTTTACCGCGGAAGGAATGCCGGGTAAATACATCGGCAGACTGCCCAGCAAAACTCCCAGCGAGATGCCGATAAAAATCGGCATGATCTGAGGATGGTTGAGTTCTTCCAGCGAGTTACCCAGGGCTTTTTCGATACTGTTTAACGCTTCCTGATGACCCACCACATTCAGCTCGTCACCGAAGTGGACATGCACATTGCTGGTAGGCGAGAACTCGACATCAGGCCGATGAATTCGGGAAATGGTGACGCCGTAAAGCATGCACAGATTGCCGACGGTTTGATTGATCGCGGATTTGTTGGTGACTACCAATCGTCTGCTTTGCAAATTGGTGGCAATTTGTTTTAGATCGATATCCGACTCCGGACCGATCAGAATTTTCAGTTGTTCCAAAGGTTCACGTTCGCCGACTAGGCGGATGGTGTCGCCAATTGCCAGGCGGCTTTCCTGGCCAGCAACATCGACGGCACCGTTATGCAGAATCCGGGTCATAACGACGTTCATGCCTTCGAAAAACGGAATTTGGCTCAGCGTTAAACCGTTCAGATTAGGGTTTTCCACCCGCAAATCCTTCCAGATCGGTACATGGGTGTCTTGCTGTTGTTGGTCGGCAAAGCTTTTGGCTTCGTCGGCTATATCGACTTTAAACAAGCGTTTGTTTAGTAGCATGGCCAGAATGATGCCGGCGATACCGAATGGGTAGGCCACCGCATAGCCCAAGCCCGGCATTTTCAAGGTTTCGCTGTCGATGCCGGCAATCCCGCCCAGTACTTGCTGGGCGGCGGCCAGCGATGGGGTATTGGTGGTGGCGCCGGAAAACAGGCCCACCGCTACCGGCATCGGAATCTCGCCGACAATGCTGATCAAGACCGTGATCAATGCGCCCAATAGCACAATCGCGGCGGCCATGCCGTTCAGCCGCAAGCCGTAACGAAAAAACGAGCTGACAAAGCTGGGGCCGACTTGCAAACCAATCGCGTAAACGAAGAGTACCAAGCCGAATTCTCGCAAGAAATGCATCACTTCCGGATTAATGCTCAGTTGGAAATGCCCGAATAGCAGTCCGGAAAACAGCACGCCGGCGATGCCCAGTTGAATACCGGCCAGCGCTACTCTGCCCAACACCAGGCCGCTTGCCACTACCAGGCTGATAATTAGTAGTGTGTGCGGCACGGAATCTTGATTAAAAAGCGATAGCAACCACGACATGGCCTATTCCTTTGGTTCGAGTGGGTTGAAGGGATTTAGGTTTGCTTAGTCAATGTCGCCTGACTATGATGCAGAAGCCTGATAGCGCATTATGTGGTCAGGATTGTACAACAAGCCAACCAAGGGTGATTCCGATGAATAATAAATATCATAAAATGAAATATATCGTCATGCTGGGGCTGTTTGCCGCAGGCGTCAATGCAGCGGATATCGAAGCAGGCAAGGCGAAAGCGGCGGCCTGCCAAGGTTGCCACGGTGCGGCCGGCGTCAGTAGCAGCCCGTTATGGCCCAGTCTGGCGGGGCAGAGCGCGGTGTATATCGAGAGTCAGCTGAATAAATTCCGCAACGGTCAGCGTGATAACGAGGTGATGAAGCCGTTGGCTTCAGGCTTGAGCGACACCGACATTCAAAATATTTCTGCGTATTACGCCAGCTTGCACGGCAAATCGGCCGGTAGCAGCGACGCCAATTTGGTTAAGCAGGGTAAAGACAAAGCCGCTATGTGTCTGGGTTGCCACGGCAACAATGCGCAAGGTATGGGTATGGTGCCGAAACTGGCCGGACAGCATCCGCAATATTTAGCCAAACAGCTAACCGATTTCAAAAAAGGCGCGCGCAAGGCCCCGCAAATGAATGCTCTGGCACAATCGCTTAGCGAAGACGACATCAAGGCGGTGGCCGCTTATTTGGGGTCCTTGTAAATTATTTGATATTCCGCATCGTTGAGAGTACCTAACGATGCGGTTGTTTTGTTGAATGATTCGGCTAACCTTATGTACATAGTTCTTCAAATCCCGCAATCCAAGCGCATAGCAAATTAACAGTGTGATGAAATTAAAGGGTCCGATACGGATTGGCTTGTTGGCTTGCGCCTCCGGGTCTGCGCTAGCCGATGCGTTGTCATCCGATGTGTCCTGGTCGGTGATTGGGCGTAATGTCACGATTACTCAGCCGTTCTTTGCCGGCGCAGACAGGGGGAGTTTTGCCGGAAATTCGGCAACGGTAGGTTCGGGGGCCACCGTTAATTTGGCGGGTGGTTACAGCATCCAGGAAGGCGACACCAGTTACTGCCCAGGCTGCATTATCCAGCTTTATACCGCTTGGATTGCCCCGGCACAGGCTGGCTCGGCCGGGTTTTACTCCGGTGGAATCGGTCCCGGTTTCGGTAGCCTGAGCGGATCGTTTTCCGGTCAACTCACGGCCCCTAAAACGCCGGGGACTTACTTTATCGGTCTTGGCGCAACGCTGGACTATGTTTACCAACCGAATACTGCCGGCGGGTTTGGGAAAGACCAGAATGGCATATCCGGTTTCGCGCCTTTTCAGGTAACTGTCATACCTATAGCCGTTAGTTCTATTAGCGCGAATGACAGTTTCAGCACTTTGCCCGGTTACTATTACAACACCGGCGGCGATTTCAACAACTATGGCACATTAGTCAATAACAGCGCCACGTTCAGTCATGGCTCAGGCGTTTTCGCCAATTTCGGCGCCATCAACAACCAAGGTGTAATCGAGAACGCCGGACAGATGGTCAATAGCGGCAGCATCGACAATGTAACGGGAAATACGCTGACAAACGCCGGCGCACTGGTCAATCAGGGAAATTTCGGCAACGCCGGGCAACTGAGTAACCAAGGTACTTTCAGCAATCACGGCGTGCTGAACAATACCGGCACTATAAGCAATACCGGCCAATTCAATCTGGCGCAAACCGGTCTAATTACCGGGACCGGCGATTTCTATAACAGCGGGCAAGGGCGCGTCGATATTTCCGGTAACAACACGCATCGGTTTGATGGCAATGTCAGTAACGACGGTGTTTTCAGAACGGTAAATACCTCGGTAGCGTTTACCGGTAACTTCACGAATAACGGCCGCTATGAGAGCGACCCGTCGATCAACCAATTCAACAATCTGTCCATAGGTGCCAGCGGTTATTTGGTGGGCGGTGCCGGCGATGTTTTCATCGTAACCGGCGATTTTATTAATGCCAGCACGCAAAATACCCTGTGGAATACCGCAAATGCCGATCTGGTTTTCAGCGGCCCGAGCGCGACGCAGCATGCGATGAGCTTGGTGGGTAGCGATCAGGGGCAGACCACTGCTGGTGCGGTCAATAATTTTGCCTGGGGTTCTGTAACGGTAGCGAGCGGCAACGGTTTGAGCTTGGTCGATGGCAATAGCACGCCGGGCGCCGCATTGTATGCCAGTCGACTGGTATTGGCGGATGGCGTGAACCAATTAAGCAGCATTAGCAGCGACTACGACATTTACATCGATCCCAATCTGCCGGAAAACCAATACTTATTGGGAGCGATACGCAGTTTCGGTGGCGGTCGAGGCCAATTGGCCCCCTGGAGCCTGCAACCTTTTACAACAGAGACTAGCACCTCACCGGAATTAACCTTTAACCAGCAGACTTTCGCGCCCGCCTTGAATGAGGCTTGCGCGACCCCAAGCGGGATTTTGGCGACCCGGTGTCTGCAACTGCAAGCGCTCAGTCCGGAACAGCAAACCACCGCTGTTGCCGCATTAACGCCGGATCAGGTGCCGAGCCAGATGGCCGGGCCGGTGAAATTGGGCGCAATGCGCATGGATGGCCCGTTGACCCGATTGGCGAGCTTACGGGCAGGCGGCGGCGGTGCGCCTTTGTCGGTGAATTTTAACGGGATCCAATTATCCGCCAACCCTGTGGGCTCTCAGGGGCTAGGCGGCGCGGCGGGCGATGACGAGCTGTTCCGTGATTCACCGCTGGGTGTGTTTTTACAAACCCGCTTTAATTTTGCCAATCTGCGCGGTGATGCGTGGGATCGCGGCTTTGATTCGCAAGCGCGCACCGTAACGGGCGGCGCGGATTATCGGCTAAGCGACAAATTGGTGGTTGGTGCGGCATTTAACTACACGCATTCTTCCACCCAATATGCCGATTCGGCCGGCAATATGAGCAGCGATACTTATCTGGGCGCGCTATACGGCAGCTATTATCTGCCCGAGGATATTTATCTGGATTGGGTGGGAAACTACGGCGGTAATGACTATGCCTTTAACCGCCAATACGCCTTTTCCGGATTCGCCGGCCAATCCGCATCCACAACCACCGGCAATCAATACGGTTTTGCATTAAGCAGCGGCAAAGACTTCAATTGGGACGAGTGGGCCATCGGCCCTTATCTGCGTTTAGAGTACCTGGGCATGAACATCGCCCAATACCAGGAGCACAGCGGCAACGGTTTCGACATCATCACCGGCGAGCAAATCAATCATTCTTTCGTCAGCAATCTCGGTACCCAAATCAGTTATGCGCTCAGCACCTCATGGGGCGTATTCACGCCGGCCGTGCGCGTGGAATGGGAGCATCAATACCTCAACGACAATCGGCTGATTCACATGCGCTTGGCTCAGGCCGAGCCGGGGCAGGGTAATTTTACGATTCAAACCGGCGAGCCCGACCGCGATTATGTCAACCTCGGCGGTTCGCTCAGCGCTACATTGCCCAATGGCGGCTCAGGGTTCGTGCGTTATGAGACCCGCTTGGGCCAAACCAATATTTCCGACCACATTCTCGAAGCGGGCTTGCGGATGACTTTCTAGTTACGCAAGCCCTTCCTGCTGGTTATTGGTAAGGAGGTGGTGGTGGCAAGCCGGGTGGTGGTGGCGGAATGCTGGGTTGTGAGGCTTTGGGCGCCGGCGATTGGTAAGAAAACTGCCCGGATACCGGTACTCTGTGCCCCTTGGCATACATACATTGCACATAGGCATTGTCGTAACCTTGTTGGGTGGCATAGCCGGAGCGTCTTGATTCGCCACTGCCGACGATAGTCCCGGCCACTAATCCCGTGCCCGCGCCGATTGCCGCTCCGCCGCCGCCACCAATAGCGGCGCCGGCGGCCGCTCCCACTGCCGTGCCGACTGCGGCACTGCCGATTTGGCTATCGGTGCTGGCTTGATTCGGTGTGGCCCCCACTTGTCCGGCCGCGTATTGCTGGCATTGGTAGTCGTCTTGGCGAAATTGTTCGAATGATAAGCCGGTGCCGGGCAGCGCCATCACACTCGGGCCTGAAGGCATATGGGCGCAGCCGCTCAAGGCCAGTGCTACGCAGATTCCTGTTATTGGGTTTTTACTGTTCATGTTTGCGGTCTCCTGCTAATTTTGCGGCGTCGGCTCAACTTGTTGCCAGCCATTCGCACAGTCCTTTACATAGGGATAGTAGCCAGCCGGGTCGTTACAGTAATACCAATAGCCTTCTGCTAAAGGGGCGTTCTGAGGCTGGCTGCGCTCGCGCTCGATGTAGACCGGGGGTTGCACCGGTACGGTGATGATTTCCCGCGGGTAATACGGATAAGCCGGGTAGTAAGGATAGGACGGGTAAAACGGTCGGGGATACAGTGGCGCACCAAAGTAGAAGCCAAAACCCGGACGGAAGTGTCCGCCAAAATGCCGGCCGCCGTAATGATGAAACGGGTCGGCGCTCGCGCTTAGCGTCCATGCCGACAGTAAAGCTATCAGCGTGGCTGACAGCCACTTTTTGAGTTTAAACATACTTACCTCTCGTTTGCGTGCCGTATTGGAAACGGGATTTCAATCAGAACACTTAAACCACCTTCCGGTCGGTTGCCAGCGCTGATGCTCCCGCCATGCGCATCGACGGCTCTATGGGCGATGGTGAGTCCCAGGCCGGTGCTGTGCGGTTTTTGCGCTTGACCACTGCGGAAAAACGGCTGAAAAATGGCCGTCAAATCCTGATCGGGTACCCCAGGGCCGTCATCGTCCACCCGTATTCTTAAGTGACGATTAGCGCTATCAAAATCGGCGGCAATGCATACCGTGCCGTCGGCTTTGCAGTGCTGCACGGCGTTACGCAGCACGTTTTCGATAGCGCGATGTAATAGTTCGCTTTGGCATTCGACCTCCACGTCAACATCGCTGAGATACCTCAGTTCGATACGCTTCGGTTCCGCCTCGAAACGCACGTCGGCGACAATGTCGGCCAGTAGGTCGTCGAGATTGAGTGCATCCAGTTTTCCTGGCGCAACGCCCGCTTCCAGCTTGGATAGCATCAATAGTTCGCCGACCAAATCGCTGATGCGTTGCGATTCCCGTTCGATGCGTTCCAGCGTGGCCGGCAATTTTTCCGGTTGTTGTTGAGCCAGGCCGATAGCCGCCTGGATACGCGCCAACGGCGAGCGAAGTTCGTGAGACACATCGTGCAGCAGATGTTGCTGGGCGTTGATTAGCGAGCAGATTTGTTGCGCCATATGGTCAAAGTCACGACCCAGGTCCGCCAATTCGTCGCTCCGTCTACCCATTGCATTGCCGATGCGGGTATTTAGCCGGCCTTGAGCTACAGCGCTTAAAGCGTCGCGCAGGCTGCGAATGGGTTTGGCGAAATACCAGGCCAACAGTCCGCTGAACAGCAGGCTAGCCAAGCTGCCGGAGATTATCGGTAAAATCGGCGTGGGCGGCTCGCGGCGCGGGCGAGGGCCGTGCTCTTCCGGGTTACCGCTCGACGGGGGCGGCCGGTCTCCAAAAAGGGGGCCGTCGAAGCCAAATGCAGGCAGTTCGGGATTGCCCGGAAATGACGGCCTGAACAGGCTGCCAAAACCGTGTTCCGGCAAGGGTACGAAAAGTAGATAACGATGGCCGTCGTCGGCCGCAATCATTTGGATGGCATCCGGGTAGGCGTTTTTTCGCTGTAAGGCTCTGGCCTGCTGCAATACCTCTGTCGCTAAGGGTCTGCCCAGTAATTCCCGATCCGTATCGTCTACCGCGTATATCGGTGGAAAACGGGTGTTTTGCAAGGTCTGAATAAAATCGTGCAAGCCCTTGACGCCGCCATGCGGCAGGGTGCTGGCGGCCAGCTTGACTAGCGAAGCGCGTCTGACATCGACGACATCGGCTGGCTTGGCCGACAGGTTTTGCTGCGCGGAGTGTCTTAGCCAGACGGCGGTACCCACACCGATGCCTGCGGTTAATAGAGCCAGCCAGAAAGCAAAGAAAAACTTCCAAAACAATCTGCCCATCTTATGCCTTGATCATCTGGTAGCCTTGGCCGCGCACGGTCTGAATGTAAGAGCGGCCGTCCGGCTGGCTGCCAAGTTTCTGGCGGATGCTGCTCATATGGACGTCAATGCTACGGTCGAAACGCGCCAGAGGCCTGCCCAGAGCTTTTTCGGAGAGTTCGTTTTTGCTGACCACCCGGCCCACTTGACTGGCTAAGGTTTCCAGCAAATTGAACTCGGTGCTGGTTAGGTCCAGGTCTTGTTCAAACCAGGCAGCTTTGCGTTTTTCCGGCCACAGTTTTAACGGCCCGGCGACAATCGGTCCTGATGACAGACTGGCGGCGGGCTGGGTTCGACGCAAAATTGCCCGGATTCTGGCGACCAGTTCTCTGGGCGTGCAAGGCTTGGGGACGTAATCGTCGGCGCCGGATTCCAAGCCAATGATGCGGTCCACGTCATCGCCCTTGGCGGTGAACATCAGTATCGGCACCCGGCTTTCCAGGCGGATGCGCGTCAATATCTCGGTGCCTTTGATATCCGGCAGCATGATGTCCAAAATGACCAGTTGATATTCGCCGGATAGGGCATGTTGCAGTCCGGAGGCGCCGGTATGGCTGACGTCCACATTAAAACCTTCCTGCGTCAGATACTCTCGGAATAATCCCGCCAGTTCGACGTCGTCATCGATAATTAACACTTTGTGCATGGTTCTCGCTCGTTGGCTGTGTGTTCATCATCATAGCCGCGGCTTCTGCAGACAACCAGCGCGGTTTACCTGATTTTACACAGCACTAACAGCACTTAACCTCTGATTTGAAATACTGGCTACGACGAAATTGAACAAGTTTTGTCCTTGGATTTATCATCGTTTTGTGGAGAGTGTTATGAAAAAATTAGTGTTAGTGCTTGGCTTGTTACCCCTAACTGCAATGGCTGAGCCGCCGCACGGCGGGCACCACGGCGGCGGCAAACCGCCGATGCATAGGTTTGGCGAGGCGGACGGCGAGCAACATTTGCCGAGATTTTTAAAAAATCTTGATCTCAGCGAAAAACAGGAAGCCGATATCAAGAATTTAATGAAAACCCGATTCGGTGACGGACAGGGTCGATTTAAACAAGAGCATGCGCTGCGAGCCGAATTGCACGCTTTGAGTTTTTCCGCTGATTACAATGAGGAACAGGCCAAAGCGTTGCTTGAGAAATCTGCAGCGATGCATCAGCAGATGGCCTTGGAAAAATCCAAGCTGGATCATGACGTGTTTATGCTGTTAACGGCCGCGCAGCAAGAAAAACTGCAAGCCGAAATCGGCAGATTCGAACATTGACTGAACCTGTTGTCCTTACACAGCCCGGTGCAGTGGCTGCTGGCGCCCGGCCAATCCGGATAAGGCGGAATTGGCAATAAATACAGTGTCTTTGTGAAACAGCGGAATCTCGGTGACGCACCAAGTTAGAAAATTGTTAATGACCAAACAGCCATAATTTCGTAAAATCACCTAAGTTTTTATCTATCAGGAACGGGATGAGTCGCAAGATTTATCCCGTTTTCTACATCTAAGGTGGCCAATCTTGAACAAACCTGCATTACTGGTACTAGAAGACGGGACGGCGTTTCACGGCATTTCGATAGGTGCCGACGGCTGTTCCGTGGGAGAAGTGGTTTTTAACACGGCATTGACCGGTTATCAGGAAATTCTCAGCGATCCGTCATACGCACGGCAAATCGTTACATTGACTTATCCGCACATCGGCAATGTCGGTACTAATCCTGAAGACGACGAATCTGTCAAAGTATTTGCCAGTGGTCTGGTGATACGGGATTTGCCTTTGCTGGCCAGCAGCTGGCGTAACGCGAAAACCCTGCCGGAATATCTGCGCGAGCACAACGTGGTGGCGATTGCCGACATCGACACCCGCAAATTAACCCGCTTGCTACGCGACAAAGGTGCGCAACGCGGTTGCATCATGGCCGGTGAGTCGGTTGATTTAGACGCTGCGAAACAGGCCATCGAAGGCTTTCCAGGCTTGAAAGGTATGGATCTGGCGAAGGAAGTGACTACCGCGCAAGCCTATGTCTGGACCGAAAACGTCTGGAAGCTGGGCGAAGGTCATCAACAAGCGCTTGATTTGACCAAGCATGTAGTGGCTTACGATTTCGGTATCAAGCGCAATATCCTGCGGTTGTTGGCCAACCGCGGTTGCAAGGTCACGGTCGTTCCGGCCAAAACGCCCGCCGCCGAAGTGTTATCAATGAATCCGGACGGCGTGTTCCTATCCAATGGCCCCGGTGATCCGGAGCCTTGCACGTATGCCATCGAAGCGATCAAAACCATCCTGGACAAAAAAGTGCCGGTATTCGGTATTTGTTTGGGCCATCAGTTATTGGCTTTAGCCAGCGGCGCGAAAACCGAGAAAATGAAATTCGGCCATCACGGTGCCAACCATCCGGTGCAAGAACTGGCAACCGGCCGGGTGATGATCAGCAGCCAAAACCACGGTTTTGCCGCTAGCGCCGACTCTTTGCCCGCCAACCTGAAAGCCACCTACGTATCGCTGTTCGACGGCAGTTTGCAGGGCATCGCCCGCACCGATGTGCCGGCCTTCAGCTTTCAGGGGCATCCGGAAGCCAGTCCCGGCCCGCACGATGTCGAGTCCTTGTTCGACGATTTCATCGATTTGATGAACCAGCCTCGTTCCGCTTAAGTTTTATACAGAGTGATATGCCAAAAAGAACCGACATAAAATCGATTTTATTACTGGGCGCAGGACCGATTGTCATCGGTCAGGCTTGCGAGTTTGATTATTCCGGCACCCAGGCTTGCAAAGCGCTACGGGAAGAGGGATACCGGGTGATTCTGGTCAACTCCAATCCGGCGACGATCATGACCGACCCGGATATGGCCGACGCGATTTACATCGAGCCTATCGACTGGCAGACCGTTGAGAAAATCATCGAAAAAGAACGTCCCGACGCCATCCTGCCGACGATGGGCGGCCAGACCGCGTTGAACTGCGCGTTGGCGCTGGACAAACACGGCGTATTGGCAAAATACGGCGTGGAGATGATAGGCGCGACCAAGGAAGCGATTAATATGGCCGAGGATCGCGCGCTGTTCAATGAAGCGATGGCGCGCATTGGTTTGGAAGTGTCCAGAGCCAAGGTCGCACACAGCATGGAAGAAGCGTTTGCCGCACAGGAAGAAGTGGGTTATCCCACCGTGATTCGGCCCTCGTTCACGATGGGCGGTAGCGGCGGCGGTATTGCCTATAACCGCGAAGAGTTCATCGAGATTTGCGAGCGCGGCCTGTATTTGTCGCCGACCAGCGAGCTATTGATCGAAGAATCCATTTTGGGCTGGAAAGAGTTTGAAATGGAAGTGGTGCGGGATTCCAAAGACAATTGCATCATTATCTGCTCGATCGAAAATTTCGATCCTATGGGCGTGCACACCGGCGATTCGATCACCGTAGCCCCGGCGCAAACTCTGACCGACAAGGAATATCAAATTCTGCGTAACGCTTCCTTGGCGGTATTGCGGGAAATCGGTGTGGATACCGGCGGTTCCAACGTACAGTTTGCCATCAATCCCGACACCGGCCGCTTGATTGTCATCGAAATGAATCCTCGTGTCTCGCGTTCGTCGGCGTTGGCCTCCAAGGCCACCGGTTTCCCGATTGCCAAAGTCGCGGCCAAATTGGCGGTGGGCTATACGCTGGACGAGTTGCGTAACGAAATCACCGGCGGTGCTACGCCGGCGTCGTTCGAGCCGTCCATCGATTACGTGGTTACCAAGGTGCCGCGCTTTGCCTTCGAAAAATTCCCGCAAGCTAATGACAGGCTGACCACGCAAATGAAGTCGGTCGGCGAGGTGATGGCGATTGGCCGCACCTTCCAGGAATCTTTGCAAAAAGCTTTGCGTGGCTTGGAAGTGGGTGTCGATGGTCTGGATGAAATTGCCGATTTGAACGATGCTAATAGCGAAGACACCATTCTGAAAGAATTACGCTATCCTGGCCCGCAACGCCTTTGGTATTTGGCGGATGCATTCCGTAGTGGTTTGAGTTTTACTGAGATTCATCAGGCCTCGAAAATTGATCCGTGGTTTCTGGCGCAGGTCGAGGATCTGATTAATACTGAAAAAACCTTGTCCACCAAAACCCTGGCAACTCTGGAGCCGGGCGAATTATTGCGGCTGAAGCGCAAAGGTTTTTCCGACAGACGTCTGGCCAAATTACTGGAAACCAAGGAATCCGAAGTGCGCAGCGTCCGCCACAAAAAAGGCGTGCGCCCGGTTTACAAGCGCATCGATTCTTGCGCAGCGGAGTTTGCTTCCGATACCGCCTATCTGTATTCGACTTACGAACAGGAATGCGAGGCTAATCCGTCCGACAAGGAAAAAATCATCATCCTTGGCGGTGGCCCGAACCGGATCGGCCAAGGTATCGAATTTGATTATTGCTGCGTGCATGCCGCGTTGGCGCTGCGCGAAGATGGTTACGAAACCATCATGGTCAACTGTAACCCGGAAACCGTTTCTACCGACTTCGATACGTCCGATCGTCTGTATTTCGAGCCCTTGACGCTGGAAGATGTGTTGGAAATTATCGAATTGGAAAAACCCAAGGGTGTCATCGTCCAATACGGTGGGCAAACGCCGTTAAAACTGGCCCGGGCCTTGGAAGCTGCTGGTGCGCCGATTATCGGCACTTCGCCCGATTCGATAGACTTGGCTGAAGACCGTGAGCGTTTCCAGAAATTGTTGGAGCGTTTGAATCTGTTGCAACCACCCAATGCCACTGCACGTTCGGTCGAGCAAGCCGTTAATTCGGCTCGCGAACTCGGTTATCCGTTGGTCGTGCGCCCATCCTATGTGTTGGGTGGTCGGGCGATGGAGATCGTGTTCAACGAAGAAGGCTTGCGCCGCTACATGAAAGAAGCGGTCAGTGTTTCCAACGATTCGCCCGTATTGCTGGATAGATTTCTGGACGATGCGGTGGAAATGGACGTCGATGCGATTTACGACGGCGAGACAGTGTTGATCGGCGGGTTGATGGAACATATCGAGCAAGCCGGCGTGCATTCCGGCGACTCGGCGTGTTCGTTGCCGCCTTATGACTTGCCGGCACATATGCAGGATCAGCTGCGTGCACAAGTCGCGAAAATGGCCGAAGCGCTGGGTGTACGCGGTCTGATGAATACTCAGTTTGCGATTCAAGGCGAAACCATCTATGTGCTGGAAGTCAATCCGCGCGCCTCGCGCACCGCGCCGTTTGTCTCCAAAGCCACCGGTTATCCGCTGGCGAAAATCGCTGCGCGGGTGATGGTCGGTAAATCCTTGCAAGAGCAGGGCATTACCGAAGAGCGTATTCCCGAATATTTCTCAGTGAAAGAGGCGGTATTCCCGTTCATTAAGTTCCCCGGCGTCGATCCTTTGCTGGGCCCGGAAATGAAGTCCACCGGCGAAGTGATGGGCGTCGGTAAGACCTTCGGCGAAGCGTTTGCCAAATCGCAGCGTGCGTGTGGTGTGGATTTGAGCCACAGCGGCAAGGTGTTGATCAGTATCCGTGATGCCGACAAACCTAAGCTGCCGGAACTGGCTAAAATGCTGATCGACAAAAATTACGAGATTGTGGCGACTCGCGGTACTGCCAAGGTATTGAAAGAAGCCGGTATTCCTTGCAAGGAAATCTTCAAGGTCAACGAAGGCCGGCCCAACACCGTGGATATGATTAAAAACGGCGAGGTGCAGTTGATCGTCAACACGACCGAAGGTGTTAAAGCCGTGGCTGATTCGTTTACCATGCGCCGCGAAGCCTTGCAGCGCAAAGTGACCTATTACACGACGATGGCGGGTGCGCGTGCCGCGTGTTATGCCTTGGGCGAACTCGATGCCGGCGACGTGAATTGCCTGCAAGACTTGCATAAAACATTTTAACGGATGAATTTGAATTCAAAAGGGGAGCAGTAAATGCAAAAATTTCCACTGACAGTGGTGGGTGCCAATAAATTGCGCGCCGAATTGGAAGAACTTAAAACTGTGGTTAGACCGCGCATCATTCAGGCCATCTCTGAGGCGCGCGCCCACGGCGATTTAAAAGAAAATGCCGAGTACCACGCGGCGCGCGAACAGCAAAGCTTTGCCGAAGGCCGCATCGCTGAAATCGAAGGCAAGTTATCCAACGCCAATATCATTGATGTGACAAAAACCGAAGCCAACGGCAAGGTCGTGTTCGGGGCGACAGTGGAAATCGAAGATCTCGATTCCGGCAAAACAGTGACCTATCAGATCGTCGGCGAAGACGAAGCCAACATCAAGGAAGGCCGCATTTCGGTGGGTTCGCCGATTGCCAGAGCATTAATTGGCAAAGAAGTGGAAGACGTGGTGACGGTAAAAGCGCCGGGCGGCAATATCGAATACGAGATTCTCTCGGTTCAATATATTTAAGCTGATTGGTTAATGGGGAGGAACGCCTCCCCATTGGCTTTATTTTTTGGGGTTCAAACGATAAATAACGGCTATTTGACCAATAGATTGCACCAGTTCAGCCTTGGTTTGCGCGCAGATTTGTTCTCTAATAGCCGCACGCTCGTCTCTTTCCGCGCGAATTTTGACTTTGATCAGCTCGTGAGCGTCCAACGCTACATTAATTTCTTTGATAACTGCTTCGGTCAAACCTGCCTGGCCGATAATCACCACTGGATTTAGCGGGTGAGCTTCAGCTTTCAGCTTTTTCTTTTGAATAGGATTCACTCTGTTTCCTTAAACTTTAAAAACCCAGCAATTTTACACGAATAGAAAATATGGCACGCAGCAAAAGTAGCCAGCAGTGGATGCAGGAACATTTCCAAGACGAGTATGTCAAGAAAGCGCAGGCCATGGGCTACCGCTCTCGTGCCGTGTTCAAGCTGATAGAAATCCAAGAAAAAGACAAAATCATAAAACCTGGTATTAATATAGTCGACCTAGGCGCCGCGCCGGGCGGGTGGTCGGAATATGTCAGCAAAATCGTCGGTAAAAAAAATAAGGTGATTGCGCTGGATTTGTTGGCCATCGATCCTATTGATGGCGTCGATTTTATTCAAGGTGATTTCCGGGAAGACGATGTGCTGGAGCAGCTATATAAAGTGCTTGATGGCGAACCGGTTCACTTGTTATTGTCGGATATGGCCCCCAATATGAGTGGTAGCCGGGAAATGGATCAGCCGCGGGCGATTTACTTGGGCGAATTGGCTCTGGATGCCGCGCAACATATATTGGCTAAGGGTGGGACGTTTTTGATCAAGATGTTTCAGGGCGCCGGATTTGATGAATACTATAATCAAGTGCGTCAGCAGTTCAGCAGTGTGGTGATTAGGAAGCCGAAAGCTTCGCGGCCCAGAAGTAACGAAGTGTATATTTTGGCGAAGGGTTTTAAATAAAACTGCGAAAGTCGCCGTTCATAGGGCTATGATGGCGGTGGGATGCGAGTAGTCCTGATACAATTACTCGGTTTTTAAATTTTGAGGCCATTCCAGGCCGGAGCGCGTAACTTGAGCGATATGATTAAAAATTTAATTTTGTGGGTGGTCATCGCCGTAGTGTTGATGGCTGTATTCAACAGTTTCGGGTCGCGGGCGATTCGTAGCGACGCGACTTTTTCGTACTCGCAATTGATCGACGCTGTCAAAGCTGGACAAGTTCAGCAGGTTGCGATCTCCGATAATACTGTCAAAGGCAAAATGGTCTCCGGCGATAAGTTTAAAACTTATATGCCTAACGATCCGCATTTGATCGACGATCTGTTGGCTAATGGTGTGGAAATATCCGTCCAGCCTCCCGAAGAGCCGTCCATGCTGATGCAAATCTTCGTGTCATTCGGTCCGATTTTGTTGCTGATCGCGGTTTGGGTATTCTTCATGCGCCAAATGCAAGGCGGCGGCGTGGGTGGTCGCGGCGGTGCGATGGGCTTTGGTAAAAGTAAGGCGCGGATGCTGGATCAGGATCAAAATAAGGTGACGTTTGCCGACGTGGCAGGTTGCGACGAGGCTAAGGAAGAGGTCGAAGAAATGGTCGACTTCCTTAAAGACCCGTCAAAATACCAGAAATTGGGTGGTAAAGTGCCGCGCGGCGCCTTGATGGTTGGCCCTCCGGGTACCGGTAAAACTTTGTTGGCCAGAGCGATAGCCGGCGAAGCCAAAGTGCCGTTCTTCACTATTTCCGGTTCGGACTTCGTGGAAATGTTCGTCGGTGTTGGTGCCTCCAGGGTGCGCGACATGTTCGAACAAGCTAAAAAACACGCACCGTGCATCATCTTCATCGACGAGATCGATGCGGTTGGTCGTTCACGTGGTGCCGGTTTGGGCGGTGGTAACGACGAGCGCGAACAAACCTTGAACCAGTTGTTGGTTGAGATGGACGGCTTCGAAGGTCACGAAGGTATTATCGTTATCGCGGCAACCAACCGTTCCGACGTGTTGGATAAAGCGTTGTTACGTCCAGGCCGTTTCGACCGTCAAGTGGTAGTCGGGTTGCCTGACGTGAGGGGCCGGGAACAAATTCTTAATGTGCATTTGAAAAAAGTCCCTGCGGCGGATGACGTCAAAATCAAATATATCGCCCAAGGTACGCCAGGATTTTCCGGTGCTGACTTAGCCAACTTGGTTAACGAAGCGGCCTTGTTCGCCGCGCGCTACAACAAGCGCTTGGTCAGCATGGTGGACTTGGAAAAAGCCAAGGACAAACTGATCATGGGTGCGGAAAGACGCTCCATGGTGATGGACGAGAAAGAAAAGAAAATGACTGCGTACCACGAAGCAGGGCACGCTATCGTCGGTCGTTTGGTGCCTGAACACGATCCTGTCTACAAAGTCAGCATCATGCCCCGTGGCCGTGCGTTGGGTGTAACCATGTTCTTGCCTGAGCGCGATCAATATAGCGCCAGCAAGCGTAAACTCGATAGCATGATTTCCAGCTTGTACGGTGGCCGGATTGCCGAGGAATTGATTTTTGGCTGGGAACAAGTGTCCACCGGTGCTTCCAACGACATCGAACGTGCCACCGAGCTGGCCAGAAACATGGTGACCAAATGGGGTTTGTCGCAACGTCTTGGTCCTTTGGCGTACAGTGAAGAAGAAGGCGAAATTTTCTTGGGCCGCTCTGTCACTCAGCATAAATCTGTGGCGGAAGAGACTTCGCACACCATCGACGAAGAAATCCGGTCTATCATTGACAGAAATTACGAAAGAGCGGAAACGATTCTGAAGGAAAATGAAGATATTCTGCATGCAATGGCAGACGCTTTGATGAAATACGAAACCATCGATAAATATCAGATCGATGATTTGATGGAAAGAAAACCGGTAAGAGAGCCAAAAGGTTGGGAGGACGATACGCCGTCTTCCAGTGGCGGCATCAAAAATGATCATTGGGATCAAAAAGATACCGACCCATCAATCGGAGGCGCAGCCGAGCAAGGCTGATGCTGTAACGGCAAAAGCGAGAGAGGCTCCGGCCTCTCTTTTTTTTGGGATTTAGTTAAGAGAATTTGAGTATGGCAAAAAAATATTTTGGCACTGACGGTATCCGCGGCAAAGTCGGTGAGTACCCTATTACTGCCGACTTCATGCTAAAGCTGGGCTGGGCGACAGGCAGAGTCTTTGCCAAGGAAGGCAGTGGTTTCGTGTTGGTGGGCAAGGACACGCGCATTTCCGGCTACATGTTCGAATCAGCGTTGGAAGCGGGGTTGTCGGCGGCGGGTGTGGATACCCGTTTATTGGGGCCTATGCCCACGCCTGGTATTGCCTATTTGACTCGTACTTTAAGAGCGAAAGCCGGCATTGTCATCAGTGCTTCTCACAATCCGTACTATGACAACGGTATCAAGTTTTTCTCGGTGGACGGCGCCAAATTGCCGGATGACGTAGAGCATCAGATCGAACAATATTTGGATGCGCCGATGACTACGGTGGAATCGGCAAAGCTGGGTAAAGCCAAACGGGTCAGCGATGCGGCCGGGCGTTACATTGAGTTTTGCAAGGCAACCGTGCCGCCGCATTTGGATTTTAAAGGCATGCGGATTGTTATCGATTGTGCCAACGGTGCGACGTACCACATCGCACCGCATGTTTTCAGCGAAGTGGGAGCCGAAGTTGTCACCATCGGTGCCGACCCGGACGGTTTGAACATCAACGACGAATGCGGTGCTACCAAGCCGGAAAATCTGGCTGCCAAAGTGCTGGAATTCCGCGCCGATCTGGGAATAGCGCTGGATGGCGACGGCGACCGGATTATCATGGTCGATCACAAAGGTGAAATTGTCGATGGCGACGAGTTGATTTACATCATTGCCAAATCACGTTTGGAAGAAGGCAAATTGTTCGGGCCCGTGATTGGTACACTGATGTCAAACCTTGGCATGGAGCATGCGCTGAAAGCCGTCGGCGTGCCTCTGCTGCGCGCCAAAGTAGGCGACCGCTATGTGATGGAAATGTTATCTGAGCACAAAGGTATGCTCGGTGGCGAAGGCTCCGGACATATTATCTGTCTGGATAAAACCACCACGGGCGACGGTATTGTTTCCGCCTTGCAAGTGTTGGCGGAAATGCAACGTACTGGCAAAAGCCTGAACGAGCTTAAATCCGGTATGAGCAAATATCCGCAAGTACTGATTAACGTCAAAACCGATAAAAAAGTCAAAATCGAAGAGATCGACAGCATCAAAAAAGCCGTGGATGCAGTAGAGAAAAAACTGGGTGAACGAGGCAGAGTGTTACTGCGATCCTCCGGCACCGAACCATTGATCCGAGTGATGGTGGAAGGTGTAGATCAAGACGAGGTGGTCAAGTTTGCCAACCAACTGGCCGCCGATGTCAAGAAAGCTATTCCGGCTTGAACTAAAAGGCTTAACTCGATATTATATGCGGTCTTATTTAGCTCGGAGGATGTAATGCGTCGGTCTTTGATTATGGGTAACTGGAAAATGAACGGCTCTCGGGAAGATGGGCAAAAACTTGCTCAAGCTTTGGCTGATGGTCTAGGTGACGTTCAGCAGGAAGTCGCGGTTTGCGTTCCTTTCGTCTATTTGTCAGATATTCGTAGCGTATTGGCTGCATCCCCCATCGCATTGGGCGCACAAAACGTAGCCGACCAAGCTTCCGGTGCTTATACCGGTGAAGTGTCTGCGGCAATGCTGAGCGAAGTCGGTTGCAAATATGCATTGGTTGGTCACTCCGAGCGCCGCAGCTACTACGGCGATACCAACGAGTCGGTTGCCAAACGCTTTTGCCAAGCCTTGAGCAAAGGCGTAGTGCCTGTGCTGTGCGTTGGCGAAACACTGGAAGAGCGCGAGCAAGACAGAACCTTCCAAGTGGTTGACGAGCAACTGGACGCAGTCATTGCCGCCGCAGGCATCGAAGCGTTCGAAACCGCTGTGATTGCCTACGAACCTGTTTGGGCTATCGGCACCGGCAAAGTGGCTACCGACGAGCAGGCGCAAGAAGTACACAAGTACATTCGCCAACGGATTGCCGATAGAAATCCGGTAATCGCGGAAAAAGTACAAATTTTATACGGCGGTAGCGTCAAGCCAGATAACGCAAAAGGCTTGTTTGCGATGCCGGACATTGATGGTGGTTTGGTTGGGGGCGCATCGCTGGATGCAAAAGGCTTCCTGCAGATTTGCCATTCGGTTTAGTCTCATCCGATTAAGGTCTTTATGTTGTACCAAATTATAATAATTATTCACATCTTCCTGGGTATAGGCATCGTTGGCTTGGTCCTGATGCAACAAGGAAAAGGCGCGGATGCCGGCGCGACTTTTGGCGGCGGCGCATCCGGTTCGGTATTCGGCGCGCAAGGTTCTGCCTCATTTTTGTCCAGAACCACCGCTATTTTCGCCACCTTGTTTTTTATTACCAGCTTAGGCTTGGCCGTCTTAAGCGGCTATCAAGGTAAAAAAACCGACGTCATATTGGATTCGACACCTGCTGCTGAACCCGTTAAGTCTGATGTACCGTTAACGCAAGGCATGCCGGCAGACGGCAGTTTGCCGATCCAGGATGCGACTTTGCCTGCAGCGCCGGCTATCAAAGAAGTCGAAAAGCCAGCGGCAAAATAAGTTAGCAACAAATAAAGCCGACGTGGTGAAATTGGTAGACACGCCATCTTGAGGGGGTGGTGACGCAAGTCGTGGCGGTTCAAGTCCGCCCGTCGGTACCATTTGAGAATGCACGGAAGTGCAAAGAAGTGCAAAAACCTGCGAATCTACTGGGTTCGCGGGTTTTTTATTGTGCAGGGAAGTGCAGTGAAATGCAGGGGCATGCAAGCAAAAGTGTGTCATCGAGTGTATCATTCTGAAAAACACCAGTTTGAATGACACACTCGATGACACACTATGGCTGAGAAACTCAACAACGACTTGTTTTACAGGTCTGCCAAACATAAAGATAAGGATTACTTCATCAATGATGGCGGCGGTCTGTATCTCTTAGTCAAATCCAACGGTACAAAGCTTTGGCATTTTATCTTTACCTTCGAAGGCAAGCGGAAAAGACTCTCGCTAGGGGTTTATCCGGATACAGCATTGGGATCGGCCCGGCGTAAATCGGAAGATGCTCGTAAACAAATAGCTGACGGTATTGATCCAGCAGTTGTCAGAGACGATGTCAAGAAGGCCAAGCAGCTTGGAAAGCAGAATCAAGACCGGGTTAAAGGTGGCTTGCCGATACTCGACAGTTTTGCCGATGTCACTCATAAATGGCTTGACTCTATCGCCCACCTAACCAGTCAAACCACCCACACCAAGAAAACCAGCCGTATTGAGCGCCTAAAAGCCAAGGCTATACCTTGGAAGAAAAGGATTTCTTTAAACGGGAAACCTCGCGCTTGCTATGCGAGCTGTTGTATCAACGGGCTTTCGGCGTGGGGCCGAACGGTTACGAGATGCCCGACCTACACCACGCCACGGCGCACGTCATCGGCGTGATCGAGACAGCGCCCCATTAGAGCCAGCCACGGCAAGCCGGCGCCGTTCGGCTTGCTTTTTTCACCCACTTACCGGGAACCTGGAGGACTACAGAATGGATAGAGAACACAAAACAATGAGGCTCGTCGCCGGCAACCATGCCAGGGACAACGCCCAGTTGAACCAATTGCTGAACGACATGCAAGATTTTTTAATGAAGTTACCGGGCGACGATAGCGACGTGAATCGGTTATTGGTCCAACTAAGCGAGTATAAACAGACGCATTTGACCGCCATCGCTTCCGGCCGGCATTCGCCGCTAGCCGGCAACACGGGCTATTTCTAATTGCCAAGGTTGAGCTATGACGGTTAAACAAGATCAAGACGGCACCTGGCGCGTGCAGGTAGACCGTAAAGGCATACCGCGCACGCGGCGCAGCGGCTTTGAAACAAGGGAGGCCGCCGACCTATTCGAGCGCGATTATCTCGCCAAGTATCGCACCAACTACGAGCAGGCGATGGATGAGCGCAGCCTGAAAGAGTTGATCGAGGCTTGGTACATATACCACGGCATCAACTTGGCTGACGCCGAGCGTCGGCGCCGGGTCCTGTTACAGATGGCAATCGATTTAAAAAACCCGATAGCCAGCCAGATCACGGCTGAGCAATTTGTGATGTACCGCTTTCATGTCACGCAAAACGAAGGCGCTGTGTGCTTGAAAACCTTTAATAATCGGCACGGTTATCTAGCCGCCGTCTTCAACCGCTTAAAAAAACTGAAGGTGATTACGTATCAGTCGCCGATTTGCGAGGTGGAGTTTTTCAAGATCCAGGAAAGGCAGTTCAGTTATTTCAGCCGGTCGCAGATCGATGAGTTGCTGGAAACTATCAAGATGTATTCCACAAACCTGAGCACTTGGTGGGTAACGCAAATCTGTTTACGAACTGGGGCGCGATGGGGCGAGGCCGAGAAGTTAAAGCGCAAGCAGGTACATAACGGCCGGATTACTTTCGAATTTACCAAGTCCAGGAAAACTAGAACCGTTCCGCTTGAACCGGCGTTCTTCCATGCTCTCGACCAGTTCGCCGGCTACAAAAATCCGGATGATAGGCTATTCACCAATTGTCTGGGCTCATTCAGGCGGGCAGCCAAGCGCAGCGAGCTGGATTTTCCGCGTGGGCAAAAGTCCCATATATTGCGCCATTCCTTCGCCAGCCACTTTGTTATGAACGGCGGGAACATCCTGAGCCTGCAAAAGATACTTGGTCACGCCGATATCGGTATGACGATGCGCTATGCGCACCTGGCGCCGGACCATTTAAAGGACGCTGTCGCTTTAAATCCATTGGCTAAAGCGGCCTGATCGAGGTCGCAACTTGGTAACGGTCTAGTTGGTCAATTCAGACCGTCCGCCAGTCAAAATTCACTCCTCCTCCCCCGCGCGGTTTTTGCACGAAGTTTGCGCTCTGAATTCGTTCCAGAACCCGATAGCCCGATTGTTGCGGTGGCTTTTCCCAGGTTTAACGGGTAATGCCGGTTTAATCGCACCTCGCCGGCGCCTCCAGGGTTATTTCAGGAATTGAAGATATATGGCGCAAAACGAAAATATCCGCCCGATTATTGGCGGTTTTTTTGGGGTAAAAATCGGCTATCTATTTGTTTTAAATAAAATTTATTCTCATATCAATAGCCGAACCGTTAAAGAGCGATTGCAGCGGCAAGCGCTGGAGACCTTGTTATTCGCCAATCGGCTAAAAAATGATTGGCGAATAGTGGCAATTTGCCTATCAAATGACTTGCCACCATCCGCGAAAATAGTAGGTAAAATGCGGAACAATCGGCGTGATTGTGTCATTTATTATGTCATTCTGGCGGGGCTGTTAAATAATTTGTATAAATATCAATGAGTTATTTTTTAATTCAAGTCCGCCCGTCGTACCAAATAAGGATTTTGAGAAATCCAAAGAAGTACAAAAACCCGCAAGCTATCTGGCTTAGCGGGTTTTTTATTGTCCAACGTAATCCGGCAAGATTTGCCTGTATTAGCTCAGACCTGATCTGACAGTTACCGTTTTTGCGGGGTGTCTGTCAGATTAGATTTGGTTCAGATTTTTTTGAGCCCAAATCTGTTTTCCATCCAGCAAGGTATCCATCGGCGTTCTGCCGTTGCACATTTTGCCCTGATGAGTTCGATCATTGTTGTAATAAACCAGCCATTCGTCCAGATCTTTTTGGAGTTCATCCAGGTCGCTATAGAGCTTTTTGCGGAACGTGACCTGATAGAACTCCTGCAAGATGGTCTTGTGGAAGCGTTCGCAAATCCCATTGGTTTGCGGCGACATGGCCTTGGTTTTGGTCTGGTCGATGTCGTTGATCGCCAGGTATAGCTGATAATCATGCTGTTCGACCTTGCCACAATATTCTGTGCCGCGATCCGTCAGAATGCGTAGAACGGGTAATGCGTTGGCTTCATAGAACGGCAATACTTTGTCATTCAGGATGTCCGCGGCAGTAATCGGCGTTTTGGTGGTGTACAGTTTGCAGTGAGCGACTTTGCTGTAGGTGTCCACGTAAGTCTGCTGGTAAATCCGCCCAACCCCTTTGAGGTTGCCAACGTAAAAGGTATCCTGCGAACCCAGGTAACCGGGATGGGCTGTTTCGATTTCGCCGCAGGCTTGATCATCCTGCTGCTTTTTCTCCAACGCCGCAATCTGCGCATCGCTCAGCATTAACCCTTCGGCGGCTACCTTGGCTTCCAGTGCTTTAAGCCTCTTTTTAAAGTTCTCCAGGTCATGCCCGTAACCAGATGGAGCGAACGCCGCTGCCGGATACGAATACCCCTTGTTTACGCAGTTCATGACTGGTTCGATGCTGTCCATGCGCTGGCCACTCAACCGCATAGGCTTTCACTGCTAGCTCAATGCTTTCATCGACGCGATTCTTCAGATTCGGAGACCGGCG
Organism: Methylomonas sp. PHL2-19; assembly: GCF_059331595.1. Taxonomy (NCBI): domain Bacteria; kingdom Pseudomonadati; phylum Pseudomonadota; class Gammaproteobacteria; order Methylococcales; family Methylococcaceae; genus Methylomonas; species Methylomonas sp. PHL2-19. The sequence continues at coordinate 1,819,153 of NZ_CP196839.1, forward strand.
GTTTTTGTCGATTAAGGCATCAATGCCACCTTCGGCCACAAGCTCTTGATAACGATAAAACGTATCGCGCGAGACACCCATCACCTTGCAGGCTCTGGAGACGTTATTCAGTTCTTGGGCTAAATTTAACAGCCCCGCTTTGTGTTTAATGATCGGATTGTTTGTATGGATCATGAGAGTTACCTTTTGTGTTTTGTGTAAGGATTCGACACCCCTATCAAAACCGGTAACTCTCATCTTTTCAAGTCGATGTGTCAGATCAAGTCGTGACTAATACAGATGCGATTATGTTCGCGTTTACCTTGCTGGAGAAGCTGTTGGAACAACCATGGTGAACTTGAATCATGGCATTCTGAAAAAAAATGCCAATTGGCTTGCCTCCCATTATGGAACAACACCGCATAGTCGCCAAAGTCGAAGAACTGATGGCCCTCTGCGACCAACTTAAAGCCCGTCTCGTCGCCGCTAATCAGTTGCAGCAAAAGCTGGCGGATGGGATGGTTGAGCGGGCCATCATGTCGTGATGTATTGCTCACCGCCTGAATAGAAAGCCGCCTTCAGTCATTTTTCAGAGCGTTTATACCCATGGGCCGTCGCTATATCGTCCGCTGAGCCGGCCTGTGCTGGGCGCAGCCGATGTGGCCGGTGTACAAGGCACCCGGCGCGCTGCTCATGAACCATGCCGTATTCCCCAACAAAACCTAAAGGCGCGTGATTGCTGATGCTGTGGATTATTGCGTCCGGCTGTCGGTAATTTGCCACAGATGTGAGAGGTGCCTGCTTGTAAAGTGCTTATGCCGGCAAACAGCAAGGGTTTGCGACCCGACCGATCAATGGTCGCCGTCGGTCAGATTGCAATAGGCATTGCTTTTTGGCTCCGGCCAGCAAACGGAGGCGCTGGCCAAGAGCATCTGCGATTTGAATGGGTGTGCCCAAAACGGCATGCGGATGAACGCTTTGTTTAAACACGGATCGGTTCAAGTCGCGGTTTGGAACCACCTTTTAGCGGTGGGAATTTATTGATATTTCAAAGGAGCCAGTCAAATGAACACGCAAGTAACGCAAAATTTTAGGGTTCTGAATACAGAAGAACTGCAACAGGTAGCCGGCGGTTGGTGCGGAACGCCTTATCCCGGTTTCTGGAAAGGGCCAAAACCCGGTCCGCTGCCCGACTTGTTTAGTGGCGCGGTCAGCAAGCTCTCCACGGTCAGTTTAAACCCGCAGCCGTTGCCACCCGCTGAAATCGGCTTTTTCGCGCAGTAAGCGCTTAAGCTTAGAAGAGCCGGCCTAGTGCCGGCTTTTTTACGTGGCGGCAAGTAAATAAAGGCTGAGTTAGTTTCCTAGAGAAAAAGCCCATGCCGCCAACAACTTGCTTGCTAACGGCATGGCAGGTAGGAGAGGAGTGCAGTGCAGGACGATTTAAACGCTGGCTTGTTTGCGTTTACCCAAGCCCATGACGCCCAGGATGCCGCTTAGAAACAGCCAGGTGGCAGCGGGCAGCGGTACGGCGGCAACGCCGGATACCGAGAAGGCTTGGTTAAACGTGGTGCCGCCGACGATGTCGGTGCCGATTCTCAGCCAGTCAGGGTCCAGGTTGCCGTCGCGTATCCAGGATTGCAAATCCGGCGTGAACGGGCCGCTGCCACCGACGATGGGTTTGGCGGCAGACAACCAGAGGAAATTCCCGTTTTTCAATTCCACCTGCGGCACGAAAAAGTAATGGTCGGCCGCCAAGGAGATGGCGTCGTTAAAATTAATGTCAAATCTTACTTCCTGCCCGGAAACAGCGCCTTCGCCGCCGGTGGTTTGGTTGGGCAGCGGATGAATGCCGTTGATTACCGAGTTGCCGGCCAAGGCGTTGCTGTTTAGCAAGGTGACGCTGTAGCTCAAGGAGTTGTCAGCCGATTCGCGGCCCAAAAACGCCACATCCGAAGGTGAGTTGACGCGGGTAGGCACGCGGCCGGAGGGCGGGTTTACGGAATCCTTACCAAATACCCGGTAGATTTCCACATTCACATTGGCGATGTCACTCAGCGTGGCGCCGTTGGCGAGCAAACCGGTGAACGTGGCCTGATTTAATTGGGTGTGTTGCGTCAGTACGAAGTCGTCGGCTGATTCTATTTCCCGGCTGGTGCCGCCGGCTTGCGCGCCGGTGGCGATTCGGTAATCCGGACCGCCGGTGCTGAACGAGAAGGCTGCGGCGTCGGCGTTGGCGGCGAACAAGGTGGAAACGGCCAAAAAGGGGATTAATTTGCTTTGCATGTCGGTACTCCTAAAAGGGTTAAAGTGCTGAGAATTGGTCTCGGATAAAGAAACTGCTGGCAGCTTCTGTCTCTAACAATGCGAGTAGCGTGCCAAGAAAGTTTTTTATAAATATATGTTTAAAATCATTTAGTTAGGATTTGGTTTTTCCTTGTTTGTGCCGGCGGGTGGGTGCGATGAAAGTTGCAGCAAAGGTGCTGGAAAGCGCTGCGATGCCGGTCATTAAGCGGCGGAGGGCGGTTAACAGAGTGGCTTATTCAGCAACTTTTGTCTCAGGGGGGTAACGGAAAGCTTAAATGTAGCGTGATAATCAAAGAAAAGGCCGTTGATCCAGTACGAAATTTAGCCTTACCGCGATTTCAATCGAGGATAGAATGAAGACCGGATTCGTAAACCACGCTTTGACACACGTAAACATGACGCAGAAAAGTATGGCTGGGCTTTTTTTAGCGGTTGGCATGGGGATGGCCTTAACGATGGCAGCGCGGGCGCAAACCCCGGAACCGCTGGCGCCCTTACCGCTCACAGTGGCTTTAGATGCCCCGCGCGTGGTGTTGGGCCAACGCTTATTTCACGATCCCAAACTCTCCGACCAAGGCCAGCGCTCTTGCGCCAGTTGTCATCCGCTGGACAGCGGCGGCATGGACGGCAAGGTCCGCGCCGCAGCGGCGGACGGGGTGTCGCGGCTGCGCAATACTCCCAGTTTGTTCAACGTGTCGTTCAACTACTTTTTTAATTGGGATGGGGTAGTCACCACACTGGAAGCCCACACCGAAAAAGTCATGCTGAATCCGAAAATCATGAACGCCAAATGGCCGGAGTTGATCGAGCGTTTGCGCGCGGTGCCGGATTATGTCGATGCGTTTAGCCGAATCTACCCGGACGGATTGACCAAAGCCAATGTGGTAGACGCCTTGAGCCATTTCGAACGCAGTTTGATCACGCCCAATGCCCGCTTCGACCGCTTTCTGCGCGGTGAAACCACGGCGCTTGACGCTGACGAACAGGAAGGCTTTCATTTGTTCAAGGCCTTGGGCTGCGTGGCCTGCCATCAGGGCGTCAATATCGGCGGCAATCTATTTCAGAAGTTCGGCGTATTCGGCGCACCGCAAGGGCCGCAAGAGCCGGTGGACGAGGGCCGCTACAGCGTGACCGGCAACGACAGAGACCGCGGCGTGTTTCGGGTGCCAAGCTTGCGTAATGTCGCTGTGACCGCGCCCTATTTTCACAACGGCCGCGCCGCCACCCTGGAAGCGGCGGTGGATACGATGGCCGAGCATCAATTGGGCAAGCGGCTGGCGGCGAAGCAGCGCGATGCTATCGTCAAATTTCTAAAGACATTGACCGGGGAATACGCCGGGAAGGCTTTGGTCGCCAGCCAAGCAGCCAAGCCATGACCGCGATTTCCTGGCGGCCCAGGCTGATCGTCGCCGGTCTGTTGCTGGCCTTGACCTATCTCTGGCTACAAAGCGCCAGTCCGGAACTGGAGCGGCGTAACCGCCTGCAAAGCACGTTGCGTATCATCGAATTGCGCGATGCGGAACTGATGCGCGATATTTTGCTGGCCCGCGCCGGCCTGCTGGCTAACTACGATGCCCTCACCAAAGCTGGCCAGGAACTTTTGCGTTTGACGCAGAGTTTGCAAACCGAATTGCAACCGGCGAATGCTGAAGCGGAGAGGCTCATGGGTACATTGGCTGATCAGCTAACGGCAACAGTGCAGGAACGCTTGGGGCAGATCGAATACTTAAAATCCGATAACGCCTTGCTGCGTAATTCGGTGATGTCCTTCGACGAAATCGGTAAAACTTTGCGCGCTGCCGCGAAGCCGGGTGATGCCGCCAAGCTGGGCAATTTATGGCGCTTGATGTTTAGTTTCATGGACAGCCTGCAGCCGGAATTGGCCGCGGAAATAAAGCAGGAGCTTGACCGGCTGGCCGGATTGGCCGCGCAGTCGGATGACTATCGGGTGCTGATCGCCCACGGCCGGTTGATTATCGAGGTGTCGCCCAAAGTGGATTCGCTATTGCGGCAGATCATCGCCCAGCCCATCGTCAGCCGAGTCGATGATTTGCAACAAGCCCTGCGCCAGTACAGCGGCAGCGTGGAGCAACAAGCCGAAGCCTATCGTTTGGCGTTGTATTTAGTCGCCGTCGTCCTGTTGGCGTATTTGCTGTATCAATTTGTCCTGCTCAGGGCGAATACGCTGGCGTTACGAAAGGCCCACGCCAATTTGCAACAAGAAACCAACGAGCGCTTGCAAGCCGAATCCTGGTTGCGGGAAAGCGAAGCCCGGCTGCGCGCCATTACCGACTCGGCGCATGAAGCGATTGTCTCCGTGGACATGCAAGGCAATATCGTGTCCTGGAACCAAGGCGCGCAACTGATGTTTGGCTTTCCGGCAGACCAAATTCTCGGTCAGCCATTTCAGCAGTTGTTGGCAAACCCGCAGCCGGACTTTTTTGCACAAATCCAGGAAACACAAGGCGCAAATCGACTTAGTAGCCCAATGCGGGAATTGAAAGCTCTAAGGCGGAACAACAGCGCGTTTCCGGTCGAATTGTCGCTATCTAGTTGGACGCGCGGTGCCGAGCGCTATTTCACTGCGATCATCCGCGACATTAGTGCCCGTAAACATTTGGAAGATGTTGCCCGCCAGCAAGAATTGCAACTGATTCAAGCCAACAAAATGACGGCCTTGGGTACTTTGGTATCCGGCGTCGCGCATGAAATTAACAACCCCAATCAACTGATTCTGTTTAATTCCGGCTTACTTGCCGATATTTGGAGCGATGCGCTGGAGGTGTTGGAAGAGCATTATCAAGCGGCCGGCGAGTTTTCCTTGGGCGGTTTGCCTTACAGCGAAATGCGTAGTAGTGCGGCGGTGTTGATCCGCGATGTCAGGGATGGCGCCAAACGCATCGAACGCATCGTCGCGGAACTGAAAAATTATGCCCGCCCGCCCAGCAGCGAGGCTCCGGTATCTTTCGCGATTAACGACGTGGTGGAGCGGGCGCTGGCTTTACTGAAGCATTTAATCGAACAAAAAACTCGGCATTTCAAAACCGATTTGGCCGAGGGCTTGCCGGAGCTGCGCGGCAATCCGCAGCAGGTGGAACAGGTGCTGGTCAATCTGTTGATCAATGCCCTGGAAGCACTTCCGGACCCGGAGAAATCGGTCAGCGTTACCACCAAGCTACTGAATGACGGCCGGCAGTTGGGTGTGGAAGTTCGAGACGAAGGCGTCGGTATCGCCGCCGAACATATCCAGCAACTGTGCGACCCGTTCTTTACCACCAAGCAGGCTAATGGCGGCACCGGTTTGGGTTTGGCGATCAGCGCTTCATTGCTGCGCGCCCAAGGCGGTAGCTTAAGTTTTTCATCCGAGCCGGGGCAATGCACCTGTGCGCGGGTTATTTTTCAGGTTAATCCGGGGCCGGCGATGGCAGCGAATCATGCAATGTAAAGATCTGGGCAAGCTGCCTATCTTGTTGGTGGACGACGAAGCGCAGTTGTTGCACAGCGCCAGTTTGGTGTTGCGTAGCGCCGGTTTTTCCGAGGTGCTGACGCTGGACGACAGCCGGACGGTATTGCCGTTGCTGGCAAGCCGGCCCATCGGCGTAATCGTGCTGGATTTAACCATGCCGCATCTGTCCGGCAAGGCTTTATTGGAACAGATCGCCGCCGAGTATCCGGAAATTCCGCTGATCATGATGACCGCCACCAACGATTTGCAGATTGCTGTAGAGTGCATGCGCAGCGGCGCCAGCGATTATTTACTCAAGCCGGTCGAGCAAAGCTGTCTCGTGGCAGCGGTGCGGCGGGCGGTGGAAAGCCGGGTGCTACGCGCGGAATTTTTGTCGCTGAAAGAGCGAATGCTCACCAACAGCCCGCACGAACCCAGCGCATTTGCCGACATCGTCACGCAAAGCCCGGCCATGTTTGCCATCTTTCGTTACATCGAAGCCATTGCCGCCTCCCCGCAACCGGTGTTGATCACCGGCGAAACCGGGGCCGGCAAAGAGTTGATCGCCCGCGCCTTGCATCGCTTGTTCGGGCGCGCGGGTGATTTGGTGGCGGTCAACGTCGCCGGACTGGACGACACGCTGTTTTCCGATACGCTGTTCGGCCATGCCAAGGGCTCGTTTACCGGCGCGGAACGGGCGCGCGACGGATTGCTGGCCAGCACTGGCGAGGGAACGCTGTTTCTGGATGAAATCGGCGACCTCAGCATCGCTTCGCAGGTCAAGCTATTGCGTTTATTGCAGGATGGTTCGTTTTATCCGATAGGTGCGGATCGGCCCCGGCAGAGCAGGGCGCGCATCATTGTGGCGACCCATTGCGATGTCAGACGGCAAGTCGAACTCGGCAGTTTTCGCAAGGATTTATATTTTCGCTTGCGGACCCATCATATCCAACTGCCGCCGCTCCGCGAACGCCGGGAAGACCTGCCGCAACTGACGCTGCATTTTGTGGAGAAAGCCGCCGACAGCCTGGGCAAGCCTGCACCCAGCGTGCCGCCGGCGTTGTTTCAGTGGTTGCATAATTACTCGTTCCCCGGCAATATCCGCGAGCTCGAAGGCATGGCCTTCGATGCGGTGGCTCGTAGCCAGGGCGGGGTACTGTCCTTGCAGAGTTTCAAGGAGGCCATTGCCGAGCAAATGCCGATGCCCGGCGATGCTAGTGTCATGGACGGGATGTCTGCCTCGTCCGGCAGTTTTCCGGAGCGCTTGCCGACTCTGAAGGAAGCCGAAGAGTCGCTGATTGCCGAAGCTTTACAACGCGCCCAAGGCAATCAAGGGGTCGCCGCCGGTTTGCTGGGTATTAGCCGGCAAGCACTCAACAAGCGGCTGATTCGCCGCGACGCGGAAAGCTTGTGAGCCGGTAGCTTTTTTGTTCGGGCGGTATAGATGCCGCCAGACGCCATCGAATTTAATACAACAACGCCAAGGAGAGCCAAGCGTGGCTTTAATATCTTTACGACAACTTTTGGATTACGCGGCGGAACACAGCTTTGCCGTGCCGGCTTTCAACATCAGCAACATGGAGCAAGTGCAGGCCATCATGCAGGCGGCCGATGCTTGTGACAGCCCGGTAATCATGCAAGGTTCGGCTGGGGCTAATCGCTATGCCGGCGAAGTGTTTCTGCGGCATTTGATCTTGGCTGCCGTCGAGCAATATCCGCATATTCCGGTGGTGATGCACCGCGATCACGCGCCATCGCCGGACATTTGCGCCCAGGCTATTCAATCAGGATTTAGCTCGGTGATGATGGATGGCTCTTTACTGGAGGACATGAAAACCCCGGCGTCTTTTGCCTATAACGTCGAGGTGACCCGCCGCGTGGTCAATATGGCGCATGCCTGTGGCGTGTCGGTGGAAGGGGAGATCGGTTGCCTGGGTTCGTTGGAAAATCAGCAAGATGCGGATCACAGCCGCTTGCTGACCGACCCCGACGAGGCGGTGGAATTTGTCAAGCAAACCCAAATCGATGCGTTGGCGGTGGCCATAGGCACCAGTCATGGCGCGTATAAATTTAGCAAGCCGCCGACGGGTGAAGTGTTGGTAATCAGCCGCTTAAAAACCTTGCAACAGCGTCTGCCGAATATGCATTTTGTGATGCACGGCTCCAGTTCGGTGCCGCAAGACTGGCTGCAAGTCATCAACGAACACGGCGGCAATATTCCGGAAACCTATGGCGTGCCGGTGGCGGAAATTGTGGAAGGCATTAAATACGGGGTACGCAAAGTCAATATCGATACCGACTTGCGCATGGCTTCCACCGGCGCGATTCGCCGCTTTGTCGCCCAACCGGAACATGCCGCGGAATTGGATGCTCGCAAGATTTACCAAGCCGCCAGAGATGCGATGCAGGCGCTTTGCCAGGCGCGTTACGAAGCATTCGGTTCGGCTGGACATGCCGGCAAGATTCAAGTGGTGCCATTAAGCCGGATGGCGAAAAGCTATTGTTGAGATAGGCAAACGCCGAGCGGATTTTTTGCAAAGGTGCCTATGATGTTCTGAGCATCGAATGCCGTGCTTGCCTATCCTGCGGGCTTGTCGTTGGCAATTCCGTAAAGCCCAACTGGGCAGTTCCGACAGAAATCCCGCCTTAACCTCCGCTATTTTCATTCGATGTAAGACTAAAAAAATAATTATCTTAATAATGCTACAATTCGCGGCCGATTAGGTTTGTCCGAAAGTGAGTCCTTTATTTTTTATCCGTGAGAACGGGAACGGGCTACAGCGTAGTCATTAGGAGGAAATGTGAGAGTTTTGGCTATTGTGTTAATTGCATCGCTGGTATGCGTGATGGGTGCTTGCAGCAAGGCGAATCAGATCAATGCCCGGAGTTTACAGACTGCGCAGAAGTCGGTTTTTTACATCAAAGAACATTTACCGGAAGCCGAACGTATGCCGTTTGAGGTTTCCTATTGGTTATTGCGCGAGCAAATCAAGAATAACGATGAGTTCTTGCAACTCATCGACGGTAAGACTTCAAAAGAGTTGATCGATCTGGGCAAGGAAAATTTTACGAAGCGAAAAGCGGCCGGCGACAAGGAATATGCCCGTTACGAGAATTGGGAGCAGATGATTGCTAAGTCTGCGCAACAACGCAACGCTCAAGAAACCGCCGACAGCGCCGATCCGCGCGACAAAAAGGATTACCCCCGCGTCGACTACAAAATGCACGCGATGTAACTCACGCATTTATGCGTCTGCTACTGGTCGAGGACGATCCGGCCTTTGCTTTGCCGCTGGCGGCTGATTTGCGCGGCGCCGGCTACGTCGTCGATACCGCAACCGACGGTGCGCAGGGCGAGTTCCTGGGTGCGACTGAGCCCTACGATGCCGCGATTCTCGACTTGGGCTTGCCCAAGCTGGCCGGCCTGGAAGTACTGAAATGCTGGCGCGACGCCGGCAACCATATGCCGGTGATTGTCCTGACCGCCCGCGATGCGTGGCACGAAAAAGTCGACGGCTTTAAAGCCGGTGCCGACGACTATGTCTGCAAGCCCTTCCACTCCCAAGAATTGCTGGCCCGCTTGCAGGCGGTGCTGAAGCGAGTGCACCATTTCAACCAAGCCAAACTAAAGCTGTTCGGCGTCGAACTGGACGAAGACGAACAAACCGCCATGGTTGACGGCGGCGAAGCTCAACCGCTGACGGCCATCGAATTCAGGCTGTTACGCTATTTCATGCTGAATGCCGGGAAGGTGTTAAGCAAGGCGCAACTGGGAGAACACGTCTACAGCGAATCCACAGAACCCGACAGCAACGTGCTGGAAGTCTATGTCAAACGCCTGCGTAAGATTGTCGGCGCCGATTTGATTCATACTCGGCGCGGCCAGGGCTATCTGTTCGGTCTCAAGCCGTGATGTCCTTACGCAAGCGCCTGGGCCGCGGCCTGATCGCGGTGCTGGGGGCGATTTTTATCCTGCACTGGATCGCTGCCGACTGGATCATCCGCAGCGCCGCCGAAAAGCAAATGGCTAACCGTCTGGCCGACGACGGTTACTCGCTGCTGGAGTCTCTGGCCTACAGCGACGCCGACCAAGTTGCTTTCAATAGTTTCCATATCAGTTCGGTCTACAACCGCCGGTTATCCGGCCACTATTACTTAGTCAAGATCGATACCCAGGCTTACCCGTCGCCGTCTTTGCTGGATTTTCCGTTGGCGGTCGAGGCCGTCGGGCCTGAGCAGTCGATGCTTTACCATGCGGCCGGACCCGAGCAAACGCCGCTGCTGGTCTTGACCTTGGGCGCGGTCCGTTTCGGCCATCGGATCAACATCAGCGTGGCCGAAGACCTGTCGGCAGTCGACCATGACATCACCTCCATTCGCGTGGCCTATTTGGGTTTGACCTTGCTGATATTATTCAGCGCCATCGGCTTGCTGCGCTGGGACATCCAGCGTGCGCTGCGTCCGCTGGCCACGGTGCGTTCCGAACTGGAGCAGGTGGCCGGCGACGGCAGGCAACATATCGGCAGCGAGGTACCGGCCGAAGTCCAGCCGCTGGTCGAGGAAATCAACCATTTACTGGAATTGGTAGCGCGCCGCTTGCAACAATCGCGCACCGCGATGGGCAATCTGGCGCACGCGCTGAAATCGCCGATGGCGCTATTGTTAAGAACCGGCGAAGACCCGCATTTCGATAGCCGGCCTGACTTGCGGTCGCGCTTGGATGAGCAAAGCCAAGCCATCCGCCATTGCATCGAACGCGAGTTAAAACGGGCGCGGATCGCCGGCGACCAGCAGGCGGCGCCGGGCTTCAACCCGCATGGCGAAATCATCGCCTTGAAAAAGACCCTGCGGACGATTTACGCCGGCAAGCCGCTGGACATTCAAATTACCGCGCCCAAGCAACTCCTGCATTTCGACCGGGAAGACATGATGGAAATTCTCGGCAATCTGCTGGATAACGCCTGCAAATGGGCGAAGCAGCGGATTGATGTCGAATTGGCGCTGGAAGGCGGGGTGGTGATTCGGGTCGCCGACGACGGCCCCGGTTGTCAAAGCGAAGATCTGGCCTACCTGACTCAACGCGGCCGGCGCCTGGATGAGTCGGTGCAGGGCCATGGCCTGGGTCTTGGTATCGTGTCGGACATCGTCAACACCTACCATGGCGCAATATATTTTGGCCGCAGTAAGGTTCTGGGCGGCTTTTTGGTAACGGTGAGTTTGCCGTTGCATCGCTAAAACCGGATTTAAAGCGCCGGGATTTTCAGTTTCGATTCAGCAGGCTTGGTTACATTGCGCCCCGGCATTCAGTTTCGGCCTGCCGGGGTTTGGATGCGCAATTAATCAATATTCAATCCGAAGTGAATCATATGCCCAAACAACATGGATTATTGCCGGCTTTGCTAGCGGGTCTGATGGCCGGGAGCGTGGCGGCGGTCGAACCCGAAGCCCATTCGCCTTCAGCCGAGAATGCCGTCGACACGCTGACTAGCGTCGAAGTCGAAGAAAGCGTCGAGAAAGCCGCGACCTTTTCCGGTTCGACCTCGGTGATCGACAAGCAAACCTTGGAGCGCGACCAAGTCTTTACCGTCAATGAAGCCTTGCGCAAGGCGCCCGGGGTGTATGTGCGCGACGAGGAAGGCTTTGGCCTGCGGCCGAATATCGCCTTTCGCGGCCAAAACCCGTTCCGTTCCACCAAGGTGTTGTTCCTGGAAGATGGTATCCCGTTCAACTTCGCGCCCTACGGCGACAACGACATCTACTACCATCCGCCGATTGAGCGCTACGACGGCATCGAGATTTACAAGGGTGCCGATTTGACTCAATTCGGCCCGCAAACCATCAACGGTGCGGTCAATTATCTGACCCCCAAAGTGCCGACCACTCCCGGCGGTTTCGTCAGCTTTACCGGTGGCAACCGCGATTACCTGAACGGTCACGCCCGTTACGGTGGCATGGCCAAGAACGTCCAGGGCCTGGATGCCATCGGCGGTGTAGTCGATTACATCCACAAGGAAGGCATGGAAAACCGCGACAATACCTTTGCCGTGGTGGACGACGCCAACTTAAAAAGCATCATCGACTTCGACGCCCGTAATCGCTTGACGCTGCGCGGCGATTTCTACCACCAGGACGAACAAGGTGCGGCCTTCGGTTTGACCGATGCCGAATACCGCAATCTCGGCGCGCGTTACAATCCGGACAAAAACGCCAATTTTACCAATGACCGCTGGTCAACCTCGGCCACCTACGAGCACAGTTTTAATAACGACGTGACGTTGGAAACCAGTTTTTACTGGTCGGCGTACGAGCGCAACTGGTGGCGACAGCAGAATGAATTTCCGACCGAGAACCAGTGCGTTGGGCGAGGCATCCCCACTTATGTGCAAGACCGGGAGAACGGTTTTCCGGTCGATATGGATTTGTGTAATTACAACTCCGGCCGGTTGCGTAACTACGAAACCTGGGGCGTGGCGCCGACCTTGCATGCCAAACACGATTTGTTCGGCATCGAAAGCCAATTGGACGCCGGTTTTCGAGCGCATTTCGAGAATCAATATCGGCGCATGATTCGCGGCAGTACCGCGGATGCACGCGACGCCAGCAATCCCAACGGCGGCAATTACGGTCAACTGACCGAGAATAACGAACGCTTTGTCGACGCCTATTCCGGCTTTGTGCAGAACAAATTCATCTGGAACGATTGGACCTTCACGCCGGGCGTGCGCGTCGAATCGGTCAGCTATGAGCGCAAGAATTTGCTGAACGGCACGCAAGGCCAAAGCAGCCTGACCGAAATCCTGCCGTCGTTCGCGATGACGTATGCGCCCATCGATAGCGCCGAGCTGTTTTTCGGCATTCACCGCGGTTTCGCGCCGCCCCGAGTGGAGGACGCGGTTTACAACGATACCGGCGGTTCGGCCGAAGTCGGCGCCGAGATCAGTTGGAACACCGAGTTCGGCGTCCGGGCCAGACCGGTGCGCGGCGTCAAAACCGAGCTGACCTATTTCCACAACGACTTCGATTCCTTAACTGTACTGGGCACGGTCGGCGGCGGCACCGTACCGGTCGCGCAAGGCAAGGCCTTGTATGAAGGCATTGAACTTATGGCGCGGGCCGACTTCGGCGATGTGTTCGACTGGACCCATAATCCTTATGCGCAGATTGCCTACATGTGGCTGCCGACCGCCGAGACCACTGCGGCCTTCCGCTGCGTGCCGTTGTCCAGCGGCGCCTATCCGGCGAGTTGCCCCGGCGGCCATGTGTTCGGTTCCGCGCCCGGCAAGCGCGCGCCGTATGCGCCGGAAAGCCTGTTGACCGCGACCTTGGGCTATTCGCATCCGACCGGTTTCGATGCCCACTTGGAAGCAGCCTTCGTCAGCGAGCAATACGCCGATTTTCTGAATCTGGACAGCGGCGTCGACCATCCCAACGGCCCGACCAGCAGCGCGGCTTTGGGTGGCAGCTACGGCAAGATCAACGACTATGTGGTGGTCAACTTCGCCAGCTCCTACAAGGTGCGCAAGGACTTGACCCTGTTCGTGTCGCTGAAAAACATGCTGGACAACACCTACATCACCGACCGGGTGCGCGGTATTCAGTCGGGCATGTCGCGTCTGGTGCAGGCAGGGTTTAAGTACGAGTTTTGAGAGGCAGGGTTTTTTATTTTAATTTGGTTATGAAATATTTTTAATTCGTCTTATTTCTGCTACGATGGCGGCGTTTCTATAAAAATTCCTCAACCTTGCCGCTATCGGAGACAGAAGCATGACGCAACAATTATTACGACGGTTTTTAGTTGTAATGCTGGCGTCTGTGTCAGCTGTGCAGGCGCACCCGTTGCATTGGGCCGAAGAATCGGTCGGTTTTGGCAGCGGTTTGCTCCATCCTTTTTCCAGTTCCGATCACATCTTGACGATGCTCGCGGTAGGCATGTGGATTTGCCGGACAGGTAGCGGCAAATCGTTTGTTTGGCAGGTGTTATTGTTCTTGTGCATGTTGTTGCTGGGCGGCGGTTTGACCCTGATCCCGTTGGAGATTGCCCACGCTGAAACGCTGATGTATGCGAGCGTGCTGGTTTTGGGTTTGCTGTTGGCGTCGGGACGCAAATTGCACTGGGTTTTTTCGTTGCTGCTGATTGCTGCCGTCGCGGTGTTTCACGGTTATGTGCACGCTTTGGCTATTTGGCTGGATGTTGAAGCGCTGGGCTATACGGCCGGCTTCGCTTTGGCGACTTCAAGTCTATTGGCAATCGGCGTTGCCGTAAACCTGGGTATCTTGATGTCACTGGCTAAGCTGGCCGGCCGGATGCCCCAATAAATAGCCACGCCAAGCACTCGAAAATAATTTCAACCACAGGAGTCGCCCGCTCAGTAGCGTTTAATCTCAGATCAGGACAATTTGCTTTACCCGTTACATTTCATTTTAACTAAGAGGAAACACATGACATTAAAGAAAATTTTTATCGCATCAACTCTGCTGGTTTCGATTCTGGGCTTTTCCAGCGTGACATACGCAAAAGAAGTCCACAAAACCGTGCCAGAGGTGTTGAAAGAAGTGGATGCGCATATGCAAGCCGCTTTGGATGCGATTCCGTCCGCTGATTCGACAAAAATAGCCACGTTGATCAAGGAAGCGTCACAAAGCGCCAGCGAACTTAGCGCCAACTATAAATTCGAATTCGAACGCGACAAAGTAGTTTTGAAATTGAAAAAAGCCAGAGAATTGGCTAAAAAGTCGGATTTTGCTGCGGCAGAACAAGAACTTAAAGAAGCCAGAGAAGGCTTTGCCGGTCTGACAAAATTCCAGTAATGGCATTTTGACAACACAAATACTTCATGTATGCAGTTTGGGCAGCTTAGGCTGCCCTTTTTTTTTGCGCGGAAGAAAATACCGGAAGTCGCCGCCGACTGGGTCGGCGTGGACAATTTAAGAGGCCGGAAAAAATAGCGCGATGAAGAAATAACGGGTCGTTTTACACAGGGATAGGCAAGAAAATGAACGTCAAAAAACGCCGATACCTCCCACTGTTATTCGAGTGTGCCAACTTCGATGACGGCAGAAGTTGGCTTTTACCGTTGGTTAGAAAGCCTGGTTGGCAAAGGGGTTGAGACTGGGGCGTTGAACCACGTTAAAGCCAAATTCGGTGGCTTGGTGGCAGGCGTTGCAACCAGCGGTGAGCTTATCGTAATTGGCAATAAACTCAGCTTTGTTTTTGGCGTTTATCGCTTGTTCCAGCGCTGTGAGTGGCTGGTCGACATATTGGGCGATCAATTCCGGAATCGCTTGTTTGATCTGCTTATGCGTGGGGTGGTACTTACCGGCATCTTCCATCCCTTCGTGCAGTTCGTCGATTTCATAGGCCGCCAGTGCCCAGTTTTCGGCCTGACCGGCAAACCATAATTTGGCGTGGCGAGTGGCGGTTTGCGCCATGATTTCACCCAGGCCTGGTACGAAACCGGCGTCGGCGTGCTGTTCATCGTGGTGGTGATGGGAGGCACAGGCGGTTAGCGATAACACGCAAGCGGCCAGTATGGTCGATTTAAATCGGATTGGTGTCATAGGGGGTTCCTTTGCAAGACAGAGTGAAAGCAGGGTATTGACTACCGACGGTCGCGACATACGCGGCGCGCCGGCATCTTTTCGTTCGGCCCCTAGCATGTGGTTACGGCAGGCAGGCCCGTTGTGGTCGGAGCGACGAAATCGGGGTTAACGCGGTGTATGAGCTGGATTGGGCTTTAGCCAGCGCGGCACTAAGTAGGCCGCCAGTGCTATCAATCCGCCCAGCAACCCCACCAAAATCCATAGGCTATTGCCGCTAGTGGCCGTTGGTTCCACAAGCAAGCCAACGGTCAGCGGCATGTGAAGCGCGCTGATCTCCGGTGGCGTATGCAAGTCGTCGTCCTTGACGAACAGCACGGCTTGGTATTTACCCGGCGTTTTAAAATCCACTGTCGTCGTCAATACGCCTTGCTTAACCACGGCCATCGGTAATTCGGCTATGGATTGGCCGTCTTCGCGTAGTATTTTCAATGCCACCGGCTTCTTGCGTACATCCAGATCCAGCAAATCGATCGCAATCTGAGTTTTGCCGACGTGCGGCAGATCGACGCATTCGGCCTGAGGTACGGATTTGTCGTCCTTGGCACGATTAGGATCGATCTGGTAGGCGGCAAAATTGACCACGTAATAGTCATTGGTCAGCATGCAACCGTAAAGATCGTAGCTGCCGTTGGCGCCTTTGCGGTTACCGCCCAGCGGCACCGATGCCATAGCCAGTTGCAAGCCGGTCGTGAACAACAATAAAGCAGCGGAAAGTCGGCTGATACGAATCATGGTTTGGCCTCCCCGGGCGCCGATTCGGCGACGATGGAAAATTTGGAAACCCCGCTGACGATTAGCCCGTCTTCGGTAATCACCCGGTAGCGGGTGGCGTAATCGCCGGGCGGCAATGTTTGGGTGGTGGCGGTTAGCCGATGGCGTTCGCCGAGGACTAGGCGGGCATCGCCGTTGTCCACCCGCTTGCCTTGGGCATCGACGACGACGACCGAAGGTGAACGCTCGCCGACGTTACCACTGAACCAGAATTTCACCGTGCCGTCGAAACCGGTCACTTCGGCGTTATTTTTGGGGTCGGACTTTAACAGCACGCCTTCGGCAAGGCTAATTGGGCTGGCCAATGCCAGCAACACCGGGATGAATGGATTTAAAAGCTTACGCATGGAGTTTCCTTAGGGCAGGCCGAAGAAACCGGCGATGAACAGTACCAGCGGATCGGATAAGGGGTGAAAGAAGCCCAAGGTTATCGCCGCCAGACTAATGACGAAAACCCGGGTCCAGGTCGTCAGATCCAAATCCTGTTTGCGCCAGAGCAAATGAAATGCCAGCCAACTTAATAACCAGACGCCGATAGCCAGGGTTTCCTTGCCCGTATACGAGCCTATGCTGCCGTCCGGACCCTTGCCTTGCGAACCCGGAATCCAATAGCCGAAGCTATGCACTAACTTGTCCAGGCCGGGCGACAATCGCGAAATATGGTGGCTGACCATCAAGGTCAAAAATGCCAATAATAGGGCTAGGCTGGCCGCTACCACCGGCCCGGAATAGAGGGGCTCGTTATTGGAATCGGTTTGGTTTTGATTATGTATCACGCGGGTCACCGTCAAACAAAGCGCAGTTTGGCCAGTACCAAGCCAACCACGAAGCCGATCATCAGAAAACTCCATGACACCAGGATTGTGATGCCGACGAAGCGGGTCAGGTCGCGGCGCATTTGGATCGATAGGCCGTAGTAGTACAGTGTCGCGGTTGCCAATAGCATCAGCGGAAACGGGAATAGCGAGACGAATTCCTTGAATTCCATCAGCACGTTATGAATTGCCGGCACATGAGCCAATATCCAGTCGCGCGGACCGTCCTGTCCGCGGTAGCGCATATAGATCCAGTTGCCGCTAATCGCGCCGGCCAGATTTAGCAGGGTGGCGGCCAGCAGCCAGTGGCGCAACGATTCAAGTCTGACGTGCATGCCTTTTATCAACGGAATGGCACGATGGGTAAGATAGGTGCCGACCACGACAGCGAGGATAGCGCTCACGCCATGCACGCCGGCCTTCAGGCTATAGTCGCTCGGATACCAAAAGTCGGAAGCTGTTAATATCAACAGCAGTGTTAAGGCAATACCGACTTGGCTGCGAATGACGAGTTTGCTGAAGTTGTCGTGTATGTAATGTCCGGCGGACATGAAAAATGCCTCTTGTTGTTTTAATCGCGCCGGCAGTGCGGCGGGTATCTATATCGGCGTAAACGCCAGTGAATCAGGGCTTTGCGTTATAATCGGCGATCCCATAACAATAACGACAGGAGCCGACTTTGGAACGTTTTACCATTTCTCTCAACGACGATTTGGCCGCCGAATTCGATCAATGGATTGCAGCGCGCGGCTACTCCAACCGTTCCGAAGCTGTACGCGATTTATTGCGCAAGGAAATCGAAACCAAGCGCCTAAGCAAGGATGAAGCCATCTACAGCATCGCCACGCTGTCCTATGTCTACAATCATCATGAACGCAATTTAGCCGAACGCCTAACCAGCCTGCAACACAACGCCCACGACCTGGTCGTGTCGTCCATGCATGTGCATCTCGATCACGACGACTGCATGGAAACCTTGTTCCTGCGCGGCATGACTCAACGAATTCGGTCGCTGGCAGACAAAATGTCCGCCGAAACCGGTGTGCGCCACGCATCGCTAAACTTGGTGCCGGTGAAAATGGCAATGTCGCATCACCAGCATGGTCACCACGATCATGCTCACAGCCACTTTCATCCGCGTACTTGAAGGCCCGAGTTAGCGGCACGAGCAGTTTGTTGGTGAAGATAATAAGATATTTTATTAAATCTTCATAATTTTAAAAAATGTGACTTCTATCGTATGATGGTTTTCCGTTTTGTCCTACGTGGCGCATAGATCGAGCTTTAAGACCGATAAACCCAGATAAATCTCATGCAATTTCAGTTTCAAACCAAGCTAACAGAGTCAGCCCGCAGCCGTTTATGGCTTGCGTCGTGCCTGGCTTTGGCGTTTGGGTTGATATTTCCGTTGCTCAATAATTCTGGCGGTTTGGACAATATCGGTTGGAATAATGGCTTTAGTCATCCCTTGGGGGGCTGGGATCACCTGCTGACCATGTTGGCGGTGGGGATCTGGGCCGCGCAATTACGCGGTCAAGCGATCTGGATGTTGCCGTTGGCTTTTGTCGGCGTGATGAGCTTGGGCGGATTGGCCGGCGCGGCCGGGCTGACGATTCCCAGTGTCGAAGGCATCATCCTATTGTCTTGCGCGGTGTTTGCCGTGCTAATTACCCGCAAAATTCGTTTCAGCGCTAAGGTCAACGTCTTTATCGTCGCCTTTTTCGCGTTTTTCCACGGCTTTGCCCATGGCCAGGAAATATCTACGTCGGCTAGTTTGTTGTCTTACACGCTGGGCTTTATGCTGGCGACGCTGTTGCTGCACGGCGCCGGGATACTGGTGGCTAAATTGGTGGTGTTGACCGTTACCTGCTTGCTGACTTTGTTATTCTCGCAAGCCGCGATGGCCAGAGCCGCTGACGCCATGGTCAGCGACACCGGCAACATTACAACGCTAAATCAGAATACCAGTTCAACAGCGTTGAGCAACTGGACGGACTTATTCAATACCGGAGCGTTGGCCGAGCGGCCTGATTTTGAGCGGCAAGTAGCTGCGATGGGGCTGGATGATGCGGTTTCGGGCGGTCAAGCATTGGGTAGTCCGGCCGGATATTCGGCGACAAAGGCTTGCGCTACGGACGGTCAAACCCTTGGGCTCAGTGCTTCATTGAGCGCTTATTTGCAGAATCTGTCGGTGCTGTTCAAGGCTATCGTCGATTTCGATGGTCTGGCAGCACTGGGCAACTTACACTTCAGGCAGCTGTTTCCGGACATCAATCATACGCCGGGTACGCATTTGTCCAGCAGTGGCGTCGGTCGCACATCGCCGCCTGCCTATTCGAATTTCTTTGTTGTAAGCACCTCTTTTACTCTTCGCAAGTCCCCGGTTTCCACTGTTGAAGCGCCCCGTCTTCAACCGATTTTCGCCAGCACTCTCCTCGGCGATTTTAATACCCAATCATTTAACGAGTTACAGCCGGACGCTTTAGCGGCTGTGGTTTCCAGCAAGCAGTTTTCGCTCCCCGAGCCAGCGCTTTGCTCGGCACGTTTATTCCTCCCGGTTCATTCTCGCGCTGTCGGCGTTCAACGGCTCATAGCGCGCGGTTTAGAAAATTCGACCGATTTCGGTCCAGGCAATACCCCAAAAACAATAACAACTAAAACAATAACGCACATCGAGGAAGACCTTATGCAACACCCTGCCGGCGCTTCGCGTCACCCATCGCCTTTACTAAATACCTCCCGGAGCTGAGATGAAATCCTGCAATACCTATTTCAAAAAGAAGCACCTGGTCATCGGCCTGGAAATTATTTTAGGTCTGGCCTGTGCGGATCTGAACGCCGCACCAAATGCCGACGCGGAATCTGTCGAACAAACGGCGCAAGAGACCTCGCAACAGAGCACAAAGAAAGTCAAAACCGCTAAGTCAGAAGAACTGGAAGCGGTGCAAGTGGAAGAAGACGGCCGCGGCAAGAATCTGATCGGTATTGCGCCGTCGGCTTCGCAAGGCGAAGTCAGCCAGAAGCAATTTGAGTACCGGCCGTTCTCGCGTAACGGCGAATTGGTCGAAGTAGTACCCGGCGCCATCGCCACCCAGCACAGCGGCTCGGGTAAGGCCAACCAATACTTCCTGCGCGGCTTTAACCTGGACCACGGTACCGATTTCACGACTTATGTCGACGGCATCCCGATGAATATGACTACCCACGCCCACGGCCAAGGTTATATGGACATCAACAGCATCATTCCCGAGTTGGTGAAAAAAGTGGAATACGGCAAGGGCCCGTATTACGCGGAAGTGGGGGACTTCTCGGCGGCCGGTTACGCCAAAATGTTCAGTATGGACAAGTTGGATAAAGGCATTGCCAAATTTACCGCCGGTTCGTTTGATTACTACCGAACGCTGGTGGCCAACTCCAACAAGCTCGGCGATGGCGATTTGCTGTATGCCGGCGAATTCAATCTCTACAACGGCGTCTGGGAAGTGCCGGAAGATTCGAAAAAATTCAACGGCCAGTTGCGCTACACGCTGGATCGCGGCGACTGGGGCATGGCGATTAACGGCAAGGCTTACACCAATAGCTGGACCGCCACCAACCAGATTCCGCAAGCCTCAATAGATAGCGGCGCCATCGGACTGTACGGCAGCATGGACCCGACCGACGGCGGCGAGACCAACCGCTATAGCGCTTCGGCTAGCTTCTGGAACCAGGGCGGTAACTGGAAAAACGACGCGAATATCTACGCGGTCTACACCGATTTGAATTTGTTCTCCAATTTCAGCGGCTTTACCCGCGGCGGCGACGGCGACCAGATTTTGCAAACCGAACGCCGCGTGCAAACTGGCGGTCATTTCGAACACACCCGCTATAACAAGCTGTTCGGCTTTGAAATGGACAACAGCATTGGCCTGCAATTTCGTAATGACCAGATCATGGACTTGGGTCTATACGAAACCACAGCCCGGCAGATCGTCAATACCGTCAGCAAGAGCAATGTTGGTGTGACCACCGTGGGTACTTATTTCAAAAATACTACCCACTGGCACGATAAAGTCCGCACCATCGCCGGTTTGCGCGGCGATTTCATTAATAATGACGTCGAAGTGCTGGCCAGCGGCAGTGGCACGGCTGAGACCAACGCCGCTAACTCCGGCAGTCGCGGCAAAGCCATGATCAGCCCGAAATTGAGTCTGGTGGTCGGTCCCTGGTACAACACCGAATACTTCGCGAATATCGGTTACGGCTATCACTCCAACGACGCGCGCGGCACCACGCTGCAAGTGCATCCGGTCACCGGCACCGAGTTTGACCCCGATGGCAATGCGGTTAGTCCGCGCATCCGCCCGGCGGCCTGGTCGCGCGGCGGCGAAGTGGGTGCGCGTACCAATATCATCCCCGGTTTGAACAGCACCTTTGCCTTGTGGTGGTTGCAATCCAGTGAGGAGCTGGTGTTCGTCGGCGATGCCGGAACGACCGAAGTGAATGGTAAATCGCAACGCTACGGTATCGAGTTTACCAATTACTACAAACCCACCGAATGGCTGACGCTGGATGCCGACTATGCCTTGACCACGGCGCAATTCAACAAAGCACCGGATGGTGCGACCAATAAGTACATCCCCAATTCCGTGGGCCGGGTCATTAGTGCCGGTGCCCTGATCGAAGCCCCCAACGGTCTGTTCGGCACCTTGCGTTTCCGCCACTTCGGCAGCGTGCCGCTGGATGAATCCGGCGCGGTTTGGGCCGGCGATACCAACATCGTCAACTTGGGTGCGGGTTATAAGCAAAAGCAATACAAATTCGAGGTCGACATCTTCAATATTCTCGGTTCACAAAGCAACGATATTGCCTACAACTATGAATATAACTATCCAAACGGCGTTTCTGGCGCCGGCCTGATGAAACATCCGGTCGAGCCACGTATGGTGCGTGGCACCATCACGGTCAATTTTTAAGGATAGCCTGATGAAATTTGCTTCAACCCACTGGGCTATCAGCTTGATTGCAGTGTTGTTAACGCTGCAATCCGCCGGGGTTTATGCGCATCCACCCGGTCTAAGTTCGCTGGATGTAACGATCAACCCCGCGCAACTCGATGCCAAGGTGACTTTTGCCTTACAAGACATCGAAGCCTTTGCGCCGATGGATGCCGATTTGGACGCGGAGGTGACCGAAGCCGAGCGCGAAGCGGCCAAGCCGGCTATTGCCAAACTATTGGCCGAGCAACTGCGCGTGAATATCGATAGCCATGATGCTCTGCCCAGCGAACCAGGACAGGTCAGCTTTGACGATCAAAATAATGCGCGGGTGGAACTGCACTATCCGGGAGCTGTGCAAACCGCTTTGTTGGTACAGTCGAAGTTTTTGGCTTTGCTGCCCGACGGCCATCAGCAGTATTTGACGGTCAGGGACGCCAACGGCAAAGCGCTCAGCGAAAAAATGCTGGGCAAACACGACGATCAAATCAGTTTACCAATCGCCAACGCCGTGGCCGCGGAGTCCCCCCAAGCTCCGTTTGCGGCGTTCGGCGATTTTTTTAAGCTGGGTATCGAGCATATTCTCACCGGTTACGATCATTTGCTGTTTTTGTTCGCACTGTTGGCGGTCACTCACAGCTTTTGGCCGGCCTTAAAAATCATCACGTTTTTTACCGTTGCCCATTCCATCACGCTGGCTTGCGCCGGGCTTAATCTGATTGAACTGCCGAGCAGTTTCGTGGAGCCGTTTATTGCCGCGACGATTATCTATGTGGGGGTAGAAAACATCATCCGCGGCGACCATCCCAAAGGGCGGCATTGGCTGACTTTCGGATTTGGCTTGATCCACGGTTTTGGGTTTGCCGGGGTTTTGCAGGAAATGGATATTTCGTCCGGCGATACCGGGATTTTGTTGCCCTTATTGTCGTTCAACTTGGGCATAGAAACCGGGCAAATCGCCGTCGCGGCTATCGTGTTGCCGATGATCTGGTGGCTAAATAATAAGATAGAGACGGCCGAGAAGTTTTTGAAAGCCGGTTCGATTGCGGTCAGTTTGATGGGCGCATTCTGGTTGGTGGAGAGAACCATGCTGTAAAGAAAGCCCAAGGCGGGAGGCTAACCCGCAATAACTGGCACAAGGCCGGCTCCCGCTGGCCTGATCAATCCTTATCAAAAAAACGGTTCATAAGAGCCACGGATTGCTATTGCCTGTCGTTTGGGTAAACCGGTGATGGGGCTTTGGGTAAGCGCTTGAGAAAAATAGATTTTTTAATAAAACAACAACAATTTTATAGAGGAGGAAGGCCGTGGAACTCACCCATACGCTAGAACAAATTCTTTACATGATCTCGTCGTCGCTCTACTTGCCGGTATTGCTGATCGTCACCTTGCTGGCAGCGTATTCGATCTACACCTGTGGTCGTCTGGCCCAGGAATGGCTCGAGCGGCGCCAGGCCGGATCGCGTACCGTGCGCTTATTTAATCTCGATCTGGCCGTCGCGCTGGGGCGCCAGCAACGCGCCAATGCCGCGCCGCTGGATGTGGAATTGGAGTTGCTGTTGCAAACCCACGAACATCGGCAATTAATCAAACTGGATCAGGTGCGTTTCGTCATTAAATTGGGGCCAGCGCTGGGCTTGATGGGTACTTTGATTCCGATGGGGATTTCGCTGGCGGCCTTGGCGCAAGGCAATATTCCCAGCATGGCCGGTAGCATGGTCACCGCGTTTACCGCTACCGTCACCGGTTTGGGCTGCGGCGTGATCACCTATCTGGTGGCTTTGGTGCGCGAGCAATGGCTGCGCGCCGATTTCGCGGCTATGCGCCATCAAGCCGAGCTGGCCGCCAGCCGGACTCTGGACGCGCCGGATTTGACAATCGAGGAGGACGGCCATGCGCTATCTGAGACGCTCTAGTCTGCATCGTAACAGCGAGCCGCTGGAAGATCCGATTGCCGGCGTCGCCAATCTGTTCGACGCCAGCGTGGTGTTCATCGTCAGCATGATGGTGGCCTTATTCATGGCCTACAACATGCTGGATTTGATGAATCCGGAATCCACCGTGACGATGACCAAGGAAAACGCCGACGGCACCATGGAAATCGTCAGCAAGAAAGGCTCGCAAATCAAAGTGTCCAAAGTCACCGACCGCAAACTTAGCGGTTCCGGCGAACGATTAGGTACTGCGTACCGCTTGAACGACGGTAAGGTGGTTTATGTACCGGAATAAGTGCTGGCTTTGGCTGCCGGCTCTGCTGCTATGGCTGGCCGCAAGCAGCGCTTTCGCCGAAACGCCGCTCAACCTTAGCCTGATTCTCGGCGATCTGGACTCACAAACCGCTGTCGCCGCCACCGCTAAACTGCAAAATGATCCGCTGTTGCAAGGCGTCAAGTTGCGGGTGTATTCCAGCTCCAAATTGGCGCAAGCCGATCAGGCCGAATTGCAACAATCCAATCTGGTGCTGGCGCAAATCACCGGCCGCGGCATTCTGCGCGAGGGCGGCGAGGTGTTTAAACAGATCGCCGCGCATGGCGGCAAGCTGTACGCGGTGGGTTTGAGTTACGACGCCGATTTCGCCGATTACGGCCTGCAACTGGATAAGGACCTGCAAGCCTATATGTCGGCCGGCGGCGCCGACAATGCCGCCAATATGATCCGGCTGGCCTTGGCCAAATTCAAAAACGTCCAGGCCGACATTGCGCCGCCGCAAGCCCAACCGGAGATCGGCGCCTTCGATGTGCGCAGTAATAAGCTGTTTGCCGATTTCGACAGCTATCAAAAAGCTTACGCGGGTTTCAAAGCAGGCCAACCGTGGATAGCCATTTTGTTTTACCGTTCCTCGGCGCTGTCCGGCCAGACCGATACGGTAAAAACTCTTGCCGAAAATCTGGAGGCCAAGGGCTACAACGTGTTGCCGGCGTTCGGTTATCCCTACGACAAAACCCTGGAAAAAATGCTGGTCGACGGCAACGGCAAATCCCGCGTCGAAGCCATCGCCGCGTTGGCTCTTAAAATCGGTGCCAGCCCGGACAAAACCGTGCCGACCTTGACCCGCTTGGGCGTGCCGGTATTGAACGGCATCGCCTTGAACAGCCAAAGCCAGGCGCAATGGACCGAATCGGCCACCGGCCTGGATGTGATGGAACGGGCTTGGCAAGTGGCCTTGCCGGAATTTGCCGGCGAAATCGCCCCGACCGTAGTCGCCAGCAAAGAAAGCGTGCACGATAAAGCCACCGGCCAGGATTTCGTCCGGGAAACGCCGATTCCGGAACGCATCTCCCGTTATGCCGACCGCCTGGATAAATGGGCGAAGTTGCGGCATACCGCCAACGCCGACAAAAAAGTCGCGCTGCTGTATTACAACTACCCGCCCGGCAAGGAAAACATCGGCGCCTCGTATTTGAACGTGCTGCCTGAATCGCTGTTGAACATCATGCAGCGCATGCGTCAGGAAGGTCACCAATTGGGTGATGCGCCGACAGACGGCGCAGCCTTGAAAGCCGCCGTGAAGAACCACGGTATCAATCTGGGTAACTGGGAGCCGGGCGCGATTGCCGAAGCCGCCGCCAGCGGCCGCGCGGTGTTGTTGCCGATCGAAGATTACCAAAAATGGTTCGCCACGTTGCCGGAAACCTTTAAAGCCGCCATGCTCAAGTCTTGGGGCAAACCGGAAGACAGCAAAATCGGCGCCTGGACCGATACTAAAGGTAAACACTTTTTGATCCTGCCTGCGCTGCAATACGGCAACTTGCTGCTGGCACCGCAACCGTCGCGCGGCTGGGAGCAGGACGTCAAAAAGCTGTATCACGACGTGACCATGCCGCCGCACCATCAATACGTAGCGTTTTATCTGTGGTTGCAAAAAGGCTACCGCGCCGACGCGATGATCCACCTGGGCACTCACGCCACCCACGAATGGCTGTCCGGCAAGGAAGTCGGTTTCACCGCCGCCGATCCCGGCGAAATTTTGATGGCCGACGTGCCGCAAATTTACCCCTACATCATGGACGACGTCGGCGAAGCTTTGCAGGCCAAGCGCCGAGCGATGGCCACCATCATTTCGCATATGACGCCGCCGCTGGACAAGGCCGACTTGAATCCGGAGCTGGCCAAACTGGCCGGCTTATTGGACGACTACAATGTCGCTGCGCAAAAAAGCGAGCAACTGGCGAAGATTCGTTTGGACGAGATCAATCAAATCGCCGCCAAGGCCGGCTTGTTGAAGGACCTGAAAATGGAGCGAGCCGAAGACGAGGAGCAACTGGAAGAACTGGAGCATTATTTAAAGGAAATCCGCGAAAAGAAAGTGCCGATGGGTTTGCATACTTTTGGCAAAGCGCCGGACGAAGCGGCCAGGCAGCGTTTCGCCGAAGCCATCGTCGCCCGCGATCCGAAATTGAAAGGCGAGGCTTTAAAGCAAAAAATCCAGGCTACCGCCAAACTGATTGCCGATAGCGCCAACGCCGAAATGAACGCGCTGATGGATGCGCTGGCCGGCCGCTACATCCCCGCTGGCAGTGGCGGCGACCCGTTGCGCAACCCGGACGCCTTGCCGACCGGTAAGGATTTGTACGGTTTCGATCCGTCGCGGATTCCCAGCGAAGCGGTTTACAACGAAGGCGCGCGGCTAGCCGAGCAAGTGGTCGCCGACTTTAAAAAGCAGCACGGCCACTATCCCGAGCGCTTGGTGTTCAATTTGTGGGGCGTGGAAAGCTCGCGCCATGAAGGCGTGATGGAAGCCGAAATCATGCATCTTCTCGGCGTCAAACCGCACTGGGACGAACGCGGCCGTACCCAGGGCGTGGACGTGATTGCTCGCGACAAACTGGGCCGGCCTCGCGTCGATGTCACCATCATCCCGTCCGGCTTGTACCGGGATTTGTTTGCCTCGGTGATCAAACTACTGGATCAAGCCGAAACCAAGGCGCAGGAACAGGACGAGCCGGATAATCCGTTACGCCGGCATATCCAGGAAACCCAGGCCGAATTGGTCAAGCGCGGCTTGAAGCCGGAGGAAGCGCTAGACATGGCCTCGGCCCGCTTGTTCAGCGTGCCGTCCGGCGCTTACGGCACCAATCTGGACCGAGCGATTCCGTTGTCCAATACCTGGACCGACGAAAAGCAACTGGCCGACGTGTTCTTTAACCGCATGCACCACGTCTACGGCCGCGGTCATTGGGGCGAAGCAGCCAGCAAGGACGCGACGCTGGCTGTGGACTTGTTCAAATTGTCGTTGAAGGATACCGATGCGGTGATCCACAGCCGCTCCAGCAACGTCTACGCCACACTGGACGGTGACGACTTCTTCCAATATCTGGGCGGTACCGCGATGGCGGCAAGGCAAGTGAACGGCAAAACCCCGGAAGTGTTGGTCGCCGATCTGGCTGACCCAACTGCGGCCAAGACCATGAGTTTGGAGCGTTATCAGGGGCGGGAGATGCAGAGTCGCTACCTGAACCCGAAGTGGATAGAGTCGATGTTGAAGGAAGGTTACGCCGGCGCCCGCTTCATCAATATGGTCGCGGAAAACCTGTGGGGCTGGCAGGTGACGGTGCCGGAAGCGGTTGGCGCCGAAAAATGGCAAGCCATGTACGAGACCTATGTCGAGGACAAATACCAGCTCGACATCCAGAAAAAGTTCGAGCAAGCCGACAACTTGCTGGCTTATCAGGCCATGGTGGATCGGATGCTGGTAGCGATCAACAAAGGTTATTGGCAGGCCGATCCGGCGGTGAAAGCCAAGCTGGAGCAGGTTAACCGGGAAGTCATCGCCAAGGCCGGCGTGGCCTGCAACAAGGACACCTGCAGCAGCCCGGAGATCACCAAGCTGGCCGAGCAACAGGATGCGGCCAAAGCCGCCAAAGCCGCCGCGCCCGGTGCGCAAGCGCAGCCACCGGCACCCGTAGCGGCTCAAACGCCACCGCAGCCTACTCAATCTCAACAGCCGCCAGCCGCTCAGCAACCGCAGGCTCAAGCACAAGCCGCGCCGGATGCCGCCAAGCCTCTGGAAGGTTATGAGATGGAAGAGAAAAAAGCCGCCAGCGAAAGCACTGAACAGCAACAAACCTTGAGTTCGGCGCAGAGCTGGTGGTTGAGTTTTGCGATCTTGCTGTTGTTTGTTGCCGGTTATTGGCACGGCAGTTGGGAACAGCGGAAGTACAAAGCCTAGCGCTTGGCTGGAAAAACCCTGGCCTCCTTGTTACAGCGAGGGCGGTAACTCAGGAAATTCGGCAGCCATCATCCCCGTTTTCGTTGGGATGATGGCCACAGGGATTTTAGGGGGCTCACGTAGGCTCGATATGAATAGTAGCGTGGCGCCTCAGGGGGGAAATTCAAGTAGGGGCCTGTTCTTGATGTAAGAAGAATTAAAAATAAATCTAACATGACCATGAAGCGCCGTTTTTTTATAAGGTGCATTACCGGAGGAATCGACTTTGTCTCGTTTACACGTAATAACGCTGCTGGCCCTGACCAATTTGGCTTACAGCAATCAAATCCTGGCAGAAGATAGCGATCAAAGCGTCGTGGGGCCAGCCGAAACCGCTAACACCGACAATCCGGCCAGCAACGATGAGTCGCTGGGCACGATGGTGGTGACCGCCACGCGCTCGGAAATCAGTGCATCGATGGCGCCGGCCAATGTCAGTGTCATCACCACCGAAAATACCGAAAACCGCCTGACCCAACGGATTGGTGATGCGTTGAAGGACGTGCCGGGGATATATTTGCGGGGTAGTGCTTATGGTACGAGTATGCCAGGCTCCAGCTTAAGTTCCTCAGCATTTCATGGTGTCAGTGGTACCAATCGATCACTGTTCCTGGTTGACGGCTTGCCGGTGAATCTGCCCAATAATGGCAGCGTCGATTGGAACATTCTGAATATGGACGACGCTCAGCAAGTGGAATATGTCCCTGGACCCTTTTCAGCGCTGTACGGTAGTGGCGCGATGGGCGGTGTACTGAATGTGATCTCCAAAGTCCCCACTAAGCGCGAAGGACGTCTGTCATTTGGTGCCGGTGGCGCGGCTGTTGATCAATGGGGCATCAAAGGCCGTTACCGGGATCGTTTCGAAAACGGAGTGGGGATTTCCGTGACCTTCAACCACATGGATAGCGATAACTGGGCGGTGTCGGATTACGTGACGGCTTCGCCGGTTAGCTTTACGCCACCGGCTAGCGTGATACCGAATCCGGTAGTCAGAGCGAATACGGCTACCGCGTTAAGAAACGCCTCGACACCGGTATTCGGTGCCATTCCGACCGCAACCACCCTAGGTGGCTCGACCTACATCATAGGCGACAAAGGGGAACGCCCTTGGGAGCAGAACACCGCTTCCTTGCATCTCTATTACGATTTGACTGATAGCACCGAGATTGATGGCGGGATGAGCTGGAGCCGCAGCGAAACCAGCGCAGGGACGTTTAACAGTTATTTGACCACTGCCGGAGGCTCGCCAATTGCAATCGCTAACGGAAACCCCACTGTCAATTCAGTCGCCAGCGTGGCCGGCCTGGCGCAAAGCAACAACTTGAATTTGAATGGCCAACGTCTTTCCGTCTACGAACAGCAGTTATTACATTTCCTGCCTTCCGTGGAAGATACGCGGCGATATTTTGCGCACCTGAAACATGATTTTGGGCATGACGTGAAATTGAATGTCGATTTTCAATACATGGATCACGAGACTTATTCGCCTAGCCCAAACAGTGCGGCGTTCGACGATACCTTAAGCGGTGGCAGAGGCCAGTTAACCGTCACGCCTAGCCAACGGATCGACGGTAATGTGGCATTGCGCTTCCCGTTTTTGTGGGATCAACGTAACTTTGTCACGGTCGGTTTTGGCGCAAACCACAACAATTTGGAAGGCCAAAAACGTTTGGCCTTGAGTAATTGGCAAGATTGGTCCTCAGTGACGAATACTGTTTACGATGGCAAGGGCGAGTCGAGTATTTACTCCGCCTTTATTCAGGACGAAATTTGGTTGCGTAAAAACTTGATTGCTCATCTTGGCGTTCGTTATGACGACTGGTCAACTTCCGGTTCCATCGTACAAAAGGCTACTGTCACTTCCACGGGTACCACCACTAACCTGACGCAAACATACAGCGAACGTTCCGTGTCGCAATTTAATCCCAAATTCAGTTTGACCTGGTTGCCGGCGGATGGCTACAAGTTGTTTGCTTCAACCGGTTGGGCATTCCGTCCACCCACCAACTCGGATTTGTATTCGACATCGCAAACGGCTAGCGGCAGTGTTTTTACCTTGACGCAAGCCGGGCCGAATCTGAAACCGGAAACCATGTATTCATGGGAAGTAGGCGGAGAGGCAACACCGATTGAGGGTACAACGATTGCCGCCTCGTATTTTCACCATTACATTTCTGATTTGATTTACCGTAAAGATACGACATTAAGCGCAACCAATCGGCTTCAGGAGCGGCAAAATGCGGGTGAAGCGGAGGTTGAAGGCGTGGAGGCCAAATTAAGGCAGAAATTGTATTGGGACTGGCTGCATTTTACGGGAACCTACACCTTAAACGACTCGATAATTACCAAGAACGAGGCGAATCCGCTGTCGGTTGGCAAACAGATGGTGTTGTTGCCGGAGACCATGTTCAGTGGCGGCTTGGATGTCAAATATGAGCATTGGAGCGGTGGCATTATTGGGCGCTATGTCAGCCAGCAGTATACGAACGACCAAAATCTGGATCAAAGGGCCGGCGTCCCAGGGAGTTACGACCCTTATTTTCTGGTCGATACCCGTATTGCTTATCAAGCGACGAAAAATATCGATCTGTCGTTTTCGGTGAATAATCTGTTGGATCGGGAATATTCCTCTTTTTACCAACAAGCCGGCCGCACCGTTTACGGGGAAGTGTCTTACAGCTTTTAATGTGCGTGACTGTCGCCTCCGGCGCAATCTGCTCCGGATATTCGGTTTGCGAGTATCCGGAGTAATGGCTATTGGTAGTTTATAGTCCTCGCTTAGCGTGCACAGTTCACAAAAATTGGCAATGTAAGCGCCGGCTTTGCTGTCTTCATCTGTTCTTAATCTTTTCCTAATCAAGACTTAAACATTGCTCTCTAGAATCAACTCATAGATGAATTATTCTCGATCAAGGGGATTTATGTTTAGAGTGGCAAGTGTCGTTGTAATGAGTTTGTTGGTTTCGCCAATAGCCATCGCTGACGGGCATGGGCGAGGTCATCACAAACATCACCACCATGACCGGTACGTCGAGGTCGAGCGGGTGTATGTACCGGGGAGGGTTACGCAGTACGTCCCGGCACCGCCGCCCGCGCCGCGCTACGACCGATACGACCAACGCTCCACTCAGGGCTTGGTAGGTGGCGCGTTAGGCAGTGCGGCGGGTTACGAGATGAGTAGAGGCGATCCGTTGGGAGCCGGCATCGGTGCCGCCGCCGGCGCCTGGATCGGCAACAGTATGAGCCGTTAATCAGCTACCGCCAATCAATTAACCGGTTTTGAATTTTTGGATGACTCATGCGACAGGAGGACAAAATGAGAATAAAAAATGGTAAAAAATATCAACAAGAACAGTACAGTAGAGTAGAAAAGTTTTTGAATGTATTGTTGTTTTTTGTCGTTGCCTACTATAGCTACTATGTGTTGTCTTTCTCCCAAATGGGGGCTTGAGACCACTGGCGGTTGCGGTTTATTGGCCGTTTGCGTTCCTGCCATACAGTCCGGATAAGCAAACGCTAGATCGAATTAGAACCCTGCAAGTCCCAGACTTGCAGGGTTTTTTATTGCCGGTTGTTGGGCAATATCGAAGATACATCTAAAAATCGTAATTCCGGAACAAACTGCCCATCGATCCGTTCTCCACGACACGGGGGCTTCGGATATTCAATCCCAGCCCTTGATTGTGCTGGCTGCGCTTAGTTTATTCATAACCTGTTCAAGCCGTTGACAAGGCCGGACCCAACTGATAGCTTTGCTGTCTGGCACTCACCAATATCGAGTGCTAACGGAATTTGGGGGATGACGTGGCTGGCGGACAAGATTTAAACGAAAGATCGCTGTATTTATTAAAAACCTTGGTTGAGCGTTATATCCAGGACGGCCAGCCTGTTGGTTCGCGTTTGTTATCTAAAGATCCGCAGTTAAAGCTGAGCCCCGCCAGCATTCGCAATGTGATGGCGGATCTGGAAGAGATGGGTTTGATCCATTCCCCGCACACATCCGCCGGCAGAGTCCCGACCGTGAGCGGCTATCGTTTATTTGTCGACAGTTTGTTAACCGTCAAGCCGCTGGCATCCAGCGAATTGGATCAACTGCAACATGGCCTGAAAGGGGAGGCGGATAAAGCCAGTGACGTGTTGAATAAGGCTTCCAAATTATTGTCCGACGTAACGCGGATGGCCGGCGTGGTGACTTTGCCGCGCAGAGAAAGCGTCACCTTGCGGCACATCGAATTTCTGCCTATGTCCAATACCCGGGTGTTGGTGATTTTCGTCACCGACGACCAGGAAGTGCACAATAAAATCATTCATACCCACAAGCAATTCAGTCCTGCGGAATTACAACAGGCAGCCAACTATTTGAATTCGGTTTATTCCGGCCGCAGCTTGGCGAAAATTCGCGATTTGGTGGTGCGGGAGATGGAGCTCGATCAGCGGCAGGTCAATCAAGGCATGATGGACGCGGTGAACATGGCGCAGCTCACCTTCAGCGAACAACCCAACGACGACTATGTGTTGAGCGGCGAAACCAATCTAATGGGCTTTTCCGAGTTGTCGGATATGGAACGACTCAAACAGTTGTTCGAAGCTTTTAGCCAAAAGCGCGGCGTCATTCATTTATTGGATCAGTGTCTACAGGCCGAAGGCGTGCAGATTTTTATCGGTGAAGAGTCCGGCTATAGCGCATTCGATCATTGCAGCCTGGTGACGGCGCCTTATTCGGTGAATGACGAAGTGGTGGGGGTGTTGGGCGTGATCGGCCCCACCCGAATGGCGTATGAAAAAGTGATTCCGTTCGTGGATGTGACGGCAAAATTATTGGGCGCGGCCTTGAATCCCAAATAAATGGCCCTATCGTTAGGCCAACTAAAAAATTTAGAACCATGGAGTAAGTAATGAGTCATCAGCAATCGAGCCACGAACCCCAATCGGATAGCGATTTGATCGCCGAAGTTTTGGAACAGACCAAGCCAATCGACGCCGACGAACAGTCAACCGAAGCCTCTGGTGCCGCCCCAGTCACTGTGGAAGCCTTGCAGGAACAATTGGAGCAGGCCCAGCAACAAGCTGCTGCGAATCTGGATAAAGCCATCCGCACGATGGCCGAGATGGAAAATTTAAAAAAGCGCGTGCAAAAAGACTTGGACGACGAACGCAAATACGGTCTGGCCAAATTTGCGAAAGAACTGCTGAGTGTTCTGGATAGTTTGGAATTAGGCCTGCAAGCGGCAACCGGCGATAGCCCGGAGATAGTGAAACTACGCGAAGGCAGTGAATTGACCATCAAGCAATTCGAGTCGGTATTTGCCAAATTTAATATCGAAACCGTCGACCCCATCGGTCAAGCATTCAATCCGGAATTGCACCAGGCGATGGTCATGCAGCCAAGTGCCACCGCCCAACCCAATACCGTATTAAACGTCTTCCAAAAAGGCTATGTGTTGAACGGCCGTTTATTGCGCCCTGCCATGGTGGTGGTGGCGAAAGCCGAGGACAAACCTGCCGATAGCGCAAAAATCGATGAGCAGGCTTGAAATTAAGACGATCAACCGCATATCGCTAACAACTTTTTAATTTATTACCAATTCAAGTCTGGAGAATATCAATGGGCAAAATGATCGGCATCGATTTAGGAACCACCAACTCCTGCGTCGCAGTCCTGGAAAACGGCACCGCGCGGGTTATCGAAAACAGCGAAGGCGCGCGCACCACGCCTTCCATCATCGCCTTCACCGGCGACAACGAAGTATTGGTCGGCCAGTCCGCCAAACGTCAGGCGGTTACCAACCCTGAGAATACTTTGTTCGCGATCAAACGCTTGATCGGCCGCCGCTTTAAAGAAGACGCGGTACAAAAAGACATCAAAATGGTGCCTTACAAAATTATGGAAGCCAACAACGGCGACGCTTGGGTGGAATGCCACGGTAAAAAAATGGCGCCGCCCGAAGTGTCATCGCGGGTGTTGATGAAGCTGAAAAAAGACGCAGAAGCCTTCTTGGGCGAAGAAGTCACCGAAGCGGTTATCACCGTACCGGCTTACTTTAACGATTCACAACGTCAAGCGACCAAAGACGCCGGCCGCATCGCCGGTCTGGATGTCAAACGCATCATCAACGAGCCGACTGCGGCTGCGCTGGCGTTTGGTATGGACAAACCCAAAGGTGACACCACCATCGCGGTCTATGACTTGGGCGGCGGTACCTTCGATATTTCCATCATCGAAATTGCTGAAATCGAAGGCGAGCACCAGTTCGAAGTATTGGCCACCAACGGTGATACCTTCTTGGGCGGTGAAGACTTTGATTTGCGCATCATCGACTTCCTGGCCGGCGAATTTAAACGCGACAGTGGCATCGATCTGCACAACGATCCATTGGCGTTGCAACGTCTGAAAGAAGCGGCAGAAAAAGCCAAAATTGAATTGTCCTCAGCTGAGCAAACCGACATCAATCTGCCGTACATCACCGCCGACGCATCCGGTCCGAAACATTTGAACGTGAAACTGACCCGCGCCAAACTGGAGTCGCTGGTTGACGAGTTGATCGAAAGAACCAAAGGCCCTTGCTTGCAAGCGATTAAGGACGCCGGTATTTCGACTTCTAAAATCAACGACGTAATTCTGGTGGGCGGTCAAACCCGCATGCCGAAAGTGCAAGCCTTCGTCAAAGAACTGTTCGGTAAAGAGCCGCGTAAAGACGTTAACCCTGATGAAGCGGTAGCCTTGGGTGCGGCGATTCAAGCCGGCGTATTGGGCGGCGATGTTAAAGACGTATTGTTGTTGGACGTAACACCACTGTCTTTGGGTATCGAAACCCTTGGCGGCGTGATGACCAAATTGATCGAGAAAAACACCACGATCCCGACCAATGCTTCGCAAACCTTCTCGACTGCGGACGACAATCAAACCGCGGTGACCGTGCATGTATTGCAAGGCGAACGGGAAGTGGCTGCCGGTAATAAATCCTTGGGTCGTTTTGACTTGCAGGACATTCCGCCGGCACCACGCGGTATTCCGCAAATCGAAGTGTCGTTCGACATCGACGCCAACGGTATCTTGAACGTATCGGCGAAAGACAAAGCCACCGGCAAAAAACAATCCATTGTGATTAAAGCCTCCAGCGGTTTGTCGGACGACGAAGTCGAACGCATGATCAAGGACGCCGAAGCGCACGCGGACGAAGACCGCAAACTGAAAGAACTGGTGTCCGCGCGTAACTCCGCTGAAGGCATGATTCACGCCACCGAAAAGTCGCTGAAAGAACTGGGCGATCAAGTAGCCGGCGACGAAAAATCGGCCATCGAATCGGCGATCAAAGACCTGCAAGCAGTGCTCAAATCCGACGACAAAGATGCAATTGAAGCCAAAACCCATGCCTTGACCGAGTTGTCCGGCAAATTGGCGGAGCGCGTTTACGCACAGAAAGGTGCGGAAGGCGGTGCTGAGGGCGGTCATGCCGCAGGCGCGGCGGAAGCTGCCGCGGAGCATGACCACAACGTGGTCGATGCGGAATTTGAAGAAGTTAAGGACGATAAGAAATAAGGTGTAGGGCGGATGGCTGTCAGTCAAGCCATAAGTTGTAAACATAAGCGGAATGCTTAGTAGCTTCCGCTTTATGTGTGTACCAATATAACTGAATATTAACGAAATGAATTCAGAAGTTGAAATCAATGGAAGATTGGAAAAATGTGAGTTTATTTTTTCCAGGAAATCGCCGATTGCAATAACTGGCCCGGGTGGACCGGAGTCTTGGCAACAGAATAATTACGATGCGAGAGTCATTTCGCCAAATGTAAGAGCCCCTGGGAAATACACTATTTATCACAACGGAAAGCGCTTGGTTTTCGAGGCCGTACGACCTTATATACCCGATGGAATGTTAGGTTATGTTTTGGAGTCGACAGACTAGTCCGGTAGGGCGCAATAACCAACGGGCATTGCGCCGTATTAAGCCCTCTTAGGTCAGATTAGTCATGTAGGGTACTCACACCGCGGACCTTTTGCAAACGATGGGCTTCCTGGCGTCAGCCCATCCTACATTGAATAAACCGAATTCGGCAGAAATACAGGCAAGACCGGCAATGCCAAAACTATACGAATATTTCGGTTTAATTGTGATGTTTTATGCCAATGAACACGAACCCGTTCATGTTCACGGCAAATGTCAGGGGCGGGAAGCGAAGGCCGAAATTATTCTGGTAGTTTTGTAGGGTACGCACCGCGTACCTTTTTGACTGTCGGTTGCGAACGAAGGGTTTTGTGACGTCTCGACAATCGAAAGTGAAGCCTGCGTAGGTCCGTTACGCTATCGCTAATCGGAGCTACCTTGATTCCAAATTGGTTGGTATAAATCGATTCGGTGAGAACGCATTTACACGAGGTTGGATGAATCGAAGTATTAATATTTTTAGTGACGTAGGATACGCACCGCGTACTTTTTTGTTTTTGCGAGGTAGATATGCAAACTGCTGTTACGGAAGTCAAAGAATTATTGAATAGGCTGCCCGAAGAAAGCAGTTATGAAGATATTCAATACCATTTGTATGTCATCGCTAAAATCCAACAGGGAATAACTAGGGCAGAAACCGAAGGCGTTATCCCTCATGACGAAGTCGAAAAGCAGTTTGAAAAATGGCTCGAAGATTAAGCTGGTCTCCGGAAGCTATCGAAGATTTAAATTCTATTAGAGACTATATAGCCAGGGATTCCTTGTTTTATGCCCGTTCGGTTGTCCGTAAGGTATTGGGTACTGCAAAGCGAATTCCAGCGGCAGTGGAAACAGGCAGAATTGTGCCTGAAGTTGGCGATAAAAATATCAGAGAACGGTTTGTATACAGCTATCGGCTGGTTTATAAGATTGATGAAATGCAAATTACCGTCGTCGCTGTGATTCATGGTAAACGATTGTTGGAAAATATCTCTGAACGTTTTAACTGATTGAATAATGTTCAATAAAAAGTAATAAAAACTCACTAATTAAAATGGCCGCAAAAGAAGATTTTTACAAACTGCTGGAACTGGATCGCAACGCGAGCGAAGCCGAAATCAAGAAGAGCTATCGCAAGATGGCGATGAAATTTCATCCCGACAGAAACAAGGATAATCCGGAAGAAGCAGAGAAGAAATTCAAGCTGGTTAAGGAAGCATACGAGATTTTATCCGACCCAAAAAAACGCGCGGCTTATGATCAATTTGGCCATGCTGGCGTCGATTCTTCGATGGGTGGTGGTCGAGGCGGCTTCAGTGGCGCGGAAAACTTTAGCGATATCTTCGGGGATGTGTTCGGCGATATTTTCGGTGGCGGTCGGCAGCAGCGCAGCAGTGTGCAACGCGGCGCCGATTTGCGTTACAACCTGGAACTGACTCTGGAAGAAGCGGTTGGCGGGACCGAAGCCACAGTCAAGGTACCGGTATTGGTGGCTTGCACCGAGTGTAACGGCAGCGGCGCTAAAAAAGGTAGCAGCCCGGTCACCTGTAACACCTGTCATGGTCACGGCCAAGTCAGGATGCAACAAGGCTTTTTCTCGGTGCAACAAACCTGTCCGACCTGCCGCGGTACTGGCAAGCAGATCAAGGATCCTTGTCCAAAATGCTATGGTCAAGGCCGCGTGCAGGAAACCAAAACCCTCAACGTCAAAGTGCCGGCCGGCGTGGATACCGGCGACCGGATTCGTTTGGCCGGCGAGGGCGAGGCGGGTGCGAACGGTGGACCAGCCGGGGACTTATATGTACAAGTGCAGGTCAAGGATCATCCTATCTTCACCCGCGACGGTGCCAATTTGTATTGCGAAGTGCCGATCAGTTTCCCGATGGCCTGTTTGGGTGGCGAACTTGAAGTACCTACGCTGGACGGCAAGGTCATGTTGAAAATTCCGCCGGAAACCCAAACCGGACGCATGTTCCGTTTGCGCGGCAAAGGTGTGAAGCCGGTTAGGGGCGGCGCGGTCGGTGATTTGTTGTGCAAGGTGCAACTGGAAACCCCGGTACATCTGACCAAAGATCAAAAAGCCATGATCGAGAAGTTGGGCGAATCCTTATCCGGCGGCGGCAAACACCACAGTCCGCAAGAGCATGGCTGGATGGATGGCGTGAAAAACTTCTTCGACAAATTAACAGGGTAAGCCATGGTGCGGATCGCGATAGTGGGCGCTTCCGGGCGCATGGGTCTGTGCTTGCTCAAAGCCGCGCTGGCGGCGGAAAATGCTGAGTTGACGGTAGCGGTATCCCGCCCCGATAGCTTGGCACTGGGCAAGGATGCCGGCGAACTGGCCGGTGTGTCAGCGGCAGGTATTAAAGTCTGCGACGACTTGGCTGCTCTGACTAATAAATTTGACGTATTGATCGACTTCACCCGGCCCGATGCGTCGATGGATTACGTCGAAATCTGTCGGCAGGCCGGCAAAAAAATAGTGATAGGGACGACCGGCTATAGCGAGGCGCAAAAAGCCGCGATTGCTGAGGCTGCCCAGGATGTGGCAATAGTCATCGCACCCAATTTCAGCGTCGGCGTCAATCTGTCCTTAAAGTTGCTGGAAATGACCGCCAAGGTGATGGGTGATTACACCGACATCGAAGTAATTGAGGCACATCACCGCCACAAGGTCGATGCGCCGTCCGGTACCGCGTTGCGGATGGGCGAGGTAGTTGCCGCAGCCTTGGGGCGCGATTTGAAAGACTGTGCCATCTATGGCCGCGAAGGCGATACCGGCGCTCGCGACCGCAAAACCATCGGCTTTTCCACTATCCGGGCCGGCGATATAGTCGGTGAGCATACCGTGATGTTTGCCGATGAAGGTGAACGAGTGGAAATTACCCATAAAGCCACCAGCCGTATGACCTTCGCCAATGGCGCGGTAAGAGCCGCGGCTTGGTTGGCGGACAAACAAAGCGGCCTGTTCGATATGCAGGATGTGTTGGGTCTGAAAGGCTGATCAGGTCTTAAACATTGTCTGCACGCCGCTGAATCAGCTAAGACTTATATTCGTAGAGGCGTTACCTCGCCAGTCAGTTTATAATGCCGGTAATCCGCGATAACCTGAGCGTGATCGAAAGCCAGCAGGCTGGGCAGATTGTCGAAGTTGAATAAACCAAAGTTTTTAGCATCGTCGGCCGCCATCGGTGTGCCATGCGCTTGCGCCAGGTAGACAGCGGTGACGGTGTGGTTGCGTGGGTCGCGTTGTGGATTGGAGTAAAGGCCCAGCAGTACGGTTAGTTGTGCATCCAGACAGGTTTCTTCCTTAGCTTCGCGGATGGCCGCGTGCTCAATCGTTTCGCCGACATCGACAAACCCGCCGGGTACTGCCCAGCCATAGGGTGGATATTTTCGCTCTATCAACACGAAGGGACGCTGGGGATGGTCGATCAGTTCGATCAAAATATCGGCGGCTAACAAGGGGGTGACGGGCTTTGCCATGGCATTCCTGAAAATGATGAGTTTTAGTGCATTGAAAATAGGCGTGTTCTGCTAAATTTAACCATGTTTTCAAGCGTTGCTGAAATTCTCGATGTTTTTTCCTCGACCAATTAATCATGAATTAATCGGCTTTTCATATCATCCCAGCCGCTTTACACGGCGCTATTAAAGTCGAATCAAATTTCCAAGAATCAAAACATGAATGAGTTTATTCCCGGCCAACGCTGGATTAGTAATACCGAATCGGAACTCGGTTTGGGTATGGTCATAGACACCGAGTTTAACCGTGTCACCGTGCTATTTTTAGCGACCGGCGACCGCCGGGTTTACGCCAGAGATAACGCGCCGTTGACCCGGGTGCAGTTCAACGAAGGCGACGTGATCGAATCGGCGGATTACGCCAAGATTAGCGTGCAACAGGTGCAACAACACAATGGTTTGTTGACTTACATCGGTATCGATGAAGACGGTCAGCTGCAACAAATTGATGAGATGGAGCTTAACCATCATATTCAGTTCAACAAACCGCAAGATCGTTTGTTTACTGGGCAATTCGACCCGACGGCCTGGTTTTTATTGCGTTACGAAACCTGGCGGCGCCAGCAACAGCATCAGCAAGCCGCGACCAAAGGTTTGCAGGGTGCGCGGGCTTCGCTGATTCCGCATCAGCTGTATATCGCCCATCAAGCCGCCAGCCGCGCCTTGCCGCGCATTATGCTGGCCGACGAAGTGGGTTTGGGTAAAACCATCGAAGCCGGTTTAATCATCCAACATCGCTTGATTAACGGCTTAAGCAAGCGGGTGTTGATTTTGGTACCGGAAAGTCTGTTGCATCAATGGTTGGTGGAGATGCTGCGCCGCTTCAATCTGCGCTTCAGCATTTTCGACGAAAGCCGTTGCTTTGCCAGCCCCGACGAGAACCCGTTTCTCAGCGAGCAATTAGTGCTGTGTAGCCAGCGCTTCTTTGCCGATTCTCCGCATCGCCAGCAACAAGCTTTGGATGCAGGTTGGGATCTGGTGGTGGTTGACGAAGCGCATCATCTGGAGTGGAGCGAAGACGCACCCAGTGCCGACTATTTATTTGTCGAGCAATTGGCATTGGCATCTCCCGGCCTGATTCTGTTGACCGCTACGCCCGAGCAATTAGGTAAGGAAAGTCATTTTGCGCGTTTGCGCTTGCTCGATCCGGATCGTTTTTACCGTTTTGAAGAATTCCTGCGCGAAGAAAGCCAGTTTGAGCCGGTAGCCAGACTTGCCAATTTGCTGATTTCCGGCGAAGCGCTGGATGCCGAACAGCAGGAGCAATTGAAAGTTTTATTAAAACAGGACAATGTCGACAAACTGCTGCAACAGGTTAACGACAGCGAAGCGAATGCACGGGAAGAGTTGATCAAGTTGTTGCTCGATCATCATGGCACCGGCCGGATTTTGTTCAGAAACTCTCGACAAACCGTGCAGGGTTTTCCGGATCGTCAGCGCCATGCTTATCCGCTGCAAGGTGAAGACACGACGGACTTAGCCAACAGCCCTTATCTGCATTGGCTGGTTGCGCAGTTGAAGGCCTTGGGCGACGAAAAGGCCTTATTAATCTGCAAACGTGCGGAAACCGCGATCCAGCTGGAGCAATTGTTACGGCAGCACGTCGGGCATACCGCCGCGGTGTTTCATGAAGGCATGAGTATCGTCGAGCGGGATAGGGCGGCGGCATTTTTCGCCGACGAAGAGAGCCGGGCGCAAGTGTTGATTTGTTCCGAGATCGGCAGTGAAGGGCGCAATTTTCAATTCGTGCGCCATCTGTTTTTGTTTGACCTGCCGGAAAATCCGGATTTGTTGCAGCAGCGTATCGGTCGTCTGGATCGAATCGGCCAAAAGCATGTGATTCAAATTCATATCCCTTATCTGCTAGATAGTACTCAGCACGTATTATTCCGTTGGTACGACGAGGGCCTGGACGCATTCCGGCATAATTGTTCGGGTGCCGCACAAGTCTTGAAGTTGCTAGGCGATGCTCGTGACAGTGCATTGCTCAGCCGCGATGCGGCGGCAGTCGAGGCTTTGATCGCCAAGACCAAGGCTCTGAACAGTCAGGTTGAAGAGGAATTGCATAAAGGCCGCGATT
Organism: Methylomonas sp. PHL2-19; assembly: GCF_059331595.1. Taxonomy (NCBI): domain Bacteria; kingdom Pseudomonadati; phylum Pseudomonadota; class Gammaproteobacteria; order Methylococcales; family Methylococcaceae; genus Methylomonas; species Methylomonas sp. PHL2-19. The sequence goes on from NZ_CP196839.1 coordinate 1,860,781, forward strand.
TGCTGTTGGAGCTAAATTCTTGCCGGCCGCAAGAAGCCGCGCGCCTCGTGGAAGAGATCAGTGCCGGCGAACGCGACGGTAGTTTGTGGCCGTTTATGGAAGCGATGTTCGACTGTTATGGCGTCGATGTTGAAGACCATTCGCGCGATTGTCATATCCTCTGGCCCAGCGAAAATCTGCGCATCGCCCATTTTCCGATGCTGCAAGACGACGGCCTGACGGTAACGATCAACCGAGACATCGCGCTGGCCAGGGAAGACATGCAGTTTTTGACCGCCGAGCATCCCATGGTATTGTCGGCCATGGATTTGGTGTTATCCAGCGAGACCGGCAATGCCGCGGTCAGCGTGGTCAAACATCCGCAACTCAAAGCCGGCCAATTCCTGTTGGAGTTGTTGTTTGTTGCCGAATGCAGTGCGCCCGCCGAATTGCAAATCGGCCGATTTTTACCGCACACGCCGCTGCGCGTTTTGGTCGATCAAAATAAAAAGGATCTAACGGCTGTTATTAGCCACGACAGCTTAGTGGAGACCGGCGATAGCTTCGATAAGGCGCAAATCAGCCAGTTTTTGAACAGCCAACGTCAGCATATTCAGGATATGATCAAAGTCGCGGAGCAGTTGGCGGGTGCGCAAATGCAGAAGTTGATAGCGGAAAGCAGTAATCTGATGATAGCCACGCTAACCGGGGAAATCAAACGACTGGTGCGGCTGAAAAAGATCAATCCCGGCATCAAGGAGCAGGAAATAGAGCAACTCAAGGAGATGACCATGCTCTCGCACGAAAGTATACAGGAAACTCAGTTGCGGCTGGATGCGGTGCGGTTTGTGATTACCAGCTAACTTGCCGACAGCGATTTACGGCGAGCAGGTGCCGTTTTGTGCCGGGATGACGATTAAGCGGTTTTGATCAGCACGGTGGTGTCGTCCAGTTCCACGCATTCAAACATCAGATCGTCGATAGAACCTTCCACGTGGTCTACGTAGTGTAAGCCGCATTCCGAATCGACATGTTGATGTTTCAGAATGCCGTGTACACTGAACGGCGTTCCCGATTCAGGCAATACCATGGTGATTTTAACTTTGCCGGCAACATCGGGACTGATGGGGTCTTGAAGCTTAACCCGGATGCCGCTATAGCTGATGTCCAGAATTTCCGCATTCAGCGAAATTTCCCGGGGTGTTCTGCTATTGAAAATAATGCCGGCCTGCAGGCCTCTAGGTTTTACTCTACGGTGAATTCGTTTTTCGAAACTCATGTGTTGTGGCCTCTGCTGAAGAATTGCGGTAATGCTATTGAGGATTTAGTGTAGGTGCAAAGTCAGTTTTTGCTACTGTGGCGTGCCCATCATGCCATATCTTTTCTATTCATACACCCGTTAATTGCGGGCATAAAATAAGGTTTTTGCATGTTATTTTCAGAATTGGGTTTGTCCGAGCAGCTTCTTAAAGCGGTTGCCGAGCAAGGCTATGAAACTCCCACACCGATTCAGGCGCAGGCTATTCCGGTCATTTTGCAAGGCCGCGATGTGCTGGCCGGCGCGCAAACCGGCACAGGTAAAACTGCCGGATTTACCTTGCCTTTGCTGCAGTTGTTGCAAGGACAACCGGTTCCGCAAAAGCCGCGGCCGGTTCGGGTATTGATCTTAACGCCGACCCGCGAATTGGCGATGCAGGTTTATGAAAGCGTCAGAACCTATGGCAAGCATTTACCTTTTTTTGCCGAGGCGATTTTTGGCGGCGTCAGTATCAACCCGCAGATTCAGAAGATCCAGCGCGGCACCGATATTGTCGTCGCCACGCCCGGGCGTTTGCTGGATTTGATTCAGCAACAACATCTGAATTTGTCGAAGGTTGAGCATTTTGTGCTCGACGAAGCCGACCGAATGCTGGATATGGGCTTTATCCGCGATATTCGTCGAATCATCGCGTTGTTGCCGAGTAAGCGCCAGAACCTGCTGTTTTCCGCGACCTATGCCCCGGAAATTAGCGCACTGGCCGAACAAATACTCACCGATCCAGTTGAAATCGCTGTCGCAAAACGTAATGCCGCCGCCGATACCGTCTCGCAGTTGGTCTACGGCATTCAGCGCGAATATAAACGCGAATTGCTGTCCTACCTGATAGGCAACGGCCATTGGCAGCAGGTGTTGGTGTTCGTCCGCACCAAGCATGGCGCGGATCGTTTGGCCAAGCAGTTGATCAAGGATGGCATCCGTTGCGCGGCCTTGCACGGAGATAAAAGCCAGGGGGCCAGGGTGAGGGCGCTTGAAGATTTTAAAAGCGGTTCCATTACCGCGTTGATTGCCACCGACATTGCCGCGCGCGGCCTGGACATCGATCAATTACCGCATGTGGTGAACTTCGATTTGCCGCAAGTTGCGGAAGATTATGTGCATCGTATCGGCCGTACCGGCCGAGCTGGCGCTGAAGGGCAGGCAATTTCGCTGGTTGATCCGGAAGAGGCGTACTTGTTGGCTGCCATCGAAAAACTGTTGAAAAGGCAGATTCCGCGAGTCGACGATACCGGCTATCCGAGGGTATCTTTGGCTGTGACCAATAGCAAGCCGCAGCCGAAACCGGCTCAGCCGCACAAGCCGGCGGCCAGACGGCCGCATAATGGCCGGGCAGGGGAGTCGGCTAAACGAGCGCCGAATTCGCGCAAACCGCGTGCGCAAACGGCCAAGCCCCGCAAATCAATTTGATTTGTCGTGACCGGTCATGGGCACGGCATTCGTCTCTCCCCGAATGCCGGTTTATTCCGCGACCGGCTCTGCGAACATATGGATTGCCAGCCATATCGACTCAATGTCCGGATGGGTCCAATCCACCCTATGCCGGCAATGCGCTGGAATCAGCAGATAGTCGCCGGGCTTAAGATCGACTGGTGCGGATTGGGCAAATGTCAGTCTGGCTTCGCCTTGTAACAATATTACCCACTCGTCCTGATTTTGATCGTACCACTCGTTTTCGGGGCTGCAATGACCCTTGGAAACGATGCGTTCAATGCGAATAGTAGGCTTGCTAAACAAGGTTTGGCATAATTCTATTGGCAACTGAGCTGGAATGTCTGTAAAAATGCACGAACTGCTAATGTTCATAAAAGCGGGTACATAATAAAAAATTGGGGGAGGGGAATGAAAATGAATAATACGTCTTTTACTGCGTTAATGGCGGTGGTTATCGATAAGCTACCGGGGATTATGCAACTGTCGCAACGCAGTTGCGATACTGCTAAATGCGTGGACTTTTTGGCGCCGATGTTGCTGCGGCTGTATTTGGCGCCGGTATTTTGGATGGCGGGTACCAAAAAATTTGCCAATTTTTCCGACACGGCCGAGTGGTTTGGTAATGCTGAATGGGGCTTGGGTTTGCCGGCGCCGTATGTGTTGGTGTTTCTGGTCGCGCTATTTGAAATCGTCGGCGCCTTGTTTTTACTGTTAGGTTTTGCCACCCGGCCTATCACTTTGCCATTGATGATCATCATGGTGGTCGCAGCGGTCAGCGCGCATCTCCAAAACGGCTGGTTGGCCATTGCGGCCGGTAGCGGCATTTTTGCCACCGAGCGCACGATAGGCGCGATTGAGCGACTGGAGCGGGCCAAGGAAATTTTACAGGTGCAGGGCGACTATCAATGGCTGACCGAGAACGGCGCCTTGGTGATACTGAATAACGGGATAGAGTTTGCCGCCACCTATTTCGTCATGTTGTTGGCTTTGTTTTTCCTGGGCGGCGGCCGGTTTGTCAGTGTGGATTACTGGCTGGCGCGCAAGTATTTGCCTGAACTAACACCCAGGGCCTGACCACCACAGCCCACACCGAACTGTTGGCACTGATCCATTCGCCGGCCTGTCGATCCGAAACATGACCGATTAGGCCGGCTTCCAGCCATTGCTCAACTTGCGCCTTGTTGTCGCGCGAGAACTGATAAGCCACTTCTACCAGATCCAGATCCTTTGCAACCGAGATTGCCAGGCCGGCCGCGAAAAATCGTTGCAACTCGGCCCAGGGAATGGACGAGGTTTCCAAATTCACCTTGGCTTTTTCCAGATCGGGGAGAGAGTCGTTCATTAACATTTTCCGGTTGGGATGTTGTAGTATGCCCAGCTATTTTATCGTAACCCGGTTTATAAAACAGAAGTGAGGATTCATCGATGTCGCTATTGAGTTCATTTAAAAAGCGTTCCACCCTGGACGCGGCGATCAAGCAAGTTGCCCAGGCCCGTAAAAGCGAAGGCAGCAAAGCCGAGCAACTATACAAGGGTGCGTATCAAGGCTTTGCTAATGTCATCGCCGACCATTTGATTGTTTCCGAAGCGCTGTATCACTGGGGTTTTGGTTTATTGCACGAGGCCCGGACTCAGGAGCCGAAAGCCGCTATTGAAATTTACGAAGACGCCATTTCCAAGTTTTCTTTTTGCTTGCTGATTTCGCCTAACTATTTAGGGGCGGCGATAGACGGCGGCGTAGCGTTTATGGAATTGGCTCGCATTAGCTCGGAAGCAGCCAAACCCGATCTATACGAGTTGGCGGAAGATTTTTTCGAAAAGGCCTGTGCTATTCAAAAAGGCAGTGCGGCTTATAATTTGGCCTGCGTTTATGCGTTGCGCGGCGATAACGATGCCTGCTTGGCTGCGTTGCAAACCGCCAGGGACTTTGGCAGTTTGCCCGACGAACAAAATATATTGCAAGACGACGATATGGCCGGCGTGATTAATGCCCCTTGGTTCAAGGCGTTTATGGAGGAGGTACGCGCTATGCCGGCCCCGGAAAAAACCAAACTCAAGGATATTGAAATCAATGTCGAGCCGGGCTTCAAGATAGAGAAAAAAGAGGATTTTGATTACTACTCATAAGTTATTAGGCCATTCAAACTTGAATACCCTTGCGGGCCAAGGCCTAGCGGGGTTTTAGGTCTGAATGAGCCAGATTGACCATCTGCGCGGTTTTCCATATAGCCAATCCGTTTTTGTCCGCGGATAGGGGATGAAAGCAAGCTATTTGATGCACGTTGGCATTAATCGGGTTTTTCCGTCCAGGTTGTTTGTTGTACCGGCAAGATGAACCTTGCTATGTCTTTCAGGATTTAGCTGATAGCGAATGCGCTTTGGTTTCCATGGCAGGCTTGGCGTCGCCGACATCCTTGTAGCGCTGAGCGGTTTCATCGAATGCCTCGGCGATAGCCAAAAAGGCATCGGTGACATCCGGATCGAAGTGCGTTCCCCGGCCTTTAGCGATCAGCCGCACCGCTTCTTCGTGGGGATACGCTTCTTTATAAACCCGTTTGCTGATCAGAGCGTCGTAAACGTCGGCGACTGCCATCAAACGGGCGCTCAGCGGGATTTGCTCTCCGGAAAGCCCTTGCGGATAACCGGCGCCATCCCACCTTTCATGGTGGCAATAAGCGATCTCCACCGCGTAATTTAAAAATGACCAGTCGCTGTCGCCAAAATCCCGCGCCGCCGACAAGATGGCAGACCTTCCCTCCGCGCAGTGCGTTTTCATAATCGTCCATTCATCCGGTGATAGTTTTCCCGGCTTAAGCAGTATCGCATCGGGAATGGCAACCTTGCCGATGTCGTGCAGAGGCGCGGATTTAAACAACAGTTCGATGTCGCCATCGGTGAGACTATAGCGAGCATTGGTGCGCAACCGTTCGGCCAACAACTGCACGTATCGTTGGGTACGGCGTATATGGTTGCCGGTCTCGTTGTCCCTGACCTCCGCCAAGGCACAAAAAGCCGCGATGATGGAGCTTTGCGCGGCGATCAGCTGCCGATCTTTGCGGAACAACTCTGCCGTGCGCTCGGCCACCAATTGCTCAAGATTGTCGTTATGCTGTTTCAGCTCGCGCCTGGTGGTGGCCAGGGCCAGATGATTACGGACCCGGGCCAACACCACCGGCGCGGATGCCGGTTTGTGAATAAAATCCTCGGCGCCCAGTGACAGACCGCACTCCTCGTCCACGGCGCTATCCAAGCTGGTCAGAAAAATCACCGGAATATCACGAGTCGCGAGGTTGGCTTTAAGTTGCTTACAAACCTCGAAGCCGTCGATACCCGGCATGACGACATCCAGTAATATCAGGTCCGGCGCGTCGCGGCCGATCAGCGCCAAAGCCTCGGAGCCATCGCTGGCAAAGCGGGTGCTGTATCCCTTGCCCAAGATGTTGCTCAACACCTCGATGTTATTTAAGGAGTCGTCTACGATCAGTATTTTCGGTCGTTTATCTTGGCTATTCATGGTCTGTCCAGCTATTGCCCTCTAAGAGTTTCTCTAATGCAATCAATGCTGCATCGTAGCGCAATTCTTGTGTCGCTTGCGCAATTTCCGCAAATTCCAAGGCGAGTTCATGATCGCCTATCTTGTGGGCGAGATCGGTGACCGAATACCGGGCATCCAGATTCTTAGTTTTCAATTGGCGAAGCAATTTCTGTAGGTCGGGCAGCAGATTGGCATGTTTAAACTGTTTTTCTGAATTAACCGATAAGGCAAGCCGCCTATCGTCAGCATCTTCTAAGGATTGACTCAATAACAGGAGTGCCGCCTCGCATTCCTGTGCAAGTAGTTCCGTTTGCGCCGTCAAATTCCTCTCCTCTCCGCCTTTGAGCATGCGGCACAGTCGGTCGGCCGAGGCTTGAAGCGCGCCGAGGCCTAAATTGCCGGCCTCGCCTTTCAGGCTGTGAGCGAGTAAAAACAGTTGCTCCGAATCGCCATCGGCAAGCCGTTGGTGCAATAGCGTTGCAGCGTTCCGATGCTGCTCGGCAAACGCCAGCAATAGGCGCCGGTAAAGGGCGGTGTTGCCTCCCAGCCGGGCCAAAGCCGCTTGCACCGCCACGCCTGGCAGATTGCTCTCGAGTTGGGCAATCGCCTTGGTATCCGGGCGAATGTCGGCAGCTTTTTCCTGCTGCGCCGTAGCGGGTTTGGGCTTGATCCACCTCGCCAGCGCATTAGCGAGATCTTCCGGTTCGACCGGCTTGGCGATGTGGTCATTCATGCCGGCCGCTACGCAGGCCTCTTTATCCTGATTCATCGCCGCCGCAGTCATGGCAATGATGGGCAATTCCTTTAACGCCGGCAATTGGCGAATCTTGCGGGTGGCCTCCAGACCATCCAGCACCGGCATATGCAGGTCCATCAACACCGCATCGAAATGGGATTTCTCCAGGCATGCCAAGGCCTCCAGGCCATTGTTGGCAGTCGTGACCGCCAAGCCGCCTTTAATCAGAAATTCCTGTGCCACCTGTTGATTGAGTTGATTATCCTCGACCAGCAAAATCCGCGCGCCGCGGATAGCTGCCAGCGTGGTTCGGGTGGCGTTGAATACTTCGGCGGCGGGAACAGGCTGGCTGGTTTCGTTTCGTTGCAGTTGGATCAGGGTGTTGAGCAGGCTGGAGGGTGTGACCGGCTTGGCGATGATCGCGTCCACTGGAATGTTGCCGGCCGACTTGGCCAGCGCCTCGCGCTCATAAGCTGTGATCATGATGGATATTGGCGGCCGGCTGTTATGCTCGTCATGGGCTATGGTCTCGGCTAGTTCCAGACCGTTCATGCCGGGCATTTTCCAATCCAATAACAACAGCTCAAAGGGTTTTCCGCATCGCGCCGCTTCGGCGAACAAGCGTAAACCTGTTTCGCCCGAATCAGCCGTCGCCACTTCGAATTGCCAACTTTCCAAAATCGAGCGCAGTATCGTCAGTGAAGTTTCCTGATCGTCGACCACCAGGGTGTGCATGGGGCATAAACCCTGCAAACGCCAGCCCTGTGTCTGCTCGCTGGACGAAACGCCGGCCGGCAGGCCTAGTCTAACCGTAAAGGCAAAGGTACTGCCGGATTCGGGTTCGCTCTCCAGGGTGATTTCTCCCGCCATCAATTCCACCAGGCGTTTCGAGATCGTTAGCCCCAAGCCGGTGCCGCCGAATTTGCGGGTGATGCCGGCGTCGGCCTGCGCGAAAGGCTGAAACAGTTGGCCGGCTTGTTCGGCCGTGATGCCGATGCCGGTATCTCTTACCGCAAAACGCAGGCGTATGGCATTGTCCGTTCTTTCCTGAGTCTCGACGCGAAGGTGGACTTCGCCTTGATGGGTGAATTTAATGGCGTTGCCGACCAGGTTGTTAATGATTTGGCTGAGGCGGAGCGGATCACCCTGCAATTGATCGGGCACATCCTGTGCTATATCGATGAACAGCTCTAGGCCTTTTTCATCGGCACGGATGGAGAACAAGTCTGCCGTCGCCCGCAGTATGTCTTCCAAGCTGAATTCGATGGCCTCAATGTCTATGCGCCCGGCTTCGATTTTTGAGTAATCGAGAATGTCATTCAGAATACCCAGCAAGGCTCGCGATGAATTCAATACCTTGCTGAGATAATCGTGTTGCTTCCGGTTCAGCTCGGTATCCAGTGCCAGTTGCGTCAGGCCGATGATGGCGTTCATCGGGGTACGTATCTCGTGGCTCATGTTCGCTAAGAAATCGGATTTGGCCAGATTGGCACTTTCGGCTTGTTTCCTGGCGTCCAACAACTCCGTCGTGCGCTCGTTTACCAGGTGTTCGAGATGATTTTTGTAGTGCTCCAATTCGACTTCGTAGCGTTTGCTGTCGGTGATGTCCATACGTATGCCCAGGATGCGGCTAACCATGCCGTCTTCGCCGCGCTGCACGCAGAACGCTTTAACACTGATCCAGCGATAGCTGCCGTTGGCATGGCGCATCCTGGCTTCGTAACTGTAGGCATTGGCGCGTTTCGACAATACGGCCGCAATTTTTTCGGCGATGCCGGCTCTGTCGTCCGGATGAAGGCGCTCCAGCCATTCGTTACGATCACCGGGGCCGGGTTTTGCTTGATAGCCCAGCATGGTGAAATAAATCGGTGACATCTCGAAACTGTCCTTTTTGACGTCCCAATCGAAAATGCCGATTTGTGCCACATCCATCGTCAAGCGCAGACGCTCTTCCGATGTTTTGAGCTGCTCTTCGACTTGCTTACGTTCGGTAATGTCAAGCGTAAAACCGTTGATCTGTCCGTTTTCTTCATCCAGATAAGCGGACATCGAGAACCATTTGGTTTGCCCGGTTACGAGCACCGCTTGCGCTTCAAAGCCGCGTACCTCTTTATTTGTCTGCAGCAACTGATAAAACAACTTCAATTGATCGAGATCGGCCCACAGCTTCTCGGCCGGCACATAATGTTGCAGAAAAGTATCGACGGAGTCGCAATCCAATTGGCGTGCCAAAGTGAGATTCAGAAAGCTAAACTGACCTGCAAAGTTTCTCTGAAAAATGCCGACCGGTGCATTCTCGATAATGTAGCGGTAATTTCTTTCGTCGTTCTGCCATTTCAAACGGCTGTGCCGCGCAACCAAGGCTAACACTAACGAAGCGATCAAAATGACGAGTCCGGCCGTGCCGTACCAGGCCAAATGTTTCCGCCATTCGGCCAGATAGTCCTGTTCGGCGATGGCGGCCAGCACGTACAAAGGATAATCGCCGACCCGCCGAAAACTATAGAGGCGTTTGACGCCATCGCCAGGGCCGGGCTGTAGATAGGAGCCGTGGGTCATACCCTGGGCGATGTATTGGTGCAGGGGGTGGTTAGGCATGGTTTTGCCTAGATTGGCTTCCAGATGCGGATGGCGTGCCCAAAGCCTCATCTGTTCGTCGCGGAGTAACACCGCACCTTGCTCGCCAAGGTTCAACGTCGCGTAAAAACTTTCGAACGAACTCAATTGCACGATGACGTTAACGTATCCGGCAAAGCCGCCGTCGGGAAAATCGATACGCCGGGTCAGGGAGATATGCCAGATGCCCAGAGTACGCGATATTTCCGGCGGGGAAATGTGTAAGCCAGTCTGGCGATGATCCCTATGAAATTGAAAGCTTTCTTTGTCGGCGACATTGATGGCTGGCTGAGCATCGATAGAACTGTAGATACAATCGCCGTTGGTATTGAATATCTGGATTCCGCCGATCTCGATCACCGCCGCTTGCTGAATATCGTCGGCCTTTTCCTGCAGTAAGGCTTGCATAGCATGGTTTTCAACGGCGTTATCGAATTGGCTGCTGCGCATATCCTCGGGTCGAATATGCCCCTGAATATCTTTCAGAATCAGATCGATTTTTTGTAGGGTGGCCAGCGCATGCCCCTCCAGAACCAGAGCGATATTTGCTGTTTCGATACGCGCGTGTTCTATGTGGTTATCGCGCTCTTGCTGCAGGCTCAAGCCCATCAGCGCCACAAATCCCAAGATACCGACCAAGCCAGCGGCGATTGCCAACCCAAATGCCGATATTCTTGGAAAACGTTGTTTCATGTGCCCACTCCCGGCTATAAATTATCACCTAAATTCGGCAATTGCTAAAAAGCCGAGGACTCAAAGTGAGCCGTTGAGATGGCCGCGCATAAACCGGCGCGAGTCGAGTTCCCTCGTGAACGGCTCTATGCAATCCTGACGTAACAACAATTCGAAAGACTTATTTTGCGCCGCCTTGCCATATCAGAACTCGGCTAATCTTGAAACGAGAAAACCGAACGCATACGGGTAAAGGTTTTCGCTACTGTTGGTAGCAGGCATTGACAATCGCCCGCAATTTTTCCAGACCCAATTCGCGGGTCAGCGCAATATTTCGGTCTGGAATACCCTCCGGGTCGGGATGGCTGGCGACGGCTTTTTCGATGCTGTTTTCGCGAATCAGATGCAGCATGGGGTAGGGGGAACGGTTGGTGTAATTGCTGGGGTCGTTTGTCGGCGTTTGCGCAAAGCAATAGTCCGGGTGAAAACTAGCCAATTGGTAGATGCCTTCGTAGCCTTGATCAATCAGCAATTGCTCCGCGATAGCCAGCAAATCCAGGAAATCTTCGAAGTCGGCAAACGCCTCATTAAATATCAGCAAGGTGGTTTCGGTGTCGGGCTCGGAATCGAGATGCTCGCACTCGGCAATGACCGCTTCCAGGCTATCCTGAATGCTGTTGCTCGACACGACCTGATAGCGAATACTGCCTTTCTCCTGTTCGCGGCGGGCAAACGGGCAAATATTGTATTCAATAACAAAAGTTTTTAGCCAGGCCTGCGTAGCGGCGATAATCTGTTGGTTAGTCATGGTGATCGAAAAAAATGAAGAAAAGCACTAAACACTGTCTCTGGCTGTTGGCGATATTGCCGGCTTTGCTATCTGCCGAAGTCTATCAATGGACCGATCCGCAAGGTCGCCGCCATTATGCCGATCATGGCAATGAAAACGCCAAAGTCTTAAGCATCGATCCCGGCGTCGCCTCCTATCGGGTAGAAAAGGTGTTCGATGGCGATACTATCTTACTAAGCGACGGCCAGAAAGTCCGTTTTTTGGGGATCAATACCCCGGAGGTTGCCGGCCGTAACAAGTCAGCAGAAGCCGGCGGCGAGCAGGCCAAGGCCTGGTTGAAGCAAAAGTTGGAGCATCAGAAGGTATTCCTGCAAGGCGATGTGGAAAAACAGGACAAATATCAGCGCACTTTGGCTTACGTGTTTACCGAGGACAAGGAGCATATCAATCTGGAATTGGTGAAACGCGGATTGGCCACGGTTAACATTTTTCCGCCGAATTTCAAATATCTCGACAGCTTGTTGGCGGCTCAGCGCAGTGCCGAGCAAGCCAGGCTAGGGATTTGGGGTGAACAGGCCTATGCGCCACTGGCTGCGGAACGGCTAGACGAGAACAATTACCAGGGTTGGAAGCGCTTAACCGGACGCATCCGCGCGCTCAAAAACACAGCGAAACACAGCTACTTGCAACTCTCCGATGCGGTATCTATCAGTGTCGAGCCAATATCGGCCGGCTTGTTTCCGCCGCTGGAAACCTATGTGGGTAAGGATGTGGAAGTGCGGGGGTGGGTGCGGCGCTCGAAACAGCGTTTTGCCGTGCAGCTGCGGCATCCGGCGGACATCGTGTTGCGTTGATGTTGGCAGCCGGGCCGCTTACTCTTCTTCGGCGAATAACGCTTGGATCATTTGCTTTTCCTCGTCGTCGAGGATGTGCTCTGCGGAAAACCAGCGAGTGCGTTGAAACGGGATTTCCCGCTCCGCGTCGCGCAGTCCGGCGCGACGATCAATCTCGCGGCGCTCGGCCCGCCGGCGATCTAAAACCCGCCGGTCTTGTTTTGGCCACAGCACATATTGTTGCTGAACGAAAGCGATCCACTCCGCTGAGTTGAAGGCGAACGGATTAGTCCGGCGTTCTTGCTGACGGCGCGCGCCTCGGCGGCGTGCCGAATCATCGCTAGTCATCATAGTGGCTACCACTGACCTATGCCGCCGCATACACGCATGCTGTAGAGGACAACCGGCGAATTGATGTAAAAAAAATACGACCTAAATAACATTCGACCAAAATAATAAGCTTCTCAAGAAAATCTGAGTATCTAGGTAGGGATTTTAAATGTACCGGCCCAAATGCTCAATCAAACTTAGTTTTCGGATGTCATTTTACTGGACAAAGTTCCCGGTAACCGCAGCAGTTGATCAATCATTACCTGTAATTTGGATGGCGATCCAAAAATCCGGGAGACATTTTTGGCTATGTCTTATTCCGCCGAACAACGCAGGCCTGCAAGCGCTTTTTATTGTTTTGGCGGCTATGGCGCTATGCGCCATTCGCACCTGGACAGCTCAGGGAACAATGTATTGATTAATAGCCGCGAATCGACCAAGCCTTTTTTCATCAGCGCAATCAATGTTTTATTAGTGGATCCAACCGGTACGACAGCCCATTCCTTAGGGCATTTATTCAGCAGATTTATTTGAGCAGTAGTCAGTTTTTCTCTAGCCATCGTTACACCTATTTTCGGATTTGGTATTGCTAACGGGTCTTGTATATGGGGTTTTACTTGACGCCGGCATACGGTAAGTCAAAAAACAGGATTTGTTAAATTAGTAATATTCATCAGCTCTATTAATAACGTGCATTTGGGGCTATCGGCGTTCCGCCGGCATAGAAACAAGGGTAGCGAAGGGCGGGGTAACGGGATAGAGACACTCAAAGCTGGCAGGCCGCATAGATGCGGGCGAGTTCCAGCAGATTCGGCGCGCCGGTTTTCTCCATCACCTTCGCGCGGTGGATTTCAACAGTGCGGTGACTAATCCCCAAACGCCTGGCTATTTCTTTGTTGGTTAGACCAGCCACCACCATCCCCATAATCTCAAGTTCGCGTGACGTCAGCCCGCTTAGCCGATTACACTGCGCTTGCCCTTTTATGGCCTGTGCCTGGGTGTTGACTTCAAGCTTTAGCGCGGCCTGTACTCTGTCGAGCAATAGTTCGGTGCTGACCGGTTTGGTCAGAAAATCAACAGCTCCCGCCTTCATCGCGCGCACTGTCATCGGTATGTCGCCATAGGCGGTCAGGAAAATAATGGGAAGGTGGATGTGGCGGCGGATAAGTTCGGCTTGCAACTCGTGACCATCCAGACCCGGCATGTTGACATCCAGCACCAGACAGCCTGGCTGCTCCGGAGAATAGCTTTCCAGAAAGCACTCGGCACTGGCAAATGTTTGATACGCAAGGCCCGCGGTTTCAAATACCAAACCCAAGCTGTCGCGGACCGCATCGTCGTCGTCCACCACGAATACGCAGGGCTGAGTATTCATTTCGCAAACGGTAAGGTAAAGAACAGGCTAAGGCCGTCGCCGACATTCCGCTCCGCCCACAGTTGGCCGCCATGGGCTTGGATCAAGGCGCGGCTGATGGCCAAGCCCATTCCCAGTCCGGCGGGTTTAGTCGAGTAAAAGGGTTGAAACAGCATTTTCAGGGCAGTGGCGTCCGCTAGGCCTTTACCGCTGTCACAAACACAGACTACTGCCATATCAGGATCGTCGGCGTATCGGCCGGTGGTAATGCGCAATACCTCGGATAGCTTACCGTGTTCCTGCATCGCTTCCAGACCATTAATGATCAGATTCACCAGCACCTTTTGAATTTGCAGCACATTGACCGTGGTCTGCGGTAAGTCGGCGGCAAGGTCCAGTTCTATGTTTAAAGTGTCTAGGGTTTTGTCGTTTTTTATAAACGCGCAGGCTTCTGTCACGAGAAAGTTAATATCGACCCGTTCACCGACGGCCTCGGTTTTATTCAAATGGCTAAATAATTGTCTGATGACTTCGCCGGCACGCTGAGCTTGTTGCACACAGGCTTCCAGTACGTGGTTGAGTTTTTGGGAATCCGGTTTTTCCGATTGGTATAGGCGCAACGCCACGTCGGCATAAGAGGAAATAGCGGCCAGGGGTTGGTTTAATTCGTGGGCAATCGCCGCTATCGTCTGCGTCGCCAACGATACTCGAAATGACTGTTCCATCCGATTTCGGCGTTCGCTCAATTCCCGGGTCAGTTTATAGTCGGTGATGTCGAAATTGATGCCCAGCAATCGATAAGGCCGATTATTTTTATCATGCAATAAGCTGCCGCGCGAATGGATCCAGCGGTAGGAGCCATTCTTGTGCCGTAAGCGGAATTCCAGTTCGTAAGCGGATACATGCCCGGACAGGTAGTCTTTGGTGCTTGCCAGGACCCATGCCCGATCATCCGGATGCAAGCGAGATTCCCATTCCTCCCAACGGTTCTGCATTTCATGGTCGTCAAAACCGATTTGCCGTTTCCATTCCGGCGAGAGAAATAAGGTTTGCGAGACCAAATCCCAGTCCCAATAACCGGCATTCACTTCGTCGATGATCAGTGCCAGGCGGGTCTCGGTATGCCGCAATTCCGCGTGGGTGCGTTTCAGTTCGGTAATGTCTACATGGGTAATAATCATGCCCTGGAAACCTTGGGTAATGCGTTTGGCGTGCATCATAAACCAAAGCTCACCAAGCGCGGTTCGACAGGGATATTCCATCATAAATTCCTGTTGATGGCCCGCTATCAGGCTCTCAAGGCCGGTCAAAGCCTTCTGTGCGTCCCGGTCGCCTGCCGCAGACGAGCGGCGGCAAACTTCAAGGTAATTGGCGCCTTCCGACAATTGACTGGACGAACCGCCGTTCTCGATAGCAAAGCAATCCCAGGGCGCGTTGACCGTCGTCACCAAGCCGCTATTATCCAGTACTGCCACATGTGCGGGCAGCGAATTCAGAACGCAGCGTACAAAAGCCTCGTTACGGCGCAGGGCGTCATCAGCGACTTTCAGTGGTGTAATGTCCAAAAATGCGCCAACGGCCCCGCGCGGCTGCCCTTTATTGTCCAGCAAGGGCGATGCATTGGACACCACGGTAATCACTTTCCCGTCCGGGCGGACTATATCCAGCGTCTCGTCGCTCACCACTTCTCCCCGGCAAGCACGCTGAATCGGCAGATCTTCAGCGGCCAGCGGATAGCCGTTTTGCAATACTGTGATGGCCGGCGGGGTTGGGCTCGATAGTGAAAGTTCCGAGGTGGGGGGCACGCCCAGCATCTGCTCATTCGCCCGATTTCCGCGGATATGTTGTCCGCTATTGTCATTGGCGATGGCGAGTCCAATGGGTACCGTGTTGTAAATAACCTGCATTTCCTCCAGACGGCGTTCCAAGCGTTGGTTCAATAAGGCAATTTTCTGCTCGGACAGTTTGCGCTCTTCGATGTCGATCACATGCACCACAATACCTTTCAACCTGCCGGCTTCATCGGCATTGGGAATATAGGTCGCATGCACCCAGCGGGGTTTGCCGTTGCCATAAGGAATTTGCTGGTCAAAACTAACCGGCTCGCCCGCCAAAGCCCGCTCCAGATAAGGACGGACTATGTCCCAGGCCGCGCCACCCAGAATTTCCGGCACGGTGCGGCCGATAACCTGTTCCGGAGAGATGCCGAACCAGTGTTCATATGTCGCATTTACCCGTACATAGCGAAAATCGACATCCAAATAGGCGATCAGCGCCGGCGTGGCATCCATGATCAGTTGCAGTTCCCTATCCTGGTCGCGATAGACCGATTCAGCCTGTTTTCGCGCGGTAATATCTTGGAGATAGCCATGCCACAAAATGCTGCCGCCCTGTTCCCGCATCGGCATGGAATGACCTTCTATCCAGATTTCGCCTTTACTAGGGTGTTGGTAGCGAAAGGTGTCGCGCCAAGGCGTCAGGCTGCGCGCCGATTCGCTGATGGTTTCGTTGATCAGTTTGATGTCGTCGGGATGCACCCTGGCAAATACCGGACTAAAGTCCTCGGCCACTGCTTCGGGAGGCAGTCCGTACAAAGATTCAAGCGCCTGACTGGCATAAGGCATGCTGGCTGAGCCATCCGCAGCCAAACGAAAAGAACAAATAACGCCGGGTACGGAAGCCGCCACTTTGGACAGCTGATCCTGTAAATGATGTTCGGCTGGTAGTGGGCTGCGTCCGTCTGCATCGCGCAGGACAAGGGAATACAAGGTTTGCTCGCCAGTGTCTATCTCGGAAATGATGGCTTCCATTAGAAATTCTTCGCCGTTAGCGCGCAAACCGGTCACTGTGCGAAGTTCTTTAGACTGATGATCGCTATCGCCTTCTGGCTTTGGCGCTGAATAAATGGCCGGAAAACCAGCCGGAATAAAGTGTTCGATCACGTTGCCAATGGCTTGATCCGCGCGGCAGCCGAACAGCTTGCCGGCTGCGGGATTGCATAATACGACACGGTGTTTTGCGTCGATGCAGACAATGGCATCCCGCGCGGCTTGTATAAGTGCCGCGCACAGCGCCGGGCTTTGCTCCTGCACAGATGATTCTGTTTGTGTTTGTCGAGTGAGGTCGGTGAGGGTAATGTGCAGTTCCGGCTGGTCGGCGAGACCGGTGAGCATCAGGCAGTCGAGTCTGGCAGGAAATGCAGCGTTATCGTCACGCAGCATTGGCAATTCGCAAGGCTGAATTTCGCTACGTTGCTGAATCTGCGATAAATGCCGTTGCCAAAAGTCGCGGCTTTGATCGGCAATCAAGCTTGAAAAATGACGGCCAATTAAGTGTTGACGCTCACCACCCAATAAGGCGGCGGCCGCAAAGTTGATGGTAGATATTCGCTGGTCCGGGCTGAGTGTGAGGCAGGCGTGCGGGGCGAAATCGTAAAGATGCTGGAAGCGGTCTCGCGCCTGAATCAGCGATTGATTTTGGGTTTCTAATTCAAGCAGACGTACTTGCTGCTCATGCAAAATTTTCTCCGGAGCATCGAGGGAACTGCTGGTTTTGCTTGAGTTTGGGGGGCTGTTCTGAGCTTCTTGTCGAACAGTATTGTCAGGGTGTGCAGACTTACAGCGCTCGTCAGTCATGAGACATCTTCTATTTTGGACAGAATTTAGACCGCTTCAGGCATTCTTTCGATGGTTGTAACACAAGCCCTATTATACGGATGTGGCTAGCCGAGAAGCCCTGTTTCGGCAACAGCGGGAGTTGGCAACCGGGTCTTAACCCGGGCATAAGCCCAAATAGCCGGCCTTAGTTTGTGAAAAGCTATGCCTAGAGTTGGCTTCTTACCCCAGTTCGCGCGGAAGTATGCTGGCGAAAAATTAGCCCTGTCAATCTTATCTTCAATCTAAGTAGCAGTACGTATTTTTAGCGGATAGCGGCTGTGTTAAAACGCGCTATGTTGGTATGGCTTTACCGTTTCAGCAATATGAATACTTGATTTACCCCTCGCCAAACAATCCGGAAATAACTGATGAGTGAATTGGACCATCCAAGACAAAACCAGCTTCTCGCTATGCTGCCTGAACCCGAGTATGCCCGTGTTTCAAGTTTACTGGAACGGGTTGAAATGGAGTGTGGCGACGCGCTTTGTGAACCGGATGAGTCTTTGCGTTATGTCTACTTCCCTGTGACCGGCGTGATAGCGGAGCTTTACTTTACTGAGAATGGAGCCTCCCGCGAACTGGCTTTGATTGGTAACGAAGGCATGCTGGGTATATCGCTGTTCATGGGCGGTGAATCCATACCGTATCAAGCCTTAGTAGTGATGCCGGGCTACGCCTATCGTTTGCGCAGGAGTCTGGTTGATGAGGAAATTGGGCGGATAGGCGGACAGCACAGTGGGCTGCAAGGTGTGTTACTCCGCTATACCCAGGCACTACTGACGCATATGACGCAAATAGCGGCTTGCAAGCGGCATCATTCCATTGAACAACAATTCTCGCGTTGGCTGTTGATGATCCTGGACCGGCAGAGCGGGAGCGAGATCGCAATAACGCAGCAATCCATCGCCAGTCTGTTGGGCGTGCGCCGCGAAGGCATCACCGAGGTTGCCGGGAAATTACAGCAAGCCGGGGTAATTCGGTATTGCCGTGGTCAAATCAGCGTGCTGGAGCGCGCCGGCCTGGAAGCGCAAAGTTGCGAGTGTTACCCGATCATCAAAAACGAGTTTGCTCGGCTGCTTGCTGTCAGTGCCAATCCGTCGCCGCTGTCCAAACCCATTACCGCCATTACCACTTATGGACATGCCAAAGATCTCAGGAGACGCTACGCATTTGGCTGATCAAGTCTACCGGCGCTGAAATATCGCCCCGTGGTTTTATCTGGTCAGTTCGGCTATTGAAACCCAGTCACCGTAGGGGGCGATTTTATGAACACTGCATCAGCCAAAGCCCATAGCTGCTCACTTGTTATAGACCACGATCCAGCCAGCCGGATGGCGAACAAACACTCCCTGGCGGCGTTTCGGGATCATGATGCGGCGTTTTGCGAGGGAGAACCCAGTCATCACGGTCTTAAACTCGCCGAAGACCGCCAGCCCGAACAAGTGCGCGGGAATTGGCAATCACCGGATATCCTGGATGCCGGCTACATCGCCAATCAAGTGGAAACGGTCGAGCAGGCGAATGTCTCCATCCTGATGCCGATAGAATGCGATGATGCGGCCTTTGTCACGGTCCACTCTAACAACTGCGCCAGCAACGCGGACGCCGCATCGTCCACTGAAGTCAGCCGAGAGTTGCAGGGACAGCACCTGCTGGCGGAGAAAACCGAAACCCTGGCGCAATTGCGTGAGGCGGAAGCTAAGTACCGGGCCTTGGTGGAACAAATGCCGGTGATCACTTATGTCGCATCGTTGGAAACGCCGGTAAAGCTGTTATATGTCAGTCCGCAAATTGCTCAATTGGGCTTGCCCGAACAAGATTGGCTTGATGACCCGCAAGGTATACTGAAGCGGGTGCACCCGGACGATCTGGCAGTGGCGGTAGAAGCCTATGCCTATACCTATAAACATCATGCGCCTCTGAGGTGCGAATACCGATTACGTAAACAGGATGGAAGCCATCGCTGGTTTCTCGACGAAGCCAACGTAGTGCGGAATGAAGCCGGCGAAAGTTTGTTTTTGCAAGGTGTCCTGATTGATATTACCAAAGACAAAGAAACCGAACAGGAGCTGAGCTATTACCGGCAACGTTTGGAGGAGTTGGTATTTAAGCGTACGGAACAACTGGAAAAACAATGCGCCATCCTCAAGTCCGCCAATGCCAGTCTTGACACCACTTTGGTAAAGCTCAAACACGCCAATACCGAGGCTCGCAACAGCGAGAGGCGCTTTCGCTTACTGCTGGATTCTGCCGGCGAAGGTATTGTCGGTCTTGATGTGGATGGCCGTTGCAGCTTCGTTAACCGGGCCGCGTTGCAGGTTTTGGGTTACGCCGAGATAGACGTGCTGGGACAGGACATCGTTGCCATGATAGCCGGGGATTTGATCTTAGCGCTGGAAGCGCTCAAGTTGCCTGATATGGCCCGCGACATCATCGCTCAGCGTAGTACCGCTAATTTTAAACGCAAGGATGGCCGGTCATTTCCGGTCGAATATTCGTTTTATCCGGTCGCGTTGGATGGATTTGTCGATAGCTTGGTACTGGTGTTTTGGGATATGTCGGCATCTCAAACCAAACGGCAGAGTTTGGCCTATCAGGCCAGTCACGACCCCTTGACCGGGCTGGTTAATCGGACAGCTTTTGAACAACGGGTGGCAAGGGTATTGGCTAGCGCCCGCCCCGGCTATTTTCACCATGCGCTTTGTTATCTCGATCTGGATCATTTTAAGCAGGTCAACGATACCTGTGGACAAGCGGCAGGGGATGAATTACTGCGTAGAATCAGTAGCGTTTTGTCCTCCAAACTGCGGCAACGCGACACGCTGGCCCGATTGGGCGGTGACGAGTTCGCGTTGTTGCTGGAACACACCACACTTGATCAAGCGCGAAATATCGCCCATGAACTATGCAATAGCCTGCGCAATTTCAAATTTAACTGGGGTGATGCTGAATTTACCGTGAGCGCCAGCATTGGAGTGGCTGCGGTGACGTGTACGGTTCGGGATGTCGGGGAGTTTTTAAGTAACGCCGATAGCGCGTGCTACAGAGCCAAGGAAAAAGGCCGGAACCAGGTGCATGTGTTTTTACCTGATAACGTCGAGCGCCTCGATCAATTCCTGCAATGGAAAGCTTGAGGATTTTGCTAAAACGTATTTTGTGTATGAAGAACGGAGCCAGCGCATCACTGAGTGGCAAATCCGGCTCTATTGATTACCGGCTTCCCGCTCCGGCTATGTTTGTCGAAGCCAATTAGGGTGCTTCGCCAACAGGTCCGGAGCGAAAGGTATTAATCGACCGGATAAAAAACTCAGTGTTCAGGATGAATGTCAATCTACTCGGAGTATCGCCATGAAACACTACCTATTGATAATACTGGGTATTTTACAATGCCTGATCGTCGTGCAAGCTATTGAGCATGCGCCTGCCAAACCCATCAATCAAGAACAGTTACAGACAATAGTGCCTTACGCGGTGCAGGGGACGGTACAAACCTTTACCAAAACGGTGCACGGCGGTGTCCAGCATGTGGTGATCAAATCCGCGGACAATGCCTCGCAAATCAAATTAATTCAGGGGCATTTGCAAAAAAGGGCGGAACAATACCAGGCGGGCAATTATGCGGCGACGGAACGTTTGCATGGTGCGGAAATGCCGGGGCTGGCTCAGTTAAAAAAGGCAAAAGTCGATGATATTAAAGTTCAATATCAAGCTTTGGATAACGGCGGACAGATTCATTTTTCTACCGAATACCCTCAATTCGTTCAGGCCCTGCACGAATGGTTCGATGCCCAAGCCGAGGACCACGGCAATCCAGGCATACCTGATCACGATAGCCATCATTCGCCAGCTGCTGAATGATGGCGGAGGCGTGTCTGTTCCGGGCATCCCAGGCGCGCTATAGGGCTTAATGAGTCGGCTCGGTTCGTTGAGCGGTATGAGCCGCGGAGCCTCCGCTCTCCGGACTGGCGACTGCTACTCTTTCAGCGGCGTGTTAGGTCTTTTTACTATCAAAAACAAACCTCTGCGTGTCGGGGCTATAGCTTCGCTTCAATCAGCATCCCGCTGCCAATCCGCAAACCACTCCGGCAATTCGCGCGACTCGCCTAGAGCAAGTAACCGATGATCAATCCCGTCATGGTTGCCCCACACCACTTCGCTCAGCGCACCATCACTTACGCGCGCTTCGATGTCTTTACAGTACAGCCCCTGATCGCGCTGAACATAAAAACCGTAAGTTCGGCAAGCGATAGGGCGGTGTGCATAGACCAGGCAAGCGCCATTGGCTTTGTCCAGCAGCGGGCAGATGACTGGGCGCGCTATTTGGCCGGCCAGAGCGGCTATCTCCCCACTGATTTGCTGAAATTGCTCCGGCGGTAAGGCCATCAGGCCTTGTTGCAGACAATGCCATTCGTCCGCGGTGATCTTGGGTACTGCGGCAAGCCTGCGGCAACAGCCGTCGCAACCCTGGCGGCATAGCCAATCGGGTTGGTTGTCGCGGATGATTTTTACCCGCGTGTCGATATCTGCATGGAGTTGGGTGAGGGTTTTCATTGGAACATACTGCCTGTTTAAGCGGGTTTTGCAAAGCCTTTCCGAACATGACGCCGATTCGTGCGTGCTGAGCAGCCGGCGGCGTTTTAACCGGATTCTAATCAAAGCTTAAGTAGATTTTAAGTCGCCAAACTTAGAATTTTTCGTAAGTGAACAACTTACGGAGTGATTATGTGCGACTCGAATACCGCTATAAATCAACAGCTTGGCGAAAAACACATCGGCGGCGGCATCTATGTTGCCATTGACGGTCTTTTAAAACACTGCATCACCGCGCCCCTACTCGAGCTGCCGATAGATTTTAAGGAATGGTACATACCCGTCGGCAGCAATATCTCGCAACTTTATCCACTCTAATGCGTGCCGGAGCAATCCTCCGCAGCACCAGTCGCTCAATATCTCAACCAGCAATGATGAGATTTTAGCTAACAATTTAAACATGCCTTTTGGAGGAAAAATGACACAAAAATATTTCGGCAGTATGTTGCTACTTGCCACATTAACCAGCGGCTGCGCATCCATGAGTGGCTGGCATCCGATCATCGACCCGCGCTTGGACCAACAGCCGCAAACCACGCAACGCGACATGGTCGAGTGTAAGTCTCTTGCGGAACAAGCGTCGGATATTACCAAGGAAATCGGCATGGGTGCCGGTGTCGGTGCGGTTACCGGTGCCGCGGGCGGCGCGGCAGTCGGTGCGATAGCCGGCAGCGCCGCCACCGGCGCAGCCGGTGGTGCAATATTGGCTATCCCCGCGGGGTTGTGGGAAGGCTATAAAGCGAACGAGAGCTTTAAACGGGCATTTAAAACCTGCATGCGTCAACGCGGCCATACCCTGGTTAACTGAAGAAAATTTCTGAAAATGCCTGATTTTCACCATGGAAGGCGAGGATATTTAAAGGCCGGTTCAATGGTCCATATACTATAAATATCCTTTATCAGGCATGGGCTTGATAATATATCGCCTGGATATTTATCGAACTTAGTTAGAACCGACGATGCGTGAATTAACCGACCGAGAGCTGTATCAGGCCCTGCAATACGCCAAAAGCCAGGATGAAAATGCCGGCCGCAGCATACTTCAGCAATTCCAAGCCGAGCAGGGCGCGTTGGCGCAAACGATCTTTGGCGTGTTTTCGGCTTTGATTGCCGACAAGGATAAAGATTTGGCAAATCTGTTCATGGATCTTTGTTTCGATGTGATTTGTGTATTCCGGCATGCCTTCGGCGATTTGCCGGACCAAAGGGTATTGAACATGGAATGGTTACAGAATACGGCCGCCTTACTCGATGCGGAATTGCAGGCATTCATGCCTGGCAACAAGATGGATACGAAATTTCGCGACAAATTTCAGAATCGATTTACCGAGCGCCTGACCGAGAGCGATTCGCAAGCCGGCTTGGTTAAATTCATGGATGATGCCATCAGCGCCTATGTTGCCGACAGCCCGGCGGAGCCTGATGCGGTTCGTACTGCCAGAACCATGATTTATGTCGTTATTCAGCTATTTGGCGCGATGTACGATCAGGCTGAACGCCAAGCGACGGCTTCATGATTCCGGAGATTTAGAAAAATATTAGACTTTAGCTTGTCGCTTCGCGCCGAGTTGAAAAATCTGAACTCGGCGCTCTGTGTCACGGTTAATGCAGGGCGGCCAAGGCGCTGACGTAGTCAGGCTCGTCCGTAATTTCGCTGACCAACTGGGTGTAGATCACTTTATCGTTTTCGTCGATGATGACGATAGCGCGGGCGGTCAAGCCTGCCAGGATGCTGTCCAACAGCTCGACGCCGTAATCGTGGGCGAAGCTGGAACGGAAGGTCGAGAGCGGCACGACGTGTTTGATGCCTTCGACTTCACAAAACCGCACTTGCGCGAAGGGTAGGTCAGCCGATACCACCAACACCACGGTATTATGCAAATGCGCGGCTTTTTCGTTGAATTTGCGGGTCGAGGTAGCGCAGGTCGGCGTATCCAGGCTGGGGACTATGTTCAACACTTTACGTTTGCCGGCAAATTCAGCCAAACCCACGTCCTGCATTTTACGATTGGTTAATTGAAAATCCGGCGCTTGCGTACCTACCGCCGGTAAATCGCCGATAGTGTTGATCGGTTTGCCTTGGAAAGTGATGGTTGCCATGTGTTGCTCTCTGGGTGTTTTTATTTTTTGCGTTTGCTGAAATCGATCAGGCGCTTGCGTTTTTTCATCTGGCGGTCGCTTAGCGGGTTTTTCTGGCCTTGAAACGGGTTCTCCGGCGATTTGAATACCAAGCGTATCGGCGTGCCTGTCAGCCGCAACTGATCGCGGAAATAATTCATCAAATAGCGTTTGTACGCACCGGGCAGGGCATCGGTCTGGGTGCCGTGGATCACGACAACCGGTGGATTGCGGCCGCCCTGGTGCGCGTACTTCAATTTGATGCGGCGACCACCGACCAGCGGCGGCTGATGCGCGGCCAGCGCGTCGGTCAAAATCCGGGTCAGCAAGGGCGTTGACATGTCGGTCATAGCCGAGTCGTACAGGGTATGCACCACGTCGAACAACTTGCCGACGCCGCTGCCGTGCAGCGCGGAGATCGGATGCTTTTCGGCAAAATCCAAAAACGACAATTTGATCTCGATTTGCTTTTTCACGAAATCGCGGTGTTCGGCGTTCAGGCCGTCCCATTTGTTCAAACCAATAATCAAAGCCCGGCCGGCTTCCAACACCAAGCCCAAAATGTGCGCATCCTGATCGGTGACACCCTCGCGGGCGTCGATCAAATAAATCACCACATGGGCTTTTTCGATGGCTTGCAGCGATTTAATGATGCTGAATTTTTCCACGGTCAGCGATACCCGGGAGCGGCGGCGCATACCGGCGGTATCGATTAAGGTAAATTTCTGGCCGTTGCGTTCGAACGGAATATAGATACTGTCGCGGGTCGTGCCGGCTTCGTCGAACACCACCACGCGCTCTTCGCCGAGCAGCCGATTCACTAAGGTCGATTTGCCGACGTTAGGACGGCCGACGATGGCAATGGCGATACCCGGATCCTGCTCTTCGAATTCGTCCTCGACTACCGGCAATAACTCGTCAATACGATCCAGTAAGTCGTGGACATTGCGGCCGTGGGTAGCGGCAATCCCGATGGGTTCGCCGAGTGCCAGGCTATAAAAATCGTTGGTCACGGTATTGCTGTCGATGCCGTCGACTTTATTCACCACTAGCACTACCGGTTTGCCCAGCTTGCGCAGCATATCGGCAATCGCTTCGTCGGTGGCGTTCAAACCGTCGCGGGCGTCGACCAGGAAGAACACCACGTCGGCTTCCTGCAGCGCAATTTCCACCTGCTTTTTGGCGAAGACGTCTATGCCTTCCTGTTCGTCAGTGATACCGCCGGTATCGACTACCAGACAGTCGCGCTCGCCGCGTTTGACCCGACCGTACTGGCGGTCGCGGGTCAGGCCGGGATAATCGGCAACTAATGCTTCGCGACTGCGCGTCAAGTAATTAAATAGCGTAGATTTGCCCACATTGGGGCGGCCCACCAGGGCGATAACAGGTAACATGAATTTATTTTGCTCTCAAAGCGGCCAGGGTGCCGTCTTTGGCGTAAATGAAAACCGTATCGTCCACGACTACCGGCTTGGCTTCTATTGCCGCTTTACTGACCTGAATCCGGCCCAATTGGCGGCCGTCGCTATTGGACAGCCAATGTACATAACCTTCGAAATCGCCGACTACGACATAATTTTGATAAACCACCGCCGCCGTCAATTGGCGGTTGTGTAAGTCTTTTTGTTTCCACAGCGAGGCGCCGCTACGTTGATCGAGTTGCCAGACATGGCTTTGGGTATCGCTGACATAAAGGTAACGGTAATCCAGACTCAGGCCGGTGTAGGAAGACACCGCTTCGTTGCGCCACAGCACATCGCCGTCCACTTCGGATACCGAAGATGCGCCGCCGGTGAAGCCGGCAATATAAATGGCGCCGCGTGCCGCGACCGGATCGACATCGAGATCGACCAAGCGTTCGACTTCGGACCGACCGCTGGGTATCGCGATAGTGGCTTCCCAGATGGATTTGCCGTCTTTCAATTGCAGGGCTTCCAGCTTGCCATTGGCCGAGCCGGCGATCACGTTGTCGTCGACAATGATGGGCGCACCGGTGCCGCGGATGCTCAGGGCCGGTACGCTGTGTTCGAAGGTCCAGAGTTGCGCGCCATTATCTTCTTTGAGGCCGATGATTTTGCCGTCGGTGGTACGGACGATGACAATACCGTGACTTACCACCGGAGCCGCCAATACTTCGCTGGGTACATCGATTTTCCAGCGCTGTTCGCCGTTGGCTTTGTCAAAACCTATGACTTCGCCGGTACTGGTACCCATCACCACAGTGTGGACACCCAATCCGGGACCGGCTGAGAAGCTGTAATCGGTGTTGTTTTCCCAGCTCAGACTACCGTTGCCGGCGCCACGCGCCTGCAAATGGCCTTTGTTGTCGCCGACGTATACAGTGCCTTCGGCGACTGCCGGTATCAGTTTCAGATATTTTTCATCCGCGCCATTACCGATTGATTCCTTCCACAGCACCTCAAGCTGTACTTCCGGGGTATATTCCTGCAAGGCGGCCGGTGGATCGGCATTGTCGTCGTCGCCGGTGATATATTCCGTTAAGCCCGAGATAAAGTCGCGTCCGGCATCCAAGCCCGCGCAGCCGGCTAGCATCGGCAGGCAGGCAAGCAGCGGGAGAAGTGAGCGGTATCTGATGTTCCTGATTAACATGCTAAAGCGTGTATCCGTTGGCGTGGGCTTAATTGGCAGTCGCCGTGGCAGCGTTGCCAGGCGTTGCGACGTCGTCCAGCTTGAACTGCGTCAGCGGGGTGGCTTGACCGGTTATGATCGCGCTTTGGTACGCGCTACGGGCTTCGTCCAAGCGGTCCAGTGCGACGTACAGGTCGCCCTGCAATTCGTCGTAACTGGCGGAAAAGCCTTCGGATTTAGCCGGATCGACCGCGGCGATCAGTTGCAAACCTTGTTCGTATTGGCCGGTAGCCAGCATCAGTTGAATCAGGCGTAGACGGGCAACATGTCTTAATTCATCGCTGTCGGCTTCTTTGATGGATTTTTCCAGAATCGCTTTAGCGCCTTCCAGATCGCCTTTTTGCACTTTGCTTTTGGCCAATTGCAGGCCGGCATAGTGGGCGTAAGCGGTGCCCGGAAATTCGATAGGCAAGCGTTCCGCCAGTTTTTCGGTGGATTCGCTGTTGTCCTTGGCCGCGCTATCCAACAATTGTTGGTACATCTGCGAGGCTTGGGCGCGTTTTTCCAGTTGGTGGTTTTGCCAGAGATTCCAGCCGCTCACCAATACTATTGCGGTGACAACACCGGCGATCAATGAAGTCTGATTGGCTTCCCACCATTTTTTCAACTGTTCCAGCTGTTCTTCTTCGGTATCGTAAATTGCCACGCTAGTTCTCTTCTATTATCAGGTTATAAGGGATTATTGGCCGTGCCAGTCTTGCAGGGTTTGCAGGAGTTGGTCGTGATTGTGTGTGCTTTGCTCAGCGTCGATGCGCAAGGGTTTCAAGGCCACTTCGCCGCGGTGGGCTTCGTCGTCGCCGATGATGATGGCGTACTCGGCACCGGACTTATCGGCTTTTTTAAACTGGCTCTTGAAGCTGCCGCCGCCGCAATTGACTTGCAATTTCAGGCCCGGAATCGCATCGCGGATACGTTCGGCTAAGCGCATGCCGACGGCTTCTGCGTTAGTGCCGACGCGAATCATGTAGACATCCGTGGTATTGGCGACCGGTACATTATCCAGCAACTCGAGTAGCGCCAGGATGCGCTCCATGCCCATCGCAAAGCCGATGGCGTGATTCGCCTTGCCGCCCAGTTGTTCGATCAATCCGTCATAGCGGCCGCCAGCGCAGATGGTGCCTTGCGAGCCTAAGTGCTCGGTGACCCATTCGAATACGGTTTTGCCGTAATAATCCAGGCCGCGCACCAAGCGAGTATTCAGTTGGTAGGTAATACCCAGATCGTCCAGCGTGGCTTTCAGGCTATTGAAATGTGCCAGACTTTCTTCTCCAAGATGCTCAAGTAGTACCGGGGCCTGTTGCAACATAGCCTGCATATCCGGATTTTTACTATCCAGGATGCGTAGCGGATTGGTTTCCAGGCGGCGCAAGCTGTCTTCGTCTAAAACTGCCAGATGTTGTTGGAAATATTCGACCAGTTTGCCGCGATAAGCCAGACGTTCTTCGCTGGTACCCAGGGAATTGATTTGCAGCTCGACTTTATCGCGGATGCCCAGTTGCTTCCAGAGCCGGTCGGTCAGCGCGATGATTTCCGCGTCGATGTCCGGGCCGGGCATGCCGTAGGTTTCCACACCCAGTTGGTAGAACTGCCGGTAACGGCCTTTCTGTGGGCGTTCGTGGCGGAACATGGGGCCGTAATACCACAAACGGTGGCTTTGATTGTGCAATAAACCGTGTTCCAGGCAGGCGCGCAAACAGCCGGCGGTGCCTTCGGGGCGGAGGGTTAACGAATCGCCGTTGCGGTCGTCGAAGGTATACATTTCTTTTTCGACGATGTCAGTGACTTCACCGATCGAACGCTTGAACAGTTCGGTCTTTTCGACGATAGGCAATCTGATTTCCTGATAGCCGTAGGCGCTCAATACCTGTTTGGCCTGGCTTTCCAGCCATTGCCATAGAGGCGATTGTTCAGGAAGGATGTCGTGCATGCCGCGGATGGCTTGGATAGCCTGTTGTTGTTTTGCCATGATCTTGTTTGTTGCCGGATTATTTGCTGATCGCGGTTTTGACTTGTTGTGCTTCTTTGGAAGCAGGAAAAGAGCTAATCAATTGCTCGCGGTATTCTTCGGATATTTTGCTGTTACCCAGCGCCCGTTCGGTTTGAAACGCGATCCACAGCGTTTCCGGGGTATGTTTAGCGACGCCCAGGTAGCGCTCCAGAAACGCCCTGGCCGACATGAACTGACCATTCTGGTAACTGATGCGTTGCATCTCCTGCAAGGCCGGCGAGTAATCGGGCTGAGATTGCAAGGCTTGGCGAAAATACTCTTCGGCGCGCTGCATGTCGTTCTGCTTAACGTAACAAACGCCCAGATTGGTTAATGCAAACCAGGGCCGGTTGTTCATTGGCGATGCCATCGAATCTTGCAGCAAGGCTATGCCTTTATCGAATTTGCCTTGCTCGCACAAGAAGCGGCCATAGTTATTCTTGATGCTGAAATTATCCGAATCTTTATTCAAGGCGGTTTGATAGCTGTCGCTGGCTGCTTCGGTTTGTTTGATGCGCTCATAGAAGACGGCCAGGGCGTTATGGGTTTCCGGGTTGCTGGAATCCAGCCGTACGGCGTTTTCCAGTTTTTCCTTGGCGACGTCGAGCATGCCCATGTCCAGATAACGCGCGCCCATTTGTAGATTGAGCTTGGCTTTTTCGGCATTGCTCATCGTCTCGCGGGTGTCCGGCAGCAGGCCGCAAGCGCCTAGCAATAGGCTCATCAGCACTAATCCGCGAGCGGCTTGCCTATTGGCCATGCGAGAGTCCTTGTGCTTGCAGTTTTAAATGTCTGCGGCTTTTATCTTGTACTTGACCGACCAATTGCCCGCAGGCTGCATCAATGTCCTCGCCGCGGGTCTTGCGAACGGTGGTGACGATGCCGGCATTATGCAGAATATCCCGAAATTTCAGGATGGCGGCGTTACTGGAGCAACGGTAAGGCGATTGCGGAAACGGATTGAACGGAATCAGATTTAGCTTGGACGGCACGGTTTTCAATAGCTTGACTAAGGTGCGCGCGTCTTCAGGGCTGTCGTTGATGCCGTCCAGCATCACGTATTCAAACGTAATATGCTTGCGCGGGCCGGTCTTGGCGTATTCGCGGCAGGCTTCCATCAATTCCTTCAGCGGATATTTGACGTTGATCGGTACGATTTGGTCGCGCAAGGCGTCGTTGGGGGCGTGCAGCGAGACCGCCACGCTGACATCGCAAACTTCGTTCAGGCGTTTCATGGCTGGCACTATGCCGGAGGTGCTGATCGTGACGCGGCGTTTGGACAAGCCATAACCGAAGTCGTCCATCATTAAATTCATTGCCGCCACGACATTATCGAAGTTCAGCAAGGGTTCGCCCATGCCCATCATCACCACGTTGGTGATGCGGCGTTCCGGTCCTAGTCTTTGTTGTGCCAGATACAGCTGGCCGATGATTTCGGCGGTGGACAGGTTGCGGTTGAAGCCTTGTTTGGCGGTCGAGCAAAAGGTGCAGGCCAACGCGCAGCCCACTTGCGAGGAGATGCACAAGGTGGCGCGGCGTTCTTCCGGGATGTAAACGGTCTCCACCCGATTGCCGCAGTGCATCTGCACCGCCCACTTGCAAGTGCCGTCGGACGCCAATTGTTCGGCGACGATTTCCGGGACTTTGATCTGGCAGTGTTCTTTTAAATGACTGCGTAGCGATTTGCTCAGGTTGGTCATCTCGTCGAAATCCGAGATGCCTTCCTGATAAATCCATTTCAACACCTGGGTGGCGCGAAACGGTTTTTCGCCGAGCTCGACAAAAAAGGCTTGCAAGCCTTTTCTGTCGAAATCCAGCAGATTAATCAATGCTGGTTTAGCGGATACGGTCGCAGAGTTCATTAGCAGAGAAGAAGTAAGCGATTTCTCTCGCGGCAGATTCCGGCGCATCGGAGCCGTGCACGGCGTTTTCGTCGATGCTGACCGCGAAGTCGGCGCGGATCGTGCCTGGCGCAGCTTCTTTCGGGTTGGTGGCACCCATCAGTTCGCGGTTTTTCAATACCGCATTTTCGCCTTCCAACACTTGGACAACGACAGGGCCTGAAGTCATGAAGCTGACCAAATCTTTGAAAAAGCCACGTTCTTTATGCTCGGCGTAAAAACCTTCGGCTTGATCTTGGGTCAGTTGCAGCATTTTGGATGCGACGATGCGCAGGCCGTTTTTTTCGAAGCGGCTGACAATTTCCCCAATCACATTTTTAGCGACTGCATCAGGCTTGATGATTGAGAAAGTACGTTCGATTGCCATTGTTTAACTCCAGTGAGGATGTTGATTGAAAAATTAATTGCGCATTATAGCGTGTCAGGCAGGACGTTGAAAAACGCCCTGCCGAATAGTGTGTTTCCGAAGTCGTTGAAGCGGCCCGGTTTGTGCTGAGCCGAGACCAAATTTTGGCTAAATGGAAATTTTATCGCTGCGGTGATCGTTGCCGTAAAACCAGTTAACCAACATCCGGGTGCCGGTGACCGCGGTAAATACCGAAGTGGCAATCCCAATCATCAAGACCAGCGCGAAACCCTTAACCGGGCCGGTGCCAAAGCCGAACAACAATACGGCGACGATGAAGTGGGTAACGTTGGAGTCGAGAATGGTGGCAAAGGCTTTTTCGTAACCGACGTATATGCTGGCCTGCCGGCTCAAGCCATTACGCAGTTCCTCGCGGATCCGTTCGTTGATCAATACGTTGGCGTCCACCGCCATGCCCACAGTCAAGACGATACCGGCCATGCCTGGCAGGGTCAGGGTGGCTTGCAACACGGACATGATGGAGATCAGCAGTACGACGTTGAACAACAAAGCAAAGTTGGCGATCAAGCCGAACGCGCGGTAATAAGCGACCATGAAAAACACGACCAGCAGGAAGCCGGCGGTAATCGACATCATGCCTTGATCGATATTTTCCTGGCCCAAACTGGGGCCGACGGTGCGTTCTTCGACGATTTCAACCGGAGCAGCCAAAGCGCCCGCTCTGAGTAATAAGGCCAAGGTGCGGGCTTCTTCAGGGCTGTCCAGGCCGGTGGTTTGGAAGCGTTTGCTGAAACTGTCACGAATGGTGGCGACGCTGATGACTTTTTCGACTTTTTCCTTATGTTGGACTTTCTCGCCGTTAACGACCCGGGTTTCGGATTTGTATTCGATGAACACCACAGCCATCGGTTTGCCGATATTTTCCTGGGTCATCTTGCCCATTTTCTTAGCACCGACGCCATCCAATGTAATGAATACCGCAGGTGAGCCGTCTTGATCCAAGCCCGATGACGCATCGGTGATTTGGTCGCCCGTAACGATAACCGCGCGTTTCAACAGTACCGGCGCGCCGTTTTTGTCTTTATATAAGCGGCTGCCGATAGGTTCGTGACCGCCCAGGGCCGATTGCACATCATGCTCCACGTCAACCAAACGGTATTCCAGTGTGGCGGTGGTGCCTAACAATTCTTTTGCGCGGGTGGTGTCTTGCACGCCGGGCAGTTGTACGACAATGCGGCTGTCGCCTTGTTGCTGAATGATAGGCTCGGCGACACCCAGTTCGTTGACCCGGTTGCGCAGCGTGGTAATGTTTTGGCCCAGCGCCGATTTCTTGATTTCGCGCAGGTTGCGTTCGGGGATGTTTAACGTAAATTCATTCGGACCGCTTTCCACTAAATCCAGACCGCGGAAGTCTTTATTGAGTACTTCTGTGGCGGCAACTCTGGATTCTTCGTTAGGCAGCACGACTTTGATGCCGCCCGCTTCCTTCGAAACGGATTGATAGCGAACTTTTGCATCGCGGAAGGCCGAGCGAATGTCGTTGGTGTAGCGTTCTTCGGCTTGTTTCAGCGCGGAGTCCATGTCAACTTCCAACAGGAAGTGCACCCCGCCGCGCAAGTCTAAGCCCAGATGCATAGGGTTTGCACCGAAAGCGCGTAGCCAAGCAGGGGTAGCGGGCGCTAAATTCAAGGCAACTGTCGCTTTACCGGCCATTTGTTCGCGCAACAGGTCTGCCGCTTTCATTTGCTCGTCGGTATTATTGAACCGCGCCAGGATTTTGCCGTCGGCAAATTCAAAGCTTTTCAACGTGAAACCTGCGTTTTTGATGCTGGCGGCGACTGCGTCAGCCTGAGACTGCTGCAATGGCGTCGGGCTAGACGAAGCCAATTGCACTGCCGGGTCGTTGCCATAAAGATTAGGCAGCGCGTAAATCGTACCGACTAACAGCACGAAAATTACTAGGATGTTTTTCCAGACAGGGAAATGATTTTGCATGGTTATTCCATTAAAAGCAGTGACAGCCAGGCTGTTGCGAATAAAAGCGGGGTATATCGCAGGGTTAAAGCAAACTTATTCTTTGGTTTTTTTGCTGTTCAAGGTTTTGTAGGTACCTTTAGGCATCATGTTGGCGATGGCGTGACGTTGGACCTGAATAAAGCTGTTGTCAGAGACTTCCAGTTTGACGAAGTTGTCGTCCAGCTCGGCCACTTTACCCAAAATACCGCCGGTGGTGACCACTTCGGCGCCTTTACCCAACGCAGCCAGCATTTGTTTTTGTTCCTTGTTGCGCTTGGATTGTGGGCGGATGAACAGGAAATAGAAAAATATCAGAATACCCAATGGGAACAGCATGCCTTCAAAGCCGGGTTGTACGGCGGAGGGCGCTGTTTGGGCCAGCGCATCGGAAATCAAGAAACTCATGGTAATCCTCTTATTGTTATCGTCGTTTTAATGGTCCGGCCGGGCGGACAGGCGCGCATTATGCCACACTAGCAGTGCTTATCACATTACGCTGTCAATTTGTCCGGTTTATGCTAGCGTTCGGCCAATCGCCTCGCCCAGTTGTACCGCTCTGCCGCTGGAGAAGTCATCGTTCCAAGCTATTTTTTCTTTACCGAACAGGACGATAATCGTCGAGCCCATATTGAATCTGCCCATTTCCATGCCTTTTTCAATAATCGGCGCGTCTTTTTCATAGCGCCAAGTCCTGGGAGCACTGATGCTCGGTGGCGTGACGACGCCGTGCCAGACGGTTTCGACGCTGGACACGAAAATTGCGCCGACCAGAATCAAAGCCATCGGACCGGCGGCCGTGTCAAAAATACAGGCTACGCGCTCGTTGCGCGCGAACAGATTCGGCACGGCGCCAACGGTAGTGTTATTCACGCTAAACAGGCGGCCGGGAATATGTACCATTTCTTTCAAAGTGCCGGTCAGCGGCATATGCAGGCGGTGGTAATCCTTGGGTGATAAGTAAATAGTGGCGAAAGAGCCATCTTCAAAGGCCTGCGCCCGTTCGGCGTCACCGCCCAGTAATTCCAAGGCGCTGTAGTCGTGGCCCTTGGCTTGAAAAATTCGGCCGTTGCTGATCGATCCGGCTTGGCTGACCGCACCGTCCGCCGGACAGGCTATGGCGTCGGCGGCGGAGTCAATCTGTCTGGCGCCGTCTATTAATTCTCGGGTAAAGAAATCATTAAAGCTGGCGTAGTGATCCAGTTCTTGAAACTTGGCTTCCTGCATATTTACCCCGTACAACTGCACGATGGATTTGATAAACAGGTTTTTCCAGGCTTTGTTTTGGCAGTGAGTCAGTTTGGACATCACCCCGGAGAGTGCGTGATGCGGCAATGCGTATTGCGGCAACACGGTAAACGTTTCTTTTAAATTCATGATTCGGAATCAGGGGTTTTGCCGCTGATGAAATACGCAAAGGCGATGACTTCGGCGACGGCAATATAAAGTTGTTGGGGGATTTCCTCACCGAGCGGGACTTGCGCCAAAATTCGCGCCAGCTCTGGCTCGTTTTGCAGTGGAACACCGTGTTTTTCGGCGATGGCCAGAATTTGCTGAGCGGTAAAACCTTCGCCTTTGGCGGTTACTTTCGGCGCATTTTTGCCATCATATTGCAGGGCGACGGCAATGTCGCTGTTGTAGAAGGTTCTGCCACTCACGTTGCTTTACGGCAGATTGACCAGTTCAGGCGCTTGCCAGCTTGGGTCGCGATGTTCGGCGATTACCGTGGTGTAAATGCCGCCACGCACATTGAATTCGGCGCGCAGGCGCATAAAATTGGGCGAAATTGCCGCGACGATATGATCCAAAATTTCGTTGGTAACAGCCTCATGAAAGGCGCCACGCTCGCGGAAAGTCCACATATACAGCTTCAAAGACTTGAGTTCCACGCATAATTTATTGGGTACATACTCCAGAACCAATTTGGCAAAGTCGGGCTGGCCGGTCATCGGGCACAAACAGGTAAATTCCGGGATGTCGATGCGAATCGTAAAGTCGCGCGCCGGCCTGGGGTTTTCGAAAGTGGTGAGGTCTGCGCTGGGTTTTGTAGTCATTACTTGATTTGGGTTGTTAGGGATTCCGGAGTGGCGAATGGGATGTCCGCCGGTTAAGTCCGGCAATATTTTACCAGCTAAGATGCGATAACGTATTAAGCATTTAAACTCAATGAGTTATCTTGTTATTTTTGCGTTGGCGGTTGTGTGTGGTTTCGGTTTTGGTTCTCCTGAATCGGCCGAAACAATTAACGGGTGGAATTGTCAACAACTTACGGCGATGATGTAAACTAGTCGTTAAGGCGAATCGTAAAAACCGTTAAGATGTAAGTCCAACTTGCAGGGGAGTCGACGATGGAAATCAACACTACATACCCAAACCCAAATTCCTTGGCTAGCCAAGGTGTATCCAAAGATCAAAAAGCCGGCGGGATTGAAGCGTTAGCCGAACGCAGAAAGGCGGCCAATTCGCAAAATCAGGCTGAGAGACCCGAGCCCAGCCCAAGTGACACGGTTAGTTTGTCACAGGAGTCTTTGAAATTGGCGCAGGCTGCCAGCGGACAAAATAGTGACAGTCAGGCCAGAATCAATAGCCCTGAGCAGGCGCAACAGGTGCTTGGAAGGTTGATCTCGGATATCCAAAACAATCCCGGTCAAGCGCAATCCGCTGTCGCCAATCGGCGGCCTAACAACTTAGGCGCATTGTTGAATTAGCTGCGGGCCTTTTTAGGCCTGGGCATAGACGACTAGAGCCAGTCTTGATGGATTGGCTCGCTTCTTCCTAATCCGTTAAAACCACGCGGTTTTCCAGAACCAAATACCTGACACGGCCATTTCGAAAGGAATTCACCGTAACAGGCTTCTCGATTAGTTTTTAGATTCCTAGAATCTTGGACTCCCACCTCGACAGGCCAGCACCGGGTGCAGTCAACAGTTTAGAGAGAACCGCTGTTACAGGCTGGGTCAAACTCTAATCGTCATCGTTAACCGCCATGCGATACCCCACCCCCACTTCGGTCAGCAAATAACGGGGCCGCGCCGGATTGACTTCCAGTTTGTGGCGCAATTGCCCCATGTAAATGCGCAGATAATGTTGATCGTGTATGTGTTCCGCACCCCAAACCTCTTGAAGCAGTTGGCGATGGGTCACGACCACCCCGGCATGACGGATTAGAATGCCGAGTAGCCTAAATTCGATAGGGGTGATGCGCACTTCGTGATCGGCAACAAATACTTTGCGCCGCGTCAGATCGACTTTTAACTGACCGGTTTCAAAAGTCTCTTGATTGCTCAGGCTGCGTGCAACCCTGCGCATTAAAGCTTGTAGCCGAGCATGCAATTCGCCGCTGCCAAAGGGTTTGGTCAAGTAATCGTCGGCCCCGGCATCCAGCGCCAAGATCTTGTTTTGTTCCTGGCTGCGCGCCGACAATATCAGAATGGGCAGGTCAGACAATTGCCGCAAGCGTCGGGTCACAGCGATCCCGTCCATGTCAGGTAAGCCCAGATCCAAGATTACCAAGTCGGGATTGGCATTGCTCAGCATCGCCAGGCCGGATTTGCCGCAGTCGGTTTCGATCATGGACCAGCCGCGAAGGCTGAGGCTGGTTTTTAGAAAACGTCGGGTTTGCGCGTCGTCTTCTATTAATAAAATTAAAGGCGCGGTAGTCATGCCAGGCCTCCAAGCGCTTCCGATTCGGCCAGTGGTGGCGGTTCGTGCAGCGGCAGTTCGATAAGAAACTCCGCGCCCTTACCGATGCGGTTTTTCACATAAATCATCCCACCATGTGCCTCGATAATCGCCTTGCACAATGCGAGTCCCAGTCCGACCCCGTTTTGTCCGGTTTCGGTGGTGCCACGATAAAACTTTTCGAAAATCCGAATTTGTTGGTTCTTGGCGATGCCCGGACCGTAATCCGCTACGGTTAAGCGGAATTGATCGCGCAGCGATACGGCCTCAATGTCAATCGGGCTGCCTGGCGACGTGTACTTAACCGCGTTTTCGATTAGATTGACCAACACCTGTTCTATCAGCACCGCATCTATCCAAACTAGCGGCAAGCTATCAGGCAGCAGGGTGCGGACCGGTCTGTCCTGTAATTGTCTATCCAAACGGTTCAGAGCACTGCCGACGATTTCCTCAATGGTGTTCCAGCTTCTGTGCAAAATGATTTGACCGCTACTTAAGCGAGCCATGTCCAGAATTTTGCCGGTCAACTCCGACATGCGTTGCGCTTCTTCCAATACCGATTGATTCAGGTCCTGGCGTTCCGGGGCTGATAATCCGGCATCATTCTCGATAGCGGTGCCGACCGCGCCGATGATGCGGGTCAAAGGCGTGCGCAAGTCATGGGATATGGAGCTTAACAGGGCGTTGCGCAAGGCTTCGGTTTCGGCTTGCAGATTGGCCTCTCGGGCCTGCGCGGCGAGTTGAAATCGTTCCAAGGTTTGCGCGATTAAATGGCAGAAGGTGTTTACTTCCGGCGTTTGTCTAGCCAATGCTTCGGTTTGTAGGACGGCTAGAACTCCTTGCGCAGCGCTAGATCCTTGCAGTGGGTAATAGCTTAATAGGGGCTGAAGTCTGGCTTCACCTGTCTCGAAGGCTTGCTGTGCCAGGGTATGGTCGAGGCTTTGCAATGAAATGGGCAATGCTTGATTCGTTTGAATTTGCAGGCCGTTTTCGGTATTGGCAATCAGCAGAACCGAATCGGTACCAAATTCATTGTCGATATGTTCGGCCGCGATACGTGCTACGGCGTTATGATCCTGTGCCGCCGCCAGGTCGCGACTCAATCGATAGAGCGCATTGGTATGCGATTCACGCTGTTTGGCTAACTCGGCTTGCATGCGCGATTTTTCAAGCAGACTGCCGGTGACATTCGCGACGATGATCATCACCGCCAAGCCGACGATATTTTCCAAGTCGCTAATCGCAAAGGAGAATATGGGGCGGGCAAAATAAAAGGCAAAAGTTGGTGCGCTGAGTAGCGATGCGACGATGGATGCGCTACGGCCGTAGCGGCTGGCGACCAGAAATACGCCCAGTAAATAAGTCATCAGGATGCTGGCCGGTCCCAACAGATCGCGCAAAGGCCAATCGATCAACGTGCAAATGAAGGGGGCGGCGACGCCCCAGGCATGGCCGAGGAAGCGCTCGCGCTTTTGCGGGGATAGCCAAGCTTCGGATAGTGTCATTGGGGCGTCGATATTAGCGCGTGGGGTGCGGTTGTTAGCCATTCGACCGGTCAGAAAGACCCGGCATTGAACAGCATATGCGTACCGATACTGGCGAAGTAAGCCAACAGGATGACCGGGCACCATTTCATGTGGCTAGCAAAGGTGTATTGCCCCTTGGCTTGCCCCATCAAACCGATGCCCGGGGCCGAGCCGATGGCCAGCAGGCTGCCGCCGACACCGAGGGTCAAGGTCAGCAACAACCATTGGCCTTGCGGAATATCCGGGTGCATGGTTAGCACGGCAAACATAAGCGTACCGTTGTCGACGAATGCCGACGATAAACCGATCATCACATTCGCCAGAGTCGGGCTGAATTGTCCGTATAACACCTGAGAAATGGCATCAAGATAGCCGATAAAGCCCAAGCCGCCAATTCCCATCATCGCGCCGTAGAAAAACAGTAAGGTATCCCATTCCAGTCGGCCCACTTTATCGAAAATATCCAGGCGCTTGGCTTCGTTAGTCATCAAGTTCACGTCGCCGCCGCCGAAAAATAGGGAAAACTCCGACTGTTGCGGACTGCTCGGTTTATCGGATTTTTGGAGATAGAAATAAAAGAATTGCAACAAGGATAGGCCTGCCATCATGCCGGCCGCCGCCGGTAATCCCAAGGCCATGTCAAAACCAACTGCCAAGCTGATGGTGGCGCCGAACAAGAACAGGATGCGCTTGGCGCCGCGCGGTAACGAAATTTGCTCGGCGTCGACGATGGGTTTGTCTTTGGGCAAGGCAAAATGCATGGCTGCCGCCGGGACTAGAAAATTGACCAGGCAAGGTACGAACAATTTAAAAAACTCGGTAAACCCCAGGATGCCATGCTGCCAAACAAACAGTGTCGATATGCCGCCCAGTGGGCTAAATGTGCCGCCGGCATTCGTGGCAATCACGATGTTCAAGCAGCCCAGCGAGACAAAACGCGGGCTGTTTTTGCCAACGGCTACCACGACAGCGCCCATCAACAAGCCAGCGGTCAAGCCGTTGACGATACAGGAAATGAGAAAAACTAAAAATCCTGTTATCCAAAATAGTCGGCGATAGCTGAGGTCTTTACTGACCAGCCAAATCTTCAGCGCATTAAAAATACCCATGTCTTCCATCGCATTCAAGTAGGTCATCGAAACCATGATGAACAGCAGCAATTCTATATAAGCCTGCAAGTTACCTTTAAATGCTGTGGTTGCCGGTAAGCTATTGCCGTGTTGTTGATACGCCAGGACGATGACAAACCAGATTAAAGTTGCCGCCAGCAGCATGGGTTTGGATTTACGCAGATTGGTTAAGTCTTCGAGCATTGCCGAGATATAGGCAACGATCATCACGACCAGTGAAAAGTAGCCAACCCAATGTTGGGTAAGGTCAAGGTGAAAGGTCTGTGGCGCTGCTGGCGTCGAATCGGCAGATACGAGGCCCGGAAAAATCAGTGATACCAATCCAAACAGATAAATGATCCGCAGCATGCGTTCTCCGGCTAACGAGATTAATTAAATGCCGCAAAATTGCTTGGTTTTCGGCAACTTTTGGCTATCTGCGGATTTTATTTTTAGCCGTGTAAAAAAGGCGTAAAGAGCGAGTGTTTGTGGGCAATGCCAAGGTATGCGCAAAGCTGGCGTCGACTGCAATATCGGGCGGTTTTCGGTTGCTGGATTTGGCAGTCTGACTTTTAGGTCGGCTTGGTCAAGCGATACCCGCAATCTGATTAAGTATTGATTTTCGAGACGAAATCCTGCTTTTGGTTTGAGGCCCTGTGTTAAGCCGATTTAAATTCCATTCGAATCGAAACGGCATTTCGACGATAATAGCGGGCTTTGTAAACGGTCTTGAGCGTCATAAATCAGGCATGAAGCTGGAAAAAATCAAACTTTCGGGTTTCAAATCCTTTGTCGATCCCACCACGATACCGATCAACGGCAATTTGACTGCGATCGTCGGTCCGAACGGTTGCGGCAAATCCAATATCATCGACGCGGTACGTTGGGTGATGGGCGAGAGCTCCGCCAAGCATTTGCGCGGCGGCAATATGGCCGACGTGATTTTCAATGGCTCGTCGGGCCGCAAGCCGGTCAGTATGGCGTCAGTCGAACTGGTATTCGACAACAGCGAGGGCAAGGCGGGTGGGGAGTATTCACAATACGCCACCATTTCCATCAAGCGCCAAGTCAGCCGCGACGGCCAATCGCTGTTCATGCTCAACGGCTCCAAATGTCGGCGTAAAGATATTACCGATCTGTTCTTGGGCACCGGTCTTGGTTCGCGCAGCTATGCGATCATCGAACAGGGCACTATTTCCCGAATGGTCGAAGCCAAGCCCGAAGATTTGCGGGTGCATATCGAGGAGGCGGCGGGTGTTTCCAAATATAAAGAGAGGCGTTCGGAAACCGAAACCCGCATGCGGCATACCCGCGAAAATCTGGAACGGTTGAACGATCTGCGCGATGAAGTTGAAAAGCAAATCAAGAATTTGGCCAAGCAGGCCGAAAAAGCCGAGAAATATACGGAACTGAAAAAGCAGGAACGCCAGTACAAACAAGAGTTGCTGGCGATGCGCTGGCAAAACTTTCAACGTTCCGCGCAGAAGCTGGAAGAAAAGCTGCAAAGTATCGCTGCCGAGCATAATCGTTTGTTTGTGTTATTGCGCGATACTGAAAAAGCCATGGAGCTGAAGCGCGGCGAACAAAAAGCCCAGCAGCAGCATCTGGATAGCACGCAAGCCGAATATTATGCCGTGGTCGCCGAAGTCAGCCGGTTGGAACAGACCATCAAGCACAATCAAAAAAGCCACGAAGAAACCCTGGTCGAAATCAATCGTTTGAAATTGCAGGCCGAGCAGGCGCAATCCGAATGCGAGCAGGACCGGCAGCAATTGGAGGAAATCCGTCAGACCTTGCTGGAAGCTGAAGAAACCATGATCGTTGCCCGCGAGCGTGAGGAAGACTTGCTGGGCATTCAGCAAGACGCGCATCTGCAAAAGCAGCAATGGCAGCAGCAGTGGGAAGCTTTTTTGGCGGAAAACGCCGGCTACCGCGAACAAGCCGAAGTACAGCGGACCAAGCTGGTGCAGCTGGAAAACCAGAATCGGCAGTTGCAGACCCGACTGGATAAATTACAGGGTGAGCGCGGTGGTTTGGCCGATACACAGTTGCAACTGGAATTAGAAACCCTGGATAGCAGTATCGAATTGATTGAAGCCGAACGCGAACAGTTGCAGCAGCAACTGGAAGTCGTGCTGCTACGCATCGCCGAACTAAGGCCGGCCATCAAACAACTTCACGACAGCCTGCACGCCAATCGCGCCGAGTTGCAGAAGGTCAACGGTAAGATCAGTTCCTTGGAATTGTTGCAGCAGCATGCGATGGGTAAGGACAAAAAGGAGTTGGGAGTCTGGC
Source organism: Methylomonas sp. PHL2-19 (assembly GCF_059331595.1). NCBI lineage: Bacteria > Pseudomonadati > Pseudomonadota > Gammaproteobacteria > Methylococcales > Methylococcaceae > Methylomonas > Methylomonas sp. PHL2-19. Next base: position 1,902,267 of record NZ_CP196839.1, read on the forward strand.
TGGAGCAGGTGGGCTTGGAGCAACAACCGCGCTTGGCCGAATTTCTCGATGCGGAAGAAGGCTGGGAAACCGCCGTGGAAACCGTACTGGGTAGTTATCTAGAGGCGATCTGTGTGGATAGCGCGGACTCAATTTTGGGTGAGCTGCAGGATTTGACCAAACAGTCCTTGGTGGTATTTGAGACACATGCAAATCTGGCTGGCGCGAGTGCCGATCCAGTGGCTTTGGCGAGTAAGCTTCGCAGCCGCTGGGACTTATCCAGTCTGTTAAGCGGAATCTATTGCGCGGAAACAATGACTCAAGCTAGGCAAATGAATTTGCAGGCGCATGAGTCGGTGGTACTTGCCGACGGCACTTGGTTGGGCAAGGACTGGATCAAAATCAGCCGGGGCAGCGACAGCAAGGCCGGGGTATTGCATAGGGAAAAAGAATTACGCGAACTGAAGCAGCGGCAAAGCGAATTGCAGATGATGATAGCCGAGGACGAAGAGCAATTGGCCAACTCCGAACACGAATTGAAGGCCGCCGAAAACAATCGAGAGCAATATCAACAAAAGGAAAAACTGCTCAGTGCCGAGTTTTCCGCTAAGAGCGCCGAGTACAGTGCGCAATCGGCGCGTTTCGAACAGCAAAAACGCCGCCTGGAGCAACTCGATCACGAGATTGAAGAAATCAGCCAGCATCTGGCGGAAAATGCCGAAAGCATTTCCGAAGCGGAAATGATCAAGCAGGACGCCGAGCAGGCCTTGGGCGATTTGGGCGACAAGAAAACCGAATTGGAGCAATTGAATCAACAGATTCAAGCGCAACAGCAAAACACCGATGCCTCGGTCGATGAAGCGCGCCGGCATTTGCACCGCTTGCATGCGCAGATCGAATCGCTGAAGTCTTCGGAAGTGCTGACCGCCAAACAGATCGAGCGTTTGCAATTACAGCATCAGCAATCGGCTGATCGAATCGCCGAGCTGGAAAACAAATTGCACTTTTCATTAGCTCCGCTCGACGACGAGAAAATGCAGTTGGAAGAGTTGTTGGAGCGCAAAGCCGAATTTGAGGACAACTTGCAGTCCGAGCGCCAGGCGCAACAAGCCAGCGAACAGACGGTCAGTCAGTTAGCCGAGCAATATTCGCAAACGCAGCGTTCCTTGGAAAAACAAAAAGAAGCCTTGGATCAGGTGCGTTTCGAGCAACAGGATAGCCGAGTCAGGCAGCAAACCATTGCCGAGCAGCTGACTGAGGTGGATGCTGATCCGGAGGTGATTCTAAGCAACCTAACCGAAGGCGCGAGCGAAACGAAGTGGAAAAATGCCGTCGACGAGCTGACTGATCAAATCGAGCGTCTGGGATCCATCAATCTGACTGCCATCGAAGAGTTCAAAACCCAATCCGAACGGATGAAATTTTTAAACGAGCAGCATGACGATTTGGTCGATGCCTTAAATACTTTGGATCAGGCCATCAGTAAGATCGACAAGGAAAGCCGCCAACGCTTTAAAGAGACTTTCGACAAGATCAATAGTGGTTTGAAAGAAAAATTTCCGCGTTTGTTCGGTGGCGGCCAGGCTTATCTGGAGTTGACCGAAGACGATTTGCTGGAAGCCGGCGTCAACATCATTGCCCGGCCGCCCGGCAAGCGCAACAGCTCGATTCATTTGTTGTCCGGCGGAGAGAAGGCGCTGACTGCGGTGGCCCTGGTGTTCTCGATTTTTGAACTGAATCCGGCGCCGTTTTGTTTGCTGGATGAAGTGGACGCGCCGCTCGACGATGCTAATGTCGTGCGCTTTTCGCAGATGGTGGAAGACATGTCGGCAACCGTACAGTTTTTGTATATTTCGCACAACAAAGTCACAATGGAAATTGCAAAACATCTGGCAGGTGTTACCATGAAGGAGCCTGGAGTATCCAGAATGGTGGCGGTTGATATTGATGAAGCAGTGAGCATGGCAGAAAGCTAATGGATAAAGAATTATTAAGAGTCGTGATTATTTTGATCGGCGTGCTGGTGATGATCGGCATGGTGTTGTGGCATTTTGTCAAGTCGTTGCGAGAAAGACGCACCCCTGACGATTATTACGACGAGGACTCTTACGACGACCGAGTGGTTGACGAGTTTTCGGTCGAGGAAGACGACGATGAAATGGATGTATTTGCGTTAGGCAACGAGTTGGTTGATGGAGATGCTCTGTTAGACGATCAAGCCATCAAGCCCAGCCCAAAACCTTCTGCCGACGCTTTGCGCAAGGATGTCGAGAAAAAACAAGCCGCGACGTTGGCTAATTCGCGGCGTTTGGAATTGCCGGCTTTGATCGAGTTCAGCATCGTTGCCCGTGCCGACCAAGGCTTTAATGGCGAAGATCTGTTCGAGGCTTTCGAACGTGTGGGCTTGCGCTATGGCAGTGTGCGGGTATTCGAGCGGGTGGATGCCAATCGCATGGTCGATTTCGCGGTCGCCAGCATGGTTGACCCCGGTACTTTCCCGGACACCGGGCTACAAGATTTTTATTGCCCCGGCATCGTGTTTTTTATGCAACCGCGCGAAGTCGATGCACCGTTGGCGGTATTCGATGATTTCATGGAAACCATCGATACGTTGGCCGACGAACTTGACGGCGTGGTCTGGGACAACCAGCGGCAGCCGCTGACTGCCGAAACCGTCGCGCAATTCAGACAAATACTGGCCAAGGCCGCCTAAAGCAGTACCTCGCGGGGGCAGGGCAGCTACCGCATTTATTCTGTAAACCTAACGAATTAACTAGAAGCTAAGTGGATCAAAAAAATATCAGAAATTTCTCCATCATTGCCCATATCGATCACGGGAAATCGACATTGGCAGACCGATTCATTCAAATTTGTGGCGGCTTAAGCGACCGGGAAATGGAGGCGCAGGTACTCGATTCCATGGATCTGGAACGGGAGCGTGGTATTACCATCAAGGCGCAAAGCGTCACCCTGGATTACAAGGCCAGTGATGGCGTCACCTATCAGCTGAACTTTATCGACACGCCGGGCCACGTGGACTTTTCCTATGAAGTTTCGCGTTCGCTGGCGGCTTGCGAGGGTGCCTTGCTGGTCGTCGATGCGGCTCAAGGCGTCGAAGCGCAAAGCGTCGCTAACTGCTACACCGCCATCGAACAAGGTTTGGAAGTCGTGCCGGTCTTGAATAAGATCGATTTGCCGTCAGCTGAGCCCGAGCGGGTGATGGAAGAGATTGAGAATGTGATCGGCATTCCGGCCGATGAAGCTTTGAAGATCAGTGCCAAGACCGGCATCGGCGTGGAAGCCGTGCTGGATCAACTGATTCAAAAGATTCCGCCGCCAGCTGGCGATGAAAATGCGCCGTTACAGGCTTTAATCATCGATTCCTGGTTCGACAACTATCTGGGCGTGGTGTCCTTGGTGCGCATCGTCAACGGAAGTCTACGTAAAAAGCAAAAAATTACCGTCATGTCGACCGGAAAGTCATTTCTGGTTGATAAATTGGGCGTTTATACCCCCAAACAATTGGAAAAGCAGCAACTCAACACCGGTGAGGTGGGATTCATTGTCGCCGGCATCAAGGATATTTTCGGCGCGCCGGTCGGCGACACCATTACGGCTACCGACAATCCCGCCAGCGAAGTACTGCCGGGGTTTGAAAAAGTCCAGCCGAGGGTGTTTGCTGGTTTGTATCCGGTCAGTTCCGATGATTTCGGCGCCATGCGCGAAGCGTTGGATAAATTGCGTCTGAATGACTCGGCACTCAATTACGAACCGGAAACCTCGCAAGCGCTGGGTTTTGGCTTTCGTTGCGGCTTCCTCGGCATGCTACATATGGAGATCGTCCAGGAACGGCTGGAGCGCGAATACAACATCGATCTGATTACCACCGCGCCGACTGTTATTTACGAAGTGGAAACCCATGGCGGCGAGGTCGTTATGGTCGACAATCCAGCTAAGCTGCCGGATGCCGGCACCATTGTCGAGATTCGCGAACCGATTATTCAGGCCAATATTCTGGTGCCGCAGGCCTACTTGGGCAACGTGATCAATCTGTGTATCGAAAAACGCGGCATCCAGAAAAACATGCAGTATGCCGGTAGCCAAGTATCGCTTAGCTACGAACTACCGATGAGTGAAGTAGTGCTGGATTTCTTTGATCGTTTGAAATCCTGTAGCCGCGGCTATGCGTCTTTCGATTACGAATTTTTGCGCTTCGAGCCTGCGCCGCTGGTTAAGCTGGACGTTTTGATCAACGGCGACAAAGTCGATGCCTTGTCTATTATTGTGCATCGGGATTTGAGTCAGAACCGTGGTCGAGATTTAGTCGATAAGATGAAAGATCTGATTCCTCGACAGATGTACGAAGTGGCGATCCAGGCGGCCATTGGCGCAAAAGTTATCGCCCGCTCTACGGTCAAAGCCATGCGCAAAAATGTCACAGCCAAATGTTATGGTGGCGACATTACCCGTAAGAAAAAGCTGCTGGAAAAACAGAAAGCCGGTAAGAAACGCATGAAGCAGGTGGGTAGTATCGAGATTCCACAGGAAGCCTTCCTGGCGGTGTTGCAGGTCAATAAAGAGTAATAACGATCAATTATGGATTACGATTTTTCATTTTTTCTGGTGGTAGCCAGTTTTGTCACCGGCGTTGTCTGGGGTGGCTATACCTTATATCTGAAGCGGGCCAATCTACCTTATCCTACTGAGAACGAGCCGCTATTGGTCGAATATGCCCGTTCGTTTTTTCCGGTGGTGTTGATCGTATTGTTGCTGCGCTCGTTTCTGTTCGAACCCTTTCGGATTCCCTCGGGATCGATGATGCCGACATTGTTGGTCGGTGATTTTATTTTGGTGAATAAATTCAGTTATGGAGTGCGCTTACCGGTGCTGAACACCAAGGTTATCGAAATGGGTGAGCCCAAGCGCGGCGATATCGTGGTGTTCAGGTTTCCGAAACAGCCGGAAGTCGATTACATCAAACGAGTGATAGGTTTGCCGGGTGACCGCGTCGCTTACTTTGATAAAAAGCTTTACGTCAACGGCGTACCCGCCAAGCAAGTGTCGCTTGGGCGTTATCAAGGCGTCGGGCAGGGCAGCAATATGAGCGGTGCTGAGCGGCTGGAAGAGGATTTGTTGGGGGTTGAGCATTCCATCCTGGTAAGTCACGGGGCTTCGTCTGTAGAGGATGTGTTCGTCGTGCCGCAGGGTCAGTATTTCGTCATGGGCGATAACCGCGATAACAGTAATGACAGTCGTTATTGGGGTACGGTACCGGAAGCTAATCTGGTGGGTAGAGCCTTTTTTATCTGGATGAATTGGGACTGGCAAAATAACGGTATTGCTTTCGACCGGCTAGGCACAGTGCTGCGTTGAGCGGTTTGCTGTTAGATAATCCGAAAAAACAATGCTTAATGCGGTGGACTCTCAACAGTCGTCGGTTTATTTCTAATTTTTCTCGGGGGTAGTGTTATGCCGTCATCATTAAAAAAACAACGCGGTTTAACCTTTCTGTCCATTGCCTTTATTTTGGCGTTAATTGGTTTTTTTACCTTATTGATTCTAAAAATTGCGCCGATTTATATTAATCATAGCCGCGTAGTTAACGCCTTGAAAGCGGTGGAAAACACTACCGATATAGTGACTAAAACTAAGTCTGATATAAAGGGTAGCTTGGAAAAACGCTTTGATATGAATTATGTAGAGCACGTCACCAATGACAATATCAAAATTGTCGCGCAACCCGGCTATGTACGGGTTGACATCGACTACGAGCGAGTGGAGCCCATCATGGGTAATTTGAGTGTGTTGGTTGAATTCCACGAGGGATTCGAAGCTGGCAATAAGTGATTAAAAAACCTGAAACTCTAGCCGGTAAGTTGGGTTTAACCTTTAACGATCCCAGCTTATTTGCGATGGCTTTGACTCATCGTAGCATGGGTGCCAGAAACAACGAGCGTCTCGAATATTTGGGCGATTCCGTGCTGGGCTTCGTGATCGCCCAAAAACTATACGAACTGTTCCCCGAGGCGGGAGAGGGCGCCTTAAGTCGGCTGCGGGCCAGTTTGGTCAATCAGAATTCGCTGGCGGAAGTGGCCAGGCAGCACAATATCGGTGATTATCTAATTCTCGGTTCCGGCGAACTGAAAAGCGGCGGTTTCCGTAGAGATTCGATTTTGTCGGATGCGTTGGAAGCCATCATGGGGGCCTTGCTGAAAGACCAAGGCGTTGAGGTTTGTCAGCAGTGGATATTGCGATTATTCGATGACAAGCTGGCCGCGCTGAAAGTAGACGATTGGACCAAAGACCCGAAAACTCGTTTGCAGGAGTTGATGCAAGCCAGCCGTAAACCCTTGCCGATTTACGAATTGGTCAGCATGTCCGGCGCGGATCATGCCCAAACCTTTGAAGTGAAATGCACCATCGCATTAACACCGGAAACGCGCAACGGCGTGGGTATTTCCAGAAAAAAGGCCGAGCAGGCTGCTGCCGAAAATATGTTAAATTTTTTACAATCCAGGGATAAATGAACTGCGGATATGTTGCTTTAATCGGTAGGCCCAATGTCGGCAAATCGACGCTGATGAATCACTTGCTGGGTCAGAAACTCAGTATCACCTCAAGAAAACCGCAAACTACCCGGCACCGAATTCTGGGTATCAAGACGACAGCCGCTGGTCAAGCCATCTTCATGGACACACCGGGCATGCACAGCGACGAAAAAAAGGTATTGAATCGTTATCTGAATAAGACTGCGGACAGCACCTTGCTGGGAGTCGATGTCGTGATCTGGTTGCTGGATGGCCTGTATTGGCACGACTACGACGAGAAGATTTTCAAGAAACTCGAGCAAGCCGGACTGCCGGTTATCTTGGCAATCAACAAGGTCGATAAAATCAAGGATAAGGATGCGGTGCTGAAGTTCTTCGCCGAGGCGCAGCAAAAATATCCGTTTCAGCATATCGTGCCGGTTTCGGCCTTGAAAAATACCAATCTTGAGGTGCTGGAACAGCACATTATGGCGTTGCTGCCCGAGGCCGAGCTCATTTATCCGGAAGATCAAATCACCGACAGGCCGGAGCGCTTTTTTGCCGCTGAAATTATTCGCGAAAAATTGACTCGGCGTTTAGGCGATGAATTACCTTATGCGCTGACTGTCGAAATCGAACGTTACGAGGAGTTTCCGGAGCTTTGCAAAATATACGCGGCCATCTTGGTGGAGCGTGATAGCCAAAAAAGCATCGTCATCGGTAAACAAGGCGAAATGTTGAAAAAAGTCGGTAGCGAGGCGCGGGTTGATATTGAAAAATTGATCGGCCAAAAAGTCTATCTGGAATTGTGGGTTAAAGTGAAAAAGGGTTGGTCGGATAACGAGCGCGCCTTGCAGAGTTTAGGTTTTAGCGATTTTGACCATTAATGAGCGGCTCGGCCGTTTATTTACAGCCGGCGTTTGTTCTGCAGCATCGGCCATACCGGGAAACCAGTGTATTGTTAGAGGTCTTCACGCGGGATTTTGGCGTGATGTCCATGCTTGCCAAGGGTGTGCGTAAGGAAAAGTCGAAAATAGCCGGGTTGTTATTGCCTTTCAGTGCATTGCGGCTGTCCTTTATCGATAAAAACGAACTAAAAATTCTGTCTCAGGTGGAATACGTCGACAGCTACCCTTTAGAGCGCTTGGCGCTTTACTGCGGATTTTATGTGAACGAGCTGGTGCAACTATTCGTGCACAAAAACGATCCCCAGCCCGAGATATTTAGCTGCTACGAGCGCTGCTTGAGTGGTTTATTGCTTGGTGAATGTATCGAGCAGACTCTGCGTTATTTTGAACTGGATTTATTGCAAGAAGCTGGCTACGCCGTTGCGATGGATTCGGAAGCTAACGGTAATCCCATCAAGATAGGTCAGCGCTACAATTTTTTAGCTGATTGCGGCATGGTCGCGGATAACGAAGGTTTGATCGGTGGTGAAACCTTGTCAATATTGGCCGCAAGGGCTTCATTGGAAGGCCGCGCGCTGCTCGAAGCCAAACTGCTCTTCAGAAAAATGCTGGATGGACATTTGCAAGGCAGACAGTTGAAAAGTAGGGATGTCCTGGCAAAAATTATTAAGTATTTATAGGCGAAAGACAAAGATCAGGATAGGTTGACCGTCTTTCATCCCTCTTTCTCATCCGCTTGCGGACTTATATTCAATGGAAAAACAAATCATCTTATTAGGTGTCAACATCGACCATGTTGCGACCTTGCGTCAGGCTAGAGGTACTCGTTATCCCGAGCCGGTGCAGGCTGCGCTGATCGCCGAGCAAGCCGGTGCTGACGGTATTACCGCGCATTTGCGCGAAGACAGGCGGCATATTCAGGACAGAGATATTTATTTGTTAAAGGATATGTTGCACACCCGGTTGAATCTGGAGATGGCCGTGACAGAAGCCATGTTGGCGTTTGCGGTTAAGGTCGAGCCACAAGCTTGTTGTTTGGTGCCCGAGCGCCGAGAGGAATTGACGACCGAAGGCGGTCTGGATGTGGCCGGTGCCGCGGATAAGATGCGTTCTGCCTGCCAACAATTGGCGGACGCGAATATAGAAGTCTCTTTGTTTATCGATCCGGATTGTCGGCAAATCGACGCGGCGGTCAAGGCGGGTGCGCCGGTGGTGGAGTTACATACCGGCCGTTATGCCGATGCTGCAAGCAAGCTAGCGCGGGAGCAAGAATTGCAACGAATCCGCACGGCTGCGGCTTATGCGCATCAAGCGGGATTGCAAGTCAATGCCGGCCACGGCTTGAATATCGCCAATGTGGAAGCTATTTGCCGGATCGAGCAGATTGTCGAGCTAAACATTGGTCATTCCTTGATTGCGCAAGCGTTGTTTTCCGGCTTGGGTAGCGCGGTCAGGGATATGAAGCGCGTCATGCGGGAGTCGCGTTTACACGGTTGATGTAATGCAGAACGAACTAGAGTTTTATCAATTAACCTCGATAGGCAATCGCGAGGTCAATCAGGATTGCATGGCGCACCGGGTGTGCGCTGATTACGCATTATTTGTGGTCGCTGACGGATTAGGCGGACATTACTCCGGCGAAAAAGCGTCACAATTTTTTTGCCGTAGCTTGATTGCTCTGGCGGAAAAATATCATGCTCATATAGCCTCAGTGAAGGCAGAAACGGTCATGGCTGCTTGGATTGCGGAAGCTGTTAGGAATATGAGTGAACTATTTGCCGACGATCCGTTTGCAAGCGATGCCCACACCACCTGCGCAATTCTGTATCTGGACCAGGAGCGAGCGATAGTGGCGCATTGCGGAGATTCGCGAGTTTATCGGATCAATTCCGAGCAAGTGCTATGGCGTACAAAAGATCATTCGGTGCCCCAACAACTGTTTAACGAGGGAAAAATCAGCGAATGGGAGATGGGGGTTCATCCCGACCAGCATAAGCTCACGCGAAGCATCAATGTGTTGAGTACGCCTGCGGTGGATATTGCCTGTTTCCCACCGATGAAATGCGGCGAAACCTTTCTGCTTTGTAGCGACGGTTTTTGGGAGTTTGTAAAGGAACAGGAATTGTTGGCGTTATCGCAAGAGTGCAGCGGAAAGCCGGAGTTGCAGAAGATGGCAAAAATGGCGGTATTACGAGCCCAAGGTAAAAGCGATAATGTTACTGTGCAGTGGATCAGGCGGCGTTAGCTGTTTAGGTGGAGGCTGGGGCTGAACCATGCAGCCCCGGTAAACCGTATGGCTTAGTGTGTTGCCAAGCCGTGCTTTTGAATCCGGTAAAGCAAGGTGTCTCTGGAAATGCCCAATAAGCGCGCCGATTTGCTGCGATTGCCCTTGGTTCTGTTCAAAGCTTGCAGAATCATATCTGCTTCCAGTGCATCTAGTTGTAGACCCAACTCCGGCAAAGTAAAGTCCGAGCTGACTGTTATTGCGCTGCGGTTGAATTCGTGGGGCAGATTTTCCGGCTCGATTACTTTGCCCGCCAGCAGAATGCTCAGTCTTTCGCAAAGATTGCGCAATTCACGTACATTGCCCGGCCATTTGTAGCTGCGCAGCGTTTTTATGGCTTGTCTACTGAAAGTAGGGGGTTCCAGGGAATGTGCGGCCGAGAAGTGTGTGAAAAAGTGTTTCGCCAGTATTTCTATATCTTCGGTGCGCTGATGCAATGCCGGCAATTCCAGCGGCACTACATTTAAGCGGAAATACAAGTCCTGACGAAATTGACCGTTTTCTATCAGCTTGGTGAGGTCGGCATTGGAGGCAGCAATCACGCGCACATTCACCATGTAGGGTTTGGTGCCGCCAACGGGTAAACATTCTCCCGACTCCAGAAAGCGCAAAAGTTTCGCCTGGATTCCCAAGGGTAAAGAATTGATTTCGTCCAGAAACAATGTGCCGCCATCGGCTGCCTGAAACAAACCTTGCTTGTCCGATACTGCGCCGGTAAAAGCGCCTTTCTTATGGCCGAATATTTCTGATTCAACCAGACCCTCAGGGAGTGCTGCGCAATTTAAGGCGATGAAAGGTTTATTTGCGCGCGGGCTATCCTTTTGAATTGCCGTTGCCAGTACTTCTTTTCCCGTGCCGGTTTCGCCTTTGATCAGCACGGTAACGTCGGTCGCCGCAACGATACGAGCGCTGCGAATCAATGCTTCGATTGCGGGAGATTGTCCAATAATAGGATCGAAGTTATCCACTGTAAAACCTCTCAAAACGTCATGATGTGTTCAACGCGCATCGGATAGAGCCATGGGAAGGCTGCCAATAGCGCAAAGATAATAAACAAGGCTGCCACCGCGTGTTTAAAGTGCCGGATTTTCGAAAGCCTCGCCAGTAATGAGGTCATTATACCGACACCCATTACGGCAGGTAAAGTGCCCAATCCAAATGCTAACATCGTGAGCGCGCTGTGGGTAATGCTCCCCGTGGTAACTGCTAGTGCCAATGCCGTATAAATCAGGCCACAGGGTAGCCAGCCCCACACCATACCAAACAACAAAGCTTGGGTGCGGTTTTGTACCGGAATCAATCGGCGGCCGAATGGTTCGATCAGTTTCCAGAAGCGTGCGCCCATTTTTTCTATATAGGCAAAATACGGAAACCAGCCGCCAAGGTAAAGCCCTGCACCCGCCATCACCACGGCGGAGAGGAGTTGCAAAAATCTGTGCGCTTGGCCTTGAGCAAAAGGTAAAGTTAAGAAGGCCTCCAGCACGCCAACCAAGGCACCGGCCATCGCGTAGCTGAGAACCCGACCGATGTTGTAATTCAGCACGATGCCGAACAGACGGCGTTTATCGTTACGAAGTTCGGGTTTCAGGCTGTAAGTCAGGGTGCCGATAATGGAGCCGCACATGCCTATGCAATGCAGGCTGCTGAATAAACCCATTACAAACGCGGCAAGATAGGAAGCATTAAAGTCGAGGTAAAGATGCATAAACAAAAAGCCGAGGTAATAAGGTATCGAGTGGATTAGCGGGGATTATAGACGCTTTCGGAAACGGGAACGACGCGCAGATCTCTAAACTACCTGCCGTTGGACAAGTTATTCGCGCAGATACGATTCCGCCCTTGATGCTTGGCCTGATATAACGCATCGTCCGCTGCTTTCAATAAACTGGCAACGTCGTCGAACGTGTGGGCCTGTAGCGTCGCAACCCCGAGGGATATGGTCACGAAATTGTTGGGATTGTTCTGTGTGTGCCGTATTTTCAGATTCTCTATGGCTTCGCGGTACTGCTCGGCACGCATCAGGGCGCCTATGCTGTCGGTGTTGGGAAGCAGGATGGCGAACTCTTCACCGCCCAATCTTGCTACCAAGTCTTCGGGTCTGTGGGTAATGGTTTGTAACGCACGCGCCACCCGTTTCAGGCACTCGTCGCCCATAGGGTGGCCAAAGTAGTCGTTAAATTGTTTGAAATTGTCAATATCGGCAATTAACAACGAGAGCGGCATGCCGGTGCGTTTGGACTGGTTCCATTGGCGTTCCAGGGCGGCGTCAAACGCTCTGCGGTTGGGTATCTCGGTCAGTCCATCCAGCGATGCCAGTTTTTCCAATAAATCGGATTTAGTTTTTAGTTGTATTTGAGTGCGTACTCTTGCTAAAACAATCGATGGCGAAAACGGTTTGGTGATGTAGTCGCTACCGCCGATTCGAAAACCGTGTACCTCATCTTCTTCCGAGTGTTTAGCGGTCAGAAAAATAATCGGAATATTGCGGGTTTTATCCGACGACTTGAGCTGGTGGCATATTTCATAACCATCCATGTCGTCCAGCATGATGTCCAGTAGGATCAGATCGGGAAGCTGGCTGGTGGCGATATGTAACGCCAGTTCGCTATGCACGGCTACTTTTACCGTGTAATGGGGTTCGAGAATATTCTTGATAAGATCCAGATTTTCCGGGCTATCATCCACGGCCAGAATGGTATGCGTGTTTCTACTTTCCATTTTCCTATATCCGATGTTCCAGTATGTGGTTGAGAGCTTGCGCGGCATCTACAAACTGGTAATTGGCAATTTGTTTTTTGATGGGCAATAAGATTTGCAGCAGAGCTTTATCATCGATATGGCGCATAATCCGCTCAAGTTGCTGGTCTGAGTCGGAATCGAAGGTTTGCAGTTTATCAATCAATATGGCCAGCTGTTGCCGAGTTTCCAGTGTCGAGTAGCGCGGTTCACCGTCGCTGTGGCTTTCGCTGTTGGCCAAATTACTGTTGATACTGCTGATAACCTTGCTCATCTCCAGTGTTGTGGCGGCAATATTACTATCGATATACGGTACGTCGGCAATATTGGCGCGGAAATCGATTAGCGACTCTTCCAGCCGTACTAAGTGGCTTTGCAATTGTAACGCCCCGAGGGAGCCGACTAAGCCTTTCAAAGTATGGACTAATTGACAGGCCTTGTCGTACTGGTTATGTATGAAGGCTTGGCCGATTTCGTTCATGGTATCCGCATGGTTTTCAGCAAATTTTAGTAACACTTTTCGATAGACGGCAAGATTCCCGGCCGTATGTTGTAAGCCGGCGGAGGTGTCTATGCCATACAGATAAGGAAGCGGATTGCTTTCCAACTGTTCGCTGTTGGGATCGGTCTGGGGTATCCCGTCGGCTCGCGGTTTGATCCATTTTGCCAGCGTGGCGTAAAGCGTTTCCGGTAATATCGGTTTGCTGATGAAATCGTCCATATCGGCTTGAAAGCATTTGTTGCGATCATTACTCATCGCGTTAGCGGTCATCGCTATGACCGGCAAGGTTTGACAGCCGGGGAGTGTTCGTAGTTGTTTGGTGGTTTGATAGCCATCCATCACCGGCATTTGCACATCCATTAGCACGCAGTCGTAAGTGGTTTGTTGCAGTTTGCCCAAGGCGATTTCGCCGTTTTCGGCCACGTCGACTTGCAAATGTGCTTGTTCCAGCAACTCTATGGCCACAATTCGATTCACTTCGTTGTCTTCAACCAGCAATATTCGGGCGCCGCTGATATGTTGCAATTTCCCAGTATCGAGGGGAAGCTTTTGTTGGTATTGCGCATTGCGTATCGAAGCAAGGCTGGTAATGCCCAGTTTGACGCTAAAGGTAAATGTCGAGCCTAGGTTTTCTTGGCTGGCGACGCTTATCGTTCCGCCCATTTGTTCAACCAATTGTTTGGAAATGATCAGGCCCAAGCCCGTGCCGCCGTAATGACGTGTGACGCTACTGTCGCCTTGGCTGAACGCCTGGAATAGTTTGGCTTGTTTTTCTGCATTCATGCCGATGCCGGTATCGCTGATACTAAACTGCAAACAAGTCTGTTGCGCAGAGCGCTTAAGTTCGGTGAGCGTGACTCTTACCTCGCCATGTTCGGTAAATTTGATCGCATTCCCGATCAGATTGATAAAAATTTGCCTTAGCCGTTGCGGGTCGCCGATCACCGGGAGAAAAGTTAGCGTCTTAGGTGGGCGAATCAAGGCTATGCCTTTGCTGGCGCAAAGTTCCGACATCGTGGAAAACACCTTGTCCAGCATTTCTTCCAATAGAAAAGGTACGGATTCCAGTTGCATTTTTCCGGCTTCCATTTTGGAAAAATCCAGAATGTCATCAATGATGGTCATCAACGAGCGCGAGGCGGTTTCCACTCTTTCCAGGTAGTCGCGCTGTTTGGCGGAGATGCTGCTGTTCAGACATAATTCAACCAAGCCGATAATGGCATTCATCGGCGTGCGGATTTCGTGGCTCATATTGGCGAGAAATTCCGATTTTACCCGTGTTGCCTGTTCTGCCTGCTGCTTGGCTTCCAACAGCCGTTGCTCGGTTTGCAGGCGGTCGGTGATGTCTTGCATGGTGCCTTGAACGCCAGTGGGTTTGTCATTAACGTCGCGAATAACTTGTCCGCGTTGGTGGACATGACGAATTTGGTCGTTACCGAGCACTATCCGATGTCTGAAATCGAGACTGCCGCTACTGATCGCGTTTTGCATCGATGTTTTGAAGAAGCTTTGGTCGTCCGGATGAATCAGCGTGCTTAAAATGCTGGAAAAGTTGGGGGTAAAAACAGCTTTACTGGTTGCGGTGATCCGATACATTTCGTCCGACCAGCTAAAGTGATTGTCCGGCAAATGCCAATGCCAATCACCGATATGGGAAATACTTTGTGCATCCAGTAAGCGCTGTTTTTGGTCTTGCAGTGCATTGATGGCACGGCTGCGTTCCAGTTCGGCGGTAATTTGCAACGCGAATAATTTCAGGGTGTCTGTGGCAAAGGTAGTATCGGGAATCGGCCGACAGTAGGATACCGAGATAAATCCGAAACTATTTTGTTGTTTGTCGTGTAATGGAATGCCCAGATAACCTTGAATTTGTTGGCGTCGCAGCCAGTCGGCGTCGGGGAATCGTTCCGCTACATTATGTTCGACACAACAAATAGTGCCGGCGGCCACCTCGCGGCAAGGCGAATTATCCAGGCTGAATTCGCGGTTACCGACAATTTTGCCTTTTGCGCAAAGCGATAGGCTACGGGCACGCCCATTGCCCGTTGTTTCGGCAATTAATGCAAAATCGGCTCCCAGGGTTTCCACGGTCAATAGTGTCAGATTATCCAGCAGCGACGCGGCACTTTGCGGCAGGTTGCTGGAGACGATATTCCTAATCACACTGGATTGCTGGCGCTGCTGAGTGATGTCACTCACCAGACCCTGATAGTCGATAATCTTGCCTTGCTCGTTGCGCACCACCATCTTGCGGTCTTGCACCCATTTTATGCCGCCGTTTTGGGCGACGATCCGATAGGGTTGATGCGCTATTTCGGAACAGTCCGGATCGTTGCGGCAGGTGGCTATCTCGCGAAGGAAAACCCCGACATCGTCAGGATGGATCAGGTTGAGATAAAACAGATTGCCTGTAATCAATTGTTCGACACTATGGCCGAATAGCTGGCGGGCGTTCTCAGTGGCGAATTCTATCGGTAATCCTTCGGAATTATTCCATTTCAATACCACTGCCGCGCTCTGGCTGATAATTTGATAGGCGCGTTGCAGATTATGCTCCGACTGTTTACGCACGCTGATGTCTTGGTGCGTGCCGCATAGCCGGCTTGGAGCGCCGCTGACCGGATCGTACGCGACAACGGCGCCGGAGCCTTGTATCCATACCCAATGGCCGAGTTTATGGCGCATGCGAAATTCCACGACATAGGGGCGGTCGGAGGCTATATGTTTGGCAACGAACTGTTTCACTCGTTGTCTGTCGTCCGGATGCAGGCGTTTGTCCCAGTCGCTGACATAGTTATCCAGCTCGTCATGGCTGAGGCCCAACATGTCCAGCCAACGTTGATTCACGGAATGTTCGCCGCTTAGATAATTCCAATCCCAGTAGCCTAGCTGGGCGCCGTCTATGACCAGGGCCAATTGTTCTTCAATTTGTTTTCGCGGCGTGATGTCGATATGGAACTGAATTAATTCGCTGTTGTTATGTGTGGACAGACGGGTAAGCGAGATTTGCTGCCATGTTTGATTTGGAAAGGCAAAGTCGCTGGCCTGCATAGCCTTGCCGGCCATGATATGTTGGCATAAGGGGCACTCTGTTTCGGCATGGTGGGTCGGGTGAAACCAGGCGTGTATGGTTTGTCCGACTAATTCCGCCGGGGACTTGCCCACCGACAAAGCGGCTGCCTGGTTGGCATGGCGAATAATCCCCTGATTATCGACCACGATGGCGGATTGGGCGAGATGGTCGTAAAAGTCGCCGATGGGTGTCAGTCCGGAGGATAAAATTTGCCGATTTGACAGCAGTTCGCTAAAAATCAACAAGACAGCCAGTCCGGGCAGCAAAACTATCAATATTTTGGTCAGCTCACTCGTGCCGTTTATGTTTTGATAGAGCACAACGGTAATCCCACCTATCAACAGTAAACACACTGCGACCAGCACGAACCGGCGTATCTGATTGGCAGTATTGGCAAGTTTATCTGTCATAGTTTGCTGATGTCGGGGATCTGGCCGGGAGGGACGGGAAAAATCTTAGACCGGGTATCGGTAAATGTGAATCCATGTCGCCGGAAAACTGTCCGGTGCTCAGCAAATTGGGATTTTATAGGCTGCTCCGGCCTGTTCTTTAACCAGTTTGGGAACCAGATAACCGGGTAGATGGCTTTGCATATCTTCGAGCAATTGCCGGGCGGCGATTTCGGATACTTCAAAATGACCGGTGCCGCTGGCGTGGTCCAACAAATGCAGGTAGTAAGGCAAAATCCCCAGATCAAATAGCTTTTCGCTCAGTTCGCAGAGAGTGCGGCCGGCATCGTTAACTCCCTTTAGCAGAACGCTTTGGTTCAATAAAGTGATGCCGTGGCGGCGTAAATCGCCGCAAATAGCTCCAACGGCAGCACTCAGCTCATTCGCATGATTGGCGTGAAATACCATCACAACTTGTTGCGACAGGCTGGAGAAAAAGTTGAGCAGTGGTTGGGTGATGCGCATTGGTAACACGATGGGCACTCGGCTATGAATGCGAATACGTTTGACATGTTCAATCTCACCTAACCGCGCCAACAGCTGGCCGAGTTTTTCGTCATTTAGCAGCAAGGGGTCGCCGCCACTGAGGATGACTTCGCTGATTTCCGGATGGCTAATGATGTAGCTAAGCGCTTGTTGAATTTTTTGCGTTGACAACTGCAACTCCGCATAAGGGAAATTGCGCCGAAAACAATACCGGCAGTGCACTGCGCAAGCGCCGGTGCTGATCAACAATACCCGGCCGTGATACTTATGAATGATGCCTGCTTCGGCGACCGCGCCTAGGTCGCCTACCGGATCATGGCTGTAGCCCGGATAGTCGATCAGTTCGTTCTGAGTCGGCAGCACTTGTCTCAGCAAGGGGTCATTTGGATCGCCGCGGCGCATGCAATCAGCAAAGCCGCGCGGCACACGGAGCGGAAAGGCTTTGAAATCCGGCAGCAATGCCACGCTGTCTGTTGAAATATTCAAATAGTCACAAAGGGCCTCGACGCTGGTAAATGCGTCGGCCAGCGCCTGTTGCCAGCCGGCGGTTTGGGTGTTCAATGCTGCTCCGGTTTCCGATTAAAAATCTTATCCATTATAATCGTCCGACTATTATTTGTTTCACGAGGAAAAAATGGCGACTTTTAGCACCAACGAGTTCAAGGGCGGTTTGAAAATCATGCTGGACAACGACCCTTGTTCGATTATCGAAAACGAGTTTGTGAAGCCGGGTAAGGGGCAGGCGTTCAATCGGGTCAGGATCAGAAATCTGAAAACCGGCCGCGTCATCGAACGTACCTTTAAATCCGGCGATACCGTCGAAGGTGCGGACGTCGTTGATAAAGAAATGCAGTATCTGTATAGCGATGGCGAATTCTGGCATTTCATGGTGCCCGATACGTTTGAGCAGTACCAAGCCGATAAAAATGCGGTGTCCGATGCCATTAAATGGCTGAAAGAGCAAGATATTTGCACGATGACCTTGTGGAACGACTCACCGTTATCGGTTACCCCGCCCAATTTCGTAGAATTGGCCATCACCGAAACCGATCCCGGTCTGAAGGGCGATACATCCGGCGGTGGCGGTAAACCGGCAACCCTGGAATCCGGTGCCGTGGTGCGCGTACCCTTGTTTGTGCAAATCGGCGAAGTCATTAAAGTCGATACCCGAACCGGCGAATACGTCTCCCGCGTCAAAGAGTGACGGTAAGCTGGCAGCCGAGCTGCCCACTGGTGCATTTGCGCACTCGCGCGCAAATGCTGGCGGCGATACGGCGTTTTTTCGAGGCACGGGATGTGTTGGAAGTCGAGACGCCGCTATTGTGCCCAGCCACCGGTACCGATCCGCAGCTGGATTTTTTCAGCAGCCAGTTTAACTTCCCCCCCAGCCAGCCCACCCTGTTTCTGCAAACCTCGCCTGAGTTCGCGATGAAACGGCTGTTGGCCGCTGGTAGCGGCAGTATTTATCAGATCTGCAAGGCCTTTAGGAACGGCGAAGCCGGGCGCTACCACAATCCGGAATTCACGATTTTGGAATGGTATCGGGTCGGCTACGATTTGCGGCAATTGATGGCGGAAGTCGCCGAATTATTGTTGCAGTTGTTGCAACCTTTTCATGCCGCATTGTCAACCAAACAAATCAGCTACCAACAACTATTTTTGGACGCCACCGGCTTGGATCCCTTGGCATTTTGCATCAGCGACTATCGGGCTTATGCGGCTGCGAATGCGCTTCCGGAGGCTGTCGACCTATGCGGCGACGATCATGCCTTGTGGCTGGATTTTATTTTTAGCCATTGTGTCCAGCGGACGATGGATAAAGATACGATTTATTTGCTGCATAGCTATCCGGCGATACAGTCTTCGCTGGCGCGTCTGCATGTCGATGATCCAATGATCAGTGAGCGTTTTGAAGTGTTCATCAACGGTGTGGAGTTGGGCAACGGCTTTTATGAGCTGGCCGATCCTGTTGAACAGGAGGCACGTTTTGATAAGGAAATTGCTTATCGGCTAAGCCATGACTTGCCGGTAGTTAGCAAAGATGAAGCATTTTTGCAGGCATTGAAATTCGGTTTGCCGGATTGCAGCGGGGTAGCAATTGGTTTGGATCGGCTGCTGATGATTGCTCTGGGCAGCGAGTCTATCAGTGATGTGCTGGCTTTTCCGGTCCGCGTTTGAGGCTCAATGTTGAAAGGCTTGAAAAAACTCCCCCTTCGTCGAAGGGGGATGTAGTCGGTAGGTGTCCCTAAAAACGATTAATCGATTTATTTAGTAGGGCCAGCTGAGCGAGCTTTTTTGCTGGTCCGGATGGTCTGCAGCATCTAGCGCTGTTTGTATGTCGTCTACGAAAAAGCGTCTAAGGCCGCGGCCAAGGCGATGGGCTAGCACCGGTAGAGCTTGATCTTTGTCTAGGTAGGCCACGGGTTCGCGACCCTTGCGGTAATGGTGTAGCGCTCTTCTGACTGCGCCGCACAGATAGCACTCTGCACCCTCAGGAAGGGTGGCGTTCAAATCGCGAAGTAGATGTGGAGTTATTTTATTCATAGCATCCCCCTCCTCATTCGGAGTGTTGGGCGGTAATCCTTATGCCATGCGAAGATCCGCAACCGGGATCTGTTATTTAATAAAAACAACGTGATTAACTTATCAATTTGACAAAAAAAGTCAACGGGTATTTAGTGGGGTTTTTTGACGTATATCAATACCTTGGTTAGCAGTCTGGCAAGATATTCGGGTAGTAAGCTTGGCAGGGAAAAAGGGCGGACAATCTAGTCCGCCCTGGTAATTGCTTTAATCCTGTTTTTCGGTTTTGCCGGCAGGGGTACGGAGTCTAATGCCCAATTCTTTTAATTGTTCTTCGCTGACTAAAGCTGGAGCGTTGAACAGCGGGCAGGCGGCAGTCTGGGTTTTCGGGAATGCAATGACGTCGCGGATCGAACTGGCGCCGGTCATTAACATCACCAGGCGGTCCAAACCAAAGGCGATACCACCGTGTGGTGGTGCGCCGTATTTCAAGGCATCCAGCAGGAAGCCGAATTTTTCGCGGGCTTCTTCGTAGCCGATACCCAGAATGTCGAATACGGTTTGCTGCATCGCGGTGCGGTTGATCCGGATCGAACCGCCGCCAACTTCGGTGCCGTTCAACACCAAGTCGTAAGCGCGCGACAATGCGGTGCCGGGATTGGCGACCAGCTCTTCCACCGAGCAGCTCGGCGCGGTGAACGGATGGTGAATCGCGGTGTAGCGTTGGGCTTTTTCGTCCCAGGCAAACATCGGGAAGTCCACGACCCAAAGCGGTTTCCAGGGACCGGTAATCAGATTGCGATCCAGGCCGAGTTTGACGCGCAGTGCGCCCATCGCTTCGTTGACGATGCCGGCTTTGTCGGCACCGAAGAAAATCAGGTCGCCGTTTTGAGCGCCAACTTTTGCCATAACTTTGGCCCAGACATCAGCAGGGGCGAATTTCACGATGGGTGATTGCAAGCCTTCGACGCCGGCCGCCAAGTCGTTGACTTTGATATAGGCCAAGCCTTTTGCGCCGTAAATGCCGACAAATTTGGTCAAATCGTCGATCACACTGCGGCTCAAGTCGCCGCCTTCAGGCAATTTCATTGCCACGACGCGGCCGTTTGGATCGTTGGCGGGGCCGGAGAAGACTTTGAAGTCCACACCTTTCATTTCCTCGGCTATATCCACCAATTCCAGCGGGATGCGCAGGTCAGGACGATCCGAACCGTAACGATTCATGGCTTCGGCATAACTCATGACCGGGAATTGGTCGCCCAAATCCACGTCGATTATGTCCTTGAACAAGCGGCGGATCATTTCTTCCATCACCGCCATGATTTCCTGCTCGTTCATGAATGACGTTTCGATATCCAGCTGAGTAAATTCCGGCTGGCGATCAGCCCGCAAATCTTCGTCGCGGAAGCAACGCACGACTTGGTAATAGCGGTCCATGCCGGCAATCATCAGCAACTGTTTGTATAGCTGCGGCGATTGCGGTAAAGCAAAGAACGAATTTTGATGGGTACGACTGGGTACGATGTAATCGCGCGCACCTTCTGGTGTAGCCTTGGTCAGATACGGTGTTTCGATTTCGAAAAATTCGTGATCGTCCAGGTATTGGCGCAGATTGCGGGTTACATCGCGGCGCACCTTCATTTTTTGCTGCATCGCGGTGCGACGCAAGTCGATGTAACGGAAACGCAAACGGGTTTCCTCGTTGACGTCGATGTCGCTTTCCAGAGGGAACGGCGGGGTTTCGGCTTCGTTCAGAACTTCAATGTGTTTACCCAATATTTCAATTTGGCCGGTGGACATATTGGGATTATGCGTGCCTTCAGGCCGGTCTCGGACGATACCTTCGATACGCAGCACGTATTCGCTACGCACATGCTCGGCAATCGCAAAGCTTTCGGCCATATCGGGATCGAACACCACTTGCACCAAGCCGGCGCGGTCTCTCAAGTCGATAAAAATAACGCCGCCGTGGTCACGACGACGATGTACCCAGCCGCACAGGGCAACGGTTTGACCTAGATGTTGGGTGTTCAATTCTCCACACTTGTGGCTACGCATAGTTGTTCTCGGGTTAATCAAAATACGGGGGTAGGTAAAAATTAGGAAGTGCCAGTCATTTTACAAAAACTGGCAGCTACCAAGGGTTTCCTAATGGTTATGGTTCGGGCAGCCGCTGCAACTGCTGGCTTTTTCCGGGGCTTTGCTTTCGCCGGCGACGTTTTTCTTGTTGCCGCTTTTAAAATCGGTTTCGTACCAGCCGCCGCCTTTCAAACGAAATCCCGCTGCGGAAATTTTCTTTTTTAATTCCGCTTCATTACAGGCCGGGCAAACGATTAAGGGCTCTGCACCCAGTTTTTGCAGGGCTTCGTGTTCATGTCCGCAAGCATTGCATTGGTATTCGTAAATAGGCATCTGCTTCTCCAGTTGAAAGTGTTTAAATCGGCTTACTAAGGGCGGGGTTTTAAATTTTCAAGGCCCTTAATGTTAGAATAACTAGCTATTTTAAATGAAAACGCCCGGAGATTATGGATAAATTGACCATTCGCCAACCTGATGATTGGCATTTGCACGTCAGAACCGGCAGTATTTTAAAAACGGTGATCGGGCATACTGCCAGGCAGTTCGGTCGCGCCATTATCATGCCGAATTTAAAACCCCCGGTCACCACGGTCGCGCAGGCTTTGCTTTACAGGCAGGAAATTTTGGCCGCTTTGCCGCCAGACTCCACGTTTCAGCCTTTGATGACTTTGTATCTAACGGCAAGTACCTCCGTTGAGGAAATCAAAAAGGTGGCCGATGCCGAGCATGTTCATGCCTTCAAGCTATATCCGGCCGGTGCAACCACCAATTCCGATGCCGGTGTCGCCGACATTGAAGCGGCTTATCCTTTATTTGCGGCGATGGAGCAACACGGCGTACCGCTGTTAATCCACGGTGAAGTGACGGATGCGGAATACGATATTTTTGATCGCGAAAAACTGTTTATCGATAACAAGTTAAGCAAGCTCACCCGGCAATTTCCGGCACTACGCATCGTTGTAGAGCATCTGACGACCCAGGAAGCGGTGCAATTTGTCGAAGCTGTATCCGAGAATATCGCCGCGACTATTACCCCACAGCATTTGCTCTATAACCGCAATGCCATTTTGGCGGGCGGTATCCGGCCGCATTACTATTGTTTGCCCATTTTAAAGCGCGAGCATCATCGCCAAGCCTTGATAAAAGCGGCTACCAGCGGTAATCCCAAATTTTTCCTTGGTACCGATAGCGCGCCGCATTTGACCGGCTTGAAAGAAAATAGCTGCGGTTGCGCCGGTTGTTACAGCGCGCATGCGGCATTGGAATTGTATGCCGAAGCTTTCGAACAGGTTGGCGCACTGGACAAGCTGGAAGGCTTCGCCAGTTTTTATGGTGCGGATTTTTATGGTTTGCCGCGCAACTCTGCGAGCGTTACGTTGGAAAAACAAGCCTGGATCGTGCCGGAAGCCTATGCCAATACCGATGACACTATTACCCCATTACGGGCTGGAGAGAGTTTGCCATGGCGCTTAGTGGCCGCCTGATCCCTTGTGATAAGTGGGGCAATTCAACCCGCTTAACGGTTTGTTTCAACCGATCCTCTCGGCCTTTTGATGTCGGCTTGAGATGTCTCGGGCTTTGTCGGCTGTAATAGTGTTGGCATGAAATTGGCTTAAGCTTTTGTCATAACGCTGGCGTGATTCTGGTCGCTTGGATGACCCATGCCCCGAATCGATATTTTCTCGAAAAATGACCATACCCGATAAACTGATTTACCGCTGGGGCATCCTGCCGCTTTGGCTGCTGTTGTCCGCAAGCGTTTATTTTCGCTCGACCATTCCCATCGATGAAACGCGCTATCTCAGTGTGGCTTGGGAGATGTGGCTGCGCGGCGACTTCCTGGTGCCGTATTTGAATGGCGAAACCTACAGCCATAAACCGCCTTTATTATTTTGGCTGATTCACGCCGGGTGGTGGATATTCGGCGTTAATCAGTGGTGGCCGAGTTTGGTCGGGCCGTTGGCTGCTTTGGCAAATCTGTTGCTGACGCGAAAATTGGCGGAAAAACTTTGGCCGGAGCAAACTGCGGTAGCAATGGCTGCGCCGTGGGTCTTGATTGCAACCTTGCTGTGGACCTTATTCGCCACGTCTATCATGTTTGATATTCTGCTGACTAGCTGGGTGCTGTTGGGAATGCTCGGCTTGCTGGAGGTTGTGCAAGGCGATGAGCGCAAGGGTTGGGTGCTGGTTGCGGCAGCAGTGGGGTTCGGTATTCTAAGTAAAGGGCCTGTGGTTTTTTTGCATCTAATCCCTACCGCAATTTTGGTTGCTGTTTGGGCTCCGCGTTCGATTGTGTTCAGTCGCTGGAGTGCTGGTTTGTTGATCGCGGCCTTGATTGGAGTTTCGATAGCCCTGGTTTGGGCGATTCCGGCTGCCATTGCCGGTGGTGAGCAATACGCCAACGCGATATTGTGGCATCAGACCGCTGATCGCGCAGTCAGCACCAAAATCCATACCCGTTCGCTGTTTTGGTATCTGCCTTTTTTACCGATGTTTTTGTTCCCCTGGTTGTTCTGGCCGCATTTCTGGGGCATTTTGCGCGGCAGCCGATTTTTTAATGATCGCGGTCTACGTTTCTGTCTGGTGTGGCTGGTATCAACCTTTGTGGTGTTCTCGCTGTTGCCCAGCAAGCAGATTCATTATTTGATTCCGATGTTGCCGGCGTTTGCGTTGTTGGTAGCCAGGGTGGTGGCGAATACCCAAAAGCCGAGATTGGGCGGCGAGTGGTTGCTGCCATTGCTGTTCGGCGCAATCGGGGTGTTTTTAGTTTATCTGCCCAAGGTACCGGGTTTGTCGAAATTGAACTGGGTTCAGACTGTGCAGCCGGCATGGGGTTTGAGTGTGTTGGCTATTGCCATGATGTTGGCGCTATTGGTTTGGATTAAGCGCACGTTGTCGGTTGCGGCAATCTCGACTGCGTTGGTGGCGGCAATTTTTGTCGGATTTATATTTTTCTTTCGTTATGCCGGCCCGGCATACGACCTGCAACCCGCTGCGTTAAAAGTGAAAAGCTTTAACGATCAGCATATTCCTTATGTCTATGTTGGCAATTACCAAGGGCAATTCAATTTCTTGGGGCGATTAATCCAGCCACTGCTGGTTTTATCTGCTGAACGGCTTGCCGATTGGGCGGCACAGCATGCGGACGGTTATTTGATTTCCCTGGAAAAAAACCAGCCTAGCGACGTCGTATATCTACTGCCGCATCGGGAATATTGGCTGGTATTTCGGCGCGCGGGGCAGGCTGCTGATGTCAAGCCCCTATAACTCAAACCTGTACAAAATTCTTATCCGTGTATAAGCGTTTGATACAATTCACAACTTTTTCAACTTTTACCAAGATATGAAGATTTCCGTAGTAGTCCCCGTTCACAATGAAACGGACAATGTCGAATTGCTGATCGAGGAAATCCATCGTGCGCTGGGCGATGGGGAAACCTATGAAATGATTTTTGTGGACGACGGTAGTACCGATAACACCGGCCTAAAACTGCAAGGTGCAATGCAGCAATATCCGACTCTGCGCGTGCTGACGCATCAACGCAGTTGCGGACAAAGCCGTGCAGTGCACACCGGGGTGTCGGCGGCGCGTTACCCATGGATTGCCACCTTGGACGGCGACGGCCAGAACGATCCGGCCGATATACCCCATCTGGTCGCGGCCTGGCGCGAGCAAAACGACAGCCAATTGTGGATGCTGGCCGGCTTTCGGCATAAGCGCAACGATACCGGTTGGCGCAAGTTTTCCTCTAAATTTGCCAATGCGGTGCGGCAGTCAATTTTGCATGACGCCACGCCGGATACCGGTTGCGGCTTGAAGTTATTTCTGCGCGATAAGTTTTTGGCCTTGCCTTATTTTGATCATATTCACCGTTTCTTGCCGGCGTTAATCCGGATGGCGGGCGGGAATGTCATTTCCGTAAAAGTAAATCATAGGCCGAGAAATTTTGGCACATCGAAGTACGGAACCTTGGATCGGGCGCTGGTTGGCATCGTCGACTTGCTAGGCGTGGTTTGGTTGAAAAAACGCCATAGCCTGCCGATTGTCAGCGAGATTCAGCGTGGCTAGTTGCTGGTTCAACCCGTTTGTTCCGGAGTATTTTAGGAGTCGTTAACATGGAAAATGGAATCGTTTATTTTTTTACGCATTTGGCGGATAAATGGCAGCACCACTTATCCATCATGGACTCGAATGACATCATTTGGCTCAGCATCGGTTTGGTGGGCCAGACCTTGTTCATGATGCGTTTTATCGTGCAATGGATACACAGCGAGCGGCACCAGAAGAGCATGATTCCGGTAAGTTTTTGGTATTTCAGTTTGTCGGGCGGGGTCATCGTATTGGCTTACGGTATTCACCGAGTGGATCCCGTGATTATTCTGGGTCAATTGCCCGGTACTTTTGTGTATGCCAGAAACCTAATATTAATTCGCCGCGAACATCGCGATGCGTTGGCGGAGATGACCGAGCAAGATCTGGGGACCTAATCGATTTGACTAGCCGGATAACGACATAAGCTATTTTGGCGCAAGGATTTTTCCTAACTATTGAAAACAGACTGAATTTTTACCCTAAACTATGGCCCGTGCAAATGGCGTTTTGGCGAGGTGTGCGATGAGGGTGTTAATTATGCTGGCGATGGTTCTGAGTTATCACTCGGCAAGCGCGGAAGTATTTAAATGTATCGGCAAGGACGGCAAAACCATTTATCAAGCCAAGCCTTGCCAAACCAGCGATAAGACCGTGCAGTTGGATATTCAAGCCAATGAAGCGCAAGAGGCAGCGGCCAAAGCCAAGCTGGAAGCCCTGCAAAACGAACAGGAAGCTGCCAAAGCCGCCAAACTGGAAGCTGAAAGACGCGATGCGATACTGAAAAACCAAACCGAATCGACAAATGCCCTAAAGCAAAGTGCGATTGCTCAGCAGCAGCAAGTTGAAGCGGAACAACGTCAAGCGGCAGCTTTGGAAAGACAAGCGCAACAAAACAGTAATCGGGTGTTGATTGTCGCGCCTCCCACCGCGTTACCGGGCATGCCCGCGCCGGTGACCACCGAAATTTTACGTTAGTCAGTCTCGGGAACCTCATGCTCTGGTTAAAAGCCTTACATTTGATTTTTATGGTGACCTGGTTTGCCGGCTTGTTTTATTTGCCCAGGTTATTTGTTTATCACGCAATGAGCGACGACAGTATCAGCAACGAGCGCTTCAAAGTCATGGAACGCAAACTGTACTACGGCATCATGACGCCGGGCATGATTTGTACCTTTATCTTTGGTGTGTGGATGTTGGGCGATTATGCCTGGATGCTATATGCCGGCAGCGGTTGGCTACATCTAAAGTTGGGTTTGTTGGGCTTGCTGGTGGTTTACCATGTGTTTTGCGGCAAATGGCTGCTGGATTTCAAGCATGATCGCAACCGGCATTCGCATGTGTATTTCCGCTGGATCAACGAGATTCCGGTATTGTTTTTAGTCGCCATAATTTTGCTGGCCGTCGTCAAACCTTTCTAATACATGCCATCCGCGGCATGTCGGCCCCTGAGGCGTGAATGATGCTCACTCAGCTCTGCCAAGCGTTCCGGTGTGCCTATGTCCATCCACAGGCCGGAAAACTTCTCGCCGCTAATCCGCTGTTGTTGCATGGCAAGGTTTAACACCGGTCTCAGTTTTAACGGGGCGACCGGGATGTTGGCAAACAACTTGGGGTGATAAACGCCGATGCCGCTGAAGGTGAGTTTGTTTAAACCTTGTTCCGACAATACACCGTCGGCATTCAGCGAAAAGTCACCTTCCGGGTGATGCGGCGGATTATTGATCATCACCAAATGAGCCAGATCAATGGCTTGGGTTCGCAAGTTGGCCAAGGGATAATCGCAAATAATGTCGGCGTTAAGCACCAGGAACGGCTCATTGCCCAGTAAAGGCAGGGCCTTGGCAATGCCTCCGGCGGTTTCCAGCGCGGTTTCGCCTTCATCTGAATACTCAATCGAAACATTCCAGCGCTTACCATCTCCACAATAGTCTTTAATCTGCGCGCCTAGATGGGCGATGTTGATGACGATTTCGGTAAAGCCGGCGTGTGCCAGGTTTTCCAGGGTGTATTCAATCAGCGCCTTACCGGCGGCTTTCAATAAGGGTTTGGGGGTGTGGTCGGTCAAGGGCCGCATTCTTTCGCCGCGCCCGGCCGCTAAAATCATTGCCTTCATGCAGATGCCTCGACACGCGGCAGCACCTGTTCTTGCAGAAACCGCTGCATCTCGGTTAACTCGGGATAGAGCCCGCAAACCCTGGTGATATAAGCCAAGGTGCGTGGAATGTCGGCCAAATAATCGGATTTTCCATCGCGCAGATGCAGTCTGGCGAAAATACCAACGGCTTTCAGGTGGCGTTGCATGCCCATCAGATCGAACCAGCGTTTGAATTGATTGAAATCGGCTTTCAGCAGTCCGGCTGACAACAGGCGTTGATGATATTGCTGGGCCCAGCTGATGACTTGCTGTTCGGGCCAAGCGATGTAACAGTCGCGCAGCAGCGACACCAAATCGTAGCTGATAGGGCCGACGACGGCGTCTTGAAAGTCGATAACGCCCGGTGAGTTGTGTTCCAGCACCATCAGGTTGCGCGAGTGGAAGTCGCGGTGCACGCAGACTTGCGGCTGTTCAAGTGCCGAATCGATCAAGATAGCGTTGAGAGATGTCGCGAGCGTATGGGGAATCGTAATGCCCAATAGTTTTTCCAAAAACCATTCGTAAAAAATACCGAGTTCCCGCAGTAGCAGAGCGCTGTCGTAAACCGGCAAGCCGCAATCGAGCGGATTTACGCCGGTTTGCAATTTGAACAAGCTGTCCATGGCTTGTCGATACAACAGTTCTGCATCGCCGGTTTGTAAGCGGTCGAGAAAGCTTGTGGAGCCTAAGTCTTCCAGCAACAGAAAACCTTGTCGGCTATTCTGTTGATAGATATTCGGGATATGAATATCGCTCGGTTTCAGCAATCCGGCGATGCGTACGAACGGTTCGGTATTTTCCTTGTCCGGTGGTGCATCCATGGCAATGTGGCAGCCGTCCCGGTGCTCAACTCGGAAATATCGCCTAAAGCTAGCGTCGCTGGAAGCCGGGGTGATTTGTTGTATATCGAGAGCGACGTCGTTATTGAGCCAATCGACAAGCTCCGCCAAGCGGCGGTCTGAGCTGGAAACGTACATTTTTATTAATTGCGGGTCAACCTAAGGTAAAATGATGACAAGCATTTTATTCGATTTCCATTCCGCTAAGTCAATTTAGCCGCATTCGCCAAGACATGAATTATCGGTTTTATACAATTTCTTCAGCATTATTGTTTTTTACGGGCGTCGCCTCTGCTGCCAATAATGCGGCGTGGAATTGTGAGCAAACCAAAAATGGCGAATGGACTTGTCTAAATCAAACACCTGCTGGCAACGAGCCAACTGCTCAGCCGCAAGTGATTAAACCCACCCCGCCCGCCCAAACCCAGCCGGAAACAGTCGCGCAGCCGCCTGTTCCCGTCGTGCCTGCGCCGGTTCAGCAAGCGATCAAACCGGAATCGGAGCCGGAAAAAGTTAAGGTGGTTGAAAAGGCGGTGGAAAAAGCTGTTGCCGAGCCACAAAAGTTGCGGGTTAAAGTCACTGAAAATCAAAAACCGGTGCTGGAAAAAGTCGAGCCCAAAACCGAGACAGCCAATGCCAACACCGGCAAAGTGCCCGGTTGGACTTGCAAAACCGGTGATGATAAGAGCGGTTGGAACTGTAATCTGGTGGGTGCCGATCCGAAAGGCGAGGCCCATGTCGTAGCCGAAGGCAGCGGCAGTGATGAGTCCGGTTCGTCTTGGCTTACGCCGACCTTTGATCGCAAACAAGAGCGGGATTTTCAAACCTTACGGGCCGAGTTTGATAAAGATCCTTGGCAAAGCTGTGAAGTGTGGGGCGCTAAAAAGCGCAAAATCAGAGCCACCTCCGCCGAGGTCCGCGATGCAGCAACTACCGATATTAATGCCGATTTTTCGGAAGTGTTCGACGGCGAAGTGCTTAATTTTGCCGGTAATGTGGATATGGTGCGCGCGGATCAGCATTTGGTTGCCGACAAGGCCAGTTACGATACGGTTGCCGAAACCTTGGACGCACAAGGTAGCGTGTTATACAGCGAAGACCAGCTGGCTTTTTCCAGCGAGACCGCCTCGTTGAGCCTGGGTAAAGACGAAGCACGCTTGCGCAAGGCGCAATTTATCGTCGCGGAGGCGCCGTTTCGCGGCAATGCCGAAGTGGTTTATCGCGAGAGTAAAGGCTTGTCGCGTTATAACGATGCCGCGTTTACCAGTTGTGCGCCGGGCAACCAGGACTGGATTGTGCATGCGTCGCGGATGAAAATTAACCGGGACAGCGGACAAGGTTCAGCGAAAAACGCCTGGCTGGAATTTAAAGGCGTACCGGTGCTGTACACGCCTTATATTTCCTTTCCTACCGACAATCGCCGCCTGTCGGGCCTATTGGCGCCAACTTGGGGTAACACACAGCGGAACGGTTTTGACGTTTCCGTGCCGTTTTATTGGAATATCGCCCCCAACTTCGACGATATCGTCACGCCGCGTTACATGACCAAGCGTGGCGAGCAATTACGTAATAAATTCCGCTATCTGACCGATATATCCAGAGGTACGTTTTCTGCGGAATATATGCCCAACGATCAATTGGTCAACAAGGCCCGTTACTCGGCAAGCTGGAAGGATCAAACCAGTTTGCTACCCGGTTTAAATTCCTTGTTGGATTTGAATTATGTGTCCGACAAAACCTATTTCAACGACTTGAACAATGCCTTGGGTTTCCAAAATACCAGTTATTTGCCCAGTACCGCATTACTGAGTTACGGCGGGGCTGTTGCCGGCACCGCTCTAGGTTTGTCGGTGGGGGCATATCATTATCAATCGGTGGATAAAACCATTCCCGATGCCGCGATGCCCTACGATATGCTGCCTCGCGTCAATTTCAACGTGGCGCATGCGTTTGAAGGTTTGCCGGTTACGCTGGCGATGAATAACGAGTTCACCCATTTTTATCACACCGATCTGGTTAACGGTCAGCGGATTAATATTGCCCCGTCACTCAGCTTGCCATTGGAAAGTAGCGCCGGGTATTTCATCCCGAGAATCACAGGGCAATACACGCAGTATCAATTGAGCAACCAAACCTTAGCCGGGCAGCCCAGTACTATTAGCCGGACCTTGCCGATCTTCTCGGTTAGCAGCGGTATGAATTTCGAAAAAGACCTTAATTTCGGTGGTTCGCAGTATCTGCACACCTTGGAGCCGCAGGCCTTTTACCTGTATATCCCGCGCAAGGATCAAAGCAATATTCCGGTCTTCGATACCGCTCTGTACGATACCAATTTTTACAGCTTGTTCCGGGAAAACCGTTTCGCTGGTGGGGACAGGATTCAGGACGCCAATCAGATCACGCTGGCCACCGTTTCGCGGTTTATCGATTCCAATACCGGTTTGGAGCCTTTAAAAGTCAGTCTGGGACAGATTATGTATTTCCAGGACAGAACCGTGACGATGCCTGGCCAGCCGATTGAGACCAGTAATACCTCCAATTTCGTTGGAGAACTGAGTGGCCAATTCAGTAAACATTGGTCGTATATGACCGGTACCCAGTGGGATCCGGAAGCCAACGGCTTCGCGCGCGGTCAGGTGGCGTTAAAATACAATATGCAACCGAACCAGATTGTGAACCTCGGCTATCGGTACCGTCGTAACCCCTTGGACAGCTTACAAACCATCTCGCAAACCGACGTATCGTTCCGCTTACCTTTGTTTGGCGAATGGTACGGCTTCGGTCGCTGGCAGTACTCTTTGAATTTCGATAAAACCACGGAAAGTTTCATTGGCGTGGAGCGGGAAAACTGTTGCTGGCGCTTCCGTATTCTGGGCAGGCGCTTTATCAACGGTGCCAATACCATCGCCTTTATCGATCCTAGCACCAAACCGGAAACGGCGTTTTTCGTACAGTTGGAACTGAAAGGTCTGTCCAGCTTCGGTGACAATGTCGATACCTTCCTGCAAACCAACCTGAAAGGCTATCGCAAAGCCAGCTATTTTGAGTAAGCAACGCATGATAAAAAATTGGTTAGTGATTTTCTGTTTGCTCCTGTGTGCTTACATGGCTCCGGGTCAGGCCCAGGTGTTGGACCGGATAGTGGCGGTGGTGGAAGAAGATGTGATTCTGGAACGCGAACTGAATAACGAAGTTGGGGCCATCGTCAGTAAATTGCGGAGTAACAATGTAACGATGCCTCCCGAATATGTGCTGCGCAAACAGGTGTTGGAACGCATGGTGGTCGACAAGTTGCAACGGCAACTGGCGGCTAAATCGGGCGTACAGGTCAGCGACGAAATGCTCAGCACTTCAGTTGCTGATATAGCCAGCCGGAACGGCCTGTCTGTTGAAAGTTTTCGTAACGAGTTGGCCAAGCAAGGCATGGACTACAAAGCGTTCGAAGATAATCTCCGCAACGAAATCATCATCAACCAGCTACGTGGTCGGGAAATCGGTTCGCGGGTCAAAGTTACAGATGCCGAAGTGTTGCATTACATGGAAACGCAGAGCAAAGCCGGCCAGAGCAATTCCCAGTATCATTTGGGGCATATTCTGATTGCGGTGTCGGAAGCGGCTTCGGCCTCCGCGATTCAAAAAGCTAAGGACAAGGCCGATCAAGTCATCGCCGATTTACGCGGCGGCAAGGATTTCAAACAAGTTGCGGTTAGTGTCTCCGACGACGATAACGCCTTGAAGGGCGGTGACTTGGGTTGGCGCAGCATCGGCCAGATTCCATCCCTGTTCACGGAAGTCGTGACGACGATGAATCAAGGCGATGTCTCGGAAGCGATCCGCAGTCCCAGCGGTTTTCATATCATTAAAATGCTGGAAACTGAGGGTGCCGGACAGCATATCGTTACCAAAACCAAGGTCAGGCACATTCTGATCAAGACCAATGAATTGGTGGACGACGCCGAAGCGCAGAAGCGTTTGATAGCGCTGAGAGAACGGATCAATGACGGCGACGATTTTGCCAATTTGGCGCGCGCGCATTCCGACGACAAAGGCTCGGCGATTAACGGCGGTTCGCTGGATTGGGTGGGTCCGGGTGCATTAGTGCCGCCTTTTGAGGAAGCGATGAACAAGTTGGCGATTAACGAGATTAGCCAGCCGGTGCAAACCCAGTTCGGTTGGCACATGATCCAGGTCTTGGGGCGCGAAAATCAGGACAACAGCGAGCAATTCAAAAAAGACAAGATTCGCGAGGAAATCCGTAAACGTAAAATCGAGGAAGAAACCGAATTATGGTTGCGGCGCTTGCGCGACGAGGCTTTTGTGGAAATCGATCTGGATAGATTGTAAGGCCCTATGAACGCTTTCTCTGCCGAAAGTCGTAAGGAAGATAAGTTTAAAAGGCGCTTGCAGTGCATAGTCAGCGAAGAAGACCTGACCCAGCAACGGGAGCTGATTCAGCGTACCGCGGCCGAATTGGATATAGACCTATTGACTTGCGCCGCGGCCTTGGTTTACCTAAGCCAACCAAACCTGTATCCCGCGCATACTCAGCAGCCCAGGTTGTTGGTTCCTCTACCGCAACCTCACAGTCGCGGTTCGCATGCAAACGGCAAAATGGTACGTTATCGCCTGGCCGTCGGCAGCCAGCACCAAATCAGTCGCGACGATATTCAAGCGGTATTGGTCGAAGAGTCCGGCGTCGATAAAAAGCGCATTGGCAGGATCGACATTCGCGATACGTATACGTTGGTGGAGTTACCGGACGGCATGCCGGCGGATATTTTTCAGTTATTGACCGAAGCGTCCATAGGACCGCATCGCCTCAACATCAAACGCATCAAACCGAATAAATTCAGGCAAACCCGTAACAACAATCAGCTGGACGAGGAAAACGGCTAATTTCAGCCGTTTTCCTCGTCCAGGTTTGGACTACATCGTCAGGCGAATGCCTATCCAAGCGGCGCGCGGTGCGCCGACCCCAACGAAGCGGCTTTGTTGGTCGCCTGGCAATCCCACGCCGTCAAGTACATCCCCGGTATTGCCCCAGGTGCCGAAATTGGCATATTGGCGGTCGAACAAATTGCTCACTTTACCGAACAGCGCGACGTTTTTGTTGAAGCGGTATTCGCTACGCAAATTAAATACGACGAATCCCGGCAGCTTGGCCGTCAAATTGGCTTCGTCGCCGCGCAGATATTGCGAGCTGTTGTAATTCATATCCATTCCCAGAGTCCAGGCGGAGACGATGTCGAATTCGGTGCTGAACTTGAACTGATGGGCTGGGATGCCGGGTAGCTTGTCGCCGGCCTGTACCTGGATATTGCCGTCGCCATCCGCCAGCGGATTGTTGGGGCTGCTGCCCAGAAACGGCGTTTCGAAGCTGGCATCGATATAGGTGTAATGGCTAGACCAGCGCCAGCGCTCGTAAAAATTACCCGCCAATCCCACTTCTACACCTTGGCGTAAGGTAGAGCCGACATTGTCGAAATAACCGACATTGCTGCCGACACCGCCGGTGCTCTTGAAGATGATGTCGTTATTGTTGATGGTGCGGAATAAAGCCAAATTCCAGTCCATGTAGCCGGGCAGCAAGTTTTTCAACCGGCCGCGCACCCCGGTTTCGAAGGTATTGGCGACTACTTGCTTGAGAGGCGGATCGGATACGAAAGCATTCGGCAAACGGCAAGGGTCGTCCGGGTTGGCGCAGCTTAACTCCATCGGTGTCGGCACCCGCGACGATTCGCTGTAGTTACCGAAAAAGGTCAATTCCGGCATGAAGGCGTAGGTCAGACCCGCCGCCGGATTGAAGCGGTCGAATGAGTGCGAGCCGTTCAGGTCGTCGCCGACATGGTCGCGCAGTTTAATATGGGATTGGTTGTAACGGCCGGAGACGGTCAGATCCAGTTTGTCGGTCAAGGAATAGGTGTCGGTCAAAAATACACCGTAATGATCGGTCTCGGTAGTCAGGCGGACATGGGCGTCTTGCAACGATACCCCGCCCCCGGACACCCCGCGATCAGCGGTTAACGAACCCAGCTGGGTGTCGGCGTGATAGCGGGCGTTGCCGTGGTCGAAACTGGCCCCGCCTACCAGATGGTTGTTGCGGCCGAATATTTTGTGGTCGAAAGCGTTTTGCAAGGCGAAGCCGAACGATTGCTGTAGCGTGCTGGAAGTGTTGATGGTGCCGCCCTCGACCGCTGGTGAGGCAGCTATATTACTGCCGCCTAGATCGAACAAGCCCTCATCGTCCAACTCGCCGCCGGATTCGGCGCACAAAAAGTTGTCCTCGCCAGCGCCTTCATCAATACATTCGCCAAATTCGCTACCATCGCCGTTATAGGTGCCGATCTTATTCCGGCGGTAGTACATCGTACCGGATAATTGATTGTGGTCGTTCAGCCAGGTATCGCCGGCCAGCGACACCAGCATCATCCGGTTGCGGGTAATGTCGGGATGCGTAAATACTTGATCACGGCCGAATGCCAGCATTTCCTGGGGAAGGGCGCCGTTGCCGCGCAAGGTGTTGTCGCTGCCGGCGATGCTTAAGTCCAGGCCGGATTTGACTCCGCGCCAACTCAGGGTGCCGAAGCCTTGTTTGGCTTCGCTCGGGGAGTGGGCGCGCCAGCCTTTTTCGTTGAAATACTTGGCATCAAGGAAATAGCCCCAGGTGCCGTTGTTCCAACCGCTGGTGAGTTCTTCGGAATGGCGGTCCCAGGAGCCGCCTTGGGCTTCGAAACTGTGGCCGGGTGCCGAGAAACCGGTCTTAGTGTTGATGTTGATTGAACCACCCAGCGCATTCAAACCAAACGCCGGGTTCGATGCCGGTTGCAGGCTCATATTCTGTATAGCGCCGTTAGGGATTAAGTCCCAGTTGATCATGTCGCCGAACGGTTCATTGAAACGAATACCGTTGACATACGTTGCCAGGCCTTGCGGCAAGCCCATCAGCGGGGACGCGCTGAAGCCGCGGTATTGCACATCGGGTTGCAGGGGGTTGTTTTGCGCATCGTTGATGTTGACGCTGCCGAGATAGCGGTTCATGTAGTCCGCCAGAGACAGGGCTTGGGCTTCCTGCAATTTTTCGGCTGACACTGTTTGTACGTTCGCCGGAATTTTATTGATATCGACGCCGCCGAATTGTAAAGGCGTTACCGCCACAACTTCCACTTCCTCCAGATTGGTCGCAACTTCCGCGGCTATGGCTTCGGCTAAGGGCAGCATGCTGAACAATGGCAGCACGCCGAGCGCAACTTTTTTCATAAATTTACCTGAGAATACAAAACAAAAGCGGCATGGTAAACAAGCAGGGCCGGGGGTTCCATTGTCGGCAATAAAAAGGAAAAATTCCTGATTTGCATCGCGTCGGCCAATGCCGGAATATTTCAGTCAATAAGGCCCCGACGGGGTAAAATACGCAGTCACGCCGTTTTTCGGCAAGCCCTGTTAATTGCCATAGCGACTATGACTATTCAATATATCAACCGCCCGGATCAACTCGATAGCCTTTGCCAACTGATCAGCCAGGAGCCTTGGATAGCCCTGGATACCGAATTTCTTCGCGAGAAAACCTATTACCCCAAGTTTTGTTTACTGCAAATAGCCGCGCCGGGCTGGGTGGCTTGTGTTGATCCGTTAGCGATTGCCGATTTAACGCCGCTGTTAGAGGCGATTTACAATCCCAATATTGTCAAAGTGTTGCATTCCTGCCGGCAGGATCTGGAAATTTTTTACCAGATTACCGGCAAAATTCCGGGCCCGATTTTCGATACGCAGATTGCCGCGCCGCTGCTGGGGTTTCAGGAGAATCCGGGTTATGCGATGCTGGTATCCAGCTTTTTAAACGTCAATCTCAGCAAAGCGCATACTCGTACCGATTGGTCGGAGCGGCCCTTGAGCCAGGATCAAATCCAGTATGCCGCCGACGATGTGATTTACCTGTGCAAGATCTACAAAATCATGTGCGAGCAATTGGATAAGTTAGGGCGTGCAAATTGGCTGGAAAGTGATTTTGCGCTGTTGAACGATCCGGAGCTGTACCAACTCTCGCCGGAAAATGCCTGGTTGAAGATTCGTGGCAAAAACAAGCTGACCGGTAAGCAATTGTCTATCATGCAAAGCCTTACCGAATGGCGCGAACGTACCGCTCAGCAAGAAAACAAACCCCGCAGTTGGTTGTTGCAGGATGATTTGCTGCTGGAACTTGGCAAATTACAACCCGTGACATTGGCCGATCTAGCCAAGATCCGCAACATCAACGACCGTACCGTCAATCGTTACGGCAAAACGATTTGCGAATTGATCGACAGTGCCAAACAACGTCCGCCCAAACCCTTGGCCGAAAAGGATCAAGCCGGCAAGAAAACCCAACAGCACGAAGCGATACTGGATGTACTCAGCGCGGTGGTCAGAATCCGTGCTGAGGAAAACTCGCTGAATCCCATCATCTTGGCTACCCGCAAGGATCTGGAGCAATTACTGTCCGGCGATGAGGATTGCTTGTTGTTGCACGGCTGGCGTTACAACATGGCCGGCCGGGAGTTGCAGGGCTTATTGCGCGGTGACTTAACCTTGAGCTTGAAGCCGGATGGCGTGGTGATTAGTGCGGTTTAGCATGCGGCGGCCTGCAATAGCCATAATGCTGAATTATTAATCCCCCCGATGTATCGGTGGCCGGCATTTCCGTATAAGCCGGTCTATCGAATAGCAGCGTTTTTATTGACCGGGCTCCCGCCTGTACGGCAGCGAGTGCGATAACGAAGATAACTGCATCGGCGGCGGGGAACGGCTGAGAATCCGCTATGCTGATTTACCGAATTGTTGTTCAAATGTTGCCGCAGGCAGCGGTTTGGCAAACAGATAACCCTGGCCGTAATCGCAGCCGATAGCGGTCAGCAAATCGCGTTGCTGCTCGGTTTCCACACCTTCTGCTATGACTTTCAAGCCCAATTTATGCGCCATAACGATGATGGCTTC
Organism: Methylomonas sp. PHL2-19; assembly: GCF_059331595.1. Lineage (NCBI taxonomy): Bacteria > Pseudomonadati > Pseudomonadota > Gammaproteobacteria > Methylococcales > Methylococcaceae > Methylomonas > Methylomonas sp. PHL2-19. The sequence goes on from NZ_CP196839.1 coordinate 1,939,849, forward strand.
GCAAAGTACGAAGTCATTCGAATCCTCCGTTAAATTGCGCACGAACGACTGGTCTATTTTCAAATAATCGATGTCGAATTTTTTCAGATAAGACAACGCGGAATACCCGGTGCCGAAGTCATCTATAGCGACTTGCATGCCGGCGTCGCGGAACGCCATCAAATGATTGTGTACAGACAGATTGGCGTCCAACAGCAAGCCTTCGGTGATTTCCACCACAATACTTTGGCCCGACAATCCCAGTCGATGCAAATAGTTGAACCAGTCTTGAGGGGCATGCTCGGGGCTTTGAAATTGTACCGGCGATTTGTTGACGCTGATTTGAAATTCGGGATGGATCGTGGTGCGCCACGTTTGCACTTGCCGTGCCGCGGTTTCGAATACCCAATCGCCAATTTCTCTGATTAGACCGGTTTCTTCCGCCAGCGGTATAAATTCTGCCGGGTTAATCAAGCCACGTTTTGGGTGATGCCAGCGCAGCAAGGCTTCCGCTTTATGCACTTCGCCGCTCAGCAAGTCGACGATGGGTTGATAGCACAGCAAAAATTGCGTATTGGCCAGCGCCGTACGTAAGTCGCCGAGCATTGCGGCGCGGGCTTCCAGCGCGTCCTGTAAGGCTTGGGTAAAGAAATGGTAGTTGTTACGGCCCTGGTTTTTAGCAGCGTACATGGCCTGATCGGCATTCTTTTGTAATTGGCTTAAGTCGGTGCTGTCGTTTGGATAAAACGTGATGCCGATACTCGCAGAGACATAAGCCAGTTCGCCGTCCAAGCTAAACGGTGCACTGAGTTTTTGCAGCAGGTTTTTAGCTATCGGTTCGGACACTTCGATACAGTCCAACTCGCTCAAGATAATTGTGAATTCGTCGCCCCCCAAGCGCGCCACGGTATCGGACTCCCGCACGCAGGTCTGTAAACGCCGCGCGGTTTCCTTCAGTAAGTTGTCGCCCATATCGTGGCCCAGCGTATCGTTGATTTCCTTGAAGCGGTCCAGGTCGATAAACAACAGTGCAAATAATTGGCCCATGCGGTGGGCTTTTTTGATTTCCAGTTCCAGGCGGTCGCGGAACATCCGCCGATTAGGTAGGCCGGTGAGCGGGTCGAAGTTGGCTTGTCGCCAAATTTGTTCCTCGGACTGTTTACGCTGAGTGATGTCGGAAAACAGGGCGACCCGGCGTAGCGGCTTGCCTTCCGCATCATAAATGGTGTTGATGGCTAGCTCTTCGACAAACAAGTGACCATCCTTACAGCGATTTTTTATTTCTCCGCGCCACGCACCGGTCGTTTGCAACGTGGTCCATAATTCTCGGTAAAACCCCGTATCATGTTCGCCGGAACTGAGAATATGGGGATTTTTACCGACAACTTCAGCCTCCGTATACCCAGTCATCTTGGTAAATGCGGGGTTGACGCTGAGGATGGTGTTATCGCTATCCACCACTATCATCGCTTCACTGCTGTTGTGATAAACCAGGGCCGCCAGCCGCAGGTTCTCTTCGGTTTTGCGCAACTCGCTGATGTCGCGGGCAAAACCAACCGTACCCAGTAACTGACCTTGCTCATCCATTACAGGCGCTTTATAGGTCTCGAACCATTTGCGCACGCCGCGATCGACAATTTCCTCTTCGACAATCAATTTGTCTCGCAAAGCCATCACGCGCCGGTCATCGGCGACGTAGCTTTCGGCCAGTTCCGACGGGGCAATGTCGAAATCGTTTTTGCCCGCCAGCGCCTCCGGGTTGACCGCGGAAAATACGTTGGCGAACTCCTGGTTGACGGCCAGCAGGCGGCTATCGGTATCTTTTAGCCAAATCGCATGCGGAATGTTATCCAGCAATGCGCGTTGATAGTATTCTTTCTTTTGCAGCGCTTGTTCCGTACGATGTTGATTACTGATGTCGCGAAAACTCCAGACGCGGCCGACAATTTTGTCGGCGATACTTTGTGGCTTGGAATAGCGTTCAAAAATCCGGCCATCGGTAAACTCGATCAGATCGTAACTTTCTGCCGCGGGGTGATTGTAAAGAGCCTGAACTTTGTCGAAAAACGCATCGGGATTTTTTAGCTGCTTAACGGCTAAATGCAAAAGTTTTATATCGTCTTTATCTTCTCCAACAGCCGTGCTGGGCAACTGCCACAGTTCAAAAAAACGCTGATTGTAAGTAACGATCTGACCTTGCAGGCTGACCACCAAAATGCCGTCGGCCGTGGCTTCTAGCGTAGCCTTTAGCAAGGAAACCGATTGGGCTAAAGCGTCTTCGCGGACTTTGTTTTCGGTAATGTCTTCGTAGATCCCCAAAATGCCGATCATTGCATGATCGGAATTGCGCAAAGGTATTTTCGAGGTGCGTAGCCAAATGGTATTGCCGGCAGGTGTGGTTTGGGGTTCTTCATACGCCAGTTTGCCTACCCCCGATGTTATCACTTGGCGATCATCTGCTTGATAACTTGCGGCTTGATCTCGCCAATTCAATTGACTGTCGTCCTTGCCGATTAACTCGCTGGAGCTGGATTGTCCGGCATCGCCGGCAAATAGCGCGTTACAGCCCAAATAGCGAGAATTTAGGTCTTTCCAGAATACACGGATTGGTAAGGTTTCCAGGATGGTCTGCAACAGTAAATGGGATTCGGTCAGTGCTTTTTCGGATTTTAGTTGCTCGGTAATATCGAACAAAATGGCCAGATTGTCTCCGACATACGATTCGCCCAGTGATACCGAGCCGGCGAGCACCGTGCGCCGTTCGCCGTGTTTGCAATGAATTTCCGCTTGGAGGGTTTCGAAACTTTGCACGCGACGGGATTTATCAGTCAACTCCAGCCAGGTTTCCATAATGTTTTGGCGGTAGGCGGGGTTGGGATAGGCTTTGGGCCACCATTCGTCAAGCGTTTTAATGTCTTCCAAGGTGTAACCGAAAGCTTTGCTGAAAGCCGGATTTAGCAATGTGAACTTGCCTTCGGCGTTGTAAATGGCCTGGGGTACTGGCGAGTAGTCGATGATAGCCTTCAAACGTTTTTCGCTATCGCTCAGTCCTGAGGTAATCAGCTGCTGCTTGTGCAGAGTAAGTGCCAAAGTGGTGCCGGTCCAGGACAGTACCAATATATAAAACCAAAGATTCAGCAATTCGCTTTTCTCGAAGTCGTCGCCGAAAAAGCCCAGATGATGTGCGGCACCGAATAGCGCTTGGATGGTAATCAAGCTGGAAATCAGGGTCACGCCATGGCGATTGAAACGGAGGGCGGCCCAAATGGCAAACAGAAACATCCAGTAACCGCGGGCGATTTTGCCAAAGACAGGCTGGAAAGCTTCGAGGAATACTACTTGGCCGGCGAACAGGGCAACAATGATCAGCAGCAACGCTTCCAGGCCGCGCTTTTCAGCAAACCATTGCTTTGGCCAATTTCGCCAAACCAATAATATCGGGGTGGTCGTGACAATACCGAAAGCATCCGCCATCCACCAATGTAAAATCGCTTGCGGCATAGCCGCTAGCGGTATGAAGCCGGCCTGATGTAAAGCCAAAGGGCCAATGCCTGCACTGATCAACGAGCAAGCGGCGCCGGTTAGGGTTAGCCAGATAAAGTGGCCTGGCTCGGTTAAGTCTAAAGAAAAACGCTGTTGGTGTTTTAGCAGGTAGGCGGCTGTCACCGATTCCAGTGTGTTGCCCGTTGCAATGGCAAAAGACAGTGGGAGCGAGTCGTCTACCATCAAGCCGGCGGCGAACGCGCCCAGAAATATGCCTGGCCAATAGCAAAGGCCTTTCAGCAATAAGGCGGCCAATCCCAATCCGCCGGAAAACCACACCAGGGTGATGTTACCGGTCTCTGAGAAATAAGACAGTACAATTTTGGCTAATAGGCAATACAGCCCCGCCAAGCCGAGTATTGCCGCAACGTCTAGCCAGCGGTAATTGGGAAATGCCATGAATCGCTGCAAGTCTGGAATTTGGCTAAAGTTGGGGGAGCAAACCCGCAGCCAGCAAGCTTTCGTAGGCTTTATAAGCCGCAACTGCCGATAAAATCAGGAAAAACACGCCGCTGCCTTTATGCAGCAAGGACAAGGGGATTTTCTGCAACACGGTGCGGCCAGCCAGCACGCCCAGTGCGGACGTAAACGCCAGCGCCAGCGTCGAGCCCAGCCACACTGCAATCGGTTGCGCGGTACTGCTGAATGCCACGACGGCCAATTGAGTTTTATCGCCAAATTCGGCGACGGTGATCAATAAAAAGGTCGTAAAAAAAATGCCGTGCCCGCTTTTCTCGACGATTTCCTCGTCGTCATCGTCTTCGTCGTGGTTGAGCAAAGCATGCAGACCGAATGCCGCAAACAGCAGGGCGACGGTGGCCGCGACCAGATATTCCGGTAACCATGTCGCAATCGCCGCACCAAAAACCACCGCCAAAGTGTTCAGCAGCGCGAACGCGGCAATCGCTCCTAATAACACCGGAGTCGGTCTGTGCTTGGAGGCCAGGGTCATGCATACCAGTTGGCTTTTATCGCCAATTTCTGCGGCGGCTATCAGTGCAAAGCTGGTGCCGCCGGTCGCGAGCAATTCCGCAAAGTTTAAGGTGCTTATTTGGGTGATGAATGCGATTAGGTATTCCATTCGGCACTGAGGAGTTTGATCGGAAGATAAAACACCCAAAAAGCTGCTGCTTTTTGGGTGGCGCACTTGGTTTAGGCGGTGTTTATGTCAGTATTTTGTCCAGGATCATCATGATGATGAAACCGGCCATTAATGAAAATGTCGCGATGCGCGAGCGGCCTTTGGCGTGCGTCTCCGGGATGATTTCTTCGCTGATGACGAACAACATCGCACCGGCCGCAAAACCCATTGCAATCGGCAATATCGACGAAAACACCGTGACCATGGTAATGCCCAATAGGCCGCCCACCGGTTCCACCAAGCCTGTCAACGTGGCGATGGCGACGGCTTTCCATTTGTTGTAACCCAGGCCGACTAGGGGCAGGGCGACTGCCAGGCCTTCCGGCAAATTTTGCAAGGCAATGGCAATAGACAACACCAAGCCATTGTTCATATCGCCGGAGCCAAAGCTGACGCCGACCGACATGCCTTCCGGGAAATTATGGATGGTGATGGCGATGATGAATAAAGAGATTTTTTGCAGCGAATCCAGGGAATGATCGCTGACTGAATCAAAATGCAGATGCGGCAATCGACTGTCGGCAAAATGTAAAAACAGCGCGCCTATCAGCATGCCGGCCGATACGATCCATAAGCCTTTGCCGGGCCAGATTTGCTCACCGTAATCCAAGCCGGGCACCAGTAGTGAAAACGCGGTGGCCGCCAGCATTACGCCCGCTGCGGCGCCCAGCAAGCCGTTGAATAGCCGGTCGGAAATATTTTTAAAGAACAAGGCCGGCAAGGCGCCGATGCCGGTAGCCAATCCAGCCAGCACGCTGGCCAGAAAGCCGATCACCACTACTTTGTCAAAAATAAGGTACAGGCTGCCGAATACCAAAAGCTGGGAAAGCAAAAACAAACCGATAAATACCCCCCAGCGTTGCATCAGCGGTAAGGTCATCACATGCAGGTATTTAGGATGGGCTTGCAAGCGAAGATAATAGTCTTCGAGCGTTTTTTGAATATTCAGCATATTTTTACCTTTATTGTTCTTGTGGCTAAAGCCAGGATTATACTGAATTCATGCGAATTGCCGATTTTTACCCACAATGTTTGCGGGGAGTTTCTCGGTTATCGGTAGATAACACGCCGTCTTTGCACAGGACGCCGCGGCTGTCCGCCTGCGGCGATAAAATAGCCCAGGTTGTGTCCTGGGCAGGTTTCGATTTACAGTGCCGGTTTGGGCGGCCATGATGTGGCTTGGTCCGGTATTTCGGCGTTTTTCAGGAGTTCGACAGAATGAAGGTTTTGCAAGGTTTTACAGCAGTCGGTGTTCTCGCGGTCATCAGCGCTTGCGCACCGGTTCAACAGCAGGTTTCAGATCAGACTTTTGCCTTGGGCGGGTCGCCAGCCGGTTATGGTGCAGCAGGTTCTATCGCCGGTGCGGTGGGGCAGGCCAACCAACTAGGGTTAATCGATATTCTGGTTGGGCAATTGGGCATCAGCCCGCAGCAAGCGCTGGGCGGCGTGGGGTCAATTTTTTCAGTGGCGCAGCAACGCATGAATCCCGGTGACTTTTCGCAATTGAGCAATGCCGTACCGGACATGGACCGCTATTTGTCCTCGGTACCGCAACAGGTTTCCACTTCCGGCTCGCAATCTTTGCTGGGCGCTGCGGGCGGGTTAATGGGCGGGCAACTCGGCAGTCTGGCGAATTTAGCCGGATCGTTTCAATCTTTGGGTATGAATCCGTCCATGGTCAGCCAGTTTGTGCCGGTGGTTTTACAATATGTGCAAAACCAAAGCGGTGCTGGGGCTATGAGTTTGCTTCAGCACGCTTTATATTGAACTGCGCGCCCACTTTCCGGTTTGGGCCCCGCTTCTCCGCTCGCGAATATCGTCGTTTGCGCCCAGGCGGGAATGACGACACCAGAAGATATAAGGGCCTGGTGAATGAAATGGCGTGGACCTCAATCTAATTTTTACAATCACAGACTAAAAAATCATGGAAATATTATTGATAGGCGCCGTTTTGATGATCTTCGCCATTTTGTTATCCGCATGGCTGATGACTTTTGCCAAATGGTTTCCGATCAAAGGCATAGACGGCGAGTTTTTAAAAGACTACAAAACCCTGATTCGGGCGCATGTGGACTTTGCGTTGATGGCGCTGTTTTGCCTGGGCTTTTACGGCACAAAAGTGCCGCTGCCCGTAACCGCTTGTTGGTTGGTCGTGATCGGCGGCTTGACCAATCCCGGCGTGTTTGTGGTGGCGGCATTCGATCCGGATTTTTGGTCCAAGCCGATATGGCGGATCTATTCCGCTTTGAGTTTTGTCGTCACCACCCTTGGTTTTGGCTGGATTGGCCTCACTTTACTGAATCATGCTTTGTCGGCATGACCCATGGAGCCGGCTGTAAAAAGCCGGGCCTAAGTTTTCGAAATTCTCGCTTTTTGTTTTCAGGTTAAAAAATGACTGCAGCCTTACCCATACATGATTACGCCCTGCTCGATGATGCCGAATGTGCCGCGCGCATAGAAGCCGCCAAAGCCAAACTCGGCAAACGCTGCATTATTCTGGGCCATCATTACCAACGCGACGAAGTATTCAAACATGCGGATATATTCGGCGACTCATTGAAATTATCGCGGGAAGCGGCGCAATCCGAGGCCGAATATATCGTCTTTTGCGGCGTGCATTTCATGGCGGAAGTGGCGGACATTTTGTCGCGGCCGGAGCAAATCGCGATTTTGCCGGATTTGGCGGCCGGTTGTTCCATGGCCGACATGGCCAATAAGGTCAAAGTCCAGCAATGTTGGGACGAATTGGCGAAAGTGATTGATGTGGAAAATACCGTCACCCCGGTGACTTACATCAATTCCGCCGCCGATTTAAAAGCTTTTTGCGGCCAGCATGACGGTATTGTCTGTACCTCTTCCAATGCCGAAAAAATCCTGAAATGGAGCTTTGCCAAACGCGAAAAAGTTTTGTTTTTCCCGGATCAGCACTTGGGCCGCAACACCGGTTACCGGATGGGTATCCCGCTGGAACAAATGGTAACCTGGGATTTCAACAAACCGCAGGGCGGTTTGACCGAACAGCAAATCCGCGATGCCAAGATTATTCTTTGGAAGGGTCATTGTTCCGTACATCAAGCCTTCCAGCCCGAACAGATCGACAATTTTAAGGAAAAATACCCGGAAACCATCGTCATATCTCACCCGGAAGCCTGTTTTGAAGTCTGCGAAAAATCCGATTACATCGGTTCCACTGAAATGATTTTGAAAATCGTCCGCGAAGCCGAAGCCAATACCCGTTGGTTGGTGGCGACCGAGCTGAATCTGGTTAATCGCCTGAATCAGGAATGCAAGGCACAAGGCAAAAGCGTGCATTTCATGGCGCCTACTTTAAGTATGTGCTCAACGATGTTCCGCACCGACCCGCAGCATCTGTGCTGGGTGCTGGAAAATCTGGCGGCCGGGCATGTGGTTAACCAAGTCTCCGTGCTTGCTGAGCAGGCGGCGCTGGCGAAAAAGACTTTGGATAATATGCTGCTGGCGTCTTAACGCCTTCTAAGCTTGCGCTCGCTGGCGGTGCTGGCGAGTTCAAGCGGGTTAATAATCTGAATGCAGTGCAGGCTGTAACAGAATTTTTCTGACGCCGGCTTGGGCGGCGTGATCGAATGCGGCAAGTCCATCGCTCAGTGGGTATTGGCCGTCTATCATGGTTTCCACGGGTAGCTTGTTTTCTGTCAGCAGCGCTAATGCGTCCGCGAAGGGGCCGCAGCGGGAGCCGATGATGTTGATTTCGTAAACCACCACTTTGCTTAAATCCAGCGCCGCGTTGGTTGCAAAGGTGCTTTTCAACACCAAGGTGCCGCGCGGTTTGACGATACGCAAGGCCTGCGCAAAACCTGAGGCTTGGCCGCTGGCGTCGACAACGCAGCCGAAGCTGTTGTCTGGAATCTCGTTAGTCAAGCCGGTCGCCAGTTGCCACTGTTTAGGTAATGCCAAGGATGCCGCCGACCGGCCCAACACCGTGACTTGGTAGCCGGCCAGACGCAACACCTTGGCGATCAACAAACCCAAGCGGCCGGGGCCGACCACCGCGATGTCGGCGATGGGCAGTGCGGCTATTTGTTTTACTACTCGCAGAGCAGCGGCCAGCGGCTCAGTAAACACGGCGGCTTGGTCAGATACCGAATCTGGCACGGGATACAAGTTAACAACCGGCAAACTGAAATAATCGGCAAATACCCCGTCTTTGCCGCGTATTCCCAGAACTTTACGATTCAAGCAATGCTCGGGGCCGTCGCGCTGGCACACCTCGCAGGCGTTGCAGCCGATATTGATGGAACCAACCACGCGCCGGTTCAGCCAATCTCTGTGTTTGTCATCGGCAACGGCGATGACCGTACCGACAAATTCGTGACCAAGGATGCCTGAAAAACCGGCATAGCCTTTCACCAGTTCCAGGTCGGTGGCGCAGATGCCGGCCAGGCGCAGTGCAATCAAAGCTTCGCCGGCAGCTAATTCGGGTATCGGCATATCGTTGCGGTAGGATAATGATTTGTCTAATCTCAATGCTTGCATCGGTATGGGCATGGTGTTGTGCAGAATTAACGTTTTACCAAACATTCAATCCAAGAATATATCTTTAGGGTTTTTCCAGCATTTTTCAGGTGGTTTGCAATGAGCGATTTACCGACGACGTCTTCTGCGGCAGCATTTCAACATTTTCTGGCCACGCCATTGGATACCTTGCTTACCAAGCTTACCAAGCATCAAGCGCTTAATCCGCAGCAAAAAATGCTGGCTCTATTTCAGCGTTGTGCGGCAGAGGTTCCCGCTTATCGGCAGTTTTTACAAGCCCAGCAAATCGATCCAGGGCAGATTAATACTTACGCGGATTTTCAAAAGCTGCCGTTAATCAACAAGGTTAATTACATGCAAACTTATTCTTTGCCGGCGCGTTGTTTCGGCGGCAGTTTGAGTGGGGCGGACCGGGTAGCGGTGTCGTCCGGCTCCACCGGCGTGCCGACTTTCTGGCCGCGTTCGGCGGCATATGAGTTGGATGTGGCGGTGCGCTTCGAGCAGGTGTTCAAGGACAGTTTTCAGGCCGATAAACGCAGTACGCTGGCGGTGGTGTGTTTTGCCTTGGGTAATTGGGTGGGCGGCTTGTTTACCACATCCTGCTGCTGGCATCTGGCGCAGAAGGGCTATCCCTTGCTGGTGGCGACGCCGGGTAATAACAAAGCCGAAATTTTTCGAGTGGTGCGCGAATTGGCGCCGCACTTTGAGCAAACCGTGTTGCTAGGGTATCCGCCGTTTGTGAAAGATGTGATCGATGCCGGTGCCGCCGAAGGCATAGACTGGGCGCAATTCAAACCCAAACTGGTGTTTGCCGGCGAGGTGTTTAGCGAGGAATGGCGCAGCTTGCTGTCCGAGCGTATCGGCTCGCAGTCGGTTTGTTTCGATTCCGCATCGTTATACGGTACCGCCGACGGCGGCGTGCTGGGTAACGAAACGCCGCTTAGCATCGCCATTCGCCGCTGGCTGGCGCAACGACCGGAAGCGGCCCGAGCGTTGTTCGGCGAATCGCGCTTGCCCACCCTGGTGCAATACGATCCGCATAGCCGTTTCTTCGAAGAACACGAGGGGACTTTGGTGGTCTCCGGTGAGAACAGTGTGCCTTTGCTGCGCTATCACATCGCCGACAAGGGCGGGGTGCTGAGCTATGAGCAACTGTGGGATTTTTTGCGGCAGCACGGCGTGCAGTCGGTCGAGGATTTAGGTTTGGCTAGCAGTTTTCAAGCGCGTAATTTGCCGTTTGTGTATGTGTTCGGCCGCGCCGATTTTACCGTGTCCTACTACGGCGCCAATATCTATCCGGAAAACGTCACGGTAGGTCTGGAACAGCCGGAGATCATGGCCTGGGTGACCGGTAAGTTTGTATTGCAAACTCAGGAAAATGCGGAGGGCGATAAGTATCTGCAGATTGCCGTGGAATTATTGCCTGGCGTGGCGCCCGAACCGGCGATGGCGCCGACGATAGCCGCCTCTATCCGCGCACAACTACTGCGTCTGAACAGCGAGTTTGCCCATTACACCCCAGCCGAAAAACAACTGCCGATGATTAGCCTTCATAACTTTGCGGATGCGGATTATTTCCCCGTTGGGGTAAAACACCGGTATACCCGGCGTTAATTGGTATATTCGGCGGCGGGTGCTGGGGCTCTAATAGTGAGAGCCCCAAAACTGCCAGGGTTGTGGAAGTTGCTGGCCCCGGAATTAACGTTTTTCGTCAGCCTCTTCGCCGATTTCCCATTCCTCGGTGGCGGTTTCGATGATTTTGCCGCTGGCGGCATCCACTTCGATTTTGGTTTCTAAGCCTTTGTCATTCACGATGTCGAATTCGTAAGACGAGCCGCCGTTTTCCTCCACTTCGTATTCGACTTCCTCAATCTTGCCGGGGTTGGCTTTTAACGCAATTGCCGCGGCATCTTCCTCGGTGATTTTGACATTCTTTTTGAATGCCTGGCTATTGGGGTCGGCTACTTCAGCTTCTTTTTCAGTCAGCTTGCCGCTGTCGGCATCGCACATGTATTCCCATTCCTGGCGGTTGTTGTCGCGCAGTTCCAGTTCATAGGCGCCTTTACCGGCTACGTTGAGCTTTTCCAGTTTGACCAGCTCACCCGCTTTTTCTTTTTTGACGGCTTGGATGCAATTTTCCAAGCCTTGATCGGCTGCTAAGGCATTAGCGGACAACATGCCAAAACCGGCTAATACAGATAATGCTAACACTGACTTTTTCATAAACCACCTCGCAAAAATAGGAAAAATTCCCGAATATCGGGAATCATACGCCTTTATGCATAATCAAGCCATGGCTATTGGCAAATTTTGTCAGTGTGTCCCGACTGTCGATAACCAGTTTCAGCTTGATTTGAGTTTGGCAATTGGAGACCGTTTTACTGCTGATACCGAGTTGCGCGGCTACCGTTTGCAACGAACAACCTTCGGCTAATAGGCAAAACACATCAAACTCGCGGGAGCTCAGAGAAACAAAGGGTTCTAACTGTTGTTTGATTTGCCGCATGGCCAGCAATTGGGCAATCTCTTGGTCCAGGTAATATTCACCCTGCACAATCGTGCGGATGATCTCAGCCAACTTGGCCGCGTCGGGAAACCATCTCAGCAACCCGGTCACTCCGACCTGCAAATACGTCAGGGCATGGGCGCTGGAATGGCTAAGCAAGGCTACAAACTTACAGGTGGGTGTAATGCCTTTTATTTGATCGATCAGATCCAGATTGTCTAGCAACGCCGCGTCACCATCGATCAGGACGACGTCTAAAGCCAACAAATTCATCGGTTCCGTAGTGTTTGGCTCGATTGTGATGACGGCAATGCCTTGGTTTTCCAATTCTTTCGGATTAAGGCTAATTTCTGCAAACCCTTGCGCGGGTAGCAATAACCTGATGACTGACACGATATATTGCCTATTGTCTAAACGGGTGGAATGGCAAACCTAGGACCTTTTGGTAAATAAGGTATTGCCGTTTTTAGTTTGAGCCCAGCTAAACTTGGAGATTAACGGAAACAGCGCGAGTTAGCGCCGATTCAATGACTCTCGATGTTTTTCAGCATCCGTTCGATAGATTGCATGTAGATCTGCACACTACTCTCAAAAGCCGGCGAAATGGCGGTAAATTGAAAACCTATGCGATGCGCAGTGCTTATCGTATTGGTTTTGACGTCGATACTGTATTTGGCGCGCATCGCAACGTCGGCGTGGTGGTGTTCGTGGTCTTGCAGAAATAAGGTGCAACTGACGACTTCAACACTAAGCAATTCCTGTTGCAAATCATGGTCCGGATTCAATAAAGCCAGTCCGCACAAGCCAATATCGATCAGTTTGAAGGTTTTAACGACAGATATTTGTTCGCCATCCGCACCGCTTAGCTTAAAACCGAATTGGCAATACGTGCCGGCATGCGACTGCGGCACTTTCACCCGGTAATAATTACGCCGTTGCCGCCAGTACAGTCTATCGGGCAAGGGCATGGTCAGTACCGCACCATGCGTGCTTTGCGCCAGTTTGATGTTCACCCCTTGAAAAGCCGCATCAATCCCATCCACCTGTGTGAAGAAATGCGCGCGCTTGCTCAGTAACAAACGGTCTGTCAATTCCTGGGTGGGCGCAATGTCTATCGCCAAGGTATTGTGTTTAGGGTCGATTTGCACAATCGCAGTTAAAAACGCCTGATTATCCGCGCCATAGCGAGCCGACAAAATGCAATTACGCTGCTGGATCTCCGTTAAATAATTGACAATCTGTTTCGGGCTAAAAATCGCGTAGTCGTTTTCCATTGCTAGTGATCATCGGTTTTGCAAATATGCGGAAAATATACGTTAAAAACCGGATTGTTGCCTTGTTGGAAATAAGGAGGGGCTTAAGCTTTTTAGGGCGGGGACGTTTAGGTCTAGTGGGTGCAACGCTGGAGCAATGAGCGAGTGCCGATGTGACAAATTCAGGCTAAGTTGTCAGGGAAGCATAGCGCGCACCTTGATCTGTCTAGCTTTGGTATTGACATCCCCTGGGAGCGGTAAAGGTATTTGAAGGCAGGGATCGACTGCCGGATGCGGCAAACAGTCTGACCGGTGGTAAGATCGAGGTGACGGGCGTAATCCCGTCACTCCAAGTCAATCTTTACAGCATCTCCGCGATCTGAACCGCCGCTCGCTTAACATCAAGAAATATCAAGCCCAATTTGGCCGATGACTTGGTTAAAACGGTGAGAACACCCTCAGAACCGGCATAGGTCATTAACACATAGCCGGCCTTGCCTTTGATCAGCACTTGCTCCAACTCGCCTCTCGCCAGCTCTTGCGCAGTCCGGTCACCCAATGACAACATGGCGGCGCTCATCGCACCTACCCGGTCTTCGTCCATGGAAGCCGGTAATACCGAGGCCATCATTAAACCATCAGTCGATATCACGCCACTGGCTTCGATGTCGGCCGATGAACCATTCAATTCCGTCAAAACAGATATTAATAAATCCGCGCGCATAGTGATCTCCTTATTTGTCTCTGTAGGCCAAGGCCAGATTGGTGAATAACGTGCGGCTCATGCCGGAAATTTTCAAAAACTTTTCCAGTTCTTCCGCCAGGCTCGAGGCTTGATAGGATTGCTGCATCACCAGCAATGAAAAGCCGGTTACCGAGTTAACCGCGGCAATCGTCCGAGCGCAATATTGCTTATCGTCACCAAAGGTTTCAACTATCAGCGTGAAAAGACGGTTATTGATCAAAGTCATCGCTCCGGCCATGAATTCGACAGGCAATTTAACCTTGACATGCACATCACCGACCTTGAACATCTGTGCGGTAAAGTCTTTATCATAGGGGCCTGTGAATAGTCCTTCCATCCATAGGCGGTGGGTTTTTTTCAAACCCTCGACTCGGCCTTCCAGAAACGAAGCCGTTTCCGGTATGGTGGCCAACTGTTGATAAAATTCGTCGGTTACCGCCGCCAGATGTGGCTTAATTTGCGACCCAACCTCTAGCAACAAAGCTTCCTTATCGGGGGTAAACCCGCTAAACGATTTGCCGTATACGGTCAGCTTTTCGAAATCCAATGACATTAAACACTCTCCTCGTGAACTAAAAAAAATGCAGCCGACTTTGTGGGGGTGTTTTTAGTGCGGCCGCATGGTCTTGCTAGTTAGACTCAGCGAGGAAAGCATATACCAGGTTTTTTGTTAGGTATTTTTTTGCACGGCTTATTTGTGGCTTATGAGAATTAGCTCGCAAACCATCGTGTTATTAATTTTTCGAGCGTCTATCGCCAAAGCATTGTGCTTAAGGTCAATTTGTAGCATTGCGGTTAAAACCGGGTGATATCGTATTCGCCAGCTAAGGCTTTCGGCACGACTTTCTCAATCGACACTACCGTGCCTTTAAAAATCAATGCACTGGCTTGAAGATATTCTTCCGGGTGCGGATGCCAACAACTGCAAGCTAGTGCCGGAGTTGGTATTGTCGCCAAACCCAAAACCCATGCCCCAAGGATCATATTTGCCAGCTTGCCATGCTTGTCCGATCTGAGGATACGAATATTCTTTATTGCTATTGCGGATTTTAGCTGACGGACATAGAAATTGATGGCTGCAATTGTCGATGTATTCATTTTTCTTCCATTTGGTAGTCAGAATTCAGGAGTTTGGAATGATGATCAGACAAAGGTAAATTGGTCGTCGATTACACTGTTTCTCAATCACTTGCCGACAAATTCAACACTGCCATCGCCCCGCCGCCCTCGGCATTGCCGACCTTGATCTTCCCGCCATGTAACACAGCCACTTCCCTAACGAAAGCCAAGCCCAACCCGGTACTCTTCCGGCCATTGTGGGGGCGGGGCAGGGAGTAAAAGCGTTCGAACAAACGTTCCAATGCGTAGTCGGGTATGCCGGGGCCGTGGTCGCGGATGCGCAAGATGATTTGCTTGCCGTTGCGGCGGCCGTCGATTTCGATTGTGGACTTGGCAGGGGCAAAGGCCAAGGCGTTATCCAAAAGATTGGAGATGGCCTGCCGCAATAAAAACTCTTCAGCCAGCACGGGCAGCGGTTTGTCTACCGACACGGCGGTGTGCAAATTGAGTTGCAGCAGTTGCGGGGCTTTTTCGGCCAGGACGCTATTAAGCAATTCGCCTAAATCCAATAGCTGTGGATCGGATAGCTGCTGGCGCTGCTCCAATTCCGCCAGTCCCAGTAGTCGTTCGATTAATTGGTCCAGGCGTTCGGCTTGTTCGCGGGCATTACCGGCGAAGCGACGGCGGTCGGCATCGGGTAACGGATCTTCCAGCAATTCCGCCGCGCCGCGAATGGCGGCCAACGGGCTTTTCATCTCGTGGGTCAGGGTTTGTACGTAGCGCTCAACGTATTGTTTGCCTTCCAATTCCTGGCGCATGGTTTCCAGCGCGTGTGCCAGCGTGGACAATTCGACGCTGCGCAATTTGGGCGGGCTGGCTTTGCCGCCGGACGCCACGCTGCGGGCGTAGCCGACCAGTAAATCGATGGCGCGGGTCAAGCGCCAGTTGAATACCGCGCCGAATAGCAAAGCGCCGCCGAACAGCCAGAAGGCACCGCGTTGTATAGCATTCTTGCTGGCGTCGACGATGGGTTGCAGCAGGGCGGTGGGGTAGGCGACGGTGACCACGCCGATCAATTTATCGCCGTCGCGCACCGGCGCCGCGACATGCATGGTCGAGCTGGCCTTATCGCCGGGATTGGCCTGCGAGGAACGCGCGCCGTATTGGCCTTGCAGGGTCAGATACACGTCGTTCCAGCGCGAGTAGTTTTCGCCGATTGCCGTAACCGCCGAGTCGAAACGAACGATGCCAACCGCGTCGGTGACGTAAACCCGGTAATCCAGGCTTTGTTTCGGAAAGCCGAAGATGGTCGCGGATACCGGTCGCTTGCTATAGCGCTTGACCGCTTGAGCGAAATGGCCGTCGGCGATGCTGCCTTGCCGCAAATCCGGCGCGGCCAGTTCGGCCAGCAGGTTGGCGGTATCGACCAAACTGGCTTCCAGCGCGGTGCGCACGCCGGGGCCGATCTGCTTCACCACCAGCATTAACACCAGTTGCCCAGTCACGGCCACCAGCAGGAAGTAGCCTAAAAACAGCCGTACCGATAACTTCATCGGCTTTGCAAGCTATAACCCAGGCCGCGATGGGTGCGTATAGGATCTTGATCGGCGGCGGCCAAGCGTAGTTTGGCGCGCAAGGTTTTGATGTGGGTATCGACGGTGCGGTCGAACACGTCGCCGGGGTCTTGCCAGATTCTTTCCAGCAGTTGTTCGCGGGAGAAAATCCGCTCGGGGTGTTCGATGAATAGTTTCAACAACAAAAATTCGTAACGGGTCAAATCCAGCAATTGTCCGTAATAGCGGATGCGGCCGGCTTGGCTGTCCAGTTCAAATTGTCCGGCAAGCGTAGGCGATTGGTCGGTGCCGATGGGCGCATTTAGTCTGCGTAGGATCACGCCCACTCTGGTCGCCACTTCGCGCGGACTAAACGGCTTGGTCACATAGTCGTCGGCGCCGATTTCCAAACCAACGATGCGGTCGATTTCGTCGCCGTGCGCGGTCAGAAAAATCACCGGAATATCCGAAAATCGACGCAACTGCCGGCACAAGTCAAAACCGTTGCCGTCCGGCAGGCCGACATCGAGAATCACCAAAGAGAACTCGGTGGATTGCAATCTGACCAAGGCGGTTTGCACTAAGTTGACGTGCTCGGTTCGGTAACCGCTGCTGTTCAGCACATAAATCAATGTGTCGGCAATCGCCGGTTCGTCCTCGACTATTAAGATGCGTTTGGCGGCAGTCACGGCTTTAATAAGTCATGCAGGCCGCGCTTAATAAGCCCGCCGCCAGCGCAAAGCCCGCCAGCACTATGGCGGGGCCCAGTTCATCGTCGGCGATGCGTTTACATAGGTCCGCGAAAGCCAGCCGCAGGCCAACAAACACCAGCACCTGTAAAAATAAAGCGATGCCGGCCCAAATCAACATATCGATAAACGACACGCTGTTGGCGATAGCGCCGCAAAGCGCCAATACGAAGCCCAGCAGCGCGGCGCTAAACGCTACGGCCGGCGCGGTTTTGCCCTCGCGGATCAGTTTGAATTCCGCGTAGGGCGTAATCCACAGATAACAGAAAGCAAACGCGCCGGTTAGCGCGGCGGCCGCGACGAAGTGCAGAAAAAAGCCGTTGGCACCGGCCAGGATGTGAGAGAGGTCTAGCGATTCCATAGTCAATTCTCGACGAAATAATGCGGGATAAAGCGGCTATTGTTGCTGGTGATTTCGGTTTTGTCTTCACGGATGCCGATGCCGGCCGGTTGATCGGCGATGATCCAGGAGCCGATCACCGGGAAATTGCCGGCAAACTCGGGCAGCGGGGTATAGCGTTGATAAATGCAGGCCTCGCCGCCGTAACTGCCGCCGGTTTCGACGAGGCTGGCGCCCCGGCGAATCTGGATGTTGGCGCCTTCGCGGGAATACAGCGGCTTGCGCACGTAATTGCCCAACAAGGGTTTATCGGCGAAGCTAGCCTCCAGCAAATTGGGGTGGCCGGGAAACAGCTCCCATAAAATAGGCAACAGGCCCTTGTTGCTGAGCAGCAGTTTCCAGGGCGGTTCCAGGATCGCCGGCTGGGCTTGCGGCAAGTAAGGACCAAACTCTTCTTGCAACAGCCATTCCCAGGGATAAAGCTTGAACAAAGCGCGGATGGGGTTATTGCGCAGATCGACAAAGCGTAGCCGGTTGGCGTCCCAGCCGATTTGTTCGATAGCCAGACGTTGGGTTTGCAGGCCGGCTTGTACAGCGGTGTCGCGCAGATATTCCAGATTGCCGCTGTCTTCGTCGCTGCTGTCGACGCCGGCAAAATGCAGGCTAGGTTGGCGCTGCCGGTAATCTTGCCAAAAGACCAGCAGTTTCTCGTGTATCGAATTGAATTGATCAGCGTCCGGATAGCAATCCCGCAGCCAAAACCATTGCACCACCGCCGCTTCCAGCAGCGCGGTGGGCGTGTCGGCGTTGTATTCCAGCAATTTGGGTTGGCCGCTACCGTCCCAGGCCAGATCGAAGCGACCGTAAACGCTGGGTTCACGGCGTTCCCACGAATCGACAATATAGGGCACGGCCCAATCCGGAATCAGCAGTTGCTTGAACAACTTGCGGTCTATGATGGCCTGAACGGCTTTTAGACACAGTGCATGTAATTCGGCGGTGACGTCGTCGAGCATATCGATCTGGCTGGCCGTGAACCGGTAACAGGCCGATTCGTCCCAATAAACATCGCCGTCCAGGGTGTGATAATTCATCCCCACGGCTTCGACCCGCTGCTGCCAATCGGCGCGGGGCCTTAGTTCGATCCGTTGCATGCTTAGCCGCCGAAAGAACTGTGCGAGCCGCCGAAGAAACCAAAGCCGCCACGTCTGACCGAACTATGGCTGTCCGCGCTGCCATTGCCGCGATAGCTGGAACTTGAGCCGCCGCCGTGACCACCGCTGCTTCGGCATTCAATCGGGTTGCCCTGGTCGTCGACGCAATCTTGTTGGCGGATCCGAAAATCGTCGGGGTTGGCGTGATAATTGGCTAACGATAAGCCGCCCAACAAAGCCAGTGACACCTGCATGGAACGCCGAGGGACTGCCGCTTGCACCGGCCGGGTTTCCGGTGCGGCTTGCAACACGCTTTCCCAGGTGGATAGCCGGGGATAGAAGTCGTAGTGATAAAGCGCGCCTATCGACAACAGCAGATAAAAGTCCAGCCTGTTTCCGCACAGCAGAAACAGCGGTAAGCCCAACCAGGCCACGCCATTGGCGATTAATGCGGAGCGGAAGGCTCGTTGCTGGGCCAGCGCCACGCGCACCGTATAGTTCGAAACGCCGATGGGCGGCTTGGCCAGCGTTTGCAATAACGGATAGGCCGCCAAGGCGATGGCAACAAACAACAAGCGCACCGGCCAGGCCGGCAATTGGGGCGCGTAACCGGCAAATAGCGGATATTGCCAGTGCAGCATCGTTGCATAAATCACGTACACCAGCAGATAGACGCCGGTCTGCACGGCCATGAAACGAAAGGACGACACCGCTTTATCGAACTCCACGCAGACAGCGCTGTTGCTACTCAGCGGGCTGCTGGAAAAGCTGCCGAGCCGATAGATGTTACGTCGATACGAATCCACCCATAGTCGCAGCTCCGCCGACAAAAAATTGCCTGCTATTTGAATGGACTCACGTTGGTTTTTGTTGGAGCCGTGAAAAAAGCGCCAGGATTTCGCATTTCCTTGATCTTGGCTATCAGCCACCAGCAAGGCATGGGTTGGAATAGTAGTTTGGCCGAGCCAGCTGTGTTTGACGATTTTGTCGGGATACAGCGTAATCGATTGAGTCGAGATGATGCCAAGCAGCGCCCAAGCAGCATACGCGCCGAATAAAATAAAAATAACTTCGACGATGAAAAAGTTACTTAGAAATCCCGCCCAAGCCATTAGGAAGGCCAGCGCTAATCCCAGTAGCGCAAGTAGTTGTCTCCAAGCGCTGTAAGTAAGAACCAGTTTTTTATTAAGCGACGACGATGGCATGGGCTCGGCTAAATAGGGCGATGGAATTAGATGCTGGATAATCGTCGGCGAAGCATAGCCGCTACTCGGTGTTTTTGCTGAAAATAGCCGCAAGGGGCCGGTTGCTGGAAGCTGATTGCTGGCATTGGCTTCGCATCTGTCTTCGGGCTTGTCTCAGATTGGTGTTTTCCTGTTTTGGTGCGGTGGCAGTCCGTTTTGGTGCGCGATGCTGATTTAGCTTGCTGAGGTTGGCAGCGCAAAGCTTGGTTGGGCTGCATTCAAAGCGCTGGCACAATCCGTGCTGCAATTTTCCCGGTGCAATGGCGCACCCTCGGTTCCCTTCAACAACGGCGTTGAAACGTTGCTGGTTTTATAACCCGCAATACTGTTTGCTCGGCCGTTGTCCTGCTTTTATCCCTTCAGGACTTTCGCTGACCACAAACACGCCGTTTCCAAGGGAGCTTTAGCTTGCGCATACAGGCTTAATCAAACGAATGTCGGTGCTTGATAACCACCGACATTCAAGTCGTTCCCACAATTTAAAGGTGAGTTATGTCCTATCTGATCCCTTCGGAATTCGTCACAAAAATGGTCGATGCCGGTGAATCCAAAATTTTCATGTCTACCCGCGACACGTTAATCCGCGCTTACATGGCCGGGGCGATCCTGGCTTTGGCGGCGGTATTTGCGGTGTCGATTACCGTGCAAACCAACTCGCCGATCTTTGGGGCGATTTTGTTCCCGGTCGGTTTTTGCATGTTGTATTTATTGGGGTTTGATTTGCTGACCGGCGTGTTCGTATTAACGCCGCTGGCCTGGTTGGACAAGCGCGCCGGGGTGACGTTGAGCGGCGTGCTCAGAAACTGGGGCTTGGTGTTTTTAGGCAATTTTCTCGGCGCGTTGACAGTGGCGGTGATGATGTCGGTGGTCTTTACTTATGGCTTCTCCGTGGAACCGGACGCCGTCGGTAAAAAACTGGCCGGCATCGGCGAAGCGCGAACCCTGGGCTATGCCAAATACGGCATTGCCGGCTGGCTGACCATTTTTATCCGCGGCATGCTGTGTAACTGGATGGTATCCACCGGCGTGGTCGGGGCGATGATTTCCACCTCGGTCAGCGGTAAGGTGATCGCAATGTGGATGCCGATCATGCTGTTCTTCGGCATGACCTTCGAGCATTCGGTGGTGAACATGTTTTTGTTTCCCTCAGGTTTGATCATGGGCGGCAATTTTTCGATCATGGATTATTTTGTCTGGAACGAGATCCCCACCGTGTTGGGTAATCTGGTCGGCGGTTTGGCGTTTACCGGTTTGACGCTGTATTCCACGCATGTCAAAACTGCGCCGAAGCGCTCTTTCAACTAAGCGCCAAGCGATCCGGCCCCGATGCCGCTGAGCACGGGGTTTTTTCTCGCTGTTAACCTAGCTAAGGAGTTAAACATGACACGCAACGAAGTGACCGAATTGGTCGTTACGCAAAAACTGGCCAAGCAATTGAGCTGGGCACAACTGGCTGAAGCGATTGGGTTAAGTAAGGAGTGGACCACCGCTGCATTGCTGGGGCAGATGACCCTGAATGCCGAACAAGCCGCAACCATCGGCGCGTTGCTGGAGTTGCCGCCCGCGGCCATCGCTCAGCTACAGGTAGTGCCGTACAAAGGTTCGCTGCCTAGCGCCGTGCCGACCGATCCCTTGATCTACCGCTTCTATGAGCTGGTGAATGTCTACGGCACCACCTTTAAGGCTTTGATCCACGAAGAATTCGGCGACGGCATCATGAGCGCCATCGATTTTAGTATGGACTTGCAGCGTGAGCCCGATCCGAAAGGCGATCGGGTCAAGATCGTCATGAGCGGGAAGTTTCTGCCTTACAAGAGTTACTGAGGCTGCCTTGCTTTAAACCATGTCCGGGAAATTAAGCATTACAGTCGGCCAATATTCCGACAAGGGCCGCAAGGCGCTGAATCAGGATTTTCATGGTGTTTATATGGCCAAGGAGCCGCAGTTAAGCGCCAAAGGCATTGCCATCGCCTTGGCCGACGGCATCAGCAGCAGCGAGGTTAGTCATATCGCCAGCCAGGCGGCGGTGACCGGGTTTTTGGCGGATTATTTTTGCACCTCGGAAGCTTGGTCGGTGAAGAAGTCCGTGCAGCGGGTACTGACGGCCACCAATTCCTGGCTGTATGCGCAAACCCGGCAAAGCCGCGATTGCTATGATATGGATCGCGGCTATGTCTGCACCTTGAGTGCGCTGGTGATTAAATCCGCCACCGCGCATCTGTTTTCTGTCGGTGATACGCGGATTTACCGGGTAAGCGGCGACGAGCTAGAACAGCTGACCCACGACCACCGTTTGTGGCTGTCTCAGGAAAAAAGTTACCTGAGCCGGGCCATGGGCATGGATTCGCATCTGGAAATCGACTATCAAACGCTGGCCGTCAGTTTGGGCGATATATTGGTGCTGGCGACTGACGGCGTCTACGAATACGTCAGCCCGCGCTTCGTTACCCAAACTATCCTGCAAGCCGGCGACGATCTGGACGCTGCCGCAAAAAACATCGTCGAGGCGGCCTACGCAAATGGCAGCAGCGATAATCTGACCGTGCAGATTGTGCGTATCGACCAACTGCCGCTACCCAGCGCCAACGAGTTGTATCAGTCCTTGACCGATTTGCCGTTTCCGCCGCCGTTGGACGCCAGGATGGAATTCGATGGTTACACCATCGTCCGGCAATTGCATGCCAGCAGCCGTAGCCATATCTACTTGGCGGTGGACAACGACACCCAGGCCCAAGTGGTGCTTAAAACCCCATCCATAGACTTGCGCGGCGACCCGGCGTATTTGGAGCGCTTTCTGATGGAAGACTGGATCGCCCGGCGCATCAATAACGCCCATGTGTTGCAGCCGTGCGCGCAGACGCGCAAGCGCAATTTTCTTTATGTGGCGACGGAATTTATCGACGGCCAGACCCTGAAGCAATGGATGATCGATCATCCGCAACCTGATTTGGAAACCGTGCGCGGCATCGTCGAACAAATCGCCAAGGGCTTGCGCGGCTTTCATAGGCTGGAAATGCTGCATCAGGATTTGCGGCCGGACAACATCATGATCGACAGCACCGGCACCGTTAAAATCATCGACTTTGGTTCGACGCGGGTGGCAGGCGTGCTGGAAATGGGGACTCCTATCGGCCATCAGCATATGCTCGGTACCGCGCAATACACCGCGCCGGAGTATTTTCTGGGCGAGCCGGGCACGGTGCGCTCGGAGCAGTTTTCCCTGGCGGTGATTACCTATCAAATGCTGACCGGCAAACTGCCTTACGGCGCGGAAGTGGTCAAATGCAAATCCAGGGCCGCGCAAAACAAACTTCGCTACGACGCCACTTTGTATCGCAACCGGGATATTCCGGGCTGGGTCGACGATGCGATTCGCAAGGCCGCGCATTCCGATCCGTATAAGCGCTACGAAGATTTATCCGAATTCATTTTTGACTTACGCCATCCCAATCCGGCGTTTTTGACCAAAACCGGTCCGGCATTGCTGGAACGCAATCCGGCGGCGTTCTGGAAGGGCGTGTCCTGCATATTGGCGGGGGTTATCGTGGCCTTGTTAATCGGGCAATCCGCAAATACCGATCAAGCCGAGTCTGTTAGCTGCGCCCGGAACAGCCGGGTGGAAGAGGGTGGCCGGTCCCCCGCGCCTGCGGCAAACAGGGCCGGGTCACCCCACACTCGCTAGCCTGCCCATCGGTATCGCCGGCCCGAATTTGCTTGTCTCTGCTATCCTTTCGGCTGTGCCGGAAAACCTGGAAGAATTGATCTGAGTTAATCGATAGGCTGAAAATTAACAAACATCGCCCGCTCCTTGGTATCCTTCGGCAAAATTAGCCCCAGTGTTAATGCATAACTTCCGAAATAACTAGAATTCCAAACTGGAGTTAGCCATGTTGGTCCGCCCGCTGTTTGTCACTTGTTGCGCTTGCCTGATCAGTGCGTCCACGCATGCGCAACCGGTTTCCACGGAAGAGGAAGAAAGAGCTTTGTCGCAAATCTACGGCACCGAGGATATGGTCAGTATCGCCAGCGGTTACAAACAACCGATTTCCAAAGCCCCGTCGATTGCCACCGTTATCACGGCCGACGACATCAAACAAATAGGCGCCACCGACATAGACGAAGCGTTGGAAAGCGTGCCCGGCCTGCACGTCGAACGCAACACGATAGGCTATAACCCGATTTACACGTTTCGCGGCATTTATTCGCAGTTCAATCAGCAAGTGCTGATGATGATTAACGGCATCCCGATCACCAATTCCTATACCGGCAGCCGCAGCGAGGTGTGGGGCGGCATGCCGATCCGCGACATCGCCCGTATCGAAATTGTGCGCGGGCCGGGATCGGCGGTATACGGTGCCGATGCCTTCGCCGGGGTAATCAACGTCATCACCAAAACCAAACAGGACATTGAAGGTACTGAGGTCGGCGGCCGGGTCGGAAGCTTCGATACCTATGACGGCTGGGCCTTGCATGGCGGCGAATGGGCCGGTTTTGACGTTGCCTTGGCTTTCGAATACCACAAGACTGCCGGGCAGGACGCCAACGTCGATGCCGACCTACAAAGCCAGTTTGATAGCTTGTTGGGGACCCGCGCTTCGCTGGCGCCGGGGCCGTTGAACATGTCGCGCGACAATCTCGACGCCCGATTGGATTTGTCGCGCGGCCATTGGCGGTTTCGCGGCGGGCTGCAACACCGCAGCGATTTCGGCAACGGCTCCGGTATCGCGCAAGCCCTGGACCCGGTCAACCGTTATGCCAGCGACCGTTGGAACGCCGACGTCACTTACCATAACGCCGACATCGAAAACTGGGATTTGACGACGCAAGCCAGCTATTTCGAAACCAGTCAGGAAATCGAGCGCAATCTGACGCTATTTCCGGCCGGCACTACCTTGCCTATCGGCGCCAACGGCCAGATCGGCGCCGGCGCGCCGGTGACGTTTCCCAATGGTTACATCGGCAACCCTGAGGTGTGGGAACGCCATGTCCGCATCAGCCAGACCTTTGCTTACGGCGGTTTTCAGGGACATCAGTTACGCAGCGGCATCGGTTTTAATTACGACAGCCTGTTCAAGGCACGGGTCAGTCAGAATTTTGGTATCGATCCCGCCACCGGCGCGCCGATACCGTCGCTGCCGGGGATTCCGCTGACCGACGTTTCCGGCACCTCCGCGACCTTCATTCCGGAAGTGGATAGGAAAGTGGCATACCTGTTTTTACAAGACCAATGGAATTTTGCCAACGACTGGAGTTTGACCGCCGGTGCTCGTTACGACCGCTATTCGGACTTCGGCAATACCTTCAATCCGCGCGCGGCCTTGATCTGGGAAGCCCGCTACGATTTAACGGCAAAACTGATGTACGGTTCGGCGTTTCGGGCGCCGTCGTTTCAAGAAATGTATATCATCAACAACCCGGCGCAACTCGGCAATGCCGCCTTACGCCCGGAAACCATGGAAAACGTCGAGCTGGGCTTCGACTATCGGCCGACGGACAGCCTGCGCCTGGGTTTGAATTTCTTTAACTTCTGGTGGAAGGACATCATCCGTTTTGTACCGGATGCCAATGCCACCACTTCGACGGCGCAAAATACCGGTGTCCAGCAAGGCTACGGCACCGAACTGGAAGCGGAATGGCAGGCCGCCGACACTTTGAAAATTATCGGCAACTACGCCTATCAACGTAGCCGCGACCAGGCTCTGGATCGTGATAGCGGGTATGCGCCGCACCATCAGGTCTATCTGCGTCTGAATTGGGAGTTTTTGCCGGATTGGCAGCTCAGTCCGCAAGCGAAATGGATAGTGGGCCGCGACCGTAGTTTCGGCGATACCCGCAAGCCGGTCGCGGATTATACTTGGGTGGATGTGACGCTACGCCGGCAGAATTTGGCCAAGCATCTGGAAGTGGCGTTTTCGGTGCGCAATCTGTTTGATGTCAGTGCCCGTGAACCCAGTCTGGCCGGCAATCCGGCCGCCATTCCTAACGATTTACCATTGGCGCCGCGCAGTTTTTACGGCGAAATCAGTCTTCATTTTTAGCCGAGGCGCCGTTGCTTGGGTCTTGTTTACACCGTAGTTCGGGAGTCATTTTGTTCTATAGACTATTTTTTCAGCTGGGGTTGGCCTTATGCCTGCTATGGCCTTTTTGCGGCGGCGCCTGGGCGCAAGCGCCCACCGTTGCCATCGTTTATCCCGATGTGCGCGAGCCTTACCGTTCGGTGTTCATGGAGATCGCGCGCGGCATGGAACAGGAGCTGGGTAAGCCGGTTGGTCATTACCTGTTGAGCGAGCGCGACAAGTCAGTCGAAAAATTGATTCAGGATTTGAAAAACGATCGGATCGATGTGGTCGTGACACTGGGCCGCGCCGGCTTGGCGGTTGCCAAGTCGGTGTCCACCGAGTTTCCGGTGGTGATAGGGGCGACCATGATCCGGCCCGACGAAGTGCAAGGCTTGGCTGGTATCAGTCTGACGCCGGCCCCGGAAGCCATGTTCGACCATTTGAAAAAATTGGTGCCGGAGGTGAAAAAAATTACCGTGATTTACGACCCTCGGCAAACCGCCTGGGAGATCGAGCGTGCCGGGCGGGCGGCTCTTGAACGCGGCTTGACGTTGGTGGCGCAGCCGACCGGCAACTTACACGATTCCTCGGATCAGTTTCGGCAGATTTTGCTGGAAATTAAAGATAATTCCATAGCCCTCTGGCTGCCGCGCGAAAACGCCGCCATGGACGAATCGTCCTTGTTACCGGAAGTGCTGCGTGAAGCCTGGGAGAAAAATTTCGTAGTGTTTTCCAGCAATCTCGACCATGTGCGCAAAGGGGCGTTATTTTCCTTGTACCCGGACAACTTCAGCATGGGCCGCAGTTTGGCCGGTTTGGCGGTCCAGCAAGTACAGGCGGGCGGTAAATTCGAATCGGTCGAACTGCTGCGGGATTTGCTGGTGGCCGTTAATTTACGCACTGCGGAACATCTGGGTTTGCGTTTTTCCAGTCAGACGCGCCGTGAATTTGCGATGGTTTTCCCGGTACCTTAAACGCAATGAAGCGTTTGCGATGGCCCAGATTCAAGCGGGCGAGTTTCCTGCAACAGCTGGCCGTGACCTTTTGTTTCGGCCTGATCGTCATCTCGACGTTGTCGGCATTCGGCATTTCCACGCTGTCCTACTACATTGTCCGCGATAAATGGATCGCCCAAGGCCGGCAAACCACGGAAGCCTTTGCCGCACAGAGCACGCTGGCCTTGTTGTATGCCAGCAAGGAGAATGCCGAGGAGCCGGCTCGCCGTTTCCTGGCGTTTCCCGATGTGCGCGGCGTGGCTATCTACAACAGCGCCCTGGAGCCGTTATTCGAACGCGGCGAACCGGCCATGCCGGATGCTGACGCCGCGCGCTGGCCGGAGTCCCTAGCCTTGGTGCATGAGAACGAGCAAGCCTGGTATTTTGCCGCGCCGGTATACGCTCGCAATGCCGCCACGCAAGAGACGTCACCGTTCGAGGCGCAAATGCCGACACCGGAATTGGTCGGCTACGTGCGCTTGGTGATGGGCAAGCAATCGCTCAGCGTCATGAAAGAAAAAATTCGCTGGACCACTTTTATGGCGTCCAGCGGCTCGGCCGCGCTGTTTCTGTTGTTTCTACTGGCGATGTCACGGCGCTTGACCTCACCGATTCAACAATTGGCGTTGAGGATGCGTAAAGCCTCGGCCGGCGAGAAAAATGTGCGGGCCAGATTAAACGGGCCGCGCGATATTATCGAAATGGGTGAAGCCTTCAACACCATGATGGCGGTGTTGGAAACCCGGGAACGGCAGTTGGAACGAGCCCGCGACACAGCGCTGGAATCGGCGCGGCTGAAAGGCGAGTTTGCCGCCAATGTCAGTCACGAACTGCGCACGCCGCTGAATGCGGTGCTGGGTATGCTGGAGTTGCTGCAGGATATGGGGCTGACGCCCAAGCAACTGGAATACTCGATGGTAGCCCGCAACGCCGGCGAAGCGCTGTTGAAGTTAATCGAAGATATTTTGGATTTCTCGCGTATCGAATCCGGCATGATGAAGCGGCAGCCGGTCGACTTCGTGCTCTACGAAACCTTGGACGAAGTCGTCGAATTGATGTCCGCGCAGGCGCACCGAAAAAATCTGCAACTCACTTACTCGCTGGCCGACGATATACCGCTGGTGTTGAACGGCGAAGCGTCCAGGGTGCGGCAAGTGCTGATTAATCTGGTCGGCAACGCGCTGAAGTTTACCGAACACGGCGGCATCGCCATTGATGTAAACGTCGAAGCGGCGGCAAGCGATGCCGTCCAGTTGCGGTTCTGCGTGACCGATACCGGGATGGGCATACCGGAGGCAGCACAAACCAGTATTTTCGATGCTTTTGTGCAGGCCGACGGCTCCAGGACCCGGAATCATGAAGGTGCCGGCCTGGGGTTGGCAATTTGCCGGCAGTTGGTGCAACTGATGGGGGGGCAAATCGGCGTCCAAAGCCGAGAAGGGCACGGCAGTTCGTTTTGGTTTACCGTACCCTTCAAGCCACCGCGCGGTACCGAGGGCATCTCCGAGGCCCGGCAAGCTTATTTCGCCAATCTGCGAATATTGGTCGTCACCGAAAACGACAAAATGCGGCAGTTTTTGGCGCAAAGCCTGGAGCGCTGGAAGATACACTACCGGCATAGCGGCTACGGCATCAAAGCCGTGGACATGTTGCGTTCCGCCTGCGATCAGGATCAAGCTTATCAATTTGTCATCATCGATCTAAGAGATGCCGGCGATGCCACTTGGGTGGATATGGTCGTTGACGACCCGGCGCTGGCCGATGTCAAAATCGTGTTGTTGTCCGACCCCGGCAACGCCGTCAATCTATCGCGCTTGCCGAACGTGGCCGCACAGTTGGCGAAACCGGTACAGGTTTCCAAACTGTACGATTTCATATTAACCGCCGGTCAGGATTATCAGGAACCCGCGGCCGACTTGGCGCCCGAGGTCGAGCAAAGCGTCGTGCTCCGGCGGCGCATATTGATCGTCGAAGACAACCGTGCCAGTCAAATGGTGGCCGCGGGCATGCTGGAGCGGCTGGGTTGCCGCTACGAAATCGCCGGCTCCGGCGTCGAGGCCTTGTCTTGGCTGGAGCATCAGGCTTTCGATTTGATCCTGATGGACTGCCACATGCCGACTATGGACGGCTTTGAGGCGACTCGACGCATCAGGCTGCTGCCCGAGCCCGTGGGCCGGCTGCCCATCGTGGCGATGACCGCCAACGCTCAGCAAGGCGATAGCGATTTGTGTCTGGCGGCCGGGATGGACGATTATCTGGCCAAACCGATCAAGCTGAAGCCGTTGCGGGAAAAACTGCTGAGTTGGTTCGAGGGCAGGCCGTGCCTGACCGCCGAGCCGCTCTCGCCGGAGCCGTCGCTGGAGGCGCTGGATCACGCGGTTTTACGCCAATTGCGCGAGGAAATCGGCCAGGGTTTTGTGAAGATGGTCGGCTATTACCTGGAAGACGCGCCGGCGCAAATCGAGCAAATCGCCCAGGCGCTGGCGACGGACAATCACGCGCAATTACGCGAATCGGCCCATGGCCTGAAGGGCGCCAGCCGCAACCTGGGCGCAGAAAAGCTGGCGCTGATCGCCCGGCAACTGGAAGAGCAGGCGGCTGAAGCGCAGATTGAAAACGGCGAGGCCTTACTGCAGCAATTGCGCGACGAATACCGGTTCATCGAACAACTGTTGAGCTTGGAAATAGGCGCGGAAACGGCTGCTGACCCGGTCCCGCAGGCCGGCCCCAGAATTTTGGTGGCGGACGACGATAGAGCCATGCGGTTTGCCTTGCAAGATGTTTTGGAGAAAGATGGCTACCGGGTGGATTTGGCCGGCACCGGCCGGCAGGCGCTGGCGCTGTGCCAGCGGCAAATGGCGGATTTGATCTTGATGGACGCGATGATGCCGGAAATGGACGGTTTCGAGGCCTGCCGCAAAATTCGCGCGCTGCCCCATGGGGCGGAGGTGCCGATACTGATGATTACCGCTTTGGAAAACGACCATTCGGTGGAATTGGCGTTCTCCATTGGGGCTAACGATTACATTCCCAAACCGATTCATTTCGCGGTATTGCGTAAACGTATCGCGCATTTGTTGGAAGCCAGCCTGACCCAGCGGACCTTGAATCGCCTGGCTTACCACGATCCCTTGACCAATCTGGCCAATCGCACGCAATTCATCGACCGGCTGAACTCGGTGATCGCCGTCAGCGCTGATCAAAATCAGCTGCATGCCGTGCTGTTTCTGGATTTGGATAGGTTCAAACTGACTAACGACACCTTGGGGCACGATGTCGGCGACCAGTTGTTGAAAGCCGCGGCGGAGCGGATTCAAGGCTGTGTGCGGCGGGAAGACATGGTGTCCCGGTTCGGCGGCGACGAATTTACGCTGCTGTTGGAAAATATCAGCAATCCGCAAGTCGCCGCTGCCGTCGCCGACAAGATCCGTATCGCCATCGCCCAGCCATTCGCGTTGATGGAGCAAGAGTTTTACGTCAGCTCCAGTATCGGCATTTCGCTGTATCCCGCCGACGGCGCCGACAGTGGTTTGCTGATCAAACACGCCGATACCGCGATGTACCGCGCCAAGGAGCAGGGCAATACCTATTGTTTTTATGAAGATAATATGGAATTTGTCGTGTCGACCAAGCTGCGTCTGGAAAGCGACTTACGCCGGGCGCTGCAACGCGACGAATTTTTTCTTCACTACCAGCCGCAAATCGATCTGGATTCCGGGCGGATTGTCGGCGCCGAGGCGCTGATCCGCTGGCGACATCCCGAGCTGGGCTTGATTCCGCCCGATCAATTCATTCCGGTCGCCGAAGAAATCGGCCTGATTGAGGCGATAGGTGCGTGGGTGTTGGGCGAGGCGTGCCGGCAGAGCCAAATTTGGCGGCAAAGCGGCTATCCGGCGTTCACGATGGCGGTCAATGTCTCGGCGCGGCAATTGGATCAGGAAGACTTTGTCGCGCAAGTTATCGACATCGTCAATGAAACCGGCTTGCCCGCCGAATACCTGGAATTGGAGTTGACGGAAAGTTTGTTCATCCGCAATCCGGGACGGAAGCGGGCTATATTGGCCAAGCTCAGGGAAGCCGGCTTGCAAATTTCGATAGACGATTTCGGCACCGGTTATTCCAGTTTGAACCAACTCAAGCAGTTTGCCTTCGACAAGCTGAAAATCGACCGCTCATTTGTGGCGAACATACCCGACGACGCAGACGCCGCCGCGATTGTGATGGTGATTATTTCCATCGCCAAGATTCTGAAATTCAAGGTGATAGCGGAAGGCGTGGAGACTGAGCAGCAGGCGCAATACTTGTTAAGAAACGACTGCGACGAGGCGCAGGGTTATCTGTTTGGCAAGCCGATGGCCGCCGACGAGTTTACTGCCTTGTTGGCGCGAGCAAAAGTGGCCGTGGGTTAGTCACCAACCGTTTGCGGTGGCCTCGCCGGCCAGCCAGATTTTCGCTCATCCATCATTCCCGGTTCACCGGTAAGGCCGCGATACGCCGTTCTATGTCTTGCATCAGTTGTTTGTACGCTTCGCCGTCGGTACCGCCAAAACGGCGGATAAACTCGGCTTCGGTTAGTGATTCCGGTAAATCGGCGGTAGCCGGCATGATTTGATTTTCATCGGCGACAGCCATAATCGCTTGAATTTTCCGTGCCAGCGCCGGACTGGCGACAGCTTGTTCGCCCATGCGCGTGCCGGCCCGGTCGGCGGCCAGATCGTTAAACGAAAAGCCGCTGCCGCCGCGCGAATCTTCTATTTCCTTAAACAAACCCACCGCGTCGGCCAACGGAGTGCCGGAATAGGCCGCCAGCATCGCCGAAACCAGGTAATGTTTCGCTAGGTCGTCGCGGCCGTTCAGCGTTATTTGGCGCCAAATCGGGCGGGGCCAAAGTCTGGATTCCGGGAGAATTTTCGTCAGGCGCTGTTGATTGGCATAAAGTGTCAATATCAGAATCAATGCCCGGTTTTCCTGAATCGGGTCGTTGCTGGCGCTTCGTTGTGCGGCCAGCTGAAACAGCGGCTTGCTGAAATCAGTGAGACTGAGGCTTTTGTTATCTGTCCGGCTTAGTTCCGCTAAATGTCGCTGATAAGCCTGCAGACGCTGCTGATCATCAGGCGTTAGCAAGGCGCCGCGCAATTTGCCGGGCAAGTCAGTTTGCCAACGATAGGTTACCGTCAGGCGCTGGGGTTGAAACAGCACATGCTTGACAATATCGGCGAAGGCTTGCCGATCCGCTGCCGGTTGCAAGGTGTTGAGCGCCCATTTCAGCAAGGGTTTGGCTAGCATGCCGGGCAGCCGGACTTGTCCCAAAGACAGGTGGTCCACTTCCGGTAAGTCGCTGGTTTGCTTAAGCGCCAACGTCAAATTCAGATATTGGCCTACAGGATTTCGGGGTAAAGGCAAGCTGGCGTCGATGTGGGCGCGGCCTTGATAGAGCCGTAAACCCGCTACGCCGTTAGCGTATTGATTGGCAAGATAATTGATCGCCAGGTCCAATTCCTGTTGATCCAGTGCCACTCGGGCGATCGCGCCGGATTTTAGACGGCGCGGATCGTTTTGCCGAAAAATTAATTTGCCGCGGGCAATTTGTGCCGGTGTCAGGTCGGCTCGGGTTTGTAATTTTGGCTTGTCATCAATAGCCAGCCATAGCGCCATTCCGGACAATACAGGCAATAGCAACACTGCCAGCAATACGCTTTTTGTAATCCATTTCATCGGGCGTTCCGTTCAATCCTTGCTGTGGACCATGGTCGTGTTAAATGCTTAAAAACCTTAGGGCAGGCGTTGGGCTAATGTGGTTTGTTGCGCTGTTCTTCATATGCCGACGGACTGACGCCGGCGCTTGCCAGATATTCGCGCAGATGTTTGACTTCCTGTTTAGTGCATATGCCGCTGTGGTGTGGATGATGCAACACGCCTTCGACATTATTCAGTATCACGCGAAAGCGCGCACCATGGCTGGGTTGCAGGTTGGCGCCCAGGTGGTGCAACAGCGATTCTATTTCCCGCCAATGGATGTTGCCGCTAACCGGATCCTGGAATATCGCGCGTAGCAGATTTAAATGGTGGCTCATGGCTGCATCCTCCTGCATCAAAATTGGTAGCTTAAGTTTGAACCGAGTTGGGGTTCAATTTGGCTGGTGAAAGGTGGTGTTTAACTAAATTTGTTTCAAAATAAGAAACAAATCATGTAGTAAATGCCTTATTGTAAATAAATGGCAAAGGTTTATAGTTAAACCGTCTTCAATGAATCGGCTGAAACCCAGTCAAGGTGGAAAAAATGAACAAGTCAAGCAATCTGTATAAAGACATCGTCACCGGATTGTTTTTTGCTACCGGTATGTTCAGCTTCCTGTCCGGTCAGTTTGTTCTTTCCACACTGTTTTTTGGCGCTGCTTCCCTGTTTAGCAATATCGAAGTGGCTAAACCGGTCCGATTTTAAGTTTTTTCGTAGTACCTCCTCGTTGTAAAGCTACACATTCCACAGCCTCCACCCTGCTCAAGGTGGGGGCTTTTTTTGTATTCAAGCAGGCGATTTCTCAGTCGGACTTGGAGGTTTTTGCCGGGTCTGAAACCACAGTATATTCAGCTTCCAGGCTTTGCCCGTCAACCTGCGCATTTTTCAGCTTTCGCAGCAACCACCAGCCTCTGATACCGATTATTGTCAGCGGAATTAGCAGTAAGGCAAAAAAAGCCGAAAACACCACGGTACCCAAGACCGCGCCGGCAATCATCGCCGGAATGGTCAGCAGATTGGACAGCTTGCTTTGTGGAGGTGACTCAAGGCGGGGATGCGCACCGGAGCTGTCGATGCGGATGGTTTTCTTGTAGATTTTTAACATGTCGGGCACCTTTTAAAATGGTACGAGGCCGGCCTCGTTCCCGAAAAGGACTAACGGGTCGTTAGCTTTCCAGGGCGGGTATTTTCGCATAACCGCCGCAAACAGATTGGATGTTAAAAAGTCGTCCAACCAGTGTTGCAAGGCCGGGTAGGGCGAGCTGGAAAACCAAGCGTTATCCACTGCGGCAAACTGCCGGATAAACGGCGCAATGGCGGCGTCGGCCAAGCCGAAAGTTAAGCCGCACAAAAAGCGAGTCCGCTGCAAGCGGGTTTCCAGCTCGGCTAAAAACACCTCGCCTTGTTGACGATAAACAGTTTGCGTTTGTTCCGGATAGCGGTCCGCATATTTGTAGCGGTCCAAATAGTATTTGAAATCGCCGTCGTTCCAGTCGATTAATCGCTTCGCATCTTCCGGCATTTGGTCCAGCCAGTCTTGCGGGTCGTGTTGCGCCAAGGCCCACCGCATAATATCCAGACTTTGTTCGATGACTTGCCCGTCGGGCAACATTAATACCGGTACGGTGCCTTTTGGCGAAACGCTTAGCATCTCCTCCGGTTTATTGCTGAGCTCGATTTCTCTGAGCGCGACTCTTAGCCCCGATGCGGCAATGGCCAAGCGTGCCCGCATCGCATACGGACAGCGGCGGAAGCTGTAAAAGATGGGATAAATCTGTGCAGTGGTATTTGGGTGCGGCGCAGTCATAGGGGATTTTTAGCATTGAATGTAAGTTCTTTACCAGCCGGATCGTCAGTGACGCATTACTGTAAATGACCGTCGATTAAAGTCTGGTAAAATAACCGATTTTCGCGTCAACCCATTTATTTCGTCACACGCCTGAAACGGCGACAACGCTCTTTTTACTCTTTATCCTCGGACACTCTCTTGATTTCTACCGCTAATATCACCATGCAATTCGGGGCCAAGCCCCTGTTTGAAAACGTTTCCGTGAAATTCGGCAACGGTAATCGCTACGGCCTGATTGGGGCCAACGGTTGCGGCAAGTCGACCTTCATGAAAATTCTCAGCGGCGATCTGGAACCCACATCCGGCAACGTCAGCGTCGACGCCAACGAGCGTCTAGGTATTTTGCGCCAGAATCAATTCGCGTACGAAGAGCAGCGAGTGCTGGATGTAGTGATGATGGGCCATGCCGAGATGTGGGCGGCCATGTCGGAACGTGACGCCATCTACGCCAATATGGAAGCCAGCGAAGACGATTATATGCGCGCTGCTGATCTGGAAACGGTGTTTGCCGAATTCGGCGGCTATACCGCCGAAGCCCGGGCCGGTGAATTGCTACTAGGCTTGGATATTCCTCTGGAACAACATAACGGCCCGATGAGCGCGGTGGCGCCAGGCTGGAAACTGCGGGTTTTGCTGGCGCAAGCCTTGTTTTCCAATCCTGACATCATGCTGCTGGACGAGCCGACCAACAACCTGGATATCAACACCATCCGTTGGCTGGAAAACGTACTGAATGAGCGCAACTCGACCATGGTGATTATCTCGCATGACCGGCATTTTCTGAATAGCGTCTGCACACATATGGCCGATCTGGACTACGGCGAATTGCGGGTGTATCCGGGCAATTACGACGATTACATGACCGCCGTCACCCAAGTGCGCGAACAATTGTTGGCCGGCAACGCCAAGAAAAAAGCCCAGATTGCCGAATTGCAAACCTTCGTGGCGCGCTTTTCGGCGAATGCTTCCAAGGCCAAGCAGGCCACGTCCCGGGCGCGGCAGTTAGAGAAAATCAAGCTCGACGAAGTCAAACCGTCCAGCCGGGTCAATCCGTTTATTCGTTTCGATCAAGCTAAAAAGCTTTACCGGTTGGCGGTGGAAGCTAAAGATTTGGCCAAAGGCTACGGCGCGGAACCCTTGTTCAAGAACTTGAACATGATGATTGCGGTCGGCGAGCGGGTGGCGGTGAT
Source organism: Methylomonas sp. PHL2-19 (assembly GCF_059331595.1). Classification (NCBI taxonomy): domain Bacteria; kingdom Pseudomonadati; phylum Pseudomonadota; class Gammaproteobacteria; order Methylococcales; family Methylococcaceae; genus Methylomonas; species Methylomonas sp. PHL2-19. Next base: position 1,975,457 of record NZ_CP196839.1, read on the forward strand.
TGGTCCCAACGGTATCGGTAAATCTACCTTGCTGAAAACCCTGGTCGGTGATTTGAGCCCGGACAGCGGCGAAGTGAAGTGGGCGGAAAATGCAGACGTCGGTTATTTTGCGCAGGATCATGCCGAGGATTTTGCCGAAGACATGCCGCTGATTGAATGGATGGGCCAATGGCGCAAGGAATCGGACGACGATCAAACCATCCGCGGCACGCTGGGGCGTTTGTTGTTTTCCAATGACGAAATCAACAAATCCGTAAAAGTCATTTCCGGTGGTGAGCAAGGCAGGATGTTGTTCGGCAAATTGATTCTGCAAAAAAACAACGTGATGGTGCTGGATGAACCCACCAACCATTTGGATATGGAATCGATCGAATCTCTGAATGCGGCTTTGGAAAATTATCCCGGCACGCTGATTTTCGTCAGCCATGACCGGGAGTTTGTGTCGTCACTGGCGACCCGGATTATCGAACTCACGCCGAACGGCATCGTAGATTTCAGCGGTAATTACGAAGACTATTTAAACAGTCAAGACATCAACTAAGGCTAAGCCGCCAGAGCATTCCGGCCCGGATAAATCGGTCAGTAATCTCTGGCACCGCGCACGAACAGTGTCGCACCAACGTCGGTATACACCTCGCGGTGCGCGCTGCCGGCCGGCGCCAGTTGGTAGTCGCCGGCGCGCAGCAAGACGTCGTCGATAAACAAGTCGCCGTCCAGCATCATGCATTCCTCTTCCAGCCGATGGCCGTGTGCCGGGCATTTGGCGCCGGCTTCCAGGCGATAAAAACCGGATTCGCGTTCCCCGTCCTGCCACAGCGGTTTTTTCCAGACGCCGGGGGCAATTTCCTGCCAGTCGTCTATTTGCTTGGTAAACACGCTAAACGACTCAGCCTTGCCAAACGGCAGCAGCCCCGCCAGTACTTCCCGCAACACCTCGCGGCTATCGCCCAGTGAAGTGCCGCGTAAATAGGCTAGTGCGCCGTTAGCCGACCTTATCCCGCCGTGCCGACTGCCGGCCGGCGAGGCGTGATAGTCCAAGGGGCCAAGCCGCAAGTCGCCCATTTGCAAATCGCCGTGCAAGACGATGCCTTCTTCCAGACAGTTGTGCCGATGCGGTATCAGGCTGGCGCCGGGGGCGAATTCGATCAATACCGAGTGGCCTTGCGGGCCGCCGTCCCATAGTGGTTTGACGCGGATGCCGGTTTTCAGGGCTTGCCAGGCGCCGTGTCTGGCGCGCACGGTGAGTAAGCCGGCTTGTTTGGCAAGGCTGGCCGTGACTTGCGTCATCAGGCCTTGGCGTAACGAATTGCGGCGTTCGCCGGCAACCGGAATCGGCGCCAAACCGTCGGCCAGCAGCGTTTCGAGTTGCTGCAAATCGTTGGCATCTGCGCTATCCAAAGGCGGGAATTTGTCTGTCATGTTGTTTAGTTAACCTCGCCGGCATCGGCTGTCAATAATTGCTGCATAGTCTGTAGGGCCCGGCGGATATGTGATTTCACAGTACCCAAGGGCAAACCGCTGCAAACAGCGATTTCGTCGTGACTCAAACCCCGGAAAAATGCCAAAGACACCAATTGCCGGGGCAAGGGCTCCAAAGCCGCCAGGGCCGTTTGCAAGCGATGACCTTGCTGCACCGCTGATAGTAAATCCGGCGGCATTTGTTCGGCTGGGGCTTCGATTAGCACCAGAGCGTCCGGTTCCAGCTCGCTTAGATTGCCGTCCAGTTGCCGCAAGGCGTCCAGTGCCCGGCTGCGAGCCATCGTCATCACCCAGGCTTTTACCGAACCGCGTTCGGCATCGAAGCGCGGCGCCTGCCGCCAGATCTGCCAGAACGTGTCTTGCACCACTTCTTCGGCACACTGCGACCGCCGGGTGATGCGTAGTGCCAAACCGTAGACCTGATCGACCAGGCTATCGTATAAGCGCCCCAGCGCGGCTTGATCCTGATCCACGACGTCGGCGATCCATTCCCTCAATAAGGCTTCGTCGGCGGTCGTTGCCAGTTGTCGGTTCTGGTCGTCGTCCGAATCGCTATCCGTCATCGTCCTCGCATCCCTTTAAAAGCTATACGCGGCATCGGTTGGTTTGGATGCGAGGCGATGTTGGGATAGCGCTCAAAGTGTGAACCAAGCGACATAAGGGCTGTGGATTTTTCTTGGTTTGCCAAGATTGGTGGGCGCATTTAAGAGGGCAGAGACTAGGGGTTTGTGGTTGGACCACTATAAAACAGCCGTTTGCGCGTGGCAAATAGTCAAACTACCGAAGCGATTATGGCTTGCGCTCTGGGTTAATAACACTCGTCGTTTCCTATCGAAAGATGCTTATGTGCCAAGCACCGACCGTTCGTTGCACAAACCCGGCCGCAAATATTTTTACCTGTTTTGCATCCATTGCCGAATTGGCCGCGTATCAGTCATCGCAAGCCGGCGCGAATGCCGAGTATCGCCATCCGCATCTGGAATCCGCCGCCGGCTTGCCATTTCTAACCACAGACTGAGAGGAAACCACGATGAAAAAGCTATTTCCGGTTGCGTTGTTGGGCGTCTGCCTGACCGCAGCGACAGCGGTTGAGGCCGCGGACTTTGAATTTAACGGCAACTTTGCCAACGATAACGATAAGCTGAGCTTTGCCTTTTCGCTCGGCTCGCCGGGCACGGTGACCTTGTTTACCTCATCCTGGCTAGGCGGCGGTTTCGATCCGATTTTGACGTTGTGGGACGGCTTAGGCAACCAATTGGCCGAGCAAGACGACGGCGGCTTGGGCGGCAGCCAATTGTCGAACGGGGTTAATTTCAATTACGGCGAATTCGACAGCTATTTAGCCATCAATCTTGTCGCCGGGAATTACCTGGCAACCTTGACTCAATACGACAACTTTTCGGTAAGCGCCGCGCTGGCCGACGGATTTTTACGGGATGCCGATCCGCAATTTACCGCCGCCTTCGGTTGTTCGAACGGCCGGTTTTGCGAGGGATCTTTAACCGATAGCAATGGCGATCCGGTGGAACCGAATCGCACGGCGGCTTGGGATCTACACATTCTCAACGTCGCCAACGCCCAGATCGTCAGTGTGCCGGAACCGCCCACCCTGATGCTGCTGAGTTTGTCCGGCTTGTTTTTGCTCGGTGGCCGGCTGGGAAAGGCTAGATCCGCACCGCGAACCGACGCGGAAGCGGCCAGTCCGGTGCGTTTGGCATAAATTCCATTTTCCGGCATCCGTTTGCCGATTTTCCACGTATTCCCTAACGCAGCTGCTTGAAGCTGCGGCTTTAATTAATGAGGAATTAGACTATGAAAGACTTACATCACTACAGCCGTTGGCCGCTGACCATGTTCGCCAGCGCTTTATTATTGATGGGCGGCCTACCGCCCGTTGATGCGGCCAATCACCGCGAAGCACCGTTAACCGCATTGGATACCAAGGCCGACATCACCGATTGGTACGCTTTCGTTAGCTATAACGATCCCAGCAAGGTAACGATGATATTGAATGTCGATCCCTTGCTGGAGCCCAGCAACGGCCCGAATTATTTTCCGTTCGATCCGGAAGTTCTGTATGAAATGAAGGTGGATAACAATTTCGACGCAGATGAAGACATTACCTTGCAGTTCAGGTTTAAAACCGAAACCCGCTTGCCCAGCGTGTTTACCGGTTTTGTCGGTGCCGGCACCGGCATTGTCGCCCCGGCCAATTCGCCGGCTCCGGTCGCGCCAGGCAGCTTGATCGTGCCGCCGGCGATTACCGCATTGGATGGCCCTGGCTCGGAAGGATTGGGTTTGCGGCAGAGTTATACGGTGACGCTGATCAAGGGCAAGGGCGCCAATCGCCAAGTCATCGATCTAACCAATCAGCAAAAGCTCTATGCCGTGCCCTCCAACGTCGGACCGCGCACCATGCCCAACTACCAAAATCTGGCCAGCCAAGGGATTTACGATTTAGGCGGCGGGGTTAGCGTGTTTGCCGGTACCGTCGACGATCCGTTTTACATCGATTTGGGCGCGACTTTCGATACCTTTAATTTCCGGTCCGGCGCGTCCGGCGCCGGTGTGCCGGGCGTGTTTGCCGAGAACCAAAATGATGCGGAAAACCAAAACTTCGCGTCGGACGATGTGGCCGGTTACAACGTTAATTCCATCGCTATCGAATTGCCTATCGCCATGCTCACCCAAGACGGCAAGCAACATAGCGCCGGCGAGGCCTTGGCGGTGATCGGCACTTATGCCATCACTTCGCGGCCGCGCACCAAAGCGTATGCAGACAGACCAGGCGGCAAGCCTAAACTCGCCAATGCCTATGTGCAGATTCAGCGCATGGGTAATCCCTTGGTCAATGAGGTGTTAATCGGTACCGGCGACAAAGACCGGTTCAGTATGAGCGAACCCAAGGACGACGCTAGTTTTGCCGGTTATGTGTTGGATCCGTTATTGGCCAGAGTCGTCAACGCCGCATACGGCGGTGCGGTGCCGATTCCGGCGCCGCCCAGGGTAAATCCGGCCAATCCTAGTTTTGATCTGGGCCCCTTGGTGTTTTATGCGGCGCCCATTTGCCCCGGCTGTTCTTCAGCCCAACGTGGACCAGTGGCGGATTTGCTGCGCTTGAACACCGGCATCGGCCCCGCGCCTGTCAGCGCCCGCAAACGCATGGCATTTCTGGCGGGCGATAGCGCCGGCTTTCCGAACGGGCGGCGGGTGTCCGATGATGTGACCGATATTGCCGCGCAAGCGGTGGTTGGGGTGTTGAATCCGGCATTCAACAGCTTCCCGAATAACCGGGTCGCCGATGGCGTTAACACCAACGACAGAAGCTATCAGGAAGTATTTCCGTACGTGGCCTTTGCCAATAGTGGTCGGCAAAGCCGTCATGTCGATCCTGGCGAATCCGGTTGTTTCGATGCTGTTTCCTTAGCTGTGGGTAGTTGTCCAAATAATTAGCAGAGGTCAGGGGGCGGCTGTGCTCGCCCCCTGTCTGGTAAACATCCAAAGGAGGAGCCGATGAAACACTGGCTTACATTAGGTTTGGTAATGTCTGTTGCTGTGTTCAGTGACGCCGGGGCACAAGCTTATTTACCCAAAACCGATGACGAAATCGTCGAAGTCTTGCCGGCCAGGGGCGAAAGCTGGCTGGAAATTCGTTACTTGCGCAAACAAGTCGCGGCTCAGCCTAATGACTTGGAACCGGCTTTAGCTTTAGTCCGGCGCTATATCGAATTGGGCCGCGCTGAATCGGATCCGCGCTATTTCGGTTACGCGGAAGCGGCGTTGGCGCCTTGGCTGACAGTCGCGCAACCGAGTGCCGAAGTCCTGACGTTGCGAGCCACCTTGTTTCAAAATCGCCACGAATTTCCGGCGGCTCTGGAATATTTGCATTGGGCTTTGGCGCGTCAGCCGCGCTTGGCGCAAGCTTGGTTGACGCGGGCGGCGATTTTGGAAGTGCAAGGCCAACACGCCGATGCTCTGAACAGCTGTTTACCTTTGTTGAAATTGGCAGAGCCGCTGATCGGCCAAGTTTGTCTGAATTCCATTCTGAGTGTTTCCGGCCAGCTCGACACTGCTTATCGCCAGTTGGCACGAGCAGTAAGCGCTACGCACAGTGCCGCACCGGCAGACCAACAATGGGCATTGACCACGCTGGCGGAAATGGCCGAGCGCATGGGTAATACAGATGCGGCCGACCGTTATTATCGGCAGGCGCTGCAAATGCCGCGCCGCAATGGCTATCTGTTGGCTACCTATGCCGATTATTTATTAGACCGGAATCGTTTCCAAGACGTGGTGGAATTGTTAGCTAACGATACGCGCGCCGACGGCTTGTTATTGCGTTTGACTTTTGCCGAAAAAGCCTTGCGGCTGCCAACCGCCGCTGTGCATATAGATGCGCTGACCGCTCGCTTTGCCGCGAGCCGGATGCGCGGCGATACCAGCCATCAAGGCGACGAGGCGCGCTTTTTATTGCATGTGTTAAACCAGCCCGAATCGGCGCTGGCCTTGGCGCAAACCAATTGGGCGGTGCAGCGCGAGCCGCGCGACGCGCGCATTTTGTTGGAAGCGGCGCTGGCTAGCGGCAAAACGCAACAACAGCTGCAACCGCTGCTGATGTTTTTAACCGAGTCCAAATTGCAAGATGTGCGACTGCAAACGCTACTCGCGCAAATTGGTGGGAGCGGAGTATGAACGGGCCGGCAAAATTCCTTCACCCCTTAAATACTGTTTGCCCTGGGCCTCTCGACTGCGCTCAGGGCAGGCCTGTCGAAGGGCAGGCCCCACCAAGCTTAGACGGGTTAAGCTCGAACCGAATACGCGGAATCATTTGGGTCGGGTTAATCATGGTCTGGCTGCTGACTGCAAGTTTTAATGTTTTTGCCCATAAGGCCAGCGATAGTTACATGACGGTGCAGGTTGACGGGCGGCAGATCTCCGGGCAATGGGATATTGCCTTGCGCGACCTGGATTACGCCTTGGGTTTGGATGCAAACGACGACGGTAATATTACCTGGGCGGAGTTGCGAAATAGTCGGGATGTTGTGTATGCCTATGCGCTGAGTCGTTTGCAAATGACGACGGCTAAGCAAGTCTGTTCGCTGCAAGCAGGGGATTTACGGGTGGACGAACACAGCGATGGTCATTACGCCGTATTAAATTTCCGGGCGACTTGTCCGTCTGCGTCCACGCCGTTGTCGATAGACTATCGCTTGCTTTTCGATCTCGACCCGCAGCATCGCGGGCTGATAAGCGTCATTCATGCCGCTAAAACCGATACCGCGATCTTTAGTCCTGACCACCAACGTAGCGAATTTGTGCGGGACGCTGATTATTCCGGGTGGCGGACCGTGGCGCGATTCGGCTACGCCGGGCTATGGCATATCTGGATCGGTTTTGACCATATTCTATTTTTGTTAAGTCTGTTGCTGCCGGCGGCTTTGGCGTGGGAGCGGGGTGCTTGGCAGCCAAAACCAGGCTTTAGACCGGTATTTTTCGACGTGCTAGGTGTGGTTACCGCCTTCACGTTGGCACATTCATTCACCCTGAGCCTTACGGTGTTGCAATACCTCTGTCTGCCGTCCCGCTGGGTAGAATCGGCCATTGCCGCCTCCGTGGTGTTGGCAGCGTTGAACAATATTTATCCGGTGTTGGTAAAACGCCGCACCTGGTTTGCCTTTGCTTTCGGCTTGATCCACGGCATGGGCATCGCCAGTGTGTTGTTGGACATGGGCTTGCCGGACACGCAGCGGCTGTTACCGCTATTGGGCTTTAATTTGGGTGTGGAAGCAGGGCAGTTGGCGATTGTCGGTGCGGTTTTGCCTTTGATAGTCGGCTTTAGCCGCTATCGCTATTATCCGCTAGTCGTGATGAAAACCGGCTCAGCATCCATCGTCGCCGTGGCTTTGGTTTGGTTAGCGGAACGAAGTCTGGATTTTCAGATGAACATATTTTGAGCAACTTGGCGTATATCGCTGCGGCTTACTTATCGTCGCTCCAGCCAGGGCGGGAGACCAGTGGCTATAGTGGATTCGTAGGGTAGTCTTATTGAAAATCAAGGTACGGCGCGGACTTTTGCGTATATGAGTTGGCGGCCAGCACTGCTGTTTCGATGCGAGCTATCAGCGCCACAATTTGCTCGTCCAGCATAAAGCGTAGCTGCCATTCCACCGCCAAATCGTCTGCCAGATTGTCGATACCATGATGTTCGGTATAACTTTGCTTTAGACGTGCTTGGTGCTCGGCAAGCTCGACGGGTTTGCCGACTGGTTCGCCTTGCAGGAGGCTGGCGGCATATTCCAGGGCGGTTGTCAGCGCGGCATCGAAGGCCCGGCTGAGTTGTTGCAATTCGTCGGGAAAATGACTGAAGCGCTGGCCGCTGAGTAAACGGTAGCGTTTGCGGACTTGTAACAAACCGGATAAATGGCCGGCGTCCCTGACAATAGTCCGCAGCGCCGCTCGTTCATGCACTTTTTCGGCTAAGCGCGCATCCGGTTCCAATACCGCGTGCGCCAATAAGTCTTGCGCGGCGGCCAGCTGTTTTTCCGCCGATAGCCGTAAGGGTAAGGTGTAAGTAAAAAGCTGGCTGACATCGGGTAGGCGGCTGGTGAAATTGGCAAGGGTGCGTAACGCCGCAATGCTGTGATGGCGCGCCAGCACTGTCGAGCGCCGCGGCCATAGCGCGTAATCGATAACGCCCATCACGATCAGTCCGAGCAAAATGCCGATGACCCGGTCGCGCGGCAGATACAGATCGGTGACTTGACCGAAATCGTGCAGCACAAACAACGCAAACGAAAACCCCAGCTGCCGGCCCAGGTAGGCGATGCGTTCGCTGCCGGCGGTAATCCAGGCCGCCAAGGCCCAGAACGGCGCTGTGGCGAAAGCAAAGCCGACCACGGTATCGAGCTGAGATTGAAAGACCAATACGTAAAAATAAGCGCAAATGCCGCCGACAGCAGCGCCCGTCACCCGCAACAGCGAGAGCCGGTAGTCGGCGCCGAGACTGGTTTGCGCCGCGACCAGACAGGTGGGAATCGCGGTGTTGATGTCGGGCCAGTCCAGGCTTTCCACGATCAGCATGCACAGGATCGCGCCCAGTGAGAATTTGATACCAAATTGCACGCTGTCGGCATGGCTGGCCCAAAACTCGTAACCCAACCAGGCCGGCAGCCAGCCATGTTCAGGCTTATCGTCGGATTCCTGGTCGATGTCCTTACTGTCCGCAACATCTATAGGTTGATGTAAAGCCTGTGTCAAACCGGCAATGCGTTGCAAGGCCCGCCACAAAGCGGTTAACAGCGACGGATTTGATTCCCGGGCATAACTTTGCAACACCTCCTCGCTTAACAAGCGCGTGACGTCTGCGGACACATCGCGTGATTTCGCCACGCCTTGCCGCAAATTGGCGCAGGCGCTTTGTAAGGCCTGATAAACATTTAGTTTTTCCGGCGTCAGCGGCTGGACTCGATATTCCGCAGCCAGCACCTGATTAAGCCAATCCGCCAATTGCCGGAGACCGTCTATTTCCAGCAGCAGCGCCCGATAAGTCTGGTGGCGTTCGTGTAAAGTAGGATGGATCAATTCGGCGTTGGCCAGTAAACCCAGCAGTTTGCCGAGGCTGCCGGCAGCGGCGTGCATGGCTGCTTCAGGTCTGAGGCTATACGCACCGGCATCGGCCAGACGGGCGCTGAAAATGTATTCCACCGCCGCCAATTGCATGGCGATCTCCGCTTGTAACAGTTTCAGAGGATCTTGCGGTTTGATGGTCAAATGCACTACCGTCCATGTTCCCAGCGCCAGTACGCCAATAATGGGGATATTCCATAAGGCATGGTAAATATTTTCATCGGGCGTGCTGGGGCTGTACAGCACCGCCACCGAATACCACAGGGCAATGCCGGTAGGCCAGGCGATCAGCCGGGCGTGAAACAGGGACAAGGCCAAGATGACGAACGATAGCGGCAACAATAACCAAGGGTCGTTGCCGGCCAGCATCAGCGTCAATACCGATACCAAGGTCGTGACTATCAGGTAACCGAGCTGGCGTATACCAAATGCCAGGGATTGGCCGGCGTTGGCGTAAGCGTCGTAGCTTAGGCAAATCAAGATGGAAATTGCCCCCAGCGGTGGGATATGCAAGGTTTGGCTGACGAGTGCGATTGTCAGGGTGACGACGAATAAACGCAGGGCGGCGACGCGCCGTGCCGGTGTATCTTTGAGTTCGGCGGTTAGGAATTGCCCCAGGCTGGTGCCAAACCAAAGCCGGTTGGGTTTTGACTGTGTGCTTGAACCAGTCCGGCTGTCGCCTCGGGTCATGACGGCGGCAGAGCTGTACCGGTTGCGTCGGCAGTGGCTTTCCGTACCGTCACAAACGCGGTCATGCCCATACGGAGCGGATGCGCGGGGTCATGCTGTTTAATCTCGATTCTTACCGGAAAACGCGAAGCCAGAATGACCCAGTTCAGCGTGCGATCTATCTCCGGCAACACGCCATGCTGTTTGATATTGTCGGGCGAATTGGCCCAGCCGATCCCGGTCACCACGCCGCGAAAGCGCTTGCCCGGATAAGCAACCAGAAACACCTCGGCTTCCTGGCCGGGTTTGATCGACTGCAAATAAGTTTCCTTGAAGTCGGCGATCACATACCACTGGCGGTCATCGACCAAAGCGAACATTTGCGTACCGGCCTTGGCGTATTCGCCTTCGCGGGTATTCAAATTGGTGACGTAGGCATTGAAAGGCGCTCGCACGTAACAGTATTCCAGATCGAGCTCGGCGGCGGTGACCAGGGCTCTGGCGGCTTCGATACGGGCATTGACGTCGCCGACCTGGGCGACTAACGATACCGCTCGCCGGCTATCGCTCTTGGCTTCCTCGATGGCACTGCGAGCCGACAGTTCTTTAGCTTTCGCATCCGCCAGTTCGGCGCGCGAAGCCGCATAACGCGAGCGCGCCTGTTTGAGCTGGTCGGCGGTGACGTATTGCTTATCCGCCAACGGTTCCAGCCGTTCCAGATAGTTATGCAGATATTCGTCTTCCGCCTCGATTTTTTTCACTTCGGCACTGGCGGCAGCGCGCTGGTGTTCCAGGCGTTCGATAGCCATTTCCGCGGAACCGCTGGAGGCGCGCCGGGAATCCACGTCTTTTTCCGCCAGCAGCAATTCGGCCTTGGCTTTGTCCAATCTGGCCTGATAAGGCTGCGGGTTAATCACATACAGCAAGTCGCCTTGTTTGACGTACTGATTGTCTTGTACATGCAGTTCCACGATGCGGCCGCTGACTTCCGGCGCGATGCCGACGATGTTGGCCCGCACCATCGCATCGTTGGTGCGCGGATTTTGATAGTTGATATGCCAAACCAGCGAGCCGGTCGCCACCGCACCCAGCACGATGGCTATGCCAATGAGGCGACCCAGCAACATCCGATTTTTCAGGCTTAACCCTTGACTATCGTTTTGACTGTTTTCCATCAGGCACCGCCGTTTTCATGCTGCATAAAACACCAGCCAGATGCTAAAGGTGCACAAAGCCCACAGGCTGGGGGCGATCAGCAGCGGTGGCCCCAAATGCGGTGCCAGGCGATAGTGTACCAATTGCCACATCAGCAGCATGCTGGCCGCCAGCCCGCCGAGGATGCAGATGATCCAGGCTGGCCAGAACGAACCTTGCACGCTGAGCAGCGGATCGCACGCGGTCAGGAAAATCGGGAGACTCGCCGGGAAAAACGTTTTAAGGGAACCTCTAAACATTCCCTCGCCCTTAGGGAGAGGGCTAGGGGGGTAAGTAATTGATTTTAATTCCCTCATCCCAACCTTCTTACGTGAGGAGAAGGAGGTGTTTTTATTTTTAGAGGCCCACTTAAGTAATGGCCCGGAGATCATTGTGCGCTTCACTTCAAACGTATAAAGATTTCGGTACTCGTTAGAATTCATCATCGACTTGTTCGATATGATTGCCGCGAGCGGCGATGACCGCTTCATGCAGCCGCTGTAAATCCGCCTCCAGTCTTTCGATGTCCTCGGGCGCATAATCGTCGAATAGGCGGCCGATATGGGCCAAATGCTCGGGAAAAGTTTGTTCGTATACGGCGCGGCCCGCATCGGTCAGGCGGATGATCTGGCTGCGGCCGTCTTTTTTTGAGGCCAACCTTTCCACTAGGCCCTTGTCCTCCAAACGGCTGACTACGCCGGTGAGCGTGCCTTTGGTAATCAAGGTTTCTTCGCCAAGTTTCTTGGGCTGCATGCCGGCGGTTTTGCCTAGCGTGATGATGACATCGTATTGCGGCAAGGTTAATTCGAGCCGGTGAACGTGGCGGGCCGCATAAGACAAAAAGGCCTGGTGGGTGCGGAGTAACTGGCGCAAAACGGTTGGAAAGGTAGAGTCGGAGGACATAATGTGAAAATAATTGTTCTAATTAGGATTCGATGATAACCGTAAGCTCATTCATGCTCAAGACCATCCCGGCGCATGGGTTTGGGGTTACTGGCTGTGTGGTCATGAAAGACGGCCGTTTAAGGCTCATTTGACACGTCCTGGTTTTGCTTGCCTGACACATAAACCAGTGTCGCGGCGGACCGCAATAAGCCCGCACGACTGTCGATTTCGGTAAAGCGGGCCCGCGCCAGATCTTTTTGCGCCGATAACAGTTCGATTACCGTCGAAAAGCCGTGTGTATAGGATTCCTGGGTGGCGGCGTAGGACTCTTCGGCGGCTTTCAACAGCGCCAAGGCAAACTCGCGTTTTTCCAGCGCGGTTTTGGTGTCGGCGTAAGCTTTCCAGATGTCGCGCATGATTTCCAGACGCAAGGCCTCCAACTGGGCTTGGGATGCCGACCTTTTGGCCTCGGCTTCCCGCACCGCATTGCTGCGTTCAAAACCGTCGAACAATGTCCATTCCACATTCAACATGGCCGTATCGACCATGGCGTTGGCGGAATAATTCTCTCCGCCGCTCGGTTTGGTCTGCACGTCACCCCAGTATTGATTGCCGACCATGCCGCGTAGCGATATTTTCGGCCAGAATTCCGCTCTGGCTTTTTTAACCTCCGCTTCGCGGGCGCGCAATTCGGCGAGGCGCGCCAGCAAATCGGGTCGTTGTTCCAAGGCCTGATCGACGATTTTTTCCACCGATTGCGCCAGTTCGGCGGGTAAGGGCAGCTGGCTCAGGTCAACCAGATGCAGGCTATATGCCGGCGAAATACCCAAATTATTGGTCAAATCGGCGCGTGCCTGAGTCACCGAGCCACGCGCATCTTGCAAGTCATAACTGGATTTTGCCTGCTCTTGCAAGGCCAGCAACAAGTCGGGCTTGGTGGCTAGGCCTTGTTTGAGTTTAGCTTGCACCGAGTCGGCGTTGGTCTTGGCCGACTCGAACGTTTGCTGCGCCGCCGTCACCTTGGCCAAGGCGGCCTGATAGGCAAAAAAACTGCTGGCCACCCGATAGGCAATTTCCTGGTGTTTACGGTCGAAGGCAAAATTAGCCGCGGTCAGACGCTCCGTACCGGCATCGACCAGTGCCTCCCGGCGCCCGAAATCGAATAAGGTCCATGCCAAATCCAAACTGGCGAACGCCGCGTAACCGTTGCTGACCAGCGCGCTGCCGGGGATGGGAAAGCTGCTGGTAAAATGTTGGCCGAATGCCATTGCCGTTAGCGTTGGATACCAGGTACTGCGATTTCTTTCCAGGCGCGCGGCAGCGGCTTTTGCTTCCTCCCAGCTAATCCGGGTTTCCGGATGGGTGCGTAAAGCCAAATCCACCAAGGCCGGTAAATCGTAGGTTTGTTGGATATCGATTCCGGCGTCCACAGCGCTGGGACTGGATGTATCAGGTGCTGGCGGCCGGTTTTGGGCTTGATAAGCGCGCCAAGACACAGCCGACTGGGCGGGGACTGGCGGAGTGTTTTCTGCATGCGGTAGCGGCGTCGGCACGCTGCAGGCTGTCAACACTGTCAATGTTGCAGTCGCCGCGCTGCGATAGCTTGGCGCTAAGTAAGCCGATAGTGCCGAATTGGAAACGAATTTTTTCAAGCGTTTATTGGGTTGTCGAATCACTCTAATTTGGAAAAAATCCTCTGGTCATTGCTGTATTGTTTAAACCCGACTCTATCATTTATTTGGGGCCGGCGAGAAACAGTTCATTGATGCAGTTAAGTTTTATAAAGTCGTCGCACGTCAAATTTCGGTTTTTTGATCCCTCGCCCAACCCCGGCCGGCGGGGAGAGAGAGGATCTGCCGAAATTTGCTGTGCGAAGGGGCTGTCAGGTCTTGAGATCACGACAAAGCCGGTATTTTGCCGATAGGAGCTACCGTTTCAGTGGTCGGTCTGGGCGATTTGCCGTTGTCGCAGTGCCGTTTTGCCGGCTGGGCTGCCTTGGGTGGTGCGATCTTGCGGCCCTGCATCAGCTCGTCGATCTGATATTTGTCCAGCGTCTCCCAATCCAGCAAGGCTTGCGCCATATTGTGCAGAATATCCATATGCGTTTTCAGGATGGCTTCGGCGCGTCTGTAGTTATTCGCCAGGGTTTGTCTGATTTCATGATCGATCAGGCGGGCCATTTGCTCGGACATCGGTTTGGTTGAACCCATAAATCCGCTGTCGTTGTCGCCGCAATCCATGGGACCCAGGCGATCAGATAAGCCCCACTTGGTCACCATATTCCGGGCCAATTGAGTAGCACGCTGAATGTCGTTTGAGGCGCCGGTGGTGACTTTGTTTTTGCCGTAAATTAAGGCCTCGGCAATCCGACCGCCGAACAGGCTGGAAATTTGGCCCTCCAGTTTATCTTTGCAGGCACTGTATTGGTCGTGTTCCGGCAGAAACATGGTAATGCCCAGCGCGCCGCCGCGCGGCATGATACTGACTTTGTAAACCGGGTCGTGCTCAGGCATCAAACGGCCGACGATGGCGTGGCCGGCTTCATGGTAGGCCGTCATCAGCAAATCCTCGCGACTCATGATCATGGTGCGTTTCTCGGCACCCATGATGGCTTTGTCGCGGGCGCTGTCCAGGTTGTGCATCGTCACTTCCCGTTGGTTGTTACGGGCAGCGAACAAGGCGCCTTCGTTAATCAGATTGGCCAGTTCGGCGCCAGAAAAACCCGGTGTGCCGCGCGCCAGGTCGGTGATATTCACATCGTCCGCCAAGGGAACGCGGGTGGCGTGGACTTTGAGAATTTGTTCGCGGCCTTTGATGTCGGGCAAGCCGATTTGCACTTGGCGATCAAAACGGCCCGGCCTCAGCAAAGCTTTGTCCAGCACATCGACCCGGTTGGTCGCGGCGATGACGATAATCCCTTCGTTGCCGCTGAAGCCGTCCATTTCCACTAATAACTGGTTAAGAGTTTGTTCGCGTTCTTCGCCGCCGCCGATATTACCGCCGCTACTGCGCTGGCGACCGACGGCGTCGATTTCATCGATAAAGATAATGCAGGGCGCGCGCTTTTTAGCTTGCTCAAACATATCTCTTACCCGGGAGGCGCCGACACCGACGAACATTTCCACGAAGTCGGAACCCGAGATGGAAAAGAACGGTACGCCAGCCTCGCCGGCAATCGCTCGAGCCAGTAGGGTTTTACCGGTACCGGGAGGGCCCACCATCAACACGCCGCGCGGAATTTTGCCCCCCAAAGCTTCGTATTTGCCCGGATCTTTCAGGAAATCGACCATTTCAGCCACGTCCTGTTTGGCTTCCTCGGCGCCGGCCACATCATTGAATCGTATCTTAACTTGATCTTCAGTCATCAATTTGGCCCGACTTTTACCAAAGCCGTTTTGCGCGCCGGCACCCTGTTGCTGCTTACGCATGAAATAGATCAATACCCCGATCAGCAGCAAAGTGGGGGCCCAAGAGAATAACAGTTGCGTCAGGGTGGATTGCGTCTCAGGCCGCTCGACTTTGATCTTGACGTCATATTCCAAAAGATCGTCTATGATCCGCGCATCACCAGGGTTGTAAGTGGCAAAGCGGGTGCCGTTATGGCGGCGGCCGTCGATGGATCTGCCGTCGATCACTACTTCGGCAACGGATTTGCTGCGCACATCCTTAATGAAATCGGAATAGGAAATGTCGTTTTGCGAATTGTAGGAAGACAGCCTGGGATTGAATACCGCGAACATCACGATAGCAATGCCAACGGTTATGGATAGAGCGATGAAGAGCTTTTTCATGATTGCGATCTCCTGTTTAGGATGCAAGGTTCAAGTGATACGCTTCGGCAAGACTTGGGTTGGAGCACGGACGTTTGCCGCATCGAACCAGGCGAGAATATAGAACCCTGGTTCGACATAAAAAAATCAGCAACTTTTGCGCCATTAATTCGATATAAAAAAGACCCGCATCACCGCTTCGCCAGCTGGCGAACAAGTTAACTGTCACGTTTGTCTTTTCGGAGGTAAGAAAACGCTTGGTCCATAGGTCCAAGGCCGACGCACGCGCATCAAATGCGCCGGCGTTATCCGCAATGCGGGTCGTAAATGGCAGTCTTTACATACAGCTTGAGCCCTACAATGCTCTAGCCTGTGTCCAATTTGTACACAAAACGCCCCGATTTTGTGCGCCGCTCGGCCCTTTGAGGCGTGGCTCAACCGGCGGTTTTACGCGGCTTAATGGCTGGAAATATAAAGAGTGTGCATTTCCTCGTAGCGACTTAAAGCGTCTTTCAAGGATTCGCCGGCCAATTGCAAATCGCCGCCGCGGGCTGCTTTCCATGCGGTATTCAGGCGTTTACCGGCATGCTGGCGTTTGACTTCGAGATCGTTGTTCTCGATGTCTTTTTGCTGTTGCTTGGCATGGCTGACCAGTTCGGCTACCGTTTCCTTGTCCGCCCCGTTTTCTACTGCGGAGATGGACGCTTTGACTTTGGAAATGGTGCTTTCCAGAGCGGCTCTTACTTCTTCGTGGCTAAAAGTCGCCGCGGAGACCGGAAAACTCAGCGCGCTGATAAGGGGGATTGCGATAGAGAAAGTTATGAATTTTTTGCATGACATCATGATGTTAGCCTCGGTAAACCAGAAAAAAAATCGATAGCGGCTTGCGCCTCGGCACTTCAGGATCAAAACGAACTTATGTTTCGAGAGCTTCGTTTCAATTGATAGTGTGGGTAAAGTCTATCAGACTATGGTTCTGATTAGAACTTAATTTGTTTTCATAAGAACTATATGTGTGCTTTTCGTCACACTTTTTATTGCCCCGGATCTTAAATATTGTTCGGATTGAGTGTGTCGAAGGACGCGCGGCATAAGGCTTCGAAGCGCTCAGTCCGAACGGTGTACCCGTGTGAAATAGGGCCGGGTTTATAATTGAGTATGCATAAGCGTGCCAGCCGTAAAGGGCGCGCTGGCGTTTGCTTGATTGAATTGAACACCTGCAATGTGCGGTTTTATTGGTAAGCTAAGGGCATAACTATTCTTATAACCACGCCTCGGAGAAAATAATGATCACGCTATTAAAAATTGCCGCCGCCACTTTGTTGAGTTTGAGCGGCACTGCGGCACATGCCTACGGCAGCAGCCAGAGTTCTCAGCACTGCGATAAACCGGTGTTTTCGGAGTTTCAGCCGGCAACCAATAAATATTTGCAATCGTTCAGCGAGTTTTCGTTGATGGCTTCCGCGAACACCACACCGACATCGGTGGTGGTTAACGTGAGTGCCGGCGAAACCAAATACCATTTCACCTCAAAGCAACTGCAAATCACCCAACAACCTAGCGGCCGCTTGGAGATAAAGGGCAAAGTGGATAGACCTATAGAAGGTGGATTTGCGCGCTTGAGTATTACCGCCCACAGCAAACCCGGTTGTGAAAAAACCGACGGCTATCTGATTCGCATTCATTAATCGCTAATTAATTCGGCCGTCAAACATCGTCGCTCCCGCGCAGGCGGGAGTCCCATTCTTCATGCGGCCGCCGCAATTTCCAAGGTTAGGAATAATCTACACCGGGCATTCAGAGCCTTCCCTTGCGGAATGCTGTAATCACCAAAATCAACGAACAACGCGCATCCGGCAAGACTTGGTATCTGGTCTATAGTTGCGATTGACCGGCATATCCAGTGCTGGGACGTTAGATGCGCTCAGTGTGGCGCCTCATTCCGGTATCGCCACGAGTCGGACGGCCAGTTTTATCCCGCTTGCTGCGCGGTAATTTTCGGAACGACCGGATAGCGTTGACCGCAGTTCAAGCGATTAAAAGGGTGATAACAATGACTAAAAAGCCTGGGTTTTATCTGTTTCCGATGTTGTTTTTCACATCCGCTGCCGCCGCTGATTACAAAGCCGACATCGGCTATCAAGCCTTGCTCACGCAATTAGGTGCAAACACGCCGACCGGCGCTGGTGTCAATGTGGTTCACGCCGAAGCGTCATTAGTCGAATCGCGGGATCACTCGGATTACCCCATCTATGCGCCGAATATTCGTAACACCCAATTCGCCGGTAAGACGTTCAGTTTTCCGGGAAAAAAAGCCAGTACCGCACCATCGGGACATGCTGACAGCGTCGGTGCCAGATTTTACGGTAAGGATTCCATTGCCAACGGCATCGGCAACATTGCCAGTTATGATGCCAACGCCTGGATCGATAGTCTGATTAGTCCAACGGCCTTGGCTCCCTTCAACGCCAGTCGGATTGCCAACCATAGCTGGGTCGGCAAAGGCGACACCGTTCCGGAAACGGCGATGATTTTGCGTTTGGTTGATCGACAGGTGCAGCGCAACCAATTCATCCAAGTGGTTGGTATGCACAATAGCCTCAGCGACTCGCCGCTGTTGGGCAGCACTTACAATGCAATTGCGGTAGGGCGCACGGACGGTAGGCAGGATAGAGGATCCGATGCGGTCGACTCGTTATATATATCGGGGCGGACGCGCCCCGATTTAGTGGCGCCGCAAACCACCACTAGCGGAGCCACACCCATAGTAGCCGCTGCTGCCGCGTTATTAGTTGAGACCGGCCACAAGGGTGGGGCTAATTTATCGCAGGGATCGATTAATATTGAGGGCGTGGGAACCGTTTACAACGCTGAACGCGCCGAAACCGTTAAAGCTGCGTTGCTGGCGGGTGCCGACAGAGCGACGCAGAATACTGCAACCACGGACAACATCGTCGACTATCGCCGCAGCGGGCATCAAACACTGAACGGCCTGGACGATAGATTCGGTGCCGGCCAACTGAATATTTTGCATAGTTACCAAATCATCGCCGGTGGCGAACAAGATAGCCTGGAAGATGGCGGTGCTGCAAACGGCATCGGCTTGGCTGGATTTGATGTCGATACGGCGTTCGGCGGCTTGGCTAGTAATAGTTTGGCGACATACAAATTCGCCGCCGCGACGGCTTTGAATTTGCAGGCGTCTTTGGTTTGGAACCTTGGGGTATCGAACGATCTGAATCTAACAACCACTTTATACGATCTGAATCTGGAGTTATTCGACGCCACGGCGCAAAACATCGCCGCTTTCTCGGCGAGCAGCGCCGACAACAGCGAGAACCTGTGGCTTAGATTGGTCACCGGTCATGACTACGAATTGCGGGTCAAATCCGGCGAAGCCAGTCCGTTCAGTTGGGATTATGCGTTGGCCTGGTATATGAGCCCGCTGCAATCGGCACCGGTGCCTTTGCCGGGGGCGTTTTCCCTGTTTCTTTCCGTACTCGGCGGGTTTGGCTGGCTGGTGCGCGGGAAACGGAGAAATACCGAAGTTTTCTGATTGAAGGAACCTCTGCCCAAGCAGTTTTCATCAGCGGCTGCGCACCCTCTCTTCAGCTTATTCAGTAGACCCTTAAAATACCGGGTTCCGCTATTCCCGCGTTGGCCGGAGCGACGATATTTGAGGGCCGGGTTAATAAGCGGCTTCAGTTAAACCAAAAAATCCGTCATGCCTATGCAGATACCCAAAGGGCATAAATTGTGGCAAATAACTTTGTGCGTAAGTTATTTCACGGAAAATTCACCGCGCATTAATACTGGTCATCTACGTATCTTTCTGTATTTAAACAAAAATGTTTTGTGGTCTGAATATTGTATAGGGATCGCCGTGCTTAGCCATAGGCGTGGAAACGGCTAACACGATGAAGGACTTCCGATAATTCATACTCGTTTCTATAGGCGACTTAGCAAACTAAGTACGCCGCGGCCTACCTGCTTTCAAAGACGAGGGAACGGCGAATTTTTAGAGGCTCCTAAAATCAAGATCCCTACGCGCTTTAACTTCAATCAACATAAAGGTTGTAATCGTGAATAAACTAATAAAATCAATCGGTGTCGCCGGATTGGCGGGGTGTGCGCTCTTTGCCGAGGCCCAAGCAAATACACTGCAAGTGTCAGGCACCATTTATAAAGTAAGCGGCGGTACTACTTACGACACTTGGAAAATCAATATGCTGAGTGGAGGTACATTCAAAGTTGATGTGTTGGCTTATGAGGCTACGCAAAAGCAAACATCCACCGCCGGTTACCAGGAAGTAGACCTGAACAACGACGGTGAAATTACATTTCTGGATCCGGATACTTATATCTACCGCGATGACGGCTTGCTGGATGCCGGCGATATGTTGGCGCGTTGCGACGATTCCGACGGCAATCACTGCCCCGATAGCAGCAATCAGCCGATTTTGACTAACACCGACGGTTCGGCGGACGGTTCGCTTTTCTTGCGCGATCCGGCATTTAACGTAACCTTGCAGGCCGGCAATTATTTGTATCTGGTGGCCGATTACACCTTATCGACCAGTGAAGCCGTCGCGGGTATCAATACTAACGATAACTTGACCTTACCGACCGGGCTTCCCGCCCGCGATCATGGCGACTATCGGCTCACCTTGAGCTCCGATACCCTGAATTTTTCTCTGGCTGGCAATACCATCACCGTCTCGCAAGTGCCGGTTCCCGGCGCCGTTTGGTTATTCGGCAGTGCGCTGGCCGGATTGGCGGCGGTAGGGCGGCGTAAGATAGTTGCGGTTTGACCTTGGTTAACAGCGGGAAGCTTCGGCTTCCCGCTATTTTACGGTCTGGTATCGCACCAAAACTAGCGAACTCCTTACTCGCTGATGTTCCGAAATTTCCCTGAAAGCCTTTGTTTACGGCAAGCCTAGCCATGCGTTGGTTAGGTCTGTATTTGGATTTTTATATCTCAATATAAGATATTTAATTCTAATTATATCGTTTTTGTTGGTTATCGGCTTTGCGTAGCATAAGCCCCGTGGTCAACCAACATTCAGCTTGCCGCAAGCAGATCGATAACTTTTTTCAGGAGCACCCATGAGATTCACCCATACCTTCAAGCCCTTACTCTTCGGCATCGCCCTGGCCCTCAGCGGCAATGCGCTGGCCGAACGCACCCTGCTGAACGTGTCATACGACCCGACCCGCGAGTTGTATAAAGAATATAACCAACTGTTTACCCAATACTGGAAAACCAAAACCGGCGAAGACGTCAGTGTCCAGCAATCCCACGGCGGCGGCGGCAAGCAAACCCGCGCCGTGATCGACGGCCTGGAAGCCGACGTGGTGACCTTGGCCCTGTCCGGCGACATCGATCAAATCCACGAGAAAGCCAATCTGTTGCCTAAAGATTGGCAAAGCAAATTGCCCAACAATAGCCTGCCTTACACCTCGACTATCGTGTTCCTGGTGCGCAAGGGCAATCCCAAAACCATTAAAAATTGGGACGATCTGATCAAAGACGGCGTCTCCGTCGTCACCCCCAACCCGAAAACCTCCGGCGGTGCCCGCTACAACTACTTGGCGGCCTGGGCGTTCGCGGAAAAGAAAAACGGCAGCAAGGACGCCGCCAAGGCTTTCGTGGAGAAACTGTTTAAAAACGTACCGGTATTGGATTCTGGTGCGCGCGGCTCCACCACTACTTTT
This sequence comes from Methylomonas sp. PHL2-19, assembly GCF_059331595.1. Taxonomy (NCBI): domain Bacteria; kingdom Pseudomonadati; phylum Pseudomonadota; class Gammaproteobacteria; order Methylococcales; family Methylococcaceae; genus Methylomonas; species Methylomonas sp. PHL2-19. The sequence continues at coordinate 1,996,795 of NZ_CP196839.1, forward strand.
GCCGAACGCGAAATCGGCGATGTGTTAATTACCTGGGAAAACGAAGCGTATTTGGTGCTCAAAGAATTCGGCGCCGATAAATTCGAAGTCGTCACCCCGCCGTTCAGTATCCTGGCCGAACCGCCGGTCGCGGTGATCGAAGCAGTGGCGAAAAAGAATGGTAACCAGGATCTGGCGATCGAATACCTGAAATATCTCTACACCAAAGAAGCCCAAGAGATTATCGCCAAAAATTTCTACCGGCCCACCGACAAAGACATCGCAGCTAAATACGCCAAACAATTCCCGACCTTGGAACTAGTCAGCGTAGGCCAATTGGGTGGCTGGGGTTTGATTCAAAAAGAACACTTCGACGATAACGGCGTGTTTGACAAAATTTACGGGCGCTAAGAAGGTTTAGGCAGAGGAGGGTGTAGCCATGGTGGAAAATACCATCGAATTGCTCCGTGACGATTTGGAACGGGCCTTGTATCTGGATTTGGACGAATTCAAACTGGAAATCGAGCAACAGGAAGTACTGAGCCGGTTTATCGGCCTGAAATTGCGCAGCGAGTTTCAACCGATATTCGATGCCGGCAAATCCCAGGGACTGCTTGGCTACGAAGCCTTGCTGCGCACCTCCACCGGCTTGGAAGCCGTGGGTCCGGATTTTGCGTTCAGTTGGGCGGACAACCAGGGCAAATTGGTGAAGCTGGATAGGGTGGCTAGAACCCTGCACATGCTGAATTATCTGAATCTGCCGGCGGACAAAGGCTTGTTGTTTTTAAACGTGCACCCCAAATTGCTGGTTAGCGTGAATACGCACGGCAAGGTGTTCGAGCACATTTTGCATCTGCATTCGGTGCCGACCACCAGGGTGGTGCTGGAGATCATGGAAAACGCGGTGGAAGCCGATCAACAGTTGCTGGAAGCGGTGGACAATTACCGCGACCGCGGCTTCCAGGTGGCTATCGATAACTTCGGCAGCCGGCATTCCAATCTGGACCGCTTGTGGCGCTTATCGCCCAGCTTTGTGAAATTGGATTTAAGCATCATCCATCAGGCGCAAACCGATGCCAAGATCCGCCGGGTGTTGCCGAAATTAATCGAAATCATCCAGGCTCTGGGCGCGCAAGCGATTATCGAAGGCATTGAAAACGAGGTGCAACTGGATATTGCCTTGGATGCCGGCGGTAAATTGCTGCAAGGTTATTTCCTGGGCCGGCCTGCTGCGGCTGGGTATTGGCAAAAACCCAGGCTGGCGGCGCAAGAGAATCTGTTAATGCCCGGTGCGCCGATGCATTTCGGCAGTTTCAGCGTCCCGGCTCAGCACGGTATGTAGTGTGTAGCGACTGCAAGATAGTTTGATGGTTTACCGAAAACTCGGTGAGATGTGCTCTCCTGTGGCAATCCTGCTAACCCCGCCTTCTCGGCGGGGGCTTTTTTGAGGTTGGGTCAGGGCTGAAAACCTTGCGATTTAGTATCCGTAACTCAAATTGCTGATTTTTTTCAACTCCCCATCTTCAAACTCCAGCAACTGCTGAAACTTGCGTGGCCCGAAGTTGTAAATCCATTCTTCGATCAGCACCTCTTCAAATTGATCTACCTCCAACGCGCCGTAGGGATGCCGTAAGCGGCTGCCGCGGATTGCGCGGCGCTGTTCGACCGAATCCGGTTCCCCGCATTTGTCCAAGACTTCGGCTTTATAATCACCCACCTGGACCAGTTTATGTCCACAGCGCAGCGCAAGCGCATCGCCGGCAAATACCAGCATGCCCAATCCCAACAAAATGCCTCTGATTGGCGAACGGGTCATTAAGGGCTTACCGTATAACTTTGCGAGTAGCTACCGCCTTTATTGCAAACGTTTCGGCTGGTGGGCGATTCACAGGATACATCGGTAAATTCGGCTTTTAACTCGCCGGCCTTATCCGGCACAAAGTAGAAGCGGAAATTAGGGTCGGCGCTAATCGCAATATCGATTTTGGCGTTAAGCACGGGCTTGTCGTTAAAAGTCACTTTTAGTTGATCGATAAAGTGCGATTTTCGGATGAATCGGGTCATTTGATCCATCTGCATGCCCGTAAGGTTGGGATGGCTGATCATCAATTGCGTCAAAGCCGGTTGGCCGCTTTGAATACCGTCGTCAAGCCGAAACTTAACTTTGCCTAGCCGCTTCATGGCTTCATCCAGGTCCGCACCAATCGGCGCAGAGCAACCGCCGCTGGCTTTGACAAATTTTTTGGTCATGCTGAACTTGCCGTCATTGGTTTCGGCAACCGCGCGAATGTCGCTATAGGTATTGACGCGCACTCGCAAAGCCAGATCGGCTTTACCGCTCTCCGGAAAGAACTCGAATTCACCAACAAATGGAAACGGATTTTTATCGACAAACAGCCAGATTTTTTTGATGTATTTGTCTTTGCTTTGTGCAAATTTGCTGGTGACTTTAACCGGTACAATCGCCGGATCTTCCGCCCGATAAGGCGCATCCAATTCGATAACCGCATTGGATTCGTCGATATTTTTACCGGCGAAAAACTGGCTTTTCAAAACCGTGTTCCAGGTAATGTCATCGCCTTCCGCAGCAGCGGTCGCGGGCAAAATCATTAAAGCCAGCAGATAAATAAGGTTGTAAGGTTTATGCATGCTTTTACTCTCCTCTGTTTAATCTTCCCATTCCAGCTCGGCAAAGGCGATAGTCACGTTTTTGCGGTGGAATTGTTCAAATAGCTGCCAATTTTTTTTAGCAGGCAAGCCGACGGTATTCACGGCCTGCTCGAGGGTTTTGCCCTGTTTGATCATAGCCCTTACTTCGGTAGCCAGACTGTTCAAATAGGCTTTTTGCGGCTGCAGACTTGCCGGCCAATCTTTAACTAAAAGACCGTGACCGGGGACGACCAGTTTGTAGTGATTTTTCTCCAAGCGCTCCATCTCAGACAACCAGCCTTTGATGCTGCCGTCTATCACCGGGATATGCTCTAAAAACAACAGATCCGCTAGCCACATAGTATCGGTGGTCTTGTCGTAGACGCTTAAATCGTTATCGGTATGCGCACTGGGATGGGCGGTCAGCAGCAGTTCACGATTACCGATGTTCAGGGTCATGCTGTCATTCACCTCTATATCGGGCGGAATAATGTTGTCGTGATTGACGTGAATATCCAGCAATTCCGCTGCGCGACCGAGATAATGGTCGCCGCGCGTGGCCATGGCTCGCGCCAGCTTATAATGGCCGACAAACTGGACGCCCGGTTCCTTGAAAGCGATATTGCCGTAGATATGGTCGGGATGCACATGGGTGTTGATCACATAGCAAACCGGTTTGGTGGTCACTTGCTTGATGGTATTTCGCAACGCGGCACCCTGCTGTGGACTGCCGCCGCTATCGATCACCGCTACGCAGCGCTCACCAACAATAAAGCCGATATTGGCAATCTCGCCGTGATTATCTCGATCCGGCCAATGATGTGCTGAGATATGCAGATAGATGCCCGGCGCCACTTGGCTGAAAGACAGCGGCGGCAGAGCCATACTGCTGTAACTAGTCAATAGACCCACTAATAACAACACAAACTTCATCCAATCGACTCCTATGCGGCGATACGTTTGAAAAACTCAGTTTCGGCGATAATATCTTGGTTATTTTCCACCCTATCCAGATAGACCAATCCCAATAGATGATCGAACTCGTGTTGGAAGACGCGGGCTGGAAAATCCTGCAAGGCCAAGCGGTGGGTTTCACCTTGCCGATCTTGATATTGCACTTCGATAGCCCGGTAACGCGGCACTAGCGCCCGGATACCCGGCACGCTTAAACAGCCTTCCCAGTCTTTATGCAATGAGTTATCGACAATCTTAAAACTTGGATTGACCATCAGAATCGGCGGCATTTCCGGAGCATGGGGATAACGGGCTGTCGGCCGGGAAGCGATGATCAAAATTTGCCGGGAAGCACCCAACTGCGGGGCGGCTATGCCGACACCATTAGCCTCCAGCATAGTCTCATGCAGGGTTTCAATCAGTTTATGGAACTCCGGGCAGGCAAAGTCGTCAACAGGCTGCGCCTGCTGCCGCAATACCTCGGCTCCCAGTTGGGCAATCGGTGTTTTCGAAGTCATGGTTGTGCCGGATAGCGTATAGGCAGGTTGCGGAAATAAGTCGTTTCGGGCGAGAGTATACTGCCGATTGGCGTAATCTTCCTGCCTTTACTTTACAAGGCTTTTTTGTGATATTAACAACAGGCCAGTTGCCGGAAATGCAGGGCTCCGGTTGCAAACCGCTTATTAGAACAATTCGTTTTTTCCACAGGAGATAGTATGAAGAAAATCAACAAAACCCCGTTCGCCATTGCAATCGGCGCATCTCTGCTGCCAACGCTGGCGGGCAATTTTGCTCAAGCTGACAGCAATCCGTTTGCGTTGTCTGAGTTAAGCTCAGGCTATATGCTGACTGCCGAAGCCAAACCTGAAGCCGGTGCCGATAAAATGAAGGACGGTTCTTGCGGCGAAGGCAAATGCGGTGCGTCCATGATGAAAAAAAGCACTGATAGCAAAGCCGCTACCGAAGGCAAGTGTGCTGGTAACAAACCGGCTGCTCCAGCCGCCGACAAAGCCGCTGACGGCAAAAAAATGGAAGGAAACTGCGGCGCTAATATGAAATAAGTGCCGATGACGCCGGCTTTATTGAGATTGCAAAGCCGGCGTTTTTATAAGCTAAACCGAAAAACTCTCCCCGCAACCGCAAGTCCCTTTTACATTGGGGTTGTTGAATTTAAAGGCCTCGTTAAAACCTTCCTTGGCATAATCCAGCTCAATGCCGCTCAATTTATCCAAATCAGCCTGTTTTACTAGCACTTTTACGTCGTGTTGATCGAATACCACCTCATCGGCTTCGGCCTGATCGGCATAATCCAACACGTAGGCATAGCCGGAGCATCCGGAAGTTTTTACGCCCAATCTCAAGCCTAAGCCTGTGCCGCGCTTTTGTAACTGTTTTTGGATTTGCCGGGCGGCACTTTCGGTCACGGTAATAGCCATTACTCATTCTCCTAATTAATTTGCTATCAATGTTTTTAACACATCGACGAATTGATCGATTTCGGTTTCTTGGTTGTCTTTACCCAAACTGACGCGGATAGCCGATTTAGCCAAAGAGGCTTCCACGCCCATAGCCGTCAATACCGGGCTGATTTCGCCGGACGATGCTGAACAGGCGGAGCCGCTGGAAACCGCGATATTGCGCTGATCCAACTGCATTAATAACATTTCGCCGCTAATGCCGGAAATACCAAACTGCATGGTATTCGGTAATCTTGGGGCGTGTTCGGCAAAGATCACCAAGCCCGGAATGGTGCGTAGAGCTTGTTCCAAATGCATTCTCAGCGCCAGCGTACGAGCTTGTCTTGCGTCTATTTCTGTCTTAGCCAACTCGGCTGCTTTGCCAAAACCCACTATTGCCGCGACATTTTCTGTTCCGGCCCGCCAGCCATACTGCTGATCGCCACCGCGTAGCCAAGGCTTTAGAACAAAATCTTCTGCCACGACCAACGCCCCGCAGCCTTTTGGACCGTATATTTTGTGGCTGGATAAACTCATCAATTTAACGCCCAGCTTTTTGAACGAAAATGAGATTTTACCCAAGGCCTGGACGGCGTCGGTATGCAGGTTGACACCTCGCTCAGCCAAACGTTCGGCGATGGCTGCAAGGTCTTGAACAACGCCGGTTTCATTATTCGCTAACATCACCGAGGCCATGTCGCCGGCTTGCCAATTTGCTTTGTCCAGCGCGAGTAAGGGCATTCTTCCAGCGCCATCCACCTCAAGCGTTTGCAAGTCGCGAAAACACTGCCGGAAGTATGCGGCGTTTTCGAATATGGAGGGGTGTTCGATTGCAGAAATTGCTAGTCCGCAGTCACGGGCGTTGGCTAGTGCCAAGGCATTTGCTTCAGTCCCGCCACTGGTAAATACAATCTGCGCTCCTGATGCATCTATCAGCCCCGATATTTGCTCCCTGGCGGTGTCGATGGCGCTACGGGCTATGCGGCCAATCTTATACAAACTGGACGGATTGCCGTACATGCCATGCAAATAAGGCAACATGGCTTCCACCACTCGCTCGTCACAACGGGTGGTGGCGTTATGATCCAGATAGATCATTACGCGATGCGTTTTTCCTGCCGAGGTTGCATTTCGATGACATGTTCGACTTGTTTGCTCTGTCTTTTTGCCACGTCACTGACAAAATCGCGCTCCAGTAATTGTCCAAGACTAATTTCTTTTAAGTAAGCGCGAATTTGCTCGCTCAAGCCCATCCACAAATCGTGGGTCAGGCAAGGCTCATCGTTGTGGCAATTGGCCTTGCCACCGCATTTGGTCGAATCGACAGGTTCGTCGACTGCTTCGATAATGTCGGCAATATTAATTTCCCGGGCGCTACGACTAAGTGTGTAACCGCCGCCGGGCCCTCTAACGCCTTTCACCATGCCGGCCTTGCGTAAACGAGCAAACAATTGTTCAAGATAAGACAAGGAGATGGTCTGCCGAGTCGCAATGTCAGTCAAAGTAACCGGGTTGGCTTGACTGTGAAAAGCCAAATCCAGCATCGCGGTGACCGCGTAACGCCCTTTTGTGGTAAGCCGCATTTCAAACCCCTTACAAACTAATGAAAATAATGCTGACTATAAATAAACCCAGTAATTTGGTCAAGTATTTACCGTGGACTAACCTCTCACATCCTAATTTGCGAGTTACACCATTATCCAAATCGTTTTTTTGCCACGAGTTGGTAGCTGTAGGGCATAAAGTCATCTTGCTGGCCGAGGCTGCTAATTGCTTTAGCAAGCAAGTTGATGAATAAAATGATGATGGGTGCCAATATAGAAAAAATTAGGGCTGGTTTTTTTTGAGCGATCCATCCGAATACAACTTTAGTAATGGCGATATTCGTCAGCAACGCAGCTGTTTCAATTGGCAGGCCTTGAGCATTACAACACTCAATATCCAAACCATGTTTATCCGCAAGTTCGGCAAAACCATGGCGAGTTAATCGCGAATAATCCCTGGGTTCATCGTGTAAAGGATACAAGAACGGTATTTGAACTATCAAACTGCCACCAGGCCGTAACACTCTACTGATTTCACAAAGAGCATCTTCGGCGGAGGGTAAGTGCTCCAACACGTCTAACAGCAGTGCCACATCGATTGTCGAAGTTTGTATTGGTAAATGACAAGCATCACCGAAAACATCTGGTACCGAGCTATACCAATCAGTAGCTGTCTCGAAATAGTCCAGACCTATGTAGTGGCAATTTTTTGGTAATAACTGACGAGGCCATTTGTTAAAGCAGCCTATGTCTAGTACGGTCTTGTCGTTACCAATTGATTTTAAATGCTCGGCAGTTTTATTTATGCCTTGCGTAAACAACCACTGCGGGTGAAAAGGCGTGTTGGCCAGTGGCTTGAGGAGGTTTTTCAACGCTCTGATATTCATTTTGCAGACCTTTTTTTGCTTTCTGAAGACTGCCCAAGAGAAATGCCCAAGCCATCTATAAGTTATTGTTTGTCCTTAATTTCACAATCATCCAAAGCCGACATGGCTTGGCGATGGAAATTAATGCCGGCATCGTTCAATACCTGTTGCATATCGGCTATTTGTTTATCGAGTTGATGGATATGGTCAAGCATCAGATTGATAGCGTTAGCGATAGGATCCGGCATATCACCCGTGGCGCCGTATGCGTCGAAACCCATTTTCTGTGCCATTGCATCGCGCCGGGCTTTTTCTTGTTTGGCTTTTGGGTCGACGATATGTGCGGGAATCCCAACTACCGTCACCCCCATGGGCACCGATTTTACTACTACCGAATTCGAACCGACTCTCGCGCCATCGCCGACCTCAATCGGTCCCAGCACCTTGGCCCCAGCCCCTATTACCACGCCATTGCCCAGGGTCGGGTGGCGCTTACCCTTGTTCCAACTGGTGCCGCCCAAGGTCACGCCATGGTATAGCGTGCAATCGTCCCCAATCACGGCAGTTTCACCGATCACCACCCCCATGCCATGGTCGATAAAGAACCGCCGGCCGATTTGCGCGCCGGGATGAATTTCGATACCGGTTAGCCACCGGCCCAAGAACGATACATAACGACCGGCCCACCTAAAGCCACGCAACCATAACCAGTGGCTGCAACGGTGAATCAGTACGGCGTGAAAGCCGGGGTAGGTGGTTATCACTTCAAAAGCCGACTGCGCGGCCGGGTCCCGGGCAAATACGCAGTTAATATCTTCTTTGAGTCTGGCCAGCATGGGGTTATTTGGCGTTGTGATTTTGTGAGAAGCGCAGTATGCCCCTCAGGATATCCAACTCCTTGGTATCGAGTTGGGTCCGATTAAAGATGCGCCGCAAACGACGCATGATAGATTTAGAGCGCTCCGGGTGCAGAAAACCAATATCCGCCATGGTTTGATGGAGATGCACATAAAACGCTTCCATCTGTTCGGCTGTCGCCAGAGGTTCTTCGCCAATATCGCCCACCGTGCTGAGCATTTCCTGGCCGGATGCGACGAATAACTCGTAGCATACAACTTGTACTGCCGCCGCTAAGTTCAGCGAGCTATATTCTGTGTTGCACGGAATCCGCAACAAATAGTGGCATAAGTCCAATTCATGGTTTTTTAAACCGGAGTTTTCCCGGCCGAACACCAAGGCGATATTTTGCTCCGGTGATGTAACTACCCATTTTTCGGCAGTTTGCCTGGCAGTCAAGCTTGGCCAGCTGATGGTTCTATCGCGTGCGCTGGAGCCCAATACTACCTGGCAATCGGCAATAGCATCTTGTAAAGAACCGAAGACAGTTGCAGATCTAAGCACATCGTCGGCCCCGGACGCTCTGGCCGTGGCATCGGCATGCGGAAAGCTTTTTGGAGACACCAAGCGCAGTTGGTCCATCTGCATATTTTTCATGGCTCTAGCCACCGCACCGATGTTGCCGGGATGGGAAGTCTCCACTAAAACCACTTTAAAATGTGATAGCAATGCCCGGCCTCTGCGGCTAAAAAAGCAGCGATTCTAGCAAAATTTGCTATCCTATCCGAGTTTTCTAACTGCTCATTTTCAATTCGATCTATGCATCCGATGCTTAATATTGCCGTCCGCGCAGCGCGGAACGCCGGCGACCTAATCCAACGCTCTTCACAAAATATCGAGAAACTCACTATCGATCAAAAAAGCCGTAATGACTACGCCTCCGAGGTTGACCGGGCCGCCGAGCAGGAAATTATCAAAGTCATTCGCGCCGCGTTTCCCGACCATGGCATTCTCGCCGAAGAAAGCGGCGAACACAAAGGTAACGACTACACCTGGATAATTGACCCTTTGGATGGCACCACTAATTTTTTACACGGCTTTCCACAATATGCCGTGTCTATAGCGCTAAAAAACAAAAATAAACTAGAGTTGGGTGTGATTTACGACCCTAGCCGCGACGAACTCTTCACTGCCGAACGTGGCGGCGGCGCTATGTTGAACAATCGTAAAATCCGGGTCACCAAACAAAGCAGTATGCGCGGCGCCCTGATTGGCACGGGTTTTCCATTTAAAACCATGGAAAATATCGAACCCTATTTGGGCATGTTTAAAGCCGTTTGTGCCGACTCAGCAGGTATCCGCCGCGCCGGAGCCGCCGCACTGGACATGGCTTATGTGGCCTGCGGTCGTCTGGATGCGTACTGGGAAATCGGCGTGAAGGAATGGGATATTGCCGCCGGCGTATTGCTGGTGCAGGAAGCTGGTGGTGTCGCCACAGATTTTTCCTTTAACGACAAATACTTACAGTCCGGCAACATCATTGTTGGCAACCCTAAGATGCATCAATTGATGTACCACGCCATCGAGCCGCATGTGCCGGCGCGCTTAAAATAATGCGCAATTCGGCATTTAGCCTAAAATTGTTATCGTCTTGCCTTTTCTTTTATACTTACCGGCTAATCAAATTATAAGAGGCCATCATGGAAAAACCCTTTATCCTGCACATGCTGACTACAGCCAAGAACTTAAGCCCGTTCGACGTCAATATGGCGATGGACGCAGGCTGGATTTCAGCAATCCCCTACATCAATGTTGAACCCAGCGAAGTCAGGGGCTTGGTCCAAGATGCTATTTTTTCGCGCAGCCCGAAAGGTCTGTTGCGCACCGCCATCTTTATCGGTGGCCGGGAGACCAAGCAAGCAATGGATATGTTGAAAATGGCCAAGAATTCCATGGTCCCGCCTTTCGAAGTATCGGTATTCGCCGATCCTAGCGGTGCATTCACTACGGCAGCCGGTATGGTCGCAGCAGTTGAAAAAGAACTGGCTGAAAAATTCGACACCACCTTGGAAGGTAAAAACGTGATCGCCCTGGGCGGTACCGGTCCGGTCGGTCAAGCGGCTGCGGTGATTGCAGCTCAAGCAGGCGCTAAAGTCAGAATTATCGGCAGGCAACTCGATAAAGCCGAGCGCACCGCAGAGCTATGCAGCGAAGAATTTGGCGACGGCAAAATTACGGTGCTGGCAGGCGCCGACGCCGATAAGGCCGAATACATGAAAACCGCCGATGTGGTTTTTGCAACGGGTGCGGCCGGCATTGAATTGCTCAGCACAGAATTAATCTCCCAAGCTGCGCAATTGAAAGTAGCCGCTGATGTCAATGCGGTGCCGCCGGCCGGCATTGCCGGTGTGGATGCGTTCGATAACGGCAAACCGTTAGCCGGATCCACCAGCGGTGCGGTAGGTATAGGCGCGCTAGCGATAGGCAACATCAAATACCAAGCGCAAAGTCGTTTGCTGAAAAGAATGCTGGAAAGCGATCAACCGCTATTCTTACATTTCGAACACGCTTTTGAAGTCGCTCGCGAATTCATCAAATCGTCTAAGTAATTAGCTAAGCTCCCCAAAGTCTGCCTATCACAGAGGGTAAGGTAAAAATGGCAAAACGCAGCATACTTCACATGTTCGACCCGATGCCAAACAACAGTCCGTTTGACATTAACATGGCACTCGACGCAGGCTTTGATGTGCTGATGCCGTATTCCAACGTCAAATTGGAGACCATTCACAATTTGACCCAAGATGCGATTTTTTCGCGTAGTCCGTCGGCCAGTAAGAAAACCGCTATCTTTATCGGCGGCAGGGATATGGGCATGGCTATTGACATGCTGCAAGCCACCAAGCCGGCCATGGTGCCGCCGTTTGAGGTTTCAGTATTTGCCGATCCGAGCGGTGCTTGCACCACCGCAGCAGCTTTGGTGGCGTGCGTGGAAAAGGCGCTTAAACAACATCATGGTAAGGAATTGAAGGGCAGTAAAGCGGTAGTGTTCGGCGGCACCGGTCCGGTCGGCATCGCCACCGGCGTGATAGCGTCGTTGCAAGGCGCGGAAACAATCTTGGTGGATCATCTATCAATAGATTCCGCAAAAGACGCGGCCAAACAATATAACCGGCGTTTTGGTGCCACCATGAGTGGCGGAGTTGCCCGCAATGACGAAGAAAAAGCCGCGTTAATAGCCGATGCAGACTTAGTATTCTGCACGGCAAAGGCCGGTATTCGAGTTATCAATGCGGCCGTTCTGGCGCAAGCCAAGCAGTTGAAAGTAGCCGGTGATGTCAATGCCGTACCGCCTTCCGGTATAGAAGGCGTAGAGTTAAATGATTTATCAGCACCATTAAGCTTGGCGAATCAAGCGACAAATGCGGTCGGTGTCGGTGCGCTGGCGATAGGTAATGTCAAATATCAGTTGCAACATGAATTGTTGAAAATGATGCTGGAAGCGGAAAAACCGGTCTTTCTGGATTTTCGGGAAGCCTTTACCAAAGCCCGCACCTTGGTCTGACTACTCTAGGGATGTGTGGCAAACAGCCTCGCATCCCTGTTTTTTAAAGGGCATCAAGATAATTAAATTTGACTGCCAATCTGGTCAACTCCACATCGTTCTTTATATTCAATTTGCGATACAAGCGATAGCGGTAGGTGTTGATGGTCTTGTCGCTCAGTTGCAAAGCCTCCGACATTTCCTGAATGCTCCTGCCACGCAAAATCAGACGTACTACTTCAGCCTCACGCTGGGAAAGCTGTAAAAAAGGCGAGACATCCGCGCCAGGCAAAAACTGAAAAGCCAAATTACTGGCCACGTCCTGGCACAAATAGCGCTTACCGGAAATTACCGATTTAATTGCCGCCACCATTTCGCTGACCGGCGAAGCCTTGGATACAAAGCCGACCACACCTAGTTTCAGCAACTGTTGCGGTATGGGGCCGTCGTTATGCACCGACAAGGCGATGATTTTAATCGATGGCTGCGATTGCAGTATGCGCCGGCACGCTTCAAACCCGCCTATGCCGGGCATATTAATGTCCATCAAAATGACATCGGGCGGCTCTTGTTCGACAATCCGCAAAGCCTCCTCGCCACAATTACAGACGGCGACCACCACAATATCCTTTTCAGCTGCCAACAAAGCTTCTATACCGCTTCTGACAAGCTCATGATCATCAACCAGCAATACTTTAATCATAACTTCCTTTTTCTGGGGCTTCTATCAGGTCAAGTTTCCCAAATTTCATCAACAACAGCAATGCTAAAAGTTAGTAGGATAGACTCAAATAGTGTCGTTGATTCGTGGTTTTGGCGTTTAGCCGTTAAAATAGCGGTTTTGATAAAACAACTTCAGGGCCAATATGCGCACTTCCCAATTTCCTCTTAGTACCGTCAAAGAAATACCGGCCGACGCCGAAATAGCCAGCCACAAACTCATGATACGCGCCGGCTTGATCCGTAAACTTGCCGCGGGCGTCTACACCTGGCTGCCACTGGGTTTGCGGGTATTGCGTAAAGTGGAGCATATTGTACGTGCGGAAATGAATAAAGCGGGCGGTCTGGAAGTACTGATGCCGGCTTTGCAACCTGCGGAGCTATGGCAAGAAACCGGTCGTTGGGAAAAATACGGACCGGAATTGGCGCGGCTGAAAGACCGCCACGACCGCGAATTTTGTCTGGGCCCGACGCACGAGGAAATTATTACTGACCTCGCTCGTCATGAGTTGAAAAGCTACAAACAGCTGCCAGTAACGTATTACCAAATTCAGAGCAAATTCCGTGATGAAATTCGTCCGCGTTTCGGTGTGATGCGCTCGCGCGAATTTATCATGAAAGATGCTTACTCGTTCCATCTCGATCAGGAATCGTTACAGGCGACTTACGACGTAATGTATCAAGCCTACACCAATATTTTTAACCGCTTTGGTTTGAAATTCCGGGCCGTGATAGCCGACTCAGGCTCAATTGGCGGTGCGGTTTCCCATGAATTCCACGTATTAGCCGACTCCGGCGAAGATGCGATCGCCTTTTCTACCGCCAGTGATTACGCTGCGAATGTCGAAAAAGCCGAAGCCTTAATGCCGGAAGGCACACGCATCGAGCCGAGCCAAAGCAAAACGTTGGTTGATACGCCAAATCAGCACAGCATAGAGGATGTCAGTCGGTTCTTCAAAGTTGATGAACGACAAGTTCTGAAAACTTTAATTGTCCAAAAGGAGGAAGGTGGATATGTAGCTCTATTACTACGAGGTGACCATACGGCCAACGAAGTTAAATTGAATAAGTTAGGCATAAGCACACCGCTGATTTTTCCTTCAGAGTTAGAGTTACAAGACATTTTAACGGGTAACGAAACTAGCCGAGCTGAAGCTACTTTGATTTTTGGTGAAACAGAAATTCAAAGGCAAAATCGCGAACAAAACCGAAGAGATACAAGAAGAGAAAATTTTGAACATTTTGCGGGATCGTTGGGGCCTATAGGTCTAAACATTCCAATAATTGCAGATCGCAGCGTGACAGTTATGAGTGACTTCATATGTGGTGCGAATATTCCAGGCAAACATTATCAAGGCGTCAATTGGCAACGCGACTTAGAACTGCCGGAGCACATTGCAGATTTGCGCATGGTGGTTGAAGGTGATCCGAGTCCCGACGGCAAAGGGCAAATTACCATTGCTAGAGGTATCGAGGTGGGGCATATTTTCCAGCTGGGTACAAAATACAGTGAAGCGATGAACGCCTCCATCATTAACGAAGCCGGTAAAAACCAGATCATGATCATGGGCTGCTATGGGATTGGTATCTCGCGGGTGGTTGCGGCGGCCATCGAACAAGGCCACGATGAGCGCGGTATTATCTGGCCCAATGAGCTGGCGCCATTTCAAGTGGCTATTTGCCCGATGAATATGCATAAGTCGGATCGCTTGATCGATACGGTCGAGAAGATCTATAAGGATTTAACCGATGCCGGCATCGAAGTGTTGCTGGACGACAGAAAGGTTCGCGCGGGATTTATGTTCTCGGACATGGAGCTGATCGGCATTCCGCACCGGATTGTAATCGGTGACCGCGGCCTGGATAGTGGTACCGTCGAATATCAAGGACGGATGGATAAAGAAAGCCAAAATGTTGAGTTCGGCAATCTAGTCGGTTTTATAAAGGACAAACTTGCTTAGCGTCGATTAGATTAATCAGACGAAAAAGGGCGCAAATTGCGCCCTTTTTATTTACCGCACTAGACGCTTGTTAGCGTACCAGAGTAAACATGGATTTTACCGCGCCGCATTTAGGGCAGCCCCAATCTTCCGGTACGTCTTCCCAACGAGTACCGGGGGCGACGCCGTTGCGTGGATCGCCCAACTGCTCGTCGTAAATGTGGCCGCAGGTTTTGCATTTGTATTTTCTATACTCTGCCATTGATAGATTCCTCGAATTGTAATCACGGTTTAAAGAAAGCCCGGCGATTGTAGCCGATGCTCCGCGCACAAAAAACCACGAAGATTTGGAGGGGATTGTTCGGACTGCCTGAAAGTCGTCCGGCCGGGCTTAATCAGTCTATCCTTAAAACCATCTAATGGCATGATTTTGATAAATAAATGTCATCTTTGTTCTGTTCAATATTTGGCTGGTTTACGGCGCACACCATGATGGGATGGTATTCATTCCGTCGTATTGGCAATGATCTTGTGAATTCGCTTAGTACTTATGCCGATGATGACCAAAATAAACGGAATCGATGCGCCTTCCACTAGCTCGGCGTCTACGTGCCATCCTAAACTGTGCAATGCTTCGGCGATTTTGCCGATTAGGCTCGCTGCATAATAGGTGATAGCTACCATCGAAATGCCTTCCACCATTTGTTGCATGCGCAACTGCATTTTTGCACGCAGGGCCATGGAGGATAACAGGCCTTGGTTTTGCCGCTCGATAATGATGTCGACTTTGGTGCGTAACAACTGGCTGGCATTGCTGACGCGCTCGGAAACCAGGGTGAAGCGGTGGGATACGGAATTGCAGGTATGCATCGCCGGTTCCATACGCCGTTTCATGAATTCGCCCAAGGTTTGAATGCCCTGAATCCGCACTTCGCGCAAGTCTTCCAGGCGTTGGCCGACCAATTGGTAGTAAGCGCTGGCTGCGGCAAAGCGAAATTGATGAGTGGAAATATGATTCTCAACTTCAGCCGCTAATGCCGTTAATTCATCCAATAGTTTAGCGTCGTCGTTATCCGGCTGGGTCATCGAATTAGTAATGGTATACAGCTGCCGATCTGCCTTCTTTAATTCCGGATACAGTTTACGCGCAATCGGAAACGCCAACAGCGCCATCACGCGGTAAACTTCGATATCGAACAAACGATGCAATAAGCGTCCGGCCTGCGCGGTTCTCAAATTTTGATTAACCACCAAGAAACGGCTAAAGCCATCGACATGAATCCGGAAGTCGGTAAATACGGCTGCCGCGCCGCCTGTTACTTTTGAACCAACGATTGGGTTGCCGGCAAAGTAGGCGGTTAACGGGGATAAATCCATTTCATCCTGATAATTAACCTCCTCGGCGGAAACGATGCTGGCGTGTGCGGCAACAATCACTTTTCCGCTGATCTGCGATAACCAATCGACCGGGACTTTTTTTAAAGCAGGAGCTGCAAACGGCTCTGTGTCTATGTCGTAGGCATAAAAACTATAGGTACTGAATTCGCCGTGTTGCTCCCAACTCATCTGGAACGCATCGAAGCTCGCGCTAAAGTGGTCTGCATCTAGGTCGGGTGGTACAGTTCCAAACCGTTCGCAAAGTGCTTTCAAATGCCGACGTTCCTGCATTTTTTCATCGCTTGATAACGCCAGCGCCAAGTAACTGGCCCTGACCGGCAAGCTTAGAATAGACGAGGCCCTGGCATGAACTTCGTTATGTAATATAAACCGTTGAGGATGATTTTCCGGGATTTGAAATAGAGTAGTCACAAGTAAATTGGGTAGCATCAAAGGTTAGCGTCTATCGCTTTTACCGATGAATATAACGTAGAGAGGGCTAGGTTGCTACTGCCTAAGCGAATGAGGGCAATGGGCTATAAAAAACTGCATCAGAACTTGTTGATGCTCATATCCTAATGTGTTGATAAAGCGGCTTGTGCCAAGCTAATGACTGATATGGGTTAGGTGTCGAGATTGCTAAGTCTACTGCTGTTGGCACAGGCCGATTATTTATCCGCGACGCTTCACTAGTTTGAGTAATCGGTTGCGGCTTTTATGTTCGCCGTTGTGTATTACTCCAATTTGGTGAATTTGCTTACAAAACTGATTTGGCAGTTTTGTCCTGTTATCCCGGATGCAAAACTCCTTTGATGATGTAAGTAAGAGTCGTACATTGCGCTGCCATCGTGCGAATGAAAGTTTATAAAAGGATCGTAGCCTTTTTGGGAAAAAAAGGAATGACAGAGCTGTTGAGACAGTGTCAGTTGATTTTGGGGTTTAATTAGTTTTTCCATGTCGTTCTCCAATGATTTGCAGTCGAGATACCATACGCTTTCTAGCAAAAAGCTTCTGTGACAAGCGGTTCGTAGTTAAAATTATTTTGTGTTTTTATCAAAAAAATGGCAAGAAAACAGGCCTATTCACAACGCTGGCGCTTTCGTTTTACGGGGTAGTTTGTCCCCCGCAAGAGTTATAACTAAATCTGGTGTACGGCCCGACTTGATGAAAGGTGGCGCCCTCTGCTGAAATGAGATTGTCGAGATCGAATAACAGCAAAATGAGAGACGCCATGAACAAAGATAATGCAAAAGACTGGAATAATGCCAGTGGGATTAACGATCCTTTGACGGATTTGTTGAAGACGGGTGCTAGAGCCTTGATCCAACAAGCCGTTGAGGCGGAGCTACAGGCTTTTCTGGGCGAATACGCCAAGGTTACCGATTTACGGGGCCGGCAAACCGTGGTGCGTAATGGCTATTTGCCGGAGCGGGAGATCGTGACGGGCGTGGGTAACGTGACGGTCAAAATCCCCAAGGTTCGAGACCGTTCCGGCGGCAGGATCAAGTTCAACTCGTCGCTGGTGCCGCCGTATGTTCGCAAGACAAAACGGGTGGAAGCGGCCTTACCCTGGCTGTATTTGCGCGGCATTTCCACCGGCGACATGCAGTCGGCCTTATCGGTGTTGCTGGGTGACGATGCCAAAGGCTTGTCACCTGCCGTGGTTAGCCGCCTGAAAGCCCAATGGGCCGAGGATTATCTGGCCTGGAATCGGCGAGATTTATCGAAGGAGCGCACTGTGTATGTCTGGGCCGACGGCATCTATTCGACCCTGCGTGGCGAGGATGATCGGCTGTGCCTATTGGTCATCATCGGAGTCAACGAACAGGGTGAAAAGCGCTTGCTGGCCTTATCGGACGGTTATCGGGAATCGAAAGCCTCGTGGCTGAGTGTTTTGCAGGATTTACAAACGCGAGGTCTACAGGACGCGCCGAAACTGGCTACCGGCGACGGCGCTTTGGGTTTCTGGGCAGCCATCAACGAAGCTTGGCCCACCACACAACACCAGCGCTGCTGGGTGCATAAGACGGCGAATGTGCTGGCGACGCTACCCGATTCAATCCAAGGCAAGGCCAAGGCGGGGCTGAAAGAAATCTGGATGGCGGAAACCAAAGCCCTGGCCAATCAAGCCTTCGACACGTTCTTGCGTGACTTTGAAGCCAAGTACCCCAAGGCGGTGGGCGTGTTGGAAAAAGACCGTGAATCGCTATTGGCCTTTTACGACTTTCCCGCCGAGCACTGGATACACATTCGGACGACAAATCCGATCGAATCCAGCTTTGCGACGATTCGCCATCGGACCACCCGCACCAAGAACTGCGTGTCCCGCAATACCTTGTTGGGCTTGGTGTTCCAATTGGCGTTAACCGCCGAGAAGAGTTGGCGCAAGATACGCGGCTTTAAACGATTGCCGGATGTGATTGAGGGCATTCGTTTTCAGGACGGCATGGCTGTCATTATGGAACCGGAGAAAACAGAAGAAACACAGCAGATGGCCGCCTGATTCAAATCAGCCATACACCAGATTTGACTATTTCTCCCCCCGCAAGTTTTGGCGGCTTAATTTTCTAGTCAGCTTTTACGCTACCATACGGTCAAGAATTGAGTATTTCAATATGATGCGGCTTGACTGTATTGGCATATCAAAGGGGTTAAATTGTTCGCGTTTGTCAGGCTGTTGCTGGTGCTTTTACAGCGGTCGGTAAAATGCTATCAGCGCGAATAGTAAGCAGAGAAAGCGAGATTTCGCGCGGTATTGAGTGGCAATTTGATGCGGATTGAATGTTTGCACGTGTCTCCTTTGTAAGCAATCCTTGCGGCAAAATGTCGGCAAAAGCGAATTTGAAATGTGACAGAGTGCTATAATTGCAAAAGCCCGTTAGGCATTAGCCTTTGGAATCATCACTATCCGAATGATGTTGAATCAGGAGATTATGGATGCTGAGACATAATTTAGAAAATCAAGACAATAAGCAGGACGACGTAGAGCTGTCTCGACGCAGCTTCTTTGGGCGTCTGGCTGTTGGTGCGGTTTTATCTATTGCGATGCCCGGCGTCGTTCATGCTGCGAAAAGCGTAGCGGTAAAAGCGGATAAAAACCATCGACTGGAGAAGTCGGCAAGGAGCGCAGTGCGCTTGCCTAAACATGGAGCCATTCAAGCGACTAAGGCTGTTCGTCATCCTGCCAAACTAAGCAAAAGCGCTGGCGGCAATAACCTTAGACCTGTAGCCGGCCAGCATGGACAGCTGCATACAGCCCATGCAGAACGCCACTCCCTACATGAGTCTCGTGTACGAGATATTTATACAGGCAAAAAACAACACGTAAACACTGCTTCCTACCATGCCAATCGACATGGTAATCAGGGCGGTAGAGTGCATTCTATTATTCAGCCGGCACCAAGAGAATCATTCATGGAGCCTAGCCAGGATTCTTTGTTTTTGGCGGATCACGGGCGTTTTGCAACTCACCGGGCCTTGGCTTTTCAAAATCCGCATACTGGGGACAAATTGAGCCTGACGTATTTTGAAAGAGGTCGTTACCTTAGCGATGCCTTGGATGAAATCAGCTTTTTGTTGCGCGATTATCGTACCGACGATGTGCATCCTATCGATCCGGAGCTACTGGATCAGTTACACGATTTGAAACAAATTTTGGGTTTAAATCAACCTTTTGATGTGATTTGCGGTTATCGTTCCCCATTGACCAACGCTAAACTGCATGCCGAGAATTCCGGTGTGGCGAACAATAGCTTCCACATGCAGGGGCGGGCAGTGGATATTCGTATCGAGCGCTTTGACCTTCGGCGTATTCATGGTGCGGCACTGGCTATGCACCGTGGCGGCGTTGGATATTATCCTGAGTCAAACTTTATCCATCTGGACACGGGAACCTTCAGAACCTGGAAGTTATAGAGTCGTTCGCTCATAAAAAAAGCGCCATTTGCGGCGCTTTTTTTATGTCTGCTCGATTTTCCTGTTTATGGATTAGTGCCGACGTCCGTGCTTTTGCTCATCACTAATTGATTATTCGCTGTCGAACTAGCCGTTGTCGGCGCATGGATTTTGTCCAAGGCCTTTTTCAGTTGTTCGTCCTGGCCATAAACGTCCGGGTAGAAACGTAACTGGTTTTGATGGTCGACAAATGTCGTGCCGTAATAAAACAGTACCGGTACGGCACGTTTTAGCGTCACGTGGCGGGTTTTAGGGGCCGACATTGCTTGCTTGATGGATTCTTTGTCCCAGCCGGCCTGATCACCCAAAACAAATTCGGCTAATTGTTCCGGCGCCGATACCCGCACGCAACCATGGCTTAAATCCCGACGAGGGCGGTTAAATGCAGCATGGCCTGGGGTGTCGTGTAAATACACGTCGGCGGTATTGGGAAATACGAACTTAACCCGTCCTAACGGATTTTTCTTGCCAGGCCGCTGGCGCGCGCGTAAATAACTGCCACCGCCTTTCTCTTCACTGTTTTGATGTCTTACCAGTTCTATTTCCTGGCTGGCTAAATAGCCTTGGTTATTGGCTGCTTTGGGAAGTATTTCTTTTTCATAAATAGTTTTTGGAATGTTCCAGTAAGGCATAAATTCTAAATACTTCATTTCTTCCCAAAGTACCGGCGTTTGGTTGCTCGGGGATTTGCCTACAACTACTTTCATGTTCAGCGGGTTGGGATCGTCAACTGAATTAAACGCCCATAACTCAAATGCCGGGATATTAACTACAATCATCGGCCCGTCGGTGGTGTCCGGAATCCAGCGCGCGCGCTCCATGGCTAGCGCGATCTGGGCGATTTTTTCGCTCGAAGATTGATTGAATAATGCGGCAGTGGCCGAACCAATCACGCCGTCGGCCGTTAAACCTTGTTGTTGCTGAACTTTTTTGACGGCGGCAACTAAATCGTTGTCGTAAGTTTTACTGTCGGCGGCATTATTATTGTCCAGTAAGGCCATGTCCCGTAGCCGTTGGCGCAATTGCACGATATGTGGATGTTTATCGCCGGGACGTAGCATTTTGCCGGGCTTGAATTCCTGAGTCCCCGTTTGATTTCCCAACTGCTGTAAGCGGGTGAAAATTTGTTTGAGTTGTTGGTATTGCTTGGTTTTAGGCTCAAACTGACCGACTACCTCGGTCAATGTTTGCGCTGCCAAGTGTTGTTTCAACAAGCCAGCCAAGTCCAAAGCGGGTTTGGGGGCGATGTGTACCGGGTACTCAACATCGCGCGGATCCACTTGGCCGTGCCGCAAATCGTGTAGATAACGCGCCAAAGATACGGTCAAAGCCACATCGTATCCCGCAACGGCCGCACTATCCGGATTTGGTTCATTGATCAGCTGTTTCAGGCGGTCAACATCATAATTGGCAGGATTCAACGCATCATTGGATGCATTGTTTAATATGCTCAATAAATCGTTAAGGTTTTTTTCCGAGCGATTTGCCGTAAACCAGATCGGTTGAAATTGAGTACTCAGGTAGATTTGGCTAACAAGTTCGCTAACGCGGCTAAAGTCGGCGCGTAACAACAGCGGATGTCGTTTGCTAAGCAGAATGGCGCCAATCGGGTTGTCGGCAGGGATAGGATTAACGACTTCAGGAACGCTGTTTATCGAAGGCAGACTGGTTTCCGGCACTGTAGCCGGCATATCTGCGCTCCATGCCTGCTCCGTTCCCGCATAATAAATACAGGCCGCCAACGCTAACCTGGCATACCTATGGCGCGAATTTTTCAGGGCGTGCGATTGAGTTGTCATGGTTACACGAATAGGGTTCGAATTGGGTGTTTATTGTGCGCTTTGCGCTTAAGTCTAGCCGCAAAGCTAATCAATATAATGTTAGTCTAATTGTACCCTGTTATGACAACAGTTGACGCGAAAAGCTTGCCAAAGCTTTGTAATGTGCGGTACCAGGAGAAGGGCGGGGTTGTTTTCAGAGTTCCCTACACCTCCTCCCCCGTACTTTAGCTTTCAAAAGACAGTTTATCGGCAAATGCCGCTTGCCAGTCGTGGCTGAATTTCTCAACGGCGGTGTCGGTAGCCGGGGTGGTCAAGATTTGCAGGGCAATGTCCAGCGGTAAGGTCACTGCGCCAACGCCAAGTTTTAACACCTGCAACACCTGATTGACGTTTTTGAAGCTGGCAACCAAAAGTTTGCTGGGCAATTGGTAGCGGTCTATTAAAGCCTGCAAATCGCTGACGACAGCAATGCCGTCAAAGCCTTGATTGTCGATGCGGTTGAGATAGGGCGCCAGGTAATCCGCGCCATGCAGCGCAGCAAGCATCCCTTGCTGCACGTTGTAAATCGCAGTGGCTAATAGCGGGATATTAGCTTTTTTCAGCTGTTTGATAGCACTCAAACCAGCGGTATGCGCGGGTATTTTGACGATAATGTCGAACGGCAATTCATGAAGTTTATGTGCTTCCGCAATGATACCGTCAACCGAGTTACTAAGTACTTGCACATGAAACCGCGCCTGTGGGCCAATGATGTCTGTCAGCGCAGGCAGCAGTTCCTGTAGACCTGTACCGTTCGCCGCCATAATCGACGGATTGGTAGTAAAGCCCGCCAAGGGCAAAGCAGGGCAAAGGTTTTTAATGCCGGCGACATCGGCGCTGTCTAAATAAATTTCTAACATGGAACAAGGCGTGTGGTTTTACGGATAAAAGCCGCCAGTATAACCAGTGCTGTTGCTTATCTTTAGAAAATTACCTCGGTAAATCGCGCGTTCGGTGTGATTACTTGCAGTTTTGCCAGTTGATCCAGCGCGATTTTCCTGGTCGGGCTATCTTCTACCAATAGAAATTCGCGTCTTTCTTCGGTCACTACATTCAGTGCCCGGCCCTCGACGATTCTTTGATCCTTTAATGTCAATCTAACCCGATAGCCGTATAGACAGGCAATTTCGATATAGTCGTGCAAATCGCAAGCGATCCGTGATTCGCTCATGGCATCTCCCCTTGAGTTTTTTGTTCATCGATCTTACCCTCGACGTCTTCGACAGCCAATCATCTGGGGCAAATTATTTTGGGTAGCAATTCATCTTCAAGACGCTTGGCGTCTATCGACATTTTGCGCGGCTTGGTCATGGTATTGATGACGTTGGATCATACTCGCGATTTTTTCAGCGACAGCCGTTTTAGTCCCACCGATCTGGATAAGACCTCAGTGGCCTTGTTTCTGACCCGTTGGATCACGCATTTCTGCGCGCCGGTGTTCGTGTTTTTGGCCGGTACCAGCGCGTATCTATGGCAGAGTCGCCGGGGAGCGGATGCACCGTTGAGCCGGTTTTTGCTGGAACGTGGCCTATTGCTGTTGGTTTTAACCTGCACCGTGGAAGCCTGGTCGTGGAATTTTCGCGCCGATCTGCGGCATATTGACGGCGGTGTGTTATGGGCAATTGCTTGGTCGATGATCGCCTTGGCCGGGCTGGTGAAGTTGCCGCTGGCTTGGTGTGTAGCCTTCGGTGCGGCCATGATCGTCGGGCATAATGCCTTCGATGCAGTCAAGCCTGCCGACTTGGGTGGTTTTGGTCCCTTATGGGCCGTGCTGCATACCGGTGACGATGTGCCGTTCGGTGACGGCTGGCTATTAAATCCTTATTACCCGTTGATTCCGTGGATAGGGGTGATGGCGGTTGGCTTCGGTTTTGGAAACTTATTGATTGACAATGTCTGGCGCACGCGGCGCCGGCTGTTTACTTTAGGTCTAAGCCTGTTAGGGTTGTTTTTGGTTTTGCGTTTCAGCAATGTTTACGGTGACCCCAAGCCATGGCAAAGCTATCCGGACCCCGTATTTAGCGTATTGTCGTTTATCAACTGTCATAAATACCCGCCGTCCTTATTGTATCTGTTAATGACTTTGGGACCGGCGCTGCTGATTTTGGGGATGGCTGAGGGCAAGTCCGCGGAACGCTTCGGTGTTTTGCAAGTATTCGGCAGGAATCCGTTGTTATTTTATCTGCTGCACTTGTACCTGATTCATGGTCTGGCAGTATTGGTGGCGACGGTCACAGACGGACCTGTATCAGCAATAATCGGTGGCGGTATTTGGGTGCCGGAGCTGCCGCAAGACTACGGCTATGGTTTGCCGGTGGTTTATGGCATTTGGGTGTTAGTGGTGCTAACGCTGTATCCGGTTTGTCGAAGTTTTGAAGCCCTAAAAGCCCGCAAGCCTGATTGGCGTTGGCTCAAATACCTGTAACCTGCATGGCGTGTTTTCACGAGGCGGCAATTTTCCATTAAGTTTTCGCGGCAAGTTTGGCAACTGCCAAATGGCTGTGACCCGTGCTCGGTAAAATTTTAAACCGCTATTAACCGGGTGTGGCTTCCTTAGCCTGCTTTTGCTTGTTCAACTGATTTAAAAAATAGCTTTGATAATTCCAGCCGGGACGGGGAGGCGGTGGTTGGTGAGCGAACGGCATAATAAACCTCTAGTGGTGCGTTGATTAGGGATAAAAGTGCTCCCGCCGGCTCAGCAACGATGCGCTGTATTGCTTTGATCGAGCCGGCGGGAGCATTAACTAGGAAATATTGAAACTAATCCACTGCGAGCAAGAATCTACCAGCGAAAAGCCGACAAGCAAGTGCGGGTATGATTTTACTGCGATGAAATACGGCCCAATCTGCCTCGCCGTTCTGTCGATAAAGTGACTGACGGAACAGCGAGGCATCCTAGGTTTTTGCACGCTCAACCACATGACAGGCTGGCGAGCGGGGATTGACTTAACTTAAGCGGCCGCGAAGCCGTCTACCTGCTCGCGGGGAATTTGCAGGCCTATCAGTTTCTCCACCAGACGCAAGGCCTGATATTCGTCTTGCGATACCAGCGAAACTGCCTGACCGTTTTGTCCGGCCCGGCCGGTTCTGCCGATGCGGTGTACATAATCGGCGGAAGAGCGCGGCAATTCGAAATTGACCACATGCGGTAATTGGGCGATGTCGATGCCGCGCGCTGCCACATCAGTGGCGACCAATACGCGAATCTCGCCGGCTTTGAAACCGGCCAAAGCGCTGGTTCTGGCGCCCTGGCTTTTGTTGCCGTGTATCGCCGCGGCTTTGATATTGGCCGTGTTCAGCTTTTCGGTGAGTTTATTCGCGCCGTGCTTGGTGCTGGTAAACACCAATACTTGTTGCCAATCTTTGGTTTTGACCAAATGGGTTAACAGCGCGGTTTTGGCGGTTTTACTGACCGTATAAACCCGCTGCTCAATGGTCTCGGCAGCGGCGTTTTCCAAAGCCACTTCGATTTTGACCGGGTTGACCAGCAAATCGCCGGTTAGCTTGCGGATGTCGGCGGAAAAAGTCGCGGAAAACAGCAGGTTCTGGCGTTTTTTCGGCAGCATCGCCAGAATTTTGCGGATGTCTTTGATAAAGCCCATGTCCAACATGCGGTCGGCTTCATCCAGCACCAACATTTCCACCTTATCCAGTTTGACGGCGTTTTGACTGACCAAGTCCAATAGCCGACCTGGTGTTGCAGTCAAGATGTCCACACCGCCGCGTAAACGCATCATTTGCGGATTGATCTTCACGCCGCCGAACACTACTTCCGACTTTAAACGCGGTTGCTGATGCGCGCCGTATTTATTAACAGATTCGCCCACTTGCGCGGCGAGTTCGCGGGTCGGTGTCAGAATCAGCGCGCGGACTGGGCGATTGCGGCCATGGCTGGTTTGCGCCAAGCGCTGCAATATCGGCAAGGTAAAGCCGGCGGTTTTGCCGGTGCCGGTTTGTGCGGCGGCGAGTAAATCGCGGCCGGTTAATACGGCGGGTATGGCTTTATTTTGAATAGGGGTAGGGGTGGTGTAGCCGGAATCGGCGATTGCTTTAATTAAAGCCTCGGATAAACCGAGATTGGAAAATGGCATTAAGGGTCTCAAAGGGGAAAATAAGGGGAGAAATCTGTGTGCGGCAGTAATGCTGTCGCGATGTCCGCCCGGGGACTAAGGGAATTACATATTGAAGATGAACTTTCAGGCAGCAGTCTATCACGGTTAGTGGTTTAAGGTTAGGAAACCCGTGTTAGCTTGATCTGACGCTTGTTCGTTGCGGCGAAATTGACGTGCAAAAGCCGTGTTCAAATTGTCAAACTGGCCAGATCGATCAGTATCTCGCGGATTTTCTCCGCCGCGCCCAAATGGTTGGCAATGCGTATGTCGATTTTTGGATGTATATCGTGAATCCTTTGCACTTGTTCGGGAATATCGATGCTGACGTGGCGTCCCGCCGACAGGAAATAAGGCATCACGACAATCTGCCGCGCGCCGTGGGCTATTTGTTGGCGTAAGCCTTGGGCAATAGTCGGTTCGGCGATTTCTAGAAAAGCATAGTCTATTGCGGCGAAGCGGGTAGGCGCCAGCCGCAGTTGTTCTATCAGCTCGCGAATCTCAAGATTGGAATCCTCCCGGCGGCTGCCGTGCGCTACCACTAGGGGCTGTTGCCGTTTCACATCGGTAACCATATAAATGCACAAGCCAGGGCGATAGCACCTTCAAAATTGCGTTTTAGTTTGTCATATCGGGTGGCAATAGCTCTAAAATGTTTCAGTCGCGCAAATACGTTTTCAACGAGGTGGCGATATTTATAGAGACACCAGTCCATTTCCTCATTCCCGACTATTGAATTTTGTTTTCTTGGGATGATGGGGACTGTGCCTTGGTCTCGAATTTGAATCCGTAACGGCTCGCTGTCATACCCTTTGTCTGCAATCATGTAGCCCGCCTGGGGGAGCTTGGCCACAAATTCCGGCGCTTCTTTGCAGTCATGTACTTCGCCCCCCGTAATCGAGAACTGGATGGGAAGTCCACCGGCATCAACCGCCATATGGATTTTGGTCGTGTTGCCTGCGACCGATTTCCCGATGGCTGTTGGATTTTCATGGGCGCCGCCGCTACTGTGTTGATGGGCTTTAATAATGCTGCCATCAATAAATAGCCATTCCAAATCAGGCTCAATCACTAGCGCTTGAAAGATACCCCTCAGCTTTTCTTGCAGTGACCAGGCATTGAAGCGCTTGTACACGGCATTCCACTTGCCAAAAGCGACGGGCAAGTCTCGCCAAGGGCAGCCAACACGCAAGCGATAAAAAATCCCTTCGACCGTTTGCCGAAGACCGGGTTTGTCGTAAATGCTGAAACTCAACATAATCGTTTTTAGCTTTTCCCAGTGGGTATCTGTAAGCAGTTGGCGTGGCATTCGCTAGTTATCGTTTGATTGAAAACTCAATCAATATGGCTCGCCAATCGATTTTCAAAGGGATTATGACAAAATGGCAACAGCCCCTAGTAAATGCGTCACCGGACAGCCTTATTCGATGTCGATATGAATTTCGTTGCGGCGCAGGGCTGGTAGCGTCCAAGGCGGATCATAGGCCGCCGAACGCGCGGCAGATAAGGCAGTGAGCTGTTGTTGTTCGATCCAGGCCATCAGGAGGCTGCTTTTTTCGTTAATTTTTTCCAAAGTCAGACTGCCGGAATAGTGCAACACCGCGACTTTTTTCGCGGGTAAAGCTTTGATAGTCACTTGGGGATCGATTGGCGTTGGTAAGGTTTCGAGGCTATAGCCGGCCGGCATCACAAAAGCCATAGTCCATTTATTATCGACTGCCTGCTGTAACACTGGCGCGGTCATAGGGATGTGTTCGCCGGCATTTTCCCGAAACACCGGGGCGGTCATGGCCATCTGTTGCTTTTGCTGATTCCCACCAAAAATATAGCCGGCCAAGCGATTGAAACCGATATTGCCGGCTTGCGCATAATCGGCGTCGATCACGGTTTCGGCAATCAGCAAGGATGGATATTGCCTGATTTGCACGTCTCCCTGTTCCGAGAGCAATTGGTATTGCGGTTCTGCGCTGCTTCTAATGCCCATCACCGTACATCCAGTCAAAATCAGGCTGCCGAGTAGTGCTAAGGGGTTTTTCATATAAGCGAGTCTCGTCAGATAGAGTCATGTTTTTCCATGACCGGAGCGAATGCTGCAACTGGCATCTTGGCAGGGTTTGGCGCCAAACAAAGTACCTAAGCGTAAACGGTGCCGGGCAAACCCTGCATACAGACGGTCAAACAGCGGTTTTAGCAGAGGCCAGCGGGTGAGAGCCATCAGCCATCCCAAGCCGACAGCGCTGTAAGCAGCGTAAAATACCGGCATGCCCTTGATTAGGCGGCCATCGGCATCCACGCCATGGATTTCCGCCATCAATTCGTCCAGCGATTTACCATAGTCCGCCGGATTAAACCCCTCGGCATGAATATCTTGCAAACCCAGCTTGTTTTGCTTGTTTCGCGACTGCAACCAAGTCACTTCCCTTCGGCAAATGGGGCAGTGGCTGTCGTAAAGTAGCGTGAACACGTGTTCATTATTCATGGGGTTGTTCCGGGAAGTTTTGCGCTAGCAGGCTTGTCATAATCAGGCTGGCAGCCGGATCCAACATACGCTTCCGCAAAAAAGTCCCCTTACGATGCGGGACTCGCGCAGTTGGCGAGAAACTCGCATCGAAGGGGATTACGGGCTATCAAGCACCCCTCTGAGGACGGAACGTGTGTAAGGAATCAACAAATTTAGCACTCCGCAATCTACCAGCGGATGTGGCGGAAGCAAGGGGGCGAATGCTAAAAAAAGGTAGGGTGATCTCGCCACATTCCCGCTTTCTGGGCGGCAGGGACAAAAACGATGTTGATAGGCTATTCCAGCGATAGTTCCCGTTTTATTGTTTATGAAAAGGGAATTATGAATAACATAAATGGCTAATTGTAAATTTTCGACAGGGGATTATAGTGAAGCCGTAGTTTAGAGCCACTGCAAACGCTTGATGCAGAGCAGATAAACGCTTCAGGTAAGCTTAGGAAAAACAGTATTGCCTATCCTCAGTTTACTGTGGGTATTTGGAACTTTTCGATGGATGAGTTGGTTATATCTACGCTGTCGTTCGCTGCTGCGAATTTTCAGTACTTTGATTTTTGTTGGACCCGCTAGTGCTTTATGTTTTATGTGTGACCTCCCTCGTAAGCAGTGACTCCGGCACTGCACACTCTATAGCCTCTATCGTGGTATTCGGTAGAGGCTTTTTTTTATCTACATGACGGGCTATTTGCTCCGTACGTGGTAAATCGCGTAGCCGGCAAAAAACATGGTTAAAAGGTAAATTGACACTGTAATCATTTTGTACTCCTGGTTATCTTTATTGTTGTGCGGCATTTATAACAGAAATCCGGGTACATAATCCGGTAATTGCTTTGGCAACAGCTTTTGCGTGTTAGTGTTGTCGGCGCTGATCGGGGTTTTCCACAAAAACTGTGGATAAGCTTGTTGGTAGGCTGGTAAAAGTTAGCGCAAGTTGCTGTATTTAAGCAGGCGCTCGTAAATTGGCTAATAATTGACCACGGTTACCTGATTCATCAATTACTCAACACCGGAAATCGATAGCTGCAACCTTTGTTTGCCGATCATTTTGACGGAAAATTTTCTAAGCTCTTAGCTGCTCTTCGCCTAGAATGTCTAATCTGCATGGCAAACTTTCAGGATATTTTATGCAAATTCTTGGTGTGGATATTGGCGGTTCGGGTATCAAAGGTGCGATTGTCGATACCTTAACGGGCGAACTGGTCTCCGAACGGCACCGGATCGATACGCCGCAGCCGGCAACCCCGGAGGCGGTAGCCGCAGTGCTGGCGCAATTGGTATTGCATTTTGGCTGGACTGGACCCATGGGCTGCGGTTTCCCGGCAGCGATTCAACAGGGCGTTGTGCGCACGGCCGCCAACATCTCCAAGGCCTTTATCGGCACTAATATCGATAAATTGTTTTCAGAAGCCACTAACTGCGAGTGTCACAACTTAAACGATGCGGACGCGGCAGGTATTGCGGAAATGCATTTCGGCGAGGGTGCCGACCAAAAAGGCGTGGTTCTGTTGATTACCATCGGCACCGGTTTGGGAACAGCGCTATTTACCGACGGCAGTCTGCTACCTAATACGGAGCTGGGTCATGTGTATCTGGAAAATGGGCTGGAGGCCGAGCGTTACGCATCCGATGCCGCCCGTAAACTACAAGATTTGGGTTGGAAAGCTTGGGGCAATCGCTTCAACGTTTATTTGAATACGATGGAAAAACTGTTCTGGCCCGATCTGATCATTTTGGGCGGCGGTGCGAGTAAAAAATTTGATAAATTCAAAGAGCAGATAGGCATAAAAACGCCGGTGAAGCCGGCGGCATTTCTAAACCAGGCCGGTATTGTCGGCGCGGCTTTATTTGCTAAATCGAAAGTTACCTGAGCGATGGCGCTTCAGGACAGAAAACCTTGTTATTGAAGACGGTAAAACAAGAGTTTTTTCAAGTAGCGCTAATATTTTTACCTTCGATAAATTCTGTTTCCAAGTCACCTTGACTATGAAATTACCCGCGGTAACCTGAGCTCATGAGGTTGCTGGCAGTGAAAAATTTATTTTTCCGTGAGAGCAATCAGACAAGATAGTCGGCAGCCTCATATTTCCCATATGTAGTAAAAGCTAATTTTCTGACTTCTTGTATCGCAAGCTTGTCGGAGATTGGTGCAAATCATGGGTGGTGCTGGTGACGCAAGCCTCTAGGTCGGGAGATAGCTAGAGGCCCGTCATCAGTATCATTCCTGGTAGTTTCTTTATCCGCAAATGACTAAAACGCCATGTACCAGCGTTTTAGTTTGTTCCAACGCCAAGTGCCTTTACTGCCCAATCCCGCCCGTGTACCATGCTGCGAACTATCGCGCCGATATTGCTGATGGATGTGCCGGCGCCGTTATCAACCGCCGACCGAAGCGAGAAAACTCATGACAACGCTCAATATCAACGGTAAAAGCCGCAAGATAAATCTGCCCGCTGACACACCACTGCTTTGGGCGCTGCGCGACCAATTAGGGTTGACCGGCACCAAATACGGTTGCGGTATGGCAGTGTGCGGCGCCTGTACGGTGCATATCGACGGCGAGCCGACCCGCGCTTGTGTCACGCCTATTTCGGCTGCGGTGGGCAAAAAAATTGTCACTATCGAAGCGATAGAACAGGATCAGACCGGTAAAAAAGTCCAGGACGCTTGGTTGAATTTGGGCGTGCCGCAATGCGGTTATTGTCAAGCGGGGCAAGTGATGGCGGCTACGGCTTTGCTCAAAAATCATCCGCAACCCAGCGATGCCGACATCGATAAAGCCATGAGCGGCAATTTATGCCGTTGCGGCACTTATCCGCGGATTCGCGCAGCGATCAAGCAGGCTGCCGGTTTGCCGGAGGTACAATCATGAAAAACTCAGCCGAATTTCTGCAAGCCAATAACAAGCCAAGCGATACCGACGACGATTATTTGATCGACAACGTCAGCCGCCGGACCTTTATCAAGCAGTTTGCTTTGAGCGGCTTCGTGTTGGCCGTCGGTCTGCCTACTTTGCTCAGAGCGGACGAAGCCGCCGCACCGGCAGCCGCCGGCAAGTTCGGGGCCGACGCAATGCCGCACGGTTGGGTTGATAATCCTTTGGTGTTTGTGGCTATCGCCGCCGACGGTGCGGTCAATATCATCTGCCATCGTTCCGAGATGGGGCAGGGCATACGCACCAGCTTGCCGATGGTGGTGGCTGACGAGCTGGAAGCCGACTGGTCCAGGGTGCATGTGGTGCAGGCGCCCGGCGACGAAAAGCGCTTTGGCAATCAAGACACCGACGGTTCACGCAGCATGCGCCACTTTTTCATGCCGATGCGCCGGGTCGGCGCGGCCGCCAGACAAATGCTGGAAGCTGCGGCGGCAGCCCGTTGGCGCGTGCCGGTAACAGAAGTCCGCGCCGAGCAGCACCGGATACTGCACATCCCCAGCGGCAAAGCCTTGGGCTACGGCGAATTGGCCAAAGCAGCGGCGAAATTGCCGGTGCCAGACCGCGATAGCTTGCGTTTGAAGAATTCTGCGGAATTTCGTTACATCGGTAAAGGCCGGCAAGGCATTTATGATGGCCGGGATATTGTGTCCGGACGTGCCATGTATGGCATCGATACCCAACTGAAGGGCCTGCTCTACGCCGTCGTGGCACGACCGCCGGTATTGGGCGGCAAGGTTTTAAAATATGACGCCAGTGTCGCGCTGAAGGTGCCGGGGGTTGTCAAAGTCGTGGAACTGCCCAGCAGTCCGCTGCCGGCCGAATTTAATCCGCTTGGTGGCGTCGCGGTGATTGCCAGCAACACCTGGGCGGCTATTCAGGGCCGCAACGCCTTAAAAATCGAGTGGGACAATGGCGAACACGCCAGCTACGATTCTCTAGCTTACAAAGCCGAACTGGAAGCAGCAGTCCGCCAACCAGGCAAAGTGGTGCGCCAACAAGGTGATGTCGATGTTGCCTTGCAAGGCGCGGCCGAACGTCTGGAAGCGGAATATTATTTGCCGCATCTCGCCCAGGCACCGATGGAACCACCGGCAGCGACGGCCCGAATCAGCAAGGGCCATTGCGAAATTTGGACTTGTACCCAGGCGCCGCAGTTAACCCGGGATAAGGTCGCGAAATGGCTGAAACTGCCGGAAGACAAAGTGACGGTGAATGTTACGCTGCTGGGTGGTGGATTTGGCCGTAAATCCAAGCCCGATTACGTCATCGAAGCGGCTTTGTTATCGCAAGCGATGCAAGGCAAACCGGTCAAAGTCACCTGGACCCGCGAGGACGATTTGCATCATGCCTATTTCCACACGGTGTCCTTGGAGCGTTTGGAAGCGGGTTTGGATGCGCAGGGCAAACCGATAGCCTGGCTGCACAGAACTGCGGCACCGAGCATTTCATCTACTTTCGGACCGGACAGCAAGCAACAGATGCCGGTGGAATTGGGGATGGGGGTGATTAACGTGCCGTTTGCCATCGACAATCTGCGTATCGAAAATCCGCCGGCCGCCGCGCATACCCGTATCGGCTGGTTTCGCTCGGTATCCAATATTCCGCATGCGTTTGCCGTGCAGTCCTTTGTGGCGGAAATGGCGACCGCGGCGGGACGCGATCATCGGGATTTTCTGCTGGACTTAATTGGCCCGGCGCGGCGTATCGATCCGACCAGTCTAAACGACACCTGGAATCATGGCGAATCGCCCGCGCTTTATCCGGTCGATACCGGCCGTCTGCGCCGCGTGATCGAAACGGTGACTCGCGAAGCCGGCTGGGGCCGGCAGTTGCCCAAAGGCCAAGGCTTGGGGTTGGCTGCACATTACAGCTTTGTGACTTATGTGGCTGTCGTTGTGGAAGTGGTAGTGGATGAAGCCGGCAAATTAAGCATTCCTAGGGTCGATGTGGCGGTGGATTGTGGGCCGCAAGTCAATCCCGAGCGGATTCGTGCGCAGATCGAGGGGGCTTGTGTCATCGGTGTCAGCTTGGCGACGCTCGGTGAAATCAGTTTTAAAAACGGCGCCGTGCAGCAAGACAATTTTCATGCTTATCAACTCACGCGCATCGACGACGCGCCACGCGAAATCAAAGTGCATCTGCTGCCGCCCGCCGAATTCGATACGCCCCTGGGCGGGGTTGGCGAACCGGGCGTGCCTCCGATTGCGCCGGCACTGTGTAATGCGATTTTTGCCGCCACCGGGCAGCGGATCCGGCAGTTACCGATAGGCGATCAGCTGCTGAAAGACTGAGAATTTATGGGCATGGCGGTGAGCTGAATTAGCTTGCCGCACCCGTTTAAAGCTTTGGTAAAACCGGTCGATAAATGGATGCCAGCCGAAACATGGCGGGTACTATTCAATCCAGAGGAGATAAATCATGTCATCCGTATCGGGAGTAGGTTCAACACCGTATTTCCCTATCACCAACCAAGCGAAACAGCCCGCAGCCAATCAGCAAGCAGCAACGCCGCCCGTGCAAGCGGTTGTGAAAGACACAGATGGCGATAATGATGCAAGAATAGGCAGCAAAATCGACACCTATGCCTGATAGGCCAGCGGTGCCAAGCAGTAAGAAAAAGCCGGGTAACACCGGCTTTTTCTTTTTTAGGGCTCAGGGCTATGGAGTTTGGAGAAAACGCTGCTTGGCTTCGTTGTCTTCGCGTGCGGCGTCTATTTCGCGGATCACACTGCGTAGATCGGCTGGTTTATTACTGTCTGCGAAATGCCCGGTCAGCTGAGTTTCCGGGTGCAAATCGCCGCTTTGGTATAGCTTCCACATTTCCTTACCAAAGTGTGTCGTCAACAATTCCGGCGCGAACTGGCCGAAGTAGGCGGCCATATTAGCAACGTCGCGCTCCAACATCGCGCGGGCGTTGTTATTGCCGGCCGCGTCCACCGCTTGCGGTAAATCGATAATCACCGGCCCGTCGCTGCCGACCAGCACGTTGTATTCCGACAAATCGCCATGCACCAGACCATCGCAGAGCATGCGCACGATCTGGCCAATCAGAAACGCATGGTATTCGCGGGCCAGCTCGGCCGGCATTTCCAGATCGTTCAGCCTAGGTGCCGGGTGGCCGTCGGCATCTGCGACCAATTCCATCAACAGAACGCCGTCAATAAAGTTATAGGGTTTAGGTACTCGCACGCCGGCATCCGCCAAGCGGTATAAAGCCGTCACCTCGGCATTTTGCCAAGCCGATTCCTGCTCTTTACGGCCATAGCTACTGCCTTTTTCCATGGCTCTGGCGCGGCGGCTATTGCGCACTTTGCGGCCTTCCTGGTAAAGCACGCTTTTCTTAAAGCTGCGTTGGTCGGCTTCTTTATAAACCTTGGCGCAGCAGATTTCCGCGCCGCAACGCACCACATACACGGCGGCTTCCTTGCCGCTCTTCAGCGAGCCTATGACCTCGTCGATCAAGCCGCTATCGATTAGGGGTTCAAGTCTTTTCGGTGTTTTCATACTGCCTATTATGCCGCGCTCGCATGAATATCGCGCAAAACTTCTGCCAATCGATGCACTTTTAGCCGCGAGAACAATCCTTATAGTCCCCTCCGGTTCAAATCAATATGTAGTGGTCAACTTTTTTCGGACAGCCAAATAGGTTGTTGATCTGCCATTTTCATTTCATAGCCATTGGGCGGCAGGTAGCCCAGTGACGAATGCAAGCGCCGACTGTTGTAGAAATTGACGATATAGTCGGTCACGTCGCGGCTGGCTTCGGTATGGTTGGCATACTGGCGGCGCCAGACGCGCTCCATCTTCAGATTCAGAAAAAAGCGCTCCATCACCGCATTGTCCCAGCAGTTGCCCTTACGGCTCATGCTGCCTTGAAAGCCATGGCGTGCCAGTAAATCCCGGTATTCGTGACTGGCGTACTGGCTGCCCCGGTCGGAATGCACGATCAGGCCCGGCGGCGGTCGGCGCTGGGCGATAGCGATCTGTAAGGCCGTGCAAACCAGCTCCGCCGGCATGTTGGGCGCCATGGCCCAGCCCACGATTTTGCGCGAATACAGATCCAACACCACCGCCAGATACAGCCAGCCGCTCAGGGTCCGAATATACGTGATGTCCGAGACCCAGGCACGATTAGCCTCAGTCTGTTCAAACTGGCGATCCAGCACGTTCTCGTACACCGGCAGATTGTGATTGCTGTCGGTGGTATGCACGAATTTGGGCTTCCAGATCGGCTTGAGCTGGAGTTCCTTCATCAGGCTGCGCACACGATAGCGGCCGATCTCAACGCCCTGTCCCGCCAATTCTTTACGCAGACGGCGACTGCCATAACATTGACCCGTGGCGTCAAACAGGCTCCGCAGCCGAACCCGCGTGCCGCAAAGCGCTTGCGGCTGCCGAACGCGCCGTCGGGCCGCATACAGTCCAGATCGACTGACGCCCAGCAATTGGCAGCTCTGTTGTACGGTGACGGCCTTCTCTGCTGTTAGCTGCTGAATCACTTGGTGTTTCATCGCAGTTCTCTGGCAAAGAAGGCCGAAGCCTTTTTGAGCAGTTCGTTATCCGAACGCAGTTGCCGATTTTCCTGTTCCAGCTGCCGAATCCGCTGCTGGTCCGGGGTTAACGGCTTGCCCATACCCGGCTGACCGGATTGCTCCGCCTGCACCTGCTTCAACCAGCGACGCACCGCCGTCTCACCCAGTTTGAGTTCCTGGCAAACCTGAGCCACCGTCAGTCCTTGCTCCTGGATCATCTTCACTACTTGCAGCTTGAACGCCGCATCAAAACTTCGTCTTTCTTGTTTCATTAGGTTCACCTTCTAGATTGATAGTTTATCAACCTATCTCGGTGTCCATTATTATTAGACCACTACAATAAGCGCCGATTCGTAAAGGCTATCCATTGAATCGCCGTTGATTTCTCGGTGGCTACAACCTTAGATAAAATCGGGTTTGCCGGGCTCGCGTAGCGTCTGCTAGTGCGCTTGGTTTTACTTTGGTGTTGGTGAATAGGTCGCTTTTTGACATTTTGCTGTTACATTAGCGCTTTTATAAAACGACTCGGCAAGCACCGCTCATCTCATATCATGGCAGATTCAAAACATATCATCATCGTTGGCGCTGGCCCGGGCGGCTTGTGCGCCGGCATGT
The DNA here is from genome assembly GCF_059331595.1 of Methylomonas sp. PHL2-19. Lineage (NCBI taxonomy): Bacteria > Pseudomonadati > Pseudomonadota > Gammaproteobacteria > Methylococcales > Methylococcaceae > Methylomonas > Methylomonas sp. PHL2-19. The sequence continues at coordinate 2,033,139 of NZ_CP196839.1, forward strand.
TACTCAGTCATCGCGGCTTTAAAGTATCCATTTTCGATAAACATCCCAATGTCGGCGGCCGCAATCGGGCCATCACCATGGATGGTTTTACCTTCGATACCGGCCCGACCTTTTTGCTGATGAAGGGTGTTTTGGACGAAATGTTTGAGTTGTGCGGCCGGCGTAGCGAAGACTATATGCAGTTTATGCCGCTGAGTCCGATGTACCGCCTGTTGTATGACGACCGCGAGATCAATGTGTTTTCCGACCGGGAAAACATGCGCGCCGAACTGGAGCGGGTATTCGATGAAGGCAGCGCCGGCTACGAGCGTTTCATGGATAACGAGCGCAGCCGCTTCAATCGTTTGTACCCGTGCATTACCCGCGATTACTCGAATTGGTCTTCGTTCTTCTCGCTGGATTTGATCAAGGCCTTGCCTTGGCTTGCCTTTCCAAAAAGCGTGTTCAACAACCTGGGCCAGTATTTTGACAAGGAAAAAATGCGCCTGGCGTTTTGTTTCCAATCCAAGTATCTGGGCATGTCGCCCTGGGAGTGTCCGGCACTGTTTACCATGTTGCCGTACCTTGAGCATGAATATGGCATTTACCATGTGGCCGGCGGTTTGAATAAGATTGCGACGGCGATGGCGCAAGTGGTGACCGAGTCCGGCGGCGAGATTCATTTGAATGCCGAAATCTCCTCCTTGATCGTCGAAGACGGCGCGACCAAGGGTGTGAGACTGCAAAACGGCGAGGAAGTACGCGGCGACGAAGTGATCGTCAATGCCGATTTTGCCCACGCTATGACGCATTTACTGGAGCCCGGTACCTTGCGCAAATACGATCATCAGCAATTGCAAAAGCGCGAGTATTCCTGCTCGACCTTCATGCTCTATTTGGGCCTGGATAAACAATACGATTTGCCGCACCACACCATCGTATTTGCCAAGGATTACCGTACCAATATCCGTAATATTTTCAGCAATAAAACTTTGACCGAGGATTTTTCGTTTTACGTGCAAAACGCTTCGGTCAGCGATGCCAGCCTGGCGCCGGCCGGCAAGTCGGCGCTATACGTGCTGGTGCCAATGCCGAATAACGACAGTGGCGTGGATTGGCAAGCTCATTGCGCCGCTGTGCGCGAGCAAGTGCTGGATACGCTGGGCGCGCGTCTGGGTTTGAACGATCTTCGTGAGCATATCGAATGTGAAAAGATCATCACCCCCGGCACCTGGGAAAGCGAGGAGCACGTTTATAAAGGCGCGACCTTCAGCCTGTCGCACAAGTTCAGCCAGATGCTGTACTGGCGGCCGCATAATCGCTTTGAAGAGTTAGATAACTGCTATCTGGTTGGCGGCGGCACCCATCCCGGTAGCGGTTTGCCGACTATTTACGAGTCGGCGCGGATTTCCTCGAATCTGATTTCCCGCAAGCACCGGGTGCATTTCAAGGAAATCCAGCAAAGTACCTGGCTGAAAAAAGCCAAGGCCTAAGTGATGGCGACGATGCAGGCCGTTTCACCGGTCGATGGCCGCGTGTTGGGTGACTTTCCGGTTAGCGATTTAGCGGCGATTCAGCAGCAGATGCTTGCTGCGCGTGCTGCGGCGCAAATCTGGGACAAACGGCCGGTAGCCGAAAGGGCGAAAATTCTAGCCAAGCTGGTGCCTTTATTGATGGCCGAATTGGACGCGATTTGCGAGCAAATCAGTCTGACTACGGGCAAAGTTCGTACCGAAGCTTTGCTGGGTGAGATTTACCCGGTTTTGGATTTGGCCCGCTATTACCAAAAGCACGCCGCCAATATCCTGGTCTATCAAGGCATTCCCACGTCACCGTTTGCCTTTCCTGGCGCCACTGCCGGTATCGAGCGGCGGCCCTACGGCGTGGTGGCGGTCATTTCACCGTGGAATTATCCGTTTCAACTGTCGGTCGGGCCGATGCTGACCGCATTGTTTGCCGGCAACGCGGTGATTCTGAAACCCTCCGAATTAAGCTTGCCGGTCGGTCAGCTGATTTTCGCTTTATTTAAGCAATTGGATTTACCTGAAGGTTTAGTGCAATGGTTGGTTGGCGACGGTGTGACCGGGGCGCAGCTGATCGACGCCGGTCCGGATTTGGTGTTTTTTACCGGAGGCCTGACTGGTGGTAAAGCCGTCATGCAGCGCGCCGCGCAGCATCCGATTCCGGTGTTGCTGGAATTGGGCGGCAAAGACCCGATGCTGGTATTCAACGATGCGGTATTGCAACGCGCGGCCGATGCGGCTTTGTACGGTGCGTTCTGCAATAGCGGCCAGGTCTGCGTGTCGGTCGAGCGTTTGTATGTCCAGCAGGACTGTCACGATGAATTTTTAAGCTTGTTGCAACAGGGCGTTTCGCAATTGCAGGTCGGGCACCGCCCGCACGGCGACTTGGGTGCAATGACCAGCGAAAGGCAAATTGCAGTTGTCGAGGCGCATTACCAGGATGCCATTGCCCAAGGCGCGCAAGCCTCCGGGCCGCTGGAACGGCAGGGTAATTACCTTAAACCCGTCGTGCTATGGAATGTCCATCACGGCATGCGGGTAATGCGCGAGGAAAGCTTTGGGCCCTTGCTGCCGGTGATGGCCTTTAGTGACGAAGCCGACGCCATCCGTCTGGCTAACGACAGCGAGTTTGGTTTGAATGCCAGCATCTGGAGCCAGGATATTGCTAAAGCCGAGCGGGTCGCCGGCCAACTCGAAGTAGGTAACTGGGCAGTCAACGACGTGATCAAGAACATCGGCCATCCCGGCTTGCCGTTCGGCGGCGTGAAAAAAAGCGGCTTTGGCCGTTATCACGGCGCGGAAGGTTTGCGCAATTTTACGTATGCGGTGGCGGGCATGACCAGCCGCAGCCATTTACCCAAGGAACCTAACTGGTTTCCGTATTCGGAACAGCGCTACCAGGATTTCAAGGGCTATATGGACTTTGTCTACGGCGAAGGTTCGCTGTTGCAACGCATCAAGCGCAACTGGCCGGCGCTACAAGCTTTTCGGGAATATTCAGCGTTCGATTTAACTCAGCGCTGGCAAAATCTTAAATTACTGTTGTCATGGAAACGGGACTACTGATGAAGCAAAACAATAACAATAAACGTGTCGTCGTCATCGGCGCCGGTCTGGGCGGTTTGTCGGCGGCTATTTCGCTGGCTAGCGAAGGTTTCGCGGTGGAGTTGGTTGAAAAGAACGACAAGGTCGGTGGCAAGCTGAACATCATGACCAAAGACGGCTTCACTTTCGATTTGGGACCGTCGATCCTGACCATGCCGCATATCTTCGAAGCACTGTTTACCAAAGTCGGTAAAAACATGGCCGATTATGTCGGCATCGAAAAAGTCGAGCCGCATTGGCGCAATTTCTTTGAAGACGGCACGACCATTGATTTGTGTGAAGACCCGGAAAATCAGCGCCGCGAGCTGGACAAACTGGGCCCGAATACTGCCGCCGAATTCGCCAACTTTATGGCCTATTCCAGAAAGCTGGGTACGGAAACCGAAGCCGGTTACTTTGCCAAGGGCTTGGATACCTTCTGGGAATTGCTGAAGTTTTACGGCCCCATCCGCGCCTTGAATTTCGACGTATTTCGGTCGATGGATCAGGGCGTCAAACGCTTTATTTCCCATCCCAAATTGATCGACATCCTCAATTACTTCATCAAATACGTCGGCTCGTCGCCTTACGATTCGCCGGCATTGATGAATCTGATGCCTTACATTCAATACGAATACGGCCTGTGGTATGTGAAAGGCGGCATGTACGGTTTGGCGCAGGCTATGGAAAAGTTGGCGCTCGAGTTGGGCGTAACCATTCGTTTGAACAGCGAAGTTGAGGAAATTCAATACCAAGCCGGCAAAGCCACCGGCATCAAACTGCAAGGCGGCGAGGTATTGGCGGCGGACATCGTGGTATCGAATATGGAAGTGATTCCGGCGATGGACAAATTGCTGCATAACTCACCGGCGGAACTGAAAAAAATGCAGCGCTTCGAGCCGACCTGTTCCGGCTTGGTGTTGCATTTGGGTGTGAACCGGTTGTATCCGCAATTGGCGCATCACAATTTCTTTTATTCCGATCATCCGCGCGAGCATTTCGACGCGGTGTTTCGTAGCGGCAAATTGTCCGACGACCCAACGATCTATTTGGTCGCGCCGTGCAAAACCGATCCGAGCCAGGCGCCGGACGGTTGCGAGATTATCAAGATCCTGCCGCATATCCCGCATATCAATCCGGACAAACCGCTGACGGCCGACGATTATTGGGCGTTGCGCGAGCGGGTATTGGCCAAACTGGAGCGCATGGGTTTGACCGATTTGCGCCAACACATCGTCACCGAAGAATACTGGACGCCTCTGGATATTCAGGCCAAATATTATTCCAATCTGGGCTCGATTTACGGCGTGGTGGCGGACCGTTGGAAAAATCTCGGCTTCAAGGCCCCGCAACGCAGCAAGCAATTAAGCAATCTGTATTTCGTCGGCGGCAGCGTCAATCCGGGCGGCGGTATGCCGATGGTGACCTTGTCCGGACAGTTGGTGCGGGATAAGATTTTGGCGGACTTGGGGCAGGCTTAGCCCCAGGCAGACAAAAAATAGGATTTGCATAAGCCGGTTAAATTTAAGCCTACACTTAAGCGGCGTTTGCATGGCTTGGGGTTAGCCCGGCATAAACCCATTCGCGCCGGAGTGCAGTGTTCACGCGCCTTTGGCTTATTTCGTATGCCTACTGTTAGCTAGATTTTATGCTGCTTTTTTTTCGGAATATCCCGGCATCGACCCGGCCCAACGAGTTGTATTCTTACGTGGCGATGGCGGTCAGTGAAGATTTAATAGAACAGGCCAAGCACGTGATAACCGTCGACGTGATGGTGATTCGGGACAAGCGCAGCAATCAGCTGGAGCATCACGGCCTGGTGTCAGTGAATTCCGATGAAGCCGGTATTCGCGCTATTAAGAATCTGAACGGCCTGTTGTTTAACGGTTGCGAGGTTTTGGTGCGAGTTTACAAACAGCGCGACGTCAAAAATGACCGGCGCCGCAATGGGGTGCCGGTGCCGAGTGAGATTATCGAGAAACGCATTCAGGATCGGCGCCGCGGCGCTAGCGTGGAAATTTATGTCGATTTTTCCAATGTGTTCTATCCCATCACGCTTTAAAGGCGCCATGCCGTTTGGGTATTAGACCGCTGCTAAAGCCAGACGCGCACGCAGTTCCGGCCATTTTCCTTAGAGGTGTATAACGCTTTATCGGCCTTGGTCAAGACGCAATCCGCCGTACCGCTATCGGCATGCATTAAGGCAATCCCGATGCTGACGGTTATTGGAATTACATGCTTATCTATCATCAGCGGTGTATCGGCCAGCTCCTTACGTAAGCGTTCGGCAATGATCATGGCGGGTTCGGCATCGGTCTCAGGCATGAATATCGCGAACTCCTCGCCGCCAATCCGGCCCACCACATCGATCTGACGTAATTCCGCGCGCATAATGCCGGCAAAGTGCTGCAACATCGCGTCGCCGGTGGGGTGTCCGTAACCGTCGTTAATCTGCTTGAAATGATCCAGGTCCAGCATTAATACCGCTACCCGGTGATTATTGCGCTTTACCCTAGCAAATTCGTTTTCCAGACGGGCCATAAAGTGCCGGCGATTTAAAAAACCGGTCAAGCCGTCGGTCGTTGCCAATTCCCACAGTTCGGTTTGCATCCGTTTACGTTCGCTGACATCCTGCTTAACGCCCACGAAATGGCGTATGCAGCCTTGCTGATCCTTGACGGGGGAAATCACCAGCTCTTCGTCATACAGTTCGCCATTTTTACGCCGGTTGACGATTTCGCCGCGCCAGGTGTTTCCGGACAGTATGGTGTCCCATAAATTGTGATAAAAGGCCGGGTCTTGCTTGCCGGATTTGACCAGTTCGTTGGGCCGCATACCGATAGCTTCGTGGCGGCTAAACCCGGTCAGGGTTTCAAAAGCTTTATTGGCCCATTCGATATTGGCATTGATGTCGGTGATCACGACACCGTGTTCCACCGTTTCCAGAGCTGATATCAGCAAGTGGTCGCGCAACTCCGACGCCTTGCGTAAGCTGATATCCTGATGGATACCCACCGCGCGAATTGGTTGACCATGAAAATCCCACTCCAGCACGCGGCCGGTATCGTGCACCCAAACCCAATGGCCATCCTTGTGAAGTAAGCGATGTTCAACAGAGTAAAGCTCGGTTTCGCCGCGCAAATGCGGCTCCAGAGAGGCTGTGATTAACGGCCAGTCATCCGGATGCACCAAGCGTTTCCATATGTCGATATCGGATCCGACTTCGTCAAGCGTGTACCCCAGCATCGAGGCCCATAGGTCGTTAAAAATCACTTTCCCGCTGGGAACATGCCAATCCCATAAGCCCAGGCTGGCGCTCTGCAAGGCCATGCCCATCCGTTGTTCGGACTCGTGAAGCCGTTTTTCCAAGCTTATCCGCGTCAGCGCGTAGCGTATGGCCCTGACTAAACTGTCGGTGTCTATGCTGGTTTTGAGCAGATAATCCTGCGCGCCGCAGTCCAGAGCCTTCAGAGAAAACTCGGTATCGTCGTGCCCGGTCAGCACGATAATCGGCAGCACTCGGGTCGCTTTGCGGATGCGTCTGACGGTATCCAGGCCGCGCGAATCCGGTAGGCTTAAATCCACCAGCACCACGTCGATCTTTTGTTGGGCAATGATTTGTTCGCCATCCGCCAAATTTTCGCGCCAGATCAACTCAAAACGCAGATTAGGCGAGGCGCGCAAATATTGCCGAACCAGGCTGGCATCGCCCGGTTCGTCTTCAATTAATAAAACGCAGCAATTTGTCGCTTCAGTCATAGTTATTGCTTGCAGGGTAAGCGCACGACATTGAACCAATAGCCTTCGATTTGCCGAACCGCCGCGATAAATTGTTCGACATCCACCGGCTTGGTGATGTAACTGCTGGCGCCTAGTTGGTAGGTTGCCACTACGTCACGCTCAATATCGGATGTGGTCAGGACAATAGCCGGGATGCTGGAGAAGTCCGGTTCCGACTTGATTTTAGCCAGAAACTCGCGGCCGTTCATACGCGGCATATTCAGATCCAGCAAGATCAAATCCGGGCGCGGCACATCGGTATAGTCGGCACCTTGCCGCCGCAAAAACGCCAGCGCTTCGACACCGTCCCAGACATGATGCAGATTGCAACGCACCCGGTTTTCCTTGAAACTCATTTTCACCAGATGGGCGTCGGCGGGTTCGTCTTCCACCAGCAGCACATCGAACAGCTGCGTTGATTTATCCGTCATGCTTATTTCCTTCGATATTGGGTAGCTCGAACACCACTGCCGTACCGTTCTGCGCCGTACTTTCTATCCAAATTTTGCCGCGACAGCTACTGACGATACGGCGGGCTATCGACAAACCGATCCCGGTGCCGGCCTCGTTGTCGCGATAATGCAGGCGCTCAAAAATTTCAAAGACCCGTTGCCGGTATTCCGCATCGATTCCGTCGCCGTTATCCCGCACATAATAACGATTTACGTCCAGATCGGATACGCCGCCAATTTCGATGTGTAAGGGGTGTTCAGGATGGGCTGGCCTGCCGTGCTTGAGGGCATTGTCCAAAAGCAATCTAAAGAGCTCGGTCATGCGGGGGAGATCGATAAAGGCATGCGGTAATTCACCGACGCTGACACTGGCGCCGGCAGTTGCTATCTTGTCCGCTAATGCCTGGATAGCTGCTTCGGCAGCGGCTTTGGCGTCCACATGGGTCATTTTGTCGCGGGCTTGATCGGCCGTCACATACAGTTGAATGTCACGTACCAGACCGATTAAACGCTGGGCGTCGTGTTCCAGATAATCCAGGCTGCTATTAATGTCTTCGTCGCCTAAGGCTTCCGGATACGCCTTCAATGAGTTGCGTAAGCGTTGCGTAAAACTGCCGAAGCGGCGAGTCGGCTCCATCAAATGATGGGCGGAAATTTCCGCGAAACGGCTCAGATCGGCGTTGCTGGTTTCCAGCGCCATGCTGATTTGTCTGCGTTCGGTAATGTCGATGCACGAGCCGATATAACCGACGAATTCGCCGTGGTCGTCGTAGCGGGGAATGCCGGTGTCGAGCAACCAGCGATATTCACCATCGTAGCGTTTCATCCGATATTCCATGCTGAACGGCAGGTGTTTTTCAAAGTGTTGCGTGTAGTGGTTTAGACAAAACGCCAGTTCATCCGGATGCACTGTTTCTGACCAGCCATTACCTTGTTCTTGTTCGATACTGCGCCCGGTAAAGTCTAACCAGACTTTGTTAAACCAATAATAACGCTGGGTGGTGTCCGAGAGCCAAATCATCACCGGCGCCGAGTCCGCCATGGCGCGGAACCGGCTTTCGCTCTCGCGCAATTCGGCGGTCATGTTTTCTGCCAGGACCATTGCTCGGCTGCGGCTATTCACCAATTGCCAAGTCAACAGACTTAATAGCAGGCTCAGGCTTACGCTGTTGCCGGCGATAATGAATGGCTTGTCTTGATCGACACGCGCTTGGAAATTCGGTTCGGCATGAATCAATAAGGTCCACGGGTGGCAAGCCAACACAATCTGTTGTTTGGAAGTCAATAGTGGTTGAATGTTTGCCGGCGGTGCGGAGCCGTACATGCGGCTTTCTTCGTTTAATGTTTCTCCGTCGAATATTTCCAATCCCAAATCGCTTTCTAGTTCGCCGCCAATTCCGGCCATTAAGTCCTTGGTGCGGAATGGTGCGTAAACCCAACCCAGCAGATCGGCGCGGCGTTGCTCCAGCGTATCGTGCGGCACGTCCTTTTTATACACTGGCAGGTACATTAAAAAGCCGGCTTGCACGTCTTGTTCGGTTTCCTGCAATAAGATTACTTTGCCGCTGATGCCCAGGCTATTGTTGTCGCGGGCATAGCTCATCGCGCGGTTTCGAGTTGGCTCAGAGAACATGTCGAAACTGAAGGCGCGTAGATTGCGACCTAAAAAAGGTTCCAGATAAATTATCGATGTATAAAAATCCCGCTCGCCGGCGGGATGGATGTCGTAATCGGCAAAGCCTTGTTTGCGCATCTCGGCAACATGCCGGTCTTTCTCGGTTTTCGGTATCCACAGCGAAAAGCCCACGCCCTGGATGCCGGGAAAGCGTTGGTCAAGGTTCAGTGCGGAGACATATTCCCTATATTCGCTGCGTTCTACCAGTCCTGATGCGGCAAACAAACCCCGGGCGCCATATAACATTTGCTCGTAAGTTTGTAATCGTTGCTCAATACTTTGCACCAATTGCCGGACGCGGAAATCGAAATAGAGCTGGCGTTCGTGTGCCAAGTCTTCAACCGCAATCCGCCAAGCCTGATAGCTGGTGAGCAATGTAATCAGCAGGACTGCCACCGTCAGCCAGTGGCTGTAATACCGCGGTTTGCTCAGGCTTGAGCGTGGCTGGGCGCCGACCGAAGTTTCAGGGTGCTTATTCATGTCGGCTGGCTGTCGGTTGTGGGGGTATAGCCCAAGGGAATTTCAAACGTAAAACAGGAGCCCAGGCCTTCGCCGGCGGAATCCACCCATATTTTGCCGTTGTGATGTTCTATTATGCGCCGGCACAAAGCCAGGCCCATACCGGTGCCTTCGAAGCGCGTGCGGGCTTGCAGGCGGCTAAAGAACTGAAACAGCCTATCAAATTGTCCGGGGTCTATACCGATGCCGTTGTCGCGCACGCTGAGCCGCCAACAGCCGTCAATGACCTCGGAGTTAACATCGATAATGGGAGCTTGGTATTCTTGCCGGTAGTGCAGGGCGTTAACCAACAGGTTTTGCAGCAGGCGGCTGAGCTCGTCGCGGCTGGCATACAGGATAGGCCAGTCGCCTTGGCAACGGATGTTGGCTTGGCATTGTGTTGCCAAGGGTTCGACGAATTGCAACACTTCGTCGCGGACCGCGTCGCTGGCAATCCAGGATTTTTGTTGAGTCTTGCGGCCGACGCGCGAATACTCGAGCAGCGAGACGATCATCGCATCCATCCGTTTGGCACCCTCCAGCGCAAAATTCAGATTTTGCCGCGCGTCTTCATCCAGTGATTCCCTGAGATTGCGTTCCAAAAATTGCAAATGGCCGGAGACCATGCGCAAAGGCTGGCGCATATCGTGGGAGACACTGTAAGCGAACTGTTCCAGATCGACATTGGAACGCAACAAGGCGTCGTGGCTTTGCCTTAATTCTTGTTCTATCTGTTTTTGCTTGTCGATATCGACATGCGTACCCAACATCCGTTGCGGTTTGCCTTCGGGCGTGTGCGCCACCACCATGCCCTTGGCGAGTATCCACTTATAGCGTCCATCCTTGCAGCGCATGCGAAACTCCACCCAATACAATTTATTCTTGCCGTCGAAGTAGTCGGACAGGGTTTGCAGTACCCGGTCGGTATCGTCCGGATGCAGGCTGTCGCGCCAGGCATCGAAGTTATTGGCGAATTCTTCGGGTTGATAACCCACCATTGATTTCCAGCGCGGCGAGAAAAACACCTCGCCGCTGACAATGTCCCAATCCCATACCCCTTCGTCGGCGCCTTCCAGAGCAAATTTCCAGCGATATTCGCTATCCGCCAGTCGAATATTCTGTTCGCGGACTCGGCGCCGTTCCGCAGCGAGATAACGGTTTACCCAGAACAAACTCAAGCTGAGTAACACTACCAGCATGACACCGGCGCTGAGTGCCAGTATCGGTGTCGGGTAGCGTTGCCAAATATCCGTCAACGTGAATGACGGAACGGCGTCGAAGGGCTTGGCACGCACGTTCCGCAGTAGTTGTTCCACCGAATTGTAATCGGCCGGGATGGTAAAGCCTTCAATCCCCGGAATAAGGTCGGGGCTCATCAGCAGCAAACAGCCGGCGACTTTTTTGGCCAGCGCGCGGTCTACGTTGGGCATAGCTAAAAACGGCCACTCGGGATAAAGCGCAGTCGATAGCAGCTTGAATTCAGTAGAGGGTTGGACGTTGAGGATTTTGATTTGCCGCAGATCGAGCTTGCCATTTTTGGCCAAATCCTCCAGAACTCCGGTGCGGACAAAGCCTATATCGGCGTGCCCGGACAATACCGCTTCCGTTACCGCATCGTGCGGCATACCTGTGATGACCAATTGGGATGCCTTGACTATGTCTATGCCGGCTTGGGCGGCTTCGTAGGCTTGCATTTGAAAGCCGCCCAGGGAGTCTTGACTGGTAGCGGCGATTTTTTTGCCGCGCAGGTCGCCGAGTGCGTTGAGATCCAAACGCTCGGCTTTCGCAAAGATGACGCCGCCGAACTTATCCTGAGAGCCGCCGTCCTCGTGTCTGAGCAATGTGGCCAGCGGTGCTGAAAAGCCGTGTTGATAGCTGATATGGACATAGTGGCCGGGATTGGTCAGCACAAAGTCCAATTGGCTACTGTCCACACCGGCCTCCAGTTCGTCGTAGTTCAAAGCTTCGACGATGAATTCGCGCTCCGGTATAGCCTGGTGCAAGACTTTACTCAGTGCTTGCCATTGTTCCAGGGTTTGCGGCTTGGGCCGATAGGCTAATACACCGATCCGCACTGGTGCGTCGGCCAGCGCTGAAAAGCTGACCAGCACGCAACAGCCCAGTAACAGAAATTTAATCCGGTTAAGCAAAGCGTTTGTAATCATTAATAAATGGCCACGGCTCATTTAGGTAAAACCCAATACTCAGCTGTTCAATGTCCCAAACATTCTCTAATGTTCAGGCGGGTTGCCTTGCGCGCCGGCCAGAAGGCGGCTATCCAGGCCACGATTAACATGATCATCAACCAGTACAGAACAGCCCACCAGTCGAAGCGGAAATCCAGTTGTATGCCAAGCATAGTTCGTCCGAGTTGTTTCGCTAGCGGTTCGGCGGCCAGATAGGCGAGCGGAATACTCAGTAACCAAGCCATGCCGCCATGCAGCAGGCCTTCCAGTAAAAACATGCGGAATATTTTTTTGGACGGGGCGCCGATGGCGCGCAACACGCCAATTTCGCGAATGCGCTGCAATACGCTAATGGCTAATGTGCCTGATAAACCGATACCGCCGACCGCTGCAATCATGCAGGCCAGGCCCAGCAGGGTGTTGAGCACTGATTTGAACTGGTTGCGGGTAAACTGGCGTTGTTCCAGTTTGGCAAGCGTGGTGTAAACATCCAGTTGTACATCATGGTCCTGAAACTGTTGTTGCAAGTTGCGTAGGTAGTCGGCCTCCTGATGTAGGTCGGCGACCGGCGCATCGAGCAGTGCAAACGACGCCATTTTCCGGTTTTGAGTAATCTGCCGTAGGGTTTCCAACGGCGCATAGACCGGTTCCACTGCATAACTATTGCCGGCCAACCAACGATAGATGCCTATCACTTGCCATTTCTGGTGATCGGCGCCTAGCGCGACGTCCAGCATGTCGCCGGCTCGGACAGCGTTCAATGCGGCCGTATCCGCACTCAGCACCAGTACGCGCTGGCCGGCGTCGCTGGCTTGGAACCAGCGTCCGGATTCAATCAGCGGTTGGTACATCGTCGAGTTGGCCGGCAATGCCAGCATCTGCAGACCCAGGCTGCCTTTTTGCGGCAACGCTAGGCCGTCCTTGGCAATTTGTATGCTGGATCGTTGCCAGAATTCAATTTGTTCCGTGCCGGCTACTGCTGCGGCAATATCGCGAATTGTTTGTTCGGATTGGTCTTGGGTAAAACCCAGCCGCACGGTATAACGGCTGCGGGCCATTTCCCGGTCCAGTGTTAAATTCAGCGAGGCGATCAAGCTGGTCAACACCAAAAACATCACGCCGGCGCAGACCAATACGCTTTGCGTCAAGACCAGCCTGGCTTTACGGCGGAACAAATTCCCTAAAGCTGCGGCGGATAAAGTCGGTAGAAAGCGCGCGCCGAACTTTTCTATTAGTAGATCGAAACGGTTGTAGCCAAAATCGGCGCCCACGCCGTAACTGGCGATTGCTGCACGTACCGTCATTCCCGCACCGCGCAGAATCGGCGGTAAACCCGCCAGCAAGGGCGCCAGCAGGCCGCCGAGTAGCATGTAATTAACGGCGGGCACTGAAATGGCGAATGCGCCGCAGTCGATATTGAATAAAGCCAGCAGTCGGCAGGCACTGAAATAAGCGGCAGCCAGGGCGGGTGGTACGGCGAAAACTATCGCCATCAACGATAAAAATAGGATTTCCAGCAGATACAGTTTGGCAATCGTGATGGTCTTGGCGCCCAGCGCTTTCATCACGCCGATCTGATCGGTTTGCTGGGTAATATGGGCCGATACTGTGTTTAAAATTAATACGCTAGCCAGGGCTAACGAGACCAAGGCCATGATTTGCAGTACACCGTTGATCCCGGCTAGAAACGGCCGGCCCCAATGTTGTTCCGGGTCTTGCAATAAGGTGACATTGACGCCGATATGTTGCGCGCTCAGCAGGCTGCGAATTTGCCCGGCAACGTTGCGGGCGGATTCGCTGCTGTAAGGTTCGGCGATTTGCACCAGCAACTGCCGGAAACTGTGTGCCGGAATCCCGAATTGGGTAGCTTGCGCGGTGCCGGCAAAAAAATGTATTTGGCCGCCGAATTTGGGCGGTTTAACGAAGGGATGGCGGACGATACCGCCAATCGGCAAGGTCTGCGGGCCTTGGGCGGTTTCGAATTCTATGTCGCCGCTTTGCATGCCGCTGGACAGGGCGGACAGGTTTTCTATCACAATCCGGTCAGCACTCGGCCAATCGCCGGATTGCAGCGCGGTTTTATCGAAATGCTGGTGTTCATAATCGGGGCGAATAATCAGCGTGCCCAGATGCCAGTCGGTCTCGCCCGGTCTGCGGAAGTGTACGCTCAGCGGCGTCATGGTATCGACGCCGGCTACGCCGGGTATGGCTTTGATTTGCGCCAACAAACTAATATCGGCATCATTGCGCAAGATCAGATTGATATGCGAGGGTTGCGATTGCCGATGCGCGGCATCCATTTTGTTCAGCAGTAAATCGATCATGCCGAATAAAGTCCCGACACAACAGACGCCGACGGCGATGCTGATAATCGCCAAGGTAGTGCGGCTTTTGGTCAGCCATAAGTCGGCCCAGACTTTATGCCACAGCGTATTCACCTGCTGCCTACCGGTTGGCTGTCGGCGTGGATTCGTCCGGAACGAATTTCCAGTTTGCGGCTGGCGGCGTCGGCCAGGGTTTCGTTATGGGTGACCATTACCAAGGTTTTGCCTTGGTCGCGCAGATGCGCAAACAAATCGAACACCGAATCGGCGGTGGCCGCATCCAGATTGCCGGTGGGTTCGTCGGCGACGATCAGCGGGGGATCGTTGGCCAGCGCGCGGGCAATCGCCGCCCGTTGTTGTTGGCCGCCGGAAACCTGGCTGGGCAAGCGCTCCGCAGCATCGGCCAATCCGACCAGTTCCAGTAAATACATGGCCCGCTCACGGCGCTGGCTTTTGCTTAATCGGCCGAGAAAATCCATGGGCAGTACGATGTTTTGCAGCAGATTTAAGGTAGGCAATAACTGGAAGAACTGAAACACGATGCCGACATTGGCGCCGCGCCAGATGCTGAGTTTTTCGTTACTGAGTGTTTGCAGCTCGGTGCCGTTGACGCTGACTTGGCCTTGGCTGGGGTGGTCGATGCCGGTGAGTAAGTTTAAAAGGGTGGATTTGCCGTTGCCGGACGGGCCGACGATAGCAACAAATTCGCCGGGGTAAATATCCAGATTGATGTCGTGCAAGACAGTTTGCAGCGTGCCAGCTTGCGGATAGTCCTTATAAACCTGTTTCAGTTCGATGATCTTTTTCATAACAGCCGGCAAATTGCGGTATGTTACACGAGGCGCGGGGATCCTGGCATACCCGTCATTTCACGCACACTGCGCCGGAGGGCGATTAATGACATCGGTACGGATTTTGTGGCTAGTGCTTTGCCTGGTTTGGATAGCGGCGGAAATTGCTTTGGCCCGCCGTACTGTGCTGCAAGCCGGGCCGGTCGTGAATACGGAGCGGCGTTCGCAGCGCATTTTGTGGATCAGTATTTTGGCAAGTCTGGCGCTGGCATTGTGGTTTAAAAATCTGGCGTTGGCGCCTATAAGGATTGATTATCTGCCTAGGCAAATGTTGGCCATGCTGTTGTTTGCTTCGGGGCTTTATTTGCGTTACGTGGCGGTGATGAAATTGGGCCGATTTTTCACAACTAACGTGCTGATACAGCAAGAACACAGATTAATCAAAGAAGGGCCTTACCGTTGGCTACGGCATCCGGCCTACACCGGCTTGTTGATAGCCTTGTTTGCTGCCGGAGTGGCGATGGGTGATGTTCTGGCGTTGGCGATGTTGCTAGGGCCGACGGTTTGGGCGTTTACCCGGCGCATTGAGATAGAAGAGCGGATGTTGCTGGCTGAGTTCGGTGCGGTTTATGCCGATTTTTGCTTATCGACCTGGCGGTTGTTGCCTTGGATATATTGAAAGCGTATTGGGGCGGTTTTAACCGCCCCAATAGCGGATAGACCTAGCCGGTCAATTCGTCCAGATATTTTTCCACATCCAAAGCGGCCATGCAGCCGGCGCCGGCTGATGTGATGGCTTGTTTGTAATGCGAATCCATCACGTCGCCAGCCGCGAATACGCCCGGTACGCTGGTGGCCGTGGCATTGCCGTGGATGCCGCTTTTAACGACGATGTAGCCGTGGTCCATCTCCAACTGGCCGGTAAAAATGTCGGTGTTCGGAGTGTGGCCGATGGCGATAAATACGCCGTGCACGTCCAAATCTCTGGTGCTACCGTCCTGCGTGCTCTTGATACGCAGACCGGTAACGCCCATGTCGTCACCCAGTACTTCGTCTAGCTCGTGATTCCATTCGATACGCACGTTGCCGGATTTTGATTTTTCGATCAGTTTATCCGACAAGATTTTTTCGGAACGGAATTTATCGCGCCGGTGCACGACGATCACCTCGGAGGCGATGTTAGACAAATACAGTGCTTCCTCCACAGCAGTATTACCACCGCCGATCACCGCGACCGGTTTGTTGCGGTAAAAGAAGCCGTCGCAAGTGGCGCAGGCGGAAACACCTTTGCCTTTAAAGGCTTCCTCGGACGGCAGGCCCAGATATTTAGCCGAAGCGCCGGTGGCGATAATTAACGCATCGCAAGTATAAACGCCGGCATCGCCGGTCAAGGTAAACGGCTTTTGCGACAGATCGGCGGTATGGATGTGGTCGAATATGATTTCGGTATTGAAGCGTTCGGCATGCAGGCGCATCCGTTCCATCAAATCCGGACCTTGCAAGCCTTCCACGTCGCCGGGCCAGTTGTCCACCTCGGTGGTGGTGGTCAATTGGCCGCCTTGTTGCATGCCGGTGATCATCACCGGATTCAAGTTAGCGCGCGCGGCGTAAACGGCTGCGGTGTAACCGGCCGGGCCGGAACCTAGGATTAAGAGTTTGCAATGTTTTGCGGCAGCCATTATTTCGAGTCTCCATGCGGGTTAGGGTAGCAAAATTATAAGGGCATTCCCCCCGCGATAAAACCGATTTACCGACTGGTTTTTAATGGCGTGGCCGGTAAAGCTAATGTGAAATCGATTTACATCATCTATAATCATGTTTTGTGACGCTTTTATTGTGAGCCGACAACTATGGTTGCTGTTGTGGAAGAAAGAGCCTCGCGAGGCTATCGCGAAATCGCATTACTGGGATTTTCGAGTTGTGCGTTGTTTTTTTTAATTGCCCTGGTCACTTTTAATTCCAACGATCCGGGTTGGAGTCATAGCACATCGTATCAATCCATCAGTAACGCCTGCGGTTTGTTTGGTGCCTGGCTGGCGGATTTTGTACTGAGTTTTCTGGGCTTGATGGCCTACCTGATTCCGGTGATGATTTTCTGGTATGGCTACATCCTGTTTCAAGGTTCCCGCCAGACCGGTGGGCAGTGGGCGCTGGCGTCGCGCTCGGCAGGTTTCCTGGCTACTACAGTGTCCGGCTCGGCGATTCTGTTTTTGCACCTGCATTTTCTGCGTACCAAGATGGATTTGCCGGAGAGCCCGGGGGGTATTCTGGGGCGGGAAATTGGCGACGCCTTGGTACATCTGTTAGGCAATTCCGGTTCTACCCTGTTGTTACTGGCCATTTTCATGACCGGCGTGACCTTGTTTACCGGCTTGTCCTGGCTGACGATGATGGCGTTTATCGGCAAATGCGCGATGACGGCCTGTTCGGTTGTGGGCCGGCAGGCAGTTGAGGTGCCCGAGCGTTATCGCGCGGATAGACCCGCGCGACTCGAACCTGTAAAAGAAACCAAAAAACCGCGTAATCAGCAATCCGAAGTTAAAACCGAAGAGCGCGCGAAAAAGTCGCAAATTCAAGTGCTAGAAGCCGCGCAACCTTCTGCCGCTGTCGCGGTTAGACCCTTGCGTAGAAAAGACAGCAAACCCGTGGACGATATGGAGCCCGGCGCCTACATCAACGCCTTGCCAACCTTGTCTTTGCTGGACAAGCGTGAAATCAAGGTGAAGCGCTATTCCAAAACCGAGCTGGAAGAAATTTCCCGCCAAGTCGAGGATGTATTGCAGGATTACGGTATCGCCGCCGAAGTGGAAGCGGTATTGCCTGGACCGGTGATTACCCGGTTCGAATTACGCTTGGCGGCCGGTGTGAAAGTCAGCCGCATCAGCAGCCTGGCCAAAGACTTGGCGCGCGGTTTGTCAGTAACCAGCGTGCGTATCGTCGAGATTATCGAAGGTAAATCGGTGATTGGTTTGGAGATTCCGAATCAAGAGCGGGAAATGGTTTCGCTACGCGACTTACTGGTATCGGATGAGTTTGAGCGGGCTAAATCCAAGCTCAGCATCGCGATGGGTAAGGACATTTCAGGCACGCCAGTGGTGGCCGATCTGGGCAAAATGCCGCATGCGCTGGTGGCCGGCACCACGGGTTCCGGTAAATCGGTAGCGATCAACACCATGATTCTGAGTTTGCTGTACAAAGCCAAGCCGGAAGATGTGCGAATGATCATGATAGACCCGAAGATGCTGGAATTGTCGGTGTACGAAGGCATCCCGCATTTGCTGACGCCGGTCGTTACCGACATGAAGGACGCGCAAAACGCCTTGCGTTGGGCGGTGGCGGAAATGGAGCGTCGTTACAAATTGATGTCCAAATTGGGTGTGCGAAATCTGGCCGGTTATAACCAGGCGGTCAGGGAAGCGGAAGCGGCCGGTCAGCCGATTCGCGACCCGCTATTCCGGCCGGAAACGCCGGTGGCATTGGAAGACTATCCTTTGCTGGACACACTACCCAGCATCGTCATCGTCATCGACGAGTTGGCCGACATGATGATGGTGGTCGGTAAAAAGGTCGAGGAACTGATCGCCCGTTTGGCGCAAAAGGCACGAGCCGCCGGTATTCATTTGGTGTTGGCAACCCAGCGTCCATCAGTGGATGTGTTGACCGGTTTGATCAAAGCCAATGTGCCGACCCGAATTTCTTTCCAGGTATCGTCGCGCATCGATTCCCGGACCATTATTGACCAAGGCGGTGCGGAAGCCTTGCTGGGTAACGGCGACATGCTGTTCCTGCCGTCCGGCACTAGTATCCCGTTGCGCGCCCATGGTGCGTTTGTGGATGACCACGAGGTACATCGGGTGGTGGAGTTCCTGAAAAAAACCGGTCCGACCAATTATTTGGACGAAATCACTCAAGAGCGCACCGATAGCGGCGAAGTGGCCGGTTTGGACAGCGAAGACAGCGAATCCGATGCGCTTTACGATGAAGCGGTGGCGTTCGTTACCGAATCGCGCAAAGCGTCTATCTCCAGCGTGCAGCGCCGTTTCAAAATCGGTTACAACCGCGCGGCGCGCATCATCGAAGACATGGAAAACGCCGGCGTGGTCAGCATGCCGGAAACCAACGGCTCCCGTGAGGTATTGGCACCCCCGCCGCGCTGATTGCAATGAGTATTATCATTATAGGCTTGCTGGTCGTCGCTGCCGTTTCCGGCATCGGCGGCTGGTTAGTCAGCTCTAAACAAAGCCAGGAAACGCCGGTTAAGATCATGATGTTTTTGGGTTATTTCTGGCTGTTGGCTTTCGCGCAATTATTGCTGGTCGCCTTAAGCTACTTCGGCTGGAAACATTTCTCGGCTTGATTTTTCTGACATGAACCTAATTCCCGAGTTAATCGGTTATCTGGCGGCGACTTTGACCACCGCTTCTTTTCTGCCTCAAGCAATTAAGACCTTCAAAACCCGCGACACCGAATCCTTGTCACTAGGCATGTACAGCATGTTTACCTTGGGGGTGTTGCTGTGGTTGATTTATGGTATCTATTTGGTGAATATAGCTATCATAGTAGCCAACGCTATTACCTTTTTGCTGGCAGCGGCTATCTTGGGCTTTAAAATCCATAATCTGCTGCGTAAATGAATATGCCGGGTCAACCACAATGTCTTCCAGTGCTTCCAGCCATATCGAAATAAGAGCCGATAGTTTCGCCGCCAATGACAGCAGTGCTTTCATTGAGAAAATTCGCCCGAATACCGGCATTTCCGAGCCTGTCTACAAGCAACTGCAAAGACGCATCACCGATATGATCCAGTCCGGCGAGCTCGGAGATGGTTTTAGTCTGCCATCCGAGCGAGCTTTGGCGGAAGCGCTGGATCTTAGTCGCACCACGGTGCGGCGTTGTTATGAAGAATTGCGGGCTCAGGATTGTATTGCTACTCATGGTCGCGCCGGCGTCACGGTTAAGGCGCCACCTTCGCGGATTAATCCGGAGATGGGTAAACTGAAAGGTTTTACCGAGGAAATGCGCGAGTTGGGAGTTATCCCGTCTACGCAAATTCTCGAGCACAAGATTGTCGTCGATAGAACTATCGCGTCTATTTTTAATCGTCCGGCGTCTACGCGATTTCTACGTTTGGTAAGGGTGCGCTTGGGAGACGGTATGCCGCTATCGCGCGAAGTGGCTTGGTACGATCTAACGGTAGCGCCGGCTTTGGCTGATTGGAACGGCGAAGGCTCCGCTTATCAATACCTTGAGCTCCAATGTGGCTTGGGCTTGGTGCACGCTGAACAATCCATCGAAGCGGTACTCAGCGATGACGCGGAAGCGGCCGTATTCGGGTTTGACCAGCCGGGTCCCTGCTTGTTGTTGAAGCGCAAGACCTACGCCGACAACGGGCAGATTGTGGAGTATGTCGAAGGCACGTTTCGCGGCGACGCCTATACCTACCGGGTCAATCTGAAGATCCGGCCGAACTAGACTAATTTTGGTATTGGATTGGTTTTTATAAAATGATTAATCTCGGCTGGTGTCGGCAAGCACCCCAATACGCCATGATGCTTGGCAACCCAGGCACCGCTGGCACTAGCTAGTCTCAAAGCCTCGGTTAAACTCAGGTTATTCAGCAAGGCAGTTGCCAGACCGGCGCTGAATGCGTCGCCGGCGCCGGTGGCGTCCAGTGCGGCTATTGGCCAAGCCGGTTGGTGAAGAACCACGTCTTTCGTTAACGCCACGCATCCCGCCTCACCCAGTGTGACCACCAGTAGTTCCCCGGACCAGGCAATTTGTTGCGCCCACTTGGATAAGTTACTCAGCCACTGCGCCAGGCTGATCACATTGTTGCTTAGGCCGAATAATGCAGCGGCTTCGGTTTCGTTTACCACCAAAATATCGGTCAGCTTTAACAAGCCGGGATCAGGTTGCCGCCAGGGCGAGGGGTTCAGCATAGTGCGGATACCACGCTGACCAGCGATCTGGAAGGCCCTGCGGATCGGCGCTTCCGGGATTTCGAATTGGGCGTAAATCAGATTGAGATGGGGCAGGGAGGCCAGGGCTTGTTCGACGTGTTCCTCTTTCAGCAGCGTGTTGGCGCCCGGATAGACTGCCAGGAAGTTCTCGCCGGTCGGGCTGATAAAGCCCACGCCAAAACCGGATTGCGGGCCTGTTTTCAGCAGCCAGCGGCTGTTCATGCCCGCGTTCTTGATGAGCTCAATTACTTCATCCGCCGCCGAGTCCATTCCCAGCGGCAATAGCATTGCCACCTCAGCGCCAAGCCTATGCGCGGCTATGCCAACATTCAAGCCTTTGCCGCCGTGTTCCTCGATCATGCCGGTTGCTTGCAAGGATTCGCCCGAACAAGGCAAGCGCTCAACGTTCAGGCAATGAGCATGGACATAGCTGGCTAATACTAGGATGGACACGACATCTCCGTTTTAGAAAAAAGTCTGTGAAATAGTACCGAAATAAAACCAATAATTTACGATTGACGCAAAAAAATCTAAATGGTATCTATATGGTTACTTAATTAAATACCAAAAAGATGGAGTATTAGCTATGACCCAGCAAGTTCTGAATATCAATAACACCCAAATCGTCAGCGGTACGGAAAACATGACACCAGGCG
Organism: Methylomonas sp. PHL2-19; assembly: GCF_059331595.1. Lineage (NCBI taxonomy): Bacteria > Pseudomonadati > Pseudomonadota > Gammaproteobacteria > Methylococcales > Methylococcaceae > Methylomonas > Methylomonas sp. PHL2-19. The sequence goes on from NZ_CP196839.1 coordinate 2,054,547, forward strand.
AGGGCGGCGCGCATACCCGATTGCTCTGGGCCAGTGTGCCGCCTTTTTCGGCCAGACCTGATGTAACCGTTAGTATCTACTCCGCCGAAGGTATGCCAAACGCCGGTACTACGTTTGTTCCTTGGTCTATCGAGTACGTTCCGGGTGGTGCGGCTGGTGGCCGAGACCTGATAGCCATTTCGGCAGCGAATACCGAAACAGGTTTGGAAACCGATGTCGATGTAGTTTGCAGTTATCTGGCCATTGGTCCAAGTGAGTAGCCCTTTATTTATGCTACCGTTTCAGTTCGTTTAGAAATTCGAACTGACCGGTGAAGCCAAGCTTCGTATTTCCAAAGGAAATATTATGAAAGTCAAAACTGCATTACTAACCCTGTCCATCCTCGATCTGGTGGTCTTCAATACAAATGCCGTCGCGAGTGCGAACGCAACTGCCGAGGTTAGCGTTGACTGGGGGAGTTTCCGAGTGACGTCTGGAACCAATGTGAATGCCGGCATCGCTTGGTACGACAAATCTTCGGGCGTGGGCACGCGCCTGGACACGCCGTATGGCACCGGTACCTATTCGTCCGATTGGGTGACGCCGCTAACCAGCCTGCAAACTGGTAGCGGTATTCGCTCGCTTACCTCGCGAGCTGATGTTGATCCCAACGTCCTATATAGCTATTCCCAGGATCTCGATCCAGCGTTTGGCGATGCTGTCGTTACTGAGTCGTCCCGCACCGGTAGCTTTACTGGTTCCGGCAGCGGGGTGACGACCTTCTCGGTCGATTACAGCATGAATATCAGTTTGATACCCGGTAGCGAACCGAGTGATGTGGCATCGGCGTCCGTAGTGCTGGTGGTCAATGATTTCGGCGACCCTAACCAATCGCTGCTAGCCCGAAAAGATCTGTTTCTTAACGCCAATTTTGTCGGCAGTTTGCCGGACAGCGCTGGAGGTACCTTATCGGTCACTTTGCCAACCACGAGCACCGGGCGCATATTTTTTAGGGTTACCACTCATGCTTACGCAAACGTTTCAGGGATTTCTCAAGTGCCGTTGCCAGCCTCGGCTTGGCTATTCGGATCGGTATTATTGGCGCTAATCGGAGCGATGCGTCTGCAATGGGCCGCTGCTGCCGGTATCTGAAACGTTTCTGACTTCCAAAGTAGCGTTTAAGCGCACCGGCACACGTTTTGAGTCTGGCCGGTAGTTGTGACATCCACCATTTTTAACAACGTTAATCAATTAGAGGACATTTATGAATCGCTTCTCGTCTTTGCTGGCGCTTTGTGCAGTGTTGGCTTATGCACCAACAGCAGCTGCGTACACCACATCCTTGACCGTGATCGCTAGTGCGAACGCCGCTTATGGCAGTCAGTCCTACGATGCGGATTCCAAGGTGTTAAACAACATCAATAGCCCTTCATCGTCTGCGGTCGATGCGTTGTATCAAGTACCCAATGCGGGTGGGCCGGGTAGTTACGTTGAGACGTACCGCTCCGCCGCCGGCGGTTTTGTCACTCCCGGCGTAATGAAAGCCAGTGCCAGTGCCAGTGCGACAGCCTATGCCGCGAATGTCGCCAGCGCCAGCAGCAAAGTGTCATTTGCCGATAACTTCAAGTTGGTGGGCCCCAGCGGTCGAAATATCGATCTGACTTTGACTTATTTGGTGTCGGGAGCACTGTCCGGCACCGCGGCCGCCAGCGGTGCTGTGCAACTAAGTACGGGTGACAGTATTTCTTTCACGGAAAATGGTTATACACCGCGCAGCTTCAGTTGTTCATGGCTGGCGTCGTGTACCGGCGTGGCGACATTTTCGGTGCCGGTCAATACCTTGATTTCACTGGATGCTTTTCTGGAAGTCGGAGCGGGTGCCAGTAGCTATTTCAAACCCACCGTAACCGAGTCATCCGCCAATTTCGGGAACACCGGTTTGGTATATCTCGGTATTGCCGATAGCCGCTATCAGTTGCTGAGCGGCAGCGGTTTTAGCTATGCGCCCGTACCGTTACCTGCCGCGTTTTGGACTTTTGTTGCCGGATTGTATATGTTGGGCTATTCCGTACGGCGCAAGTAGTGCCTGGGCTAGATCGACACGCCATTGCCTTTAAGCAGGCGCGGCAAAAGTATTCTTCACTGCGGCTTTTGCCCTTCGCCTGACCGGTTGCGGTGCCGCATCCCTGCTTCTGTCTCGTAGCAGCTACTAAGTTGTTACAATGCCCGGCCAACTTGAACGAGCGGCTGCTAAATCGGCCAGAGAAGCATAATTAATGAAAACCAGAGATAGAAGGCACGGTGTCGTACTGGTACACACCGGCGAAGGTAAGGGTAAGTCCTCAAGTGCGTTTGGCATGGTATTCCGCGCCGCCGGGTGGGGCATGAAGGTCTGCGTGATTCAATTCATCAAAGGCCAGTGGCAAACCGGCGAGCAACGGGCGGCGACGCGATTCGAAGAAATCGAGTGGCATGCCTTGGGCGATGGTTTTACCTGGGATACCAAGAATCCGGAACAAGATATTAAAACCAGCCGGGAAATTTGGGAGTTTGCCAAACAAAAAATTCTCTCCGAAGAGTTTGATTTGGTAATCCTCGACGAAATCAATTACTGCTGCGGCTATGGTTGGATCAGCGGCCAGGAAATCGCCGATTTCATCAAAAACGATAAACCCACCTGGCTACACTTGGTGATGACCGGCCGCAATGCGGCACCGGAAGTCATCGAAGCAGCCGACACGGTCACCGAGATGACCCGAATCAAACACGCTTTTGCCGCAGGCATCAAAGCCGAGCAGGGCGTGGAATTTTAAGCTGAAAAAAAACCGGGCTTCTGGCAGAATTGCCGGTTTTTAATCCAGGCACCAATACCACTATGCAACAAGCAAAAAAACTTATCGAACAGTACTATCAAGCATTCAACAGCGGCGACATGGATACCTTTCTGAGCTTGTTGACCGACGATGTGGTACATGACATCAACCAGGGCGACCGCGAGCAAGGCAAGGCCGCTTTCGGCGAGTTCATGAAAAAAATGAATCACCACTACAAAGAACAGTTGGTGGATATGGTGATCATGGCTAACGAAGACGGCACCCGCGGCGCAGCGGAGTTTGTGGTATTGGGCGAATATCTGAATACCGACGAAGGTCTGCCGGAAGCCAACGGCCAAACTTATCGTTTGCCGGCCGGCGCGTTTTTCGATATTCGCGACGGTAAAGTCGCGCGCATCACCAACTACTATAATTTAGGCGATTGGATTGCGCAGGTGGATCCGCAGTAAGGCTTTTGTCAGGCGCATTGCCGATACCGGTCGATTGGCATAGAATCCGAAGGGTAACAATTCGGATTCGCCGAAAAAATAACTACAAAACAGAGGAGAGCAACAATGGGTGAAACACAGAAATTGATGATCGCTGTGGTGGGGGTGTTTGTAGCCGGTTTTATCTTGGTGGGTGTCAGCAAGGATCAATCCAACGAGGAAAAAGAGGCCGCTGCGCAAATCCGCACGTTGGTAGCCATGCAGGAAATGGCTAACCAAAAATGTCCGAAATTGATCGAAAACAAAACCGGTACCCAAGTGTATTTCCCGTCCAAAACCGATACCGATAAAACGACCTATGTCACGATGGAATGGGTAGGCGAGAAAGACTCTAACTTCAAAACCGCATCCTGCACCCTGCATTTGGCATTGGGAGGCGTGTCGAAGCTGGTTATCGATGATAAGGTTTTGATTGACAAGAAATTTTAATCAAAGGCGGCGTTTTGCGCGATAGCTGGAAACGTCGCCTTGTCTCCCATTGATCGGTTAGCGGTGAAAGATTTCGTTAGCCGATTTGTCAGTGCTTTTATGAATATCGACGCCGGGTGTGGTCGTCGTCTTCTTCGCAAATTAACCATCCAAACAGAACCGGCAATACCGTCTGCCGTTTGCCAGGCACGTTGGCTGGTAAAACAGCTAACGCATCGTAGTAGCGGATGCCAGGTTTACCGGGAATCGCAAAGTCAGGCGGCGTAATCGATCAAAAGCGCCCAGGCCGGGTTTTATGTTTTCGGGATTTTTCAGACAAAATACACAAAAATAATAATTAACTAGAGGTGAAAAGATGGCGGATACGACCATCCTGAAAGGTGTTTTAAAAACCTGGAAAGACGATAGAGGTTTTGGCTTTATTCAGCCGGATAACGGCGACAAAGATATTTTTGTACATATTTCCTCTTTAAAAGGCATGGCTCGCCGTCCGGTGCGCGGCGATGTGTTGTTTTATGAAGTCGCCCGTGATACGGGCGGTAAATTGAAAGCAGTGAATGCGCGCATCGAAGGCGTGCCTTACGAGCAAAAATCCGGTAAGCCTAAACTGTGGGTATGGTTGCTGGCGGCGGCACTTGCTCTGATAAGCGGGGCAGTAGCGGCTTATTTCTTCTAGCGCGCCGAAAAGTTGTCATTAGTAGCAGATATTATTGACCGAGATTTTTCAACCAAACGAGTAAAACATGGACTGGCTACACTATTTGACCGACATTCTGCTGCACATCGATAAACATTTGGCCAATATCATCAGCGACTACGGTACGCTGACCTATGCCATTTTGTTTTTAGTGATTTTTGTCGAGACCGGTTTCGTAGTGATGCCGTTTTTGCCCGGTGACTCCCTGTTGTTTGCCGCCGGTGCCTTCGTGGCAATGGATGCTTTCAATTTGCCGATATTGCTCGGCGTCTTGGGAGCTGCGGCGGTGCTGGGCGATACCGTCAACTATTGGATAGGCCGCAGCATTGGTCAACGCGCCTATTCGCTCAGTTGGGTAAACCGCGAACATCTTGACCGCGCCCAGGCGTTCTACGATACCTACGGCGGCAAAACTATCGTACTGGCGCGCTTTGTGCCTATCGTGCGCACCTTTGCGCCGTTCGTGGCCGGGATAGGGAAAATGCCTTACAGCACTTTCATTTTGTATAACATTATCGGCGGAGTGGCATGGGTGTTAATTTGCGTGTTTGCCGGCTATTTCTTCGGCAATATTCCGCTGGTGAAGAAAAACTTTGAGTTAGTGGTGTTAGGCATCGTGCTGATTTCGATCTTGCCGATAGTGCTGGAAATTTGGAAAGCCCGTAAACAATCCAAGCAATAAGGTCGCATGATGGTAGAGATGAACGATTCGCAAAAATGGTTTGTACTGGCTTTTATACTGGCTTTCGGCGGCCTATTGTATGTGTTGGCGCCGGTGCTGATGCCTTTTGCGTTTGCGGCCATTCTCGCTTACCTAGGCGATCCTGTTGTGGATAGGCTGGAAACTTTGCAATTCCGTGGTTGGCGTTTAAATCGGACGCTGGCGGTCATGGTGGTGTTTTCCGGCATCATTTTTTCGATAGCGGCGCTGCTGATCGTCATCATTCCTGCCCTGGAATATCAAATCAGCGAATTCATCGACAAACTGCCGTCTTATTTAAACTGGATAAACAAATCGGTCGTGCCGGTTTTGCAAAAATATCTGGGACGCACGATTAGACCGTTGCGCGAAGATCAATTGATTAATCTGATCAAGAGTCATTGGCAAGACGGCGACGGCGTTGCCGAGAACCTGATTCAATCGGTCTCCCATTCCGGTGCGGTGATCGTTGGTTGGGTGATGAATCTGGTTTTGATTCCGGTGATTACCTTCTATTTACTGCGCGATTGGGACGACTTAGTGGCGCGAATCCACGATTTGTTTCCACGCCGCGTTGCCGGCACTGTCGCCAAATTGGCCGGCGAGGCCGACGTGGTGTTGGGTGCGTTCATGCGCGGCCAGTTTTACGTGATGCTGGCGCTGGGCGTGATTTACAGCGTCGGCTTATGGTTGGTGGATCTGGAACTGGCCTTGGTGATCGGCATGCTGGCCGGCTTGGTCAGTTTCGTGCCGTATATGGGCGCTATAACCGGTATCGTCTTTGCCTGCATCGCGGCCTTGCTGCAATTTCAGGATGCGATGCATTTACTGCCGGTGTTGATCGTTTTTGCGGTGGGTCAGAGCATGGAAGGCATGCTGTTGACGCCGTGGTTGGTCGGAAACAAAATCGGTTTACATCCCGTAGCAGTGATGTTTGCTGTACTGGCGGGTGGTCAGCTGTTCGGGTTTTTAGGCGTCTTGTTGGCCTTGCCGGTGGCGTCGGTGATTATGGTGCTGTTGCGGCATATCCATGAGCGTTATACCTTTAGCGGTTTTTACAGCAAAGGTTAGGGGCTGTTGCCATTTTGTCATAATCCCTTTGAAAATCGATTGGCGAGCCATATTGATTGAGTTTTCAATCAAACGATAACTAGCGAATGCCACGCCAACTGCTTACAGATACCCACTGGGAAAAGCTAAAAACGATTATGTTGAGTTTCAGCATTTACGACAAACCCGGTCTTCGGCAAACGGTCGAAGGGATTTTTTATCGCTTGCGTGTTGGCTGCCCTTGGCGAGACTTGCCCGTCGCTTTTGGCAAGTGGAATGCCGCGTACAAGCGCTTCAATGCCTGGTCACTGCAAGAAAAGCTGAGGGGTATCTTTCAGGCGCTAGTGATTGAGCCTGATTTGGAATGGCTATTTATTGATGGCAGCATTATTAAAGCCCATCAACACAGTAGCGGCGGCGCCCATGAAAATCCAACAGCCATCGGGAAATCGGTCGCAGGCAACACGACCAAAATCCATATGGCGGTTGATGCCGGTGGACTTCCCATCCAGTTTTCGATTACGGGGGGCGAAGTACATGACTGCAAAGAAGCGCCGGAATTTGTGGCCAAGCTCCCCCAGGCGGGCTACATGATTGCAGACAAAGGGTATGACAGCGAGCCGTTACGGATTCAAATTCGAGACCAAGGCACAGTCCCCATCATCCCAAGAAAACAAAATTCAATAGGGGCTGTTGCCATTTTGTCATAATCCCTTTGAAAATCGATTGGCGAGCCATATTGATTGAGTTTTCAATCAAACGATAACTAGCGAATGCCACGCCAACTGCTTACAGATACCCACTGGGAAAAGCTAAAAACGATTATGTTGAGTTTCAGCATTTACGACAAACCCGGTCTTCGGCAAACGGTCGAAGGGATTTTTTATCGTTTGCGTGTTGGCTGCCCTTGGCGAGACTTGCCCGTCGCTTTTGGCAAGTGGAATGCCGTGTACAAGCGCTTCAATGCCTGGTCACTGCAAGAAAAGCTGAGGGGTATCTTTCAGGCGCTAGTGATTGAGCCTGATTTGGAATGGCTATTTATTGATGGCAGCATTATTAAAGCCCATCAACACAGTAGCGGCGGCGCCCATGAAAATCCAACAGCCATCGGGAAATCGGTCGCAGGCAACACGACCAAAATCCATATGGCGGTTGATGCCGGTGGACTTCCCATCCAGTTCTCGATTACGGGGGGCGAAGTACATGACTGCAAAGAAGCGCCGGAATTTGTGGCCAAGCTCCCCCAGGCGGGCTACATGATTGCAGACAAAGGGTATGACAGCGAGCCGTTACGGATTCAAATTCGAGACCAAGGCACAGTCCCCATCATCCCAAGAAAACAAAATTCAATAGTCGGGAATGAGGAAATGGACTGGTGTCTCTATAAATATCGCCACCTCGTTGAAAACGTATTTGCGCGACTGAAACATTTTAGAGCTATTGCCACCCGATATGACAAACTAAAACGCAATTTTGAAGGTGCTATCGCCCTGGCTTGTGCATTTATATGGTTACCGATGTGAAACGGCAACAGCCCCTAGTGTTGGCTATGCGCAATGCGTCGTTATTTACGGCATTATTGCTAGTTTCGACATCGGTGTTTGCGACCGATAGCCGCAGAGAGCAGGACTTTGCTGCGGCTATTCAGCAACAATTGCCCGTGGGGCAGGCGACTTGGTTGAAATCCGCCGACAAGACCTTTCTGGCGCTCTTTACGGAAGCCGAAAAGACCGACAACAGCCAAGTGGCAATCGTACTGCACGATATGGGCGAACATCCCGATGCCAAGCCCTTGATTCATCGCTTGCGAACCACGTTGCCGATGCATAATTGGGCGACGCTTGCCTTACAAATGCCTATCAGGGAAAGCGGCGCGCAGGCTGAAGACTATTACCCGCTGTTCGAGGAAGCACGTGGACGGATTGATGCGGCTGTCGAGCATCTGCTGAAAAACGGTGCGAAACATATCGCAATTGTCGGCTACGGCATGGGCGCTTTGATGGCCGCGTCCAGGCTTGCCGATAAACCCAATGACGTGACGGCGCTGGTATCGATTAGTTTGCCCGTGCCGCAAACCACTGCAACACAGGCGCAAAGCCTCGATTTGATTAAAAAAGTGCAATTGCCTTTTTTGGATGTCTATGCCGAGTTTGATTTACCGGCAGTGCTCAATAGCGCCCGGCAACGGCGTATGGCCGGTAAAGATAATCCGGTGTATCGGCAGATAAGAATGGATGGCGAGGATCACGGCTATCAACAAGATTACGATTTGCTTGTAAAGCGCGTATACAGTTGGCTGACTACGACGGTCAGCGAAGATTAATAATTATTACAAAGGGTGTAACACATGCTTTTAACCGAAGAATTGGTCGCGGAAATTAAATTTTTATCCTTGTTCAATCTGGAGTCCGTACAAGAAGGCGTCAAGGTGCATGGCAATGCTGAGCCGGTATTGATTGCTGCGGCGCAACGTCTGTTCGACAAAGGTTTGGTTACCCAGCATGACGGCGGGTATCTGACCGACCTGGGTATAGAAGTGGCGGAACACGCCCAACGGATGTTGACGATATTGCAGTCTAACTAACGACAATTCAAAGGCCTAGGCCCAGCTCGAACAACCATTTCAAAGAGACGTAAAAAATCAGGACTATGAGCAGGCTATAGCCGAGAAATCGGATGGGCTTGTTCAGATTGTGGCGGAAAAAGCCTTGGTATTCGCCTTGCGCCTTCAATTGCCGGTACAGTGCGCGTTGGTTTAGGGCGCGTTCTTGTTGGTATTTGTTGAATAATTGTCTGGCTTTATCGACGTCATCGCGTTGATAAAGCCAGATAGCCGGCATGGAAATGCCCCAGTTGCCTGCTGACGTTTCGTAAAATTCAATATCGTTGTCGGCCAGTAACTGCCGAACATCGTCCGCTTCGTCCGTGGGTACCCCTCTTAGCGAGAAAAATAAAATCGTCATAGCCAGTCGCATGGTGTAAGAAGCACAAATTATAAATCAATAAGCGTGCATCGAGCGGCGAGCAAACTCTTCAGAATGAATCATCCGAACTCATTTCCACTGCCTGCTCAGACCTCTGTTGTTTTGCTGGAGGATGCTGGAGCAAAGCCAAGTGCAGATAGTTTGCAAGGCGTGCTGCGCGCGCAGGATTTTCGCTGTGCGGTGGCGTCGAGTGTGGAAGAGGTGATGGAGCTGCTGACAAATGCGCCGGTGGATTTACTGATTATTGCCTGTCGAGATTGGCCTTGGCGGCAGGTAGCCGATATGCGCGATGCGGCCGACTCCTACCTGCCTATCATATTGATTGCCGATGATTTAACCGACACGCTGCTGGACCATTGCGCTGCGGTTGAGATCGACGCCGTCATTTGTCGACCGGTCAATCAGCATTTATTGCTGTTAAAAATACGGTCGTCGTTAAAACTGCGCATGTTGTATCAGCACGAGCACGCGCAAAAAACGCTGTTGCTCGATTATTGGCAGACTTCCGACCTGGAACATGAAGTCGCGGCCAAACTGTTCAACGACGTGTTAAAAGCCGACTTTCTGGAAACTGAAGCCGTGGAAGTGGTGATGTCGCCGATGGCCTTGTTTAACGGCGATTTGGTGTTGATTGCCAAAACCCCGGAAAATCATTTGCATGTGCTGTTGGGCGATTTTACCGGCCACGGTTTGTCGGCATCGATAGCCGCTACGCCGCTGGCGGATATTTTCTATGGCATGACGCGGAAAGGTTTCGATATTAACGAAATCGTTACCGAAATTAACGCCAAACTGTATCGGGTGTTGCCGGCCAACCGCTTTTTGGCGGCGACGGTGGTGGCGCTGTATCCCGAGTCGTCGTCGATGAAAAGCATTACCTGCGGGCTACCCGAGCATTTTTTAGTCAATCATGCCGACAACAGTTTTTTGGCGATACGCTCTTTGAATATTCCGCTGGGTATTCAGCCTTCGATTGACATCGAAGAGCAACTGCATCGGGTAAGCGAGAATCAGCGTTTATATCTGCTCACGGATGGCATTTTTGAGGCGGAAAATGCTGAAGGTGAGCTTTTCGGCGGGGAACGCATTCTTAATGCTATCCGGCAAAGTAAATCCGACGCCATCAAAAATTTGCAGGCCAGCCTTGAAGCGCACACCGGCGGTGCGATTCAGAAAGATGACAATACCCTGGTTATTTTGAGCTGTGCGGTCGATAGCGTGCCCTGGGGGCGGCGAGAAGTCCGGCTTCCCCGGCAGCGGACCGCCGCGACGACCTGGAAGCAGGTACTGGAATTTGACATCGATAGTTTGCGCCTGATCAATCCGGTGCCGGTCATGGTCAACACCGTCATGGAAATCCAGGGTTTACAGAATTATCGCCAGGATATTTTCATGATAGTCAGTGAATTGTTCGCGAATGCGCTGGACCATGGCGTGCTGGGCTTGGATTCGGCTCTGAAGAGCAGTCCGGAAGGCTTTATGCGCTTTTATGCGATGAAGGACGAACGCTTGCAACAGCTACAGCGCGGCAAAATCCGCTTATCGTTTATCCATCATGCGACCGAATACGGTGGCCGCTTGATCGTTAAAGTCGTCGATAGCGGCAATGGCTTCGATTGGCGACGGCGCATCGGTTTGCGGAAGAGTGATGAGGCTTACTGCGGCCGCGGCATTATCATGCTGGAGACTTTATGCAGCAGCCTGAGCTACCACGGTTGCGGCAATCGCGTAACCGCCGTTTTCGATTGGCGGCATTAACGGGCTTAGTGTTGGCAATTGCCGCAATAGTAGCTGGCTCGTTGACCTATTTTGAGTTGCTGAATTGGTTCCTCGCAGCGCAGGCAGGCTTGTCCGCCGCGACCGTACACATTTAGGGATTGTTTGAAATAACCGGGTTTGCCCTCGGCATTGCTAAAGTCGCGCAACGTGGTGCCCCCTTTATCGATGGCTTGTTGCAATACGGTTTTGATCGCCGCCACCAACGCTTCGCACGCCGGCGTATCCAGTTCTCCGGCGCAGCGCATCGGCTGTACGCCTGCTAAGAACAAGGCTTCGCTGGCATAAATATTTCCCACGCCCACCACGACATGGCTGTCCATAATCAATGATTTGATCGGCACCGCGCGGTTTGCCGCCCGCTGCCGCAAATAGTTAGCGTCGAATACCGCGGAGAGCGGTTCAGGCCCCAGCGTGGCCAGCAAGGGATGCAACATCGGATCTTCGGCAGTCCACAAGGCCGCGCCGAAGCGCCGCTGATCGTTAAAGCGCAGTACCGTATCGTCGGCAAAAATGAAGTCGATGTGGTCGTGCTTGCGCAGCGTTTGCTCGGGTGTGGTGATGCGCAGATTCCCCGACATGCCCAGATGCAGGATCAGCGTGCCGCGCCCCGTGCCGAGTAATAAATATTTGCCGCGCCGCTCGACAGCGTCCAGACGCTGGCCCGGCAAATCGGTGGTCAGGGACTCAGGAACCGGCCAACGCAACTGCGGGTGACGCACAATCACGGCTTTAAAGGTTTTGCCGGTAATATGCGGCGCTATGCCGCGCCGACTGGTCTCGACCTCGGGTAGTTCCGGCATGTTGGCGTCAAATTTGGGTGAGTAAAAACTGGGCTTCGTCCTGGATTTTTTTGCGGAAGAACAATAGCTTCCAACGGCTGCCGCCGCATTGCCGCCACAATAAAGTGGCGCGTATGCCAGCCAACAGTAAGGCGCGTATTTTATTCACAGTACTTTGGTTGCCCAGATATTGCTGATCGCCTTGCACCATGATCCGCGGTTGCAGGGTACTGATGGTGCTGTGGTACACATCGGCCAGATTGGCCAGCACATTTTCATGCAGCACGCCGAAATGTTCGGTTTGAGCTTGAGCCTTGCTGACGCCGGCTTGTATGGTTTTTTGCATGTCCGGCTGTTTGTTCAACTGTTTTTGCAAATAGACAATCTGTGCTGCGTATCGGGCCTGTTCCGGACTGGCCAGCACCCGGCTGCCGAGCTGGGTCGTGAGCTGTTGTAAGCCGTGTTCGATACCGATCAAGCCGCCGTAGACATCAATCACGCTGTCCGCGTCTATTTTCAGCAAACTGCTGATGCTGGCTTCCAATGCGGCGTTTGGACAAGTGCCGGTGCCGGCAAGCTGATGCACCAAGGAGCAGGCTTGGGCGATGCCGGCCAGCGCGATGGTTTGGTTACTGAGCGTGTTCAGGGACATGTTACTTACAGGCGGTAGTCAAACAATCGGCTTTAACCGGGCGGCCGTCTTTGATCCATGACTGGATTCCGTTAGACAAATGATAGACATTTTTCATACCCAGCTGTTCGGTGAGGATTTGGCCGATCTTGCCGCTCCGATTCCCGGAACGGCAAACCAAAATGATTGGTTGGTCGGGCGACGATTTCAGTTTTTCCAAGTTGGCCAGCCATTTTTCCTGGTCGAAGTAGCCGTTGCCGTCAAAGGATTCCAGTTTTTGGCTGTTGGCGATGACGCCGGTGGCTTGCCATTCCGGCGCGGTACGCACATCCACGACCAGCGCATTCTGATTTTGCTGCATGTTTATGAGTTGTTCTGCCGTCACCACGCCTAGTTCGGTGGCGTAAAGATGGGCCGCGAATAGACAGCCTAGCCAGAATAAAGTCAGTCTCAGTTTCATGATGATGTCGGTAGGTGGGGTAAATGGCTCAAGCGGCCAAGAAAGGTAAAATGCGCGTCGCCCACCAGTCTATGCTCTCCAGATAGATATTGGCGATACACTCGGGATTTATGCCGCGGAAGGTGCCAAGGCCAGGCTCCCAGCGCTCGTAGGCGATGCAGAATTGTAACGCTTCGCCAGCGTTGCCGCGATATTTCAAAATGGCATCGTCAACATCTTCCGCCAGCGGCAATTGTTCCAATACTTTGTTCGCCGGCATGTCCAACAGGCTGTCCAAACCCGACAGCATGCCGATTAAAAAATAGTGTTCCTGATCGTCTTTAAGTTCTCGCGCTATTAATTCACACATTTTGGCGCGGATCAGCACGTTTTGCAGCACCGAGGACGGTTTGCCGGACATGGAAGATAAGGCCAGAATATTCACCCAGCGTTTGATCTCGACCAGTCCCAGGCAAGCTATGGCATGCTGAATGGATTCTATTTTTTGCGGCAAGCCGAAAAACGCCGAATTTAAATAATGTAGCAATTTAAAACTCATCCCAACGTCTTGCGAGATAATCTTGCCGATTTCCGCAAAACTGGCGTCCGCCTTGTTCACGGCCGACAGTAATTGGATGGCGGCGGTTTGGCTGACGCCTAGCCGTTTACCTTCCACAATATTGGGTTTACTGAAGAAAAAGCCTTGAAACAGCTCGCAACCCCATTCGCGTAGGGTTTCAAACTCCTGATGCGTTTCGACTTTTTCCGCGAGCAATTTGAGTTTATAGGGTTTTAGCTGTTCAATCAGTTGCCGGGTGCCGTCCAGGCCGTCGGCCATCACATCCAGCTTGATAATATCGGCAAACTCCAGCAAGGGCAGCCACTCCGGGGACAAGACGAAGTCGTCCAGCGCGATGGTATAGCCCAGTTGTGATAATTCTTTCAGGTTGGCGACAATGTTGTCATCGATAGTAACGCTTTCCAATACTTCGATGACGATACGCTCTTTGGGCAGATGCAGCGGCGTTTTGTCTAGGATGTTTTGCGTGGTGAAATTAATGAAGGCTTTGTGGGGGCCGACCAGTTCGTTCAGGCCGATTTCCAGCAGCGTATCGGTGATAACTTGATTTGTGGCGTTGGCGGCACCATCTTTCAAACTGAGATCGAAATCTTTGCCCCTGAATAAAATCTCGTAGGCGAAAGTGTCCAGATGGCGGTCCAGAATTTGCTGTCTGCCAATCAGAAAATCTGTCATTTATTTACGGGCTCCCGATCATTGCACTATCATGCGAATAGGTCGCGCCTTATACCATGTTCAAACAGTTTAAGTCGAGAATGGCCGGCCGCTCTTAATTTCAATTATAAGGAGATCAACATGTCCGAATCAGCAACGTTAACAGTAAGCGGTATGAAATGCGGCGGTTGCGAGAGCAGCATCGTCAATAAGGTATCGGCGATTGCCGGTGTGGTAACGGTGCAGGCCTCGCATAAAGACAAACGGGTCGAAGTTGAATTTGATCCGGCGCAAACCGACTTGGACGAAATCGAAGACGTTATCATCGACGCCGGTTTCAAGGTCGAATAAAACCGTATCGGCGTTTGCCTACGGATCAACACGATATTGCTTGGGAATCGTCATGACTTTAGATCAATCGACTAAACAGCAGCAGGAAATACGCCTTTCCATACTCGGCATGCGTTGCGCCGGCTGTGTCAGTGCAGTGGAAACCGCCTTGCAATCGGTGCCGGGGGTTGCGTCCGTCACCGTCAATTTTGCCGACCACTCTGCTACCGTCGGCGGCGATCCCGATCATCAAGCCATGAAGCAGGCCTTAAAATCCGCCGGCTACGATGCGGCGGTGATGGAAGGCTTGGAAGACCCGAGTGAAGAGGAAAAGCAGGAAGAAGAGCGTTATCGCGACCTGCTGCGAAAAGCTGGCGTGGCAGGCGCATTGGGTCTGCCTTTGATGCTGGGCGCACATCTGGACTGGTTTCCGGCCATGGGCAGTGCCGCCGGCACGGTGTTTTGGTCCGAGGTGGCCCTGTTGACGTTGGCGGTGATGTTTTATTCCGGCGGACATTTATTCCACAGCGCGCTGAAATTGCTGCTCGTTAAGCAAGCCAATATGGACACCCTGATCGCGCTGGGTACCGGTTCGGCGTGGCTGTATTCCTGTATTGTCATCGATTATTCCAGTCAGCTGCCTTCGCTGTCCGCGCACGCTTATTTCGAAGCCTCTGCGGTGATTTTGGCCTTCATCAATCTGGGTAGTGCGCTGGAAACGCGCGCACGAGGTAAAACCTCGGCGGCGATACGCGCATTGATTGGCTTGCAACCCCGCACCGCTCGCGTGGTGCGCGAAGGGCAGGAGATTGATATTCCTATTGAGCAAGTCGGTCTGGGCGAAATCTTACGGGTTAGACCCGGCGAAAAAGTCGCCGTGGACGGGGTGGTATTGGAAGGCCACTCGACTATCGACGAATCCATGCTCACCGGCGAATCGATGCCGGTTGAGAAAGTCGAAGGTGCCAGTGTCGCCGCCGGCACGATTAATCAGCAAGGCAGTTTTTTATTCAGCGCGACCCGCATCGGCCGCGATACGGCTTTGGCGCAGATTATTCAAAGTGTGCGGCAAGCGCAGAACAGCAAGCCGGCCATCGCCAAACTGGCCGACAAGATTTCCGCGGTATTTGTCCCCACCGTGGTGGGCATATCGGTACTGACTTTTTTAATTTGGTTGAGTATCGGCCCAGACCCGGCTCTGGGTTATGCGTTTGTCACATCGATGACGGTATTGGTAATCGCTTGCCCGTGCGCGCTGGGTTTGGCGACGCCGATTTCGGTGATGGTCGCGGTCGGTCGTGCCGCGCAAATCGGTATATTGATCCGCAAAGGCGAAGCCTTGCAAAGCGCCGGCAAGTTGACTTGTCTGATTTTGGATAAGACCGGCACCGTCACTGCCGGTAAGCCCAGTCTGGCGGAGGTGATTGCTTTTGGCGATGTCGACGAAGCTCAGGTGTTGCAGTATGCCGCCATTCTGGAATCGGGGTCCGAACATCCCTTGGCCGCAGCGATACTGGCGGCTGCCGAACAAAAACAGCTTAAGTTGGAGAAGGTCAGAAAATTTCAGGCCGTGGCCGGGCACGGTATCGCCGGCCGCATCGCGGATCGGCAATGTTTGTTCGGCAATGCCGCGTTGCTGGCGGAACATGGCATCGACGATAGCAAGCATCGCGACAAAATGGCCGAATTGGCGGCAAAAGGCCAGACGCCAATGTTTTTGGCCGTCGAAAATTCTGTCGTTGGCATCGTGTCTGTCGCAGACCCGATTAAACCCGATTCCGCCACAGCGGTACGGCAATTACGGAAGCAGGGTATCCGCGTGCTGATGGTGACGGGCGACAACGAGATCACCGCGCAAGCGATAGCGGCGCAAGCCGGAATCAGCGAAGTCCGAGCGCAAGTCTTGCCACAAGACAAAGCCGCCGTGGTAAAAGCCTTGCAACAGCAAGGCGAAATTGTCGGCATGGTCGGTGACGGTATCAACGACGCGCCGGCCCTGGCGCAAGCGGATGTCGGTTTTGCGATTGGCACCGGCACCGACGTGGCTATCGAAAGCGCCGACATTGTGTTGCTGCAAGGCTCCTTATTAAAGGTGTCCGAGGCGATGGCGCTGTCGACATTGACGGTGGCCAATATCAAGCAAAATCTGTTGGGTGCGTTTTTTTATAACACTATCGGCATTCCGGTTGCGGCCGGTTTACTGTATCCGTTATTTGGCTTGTTGCTGAACCCGATGATTGCCGGCGCGGCCATGGCCATGTCATCGGTCACGGTCGTCAGCAATGCCAACCGATTGCGCTGGATTAAGCTGGATGTTCAGTAGGAGCGAAGAATGAATAGCGTACCTAAATTGTCGGTACAAACCTTCAGTGTCGCCGACTATACGAGATGGCCGGACGATGAGCGCTGGGAGTTAATCGACGGCGTTCCTTACAATATGAGTCCCGCAGCCAGCATCAAACATCAGACGGTTGCTGGACGTGTTTTTAGCCGGATGGAACAATTTTTAAAAGGTAAGCCCTGCAAGCCTTTAATCGCCCCTGTGGACGTCATTCTCTCCGAGCATGATGTGGTGCAACCGGATTTGTTAGTGGTCTGCAACCCGGAAAAGATCGGCGAAAAAGCCATACACGGTGCGCCGGATTTGGTGGTAGAGGTTTTGTCCCCCAGCACGGCGCTGAAGGATATGCGTGAAAAGAAAGCGCTCTACGAGCGTGCCGGCGTGAGGGAATATGTGGTCATCGACCCGTTGGAAAATTATGTTCAGCGTTTTTTTCTGGGCGCAGACGGTCGCTATGCCAATGCCGACGTTTTTGGGGTTGAGGAAGATTTGCCCCTGTTGAGCTTGCCGGAGTTGATTTTGCCCTTGGCGGAGGTATTTGAGTTGTAAGGCGCTATTGGCTTGCAGGCAAACCGAATAGCGCGCTGGGTGGCTTACAGTTTGAATTGGGAAATCGTGGTATGTAAATTACCGGCGATTTTTTGCAAATGATGGGCTTCTTCCGCGGTTTGCTCGGCGTCCTTCGAGTTGTTGATGGTGACGTCATTAATCGAATTGATGTTTTGATTAATGTGCTCGACGACGATTTTTTGTTCCTTCACCGCGTCGGAAATATGCGTATTCATGGTGGAAATTTGCGCCACCATGCTGGAAATGTTGTCCAGCAACTCGCCGGTACTTTCGATGACTTCAACGGTCTCCTTAGCCTGATTTCGGCTTTCCGACATGGCTTTCACCGCTTCCCGCGAGCCTTGCTGCAAGCGTTCTATCATCGCTTGAATTTCATGCGTGGAATCCTGGGTTCGGCTGGCCAGTGTCCGCACTTCGTCCGCCACTACCGCAAAACCACGGCCTTGTTCGCCGGCTCTGGCGGCCTCAATCGCCGCATTGAGCGCCAATAAATTGGTCTGATCGGCGATGCTCTGAATCACATCCAGCACCGAGCTGACATTCACGCAGTTTTGCTCGACATTACCGATTACGGTGCTGGCCCTGTCGATATTGTTAGACAGCGCATGAATCGATTGCACCGTATTGGTCACCACTGCCTTGCCGTGGTTGGCGGCCACGCTGCTTTTCTGCGCCGTTTGCGCGGCGTTAGCCGTGTTGTTGGACACTTCCGTCACTGTCGCGGATAGTTCCGTTACCGTTGCCGCGACCTGATCCGTGCCCATCTGCTGTTTCAAAATATCCTCTTGTACCCGCTCGGACATTTGGCTCAAGCGGTTCGAGGCGGTGTTCA
Source organism: Methylomonas sp. PHL2-19 (assembly GCF_059331595.1). Lineage (NCBI taxonomy): Bacteria > Pseudomonadati > Pseudomonadota > Gammaproteobacteria > Methylococcales > Methylococcaceae > Methylomonas > Methylomonas sp. PHL2-19. The sequence goes on from NZ_CP196839.1 coordinate 2,072,643, forward strand.
ACTGGTTGGATTCCGTCGCCACTTGCCGCATCAGGCTGTGTAAGACGCTTAAAAATTCGTTGAACTGGGTGACGATAATGCCGACTTCGTCACTGCCTTCGTGCGGAATGCGCCGGGTCAAATCGCCGCCGCCCTGTCTAAGCAGATACAGCGATTTTTGCAGCTCGGTCAATGGCGGTTCTATTTTGAAATAAAGCATGCTCAAACAGACCGTCACAAACAGTAGCAACACGATGGAAAAAGCAATACGCGATAGGCTGTAATCGTGCAAAGACGAACTTAATTGTTGTTTGGCGAGGGCAAGCTCCCGATCAAGTTGCTCGGTAATTCTGATTAATTCTTCGGTCAGCGTGGCAGCTGTGTCGTCAAGACCTGAGCCCGGCGCCTTCATGGTAACGGTGCCTGCTTCGGTGCCCAACTTAATGTAATCCCAACCCATCTTTACGCCGGCATCGTGCATTACTTGAATTTCCCGTTTCAATGTTTCGACTTGCGCGCGTAGTACCGGGTGAGATTGTTCGGCTTTGTCCAGATTTAACAATGCGGCGTCCAGGTTTTCTTTGGCTTCGGCAAAGCCGCCATCATCATGCGTCGCGCCGACGTCGGTCAGAAATTGTTGAATCTGCACGACATGAAAACGCACATGAGACAAATAGTCCGAGGTGTTTTGTTTCTGAGTTGCCGCCTGCAAGTTGTCGTCTATGGACTGAAACGCATGCCACAGCGACAACACAAACAGCAGATTGGCAAATGCCAAAGCGGAAGCAATTAAGATCAGCGAAGATTTGATTGAGATATTTTTAAACATGAGGTTTTTGGGTAATTATTTTTCAAGTTTTTCTAAATCGGTCACCAACGCCGCCATTGCCGCAACGGCATGGTGTTGGGCTTCTGACAGTGCGTCGCCGTTGTTTAAGGCGTACAAACCGATCTGCCGGTTGAGTTCGGCAATTAAGCGTGCGCGATGCTCGCGGCGGTTGCGTAGTTTGGCAACCATATTCGAAAACGACAGCGCCAAATCCTGTAGCTGATCGTTTTCTCGCAAGTGCGTGACGGTATCAAGCTTGCCGTCGCCGACCTCTTGGCAGAGTGTTTCGAAGCGATATAAGGGCCCGGCGATTTTATGCGAGGCGTAAAGAACGGTGCTCACCGCAATGCCGCCGGCAACCAAAATGGCCACCAAGTTGCCGATTAAAATCGATACGCCCAGGCGTTCCGCCGCATTAACGATATTGGCGTGCGCCGACTGGGATTGGGCCTGCAGATCGCCGCCGGTCATCCAATAAATCAGTAAGGCCGAACATAATCCGGCCAGCAATATCAGTGCAAAAGCGCCGAGGATGAAACGGCCTTGAAAATCCCTTTTGATAAAAATTTGGCGACGTTTGGTAACGGTATTGTTCATTTTCAGGAACCTTAGTTGACGTTGTGACAAGTTAAACAGAGCTCGCCGTCGCTGTTGTTACGGCGGAGCAAAAAGCTTTTTTTCAGTCTTTCGGCGTTCATCAGTTTATCCATGAAGCTGTGGCTGGCTTGTGGCCGGTCGCTATCCAGCTTGCCGTGCGTGTAGTGGCAGGTCAGACAGGTAATGTCGTTTTCCTCGTTAAGCGGCAAGTCGGCGGGTACCGGAAAGTCGATATTCAAGCCCACTTTGTGGCCTTGGTTGGGATTATGGCACGAGGAGCACATGGCCACGCCATCCTTGCTAAAGGTGGTTTGATCCGCTGATATATTTTTGCTGTGTAAAATGCCGTCCTCTTTGATTTCCGGCGTCGTGGTATGGCAATTACTACACCCCGCTTGCGGCGATTGCTTGGAAATGAGGTGCGGATTGTCGTCGGCGGTATGCGCGCCACTGACGAACAATAACAAAAGTGCGCCGGTGCCGCCGGCCAATAAGCATTTGTATAGGAGCTTGTTCATGATTAAAAAGACATGACGATTTGGGCTATGCCCAGTTTTCTGTCGAAATAGCGCTCGGCGGTTTCTGTGCCCAGCGAATCGTTGTATTCAAATTTGACCCGTAAATGATCGCTGAATTTGTAGTTAAACCCGAGGCTAAGCATGGAGAGATCGTTGATCGCCACTGTGCTGCCATCAAAGTCCAGGCCAAGGTCTTGCGAAGGCTGCCAGCGGCTGTAGCGGGCGAACACCACGATGGGCTGTTTGCTCAGGCTTTCCAAATCCACGGTCAGCGTGGAGTGGTAGCCCAATTGGTGGCCTTTGCCGAACGGGCTGGTGTTTGGATCGGGGATGATGACAGGTAGTGGGTTGCCATCCGCGTCTTGTTCCAAAAACACCTGTTGATGCGCGTTCAGCAGCATGAATTCGTTTTGTAAACGCCACATGCCGTAGCCGATACTCAAGTCAGCGCCGTAAACGGTATTGCGGATGCGGTTTTCGCCATCGAACTCGCTCAGATGGGAGACACCGATTTCGATACCTTCCGGATTGGCGTTGTGGATTTTGTAGGTATTTTGCCCCATAGCCAGGCCCACCCGGCCGCCGACGGTATGGCCGTCATTGGCGTACAGCGCGTCTGTCCAGAATACCGAATAGTTGAATATATCCCAGGCACCGTAGGAACGAATGCCGTCGGCATTGTAACCGCCCAATTGCATGCGGGAGGTGGTCAACGGGGCGGTAACAGTGATGCGGTCCTTGTTAGCGAAGTTTTGGTAATCGTTGCCGAACGGTAAGTCGAAACGGCCGGCCTGGATGTGCAGACCTTTGTTATTGAAAATCCGGCCGCGCGGCGGAATACGATCATTAAACATATGGTAGTCGACTAGCGCGACGGCGATACCGGCCATTGTGCTGCCGCCACTCAGCGCGCCGGGGCCGCTGTTACCGCAAAATACCGCACCGGGCGCACCATAGTCGGCGTTGGATGAGTTGCCGCATAACACTAAAGCCGAGCTGGCACCGAAGTGGTCGTCGTGCACATAGTCCAGGTCCAACTCCACCGAGCCGACGCTAAAGGTCTGGTCAGTAGAGTTGCCGGTTTTGGCGTTGATGTCGAAAAAACCGCTCATTTGCAGGCCGTTGGCTTCGGCCGCTTCTTTTAAGGCAGCAATTTTTTTGTCCAGGGCCTGGAGTTTGGTGTCCACGGTTGGCTCAGGTTTGCCGTTCGCAGCCGTTTTCACCGGTGCCGGGGCGGGTTCGCCGGCCTTAGCGACTGCCGGGCTTGGCGCGGCCGCTACAGCGCCGCTTCTTTCTTGTTCCAGTTGTTTGATACGGGCTTCCAGTTGTTCGATTTTCTGGTCTTTTTCCTTCAGCACGCCTTGCACAATCTGGCGGATATGTTCGTCTTCCGCTGCGGTGGCATGCGCGTTGGCGTGGGCTGCCAGGCTGAGCAGGGCGATAGCTATTCGCTGGTTTCTTGGATGCATATCTGTCTCTGTGTGTAAGCTTAGGACTACATTTTTTTCAGAATCTTCGTATCGAGGCAAGGTTAGTTGCTTTTGTCGGCATTTCAAGTTGATGCATGGGGCTGGCCTTATCCAGCGGGCTCAACTTATCCCTGGCGCCTCGTTTGAGCTGAGTTCGTCAAAGCCTGGCTGGAGTGGTTTTTCCTTCGATAGACTCAGTACTCTCAAGGGCATAAAGGCGAATGGTATCTAAGGGCCGGGTTAATCATTCGCCGATCCGTTTGCGAATGCTGGTGCGGCTTATTCAACACAGAATCTGATGTTACAATGAACGGTTTTATGCCCGGCGCGCGTCTGTCAAAGGCTGGGAAACCGCGAATCAAGCTTAGGTCGTTTATGAATAAACTGAAATGTGCCGTGATAGGTGCCGGATATTTAGGAAAATTTCATGCGGAAAAATACGCATCGTTAAAGGATTGCGAGTTGGTGGCGGTGGTTGACATCAATGCCGAGGCGGCGCAACAAGTTGCCGAAAAAAACGGCGCTCAAGCGTTGACGAATTACCATGATTTACTCGGCAAAGTCGATGCGGTGAGTGTTGTGGTGCCCACCAGCTACCATCACAGCGTGTCCAAAGACTTTCTGAATGCCGGTGCGCATGTACTGGTGGAAAAGCCGATCACCGTTACCGTAGAAGAAGCCGATGAACTGATCGCGATTGCCAAGGAAAAGAACGTTATTCTGCAGGTCGGGCATTTGGAACGCTTCAACCCGGCCGTACGCGGTTTGGAGAAAATGGAAGACAAACCGCTATTTATCGAGTCGCATCGCTTGTCGCCGTTCAATCCGCGCGCCAACGATGTCAGCGTGGTGTTGGATTTAATGATCCACGACATCGACATCATCATGGCGCTGGTCGATTCGGAAGTGGAAAAAATCGATGCCAGCGGCACCGCCGTATTAACCCAAGGTACCGACATCGCCAATGCCCGCATCACCTTTAAAAACGGTTGCGTGGCGAACGTCACCGCCAGCCGCATCAGCATGAAAATGGAACGCAAGATGCGCATGTTCCGTCCTTGTTCCTATATTTCCGTGGATTTTCAGAATCGGGTTTTGATTAAACATAGAACCGGCGATAAAGAAATGTTCCCCGGTATTCCGGAAATCGTCACTGAGGAATCGGTATTTGAAAGCGGCGATGCCTTGCTTGATGAGATTAAACATTTTGTCAATTGCATCAAGACCGGCGAAAATCCGCTGGTCCCCGGCGAAGCGGGCCGCAAAGCCTTGGCTACCGCGATAGAAATCACCAAATTTTTAACCCATCGATAAAGGGCTGACACTATGATCCCCATGGTCAATCTGCAAGCGCAGTATGCGGAAATTCAAGATGAAATCGTCGGCGGTTTCACCGAAACCCTTAACAATTGCGCGTTTATCCTGGGGCCGAATGTGCAGGCTTTTGAAAAAGAAGCCGCTGCCTATCTGGGCGTTAAACATGCCATCGGTTGCGCGTCCGGTACCGATGCATTGCATTTAGCCTTATTGGCGGAAGGCATAGGCGCGGGCGACGAAGTCATTACCAGCGCATTTACCTTTATCGCCACCGCAGAAGCAATCAAATACGTCGGCGCCAAACCGGTGTTTGTCGACATCGATCCGGGCACGTTCAATATCACCCCGGAAAATATCGAAAAAGCCATCACAGCCAAAACCAAGGCCGTGATGCCGGTGCATCTGTTCGGCCAGCCCGCCGATTTGCCCGCCATCAAAGCCATTTGCGACAAGCATGGTTTGAAACTGATCGAGGATTGCGCGCAATCCTTCGGCGCCACCGTTTACAACAAGCAAACCGGTAGTTTCGGCAATGCAGCCGGTTTTAGTTTCTTTCCCAGCAAGAACCTGGGCTGCTTCGGCGACGGCGGCTTGGTGACGACCGATTCCGACGCGACGGCCGCCAAGATCAAGCAATACCGCAATCACGGGTCGGACGTGCGCTACTACCACGACGTGATAGGCTACAACAGCCGGCTGGACGAGCTACAGGCCGTGGTGTTGCGCGCTAAGTTAAAACGCATCGATCAATACAATGCCGCTCGCCGCCATGCCGCGCATTTGTATTCTGATTTGATGGCCGATTTGCCCTTGACTACGCCGTATGAAGACGGCATTGGTGTGCATGTCTATCATCAATACACTTTGTTGTCCGACCGCCGCGACGAGGTGATGAAAGCCTTGCAAGAGCAGAAGATTGGCTGTGCCGTCTACTATCCGGTACCGCTGCATCAACAGAATGTGTTTAAAGAAGAGTGCGCCGGCCTTTCTCTGCCGGTTACTGAGTCAGTCGCGGCGCGTTGCTTCTCTTTACCGATTTGTTCCAATCTGAGCGACGATACCGTCAAGCAAATTGTCGGCGTCATTCGCGGCGTTTTCCAAGCGTAAATTCCAAAACGCATTAATGTAGGGTGGGCTAAGCACCGCGCAGCCCACCAACTATTCTCAAATGACCAATCAATCTGCCTACACGGTGCTGTTTAGTGCCGGCGAATCCTCCGGCGACCAACACGCCGCCAATATGTTTCTGGAGCTAAAACAGCGTTGTCCGGCGCTTCGTGGCCTTGGCATGGGCGGCAGCAAAATGCGCCAGGCCGGTATCGACGTGCGCTACGACTCGGCCGGCATCGGCGTGATCGGTTTGGTGGAAATTCTGAAGCACTACGGCGAGATCCGCCGCGCATTGAATTTACTGAAACAGATCATTCGCGATGAAAAACCGGATTTGCTGGTTTGCGTCGATTACAAAGAGTTCAACCTCAAGCTGGCGCGCTTTGCAAAAAGCCAAGGCGTGAAGGTGTTGTTTTACGTCAGTCCGCAAGTTTGGGCTTGGCGGCCGGGCAGGGTGGTGACCTACGGCAAGGCCATCGACATGATGGCGGTGATTTTTCCGTTCGAGACCCGCTATTACGAAGCCGAAAATGTCCCGGTCCGTTATGTGGGTCATCCTTCCGTCGATAAAGTCCATCCGCAGCGCAGTCGCTCCGAGGATTTCGAGTTGTTCGGCCTGGATCCCCATCGGCCTGTCGTCGGCATACTCCCTGGCAGCCGCGGCAACGAGATCAAACGTATCCTGCCGGTGATGTTGGTTGCCGCGGCTAGTTTGGCCGCGCAGCGGCCGGAATTGCAGTTTGTCTTGCCGCAAGCCGATTCGATCAGCGATGCGGAATTGGCTGCGCATTTCGTAAACACTTCGCTAGCCGTTAAGGTGATCAAACAGCAGCCCTATGATGTCATCCAATGCTGCGACGCGGTGATGACTACGTCCGGCACCGCCTCGCTGGAAATTGCCTTACTCGGGGTGCCAATGGTCATCGTATACCGGCTGGCGGCGTTCAGTTACTGGTTGGGTAAGCGCTTGGTAAAAATTCCATTTATCGGGCTGCCGAATATCATTGCCGGCAAAGCCATCGTCAAGGAATTGATTCAGGAACAACTAACACCGGAAAATTTGGCGGCCGAGATTCTGCAACTGTTGGGCGACAGCGATTATCGGCAGCGCTGTATCTCTGAGTTGCAGGCCGTCAAACACCAGCTTGGTGATGGCGGCGGCTCAAAAAATATGGCGCAACTGGCCTTAGAGATGTTGGGCGGTGCTTAGCCGCTCAACACGGGTAAAGCATCCGGCGGCTTGCCGGCAAACCACCGTATTTTGATGCGTAACGGCGGCTTTTAAACCGGTCCGCGGCTGCCGCGTTGGTCGTAAAACGCCGCAACAAATTCATCGAAAGTCTGCCCGTCAATCGCGTCCCGCAAACCTTGCATCAACTCCAGGTAATAGTGCAGATTGTGGATGGTGTTGAGCCTGGAGCCCAGCATTTCCTTGCACTTGTCCAAGTGTTTTAGATAAGAGCGCGAGTAGTTTCGGCAGGTGTAGCAACTGCAATCTTCGTCCAAGGGTCGGGTATCAAATTGGTATTGCTGGTTGCGGATTTTGATCACGCCGTGGCGGGTGAATAAATGGCCGTTGCGGGCGTTGCGGGTCGGCATCACGCAATCGAACATATCGATACCGCGCCTGACACCTTCCACCAGATCTTCCGGGGTGCCGACGCCCATCAAGTAACGGGGTTTATCCACCGGCATTTTCTGGTGAATTGCATCCAGTGTCGCCAACATTTCGTGCTTGGGTTCGCCGACCGACAAGCCGCCGATGGCGTAGCCGTCAAAGCCGATGTCGGTCAACCCGGCTATCGATTCTTCGCGCAATTGCGGATACATGCCGCCTTGCACAATACCAAACAATGCAGACGAGTTACCTTCATGCGCACGCTTGCTGCGTTCCGCCCAACGCAAGGACAAGCGCATGGAGTCAGCGGCTTCTTGATAGGTGGCCGGGTATGGGGTACATTCATCAAAAATCATCACGATATCCGACCCTAGATCGCGCTGCACCTGCATCGATTCTTCCGGGCCCATGAAGATTTTGCTGCCGTTGACCGGCGATTTGAATGTCACGCCTTGTTCGCTGATTTTTCGCAACGCGCCCAGGCTGAATACCTGAAAGCCGCCCGAGTCGGTCAGAATAGGCTTTTGCCAGCGCATGAAGTCGTGCAGATCGCCGTGGGCTTTCATCACCTCCATGCCGGGTCGCAGCAGCAAATGAAAGGTATTGCCGAGAATGATTTGTGCACCTAGTGCGTTTAAATCTTCCGGGGTTAGCGATTTTACCGCGCCGTAGGTGCCGACCGGCATGAAGATGGGGGTTTCCACCACGCCGCGGGCAAAAGTCAGTTGACCGCGGCGGGCGTGACCATCGGTGGCTTTGAGTTTGAATTCCATGCAAATCCGGCAAATGAAAAAAGGCGGAATTATCGGTCCTTTTCGTTCCGCAAGCCAGTGGAGTTGTCGTTTTTAGATCAATAGGCGAGCGTGGCGGCTTTTGTCCCCTGAGAAAACTTGTTGGTGTCGGATTGTGTTATAAATTTGAGGCACTTGCCGCAGCTTTTCTATCGAAATACCTCAGGTTTAGTAATTCCGTTTATTATCGGGATATTGTTCATTTCACTATGTAAACTAGCAAAATTGATGAATTTTCTTCAGGCCATAACAACAATAATCGGCCGTTATCGGGAGAAGTATGTTGGATACTAAAAGCAAAACCATTTTGGTAGTCGATGATTCTCCGGAAAATCTCACCGTCATCAGCGAATTACTGCAACCGCAATACCGCGTGCGCGTCGCTACCTCCGGGCAAAGAGCCTTGCAGATGGCCGCCAATCAGCCTTATCCGGACTTGATTTTGCTTGACGTGATGATGCCGGGCATGGACGGTTACCAAGTTTTCGAGCATCTGCGCGCCGATCCTATTACGCGCACGATTCCGGTGATATTCGTCACGGCGATGGACAGCATGGAGTCCGAACTGCATGGATTGGATGTCGGCGCGGTCGATTACATTACCAAACCCATTCTGCCGCCCATCGTTTTAGCGCGGATCCGCACTCAGCTGGAGTTAAAGCAGGCCAGAGATTGGTTGCGCGACGAAAACACCTACTTGGAAATGGAAATAGCGAAACGGATGAGCGAAAACGAGTTGATTCAAAAAGTCAGTATTCGCGCCTTGGCGCATCTGGCGGAAATTCGCGATCCGGAAACCGGCAATCACATCCTGCGCACCCAAGGTTACGTGCAGCATTTGGCGCTTGCATTGCAGAGCCATCCGCGCTTTTTCGCGACATTGACTGATCATTACATCGAATTACTGACGCGCTCCGCGCCGCTACACGATATTGGCAAAGTCGGGATACCGGACGCAATCCTGCAAAAGCCGGGTAAACTCACTCCCGAAGAATGGGCGGTGATGAAGACCCACGCCAAATTGGGCAGCGATGCGATAGAAATGGCCGAACGCGATGCGACGCGCTCGGTGGAGTTTCTGATTTTGGCGAAGGAAATCGCGCATTGGCACCATGAAAAGTGGGATGGCAGCGGCTATCCGGAGGCGTTGGCCGGCGATGCCATTCCGGTTTCCGCGCGGATTATGGCGCTGGCGGATGTATTCGACGCTTTAATATCCCGGCGCGTTTACAAAGAGCCCATGGCTTTTGCTGAAGTCAAGACTATTATTGCTGAGGGACGTGGTCGCCACTTTGATCCGGACATAGCCGATGCATTTTTAGCCGATTTCGATTCATTCTGCGCTATTGCCCAACGCCATCTCGATTCAATCCCGGAGTAAATGAGTCATGACGCAACACGCTCGTATATTGTTGGTTGAAGACGAGGAAATCATCGCCATCATCATTCGGGATTTACTCGCTGCCGAGGGCTTTCAGGTGACGGTTTGCGCAAATGGCTGCATTGCCTGGGAAACGTTGCAGCACGACCGGATGGGCTACGACCTGGTGCTGTTGGACCGGGGCTTGCCGGGGATGAACGGTATGGATTTACTGCGATTGATCAAGGGAGATCGGGTCTTGGCTGCCATACCAGTGATTCTGCAGACCGCCCGCAGCGACAAACGAAGCATCCAGGAAGGGCTTAGTCAGGGGGCTTATTACTATCTGACCAAACCGATTCAACCGGAAATCTTGATCGCCGTGATCAATGCCGCACTGCAACAACGCCGTGAGTTGCAGGAAATGTCCGAAACAGCCAATCGCGCCGGGCGTCCTTTGGCACTAGTGCAATCCGCCGTATTTCGTTTTCGCGATCTCGATGAAGCCAAGGTGTTGAGTCATTGTTTAGCCCAATCCTGTCCGGAGCCGGAGCGCGTCGTCCAGGGTTTGCAGGAGTTGATGGTCAATGCGATCGAGCACGGTAATCTGGGGGTTTCTTATGCGGAAAAAGGCGAACTGATGCTGGCGGGAGTCTGGCTGGAGGAAATTCAAAGACGTTTGACACTCCCGAAATTCAGCCGGCGTTTTGTTACTGTGCATTTCCAGCGTTTGCCGGATAAGCTGGTGTTCACCATTCAAGACCAGGGAGATGGTTTCGATTGGCAAGACTTCCTGGATTTTTCCCCGGAACGGGTGTTCGATTTGCATGGCCGCGGTATCGCGATGGCCAGATTGATGAGCTTTGATCGTCTGGAATATCAAGGTAACGGCAACACGGTAACTGCTGTGGTCAACGGCGTGTCCTTTTTGTACGGCTTCGACCATTAATTAGACTTTGCAAGCCCATGCAGTCGAATAACGATCCATCAAACTCAGCGCAGGTCAGCCGCAAAAGCGTCTTAGCCGTCGTACTGGTATACGCCATCTTCGCCGCCAGCTGGATTTTGGTATCGGATCAATTGGTACACCACGTATTCAAAGATCCGGACCAGCTGACGCTAGCCAGCATGCTGAAAGGCTGGTTTTATGTGTTGGTGACTTCTTTATTGCTCTACGGTTTGATGCGGCGCTGGTTTGGTCGAAACAGCGAACCGCAAACCGTTCCCCAGGTACCGCGTAGCCATTGGTTGCCGCTGAGCTTATTGATAGTCGCCATCCTGGCTTTGATGGCTGCCAGCGCGGCGCTGACGATTGAGCAACACGCCCAAGAAGAGTTCGGCAGGCTTCAGGCGGTCGCCGGCTTCAAGTCCAGGCAAATCAGCGACTGGCTGACTGAACGGCGCGGCGACGCGGATTTTATCCAAACCAGCGAATTTATCGTCGACTTGTATCACCGTTGGCAGATTGGTGGGGATCTGCAAAGCGCCGAGCGCCTGCAAAGCCGTTTGGAGCAATTTCGTAAAAGCTGGGGAGTCACGGCTATCAGTCTGCTTAGACCCGATGGCGAATGCTTATGGCGTTCCGCGAAAGCTCCCGCCACGCTGTTGCCTGAGCTGCTAAAACTTACAGAGTTGTCGACCAAATCGCGGCAAATCCAATTAGTTAATCCCTACAGAGATGATAGCGGGCGCGTCCTGCTGGATTTGGTGGTGCCGCTGACAGCGCAGCCGGTAGCGGCGCCGCTGATTATTTTACATATCGATCTCAGCGAGTGGCTGTTTCCGGTTCTGGAGAGTTGGCCTGTGGCGAGCGGCAGCGGCGAAACCTTGTTGTTTCGGCGTGCCGGCGATGAGATTCTCTATCTGAATCCGCTACGTTTTCGCCCGGATGCGGCTGCTTCGCTGCGTCTGCCGCTCAACACGCCTAACTTGCTGGCCGGCAAGGCGTTGCAAAGTCCGGTTAGTCTCGACAACATCCTGGAAGCTAAGGATTACCGTAATGTCTCCGTCATCGGTCTGGTACAGGCGATTAGCGGTACCGACTGGCTGTTACTGACTAAGTTGGATAAGGTCGAAATCTACAGCAAAGCCAGAAGCGAAGTCGTCTGGATTGTTTGTGTCGGTAGTTTGACCATTTTTATCGTCTGCGCCGGTTTTTATCTGTTGCGGCAAAGTCAGAGACTGGCCTTGGCCACGGCGGTGCAGAAGGCGCAAGCGGAGCGATTGCGGGCGCTTGATTTATTAGCCGCAATCTCCGATTTGTCCGTGGACGCGATCTATGCCAAAGACCTAGACGGCCGGTATATTTTGTTTAATACCGCCGCCGCTAATTTTGTCGGCAAGCCGGTCGAGGAAGTCATCGGCCAGGACGATGGCGCGCTATTTCCGCCGCATCAGGCCGAGCACTTGAAAGAGTTTAGCCGCCGGGTAATGGCGGAAAATATCACGCTGACGGAAGAAGAAACCCTGGACACCCAATTCGGATCAAGAACTTTCTTGACCACCAAAGGCCCGCTGTGCGATGCAAACGGTAAAACCATCGGGGTGTTCGGTATCTCGCGGGACATTACCGAACGTAAACAGGCCGAGCTGAAGCTGCGCGAGAGCGAGGCGCGCTTTCGCGGTTTGGTGGAACAGTCACTGGCCGGCATTTATATTATTCAAGATGCACGCTTTGTTTACGTGAATCCAGGGTTTGCCAGGATCTTCGGCTATCAGCGGACCGAGGATATTATCGACGGCAAAACAGTGGCCGATCTGGTCTGTCCGCAGGACAGGCAGATGGTGTTGGAAAATTTGCGCCGACGGATTGATGGCGAGATTGAAGACCTTAACTACCGTTTCGAAGGCTTGCACCACAACGGCCACTGCATTCATGTTGAAGTCCATGGCCGCAGTTTCGATTATAAAAACCGGCCGGCGGTGATTGGTTTTATTCTGGATGTCAGCGCCCGTAAAGCCGCCGAAGACCAACTTAATCTCCAGGCCGCGGAATTAAAAGCACGGAATGATGAATTGGAGCGGTTTAATCGGGCCATGGTCGGCCGTGAGCTGGATATGGTTAATTTAAAGCAGCAGGTCAATGATCTGTCTGCGCAGCTTGGTCGCCAGCCCCCCTATACATTGGCGTTTCTCTCAACCCAACCCGAAAGTGCTGTTGGTCATGATTTTGCTGAAGTTCACACCGAATCCGGCTTGGACCCTCTCAAACCGGACGGAATATCAGTAAGCAATGCGGACGGATTAATGGGCGGCGATACATCGGCTGCGGAAGAAGACCGTTTATGAGTATCCCCGAGCCGCCATCAGGCGAATTTTCCGCGTTGGTGCCTTCCCGTTTCCAGAGCAGCCAAAGACTCGCCTACGTCTCGGCGGTGGTCCTGGTATTGGCCGCGCTGGCAATTCGCTTGTGTTTGCCGGCATCCATTGGCGAGCGCCCGATGTTGCTGTTATTTTTGTTTCCGGTGATCGTGAGTGCCTTGTTCGGCGGCTTGGGGCCTGGATTATTGGCGACATTGATGGCGGCGATGGTCAGCGATTTCCAACTGTTGCCTCCCTATCACAGCTTGGCAATTGCCGGCCCTTACGATGTAGTGCAATGGACGTTATTGATTGCCAATGGCGTTTTAATCAGCCTGCTCAGCGAATTCCTGCTGCGGACTCGGCAACGCGAGAATGCGCACTGGCAACAATTGCTGGACGCGCGCGACCAGCTGCAGGTTAGCCAAACCTTATTTCAGACTACGTTTGAACAAGCGGCGATAGGCATTTGCCTATTGGCACCGGACGGGCGTTGGCTGAAGGCTAACCGCCAATTTTGCGAGATAGTGGGTTATAGCCTGGAAGAATTGCTAAGCAGCAATTTTTCGGACATTACCTATTGGGAGGATTTTGGCGATTTGTTGCAGATGCCGACAGGTGAAGGTGAAATAGATAGTTTTTCCGGAGACAAGCGTTTCATTCATAAGAACGGCAGTGTTGTCTGGATTAGATTAAGCGCTTCCGTGGCGCGTAAGCCGGATGGTAGCCCTGCGTGTTTTATCTTGCTCATGGAAAACATAGAGCAGCGTGAACAAGCGTTACTGGCGCTACATGAAAGCGAGATGGCTTTGAAAGTCGCTCAGCGTTTAGCCGCCTTGGGCAGTTGGGAATGGGACTTGCGCACCGGCGAATCGAAGTGGTCGGAGCAGATATACAGTTTATTCGGCCGCGCCCCTCATTTACCGCCAGCCGGCTATGACGAGGTTGGGCGGTATTTTAAGCCCGAGAGCTGGCAGCGCTTGCAAGCTGCCGTAGCTCAGGCTTGTAGCGACGGCTTGCCTTATGAATGCGAGGTGGAATTGCAGAACGATGGCGAACTGCATCGCTGGGTAGTGGCCCGCGGCGAAGCGGTCCGTGATGAGCAGGCTAATATCGTGGCTTTGCATGGTACCGTGCAGGATGTTACCCCACGTAAACAAGCCGAACTTGCGCTGCAAGAGGCGCAGCGGGTGGCCCTGGAAAAGCAACGCGAGGCCAGGCTAGCCGCACTCAATTTGATGGAAGATGCGCTGGCGGCCCGCAAAGCGCTTGAAGCGGCGAATGCGTCGCTGCGCGAAAGCGAAGAATTTAAGCGGGCTATTTTGGATTCGGTGAGCGCCAACATTGCCGTGCTGAACCGCGATGGTGTGATTGTCTCCGTCAATCGACCCTGGCAGCAGTTTGCCGAGGATGATGCTCTGGCATGCGGACAATCCGCTGATATTTGCAGTATAGGCACCAATTATTTGCAGATTTGCCGGCAGGCATCGGGTCCGTATCGGCAGGGGTCGCAGGCCGTGTTCAACGGATTGTCGGCGGTGCTGGAAGGCCGGCTTCCCCGATTCAGGTATGAATATGCCTGCCATTCTGCGCAGAAGCAGCGCTGGTTTGCCATGGTCGTCACGCCTCTGGGATTTGGGGAAGGCGGCGCGGTGGTTTCTCACACCAATATCACCGAGCGCAAATTGGCGGAAATGGCCTTGGTGGAAAGCGAGGAGCGCTTACGTCTGGCCCAAAGTACTGCCAATATCGGCATCTGGGATTGGCATATTGATAACGACAAAGTGCAATGGACTCCGGAACTTGAGACGATGTTCGGTTATGCGCCAGGCACTTTTTCCGGAGACTACTCGGCTTTTTCCCAGCGCGTGCATCCCGACGATTTGGTCGAGCTGGAGCATTTTCGAGATTCAGCGGTTGCCGCGCATCGGACTTTTGATTTTGATTTTCGGGTGCAAGCGGAGCCGGGGCGTTTCAGATGGCTAAATTGCAAGGGCGGAGCCAGTTACGATGATATGGGCCGGGCGCAAAGGGTATTTGGGGTTTGTATCGATATTACCGAACGTAAAAATACTGAAAACGAACTCAAGCTCTGGGCGCAAGCATTCGAAAACGCCGAATTCGGATTGGCGATTGCCGACGCGCAGAGCAATTTGTTCTTGGCCGTGAATCCGGTATTTGCTAAGGAGCGTGGTTACGCCCGAGAAGAATTGATCGGCAAACCGGTCATGACGGTTTATCCGGCCGATTGGGTCGAACAGATCAAACAGCAGATCAATATTCTGGATTCGACCTGTCATGGGGTATTTGAGGCGGAACATCAACGCAAGGACGGCAGTCGTTTTCCGGTGATGATAGACGTGACTATTATCAAATCCGGCGACGGCAAATCCATCAGGCGTGTGGCCTATGCCTTAGATATTAGCGAGCGCAAAGCCGCCGAGGTTGCTCTGCGCGAGCAAACTGAGGCCCTGCAGCGTTTCAACCGAGCCATGGTCGGCAGGGAAATGGACATGATCGCATTGAAACAAACCATCAACGAGCTGTCCGGGCAACTGGGACAGGAACGACCCTATCCGCTGGCGTTTATAGAGCAAGCCGGCACAAACCCGGTTGGGAATGTTCCGGGATGAACCGCGCCCGGTTTGCGTATTACTTAGCCGCCATGATGATCGTGATGGGTCTATGAATCCTGAATTGAAATTACTGATTATCGAAGAATTACAGGCTGATTATCTGGCCCTGGTGCACCACTTGCAGCAGAACGGCCTAAGCGTGGCATGCCGGCGGATAGATAGCCGCGCGGCGCTGGCGCTGGCTTTGCAAGACGACTGGGATTTGGTGCTGTCGGATTACGCGGTACCGGGAATGGATATTCGCGATACCTTGCAATTCATTCAAACGCACAGTAAAGATTTGCCGGTTATTCTGGTCTCCGCCAGCGTCGGCGAAGAAGTCGCGATGGAGTTGTTACGGCTGGGGATGGTCGATTTCGTGTACAAGGACAATCCGGTCCGCTTGGTGCCCTCCATACGCCGGGCTGTCGAGGAACGCGATCAACGCAGGATAAGACGTGACGCGGAGCAGGCCTTGCGGCAAAGCCAGGAGCAAGCGCTGTTAGAGCAGCATCAGGCGCAACTGGCGGCCTTAAATTTGATGGAAGATGCCATCGCGGCCCGCCAGCGCGCGGAAGCTGCCGCGGAAGCCTTGCGCGCGAGCGAACGGCGTTTAATGCTGGCGCAGGAGGGGGCGCATGTCGGGATTTGGGATTGGGATATTGTCAATGATCGCGGTTATTGGTCGCCGGAATGCGAGCGGCTATACGGCTTGGAACCCGGCAGTGTGCGGTTCAACGCCGACTGGCGCGCAAGAGTGCATCCGGACGATCAGCATTTGATTGATGCACAGTGGGAAAGCCGCATTTTGCGTGGCGAGGCGTTCGAGGTGGAGTTTCGCTATATTTTGCCAACCGGCGAAACGCGATGGCTGAGCAGCAAGGGCCGTGCGCAATACGATGCCGCGGGTAAACCGATCATGCTGTTTGGGGTCAATCTGGATATTAGTGAGCGCAAACAAACCGAACAGCAACTGCGTAAGTTGGCGCAGGCGGTGGAACAAAGCCCGGCCAGTATTATCATCACCAACCTGAACGGCGATATCGAATACGTTAACGAGGCGTTTTTGCAGGTGAGCGGTTACCGGCGCGACGAGGTCATCGGCCGTAATCCGCGCATATTGCAATCGAAAAAAACCCCGCCGGAAAATTATCGGGCGTTGTGGAGCGCACTGGGCTGTGGTCAGACCTGGAAAGGCGAATTTATCAATAAACGCAAGGACGGTAGCGAGTATGTGGAATTTGCCATCATCGTGCCAATCCGTCAGGCCGACGGCAGCGTAACCCATTTTGTTGCGGTACAGGAAGACATCACCGAGAAGAAACGTGTGGCGCTGGAGCTGGATCAGTATCGGCACCACCTGGAAGATTTAGTGGCCAGCCGCACGGCTGAACTGGAAGCGGCGAAACTGTTGGCCGATGCCGCCAATCAAGCCAAGAGCGCCTTTTTGGCCAATATGAGTCACGAGATTCGTACCCCCATGAATGCCATCATCGGCTTGACTTATTTGCTGCGGCAAAGCAGTCCCAATCCGGAACAAAGCGAGCGTTTGGACAAAATCGATGGCGCCGCCCAACATCTATTGTCGATTATTAACGACGTGCTGGATTTATCGAAGATCGAAGCCGGCCGGCTGGAGCTGGAGCAAACCGATTTTTCCCTGGCGGCGGTATTGGACCACATTCGTTCCATAATCGCCGATCAGGCGCGGGCCAAGGCCTTGAGCATAGAGGTGGATGGGCAGGGCGTTCCGCAATGGCTGCGCGGGGATCCGATGCGTCTGCGCCAAGCCATGCTCAACTACGCCACCAATGCCGTGAAGTTTACCGAACGCGGTTCGATCCGGTTGCGGGCGATGGTGCAGGAGGAAACCGCGGCGGGCTTGCTGCTGCGCTTCGAGGTGAACGATTCCGGAATCGGTATAGAAGCGGAGCAACAAGCCGGTTTATTTCAGGCTTTCACTCAGGCTGATGTGTCGACCACCCGCAAATATGGCGGGACAGGCTTGGGATTGGCGATTACCCGCCGCCTGGCGAATATGATGGGCGGCGATGCCGGCGTCGATAGCGTATTGGGTGAAGGCAGTTGCTTTTGGTTTACCGCCCTGGTTCAACGCGGGCACGGCGTCATGCCTTTACACCCCAGTGAAAAGCCCGTCGACGCGGAAATGGCGTTACGCCGAGATTACGCCGGCGCGCGTTTGCTTTTAGTGGAAGATAATCCGATCAATCGGGAAGTGGCGCTGGAGTTGTTGCATGGCGTGGGTTTGGCAGTGGATACCGCCGAGAACGGGCGAATCGCCCTCGAAAAAATCGGCGAGAACGCCTACGATCTGGTGTTGATGGATGTACAGATGCCGGAATTGGACGGTCTGGAGGCGACGCGGGCGATACGTGCGCAGCCGAGTTTTGCCGGCTTGCCGATTTTGGCCATGACCGCCGCTGCGTTCGAGGAAGACCGGCATGTTTCGCTCGCTGCGGGTATGAACGATTTTGTCGCTAAACCGGTGATTCCGGAAGATCTTTACGCAGCCTTGTTGCGCTGGTTGGCACCGCGTTCTGATCCGCGTCCCCTGAGGCCCGATAAAGCGGAGGCAGGGCGTTTTTCGGCAAAAACAGGGGCAACGGACGATACGTTGCCGCCGGCTTTGCTGGCCATCAGCGGCCTGGACACCAAGCAAGGCCTGGCTGTAGTGAAGGGCGACGTGGATAAATATCAACGATTGTTGAGCATGTTTGCCGATGCCCACAATGAAGACTTGAAACAAGTTCAGGCCTACTTGGTTGATGGCAAATCCGCCGAAGCAAAACGCATCAGTCACTGCTTAAAAGGCGTTGCCGGCACGCTGGGTGCCAAACAGGTTGCCGATTTGGCGGCTAAATTGGATCGGGCGATAGCCGAAAGCAGCGATTTGGCGGTCTGCATGGAGTTGGCGGCGTTGTGCGATAGCGAATTGACGCATTTGGTTCGCGCTATCCTGGATTTACCTTCCCAACCGGCAAGCAGCGACGCGGATGAGGAAATTATCGATGCGGAAAATATGCGCCAAGTCGTAGCTGCACTGGCAAGTCTTTTGGCAATTGGCGATGCGCAAGCCAGCCGTTTGGCGCGGGAATACGCCGTGTTGCTGCGGTCAAAATTGGGGGCTACATATCCGGATTTTGCCAGGCAAATCGAAGCGTTCGACTATCAAGCCGCTTTATTGCTTTTACAAGCTGCGGATTTGTAAGGCTGTAAGCTGAGTGAGGTTTTAAAACTATGGCTGTCAATCGGTAGCGGCTGGCATAAAAAAGCCGCAGTCACTAAAAGCGACCGCGGCTATTGCTGTGCAAAGTGCCGAGTCAGGACATTTGCGATTGCAGATAATTTGGCAAACCAATCATGTCGATCAATCCCAATTGTTTTTCCAACCAGTGTGCATGATCTTCCTCGGTGTCGTCCAGCATCACTTCCAGAATTTCTCGGGTTTGGTAATCGCGCACGGTTTCGCAATAGGCGATGACTTTACGCAAATCCGCAACCACTTTATATTCGACCGCCAGATCGTTTTTCAGCATCTCCGGCACGTTGGTGCCGACCGCCAGCGGTTCGCGTTTGGATAAATCCGGCGTGCCTTCCAGAAACAAAATTCGCTTGATCAAGGCATCGGCGTGGTTGGTTTCGTCTTGAACCTCGTGATTGATGCGTTCGTATAATTTGCTGAAGCCCCAGTTTTCATACATCCTGGAATGAATAAAATACTGGTCTATTGCGGTCAGTTCGCCTGCCAGCAATTCGTTTAAGTGAGCTATGACTTGTTTGTCGCCTTGCATATGCCGCCTCCCGGATAAATTTGCTAATGCCCTGGGCTATGGTAATACAAAATGCCGCCGGATACTGGGTTTGCGTGGATTCCCGCTGGGCCATTGTCACCCCGGCCCTTAAAAATACCATTCGGCTTAATAAATTAATGCAGCTTGATAGCGTTCCTGCTAAGCAGCGGAACAAAAGTCTTGTTTAGATCGGTAGCAAGTGCCGTTGGCTCGCCATGAATGATGAATACCAGCCGGCTGCGGCCGTCGTCGCTTGTTCTGGCGGTTAATGGGGTAGGTGGGTACAGTCGAGTGCCGGCTGCCTGAATCACCATCGGTTCGGTTTGTTCGGCAAGATAAACCACGCCTTTGATGCGCAATAAGTTTTGTGGGTGGCGGTTAAGCAGCTCTTGGAGGAGGGTTTGCAGGTGTTGCCAGGGCAGAATTTGTTCCAGATGCAGCGAGATACTGCGAAAGTTATGTACCGGTAACGGGCCGGCAGGAGGCAAGCGGCGCAAGCTTGGGCCTGCTTTAGTCAGCAGGCTAAGTGCATGAAAGTCTTCTGCCGTCAGTCTGGGCGTGGCCGGCGCTAGAACTTGCAAGCGGGTTGCCAATGCGGTTTGCTGGTCGGCATTGCTTACGTCGGCATGGGTCAGCAATAAAGTATCGGCCCAAGCCACCTGCGCCCGCGCTTCGGCAAAACTGTCCAGCTGTGCTGCAGCCGAGGGTATAGCCAGGGTGGCGATGACGTTTTGTAAATGATAACGGCTGGCCAGCCAGCGCTCGCGCAACAGAGTATCCAGAATCGGTTCCGGGCTGGCGATGCCGCTGGCTTCGATAATCATGCGTGCGAAAGGCTTGCTTGCCGCTTGCTCCCAGGTCATCCACAGGTTTTTTAACGTGGGCGCCAACGCGCCTTTGACCTTGCAGCATAGACACCCGCCGGACAGCACGGTCAGCGGCAGATTTTGGTTTGCCAACAAATCCTGATCGACCGGTATTTCGCCGAACTCGTTTATCACCACAGCGGTCTTTACCCCGTCAGCCAAAAATCGATTCAACAAGGTGGTTTTGCCGCTGCCGAGGAAGCCGGTGAGCACAAAAACAGGGATTTTGTCTGGATCGGGCATTTTCAAGTGGTCGCCGCTTTCTTCATGAAAAGCTGTGATTACGAGGTCCAAGCGAATACAAATTTAATTTACCTATTCGGACCGGTTATCTGTAAAGGCGAATTATGCCTGTTTTTTGAACCGGAACGTCAAAGACAACTGGTGACTGGCCATCTGCCCAGTGCCCAAAAACCCATTCAGCGATTTTGTCTAAACGCCTACCCGGCAAGAAGCCAAGGCCTCCAGAATATCCTCCTTGGGTAAGTCGCGACCGATAAACACCATACTCGATTCCCGTGCTTCATCGGCTTGCCAAGGGTTGCCGAAAGTCTCGGTCATCAGCATATGCACACCTTGATAAATCACTTTTTGTTCGCTGCCGGCGATGTTGAGAATGCCTTTGTAGCGGAGCAACTCGTTGCCGTAGTCGCGGATCATGATGTTCAGGAATGCCAGAATCCGCGCGGCATCCAGAGGCCGGTCGGTTTGGTAGACCAAGGCACGGATGTCGTCCTCGTGCTCGTGGCTGACGTCTTCCAGAAAATCCGGTTCGATTTTCAAAATGTCATCCAGGTTAAAACCGTCAATATCCAGAATATCTTGCAGTTCGGTTTGGCCGAAATGCACGTGTTTGATTGGCGCTCTGGGGTTCATAGCCCGGAGGCGGGTTTCCAGGTCTAAAACAATTTCCGGTTCTTGGAGGTCGGTTTTGGATAGTAGGATGCGATCAGCAAAGCCGACTTGCTCTTGCGCTTCGTGGTGTTCGGCTAGCTGGTGGTGGGCGTGCACGGCATCGACGACGGTGATGATGGCGTCCAGATGGTAGTTTTCGGCAATGTTTTCCTCGATGAAAAAGGTTTGGGCAACCGGAGCCGGGTCGGCCAAACCGGTGGTTTCAATGATGACCCGCTCAAATTGGAGTTCTCCGGATTCGCGGCCATCGCTGAGTTCGCCGAGGATACGCACCAAGTCGCCGCGCACGGTACAACAAATACAGCCGTTATTCATGGTCACGATTTGTTCGTCGGCCTGCATCAAAAGCTCGTTGTCGATACCGGCTTCGCCGAATTCGTTTTCTATCACCGCAATCCGTTTGCCGTGGTCTTCGCTAAGAATTCGGTTAAGCAAAGTGGTTTTGCCGGCACCGAGAAAGCCGGTGAGAATGGTCACCGGTACGGGGTAGTTACGTTTGGGGTTGGCGTTCATAGGGCCTCCGTCAGGATGGGGAATTGACACGCTGTATCAGTGCATAAGCTGAGTGATTATGGATAGACTCGAAGTTTTCCGATTCGACGCTGTAACTGATGATCCGTGGCTCTGCGTTCAAGCGGGCGGCTACATCGCGCACCATGTCTTCGACAAATTTGGGGTGGTCGTAGGCGTATTCGGTGACGTATTTTTCGTCCGGGCGCTTTAACAGGCCGTAAATTTGCGAGGAGGCTTCGGCTTCTACCAGCGTGATCAGTTCTTCAAGCCAGATAAACGACTTGGCCTCTACAGTCACGCTGACGTGTGAGCGTTGATTATGGGCACCGCGTTCGGAAATTTCCTTGGAGCAAGGGCACAGACTGGTGACCGGCACTATCACCTTCACTTTGATGCGACAGCCGGCGTTATCGATTTCGCCAATAAAACTGACTTGATAGTCCATTAAGCTGCGGACGCCACTGACCGGCGCTGCTTTATCGATGAAGTAGGGAAAACGCATCTCGATATACCCGGATTCGGCCTCCAATTTGGCGAGCATGTCCTGCAGCATCGCCGGAAATGAGGCAATGCTGATTTCCCGGTCGTGATCGTTCAAGATTTCCACAAAACGGGACATATGGGTGCCTTTGAAGTCGTGCGGCAAATTGACGTACATCGCAAAGTGCGCAACGGTGCGTTGTTCGCCGCCACTTTTCTCTTTGACCCGGATCGGGTGCAGAATGTCTTTGATGCCGACTTTGTCGATGGCAATGCGCCGTGTGTCAGGGCGGCCTTGAATGTCTTCGATAGGGAGCATGAGTTTAACTGAATTATTCAGGATTTTTGTGTTCGTCCGCTTATCAGCGGTGCACCCTAAACCGGGGGCGTTCTGCGAAGTCGGCATCGTTGATGGCGAAATTGTTAAGTTTCAAACTGTAGAACCGGTTGAAATGATCTTGCACCGTCCGCGTGATGCGGGCATCGTAATTGGGTTGCAGCATTTGAGCTCGGCCGCTTGGCCGCGCCACGACCACGCCGTTTTGCACCACTAGTTCACCGTGTTTAAACATTAGAGCGGCATTGGCGAACATGGCAGCGATATTTGCTTGGGGATGGGTGGTAAATGCACCGGTGATCGGATCGCATCTGCCAATACCCGCCGGGTCGTAGACGGCAATGTCGGCTATTGCCCCCGGCGCCAGATGACCGCGATCATGCAAGCCCAATAACTTTGCGGCAGCACTGCGGGTCATGCTGGCAATTTCGTTTAAGGTAAATTCGCGCTTGAGGTTGGGCAACAAGGTCATCGCCAGCGCTTCTTGATTTAAGCCTGCCATATAGGCCTGGCGGTAATCGGCGTCCATCAACAGTCGGATCAATTCGGGGTAGGCGGTAAACGGTGCGCCGTTCGGATGGTCGGTGGTAAAGAATAAACGCTCCGGGGCTTCTGCAAGCAAAAAAAGCTCCAAGCCGATGGCCCATTGTAAGGTGTTGACGAAACTGGCTTCCCGGTATCGGTAAGGCACCACGCCGCCGGAACCTTCACACTCGGCGTCCCACATTGCCCATTTATTGGGGCTGGCATCCGCGTGGCGGCTGTATTGAGCGATGACATCGCCGGAAATGGTCACGGTCTGGCCGAACAGCACCTGGCCGACATCCATGGTGATATTCGGATGGCGGTTGAACGCTTCCAGAAGTTGCGCGGCTGCAGAGGAAAAGCCCTTGCTGCCGTCCTTGCCATAGGCGTAGAACTGGACGTGGGCTAGATGCATAGGCAGTCCTTGCGCGGCTGCCATGGTGTCTATGATGGTTTCGATATTTCCTGGAATACCCAAGTTGTTGCAATGCACATGTACCGGGTGTGGCACGCCTAGTTGGCATACGGCAGTTTGCAAGGTTTGCAGAATTTGCCGGGAGCTGACGCCGTAGTCGGGGACAATGTCATCCAAAGCGAATTGGCGGGCATTGCTTTTAAAGGCGTTGGCACCACCGGCGTTGATGACTTTCAAGCCCAGCGCGCGGGTAGCGTGTAAAGTCCAGGCTACGTAGTCGTTGATTTGGTTTTGGCTGGCTTTGGCTCGTATCAGTCGCAACAACAAGTCGTCGTTACCCAGAATAGCCAGGGCGGCCGTATCCATAATGGGAATATCGGCCATCTGCAAATGCACGTCCAAGGCATTGACCGGTAACATGGCCGGTTCGACCACCGTGGTGTAGCCCATGCGCGCGTAGCGGTAGCCGGTGTCGGTGGTCGACCATTTCGCCGTGCTGAAGGGATGACGCAAGCGCCGTTC
The DNA here is from genome assembly GCF_059331595.1 of Methylomonas sp. PHL2-19. Classification (NCBI taxonomy): domain Bacteria; kingdom Pseudomonadati; phylum Pseudomonadota; class Gammaproteobacteria; order Methylococcales; family Methylococcaceae; genus Methylomonas; species Methylomonas sp. PHL2-19. Next base: position 2,096,531 of record NZ_CP196839.1, read on the forward strand.
CATGTGATTACGGTGTTGTTCAGGCAACAATAGGCGTGCGGTGTTGACGTTGCCGCCGGCAATATGGCTGTGAATATCCACCGCGCCGGCCATGACAATCTGGCCGGATACGTCGTATACCTGATCGAACTTGGCGTCGGGGCCCGGGTCGGCTGTGATTACGCCATCACGGATAAATAGATCGTGCGATTCACCTTGCCGGTTTTGTGCGGGATCGTAGAGGTGTCCGCCTGCTAATTTGATCAGCAATGGCCGGCCCTCACAGCATATCCAGCGTCAGTACCAAGCGCCGCGGCTGCACCGCCGTTGGCGTAGGTGATCGATGCACAAACCCCTGGCCTTCGTTACCTTCCCAGGCTTCGCCTTTCATCAGGCCCACGGCATAGGCGGGCATCCGCCGAATCGCCGTTTGGTCGACGATCAAACCGGACTGCGCATCATCCAGGCCGCCACTGCCCATCCCCAGCTTTCGTCGATCCAGCGCATATTCCGGTAGCCATTCGGTGCCGATGCCGCCGTAGCTACAAATCATCCGTGCGGGTACTCTATCCACATGAAAGCGCGGACACATGGCGGTTTTCAAGGTCCTTAGGCGCAAGCCGGCTTGCTTGAGTTCGAATAGCTCGCAGAACGCCGTCGTCAATAGTTCGATGTCTGCCAGCCATGTGTCATAGCCATCGAGTTGCCGGGTTTGGGGCCACAGGTTTGTATAGTTGAATTCGGATGGATTGACGGGCTGACTGAGTTCCAAGGGGCCGAATAGCTTCAAGGCTTGATAGATAAAGCCTTCAATTGTGGCGGGCAATGGTCGTTCTATTAAGCAAAAGTTCACGCCATCCTCGTAGATGCGCGTCAAATCCACGAAGTTTGTGGAGACGACGGAGCGGGTCGATGGCCGATACGAAACGGGCTGGAAGGATGTGGGGCCGGTTAACGGCGACAGGGATGATTGACGAAAGGGTATGCGAGCAAACACAAAAACTCCTTAACTAGCGATCAGGAACTGTTCGAAAAATACGATGAATTGCATAAAGACTATGCCGAAACCAAACGCGGCGGTTTGTCCGCTCAGGCTGGAAAAACTGCATGGTTCGTGTAATACCGGAATCAGATCGGAGGCGGCGATATAAATAAAGCCGCCGGCAGCGATGGGTAACAGCAGCGACAAGGAAGATTCGGCTAACTGGCTGAGTAACAGGGTAAAAATCGCGCCCGGCAAAACGGTCAGCGAGCAATAAAAGTTGTAGAGTACGGCTTGCTTGGGTGTATAGCCGCCGCGCAGCAGGGCGCCAACATCCCCGAGTTCCTGCGGGACTTCGTGGGCGATAATGGCCAAGGTGGTGGTCAGTCCCAGTGCCGGATCGGCCAGAAAGCTGCCGGCAATCAAGATGCCGTCGACGAAGTTGTGCATGGCATCGCCGATCAGATTCATTTTAGCCAATGGCATGACCTCACCACCGGTTGGCGTGCTGTCGACATTATGGTCGTGCCGCCAGCGCACCAATTTTTCCAATACAAAGAAACCGAATACACCCACTAATACCGTCAGGCAGACATCGCTGACACTGCCGTGGCGGTCTATGGCATCGGGGATCAAATGAATAAAAGCATCGCCCAGGAGTACGCCGACTGCCAGCGCGACTAGATACGGTACTACCCGATGCAAGGTGTCGGGTTTCAACCACAATGCAAATAAGCTGGACAACGAGCAAAGGCTGACGGCGAGACAGGCCGCAATGACGCCGGCCATAGTGCTGATAGCGATAGTCATGTGCGATGGGGTGTTTTGGCTTTGAGCGAGTGGTATTCGTGCTGAGAACTGTAAATAAATCCGGCTAATTTGTTCGGCAAGGCATGGGTAGCAAAATGCGCCAGCATGAACCCCAACACAGTCAAAAACAGTTTTGACAGCACACGTTTGGTGGGCGGTCTGTCAATCAAGGGCAAGACAATGGCCAGAATAAGCAACAATGCAATGCCGATGATATGCAGATAGCTGTCGATGCTAGCCATCGGCAAACCACTGCGGAAATTCATCTTGATAGTGTCGCCAAACTGCCGGGCCGGCTGCCAGTTCGGCGTCGGTTAACAGGCACTCGTCCAATTCGCGGCGCACTTGGTCGGCATTGAGGTTTTGACCGATAAATACTAGCTCTTGGCGGCAGTCGCCGTAGGGTTCGGCCCATTGTGACTGGATGTCCAGCAGATAGTCTTGCGGCCATTCCTGAGGCGGTACTGTCGCCCACCAGCGACCCGCCAAACCATGGTGCATCACGCCGCCCGCTTGTGACCAGCTGCCGGCGTGATCCGGGCGCGATGCCAACCAAAAAAAACCTTTGGAACGCAACAATGTGCCGTTATCCCAATCGCCGTGGTGCAGATGATCATAGAAACGCTGCGGATGAAAGGGGCGCCGGGCGGTGTAAACGAAGCTGCTTATGCCGTATTCCTCGGTCTCCGGTTTATGTTCGCCCCGCAATTCTTTTAACCAGCCTGGGGCTTGCTCGGCTTTTTCGAAATCGAACAAGCCGGTGTCGAGTACTTTGCTTAAATCGACCTGACCCATCACGATAGGGAGGATTTCCGCATCGGGGTTGAGGCTGTGTAACACCGCTTTTAGGTTGATAAGCTCGTCGCTGGCGATCAGATCGATTTTGGAAATCAGAATGACATTGGCAAATTCAATTTGATCGACCAGCAAATCGGCGACGTTACGTGCGTCGTCTTCGCCGAGTGATTCGCCGGTTTCTTTTAAACTCAAGGCTTCCAGGTAATTGCGCATAAAGTTGACCGCGTCCACCACGGTCACCAACGTATCCAGGCGGGCAATGTCCGATAAACTCAAACCCTGTTCGTCGCGAAACGTGAAGGTTTCCGCAATCGGCAAAGGCTCGGCAATGCCGGTGGATTCGATTACCAAGTAATCAAAGCGGCCATCCTTGGCCAAGTTGCCGACCTCGATCAGCAAGTCCTCGCGTAGCGTGCAGCAAATGCACCCGTTGCTCATTTCGACCAGTTTTTCCTGGCCACGATTCAGTTGTACTTGGTTTTTGACCGTTGCCGCATCGATATTCACCTCGCTCATGTCGTTGACGATTACGGCCACGCTTAAATTCTCCCGATTGTTGAGGATGTGGTTCAACAAGGTGGTTTTACCCGCACCCAGGAAGCCGGACAGTACGGTGACAGGGAGTTGTTTGGCTGGTGCGGATGCGAGGGTCATGGTGTTTTGGATGATATATTGTAGCGTTTGCTTAGCCAAAAAAAGGCGCTGTCGAAAAAAACAGCGCCGGTTTCAGCGTTTTAATAACTGACTCTAAAGCCGACTTCCGCGCCGCGTCCGGCTTCCGGCGCAAAGTTTCGCAAGTACGATGTCGAGTTGCGGATGTTTTGATCCAGCAAGTTGTTACCTTTGGCGAACACCATCAGTTTGGCGTCTTTATAGGCCTGGACCTGATAGTTGGCGCCGACATTCAGCAAGAAATAGCCCGCGGTGGAGGTTTCGAAATCGCCGGCATGGGGTTGGGATTCGGCGCGGGTAAAGCGCAGATAGGTGGATAATTTGTCCCGGTTGAAATCCAGTTGTAGGCCGTAGCGCAAAGGCGGCATGCGCGGTACGTCGCTGCCGTTGAGAAATTCGCCGCGGGTGTAGTCGCTGAATAAGGTCATCTCTAATAAGCCGACCTGGTTTTCCATCATGGGCATAATCAGTTTGGCTTCGTAGCCTTTGAAGATGGCGTCGTGTTGTCCGCTGGTAACCAAAGGCACGCAATCCGCTACGCAGGGATTGCCGTCTTGATCGACGAATTCGCCGCTACGTTGCTGGAAAATATAATCGCTAGCCCAGTTGTGGAATAAGTCGAATTCGGCGCGTAACCAGTCGGTTTTGAAGCGGTAACCCAGATCCAGGTTGTAGGAGGTTTCTTCTCGCAAACCCAGGTCGCCTCTGTCGTAACTGCGGGTGGCGTCATGGTAGCCGTCGGACAGCAGTTCCTGGACTTGCGGGGCGCGCGAGGAGCGCGTGACTGCCAGATTCAGGCTGTTGCGATTATCCAGTTTCCAAACGGCCGAAGCCGACGCGCTGACGGGCGTGTAGCTGAGATTGGCGAAACCGTCCGGGCGAATATCGGTTTGTTCGACGCGGGTGCCGAGTTGATAAGTCACCGCACCAATATCGAACGATTCCACGGCAAATACACCGTAACTGCTGATGTCCGAACGCGGGACGATGCTGTCGCCGGTGAGTTTTTCGATCGCATTAAAATCGCTGGCTTGGGCTTGAAAACCCACCACGCCGCGCAGCGGTCCCAGGTCCTGGTGAGCCATTTCCATGCGGCCCTCGTAGGACTGATTGGTGTAATAAGCGCCAGGTTCGCCGTTGGCAATTTCGGTGTGTTGGTAATCGGTGTATCCAAGCCGGGTACGCAGACTTTTCGCGAAACGGAACGGGTTGTTTAATTCGCTCTTAAAATCGTATTTGGTTTGCCGCATCGCGATGCTGACGGTTTCGTCGCCGGTGCCGTCGGGCGCGATGGCGTAATTGTTATTTATATTATTGATGGATACGCCCGCAAAACCGGGGGCACCGATCCAGGACAAGCCGGCCGAGCCACTGATGGCTTCGGCGCCGGTGTTGTTTAGATAGCCTTTGGGGTTGTCGACAATCGCCAAGCTGGGATCGGTGATGGCCACTTTAGCGGTGTCTATGCCGCTGCCGCCGATGTCCAGATTGTTGCGGTGGCGGTAGAAACCGTCCAGGTGGTAGGCAATGTTGCCCTTGCCGCCCTCGACTTTCATGGTGGTGCTGGTTTCGTCGGAGGTGGAATCGAAGCGTTGTTCTAGCGCCGCACCTACCAGCTTGTCGAACTGGCGGCCTGGGATGCGGTTATCGATGACGTTAACCACGCCGCCCATCGCGCCGCTGCCATAGAGTAGGGTGGCCGGGCCGCGCAGGACTTCGATGCGCTCCGCCAGCAGCGGTTCGACGCTGGTGGCGTGGTCGGGGCTGATCGCCGAGACATCATTGCTGCCGATGCCGTTGCTCAAGACTCTCACCCTCGGGCCGGCCTGGCCGCGTATCACCGGGGTGCCGACGCCGGGGCCGAAAGATTGGCTGCTGATACCCAATTCGTTTTTTAAAGTATCGCCGATGCTGTGGCCGGTCTTCATACGTAAATCGTCGTCGCTCAACACGGTGACCGGTACCGGACTGTCCGATTTTTTATCTTGCAACGGTGCCGTGACGATGATTTCGTCTAGTGCTTGAATCGCAAGTTCTTCGGCCAGCAAAACCGGCGATGGCAACATTAAAATTAGGGCAGCGGTTTTTTTCATGAGTAAGACAAGCTGTCAGTAAAGATGTGCAAAGATGTTATATTGTAACGCACATGAATGCAATATTATCACATTGGTTTTTTTGCGGCCTATTTGAAGATTTGCGTTCGAAGCGTGGTGAAAACAACAAGCTGACAGTAACAATCCCGAAGGGCGGCGCGGACCGCTTTCGAGATCATAGGGTTGAAATGTTACGGAAATGTTTCTTTGAGCTACGGGATGAAATACTTATTCCCGGCTGAGTTGGTAACGCCTAGTAGTTTGTGCCTACGGCCGGCTAATTTAGGGCGTGCTTTTGTTCCAGGCATTGCTGGGCCTGGATGGCAATTTCCAGTTCCTCGTTCGTGGCAATCACCAATATCGCCACGCCGGCGTTGGCTGGGCTGATGTTGTCGCATGGTTTCACCGGTTTTTGGTTTCTTTCCGGGTCCAAGGCAATACCGAAGATTTGCATTTCCAGACAGACGTGTTCGCGCAGCCAAGCGTCGTTCTCGCCGATGCCGCCGGTAAATACCAAGGCATCGACCCGGCCCAGCACCGCAAAATAAGCGCCGATGTATTTTTTGATGCGATAGGCGTACATCGCTAATGCCAGCCGGGCATGATCGTCGCCGGCTTCCGCCATCCGGTGTATCGCCCGCATATCGTTTTCGCCGCAAACGCCTTTGCAGCCGCTTTCTTTGTTTAACAAGGTTTCTATGGCCTCATTGGACAAATTCAGCGTGCGACTTAGATAAAAATGGATGGCCGGATCGATGTCGCCGCAGCGGCTGCCCATCATCAAACCTTCCAGCGGCGTCATACCCATCGAGGTATCGATACTCCGACCGTTTTGGATGGCGGTGACGCTGGCACCGTTGCCAAGGTGCAAAGTGATCAGATTGGTGTCAGACAACGGTTTGCTAAGATACTGCGCGGCTTGCTCGGCAACATAGCGGTGCGAGGTACCGTGGAAGCCGTAACGTCTGACGCCATGATCGGTATAAAGATGGTTGGGCACGGCATAGCGATAGGCATAATCGGGCAGGGTTTGATGAAACGCCGTGTCGAATACCGCCACTTGCGGCGTATCGTCCATTTGCCGGATGGCTTCCTCAATGCCCAAAAGATTGGCAGGGTTATGCAGCGGCGCCAATGGGATCACTTCGGCAATGCGCTGCATCACTTGCGCATCGATTAAGGCCGGTTCACGAAAATGTTCGCCGCCATGCACCACCCGATGACCAATGCCGGCCAGTTCGCGGCGGTCGGTCAAAACGCGGCAGGCAGCCAGTGTTTCGAACAACAATTGCAAGGCTTGTTGATGGTTGCGGCAATTGATTTCGTCACGTGTCCGGTCATTATTCGCCAGCGCATAACTATGGCTAGCGGCATCTTCGCCGATACGTTCGATGATACCGGCGATCAGCACCGAGCGATCAGACATCTCGAATAAGCTGTATTTAACCGATGAACTGCCGGCGTTGAGCACCAGGATTTTCATGAATATCGTAAAAGGGTGGGGTGATTAATGTACAAGCTTCGCCGGTGGCGGTGGGCTGTAGCGGCGCTCCAGATCATGGTCGATTTTCGTGGTCAGGCTTTCCACGGCTTTGATGGTCAGGCTGGCGTTGGGGCCTTTGGATTCGGCAATGTAATCGCCGACCAATCTACCATTGTCTACCTTGACCAAACGCCCCATTAGATATGCGAATAAAAAGCTGGGTTTGTGTAGCCGCCCCACCAAAATGTAGTCGGCGTGGTATAGCTTGCCAAGTTGCGCGGCGGCGTCGGCATGGTCGAACAAATAGCCAACGCCGCTATTGGCGGCTTGCTGTGCCTGGTGCGGTATGGCTACGATTAGATAGCCGGCGCGGGCTAATTCTTGTTCCAGCAGCGGTTTGATCGACGCGGTTCTTTGCAATTCGGCGGGGACGCCGGGAGCCAGTGTCAGGTCTTTCAATTCAAAATCCAGGATGGCGATGCGGGTCTGTGCCTGTAAATTAAAGCTTAGAAGGCAAAACAGCAAACTGCTTGATAGCGTTTTATATATCATGTTTTGTCGGCTTCTTGGGCTTGAATCGCGGTGATGACGACGGTGTTGACGATGTCTGTCACGGTGCAGCCGCGGCTCAAATCATTGACCGGTTTGTTCAAGCCTTGCAGGATGGGGCCGACAGCGATTGCGCCGGAGGAACGCTGTACCGCTTTATAAGTGTTGTTGCCGGTATTCAGGTCCGGAAAAATCAATACTGTGGCCCGGCCGGCAACTTGGCTGTCGGGTAGTTTGGTTTTAGCAACGCTGGCGTCCACGGCGGCATCGTATTGCATCGGGCCTTCCAGCTGTAGGTCCGGACGCAGACTTTGAGCGATTTTGACGGCGTCTCTGACTTTGTCCACCGCTTCGCCCTTGCCGGATTCACCGGTGGAGTAGGACAGCATGGCAACGCGCGGCTCGATGTTGAACATGCGTGCCGTTTCGGCGGCGTTGATCGCGATGTCGGCCAATTGCGCAGCGTTGGGGTTGGGAATCACCGCACAATCGCCATAGACCAATACGCGATCTTCCAGGCACATGAAAAACACGCTGGAAACAATGGACGCGCCCGGTTTGGTTTTGATGATTTCGAAGGCCGGACGAATGGTATGTTGCGTCGAATGCACCGCGCCGGAGACCATGCCGTCGGCATAAGAAAGATGAATCATCAAGGTGCCGAAATAGCTGGGATCGGCCATTAGGTCGAAGGCAGTATCGTAAACAATGCATCGATGCTTGCGGGCTTGGTAATAGGTTTCCGCGAACAAGGGCCGCAGATCCGATTTAATCGGGTCGATGATGTTGACATTGTCCATCTTCAAAGCCATGGCCTGAATTTTTTGCCGGATCTCGGCTTCGTTACCCAGTAGGGTGATTTTCACGACATCGCGCAGCAGCAAAATCTCTGCCGCGCGCAGAATCCGCTCTTCATTGCCTTCCGGTAGCACGATATGCTGCTTCTTGGCTTTGGCGCGCTGCAACAGATCGTACTCGAACATCAGCGGCGTGATTTTATGCGAAACCTTGCTGCACAGCCGCAGCCGCAGTTCCACCATATTCATGTTACTTTCGATTAGTCCCAGCGCGGTGGCGATCTTGCGGTCATCTTGCGAATGCAGGCGGGCGGTGACCTGGCTGACCTGCATAGCCGTGGTGAAGGTGTCGGAATCGACGCCGAGTACCGCAAACGGTGTGCCGCCCAGGCCATCGATCAATTTTTGCACTTGCGGGGCAGGCTGTTGGTGGCCGGTTAATATCAAGCCGGCGATTTGCGGATAGTTACTGGAGTTGTAGGCCATCAGGCTGGCCATGATGATGTCCGATCTATCGCCAGGCGTGATGATCAAGTCGCCGGTTTCCACATAGTCCAGAAAGTCCGGCACCAACATGGCCGCCACTTTGTAGTGGTACACCTCGCGGCTCATGGTGGCGTTTTCGCCGGAAAACACTTTAGCGCCGATAACCTTGGCAATATTGCCGACGGTAGGTTTTTCCAGGGACGATTCGGCGGGCACCACGTACACCGGAAATTCAGTGGAATGATTCAAGCTGTGGCGCAGGCTGGCAATTTGATTTTGCGCGACCCCGATGATGACTGTGGCCAGCGATTCGCAATCGTGCTCGTGCATGGAATGTTTCAGGCTGGCCAAACCATTTAAAATTTGTTCGTCGCTACGATTTTCGCCCTGCATAACCGGCATCATCAGGCAGCCCAAATTGTTGGCGACATCGGCGTTGAAATCGAATTCGGAAATGGCGTTGCCGTGTCGATAGTCGCTGCCGACGCAGAGCACATGATCGCAACGGGCCTTTAAGGCCCGGTATTTAGCCAGAATGGTTTTCAGCAGTTCGTCGTACTGTTCGTTTGCCAAGAGCTGCCTGGCTTCCGCGCTGGTACATCCATACATGGCATCGTAGGGTGTGGAGAGCTGATAGCGGTGGCTAATGAATTGAATCAAATCGTCTTTGTCGGTATCGCTTTGAATAATGGGCCGAAAAAAACCGATATTGTCGGCGTAGCCGGACAACATTTCGATGATGGCCAACATGATCAAGGATTTACCGTTACCCTCGTCGACACCGGCAATATAGATGTCTTGCGAAATCAAGGGCTCGCTTGGTGCATGGGGCTGAGTTGGATTCATGATCGATGACTTAATGTATTGATGGGAAAGTCTAACCGTGGATGTTGCCACATGGCGCGCCGCTTGGCGACTGTATATTTTTATTTATTCGGGCACCGCAGAGGTATTGGATGCATGCAAATAGTCTTTGGCTATCATAGGTTTGGATTTAAAAAATAATGTAATATCAAAATAATTATTGATTAATCTGCAAGCTTGGCTTTAATGGCTATACTACTAGCCGGGCGCAGGGATTACTTGAACAACAGAGATGGCGAAATTTACCGTTTATTTTAAAGACAATGCAATCCATACAGGTGTTTTTGATTCTGGTGTAGTGCATATTGGTCGTGATGAAACCAATGACCTAGTGGTTGATAGTCTTGCCGTCGCGCCCGCGCATGCCGTTGCCGTGATTAAAGACGGCACTTGTGTTCTCAAGCAATTGAACGAAAAATTTCCGCTGTTGGTCAACGATCAGCACACCAAAGAATGGAGTCTGCAAAACAACGACATCATCAATATCGGCAAGCACTATATCGTCTACCACACGACCGATGAGTTTTCGGAAAAAGTCCTGGTATCGACGCCAGCCGACTTTGGCGATGCAGACGTGCGGGCCTTAAATGAAAAGCTGGAAGATGCCGTCAAATCCCCCGAAGCCAATTTGCAAGTATTGAACGGCATGCATATCGGTCGAATTCTGCGCTTGAAGAAAGCCATGACCCGCCTGGGCCACGAAGGCGCAGGGGTTATTGTGATAGCCAGACGCAAGGACGGCTATTTCCTTTCCGCCTTGCAAGGGCATGAGGGGCTGGCGATTAACGATGAGCCCTTAGGCGACCGCACCGTACAGTTGCAGCGCAACGATGTGATTGTCGTTGACAGTACCTCAATGCAATTTTTCTTGGATTAAGCGTATGACATTTGAAAAAAGCGATGATAAACGCCGTTTTCACAGGATTTTTTACCATACGGGCGCTGTGTTAACCGGTTCGGGTCAAACCTATCCTTGCAAAATTATTGATCTGTCCCTGCGCGGTTGCCTGTTGGATTGTGAGCAGCCCTTAGCCGGTCAGGCCGATACTTTATATAACTTGAAATTCGATTTATCCGAAGAAATCAGTATCAGCATGGAAGTGGCAGCAACCCATGCCGATGCCAACAGGGTGGGTTTTAAATGCGTGCATATCGACATAGATAGCATTTCCAACTTACGCCGATTGGTGGAACTCAACCTGGGCGATAGCGAGCTGCTGGAGCGGGAGCTGGCGGCCTTGGGTGATTTAGCTGAACACGCTGATCATTGATTGAGATTGTTACTTCGATAAACTCAGCTCAATCCTGCCAGCCAAAGTCTAAAACGCATACCCCATTCCGACGTATAGCCTACTGTCGTAAAGACAATCTCGCCGGTGGCGTTAATAAAAAATACAGCCGGCACGCCTCTAATCCCATAGCGTTGACCGAGATTGCCGCTGTTGTCGTTCACAACCGGCCAGTTCAGTTGTTTGTCGTTCAGATAGTTCTGTAAGGTGCCGTCGTCGCCCGAGCGCACCGCTATAGTCAGTCCCGGATAATCCCGCAGTACATTGCTGACGCTGCCCTGCATACTTCGGCATATCCCGCACCATTCCGCCCAGAAATACAACACAGCCGGCCCTTTACTTATGCGTGGCATAGGGTTTTCGCCGGTCAGCGTGGTTTGCACTATGGGCGGCGGGGTGCCGCTGACCAAATCCTGATGGACTAAAAATTGCCCCGCAAAGATAAACAGTGCCGCAAATATATAAAATCCCAATTTTTTCAAAATTACAGACCTTGCATCACGCTGGCGCCGTGCTGTTTTAGCCAGAGCCGGCGTTGTTTAAAGTCGGGTAGGTGTTCGCCAACCAATTGCCAAAAAGCCGGAGAATGATTTTTGTGTTTGATGTGGCAAAGTTCGTGGACTACCACGTATTCCAAAACGGCGGCCGGAGCCAGCATTAGTAGCCAATTCATATTGATGTCGTTTTGTGGACCGCAGCTGCCCCAGCGACTTTTTTGGGTTTTGATGCGGATGCTGCGCGGAAACAGGGCAAAGCGCGGCGCGTGCAGATCAACCCATTGCTGGACATGCTGTTTGGCCTGGTTTTTCATCCAACGTGTCAACGCTTGCTGGATCAGTGCGGAGTATTGTTCATCGGCAATCCCAACCGGTAATTTCACCCAAAACATCTCGTCGTTAAGCAACTCGATGCGGACCGTTTTGGCTTTGCCGGTGGTGATTTTTAGTGGTAAGCGGCGGCCTTGGTAGGGTATATGCGCGCCATCCCGATACTCGCTTGGTGCTAGCTTGGGGGCGGCGGTTTGCACTCTGCCGGCGACGCGCTTTAGTGCGGCTTCTATCCAGTCTTTTTGGGCTTGCACAAAATCCTGAATGTGCCGTTCGGACACTTTGAGCGGGGCTACCACTTCTATTTTGTCGGCGGTTACCACGATGCGTGTGTTTTTGGCCCGGCTGCTGCGGCGCAGCTTGTAAGGTAAGGGGGTGGTTTGCTTGTTCAAAAAGGCGATTCCAGCATTCTTAATTTAAGTTCGGTCCACATGCTCAAGCGGTCCGAACCGCCGACATGTTGCCCGGAGCCTTTGCTTTTGGCAAGCCATAAGCCGGTACCGTTAAAGCTGTATACGGGCTGTAAGTCGCTGCGCTGCGTAGCCGGGACTATGCTCGGCTTCAGATTGTCCAGCACCAAGGGTACCGCGCGCGGCGAGTCGAAATAGGTTAATACCATGTGCGCCTGATTCAGTTCCAAAGCCTTGACGTAGGTAATCCGCAATTTACTTTCATCGACGCCCATTTCTACCAAAGTAAAATATTTGGCGATGGAGTAATCTTCGCAATCGCCGGCGCCTTTAGCCAGAAACTCGGTAGGTGCCGCCCAGTAATCGGTTTTTTGCCACAGGATAATATCGTCAACAAACTCGACGTTACCGTTGAAAAAATTATTCACCCGCTCCAATTTCTCTGCTTCAGGCCAGCTCTTGCCGTTCTCGATCAAACTTTGCCAGTCCACAAAACGTTGCTTGGCGGCCGCACCGTATTTTTTTTCGACTCTATCCAGCAGACTCTGATCGATTAACAGGCCGGCTGCCAGCGCAATGCCGAAACACAGGCTGAAGGCGATAATAGCGATTTTGGCAGCGTTGAGTGCGCCCTTGTTAACGGCTGGCACCGACGATTCCTATCGCCTTTAAGCGGCGATAATCCTGATCCGATTGCACGTTTTCCGCCAAGATGGAAATATCCAGCAATGTGGAAATTTCTTGCATGGTTTGCACAAAAGCGTGTTTTTGCGAGGAACTGTCGATGCCGTTGCCGATGTCGCGGGCCAGGCGGATAAAGTCCGGTTTCAGGCGTTTGACCAATTCCGCCGACATGGATTGGGTTTCGAAGCGCTTGATCATCACCCGGGCGCCCCAAGCATGCACAGTCTCTATGAAGGCCTGATAGGCGCCTATATCCTTGACGACGGCATAAGCCGACAAACTGAATACCAGCTTTTTGGCTTCCGCCGGATTTTGTTTGATTAGTTTTTCCAACCAGAGCCGGAAATCGCTGTTTTTGATAGTGCGGGTCGATACGTTGACGGCGATGGCGTGCTCGATGTGATTGTGTTGAATATGATCTAGCGCGATGCGTATCACACCTTTATCCAGATCGACGATTTTGGCGAATTTTTCGGCAATCGAGATGAATGGACCGATGGCCACCAGGCCGCCCTGTTTATCGTGTACCTGAATGAAAGCCTCTTCCATCAACAGTTCGCCGCTACTGAATGCGGCGATCTGGCCAATATACCAAACCGAGTAACCGTCGTTATCGACGCAATCGAAGACCAAGTCCTTCCAGGTGGCAATATCACGCGCAAAATTATCGCCGGTGCGGATGAAATAACTGTTAGTGCCGATCAGATGCGCTTGTTCATAAGCTTCGTGGGCGGCTTCCAATAAAATTTCGGTGGTCAGCAGCGGATTGAAAGCAACCACGCCGATGTGGGCCAAATCGGTTTTTTGGTAACGTTCGCCCAATTCGGTTACTTCGTTGCTCAAGGTTTTCATCAACTCTTCCAATTGTTCCGAATTCCCAAGCTTCAGTACGAGTGCAAATTCGGCGCCGTAGAATCGATAAGCTTTGCCGGCTTGTGCTCCAGCCAGATCGGCGATTTTTCCCAGGATGGCGGCAAACGCTTGTAAGAATTGATCGATCACGTCGCTGTCGCGCTCTTTGACCAGATCGACCAAGCTATCGATTTTAATCAAAACTACAAAAGCATCGGCGTCTTCCAATGCCAAATTTTTCATGTCGGTTTCGAACACGGATTTTTTATACAGCCCGGTCAAGTCATCGCGTAACAGGCTGGCGCCCATTTGATCCAGCTTGCCATGCAACGCTGCTATCGTAGTTTTGATCTTATGCGACATGGTGTTCATCGATGCCGCCACGTTGCGCACTTCGCGGGTCCAGGGCAAGGCTTCTATGCTTTCGAAATGGCCGTCGCTGATCTGCTGAGCCAGTAAATCGATTCTACTTAGCGATGCCAGCGTGACGCGCAATAACAAGGCTAACAAGGCAATGGATAGTAAAAATGCCGCCAGGGAATAATAAAATCCGGATTTGGCTTGCTCATACAGTTTTAAATAGGCATAGCCGGAGTTGACTGTCACGTAGATCACGCCGCTCATGTTCCAGCCAGAGCTGATTTCGCTTTCGGCGGTGGCCGATGTCATGGGCAGCAGTTCGGTAAACCAGTCCGGCACACCTTCTATGCGTTTATCGCTGCTCAGGGCTACCAGTTCTTTGTTGTCGGCGTCGACTAGCCTGATTTCCTTGTAATAACCCATATCAAAAATGGCGCTCATCATGGTTTTAATCACCGGATCGCGGTTATCGACCATGTAAGGGCTAAGCGATAGACCCAGCGAGGTGGCCGTATCTTGGGCATGGTTTTTTGATTCGCCTTCCAGATAGTCCTTGATGTTGTTGACGCTCAATGCGAAATTGACGCTGAAGATCATCAAAAACAGCGCGGATATCAGGATTAACAATTGTTTGGATAATGACATTTGGCTCAGCTTCCCGTGGCTTCTTGATTGATCATATGCGTCGCGAGTTGTTGTAAGGCGGTACGGATGTTTTCGCGCAGGCGTGGGTCTGTCTCAATTTCATCCAAGGCTTTGTTCATGCATAGCATCCATTGATCGCGCTCCGATTCGCCAATTTGAAACGGAAAGTGTCTGGCGCGCAGCATGGGATGGCCAAATTCTTCGATAAACAAATTGGGGCCGCCCAGCCAGCCGGAGAAGAACTTAAATAATTTGTCTTTGGCGCTTGCCAAGCTGGGGGCATGCATGGCCCGGATGCCCTGGGCTTCCGGCAGAATATCCATGTAAAAGTAGAATCTGTCGACCAGGCTGCGCAACGCATTCTCGCCGCCGATTAACTCGTAGGGGGTGGGGCTCATGTCCTATTTAACCTCGTATGTGCAATTTCTTTAGGTATACTAGCAGACGGTACCGACAATGCCTTGAAACTCCAGGGCCGTTGCGCGGTCATAGCATTACTTGTAACTTTGAGAGGATAACTGATCATGCGTTTAAATACTGCAACTGCTCGTTCGGAAGCCGGCATACTGGCGACCAATAAGGTTTTAAAGAATACTTATTTATTGCTATCGATGACTTTGCTGTTCAGCGCCGCTATGGCTGCGGT
Source organism: Methylomonas sp. PHL2-19 (assembly GCF_059331595.1). Classification (NCBI taxonomy): domain Bacteria; kingdom Pseudomonadati; phylum Pseudomonadota; class Gammaproteobacteria; order Methylococcales; family Methylococcaceae; genus Methylomonas; species Methylomonas sp. PHL2-19. The sequence continues at coordinate 2,111,757 of NZ_CP196839.1, forward strand.
AGCCATGACGCTGGATTTGCCGCATCCGGGCTTGATTATCACCATGGTAGGCTATTTCGGCCTGCTGTTTTTAACCACCCGTTTCAGTAACAGTGCTTTGGGCTTGGTGTTTGTGTTTGCATTGACCGGTTTCATGGGGATGACCTTGGGGCCGATTTTAAACATGTATATACATGCGTTCAGCAACGGTCATGAACTAATTTTAACCGCACTGGGCGGTACCGGCGTGATTTTCCTTGGCTTGTCAGGCTATGCCTTGACCACCCGCAAGGATTTTAGTTTTATGGCCGGCTTCCTGATGGTGGGCGTTCTGGTAGCGTTCTTCGCGGGTTTGGCTGCGTTACTGTTCTCGGTACCCGCGCTGTCGTTGGCGGTTTCCGCGATGTTCGTATTGTTGATGTCCGGTATGATTTTGTATCAAACCAGTGAAATCATCCACGGTGGCGAAACCAACTACATTTTAGCTACCGTGTCATTGTACGTGTCCATCTACAACCTGTTCACCAGCTTACTGCAACTGTTGGGCGTATTTGGCGGTAACGACTGATAATTCGGTCAAATACCTTATCACAGTGCGTGCTAGACAAAGCGGGCTGTTAGAGCAACGTTGATAAAGAAAATGCCCCGTCGGGAAACCGGCGGGGCATTTTTTTGAGTATGGGCATTAAAGCTGGGGGGCGAGCGAAGGGCTGGTTTTCGCCTGTTACTTAACCCGTCCGCAAGGATGTATACGGGCCGCTTTAATGTTGTTCGGGGCTATACCAAGCTTCAGCTGCCATTTTGTACATTTCTTGAAAAATGACTTTCAATAATTGAAAAGCTGAAATAGCTATCAGCGCCCCGATAGTGACTCCGGCCATAGCGACAAGTGCAATTTTCATAATGCCTCCTCATTTGATCGAATAAAGTGTGAACAGCGTCTAAAAAAACCTCGCTTCGGGCGCGATTTTCCTATGTTAAACAAGGATTTCAAGTGGTTTTTAAACGACATCTGTGGCGCGATTTTTCAATGTTACGTATCTTCAGAGACTTAACATTGGACTTTAATGTTGTTTGCTAAAAATTTTTTTTTCAGAGGCTATGTCTTTAGCTGGCGGACGCTGATTTTTGAAAAACGTTTAAGCGGATATTATCGGATCGGACTTATACTCTGGTGCTGCGGTTAATAGACGCAAAAGGGACCTACTCATGCGGTATTTGACTTAAGCAAATAAGCTGGTTAACTACAAAAACGGGGGATAAAACGATGAACGATAAACTATTGCCAAAAATTGACGAGAACCTGGTGTCCAAAATCGTGGACATTTTCTATGCCGGCATGCTCGATGACTATCGTATCAACCGGTATTTTTACTCCAGGCCCATAGAAGAACAAACCAAACCGCTGAAGCAACTTGTTAATGCTTTGCTCAGCGCAGAGCCGGTCGAGCCTAAAAAACTTGCCGAATTGGCTGATGATTATTTTGCGGCGGCTTTTGCCAGAGGGAACGCCAAGCCCAGTTTGGTCAATAATCGAGACTTTGCGTTTTTGGAGATGTTCGTTACGGGCGATCTAGTCGGTAGCGACGAGAAACCCCATCTGACCCTGCTATGTCCCGGACATTCCCATTTTTTAAGATTACAGCCCATTGACGATAACTACGATGTGGTGTTGGAACTGTTGCAAAGCAGCCTCAATCAATTGCAAGTTCCGCAGGAAACGACTGAGCAGATCATGGCATTCGCGGCTTCCGGCCGGGACGGTATTCTGGGCAGGGGCCAAGCTATTTATGATGATGGTGAAAAAACGACCGACTTCCGGACGCATGGCTAGTTTTATTGTTTACCCGGTCCTGTTTATTACGCTTATGCCGTTCAGGCTGTGCTCGTCGAGGCCCGGGCTTGTGTGGCCTTCAATAGACTAAAGGCATTAAGGCGAAAGGTAATTTGTAAGGATAGCGTGAATAGCGTTTAAAACCGGCGCCTAAAAGCTCGTCATTCCCTCATGCAGAAGGTTCTCAAAGCCGATCAGCGCAGAAAATCTTATTCGCAGCGTACCATTTATGTGATTGGCTACCCGTTTCCATGCAGGGGCGACGCTGCGCTGGAGATTCTTGCGAAAGAGGGTATATAAAACAGCTTGAGATTGCGTTTAAGCCGTTGTCAGCATTCAATCAGATTCACCGCCAAACCGCCGCGTGAGGTTTCCTTGTATTTGGTTTTCATGTCGGCGCCGGTTTCGCGCATGGTTTTGATTACCTTGTCCAGCGATACAAAATGTTTGCCGTCGCCGCGCAGGGCAATGCGCGCCGCGTTGATAGCCTTAACCGAACCCATCGCGTTACGCTCGATGCAGGGCACCTGCACCAAACCGCCAACAGGGTCGCAGGTCAAGCCCAAGTTATGCTCCATGCCAATTTCGGCGGCATTTTCCACCTGCTCGGGCGTGCCGCCCAATACTTCGGCCAGTGCGCCGGCAGCCATAGAGCAAGCGACCCCGACTTCGCCCTGACAGCCGACTTCGGCGCCGGATAGCGAGGCGTTTTCTTTATACAGAATCGCTATTGCAGCTGCCGTCAACAAGAAGCGAATCACCCCTTCTTCATTCGCACCATCGCAAAAGCGCCAGTAATAATGTAATACCGCCGGGATGATGCCGGCAGCGCCGTTGGTGGGTGCAGTTACGACCCGTCCGCCGGAAGCATTTTCCTCGCTGACGGCAAGTGCAAATAAGTTTACCCATTCCATGGTTCCCACCGGCATGCTGGGAGTTTGCCGAGGAATTTCGCCGCTCAACTGCCGGTAGAGATTGGCCGCTCTGCGCCTGACTTTCATGCCGCCCGGCATAACCCCTTCTTCATGCAGACCTCGTTTGACGCAGGCTTGCATCACCTGCCAAATGTTCAATAATTTCTCGCGGATTTCCTCTTCACCCAACCAAGCTTTTTCATTGCTCAGCATCAAGTCGCTGATTGATTTGTTATGTGTCGCGCACAGTTTTAGTATCGCTGCACCCGTTTTGAAAGGATAGGGTAGGCAGGTGTCGTCATTGCTCAGCCTGTCCGCTGCGGCTGCCGCGTCGGTCACGACAAACCCGCCGCCTACCGAATAGTAATCGCTTTGCAGCAGTTCGGCGCCGTTTACGCCAAACACACTAAAGCGCATGCCATTGGAGTGGTAGGGAAGTACTTTACGTTGAAACAGCAAATCGGCTTTCTCGTTGAACGCTACCGGGTAACGCTGCAATAGCCTAACTGCTCCGGATTCGCGGATTGCGGATAGCCGTTGTGGGATGATGGCGGGGTCAATCAAATCGGGTGCTTCGCCTTCCAGGCCAAGTAATATCGCTTTGTCGGTGCCATGGCCTTTACCTGTCGCACCAAGCGAACCGAATAATTCGATGCGCAGGCGTTGTACCTCATCAATAACACCTCGCTGTTCCAGATTATTGACAAACGTCATTGCTGCCCGCATGGGCCCCACAGTATGAGAACTGGAAGGTCCGATGCCGATTTTAAAAATATCGAAGACGCTGATAGCCATAATTGTCGCCTAAATAGTGCTGAGGAAAGGGTATCGGGAACAAAGGAGCTATGCCCCCTTCAGTTGAAAAGCAATTAATGTACCTCCGTTGTGAGATTATAAACAGCATCTCGAATCGAATGAGCAGGGGCATTCCAAACTAGACTTGTCGGTAAAGGTTGCTTGCGAAAAAAATTGGGTGCCGGTTTTTCGATGCACTTTGCGTTCGAGCTGCGAATGTCTTTCTTTTAAACCAATGGAATTAGGCCGTGAAAATACTATTTTTAATGGGCTTTAGCATATTCGCATTTTTACCGGTTTGTCAGGCGTTAGCCGAACCCATGAAATGTGTGGTCGATGGAAAAACCTTGTATACCGACGATCAGGCGCGGTGTACTAGAGGAGCCATCAAACCTATCAATGGCAGCGTAATAATTTCATCTTCTCCAAAGGGCGTGCCGCGCGCCAATAATATTGCCAAGCCAACGCTTGAAGTGCCGTCCGGCCTTAATGGCATTCTTCAGCAACTTGGTATCACTGAAAAGGAACTGGAGGATGGGTGGCAAACCGTGATGGAAGCCCATAAGCGGGGGACATGGAACGAGCCTGAATTGCCGGAGGATGACAAATAGGTGTTCTTCTACGCACCTAAAAAGCGGTACAGGTGTGTGAGGGTGGAGTTATAACTAAATCTGGTGTACGGCCCGACTTGATGAAAGGTGGCGCCCTCTGCTGAAATGAGATTGTCGAGATCGAATAACAGCAAAATGAGAGACGCCATGAACAAAGATAATGCAAAAGACTGGAATAATGCCAGTGGGATTAACGATCCTTTGACGGATTTGTTGAAGACGGGTGCTAGAGCCTTGATCCAACAAGCCGTTGAGGCGGAGCTACAGGCTTTTCTGGGCGAATACGCCAAGGTTACCGATTTACGGGGCCGGCAAACCGTGGTGCGTAATGGCTATTTGCCGGAGCGGGAGATCGTGACGGGCGTGGGTAACGTGACGGTCAAAATCCCCAAGGTTCGAGACCGTTCCGGCGGCAGGATCAAGTTCAACTCGTCGCTGGTGCCGCCGTATGTTCGCAAGACAAAACGGGTGGAAGCGGCCTTACCCTGGCTGTATTTGCGCGGCATTTCCACCGGCGACATGCAGTCGGCCTTATCGGTGTTGCTGGGTGACGATGCCAAAGGCTTGTCACCTGCCGTGGTTAGCCGCCTGAAAGCCCAATGGGCCGAGGATTATCTGGCCTGGAATCGGCGAGATTTATCGAAGGAGCGCACTGTGTATGTCTGGGCCGACGGCATCTATTCGACCCTGCGTGGCGAGGATGATCGGCTGTGCCTATTGGTCATCATCGGAGTCAACGAACAGGGTGAAAAGCGCTTGCTGGCCTTATCGGACGGTTATCGGGAATCGAAAGCCTCGTGGCTGAGTGTTTTGCAGGATTTACAAACGCGAGGTCTACAGGACGCGCCGAAACTGGCTACCGGCGACGGCGCTTTGGGTTTCTGGGCAGCCATCAACGAAGCTTGGCCCACCACACAACACCAGCGCTGCTGGGTGCATAAGACGGCGAATGTGCTGGCGACGCTACCCGATTCAATCCAAGGCAAGGCCAAGGCGGGGCTGAAAGAAATCTGGATGGCGGAAACCAAAGCCCTGGCCAATCAAGCCTTCGACACGTTCTTGCGTGACTTTGAAGCCAAGTACCCCAAGGCGGTGGGCGTGTTGGAAAAAGACCGTGAATCGCTATTGGCCTTTTACGACTTTCCCGCCGAGCACTGGATACACATTCGGACGACAAATCCGATCGAATCCAGCTTTGCGACGATTCGCCATCGGACCACCCGCACCAAGAACTGCGTGTCCCGCAATACCTTGTTGGGCTTGGTGTTCCAATTGGCGTTAACCGCCGAGAAGAGTTGGCGCAAGATACGCGGCTTTAAACGATTGCCGGATGTGATTGAGGGCATTCGTTTTCAGGACGGCATGGCTGTCATTATGGAACCGGAGAAAACAGAAGAAACACAGCAGATGGCCGCCTGATTCAAATCAGCCATACACCAGATTTGACTATTTCTCGTGAGGGTGCGCGCCAGTGCATAAAAAACCCCGCGAAGCCTATGACTTGCGGGGTTTTGGGATAGTACAGGCTAAGAACGGGCTTAACTATTTATAGGCTGTAGTACATATCCAGCTCAACAGGGTGAGTACTCATGCGCAGACGAGTCACGTCTTCTTGTTTCAATGCGATGTAGCCATCAATTACGTCGTCGGTGAATACACCGCCGCGAGTCAAGAATTCGCGGTCTGCATCCAGAGCCGCTAAGGCTTCGTCCAGAGAGAACGCCACTTGTGGAATCGCTTTTTCTTCTTCTGGTGGCAAGTCGTACAAGTCTTTATCCATCGCTTCACCTGGGTGAATTTTGTTTTGGATGCCGTCAAGACCCGCCATCAACATAGCAGAAAACGCCAAGTATGGGTTAGCGGTGGAGTCTGGGAAACGTACTTCGATACGGCGACCTTTAGGGTTGGTGACGTAAGGAATACGGATAGACGCAGAGCGGTTACGTGCTGAGTAAGCCAGCATCACAGGCGCTTCAAAACCAGGAACCAGACGTTTGTAGCTGTTGGTTGATGGATTGGTGATAGCGTTCAATGCCTTGGCGTGTTTGATGATGCCGCCAATGTAGTACAGCGCGGTTTCTGACAAACCGCCATACAGGTTGCCGGTGAACAGGTTGACGCCGCCTTTAGCCAAAGATTGGTGAACGTGCATGCCGCTGCCGTTGTCGCCAACCAGTGGTTTAGGCATGAAGGTTGCGGTTTTGCCGTAAGCGTGCGCGATGTTGGCAATCACGTATTTCAAGCCCAGTACTTCGTCGGCTTTTTTAACCAAAGTATTGAATTTAACACCGATTTCGCACTGACCGGCAGTTGCCACTTCGTGGTGGTGTACTTCAACGGTTTGGCCGATTTCTTCCAGAACTAGGCACATTGCAGAGCGCATGTCTTGGAATGAATCGACTGGCGGTACGGGGAAGTAACCACCTTTAACGCCTGGACGGTGACCGATGTTGCCGTTTTCGTAAACTTTTTCTGAGTTCCAGCCGGCTTCTTCTGAGTCGATTTGGTAGGAGCAGCCACCCATGCTGGTGTTCCAGCGGACGTCGTCAAAAATGAAGAATTCGTTTTCAGGACCGAAGAACGCGGTGTCGGCGATACCGGTAGATTGCAAATAGGCTTCAGCGCGTTTGGCGATAGAGCGTGGGTCACGAGCGTAACCTTGCATGTCTTTCGGTTCGATAATATCGCAACGCAAGATCAGGGTTTTGTCGTCGAAGAAAGGATCGATAACCGCGGTGCTGGGGTCCGGCATCAGAATCATGTCCGATTCGTTGATGTGTTTCCAGCCGGCGATGGACGAACCGTCAAACATGTTACCTTCTTCAAAGGTGTCTTCGTCGATGGTGTGCGCTGGGAAAGTAACGTGTTGTTCTTTACCGCGAGTGTCGCAGAAGCGGAAGTCGACAAATTTAACGTCGTTTTCTTGAATTAATTTCAGAACGTGATCAACAGACATTAGTGAGGGTCTCCGTAGGTTGTAGTTGTTTTGGTTGAGAAGCTTAAACGATTTAACAATATCATCAAACGTAGTAAAGAGCTATAACAAACAGAGCCTCCAAAGGGCTTTCAACGCAATGGAGGCGTACAGCTTTATAACGATGATTTACTTAGGCTACCAACTTAGAAAGTGATGACTACGTCCGCAGTAACCAAGAATTGGTTGTGGCGTGTACCGTTGTCGAACGCTTTAGCATTATCGGTAAAGTCGTAACGCAAGTTTGGACGCAAGTTCAACCATTTTGCCGGTTTGTAGCTCAAGCCGGCTGTAACGGCGTAATATCCGCTGGCTTCTTGAAACGGGACATAGTTAGCGCCGTAGTTGCTGCCACAAGCGAAGTTGTCGCCGACTGTGCCTGCTGCAGCATAGCAACGGCCAGGGCCGAGAACTCGGATGCCGTTATGATCACGGAACCATTCTGCACGCAGACCGGCTGAGACTTTGTCGTTGACGTCATAAATCAAATATTGGTTGACGCCATACCATTCGGCGTCTTCCCTGCCGTCTGGAAGCCCTGCAAGGCTTGCGTTCCCGGTCCAGATATTATTGGCAAAACCGTGATCGTGTTGAATGATATAATGCAACTTGTCGGTGAAATTGTGCTTGCCGACGATGCTGTACATGGCCCATGTGTCTTTGCTGTTTTCGGAGCGTTCGCCAGCCGTTGAAGTAATAGCCAGAGATGTGCCGGCGTCGTCGCTTGTCCAGGTTACCCCGCCCAACCAAGCCCAGTTGCCCAGGTCTCTGTCCCAGTTGCCGTCCCAGCCGCCCGAGTTGCTTCCGGTAACTGCACCGCCCATTACTGTCCAATTCGGATTGAAAGCGTAGGTTGCGAGTATGCCAGTATGGGTAAATGGTTCGCCATATTGCATAGTGTAGGGTTTGGTGATGAAGAAGTTATCGGGAGCGGTAACTACTTCGTAACCGATTGGAGTATAAAAGTGCCCGGCTTTGACTGCGATACCATTACCGAATGGGAGGTTAAACTCGGCGTATGCTTGTGGTAATGCCAAGCCGTAGAAGCGCTCCCCGTGTCCGCTCAAATTCAGATCCCAGTTGCCACGGTCACTGTCCGCTAGGGTGCCGGGGTCGAATCCGAATGAACCGTAAGCTTGTGTAAACGCGGCATCGGTACCGTACATCACATCGACGCGACCGCCGATGTCGAAAGAGTCGCCGTTCACATTGATAGCTTTTTGCAAATACAGATACAACTGGTTGAGTTGCAATTCACCGCTACGGTCGTTGAATGTCACTGGGCCGTTAAAACCGTCACCGTTGCTATTCATGTTGGCGCCGACGCTACTGTTCAGCCAGCCGCCAACCTTCAGATTATGATCGGTCATGAATTTCGATGCGTTTGGGTCAATCCCCGCTGCACCCAGTAGTCCGGATGCTTCTGTCCAGCTGTCCGCGCTAGCGGAGGCACTGCAAATCACCATTAACCCGGCTAAGCAAGCGCGGCTGTGTGATTTTGTTAACGTTGTGTTGTTTCTCATGGTGGTTATCCCCTTGGTTCAGTGACTACTGAAGATTCTATAGCAGTTTTTAGGCCATATTCGATTTATTAAAAATCAATAAGATAGGCGGCATATGTAGACTAGTTCATGATTCGCAATGGTGCAAATTCTTTTTGTTGCACCAAAGTAATGCAGTGTTGCTATGTTGCGACAAAGCCCTATTTATTCTTAAAGCAAACCACTGAAACTGGCAGATCAAGGCCTGTAGGGTGGTATTGAGTTGCAATGGTGCAATCCAAAAAGCGTTGCACTGGTTTGGTGCGATTCTGTTGTCCTTTTAATGGATGTGTTTAATAAAGCTTTAAAAATCAGGGGAATAAATAGTGGCATGCATCATGCTTTGCTTGTTTCGGGAATTTATTAACTCAAGCAAAGAGGTGTTGAACTATGAAACTGATAACAGCGGTGGTTAAGCCGTTTAAGCTAGACGACGTGCGTGAGGCGTTGTCGGATATCGGTGTATCTGGCGTGACGGTTACTGAAGTAAAAGGCTTTGGTCGGCAAAAGGGCCATACGGAACTGTATCGTGGTGCCGAATATGTGGTGGATTTTTTACCCAAAGCAAAAATCGAGGTAGCGGTTGCGGATGCTTTGCTTGAGCAAGCCGTCGAAGCGATTGTGAAAGTAGCCAATACCGGGAAGATCGGCGATGGCAAAATTTTTGTAACCGATCTGGAGCAGGTGGTTCGGATCAGAACCGGCGAATCCGGCGAAGAAGCTCTTTAATATGAAGATGGGGAAACCAACAATGAAATATTTAACAGGCATGGCGCTGTTCGCGCTGTTTGGACTCTCGGGCATGGCGTTTGCGGAAGAAGTGGCGGCACCGGCCGTGCAAGCCACCGTTAACAAAGGCGATACCGCCTGGATGATAGTTGCAACCGTACTGGTTGCTTTAATGGTAATACCTGGCTTGGCCTTGTTCTACGGTGGTATGGTGCGAGCCAAAAACATGCTGTCTATCTTGATGCAAGTCTTTGTTATCTTCTCGTTGACGGCGATTATGTGGGCGACGTTCGGCTACAGCGTCGCGTTTACCGAGGGTAACGCCTTCTTCGGCGGTTTCAGCAAGGCATTTTTGAAGGGTATTACCCCGGATTCGATGGCGGCCACTTTCAGCAAAGGGGCTTATGTACCTGAATTTATTTATGTAGCGTTCCAGCTGACTTTCTCGGCCATCACGCCCGCGTTGATCATCGGCGCATTTGCCGAGCGGGTTAAATTTTCAGCGGTGCTGTTGTTTACCGTGATCTGGTTTAGCTTTTGCTACTTACCGATGGCGCATATGGTTTGGTACTGGGCAGGCCCCGATGCGTATACCGATGCCGCTGCAGCTGAAACAGCAGGCGCGACTGCGGGCTTTTTATTCCAAAAAGGCGCCTTGGATTTTGCCGGCGGCACCGTGGTACATATCAACGCCGGTATCGCCGGCTTGGTCGGTTGTTTAATGATAGGCAAGCGTATTGGTTATGGTAAAGAATTTATCGCGCCGCACAGCGTGACGATGAACATGATAGGCGCATCCTTGTTATGGATAGGCTGGTTTGGCTTTAATGCAGGTTCCAACCTGGAAGCCAACGGTCTGGCGGCATTGGTTTTCGTCAACACATTGTTGGCGGCAGCGGCGGCAACTCTGGCCTGGATGGGTGCGGAATGGGCTGTGCGTGGTAAACCTAGCATGTTGGGCGCTACCTCAGGCGCGGTTGCCGGTTTAGTTGCGATTACGCCTGCTTGCGGCTGGTCAGGGCCGATGGGTGCTATCGGTTTGGGCTTGGTGGTCGGCGCAGTATGCTTCTGGTCGGTAACCTTTTTGAAACACGCGATGAGTTATGACGACTCGCTGGATGCGTTTGGTGTGCACGGGGTGGGCGGTATTATCGGCGCCTTGGGTACTGCTGTGGTTGCCAGCCCTGATTTGGGTGGTACCGGCGTCTGGGACTACGTCACCAACGCAACCTTGCCTGACTACAGTGTGCTTACCCAGCTTGCCAGCCAAGCTTGGGGTGTAGGCATCGCCATCGTTTGGTCCGGCGTGGTGTCCTTCATTGCCTTCAAAATTGCCGATGTGGCTCTTGGTCTGCGGGTTAGCGAAGCGACCGAACGCGAAGGTCTGGATGTCACCGAGCATGGCGAAACCGCTTATCACGTTTAGGGTTGAAAGCTGCGGTTAACGCGAAAAGAAACGGGTGGTCGGCGATGGCTGCCCGTTTTTGTTATCATGAAGCACTACTTTGGTGCTTTTGCTCGGGTAAATTGTAGGTTCTACCGGAATTATTTATTATGGTGGCAACAGTGACGAAACAGCTTTTTAATCATTCGAATTTGGGGATAGCATGAAATTAATTACAGCGATTATCAAACCATTCAAGCTGGACGACGTCAGGGAAGCCTTGTCCGAGATCGGGGTGGCTGGTGTAACGGCGACCGAAGTAAAAGGCTTTGGCAGGCAAAAAGGCCATACCGAGTTATATCGCGGCGCTGAGTACGTGGTGGATTTTCTGCCTAAGGTCAAGCTGGAAATTGCAGTTGCGGAACACGTTGTCGACCAAGCCGTGGAAACCATCGTCAAAGCCGCAAACACCGGCAAAATTGGCGACGGTAAAATTTTTGTGACCAACCTGGAACAGATTATCCGTATCAGAACCGGCGAGACCGGAGAAGACGCTATCTAAGTCTTCAACAAAAAACAAAAAGCAGTAGAACATCAAAAATCGCCCTGGTCTGCGCGAAATTCGCAGACCAGGGCGATTTTGTTGTTTATAGACAGCTTAAAAATAACAACACACATCATCTAGTGAAAGACAATGACAACAATAAAAAGAACGCTGATGCTAATGGCATACAGCTTGATGTTGCCGCAGCAGGCTTGGGCCGAAGGCATTAACCAAGCCAACACCGCTTGGGTTTTAACCTCCACCGCGCTGGTTTTATTCATGACCATTCCTGGCCTGTCGCTGTTTTATGGCGGTTTGGTCAGAAGCAAGAACGTGCTGTCGGTATTGATGCAATGTTTTGCGATTACCTGTCTGGTATCACTACTGTGGCTGGCCGGTGTATACAGCTTCGTATTTGCCGATGGCGGCAGTTGGCAGCCGTTTTTGGGGAGCGGCAGCAAGATCTTTCTGCCGGACATGAACACGCAAACTTTGATCGGCGATATTCCGGAAACCGTGTTTTTCATGTTTCAAATGACTTTTGCGATTATTACCCCGGCCTTGATCGTTGGCGCGTTTGCCGAACGGATGAAGTTTTCAGCCATGCTGTGGTTTAGCGGACTTTGGCTGATTGTGGTGTATATGCCGATTTGCCATTGGATATGGGGCAACGGCTGGCTGGCGGCGATGGGTGCGAAGGACTTCGCCGGCGGGATTGTGATTCACGTCAACGCCGGAGTGGCATCTCTGGTGGCGGCATTAGTGTTGGGGCGCCGTAAAGGCTTTCCCACGGTGGCGATGCCGCCGCATAATATGACCATGGTGGTTACGGGTGCCGGGATGCTCTGGTTCGGCTGGTTCGGCTTCAACGGTGGTAGCGCGTTAAAAGCCGACGGCAGTGCAGGGATGGCGATTGCCGTGACTCATATCGCCGCGGCCGCCGGTGCTTTAACCTGGATGACCATTGAATGGCTGCGTTTTAGTAAGCCCAGTGTTTTAGGTATCGTCACCGGGATGGTCGCCGGCTTGGGCACCATTACGCCGGCCTCTGGATTTGTCGGGCCCATGGGTGGTTTGGTTATTGGTATTGTGGCTGGCGCCGTGTGTTTTTACGCCACGCAATTCGTCAAACGCCGTTTGAAAATCGACGATTCCTTGGACGTGTTTCCGGTACATGGCGTCGGCGGCTGCGTCGGTTCGATTTTAACCGGCGTGTTTGCTGCTGAAAGTTTCGGCGGCTTGGGATTGAACGGCGTGACTATTGCCCAGCAAGTCGGCGTGCAAACGCTTGCGGTTTTAGTGACGGCGGCCTGGAGCGCTTTGTTCAGCTACGTTTTATTGAAACTCATCGGCGTGTTCATCGGTTTGCGCGTCAGCGAAGACGAAGAGCAGCAAGGTCTGGATATTGTGTTGCACGAAGAAACCGGCTACCACAATCTGTAAACATTAGCGCTTAAACTACAGGCTTCTCTTTGCGGGCAGGGCGGATGGCCGTGTTGCCCGCATCCCTATAAAATCAGGAAAATCATGCCCATTACTCTCGAAGCTTTAGAAACCATCGTTCGCGCCGCCGGCGATGTGGCGATGCAATATTTCAACGACTTAGATTCTCTGGCGATCAACAAAAAAAGTGCGCGCGACTTGGTCACCGATGCCGATGTTGCGGTGGAAAATTATCTGAAACAAGCTCTCGGCGAGCAGTGTCCCGAGTACGGTTTTTGGGGCGAGGAAAGCGGTCAAACCGCCAATCAAACCAGCCGCTGGATCGTTGATCCGATTGACGGTACCCATTCATTCTCGAAAGGCCAGTATTTTTGGGGCATTAGTGTAGCCTTGGAAATTGACGGCGAATTGAGAATGGGCGCGGTTTACGGCCCGGCCTTGGACGATTATTACTGCGCGGAAAAAGGTAAGGGCGCTTGGAAAAACGGCAAACCTATCAGGGTTTCGGATGAAACCAGTTTGGCCAGCAGCATGGTATCCACCGGTTTCGCGTGCCTGCGTCAGTATTTGGAGGACAACAACCTGCCGCGATTTAATCGTATCGCACAAGCCACTACCGGTCAGCGGCGCCTGGGTTCCGCCGCGCTGGATTTATGCACGGTTGCGGATGGCCAGGTCGATGCCTTTTGGGAGCAGGAGTTGAATCTTTACGACATCGCGGCGGGTGTGTTGATCGCCAAAGAGGCGGGCGCGACGGTCACCGATTTTAAAGGTAATCCCGGCGTGTTTCCCAAGCAGGTTTTTGTAACAAACGGCAAGATTCTCGATCAGTTGCTGCCGTTGATGTAAGCGTTTTTCATCAACATCTCGCAACGCTTGGCAATATCGATAGCTTGCTGGGCGGGCGAGAAATCGGCGTACTTTTCCGCAAACTGCTGGGCGGCCTGCGTGTGTTTCGAATGACGCAATAACTCAGTCAGGGCTGCCTTGTAGTTAGGGTTTTTGCTTTCCGCCGTGATGTAAGTGCCCGCGCCCAGAGCGGCGAGGTTTTGAGCGCTGATCAGTTGTTCGAGCTGAAAAGGCAATGCCAGCAAGGGTTTGCCAGACAGTAAAAATGCCGACAATGTCGCCATACCGCCATGGCAAATAGCCAAATCGCATTGTTTGGCAGCAGTCGAGATGATTACCGGTTGCGGAGTAATGTGTAGATTGGCGCTGCTGTTTTTTTCTATAAATACGGGTGTTGTGCCGGGTATGTGCGCCAATATCGACCAAGGTGACGCGCGCAACTGTTTTAGCAACACTTCCAGGCTGGGATATTCCGGGTGCAAATAGACGAATATTTTTTCGGCTCCGACGCTCGGCCAGATCGGCTCCATGCCGTCCGTCTGCAAAATGGTGGGTCCCCAATAATTTGCGTTACGGTATTGCCGATAATGGTCCAGCTCCGGAAACGTGCAGATAAAATCTTCCGTAAACTCTAACAAGTCCGCCAAAATCCTTAATGGTAGTGTATTCAAACGCTCTAAAACCGAGTTAGTCGTGTTTAACACTTGGCTTTCGATAATGTTTAAGGCCTTATCGCTAACGCGCAACCAGGGGCGAATATTGGGCATCGGACTGATGCGCGGCGGCGAAAAAAAGCCGGTGCCGAACCCCGCTCGAGGCGTGTCAAATTTGCGGGCAGCCAGTAACGCGGTCGGTGCGTGGTCGCATACGATCAAGTCAGGACTTACATGGCGATAAAGGGATTGCCAGGCTTTTGCTCGGGTTAGCAGAGCAGTTTCATCGGTAAAGCCGGCGTTTTGTAGAATTCCCGGATAACTGGAGGCTGGCGCTTGCGGACGACTGTCAGGCCAGCGTATCGGGGCTTGTAGGTAACAAAAATGATCGGCAGCTAACCAAGTGTCGGCGTATTCCAAATCTTTAAGCGCGAATATAACCTCGTGCCCGAGACTTTTAAGTTGTCGGGCTATGGGCAGAAATGCGGCAGTGTGACCGTAGCCGGCCCCTAATTCCCAGCAATACAGGACTCTAGCCATGGCAGTGGATTTGCTTTACAAAAGGTTGAAGTTGGAGTTTGTCTACAGCGTTTAGCAATAACTTTTGTTGAAACAACTGGTTTAAGAATTTATGCGCTAGCATTTATCTATGTTCATGATGGTAGTCAATAATAGAATTCAGACTGTTTGCTAATGATTTGGAATCATCGATAGTATTCAGTGCCATAATTAGCATACAAGGTTTTTATTCTTTAATTACGCTGTATCTAACCTGCTAAATTCTCATGATCCTACCTATATTACATTCAGAAAAATTATCAGGTTTATGCGGACTAACGGCAATGCCGCCAATGTCTTCGCGCCAGTGCTTAAACCGGGCAATTCGACCCCTTGCATTCAGTTCCAAGGAAGTATTGCTGGTAGCAGCGGCCGCTTTATCTTTCGCACCATTTTCAGTACAAGCCTGGACTCTGGATTTTTCTTCCAGGTCCTATAACTTTAACGAAGCGGATGGTGTTGTCCAGGCTAACGTTAGTCTGGCTAGCAGCTCCGGCGATTATGGCGGCTGCACCATAAGCGGCGATGTCGTCGCTGCCGGCGGCAGTGCAACCGCAGGCAGTGACTACAATATTTCGAGCGGCACCTTTTCTTTCAGCGTTCCCTTTTTGTTTGGCGGGTCTCATACCGATAGTGCGCCGGTATCCATCAATATTATCGATGATGCATTGGTAGAAAGTACTGAAACTGTGACCTTATCTCTTCAGAATGTAACGCCAAGCTGTACCGGTGATTCGGTGTCGGCGGGCGCGTCAGCAGTCGCCAGCATCGCGGACAACGACGTCGCTCCGCCCCCCACCACGCCAACGACGCCCACTACGCCCACTACGCCAATAACCTCGACGCCCAACTTAACCGCCGATCCGACCTTTACCCCTAATCAGCAAGCAATTTACGAAGGTTTAACCAGTGCTTGCTCGGGAGCTGGCGGCGATTTATTGGCCCGCTGCAATGAAATAAACAACGCCGACCTGAATGCGGTGATTCCGGATGCGGTGGCGGCGCAAGGTGCGGCCGCCGTGGATTTTGGTTACAAGCAATTTTCCGTGGTGCATGGCCGCATCGTTAATCTGCGCAACTCCCAACAGCAAAGCGCCTCCTTATTGGGTTATTCCACCATTAATGTCAATGGCGAAACCATACCGGTCGGCAAGGCGTTGATGACAGCATTAGGCCCGGCTCGGGGCGGGGCGGCTGGGGATGATCCAAACGAACAGCCGTTTCGCGATAGCCCGTTAGGTTTCTTTCTGAAAGGTCAATTCAACGTCGGCGAAAAAGCCAATACCGGCAGCGAACGGGGCTTCAAAGCCGACAGAAAGGCGGTTACCTTCGGTCTGGATTACAGTTTTATGGATGAATTGGTGTTGGGTGCGGCCTTCGGTTACGGCTCTACCGATACCAATTACAATTTAAACAGCGGGAGTATGTCGACCGATGCGTACGAGTTTTCGTCGTATGGCAGTTATTTCCTGCCGCAGTCATTTTATATCGACTGGATTATGAGTTATGCGCTGCATTCCTTCGATATCAATCGGCGCATCCAATATACCGGATTCGATAATACGGCTACCAGTAGCGCTAATGGCGACCAGTACGGCTTTAGTTTGGGGTTTGGTAAAGACTTTGCGCTGCAAAGTTTTGTGATTAATCCCTATGTAAGGCTGGATTACAGCAAAACCGAAGTGGATAGCTATCAGGAAAGCGGCGGTGGAGGTTTAGCCATGGAGTTTGCCGGCCAATCTATCGATTCGGCGACATCGACTATCGGCGGTCAAGCCAGTAACGCGATCAGCACCTCTTGGGGTGTGTTGTCGCCCGGCGTGCGCTTCGAATGGGTGCATCAATATCTGGACGAAAGCCGTTTGATTCAGGCGCGCTTTAGTCAGGCGGCTGCCGGTGCCGGAAGATTCAGCGTAAAAACCGATACGCCGGATCGCGACTATTTCAATATCGGTACGTCGTTGGCATTGAGCTTGCCGGAAGGTCGGGCGGGCTTTTTGCGATACGAATACCGCTTAGGGCAGGCCTATATTACCGATCACACTATCGAGTTGGGAGCGAGAATTCCGTTTTAAGGAATATAGTGAATGCTTTGGGGAAGTGACCGCTGCGGGACATCCCGCAGCGGTTGTCTTTAATTCAGACTTATTTGGCTGCGGCTAATTCCGCGCGCATGTCGTCGATGACTTTTTTATAATCCGGTTTACCGAAAATAGCGGAGCCCGCTACGAAGGTGTCCGCGCCGGCTTCCTTGATTTCACGAATATTAGCCACGTTTACGCCGCCGTCGATTTCCAGGCGGATATCCAAACCGCTGTCGTCGATAATTTTTCTGGCTTGGTGCAATTTATCCAACGCGGATGGAATGAAAGATTGACCACCGAATCCGGGGTTGACCGACATCAGCAAAATCATATCGACTTTGTCGAGCACGTGCTCCAGGTAATGCAACGGGGTGCCTGGGTTGAATACCAGACCGGATTTGCAACCCAAGTCTCTGATCATTTGCAGTGAACGATCAATGTGTCTGGATGCTTCCGGGTGGAAAGTAATGTAGCTGGCGCCGGCTTTAGCGAAATCCGGGATGATGCGGTCTACCGGTTCCACCATCAAATGGACGTCGATTGGGGCGGTAACGCCATGCTTGCGTAGCGCTTCGCAAACCAAGGGACCGATAGTCAGATTGGGCACAAAATGGTTGTCCATCACATCGAAATGCACAATGTCTGCGCCCGCATTTAAGACATTAACAACTTCTTCGCCCAAGCGTGCGAAGTCTGCGGAGAGTATGGAAGGTGCAATCAGATTGTCAGCCATCTTTTGATCCTTTTGGTGAGGTTAAAAAACCGGCATTATAACTTTTTTCCGGCGTTTGGCTAAAACAGTGGATTGATTGCACACTTTAGGGCTGCCGGCGCTTGTTTCAAGCCGACACCACCGGCTCAAGATTTTTGTTAAGAGCGTAGTCGGTCAGAAACTTTTCGAATTCCGCTATCGGTAGCGGTTTGCTGACCAGATAACCTTGGTAAAGATCGCATTGCCGGCTTTTCAGAAAAGCCAGTTGCTCGGCGGTTTCCACGCCTTCCGCTACCACGCGCATGCGTAGCGTCTTAGCCATGGCGATAATCGTCGCGGTGATTTCCATATCGTCAGTGTGTTTGGGGATGTCTTCAATAAAACTTTTATCGATCTTTAAGACATCCAGCGGAAATAGTTTCAAATAAGCCAGCGACGAATAACCGGTGCCGAAATCATCAATGGCCAGATGCACACCCAAGCCGTGCAGCTTGTGTAAAATTTCGATGGCTTCTTTTTCCCGTTTCATCAACGCGCTTTCAGTGAGTTCGAGTTCCAGGCACTCGGCCGGAAAACCGGTCTCTGCCAAAATCCTGGCGACCACTTCGCTAATATCACTATGCAAAAACTGTTGCGGCGATAGGTTAACCGCCAGACGCAAGGCTGGAAAACCGGCTTGCCGCCAGCGCTGGCCGTGGTGACAGGTTTCTCTCAACACCCAATTGCCGATACTGGTAATCAGACCGGTTTCCTCGGCAATCGGGATGAAGCGTAGCGGCGGTATCAGTTCGCCGCTGGCAGTCTGCCAGCGGACCAAGGCTTCGGCGCCTATAATCGCGCCATTCTCGATGCAAATTTGCGGTTGGAAAAACACCCGCAATTCGCCTTGCTCGATAGCTTGGCGCAGGCGGATTTCTATATCGATACGTTCGCGCGCGGCGCGGGTCAAATCTTCCGAGAAATATTTGAAGCGGTTCCTGCCCTCATTTTTGGCTTGATACAAGGCCGTATCGGCTTGTTGGATCAACTCGTCCGGCGAAGCGCCGTGTTCGGGAAACATGGCGATGCCGACGCTGACGCCGATGCGTACTTCATGGCCGCTGGGTAGTTGCCAGGTTTGGTTCAAGGCATTGATGATTTGCGTGGCCACATGAGCGACGGTCTCAGGTTGGTTGACTTCCTCCAGCAACACCACGAATTCGTCGCCGCCGAGCCGGCAAATGGTGTCGCTAGTACGCAGCCGGGTAGTCAGGCGTTCGGCGACCATTTGCAGCAAATCGTCGCCGGCCAAATGGCCGAAGCTATCGTTAACGTCCTTGAAGCGGTCCAAGTCCAGCATCAACACCGCCATCTTGTTGGCCTGGCGGCGGGCTTTTTCGATGTTGTGTTGCAGGCGCGACAGGAACAGCATGCGGTTGGGCAATTTGGTCAGCGGGTCGTGGTGGGCCAGGAATTCCAGTTCCATTTCCGAAGCCTTCAGCTTGGAAATGTCGGCAAACACACCCACGTAGTGGCTGATCTCGCCTTTGCCGTCGCGCACGGTGCTGATGCTCAACAATTCAGGATACACCTCGCCGGACTTGCGGCGATTCCAGATTTCGCCTTGCCAATGATCCGTAGTGGCAATATTGGCCCACATTTCCCGGTAAAAATCGGCGTTGTGGCGGCCGGAACTTAAGATGCTGGGGCTATGACCGATCACATCCCGATTATCGTAACCGGTGATGTTGCTAAAGGCCTTGTTGACCATCGTGATTCGGCGTTGGGCATCGGTAATCATCACGCCCTCTCGGGTGCTTTCGAATACGGCGGCGGCTTGTCCCAAGCGCTCTTCGTTGGCTTTGATGTCGGAAATATCGGTAATGGTGCCGACGTAACCGCACAATCCGCCCGTTTCGTCCAATTCCGGTTCGGCGCGCCCCACCACCCAGCGCACACTGCCGTCCGCCAGTTGAAAACGGTATTGCATATTGAAGGGCTGCAAGGCGGATACGCATCGCTGCCATTCGGCAATTACCGATTCGCGGTCTTCGGCAAGCAAACCGGCTATCCAGCCGTCACCGTGCGAATCGATAAAATGCAAGCCGGTGATTTCGCACCAGCGATGGTTGACGTAATCGCACTCACCTTTTTCGTTGGTGCGAAAAATGCCGACCGGGGCAATCTTCGATAGCGTATGAAAAAGTAGCTCGCTTTCCTGCAACGCGATTTCCGCTTGCTTACGGGCCGTGATGTCGCGCAGTCCGATGACATAGGCCGGCGCGCCTTCCCATTCCAGCGGCGTGGAGCGCAGTTCGGCCCAGGCTATGCCGCTGGGGCGAATCAGGTTGATGTCTTGAAATTGAATTTTGTCGGCGGAAATCGGAATTGCCAGGGAATGGCCGATCAGGCTGCCGCGTTCCAGCAATTGTTCTGCTGCTTGATTGGCATAAATAACGCTGCCTTGCGGGTCGACCACCATTACGCCGTCGGTAATGGTGTCCAGGATCAGATTGAGTTGTTTGAGTGTTTGTGGCATTTAGTGGTTACGAACGGGCATCAAACGATCACTGTCTGCACACCTGTACCAACATTTTGGGTAGTGATGGCCGCCATCACCGACGACATTCGCGAAAGATCGCCTAGCAGTTTCAACACCGGTTCCGGCAGGTCGCGCACCAGCATCGGCGTAGCAAAGATTTCTTTTTCCAGCGCCTTTTCCGGCATGCCCAATACTTCGACCACGTCGAATACCCAATGGCCGGGCTCGTATATGCCGGCCAGCACCGCGCTGATTTGCTCCACCAGCCTGCGGGTTTCCGGATTCAGCGACACCACGTATAAGGTCAAAACCAGCTTATGGTGGTTGGCCCGGCGTTCTTCGTGAACTTTGGCGATATGCACCACTTGGGCGATATTGCGGATTTGCGATGCCGACAAGGGTTTGCTGGCCAGTTCGAATTGCAAGCCTTCTTCATGGGCGTCTTTCAGTTGGTCCATAAATTCGGCGGCAAAGGCCGTGACGATATAGACATTCAGGCTGGTGTCCAACGCCTTCAGGCGGCGTAAGGTCTCCACGCCGTCTATGCCGGGCATGCGTAAGTCCAGAAATATCAGATCGGGACGATCGGCTTCCACCATGGCGATACCTTGTAGACCGTTCTCGGCTTCGCGCACACGATAGCCTTCTTCTTCCAGAATCAGCTTGAAGGCGCCGCGTACCGCCGGGTCGTCGTCAATCACCAGAATGTTGTTTACCATCGCCTGTGTCTCTATTCGTTAACAAATACTAAAAGTGGGGGAATTTTAACCGGATGCGGCAACCTTCGCCAATGCGGCTTTCCACGGCTATCGAGCCATCGGCATCTTGAATCAAGCGGCGGGTGACGGATAAACCCAGGCCGGTGCCTTGGCCGGGCGGTTTGGTGGTAAAGAAAGGGTCGAACATGCGGCCTTGTACTTCGTCGGGGATGCCGGGACCATTGTCTTTTATATTCAACTCTAGCATTTTTTCCGCACAACGGACGCTGATTTCTATTTCGGGTTGGGCAATACCGCTTAGCGCATCGCGGGCGTTGATCAATAGATTGATCAGAATCTGTTGCATGCTTTCCGCCGTGCAGGCGAGTTTGGGCAAGTTTTCCGGTATCTCGGTACGGACTTGGATAGCGGTTTTGCGCAATTCGCCTTCCAGCAACAACAAGGTTTGGCCTAAAACTTCCTCTAGCGAGCAACTGCCGGTTGGCGTGGTCTTTTGATGCATGAACACCAGCATATTCGACACAATGTTTTTGATGCGTTGAATTTGCTGCAAGGCTTGCGCCAGTATTTGCTTGGATTTGGCATCTTCCGTGCGGTCCGAGACAAATTCCACGAAGTTCATCACGCCCATCAGCGGATTGTTGATCTCATGGGCCACGCCGCCGACCAGCGTGCCCAGTGCCGACAGCTTTTCCATTTGCAGCATATGATCCTGGTTTTCTTGTAATTGTTTGTAAGCTTGGCGGGTTTGTTCCAGCAAGCGGGCGTTTTCCAACGAAATGGCCGCTTGGGCGGTCAACAGCTCGGTCATGCTGATTTTTTCCGGGGTGAATACGCCTTCGGATAGCCGGTTTTCCAGGTAAAGCAAGCCGATTAATTCGCTTTGCTTGATCACCGGCAAACACAATACCGAGCGTAAGCCAAACGCCACAACCTCGGGCGCATTTTGAAACTCGCCGTCGCTGCAGGCGTCGCTCAGCACGACTTTTTCGTGGGTACGTTGCACGTAATTGACGATGGCGTGGCAGATGCCGCGCACCTTGTTCAAGCTGTAATAGTGTTTGTGTATGGTGCGCTTTTTGCCGACGTGCTGCTCGGCGGCCACCAATAATTCGTCTTGTTGTTTGATCAACAGATAACCGTGCTGGGCGGCAGAGCTTTCCAAGACCACGGCCATGATTTTTTGCATCAATTGTGTCAGATCGATTTCTGCCGATAACGCCAGCGCCGATTTCATCAGATAGCTGATGTCCAGACTAGGTAAGGTGGTGGGAGCGGGCTGAGGTTTGGCTATTCTGGCGCCGGTCTCCGGACTGACGTATTGATGACGTTCCTGCAGCTGGTTGCTTTTCGCATCGGCACGGCATAAGCGGTAGTGGCGGCGCGCTTCGCCGTAATACAGTTCCGCGTCGCCCAAGCGGTGCTTCAGCAACAGATCTGCCAGCGTTTCGTATATATGGCCGGTCAGCAGGCCATAGTTCTGCGCCAGTGACAAGGCAATGGCATCCATGTACAGATTGCGCGCTTCGCGGTATTGGCCCTGCTGTCTGGCAAGCTCGGCATGGACAAACATTAGGTAGGGTTTCAGCAAGGGACCAAGTTGCCCCCACACTTCCAGTTGCGCAAGCAAGGGCGCAATTTCGGCATCGATTCGCGCCGCATCCATTTCCGAGCGCAGCAAGTTCAAGATCCGAAAGGCGTACCAAAGACGTTTCAAAACATTGTCGGTTAAGCCGTGCAAATAGTTTTCCACGGCTTTCAGCGATACTGCCGCCGCACCATAGTCGCCCAGGTAATATTGGGCAAAACCCAGTAATGCGAAGTAACTGCCGGTAGCTGCCACATAGTTATTGGCCTGCCAGTCCGCCAGCGTGGTTTGCATATCGACCGGGCGGTAATCGGGCTTCATCGGTAATACCCAGCCGGCCAGCACCGCCTGGGCTAGGCCTATTGAAAACGACAACTGGTTTTTGCGGGAAAATTGCAGACATTCATCGGCGGCTTCCTCGACCCAGCGCAGGTTTTTACCCTGGGCCAATAGATTCCACATCAGCGGGCCGTAGGACAGGCCGGCGTTGTAGAGATCGCCGCAGTTCTTGCCGGACTGAATGGCCTTGTGCGCGTAATCGACAATATCGGCCGGGTGGCTGCGCGAGTGCATATTGCACCAGACGATGCCGTTCATGCCGCGGGTGGCGCCAAAGGTGTTGGGGTATTTGGCGCACAAATCGTGCGCTAAATCCTGATAGAGAAACGCTTGCGCGAATTTGCCCTGTTCGCCCAGATTGAGGCCCATGATGGAAAACGAATAAATCACCGACTCGTCCATGCCGCCTTCCAGGCAGTGCAGGGTGGATTGGGCGGCGGATAAATACAGCTGCGGGACCAGACCGCACATGTACAAATCCGGAATCAACTCGCTATAAAAAGCCAGCTCGATTTTGCTTTGCCGCTGCTCGGTAAACGGCATGTTCAGGATTTTTTGCCAGACATCGTCTTGCTGCTCAATGATCAGCATCAGACTTTCCATGCGTTGCCGGGCTTGTTCGGGATCGTCGGGAATGGATTTGTTGAAATACGCCAAGCCACGGTTGGCCGTGGCGATAGCTTGCTTAAAGTTGCCGAATGAAGACAGTGACGTAGTCTGATCGGCCAACGCCTCGGCCTTATCCAGGTCGCTGACCGCATGCTCGATCAGCCGGTTCAGCAAGGCTTCCGAGCTGTCGTAGCGGCCGCACATCAAATCGGTTTTTGCTAAGCGCTGATAAATCCGAAACGTCAGCGCGTAGGCCGTTTCCCAACAATCTGGCGGTAGATAATTATGGGCTTTCAGGAAAAATTCGTTGGCGGCATCCCCGGCCAAAGCATCCAGGGCTTTATTGCCGGCATTGAAGTTGATATTTACCAGCCAGTAGGCGGTTTCTTCGTCCAGATTATCCGGGCAACCTTGATTGAGATGGGCGGCGATGGTGAATAAATTGTCCAGGCTGACCAGCTCGGCACCCGGTGGCACCGCCGACAGCAAGCGATTGCCGATCCGCCAATGGATGCCGGGGCGCGCCGAGGCGGCAACTTGCTGCAATACCGCTTCCTGTACCCGGTCATGGACAAATTGCAGGTCGGCTTTATTTTCCAGTATCAGGCCCATGCTTAATACCGGTTTTAAGTCCTCGAACAGTCGCTCAATGGGCTTGTCCAGCACCAGCCCGACATCCTCTGCTGTGAAGCGATTACCCATACAGGCGCAATGATAAAGAATATCCAAAGTCCGGCTGGGCAATTTACGCACTTTGGCGCTGAACAGTTCCACCACACTGGCCGGCATTTGCGTGTCGCGGATGCGGTTCATATCCCATTGCCAGTGTTGATTGGCGTCGATGCTGAGTAAACCTTCGTTGTACAACCAGGCCAGACTTTCACTGACAAATAAGGGGTTGCCTTCGGTCAGATGGGCGATAAAGTCGGCCAAATTGGCGGTGGCGTTCAGCGACGAATCCAGAATGTAGGCAACCATTTCGTGGCAATCGGCGTCGCTGAGTTCGGTCAAATGGATCTCGGCCAGTGGGCCGGCGTTTTCTCGCACGCTACGGATCAATTTGGTCAAAGGATGACCACTATCGACCTCGTTATGTCGATATGCGCCCAGAAAAAATAGATAGGGGTGTTCGCGGTGATTGGCGAACAGGTTTTGCAAAAAATCGAAGGTGGCGCTGTCGCACCATTGCAGATCGTCGATGAATAACACCAAGGGATTGTCCTCGCTGGCCAGGCAAGCCAGGAAGCGGCCGAACAAATTGTTGAAACGGTTACGCGCTTCCACCGGCGGCAAGGGCTGTACTTCGGCTTGCGGGCCGATGATGAATTCCAGCTCCGGCACCACATCAATGATCGCTCCACCGGCATTGTCCAGCGCGTCGAGAATTTTTGCGGACCAATCATGCACTTGGGCGTCGCTTTCGGTCAGAAAGGTGCGTATCAAATTGCGCAAGGCCTGGATTAGTGAGCTGTAGGGAATATTTTTTTGGTATTGATCGAACTTGCCGGAGCTGAAATAACCGCGATTTTTCACCAGCGGTTTTTGGAGTTCCTGAATCAGCCGGGTTTTGCCGATGCCGGATAGGCCGGAAATAAGCACCGAACGAAACCGGCCTTGGGTCACCTCGCTGTATTCCTGACGAATGAGCTCGGCTTCGCTTTGGCGGCCGACCATTTTCGAAATGAAAACCACCCGGCGGCTGCGGTCGTGTTGGCCTATGCCAAAATTCGATACGCTGCCGGTGGTTTCGTGTTCTTTTTGGCAGCGCAGCAAATCGGCCAACAAACCTGAAGCACTTTGATAACGTTTTTCCGGTTGCTTCAAAATCAGTTTGGCGATGATTTCGCTCAGGGTGTTGGGGATGCCCGGACTGATGTCGTGGATTTTGATGGCTTCCTCGGCTAGATGCGAGTGAATCAGTTCCAGCGGATCGTCGGAAAAAAACGGCAGTCGGCCCGTCAGCAGTTCGTAAAACACGATACCCAGCGAATATAAATCGGTGGAGAAATCGACCCGGTAGTTGATGCGCCCGGTTTGCTCCGGCGAGGTATAGGCTAGGGTGTTGCGGACAAATTCCGGATCGTAGATAAAGTGACTGACATCGCGGATGTCCAGCGGCGTGATGAAGTCGGTCAGGCGCAAATTCAAGCTGCCGGATTGCACCAGAATATTGTGCGGTTTGATGCCGCCATGGGTAATGCCGGCATCGTGCACCGATTGCAGGGTATCGGCCAAGGAGCAGGCCAATGTAAAAAAATCGCTCAGATTCACCGCTTGTTGTTGAGCGATCCATACATTCAACGGTTGGCCGTTGAACCAAGGCTGGACGATGAATTGATCGCCGTCGTTGGATTCCAAAGCCAAGGGCGTGCAGACGCGCGGGTCGTGCAATACTTTCAGGCGTTCGATTTTTTGCCGCAGATGCCGGGATTGGTCGTCCCAACTGGACAACAATTTCAGGCATTTAACCACCAGCGGGTATTCCGGCACGTGTTTGTGATAGCCCTTATAAACCGTGGCTTGCAGGCTTTCGCCGAGTTTGTCGGTCAGCACATAGCTGTCCAGTTGCGGAGCATTTTGAAGCGGAACGGTTCGGGTGCTTATATCGATCATGCGCTGGCGAGTGGGAAAGTTAAGGCGATTTTCGCGGCAGTTCCGGGGGCGGGCTGTTTTATAATTCTAGTCTTGTTTTGACTCAACAGGATTAGCCATGGCCGCGACAGCCTCCACTATGCTGCCTCTGGGCAGTATCGCCCCGGACTTTTGTTTGCCGGATACCGTGACCGGCCGCGAGTATGCTTTGCAGGACTTGAAAGGCGAACGCGGCACTTTGATTTTGTTTATCTGCAACCACTGCCCGTATGTGTTGCACGTCAAAGAGCAATTGATCGCCATTGCCCGGCAATACGCGGCCTCAGGCATTTCGACGGTGGCGATCAGTGCCAATGACATCGAAAACTATCCGCAGGATGCGCCGGATAAAATGCAGCAGATGATGGCGGACTGGGGGCATCCGTTTGCCGCGTATTTGTACGACGAATCGCAGGCGGTGGCCAAAGCCTACCAGGCAGCCTGCACCCCGGATATTTACCTGTTCGATGCCGATCTGGCTTGTGTTTACCGCGGCCGCCTGGATGGCGCCACGCCGAAGAATGATGTGCCGGTTACCGGCGAGGATTTGCGCAATGCCTTGGATAATTTGCTGGCGGGAAAGCCTGTCGATACGATACAAATTCCCAGCATCGGCTGTAACATCAAGTGGAAACTTGCGGAGTAAATGCCGGTAATCCGCAACCCGTTGTCACTTCGGTAAAAACCGCCGCTCAGGTTTTTGAACTTTTCTGGCGGCGGCTTGCGCAGGAGTGTATTCAGGCTGACAAATCATTGCCCCCAGCCTTCGGCACGGTGCGTTTTTAGCGTGGTACGTCGTCGAATTGCTCAACCAACATATCCAGCTCTTTGCTGAGTGCCGAGACACCGCCGCTGGCCGTACTGGCATGAACCGCATGCTCTGTGGTTTGTCGCGATAAGCTGCCGACGGCTTCTACCGTTCTGGAAATTTCTTCGGAAACAATATGTTGCTGTTCGGCTGCGCTGGCGATCTGCACGATCATGTCGTTAATGATATTGACCGACAGTGTGGTTTGTTGCAGCGATTCGGTGGAGTTTTTTCCGTGTTCCGCGCCGGTTGCCGCCATTTCCCTGACTTTAGCCATTTCCTGTACGGCGTTATTGACGCCGGAACGCAGGCCGTCGATCATTTTGTGGATTTCCTCCGTGGATTTTTGCGTGCGTCCGGCCAAGGTTCTGACTTCGTCGGCCACGACGGCAAATCCCCGGCCTTGTTCGCCGGCGCGCGCTGCTTCGATGGCGGCATTCAGCGCCAACAGGTTAGTTTGCTCGGCAATCCCTTGAATCACATCAAGGACGCCGCCGATTTTCTTGCTGTGATCGGCCACAATTTTAATGACTGTTTCGGCTTGGCCGACCGCGACCACTAAGCGGTCTATCATTTGGATGGTATTGTTGACCCGCGAAAGCGTTTCTTGCGATTGCCGATTGACATCATTGGCGGCTTGAGCGGCGTTGGCGGCGCTGCGGGCGACCTCGCTGACGGTGGCGCTCATTTGGTGTATCGCCGAGGCAATCTGTTCAATTTCCGCCAGCTGTCTATCCATCGCTGCGCTAACTTGGCTGACTGCCTGGTAGCTCGTATCGGCTTTACCTGCCAAGGGTTCTGTGGCTTGAGTTAGACGGCGTATGATGGTTCGGGATTTGGCTTTTAACAGCTTCACCGCCAACAGTAATTGTCCAACTTCGCCGCCATCGGCGGTGTAAATCTGCTGCATCACCGGATTGTCGATCACCCGGCGCGCTTCCGCCGCTGCGTCTTTTAAAGGTTGTAATACAAGCCAAACCCAGGCATAACCGACCGCTAAGGGGCCGGCGAAGATTGCTGTCGCTACGCCAAAACTGCACGTTTCGCTCAGATAAAGGTTGATGGCGGTGATTAATTGAATCACTGCAAAACCGCCGGTCAGTTTGCCGGACAAACCGATGCGGCTCAAAGGCGAATCGATATTTTTGCCGTGGTTCAGCTTTTCGTAGACAGTATTGGCGCGGGCCACGCAGGTCACGTCCGGTTTAACCCGCACCGATTCGTAACCGACAATCTTGCTATTTTCGAAGCGCGGGGTGACAAAAGCATCCACCCAGTAATGGTCGCCGTTTTTACAGCGATTTTTGACAATTCCCATCCATGGCCGGCCGCTCTTCACGGTTTGCCACAAATCGGCGAATGCGGCGGAAGGCATGTCGGGATGGCGAACGATGTTATGGCTCTGGTTTAACAGCTCTGCCTCGCTAAAGCCGCTAGTGTTCAAAAAATCTTGGTTGACATAATTGATCTTGCCGGCGGGATCTGTCCCGGATGTGATGGTAGCCGAAGCTGAGTAAATCAATTCACGTTGGGTAACGGGTAGGTTTTTTCTCATTTTTGTACCGGGTCGGCAGAGATAGAAAGGTAAGTTCCCACGCAAGCGCTGGCTGACTGGTCTGCACCGCTTTTGTCGAGGAAGTATAAAAGGCTTTACGGCGATTGCAAAAGCCGGCCCCTGACTAGCGTGTGTTATGTGCAGGCCGTTTTTATTGTTAGATAGCGGCGATGCACTATGCTTGCAACGGAAAAACCTAAAATGAGGATGGAAATGACAGAATATCAATCACGGCAGTTGCAATTCAGCGGCAGCGGTGGCGAGTATTTCCGGATTTGGATCGTCAATGTCTGCTTGAGTATCGTCACCTTGGGCGTTTACTCAGCCTGGGCCAAAGTCAAACGTAACCAATATTTTTACCGCCACACTACCTTAGCCGGTGCGGGTTTTGACTACCACGGCGATCCCAAGGCGATCTTGAAAGGACGCATCGTCGCTTTTCTGTTGTTTGCTGGTTATACCTTGCTCGGTGAATTCGATCAGCTTGCAGGCTTGGCAATTTTGCTGGTGATCGTATCGGTGATGCCCTGGTTATTGATGCGTTCGCTCCGCTTTAGAATGCATAACACCAGTTACCGAGGCTTACGTTTTGCGTTTCATGGCAACACCGGCGCGGCGTACTTCAATTTTCTGCTATTGCCGGTATTATCGGCGTTGACTCTGGGGTTGCTGTGGCCGCTGGCGCAACAGCGCATGGCTCGTTACACCCGGGAAAACAGCACTTACGGTAATGAGTTTTTTAAATTCTTTGCCGGCATTGGCGCCTACTACCGCATCTATCTGATGACGATATTCATAGGTGTGCTGGTGTTTGCCGGCCTGATGGTCAGCGTTATGTTGCTGGGTAGCAAGGAGCTGATTCCGGTCGAGGCTGAGCAATTAGTGGCGATGAGCGTATTGGTAGCCGCGATAGGCACCTATTTGGCCTTATTTTTACTGGCTTATCCCTATGTCGCGGCGCGTCTGCAGAACTTAGTCTGGAATAGCACGCAATTGGGTCCGCACGGGTTTCAGGCCCAGCTTCAAGCGCGGGAGATGCTGGGTATTATGTTTAGCAACGTCCTGTTGACTTTGCTGACCTTGGGGCTGTACAAGCCGTTTGCTGATATTCGTTTGGCGCGCTATCGCATCGAGCGCGTCGCATTATTACCGCGCGGCAACATAGACGAGTTTGTGGCCGGTTTGCAGACCAATACTTCCGCCGCCGGTGAAGAATTGGCCGAGATGTTTGATTTCGATATTGCCTTGTAAATGTTGCTTACGGCCGTTTACTACGACGGGCGGCAAGCCAGGCCGCACCCTGTTACCCTCTGCTTAGAGGGTGACAAATTATTGTTGCAGGGCAGAGACATTGTCCGCCGCGAAGATTTAGCCAGTCTGAAAATTCCGCCGCCGCTCGGCAGCACGCCGCGCCTGATTTTGTTCGCCGATGGCGGCCGTTGTGAAGTCGCTGATCGGCAAGGCTTTGCCGAGATGTTGCAGGATGCAGGTAGTAGCGCGGTGACGGGTATGGAAAATAGTTGGTGGTATGCGTTGGCGGCGCTGCTGTTAACTCTGAGCCTGCTCGTTGTTGCGTATTTGTTTGGATTGCCTTATGCGGCGCGGGCGGCGGCGGACCAAGTGCCGATTTATTTGCTGGAACGGATGGATACGCAGTTTTTCGCCAGCCTTGATCAAACCTTATTGAAGCCCAGCACACTATCCGACGAACGTCGGCAAACTATTCAGGATGGCTGGCAGCGCTTGGCTTTGCCGTCGGGTGAGGATAGGCCCGCGCATATTGAATTTCGCGCTAGCTCGACATTGGGCGCCAACGCCTTTGCGTTGCCTGGCGGCAGCGTGCTGCTGCTCGACGACTTGGTGAGTTTGGCGAGTAACGACCAAGAGATTTTGGCGGTGCTGGCCCACGAAATGGGCCATGTCCACGAAAAACATGCTTTGCGGCAAATGCTTCAGGCTTCTGTGGTGGGTTTGGCGATGGCTTGGTACATCGGCGATGTCAGCAGTCTGCTGGCCGTCGCGCCGACCGTATTATTACAAACCCGCTATTCGCGCGATTTCGAACGCCGTGCCGACGCTTTTGCCGCAGAACTGTTGCGCGCCAACGCTATTCCGGTCAGTCGGCTGGCCGATATATTGGAAAAACTGGAGGCCGCCCATCAAACCACAGTACCCAAACAACCCGTAGAATCGCTTGAAGCGCTGGATTATTTATCCAGCCATCCCAATACCGAAGAACGGATCAAACGCTTGCGCGGGCTGTAAAATGCTCGGTAGCCGGAGTATTTTGGCTATTCATTTATAGGTATCAGGAGAATAAAACACCATGAAACGTCTTTATGTCCTCGCGCTGGCGGGGCTGCTGGCAGCCGGCGGAACCGGTTGTGCCTATACTGCCAAACCAGACCAGCAGGCGCAAAATCGCAAAGTACACCACGTGGTGATAGTCTGGCTGAAACAGGCGGGTGATGAAAAACTGCGGCAACAATATATTCAAGACAGTGCAGGCTTGGCTAAATTGCCGGGCGTGCTGGCTTACGATGTCGGTACACCGGCGGCGATTAATCGTGGACGAGCGAATGCTGCGTTAGATGAAAGCTATGATGTGGCCGTATCCGGCATTTACGAAAGCCAGCAGGCTTACGAGGCGTTTTTACAGAATCCGGAATATCTGCGCGTGGCGCAACAGGTGCTGCGGCCCTTGGTGGACAAATATAAGATTTACGATTTTATCGAGTAATGACGTTGTGACCAGCCGTTTCCCGGATCTGTAGACAGGAATGGCTGGACAGCATCAGTCTGGCTTTTTCAGCGCCGGCAGCATGTGGCTTAAGGTGTTGTCGCGCTGCACGTAATGATGAAAGAGTACCGCAGAGACGTGTAAGCCAATCAGGTAATAGCCAATCACACCGCCGGTTTCGTGTATTTCTTTGATCGTTTTGGTCAGTTCCTTGTTTTCGGCGATCAGCGCCGGCAACTCCAGGCCAAAGAATGGAATTGTTTTACCTGCCGCGCTTAATGCCAACCAGCCGGCTATCGGCATTCCCAACATCAATCCATAAAGCAATAGATGCACCAGACGTGCCGCCTGCCGTTGCCAGGCCGGCGGTTCCGGCGATATGGCCGGTGTGGGGCTGGCCAGACGGAAACCCAGTCTCGGTAACAGCAGCATTAACACCAATAAACCCAGCATAAAATGCAAGGCTTTCATGGTTTCACGCGGGTCGCTGCCTTTGGGGAACAACTCGCGTAGCTCGATACAGGCATACCCGGCTGCCATCACGATGAATGTCAGCCAGTGCAAGGCAATCGTCATCGTGCAATAGCGTTCGTTTGCATGGTTTTGCATCGTTAATTACTCCTTTTTTCCGAGAAAATGATAATACGCCGAATTTGCAATGAGCCGATTTGCCAAACGATGCCCGCGACTGGATGATTTAAAAACCTAGCGATGGGTTTATTTTTTCAAAGCGGAGGCTTCAGCGGCGCGGCGGGTGATTTCCGCCCAATCGCCGGCATCGACCAGTTCGGACGGTGCCATCCAGGAGCCGCCGACACAGGCCACATTACTTAGCGCCAGATATTCCACCGCGTTTTTCGGATTGACGCCGCCGGTCGGGCAAAAGGTCACTTGCGGCAGCGGGCCGCCGATGGATTTCAGCATCGGGATGCCGCCCGCCGCTTCGGCCGGGAAAAACTTCATCGCGGTAATGCCCTTGTCCATCAAGCGCATTACTTCGCTGGGAGTGATGACGCCAGGCAAAATCGGCACGCCGGAAGCTAGAGCCGCATCCAGCAAGCTGTCGGTGACGCCTGGACTGACGATAAATTCCGCGCCAGCGTCAATCGCGTTTTTCAGGGTTTGGGTATTAATGATGGTGCCGGCACCGACAATCGCGCCCGGTACTTCGGCTTTGATGCGGCGGATAGCGTCCAGTGCTACGGGCGTCCGTAAGGTGATTTCCAATACTTTCAATCCACCTTCCACCAACGCGCGGGCCAAAGGCACGGCTTGTTCCAGTTGATTGATTACCATCACCGGCATTACCGGGGAGGTGGTCATGACTTCTTTTATTGATACGGTCATTTGTTATTTTCCTAATGTGAGGGTGCTTGGAAAACCCACGCCGTGAAGCGTGCGTGTTTGACAAAACGACAACGGTCTCGGGGTAAACCCTAAACCGTATAGGTTGTCGATGCGGTTTTGCCGCCGTGTCCGGTCCAGTCGGTATGAAAAAACTCGCCTCTGGGTCGGTCGGTACGTTCATACGAGTGCGCGCCGAAATAGTCTCTTTGTGCTTGCAGCAGATTGGCCGGCAGTCTTTCGGTACGGTAGCCGTCGAAATAGGCCAAGGCAGACGAGAAGGCCGGCGTCGGAATGCCCAATTGTATGCCCAGTATCACGGCTTGGCGCCAGCCCGCTTCGGCTTGTTTCATGGCATCGACGAAGAAATCGGCCAGCAGCAAGTTTTCCAGATCGGGGTTTTGCTGGTAAGCCTGTTTGATGTCGTTCAGAAATTGGCTACGAATGATACAGCCGCCGCGCCACATCAAGGCAATCTCGCCGTAATTCAGCGCCAGTTTGTATTCCTTGGCGGCTTCGCGCATCAGTCGAAAGCCTTGTGCATAAGAAATGATTTTCGAGGCATACAGGGCTTGGCGGATAGCCTGAATCATCGCCGCTTTGTCGCCGCTAAAGCTGGCGCTGGTTTTCGGCAGGGCTTTGGCTGCGCGGATGCGCTCGTCTTTTTGTGCAGACAGACAACGGGCAAAAACCGACTCGCCGATCAAGGTGAGCGGGATACCTAGGTCCAGCGCATTGATGCCGGTCCATTTGCCGGTGCCTTTTTGGCCGGCGGTATCCAGGATGCTGTTCAGTAAAGGTTGGCCGTTGTCTTCTTTGTACGCCAGGATATTGGCGGTGATTTCGATCAGATACGAGCTTAATTCGCCTTGATTCCACTCAGCAAAAATCGCCTGCATCTCGTCGGTGCTCAAGTTCAAGCCTTCAGCCAGCAATTGATAAGCCTCGCAAATGAGCTGCAT
The DNA here is from genome assembly GCF_059331595.1 of Methylomonas sp. PHL2-19. NCBI lineage: Bacteria > Pseudomonadati > Pseudomonadota > Gammaproteobacteria > Methylococcales > Methylococcaceae > Methylomonas > Methylomonas sp. PHL2-19. Next base: position 2,145,177 of record NZ_CP196839.1, read on the forward strand.
GTCGCCGTACTCGATGCCGTTATGCACCATTTTTACATAGTGACCGGCGCCGTTATCGCCGACCCATTCGCAGCAAGGGTCGCCGTCGACATGAGCACTGATGGCTTGAAAAATCGGCTTAACCGCTGGCCAGGCCGCCTTATTGCCGCCGGGCATGATCGATGGGCCGTGCCGGGCGCCTTCTTCGCCGCCGGATACGCCGGTGCCGACGTAGAGCAGGCCTTTTTCCTGCAAATATTGAGTGCGGCGGTTGGTGTCGGTAAACAGCGAATTGCCGCCGTCGATGATGATGTCGCCGGCTGACAGCAAGGGCAGCAAGTCGTCGATATATTGATCCACGACAGTACCCGCTTTGACCATCAACATGACCTTGCGCGGCGACTCCAGGCTATTGACCAGTTGTTCCAGAGAATGCGTACCGATGACTTGGGTGTTTTTAGCCGGGCCGTCGAGAAACTCATCGACTTTGCTGGCGGTGCGGTTATACACCGCCACTTTGAAACCGTGGTCGTTCATGTTCAGAACCAAATTCTGTCCCATGACCGCCAAGCCGATTAAACCGATATTTGCTTTCATGTGCTTGCCTACTGTAAACGTTGTCGTTGTGGGGTGATGACACAATGTTGCTTAATTCTGGTTTCAAGAAAGTCGTCCTTCCGTGGAAGGACGGATTTGGCAAAGTGAAACTAAGACGGCATTGCTTAAAACGTGTGAATATCAGTCCACGAAAAACAGATTGGTCGCTCCAGTTTCCGAGGTGGATGCGTTTGCCCGCATCGCCCCAAACAGTTCGCGGCCCATACCAAAATGATGGCCGGTGGCGCTGTTGGGCGTTGGCACTCTAGCATCGAATTCGGTTTGATCCACCTGGACGTTGACTTCGCCGGTTTGGGTGTTCAGCGCGATGATGTCGCCGTCGCGGACTTTGGCCAGTGGGCCGCCGTCTATGCATTCCGGCCACATGTGGATCGCCGACGGTACCTTGCCGGACGCGCCGGACATGCGGCCGTCCGTGACCAAGGCGACATGAAAGCCCCGGTCTTGTAATACGCCCAATACCGGCGTCAATTTATGCAATTCCGGCATGCCGTTGGCTTTTGGGCCCTGGAAGCGCAGCACTACGATCACGTCTTTTTCCAGTTCGCCGCGTTTGAAGGCAGCCACCACGTCCAGTTGGTCGTCGAACACCATTGCCGGTGCGGTAACTACCTGGTGTTTTTCCGCAACGGCGGAAATTTTTGAGACGCCGCGGCCCAGGTTGCCGTGCATCACGTGCAGACCGCCGCCCGCAGCGAAAGGTTGTGCCACACTGCTAATCACGTCCGGATCCAGCGACACAGCCGGCCCTGCTTCCCAGCTTAGCTTGCCGTCGTTCAGCGTCGGCACTTGGCTGTATTGCGCCATGCCGCGCTGGTCGCCGATGGTCAGAATGTCGCCGTGCAGTAAACCATGCTCGAGCAATTCCTGGATCAACAAGCCCATGCCGCCTGCCGCTTGGAACTGGTTGACGTCGGCCGGACCGTTCGGGTAAATCTTGGTCAATAACGGAATCGCTTTGGATAGATTATCGAAATCGTCCCAGTTGATGATAATGCCGGCCGCGCGGGCGATGGCGATCAAATGGATGGTGTGATTGGTCGAGCCGCCCGTCGCCAGTAAGCCGATAATCGCGTTGATGATGGCTTTTTCGTTGACGACGTGAGCAATCGGCCGGAAGTCGTCACCCAGCGCGGTGAATTTCAATACCTGTTTGGCAGCAGCTTTGGTTAATTCGTCGCGCAGCGGGGTGTACGGGTTGACGAAAGAACTGCCGGGCAAGTGCAGGCCCATGATTTCCACCATCATCTGATTGCTGTTGGCGGTGCCGTAGAAGGTGCAGGTGCCGGGGCTGTGGTAGGCCTTGGATTCCGATTCCAGCAATTCTTTTTCGCCGACTTTACCTTCCGCGAATTTTTGCCGGGTGCGGGATTTCTCCTTGTTGGAGATGCCGGTAGTCATCGGCCCGGCGGGCACAAAAACCGCAGGCAAATGGCCGAAACTCAAAGCGCCGATCAGCAAGCCGGGCACGATTTTGTCGCAGACGCCCAAATACAAGGCGGCGTCGAACATGTTATGGCTCAAGCCAATCGCCGTGGATAACGCAATCACGTCGCGGCTGAACAGCGACAATTCCATGCCCGGCATGCCTTGGGTGACGCCGTCGCACATGGCCGGCACGCCGCCGGCGAACTGGGCGACGCCGCCGGCTTCGCGCACTGCTTGTTTGATCAGTTCCGGGTAGTGTTGATACGGTTCGTGTGCCGACAGCATGTCGTTGTAAGCAGAGATAATGCCGACGTTGGCTTTCACGGCATGCGACAGCGCGTCTTTTTCAGCCGCCGAACAGACGGCAAAACCGTGGGCCAGATTCGCGCAAGGCAGATTGGTACGTTGTGGGCCGTTGGCAATGGCGGCGTCGATGCGGGCCAGATAAGCAGCGCGGCTTTCCCGGCTACGTTCCACCACGTCGGCGGTCACTTTTTCTAAAACAGGATGCATAAGCTCTCCAGGGCAGCAGATAGGTGGTGTCGACGCGCCGAACGGCGTTTTGGAATCGAGAGTGATCGGGTTATGCGCGTCTAACCCACCCTAAATTTAAGCGGCTAAGGTGCCCAGTACAATTCCACCGGCACGTCTTCCTGATTCAATAAGGCCCGAATCGGCATGTCCTCTACCGGGCCCGGTTTCTGGGCGCTGTTGAACACCGCCAACTTATCTTCGCCGGTGAACAAAATCACGATGCGTTCCGACTTTAATAAAGCGTTGCGGGTCAGGGTCAGGCGTTCTGTATTGGCGCCGGTCACTTCGCTTTGAATGGCGGTGATGGCCGCGGTCAGATTTTGATTGTCCTCACTCAATGCGTTGGCCAGACCTTCTGCGTGCGGAAACAGCGAAGCGGTATGACCGTCCGGGCCCATGCCGACGATGCTCAGCGTGAAAGGCTGCGGCAGTTTGGCGTAACGGCCTTCAGCCTCTGCCTGACCTTGTTTGGCCTTGGCAGCCGGGGTTTTCATGCCGATAAACTCAACGTTTTTGGCGTTGTTGATCAGCAGGCTGCGGCGAATCAAAGCTTCGTTGCTGGCGCTGTGTTGATTGTCCACCCACCGTTCATCCACCAGCGCCACCTTGATTTTTTTCCAATTCAAGTCAGATTTGGACAAAGCTTCATAAAGCGGGGCAGGGGTGCTGCCGCCGGATACCAATAAAGTGGCTTGACCGTGTTTGCTGACGGCTTCGGATAACACATCCTGGCATTCGGCCACCAAGGCGGTAAACAGGTGGTTACGTTGTTCGAAAAAAAATTCTCTAACCATGTTCGTTGTTCTCGTGATGGATACAGATTGATTACTCTTCCCAGGCGCGGCCGTCGCGGGCCAATAATGCCACGGAGGCAATCGGCCCCCAGCTGCCAGCCGGGTAAGATTTTGGAGCGCTGTGGTTTTGCGCCCAGGCGTCTTGGATCGAATCGACCCAGGCCCAGGCTTGTTCGATTTCCTCGCGGCTTAAAAACAGCGTCGTGTTGCCGCGCAGGGCTTCCAGAATCAGTTTTTCGTAGCCGCCGAAAATACTGTTTTTCTTGAAGGTTTCCGAAAAACTCAAGTCCAGCTTGGTTTGTTGCAATTTGATATTGCCGTCTATGCCCGGCACTTTGTTCAACATCACCACGTCCACGCCTTCATTGGGCTGCAAATGAATCACCAATTTGTTGGCCGGCAAATCGCGGAAGCTGTCTTTGAAAATGTTGTGCGGCAATTGTTTAAAGTTGACGACGATTTCCGTACGTTTATTGGGCATGCGTTTGCCGGTGCGCATATAAAACGGTACGCCGGCCCAACGCCAGTTGTCGATGTCCACCCGAATCGCCACGAAGCTTTCGGTGGTGCTTTCCTTGTTGGCGCCTTCTTCTTCCAGATAACCCGGCACTGCCGCGCCTTTAATGAAACCGGCGGTGTATTGGCCGCGCACGGTTTTTTCCTCGACATTGCGCGCGGTAATCGGCCGTAAGGCTTTCAACACCTTGATTTTTTCCATATGGATGCTTTCCGCTTCCAGATCAGCTGGCGGTTCCATCGCCACAAAGGTCAGAATCTGCAGCAAATGGTTTTGCAACATGTCGCGCAACTGGCCGGTTTTATCAAAGTATTCCCAGCGGCCTTCGATGCCGATGTCTTCACCCACCGTAATCTGGATATGATCAATGGTGTTGTGGTTCCAGTTGGTAGTGAAAATCGAGTTGGCAAAACGCAGGGCCAGCAGATTCAATACCGTCTCTTTGCCCAGGTAGTGGTCGATACGATAGACCTGATCTTCCTGGAAGACTTCTTCGACGACGTCGTTGATCTCCTTGGAAGACTTCAAGTCGTGGCCGATGGGTTTTTCCATCACCATCCGCGATTCGGCGGTTAATATGCCGCAGCTTTGCAAGCCCTGGCAGATACTTTTGAATAGAAACGGCGCTACCGCAAAATAGTTGACCATCACCCGCTTTTCCGGATCGACTGCGGCATTCAACTGCAGATATTGCTCCGGTTGAGTCAGGTCGATTTTCAAGTACGATAATCTTTGCGACAGCCGCTCCCAGATTTCGGGGTTTATCTCTTTGTTTAAGAACGATTTCAGGCTGTTATGGGCAATTTGGACGAAGCCTTCGCTGGTTTCCTCCAAACGGTCGACGCCGATAATCCGGGTATCGGCTTCCAGCAAATTGGATTTTTCCAGACGATACAACGAAATCAGTAACTTTCGTTTCGATAGGTCACCCAATGCGCCGTAAATCACCAGGTCGCAAGGTTTGTAATTTTGATTTTTCATCAGTGATACTAGGAATGAAGAAGAGGGTTGATCGGCTTTGGCATGTCGATTTCCGCGCATAAACTAAACGCACGTTGCAGGAAACTCTGAGCCCGGATCAGTCGAAAATGCCGCCATTATAATGTTCGTTGTCGGTTTGGAACAAGATCAAAGGCCGCCAAGGCCGGATTTATAGGGGTTGGCGGCGCACAAAACGCTTGACTGCTAGCCGAACATCTCGGTGGTATAACGATAGGCTTGTATCTTGTCAGACCAATAGGCGGCAGGTAAGCCGGCCTTTTGTTTTAAGTGTTGTAAAAACTCGGTGGGGTTGGGTAAATCTTCCCACACCGAGGGCAGGAAGGTGCCGCGCCGGGCGCCTTCCTGCAATATGATGCCGTCTATGCCGGGGCGCAGTTGCGCGATCAGATCCGCTTCGGACAAAAATGTCAGCGCTACGGCGGGGCTAAGCACAGAGATATGTAAGTCAAGATCGGCCAGTTCACCAGCGGCTAATGGCGGAAAGCGCCGGTCCCGAAATGCTGCCGCAAAGGCATTTTCGGCTACGTCTTCCGCCAAAGGCCTTACCGCTTCCAGCATGCCGATACAGCCGCGCAATTGGCCGCGGTGTTCCAGAGTGACGAAAGTCGCGCGGATTTCGCGTAATTCCGCTGGATAAGCATCCAAATCAACCGGTAACGGCCGACCGCTTTGCAGGCCGTGGGCTATGGATTGCCGGGCTAGTGCCAGCAAGCGATTTTGCGAGGTTTCAGTCAACGACATAGGCACCGTATCCCACCACTTGCTGTTTGTTACCGGCCGTGTCGCCGGAATTGCGCAGATCTATGGTTTTAATAGACAGGCCTTTTTGTTTCAGTAGCTTCAACAAGCCGTTGACCGGCACCTTGCCGCAGGCGGCCTCGCCGCAAATTTCATTGTATTGCAACTGTTCTATCATTCGGCTGGTCGCTTGATCCAAGCGTTTGGCGGTGTCGTAGTCGTGATAATGGCTGAGATCGGAGCTAATGACCAGCAAGGTTTCATCGCCGCCCCACAACAGCTCCAGAGTTTGGCTGACTTGTTCGGGACTGGCGTCGCCGGCCACGATGGGGATCAGCGTGAATTGCTGTAAAACCGATTGCAGAAACGGCAGATGCACTTCCAGGCTGTGTTCCAGCGTGTGGGCTTGTTCGATGTATTCGACAAACGGCAAACTCAATAAGGCTTCGATAGCGGCCTTGTCTACCTCGACATCGCCGAGCGGGGTGGTGTAAGCCAGGGTTCTGCTGACTGCCAAGCCGCGAAACGCCACGCGATGGGAAGGGCCGATCAATACCACGCGGGTAATGCTGGCTGCGGCTGGCTTTAAACGGGCGTAAGCGGTAGCGGCTATCGGCCCGGAATAAACGTAGCCGGCATGCGGCACGATCATGGCTTTGGGCGCTTTGCCGGTGGGGCGTACGTCCTGCAAATAACCGGACACCGCATCATGGAGTTGTTGGGGGTGTGCAGGATAAAACCGTCCTGCTACGGCGGGTTTTCTGTTCATGCGCTGATCCTTTTTTAAAGTTTTAATACGATCAGAGGCCGGGCGGATAGCGGCGCATCAAAAAATTGAATACCCCGCCCATCTTGGGTTTATTCTACTGCTAACTCTCGCCGATAACGACCCGATTTTATGCTTGGGGTTCAAGGAGCATCGCCATGACTACTTTACTCAGCGCGGATACAGCAGCCACCCGTTATTGGCATGTGTTGGCGGACGGCAAGGTGCAGTGCGACTTGTGTCCGCGCTTTTGCAAATTGCATGAAGGCCAACGCGGCTTGTGCTTTGTGCGGCAGAATCTGCATGGTCAAATCGTGATGACCAGTTACGGCCGCTCCAGCGGTTTTGCCATCGATCCCATCGAGAAAAAGCCGTTAAACCATTTTCTACCCGGCACGCCGATTTTTTCCTTCGGCACCGCGGGCTGCAATTTAGCCTGCAAGTTTTGCCAGAATTGGGACATCAGCAAGTCGCGGGAGATGGACACGCTGATGAGCCGGGCCGAGCCGGAAGCGATAGCCAGGGCCGCTTTGGAACATGGTTGCAGCAGCGTCGCCTATACCTACAACGATCCGGTGATTTTCCACGAATACGCCATCGATACGGCGCAAGCCTGCCGGGAGCTGGGTTTGAAGTCCGTGGCTGTGACCGCCGGCTACGTCTGCGCCGAGCCGCGCGCCGAGTTTTACCGCTACATGGACGCGGCCAATGTCGATTTAAAAGCCTTCTCCGAGGATTTTTACCACAAGATCACCGGTGGCCATCTGCAAGCGGTGCTGGAAACGCTGCAATATTTAAAACACGAGACCCCGGTCTGGTTGGAGTTGACCACGTTGCTGATTCCCGGCGCCAACGATTCCGAGACCGAATTGGAAGCCATGACCCAATGGGTGGTCGAGCATCTTGGTCCGGATGTGCCCATGCATTTCACCGCGTTTCATCCGGATTGGAAAATGACGGATACCCCGCACACGCCGCGGTCCACATTGTTGCTGGCGCGCAGCATTGCCTTGAAAAACGGCGTGCGTTACGCCTATGTCGGCAATGTTCACGACAAATCGGCGGAGAGCACCTATTGCCACGGCTGCGGGAAAATTTTGATCGGTCGTGATTGGTACGAACTGTCGGATTGGAATTTGGATGCCGCCGGCAACTGCCGGTTTTGCGGATGTTCTTGTGCCGGGGTGTTTAATCCTTTACCCGGCGATTGGGGCGCCAAGCGCCAGGCAGTCAAGTTTTAAGGTTTAAGACCAGGCATCCGGATTGATTTGGCCGATAGCCTGAAATGTGGGTTTGCAGAATAGATAGCCTTGAAACAGCGTGACGCCGCAGCCCAGCAGAAAATCCCGTTCGGCCTTGGTTTCGATGCCTTCCGCCAGCACTTCGATGCCGAGTTCGCGGCAGATTTGCACAACCCCTCCCACTATCGCCTGTTTGGGTTTGCTGAGATTGATGTCGCGCACCAAATCCATATCCAGTTTCAGCACATCCGGCTGGAATTCGGCGAGTAGGTTCAGGCCGGCGTAGCCCGCGCCGAAGTCGTCGATAGCGGTTTTAAAACCAAAGCGCCGGTATTCGGTGAATATATTGATTAAATGCGGACGGTCGGACACATCCTCGCCTTCAATCACTTCGAAAATGATGCGGTCTTTGGAAAAGTTGTAGCGTTGCGCGGCTTCAAAAGTCGAGCGGATACAGGCTTCGGGTTGGTAAACCGCATTCGGCATGAAGTTAATCGATACAAACTCCTGGATACCCAACCTCGCTGCGCCTTCCACGGCTTTAATCCGGCAGTTTTGGTCGAAGCGATAGCGGTTGGCATCGGTGACTTTGGCGAGTATCGATGCGGCCGACTCACCGTTAACACCGCGCACCAGCGCTTCGTGGGCAAAAACGGTGCGGGCAAAAAAATTGACGATGGGCTGATAGGCAAAACTAAAATCGAAATCCAGTTCTTCCAGGTCTCGGCAACGGTTACAACTGGGCAGGTCGGTATTGGTGTTGGTCTGTGGCGAATTTGGCGTGGTTTTTTCTGGCATAACGGATTCTCGAAATCGATGTCAGGATGTTGATCATCCTTGCTTGAGCAGGCTTGCTTCCCTGGTAATCGTTATTATCAAGTGTAGCGAAGTTGATGCGAATCATCATTTGCTTCGCAAATATTCGATGGTGCGGTTCGGGGTTCACCCAAATAGTTCAGTGTCAAATCCTAAGATTTAATTATTTGAACCAGCATCAATTTTGATTCTGCAGGGAAACTTGCATATGATAGCCCAACAAATTTAAGTCGGTGCCTGCTCACACTGTCCCTGCAAATATTCAGCAGGCTTGGCAAACGGAACTTAAGGGAATTCCATGAAAAAACCTCGATCACTCGATCACGACGGCCTGGATGGCATTATTCCTTCTACGGACAAAGCGCGGCTGAGTTCTGCCAATCCGCAAGGCAAATCAGACAAAACCTTTAAAAAACCCTTGCGCAGCAATGTGCCGTGGTTGCTTGGTGTGATTGGTTTGCTGGCCGTGGTGGCGGTTTTAGTGCCTGATTTAGCGCAAAAGCCGGCAGCGATTACCCAGACCGCAGCCTTGAATAAACCGGCAACACCAGCAACCGGTCCTGAGCCGGCAACCCCCGATACCCAAGCGCCGCAGCCCTCAACAGAAGCCGCTCCAACCTTGCTTGCCGAGGCTAAACCGGATCAAGCGATTGCTGCGAAGCAAGACGCGCAACAGTCGGCATCCGGCAACGGCAATCCGCAAACATCGGATCCGATGCCTGAGTTACCTACTGAGCCGACCGCGGCGGGTATTCCCAAAGCCTCACCGGATAGTGCGGCGCAAACCTCTGGCACGTCGTCTTTTACCGTGTATTTTAAATTCGATTCCAGCAAATTAACGCCGGAATCTGCGAACAGCAGCAACGAACTTTTGAGCGCGGCCAGAAGCTGCCAAAACCGGATCAAACTAACCGGGCATACCTGCAATTTGGGTAGTGATGCCGCCAACGTGCAGTTGGGCTTGACGCGGGCTAATGCCGTTAAAAGACTGTTGGTCGGCAAAGGTATCGGTTCAACAGCCATCTTCACCGCATCGGAAGGTATGAGAAATCCGGCGGCGCCGAACGATACCAAAGAGGGCCAGGCCTTAAATCGTCGGGTCGAATTGCAGTGTGTGGATAATTAACCGAATTGAAGAGGGTAGACGCTATGATACAAAACAGTAAATCAGACTATCAGATAGCCCAGCAGCAAATTCTCGACGGTATTATTTCCGGCGAGTTCGATATCGAAAATCGCAATGATCTGGGCCCGCTGATTCCCATTCGCTTGTTTCAAGCCTTGCGCATGGTGGCTTTGGGTTCCAACGTAGAAGACATATTAGGTCAGGGGGCGCCGTCGCTGGTTTATCATTCCGGCCAGAGTTTGGGTTTGGCGATGGGCCAAATTGCCGCCGCCAATATCGATAAAGACCTGGAAACCTATGTCGGCAAAATCAAATTGCTGTGCCGGCAGCTCAGCATCGGCCTGGTAGTGCCGGATAAAGTGGACTTGTCCGCGGGCGTGCTGGAGTTAAGGGTGGACGAATGCGTGTCCTGCGCCGGTATTCATCATGTGTCGGCGCCTATTTGCCATTTCGAAGCCGGCATGGTTGGCGGTATCGTTAAAACTTTTTTCAATCGTAATGTAAAGGCCACCGAAACCAAGTGCAACGCGCTGGGTGACAAGACGTGTTTAATCCGCGTCGACTTACTGTAGGTTGATAATTATTAAAAGCATCAGGAGAGCAACATGAGTAGTAATGTCCAATTTCTCGATCCGCGCAAATCTCAGAACAACGAAATAGATTCCATCTTGCGCAATCTGATGAACATTCAGGGCGTATCGGCAGCGGCCATTGTCGATAGCGACGGTTTTGTCACGCACATTCACCGCGATTTTGAAATCAACACCGACGCCATCGGCGCCTCGGTGCAGGTGGTATTCGGCGCGGCGGCCAAAGCGGCGCAACATGTCGGCCATCATTTAACCAATATGGTGATCTGCGAAAACAACGACGGTTACATTTTATCGACGCCGATAGACGCGGGCTTTATTCTGGCTCTGGTCACCCAGCGGGAAGCGTTGTTAGGACGGGTGCGGTTTGAATTAAAAGAAACCATTCCGGTATTGAAAAAATTGTTTACCAGTTATCTGGCCAATTAACCGCCGTCTTGAGCTTAAATATGCATTGGTTTGAATCGCAGTTGGCGCAGTTGGATACGCTCGCCGACGATTATCTCGCCGCGCGCCGGCAACCTGCGGCCGACATCGTCAATGTCAGTGAAGCCACCCGCTTAAAGCGTGCGGCATTCATCGACGCCGTGCAGTCTGTGGTGGATAAAGTGGTCAAGATCAATGGCGTAAGCGCTTGCGCAGCCTACCACGACGGCCTGATTCTGGCCCAATCGGCGGAAGCGTCCAATATGGATGCGGATGCGTTCGGGGCGATTATTCAGGAAACCATTCGCGCTGCACAGCACGGTGAAACCTCGCTGGGTTTGGGCGAGATCGAACAGATCGTCATTGTCGGTGCCGTCAACAAGCTGGCAATGCTCAGCGTCGGGCCTATCATTTTGTGTATTTCCAGTCCCAAGGGCGTCAACCTGGCCTCTGTGTTAAGTCAGGCTAAATAGACGGCGGCAAGTCTATCCAGCCGTCGTTTCTTCCTTCTCGTCGGGTGCTGGCGAGAAACCCCATCCCCACGTTCGTAGAAATTGCCCTCCGTTACCAACTGAACTAAGCTGTTTAGTGAACGGCGGGTGTTGTCCCGCGGTTTTAAAAAAATAACTAGATCTTCGCGTTATTAACCCGGCCCTATTGGTCGCGGGTATGCCGTCCGGGCTGAGCTCGTCGAAGTCCAGGCTGGTGTGGGCGATGTTTAAGGGCCGGGTTAATAAATCTCACTGGGGGGATGCAAAATGAAAGACTGTGGGTCTCAATTTGGCGTCGGCTGGTCTATCGGACTGGTTTTTGTGTTTAGCGTGCTACGCCAGCCCTTAACGCTGGCGGCGGAACCCGGCGGCGACTTCGAAGCCGATTCCCAGGCTGGCCGGACGTTTTCGACTGATTTGAAAGCGGCTGACGATGCTGTTATCGACACCCGTCTTTCCGAACAGGCCGATGAGGCCGGCAGGGATGTGGCGGATATGGATCTGCTGGAGCTGGTGAATGTCAAGGTGTCGCCGTTCGATGTGTCTTCCCAGCTTGATAGCGGATACCTTGCTTCGAATTCGGTGTCCGGCTCCCGTTTCGATGCACCGATCAGCGATTTGCCGTTTGCGCTCCAGGCTTTCACCGAGTCGTTCATCAAGGATCAAAAACCCCGCGATATTTTCGACATAGCCCGCTATTCGCCGGGAGTCACTTACCGCAGCAATGACTTCAACGAAGGCAACGCCAACTTGGCCATTCGCGGCTTTGCGGTGGGTTCTCTGGCCGGCGGCAATATTCACACGTTGCGCGACGGCGTCCACGGTCCGTCCATTTTGGATTTCACCAATATCTCGCGGCTTGAAGTGGTCAAGGGGCCGGCATCGTTTCTGTACGGTCAGGTCGCGCCCGGCGGTATCGTCAATGTCATCACCAAAAACCCGCAGCGCCGGTTTGCCGCTGCTGCGGATGCGCGTTACGGTTCCTACGGTGAGTACCGTTTTGATGTTGACGTAACGGGACCGGCTACAAAAAGCCTGTTCTACCGGCTGGCGGCTTCTTATGATCAGGATATGCATTACTGGGAGCCTTATGATGCGCATTCCTGGAACATCTCGCCTTCTTTGCTTTGGCAACCCAGCGACCGCCTGAGTGTCTCGGTAAAATACGAAAACTTCGAAAAAATAGAAGAGCCCCAACTCATGCAAAAGCCCGGCTACAACACGCAGGCCGGCGTGTTGCCCACTGCCGCGGACCCCAACCTTTCCGGCGTCGATGTACCGGGTTTGCCCGACAATTGGAACAGCATGGCTTACAGCGACTATCGGCGTAGCCACACCCACAATCTCAGTACCTGGATAGACTTTAAGGCCGACGAACATTGGAATCTGCGCACCGGCTATTCGCATCTGGAATACGATGTCGATGCCCTGTTTACCGGTAACTTGGGCATGAGCAATAACACAACGTTGATGCAGGGTCGTCGAGTCAGGCAGCAAGCCTACAGCAACCGTGACGATACGATAGAACTGCAAGGCGTGGGTAAGTATGACCTGGGCTTCGCCAGTCTGCGCTTGCTGTTGGGCGGTCAATACATTGACCGCAACTTCCATCGCACCGCCGGCCAGGCACCCAACGATCCGGCCTTGGGCAGCAATCCCACCGCTTCGCCCTTGCCTTTGTGGGATCTCGGCAATCCCAACACCTGGAACCGGCATACGGCGATACCCTTATCCCGGCTGACGACCAGCCTCACCGACGAGAATGTGAACGCTGTCGATAAATCGGTCTACGGCAGCTCTACCTTCGGTTTTTTCGATGACCGTTTGCTGCTGTTGGCCGGTTGGCGCTGGACATCAACAGAAAGCCAATACACAAACCGTCTGACCGGCCAAGCACAGGGCGCCACCGCAAGTGCGGTCACGCCCCAATACGGGCTGCTCTTCAAGCTGGCACCCGAATGGTCGTTGTTCGCCAGCTACGCGGAATCGTTCGTGCCGGGTACTTTTCCGGCCAACAATCTGGACGGTAGCACGTCGATTCCTAGGCCGACTGAGGGCTGGGGTTACGATGTCGGCATTAAAGCGGACTGGTTTGACGGTCGTTTGTCCAGCACGCTGACTTACTTCGAGATCTTAAATAAAAACATCGTCAACGATATGGCGTTGACCAATTCCGCCGGCGGCATCACCATTTACGGTCTGCAAAGCGGTGAACAGCGTTCCCGGGGTATTGAATGGGACGCCACCGCTAAACTGACAGACGACTGGCAACTGTATCTGTCCTACAGCTATATGGATGCCAGGATTACCGAATTCAGCGGTCAGGACCATGCCATCCTCGCCCAAGACCCCGGCACGCTCGATGCGGCGGGGCTGGCTAACTACAAGAACGTCAATCGCTTCCACAACGCGCCGCTGCAAATGAGCGCGCCGCATCTGGCCAACCTTTGGACACGTTACGACTTTAGCATTGAGGCGTTGCGCGGCCTGCATTTGGGCGGCGGTGTCAATCTGGTCTTCGATCAGACTTTGTTACCCGATAGCCCGGCTAATTCGCGGCAGACTTATGCTTTGTTGAACGCCCTCATCGGTTATACCTGGGAAGTGGGAGGGCATAGTATGAGCGTGGATCTGATGGGCAAAAACCTGCTGGACGAACAATACCGGCCTTCGCAAAGCAGCCGTAGCAGGCCCCGCGAGTTGATGATCAACTTTTCGGTGAAGTTTTGATACCGGGGCTAAGACTATGACACTAGCCGACTATCGGTACTGTTTCGTAGCGGCAAGCCGGTTAGCATTGGGCATTGCCGATGTTGGGCGTTATGCTGAATGTGTTACGCAAGGAGTGCGGTTTTGACTGTTAATTCATCAGGGGCTTGCGGTCAATGTGCAGGCAATAAGCTATGTCCGAGGCGCCATGCCAGAGCGGCCCTTTGGCTTGCTGCCCTGTTGCTGCTGCCGGGTTTGGCAGTCGGCCAGGAGGTGATAGTCGATAACCCCTACAAAGTAAAAGCAGCCTTTCTGCGTAATTTTGCCCATTACGTGGTCTGGCCGAAACAGGCGCTTCCCGCCGGAAATGCACCTTGGTGTATCGGTGTTTTGGGGCCCGATCCGTTTGGCGATATTTTAGAAACCACCTTGCGCGGACGAACCGAGCAGGGCCGTAGTTTTGTCATTGTTCGCGCCGCTACGTTGGCGGAATTGCCGCCGTGTCAGATTGTTTTCATGGCTTATGCGGATGCCGCAAAGCGGCGCACGGCGCTGGCGGTGTTGAAACAGCAACCGGTTCTGACGGTCAGTGACGAGCCGGAATTCTTGCCGGATGGTGGAGTCATAGGATTTGAAGTGACGGATAGGGTGCGGATGAGCGTCAACCTCGATCAAGCCCGAGCGGTTTCCTTGACGATTCAGACCAAAATGTTGGAAGTGTCCAGTGAGATTTTGGAAAACGGCGAGCTGCGCCGAATGAGATAAGTCATGTCCATCCAAGCCACTATTTACAACAGACTTGCGGCAGTGCTCTGGGGGGCGGCGCTGTTGGCGTTCGTGTTGGCTGTGGCGGGGCTGGCGCTGTTTCACAGTATGACCCTGGAACAGCGCGTGCGGCAGATCATGGAGCCATACGCGCAGTTGGTCGCTGTGGGCACAGAGGCTGCGGTGGCTTTCGAAGATCCCACGCGGGCTCAGGAAGTGCTGGATACCTTGCGCGCCAATCCGCAAATTCAAGAGGCGGATATTTTTTTAGATGATGGGCGGATGCTGGCCAGCCTCAACCACACTGCCTCCGAGCCGCCGCGGAGTATGCCAACCTTAGCCGATGGCATTTATCTAAACCACGATACCGCGAAGTTACTGCAGGGTTTAGGCAAAGGCGGGCGCTTGCGCATCGTGATGGGTTTGGAGCAATTGAGTCAGCAAACTCACCAGCTGCTCTGGTTATTCGGTGCCGGTATGCTGGTGCTGTTGGCCGCTACCTTAGGGCAACTGGCGGTGCTGCGGCGGACTATCATTCAGCCGATTGCTTCCTTAACCGTCGCTGCGGAGCGGGTTCGGCTGTCCGCCGACTACCGGCACCGGGTTCCTGTTGTCGGCGCCGATGAATTGGCGCGCTTGGGGGAAAGCTTCAACGCCATGTTGGAAGCGGTTGAAGAACGTGAAATGGCATTGTCCCGGCTTAACGCCTTTCATCGTACGATTTTGGACAACGCGGCCTATGCCATCGTCTCTACATCCGCCGACGGCACTGTTACCAGCTTCAATTTAGCCGCGGAGCGCTTGTTGGGGTATACGGCCGACGAGTTGATAGGCCAACACTCCCCGGCACTTTGGCACGATGCAGCCGAGATCCAACGGCGTGCTCAAACATTGTCTGCAGAATTGGGTGTCTTGATTAATCCGGGATTTGAAGTGTTTACCGCGCATTCTCAACGGGGTCTACGCGAAGAAAACGAGTGGACTTTTATCTGCAAGGACGGGACGCGCGTGCCGGTCAATCTGTCTATAACGGCCTTACAGGGAGAGGGCGGCGTCGTTAGCGGGTTCGTTGGCTTGGTTTACGATCTGACCGAGCGGAAACAGGCGCAGCACCAACTGCAATTGCTGACTTATGCCCTGGATCAAGTGAAGGAATCCATATTCCTGATGCCGGGGAACGATCCGAAATTTCTCTATGCGAATCAAGGGGCCGCCAACCGATTAGGCTACAGTCGAGATGAGCTTACCCGCGGTATGGGGGTGTTTGATATTGATCCCAGCTGGTCGCCGGACGTGTGGGAGAAATTTTGGCCGGTGTTGTCCGTGAGTCGCCAAATGCAATTCGAAACCAGTCACCGGACACGTGATGGGCGGGTTTTCCCTGTGGAAGTGACCGGTAACTGTTTTGAGTTTGATGGCAAGACATACAATCTGGCGATTTGCCGGGATATCAGCGAGCGCAAAAACGCCGAGAAATTGTTGTCGGAATACGCCGCGATCATTGAATCCACTGAAGATGCCATCATCGGTAAAACTCTCGATAGCGTCATTACCAGCTGGAACAAGGGTGCGGAACGCATGTTTGGCTATAGGGCCGACGAGATCGTCGGTCATTCGATTGCTATTTTGATACCCGGAGAATGCCAAAATGAGGAGCGGGAAATTCAGGATAGAGTAAGGCGTGGAGAATCGATTAGGCATTACGAGACGATCCGCCGCCGTAAGGATGGGCAATTGATTGACGTTTCGGTAACGGTGTCGCCGCTGCGAAATTCAAAAGGCGAAATTGTCGGGGCTTCCAAAATTGCCCGCGACATCACTGATCGCAAACGCGCAGAAAATGAACTGATGCGCTACCGAAACGAGTTGGAAAACACTGTGCAGCAACGGACGGCGGAATTGCTGTTGGCTCGCGACGCCGCCGAAGCGGCTAATAAAGCCAAGAGCGTATTCCTGGCTAACATGAGCCACGAATTGCGCACGCCGATGAACGCCATTCTCGGTTTTTCCGCCATTCTGCTGAAAAATGCCCGGCTACAAGACGGTGATCGCGCCAACGTCGAAATTATCAATCGTAGCGGCGAGCACTTGTTGAACTTGATTAATGACGTGCTGGAAATGGCCAAGATAGAAGCGGGCCGGGTCCAGTTGGAAGATGCGCCATTCGATTTGGGGGAAATGGTGCTGGATGTCATGAAAATGATGCAGGTACGCGCGGCCGAGAAAAATCTGCAAATAGTCGTCGATCAGTCTTCCTCATTTCCGCGCTATATCATCGGTGACCAGGCCCGCTTGCGCCAGATATTGATCAATCTGGTGGGCAATGCGTTGAAATTTACCCAGCAAGGCGGGGTGGTCATACGCTTGTCCACCAAGAACAACGCCATCGCCCATCTGTTGATTGAAGTGGAGGACTCCGGTCCTGGGATTGCCGCTGAAGACCAAAAGCACATTTTCGAACCGTTTGTGCAGATAGGACACCTGGCCGACAACAAAGGTACCGGGCTGGGCTTAAGCATCACCCGCCAATTTGTGCAATTAATGAAGGGCTCAATCAGTCTGGAGAGTGCACCGGGAAAGGGTTCGCTGTTTCGCATTGATGTGCCGCTGAAGCAGGCGCAAGCCGCCGATATTACCGATTTGTACCGATTGGAAGAACGCATGGTGCTGGGGCTGATGCCGGGGCAGGATAATTATCGGATTCTGATAATCGAAGATCAGCTGGAGAATCGATTATTGCTGGTGAATCTGATGGAGGCCGTGGGCTTTCAGGTTAAGGTAGCCGAGAACGGCGAGTTGGGCGTGGCATGTTTCCAAAGTTGGCAGCCACACTTAATCTGGATGGATATACAGATGCCGGTCATGGATGGTTTGGAAGCGACCAGAATCATTCGAAGCTTGCCGGGCGGCAAACAGGTGAAGATCGTCGCGGTCACGGCGTCGGCTTTCACCGAGCAACGGGCGGATATTATGGCGGCCGGCATGGACGACTTAATCTGTAAGCCTTTCCGGGCCAACGAAATCTACGACTGCCTAACCCGGCTCTTGGGCGTGCGCTATGTTTATGCAGACTCACCGGCAATGATGCCGGAGGGCGTGATTTTGACGCCGGAGATGCTGTCGGTCGTGCCGCAGAATTTACGCGAGGATTTGCAGTTGGCAGTGAATAATCTGGATAGCGAGCGTATAGGCGGGATTATTCAACAGATTGCAGCGTACGATCTGCGGGTGGCCGCTGCATTGACTCGGCTTGCCGAAGCTTACGAATATCCGACTATTCTTAATCTATTGGGAACTAACTAAAACATCATGGTAAATGCAGGCAAAATTCTGGTCGTTGACGACACTTCGGCGTCTTTGAAGTTGCTGTCGGACCTGCTTAAGGCTGAAGGGTACGAGGTGCGCTCGGCGATAAACGGTGAGCTGGCCGTTAATTTTGCTACCGCCAATCCGCCTGATTTGGTGTTGCTGGATATTTTGATGCCGGGTATGGGCGGCTTTGAGGTTTGCCGTCTGCTCAAAGCGCATCCGGATACCCGCCATGTGCCGATTATTTTCATCAGTGCGCTGTCGGACCCGGAAGAAAAAGTCCAAGGCTTTGAGCTAGGCGCGGTGGACTTTGTCACCAAGCCGTATCAACGTGAGGAACTGCTGGCGCGCGTGCGCACACATTTGGAAATCGACCGGCTGCGCAATCATCTGGAAGAGTTGGTGGAAGAGCGTAGCCACCAGCTCCTGGAGAGCGAGAAAAAGCTCAGAGCCAGTCTGAACGATCTGGTTGCGGCCCATAGCCTCATGCACACCTTGCTGCGGACTATTCCCGATCTGGTCTGGTTAAAGGATCTGCAGGGTGTGTATATCAGCTGCAATCTGCAATTCGAACGCTTATACGGCGCCAAGGAAGCCGACATCGTCGGCAAGACCGATTACGAATTTACCTCCAGGGAACTGGCCGATTTTTTCCGGGACCATGATCGCAAAGCGCTGGCCGCCGGCAAGGTTTGCGCCAACGAAGAATGGCTGACTTTCGCTGATAACGGTTACTACGGCTTGTTCGAAACTCTGAAGACACCGGTATTGAATCAGGACGGCAAACCGATAGGCGTGCTCGGCATTGCCCGCGACGTGACCGAGCGTAAAGCGGCAGAAGCGAAAGTCCAACGTCACATGCAGCTCTATGCGGCCTTAAGTCATTGCAATAAAGCCATCGTCCACAGTGCCGACGAAACAGAACTGTTCCTGGAAATTTGCCGTGCTGCCGTGGAGTTTGGCGGTATGAAAATGGCTTGGGTTGGCTTGTTTGCGGCCGATCAGTGCTCGATACGCCCGATCGCCAGTTTTGGGGAAGGCGCGGAAGAGTTGGCTACTATCGATATGTGCATGGATGCCGCCAGTGCTTTCGGCCGCGGTCCCGCCAGCGTGGCAATCCGCGAACAACGCCCTTGCTGGTGCCAGGATTTTATTAACGATCCGATGACCGTGCCGTGGCGCGAACAAGGTTTGCGCGCCGGCTGGGCGGCGTCGGCTGCGTTGCCTCTACTCAAAAACGACCAGGCGGTAGGCGCATTCGTACTGTACGCTGATGAAGCGAACGCCTTCGACGATGCGGCGCGCGACCTGTTGGTCGAAATGTCCATGGATATTAACTTCGCCTTGGAGAATTTCAGCCGCGCGTTGGCTCAAAAACAGGCGGAAGCCGAGATCGAGCGCCTAGCGTTTTACGATCCGTTAACCAATCTGCCGAATCGCCGTCTGCTTTACGACCGCCTGCAACAAGCCATAGTCACCAATGCCCGGCATGATAAGCATGGCGCGGCCTTGTTTATTGACCTGGATAACTTCAAAGCGCTCAACGACACCAAAGGCCATACGATTGGCGACTTGCTGCTGATCGAGGTTGCCCAACGTCTGCGAGAATGCGTGCGCGAAGGCGATACCGTCGCCAGGTTGGGCGGCGACGAATTTGTGATGATATTGAACAGCCTAAGTGCAGACGAAACCCGTGCGTCTGCCCATACCAAAATGCTGGCCGGTAAAATTCTTTCTGCCATTAATCAGCCTTATTCGTTGCAGGGATACGATCACCATTGCTCGGCCAGCATGGGTATCTGCATGTTTCGCAACCAACATATTACGGCAGAGGAATTGCTGAAATACACCGATACCGCGCTTTACCAAGCCAAACGCGGCGGCCGTAACAAGCTGCTGTTTTACGATCCGGTGATGCAGGCTGCTTTGGAAACCCGCGCGGTATTGGAAAGCAATTTGCGTGTGGCGCTAAGCGAGCAGCAATTGGTGCTGTATTACCAGATGCAGGTCAACCGCGCCGGTCAGATTCTTGGCGCAGAAGTCTTGATACGTTGGCTCCATCCCGAGCGCGGCCTGGTTTCGCCTGCGGAATTTATTCCATTGGCTGAGGACACTGGCTTGATCTTGCCGATTGGTAAATGGGTCATGGACTCGGCTTGTGCGCAGCTCAAAGCCTGGGAAAACGATCCGCTTAAGTCAGAGTTACAGCTTGCTGTGAATGTCAGCGCCCTGCAGTTTCATCAGGATGATTTTGTTGAGCAAGTCCGGCTTGCCCTGGCGCGCTGCGACTTGAGCCCTAATCGGCTGAAACTTGAGCTCACCGAGAGTTTGGTGCTGGATGACATTGACGATGCGATTGTGAAGATGCAGCAACTGCGTGATTTTGGCGTGCGTTTTTCGATGGACGATTTTGGCACTGGCTATTCGTCGCTGAACTATCTGACCAAGTTACCGATAGACCAATTGAAGATCGATCAGTCCTTCGTGCGCAATATTACGGTATCCCAAAGTGATGCGGTGATTGTGCAAACCATCATCGGCATGGCCGATAACTTGGGTATCGAAAGTATCGCCGAAGGCGTTGAAACCGAAGAGCAGTTGACATTCTTGGAACGGCAAGGCTGTCAGTTATATCAGGGCTACTTGTTCAGTAAGCCGATACCGTTGGCTGATTTTGAAGCACTGTGCATTAAAAAGCCGGAGTCTTTTGGATTGCCTTGAATATAAGCCGAATGCAAAGAGGGCTGAAGCGACTGTGATTCGAATACTGCTTGCCACCGCAGTTATCGCAGCGCTGGTTGCCTGTCCTGCGTCGGAGGACGCACATTCCACAGCGACGGGCACTGAGCCGGTATGGACACTGGAAGCAGCGGTTGCCGGCAAGTGGCGCGACCCTGCCAACGTCGCCCGCGACAACTGGCGGCATCCGTTGCAAACGCTGACATTCTTCGGCGTGAATCCTGGACAGACTGTGATCGAAATTACGCCGGGTTATGGTTGGTACGCGGAGATTCTGGCGCCTTTGCTTCGGGAAAACGGCCATTACATTGCCGCGGTGATAAACCCTGAGAGTGCCGTCAAGAACAGCGCCAAACATTATTATGCAAAGCAACTCAACGCGCTTGAGCGCAAATTGCGTGCCTCACCGAGCCTATACGGTAGTCCGGAGATTCGGCTTTATGACGAAGCCAAGCCGACGTTTGGCGCACCCGCTTCAGCGGATGTGGTGCTAACGTTCCGCAATGTCCATAACTGGCGGGAAGCGGATAGCGTGGCATTGATGTTCAAAGGTTTTTTCGACGTGCTTAAACCTGGCGGTACGCTGGGGCTGGTCGAACATCGGGCAAACGGCGATGTGGCGGACGACGATTTTTCGGGGTATATCGGCCAAAATCAGCTGATTGCCTGGGCCGGTGCGGCCGGCTTTGTATTGCAGGCTGCCAGCGAGATCAATGCCAACCCAGCCGACAGCAAAGACCGCGAGGGCGGCGTGTGGCGCTTGCCGCCGGCATTTGGTCTTGGCAGCAAGGATAGGGATAAATACGCCGCGATCGGCGAAAGTGATCGAATGACCTTGCGGTTTATAAAGCCTGGCGCGGCGCTTGGTGCGGTGCAATAGCTCAGCTAGCCCAAAAAAAGCCACAGGGCACAAGAGCGGGCATCCAGCGCCATGGACGGCAAGCTTCTAGCTATCCATGCAGTCTGGATTTCGGCAATCCCTGCCGAAATGACGACTTACGGGACGTACCTTTGAATTAGCTAACGGCTTACGCTAACGTTGACTATTTCGATATGAGGGCGTCTACTCCACAGGAAATTTTCTTGGTTATAAAGGTGCCGAATCGATGAACGAAATACTAATTGCCGTGGCTGTTGAAAAAGAGGGGAATATCGCGCCGCATGCCGGCAGGGCATCGCGCTGGCTGGTTTATGTTGCCGAAAATGCAGCGGAGGCGAGTCTGGCTTGGACGCTTGATCTAACCGAGATTGGCAGCCTGCACGAATGGCATGTGCGCGGCGACGGCAATCGGCATCCGCTGCATTATGTTGATGTGGCGATTGCCGGGTCGGCGGGAGACGGGGTGAAGCGGAACCTGCTGGAGAGAAATACTGAGCTGCATACCACCAGCGAGACATCGCCTTTGCAAGCAGTGGCCGCCTATCTGGCCGGCGAACTTGTCGATGGCCTGCCGCACGAGGAAGCACATTGCCTAAAAACCAGCGATCAGTGATCCGTACTCAAATATTGTCGCTCCCGCACAGGCGGGAGCCCAGTTGCCGGACTTGGTTCGCTGAGCGGTATTACTGCTTTGGTAAGTTCAAGGGCCGTGTCGCTTACTAGCTCGGCGCAGTTGTTTTACTACAAACTCAAAACTCCCAAACCACTTTGCCGTAAACGCCGCGTTGCACTTCGGCAGCTTGGGTGAAAGTTTCCTGAATGTATTCCAGATGTTGGTTGTCCAACAGGTTTTGGCCGACCAGCGATAATTCGACGGCTTGATTGAGCTTCCAGGCCAGACGCAAATCCAGGGTGGTGTAGGCTTTAATGTATGCCGGCCCGCTTAAGGTAAAGGCGCTGGCGTTGTCCACATATCGCAGCCAGGCATCCAGGGTAACGTCCGGTGTCGGATTGAGCATCGCGCGCAACGAGGTTTTGTGCTGCGGCGATACTGCTTCCTGATAATAGGGATTGCTGGTCAGCTCGGTTTTCAACACGCTATAACTCAGGTCCCAGCGCCACCAATCCAGCATTTTCCAAACTACCGAGGTTTCCACGCCATAGGTTTTGCCCTTGCCGGTATTGTCGATAATCAAAGGCTGTTTGATAAAAAACGGCAAATTTGCCGGGTCTATCGCTCCAGGATGATAGGAGCGCAGATTTTGATAATCGTTATAAAACAACGATACATCCAAGGAAAAGCTGTTGCTGGGGGTGTATCGATAGCCGGTTTCATAGGCTAGCACCTCCTCGGATTGATAAGCGTTGGAACCGGTTACCGCGAGGGCCAGGGGTAAGGGCGTGCTGTTGGGGCTGGTAAGTGGCGGCACGACTTGGCCGATTAACTCCATATGCGCATCCACCCGCGACGGAATGCGCACGCCTCGGGAAATAGCGGCCCACAGCCGGTGATTGGGATCCGGTCCGCACAGCAGGCGGGCGGTGGGTTGCACTTCGATGCCGGTGTAATCGTTGTGCTCCAGTTTGGAACCCAGCGTCAGCCATAGCAGCTCGTCCACCAAGGTTAATTGGTCTTGGAGAAAGGTACTGAAATAACTCTCGCCGCGTTGAGGTGGCGTGAAGTTAACTAAGGTCTGCTTAACTTGGTTTTCTTTAGTATAGGTATATCGATAACCCGCTCCCCAGATGATGTCGTTCCAGTCGTTTAGCGCAAAGCGGTGTTGAAAATCGACGTCGCCGGTATAACGCTCTTCTTCAATAAAACTTTCCCGACGGTCATAGCTGTCGAAGTACAGTTGTAGAGCGTAATTTGAGGTGTCGGAAATGCGATGTTGTAGACGGCCCAGCAAGTTGCCGCCGGTGGCTTGTACCTGGTCGGCAATCGTTTCTCGATAAGGCGCGGTGAACGTAGCTAATCCGATTTGCTGGTTTAAATTGCTATGATAAACATCGCCTTGCACGGTGGCGGAGTCGGCGGCCGACCAGTCGGAGTCGATGCGAAAGCCGCCTTGCATTTTGCTCCAGGCATCGCCGGCGGGCTGGCCGTCGGCTCTGCTGAGCGTGTCACGATCAAAACCTTTGAGATAGGCGCGGCCGCTGGTGTTTTCGTTGAGCTTGCCGCCATAGCGGAATGCACCGAATCCGCGTTCCTCGCTACCGCCGCCGGCGCTGAGTAAGCCGCCTTGGGTATCGGCGGCATGTTTGGTGATGATGTTGATGACGCCATTCACGGCGTTGGCTCCCCACAGCGCGGCGCCGGAGCCGCGAATCACCTCGATGCGCTCCACATCCTCCAGCATGACATCCTGCATTTCCCAATAAACACCCGAGAAAGCCGGTGTGTAGATATTTCTACCGTCGATCAGCACCAGTAATTTATTGGAAAACCGGCCATTAAAACCGCGCGAGCTGACGGCCCATTTGTTGGCGTCGATGCGGCCGACGTCAATGCCGGGAGCCAGACGCAGCGCATCGGGAATGTTAGTGGCGCCGGCGCGTTTGATGTCGTCGTTGCTAATCACAAATACCGCCGCCGCCGCATCGCCTAGCGCTTGGGTTTTTTTGGAAACGGATGTGATTTTTACCGATAGTAGTTCTTCTAAATTCAACTCGGTTAAATCGGTATCGGCCGAAGCGATCTCCGTATGAACAGCCAAACACAGCGCGCCTATCCAAACGGGGTAAAAGGTATTTTTCATTCTGTAGCAAATGGGGCATGGCAAGAGACAGCGTGTCTCTCGGGTTAATTCTTCAGCTGCAAATGTAGCGCAGCATCGATTTATCACAAAGTTTTTGTAGCATTTATGCATTCTACTTTGTCAGGCGCATAAAGGTGCTGGCCTTTCCGGCCCTCAAGTATCATGCCGCCCGCCTTAATGGAAATGGTGAACGCAAGAAAAGGCTGGTCAATAGGTCAATCTGTTGACGGACAGCGTTCTGCGCTGACAGGTGCGATGGAATGTGCTGCGCGTGAGGGCCACGCAAATAGGGGAGGAGGGGATACGCTGTTGGCCGTTGGCGGCGGGATGAAGATAAAGTTTTCAGCGCTATGCCAACGGCAGTGGCACGAGGACTTAAGCTGACGCAGTTTGTTGTTCCCCGGCCCTGATATATCAGCGGCCCCGCGCCGCCCAGGGCCAAAAGGGCGGCGCTAAGGTTACCGCGTTCTAGGGATGACGATACTGAGTCTATATAGGAGCCGGAATAAACTATCAGGCGGGTTTCACACCTCCGCCCACATCCTCAGTAGGTTGTGATAGCAGCCGGTCAGATTGACGGTCGGGTTGTTGTCGCCCTGCGTATTGCGCAATTCCAGGATAGCCATGTCCATTTCAAATAACAGGCGGCGGCGTTCGGTTTCCCGCACCATGCTTTCCAGCCAGAAGAACGAGGCCAGCCGCGCGCCGCGCGTCACCGGCTCCACCCGGTGCAGGCTGGAACCGGGATACAACACCATATCCCCGGCCGCGAGCTTCACGGCGTGTTCGCCGTAGGTGTCTTCGATGACCAGTTCGCCGCCATCGTAACTGTCCGGGTCTGCCAGGAAAATCGTCGCTGATAAATCGGTACGCACCCGTTCGCCGCTGATCGGGCAGTGGCGGATGGCGTTATCGATGTGGTTGCCGAAGGTGTTGTGTTCTCCGGCATAGCGATTAAACAAAGGCGGGAAAATCTTTTTCGGCAGCGCCGCCGACAGAAACAGGGGATTGCGATTCAGGGCATTCAGCAGGATGGCACGGGCCGCCTGACTTTGCTCGGTTTGCTCCGGCAATTGCCAATTGTTTTTGACCTGTGCCGACTGACTGCCGGCGGTGATGCGGCCATCCGCCCAAGGCGCGTCGGCCAGCATATCGCCCAGCTGTTGCAGTTCGGCAGGGGAGAGGACTTCCGGAATTTGGATCAACATGGTCTAACCCGAGATGGCTTGCAAGGCAAAAAACACCGCCAGACTCATGGAGCCCAGCCCTAAGCCGGCGGCGGCCAACCGGTTGCCGTGTAGCCTGGTCCACAACAGGGTGCCGGTCAAAGCCAGCAGGATCAAACCGCCCGCCAAGGTATCGACCAATAAGACCCAGCCGACGCCCATGCCGGTGCCCTTATGCAGATTATTCAAAGTGGTCAACAGGTTGGCCTCGCCTTGCTTGACCGTGACAAAGGCGTTGCCCTCCCAATAGTCGGCGGACAGTATCCTTTGCGGATTGCGCACGTTGATCTGCCAGGAGGCCGGCTGCTGAACCGGTTGATTGTTCCAGGTTACGGTTTTACCGGGTTCCTTGCGAATTTTGGCGTGGGACGTATCGATGCTCAGCGTTTCACCCAGCCAGGCCGCCATTGCTTTCGGGTCCGCGGGATGCGGTTCCGGCAAGGCCAGCTGGATTTCTTTTTGTTCCATGCGACCAATCGGAATTTTCAAGATGTCACGATGATTCATTAAAATCCCGGTAAAGCCGAACAGCAAGCCCAACGCCGCGCCCCACAGCCCGAACCAGGCATGGGTGCGGCGCAGCCATTTAAGAAAGGCGCCGCGCGACAGGCTTTTCGGTAAAAACAAGTAGCCGCCGTTGGTTTTCTTGGGCGGGCGGTTGGCTGGCGTCAATAATGAGTCGGTTGCGGTGTTCATGGGTCGGGTTCCAAAAGCGGGCTATGGCAATTGCAAATAAGGGGTTTTGCGGATTGGGCGGAACGGTTAAACCATCTCACCAATAGCGGATGTTGTTTAACCGTTCGCACACGTCGAGTTTAGTATTTAAAGCTCACCGTCAACTGCCCGGATACCGGCGTGCCCGGCAAGGCCGAGTTGGTTTGTCCGGATTCGTAATAGACGGTATCGGTCAGGTTGAACACGTTGAGTTGCACGTCGTAATGTTTTTGATGATAGGCCACCACTGCGTCCAGGCGGGCGTAACCCGGTAATACCGCTTCGTTGACGCTGTCGGCATAACGGTGGCTGGCGTAGTACACGCCGCCGCCGATCTCCCAGTTGTCGGTTAGATGATAAGTGCTCCAGGCTACGCCGCTGTGCTCCGGCACGTTGACGGCCGTCATCCCCTCGAACGATTTCACTAAGCCGCTGACCGAGCCGGTGGCTGTTGATGTGGACTTGGTGATTTTCGAATCAAGATAAGCATAGGTCAGCGACACATCCCATTTCGGCAACACTTCGCCGGCCAGACCGGCTTCGAAGCCGTCCGTACTTTGCTCGCCTGCAAGGATTTGCAGATTGGCATCCAGCGGTGAGGTAGTGCGGGCGTTGGTTTTTTCCAGGCGGAACAGGGCGGCGGTGGCCGATAATTTGCCGTCGAACAGTTCCCATTTGCCGCCGATCTCATAGTTATGATTCTGCTCCGGTGGCAGGTTGGCGTTGTTGGCCGACAAACTCAGGCTTTCCGCAGACGGATTAAACGACTTGCCGTAACTGAAATAATAGGATTGCGCTTTGCTGGGCTGCCAGACGATGCCGCCGCGCGGGCTCCATTGATCGACGCTGCTATTGAAGTCGGCGCTGCCTATCCGATCAGTCTGTTGGGCCTCGAACACATCGTAGCGGGTGCCGGCCAGTAATTTCCATTCCGGATTGATCTCGAATTGGTCCAACACATAACCCGCGTAGGTTTGGGCTTGGGTCAGACGGCTGGTGTCCAGCGTGCCGCTGAAGTCGTACGCCAAGCCGGTGGTACTGGCGGTAAGGCGCGGATTGAATATCGACACCCGGCTGACGCCGGTCGAGTTTTTGGATTTGTAATCGTATTCTTCCCAACCGAATTCGCTACCGAACATCAAGGTATTGTTGAAGCCGAACAAGGGCTTTTTGTAGACAAAGTCGGTCTGGTTGTAGATGTTTTCCTGAGTGTTCAGGCGCAAGGCTTGCGAACGGGCGATGGTGCCGGCATTGGCGCCGGTATAGGCCGCTGCGCCGGAATACAGATGGGTCAGGTATTTACGCTCGTAGTCGCCGTAGCGGATTGAGTTTTTCACCGAGAAGTCCTGGTCGAAACGGTGGGTTAGCGCCACGGTGGCCACATTGACATCGGTGTCCATCATCCGGTTATCGGTGAAGCCGTAAAAGGTGTTGATAGGCACGCCGGCCGGCCGGCCTCGATACATGGGCACGCCGTAATCGAACACGCCTTCATCCTGTTGGTGCAACAGATTTAGCGTCAAATCGGTATCGGCGCTGATGTCCCATTTGAACGAAGGCGCGATACCCCAACGGTTGCTGTAGTTGTAGTCGCGATAGGAATCGGCATCCTGATACATCACATTCAGCCGGGCCGATAAATCTTGATATTTGGTTTCGGCATCGATGGCGGTGCGTTTGAAGTCGTACAAGCCGTAGGTAAAGCTGCCGTTAATCCCGGTTTTACCGGTGGGCTTCTTTGCTACTTGATTGATCACGCCGCCGGTGGCGCCGCGACCGAATAAAATTGACGATGCGCCTTTCAGCACTTCGGCTCTTTCGATGAAAAAGGTGTCGCGAGTGTACTGGCCGTTGTCTTTGACCCCGTCCAGATATTGGTCGGAGCTGGCCGCGAAGCCGCGCAAGGTAATGGAATCGCCGGTACGGCCGCCTTCGCCGGCGGCAATGGTCAGGCCGCTGACGTTGCGTAAAGCGTCGCGCAGGTTGAAGGCGTTTTGCGACTCGATCAGTTCTTTTTTAACCACGCTGACAGACTGCGGAATATCGCGCAGTGCCATCTCGGTTTTACTGCCGGTGGTCGAGGTTTCGGCTTTGAAACGAATGGCTTGCTTTTCGCGGTTGGCTTTGACTTTAACGTCTTCCAAAACCACTTCTTGATCATTGTTGGCCGCTACGTCGGCGGTCTGGTCGGCGGCGAATGCTGCTCCGCTCAGAGCCGCGCCCAGCGGCAATAAAGCCCCCAAGCGCCACTTGGCAGGGGTGTTTTTTTTCGTGGTCGAATGGTTTGCAGACATAGTATTCCCGTAACTGAATAAATAGTGCTGGCTGCCTGGCTGGGAATGCTGGGTGGCTAAGATTTTACGAACCGACAGTTATTGTCCGTCGGTTATTGATCGCTATTCGAGATATGTGGCTCCAAAAAGCCAAGAAATAAGATCATTCTCAAATAATAACGATTCTCATTTTATTTTTTTTGAGGCTAATGTCAACTCCGGAATTTGCGTGCAGACTGTTTCCCAATTCGAAATCAAAGCTTGGATAGGCTTAAGTTTTTGAGCGCATTCCAGCCGTTTCTGGCGCTCGACAGCCTAAAGGCTTGCGGAAATTAGCCTTTAGGCTGCAAAACCAACGGCGAGTTAATAGCTGAAATTTCAAGGAGGAAGAAATACTTTACTTTTCAAATGAGAATAATTATCATTTGAAACAGATTAAAAATCAGCTGCCGCGACGTGAAAAGATTATTCCCCTTATTTAGAGAACCCGAGGCTGTGCGCTTGGCAATCGCTCCGGAAGTTTTGGCGGCGTTGGTCGAAAAAGGCGAAATCCATGCCACGGATTTCCGCTGTCTTGATTTAGGGTCGAAACAAATCGTTTGGAAAATGTTCCTGTCTCAGGCAATAGCCAAGCTCAATCATGGTTTAGCGAATCCCGAGCTTTAGTCCGCTTAAAAGTTTTTTACCCAATCCCTGACGATTTTTGAAGGAGTAAACGTATGAGCAACAAACCCTGTACCCACGAATGTTTGGCGGCGACGGCCTTAAGCAAGGTATTGATTTGCCGCGAATGCGGCGTCGTCCACCTGCATTTGCAGAACATGTCATTGCGCCTGGAAGTGGCGGATTTTCTGAGCTTTGCCGACACCATGGCCGAAGCCGCGCACCAGGCCAGAGCCGGTCAAAAAGACAAAAGCAAACGCGCCGGCTTTACGGTGGTTAAATCCAGCACCAGACTCAATTAGCGAAACCGCACTTGCCGGAAAATTCCCCGGAGGTTTGCCTAAGATAGTGGGGTGGCGGAATAGCCTTCAGAAACTACCCATTCTGCTTTTACTGTGTATGCTGGTATCCAGAGACACGACTCTGTCCGCCATGCCTATGGTTTCCGGCCGATGGGCGATAGTTAAGCGGGTGATGCTTAACGAATTGATTGCCAAATTCACCTTCCGCTCTGTTTCGACATCCAAGTGGCTGGTCGCTTCGTCCAGGACCAGTACCGACGGCACTTTGTAGAGCGCCCGCGCAATGATGAGCCGTTGCTTTTGCCCGCCGGAAAAACTGCTGCCCATATCGCCAACCTGGGACAGATAACGCATGGGCAGAGCCTCGATTTCATCGTCGATGCCGGCGAGTTGAGCGCTTTGTTTCAGCAGCTCGAAATTGGTTTGTAAGTCGAAGCCGGAAATATTTTCCTGAAGGCTCCCGGAGAATAACTGGTCTTCCTGCAATACCGCGCCCACCAGCCGGCGCCAATTGGCCAATCCGAATTGGCTTAAAGGCATGCCGTCGATTTCGATGACACCCTCGGTCGGTTCCAGCAGGCCCAAGCAGAGTTTGACCAAGGTGCTTTTTCCGCATCCGGACGCGCCGACGATGGCGATGTGTTCGCCGGGTTGGATGGACAGATGCAAATTGCGAAATATCCAGGGCATATTCGCGCCGTAGCGAAAGCCCAGGTTTTTAAACTCGATGGTGGGGCTGAAATCCTTTCGGTTGATGACTTTGTCTGCGGCGCAGCCGTCAGTCTGTTCTTTTTCCGCCAAGACAATATCGGACAAACGCTCCACATGCAGGCTGACCATGCGCATCGACATCAGGTTGTCGATCAGCCGTTGCATCCGCGATGTAAAGTCGTCCTTGTAAGAAATAAACGCCATCAGCATGCCGACGGTCAAAGCGTTGTCCATGACCATGGTCGCGCCGACCGCCAGCACGGCGATGGCTTCGGCGGCAAACACCGCGCTATAACCCAGCGAAAATCCCAGCGACATTTTTTGCGCGCCGATGCGTTTATTCACGCCAGCGACGAACAAATTCAGCCAGCGTGCCCGGCGCTGCTCTTCCAAACCCGCCAACTTTGTGGTGTGCACGGCGCGAATGCTTTCCAGAAAATGGCTTTGCGCCTTGGCCTCGTGCGCCAGTGCTTCATCGGTTAACCGATGATAAATCCCATGGGGCAAAACGCGGATTAGCAAATAGGCCAATACGGCGGCGACGGCGAAAGCGCTCAGCGTGGGGCTGTACAGCAACATCACCGCCAGGACAATTAAACCGAATCCGCCGTCCAAGACCACTTCGACTAATTTGCCGGTCAGCGTCTGTTGAATGGCTTGCATCGATTGAAATCGGGATACGATGTCGCCGGTGTGCCGTAGTTCGAACCAATGCACGGGCAGCCTTAACAAATGGCCGATAATGCGGCCGGCCCATTGCAGATTGAATTGCGTCGCCAGCACGATGGCCAGCCAGCTTCTAACGGCTTCCAACACGATCTTAATCACGGCAATCAAGGCATAGGCCAAGGCTAATACCAACAGGAAATCCCGGTCGCCGGACACAATCGCACCGTCCACGATCCATTGGGCAACTATCGGTGTCAGCAAGGCGAATAATTGCATGGCAACGGCCAATACCGCGATTTGCGTCAAGCTCCGGATCAGGCCGTCGACTTTACCGACCAGTTTAGCGAGAGGAATACGCGACCTCGGCGTAATACGCTCGAACGCCGGCGCAGGTGTCAGTTCCAAGGCCACGCCGGTAAACAGGGTGTTGACTTCGGCTATAGCCAGCTCCCTTTCGCCCTTGGCCGGGTCGTGGACCAGCACCCGGCCGCGCGCCACTTTTTTTAGCACGACAAAATGGCTCATTTGCCAATGCAAAATACAGGGGAGACTGAGTTGGTCGAGCTCCGCCAATTCCAGTCTTAGCGGTCTGCATGAAAATCCCAATGCCGCGCCGATTCCGACCAAATCCATCAGCGTGGAGCCCCGTAGCGACACCGCATACTTGGCGCGTAAGTCGCTCATGCTGTGTGCGGCACCGTAGCAGGCGGCGATATAGCCTACGCAGGCCAAGCCGCATTCGGCCGCGGTGGTTTGCAAGTACGACGAATGGTGCGAGTGCTTAAGGTGCTTCATTGTTGGTATCGACAAACACTTCCAGCAACTGATCGGGATTGATGTGGCGGGCAATCGCCGCATTCACCTGGGCCAGCGTCAAGGCTTCAACGCGGGCATTGATGTCGGTGTAGTAGTGCATGTCGCGCCCTAAGCGTAATAGCAGATTCAGCTTGCCGAACAGCTTGTCATGATCCAGCTTGCTCAGATCGTTGCGATGGCGCCAGTTCTCTTTTGCACTGTCGAATTCCGCAGCGCTGAGGCCGTCTTTAACCAGCAGCGCCAGTTCCTCGTGCACGGCTTTGGAGAGTTGTTGCCGCAGGGCCGGCGCATAACTTGCGCTGATGGTCAGGGTGGCGCGCTGTTCGAAGGCGGAAGCGCTGATCTTGCTGGCCACGCCGTAGGAAATACCCTCTTGTTGACGCAGGCGGCGACCGAGGCGGGATTGAATCGCATCCTCGCCCAGCGCGACATTCGCCAGCATTAAGGCCAGGGCGTCCGTCTCGTCCGCTTGCAACGGCTGTCTAAGCTGTGCCGTGTAAATGCCGTGCGCGCCATCGGCTACGGTCATGACATGCCGGCCGGGTGCCAAAGTGGTGTAAGGCAGGGGCGGCCGCTGGTAGGCCTGCTTGCTGCGCCAGGGACCTAACAGGCTTTCCAACTGCCGGCGTGTCGCGTTGGCATCAAACTCCCCGGACAGCAGCAACTCCCCATTCGCGCCGTAATAATCGGCGTGGAAGGCTTTTACATCGTTCAATTCGATGCGCTCCAACGCGGCGAGCGCTTCCGCCATGCCGGGCTCGCGGCGGATGTCGCCGATTGGGTATGGGCTGGTGAGTGCGGTCAAGGCTTGTTCCGCGACGACTTGCGGTTTAGCGCCCAGGCTTTGGTAGGCGACGCGCAACTGATTGCCGATTTCTTTGAATCCCTGCTCCGGCAGTGCCGGATGACGAAGAACATCGATTAGAACGTCCAGAAATTCCGGCAACGACTTCGCGGGCAGATCGAAGCGAATCGCCAAGCGGTCCTCCATCGGCGTCATAGACAAGTGGGCATCCAAACCCACCAAGCGATCAAACAGTTGTTGCCGATCTAAACTGGCCGAACCGTGCGCCAACAGGCTGCCGGTTAGGTCCGCCAACATACGTTTGCCAAGCATGCTGTCCGCCGTGCCCATACGTAGATTCCACTGTCCCTGCACCCGGCCGGTCGGTATGGGCTTGGGCCAGAGGGCAACCGCCAGCGACTCGTTAATGCTAAAGCGCTCGATTTGCGCATCAAGGGCCGTCGC
The DNA here is from genome assembly GCF_059331595.1 of Methylomonas sp. PHL2-19. Classification (NCBI taxonomy): domain Bacteria; kingdom Pseudomonadati; phylum Pseudomonadota; class Gammaproteobacteria; order Methylococcales; family Methylococcaceae; genus Methylomonas; species Methylomonas sp. PHL2-19. Next base: position 2,178,027 of record NZ_CP196839.1, read on the forward strand.
CGTCGCATCGTTAGCCGCCAGGCTCGTGGTTTCCGGCAGGTGCGCAGGCGCGGACGTGGGGGATAGTTCGGCGCTTGTCGCTTGCGGTACGAGGGCTTCTTTCCGCGCCGTGACACTTGCCGCATGCCGACTGCTCATCAACTGGGCAACCGGGAGACCTTGCTGGAAAAGCGTTTTGGCCGTTTGCTGAATCTCCGCCAAAGACATTTCTTGGGCCGCGTCAATGCTCTCGAACCACAGCCGCCAGTCGCCGAGGGAGGCAAATTCCGCCAAACGGTAGCCAAAAGCAGCGGCTTGAGATTGCACGTGTAAAGCTTCGTTGCGGATCAAGTTTTTGGTGCGTTCCAGTTCTGTTTCCGTGAACGCGGTATCGCCCAGCGAATGCAACTGTTTTGCTAAGGTGTGTTGGAGTTGTTCCAACGCTTCGCTATCGGCTGACAGCGGCAGCGCGGTTACTTCGAATGCACCCGCATTGCGTAATAGCAAGGGCATAGCCGAGACAGAGGCTGCCTGTCCGGCACTAACCAGCGATTCATGTAAGCGACTGGCGGGCGAACCGGCCAGCAAGCCGCTCAGTAGGCCCATCGCCGCAACATGCTTGGCATCGAACGAATGGCGTAACGGATAAAATAACGACACGGAAGCAACATCGCCTTCGCCGCGAAAACTCGGTTGCGGGTCGCCGCCCTCCAACCGGGACCCCGCTTGGAAGACGGGTGCTTGCCCGATTTTTGGCGATTTAATCTCACCAAAATGAGTGTCCAATTGCTTCCAGGTTGCGGCTGCGTCAAATCGGCCGGTAATGATCAACAGCGCGTTGTCGGGACGATAGTGGGTCCGATAAAAAGCCCGGACGTCGCCGATGGCGATACCGCGTAATTCAGTTTCGTTACCTATCGGCGGACGCGCATAGGGCGCAAAGCGAGTGACAACCGGCAGTATTTGTTGCGCCAATTTTTGCTGATGATTGCTATCGCCAAGCTCTTTTTCCCGCAATACCACGGGTAATTCCCTGGCAATATCCGTTTCCGTAATCTTCAGTTTATGCATGCGCAAGGCCTCTTGTTCCAGCAGCCAGTTCAGAGTGGGCTGGTCGCTGGAAAAGGCGGCGTGGTAGATAGTGCGGTCGAAATGGGTATTGCCGTTATAGGCAATGTTGCGGCGCGCCAGCTCGCTGACCAGCAAATGATCGCCCGGCGTCGTGGGCGCGTTAAATAGCAAATGCTCCAGCAAATGCGCAAGGCCGGACTTTCCCTCGGGATCGGCGAGCGAACCGCTGAAATACACCAGCGTCACCGCCGTCTGCTCGGCCTTAATATCGGGAACCAACACGGCTCGGAAACCGTTCTCGAATCGCCGTTCGATCGCGCCGTATTTCTCGGCGGCGGCGCTGTTTGTATTATTTTCCGTGGCGTGCCCGGTACCAACGTTGACGAGAGTTAGTATTAAACATGCTATTAAGGTCGAGCGGGTAGGGTTCATGGGTAAGATTCCTTTCTAGGGTTGGATAAGTCGAGGTTAATTAAATATCGATCGGCAATAACGAAACTTAGAGAGATACACGTCAATAAATACAACAGAGATGCGCCATATTTGAAATCTCATGCGGATGAATATTGATAGGCAATCCGACTCGTTAGGCGGGAATTAAGCTTTAACCAATATCTGAGGAAGTATTATCGAAATGGCTTTGTTGACGGCCAAAATCTTCGATAAATAACAGCTATGATACTCAGTAATAAAAATACTCCAGAGACCGTAACAATCTTGTCGTGCAGTGCTTTGTCTTGGGTAACTAATTCTGAAGACGCGCCGGCACAAATAAATCCTGCCATTAAGTAAGTTGTTATATCGCGTCGATACACGAATTCGGTAGTTTGTCTCCCTGAGAATAATCTTTCTATGTTATCTTGGTTTTTTTTAAAATAAAAAACGCCTGCCATAAATATCAAAAAGAAGGCGATATACAAGATAACCGCTTCTTCGCCATGGAGATGAGAGCTGATATCTGCAGTCGATTTTGGAAATACGAATGCTAATACCGTAAGTGCCGATAATAGGGTAAAAGCCGAGGTAACTGAAATTAAAAATGGGTGATTTTTCATGATGAGTTTAGGTAGAAAAAATTAATATAGGGCAGATATAAAAAATGGCTTTGGCAAGCCATTTTTTATTTTATCAACTTTTTAATATAAACCATGCAATTAAGCAAATAGCTATCGAATTCAGAAAATGAAGTAAAAACTGAAATCTTGTCATAGCGTCCTTGTCTTTACGTAATTGACTTTTAATCACCATTTCAAGAGAGATAACAGAGGCCATTGCAGAAAAAAATAAACTAATAAAAAGATAAATCATTGCGCCATCCTCAATAAATAATCGGTAAAGTAACCCTCCAAAACTTACTAACCGTCGCCATCTTCACCATGTAATTCTCGCTGAATTTGTGCAAATAATGCTCCATCATTGAGCATGGCGTCTGCCAGAAGAAAAGATCCCAGCCCAACGCCTACAACACCGACAGCAACACCTATGACACTGCCAACCGCAGCAGCTTGCGCAGCTGTAAAGCCACCCCCGGTGGCGATAACAGTTCCGCCTTGGATTTGATCGCCGACTGATATACCTCCGCCGACAACAGACATTTCACGAATTGTCAATTCACGCATTTCTATCTCCTTATCTTTTAATTAATAGGTATATTTGTTTTTACCGGCCACCGATTCTCAATGCTTTTGTTGTTGATTCAAGGTGGATTGCGATAATGGTTCGCAGTGCTGATAGTTTAAATAATCAATAGGCCCAGTCTTATAAGCAATGCCGAACATTTTGGTGTGGCGGATTTTATGGGGTTAGGTAATATATTTACGATAAAAGTTTAATGGTAAAATGAGTCAAGGCGTTGATATAAATAATTGATAAACTAATCCAAAGCACTCTCTTTCTTATTGTTTCTGAGCTGGGTTTAATAAATCTTGATTTTCCTATAATGGTTGTAATTATCACAAGGATAACGCCGAAAACCAATAAATAAGTCTGTGTCTCGTTCATATCGCAATAACGCCATGTTAAGTTGATAAATGTGGGAGTGAATGATGTTTAGCTTCCATCGCCATCTTCCCCGCCACCGCTACTCAAAGCACCGCCTTCAACCAAGCCATCTCCTATGGCAAATCCACCTAAGATTACGGCCGCCGCCCCGGTTGCAACGACTACAGCGCCCACTTCAGGTGCAGCCGCAACTAATGCGATGCCGGTTCCTACAAATGCTAAACCACCGCTAACTTCATCCCAGTCAACCCCTCCGCTGACAATCTCCATTTCCGTAATAGTTAATTCACGCATATATTTATCTCCTTGAATAAAGATTATAAAATTATTTTTTATCGAATTATCTAAAACCTCTCAATAAGGTCGAGTATCGATAATTGTTTCAACAGTTGATTCTCCTTATCGGACAATTGCTTGGTACTTTTATTAGCCGGCGAGTTATCGGCTGAACTGATGCCGGCAAGAAAATCGGCGCTCTCGGTGTCGAGATTTATCTTGAAGCCGTTGGCTAATAAAGTTTTCTGATCGTTGGATATGGGTAGGAACGAGTTTATTCGAATGTTATTGCGCAGAAGGGCAGGGTTATCCGATATGCCGGTCGGAGACAAACTGCCAATATTAAATCGCGATTTAACTCTTTGTTGTTCCGTAAACGCGATGTAAAAATTATGGAGATTTTCCGGTTCGGCTAGCGTGCTTTGTAATAGCGGGATAAAACATTCAATGAGACCCGTCGTATTGAGATAAGGGTTGATAGACCCCCGGCTTTCAATGCGGTCCGGCAGTCGATTGCCGCATAGCCAAAGCAGATAATCCAATAATTTAGGCGGGAAGGTGCCTATGGCGATATGAAACGTCTCGTCGCCGGCGATAGGCAGGGCCTCGTGCCACCAGCCTCTTGGGATATACAACAAATCCCCGGCCGCCAATACCGTATCCAGCACCGGTTCCGTCGGGCATTCCGCTTTATGGTTTAGGCTGGTTTGATGGTTTAAAGGCAATTCGAATGTGGGTTGATAGAGGCGCCATCTTTTGCGTCCGATCAGTTGCAAGGCGAACACATCGTGAGTATCCCAATGTTTGCCGAACGAACCGTCGCCGCCGAATGCCGCATAGGCATTGGCGTTGGTCTTTTCGCCGACGAATTGCGCCACGTCCATGCAATAGTCGTTAATTTCCGGGAGGTAGAGCTGTAGTTTGTTTAATACCAAGGTCGCGCCGTCCGTTAAATAACGGTACAAAACGTCTTTGACGATACGTGTGCGTTGTTCGCCCAGTTCCCAATAGGGCTCGGTATAGCGGCTCGGATCGACCGGTCCGTCTTTAAATAACTTAATTTGCGTATTGGCGTTTTCCATGGCGTAAAGCGCCTGGTCGATATGCTTCCAATTTAAATTGTTCTCGGACAGCACTTGGCGCTTCAGCCACCACCGGCTTTGGTAATGCGCATCGAAAAATTGTGTTCTATCGATGCCGAAATGAATCAGTGACATAGCGTTCCCTAGTTATATTTGGTTAATCCGTAAAGCGGTTCGATCATCCACTCGATTAAGCGCCGCGTATCTTGTTCGATGTCAGCCTCCACGATCATGCCGGATACCAGCCGTTTCGGTTCGCCGTACACCGAGGCAAACTGCGAATCGAGTTTTACGGTGACGCGGTAATAATCGTCCGGTGGGGAATTGGCGAATAAATTCGGTAAGGTCTTCGATGAAACCGGATTTTTCGAGACGCTTGCGACCGTTCCGGAATACTGGCCGAACTTTTGATAGGGGTAGGCTTGGTAACGCAAACGTACTTTCTGGCCGGATTCGACAAAGCCGATGCCGCGCGTGGTCACGTACAATTGCGCTGTCAGTTCCGCGCCATCGCCAAGCAAGGTTGCCAAAGCATCCTTATCCGAAATTTGGCCGGGGTGCACGCTAATACCGGTGACCATGCCGTCAATCGGGGCGACGATAGCCAATTGGCTTTGAATATGGGTTTCCTGGATTTTTTGGCGGAGTATGCTTAAGTCCTGGTCGATATTGGCGATGCTGATTTGGGTTTTTTCCGGTGCGATGCGTTTTTCGTCCTCCAGCTCCAATTTTTTTCGCTCCAGTTCGTCGTAATCCCGCTTTAAATCCGCTGCCTGGGCACGCAATAGCGTCAGGTTGTCCAGCTCCTCGTCCAATTTATCTTTTGCAATAAAGCCGGATGCCGCCAGGCCGCGATGCTTATTCAGGCGCTGCTCCGCCAGGAACAATCTTTCCTGATGCTGAGTTATCTGTTGTTTGGCGTCGGCAATCGATACTTGTATTGCCGCCAACTGTCTGGATAGTGCCGAATTATTTTTGTCCTGCAGGGTGCTTAATTGGCGCTTTTCCCGGAGATTGGCTTCTTCTTCCGCGAGCAGTGCCGCTTCAAGCTGATCGGCGAATCGGGCTCCGCTGGCGTCCGACCGGTTTGTGAATGAAGAAAGGTGGCGTTCGTCTCTTAACGTAAATAAGGTGTCTCCGGCGTGAACTGTTTGGCCTTCTTCCACATGAACCGCCGAGATAAGCCCTGGCGCGGGCGTGGCAATAATAATCGCACCGCCGTTCGGGACCAACATGCCGGCAGCGTTGGTTCGTTTGGTATAAGACGCAAAGCTGATAAATAAAACGGTGATGGCAACAAGCGTTAACACAATCCCGAATACCAGCCACGACGACCAGGATCTCGCCAGCAGGATGTCGCCTTCCAAGCGTCCGGTCTGCGCTGTCATGGCTTCTGCGCGATAAAGATTCGTCGAAAACATGCGTCCTGCCTATCGAATTTCGATGTTTGACAGCGAGGCGTTTCGTTGGGCCGCTTAGGCTATTAACCCGGTCCTATTTATCCTTGGCGCCCAGTTCGGGCTGAGCGCGTCGAAGCGTGAGCGGGTTGGCCCTTCGACAGGCAAAGTACCCTCCAGGGCATTGAGGCGAACGGTGTTTAAGGGCTGGGTTAATAACGTCGAGCTAAAAATCAGCTGTTGGATGGACTTTGCGGCTTTAGTAAGAAAGCCGGAAACGAAATGGCGGCTAGCAAAAAATGATATGGTCATAAGGTCCCCTGGATGAATTGATTAGCACCGTGAGGGCTGGCTAGTCAGGAGACATGGCTGGCAATACGCCTTCTGCGCGAAGGCTGAGTGGACTTTAAGGAAGTTCTCGCTTGGTGTCAACTCATATTATGCGGTAGGTCTTGTTTGCTTAGTTTTGCAGCAGCCAAGGCTTCGACTGAATAACCAATCTTGTATTTGCCCGTCTCGAAAGGTATATCGAAGCCGAGCAGATTTAAACATTCGTCCCAGGCACCTGATCGCCTGCGGCTTGCGCTTTAACTTCGACGGTTGGCAGCGTCGTGTCGCTGCCGGTTTCGGCGGGTATGCGCCGGGCCTGCTGTGAAAAGATCGGAGGTTCGCGGCTAGCGGTGAGGTAACGAACCGCAAGGAGTAAATTCTACCGTTTCGCGAACGGTGCGGTTCGCAAGCTCACCGGCAGCCTACTCCAGCGCATGTTGCGAGCAGAGGTAGGGTGGGCAAAATTGCCCACCATTCAAATCCGCGTGGGCACAAAACCCCGTGCCCACCCTTGTATGATGAATTTTAACAACCGATAGCCCAGAAAAACCGATTAAGCTGTGATTGTTCATTGGGAGGCCGTCCCACCCTGAGGACTGGTAGTTTACCAGAGCCTGTCGTGTAGATTGGCCCCCGCCCTATTCACCCATACCGTGGAGTATCCGAGGCTTAGAGCCTGCATACACAAGGAAGGTAGGTGCATGTGCAGGGTCGGGAACCGGTGAATAGTGTACTTCCCTTTAAACTGTATTTAAAAATGATGATGACGAACCGCTCGCTCAACACCCCCGCTGAATCTGTCCATCGCCTGTTTGCCGGCGTGGATGTCGGCGCCGACGAATTGGTTTTAGTGATCCGCAAGAACGGCAAGCCGTTCGACCCGCAAAAATATGCTAATACTCGTAGCGACCGTGCGCGTCTGGTGAATAAGTTGATCAAATTACCCGGCATCAAGGTCTGTCTGGAAGCCACCGGTATTTACCATTTCGATCTTGCTATTGCGCTACACGACGTCGGTGTACCTGTGATGGTGGTCAATCCCAAGGCTTCGCATCACTTCGCTAAGGTATTGATGAAAAACAGTAAAACCGACGCCGTCGATGCCAACACCTTGGCCGAATATGTCGAGCGCATGGATTTCGTCGCCTGGACTCGTCCTTCGAATCAAGCGCTGGCTTTGCGCGGCTATGCTCGCCGTATCGACGCGCTAACCGGTCAGAAGGCCGCCGCGAAAAATCATCTACATGCGCTGAGTGCGACCGAGGAAACGCCGAAGGCCCTACTACGCGATGCCAAATTGGCGATTAGTCAGCTGGAAAAACGCATCGATACGTTGGCTGGCGAGGCGCTGGCGTTGATCGACCAGCATCCGGAACTGCAACGAATATTCGACCTGTTGACCGGCATCAAAGGCATTGCCCAAACCAGCGCCATTGCCTTGATGGGCGAACTACTGCTATTGCCGCCCAACCTGTCGCATCGCGAATGGGTCAAGTTTGCCGGACTCGATCCCAAGGCCTTTGAGTCGGGCAAAAGCGTACACAAGAAAATGCGGCTATCCAAGGCCGGTAACCGGCATATTCGTTCGGCGTTGTATATGCCGGCCTTGAGTGCCAAACAGCACGATCCGCATGTGCGAGCGTATTTCCAGCATTTGATCGACAACGGCAAGAAACCTTTGCAAGCCGTCTGCGCCGTCATGCGTAAATTACTGCATGCGATCCATGGCATGTTGAAGCACGATCAGCCGTTCGATAACACACGGTTTTATGCCATCCCTGAATCCATCATCGCCGAGTAAAAAATGATGAAATTTGTTGCTTTTGAACAGAGTATCTACCGGACTTAAAAACCATCCGTTTGATGGCTTTGTTAGGCACAGTTCAACATTGCGCCCAAATAATTCGGTACTCTGGCTCTGCCAATTCACTTTTATTGGGTGGTATAACTTCACTTTCCAACGGGGTAATTGTGGAGATGCCGGGCAGCTTTAGGGTAGCCATTAAAATACCTTGATGCTCTGCAATTTCAATTGCTGATTCAAACTTTGCTGAACTTTCATTAAAGAGTTCTTCAGGATTACTTCTTAAAATAAACCACCAACTGCTTCCGCGTTTTGGCCTTCTTGCGAAGTCTCGAGCTGCATTCATTCGTTCAGATATTGCGACTTCATGAAAATGACTACCAAGTTGTTCCAGCCCCATTTTTATAAGCAATCTACAGACTGGTAGAGGCTCTGTGACCTCAGCAATTACTCTAAACTGAGTTTTCTCACCAGAAAGAACCTTTGACTGAATTTCTTTGTTTAGGGGTTCAAGCGCTACAACTCCAAATTTTCCGGTGCCAAATATTCTTCCTGCGGTACCCATAAAATTTGATACTTTTCCTTTTTTGGTCGGAACTCCCGAAAGCACTCTAAACCCAATAAAAGGAAAGCTATTTAAAGCCTTTGATTCGACTTTTTGGCCAAAATATTGGTTACAAGAATCGCAAGTTACACCGCTATTTGCGGAAGGTGAATGTTTTCCACCCAGAGATTCTGGAACTATATGGGAAACTGATTTTGTGCTTCCACTATACCCACAGAATATACATTTCATTGCGATCTCTATTCCCTAACCAGTTGTTAAGCGGTTTCCGTATATCGCCAAGCTAATACTCATTTTTTCAATATTTTCAATAACTGATGGGTCAGCATGTAATTTTCCTGTCGATATACCATTCGGCAACCGAAACTAATGACCGATAACGGAGCAATCGGCGTCTTTGAACCACTGGATCGACCGATTGCAACCGGGCTAGTGTCCGCTGCCAGTTTATTCGATTTTACCTCCAATAACACCATCGCCATGCCGAAGAATCTGCAGCATCGAATCGTAAGGTGCCGCCCTCCGTGGCGGAGTTGTTAACGTCTTCCTCCGAACCCGCTAAACCGGGTATTCCGGGGTAATCGAATGCCTGCCGCATGGCTGACGATTCACCCGGCCCTATTGAGCACGGGTATTCCGTTCGGGCCGAGCTCGGCTAAGCCAGGTCGGTGCGCCCTTCGACAAGCTCAGGGCGAACGGTATTCGAGGGCCCGGCTAATAACTCATCGCTCTTGAACGCCTGGCGCCACTTGCCGCCGCGGAATCACCAACGGCACCGCCGGAATTTGCGGATGGCTGGCGATGCTGACCGGGTAAGCGAACACTTGCCGGATCAGCTCGCTGTTCAGGGTTTGCGCCGGTGTGCCGATGGCGGCGAGCCGGCCTTGGTGCAGCAGGGCGATGCGGTCGGCGTAAAGCGCAGCCAGGTTCAGGTCGTGCAATACCGCCAGGACCCCGGCCTGTTGTTGGTCGGCGAAGCGGCGGGCGATGGCCAACACCGCGTGCTGGTGGGCCAGGTCCAGCGCCGAGGTGGGTTCGTCCAGCAATAAATAGCGGTGCAGCGGGTCTTGCGGTTCCCAGATTTGCGCCAGCACCCGCGCCAGTTGCACCCGTTGGTGTTCGCCGCCGGACAGCGTGGTGTAGATGCGTTCGGCCAGATGGCCGGTATCGGTCATCGCCAGCGCGTGTTCGGCGATGGCCCGGTTTCGAGCGGCGCTGTGGGTTTTGCGTTGCGGGCTGCGGCCCATCAAGGCCACGTCGCGCACCGTGAAGCGGAATGCCAGCCCGGCACTTTGCGGCAATACGCCGCGCAGCAAGGCCGCCTGTTGCGGCGGCCATTCCGCCAGCGGCCGGCCGTTCATCGTCACCAGGCCGGCGAACGGCGCCAGCTCGCCGCTGATGGCCCGCAGCAGGCTGGATTTGCCGGCGCCGTTCGGGCCGGCCACGGCCAGTACTTCGCCGGGGCGCAGTGCCAGCGTCACGCCGTCCAGCAAGGTTTTCGCGCCGACGCGCAGGCTCAGGTCTATGGCTTGCAGCATGTCAATGGCCCATTAGTTTTTGGCGGAACAGCAGCCACAGAAAAAACGGACTGCCGAGCAGGCCGGTGACGATGCCGATCGGGATTTCGGCCGGCGCCGCCAAACTGCGGGCCAGATAATCGGCACAGATCAACAGCAAGGCGCCGAGCAGCGCCGACGCCGGCAACAGCCAGCGGTGGTCCGGCCCCAACGCCAGCCGCAATAGATGCGGCACCACCAGACCGACGAAGCCGATCACGCCGGACAAGGCCACCGCCGCGCCGACGCCGAGCGCTACCAAGGCCACCACGCCGGTTTTGATGCGTTCGACCGGAAAACCCAGATGGCCGGCTTCGGCTTCGCCGAGCAACAAGGCGTTCAAGGCATCGGCCAGCCACGGCAACAGCAGCAGATTGGCGAGTAAAAACGGCGCGCCGATGGCAACGCCGTCCCAACCGGCGCCGTTCAGGCTGCCCAGGCTCCAGAAGGTCAAGCTGCGCAACTGGTCGTCGTCGGCCAGATAGACCAGCAAACCGGTGGCCGAGCCGGCCAGCGCGTTGATGGCGATGCCCGACAACAACAGCGAGGCCACGTCCAGCCGGTCGCCGCTGTCGGCCAGCCGGTATACCAGCCAACTGACCCCAAAACCGCCGGCGATGGCCGCGAGCGGCAATAAATAGGCGCCGAATACGCCGGCGATTGCGCCGAACAGGCTGTCGCGCAACACGATGACCGCCACCGCAGACAGCGCCGCGCCGCTGGAAACGCCGATCAAGGCCGGATCGGCCAGCGGATTGCGGAACAAGCCCTGCATCGCCGCGCCGGACGCGGCCAAGGCGCCGCCGACCAGCAAACCCAACACCAGGCGCGGCGCGCGGATCGCCAGCAACACCGCTTGCTGGTCGGCGCCGAACGGCCAGGGCAGGGCGATACCGAAGCGGTCGGCGACGATGGCGACGGCCTGGCCGGCCGAGATGGCGACCGCGCCGCTGCCCAGAGCGGCCAAGGCTACGGCGACCAGCAGCAATGCCAGCATCCAGCACAGGCCGGCGCGGCTCAAGGTCGGTTTTAGCCGAAGACGCGGTCCGGCCGTCGCCATCGCGGCATGGACGGTCATCGGCCTGCCCCTGCGTCGGCGGCAACTGCCGGTTCGCCGTGCAGCCGTTCGGCCAGTTCCAGCACCGCCTGACCGCTGTGTAAGCCAAAGCCGAGCAAGGCCAGGGTATCGACGATAAAGACTTTACGTTGCCGGCCGGCTGGGGTGTGGGCGATGCCGGGTTGCCGGTAGAACGCCTCCAGACCGCCGATGGCGTTGGCGGCGACGTCGGTCAACAAAATCACGTCCGGCGCGGCGGCGACCATTGCCTCCGTGCCTATCGGTTTGTTGCCTTGCAGTTCGCCGGCGGCGTTGGCGGCGCCGGCCAGCGTTAACACCACGTCGGCGGCGGTGCCGCGACCTGAGGCCAGCGGCGCGCCGTGGGCGACCGCCATCAAAAACAGCACTTTGGGGTGTTCACGGCTTTGCGCGCGCCATTGCGCCAGTCGATCGAAGTCGGCTTGCACTTGATCGGCCAGTTCCCGGCCGCGTTCGAGCTGTTCCAGCAAGGCGGCAACGGCGCCTATTTTGGCGGCAATGCCGGCGGCGGAATAGTCTTCGGGTAACGTTTCAATGCGCACGCCGGCCGCGCGCAATTGCTCCAGCACCGCCGGCGGCCCGGCGTGGGCGCTGGCCAGCAGCAGGTCGGGGCGTAGCGACAGCACGCCTTCGGCCGACAGTGTGCGCATATAACCGACTTGCGGCAGCGTCTTGGCTTCGGCCGGCATCAGGCTGGTGCTGTCGACGCCGACCAGGCGCTCGGCGCCGCCTAGCGCATAGACGATTTCGGTCAACGCGCCGCCGACCGAGACGATGCGGCTCGGACCGGCGGCATGGGCCGGCGCGGCGGCGGTTAGCCAGAGGAAGGCCGCACATGCGGCTCGCGCAAGTTTATGGCTTAGGGATGTGGTCTGTTTCATGTTCGGGTTTTAGATGATCTCTACAAATCAAAAGTCGGCGCTAATCGCGACCAAGTGCATCCCTACCGAATGCCTAGCCTCCGCGCATTACCTGGTTTTGCAATTAAGCCGGGGCATCGGCTTCCGCTTCGGCCTTCCGCTGTTTATGCCCGACGTCATTGACGTGGCGGATTTGCCCCAAATCGTCGCCTTCTATCGAAAATGCCTTGGCAAAACCTTGCACGAAACTGCCGCGTTGCGGACGGATGCGAAACAGATGAAAGTCCTGCATTTTTTGTAGCTGTTTTATGAACGCGCCGAATTTTTCCTCGAATAAGCCCATGATGTAGGCGAAAGCTTCGGACTCGCGGTCGATTTCGCCGGCCGAGCAGTGATAGGTAACCCGTTGCCGGGCGAACAAATGCGCGGCTTTGTCTTCGTCCTCGACGAACAACAGACAAACCCGGCCGTTGTGCAACAGGTTTTGGGTGTGCGCCGACAGTTCGCTGACATACACGTAATAATGACCGTCGTGCCTCACGTAGGCGGCGTAACTGGCTTCGGGCTCCCCGGAAGCGCTGACCGTGGCCATTAGCGCGGAGGAAAATGTTTGCGGCAGCGCGGTATAGGCTGCTCTGACTTGTTCGAGATCGATGGTTTTCTGGTTCATGCGGGTTTCCTGATATGGCGTTATCGATAAAAGTATCGGTTTATGGGGTTGGGTATCGACGCAAAAGGCTAGGAACCTCCAGCAAGCGCCGAGGCTCGGAGCAAGTCGCGCCAAAATCCGTTTTCGCCGTTGGTGTCGTCGTAACCGCCGAAGACGGAGGCGATGGTCTGCTGGTTTTGGCCGCGCACCAGCAGGCCGGTTAATGCGTGTTGCCGGTACCTCAGTTGGACGATGTCCGCGCCGGCCACGGCCATTTCGTTAAGGTGCAGATTGAAATCCCGATCCAGAACATTGAACCAGGGCCCGGTGATTTTCAGGTTTTGAATCGGGCCGTCGTGCAGTTGCATCGCGCCGGGATTGCCGACTAGAACTTGTATCGGCAACATCAGGTCCGCCAGTTGCCGCATGAGCTCGCGTAGTGCCGATGCGGCAATCCGGCCTGTGACGGCAGCCTCGGGCGTGTCGGCTAGCAGCAAGCGCCGCCAGTGTTCCGGTAAATCCTGTGATGAGGCGATGGCGCTAAACGCCGGCTTGGTGCCGTCGGTAGGTGGTTCCAGATTGGGCGACTGATCGTCGGCCCGAAAGATGTCGACCAAACGCCGGTACAGGCCGGCATCGGCATGTTCGGTCAAATAGATTTTGTGCACGGCCTCGCCGCCCGTGTCGAAAAATTGCAGGCTGTGGCGCGGGCCGAGATGGGTTTCCTCGGTCACGGCGAAACCCGAATGCCAAATACTGATGGATAGACATAATGCGATATGGTGTCCGGCTACCAGAATGGCGTCGCCGCAGGGGCGGATATCCTCGTAGAGCCCGGTGCTTTCATGCACCGCGAAAGCGTTGCGGGCCAAGGCCATCACCGGCCCCAGTGTGCCGACCGCGCTCAGCAGCGCGGGCCAGTGTGCCCGCAAACGGGTGACGCGGTTGCCGCAGTCGGTTGCCAGCAGTTCGGCTTCGCTGACGCCCAACGTCGCCGCCGCATCGCGAATCCGCATATGCGGGTGATCGGCGAGCAGGTCTTGCCACGCTTGTTTCAAAGTGTCCGCAATCGATAAGGGTTGTTTAGTCATGGATTTTGCCATTACGCTGAGCTCCGTTAAGTGAATGTGCTGCGAATGTTCAGGGAAGCGCACTTTAGGGACTTTGCAGCCGGGCCCTCGGCCTGGCTGCAAAGCGTTTACAGGCCGGCGCTTATGCCGCCAGGCCTTTTTTACGATTTAAACCCAGCAAGCCCATGAAGCCGGCGCCGAACAGCCATACCGCCGCGGGCAGCGGCACACTGGTTACCGGATCGGCGGCGGGACCGATGTCGATAGCCACTTGACCCAAACTCAAGCTATGTTCGGCGCTGCCAAACGAGAACAAATAATTGCTAGCCGGTCCGGATAAATCCCAATAAGCCAGGTATTGCACTAGCTCGACCGGGCCGAATGAGCTTTCGTAGTTGCCATCGTAGAAAGTTTGTGTCGTAAAGCTTGGGGCTACGCCATTCAGTAACAGGCTGGTGTAGTCCATTTGCACGCCCCAGGTTTCGAATTGCAACGCTGCTCTTAAGGGTTGGTTGTCGGTAGCACCGCTCAGTGAGGCCGTGAAATTCTCGACGACGCTGAAGCTGTACAAATTGCCCGATCCGGCCGCGAATGTGCCGGCGTTCCAGCCGATATTGGCGTCGGTGGTGCCGGCGCTGCCCACATCCGGGGCTGCGGTGCGGATGCCGGGATAAGAGCCATCCACGAAGCTGTCCCATTCCGCATACAGCGTGCCGGCATCGCCCCGGTTCCAGTTGCCCCAGGCGGCTTCGCTTGGGGTGTCGAAGCCGTAGCCGGTGGCGTAAGGGTCCGGACCATTGGTCAAGTCAGCCGAAGCGCTGCCGGAAACGGCCAACAGGCCGGCGATTAAGGTCAGTTTTTGTGCAGTTTTCATGGTTGATTTCCTATGTAAATAAATTGACGCATCTCTTCACCGCGAAGACGATCCGTTGCTTTCGTCAAAATAGCGTCCGCCGCTTCGGCCCCATGCCGGCTATCCGCGCTGGCCTTTGGCCTTTGCGGTGGCGGAGATTTAAAACTCAGTGCGGCTCGCGGCATTCCGGAAGTGCGTTACCATCGCGATTGCCGTTCGGCGTGCCTTGCACCTGAAAGTCCAGCACGTAGCGGTACTGTTTGCCGCAATGGATGATCACTTCCTTTTGCCCGCGTTTTAACAAGCGCATTTCCATCCGCAATTCGCCGAAGCCCTCGTGTTCCAGCAATTCGTCGAATAGCGTTTCCAGTTTTTTCCGCGCCTCTTTCTTGGCCCTGTATCCCTTGGTCATAAGATTGTTCTCCGTCAAAAAGCCAGTTTTACGGTGACGCCGAGATTGCGTCCGGGACGCGAATAGCGGTCGGTCCAGTAGCGGGCGTCGGCGAAATTGCCTAGCGTGGTATGCGGATCGCCGGCGCGGGTGTTGATGTCTTCCCAGTCGATATATTTCTTATCCAGCAGGTTGAACACCCCGACATTGAACGAGAGATGCTTGCCGGCGTTGTAGTAGGCATTGAAATCGATGACGCCGTAACCGCTGGGCAGAAATAGGGCGTCAGCCGGGGCGGTATTGGCTTGTTTGGCGCCGACCAAGGTCAGGTTTAATTCCGTGCCCCAGTCGCCGCTGGGTTGGTCGTAGCGCAGGCCGACGACGGCTTTCATCGGGCTGATTTGCCTTAAGGCGTCGTCGTCGCTGCGTTGGCTCTTGAGATTCAAACCTTCGGTGAAGGAGCCGCTGAATAGCAGGCTGGCACCCGACAACGACGGCGCCAGCCAGTCCAGATAAAACCGGCTTTTGATTTCGATACCCTGAATACGGATCGGATCAGGGCTATTGATGTTTTGATAGGTGGTAAAACCCAACGGCGGACAGGCGGCGGTCGCCGGGTTGCAAATCACCGCGTTATAGATGAAGTGGTCGTAATCGTTACGAAACAGGCTTATGTCGAAACTCCCGGCAGCGCCCTGGCCGCGCAAACCCACTTCCGCGCCGACGCTGGTCTCCGGCTGAATGTTGTAATTGGGCAGGTTGGTGTATCCGCCGGTGATATTGGTAAAACCGAGATTGCTCTCGCTGAAGTTGGGGCCGCGAAAGCCATGCGCATACTGGCCGTGCACCGTGAATATCTCGTTGAGGTGCAGTAAGGCGCCGAATCTGGGTAAAAAGGCGTTGGCGTCGATGATGATGGGCATAACCGGATCGGCGCCTTCGGCAACCGCGCCCGCCGAAGCTTTTTCTAATAAATAATCGGATTTGGGCAATAAGCGGAAATATTCCCAACGGCCGCCGGGGATCAGCTCGATACGTTTGTTGAACAAGCCGATGTGGTCTTCGAGGTAAGCGCCTGCCTTGGTGACGGTGGAGAGCGGAAAGTCGCGGACCGGAAACTCATCCGGCGTCACGGTCTTGCTGATCCGGCCTTTGGGACAAATGTTATTGGGCCGTCCGGTGCGCGGGTTAACCGAGCCGCTGACGCAGGTGTAGCTGCCGTCGCGTTGTTGGACTATGGCGTTTTTACTGATCTGGCCGCCGTATTTCAGTGCATGCGCGGTCTCGCCTAAAACAAAGTTCTTTCCCAGTTGCAGTTCGCCGCCGAAGTCGTCGTTGGCAAAATCGAAAATCCGCTCGGTGAGTGTGTTGCCGTCCACGTTGGCGGTGCGATCTTGCAACGTGACTTGCCCGGTAGCGGATTTTTGCGTGTAAAACTTCCACAACCCAGCGTCGAATAGCGGCGTATCCAGATGCTTCAGGGTGTGGTCCAGCGTCAGCCGCCAGCGCGATTGGGTATCGGTGGTGAGCATGCTGTTGACGTTGCGCAGGCTGATGTCGGCACCGCGCAGGTATAGGGCGTCAATATCGGCTCGACTGTCCAGCCATTCGCCGGTCAGGCGCAACACGTTGTCGTCGTTAAAGCGATACAGCAGTTTGGCCAGCAGATTGTAGCTGCCGTTTTCTTGCGGACTGGGTGTGGTGCGGCGGCCGTCGGCAAAATCCGCCGTGCCCTTGTTATCGGTTTCGTTGCTTTGATTGTGGGTGAATAGCGCCATGCTTTCCCAGCCGCCCCAGGCACCCGCCAAGGTTGCGGTTTGCACGAAGCCGTTGTCGGTAGTGTTGTAGTTCAGTTTCAGGCCGGTGTAGTAATCCTTGCCGAATACGTTCAAGTAATCGCGCGGGTCTTTGGTGACGAAGTTGACGGTGCCGCCCATGGCGTCGCCGCCGTAATAGGCCGATCCCGAACCACGGACGATTTCCACGGCTTTTAAAGCATCCATGTCCACCGCATTACGATTGGCGCTGGCAAACGAGCCGATCCGAAAGGCTTCCGGCAGGCGCACGCCGTCGATTTGCATCAACACCCGGTTGCCGCCCAGGCCGCGGATGGTAAAGCCGCTGGCGCCGAAACGTTGCGGGTCGTTACCGACATTGACGCCGGGTTCGTAGCGGATCAGGTCTTTGATATTGCGGACCATGCGTTGTTCCAATGTTTTGTCGTCTATCGTCGATTGGGTGCCCGGCGGTGCGGCGGCCGGTTTGTCGGCTTGAGCTTTGACCGTGACGGTTTCCAGTTCCAGTTCTTCGGGCATTTCAAGCTCCTCGGGTTCGGCAGCCAAGGCTGTGCCGGCCAGCACACACAGCAGCGCGCCAAGCAGGGCGCGCCGGCAGTCGCCTGGAATTCCGGAGCAGGTCGCCTTGGGGCGGTTGTGCAGAGTGGGTACTAAATCAGTCGGTTTATTTGCCATGGCATACAGTAGTTACTGCTGGCTGCCTGGCGCGATGGCTAGGAGGGCTGGCGGGATAATTCGATCAGTCGTGTATCCATTCTGCGCGAAGCACATCATTCCCTTTCTTGTGAAGGGTGCCGTAAAAGCCAAAACAGAACCCTCTCCCGCGAGGAGAGGGAGCAGGCTATCGGTATTCGGTAGCTTGTGCGTTTCGCTGAATAGTTACTAAGTCGTTTGTATGTGCTTCCGCGTCGCGGAAATTTCGTTTTTCCAATTCCGGTGTTTGGCGATGCCAAAAAGTCAGGATTTGGCGCTATTAATGCCCCTCTTTGCAAAAGAGGGGCGGGGGGAGATTCCCCAAACCAATCCCCTCACTCCCGTTTGTCCCCAACCGGTCCGTTGTCGCAACCACCGGAGTTACTCTTCGACGGCAACAATCCCAGGCCGCTAACCGCCGCCGGCAAACCCAACAAGGCCCACGAGGCAACATCCCACGCGCCGTCGCCAACCAATGCCGCCGCCAGACCGGCCGCGCTGGCCAAACCCAGCGCCAGCGGCAGGCGCCAGATTTGCCAGGCCGAACGTCGGCTGGCGGTCCGCATCAGGCCGCCGCCCCGGCAACCGCCGGAAGCCGCCAGCGGCGCCGGGCCAGCCATAAATACACGCCGCTGATCAGCACTGCGATGGCGATCAAATCCAGTACCAGCCACAGGCATTTCAGCGGCAGGCCGCCGTAATTGCCGAAGTGCAGCGGTTTGGACAGCAGCAAGGCTTTGACGTAAGCCGGCAGTTCGCGTTTCGCCAATACCTCGCCGGACGCGGCGTCGATCACAACCGGCGTCAGCAATTGGCTGGTCAGCGGCGTGTTGCCTTGCAGGAAGGCGACGAACTGGCGCGGGCCGGCAAACTCGTTGCCGGGAAAGGCCATAAAGCTCAGAGCCATGTCCGGCGCGGCGCGCAAGGCCGCCGTCAATGCCGCGGCGGCCCGGCCTTGGCCGCTGACTGGTGCCTGGCCCTGGTAAGGCGCCAGCATCGCCGCCAGTTCGGTGTCCTGCCAACGCTGAAAAATCGGTTCGGCCACGGTGTTGACGATGCCGGTCAAGCCGACCACGGCCAGCCAGACCAGGGTGGCGATACCGAGCAGGTTGTGCAGATCCAGCCAGACCAGACGCCGCGAACCGGCGCGGCGCACGCTGCCGAATGGAAATTTAGCCATGTGGTAGTGGTACAGCACGGCGCCGGAGACCAGCGACGCCAATAGCAGCACGCCCATCGCCCCGAGTAGCAGGCTGCCGGGCAAGCCGGCGAACAAGTCGTAGTGCAAGCGAAACATCAGGTTGATAAAGCCGCTGTCCAGCGGTACATCGTGCAAAAACTCGCCGTTGCGGGCGTCGTACAGATAAAACGCGCTTACGTCGCCGCTGGCCGCGGTTTTACCGAGCCGTACCGACCACAAGGCCGGCTCGTCGGCATCGCCGACCAGAAATTGCACGGTGTCGCCGGGCCGGCGGGCCAAGGCATCGGCAACGATGGCGTCCACGTCGGCTTGGCGCTGGTCGTCAGGCCGTTCCGGCGCCGCGATGTGACGGCCCAACGCCAGATCGATTTCCTCGGCAAAAATCAGCGGCAAACCGGTCAGGCACAGCAGCAGCATGAACAGCGTGCAGACCAGGCTGGTCCATTGGTGGAGCCAATACCAAATTTTGAACGTCGATCTGGCGGACATGTTTAACAACCGTTAGAAACTGTACTTGACCGAACCGGTGATCACCCGGCGCATGCCGTAAGTGGCGAAGCCGTCGGCCGGACTGCCGTAATCGAAGGCCGATGTCACATGTTCCTTGTCCAGCGCGTTTTGCAGATTGAAGGCCAGTTGTATCTGCTTCCAGGTGTAATGCAGACTGGCGTCGAACAACACGTAACTCGGCACCTCGGTGGTGTTGCGGCCGTAATAGCTGTTGCCGTACGAGGTACCGATGTAACGGGCGCCGCCGCCGATGCCCCAGCCCTTGGCCGGGCCGCTGGCTACGGTGTAATCGGCCCAAAGCGTGGCTTTGTGGTCCGGCACGTACTCCAGGCGCTCGCCCACTTCGCTGGCAAACGAGCTCTTCGTGACGGTGGCATCCAAATAACTGTAACTGGCTGTCAAATTCAGACCGTTATCCAGACTCGCCAAGCCCTCCAATTCGACGCCGCGCGAGTGGGCGCTGCCTTTCTGCACGTTCTGGAAACTGGTTGGGTCGGTGGTCAGGTAGTTGTCGCGGGTCAGGTCGAAATAGGCCAGGCTGACGAAACTGCGCTGGTTTCTGGGCTGATATTTGACGCCGAACTCGTATTGTTCGCCGGTTTCCGGCTTGAACGTTTGTCCGGTCAGGGCGTCGCGGCCGAGCGCCGGCAGGAAGGAGGTGGCGTAGCTGAAATACGGCGCCAAGCCATTGTCGGCAAGATAGACCAAGCCGGCGCGGCCGGTCGCCTTTTCATCCTGCTGGCCGCTGGCCGATCCGCCCAAACGATCCGTGGTGGCGCTGTCGGCCAGATCGTAACGGCCGCCCAAGGTGAGCAGCCATTGCTCGGTGAGTTTAATTTGATCCTGCAAATACAAGCCGATCTGGTCTTGCACCGAGACATCGTTTTGGTAAGGCGACGCGGCCGGTACCGCCGCGCCGTAAACCGGCGCGTACAGATCAAGATTAGGCGCGCTACCGAACGGCAACACATAGGTCGCGTCGGTATGTTGAAAGTCCAGGCCGGCCAGCAAGGTGTGGGCAATAGGTCCGGTCGCCAATTTCAATTCGGCTTGGTTGTCCAGACTAAATCCCTGCACGCGGCCGTCAATTTCGTAGTAGTAGCGGCTGATGGTGCGTTGGTCGGCCAATAGCGCCGCGGTGTAAACGCTGCGCGCGTCCAGTGTATTGTCGTAATAGCGGGTATTTTGCCGAATCGCCAATGTGTCGTTAAAGCGGTGTTCGAATAGGTAACCGACCGAAAACTGTTCGCGATCATATCGATCGACGCCCGGTTCGCCGGTGAAACGGTTGCTGGGCAGTGGCCCGTTCGGATTGCCGAACAAGGTCCCGGCCGCCGGATAGCGTTGCGAGGGCTGGGTTCGGTCTTGCTGGTAATGGCTTAAAAAGGTCAGCGTGGTACGTTCATCCGGCTTCCAGGTCAGAGACGGAGCCAGATAAATTCGGTTGTCGTCGATAGCGTCGATTTGGGTTTCGCTGTCGCGGCCCAAAGCCACCAGCCGGGCCGCCAAGGTACCGGCCCGGTCCAGCGAACCGTGCAGGTCCAGCTCGCCTTGTAAGCGGTCGTAGTTGCCGGCCTCGAATTTGATGTCGCCGCCGAAGGCGCCGAAGATCGGCCTTTTCGAAACGAAGTTAACCAGACCGCCGGCGCCGGCTTGGCCGTATAGCACCGAGGCGGGGCCGCGCGGGATCTCGATGCGCTCGGCGCCGAACGGCTCCAGGTTGTAACTGACGGCGAAACCGGGATTGACCAGCTTCAAGCCGTCCTGAAACAGGCCGGTTTCGGTCACGTCGAAGCCGCGCATTTTTAAATAAGTGGTGCGCGGTTCGAAACCGAACGATTCGCTTTGCACGCCCGGCGTGTAGCGCAGGGCTTCAGCGATAGTGCCGACGTTTTGCGCTTCCAGTTGGTCGTCGGTGACCACCGAAATCGAATGCGGCGTTTCCAGCAGCGGCGTGTCGGTCTTGCTGGCGGCGCTGGAGGTGGTCGCCACGAAGCCGACGTCGCGGCGTGTGCTTTGGTCTTTGACTTCGACGACGGGTAGGGTGACATCCTTGTCGGCCGACGAATCCTTGTCGGTATCCTGTGCCGCGGCCGGCGCCGGGCAGATCAGCGCGGCGGCCAGCGGCAGTGCCGCCATCAGTGCTCGGGAATCCGCCGGCTCGTGCCGGCGGCGTGAATTGGGTTGGGGCATGCGTGCTCCGTCGGGTTAGCAATGTCGTTAAAGTCATGGCTACCTGGCGGGAAAGGCTGGGTGGCGGGTTTGTTGGTTACCCGTCGGAAAACGGGTAACGTTTTTATTTCCGGTTTTGGGATGTCCGGCAGGCAGGGGCTTTACTTCGTTACCATTACAAGGCGGCATCCTTGCCTTGCCCATCTACCAGACATCCCAAAACCGGCAAATTTTTTTCATGACCCCTGCTTTGCAAGTTGGCAAAGCGCCGGGGTTTTAAACGCTATTTTTTCTCCGGCTCCGAGACGAAACCGATTTTACTGACCCCGGCTTTGGCCGCATCCGCCAGCGTTTCGGCGACGAAGTGGTACGGTACGTTTTGATCGGCGCGGATATGCAGTTCCGGCTGCTGCGGCGATTGGGCTATGTCCGCCAGGCGCTGATTCAAGACGCTACGGTCGATTTGCTCCTGGTTCCAGAACAATTTACCTTCGCCATCCACCGACAGCGCCACCGGGTCGTCGCTAGGTTGTTGCGGTACGCTGCTGGCTTTGGGCAGATCGATTTTCACTGCATGCGTCATCAGCGGTGCGGTGATCATGAAGATCACCAGCAGCACCAGCATCACATCGATTAACGGAATCATGTTGATTTCGGCGACGGTGTGGCCGCCGCCCTTGTTTTGATCGAAGCCGCCGAATGCCATTAGTGTTCTCCAGTGGCGAAGGCCATTTCAACGCCGGCAATAGCGGCGGCTGGCGCGCTGGCGATGGTGGCGCCGGTGGTCAGGAACGCAAACAAATCGTGGGCGAAGCCGTCCAAGCGGGCTAACAACAAGCGATTGCTGCGCACGCAATCGTTATAGGCCAGTACCGCCGGTATCGCCACCGCTAAGCCCAGACCGGTCATGATTAGTGCTTCGCCGACCGGTCCGGCGATTTGATCCAAACCGCCCAATCCGCCTTGACCAATATTGACCAGGGCGTGGTAAACCCCCCAGACCGTGCCGAACAAGCCGATAAACGGTGCGGTGCTGGCGATGGACGCTAGTGCGGTCAAGCCCCACTCCAGTTGCGCGGTTTCTTCGTCGATGACCCTGCGCATCGAGCGGGTCAGAAACTCGGCAGTCGAGCCCGCCTGTTGCAAACCATGGCTACCGTGGCGGGCATGATGTTGCGAGGCGGCTAAGGCGTGGCGGGTCAGATTCGAGAACGGGTCGGTTTGGGTGCCGTCGGGCAAGTGGCTGGCGACGTCGGTGAGGGTGTCGCTGGCCCAAAATTTTTGTAAAAACAGCTCGGCGCGATGGCGGACCTGGATGGCGTGCCAGGCCTTGACGACTATGAAATACCAGCTGGCTACCGACATGATGATCAGCAAGCTGAATAGGAAGGCGCCGACACTGTCGGTTTGCGCCAGGAAATGGTCGAGACTTTGATTGAGTGCCATGATTTATCCTTCGAGAGAGAATGAAACGGGAACCACGACCCAGGCGGAAACCACCTGTTCGCCGCGGCGGGCGGGGACGAAACGCCATTTTTGCACGGTTTCCTGGGCGGCTTGATCCAGGCGCTCGTAGCCGCTAGATTTACGTAGCGTGACTTGTTCGACCGCGCCGTCGGTATTGACCAGTACCCGCAACAACACCTTGCCTTGCTCGCCGAGTTGCCGCGATGCGCTAGGATAGGCCGGGGCCGGGTTGTTCAAGTAGTCGGCGTTCAGGTTGGGCAAGGTCATCGGCGCCGACGACGCTTCGCTGTTACTGGCGGAACTGGGTGCCGGGGCAGGCGCGGCCGCAGTGGCCGTTGGTGTAGGTTCGGCGCGCGGTGGTTCCGGCGTTGGCTCTGGCGCGGCGATTGCCGTCGGCGCACTGCCGGCGGTCGACAATAGGTTCGGCTTTTTAACCGGTTTGGGTGGCGTTTTAGGTTTGTTGACGGCTTTTTCCGGCGCTGGTTGGGCTTGCTGTACCGGTGGTTTGGCCGGTGCCTGTTGCGTTTGGGTGTCGCCGATCGATTGCACCATGATAGGTTGCGGCGGGGTGACGGGCTGCGGTTTCTCGCTGTTCGGCATTAGGCCGAACCAGGCTAAATGCAGGCCGAGCGCGATTAGCAAGCCCAGGCCGCGTTCGTTATATTCGGCTTTTTGGATTGTGGCTATCGATTTATACGGCTCTTCGCTGGCTACGAGGCGCATGGGGGCCAGGCAGGCAAGCTGGCGGAAACTGGCGGTCGGTAACATACAGGCCTCTCGATTAACTGAGCTGAAAACGATTGGCTGGCTACCCTGGGGTTGGCTGGCTGGTGTTGTCGGGTATTACGGTTTACTTGGTCAAAATTAATTTGCCGTTGCTGGTAATGCGCAGACGGTACTCGTCGCCTTGATGTTCGATGACAATTTCGTTTTGGGTGCCGAACAATAAACGGCTATTCACCCGCTGCCTGGCTTGCGGTATTTCCGGCGGCGTGTCGGCGGTTGACGGGCTAAGTCGCACTGGGTTGGACGGATTTTTCATAGGACTAAAAATGATGACGAATAAATGCCAAACCCGCTCAATGCGCTGCTACCGACTGCTGGCGAGCTGTTTTTCGCTCTAATAACAGGTTGGTGACTGTTTGCCAGTGTTCCAGCAATTGCAGATACATGTCCCGGCTGGAAGCACTATGTTCTAGTTCCGGATGGCTCAGTAACCGGCCCAATTGCTGTACGATCAGATGCGCCAACTTTGGGTTGTGGTGGCCGTTGATGAATTGGGTCATTAACACGCAGGTTGCGGCATGAATTTGCGCCACATCGCGGCTTCTCGGCGCGCCGATAGAGTTGTCTTCAAACATGATGACCTCGGGTTGCATAAGTTATAAGTTAAATTGCCGCACACTGGATAACTTAGGAGGCTGTGCAGGTGCGGCAATGACAGCACGAGAGATGACTGTCGGATACAAATGATAATGATTATCATCTATATGTCAAGCAAAAGTATTTTGCTGTGGGTGGTTTGGGAATTTGTCGGGAAGCAATTGGCAGGGCCAAGGTGGTTGGGAAGACGATAGAGGTGTTTTGTTTGTGGTAAATGATTTGAGAATATGACTGCAAATGGCAGCGGAAGTCGCCACCCTTGGTCAGGCTTATAGCGTGGCTTCGGCTTT
This sequence comes from Methylomonas sp. PHL2-19, assembly GCF_059331595.1. Taxonomy (NCBI): domain Bacteria; kingdom Pseudomonadati; phylum Pseudomonadota; class Gammaproteobacteria; order Methylococcales; family Methylococcaceae; genus Methylomonas; species Methylomonas sp. PHL2-19. The sequence continues at coordinate 2,202,519 of NZ_CP196839.1, forward strand.
TTGCAGCTTTAGGGCAGCGGTTTGTAAGCCAGTAGTCCGGCCAGCGTTTCCAGGAGTTCGCTACGGGGATGATTTTTGATCCAGACCAGCGCGATTTGCCGGCTGGGCCGCTGGCGGATGGTGATATAACGAATGTCATGATCGTCCGGCTGCACGGCGACCGAAGGCATCAGCGTCACGCCGACGCCGTTTTTGACCATGAAACGCAAGGTTTCCAGGCTGGATGCCCGGAAGTCGTGCTCCACGAAGCGCGACGGATGGCATAATTTTAGCGCCTGATCCCGCAAACAATGGCCCTCGTCCAGCAACAGCAGATTTTCTTTGGCCACCGTGTTCAGGTCAATTTCCGCCTGCTCGGCAAGTGGATGGTCGGCGCACACCGCCAGGGTGAAAGGGTCTTCGAATAGGGTTCGCGATTCCAGGTTCGCCTGTTCGACAGGCAAGGCCAGCAAGGCAGCATCCAGCTTTTTGTCGAGCAGCAAGGCTACCAGAGCGTTGGTTTTTTCCTCGACCAGTTGGAGTTTCAGCTCGGGGTAATGCTGCTTGATGCGAAATACGTATTCCGGCAATACGTAGCTTGCCAGTGAAGGAAAAGCCCCCAACGACAACATGTTGCGGTGCCGATCACTGGCGTGGGCGGCGATTTGGCGAATGGAGCGGGCATCGTCAAGTATACGGCGGGCGAGCGGTAAAATTTCCCGGCAAGTGTCGGTGGTTTCCACCGCATTTTTTTCGCGCAGGAATAAATCCACGCCTAAATAATCCTCAAGTTTCTTGATCTGCGTGCTCAACGTCGGCTGGCTAATCGAACAATGCTCAGCCGCTTGGCTGAAGTTTTTCAATTCCGCTACGGCCACTAGGTAGCTTAAATCCCGCAAGTTCATCGACTGTTATCCGCTGTTGAGGTAAGTGTTCCGAAAGTGCACCCGGACCGGAATCATACCAGCTTGGAAGCGCCTATTATTGACTTGGCCTATCGGTCCATCGAAGAAATCAATTTCAGTTTGCGGCCAATCTCCCGTTGAATATGTCCACCGAACCCGTTTTCTGAAGGGATAGGGTGCCGTTACAACTAAATGCCGCTACAGTTAATCCCGTGCGGTCTTTAAAACGAAAAAAAACAACGGCTGGTTTTTATCTTAAATCACAACAAGGAACAGAGGTGCACCATGACAAGCAAACAAATTTTCCTGGCATCCACATTGGCACTAGCCATATCAGCGGCATTGACCGCCACACCGGTGCAGGCCGAGCCGGAACCGACCATGAACAGCTTCTGGTGGCCGGAGCAACTGAATCTGCAACCGTTGCGGCAGAACGCCGCCGAATCCAATCCCTTGGGCAAGGCCTTTAATTATGCCGAGCAATTCAAAACCCTGGACTTGAAAGCCGTGAAAGCAGACATCGCCGGCGTGCTACATACCTCACAACCCTGGTGGCCGGCCGATTATGGCAACTACGGGCCGTTTTTTATTCGCATGGCTTGGCATAGTGCCGGCGTCTATCGGATTTTCGATGGTCGCGGCGGCGCGTCCGGTGGTCAGCAACGCTTCGAGCCGCTCAACAGCTGGCCGGACAATGTCAATCTGGATAAAGCCCGCCGCCTGTTGTGGCCGGTCAAACAAAAGTACGGCGCCAAACTGTCCTGGGCCGACTTGATGGTGCTGGCGGGCAATGTGGCCTTGGAAGATATGGGCTTCAAAACTCTGGGGTTTGCCGGTGGCCGCGCCGATGATTGGGAGGCCGAAGTGGTCAATTGGGGCACGGAAAAGAAATTTCTGGCCGATGAGCGCCACGACGGTAAAGGTGAGCTGGCGAAACCCTTGGCGGCGGTGCAAATGGGCTTGATTTACGTCAACCCCGAAGGCCCTGGCGGTAATCCTGACCCATTGGCAGCCGCCAAACATATCCGCGAAGCATTCGGCCGGATGGCGATGAACGACGAGGAAACCGTGGCGCTGATCGCCGGCGGCCATACCTTCGGCAAGGCCCACGGTGCGCATAAACCCGACGAATGCGTGGGTAAAGAACCCGCCGCGGCCGGCATTGAAGAGCAAGGCTTAGGCTGGGCGAATAAATGCGGTGCCGGCAACGGCGTCGATACCGTCAGTAGCGGCCTGGAAGGCGCTTGGTCGACCAACCCTACGCGCTGGACCCACGATTATCTGACCTGGCTATACACCTTCGAGTGGCAACAAAGCAAAAGTCCGGCCGGTGCCACGCAATGGATACCTAAAGACGGCAAAGGCGATAACTTTGTACCGGACGCACACGACCAGAGCAAACGCCATCCGCCGATCATGTTTACTACCGATATTGCTTTGAAAATGGACCCGGATTACCAAAAAATTTCCAAACGCTTTTTGGATAATCCAAAAGAATTCGAGGCGGCCTTCGCCAAGGCCTGGTTCAAGCTGACCCACCGCGACATGGGGCCCAAAGCCCGCTATATCGGTGCGGAAGTACCGGCCGAAGACTTCGTCTGGCAGGACCCTATTCCCAAAGTTGATCACAAATTGATTGACGCCAAGGATGTTGGCAAATTGAAATCAGCCATCTTGGCTGCGGATCTGACGATTCCCGAGTTGGTGAAAACGGCCTGGGCCTCGGCAGTCACGTTCCGTGGCACCGACATGCGCGGCGGAGCCAATGGTGCGCGGATTCGGTTAGCACCGCAAAAAGACTGGGAGGTCAATGATCCCGCCGAACTGGGCAAAGTGCTGGCAAAACTGGAAGCCGTCCAAACCGAATTCAACCGCTCCTTGAAAGGCGGCAAAAAAGTGTCGCTGGCCGATGTGATCGTGCTGGGCGGTTCGGCAGCGGTGGAGGAGGCGGCCAAAAAAGCCGGTTATAAGGTGCAAGTGCCGTTCAAACCGGGGCGGATGGATGCGGCGCAAGAGCAAACCGACGTCAATTCTGTCGCGGTGCTGGAGCCCAAAGCTGACGGTTTCCGAAATTACTTTGGCAAAGATAATGCGCATTCGCCTGCGGAAATGCTGGTCGAACGCGCGAATTTTCTGACCTTGAGCGTGCCGGAAATGACGGTGCTGGTGGGCGGCATGCGGGCTTTGGATGCGAACGCCGGCCATGCCAAACACGGGGTGTTCACCAGTCGTCCGGGCACGCTCAGTAACGATTTCTTCGTTAATCTGCTCGATATGTCCACGAAATGGACCAAGTCAGCTACTGAAGGCATTTACGAAGGACGGGACCGGGCCAGCGATCAAGTTAAATGGACTGCCACACCAGTGGATTTGATCTTCGGTTCCCACTCCGAGTTAAGGGCAGTATCGGAAGTCTATGCCTCGGCAGACGGCAAGGAAAAGTTCGTGCAGGATTTTGCCAATGCCTGGGCCAAAGTGATGGAACTGGATCGATTCGATAAGCGCTAAGCTTGGCTTGCGAGGCAGCCAATTTGGCCGAAACTGGGTCAAGTTGGCTGCCTTGCGCAAAAATGCCTTTCATCGTCAACTTATTAACCCGGTCCTAGTTGTCACGGGCATGCTGTTTGGGCTGAGCCCGTCAAAGCCGTGGCTGCTGTGTTCTTCGATGGGGAGAACGGTTTTCTGCGTCGGGTTAATACCAGGCTGGTGGCAAGCCGCAAACACCTCAGTTTGTGCCCAGTGGTGCCAGGGTCCCTCACAGAGAAAAGTCAAAAAAAAGGGCAGTGCAAAGACTGCCCAAAGAGGGAGAACTCAAGGTGAATCAAATCCAGTCGGAATCGTTGCTGTCGTCCGGCACGCTGTAGTCTGCGTCGCTAAGTGAAAAATCGTCACTATTATCCAAGTTGGCTTGCTGGATGGCATCGTCGCCGTAATAGTTGTTGACTACTGTCTGTTCCTGAAGGCCGCTGTGTTCGCCCATTGCTTGCTGGCCCCAGGCGCTGGAGCCGTGATGACCCATTAGACTTTCGATGCCTTGGAACAAAAACGAACCGGCGACGACGCCCGCTGCCGTGGTTGCGACATTACCTAAAAAACTACCGCCACCACCACCGAAGAAGCCGGGCGCTTGCGCGGGAGCGGCGCCGCGCGGCATTTGATAATTACCGGCACCGGGCACCGCTCCGCTATTGTTGGCAGGTTGAGCCCACGGATCGTTCCCCAGGAACCCGCCACGTTGTGGGCTTGCACCGGCTTGCAATTGATTTTGCAACTCGGCGATTTGTGCTTTAGCCGCAGTCAAAGCTTGATCCTGCAACAAGGCGCGTTGCACCAGCAGATAAGCGGCATCGGGTTGTTTGGCCACCGCATCTCTAATCAAGGCTTCGGCCTCGGCGTCTTTTTGGGCGAGCTTTACTTCGTTCAGTTGATTCAGAAACTGGCTGAGCTGGTTGCGTTCCTGTGAATTCATTCAATAACTCCTATCGTGAGATATAACCCGGCTAAACGCCGGCATGGGCAAAGACTGCAAAATCGCTGCAAAGTTTCTTTCAGTTGGGTGTGGTTTAGGAAGTTTCAATAGTCCGGGTGAAATAGTTGATGGCGGAAATTGCTTCTTTCCAGCGGCAAAGGGCAACTTATTCAATCGCTGCCGGTCCTGTTCCAACGGCGCGACAGACTATGCTCCGGCACCTGGCGCTGCAATTGCTGCTTTATCTTTGGCATTGCAAATTTCGGAATATGGGTTCCTGCACTTTCCGGGAAAGGGTCGGGGGTAGGGCATCATAAAACCAAAATTGTAAGGGCGGTGACTAGGGCGCGGTTAAAGCAGCCAGCCAAAAACAGCATTGCCTGTTAGTCCGGTTAGCGTACAATCCAGAGTACTTCGTTAGTCGTTTCAAACCCACTTCAGTCGTTAGTTAGTAGCCGGCCGCTAAATCATACGTGATCAGTAACCCGAACAAACAAGCAGCAATTCAAGCGGCACAGCTTCGGCAACTGTTTGCAGCAAGCAATGTGTCATTGATCAGCAGTACGCTACTGGCGGCTATTCTGGCTTATATGCAGCGCGACATGATTGCGGCTCATGTGGTGCTCAGTTGGTTAACGCTGATTGTGTTGGTGGCGGTTTCCCGCACTTTGCTGGTCAAGGCTTATCGGTCCGCCGCGCCGGAAGTGGGCGAAAGCACTCGGTTCTGGATGAAAAGGTTTCGGATTGGGGTGCTGGCCGTGGGCTTGGTGTGGGGAGCGGCCGGTTTTCTAATGTTCCCGGCCAAGAGTTCGCAGCACCAACTCTTTTTGGTTTTCATGCTGGCAGGCTTGTCCGCCGGCGGCGTGGTGGCTTTTTCCGCCGATCTGCTTAGTGCGGTGCTATTTTCTTTGAGCTCGCTGCTGCCCATCATTGTCCGCTTGTTCATGTCCGGCAATGGGTTGTTTGTGGCGATGAGCGTGGCAGGGTTTTTATACCTGTGCTTCATGGTGATCAGCTTGCGTCGTATCAATCGAAGCATCACCGAGAATATTGTCTTGCATCTCGACGCCGCGGAAAGAGAAGAGGCCATGCGTATCAGCGAGCAGCGCTATCGCTTGTTGCTGAAACATTCGCCCATCGGAATTTTTCATTACGACACCGACCTGATCGTCACTTACTGCAACGAACCGTTTGCCGCTATTTTGCAGAATAGCGTCGATAACGTGGTCGGATTGGATATTAAGGGTTTTAACGACGGTTCAATACTTGCCGCTTTGCATCAGGCGTTGAACGGTGAAAAGGTAAGTTATGAAGGCAATTTCAGGCCGGCGCCGGATGCCGCCGGCATAGTGATAGACATGAGCTGCGCGCCGTCCCGCGACGGCGCCGGCAAGATTGTTGGCGGTATTGCGATTATTCGGGACATCAGCGAGCGTAAGCAGGCGGAAGAAATGCTGCGTATCAGCGCCATCGCCTTCGAATCGCAGGCGGCGATGATCGTCACCTCCCCGGACGCGATAATCCTGCGGGTGAATCGAGCTTTTACCGCGCTGACCGGCTACGAAGCGCAAGAAGTAATGGGGCAAACGCCGCAGATGCTCAACTCCGGTCGGCACGACAAGGGATTTTTTACCGCCATGTGGACTTCATTACAGGAAACCGGCCACTGGCAAGGTGAAATCTGGAATCGGCATAAGAATGGCCTGATTGCTGCTCAATGGCTGACCATTGCCGCCGTAGTCGCGCCCGATGGCCGCATTACCCATTACGTCGGTACATTTTCGGATATTACCGAGAACAAGGACGCGGTGGCGGAAATCCACCGATTGGCCTATTACGATCCTTTAACCCATTTGCCTAACCGGCGTTTGCTGCAAGACCGCTTGGGCCAGGAGTTGGTTGCCGGCGCCCGCAACGGCTTGTATGGCGCTATCCTGTTCTTGGACCTGGATAATTTCAAGACGCTTAACGACACGCGCGGCCATGAGGCCGGTGACCAATTATTGATAGAGGTGGCGCGGCGCTTACGTACTAGCGTGCGCGAATGCGACATCGTCGGCCGTCTGGGTGGGGATGAGTTTTTGGTGTTGCTCTCAGATTTGAGCGCCGATGTCGAGCTTGCCGCCATGCAAACCAAGCAAGTCGGCGAAAAATTGCTGGATGCGTTGGCTTATCCTTATGACATAAACGGCTATGAGTTCCATTGTTCGGCCAGTATCGGCATTCGCTTGTACCGTGATCACGAGCTTGCGGAGGAGCTACTCCGGCACGCCGATCTTGCTATGTATCAAGCCAAAATGGCCGGGCGTAATACTGTGCGTTTCTTCGACCCGAGCATGCAGGCATTGGCCACGGCTCGCGCCGATTTGGAAAAAGATTTGCGCCTTGCGCTGTCTCAAAATCAGTTCAAGCTGTATTTTCAAGCGCAGATCTACCGAAACCACCAAGTAGTGGGCGCCGAGGCGCTGTTGCGTTGGCAGCATCCGCAACGCGGCTTGGTGTCGCCGTTGGAGTTTATTGCCTTGGCGGAAAAAACCAGTTTGATTTTGCCGATTGGCCAATGCGTGTTGGAAGCCGCTTGCACGCAACTGAAGCAGTGGGAGCAGCATGCGCGTTCGCGGCAATTTCGGCTAGCCGTTAATGTCAGTGCGCGCCAGTTTAGAGCGGCGGATTTTGTCGAGCAGGTGCGGCGGACGCTGGATAGCCATGGCGTTAACCCGGACTTGCTGGAACTGGAACTGACCGAAAGTCTGGTCCTTGAGAATATCAACGACACCATCTCTAAAATGCACGCGCTCCGAGAGATGGGCGTGCGCTTTTCGTTGGACGACTTTGGGACCGGATACTCGTCGTTTTCCTATCTGACGCAGTTGCCGTTCGACCAGTTAAAAATTGACCGCTCCTTTGTGCATAACATCGGTATCAAAACCAGCGATGCGGTGATCGTACAAACCATCATCGGCATGGCCCACAATCTGGGGATAGAAGTGATTGCCGAAGGCGTCGAAACCGAAGCGCAGCGCTTGTTTCTGGAACAGCACGGCTGCCACGCCTGTCAGGGCTTTTTGTTCAGCAAGCCGGTGCCGATAGACGAGTTTATGGCCTGGAGTCGGCGTTTGCCCAAGTGCTGACCCTGCCTGTCAATGTAGCCGCTCCGGCTATCAGGCATGCACCTGGCCTTTCGCGGAATTGTTGGTATATTTCCGATTAGTGCCGTTTTTACTAAATTGGCTTTGCCGGGGCTCCGAATGAAATCGTCCGATACACATCCGCACAATTCCCGGCTGGCAGTCCGCGAGGCGTTAAAAGGCGCAAGCAATGACTATCACAACCGCTTAAATCAGCACAGTTTGTTGGTCGGAATCACCCAACCAGACTATTCGCTGGCTAAATATCGAAAGCTGCTGTCCGCTTACTACCATCTCTATCAGGCTTTGGAACAGCGGTTAATTGCCTTTCAGTCTTCTCAAGACTGTCAATTCGACTATTCTCAACGCCTTAAGCTGCCTTGGATTTGCCGCGATCTGGCGTTTTTGGGGATAGACCCGCTTAGGGAATGCAACATGGCGCAAAACCTGCCGGCACCGCAGGTAGCCAGCATGGGTGAATATACCGGGGTTTTATACGTGATAGAGGGATCGATGTTGGGTGGACAGCTTATTTCGCGTAGCCTTGAGGCCTACCACGGTTTAAATGGCGAAGCCGGCGCTTGCTTTTTCCGCGGTTATGGTCAGAACACCGGGCCTATGTGGCAAGATTTTCTGCGGTTTGCGGACAACCTTGCCGGTGACGATGACCAGCGTTCGGCTGCCGAGCAGGCGGCCTGCCAAACTTTTCAATTTTTTATTCAGGTGTTGGATGATTATGCCTATTCGTAAGTTACACGTTCTCCGCCCGGTCTAATGGATGATATTGATCAACAGGCGTTGCAACAAGCCCTGGAAAAGTGCGCGGCAGAGCCCATTCACCAAATCGGGCAGATTCAGCCGCATGGCGCCTTGTTGGTTTTGAGCGCTGATCGTCCTTACACGGTATTACAGGCCAGTGCCAACGTTAGCGAATTTTTCAGCGAATTGACCGGCGATGTTTGCGGCAAACCGCTTCAGGAACTGGTCGGCGAAAAAACTGCTGGGCAAATCGAGCAAATGTTTCAATCGGCGCAGCGTAAAAATACGGCCGCCGGGAAACTCAGCATTCCTCAACGCCGCGGCTCTCTTGAGCTACAGGCCCACGCTTATGTCAGTGACGGGCTATTTGTGTTGGAGCTCGTGCCTGATCACGACGCCGACCAGGAAGGGCGATTGTCCGAATTTCTGATGCAAATGCAGGAGTCATTACTGCGATACGACGCGAATAGCGATTTCTCCCGCTATTTCGATGATGTCGCGCTGTTGGTGCGGCGGATGAGCGGCTACGATAGCGTGATGATCTATCGGTTTGACTCTAATTGGAACGGTCAAGTGATCAGCCAAAACAGCGTGGATCATGCGCCGTCCTACTTTGGGTTGCACTTTCCGGCCAGTGACATTCCGCCACAAGCGCGGCGGCTTTATACGAGTAATCTGGTACGCTTGGTTGCCGATATTGATGCCGAGCCGGTGCCCATTTTACCTGGCCTCAATCCCGTAACCGAGCGGCCGCTGGATATGAGTTACTCGGCGTTGCGTTGCCTGTCGCCGATACATATCCAGTATTTGCGCAATATCGGTGTGCAGGGCTCGATGGTGATTTCTTTGCTGCAAAACGGCCGATTGTGGGGATTGATAGCTTGTCATCACTTCACGGCAAAACGTGTGTCGATTGCCCAACGCGAAGCGGTGACGTTTATAAGCCGGATGGTGTCGTCGAAATTATCCTCGATTGAGGCCTTGGAGCAGTACGACTGTGTTGCCAGCGCTAACCATGTGATCGGTGAGTTGCTGAATTATATTTTTACCGATCACGAGCAACGGGTCCTGCAAAGGTTACTACCGCCATTGATGGCGTTGCTGGATGCAACCGGGATATTAGCTGTGGTGGAAGGTAAGCGGCATGTTTACGGCGAGGTGTTGAAGCCTGCAGATCTAGGGGCATTATTGCTCTGGCTGGGCAAACAAGCCAGCGGCCAGATATTTAGTTCTGATCATCTTGCCAATGATTTTGTACCGGCAGAAAAATACCAGGAAATAGCCTCAGGGATATTGACCACACCGCTGCCCGGCGATATGCGCAATGTCATAGTTTGGTTCAGACAGGAAAAGCCGCGCACCGTAAGCTGGGCGGGCAAGGCCGAGAAAGGCTTGGTGATGGACAAAAGCGGAAACTACCAACTGACACCGCGTAAGTCATTTGAAATGTGGACGGAATTATGGCGGGGTCGCAGCGAACCTTGGTCGCCTGTACAAATAGATATTGCCCGGATGTTGGCGATGACCTTACCCGAGGGCTTGGCACAAAAAAGCCGGTTGGAGCACGCGCTGAGAAAGCAACAGTTATTGGACGCCGAGCTGCGGATTGCCGCTACCGCTTTTGAGTCGCAGGAAGGCATCGTGGTTTTGGACGAGAATCGCTTGATACTGCGGGTAAACCAGGCGTTTACCCGTATTACCGGTTACCTCAGCGAGGAAGTAGTAGGCAAGAATCCGCGGGTATTGGAATTGGATTTGCAGGGTCTGGTCTATTACAAGGAGATGTGGGAAAGGGTCAATAACTCAGGGGTCTGGGAAGGTGAGATTTCTAGTAAACGCAAGGACGGTGCGGTGTTTCCCATGCATTTGGCCGTCAGTACGGTGAAAGACCCGACGGGTTGCATTAAAAATTATGTGGCCACGTTTGTAGATATTACCTCGATTAAAGCCGCTGCCAAGGAAATTGAGCGCTTGGCGTTTTATGACCCGTTGACCGGTTTGCCGAATCGCCGATTACTGCAAGATCGTTTGAAACGAGCGCTGATTGCCAGTGCGCGTAGCGGGCGGGAGGGGGCCATCCTGTTTATCGATTTGGACAATTTCAAAACCTTAAACGACACCCTCGGTCACGACATGGGTGATTTATTGTTGCAATTGGTGGCACAACGTTTGGTGGCGTGCGTGCGCGAAGGCGACACGGTTTCGCGGCTGGGTGGGGACGAATTTGTGGTGATGTTGACCGATCTGAGCGATGAAGTGCTGGATGCCGGCGCGCAGACCGAAGTGATAGCGAATAAAATCCTTACTGCCTTGACGCAAACCTACCGGCTTGCCGACCACGAATATCGCAATTCGCCCAGTATCGGCGCGGTGTTATTCAACGACCATGATTCGGACATAGAAAGCTTGCTGAAACAAGCCGATATTGCCATGTACCAGGCCAAAAAAGCCGGGCGGAATACCATACGTTTCTTCGACCCGGCCATGCAGGCCAGTATCAATGCGCGGGTCAAATTGGAGGCGGATTTACACGGTGCTTTACTGAATAAGCAATTCCAACTGTATTATCAGCCGCAAGTCTCGCAAGGTTTGGATATTATCGGTGCTGAAGTCTTAATCCGTTTTCAACATCCCGAACGCGGCTTGATTTCACCGGCTGAGTTTATACCTTTGGCCGAAGATATTGGTTTGATTGTGCCGATAGGGCGTTGGGTACTGGAAACCGTTTGCCGACAACTAAAGATTTGGGAAAGCAGCGCACATACTCAACATTTGCAGTTGGCAGCGAATGTCAGCGCGCGGCAGTTTAGGCAAACTGATTTCGTCGACGTGGTGCGGCAAATCATTCGAGAGAGCGATATCAATCCCAATCGCTTGAAGTTGGAGTTAACTGAAAGTCTGGTGCTCGACGATATTGATGAGACCATCCGTAAAATGCATGCGTTAAGGGAAATTGGCGTGCGTTTTTCAATGGATGATTTCGGTACCGGGAATTCCTCGTTATCTAATCTTAGAAAACTGCCTATCGATCAATTGAAGATTGATCAAAGCTTTGTAAGAGATATTTCTGTCGATCCGGACGATACCGTGATCGTCCAAACGATTATTGCCATGGCCAATAATCTGGGTTTGGACGTCATAGCCGAAGGGGTGGAAACCGAAGAGCAACGTAGTTTTCTGGAAAACCATGGCTGCCATACATTTCAAGGCTATCTCTACAGTAAACCCTTACCGTTAGATAGCTTTGAACGCTTGTTACCCTCAGGGGGTGAACAAGTTTAGCCGGCCGGCGGATGTGATTAGAGCTTCCGTAATGCTGGCTTCTTTGATTTTGGTTTTGCGGCGAGTCTAACCATCATTCCTAGAGTCGGACCTGGCTTATACCGGTCAAAAAATTCCCACAGCAAATACTTATCTGTAGAATCGCGGTTTTTTTGCCAAGCGATCCGGGGAGCAAAAGTCGAATGGGTAGAGCGTATCAAAACCGTAAAGTGTCCATGGCCAAGACGGCTGACGCCAAGGCCAAGGTTTACAGCAAATATGGTCGGGAAATCTATATGGCCGCCAAATCGGGCGGTATCGATCCATCCGGCAACTTGACTTTGCGGGGTTTGATCGATAGAGCCAAAAAGGACCAAGTGCCTACGCATGTCATCGAAAAAGCTATCGATAAAGCCAAGGGTGGTGGCGGGGAAGATTTTGCGCCTGCCCGCTATGAAGGCTTTGGACCTGGCGGTTGTATGGTGATTGTCGATTGCTTGACCGATAATCCCAATCGCACGTTTGGTGATGTGCGGCTGTGCTTTACCAAAACCAAATGTAAGATCGGTACGCAAGGCACTGTCAGCCATATGTTCGATCATTCGGCAATCCTGGCGTTTAAACACAACGACGAAGATGCCGTGTTGGAAGCCCTGCTCAGTGCGGATGTGGATGTATCCGACATCGAAAACGAGGACGGCAAGTTGACCGTGTTTACCCCCCATGCCGACTACGCGAAAGCTAAGCAGGCCTTGACGGATTTGTTGGGCGAGATCGATTTTGAAGTGGATGAAATTCAGTTTATACCAAGAAGCGTGTCCCCTATCAGCGGCGACGATGTGGTGATGTTCGAAAAGTTTTTGGATATGTTGAACGACCTGGATGACGTGCAAAACGTTTTCCATGATGCCGAGTATTAAAGGCAAAACCGTTCAGTAATTTGAGATATTGCATTCAGGAACCTCAGCGTTCCTGATCCACTAAAGTGCATTGCCATTGCTTGTTTTAGCAGGATAACCTGGCTATTGTTTCTTTTAGTAAAACAAACAATATGTATTAGAGGGTATTGTTGATAAATTATATCTATCTTATAGTGTAAGCGTGTTTATTACGGAGTAACAAAAATGAATGACTTACAAAAAGATATTTTGAACGGTTTGGCTTTTATCACCGGCGTGATCGGTTTTATGTCAGGCGAATTTATTCTTTCATCGGCACTATTTGCTTCAACGACTGTTGCGAGCAACATCAACGCAAATCGGAAAAAGCGCCAGGATTAAGCTGGCTTACTATAGGGCGGTTATATTGGCCTATATCGTTTTAGCAGGGAAATAAGGCATCGGCTTAGGCCGGGTTTTTCCGGAGTCTGCTGTCTCTTCTCGGTTTTATCCTAATCTAGGCGATCAATAAATTTGCATTTGGTCGACAGATTTAAAAATCTATCCGCTCCGGCGCCACCCGCAACACTTCCTCAATGGTGGTAATGCCGGCGGCAACTTTTTCCGCGCCACTTAGCCGCAACGGGCGCATACCTTCTCTGATCGCTTGGCGTTGCAGCAACAGTGTGTCGCAGCCTTCCACGATCAATTTTTGCAGGGTCGGCTGGTTTTCGAAAATTTCGTAGATGCCGATACGGCCGGCAAAGCCGGTATTGCGGCAGGTCTTGCAACCAACAGCTTTATAAATGTGTTTAGGGGTAGCGACTTTAAACGGCGCCACCAATGCCTGCCACTGTGCTTGGTCTACGGTTGTCGCGGTTTTGCATTGCCCACATAGCACCCTTATCAAGCGTTGCGCCATTACCCCCAAAATGGTTTGCTGAATCAGATAGCCTGGCAAGCCAAGATTTAACAAACGTGTCACCGCAGCCGGTGCACTATTGGTATGGAGGGTGGAAATCACTAAATGTCCGGTCAGCGAAGCTTGCACGGCCATTTCCGCCGTCTCCAAATCGCGTATCTCCCCGACCATAATAATGTCGGGATCTTGCCGAAGTAGGGTGCGAATCCCACTGGCGAAATCCAAGCCGATATTGGCTTGAGTCTGCATTTGATTGAAAGCCGGCTCTATTTGCTCGATGGGGTCTTCCACGGTGCATAGATTGATTTCCGAGGTGGCCAAACGCTTCAGCGTGGAATATAAGGTAGTGGTTTTGCCGGACCCAGTCGGGCCTGTCACCAGAATAATGCCGTGGGTCTGGCTGGTCATCCGGTTCCAAATCCCCAGCTCCTGTTTATTAAAGCCCAACTGCTCGTAATCGCGCAGCAGCACTTCCGGGTCGAAAATTCGCATCACCAGCTTCTCGCCAAACGCAGTCGGCATGGTGGAAAGTCTTAGTTCTATCTCTTTGCCGTTGCTATTTTGGGTCTTGATCCGGCCGTCTTGCGGCAGGCGTTTCTCGGCGATATTCATCCGGCCTAGAATCTTCAAGCGGCTTAAGACCGCATTCATAATCGGCATCGGTAGTTGATAAACCTTGTGCAGAATGCCGTCGATCCTGAATCGCACATTGCCTTGCTGACGGCGCGGTTCGATGTGAATATCGCTGGCGCGCTGGTCGAAGGCATATTGCAGCAACCAGTTGACCAAATTCACCACATGCTGATTGTTCACGTCCAAATCGGCGCTTTTACTCAGCTCGACCAACTGTTCGAAGTTCTGGCCTTCCGCAGTGCGGCCATCATTGTGGGTTTGCGCGCCTTTCAGCGATTTGGAAAAGTTATAAAACTCGTCCAGATAGCGTTTGATCTCGTCCGGATTGGCAAACACGCAGCGAATCTTGCCGTGGTGCATCTTCGCCAGGTCGAGTTGCCAGGCACGGATGAAGGGTTCGGCGGTGGCTACCACGATTTCATCGGCGTCGATCTTGATCGGCAAAATATTATAATTGCCGGCGTAAGCCTTGCTGAACAAGGCAGTGACCGTAGGTACGTCGATCTTTAGCGGGTCGAAATAGTAATAAGGCATAGCCAGCTTTTTCGCCAGCCATTGGGTCAAGTCTTCTTGCGTCAACGGCGTGCCGAGCTGGCTTTGGTCGGCGAGTTCGCACTCTGCTAAGACCTTTAACGGATGCTTGTTGAGATTGATTTTGGCGGCTGCGTATTGCCGGCACTTTTCGACATCCTTGGCGGATAACATGCCGTCTTCTTCCAGCCACTTTACGATCTGGTTGATGTCCAGCTTTCTGTCTTCGGATTTGTGTTCTTCCCGCATACGCCTGGTTTGCTATGATATAAAGGTTTAGTCTAGCCAAATATGCAGGACGCTGTGTAGATTTAAAGCTTGGCGGTGGAATTTTCAGGCAGAGCATGGAACACTGCAAAAAGGCAATGTGAGACGACGACAAGAGCTATAATAGCGAATCGATTCTTTAATATGGAGTGGTTTAAGTCTTAACCCTACAATTAAAGCTTCCAGAAACAAACTACTTTCAGGATTTTTAAGCGATGTTTACCCAATTGCATCCAGGCAAGAACCGGGCACTTTTGATAGAAGTGTGTTTATTGACCAGTGCACTGCTACTGCCCGGATGCGCGAGTACGGAAAAGCGTGACGAGCTTTCCGTTAGTGAAGCGGGCCATGCTGATCCGTACGAGGGATTTAACCGGTCCATGTACGGTTTTAATATGACACTGGACAAATATTTTTTTAAGCCGGTTTCTGATGGTTATAAATTTATTACACCTGATTTCATGGAAACTGGCGTCAATAATTTCTTCACCAACTTGAAGGGTATTAACGTGGTGCTCAACGATGTCCTTCAGGGTAAATTCCAACAGAGCGCTTCGGACGCCGGACGCTTTTTAACCAATACCACCATCGGCGTGGGTGGATTAATAGACGTCGCCAGCGAAGTCGGTTTAAAAAACAACGTTGAAGATTTTGGGCAAACTTTGGCTGTGTGGGGAGTCGGGCAAGGTGCGTATTTGGTGTTGCCGGTTTTTGGGCCCACCACTATTCGCGATGGCGGCGCGGGCATCCTCGATAGAGCCGCCAACCCAGGTACCTACGTGCCGGGTACCGGTATTCTCGAGGGGATTAATGATCGTGCAAATGCCGAAGGGGCGTTGAACTTTATCAATGAGGCTGCTTTAGACCCTTATGTGTTTACTCGGGAATCCTTCCTGCAATATCGGCGCAATTTGGTCAACGACGGAAAAAGCGACAGCGCGAACTATGATCTCGATATTGATCCCACCGCTGACGCTGCGTCTGAACCCAAACCCAGCAGCTCGGAAGTACTCAAGCCATCGCTAGACACCACCAACAAGACTGAACAGAGTGGTTCCCCCTCCACTCAGCCTGCCGTCGGCGCTATTGCCGATACCAATGCCTTTGACAACATGCTGCAATCGTTTGAGGAAGCTTCAAACAAGCTCGATAAACTGAGTAAGCACAGACGTAGAAGGTGAGTAAAGACCTGGATAAGGCCCGCTACGCGGTCTTATCCAGGTAAGCTCTTTTGACTGTTTAGTTAACGTATTGGAGAGGGCCTTTTTTCCAGGATGTACTAAGCAACGCCTCGGGGCAATCCAGAGGTTTGGTGTTTGAGCGAATTTGATCTAATCGGATGGTGCGGAATGATCGGATTCAGATTGCTTAGCGGTTTGCCGCTTTTTCCTGACAGCATAAAAGTAGGTCATGCCGGAAATGGTGCCGCATACTGTGGCTAATTTATCCAGAATAGGCGCGACGGTTACTATCAAAGGTTCATCGACCAGCCCCAACCAGACGCCAAAAGCGCTTAGGCCGGTCGGCGTGGCTATTGTCGCCGCGACAGCCGATAGCCCGGCAATGATGCCTGTCGCCATGGCGATATGTTCTACCCTAGTGGCAATAACTTCGTGGTTCATGTGGATTGCGGGCGTAGTTGGTGGACTAATCGCAACCGGGTTTCCCGGCGGCTCAGCAGAAAAATCGGCTGCATTTTAGTCAGTTTCGAGCTGCTTGTCAGCGGGAGTGGGCAGCGAATGCTGGCGAAGATTGTCGGCATTCGTTGGCGTTATCGGGCTGAGGTTTCTTTGCTGCGCTGAGTGCCGGCAATATCCGAAATTGGTGTTTGACATTCCTCTTAACCTGGAGTAATACGGTGTCCTATTGGAGTGAAACTGCATGTTCATTCCGAAATCTGCCGCCAGCCTACGGTGTATTCAGGGAGTTTAGAACGCTATGTCTTCCCTAACTGTTTCCAGTGTTAATCAATCCGGCTTTCAACAGTTGAGCGCGCTGACGGCCAAAAGAAATGCCGACCAAGCCGAGCAAATGGCGCAAGCCTTGAGAAAACAGGCGGATGCCGTTCAAGCCCAAGCCGACCAATATGCAGCCAAAGCCCAGGCGCTCGATTCCCAAGCCAGTAAGGCCAAGGTGGACTCTGACGCCGCGCACTTAAGACTGAATCTGTCCAACGCTTTTCAAGATGCAGGCGCGCAGTTAACTAAGACTATTCAGAACGCCGAGGTAAGACCGTCTACCTATTCGCAAACCTTGGCGGGTATAACCACAACTTCTGCGGCTGATTACAATAAAGCAGTGGGGAGTTCAATAGACATCGTTGCTTAGCCTGATTACCGTTCAGGTAGATAAGCAAGAGGTCGTCAAAAAACAGTAAGCGAGGTGACATCATGTTGTCGTCAATCAATACTAACAACCTGGACAAATCCCAAAGTCTGATCCAAACCAGCATCCAGCGCCTTAGCTCCGCGAAGCGGATCAATTCGGCCGCCGACAACCCTGCCGGGTTGGCAATTGCCGATGCCATAAGTAGTCGCTTGGGAGGGCAAAACCAAGCAATCGGCAATATCGGCAAGGGTCTGTCGCTTACGGATACAGCCAGTAGCGCATTAACTCAGGTAACCGACAACCTACAACGCATTCGTGAACTGACGGTGCAAGCCGGAAGCGGCTCTCTGTCGGCCGCTGATCGACAAAGCCTTCAGGACGAGATCAACGGCTTGGGTAAAAGCATTGATGGTATCGCCGGCAACACCCAGTTCAACGATCAAAAACTGTTGGACGGCAGTTTTTCCGGTCAATTGCAAATCGGCCCCAATCCCGGAGATACCCTTGGCTTAAGCCTAAGTAATGTATCCAGCACAGCCCTGGGTGTGTCGGGATTGGATGTATCGAGCGCTACAAATGCGTCCAATGCGCTGGATAGCATAGACAGTGCGATTAAAAATGTCGGGAATCAGCAGAGTAACTTGGCAAGTACTGCTGCAGGCTTAAATTCAAATCTGGCGAATCTGAGCAGCAGCTATCAGAATCTGGCCGAAACCCGCAGCCGTATTCAAGACACTGACTATGCGCAAACGGCTGCTGACTTGAACAAGGGAAAGTTGCAAAACCAGGTGGCTAGCTACGCGCTCAAGCTATATCAAGACAATCAAAAAGCCGCATCGGCGTTGTTAACCGGAATCTGAACGCCGTGTGACCTGCATCTACACGTCAGGTTTTGATTGTCCGCAATCGCCTATCGCTTTTCCGCTGTTTTATCGGCGCGCTGCCGCTGCTTAGGCGGAACCTAGTGGGCGTGATTGCTTAGTGGCGACTCAGTAAGCGCTTACGCAGTTTCAGCGGTTTTACCAGGACAGGAAAAAGCCCGAAGCGCCGCACCAACCATTTTCTGAATTCTTCCAGCAGCAGCATACCGAGCGCAAACGGCAAGGTAAACAGCCAAACTTTGATGTCTATCGGCGCGGTGCCGAACAGCGCGTTGCCCCACGGTGTGTAGACAATCGTCAGAATCAACGCAATTTCCAAAGCAATGCCGGACAGGATCAGTTTATTGTCCAAGAACGATGTGGCTAACAGGCCGCGTTGCCGCTGTTTGCAAATAAACACATTCGCGATCTGCATCATGATGATTGCGGTCAGGCAGGCGGTAGTGGCTTGCAGGTAGAGCGGGTGATGGTTGGACAATATCTCGCCATAATCCCAGCCGCCGCGATGCAACACAAAAAAGAATGCAGCCATTGCCGCGAGTGCTTCCAGCAGACCTAGGAAGCCGTAAGCCCTGGCCAGCAAGCGCCAGTCGATCAGCGTTTCCTTGTAAGAGCGCGGCGGTTTGTTCATGGCGGATGCATCCGGTTTTTCCACGCCCAAGCCCAAAGCCGGCAGCATGTCGGTGCCCAAGTCAACCGCCAAAATCTGGATGATGGTCAATGGCAGCGGAATTTTGCACAACACAAAGGCCAGATAAGGGATCAGTTCCGGGATGTTGGAGCTGAGGATATAGGTCAGGAATTTGCGGATATTGTCGAACACCGCGCGGCCTTCCTCAATGGCGGCCACGATGCTGGCAAAGTTGTCGTCCAGCAAAATCATGTCCGCCGCTTCCTTGGCGACATCGGTACCGGCCTTGCCCATGGCGATGCCGATGTCGGCTTTCTTTAAGGCTGGTGCATCGTTGACTCCATCGCCTGTCACCGCGACCACATGTTTCTTGCGCTGCAAGGCATCCACGATCAGCATTTTCTGGTCGGCACCAACCCTGGCAAAAATGATTTCCGGGGCATCCAACGCCACTTGCAACTGGCTGCTCGTGAGTTTTTTTAATTTGTCGCCGGTAATCACTTTGGGATTATCCGATTTGATCAGCTTGATCTGCCGGGCAATCGCCACCGCGGTATGCGGATGGTCGCCGGTGATCATGATGACTTTAATGCCGGCGATATGGCATTGCGCGATGGCATCCGCGACTTCCGGCCGCGGCGGATCTTCCAGACCGACCAGGCCGCTGAAAATCAAGGCTTGTTCCGGCTCGGCTTCGACTGGGTCCGATAGGGGCCGATAGGCAAACGCCAGCACGCGCAATCCTTGGTCGGCCAAGGTTTTTAGTGCGTTTACCAGCTGTTGACGACTAGCGTCACCGAGAGGTTCTACGTTACCGTGCATCACAATCTGCCGGCACAGCGGCAGCACCATTTCCAGCGCACCTTTGCAAAACAACATTTTGCCTTGTGGTGTATTGTGAATAGTCGACAGGCGTTTGCGGTCGGTATCGAAGGGCACTTCGCCGATTTTCGGGTAATCGATGCGCATGCCTTGTTCATGTGCCATGGACACCAGTGCCACTTCCATCGGGTCTCCCAGCAAACCTTTGCCTTCCACGTGTTTCAGGCTATGGCACAAAGCCGCGTTGGCTAAAAAGGCGGTGTGATGTTGCAGGCTATCGCTGCCCAATTGCTCGGGTTGCCAATATTGATTGTCCAGAAACAGCTGCTTAACCGCCATGCGGTTTTGAGTCAGCGTACCGGTTTTGTCGGTGCAGATCACCGTGGTCGAACCCAAGGTTTCCACCGAGGGCAGGTTACGGATCAAGGCATTACGCTTGGCCATGCGCTGGGTAGCCATCGCCAGCGACAGCGTCACGGTGGGCAGCAGACCTTCCGGGACATTGGCGACGATGATGCCGATTGCGAACATGAAATTTTCCCAAAACGTAAGGCCGATGATTTGCCCGATAAAGAAAAACACCACACCCAACAGCAGGGCCAGCAAAGCCACAAAACGGCTGAGGCGGCGGATTTGCAATTGCAGCGGCGATTGGCCTTTGATCGTGGTTTTTAGGGTGTGAGCAATCTTGCCGAACTCGGTATGCATGCCGGTGGCAAACACCAGTGCCTTGCCTTCGCCGGCTACCACCGAGGTACCGGCGAGCAGAATGTTGCGGCTTTGGCTGATGTCCTCGACATCCGACACTTGCGCATCGCGGCCCTTGGGGAGTGACTCGCCGGTGATGGTGGCGTTGTTTACCCGCAAATTAAATGCTTCCAGCAGCCGGCAATCGGCCGGCACGTTATCGCCTTCCTGCAATACCAGCAGGTCGCCCGGCACCAACTCGTCGGCGAACACCAAGCTTAGCTCGCCGTCGCGGATCACTTTGACTTGATGCGGTAACAGCTTTTGTAAGGCGGCGATTGCCTGCTCGGCTTGATGCCGTTGCCAGAATGAGAAACAGCCGTTGATCGCGATGACGCCCAGCACCGCATAGCCCAAAGTGGCCATGCCCTCGCCGGGTTGCCGGGATTCCGCGAAAAACGCCAAGCCGGCTGCCAACCATAAAATTAAGGCAAAAAAGTGCAGAAACTCTTGGGCAAACAGTAGCAACGCCGAGGTCTTTTTCGATTCCTCGATACGGTTGAAGCCAAATTCATGTAAACGGCCTTCAATGGCGGCATCGGCCAAGCCGTCCATGCTGGAGTCTAAACTGTCCAGAGCTTCTTCGGGGCTTAGATGGTGAATTTTCATGCTCGTAATCCGATCAGCAGAATTAGGTTCGGCAGTTTAAAACGACTCGGAGTATTTCCGGTATGCGTCGCGGTGTGTCCATCAGCTTACTTGCGTTTTGGATGGCGTAGCAGGCACACTCTCTCATTTTTGGTTTGGACAGAAAAGATGAGCTTGAATTGCTGCTATTCTCTCGCGCCTTTCGCCGTCAGATACACGACTGTGTTGGCTTTATGTGCTTTGCAAGGCTGCTTTTCGCCGCTGGCGCTGGACAGGGCAGTTGTCGAATACGACAAGGTTGCCACCGATATTTTGTCGAAACAGTTGTTGCTGAACATCGGCCGGGCCCATCAGCACCAACCCATGCATTTCACGGGTGTTTCGAACATCGCCGCTACGTTTAATTTTCAATTCAATGCCGGCGCCACGCCGGCTTTTACCGGTGAAGTCGGTTCGGTGATGACACCGGTATTTGGCGGGACGATGTCGGAAAATCCGACGATCAGTATCGTACCCATCGAAGGCGAAGAGTTTACCCGGCGCTTGTTGACACCGTTTCAGGAAAGCAAGCTGACCATGTTGTTGCGGCAAGGCGTGGACGTGGATTTGGTGCTGCGTCTGCTTGCTGGCGAGCTGCGGCTAAACGGCGGCGAGCAGGCTGGCGTGTACTTGAACAAACCCATGGATGGTGACGGTTATAGGCTGTTCCGCCAAGCTGTGCTGCATTTGTCGTCCATTCAGGATAGCCATAAGTTGTTTGTGGAACCGTTGATATTCAATCGCAGCTGGAGTCTGCCTGCCGAATCGCTAAACGCCGAGCAATTGGCTGCTTTGCAAAAAGACTATAAAGTTGAGTTTAGCGCAGACCAAAAGCAACTGACCTTAACTAAGCGGGTGACCGGACGAATCCTATTGACCAATTACGATCCCGTAACATTGAGCAACGAAGAGCGTTTGCGTTTGCATGAAGAAGCCGATCAAGGCGCCGAGAACGATGTCAGCGTCGATATTCGAGCAGGCTATCCTGGTGGCGAGTGGCCGCTGCACGGTGTATTTCGCTTGCGCAGCTTTCACAACGTGTTGAATTTT
Source organism: Methylomonas sp. PHL2-19 (assembly GCF_059331595.1). Classification (NCBI taxonomy): domain Bacteria; kingdom Pseudomonadati; phylum Pseudomonadota; class Gammaproteobacteria; order Methylococcales; family Methylococcaceae; genus Methylomonas; species Methylomonas sp. PHL2-19. Next base: position 2,224,337 of record NZ_CP196839.1, read on the forward strand.
ATCGGACAAGCGATAAATGATGATCCGGAGTACCCCGTTGACAAGCATCCTCGCACGCCTTCGGTGAGCGAGAACCCGGTGCACACCATGGCTTTATTGGTCGATGAAGACGAGCCATCAGCAACCGAGATTAGCGTGCGCTTCGGCGATTATTATTATGCCTTAGAGCCGGAAACCGGCTATCAATGGAATCGGGAAGGTTTTAGATTGTTATGCCAGATTTTTCAAATGACCATGACCGATTTGGCGCGCAAAGGTGCGCCGGAAATCACCATTTCCAAATAAACAGGAGACATTTTGAGCGAAACTATCGATAAAAACATGGTGATGCGCTGCGTGGCCTATCAAAAAGGCCTGGGCATCGGTGACGTTACCATCGAAGACATCAGCGAAGTGTTGCTGAAAGACGATACCTTTATCTGGTTGGGTCTACGCGAGGCGAATGCCGAGATATTGAGAAAAATTCAGCAGGAGTTTGGTTTGCACGATCTGGCGATTGAAGACGCTTGTGCCGCGCACCAGCGGCCGAAGATCGAGGAATACGGCGATTCCTTGTTTATCGTGTTGCACACGGCGGAATTGATCGAGAAAAAAGTGGAATTCGGCGAGACGCACATTTTTATGGGGCCGCGCTTTGTAGTCACCGTGCGCCATGGCGCGTCGCAGAGTTTGAGCAAGGTGCGTGAGCGTTGTCAGGCCATGCCGCACCAACTCAGCAAGGGGCCGGGTTTTGCCTTGTATTCGATTATGGATTTCATCGTCGATAATTACATGGTGGCAATTGCCGGCTTGCAGGACCGCTTCGATGTGCTGGAATCCGCGATATTTCAATACCGGCCCAGCCGGCAAACCATGGAAGACTTATACGAGCTAAAGCGCGAATTATTGCTTTTGGAAGGGGCGATTAATCCGGTCATCGACATTTGCAACGAGTTGATGCGCTTTCATGTTGGCCTGATACATAAGGATGTCAGAGTATATTTCCGCGACATAGCCGATCACATCAAGCGCGTTGATCAGGCTATCCACGGTATGCGCGAGATGTTGCTGGCGGCGATGCAGGTGCATCTGACTTTCGAAACCGTGCGGCAAAACGAAGTGGTCAAACGCTTGGCCGGTTGGGGGGCGATTTTAGCGATACCGACTATGGTATTCAGTTGGTACGGCATGAACTTCCGGCATATGCCGGAACTGGATTGGGCCTATAGCTATCCCTTGGTAGTGGGTAGCGTGGCAGTGTGCAGCTTGGCCTTGTATTGGCGTTTGAAGCGGGCAGGATGGTTGTGAACTACAAACCCGCTAAGAGTTTCCCGGTTGGGTGAATATTTATCCGCTTGGCTTTGTATCAGTTCCCGCTCGCCTGCAATTGCTTCAGCGTTTCCGCGACCCGTTTGGCATCCAGGGCCGGGTCTACATCGTCATCGATACGGCGTATGGTTAAGTCGGGATCGACGATAAAGGTCCAGCGTTTGGCCATGTTCAATATGGGCATTTTTACGCCGTAGGCTTCGCTGACTTTGGCGTCCGCGTCAGACAATAAGGTGAAGGTCAGTTTGTGTTGCTGATGAAATGCCAACAGATCCTGGACGTCATCCGTACTGATCCCGTATACCTCGGCATTTTGTTTGCGGATCAGTTCGATGGCGTCGCGGAAAGCGCAAGCTTGCGCAGTGCATCCGGGTGTACCGGCTTTAGGATAAAAATACAAGACTGTCCAACCTTTCCCGCGCCGAGCGGCTAAACTTACTGGGTCGCCAGCGTGCGCTTGCAGTTGAAATATCGGTGCCGATTGGCCAACTTGCAGCGGAGCCGCGTTTGCTGTCATCGCAAACGTTGGTAAGGCGAGCAGCATGAAGACCAAGAGCCTGAATGTAAGAGTGTATTTTTGCATGCATGATCTCCCTTAAGGGGCTTACGACGGTGAAATACCGAATGTTTTTGTGTTTAATTATAATCGCCAGTATGCCGCAGAAAGCCGCTTACACAATGGTGAATAGGTAATCGCAGTGATTCGTTTGGATAGGCCCGACATCCATTTTCAACAGATAAGCCCCATGGTTCGGGCGTCCGGACCGAAAGCCGGAAAACTTTAGTGTTACGGTTCACCTTATATTTCACTTATATTACTCGTGGTTTTAGGCCGGTTGTTTTTAAGTTTTTGGCCGGCTGGTGTCTATTTTGGAGTTGAATAACGGAATAAGCAAAATGACGCGACCGTATTACTTTTCCCGGTTTTCTCGAATTTTGTGGCTGAATCTGGTCATGTTTGTGATTTTCGTGATCGCATTCGCGGTTTACGTGCGCGCCGAGAAGCAAATTGATCGCGCCAACGAAATCCGCTTTGCGTCACACTTGCTGGCCGATGAATTTAGGCAATCGTCCAACGATCTCTCGCATGTGGCGCGCAGTTATGTCGCGACCGGCGATCCGGTTTATAAACACTATTTTCAAGAGATTATCGACATTCGCGACGGCAAACTGCCCAGGCCCGAAAATTATCACGACATGTATTGGGACTTGGTGATCGCCAATGCTCATCCGGCGCCGCAATCAAGCACGCAGCCGGTGGCCTTGCTGGAGTTGATGCGGCAAGCCGGGTTTTCCGAGCAGGAACTGGCGAAAATGGCCGAAGCCACGGCCGATTCCGCTGCACTTATCCAAATAGAGCGCACGGCGATGGACATGGTTGATTCGAATCAGGGAATGCCCGACGGCAAATGGCATCAAGTCAATCTAATGCTGCACGATGCGACTTACCATCGAGCAAAAGCGAAAGTCATGCAATCGATCATCGACGCCTTCGAATTGATAGACCTGCGCACGCAACAGAGTGTGGTTGCCAGAGCGCGTATTGCCTTTTGGTTGCGGGTGGTGTTTGTGGTGTTCGGGGTTATGTTGTTATTGACGCTTTGGCGGGCGTATCGGACTTTACACGCAATATTGGGAGCCTCGGTCGATGAATTGCACGATCAGATCGTGCGTTTGGGTAGCGGCGATTTTTCCGCCGATATTCCGGTATGCAAGGGCATGCGCAACAGCGTGTTGGGCTGGCTGGCGGAAACGCGGGCCAGTTTGGCAAGCGTTGAAGCCGCGCGCCGCACTGCCGAGGCAAGAAATCTGCGATTGACGCAATTGTATGCCGCGCTAAGTCAATGTAACCAAGCCATCGTTCGCTGTACCAGCGAAGCCGAATTATTCCCGCAAATCTGCCGCGACGCCGTGATATTTGGCGGCATGAAAATGGCCTGGATCGGCATGCTTGACCAAAACAGCCAAACTATCAAACCGGTTGCCTGTTATGGCATCGGCATCGAGTATCTGGATGGCATTGAAATATCAATAGACGAGAACCTGCCGACCGGGTGCGGACCAACCGGTACCGCAGTCAGAGAGGACAAGCCATATTGGTGTCAGGATTTTCAACACGACCCCGCCACCATAGCCTGGCATGCGCGTGGGGCAAAATTCGATTGGCAGGCTTCCGCGGCCTTACCCTTGCATCGAAACGGCAAGCCGGCTGGGGCGTTTATGCTGTACGGCGATCAAATCAATGTGTTTGACGATGCCGCGCGCAATCTGCTGTTGGAAATGGCCATGGACATCGATCATGCCATCGGTGGCTTCGAGCGTGAGGCCGAGCGCCAGCAAGCACAGCAGATGGAAAGTTTGCGGGTGTTTATGCTGGAACGGCTCAACGGTAACCTGCAGTTGACGGATATTTTGCATGATGCGGTTACCGAACTGGAAATTATGTTGGCTGGTAGCGTTTGTTCGATTTTGCTTGTGGATGATGACGAACGTCTACGGCTAGGCGCGGCACCTAGTCTTCCGGATTTCTACAATCAGGCGATCGATGGGCTAAAAATTGGTGCCGGAGCGGGGTCGTGCGGCAACACCGCGTACACCGGGCAAAGAACGATTGCGGAAAATCTGGCCGAGCATCCCTTTTGGCAGCCTTTTTTGCCGCTGGCAGAACGGGCCGGTTTGGCGGCATGCTGGTCGGAGCCGGTACTCTCCGCCGGTAAAAAAGTGCTGGGTACCTTTGCGATTTATCATCGTCACCCTGCCGTTCCCAGCAAACATGAATTGCGCTTGCTGGAAATGGTCGCGCATTTCGTCGCCTTAGCTATCGAACGTAAGCAGGCGGAGGAGCACATTTATTACTTAGCCAATTACGATTCGCTCACCGGCTTGCCGAATCGCAGTCAATTGGACGATCACTTGAAATATGCATTGAGTTTGGCCAAACGGAGTAACGGCCACTTAGCTCTGATGTTTCTTGATCTCGATCATTTCAAAAATATTAACGATACCTTGGGGCATAGCGTCGGCGATGCGCTATTGGTGGAGTTAGCCAATCGGCTTTGTGCCGTGTTGCGCGAAGAAGATACCGTGACCCGTTTGGGCGGCGACGAATTTATTTTCTTGTTGCCGGGCACCGATGCCGGCGGGGCCGCGAATGTCGCGCAGAAGCTTCTTGATGCGATAGCCGAACCTTACCGGATTGAGGAATTCGATTTGACGATGAGCGCATCGATTGGCATAGCCTTGTATCCGGACGATGGCGAGGACCTGGAAAGCCTGTCTAAAAGCGCCGATGTGGCCATGTACCGAGTCAAAACCGATGGCCGGCACGGTTACCGCTTTTTTACACCGGAAATGCAAGCTCGCGCCCAGCGTAATCTGCAACTGGTTAATGCCTTATGCCATGCCTTGGACCGTCAACAACTGCATGTTTATTATCAACCGCAGGCGGACATTCATAGCGGGCGCGTGATCGGTGCGGAAGCTTTGTTGCGCTGGCGGCATCCCGAGTTTGGCATGGTTTCGCCGGCCGAATTCATCCCGGTGGCGGAAGATAGCGGACTGATTTTGCCTATCGGCGAGTGGGTATTGCAAACGGCGGTGCGGCAAGCGAAAACCTGCTTTGATCAGGGGTTGGGGCCTTTGATCATGGCGGTCAATCTCTCGGCTGCTCAATTTAGCCATCCGGCCTTGCCGGAGATGGTGTCGCGTATTTTGGAAGAGGAGGGCTTGCCGCCCGAATATTTAGAATTGGAATTGACCGAAGGCGTGTCGATGCAGAATCCAGAAGCGGCTATAGCGGTGATGAATAAATTGCATGAGCGCGGAGTACGCATGTCTATCGATGACTTTGGTACCGGTTATTCGTCGCTGAGTTATCTGAAAAAATTTAAAGTATACAAATTAAAGATAGACCAATCTTTCGTGCGCGACATCAGTACTGATTCGGAAGATAAAGCCATTGTCAATGCGGTGATTAGTTTGGCCGCCAGCCTGGGTTTGCGGACCATAGCCGAAGGTGTGGAAACGGTTGAACAACGGGAGTTTTTGCGCGAACAGGGCTGTCAGGAGATTCAAGGCTATTTATTCGCTAAGCCGATGCCCAGCGAACAATTTGAGCTGTTTTTGCGGCAAAGTGTTATCGAGTCCACCATAGCGATTTGAATAGCATACAAATTGACGAAAGGGTGGAGCGGGTCCATGCTTGCTTACTAAATTCGGCGGTGCTGGTGACTGGCAATGCCTTGCATCTTGATTTTTCGCCGACTTAACGGAGTCAGCCCTTGAACGACGTCAATCCCATTTTTAAAAATCTGCCCGATTCGCTGCCGATTTCGCCATTGTCGATCCTGATTATCGTCACGGTGCTGGTCGGCGCGAGCATGTCGTTTTATACCATTCCCGCCGAGTCAGAGGGGATTGTGTTGCGCTTTGGCGAATACATCGAAAAAGTCCCGTCCGGTTTGCACGCCAAACTGCCATTTGGCGTGGATAGCGTCATCACCGTGCCGACTCAGCGGCAACAGAAGCTGGAGTTTGGCTTTGCCACGGCAGGTTTCACCAACCCGGATCAAACTGGCGACGAGCCCGCGTTGGAAAAATCTATGGTAACCGGTGATCTGAACTCGGCGCTGGTCGAGTGGATCGTGCAATACCGGATCACCGATCCGGAAAAATATCTATTTGTGGTCCGCGACCCCGGTGTGACTTTGCGGGATATTTCCGAAGCCGTGATGCGGGAAGTGGTCGGTGATCGCACTGTCGATGAAATCATCACCATCGGTCGACAGGAAATTGAAGAAACCGTGCTGGCGCGAGCACGCTTGTTGGCCGAGCGCTATCAATTGGGGGTGTCAATTAACCAGGTACAGCTCAAAAATGTGAATCCACCCGAGCCGGTACAGCCCTCGTTCAATGAAGTGAATCGTGCTCAGCAAGATAGAGAGAATGTCATCAATTTGGCTAATGGCGAATATAACAAAGCCGTGCCGCGTGCACGTGGTGAAGCGGACCAGAAAGTTCGCGCGGCCGAAGGTTATCGTTTTAAACGAATTAACGAAGCGGAAGGGGATGTCACCGCTTTCAATCAAGTGTTGGAACAATATTTAAAAGCCCCGGACGTGACTCGTGCGCGGATTTATCTGGAAACCATGGGCGAGGTGTTACCGCAAGCCAGCCAGCAAATTATTGTCGATGACACGGTGCAGCAAATATTGCCGATGTTGCCGTTTCCCGGTCAGGCAGCGGGAGTAGTGAAATGAATTTATCGATAAGAACCTGGCTGTTAATCGTAGTTTCGGGGTTTTTGCTGTGGCAATCGGTGTTTACTGTCGATCAAACCGAGCAAGTCATCATCACCCAGTTTGGTAAACCGGTCGGCGAGCCGATCACCGATCCCGGCTTGCATTTCAAAATTCCGTTTACCCAGCAAATTAACAGCTTTGATAAGCGTTATCTGGCCTGGGATGGGCCGATGGTGGAGATGTCTACCAAAGATAAGACTTATGTGCAGGTGGATACTTTCGCGCGCTGGCGCATCACCCAGCCCATGCAATATTACTTGCGATTACGCGACGAACGCAGCGCGCAATCGCGTTTGGAAGATATTTTAGGTAGCGAGACCCGCACCGCGATTGCCCGCCATGAATTGATCGAAGTGGTGCGTTCTGACAAAGATCGCAAACCCTTGCAAGACGAAAGTTTAGGGCCGTTGACCGGCGAAGGCACCATAGGGGTGCTGCGGCCAATCCGGGTGGGCCGGGCGGCAATCGAAAAAGATGTGTTCGATGCCGCAGCGCCGAAATTGGCGGAATTTGGTATCGAACTGCTGGATGTGCGCTTTAAACGCATCAATTACAACCATCAAGTGTTGGAGCGCATCCACCAACGGATGATCAGCGAGCGCTTGCAAATTGCCCAGCGCTTCCGCTCGGAAGGCGAAGGCGAGGCGGCCAGAATTAACGGTAATCGGGACCGGGATATCAACGAAATCGAATCGACGGCCTACAAGCGAGTGCAGGAAATTCAAGGCGAAGCGGATGCCAAGGCCACGGAAATTTACGCTAAGGCATACGGGCAAAAGTCCGAGTCCGCCGAGTTTTACAAATTTTTGAAGAGCATGGAAACCTACCGCAAAGTAATAGACCGCGACGCCACTATAGTGCTGTCTACCAACAGTGATTTATTTGGCCTGTTGAAGCGGGTGGAGCAAAAGAATCGTTGATAGTCGCCAAAACAGCGCTGCTGTTTGTATCGCCAATAAGCAAAAATTAAGCTACGGACGGCAAACTTTATCGCAAGCAAATAATTGTTTAACAGGAGGTTTGCGATGTTAAAAACAACAACAGTCATCGTTTTGGGTTTATTGGTTTCGTCGGCTGCGTTGGCCGACCATGAGCATTGGGGGCATCATCATGGCCACCATCATCACGGGCATTATCGGCCGATGTACCGGGAAGAAGTGGTTTATTATCAACCCGCCCCGGTCGTTGAATATGTGCCGGCCCCCCAGTATTACGCGCCACCTCCGCCACCGGCTTATTACGGCTACGATCAACGCTCGCCGCAAGGTTTGTTGGGTGGGATGGTCGGTAGTGCGATGGGCTATCAGCTCGGAAATGGCGACCCGATTGCCGCCGGCATTGGTGCCGCCGCCGGGGCTTTGCTCGGTAACGGTATGTACTGAGATTGCCTGATCGGAGCGCTCAATATTCCAGTAACTTGAAAAAACTTTTCGGCGCGCCGCAAATCGGACAATCCCAGTCGTCGGGGATGTCCTCCCAGCGGGTGCCGGGCGCGATGCCGCTATCCGGGTCGCCCTTGGCTTCGTCGTAAATGTGTTCGCATTCCTGGCAATGGTATTTTTTGTAATTGCTCATTGGATTTTCCCTGGGTGTTAAGCGGCACAATCGCCGAGAAATCTTGCGAACGCTGTCGCCATTACGGGCAATATGCTTAATAAGCGGTGGTCGGCATCCAATATATGCAGACGCGCGTGATGTTCGCGGCAGAAGCGCCAGGCGTTCTCCGGTGGTACCACATCATCTTGCCAGCCGTGAAAGACCTCAATGTTGGCGGTGCTAGGCTTAAACTCGGTACGCGCATAGCCTGGCAAATAAAATGCCGGCGCAATCAAAAACAAACCCTTCGGCTTGATGATTTCCGCCGCGACGGTCGAAACATAAGCGCCCATGCTGGAGCCCACCAGCACTATCGTTTCATATCCCGATACATCCAGCGCCAATAGCTGTTGCACGCGCCAGTCCGGATCGTTGCTGGCTTGATAATCCGGGCTGATAAATTCAAACCCTTGGCGTTTGGCGACCTCCGCCAGTGCCAATGGCTTTTCGCCCCAGGGAATACTGTCCTTGCCGTGGTTGTATATCACCAGTTTGCTCATAGTCTTTTTCTCGCTGTCGGAAAGATTATTTTCGGAAAAACAAGTTGGCCAGCAATGTGATCAGCAAGCTGACCACAATCATCGATGTAATCGGTATAAACACGAAGCAGTTTTTATTCTGAATCCGAATATCCCCAGGCAGCTTGCCGAACCAATTCACCAACCATGGGGCGTAATTCAGAACCAAGCCGAGCACCAGGATGGCCGAGCCGATAGTAATGAGTGCTTTACCGGGTTCCATTTTTTTCCTATGCGTTACGGAATGACTACCACTTGCGCGAAACCGCCGCCCGGCGTGCGAAAGTTGGTGGTTTGGCCTTGGTAGAGGCGGGCGCAGAGCAATTGGGTTTGGCCTTGATAGACATAGTGGCGCAAATCCAGTTTTAACTCGCCGGCATCCAGATGCCGTTCGCTGGGTTTTACCAGCGTCTGCGCTACATAATCGTGTTGCAAAATATCCTCGAAAACGCGCCGGGTCAATTTATCGCCGCGATACGCCGCTTTACTGCCATAGCCTCTGGCGGGTTTGAAAAACAGCTGCTTACGTTCCGCCCAGAACTGATCGGCATTCTGCGCATCAACCAGCATCGTGTGGGCGATACCTTCTCGCAATAGTGTTCGGGTACGCTCATCGACGCCGATTGTACGCAGAAAGTCGTCTTTGCCCAGCCAGACCAGATTTCTTTTGTCGGCATACAGCGCATGATTTCTGGGGTGCGGCGTCAGCACGACTGCATCGGCCAGATAGGCTTCTCGTAAACTCCGGCATTTTAGAGATTCCAAGCCAAAGTCGGTCAAGCGGTTATAAACCAGATCGATTTGCAGATCACCGTGCCAAAGTGCGCCGTCGTCATAGCGCAAGGCCTTGGGGTCGCAGACTACGGTTTTGATTTTATGTTGTTCGAACAACTGTTTAAACAACAGAAACTCCGGCCACAGGTATTGATTTTGTGGGTCTTCATCGACAATGGCAATGCTGCGCAGCGGCGCCAAGCCACGCTCCGCGCGCCACTCCCGGTAAAACATGTCGATAAATAAGGTTTCGGCTGGCTGAGTATCCTGCCCAGGCAATTTAAGTGTGCCAGGCTGCTGGTTGCCGGCGATTTCGCAACAGCTGTTTTGCGCGCGAATCAATAACGCATTAATCATCGCGCCGCCGGCATTGGAATTGATTTCGATTAGTTTTGGGCCGTCGGCGCTCAAATGAAAGTCGTAGCCTAGAAATACGCCATGGGCTTTGGCTAAAAACCGCGCCGCGTCCGGTGCGTATGTAAGTACCTGTTGTTGATACGCCGGCAAGGCAATTACGTGTTCCAGCGCGGCGATGATTGCCAATTGTTGGTCCAGGCAAGCTTGATCGATAAACACCGCGGACTCGGCAAATAAATTCGGCCGCTCCTCCGCAATCATCCGATACAAATCGCCGTTTTCGTCCAGCCTGTTCAGTTCGCGACGCAGCGCTGTGCGATTTAGTGATGAGCAGCGGCAATCGCTATTTAGCTGTCTGGCGTTAGGTGTTTGCTCGGGTTCTGGATGGGGATGCATGAAAACGATAGGCGCGGATGGGTGCTGAAACAGAATTTACGCCGCTATTCTAGCGCGATACGCCTGTCCGTTAATCGGTAAATTCTTATACAGATGCCTGCTAGATCGGCAAAAATCATTTACAAACAGGCGGTTGAGCTTATTTTGTTAGCTAGCGTACATGCTGATCGACATGTTCTGAACAGCATGATCCAAACTTGTGAAACTTGAGCCTGCACGGTATTTTGCCGATAGCAGCATCACTTTAGCCGTAACTTTTTAGGGTGCGGCAATGATCGCTGAACTGTATGGCATTAAGCCCTTTTTATCGGGCAAAACTAGAACTTGAGCCCGTATTTTGTCAATATGGCAACCTTTGTCCGAATTTGAACTTGCAAAAATCATGACCCAGCAAGCCGTATCACGCACCAATCAAACAACCAGGCGCAACTTTCCACCGTATCTGCTGACGGTACTGATGCTGTTGTATGGTTTTTCGCAATCCGCCAGCAGCCAGAGCCCGGAGCCTTCTGTAGGGCAAGCCATACAATCGTTACTAGCCGGCAAACAGCAGCCTTTGCTGTCGCAAGCGGATTTTTCGCAGTATAGCGACGCACTAAAACAGCTGTATCAGATGAATGCCAACCAGCTGATTTGGCTGGGGGAAGGTCGAGCCGCGAAAAATCGCGAAGACGCTTTGAGCTTGCTGAGCAATGCCAAAGTCGATGGTTTAAATCCGGACGTTTATGAAGTTGAGCGTTTGCGCGGCTACATACAACAAGCCGTTGCGCTGCCACACACTGCAACGACGCAGTTGGTCTCTTACGACGTGGCTTTGTCGATAGCATTGGTGCATTACGCGCATGATCTGCATATTGGCCGGGTTGATCCGCGCGACTTCAATTATCCCCCACAGTTTGCCGCCAAATCGGCAAGCGAGGTCGCCGTATCGCTGAATCAACATATCCAACAACAATCCCTTGCCGAACTGCCGGCGGCGCTGGCGCCAAAATTCAAGCAATATCAGCAGTTAAAGACTTTGTTGGCTGCTTATCGTCAGCAAAATACTGGGGCGCAGAAGCCAAAACTGCTTTTTGCCAAATCGTTGCGCCCAGGCGAGCAAGACGCGCAATTGCCCGAGTTACGCCAGCGTTTGGCGGAGTTGGGTGTACTGAAAGCGGAAGACGTTGTTGGTGCCGGCAACACGGAAACACTTTACGATGCGGCCGCGACGGAAGCAGTGCAACGCTTACAGCAGCAACAAGGCTTAAAAGCCGATGGGGTGATCGGTAAACAAACTCTGGCCTTATTGAATCAAACGCCGGCCGAAAAAATTGCGATGCTTGAATTAGCCATGGAGCGTTTGCGTTGGATGCCTGAGTTGCCGGAAGGGCCGAGGATATTTGTGAATATTCCGGCGTTTCAGTTATGGGCTTTCAATTCCCGTGACGATCAACAGCCTTTGACGATGAAAGTCATCGTCGGCAAAGCCGAGCAAAATCAGACGCCGGTACTCTGGGAAGAAATGAAATATCTGGAATTCATGCCGTATTGGAATATCCCGAAAAGTATTATGGACAAGGAAATGCTGCCCAAGTTAGTGAGCGATGAAGAGTTTCTGGCGAATCAGGATATAGAATTGGTGGGACGTGACGCCGACGACGATGAAGAGGAAAATCAGGACAGCATCGTCGACGAAATCAAGAGCGGGCGGGTCCGCGCCAGGCAGCGACCCGGCAGCAGCAACCCCTTGGGACGGGTGAAATTTATTTTTCCGAACAAAGCCGATGTGTATTTGCACGATACGCCGGGCAAAGCCGCGTTTAATCGTGATCGCCGCGATCTCAGTCACGGCTGCGTTAGAGTGGCGGAGGCTGAAAAGCTGGCGGAATTTGTGCTGGGCGACCAAGCCGAATGGGACCAACAAACGATACAGCAAGCCATGGCCGGGCCCAAAACTCAACGGGTCACGCTGAAAAAATCGATACCTGTGTTGTTTTTTTATACCACTGTGTTTGTGGGCCTTGACGATAAACCGCGCTTTTACCCGGATATTTATGGTCAAGATCAATTGTTACAAACCGCTTTGAGCAAAGCCGCCAATCCGGGCGCTAAACAACAATTGGTCAGTAAAGCGGTAAATAGTGCCGGCGGCGGTTAACGGGGTTCAGTTTTAAGGGTTTTGGATTATGCTGTTATCCGGAGTGTGGTTTTTTGGGAGACAGGGATATGACGCAAGCAAAAATAGTAAACCAGGCGGTTACCGAGAAAGTTAAGAAATCGCCGGCGCGCAAAGGCAAGAAAGTTAGAATGGCACCGCCGACCAATGGCGAGATTTTGGTCAAAGGTGTCGTGATGGGTATCGTGATTTCCGGGTTGACGCACGCCAGCAAAAGCATCACCCGTGCACTGATCCGCCATCCGCTTGCCTTATTCTCCGGTGGTTTGCTGGCCGGGTATTTGGCGCATAAACACCGCAAGGACATCATCGTGCTGGGTAGTCGCACCGCAGTGGAAAGCCGAAATTTCGTGCTGAGACAACGCGAAAACCTCGGCGATTTAATTGCTGAAATCAAGGCAGAAAGCGGCAAGACTCTCTAATCTTCGGTTTGTTTGGGTTTACCCGGATCTTGCCTCGCCTGCGGGTGTTCTGATGACCGGGCTCTCGTATCCGCGTCACTGCGGTGCATAAGCAGCACTACCGCAAAAATATTTTTACGGTAGATTGCTGGCTATCGCAGTAGCTCAGCATCGTCGTCCGCCAGTATCATGAAAATTTACCACATCCACCGCCAGCAACGCTTGGCGCTCAGTCAGGAGCAGGCGTGGGCGTTCTTTTCCTCTCCGCACTATTTAAATCAAATTACGCCGGAGTTTTTTCATGTCGATATTACTTCGCCGGTGCCCGAGGATATTTACCCTGGCTTATTGATCCGTTACCGGATGAAGGCGGTTTTGGGGGTGCCCATGTCCTGGCTGTCGGAAGTCAGCCACTGCGATAAGCCCAACCGGTTTGTCTATCAACAAGCGGTTGGTCCATTTGGATTCTGGAGCCATGAAGTGTGTCTAAGACCTTGCGAGGAGGGCATCGTATTGGAAGACATCGTGTTTTATACGATGCCCTTCGGCTGGTTGGGTCAGTTGTTGCATGGCTTTATCGGCGATAAGTTGCAGCGTATTTTCGATACGCGCCGCGATTATCTGCAAGCAAAGTGGGGCGTTGGCGGGCCGTAGCGCATGCAATTTGGTATCGGTTTGGCAGTTGACTTTTTTTAACCGCAGGCATCTAATCAAGACCCTGCACATTCAACCTGAAGGAGACGAATATGGCTCAAGACAAAGGTTATTTGGATCAGTCCGGCAATCAAGTGGTTGCTATCGTTAAAAATCTGGACCGCGATGTCGAGCGCGGGGAAGATACCGTCATGTTGGGATATGGCTTGGTATTGCTGGCGCCGGCTTTCGCTCCCTTGTTGCCGCCCAGTATTCTGTTGCCGCTGATGGCGATTGCCTTCGCGGTATCGGCGACTGCGGCGCGTCTGCATTTTTACAAAATGGCTCGCAAGCTCTCGGTTGCCTTGGATGAACTGGAAAGCCGGGATAAACAGACTTTTAAGCCGATCACCGACGTATTCGCCGAGCATCCCCAGCAAACACTGGCTGTCGCTTTTAACCCGTTAAAAAATTTGAAACGTAGCGCGAAAAGCATACTCGGTGGCTTGATGATCAACCCGTTTTGGGGGCCGATTTTTTATATGTTGGGTGTGCAGTTTGTCGAGGATAAACAATTGGTAGTGTTGAATAAGGCCGTGATTGCAGTCGAAGATCAAGTGATGCCTATCGTACTGCGCGACGACTGGGCTGAATAAACGCAGGATTTGCAAATGTTAGGCGGCGGATAAGCCGTTGGGGGAGGAATAATCAGCTTGAGTCTATGGGTTTTAGGCTATTGTTATCGGTGGCAGCCATTGTCCAAAAGTACAGTTATACACAGAAGTTGTGGATAAACTTGTGATCAAATCGTGAGCAAACCAGCCAATCGCCCGTCCTGTTTGGGACATCTTTAAATTGACTAAAAATTAGTCAGGCAATTTTTGACTATGCTTAGAGCATCATAAAAAAGCCGTCGGCTTTGCCCGACGGCCCCCCGTTTTATTTCCTGAAAAGGTTATCCCATGCAAAAGCAAACCCTCACCATCGACGGCAATCAGGCTGCGGCCAGCATTGCTTATAAACTCAATGAAGTGATCGCAATTTACCCGATTACCCCGTCCTCGGCGATGGGCGAATGGGCCGACGAATGGGCCTCCCGCGATCAACCCAATCTTTGGGGTACCGTACCTCGCGTAGTCGAACTGCAAAGCGAAGCCGGCGCGGCCGGCACCATTCATGGCGCGCTGCAAGCCGGTACCTTGGCCACCACCTTCACTGCCTCGCAAGGCCTGTTGTTGATGCTGCCGAATATGTACAAAATCGCCGGCGAACTGAGCCCGACGGTGTTTCATATCGCCGCCCGTTCACTTGCTTGCCAGGGCTTGTCGATCTTTGGCGATCATAGCGACGTGATGGCGGCGCGGATGACGGGCTACGCGATGTTGTGTTCCAACTCGCCGCAAGAAGTGCAAGATTTGGCGCTGGTCGCGCATGCCGTGGCTTTGCAAAGCCGCATCCCGTTCATGCATTTTTTCGACGGCTTCCGCACCTCACACGAGGTCGCCAAAATTGTCGAGATCGACGACAGCGTCATTCGGGCGATGATAGATGACAGCTGGGTTAGCGAGCATCGCGGCCGGGCCTTGACGCCGGATAAGCCGGTGCTGCGTGGTACCGCGCAAAACCCGGACGTGTATTTCCAGGGTCGCGAGTCGGTTAATCCTTACTACGCTGCACTCCCGGAGATTGCCCAACAAACCATGGACCGGCTAGCCGGTTTGACTGGCCGTCAATACCGCTTGTTCGAATACGTCGGGTCGCCGCAAGCCGAGCGAGTAATCGTGATTATGGGTTCCGGCGCCGAAGCGGTGGAAGAGACCCTGGAATATCTGAATCGCCAGGGCGAAGCGGTGGGCTTGTTGAAAGTGCGCTTGTTTCGGCCGTTTTCACCGCAGCATTTGATCGACGCCTTGCCGGCCAGTTGCCGAAAAATCGCGGTACTGGATCGCACCAAGGAACCGGGTGCCGACGGCGAGCCTTTGTACAAAGATGTATTGGCCGCCGTGGCCCAAGCCTTCAGCGACGGCGAAAAATTTACCAGCCTGCCCAAAGTGGTGGGCGGCCGCTACGGTTTATCGTCCAAGGAATTCACGCCGGGCATGATCAAGGCGGTTTACGACGAACTGAAAAACGACAGACCGAAGAATCACTTTACGGTCGGCATCAACGACGACGTCAGCCACACCAGCTTAGATTGGAACCCCGCTTACCGCACCGATACCCACGATCAAACCTTTCAAGCCATGTTTTACGGTTTGGGTAGCGACGGCACCGTTGGCGCGAACAAAAATACCATCAAAATCATCGGCGAAGAAACCGATTTATATGCCCAGGGTTATTTTGTTTACGACTCTAAAAAGTCCGGGGCAATTACCGTGTCGCATCTGCGCTTTGGGCCGAAGCCGATTCGTTCCACCTATTTGATCGGTGAGAACGACGCCCAATTCATCGGCTGTCATCAAACCGTATTTCTGGAACGCTATGACATGCTGGCCAACGCTGCCGACAAAGCGGTGTTTCTATTAAACAGCCCTGCGTCGCCTGATGAAGTTTGGGAGACATTGCCGCGCAAGATGCAGCAGCAAATGCTGGATAAGAAAATCCGTTTTTATCTGATCGACGGCAACGCGGTAGCGGAAAAATCCGGTATGGGCAAACGCATCAACACCATCATGCAGACTTGTTTTTTTGCGATTTCCGGGGTGTTGCCGCAGGAGCAAGCCATTGCCGCGATTAAACATGCCGTCGAAAAAACCTATGGCAAAAAAGGCCAGCGCATTGTCGATTTAAACTTCAAAGCCATCGACGAAACTTTGGCTGGCTTACGCCATGTGCCCTTACCCAAGCAAGCCGACAGCGGTTTCGATATTGCCGCGTTGATTGCCGATAGCGCACCCGAATTTATTCGTCGCGTCACCGGTGAAATCATCGCTGGCCGTGGCGATGCCTTGCCGGTCAGTGCAATGCCTGTAGATGGCACCTTCCCGACCGGCACCGCTGCCTACGAAAAACGCAATCTGGCGCTGGAGATTCCGGTCTGGGAAACCGATTTGTGCACCCAGTGTGGCAAATGCCCGATGGTTTGTCCGCACGCGGCGATCCGCAGCAAAATCGTGCCCAGCGAAGCCTTGAGCAATGCGCCCGAAACCTTCAAGCACGCGGCGATGCTGGGTAAAGATTTTCCTGCCGGCCTGTCGATCAGTTATCAGGTGGCACCGGAAGATTGTACCGGCTGCGGACTTTGCGTTGACATTTGTCCGATCCGCGACAAATCCAACGCCAGCCGCAAGGCCTTGAACATGCGGCCGCAAGCGCCGCTGCGCGAACCGGAAAGTCAAAACTGGGATTACTTCTTGTCCTTGCCGGAATACGATCGCCGCTTATTAAAAACCAACACCATCAAAGGCTCGATGGTGTTACAGCCTTTGTTTGAATTCTCCGGCGCCTGTGTCGGTTGCGGCGAAACCCCGTATGTGAAGCTGGCATCACAACTATTCGGTGACCGGATGGTGGTAGCCAATGCCACCGGCTGTTCGTCGATATACGGCGGCAACTTGCCGACCACGCCCTGGACCAAAAATCCCGAGGGAAGGGGGCCGGCCTGGAATAATTCCTTGTTCGAGGACAACGCCGAGTTCGGTTTGGGCATGCGGGTGGCAATCGATAAACAAGCTGAGCATGCGGCCGAATTACTGGTATCGCTACGGGAAACCTTGGGCGGCGAATTGGTCGATGCGATTTTACACGCCGACCAAGCCGATGAAGCCGGCCTTTACGAACAACGCCAACGCGTCGCCGAATTAAAACAGCATTTACCCTCGCTGAAGCAAGCAGCCGCGCAAGCCCTGTTGCCCCTGGCGGATTATCTGTGCAAGAAAAGCGTCTGGATCATCGGCGGCGACGGTTGGGCTTATGACATCGGTTATGGCGGTCTGGATCATGTATTGGCTAGCGGCCGTAACGTCAATATCCTGGTGTTGGATACGGAAGTGTATTCCAACACCGGCGGTCAGACTTCCAAATCTACACCGCTGGGTGCGGTGGCCAAGTTCGCGGCCGGTGGTAAGGCCACCGCGAAAAAAGATCTGGCGCTGCTGGCGCTGGACTATGGCAATGTTTATGTGGCTCATGTGGCTTATGCCGGCAAGGACACACAAACCCTCAACGCCTTCTTGGAAGCGGAAGCCCACAATGGCCCGTCCATCATCATCGCCTACGCGCCTTGCATAGCCCACGGTGTGGATTTGTCCAACAACCATAGACAGCAAAATCTGGCAGTAAAAAGCGGGCATTGGCCTTTGTTTAGATTCAATCCCGGCCGCATCCAGCAAGGCAAGAATCCGATGCAATTGGATTCTGCGGAACCGTCGGTGCCGCTGCGCGAGTTTGTGATGAGCGAAACCCGCTTCAGCATGCTCTGGCAAAGTCATCCCGACCATGCCGAAGCGTTTTTGAAACAGGCGCAGCAGGACGTTAAAAACCGCTACCGCTACTATCAACAACTGGCCGCGCTGGAATGGAGCGATGCCACCAGTGTCGCGGCAGCCAAAGCCGCACTGAAAGCCGATCTTGCCCAGGAGAGCCAACATGGTTGATTTAACGACAAATTATTTGGGCCTGAAACTGGCGCATCCTTTGGTGCCTTCAGCATCGCCGCTGAGCAAGGACTTGGACAGCGCCCGCCGCCTGGAAGATGCCGGCGCGGCGGCCATCGTCATGTCTTCCTTGTTTGAAGAAAAGATCGAAGCCGAACAGCAACAGATGGAGCGGTTTTTTTACGGGCAGGGCATAGGCTATGGCGAGGCCGATTCCTTTCATCCTGTGCCGGACCATATTTTGACTTACCAGGAACAATATCTGGAACATCTGCAACGCTTGAAAAGTAGTTTGCATATTCCGGTGATCGCCAGCCTGAACGGCATTTCCCAGGGCGGCTGGATCGAATACGGCCAAGCCTTGCAACAAGCCGGGGCCGACGCCCTGGAACTGAATATCTACCATCTGGCGGCTAATGCCGATGAAAGCAGCGAAATGGTGGAAAACCGCTATCTGGATATTTTGCGGGAGTTGAAAAGCCGGGTGAGTGTGCCGCTGACCTTAAAACTCGGTCCGCAATTCAGCTCGCCGATTCATTTCGCCCAACGCCTGGAAGCCGCCGGTGCGGATGGTATTGCGATATTCAACCGGTTTTATCAGCCGGATATTGATTTGGAAACCCTGGAAGTGGTGCCGAAACTGCAATTGTCTTCGCAAGCCGAAGCCTTGCTGCGTATCCGCTGGACGGCCTTGCTATATGGTCGCGTGAAATTGTCCTTGGCGGTCACCGGTGGTTTTCACCATAGCGCGGATGTGATCAAAGCCTTGCTGGCGGGCGCGGACGTGGTGCATCTGTGCAGCGTGTTGTTGGCGCAAGGTGTGGGCAAACTCAGCGAAATTCGCGCGGAGCTGGAACAATGGCTGATCGAACACGAATACGATTCCATCAACCAACTGAAAGGCAGCGTCAGCCAGCAACACGCCATAGACCCTAGCGCGTATGAGCGTGCCAATTACATCCATGTATTGGACAGTTACACGCCGTCCGCCGGTGTGTTGAGATAGCCTGAAGCCGTGCGGGATTTGGATGAACTATTCGCCGGTTTGGCTAAATCCAGATTCCGCAGCCAGTTTCGTTTTAATGCCAAAGACCGGGATTATCTAAAGAGCAAAGGCCTGGAAACGGTATTGAGCCACGCCAGGGACTTTGTCGAAAAGCGCCTGGCCGCCGCCGAGCCGCGCAATGACGGCAAACAAACCCCGTTTCGCGGCCATCCGGTATTCGTCGCGCAACACGCCACCGCCTGCTGCTGTCGAGGATGCCTGGAAAAATGGCATAAAATTCCGCAGGGCAGGGAGTTGAGTGACGACGAACAAACCTATGTTTGTAATGTGTTGGAGCGGTGGTTAAAGATTGCTGTTACCGATATTTAATCAGCCAGATAACGGCAGATATGTAATTCGCATAAATGGATTAAATTCGTGCTTTAGCTGCAATGGTCTTACTATTCCCCGCTATTCCGCCGGACTACGAGCGCAAATGTCATGGGTCAAGAAATTCATGCCGCAATCTATCAAGATGCCGACTTTCAGAGTTTCCGCGAGCGTCTATCCGCAGAAACCGAACTGCTCGGCAGGCTGATTAACAGCCGCGCTTGTTCGGAAGCCGAGCCGGTGGCTGGTTTTGAAATCGAAGCTTGGCTGCTGGACGACAACATGCGGCCGGCACCGATGAATCAGGACTATCTGCACTCTTTTGCCCACCCGATGGCCGGTCCGGAACTGGCCAAATTCAATATCGAACTGAACACGCCGCCGCTGGCGTTGACCGGCGACGTATTCAGTCGCATGCATCAGGATTTGCAAAACACCTGGCAGCAAGCCGAACAGCACGCCCGGCAACGGGATTTGCATTTGTTGGCGATAGGCACCTTGCCAACCTTGCAGCAAAGCGATCTGCATTTGGGCAATATGTCGGACATGAATCGCTACCGGGCCTTGAATCAACAGATTTTGCGCTGCCGAGGCCGGCCGATTGTGCTGGATATATGCGGGCATGAACATCTGAAAATAGAGCATCACGATGTGATGCTGGAGGCCGCCACCACCTCGTTTCAATTGCATATCCAATGTCCTTTGAACATTGCCCATCACGTTTACAACGCGGCTATCATTGCTTCGGCGGCGATGGTGGCATTGGCTGCCAACGCGCCGTTTTTGTTTGGTAAGGATATCTGGGCGGAAACCCGTATTCCCTTGTTCGAACAGGCCATCGCCACCGGCGGCTATGCCGGGGCCGCCGACGGGCCCTTGCACCGGGTCAGTTTTGGCTCCGATTTTGCCCGGCATTCGATCCTGGAATGCTTTGTAGAAAACCAGCAGCATTTTCCGGTTCTGCTGCCGGAGTATTTCGACGATGCGCCGGAAGCGTTTCAACACTTACGCCTGCATAACGGCACGATCTGGCGTTGGAACCGGCCGCTGGTGGGTTTCGATGCCGACGGTACGCCGCATATCCGTATCGAACACCGTACGCCGGCCGCAGGGCCGACCGTACTGGACATGATTGCCAACGCCGCCTTTTATTATGGACTGGTGAAAAATCTGGCCGACGAACGGCAAGCGGGCGGGGCGGAGTTATCCTTCGCCCAGGCCAAGGATAATTTTTATCAAGCGGCGCGGCACGGTTTGGATAGCCATGTCGTCTGGTTTGGTGAACATAAACTACGGTTGGCGGTGCTGATCGAGCAGGAGCTAGTGCCGCGTGCCGTTCAGGGCTTGCAGGCTTTGGGCATCTGCACTGCTGATTGTGAGAATTATCTGGATGTGATTCGCCAGCGCCTAGCCAATCAACAGACCGGCAGCCACTGGCAGCGGCGGTTTATCAAGGAAAATCCGGGCGAATTTGCGGAGCTGACGCGGGTTTATTTGCAGCGGCAGCGGAGCGAGGAAGCGGTTGCCGGGTGGGGGATATGAATAAGCACAACATCATTGTTCCCACGCTCCGGCGTGGGAACAGGGTTGCACGACGCTCCAGCGTCCCGATGTGCACCGCTGGAGCGGTGCGGGCTACATTCCCACGCTGGAGCGTGGGAATGATAAACAAATGTTCTACGCCAACCGATCAATCAAGTTCAGCCCGTGACAGCAGATCTCGAAGTACCTCTTCGTTGTTAAAGGCCAATGACATTGCTTTTCCGAGACGTTCCAGCGCAGAACGTGATCCTTGTGCGGAAAACATTCCCGCCTCCGGATCGAAATCGAGCTCATCTTGTAAATCGGGCAGTTGTTCGAATAGTACGACTTGAGCAATTGAGTTCCAGTCGTAACCGTTGCCATTCCAGCCTTCGTCAGCCCGCTCTTCGAATACATGCAATTTCTCAACCATATCCTGGTCGGAAAGTATTAGAGACCGGTATTCTCCCGAGTCGAGAAGAACGAAAGGCGCATAGGTAGTCTTGTCTGTATTGTCTTTATCCATAAGGACCTCGGGATGTAAATTTAGTGAAATGTAGCGGGTGCGTAGATCGGAAATGCCATTCGCCTTTGCCCTGAGGGTACTGAGTTTAACGAAGGGCCAGCCACCTCAGGCTTCTGCGAGCTCAGCCTTAACGGGGCACCAGGGATAAATAGGGCCGGGTTAATAAGGCTGTGGCCCGGTAAGCATAGGTGGTTTTCCCGGTTTCATTTATGTCAGCCTGAAAATAACGATAGAATTGCTCCAAGCAAATCAGTTAAATTCGTTATGCCACAGATTTCACTCGCCAATTGCATCCCCAAACAATTCGACAGCCTGCCAAACGGTTTGCTGGATATTTCGGTTAATAACCTACACACCCTAATCCCCGGGCCCACGCTTTTCCACCTCCCCGGCAAACGCCCGGAAACCCTGTTCGTCTCAGTCTTGCTGCACGGCAACGAATCCACCGGCTTCCTGGCCGTGCAAAAGCTGCTGCAAAAATATCATTGCCAAAGCTTGCCGCGCGGCTTGACGCTGTTTTTCGGCAATACCCAGGCGGCGCGTTTCAATTTAAGACGACTGGACGGCCAGCCGGATTTCAACCGCATCTGGCCCGGCAATGCGTTACCCGAGTCGCCGGAGACGATTTGGGCGGCGCAGATTTGCCAGATCATGCGCGAGCGCAAGGTGTTTGCCAGCGTGGATGTGCATAACAATACCGGTTTGAATCCGCATTACGCCTGCATCAACAAATTGGATAAGGATTTTCTGCATCTGGGTGCGCTGTTCGGCCGCTTGCTGGTGTATTTCACCCATCCCAAGGGGACGCAGTCCAGTGCCTTTGCCGAGTTTTGTCCGGCGGTGACTTTGGAATGCGGCCGTCCCGGCCAGCCACACGGTACCGAACATGCGTTTCAATTTCTCGACAGTTGCCTGCACTTGCATGAATTTCCAGCTCAACCGGTCGCGAAGCAGGATGTGGATCTTTATCACACGGTCGCGCAAGTGACTGTTGCCGAAGATGTCAGTTATAGCTTTAGCGATGCCACGGCCAATCTGCGTCTCGATCCGGAACTGGAAAGCCTGAATTTCACGGAGATTCCGATCGGCACCGTATTGGGGACAACCGATTCTGCACAAATGCCGTTGATCGCCAGGGACAACGACGGTAAGCCGGTGACCGAGCAATTTCTGACTGTTACGGATGGCCAGGTGCAGATCACCCGGCAAACGATGCCGTCCATGCTAACCCTGGACGAACGAGTCATCCGCCAGGACTGTTTGTGTTATTTGATGGAGCGCTTGGCTGTGGAGACTGGCATTTGAGTTTGTGTTGCGGCGGGAAGCGCTTAAAACCAAAATCCTGGACGCCGCTTTTGCGGGAATGTTAGATTCATTCGGCCGCAACGGCCTTCCAAAGGAGAAGAATAATGTTGAAGTCACTCGACGTGTTACTGGGTTTATCGGTGGTGATGTTGATCGTCAGCATGGCGGTAACCTTAATCAGTCAGGGCATTTTGAATTTACTGGCCAGCCGCGGCCGCAATCTGCGCACCGGTTTGGCCGACTTGCTGGAATTGTTGGATGCCCGCTTTTCCCGAACCGAGGCCGAGGCCATCGCCGCCTTAACCCTGACGCAACGGACTATCGGCGGCCGCTGTCGCTGCCGACTGCCGGCGTGGTTGCAATTTTTTCAGTTCGGCGAAGTGATCCATCGCGAAGAATTTATCAAGATTTTGCTGGATTTAGCGGCTGGCTACGATGTGTCGATCAAAACCGAATTCGAACAGATCAAAGCCAGGCTAGCCAATAAAACCATCAATGTTGGCCAAGCCACGGAGGCCCTGGAGAGCAAACTGCTGGAATATCCGCTGTTTTTTAAGCGTCTGGATATTGAAGCTTTGCTTGCCAAGATCAAAAAAGAAAAGGCCGAAACCAAAAAACAAAAATTTCAGCAGTTGGAGAAAATCGTCGCCGGACAAATCGATCTGCTGGGCAAGTTGAAATCCGTGCTGCACGACAATGGTATCGAAGATCCGGCCTCTACCTTGAAAAACGCGCGGATGCTGGCGCTGGAATTTGAAAAATCCAACCCGGAACTGGCGCACGACGTGCGCGAGGCCAATGCCTTGCTACAAGAAGCATCCAGCGATTTTCTGGCGAAAATATGTTTGAATTTCGACCATTTGCTTGATCGGGTCAGCGTCAGATTTACCGCCACCACCCGGGTGGTCAGCGTGGTCAGCGCCGCCTTGGTAGCCATCGCGTTGCAGCTGGATACGGTGTATTTGATCAATCGGCTGTCCATGGACGAGCAAATGCGGGCGACTTTTGTGGCATTGGCCCCTTCGATAACGGAAGATACGCAAGTAAAGGATGCAGTTGAACCAGCCGCTGCCAAAGCTAGCGGAGAGCAGGATACCGAGACCTCGGCTGACGAGACTGTTACAGCCAAAAAAGGCCTCGATCTGGAAAAGCAAAAGTATTATCTGAATTTTCTAGCGGAACAGGGTTTGATCAGCCTGCCCGTCGACCGGGAAAACTGGTGCAAACATTGGAAATTGGTGAGTATTCCCGGTTTGATTTTGTCGATTTTTCTACTGAGTCTGGGCGGGCCGTTTTGGTATAACGCTTTGAGTAAGCTGGTGCAATTGCGCTCCGGCCTTGCTCGCAAGGATGATGAGCAGAAAGCTATTCGCCAAACCACGCAGGCGTCGGGCGGCGATCCGCAAAACCCCGACACTTCGCCAACGCCTAATCCGTTACAAGGCGAACGTGGCGATATGAAGGCGCAGGGCTGAGGAGGCCGTATGGATAAGCAATGGATAGGCTGCGCGCCGGGTAATTTTCGGGTCGCCCGCCCAGCAGGTTTAAAGCCGGAAATTATAGTTTTGCATACGACTGATGGCAGCTTGACGAATGCCGCTATGTGCTACAACAAGCCGGGCACGTTGCAGTCTGTGCATTACGCCATCGGCAACAACGGTGAGATTCATCAATATGTCCAGGAAGCCGACACAGCCTTTCACGCCGGCTTGGTAGTCAATCCGGCTGCCGAATTTATCAAGCAGCGGCCCAACACCAATCCCAATTTTTTCTCGATTGGTGTTGCCTTAGAAGTGTCGGTGCTTGGCCCGCCTACGGCCACGCAATTAGCGGCATGCTCGAAATTAATCAGGGAAATTGCCGACCGCTGGCATATCACCGTCGATGCGGATCATGTGTTGTCGCATAGCGCGATTCGCGCCTCGGTAAATTGTCCCGGTTCCAGCGTCGATATTTCAGGTCTGATTGCGGCTGCGTTACCCGATCCGGCAGTCAATTTAGTGGCCGGCAACCAGGTGGGTTTGCTGAGTAAAGTAAATCTCCGCAGTCGCGCATCTGTCAGTGCACCGGTGCTGCGCGTCTTGGATGCCGGCAGTAAAGTCGAGGTTGTCAGCTTTACGGCGGGTGATGTGGTGTCCGGCAACGGCTATTGGTATCAGGATAAAGACAATTGTTTTTTCTGGGCGGGGGCCACAGATCGGCCCAATCCGCGGGTATTGCTAACGCCGAACGAAGACGAGGCGAGTACCGATACTATGCTGCTCCGTGACCAAGCTGCCGCTGCGGTTGCCGGTTTGCAGATCAATCGCTCCCGATTCCGCTTGCCGGCTGGGCAGTTTTTTCCCGAGCGGCCGAAAAAAGATCTGATTGTTTTGCACTTCACTGCGGGTTCGTCTGCCAAGTCGGCGTTCGATACCTGGATCGGCGATGCCCAACATATTGCCGCAGCTTATCTGGTGGATGTCGACGGCACGGTCTATGAAGTGTTCGACCCGACGCAGTGGGCTTATCATCTGGGGGTGAAGGGTTTTAACGGCCGGCTGGATCAACGTTCAATAGCGATAGAAATTGCCAATGTCGGGCCATTGCGGCCGGCGCCGGATAATCCGGAAGTCTTGAATTGGTGGCCGCCGCGTCGGGGCCAAACCCAGTTATTCGGTACTCAATACTGCGACAAAACCCAAACCGATAAATATAGGCAAACCAGCTATCGGGGCGAGCAGTATTTCGCTACTTTTCCAGCGCAGCAGGTAGAAGCGATTCGCTTGTTGCTGAACGATTTATGCGGGCGATTTTCCATACCGAAAACCTTGCCTCCTAAAGCCAAGCAATTTGAACGCGATCTGGATTTTTTCCAAAGTTATTCCGGCATCGCCAGTCATGTGAATTTTCGTAGCGATAAATGGGATATAGGCCCGGCCTTCGATTGGGCGGCGTTGGCTATTGCCAATGCGCACGGCGCCTGATTCGCGCTTGTATACGCCAATCCCGCTGGTGATCAGGTATTTGTGGCGCCTTATCACAAGCTTATTCTCACAACCGATGCGGCCGTCACAGTTCTTCCCGGCCGTCGGCATGAATGTTCGCTGCGGCTGTTAAGATGGTTTAAGTAAGCGGTCAGGCAATTTTGGCCCGGACCGCTATGCTTATTTGGCACACGCTATCGCCTCACCCGCAAATCCAGCAACCCAGGAAATATCATGCCCGAAAAACCGTTCTGTATTTTTGTAGTGGATGACGATGCTCTGTTGCGTTTGGTCATAACCGACCAATTGCAGGGGCATGGCTATCAACTCCACGAGTTTGCCAATGGCGAGGAATGTTTGGCCGCCATGGATTTGGCCCCCAATCTGATTTTGTTGGATATTGAAATGCCGGGCCTCAGCGGTATCGAGGTATGTCGGCAGATTCGCGCTGACGGCAATGACGATGTGCAGGTCATGTTTGTGTCTGCCCACGACGATCTGGAGATTTTACTGACCGCATTTGATGCCGGCGGTAACGATTTTATTCCGAAAAACGCCAAAAAAGACGTGCTTCTGCGTAAGGTCGATTTGGCTATCGAAGCCGAGCAGCAAAAACGGCAACTGCAATCGCAACTGTCTTACGCACAAAAAACCGCATTTACCGCTATGTCCAGTTTGGGCGAAACCGGCACGGTATTGCAGTTCTTGCGCTCATCGTTTCAATGTGTGTCGTTTCAGCAATTGGGCAGTTTGTTAATCGAGACCTTGCAGCAATACGATCTAAACGGTTTGGTGAAATTGACCGATACCGTGAACGAATACGACTTTAGTCCGGAAACAATCTGTACGCCGCTCGAAGCCTCCATCCTTACCTACGTGACTAAGTTGGGCCGGATTTATCAGGCCGGTGATCGCTTGGTGTTTAATTTTCCGCACGTGACGCTATTGGTGACCGGCCTGGATACCGACGATCCGGATGCGATTGGCCGCTTGCGCGATCATCTGGCGATACTTGCCGAAGGTGCCGGTGCCCGTATCGAAGCCATGATCAGCGAACAACAACGTCTACAGGAAGCGAATGCCCGCCTGGAAGGCGTGAGAGAGTTGACCGATTTATTGATCGAGATCGAGGCCAATCAACAAAGTAATCACTCGCAGATGGTGAATTTGGCCGAACAGCACAAAATGAACATGGAAAGCGCCTTTATTCATTTGGGGTTGACCGATAGCCAGGAATTTTTGCTGAACGGTTACGTGGACGAACTCACTTCGCAAATGGACAACTTGTTCGAGAACGATAACAAGCTGGCCTTGCGGCTGAACCAAATTGTCGAAAAACAAAAAGCCTTGCTGTTATCGGCCCAAGATAGCCGCTAAATACCCGTCCGAATCGCTACCGATCTAACATTCGCACCGAGGATTGCCTATGCAAGCTTTGTTTTCGCCCGCTGTGGCGCTGATGAATCGATTGAGTTTCAGCAAGAAGTTTGTGGTGATAGGTTTTCTGTCGTTGCTGGCGGTTGCCGTGGTGTTTTACGCTCTTTATCAAAGTCTGAACCGGGTGATATTGGATTCAGAGCGCGAACTGCAGGGACTGTTACAAATCAAGCATATTACGCAGACCATGCAATCTGTGCAGCAGCATCGCGGTATTACCGTGGCGGTGCTCGGCGGAATAGAGAGTTTGCGCGATAAACTTGACGTATCGGAAGCCAAAGTCGCTGCGGCCTTATCGGCTTTGGGGCCAACGCTGGCGGCGGATTCGTTGACCGCTTCGGCATACGCGGATATAAAAAACGATTGGGAGCAACTCCGGCAAAACGCCGCCAAGCAAAGCATTGAAGAAAGCTACCGCTTACACAGCCGTTTGGTCGAGAAGTTATTGGATTTAGAAGAACTGATTGGCGAGGAATCCTTGTTGTTCACCGACTCGAATCTGGATTCCTACCATCTGATCATGCTGGTAACCGAGCAAATGCCAAAGGCCCTGGAAGGCGTTGCGCAATTGCGTGCGTATGGCATTGGGATACTGGCCAAAAAGCAGATTAGCGCTCAGGAAAAAATCGAGATTTACCTGATTAAGGACAGAATCGAATCCGGCATCAGAGTCATTGAAGAAACGACTCATGACTTTAAACGCTATAAACCGGAACTGCACCCGATACTCGCCACCACCAGGGAAAATATTGTCAACGCAGCCAGGCTGATTACTCAGCATGTGATTGCCGATATTGTGGAGGAAAAATTCTCCATCAATCCGGAATACTTTCATTCCACCGTTACCTTAGCGCTGGATACAGCGTATGCGGAAATTTACGACAGTTTTATCCCGGCAGCCGAACAACTGATCGAGGCCAGAATTGGCGTGGCGAAAACCACGCTAGCGCTGAGTATCGGCATCCCCGGCTTTATATTTATGCTGATCATTTATTTTGCGATTGGCGCCCATCTTGCGGTGAGCCAATACGTGGAGAGGCTGGCGAAAACCGCAAAAGCGTTTGCCGGCGGCGACTTTCAGCAAAGAATGCCGTTAACCCTGCGTGATGAAATCGGGCAGGTTGCGGAGAGTTTTAACGAAATGGCCGATGGCTTTGCGGCGCTATTGGCTGCGAGGCGCGAGGACGAGATCCGCATCCGCAGTATTGTCGACACCGCGTTGGATGCTTTGGTGCAGATGGACGCCGATGGTTTTATCAATGGCTGGAATCGCCAGGCCGAACAAATATTCGGTTGGCCGGCCACCGAAGTCTTGGGCCGCTTGTTGCATGATGTGATTATTCCGGAGCGTTACCAACAAGCTCATCAGCAAGGCATACGGCGCTATTTGGATACCGGGCGCGGAACGGTCTTGAACCAGCGAATTGAAGTGGTGGCGCTGCACCGTGACGGGCATGAGTTTCCGATTGAATTGGCCATCACCCCTAACAAATTGGCAAATGCTGTCGAGTTCAGCGCCTTTATCAGAGACATTTCCGCGCAAAAACAGGCGATACAGACTTTGCAAGCCAGCGAACAGCGGCATCGGGCGCTGTTCGAATCGTCTCGGGATGCGCTGATGACCCTCAGTGCCAGCCGTGGCTTTATCTCAGCCAATACGGCAGCAATCAACCTGTTCGCCTGCCGGGATGAGCAGGCGTTTTTAGCGCAAACCCCGGCCTCATTGTCGCCGGAATTTCAACCAAACGGCCTATCATCCGCCGAGCTGGCCAATGAAAAGCTCGAGCAGGCCATCGCCGAAGGCTCGGTGATCTTCGAATGGTTGCACCAACGCTTAACCGGCGAAACCTTTTACGCCGAAGTGCAACTCAGCCGGGTGGAGATCGACAACGAAATTGTGCTGCAGGCCACGGTGCGCGACATCAGCGAAAAAAAGCGTGCCAAAGCGGCACTGATGACCAGCGAAGCCAGGACTAGGGCGGTACTGCGGACCATGTCCGATGCCGTGGTGTTGATTGATAACAAAGGCATCATGCTGCTGGTTAACGACGCCATTAGCGATTTGTTTGGCTATGAGGAAGACGAGTTATTGGGGCAAAATGTGAAGATGTTGATGCCGGAGCCTTACTATTCCGAGCATGACGGTTACTTGCGTCGGCATCTGGACAATACCAAGGAACGGGTGATGATCGGCCGGCGAATCGAAGTGGAAGGCAAGCGTAAGGATGGGCTGCTGGTGCCGATAGAGTTGAGCGTCAACGAATTGATGGACGATTTTGGTAGCACTTACATTGGGGTTATGCGTGACATCAGCCATCGCAAAGCAGTAGAACAAGCGCACGAAGCTGCGCGTTTGGAGGCGGAGCATTTGGTGCATATGAAAAGCGAGTTTCTGGCCAATATGAGTCATGAAATTCGTACACCGTTAAATGCCATTATCGGCCTGGCCAAAATGAACCTACGCGATAATGCCGGGCGGAATATGCAGGAAAACAGCGCCCGTATTTACGATGCCGGCATGCATTTGCTCAGTGTGGTCAACGACATCTTGGATTTCTCCAAAATTGAGGCGGGCAAGATGACTTTAGACGAGCATCCGTTTCGCCTGGATGCGTTGATTCAAGATGCTATCAGTCTGGTGGATATGCGTGCCAAGGAAAAGCAACTCGATTTAATAGTGCATCGTCCCCAAGATTTGCCGGAATGGGTGATTGGCGACCCCTTGCGCTTAAGGCAGATTTTGGTGAATTTATTGTCAAATGCGGTGAAGTTTACCAATCATGGCTATGTCAGCCTGGAAATTTATCGGCAGAAAGACATGACGGACATCAGCGTGACGGACAGCGGTATCGGCATGACCGCCGAGCAGATTGGTCGTCTGTTTACCGCTTTTCAGCAAGCGGATAACTCTACCACCCGTAAATTCGGCGGCAGCGGCTTAGGTTTGGCAATTAGCCGGGATCTGGCCAACTTGATGGGCGGCGATATTGTCGTCAAAAGTACGTTGGGGACAGGCAGCAAATTCACTTTGACTGTGCCGCTACCGGCGACGGATGCCGGTGTCGAGCATTCGGCCAATTATCATCAGGACAATGGCGGGCGCTTGCGCGGTTTGAGAATATTGGCTGCGGAAGACGTGGCTTTAAATCGCTTGGTATTGGAGGATTTGTTGAGCCACGAAGGCGCGCAGGTTACTTTTGCGGAAAACGGCCAACAGGCGCTGGATCGCTTGGAGGAAGCCGGCTATGCCGGTTTCGATGCGGTGCTGATGGACATTCAGATGCCGGTCATGGATGGTTATCAGGCTGCCCGGCGTATTCTGGAAATCGCGCCGGATTTACCTATCATCGGTTTGACCGCTCACGCCATGCCGGAAGAGCGGCAGCGCTGTCTGGAAACGGGCATGCGGGATCGCGTTACCAAACCCATCGATGCCAACGCCCTGGTCGGTGCGTTGCGGCAGCATGTGCCCATCAGCAAAGTGTCTGACGACGCAAGCGGAAAAGCTGGTGTCTCCGCGGTAATTGAAATTCCGGAAGCGGCAAATGAGGCTATGGTGGCGGTAGCGACTGAAGGCTTGATCGATTGGGAGGCCTTACAGCAGCGTTTTGACGGTCGTCAGGCCTTTATAGACAAGTTGATCGACAACGCCTTGGACGGCGCGCAGCAGGCGAATGTCGATAAACTAAGACTGGCCGCTGAGCAGCGCGACTATGCCGCCATTAAATTTGTGGCGCATAACTTGAAAGGTTTTGCCGGCATTTTCGAGATTCAGCAAATACAGAACTTGGCGCAGCAAACCGAGGTGGCCGCCAAGGATCAGGCCGAAGAAGCGATGGTACTGGCCGAAGGTTTGGCCAATGCGCTGGAAACGACTCTGGCGGAGTTGCAGCGTAAACGGACTGTCGCTGGTTAGGGCCTCCGAAACTATTTATGCCATCAGCCACGTCGTCCGCAGCCTCGGAGAGGCCGCTTTCACGGTAGTGGCGACATTTAAGGGGCGACCGCTCGTCATCATCCCAGGAAAGGATTTCCCGGTCCTATATTGCACACCGTTATCCCTTTCGTATCCTCAGGGGCATAAAGGCTGAGCTCGTTGAAGCTCTGGCTGGTTTGCATTCCGCAGGTTCTGTGCCCGCAAGGGCATTGAGGCGAACGGTAGTTAGTGGCCGGGTTACTAATCATCGCTTGATTGCCCCGATGTGCTTAGACTGGTGACGAAAAAAATGGCGGGTCTATGCAACCCGCCATCAAAACATCCCTGTCGCTAGGAGGAGGTTTGCCTCTCACTAACAAAAGCCGACAAAATCACCTGGTCGATTTGTCATGTTAATGAACGGAACCTCTAAATTAAAACGATATAATGTGATTTTTATATCGAAAGAATAGATTGTCATTGCAACGTCGAATTACAGTATAGGTTAGTAATAAAATTTTGCTTTGAATCCCGGAATTTTTTTAGGAGCACGCCTATGAATCTTAATCAATTGGAATTGCTGCGAGTTTTGCAGGAAACCGATTGCAACTTGAGCAAAGCCGCGGAAAAAATGCACGTGGTGCAGTCGGCGGTCAGCCGGCAACTCCAGTTGTTTGAAATAGAAGTGGGCTCGCCGCTGTTCGTCAGACAGGGAAAAAAGCTCACGGGTCTGACGCCCTTGGGCGAAAAGATCATGGAAGAAGTTGATTTAATCAATCAGGCTAAAAAAAATATCCAACTGATTGCCGACGACTTTCTGGAAAATAGTAACGGCACCTTACGGATAGCGACTACTCATACGCAGGCTAAATATTTACTGCCGGAACCGATAGGCCGGTTTAGGCGCAAATATCCGGGCATTAAAATCTATATGGTGCAATCGTCGCCGGATAATCTGATTAATTTGTTACATAGGCATCAAGCCGACATCGCCATCTGCACCGAAAAACTGGACGAAGACGACAAATTAGTAGTCAAGCCCTGTTATCACTGGCATCACGTCGCCGTGGTGCCACTCGGTCACAGGCTGGCGGAAGGCGAAATAAGCCTGCAACGGCTATCAGCTGAGCCGATTTTGACCTACACACCTGGTTTTACCGGTCGCTCGACGATAGAAAAAGCCTTTCATAACGCCCATTTACCACTGGATATTACCTTGGCGGCGGCCGATTCCGACGTGATAAAAACCTATGTGCGTTTGGGAATGGGCGTGGGGATAATTGCCGGTACGGCTTACGAAGCCAGCAAGGATGCCGATTTGGTTGCCCTAGACCTGTCGGGTTTGATACCCAGTTCCACAACTAAGATTGCTTACCTGAAACAACTTTACGTACCCAATTACTGTCGATATTTTATCGACGAATTGCTGGCGGAAGCCGCGCGGAAAAGCCGGGAAAGAGGCGAGGGGTTTGACGAATGTTAAGCTGTCGGACCATGGCTGTGGGTGGGCCGTCTCTGTCGGTTAGATGTAGCAAATATGTGTGAAACGGGGGGCTAGACCAGCTTTATTTAACATAGATTAATAAAAAACTATCGGATTTGGCGTCTTGCCAATTTTCTAGCTGTTTGATTGCGCAAAATATTTCTAGTCCGGCTTTAAATTTGCTGGTTACTTTCGGTTTAAGCCCTGATACCGAAACCCTTAAGTCGGCAAATGTCTTTTCCAGTCCATCAATCTCTCCAAGAGCTATACGTCAGTTGCCACGGCGAGTTGGAGACTGTGCTGTATTCGCGTGTACGCTGCCGGGAAACCGCCGCCGACATTTGCCAGGAAGCCTTCGTGCGCTTATGCCGCAGCGAGGACTTGGGTAGCGTCGGCAATCTAAAAGCCTATCTGTTCCGTACCGCGCAAAATCTGGTGATTGATTACTATCGCAGTCAAACCGTGCGCCATGCCGCGATTGTGGAATGGCCGGACGATACGCCGCCGGAAGCCGAAGACCTGCGCTGCGCGGAAACTGTGGCGCTGGGCGAGGAGGATTTGGACCGCCTGATCGAGGGCATGAGCAGCCTGTCCCCGTTGTGCCAACGCATTTTTTACCTGAACCGCTTCGAAGGCCTGAAGCAGCGCGAAATCGCCGAAACCCTGAATATCTCGGTTCGCACCGTCGAAGAGAACATCAAAAGGGCATTGCTGCAATGTGCTAAAACCCTGGATGAATTCGAATAGCGTCTGTGGTTTAGGCCTCCGGCCTCGTCTATGATATATCTCCCCCACCGTTTAACCAGGAATTAACCATGTCCACCGAACCGATGTCGGATAATGCCGAGCGTTTGCTGGAACAGGCTTGCGCTTGGTTAAGCCAATTGCATTCCGGTGATTTTTCCACGTCCGCGCGGCAAGAGCTGAATGCCTGGCGCGCCGCCGACAGCGCCCACGAACAAGCGTGGCAACGCGCCGAAGCGCTGTGGGCCGGTTTGGGACAACTGCGCGGCCGCCGCATTATTCCCGGTGCGCAACCCTTGCCCGGGGAGGGAAGCTTAACAGCCAAAATACAACCCTCTCCCTCTGGGAGAGGGCAGGGTGATGGGATGCAAACTAACGCTTTGACGCATTTTGATTCCCTCGCTCCAACCCTCTCGGTAATCGATCCCGACATTACCCTATCTTCTGTATCGATGCAGTCGTCCCGAGAAGAAAGCGAGCTTTTACGACAGTCTCCAGGGCAAGGTGGCAGGCAAGCGCAGGCAGCGGATGTGCTGGCTGCAAGTTCGATTGCCATGCTGGATTCCCGTCGGCGCGGAAATGACAGCCCCAGGGATTTTAAAGTCCGGGTCAATACCAGAACCCGCCACCCTAACCGATCCTTCCGTTTGGCTTTAGCCTGTTGTGTAATGCTGGCAGTCACGCTCACCGCGCTGTATCCGCCGGCATTCTGGCGGGCAGACTATCTCACCGGTAAGGGCGAGCAACGCACCGTGACCTTGGCCGACGGCTCGCGGGTGATGCTTAACACCGCCACGGCCCTGGCCATCCACTTCGATGCCGGCACGCGCCGGGTGGAGTTATTAGCCGGCGAAGCGTTTTTTGACGTGGCTAAAAATCCGCAACGGCCGTTCGTGGTCGCGGCTGCCGGCAGCGAAGTGCGGGCAGTGGGCACCGCCTTCGCCGTAAAGCGACAATCCGAGCATACCGAGGTGGAACTGGTCGAAGGGATAGTTGAAATACAAGACGCGGGGCAGCAACACCAAGAACGCCTGACGGCGGGACAGTCCGCGTCGATAGGCGCCAACAGCATCGCCCTAAAAAGCGCCGGCCAACCTGACAGCATGGCGCTGTGGCGGGCCGGCTATCTGCAATTCGACGGCTTGCCGCTAAGCGACGCCATTGCCCAAATCAACCAATATCGTCCCGGCCGCGTCGTGTTGCTGAATACCGCGCTGGCCGACAAGCGCATTAGCGGCCTGTTTCGCTTGGACGCGCTGGATCAAGCCATCGCCAGTTTAAAAGCCGCCGTACCGGAGCTGCAGATTGTCAACGTTACGCCTTATTTGGTGGTGTTGCGTTAACAGGAAAGGCTAAAGCCAACAGTAATTCCGCCGGTAGATACTCTGTTCAAAAGCAACAAATTTCATCATTTTTTACTCGGCGATGATGGATTCAGGGATGGCATAAAACCGTGTGTTATCGAACGGCTGATCGTGCTTCAACATGCCATGGATCGCATGCAGTAATTTACGCATGACGGCGCAGACGGCTTGCAAAGGTTTCTTGCCGTTGTCGATCAAATGCTGGAAATACGCTCGCACATGCGGATCGTGCTGTTTGGCACTCAAGGCCGGCATATACAACGCCGAACGAATATGCCGGTTACCGGCCTTGGATAGCCGCATTTTCTTGTGTACGCTTTTGCCCGACTCAAAGGCCTTGGGATCGAGTCCGGCAAACTTGACCCATTCGCGATGCGACAGGTTGGGCGGCAATAGCAGTAGTTCGCCCATCAAGGCAATGGCGCTGGTTTGGGCAATGCCTTTGATGCCGGTCAACAGGTCGAATATTCGTTGCAGTTCCGGATGCTGGTCGATCAACGCCAGCGCCTCGCCAGCCAACGTATCGATGCGTTTTTCCAGCTGACTAATCGCCAATTTGGCATCGCGTAGTAGGGCCTTCGGCGTTTCCTCGGTCGCACTCAGCGCATGTAGATGATTTTTCGCGGCGGCCTTCTGACCGGTTAGCGCGTCGATACGGCGAGCATAGCCGCGCAAAGCCAGCGCTTGATTCGAAGGACGAGTCCAGGCGACGAAATCCATGCGCTCGACATATTCGGCCAAGGTGTTGGCATCGACGGCGTCGGTTTTACTGTTTTTCATCAATACCTTAGCGAAGTGATGCGAAGCCTTGGGATTGACCACCATCACAGGTACACCGACGTCGTGTAGCGCAATAGCAAGATCGAAATGGTAAATACCGGTGGCTTCCAGACAGACCTTGATGCCGGGTAATTTGATCAACTTATTCACCAGACGCGCACGGTCGCTACGAGTATTAGCATATTTTTGCGGGTCGAACGGCTTGCCGTTCTTGCGGATCACTAAAACCAATTCGTCGGCGCCGACATCCACGCCGGCAAACAGGCGATGGACAGATTCAGCGGGGGTGTTGAGCGAGCGGTTCGTCATCATCATTTTTAAATACAGTTTAAAGGGAAGTACACTATTCACCGGTTCCCGACCCTGCACATGCACCTACCTTCCTTGTGTATGCAGGCTCTAAGCCTCGGATACTCCACGGTATGGGTGAATAGGGCGGGGGCCAATCTACACGACAGGCTCTGGTAAACTACCAGTCCTCAGGGTGGGACGGCCTCCCAATGAACAATCACAGCTTAATCGGTTTTTCTGGGCTATCGGTTGTTAAAATTCATCATACAAGGGTGGGCAACGCTTTTCTGCCCACCATTTCGCGCGATTGCTTTAATTCCGCGTGGGCACAAAAACCGTGCCTACCCTGACTTTTTATCTAGACTCGCCCAGGACTACTTGGTAAGGAGTGATGCCACACGATGCAAATAGATGCACTCGCGCTACCAAGTATTTTCCTATTTTGACAAGCGACAACCAGTGAAGCTGATTAATCTTTGGTTTTTCTGAAATCCCATAGCTTCCAACAAAGTTATATACATCGTCGCGGTAACCCAATAATAAATCCCGTATTTCAGTTGACTCAAAGGAGTCGTATCCTCGCTCAGCTATAGCATAACAGTAGCCTATTTTGGCTAGCGTGAGAGAGAATGCTGTATGGTTGAACGGTGTTCGAAGCGTAACTCCAGTCGAAGGCATCGGATTTATTCTAAGGTTTACAATTTGAATACGTAATGACTCCAATTCATTGTTCATTACCACTCCCGCTAGCTTTCCTGGGGGCAAAAAATGAACCAGAGCAAATGTTTTAGGGTAGTCATCAATGGTGTATTGAATGTCTTCCCCCCTTCATCCATCAAATGGTTGCCCAATTTAGCCGTGGGCATATGTTTTTTCTGGTTCTTTTTTCGCCGCTTTAAACCAAGCAGCAGACGTGGAACTAGTAGGTCAGCCTGTAAGGCTGGGTTTTCGTATTTTTCGTTTGATATTGCGCGGCATGAATCACAAGCTGCATCGCGAATAATTAATGTGCCATTTAGAGCTAACGGAATAATGTGTTCATCCGTAAGTTGTTCTTTTGAAAATTGTTTGAGGCAGTAGATGCAATGGCCTGTTCCCGCATAGACCTTAGATGTCATCTGTGTGCTTGGTTTCATTGCTGGGCGCCTGTAGATCGATTATTTAACAAGTGTTTTGGGTTGAATGGTGGATAAGAGAAGCGTCATCCACCATTGAAACTGAGAAATAGTCAAATCTGGTGTATGGCTGATTTGAATCAGGCGGCCATCTGCTGTGTTTCTTCTGTTTTCTCCGGTTCCATAATGACAGCCATGCCGTCCTGAAAACGAATGCCCTCAATCACATCCGGCAATCGTTTAAAGCCGCGTATCTTGCGCCAACTCTTCTCGGCGGTTAACGCCAATTGGAACACCAAGCCCAACAAGGTATTGCGGGACACGCAGTTCTTGGTGCGGGTGGTCCGATGGCGAATCGTCGCAAAGCTGGATTCGATCGGATTTGTCGTCCGAATGTGTATCCAGTGCTCGGCGGGAAAGTCGTAAAAGGCCAATAGCGATTCACGGTCTTTTTCCAACACGCCCACCGCCTTGGGGTACTTGGCTTCAAAGTCACGCAAGAACGTGTCGAAGGCTTGATTGGCCAGGGCTTTGGTTTCCGCCATCCAGATTTCTTTCAGCCCCGCCTTGGCCTTGCCTTGGATTGAATCGGGTAGCGTCGCCAGCACATTCGCCGTCTTATGCACCCAGCAGCGCTGGTGTTGTGTGGTGGGCCAAGCTTCGTTGATGGCTGCCCAGAAACCCAAAGCGCCGTCGCCGGTAGCCAGTTTCGGCGCGTCCTGTAGACCTCGCGTTTGTAAATCCTGCAAAACACTCAGCCACGAGGCTTTCGATTCCCGATAACCGTCCGATAAGGCCAGCAAGCGCTTTTCACCCTGTTCGTTGACTCCGATGATGACCAATAGGCACAGCCGATCATCCTCGCCACGCAGGGTCGAATAGATGCCGTCGGCCCAGACATACACAGTGCGCTCCTTCGATAAATCTCGCCGATTCCAGGCCAGATAATCCTCGGCCCATTGGGCTTTCAGGCGGCTAACCACGGCAGGTGACAAGCCTTTGGCATCGTCACCCAGCAACACCGATAAGGCCGACTGCATGTCGCCGGTGGAAATGCCGCGCAAATACAGCCAGGGTAAGGCCGCTTCCACCCGTTTTGTCTTGCGAACATACGGCGGCACCAGCGACGAGTTGAACTTGATCCTGCCGCCGGAACGGTCTCGAACCTTGGGGATTTTGACCGTCACGTTACCCACGCCCGTCACGATCTCCCGCTCCGGCAAATAGCCATTACGCACCACGGTTTGCCGGCCCCGTAAATCGGTAACCTTGGCGTATTCGCCCAGAAAAGCCTGTAGCTCCGCCTCAACGGCTTGTTGGATCAAGGCTCTAGCACCCGTCTTCAACAAATCCGTCAAAGGATCGTTAATCCCACTGGCATTATTCCAGTCTTTTGCATTATCTTTGTTCATGGCGTCTCTCATTTTGCTGTTATTCGATCTCGACAATCTCATTTCAGCAGAGGGCGCCACCTTTCATCAAGTCGGGCCGTACACCAGATTTAGTTATAACTCTTGAAACATTAGGTGGCGGGAGCTTCGCCACCCCACATCTATAAGATTGGTGGAACGGGGGCAACTACTTGATAAAGTAATTGCCTCGGCTCCGAACTTTCTACAAGGAAATACTTACTTAGCCGGTTCCGCAGGTTTAGCTGGAGCAGCAGGCACTTCAACTTTAGCCACCGCCGCTTTTTCCTCAACCTGGGCCGCTTGTTCCGTTTCTTGCTTGGGTCCGATATAGCCTTTATGCCAAGCGTAGGCCGCGCCGGCCAGCAGGATCAGCAAAAACACGTAGCTTTTCCAATGGCTTTGCTTTTCGCCGAATGGATCGACCATTTGCATTTCCGCGTCTTTCGGTAATTTGGCGATACCGGTCAACAAGCGGCCGAACGGGATGTTGATAAAGGCTTTGGCATTCACCGCCCAGCCGCAGGCGTCCAGAACCGGTGCCAGATTGCGTTGGCGTAGTTTCAAATAAGCGATAAACATGGATGGGCCGGAAATCGCCAGCATCACGCCGATGATGGCAAGCGGCATTTGCCACCAAACCAAGCCCATGAAGCTGCTCATCACGGTGGCCAGCGCAGTACCAATGGCGCCGATTGCCAAACCGATGGCGGCGAAAATCCCGGCGAATTTGCCGACGTCGAACGGGGCGGGCGGTTCCTTGCCTTGTCCGGCATTCGCGCCGGCTTCGGAAATGCCTTTAAACGTATTTTCGTGGGCCGCTTTGTCGCGGGCCGACGCGCTTTTTTCCAATTGCTCGTTAATCATCCGCGCGACACGTTTATAAGGCGCCCAGAATGCTTCTTTGATGCTGATCGGGTTTTCGATGATTTTGACGATGGTCGCATCCCAGTCCACGCCATTGCGGTCGTAAAACACGCCGTTGCGGCCGACGCGCAAATTGTCGCTGTCGCCGCCGGTAAAGGCCGCGGCGATGGTCAGGGTTTCGTTGCTGCCTTGGCGGCGGCAGACGCAATAGGCCAGAAAGATTTTGCTCAGTTCCGCCAACTTGCTATGGCTGTCCACGTCATCCACTTTCACGCACAATTGGCAGCTTCTGCCGTCCAGATACAAGGTACCGGCTTGGAAAATAGCGTGCGGTTCCGGGCTGTAAAAATCGCGAAACGACACGAAGTTGTTTAATAAGGTGTACAGATCGCGGTAGTAATGTAGCAAGCGCACGACAGAATCGATGGCTTTGGCGTGCGGTTCCAGAGCCAAATCCTGTTCGACCAAGCCGGTCAATTTGGCTTGCGTATCGCTTTGCAACAGCGTTTTGATGCGCTCCAGCCCCAAGCTTTCGACGGCATTGACAGGTTTTTTCTGCAACCAAGCCTGGTAATCGGCGAATTGGCCGACCACGCTTTGCCATTGTGCGTCGGACAAGCTATCCAAAGTGCCCAGCAGCGGTGTCAGCACCTGGGTTTTTAACTGGTCTATCGCCGCCCGCCAGGCCGGATTCAAACCGGTGGTCAATGGCAAATTGCCGCCAGCGACGATGGCAGCCAGCGGCAATTTAGCCAGCTCTTCGCTGCCGGCGGATAAATCGATGCCGGCCAGTTGCTCGTAGCGGCTGTCGGCTGGGTTCAACAACTCGGTCGCGCCGGTGTCGAATTCCGCCAATTGACAGCGGGTAAAAAAGTCGTCGATTTTGGGTTTTACTTGCGCCAGCAAGGCCGCCGCCGCTTCGGTGTCGGCGATTTGATTGCGAATCCGCACGGCTTCGGCGTCGCTCTGTTGCCACCAATCGAAGTATGCGCCGGCGTCTTTAAAAAACTGTTCGATCTTTTCCAGATTAATACCCGGGTCGCCGCTGCGGTCCTGAATTTCGCCCAAGCAGGCGATGATGTCGGTGATGGCTTGCTGGCCGGCCTCGTCGCCGGCGGCTTTAACTGGAATTATGCCGTCGCCGTTAAATTGGGTGTTGGCGAAAATCTTGGTCATATCGGCCAGATCGTCGGCGGTGATTTCGCTTGCATCCGCCTTGCCCAGGTTTTTTAAGATCTCAATGGCGGAAGCCAGTAGCTGCTGACCTTCTTCATCTTGATCGTTAATCGCCGCCAGCGGCAGTGTGGTGTTTTGTTGGATCAAATCGGCCGGGTTTTTAAGCACTTTACTCACCCAACGCACCGCTTCGATGACCTCGTTCGCTCTGATGCGGCCGTCGTTATCGGTATCCAGCAACGCCAATGTTTGGTTGTCGAAGAACAAGCCGTGGGTCGGGCAACTCAGCGCCGCCCATAATTTCTGATCCAGTTCAGGCAGTCCAATTAAATCGCTACCGCGCTGCAATTCAACCTGATCGAAACCGCCGAGTCGGGCAAACCGCCATTTTTCGGCAACATTGCGGCTGGATATGGGCGTCATGGTGTGTCTCCTGTGTTGAGTAGTTTTTGTTATGTCTATCACGAAATTTCGTTAGTTTTACAGACTTGGGTCGCCTGACGCAACTTGCTTTATTGGGTTGCAGGCCGGGCAGGAGACTTGCAATAACTCGCCGCTATGTCTATGCCTTAAAGGCCGGGCGCGGCCGTCCAATTGATTCATGTCTTGGTAAAGCCGGTTTTCGTGATGAATCACTTCGCGTTCGTGCTCGAAAGGGTACAAAGTCTGGGCCATGCCGCCGCCGTCAATAAAATGCTGGCTATCCAGCAACATCAATTTGGCATGCAGCAATTCATGCAGTAAGGCGTCGGCGGGCGAGATGCTGCATGCGGGTGTGCTGTCGCAGCCCGGATCGTTCAGCAATTGCGCGCCCAAACGGGTGTCGAAGTAAATCGTCACGCTATCCACCCCAAATTGATTGCCAAAGGCCTGAGTTTGCCAGGTATTTTGCCGGTATTTGAGGATGAGTTTTTGGCCGCGCAGTTCGCTGAGCAAATTCACGGCTTGCGGGTAATGCGAAAAATAGTCGGCCATGACTGCCAAGTCTGCGCTGATATTGGCCGGATCGCTGGACTCGGCCTGATAGATAGCGCTGAGGAAATTGGCAATTTCCGTTTTCGCCAGCGCATCGCTGTTCAGCGTGGCCTGCTTTTGACTGTAGGCCGCCATCACTTCCGCTGCGCTGGGCGGTTTACGCAGACGTAAGCGTATCGTCGCGGCGCCGTCCTGATCGACCGAGAGCTTGGCCTGCATGCTGTTGACCGGTTCGGCCAATTGGCTGGCGACGGCCGGCACGGCATTGACCGGCTGCAAATCGTTGGCGCTTACCACGCGCGAAGACGCCATCATGCCTATGCAAAAACTCAACACCAGACTGACTTCGCGGCGGCGGTTATGCAAGATAGCGCTATCGTCGCGCTGCCGGCTGTCTTCTTTTAAATAAATACCGTAGCGCCGGGCGATTACTGCCAATTCGGCATAAGCTGCGGCGGCGTCGCGGCTCAGGCCGGCTTGGCACACCAAGGCCGGTTTGCCGTCGATTAAGCAGGGATGCAGGAAGTTGCGGTCTAGCGGCTGTTGCAAATACCAGCGATTTAAATCGCTGGCTAATTTGTCTATTCCTTCAATGCGGCTCGTTACGCCGCCAAAGGCCTGTGCCAGGGTTGATAATCCATTCATGGGCTTAGTTAATGTGGGTGGGTTCAGTTTTTCGGCCGACTTTATCAGCGCTTGAAGGCTGCCGGCAAGCCAGCTGCCGACGCAGATGGGGGCTATCGGCCAGGTCGGCTTTGTCATAAAACAGTCATGTTTTCCCAGCATAATCCAAGCATGATGAAATTTGCGGGATATTCAAGATTTGCTTTCGATTGGAAATCAGCGGCGTGTGGATTAGGCGGCGGCGTTTCTTTGCCATGGCTTGCCACAGCGCTGGCGACGGTTTATTTGCTTGCGGTGTTGTATGCCAATCTGCCCGATGCGTTGGCCGATGTCGACCAAATGCCGGCAGAGTCCGCAGCGCCCATCTCACCCGAAATGGTCACGCAAAATCCGCCCATGGATTTGTCGGAAATCGGCACCTGGCATTTGTTCGGGCAAAGCCCGGAGAGCGTGTCTGGTGATGGCGCCGTTGCGGAGACGCAATCGCAACTCAAACTGCTGGGCATCCTGTTTTTATCCAAGAATCCGGAAAATGCCAGCGGCATCATCCAAACCGACGACGGCCAGCAAAAGAAATATAGGCTAGGGGATGAACTGCCCGGCGGCGCGGTGTTGCAGTCTGTCCAAGCCGACCGGGTGTTGCTGAAGCGTGGCGAACACCGGGAATCCCTGTTATTAAAAAAAGATAGCGTCCGCGCGTCAGCCGCCGCCGAATAATCCTTCCCTTGTAAACTGCAAATGAAAACACGCTTGTTGATCGGCTTGCTGCTGGCCCTATTCTGCCCGATGGTGTTGGCGGAAAAAGACGAATTCTCGCTGAATCTCAAAGATGTCGATATCCGGGCGCTGATCGAAACGGTGGCCGATGTCACCGGTAAAAACTTTATTATCGACCCGCGCATCACCGGCAATATCTCGGTGGTGACTTCCACACCCATGAAGTCCGCCCAAGTTTACGATGTATTCCTGTCGATACTAAAGGTGCACGGTTACTCGGCGATTCCGAACGGCAATGTGGTGAAGATTATTCCCAACATCACCGCCAAGCAAGACGGCGAGGAAAGCGAGTTACGCGGTAATCCGCAGAACGGCGATGAGCAACTGACCCGGGTGTTGCAGGTGCATCACGTGGATGCGGCGCAACTGGTGCAAACCTTGTTACCCTTGATGCCGCAATACGCCTTTATCGGCGCCGTGCCGGAAAGTAACACCGTCATCCTGTCCGATACCGCCGCGAATGTTAAGCGCTTGGCAGCGATGATCAAGCAAATCGATAAAAGCGATTTACAAAACATTGAAATCATCAATCTGCGGCATGCCAACGCCGCCGATTTGATACTGCCGCTGAATACGCTGATTACCAGCAATAATGCCGGAAAAACCACGGCTGTCCCGCCGCCCATGGTGGCCGACGAACGCTCCAATTCCATTATTCTGGGCGGCGACCCGGAGATGCGTTTGCAGATGCGCGCCTTGATCGCCAATCTGGATACGCCGATGGAAAAAGCCGGCAATACAGAAGTAATTTATATGCGTTACGCCGTAGCCAAGGAATTGGTGGAAACGCTGACCGGGGTGGGGTCTTTGAAGGACGAAAAAGCCGATCAAGCCAAAACCAAAGCCACCACCGCCAAGGACTTTGATATTAGGGCCGACGAAGCCGCCAATGCGCTGATTATCACAGCGCCGCACGATTTAATGCTGACCTTGAAATCGGTGGTCCGGCAGTTGGACGTGCGCCGCGCGCAAGTGCATATCGAAGCGATCATCGCCGAGGTCAGCTACGACAAATCGCAGAACATCGGCGTCGAATGGCAAACCAAGGACGATGGCAGCGTGTTTGCGGCCAGCAGAAAGGGCGAAGGCAACTCTTTGAATTTGTCGCAATTCATTACCTCCGCCGGCAAGGGCTTAAGCATCGGTTATCTAGCCGGCAGCGAACTGAAAGCCTTGCTGACCGCGTTTGCCAGCGATACCGATGTCAATGTGTTATCCACACCGTCGTTGGTGACGATGGATAATGAGGAAGCCAGCATGATAGTCGGCCGCAACATCCCGTTAACCACCGGC
This sequence comes from Methylomonas sp. PHL2-19, assembly GCF_059331595.1. Classification (NCBI taxonomy): domain Bacteria; kingdom Pseudomonadati; phylum Pseudomonadota; class Gammaproteobacteria; order Methylococcales; family Methylococcaceae; genus Methylomonas; species Methylomonas sp. PHL2-19. Next base: position 2,268,317 of record NZ_CP196839.1, read on the forward strand.
CAATACACGCCGTCGGTCGGCGGCAGCCTGAGCACGCCGTTTCAGACCATTCAGCGCGAAGACATCGGTATCAAACTCAAAGTCTTGCCGCAGATCAACGAAGGCAACGCGGTTAAATTGAAAGTCGCGCAAGAGGTCTCCAGCGTGGTGCAAGGCACTACCGGCGCCGACTTGCAGACCAATAAACGCAAGATCGAAACCAGCGTATTGGTCGATGACGGCAAGGTCTTGGTATTGGGCGGCTTGATCGAAGACGACATCACCGAAACGGTGGATAAGGTGCCGCTGTTGGGCGATATTCCTTATCTGGGTTATTTGTTTCAAACCAATTCCACGACTATCACTAAAAAGAATCTGATGGTGTTTTTGCGGCCGCAAATCATCCGGGACGCGGGTAAATCCAGCGGTTTGACCCACGACAAATACAACTACATTCGCGACAAGCAGCAAGAGTTTAACGAAGACGGCGTGTTGTTGATGCCGGAGCAGAAACAGCCTCTGCTGGATAACTTAGCGGACGACAATGCGGCTGCGCAAGATAATCGCGGTGAGGCTGGCGGCAATGGCCAGCGCTGAACCAACAGTGCCAGCGCCGACCGATAACAGGCTGCCGTCTTACGGTTTTGCTAAACGCCACGGCGTGCTGGTTGCGGAATGTTCGGCGCAGCAGGCGCGTATCGTTTACCAGCCCAAAGCCACGGTAACGGCCTTGTTGGAAATCCGCCGCTTTGTGGATCGGCCGGCGAGTTTTGAAGCGGTCGGCGCGGAGGAATTCGAACGCCTATTGCAGGCGGTTTACGAACACAAAACCGGCCATGCCCAGCAGATGGTGGCCGATATGCAGGACAATCTGGATTTGTCGGAGATGGCCCAGCATTTGCCCAAGCCGGAAGACTTATTGGAAAGCGAGGACGAAGCGCCCATCATCCGTTTGATCAATGCACTGCTTACCGAAGCCATCAAGGAAAATGCCTCGGATATTCACATCGAATCCTACGAAAAACGCATGGTAGTGCGGTTTCGGGTGGACGGCACCTTGCGGGAAATTATCGAGCCGCAACGCGAATTTGCACCTATGGTGATTTCCCGTCTGAAAGTGATGGCCAAGCTGGACATCGCCGAAAAACGCTTACCGCAGGACGGCCGCATTTCCTTGAACATCGGCGGCCGCACCGTGGATGTGCGGGTATCGACCTTGCCGTCCGGGCATGGCGAGCGGGTGGTACTGCGCTTGCTGGACAAGCAGGCCAACCAGTTAAGCCTGAAGCAAGTCGGCATGTCGGATTACGAGTTGAACAGTATTCAGCAAATGATCGCCCGCCCGCACGGCATTATTTTAGTGACCGGGCCGACCGGCTCCGGAAAAACTACCAGTTTGTACGCGGTGGTAAACCAGCTCAATCAACGCAGCCGCAATATTCTCACCGTCGAAGACCCCATCGAATACTACCTGGACGGCGTTGGCCAGACCCAGGTTAATGCCAAGGTGGATATGACCTTTGCCAAAGGCTTGCGGGCTATTCTGCGCCAGGACCCGGACATTGTGATGGTCGGCGAGATTCGTGACCGGGAAACCGCCGAGATTGCCGTGCAAGCTAGCTTGACCGGACATTTGGTGCTATCGACTTTGCATACCAACACCGCCGTGGGTGCCATTACCCGGCTGCGGGACATGGGCATAGAGCCGTTTTTGCTGGCATCCAGTTTGGTCGGCGTCATCGCCCAGCGCTTGTTGCGCAAACTGTGTCCACATTGCAAAACGCCGGAGCAGGTGCCGGCTCGGGATTTAGCCAAGCTGGGTTATGGCGGGGATGCCGGGGAATTGGTGACGGTGTATCAAGCCCAAGGCTGTCCGCAATGTCATAACCACGGTTACAAAGGCCGGGCCGGGATCTTTGAAATGATCATGCTGGATGGCACGATGCAACAGTTAATCCATGACGGCGCGGGCGATCTGGAATTGGAACGGCATGCCCGACTGACTTCGCGCAGCATTCAACAAAGCGCGCTGGAAAAAGTCCTGAACGGCGACACCAGCATCGACGAAGCCATCCGCATCACCTTAAAGGACTAACTGGGCATGGCGGTCTTCGAATATCAAGCGCTGAACGGCAAGGGCAAATCGGTTAAAGGCACGCTTGAAAGCGATACGATCAAAACCGCGCGCCAGCAATTAAAGGCCAACGACTTAACCCTGCTGGACATTCAAGAAGTTCATAAAAAAGAACGCAGCGGCCAGTCGCCCTTATTGGCGCAAAACATCGGCATGCGCGCGCTGGCGCATATTACCCGGCAGTTGGCGGCTCTGCTGAAGTCCGGCTTGGCGATTGATGAAGCCTTGGGTATTATCGCCAGGCAACTGGAGTCGGCGCGGGCCAGACGGATATTGCTAGCGATCAGAAGCCGAATTCTTGAAGGGCAAAGTCTGGCCGTGGCTTGCCAGGCATTTCCGAGTACTTTTCCGCCTTTATACCGCGCCACCATCGAAGCCGGCGAATCCTCGGGCAAGCTGGATCAGGTCTTGGAAAAACTAGCTGACTATCTGAGTGACAAAGGCCAACTGCATCGTAAGTTGCAGATGGCGATGATTTATCCGGTGTTGCTGTCGTCCGTGTCGATATTGGTGGTTGTCGGCCTGTTGGCTTACGTGGTGCCGGAAATCACCGGGGTGTTCGACAAAATGGGCCACGAGTTGCCGGCTATTACCCAGGCCTTAATTAGTTGCAGCGATTTTTTGCAGCGCAATGGCTTGCTGCTGCTGGCTATTGGGGGGGCTTTATCCGTGGCCGCCAAGCTGATTCTGCGCCGGGAGCGGCCGCGCATGCTGTTTCACCGTTGGCTGCTGACCATGCCAATTACCGCCCGTTTTTCCAAAGGCTTAAACACCGCGCGTTTTACCCGCACCTTGGCGATTTTGACCAATAGCGGCGTGGAGTTGCTGGAAGCCTTGAAAATCTCCAGCCAGGTGTTGGCGAACGAGGCGATGCGGCAGGCGGTGGCGCATACCGCGATTCGCGTGCGCGAAGGCCAGAGCTTGAACAAGGCGCTGGAAGCCAGCGGTTTCTTCCCGCCGGTGACGATACATTTGGTCGCCAGCGGCGAGGCCAGCGGCCAATTGCCGCGCATGCTGGAAAGTGCCGCCGACGATCAGGAACGCGATATTCAGGCGCTGACCGAACTGACCATGGGCTTGTTCGAGCCTGCCTTGATTTTGTTCATGGGTCTGGTGGTGCTGACCATCGTATTGGCGATTCTGTTACCGATATTTGAAATGAACCAATTGATTAGATAGCGGTTTTGTCATACGCCTGTCACGTTGGCTTTCTAATCTTCTCCCCGTTGTCCCGCAGGCAGGGACCTGTTTAAACCAATCCGACTTTAAACCGTTATGAGCAATAAAAAACAGCAAGGCTTTACCCTGATCGAAGTGATGATCGTGGTGGTGATTTTGGGCATCTTGGCGTCCATCGTCGTCCCTAAAATCATGGGCAGACCGGACGAGGCTCGGGCCACGCGCACCTTGCAAGACATCAGAGCCATCAGCGCCGCACTGGACTTGTACAGACTGGATAACTTCAGCTACCCCACCACCGACCAAGGCCTGGAAGCTTTGGTGCATAAACCCGCCAATCTGCCGGCCGGCGCGCATTGGAAGCAGGGCGGCTATCTGGATCAACTGCCAGTCGACGCTTGGGGCAAAGCGTATTTTTATATGCAGCCCGGCGCGCACGGCGAATTTGATTTGTATTCCTTCGGCGCCGACGGTGTGGAAGGCGGCAGCGAAGCCGGCGCGGACATCACCAATTGGGCGCAAAAATAAGTCAGGTTGAGGGCGTGAAGGTTCGCGGCTTTACGCTGATCGAGCTATTGATTGCTATGGTCCTGATCGGCGTGATGAGCAGCATGGCGATGCTGGCGATGGGCAATGCTGATCACAGCCAGCAGCAACAATTGGAAATTCAGCGGCTGGCGAAATTGCTGGAGCTGGCTGAGCAGGAAGCGATGATACGCGGCGACAGTATCGGTCTGGAATTGGTCGGTCAAGGGTATAGGTTTCTGTCGCCGACCCAAGGCAAGTGGCGGCCGGAGAATACTGATGCGGTCTTCAGACAACGGGATTTGCCAGCCGGTATGACCTTGGCATTGACCCTGGATGAAAAGCCGGTGTACCTGACTAAGCACTTTGGCAGCAAAGTGCATCCAGAGCCGCAGATTGTATTTACCCCGGACGGGGCCTCCGACGCATTTAAAATTGCCTTGGATTTAGCAAAAAGCGATCTCCGGTTTTGGCTGAGCAATACGGCGGACGAGGGCTTGGCCATTTCCAGCGCCGCTCTCAAGCCATGAAATACCCCGGCGACGGCGGTTTTACGCTGTTGGAGGTGCTGATTGCCTTGGCCCTGTTAGTCATCCTAATGGCCGGCTTGATCAAAATTACCGCCGATAACACCAAGAACCTTTGGTATCTGGAAAACAAAACCATAGCGGCGACGATAGCTGCCAATCGTGCGGTGCAATTGCGTCTGGATACCGAAAAGCCGGAGAACCAGGACGGCTGGGAAACCATGGCCGGGCGGCGTTGGTATTGGCAAGCCAAGCGCGGCGTGACGCCGAGTCTCGGCGGCACGGTCTGGGATTATCGGATTGAAGTGTTTCTGGAAGGCGATAAGTCGGCTTATGCCGGTCTGCTTAGTTATGTTCCGGCCGGCCATGCACAATAGCGCCAGTCGAGGCTTCACCTTGTTGGAAATCCTGATCGCAATGGCCGTGTTCGCGATCATGGCGGCGATGGCTTACGCCGGTTTGGGTGCTGTTTTGGACGCCAGAGCCGGTACCGAACAGCGCTCGTCCAGCATCGCCGCGTTGCAGCAAACCTTGTATTTGCTGAACGAAGATTTAGCCCAGGCTTTGCCGCGCTCGATTCGGGACGAATTGGGTAGCGAGCAGCCGGCATTTTCCGGCGGTAATGGCGAGGATTTGCTGACTTTAACCCGCAGCGTGCCGGAATGGTCGGCGTTGTCGATGCGAAGTGATCTGCAGCGTGTCAGTTATCGTCTGGAAAACGGCAGTTTGTACCGGCAGGTCTGGACCGTGTTGGATCGCACTCAGCAGACGCAATTTCGCCGGAAAAAGTTGCTGGATGTTAATGCGCTTGAATTGCGCTTTTACGGCAGCGACTGGACTACGCATTGGCCGGCAGACGGCAGCGGATTACCCAAAGCGGTGGAAGCTAATTTTAACTTGGCCGGCTTGGGTGACATTCGCCGGCTGTTTCTGGTGCGGGAATGAGGTCGCTAGATCAGAATCAACGAGGGATCGCGTTGATCACGGTGATGCTGATACTGGCTATCGCCACGGTCGCGGTTGTGTCCATGTCCAGCGCGCGGCAGCTGGATATTCGCCGCACTGAAAATCAACTGCGCAGCATGCAAGCCTGGGAATATGCGTATGGCTTGGAAAGCTGGGCGATTGGCCGGCTGTCGGGTGATGTCGATGGTGTGGATGATACCTGGTCCAAACCGCTGGCAACGACCGTGGTGGCTGGCGGCACGATGCAAGCCGGCATTGAGGATTTGCAAGGCCGTATAAATCTGAACAACTTATTGGTCGAGGGCAAAGTATCCGTGCCCGATGTAAAACGCCTGGAACGCTTGTTGGCGCAGCTAAAGCTGAAAACCGAGCTGGTGCAGGCAATCACGGATTGGATCGATGCAGATATGGACGCTGGCTATCCGCACGGTGCGGAAGACGACACCTATACCCGATCTAAGCCCGGCTACCGCGCCGCGAACCGGCAATTTGCAGATGTCAGCGAGTTATTGCTGGTACAAGGCATGACGCGCGAGATTTATTCGAAATTATTGCCGTATGTGTATGTGGTCGACGGCTACGCGCCGCTGAATATCAATACCGCCAGCGCCATGGTGTTGCGCTGTTTGGCGGACGACATCAGCGCCGATCAGGCGGCATCCATCTTCAGAGCCAGAGGCAAGCCTTTCGAAAAAGTCGCCGAGTTTTTAAAGGACGAGGCGGTTGCCGATGCCGGCATCGGTAAATACGGCTTGGGTGTCAGTTCGCAAAACTTTTTACTACAAGGGCAAATCGATATGGGCAAAACCCATTTGCAGTTTGAATCGCAATTGCAGCGCGATAGTGGTGGCGCGCAAGTGGTGAAGCGCCAGCGCCAGGGCTTGGCGCATGGCTGAAAAACTGCTGGTCAGATTCATCGCAGGGTCTGCCGACAACCTGGAATGGTTGAGTCTAGCCGGGCCGGATAGCCAGCCGGCATCCGGCACAATCGCCGAGTTGGCAGCGGCCGCGCAGGGTAAGTCCGTGCTGCTGTTATTGCCGGCTGCCTCGGTGTTGTTATTGGAAATCGAGCTGGCCGTTAAGACCACCGCGCAACTGAAAAAGGCTTTGCCGTTTGCCTTGGAAGATTTACTGGCCGAGGACGTGGAAAATTATCATCTGGTTTGGTTAAAGCAGGACCGGGATAAACTCGCCGTGGCGGCGATTACGCACGACACATTAGCGGCGCGGCTTACTCCGTTTCGCGAAGCCGGTTTAGAGCTGGCAGCTGCGTATCCGGAAACCTTATGCCTGCCGTATCAGCCTGGACAAACGACTTTGTTGCTCGAAGAAAGCAACGCAATTTTGCGCAGCGCTGCTTATTTGGGCGGCGGCGTGGATACGCAATTTCTGCCGCAACTGCTGGAAAAAGCCCGTGCCGAAGGTGCTGATTTTCAGACTTTATTGATATGCAAAGCCAGCGAAGACCGCAAGCTGCCTGACGGTTTGGCAAATACCTGTTTGGAAACAGTCATAACAAGGCCTTTGCCATTCATGGCGAGCGCTGTCGAATTGTTACCGGCAGAGCTGAATGTGTTGAGCGGTGCCTATGCCGTCACCAGTCGAAAGGTAGGCCGCTGGCAACAGTGGCTGCCTGCAGCAATTATTTTGGGTGCAGCTTTGGCGGTGCAGAGCTACGCCGTATTGCATACCTACTGGCAACAGCAAGCCGAGCTGAGCGAGTGGGAAGCTAAAACCCAAGCGCTGTTCAAACAAAGCTTTCCCGAGGTGAAACGCATCGTCAATGTCAAAGCCCAAGCCGAGCAACAATTGGCGCAGCTCAGAAAACAACACGATGTCATCGGTAGCGGTTTCATGCGCTTGCTTTACCGGTCCGGCTTGGTATTAAAAGACACGCCGGCCGTGCATTTGCAAAAACTCAATTTCCTGAACGGCGGTTTGCAGTTGCATGTAGTTGCCGATGACATAGGCCAGCTGGAGCAATTCAAACAACAACTGCAAACCAGCATGCAGGTGAAACTTCAATCCGCCGATAGCGGCGCAAACGGCGTGGAGGCGCAACTTGAGATTCGCGAAAAATGACATAGCGCAGCGTTTTGCCGAATTAACGCCCAGAGAGCGAGTACTGGCGCTGGGCGGTTTATTGGTCGTACTGGTGTATGGCGCATACCTGCTGTTTTACCAACCAATTGCTGAACAAAGCCGCTTGCTGAACCTAAAAATCCAGGCGCAACAGCAAATCTATAGCTATTTACAACAAGTCGGCAACGAAGCGGCGGCTTTGCGGCAACAAGCCGCGGTTGATACGCCGGCAGTGGATGGCGGTAATCAATCGCCGCTGGCGTTAGTCGATTTCAGCAGCCAACAGCTGGATATAAAACCGGCGATCAAACATCTGTCACCGGAAGGCGAGGACAAAGTCAGCGTCTGGCTGGAAAATCTGGCCTTCGACCGACTGATGTCATGGTTGACAATTTTGGAAACCAAACACCGCTTGCAAGTGCTGCAAATCGATGTGGAAAAACCGGCCGATGCGGACGGTATCGTTAACGCCAAAGTCTTGTTGGGCGTTGTTTAGCCCGCCTTCATATTAGCCTGGCCTTTAACGTCCGTCGCTCCCGCGCAGGCGGGAGCCCAGTGTTCCCAATCGATTGGTGAAGCGGTCGCAAGGCGTTTGCTTGTCGGGGAATGCCGTGTTCAGCGCACGCAGAGTTCGAAGCTTGCCATCCATGGCACCGGACGCCCTTATCCCGGCGGCATGACGGACTTTTTGGGTTTAACTAACTTGCTCAATAGTCAGCAAGGCCCTTGCCGTCGAGAGCTAGCGGCCACTAATACCTAGGCTACGCCGAAAATAGCTTTATTTGATTCCCGCATCCCAAGCTTCTCCCGGAGGGAGAAGGGGGTTCTTCCTTAACTGAATCGCACTGATGCGACCCCCGCAAACAGAATCTTAGATTTCATCGCTCCCTCCCGCCTAGGTCATCCGCTGAATTTTCGTGTTAGCGGCCGGCTTTGTAATACAGATGTATTACATGTCACGTTAATTTAACAATGCTGTAACCGAAACGCCGCTATTGCTCTGGAATAATTCGCGCCAAGTTGAGGGGTTGAGGAACGGCCGTTCAGCAAAGATTCGGGAGCAACTAGGGAACACGGACGGCACGAACAAGGAGCGGCGAAGGAAGAGGATAGGGAGGAGGCTAGGCGGAACATGGTCGCGGGGGCAACAAAGCGGCGCTGTCAGGATGTTAGATGGTGTCGAGTGCAATCTAAAGCGTGTAAAAGCCAAACTCGTTGTGAAGCGGGGACGGAAAGTCACGGGTCTTGCAGGTCAAGACGGCTGGGCTGTCACCTTATGTCATTAATCGAAATTTAAACATGAGGTTTTAAAAATGAAATTGTCTAAAAAATTGTTGGCAGTTGCAGTATTGGCAGCGGCCGCTTCAGGCGCCGCGGAAGCGCGTATCCAAGCTATCGGCGATGCAACAGCAGACGGTAGTGAGTTTTTGTTTAACCTGGTTAACTACACAGCACAAAACTCTTACACGCTGGATTTGGGCATCACTGTTGAACAATTTTTGGCTAATCCTAGCCAACCATTGTCATTCACACTGAGCGACAACAACTTCCAATCGTTCGCTGCTGCTTACACTGCCGGCAACAACGTTACTTGGGGTGTTTCTGGTGGTCATGGTGTATTGAATGAATTGACCGACTTAGCTAAATTTGGTTTTTACACCACTTCTGTAGTGCCTTCACCATCCAGCATCGACGCGAACGCTCCAGACATTAGCAACACGATGGGTAAATGGAATGATTTGGTCAGCTATATCCAAACTCAAGATGCTAACAGCAACAACTTGAGTACCTTCAAAACTGTCGGCCAGCAAGGATACACAGCTGTTTACGGTAACGATTTCCAAACTGCCTTGCCATTTACCGCGCAAGGTCAGTTAGGCACAGCATTGTCTTTTGTTCGCGAAAGAGCCAATGCCGATGACTTCGACACCGGCGAATTAGTCACTTTCCCAGGCGTATGGAATTTCGCAATCAACGGCAACGTCGGTTCTTTGACCTATACCGCTGCGCCTGCTGCTGTGCCACTACCTGCTGCGGTTTGGATGTTCGGCGCCGGTCTGATGGGTGTACTGCGCGCCACTCGTCGTAAATCGCTGGCGGTTTAATTCCGTAAGCGGCTTGAGCCGGCCGGATTCTGTTTTGCTGGTTCCCCCTTCATGAACGGGTCGGCTCACACTTTAAATTTAATCCATTGAGAGATATACAATGAAAAAGCAATTATTGTCTGCTGCTATCGCAGTGGCTTCTCTGGCAGGTTTTTCGCAAGGCGCATCCGCGCATGCGCCAAGCGTTACGCCGGATATCGAAATCTTCATGTCCGGCGCTAGCGCGCAAGACAAAGCCCTGGCTGCCTTGTTTGTGAACTTGTGCGACGCCGGTACTTTGGATGTATTTAAAGATAACGGTACAGCGGGTTCCGAAGGTAAAAACCATAGTGCTTATTTCTGCACACTGAACTCTACTAACGTACCCGGCCTGACCGTCAACGGTTCTGCGGCAACCACGGCTAAAGTCCTGTTCCACAAACGTTCTGCCGGCGGTTCTGCGCAAGGCGTTAACCCGCTGATCGACGGCGTGGCGATTGCGGCGATGCGTATCGACAACGGTAACTGCACGCAACAAGGCGCGACCAACACTTGGTTTTGCAACGCCAGCGGCGCTAACCTGACCAACGTGCTGTCCGATGCCGGTATTTCCGATGTCGAGCCAAAATTGTTCGTCGGTCCTAACAAACCTTCAAACGCCAGTGCAGTTGATCCAGTAGCTGCCGACGCGGCTCTGAACGTAGTACCTGCTGCGGCCTTGGTATTTGGCGTGCCGGTTTCCGATAACTTGTATGTGGCTTTACAAAGAGCGCAAAACCTGTTGGCCGGTTTTGGCGGCAGCTGCGCACCGGGCGATTACACCGAAGCTTGTATGCCTAGCTTGAGCAAACAACAAGTGGCTGAGTTGATCTCCGGTCAAATCAAAAGATGGTCCGAGTTTAAAGTAAACGGCACGGCCTTAACCAGCTTGACTGCCGGTTTGACTTACACCGATTCCGACGGCACTGTCAGAAACGTAACCCCTAACGATACTAAAGTGCATTTTTGCAAACGTATCGACGGTTCCGGTACCGGCGCGCAACAGTACGTTAAATTCCTAAACAACCCTTGCAGCACGGCCGGTTTGAATCCTGACTGGGTAGGTTCTTCTTTGGCCGGTCCTGTGAAGCACGAAATTAGTGGTTCCGGCGATATGGAATTGTGTCTGGAAGACTTTGCCGACGGCGAAGCGGTGGCTAAACAAATCACCACGACTAACCCTGACGTGTTCAACACCGCGGTTAATACTGCCGGTAACAGAGGCTGGGCCATCGGTCAACAAAGCTTGGAAAACAATGCTACGCATGCCAAGCATTACCGCTTTATTAAAGTGGACGGTGTAGCACCGACTCTGGAACAAGCCTTCAGAGGCAAGTATATGGATTGGGTTGAGCAAACCTTCCAATGGCGTAAAGGTATCAGCGCGGATAAATCTACCGTCATCGCTAAAATCGCTGCCGATGCGGCTTCACCAACCATTCTGGCTACCGAGTTGAACATTGGTTTTGTTCACCCCTTCGGTCAATCAGGTTATCTGGCTATCGGTAACGGCAACAACTTCACCGACACCTTGAACGTCAATGCACCTGTTATGCCTTACTCGCATGCTGCTGCAGGTTCTTTGAGCAACTGCCAAGTGCCGGTTATCAAAGCATCTACCAACACCAACAAGCCGATGTAATCAGCATGTAACAAACCTTTAGTGTAATAGCTGGAGGTTCGCGCAAGGATGCGCATTGAATACAAACAGCCTTCGCTTGCGGAGGCTGTCTTTTTTTGCGATGGGTGAAATGAAACAACATTTGTTTTTAGGCTCGGTCCGGTTCGGTCTCGCGGCTGTGTTGCTGACGGCCAGCGCGCTTGGCCAGGCGGAAGAAACCGGCAATCAATTCGATTTACTGGAGCTGCGGATGAAGGGCAGCACCTTATTGGACCGGAAACTGGTTGAACGCACGGTTTACCGGTTTTTAGGTCCGAAAAAAACCATCGATACCGTGGAGGAAGCCCGTATCGCACTGGAAGAGCTTTATCGTAGTAAAGGTTATCAAACCGTCTCCGTGGATATTCCGGAACAGAATGTGGTCGGCGGCGTCGTGTATTTACAGGTGACGGAAGGTAAGGTGTCGCGCTTGCGGGTCACCGATTCTCGTTATTTCTCGTTGGGGGCCATTAAAGCCAAAGTACCTGAGCTGGCAGAGGGTAATGTTCCCAATCTACAAAAAATGCAGGAGCAATTGACCACTTTGGCCGGCGAGAGCCAGGATAGAACCGTGGTGCCGGTACTGCGCGCCGGTGAAACGCCGGGCACGCTGGAAGTAGATCTAAAGGTGAAAGACGAACTGCCTTTGCACGGCAAGGTGGAAGTGAATTCTCACAATACGCAAAACACCAGCCGCTTACGGACCTTGGTATCGCTGCGTTACGACAATCTCTGGCAAAAATTTCACAGTGCTTCGTTTATGTATCAAACCTCGCCGGAAAATCCGGACGAAGTGGAGGTTTTGGTGGGCAGTTATGTGCTGCCGGTCATTGATGACGATAAGCGCCTGGCCTTATACGCGGTCAGTTCGTCTTCTACCTCGCAAATTGCCAGCGCCGGCGCCTTATCGGTGATTGGTACCGGTGATATTTACGGCGCGCGTTTTGTGTCGCCGCTGAAGACCCTAAATAATTACACCCACACTGCGACGCTGGGCGTCGATTACAAAGACTTTAAGGAAGATTTGAATTTATTAGGTTCGGATACCTTAAAAACCCCTATCAGTTATCTGCCGTTCATGGCCCAGTACAGCGGCAATTACCGCGATGCCGAGTCTTTGCTGTCTTTCAATGTGGGCGTTAATTTCGCGATACGCGGCTTGGGCAGCGATGAGCAGCAGTTTGCCGACAAGCGCTTTTTAGCCCGATCCAATTTTATCTATCTGAGCGGCGGTATGGATTACCGGCATGACTTGCCATGGGGTATGGAAGTGGCGGCGCGCATGTCCGGACAGATCACCGATTCGCCGCTGATCAGTAACGAGCAGTTTTCTATGGGTGGCTATCAAACCGTGCGCGGTTATTTGGAAACTAATGCGCTGTCGGATGACGGCGTGACCGCCTCGCTGGAATGGTATAGCCCCCGGCTGGTGCCGGACGAATGGGACGAGTTCGACAAAATGCGGGCGCTGGTGTTTGTCGATGCCGGGAAAGGCTGGATTGTCGATGCCTTGCCCGGTAATGCTAACGAAATGGCGCTGGCCAGCACCGGCGTGGGTTTACGTTTCGATATGTTTAAACATGTGCAAGGCGAGTTTGATTTTGGCATTCCGCTGCTCGACCAAGGCACTGTCCGGCGCGGCGAGAATAGGGTGGACTTTAGGATTGCTACCCAATTTTAGGGCGCGGCGGCTGAATGGTTGCGGAAGACGGGAGCGAATTAACTGGTGTCTTTGGGTTATTCGCTCCTGTCGTAATTATTCAGTCAAAACAGCGTTAATGAATCGTAGGCTGGATAAGCGAAGCACGTCCGGCAATCGTGGTGGATGCGCAAGGCTTATCCACCCTTGTATGATGAATTTTAACAACCGATAGCCCAGAAAAACCGATTAAGCTGTGATTGTTCATTGGGAGGCCGTCCCACCCTGAGGACTGGTAGTTTACCAGAGCCTGTCGTGTAGATTGGCCCCCGCCCTATTCACCCATACCGTGGAGTATCCGAGGCTTAGAGCCTGCATACACAAGGAAGGTAGGTGCATGTGCAGGGTCGGGAACCGGTGAATAGTGTACTTCCCTTTAAACTGTATTTAAAAATGATGATGACGAACCGCTCGCTCAACACCCCCGCTGAATCTGTCCATCGCCTGTTTGCCGGCGTGGATGTCGGCGCCGACGAATTGGTTTTAGTGATCCGCAAGAACGGCAAGCCGTTCGACCCGCAAAAATATGCTAATACTCGTAGCGACCGTGCGCGTCTGGTGAATAAGTTGATCAAATTACCCGGCATCAAGGTCTGTCTGGAAGCCACCGGTATTTACCATTTCGATCTTGCTATTGCGCTACACGACGTCGGTGTACCTGTGATGGTGGTCAATCCCAAGGCTTCGCATCACTTCGCTAAGGTATTGATGAAAAACAGTAAAACCGACGCCGTCGATGCCAACACCTTGGCCGAATATGTCGAGCGCATGGATTTCGTCGCCTGGACTCGTCCTTCGAATCAAGCGCTGGCTTTGCGCGGCTATGCTCGCCGTATCGACGCGCTAACCGGTCAGAAGGCCGCCGCGAAAAATCATCTACATGCGCTGAGTGCGACCGAGGAAACGCCGAAGGCCCTACTACGCGATGCCAAATTGGCGATTAGTCAGCTGGAAAAACGCATCGATACGTTGGCTGGCGAGGCGCTGGCGTTGATCGACCAGCATCCGGAACTGCAACGAATATTCGACCTGTTGACCGGCATCAAAGGCATTGCCCAAACCAGCGCCATTGCCTTGATGGGCGAACTACTGCTATTGCCGCCCAACCTGTCGCATCGCGAATGGGTCAAGTTTGCCGGACTCGATCCCAAGGCCTTTGAGTCGGGCAAAAGCGTACACAAGAAAATGCGGCTATCCAAGGCCGGTAACCGGCATATTCGTTCGGCGTTGTATATGCCGGCCTTGAGTGCCAAACAGCACGATCCGCATGTGCGAGCGTATTTCCAGCATTTGATCGACAACGGCAAGAAACCTTTGCAAGCCGTCTGCGCCGTCATGCGTAAATTACTGCATGCGATCCATGGCATGTTGAAGCACGATCAGCCGTTCGATAACACACGGTTTTATGCCATCCCTGAATCCATCATCGCCGAGTAAAAAATGATGAAATTTGTTGCTTTTGAACAGAGTATCTACGCGGACCCTTAAGAATTAACGGTATTGCCTTCCGGGCAAGGCGTGTTTACGACAGCCTGCTGAGGGAAAAGGCACTATCAGTGGCTCCCTAGAGGGTCTCTAAAAAACTCGTCATTCTCGCGTATGCGGGAGCCGCAGACCGCGCAGCGAATCCAGGTTGTGGATTTCTCTGGGCAGCCGCTTTTGCGGGCAATACGATTATTTTAGATTATAGGTTTCGCTTAATAATATTACATATTTATTACAAAGCTATTTCATGTAATAAATATGTAATATTTTATATTGCCTTGATACTACTTTTGTACAGTTATTATGCAATGGTTTTAAATTAGTATTTATTCAGCATTTTATGCTTATTAAGGTAGTTAAAAGTTATTTTTATAATTTTTACCATTTTATTTAAATATTGCTAAACCCGTTGCGAAGCGGGGGCGGAAAGCCGCGGGTCTTGTCAGTCAAGACAGCCGGGTTGCCAACCGATTTTTTATGCGGTTGTTTCTTCGATTGGCACAGGCGATATTATGACTAATAGACAACAGCACCAGCATGACGACGCGGTATTTTTCAGATTAAATCCCATTGCGGCTTGCGTAAAGTCGGCAGTCGCCGGCAGTATGCTGATCGCTTTTGTCTCGCCGGTCTGCGCCGAATTACCGGTGCCCAGCGCGGTTTGGGCCAGCATGGGCGGCGCCAGTCGTTCCGTCATCGGCAATAATATGACCATTAATCAGGAAACCGACCGGGTTATTCTGAATTGGGATAAATTCAACGTCAGTGCCGAGAGTTCCGTCGAGTTCAAACAGCCTAGCGCCAGTGCCATCGCGCTGAATAAAATCGTCGATCCCAGCAAAAATCCCAGCCAGATTTTGGGCTCGGTGACTGCCAACGGCCAGATATATCTGGTCAATAAAAATGGTTTCGTGTTCGGTAGGGATTCCGTGGTCAATGCCCGCGGTTTGGTGGCTTCGACGATGGATGTCAGTTTCGAAAAAACCTTTGATAAAGAAACCATCGGCACTGTCTCCAAGGATGGTCGCGCTGCTTTTCAAGGCTCCGGCGATGTTTATCAAAAAAACGATGACGGCAGTTTTCGGCTGGATGCCAATGGTCAAAAAATCCCCATCGAGATCAAAGTGGAAAGCGGGGCGCGGCTCCAGTCCAGCGAGGGCGGCCGCATCCTGGTGATTGCCCCGAGCATCATGAACAAAGGCGATGTGGAATCGCCCGGCGGCCAGGTGATCATGGCGGCGGCGACCGACAAGGTGTATTTGCAGGAAGCACCCACCGCCGATAAAAGAACCAATAACGATGTGCGTGGATTGCTGGTGGAAGTCGAGACCGGCGGTAAAGTGGAAAACTTGGGTAACATCGCCGCCAATCGCGGTAACGTCACCTTGATGGGTTTTGCCGTCAATCAAAGCGGCAAGGTGTCGGCAACGACTTCCACCAACGTCAACGGCACTATCCGCCTGTTGGCTAGGGAAGGTTTTACGACCAAAGCCGAAGGCGGCGAGACGATGATAGCCGCCAAGGCCACCACCCGCACGACGGACAAAGGCGATGGCTTGGGCCGTTCCGCACAAGTGACTTTGGGTGAAGGCAGCACCACCGAGATTTTGCCGGAGGTGGAATACATAGAGGAAACGCAGACCCTGGAATCCGGCGAATCCGTCAAGGTGTTGGTGGAAAAAACCGCCGTATCCGGTCAGAACCAGACGCCATCTCGGGTCGAGATTATGGCCGATAAAGTGCATCTGCAAGCGGGTTCGCAGATCAATGCCCCCTTCGGCAATGTTTCAATCACCGCGACCAAATCGCCGTTAAATCCAGTTGCCAACAACAGTATTAAAAACGATAGCCGGATCCTGATCGATGCCGGCGCGAAAATCGATGTATCCGGCACCGACAACGTCATTCGCACCATGGAAAGCAATGTCCTGGAAGTGGAGCTGCGTAACTTTGAATTGAAAGACGCGCCGTTGCAAAAGACCGGGATATTAAAAGGTAAGACTGTCCTGGTGGACATCCGTGAAGGCACGCCGCTCACGGACATTGAGCCCACCGTGGCAGGGATTGGTCGCACGGTCGCCGAACGGATGGCGAAAGGCGGCGAGATAGCGCTGAACTCCGAAGGCGATGTCATCTTGGAAAAAGGCGCGGTTCTGGACTTTTCCGGTGGTGAGATTACCTATCTGGATGGCTTTATTACCACCAGTAAACTGCTAGCTAATGGCCGCTTGGTGGATATTAGCGAAGCCGATCCTTTGGTGCCTTATGAGGCGATTTATGGCGAGGTGGTCAAAAAATACCAGAAATGGGGTATCACCAAAGTCTGGAAAATCGACGGGCCGTTTACGCTGGCGCGTTTCGAACCGGGTTATGTGGAAGGCCAGGACGCCGGCAGCCTGATGATTCGAGCCAACAACGCCATTTTAGACGGCGACCTGCTGGGTAAAACCACCAACGGCAGGCGGCAACGGACGCTGGCCGAGCAGGCCAAAGGCAGCCGTCTGACGGTCGATACCGCGTTTACCCTGACTAATGCCCAGGCATTGATTTTTTCCGCCGGTGTACAAAACAGCATCAATGTGGATATCGACGAGGCCTTGCCGGTCGGCAATGACGGTTTGGCTATGGCCTTGGCTGTGGATGCCAACAAGCTGATTGAAGGCGGTGTGCGCAATGCGGTGTTTAAAACCAACGCTAAAATCAGCGTTGCCGATAATGCGACCTTGCGCTTGGCCGCCGGCGGTAATCTGACTTTACAAGGCGGCGCGGTTGACGTGCGCGGCAATATCGTCGGTGCCGGCGCCACGGTAAAACTGGAAACCGCCCGAAACAACGTACCGGGAATGCAAGGCGAGATTAATCTTGCTTCCGGCGCCACGATAGATTTGCGCGGGGAATGGGTGAATGACTTCGCCCAACCCGGAAATTTGGACGGCAAGACGGTGGCGATAGACGGCGGTAGCTTTATTGCCAAGGCCATGGGTAATGGCGGCGGCGTGAATTTGCGGGCCGGCAGCTTGATCGACATCAGCGCCGGGGCTTGGTTGCACGAAGACCGCAGGCTGGAAGCCGGTAAGGCGCAAAGAAACACCGGCGAGGGTGATACTTTTAAAGAGGGCGGTATTGTGTTGGTCGCCGAGCCCGCCATAGACAAGGCCGGCGCCAACGTGTTGCTGGACGGTGTCATGCACGCTTATGCCATGCAACAAGGCGGCGGCTTTACAGTAAAAGCCAATGCGGTAGCCATTCGCCGGGAAGAGACGCCTAGCATAGGCGATGGCGGCGTGCAGCCTTTGCAAATCGCTACTACGTTTTTCGGCGAAGGCGGCTTTGCCGAGTTCGATATCGGCGCAAATCTGAACGGATTGACGGTGGACGACGGCGCCAATATCCAGCTGCGCCAACAGAACAGAGTACTAAACAACACCTATCTGGAGCAGGCTAACGCCGACGGTATCGAAGCATTCTCGGATTTGACGACTTTGTTGCCGGAGCTGCGCGCACCCAGCAAATTGATCTTGCGATCCGATCATGCCGCCGGGATTAATGCCAACAGCAATTTGCTGGTGGCTGCCAGCGCGACGATTAACGCCGACGATTTAAGCAGCGTTACGCTGGAGTCCGATTCGTCCCTGGTCATGGACGGTCGAATCGTCGCGCCCGGCGGTACTGTGACACTGAAACTCATTCCCGATCAAAGCGAAGTAGACCCGCTATACCGGCGGGATCAAGGTATTTGGTTAGGGAGTACTGCCGGCATCGACGTGGCGGGCGGTAGCCAAATCACCGTGGACGGCTTGGACCGGCGTATAGGCAAGGTCTTCGACGGCGGTAAGGTAATCGTCGATGCGCAACGCGGCTTTTTTGCTTCCCAGGCTGGCTCTTTGATTAATATTTCCGGTAGCCAAGACATCCTGGATTTACCGGTTAATAGTCCCGCGGCGATAGGCGCGAGTTTTGCCGCCACGCTAGTAGGTTCGCATGCCGGCAGCATCAATATTACTGCCGCCGAAGGCGCGTTTCTGGACGGCGATATGCAAGCCGTGGGGGGCGCAGCGCCCGGCACCTCGGGCGGTAAATTGTCGGTGTTTTTGAACGTAGACAATCGTGCCGATCCGGATGCAGAAAACTCCATCTTTCCGCGCGCGCAGCGCATTTTGAAAATCTCCCAGGAACGGAATGTACCGTTTTCCGCCGTTTTTTCTAAACCCGGCGATTCATTACCCAAGAAAGATTCGCCCGGTGATCGGCTGACCGGCATCGGCTATCTGGCTGCCGAGCAGATTAGCGAGGGCGGTTTTAGCTCTCTGGATCTGGCCGTATCCGGAGAGAAGGGTGAGATTCGTTTTACTGGCGACGTCGATCTGCAACTGAATAACGCTATTGCTTTGGATGCAGTCAATTTCGGTTGGGAGCGGAAATCCGCCGCTGATACCGGTAATGTGCAAATCAGTGCTACTACTGCGACTTTGGGGTCGGATAGCTATCGCGCGCCGCTAGTAAAAGCCAGCAACGGGGATGGCCGATTGGCGGTTAATGCCGATTTAATCGATTTGGTCGGTGGCTCGGTAACGACCGGTTTTAATACGGTTGATCTTGCCGCCGCTGGCGATATTCGCCTGAAAGGGATACGGATCGACAGTAAGGAACTGGATTTTGTCGGCGAATTTAAAACCTTTTCCAAGCTTAATTTAACTGCGGCGCAGGTTTATCCCACCTCCTTGACCGAGTTTACCTTGGCGGTTGCCGGCGATCCGAACGGCACGGTGACTTTCAACAAAAGCGGTCATGCAACGCCGGTGCTGTCGGCCTTGGGCAGTTTGACCGTGCAAGCACCTAATATTGTCCAAAACGGCGTGCTGACCGCGCCATTGGGTGAGATCGTTTTGGAAGCGACAAAATCGGTGACCTTCGGCGCCGAAAGTATTACGTCGGTCTCGGCTAAGGGGCAAATCATCCCGTTAGGCGTCACCCAGGGCGGCTTGGAATGGCTGTTGCCCTTGGCCGGCACCGGCAACAATCTTAACGTGGTCAACCCCGATCTGAAACCGGCGGATATTCAAAATAAGCGGAAGTTTGAAAGCCCCGAGAAGAAAATAACCGTTAAAGCCGCGCAAATCCTTCGGGAAGACGGTGCGTTGGTGGATTTATCCGGCGGCGGCGATTTATTAGGCTTCGAATTTATTCCCGGTGATGGCGGTTCGGTAGATGTTCTTGATACTGATCAGCGCTTTGCGGTCGTGCCGGGTATGTCCGGTTATTCGCCGTTCGACCCCAAATCGTTTCCAGAATCCGGCCTGAAAACCGGCGACAGCATTTACATCGGTGCCGGTAGCGGCCTTGCCGCGGGCTACTATGCATTGTTGCCGGCTCGGTATGCCTTGCTGCCGAATGCCTTTTTGGTGTCGCCGGTCGCCGGCAGCGCCAATGCCATTCCCGGCACCAGTAGAACCCGGGTCGATGGCGCAGCTGTCGTCACCGGCTACCGCAGCGTTGCCGGAACAGACATCCGTGATCAGTATTGGTCCGAGTATGTGGTCGAAGCCGGCAGCATTGCTAAAACTCGTAGCGAATACAACATCAGCTCGGCCAACCAATTTTTCGCGGATAGAGCGGTAACCAAAGAAGAGGCGATTCCGCGTCTGCCGCAAGATGCCGGACAATTGGTGCTAAACGCCAAAACCCGTCTGGAGCTACCCACCGTGGTGGCCGATGTGGTCGAGGGCGGACGTGGCGGCTTGGTAGACATCGTAGCGGATAAATTGGCCTTGGGCACAACCGCCGCCACCGACGATGTTGAATTGTTGGTGAGCGACCTGGATAAGTTTAGAGTGGATAGCTTGTTGCTGGGGGCGGTGAGAAGCTTTGACGCGACGACCGGCCACACCAAGCTGGATGTCATTGCCAAGTCAGTGACGCTAGCCCAAAACACGACCTTGAAAGCGCCGGAGGCCTTGCTGGCTGCCAGCGAAACCGTCACGCTTGAACAGGGCGCCAAAATCGAAGCCAGCGGCGCGGTTGCGGATACCGATGGCGATACGGTGCTGGAGCTGAACGGCGACGGCACCTTACTGCGCGCATCGGCGGGCAAACAAGCAACGATCAACCGAACCGGCGCCAAGGGCTTGAAAGGCGATCTGAATATAAATGCCGGCGCGGTCATTTCGGCCGGCGCGGGTTCGGTGGCGCTGGACTCGACACGGCGAACCAAAATGGCCGGCGAATTGAATCTGGCCGGCGGCTCCTTGTACCTGGGCGCGGAGACCATCAATCTCGGCGAGACCACCGGCGTAGCGAACGGCCTGTCGCTGGATAATACTCAGCTCGCGCACTTGGCCGTTGACGAGCTGGTGTTGAGCAGCCGGGGTATGGTCAATTTGTACGGCGAGTTATTGCAAACTGATGCGCTTGGTCAGCCTTTTCAATTCGGTGATCTACGCATTGATGCCTTGGGTCTGGCCGGCAAAGCCAATGCCGGGAAAACTCTGTCTTTGAATGCGAAAACCCTGAGTATTGCCAATAGCAAGTCTACGGGCAGTGTTTTGGCGGGCGACGGCAGCGGGGTATTGAATATCAATGTGCAACAGCTGCTGCTGGACCAAGGTAAATTCCAGCTGTCCGGTTTTAGCGCAGTTAATGTGAATGCCGGCGAGCGCATGACGGGCAAGGGCGACAGTACCTTGACCGTATTGGCCGACTTGAGCGTGAACACACCGTTTGTCAGTGCCGAGAACGGCGCTAAAACCATCATCAGTGCTGGCGGCCATAACTTGTCGCTCACGGGTGGCAGCCAGTTGCTAACCGCTTCTACCCAAGGCATAGCTGCGCAATTACTGTTGGAAGCCGATAGCATTGGTTTGAATACGGCCTTGTTGTATCAAACCGGTAACGTGTCCATGAACGCTTTGCAAGGTAATGTGACCTTAGGCGGGAATGCTTTGATTGATGTATCCGGTGCCGTGGCGTATGCGGGTTTAAGCAAACCGCTGAATTTGTCCGGCGGCAAAATCAGTCTGAGTTCTCAGCATGGCGATGTCAGCGCCGAAGCAGGCAGTAAGCTACTGTTAAACGCCAGTAACGCCGATATGCTGGCCGGATTTTTGTCCGCGCAAGCCGGCACCGGCCAGGTGCAATTCAATGGATTTATCGATGCTCACGGCATCGGTAAGGCAAACGGTGGCCGAATCGCCGTTGATACCGGCAGTTTGAGCGCCGGCGGTTTTAGTGCTTTGAATAATGTATTTGCCGCCGCTGGGTTTAGTGGTGCTGTCGAACTGAGAACCCGTAGCGGCGATATCGTGGTCGATGCCGGGCAAACCGTGAATGCGAATGCTATCGACCTAGTCGCCGACACCGGCAGTATCAGCATTACCGGCACCTTGGATGCTGCGGGTGCGAATGGCGGTTCGGTGACGCTGGCGGCGGAAGATCTGCTGATGCTGAATAGCTCGGCGCTGATTCTGGCAAACGCGCAAGCGGCGAACGGCAACGGCGGCAAGGTCAGTTTGTCGTCTATCGATGCGTCCGCCGATGGCTCCGGCATTGACATCCAGTCCGGTGCGCGCATCAACGTTGCAGCGGCTGGAGCCGGTGTGGCGGGCGAGGTGTATTTACGTGCCGACCGAGAGGATACCGACGGCGACGGTTTGGCGGACATTAACGTCAAAGCCATTGCCGCAGGCACTATCGTTGGCGATAGCGACGTTACCGTTGAAGGCGCGCGCATTTATCACAACAGCCGTATCGCCTCCGCCGAACAGCAGGCGATGCATAACGATAATCTGGCTTATATGGCCGATTTGGCGGCGGCCAATGTGGCTAACAGTCGCTTTGGCGCCGGCTTTACCATTATCCCCGGCGTGGAAGTCCGCAGCAGCGGCAATTTGACCATCGCCGAGGCCTGGGACTTGGGAAAACTCGATAGCGGAGAAGCCTGGCGATATGGCGCCAATAACGATCTGGTTGGGATGTTAACGCTTAGAGCGAAAGGCGATTTGTTGTTCGATGCCAATTTGAGCGACGGCTTTTCCAAGGGCGTATTGAATACTGCAAATTTGGGATCGTTCGGCGTCAGCGACTATTTGCAAACCGGTGCTTCGTGGAGTTACCAGCTGATCGGCGGCGCCGATTTGGGTTCCGCGAATGCGATGACGGTGCTGGCCTCGGCCAGTCTATTGGCGAAACCGGGTAGCGGCAATGTCAGTTTAGCCCGCAATGTCAGTGTGCGGACCGGTACCGGCAATATTGATATTCGCGCGGCGCGCGATCTGGTCTACGGTAATGAAAATTCGGCGATCTACACGGCGGGGCGGGCGGATGTGGATGATGCCAAACGCTGGGGCAGCGGCGGACCAGATTTGGCCGCATTGTTCTACGCAGAATATCCATTGGATGGCGGCGACATCAGCATTCAGGTCGGACACGATATAGATGCTAAACCTAGTGCGCAATTGCTCAGCGATGCCTTGGTACGCACCGGCGATTGGTCTAAAAGCAATCAGCACAGCACGGAATTTGACTCGGAACGTCCGACAGCTTGGGGCGTCGCCTTGGGCGTCAGCGACTCGACCAGCGTTTCTCGTCAGCACCAGCAAAGCGTAACCGCCTTCGGCGGCGGTAATGTCCGCATCAGCGCGGGCGGAAATGTCGAAGACCTGTCGGTGATGATCCCTACCACCGGTAAACAGGTAGGCGAGCGGGATGCTCCGAACATCTTGGATGCCACCATCATCACGTTCAAGACCAATGTGGTCGAGGTGAATGGCGGCGGTAATCTGCAATTGCAGGCGGGTGGCGACATAGCCGGCGGCGTGTTTTACGTGGACGGCGGTGCGGCGGATATTTATGCGCACGGATCGCTGAAAGCGGGTACGAACCAAGGTCTGAATCCGAAAGGCAAAGAGCTGAATCCGATATTGGCCTTGGGCGATGCGCAGTTTAATGTCGTCGCCGGCAAGTCCATGGCCCTGGAAGCGATTGTCGATCCGATGTTCGTGACCTTGTCGGAACCGGTCGACGCGATAAATAAATCATCGAACCGGTTCTTCCGCTACAGTGCCGATAGCAATGTGAAATTGACCACGCTCTCCGGTGATCTTACCTTGGAAAACGACATTGCCAGCCTTCTTTTGGCTACCAATGCCAATATTTCAAAAAACTTTTTGGTTTATCCCGCCGGCCTACAAGCCTACGCACTGAACGGCAATATTGCCGTAGATAAGAGCTTTACCTTGTATCCGTCCGCTCAGGGTGGCTTGGAGTTATTCGCGGCTGAGAATTTAACCGGTAAAGGTAATCCTTCGATTATTCTGAGCGATGCGGAACCTACCGCCTTACCGAGCGCCGCATTGCCCTTCGTCGGGTCTTCCTTAACCGACTTGGACAATGTGCTGAAGGTTTTGGAGATTCAGCAGCCGCAATCGCCCACCGCGATTCATGCCGGCACGCCGCTGCACGCCAATGACCCGAATCCGGTGTTGATTAGTACCGGCAGCGGCAATATAGGCAACATCCACGAGGATATGGTGTTTGTATTGGCCAAGCCCGCCGAGGTCAGCGCCGGTAGGGATATTGTCAGCGCCACGTTCAAAATTCAGCACAATAACCCAGGCGCTGTCAGTATCTTTAATGCCGGCCGGGATATTCGTTACAGGATCAATATTCACCCCGAAACCGGCAATATTGTCGAAGCCGATCAAGGCATAGACGTGGCCGGCCCCGGACAATTAATCGCGCTGGCAGGCCGGGATGTGAATTTGGGATCGTCCATCGGTATTACTTCTTCGGGAGATCAATCCAACGCCGCCTTGGCAGATGACGGTGCCAACATTACCGTGATTGCCGGTTTGGCTGGCGGTGCGCTGAACAGCAATGGCTTTGCCGAAGAGTTTATGCTCAACTCGGGTAAATACGTCCTGGAAAATCAGCGTTACCTGAATTTGTTCGTGCAGGAAATGCGCAGCATCACCGGCGACCCGTCGTTAAGTGTCGATGCGGCCAAACTGGCATTTAGCGGGCTTTCCACGGTGGATAAGGCCCGGTTAGACAGCAAGCTGTTAAGCGTCGTGCAATCGGTGTTTTTGCAGGAGGTAAAAGCCAATGCCAGCACGCTGGCCAAAGCCACCACCAAACAGGCGCAGGATCTGGCCGAGCTAAAATTGCTGGCTACCATCGAGTCGCTGTTCCCCGGTACCACCTTATTGGCAGGCAATAGCAATTACCGCATTGATGCTGCGAACGGCATTGTAGTTAACGCCGATACCAGCGCCAGTAATATCTTGAATAGTTTGAATGCCGCGCTGCAGCAAAAAATTGAGGCAGAGTTGGCACGGCAGGGCAAAACTTTTGCCAGCGCTAGCGACCGCGAGAAAGACGACGCCCGTGAGTTGGTCAGGCCCAAGCTGGGCAATATATCGCTGTTTTTAAGCTCGATACAAACCAAGGACGGCGGCGACGCCAATCTGTTTACTCCCAATGGTGGCATTACCGTGGGCTTGGCAACCGCCGATATTGGTTTAGCAAAGGAAGACGATGAGTTGGGCGTGATCGTAAAAAAACAGGGCGAGGCTAATCTGCTGGCCCGCAACGACATCGATGTGAACATCCAGCGCGTGGTGACTTTGGGTAACGGCAATATTACCGGCGGTTCCACTGAGGGTGATGTCGATGCCGGTCGGAGTGCGCAAACCGCGTTGGCGGCTCCGCCGCTTAAAGTCAGTTACGATGCGGCGGGGATGCCGGTACTGGAAGTATCGCCGGTGTTGCAAGGTGGCGGTATCAGGACGGTGGGAGCAGGGGACGTGTTGTTGTTTGCACCGCGCGGCATCATCGACGCCGGTGAGGCGGGTATTAGAGGCAATAACATCACGCTGGCGGCCACCGCCATTGTCGGCGCGGATAATATTGATGTTGGTGGTTCTGCCGTGGGCGTGCCGGTCGCCGCGACCGGCAGCATCGCCGCCGGTTTGACCGGCGTCAGCAACGTGGCGGCGGCAGTCGGCAAGTCGCTGGATAGCACCGGCAGCGTTGGTAAGGAAGCAGCCGAAAAACTGGCTAAGGCCGCGGCCAACACCTTGGGTATCTTGAGCGTGGATATTCTGGGTTTTGGTGAATAACCCACTTAGTCACCATTCAGGCTGACAATGGCTGAATTGCCCGTGTTCGCCACGGGCAGTGGGCGTGTCGGCCTGCCCTATAACGGTCGGATTAATACTATTTTTTCCCGTTTTTTCGATTCTTTCCCGCCCGTCATAATCATGTAAAAAAACGTTGGGATAATCCAGTTTATGTTTTGATTTGAGAGTGATCATGAAACGGATTGTGTTATTAGTAGCGGCCCTGTTGGCGATGCCCGGGCTGGCCCAAGCTTGGTGGAATGACGACTGGGGTTATAGAAAGAAAATAACCATCGATGCCCAGCAATTGCAGCAGGGCGGCGTGACGCCGGTAGCGGAAGGCTTGGTGCTGGTGCGACTACATACCGGCAATTTCAGCTTCTTCGCCGATTTGGGTGAAAACGGCAAGGATTTGCGCTTCATGGCCGGCGACGATAAAACGCCGCTGAAGTTTTACATAGAGAAAATCGATACGGTCAACGAAATGGCGCTGATTTGGGTGAAATTGCCCAAGGACATTGCTACGGCCGATGAGCCGATGTTCTGGATGTATTACGGCAATCCCAAGGCTGTGGATGCTCAGGAATCTGCCGGGATATTCGATGTGGCTCAGGCTGTCGCCTATCACTTCGAAGCCGGTCCGGTTAAAGACGCTACGGCCTATGCCAATCAACCGGCCACCGCTACCCAAACCGTTGTGGAAGGTGGAGCCATTGGCGAAGCGGGCGGTTTTAACGGGAGTCAATCGATACGCATTGCGGCAACCCCCGCGATTCAGATGGCAGTCGAATTTGGCTGGACTGTTTCGGCATGGGTAAAAATTGATCAAGCCCAAACCGACGGGGTGATATTCGCGCGCGATGGGCTGATTTTATCTGTTAGAGGTCAAACCCCGGTTTTGGAGGTTAATCGTAAGCAGTTGGTCAGTTCCGCCGATCTGAATTTGGCCACTTGGCAGTATTTGTCAGTCGCAGGGAATAAGGACGGTTTTACCTTGTATGTGGACGGTAAACCGGTCGGTATCTTACCGGCCAGCGTGCCTTCGCTGTTGGGTGATATGAGCATAGGCGCGGCGGTGGACGGTTCACGCGGCTTGGTCGGTGCCATTGACGAATTTGGTATTGCCAAGGTTGCTCGTGACCAGAATTACCTGCAATTTGCGGCGCTGATGCAAGGCCAGTCATCGGCATTGTTGAATTACGGCGAAGACAGCACGCCCGACAGCGAAGAGGGCGGTGAGTCTTATCTGATGTCGACGCTGGATAACGTTACCGTGGACGGCTGGGTCATCATCGGGATTCTGGGCGTGATGTTTATTGTCAGTACCTTGGTGATTGTCAGCAAGGCGATTGTGTTGAACCGTACCCGCAGTGAGAACAAGAAATTCGAAGAGGCTTTTAGTCAATTAGGCGCGAAAAATATCAGCAATCTGGATCACCAGGACGAAGACGGCCAGGAAGATTATGATGAATCGCCGTTGTTGCTGTCATTGACCGGCAATCATGCGGCTTTTGCGGGTTCATCGATTTACCGGATTTATCACGTTGGCGTGCAGGAAATGAACAAACGTCTGGCCAAAAGTGTTGGAGCCGAAGCCGCCGAACAGGGCTTGTCCGCCCAGGCTTTGAATGCGGTAAAGGCCTCGATGGACGGCGTGTTGGTCCGGGAACTGCAAAAACTCAATTCGCAAATGGTGTTGTTGACCATCGCGATTTCCGGTGGACCGTTCCTAGGCCTGCTGGGCACCGTGGTCGGGGTCATGATCACGTTCGCGGCGATTGCCGCCAGCGGCGAAGTCAACGTCAACGCCATCGCGCCCGGTATCGCCGCGGCCTTGGCAGCTACCGTTGCCGGCTTGGGCGTAGCGATTCCGGCGCTGTTTGCCTACAACTACCTGGGCAGCATGATCAAAGCGGTGACTGCCGACATGCATGTGTTCGTTGACGAATTCGTCGCCAAACTCGCCGAGCAGCATAGCTAATCAAACATTCGTAGGGTACGCAATGCGTACCTTGCCAAAGTCTGCCGGTACGCGCTGCGTACCCTACGAAAACACGAGAAAATTCAATGAAAGTTCAAGAAGAAAACGCGGCGTACGACGAAATCAACGTCACGCCGATGCTGGATTTGGCTTATGTGTTGCTGGTGGTGTTTATTCTGATGACCACGGCGGCTGTGCAAGGCGTGCAGGTCAATCTGCCTAAGGCCAGCAATACGCCCAGTTTGGCCAAGCCGCAAACCAAGGCCATCACGGTGACGGCGGACGGTACGTTATTTTTGGATACCTTTCCGGTGACGATGGAACAGCTGGAATCGACACTGATGCAATACAAAGCCGCCAACCCGGAATTGCCGGTCGTTGTTAAGGGAGACGCCACCGTCCAGTACCAAAGTGTCGTCGATATTCTGGCTTTGCTCGGCAAACTGGAAATTACCCAGGTTGGTCTGGTTACCCAAAATCTGACCAAATAAAGCCTTGCGACATGTCAAAGAAGAAACATTGGCGGGTTTATATTCCCATGGTCATCGCTGCCGTAATCGCCGCTATCGCGATTTTTTACGTCGTTAAAATCATCATGGAGTTCGTCGACAAAAAACCGGCGAAAAACGAGAAAAAAATTCAGCCGGTTACCCTGTTTAAACCGCCGCCCCCTCCGCCGCCACCGCCGAAAGTTGAGAAGCCGCCCGAGCCGGAGATCAAGGAAAAAATCAAGGAACCCGATCCGGAACCCGAGCCTGAGCCGGAACCCGAACCGGAACAAGCACCGCCGCGCGATCTGGGTCTGGATGCCGAGGGCACGGCCGGATCGGACGGTTTTGGTCTGGCGGCCCGCAAGGGCGGTACCGGCCTGTTCGGCGGTGGGGCCGGCAACCCGTTTGCCTGGTACGGCGGTTTGGTCAAGAACGGCATTCTGAACATTCTCAGCAGCCATGAAGAATTGCGCCGCAAGGGCTATACCGCCATCGTTAAGGTCTGGTTGAAAGCCGACGGCTCGGTAGAACGGGTGGAGTTGGCCAAGGGTAGCAACGATGCGGACATCGACGAATTGCTCAGCCGCTTATTGAATAAATTCGATCGAGTCGCGGAGGCGCCGCCACCGGGTATGCAGCAACCGATCAAGTTAAAAATTTCATCACGTATTTAAGTATCCACAGGTAAAACAATGGCGAATAAGAAACAGCTGATGGCCCTGGCGCTATCAGGACTGATCGGCACCGTGCAGGCCGGAGAAAAGGAAGAGTTGCTGAAACTGCGCAATACCACCACTAATTTGATTAAGCAATTGGTCAAGCAAGGCGTGATTACCGACAAGGCTGCCAACGAGATGATCAAACAAGCCGAAGTCGAAGCCGGCCAGCAAGTGGCCGAAGCCAAGGCCGCCGGTGTCAAGGAAGCGGTGCCGGCCGATGAAGTGCGGGTGGCTTATGTGCCTGATTTTGTGAAGGACGAAATTCGTCAGCAGGTGCGCAGTGAGCTGCGTGAAGAAGTGGTCGGCGATGTGATGCAAAAGGCCAAGAACGAACAGTGGGGCTTGCCTAATGCGTTGCCGGAGTGGACCAGGCGTTTCAAGCTGTCTGGCGATATTCGTCTACGTTCTCAGCATGAGATGATGGCCAAGGAAAACATCGCCAATTCTTATATTGACTGGCAAGCGGTTAACGAAAGAGGCGGTCTGAACGCGGCGGGTGTGGATCAATTCTTGAATACGACTACCGACAGACAGCATTTTCGCGAGCGCTTGCGCTTGGGCATTGATGCGGCGATTACCGATGGTATGAAAGCCGGTGTGCGTTTGGCGACGGGTAATCAACGTGACCCGGTGTCTACTAACCAGTCTTTAGGCTTTACCGGACAAAAATACGATTTCACCGTGGACCGGGCTTATCTGCAATACGATGCAGTCGACGATAACAAGTTTAAATGGCTGACTTTGTCGGGCGGCCGGATCAAGAACCCCTGGTATACCGGCGGTGGCGAGTTTACCGGCGGTAGCGAATTGGTGTGGGATACGGATTTATCTTTCGAAGGTTTTGCCGGCACCGTGCGCCACCGTTTGGGCGGATCGGACAGCTTGATGGCTAACGACGACCACACGCATTCCGTTTTTGCCACAGCCGGGGCGTTTCCACTACAGGAATCGGCGCTGAGCAGCGATAAATGGTTGTTCGGCGGTCAAGTCGGCGTGGATTGGGGCTTTGTCAATCAAGATAATTTAAAGGCCGCGTTGGCTTATTTCGATTACGTCAACGTCGAAGCTAAGCAAAATACCAGCGTTTTAGGCACTTGCGATCTCAATACGCGCGGCAACACCGCTTCGCGTCCGGAATTCATGCAGGGCGGTAATACCTTGGCGTCGATTTGTCGAGAAGGCACCGGCGCTTTGGCTTCCAATCCGGGCATGGTCGGTTTGGCGTCCGATTACAATATCGTCAACGCCAATGTTTCGTATGAAATGACTCTGTTTGCCCCTTACCATCTGCGCTTGAGCGGCGACTACGCTAAAAACGTCGGCTTTAATAAAGCCGCGGTCAGCCGGATGCTGAACGGTACAGTGGTTGAGGGTAAAACCAACGCCTGGCAGTTTAGGGCTGATTTCGGTTGGCCAAGAGCCGAAGTGGCCGGACATTGGAATGTGTTTGCTGCCTATAAGTACGTGGAGCGCGATGCGGTATTGGATGCATTCACCGATTCTGATTTCCACCTCGGCGGTACCAACAGTAAGGGCTGGTTCATCGGCGGTAACTATGGCTTGATGAAGAACGTTTGGTTGACCGGCCGCTGGTTGAGTGCCGATATCATCACGGGACCCCCTCTTGGTATCGATGTGTTGCAGATCGACGTGAATACGCAATTCTAGGTAGGTTGCCGATGAATACATTTCCGAAAGTGGCCGTATTGTTTGTGCTTATTAGCAGCGGCTGGTCCACCAGTCAGGCTGCGCCACGTGAGGCTGCCAAGAACGATGGCGTTGTTTTAAAGCTGCAAGCGATGGTTAAAAGCCTGACGGCCGAACGCGATGCGGCAAAAGCTGAATCGGCCAAGTTAGCCGAGGAGTTACAGGAGCTTGAGCAGTTGAAAAAAGCGCATTCGGCGGCAGTGGCGGCCAAGGAACAAGTCAGCAGCGAGTTGTCCGCACAGCGAAATGCCAACGGTGAGGTGCGCGAGCGTTTGGAGAAAAGTAATGCCAGACTCTCCGATGTGATGGAAAAGCATAAGGAAGTGAGTCAGGCTAAAGCCGATTTGCAAGCGCAACTAACGGCATTAACTGCCAAGCAGCAAGCAACCGAGCAGCAATTGGGGGTTTGCGATATTCATAATGTGAAACTTTACGAGGCCGCCAAGGAATTGCTGGAACGCTACGAAAACAAAGGCGCACTGGCTAGTGTGTTGCAGAATGAAGCCTTGCTGCAATTCAACAGTGTGGAAATGGAAACTATCGTCCAGGAATATCAGGACAAGTTGAGCGCCGGTAAATATCAAAAACAATCTGCTGCGGATAGCGGCACAGCGCCGGCTGGCGTCCAATAGTTTCTCTACTCAGGTGCGGCAACATGCCGCACCTCGACCCTCGCTGATTTACCGAAAGCCTTAAGGCTTGGTCGCGTAAATAAGTTAAAATCCCAAAAAGCGGCGCTCCATCATGGCGGCTACATAATCAAATGCACGAATTATCGAGAGACTAATGACAACGAAACAAAATTTTTTAAAAAATCTAGGCATTGTTGTGTTATCGACCGGCTTGGTGGCCTGTAACGGCGCCGATGAACGGAAAGCGAAATACATGGAAGAAGGCAAACAGCTATATCAAGCGGGTGATTATGAGAAAGCGTTGCTTGCCTATAAAAACGTGCTGCAAATCGATCCTAAGGACTGGGAAACTCACTTCCAGATTGCGGAAGCCCTGAGTAAACAAGGCAAAATCGAAAATGCCTTTAAAGAATACAGCACCGTGGTTGCCGGCAATGAAAATCACGTGATGGCGCGGGTGCGGGTTGGTCAGCTGCTGTTATTAAATCGCGCGGTAGACGATGCGGAAAAAATGGTCGGTGAAGCTTTGGCGAAGGAACCGGATAATGTCGAAGCTTTGGTGTTGTTCGCCGGCGTCCAAGCAGCCAAAAATAACAGCGATGGCGCGATTATGACGGTGGAGCGCGCCTTGAAAAACAGCCCGGACGATGTGCCGGCGACCTTGATGATGGCCTCTATTAAAGCGCGTTTGGATAAAGTTGGCGAAGCGATTACTTTATTGAAGCAAACTATTGAAAAGAAGCCGGATAATGTTGCGTTGCGTAGCATGCTGGCCGGTTTGTACGCTAAAAACAATCAGATTGCCGATTCAGAGGCCATGTTGTTGGAAATTGTCAAACTGGAGCCGCAGCAATTACAGCATTACCGTACGTTAGCCTTGTTCCAAGTCGGTACCAAACAAGTCGATAAAGCCGAAGCGACTCTGCGCGACGCGGTCAGCAAATTGCCGGACAACGATACCGCCAAGACTTATTTGGTCGACTTTCTGTTGGAAAAACGCAGTCCGGAAGTGGCGATTGCCGAGTTGCTACCGATGATAGAGCAAAAGCCGCAAGCGTATGAGTTGAAATTCAAACTGGCTAATATCCAGCTGGCCCAAAAGCAAGTCGATAAGGCCGAAGCGACCATGAAAGAAGTCGTCGATCAGGATAAATTGGGACCCAGCGGCATCACCGCACGAAATAAATTAGCGGCTTTGTATGCAATGACCAAGCGTGGCGACGAGGCTAAGGCCTTGATCAAGGAAGTGTTGGATAACAATCCGCGCGATGCCGAGGCTTTGACGCTGCGCGGTCAGTTTGCTTTGGGTGAAAGCAAAATTCCCGACGCAATTGCCGATTTTCGCTCGGTATTGGTTGATCAACCCAACAATATCGGTGTGTTGAAAATGCTGGCCGCGGCTCATCTGCGCAATAACGAGGAAGAGCTGGCCAGAGAAAACATGGAAAAAGTGGTGGCCGTCGCACCGGGCGATGAGACCGCCCGGCTGGATTTGGTTGGCTTGCATATGAAAGCCGGGCACCAAGATCAAGCCAAGCAGCAGCTTGAAGCGCTGATGAAAGCCAATCCGAAAAGTCTGAAAGGCTTGGAGGCGCTGTTTAAAATGGAGTTGTCGCAAAAGCATTGGGATAAAGCGCAAGAGATTGCCAAACAGGTGCAACAGTTATCCGATAAAGACGCCACCGGCTTTTACATGTCCGGCTTGGGCTATCAGGCGGAAGGCAAGCTGGAAGCCAGCACCGAAGCCTTTCAACAGGCCTTGGCGCGTAAGCCGGATGCGATTGAGCCTTTGACCGAGATGGTCAAAAGCTATTTGGTATTGAAGCAGTCGGATAAGGCTATTAGCAAATTGCAGCAAGTCATTAAACAGCAACCCGATCATTTCGTTGCTTACAA
Organism: Methylomonas sp. PHL2-19; assembly: GCF_059331595.1. NCBI lineage: Bacteria > Pseudomonadati > Pseudomonadota > Gammaproteobacteria > Methylococcales > Methylococcaceae > Methylomonas > Methylomonas sp. PHL2-19. The sequence continues at coordinate 2,301,216 of NZ_CP196839.1, forward strand.
TTTGCTGGGTGGTGCTTATCTGAACGAACAGAAATTTGCCGAAGCAAAAGCAGCTTACACAAAGGCTTTGAATATCAAACCGGAGTGGTATAGCCCTTATCGGAACTTGGCCTTGATCGAGTTGGCACAAAAAAACCAGGCCGAAGCCATCAATATCTACAAAAAAGGGATTGAAAAAACTAAAGGGGCATTGGAATTGGTCGACGACTTGGCGCGTTTGTATCATCGTGACGGTCAGCATGAGCAGGTGTTGGCGCTTTACGAAGAGTCTTACAAACTGCATCCGGATTCGGTGGTTGCAGTTAACAATCTGGCCAGTTACTTGTCGGATTTTTCCGCCGGTCCGGATAGTTTGGAACGTGCAGCCAAATTGGCCGAGCCTTTATTGCAAACCAATAATCCTAATATGATGGATACGGTTGCTTGGGTTGCCTATAAACAAAGCAATTACGATAAGGCTAAAGAGATATTGTTGAAAGTGATTGAACGCGATCCGCAATCGCCGATCAGCAATTATCATTTGGGTATGGTGTATTTCAAGCAAAACGATCCGGTTAAAGCCCGCGAATATTTGCAAAAAGCGGTCGATAAAAAAGTGGAATTCGATGGCTTGAATGAAGCGAAGGATGTTTTGAGTAAACTCTGATAGGAAATGTAGGGACGTGGCTACCGCAGGTAGCCACGTCAAACCGGCTTAAACCCCGGTATAGCCGATTTTAATGTCGGTGGCTTTATTGAATACTGTCCCCAGTACGTTGGTGTCTTTTAACAAAGAGGCTGCGTGCTTCAACTGCTCGGTCTTGGTATGGCCTTCGTCGATCACCAACAACACGCAATCCACATAAGGCGAAAAACCCAGCGTATCGTCGTGCGACAAAATCGGCGGCATATCGAAAATAATGATACGCGAGGGATAACGGCTTTTCAGTTCGTTAACCAGTCGTACCATTTTCGGTGAGCGCAACATCTCAGTTGAGTTGAATAAAGGTTTGCCGGCCGGCAGCACTACCAGACGCTCGATGCCCGGATTAATCAGCATGGAGCTTAATTCGGTGTCGTTCAATAAATAATCGCTAAGACCCGCGCCCGACTGAATGCCGAATAATTGATTAATGCTGGGATTTTGGAAATTGGCATCCACCAGCAGGGCAGTGCGGTCAAGTTCCATTGCCATGCTGATGGCTAAATTCGCGGCTGTTAAGCTATTGCCGGTACCTTCGCTGGGGCTGGTAATTGCCATGGTCTTCCATTCCATCGCATCCATTTGCTGCAAGCAGCGGGTGCGTAGCATGCGGTAGGATTCCAGCCATTTTCCAGGTAAAGCCGCGGAAATAATCCGGTTTTGCTTCAGTAAGTTTTGATCCGGAGTGTGTACCCGCGTTTGGGTGTAAGCGATGCTGACTTTGTCGCCGGGTTGATTGGCTAATCCGGCTGCGGCTGGATTACTTTTTTCCACGAGGTTTTCAATGGGGTTCATGAATTTTCCCTTAAATGATTAATTGCCCACGACACGTAGTAATTTGTACCAAAACACATCTAGCGGCATGACGATAAAATGAAATGCGATGACAGCCAGAATGCCGGCTATTGCCATGCCTATCAATAACAGCCGTCGCTCGTTTCTATGTGCTTGATGTTCCTTCTGGCTTTCGAAATAAGGTATCGACGCCAAAGGTTCCACACCAAGAATCGCCGCGACCGCTTTTGGGCTATTAACGGTCGAATCCAGCATTTCGGTCAATGCCACCGCTCCTAAGCCGCTTGCCACCGCCAACACCATGCCCAGTACCATAATCGCAATTCGATTCGGGCTAACCGGTTGTAATGGTTCTTGGGGGGGGTCGATTAAAGTAAAACGCTCGCCTTTTCTTTCCATTTCCAATTGCTGCGAGATTTGCGCTTCCATTTCTCGCGCACTCACTTCACGGTAGCGCAGATTGGTATTGTCCAGATCCTGGATCAAATCCATGTATTCTTTTTCAACCAATGGCGATTGGCGTAGGCTTGAGCGTAACTCTTCCATTTTGCTCTGTACGCGACTACGAGTGAAATTCAACGATTCGATTTCGGTATTCACTGAAGCCAGTTGCGATTTCAAGGTGATATAGGCCGGGTTATCCGGTTGAATGCTGGAGTTGCTGTAGTCGCTTTGTTTCGCGCTAGCCAGGCTTTGTTGCAAGGCGCTGATTTGTTTTTGCAGTTTCACCACGTCCGGGTGTTTGTCCGAATATTGTTTCAACAACAAGGCCAATTCCGCTTTTCTGTCGGTTAGTTCGCCGTTCATCGCATTCAGATCGGTGTTGGAGCCGATTTCTTTTTGCAATGAGTCGATTTCCCGTTTGATTTTAATCACATCGGGATGGTTCGCAGAATGGTTGGATAACACCGATGGATATTGCGATTGTAGTTCCTTCAAACGGTCTTTCATGTCGAACACCCGATTGCCCACGGCATTGGTAGCCATGGTGTTGGGATCGATTTGCGCCAGTTCGCCTTCAAGATAATAACGTCTATCCTGCAGCGTTCGTTCTTGGCTATCCAATTGCAATAACTGATTACTCAAAGAGGTCAGTTCTTGCTGGTTCATGGCGCTGATTTGCGGCAGTTGGTTCAGGTTCTTTTCCTTGAACGTAGCCAGGTTTTGTTGAATTTCCTGAATTTTGGCTTTAAGACGTTTGGATTCCTCACTCAAAAACAATGCTGCATTTTCCGCAGATTCTGTGCGTGACTTGATGTTTTCTTTCAGGAACAAGGAAGTCAATTCGTTAGCGACTTTTTGCGCGAGCGCGGGTGATTTATCGTCAAATGTCAGCGTAAAGGCTATCGTAGCTTGTTGGGCAGGGCCGCTTTTGTTATTGGCGACGTCGGCACTAATGGTTTCTACTTTGATGCTTTTACGCATTTTTTCCAGAATCACTTCCTCCGGCTTTTTTTGCCGTTCCTCGGCATAGAGATCGTATTTCTTGATGATTTCCGTCAAATTCGGTCGGGTCATTATCCGTTGGCTGATCATCTGAATCCGCTGGTCGGCGAAGGTGGTCACTGTGGAATGCACCAGTTCGGCGGGGATTTCTTGCGCCTCGATCAAAATGGTGGAGGTCGAGCGGTACACAGCCGGTAGCAGTACTGCCAAAACGATGCTGATCAGCGCAATGATTAGAAACGGAATAACTAAAAACCGTCTGCGTCGTTTGATGATTTTTAGATAGTCCTTGATGTCGATGGCTTGATTTTCCACGCTATTTCACCTGACGATTGATTTGCGGTTGATAAGAGAATTGTAGTTGTACGCTATCGCCGGTGATGGTCTGGTTGTTTGACTCGATTACCTGTTGGCGATAGCTATAAGACAGATCCAAATTAATTTCCGGCGTCCAACGCCATTGGACATTCGGTGATAGGGTAATGAAAGTGCGGTTATTAGTTCTGGTGGTATCGTTACTAAATGTGGATATCGATTCAGATAGCAAGTAATTGGCGTTGATACCGGTGGATAAGCGCTCCGTGAGATTGTATCGGCCTCGGGCTGAAAAGGTGGTTGAGGTTTGTTGCTGACCTGTGCTGGCCGGGTTAAGCTGTTGTCCGGCACTTAAGCTAAAGTCACCCCAGTCGCTTTTACGAGCCAAGCTTGCTGAAAACACGTTACCTACAACATTTTTAGGTGGCAAGGACGAACGGCTATTGAACAGTGGCGACGGATTTGACGAGTTTGTGAATTGCGTGCTTTCCGTAGTTGTGTCCCGGATACCCGCTGAAAATGCTAATTGAGTTCGTTCGTCAAATAAATATTGCAAGCCTGCTTGGTAGGTGAAAGTTGTTGATTTTTGACTAAAGCCTGTGGTTATAGGGATGAGCCCAAAAGCTAATCCTGGGGTTTGATTTGCCGACTCATAGTCTGAATAAGCACCTGTCAGATTGAACGAAAGGCGTTCGCTGTAAGCGTGGCTGGCCGTTGCCGAATATTGCTGGAAACTATAATCCGAGTAATTGAAAATGTTTGTCAGATTTTGCGCTCTGTCAAACGCCACATCCTGGTAGCTATAACCCAATTGTAGGGAGCTTTTTTCGTTCAAATTATAAGTGACAGTGGGGGATACTGATTTGGTGTTCCGTGGTACGAGAAGTTGCACGCCACCTGCTTCATTTATCTGAGTTGGGTCGATTGTGGTTGGATCCAATTGGGTATTGATCGAGGATTCTTCCGCATAGCTTGCCGCAAGATCGGTTTTGAAACGCTCGCCCTGATATTTGTGGCTAAGATTGACCAGTTTTTCGGAAAAATCCAGCGCCGAGTCGCTACTGTAAATCAACTCATTCCACTTAAAACGGGTATTTAACTCGTTGTCGTCGGCAAGATAGCCGAACATCACACCTGGAGAAAGGGTGCTGATAAAATTGCTATGCTTTGGATGAATCTGCATGCGTACATTATCGTCAAAGCGCTCCTTAAAGCTGAACTCCGGTTTGAACAACAAATCCAGCGCGTAGCCATCGGTGCTGAATAAAACCAACGCAGGTAGCAAAAAATCCGTTTTTATCTTCATAGATAGTGCTTCTATCTAATTCCGCTTAGGGTACGGTAACCGTGTCTCCCGGTTCCAGCAGGATGTTTTGTTCCAGGTCTTCGCCATCAATCACATCGCTGTAGTCGAAAGGAAACACTTTAACTTGATCGCCGGTGCGGCGAATAATGCTAATCGAACCTTCCTTGGCAAACACGGTCAGGCCACCGGCAAGGCTCAGCGCTTGCAGTACATCAAGGCGTCTGCCGGAAAACACTTGTCCGGGTTTGTTGACTTTACCGATCACGAAGATGGAGTTGCCCTGGTTGTTGAGTAATTTAACCGAAATCGAGGGGTCGGATATGTAATCGGCCAGTCTGCTGGTCAAATTGTCTTTCAGTTCGGTAATGGTTTTGCCGGCAGCACCGACGGTGCCGATCAAGGGGAAAATAATCGTGCCGTCCGGGGAAATCAGGATTTGCAATTGTTGTAAGCCTTCTTCTTTCCAGACCGTGATTTCCAATGCATCACCCGGCGATAGTTGGTAAGCCGCATAATTGGTCTGCTCGATAGTCACCGTAGGTGCAGGGCTGATTGTAGTGTTGTTAATGGGCTCTATTGGCGGTGCAGGTGGGATCGGGGTTTCCGGTTCTGCCAGGGCAGTGGAGGAGCAAAGCAGACAAAACGAGAAAAGAGTAATTATCTGTTTCAAAATGTATTCCTTTATGATGTTATTGAGGTTGCAAACCGCACTTTTCGAGCCAAACGCCAAAGTAAGGCGGGATTTTAGTAGCGGAATATAACAAGAATAAGACGATCCCAAACGCAGTCTTAGGTGAGAAACACCTAGAAATTTCATGCGATTATAACCGGGAATGACTGTGTTTTGTTCGAATCAAACAGCAAATTAACCAAAAATTAATAAAACTTCGGGAGTAAGGCAGTGACAGTGAACGATTTTTTACAACGTGTTAAGTCCGGGCAAGCGGTCGAATTTCAGGAAGTCATTGCGCTTATTGCCGAGCATTATCAATACCAACCCACCGAATTTAGTAACGGCTTGCAACAGCCTCTGGTAAACGAAGCGGGTCGTAATGAGGGCTCTTGCAAGATTTTTGCATTCGCCAAATTGCATAAACTGACTGTCGAGCAAACTCTGGCGCTCTTCGGTGATTATTATCGCCAAGATGTATTGGGTAACCCGTCCGGCGACGATCATCAAAATATCAGACACTTTATGCGTGATGGTTGGGAAGGCATTGTTTTTAAAGGCGAGGCCTTGCAAGCCCAATAATTGCCGTGCAAATCGATGTACTGCTGATCGGTCAGGGTTTGGCTGGCAGTTTATTGGCTTGGGAGTTATTGCAGCGGCAATTGCGCGTCGTGGTGGTGGATGATGGCGCCGAAAACGCCTCGCAAGTCGCGGCCGGTTTAATCAATCCGGTTACCGGGCAGCGCTTGGTAAAGCAGGTGGATGTGGAAAATCTGCTGCCGGCCGCGATGCATGCTTATCGGCAACTTGAGAGACAGTTTGGACAAGCCTTCTATCAGCAAATGCCAATGCTGAAAATTTTGCGCACCGCCAAAGAGCTTGAAATTGCCGAACGCCGTTTGTGCCAGGCGGATTATCGCGACTATTTGTCGGAGTTGGCGGCAGCCCCCAAGAGAATTAACGCGCCTTACGGTGTGTTGCAACAAGGCCAGACCGGCTATTTGCGGACCGAGGCTTTGCTGAGTCGGTTGCGTGATTTTTTACGGAACAAGCACTGTTATCGGCGATACACTCTGCAATACGAAGAAATTAATCTCGAGCCGGCGCTGCGCTGGCAGGAAATATATCCGCGGCATATTGTTTTCTGCGAAGGTTATCAGGCGCTTAGCAATCCATGGTTTAAGTATTTGCCGTTTCAATTGGCAAAAGGTGAAATACTGGGTTGCGAAAGTAGGCAAGATATTCCAAAACAGATTTTGAATTACGGGCATTGGCTGATTCCATTGGAGTCCGGGCGCTTTAAGACCGGTGCGACTTTCGAAACAGATCAAGTAGATCATGTGCCGACCGAAGCAGCGAAAACCGCTTTATTGGCGAGCTTACGTGCGGTCTGCCCACAACAACAAAACCTTAATGTTTATCAGCATCGCGCCGGAATCCGGCCGGCTACACGCGATAAACAGCCGTTTATTGGCACGCATCCCAAATATCCGCAACTGCATATTTTCAATGGCTTTGGCGCCAAGGGCAGCTTGGCGATTCCCTGGTACGTTGTCCGGTTTGCCGATTACTTGCAACAGCACGCCGGCTTGCCGCCCGGTTGCGATATACGCCGCTATGACAAAACCTACATCCCTGCTTGAAATTGCCCACCATATTGTTGGTTCTTACCTTAAGCCGGGTGACGTGGCGGTCGACGCGACACTGGGTAACGGCCACGATACCGTGTTTCTGGCACAGAGCGTTGGGGCGAGTGGTCATGTGTTCGGATTTGATATTCAGCGGCAAGCGCTGATCAACAGTTTCCAGCGTTTACTTCAGCTCGATTTGCAGCGCCGGGTGATACTGCGTCTCGCCAGCCATGCCGATATGCTGTTGCATGTTCCTGAGCAGTGGCGTGGCCGGGTGAGAGCAGTGATGTTCAATCTGGGTTATTTGCCCGGCACCGACAAAACAGTGATTACCCAAATCGATTCGACGCTGGTCGCCTTAAATGCTGCGTCTGGCTTGTTGGCGCCGCGCGCCGTGATGACGGTATTGGCGTATCCGGGTCACGCTGGCGGTGATCTGGAAACCCGGCAGTTGTCGGTATGGTGTCGGCAGGTGGATGGGAGCGGTTTTACTTCTGAGGTCATTCTCAGCAGTCACGACAAGCCCAGTGCACCGCGGCTTTTTGTTATTCGCAAACAAGCCGATCTGCTATGATTGCGCTCCTTTTTTTACTAGTAACAGATTTGCATCATGTCAGAATTCAATAACGTCACCATCGTCAAGCAGGCCAATGTTTATTTCGACGGCAAAGTGAATAGCCGCACCATTAAATTTGCCGATGGCTCTTCGAAAACCTTGGGTTTTATGCAGCCGGGCGAATATACCTTTAACACGGCGGATCCTGAGCTGATGGAAATACTGGCCGGTGAACTGCAAGTGTTGTTGCCCGGTAACGATGCCTGGCAAGCGGTGAAAGGCGGCGAGTCTTTCAATGTGCCCGGCAATGCCGCCTTCACCATGAAGGTTAGTGTTGCCAGCGATTATTGCTGTTCTTTTTTGAAGTAAGCATTGGATGGAAAAGGTAGCGATTTTTGTCGATGTGCAGAATATTTACTACACCACCCGGCAACGCTACCAGAAGCATTTCAATTACAGCGCGTTTTGGCAGCAGGCAACCGCAGGTAAACAGGTCGTTGCTGCCATTGCATATGCGACGGACCGCGGAGACAGCAAGCAACAAGGTTTTCAGCAGATCCTGAAAAATATCGGTTTTACCGTCAAACTAAAACCCTATATTCAGCGCCGCGACGGTACCAGTAAGGGCGATTGGGATGTGGGGATTACCCTGGATGTAATGGATTACGCGGCGCAGGCTGATCGGATTATTCTATTGTCTGGCGACGGCGATTTCGAATTGTTATTGCAAAAGGTGCGCAGCGATTTCGGTACTGCCAGCGATGTTTATGGCATTCATAGTTTAACCGCGCCGGCCTTGATTCAGGCCGCCGACAATTTCATCGCCATCGCCGGTGCATTATTGCTGTGAGACGTTTGGGCGTTTTACCTATTGTTTGTCGGCGTCTTCTTCTACCAATTCTTTGCCTTTCTCTGCGGAACTGGCGGCTTCTTTGGGTTCGGTAGCGTTTTGATTGTTTCTGCGGGCAAAGGTGTCGGGTTCGTCGCTACCGAATAAACCGCTAATTTTTTCCCACATCGAGCGTTCCAGGTCGCGTTTTGGCACGTCGACACTGGTTTCTGTGGATTCCTTGGCAACCGGCATCGAGCTAGGTCTGAAGTCGCCTTGCACACCCATTAAATTGTCGCCATTGAAAAATAAAGATACCCGCTTTTGCACCCGGTCTTCGCCGCCCGGTTGCTCAGAGTATAAATAGTCCCAGCGCTTTTCATGAAAGGCATCGGACAGCATAGGCGAACCCATGATATACAAGACCTGGCGCTTGGTCATATTGGGCCGCAATTGGTTAATCATGCTTTGATCGATGATATTGCCTTGCTCAATATCCAGGGTGTACACGCCGGGCAAGTTAGTGAGAATGGTGCTACAAGCGTTAATCGATAAACTGGTGACGGCCGCTAGCAAAAAAGTCGATTTTTTCATGAGAAGAGAATGGAGTCTGACGACAAACGATGGGTCATTATCCCATAATTCTGTCAGCGGCTTGGCGCAAAAAACGATACAATGTTGCGGATTATCGGTTTAAAGGAGGGGGCTTGTGGAAACTCAGGATTTGCGTAATGCGGGCTTAAAGGTGACCTTGCCCAGAATCAAAATTCTGGAGATTCTGGAAAAACAACAGGACGATAGGCATTTGTCGGCCGAGAAGGTCTACAAAATATTGTTGGCGGAAGGCGAGGAAATTGGCCTGGCGACGGTTTACCGGGTTTTGACCCAGTTCGAAGCCGCCGGCTTGGTCAACCGTCATCATTTCGAGGGCGGCAACTCGATATTCGAACTAAATAGCGGCGGCCACCACGATCACGTCGTCTGCATGAAGTGTGGAAAGGTCGACGAATTTACCGATGAAGTCATCGAAAAACGCCAATCGGAAATTGCCCTGAGATTGGGTTACACCCTTACCGATCACAGCCTTTACCTTTACGGTTATTGCGCCGCTTGTAAACCCCCAAAAGCCTAAGCATGTTTAAACCTCTCATCCTGTATATCGGGTTACGCTATACCCGTGCTAAAAAACGCACTCAATTTATTTCATTCATCACTTTAACATCCGTACTCGGTATCGCATTGGGCGTGACCGCCTTGATTACCGTGCTGTCGGTCATGAATGGTTTCGAAGCCGAATTGCGCGAGCGCATCCTGGGCATGACCGCGCACAGCACAATTACCGGCCGCTTCGGTCAACTAGATGATTGGCAAGCTTTAGAGCAACGCACTCGCAGCATGCCCCATGTCGAAGGTGCTGCGCCGTTTATCCATGGACAGGTGATGGTGAATGCTGACCGCCAAGTCAGCGGCACTTTGTTGCAGGGCGTGTTACCCGAATATGAAGCCAAAGTGTCTGAAGTGGCCAATAAAATGATGTTCGGTAGCTTGAACGATTTGGTCCCCGGCGAGTTTGGTATTGTCTTGGGGGCAGAATTGGCAAGTTATTTAGGCGTGATGATGGGTGACAAAGTCACCATCATCACTCCGCAAATCAACTCCACGCCGGCCGGGATTCTGCCGCGCATGAAACGCTTTACCGTGGTGGGCGTGTTCAAGGTCGGCATGTATGAGTACGACCGGAATATGGCTTTGATGCATCTCGAAGATGCCGGCAAATTGTTCAGATTGGAGTCGGCAGTATCCGGTTTGCGTCTAAAGCTGGATGACTTATTCAATGCCCCGCGCATCACCCAAGGCTTGGCCGATACGCTGGGCGACGAGTTTCGGGTCAGCGACTGGACCAAGGCCCACAGCAACTTCTTCCGTGCCGTGCAAACCGAGAAGCGGGCAATGTTTATCATTTTGCTGCTGATCGTCGCAGTGGCGGCGTTTAACATTGTATCCACGCTGGTGATGGTGGTCACCGACAAGCGCGGCGACATCGCGATCCTGAAAACCCAGGGTTTATCCAACGGTTCGGTGATGGGCATTTTCATTGTCTTGGGCTGCATCATCGGCAGCATAGGTACCCTACTGGGAACCGTCGGTGGCGTGTTGCTGGCGCTGAACGTCGAAACCATTGTGCCAGCCATCGAAAAAGCCTTTGGCGTGCAGTTCATGGCTGCCGACGTCTATTACATCAGCGAAGTGCCGTCAAAACTGATCTGGACCGATGTGTATTGGATAGCCTGCGTGGCGTTTTTATTGTCCTTGCTGGCGACGCTGTATCCAGCTTGGCAGGCGGCGCGTATCAATCCTGCCGAGGTGTTGCGTTATGAATAATGCCATCGTATTGCAGTGCCAGCAGTTAACCAAGCGTTACGAGCAGGGCGATTTGAATGTCGAAGTGTTGCGCGGCGTCGATTTGGCGATTCATGCCGGTCAGCGCGTCGCCATCATGGGTGCATCCGGCTCCGGCAAAAGCACCTTGCTGCATTTACTGGGCGGCCTGGAAAAACCCAGCTCCGGCTCGGTGATGCTGGATGGCGCCGATTTGAACAAGATTAGCGCCGGCAAACTGAGTCAGCTTCGTAATCGTTCACTGGGGTTTATCTACCAGTTTCATCATTTGCTGGGTGAATTTAACATCCTGGAAAATGTGGCAATGCCGCTGTTGATCGGCAACCAATCGATCAAGCACGCCCAACAACAAGCTGCCGAGTTACTCAAGCGTGTCGGCTTGGGGCATCGCATGCTGCACAAACCCGGCGAATTGTCCGGTGGCGAGCGGCAACGCGCTGCTGTAGCCCGGGCTTTGATTAATCAGCCTAAATGCGTGCTGGCCGACGAGCCGACGGGTAATCTCGACAGTAAAACCGCCGAGCAGATTTATCAGCTGATGTTGGAGTTAAACCAGGAATTACAGGTGAGTTTTTTGGTGGTGACGCATGATCCTGAGTTGGCTGGGCGAATGGATCATGTGCTTTATATGGAGGATGGGTTGATTGTGCCGGAGAGGGTTCATCACATTTAAACGTTAGTTTCTGGTGATGCCCTAGTTTCCTCGTGGTTTGCCCCTTCTCCAGCAGGATAGGGTTGGGGAGAGGAGATTCAAATGGTTGTGTCGCTATCGCGACGGCTTGATTTAACGTCGGGTCTCGGCCCGACAGCTGAGATACTTTCGCTACGAAAACCATCCTTGGTTTTCGCCCTTCGGGCCAGCCTGTCGGCTGTTCAAATTCGTTCCAGACGAATTTGTGCGTGGCCAAAAAAAAAGTATCCAAAGAAAAGGCCACCCGGATGCCGCTTATTTCCTGCGCTACTCGCTTTTGCCGAGGGTCGGCAGAAGGGGCTTCCTGCCCCTCCGCCAACGTGCGGCATCCCTGCCGCCCCCCTTCGGGCTTTCTCGCCAAAAGCTCCGGTGCTCGGCGCGGCATACGGGATAAAACCGTCCCGTCACTAAAAAGTAGTTAGTGAACAAATGATGTAGCCTCGATGGAGTGAAACGAAATCGAGGTTTTGATGGCTTAGATTACCCGGATTCCGCTACGCTTCATCCAGGCTACTTGCTGAAATCATCTCATCACCGGTTAGGCTCAAAAACCAATGGAGGTAATATGAATATTAGGGCAGTTTTGCTATTGACAGCTGTATTGGTGTGTGGGGGAGCAGCGGCAGATAACTCCGAGATCAATCAGGCCATGCATCAATATGCTACGGCTTTAGGGGCGTATAACACACGCCTCATGACAGATTTAATGCATCCTGAAGCGCTCTCAACTTTTCGAAACACTTTTGATGCAGCCTTGAAAGGCCCGAAAAGTTCGCAGGCGGAAAGAGAGTTGCTACCGTTATTTGGCGTATCAACGATGAATGATTATCGAAGATTAACTAACAAGGAAGCTTATCAACGCCTGAATGATGTAATTGCCAGGGGGCAACCTAATTTGGTGCAGATGATGCGTTCATCTCGTTTAGATATACTCGATACATCGCTTAAAGGCGACGTGGCGTATGTAGTGTATTCCCTTAAAGTGAGTATACAGGGGCGCGATGTCAGCAAAGATGTGGTTCAAAAGCTCAAAAAACATGATGGCAAGTGGATGCTACTCTTACCGCCAACTGCAGAGGCTACGATTGAGGGCATACATGCCGAATTTCAATAGCCTTACTTCTGCCAAATCTGCCAGCTCGTAGATACTGTTATCCAAGTCAAAGCAAACGAAGAGCCGAATCGAAGGTTCAAGACACCGAATGCCACATGAATCAAACTACGCATCATGGCACCGATTATCAGCTTATTGGGTTTACCGGCACCGGCAATCGTCTACGGAATTGTTTGCCCCAGGCGTTTTATAAAGCGTCACCATGGCAGGCATATAGAGTTTGTAGGTCGAATTAGAACAGCGTAATCGGACGTATGTGTAAATTAAATTTCTCGTTCCTCCGAATACGCTGCGCTATTCGGAGCTACATCAAAATTCTGAACAATCCCCAAAATCTTTTACGGTCGAGACGGTTTTGATTCCCGTATGCCGCGCCGAGCACCGGAGCTTTTGAACGGCTCAGCCCGTTAGGGGCGATGCAGGGATGCATCGCGTTGCCGAAGGGGCAGGAAGCCCCTTTCGGCAACCCCGTTCAAAAGCGAGGAGCGCAGGATCAAAGCGGCATCCGGGTGGCGTTTCTTTTGGTGACTTTTCTTTGGCCAAACAAAGAAAAGTTACTCGGCTGTCGGGCCGAGACCCGACCTCTAAACAACCCGTCGCGTTAGCGACACAACATCATCCAACTCAAATAAGGCAACTCAAAATTATCCCGCTGAATAAACCGGAAACCTAGCACACAACAAATGCACCTTCTCCCTAACCGCATCAATCACACTCTCGTCCTCCAGGTTATCCATCACATCGCACATCCATTCCGCCACTTGGCGAACTTCGTCTTCCTTGAAGCCGCGCGAGGTGGGGGCAGGGGTGCCAACGCGGATGCCACTGGTGACGAACGGCGATTGCGGGTCGTTGGGGACGGCGTTTTTGTTGACGGTGATGTGGGCCCGGCCTAATGCGGCGTCGGCGGCTTTGCCGGTGATGCCTTTGGGGATTAAAGACACCAGCATCAAGTGGTTGTCGGTGCCGCCGGAAACCACATCAAAACCGCGTTTGATAAAAACCTCCGCCATGGCTTGGGCGTTTTTCACCACTTGTTGCTGGTAGGTTTTAAATTCCGGGGTCAGCGCTTCTTTAAAGGCTACGGCTTTGGCGGCGATCACGTGCATCAGCGGACCACCCTGGATGCCGGGGAAGATGTTGGAGTTGATCTTTTTTTCCAGGTCCGGATTGCTTTTGCACAAAATCAAGCCGCCGCGTGGGCCACGCAGGGATTTGTGGGTGGTGCTGGTGACCACGTCCGCAATCGGCACCGGATTGGGATATAAACCCGCCGCGACTAGGCCGGCGACATGGGCCATGTCTACAACGAAGTAAGCGCCAACTTTATCGGCAATGTCGCGAAAACGTTGCCAGTCCCAAATGCGCGAGTAGGCCGAGAAGCCGGCGATGATCAATTTGGGTTTATGTTCCAAAGCCAACGCTTCGACTTGTTCGTAATCGATTTCGCCGGTGTCTTTGTTCAAGCCGTACTGTATTGCGTTGTAGATTTTGCCGGAGAAGTTGGGTTTGGCACCGTGGGTTAAATGGCCGCCGTCCGCCAAACTCAAACCTAGGATGGTGTCGCCCGGTTGAATTAAGGACATGAACACTGCCATATTGGCTTGCGAACCGGAGTGCGCCTGGACGTTGGCGTAATCGGCGCCGAACAATTCTTTGGCGCGGTCGATCGCCAATTGCTCGACGACATCGACGTATTCGCAGCCGCCGTAGTAGCGCTTTTCCGGATAGCCTTCGGCGTATTTGTTGGTCAGCACCGTGCCCTGGGCTTCCAAAACTCGGGGGCTGGCATAGTTTTCCGAGGCGATCAGTTCGATATGGTCTTCCTGGCGTTGGCGTTCTTGTTCCATCGCTTGAAATAGTTCGTCGTCAAAGCCTTTGATGGTCATCGATTCGCTAAACATGGGGTCTCCTAAAGTAAGTTCGGGTTATTCGTGGGGATGCAGCAGCAGGACTTGCAGGTCGGCGACATTGGTGCCGGTTGCGCCGCTGAGCAGTAAATCGTTCGCCGCTTGCAAGGCAGGGTATGAGTCATTATCGTCGAGCAGGGCCGCTGGGTCGAGTCCGGCGGCGCGGATGCGTGGCAAAGTGCCCTCATCGACGATGCCGCCGGCGGCATCGGTAGGGCCGTCGCGGCCATCAGTACCGCCGCTGAGAAAGGTCCAAGCGCCGTTCAGCCCGTATTTTTCGGCGGCCAACGCGAAGGCAAGAGCCATTTCCTGATTGCGGCCGCCCTTGCCATTTCCCTTTAAGGTCACAGTGGTTTCGCCGCCGGCGATCAAGGCTGTTGGTTGCGTCATGCCGGCTGCTGCGGATAGTGCATGCAGTGCTATTTGCTCGGCAACCAAGCGCGCTTCGCCGCTCAACTGTTTGCTGTAAAGCTGGGTGTCATAGCCCAATTTGCGTGCTTTGTCGATTGCAGCGTCAACGCTAATGGCATTGCTGCCAAGCAAATGGTGGCTCGTCTGCCGGAAGAGCGGGTCACTGTCTTTAGGCGTTTCGATTTGCAAGCCTTGAGCGCCTTGTTGCAAATAGTTTTGCACGCTGGATGGTATTTTCTGCCATATGCCGAACGATTCCAATACTGCGACGGCGTCTGTGAAAGTGGTGTCGTCGGGCACGGTGGGGCCACTGGCGATGGCGCTTAAATCGTTATCCAGTACGTCGGATAGAATCAGTGCATGCAAATCGGCGGGCGCGGCAAGCCTGGCTAAGCCGCCGCCTTTGAGTTGAGACAGATGTTTACGGACGCAATTGATCTGATTGATGGTTGCGCCGGAGGCCAGTAATAGACGGGTGGTGGCGATTTTATCCGCCAAATTGATGTCGGCGACCGGGTAGGGCAGCAATGCCGAGCCGCCGCCGGAAATCAACACTAATACCAACTCGCCGGGATTCGTGTCGCTCAGGCGGGTGGCGATGGTTTTTGCCGCATGCAACCCAGCAGCGTCCGGTAGCGGATGGCCGGCGCCGAATACCTGACAATTTTCGACGACATCAATGTTGTCGTAATTGGTTACGACAATGCCTTTAGCGACAAGCCAAGACTCGGGAATTATCGTTTGTGCCGCATCGGCCATTGCGCAAGCAGCTTTACCGAATGAAATTAAATGAATGCGTCGCCAGTCGCCGCTGCGGTAGCCGGTTTGTTCCGAACCCATATGCAGCAGTTCGCTATCGGCTCTGAGAAAACGTTTTACGGCAAGATACGGATCAGCCGCCGCAACGCCGGCGCGAAAAATGGCGGCTGCGTGTTCACGATAACTTGGCTGGACTGCGGACATATCGATCCGGCAGAACCTTAAGCCATGGCTTTAGCGAGTGCAAAGATGATTTCCGCGTCGAACACCTGCTTATTGCTTTCAAATAGCTTGGTGATACAGGCGCGGTGTAAGGCTAGTTTTAGCGCGCCGAAGCCGATGGCGCCCCAGACGATTTTGCCGTGTCGCTGTTCGCCTCTATCCAGTACGTCCGTGCCGCCAATGCCGACAGGCGGCGTGGCGTTGGCGTCCGCCAACAATTGCAAATTTGGATTGTTTTGCCAATGTTCCGGCTTTAATAATTGGACACCGGCAGCACCGGTCGCTAATACGACGTTGGCGTCTTGGATGGCGGCGGCGCGACTGTCGTAATCGGCGGCTTCTAAGGGTGTCAGATCTACGCCGAAACGCTCCTTCATCGCGAAGCAGGCTTTTTCCGCGTTAAATATGTGTCGGGACGTGATACTGACATGCGCGCCTTCCAGCGCCATCATTGCCGCCGCACGTTGACCGACCGGACCTGTACCAGCTAATACCACCGCTTTTTTGCCGGCCAGGCTTGCGCTGCTGCTCAGTTTGGCGACGGCGGCGGCGGCTGTAGTGTTGCTGCCGTTACTGTCCAGCATCACCGAGACTTGAAACCCGGGGAAAAAATGTTTTTGCACCGCTATCAGTAAACGCTGGCCGGCCTCGATATTGCTGCCGCCGATAAAAATCGCCGTGTTTTTTTTGTCTTTGGGGGCGCGAGTGAAGATCGTACCGTCGACCAGGCCTCCGACGTTATCGGGGGTAATGTTGCCGTAACCAATGACATGGTCCGCGCCGCCGTCGTAAGCGACTACGGTATCGAAAGCCGAGGGATGGGTGTCGGTGTCGAACTGGAATAACAATTTTTTCATTAAGCTACCTGATATGAATAGTGGTGGCCCGGTGGGAGAAGGTTAGCCGCCGGCATTATACAGAATAATATTTACCTCGCCGCAGAATCCAAGCGGGTTTTGGCAGGCAGGAATTAGTGATTGTTTGCTCAAAAACTTTATGTCATATTGGAAAAGCCTGCCGTTGGGTCGGGTGTGGAAGAATCCAATCAATAAAGAGGAACGCAGATGAAAACGCCCGTGGATATTGCTGTAACAGGTGCAGCTGGTCAGATTAGTTACTCCTTGCTATTTCATTTGGCGTCTGGCGAATTGCTGGGGCCGGATCAGCCTATCGTGCTGCGTCTGTTGGAAATTCCACCGGCTATGAAGCAGTTACAAGGCGTGGTGATGGAGTTGAACGATTGCGCGTTTCCGTTGATCAACAAAATCATCATTACCGACGATCCGAAAGTGGCATTCGATAACGTCGATTACGCCTTTTTGGTAGGGGCAAAACCGCGCGGACCGGGGATGCTGCGTAGCGATTTGTTATTGGATAACGCGCAGATTTTTATCACCCAAGGCCGGGCGCTGAATGAAGTAGCCAACCGGAATGTCAAGGTTTTAGTGACCGGCAACCCGGCCAATACTAATGCTCTAATCGCTATTCATAACGCTCCGGATTTAGCGCCGGAGTGTTTTACGGCGATGACCATGCTCGATCATAAACGTGCGATAAGTCAGGTGGCCGAGAAATGCGGGGTGCTGAGCAGAGACGTGAAAAACGTGGCGGTTTGGGGTAACCATTCCTGCACTCAATATCCTGATTTACATCATGCCAAGGTCAAGGGCATGGATGTATTCTCTTTGGTCGAGCAATCCTGGTTTGTTGATGAATTTATCCCCACTGTGCAGTACCGAGGTACGGAAATTATCAAAGTACGCGGCCAGTCCAGCGCGGCGTCTGCGGCGCATGCGGCGATTGAGCATATGCGGGTTTGGGCCTTCGGTACCGATCCGGGGGACTGGGTGAGTATGGCGGTCGCATCCGATGGTAGCTATGGTGTTGCGGAAGGATTGGTTTATTCCTTCCCGGTGACGGTGGTGGATGGGCAGATCGGCATCGTTAAGGGCTTGGATCTTAACGAGTTCAGCTTGGCAAGATTGCGTCAAAACGAAGTAGAGTTAAAAGAAGAGCGACAAGCCATCAAACATTTACTCTAAATTGTCCGAATGCGGGAGCTCTGCGGCTATTCCGCGCGGCTGGGCTTATCGAGCATCACTATCGCGGTATGGCGTAATAACTACCGCTCCATTATTTGTTGCTGATGTTATCTTGTGTTTACGTCGGCGGGTCTCTCGGCTAGCCGATTCATAAGGCGCCGCCATCCGTGGCAGCTTGTTAACGACTGGTAAAAGCACTCTATCCCTCATCCTAAGAAAGGGAATTTTTTAGCGCGTTCTTAAAATCTTGAATGGGTTGGGGGCTGTAGTTGATACCCCGCAAATTGCTTGGATGGGGCAGGCAACAAAATAGTGCTTTATTTTATATAAAGCAATAGATGTGCCAATAATCAATCCGCATTCGGCGGGGCCTGTCGAGGGTATGAGTAATGCCAAAGTACCGGTTTTGCGGCTTATGCCGCAATGGCAGGGGATATGCCGTATTTTTGGGCGCATTCAGTTTGCGCCACATCGGTAACGGGAAAAAATTCGGCGTGTTGCTGTCTAGATGCGATTGGCTAACGAGCCTCCGGAATTGCCGTGTACGTCTATCCACAAGTACGGCAATTCCAACTGTTCCAGCCAACTTGGACCTTGTTCTTCCTTGAGCATGGCGATGGTTGACGCGCTGCCGGCCACTACGCAGAATTCGCCGACGACACTGACAGATGCCAAATGCCGAACCGGCCAGCCTGTTTTGGGATTAAGAATGTGTCCGTAGCGTTGGCCGTTGACGATAATGCAACGCTCATAGTCCCCACTGCTGGCGACTGCGCCGTTATGTAGTGCCAAAGTACTTGCTAATGCCTGCCTTTGGCGGGGGTGATGGATGCCCACTCGCCAGGCAGTGCCGTCCGGGCGTGGGCCTATCAGTTTGATGTCGCCGCCCAGATTGATAAAGCCGTGGCGGGCGCCGGCATTCCACGCAATTCGCGCAGCCCGGTCTACGGCATATTCTTTGACGATACCGCCAAAATCCAGCTCCATGCCGGCCAATGGGAACTCTAATAGCGGCGCCTGCCAGCGTAGTTTGTCCCATCCAACTTTTTTCAATAGTGTTTTAATTAGTTGTTCATCCGGCAACTGGCCGGATTCGAAACGCCAAGCCTGCCGTAAAATTCCGGACGTGATGTCGAACAGGCCGTCGCTTTGTTGATGACAGGTTGCAGCATAATTCAGTAAGCCAGCCGTTTCCTCATCCACGGTAATGCGGCCTCCCATGGCTGCGACTTGATTGATGCTTGAAAGCAGGCTGTCGGGTTTATACCGCGAATACAAGCCCTCCAAGCGTTGCACGTCGGCTGTTACTATATCGGCAATACGCTTGGCCTGTTTATGCTCCGTGGCAATCAATTGGATTTCGCATTGAGTACCCATAGCCTGGAATGGGAAGCGAAATAAGGATGTTGGGCTCACGATTAATCTTTGTCGGTTTTAAAGTGATAAGCGTGGCTGATGGAATATTAACTCCGTATTTTTTTTATTAGAACCAGGTAAAGCGCTAGAGGCAGTAAACTGGGTAGAATATATTTTAAGTCCTTCATACCAAAATACCCCAAACCCAAGGTTTTTCTAAATAAATGATGCGCGCTAGGTAAATCGTTTTTCCAATAAAACTCATAAGCTCTTTGCAATAACTGGCCTTTTGTCAAAAGATCGGTTTTAGCTTCACCCAGCGTTTGCGATATTACGGGAAAGTCTCGCAGCAAGCCTTTTTGCACGCCCCAATGATTTAGTATGGCCCTAAGTCGGTTGCTGGAAATTTGTTCGCCTTGTTGATGGTGATAATAAGCCAATACTTCAGGAACGCGGACAATATGGGCAAACATTGCAATTCTGATCCACATATCGAAATCTTCAGCGGTTAGCCAGTGTTCGTTAAAACCTCCAACTTGATCGATGGCAAATTTGCGCGTCAATGCGGCGTGAATTGGCCAAGGGCAACTGCGCAACAAAACGGCAAACTTATCATTTTCTTCGTAATCAGGCGGAATATAAGGTTGGGATTTTTCTGCGCTCAGACCAATATTTTGCCAGCCGCAGTATGCGAGTACGCTATCCGGTTTTTCTTCAAGCTTATGATGAAGCTTTGCCAGAAACTCAGGGTGCCAACTGTCGTCGGAGTCCAGAAAGGCGATAAATTCTCCTGATGCGGCTTCCAATCCGCGATTGCGCGCAGGGCCGGGGCCTTTATTCTGTTGGGAAATAACTAATATATTTTGATACAGCGTTGTTATTGTCTGCAAAACCTCTAGCGAGTTATCCGATGAACCGTCGTCAACGACTATCAATTCGAAATTCTTGAAAGTTTGTTGATACAGATTGCCGATGGTTTTTTCAATGATATGTGCCGAGTTATAGCAAGGCATAATCACGGAAATGAGTGGTTTAGCTTGAGATATATCAGTAGTTTGTCGCATACTGGATTCGCCTGAATCAGGCCGTTGATTGTGCGAAATTTATTTTAAATCAAATTGTGGCAATTCGAGCTTTTATTGGAATATTGCCTTTAGCTGTTGGCGCCACTCCCAGAGAATGCCTTTTATACGTTGATTTAAGGTTTGCTGTTCAAAGCCTAGCAAACGCAGATGGGCATTATTGATTTGTCCCAATAATCCCGATAGCAGATCAAGTTCTTGATCAGAAATCGCCGCCGGGCCGTAGGCCAGCGCAGCGTTGGCGATGTTCAAAAATTGCTTAGCGTATTTTTGGCTGGAAAATTTTTCAGCGACGGAGATACGGGCGTTGGCGGTGAGTTTTTGAGCCAATTCCGGGTCGTCCAGCAGGCGCAAAATGGCCGTGGCGGCGGAATTTTCATCGCCCGGATCTACTAAAATGCTGTCGTGTTCGTTAACGATGCACTCCCGTAGACCCGAACACGCCATTGCGACCGCTGGCGTACCCACAGCCATTGCCTCCAGCGCGGCAATACCCTGGCCTTCAAAAATTGCCGTGGAGAGAAATATAGTGCTTTGTGCCAGCAGGGCGGCAATGTCATCTCGCGGTCCGAGTATATGTAACTTGTTGTTTAATTGGCCACGCTCTAATTCGTCTTCCAACAGGCGGACAGCTTCCGGTTCCTGTTTTGGGCCGGCGATAAGGAAATAACAATCCGATTTAAACGTAACGACCTTGGCGGCTACCCTGGCAAAGGCAGCAAAGTCCTTTTGCGCAGAGATGCGGCCCACGCCGATTACCAATTTTGCGTCTGCGGAAAGGCCCAATTCTGCGCGTATATCGGTTGAAGATGACTTGGCAGAACTACGCAAATCTTCTATATCGATGCCGTTGTAGAGGGTTTTTATTCGGTCAGCGGGTAAATATTCCGATAGCGATTTAGCAACGTCGTCTGATACGCCGATGATGCGGCTGCTCAATTGTTTTAAAAGGTGAATATAGCCGCCGGTGCCAATGCTGGATTCATAACGGGACAAATCTTCCGCAAACGGTGCATGAATGTGCCAAATGGCCGGTATTCTTTGACGAGCGGCGGCAATACCGGCATGCAGTAAATGACCGGTGTTAATATGAATAATGTCAGGGTTTTCCTGCTGTATCAACGTAATTAAATTGTCTAATTGTGCAAAAGAATCTCCGTAAAACTTAAATTGCGCCCGTTCTGTTCGGCTTACGCAGCAGGAATATGGGACCAGCCAGTAACGAATCGCTTGAGACTGTAAATATTCCGTGACATTGCCAGCTTTGGGCACCACCGCGATAGGTTCGATGCCTAGTTTTTTTAATGCGACCATCAAGGTGCAGGTGGTTTTGTCAACCCCGTTTTTTAAATCACTATTATGGAAAATATGTAGAGTTTTCATTTTTTATACGGAGAAAACAAACGAACAGCTATGGTCTGATAAACACAATAAAATAAAGCCAAAGTTGCATTTAGATAATCCTTCTTCCGCCAGAAGGCGAGTAAATAAGTTTTCTTATTGTGTGCGAGTAAATATCTAAATAATGGTATCCTGATCGCTAAATTGACACGATTGAGGTAGAAGCTTTCCAGTACCGATATATTACCTTGGTATATATATAAATTTTTGTTGAGCCAAGCTGTTGAAAGGGTTTGAGCATAATGTGCAATTTCAGATTTTGACAAGTTGTCATGGAATACAAGATCAGGAAAGTTTGTCATGCCATAATCCAGATACCAATCGCCAACAGTTTGTTGAAATAAAGGCAATGGGTTGGCGTTTAAAATTATTCCTGGCATAAAATAGCTAACAGCTCCATCAATAATGTTAAATTCGTTTCTAATTGCCAAGTATCTACCCAAGTATCGCCCTGTTGCCCCCCCCAGCTCTGCTAAATTGCCTTTTAAGTTGTCTAATAAAGAGCGATGATGAATAAAGTGACTAGACTGAACGCGATTTTTTCCAAGTAGAGTGCTACGTGTCCAAACTGGATGGAATTGATTATCTAGAGCCGGTTGACCTTTTTCATCGCATGCTTCGCTAAAGTAGCGAGTATCCGGCATAAATGAAATAGATGTTTTGTGCTGGATGTGACTAGCCAGGATTTTCAATATTACATCGATATTGAATCTAAAATTGTCTTCCAAATATGCAAAATAAGCACCTTTAGCCCTATGCAATGCCGTGTGCCACGCAAGGCCGTTTTCATCGAAAATACAATCATGAGTGGCAAGTAACGGGATAAAAGGTTTCAGGCTAAGTTCTGGTTTGACCGAAACTACAATAATTTCTATCGAAAACTTGGCCTGAGCCTTCAAGGCGAAGGCTTGTTGCAGACGTTGATTGAAATCTTCGCCAGCTTGGTTATAGGTAACGAATAAACTTACCGCTATCTGATTGCAGGGGATAATCGCCAGCGTATCGGGATTCAGGGCTAGGTCTAGGTTTTCGATGCCGCGGTAGGCATTGAGTAATGCCGCCAACCAAGGCTTGTCGTTGGCGAGCAGTTGTTCGCGCAAGTTTTCGCAATAGAGCTCCGGCTTTTCCAGCCACAAGACCAGCGCCTTGTTAAGACGGTCTCCCGAGGTAGCGTCTGGCAGATTCCGCCAGGTGCGATACAACAATGACGGTCCCTGCTCGGGTAATAGTTGTTTGATTCTTTCGTCTTGCCATGTGCCGGTTGGAAAAGTACAAATAACCGTTTTTGCGGTGTCCGCAGCTCGTCGAGGATCGTCTAATAGCAGTTGGTTAAATCCCGCATCGCGAACCTCCGCTACCGAAGCACACTGTGCTCGCGCTTTGTGGTGTGTGGTACTGGCTGGATTTAAGCGCCAGATGAACAGAATTTCCGGCAGATTCGCGAACCGGCATCCCGCCAATTGCATGCGCATAAATACATCGTAGTCGGGTACCAGACAACTGCGGTCTACGGAGTAGCCACCCACTTTTTCCAATGCGTGTCGTCTAATCATCGTGGTCGGGTGATGCAGCGAAAAAAAAGCGTACATCAACACCGAAATTCTCTCTGAATCAAGCGGGTGCGTATCGATACCAATATCTCGCCCGTCGGCGTGCAACATTCGCCATTGGCTACCGACCGCGTCAATGTCTGGATGCTGATCGAGGAACTGTTTCTGTAGCTTTAGTCGATCGGGGAGGGAAATATCGTCGGAGTCCATAATGGCGATATATTCACCTTGGCTTTCGGTAATGCCTCTTTGGGTTGCTGCACCTATGCCGGCATTGACTTGAGTGATGAGTTTAATGCGCGAATCTTGTTGGGCGAGATTTTTCAAAATCTCCGGGCTGCCATCGGTGCTCCCGTCATCGACGATCACCAATTCAAAGTCCGTAAAAGATTGCGACAGAATACTCTGAATGGCTTCCGTTAAATACCGTTGAGTATTGTAAACGGCCATGATGACGCTGATGGATGGCGGCACCATTTCGTTTGGCCTAATATGCATGATTGGTTTTTATGACCTTACATGCCCGCCAAGTATTTTATAAATATACTTGGTGAGGCGGTATACATTACTGTTTTGCAGTCGCTCAAAAAAACCTTCCAATTCAATAAGTCTGGAATTGTGGGCTTCGAGCTTTAAGTTTAGCGCAGCATTTTGCGCGATAAGATGAAAGCAGAGCTCCAAGGCCGGGTCGGATTTTTGCCGATCATTGTTTTTTTTCAGTAATTCAGAATATAAAGCTATAAAATTATCGATAAAGCATTCCCAGGAAAAGTTTTTTTCAACTATTTTTCTTCCGGAAATCTTTAAATTATTAGAGAGCTCAGGATCTTCAATAATTCTCAAAGCCTGTTGCGCTATAGCTTCATAATCCCCTATATCGACCAAAAAACCGTTTTCACCATCCACAATTACGTCCTCAGAACCTCCACAACGTGTTGACACGGTAGGACAGCGTGCTGCAAGGGCCTCAAGGCAGACGCCGGCAAGTCCCTCGAATATCGATGTGATGAGTATGACGCTGAGTTGCGGCAACAGGGCAGGAACGTCCTCTCTTTCGCCTAGGAAATGGAAATGGCTTGGATTACGAGAACGGCAAATTTCGTCTTCGACTAGCTTTTTTAGAGTTTTATCATCTGGGGGGCCAATGATTACAAAATGCGCCTCCGGATTTTTTTCGGAAATAAGTTTGGCCGCTCGCACAAATGTTAAAGGATCTTTCTGATCGCATATCCTGCCAACGAAGCCGACTATCGGGTCATTAGTATTAATTTTTAATAAATCGCGTAAGTTTGGTTCGCCGCTTTGGGATAAGGTTTTATGATCAAACTCGTCTATCTTGAGCGCGTTCAAAATGACACGCGAGGAAATCCTGGGGTCTCCTTCAAAAAATTTCAAAGTACGGCTACTCACCCCTACCAAAGTATCGCAAAGAGCGGCGTAAAGCGCTCTAATCGCTTGATCGGATAAGTTGTAGGCCTTTAGCAGCGTAGGAGTGGTATCGATATCGAAATTACTATGTACATGCCAGATATGCGGAATATTGGCCATTTTTGCCGCTAAAGCGCCATCGAATGGGTAGACAGTATTGGTATGAACTATATCGATTGCTTCGTCTTTAATGATCTGTAATACCGCTTGTGCTCGTTCGATAGTACCTGCAAGGTATAGATTGATGCCGGCGTTGTTTGAGCCAGGGAATAAAATGCTCGGGATAATATAGGTTTTTATGCCGATAGCATTTAAACGGGTTACTAGCTCCCCGTCTTCGGGCAATACTACGATGGATTCAATACCCCTGTCCCGGTAGGACCCCGAGATTTGTAACAACAGTCGCTCGACGCCGCCCATCACGGTCGCACCGTGTTGTACAAATAAAACCTTAATAACAGCTAGCTGGTTGATCATGTTTGAAAAAATAACTTAACTTGCTTTTTAAAGAACAAGTTCGCATCGGTTTATAAATGTGGATGATTTACTTTGAGTAAAGGTTACTTTTGATTAAAAATGCCAAATAATTTAATAAAACCGGCTGGCAAATGTTAGCAATAGCCAATGAGTTTAAGTGCTTGTACTTGTTAGGTGGGTTATTGGTATTTATTACTTTTAATCCTTCTCTAAAATTGATTAGCCTATGGCTTGGTATTTTAAGCATCTTTCCTATGGCTATTCGCATTTGTATTGATGATTTTTGCATTCGGTCAGTATCTCTACTCATGCTAACCGAATGCATGCGTATTAGAGCTAGAGTGTCAGGTGGGTCATTAAACTTGAAATTAATGCCAATAACTGCGCATCTTAACCAAAACTCCCAGTCCTCAAGTGCCTCTAGGTTCTCGTTCCAGAGGCCTACTGAATCAAAAACTGAGCGTTTAATTAGTGGACAGTTGACAGCAAATAAGCATCTGATTAATAGCTTTTCAAAAAAAATACCAGGCTCGTTCCACAAATTAACAATCCAGGAGCTGGTCATTCTATGTTCAAGAAAGCCGTACTCGCGCAAATCTGGATTTTCATTGGTAAAATATCTAGCGTCGCCGTATACAATATCGACTTCCGGGTGTGATTTTAAATAATCTATTTGATTGGTAAATTTAGATTTCTCAATTTTATCGTCGGCATCGAGAAACTGAAAGAACTCCCCTTTGGCATTATGAACTCCTGTATTACGAGCTGCCGATAATCCTTTGTTTTCCTGGGTAATGACTCGAATTCTTTCGTCCAGTCTTGATAGATTCCGAGCAATCTCCTCTGTATTATCGGTTGAGCCATCATTTACAATGATACATTCCCATTCGGTATAAGTTTGATCTAGTAGGCTCTCAATTGCATCAGGGAGAAACCTGGCCTGATTAAAACACGGTACTATTACTGATATATATGAAGACACAAGAATGTCCGTCTTAAGTTAAGGATTGAGAGATATGTTGAAGTTAATAAAAAAGAAGCCCTAAGGAGTGAATATTTTATAAAGGATTAAAGCTTAAATAAGTTTTCTTTTTTCCATGTAATGTAGCTGATAAGTTTTCTTGGTATAAAAGTATTGATTATTTTCATGGCTGCATTTAAATTAATTGGTTGGTGTTTGTAAGCAAAGATATAAAAATGTCTTGCTTTGGTTTTGTCTTTAACAATCCAGCTGTATAGGTCGCCAATTTCATTGTACAAGTTAAAGAGCTTTTTATTTATATTTTCTTGCCCCAATATCACCCGAGCTTCAGGTTTCTTTTCTAGGAAAGAGTAAATGGCCTTGATCTCTTGTTCACACATCATGATTTCATCGGAACTGGTGTTGGAGTTATGTTGCCTATAAGTGGCTAGAGGCTGATGAATATAATCAAAGCAATTGTTTAGTGCTAATTGCAACCAAAGTTCGTAATCTTCAGCTCCTTTTAACTGTACATCAAAAAGGTCATCGTACAGCAGAAAGTTCCTATGGATCAAAACAGTTAGGGTGCCAATAAAGTTTTGCCTAAATAGGGTGTGTAGGTTCCAATTTTTATTGTTATTAGGTAGGAATGTTGATGAGTCGATTTTGCTTCCGGTTTTTTCATTTTTTATGAAATAGTCGCTAAAAAGCAGGCATGTATTTGGGTGGTTTTTGAAGTATTCAACTTGTATCTCAAGTTTTTTATGATCCCATTCATCATCGCTATCAAGAAACCCAATTAACTGCCCCTTGGATTGGCTAAAAGCGAAGTTTCTAGCTGCAGATACACCCATATTCTGCTGGTAAAAATACATTATTCTCGGGTCTTTTAGGTATGATTTAATAATGGATTCAGTGTTATCGGTTGAGCCATCATTAACTATAATTAATTCAAAATTTTTGTAAGTTTGAATTAAAATGCTTTCTATTGCTTTTTGAATATATTCTTGCCCATTATAAACTGGCATTATTATTGTAACTAAATGGTTAAGCATTTAAGTGGTTGGTTTGTTTTTATGGCGAAAAATTACTTCAATTTCTTGGTGGCAGGCTGTATTTTTTAAGTGAGTGATGTTGTCAAGACTAATTCTTTCGCCTTGCAGATACCTCTGGTTAAAAAAAATGCTGTCTATAATGCCGTGGCGATTGTTATAAGTATTTTGAACAATATTGCATGGATTGTTTATAATCTTCGATTGTGTAAAGCACAGTATTTTAGGTTCTGGTAATGGATTGTTCGCCATCTCCGCTTCAAGAGTATTTGGATTTGTGAACTTTATTTTTTCGAGTAAAGGTTTTAGCTGTAGGGTTCTAAATATATGCCCATCAAGCGACATAGGGTAGCCATAATCTCCTGTTTTTTCATGCCAATTCCAAATGGTCGTATTTGTTGGTTCCATTTCTATGTTCTCTGCGTAGCAGTATGTTAAATTTGGATGTAGTCTCAAGCTTAAACATAATATATCTTTTCTTTTTTCAAATTGTGTTAATTCATTTTCTGATAGTGAAAAGTTTTCTTTAAATATAATGTCGTCAACGAAAAAAACAGTGAAATATTTTTTTTCTAAAAGTGATAATAAGTCGAATTTGAAGTTATTTTCCTTGACGAACGAAACACAGTTGTATTCAGAAGATAATATTTCATAACCTTTCTTGTAGTCATTATTACTATAGGCATACAGAACTCTTATATTATGCACAAATGATTCAGGCCAATGCTTCCTCATGCTTCTAAGTAACAACTCCAGTTGGCATGCTCTATCTTTGCTGAAAATTATTATGTTTATGCTGCGTTTTTTTAACAGCCCCCATATTTTGCTCTTTATCCGCCTTATAAGATGATTTTCTTTATTAACTACACTTGTTTGTTCTTTCATGTCTAGTTTTGGTATGTGCGTCACATTGTGATTTTTTAAAAACTCTGTTCCCAAGTAAAAATATATCTTTTTTGTATTGAAACATTTCTACAGTTTTAGCATGTTGGTGAAAAAATATATCCTGATCACTAATTCAACTGAAGGTAGACTTTATTTAGTATTAATGCTATCTCCTTGTTGCTAAATATAAGTTCGACTAGCTGCTAAAAAGAGTTATTCACCAGGCTGTTAGGCATGACTAAACTCTTTAGCTAGGTATTGCTGACCATTAAGTGTCCATGTGGTAGGCAGATTTAATGTCAACCAACCTTGTTCATTGCGAACTCCATAAGATTCGGTGACCTGAAATGTTTTGAGTGATTCGCCACCGAATATCAAACCTCTATTTTCATCGAACATAGCTAACCTGACACAGTAGGTTCCATGGATTAAAGGGAATGAGTCAACGGAGTAAATTACTTCGTGTACTCCTGGTTCATAGTCTGGACGATCAGCGAAAGTCAAAGTAGAGCTTGCTGACAAGTAAACAAAATCCGTGGTGTGTGTTCCGATTATTATTTCTGGTTTTCTAAAAAACTTTTTGAGTTCAAATTTTACTCTAACATTCAATGATGATCGTGATTCAATAAATTCAACTGGTTTTTTATTGTAATCTATTATTTCTATAGAAATTAACTTAAACTCATTTGCGCTTTGATAATTTAATGTGTTTTGCGGTAAAATTTCTGCTTGCTTTTGTATTTTTTCGTTATTTATTTCGTAAAATTGATCGCATATTTTATCGCTATTGCCGTCATTCAGAACCTTGCCTTTACTAAGTAGAATAGCTCTACTGCATATGCGACTGATTTGGCGAATATTATGGCTAACTATTAGGACAGTTTTGTTTTTTCTTTTTATAATTTCTTCCATGCGGTCGAAACATTTTCGCTGAAATGCTAAATCGCCTACAGCCAATACTTCGTCGATAATCAGAATATCGGCATCCATGCTGGTAGCAATAGAAAATCCCAGTTTTACCGTCATTCCGGAACTATAACGTTTAACCGGTGTGTCAATAAACTGTTCCAGCTCGGAGAAATCAATGATTTCATCCAATTTCTGTTGAATGATTTTTTTGGGAATACCTAGGATAGCGCCGTTAAGATAGATATTTTCCCGGCCGGTCAGTTCCGGATTGACACCTGCGCCCACTTCAATCAACGGCGCTACGCTGCCTTTAACAATGACTTCACCCTTGGTGGGTTTGCTGATATTGGCCAAGTGCTTGAGCAGAGTGCTTTTACCTGCGCCATTATGCCCGATGATACCGACCACTTCACCTTCATTGATGTGAAAATTGACATCGTCAAGTGCTTTGAAACGCTCGCGCTCCTGAACCGGTTGGAAGGCGAGGCGTCTCATGGTGTTTAAAGCGGTTTCCTTCAAACTGGTAAGGTGACCGAGTTGATATTCCTTGGTGAGGTGGTTGACTTCTATGATGGCCATATATGTTAATTAATGATGTAATTTTAAAGTTTTTTGCCGAATATTATATGACATCGGCGAACCAACTTTCCGCGCGCTTAAAAAACCAATAGCTGAACGGTAGTATTACCAAAATCAAAATTAACCCCGGATAAATTACATTTAAATCGGGCTCTGTTGCTCTAATTAAAACACTTTGAAATCCATCTATAATGCCCACTAAAGGATTAAGTGTGTATAAAAAATACAGATCATTAGACCACTCGCCCGCTGCCTGTTCGATAACTAATTTCTTTTGTACCAAGCCCAACGGATAGATGACTGGGGAACCGTACATCAATAAAGATAATGCTATTGGTATTGCTTGAGCTATATCGCGGTAGTATACATTCATCGCTGCGCCAAAGAAGCTGATTGTTAAGGCGACTATCATCGTGTATAGCACGAAAGCCGGTATCCAGACCGCATGGAGAGTGGGCATGACATGATAATAAATCATCATGGCCGCCAATATCGCAAAACTGATAACTAATTCCACTAGTTTGGTAACCATCGCGGTTAACGGAAACACTTCACGCGGGAAATATATTTTTTTGATCAAATTGGCATTCGAAGTCACGCTATTGACGCCTTCAGAAACTGATTCCTGAAAAAATACCCAAGGTATTAGTGCTGCAAACGTAATAAGCGGATAAGGTAAGCCTCCGGTTTCTATCCCCACAAAACCTTTAACCAAGGTAAATACCAGCATTAACATAATAGGCTTTAATACAGCCCATAAAATTCCGAGGTATGCTTGTTTATAGCGGATAACGATGTTTTTCCAGGTGAGTGCGGCTATTAGCTCTCTGTAGGTGTATAAGTTTTTGGCGATTCGTAACATGGGTATTTATTTTAACTGAATAATCCAATCGGTAGCGGTTAAGCTTTTAATTATAGATGGGGATTATTTGAAATTCTTCATGCGTTTAAGCAATATTTTCGAGTTGGGGTTGTGTTCCAAGCCTTTTTCTAAAATGGTTTTAGCTTCTGTTTTCATGTTTTTTCTTTGATACAAACTGCTCAAGGCGGCATAAGGAAAAGAGTTGTTTTTATCAAGCGAAATACTCTTTAAGTTGGCGGCAATTGCTTCATCAATTTCACCCATGAATTGGTAGGCTTGACCGAGATCGTAAAATATTTTTGGCATTAACTTAAAAGCGGGTGAGGCATGCTCCGGTACATACAGAAGATCGCCCACTGCCCCGCGGTATTTATCCTGTTTTTCAGCCTCATCATGGGCTCTGAAGGCTAGATTCATGGTGTGTAAGCCTGCGCAATAGTGGTGGATGTGAATGAAGTCGTCGCCGAGCCTTCGGTTCCAGCTTTGGTAGTCAGGCGATTTTTGATCGGATGCGCGAGCCTTGCAGTAGGGTGGTAAGAAGGCGTAATCGGCGTCGGTTTTCGGGAACTCGGCTGCCGCATTCCGGATACAGGCAATAAATAGCAATGTAAGTAGTCTGACTTTTTTCTGGGGCATGAATTTGCTCAAATACTGTTTTATAAAAACTTTTGATATATGGACTGTATCGCTTCTGTGTGCTGCCGGACGTCGAAGGTTGCTAATGCTTTGGCCCGGGCGTTACTGGCTAACCGATTCATCAACTCGCTGGAGCGGTAAAACTTAAGGATAGACGCTGCCAAACTTTCCGCGTCACCGCTGTTAAATAATAGTCCGGTTTGATTATCTTCAACCATCTCCGCGCCGCCGCCATGGTTTGGTACGATCAATGGCCGGCCTAACGCCATCGCTTCGATGACGACCGTACCTAATGGTTCGGGGCTAGTGGATGCTGAGACCACAATATCCAGCGCTTTGTAGGCTTCTATCATGTCGCTGACGTGGCCGATAAAGTTGACGGTATCCGATAACGATTCCAGTCTTACACGTTCTCTAAGCTCTCGTTCGTAAGGGATGCAATCGTCTGGCGTTCCACCGACAATCAGCATTTTCAAATGGGGTATTTGGTCTTGCAGTATTTTAGCCGCGTCGATAAATAGTTGGTGCCCTTTCCAAGGAATAAGTAAGCCTACTAAACCTACGATAAAGATATTTTCAGGTAAATCGAATCGTTGCCTAAATAAGGAGCCACCTGCTTGGTTGTTCAGCTTATCCAAAGCGATGCCATCATAGACCACGCTAATTTTCTCGTCCTGCACGGCTAATTTTTCACGCATGCTATTGGCAACCCAATGGGAGACGGACACAAAATGATCGGGTAGGGAATAAGCCCAGCGGGCTGAATGCGGTCCGTCAGGGTTGCCACGGACATGGCAAATACTGGGGATACGCAAAATCTTGGCTACCAAGAGTGCGGCTCTGTTACAAAGCGGCTCGTTATTGGCATGGATCAAGTCGGCTTTGAAACGCCATGCAGTCCAAAGCAAGTCGAGAAAAAACGGTAAAAAATTAAATAAGTCGTCGCTTCTGGCTATCAGTTGATTGACGAAAAACCGCAGGGGAGACACCTTCGTTAACCATTGAATCGATTCCGCTTTTGCACGCCACGCCACGATGTCTATATGACGGTCCGGGATGTGTTTCCATAAGGCTTCATCGGCAATCTCCCGATATTGCGGACCGTTGCGTCCTGTAACAACTAGAGGTAGAAAGCGATCACGATCAAGGTTTCTGACTAAATGCCTCAAACAGATAATGGCGCCACCATAACCAATTCCGTTTTCGACATAGATAATTCTTTTTGGGAGGTTGTTGGTAGACATGAAATCAGAGTTTGGCAATATCAGCGTAGAAAGCGTTAAGGAATATTCTCATATACTCAGGATTTTGCGAATTTTTGTTTAATGACACGTAGCGCATAAATTAAGCTGGCTGGCAAGTTACTGAAAATCAGATAGAGTAGATTGTTAAGTGTGAAGTCCTGGGAGAGGCTTTTTTTAAAGGCTTCTCTGGCTTTGGCATTATTGCCGCCGCTGAAATACCAGTAGCCAAGCGTCCATTGCGCCTCTGCCACTAAACTATTTGGCGAAACGCCTTGGGCAATTAGCTGGGGCGAGGCGAAGTTCCGAATAGACTCAGTCACCTTGGTCAAGTCTATTAACATACCTTCGCTGGCTTGCGTGGCATTGTTGCCGTGCTGGCGGCGCAGCATCAAAATGTCGGGAAGGCACGTTACTGCGTGAAATGTGGCGATTTTTGCCCACAACTCCAAGTCCTCTCCATAGCGAATCTCGGTATTGAACATGCCTGCTTCAAGCAAGGTTTGGCGCTTCACCAAAACGGTACCCGTCGGTATAAAATTTTTTTTCACTAACGCAGCAAGGGCGTTGGGAATTGGTTTTCCGGCCAGCTGTTGGAAATAGTCCAACATTTTATGTTTGGCTAACACCGATTGGGTTAGCAGTTGGTCGTCGTTGTCGATTTCCGTCATGTCGCCGGCAATCAGGTGGAGTTCCGGATTGGTTTGCAATGCTTGGATTTGCTTGGTGGTTTTGTCCACAGTCCATTGATCATCGGCATCCAGAAATGCAATCCAGTCACCGCTAGCCAATTCTATGCCTTTATTGCGCGCGGCGGACGGGCCTTGATTGGCTTGTTTGTGATAAATGACGGTATCGGCAAACGTCTTAAGGACTTGTTCGGTGTTGTCCGTGGAGCCATCATCCACCACGATGATCTCGTCAACTTTGCTGGTTTGCGCCTGGATGCTTTCGATGGCGGCACGAATGAATGTCGCGCTGTTATACGCTGGAATGACGGCGCTGATTTTCATTTTGGGCTAATCAAAATTTTCGATACGTTAGAATGGTTATAGACTGGTTTTGCAGATCAACCACGCCGGTACAATTAATCCGGTGCAATAACCGATCAGCGCTAATTTTCTGTGTCTGTAGTATAGACGGTATAGAAATGCACCGGTTTTGCGGTGCGTCGCAGCTAAGCTAATTGCTGGCCATTGACGCTGATTGAAACGATTCACGATATTGTCGGTTTTGTTTTGCAAGAATTCGCCGAGTTCCGGGGACGCCAAGAAGCGAACGTTGGGCAAATTTGCCCTGATTTGCCCTAAAAGATGGTCTAACCCACGTATAGCTTGTTGGCATTCGTCGTCTGAGCGCGTGTAATTGTAGCGATGTGTGGAAATACTCACAG
Source organism: Methylomonas sp. PHL2-19 (assembly GCF_059331595.1). Classification (NCBI taxonomy): domain Bacteria; kingdom Pseudomonadati; phylum Pseudomonadota; class Gammaproteobacteria; order Methylococcales; family Methylococcaceae; genus Methylomonas; species Methylomonas sp. PHL2-19. The sequence continues at coordinate 2,334,807 of NZ_CP196839.1, forward strand.
GCAGGGCTTGGCGATAAGCCATTTCAGCTTCGGCAAACGCGCTGGCCGGTGTGTTTTTGCCGTCAACAGGTTCGTACATCACGTTGCGAACGAGGTAAAGTTGTGCGAAACGATTGGTATTGCCGACCCGTATCAGCGGAGGATCCTGAAAATAATGTCCGGTTTCATTGCGCCCGGTACAGCGGTAGCCAGCAGTTTGAATGGCGATGATATTTTGCTGTTGCCAACTTTGTTCGATCTCATCGTTCCATAAATAGCACGGGGCGACTGTGCTGAGGCTGGGATAGCCGAACATGCCGGTAAAACATTGCATGGCATTTGCGACCAGTGAATTGGCTTCCGCAGCGTCAATTGCCTGGGTAGGTAAATTGCGTCCGTCTACATAGTGGCCTTGTAGCGGTGAATCCAGTTTTTCCCAGTCCCACCAATCCTTAGTTGCGCGGGCGGTTGCCAGGCGGGGGTCTTGTTGCCGGCATAATTCCGCGAAGGCCTTGCCGTTCAGGTGTTCCATGCCATGCAGTTGCGGCACTAAAGTGTCTTGTTGTATGCCTTGTTGCAGTGCTGCAAAAATGGCCGGGAAGTCTTTGTCCAGCATGCGCCTGTGGTATTGGCCCGTGGATTCGATCTTTGCTAAATCCGGAACGGCTAACACCATATCGGCGGTAAGTATCGCAGAGCGGTTTACAGCGTCTTTGTGTTGAGCCAGCATGGAGAGCAACTCTGTTAAACGCGCTGCGTGGAAGTCGCCACCCGGCCCCCAGTCGTCGCTTTCGATTAAAACCGGCGTATCGGCAAAATAGGGCTCACGCCAGGTAGCGATAAATAGGGATTTTTTCCACAGCCATAAGCCGGTAAGGCAGGCCAGCCAGAAACCTAAAAAAAACAGAACTACCATGGATTTTGTTTAATAATTAAAAAGCCTGAATATTGGGTCGACGAACGCACTGAACTTTTATCGTAGCAGAGATTAGTGAACTAGCTGAAAACCACAGCGCAAACTTTAGATGTGGTCGACATAGCAGCAGGCTTATGATAACAGCGGTAAATAGCCATTCGCTAAACTTTGGAATGAGTCTAGGCTCAATAACAGGCAGACGACACGGGCGTTCGTAGTTGAGTAACCATAACAAAACTCTAAATAGCAGAGGAATTAGAATGTTAAAAGCTTTAGGACTGCCTGAACACTGGCGTAGACCGCTGCTGGGCGTCGTGTTGGTTACCCTGGTTTCAGTAGCGGCTTTTTTTGAGACCTGGTCAGAAATTGTTGCTATTTGGTCTCGGTCAGACACATTCACGCACGGTTTTTTAGTGGCCCCGGTTAGTCTTTGGTTGATTTGGTCGCGCCGGGAGCTCTATCGAGATTTACGGCCGGCTTTTAGCCCGTTAGGTTTGCTGTTTATTATCGTTAGCGGATTTGGCTGGTTAATTGCGGATTTGGTGCATGTTGCGGTGATTCAGCAATGGGCAGTGGTTGGTGTTTTGGTCGGTGGTTTTTGGGCCGTGCTTGGCAGCCATACCGTCGCGCAAATGTTATTTCCGATAGTGTTTTTATTTTTGATGGTGCCATTCGGGGAAGCATTTATTCCGCCTTTAATGGAATACACCGCCACCTTTGTCGTTACGCTGATACGGCTGACCGGAATGAGTGTTTACCGGGAAGGCTTGTTTTTTACGCTAACCTCGGGTAACTGGTCGGTGGTAGAGGGTTGCAGTGGTTTACGTTATTTGATTTCTTCGCTAACACTGGGTTCGGTCTATGCGTATCTCAATTACAGCAGCTACAAGAAACGGACTATCTTCATTACGCTCTCGTTTTTGGTGCCGATTTTAGCTAACGGTCTGCGCGCCTATTTGATTGTGATGATAGGCCACTTCAGTAACATGAAGCTGGCTGCGGGTGTCGATCACATCGTTTACGGCTGGGTGTTTTTTGGGATCGTCATGTTTGCGTTGTTTTATTTTGGCTCTTTTTGGCACGATTCGGATGCTGGGGTAGCGGCCGCATCGACCCCGGATTTGGCGGGTGACTCTAACCTTGCTGATGCTGCAACGATTTACAAACATTATTGGCCAGCCTTAACAGTAACCGCTTTATGCGTTTTCATTTGGCCGTTTGCGTCACAAGGTCTATCCGCACTACAGGCCGCCCACGTCGAGGTACCCGAGCGCTTTAGCCGCCCGTCTTCGCCTGATTGGCAGCCGGTTGCAGCGCCCGATTGGGGTTGGGTGCCCAGTTTTAAGGGCGTGGTGGCGGATGCCAAAGTTTATTTAAGCGATGGTCAAACCATAGTCGGTATGTATTTTGCCAATTTTGGCGATGAAACCCAAGGTGGTGAACTGGTTAATTCGCAAAATTATCTGGTGCCGCAAAAACACCCGATATGGCGGATGCTGCATGACGACGTCATTGCCATGCCGTGGGCGGCCGATAAAAGTGGCGATATTGAAGAAGCGGTACTAAACAGTACGCATCGGAGTTTGTTGGTTGAGCGTTGGTATCGGATTGGCAACAAAAATACCGCCAATGCCTATCTGGCGAAATGGTGGCAGTTGCTGAAACGTTTGTCAGGTGATGCATCCGCCGAGTTGCTTGTCGTTATGTATACCGAAACCCCGGATGGAGATTACGATGTGGCCCGGCAAAAATTGAAACAGCTCGCGGTAGCTTGTTGTGATTAAACGGCTGCGCTGAGCTTATTGTGACAATTCAATGAAAACGAAGGGGCAAATTTGCGAGTTAAATTGCGTAATCTAAGGCTTGACCCCAGCAGTTACCTAAATGTTAGACTAGACCAACCCATTTTCATTCAGCCCGTAAGGAAAACGACATTATGATCCCGGTAGTATTATCAGGCGGTTCAGGAACTCGGCTATGGCCTTTGTCTCGTGGTCAGTATCCCAAGCAATTTTTACCCTTGGTGTGCGGCAACACCATGCTTCAGGAAACGATTTTAAGGCTTGATGGTGTTGCCGGCCTACAAGCACCCATTGCGGTTTGTAACGAAGACCATCGATTTATGCTCGCAGAGCAAATGCGGGAAATCGGCATCAAACCGGCTGCGATTATTTTGGAGCCTGTCGGCAAAAATACCGCACCGGCCGTAGCGATGGCGGCATTAAGTGCACGCTCCGAAGACGATGTGTTGTTGATTTTGCCGGCTGACCATGTGGTCGGTAATCGTGCCGCTTTCCATCGGGCGGTGGTTCAAGCCGAACTGTTGGCGAAACAGGATCTTTTGGTGACGTTTGGCATCGTCGCGACCGAGCCGGAAACCGGCTATGGCTACATCAAGCGCGGCGATACCCGCCATGGTGAAGCCTATAAAGTTGCCGCATTTGTTGAAAAGCCCGATTTGCAAACCGCGCAGCGCTATCTGGAAAGTGGCGAATATTTTTGGAACAGCGGCATGTTCGCTTTTAAAGCGGGTTGCTTTTTGCGTGAGCTGGAAAAATTCAATCCGGAAATGCTGGAAGTGTGTAGAGAAGCTTTGCGGGCGGCAAAACCGGATATGGATTTTGTGCGTTTGGATAAGCAGATTTTTTCGACATGTCCATCAGATTCCATCGATTACGCGGTGATGGAGAAAACCGATAAGGCGGTAGTGATCCCGTTGGATGCAGAATGGAATGACGTCGGTTCTTGGTCCGCGCTTTGGGACGTAACGGATAAAGATGCAGCCGGCAACGCCATCAAAGGCGATGTGTTAACGGTGGATACTTGCAACTCCTATATTCACTCGGCCAACAAATTGGTAGCGGTGATCGGTGTGGATAATTTGGTGGTGGTTGAAACCGACGATGCGGTCATGATTGCCGCGAAGGATAGGGTGCAAGACGTCAAGGAAGTAGTCGATCAACTGAAAAAATTGAAACGCAGTGAAGCCAGCGTGCATCGTAAAGTTTACAGACCTTGGGGACATTACGATTTGGTCGATGCCGGTGAGCGCCATCAAACCAAGCGTATAGTCGTGAAGCCCGGCGCCAAATTATCAGTACAAAAGCATCATCACCGCGCAGAGCATTGGGTAGTTGTCAAAGGTACGGCCTGGGTAGATAAAAACGGTGAGAAAATTTTAGTCACTGAGAACGAATCGATTTATATCCCTTTGGGGGTTATTCACAGCCTGGAGAATCCGGGGGTGATTCCATTGGAAATGGTGGAAGTCCAGTCCGGCAGCTACCTAGGCGAAGATGATATCGTCCGTTACGAAGACCAATACGGCCGTATTTAACTCGGAATTGCTTGCTTATCGCCGCGTCAGTTTACGTGGCGCCTGGACTTGCATATTGTCTAAATTATCTGTCAGCGACTACTTTAAGCATATGGTTTGCATCAATCCATCGTTTGATGTGTCATCAAAATTAAATGCTTTTGTCTAAATTTACTGAAGTTCGCCGTTCAACGAAGAGCGGCGAAGGATTTTTTGTCAGCGTTTTGGTTTAAAGTTAGCCGTTTTATACCCGCCGAATAAAAAATGTGGTGCTTGCTTTATTCCGGAGTTGCTCTTGTCGCTACAAACAATCAACGATTTGTTGAAAAAACATAAGCTTGTCGAAGGCATGCTGAATAACCAGCCTATGCCGCGCCGCAAGTTGATCACTGCTTTGGTACAAAAGCAGCACATGGTGGAACTGCGTAGTCTGTTGGCGCGGCTGTCTGCTATCGAAATTGGGCAAATTCTGCATGCTCTGGACCTGGAAGATGCGAACTTGGTTTGGCAGCAGGTCGAGGAAGCCAGACAGGACGATGTGCTTTGGGAATTGTCCGATACCTTGCGCGAGGAATTGGTCGGCGACCGAGAACCGCATTGTGGCGTGGGACAAATGAGCGCATTCGAGTTGGTCGAAGGTCGCCTCGCTAAGGTCGCTATCACCTGCCGCCACGATTTGTACGCCATCAAGCCGATCTGGATCGATTTGTTGGCGCCAAGCAAGGCGCAGCGGCTGCTTATCGGGCAACATTATGGCCTGGAGTTGCCGGACCCCCTGGATTTGACCGATTTGGAAGCCAGCGCCCGGTTCTACGTCGAGGATCAGCACGAAATTCATATACATTCGGATTTTTTGCTGGATCGCGAAGGCAAATCGCGCAGCGTACCGGTCGCATTTATATTGCGCGGCGATATGTTGTTTTCGGTACGTAGCGAAGAATTGCCGGTGTTTCGTTTACAGCGTTTACGCGCACGCACGCAGCCAGGCTTTGTCTCCGATTGCAAGGATATGTTGCTGGATTTATACGGCGCTGAAGCCGAGTATTCCGCGGACGCGCTGGAGAATATTTACGAGCAGTTGGAAATTGTCAGCAAAAAAGTTTTGAGCCAGGATATTAGCGACGAAGAAGCTGCGGATATTTTGACCGATATTGCCGCAGAGGAGGATTTAAACGGCCGAATCCGCCGGAATATGCTCGACACTCAGCGCGCCGTGTCGTTTTTGATTCGCCGCAAACTGCTGAATACCACGCAGTTGGAAGATGCGCAGCAAATTCTGCGCGATATAGAATCGCTTAATAGCCATACCGCGTTTTTGTTCGACAAGATTAACTTCCTGATGGATGCCACCGTCGGTTTTATCAATATCAATCAGAATAAGGTGATCAAGATTTTCTCGGTCGCTTCGGTGGCAATGTTACCGCCCACCCTGATTGCCAGTATTTACGGTATGAACTTTGAGAATATGCCGGAATTGCAGTGGATGCTGGGTTATCCTTTTGCACTCGGATTGATGACTATCTCGGTATTATTGCCGTTTATTTTCTTTAAAAGGAAGGGGTGGTTGAGGTAAGCGAGCGATTTACATACTGCTGAACTGTTTAACGCTCAAACTCAACCTGCGACAATATGTCACATTTGAATTTGAAATTTTCGCCACTATGATTAACCTAACTTTTTAGTTCGGTTTGATAGTTTAAAGTTGCGTTATATTTCTTCCTATTGCTTCTAAGGCGGTTATTAAAAATAACCGCCTTTTTTTTGCCTAAAATAAACTTTGGTCAGCGTTTGGGATTGAATTTAATCAGCTTGATCGCGTTTTCATCGCGCTTAATTATTTCAATAATGTGCCCATGCAGTTTCACGCTGGTACCTGGTTCCGGAATGGTTTCCATGTATTCGATTACCAAGCCATTCAAGGTTTTCGGGCCTTCGGTGGGCAAATCCCAGTGGGTGATGCGATTGAGTTCGCGTATGGTTACGCCGGCATCCACCAGATAGCTACCGTCTTTTTGCATTTTTATATCGGGTTCTTCCGAGACTAGTTCACCGACGATTTCCTGTAATAAATCATCCAACGTCACTAAGCCCTGTACATCGCCATATTCGTCTACTACCAAGCCGATACGGAGTTTTTCGGCCTTAAAGATTTGCATTTGCTTGTGAATCGAGGTGCTGGCCGGAATGAAAAAAGGCTTGGACAGGCTATTGGTGATATTGTGTTTATCGAAATCAGGGTCGCTAATTTGTGCCAAAATCGTACGTAAATGTAGAAAACCTATCACCCGGTCTATATTTTTTTTGTATACCGGCAGGCGAGTATGCGGGCTATTTTGTAGTTGTTCGATAATGTCTTCGACCGATTCTTCCAGATCGATACCGATAATTTCATTGCGATGGGTCATGATGTCGGTAACGCTGGCGGATTCCAGATCTAAAATACTCAACAGCATGTTTTGATAGCGAGCCGGCAAATGATTGGCATCCGAAACGATACTTTTTAACTCGTCTTTATTTAGCGATTCGATAGCCGTATTACTCGTGCTTTTAATACCGAACGGCCATAACAACAGGCTGGATATAGCGTTAATCACCCATACCAAGGGATAAAATATCTTTAATAACGGAATGTAAATCCAGGAGGATAGTAATGCCAGTAACTCAGGTTTGAGGGCGCCCAGGGTTTTTGGGGTTACTTCGGAAAATACCAGCATGCCGAAAGTTAGCAGGCCGATAGCGGGGGCTATAGCGTTATCTCCGCTGACGCGGATGGCAATCAAGGTTGTTAACGACGACGCCAGGATATTGACAAAATTGTTGCCCAGCAGGATCAGGCCCAGCAAACGGTCCGGCCTTTTTAAGAGTTGATGGGCTTTAATCGCGCCCTTATGATTTTTTTTCACCAAATGCTGCAACCGATAACGGTTCAGCGTCATCAAGGCGGTTTCAGAGCCGGAAAAAAAAGCTGAAATAATCAGTAAGGCTGCCAGTATACCGAACAGTATACTCAAAGATATGTCGTTCAAGGCAACGGGGCTCTTGGTTGTTAAACATCGAGCTAGTTTCTATGTTGTGGAAAATTTGTCAAGCTGCAAAATGGGATGGCTGATTAGTCAATCGATGTAAATAACATGAACTAAACTATGCAATAGCTTGAAATGGGGCCATTTTGACAATAACCGGATTCGATGCTTAACTTAAAATCAGCAACCCCCTTCCGCCTTAAAACAACGTAGTTTGTAGAGAATATACGCATGGCTTTGCCAGAAATTTTGCTCATTGATGACAACACCCACCGCAGTCAGCAAGTAGAAGGCATACTCCGGTTTTTGGAATATCGCGTGGAGGTGGTTGCCAGTAGCGATTTTGAAGCGGCGTTTAGAGATCATGACAGTTTCGGTGCGGTATTTGTCGGCTGCGGCGGAGACAAGCAAGCCAGCTTGATCAAAACGGTCACCGAAAGCGTCGGCGACATTCCTGTGGTTTTGCTGGTGGACGCCGGTGGGCCGCAGGTGGTTAGCGCCATTCAGCAAATGGTCAATAAAACCTTGGAGTGGCCGACTGTCTACCCGCTATTGATCCAACTATTGGACAGTTTGCCGCAGCCTGCGCAAGCCAGTAAAAAATCGCTGCCTGATAAGGGTCTGGCGGGTAAAAGCAAAGCCATTCAAAAAACCCGTGCGCAGATCGATCAAGTCGCCAAATCCGACGCCACGGTGCTTATCCTCGGCGAATCCGGCACAGGTAAGGAAGTGGTGGCGCAAGCGCTGCATCGTGCCTCTGCGCGGCGAGACAGGCCATTCGTGCCGGTCAATTGCGGCGCTATTCCCGGTGAACTGCTGGAAAGCGAATTGTTCGGCCACGAGAAGGGTGCATTTACCGGCGCGTTGACTTCGCGGCAAGGTCGTTTCGAAATGGCGGAAGGCGGTACGCTGTTTTTGGATGAAATCGGCGACATGCCGATGCCGATGCAGGTTAAATTGTTAAGAGTATTGCAGGAACGCACTTTCGAACGTGTCGGCAGTAATAAAACCATCCATTGCGATGTGCGGATTATTGCCGCGACGCATCGTCACCTCGAACAGGAAATTGCCGAGAAGCGCTTTCGAGAGGATTTGTTCTACCGTCTGAATGTGTTCCCGATCGAAGTGCCAGCCTTGCGGGAAAGAGCCGAAGATATTCCTTATTTAATCAACGACCTGATTGCCCGCATGGAAGCCGCCAACCGGGGCACCGTCAGTTTATCGCCTCGCGCAATCGCCACCTTGATGCAACACAGTTGGCCCGGTAATGTCCGCGAGTTGTCAAATTTGATCGAGCGTTTAGCCATCATTAGTCCGGATGCTAGTGTCGATGTCAGTGATTTACCGGAAAAATTTCAGGGCTATGAAGTACCGGAAGGCGTGCAGATTGTATTGCCGGAGCAAGATATTCACATTGTGCGGCCCGCTGAGCGTGAAGCGCTGGCGATGCCGACTCCCGGTGCAGTCGCGGCCGTGCATTTACCCGAACAAGGTATCGATCTTAAGGAATATTTGACCGATCTCGAGAACGAATTGATTCGTCAGGCTTTGGAAGAATGCAATGGCGTTGTAGCGCATGCCGCCAAATTGCTGAATATGCGCAGAACCACGCTCGTGGAAAAGCTGCGCAAAACCGATACGGCTTAGACCGCACACCGCCTTGCCATGAATAAACTCGATGCTGAATTGTCGTCAGCCTTACTGATACCGGAAATTGTCGCCAATATTGCCGGTATTCGCCAATTGCGCCGCGACATACACGCCCATCCGGAGTTGTGCTTCGAAGAGATGCGTACCGCGGATTTGGTCGCGGCTAAACTGACCGAATGGGGGATTCCTATTCATCGCGGCTTGGGTAAAACCGGTGTAGTCGGGATCATCAAAGCAGGGAGTTCCGACAAGGCAATCGGCTTGCGTGCCGATATGGACGCCTTGCCGATGCATGAACAAAACAGCTTTGCACATGCCTCGCGGTACCCAGGCAAAATGCACGGCTGCGGGCATGATGGCCATATCGGGATGCTGTTGGCTGCGGCGCAATATCTGGCAACCCACCGTCATTTTGACGGGACTGTCTATCTAATATTCCAACCGGCGGAAGAGGGCGGTGGCGGCGCCGATGAGATGATCAAGGATGGCCTGTTTGAATTGTTTCCGATGCAAGCGGTTTATGGCATGCACAATTGGCCGGAGTTGCCGGCTGGGCAATTTGCGGTGAGTCCCGGACCGGTGATGGCATCTTTGAATACTTTTCGTATCGTGATTCGGGGCAAAGGCTGCCATGCAGCATTGCCGCACTTGGGATTGGATCCGGTGCCGGTGGCCGCGCAAATGATTATGGCGTTTCAAACCATCTTAACCCGCAGCGCCCATCCCTTGGATAACGGTTTGATTTCAGTCACGATGTTACATGCCGGAGAGGCGACCAATATTATTGCCGATACCTGCGAGCTAGCCGGTACAGTACGCACATTCTCCAACCAATTACTGGATTTGATCGAAACCCGTATGCAGGAAGTAGCCCGGCATATTTGTCTGGCACATGGAATGGCATGTGATTTTGAATTTAAACGTAGCTATCCGCCGACGGTTAATCACCGTGAGGCAGTCGAAACGTCGCGTAGCGTCATGGCCTCTATTGTTGGCGACCGGCATGTTTTGGAGCAAAAAGCCACGATGGGCGCCGAAGATTTTGCGTTTATGCTGCAAAAGTTACCCGGTAGCTACTGTTTCATCGGCAACGGCTCCGGTGATCATCGCAGTATTGGTCATGGCGCCGGTCCTTGTGCCCTGCATAACACCAGTTACGATTTTAACGATGATATTTTGCCTCTAGGCGCGACCTATTGGGTGAGATTGGTAGAAACTTGTCTGTCAGCTTAAATAATGCCTGCCAAACGACTGTGACAGAGTGGATTGAAAATGCCGGTTTTGTGACAACTCTGGCAGTTTTTGCGACAAAATTGCCAGGTCAGTGCACAGTTTTCCATGCTTAGCTCATGAGGAGAGCGGTTTCCTTCAAAGCATCAACCCGGGAAAGAATCAGTCTGGGTTCCTTATGTTTTAGAAAAGGCAGGATTTTGAGGTACTTGGACGGATTCCGGTTTGCGTTGAGGCCATTGAAGCGTAATTGGTGAGTGATTTGGCGTGGATCATGCTGCTTGGTTGTTGGGTTTAACCAGCAAATTAGGTGGATGTCATGAAAACCTCAAGCAACGAAATCACCCAACTCAGCAACACACGCACTTTATTCGTTGAAACGCTGAGTCAGCAATTTATCGCGCTAACCGGCTGCGGCGTTTATGTCTATCTCAACCCGGTCGATATCAGCGGTTTATTCAACCAATACTTAAGCGATACGCTGTCGATTAATACGTTCGCCAGACAATGTGTGAAAAACGTATTGGAATAACCCGGCAATTCAACCGAGAAAAGCGATGAGGAAGCAGGGCATCTTATCGATTCACTGCTTCCTGACGCTCAGTTTCGGGCAAAGGCGACTTGATAACCGTTGAGAAATTCGCAGCGTTCCAAGCTTTCCGCAATCGCAGGAATCGATATTTTATGATTACCGGTTGCAATAAAAACCAGATGCCATTCTTCGTGTTTATTGTTGCTGATAACGGCAATCGAGCCTTCGGCCAATCGATAACCCAAGGCATTTGCCAAATCGTTAATCTCGGTCTGATTAGGTCGAAAGCCGGTTTGAAAACGCAAAATCACCGACACTGCATGACGGGAAGGTAAGGCTGCTTCGATTCGCCCGCCCCAGATCATCGTCGCCGACGCAATTAAAGCCAACAAAATGGCCGCAAAATAAAACCCGGCGCCGCATAAAATACCAATCGCCGAAGAGGCCCAAATCGATGCGGCGGTCGTCAAGCCGCTGATGTTCAGACCTTCCTTCATGATTACGCCGGCACCCAAGAAACCGATACCTGTCACGATGCCTTGAATAACCCGAGTGGGGTCGGCGGTAGTGGTGAGCGGCAATAAGCCGCCAAACCAGAACTGCGGGTAACCGACGATAACCGTTACCGCCGCGGAAGCCATGCACACCAGTCCATAGGTGCGCATGCCGGCTGCTCGGCCGTGGTAGGAGCGTTCGTAGCCCACCACCATGCCCAAAAACAAAGCGCCGACGATATTCATCAGAATCACCACGCTGGCTTCCAATTGGGCAAGCGACCAAAACGAAATCAGCCGGTCCGGCGAGATTGGATTCATGTTTATCGTCCGGTTTTTTGGTAGATACGGGCTAAAGGCTTGGGCCTATGGCACCGTTTCCACTTCAACATTAATTTCAACAGGCTTTTGATAATAGATGCCGGACAGTTTACGTTTGAACTCGTCTGTTATATCCCTAGCATCCTGGCGGCTTTTCATCACGCGGGGGGTGAGTAGCACCACCAGCTCGGTTTTGTCCTTATTCCGCGTCGTACCGCCGAAAAGCGGCCCGATTAAGGGTATCTCGTGCAGCAGCGGCACGCCATCACGCAAATAATCGTTGTTTTCTTTGATCAAACCGCCCAAAACAATGGTTTCGCCGCTTTGTACTGCAACGCTGCTCTCGATTTCCCTTTTTTGAATGGTGGGCGAGTCGATGGTGTCGCTGGTCGTGGTTTTGATAGCCTGATTAACACTTTGTAATATGTCCATCAGCACCAATCCACCGGCATTCACCCTGGGCCTAACCGACAAATTCACACCGGTATCGATCATCTGGATTGAACTGGTTTGCACGATACCGTTATTGGAATTGTTGCTGCTCAAATTGCTGGAAACTGAGGAACGTATCGGCACCGAATCGCCGACTTTGATCGTGGCTTCCTGGTTGTTCAGTACCATCAAGGACGGCGAGGAGATGACATTGACGTTATTATTGACAGCACTGGCATTTAGTACGGCTTGAATGTCCTTTGAACCGCTAGAAAAAGCGTAGGAGAAACCACTTGTGCCAAATGCCTTCATAGCATCTTTAGCAACATTTGTGAGACTCAAGCCTTGTGCAGAGCCTCCAGCTGTATCGTTATTTCCTCCGTTATTGTGGCTAAAATACCATTGCAATCCATACTTTAAATCGTCTTTCAGCGTAACTTCCACAATCGTGGCATCGATCATCACTTGTAAAGGCAGCACATCCAGCTGTTTTAACACGCGCTCTATCACTGCATATTCCTGGGCAGTTGCGACAATAATCAGCGCGTTATTGCCTTCATCGGCGATGATTTTGACGTTGGGCATGTCGTTGCTATTGCTACCGCCCGAACTGCTGCTTAAGCTGCCGCCGAGTGCGCCGCTACCGCTGCTGTTTTTGTCTTTGGTTCGGTCGCTAAGCGTTCTATCGCTCATCGAATCCTGTTGCCGGTTGGCGCCGCCTGCGCTGCTACTTGATGAGCTGTCCGACTTTTTATTGCTGGCCGATAATGATTTGCGGCCGGAAGCGATAGAGGCCTTGCTGGATTTACCAGAACCGCCGCTACCGAAAATATTGCTTAAGGTCTCGGCCAAATCGGTGGCGCTGACATGTTGCGCCCGGTAGACATTCACGCCGCCGGCTGCCGCTGTGTTAATGCGATCCAGCCGAAATACCCAGTTTTCAATGTCCTTCAGATAACCGGCTTGATGGGTGACGGCTAATACCGCGTTAAGCCTTTCTATTTCGATAAACCGGAAAAAGCTGGCTTCGTCGTCTTTGGATTTTTTGGTGTTGAAGATTTGCTCCAGCTCTTCAATGATTTTGCCGGCGCTGACGTTAGCCGGTGTAAACAGAGCAAACGAGCGGCCTTTTAAAATGTCGACATCAAAGGTATTGACCACATCCAACGCCCTGGAGATTTCCGCGCCGGAACCGGCGACCAATATCAGATTACGGTTCGGATCGACATGCAGCAACGATTTTTCCGGCAATAACGGTTTCAATATCTCCGCCAGTTCCGAGGCCGCGACATTTTTGACCGGAATTACCCGCACCTGATAACCATTGGGCATTTTGGCGCCGGACAGCGAGCTGATTGAGCTGCTGTACAAGGCTTCATTGGACGGTTTAATCAGATACATGCCGCCTTGTTCGGTCAGGGCGGCATTATTCAAGCTCAGCAGCATATCCAGGGTTGGGATCAGCTCGTCCTTGCTTAAGGGTTTGGAGGTTTGCAAAGTCACTTTGCCGACCACTTGCGGACTGATGGTGTAGTTCCGGCCCAGAATATCGCTGAGTATTACTTTCGCCACTTCGCCCAGATCGGCGTCATCGAAATTCAAACTGTATTCGCCCTTACCGCTGGTTTTGCCGCTGCCTTGGTGGCCGGCTTGCGGGGCGATGCTTGCGTCGCCGCTAGGGTACATTTCGACTTTAGTGATTCTATTTTCGGCGTTTTTATTGGCCTCGTTAGCCAGTTCCGGAATCAACAAAGTATCTTCTTGAGCCGGTTTGTGATCGGCAATAGCCAGTTTTTCATGCAACTGCGGGCCGATAAATTCACAGCCGGTCATGGACAGCGCCAACGCCAACATTGGAGGAATGTTGATTTTTTTAGTTGTCATTGATGTTCTCGGGATTTTCATTAGGTACTGGTTCTATAGGTTTGGCAACGGCGTTGGGCTGCGGCGGTCTGGGCGGTACGGCTGGCTTGCCCGGTACCGGAGGCTTGACTTGCGCACGCGGCTTTCTCAATACGACCGATTTTTCCTGGCTGCCTTGCTGAAGCAGCACATTGTCGGCGTGTATTTGCTTCAGCAGCCAGCCGGATATGCTTTGTTCTTCGGTTATTTTTAAAAACTTTTTCGCTTCGTTGCGCTTTCTAAACAAGGCGGTCGGCTTGTTATTTTTATCGTAAACGCCGATTAACTCCCAATCGTCGATTTGTCCGGAATCTTGAGTTTGCAAATTGTCGGTCGGATTGGTTTCCGCGACAGGCTTTCGGCCTTCCACAAACAAAGGTCTGTCGACAATATCGCTGTAGGTTTCCGCAGAGCCGCTATTATCGGCGATATTGGGCAGTTGCTCTGCCGGGGATTCGGTTTGCGGGCGCGGCTCAAGCAATGTTTGCAATTGCTTTAACGTATATTGACTATACGTCCATTCCGCTGCCAACAGCAGGCTCAGCGTGCCGCAACCCAGTAATTGCAATCTGATCAGTTTCTGATTCATGAGGCTTTGGCTCGCATAAAGCTGATCACTTCAAAACTGACATTCAACTGAGAACTGGGGTCCATTTTGTTGGTGCTGCGGTTACGCGCGCCGCGTACCGGGGAAATGTCCAATTGATCGACCAGCAGCAAGGGCATATTGGTATCCAGACTGTGCAGCACCGCGCGCAATGCTTCAATGCTGCCGCTCATGCGCACTTTTACCGCGATACGCACAAAATCCTCTTCGGCCTTGCCCGGTAAACCTTGCGTGCTGGTCAGTTGGCCGCCGGCTTCCGTTACTGCGGTTTTGACGATGTTTTGTAGCTCAGCTGAGGCCAAGGCTTCGGTGTCGCTGTCGCTTAGATAGCCTTGCTGCTGGTATTGCTGATTCAATGATTCCAGGTTTTGGGCAACGCTGTCGCGGCGGGCGACAATGGCTTGTTGGCGTTGCAAACGAAACAATAGGTCGTTTTTTTGCTCGCGGTAATCCAGCCAGCTGCTGAATAAAGGCAGCAGTACCAAAAATATCACGGTAAATAACACCAATCCAAGTAAAGCCAGTGCCAGCCAGCGCTGATAGCGCGCTTCATTCATTGCTCGGACCCTCCATTTGCCTCGGATTCAGCTGGAGCAGGCTGGCTGGTGGTCGTCGCCTCAGTATCCTCAGCAGGCTCGGCGGGTGGCGGGCTAACATCCATACTAATTTGGAAGCGCTCGCGCCCGGTGGCTTTATCCTGGGTCAACGGCGAGACGAAACTGACATTGCTGAAATATCCGGAACTTTCCAACAAACCGATCAAAGACGACGCCCCCGGCGATTGACCCTGGATTTGCAGACGTTTGTCGGCAAATTGAAAATGCGTCAACCAGCTGTCATCTTTTAACAAGGTGCTCAGTTCGTTCAATACCGCGACCAGAGCGGGAGACTGGGTTTTAATGTCTATCAATCGTTGGGTTTGCTGGCGTAAGGCATCGATTTCGTGCTGTTGTTCTTCTATTACGCGGGTTTCTTTTTCCAGCGTTTTGATGTGATTTTTCAAGACATCGACGGCTTGACCTTCCTGCCACACCGGCCAAATCAAAACTGCCAGAAACAACAGTAACAGTAAGCTGTTCAGCAGCCAGTGCATGGCTTGAGCCAAGGCGTTGCCGCGCGGCCGGTAGCGTTCCGGGAGTAAATTGTAAGCGGGCGCATCGGCAGGGCACACGGTGCTGGCATGGCAAAAATCCACCCGCACCGGCTGTATCCCCAAAGCCTGTAGTTTGACCAGTTGCTCGTCCAGTACGGTTTTGGGTGTAAATACCAGTAATACTTCAATTTGACCATGCTCGGTTTTACCGAGCGGTATGGCGGCAAAATAGACTTGCTCGGCCTTGAACGGCGTATAACGGTCTAATTCAAATCCGACAACTTGCTGCAGATTCTCTTGGGCCGCAGCGGGTAAATAGACGATTTTTTTTAGTGCCTGTGTCGGGTCCAGGCGCAAGATACATTCGGCTTTTTCAAAGTCCGGATGTTGGGCTTTCAAGGTTTGATAACTATCCGCGATGTTGCTGTCCAAGCGCCATGTCATCGGGGTTTGCTGTTCGGCCTCGCGGTAAAAACGGATTTGAAAATCCGCGTCGGCGGCGCTGATTACGAGTGCGCCACTACGGTCTGTCAGCAAGGATCTGAGACGACTCGGTACCAAAAACGCCAATTCTCGCCCCCACCACTGGAAGAAACGTTTCAGATCGAAATCAATGCTGGTTTGTAAATTCATCATGAACGGTAATGAGCTGGGATTCCTTGGCCGAGTCGAATAAGGCCAATACTTGCTGACCTTGTTTCCAATCCAGGATTTGGTAGGGCGCTTGGCTGGGGTCTTGGTTCTGGATTCTTACCACTGCTTCGATAGCGGCCGTCGCCTGATCTTCCAGCAGGGTTTGCACCATAATAGTATACGTTTGCTCTTCATCCGCCAATGCTGGATCGGTCTGATCGGCCGTGCTATCGTCTGCCGCAGCCGATTCAGACAAGCGTTTGTCCAAGTATACATCATGAATATTCTGTGCCTTCAGGTTGTCACCAACCATTTCCAGTAACTCCGACGGTGCCCGCCGCAAGTTTAATTCCGCTTGTCCAGAATAGATGGTAATCCACGGTTGCAGCTGCTCGAAAATATCAGCGTTGAACCCCAGCACTAATTGCAACTCCTCCAGGGATTGAAAAGGTTGATTGCTGGGCTGATAAGGCAGCCCGACCTGCCGATATTGTTTTTTCTCGGCGCCTTGCGGGCGCGGATCATCGTCGGCGTCCCGCCAATCGAGCAGGGCATCCAACAAATTCTGCTGTAGCTTTTTGTCGTCGCTTACCGAACTAATCAAGGCCTTTAATAAAGGTTCCTCCGCGGCGTTGATATCCACTTTGCCGGATTCGGCGATAATTCGGACCCGAATTTCGCTATCGTTGCCCGGTATTCGATAGATACTGCCATCCGCGTGCCAACGCCGCTCGGGATCGGCCTGTTGCAGCATGAATTGGGCAATGTTTAAACCGGTTTCCGCCAGTGCTTGGGCTTGGGCATTGTTTTTCAACGCGCCGGCGACGCTGCTTTCCCGGCGCATACTTAACGCAAAACTGCCGGCCATCAGGCTCAGCAGCGTCAAAATCCAAATGACGATTACCAGCGCCAGGCCGCGTTGCCGATGGGGGGCCTGTGTACGAAGCGTGCTATTCATTCGCGATGCCGGGCTGCTGGTTTTGCTCGCCGAGCAACGCTTCTGCGTTCGGCTGGCCGTTGATTTTTAATGCAAATATCATGTCCGGCCAAAAACTGTCGTCGTTTAGTGCGATGCTGACTTTTACCAGTTTGGGTAACTGGCCGGTGGCTTGTCCTTGCCATTCGTCCAGCCAAGCACCATTACCGTCAACGTTGTCAGCCGATGCGCCAAAGTAACT
The DNA here is from genome assembly GCF_059331595.1 of Methylomonas sp. PHL2-19. NCBI lineage: Bacteria > Pseudomonadati > Pseudomonadota > Gammaproteobacteria > Methylococcales > Methylococcaceae > Methylomonas > Methylomonas sp. PHL2-19. The sequence continues at coordinate 2,352,113 of NZ_CP196839.1, forward strand.
GATTTTGAAATGCCGTAAGTTTTCCAATAGCACGACCGGTTCGGCGTCGGCCGGTATCGATTCGGTTTGCCGGTAAGGGGTTAATGCGACTTTCAGGGTCGACGGCTCCTGAGGGTCCAGGCCGACATGAAACACTTGTAAGCCCTTGCGTGCCGACGCGGCCGGCAGCGCAGAGACAAAGCTGATGCTTTGCGGCAAGCCTTCGAAAGCCAGTTTCGGCAATTCTTGCGATGCCAGTTGTTGAGCGTTTTGTGCTTGGTTTTCCTGGATGATAGGGAAGGGTTTGGTATTGCTCAAATGCCGTTTGAAGAATTGGTAAACCACGGCTTTTTTATTCACTTCGCTGATTTTGGCTTCACCGCTGTTCCAGCTTTCCGCGGCTATCCGCAAACTGGCGAAGAGCAAGACCACCATGATCCCCAGCAAGCTGATGGCTATCAGCATTTCGATCAGCGTAAATCCTTTTACCGATGAACGCTGCGACACTAGCCCGGACCTGGTTGTTGTAGTTTTAGGGTATGCAATTCCACGGCACGCGGTTGTTCATCCTCACCCCACGCCACCACTACCCGCACCGACATCAACACCGGCGCCGGCTTTTGCTGATCGGGATCCGTATCTTTCAGACTGGCTCGGGATTGCACTGGCGTCGCCGGATTGACCGTGATTTGCCAGTCGTATTTATCGCCTTCCGTGCCCTGGCTTTCGCCGGTTGTCAGCTCTGTCTCCACCCCGGTGCGGGCCATCAGCGATTCGGCAATTTGCACCGCGATAGTGTATTCCTCGGAAATAACCGCATTGTTAACACCGGTGCCGAAGATGCGCAGCAGTATCGTTAACGCTATCGCCATGATGGAAAAGGCGACCAGAATTTCCAGCAGGGAAAAGCCTTTATGCCGCTGCATCGGAAATACTGACCTGGCCGGTAATCCAGTTAACGTCGATGCGGCGCAATTGATTGCCCCATTCCAGCGTGATTCTGCCTCCGGTGGACGAGCCGTCGCCAAAGAACCGAATATGGCCTTGCTCGCCCTCGCTAAACTCTTCCTCCGCGACCACTAAGGACACGTCAATCTCTTCGGCAAACGGATAAGTTTTGTCGTGGTTACTGATGCGGTAACTGTTGTCTTGCAGGTCGATGGCGACACTGACCGGCTTTTGCGTCATCAGTGCCTGGCCGTGCGCGTAACGCAGAGCCGACGCCATATCCCTGGCGACGGCTTGTAGCTTGGTACTGCGGTTGCCGGAGCCGATATTGCTGCCGACCACCGCAAAAGCCAGCACGCTGATCAGCAGTACGATGATCAGCTCGATCAGCGTAAAGCCTTGCATGCGTTGGCGGGCGGGCTGGGTGGTCATTTATTCCCAGCTGTTGATGTCCTGGTCTTCACCTTCGCCGCCTTCTTTTTCATCGGCACCATAGCTGAATAAATCGAACTTACCGTGCTGGCCGGGGAAGACATAGTGATAATCCTGATTCCAAGGATCTTGCGGGATTTTGTCCTTACGCAGGTAAGGGCCGTTCCAGCGCTTGGCATCGGCGGGTCTTTCCACTAACGCGGCCAAGCCTTGTTGGCTGGTGGGGTAGCGGCCTTCGTCCAGTTTGTACATGTCCAGCGACGCCGCCAGATCCTCGATTTGTACTCTGGCGGCCTTGGTTTTGGAGGCGCCCATATGTTTCATCACCTGCGGGCCTACAATCCCGGCCAGCATGGCGATAATGCCCAATACCACCAATAATTCCAGCAAGGTAAAACCGCCGTGGAGGCGTAACATGTGTTTCATTTGCAAAACTCCTTCTATAAAAATGGATGTTACCGGCGAATTCATTCGCCCATGCGCCTAAGCCGCCAGATCGTTTACGCTCAAAATAGCCAGTAAGATGGAAACGATGATGCCGCCTATCATCAAGCCCAGCGAAATGATCAAGGCCGGTTCCAAAAGCGCCAGCATCCGCTGGATGGTGGTCTTTAGCTGCTTGTCGTAAATGGTGGCTACCCGCATCAGCATTTCCTCCAGCTTGCCGGTTTCCTCGCCCATTTTAATCATTTGTACCGCCAGTTTGGGAAACAGGTTTTGCTGGGCCAAGGCGTCCGACATGGTCCGGCCTTGCTTGAGCTGGGCTTCGGCATTTTCCAACAAATCGGCCAACACCATATTACCGACGGTTTCCTGGACGATGCCCAGCGATTTCAAAATCGACACGCCGTTGCCCAATAAAGTGCCGAAGGTACGGCTGAAATTGGCTATTTCCATGGTCAGGATGATGTCGCCGAATAACGGAAACTTCAGTAGCCGGCCGTCCCAGGCTTTCTTGCCGGCCGGATCGGCCAACTGCAATTTTATAGTTTGCACGCTGCCGACAATAACAATCAGCAGCACCCACCAATAACTTTGCAGAAACTCGGCCAGGCCAATCACTATCTGGGTTGGCACCGGCAAGGCTTGGCCGGCGCTATCGAACATTTCCTTAAACTGCGGGACTACGAAGGTCAGCATCACGAACAATGAGGCCAGCGACATCAGCAACAAAATGGCCGGGTAAATCAACGCGGTGCTGACCGTGTCTTTCAGTTCCTGCGAACGTTCCATGTATTCCGACAAGCGCAGCAACACGCCGCCCAGATTGCCGCCCATTTCCCCGGCGCGGATCATGTTCAGATAAAACTTGGAAAACACGCCGCTCTGGCTTTCCAAGGCATCGGCTAGTGCCTTGCCGGCTTTGACCTTTTCCAGCACTTCGCCGACTAGTTTATTCAGTTTCGGATTTTCCTCGGTCAACTGCATCAGAATCGTTAACGACCGATCCAGCGGCAAACCGGATTCCAGCAAGGTCGCCAATTCGCCGGTCAGCATACCGATTTCTTTTTGCGACAGTTTGACGGTAGCCGACTTTAGTTTGAACCCCAGAAAGGTCTTATCTTTCGCCAACTCAATGCGGATGGGAATCAAGCCCTGGTTTTGCAATTCCAGCAGCAAGGCCTGCTCGTCTGCAGCATTACGCACACCTTCTTCGGCGACACCCTGACTGTTGACGGCTTTGTAGGAGAATAAAGGCATGTATTTGTTTAGTTTGCTTTTTAGCTGGGTTTGCGTTTTGGTACTCGGCAATGTTTTTGCAATGCCAAAACATGGATACTCGATAACCTTGGCGTAGCGTGTATATGTCTATCACATTTCATGTTACTAGCCCGGCCCTATTGATAACGGATATTCCGATCAAGTTGAGTTCATCTAAGCCCAGACGGATATGCGCTTCGATAGCCAACGGCATAAAGGTGACCGGCTATTTAAGGGCCGGGTTAATCATCACGCAGATTCGGTCTGGCGAGGCTTAATGCCGCCAGCAAAACATGCTCGCCACTATAAAGTAGTTGCGGGCGTATCTCAAAACTCCATGCGTATCCCGACATTAAAGGCGTGGCGGGAAACGTATTGCTGGCCGAAGGTGGTGTCGTATTGCACGAATGCCGAGCCGCCAAACGGCAGTTGGGCGGATAAACCGGCGCGCAGATTGATGTAGTCCTTATCGACGCTAAAACTGTTGGTGGTAAAGGCATTGTTAGGCGAATCGACGAAGCGGGTGGTAATCAAGGAGTTTTTGTTGAACCACTGATGCTCCCACTCGACATTCACTTGCGAAACCAGCACGCCCACCGGCGTGCTCAGCGCATGCGAGACCATCGCGCCGATACTGCTGCTCAACGACTCGTTGTCCAGCTCGCCGACTATCATGTTCATGCCTAAACCGGCACCTTGTTCCTTGCGGCCGTTGACAAAGTTGTAACCGTATTCCGTGCGGCCTCTAAGGCCGAATGTCCATTCTTTTACCGCTATGTCGTAACCGCTGCTGAGGCTGGTGCGATTTTGCCAGCCATCGGTTTGGCTGGATGCCGTTTCATTAATTGCTGTGCCGTTGGCATCGTTATAAAGCGTGACACGTTTGGAATCGTATTGGTTATAAGTCAGGTTGTTGACCAGATCAACGTACCAGTTATCGGTCAGGTTTAACGAGCCGAAGGCTGATAAAGTGTACCCGTCTATGCTTTGGCTGCCGCCCTGTTGGGAAATCAGGGCAGTACTGCTGCCGTAGCCGGCAGACAAACCCAAGAGTAGCCGTTTGCTCAAGCGATAGTCGGCACCGGCAGTGACGGCGGACATCGTGGACGCATAACCGCGTTGAACGACCGTCGCGGTTCTATCAGCCCATTCGAATTGGCCGTTAATGAATAAGCCCAAATTGCTGAAGCCGGAGATAAGATCGGTGCCGTCGCTGTCATTACCCGTGCTTAGGGAAATACTGACCGAGGAGGGGGCATTGGATGAGGGTTGACCGTCTTTTTCCGGCGTTGAAGCCTGAATGCTGATAGCGTTAGAACTGGGTGTGTTGGGTGAACTGGCTGAACTAACTGAACTGGTGGGCGCACTGGGTGCACTACTAGGCGTGTTTATGCTGCTTGACGCATTCGGTGAGCTGATACTGTTGGCTGAGCTGGGTGCGCTGAGAACGCCCGGAGCGCTGCCGATAGCCATTGAACTGCTTACCGGTGTGTTGAACGTGGGGGACGACTTGAAACTTGAAGCGGAACCGGTGCCGACGCTTACGGACCTCAGGGTGACGAGTCGCTGAGTAATGTTGCCGGTCTGCAATTTGGCTATTTGGTTCGATACGGTTTGTTCCGCCGCGATTTGGCCAGGGCTGATTTGCCGCAACGCGCTGATGAATTGGTCTACTTTGCTGGCATCGGCGTTACCGTTTGCTAAAAAGGGTTTCAAGCCGTTCAATAGATTCTGCAGATTAGTTGGGGTTGAGGCACTGCAGTCTATTTGCTGTAAGGCGTTGGCCAAGGATTGCACGTCGGCGGGAACCAGATTGGGCAATCTGGGCACCATGGTCAGCAAAAACTGCTTTTCCTGCTTGGAAAATATAAACATATCGCTGGAGCCTTCCGGACAGGTAATGCTTTGGTTAAAATTTCCGGAGATGCTGCCGCTGGTGGTTTGCAACAGCACAGACTGCGAAAAAGCCTGTTGCGGCGAGAAGTTAGGCTGGCTGGCCAAGCGTTGTAAGTTAAGCTTTGCGCCTTGAATATCGATGCTGCGCGCAGTAATCGAATCGGTTACCAACTGTCCGTTTACCCCGCCCAATTCCAAATTCAAGCTGCCGGATTGGCGGAAAATCAAATCAGCCGATGTGGCGTCAATGGCCGCTATCCCTTGCCCATTGGCACCCGGACCCGGCGAGAAACTGTTGTTTATGTCCACGATGCCGGCGTAAGAACCGTTGCCGGATACCGGCCCGTTCAAAGTCAGGTGCGAACCGGCGATGCCGACCGTGCCATTGTTGATGAGCGGACCGCTGACGCTGCCGTTGCCGCCGAAGCTGCCGGCTTGTATGTCGGTCAAAGCCTGGCTCCAAACCCCGTCTACCCGGGTAGTACCCGCGGTCTGCCGGTAAGTGCCGTTGCCGATAAACGAGGCATTACTGGTCACGCGCACATTGCCGGAATTAATGACCGTCGATTGATTGTTGAGGATGAAATTGCCGTTCAGCAATAAGTCGCTGGCGGAGCCTCCCGAGCCGCTGATAATCAAGCTACCTGGGCCGCGCATCTCGCCCCCGGAAAGCACTGCGGATTGCACTCTTAATTCGCCTGGGCCCGATAATATGCCGCCAGTCTGCACGTAACGACTCACCTCGGTGCTGCTGTGCTGTAAATTGACGGTGCCATTGTTTATGGTAAAAGTGCTACCCAGATTGAGCTGCTTGGTCGCCGCGGACGAAAAATTGACGGTGCCGCCCGATACCGTCGTGGAATTGCTTACTGAATAATCGCCGGCGATAGTGGTTGTTCCGCCGCTGAACACCGCATCGGTGGCCGTTAGGGCAACGCCGGCGTTGACTAGATTGGTCCCACCGCTAAAAGTGATATTGGCTGTGCCAAGGTTGGTGCCGGCATTGAATTGTTGCGTGCCTGCGCCGAATTGCAAGGTGCCGTTGCCGGTGAAATTGCCGGAGTGGGTATTGCTGCCGGTAAAATTCAATACGCCGGCATCTACCAGCGTGTTACCGGTGTAGCTGTTAGTGCCGCTCAAGGTCACCGTACCCGAAGTGGTTTTGTTCAAACCCGCGCCACCACCCAAATTGGCGCTGACTGTGCCGGATTGAAGATCAAAGGCACTGTTCGAAGTCAAGGTGCCGGCGCCGGTGATAGACCCCGACAGCAGTCGTACGCCTGCCACTGTGTCGTTATGGCTGCCCAGAGCAAAGGTGCCGCCGTTGACGACCAGACTGGACGTATTGGCAAGCACATCGCTGGCGCCCAAGGTCAACGCGCCGGCACTGACTTGGGTGTTGCCGGTATAAGTATTGCTGCCGCTTAGCGTCACGCTACCGGCGGTGGTTTTGCTCAAGCCCACGCTTCCGCCTAAATTGGCGCTGACCGTGCCTGATTGCACATCAAAGGCACTGTTCGAAGTCAAGGTGCCGGCGCCGGTGATAGACCCCGACAGCAGTCGTACGCCTGCCACTGTGTCGTTATGGCTGCCTAGAGCGAATGTGCCGCCGTTGACGATCAAGCTGGAGGTGTTGGCTAGCACGTCACTGGCACCCAAGGCCAACGTGCCGGCGCTGACTAGGGTGTTGCCGGTGTAGGTATTCGTCCCGCTCAGGGTCACGCTGCCGGCAGTAGTTTTGGTCAATCCGACGCTGCCGCCCAATACCGCGCTGACCGTGCCGGATTGCACATCAAACGTGCTGTTCGACGTCAGAGTGCCGGAGCCGGTAATCGAACCGGACAGTAATTGCACCCCAGCGACGGTGTCGCTGTTTGCGCCTAGATCAAAGGTGCCGCCGTTGACGACCAGACTGGACGTATTGGCAAGCACATCGCCGGCGCCCAAGGCCAACGTGCCGGCATTTACTTGGGTGTTGCCGGTGTAGGTATTCGTCCCGCTCAGTGTCACGCTGCCGGCAGTAGTTTTGGTCAATCCGACGCTGCCGCCTAGTGCGGCACTGACCGTGCCGGATTGCACATCAAACGTGCTGTTCGACGTCAGAGTGCCGGAGCCGGTAATCGAACCGGACGTTAATTGCACCCCATCTACTGTGTCGTTATGGTTGCCTAGAGCGAAAGTGCCGCCATTGACGACCAGACTCGAGGCATTTGCAAGCACATCGCTGGCGCCCAAGGCCAACGTGCCGGCGCTGACTTGGGTGTTGCCGGTGTAAGTATTGGTCCCGCTCAGCGTCACGGTTCCTGCGGTGATTTTACTCAAGCCCGCACTGCCGCCCAACGCCGCGCTGACCGTGCCGGCTTGCACATCAAACGTGCTGTTCGACGTCAGAGTGCCTGAGCCGGTAATCGAACCGGACAGTAATTGCACGCCGGCGACGGTGTCGTTGTTCGCGCCCAAATCGAAAGTGCCGCCGTTGACGATCAGACTCGAGGCATTGGCAAGCACATCGCCGGCGCCCAAGGCCAACGTGCCGGCGTTGACTTGGGTGTTGCCGGTGTAAGTATTGGTCCCGCTCAGGGTCACGGTGCCGGCAGTAGTTTTGGTCAATCCGACGCTGCCGCCTAGTGCGGCACTGACCGTACCGGCTTGCATATCAAAGTCACTGGTTGACGTTAACGTGCCGGTGCCTGTAATCGAGCCGGACGTTAATTGCACGCCGGCGACGGTGTCGTTGTTTGCGCCCAAATCAAAAGTGCCGCCGTTGACGACCAGACTGGACGTATTGGCAAGCACATCGCTGGCGCCCAAGGTCAACGTGCCGGCGCTGACTTGGGTGTTGCCGGTGTAGGTATTGGCGCCGCTCAGCGTCACGGTGCCGGCGGTGGTTTTGTTTAGACCGATATTGGTGCCACCTAGCTTGGCGCTGACCGTGCCGGATTGCACATCAAACGTGCTGTTCGACGTCAGAGTGCCGGAGCCGGTAATCGAACCGGACAGCAATTGCACGCCGGCGACGGTGTCGCTGTTTGCGCCCAGATCAAAGGTGCCGCCGTTGACGATCAGACTCGAGGCATTGGCAAGCACATCGCCGGCGCCCAAGGCAAACGTGCCGGCATTGACTTGGGTGTTGCCGGTGTAGGTATTCGTCCCGCTCAGGGTCACGGTGCCGGCGGTGGTTTTACTCAAGCCCACACTGCCGCCCAACGCCGCGCTGACCGTGCCGGCTTGCATATCAAAGTCGCTGGTTGATGTTAACGTGCCGGTGCCGGTAATCGAACCGGACAGTAATTGCACGCCGGCGACGGTGTCGTTGTTCGCACCCAAATCGAAAGTGCCGCCGTTGACGATCAAGCTGGAGGTGTTGGCAAGCGCGTCACTGGCACCCAAGGCCAACGTGCCGGCGCTGACTTGGGTGTTGCCGGTGTAGGTATTGGCGCCGCTCAGGGTCACGGTACCTGCGGTGGTTTTGTTCAAGCCCACGCTGCCGCCCAAATTGGCACTGACCGTGCCGGCTTGCACATCAAACGTGCTGGTAGACGTCAAAGTGCCGGTGCCGGTAATCGAACCGGACAGTAATTGCACGCCGGCGACAGTGTCGTTGTTCGCACCCAAATCAAAAGTGCCGCCGTTGACGACCAGACTCGAGGCATTGGCAAGCACATCGCCGGCGCCCAAGGCTAACGTGCCGGCATTTACTTGGGTGTTGCCGGTGTAGGTATTCGCCCCGCTGAGTGTCACGGTGCCGGCAGTAGTTTTGGTCAATCCGACGCTACCGCCCAATATCGCACTGACCGTGCCGGCTTGCATATCAAAGTCGTTGGTTGAGGATAATGTGCCGGCACCGCTCAAAGTCGCCCCGGCATGCGCCATACTGAAATTTGCCACAGTGGGCGAAATATCAAGAGCCACATTTTGGCCGACATTGATAGCCGCATCATCGGCCGCTCCGGGGCTTGCGGCACATGACCAGTTAGCGGGCGTAGACCAAATATCATCACCACCTTGCCAGGTACAAACGGCAGCTTCGGCAGTTGAAAAAAATCCGATCAGCAACGCCGAGAAAGCGAAAGAGGCATCGGCGCCGACGCTGCGCGAACGTCGTTTGGCTATCGTTGGATTATTTGCAGACTCGGCTGGCGATTGGCACATCTTGAATCCATGATGTTGATTAAAAAGTGGGTTTTAGTCATATTCCACTTGACGCTATTTGTTATGCGGTATGTTGGCTTTGTTATTCAAAGCCTTTCTAGGTTTAGATCAACGAAAGTTTGTTGTCGGGCGCCGATTAAACAGCTCAAGCTTCGGTCGTTACCCTTAATACCTCTTCTAAGGTGGTGATACCCTGCAAGGCTTTGCCGACGCCGTCTTCGTACATGGTTTGCATGCCTTCCTGGATCGCGGTTTGCTGGATCACGAAAGCTTCTTCGTGTTTCATGATTTGCTTGCGGATCGTGTCGGTCATCGTCAAAAATTCGATGATCGCCAGTCGGCCTTTATAGCCGATGCCGTTACAGGTGGGACAGCCGACCGGTTTGTGCAGCAGGATTTCGCCGGTAGGTTGCCACTGTCTAAGTTTCATTTCTTCGATCAGCGTGTCCGAGGCCGGGTGGGCTTGTTTGCAGTGCGGACAGAGGCGGCGCACCAAGCGCTGGGCCAGAATGCCGTTGATGGTAGAGCTGAGCAGGTATTCTTCCAGGCCCATGTCCTGCAAGCGGGTGACGCCGGCGGCGGCGTCGTTGGTGTGCAGGGTGGATAACACCAAGTGACCGGTCAGTGCCGATTGCACGGCAATTTTTGCGGTTTCCAGGTCGCGCATCTCGCCGATCATGATCACGTCCGGGTCTTGGCGGACGATGGAGCGCAAGGCCGATGCAAAAGTCAAACCAATTTGTGGTTTGGCCTGAATCTGGTTGATGCCTTCCAACTGATATTCCACCGGATCTTCGACGGTGATGATCTTGCGTTCCGAGGTATTCAGGGTTTTTAAAGCGGCATACAACGACGTGGATTTACCGCTACCGGTCGGGCCGGTGATCAACAAAATGCCGTGCGGTTGCGCCAGTACTTCAATAAAGCGCTCGGCCTGTTTGCCGACGAAGCCCAGGGTTTCGAAATCCAATACCGCGTTTTCCTTGTCCAGCAAGCGGATCACCACGCTTTCGCCGTGCAGGGTAGGAATGGTGGAAACCCGCAAATCCAGCTCCTTGCCTATCATTTGCAATTTGATGCGGCCGTCCTGTGGCAAGCGACGCTCGGCGATATTGAGCTTGGCCATGATCTTGATCCGCGACAGCACGGCGGCGGTCGAGGCGACCGGCGGCGAGTCGATGTCTTGCAACACGCCGTCGATACGCAGGCGCACTTTCAGGCTTTGCTCGAACGGTTCGATATGCACGTCCGAGGCGCGGCTTTCCACGGCTTTTTGTAGGATGAAGTTCACCATCTTGATGATGGGCGCTTCGCTGGCTAGATCTTTTAGATGTTCAAGGTCTTCGCTGCCTTCTTCCTCGACATTCAGGTTGTCCATCAGCTTGTCCATTTGCGACTTGCCTTCGCCGTATTGCAATTCCAGCGCGGCGTCGATTTCCGAAAGTTGGCCGATTTGCAATTTAATGGGTTTGCCGATGGCAAGTTGTAAAGCTTGCGTCACATAGTCATCTTCCGGGTCCATCACCGCGACTTGGATCTGTTCGTCGTCCGCCGTCAGACCTACGGCATGGTATTGCTTTAAAAAACGCTGCGAAACACTATCCGGCAGCGGCGTTTGCGGCGGGTACTGTGCCGGACCTACGCGAGCAATCCCGCTGGCTTCGGCGAAACTGCCGGCGATGTCGCTGTCCGAACACAAACCCAGTTTGATCAGCAGTTGCGGCACGGAGTCGTCCAATGCCGATTTTTGCATGCGGCGGACTTTACTCAAATCGCTGTCGGAGAGCTTACCTTTCCTTTTTAACAAGCTGAGAAAGGCGGCGTATTTTTCGGGGTTTTCCACGGTTTCCATGTTCACTGTGTCGGCCTAAACTTGCAGAACTCGGGCGCATTGTAGCGATTTTCCACTCAGTCCGGCAGTAATTGTTTATGGGATGGTGACTCTTGCGCCGCGTTAGAGAGGGAATGAGGCGCTGCTCGAACAGTTTCTTGTTTTTGGGGTGGCGAGTGTTGGGGATTTTGACGCCCTTGGGTTCCCGCTTTTGTCAGATCGCACCATGGTGAGTTGACGGTTAAATACTGATCAATTGCTTGGTAGGTTGATCATGATGGCAAGCCCCAATGGCTTGGCATCGCCCCTATACTTGCCTGCACCTTTGTCAAAAGCAAATGTCTGTAGCCATCCTTATATAAATTCAGATGTCAGATCATTTGAAGCGTTTGACCAAACGGGTATTGCCGATACAATCCACGACAAGCTCAACAAAACGTAAATATACGGCTATGGCAGAAAGTACTCACCCCCCTAGAACGTTGCTATTGGTCGACGACGAACCGAACATTATTAATGCGCTGAAACGTACGTTGCGCAGAGATGGCTACAGCATACTCACTGCCAATGGTGCGGAAGAAGCGCTTGATTTACTTGTCGATCATAAAATAGCCCTGATCATATCCGATCAGCGTATGCCTAAGATGAGCGGTGTGGAATTTTTGCGCAAAGTTAAAGAGCTCTATCCAAAAACCGTACGGGTGGTGTTATCCGGCTTTACCGATCTTGAATCGGTGACTGGCGCCATCAATGAAGGGGCGATTTACCGATTTATGACTAAGCCGTGGGATGACGAGTTGCTGCGTAAGAACGTTCGCGAAGCGTTTGAATATCATGAAATGGAACAGGAAAATCAACGGCTGACTCGAGAGCTCCAACATTCAAACGATTTACTTGCCAGACTTAATCAAAGTTTGGAACAACAAGTGATGCAAAAAACCCGTGAAATCGTACATAACATCAAAATGCTGGAAATATCTCAGGAAATACTTGAGCATTTGCCGTTGGCTATTCTTGGCCTTGATGAACGACACATGATCGCCTCTTCCAATCGACTTGCGGACTCGCTATTCCAGCGTTATCCCAACGAATGCTTGCTTGGCCTGCAAGCAGAGAGTGTTTTGCCCGCCCCCTTATTGCATGTATTACAGCAAACCAAGGATTCTGAAACTGCGGCAGAATTTAACGGCAGCTGCTTAGATTTAGGCAATAGTAAGACCCTGTACGTGTGGATAAGCCCAATGGGTGAACTTAGTCAATCAAAAGGCACTATAGTGGCGCTTTCGTCAGTCAAGACATAACCTTGACTGTCTCAGAAAAGTACAGAAGTGGAGTTTGCCGACATGAATACGAAATCCCAAGCGACCCTGCTGACTGATTTGCCGTCCTTACCCACTGTAATCATGGATGCCTTGCAGTTCAAGGCCGACAAGCAAAACTTGTCCAATCTCGCCAACAAAATTAGTCAAGACCCACACATGGCGGTACGGATTTTGCGCGTCGCCAATTCGCCTTTTTACGGTAGGTCTCGAGAAATTGGTTCTTTGCAGGAAGCGGTGGTGGTGTTGGGGCTTAACCGGGTAAAAAACCTGTTGTTAGGCCTTGGTTTTATGAACCTGTTTCGGTTGGACCGCCAAGATTTCGATTACTCACAGTTTTGGCATCACAGCATGGCAGTCGCGGAGTGTGCTCGACAATTGGCGATTCATACCGGTATGGATCAGGATATTGCCTTTACGGCGGGATTGCTGCATGACATCGGGCTGCTGGCCATTGTTTTGTTATTTCCAGACGATTTTAGCAGTATTACTACGGGGCAACATCTCAATAGAATTGAAGCGGAACGGCACGTTTTGGGGTTTGATCATGCGGAGATCGGTTGCAATGTCGCAAAGCATTGGAATTTACCGATGGCGATTCAGCATGCTATCGAACAGCACGAAATCCCACGCGGGCAAGATGAAGGGAAATCGTTAGAATTGATGATCCATATGGCCAATTTTCTGGTACTTGCCACACAACGCGACGACCAGGCTTTTGAGTATCCGGAGTCTATTGTGCAGATACTTGAGATGCTGAACATTCCTCTTGACCAAGCCATAGACTGGGCTAATTCTAGTCAACAATTCGCCAATCAGGTCGTCGCCGGTCTATAAATTCGGGAGCATTATGTTATTAACTGAATCGCAACAATGGGACTGGATTTATAACCTCTACCAATTAGGGCAATCCGATGCGTTTGAAGAGGATACAAACAAGATATTCGAAAAATTACTGCGTCATATTGTAGAGGGATTTAGAGCCGATACCGGCTCATTAGTCTTGTATGAAGGCGAAGACAGCAGCTGTTTAACCATAGTCGCTGCGCTCGGTTTGCCTGAGGAATGTGTCGGCAGCGCGATACCCAATGGCAACGGCGTGATAGCTTGGGTATTGGCCAACCAGCAGGCGCTATTGATCAAGGGCGATATCAATAAAGACTCGCGCTTTCTCCGCTACCCACCCAAAACCAAAACCCGCATACCGGTTGCCTCCATGTGCTGGCCATTGCAGATAGGCCAGCGCTTGATTGGCGCATTATCGGTCAACAGTTTTAACGATGAGTGTAGTTACACGGGAGCGGATTTAGACCACGGACAAAAATTAGTTAATCCGATCACGCTCGTGATCGACAACATTAGGTTACATGGTGATCAACGCAAGCGCATCCAGCAGCTTGCCAACGCAAATCAACGCTATGCCAATGCCAACCAGCAATTAATAGAGGCTCACAAACGCTTGAATGAGTCGGAAAAACGCCTCAACGACATTTTAAATTCACTGGATAGCGTGGTCTGGTCGATGGAGCCGGTCACGATGAAATTGCTGTATCTCAACAAGGCCGCCACTGAGGTATCCGGTCGGCCGGTCGAGGATTTTTTAAATGATCCGCAGTTATGGCTGAATATTATTGACCCGATTGATAGAAAGCAGGTGGAAGCCAGTCTGGCCGATTTAAAGACTAACAGTATCCAGAAAGTAATCTATCGTATTCACCGCCCCGATGGCGGGCTTCGTTGGTTGTTTCATCGCATGTGCGCCGTTTGCGATGATGCCGGCTCACCGGTACGCATCGACGGCATCACTGTGGATATTACCCAGCATAAAAATGCCGAAGACCTGCTGAAACAGCGCAATCAGGAATTACAGACAGCCCTCGACACCATACAAGAAGTCCAGCAGCAATTGGTACAGTCCGAAAAAATGTCTTCCATCGGCCAATTGGCGGCGGGTGTCGCGCATGAAATCAACAATCCTATCGGCTATATCAACTCCAATCTCACTTCATTGAAAACCTACGTGGAAGATTTGCTGGCGTTGGTGGAAAAATATGAAAAAACTGAGGGGGAATGCGCCGACGGCGAACAACTTCGGCAAATTCAGGATTTCAAGCAGCAAATCGATCTGGTGTTTTTAAAAACCGATGTGCTCGATTTATTGGTTGAGTCTCACGAGGGGGCGTCGCGCGTCAAAAAAATCGTTCAGGATCTCAAGGATTTTTCGCATGCTGGCGGTGCCGACGAGTGGCAATGGACGAATTTGCACGACTGCTTGGATAGCACACTGAATATCGTCAATAACGAAATCAAATACAAAGCCAGTGTCGTCAAAGTATACGGGGACATTCCGCGTGCCTGGTGTTTGCCGCATCAGTTGAATCAAGTATTTATGAATTTGCTGGTCAACGCCGCCCACGCCATTGAAAAGGAAGGTACGATCACCATCCGTACCGGCAGCGAAAACGGCACCCTTTGGGTTGAGGTGAGCGATACGGGGCAAGGTATTTTGCCCGAGCACGCCAATAAAATTTTCGACCCTTTCTTTACCACCAAACCGGTGGGCAAAGGAACGGGATTAGGACTGTCCGTTTCCTACAGCATCGTTAAAAAGCACCAGGGCGAAATTAAGGTAGACAGCCGGATCGGCGAAGGCACCACCTTTCGCGTGGTATTGCCAAAAAAAGAACAGCCGGTCGACTTATGAATTTGCCGCCATCACCAATGACCAACGATCGGCGGGCGGCTTTACTGTTTGTCGATGATGACACCAATGTGCTCAAAGCCTTGCATCGACTGTTTCGGCATGAAAATTACACGCTTTATCTTGCGGAGGGCGGTGCGGAGGGCTTGACGGTTTTGCGCGAGCATACGGTTGACTTAATTGTTTGCGATATGCGGATGCCGACAATGAACGGCGCCGAATTTTTCGCTCAAGCATTTGAGCGATGGCCCGATACCGTGCGTATCTTGTTGACAGGCTATGCCGATTTAGAATCGACTATCCAAGCAGTCAACAAAGGCCGGATTTACAGTTATTGCACGAAACCTTGGAATGGCGAAGAATTAAAACTATTGATTCATAACGCACTGCAAGAAAAACGTTTGCGTGAAGAACAGGAACGCTTATCGGCTATCATCCGGCAACAGAACGATGCACTGAAAGCCATCAACGAACATCTGGAAGAAAAAGTCGAACAACGTACAGCAGAGCTGGCGCAAGCCAATAAAACCCTGTTGCTCCACAATCAAGCCATTGAAGCCGCACGCAATGGCATCACCATTACCGATGCCAGACAAGCCGGCAATCCCCTGGTTTATGCCAACCCGGCGTTTCAACGCATTACCGGTTACGACAAAGCGGAAGTACTTGGCCGAAACCTTTCGTTTCTGCTGGGCGAGGATCATGATCAGCCTGGCTTGGAGAGTCTCCGAATTGCAATTCGCCGGAAGACAACCGGCTATGCCGTTATCCGTAATTATCGCAAGGATGGCTCATTGTTCTGGAATGAACTGGCTATCGCGCCAATCAAAAACGCCAATGATGAAGTGACGCACTTTGTCGCCATCGTCGACGATATTACCGAATTCAAATCCAACCAGGCACAGTTGGAATATCGAGCCAACTATGATGATCTAACCGGGCTGGTCAATCGCAATCTTCTTAATGATCGTCTAAATAACGCCATCACTACCGCGCAACGCGAGCACAAAGTATTCTGCCTGTTTTTTATGGATCTCGATGACTTTAAAGTCATCAATGACACGATGGGACATTCGGTGGGGGATGAGTTCCTAAAAATCATTGCCGGGCGACTGCTGAATTGCGTCCGAGCTTGCGATAGCGTAGCGCGATATGGCGGCGATGAATTTGTCTGTGTATGTCCAGGCATCGCTAAAACCGATGATGCTGCTTTGATCGCGGCGCGAATCATTACCGAAATCTCGCAGCCTCTACAGCTCAATGGGCATACCCTGCATGGGGGGGTAAGTATCGGCATCAGTTTTTATCCTGCAGACGGGGCGGACAAAGAGACCCTGCTTCAGCATGCGGATACCGCCATGTATGACGCTAAGGATAAGGGTAGGAATAGCTTTAGTTTTTATACTGAAGCGTTCAACCAACGCCTTATGCAGCGTTTGATGCTGGAGGAAGACTTGCGCCAAGCTTTACGATTGGAGCAATTTGTCGTCTATTATCAACCCAAGTTCGATTTGCATAGTGAACAAATTAGCGGTATGGAGGCTTTGCTGCGCTGGAACCATCCGGAAAAGGGCTTGATTCCCCCCGATCACTTCATTCCATTGACGGAAGATACCGGCTTGATTCTGCCGATAGGCGAATGGGTGTTGCATACGGCCTGTTTGCAAGCTAAAGCTTGGCAGTTGGCGGGATTACCCGCCATCAATATGGCGATCAATGTTTCACCCAAGCAGTTGCATAGTCCCACGTTTGATCAAACTATTACCCGTGTTTTACGGCAAAGTGGATTGGACGCGAGTTTTCTGGATTTGGAGATAACCGAAGGCGCGGTGATGCAAGACCCGGATAATGTAGCCATTACTTTGACCCGGCTAAAGAATATCGGCATTCTGATTTCCATGGACGATTTCGGTACGGGTTATTCAAGTTTGAGCTACTTAAAACGATTTCCCTTCGATAATCTTAAAATAGACAAGGCATTTATCAACGATATTCCGTTGGGAGAGGGCGATGTTACTTTAGTGTTGACCATTATTGCGATGGCGCACAACTTTAAACTTAAAGTGGTAGCAGAAGGGGTTGAAACACAGGCACAGATGGATTTTTTGGCGCGGAATGGCTGCGATGAAATTCAGGGTTATTTCTTTAGCCGACCGTTGCCGGCTTTGGAAGTGGAGCAACTGCTGAAAAAAACCAACTGACCGGGACAGCCAATTTCGCTTATTCGCGGATAACGGGATTTTTCATCTAATGATCATGAAATAAGCCGCGTAACTTTGGCAAATAAAAGTTTTTTGTAGCAGAAAAACCGATAATGAATGCCATTCGGCGGACTGCCCGCACGTTCCCCAGGAGACTATTTTTACCATACTGACATTAGCACCTGATTTTGAATTATAGATTATGATTAGCCCTAGTGGCTAAACCGAGGTGGGGTACTCGCTATGCTTGAATCGAAAGCTGAAACTCTGCGGATACAAAAGCTGCACGAATACTGCATCCTCGACACGCCCCCCGAATCAAACTTTGACGACATTGTCCGGCTGGCAGCACTAATGTGCGATACGCCTTTTGCGGTGATCACACTGGTCGATAGTGACCGCGAGTGGTTCAAAGCCAAAAAGGGCATAGCGGCCAACGAACAACCCAGAGACTGCGGATTCGGCACACCAACCCTATCACACCTGGATGTGTTGGTTGTAACGCATGTCGAGCATGACAGTCGCTTCGCGGCCAATCCCCTAGTGGTTTCCGAGCCGCATATCCGTTTCTATGCGGGCAGCCCGATTCTAGTTCCCACTGGTGAAGCATTAGGCGCACTTTGTGTGTTCGACGTCGTACAGCGCGAGTTAAGCGTCAATCAACTTGATGGCCTCAAGATGCTTGCCGGCCAAGTCGGTACAGCCTTGGCGCTTAGACAGAAGGAAAAAAGCCGGTCGGACATCCTGGAAAAACCCACGGCCCAAGCCTTGCCGGCTGACTTGGGCCGGCAAGATACAGCGCACAACGCCGAACATTTTAACGGCTCCATATTGGATTCCTTGTCAAAACAATACTGTGTGTTGGATGGAGCTGCCAATATCTTGAAAGTCAGCAGGCCTTGGCTTGATTTCGATCAGGCATACGCCGGGGATAAAGCAAGCCTTCAACCCGGACAGAATTATCTGGCCCTGCTGGACACCGGGCTGACCAACGATAGGGGCGGAAAGGCGTTCGCAGAGGGTATTAGGTCGGTTTTGAACGGCGCTTTATCCAGCTTTTCGCTTGAATATCCTTATTACACCGGTTCCGGTCAGTTATGGTTTGCAGGGAAAGTCATCCTGTTTCCCGACCAGAATTTAGCCCGGCTTATCGTAATCCATGACAATATTTCCGAATATAAACAACGTGAGGAGCGGTTGCGGCAAGCAGTGGAGTCGGCGCCGAATGCCATCGTGATGGTGAATGAGTCCGGCACCATTGTTATGGTGAATGCGCAAACGGAAGCCTCGTTCGGTTACGCGCGAACCGAACTGATCGGGCAGAGGGTGGAGATGTTGATTCCGGAACGTTTTCGCGGCGGGCATATCGGTTTCCGCCGGGCCTATCTTGCCGATCCGGTTTCGAGGCCTATGGGGGCCGGACGCGATTTGTACGGGCTACGCAAGGACGGCACCGAATTTCCGGTCGAAATCGGCCTGGGGCTGATCGAAAGCCATGAAGAAACCCTGGTGCTCAGTTCGATCGTCGACATTACCGAGCGCAAGCGCCTGGAACAACGATTCCGGCAAGCGGTGGAGTCGGCGCCGAATGCCATCGTGATGGTGAATGAGTCCGGCACCATCGTGATGGTGAATGCGCAAACGGAAGCATCCTTCGGTTACGCGCGAACCGAACTGATCGGGCAAATGGTGGAGATGTTGATTCCCGAGCGATTTCGCGACGGACATGTCGGTTTCCGCCGGGCCTACCTAGCCGATCCGGTTTCCAGGCCGATGGGAGCCGGACGCGATCTGTACGGGCTACGCAAGGACGGCACCGAATTTCCGGTCGAAATCGGCCTGGGTCTGATCGATGACGATAACGGCATCATCGTCCTCAGCTCCATCGTTGATATTACCGAGCGCCAGAGTGCCCACGATAAGCTGAAACAAACCCTCAACGAGAAAGAAATGCTGCTTAAGGAGGTCTATCACCGGGTCAAGAATAACCTACAGGTGGTGTCCAGCCTGATCAACCTCCAAGCCGGCAATGTAACGAGTCCGGAGACCGCCGATTTACTCAAACAAAGTGCTGATCGCATCAAAGCCATGGCCTTGTTACACGAAAAACTTTATCAATCCAAAGACTTGGCCAGGATAGATTTCAACGAATACATTCGTAGCCTATCCGACCATTTGCTGTTCGGCTACGGCGCGTATTCCGACAAGCTCAAGCTCAACATGAAGATAGACAATGTGTTTCTCGATGTCGATACCGCGATACCCTGCGGCTTGATCATCAACGAATTACTGTCCAATGCCATTAAGTACGCATTTCCCGGAGATCGGCGCGGCGAAATCGGCATCGCTTTCACACAGGAGCAAGGCGAATACATCCTGATAATCTCCGATAACGGCATCGGCCTTCCCAGCGAAATGGATTTCAAAAAAAGCAGCTCGCTGGGTCTGCAATTGGTTGATACCTTGACCAATCAACTCATGGGACAGATGAGCCTGGATCGGACAAACGGATCCACCTTTACTCTGCGTTTTACTAAAACTTGTTAAGCGGGAGGGGCTCCGCATGTTAGCCAGTAGAATTATGATCGTCGAGGATGAAGGCATTATTGCCATGGATATTCGTAGGCAGTTGGAAGGTTTCGGCTATGAGGTGGTCGCGACTGCTTTTTCGGGAGGCCAAGCCATTACGCTGGCCAATGAGCATAAGCCCGATTTAGTCATGATGGATATTGTGTTGAAAGGTGAGATGGACGGCATTAGCGCGGCGCATGCCATCACGGAGTCTCTGCATATTCCCGTGATTTTTCTGACGGCTTATAGCGACCCGGCTACCTTGTTGCGCGCGAAAGCCACAGGCGCATACGGCTATTTGATCAAGCCGTTCCGCCCGGATGAACTGCATGCTTCTATCGAAGTCGCGTTGTATAAGTATCAGCTGGAACGCAAGCTGAAGGAGAGCGAACAGTGGTTTGGCAAAACCCTGCACTGTATCAGTGACGCCGTCATTGCCACCGACGCTGAAGGGGTCATCCGGTTTATGAATCCGGTGGCCGAAACGATAACGGAACACAGTCTGGAACAGGCCAAAGGTAAACGGGTCAGCGAACTCATGACGCTGATAGCTGAGTCGAGCCGCAGTGTCATTGAAAACCCGGTCCTCAGTACATTACAGAATCGGACCGTGACCGGCATTGATTGCCCCACTTTGTTCGTTAGTCAGTCAGGAATGGAAATTCCGGTGGACGACGGCGCCGCCCCGATACTCGATGACGATGGAACCTTGTTGGGTGCTGTGATGGTATTTCGGGACATCACCGCCCGTCGGCAAATGGAACATTTACTGCGGGAAAGTGAAGAACGTTTCCATAGCTCATTCGAATTGGCCGCCATCGGCATGGCACTGATAGCCCTGGACGGTAGTTTCCTGCAAGTCAATAATGCCCTCTGTGAAATTTTTGGTTACACGCGGGATGAGTTGCTGGGCTCCAATCTGCAAATACTCACGCATGCAGACCATCATGATAAAGTAATAAACCTTTACTTGCGGCAATTGGTAACCGACGTACTGCCGACGTTTCAGATTGAGGTGGAGTGCCTTCATAAAATGGTCGGCAAGACCATTTGGACTATGATCAGCGCCTCGCTGGTTCGCACTGCCGGCGGCGAGCCGCAGTATTTCATTGTGCAAATTCAGAATATTTCCAACCGTAAATACGCCGAACAGCAATTGATCTATCTGGCCAATCACGACCCCTTGACCGGGCTACTGAATCGCGACCAGTTTCATAACCGCCTTACTCAAGCATTATCCACCGGTCTAAGACATAACCGTAAATTGGCCGTGATGTATCTTGATTTGGATCGCTTCAAGTTGATCAACGATACGCTGGGCCACCGCTTGGGCGATTTATTGCTGCAAGCCGTCAGCGACCGCCTGAGAGCCTCGGTGCGCTCGAACGATATTCTGGCTCGGTTGGGCGGTGACGAGTTTATCGTGTTGTTGAGTGACATCAATCAAATCGACGATGTGGCCAGAATTGCCCAAAAGACCCTGGACATCCTCACCCAGCCGTTTACCTTGGAAGGCAATGATCTTGTGGTCACCGCCAGCATTGGTATCAGTATTCATCCCGACGACGGCAAGGACAGCCATTCGCTGTTAATGAACGCCGACACGGCCATGTATTTGGCCAAGGACCGCGGTAAAAATAACTTTCAGTTTTATACCCTGGAAATGACCGAAAAATCGATCGAACGCATGAAGGTGGAACGGGGTCTGAGGCATGCCTTAGCCCATGATGAATTACGGCTGCATTATCAGCCTCAGGTCTGTACCGGCAGCGGCGTGGTGGTTAGCGCGGAAGCGCTGGTGCGTTGGCAGCATCCGGAATGGGGCTTGGTGTATCCGGACCGATTCATTACCGTGGCGGAAGAAACCGGACTGATCGTGCCTATTGGTGCCTGGGTGTTGCGTGAGGCCTGTTTACAAGCCAAAACCTGGATTGAAAATGATGGGCCGTTCGGCGGTGTAGCGGTGAACGTATCGGCGCGCCAATTCCTCGATACCAACCTGTTTCAAACAGTAAAACGAACCTTGGCCGAAACCGGCCTTAATCCCAGCGCCCTGGAACTCGAAATCACCGAATCGGCAATTATGCAGGATCCCGAGAACACGCTGCAGGTATTGCATCAATTTCAAGGGCTTGGGGTGCGGCTCAGCATCGACGATTTTGGTACAGGTTATTCCAGCTTGACCTACCTGCGCCGATTTCCGATACAAAGCGTCAAAATAGATCGATCCTTTGTGATTGATCTGCCTGGCGACGACGGCAGTAAAACCCTTGTCAGGGCCATCACCGCTCTGGCCCATGAGCTTAACTTGTCGGTCGTGGTCGAAGGGGTGGAAACCAAGGGTCAATTATCCTTTCTAACTGAGCAAAAATGCGATTCGCTGCAGGGCTACATGTTTAGCAGACCCGTGAGTGCGGAACAATTTCAACAGGATTTTATTAATTCCGGTTTTAAGACCTACCTTCCGAATACCTCAAACGATCAACCTTGAAATTAAAATTTAACAAAAACCGGTAACTTGTAAAGATGATTTAGGGGTAGAGCTGTCTTGGGTGAGGCAGCAGTTCCAATATCTCGTCAATGACTGTTTGCTGACAGGCACCACCGTTTTTGCGGCAAGGATTAAACTAGGGGTCTTTTATACAGAGGATGTGGAGGCGGGATTATGCGAAGAATCAAAGCCATAAGCTGTGTGCCCTGGGTGTTGGGCTTGTGCAGCGCTTGCAGTGCGGACTGGCCGCAGCGGCTTGGCTATCATGTGCTGCAGAACGCCGGACAATTGCAGTGCCAAAAAGCCATGGCTAACGATTGTGAACGGCGGCAAAGTTACGACGCCTATCAGCGCGAGCGGGAGCAACTGCAATAGCGGCTAAATACTGTTCAGCAACGACAGTTCCGCCGGATGCGGCAGCATGTAATAGGAGTTGTCGATAAAGTCATCCGGCTCTCTGCGGAAATGATGGCGGAGCAGGGTGAGCGGCACGATCAGCGGCAATAAACCGATTCGATAGTTTTCGATGGTTTCCACCAGTTCCTGTTTGTCGTCGCTGTCCAGCTTGTGCTTTAAATAGCCCTGGATGTGTTGCAAGACATTGACATGGTTGCCGCGGGTGGCGACGATTTTCAGACAAGTCATCAAGGCTCCGATATAGGCAGCGGCGGTGTTTTCAATGTCTGCGTTAGTGACGCCGGCAATAATTCTTCCCAGCTCGCGGGCCTGGTTTTGCTCGTGGCTCATCGCGATCAATTTATGCCGGCTGTGAAAGGTAATCAAACCATGCGCTGTTAAACCCTGCTCGCATAAGTCGCGCCAGCGGCGCATCACAAACACGCGCTGGATAAAGTTTTCCCGCAGGCCCGGATCACCCAGCCGGCCTTCTTCTTCCACCGGCAGGCTAGGGAAAGTGCGCTGTAAATAGTCGGCAAAAATGCCGGTGCCTTGCCGCGCGGGGATGTCGTTTTTATAAATTTTGACGCGGGTCATGCCACAGCTGGGCGAATCTTTTTTCAGAATGTAGCCGCACAAGCCGCCCAGCCAATCGTGTTGCCGGGCGGAGGCCTGTTTCAAGCGTTCCGTCACGTCGAAACTATGATCCTTCACGCCGACGCAACGAATGCCGTCCGGGGTTTCCCGCAACTGTACGCAGGGGCGGGGGATGCCCAAACCGGCTTCGACTTCCGGACAGAACGCTCTAAATTCGAAGTATTGGCCCAGCGTGCGTTCGATGTAGCTGTGATACTTATGCGCGCCGTCGTAGCGTACTTCTTGGCCTAACAAACAGGCGCTGATGCCCACCGAAATTTTCTGCATGCTTAATCCTGTTATTGCTTGGGGTGTTGGTCAAAAATCAGTTTATCAGTGGCAAAACCCAGGGTTTTGGCTTGTTCTATTAAATCTTTTTGGATGCTCGGTTCCAACTCCGGGCTGCGGGCCAGTATCCATAAATAATCGCGATCCGGGCCAGCGATCATCACATAGCGGTAAGCGGTTTTATCCAGGGCGATGATGTTATACGCCCCGTAAAACGGCCCGAAGAAGGACACTTTCAGGCGGCCGATGTCTGGTTTGTCGATAAAATAAGCTTTGCCTTCGGCGGTTTTTCGTTGGCCTTGCTCGGCGTCGTAGCCGCTGTTTAACACTTTGACGCCGCCGTCATCGCGCAGGCTGTATTCGGCGCTGATGTCGGTCAGGCCGCGCTCGAAGCTGTGATCGAGGCGGGCGATTTCGTACCAGGTGCCCAGATAGCGTTCCAATTCGAAGCCGTCTATCACTTTGATGCCTTCAGGAATGCCGGTGCAGGCGTATAGCAAGCTGAATAACAGTATGGGTAGATAACGCATGGTTTACGCCGCTGGCGCCGTGGTATTGCCCAGGGCTTTGAATTGGGCTTTGATTAGCTGGCTTTGTAAGCCGTGGTCAACTCTTGGCCGAGGGTAATCACCGGCTTGCGGATGCTTTTCCCATTTGTGGATGACTTCTGCCGGGAAGCGTTGCAACTCCGGAATCCAGGTCTTGATATACGCACATTGCGGATCGAATTTTTTCTGCTGTAGCCAGGGATTGAATATCCGGAAATACGGTTGCGCATCGCAGCCGGTGGAAGCCGCCCATTGCCAGTTGCCGTTGTTGACGCAAGGGTCGTAATCCAGCAAGCGTTGCGCGAAATAGCGCTCGCCCCAGCGCCAGGATACGTGTAAATCCTTGACCAAAAACGATGCGACGATCATCCGCAAGCGGTTATGCATCCAGCCGGTCTGGTTCAATTCGCGCATGGCCGCGTCCACAATCGGGAAGCCGGTTTGGCCGTTGGCCCAGGCCCAAAAATCCTCTTGGCCGTTGCGCCACAGCAAACCGTCGTAACGTCTATCAAAGGCGTGACCGAATACATGCGGAAAATGAAAGCCGATATGGGTGAAAAAATCCCGCCAATACAACTGCCGGAGCAAGGGATGGTCGGGATCGAGTTCGGCTTGGATGCTGTAAAAAGCCTCGCGTACCGAGCAACAGCCGAATTTTAAATAGGCCGAGAGCTGGCTGGTGGCGGCCATGGCCGGAAAATCGCGAACGGCAAGGTAGTTTTTGCAGTTGCCAATGATGGCTAATCGCGCCAACGCCGCTTGCCTGCCACCGGGCAATGCATTGTGGTGCGGCTGTTGCAGTTGCTGTATTACTTCCGGTTTGTGTCCGGCATAGGCTTTTGCCGATAGTTTACCCGCTGCCAAGCCTTGCGGAGCCGATACCGGCTGGAGCCGGGCTTGCCGGTGAAACGCGGTGAATACTTGATAAGGCTTGCCGTTGCTTCTTAACCCTTGCTCGGGTTCGGTCAGCAGCAAATCGGCTTGGCTGTGAAAAGCCAGATGCAGTGTTTCGCATTGTTCGCGCAGCTCGTTGTCCCGTTGCCGGCTGAACGGGCTGTAGTCGCGATTGACAAATACCGCTTCGATGCCTAAGTCCTGCTGCAAAGGCTGGAGCAGATGCGCCGGCTGAGCGTTGAAAATGTACAGCAGGGCGCCTTGCTGTTGCAGTTGTTGCTGCAAATCGCTCAGCGACTCCAGCATGAATTGCAAGCCCGGCGTGCTTTGGTAAGGATGGGTTTGGATTTGCCGGGGATCGAAGATAAAGCAGGCAATGACTTGCCCGGACTGGTTTAGTGCGGCGTTCAGAGCGGTGTTATCTTCCAGGCGTAAATCGCGGCGGAAAATGAACAGCGAGGTTTTGTAGGTTTTTTTGGCCATCGGCTCAACAGTCGCCCCAATGAATAATCATTTGTTGGCAATTAAACAGAATATTGGGGTAATACTGATAAATCACCCAGCGCAGCAGCAAATCGAAATATGCCGCTACCGTCATCAGGCGCGCCAAGGCGGCCCAAACTCTGCTGGCGCCTTTGTCGGAGCAACGCCACACGGCGCCGGTCCAGTAAATCAGCGGCATGGCCATAATAATATGGATGGTCACCCAGCTGGCGACGGTGAAGTTGCCTTCGTTAATTCGGTAGTCGATGAAAAACAATACGGCGTTGTACAGGATAAAAAACGGGTAGAACGCATCTTTTAAGCGCAGATAACCCAGCCAGCTCCATTGCAGGTAAAAATACAGCGTGGCCGGCGTGCGTTCTTCCCATTCCTGGGCGGGTGAGGGCGTCAGATAAAATACCAGCGTGCCCAATGCCAGCGCGACCAACAGCGCTTCGTACCAGGTGACGAACGAGGTAAAGGCAAATAGCAGGGAAAGACTGTCGATCAACATAAGAATGCCCGTTTTTATATCTAGGGTTTATGCAAAATATCGCGCAATGCGGTATCCAGCTGTGAATATTTAAATGCAAAGCCCTGGGCCAGTAACCGCTCCGGCAGAACGCGCTGGCTGCCCAAGACTAGCGCCGCCATTTCGCCCAGCAATAATTTAAGGGACGCTTCCGGCAGCGGCAGGAGCAGTGGCCGCTGAAGTACGCTGGCCAAGCTGGCGCTGAATTGTTGGTTGCTGACCGGTTCTGGGGCAGTGGCATTGTAGGGGCCGCGCATTGCCGGTTGATCTAGCATCGCTTCGACGATAGCCAACCAGTCGTGTAGATGAATCCAGGACATCCATTGCTTGCCATTTCCCATGCGGCCGCCTAATCCCAAGCGAAACGGTAACAACATGCGTTTCAGTATGCCACCATTATCACCCAGCACCAAGCCGGTGCGTATCAGGCAGACCCGACTGCCGAATTTTTCCGCCGCTAAGGCTGCCGATTCCCAATCCGCGCACAACTGCTGGGAAAAATCGGCAATGCTTGCGCTATTTTCAGTGAGGAACTTATCGCCTTGATCGCCGTAGATGCCGATAGCCGAACCGCTTACCAGCACAGGCGCGGGCTGCGCGGAGGAGGCTATCCAGGCCACCAACTGCTCGGTCAGTTTAATCCGGCTATCGCGCAGCAACTGCTTGCGCGCCTCCGTCCAGCGTTGGTCGAAAATACCGGCGCCCGCCAAATTGACTACCGCTTTAAACGTGGCGGCATCCGGTAAATCGGCTACGGAACTGACCGCTTGCACGCTGTTGCCGAAAGTAGCGGCGACTTTTTCGCGGCTACGACTCAGGACAGTCACTACATAGCCTTTTTGTATAAGCTGTTTGGTCAGAGCGCTGCCCAGGAAGCCGGTGCCGCCGCTGATTAAAATCGAATTTGTATTCATAAGTTCTGCTCCGGAAACTACTGACAACCAACTGCATCGCCGACTATGGGATTGCTGGCTTAATCGGCTTCGGTATCGATGGAAGTGCGGCCTTTTGGAATCATCATTTGATTTAACTGTTTGTTTTTAATCCAGATTACTGCGCGAAAACCCAGCAGCATAAATATCAGGAGCAAATAGAATAAAGGCTCGGCCAGGTTACCTTTAAGCTGCCAGAAATAATGAATCATTGCCGCACCGGCTGCTATGTAAATAAATCGATGCAGTTTTTTCCAGCTTTTGCCCAAGAGTTTTTTGGATGCTTTGGAAGAGGTAATCCCCAATGAAAAAACAATGATATAGGCAATTAATCCAAACCAGATATACGAGCTTTCGAGAATATCGATACCGATCATTCGCCAGGCAAAAACCTGGTCTACCGCTAAATAAACCAGGACGTGTAGACTGGCGTAAAAAAAAGCGAATAAACCGAATAGTTGCCGATACTCAGTCATGCCGCGCCATTTTGTGACAGTTTGCACGGGAGTAATGGCTAAGGTTATCCATAGAAATCGCAAGGCCCAATCGCCTAAACGAATATGCAATGCCTGCATTTGATTTGGGCCCAGATTATCGAAGGCAATATCGAACACTATCCAAAGTAGCGGAATAATGGAAACCGCGATAGTTAAAGGCCGCAAATTATTAATTGGCATAATCATTAGAAAAAATGCCTCAAATCCATATCACGATACAGGTGAGCGACCTGTTCGCCGTAACCGTTAAATAATTCGGTTTGCCGACGCGGGGTAAAAAAGCCGCTGCCCAATAGCCGCTCGCTATTTTGGCTCCAACGCGGATGCGGTACGTCCGGATTGACGTTGGCGTAAAAGCCGTATTCGTTGGGGGCAAACTTGTTCCAACTGCTAATGGGCGGTCTTCTCAGCAGTTCTATTTTCACGACGGCCTTGATGCTTTTAAAGCCGTATTTCCAGGGCACTACCAAACGCAGCGGCGCGCCGTTTTGCTTGGGTAAAATATCGCCATACATACCCACCGCCAGTATGGTCAAGGGATGCATGGCTTCGTCGATACGCAAACCTTCGACATAGGGCCAGTCCAGCATGGCCTTGCCGCGTTGCTTGGGCATGGTGTCCGGTTGTTGAATCGAGGTGAGCTTTACGAATTTGGCGTTTGATAAAGGCTTGGCGGCTTTCAGCAAATCGCCCAGCGCAAAGCCCACCCAGGGCACTACCATGGACCATGCTTCGACGCACCGGAAACGATAGATGTATTCCTGTAAGGTGTGCCTGCTCAGAATATCTTCCAACTGGTAGGTACCGGGTTTTTCCACTTCACCGCCGATCTCCACGGACCAGGGATCTATGCGCAGGCTTTGGGCCAGACTGGCGGGGTCTTCTTTGTTGAAGGCCAATTCGTAGTAGTTATTGTAATTTTTTGCGGCTGCCGCCGGCGTCACCACTAATTCAGGTGCTGAGAACGGGCTTTTGGGTACGGCGCTCCAAATCGGTTTTGAGTCGTCGGCCCAGCCGGTGCGGATGCTGGTGCCGGTCAGCATCATCGCCGCCATCGCTTTGATGAGGGTACGGCGTTGCTGAAAAACCAGGGGATCGGTAATTTCACTGCCGGGAATATTTTTTATTGTTTTTATAATCATGGCTTGATTACCGGTAACTTATAGAAGAAGTCCCACTATTTTTTGCCTTTCGGAATCCAGCCCATCAATTGGCGGATTTTACGTTCGGTAATAAATGCCAGAGAAAACAATTGAATAAAATTCTCGGCTTCAATCAAGTCCAATCCTATATTAGCGGGTACCAGTTCCTTGCGGGTACCAAACATCCGATCCCAAATCGCCAGCACTATGCCGTAATTGCTGTCATGTTCCGAACGCAAAGTGGAATGGTGAGTGCGGTGCAGGGAAGGGGTGATAATAATTTGGGATATGGCGGTTTCGTTGGGGACGCGAATGTTGCCGTGATGAAAAAAGATGAAAAATAACTCGATAATTTCGATGGAAAGCACTAGATAAGCATCCACGCCGATTACTACCACGAATATACATTTGTAAATTATTTCCAGAAATAAATCGAAAACATGAAATCTAAAACCGGTGGAAACGTTAAAGCATTTATCGCTGTGGTGAATTTTATGAAAGCGCCATAAGTACTCGGACCGATGGCTGGCGTAATGCCACAGGTAAATGGCCAGATCGAAAAATGCAAACGCCAGAATCCATTTAAGCGGCCCGTTACTCAGGCCGCTTAATAAGCCGTAACTGGCGAATTGTTGCGCTACCAGAAATAAGGATGAGGCTCTAAGCGCGGTTAAAATTAAATTGTTGACCAGGAAAGCCGTAGTATTGGTGACAAACGACTCTTTATAGGTTTTGGCCGGGAATGGCCGATAAGGTTTGGTTTTTTCTATGACCAGCAACAACACGAAAGCCAGTATCGCTAATCCGAATAAGGCTTCGTTAAAAAACAGGCTACTGTCGCCTTGGCTATTTGCAGTGGTGTTCATGGAAGTCCCCAATAATGAACTATTTATCGAACAGTTTTTAATTTCCTTGGATAGCGTTTAATAAATTTGTCAATTCCTTTATTTCGTTATTGGCATTTATTTGTTGGGTAATGTCGTATTGCACGCCTAAATAATAAATGACTCTATTTTTCTTATCCAATAGCGGGGTTATTTTCAAATGATTGTGGAATAAAGTGCCGTCTTTTTTATAGTTTCTTAAGGTGACTTCCACTGTTTCGTGGTTTTTCATGGCCTCCACAATTTTAAACCGCGCATCTTGCTCTCTGTCTTCACCTTGCAAAAACCGGCAGTTGTGGCCGATGATCTCGTCATGACTGTATCCGGTTAAACGTTCAAATGCCTTATTGGCATAGATAATCGGCGCGTCTTCAATGTCAGGGTCGGCTAGCGTTACGCCGTTGACGCATTCGTCCAAAATAGCGGAAAGTACTTGCGGAATCAGTCCGCTATCTTTTTCAACAATAAAAGCCATGGTTAAACTCCGGGTTTTATAATAATTATGAGTTTGTAAATGCTAGTTGCATTCTACTAATATTAAATTTCTGATGTTTTCGACGGTGTTTTCCGCACCGTCTTCGATCGCGCAACGAATTAATTTTTCAAAAGGCCGCATAAATACCTCCAACTCCAAGAACTCAAAACGAAACGTCAAGCGGGTAGGTTGACGATCTTCTTGAATGGCTTCGAGCAGATAGCTATGCTTGTAAGGTTGGGTCAATCCTTGAAAGATCAGTTTGGATTTGGGTTGATATTCAGTAATTTCAAAAACCGATTCTATTTCGCCGTTGTTGTCGTTACGAATTTGCTTGGCCTTGGCGCCGATGAATACTTCCTTGCCGTCGAGAGGTTCAAAATCGACTACTTCCACAGCCCATTTCGGATAGTTTTCAAAAAAATTTTCACCAACATAATGAAAAACATCGTCGACAGGTTTGTCTATATCGATGCAGGCCTCGCCGGCAATGGGCTTGTGTGAGTCAAACGGAAATTTGATGTGCATTTGATGTTCCCCCCTCGCGGAGCTTTCTGCTCAGCGTTGTTATTATTTTTCTGGACACGTAAAGCCAATAAAACGGTATTTAAATCTGTGCAATTAAATCACCGTCAGGCGCTTCGGCTTTTTATGTCTAATTCTAGCCCGCTTTCTAACGAAAAATTACCAATCTCTAGTTTTGCTGGTGGCGCATGGCCGCGCAGCCGCCATAAAGCAGGTGCGATAAGCCCGAATAAATAAATAATTGTCGGTAGTTTTCGTCGATTTCAATTTGATTAATCGAGCAGTAAAACTCCAGAGAGCCAATTAATAGCAGCAGAAAAACCCCTAACGCCGCCAATGCTTCCGGGCTGTTGCTTAATTTATAAAAACTGTACGCTGCGATTTGGATTAAGCACAAATAAAACATCATTAACCGCATATTGTTTGCCAATGGACCGTACAAGTCGCTGCTATCTTCAAAAAACAGGGTATTGCCGAATATGGTGGCTGCACCGCTGATCAATAATAAAATCACCGCTACATTAAAATTAATCTGCAACAACAATTGCAGGAAATTCATGGTTTTTGTGGTTATCGATTGAGTATGCATATTGCTACCTCTGAAAAAAAGATACCCTCCAGGAGTACAGCGTTTGGAGGGTACATAGAGGAGGACTTTTAGGACGCCAATATTTGTCCTTGATCCAGGTGACCACCGGTTTCTTCGTTTATTGAGTCTTCAATCTCTTCAAACGATTTGGGTTCTTCTACTTCGGGTTCCGGTGGCGCAAGTTTTTTACCTTGTAACAGTTCGTCAATCTGATACTTATCGATGGTTTCCCAATCCATTAAGGCTTGAGCCATGTTGTGCAACACTTCGATGTTTTCTTTCAGAATAGCTTCGGCGCGGTTGTAGTTAGCATCGATCACCGCCCGAACTTCTTCATCAATAGTTTGGGCCATCTTTTCGGACATTGGTTTGGACTGCGGGCCCATATAGCCGCCTTCGCTATCTCCGTAATCCATCGGGCCTAAACGGTCTGATAAACCCCACTTGGTGACCATGTTTCTAGCCAATTGCGTAGCCCGCATGATGTCGTTGGAAGCGCCGGTGGTGACCTTGTTTTTACCGTAAATCAAGGCTTCCGCTACCCGGCCACCGAACAAACTGGCGATCTGGCTTTCCAACTTATCCTTGGAGGCACTGTATTGGTCGCGCTCCGGCAAAAACATGGTGATGCCCAATGCGCCGCCGCGCGGCATGATGCTGACCTTATACACAGGATCATGCTCGGGCACGTTGCGGCCGACGATGGCGTGGCCGGCTTCGTGGTAAGCCGTCATCAACAAGTCTTCCTTGGTCATGACCATGGTGCGCTTTTCCACGCCCATAATCATTTTGTCGCGGGCTTTATCCAAATCGTTCATGGTCACGACGCGCTTTTTGTTACGAGCAGCAAACAAAGCGCCTTCATTGATCAGGTTGGCCAATTCGGCACCGGAAAATCCGGGTGTGCCGCGAGCCAGGTCGTTGATGTTCACATCTTCGGCCAGCGGGACTTTGGCACCGTGCACTCTTAAAATTTGCTCGCGGCCTTTGATGTCCGGCAAACCGACTTGGACTTGACGGTCGAAACGGCCCGGTCTCAACAAAGCCTTATCGAGCACGTCAGCGCGGTTGGTAGCGGCGATGACGATGATGCCTTCATTGCCGCTGAAACCGTCCATTTCCACCAGCAATTGGTTGAGCGTTTGTTCGCGTTCGTCGTTACCGCCGCCGATACCGCTGCCGCCCCGTTGCCGGCCGACTGCATCGATTTCATCGATAAATATGATGCAGGGTGCGCGCTTTTTGGCTTGTTCGAACATGTCTCTGACCCTAGAGGCACCGACACCGACGAACATTTCCACGAAATCGGAACCCGAGATGGAGAAGAACGGTACGCCAGCTTCGCCCGCAATCGCTCTAGCTAACAAGGTTTTACCGGTACCCGGAGGGCCCACCATCAACACCCCGCGCGGAATTTTGCCGCCTAATGCTTCGTACTTGCCCGGATCTTTTAGAAAGTCGACCATCTCCACGACGTCTTCCTTGGCTTCTTCCACGCCGGCCACGTCGGTGAAGCGCACCTTGATCTGGTCTTCAGCCATCAACTTGGCTCGGCTTTTACCGAAACCCATCTGGCCGTCGCGGCCGCCCATCGCTGCCTGCTTGCGCATGAAATACACCAGCACCATGATCAGCAGCAGGGTAGGCGCCCAAGAGATAAGGATGTTCATCAAAGTGGAGGGTTGTTGGGGCTTCTCGACTTTGATTTTCACGCCGTATTCCAGCAACTCGTCGATCATCCGGGAGTCGTTGGGGTTGTAAGTGGCAAAGCGTGTGCCGTTCTGGCGTTGGCCGTCAACGTAGTTGCCGTCTATCACCACTTCCGTGACCACTTTATTACGCACGTCTTCGATAAAGTCGGAGTACGAAATTTCATAATGCGGATCGTATTGGGGCATGTTGCGGTTCATCACCGCCGACACCACCAACCCTGCTACGAGCAGGATGGTGATAAAAATGAACATTTTTTTCATGATAGCTGTCTCCTAACTTACTTTTCGCTGGAGAAGTATTTGAAAAAGTCGGAGTTTGGTTTTAACACCAAAGTATCCTGAGTTTTTTCAAATGAGGTTTGGTATGCCTGCAAGCTGCGGTAGAACGCATAGAACTCGGGGTTTTTACCGTAGCTTTTTGCGTAAATTTCCGCGGATTGCGCATCACCGCGACCGCGAATGCTTTCCGCATCGCGCTGGGCATTGGCAACTATCACGTGTTTTTGCTTATCGGCTTCCGCGCTGATTTGCTCGGCGCTTTCGGCACCTTGCGAACGGAATTCTCTGGCGACCCGCTCGCGTTCGGCGCGCATCCGTTGATATACCGAGCTGCTGACTTCCGGCGGCAGATCGATGCGTTTGACGCGAATGTCGATCAATTCAATGCCGAACTTTTCGGCGGCCGGCGCTAATTTAGCCAGCAAGGTTTGCCTTAGTTCGTTGCGGTCTTCGGAGATCAATTGCTTGATGGTCCGTACACCGAACTCGCTACGCATGGCGTCTTTCATGATTTGGTCCAGGCGCAGATTGGCTTGAAACTCGTCGCCGCCGACCGTGGTGTAAAAGAGACCCACATCACCGATTCGCCATTTGACGAATGAGTCAACAATAACGTTCTTCTTCTCGGAGGTAAGAAAACGCTCGGATTTGGCATCCAAGGTCAGCACACGCGCATCAAATGTACTGACGTTATTGATGATGGGGGTCTTGAAATGTAGCCCGGGGGTGTAGTCGGACGTGACCATTTCCCCGAGGCGAAACAGAATGGCTTTTTCGTTTTCTTTGACGTAAAAAACCGACATATAGGCCAGTACACACAGGGTCAAACCGGCCGGAATTAAAACTTGGGTGGTTTTGCTGCTCATGGTTTGCTCCTGCTAGGGCGTAATTCGTTGCCGGTTGATTTACGAACGCCGTTTTTGTCAACGTTGTGTGGTTCTGCGCTGACTTCCGGTTCCGTATGGCTGGCAGCGGGCTGCGCATGTTGAGTCATGGTTTGCGGCAAGGGCATATACATCATCGGGCTGGATTGATCTTCGTTCAGCATGATTTTATTGGTGCTGCTGTACAGCTTTTCTTTGGCTTCCAGGTACAAACGCTTGCGGGTGATGGCTGGGCTTTTTTCGTATTCCACCAGCAATTGATCGAAACGCTCGGTTTCGCCTTTGGCTTTGGCGACTTTCTCGGCTTCGTAAGCTTCCGCTTCCTGAATAATCCGGGATGCGGCGCCGCGCGCTTTCGGAATCACTTCGTTAGCGTAGGCTTCGGCTTCGTTTATCAGGCGTTGCTTGTCTTCCCTGGCCCGAATCGCGTCTTCAAAGGCGCCTTGCACTTCTTCGGGTGGTTGTGCATCCTGCAAGTTGACACTGGCAATGCTGATGCCGGCTTTGTAAGCATCCATTGCTTCCTGGATTTGTTCTTTGATCTCGGCGACGATTTGGCTACGGCCTTCGGTTAACACGAAGTCCATATTGTTGCGGCCGATCACCGCCCGCTCCACGCTTTCAGTCAGTTGTTTCAACGTGTTTTCGTTGTTTTTGACGTTAAATAAGTAGTCGCGAGCGTTATTAATTTGATACTGCACAGCCAGACGCACGGTAATGATGTTTTCGTCGGCGGTCAGCATTAGCGATTCCTGTGGAATCACAGATGATTTGTTCACCCGGCTGGCGTCGGTATAGCCCACTTCGATAAACCGTTGTTGCTCTACGTTGACATTGGCGACGCTTTCGATAGGCGCGGGAATATGCCAATGTGGGCCGGGTAGGGTGGTTTCCGTGTAAGCGCCAAAGCGGCTTACCACGCCTCGATTGCCTTGGTCCACGATGTAAACGCCGCTGGCCAGCCAGACGACGGTCAACGTGCCACCCACCGCTGCAGCGATGTTGGTTAACGAAAACATACTCTTATGATCGTTGAAGAAGTCGCCCGCTTTGGTAGAGACGTGCTTCCACTGCTTATCCAATTCCAACTTCCAGTCGGACTGCGGCGTTTGCTTACTGGTGTTTTGTTTTTCTGATGACATAATCACTCCTCTTGTAGTGTTAGCCTGACCTGGGTCAATGATTGTTATTGTTAGCCGTCCTTGGGTTCGAGAAATAGCATAAGGTCAAAGCCAAATTGTTGTTTCAGTTTTTTTAATGCTTCATTTTGAATTTGCCTGACTCTCTCCCGAGTAACATGCAGCTGATCCGCTACTGCCTGCAAGGTCATTTCCGTGTGATCGCGCAGACCGAAACGCATGGTTAAAATCGCCGCCTGTTTTTCAGGTAGCGAAGCAACTGCTTTGTCGACATATTGAGCCAGATCCTGATCAATTAGTTCATCGAGTGGCAGACTGAATTGATGCTGCTGCATTTTTGCCATCAATTCCAGGTTATCGTCATCATCTCCTATAGACGCATCCAAAGAATGCGTGGCCTGATAGTAGCTGCTGATGGTTTTAATCTCTTGCTCGGATAAATCGCAAGCCAGTTTTAATTCTGCGATGCTCGGCCAGCGCTCATATCTAAGGTAGCAACTACGCATAGCTTCGAATACGGTGGCGGCTTTTTCGGCCAAGGCGACCGGCAAACGCACAATTTTTTCTTGTTTGACGATCAGACGGGATATGGCCTGTCTTATCCAATAAATAGCGTAAGTGGAAAAGCAGATGCCGCGATCCGGGTCGAATCTGTCTACTGCTTTGATCAAGCCCACCAAGCCTTCCTGCATCAAATCTTCAAAGCTCAGGTTACTGGTTTTGTACTTGTGCGCCACGAACGCCACCAAGCCGGTGTTGGCGGAGATCATTTCCTGGCGCAAGCTTCTTAATTCCCGTTTGGCTTTGCCCAAGCGTTTTTTGAAATCTGCGCCGTCTTCTGTGTCCGTGGTCAATATGCTCTCTGCTTGCGCCGCACTGTCCAACAAAAATACCGGTAACAAGTGCAGGCTGTACAACAAGCGATTGACTGAACGGGCGATCAGGGATTGCTGGGCAAACTCCGAACCCATAAGTTGTACAACATTCTCGGCTTGTACAACTTTGCCCTGTCCGTTATTCTCACCCCAAGCAAGTTGATGGGGTCTGTTGGCTGTCTCGGTATTGACCAGTAACTGCAGTAGCCTTTTATAGTCTTCCGAGTTCTTGGCTAATATCAGATCCGAGGAGTCCACTCCCGAATCAAGGTCGTGCAAGAACCTGTTAATTATCAAGGCGTTGGTTTGCTTGTTCTCAAGCAATAACGCTAACAGATTCTGCCTGGCCTGTTCAACTTGAACGGCAAGTGAGTTAGGTTGGGATTCTGTTATCGAATCCATCTCGCTATCAATTGGCAATGCGGCTAAGTTGGACATAATCAATTCACTTGGTTATTTAAGTTGTTGGCAAATAACTTACTAGAATGTAGAATGTTTGTCAAAGTATTTTCTATACAAAAGTTGAACAATGTACTCAATTAAAGCGATTACCTCCTTAACCGGATTAACAGCGGAAACACTAAGAGCCTGGGAACGTCGCTACGCCTGCATCATGCCGGCGCGGAACAGCACGGGTCGGCGTTTCTATTCGCAACAGGATTTGGAAAAATTGACGCTATTGGTCAATCTGACCCGAAAGGGCCATCCTATCGGCAAGCTGGCGACCTTGGACAACCAGCAACTACAAGACTTTCAGAAGCAAGTCAGCGTACAACCGGCGAAAGAACAATCGCCGCTATTGGTGCAGATCATCGATTCGTTGAAGCAATACAGAATCGAACGCTGCGAACAGTTGCTGAAGAAGGCTCTGATTGCTGCCGAGCCCTTGGACTACGCCAGAGACATTTTGTTGCCTGCCTTGCAAACAGTGGGCGAACTTTGGCATGACGGAAAGTTGAACATCGCCCAGGAACACATGTTTTCCAGCTGTATCAAGCGGATTGTGTTGAGCATGGTCAACAATTTGCACCACCACTCAAAAAACAATCCGGGCATGCTGTTCGCCACGCCGAGCGGCGATCCGCACGAGTTTGGCATATTGGTGAGCTGCCTAATTGCCGCTAACCAGGGATACAACTGTTACTACTTGGGTGCCGATCTGCCAGCCAAAGATATTATCGAGGCTTGTCAGCATTTGAAGCCGGACGTCATAGTCATGGGCTTGGTCAAGACGCCGCCGGAGCAAGTGACCCTTGACGAAGTACAGCTGATCATAGATTCGGTCAGCAGTGAGCCCACCCAGGTATGGTTGGGCGGCAGCGGCGCTTATTTTTATTACACGCAATTGCAAAATGATTTAAGCCACTGCGAGTTGATTACCGATATTGATCATTTCAACGCCAAGGCCCAGCAACAGCAGTTGTCCAACTGAATGATAGGTTAAACTCGGGCAGCGGACTCGCGAGGCTGCTTACCGAGCTTGGCTTGGGCCTTAATCTCTGAGTCTTTCGGCTGCGCTCAGGAGAGCCTTGTCGAAAGACATGTCAGATCAGGCGTCGACAGATTCAGCCCCAACAACGGTGTACCCGTGTGAAACAAGGCCGAATTAATAGCTGAAGAACTTTGCGCTTCCGGCATATGCCGGAATGACAAATTTTCACCTGTCCTCCATAATCAAGCCACGGCAAGTTTGCCCAAATTTCCTGTCAGTTGCTTTTGCCAATTCAAATCATGAACGAGATTACTTACGACATCGATAGTTTACTGATCGCCTGTGTGTTGCTGGGATCAATGGCGCTCACTATCGAACTGGGTTATCGCTTGGGTTTAAAAATTAACCCTAAGGTGGATGATAATTTCAAAGCCCATGTCAATTCGATCTCCGGGTCTTTACTCGGCATTCTGGCATTGCTGCTGGGGTTTACCTTCTCCTTGTCCTTACAGCGCTACGATAGTCGCAGCGAGGCGGTGGTCGACGAAGCCAATGCTATCGGCACTGCTTATTTGCGCGCGCAATTATTGCCGAAGCCGGTCAGTGCAGAAGTCAGCAGCTTAATACGCAACTACCTGGATTTGC
Source organism: Methylomonas sp. PHL2-19 (assembly GCF_059331595.1). Taxonomy (NCBI): domain Bacteria; kingdom Pseudomonadati; phylum Pseudomonadota; class Gammaproteobacteria; order Methylococcales; family Methylococcaceae; genus Methylomonas; species Methylomonas sp. PHL2-19. The sequence goes on from NZ_CP196839.1 coordinate 2,390,122, forward strand.
GGGTAAGAACCGGCACTGTCGATCTCACTCAGCGTGGGCAGAGGGAAGCGCTGATCGCGGAGGCCGGACGCATGCAAACGAAGCTTTGGGATTACGCCCGGCAAGTGAATGAACAGGCACCCAGTCCGGTGACCACCGGTTTGTTTATCCCCGCCTTGAACGATTTGATCGATAATTTTGGCAAACGCGATGCCGAGGTGAAGCGGCATGTACCCGAGTTGGTGCTGGCCCTGTTGTACGTCACCTTTGTCATGAGCGGAGCATTGGTGGGTTATACCAACGGTCTGGCCGGACATCGCACATCGTTCGTCACTTACATCATGGTCTGGCTGATTGTGGTCATGGTGTTCATTATTCTGGATTTGGACCGGCCGTATCGGGGCGTAATCCGGGTAAGCCAGCAGAGCATGATCGATTTACAGACTGCTATTCGCGATGATGGCGGTGCCGAGAGCCGGCGTTAGCAGTTTTTAACAGCAGGATACTTTCCAGGTTTCCCGGTCCATCAGTATGGTCGCGTCGCCGGCAATCGTTTTTAACCACAAAGACTTGCACGTCTGGTTGCCCTGGGCCAATAAGGCCGCATCCGCATAGCGCGCTAATCTTGAGTTTTTGTCCACGAACTCTGCAAATAAAGCGCCTCAACCTTTTGCCTCGCCCACGGCGTTTTACGCAAAAACTTCAGACTGGAACTAATACTGGGGTCTTTGGCAAAGCAGTTGATGTCGATATGGCTGGCCAATTCTGCCCAGCCGTATTTTTCTACCAAACGGTTCAGCAGGTTTTCCAGCGTGATGCCATGCAATGGATCTTGCTTGCCGGTTTTAGTCATCGGCAGCTTCGCCAGCGTTGGTTTCGGCCTTTTTCACGCGAATCCGGTTGCCGTCCATTTCCAGACCATTCAGGGTTTTGATGGCGGCCTTGGCTTCGCCGGCTTTGGGCATCTCTACAAAGCCAAAACCTTTCGAGCTGTGAGTGTCTTTGTCCATCACCAGCGAACAGGACTGCACGCTGCCGTGTGCCGCGAACATGGCCCGCAATTCGGCTTCGGTGGTGGTGCGGGGAAGATTGCGTATCAGTAATTTCATAGGTTTACTTGTTTATGCTAAAGGCCCGCAACTATACAACTTATCGGATTAGGCTTTTTTGCTAAATACGCCCTGTGCGGCAATTGCTTGAGGTTTTGTCGTTTACGCGACAATCAATCGCTTAGTCAACGCGCGGCGATAGGGCTTTTTTGTGCGCAAACCCGACAATTCGCCGAGTTTGGCGGGCTAAATGGTGGCCGATTAGCGTGGTGCGATTATTGCTGCAAAGTGGTTTTCCATTACCGGATCGGTACTATGCGCTACGAACCCTACCAAGAAGAATATGATGCGGCTCAATCCATGAGCGACGAAGATCTGTTGGAATATTTTATGTATCGCATCGTCGAAATGGACGAAGTCTGGGGCTTGAAGGAAAGCCGGCAATGGATCTTGCGGGTGGTGGACGGCCACGAAACCTTGCCGGTCTGGCCGTACCGGCGTTACGCCGACGAGGCGGCGGTCGGCGAATGGGAAAACATGATAGGCGTGGCGGAAACGCTGGATTTTTTCATGTACCAAATCTTGAACAAGCTGACCGCACAGGGCGTATTAGTAGAAATCATGCCCCGAAAAGCGGCGGCCGGCTGTCTGATCAGTCCGCAACGCTTGTTTAGTTTTCTGGAAGGTATGCGCGATTCGCGCGACTTTGTGCTGGACGACTAAGTCCGTAATCCCAGTGTTGCCGCTCAGAAGTATCGATTCTTTTAAAAATGTTAGAGTAAACACCTGTTAACCGGTTTTTAGAGGTGTTATGCGTTATTGGGTATTTTCCCACCTTGTTAATCCGGCCCTTGAAGCAATCGATTTCGGCTGTCCAGGACATGAGGAGCGCAGGAAATTTAAGGTGCGGGTCGATAGATATGCTCTTGCATGGCTGGTGCTGGCAAATATGCTACCCAGCTTGACGCAGGCCGATGTTTATCGTTTGTCGATCTCGAAAAAATCGATCAATCTAATCGGCGAAACCCAGCAGGCCGTGCTGGCGGACGCTGCCTTGCCGGCGCCCACCTTGCATTGGCGGGAAGGCGAGGACGTGACCTTAGAGGTTACTAATCTACTCAAAGAATCCACTTCAATTCACTGGCACGGCATCATTCTGCCATATCAAATGGACGGCGTGCCGGGCATCAGTTTCGACGGCATTGAGCCGGGCCAGACTTTTACCTATCAATTTAAAGTCAAGCAAAGCGGCACCTACTGGTATCACGGCCATTCCGGCATGCAGGAGCAACAGGGCTTGTTTGGCGCGCTGATCATCGCCCCGCAACAGGAGCAGCAAACGGTGGATCGCGATTATGTGGTGATGCTGTCCGATTGGCCGCTTGCTGACCCGGAGCGGACCATGGCCCGCTTAAAAAAGCAAAGCGACTATTACAATTTTCAGCAGCGCACAGTGGGCGATTTCTTCGTCGATATTCAGCGCTTGGGTTTTTGGGAAACCGTAGCTGATCGGCTGGCCTGGGGCGAAATGCGTATGGAGCCTACCGATCTGGCCGACGTGACCGGCGCCAATTACCGGTTTTTGATCAACGGCCAAACCGCGGAAGCGAAACCGCACTATCTGTTCAAGCCGGGCGAAACAGTGCGTTTGCGCTTTATCAACGCTTCGGCAATGACGCATTTTGATGTGCGTCTGCCGGGTCTGAAAATGACGGTGATTGCCGCAGACGGACAGGCGGTCAAGCCGGTTGATGTGGAGGAGTTTCGGATTGCCGTGGCGGAAACTTATGATGTATTGGTTCAGCCGCAAACCGAACAGGCTTACAGTATTTTTGCCGAAGCGATGGATCGCAGTGGTTATGCCAGTGCGACGTTGTCGCCGCGCGCCGATCTGCTCGCCGATCCGCCCAGCCTGCGACCCATGACTTTGTTGACCTTGGCGGACATGGGAGGCGAGCATGCCGGCCATTCTGCTCATCAGGTACCGGATGAATCCGCGGTCGCTGCGGAAGTTGGCCACTCGCACGCAGAGCACTCGCTTACACAAGATTCCACCATGATGGAGCACAGCGGGCATCAGCATGCCACTGCCGAGGCGCAGTCAAATCTACATGCTGGCCACACAATGCCAGTGGCTGATGCCAGCGATACCGCCAAACCGTTGAGCTATAGCCAGTTAATCGCCACGCAACCCAATCACGTGCTAATGGGGCCGCCGGACAGGGAAATCAAACTCAGGCTAACCGGCAATATGCAGCGCTATATCTGGTCGTTCGACGACACCAAGTTTGCAGATGCGGAGCCGATTCGGGTCAAATTTGGCGAGCGAATTCGTTTTACGTACGTGAACGAAACCATGATGAACCATCCCATCCATATCCACGGCCTTTGGCAGTACCTGGACAATGGTAACGGCATGTACAACCCGAAAAAACATGTGATCAACGTCAAGCCCGGCCAGACGGTCAGCGTCGATGTGCCGGCAGACGCGGAAGGCGAGTGGGCCTTTCATTGTCATTTGCTGTATCACATGGACACCGGCATGTTTCGTAAATTGATCGTGGAAAGGGCTGAGCATGAATATCCCTAATACCCTGTTCAGTGCGCGCAATCCCTGGCTTTGCTTGGCCTTATTCTGTTCCGTTGCTACTGCGCACGATAGCTCGATGATTTTTAATCATTTCAAGGCCGACAGATTGGAATACGAAGGTAATCAAGACTTGCATCTGTTCAAATGGGACGTGCAAAACTGGACCGGCACCGACGAAAATAAACTGTGGTTGAAATCAGAAGGCGATTATTCCGCCGATCAAAACATCTTTGGCCGCGCCGATTTACAGATCCTATACAGTCGCAATATCGACACGTTTTGGGACTTTCAAATCGGTGCGCGGCGGGCGATAGAACCGGAGCGCACGTTTGATGCGGTGATCGGCTTTCAAGGGCTGGCGCCGTATTTTATTGAAGTGGACAGTGCGATGTTCATTAACGAGAAAGGCAACGTGCTGGGGCGATTGACGCTGGGTTACGAAATGCTCTTGACCCAACGCCTGATTCTGCAACCGCGGGTGGAAGTGAATGTAGCGGCAGAAGATATAAAAAATCGCGGCGTCAAGGCGGGTATCACCGAGTTTGAAGCCGGCTTTCGCTTGCGTTACGAGATCGAACGCGAATTTGCGCCTTATCTGGGTATGGACTATGTTGAGGAAGAATCACTCCGCGAGCACCAACACAGTTTACGAGGTGTAGTGGGGGTGCGAGTGTGGTATTGAGGCGTTGCGGATCTGCGTACATTCGGAAAATAATACCCAATTTTCAAGCCTGCAGGGATAGGTAAAATGTCGGCATTGCCAGGAGAAGTTTTGAAACAATCTTTTTACGATTTGAATTATGCTGATTTAGAAGCCGTTATAAAGCAGAATGATTTAAATCAATCGGTAGCAGGTATTCTATTTAATTGGCATTATAAGAAAAAAGAAAGCATGCAATGCCGAGATAATATTTCAAAATCCTCATTGGCTTTTTTTGAAAAACATTTCGATTTTTCCTTGCCGGAAATCGATACCGTGCAACAGTCGTCAAAAGATCGAACAGTAAAATTTCTGTTTAAGCTCAAGGACAACCATAAAGTCGAAACTGTCCTTATTCCGTTTAACAACAAATATTCTATTTGCCTGTCATCGCAGGTTGGCTGCGCCATGAATTGCTCTTTTTGTTTTACCGGCGAACAAGGGCTTAAGCGGAATTTGACTACCAGTGAAATGGTTGGACAATTTCTGCAGGCTTGGCGTTGGTTGGCAAGCAACAGGCCAGGAGAAGAGCGGATTTTAAATATTGTTTTTATGGGGCAAGGCGAACCTTTACATAACTTTGACGCCGTTAAAAAAGCCTGTGAAATTTTTTTATCGCAACGTGGTACGTCAATTGGCGTGCAAAAGATTACGATTTCAACGGCCGGTTATATTCCCGGACTGAAAAGATGGCTCCAGGAAGTGCCCGGCGTGAACTTGGCCTTATCGCTGCATTCACCGTTCACTGAAAAAAGGAATGAACTTATTCCGATTAATAAAAAATATCCGCTCGCTGAGGTATTAACTTATATTGACGCCATACCTTTGCAAAAGAAACAATTTATTACTTATGAGTATATTCTGATAAAAGGTTTAAACGATACTGCGGATGATGCTAAAAAATTGGGCGCGTTACTGCAAGGCAAAAGGGCTTATATAAACTTAATTCCATTTAATGCTTTCCCTGGCTCACGTTACGAGAGTCCTGATCTGATTGAAGTCGAAAATTTTAAGGCAATTTTAGATACCTTTAGAATCCCGACCTTAATAAGAGGCACTAAAGGTGATGATGTATTAGCGGCATGCGGACAACTTAATTCTAAAAATTAAAAAACTCCTCCCTTCAATATTCCGGCAGGATAGCAATATGACAGCTGTACGGACCAGCCACACACATCCGCTGCAGATCGCAGAACTGCGTGCGAGTCCTGCGCATGGAAGGATCGGCATTACTTTCTGCCCCGGCAAGCACGACCACTTTGCTTACACGGGGGCCTGGGAGCGCGACCTCGGTATCGATTTGGATGCCATCGCTGCCTGGGGGGCAAAACTGGTGTTGACACTCGTCGAACCCGCAGAGCTTAAAGCCCTCAAGGTGCCGCAGATCGGGCATGAAATTCGCCGACGCGGCATCGAATGGCGCCATTTGCCGATTGCCGACTTTTCCGTGCCTACTCTGGCTTTCGAACAGCAGTGGGTCACACAAGGCCATGAGATCCGAGAGATGTTGCGCAGCGGCCAAGATGTGCTGGTACATTGCAAAGGCGGCTTGGGTCGGGCGGGCATGATCGCGGCGCGGCTGTTGGTGGAACTGGGCATGGACGCCGAAGAAGCGATCAATGCCGTTCGGCACGTGCGTAAGGGCGCCATCGAAACACCGGCGCAGCTTGCGCTGGTGCGTCGCACTAAACCCATCCCTTAAGCCGGCGCATAACGATGTGTGCCGATACTCCGACTATTGATACCACCACCCTGCAACGGATAGGCGGGCAATTGGGTAGCAATCCAGCAGGCATTTTTCAGGACAGTAACGGTCGACGCTACTACGTGAAAACACTGGAATCTGCGGCGCATGCGCGCAATGAGCTGATCGCAGCCGAGCTCTATCAACTGGCTGGAGCGCCCACTTTGACCTATGTGAGAACAATTGCGGCGGACCAGGTGGCGACAGAATGGGTCGAACTCACCAAAAAATGCATTGCTCATCTGAATGACAGCGAACGCAAACAGGCACGGTACTGGTTCGGTGTGCACGCCTGGACCGCCAACTGGGATGTCGCCGGCTACAATGGCGATAACCAAGGTGTTGCCGGTGGCAAAGTGCTGACATTGGATGTGGGCGGCGCATTGGCCTTTCGGGCTCAGGGCGATCCGAAAGGCAAAGCATTCGGTACCTGCGTCGACGAACTGGAGCTGTTGCGCCGCGATACCGATAACCCGCACGCCGTCAAACTCTTTGCCGAGATGAGCGCCGACGACATCAAGCAGGCCATAAACGTGGTGTTACGGATTCCGGACGAGAAAATCCGCCAAGTCATTCTTGACAGCGGCGGTACCCTGGCCTTGGCTGACAAAATGATTGCACGCAAAGCCGATATGGCAGGGCGCTAGTCTGTTTGTGTGGCAGCGCTAATGGATTGGTTACGAGCGGCAAAAACCCGCCGGTCGCGGTCAACATCCAATTTCATTAGCTAAGACAACTATACCCACGTTATCAAATTAACTGCAGTCACTGGGGATTTTGTGCCAGCAAATCCCCAGCAATATCGCCCAACTTCTTCAACGCCTTTTCTACCCTGTCGTTCCAAGGCACGGCGCAACTCAAGCGAATGAAATTGCCGTATTTCTTTTGCGTGGCCGAGAATAAGGGGCCGGGAGCGATGATGATATTTTCCTGGCTGGCCCGGCGGTGCAGTGCCATGGCATCGACGCCGGCCGGCAGTTCCACCCACAAGGCAAAGCCGCCTTCGGGCTGGGTTACTCGCGTGCCTTCCGGGAATAACAGGCTGACCGCGTTCACCGCCAACGCCACGTTGCGGGCATAGTCCTGACGCACATGCCGCAGGTAGCGGTCGTAACCGCCTTGCTCCAACATCTGCGCGACTATCAATTGGTTCAGGGTTGGCACGGCCTGATGCTGCATGTATTTCAGGTTTTCCACCCGTGCCATATAGCGGCCCGGCACCAGCCAGCCCACCCGCAAGCCTGGCGACAGGGTCTTGGCGAAGGAGTTGCAATACAACACCTGGCCGTTTCGGCTCCAGGCTTTGCAGACCGAAGGCCGCCGCAAGCCAAAGCCCAGGTCGCCGTAGACGTCATCCTCGACCAGAGGAATCTGATGTCGTTCCAGCAAGGCCACCAAGGCTTGCTTACGTGCGTCGCTCATACAGGAACCGAGCGGATTGTTGTAATTGGAGACGATTAAACAGGCTTTGATCGGCCATTGCTCGATAGCCATTTGCAAAGCATCCAGCGACAAGCCGTCGCGCGGATGCGTAGGAATTTCCAGAGCCTCCATGCCGCAGGATTCGATGACTTGCAATAAGCCGTAAAAGGTTGGCGATTCGATGGCGATCAAGTCGCCGGGTTCGCAAATAGCCATTAACGCCAGCCTGACCGCTTCGCGCGCGCCGTGGGTCACCACAATGTCGTCCGGGCTATCGGCGCATTGCAGTTCCACCATGCGCTTGGCGATTTGCCGGCGTAGTTCCTGACTACCCAGCAATTCGTCGGCGTCGAAACAGCGTTTGCCAAAGCTGCGCGCCACCTTGCCGGTCGCTTGTTGCAGCGCATGAGTGGGCAAGAAATCGGCATGCGGCACCGACGAACCCAGGTTGATCTGATAAGGGTCCTTGGCAGCGCGGAGGATTTGCCGGGTCAGCGATTGGCCGGTGACCTTGGCTGGCGTCACCGGCGCATCGGAAACTTGCGGTTCCACAATCGCCTGCCGGCGAAAGCTGCTGACATAGTAACCGGAACGCAGGCGCGCCTGAATCCTGCCGCTGTCTTCCAACATCCGATAGGCTTCCAGTGCGGTTGAGATGCTGACATGCAATTGCTGGCTTAACTTCCTGACGCCGGGCAGTTTTTCGCCCGGCTTGTAAACACCCTGCTCGATATGCGCAATCACCGTATCCGCGACGGTTTCGTACAAGTGTTTCATGATTTTATCCAGGTTAAGCCATGCATTTGTACCGAGCATCCACTCGTTTTAGTTCGATCAGCAAGCCGCATTATAGAGCCAACTCTAAGCCTACCTTGCCGCACCGATAGCCAACGATTAAATCTCTACCACCGTCTTAACCGCCAATTTACGCTGAATCACATCCGCCAAATACTCGGCATCGTCGGCAATCCCCAGGAACCGTCCGGAACCCCAAGTATGCAACCAGGGCAAACCAATAAAATACAGACCGTCCACGTTGCTGACGCCGCGATCATATTGCGGGAAGCCGCGGCCATCGAAGGCAGACAGTTCTATCCAGCGGTAGTTTGGTCTAAAGCCAATGGCCCAGATGATGCTGGTGATGTTTTCGGCGTCGGCGTCGATGCGGGTAGGATCGAACTCGGGTTCCCATACTTTGCGGAACGGCGGTTCTACCGGCGCATTGATATTATTCTCGGCGATGTAACGGTCGATGTCATTGCGGATGTTGACGTAGATTTCGTCGGCATCGTCCAGGTTTTTGGTCAAGTCGGGTAAAAATTCCAATAGGCTGCCGTCGATATTGGCCATGCTGCCGTAAAGTTTCACGCCTTCCAAGGCAAACCGGCGCAAATCGATTTCGTGACCACCGCTACGCCCGGTTAGATAGTGATTGGTTTTATGTTTGGCTTCGTCGCCCAGGGGATGGCGGTCTATGGTCAATTGATAAAAACCCAGGTCAAACAACCATTCCGTGGTCTCGCGGCCGCGATACATACGCGGCGAACGCGGGGCGCTACCAACTGCCAGATGCACCTTGCGGCCGGCCAGATGCAGGTCTTCCATTAACTGCACGCCGGATTGGCCGCTGCCGACCACCAGCACTTCACCGTCGGGCAATTGCTCCGGATTGCGGTAGTTGACCGAATGAATCTGGGTGATGTGTTTGGGCAGACTGTGAGCGTAGTCGGGCACGATGGGAATATCGTAGCCGCCGGTTGCTACCACGACATGGTCGGCGGAAAACTCGCCAGCCGAGGTGCTGAGTTGCAATTGGCCTTCTTCGCCACGCCTGACCCGATTGACTGTCACGCCTTCCATAATCGGTGGATTCACTTTTTTGGCAAATGCTTCGATATAGTCGACGATTTCGTCTTTCAGCATAAAGCCCTGCGGATCGTCGCCTTGATAGGGAAAGTCCGGCAGTCGGCATTGCCAGTTTGGGGTGACCAAACAAAAACTGTCCCAGCGGTCGTTGCGCCAGGAGTGGCCAATGCGGTTTTTTTCGAAGATGATGTGGTCGATGCCGTGTTTTTGCAGATGGTAACTGACGGACAAACCGGCCTGACCACCGCCGACGATAATCGTGTCATAGTGCAGGCGGGTATTTTCTGATTTTTGTTTCATGACGTCCTCGTTTTGGTTTTTTGCTATTCGCGTTGAGTGGGTGTGCTGTATTGGTCTATTCGATGAACTCGGTCACGCTGACCTGGGGATCGTCGCTATCCAAAAATTGGCTGGCCTTGGCTTCGATTTCCGCCAGTTGGCTCATCGCGCTGGAACAGGTGTAACCGTATTTCTGCCGCACCCGTTCGCTGGCTATTTCCAGCGCTTCGCGGCTGTACTCGACGAATGCCGGCAAGGGATAACTTTGTCCGGGTTGGAAATAATCCTTAATCACCAGTGACGGCGAATAACACAGGCTTTCGGTTTGGTCCGGCCAGCGGACGCGGAAGCGCATTTCGGGCATGTTGAGTTCCTTTGGCGTTGATGAGTGAACGGTAAATTTCAAGATGGGTATTGGCCGACTGCGGCCAGGAAAACTCGCTGCTTAAACGCTGGGCGATTGTTGGCAAGCGAGCCTTGGGAAAATCATCGATGGCGGTTTTCATTGCAATCGAGATCGCGGCGCTATCTTCCGGATCGGTCCAGATGCAGTCCTGATCTTGCAAATAATCGGTAAACGGCGGCCGCAGCGAAATGATCGCCGGCGTGCCGGAGAGAATGGCCTCCAGCACCACTAGGCCAAAGCCTTCGGTCAATGATGGAAACACCAGTGCGTCAGCCAGACGAAACAAACTCGGCATGTCGGCATCGGGCAATGGGCCGGTGATTATCAATGGTTGGCCGGGGCCATCCTGAATACCGCTCTCAGAAACAGCGGCATTGAAGCGCTGGCGATACTCATCATGATTTAACAAACTGGCACCGCCGACGATGATCAACTGGGCGTTCGGGCGTTGTTGCAAAACTTCGTGGAATGCGGCGAAGATGCGTAAAGTATTTTTGCGCGCCTCTATGCCGCCGACCGCCAGGAAAATCGGCCCGCCACGGGTCAAACCTAGCGACTGGCGCAGAGTTGCGTCATGAGCTTGCGGCGTGGGCGAATAGCGTTGCACATCGACGCCGTTATTGACTTGGGCGGCGGCAATCTGATGCTGCTTTTGCAACTTATCCTGCCAATCACGGCTGACGCATAAGACTTGTTGCGCAGCCACAAACGAGCGATTTTGCCAATTCGCCAATGAAGCGTCGTCGAAACTATCCAGATGATGCACGGTGCGGACAAAGCCATCGATGATGCCGCGTTGGCTAAGTTCGGCCATCGCGCAACCGCTGATAGCATCCTGGGCGTGGTAAATATCGAATCTGTCGGTAGCGGATTGGCTGAAGTAATCGATATAAGCCTGGATGCGCTGGCCGACGGTGGCGACCAAATCGCCGCTCAATCTGGTTAGCGGTATCAGGGTTGTCCGGCAGCGTACGGCGCGAAAGAATTTTTTGCCGGGTTCCGCAGCGGCGATCAAGGCCACGTCGTGCCCCAAATCCTGCAATGCTTCCGCCAATTGCATCGCATGCACCACGCCGCCGCGCGGGTTAACGGAATGGGTCAGCATGGCAATTCGTAGTCTTTGCATCGCTAATCCTGCCGGTTTGCGCCGCAGCCAATCAGGGCTTCGCTGTTTAAATCCCAGAGCAGTTGTTCTTCGGCGCCGGCTTTAAGCCGCAACTGACCACTGTCGTCAGTCTTGCCGATGGCCGCGCAAGCGATGCCGCGCAGGCTAAACAGTTCGATCACGTCGCCGGTGTCATGGGTATCGACGCTCAGCACGAAGCCGTAGCTGGGAAAGCAGCGCAACCATCTTTCCAAATCGATGTTGTCTGGACGCGGTATGGCGTTAATATCGATCACGCCGCCCAAACCGGAACATTCGAGCAGCATCAACAAGGTGCCGATTACGCCGGCATTGCTGATGTCCTTGGCGGCATCGCATAGGCCGGTTTCGGCCAGTGTCGGCAACACTTCCAAATCCTGGCGTAAGCGTTCGGGTGGCGCGCCGGTGCTGGCGTCCCACCACAAATAGGGTTCGCGAAAATGGCCGCGTAAATCGATGGCTGCCAGCAGTTGTTGTCCTGGTTTGGCGGCAAAACTGCTGAGCAATTTCTTGGCGCGGCCCAGAATGGCCACCGATAATTGCGGGCGGTCGTTACGCAAATTGCTGTGGCCTCCAACCACCGGCACGCCGTAGACTTGCGCGGCCGTTGCCATGCCTTCCAGTATCGGCTTGGCTTGGCCAGCGCCGTCGCTCCAGATCGCATCGACCACCGCGATTGGCCGGCCGCCCATCGCGTAAATATCGCTGACGTTGACCATCACGCCGCAGTAGCCGGCAAACCAGGGCTGGCTGGCGACGAAGTCATTCAGATAGCCTTCGCAAGCAAGCAATAAATAGCCGGCACCATCCGGAATGGCGGCGCAGTCGTCGCCTACCGGTACATCGTTCCCACGCTGTGCGTGGGAACGCAGACTGAACCGCTCAGCGGTTCGGGACGCTGGAGCGTCCGGGGCTAGGTTCCCACGGAGACCGTGGGAACAATAAATCTTCTCAGCGGAATGCGGCGATAAGTATTTCATCACCTGGGCAATATCGCGCTTATGCGCCAATCCCAAACCTTGGCGAATGTCGAGGCTCAAATCGGCCAGCCAACTCATGCCGCGATCCGACTGGTCGTTACAAAACCGATAGCGCCGTTGGCATAAGGCGGATACCAAGCCAGATCAGCTTGCATCAGATAATGCGGCCGCCCATGCACCGTGATTTCCTGTAACGATTTCCAGTGCAGCCGGCGGAACAGCAATTGGTTGCGGCTTTGCACCTGCGCCAGAAAGCGGGTGCAACCCTGGGCATGGGCGCTGGTAACCGCCAGTTTGATTAAAGCCGCGCCGAGACTACCTTGTTTGCGATAGTCTTGATCCACCGCCAACCTCGAGCCCCACCACACGCCGGGTTGTTCCTGATGAATACGCACGGTGCCGACAACGCGGTCCGGCAACCCGGCGATGTAGGCGATGGCGACGATAGGGATGGCGATGTGGTCGATGTCGTCCAGATCGTCGCCGGCGAAGAGTCCTTGTTCTTCACAGAACACGGCTTGGCGCAGCGCCCGCATTTGTTTGCGTTCCCAATCCTCGGTGACGAATTTGATCAGGTAAGCGTTGGCAAAATACGGTTTAAAGTCGTTGCTCCACATCTCACACCTCATAACTGGCCAGTGCCGAGCAGGCTGCGCATTTGGCGCAACCGGCTTTCATGTCTAGGGATAGCAGGTTTGCTTGCTTCAGCATCGCACCCAGTTGCGGCAGGATTTTCGCCATAAAGGCAGGCGTCGGTGCCGGATGGTTTGCCAAGGGGGTGCCGCTAATCGGCACGAAAGGCACCACGAACGGGTAAACGCCTTTGGCGATCAACTGCTCGGAAATCGACAGAATCGCTTCCGGCGTATCGCCCAAGCCCGCCAGAATATAGGTACTTACCTGGCCGCGACCGAACACCGCCACCGCGGCGTCGAACGCATCCATGTAACGGTCCAGCGGCACGCTGGCCTTGCCGGGCATGATGCGTTCACGCACTGCCGGCGTCACCGCTTCCAGATGCATGCCCAAACTATCGATGCCGCAAGCCTTCATGCGCTCAAACCAGATGTCGTCATCCGGCGGCTCGCATTGGCCTTGAATCGGCAGATCGACGACTGCCTTAACGGCTTCGGCACTCTCGCAGAGCAATGCCGCGCCTCTGTCGGTGAGATTCGGCGTGCCGGTGGTCATGACCATGTGTTTGACCTGATCCAGTTCGACCGCGGCTTTCGCGACCTCGGCCAATTGTTCAGGCGTTTTACGCAAGATAGTTTTGCCCGCCGCCAGCGACTGGCCGATGGCACAGAACTGGCAGGATGTTTTGCGGTTGCCGTATCGAATACAGGATTGCAGTAGTGTGGTCGCCAACACATCGGACGAATGCAGCGTGGCGATCTGCGAATACGGAATGCCGTCGGCAGTCTGTAAACCGTAAAAACGTGGCTGGCGCGGGAATTGAACGTGGCTGACCACAGCGCCATCGCGGCGAATCTCGCTGATACCGTTGACATCGGGCCGACTGGCGATGAACGGCGATTCGCAAGCCGACACGGTGGCGATCGGTATCATCACGGTTCGGCCGGCCAAGTTAATGGCTTTGTGATCGGAAGGCCCTGCACCGCCACGCCGTCCTGTGATGCCGACTTCGCTGCCTTCCAGGCGTAAGCCTAAGGATTGCAAATCGGCGATCAGCTCTGCCACGCCGACTTTAGTGTGTGCTGATAGCGTCATCGCGGTCGCTCTCCTGGATGGGGTGAGATGAAACGGCTGGCAGGTCGCTGAACATCGGTACCGCCGGCCTGTCAGCTATACGTAAACTAAGTAGTTCCGGCCGGGCGTAATGGCCGACCGAATCCATCATCCGTTTACGTTTGGTGACTAAATTCATATCCAGATCGGCGATCAGCATGCCTTCGCCTTCCCGTAACGGTTCGACAACATGCTGGCCTTCCGGCGAAATGATGGCGGTACAGCAACCGCCGCGCAGGGCTTTTTGCAAGGTTGGCTCGGTAGTGACCGCGTCGATTTGCTCATCGTTGAGCCAGCCGGTGGCGTTGATGACAAAGCAACCGGATTCCAGCGCATGGTGGCGAATCGTTACTTCAATTTGCTCGGCAAAAATGGGCCCGACCAGGGAGCCGGGAAACTGGCTGCAATGAATTTGTTCGTGCTGGGCCATCAAGGCGTAGCGAGCCAGCGGGTTGTAATGTTCCCAGCAGGCTAAGGCGCCGATGCGGCCGATGCCGGTTTCTACGACTTTTAAGCCCGAGGCATCGCCCTGGCCCCAGATCATGCGCTCGTGATAGGTCGGGGTGATCTTCCGGCGTTTTAATGCCAGACGGCCGGTTTCGTCGAAAATCAGTTGGGTGTTATACAGACTGCCGTGGTCGCGTTCATTAACCCCCAGCACCACGACGATGCCGTGCGCCTTGGCTTGCGCCGCGACCGCGTCTGTAATCGGTCCCGGTACCGTCGGCGCGTAATCGTAAAGCTTCAAATGCTCACGGCCCTGGGTGACCGGCGGCAGCACGAAGGAGAAGTAGGGGTAATAAGGCACGAAGGTTTCCGGGAACACCACGATTTGCGCGCCTTTCGCGGCGGCGTCGCTGATGGCCTGGCAAACTTTGTCGCCGGTGGCGGTGGCGGATTCGAACACCGGCGCAATCTGTATCGCCGCCGCTCTGACGATGTTGGGATTGGTCACTTTTTTCTCCTGTGGATGATCAACAAGCTCAAAACGTAGGTTGGGCTGAATGCAATGAAGCCCAACAATTTGATTTTGTTGGGTTACGCTACGCTAACCCAACCTACATTTTGGTTTTTACGACGCCCTCTCGATGAAGGGTTCGGCGTTACGGTTTATAAAGTCCAGGTATCCAGGATGAAGGCGTTGTCGCGCTGGTGCAGTAACACGATGTCTAACACGTCCAATGGGCTGATCGGACGGATGCCCGGCAACAGGCTGGGTTCGCCATGACCATACAGGGCTTGCAAGGCAAAGCGGCAGGCATAGACTTTGCCGCCTTCTTCGATGAATTTGGCAATCTGATTGGCGTAGTTTTGGTGGCCGGGAAATGATTCGTCGCCCAAACGCGGAAAGCCACGTTGCAGACCTAAGGTGACTCCCGGACCATACAGCAGAATGGAGGTTTCGAAGCCTTTGCGTTGCAAACGGGTTGCTTGTAGCAGATTGACGAAGCCAATTGATCCTTCAAAAGCGACGGTATGGAATTTGACCAAAGCTTTCTGGCCTGGCTCGGCTTTGACGTCTTCAAATACTTTTTCTTCGAAATCGACAAAACAATCGCCTTTTTGATGTGCCGGTGAGGTGACTGCGGGCATGAAGTTCTCCTGGATGTTAGTAAAAAATGCCCTGCATCGGCGGGATGGATGCAGGGAAGTATTTTTGGCCGCCAGCGTTGTCTGGTCGACGGTGAATACTTTACTAACCTCGGAAAAAGCCAAACAGATTCAGTTACTCGCCTAATTTTTAAGTACAGATTTAGTGAAATTAAATCTGTATGGCTTGAAAAAGCGCATAACTGTTATGGTGGCATTTCGCCAAATCATTCAATTTGCGAGCGAGCCAATCAACTCAGATCATATTTTTAGATCACTAACACCGGATCAGGCTGTCTAATTGGAAATGCGGCCAGGGGCAGCGGCGCGAAGCCTGTCACTTTGCTGTTCTGCGCAAATATCAGTTAGCTGCCGGCGGAAGCGCCGGATTGCCGGTTCTCTTCGCGGTAAACTCAACAGGCACATGTGCCGAATAACCGCCTTCGGTTTGCATCACAAATTTAATTTCATCGCCGGCTATTTTGCCTTGATACCGATGGATAGCCTGTTGTGTGGGGCCTGATCCCAGCGATTCCGAGGTTTTGGTGATAAAACGCAAGGTGCCTCCGGCGATCTCGCCTTCCAAAATGCCGTTTGGGCTGCCGGTAAATGTAGCGCTGCCATATAGCTGCGTATCGCTACCGGCGAAATCGAATCGCTCTTGATAATTAGCGTTCGGCCAGTCATAGCTGACTTGGGCTTGCCATAATCCGTTGATTGCCGGCCGCTGTTCTGCGCCGCTTAACAGATCTATTAGATTCCGGGTGGCGTTGGTAAACGTCGAAAGGCCAATAACCAGCGTGCTGACCGCAATCAACAATGACAGCAGCGGGTGGTTTCTAATCCGGGTATTGATTCTGTCCAAGCGGGTTCTTGAGTCGTTCATGGTTTTAGTATCCGTAGCATTTTGGCGTTTCGGTAGAAGGGGACTACCCAGCGAGGTTAAACGTGCCGACAGAATAAGCGTTTTGGCTGACGTTTTCTAACGGTTATCGACTAAGCCGATCAGGCTTGGGGAGAGCTGATAAGGGATGGGTGGCTCCCGTCTGTTTGGAAACGACGGTATGCGTGGGTTGGCTTAATGAATAGCCAGCTTGCGCTTCGCACGCCGCCAGCCGATGACGATACCGCTCGCGCTAATCAACAAGCCGCCGGTGCTGAATACTATCAACACAATATCCCAGACCGGCCGATTGTTCAGTAAAGGCAGCCAGTCCCAACTGTGTAAAAAGGCAAATAGCCAGCGGCTGACGCGCCTACCGGCATCGAGTTTACTGAAGTGACCGGTGTAGGGGTCGAGATGCAGCCAGGTGCTGTCGGCGTCGGCAAATTCCAAACGCAGGATAGGCAAACGTTTGTCGATGTGCCCGGTCATGGTATGCGCGGCGCGGCTGTAGTAGTAAAAATCGTATTCGTTTAACACGCTTTGCCTGGCAATTTTATTCGGAGCCATGAGCCGTTCGGCTGCGGTTTGCAGGGCCGGCCACTCGAATTTCTCGAAAACCCGGCTATCAGTCTGCGCCGTCTGGATACGGCTGCGGCCCTGACCATCAAAAGCAATGTAAAAACCTTGGCCGTTCAGTACGCGCCATTCGATTTCCCGCGGCTGAAACCCGGTATTTTGAAAACGCGCCAAGGCTTCCGCTGCGGACAACGGGAAATACTGCGGCGAAATGTCTCCGCCCATGTAGGTCTGGAGCTTGGGTTTGGCGGCGGTGGAGTCGAATATTTTCCACGGATTCATCGAAAATAAGCCACTGAGTATCCAAGTGAAGGCGATTACGCCAAAGCCCAATCCCAGCAGGTGATGCCACCGCATCCAGGCCTCGCGGTATGGGGTTTTTGTGCCATGTTTGTAACGGCCCTGAAAACGCCAACGCAGTATGCCAACGATTAGGCCAAGCAAACTTAATACCGAACCGGCCAGCGCGGTGTAAATGACAATGTCCGCCGCGTAACGATCCAAAGCGCCGCCGCGAAACGGATATAGCCAATGAATCCAGGCGCCCAGCCAGTTCCAGGTGCGTTCGTGGCGAGTGGCATCGCGCACCACTTCGCCGGTAGTGTTGGAAATATAAAGCAGCGTGGCTTGCTCGTCGGCCATTTGCACGCGGTGCAGCGGCCGATGTTCGTCCAGCGCTTTGGAATGCGTCCAGGCGTCTTCGTCGATGCGATCCAGATAATAGCCGTCAGCCGTCGCCAGAAAGCTGCCTGCTGACGCCAAAGCCTGGGCCGGCGTCACCTGATCGACACGGTTCCCGGTTTCGGCATCCACGGCGATTTGGGTTTTGCCGTAAGTAAATACATAACGCGGCGCGCCGGCCACGCTGGTCAAGCGCACGCTATCGGGGCTTTTGACTTGGCCGCCGGCTGCCATGGCTTGCGCCAGGCTGACCCGGCAATGCTCAGTAGCCAACTCAGATAAGCCGGCCAGCTTTTCCTGCGGCGTCAGTTTGGGGTAGCCGACATACATCATCACGACGCCGGATACGAACCACATGGCCATGAAACAGCACAAGGCTATACCCAGCCAACGGTGAACCAGATATAGATTGCGCTTTAGCCCGTTGAGCATTAAAAGTCTACTTTCAATTCCATCATGAAGGTACGCGGTGCGGCGACGAAAAATAACGGGGCGTTACCGCCGCTACCCCATTCGACGTATTGCTCGTCGGACAGGTTTTTAACCCGCGCGGTGACCGTGGCTTTTGGATTAAATTTCCAGGACAGTTGGGTATCGAATACCGCATAAGCCGGGGTTTTGATCAGGTTGGCGGTATCGACGAAACGGTCGCCGACGTAGCGCGAGCCAAAATTCCATTGCCAGTCGGCATCGAAATCCCAGGTCAGCCAGGCATTAGCCACCCATTTGGCGACATTGGCCGGCCGATTGCCTTTTCTTGAGACCGTGCTGGTGCCGACGGTTTCCAGGAATTTGTCGTACTGGGCATCGACGTAGGCCATGTTGCCTTGCACGCTCCATTCGTCGGTGAGTTGTACCCCGATATTGGCCTCTACACCGCCAGAGGACTGTGCGCCAATCGGTAACTGCCGATTTCGGTCCGTCGGATCGGTTATCGATAGATTTTTCCGTTCGATGTAATAGCCTGCCAGTGTCGCCGAGCCTTTGCCGTCCCAAAAATCGAATTTGGTACCCACCTCCGCTTGCCGGCCGGTGGTGAGATCGAAGTCTTGCAGCGCGGCGAAGGTGCCGGTGGTCAAAATGCCGGACGGCGGATCGGCTGCGGTGCTGTATTGTGCGTAGACGTTAAAGGTGGAGGTGATGTCGTACATCAACGCTGCCCGCCAAGTTACAGCCGTCCAGCGGCGGCCGAAAGCGGCGGGGCTGGTGGCGGTCGGAGGCACAAAGGAAGTACGTAAATTTTTCGCATCCAGACGAATATCGTCTACCCGCACGCCCGTGATCAAGTTTAAATCGGGCACCAGAGTCAGGCGGTTTTCGGCATAACCGGCGACGGTATACAGTTCGTTGCGGGCGTTGGAGATTGGCCCGGTGGCCAGAGGGTTGTCGTAGTAGGTGCCGGTGCTGAAATTGTATGGGTTAACGATACTGACGGTGCCTGTCGAGCTTTCCATGCTGGGTGCGCGGGTTTGCTTGTTGTAGGCAATGTCGACCCCGGCCGAAATTTTCGAAGGCAGGCTGAACCAATTACTGCTATGCACGATTTCGAATCGGTTGCCGACCAAGGCTTGATCGTGATTTACCGCAAACGATTTATTGCGGGTAATCAGCGAATTCGTGCTGTTCCAGTCGTAACCTTCTACGTTTAAATACTGGCGATCCGCTTTGTAATAGTAAAAGGTGTTTTTGAATTGGGTGTTATCGGACAGTTGATAGTCGACAATGTCGCGTAACCAAAACACCTGCTGATCAAATACCGAACCACTGGCGTTATAGTTTTTAAAGCGGGTGCCGGGGTCTATTTGGCCTTCGGTGGGCCCTAAACCGGCGGTACCCCAGGGGACTATTCTACCGTTGACGACCGGATTCAGCACCGGCGTGCCCCAGTAAGAATCGCGGTCTTCCATCTGATGCTCGAAGGCGATGGTGTGCGACAGTTTGGACGTAATGTCGCTTAACAAGGAAAACGACATCACGCCGGAATCGGCTTCCGTGTGGTCGATATAGCCTTCGGAACCCAAATAGCTGATGTCGGCTTGCAGCCAGTTATCGGTATTGCCGAGTTGGCCGTTGAAACCGTAGGACGCCCGGCGATTTAAGTATTCTCCCAGCGAAACTAAGCCGTGATGTTCATCCGGGCCGCGATGCGCAATTTTGCTGACATAGTTGACCGAGCCGCCTACTGCACCTTGGCCGTATAAAAATGTGGACGGCCCACCCAAGACTTCGACGCGATCAGTGAGCCAACTGTCGATGGGGCGGGCGGCCACGACATCATATTGCACGGTAATGCCGTTGAACAGCTGCGTGATTTGCGAACCGGTGAAACCCCGCATCGACACCGAGCCCGCCGAGCCGGGTTGCGACGATACGATTATGCCTGGGGCTCTTTCCAAGGCTTCCTGCGTAGTCTGCGCGCCGCGCTTTTCGAAAGTTGCCCGATCAATAATCGTGATCGAAGCCGGCGTTTCGCGAGGTGTCAGGCCCAGGCGGCTGCCGGTAGCGGCTTCGGTATCCAGTTGCGGTTTTTGGTTGGGTGGATTAAAGGGAGCCGTTCCCGCTACGGTGACTGTATCCAGTGTAGTGGTGGTGTCGCTGGTTTGGCTTTGGCTAGTGGTTCTGGCCGTTTTGGTTTTGCTGTTGGTCTCGCTGGTTTTTAGATCCTCGGTCGGCGATGGCTCGGCAGCGTGAGCGATGCCGTGCAGCGAAAACAGCAAGGCGGCGACGCCTGCTAGGTGGCCGGGTTGGGCAACTGGAAAATCCTGTAACTTGGTTTTTTTCATTGTTTTTATCAGGTATTTAGAAGTTAGAAGGCTTTTGGGTGGCAGCAATTAGTGTGCCGGGAACGGAAGTCCCAACACGGCGGGTGTTGCAGGGCATAAGGGCTGAGTTTTTTAATTAATCTATGTTAGATAAATGGACGGTTTCGCGGTATATGGCTTGTTTCGCCGGCTTGGTACTGATTTAGGTCCGCGGATATTGGACTTAAAGCCCACCGGCCGGCAATGCTAAAATGCCGCATGGGCCGGCGCTGCGGTAAAACGCCACTATCAAAAATTTAGTTAAACAATGGATTCAAGTATGTCGGGATTTTTTTCCAAACAACATAGCGTCGCGCAGCCCGGCTATAGCCGTTGGTTAGTGCCGCCGGCGGCTTTATCGGTGCATCTGTGCATCGGCCAAGCCTATGCGTTCAGTGTGTTCAACGATCCATTGACTCGGGTAATAGGCATCGGTACCTCCGCGCCGGAGGATTGGAAGCTGACGACGCTGGGCTGGATATTCAGCCTGGCGATTGTGTTTTTAGGGTTGTCGGCGGCGTTCGGCGGTAAATGGCTGGAAAAAGTCGGGCCACGCCTGACGATGTTCGTTGCGGCTTGCTGTTTTGGCGGTGGTTTTTTAATCTCCGCACTGGGCGTGCACCTGCATGAAATTTGGCTGATTTATCTGGGTTATGGGGTGATTGGCGGTATTGGTTTGGGTTTGGGCTATGTGTCGCCGGTATCGACGTTGATCAAATGGTTTCCCGACCGGCGCGGTATGGCGACCGGTATGGCTATCATGGGTTTCGGCGGCGGGGCGATGATAGGCGCGCCCTTATCGGTGTTGCTGATGGACCAGTTTAAATCGGCCGAATCGGTTGGCGTAGTGCAAACATTTTTGGTGATGGGCGGCCTGTATTTTTGTTCGATGCTGATAGGTGCATTGACCATCCGCATCCCGCCGCCTGATTGGCAGCCTGCGGGATGGACGCCGCCGCTGGTGCAAAACAAAATGATCACCGATAAGCACGTGCATATCGACCAAGCTTTAAAAACCCCGCAATTTTATTTGCTGTGGCTGGTACTGTGCCTGAATGTGACGGCCGGTATCGGTGTGCTGGGGCAAGCTTCGGTGATGATACAGGAGATGTTTAAAGGCTCGGTAACGCCGGCCTCGGCGGCCGGTTTCGTCGGTTTGCTGAGTTTGTTCAATATGGGCGGGCGGTTTTTTTGGTCGTCGGCGTCGGATTATCTCGGGCGTAAAAACACCTATTTTATTTTTTTCGCGGTGGGCGCTGGCTTGTATTCCACCATACCTACCATGGGTATGAGCGGCAATATGGCGCTGTTCGTGTTGCTGTACGCCTTGATCATGAGTATGTACGGCGGCGGTTTTTCGACGATTCCGGCTTATTTAGCGGATATTTTCGGCACGCGCTTTGTCGGCGGAATCCATGGCCGCTTATTAACCGCTTGGTCAACCGCTGGCGTGTTGGGGCCGGTGTTGGTGAATTACATTCGCGAATATCAAATAGGCCAGGGCGTGGCTAAGGCCGATGCCTACAACGTCACCATGTACATTATGGCCGGACTATTGGTGGTGGGTTTTATCGCCAATCTATCGATCCGCCCGGTGCATGAGAAACATCATATGAAACACGGCGATTTCGACGAGCTGGACGGTATTTATCCGGCTGACGAAGCCGAACATTAAGTAAGGCAGGGCACTTTTTATGAATAACTCCGAATCGGGCAAATCTTCCAGCCCCTGGCTGTTGGCGGTATTCTGGCTTTATGTACTGATCCCGCTCAGTTGGGGTGTGTGGTCAACGTTGAAAAAGGCCTTGGCTTTGTTCAGCTGAGGTTTAATCGGGCTGTTTGGCGATAAATTCGTAGGCGCCCACATCAAGCGGTCCTTGTTGGCGGCGTTTTTCGCTGCCGCGCGGATGGCGATAGACAAATTGCGGATTAAGCTGCATCCCGTTGGCGGCGAATCCAGGGGAGATGCCCTGATCGATTGCCGGCGCATTAGGTTTCAGGCGGTAATCGTAATTTGCCGGATCAAGTAACACGTTGGCCTTAGCTTTGAGGTTGTGGTTTTCCTGGTTTGGGCCAATCATGGCGGTGGCTTCGCCTATCAACAGATTGTTGATTAACATCGCAGTGGCAATACTGTGATTATTCAGAAACGAGCCGCCGGGGTAATCGTTGACGAAGGTATTGTTGACCAGATAAAGCTGTTGATTCGGCTGGGTTTGGTTGTGTTCGGCGGCAAAAGCCAGCATTGCGGCATTTTCGGTGTTTTCACTTTGATGAAACAGATTTCCGATCAGATAGCCGGCACCGCCATCCGGTAAATCCACCAAATAGCTGGAGCCGTTACGCTCGTCCGTGATGCGATTGTAAAGAATATAGTTTTCCCTGGCCCGCGATTTGACGTTATGGCCAGTGCTGGCATCGTGGATATAAGAATTTTGCAGGGTAAAACGGCGGATATTGCCAATGTAGATGTTATGGCCGAGTTTACCGTAGCGCGGATAATCGACGGTGTTGTCGTTAAACTCCGAATTTTCGATCAGGATGTCGCTGTCAGGGTTAACGCCGGTCAAGATGCCCATCTGGTTGTGATGGAAATGGCAGTTTCTTAGAGTCAGATGAGTGCCTTCGAAGCGGATGCCGGCACCGTTCAGCGCCGGCGCGCTGGCCCCGGAAAGTTCGATATTTTCAACGACCGTGTCATTACCTTTTAGTACCCAGATCGCTTTGCCTTCCGCTGAATTGCCAAGCGCATCCAGGTGAGCGCTGCCTGCCAGTCCGCGTATGGTCAAGCGCTGCTGCGGCCAACTGGCGACGTCGCCCTCATAGAGTCCGGCATCAATGCTGACGACATCGCCGTCTTTGGCCAGTCTTGCAGCCGCGCTAGGCAGCTTAAGCGCGCGCTGCGGGCCGACTTGCCATTCGGTGCCGTGCGCCGGGAAGGCCAGCAGCCAACTAACCACACTGATCAAACATCCCGACAATATCAAGCGTTGCATCCCGGCTCCTGGTTATGGGCGGCTGTAAAATTCATTAATCCCAAGCGCTATATTCTGTCCGGTCTGCAGCGCCTTACAAAGGCGTCGGACTGAACTTGCAATATTTAAAGTAATACTTGGACCAGATAAGAGTATTATCCTGTCATCAGGCATATTTGCCAGACCTACGACTTGATTATAAGAATAGCGAGACGCTACTGGAGGAACTATGGCTTCACTTGACATGCAAGGGGCTTACGATTTGAGCAATGCCAAAATCAACGAGTTAATCACCGAAAGCGCTGAAGGTAATTATGCCTTGGGCATTATTAATCAAAAAACCAATAAGTTTGTCGTCAAATACGTCGGCCGTTCGGAAACCGACCTAAACGCCCGCTTGAAGCAGCATGTCGGCAGGTATCCCAAATTTAAGTTTAGCTATGCCGCATCGCCCAAGGCCGCATTCGAAAAAGTCTGCCAAAACTATCATGATTTCGGCGGCTCGAAAAAACTGCTGAATCACGTGCATCCGACGCGGCCAGCGGATGTGGATTGGAAATGTCCATGCTGCAACGAATTCGATTGAATTTTTGCGCCAAGTATTTCCAAGCCGTGGTTAATAGGTTGCGGAGTGATTGAAAAAGGCAAAACAGGCTTTTAAGCTCTGCGCGGTTTCCGGCGGCATGAATTCGTTGAATTTAACCCCGTAGTGGTGCTCGCCGTCGACACGCTTGTGCCACACGATGCTACACATCAGTTCCAGCGGTAGTTGCGATTCATATTGCTGAATATTGTCATAAGGAATACGCAATTGAATAGCAATCGAGCTGTTTAGCGGGCAGGGCAGTTCCACAGGCAGACGCAAACAGGCACCGGACATGCTGAAATCAGCAGTGACGCCGTCGAGAACCAAGTCGGCGATTTCGACATGGGCCAGCAAGTATTGGCTGCTGCGCGGAAATTTACGATTCTCGTTGGCGGCGGGAGTCGCCGTCCACTGCGCATCGAAGCTAAAGTGTTCCAGCATAGTGCGCATTTTTTCGGTCACCACGTAAAGGTCGTCGCTGATGGTCCGGGTGATGTGCACTTTGGATTCGTTCTGCCCCAGCGCGTCGAATAAAGCTGCTACTCGGGTCTGCAATTGGTTGACGTTCTCCAGTTGATATTTGGACACCTGGGATATTTGCTGCGCCGTACCCGCATTTTCTGCTATCTGACCCACAATCTCGTTGATGACTACACTGGTGGTTTCGGCTTTTTCCATGCCCTGTTTGGTGGTCTGGATGATGGAGCCCATCGCCAGAGTATTTTCTTCAATGATTTTGGTTAATTCGCCAATAATGCTGGCAATTTCGGCGGTAGCGCCGGAAGCGTTTTGCGCTAGTTTCCGCACTTCATCGGCTACCACCGCAAAGCCTCTGCCGTATTCGCCGGCTCTGGCGGCTTCGATGGCCGCGTTTAAGGCCAGTAGATTGGTTTGCTCGGTGATGTTGCGGATGGTGATGGTAATATCCTGAATTTGCCGATTAGCTTGGCGCAGCGCCACGGTTTTAGCTTCCGCGTTTTCCACTTCCTTCACAACCCTGCGCATTTCATCAAGATTTTCGTTAACGGCGACAATGCCTTTATGTGCCGTGTTTTGCGTTTGCTGGGTGCGGTGGCGAATCTCAACGGAAAAGCGTTCGACTTCTTCGGTGGTGCTACGTAATTGTTCGGTAGCGGTTTTTACCTCGGACGATCTCGCTTGTTCCGAGCGGTTGGCATTGGAAATGCCGCCGGAAATATTGGATATTTGGTAGGAAGATTGGCCGATTTGCTTGCTAACCGCGTTGATCTCGCGCATATGGCGGGTTAGTTCCTGGCCCATGAGCTTCATGGTCGCCAATAGGCTGTTGGTATCGTTTTTCTCAGTGGCGACTTTGATGTCTAATTGGCCCTTGGCGATACTGCCGGCAATTTTCGACGCATAGCTGGGCTCGCCGCCCAACACGCTAAATAATTTTCGCGTCAGCCAGATATTGGCTGACACGATCAATAGTAAAGCCAGACCGGCAACCGTGGCGCTGACCGTAAACATCTGGCTCTGCATCTGATTTTGCTGCTGTGAGGCGGTGTTGGCTTGCTGTTCCACGCTGCCGGCAAGCTGATTGAGTTTGTTGGCCAGAATTTCCGAAGCCGCGTCGAAGCCATTTTCCGGCGCTTTCATGATCAGGTTGCCGGCTTCACGGCCTTGCTGAAAATAGGCGTTCGCCATGCGTTCGCCGGTGGCATAAAGCGCACTTACGGCGTTATCGGCGTCTTGAATCGCTGGCCTCATGTCCGGCATCATCGCCAGTAAACTCGTCAACTCCGCATGCGCGGCGTTTTTTTCCGCCAAGGCATCGCTGTAATCGTCTTCGCCTACCGCTGATGCATCGGTGAGAAATTGCTGGATTTGTACGACGTGATAGCGAACATTTTTAAATGCCAGCGTCGCATTTATCAGACGCTGTTTTTCGGCTTCCGCTGTTTCCAGTTTGCCGTGGCTAAGCCACACAAACATATTGCCGACTATCAGCAATAAAGCCACCGTGGCGGTCAGTACGGTCAACAGTTTGCGTAAGGAAAAATCCTGAGGTGCGGACTGATTACTAAGGCGATCAGGCATAAGCGGTATCCATTTTCAGCAGAAACGTCAATGTGCGGTTTCACAAGTTTAGACTGATACGCGAGTTGCATAGTCATTTTGCAACTTACAAAGCCCGCCGTTGAATGTCGTCGTATCCGCACGGCCGGGAACGCAAATCCCAACGGCCTGGCAGAAAATTCCTACATTACTGAAAATGGCCGTTACAAGGAGTTTGCGGGTGGGGCTTCAGCATTAACCCGTTAGCCCGGAATGGGTGGCCGACGCCGAAATCCCCCGGTATTTCGGTCGCTGCTGCTTTGGAATAATAAAGCTAGCTAGTGTGGGGAATTTTTATAATAATCGCATAGGACAGAAGTCAGCTGGCCGCCGAACCGGTCGGTCCCGAGGCTGTCCAAGCGTAGAATAAAAAATAATAACAGGAGGTACACCATGCTAGCCAAAATAGCTGTAGTCGATTACATGTCGACCAAAATCGTTACCGTTACCCCCGATACCGAAATTTCTCAGGCTGTTAAGATTTTGCTGGACCACAAAGTAACCAGCGTGCCGGTTGTGGACCAACACGGTAAGTTAGTGGGGATATTTTCCGAAAAAGACGGCATGAAGGTGTTTGTCGAATCCGCTTACAACCAAAGCATGGCTGGAAAAGTAGGTGAGTTCATGAGCAAAGACCCGCAATTTGTCAGTGCCGATGCCAGTCTGGTGGATGTCGCCAGCAAATTTCAGGAATCGCCGACCAGGAGTTTCCCGGTTTTTCAAAACGATCAGTTTGTCGGCATGATTAGCCGCGTTGATGTATTAAGAGCGTTGTTAGCCATTCGCTAGATGTTTTAGTTCAAGGGGAGACTGCCGGGATGGTTGTGTCTGCCCCTTGTCCTGCCTTATTGCCGCACGCCTGCCGACACGTAGGTACCCATGATGGTATCAGTGCAGGTTGCGGTAATCTTCGCGCCGTTCGGCGTTACCGTGCCGGTACAATTGCCCTTCGAAACCCAGCCGTTTTGGTATTGTGCGGTGTAATCGTAAGTCAGGGTTTGCCCGATCAGATTGCCACTGCCTTTTGATGTATAGCCCACGCCTTGCGCCAACATCCCCCAGCCCTGGAATTCAAAACTGTCGCTCTGTTGGTTGATGTGGGTGCCGCCTGCGGTCGGCGCGGCGGGGTTATACCAGTCGCCGCTGATGTTGATGACTGGCGCAGGCTCCACTACTGCCGGTTTTGCCGGAGCAATCGGCGGAGAAATTGCCGTCACGGTTTGCTGAGTCGGCGGCGATTCGGCGGTCTTTTGTTGTCCAGTCAATTTATCCCAGTTAGAGATGATAGCGACGCTGATCGAGCCGATGACACCAATGATCGCTGCAGCGATAGCGGGATTTTGATTGGATTCGGCCATAAGTTCCTCTGTTGCTGAATAAAAATGTCCGGCCGCCTGGCGTGGCACCGGTTGAGAATTTAGCGCAGATGTAAACGATTCGGCAATCTAAAAGATGCGCTTGTCGGCTACAGAATAAATGGGAGAGAGTGAAGAGGCTGGATCTAGCCGAGTGAAGAAGGGCGGTAGGGGGCTTTTCGAGCGGGCTGGACTGGTTTGATCGGGCCCTCACTGCGGGTGATGCGGTGACCGCAGTGAGGCCCAATCGGATCTGAAATTACAGATTATTTATCGCATTTATGCGCGGAGCCGCAGCAATCGGCCATGTCGCCGCCGTGCTTTTTGCAATGATCCGCACTGCAATCATGGGCTGCGCCGCCTTGATGATGGGCACAATGGTGGCTGCTGCAATTGGCGGCAGCGGCGGCTTCGTGATGGGCACAATGCTCGGCACCGCATTGGTGGGCGCTGGCATGGGCATCTTGCGCGCAATGTTGGGCGCAGACTTTATCCTTAGCACCTGGGTGATCGGAGCAATGTTTCGCGCAATCGTGTTCGGCTGCGGCTTTGTCGGCACAATGTTTCAGGCAAGCTTTGCCTTTTTTATCTTTGTGTTTGGCGCAATGTTCAACGCAATTGTGCGCTGCGGCATCGGCTTTATGTTTAGCGCAATGTTCCGGAGACATGGCGGGTGCCGCCGCTGGCGCGGGGGCAGCGGTTTCAGCCGGTGCAGCGGTTACAGGTGTCACGACCGCAGGCTCAGCAGTTGCTTCGACCGGTTTTGCGGATTCGCAGCCTGTCAGGGTCAGCAAAGCCGGCAAGGTTAAGGCGATTAGCAAATGTTGAATTTTCATAAGTATTTCTCTGTGGGTGATAAAGGAGGCGCAATTGTAGGGGTAAGGTGCACGTTAGGCAAATAAAATTGTGTTATTTAACACAGAATAATTTATTGGCGAGCGCGCCGGTTTGACAGTGATTGCCAAGCCGTTTCTCAATTTCCTTGGGTTTGTCACGCCCGCGAAGGCGGGAGCCGTTAAATTTTACGGCGAATCCACTCTAGCGGCTGGGCTTGCGCCTTTGCGGGAGCGATTATATTTGAGGGCGGGTTGGTAATTCGACCGGGTGAGCGGTCAGGCAGTGATTCCCGAATCCACAAGGTATGCAGATTACTTTTCCAGACAACGTAAGGTAAAAGTCACCGGGCCGTCGTTGATCAACGCTACTTTCATATCGGCGCCGAATTCGCCAAACTGGCTGCTTGGGTAAATCTCCAGCGCGCGCTTTTGCAAATACGCGAATAATTCCCGGCCCATTGCCGGCGGCGCGGCCGAGGCAAAACTGGGCCGGTTGCCGGTATCGGTGTTGGCCGCCAAGGTAAATTGCGGTACCAGTAGCAGGCCGCCTTGAATATCGCGCAGACTCAGATTCATTTTGTCGTCCGCGTCCGCAAAGATGCGGTAATTCAAAATCCGCTCCAGCAAGCGGTCCGCTTGTTTGGGGGTGTCGGCTTTCTCGACCGCCACCAGCGCCATAATGCCGGTGCCGATCACGCCGATGTCGCTGCCGTTGACCGTGACTTTGGCTTGGGTGACACGCTGGATAATGCTGATCATATTTTGTCCTTGAGATGATGAAGATAGTCGCCGCTTAAGATGCGCTGCAGACCGGTCGTCGGACGGTTGTAAAGATAGGTCCAAGCGCAAACGCTTTGTCTGTCGGGCAGGTCTACTAAAACTTGGCGGCGAATGTATTCATGCGGCTGCGGAAAATGCGTGGCGCATTCTTCGTAAATATCCAATACAGACAGCGTGTGTTCGGGGGCGCGAAGTAAATACAGTTCACCTTTGATCTGCGCTGTGCCGCTGGTTACAGCGCCTGGATAATTATCGATTTCATACAAATTGCCGTATATAAACGCAGGGCCTATGTACTCGCAATCGTCTAGGAATGGGTGTTGAGTTTGATCGTCCGGGTCTCTGCGCAGCGTACCGTAGACAAACAGGTATTGCGCGCAGCTCATGAATAGATCTGATCGACCAATGCCTTGAACCAGCGTGGGCGGAACGCGATAACATACAGCAGCGTCAAACCCATCAGCGGAAAGGGGCCGATTTCGACAACGGTCAGCAGCATAATGATTACGAACCACTTGAACCGGGTAAAGGCGGCTTGCGTACTCATCTCAATAACGGATCGCAGTAATGTAATACCGCGTTTCCTGTTCGGCATGGCGGATTGTCACTTCGTCGTCCAGCATCTTCTTCAATAAGGCTTTTGCTAAAGGCGAGTCCAGGCTGATCAAACCACCCGTAGTATCGATTTCGTCGGCACCGACGATGCGGTAGGTGATTTCCTGTCCATCCATCGTTTCCAAAGTCACCCAAGCACCGAAAAATACCTGATCGCGATTGCTCGGCTTCTCGGACACGACAGTCAACGACGGCAAGCGCTTTTGCAGATAATGAATGCGTCGGTCGATTTCCCGCAATTCTTTTTTCCTATACTGATATTCTGCGTTTTCGCTACGATCGCCTTCCGCAGCCGCAGCTGATAAAGCAATGGTGACATCCTTGCGCCGCTCCCAGAGCTGTTTCAACTCGGTTTCCAGGCTGCGATAGCCTTCGGCAGTGATGTACGGTGAAGATTTGGGGCGGGGCGGTCGCCAGCATGACATGTTTTTTTGGGGAAAAGGTTATATGATGTCGGCTTTTTTCATCCAGCGAAGATGCATATGCAAATCACAGACAAAACGGCTGTTTCCATCCATTATACCTTAACCAACCAAGACGGGGAGCAGCTGGACAGTTCCAGAGGCGAAGAGCCCTTGTTGTATTTGCATGGCGCGGGCAACATCATTGCGGGTCTGGAAGCGGCGTTAAACGGCAAACAAGCCGGTGATAAATTCAACGTCACCATCGCCGCCGATCAAGCCTACGGCGAAGTCTCCGAAGAAATGATTCAAGTCGTTTCCAAGAAAATGTTCGACGGGATGGATATTGAAATCGGTATGCAGTTCCACGCCGATGTCAGCCACGGCCCAGGCATCATTACCATCGTCGAGATCGACGGCGACGATGTCACCATCGACGGCAACCACCCTTTGGCCGGTGAAGATTTGACGTTTGACGTGGAAGTGATGGATGTTAGACCTGCCACAGCCGACGAAGTGGCTCACGGCCATATCCACGGTTCAGGTTGCCATCACTAACCGTCGTTTTCCAACATCAGACCGGTAAGCGATAAACGCGCGGCTTTTATCGCTTACATTCACTCACTACAGTGCTTACTGAGCACTGGCGCTTAGGCCCAAATCGACTCGGCTATGTCCGAGTAAGGTGCCGGTGGCAAACGCCAGGTCTATCATCGACACTTGGTAATCACCGATGGCGCGCACTTCGCGTAATTGCGCTTCACCGAGCCGGGTTAGGGTTTCCAGTACTTCGGTCATGGTCCGCAAGCCTTCTTTAAATTGTTTCAGTTCTGCGTCGTAATTCAAACCGGCCAGTACCACGTTTTGCCGAGTGGCTAAAATGCGTTGCCAGTTCTGGCTCATTTGATCCAGCGAGTCGTAGATTTCTCGGCGCACACTCAATTCCCTGAGTTGTTGCGTCGTCAGACGTTGCATGCGTTCTTGCACGGCTCGATCCAGACGCGCACGGCGCAGCTCGTTGCTGAGTGGGATTTCCATGCGTACGCCCACCGACCAATCCGAATAATTGCCGCTCAAGGTCTGATCAAAAGCGCCACCGTAGGATGACGTGTCGCGGCCCAGTGCGGCGTAGTTGTAATCCAGCATGAACATTGGCAGGGTTTGATTGCTGAGGTAGTCGATCTTGGTCAAGTCTGCGGCCAGCTTCAACTCCAGTTCCAGCAATTCCAGGCGGCCGTCCAGCGCGCGTTGCGCCAGTTGCTCGCGGTCCAGATTAAATTCCAGCAGGGTCGGCGAGGTCTCGGGAATCAGCAGCGTTTGTGAATCCAGATCCAGGCCCGGCGCGTTTAATAACAATTTCAGTTGGCGCTGGCGGGTTTTCAGGCTGGTTTCGGCGATGATCAAAGACTCCAGACGTTCGGCCACGCCGATTTCGGCCCGGTTGATTTCCACGCTGGCGGTCAAGCCTTCAGCCACACGCTTCCGGACCATACTCAGATTATTGGAGGCGTTTTCGTATTGCTGGCGGCGCACATCTAATTCGCCCCAAGCCACATACAGGCTCCAATACGCGCGCTCAACCATTGCCAACACCCGAATCGCCTGCAGACGGGTTTTGACGTCGACGGCTTGTTGTTCGTAACGGGCGATGCGGATGCCGGCGACGTTATTGGAAATCCCTGCGTCGCGCAGTAAGGGCTGGCTGATGGAAAACCGCAGCGCATTTTGATACTGGTCCGAAGCGACACCGCGAAACTGCCGTTTGCCGTCGAACGGTGAACTGACGGTAATTTTCGCGCCGGTACGCAGTGGAATCACGATCCCGGCTTCCATATCCAGCACCTCGGTTTCCTGCGGCACGGCGGTGAGTTTGTCGATTTCATTTTTCAGCGGCGAAGTGGGATCCACCGGCGTAAAGCTGACGACATCCAGATTTTGCGCCGGGGTGTTTTTCTTCCCGTATTTGGCTTTGGCGAAGATTAAATCATCGAACTTGGCTTGCTCTTCGCTGACCGCGGTGGCGGCGATTTTCGGATCGGCCTGGGCGATTTTTAAATCCAGGTTATTTTCCAAAGCCATACTGCGCACCGCCGCGATGGACAATTGCTTGCTCGCTTCCGGCGCTGCCTTGGGTAATTCCGGCTTCGTCGCGCTGGGAGGGGGCAGAATAGTCGCTGACTTGGGCCGGCCTTCCTTAAACTTGGGCAAGGCCTGCTCCACAGTTTGCGGCGGCAGTTGCGAAATGGCCGGTAGCGGTAAACCCTCATCAGGTTTCAGGCGCTCCTCGACGCGCTTGACCAGTTTACGGTCGGGGCTGGTGTCGAGATATTGTCCGCAACTGGCTAGCAAAGGTATCAGCAAGAGTGCGCCGATATGCCGCCCGCAGGCTTGCAAGTATTTGGCCGTAGCCCCTGATGGGTGTTGACGGGATGCGAAACGATTCATAAGCGCTTATTTCAGTTTTTGCCTGACCAAATCGGTCGCCGGCGCTTCCATAGTCATTTGCGGCGGAAAGGCATTCAGTTGCCGCCACAATTCGTAAGCCATCGTTACCCGGTTCAACAACACCCAGCCTTTTACTCTGACGCCTTGGCGGGCGAAGCGTTCTGTCGGCCAGGGTCGGTCGTTGGGATCGGGCACGATCAGTACCCGGAATTTACCCTTGCCGTCGTCAGTGGAGTCCACGAAGGCTACTAAGCCACCGAAGGTGCCGACGGCTACTTCCGGCCAGCCGGCGAATTGCAAGGCCGGCCAGCCTTCGAATTGCAGACGTGCATGCCGGCCTGGGGTGATCAATACGGCATCGTTGCCGTCCACCCACAGTTCCACGGCTTTTACATCCATATCAGGCACCAACACCAGCAAGGGATCGCCCTGTCTGACAATGTCGCTCTGCGGATTGGCCAGCAGCCTGAGGATGCTGCTGTCGCGCGGCGCTCTGATTTGTTGGGATTGTTGGCGGGAAACATCCACTTCGCTCTTTAACAGGCTGCTGCGGCTGTCTTCCAGTTCGCTTTGGGTTTTGTTAGCCGACGCCGTCGCCGAGTCGATACGGGCCTGGGCATCGGCGCGAATTCGGCCGATTTCCGCTTCGGCGGCGCGTTGTTCGGCCAACGCGCCTTCCAGACTGGCTTGGGCGCTGTTTAAGCTGCGTTGCGCGACGATGCCGTCGCGTTGCGCCACTTCGTAATCGCGCTGCGAGACCAAGCCGTCGCCGATCAAGCGTTGCAGACGCTGGGTTTGCACGCTGGCCGTTTCCAGCGTGGCACGGGCGGAGGCAATGGCTTCGCCGGCGGAGCGCGCACGTTGCCTTGCCACATCCAGCCGGTATTGCGCGGTAGCCACTTGTAAATCGCGGGTAGCAATCAAGTTGTCGATTTGCAGGCGATAGGCCCGCAGCTCGTCTTCTTTGGCCGCCAATTTTGCGGCGGCTGCCGCGCGTTGTTGTTGTAAGCGTTCCAGCAATTCCGGATCGACGTCGGTGATTTCCATCAGCAAATCGCCGGCCTTCACTTTGGCGCCTTCTTTAGCATGCCAACTGACGATACGGCCGGAAACCGGCGCATCCAAGTTCTGTTGGCGTTCCAGCGGCGCAAAAGCGGAGACCCGGCCGATACCGTTGATGTTTTGTTGCCACGGTGTCAGCAGCAGGGCTGGAGGGGTCAACAGAAATAACCAGACGCAAGCGCGCGCTAAACTGCTGACCAGGCGAGGAGTATGGGCCGCCGATAGCGCGGACAGCCTAATATGTAACTCAGTCATGGGCAGCTCCCGGCAAAGTGATCTCGCGCCCGCAAAGTGCGGCCAATTCTTTCGATCCGGTCAGCAGCAATAGGGTCCAGGGCGCGTCTGCGGCCAATAGTATTGATGCCAACTGCTGCTGTAACCCGCTATCCAAGCCATCGAGTATGCCATCCACGATCAACAAGGTGGGCCGGGCGATGATGGCTCTTGCCAGCATGACTTGTATGGCTTGGCTGTAGGCAAGTGGCGAGCCGCCGGGACTCATGACGGTATCCAAATCCAAGTCGGTTAAGCCGACTTTGGCTAAGGCCCGTTGGACATCGGCAACGCTCAGATTCGCATCGCCAAGCCTAATATTTTCCAGCAGGCTATCGTGAAAAATCTCCAGTCGGCTGACGACGGCGATGTTTTGCCGCAAAGTACTCAGGCGCAATTCATCCAGTGTTTGGCCGTTGATTTGTATCCGGCCGGCTTGTGCTTGCCGCATCCCGCTGATTAGCGACACCAGCGCGGTTTTACCGCTGCCGGGATCGCCTGAAATCGCGACTTTTTCGCCAGGCTGAATGTGCAGCGCAAAATCCGAGAATAATGGCCGCTGCGCGCCGAAGCCGAATTTTAAGCCGCTGATTGTGAGTGACGCCGGACCGTTAAATTCTGCGTCCAACTCGGCCGAATCTTCTAAGGGCAAATCCAGCAAATGGCCGATCTTGTCCGTGCCGGCCATCAAGTCGTAAAAGCCTTCCAGGTGTTTGCCGAATTTGATCAAGGCTAGCAAAGCTGACGAGACGATCAGTTCCGCCGCCACCAATTGCCCCAAAGTTAAATGGCCGTCTATGACCAAGTAGCCGCCGATAGCCAACAAGGCCGTACTGGCGATGGCGTACAGCGCCACGGAGGCGATGACTTGGCCCAGCAGCACGCGGTAATGCTGGCGTTTGGCCGTTAAATAGTCCAGCGAGAGTTGGTCGGTGCGGTTGGCGGCCATTACTGCACCGTTACCGAATTTAAAGGTTTGAATATTCCCGGCAACGCTTTCCAACCAGGCGACCAAGGCATATTTGCTGATCGATTCCTGAATCGCCGTGGTGACCGCGCCGCGGCCCAACAAAAATATTATTGCCGTGATAGATAACAGCAACACCACATCGAAGGCCAGCAGGAAGGGGTGATAGAAAGCCAGCATGATTAAGCCGACGCAAGTTTGCACCACGGTGCTCAAACCGTCCAAGAGCAGTGCAGAGCCGGCTTTCTGTAAGGTCAATACATCGAAAAAGCGATTGACCAGTTCCGCGCCGTGTTGACTGTCGTAGGCATCGCTGCGCACCCTGGGCAAGCGATAGGCCAAGTCGGCGGCCAGCCGTACAAAAATCCGCCGCTGCACGATCTCCACTAGATAAGATTCCAGCACAAAAACCGCACCGCCGAAGCTTAGAAAGAAAAACAGTATGGTCGCCAATACGATCAAAGGTTGGCCCATACCGCCCATCGCTACGGTATTGACCAGCGCTTGCACCGCCACCGGCGAAGCCAGCGCCAACAATCCGGAGCCCAAAGCCAAACCCAACAATAACCAGAGATCGTGGCGATCAGCGCGTAACAGCTCCAGCAAGCGGCTAAATGGCGGCATGTGGTTGTGATGGTCTTGGCTGACGGCATTCTCCAGCGGCGCCTGGGCTTGCACTAAAAGCCACTCGCTGATGCCGGCGTCGCTTCGGCCCAGTAGTGCGGCGATGTCAGTCGGTTTGACGTAGCGCTCTTCGATCACCTCGCCTTGAGCAAGGGCCACTCTGACTTTGCCGCCGCGAAATCCGCACAACACTAGCCAGCCGCAGCCATCCGAGAGGCTGGTGAGCAGTGGCGTATGTGGGGATGAAGCGTTGGCGGCTGCAATGGGCGTAAGCAGCGTGCTCTCCATATTCAAACCCAAATGGTCACCGATGCGGCTCAGCGCTATCTGGCTGTCGTCACTGACTGAGTCCAGCCAATGCTCGCGGATGCCTTGGGCTTGGCCGGGGATTTCCAGCAGGTCGAATAAGAATCCCAGCAAGGTTTGCGTCGACTGCTTTCTGTGCGGGTGTTCCTTGTTTCCGGCGTTGATGCTCATACGTAACGAAATCCTATCGGTTTAAACGAATAACAGCATGGTCTTGCCGAGTATGCCCAGCAAAAGTGTAACCTTTAATGTGGTAAGTAATTTGGCCGGGCCGGCTTTGGCGCACCAGTTAAGCCAGGCAGTTTCGCATCCCTGGGCGATCACGAGGTAAGCTTTGCACGACAAGCGCCAAACGACGGTGCCGAGCAACGTTAGGCCGGACCAGAACACGATGAATTCGGCTTGGCGGGGCGTTACCCCGAACACGTGTTCCAAAAAATGCTCGAACAACATCTCGACCACCTCAATGGCCAAGTGCACAATGTGCCATAGAAAGGGTAGCAAGGTGTCGCCAAATTTATACAAAAATATCAGGGTCAAGATTGCCATGGCAGGCTTGTTTTCAAACAGCCAGCGCCCGGTGTTAATGATGATTACTCTAAACCAGTGTGCCAATGCGTAGGCGTATTGCATGGTTCTCCTCCCTTTTAGAGTCTGCCGAAAAGCCCTTTCCCCTTTTCAGGGGGGGGGCGCGTCCTTCGACCCGTTCAGGACGCCGGAATTTCAGGGCCGGGCTAATAACATCAGCCGGTATTACGCATACCTGCGGCAATCGCATTGATACTGCGCAACAAGGGTTTCATCCACGGACTGTCCGCGGGATTCTCGGTATTCATTTCCCGCAGCCGCCGGATCAAAAAAACCTGGATATAGTTTAGCGGCCCCAGATAAGCATCGCGGCGGTGCAGGGAGGCGGCCAAAGCCGGATTTTCCGCCAGCAAATGGTCAGTGTTGGCTATCTCCAGTATCCACTCCACGCAGCGTTGATGCTCGCCGGCTATCAGGTTGTAAACCCGTTTGCCGGTTTCCGGGTCGTTGCACAATTGCGCGTATTCGCGGGCGATGTTCATGTCGGATTTACTCAAAGCCATTTGCGCGTTACTCAGCAGGTTGCGGAAAAACGGCCAGTCGCGATACATCCGCCGCAGGGTTTCCAGGCGCTCCGGCTTGCCGGCGCACCAGCTGGCCAGGCTGAAACCGATGCCGTACCAAGCCGGAAACGTCTGCCGCGATTGCGCCCAGGCGAATACCCAGGCTATCGCTCGCACCGAGTTTTTCGAGCGATCCAGTTTTTTGCGGTGCGAAGGCCGCGAACCGATGTTCAAGCCGCCAATTTCGCCGACCGGGGTGGCTTCGTAGAAATAATCCAAAAAGCCGGGAGTGCGCTCGGTCAGGTCGCGATAACTTTGCTCGCCGATCCGCGCCAATTCGTCCATCACTGCCAGATCTTCCGCATGATCCGCCGGGACGGCTTGCACCAGGCTGACGCTGGCTTTCAGCAAGCCGGTAACGCCCATGGTTAATTCGTAGACCGCCGTTTCCATATTGTTATACCGATAAAACAGCACTTCGCCTTGCTCGGTAAATTTGATCTGGCCGCGCACGGTGTCGGGCGGCTGGGCCAGAATCGCTTCGTGAGTCGGGCCGCCGCCGCGACCGACAGTGCCGCCGCGGCCATGGAATAATCGGCATTTCAAACCGTAACGCTCGCTGATTGCAATAATTTGCCGTTGCGCGCGCGATAAGCCCCAGGCCGACGCCAGGATGCCGCCGTCTTTGCAGGAGTCCGAATAGCCCAGCATGATTTCCTGGCGGTCATCGCTGACCCGCAACAATTCCCGATAGCACTCGGTATCGAATAGCTGGGTCAGTACCTCGGAGATGCGATTTAAATCGTCGATGGTTTCAAACAAGGGGCTGACGCCGATATGGCAATGCCAATGCCCGCCGATTTTGCCGACCAGGCCGGCTTGCGCCGCCAGCAGCAAGACTTCCAAGACATGACTGGCCGAGTGGGTCATGGAAATTACGTATTTACCAAAGCAGTTCGGGCCTATTTCCCGGCGCATTTTCGCCATAACGGTAAACAACTCCAGGGTTTCGCGGTTGGCCGGCGTCAGCGCGGCGGCGTCGAACATCAAACCACCCGGTGCGGCAATCGCCTCTGCTAACAATGCTATGCGTTGCGCTTCGTCCAGCGCCAGGTAGTCAATGTTCAATGCGGTTGCCAGAATTTCCGCGACTGCTTCGCTGTGGCGAGTCGATTCTTGCCGCACGTCGAGTTGCATCAAGTGAAAGTCGAACACGTCGGCCAAGCGGATCAGATCGGCTAATTCCAGCTCGGCGATATTGGCGTCGCCGTGGCTGCGCAAGGATGCATCAATCAAGCGCAGATCGTGTAAAAACTCGGCCACGCTGGCATAGGCAAGGCGATTGGCTTGTTCCGCTTGGCCCTGTAACTGTTGTTGCACGCGCTGCAAGGTGGATTGCATGCGATATTTCATCAATATCAGTTTGTGCCGGTAAGGTTCCTGCAAATAAGGCTTTTCCAAGTCCGTGACTGCCGCGCCCAGCAGGGCGCGGTCGGCGTGCAGGCTGTCAATAAATTCCGGCGTCAAGTCACAAAGTCCATAAGAATGCGACAACTGGCCGCGCAATTGATCCAGGCGCGCCAAATATTCCTGCATGATGGTTTGCGCCTGCATGCGCAAGGCCAGTTCGGTGGTTTCCGGCTTGACATTTGGATTGCCGTCGCGGTCGCCGCCTATCCATGAGCCAAAACGCAGGAAGCTGGGGATGCGGATTTGGCCGGCAACGTCGGCGCCGAATACATCGCTAAGCGCCCGTTGCAAGTTCCGGTAAACCAAGGTGGTAGCCTGAAATAGCGATAGCGAAAAATAAAACAAACCGGCGTCGATTTCGTCGGCTACGCCCAGTTTACGGGCGCGCACTTCGTCGGTTTTTAACAGCAATTGAATCTGTGCTTGCAGTTTGTCCAAGGCCTCGCTGCGCTGTTGGCTGCGTAAGCGTGGATCGTCCAAGGCCTCCTGGCTAAGGAAGACATTGCGCAACGCGCTTTTGACTGTGCGGCGTTTGGCTTCGGTGGGGTGAGCGGTCATCACCGGCAAATACAGCATTTCGTCCAATAACACCTGTAATTTATCGGCACTGACGCCGCTGTCGCGTAGTTTAATCAGCGTGTCATGAAACGAGCCGGGCCAATAGCGGCCGGTCTGATTTTGTCGGCGCAACGTTAGGTTATGCGATTCTTCGGCGATATTGAGCAGGCTGAAATAGCCGTTAAACACCCTTACCACTTCACCAATTTCTTCCGCATCCAGGCCTTCCAGAATCTCCATGAACTGGCGGCGGCGGTTGGCGCTGCCCTCTCGGAGCAAGCTGGCAAACTTGCGTTGCAACTGCGCGACGGCGGTAGCTACTTCCGGTTTGGCTTGGGCGGTGAGCACTTTAGTCAAGATCGAACCGAGCAGGCGTATTGAACTGCGTAATTCTTTGTCGTCGCCGTGAGCATCCGATAAGCGATCACTGAGGATTTGGCTGGCGCCGAGGTTATCCAATTCAAACGCCGACTTGTCATACTCCGCTAATGCGGCTCCGGTACTTGGCGCGATGTCTTCGCTGTGCAGTGCTTTTAGCTTTTGCATGTGCAGTTCTCAGGGTAGGTTAGGGTTGCGTGATAGCCTAGCGCAGCATTTTGATATTGTTAAATAGAATGTTTAGAATTAATTCATCGTAAATTCCTATACATTGAGTGCTATGGAACGTATCAACTACCAACATTTGTTTTATTTCTGGAATGTCGCGCGTGAAGAAAGTATCACTCGCGCTTGCGAGAAACTGCATTTGGCGCAACCGACCATCAGTGGCCAATTAGCGGTTCTGGAACAGCAAATCGGCGAAAAACTCTTTTATAAACAAGGCCGTAAACTGGTGCTCACCGACACCGGGCGGGTGGTATTTAATTACGCGGAAGAAATCTTTTCGCTGGGCCGAGAGTTAAGTAACACGTTAAAAGGCCGACCGACCGGCAGGGCTCTGCGTCTGGTGGTGGGCGTGGCGGATGCGTTACCGAAAATGGTGGTTTACCGCTTGCTGGCGCCGGCTTTTCGCTTACCGGAGTCGGTGCAGATTCTTTGTTACGAGGACAAAACCGAGCGGCTTTTGAGTGAGATGGTCATGCAAGGGATGGATATAGTCTTGTCCGATGCGCCGCTGACACCAACCAGTGGCGCCAAAGCGTTTAACCATCTGCTGGGCGAATGCGGTGTTACCGTGTTCGGCGCGCCGGCTTTGGCCGCGACCTATAGGCAAAATTTCCCACGCTGCTTGAGCGGCGCACCGTTCCTGCTGCCCACCGCCAACACTTCGCTGCGGCGCTCGCTGGATCAATGGTTCGACGCCGAAAGTATCAGCCCGGCTATCCAGGCCGAAATTGAAGACAGCGCGTTGATTAAAACCTTTGGCAGTGGTGGCGTGGGTTTGTTTGTCGCACCGAGTAATGTCGAAGCCGAAATCCAAAGCCAATACGGCGTGGAAGCCATCGGCCGTATCGACTCGGTGCATGAACGTTTTTACGCCATCACCATGCGCCGCAAACTCAAGCATCCGGCCGTGACCGCGATTTTGGAGAATGCGCGGGATAAGTTGTTTCCGGAATAACAATCCTGAGAAAACTTCATCCGGTGTGGCTGTTGCCACGAAAAACACCAAGCCAGGCTCTACGCCACCGCTGCTCTTAAAATATAAGACAGCATCTTCAGGTCTGGATAAACTATTCCGGGTCCCTGATGGGCACTTGCCGCTGACATGAGCGAATTATCGCCGGCTATGATGTGCCGATTTTTACAGATAACTACGAATGCCTTGCTATCGTTGATCGGATTTTTGCCGTGAGGCCGGCAGGTAGATAAAACGATTGAGCGGGCATCAATCAAACCTTAAATTAATCTCTTGAAAACAAAATTAGCTTTCTTAATTCTTTCCCTATTCGTGGCTTTGGAGTCCGGCGTGAGTGCAGAAGAAACAAACGACAATGTTGAAATGCAGGTTCAGGCCTTGCTGGCGCAAATGAGCCTGGAAGAAAAAGTCGGACAGATGACGCAGATCGACTTTAGCGTGGTTTCGGTCTTGAATGGCGAGGTAGCCGATAATCCTATCGATCAGGCCAAACTGGAAGACGCAATCTTGAACCGGCATATCGGTTCAATACTCAACACGCCCACCACACCGAACAACCAAACTCAGCCCATCGAAAAATGGCGGCGGATGACCCAAGCGATACGCGACGTGGCGGCAAAAAGCCGGCTGAAAATTCCGGTGCTGTACGGTATCGACGCGATTCATGGTGCAACTTACACCGAAAACGCAGTGCTGTTTCCGCAAGCCATCAGCATGGCGGCGACGTTTAATCCGGATTTAGCTTTCAAGGAAGGCGAAGTGACCGCGCGGGAAGTCAAGGCGTCGGGTTTGGATTGGAATTTCATGCCGGTGATGGACATTGGCCGGCAACCGTTGTGGCCGCGCTTGTGGGAAACCTATGGCGAGGACGTGCATTTGGCGGTGACGATGGGTAGTGCCTACATCCATGGTCATCAAGGCGACGACTTTGCGGACGCCGACAAGGCGCCAACTTGCTTGAAACATTACGTCGGCTACAGCTATCCCTTGAACGGCAAGGACCGCACCCCGGCCTGGATAGGCGAACGAGCTTTGCGCGAATATTTTCTGCCGAGCTTCGAAGCGGGCGTGAAAGCCGGATCGCCGACCGTAATGATCAACTCCTCTGAAGTGGACGGCATTCCCGGTCACGTCAACCATCATTATCTGAATACAATTTTGCGTGGCGAGATGGGTTTTAAAGGCTTTACCGTGTCCGATTGGGCCGACATCAGCCGCTTGTATACTCGCGACAAACTGGCGGCCTCGCCGCGCGAAGCGGTAAAAATGGCGGTGATGGCCGGTGTGGACATGAGCATGGTGCCGTTCGATTATTCGTTCTACGACTTGTTGCTGGATTTAGCCAAAACCGGCGAGGTGCCGATGAGTCGTATCGACGAAGCGGTGTCGCGTATTTTGCGGGTGAAATATCAAAGCGGCTTATTTGATAGGCACGAACCGGCGCTGGCCGCGGAAGGCAATTTTCTGACGGAAGACGCGGTGGCCGCGAACCGCCAAGCGGCGCGGGAAGCGATCATTCTGTCAAAAAACGATCAGCATATATTGCCCTTGAGCAAGCAGGCCAGCATCCTGGTCACCGGGCCGACCGCGAACTTGTTGAGCGTAATGAACGGCGGTTGGACCATCACCTGGCAGGGCGCTGCCGAACATTTGTATCCCAAAGACAAGCCCACTTTGTTACAAGCCATTCAGCAGAAAACCACGGGCAAAGTGACGTACGTGGGCGGCAAAAATTTCAGCGATGAAATCAATATCGAGCAGGCGGTAACGCAAGCCCGGCAACACGATGTGGTGATTTTGGCGCTGGGCGAAAAAACATATACCGAAACCGAAGGCAACATCGAATCCCTGCATCTGGACCCGGTGCAGTTGCAATTGGCCAGAGCGATCTTCGAAATCGGCAAGCCGGTGGTTTTAGTTACGTTCGGCGGCCGGCCGCGCATTATTACCGAAATTGCCAACAAGGCGCAGGCCGTGGTGTTGGGCTTTTTGCCGGGCATGGAAGGCGGGGCAGCGATGGCCGATATTCTGTTCGGCGACACCAATCCCAGCGGCAAATTGCCGATTTCCTATCCGCGCGATGTTAACGATATTGTGATGTACGATCACAAGCCGATAGAGGCTTTTGAGAGCAATCAGTATCGGCCTTTGTATCCATTTGGTCACGGTTTGAGTTACACCACCTTCCAGACCAGCGGCCTGCGTCTGAGCAAAGACAATATTGCCATGGGCGAGAATATCGACGTGACGGTTAAGGTGAAAAATACCGGCATGCTGACCGGCAAGGAAACCGTGATGGTTTACCTGCACGACGTCGCGGCCTCGGTTTCGCGGCCGGTGAAACAGCTAAAGGCGTTTAAAAAGGTCGAATTAAAACCCGGCGCGGAGCAGACCTTGCAATTTAGCTTAACGCCGCAGGATATGTCCTTTATTGGTGTGGATATGCGGCGCATCGTCGAACCGGGCGAGTTTGAGGTGATGGTCGGTAACGAGACCGCACGTTTCCAGGTCCTCAAACCCTAAATCAATATGCGGGATTCACTCATGCAGGATCAACAAAACCTTGATAGACAGTCATATACGGGCTCATTAGCTATTCTCACGTCGCTGTTTTTTATTTGGGGATTTATCACCTGTCTTAACGACATCCTGATTCCACATCTAAAAGCCGTGTTTACGTTGAGTTATACCCAGGCGATGCTGATCCAGTTTTGTTTTTTCACTGCGTATTTTTTGATGTCGGTGCCCAGCGGCTATCTGGTGGAAAAAATCGATTACAAAGGCGGCATCATCGTCGGTTTGGCGATTGCCGGTGGCGGCTGTTTGCTGTTTTATCCGGCGGCTGGCTTGCATTCCTATCCCTTATTTTTGGCGGCGTTTTTTGTATTGGCGTCCGGGATTACCTTGCTACAGGTTTCTGCCAACCCTTACGTGACTGTGCTGGGCGATCCGCACACTGCGTCCAGTCGTTTAACCTTGACGCAGGCGTTTAACTCCTTGGGTACCACGTTGGCGCCGTATTTTGGCGCATTGTTTATTTTGTCGAATGCGGTGAAAAGCGCCGAGGAAATAAAGCTGCTGGACGCCGAGGAACTGTCTGCGTATCAGGCCGCGGAAGCGGCTGCGGTGCAGAATCCGTATCTATTTCTTGCGGCAGTGTTGTTTTTCATGGCGGCAGTGTTTGCGATGTTGAAGTTGCCTAGGATTAACCAGCCAACCGAGGCAACCGGCCCAAATGCATTGGATGGCAGCGCCTGGCACTATTCGCATCTGGTGTTGGGTGCGGTGGCGATTTTTGTGTACGTCGGCGGCGAAGTGTCTATCGGCAGCTTTCTGGTTAACTTTCTCGGCGAGCCGCATATAGCCGGTTTGGCTGAGCAAGAGGCCGGCAAATACGTGTCGTTTTATTGGGGCGGGGCGATGGTCGGCCGGTTTATTGGATCGGCGGTGATGCAGAAAATCCATCCCGGCAAAGTGTTGGCCTTTAACGCCTTGGCGGCGGCTGGTTTGGTGTTGGCGACGATGTTGGGCAGCGGCACACTGGCTATGCTTACCATCCTGGCGGTAGGTTTGTGCAATTCCATCATGTTTCCGACCATTTTTTCGCTGGCGTTGACCGGCTTGGGCAGGCATACCGGCCAAGGCTCCGGCATACTCTGCGCCGCCATCGTCGGTGGGGCTATTTTACCGTTGCTGCAAGGGGCGTTTGCGGATCGTATCGGTATACAGCAGGCCTTTTTTATCCCTGCTCTTTGCTACTTGTATATCGCTTATTACGGTTATCGCTGTCGCCGGTTGTAGATAAAAACGCGCTTTTAACCTTTCAAGAATTTTGCCCGATTCGGCGATTGCATGATCAAGTTCGGGATAGCCGATAGCGGCAGTTCGCCGTCGGTGCCGCCCAGTTTCACTGCTTCTTTGGGCATGCCGTAAACCACGCAGCTGGCTTCGTCTTGAGCGACGCACAGAGCGCCGGTATCGTGCAATTCCTTCATGCCGTGGGCGCCGTCGTCCCCCATGCCGGTCATGATTATGCCCAGCACGTTTTTGCCGGCAGCTTGCGCGGCCGAGCGGAACAACACATCCACCGATGGCCGATGGCG
The DNA here is from genome assembly GCF_059331595.1 of Methylomonas sp. PHL2-19. Lineage (NCBI taxonomy): Bacteria > Pseudomonadati > Pseudomonadota > Gammaproteobacteria > Methylococcales > Methylococcaceae > Methylomonas > Methylomonas sp. PHL2-19. The sequence continues at coordinate 2,434,669 of NZ_CP196839.1, forward strand.
GCTTACCAATGGGCCATCCTTGATTTCCACCCGGTATTGCGCGCCGCTGCGCCGCAACAGCATGTGTTTGCCGCCCGGCGCAATCAAGGCCAGGCCGGGAATGACCCGGTCGTTTTGCTCGGCCTCTTTAACTGTAATTTGGCACAGGCTGTCCAGCCGTTTGGCAAACGCGGCGGTAAATGCCTCCGGCATGTGCTGCACAATGACGATACCCGGCGTGGTACGGGGTAATCGCGTCAATACGTATTCCAGAGCCTGGGTGCCGCCGGTTGATGTGCCAATGGCGACGACGCGGTCGGTGGTTTCCGTCATTGAGATCAGGCTGGTCGGGGAAATGACGGCGTCGGCGGTTAATTTCGGGCTGCCATCCAGAGGTTTGCCGCTTGGGGCCGCTGATTTTCGCAGTCTGGCATGTGAGGCACCTTTAATCGCATCCGCCAGCAGGGTTTTCGAATCTTGCAGAAAGCCCTTCAGGTTGACGGTCGGTTTGGTGATGATGTCGACGGCACCGGCACTCATGGCCTGCATCGTCACTTCCGCGCCCTTGGCTGTGAGCGTCGAACAGATCACGACCGGCGTGGGATGTTCGTGCATTAGCTTCTTCAGGAACGTGATGCCGTCCATGCGTGGCATTTCGATGTCCAGGATGATGACATCCGGCCAGTCTTTTTCCATGCGGGTTAAGGCGAAGATGGGGTCCGGCGCGGCGCCGATCACTTTGACGCCAGGCAGGCTATCGAGCAATCCGGTTAATACCTGCCGGACCACGGCGGAGTCGTCGACAATAAATACTTTTGTGTCTGTCATAGTGTTGCCTGTTAATGGTCTTGGATGATTTACCAGAATTCGGCACTGCTTCTGGATTTTTCATGTTCGTCGATATTTTTCTTCCAGTAGCGGCGCTCTTCGTTTTCAAGAGACAGTTGCTGATTGTGGTCGATTTTTTTGATAAACACCGAATAATCAGTACCGACGAAATGGACGTTTCTGCCGATATTGCCGCCTAGACAGGCACTAAGCATAGGAATGTTTTCTTTTTTTAAAAACTCTTTGATGAATAAAACATTCACGTCGCCCACGGTTTCCTTGCGGTTTTTGTCTTCTCGCAGTTTTAACACGTTGCCGCCGCCAAAGCATTTGGCTTGTAGATTGAGCCGGTTGGCGCCGAGTTTCATCATTTCGTTGATCAGTAATTCCATCGCATAAATGCCGTAACGGCCCTCTTCGGATTCGATGATAGGCATGTTTTTGGAGTAGGAACGATAAGCCAGCAAAAAATGATTCATGCCAAATACCCGATTGATTGGGTCGTATAGGCAGGCAGCTACGCAAGAGCCTAGCAGCGTCGAAATGACTTCCGGCTGGCGGGAGGCATAGAATTCGCCCGGATCGATGACGATACGCTGGGTATCTCGGAAGGGCAGGATTTTCATGGTTTCCGGTAGATGGAAGGTTTCAGCATTTGTAACTGTTCGGTGACTCGATGCAGGCTTTCCGAATGACTGATGATGAAATGTCCGCCAGGCTTTAGCGCGGTAATCAGTCGTTCGACGACCTGCTTTTTGGTGTCTTGGTCAAAATAGATTAGAACATTACGCAGAAAAATTACGTCGAACCTCCCCAATGTATGCGGCAGTGAACTCATCAAATTAACCTGATCAAATTTGACGCGGCTGCGTAGTTTGTTGTCCACGCGAAAAAAACCTTCCTGGCTGCGCACGCCGCGTAAACAATATTTTTCCAACAGGCGCTTATCCATATGGTCCAGCCTATCTAGTGGGTAGACGCCATGGCGGGCAACTTCCAGCACTCGCGTGCTCAAATCGGAGCCGAAAATCTCCCAATTGCGCGTGCCTAGGTTCTCCGCTAATACCATTGCCAGAGTATAGGCTTCTTCTCCTGTCGAACTAGCCGCGCTCCAAACCCTAAAATGCTCGCCGCGCCAGGTCTTAAGAATGTGCTGTTGAAAAAATTCGAAGTGCTTTGGCTCCCGAAAAAAATACGTTTCATTGGTGGTCAGAATGTTGACCAGCGTTTGAAATTCATGGGGGTAATCGGGACTGATAGCCAGTTGGTAGTATTCCCCGTAATGTTCTAGCTGGTAATAATCGAGCCTTTTGGCCAGCCGGCTGGCTACCATGACTTTCTTTTCCGGTGTCAGAGCGATGCCGGCATGGTCGTAAATCAAACGTCTGAAGCGTTCGAATTCTTCGGTTGTGATCGGGGCAATAGTAATAAAACCGTCTCCGTGAGTAAGGATATGTGACGTAATTATGTCAGTAAATAATTACAGGAAGTGCTGAGAACTTAACATTAACGAAAAACCTAAGATGGTAGTGGGTTGAATGCAAATTTAAAACTCTCTACTATCTTTAACATACCCAAAACCCAGACGGAATTCCCATGCTTCGAAAACCTTATCCTGTAGCCAAGAGCCCCGGTCCACTTGGTTTTTATCTGTTGACGGTGGGGTTGGGAGTGACAGGTGGATTGTTGGCCTGCGTGCAAACCGGTTTCAGTTTGATCAGCTTGGGAGCTACCGCCGCGCTTGGTTTTGCCGGCGTCCTGATTGGGTCTGCTTTGTACAATAAACAGCAAACCGCTCTGAATGAAGCTAACAACGCCTGGCGTGGTGACGAAGATTTAAAACTGCAAGAGCTTGAAGCATACGCCATTGAGCTCGAGCGTTTGTTTCTGCAAGTAGTGCCCATTTTGCTCAGACAAGTACAAACATCCAGAACGCATACCGAACAGGAAATCACCGTCCTGACCAGTCGCTTCGCCGCTATGGTTAATCAATTGGAGAGACTGATTTCCGGCGGTGCGCAGAATCGTCAAGGTCGTAGCGTGGATGTGTTATTCGGCGAAACCCGGGATGCTTTGACGGCGGTGTTAAAAGTTTTAAGTGAAATCCAGGACGTTGAGCATGCGGTAGTCGACGAGGTTCGTAAACTGTCCGCACATACCGGTCAACTGGACACGATGGCGCAGGAAGTGCGCAAGGTCGCTGAGCAAATCAATTTACTGGCGCTGAATGCGGCTATCGAAGCCGCCCGCGCAGGCGAAAATGGCCGGGGTTTTGCGGTTGTAGCCGACGAAGTCCGTAAACTGGCCGGATTTTCGTCTTCCACCGGGGAAAAAATCAGCCACGCCATTGCCGATATCAACAAAGCCATGGCCTCGACGTTGAAAATGTCCGAAGCATCCGGCTCTTCCGATGACAAAGCAATCCGCGATGCCGAACACGCCATCCGCACCGCCCTCGACGATTTGCGGGTGGCTTTGGATATGTTCAGAAACGATGCGGATCAGTTACGCGGCAACAGCGCGCAAATTCGCGACGAGATTTTCTCGGTGTTGACGGCGTTCCAGTTTCAGGATCGGGTCAGCCAAATGCTGTCGCATGTCGAACATAATCTAAACAGCCTGCAAACTGCGGTAGATGCCACGCGCAGCAGCGGCGAGCGCCAAGCAAATAGCTTGGATGTCGGCGCCACATTGTCGAGAATGGAGCTTAGTTACACGATGCCGGAAGAGTTGTTGAATCACTCTTCAAGTGCGGCGGTCAGTCACCAAAGCACTTCCGCCAACGATGAGATTACATTTTTCTAAATTTGATGAAGGATTGACTAATGGCTAAAACTATCATGATTGTTGATGACTCGGCATCCATTCGACAGGTTGTCGGCATTGCCCTAAAGGGTGCCGGCTACGATGTGATTGAGGCCTGCGACGGCAGGGATGCACTGAGTAAATTAACCGGACAAAAAATCAATTTGATCATTACCGATGTGAATATGCCAAATATGGACGGCATAACCTTTGTGACGGAAGCCAAAAAACTCCCGGCTTACAAATTCACTCCGATGATGATGCTGACTACCGAAGCCGCCGACGATAAAAAACAGGCTGGCAAGGCCGCCGGCGCGAAAGCCTGGCTGACCAAACCGTTTCAAGCCCCCACTTTACTCGACGCGGTGTCCAAATTGGTGTTGCCTTAAAAACAACTCCATTGCACAAGGGGAGAAAACCTTGGCTATCCACCTAAAACAACAAAAGAAGGGTGTCACCCATCTAGCCATTCAGGGTGAATTGACCATCTACTCGGTGCTGGAACACAAACAAGCACTATCCCCGTATCTAAGCTCGGCTAAAGACGTGCAAATCGATCTTGCCGATGTCACTGAAATCGATAGCGCCGGTGTGCAACTGCTGATGTTTATGAAGCAGGAAGCCGTCAGCCGCGATATCCGCTTTAGTCTTATTCAGCATAGCGAGGCGGTCGTTGAAGTGCTGGAACTGCTTAACCTGAGTAAGCATTTCGGCGACCCTATCGTAATCTCCGCAGATTGGAAAACATCATGAGCGAATTAGATGCGGCCTTAACGGTTTTCGCCCAAGAGGCTGAAGAGTTGTTAACGGATATGGAAGACGCTTTGTTGTCTCTGGAGAGTAAACCGGACGATAGCGAAACCATCAACAGTTTATTCAGGGTCATGCATACCATCAAAGGCTCTTCCGGATTGTTTGGTTTTAACGCCATTGTCGGCTTTACCCATGAAGCGGAGTCGGTCCTGGATAAAGTGCGTAACGGCGAACGCGGCATCGACGCGGAATTGATTTCTGTCTTGTTGGACAGCAAGGATCACACGGCTAAATTGATCGAACATTGTTTGACGCAGAAAGACGCCGAGTTACCGGCAAGCTTGGCGGCGGACGGAGAACGTTTGATCCGGCAGTTGACCGGACGGCAAACGACCGACATGCAGCAGAGCGACGATATCGTCCAGCTGGAAATTGAAGGCGGCGGCGAAATATCGGTGGACGACAACTGGCTCATTTCTTTAGAGTTTCAGAAAGATGCTTTCAGAAACGGCATGGATCCCTTGTCATTTATTCGCTATCTGCGCACCTTGGGAGAGATTAAACAAATTCTTACCGTAGCCTCGGAAATGCCGGTCGGTGACGACATGGATCCGGAAAGCTGCTATTTGCATTTCAAAATTGCTTTTCAGAGCGATGCGAATAAACAGACGATAGAGGCGGTGTTTGATTTTGCCGCGGACGATTGCGATATCAAAATTTTGCCGCCTAATTCCAAACTAGAGGAATATCTAAATCTGTTGAATGCTCAGGATGACAATCATGTTAAGCGCTTGGGCGATATGCTGGTGCAGGTCGGCGCCCTGACTCAAAACGATGTCAATCATGCCTTGCAACGCCAGCAGGCGAGTGTTGATGCGGAACAGGTAGCCCCCAGCAAACCGTTGGGCGAAATACTGGTCGAGCAACACGTCGTACAGCAGCCATTGGTCGATCAAGCGCTGAAAAAACAGGAGCAGACCAAACAAAAACTGGCAAGCGAAGCCAATTACATTAGGGTCGATGCCACCAAACTAGGCCATTTGATCAATTTGGTCGGTGAGCTGGTGATTTCCAGTGCGGCGATGAATTTGATCGTTGAGCGGCATGGCCTCAGCGATGCCGGCGATGTGGCCGCCAGCATGAATGCCTTAGTCGGCAGTATTCGCGATACCGCATTGGAATTGCGCATGGTGCAAATCGGCGAAACCTTTTCCCGGTTTAAACGGGTGGTGCGCGACGTTAGTAAAGAATTGAATAAAGACATCGAACTTTTTATCAGTGGCGGCGAAACCGAGTTGGATAAAACGGTCGTCGAAAAAATCAACGATCCATTAACGCATTTGATCCGCAACGCCCTCGATCACGGCATTGAAAGTCCCGAGCAGCGGCTCGCCGTTGGTAAGCCGGCACAAGGAACGGTGCAACTCAATGCCTACCACGAATCCGGGCATATCGTGATTCAAATCGCCGATGACGGCGCTGGTTTGAACAGCGAGCGAATACTCGCCAAAGCACTAGCCAACGGTTTGGTTAAACCCGATCACGATTTGTCCCAACAAGACATTCACAATCTGATATTCGCCGCCGGACTCAGCACCAAGGATCAAGCCACCAATTTATCCGGGCGCGGTGTCGGCATGGATGTGGTGAAAAAAAATATCGAAGCCTTACGCGGCTCCGTCGAGATAGACAGCGTAGAAGGCGAGGGCACCACCATTTCCATACGCTTACCGCTGACCCTGGCAATTATCGATGGTTTTATGGTCGGTACCGGTCAGGACCGCTACATCATCCCTCTAAGTATGGTGGACGAATGCATCGAGATGAATGCCAACGAATGCGAGATTGATGAATTACAGCATTACATTAATTTACGCGGCCAGGTTTTACCGTATTTGCGTTTAGCGGATTACTTTCGGAACGGTTCCCAAGATACCACTAGGAAGCGCGAGAGCGTGGTGGTGGTCAAATTCGGGCAAAGCAAAGCCGGGTTTGTTGTCGATGAATTGCATGGCGAGCATCAAACTGTCATCAAGCCTTTGGGCAGGGTTTTCGAAAAACTTAAAGGTATTACCGGCGCTACTGTGTTGGGCGACGGTAATGTAGCTTTAATTTTAGATGTGCAGGGTCTGATTGACTCGGCAACCAGTTTTAAGCACCGAAAAGTGCCGATGTATGAACAGTGAACTGTCTCCGTTAAGACCGTAGATTCTATTTTTGCCAGTGAAAGGCTGCACTTTTATCGGGAGAATTCCCCGTTACTTGAAGGCACTCTGTTCCGGCTTTAATTTATAAGGAATAAAAAAATGAAAATGACCGTGGTAAGAAAAATGATTTTACTGGTCGTGGTGGCCATTATTGGTTTGGCGGCTGTCGCCTGGATAGGCCAACGCAGTATGACCAGTGTCTACGAAAAAACAAATTTTGCTAATTTGAAGACCGTACCGGCGCTCTCGGCCCTCGGTGATGCCGGCCAGCGCCTCGGACGTTTACGGGTTAGGGTCTATCGGCATGTATTGACCGAGGATATGGCTGAAAAGGCAAAAGTCGAAGCGACCATTAAAGAAGCGCAGGACGGTATTGAGAAGGCGTTTGCACTGGTGGATAAAACGGTCGACGAGGGCAAAGACCGCAAGTTGTTCGAGGAAATGACAAAAACCTATAAGGAGTATGGGTTGTCTATCGATAAAATTATCGAGGTCTCTCGAAAAAATAATGATGCCGATAGTCGAGCGGTGCTGACAGCGGGTGCGCCAATCGCTGAGGAGTTCAACAGCAAAATCGATAGTTTCCAAGAATATGTCATTGAAGAGGGCAAAAAATCTGCTGACGAAGCGGCGGCTGAAAAGGAAAGCGCAACCTTTATAGTGAATGTGATCAGTGCATCGATCTTGATATTCACGGGGATTCTGGGCTGGGTAATTACTCGCGGCATTATTCTGCCCTTGAATGAACTTCAACGGGTGGTGGACGCCCTTGCACAAGGTGAATTCAGTACCGCCATTAATATCAATCGTGAAGACGAAATCGGCGTGGTAGCTAATGCCTTGAAAGACATGCGCGGACATTTGGTCAGAGTGGTGCAGGAAGTGCGTTCCAATTCAGAGGCCTTGTTAAGTGCATCGCAGCAAGTTAGTGCCACGGCGCAATCGATGAGTCAAATGGCCACCGAGCAAGCGGCAAGCGTGGAAGAAACGACTTCGTCGATTGAACAACTTAATTCGTCGGTACAACAAAATACCGAAAATGCCCACATCACCGAACAAATGGCGACCAAATCTGCCAGCGAAGCCCGGGATGGCGGTAATGCCGTAAACGAAACGGTAACGGCCATGAAACACATCGCCAAAAAAATTGGTTTAATCGAAGACATTGCTTACAAAACAAACCTGCTATCTTTAAACGCCGCCATCGAGGCCGCGTCCGCCGGTGAGCACGGAAAAGGTTTTGCGGTGGTAGCGGCAGAAGTGCGTAAGTTGGCGGAAAGTAGTCGGGTCACCGCTGAAGAGATCAATGAATTGGCCACTAATAGCGTGGCGATAGCTGAGAAAGCCGGTGGTTTGATCAGCGCAGTGGTGCCTAATATCGCTAAAACCGCCGATTTGGTCCAAGAAATTAATGCCGCGTCGATCGAACAATCCAGTGGCATCAACCAGATCAACGAAGCCATGCGCCAATTGGATAAGGCTACCCAGCAAAACGCCGCCAGTTCAGAAGAATTAGCAGCGACCTCAGAAGAATTAAATGGCCAAGCGACCCAACTGCAGCACGCCGTGGCCTTCTTTAAATTGGAGGAGGACAACAGAGCGCAAAATTACAGATCGACTCCGCCTGCACCTCGCCCAAATAGAGGTCCGGTAAGTCCCAGCTATGCTGCTAAGCCAGCGGCTCCGGCTTTAGCGGATGGGTCGATTAATTTTAACGACAAAGACTTTGAGCGCTTTTAATCTCTGGAGAACAGACCATGAGTAATCTGATTCGGAGAGAAACCGGCCAGGCAGTGGCGGTTCAGGAACAGGTAGGCCAATACCTGACTTTTTTAGTGGGGACAGAAAGTTTTGCAGTCAGTATTCTGGATGTAAAGGAAATTATTGAGATTGCCAACGTGACGCGGGTACCGTTGACGCCGGACTATATTCACGGAGTGATCAATTTGCGCGGCAGTGTGGTACCGGTTGTCGATTTATCGGCACGTTTAAGCCGGCGTTGCACTGAAGTCAGTAAGCGCAGTTGCATCGTCTTGGTGGCGGTTGAAACGAATGACGGTTCGCAATTGATAGGCATGTTGGTGGACGAAGTCAGGGAGATTTTAGAGATCCCGCCCGCCAACATTCAGCCGGCTCCTGATTTTGGTACTGATATTCGTACCGACTTTATTCAGGCTATGGCACGTGTCGACGACGTGTTTGTTATTCTGTTGGCGATGAATCGCGTTCTATCACTTGACGAATTGTCGCTACTTGGAGATTTGGCTCACTCCCAGGAGCGGCTGGCCACTGTGGCTGACTAAGTAAAGTAAGTCGATTAACCGAACAAAAGGTATTAGTATCATCATTCGGTTGTAAGACACGTGTCCGAACGATACTCGGGGAGAGTATGCATATATTCTCCCATTAGCCTATCCTCTTCTCGTATGTGTACCAACACCCACCGGGTGACGAATGCTTTGATAGCAGCCGGTTGCCAATGTCTATCGAAAATTGTTTCGGAAATTTCGTTCAGCTTTTCCAGCATCTGATTATGAGCGGATATATGTTGAACATAACCCGGGTATCGGCATTGTTTCATTAGCTGTTCTTCCGCTTCGAAATGCTCACGAACATGCTGATAAAACAGCATGAACAAATGCGTCAATGCCTCGCTGCTACCGGCTTCAACAATTTTGTTGGCCAGTTCGAACAGGTGCTGGTGTTGGGCGTCCACGGTTGCGTGGCCGATCTTGTAGTCATCTAGCCAGATAAACTCGCTAATAATTGGCTCCCTTCGTTATTTAAATGAACTCTTTGGTTCAATATAGTGACTTGCCGGATTTCTGCTCCTGTTGGCTGGCGAAGTAGGCATTAATCGCTGCGTCTTCCGCCACTATATGAGCAATCCAGTCGTGCATGAAGCCCGGCACATCAAGTGCCTCCAGTTGTTGTTGCTGGTTGATGTCATTACTAAACTCCACCAATTTTTCCAGCATCAGATTATGCGTTTGCACATGATGTTGATATTCCGGATAACCGTTTTGCTTCATGAAGACTTCTTCAGCTTGAAAATGTTCCCTGACATGGTGGTACAGCAACATGATGTTCTCGGTTAGCGCGTGAATATCCTTCGAAGCTAGCAGTCGGTTTGCCAGACGGAATAATTCTTTGTGTTGTTGATCAACCTTTTCGTTTCCGAGCAGATAATGATTTTCCCAAACGAATTGGTTCATGTAGTTACCGTAATATCTTTTCGTGTTATTGCATCTTAAAAAAGCCGACTTCCCGCATTAGCGTTTGGCTTTGATCGTTTAACTCTTCCGCGGTGGCGGCCAATTGCTCTGAAGCTGCCGCGTTATGCTGAATCGCCGTGTCCAACTGTCCTACCGCTTGACTGATTTGCCGGACGCCGGCAGCCTGTTCGTCGGATGCGGTAGCTATTTCCTGTACAAGCGTAGCGGTTTTTTGAATGCTGGGCAGCATTTGGCTGAAGATACGGCCGGCGTTTAGGGCGATGTCCAGGCCGGTATTGGCTAGTTCGCCGATTTCGTTGGCGGTATCCTGGCTGCGGGTTGCCAACTTTCGCACCTCGGTCGCTACCACCGAGAAACCGGCGCCGTGTTCGCCCGCTTTGGCGGCGACGATCGAAGCGTTTAATGACAGCAAGTTGGTTTGGTAGGCAATCGCTTCGATTAGGCCGATTTTTTCGGCGATTTTGTTCATCGCCTCCACGGTGTCTCTGATCGCTTGTTCACCGCTTTGCGCCGATTCGGCGGCGGTAAGCGCTATTTTTTCCGTAGTCTGGGCATTCTCGTGGTTGTGTTCCACCGACCCGGTCAATTGTTCCAGTGCGGCGCTGGTTTGTTCGATACTGGCCGCTTGTTCGCAGCTGCTTTGACTGAGTGTTTGCGCGGCATTATTGACTTCAGTAGAGGCTTGAGCGATTTGCGCCGAACAGCTGCCGATAGTGCCGATTACATCGGCCAGACGTTTTTGCATGGTCAACATTGCGGCAAAAATGCCGACATGTTGCTCCGCTTGCGGCATGCCGCGCCGTTCCAGTTTCCCGGCGGCGATATTGACCGCCAGATTATTGACCTGCCACGGTTCTCCGCCCAACTGAGCGGCTATGTCCTTACGCAGTATCCAAAATAGCGAAAAAGACAACCCCGCTACCACAATAATAAACACGCCGTTGAACAACAATCGGCGACTGGCGCTGTTTTCAATCGCCTTGGACGAGTCTATGGTGTCTTTGGCGATATAGTTTTCCACGTCTTTCAACAGATTGATCTTGCCGGTTTGCATGGCAAACCAGTGGGCCGGGTCTACCCCAAAACCGCCTTTATCGGCATTGCTCAGAGCTTTGCTGCGCATCGCCGCCGTTTCGTCAATAAACTGTCCGCGCAACGTGTGTTGTAAAAAATCCAGGTACTGCTGGGGGGCGACAGAGGCGAAAATATCCAGATAAGTATTCTGAAAAGCGATCAGGGTCACCAGTTTTTCATACATGCCGGGGCCAAAAGCGTCCTTGGCAAAAGTGTTCGCCAACACGGCCCGCTCCACGCCCGCTTGCTCCTTGCCTTTCAGAAAATTGGCATAGGCATCCAGCTTGTGATTGATTTCTACATTGGTGCTCAATTGCGGCAACTGGGCGATGATGGCCAGATAGGCGGCATTTAGATTGGAATAGTAATTGATGGTAACTTCGCCGCTGGCGCTTAAAGCGGTGACCGACTGGCGAGTCTCGTCGAGTTGGTCGATTTGCCGGTCTACCGCAGCCAAACCAGCCGCCAGATTGGTGGCGGCGGCTTTGGTGTCGAATGCTTTGAGAAAAGCATTCAGTTGTTTCAGTTTTTCGTCGGTGGCTAAGCGTTGTTGCTCCAGTTCTTGTTTAAATTTCTGGCCGCCACTACCCAAATGCCCGACCGACAAGCCGCGTTCTTTTTGTAATTCATGCACCAGATCGCTGGCGTACACGGAAAAGTTGGCTAAGGAGATAATCTTTGCCGCTGACTGCATCTCCACAATATGGGTGTAGACCACGAAGGAGGCCATTAGCAGTAAGCCTGCTAAGGGTATCAGCGATAGGGCCGCTATTTTGTGGCTGAATTTAACGGTTTTCAGGTCAAGCATGTCCACTCCCGGCGACTATTCATATGCTCAAGCATAGTCCAGGGTGCTTATACCTGCTACGTGTAAGGTTGAAGGAAACGGGCCGATTGCATTGCAAAAAATTCGAACAATCGACCCAATTTGCCTAGCGATATTTAGAACAAACCGCTGATCACGCCGTCGTCGCTAATATCGATACGCTCGGCGGCCGGTACTTTGGGTAAGCCGGGCATCGTCATCATGTCACCGGCAATCGCCACGATGAAGCCGGCGCCGTTAGCCAGACGTACTTCATTGATTTCCACCGTATGGTCGGACGGCGCGCCCTTGGCATTGGGGTTGGTGGAAAACGACATTTGGGTTTTCGCCATGCAGACCGGGAAATGACCGTAGTTGGCTTGCAGCGCCTTCAACTCGGCGCGAATTTTCGGGCTGGCGCTGATGTTTGCCGCGCCGTATAGCTTGGTGGCGATGGCTTCGATCTTATTCCACAGCGGCAGTTCGCTGTCGTAAACGTAGCTAAAGCCGGGTTCGCGATGATCGACGATGTTCAGTATCTCCTGAGCCAGCTGTTCCGCGCCGGCACCTCCGTGGGCCCAGTGCTTGGCGACTACGCATTTCACGCCCAACGCTTCGCATTTCTGCTGCAACAAGGCAATTTCGGCGTCGGTGTCGAAGGTGAAATGATTGATACTGACCACGCAGGGCAGGCCGTAATGCTGGGTAATGTTATGCAGATGGCGCTCCAGATTGGCAAAACCTTGTTCCAGTGCCGCCAGGTTTTCCTGGTTCAAATCGTCTTTAGCCACGCCGCCGTGGAATTTCAAAGCGCGTACCGTGGCGACCAATACCACCGCCGAGGGCTTTAAACCCGACATCCGGCATTTGATGTCCAGAAATTTTTCCGCGCCCAAGTCGGCACCAAAGCCGGCTTCGGTGACCGCATAATCGGCCAGCTTCAACGCGGTTTTGGTGGCGGTGACGGTGTTGCAACCGTGGGCGATGTTGGCAAACGGGCCACCATGAATAATCGCCAGATTGTTTTCCAGGGTTTGCACCAGGTTGGGTTTGATCGCGTCTTTTAAGATCGCCGCCATCGCGCCATGCGCTTTCAGATCGCTGGCGTAAACCGGCGTGACTTTGTCGGATTTGTAGCCTATGACGATGCGGCCCAAACGCTCTTTCAAATCGGCGCGGCTGGTCGCCAGACACAGAATCGCCATCACTTCCGAGGCGACGACGATGTCGAAGCCGTCTTCGCGCAAATAGCCGTTGGCCGGCCCGCCTTGGCCTATGGTGATTTTGCGCAACGCCCGGTCGTTCATGTCGATTACCCGCTTCCATTGGATGCGGCGCGGGTCGATGTCCAGTTTGTTGCCGTGATTGATATGGTTATCAATCAACGCCGACAATAAATTGTGCGCCACACCGATGGCGTGAAAGTCGCCGGTAAAATGCAGATTGATGTCTTCCATCGGCACTACTTGCGAGTAACCGCCGCCGGCCGCGCCGCCTTTTACACCGAAGCAAGGGCCCAGCGAAGGTTCGCGCAGGCAGATAATGGTTTTTTTACCCAACCTGTTCAAGGCATCGCCTAGACCTACCGTGGTGGTGGTTTTACCTTCGCCGGCCGGCGTAGGGCTGATGGCGGTGACTAAAATCAGTTTGCCGTCGGTTTTATCGGTCAGGCTGTTGACATATTCCAGGGAAATCTTGGCTTTGTAATGACCGTAAGGGTCCAGATGTGCGGCGGGAATGCCGAATTTTTCGCCGGCCAAATCAATAATCGGGCGCATGCTTGCCTGTTGGGCAATTTCAATGTCAGACATGGTAGTTCCTAAAATACTCTGAGAAATGTGGCAATAAAGCAGAGCAGCCGGCGGCTGCGATGGGCGGATATTGTAGAGTTCTAAGGCTGGGGCAGCCAGAAATTTAATGGGGAAAAGCCGGCAAGGCTTTACGGGTAAGGCGCTGCCGGCTTTTCGGCGACTGAGGTCGTCGCGCCGGACAACCTATCGCAATAAAGGGTAACGCTGTTTAGTAAGTAATGACTTCGCTGCCTTTACCGACCAAAACCACATCCGCGTCGCGGATCGCAAACAGACCGTTGGTGATCACGCCGGGGATATTGTTGATGGTTTTTTCCAACTCGATAGGGTCCAGGATGCTCAAATTATGCACGTCCAGAATCTCGCAACCGTTGTCGGTGATGTAGCTGGCGCCGGTATCTTTGTTCATGCGTAATTCAGGTTGGCCGCCCAATTTAGCCAATTGGCGAGCCACGAAGCTGCGCGACAAGGGCAATACTTCGACGGGCAACGGAAACTTGCCCATCACGTCCACGCACTTGCTTTCGTCAACGATGCAGACAAATTTTTTGCTGGCGCCGGCGATGATTTTCTCGCGGGTCAACGCGCCGCCGCCGCCTTTCAACATTTTTTTATGCGGCGTGACTTCGTCCGCGCCGTCTACGTAAATGTCCAGATCGCCGGATTGATTCAGTTCGATGACGCGAATGCCGATGGATTGCAAATGTTCGGTGGTTTTCGCCGAGCTGGATACAGCGCCTTCGATGTCTCTTTTGAAATCGCAGTCGGCCAACAAATTAATTAAATGGGTGACGGTGGAGCCGGTACCCATGCCGATGATGGGTACGTTTTTCAAATAGTGCAGCGCAGCCTGAGCGACTTGTTTTTTTAATTCGTCTTGAGTCATGGTGATGGTCCTGATGGATTACTCTTATAAATCTGACACGGCGTTTAACCCGTCATTGTATGGGATAATAACCGATTGACGCTGATCTCTCAGCTGTTTTTACGCCGAACCGACTCCAGGCAGCCTCGCCTAAACAACCCCGGAACCCACGCATGGACGGCAAGTGCGCCAGCAGTTGCCGAGGACAATAATGCAGACATACATAGAAAAGATATTGCGGGCAAAAGTCTACGACGTTGCCGAGGAAACCCCATTGGATTTTGCCGCTACGCTGTCGGAGAAAATCAACAACAAGGTGTATCTGAAACGCGAAGATTTACAGCCGGTATTCTCGTTTAAATTGCGCGGTGCCTATAACAAAATCGCCTCCCTGACACCGGAACAAACCGCGCACGGCGTCATCGCCGCGTCGGCCGGCAATCATGCGCAAGGTGTGGCCTTGGCGGCCAAAAAACTGGGCATCAAAGCCCTGATCGTGATGCCGAAAACCACGCCGGAAATCAAGATCAAATCAGTAAAGGCACGCGGCGCGAAAATCGTGCTGCACGGCGACTCCTACGACGATGCTTATGCCCATGCCATGGAATTGGTCGCGGAAAAAGGCATGACGTTTATCCATCCTTACGACGACCCGGAAGTGATAGCCGGGCAGGGAACAGTAGGCATGGAAATTCTGCGCCAACACAACGGCGATATTCACGCGATATTCGTTCCGGTCGGCGGTGGCGGACTGGTGGCCGGTATCGCCGCTTACGTCAAATTCGTGCGCCCGGATATTAAAGTCATTGCAGTGGAGCCCGACGACGCCGATTGTTTGAATCAAGCTTTAAAAGCCGGCCAGCGGGTGATATTGGAGCAGGTCGGTTTGTTTGCCGACGGCGTGGCCGTCAAGCAGGTTGGCGAGGAACCGTTCCGCATCGCCCGTGAGCACGTCGATCAGGTCATCACCGTCAGTACCGACGAGATTTGCGCGGCGATTAAAGACATCTTTGACGATACCCGCTCGGTCGCCGAGCCGGCCGGCGCCCTGGCGGTGGCGGGTTTGAAAAAATACGCCGAACAACACCATCTACAACAACACACCCTGATTGCCATCGACAGCGGTGCCAATATCAATTTCGACCGCTTGCGCTATGTCGCCGAGCGCACGCTGGTAGGCGAGCATAGAGAAATTCTGCTGGCCGTCGAAATACCGGAAGTGCCGGGCAGTTTTTTGCGATTTTGCAAAGTCATCGGCAAGCGCAGCATCACCGAGTTCAATTATCGCTATTTCGACGCGCGCATGGCGCAAGTGTTTGTAGGGATCAGCAGCAGCGGCGCGGAAAATGACCGCCAGCATCTGATCGAGCAATTGACCGTAGACGGTTTTTCGGTCACCGATATGACCGGCAACGAACTGGCCAAGGATCATATCCGTTATATGGTTGGAGGGCATGCGCCATTCGAGTTGAAGGAGAGCGTCTACAGCATCCAGTTTCCCGAGCGTCCCGGCGCGCTGCTGAAGTTTTTGTTGTCGCTGGGTAGCCAGTGGAATATCAGTTTGTTTCATTACCGCAATCATGGCGCCGCCTTCGGTAAAGTGTTGATAGGCTTGCAGATTGACGGTGAGCAACGCGGGCGTTTTGAACAATGTTTGTCGGTTTTAGGACTTGCCTATCGGGATGAGACCGGTAATCCAGCCTATCGACTGTTTGTGGGCGGTAGCGAATCTGCTGACATCGGCTGCTAAGCTTTTCCACTCCCGTTTAGCTTCCCAATCTTAGGGTCTATTTAAAAAATCTCCCCCAGCCCCTCTTTTTCAAAGAGGGGCGAGTAACTTCGCAATTCGGTGCACTCAGAATTGCCGGGCCTTATTTCCCACTAAATCCTTAAACCCGAAAAGCCAGGTGCTTGATGTCCTTAAGTGCTTCGGCAAATTATTCCGCCAAAATTCTTAACGCCCGGAATTATTGGCACATATTTCGGGATTTACTCCTAACGACAACTGGGAATTCACCAACATACAATGCGCGCCATTTTGTGCTATGGCGATTTGAATATAAAGATGCTTCTGTCAGACCCAAAAAAACGTCGTTCCCGCCAGGATGGGGGTAGCCAGAGCCATGGAGGGCACGCTTCGACTTATCCATGCGGTTTGGGCTCGGCTAAGGACAGCGTGATCAGCGGTTTTTCCAACATGGCGGAAGCATCTTTATATTCAAATTTTAAACAGCCTGCTGATACGAAAACGACAAGCGGCTTGGGGCTAATACGTCCGGGCGCGCCAAAGTTTTCGATAAGTGCAAAACATGAATTATCAAGTTACTGAGGCTGTAATTGAAAATCGTAAAACTAAGGCGCGTCAAGGTGTTTTGCATGCTCATGCTTTTGTCGGCAGGCTTTACCGTGCGCGCTGCCGCTAAGTCTTTCGAAATTCAGGAGTTGGAGTTCAAAAACTCGCAGGTCTCCGACATCATCCGCGTACTGTCTGAAGACGCCAACGTCAATATCGTCGCCACGCCGGAAGCCGGCAAAAAGAACGTCACTATTTTTTTAAAAAAAGTCAGCTTGGAAGACGCGATCCGCACGATTTGCCGCATCAGCGATCTTTGGTATCGCCAGGATAATGGCGATGCCGGTACCTTTAGACTGATGACCAAGGAAGAGTACAGCAAAGATCTGGTGATGGGCCAAGACGACAATGTGCGCGTGTTTCAATTGCGCAACCCCAATGTCATGGCGGTGGCTATGGCTATCGAAAGTCTGTATGGAAATCGGGTGCGAGTGTCTTACGGCAACGCGATGATGTTGAGCGGCATGGGCAGCATGAACGGGCGTGGCGGCAACGGCCGTAGCGGCGGTTTCGGCAATAACCGCGGCATGGGCAATACCGGCTTCGGTGGCGGCATGGGTGGTTTTGGCGGCGGTTTCGGTGGTGGATTTCAAGGCGGCTTTGGCGGTGGCAGCGCCGGCAATATGTACGGCGGACGTAACAACCGTTTTTCCGGCGGCATGGGCAATCAAGGCGCAGCCGGTGGTCGCTACGGCAACTTGCAACAAGGTTTTCGCGAAGAAGTACCCAAGGATTTAAGCGTCGAACAACTCGCGGAACTCGGCGCCGACGGCAAACGTGTCGATCCCGGCGAACTGTCTGAGGTGTCCGGCATCAACAAAGTGATATACGTCACCATCAACGCTGAACACAACCAGCTGATCGTCAAGACCAGCGACAATGCCATTCTTAAATCCATTTCCAGCCTGGTCGAACAGCTCGACAAGCCGCAAAACCAGGTGATGCTGGAAATGAAGATTATCGACGTCAAGGTTGGCGAAGACTTTAGCTCTTTGTTCAACTTCGAAATCAAAAATACCAAGATTCAAGGCGATAGCCTCAATCCTTTGATCATGGGTGGTGCAGCGGCCATGACCGGCGGCGGCAGTTTTGTTTACGAATTTCTTAGTGATAAGGTTAAGGCCAATATCGAATTTTTGGAGAAGAACAACCGCGTCAACGTGGTTTCCAATCCCATGCTGGTGGCGTCCAATCATCGCCCGGCTAACCTGTTCATAGGAGAGGAACGCATCATGGTGCGTGGCTATTCCATCGATAACATTGATAACCTGAATACCACCCGTACCATTTCCACCCCGGAAACCGAGTTAAAGGAAATTGGCACCACTCTGGAAGTCACCCCGCACATCAATGCCGACGGTACTATCCACATCCAGCTCAGGCAGGAAAACTCAACACTAAACGAGAGAGCCGCATCCATTCCGGTAACAAATAGCACGGGTGGAGTCGTGGTTGAATTACCGGTGGATACCGTTACTACGGCCCGCATGGAAGGCGAAATTTTTGCTAGGCACGGCTATACCGTCGCGGTGGGTGGTTTGATTCGCGACAGATTTTCTCGTGAAAGACGTAAGGTACCCTACCTTGCTGACATACCGCTGCTCGGTAACATTTTTAGACAAACTACCGACGCCGACAGTAAATCGGAAATGGTGCTGTTGATTACGCCCTATGTGCTGAACCAAGGCAACGACAGCCACCAAGAATACGATCCCACAGACAAATACCACCGCTACGCGCCGGATACCGCCATGCAAGCCAAGCCGGTGCCCAAACCGGAAAATCCCGACGAGCCGGTGTGCGGCGAGTTTTGCGCGCCGCCGCGCTTAGGGGTGACAGAACAATGAGTCACAACCATGTTAAAACGCGGCGCGGAGTGACCATGCTAAGCCCCTTGTTGTTCTGGTCCCTACGGTCCTCCCTGGGAAGCCCTATTCGCCCGCATGCGTTCCCACGCAGGAGCATGGGAACGAGAGTATTCAGTCTGGCGCTGGCCGCAATGTGTTGCAGCGCGTGCCAGCCAGCTTTCATCGGCCATGACTCGGAAGCGACCGTAGCCAATGAAAACTGCTACGCCTACCGCAACGGCGACAAATTGCGCAAAATCAATTTTGCCCAGGCCTTCGATTGGTGCCATCGTGCCGCCAATTTTGGCGATGCCAACAGCGAAGCCCTGCTGGGAGAACTGTATTACCTGGGGCTGGGAGGCCCACAAGACATGACGCTGGCGGCGCGCTGGTTCGAAAAAGCCGCTCGTCAAGGCCACGCCCACGCCCAATACATGCTGTACCGGGTCTATGCCACCAGTCCCAATCTGGAACAACAGGAAAAAGCCGATTACTGGCTGAATCAGGCCCGCCATAGCGGTTACAAATTGGCCTTACCTGCGCAATGAACACGCTTGAATTGAATGAGGGAGAAATAGAGATGATGAGAAACCATAAGCACATGCAAGCCCAACCCGTCAAAAGCAAGCTGATGGAATTGCTTGATGAAGTATTGCAGCACGATGGCTTCGGCGAAATCCGCGTCGAAGTCAAAATTCTCAAGCGTCAGCAAAAAGAAGTGATTCTGCACTGCGGCAAACAATACCGCTTCGTGGTGGATAGCAGCTTACCAGGCCAAGCCTGATGCTTGCGGTTCGCACGGTCCGAGTGGACGGCGGGAGATTCGGAATAGGGTCGCTTTAGCCTTATCAATTCCCCTCTTTGGCAAAGAGGGGCCGGGGGAGATTGCCCACTGGGGACGAGGAATATAAAGAATTCAGGACTAATCCGCGCACGGACGCGCATAACAAAACGAGTGTGATGGGGTCACATCAAACAACCAAAAAATAAGATGACCAACAGGCTGCGTGAGGCAGTTGCGGCATTTACATTTGAGAAAACAGTATGAAAGGCAAACAACTGAAAAGACTGCAACACAGACAAGCGGGTTTTACCTTACTGGAACTGCTGGTGGTTATCACGCTGATCGCTACCTTGGCGACTGCGGCGTTGGTGGCGTATGACGGTATCGGCGACAGCGCGCAAGCGACTGCCGCTTCTAATAGCACTTCTACCGCTGACGGCGCGATTCGTAACTACCGCGCGGTGACTCAACGTTTCCCTGATCAATGGGATAACTTGGTAACCACTGGTGGTGTCAGCCCTGGCTTCTTGTCTGAAAGGACTGCTCAGCGCTTTGCCAACTGGGCGGTACCAACTTCGGCCACACCGTTTGGTCAAGCTTTAAACACCGCGATGGCGGCAGTTGGAATTACGGAAATACAGCAACGGACCACTGCAACACCGACGACTGGTGTAGAACCTAACTTGCAACACAATGAAGGCGCCACCAACAATAACGGTGACGCCGCAGAGAACGACTGGGCCGCCGTAGCTAACGTCGCCATCCTGCCAACCTTTGGTACTGCGGCTTGTCAGGTCAACACAGTTGCACTGGGCGCTAAGCTAGACGGTACCGCTATGGCGGCTACGGACGGTGATCGTCAAAACGTCATCAACGACTCACTGGAAAGCGACCAATGCAACTTGGTAATTGCTCTGGGCTTTGGTCACGATGCCGCACATAGCACCAGCAATTCTTCTGTGGCTATTTCGACCGCGCCGACTTTCGTGAGCCAAAACATCAATCCTGCAACCACTTATGCTCGTTACATCGCCTTGTTCCACGTCGGTCAAGATGGCGCGAATGGGGGGGCCGAGGATAACAACATCGTTGCTGGTGAGTTGTTCACCAAACCCCGTCTGCTGGCGGTGGTTGACACCGAAGGCCGTATGATCGACGAAAACATCGCCGCTCAAAATCCTAACTAAGTTTAGCTAGGTACGCCGGTTCCCACGGCCCGCCGTGGGAATCCCTGCTAGCTCTGGGCTTTGTTGCAGAGTTTAGAGCTAGCAGGTACCGGGCCTATCGCCATTTCGGACGGTCGCATTTGGATCAGGTTGGCAGTGCAAATGGCAGCCTTTAGGCATTGCCGGGTGTAAGCGTCACAGCCAATTATTAAACACCACCTCGGGAGAGATTGCCCGAGTCCGGAGGCACCGGATGGCGACGGCGTTTTACCGCTCGGCAATCTGGATTTCGCTAGTCGTAAGTGCTCGAAGTGCAGCCCTGGCGGAATGGCGGCCTATTTTCCGGCCCGTAATCCCGTTCGCCTCAATGCCCTTGAGGATACTGAGCAAGGCCGAAGGACGAATGCTTATGCCCAAGGACGTAAGAGCCGCTCATGCTTCGAAAAGCGCAACACAACCAAAACCGACAACAAACGATGAAATCGCTCTACTTCTCCAAACTTCCACCGCTCAGCCTGTTGCTATTAGGCTTGCTGCCGATTTTGCCTTGGCTGGCGCCCTGGCATTTACAGCCGGTAATCACCTTTCATCTGGAATGGCTGGCGCTAGCCGGCGGATTGCTGGCTTGTGCGGCGGCATTGCCAGGCTTGTGGCGTAGCGAGCATTTGCAGCTGCCGCGCACGCTGTGGTTGCCTTTAACGCTGGCCGCCTATCTGGCTTTACAAACCACATTGTTGCCACAAGTCGTCGTACCCCATGCCTATATGGGGATCGCTTATTTGGCTTGGGCTGCGCTGATGATGGTTTTGATGGCTCATTTGCGGCAACAGTTTGGTGGCGAACGGGTCGGCGGCTGGCTGGCTGGTGGTTTGGTAACGGCTGCCGCGCTGGTGGCCTGGCGTGAGCTATTCGGGCGGTTATCCGGGGAAATCGGCGACTGGGGCGGCGTAGGCCAAGCCAACAACTACGGCGATTTCTTGGCCTTGGGCAGTGTGTCTTTACTGTACTGGCATGCGCTTGGTCGGCTACCTCGGTGGGTATTTGCTTTCTGCGGGTTTAGCCTGATGCTGGGCTTGAGCCTGACGCCTTCTCGCAGCGTTTTATTGTATTGGCTAGCCATCTTTGTCATCGCGTGGCGCTACCGTTCCGCCTGGTTGAAACCCATTGGTTTAGGCCTTTTCGGCTATCTGGCCTTGCAGGGTTTGTGGTCGCTGGGGGTGTTGCCAGATGCGCAACTCAGCTCGGCGGAACGCATGCTGCAACCAACCAGCGGCGCGTCGCCGCGCTGGCATATCTGGCAAGTGGCCTGGCACTTGTTTTTGCAGCAGCCCTTGCTGGGCCAAGGGTTCGGGCAATTCGATACTGCGTACTTTCAAGCTGGTCAATATATTCCGGCACTCCCCACCTACATCGAACACGCGCACAACTTGATTTTGCACTTGTTGGCCGAACTGGGTTTATTACCGGTATTGCTGCTGTTGTTGGCTATCAGCCGCTGGATTCGTCCGGTGTTGGCCGTGGGCGAGGGAACAACGCAGCAAGCGTTTAAGACTTGGCTGATGTTGTTGGCGGCAATTTTGGGCATTCACAGCATGTTGGAATACCCGCTGTGGTATGCGCCGTTTTTAGGGGTTGCCGCGATGGTACTGGGCTTGGGTGATGAGTTGAGCCGGCCGATAGCCTGGAAAAAAACCGGCACGGTTATCGCCGGCTTCTGCATTGCTGCCGCCGCGTCCGTGGCGGTTGTACATGAAGCTCATTATCTGCGCATGGAATTGGCCTTGTTAGCGACGGTGGCGCAACCCTCTCAGCAACGCTCCGATCATCTGGTGGATGTTTGTCAAAAAGCGGTGACGCAAGCGCCGCTGCTCGAACCTTATGTGCCGATGATTTTTACCTTTACCGGCCAACCCGATGATTTGGCGATGCGTCCGCAACTGACCGTGTTGGCGGATGTTGCCGTGCGTTTTGTGCCCGCCAACAATTTAGTGTACCGGCTGGCGCTGCTGCAAGCCCTGAACGGCGATCAGCAAGCATCCAAAAGCACGCTGAGCCGGGCCTTGGCGGCATATCCGAATGATGCATCGAAGTTTATCGTCGACATTTTCCATCTCAAAGGCGCGGACAGTGCCAAGGTTAATTTCATGTTGCCGATGCTGGCATCCACGCTGGGTGCAAAAGTGGTCACTAGCAGCGGTGAGCCTGCTAAGCAACTTTGAGTGAGATGTTTGATTGGGTGCCGATCCCGGCGTGGCGCTAACTTAATGCCAGCGAATCGAAAACGAGAGCTGGCTAAGTTTTTAATTTTCACAAGCAAGTAAATGAGGTGTTTATTGTTTGTTCTTAGCGGGATGTTGCGGTCCGTCGCCTGGCGCGATGTTGCCGCCGTGCGTTCCAAAACCGTGAAAATTCGGTCGCAAGCCGGTTTTACCCTACTGGAATTATTGGCGGTGATTGCGCTGATGGCAGTAGTAGCCGGGACGGCGGTGCTGGCTTACGAAGGCGTGCAGGATCAAGGCCGCCAAGATGCTACCCGGTTTGAAATCGCGGAAATCCGCAATGCGTTGTTGCAGTTTCGCCGCGATAGCGGTAGCAACGATTTGCCGGGGCAGGGGGTTTATGTCTGCGAGGACCCGGCAAACGCCGGCAAAATCAACCCGGATTTAGTCAATTTACCTTCCGAAGCGGGCACTACCGACGCCGCAAAACTGGCCTGGTGCGAATCGCCGGCCAATTTCTGGATGCTGTTTGCGGATCCTTTGGGCAACGGCTGGAATCCGGATACCCGCCGCGGTTGGAACGGCCCGTATTTGCAACGTAAAAGCGCTCTGATGAGTTATGCCGGTGTCGATAATTTGTGGGTGTTCACCGATGCCTATCAAGCCAATTACCTCATGCTGGATTTGGATGACGCCGACAAAGCCCGGCTGGTCAGCCTGGGTCCGGATAAAACCGACGATAACCCAACGCCCGGCACTTGCCAGCTGGCCGGCGGTGGTGACGATACCGCGCTGTGTTTGTTGAGATGAACTTATTGATCGAAATCGCCAAAAACGCCAAAGCGCAGGCTATCACGCTCCGCCGTGGGAATCGATGCCAGCTTTTGGGCACAGCGAGTAGGGTGGATAAGCGCAGCGCATCCACCGCATGCAAACCTATCCCGGTGGATGCGCTGCGCTTATCCACCCTACCTGCGGTCGGTTCGATACATCACAAATCCGAGCGCGGCTTTACCCTGCTGGAAATGTTGCTGGTGATTTTTTTGATGGCACTGGTGGCGTCCACCGGTCTGATGCTGACCGAGGGCGTGGAAGATCAAGCTAAATACGACGAAACCAAACGCCGGATGGAACTGATCCGTAAAGCCATCGTCGGCGACCCGACTCGCACCGTGAACGGCGCGCCGGAGCTTAGCGGCTTCGTGGCCGATATGGGGCGCTTGCCCTTATGTTTGGCGGAGTTATTGAGGCTCGGTGACGAGGTGCTTCCCGCCACCGTTCCGAAAACCTTTGAATCGCCGTGCGACGACACCGAAATCGTTAGCGATTGGCATTTGGATCAAGACACCGGTGTCGGCATGGGCTGGCGCGGCCCCTATTTACAGGTTATCCCGGAATCCGGCGGCGGCCTGCGTTTTAGAGACGGCTATGGCAACGAGGGCGCGAATGCGGCCGCTGATGCGCTGGATTCAGGCTGGGATTACAGCGTAACCGCAGCGACCGCCAGTTTAGCTAGCGAAGGCATGGATTTAGCTGTTGCCACCGATGACGTGGCCGCGCCGCAACTGATTGTCAGCGCCGATTGGCAGGTGCCATTACCGGCGGCAGTGAGTGTGACGTTTGAGAATCAAAGTGGGGCACCATTGCCAACGCCCAACCCAGTTAATTTGGTGTTGCGCCTTTATTTATCCGATTTGACGGATTACATCGATTCGGACGAAGGAACCCCTGATTACTTGGTTTTGACAAAGGAATCAGTATTGGGGAGCAGTCAAAAAACCGAGAGCTTTAAGTTGAGCACGCCGCCACTTTTGCCTATCGGACAACGCGGGTATGCAATCATTTGCCACGAAGTACCGTCTGGTGACCCGGATAACTACCGAATTTTCGACGGCGATTGTGTGGCCGAAAATCCAGTTCCGGCTGTAAGCAACATCCGCAGTTTCAGTGTCTTACCCCGCCAGACACTGAATTTGGCCCTAAATTGGATCATTCCATGAGTCCACTTTGTCCGAATCGGTCCCGCCATGTGCTCTCACTGCGGGCCGTCACTGCCAATACGCTAAGGAAAAAGCCCCTTCTCCCCCTGGGAGAAGGTTGGGATGAGGGGATCAAAATATCGCTTCTTCCTTTATTTATTCCCCTCACCCTAACCCTCTCCCTGGGGGAGAGGGAATCTCCTGCTGTTAACTTAATGGCAGCGATCGAGGATCGTCGGGGCGCCAAGCGGCAGCGCCGAAAATGCCACAGTCCGGAAACCGCTAAAAAATCTCTAATGCCAAGCCTCCATGAAATTTAACCGTTTTATCCCTTTTGCTATCCCGTCGCAGTTATTAGTCTGCGAGACCGACGGTTTTTCCTTGCGCGCCGCCGTGCTGCGCCGTGCCGATCAGGATATGGAATTGCTGTATCAGGCAAACACCGAGCAGGTGGATATGGCCGAAGGCCTGAGCGATGTGTTGACTACGCTAAAAAGCCAGGGTTGGCAGGGCGGCGGTTCGGCGATTCTGTTGTCGCCGGCGGTGTTTTCCACGCTGGTGGAGTTACCGGTCAATCCTCGCAAACCCCGGCCGTTGTTGCAGATGTTGGAGCTGGCGCGCTGGGAAGCCGAGCCACTGTTGCTGCAGCACGTTACCCGCTGGTCGGTGGGGCATTTATTGGTGGGCCAAGGTTATATGACCGAGGAACAGGCCCGGGCGGTGATGGATTTGCAGCAAGGCAAATCCAGGGCCGGCGGTGGCTTGGCGTTGGCCGAGCAGTTTTCCTTGCGGCGTTTCGGCGATCTGGCGGTGGAGTTGGGCTACATCAAGCGCAGTCAGCTCAATGCTTGCTTGACTGGGCAGGAATGGCTGAAAGCCGCTGACGAGGCGATCGAAGTGGGCTGGGCGGCGCAGAGCGCGGTGGAAGATATACCCGGCACTTTCAATTGGCTGATTAGTTGCGTGCACCAAAGTTTGTTGCAGCGCTGGTCGGACGCTTTTGCGCGGCAGGGTTTGAAATTGCAAACCATGTATCCCTTGACCGGTTGCAGCGCGGCCTTATTGCCCCCGACAGAAACCCAAGCGGTGCTGCTGGAGACTCAACCCGGTTTGGGGTTTAGCACGCGGATAGCCGCTGACGGGATTACGGCCTTGCGCCACTATTTGAATCTGCACAAAGCGCCGCTGGATATTTGCCTGGAAAGCTACCACGCGCTGCATGCGCCGCCGCGCGAGCCGGTGTGGTTGGCTAGTTGGCCGCCGGCACCCGAGCTGGCCGCTAATTTGGAACACATGCTGGAACTGGACTTGCACCCGCTAACCCATGCTGTCGTTGGCGATAAGGTCTCGCCGGGCATGGCCGGAGCGGCTTACCACGCCCTGGGCTTGGCCGAAGCGGAGCGTTGCGTGGGGGTGCGCTTGGGCGGCCCGTTGCCGGCACTGCGTGATCGCTTGGAGGTGCGGGCCGCGGCGCTGGTGCTGCTGCTATTGGTGGTGGTCGGCGTGGCCGAGCTGTCCTTGTGGGCGCGCAAAAGCAGCGTTGAGAGCTACAAGCAGCAGGTGGATACCAGCTGGCAAAGTATCGATGAGGCTATTAAGCGCATCAATGCCCAAGCGGCTGAAATCGCCCAGATCAAGGACAAGATAAAGAGTTTGCGCACCGAACAGTCGCGTCTGGAAAATCTGGCCCGCTTCTACGACGAAGATATTCCGGAGCGCATGGATTTGGTCAAAGGTGTGTTGGGTATGCTGCAAACGCTGGTTGACAATGAGGTGGTGATCGAGCGTTTGGATGAGCCGGACAAGTCGGCATTAAAACCGGCCGCGGCGCCGAACGCGGCTCCGCCCAATCCTATCGACGCCAAACGCATCGAAGCGGAAAACCTGGTGCTGGAAGCCTGGGCGCTCAGCGACAGCGCGGCGCAGACCTTTATCAAACGGGTGGGTGATGCCGCCGCCCGCTGGGATTTGCAGGTTCGCGAGCCCAAAGTGACTTTCGGCAAAGGACCGCTGCAGAGCAACGGCTTCAGTATTTCCTTGCGGCTGGTCAAATTGGCCGAGCCGGACGGCAAAATCATTCGTTTATCCAATCCAAACCCCCATGAAACTACCCCCTTTGAGTAAGCGCGAACAATGGTTATCGGCCTTGGCTATCGGCGTGATCGTCATCGGCGGATACGCCTGGTTGCGCTGGGTGCCGGCCAACCGGGAAATCGGCCAATTGCAACAAACGGCGGAAGCCACCGATAAGCGCCTGCGTACCGCCGAGATCCCGGAAGAACCGGATGAGGACATCGAGCGTTTGAAGAGCCAATTAGCGGAACAAGAGCGTTTGCTGGCGGCTATCAAGGAGCAGTCGGACAGTGTGGAAAAACATCTGGCGCCGGACGACTCGCAGTTTCTGATCGTGAATATTTCCAAAGTGGCGCGCGATGCGCAGATTCATGTGCGCGCCAACGAGGTTTTCAAAGCGGCGGTAAGCAACAATGCCGCGCCGGTTGCGGCGGCACCGGCAACCACCAAGAAAAGCCGGAAAAACAAACCGGCGACGGTGACGCCGGCCGCTGCCGCTGCGCCCATCGCTGCGGTGATTCCGCCGTTGAGTGCTGGTTGGGTGGCGCGCATGTCGCCGGGGTCGTTGTTGGAAAGACCGTTGCGGCGCCTGGAGGTGGAGGGCACCTATCTGGCTTTGAACCGGTTTATTCACGATTTGGATCGGCTGCCGTTTCAAGTGGCGGTGCTGCGTATCAGCGTCGAGCGCATGCCGGCGTTGGCCATGCCCGGCTATCCGCAATCTTTGTTGGCCGAAGTGATTTTGGCGTTGTAAGCGTATGGCTATCAATGACGAACATCTCTTGGAAGCCGGTGTGCGCTGTGGCTTGATTGAAGCTGCGCAATTGGAACGCCTGCGTCTGGAAGCCCGCCGGCAACGCTTGAGTTTGCTAAGCATGGTTCAGGCCCATTATCGTTTTCCCTTATCGGCCTTGCACCGGGCGGTGGCCGAGCAATACGGTGTGCAGTATGTCGATCTGGATACGCTACAGGTGGAAAACACCTTGTTAAAAAAAATTCCGCCCAGTCTGGTACAGCGCAAATTGCTGTTGCCGGTGAGTGATGGTGAACAGGTGTTACTGATCTGCGGCGATCCGGGCGACCGGGGTGGCATCGATTCGGTGCAACGCTTGTTGGGGCAGGTATTGCCGCTGGCAATGGCCGATCTGGCTTTATTGCAATTAAAGGTAAAGCAGGCATTGGCCGGAAAATCGGCGCCGGAACAAAGCGGCGCTGTGACAGCGGAGACCGATACCGATTTGGTGGCGATGCTGGACGGTATTATCCGCGAAGCCTATTTTTACCGGGCCTCGGACATTCACTTATTGCCGGATGCGCAAGGTCTGCGGGTTCGTTTGCGGGTGGACGGCAAATTGCGCGACTTTCCGTTGGTCGCCAACGCCGGCGCGGCGGCTGCTTTGGTGTCGCGGGTCAAGGTGCTGGCCGGCTTGGATATAGCCGAACAGCGCATGCCGCAAGACGGCGGTTTTTCTTATCATTTGCCTAAGCCTATTGATAAGGGCTTTAACATTCGGGTGGCGACGGCGCCGACCCGGCTGGGCGAACGGATGACGCTGCGGCTGCTCGGCCAAGAGGCGTTCGGCTTGACGCTGGCCGATTTGGGCATGATGGAAGACGACTTACAGCATTTTCGCAAGGTGATCCACCGCCCCTATGGCATGGTGCTGCTGACCGGTCCGACCGGGAGTGGTAAATCGACCACCTTGTTCGCCGCGCTCCAGGAAATCAACCGCGCCGACATCAACATCATGACCGTGGAGAACCCGATCGAATATGTGATGCACGGGGTTTCTCAATTGCAGACCGGGCCGAAAGTCAGCTTTGCTGACGCCCTGCGCTCGTTTTTGCGGCACGATCCGGATGTGCTGATGGTAGGCGAGATTCGCGACCCGGAAACCGCCGATGTGGCGGTAAAAGCGGCCATGACCGGGCATTTGGTGTTTTCGACGCTGCACACCAACAACGCGGTGAGCGCTGTCACGCGCTTGATCGACATCGGTTGCGAACCGTTCCTGATCGGTTCCACGGTGGCGGCGGTTATTGCCCAGCGTTTGGTGCGCCGCTTATGCGGGCATTGCCGCAAATCACGCTTGGCGACGCCAGCCGAGCTGGCGGAACTGGGGCGGGATGACGATGCCGTGCAGATTTACGAACCGGGCGGTTGCGTGATCTGCCAGGGCAGCGGTTTTCGCGGCCGGCTGGGATTGTTCGAAACCCTGTGGCTGGATGAAACTCTGGCACGCTTGGTGGCGCGCGGTACCGATGAGGAAACCTTGGAAGCCAGTGCCGGCGAGCGGCTGAGTTTTATGTGGGAGGACGGCTGCCGTAAAGTGCTGTTGGGCATGACTACGTTGGACGAGTTACGCGATGTGGCGGTCCACAAAACCCGCGGTATGCGCGGCGTAAACTGAGATGGGGGAATTTGTTTACACCGCCTTGGACGAGCGCGGCAACGAGATTGGCGGCAGGCTGCAAGCCGACGATATGGGTAATGCCGCATCGCAATTGCGCCAACGCGGCTTGCGAGTGTTGGCGTTGCGGCAGGGGCGCGGCAGCAGCGGTTTTTTCGGCCAGGCCAATTTCACGGACTGGTTGGCCTCGCAACGTTCGGTAACGAACACGGCGTTGATTTTCTTTTTCCGGCAAATGAGTTTTATGCTGCGTGCAGGTCTACCGGTTGCGCAGGCACTGGAACTGGCTCAGGCGCAATTGACCAATCCGCGCTTGAATTTGACTTTACGCCTGATGCTGAAAGACATTCGGGTCGGCCAATCACTGTCCTCGGCAATGAGTAAGCACAAGGCGGTGTTTCCGGAAATGGCGATCAATTTGGTGGTTGCCGGAGAAACTACAGGCGATTTGGACCAAATCATGGAAAGGTTGGCGATACACCTGGATAAAAAAGCCGCGCTGCGGGCGCAGACCATCAACGCGATGATTTATCCGGCGATTGTGCTGCTGGCGGCAATCGGCGTTGGCATTTTCATGGTGGTAAAAATCATCCCCAAATTTAGTAAATTCTTGATGGGCAAAGGGAAGGCCTTGCCACCATCCACCCAGTTGCTGGTTGATGTGTCCGACTCCGTGCGTCAGCATGGCCTGTGGCTGGCCGGCGGCGCGGCGGCTTTGCTGCTGCTGGTCATAGTGATTTATCAAACCCGTAACGGCCGTTTGTGGCTAGACCGGCTGTTGCTGCGGTTGCCGGTGATCGGCTCGCTGCTGGTGACCGGTTCGATGGCGCAGATGAACTGGGCTTTGTCGATTCTGCTGCGCAGCGGTGTCACCGTGTTCGAAGCATTGAAAATCACCGCGAATCTGCTGGGCAACCGGGTTTATGTCGATCAGTTGCTGGCCGCGTCCAACCAAATTTTAGAGGGCCGAGACATTGCGCGCAGTATCGATCATCCGCGCATCCCACCGCTGGTGGTGCAGATGGTCGCTGTGGGCGAGGGTACCGGGGCGCTGGATGAGGTGTTACAGGAACTGGGAATTTATTACGAAAAGCTGTTGGAAATTGCGATCAAGCGTCTGTCGGCCTTGATCGAGCCGGTGATGATATTGGTCATCGGCTCGATGGTGGGCTTTGTCTATTATGCATTTTTTCAAGCCTTATTCTCTTTGGTATCGGGGCAGTAAATGAGTTTGTCGAATTTAATCAAGCCGACTGTCGGCCTTGTTTTGTCAATGACGGCATTGGCCGCGCATGCCCTGGAAACACCGGCTACGCCGCTGCCGTCGACTCCCTCGGCGCCGAAGCAGTTGCGCGATCCTTTCACGCCCAGCGAGCTGATGTACGAAACGGCTGGTGCGCAGGGCGGCACAACGGCCGGCGCTTACGGGTTTTTGCCGAATCAAGAAACCATGAAGGTGCCTAACCTCAAACTACGCGGTTTGTTGAATCCGTCCGGCAAGGCGTTTATTGCCCTATTGGAAGTCAGCGGTGTGGGTACTTTCATGGTTCGCGAGGGTGATGAATTCAATTTCGACCCCTCGCAACCCAAGAACGCAATCCGCGTCAGTAAAATTACCCGCCTCAGCGTGACCGTTGAAACCGGTACGCTAGGTTCGATCAGGGTGTTGCGCTGATCTGCTTTAAGATACGGTTTAGTTATTGAGTATGTTTAGGTTGACGGCGATATGCGCCAATTCGGTGGTGGTCTGCACGTGCAGTTTTTTCTTGATTTGCGTCGCGTAGTTGGCGATGGTTTTATTGCCCAAACACAGGTGAATGGAAATTTTCGAGACCGTCAGGCCTTGGGCCAGTAGCCGGAAAATATCGAACTCGCGCGGCGAGAATGCATCTATCAGCGCTTGATACTGCGCATTGGCGGAAGGCTCGTCCGCGGGTTTAAGCAGGCCGGGTTCCGTAAAACCTTTACCTTGCATAATGCTTTCTATCGCCGGCAACAACAGATTTGGCGCCATGTTTTTAGTGATGTACCCTTGCGCGCCGGCATCCAAGGCACGCCGTACGTAAACTTGTTCGTGATAGATGCTGTATACCAAAATCCGCGCATCAGCATCCCGTGCGACTATTCGGCGAATGGTTTCCAGACCGCCGATTCCCGGCATGGATAGATCCATGACCACCAGATCCGGCTTGGACTCGCCATAAAGCTGAATGGCTTGTTCGCCGCGTTCCGCTTCGGCGATGACTTCGACATTGCCGCTAACCGACAATAGCATGCGAAAACCTGCGCGTACCACGGCATGGTCGTCGACTAACAATATTTTTAGGGTGTTGCTCATGGCAGCGGTGGAATGGGTTGGTGTCATAAATTTCGAAACGCGGCTCTGGATATAAGCTGATGTTTCGGCCTTAAAATTGACGGCTATTATCCGGGAGGAAATTCCTGGATTGATGCGGGAAAAATTCTTTTTATGAGCTGGGAAAATGCAGGAGGGGGAATTGCAAC
Organism: Methylomonas sp. PHL2-19; assembly: GCF_059331595.1. Lineage (NCBI taxonomy): Bacteria > Pseudomonadati > Pseudomonadota > Gammaproteobacteria > Methylococcales > Methylococcaceae > Methylomonas > Methylomonas sp. PHL2-19. The sequence continues at coordinate 2,466,369 of NZ_CP196839.1, forward strand.
TGGCTATGTCAATGTATCGCTTTGGTTGGCCATTCGGCGCTGGACGCGATTAGTTCAATTCGGCCAATAACTGAGCGATCATGCTGTTGGCCTGGTTCAAGTAACCGCTGCCGAACAGATTAAGATGGTTAAGGATATGGTAAAGGTTGTAAAGGGTTTTACGGGTTTTGTAGCCAGGGTCCAGCGGATATTCGGCTTGATAAGCCGCATAAAAATCGCGGCTGAAGCCGCCGAATAATTCGGTCATGGCCAGGTCGGCTTCGCGGTCGCCGTAATAGCAAGCCGGGTCGAAGATTATCGGTTGTCCTTGGTTGTCTGCGGCAGCATTGCCGCCCCACAAGTCGCCGTGCAGCAAGGATGGGTGAGGGCGGTAATCGCTAAAAAAATCGCCAATTCTTTCCAGCAGTTTTCCCCCTTGGCTCTGCAGCGCTCCGCGATAACCGTTGGCGGCGGCAAACTGTAATTGTTTGCCCAGGCGTTGTTGCTGCCAAAAACTGACCCAATCGTCGTGTCTGGCGTTATGTTGCGGGGTGGAGCCTATGGTGTTATCGATGGGCCAGCCGAAATAGGCTTGCGGCCGTTGGTGCAGCAAGGCCAGTTGTTCGCCGAATAAGCTGGCGCTGCGGCTATGCAACGCGCCCAATTCGATGAATTCCAGCACCAGATAAGTGTGTTGTTGACATTCGCCAAAGCAAATCACCTTGGGCACGCGCACCGCGCCAATGTCCGCCAATTCGCGTAAACCGGCCGCTTCCGCTACAAACATCTCCGCCAGGCTCGCCCGGTTTAATTTGATAAACCAGTCGATATTGGCGGCTTGCAGCCGGTAAGCGCTATTGATGTCGCCACCGCCGATAGTGCTGAGGCGGTGGTTGTTAAGAGACTGGCCGGTTTGGGTTTCGAGATGGCTAACTAAGGGTTGCAGCGCGGCCATGGTTAATTACCTTGCTACTTTGCCCAACTGTCGCGCAAGGTCACGGTACGGTTAAACACCAATTTTTCCGCGGTGCTGTCGGCATAGTCCAGGCAAAAATAGCCGGTGCGCTCAAATTGATAACGGGTATCCGGCGTGGCATTGACCAGGCTGGCTTCTACCCGGCAATCAGTCAACACTTCCAGCGAATTGGGATTGATGCCATCCAGGAAATTATCCAGCGTGTCCGGGTTGGGATGGCTGAACAAGCGGTCGTATAAACGTAGTTCGGCGGGCAGGGCGTGTTGTTCAGAAACCCAATGGATTACGCCTTTTACTTTGCGGCCTTCGGGGTTTTTGCCTAAGGTGGCCGGATCGTAGCTGCAACGCAGTTCGATGACATTACCGGCTGCGTCTTTAATCACTTCCTCGCATTTGATCACATAGGAGCCGCGCAAGCGCACTTCGCCGCCTGGCACCAAACGCTTAAAGTCTTTAGGCGGGTTTTCCATAAAATCGTCTTGTTCGATCAGGATGGTTTTGGAAAAACTGACTTCCCGGCTGCCCATTTCCGGTTTTTGCGGATGGTTGGCGATTTGGTAGGTTTCGGTTTTACCGTCTTCCCAGTTGCTGATGACCACTTTTAACGGTCTTAACACGGCCATTGCTCGAGGCGCGCGTTCGTTCAAGTCTTCGCGGATGCAGTTTTCCAGTACGCCCATTTCGATCCATGAGTCGTTTTTGGTGACGCCGATGCGTTCGCAGAAATCGCGAATCGCTTCCGGGGTAAAACCGGCCCGGCGCAGTCCGGAAATGGTTGGCATGCGTGGATCGTCCCAGCCGTTGACGTGTTTTTCGGTCACCAATTGCAGCAGTTTACGCTTGCTGACGATGGTGTATTCCAGTTGCAAACGAGCGAACTCGATTTGCTGCGGATGACAAGGGGTTTGCAATTTGTCCAGCACCCAGTCGTAGAGTGGGCGGTGATCTTCGAACTCCAGGGTGCAGATCGAGTGGGTGATGCCTTCCAAAGCATCGGAAATGCAATGGGTGTAGTCGTACATCGGATACAAACACCAGGCATCGCCGGTGCGTTGGTGATGGACGCGGCGGATGCGGTAGATGGTGGGGTCGCGCATATTGATGTTGGGTGAGGCCATATCGATTTTAGCGCGCAGCACATATTGGCCGTCGGCAAATTCGCCGGCGCGCATACGGGTGAACAAATCCAGGTTTTCTTCGATGGAGCGGCTACGGTCCGGGCTTTCTTTGCCGGGTTCGGTCAAGGTGCCGCGGTCGGCGCGCATTTGTTCAGGCGTCGAGCTATCCACATAGGCATCGCCTTGTTTAATCAACTGCACCGCGTAAGCGTAGAGTTGTTCGAAGTAATCGGAGGCGTGGTATTTGCCGGCCCATTTAAATCCTAACCATTGCACGTCGCGTTCGATGGCTTCCATATATTCGACGCTTTCTTTTTCCGGGTTGGTGTCGTCGAAGCGTAAATTACAGGTACCGTTGTTTTCGGCGGCTAGGGTGAAATTCAGGCAAATCGATTTGGCGTGGCCGATGTGCAGATAGCCATTGGGTTCGGGGGGAAAGCGGGTGGCAACTTTGCCGTTGTTTTTGTTGGCGGCCAGATCGGCGGCAATGATGTGTCTAATAAAGTTGGATGATACGGGGCTATCGGAAGCTGACATGTTTGAGTAAATGGCTGTGGTTTTGATGAGTTAGGCGGAGATTTCTGACTTAATCTGCATTTTAACGAGTTTGGTCGGAATTCGTAAAGGCGGCATCGCTAGCTGCTTACACAGCAAAATTGAAGCAAAAATCAGTGTAACTATCTGTATCAAAAGATTTTTACTAAATTATTAGCACTCTCGTGTTTCGAGTGCTAGAATTCGGTTAACGTTAATTTATTCCGCGGAAACGAGGGTGATATGAACAACAGCTTGGCTTTGCCGATCAATTTATCGGTTGGGACGTTTGATTCTTACTTGAACTTAGTCGCCCAAATGCCCAAACTCAGCGTCGAGCAGGAGCAGGACTTGGCGTTACGTTACCGGGATGAAGGCGACCTGAATGCTGCGCGTGAGCTGGTGATGTCCAATTTGCGCTTCGTGGCGCATGTAGCCAGAGGCTATGCCGGTTACGGTTTGCCGTTGGCGGACATTGTTCAGGAAGGCAATATCGGCTTGATGAAAGCGGTCAAGCGTTTCGACCCCGACATGGGTGTGCGCTTGGTGTCGTTTGCCGTACATTGGATCAAAGCGGAGATTCACGAATACGTAATTAAAAACTGGCGCATCGTTAAAGTTGCTACCACTAAAGCGCAGCGCAAACTGTTTTTTAATCTGCGTAAGTTTAAAAACGACTTGAACTACCTATCGCAAGACGATGCGGAAGCGATTGCAGAGAACCTGGACGTGGACGTCAAAACGGTTTACGAAATGGAACGGCGTTTGGACGGTCGCGATATAGGACTTGAGCCAACGGGCGACGACAGCGAAGACCATGTGCAAGCGCCTATTGCTTATCTGGAACAGCATGGTGCCGATCCGGCTTTATTGCTGGAAAATAGCGACTGGGAAGACCGCAAGGAAGAGTTGCTGATGGACGCCATGGCCGGCTTGGACGATAGAAGCCGCGATATTCTGGCTAGCCGCTGGCTGTTGGAAGAAAAAGCCACTTTGCACGAATTGGCGGATCGTTATCAAGTGTCGGCCGAGCGTATCAGACAGCTTGAACAAAACGCCATGAAAAAGCTGAAAGCAGCGGTAATATTGGCAGCGTAAAAAATAGTTTGGCATTTCTGCAAAAATCAGTATAATGACGCTTTCTTTGCCGGGGTGGTGAAACTGGTAGACGCGCCGGATTCAAAATCCGGTTCCGAAAGGAGTGTCGGTTCGATTCCGACCCTCGGTACCAAAGAAAGATTTAGAGAAGTGCAAGAACATACAGAAACCCGCAAGCCATAAGGCTTAGCGGGTTTTTTATTGTCCAAAGAAGTGCAACAAAATGCAGTGACATACACCGCAAACAGTGACACGATTAGTGACACGCGCTAAAGTAACGCCTAAACGTATCACTGCGAATCACTTTCGGTGTCACTCGATGGCTAAGAATCTCAATAAAGACACGGTCTACAGGGCAGCTAAGCCTAAAGACAAGGACTACACCATCAACGACGGCGAATGCTTGACGTTGTTGGTCAAAGCCAACGGTTCAAAACTTTGGCGGTTCATCTATCGATTTAAGGGTAAGCAGAATCGGCTTGGCTTTGGATCGTACCCCGAAACCTCCCTCGAAAGCGCCAGGCGCAAAGCTGAGGCCGCCCGCGAGCAGATTGCCAATGGCATAGACCCCGGCGAAATTCGCAAGCAGGAAAAGGCCGACATCCAACAAACCACCGAAGCTCAAAATCGCCTTGATGCTGGTCTGCCACTAATCAACAGCTTCGAATATGTAACTCGCGAATGGTTAGCCTCAAATGCTCACACCGTCCGCGACATCACCCATCAAAAGAAACTCCGCCGCTTTGAGCTGTATGTATTCCCGGCGGTCGGCCAAATGCCGATTGGCGAGGTTAAATCGCCGGATGTTTTCGCCGTCGTGCGGCCGTTGATTATCAAAAACCAATTGGAAACCGCGCATAGGGTACGCTCAGACATCAGCGGCGCCTTTGCCTATGCCATCGCCCACGGCTTCACCGATTACGACCCGGCGCAAGCTGTCGGCGCTCAAATACCCGCGCAAAAAGTCATTCATAACGCCGCGATTACTGACCCCAAAGAAGTCGGCCAATTACTGCGGGACATTACTCACTATCAAGGTACCTTTGTTGTGCAAACCGCGCTCAGGCTATCGCCTTACCTGTTCCAGCGGCCTGGCGAGATTCGGCAGATGGAATGGAAAGATATTGATCTTGCGGCCATGGAATGGCGCTACTTCGTCACCAAAACCGAAGTGCAACACATTGTCCCGCTGTCACGCCAGGCGGTGGCAATATTGGAAGCCATCAAACCGTTAACCGGCGTTGGTCAGTACGTGTTCCCATCCAGCCGTGGCGACGGCCGGCCAATGTCCGACGGTACCGTTCGCACGGCGTTGAAAACACTAGGCTATGAAAAGGACGTAATGAGCGCCCACGGTTTTAGAACCACCGCGTCTACGCTGCTCAATGAACAAGGCTGGTCGCCGGATGCAATCGAGCGGCAGTTGTGCCACATGCCCAAGGATCAGGTGAGGGCGGCCTATAACCGCGCGCAATACTTGGACGAGCGCCGCCGCATGATGCAGGCCTGGGCGGATTATCTGGACGGACTGAAAGCGGGGGCGGATGTGATCCCGTTTCGCAGGGTCGTTTAAACCGAATAACCAAGCCTAGCCCGACGGGGCGAAAGCCGGTCTCCTTGCCGGTTGGCTTGGTTCCTATCAGGGCAAACGCTTTAGGAGGCGTTGTGATTAAGCGCGAATATTATTCTTTAAAAGATTCAGTGGATATCTTTGGTCTTAGCGAAGCTGATCTTCTTCATTTTGGAGCAACGAGTAGGATTCCGATCTACATTCTTCTAGCTAACTGGCGTGTGCGGAGCTTTATCAGGAAAGGCAAAGTCCATTATGAGTCTTCAGATTCCTCAATATATAAAAAACTACTCCCGAGGTGCTTGCTGCAATATGAGGCTGGGGTTTTGAATGTTGAGCCATTGATTGAGCCTGAAGAGTTGCTTATCACGGTAAATGGGCTGGAGGATGTTGACAATACAGAAAAAGCCTTTTATGGCCTTGATAAAAGTACAGGCATTTGGAGTCGGTCTGTTGGGGATAAGGTTTTTTTTCTTGAGAGGCCTGGATACCATTATCCGTCTTATGAAGAATTAGCCGATTATCAGCGACGCGGGGGGGGTGTTGACGACATTTATCCCAATCCCGTTTTGCTTAGCGAATGTGTAATGGTGGTTATGTCCGCAGATATGGATAGGTTATTGGAAAAACCCCTTTACATTCAAAACGATAATATTGAAACCTCGGTTCAAGATAAGTTAAGAAGAGACATTGACAAGTGGCTGTATGAAACTTGGATTTCTGAAGGCAAGCCCGGCGGCAATCGTTATTTGGGAAGGTTAAAGAAATATCGCCGACAAGCCGCCGTCGGGGGTGTAATTATTGATGTTTGGACGGAGGCCAAGTGCTCGGGCTTTTCTTGGGAAACTAAAACTTCTAGTGGTTTTATGGCTTTGAAAACACTAAATAACAAGGTCACTAGCTTTAAAAAACTTACTGGCAAATAGCTGTCAAGCGAAATGTTGTTAAAAAATTCCTGACAGCGTTTCCCGAAATTAAAAAAATTTCCCGACAGTTTTTCCCGTTTCTCACAGTAGGGAAATTCGGGAAAATATCGCACTTAGGATAGCGCCATTGTTCAACAAAGCCCAAAGGAGGCTTGGCAATGGTAGCAAAACCCGACAACGCGCAACGCGCACCAACCGCAAACCGCCGCAGACAGCGGAATAAAATCACTTATACTCCAGCACCTTTGCCGGCTGAAGGCTTCGTTAGATTGCCATCGGTCTTGGGAGTGCTGGGTGTGTCAAAAAGCACCTTCCTCAATGGCGTAAAAGATGGCAAGTATCCGGCGGGAACGTTGCTTTCCCCGCGCTGCCGTGTCTGGCCGGTAGACGATATTCGGGCATTGCTCGATAAGATTGGGGGTGCGTAATGCCAGCCAAAAAAGCCCCTCAAGACGAACTTATCAAGATGCGCCTCGCCATTGCGGCGGCTGAGGCTGAAACCGCCACGGAATCCCGGATTAAGTCAGCCATCGCAACCGAAGCGGCGAAGATTCCCGGCTCATCGCGCAACCAGTGCCGCAAGTTAATTGACGCGCTTGGCTGTCTGTTTCTGGAGTTGGAAATAGAAATGCTGGAGCCCGTCGCGTGTCCGCATTGTGGCCATCAAATCGAAGAAACCGGCGGTGCGCAATGAGCTTTCAGCATATCGAAGACGCCGCCCGCACTGCGCTGGCCGATTATGGGCTGTTACCGCCTAAGTATTTCAAGCGCGACACCTTCCAAGTGGTTGATGTCGAAGATGGTAGACCCGGAAACGGTGCGGGCAGGATTAAGATTTTTATTGACGGTAAAGGTGGTGTCGTCCAAAACTGGAAGACCGGCGAAAAGGGTTCATTCTTTTTGAATGCTGAAGGTCAAGCCACCGCACTATCCGAAGCCGAGCGCCAACGGATCGAGTGCGAGCGCAAGCGCCGCCAAGCCGAGGAATTAGCTCGTATGGATCGTGCAGCCAAACGGGCTTTGGCCATCTGGACGGCAGCCGAACCCGCGCCGTTAGATCATCCTTACTTGCTGGAAAAGCAAATCAAGCCCCATGCTGCCCGCGTTGGCACCTGGAAGCGCACCGTTACCGATGCAGCCGGCACTAAACAAACGGTATCGATTGAGAATAGCTTGCTGATACCGTTATTCGACCAGGCCGGCACTATCCGCAGCCTGCAAGCGATATTTCCAGAGAAACATCCCTTATTCACGCGGAATAAAGACTTTCTGCCGGGCGGCGGCCTGGCCGGCCTGTTCTGGTGGATCGGTGCGAAAACTGACATGGTTTTGATTTGCGAAGGCTTCGCCACCGCTGCCACGCTTTATGAGAAAACCCGCATCAAGACTTATATGGCGTTCACTGCCAACAATCTGTTGGCGGTTGGGCGGATTGTGCGAGAGAAGCTGCCAGATGCGAAGATTGTGTTTGCCGCCGATAACGACACCGAAACCGCCGGCAACCCAGGCCTAACTAAAGCCAACGAAGCCGCAGCGGCTGTTGGCGGCTCGGTCATCGTGCCGCCGATACCGGACGCCGATTTCAACGACTATCAGCAATTTCTAAACGGTGGCGGCCATGTCGGATAAGTCCAAAACCCCGCCAATACTGGAGGTTGTTAAGGGTGCTAAGAAACCGCCACCCGCCAAAAAAGCCAGCACACAAAATCCCCCCGGCAACGGTGGCGGCGGAAGTGGTGGCGGACGCTCAACCCCGCCGCAAAAGTTCGGTGAGTACTTGATAAAAAACGGTGCGTTTCATCAATCACGCGCCGTTAAGGCCGGGCCCGATGGCTCTGGATTTGTCGAGTTTCCGCTATGCGATTTTGTATGTTCAATCAAGGAGGAAGTGACCGCCGAAGACGGCTTAAACGATGCCGCGTTTCTGAGAATTGAAGGACGGCGCGGTGATGGCTTGCCATTGCCGGCGGTGGATGTACCGGCAAAGTCGTTTTTCTCGTCGCAAGCCTGCTGGCCTAATGAGGCTTGGGGCTCTCGGGTGTTTGTTTACCCTGGCACGGCCAAACGTGACAACCTACGCGCCGCCGTGCATCAATTCAGCCGCATGTCGGGCGATATACCGCGCCGCGTGGTCTATCGCTTCACCGGTTGGAAAAAGATCGACGGCGCATGGCACTACTTGACCGGGTCAGGTGCTATGACTGCCGTCGGACTGATCGATGGCGTTCAAGTGGATTTAGGGCCGGGCAATATGGGCCGCTATGCGCTGCCGGTAGCGTTATCCGGCGATGACTTGAAACAGGCGGTAGTCGAAGCGCTGCTGTTGCTGGACGTGGCACCCAGTAGGCCGCATATCGGCGCGGCTTTGTTGGCAGCGGTGGCACGGGCGCCGCTGGGTGAGTGCCAGCAAACCGACTTTGCCATATGGTTACACGGTTTGACGGGTTCCCGTAAGTCGGCCTTAGCTGCTATCGCTCAAGCCTTTTATGGCGACTTTACTGCCCGCAGCTTCCCAGCGAATTGGAGCGACAGCGCTAACGATGCCGAGGCCAAAGCCCACCAGGCCAAAGATGGTGTGTATACGATTGATGATTTTAAGCCGAGTGTTAACCGGGTCGAAGCCGAAAAACAGCACGCGATGGCAGAGCGGATTATCAGGGGCACCGGCAACGGGGCCGGACGTGGCCGCCGCACGGCCAATATGCAGGCACAAGCCGCGCCGTTTAATCGTTCCATGCTACTGGTCACGGCGGAAGACTTACCGCGCGGTGTGTCGCTGCTGGGGCGTCTGCTGGTGCTGGAATTAGGCCGCGCCGACGTGGATAACCCCACGCTCAGCAAACTACAGCACGCCGCACAGGCCGGGCGGTTTGCCGGCATTATGTCTGCCTATCTGCAATGGTTGGCATCGCGTATGGATCGATTGAAGGGCGAATTTCCTAAGGCGGTGGAACAGCTCCGCAACGCCGCGATTCGCGACGGCTTCGCCAGCAGTCACCCCAGAGCGCCGGAAATTTACAGCAACCTGCTAGGCGGTGCCGAAACCTTTCTGGAATTTCTTGAAGACGCCGGCACGTTGACCAGCGAACAGGCCAACGTGTTGTTGGCCGAGATTGAGAACGGCTTAAAGCAGGCATTCAGTGAGCAAGGCACTTATCAAACCGAGCAAGACGAAGTCGAACGCTTCTTGCAACTATTACGGGCCGCGTTCAGCTCGGGCAATGGCCACATTGCCACCGTTATCAAGCAAGGGCCACCCGTTACCCGGCCATTTAGTTGGGGCTGGCGCAGTTCCGGCAAAGACCTTAATGGCGACGATATGTATAAACCGATGGGCGATTGTTGCGGCTGGTATGCCGAACCCAGGGACGCGCAACCCGCCGAGGTATGGCTGGAGCCTAACACCGCCTTCAAGATTATCCAAGAATTTGCCCGCCATCAAGGTGACAGCTTTCTGATTTCTGCCGGCTCTTTATGGCGTCGGATGGCTGAGCGGGGCTTGTTGTTAAAGATGGAGCACGACGGCGGCGGTAAGCCACGCCCAACCATCAAGCGCACTATTGCGGGTCGGTCGGTGCGTGTGCTGGTTCTGGATGCCGGCCTTGTTGAATCCGGTTAAGCCCCTTCCGCCAAACGTGGAAGGTTTAGCCAAATTTTAAAATTGATATTCGCCGATGATTTCGGCATTAACCGTGAAGGAGAATTCACATGAAGACTGTAAGACTTTTTGGAGATTTGGAAAAATATAAACCGTCTGGACTTTGGACGTTAAAACAGCGGCAGAGGCATTGCGCGCGATAGGTGTGCAGCGCGATGGGTTTTTGGCCGAGTGCGATGCGGGGCATTATGTAGCGTTGCTAGTAGACCTAGGCAATCCCGATCAAATACGGCAGGTGATAACCAGCAACGCGCTTGACCCTTGGGCCGATGAAGAGCTGTGGATTATGCCGACAGTTGGCGGCGAACTGCCAGTGGCATTTGTTGCGATGGCGTTTTCGGCGATTGGGGTAACTGTTGCCAATTTCACAATTATTACAATGGTAGTCAATATGGCAATATCGCTGGCATTGTCGGCGGTCGCCAATATGATTACCGGCAAAAAGAAAAACACCACGGCCACTCAACAAGAAAGGCCAGAAAACAAACCATCATTCATCGCGGACGGCACGGTCAATCTCACAGCGGCCGGACATGCGCATCCGATTCTATTCGGCGAAGTGCCAGATTGCGGCTGCATGATTCTATCGTCTGATTACTGGGTTGAGGATGTACCCGTATAAGTAATCCGCCCTTTCATATGTTCCCCGCTCCCCATTATTGGTGCGCCATAGGGTAGCGGGTGCGAGATTGGCTGATGATTTAGCCGGTGCCGTTGCTGAAAAAAATATAAGGGTATGTATAAAAAATCTGGGGAATCTGGGGAGATAAGTCTGTAAGCCTTGATACATAAGGCTTTCAAGCTCCCCAGATTTTTAAAATGGTTGGGGAGATTCCCCAAAAATCTGGGGAGCGTCCAACCCTGGCAAGCTGGACAAATCGACATGGCCGGATCGGAAACCGCGTCAATTTCACCCGATAAGCGCCATCTCCCCAAATAAATCTGGGGAGATTCCCCAGATTTTTAGAGGGGTTGGGGAGCTTGAAAGCCGCGTCGCGCGTGGCTTAGCGGGCTATCTCCCCAGATTCCCCAGATTTTTTGTATAGGGTATAGAAGGAATATTTTTTTAGTGCCCGCCGTCGTTGGATGCATGGCCGGGCGGAAGCCGCCCAATTTATGCGCAGCCATGCCCACCCAGGGGCGGGTCAAAAGTCTAGGGCTTGCCCGGTCCTTTGCGTCGCCCTAGCTAAATTTTCGCTGGGGGGATTTTATAAATAGAAAAAGCCCATGTGGATAAAGCAAGCCAAGGCCTTGGACTTACTCACACCCCTACCAGCTACCCCACCAAAGACCGCCGCCACCCCTATGGCGTCAATCATCGGGGCTGGGGGGAGAAGAAAGCCTTAGCTGTTGCCACCCGTAGCACTGGCCACCCGCATGGCGGCACGATTGCGGGCACGGGGGAGGAAAAGCATTGACACCACCGCCGAATCCGGATCAGAATGTAGTCGTCAGTCCGCAGACTGGCCGGGCGTAGGAAACCCGTTTGAATAGGCGACAATCGCCACCTTAGCCAGTGGCTTTTTTATGCCCGTTGTTCGGCGCGGCCTTGCCGTGTCTGTTGCTATGGCGGGCTTGTTTGGGCAGCCTTTACGGGCTGGCCGCTCCTATTCGCGGTATTTCCTACCCCACTCAAGCCCGTCGCCCATGCCGTAGGAAGCAAGGCGGCGGTTAACTCGTTTATGAATAGGAGAAGCTACCATGCCTAGCGCATCAAATCCCGCTCGAATCGAGCAACAACAATCCTTTACCCAACCCTTACACCAGGCCTTTGCTAATCTGGCGTTTAGCTACGGCATGACCATCAAGGAAGCCGAACGCGGCGAGCTGACCGGCTCCGCAGTGGTCGGCCTGCAATGCGACTGCGAAGAGCTGTTGGCGCTGTCGGTATCGCTACGCGGCCAATTGATGAAGGTGCAACCATGAGCGCCACAACCAGCAACACCACACCTATCAAACTACCTTACTTTGTCGCGGATCAGCGCGGCAGGTATCGCGCTAGCCGAGCATTGACCGAAGAGCAAATCATCAAGGCGGCTACCCTGCTGCTGAATCAACGGGTAGAGCGCGGCTCGCAGCTGACTAGCCCCGATATAACCCGAGCCTATCTTAAAACCCAACTGCGTAAACGTGAGCATGAGGTGTTCGTCTGTTTGTTCCTTGACAACCAGCACCACGTTATTGAATATGAAGAACTATTCCGGGGCACGATTGCCGGCGCCAGCGTTTACCCGCGCGAAGTAGTCAAGCGCTGTCTGCAGCTGAATGCAGCGGCGGTCATATTCGCCCATAACCACCCGAGCGGTACAAACGAACCTAGCCAAGCAGATCGGCAAATAACCGATAAGTTGAAAGCGGCGCTAGGGATGATAGATGTTCGGGTTCTGGATCATTTCATCGTTGGCGACGGTGAACCCTATTCTTTTGCCGAACATAGGATGATTTAACTTGAATTATCTAACATAGCCCAGGCGGATCAAATGACAACCAGCTTGATACAAGAAGAGGAATTGATGGAATGGAGCGGATTTAAGCGCCGCACAGCCTTGGTCAACTGGTTGCGACAGTGTGGTATTCCTTATCTACTTGGCAATCACGGGCGTGTTTGTGTTACTGCGGAATCGGTCAATCTGCCGCTATTGCATATTCAACGGGTTTTAGCCGACAGTAGCGACGACATTTTTTGAAGCCGCATGGATCGCGGCTTATGTTGGCTGGATCGGTCGAAAACTCAGGCGGCAATCAGCTTGTAAAGCGTTGGCCGGCTAATGCCGTATTCCTTCGCCAGTTTGCTTTTATCGTCGCCCTGTTCAACCCGTGCTTTGATTTCGGCGGTTTGTTCCGCTGTCAGCTTGGCCGGTGCGCCTAGCTTTTTGCCTTGGGCTTTGGCCGCTTCGATGCCTTCCCGTTGGCGTTCCTTAATCGATATTGTTCGAATGTGCCGTCTGGTTAAAACGAACTGATAGCGCCCGCGCGAGCTATCGGCTATTCTTTTGGGACATACTTGCCCTAATTGATGCATAATCAGTAATCGGTTGATATAGAAAACAACCGGCAACATACCAGTAATGGTTTTTTAAAAGTTAAGAGTAATTTATGGCAGCATTAGTACAAGGCAAAGTTAAGTGGTTCAACGATGACAAGGGCTTCGGCTTCATTGAACAAGATGGTGGCAAAGATGTGTTTGTTCACTTTAGCGTCATTCAAGGTAGCGGCCGCAAAACCCTGAGAGAAGGCCAGAGCGTAACGATGGAAGTGACCGCCGGAGCGAAAGGCCCTCAAGCGGAAAACGTCACCCCTTTATAGTCGTCATGCGGTGATTGGATTTTGGTAGGCAAAACTCGAAGGAGTGACACGAATAGTGATACGTGCGCAATGTTATATAAATAATTTTTTATAAAACAATGCCTTGTATTTCATATCGGTTCCGACCCTCGTACCACCTACCTATCTTAGGTAGTCCAAAGAAATTTAAAAACCCGCTAGCCGTAAGGCTCAGCGGGTTTTTTATTTTTAAGCGATGCATTTTCGCACCAAGGTTCTCCACGAGGTATTGATATGCCTTTCTCCCGTTCTAAGCAAACCGATCCCACCCGAAAAATATCGACCTTAAAGGCGTTATGGCCGTTTATCCGTCCCTATCGCGCTAGAATGCTGGTAGCCTTTTGCCTATTGTGTCTCGGCTCGGCGACGATTCTGTTAGTACCTTTGGCGTTCCGCGATCTGATTGATTTTGGATTTGGGCAGCGACAGGCAGAGCAGGGTGGGTTGTTAGGCGCGCTGAGTATTGATGGACATTTTCTGGCGCTATTTGCCTTAGCCTGCCTGTGGGCGGTGACGATAGCCGCGCGTTATTACACGGTCAGTTGGGTTGGCGAACGGGTGACCGCGGATTTGCGCAGCGCGGTTTACGAACGGGTTTTGGCGCAGTCTCCGCAGTTTTTCGAAACCTTGCAAACCGGGGAAGTTTTGTCACGACTGACCGGCGATACCACGCTGATTCAGACTGTGGTGGGCAGTTCGATTTCCATGGGCTTACGCAGCGTATTCCAGTTTATCGGCGGCATGATTATGTTGGCGGTGACTAGTCTGCATCTGTTCTCATTGATATTGGGCTTAATGATCTTGCTGACCTTGCCGATTTTGGCAATGGGCCGGAAAGTAAAAAAGCTGTCGCGGGAGTCGCAGGATAAGATCGCCGATGCTTCTGCGCTGGCTGGCGAAATTCTCAATGCGGTGCCTATCGTCCAAGCCTATAACCAGGAGCGCCGCGAAGCGAAACGCTTTAGCGAGCGCGCCGAAATCAGTTTTATGACAGCTGTCCGTCGCAGCCGGTTTCGTTCCGCGTTAACGGTTGTTGTCATCACGGCCGTGATGGGTTCCATTATTTTCGTATTGTGGATAGGTGCCAACCAGGTCAACGCGGGTGTTATGACCGGCGGGCAACTGGCTTCTTTCGTGCTATATGCCACGCTGGTGTCCGGCGGGGTCAGCACCATAGCGGAAGTATGGGGTGACGTGATGCGGGCGACCGGCGCAACCGAGCGCTTGCTGGAACTGCTATATGCCCAACCGGCAATCATTGATGCTGCCACACCTCAGCCTTTGGTAAATGGCGATAAAGCGGCGATTGAATTTCAGCAAGTCAGCTTCAGTTACCCGTCGCGCTTGCAAACCGCCGCGCTGGATAGAATCGATTTAAGTATATCGGCAGGGGAGAGCGTCGCTTTTATCGGTCCGTCCGGCGCCGGCAAGACTACGTTGTTTCAATTGCTGTTGCGTTTTTACGATGTAACGCACGGTACCATTCGCCTTAACGGTCAGGATATTCGTCACCTATCCTTACAGGAACTGCGCGGCAAAATTGCCATTGTGCCGCAGGATGCTGTGATTTTCTCGACCACCGCGCTGGAAAATATTCGTTACGGCCGGCCCGAAGTCAGCGATGAGGAAGTTATCGCGGCCGGGCAATTGGCGCAAGTAGCGGAGTTCATCGATCGCTTGCCGGATGGTTACCAAACTTTTCTCGGCGAGCGCGGTACACGTTTATCCGGTGGGCAAAGACAGCGCATCGCCATCGCTCGGGCCATTCTGAAAAACGCACCGCTGTTGTTGCTGGACGAGGCGACCAGCGCGCTGGATGCAGAATCGGAAGTGTTGGTGCAACGGGGTTTAAATGCCGCCATGCAGGGTCGTACCACCCTGATTATCGCGCACCGTTTGGCCACCGTGAAAAAGGTCAGCCGCATCGTGGTGTTGGATCAAGGATGCATCGTCGAAACCGGATCGCCCGAGGATTTGCGCAAACAAAGCGGACTCTATGCTAGGCTGGCGAATCTACAGTTCGATGTGCAATAAGTCTGCATAAGCCTAATGCCTGGGGCGAACCTGTTGCGGTAGAAGATGTATAGCCATCAACTTGGCTTTTTCAATTTATACTGTCAGCGGAGAACGGATTCTATCTTCCCAGTTACCGCCACCCGCCAAGTCCAGCCATGCACCACAAATTAGTAACATTTGTCCGAGACGATATTTGGTTGTTGCACGAGCAAGATCTGCCTTATGTTCAAGAAAAACTGATCAAGTATTTAAAAATCGTTATTTTGTCCTGGCAAAGTTTCGGTTTGGATCTTTGTCAGCTACGTGCCTCCGCTTTAACCTTGTACAGCATTTTGTCGATAGTACCGGTCATCGCCATGTTGTTCGGGATTGCCAAGGGCTTTGGCTTTGAAAGCATGCTGGAGCAAGAACTGTTGCAGCGCATGCCGGAGCGAGATACGTTGGTGGTGCAGCTAATCGGTTTTGCCAAAAACCTGCTGGAAAGCGCTAAGGGCGAAGTGGTGGCCGGGATAGGGATTGTCGTACTGTTTTGGACCGTGATCAGCTTGATAGGCAATATCGAAGAGTCTTTCAACTACATCTGGAAAATCGGCAAGAGCCGGTCGTTGGGCCGCAAATTTAGTGACTATTTGTCGCTGATGTTGTTGGCGCCGGTGTTGCTGATCGCCGCCAGCAGCATCACCGTCTTTGTTAGTACGCAAATCACTTGGTTTATTACCGTCATGCAATTGCCGGCGTTTGCCAGCTGGCTGGTGGTCAAAGCGCTGAGTTTGTCGCCGGTGCTGCTGATGATTGCCTTGTTTTCCTTTACGTTTATTTTTATGCCTAATCATAAAATACACGTTCGCGCCGGCATTATCGCCGGTGTAGTGACGGGCGTTAGTTATCATTTGTTGCAATGGGCGTATTTAAGCTTGCAGATCGGCGTGTCGAGTTATAACGCCATTTACGGCAGTTTTGCGGCGCTACCCTTGTTTGTGGTTTGGCTGCAAAGCTGCTGGATGATCGTTTTATTCGGTTGCGAGATGGCGTTTTTTACCCAAAACTACCAAACCTATCGAAACAATAATCGCTTTGCACATTTAAGCTTTGCGCTGAAAAAACTGGTGGCTTTACAAGTCATGCATTTGATAGTCAAAAACTTTAGCCAGTTGCAGACTCCCTTAAGCGCAGCCGACATCGCCGGCAAGCTGGCCATACCTATAGCGATCATTCAGGAAGTGCTGGCGAAATTACTGCTTAGCCACCTGCTGGCCGAACTGAAAGAACCTGATGGTAGCGACGAGGTCTATCTGCCGGCTGTAGACATTCATATCCTGACCATCAGCTTTGTGATCAACGCACTGGAGCAATGCGGGCAAAACCAATTGCCGGAAAGAAATCAGCAGCCGCTGCTGATCGACGCGGTCGAAAGCTTCAAGAGTCTGATAGAAGCATCCGAGCGTAATCAGCTGCTAAAAGACATTTGAAAGGCGTAGCAGTCTCAACTGTGGTTTGTTGTTGGATATTGCTAACGCTTGCTATCAGCTCAGGCCGGCTGATTTTAGACGCCTTGCCTGCTTTAAGTTCTTGTAGGAATGTTTTGAAGTGTGAAGCGAGTTTTAACGAGTGTGGGATTGCCTGTTCTTTGTCTTGAGTTCGAAGGCTAACCGTAATTTGTTTGAAATCGAGCTAACTTTGATGCTCGGTTGGGATGATTAGGCGGAAGTAAAAGACATTTTTACGTCTGAACAGGTAAGGAATTTTACCCATAAAAAAGCCTCAATTGTGACATTGTTTTGTGAAAAACGTCGTCAATTGAGGCTTTCTGCTTGAAAAAATCTTGATTTATCAAGGTTTTAAGTAATAATGGCGGAGAGCTAGTCCGCCTAACAAAAGTCCGATATGGTTTTTTGTTGTCCTAAATTCTTGTTAAAAAACGATAAGTTACAAATTTATTGTCCAGCTTGGTTCTATAAAATATACTCAAATCCAATGCCGAAAGTAGGGTAGGAAGTAGGGTAGGATTTATGAGTCGGATTTTGAATAAGCTGAATGCACGCAAGGTTGTGACTATCAAAACTCCCGGATATCACAGTGATGGTGGTGGTCTTTACCTACAGGTTAGTCCGACACTTTCAAAAAGCTGGATTTTCAAATTTGTCAGGAATAAAAAGGCTACCGAGATAGGTCTGGGTAGTTTTGGCGATATTTCGCTGGAAGCAGCCAGAGAGCAAGCAGCTGAATACCGAAAGCTGCTCAAGCAAGGTCTGAATCCTTTGGTGGAAAAACGGAAAATTGAACGCGAGCTTCACTTGTCGGTCGCCAAGTCAATGACATTTGCAGAATGTGCCGCCGCTTACATTGAGATAAATCGCCATGGTTGGAAAAATCCTAAGCATGCTCAGCAATGGTCCAATACCCTAGAACAGTACGCATATCCAACCATTGGCAAACTACCGGTCACGGAAATCGATACGGCACTGGTTGTTAAATGTCTTGAAGGAATCTGGACGTCCAAAAATGAAACGGCCAGCAGATTACGAGGTCGCATCGAGACGGTGCTGGATTGGGCGACTGTAAGCAAATATCGAGAAGGTGAAAATCCGGCTCGATGGCGTGGTCATCTTGACAAGATATTACCTAAACCATCCAAAGTTCAAAATGTCGAGCATCACGCTGCATTGTCTTACACGGATATAACGGAATTTATTGTAAAGCTAAAAAATCAACAGGGTGTAGCCGCGCGATGTCTTGAATTTACGATCCTTACCGCCGCCCGAACTAATGAATCCATCGGCGCAACTTGGGATGAAATAGATGTTATCAGTCAGACGTGGACAATTCCCTTCGAACGGATGAAAGCAAAGAAACCTCATCGAGTGCCCTTGTCTCCTCGCGCAATGGCTATCGTTCAGGAGATGAGCTCACTCAAAACTAATGAATTTGTGTTTCCTGGATTAAAAAGAGGTTTGTCGAATATGGCCATGCTGCAACTATTAAAACGCATGGGCCTCCCGGAACTGACGGTTCATGGATTTCGATCTAGCTTTAGGGATTGGGCCGCTGAAACAACCCATTATCCCAATGAAGTAGTTGAAATGGCTTTAGCTCACACAATTAAAAATCAGGCGGAGGCGGCGTATCGCCGAGGGGATTTGATGGAAAAGCGATCGCAGCTTATGGCCGATTGGGCCAGGTATTGCGAACAGGCTTATTAAAATTTAAGGCAATGGCTCGGTTAAATTCAAATAGTAGCGTGTATGTTTTCGTTCGCCCGTTCTAATCAATGCTCCCTTGGCGACCAGATCCTGCAGATCGCGAGTGGCCGTTGCTGAAGGCGCCCCGGTGATGCTGCGATATTTGTCCGCACTCAATCCGCCAGTGAAGCCATCCGGACCTTCTCGAAACATTCTGGCCAAGGCTTTTTCCTCACGCTCATTCAGTTGCCCGCGTACGCGGTCATAGAGCTTGGTTTTTTGAATCAAGAAATCGATCCATTGATGGGTGTATTCCTGAGCGGCCATCACCAATTCGGCGAAATAAGCCAGCCAGTCAGTTACGTCGATCTGCTTGTTAGCCAGTTCCAAAGCGTTGTAGTACGCATTGCGGTGGCGTTCGATGGTAAATGCCAGAGCGATTAATGTCGGTTGCCCCAGGCATTGGGCTAAAGCCTTTTCGGCAATTGCCCGACCGATGCGACCGTTGCCGTCCTCGAACGGGTGGATGCTAACGAAATAGAGATGAGCAATCCCGGCGCGCTGTAAAGCTGGCAAGGGCGTTTTTCCGTCGGGTGCCGTGCGATTAAACCAATCAATGAACAGATCCATTTCCGTCATCATCTGGCAGGACGGCGGCGCTTCGAAATGGACCTTTGGCGCATAAATGGGACCTGAGACAATTTGCATTGGGTCGTCGTGTGTTCGATAAAAACCGACATCCTTTAAGTCGCTGCGACCGGCCGTAATCCAAGTGTGCCAGCTATACAACTGCTCATGAGTTAGTGGGGTAGCAAAATGCTGGTACAGATCGACCATAACTTCCGCGATGCCTTGCTCGGCCGGCGGGACTTTTCGATGATCCGTGATTAAACCGAATTGGCGGCAAATCGAAGATTGCAGGCTGTCCCGGTTCAGATATTCACCTTCAATAGCTGACGTTTTTAGGGCTTCATTGCTGATCAGCTCGATAGTCAACTGCCGTCTGTCGTCTTCGGATAAATGCTTCACCGCGCCGAATGATACGCCGGCGCCAAGCAATAAGCGCTTTTCAAAATCGTCCAGCTGCGACGCTTTATAGGTGAAGTGCGGCCAATCCGCCAGTTGCCAATTCCAGATCATGATTAATACAAAATGATTATATCGATCACTAATATAGCATTTTATGATCTATAAAAGACCTGTTTAAACATCACGACAGACTGTAGTGCCTCTCTGGGCAAACCCGAGCGCAATAACTGTTGAACTTATAGTGAAGTGAGATTACTGGTATTACCGGTGTTACCGCCAAATCTGGCTTGGGCTGCAGAGGATATGTCTCTTTAATACCAAGTAATACCGGTATTACTCGTGGAGATTTCTATAAACCTTATCTAGGTTGAGAAAGTCTGTGTTTTCTTCGAAATCGAATTAACCGATCTTGGTGCCGCCTCAATTTTCACGGGCGAATCACCCGAAAATCATCCTTGTCGTTACTGCTGAAATGTCCAGTAAAATCCAACGCTGTCCAGCCGGAATTCGCCTCATAAACAATTGAAATAAAATGAAAAAATCATTTGACAGCGGCTTAATTTCAGCCACAAAATAGCTCCGCACGTAGAACTTTTCGGGACGAAATTTTCATAGACTGCGCTTCGGCAGTATAAAAAGCGAAGACGTCCCAGCTATATAGTCCCTAGTGGGATGGCAGAGGAACGCCGTTGGATGTACTGTGTCCGTTGGGCCTTAGGGTCATGCGTCCACGCTTAAATTTATTTTTGGTGCAGATGGGGCGTTGAAAACGCTCTATCTGGGTCGGCAGGGAAAATGCGCCTTGATGAAAGGCGTGGTCGTTGTCGATAGTGAAGCAATTTTAAAATTCATCAATGATCGTCTGCCGATCGCTGATTAATCAAAAGCGCCTTGATGGCGCAAACCATTAGACCGCGCGAGTATAGTTTCGAAAGGTGGTGTTGCCGTTGCGCGTGTGCAGACGCGCAGAAATTTTGTCTGGAACACCGGTTCCGCAAAATGGATACTGAAAGGTCGTTTGACCAATTCAGTGGTGGCAATCGTTCGCTATGGTTTTATATCAATCGTCCCCATCTGGATCGGCGTCAGGCGACTGCCTGCCCGCCAGAGTAAGGCGGTTGAACCTCTCTAAAGAATCCCGACCTCCCGTTTTCTGATCGACCTGTGCCACCGGCGGACGCTTTTGCCGGCGAAGCAGTTGGCTCAGTCATGTGGATTCGATCCGGATTCCCTTCCATGTCATACCCGGTCGTTCAAAAAAACGCTCTCAGGTAAAAGCCCAATCCCGCTGTTTCGCCGTTTCTAAAAAACAGAAACAGAACGGGATTCAAGCATTTCCATCAAGTAAATCAACCGGATACCTGCGTAACCGTCCCGGGTTTTGCCGGGTCAGTCTGTCTCGAACGTGTAAGGGGCCGAGTTTAGCGTCGCAAGTGGACGCTGAATGCGTCTGGCCAGCACCCCGAGTTCGTTACCGACCGACAAAAATTACTCGCCCGCGCAGCGAGTCATAAGCCGCGCAGCTCACACTGGGTATACACCTCCGCCGGGTAGGCAACCCGTGCGTCAACACTCATCGTCATGAGTTTGGCCTTGTATACCGAAGTGGGGTTGGAGCCGGGGTCCCCCGCTCATGACGAAAGAAAAACCTGTTTTACCAAGGCCGCCCCGGCTCCCTTGTTCAAAGCCGACTGCTGATGCGCATGGCATTGCCCATGAAATCAGTGCCAGTCCGCTTTGGACAAGGGAGTCAGTTGTCCACTTTTATCGGAGGTTAACCATGTCAATCGATCGACCTGACAAATACCAAGTAAACCAGACTGACCTATGCGCGTGTGTCAGTCCTTTTGATAAACAAGCGCCAAAACCATTGTCGGCGAGTCGAAAGCGCGGCCGCAATCTCGGCCTGGGCAGTCGCAACCTGACCCGAGCCGGAAAAACCTGCGCCCATCAATCGGGCAAGGCCTTTTCTACGCGCGGCACACTCGCCGAGCGCTGGTCGGTGTTTGCCAAATGGTTGGAACAAACTCAAGGCATCAAACGCATGCAGGACATTACTCGCGACCATGCGATGGCCTATGGCCAGGCATTGAAAGCACGGGTGGAACGTCATGAATTGAAAGCCTCGACCGCCCAACTCTATGTCTCGGCAGTCAACAGCATCATGAAGTCGGCAACGCAAGGCCAATGGCTAACGGTCAGTCCGACCCGGGATTGCGGCATCCCTAAAAGGCGCTACATTCCGGCAACCAGCAAGGCTATGCCGCAGGCGCAGCACGACCAGTTGCAAACCAGCGTCGACGATGAACACATTACCGTGTTGCTGAATCTGCAACGGACATTAGGTTTGCGTTTCAAGGAATCGGCCTTACTGGATGCACAAAAAGCCTGGCGCCAGGCACAACGGGAATGCCGCATCACAGTTTTTAGCGGCACCAAAGGCGGCAAACGGCGCCAGGTGCCGGTCTCAGCAGAAGCCTTGGTGGCATTGAAAAAAGCAGCCAACTTGCAGGACGGACCCTCGATGATTCCCGCCAATCTGCGCTATGTCGATTTTCGCGACCATTGCTATCGTCAAGCACAACAACAGCACTTTCATTTTCACGGCCAGCGCCATCATTATGCCCAGCAGCGTTACCAAGCATTAACCGGCGTCCCGGCACCGATCAACACCGATACTGCAAAATCGGCCTGGCATGCCTACATGGCAATGCAGCTTCACATTGACGAAGCCACCGCCGAAACACTGGATCACCGCGCCCGAAGCATCCTTTCACAGGAACTGGGCCACGAGCGTCTGGAGGTGGTGCGTGTCTATATTGGTTAAACAGATCCACGCTCTGGCCCACCACTATGTCCGCCAGGGTTCCAAAGTCCATCGCCGCTTGCAGGTCGGACGGATGATCAAGTTCGTGGAATTTATTGAACAGACTGAACGGCCGCATAACCTGCACGAAATCGGCAAACGCCATGTCATTGCCTTCTGGAAAGCCCACCGCGACCTGGCGCCAAAAACCGCCCATGCCTATTGGTTGGCGTTATGTGTGATTTGGGAATGGACCGACAAACCAGGGCAGCCGCCCAAGCCACTGTGTACTACCAAACCGATTACGGATGCCGGAGATGAGTAAAATCGCTATCAAAATAGACGGTCTAAATCCGTTTGCGTCTGTTTTTACTTTGCTTTCACCGGCTTAAAAATGCTAGTTTCGTCTTTTTGGCCACTCTCATTACTTGGTAGTGCTGACTCGGCAAGCGGATTTAAATAAATTAAGGATATATGCAGACGCCAACGCCTAACCACTTACCACATTACCAACTGAGTCAATGGGCCAAGTGGTTTGCTAACGATCGCCGCTTTCACGCCTTTGCTCTCGATCAAGAAACGCTGGTATTGACGGATAAGTTTCAAAAGAAACATAAACACCACGTACTGAGTATTCAGCCCGCTATTGGCGTCGAATCCGGTTGGTTTTGGAATACGTTGGTGATTTCTCAAATAGATGGCCAGACCTTACGCTTTGGCGGCGTCGATAAAAAGCAGTCGGCATTGTTACAAGTATCGATGAAACACCACGTCAATCAACGCATCCAGCGTTTCTACCAAGAGTTTGCCCCTGCCTTGATACAAGCAGCCCAAGAAGCCAGATTGATCTTTTCCGGCCAGCATTATATTCGCCGTGCCTTGGCGGCTCATTGGATTAAACGCCATGCTACGTTAGCGGCGGGCCTGAAGCGTCCTGATGGTTTACAGTATTTGCCGAGCGAGTTGCATCAAGACTATCAGCATGTTCGTCCGTTAATAGACAACATGGATGAGCAGATCACCCGTTTCAATCAAGCGTTTATCGATCAACAAGCCCAGCTGTTCAGGCATTTTTTTGATCAGGTCGAAACCAATCCGCTGACCGAGGCGCAACGGAAGGCTTGCATCATCGACGAGCAGCACAACCTGGTACTGGCCGGCGCGGGTACCGGTAAGACCAGTACCATGATCGGCCGCGCCGGTTATTTGATCAAAGTCGGTCTGGCAAAACCCGAACAGATTTTGATGCTGGCGTATGCCCGCAAAGCTGCCGAAGAAATGGGCGAGCGCATCCGGTCGAAATTAGGGATTCAAAACCTGACAGTGAAAACATTTCATAGCCTGGGTTTAGACATCATTAGCCAGGTTGAAGGTACCAGGCCAACCATCGACAAAATGGCCGAAGACGATACCTTGCGAGCTGCGTTTGTCGATAGTCAAATTCAAAGCCTGCTGGACGATGAACGCTATCGCTCGCGGCTGTTGACCTATTTTCTACGCTTTGCCTATCCCTACAAAAGCCAATTCAATTTCAAGACTCTGGGTGCCTACAACGCGTACATCCTCGAAAACGATATTCGTACGCTGCAAGGCGAACTCGTCAAAAGCTACGAGGAATGCGAGATTGCCAATTTCTTGTATCGACAAGGCATTGCCTACCAATACGAAGCCAATTATCAGGTCAATACCTCCGGCCCGGACTACCGTGTCTACCAACCGGATTTTTTCCTACCGGCTTACGGCATTTATATCGAACATTTTGCGGTCAACGAGTTTAATCAAACGCCACCCTTTATCGACCAAACAACCTACCTGGCCGGCATGGCTTGGAAGCGGGCTTTGCATGAAAAATATCAAACTCCGCTGATCGAAACCTATAGCTACCTGAAACAACAAGGGCGATTGACGGAGGTATTGAGCGAAAAATTACTGGCTGCCGGGGTTCGGTTCAAACCCTTGCCGCAAAACGAGTTACTCGACCAACTGAATCAGCTGGGCCGTGTATCGGAGTTCAGCAAACTGATGGCGCAAATCCTCAGCCTGTTCAAAGCCGCTTACCTCAGCATCAAACAACTGGTCGAAAAGGCGGACAAGCATGAAGACCAGGAACGCATGCGCGCCGCCGCGCATTTATTTGAACCCATCTACCAAGCCTACCAGCAACGGCTGCGCGACAACGCCACCATCGATTTTGACGACATGATAGGCCGTGCAATCGAATACGTCGAAACCGGACGCTTTTCATCGCCGTACCGATATTTGCTGGTGGACGAGTTTCAGGATATTTCCGCCAGCCGGGCACGCTTACTGAAAGCCTTGATGGCGCAGCAACCGGAGGCCAGCTTATTTGGCGTTGGCGACGACTGGCAATCCATATACCGTTTTACCGGCAGCGATGTCGCACTGACCAAAGACTTTCAAGCCTACTTCGGCGACACGGCAACCAGCGTGCTGGATCAAACCTTTCGCTTCAACAACAAAATCGGTGAAGTGGCGTCACGTTTCGTCATCAAAAACCCCAGCCAGATCGACAAACAGATTCGTAGCCTGCGGCTTGTCGAGCAGGCTGCCGTATCCCTCATCAAAACCGATCAGGATTTAACGGGCATACAGGCGGCACTCGACGCCGTCGCCGGCAAGGCCAAACCATCTGCCAGCGTGTTGCTATTAGCGCGCTTCAATTTCAAACGACCCGATATCGCCGCCTTAAAGCGCCGTTATCCCCATCTGTCACTGCAATTCATGACTGTACACGCCTCCAAAGGCAAAGAAGCCGATTACGTGATCGTGTTTGGCTTGGAGAAGGGCGAACACGGCTTTCCGTCAGAAAAAGCCACCCATCCATTGCTGGAATTGTTGCTGCCTCAAGCCGAAGCCTTCGCGCATGCCGAAGAGCGTCGCCTGTTCTACGTGGCTCTGACTCGGGCAAGGCATCACGTCTATTTAGTCACCAACGGCCTGAACCCGTCGCCGTTTGTCAGGGAATTAATCGACGGCGACTATGCCGTTACGGTCGACGAATTTACCGGACCCGGCTTTCAAGAGCAGATCGCCGATATTCCTTGTCCAGCGTGCAAAACCGGATGGATGGTGCACCGAGATAGCCAGTACGGCAGCTTTTTTGGCTGCAACCAATATCCACTCTGCAATCACACGCAACGGGCTTGTCAATGGTGCGGCGGCGGTTTGAAAACCCAAGGCCGCTTTCGCGTGTGTGAAAATCGCCGTTGCGACTTTGTCGAACCGATCTGCCCGCGTTGCCAAGGCGCCATGGTGTTGCGCAAAGGACCGCATGGCCAATTCTGGGGCTGCTCGCATTACCGTAAAAACGCGGCGTTTTCCTGCTCTCATACCGAACAATTTATCGATCTACAGACCGCCAAGGTCAAATCAACCGTCAACGCCGCTTAAGAGCGGCTCCGGGCATGGTCTAAACTTTGTTCCGATCTAACTAGAGAACTACAAAGATGAGTGAAGAAAAACGCCTATCCACCACCCAACTGGCCAAATTGCGCGGCGTGTCTCAAGAGCAAATGTTCGGGCAGTTGACTGCACTGGGCCTAATCGAAAAACAAGAAGATAAATGGCAGTTAACCGACGCTGGCACTGCGGCCGGCGGTGTCTACCTGACTGGTAAATATGGCCAATACGTCGCCTGGCCCGAGGATTTCCAATTGCCAACCGCCTCTGCCAAACCGGAAGCGGCTAAGCTGCTAACCGCCACTGTGCTGGGGCAACACTTTGAACTGTCCGCCAACAAGATGAATTACATCCTGTCGGAACTGGGCTGGATTAAAAAAGGTTTGAAGGGCTGGTTGGTCACCGAGCAAGGATTGGCGATGGGTGCCGAGCAAGGTGAAGACAGCCGCTCCGGTATTCCCTACGTGCGCTGGCCGGAAAAGATCACCCGCAACCGGGCCTTGAAAGACAATGTCGATAACATGAAAGGTGTCGATAAACCCAAGACCGACACCGACAAAATGGACAGCTTCCGCCACAAATTCGAAGCTACCCACCGTACTACCGACGGCCACTTCGTCCGCTCCAAGGCGGAAATGCTGATCGACAATTGGTTGTACATGGCGGAAATCGTCCACGCCTACGAACGCAAACTGCCAATCGAAGAAGAAATGTACTGCGATTTTTACATCCCCACCGGCAAGGTTTATATCGAATTCTGGGGCTACGAAAACGACGCCAAATACCAAGCCCGGAAACAGGAAAAACTCGCCATTTACCAGAAATATAATTTCAACCTGATTGAACTGACCGACAAGGACGTGCTGAATTTAGACGATATTTTGCCGAGGTTGTTGTTGAGGTTTGGGGTGCAGGCGTATTGATTACCTGTAAAAAACGATTAAGGCCAGAGTGGCGATACTGGGGCCAATGAAATCGCATCAAGATAGAATTCTGCCGTAGAGTTATTGTTCTGCAATATATAGGTCAAACTTCACATCCTGGTTTTTTAATGTAACGCCTTTTTTTATCCATGCAGTGACTTTAACTGATTGGTAAATAATTTCGGCATCTTTCTTGGTAGCCACTAGTTCAAGCCTGTAATCTACTTTATCTCCATCAGTCATTAGGAACAGGCTTGGCTCATTCTTGTATTCTTTGCCAAAGACAATTGGAAAGGTAATCTCCGCAGAGCTAAGTTTCTTTGTAAAAGTTATATGCTTTTGTTGCGGACTAATTGCCTTTGGTGAAATAAGACTCGAAATGGTCTGCTGATTAACGGCCAATTGTGTCTCTAGTCGCTTTATATCTAGCTTCTCATTTAACAATTCTATTTTATGTTTCTGGTCTTCTAATTTATCGTTGAAATCCCATACACATGTAATTCCCCAATAAACAGCTCCAAGGATACCAACAATACCGATGTCTTTTAAATAATCCATTATATACAATATAATGGATTGCATATTTAGCCAATCATAATCCTCCCGTTTGTTTCTGCTTGGAAAATACGCTTTATGTTCGTCATTTTCAACATCTTTCCAACTTAGACTTTGTGGTTTAATTTCAACATCCGGACAATCCTCATCGAATTCGTGAAATCTAACTTTACAAATTTGATCCCTGAATTTAAACTTTTTCTTAGATCGTGTCGGATTAAATAAACCAATCTGGAGTCTACCCCTCCAACCCGGATCAATTGTTGTTGAAATATGGGGCAAACCAATATCGGTATTACGGACAGTTGCATATAATGAGGCGCCAATTCTCTTATTGACAGTTATATCTTCATTTGTACCAATGACAACATTCTCACCAGGGTAAAATATAAGGGAGCCTTCCTTAAATACATTTAATATGGTCTGCTCTTTCCTTTTTTCAAAAGGGCGTTTGAAACATGGTAATTTATCAAGTACCATTCTAAGTACGCTTCTGTGTTCAACCATGGCAAACGGTCCTACCGTTAGCCTAAGGCAGTCAGGATCGAGAGAGCTAACAAACAATTTCCAAGCAGATGATTGTTGATCATCACCTAATGCAGGGTTATAGCATACCGCGTAATTACCAGGAGTTCCGTCAGGTAAACAATAGTAAGAGATATTTATGGAATGATTTTTGACTCTCTGGATAATCTCATCCTTGGATAGTATTCGGGCGCTCATGTTAATTTTTAGGTGGCTTAATTAAAAGAAGACAGGCCGGTATTTAAAAGATTCTCAAGGAAGACAGCGTCTGAAATTTCCATATCCTTGTAACATTCCGATTTTACATTGGCTTGTGTAAACATAAACTCCACTGCCTGATTGTATTCAGCATGAATCTTATGCAATTTTCGGTTTAGAAATACAACGTTCTTTATTCCAACTTGGATAATTGCTTGGGCACAGGTGTTGCACGGGAATTGAGTTGTATAGATCGTTGCACCTTTCAAATTATGGGCCATACAGTTATAGATGGCGTTTTTTTCGGCATGGACGACATAAGTATGTTTTGAACTTAAAATATTATCGTCATTATCATCCTGCCAAAAATTCGGATCGTCATCGCTACAGCCCGCCGGTAATCCATTGTATCCAATACCAATTATTTTCCTATCTGGGTCTACTATGCATGCGCCGTTCTGGGTCTTCTTGTCTTTCGAGCGGAAAGAAGACAACACAGCTATAGACATAAAATAAGTCTCCCAGGACATATATTTTTCTTTTTTCATGCAGAAGCCTAGTATCTCTTATTCTAAATAAAGTCCATCATGTACTGTTAATATGGTTTCGAAATCAGATATAACCTGATCGGTAAACAATATTTTGCATCCAGGAATAATGTTCAAGATTCGTTTAATATGCCCCAGCTGGTTCCGAAGAACCTGCACCAGCATAAAAATATTGTCTTTTGATCTTTTGTACTCGCTCAACGCATAGATTATATACCCTGTCCTTTCTATAAACTCGAAAATGATCGTATTGCCGGGTTGGTCGGGACATCTGTACTGGCAAGAGTATATTTCAAGCAGTCTATCTTTTATTTGCTCAGGGAACTTGCTAATCTGTAGCTGATACGACTCGAGTTCCTGGTTAGGGGTTTCTTCCGTCTTGTTCTTGTATATTGTGTCGCCCACGCCAATTTCGCCAAAATCATGAAGTGCCGCACAAGCGAGAATTTTATATGGGTCGTAGCTAATTGAAGGCGAATCGTTACTCAGTATTTCCAGCACTAAAATCGTCAGTACAACCGTGGAGAAGCTATGTTGCAAATCGTTTTCTTTAGTTGCCCCTAGTTTTACGTAATGTTCCCACCTGAGAACACTTTCAAGGCCTGCAATGGTATTTCTTAGGAAATCATCTATATCATCTAGCATAATGGATGGGCTTTTTTCTCAGGTGTGTCCAAATAAATGTTCTCACCTAACCAGTAACAGTGAGCAGTGGAATAATTTTCTTTCTTTGGGGGGGGCTCTAATGACCAAAATTTAGTCATTCAGTGGGTGGCTTAGGTTTCTCGAAACGTCTTTTACCATGAAATCTGGCGAAGCAATCAAGGCTGCAAAACAGCCCATCACTAAACGATCCGCTGCCAACAATTTTAATTCCTTCAAGACTTTTTCCACAAAATGCGCAATGTCTGGTTTTAACGCTCCAATCTATACGAGATTGCTCACTTTCTCCATTCATCTTGTTCTTCCTGATATTAAATATACTCTATACATATTTGCTTTTCTGGGGAGCTGAATATCCAGAATCCCGCTGCCATTTTTTGTACGCCGGCGATAAGTTTATTGGTATTTACTTCGACTGGATGAACTTCTTCCGGATCTATAAGAACCACTGTGTTACCAATGTTGTTTAATGAACCAACCAGACTAACATGACCTACACTTTTCCCTACTCCAAATACAGTTGCGTAATCGTATCCAACGATAATATCGTTGTCTAAATTGATATTGTCCTGCATGAATTCAGGTATAGCATTGCCTGGTACTGATGACAATTTTATAAAATCAAACCAAATATCAATACCATTAGACAAGATAAATTTCGATAAATTATCACTCGAGTTAGGATGAACGCCCCATTGCTGCTCATCCTCGCTGATTTCGGCCATTGGGTATACTTCTTTCATTGCAAGAGGTATTTTGAGTCCAAGAGAATAAGCTATTTCCTTCTGGTCAAATGTCCGGAATCCTTTACGTTTGAAGATCATATTTAGACACGCCGCAAAGCACATGTATGAGTCGGACTTCTCAATTGTGTACGAGTTTGTACTGAAATTATTTACCATACTATTGTGGATATAACGAGCCTTTTCCAGGATTGCCCTGCGGAGATACTTCAGCAGGTACATAATCAGCATGGACATAATTTTTTAATTCGAAGTCGCTAAACTCATATGAGAATATATCGTCTGGTTTTCTTTTGAACTCTAGGGTGGGGGTATTCAGGATTGGCTTATTGAGTTGTTCTCTAACTTGATCAACGTGATTTTCATAAATGTGGACATCACCACCTACCCAGATAAATTCTTTTGCTTTACAACTCAGTTGGTGGGCTACCATGTGCGTAAGCAAGGAATATTGGGCAATATTAAAAGCTACTCCGAGATATGCATCGCATGAACGTTGTGTAAGCATCAGGCTAATCTCGTCATTACATCTATAAAACTGCAATAGAATGTGACATGGCTTAATTGACATTAAGTTAAGATGATCCGGTCTCCATGCGGTCACCATATGGCTTCTTGCTTCAGGTCGATCACGGAGTGAATCCATCACCTCTGCAATCTGGTCGATTTCGTTTTTGCCACCATAGTGTGACTCCGAAACATTGGGGTCAATTTTCCAATGCCTCCATTGGAAACCATACAAAGGTCCTATTACACCGTTTTCGTTGGCCCAAATATCCCAAATCTTGACACCATGTTTTTTTAATAAACTTATATCTTGCGAGCCACTTAGAAACCAAAGCATTTCGACGGCTAATGATTTGAAGAAAACCTTTTTGGTAGTCATCATGGGTAATTTATTGTTAGTCAGGTCAAATCTAAGTGGCTGCGCAAACAGTTCATACCGACCTTCTTCTTTTTCTGGTTTTCTATAACTTCCTTCGCTAAGAATACGACTTAGCATATCAAGATAACCTTGTTCATTATTCATTTATTTTTCCTGTGTTTAACTATATTTAAAATGTAACTATTATATTTTCCAGTTTACTGGTTCTTTATCGGCAGATATAAGAAAATCGTTTATCTTTGAAAAAGGTTGGCTACCAAAGAAACCTTTGTAGGCAGAAAGTGGAGAAGGATGTACTGATTCAATTACATAATGTCTATTTCTATCAATTTTTGCTCCTTTCTTCTGGGCATGACTCCCCCAAAGAACAAAGACAATACCTCTTGTTCTGGTATTTATCTTATTGATTACATCATCAGTAAAGGTTTCCCACCCTTTATTAGCATGGCTACCCGGTTTTCCTTTCTCTACTGTTAATATTGAGTTGAGTAGTAATACACCTTGTCTAGCCCAAGCCCCCAAATATCCTGAGTCGCATCTTATTTTCATATCGCTCTCTAGTTCTTTGTATATATTCATTAGCGATTTTGGTAGTTTATAGACATCAGGTAACACTGAGAAAGCTAAACCATGGGCATGCCCCGGTGTTGGGTAAGGATCTTGTCCTATAATTACAACCTTCAGTTCAGACAGCGGAGTATTATTGAAAGCGGCGAATATTTCGTGGTTTTTTGGGAAGACCTCTACATTCAGACTTTGTTCTGCATATAAGAAGTCTTCTAATTCCTTCCAATATTGCATTGAAAACTGATCACAAAGCAATTCAGTCCATTTGGGATCGGTTAAAAACTTACTTAACATAAATCTTGTTTTTCAATGGCAGTATGTAATTTTTTTTGAGACTCTATGTTCTAATTAAGAAACCCATTTTCAATTCAGATTGTGCGATTCTAAGAAGTACAGTCTATTTAAATGCGATATGTGGTAATTTTAACACCGATAGTGCTCTTAGCGTTTAGCGATGCAACGAAATGCACGTAATCAACCTGGGGCAACGATGTTAGATAAGCCACACCAAAGCGTTCGGCCAGTCTCGCCAAGGTCAACGTATTCGGTTACAGCTAACGCCTAATCCAACCTACGTGGCTGTTCGGTGCGGAGTTCGTATAGTAGACTAATTCCGTAATAATCAGCGGGTGAATCAACGTCAAATCGGAAACAAGCAAGCGCACCAAGTCTTGGCTACAATTTTTGAAATGGCTAACCCAAACCGAGGTGTCGACCAATATCATGCAGACGGTTCGGTTTGGCCGCGTTCTCGGGGAATATCGGCCATATCCGGCAGGGTTCCGCCCAAGGCTGCCAAGCGTTTAGCGGCCTGGATCCGTACGAAGGTTTTCATCGCTTCCCAGAAGATTTCGGCCTTTTCTATGTTCGGGTCGACCGTTTCCGCCGCGAACTTACTCCGAACTTTCCTCATATTCCTCAATAACCTTGTCCGACAAATGGGCCAGATGTTTCAACTCGCCGATTTCGATGACATTGTCGTAAGACAGATAGGTACACATTTCCGCCAGCGCGCGGCCCTCCAATAACGAGAAGACAGGGCGCTGTATTTCCTGCAGGACTTTTTCGCGTTTTTCCGCGGGCGCGACGATGTGCAATTTGATGTTGATGTTGGGCTGCAAGGCGACCAGGTCAGCCATCCGTAAAAGGCCGGAATAAACCGAGGTGGTGTGTTCCACTTCAAATGCACGGACTATCGAGCGGTTGCGCAGCCAAATCACGTCGATTTGTTCGATGGTTTTCATCGTGGTGGCGTCATAGCCTAGCGGCAGTTCGTCTACCAGTTCACCCGGTTGTGCATGCCAGACTTTCAACACCCGCCCACGGTCTGCTCTCGGCAACCAGATAGTAAAGCCCATTAGCGTGCCAATCTTGGCGATTAGCCCTTGGATTTGCATTGACTCCCGCACCGATCCGGCATCATCTGCGGTTTCGGTCTCGTCGTCGGGAACGGTGGGTACCGTGACGCTCACTTTCTTATCCGTTCTTTTGACAGTGTGTTGTCCTTTCCAAAGCGCCTGAATTGCTGGCAAATAGAAGAATCGGGTTAGCGTTCTGGCGGAGCCCTGCAGACCTTGGGCTCTAAGGCTTTCAAGAATAATGGCATTGGTCGCGGTAATGCGCGTACCTATCGAGGCCGTGTCCCAATCAAACGGCACTGGCAGATCCAAAAACTCGATGATAGCCCGACGGTCATTGAGCGAAATCATCGACAAATTATTGATCGGGTCGTAGGCGGCCAAAAACGCGCCGACGGTATTGCCGCTCGGTCCGGTCAGATTGTTGCGCTGACCAGCGTTGATTTTATACAGCTCATCAATGAGCAGTGCATTACGATTCGGCTGCGCTTCGCCGAGTATTTGGTAAACCAGCGCGCCGAGTTTTTGATTGGCGTGAAACTCGTTAAACATCCGCCGCCATGCGCCTTGCGGCACCATCGCTTTAGCCACTGCTTCGCTGTTTTTGGTATTGCCTTTGCCGTTTCGATCCAGGATGCGGA
Organism: Methylomonas sp. PHL2-19; assembly: GCF_059331595.1. Lineage (NCBI taxonomy): Bacteria > Pseudomonadati > Pseudomonadota > Gammaproteobacteria > Methylococcales > Methylococcaceae > Methylomonas > Methylomonas sp. PHL2-19. The sequence goes on from NZ_CP196839.1 coordinate 2,499,609, forward strand.
CAATGTCATCACAGTCCGAATCAGAAATCGACGCAGTATCAGCCGACAAAATTCGTTCGTTCCAAAACTGCTTGAACTGTTGGCTTAAGGCTAGCCAGGTGTTATCCATGGCCTGATTGTCGTAACCGGCCAGGAAGGCTTGGTACAGTTCTGAAAAATTGTGCTGATTATTCATCGTGATGGTTTTGGCTTTGATGATTCTCGGTGGTTAGTCTTATAAATCTGCTCCCATTCAAACCACATGGAGCCGCAAAATCTATCCATAGATAACGACATCACCCCAAACTTGTCAACGAGTCATCACCAGCGGATAATTCGGCTTACTTTTCGACTTACTCAAAGGAGTATGCCAGTGTCTACCGCCACGATTACCCTATCCAGCAAGGGCCAAGTAGTCATCCCCAAGGAAATACGCGAGGAATTGCATTGGGAAGCCGGCATGGAACTCACTTTGATTGCCAATGCCTCCGGCGTTACATTGAAAGCGGTGCCGAAGAAATCCGGCCGCAATTTGGCCGACTTGATCGGCATGCTCAAGCATGACGGGCCAGCACTTTCCACTGAAGCCTTATGCCAGCCGGTAGACCTCAACGAAGAAGACAGTTCGGATGCCTCATGATCGCCTTTGACACCAACCTGCTGGTTCGGGTGCTGGTGGACGATCATCCGGAACAGGTCGCCGTGGTTCGCCAATTGATTGCCAGCGACAGTATTTTTATCTCGCGCACCGTTCTGCTGGAAACCGAATGGGTTCTGCGCGCCCGCTACAAGAAAACCCGCGACCAACTCAGCGCATTTTTCTCGGCGCTATTGGAAGTAGACAACACCGTCGTAGAGGATGCCGAGGCCGTCAGCCATGCCTTGGAATGGTACGCACAAGGCGCCGATTTCGCCGATGCCCTGCATCTGGCGGCTTGCGGTAAAGCCGTGATGCATACCTTCGACCGCGATTTTTGCAAGTCCGCGCGCGACGCCGGTGTCACGCCGGAAGTGCGGGTTTTACAGGTTTGAGATAAATACTCTTGGAGTCCGGTTGGCTTGGCACGGATCACGAAATAAACAATCCAATGGCTAGTCATGTTACCCAAGGTACGAATCTGCGTCAGCCCGTTGGTTTCGTTTTCATAGTGGGTCATGTCGCGACACCTCCAGCGCATTTTGATTTGATGAACTCAAAGACTGGCCTAAATGGCTCAAAGCAAGCATCGTCTAGCGTCGGCACGACCGCTTTGGCGAAAGCTGTTTTATCTCGATCAGACTTGAAAACGACTTTGGTGCCGCCAACACAAGGCTCTTGATGGTAGTAGTCAGCGGTCGCTGGTTGCCCGTAAAACAAGTGTTCGATCTCACAACAAGATTCACCACCAAATGTCTCACCGGTCGTGGCATTCCGGATGACCTGTTTTCGAATATCAGCGTGAACCGGGATAGGTAACATCACTGCGTACGATTCACCATGCGCCCACTTCTTGATCAATCCTCTGTATGGATCGTTGGCCGTCACGTCGCCATTTAGGCCATTCCATTGGTCGTATGCCTTGTCGAAGTCGAACAAGGCAAACACCGGCAAACCGCCCATCTCGCCATGAATTCGACTGTCGGTCAGCAGCTGATTTATGTAGGTACAGCTGAAAGCGTAGAAAGGAATGAAAGGCATATCCTCCTCGTAGAGCTTATACCACGCTTCTTTGAGAATGATCGGGTCGGTGCTGCCCTCGGTGAACAGCACAGGCTTCTTTTCAATTTGGACCGCATTGATAATGCTGAGTAACTGCTCTTGCTCAGAATACCTGATCAAATCAGAACTCAATTTCTTGATCGCAATAGCCTTCGGCAAATCGTAGCAATTAGTCTGATTGTCTTTAATGTCGAAGAACTTGATCTTCTTCTTGTCGTGTGGAATCAACGTCACCGCACTGTGGCTACTCATCAACACATGATTCTTCTTGCTGGTTGTGTCCGTTATCTCAAACACCTGCTTCAAAAAGCCGAACTGCCATTCCGGGTGCAGAAAGGCATCCGGCTCATCAAGTAATGTGAGACAGTTTCGATCCTTGAACAGCTCGACGATGGAGTAGATGTACACCGACTGAAACTGGCCATCGCTGAAGTGGGCGATGGTGGCATTCAGTCCGTTATCAAGAGTGAGCGGGATGGAGATGTCCGCCAGCATGCCCAAGGTTTTCAGATTGTCGAACTGGCGAAAGACGTCCGAGACAGACTCATCGCGGAGGCGCTGCTGAAACAGTTCAACATCAAGCACTATTCGGTAACGGTCATCTGCGGCGTTGTACATATCACCGTGATTGAACTCGCCTCTGATACAGCCAATCAGCTTATCGAGAAACTGCCGCGTAATACCTTCCGCGCCCCAGTAATGCGTCTTGGGATCGAAGGCTTCAATTTCAAATTTCTTGTTGGCGAATAAAGGGCGATTCAGTACTAGTGTTACCTCTTGCGCGACAGTGGCGATACCGAGTTTGCTGCAAATAAATTCCCGCGCCTTGTTATCCGCCTTTTGCATCAGCAACACCGCCAGCAACAGGGCTTTGTATTCCGGGCCGATGCCGATAAAGCGGCGGCTCTCTTTGAAATCCGCTTTCTTGATGCGTTTGCTGAAGGTCGCCTCGTACTGCCGCACAAGATCTGCCACGGTGCTGTTGTGGCCGGAATAATAGATCAGCACATTGACTGGCAATGGCGTTTCGCCGAGGGTTTTGCGCTCGCTGCCGTTGAACGTCAGCTTGCCGGCGCTCCAGCCAATCTCGGCTTCTGTGCCCTCGATTTCGTATTTGATAGTGTAGTCAAAACCCGGATCGCCTTTCTCCTTGTCGAACTCGTAGAGGTGGCGAAATATCAGGATCAGCGCCTCGAATAGGTTGGATTTGCCGCTACCATTTTTGCCGACGAAGACATCGATGAAGCTGCTGCCGTCAAAGCTCAAGGAAAAGTCCTTGAGGTTTTTGTACTGGCTGAGGGTGAGCGATTTCAGACGCATGGCAACTTCCTTACACTTGCGCCATCACGGCATCGAGCAGTGCGGTCTGCTTGCTGATTGCGGCGTCGATTTGTTGTTCCAGAGTGTCGCAGAGTGCCATGAGCGAGTCGATTTTGGCGACGATGCGGTATTGTTCGGCAATTGGGGGAAGTGGGAAAACATATAGTCGTACACTGTTTGCCGATAGGTTTGGTTGAGCAGAGCCATTGTCGAATCTGAAAATCTGGCTTCTACCTATTGGACTAGTTAAATATCGGTAAATATATCGTTTCGAGCACGGATAGAATGGCCGAATAATCATTAGGGATGATGCAATTGCACCTTCAATATAAGGATCAACAATTGCAGTTTTTCCAAAAGTTGCACCACGTAAGCAATACACCAAATCTCCTGGCTCAATTTTGCCACTATTCAGGCTGTCAAACTTTTCACGCGTAATGAAATGCATATATCCTTGTGTCAATGTCCCATCTGGTTCAATGTGGCCGGTATTTATCCACGGAATACCCTCAGGTACATATTCGTCCCGGTTTGGATAGTTTTTTCCACGATCACCATTGATGAATTCACCGATCTCGCCTAGCCGTACCCACTTCCAACCACTTGGGAGTTCATATGGCACTTCTTTGGATTCGATTTCTGGTAAGGGCTTGGGCTGTTTGATCTTTCCTTCCTTCATCAACCGCTGTTTTTCTGCTTCGATTTCCTTCAATAATTCGCTGGCGGGTGGGTCGTTGGGGTCTTGGGGGACGAGTTTGCCCATCACGGCGAGTTGCAGGATGGCTTTGCGCAGTTCGGCGACGTTGGGTTTGACGGCGTAGAGTTCGGCGAAGTGTTGGGTAATGAATTGCCAGGCTTCGTTTAAGCTATCCATGCCGTCGTCATTCCCGCGCATACCCTCAAGGGCACGAGAGCGGGAATTCAGGTTTTCGGCGGTCATGGATTCCCGCCTGCGCGGGAATGAGGCTGTGGGTGATATTAGTCGGTTGATTGCGGCGGCGTGAACGGAGATGCGGCGCTGTTCGCGTTCGGCGCGCAGTTTTTCCAACTCGTCGCAACGCGCCATCAGTTGGTCGATTTTGGCGACAATGCGGTGTTGTTCTGGGAGGGGTGGCAGAGGAAAAAGAGTCGAGACAATCTTCTCTCGGGAAATGTTTGGTTGTGCAGCACCTGCGCCTTGAGAAATGAAATACCGCTTCAACGAGGCGATAAGGTTCAATAAATATTTTTCGTCAAATGCTGTATACGTATTACAGGCACACACTGCCTGATTGGTTGTTGCCTCTATATCTAAAATTCCTACTTCGCCAATGTTAGCACCATACATGGCAACCAATACCGAGCCTTTTGGATTCAACGATAACGAGCACTCTGCCAGAGCAAGCGCAGTAATCGATTCTTCCGTTTGCGCAATTCGGCCTTGCTTCACCTCGCCGGATTTAACCCAAGGGATGTTGCCGCCATAATATTTACTATTGGTTCTACTGGGCGTAGAGCCAGATTTCCAAACACCAATTTCGCCAAGCCGCACCCACTCCCACCCCTGCGGCAGCGCATACTGAACTTCCTCCGGCTTGATCTCTGGTAATGGTTTTGGCGCTTTGATCTTACCTTCATTAACCAGTCGCTTTTTCTCAGCCTCGATTTCATTTAGCAATTGGCTGGCAGGTGGATCGTTGGGATCTTGCGCCACCAATTTACCCTGCATCGCCAGCGTCAAAATCAGCTCGCGCAGTTTTTTAACGCCGTCCGGCGCAGCAAAGGCGGTGTCGAAGTGTTGTTCCAGCAGTTCGCGGGTGGCCTTATTCATCGCGTCCTTCCAATTCGCGTTCTATCTGCTCGATGCTGGGCAGGCTGCTGTGCAGGGTTTCTGGCAGTGCGCGGGTCAGTTCAAAGCTGGAAACGCCAATCGGGGTATCCACGCCCCGCAGGGCGTATTCTGCAAGCACTCGATTGGGTTGCTGGCACAGAATCAGACCGATGGTAGGTTTGTCGGTTTCGTGGCGTAGTTGATCGTCCACCACGTTGCAATAAAAGCTCATCTTGCCAGCGTATTCGGGCTTGAAGTCGCCACGCTTGAGGTCGATGACCACATAACAACGTAATTTCAGATGGTAGAACAACAGGTCGATGTAGAAATCCTGGTCGCCGATATCGAGGTGATATTGGCGACCGACAAAGGCAAAACCTTGCCCGAGTTCCAATAGAAACTTTTCCAGATGAGCGATGAGGCCGGTTTCCAGTTCACGCTCATGAAAACCTGCAGAGAGCGTCAGAAAATCGAACAGGTAAGGATCTTTGAGGGTTTGCTGTACCAAATCCGAATCCGAATCCGGTGCGGGCAGGCGCAAGGTAAAGTTGCTGGTGGCGTTGCCTTGTCGCCGGTGTGCGGCAGTTTCAATCTGCATCACCAGGATGTTGCGGCTCCAGCCATTTTCGATAGCTGCACGCATATACCATTGACGGATGCTGCGGTCTTTGATTTTAGCCATAAGTTCGGCATGGTGCCCCCAGGGTAAGGCGAGAATCAGTTCCGAGGTAAAAAGTGCCGCAGACGGTGGCACTTTTGTATGAGTTTCTGTTAGTGCCACAGGCTGTGGCACTAATTTCAAATCAGCTATCAGATCAGGATATTCGCGGTAAAAAGCCAGCATGCGTTTGATATTGCGTTCGGAGAAGCCTTTTTCTTCAGGTAACTCATTATGAAGATCGCGAGCTAACCGTGGGATAACCGCTGTACCCCAGCCTTCACGTTGCTGACGAGCATCAATCAATGCGCCGATGTCCCAATACAGGCGGATAAGTTCAGCATTGACTGCCAGCATGGCGCGTGTTTGTGCGTGACGTACGCGCCGCTTGATGTCACCAAGTAGCGCCGCGTAGTCGGTAGGCAGAAGGTCGGGTTGATCGCTCATACTTCGCCACCCAGCGCCTGCATCAGCTCGGCTTTGAGCGCCGTTTGTGCCTCGGTGAGCTGACGGCAAATTTGCTGATACTCGGCCAGCAGTTCAGCGGGGTCGCGGTGGTTGATTTCCACTTGATGCGGATTTTTGCAGTCGAGGTTGTAGTTGCGGGCGGCAATGTCGTTAACCGACACTTTCCAGGCTTGCTCCGTGACTTTGCGACTTGTGCGTTGTGCGCCGCCCCACCAGGCTTTTTCCAGATCAAACTCGGCGATCGTCAGCGGTTTGCCGCGTGAATAGGATTTGTAGCCCTCAGGGTAGGGATGCTCAAAAAACCAGACATCCTGCGTCGGTTCGCCCTTTTCAAAGAACAATAAATTGGTGTTGATGCTGGTGTAAGGCGCAAACACGCCTTTGGGCAAACGCACGATGGTATGCAGATTGAATTCTTCCAGCAGTTCCCGCTTGAGGTTGGTTTTGGTGCCTTCGCCAAACAGGAAGCCATCGGGCAACACCACGGCAGCGCGGCCGGTATCGTGTTTGAGCAGGTACATGATGAGCGCCATGAACAAGTCGGCGGTTTCGCGGGTTTGGTATTTGCGCGGGAAGTTGTTTTCGATGCCGTCCTCTTCCATACCGCCGAACGGCGGATTGGTAATGATGATGTCCACCCTATCCTTGGGACCGTAATCTTTCAATGGCCTGCTCAGGGTATTGTCGTGGCGGATGTTGGTGGGTACGTCGATACCATGCAACATCATGTTGGTCATCGCCAGCATGTGCGGCAGCGGTTTTTTCTCGACGCCGTGGATGCTGGATTGCAGGGTTTTCAGGTCGTCGGCGGTTTTGACCTGCTGCTTGAGATGTTCGATGGTACAGGTCAAAAAACCGCCAGTGCCGCAAGCCGGGTCGAGGATGGATTCGCCGAGTTTGGGTTCGAGCATGTCGACCATGAATTGGGTGACTGCGCGTGGCGTATAGTATTCGCCGGCGTTACCGGCGGATTGCAGGTCGGCGAGGATTTTTTCGTAGATGTCGTTAAACAGGTGGCGGTCGCTGGACGAGTTGAAATCGACATCGGCCTGGATGGTGTTGATAACCTGGCGCAGCAGGGTGCCGGATTTCATGTAGTTGTAGGCATCCTCGAACACGGAACCCACTACCTTGCCGTGCGGCGATACACCAGCAGCGGTGGCCAGACGTTTTAAGGATGGAAACAGGTCGTTGTTGACGAATTCGATCAATTCTTCGCCGGTGATGCCTTCCGGATTTTTAGCCCAGTTCGACCAACGGAAACGGGGTTGCAGCGGCGATTGGTAACCGGGAAGGGTGAGTTGCCATTCCTGTTCCTTGTCGTCGAAGATTTTCAAAAACAGTAACCAGACAATCTGACTAATGCGTTGGGCATCGCCGTCGACGCCGACGTCTTTGCGCATGATGTCTTGGATGGATTTGATCAGGGTTCCGATGGGCATTGCGGGTTTTGCTCCAAAAAATTAGCCGTTATGAAGCATAAAGTGCTTGCTCCAGGTCGCAGACCGCTTGCTGATATTGGTCCAAACCGCCAAAGGCGCGGATGATTTCCAGCGGGGTCCCGAACTGGTTAAACGGGGAGATGGTAAGAATTTGGGTTTCTTCGATGTGCTGGATGCCTTCGTCGGCATATTTATCAAGCAAGGCTTCCAGAACCCGACGAGCTTGGTCGCCGTAGCGGGTGAAGTAGTTATTCTGTTTAACTTGTTCGGCGCGCTGTTTGCGGGTCAGCGGTGGCCGATCCCAGGCGACATGACAAACCAGATCGAACGGGTCACAGTCGCGACCGATTTCATCAGCCAAGGCATCGAAGAATATGCCTTGATTGGCCAGTTCGTCGATGATGGCTTGTTTTTTGGCGCTGCTGCTCCAACGGCGAAGAAAGTCGTCGAGTGAAGCAAATTCCTGCGCCAAGGTCTTGCGTGTGTAATCTTTCAAGGATTCGGTGATCAGCTTGCCGTTGGCATCGAAATATTGCACACGCTCTGCGACTACTTTGACTTCAACATTGGCGACGACATAACGGCGCACGGTGCTATCGTCATCTTCCGGATCGGGTTCGGCTACGCCGGGCCGGCTTGGATCGTTGCCCCTGCCTGGATAATCACCACCTGGAACATCATCTTCCGGCGGTACTGGTGAATCACCAGGGTTTTGCGGTACATAGATTTGCACTGGATCGCCGTCGAAATCCGGATCGGCGAACAGTTCGGTGGCTTTGCGAAAATCGATGATGGTGAAGTAATACTTGTCGTAATCTTCGTTGATGCGGGTGCCACGACCGATGATTTGCTTGAATTCGGTCATCGATTGGATGCGTTGATCCAGGACGATCAGCTTGCAGGTTTGGGCGTCGACACCGGTGGTCATCAATTTGGATGTCACCGCGATAACGGGATATTTGCTTTCCGGGAAGATGAAATTATCCAACTCGGCTTTGCCTTCTTCATTATCGCCGGTGATGCGCATGACATATTTTGAGTTTTGCGCTACCAGATCGGCGTTTTCATTGGCCAAGGCCTGCCGCATGCGTTCTGCATGATCGATGTTTTCGCAGAACACAATGGTTTTATCGAAACGGTTGGTTTGCTTGAGAAACTCGGTAATTTTTTTTGCGACCAGTTGGGTGCGCTTTTCCAACACCAGGGTTTTGTCGAAATCTTTTTGGTTGTAGATACGATCTTCGATTTCGTTGCCATATTTATCCAACATGCCTTTATCGGGACGCCAACCAGCCAGATCCTTGTCCAAGTCAATGCGCACCACTTTGTACGGTGCGAGAAAACCGTCATCAATGCCTTGCCGTAGCGAATAGGTGTAAATAGGCTCACCGAAGTAGTCGATGTTGGACACTTCCTTGGTTTCTTTTGGTGTGGCTGTCAGGCCAATTTGAGTGGCGGAGGAGAAATATTCCAGAATTTCTCGCCAGGCCGAATCAGCGGCTGCGCTGCCACGATGGCATTCGTCAATCACGATTAAATCGAAAAAGTCCGGGCTGAACTGTTTGTAAATGTTGCGCTCTTCTTCATTCCCGGTAACCGCTTGGTACAGTGACAAATAGATTTCGTAGGATTTATTGGCCTGACGTTTCTGGATTTTGGTCATGGCCGAGCCGAATGGCTTGAAATCGTTAGTCATGGTCTGATCGACCAGAATATTGCGATCGGCTAGAAACAGGATGCGGCGTTTAGATTTGGATTTCCATAAACGCCAGATGATTTGAAACGCGGTAAAGGTTTTGCCGGTACCGGTAGCCATGACCAGTAGAATGCGGTTTTGTCCTCGCGCAATGGCTTCGATGGTTTTATTGATGGCCAGTAGCTGGTAATAACGAGGGGTTTTGTTGCCACCGTCGCTAAAATAGTCCTGTGTAATCAGCGTGTTTTGTTGGTCATTTAGCCCAAGATGTACAGTCCACCACTGCCAAAGGGTTTCTACGGACGGAAAGTCAGACAACGTCAGTTCGCGTTCTATGATGCCGTCTTTGGCGAGTTTGTTATGAAACAGAAAACCGTCGCCGTTGCTGCTGAAAACAAAAGGCACTTGTAACATCTCGGCATAACCGAGTGCCTGTTGCATGCCGTCGCCAACAGTGTGGTTGTTGTCTTTGGCTTCAATGACCGCTATCGGCAAATTGGGTTTGTAGAACAACACATAATCTGCGCGCTTGTGCTTAGCGCGAGTATGCAACTTACCCCGAACGATGATACGACCTTTAGTAAGTGGAAACTCTTCGCGGATCTGGGTTGCCAAGTCCCAGCCGGCTTGTTCCAGTGCAGGCGTGATGAATTTACTGCAGATATCGCGCTCGGATAGCTGTTTTTTATTCATCAATCAACGCTCCCTGTTGTCTTTTATCGTTACAAAATTGCTCGAATTGCCGCTGTGCCAGCTTTGACGGTGCGGTTTTGCCATTTTCCCAGCGATTGACCGTAGCAAAGCTGACGCCCAGGGCTTGGGCTAATTCATCCTGACTGAGTTTTAACTGCTGTCTAACAGGCTGGTGAAAAACCCGCCGATATTTCCCCTTACCCACGATGTTCGTGATTTTTTCGAGTTGAAATCGGTCATGACATCGAGTTTCAAGCGTTTTGCCCCGGTTTCAAGGGCTTTTTATTCGCCTGAAGCCGTCTGTGGACGGTTTTCAGGCGAACTTCACCCTAGGCGGGTGCACTCCACGCCGGTTTCGGCGTGAACACCAATAGGTTGAGCATGCGCGTCAGGTTGTAGGCGGCAAAGCAAAACAAGGCCTGACCCGCGACTTTGGCTAAGCCGATGTGACGGGTTTTGCGCAGGCCGCCGACCGTTTTGACCCAGCCAAAGGCTTCTTCGACGATTTTGCGGCGCTTGAGACTTTGGGCGTAACCTTTGCCGCGCGCGGTGCGGCCGTCGACGGCACTGCCAATCTTTTTGCGGGCCACATGGGCTTTGATATCACGGGACTCGAGTCCGTTGACGAACGCCGGTTGGTCATAGCCTTTGTCGGCACCGACGCTGCCACCTTGGGGCACGCGGCGTTTGATCATTTTTTGCGCGGCTTCGATTTCGGCGGTGCCGGTGGCTTGAGTGGTTTCGACATCGACAATCAGGCCGTTGCGATTCTCGGACAAGGCATGGGTGATGTAACGCAGTTTGGCCTCGGTGTATTCGCCTTTCTTGTAAAGCCGGGCTTCGGGATCGGTTGTACTTTGATGGGTGGCGTTGCTGCGCTTTTCGCCACTGAAGTCGATCTCGGGATTGCGGCCGGCGGGTTTATCGGGACCACTACCATCTTTTTTGACGAAGCTTTTGTGCGAGGCCCAGGCTTCAATGAGGCTACCGTCGACACTGAAGTGTTCGTCGGACACCAGATTTTGCCATTCGGCTATGGCCAGTACCCGCTCAAAAAATTCGCGACTCAGGGCTTCGGACAGCAGGCGTTCGCGGTTGGCACTGAACACTGTGCGTTCCCACACGGCGTCGTCGATGCCCAGACCGACAAACCAGCGAAACAACAGGTTGTAGTCCAGTTGTTCCATCAACTGACGCTCACTGCGAACGGTGTACAGCACTTGCAACAGCAAGGCGCGCAGCAGTTTTTCAGGGGCAATCGAGGGACGGCCTGTGTGCGAGTAACGCTCGGCAAAGACGGCATCCATTGAGGCCAATACGCCATCAACCAGTAGCCGTAAACGACGCAACGGATGCTGTTTGGGAATACGGTCTTCCAGGCTAACATAGCTGAACCAGCTGTTTTGAATGGCATCGTGTCCGCGCATTGAAAGGCTCCAAATTTAGGTAGCCTATTTTAACAGTTAGCCGCTCATCTATGCCTTAGCTTACTTGGCTTTTCGAGTTTTTCACCAGCCTGCTAACGGCCTTGACCTGGGTAGAGAATGCGTTGAGCTCTTGGGGCATTTTGCAAATCCTCATCAACTAGCCGGCTGGATAAATGGTAGCTTGGCTGCAATCAAAAGCGTAAATATAACATCTGCTATAAATTTGGGAAGGATTGTCGGACAAGACAATTATTTTTAATGGCTATGAACAAGTTGCAGGTTCAGTAATACCTTGGTTAGATTTGCAGAGCTCAAAGCCTTAATAAATAAGGTGTTCCGTTAGGGAACCTCTGATTAAATCAATTTTTCGAGAAAACCTTGATCGCAAGCTGTTGATTTAATTGATGTTGAAATTTGGAGCAACGAATTAATCAGAGGTTCCTTAGATCTGAATGTTTTGTTTTTCAAACACCAAAAGTCCAACCTGCAACTCAGTAATAGCCATTTTATTTTTTGCATTTCTTCGAAATCACAATAATTAGCGCGATTTCGAAGACGACCTTTCAAAATTACGCTTCACACTATTCCCCAGGACGTTTCCGGACGGTTGCCATTGAGTTGAACCCCGTTTAACAGGCATTGGCCGGCACCCATCGAAAATTTTTTTCGTAATCTTGCAGTAAATTGCGAAATCGCAATTTACTGCAAGCAGCTTTCAAAATTTTTGCTGAAAAATACGTCCGCAGATCGCATCAGACAAAAATAATTCTCCGATCTTGCAGCTGATGCCAAATTCGTCATTAGCTGCAAGCGAGTCGCCACTCGATTTGGATATTCTGTCCGACGCGACATTACGCAATCCAATGGATTGCAGACTGGGCCGGCAACGGTCTGAGCAGGGGGATAGGTCTCTTGTATTAATGACTATCGCCCCATTTTTTTCAAATGATTCTGAGGTTAATAGACATGAGTAAATTACCGGAAACTGGTTTTCTACGTTTGAAACAAATTATTGGTGATCCAAAAGCCAAGCCGCCCATTTCTGGATTGCTGCCCATGAGTAAATCATCCTGGTGGGATGGCATCAAAAAAGGCATCTTTCCCAAGCCGATCAAAATGGGTCCCAATATGACGGCTTGGCGAGTGGAAGATATTGCCGAGCTCATTGCTCGTTTAGGCGCTCAATGTACTGGCAACGCGAATGCCTGATCAACGACTGCCGTTGCCGCCGTTTGGAAAAGAGCTGATCGCCCGACTGCAATCCACGTCGCCACCCTGGCCGATTATGATCTGCTTGGGCCTTGATGCCTGGCAGCGCGCGCGGCAATGGCAATCAAATCCCACCGTATGGGCACTGGTATGTCCGTCTAACTCAGCGCCGGCCCAGTATCGTTGGCCGGTGCTGGGTTTGATGTTGATCGTCGAGTGGCAAATTGATCAGACTGCCGGTCACGATGAGGTACTTGCACTGGTCAAGGTGCTGCTGGGCTATGGTGCCGAATGTGTTGCCGTCTTGCCTAGTTGGGTGGATTTCAGTCAATCGGCATTTGAATACGACTCTTGTTTACCGGTTGGTGAGCGTTGGGTTCAAGTGCGGGAGGAGATTGTTGTTTATCGCCTTAATGGGGACAACGATGGCTGAGGTTGACGCCAAATCGTTATTGGATGACGAGGCCGAAGGTGGATTGGTAACCGCCATCGGCCGATTTTTGCCATCGCAGTTGTCGTCCACCGATTTGGCCGAGATCCAACAAGCCCGTCAATCCATCGGTGCTGCCAAATCCGAGAAGGATGCGGCAGCCCTTTTCCCCGACGCCTCCAGTCGACCTTGTTACCAAGTGTATGAACATACCTGCGGTCCTGGTCATAGTTGGCCCGCCGGTGTGTATTACCATTTTCTCGGCAAATCGTCTGCCAAGGAGCCGCCGGCGCTGCGCGATATCAGAATCTGTGGTGTGTTGCAGGCGGTGGCCATTGCCCGCAACCGGCAGGGTGGCGAGTTTGGCTTGCTATTGGAATTTCGCGATCGTCTGGGACAACTCAAACAGTGGAATATGCCGTTCCGATTACTGGCCGGCCGCGGCGATGAGCTACAGAAAGCCTTGTTCGACCAGGGGCTTGATATTCACTATCCACAACGGAGTCGTCTGGCGGAATATCTGTGTCAGCAACACCCTGACCGCACAGTCTGGATCACATCGACGCCCGGTTGGTTTGATAACCTTTATGTGCTGCCGGATCGCAGTATTGGCGATTCCAGTGATGCCGTGATTCTTCAGTCCGAGGGAAATGTAAACAGTAACTTGTATCGGCAAGCCGGTAGCTTGGCCGCCTGGCAACAACAGGTGGCCGGCTTATGTCCCGGTAATCCTTATTTGCTGTTAATGGTTTCGCTGGCCTTTTGCGGCCCCTTGCTGGATAAGTGCCATCTGGACAGCCTGGCCATTCATATTTATGGCCCCTCCAGTCAGGGCAAGACCAGTGGCATGCAAGTCGCTGCCAGTGTTTGGGGTAAGCCTAAACACTTCCAGCGTTCCTGGACGGCCACCTTGAATGGCCTGGAATCCGCCGCCGTCCAGGTTAACGACGGCTTGCTATGTCTGGATGAGATGAGTAAAGCCGATGCTCAGGATGTCAGCAAGTCGCTGTATCTGCTGGCCAATGGCGTTGGCAAGCAACGGGCTACCGTCAATGGCAGAGCCATGTTGCATCAGCATTGGCGGGTAGCGATTCTGTCCAATGGCGAAGACTCGATTGAAGCCCATCTGAGTAAGGCCGGTATTCCAGTCAAAGCTGGCGAATTGGTGCGCTTTCTGCAGTTGCAGGTGTTTGGTCAGCATGGCGCTTTTGACGACCTACATGATTACGGCAGTGGTCGAGTTTTTGCCATGGCATTGCATCAGCACACGTCGCAGCACTATGGCACCGCCGGCATCGCCTTTCTGGAACGCTTGACCCGCGATCCACGCGATTTTGCCGCCTATCTTGAACAGTGTTTACGCATTTTCGAGCAGCGCTTCGGACCCTTATCAGCACAGGAAGCCCGTGCCGCACGCAGCTTTGCCTTAATCGGCATGGCTGGCGAATTGGCCAGCGAATACGGTGTCACAGGTTGGCCAGAACGCATCGCTATGGAGGCGGCACTGATCTGCTTCAACCATTGGCGTCAACAGCGTGGAACCGGCGAACTGGAACCCCGGCAATTGGTCAACGCGTTACGGCAGTACGTCGAACTGTATGGCGACAGCCGTTTTACCAAAACCGACGATCCCAACCGACTGCACGGCGAGCGTTCCGGCTATTGGCGCCCAACCGAACGAGGCCGGCAATGGTTGTTCAGCTCCGCGGGTTTCAAAAAGGCGATTGGCAATGCCGATTTGGCATTGGCGGTTAAACTGCTGATCGGTCAAGGCATCCTGAAATCCGGTCCCAATCCGAAAAAGCATGTAACCCAGGTCAAAGTCCACGGCGGCTCGGGCTGGTTTTACGTGATTCAATTTGATGATGACCATGTTGGCTAATGTAATACGGCATTATCTGGCGGAGGCGACCGATGAGTTGTCTCAACCAGACGATCAACACCACCCCACGCAAAGGGAAAATGTTTCAGCGGTAACACCAGTGTTACCTGACCCGGAATCGGTAATACCCCTGCAACCCGCGCCAGGACTGGACGTAACACCGGTAATACCAGTAACACCTAAAAACCGCGAGTACCAACAAAACAAAATCAACAAGCTCAACGTCCAAGATCAAGCCAAACTTCTGGCCTACCTGAAAGCGATCGGCGAAACCGATTCATCGGTCATCGACGAGTTTATGACTGAATGCGCGGCAAGCCCTGAAATCCTGTCCTACGCCTTGCAACTGGCCGAAGATACTCTGCGACTTCACCACGGCGATACGCGAGGATTCGTGCGCTGTGTCAGTTGTCGATTCTTGCAAGTGTCAGAACAACGATGCAGCCAATTCGGCTGGCGGATTGTGGTAGATAAATGGCGGCGGTGTCATAGCTTTGAACAACGTTAAGCTAAATTGCGAATCCAGAGTGTCATTGATCCAGTGATACTGTTTGAACAATAGCCTCGAATTCCGCCAAGAATTCCGGCTGCCTTTGCTGCAGAAACCGTTTTATTGCTGGGTTTTCAAGTAATTTGGCTAAGTAGCCTTTAGCCAATACCAAATTAAGGACATCTTGTCCGTAGGTCTGCTCAACCATTTTGTACCGTTCTTGAAGATTGCTCATTTCTCGCTCCATTTTGGCAATTTGCTCCGTAGTCAGACCGCTCAGCTTTTTGGGCTTTTTGCCTTCGACCAGCATTGATAAGGGAGTGGCGACCAATAGTGCTTCAGCATAATTTATGGTGATGGTATTGGCTGAGATCATGAGCTCGACACATTCAAGTTGACGAGTCGGTTTCATTTTTCGCAATACCCGTGATAAATCCGTTGGGAATTGGTGATCTTTCAATAGTTCTGCTGCCTCAGGGCATATGCCTTCCAGTAACGCAGCTTTGCGCTCAATGGTACGGGGGTCAACGCTTAGAGCCTTGGCGAGCCTTTCTGGAGTGACGCCGCGTTCGATAGCACGGCGAATCATGTGATGTTCCTGTATCGTCGACAATCGGTTAATACGGCTGTTATACGTGTAACTCTCGTCATCAGTAGCAACCAGACATGGAACCTCGATATACCCCAACTCCTGTAATGCGATCAGCCGGATGTGCCCATCCAGTAAAATTAGCTGCTCGGTTGTAGCATCGGCAGGACCAACTGATAAAGGCTCAATTAGTCCAATTTCCTGAATCGATGTGCGTATCTGCAAATATTTTCGCGAGGTGGTAACGCCAGTAGGTGTTCTGCGTGAGGGCAGGATCTTATCTACCGGCACTGAAATCGGTTCTAAACTGAATCCTAAAGATATTTTGGTCATATCATGCGACCTCCCGACAACACCCGTTCAGCGAGATATTTCGGCAGGGAGTCCAAGCCCTCGGCGCGCAGAAGCGTCGAGAAATTCTCATCGGCAAATAGTTCACGAAGGGCGCTGACGACGAACAACAAGCGTTGTTGAGTCAACTGGGCCTTTTTAACGACCAGTTTTTGGCGGTCGACTTCCTTTTGGTAGACTCTGACCAAACTTGCGGTCGTAACATCTTGCGCTTTTCGCGGCGTACCTTTGGCTACCGATGGCCCTAAAGTTTGTCGGCGTTCGATAACTCGTCGCGCCTGTATCAATTGTTTTCCGCGAAGCTTTCCAGTTTCGTAGGCTTCCTGCAGGGCGGCCTGGATAGCTTGATCGTCTTCGCCCGCACCGACAATGGATAAGGCAGCGTTCAATGGAATTTTGCCTTTTTCCACGGCAACCAACAAACGTTCTTCGCCTTTCATCAGCAAGGTAAGTATGCCGTGGACATACTCGGCGCATAGTCCGGTTTTTTGGGCGATGACTTTTTTGTCGTATCCCTGTTCGTGAAGTTGCTGAATACCTGCCAATAACTCTAACGGTCGATAATGGCGGCGCGCGATATTTTCGGTCAAACTCATGATGAATGCATTTTCGTCGCTGACTTCGATGACCAGGGCAGGAATTGTGGCTTCACCCAAAGCATGAAATGCCTTCATTCGACCTTCACCACACACCAAAAGATAGCGGTTGGTGCCATCTGGGGCGGAGCGTGGCGTCACAGTGATTGGCTTTTTAAGCCCGATTGTTTGAATATTGGTGACTATCTCCTCGAACACCCGTTTGTTTCTCTCTCTGGGATTGAGGACATCAATCAAGTCAATTGGGATCATTTGCATTTGGCCGGTCTTGATTGTTTCGGTCATGCTGCTCTCCTCAAACGTATGTGTTCCGCCATCCCGTACAGATAATCCAAACTGTCGAAACGGTAGCTTTCGAATTCGATTGGATTGTGTTCGGCGAGTCGGATGCGGGGTTGATCGAAATCCAGTCGCGGTAATAGGTAGTAATCGAGTGCGGCATGATTTTTTTCATCAAGGCGAACTGCCACGGTAATGTCTGGGGCTAAGCTGGTGTCAAACCGGACTTTCCAATAGTGATGACCATTTTCGCTGCATTGGCAGCGCGCCAATACCAGGGAAACACTGAATTCATCATTGACTTGCAGCAGATCCGTGCCAGCGTCGCGTTTGACGGCGCCACCTAATGCCATAATCTGGCGTTCGGTTTCATTGACGATTTCTGGGTGAAAACGACGAAGGAATTGGTTGATCTCCAGATATCGATAATCCCGATCGGGCGTAAAACCGACCATTTGATAGGCTCGCACCAAGCTGCCGAAACGATGCGCGTAAACGGACGTGGATGGCATGCCTTCGGATTCGTTGATGATCAATCCCGACAGAAATCCTTTGCGCTGGTAAAGTGCTCGCAGACGCTCGATTAATTCCTTGTCGGTATATCGGTGAACTCTGGCTCGAATGATTCCTTGCGCGGTGTAAAACAGTTCAGGTGGTACGATAGGTTCGAATGCGCCTTCTTTTTTGATCCACATATCAGAAGGGTTAACCACTCGCAGCTTTTTGAGCTTGAAGGAAATGCGGTTATAGACATTGTTGCCAATGTATTTTTCGTTGGTCAGGATCTCTTGCACAGTGGCGCGAGTCCATTGCCGGTCAAGGTCCGTATGTATTCCCATGCCATTGAGGCGTTCGGCAATATCGGATTCGACCAAGCCTTCTTCGATGAACCAGTGATACATCAAATTGACGGTACGGATTTCCGACTCGGGACCAGGCATGAGGATGACACGGTCGGTTTGCAGGCTTTTATGTTCGCCTCTGGCCAGTTCGGCTTTAATGGAACCGTTTTGATCGAGTAATACCCTTCGTAGTCCATATCCAGCAGGACCGCCTTGCCGAAAACCGAGTTCAATCAGTCTGGACTGCCCGGCGAAAACCTTAGCCGATAATTCTCGACTGTATTCGCCCGCCATAGCCCGTTTAACGCCTTTGACAATCGTGGAAACAGGTGAACCGTCGTTTTCAAACTGTTCGGCACAGTAAGTAACTTGAATACCCGCTTTCCGACACCGATATTCATAATATGCGCTCTCATCAGCATCCTGAAATCGACCCCAGCGGCTAACGTCATAAACCAAAATCATCGAAAAGTCGGCAGATCCGCTTTCGACATCTTTCAACAGCTGTTGTAATGAAACGCGGCCATCGATGCGCAAACCACTTTTTCCGGCATCGGCGTAGGTTCGGACGATCTCAATATCATGACGAGCGGCGTATTCTCGTATTTTGTCAGACTGATTTTCTGTGGAGTACTGCTGGTGCTCGGTCGACATTCGTACATATTCCACCGCGCGTGATTTTTTGAGCGTTTCTGGGTGTTCTTCATTGGATTCAATTTGATTTATCAAACCTGATGATCCCCGTGCGCATGAAAATTAGGCTCTCGCTAAGCCACTGGTGGACTTGAGCTATCAGCGGGGACAGCCAATCCAGGGTTTATCAAGAGAGAACTGACAATACGGTATAAGAATCTGAGTGATTTGCCGATCAAGTCATCTCTTTGCAACGCGGGCTTATTGCCGACATTCACAAGCATGTGCCGTAATCTCTACAATCCAAGCGTCCATCTTTGCAATATTGGCTTCTGTCACCAAACTTAGTCTGTAAATCCCCGATGGCAGCAGCTTTGCTGGAGTTGACGCGTCCATATTTGCAATTGGATTAGTCTTGGCTTTGGCGTTGCGTGTCCGTTGCAATGTACGATTACGATCAACATACTTTGGATGAGATTTACGATATTGACGCCAATAATCGGGATTGCGCTCTATCCAGGATTGTTGAGCCCGTTGTTGGTTTTCTTGATAATCAGGGTCTGTTTTCAGTTTGTTGCGGTGCCATTGTCGTTTACGATGCTGTTGGCACGAAGGCGCTGAGCAATAGGTTTGGAGTGGAACTTGTGGACGTGGTTGAAAAGACTGGCCGCAAGCGGGGCATTGTTTAATCGCCATTGAAGGCTCCCTACACAAAAATGCGTATTGAGCGCAATCAAATGAGTTAAAAAGTGAAATAAGGCTTGGCTTGATTGAATTTTGCTGATGTCGTGGCTTTACGGCAGGGATGTTTATAACTTTGCGAGCTTTGACTAGAATCGTCCGCGGATTCCACAAATGGCTGATAATGATCCTGTATCAAATAACGCACACTGAAATGGAAGCAGTGATGGTTATTAGAATCAAAAGTAGGGTAGGGAGTAGGGTAGAAAAAATTAAGGCCTTGATAAATCGTTATTTATCAAGGCCTTAACTAAAAATAATGGCGGAGAGCTAGGGATTCGAACCCCAGGAAGGGATAAACCTTCAACGGTTTTCAAGACCGCCGCTTTCGACCGCTCAGCCAGCTCTCCAACAGCCGCGTATTATTACAGAAAATATTTTAAAATCCAGCGTTTTTTGCGGGTCCACTTTCATGCTGCAACCGAATGCAATCTGCTTTAATACCTAAGTGTTTGTTAGTGATTGCCAAATCGGCAAGGATGTTGGTGCAAATGTGTGTCGATTCCGGATGCGAGGTGGTGGCTATCGATTGCTTCGCCGATAGCGATACTCGGCAAATGGCAAAGCAGGCATATCAGGTGCCGTCATTGGCCTGGGATGATATTCAAGTCACTTTGGCTGCGGTTCGTGAGGTTCATGGCTTGACCGAATTGGTATATGGCAGTGGTTTGGAAACTTACCCGGAAACCTTGAGCTGTCTGGAAAAGCATTGGCGCATTATCGGGAACTCGGCGGCTATTTTTCAATGGGTCCAGGACAAGCGTGATTTTTTTGCCCGACTCGATACGTTGTCCATTCGGCATCCGCCGGTGGTGTTTACGAAGCCTGAGGATGGTTTTGACTGGTTGTTAAAGCCTTGGCGTGGCGAGGGCGGCTTGGGGATTAGGCGCTGTCATAATGAGGAGTTTGTTGACGGCTATTGGCAGCGTTATATCGAAGGCCGTTCGATGTCTGTATTGTTTGCGGCGAGTCGCGATGGGGTTGAGTTGATCGGTTTTAACGAGCAATGGACGGTAAAGTCGGAGGGCGGGCAATCGTTCCTGTTTGCGGGGATTGTCAGTCGTGCCAAGGTTTCTAGGTCGATTCAGACTGAAATTGCCGACTGGTTGGATAAGCTTGTCAATGCCTATGAATTGCGCGGTTTAAACAGCATGGATTTTATGCTGTGTGACGGCAGATGTTACGTGTTGGAAATCAATGCGCGGATTTCCGCTAGTGCCCAGCTTTACGGTAAATCACTGCTCTTGAAACATCTACAGGCTTGTCAAAACAGCCGGGATAATCGTGTCGAATTATCGGCGGAGCCGAGTGCTTATCAGATTGTTTATGCGCAAAAAACAGTAACGATCCTCGAGCGGCTGATATGGCCGTCATGGACTGCGGATAGGCCGAATCCCGGCGCAATTGTTGCCACAGGCGAGCCGATATGCAGTATTATTGCCACCGGAAAAAACTCGGGGCAGGTGCTGGATAATCTGCATCGCCAACAACGCATCCTTGCAAATCTATTGGAAACAGGTCTTTAAACATCATGCAATACCAGGCAAGCGTCAATAAATTTTCCCAGCCCTTGGTTCAACAACTGTTGGATAACGCGGATAAATTACGGTTGGGTATCGAAAAGCTGGAAAACGGCTGCACCATTATCGATGCGGGTATTAAGGTGCCGGGCGGTCTGGAAGCCGGCCGAATTATCACCGAAATCTGCATGGGCGGCTTGGGTACCGCGACGATCTCGCAAAGTCCATACACCAGCCATTGGCCGCTGACCATTAATGTACACGCCAGCAATCCGGTGCTGTCTTGCCTGGGTAGCCAATATGCAGGTTGGAGTTTGTCGCACGGCAAATATTATGCCCTAGGTTCCGGACCCGCGCGGGCACTGGCAACTAAGTTGAAAGACGGTGCAGTAGAGCCGGTGGAAGAGCTTTATAAAGAACTGGAATATCGTGATAGTGCCGAGCAAACCGCGCTGGTCATAGAAAACGACGCCTTGCCGCCAATCGAAATCGTCGAAAAAGTCTCGGCGGCATGCGGCGTGTCGCCGGCCAATTTGACCATCATCGTCACGCCCACCAGCAGTCTGGCCGGCGGGGTGCAAGTCGTCGGGCGAGTATTGGAAGTGGCGATGCACAAAGCCCATGCGTTGCACTTTCCGTTGGAAAACATCGTCGATGGTTCCGGCAGCGCGCCGATTTGCCCGCCGCATCCGAATTTCGTAAAAGCGATGGGTAGAACCAACGACGCGATTTTGTTCGCAGGCCAAGTGCATTTGTTCGTCAAAGGCAGCGACGAAGCGGCGGAAAAATTGGCCAAGGAATTGCCAAGCTCCACCTCTAAAGATTACGGCAAACCATTTGCCGATATTTTCAAAGCCTACGAATACGATTTTTTCAAGGTCGATGCGATGTTGTTTAGCCCGGCCAGCGTCATCGTCACCGCAGTCGAATCCGGCAAAAGTTTCCGCGCCGGTAAATTGGACAACGCCTTGCTCGATCTATCGTTCGGCGCTTAATTCGCTCTAACTCTCTTCGACAGCTAACAGGCCTTGCAGGGCAAGGTCAGTTAGCTTGTATCGCTAACTTTTTCGACATACATTCCCTTGCGCCGAATTGCAATAATTACCGATGATCCGGGTTGGCACGGCAAGCAGTTGTGCTTGGCTTTTGCCGAGCGCGGTTATGCCGCCGAATATGTCTCGCTGACTGCCTGCAAATTGCAGTTAACGGTCTCGGATTTGCCGATTGTTATTCCCGGTTTTGAGCAAGAATTACCGGCGGCGGTTTTCGTGCGCGGCGTGCCCGGCGGTTCGCTGGAAGAGGTGGTGTTTTATCTGGATGTTTTGCACGGCTTAAAAATACTGGGCATACCGGTTTATAACGATGCCGGCGCTATCGAGCGTAGCGTCGATAAAGGCATGACCAGTTTTTTGTTGCAACATGGCGGTTTGCCGACGGCAATGACTTGGGTATTGCGGGATCGCGATGCAGCATTGGCGATTGCCGAACAGCAGTTGCGCGCCGGCTATTATCTAATCAGCAAGCCATTGTTCGGTTCGCAAGGCGAGGGCATTCGGCGTATCGAAAAATCTACCGATTTGCTCTGGCTAACCAGTAGTCACGGTATTTATTATTTGCAGCGCTTTGTCGAATGCGCCGGTGATGGCTATTCCGATGTGCGGGTGTTTGTGATTAACGGTAGGGCCGTTGCAGCCATGCGGCGGCGCGGCATTTCCTGGCTGAATAATGTGGCTAGAGGCGCGTCTTGTGAATGTATCGAACTGGAACCGGCTTTAGCAGGATTGGCGATTGCCGCCGTTGTTGTGCTAAACATGGATTATGCCGGGGTGGATCTAATTCAGGACGCCGATGGTGGTTACCGGATTATCGAAGTGAACAGTGTGCCGGCCTGGAAAGGCTTGCAAAGTGTTTGCGATATTAACATCGCCGAATGTTTGGTTGCTGATTTACTTGATCGATATTGCCTGCCAGAAAAAGTATGTTGAACAGGCAGCAATTGATGGACGCTTACCTACAAGCTTGCGAAATCGAGTTGCAAGCGTTCAAGCCTGGAAATGTTAGTGTTTATAGTGCTGCCGACGATATGACCGTTGACGATTTTCGTGTCAGCGCTCGGGTTAGCAGCGAGCCGATTACCAATCCGCAATATAGTTTGGGTGAAAAGATTTATTACGCAGTCAAGGCAACCCGCGAGGCGGTGGCTTGCAATACCAATCTCGGTATTATTTTGCTTTGCGCGCCATTGTTGCAAGTGGTTGCCGGTTTAAAAAAGGGCGAAAACTTGCGCGATGGTTTACGGCTATTGCTGGAAAATACGACCCGTGAGGATGCAGATTGGGTTTTCAAGGCTGTCACCTTAGCTGCGCCGGCAGGTTTGGGCGAATCTGCACAGCACGACGTACAAAAACCGGCGGATGTGACGCTGACCGAGGCCATGGTTTTTGCCGCTGACAAGGACCGAATTGCGTTGCAATACGCAACAATTTTTAAAGACGTTTTTGATTTCGGCGTTTTAAGATATAATCGTGCTTTCGTTTTGTCTGGCGATTGTGCTTGGGCGGCGTTAGCGGTTTTTGCCGCAATGTTGGCTCAATATCCCGATAGTCATATTGAGCGGAAGTATGGAGAGCTGTATTCAGAGTGGATCAAGGCTGAGATGCATAAGCTCGAGAGAGCGATGCAAACAGCTGGTGAGCCTGAAGAGCTTTTGCCAGTATTGTATGATCTGGACAAAGCTTTTAAGGCACAAAGGATCAATCCGGGTACAACAGCTGACATAACTGTAGCGACAGTACTGGTGGTGCTTCTGGAACAACTTATCGGTGAAGGAACCGGTGGGTTATAGAGGGAACTAAGCAGAAACTACAATCTTGAGACACGAAAGTGTCTATTTTTTTGGTTCAATCTTATCTTTAGGGGATAAATTTAAAATGGCAAAAATCAATAACTTGCGCGTTGGCGAATCTTTGGTTGGTGAAGGCAACGAAATTGCTCACATCGATTTGATCATCGGCCCACGCGGCTCAGCAGCTGAAACTGCTTTCGCAAATGCTTTGACAAACAACAAAGACGGTTTCTCTACTCTGTTGGCTGTTGTTGCTCCTAACCTGTTGGTTAAACCTGCAACCATCCTGTTCAACAAAGTAACCATCAAAGGTGCAAAACAAGCTGTTCAAATGTTTGGACCAGCTCAACGCGCTGTTGCTATGGCTGTTGCTGATTCCGTTGAAGACGGCACTATCCCTGCTGACGAAGCTGACGATTTGTTCATTTCTGTTGGTGTTTTCATCCACTGGTTGGCTGAAGACGATGCAAAAATCGAAGAATTCAACTACAAAGCTACCAAAGAAGCTATCGCTCGCGCGGTTGCTGGCACTCCAACTGCTAAAGAAGTCGTTGCTGCTAAATCTGGTGCAAAACACCCATTTGCTGCTAACAACGTATAAGTTTTTAGTTTCAAAGGCTGTCGAAGATACCCCGGCTTGCCGGGGTATTTTTTTGCCTAAAATTTTTCCAGTGTGGTGGCGTCGATATTGCCGTTGTGCAGGGCGCTGGCCAATAACACAGCGGCAATACCGATAGTTTTCAGGCGCATGAGATCGTTTACATCCCGAACCCCGCCAGCCGCGACAAAATGTTTATAGGGATGAGTCTTGCAAAGCTGGCTTAGTTTCTCAAAGTCCGGACCCTGATTGCTGCCGACCAAATCCAAGGTCATCACCACATTTGTTTCCGGCCACAGTTCAGGGCTTTCCAGCCACCCTGGATGACCCAAAACTTGGTTATGTTTAAAATCCAGCGATAGGATCAGATCGGTATTTTTTAACGATACGGGTAGTCGTTGTGATTCAGTACCAATGACCGGCTTGCAGTTACTTGCGAGAGTCGTCATAGTCAGGGCTTGATGGTTGCTGCCCTTATCCAGCCAAAATTCCTTGTTTGGATATTGGCTAAACAAGTTGTTGATGGCCTCGTCGTGGTTACCTTGGCCGCCGATTGCGTCGAGATCTGCGATATAAAACTTTGGAAATGGATACAGCTTTAATAAACTCCACACGACTTGGCTTATTTCGCTGCTGTCGCATATTGACGAGGTGAGATGTACGGGGTGATAGCGGCTGCGGTCGCCTCCTACAGCGTGGACCACCAGGCCGTCTTTCAAATCAATGACTGGAATAATCTGCATAAGCCAAGCGAGTTTTAGAATTGAGAGTTCTGGTATTTGAATTTATTACCGGCGGCGGTTTGGTCGGGCAGGCATTGCCTGCTTCGCTGGCGACGGAAGGCAGCTTGATGTTACAGGCTTTAATCGCCGAACTGAAGTGTCTGGACAATCTTCAGCTATGTGTGCCTTTGGATGAGCGCTGCGCCAGACCGGATATGCTGTTGCCAGGCGAAATTGTGACGGTAAGCGCCGCTTGCGACATCTTTGCACTGTTGCGGGATTTACTGACACAAGCTGATTTGTTTTGGCCCATCGCACCTGAAAGCGACGGTATATTGCAGCGCCTGGCCGAGCTGGCTATTGCCGCGAATGTCGAAATTTTATTATCCAATCCTGCAACCTTGAGCGTATGCGCCAATAAGTATGCGACTTATCAAGCTTTGAAGAAACGGATGATTCCGGCGGTGGCAACACATCTGCTTAGCGAAACGGCGGAGGGTATCGGTTTAGCGAATAAGCTGGTCGTCAAGATTGCGGACGGCGTCGGGTGCCTTGATAGTTTGCAAATCGATGCCGAGCATTTGCCGGTCGCTATTGCCGAATTAACCGATCCGCATCGCTATGTGTTACAGCCTTATATTCACGGACAGGCTGCGAGTTTGTCTTGTTTGTTTAAGCATGGCCAAGCCTGGCTTATCTGCTATAACCACCAGCAAATTGCTTTGCAGCAAGGCCGATTTAGTTTGCAAGGCTGTTTAGTGAATTTACAAACCGATAAGCTGAGCTTTTATCGAAATTTGGTAAGCGAAATAGCCGACGCGCTGCCTGGCTTGTGGGGCTATGTAGGGATTGATGTTATTGAGAATGCCGAGCTAGGTCCGCTGGTGTTGGAAATTAATCCGCGTCTGACCAGTTCTTACGTCGGCATCCGCCAAGCGACCGGGATCAACGTGGCCGAACAGGTTTTGCGCCTGCGCCATGCCGAACCGGTGTTACAGCCGTATAGAAATGAAACAGTTCAAATCCATATCAATTAAAAAGGCAAAATGAACAAACAGATTGCAGGTTGGGACATTGGGGGTGCGCACGTTAAGTTGGCGTTGCTGGATGAGTCCGGACATATCCAGGCCCTTGCTCAGCAGGCTTGTCCATTATGGAAGGGGATAGAGTATCTGCATGGCACTTTGGTCGATTTGGCCGGCCAATTCGATTTGCAAAATTGCCGGCATGCCGTGACGATGACCGGTGAACTGGTGGATTGCTTTACCAGTCGCGAGCAAGGTGTCAACGCCATCGTCCGGGCTGTTTGCGAGCATTTCAATGTCGAGCAGGTATCGGTATTTGCCGGCTTGCGTGGCTTTTTGCCGGCAGCACAGATTCAACCGGCCGATTGCATGGACATCGCTTCTGTTAATTGGTTGGCTAGTCTGATGTGGGTGGCCAAGCGCCTGCCAAACGCCTTATTTGTGGATATAGGCAGCACCACGACCGATATTTTGTTGATCGAAAATCACCAGCTTAAGGTGCAAGGCTTTACCGACTATCAACGCTTGGTCTCCGGCGAGTTGGTGTATACCGGTATTGTCCGCACGGCGGTGATGGCGATTGCCCAAGATGCCGAATTCAATGGCCAGTCAATGGGTTTGATGGCCGAGTATTTCGCGACGATGGCCGATGCGTATCGTTTGACCGGTGACTTGAACGAAGCGCACGATCAAAGCGACACCGCCGATGGTGCGGAAAAGTCGGTTTTGGCTAGCGCCCGCCGCTTGTCGCGGCTGACCGGTTACGAATTTAGCGAGAGCGATCTTGCACTCTGGTTGGCATTTGCCGAGCAGCTCAAAACCAAGCAAACACAGAAAATCAGCCAGGCTTGTGTCAGACAATTGCAAAAGGCTGAAACCGGCTCGGCGATAAAATTAATCGGTGCCGGTGTTGGCCGCTTCCTTGCGCGGGACATTGCTGCGGATCTGGGTGTCGAGTATCTGGATTTTACCGATTTGCTGCCGTCAACCGCTAAAACCCATGAGATTGGTGCCGCCGATTGTGCGCCGGCCGCCGCCGTGGCTTATCTTGCCGGCGGGTTTGGTTAAAGTCTGCGGCTGCGGTAAAATCGGCATATTGCAAATCATGTCCTTGCGGCACATTCCGGCCGCTTAACAGCACTTCTTAATGCCTTTAGCCAAACCCACCAAACAGTCGCTGCCTTATTTTCAAGACAGTTCAGCATTATTTGCCCCGCTGGCGCAGCAGCCTTGGGCGGTATTTCTGGATAGCGCCCAGCCGCACAGCCACCAGGATAGGTTCGATATTATCGCCTATGCCCCGGTCGTAACCCTGCAAACACGCGGTGATATGACGTTTATCGAACGCGATGGCGTGATTAGCGAAAGTACCGATGATCCTTTTGAGTTGTTGAAACAACAGTTAGGTAGGTCCTTAGCCAGCGTTGACGGTTTGCCGTTCAACGGCGGCGCCATTGGTTATTTTGCTTATGATTTGGCCAGACGCATTGAGCGGTTACCGGCGATGGCCGACGACTCTGAAAATCTGCCTGAGATGGCGGTGGGCATTTACCGCTGGGCGGTGATTGTCGATCATCAGCATCGGCAAAGCTGGTTGGTCAGTGTGGATTTACCGGAAAGCGAGCAGCAAAGACTAATCGCGGAATTCAGCACGATTTCGACACCGGCGGAAACGGCGGAATTTAAAGTGCTGCAAGTGCCGCGCGCCAATATGGACAAACAGGCTTACACCACGGCTTTTCAGCGTATCAAGCATTATTTGAAAGAGGGTGATTGCTATCAAATCAATTTGACCCAGCGCTTCGAAAGCCCTTGCCAAGGCCAGCCATGGCAAGCGTATCAAATATTACGGCAGATCAACGCTGCGCCATTCAGCGCTTATCTGAACTTTCCGGATGTGCAGGTCTTAAGTTCGTCGCCGGAGCGGTTTTTAAAAGTCACCGACGGCGCCGTGGAAACCAAACCCATCAAAGGTACCCGACCGCGCCGGAATGATTGGGAAGCCGATCAAGCACAGATCGAAGACTTGGTGTCCAGCACCAAGGATAGGGCCGAGAATGTCATGATCGTCGATCTACTCCGCAATGATTTGGGCAAGAGCTGCAAAAAGGGTTCGGTGTGGGTGCCGAGCTTATTCTCGGTAGAAAGCTATACCACCGTACATCACTTAGTCAGTACCGTGACGGGGTTGCTAGCGGAAGGCCAGCATGCCATCGATTTATTGCGCAGTTGCTTTCCAGGCGGCTCGATTACCGGCGCGCCGAAAATCCGGGCGATGGAAATCATCGAGGAATTGGAACCGCATCGGCGCGGCATTTATTGTGGGGCGATCGGTTATATCGGTTTCGACGGCAATATGGACACCAATATCGCGATTCGTACGCTGGTCCACAATCACGGCACGATACGTTTTTGGGCGGGCGGCGGTATCGTCAACGATTCGGTGCTGGACGAAGAGTATCAGGAATGTTTTGATAAGGCCGCCGCCTTATTGCAGTTACTCAAGCAGTTTGGCGTATGACGTGCGTAATCAAGCTGGGCGGCAGCTTGCTGGAAACAGCCGCCTTGCCGGCTTGCCTGGCGGCAATCGCCAATCGCGCCGGCCCGATTGTTATTGTGCCCGGCGGCGGGCCGTTTGCCGAGCAAGTGCGCATCGCGCAAAGTCAGTGGGGTTTTGATGATGTGGCGGCGCACCGGATGGCAATTCTGGCGATGCAGCAAATGGCCTGGTTGATGAATAGCCTGATGCCCGAATTTGCTGTAATCGCTGACGCGGCAAGATTAGCTTGCGCAGAGCAAGCCAATTCTATAGTGATCTGGTCGCCGCAAGTTGAGCAATTGGATAAAGCCAATATCGCCGCCAGTTGGGACGTTACTTCGGATAGTTTGGCGGCCTGGTTGGCTGGCGTTATAGAAGCTGATGAGCTAATTGTCGTGAAATCGGCGCCGATTCCTGAGCACCTGAGTTTGCCAGACTTACAGCAGCAAGGCATCCTGGATGCCGCTTTTCAACATTCCACCGCCCAGGCTAGTTACAAAATTACCGTAATGAATAAAGACCGTTTCCTGTCCCACCATGATTAATTTTATTAAAGCCATCCTGAATAAGCGTTTGCGCAAGGCTTATTATCAAAGCCGGGAATCCTTACTGGGCCATCAAAAACGCGACATCGTCGTTATGCAGGTCGGGCAGGCTTGCGAGAGTTTGAAGGACAGCCGCGATCAGTTCGTTGATGCTCTGGATAAATTCAAAAGCATCGTCAACGTGAAGGATAGTTCACTGGAACAACGCTATCAGCAACTCAAACGCCGCTACGACCTTTGCAAGGGTAAGGCCGACCAAGTCAGTCAAAGAATTCAGGCGGTGGAAGAGATTAGCGAAGCCTTGTTCAACGAATGGGAAGCCGAGCTGGCTTTATACAGCAACCGGGCTTTGAAGGCGCGCAGCCAGCAACAACTTAAAAAATCCCGGCAGCAATATGCCCGCTTGTTAAAAGCCTTACAGAACGCAGAAACCCGTATGCATCCGGTGTTGGCGGCGTTTCAGGATCAGGTGCTGTTTTTAAAACACAACTTAAATGCCCATGCCATCGCGGCACTGCGGCACGAATTTATGGAAATCGGTGTGGATATTTCGCGGTTGATCGAGGTGATGGAAAAAACCATCAGCGAGGCCAGTCAGTTTGTCGCGGTTCTGGTGGAACAGAAACAACTGCCGGCCCCAGTGCGTAAGTAACTTACATGGCGTGCATTTTGTAATCGACTCTTGCCGGTGGGTTTTTGTCACGTTGGTCAGGGGTTTTCTTGCGGTTTTGGTCGATACGTTCTTGCGAGTATTGGGAAATCATTTGGTCCCAGTTGTCGTATTTCTCATAGTCTTTGCTGCCGGCCGCTTTGCGTTTGGCAAACAGTTCTTTACCGGCTTCTACCAATTGTTCCGGTGTCTTGCCATCGATAGCGTCCAAAAACTCCTTGTTATTGCGGATTTCATCGCGTAAGGTCCAGAAAGACACTTCAAACTCGATGCGTTGGTCCAGCGGCAATTTTTCCTTGATTTGACTGATTGATCGATTCACCGTTTTTAAACTGCTGCCGTTGATTTGGTTGCTTTTATTGCAACCGGCTAAAAATGCGCAGATTAAAAAAACCAAAACAGTAGACGCTTTTTTCATGATGTAGCCCCCCAGTGGCTAAATAAACAAACCCGAATTTTGTATTTATAATGGTTGCAACGCGGGTTACCAAACAAACCAAATTACTCGGTAATTAAAAACACAAGCTTACCACATGCTGGAATTTATCCAACTTCTCAAACAGCGTTACCAAACTGTGCTACAGCAGCTGGATAAAAAAAATCCCCAGTACCTGGATTATCAGCAGCGTATAGAACAATTGTTACACGGCGAAGCCTTTATTCGCAAAGGCGAGCTGCTCGACAACAATCCCGGTTTTCCGCTGCAAATCGCCGTCATCGGGCCAACGCAGGCCGGTAAAAGTTCCGTCGTTAATCTGCTGTTAGATGCCAACGCCGCCGGCGTGAGTCCGCTGGCCGGTTACACGGTACAGGCCCAAGGCTTTTGCCACGGCCTGACGCCCGACGACTGCGATGGCATGCAACATTATTTCGGCCGCTTTCAACGTTTGGAGCAAACAGAGCTGCGGCCGGGAAGATACGATTGCTATTCCTTGAGTCCAAGCCCCGGCGCCTCGGCCTTGTTACCGGCTTGCGTCTGCTGGGATACGCCTGATTTCGATTCGATAGACGCCGCCGACTATCGGGAAGGCGTGATCCGCACGATTGCCTTGGCCGATATCGTGGTTCTGGTGGTGAGTAAAGAAAAATACGCCGATCAATCGGTGTGGGAAATGATGAAAGCCATCGAGGTTTTCCAGCAGCCAACCCTGATTTGCGTGAATAAACTCAATGAGGGTAGCGAGCAGGTGATTTTGGATTCGTTGCGGCAAAAGTGGCTGCAAACCCGTCACGATCCTTTACCTACTCTGGTGCCCCTGTTATTTCAAAAAGCCCCGGCGGCACCGAACTGGCCGCAATCGGCCTCGCATGCCTTTAACGAACTGGCGAAAAAAGTCACCCGTCACAAACATGTTGCCCGCCAGCAGCAATTAATCAGCCGCTATTGGCTGGACTGGCTAGAACCGGTGTTTGCCGAACACCATGCCCAGCATCATTGGCAAACCCTGGTCGATCAAGCGTTGGCGCAAGCGGTTAAGGAGTACCAGCGCGATTATCTCAACCATCCGCATCATTACGAAACCTTCCAAAACGCTTTATTAAATTTGCTCACCTTGCTGGAAATCCCCGGCATCGCCAAAGCGCTAGGCAAGACCCGGCGGGCCATGACCTGGCCGTTTCGTAAATTATTCGCGTGGGGCGGCGGCACGCCTATCAATCCCAATCAGGAACTCGGGGTGCTGAATCAGTTAGGCGAACATCTCTTGATCCAGATCGCCGACCGCTTGCTGGAAAAGACCGAAACCGAGCCGGCCGATAGCCGCTGGTGGAAAGAAACCGCGATGGCGCTGAGACAAAAACGCGGCGATTTATTACAGATTTACAGACAAGCAGTGATGGACTATCACAGCGATTTTCAACAAGATGTGGAAGCCTCGGCGCAACGTTTATACGTAAAGCTGCAAGAACAGCCGATGATTCTGAATAGCCTGCGCGCCACCCGGGTTACCACCGATGCCGGCGCCTTATTGCTGGCTATTCAGGCCGGTGGCATCGGCGTCCACGATTTGGTGCTCACGCCCTTGATGCTGACCATGACTTCCTTGTTGGCGGAAAGCGCCATCGGTAGCTATATGCATAAGGTCGAAGCCGAATTAAAGCAGCATCAGCTCAATACCGTGAAGACGGCGTTGTTTGAGACCTGCCTGAAACAGCGGCTGTATTTGTTGCCGCAAGGCGTGCTGTCGCCCACCCGTTTTAATATCTCCGAACAACAATGCCACGCCGCGGAGCAGGCGCTGAAAGAGAAGAAACATGGCTTACGATTACTCTGAATTGCTGACCCAAGCCCAGCAATGGGCCGTAGCCGCGCAAGCCGAAGCCCGATTGAGCGCGGAGCGGGCGCAATTATTGACCACAATAGATGCGCGCAGTACGGAAGCTCTATTTGCGGCGAGTCAAACCGACCCGCAGACCAGACCTTTGATTGTGGCGTTCATGGGTGGTACCGGCGTCGGCAAAAGCAGCTTATTGAATCGTTTGGCGGGGCAGGCGATTGCCCGGGCCGGCATCGAGAGGCCCACCTCTCGGGAAGTGACTCTGTATCACCACCAAAGCCTGGCGATTAACAAACTGCCGGCAGGTTTGCCGCTGGACAGTATCAAGATCAGCCAGCACAACGATGCGGCCAATAGCCATATCGTCTGGATTGATATGCCGGATTTCGACAGCATCGAACTCGGCAACAAGCGTTTGGTATTGGAGTGGCTGCCGCATATCGACGTTTTACTGTATGTCGTCAGTCCGGAACGCTACCGCGACAACAAAGCCTGGCAATTGCTGCTGGCGGAAGGCGCGAAACACGCCTGGCTGTTTGTGATGAATCAGTGGGATCGTGGTCAGCCGGTGCAATACGACGATTTTAAACAGCAGCTGGGTAAGGCCGGTTTCACCGATCCCTTAATCTTTCGCACCAGTTGCAGCGAACCGGACGGCGACGAATTCGCCGCATTGTTGGAACAGTTGCGGCAACTGTCCGGACAGCACAGCGTCGCGCAACTGGAACAGCGCAGCCAGCAATTGCGCCGCCAACATTTAAAGCAGACCTTGCAGCAAATGGCTGACGATTTTTCCGGCCGAGACTATGCACAATGTCAGCAAAATTTTGAGGCGCTTTGGCAGCATACCGAAGCCAGCTTGCAGCAAGGTTTGGCCTGGCCGATTAAACAGCTCGCGCAATTCTGGGCGGAGAACCTGGGCCAACCAGCCGACATCAAGCTTTGGGACGACTGGGCGCAGAACCGTCTGAACGATTTGCTGGACGAATTGGTGTTACAAGCCGCACAAGCCAACATCCCCAGCAAACCCTTGAAAGTTGCGTTGCAAGGTATCCGCGATAACACCGAGAAAAACCTGACTGCTCAAACTGAATTGGCCGGTCGACAGGCTTTATTGCAGCCCGGCAACGGTGCTCAGCGTTTTCTGCTGACATTGACGGCGATTTCCGAAACGGTCTTACCGCTGGCGGCGATGGGCGCCGTCGGTTATCAGGTATTCTCCGGCTATTACCATAGCGCCGCTGATGCTACTGCTTACTTGGGTGCCGATTTTGCAATTCATAGTGTGTTATTGATCGGTTTGAGCTGGCTGATTCCGTTTTTCCTGCACAAAAAAATTCAGCCGTCTTTGCATAAAGCAGCATTGAAAGGCTTGCAAAAAGGTTTGCAGCAGGCCTTGGCGGCGGTGATGGCGGAGATCAAGCAGGTGTTGTTGAGCGAGCAGCAACGGAACGAAATGCTGGGTCAGCAGTTGACGCGGTTGATCGAGCGTTGCGGTGCTGAATCAGCGATGGTTGTCGAAAATGGCAGCCTTCTGGGTCGGGTATTATTGGCTAAGTGAGATTATTCAGCTTAAGGTTTGAGTGCTGACATTACCGTAAACTCAGGTGATCCAAGCCTGGAAATCGTTAAGTTTGTGCCTGAGTAACGCAGCCGCATTCTGCGCTGAATGCTTATAATTTGAAGCGTGCAGCCAACTTATCGAGGCTCGCGGCCTGTTGTGCCAATTGTTCTGCGCTCTGCTTGGTTTTCTCTACGGTTTTAGCCAGCGAGTTGGCATTTTGCGAGATCTGTTCCACCCGATTAGCCATATCGCGTGTAGCAGCCGATTGCTGGCCCAGTGCGCCGCTAATCCCGTCTACCGACAGAGTCACGCGGTATTGGGCATCGAGAATTTCGTTGACCGATTGGCCAG
This sequence comes from Methylomonas sp. PHL2-19, assembly GCF_059331595.1. Classification (NCBI taxonomy): domain Bacteria; kingdom Pseudomonadati; phylum Pseudomonadota; class Gammaproteobacteria; order Methylococcales; family Methylococcaceae; genus Methylomonas; species Methylomonas sp. PHL2-19. The sequence continues at coordinate 2,533,498 of NZ_CP196839.1, forward strand.
CCTGGCTGGACAGCGCTACGCCGGATTCAACGCCGGTTACCCCGCTTTCCATAGCCTGCACAGCGGCTTTGGAGGCTTGACGAATTTTTTCCACCATCAATTTAATTTCACCGCTGGACGTGCTGGTGCGTTCGGCAAGCGTTCTGACTTCGTCTGCAACCACCGCAAAACCTCGGCCGTACTCGCCGGCGCGGGCGGCCTCAATCGCGGCGTTTAGAGCAAGCAGATTGGTTTGTTCGGCGACACCGTGAATTACGTCGACAATACTGGTTATTTCCGAGCTGATAGATTCCAGATTGCGAATGTAGTCAGCCGCATTTACGACAATGGCTGAAATTTTTTGCATCTCTATGGCGGTGGAGCTAATCACTTTGGTGGATAACTCCGCGCGCTGTCCTGATTCGAATGCAACCTGCTTGGCGTCCAGCGCATTACCGTTGACTTGTTCGAGCGATACCGACAGCTGTTCGATAGTGGCCGCCATACTGCAAGCTGCCTCGTAACCGTTATTGGCGATAATCGATTCTTGCGCGGCGGCCTCTAGCAGGTCCGCCGAATATCGATTAAGCTGGAATACGCCGTTGTGCATATCGGAGATTAGATTGTGTAAGTTCTTGCGCATCTGCGCTAACTTTCTGAGAAGTTGTCCGATTTCATCGTCGCCTGCATCGGGGATCACTACCGTCAGGTCGCCGGCGGCGATAGCCCCAGTGACTTTTTCCGCTTGATCAAGGCTGTAGCGGATTTGTTGGATAATCACGTAGGCCATTATCACGAATGCGATTGCCCCCAACAAGGCCAGTCCGACCAGATACCAGGTTGTGCTACCGACGGTTTGGTTAAGGTTTGCCAAGGTCTCATTGGAATATCGGTTGGAAATTTTGACGGTTTCTGCCAATGCTTCGCGATGCCGTTCGTACTGTTCATCCAGACGTTCCATAGCCAGATCCATTGTTTTTACGTCACCTTCCTTGATTGCTGGAATATAGCGCCCCTCCAATTCTTTCCACCACTGATCAGCTTGTTCGCGTTGCGTGCCCAATATGGCTTGTTTTAGTTGGGCGGGAATCTCCTGTGCGGACTCCCAATAGCGATTGCGGGTGTCGTACTCGATTTTCAATTCTTTTAACCGCGCATACTTAGGGTCTTTATCTTTGTCGTGGTATAGCTGCTCGGCCATTAACTGGGCTTCTACCAGAAATAAGGGGGGCGGTAGAATGTCGGCTAGGATGTCTTTACTTTTCCCCATGCGGTGAGCTGCATCGCCGACATAATCTAAGGCGTGATAGCCAAGTAAAGCCAGGCCGGCCAGCAGTAGCGACGCAAACCAAGACATCAGTTGAAGTTTGGCGGCTATCGAAAAACGATTCAGCATAAGCATTCCCCCTATATTAATAACGTGAAAGCTGAGTAGAAATTGTAGAAGAAATTTTCAATGCAACAATCAGTCACTTAGATAGAGCTGAAATATAGGAAAGGCGGTGGGTCAGTCTGCGAGTGAGCGAATATCGACAGATGCTCGGATTACCTACGATTGAGTGGCGTTGACGGTAAGCGAGCTTATTATTTGTCGGGTTTGTGTTGTTTAACAAATGCCCAAACAAGGTGTCGCTTAACGGGGAATGAGCAGGGCTAATGTACCGGTGGTTCTGGTTTATTTCTTGCTGTCAGTTAGCTGAGCCGCAAAATGGCCTGAATTAGCGGTTATTCATGTCGTTTTCATAACATCGCTCAGGCCGAATGTTCGATGGCCTACAGAGTTTCGATCATTCAAGCGGTTCGACCTGTATTTATAAAACCTATATCAAGAGGAACAGACAATGGCAGAGTTTTTTATTGAGATAAGCGCGCAGGAAAATGGCGACCACCTGATTCATAAATCCAGCTGCTCTTTGCTGCCGGCTAAAGAGGCGATTTATTATCTGGGTTCGATCAGCAGCGTGACCAGTGCAGCGAAGAAGGCCAGTGAGAGATTTGCAAAGCCAACCGCTTGTTCGCAATGTTCTCCGGTTTGAGATAAAACCTTTATAAGGCGAATACGCCAGCGTATTCGCCTTAAGCGTTTGAAAAATCGGTGGATGCCCAAGCGGTAAGCACGCCGTTGATTTATTGGGCTACTGCTTCGCTGTCAATCACTGCCGCGGGCCGTTGCTCACCCTTGCCGATTTCCAATAAATCCCAGAACAACAAACCGCCGCCCGCCGCCGTCATCAAGCCAAATACCATGCGCCAGACCATTGCTTGCATGAACCAGGGATGATTTTGTGCGGCAAAATAGCCGGCCCAAGTTGAGCCTTCCACCGCGCGTTCGATAAACGATTGTTCGTAGCCGGCGATCAACAACGCCACCGTCATACCCATCACGCCCAGGTTTAATAGTACCGCTGCGGTTTTCCAGCGCCAGCCATTGACCAACTCGCCGCCCATCCAGACATTACCGCGCGCTTGCTGTGCGGCCAGATAGAAGAAGGCGATGTTGATGGTGGCATAAGCCCCGAAGAACGCTAAATGACCGTGCGAAGCAGACCATTGCGTGCCATGAGTGTAGAGATTGATCTGCGGCAAGGTGTGCATGAAACCCCAAACGCCGGCACCGAGAAAATTGCCGAAGGCGTGAGCGATGATCCAGGCCAGGGCGGGGTGGTTGCTGTTTTTGAAGCGATGCGCGCCGGCGTCGTAGATGGAATGCACCACCATTGCTACCAGCGGAATCGGTTCCAGCGCGGAGAAGAAGCCGCCGATGGTAAACCAGTATTCCGGTGTGCCTATCCAGAAGTAGTGATGGCCCAGGCCCAAGATGCCGGAGCCGAACATCAAGGCCACTTCGATATATAGCCAGGTTTGTACGACATTGCGGCGCACGCCCAGCAGCTTCATCAAGCTCCAGGCCATGATGCAGCCTACCAAGACTTCCCAGGTGGCTTCCACCCACAAGTGAATCACCCACCACCACCAGTATTGATCGACGGAAATATTGGTCACATAAAACATGCCGGCTAAATACAAACCGGCCAGAGCGACCAGATCCAAAGTCAACACGCCGGCGATGCCCGACCATTTGCCCTTGGCAAAAGTGGCGGCGACGTTATAGAAAAAGGTCAATACCACCACGACGATGCCAATGTCGGCCCAGCGTGGTGCTTCGATATACTCGCGGCCTTCGTTGATCAACCAGAGTGAGGTATCGGTACCGCTGCCGATTTGAATCAGCAAGTACACCAAGACCACGACGGTGACGGCGCCGGTCAATACCCAGAACGCCAATTGTCCCCATTTCAGGCCGACGATTTCGACGCCGCTTTCATCTTCCAGAAACCAGTACACCGAGCCGAGGAAACCGTACAGCATCCATACCACCATGGCGTTGATGTGCACCATGCGGTTGACGTTGAAATCCAGGATTTCATAGAGAAAGCTGGGGAAGATGAATTGCAGACCGGCCAACAGGCCGAACAGCAATTGCGCCATAAACAACACCATCGCCACGGTAAAGTAATGTACCGCCAGTTTTTGGCCGCCGCTCAGATGGGGGTTGGTCATGAGCTCGGTATGGCGTTGCTTGCAACCGGCCCAGCAGTTCGCCGCTTTTTCTTGATAAGCTTGTAAGGTCATTTATTGTTCCTCTTCGCCCAGCGCGATGAAATTATGCGGAAAGCCATTGGTGTCGATAGACGACATCCATTTCAGGAAAGCAACGATGGCTTCCGCTTCGGGTGGTGTGATGTCCAGATTGGGCATCTTGCGGTTGGAGCCGTAGGTGCGGGCATTTTTTTCCGGATCGAGCAGGAAATTCACCATCATTTGTTCGCGCGATTCTTTAGCCCCCCAGCCTTGGTCCAGCCAGGCTTTGGTCAAGTCCGGCGCGTAGTAGGCGCCGTTGCCGAGCAGGGTGTGGCAATTCATGCAGTTCTTGGCTTGTACGGTTTTTTTGCCGTGATCGATCAGTTTTTCGGCGTCTTCTTCGCTCAAAGTTTTGCCGAACAACGGTGCGTCCTCGCCTATGGTGGGTTGGTAGCGCTGCTTGGCTTTGTCGAAGCGGTAGCTGATGTCTTTGTTTATCACACTATAAGCCGGCACGCGCGGGCCGCCGGCACTGATTTGTTTCATCGAATCGAAGCTTAAAATAACCAGCAGCACAAAAGACCCGCCGGTCACCCAGATCGCGGTTTTTTTCCAGAATGTTTCCGACGCCCAGCGGGGCGGACTTTGCTCAGTCATGATGATCTCCAGATTGATGAGAGTGGTGAGTATCTGCATCGTGCGTCGCGGCGCACAACTTCCAGATAAAACGCGGCATCCAGCCGTAGCCGAGTACCATTAACAAGGACAGCAGCAGCCAATAATCGTTAAAATGATTGACGTAGCTGAACACGCCGACGCAAATCAACAAAGCAGCGTAGATTAACCAGGCGGCAAACTCGAATTTACGGCGGCCGCTGATCTTGGACCAGGCATACAACGCCGCATACACGGTAGCCAGCAAGATGATCAACGCCGCACTGAAAAAGCTCAGGAAAAAATCGGATAGGGCAACGGGTTCGATCAACATTAAATTTTACCGCCGGACAGTTTTATAACATGCGTTTAAAATGCAACTTTCCGGCAAGTGTAAGCGTCATTAACATTTATTTCAAATACGGCTTTTACCAAATTCACCGACATGCAATTGACTGCACATACCGATTACGCGCTGCGCGTACTGATTTATCTGGCTATCAACACTGAAAAACGGGTAACAATTACTGAATTAGCCGATTTTTTCGGCATCTCCAGAAACCACTTGGTCAAGGTGGTACACAAACTCGGCGTAAAAGGTTTTGTGCTGACGGTACGCGGTAAAGGGGGCGGCATTTGTTTGTCGCGGCCGGCGCGGGAGATCAGTGTCGGCAATGTGGTAAGGGAAGTGGAGGGGCACTTCCAGATGGCCGAATGTTTTAATCCCAAAAAGCAGGGTAGTTGTGCGCTGGAGAAAGGGTGCGGGCTGATAGGATTGTTAGGCGGCGCTGTCGAGCAGTTTTTACAGACTTTGGACAAGGCGGTTTTGAGCGATTTGGTGCCAGGGCCCCGGCCGAGTGGCTTGGATGGCGTACCGCTAAAACAGGGTTGAGGCATTGCAATGTTTAGGATGGGTAGAGCGAAGCGAAACCCATCAAGTATCCTCAAACTGATGCGATGGGTTTCGGCTATCGCCTCTAGCCTTCTACCGTTGTCAATAAAATCCGCTGGCAGCTATTTACCCAGAATGCTAGTTCCTCCGTTTTAACCTGTCCTTGGGCTGGTTTTTTTCGGTTAGCGGTAGGCTCCAACAAACGGATTGCTGCGCATTTCCGCACCAAACGTCGACATCGGCCCGTGACCGGGGATGAATTTCACGTCCTCTCCTAAGGGCCAGAGTTTTAATTCAATCGAGTCGATCAAAGTTTGATGGTCGCCTTTTGGAAAGTCGGTGCGACCTATCGAGCCTTTGAACAACACATCGCCAACCAGAGCCAGACGCTGTGCCTCGCTGAAAAACACCACATGGCCAGGTGTGTGTCCGGGGCAATGAATTACCAGTAACACTTCATTACCCACCTTAACCGTATCGCCGTCGTTCAGCCAACGCTGTGGGGTAAAACTCACCGATTCAGGAAAACCGAACATCCGGCATTGCTGCGCCAAGGCCTCGATCCAGAAGTTATCTTCAATTTGCGGGCCGATGATCGGCAACGAGAGTTTTTCCGCCAACTCCGCCACGCCGCCAACATGGTCGAGATGGCCGTGGGTGACCAGAATCGATTCCAGCTCCACGCCTCGCTTTTTGACTTCCTTCAGCAATACATCAAGGTCGCCGCCAGGGTCGACCAGAGCGGCTTTATTGGTTTGTTCGCAGACCAGTAAGGTGCAGTTTTGTTGATAGGCGGTGACCGGAATAATGGTGTAGCGCATGAAATTGATGTTGGCTGGAGGTTGGACTCCCGCTCGCGCGGGAGTGATAGATCAGTATCTTAGATATTTAGTAATAAATGTGCCGGCGCTTCCAGACACTCTTTGATGATACCCAAAAATTGCACCGCTTCCTTGCCGTCCACCAAACGATGGTCGTAGGACAAGGCCAGGTACATGATAGGCCTGATCACGATTTCGCCGTTTTCCACGACCGGCCGGTCCTTGATGGCGTGCATGCCTAAAATCGCGCATTGCGGTGGATTCAGGATGGGCGTGGACAACATGGAACCGAAGATGCCGCCGTTGGTGATGGTAAAGGTGCCGCCGCTGAGGTCTTCGACACTGATCGAGCCGTTGCGGGCTTTATTGCCGAAATCGTGTATGCCTTTTTCGATGCCGGCGAAATCCAGTTGGTCGGCGTCGCGCAAAATCGGCACGATTAGGCCGCGCGGTGTAGTCACGGCGATGCCGATGTCGTAGTAGCCGTGGTAAATGATGTCGCTGCCGTCAATCGAAGCGTTAATCGCCGGGAAGCGTTTTAAGCCTTCAATCGATGCCTTGACGAAAAACGACATGAAGCCCAGCTTGATGCTGTGTTTGGTTTCGAAACGATCTTTGTAGTGATTGCGCAGATCGATGACAGCACTGAGATTGACTTCGTTAAAGGTGGTCAGCATCGCCGCGTTTTGCTGGGCTTGCAGCAAGCGTTCGGCCACTTTGGCACGTAAGCGGGTCATCGGCACCCGCTGCTCCGGTCTCAAGCTGGCGACAGCTGTGGCGGATAACGGCGAGTGGGTTTCCGTTGCCGGTTGTGGCGCGGGGGCTGGAGTAGGTGGCGCATCTTTCGCTTGCGTGTTCAAGAAATCCAAGACATCGGTTTTCAGAATCCTGCCATGTTTGCCGGACCCGGCGATGGCTTGCGGATCAAGATCCTTTTCGGCAACCAGTTTGCGAACGGAAGGGCTAAGCACGGCTTCTTCGGTTTTTTCGGTTACCTGGGCCGGTTTGGCTTGCTGGGCGTCGAGTTTGGCGAGTAGTTGGCCGCCGACCACGGTTTCGCCGTCTTGTACCACCAGTTCCAGCAGAGTTCCGGATTTGGGGGCCGGTACTTCCAGGATGACTTTGTCGGTTTCGAGATCAGCCAGATTGTCGCCTTCGTTTACCCATTCGCCCGCCTGTTTGTGCCATGCGACTAAGGTGGCATCGGATACGGATTCGGGAAGGCTGGGGACCAGTATTTCAAAGCTCATGTGTATTTCCTTCGTTGCTGCCATAGAGCGCGGCGTTTACCACGGCGCGTTGTTCATTGAGATGGGTTTTGTAATTGCCGACCGCCGGAGAAGCCGACGCGACCCGGCCGGCATAACTGATCGGGATATTCTTGTCTAGCAAATCGAAAAAATGGTGCTTGCTTTGGTACCAGGCGCCTTGGTTTTTAGGCTCTTCCTGACACCAGACAATATGTTCGACATTGGGATATTTGTCGATTTCGCGTTTGAATTGTTCGTTCGGAAACGGGTAGAGCTGCTCGATACGAATAATCGCGACATGGCGCAGTTGCTCCTGATCCAGGCGGCGGGCCTCCAACAAATCGAAATAGACTTTGCCGGCGCACAATACTATGCGTGTGACATGGTAGGGATCGATATCGTCTTGTTCGCCTATCACGTTCAAAAATTCGCCGTCGGTTAAATCGCTGAGTGTCGATACCGCCAGCTTGTGTCGTAGCAGGCTTTTCGGGCTCATGACGATCAGCGGCTTACGATATTGGCGTAACATTTGCCGGCGCAGCAAATGAAAAATTTGCGCCGGGGTGGTGGGTACGCAGACTTGGATATTGTGGTCGGCACACAACTGTAAATAGCGCTCCAGGCGAGCCGAGGAATGTTCCGGGCCTTGGCCTTCAAAACCGTGCGGCAGCAGCATCACCAAGCCGCTGAGTTTGCCCCATTTGGTTTCACCGGAGGAAATGAATTGGTCGATGACCACTTGCGCGCCGTTGGCGAAATCACCGAATTGCGCTTCCCAGATCACCAATTTATTGGGTTCGGTGGAGCTGTAGCCGTATTCGAAACCCAAGACGCCGGCTTCCGAGAGCAGCGAGTTAAAGATTTGGGCGCGGCCCTGATTTTCGCTCAAATGTTTCAGCGGGATGTAGTTTTCACCGTTGGCCTGATTCAGCAAAATAGCATGGCGATGCGAGAAAGTACCGCGGCCGATGTCCTGGCCGGTCAATCGCATGTCATATTTTTCCAGTAGCAGCGACGCATAAGCCAAATTTTCTGCGAAACCCCAATCCATCGGGATTTCGCCGGCCGCCATTTTATTGCGGTCATCCATGACTTTGGCGACTCTGGGGTGCAACTCAAAACCCTCCGGCAAGCTTTGCAAGCGTTGGTTGCAGAATTGGAGATACTCCAAGCTTATCGAGGTATCAGCTGGCGTGTCCCAATGTTTGTTTTGATAAGGCACCCAGCGCGCTGAGTATGAGTAAACATTGTTTTCGATAATCGGCCGTGATACCGGTTGCCCCTCGTTGAGCAGTTGTTGGTAATCCTGCTCCATTTTCTGCACCATGTCTTCGGTGACGACACCTTCCGCCATTAATTTTTGAGCATAGATTTGCGGCGGCGTTTGGTGGTCGCGGATGGATTTGTACATCATCGGCTGGGTAGCCGCCGGTTCGTCGGCTTCGTTGTGGCCGTGGCGGCGATAGCAAATCAAGTCGATAACCACATCTTTATGAAAGGTATTGCGGTAATCCAATGCCAATTGCGTGATGAAAATCACCGCTTCCGGATCGTCGCCGTTGACGTGAAATACCGGCGCCTGAATCATGTTGGCAACGTCGGTGCAATACAGGGTGGAGCGCGCGTCGAACGGGTTGCTGGTGGTAAAGCCGATTTGGTTATTAATGACGATATGTACCGTTCCGCCCGTTGAAAACGCCCGCGTTTCCGACATATTCAAGGTTTCCATCACAATACCCTGGCCGGCAAACGCGGCGTCGCCGTGAATTAATATCGGCAAAATTGCGTCAAAACCATCCGGGCCATGGCGATCTTGGCGGGCTTTTACTGAACCTTCCACCACCGGATTGATGATTTCCAAATGCGAGGGGTTGAAGGCCAGCGTCAAATGAATCGGGCCACCCGGTGTGGCGATATTGGACGAAAAGCCTTGGTGGTATTTGACGTCGCCGGTCAATACGCCGGGCGAGGACGTGTGAGTGCCCTCGAATTCGCCGAACAATACCGCCGGGCTTTTACCCAATATATTAATGAGTACGTTCAACCGGCCGCGGTGGGCCATGCCGATGACGATTTCCTTGCCTTTGTGTTCGCCGGCGCGTTGGATTAATTCGTCCAGTATCGGAATCAAAGACTCACCACCTTCCAGCGAAAAGCGTTTTTGGCCGACATATTTGCGGTGCAGGAAGCGCTCCAAGCCTTCGGCCGCGATCAGCAACTTTAAAAGCCATTGGCGTTTTTCCGGGTGGCTGCTGAAATCCGGTTTTGCGCCTTCCAGTTTATCCTTGATCCAACGCTTCTTCTCGTCATCGACGATGTGCATGTATTCGCTGCCGATGCTGCCGCAGTAAATCTCGTTAAGCGTTTGAATAATGGCTTTTAAGGGCAAGCGATCAACGCCGCACAAACCGCCGGTGTCGAACAGTGTGCTCATGTCCGCATCCGTCAAACCATAATATATGGGTTCTAAGTCGGCTGGAATGCTTTGCGATTGGCCAAGCGGGTTGTTGGAAGCTATCTGGTGGCCCTTGACCCGGTAATGATTGATCAAACGGGCTACCGCTGATTGCTTCTTGACGCTTTGCTCGGTAAAGCCCTGCATTCTGGCCAGTCTGCCTGGTTCTGCAATCGCCAATTTTTCGAAGCGTTCCACAATCACGCTGTGCGGCGTGTCTTCGGTGGCGCCACTGCGAATGTGGTCGAAGCGCTGTCGCCAGCTCGGGCTGATGGATTCCGGATTGCTCAAGTACTGTTCGTACAAGTACTCGATGAAATGGGCGTTGCCTCCGTACAATGAGGAGGACTCTTCAAATTGTTTAAGCAGGCTACTCATGCAAACATCCAGGTTTTCGGCAAGTTCAGCCGATTATGTTAGAACTAAAATGTTATATTACCAAGGACAATGTGTTGTAACGGGCTAGTGCATCAAGTCATTCCAGTTTCATATGGTTGATTCAATATCGGGAAAAAACATGGCTGATAATAAAGTAGTTATCAAAATTAATTATGATAGGAAACACCCAAGCATAAACGCGGAGCCGCAAACGGTAACGGTTTGGCATATTCGCAGGATACTGGTTGCGGTTCTGGTGTTAGTTTTGATGCTAATAGTATTATTTTCATGGTTTGGTGGCGGCGATGAAGATACCGATACTCAGATCGATACCACGGAAAAAGTTCAAAAATTAAATACACCGGATGTTGAAATGGTTGAACGGCAGGAGCCTGCGCTATTGGAAAAGCCAGTGCCGGCGATAGTACAGCAGGCATCAGCTAACTCAGAAAGTGTTAAAAAAATAGACAGTGTTAAAAAGCCGGCGGCGATTATATTGGACCGCAAGGTTATCAGGGCCTCTTTAAATACCGAACCGAAGGATGATGAGCCCGGCGAACCGATTAAGTCGCCGCTGAGAGTTATTCCTAACCAATCCCAGGAAGTTTTTTATTTTAGTGAGATAAAAAACATGAAGGGTAGATCTTTGTTTCATCGATGGTCGCGTAACGGTCAAATCGTGCATCAAAAACAATTGGATATGAAAGATAAAATAACCAAGGTATGGTCTAGTAAAATCTTGTCTGCCAAAGATAAAGGCGAATGGCAAGTACAGTTGATGGATAAGAAAGGTAAGGTATATTCCGAGGTCAATTTTTCAGTTAACCCTGAATAATAGTTTTATTTATAAACGCCGGGTGATAGAATTGCTTGCGTTTTTTGATTAACGAGGAAAATATGACTGACTTTAATAAACTATCCGAAGCCGAATTACAGGCTGTTATTGATAATGCCGAAAAAGCATTAAAAGAAAGACAATCCAGTAAACGTAAGGAAGTTATTGCGCAAATTAAGGAATTAGCGGCTTCTATCGGTGTAACGGTCGATATTCAAGACGGCGAAAAAAAATCCGAAAGAAAAACCGGCAAAGTTGCAGCTAGATACCGTAGTCCTAACGATGCGTCCTTAACTTGGTCTGGCCGTGGATTGGCACCCAAATGGATGCAGGAACTACTGGCCTCAGGTCGCAATAAAGCCGAGTTCGAAATTAAATAATCTTCGGATTTAAACCGTACTCTGGTTTATCCAGTCTTTTAAACGGTTTGCTACCCAGGCTCCATCGTCCAAACATAGATCATGGCCCGCCCACGGGTGCTTGAAGATGTCGATTTGCCATTTACTATGAATGGCGTCGGAACAAGCCGGTGCGACTAATCGGTCGCCCCGGCCGTTCAATATCAGCAACGGTGTCTCGGGTTTTTTCTGACTAGGCCGATAGCGTGCCGCTGCTTTTAGCTGTCTGATTCCATTAGCGAGGCTGATAGGCCGAACTTGCTGTATGGCGGTCCAGGCCTTGGCCGTTTCCGCGTAGATATTTTGCCGGTTACTAACCAGCTGAAGAATTGCCAGTTCCCTGTGATACAAATCCCTTTCCAGTAATAACTGAAAAAACTGCGGATAACTCTGCCAACGCATGCGCCGATAAAACGGGCTTAAGCCTGCAAAGCTGGTGTTGACCAGGGCGGCAGCGGCGATGTCGTGCGGATAGCGCTGTAACCACTCCCAGGCTACCATGCCGCCGAGCGATAGTGCGAGTAACGTTACCGGCTTTGCCAGCAAGCCATAGTCTAAAGCCTGGCCGCGGACTTGTGCCGTTATCGCTTCGATGCTGTCCGGGCTAGGTTCTTGGTAATACCGGCCGGTGCCCGGCAAATCGATAGTACTGACGGTTGATCGCGGAAAAGCCTGTTGCAACATATCCGGAAAATTTCCCCAATGTGCAGCCTCTCGGCATAGACCACGCAGTAATAACCAATGTTGCCCGGCTACTGTTTCAGGCATACCAGAAATCCATCGCTTGTTGCCGATTATGTTCTTGCTGTTGGCTGGTCAATGTCGCCCATTTTTGCGGATAGAGCAGGCTGCGATACAAGAAATCGAATAAGGTCAGATGCCGACGCATGATGCGCTGTTGGCGATGCGGCAACAATGGGTGAAACAAGCCGTGACGTTGAAACAAATGCGTCGGGCTTTTGCGCAGCCACAGCCAAGAGCCCATCTCCAGCGTCAACGGCAGAAACACGCGCTGTCTACCGTGCCGGTCGATAAAGTCGTCATATAGATAATCCCATAAATCGCCGCTGATGACGTATTCCTGGCTCATGGGCTCTATTTTATAAAAATGATGCGGGTAGCAGCGATCAAACAATTGTTTTAAGCCATATACTTCGGCAATCCCCGGAAACGGGGTCTGGCAGGACGCATAGGGAAACCATAATCTATCGTGTATCCCAAACCCCGAATGTAGATCGATAGCAATCGACAAGGGCGCGTCGAATAGATGTTTATGCACCACCCGGCATAGGGCTTGGGCTTCCTTTTCCATTTTCGATTCATCGCCGCGATACCAGGGCAGTTTGGCGCTGAAACGCTGGCCGCTGTATAGTCGGGTATTGCCGATACTTTCGATAGGCGAATTGCGCATCAAATCCACGCCATGGCCGTTGCAACGGGTTCCCCGATAGACGCCTACCGGGTTGACGATGGGCACAAATACCAGTCGCGAATGCTGCAAACGAGCGTTAAATTCTTGATCCCAATCCAATAATTGCAGGATGGTTTGCAAGTAGGCCAATATGACTTCCGAGCCGATTTTCTCCAGTCCATGCACGCCGCCGAAAAAAGCCAATACCGGGACGTCCTGGCTGTTTGAGCCCAGGCTGAGGCAATGGATGGGAAATTGCGTGTCTTTGTAGCTTATTTGCTCGACGATCTCGCAATGGGCGCGGTCGCCGAATTGCCGGATCAGTGCTTCCAGCTGATCCAGTTCCGGGAATGAACGATTTTCCATGAATTCGCGCCAATCTACCCGGCCAGTGATTTTTCAATGTAGCGCTGTCTTTTCTTGGGTGCGATTTTATCGACCTCCACCATGATCAGGCCGTCGATACAATTGTTAAAGTCCGGGTCGATATTGAAGGCGACGAAATGGCAGCCTTTATCGACGCATAATTCCACGTATTGTTTATAAAGCGTAGGGACTTTGACGCCCAGTTTTTTTAGTTCGCTATTCAGTATTTTGAAACTGGTGGAGTAGTCGGCGCTGAATTCGGTGGCGGCAAATGCCTTGCCTTGTTGCGAAATCACGAACGGTGTTCTGGCTTTGGTGTGCTGTAAATCGGAGGCAAATTGTTGTTGATAAAAACCGATAATCAGTTCTTTGGCGGCCTGTGGATAGGCGTTGCTGATACTAACCGGACCGAATAGGTATTTGATGTCCGGCCGTTCGCGCAAATACGCGCCGATGCCGTACCAAAGGTAATCCAGGCTGTGTTGCCCCCAATAACGCGGTTGGACAAAGCTGCGGCCCAATTCAATGCTGTAGGGCAGATAAGCTTCAAATTCGCTATGCAAATCGAACAGGGTTTGCGTATAAAAGCCGTCCACGCCGTGGCTGGTCATAATCGCCGAGCCTTCGCCGACTCGATACGCGCCGACGATTTCCAGATCGTTGTCGTCCCACAGCACGATATGGCTGTAGTAAATATCGAATTTGTCCAGATCCAAAGCCAGGCCCGTGCCTTCCTCGACGGTTCTGAAGGTTAGCTCGCGCAAGCGGGCGATCTCCCGCATCACCGGGCAATCGTCTTGAAACTGGTATAAAAAGATCTTTTTGCCGTCGCGAGTTTCGCCAAGCAGACGCGATTGGTACAAGGCCTTCTTCACCGCTTTGGTGTCGGAAGGATGCACTACGGTAGCGACGGTTTCGAATAGCGCCGGTTTGTTTTTCCTGCCCAGGTTTTGCACGTGCTTGCGAAAGCGTTGACTAAGCTGTTTGTTGCTTTCCTCGCTATCGGCAATAACTTGGTAAGGTACGGGTGCGCCGACCATGAATTTAATTTCCTGGCCCTTTTTGTTGAACATCTCCTTGACTAGCAGCATCGTGCCCAGCGGTTTGTATAGTGTCGAGGCGCTATAAAACAAGGCGGAGTTTTTGGCTTTGATAAAGATCGGCAGGATTGGACATTGCGCCCTGCGGGCCAGCTTGATAAAACCGGATTGCCAGGCACCGTCGCGGATGCCTTTAGGGGTGATGCGCGAGACTTCGCCGGCCGGAAAGAAAATGATCGCTTCTTCATGCTCCAGCGCATCCAGCATCACTTTATAGACGTCTTTCAGTTTTTTCTTCTCGGATAACACATCAACCGGGAGGAAGATTGATTGCAAAGGCTCCATGTGCGACAAGACCCGGTTGGCGACGATGCGCACGTCGGGTCTTACTGATCGAATCAATTTCACCAGGGCTAAGCCATCCAATGTGCCGATCGGGTGATTGGCGACGATCAGCAAGCGACCTTCGGAGGGGATATTGTTGTAACAATCGTTGCTGACTTGATAATTAAACTTGAAATAATTCAGTAGTTTGTCGAGAAACGCGAAGCCGCGTAGATGTTGGTTTTTACGGATAACGTCGTTGAAATCGTCTTCGTGGATCAGTTTTTTTAAAGCTTGTACGACCAGCTTATTGTCTTTGCCAAATTTAAAGTCGGGATAGGTTTCTTGCAGAATGCGTTCAGCATCGATCATCGCTCAGTGTCCTGGAAAAAGGAGTATGGCGGGGGATTCTAGTGAGCGAATATGTCAGAAATATGTCAGTCCGCAGGTTGAAGAAGAATGGCAGGCAATGGTGGATTATGCGTGATGAAGTACTCTTGGCAGTCACCAAAAACCCCTCTCCCGGTCTAGAGGGGGGGCATGGTGGGTTCGATGGCGACAATCAATGAACTTTTTGAGCGGGTTTTTCCGGTGTCAATACGGTGTTTTGCGGCGGCTGACTGTGGTCCAGATCCGGATAATCTTTTGTGTAATGCAAGCCCCGGCTTTCCTTGCGCTGTTGCGCGCAACGGATAATCAACTCGGCGACGATGACCAAATTGCGCAGTTCCAACAAATCGCTGGTGATGCGGAATTGGCCGTAGTATTCGGCGATTTCGTCTTTCAGCAACACCAGGCGGTTCATGGCGCGTTCCAGGCGTTTATTGGTGCGAACGATGCCGACGTAATCCCACATGAAACGGCGTAATTCATCCCAATTGTGAGCGATTACCACTTCCTCATCCGAGTCCCCGACTTTGGATTCGTCCCAGTCCGGCAGCGGCAACGGTTCCGGCAAATCAGCAAATAGGCGCCGTATGTCTTGGTTGGCTTGTTCGGCAAACACCAAGCATTCCAGCAAAGAGTTACTGGCCATGCGGTTAGCGCCGTGCAGCCCGGTGCAGGCAACTTCGCCGATGGCATATAGGCCGGGGATGTCGGTGCGGGCGTTGGCATCGGTCAATACGCCGCCGCAGGTGTAATGCGCTGCTGGTACCACAGGGATCGGTTGCTGGCTGATGTCTATATCCAGTTCCAGGCATTGCATATAAATAGTGGGGAAGTGCTTCTGGATAAATTCACGCGATTTGTGGCTGATGTCCAAATACACGCATTCGATACCGTGTTTCTTGATTTCGCTATCGATGGCGCGGGCGACGATGTCGCGCGGCGCCAGTTCCATGCGCTCGTCGTAACGGCGCATGAAGCGCTCGCCGTCGGGCAGGATCAAATGTGCGCCTTCGCCGCGCACCGCTTCGCTAATTAAAAAAGAACGCGCGGTGGGGTGATACAGACAAGTAGGATGAAATTGCATGAATTCCATATTGCTTATCCGGCACCCGGCCCGCCAGGCCAATGCAATCCCGTCGCCGCTGGAAATGTGCGGATTGGTCGAATACAGATACACCTTGTTGGCACCGCCGGTCGCCAGCACGACTACTTTCGCGGCTATCGATTTGATGCTGCCTGATTTGCTGTCCAACACATAGGCGCCGCATATGCGTTGTTCGCTTGCCCCCAACTTGGTGGCGGTGATCAGTTCGACGACATTGTGGTATTCCAGTAGGGTGATGTTCGGGTGCGCCTGGGCTCGCTCGATCAACGACAGCGAGACGGCTTTGCCGGTGGCGTCGTCAGTATGCACGATTCGGCGATGCGAATGGCCGCCTTCGCGGTTTAAATGCAATTGTTTGGCGCCGTCGGCGTTACGCTCTTCGGTAAAATTCACACCTTGTTGACGTAGCCATTCGATGCTTTGCCGGCCCTGCGCGACGGTGAGTCTGACGATCTCCGGATCGCATAAGCCGGCGCCGGCGATCAAGGTGTCTTCGATATGCGATTCTATCGAATCGTATTCTTCGTCAAATACCGCAGAGATGCCGCCTTGGGCGTAATAAGTGCTGCATTCGGTCAGTGCGAATTTGGCGAGCACTGCCACCTTATAGGTGTCGGCAAGATGCAACGCAAGACTCAGTCCGGCGCCACCGCTGCCGGCGATAAGGATGTCATAATAGGAATCAGCGGTATTGTTAGGTTGGTTTGCTGTCAGTGTGGTCAACTTTGCGGCCGGATGAATAGTTTTAGCGTTTTCGAATAATATCTGGTTTTAATCCTGCGGTAATTTTTTTTGTGTTGCCAGAACTAATGAGGTTTAATTCTGTCCACTTCAATACCAAAATAGCGCAGTGAACGAACAAGAAACGAATACCGAAGATCTGGATCAAGAGTTGGTGCGCCGCGTGCAGCAAGGCGATAAATCCGCCTTCGATCTTTTGGTGATCAAATACCAGCACAAGATCGTCCACTTGGTGAACCGGTACGTCAAGGATCCGAGCGAAGCTCAAGATGTGGCGCAGGATACCTTTATCAAGGCTTACCGGGCTTTGGGAGATTTTCGCGGTGACAGCGCCTTTTACACTTGGTTGTATCGTATAGCGATTAACACCGCCAAAAACTATTTGTTGTCGCGTTCGCGCCGTCATTTTGACTACGAAATCGATGTTCAAGATGCCGAACAAGTAGAAAACGCGCCACAACTAAAAGATATAGAAACGCCGGAAAATTTGTTGATGAACGAACAAATTGTGGCGGTCATTAAATCAGCTATTGAGAGGTTACCAGAAGAGATGCGGATTGCAATTACGCTCAGGGAGTTTGAAGGGATGAGTTACGAAGAAATTGCGGAAGCAATGGATTGCCCCATCGGGACGGTACGCTCGCGGATTTTTAGGGCTCGCGAAGCCATAGACCAAAAATTAAACCCATTGCTCGACTAAAGGTGTATCGATGCAAGAACAACTTAACGAAAAACTTTCTCAACTGATAGACGACGAACTGGATAGTCAGCAAGCACTGTCGCTATTAAAAACTTTGCAGAACGACGGTTTGCTGAAAGACAAGTTGCGCCGCTATCAAATTGCCAGTCAAGTCATGAAGACTGGCGAATATTCTCACGTTACCAGCGATTTTGTGGACAAGATTCACGAACAGATTAGGCAGGAACCTACCTACTTTTTACCCCAAAAAAAGTCGGCGGTAAATTGGCAAAAAGCGGCGTTGGCGATTGCCGCGTCGGTAGCACTGGCCGTCGTGTGGGTCAGCAGTAAAGTGGATAAACAAATGCACAACCCGCTCGGTTCGGTCGAGATGGTGGCTCAGGGTAAAGACGTATCAGCCGAGGAAATGCATGCTCGATTCAAGGATTATCTGGAAGCCCATGACAACGCGATGTATGTCAATAGCGTGCAAGCGGGACAACCCTACGCACGGGTGGTGGGCTATCGGCAGGAATAAGCGCGTGAGAGTTTTAAAAGCTTTTTTGCTGTGCGTTGTTTGTCAAAGCGCTTTTGCCGATAAGGATCAAGTTACGGCCCGACAATGGCTGGATAATATGAACCGGGCGATGAAAACCCTCAACTACCGGGGTACCGTGATCTTCATGAAAAACGGTCAGCTCGATACGATGAAATATCAGCATAGTGTTGAAAACGGCGTAGAACAGGAGCGCTTGGCGTCTTTGAATTCGCCGATGCGGGAAGTGACACGTAAATCCAACGAAGTGACTTGTACATTTAAGGAAACCAGTCAAAAAGTGGTGAATCATCATCCGTTGGATAGCTCGTTTATCGTCAATTTGCCGCAGAACACCGCTAACCTGGAAAAAAATTATCAATTAGTTTTGTCGGGTCAGGAATCCATTGCGATGTTGCCGACGCAAATCGTCAGTGTCGAGCCTACCGATGCGCTGCGCTACCCGAGAAAAATCTGGGTGGATACCCAACATTTTTTGCCGCTGAAAGTCGAAGTTTACAATTTGGACGGCAGTATCGTGGAGCAAGTAGTTTTCACCGATTTAATGACCGATTCCTTAGCCGAGCCCCACACCGGCAATGTCGACGACAACAGCTTTCATGTCAAACATATCCACACCGCTCAAGCTGAACCGTTTGAAAACGCCACATTCGTATTGAAGAATTGGCCGTCTGGGTTTGAGCCGGTATTTTTTATTCGCAATTCCATCCAGCAATCTCAGAAAGCCGTAGATCACTTATTGATTAGCGACGGTTTCTCTACCGTGTCGGTGTATCTGGAAGCCAAAGAATCGCAAGGTATGAATGGTTTGCATAGCCTGGGTTCTGTCAATTCGTTCAGTAAGGTGATTGGCGATACCCAATTCACCGTATTGGGTGAAGTACCCGCCAAAACAGTCGAGCTAATTGCTGACGGCATAGCGCTACGTTAGCGTGTCATTTTTGTAACAAATCAAATGTATGAGTGGAGATTACATGCTTAATAAGCTGTTTTATGGAGTTTTGATATTTTTAACGGCGATTGATGCAAGCTATGCGCAATTGCCCGATTTTACCGAAATGGTTAAAACCAATGGGGATGCGGTGGTCAATATCAGCACGACCCAAAAGGCTGCAGATCCGCAAGCGGGCGTCGATCAACAGCAAATGCCTGAGGATATGCCGCCGGAAATGGAAGAGTTTTTTCGGCGGTTTTTCCAGGGCCCTGGGCGTGGAGGTAATTCACCACGAGAAACCAACTCCTTGGGCTCAGGGTTTGTGATTTCCAAAGACGGATATGTCTTGACCAACCACCATGTGGTGAACAACGCCTCCGAGATTGTCGTTAAATTGAAAGATCGCCGGGAGTTGATTGCCAAGCTGATCGGCTCCGACGAAAGCACCGACGTGGCCCTATTAAAAGTAGAAGCTAAGGACCTGCCGGTAGTGGAAGTCGGTTCGCCGGAGCAATTGCAAGTAGGTGAGTGGGTGTTGGCGATTGGTACCCCGTTCGGTTTCGATCAATCGGTTACCGCCGGTATTGTCAGCGCCAAGGGACGGAGCCTGCCGGATGGCAATTATGTGCCTTTCATTCAAACCGACGTTGCCATCAATCCGGGCAATTCAGGTGGCCCCTTATTCAATATGCAAGGCAAGGTGGTCGGAATAAACTCGCAAATCTACAGCCGTTCCGGTGGCTATATGGGCTTATCGTTTGCCATACCTATCGATGTGGCGATGAACGTAGTCGACCAAATTAAAAGTAAAGGTAAAGTCTCGCGGGGCTGGTTGGGTGTACAAATCCAGGATGTAACCCGGCAGTTGGCGGAGTCGTTTGGTATGGACCGGCCGCACGGTGCCTTGGTCTCAAAAGTGATACCCGGCGGACCCGCCGAAAAAGCCGGGATTCAAATTGGCGACATTATTGTTGAGTTTAACGGCCAAGTCATCGAAACGTCCGGTGAATTGCCGCCTAGAGTGGGTATGACGCCTATCGACGAAAAAGCCAAGGTTAAAATTATTCGCCAGGGTGATAAGCAGGATCTTAGCGTGAAAATTGGCTTGTTGCCTGCGCAACCGTCCTCTTTGGCAAACGCGCCCGCCGCTGCGCCTGAAGTCGCTGTGAATCGGCTGGGATTGGCTGTTGCCGATTTAACCACCGAGCAACGCCAGCAATCGCAGGTTGAGAAAAACGGCGTAATAGTACAAAAAGTTAACAAAGGCATAGCAATGGACGCCGGCATTCAGCCAGGGGATATTATTTTGCGCATTCAAAATAATGTGGTGCGTGATGCCGCCGAGTTTAACGCTATCGTCGCGAAATTACCGGTTGAAAAATCGATAGCACTTTTGGTACAACGTAATGGCAGCCCGGTGTTTTTAGCGTTTAAAATCGAGAAATAATAGGGGTAGCTCAATGCCTATCGCCAGCGATGTAATGCAATTGATCGGCAATACCCCGGTAGTGAAATTACATAAAGTCGTGTTGGAAAACTCCGCGACTGTGCTGGCAAAGGTGGCATCGCAAAACCCCAGCGGCTCGGTTATGGACTGAATCGGTCTGGCTATGATTCAAGTCGCGGAGAAAGCGGGGCGCTTGCTAAATAGGGCGCTTTTGTCAAGGTCCAGCAAATCGTCAGGCAGTCCTGGGCGCTATGTCCAGGGTTGCCGACATGATCAAAAACCGTAAGCTTCGGATTTTGATTTGGCGGTGGAGCTAGTCGAAACTTCGGTCATCTCGGGCGGTGCGCGCACCGCATTGATGGGCGTGGAGAAAACCGTGGTGGCCATTGTTCATGACACCGGCGAGCGCTTTTAAGTATGAGCTGACGCCGTTTTATCCCGCATTCTGCTGGAGCAAAAAATAATAATGACAAATCCCAGCATCAAAATCCGTTCTACCGGACTCGGTTATTTTATTAACCGCATTCAGACCCTGTTTGTCAGCATGTTGCGTATCTGGACGATACCCATCGTCCTAATGCTCAGCCTGTCCTCCGGCTTTACGACCTATTACGGTTTATCGCATTTCATCACGCCCTGGATTGCGTTGGTGATTACCGTCGCCATTCAATCCATCATCGTTATCTGTTCTTTGGAAATGGCCGGCATTCATTGGAAGGCCAACAGGATGCGCTACTTTACCGTGGTGGCGTCTTTGGCGGTGGCGATTGCTGCTTCAGTGACTTTTTCCTATTTCAAGTTTTACGAAATATCCGAGCAGGAAACGCTGCATATCAATAGGCTGAACGAGTTAAGACAGCAAACCAAAAATTATCTGGACAGTATTCTGCAAGTTAAAAGCCAGATGCTGCACCAACAAAAACAGGATCTGGAAAAAGCCTCGCTGGATGCCCGCCAAGCCTATTTCGGCACGCATAATGAAATCGGCCCCGGCTATAAAAATCAGGTAGGCGAGGGGCCGTTCTGGCGCCATTACAATCAGATATATCAGGAAAAAAAGCAGGCCTTACAACAGCAGGAACAAGCTTTTCAGGCCTTGGACAGCAATATCCGGCTGCTGCAAAGCAATTTGAATCAGCTGGATGTAACCAACGACAAGGAAGCCACCTATACACAATTCTTAAAAAATTATCAGGATATACAGCTTGGGGTGAACCAACTTGCCAGCAGCATGGGTATGTCTTTACCCGATGCACCCTTGCTGATGACCTATAAACAGTTTGTTGAGGAAGTTAAACCCTCGTTTGCGATGTGGCGCGGGTTTTCCTGGTTTGCATTTGCCTGCGCGGCAATGGTGGATTTTTTTACGGTGTTATTGTCTTACCGTTTGGAGTTTACCGCACCGGGACCGTTGACGATCCAGGAAGAAGAACTGGTGTTTGAATGCCTGCGACAATTCACCGAGTTTCGGATCAACGAGAACGACGAACTGGAAATGGTCATCGAAAAATCCGACTTGGAAAAAGCCCGCCGTTACTCGGATTGGTCGCGGATGTTCGTGGTCGGCTTGCTGCTCAGCCGCGGTTTCTTGCGTAAAGTCGATGATAGAACCGTGGAGTTTGCGCCGAATCTTTACCCGCTGATTGCCGAAAAAATGTCCGACAAAATCGCCGCGCTTAAACAAAAAGCCGCTGCCGCAGCCGGTAGTGTTAGCCATGAATAGCCCCGGCACCGAATTAGAAGTCTGGCTGGCTGGCGGCGATTTATTTGAAGAGTCGCTGGCCGATTCAGCGGAGCAATGGATCGCTGGTTTTGACGCCGACCGGCAAGTGGTGCAGCTAAAACTTGGGCCGTATAAAAAACTCTTTTTGCGGCCAAAGAAATTCGTCAAACGCTTTTATCATCATATCCACCCACTGACGATAGAAACCTGGCAATACCGGCGCCAGGTGAGTATGTTCGACGATTTTTGCACTGTAGACTTGGCGCTGGATTTGCGCTTTCAGGCCACATTGGCTTACGTGCTGAAAAACAGCGAAATGCTGCCCACGATTAACCAACACATCAAGCAGTTGTATGCCGACATTATCGACGATGTGGTCAATCTTGAGTTGCAAAAGCTGTCTGATGGCAACTGGATTCAAACCGGTCTAATTGACACCGAGAAACGCATTGCGCTGGCTATTAACCAAGTATTAATGCAACAGCATATTCAATCGCAAGCGCTGTGTAGTCTCACTGCCAGCTTTAACGAATTTCCGAACGTGCAGTTGGGGCGAGATAGCGTTTATCTGAACGTGTTGAAAAAGACTTTTGAATTGAATGAAGAACGCACCCGCGAACTCTCCCGGCAGCAGCGGTTGCAGGAGGAAGAGGAAATACACGAAAAACGCCTGCAACTGGAACATTTGCGCCGCATATCCGAGCTGGAATTACTGATGCAGGCTCAGGAAGCCGAAAAACAGCGGCGCTTGTTGGAAGACAAACAAGATCAGCTTACTCAGCAGTTGGAACTTGAGAAGCGTTTGTATGCCGAACAGCTACGCCACGAAAACGAATTAAAGGCCATGCGTCTGGAAGCGGAGTTGCTGGCCCAGGAAACCCAGCAGGCTAGGCAAAGGCTTGCGGAAAGTCAGCAGCTCTCGGAACAATTAGCCCACCAGGCGGAATTGCACGATAAAAAGGTACTTGCCGATATTCGCTTGCAGCAACGCACGCAAAGCTTATGGCAAGAGAATGCTTCAACGAACGAAACAGGGAGTGACCATGCACAGCAATAAATTCATAGGCGTAAGTTATCGATTGTTGGTTTTATTAATGACTGCATTATTGGCGGCTTGTAGCACTACACCGCGTCCTCTGCAATTCCGCACGGAAATCGATTCGTTAGTCGCCGTTAGCGCTCCGCAAAGCAATATGCGATTCGTGGTATTGCCGGGGAATGCCGGTGCAAACGAACAGGATTTGCAGTTTATCGAGTTTAAAACCTATATCGAAAAAGTCCTGGCTAACCGCGGTTACAGCAAGGCCAACAGTCTGCAGGACAGCAACTTGGTGATGTTCTTGAGTTACGGGGTCGGTGCGCCGGAAGTCCACCAGTATAGCTACGAAGTACCATTGTGGAACGACATGGGTTATTACTATCCGTACCGCATGTCCCGATTTTACAATGGCTATTATCCCGGTTTTGGTTGGGGTTACGGCGGCTATTCGCAACGCACCGAATCCTACACGACGTTCCGGCGCTATCTGGTGTTGGAAGCCTGCGATAAAGAAGCCTATTTGCAACAGCAGCAACGCAAACAGTTATGGAAAACCAGCGTACAAAGTAACGGTTCCAGTAACGACTTACGTCTGGTGTTCCCGTATATGGCAGCAGCAATGCAGCCCTATCTAGGCACTAACACCGGGCATATGATCACTGTGGATATAGACGAAACCAATACCTTGGTACGTAGTCTGCTGGGTCCATATCAACCCAGCACACCGCAACCGCGATAAAGAAGGGATTGGGTTGTCCGCCTGCTGCTGAGCTGCATTGTAGGCAACATATTGACAACGCTTGGTGGCGGATACAGACTGAGGGTACACCCGCCAAGCTGGGGGAGGAATTTGATCTCCAGTATCCGGTTGGCCGAGCCGTAAGTTTAGGGATGAAAGTAAACAATAATAATCAGGAGAGCAGCATGAAAACAATCGTTTTGGGACTTGTCTTGGCTTTCAACAGCCTGACTGCACACGCTGCAAAATACGGTCTGGAGCCGGGCGATGCGGTACTGACCAATTGCCACGAAATTTATACCCGGGGGGTGGTTAAAGCCAAAGTCGATGACGGCTATACCGTGCATTTTCCCAAGAACGCCGGACCTATCCAGTGTCCGCCGTTTCGTTGGCATGCAGAGTTCGTGTTGCCGTTTCAATCGGTTTCGGAGTATAGCCTGAAGTTTTTGGGCGGCTTAAAACGCGACATCTTGTTTCAAGTGGGCGAACCGGTGACTTTTCGGGTCGATACCGACAGGCGCGTCGTCAAAACCAAAGCCAGCATTGATATTGACGCACAGATTACCGACATCAGCAGCAACGGCGCGATAGCCGTGAAGTTAATCAGCACTGACCCGGAAGCGGCGGCGACATTTTGGCAATGGATAGGCGGCAATTATGTCGATTTGCGGCATAAATATTTGGAACTGGAACGGGATAAAAGATCTCGCTAAGCTAAACACCTTCAGGTAATTGCCAACGCAAGCACCGGCACTCTTAGCTAACTTCTAATGGATCATCGTCCGGATGCAGAAGGAGGGAAACACATGGCTCAATTGCTAAGGGGGTATGAGGAGAATGAGTTGCTATTCAGTTCCCAAGCTTTTGATTGGCATAGGGTCCAACTGGATTTGACCACTGGTTTGCTTATTTTCCTTATTTCCCCTACGCTTCCGGTCAAACTTCACTGAAGCGGCGTCTTCCGTATGAAGATGATCGCAAAACCGGGAGTGGTCTGGGGCGGCGTATGAGTAGAGACGGTATGAATTCGACATTTTTCCATCTGACAAAAGTTGATCGAACTGCCAATCCCTATGCAAGATGACCTCAACATCACCATGGATCAGCTGCGGGTCGGGTTGTATATCCACCTCAATCTCAAGTGGTTTGATCACCCATTCTCGTTCAGCCATTTCAAGATTAAAAACGAGGCGCAGATCAAGACCCTGCAGGGTCTTGGGCTGAAATCGATTCGTTACGATCCGGCCCTCAGCGATGTCCATCCGCTGCCTAAAAAAACACAGCAGGTAGAGCAACCACAGGTTGCCGCCAAGCCGGATATTTCGCCGGCGTTGGCAGCCAAACTGGCGCTGGTCGAGCGGATCCAGCAGCAGCGCGAGGTGGCGGCGCGGATTGAAAATGCCTTTATCGATACCGCTAAAACGATACACGGCATTGAGAAAAGCCTGTTTACCATGCCGGCGGAAACCGTGCGCAAGGCTGGGCAATTGGTGGACCAAATTGTCGACTCGCTGCTTTGCGCACCGGAACTTGCTATACATGTCATGATCGGCAAAGCGGGTGCCGAGGAAATGTATTACCACTCTTTGAACGTCACCATGCTGTCCCTGATGATGGCTCGCGACATCCAGCTTCCGCAAGAACTGGTCGGCAGCCTGGGTATAGGCGCGCTGTTTCACGATATTGGCCATAAGGAAATTCCGACAAAAATTCTGATGAAAAAGGAGCCGCTTAATGAGGCTGAGCGGCATTTGTTTGAAATGCATTGCCAGTACGGCGCGGATATTGGCCAGCGGCTGGGATTGGCGCCGGCCGTGGTGACCATCATCCGCGAACACCACGAATGGTTCGATGGGACTGGCTACCCTAATAAACTAAAGGGTGAGGCTATCGGTTTGCTTTCCCGGATTGTTGTCATTGCCAACCACTACGATGAATTATGCAATCCGGTGAATATTAACGATGCGCTGACGCCCCACGAGGCGCTGTCGACCATGTTCGCCAAGTTGCGCAACAAATTCGATCAGAAACTGCTCCAGGTCTTCATCCGTTGTCTTGGCGTTTATCCGCCCGGCACCATCGTGCAGTTTTCCAATGGCGTGATCGGCATGGTCGTCACCGTCAATACCGCCAAGCCGATGAAACCGCTGGTGCTGATTTACGACGCGGATATTCCCAGGGATGACGCGATTCTGGTGGACACGGCGTGCGAAGCGGATGCGAATATCGCAAAGGCGATCAGGCCGGCGCAGGTCCCGCGGGAGATATACAACTATCTCAGTCCGCGCAAACGGGTCAATTACTATTTCGATCCGAATACGCCTGGGCAGGAGCGAGCCGGATGATAAGCCTCGAACATCTGATGCTTGATTACAGCCGGTATATGATGTTGTTGGTTGAACCCGGTGAGTTGCGGATCATCGTTGCCAACAAGATTGTCGAGAAAATGCTGGGCTATTCGGAAGCCGAATTGCTGGCCATGCCGATCACCAACATCGAAAGTTCATTGCAAGACGTGTTTTATTGGGAGGACGTCCGTAACGGCCAATACCAGGATATCGAGACCCAGGACGGACTTTACCAATGCGCCGACGGTTCGATGCTGACGGTGACCAAATCCGTCAAAGTCATTGATCACGCAGGAAGCCCTTTGATTCTGGTGCAGGCCAGGGATGTACAGAACGAGCACAAGGCCGAGGATGCTCTGGCCCAAATATTGTCTCAATTGCGGGCGACGTTGGAATCGACAGGCAATGGCATTCTAGTCATCGATTGGCATGGCAAGATTGCCAACATGAACCGCCAGTTCAGCAGCATGTGGGGCATTTCCGACGAGTTGCTGCTGGAGGGGGAGGAAGCGGATATTCTCGAGTTTATTGCCGGGTTGGTTGCCGAGCCGGAAATATTTCGTATGCGCCTACAGGAGCTAGTCGGCAACAGCGAAACCGAAGATATTCTGAGCCTCAATGATGGCCGGATTTTCGAATGTAGATCCCGGCCGCAGTATCTAGGCGAGCACATCATCGGCCGCGTCTTCGGCTTTAACGATATTACCGAACGCAAACGGGCCGAGGAAGCATTGCGCGATTCCCGAGACGAGCTCGAAGAACAGGTGCGAAAGCGCACTGAATCCCTGCAAATGGCCAATACGCAATTGCTGGCCGAGAAGGCGCGTCAAGAGGAACTGATCAGGCAGCTTGAAGAAACCCAGATGCAACTGCTGCAATCCGAAAAAATGGCTTCGATTGGTCAGCTCGCGGCCGGCGTGGCTCACGAAATCAATAATCCCATTGGCTTCGTCAACTCCAATTTGAGCACCTTGCAAGAGTATGTCGATGGCATGCTGGCACTGCTGGCGGCTTACGAACGGATTGAAGGGTCGTTGGTAAATGAGGCCTTGCAAAATATCACGCATCTGAAGCAGGAAATCAATATCGGCTATCTACGCGAAGATATTGGCGATCTTCTCGCGGAATCCCTCGACGGCCTGCAGCGAGTGCGGCGCATCGTTAAGGATCTGAAGGATTTCTCTCACGTCGGCGAACTGGAACAGCAATCGGCGAATCTTGAGGCCGGTCTTGACAGTACGCTTAACGTGGTGTGGAACGAGATTAAGTACAAGGCCGACGTCGTCAAGGAATACGGCGGAATCCCCGAGATTAACTGCATCGCGTCCCAGCTCAACCAAGTGTTTATGAACCTTTTGATCAACGCCGTGCAAGCCATCGAGGATCACGGCCGAATTACGATTCGTACCGCGTATGACGAGCAAAATGTTTGGGTTGAGGTGGAGGACACCGGCAAGGGCATCAAGCCCGAACAGCTTGGAAAAATCTTCGATCCGTTTTTTACCACCAAATCAGTTGGCATGGGCACAGGCCTGGGCCTGTCCTTATCCTATGGGATCGTTAAAAAGCACAATGGGCGAATAGAGGTGAAGAGCGAACTGGGGAAGGGCACGTGCTTTCGCGTATGTTTGCCGCGGACTGGCTGACAGGCGCTTCAGCATTTTGCCATTATGAGGGCGTAAATATTTTTGCCAATTCCCCCCGATAAATAGCGGTGCCCATGCTACCAGACTGATTTAAGTGATAGATCAGAAGCAAGGCTGCTTTCAGAGCAATAACAGACCTTGGTGCTAAAGGTCGTGGAAGGCAGGTCTTTATCGCTTTCGTCTCAACTAGTCCTAACTAAAGCTAGAAGAATTCGGGTCAGCGTTACGGCAAAGCCCTGATGATGCGTGAGCATATCGCACAATATTCGCCGCCTTCCCAGGCGAGGGTAACCAAGCTAACCGCCTTGCTATCGGTATCATTCGTTGGATCGGTAATGAGCGATAGTTGTGTTTGCCAGTACCAATTGACCGACTCGACCGATTTCGTGCAATCACCGAACGGCGATACGACATCACCGAACAAGGTTTCCGCTTTTGCCCGCAGCGATTTCAGCAATTCCGAGAGTTCTTCCCGCTTTAAATTACTTTTTAACACCATGCCGTCTCGGGTCATATCTTGAGCATCGGTAAAGGCATTCAGCCAAGTTTCCGCATCGGCTTTATTCGGTGCTTTAAACGATAAATAGTTGTCAGCATAGGTGGGGGCACAAAAGGCCAGCGTTGATCCCAATAGCAGTCTTTTCATAATGTCTCGTTAATAGCTTGATGATTTAGTTTGGGTTGCCGTTTGCATTTGGTTGAAAACCTCTAACAGCTGAGCAATCTCTTCTTCCGTTGACCGAGAGGCGATTTGTGGCTTGCCCCGGATTTTCGCTTCGGTCCAGTCGATAGCTTCGCCTGATCCCCAGGATAGCAGCGAGGCCAAGGTAAACACCAGCAAGCTGCGTGTCGTGCCACGGGGCAAATCTTGCTTATCCAGCAAAGTTTGGGCACGTTTGGCTACCCAGATGAATACGAGGGTGGTAATGATCAGGTTCCAGATTGATGGTAAGGTAAACAAATTCACTCCAACTTTTTAACTTGTGGCAAAACCAGCCTCTGCTCTATTTAGTCAGGGTTTAGGCTACTAGCGCTTATTACTACCGGAGGCTTGGTCGTAATGCTTTTGGGCAATATGATCGATAACGACCAAGTGATAACCTTACGCTACTCACATAACTTAAAGGTATCTGAAAAATGAAAAAACTGACTTCGGCTCTTATTCTGGCTGGCTCAATATCAGGCGCGCAAGCATCGACTTTACTTACCAGCACTTTTACTGCCGATAACGCCTTTGAAGCGTACGTCAGCTCCAGCGCAAACTCTATTAGTAGCGCTGCTATCCTAAGCGGCAACAATTGGGGCAGCACGTATTCTTCGGTAGACAGCTTAACTCTCACGTCTGTCTCCTATCTGATTTTAAAAGTCACCAATCAAGGTGGCCCGGGTGCAGCATTGGGTACTTTTACGCTGTCGAATAACGAATACTTATTCGGCAATGGCGCAAATACTATTTCAACTGGCGGTACCGGTTGGAGTATGTACGTAGATTCGCTGGCGAATCCGGCATCCCCGATTGTCGCAGAAGGTGCAAACGGAGTATCGCCCTGGGGCTACCACTCCGGTATCGATTCCAGTGCGCAATGGGTCTGGTACTATAACAGTATCAATACCAATGGCGCAGGAGCATGGGGCAGTGATAATAGTACCGTTTATTTGGTCACTTCAATTACGCCAGCCGCTGTACCAGTGCCTGGTGCGATCTGGTTTATGGGTACCGGATTACTGGGTTTCCTGGGCCTGAAACGTAAACAGGCTTAATCTTCTTTGTCCTTTGCGGCTCCCCAGTTTGAGGTGACCGCCAATTATCTAAATTGGCGGTCACCGATGGGATTACTTAGGTCACCCCTGCAAAGCCTTCAACAAGCCCTGCAATTTATCGTTAGCATCTCCGAATAGCATGCGGGTGTTGTCATGCACGAACAGGGGATTGCCGACGCCGGCGTAACCTGAAGCCATCGAACGTTTCAGGACGATAGTGGCAGCACTTTTCCAGCATTCCAGCACCGGCATGCCGGCTATCGGGCTGTTGGGGTCGTCCAAAGCAGAGGGGTTGACGATGTCGTTGGCGCCAATGACGATGGAGACATCCACATGTGGAAAGTCTTCGTTGATTTCATCCATTTCAAACACGATGTCATACGGCACTTTCGCTTCAGCCAACAAGACGTTCATATGCCCCGGCATACGGCCAGCCACTGGATGGATGGCAAACCGAACTTTTTTGCCGCGACCGGTCAGCAATTTGGTGATTTCGTTGACCGTGTGCTGTGCTTGCGCTACGGCCATGCCATAGCCGGGAATGATCACGATGTCTTTGGCATCCAGCAATAATTGGGCTGTTTCTTCCACTTCAATGGGTTGTACCTCACCGACCACTTCTGCCGCTTCACCACCCGCGCTACCGAACCCGCCGGCAATCACGCTGAGAAAGTGTCGATTCATCGCCCGGCACATGATGTAACTCAAAATCGCACCGCTGGAGCCGACCAAGGCGCCGGTGACGATCAGTAAGTCATTGCTGAGCATGAAGCCGGTAGCCGCTGCCGCCCAACCGGAATAGCTGTTCAGCATCGATACCACCACCGGCATGTCGGCGCCGCCGATGGCCATCACCATGTGTACCCCAAATACCAAAGCAATCACCGTCATAATCGCCAGCGGCAGCATACCGCCACCGCTTTCTGCCGCGCTCAGAAAGCTGCCGCCCAAAATCACGGTAACGACCAGCATGGCCAGGTTTAGCCAATGCCGTGCTGGCAACAACACCGGCTTGCCGCTGATGCGACCGCAGAGCTTGCCGAAGGCGATCACCGAACCGGAAAAGGTCACCGCACCAATAAATATACCGATGTAGGTTTCCACTTCGTGGATGGTTTTTTCGGCGCCGACCAAACTGTTGGAGTGATCCATGGCGTTGGCGTAGCCGACCAATACCGCCGCCATCCCAACCAAGCTGTGCATCAGTGCCACCAGCTCCGGCATTTGCGTCATTTCCACTTTGGCGGCGGCTTTGGTGCCGATGAAGCCACCGATCAGCAAGGCAATCGTGAGTATGACGTAGGCGGTCACACTGCCGCCGAATACCGTGGCTGCAATCGCAATCGCCATCCCGGTCATGCCGTAATAATTGCCGCGCCGCGCTGTGTCCTGCTTGCTCAAGCCGCTGAGGCTGAGAATGAATAGAATCGAGGCTGCGATGTATGCCATCGTAACTAGACCGTTTGACATGTAGCTCTCCTTATTTTCTAAACATTTCAAGCATGCGGCGTGTCACGAGAAAGCCGCCGGCAATATTGATGGATGCGATCAGAATGGCCACCGCCGACAAAATTCCGATTATGGAGTCAGGCGAGGACACCTGCACCAGAGCACCGATCACGATGATGCCACTGATGGCGTTGGTCACACTCATTAACGGTGTGTGTAGCGACGGTGAGACGTTCCAAATCACCTGGTAGCCTACAAAGCAAGCCAATACAAACACCGTGAAGTGCGACAAAAACGACGTAGGTGCCGTCGCTCCGACCGCAAAGAACACCAGAGCAGCCAAGGCAATCGGCAACCATTGCTTTATCGGTTCCGGTATCAAAGATTTGGTTTCCACTGCGGCGGCTGCTTCGGCGGCTGCCGCTTGTTTGGGGGCAGCGGACAGTTTGGGCGGTGGCGGCGGCCAAGTGATATTGCCTTCCTTAATCACGGTCGCGCCGCGTATCACCTCGTCTTCCATGTTGATGACAGTGTTGCCGTCTTTGCCAGGGGTAAGGTCGGTGAGCAGATGCCGCAGATTAGTGGCGTAAAGCTGGCTGGATTGATTAGCCAAGCGACTGGGCAAATTGGTGTAACCGATAATGGTCACATCGTGCTTTACCACCACCTGGTTTTTCTCGGTGAGCGCGCAGTTACCGCCTTGTTCGGCAGCCAAATCCACGATCACACTGCCGGGCTTCATTGACGCCACCATTTCGGCAGTAATCAGCTCGGGGGCCGGTTTGCCGGGGATCAAGGCGGTGGTGACGATGATGTCCACTTCCTTGGCTTGTTGGGCAAACAAAGCCATCTCGGCTTCAATAAATTCCTTGGACATGGTTTTGGCGTAACCGCCGGTGCCGGAGCCGTCTTCCTGAAAGTCCAGCATCAGGAACTCGGCGTCCATACTCTCGATTTGTTCTTTCACTTCCGGCCGGGTGTCGAAGGCGCGGACAATGGCACCCATGCCTTTCGCAGCGCCAATCGCGGCCAGACCTGCGACGCCGGCACCGATCACTAACACTTTGGCGGGCGGGATTTTTCCGGCAGCGGTGATTTGACCGGTGAAGAAGCGGCCAAAATGTTGCGCGGCTTCTACGATGGCCCGATAACCGGCGATATTGGCCATGGAACTCAGGGCGTCCATTTTTTGGGCGCGGGACATACGCGGCACGCTGTCCATGGCCAACACAGAGACTTTTTTGGCGGCCAATTTTTGCATTAGTGCTTCGTTTTGCGCCGGCCAGATAAAGCTGATCAATTGCTGGCCTTCGCGCAGCAAGTCGGCTTCGTCGATAGCCAGTTGCGGATGAAATTCGGGAGCGCGGACTTTCATGACAATATCGCTCTGTTGCCATAATTCCTGCGCCGAGGCGACCACTTGCACGCCGGCCGCCCGATAAGCGTCATCGGAAATATTGGCATTGTCGCCGGCGCCGCTTTCCACCAGTACTTCAAAACCTAGTTTGATGATTTTTTCAGCGGCCTCGGGCGTGGTAGCGACGCGCTTTTCGCCGTCGTGAACTTCTTTTGGAACACCGATCTTCATGATTTCTCCTAAGGTTTGGAGGGGAATAACGGATTGTTGGTAGGCTGAAAAGCCAGCGGGCGAGGATAGGGGATTGACTCGGTTTTATCAATTGTTTTCTGTGAGTTCAATTAATTACGCTAGAATCCTAGAGTCTGCTTAAGCCAACTAAAAGAACAATGAAAATATTGGTGGTCGATGATAGTAAAGTGATCAGGCAGCTGGTTGCGGAATGCCTGAAAGAAATGGGGCATGCGGTGTCCTATGCGGAAAACGGTTCCGAAGCCTTGCAATATGTCGGCGACCAAGACGTGGATTTAATTTTGATGGATGTGGAAATGCCCTTGCTGAGCGGTTTCGAGGCCACGAAAGCCATCCGCGAGCTAAAAAAGGCCGATTGGTTTCCCATCATTTTTTTTACGATGCACGACGATGATGAGTCGTTCGTTAACGGTATTTTGGCCGGCGGCGACGCCTATCTGCCTAAGCCGCTGAATCCTACCCGTTTGCGATTGACAGTGATCGCGATGGAGCGGATTTATGTGATGCGGCAAAAGCTGCAAACCACTCAGCGGGAATTGCAGGCCGCCAATCGGGAATTGGAGCGTTTATCACTGCGCGATCAATTAACCGGCTTGGGCAATCGCCGCCATTTCGATAGCAATCTTGCCATGCAGTTTGCGCTGTCTCGCCGCAATAAAGCGCCGTTGTCTTTGATTATTTGCGATATCGATCACTTTAAGAAATATAACGACACCTTGGGGCACCCGCAAGGCGATGGGTGTTTGATTGCGGTGGCGAAAGTTCTCACGGAGCAATTGGAGCGTAGCAGTGATCTCATTTGTCGCTACGGTGGCGAGGAGTTCGTGGCGATCCTGCCCGATACGGCTTTGCAAGATGCCCTTAAGCTTGCTGAAAATATTCGCCGGCAAGTTTTTGAAAAAAACATCGTTTACGGCGACACCGAGACTCAGTGCGTTAGCCTGAGTTTGGGCGTGGCAACCTATGTCGGCCAATATAGAACCGCGCTGGAGATGCTGGAGGCGGCAGACGCCGCTTTGTACAAGGCCAAGCAAGGCGGCCGTAACCGGGTGGAGTTCAATTAAAACCGTGTATCGAGCCAAAGATTTTATAGAAACTGCGGAAGGATTGATTTTCGCGGTCGTTGTGCAGGGCCAGGAAAATGGGAAGGTCCTATGTTTTCTGCGTTACCTCTGTCTGGAGGGCGTTTGGCGCAAGGTCGACACCGCATTGGCGAACCAACATCTTGAGCAATATTGCCCTCAGTATCTGCATTATTCGGCACTGCTTGATGCGCATTTACACGCCGTGCCCAGTGCCGCTATTGTTCGGCATTATCAGCCTCAAAAATTATTGCAACGTTTGTTGGCTGAGGAGCCCGGCGATCCGGTATTGGCCGATTTGCATAAACTGTGCGGCTTGTTGCGGTCCAATGGCTTGGACCTTAGCCGTTTCGGCGTGACCGGCTCGCTGCTGGTGGCTATGCAAAAACACAGTTCCGATATTGATCTGGTGTGCTACGAGCGTGGCGAGTTTCATCGTGCGCGCAATATCGTCCAAGCCTTGATTGCCGAAGATCGTTGCCAGGCATTAAACGATGAAGACTGGTTGGAGGCTTACCAGCGGCGAGCCTGCGATTTTGCCTTTGACGAATATGTCTGGCACGAGCAGCGCAAGTACAACAAGGGCATGATCAATGGGCGCAAATTCGATTTGTCGCTGGCGGTCGCCGATCCGGAAGCACAGGATAAAAGTTATCGTAAACTGGGCTTCATCACTATCGACGCCGAAGTGTGTGAAGACCAATTCAGTTTCGATTATCCCGCTCGGTTTGCCATCAAACATCCCCAAGTTGATAGCGTGGTGTGTTTTACTGCGACTTACAATGGTCAGGCACAAATCGGTGAACGGATTCGCGTGGCCGGGCAGTTGGAAGTCGATCAAGACGGTGTTCAGCGCATAGTAGTC
The DNA here is from genome assembly GCF_059331595.1 of Methylomonas sp. PHL2-19. NCBI lineage: Bacteria > Pseudomonadati > Pseudomonadota > Gammaproteobacteria > Methylococcales > Methylococcaceae > Methylomonas > Methylomonas sp. PHL2-19. The sequence continues at coordinate 2,567,996 of NZ_CP196839.1, forward strand.
GGTTCGAATCGGGAAGCCATAGGCGAGTTTATTAAGGTCATCCGGTGACAGATCGGCATTGGCGGGCGGTCATTTTCGATATGGACGGTCTGGTTTTGGATAGCGAACCGACTTATGTTCAGGCTTGGCAGGCCGGGGCAGATGAGCTTGGTTTTGCGCTGCCGGCTGAATTTTGGGATAGCTTGTCCGGTTGTTCCGGAAAAATAGTGACTCAGCGTTTGCAGGTGCAGTGTGGTCCGGGTTTCAATCTGCACAAGTTTCAACAATTGAGTAGCGATTATTGGCTTGCGCATGTGCAGCAACACGGTATCGCCGTAAAACCGGGTTTTTTCGCCGTGTTGGAGGTATTGTCTCTGTATCGTTTGCCGTTCTGTCTGGCAACGAATAGCGCACTGGCGGCAGCGCAACAATGCCTGGCCTGGGCCGGATTGACGGATGTTTTTTCTTATATCGTTGCCGGCGATATGGTCGCCGCGGCAAAGCCGGCTCCGGATATTTTTTTGCGCGCTGCCGCAGAATTGGCTCAACAGGTTGAGGACTGTTTGGTGTTGGAAGATTCGCCTACCGGCGTCCGCGCCGCTTTGGCTGCTGGGGCGTCTTGCGTCTTCGTGCCGTCGTTACAGCCGGCGGATGCCTGGGCTGTCGAACACGCCGATTTTCTCATGGCCGATCTACACCAAGTGGCTGATTTTATCTCGGCCCGCCAACATCATCCGCTATAATGCCGGCTCCTTAGTATTTGACGGAATCCAGGTGGTGAAAGCGCGGTACCAATCAGTGACGGTCATAGCACCGGCTCGCTTGCATATGGGCTTTATCGATTTAAGCGGGGCTTTGGGGCGGCATTTCGGTAGCATCGGTTTGGCGCTGAACGAAATCAATACCCAGCTCAGCATAACCGCCGCGGATACCCTGCAAGTCAGCGGTCCGTCCGCCGAGCGCGCGCTGAAATGTACCCGGCAATTTTGTCAGCTGCTGGGCGTTTCCGATGCACTCAATATCACTATCGACCATGCCATTCCTGAACATATTGGCTTAGGATCGGGTACGCAAATGGCTCTGGCTGTTGGTGCAGCGTTGAATGCTTTTTACGGTTTGGATCTGTCGGTGCGGGAAATAGCCCAACTCTCTGATCGCGGTGCGCGTTCCGGTATTGGTATCGGTATCTTCGAAACAGGCGGCTTGGTGGTGGACGGCGGTCGCGGACCCGACACCAAAACTCCGCCCATGATTGCGCAAATGGCGGTGCCGGGAGACTGGCGGTTTATTTTGGTGTTTGATCAACGCGGCCAAGGTTTGCATGGCGAACAGGAGGTCAGCGCTTTTCAGCAATTGCCGTCGTTTCCGCAAACCCAGGCCGAGCGCTTATGTTACTTGCTATTGATGCAGGGTTTGCCGGCGTTGGCTGAAGGCAATCTTAATAAATTCGGCGAAGTGATTACTGCGTTGCAGCAGGCGGTGGGCGAACACTTCGCGCCGGTGCAGGGTGGGGTGTTTACCAGTCCGGATGTTGCGGCAGCGATGGCTAGTCTGGCTGAGCACGGCGCGGTGGCGATAGGTCAAACTTCGTGGGGGCCGACCGGATTTTGCGCGGTTGCCAACCCGCAACGGGCTGAGGAACTGCTGGCGCAGTTGGAACGGCAATTTGCTGCATCGCCGTTGAGTTTTCTGGTGGCTAGCGCCCGAAATCAGACCGCCGAAATTATTCTTAACTAGCCTATGCTTCAGTCGAGCACGTGCTCGGCGTGATCTTGGTTTTGTCTATTGTCAGTCCATTCGGCACTGAGTCTATCGCCGCTATTTCCTGCTTTTAATCTAAACGTAAAAAACGGATTTTTGGATAGGCTGCCGGCCATATTGGTGGTTAGGATTAGTTGATCGTTTAATTTAACCAGTAACCGCTCGATAAAATGCGCCGGAATCAATTCGCCGTTGGCGTCGCGATTGCGGCCGTTTTCCATTGGGTGCGTGATCAGCAATTTAACTTCCGTATAGCCGTCGCGCCGTTGGCTTCTGATTTTTATACTGTTGGTCATATCAACCTGTTCCGCAGCCGCCGCGCATCACATTAACCCAGCGGCTGGTGCGCAGTAGCGCTCCGTTGTGTTCCGCAAGCAAAATCACGTTGCAAGATTCCGCTAATTTAATCCGCGCCGTGAGCTGGGGTGCGATGAGTGGTGTGAGTTCGAATTCCGCCAGCAGCGGCGTGGGATTTTTATCGGCGAATAGATACAGTTTCTCGATGCCTTCCAGCTCGCTGGTAATGCTGACCGGTACCACCGCGCCATCTTCAGCAATCTCGGGCAGGATCAAATTGAGTTGGTTGCTGCTTGTCACCGTTCGCTTATCGATAAGTTGCGTGTAAAGGGTGATGAAGTCGTCGGCGGCAAAATGCGTTGCCAACCTCTCGGCAAGGACGTTTGCGAATTTGCCGGTCAATAAAGCCGCGGTCAGCAAAATACCGGAATGCTTTAGAAATAGGCGGCGACTAGGCATAAAATTCAACAACCATAAAAAGTTTGATGTATATCAAAAAATATAAGCTTCCGTTTGTTATCTTTTGCCCCGTTGAAATTTTTTCAGCACCACCATCACAAACAACAAAAGGAAGGTACAAAATGAGTGAAGTACAAGAAAAAGATAATTTCTGGCTCTATATCGTCATTGCTGTCGTACTGGCGGCTGGCGCCGTACTGATGGTAAAAAATGCCGAGCATGATAAATATGCTACTGCGGCAAAAAATATCGCCGAAGACTCCGCCAACTCAGCTTACCGCAATGATGTACTTCACAGCGGTGGCACGAAAAGATAAGCGCTTTGCAAAGGTTCGGGAAATGTAATCTGCGTTTCCCAAATTCGCGGATTTTGGCGGGGCATCCGGGCCTCGTCAAAATCCGTTTCTGTTTCTGCTAGTCGTTGAACAATACCGTTGCTTTCAGCAAGGCGATGGCATTGGTCATGCCAACTTCCAAGTTTTTCTCGATCTCGGCCATGGTGATTTCGCCCTCGACCACGCCGGCCGCCCAATTTGCAACCACCGAGATGTTGGCATAAGCCAAATCCAATTCGCGTGCCAACGCGGCTTCCGGCATGCCGGTCATGCCCACCAAATCGCAACCGTCGTTAGCCATGCGTTTAATTTCGGCAACCGTTTCCAGCCTTGGCCCTTGGGTGCAGCCGTAAGTGCCTGATGGGGTGAGGGAAATGTTTGCCTGTTGCGCGGCTTGAATAATTCTGGCGCGTAATGAAGGCGTATAGGGCTCGGTGAAATCGATATGCGTGACATGCTCCAGATCTTCGGCAAAAAACGTATGCTCGCGGCCGTAGCTGTAGTCTATCAATTGATCAGGAATGGCAAGAACGGCCGGCGCCATTTTCGCGCCGATACCGCCGACTGCCGCTACACCGATTATCTCAGTAACGCCTAGTTGTTTTAAACCCCAGATATTAGCTCGGTAGTTGATCTTGTGCGGCGGGATTCGATGCGGATTGCCGTGTCTGGCCAGGAACACCAATTTTTTGCCGTTTAGCTCGCCAAGCAAATAAGGCGCGGATGGCTCGCCGAAAGGTGTGGTCAGGCGTTCCTCACCGGTGATGGTGAGTGCTTCGATTTGGGTGAGGCCGGTGCCGCCGATGATTGCCAATGTCATAACACTTCCTTGCAGGCATAAACGCCTGGTGCATTTCTAAGATAACCCTTGTAATCCATACCGTAACCGAACAAGTAATGATTGGCGACAGTGAGGCCGATAAAGTCAGGCTTGATAGGTTTGGTGATTTGCAGGTCTTTGTCGAACAGTGCGGCGGTATAAACGGCGCTGGCGCCTTGCTCTTGGCAATATTCGACTATCGCTTGTAAGGTATGGCCTTCGTCGAGAATATCGTCCACTACCAATACCGTGCGGCCGGCCAATGGCGTGGTCGGTTTGAACAGCCAATGTATGTCGCTGCCCGAGGTGGCGTTGCGGTAACGGCTGGCGTGGACGCTGTCCAGATTCAACGGAAAGTCCAGGCGCGGCAGTAACTTGCCGGTAGCGATGATGCCGCCGTTGATGACGCACAACACCAAGGGATTACTGTCTTGCAGTTTGTCGGTGATCGCCGCCGCCATGCTATCCAATGCCGCTTCGACTTCCTCGGCGCTGTGGAGCAGCAGTGCTTGCTGTTTAACAATGCCGATTTCTTCAAGCATGGGCTTCATAAAACTCCTTGATTTGTTTGGAAATGGTTTGCCATTTGTCACTTTTTGCTAAGGCATCTTTGTCTAGCTGGCATTTGCCGCGCATCGCTTGCAGGCGTTGTTCGCGTTTGCTGTTTTGGCTGATGGGCAGTTTATCCAGCACTTGCTCCGCCGCTGTCGAATTATTGCAAACCAGCAGCATATCGCAGCCGGCCTGTTGGGCCAAGCCGGCGCGTTCGGTGAAATCGCCTATGCTGGCCGCGCCTTCCATACTCAGATCGTCGCTGAATATGGCGCCATCGAAACCCAGTTCGCCGCGCAGAATGGTCTGTAACCAGAAGCTGGAAAAGCCGGCCGGGTAACGGTCTACTTGCGGATAAACCACATGAGCCGGCATGATGGCCTCCAGGCCTTGCGCTATCAATTGTTTGAACGGCAGTAAATCTTGTTGGCGGATGGTTTCCAGATCGCGTTCGTCGACGGGTAGCGTCAAATGCGAATCCAGTGCCACCGCGCCGTGACCAGGGAAGTGTTTGCCGGTGGCAGCCATGCCGGCGCTGCGCATGCCTTGCCGAAATGCGCCGGCCAGTTCTGCGGCTAATTTTGCGTCTTGGGAAAACGAGCGGTTACCGATGATCTCGCTAACCCCGCAATCCACATCCAATACCGGCGCGAAGCTGAAATCCACATCCACGGCCAGCAGTTCGCTGGCCATCAGCCAGCCGGCAGCTTCTGCCAACTCAGGTTGTTCGGCGTAAAAAGCCGCCGCCGGCAGGCGGGTAAAGCCATTTTGAAAGCGTTGCACGCGGCCACCTTCCTGATCGACCGCGATCAGGATGTCACCGTTGCGTGCAGCGCGGATCTGTTTGATTAAGTCAGCGACTTGTCGAGGATTGTCGTAGTTTCGGGAAAATAGGATTAAGGCGCCGGTATTGGGATGAGCGATTTTTTCTTTGTCCAGCGCACTGAGGCTGTGGGCCTCGATGTCGATCATGACCGGGCCGATAGCTTGTGGTTTCATGGTGTCAAATGGCGAAATTGGAATATACTTTTGGTGTAGTCACTACATTATATGAGGAATCCGTGCGAACATTTATTTTGTTGATCAGTTTGATGCTGTTGCCGGCGATGACCTGGGCGAACTCCGGCGAGAAAAAAGCCGACGAAAGCGCCGGGCCGGTCATAGAGTATCTGGAGATGAAACCCAAGTTTACCGTCAATCTGGCCGAGCCAAAAAAATACCTGATGTTGAACGTGCAGTTACTGGTGGAAGGTGCCGATCATTTGGAAGTCATTAAAAAGCATATGCCGGTTCTGCGCCATGAAATGATAATGATGCTTAGCGGCATGAAAAGTGCCGACCTGCAAAGTATGGAACAGCGCGAAGCCTTACGCTTGAAAACCAAACAAGTGATAACTGATCTGTTGAGCAAAATTCAAAATAGCGACGGTTTTCGTGATGTGTTTTTCTCGGAGTTTTTAATTAACTAGACGCCGCGGTCATTATTGTCCCAAACAAAACTAAGGCTTGCAGCGATGCGAGCTTTTTTTGCGCTGTGATTTTTCCCGTTGTTTAAATACCGTTCGCCTTCATGTTCTTGACGGTTATGAAGCTTGGATTTTTCTCGCGGTCGGTGCTCCCCTTTCAATAGTTAGCTCCCTGCCAGAATGAGTGTGCTAGTGAGGCCGTTTTGATAGCAACCGACGTTACTGTCGATTTGGCAGCAGATAACTTGAATTAAACCCGGTGATATATTTGGTTAGCGGCTTTTTCGTCGTTTGTCTGGCCCTCGTCTGATGAGTGTTCAAGAGCGGATGTAAGATTAGACGCTGAACCGGTAAAGCCAAATTCGGGTGGCAAAATCTGTGCGACTATCTGGAGATTGGCGCGTGCTGGGTATAATCCCTTTGCCCAGTTATCAATTGCTTGAAGATGATGCTATGCCTAAGCCATTAATTTACAAAGGTCGCGCCAGTATCAGTAATGCAGTCGGTCGGTTTGAAAAATTGAACAGGCAGGCTGAAGACGACGGCTGGGGCTGTTTGGATGCAGCGTTGCCGCCGTTGCCCACCGAAGTCATTATCGATAGCAGCAAATCGGTGATTACCTATAACGATTCGCCGGATATTCCGTTTGATCGGTCGATAAACCCGTATCGCGGTTGCGAGCATGCTTGTATTTATTGCTTTGCCAGGCCGACCCATGCCTACTTAGGCTATTCCGCCGGGTTGGATTTCGAGAGCAAAATTCTGGTTAAACCCGACGCGGCCCGGTTGTTGCGCGAAGAGTTGGCCAGACGCAATTATCGTTGCGCGCCGCTGGCTTTGGGTACCAATACCGATCCTTATCAACCGCTGGAACGGCAGCAGCGCATCATGCGGCAAATTTTGGAGGTGTTGGCAGAGACGCGGCATCCAGTCAGTATCGTCACCAAATCGGCCTTGATCGAACGCGACATTGATATTTTGGCGCCGATGGCCGGGCAGGGTTTGGTTTGCGTCTACCTGTCGATTACCACGCTGGACAGAACGCTTGCCAGGACGCTGGAGCCGCGCGCCGCTGCGCCGCAACGTCGTTTGGAGGCAGTAGCGCGCTTACGGGAAGCCGGGATTCCGGTTGGGGTGATGGTGGCGCCTTTAATCCCTGTTCTCACCGATTACGAACTGGAAAGCATCGTCAGCGCGGCTCATACGGCCGGCGCGCAAAGCGTGCACTACATACTGCTGCGCCTGCCCTTGGAAACGGCGGATTTATTTGCAGAATGGCTGCAACAAAACTACCCATTAAAAGCCGAGCATGTGATGAATCGAGTCAGGGACAGCCGCGGCGGCAAAGCTTACGATGCAGGGTTTCATCTGCGCCAGCGTGGCAGCGGCAGTTACGCCGATTTGCTGGCGCAGCGCTTCAAGTTAATCACCAGAAAGCTGGATTTAACCGGTTCGCTGCCGGCATTGCGTAGCGATTTATTTCGTCCACCAAGCTTGGGCGGACAGATGAGCTGCGATTTTTTCGATTGAACGCGACTTAGGCTTCCGTTTCTTCTGTATCCCGACGCTCCAGCAAGCCTTGCTCGCGGATCATGGCTTTAAAGCCCTTCATGACCGGCCGTGAAATTGCGGTTTCCGCCATCAGACGTTTTTCGTAAATCAGATTTTTCAGGGCTTCGTCGTCTTCGCGAGTGCGGGCGCTTGCAATCAAGGGATGTAGATCGTCTTGCAGCAGTTGCCCGGGCAAGTGTTTGACGCAGTCGTACAGCAGCGCCATCACCACTGTTTCGGTCGGGCGCATTTTGCATTTGCCGTCGATGATTTTCAGCATCACCGTCACCGCGCAATCGACGTGAATCGGACTGAGGGGGTGATCTTTTACCCATTGCTGCACATGCTCAGGGGTCATCCGATCTCCTCGCCGGCTGCGGTGCGCTTGGCATAGTCCAGCAAGGATTCTTCAACCGCCGCATAGGCGTATTCAGAAACCGCGCGCACGCCGATAGCATGGACTTTGGCGGTGGGGCCGTCGCCGATACGCGCCACGAACACTGCGTAACAGTCTTTAATGGTTGCCAAAATGCCGGGCATTGCGGACTCGTCGGTATGCTGGCCCAGGCAGTAATTGGCCACTTCGCGGGTTTCTAATAATTCGCAACTGGCTTCGGAGACGCTATACACGGAAAACTTCGTGGCATGGCCGAAATGTTCGTTGATGGAAATGTTGTCCTTGGTGGCGACCGCCAGTTTTAACGGAAACTCGGGCATGTGCGAGGGCTCGTTCGGGTGAATGGGATTTAGCCTAGAAACAAGCAAGACCAATACCAAATGAACTGAGCCTGGAATAGTGGGGTTTTGGCGAGACTAATGCAGAAATGAATTGAAGCTTTGTCGAGTTTACGACAAGCGCAACCGACAAACGGCTTAGTCTTCGTGCTTTTTTAAGGTGTTGCCGGCGGGTTTGAATGTATGTAAATCCACCGCCGGCTCGGTGCCTTGCGCGGCACAGCCCCAACTCAATTGCTGATCCTGGGTGAAGCGCTTGCCCAACTGCCAGGCTATCTCGGCTCGGGCCAGTTCCACACCCAGGTAAAAGGCGTGGCCGCCGTCGGTTTCGACGTGCAGTTTGGGGTATAAATCAAATGGGTCTTGTGCGGTGTGCAGGCCATCGCGGTTAAATACATGAATGCCGTCGCTGCTGACCTGAATGCGGTAGCTGGGGTCTTTAATTTCCGCGGCCAAACTTTCGATTTCCTCGCGGCTGTTCAAAAACGGCGAGCTGTCATGCACGGTCAGCAAATCCGGCGCGATATGCTTGGGCAGGGTATTGTGCTGCTTGGCGGTGTACATGATGCGCCGGGCGCTGTCGGCTTCCTTGATGGCGCGGCGTGCGTGTTTACTGACTTCAGTAGCCAGAATATGGTTGATATTCAGCTCCGAGCATATTCCTAGCAGCATTGCGTTGATGCCGGAGGTGTCGGCGTGAGTCAGTTCGGTGAGATTGCCGACGCCCATCATCATTTCTACGTCCGGATAGCGGCGGCGGAACTCATGATTGCGGACAATGGAGTCGGTGAAACCAAAGTGAATCGGGTCAAGGATGGGATCGACGATGAAGGCGCGGTTTTTCGCGCTCAAGATTTCGATGGCTTTATCCAGCGTACTTAGGTCGCCGTGAGTTTCCGGAATCAGAATCGGCGTGGTCGCTACCTCGTCGGCAATCCACAAGCTTTTGGTGGTCAGGCTGAGCATGTAGTCAGCGCCGGCCTGGCCGCCGGCCAGCAGGTCGGCGTCTTCCAAGGAGTCAATGCTGACGGTGAAGCCTTCCTGTTTCAGGGTGCGGATGCACTCGGCCAGATGCGGAAACGGCGTGCCGGGCAGGCAGCCGATGTCGATCACATCCGCGCCGTTGGCTTGGTAGTAATAAGCGCGCTCGACGACTGCCTCGACGCTGATGCTGGGCGCGTCGGTAATTTCCGCGAAAATTTTGGTTTGGTATTGGCTGAGGTCGTAATGCTGGGCAGCCATGCCAAAATGCTGCGGCAAGTCCTTGATTTCCTCTGGACCGCGTTCGAATGGCACACCAAAGTGTTGTGCTAATGCGTCAACATCGCCGCGGCAGCGGCCCGGTAAAATCACCCGGTCAGCGCCTTGCGCGTCCGGCAGACGGCGGATGATCATGTCGCTGGTAATCAGCGCCGCCACCGTCACGCCCATCACATAGACTTTGTATTGAAAATCCGGCTGCATTTTTTCTAATACTTGCCGGACTTGCTTTTCCGCCAGTCGGCCGGTGATGATCAGGATGCGTTCGGTCATAGACTGGCCAATCGCGTGTTGACGGCGACGATTAGCTGTTCGACATCATCAACTACTTGAGTGTAAGGAAAGCTGCGGATTTTGTCGGTGGCTTCCAAGTCGATGGGGCGCGGATAGACCATGAATTTTTTCTTGCCGGGTGCCGTGGTTTCGATCTCCGGCAGCGTGTCGCAGGGATAGACGATGCTGGGCACGCGGCATTTGCCAGCTTGGGAATACAAATTGGTGACCAATGAATCGGCGATGCCCAGCACGCATTTGGCGATGGTGTTGGAGGTAGTGGGGGCCATGACAAAGGTGTGGTAATGACCTTTGTAGAACAAACCGACCGGTGGCGCCGAGGCGGCTTTATCCCGATACACCGGCATCTTGGCGCGGATGTCGTCCAGGCGAATACCGTACATTTTCAAGACTTCCTCGCCGGCCTGACTCAAATACAAATCAACATTATCCAGCGTCAGCATGTATTCAAGACATTCTTCTATATAGTGTCCTGAGCCGGTAATAGCCCAGGCGAGACGCGGTGTGGTCATGGCATGTGTAGTCGTTTTGTGGACGGGGCATTATACGTGAAGACGGTGGCTAATCGACCATTCGCCGGCGATACGGTCCGGGCTGTCGCTTATGTGCCGACATTTACAATTTGGTTTGTTGTATGAATTCATGAATTTATAGATTGGGCTTACAATATTGCTCGAATTCGGCTGGTTTGGTTTGCCGATCTATACGCGACCTAAACAGCCTATTTCATTGCCATCATGGACAGTTTATATATCTCAGAACAGGGCCCATCAAAACCGCACCTTATCGTGTTTGCCGGTGCCAAGAGCGGCGTCGGTAAAACCAGTGTGGTGGCTAATGTAGCGGCGGCAATGGCTTTGCGCGGCAAGCGGGTCTGCGTAGTCGATGTCGATACCGGCTTGTCCAATATCATTACTTTGCTCGGGCTGCGGCCGGCACATCGCTTGGAGCAGGTGTTACGCGGTGAAAAGGCCATTGCTGAGGTGTTGCTGAAAACCGGCGACGGTGTTGGCGTCGTGTCAGCTGCGCATCTAATGGGTGGTGCGCCGGTCTCCGCCGAGCAGACACATAGGCTGGCGGCTGCGTTGGCGGATCTGGAAACGCAATTCGATTATTTTTTGATCGACACGGCTGCGACGCATACGGAAACGCTGTTGCGCTTTATCGAATTGGCGCAATCAACTTTTTTAGTGGTCAGCGGTGATCCTGCGGCGCTAACCGATGCCTTTGCGCTGCTGAAGTCTTTGAATACCCGCCAGTATACGGGCAGCCTGCGCGTCGTGGTCAATCAGGCCGTGGACTACCCGGCTGCGACCGATACCTATCGGCGGTTTGCCGCCGTGGCGGAAAAATGCTTGAAATTGAAAGTGGAGTACGGCGGCTTTGTGATTCGCGACGAGAATCTGCCCAAAGCCGTGGCTTTACAGATGTCGGTAGTGGATTTGGTCGTCAACTCCCCGGCCAGTCGCTGTTTGCTGGCCTTGGCGGATAATATTATCAAGCACATCGGGTGCGAAACCGCAGGTACCGGGTTGGTGGAGTACTGGCAAAGGCTGTTAAGCGCTACGCCGACCAGGCAAATTGTGGGTGATGATGCCGATGCTGAGCCGGTTAACTCGCTAAGTCCTGCTGATAGAGCGGAAATGAGTATCAGTGAGTTGAGTCGGAGGTTGTTGTTGGCGATGAAGCAGCAACTGCTCGATCAACCGGCGCTGGAACGCTTTATCGGCGAATTTGTAGAAACCTACTGCGAGCAATTCGGCCGTTTTCCGAATGCCTTCAAGCCGCTGTTTTATCGCTGGCTGGAAACCGAAAATTATGCTGAGCCCAGATTGGTCGAACTGGTGGCGACGCTGGAGGCTTTGCATGCGATGCGTTATCAACGGCCGATGTTCAGCCTGGAAGAAAATGCGGCGCGATTGGTGGCGCAGCTACAAGGACAGCAAGAACAGCATAAAAACTTGGTGGAACAATTATGCGCGGCTTATCGGCAGGCTTTTCACACTGAGGTATTCGATGCCGAGCAGGTGTTGCTGGAACGCATGCAGGCCGAGGATTTCACCGAACAGCATTTCGAAGAATTGCTGCAAAAATTGCGGGACGGCTTTCAGACCCGCTTTAAACGGCCTTACCAAAGTCGGCACGAGTTGGCGCTGGCGTCGGCGGTCGAGGCTTTAAATGTCATGGGCGTCGATCAACACAATCTGCAGGATGAAATCACTATGCTGATGCACGGGTTTCAACTGCTCGGTTCGCGGCGGGAAAAGTTGCTGGCTGCTCTCAACACCTTGCAAAATTCTGGTTTGCCACTCACCGCCTCGGCCGTCCAGGATAATTGAGATTCCGTTTCAGGCGCGGGCGCAAACCCAGACGTCGACCTTGCTGACTCCGGCTTGTTTTAGCGTAGCAGCCAGCGCCGAGGCAGTCGCGCCCGTAGTCATGACATCATCGATAATCGCGATATGTTGAAAAGTCAGGGGCTTGATAATCTTGAAAGCCAAACGCATGTTTTTCCGGCGCTGCTTGGCCGGTAAGCCGGTTTGGTGGCCGGTATCGCGCTGGCGAACGCAGCTATGTAAATCCAGTGGTATACGGAGTTGCCGGGACAAATGCCGGGCGATTTCTATCGATTGGTTGAAGCCGCGCTGCCGATAGCGCTTGGGATGCAGTGGTACCGGTAACAGACAATCCGGCAATTCGGCACTTTCCGCGATATGCTCGGCTAGCAGGGCCGCGATTAAGCGGGCGTTTTTGTAATCGTTGGCAAACTTTAATTGGCCGATCAAATAGCGCATCTGGCTTTGGTATAAAAACGGCGCATAGGTCTCGTCGAAGGCCGGCGATTTTTTCAGGCAGCGGCCACAGAGTTGCGGCATATCAATCGCGGTCTCGAAATGTTCTCCGCAACGGTAGCAGCACGAAAGATTGCGCGGCAGGTCGGTCAAGCAGCCCAGGCACAAATCTAAATCGCCGTATCCCGGGCTTGCGCATAACACGCAACGTGGCGGCAGCAATTTCTTCTGTATAATGTTCAGCCAGTTGTTTACCATAATTTTAAATACAGGTTGATGAGTCGGTGTCCGACGCCGGTTTTGTCCTCACTTTTCGGAGATTATCAGAATGTCTGCAAGCCAGAAACCCTTGGAATCAACGGCCACCATCCGTCACGATTGGCAATTACACGAAGTCGAAGCTTTGCTGGCGCTACCCTTTAACGATTTGATTTTTCAGGCGCAAAGCGTGCACAGGGTGTATTTCGATCCCAACGAGATCCAGGTGAGCAGTTTGTTAAGCATCAAGACCGGTTCCTGCTCCGAGGATTGCGGCTATTGCCCGCAAAGTGCGCGCTACGACTCCGATTTAAATCCGGAAGCTTTGATGCCGGTTGACGCCGTCTTAAAAGCCGCGAAGCAAGCCAAGGAGCAGGGCGCGTCGCGGTTTTGCATGGGTGCGGCTTGGCGTAGTCCGAAGGACAGAGACATCGAAAGAGTCGTGGAAATGGTGCAGGGCGTGAAAGCGCTGGGTATGGAAACTTGCGTAACGCTAGGTATGCTCAGCGATAAGCAGACCCAAGCCTTGAGGGACGGCGGCCTGGATTATTACAACCACAATCTGGACACCTCCGAAGATTACTATTCCGAAATCATCACGACCCGTACTTATCAGGACCGTTTGGATACGCTGGAAAGGGTACGTGATGCCGGCATCAATGTATGCTGCGGAGGGATAGTTGGAATGGGCGAATCGCAAACTGACCGCGCCAAATTGTTGTTGCAACTGGCGAATATGCCCAAGCACCCGGAAAGCGTGCCTATCAATATGTTGGTGCAGGTGGAAGGTACGCCATTGCACGGCACCGAAGCGCTGGATCCTATCGTGTTTGTGCGTACCATCGCCGTGGCCAGAATTCTAATGCCGCAGTCGCGGGTACGCCTGTCGGCTGGCCGCAAAGCAATGAGCGACGAGATGCAGGCTTTGTGTTTCCTGGCCGGCGCCAACTCGATTTTCTATGGTGATAAACTGCTGACCACCGATAACCCGATGACTAACCACGACCAGCAATTGTTCGAACGTTTGGGCGTTAAAATGGGCGGTTCCAGCTACGCCTAATGGCCAATAATTTCTACGACTTTGCCGGCCAGCTGCGGCAGCTGGAGCGCGATAACCTATATCGGCGCCGCAGGGTAGTCGATGGTCCGCAAGGCATTACGCTGAATGTCGATGGCCGGCAGCTAATCAATTTTTGCAGTAACGACTATCTGGGGCTGGCTAATCATCCTGAGGTTGCTACAGCGTTTAAAGCTGGTGTTGATCGCTTCGGAGTTGGCAGCGGTTCTGCGCATCTGATTTGCGGTCACAGTAGCGCGCATCATGGTTTGGAAGAAGAATTGGCGTCCTTTACCGGTCGGGAGCGAGCCTTGCTATTTTCGACCGGTTATATGGCCAATCTCGGCGTGATTTCGGCATTGTTGGGTCGCGGCGATACAGTGCTGGAGGACCGTTTGAATCACGCTTCTTTGTTGGACGGCGGTTTGTTGTCACGGGCGCGTTTTCAGCGCTATCGGCATGCCGATTGTGAAGATTTGCAGACTAAGCTCGCTGCTGCTTCCGGCAAGGCTCTGGTGGTCAGCGACGGTGTATTCAGCATGGACGGCGATTTGCCGCCATTGCCCGCCATGGTTGAGTTAGTCAAACAGCATCATGCCGGCTTACTGATCGATGATGCCCATGGTTTTGGTGTGCTCGGTAAAAACGGCGGCGGCGTTGTCGAGCATTTTGGTTTGAGTCAGGATGACCTACCCATTTTGATTGGGACTTTGGGCAAGGCATTTGGGACCTTCGGCGCCTTCGTGGCCGGTTCCGAGGATTTGATCGAGATGCTGATTCAAAAAGCTCGGAGTTATGTCTTCACCACCGCCTTGCCGGCGGCTGTGGCCGAGGCGACTCGCGCCAGTTTGCGGGTGTTGCAAAGTGAGTCGTGGCGCCGCGAACAGCTGCAAAACTTAATCGGGCGTTTCCGAAAAGGTGCGCAGCAACAAGGCCTGCAACTGATGGATTCTTTTACCGCGATTCAACCTGTTCTAATTGGCGACAGCGGGCAAACCGTGGCGGCTAGTCAGCGTTTGCTGGAGCAAGGATTTTGGGTCAGTGCGATCCGGCCGCCGACCGTGCCGGCCGGCAGTGCGCGCTTGCGGATCACTTTTTCCGCCAATCACACAGAACAGCAGGTCGATGCGTTACTGTATGCATTGGCCAAGGCTTTGCCATGACCGGTATTCATAGAGAAATATACGGCCGGGGCAGACCGCTGGTCATGCTGCACGGTTGGGCGATGCATAGCGGCATTTGGCGCGAATTTGCCAGGCAGCTGGCTCGGCATCGCCAGGTGATTTGCCTGGATTTGCCCGGTCACGGCCGCAGTGCCGGTTTGGATGCATATGACCTGTCGGCTATTACGTCCGCTTTATTCGATGCGATTCCGGTCAATCGCTTTAGCGTGTTAGGTTGGTCGCTGGGCGCGACGGTGGCTTTGGATATGGCGGCGCGCTGTCCGGACCGAGTGCAGTCGCTGTTCTTGTTATCAGGCAATCCGAAGTTTGTTAAGACTGCCGATTGGCCGGGAGTGAGGCCGGAGGTGTTGGATGGTTTTGTCGCCCAGCTTAGCGATGACACGAAATTGACCTTGCAGCGCTTTTTGAGTTTGCAAGTGCAGGGCTTGCCTGAGAGTCGGCAGTTATTGCAGCAATTGCGCTTGGCAGTACATGAGTGCGATGCGCCAGCGCGCGATGCGTTGCAGGGTGGTTTGCAAATTCTGAAAAATAGCGATTTGCGCAAGTCCGTGGTGGGCTTGCACTGTCCGACCACGGTCATGCAAGGCGATAAAGATACTTTGATTCCGGTACAAACCGGGCAAGCTGTAAAAACTTTAAATACGCGCGTCAAACTACATCTCCTCGCAAATGCCGGACATGTGCCTTTTTTATCGCACGCCCAGCAGTTATGCGACATCGTTGCTGCGGCTGAATGAGTTTTGCGGTGTTGGATAAAGCCAAAATTAGGCATTCGTTTGCGGCGGCGGCTGGGAGTTATGATTCGGCGGCGATGTTGCAACGTCAGGTGGGATTAGCCCTGCTGCAAAAATATCCGTTGCAATCCGCAACGGGCTGGGTGCTGGATATTGGGTGCGGCACCGGTTTTTTGACGCGATGTTTGCCGTTAGATGGTCTGAATCAGTCTTGTTTGGCATTGGATATTGCATTGCCCATGCTGCAAGCGTCGCGACGGAACAACGGTGCTGTATCGGTAGAATATGTTTGTGCCGATGCCGAAAAACTACCTTTTGCGGATAACAGTCTGCAACAAGTTTATTCGAATCTGGCCGTGCAGTGGTGTCAGGACTTGCCGGCGGTATTTGCTGATGTACGGCGATTATTGCGTCAGGATGGGCAGCTGGTATTTTCAACCTTCGGTCCGGAAACCTTAAAAGAACTGAAAGCCGCTTGGACGGGTGTCGACGACTTTGTTCATGTTAACGATTTTTATAGTGCGGGGCAGATTGGCGGTTTTTTAAGGGCTGCTGGTTTTGGGCGGGTTGATGTGGATACTGTGATGTATCGTTTATCTTACCCCACGGTACTGGCCTTGATGCATGAGCTAAAAGACCTGGGGGCGCATAATGTTAGCGATGCCAGAAATCGGCGACCCACCACCCGTTCGCAATTGCAGCGCATGATTCGGCGCTACGAGAACAGTATGGTAGGCGGTGAAGTAGTGGCCAGCTATGAAATTATTGTCGTGCGGGCAAGGTTATGAAATCCGCGTTCTTCATTACCGGTACGGATACGAACGTCGGCAAAACCTGGACGACGATTGCCTTGATGCGCTACCTGCAAATGCAAGGTTTGAGTACGGTGGGGATGAAGCCGGTGGCCGCCGGCTGTGAATGGCATGACGGGATGCTGAAAAATTCCGATGCGCTACTGATGCAGCAATACGCTTCGGTGTCACTAGAATACTCGCAAATCAATCCGTACGCTTTTGAAGCGGCAATATCCCCGCATTTGGCTTGCGGTGGTGTAGATGTTTCAGTGGATGTTGTTTCAGATGGATTTACCCGCTTAGAACAACGGGCTGATGTGGTGCTGGTAGAAGGCGCAGGCGGTTGGTATTCGCCAATGAGCGGGGTTTTGGACAATGCCGGTCTGGCGCAAGCCTTGCGTTTGCCGGTGATTCTGGTGGTGGGTGTCAGGCTGGGTTGTATCAATCACGCGCGCTTGACTATGTCGGCCATACGCCAGGCCGGCTTGTCTTGTGCCGGTTGGGTGGCGGTGCAAATTGATCAGGCTATGCCGGGTTTTGACGGTAATCTAACGTATTTGCTTGAGCGTCTGGATGCGCCTCTATTAGGGGTTTTGCCGTTTTCGGCTGCCGGCGATTTTGAGTTGTTGGCGGCTAAATTGAGTTTGCCAAACTGGCAAAAAGTTGATGTAAATCAAAAAAAATGAAGGCCAGATGTTCAAAATGACGACTCCATTACAAAAACAACCAGGAGACGTTATATGGCTTTAATTACTTGGACTGCGGCTCAATATGGCACTAATGTCGGATTTGCCGACCAAGAGCACCAAACCTTGTTCGGTTTGCTGAATAAACTGTACGATGAAGCCACGGGCGGCGCCGCGCGCGCAACCGTTGGCGCTTCGCTGGATGCACTGATTGCCTATGTGGTTGATCACTTTGCTCACGAAGAAAAGGAAATGGTGGCAAAGGGCTTTGCTGGTTATGATAGGCACAAAGCCGAGCACGAAGCGTTGATCGGTATCTGCGCGGATTTACAGAAAAAATTTCATGCTGGCGAAGCCGAAGTCACCGAAGACGTGGGGCAATTGGTCAAAAGCTGGTTGGATAGCCATATTCCTAAATTCGACATGGCGTATTCTGAAGCATTGAAGTAATGACAGCATAAATCTGTCTCTATTACGCAACAAAAGGCTTGCGAGCAGCGATGCTCCCAAGCCTTTTTTATGTGTATTTTTTACAAACGGGAAAACCTCTTCTGGTTTGTGGGTGAGTCATGGGTTAAAATTGCCCAGTTAATTTATGATAATTATCAGTAAATGGAATTGTTCGCCGGTTAAAGGGTCTTGCGACGATATTACGAAGATATAACGCATACAAGTTTATAACTACCAATGGGGAGGCTGCTCCGTGAAGAAAACAAAGCAACTGCTCGCTTGTTTAGTCCTGATGGCTTTAGGCTTGGGGACTGCGCATGCGGACTATACACTCAACCTGATGAAGGGCGTGACGCAACTCAGTAACGAGCTCTACGATTTGCACATGCTGATTCTGTGGATCTGCGTGTTTATTGGGATCGCGGTGTTCGGCACTATGTTTTACTCGATTTATCATCATCGTAAATCAAAGGGCCATAAAGCCGAGCAGTTTCATGAGAATACGACTGTTGAGATCATCTGGACCATCATTCCTACCCTGATTCTGGTGGGTATGGCGATTCCTGCCACCAAAGCCGTAATCGATTTGGACAAGGTGCAGGACTCAGAGATGAGCATTAAAGTCACCGGTAAACAATGGTATTGGGAGTATGAATACCTGGATAGCGGCGTGCATTTCGAAAGCCATTTAGACGAGGCCAGCGAAAAAACTCATAGGGTCAGTTCCATGGACCCGCGTAACGTGCCCAATTACTTGTTGAATGTGGACAAGCCGCTGGTGGTGCCGGTCGGTAAGAAAATCCGCTTTCTGTTTACTGCTGGCGACGTGATTCACTCCTGGTGGGTGCCTGATTTGGGCTGGAAAAAAGACGCCAACCCCGGTTTTATCAACGAAGCTTGGACTTCAGTGGATAAACCAGGCACTTACCGCGGCCAATGTACCGAGCTATGCGGTCGAGACCATGGCTTTATGCCTGTGGTAGTGGTGGCGATGGAACAGGATCAATACGATGCCTGGGTGAAAGCGACTCTGGAGAAACAGAACCAAGCACCTGATTTGAGCGACCAAACCCGCAACACGCTGATGGCAAAAGGTGAATCTGTTTATCTGAAAAACTGCGTGGCTTGCCACCAGATCGATGGTAACGGCATCTCCGGTTGGTTCCCCGCTTTGCGAGGCAGCGCGAAAGTCACCGGCAATATGGATCAGCTGATTGGTTTTATTCAGGCAGGTACGAGCAAAATGCCGGCCTTCAAAAAATTGCCGGATGACGAATTGGCCGAACTGATCACTTACATCAGAAACGCGCCGGCATTGGGTAACAACGTGGGTGATGAGATTCAGCCTAATAAAATCACACCTAAATGGGACGATGATGAGTAATTCACTGATTTTCGCAATGAACTCATTTTCTAATTTTTGCTGAGGTATAAAGTATGACTGCTGTCGTAGCTGAACATGATGATCATCACGATCACCACGATCACGGCCCTGAGAAGGGCGTTTTACGGTGGATATTTACCACCAACCACAAAGATATAGGCACCTTGTATTTGGTATTCGGCTTGGCAATGTTTTTTGTCGGTGGTGCCATGGCATTGGTTATACGCTCTGAATTATTCGAGCCAGGCCTGCAATTTGTCGATCCAAACTTCTTTAACTCCATGACCACCATGCATGCTTTGGTGATGGTGTTCGGCGCCGTCATGCCGGCGTTCGTTGGCTTGGCAAACTGGATGATTCCGATGATGATCGGTGCGCCGGATATGGCCTTGCCACGGATGAACAACATGAGCTTCTGGATGTTGGTGGCAGGCGTATTGTTGTTGGCCAGCACTTTGTTCATGGAAGGTGGCGCGCCATCGGGTGGTTGGACTTTTTATCCGCCCTTGGTTTTCCAAAACGGTAAATCCTTCCCGTTCGCTATTTTCTCTGTGCATTTGTTGGGTATCTCATCCATCATGGGTGCTATCAATGTGATCGCCACCATTTTTAATATGCGCGCGCCTGGCATGACCTTGATGAAAATGCCATTGTTCGTCTGGACTTGGTTGATCACTGCGTTTTTGTTGATCGCTATCATGCCGGTGTTTGCCGGTGCGGTAACTATGCTGTTGACCGACAAATTCTTCGACACCAGCTTCTTCGATGCAGCCGGCGGTGGTGACCCCGTGTTGTACCAACACATCTTCTGGTTTTTCGGACACCCTGAAGTGTATGTCATGATTCTGCCGACCTTCGGTGTGGCGTCTACCATCATTCCGGTATTTGCCCGTAAACCGCTGTTTGGATATGCCTCTATGGTGTATGCGACTGGTGCGATTGCCTTCTTGTCTTTCATCGTTTGGGCCCACCACATGTTTACCGTGGGTATGCCAGTGGCCGGTGAGTTGTACTTTATGTACGCCACCATGTTGATCGCGATTCCGACCGGCGTAAAAGTGTTCAACTGGACCGCTACGATGTGGAAGGGCTCTATGACCTTCGAAACGCCGATGCTGTTTTCGATTGCGTTTGTGGTGCTGTTCACGATGGGTGGTTTCACTGGCTTGATGATGTCGGTAGCGCCGGTGGATTTTCAATACCACGATACCTATTTCATCGTTGCCCACTTCCACTACACCTTGGTGCCGGCGTCTATTTTCATTCTGATGGCTGCCGGATATTTTTGGTTGCCTAAATGGACCGGCAATATGTACAACGAGAAAATCGGCAAGCTGCATTTTTGGTTGTCAGCGGTATCGGTAAACATCTTGTTCTTCCCGCAACATTTCCTGGGTTTGGCTGGCATGCCGCGTCGTATCCCCGATTATGCGATTCAATTCGCTGATTGGAATATGGTGTCCAGTATTGGTGCTTTCATCTACGGTTTTAGCCAGCTGTTGTTTGTTTACATCGTCATCGACACCATCCGCGGTGGAACCGGCGAAAAAGTGAGTGACGAGGTTTGGGAAGATGCCAGCAAACACAGTCTGGAATGGACCGTGCCTTCGCCTGCGCCTTATCACACCTTCAGCACACCGCCGGCGAGAATCCCTACCGAGCATTTTTAAGGCTTGAAATGAGTGACTGAAATAAGCCATGTCATTTGACATGGCTTATTGGGTAATGAAATGGATACAAAAAAGAAAAACATTTTGACGGCTTTGGTGTTGTTTGCGGTGGCCTTTACGATATACGTATTTGCGGTTATTAAGGCTATCTCGCAATGAGCGACGATATTGGGCAAAAAAATATCAAGTTGGTCCGTAAGCTGGCGCTTGTCGCAATTGCTATGTTTGGTTTTGGTTATGCTCTGGTGCCACTTTACGATGTGCTTTGCGATTTAACCGGTTTGAACGGTAAAGTTGATGGTCAAGCGGTTCAGGAGGCGGCGTATCAAGTGGATAAAAATAGGGAGGTGACTGTCGAGTTTCTCACGTCCTTAAACGAGTCCACTCCGATGTTGTTCCGTTCAGAAGTGAAAAGCATGAAAGTGCATCCCGGTGAATACTACACCGTTAATTTTTATGCCAAAAATACCACTAACAAACCGATGATTGCCCAAGCGATACCTAGTATTACTCCCGGCTTGGCGGCAGAGTTTTTTAAAAAGACTCAGTGCTTTTGCTTTTCTGAACAAACTTTTGCAGCAAACGAAGAAAAAACCATGCCGGTCCGTTTCGTTGTAGAGCCGGCGTTACCCGAACGCTATAAGACCGTCACGCTTGCATACACTTTTTTTGATAACACTAACATCAGTAAAAAATAGAGGGGAAGGATATGTCTACACACGATAGTTATTACATACCGCATAAAGCCGTATGGCCGGTTTTGGCTACCGGCGGTTTGATGATGACGCTGGCGGGGTTTGCTAATCATCTGAACGGTTCGTCGATTGGTTCCGGCATGATGTTGACCGGTTTCGTAATTTTTTTGGT
The DNA here is from genome assembly GCF_059331595.1 of Methylomonas sp. PHL2-19. Lineage (NCBI taxonomy): Bacteria > Pseudomonadati > Pseudomonadota > Gammaproteobacteria > Methylococcales > Methylococcaceae > Methylomonas > Methylomonas sp. PHL2-19. Next base: position 2,589,381 of record NZ_CP196839.1, read on the forward strand.
GATGCTGGGGTTGTGGTTTGCCTTGCAATCCACCGAGAGCGAATCCGGTATGTACAACCACGGTGTCGGTATTTCTTATCGTATGGGCATGATGTGGTTCATTTTTTCCGAAGTCATGTTCTTCGCCGTTTTCTTCGGTGCACTTTGGTACACACGTAATTTGTCCGTGTCTTGGCTGGGTGAAACCGGCTTTCCAAGCGGGCCGGGCCGTTCGACACACGATACTTTGTGGCCGGCTTTTCAATCAGTTTGGCCTACCAACGGTCCCGGTAAAGTAGGTGGTGATTTCGAACCGATGGGTGCGTTTGGTTTGCCGTTTCTGAATACCTTGTTGCTGTTGTCCAGCGGTGTAACTTGTACTTGGGCGCATCACGGTTTGTTAGCAAAAAATCGCGATCAACTGATCAAAGGTTTGATCGCTACTGTTGGTTTGGGCTTTTTGTTCGTGGGATTTCAAGCAACTGAGTATTACGAAGCCTACCATGAAATGGGTTTGACTCTGGGTTCCGGCATCTACGGTTCAACCTTTTTTATGTTGACCGGTTTTCACGGTTTCCACGTTTGCGTCGGTGCAATTATTTTATCGGTCGTGTTGTTCAGAAGCTGGAAAGGTCATTTCACGCCGGAAAACCACTTTGCCTTCGAAGCAGCCGCTTGGTACTGGCATTTTGTCGACGTGGTCTGGTTGGGTCTGTTCGTGTTTGTTTACATGATGTAACAGCTGTTAATCAAACCGGAAAAAGCGCGGTCTTTGCGGATCGCGCTTTTTTTTTGTCGATTTTTAAGGGTTTGACGTTGCAGTTGCTGGATTTTGGTTGGCATGCATGCGGGCACCGATGCCGTGGGGTTGAACCATGCCTGTGGCGTAGGCGATGAACAGCAGGACGAACAAAGCCAGCGAGAGACCGATACGCATGGTTAATGCCTTGGCGGTCTTCGCCGAGTCGCTGTCTTCCTTGTGTTTGACAATATGAAACAGCGCGGACCCGAGGCTGATGACGATGGCCAGGAATGCGACGATAGTGAGCGTTTTGATGAGCATGGCGGCAATAATAAATAAAAACCTGCATTCTCGGCGATTCAGGTACGCTTGCCAATAGCACATATCCACACAGGAGCAGTCCCGATGATCAAATTTAGTATGCGGGGTATCGAATTCCGTTGTTCATTACTCGCATTAAGCGGATACCTGCTGTTATTCGGTTTGTTGTGCGGTTTGGGGGTTTGGCAATTGGGACGCGGCGAACAGAAGGCGGTTTTACTGGCGCAACAGCAAGATGCTGTCAACGCGGAAGCCTTGGATTTAACGCCTCAAACCGGAATAGATAAGGATGTTTTGCGCTATCGACCGGTTTTAGTGACAGGGCACTACGATATTAACCATCAGGTTTTGATCGATAACCAAACGCTAAACGGCAAACCCGGCTATCTGGTTTTAACGCCGTTTTTGCCCGATAGCGGTCAGCCTGGCATATTGGTTAACCGTGGTTGGATTCCGTTAGGCGCTTCCCGCGAAGTTTTGCCGGACATTGGTATCAGCACTGTGACGCAGCAAGTACGTGGCAGAATTAACCGTTTTCCTGAGCCAGGTCTGAAATTAAAAGGCGCGGAAATTCCGGGGGAAACTTGGCCGGTCAGAGTACAAGTAATAGATAGCCAACTCTTGGCGGATAGGTTGGGATATGCGTTGGCCGATTATCAGATCGAACTCGACTCGGCGCAGCCCGATGGCTATCAACGGCAATGGAAGATTGCTGTGGCAATCCCACCTGAAAAACATAGGGCCTATGCAGTACAATGGTTCGGTTTAGCGCTGACCTTAACAGCCCTATTTATTTGGATTAGTAGTCGAAAAATACACCGTGGATAATCAATATAAAAAAAACCGCATCACCATCGTAGTGATATTCGCCATGTCCATCGTGCCCTTTGGGTTTGCGTGGTTTTTGGCGAAAAATCCGGACATCGTTAGGCTAGGCACCAACAATGGCGTGCTGATCACTCCACCGCAAGTAACCTCGGCCGATGACTTTTCCGGTTACGACACATTTTCTGCGCAAAATATGCAGGAGTTGAAAGGCCATTGGGTGCTGGTCAACCCTGTGCCGAGGGACTGCGGGGAAACCTGTCGCGATGCCTTGTATAAAACCCATCAACTGACATTGATGATGGGTAAGGATATTGCCCGGATTCGCCGCTTGGCGGTGTTGTTTGAAAAAACTTATCAGCTGCCGGCGGAATGGCGCGATGACGGTCGCTTATTAAAAGCCTTGCCAGCCGTCTCCTTAAAGGAAAAGTTAACCCAATTAAACGCGCAGCCCTTGCCGGAAGGCATGCTGATCATTATGGACCCACTAGGAAATCTGATGATGCAATACGCTCCGGGCTACGATCCTTACCAAGTCAAAAGCGACTTAAGCAAGTTACTCAGAATTTCACAAATCGGTTAGAAATATGTTCAGAAAATTAACCCTGTGCTGCGCGTTGTTGGCGCTGCTAGTCATCATCGTCGGCGCGTATGTGCGCTTAACCCACGCCGGCTTGGGTTGCCCGGACTGGCCTGGTTGTTACGGCAAGGCTTTCGTCAGTGACAGCGCGGAATTTAAAGCCGATGCGGCTGCTGGATTTCCGCAGTATGCCTTGGATACCGCAAAAGCTTGGAAAGAAATGGCTCATCGCTACTTGGCTGGCGGCTTGGCGCTATTAGCGTTGGTTTGGTTTGGATTGGCGTGGGGGGAAAAACCGCGTTCGCCTGCAGTCATGCTGACCACTCTGGTATTGCTGTTGATAGCCGGGCAAGCCGGTTTGGGCATGTGGACGGTGACATCCGGCACGCGACCCGGCGTCGTAACAGCGCATCTGTTGTTGGGTTTTTTTACGTTTTGGACTTTAGGTTGGAGCTATTTGCGGCTTAATCCGGCTGCCGAAGCAAGGCCGGTTCGTTCCGGCCCCATCCTATTTACCGGTTTGGCGATACTGGTCTTGCTCGCGCAGATTGTGCTGGGCGGCTGGGTCAGTAGCAACTATGCCGGCCTAGCGTGTAGCGATTTTCCGCGTTGTAACGGCGAATGGTTACCGGGCGGCGATTATCTGAGTATTTTGGATCTGTTCAGGGACAGCGGTCTTTCCGCCGATGCGAAAATGGCGATACAGGCATTGCATCGCGTTTTGGCTGCTTTCACTTTCCTGGTGCTCAGCGCTTTGATGTTGTCCGCAACTTCGGAACGCCATCCAAAACCGGTGCGGTTGGCGGGAAATATCCTCAGTATACTGTTATTACTGCAGATCGCACTAGGGATTTTTAGCGTCAAGTACCAGCTGCCTCTGGCGTTGGCCGTTGCGCATAATGCGGTCGCTGCGTTGCTGATGTTGCCCTTGCTGGGGATTTTGTTTTACAGCCGTTATAGCACGGGAACAGAGGACGAAAGTGTAGCCTTCGAAGCCATGGAGCATGTTCCGGCTGAACCGGCCCCGGCGGAAGAACCGCAGATAATCAGCGAAGATTCTTTATATTTGCGTTTAACCACTCAGCTGAAAAAAACCAGAACCGGCCTGGGCGGGGTACTGAGCAGCTTGGCATTCGGGCAAAAGGCGCTGACCAAGGAGTTATTGGCCGACATTGAAGCCCAATTATTGATGGCCGACTTGGGCATCGAAACCACCACGCAATTGATTAAACAGCTGACCGATAGTTTGGAGCGCGATCAACTCAGTGACGGCCAATTATTGAGCCAAACTTTGAAGCAAAATTTGTTAGCGATGCTGGAACCTTGCAGCCTGCCGTTGCAAATTCCCAAACAAGATGGGCCGTTCGTAATTTTGGTGGTGGGTGTTAACGGTGCCGGCAAGACAACTTCGATCGGTAAACTGGCCAAACGCTTGCAGCAACAAGGCCATAGCGTCATGTTGGCGGCGGGCGATACTTTCAGGGCCGCCGCAGTCGAGCAATTGCAAACCTGGGGCGAGCGCAACGATATTCAAGTCGTGGCGCAGCATACCGGCGCCGATTCCGCATCGGTGATTTTCGATGCCTTACAGTCAGCCAAAGCCAAAGGCGTTGATGTATTGATCGCCGATACCGCCGGACGTTTGCATACCAAGTCCAACTTGATGGACGAATTGAAAAAAATCAAACGGATCATGGGCAAACTGGACGAGTCAGCCCCGCACGAGGTATTGCTGATACTGGATGCGGGCACCGGGCAAAATGCCTTGTCGCAAGCTAAACTATTCAACGAAGCGGTAGAGCTGACCGGCATTGCCTTGACCAAGCTGGACGGCACCGCCAAGGGTGGCATTATATTCGCGCTGGCTAATCAACTGCATATTCCGATTCGTTTTATCGGTGTGGGCGAGCAAATTGACGATTTGCAGGATTTCAATGCGCAAACTTTCGTCGATGCCCTGTTTGTTCAAGAGTGATGCGCAGTAGCCAGATACCATGTTGAGATTCGAACACGTAAGCAAACGTTATCCCGATGCCGGCGAAGCCTTGACCGATGTCAGCTTTCATTTGCAACGCGGCGAAATGGCATTTTTAACCGGCCGTTCCGGTGCCGGTAAAAGTACCTTGCTGAAGTTAATCGCGATGATGGAGCAATGCACGCGCGGCAGCGTGTTGCTGGATGGCCAGGATATTACGCGCATCGGCGAACGGAAGATCCCCTACATGCGTCGTAATCTGGGCCTGATTTTTCAGGATTACAAACTGCTGAACGATAGAACGGTATTCGATAACGTGGCCCTGCCATTGGTGGTCTCGGGTTATAACCATCAGGAAGTGGCGCGGCGGGTGCGGGCATCCTTGGATAAAGTGGGTCTGTTAGGCAAGGAAAGGAAACATCCCTTGGCCCTGTCCGGTGGGGAGCAACAGCGCGTAGGTATCGCCCGAGCCATTGTCAATAAACCTAAATTAATTCTGGCCGACGAGCCGACGGGCAACTTGGACCCGGATCTGTCTGCCGAAGTGATGTTCATGTTCGAGCAATTCAAACAAGTCGGGGTGACGGTGTTGATAGCCAGCCACGATATAGAGTTGATTAATCATCTCGGCCATAGAGTATTGACGCTCGATAAAGGCCATTTGATAGCGAGTTGACGATGAAACGCAATCACCGCAGACAAACCGGTAGCAGGCTGGTGGAATTATTCCATGCCTATATGCTCAACCATGCCCATGGGCTGTTCTCCAGTCTAGGCCGGCTGAGCCGGACGCCTTTTACGTCTACCATGACTATCTTGGTGTTGGCTATCGCCATTTCCTTGGCCAGCAGTTTTTATATCGTGGTCGCCAATATCCAGCAATTGACCGGCAATCTGGAGTCCAGCAATCAGATGTCCTTGTTTTTACACGACAACATTACCGACGCGGCCGGCCAGAAGCTCGCCGAGCAAATCCAGCAAAACGGTAGCGTCATGGAAGTTAAATTTATCAGCAAGAAACAGGCGCTGGAGGAGTTCAAAGCCAATAGCGGCTTCAGCGATGCGTTGAATGCGCTGGAACGCAATCCCTTGCCGAGCGTGATTCAAGTAGTGCCGAAAAATGCGCTGGAAAGCAACGAAGACATCGAGAAACTGATGTCCGATTTTAAACAATTCCCGCAAGTCGATTTCGTGCAGGTGGATATGCAATGGGTGGCGCGCTTGCAAACCATCATGCTGATTGCCAGCCGTGGTGTGATGTTGGTCAGTCTGTTACTCGGTTTTGCGGTAACGTTCATTACCGGCAATACCATTCGTCTGGAGTTGCAGAATCGCCAGGACGAAGTGTTTATTTCTAAACTGGTCGGCGCTACCCATGCTTTTATTCAACGGCCGTTTTTGTACACCGGTTTCTGGCTGGGTTTTATCTCGGGTTTTCTCGGTTGGTTGATCATGACTATCATGCTGTTGATCCTGGAAACGCCGGTGGAGAAACTATCGACCTTGTATAACAGTTCATTCGACTTACTGTTTTTGAGTTTCTCGGAGTTTATTTTGCTATTGATGATTTCGTCCATGCTGGCGGTACTTGGTTCCTGGGCGGTGTTGCACTATCAGTTACGGCAACTAAAACCGCAATAAGCCTATGAATTTTTGGGAAACCAAGACCCTGGCGCAAATGAGCACGGAAGAGTGGGAGTCGCTGTGCGATAACTGCGGCAAGTGTTGTTTGAACAAGCTGGAAGACGAAGACACCGGCGAAATTGCGTTTACCAGCGTGGCGTGCGATTTGATCGATTTAGAAACCTGTCGTTGCACTCGTTATAGCGAGCGTTGCACGCTGGTGCCGGAATGCATCGACTTGAAGCAACATGACTTTGCCGAATACAACTGGTTGCCGTCAACCTGTGCATACCGCTTGTTAACAGACGGTGAAGCGTTGCCTAGCTGGCATCCCTTGATCACCGGGACTCGCGAGTCGGTGAAAGAGGCGGGGGTGTCTATCGGCAGTTATGCGGTTAAAGAGTCGCAGGTTACCGATCTGGAAGATCATATTATCGAATGGTTGCAGCCCTGATTCAGGCTGGCTGGGCCGCCGGTCAACTTCGTTTTCCGGCGGCTTCAGGTGTGGAAAAGCCGGGATTACCTATCCCTTGGGTTGGACTTTAGCTTATCCTTTGCCGGGCAACATACCTACCGTACCCGGTTTAATTCGTTTGCAACTCACTACGACATCTTCCTGACGGCATTTTGCTTCCTGTGGGTTGCTGCAGGTGTCGCAAACTGTGTTACCAGTGCTTTTTACCTCGTCGACATGCCAGCCGTAACCTTGGGACTGGCAGAATTTCTTGCTGAACCTGTCGATATTGTAGTTTTTGGCAGCATTTTCCTTGGCCTTGCTCTCAACTTGGCAGTGCTCGGGGGCCAGAGTGTTCGCCATGATGTCTCGATAAATATATTCGGTAGCCTGGACGGGGCTAGCTAACAATAAAGAGGCTAACAGGGTGCCGATAAAAGTGGTTTTCATCATATTAATCCTCGCGGTTGCCGATGACTCGGATGTTCATTAAGCGATTCTCTTCGGCAATTTGATCCTTGATGGGGGCAAATTTTTCGTTTTCGCTCATTTTTACCGCCAGGATGGCGCCAACAACAACTGCGGTAGCCAGCACCAAATACAACACGAAGTTATCTTTTTCTTGTTTTACTTCTGTCATGGTTTTACCTCTTATAATAATAAATCGGCCAGTGCCGAACCGAATTTGTATTGAAAAACCTGTTCGCCCTTTAACAGGGTCGGCACTGATTTGACGTCAACCTTAGCGATTTCTCCGATACCTATAGCATGCTCGCGCCGTCGAGCCAGATCGAATATTTCGCTGAAAGCATTGAATGCATCAGCCAGGAATTGCGTTACACCTCCATGTAAGCAGCTACGGATTGAAAACACCTGATTCAGGCTTTTTTGAGCTGCTTCATGGTAGCGAATCGAAACAATAAAAGAAATGCGCGGGCTTGTCAAACAAATATCGTATCAATATTATACGTTTGCCGTTGTTTTCGCAAAGACTGTCTGCAAGTGGTGTTTGGATTTTGCACTATTATCTGCTCTCCCCAATCTGATCAGGCGCGATTTGGCGTAAAAAGCCGACGGCGCTTTATTTGAAAAGTCTGGAAAAAAGAAGCATCTACCGGCGATAAAATATTCGCGAAGTTGAAATTGGCGATTATCCTGGTAGTCTTCGATGCTGTTCTTGTCTAATTACTTTACTCACAGAAATAGAAAAATCTCATATGCAAACATTGACTAGAAAAATTAAAAAATATGTGACGGTGATTTTTTTAGGTGCATTGCTTCCGGCGCTAAACCCGGTTTGGGCGGAATCCGATAAGCAACTCCAGGAAAAAACGCTTAAAGCGCGGGAATTGATTCATCAGAAAGACATGGATCATTCCGCCCATGCGGAACTCGCGGACAAAACCGAGGGATTTCGCGGCGTGTTTTACGGTTATTTGCCCTGCAAGGAAAAAGATTGTGATGGTTTCAAAATGACCTTGTCTTTGAAACAAAAGAACAATTACTTATTGGTCACTCAATACGCAAAAGCCTCTTCCAGAGAGTTTTACGAGAAAGGCAAGTACGACTGGGATGACAAAACTCACATACTGTCGTTAACCTCCAATAAAGGCGATCTGAATCGCAAATTCAGCATCAAAGACGAAGGAACGTTGATACACCTGAATAGCGACGGTACGCCCATGCTCGGCGACCAGGACGATTACACGCTGGCAAGAAGCGATAAATCCAAATCGCGGGAAGTGCATATTCATTAAGCTCTTCCCTGAAGGGTCTAGCCGGTTTTAGATGACGCCGGCTATTTACACGATAGGCTGTGGGATGCAAAGCGCCGATACAGCCTAGAGAGTATGAAATTTACTCTAATTCAGCTAAATAGTCGTTTTTCAACTTCACATAATGTTTGGCTGAATATTCCAGAAAAGCTTTTTCGTCATCGGTCAAAGCCCGGATTTGTTTGGCGGGTGTACCGACATATAAATAACCGCCTTCCAGCTTCTTGCCGGGCGGCACTAAAGCACCGGCACCCAGCATCACATAATCTCCCAGTTCGGCATCATCCATCACAATTGCACCTATGCCGATGAGACAATAATCGCCTATCGTACAGGCATGCACCACGGCGCGATGACCGATAGTGACGCCTTTACCGATTGTCAACGGATGGCCTTGCGGCGAATAGTCGCCGGCGTGGGAAACATGCAACACCGAGCCATCCTGAACGTTGGTGCCTTCGCCTATGGTAATAGCTTCGACGTCGCCGCGTATCACCGTGGTCGGCCACACCGATACATCGTCGCCTATTCTCACATCGCCGATCACGACCGCGGCTTCGTCGATGTACACGTTTTTGCCGACCTTGGGTTGTTTGCCCTTATATACTCTGATTGCCACCGCAACTCCCATTTTTTGCCATACTTAAACCGCGATGTTACGCAATTAATCGATTCTTCTCCAGTCCAGCGAGGGTAGTAATGGCATTTATAGACGGTATCAAACGGCAACTACGTTCGGTGATCGAATGGGAAAACCCCGATCCCGATCTGTTGTTGGGACAATGGACTGAAAACGGCGACGAAATCAAAAATGCCTCCAAATTAATCGTCGGTCCGGGGCAGGGCTGTATTTTTGTCTATCAGGGCCAGGTCAAAGCGGTGATCGAAGAACAATGCATGATCAATTTAGAAACCGATAACGTGCCGTTTTGGACCACGATCAAGAAATTCATGCAGTTTTTCGAGAGTGAACATAAGGTGGGGATTTATTTCTTCCGTAAAACCAAGATTCTCGATCAGAAGTGGGGCACTACCTCGCCAATTAAATATCAGGACCCGAAATATCATTTCCCGGTCGCGTTAAAAGCCTACGGTAACTACAGCTACCAAATAGCCGATGCCAACGATTTCTTCGTCAACATCGTCGGCAGTCACAACCAAATGCGCATAGACGATTTCCGCAACATTCTTTCCGCGCGAATCATCAACCCGATTTCCGATTATCTGGCGGAATGTCAGCATAGCTTCGCCGACATCGACGCCAACCGAGACGAAATAGCCCGGGGCATAGCCATTAAGCTGGCCATCGTGTTTCGTAAGCTGGGTTTTAGCATTAGCGATTTTCGCATCGAAGGTACCGATTTCGACGAAGACACCTTGCGCCGTATCAATCGTATCGCCGATCTGACCGCTGAAGCGCAAGCCGCGCAAGCGGTGGGTCTGGATTATGCCAAGGTGCAACAGCTGGATGCCCTACGCGACGCAGCTCGCAACGAAGGTGGCGGTGCCGGGCTTGGGATGGGGATGGGTGCGGGCATCGGCTTGGGGCAAGGTATGGCCCAGTCGCTGGGCGCGACGACTAATCAGGTTGCTGCCGATAGCAATCAAACCGTCGCCAAGTTGACCGAATTGAAGCAGCTATTCGAAGCGCAGCTAATAACCGAGACCGAATACGCCGCCAAGAAACAACAAATATTGGATAAGTTTTAGCATGGCCAACTGCACGAGTTGTTCCGCACCCTTGCCTGCCAACACACAGTATTGCAGTTATTGCGGCGTCCGCAACGACATCGATTTGCTAGGCAAGCACGACTATCAAGTCATCGATGCCACCAGCGAGCGAGTTTGCCCGGAATGCGCGCAAAGTCTGCAAACCATTAGTCTGGATGCCGCCGGTTCCCTACATATCGAGCGGTGCGCCAACTGCTATGGCTTATTTTTCGATCCCGATGAAATAGAAACCTTGCTGGATAGCGCAGTAGCGCCGGTGGTTACCGTCAACCTGGAACTACTGAGCAATATTAATAAGGACCGCTATCCGAAAAATGACACCGTAAAATACCTTAAATGCCCGGTGTGCCAGGTGTTAATGAATCGGGTGATCTACGGCTATCGCAGCGGTGTAATTATCGATCAATGCAGAAGCCATGGGATTTGGCTGGACGGTGGACAGATCAGTCACCTGCTGGAATGGAAAAAAGCCGGCGGCCAGATTTTGAATCAGCAAAAAATCACTGCCAAACAAGAAAAAGCCAGTTCCGAGCAATTCAAAAAGGCCTTTAGGAAAGACTATTCCCGCCCGCAACAAAGCTACGGCGAAGCAAGTATCGACGGTGACTTAGTGGCGTCGGTCGCCGAAGTGATATTCAAGATTTTTGAGTAACTTTAGTGTCGCCGGTTGTGCTTGGGCTGTGATTTTTTTGAATAATGCCTAAGTAGGTCGGTTTTTGGCTGTTTTCAATCGGGATTTCTGTGTGAGTGCTTTGCCTTGCTAAAATCGCCGTGCCGCCATATTCTTTTTCGATAAGTCGGGGCCTAAAATGTCTCGCTTGAGGTTGGGTTTCGAATTCGCGTTAAAAAACCAAAGACACCCGTCCGCGGTGTTGCAATAACAAAAATGTCCGGCTCTGACAGCTCGGAAAATACCCAAGAACAATATTTAGCGAGTAAGGATGGTTGATGAATAGTTATGCTCAGGACGGTTCCAAAATCGGCAAAATTGCCGTACTTTTGCCTTGTTATAACGAGGGGCTGTCGATCAGAAGAGTGGTTGACGATTTTCGTAAAGAGCTTCCGGATGCTACCGTCTACGTTTACGACAATCGTTCTTCCGATAACACAATTGCAGAGGCCACTCTAGCCGGCGCTGTGGTGAGATCAGAACCGTGGCCGGGGAAAGGCAACGTCGTCAGGCGCATGTTTTCGGATGTCGATGCCGATATCTACATCATGGCCGACGGCGACGGCACTTACGATTCTAAAGTAGCCGGGCAAATGATTCAGCGTTTGGTCGACGAACATTTGGATATGGTTGTAGGTACCCGGCGTAACGTATTCGAAAATGCCCATAGGGCCGGCCATGGTTTTGGCAATCGGCTGTTTAATGCGATGTACCGCAGTCTTTTCGGGCCGCTGTTTACGGACATTTTTTCCGGCTATCGAGTTTTTTCGCGGCGCTTCGTAAAAAGTTTTCCGGCGATATTCAGCGGTTTCGAGATAGAAACTGAAATGTCCGTTCATGCCAGTCAATTGCGCATGCCCATCGCGGAAATGCCCACCGATTACGGCGCGCGCCTAGAGGGCTCCGCCAGCAAACTGCGTACGGTTCGGGATGCGTTCAGAATACTGTTTACCTTTCTGATATTGTTCAAAGAAATTCGTCCGGCGCGTTTTTTTGGCGTGCTTGCGATGGGCCTGATTATGATTGCGCTGATTCTGGCTCTGCCGCTATTGCTGACATATTTAGATACCGGCTTGGTACCGAGATTTCCCACCGCTATTCTGGCAACAGGCATAGTGCTATTGGCTGGCATATTCACTGTTTGCGGTTTGATTCTGGATAGCGTCGCCCGCGGCCGCCTCGAACAAAAGCGCATGTGGTATATGACAAACAGCAGAAGTCAGGCATAGGTTGTAATCCCGATGTTTATTCGCTTCCTGCTCGTCGGCGGAGCCGGCTTTTGTATCGATGCCGGTCTGACTTTTTTGCTGATACAGCTTAATTTGGCGCCGTGGCTGGCGCGTATTCCGGCTATTTTTTCCGCAATGCTATTTACGTGGTTGGCCAATCGGTGTTTTACCTACCAAGTCGAACATTCCCGTTCTATCCGCGAAGGCGGGCGCTATATGCTGGTGGCATTGAGCATGGCTTTAATCAACTACCTGATTTACTTGGTTTTGGTTAGTTATGGCTTGTGGCCGATGTTGGCGGTGACCTTGGCAACCGCTTGTCAGACCATTCTCAGTTTTCACGCCTATCGTTATTTCGTATTCAGTGATGCCGCCGCCGGTAATACAAACAGCGATTTGCGGCAGAAATTATCTAGCGGAACATCGTTGGAGGGCTTTGTTAGGGCAAGCTCTTGGTATCCCGATTTGGCTGTATTTGGTATTGCCACCGCGATCCTCGCGGCGGCAATGATAGTTTTGCGCGGCTTGGACAGTGGCTTGACTGGCAGCGACGAGGGATCTCATTTTTTGAATGCGTATCTGATCTGGTCGTATGTCACCACAGCATTCGGGCAGAATCCCATGCAGTACGCCACTGATTTTTACGTGCATTACCCCAAGATTTCGATTGGGCATTGGCCGCCGCTGTACTATGCGTTTCTGTCATTATTCTTCTTCATCCTGCCGCATGCTACCTTTCCGTTCATGCTGGTCAATTTGCTGATAGGGGCGCTACCAGCTTTATTGGTGGCACGTATTACCAGGCAAGTTCTGGGTATGCCTTGGGCGCTTTTGGCGGCGATTGCTTATGTCTGCATGCCCGTCACCATTAATAACACCTTGCGATTAATGTTGGACCAGGCTTTGGTTGGCTTGTGCGTGTTGGCGGCCATGCAGTGGAGTGGTTACACCCAACAGCCCACCTTACGCAGAGGTTTGACCTACGCGGCTTTAACGTCAGCCGCTATCCTGGTAAAAGGCAACGGCTGGTTACTGGGCGTATTCCCGTTTTTCCACATTGCTCTGACGGGACGTTGGCAGATACTGCTGAATTGGCGTACATACGTATCGGGTTTCGCGGCGTTGGCTATCGTTGGGGCCTGGACGGTAGTCACCTACAAAATATCCAGCGATGGTTTCAATTACGCTTGGGGTATGGATTACTTTGTTTTGGCTTTATCGGCGTTCCTTCCCGCCATATACGCCAATATCGGGCCGATAGGGACAATCGCGGCGCTAGTCGGGGTAGTCGTCAGTGTGAGCGGCAGGGCGGATCCGGCTTTAAAAGAAGCGGGGCGCACCGGCCTGGCCATGGTACTTGCCACCGTAATCTTTCATGCCATCGTGCCGGTAGACTTGGATCAGCGGTATATGTCGTCCGCCATGCCTTATCTGGCGATTTTTATCAGCATGGGTGCCGCAGCCGCAGTAAGGCGTTGGCAGTGGGCATTTGCTAGGCCTTGGCTGGTGGCAACAGTCTTGATCTTTGTGTTTTGCGCTCCCGGCTGGTTTTTTCTTGTCGACCGCGCGCCAAGGTTTGATTTGCGCATGGATTTGGTAGCCGAACAAATTATCAGCCAGGCGCCGGGTACGGTGACGATTGTCGACGGGCATGCGGGCACTGAGGGTGCATTCGCGGCCGAACTGGCGTTACGCGATAAGCTTTTGCAGTGCTACGTGGTGCGCAGTTCGCAGTTGTTGGCAAAATCGGACTTCATGGGTAAACGCTACGCCCTAATAACGGAGTCGCCGCAAGCCGTGTTGGATTTGCTGGATCAGGTTTCGGCAAGTGCTGTGGTAGTTGCTGAAGGTCCGTTAATCGAACCGCATTTTGCACACTCCGATTTGTTGCTTTCGGCATTAAAACAGCCGAATTCGCAGTTTCGGTTAGCGCAAACCTATCAGCACTACCGGCACGATGGTCGAACTTATTTGTATCTGCGCGACACGCCGATACGATTGGATCGGGAAGCGGTCAAGCGTGTCAATTTTCCCGAAAAAGCGCCACTATGACGCATGGTAGAAAAGGCGGGTTGAGCCGGTTCTCGATTACACATTCAGCACCCCCGGCAGAAAAAATTCCGCGACCAACAACGGTTGCCGATGGATCGCATAAACCGTTCGCCGCCCCCAAATAGCATCGTCTACACCAACCGCCGTTTGCAAACCTGGCGACCAAATGCCCGTATCAGCCCGACTGAACTGTCTCTGGCGGCGCTCCAAATCCGGATAGGCGAAAATCACTTCACCCAAGGGTCTGGTGCCGAGATGGGATAAATTTCGATGGGCGATTTCGATGGTGGGCTCAGGCAGGATGGTGCGGGCCAGCACCAAGGGCTCGCCATCGGCGTGCAACAGCACTTCGCGGATCAATTGGTAGCGGCAGGGCGGCAAGCCCAATAGGCGGCATTCGTCTATGAAAGCCGGCTTCCAGCGGTGAAATAACACTTTTACGCCGAAACGCTTGCCGTGTATGCCGCGCAGGCGTTTGGTCAGCGAGCCGGTTTCATTGAGCCAGGATTGCAAGTCAGCAGGTAGTTGCCGTTGGCTGCTCTGTTCGTGGCTTTTCCAGACAGGCGGACGGCTGAATAAAAAACTTTTGTCGGGCAAGCGTTAAACCTCGGCGTAATGGCGGCTATGGCCGATCCAGCGTTGGATCAACGGTTGAATGGCATCTGGATGTTGGCGATGGATCAATTGCGCGGCGGCTGGGATCAGTTCCAGCAGGTCTCTGTCGCGCTCTAGGTCGGCGATTTTGAACTGTATCTGCCCGGTTTGGCGGGTGCCCATCACTTCGCCAGGGCCGCGCAATTCCAAGTCTTTCTCGGCTATGACGAAGCCGTCGTTGCTTTCTTTCAGAATAGCCAGTCGTTGCTTGCCGGCTTGCGAGAGCGGTGACTGGTATAACAACAGACAATAGCTGTCTTGATTGCCGCGGCCAACCCGACCACGCAATTGGTGCAATTGCGATAAGCCCAAACGCTCCGGGTTTTCGATGATCATCAAGCCGGCGTTGGGTACGTCCACGCCGACTTCAATCACGGTGGTGGCGACCAATAAATCGCAATCGCGATTTTTAAAGGCCTGCATCACCGCGTCTTTTTCCGCAGCTTTCATCCGGCCATGGACCAGTCCGACGCGCACATTCGGCAAGGCTTGGCATAGATAGGCCGCGGTTTTTTCGGCGGCTTCGCATTGCAGAACTTCCGATTCTTCGATCAAGGTGCAGACCCAATAGGCCTGACGTTGCTGCGCGACCCAATGTTCGATGCGGCCGATGACCTCTTCCCGGCGTTCCGAGGAAATCACGCTGGTGGCGATGGGTTTACGGCCAGGCGGCAGCTCGTCGATGATAGAAATGTCCAGGTCGGAATATTGCAGCATCGCCAGGGTGCGCGGAATCGGCGTGGCGGTCATGATTAATTGATGCGGTCTTAAGCCGCCATGCTGGCCTTTTTCGCGCAGGGCTAATCGTTGATGAACCCCGAAGCGGTGCTGTTCGTCGATAACGATCAAACCCAGTTTATGAAAATGCACGCTGTCTTGAAATAGCGCATGTGTGCCAATCACGATGTTCGCCGAACCGTCGGTTAGCGCTTCCAAAGTGGCTTGCCGGGATTTGCCTTTTAATTGGCCGGTCAGAAACAGCACTTGATAGCCGGTCTCGGCGAACCATAGGCTGAAGTTACGAAAGTGTTGTTCGGCCAACAATTCGGTAGGTGCCATGATCGCGACTTGATAACCCGAGTTCAGCGCCAGCAAACTTGCCAGAGCTGCCACTACGGTTTTGCCGGAGCCAACGTCGCCTTGCACGAGGCGTAGCATCGGTTGCGCTTGGCGGCAATCGCTTTCGATTTCGGCGGTCACTCGCTGTTGCGCACCTGTCAATTGAAACGGCAAACCTTCCAGGAAGGCCTGCTTGGCAGCTTGGTTAATGTCAAAAATCGGCGACTGCCAGCTTTTATAAGCCAATTTGCCTTGTAGCAGCGCCAGATGGTGGGCCAAAAACTCTTCGAACACCAGGCGTTTTAACGCGGGCAAGCCACCGCCGCTGATGATTTCCGCAGACAAATGCGGCGGCGGATTATGCAGGGTTTGTAGCGCTTCGCTGAGGGAAGGGTAGCCGTGCTCGATCAACAAATTAGCCGGTAGCCAGTCCGTGATGGCGCTGTCGCTGGTTAAACATAGGGTAAACGCCTGTTTGATAGCTTTACGCAATGCGGATTGGGAAATGCCTTCGGTTAACGGATAGACCGGCGTCAGCGTTGCTTCCAGCAGCTGCTCGGCGGCAGAGACGATTTTGTATTCCGGATGCACCATTTCCAAGCCGCTATAACCGTAACGAATTTCGCCGAAACAGCCGAGTAGGGTGCCGGGCTTTAGCTGCTGACTTTGTTGCACGGTGAAATGGAAAAACCGGATCGACAAGCTGCCGCTTTCGTCGGCGATGCGGCAAATTACGCTGGGACGGCCGCGCTGGATGCTGTCTGTAAATTCGACGGTGCCGCAAACCAAGGTGGTCATACCCGGCATCAACTGGGAAATGGGCACGATACGGCTACGATCCTGGTAACGTAAAGGCAGGTGAAACAACAGGTCTTGGAGGGTATGGATGCCCAGTTTCTCAAGGCGGGCGGCGGATTGGGAACCGATGCCTGTCAAGGTGGTGACAGGCTGTTTATGCGGTTCCGGATGACTCATGAATCAATAAATAAGGCGAAAAAACGCCCCGTCGTTTTGATCAGTAGTATTCGTTGCGCAATACCATCACGCCGTCCATTTCCACGCCGACGCCTTTGGGTAATGCCGCCACGCCTACTGCCGCACGAGCGGGGTAGGGTTGGCTGAAGTATTCGGCCATGATTTCGTTGACGATAGGGAAATTGCTTAAGTCGGTGAGAAACACATTCAGTTTGACGATGTCGTTGAAGTCGCCGCCAGCGGCTTCGGCCACCGCTTTCAGGTTATCGAATACCCGGCGGATGTGCACAGCGATGTCACCGTCCACGACTTGCATGGTCTCCGGGTCAAGCGGGATTTGTCCGGATAAATAAACGGTCTCGCCGACTTTGACGGCTTGCGAATAAGTGCCGATGGCTTGCGGGGCCAGAGGTGTCGAGATGATTTCCTTGTTCATGCTATGCCTTGATGCGGGTAATTTTTAAAACGATGGAAAGTTTTTTCAATTTACGGATGATATTGGCCAGATGCACGCGGTCCTTCACGGCCAGGGTTAATAAATCCACCGAGACCCGATCATCCTGGCTGACGACGGTAATGTTTTCGATATTGGAATCCATGCTGGAGATGGTCGAGGCGATGGTGGCCAGCGAACCGCGTTGGTTTAACAATTCGATACGGATTTCGGCGGGGAATTCGCCGCTGGCTTCCGGGCTCCATTCCACATCCAGCCAGGTAGTCTGTTTTTTTCTGACTTCATTACTGTTACGGCATTCGTGATGATGAACGACGATGCCCTTGCCGGGGTTGAAGAAGCCGATAATCGAGTCGCCGGGAATCGGCCGGCAGCATTTGGCCAGGCTTACGACGATGCCTTCGGTGCCTTTGATGATCAACGGGGTTTTATGCGTCGATTCGTTGTCGTCGAGTTTGACGGCCGCGTTCACGTCGGTTTGACTGATGCGTTTGGCTACCAGGAAGGGCATGCGATTGCCCAAACCGATGTCTTCCAGCAACTCGTTCATCGAGTGCTTTTTCAAGACCTGTAACACCTGGATGATGCGGGTGTTATCGACATTTTCCAGTTGAATACCCAGGCTCTGCAGTTCTTTTTCCAGCAGGCGGCGGCCCAGATTGATCGCTTCCTGCTGGTTGAAGTTTTTCAAATAGGCGCGGATGCAACTGCGTGCCTTGGCGGTGGTGACGTAGTTCAACCAAAGGGGATTCGGTCTGGCCCAAGTGGCGGTGATGACTTCCACCGTCATACCGTTTTCTAGTTTGGTTTGTAGCGGTACCAGTTTCTTGTCGATGCGTGCGGAAATGCAGGCGTTGCCGACGTCGGTATGCACCAAGTAGGCGAAATCGACGATGGTCGCGCCGCGCGGCAATTTGATGATTTTGCCTTTGGGGGTAAATACGAAAACTTCTTGCGGGAACAGATCGACTTTTAAGTTATCGATGAATTCCAGCGAATCGCCGGCGGACTTTTGGATTTCCAGTAAATCGCGCAGCCACTCGTTAGCGCGCGCCTGGATGGTCTCACTTTTATCGTTGTCGGATTTGTATAGCCAATGCGCGGCAATTCCCGATTCCGAAAGGCGATGCATTTCGTGGGTGCGAATCTGAATTTCGATAGGTACGCCGTAAGGGCCTATCAATATCGTGTGCAGCGACTGATAGCCGTTGGCTTTCGGCAGCGCGATGTAGTCCTTGAAGCGGCCGGGAACGGGTTTATATAGATTGTGCACGCAACCTAAAGCCCGGTAACAGTCGTCGACCTGATGGCAATAAATGCGGAAAGCGTAGACATCAAAAACGTCGGTAAAGGAAATCCGTTTGCTGAGCATTTTTTGATAAATGCTGGCGATGTTTTTTTCGCGGCCCGCCACTGCACCGTCCAAGTTGGATTCGTTTAGACGATTCTGGATGGCATTCTGGATGGTGTCGATGATTTCCTTGCGGTTGCCGCGCGATTTTTTCACGGCATTATTGATGGCCGTGTAGCGGTTGGGGTAGAGCGCTTTAAAGCCCAGCGATTCCAGCTGATGCCTGACATCGTTCATGCCCAGCCGATTGGCTATAGGGGCGTATATTTCCAGCGTTTCCTTGGCGATGCGGCGTTTTTTATCGACCGGCATATTGCCCATGGTTTGCATGTTGTGCAAACGGTCGGCGAGTTTTACCACGATTACGCGCAGATCTTGAGCCATGGCCAGAAACATTTTTCTGACGTTTTCCGCTTGCGCTTCGGCGCGGGAACGGCTGTCGATCTTGGAGAGTTTGGTCACGCCATCAACCAGTTCAGCCACTTCGACGCCAAACTGTTCCCCCAGTTGTTCCTTGCTGATAGGGGTGTCTTCGATGACATCGTGCAGAATGGCCGCCATGATGCCATGGTGATCCATGTGCATGCTGGCCAGTGTGATCGCCACGGATACCGGATGACAGATATAGGCTTCGCCGCTCCTGCGGAATTGCCCGGAATGCGCGGCCGCACCGAAATGGTAGGCGCGGATCACATCGTTGATTTGTTCTTGGTCGAGATAGCTGCGCAGGATCTCGCAGAGCTGGTGAAGAAGTTTTTCTTCAGGATGCTCGATAGCAGGTAGCGCTGGTGCGGGTTTGACAGCTATCTCGGGCATGGGTGTTAGATTTCCAGATGGGTTTCCGAAACGTAACCTGCGCGATGCAAACGGTCGATATTTTCTTCGTTGACAAAGCCTGCGGCTATTTCACGAAGTGCCAGCACAGTGTCTTTATCTTTGCCGCGTGGAACGAATTCATCGGCGCCTTTTTCCAACTGCCGTGCTCTTTTGCTGGCGAGTAACACCAATTTGAAACGGTTTTCAACATTTTCCAAACAATCTTCAACGGTAACGCGTGCCATTATTAAACCTTATCTGAGTTTGCGGGGGATCTTCGCCCGATAGACTTTAACAGTACTGAGCGGACAGGGTTGAATTATAAGATAAACGGCGCACTTAGGCCAATCGAGGCTGCAAGCGGCTAGGTGGAGAAAGTAAAACGACAGGCAATAAAAAGCCCGCTATACGCGGGCCCGTCCTGTTTGTTGTAATTATTATTGTTATTGTGTTGGACGCCTGCCTTAGGGCAGTTTAGTCAAGCAATTACTATTTTATAGTTATTATTATCAGCCGTTTTACCGGCTGTTTCCCTCCCCCCTCAAAGATGCAACCCGTTAAGGTTGAATGCACTCCGTATTCAAGGTGGGCGCAGTGTATTTTAAAAAAAACCGGGTGTCCAACAAAAAAATCAGTTTTATTTCGGGAAATGGTTTTGCCCCGAAATTAATTTTCTTAAACAAAAACTTAGCTAGCATCAGGTTTATCTAATGTTTGAAATTAGCGTTCCATTCGGCGCGATTCTTCTTCGCTGAGAAAGAAATTTAGCCGTTCGTTGAGGATGGCTTGTAGCTGAAAGCTCAGATCAGTCTGTTGTTTTGCCAATCTGATTTGCATGATCGCCGCTTCGGTTTCGCCGCTGGCGTAATAGTACTCGGCCATGTAGCGATGCGATTCCCCGGGCTGTTTGAGGTCGGCGAAAATCTGTGCGAGTAGTTCGTAATAATACGGCTGGTCTTTCTCGCTATCCGACAAGCTTTGTAACACTTGTTTTGCGCGTTGCGGTTGAGCGTTCTTGACCAGACTACGGGTATATTGAATTTTTAGGGCGTCATTGCTGGGGAAGGTGTTAATTGCTTTCTCAAATAATTTGCCGGCTTTTTCGTAGTCGTGCGCATCCATCGCTGTGCGGGCCAGCGCGGAGATATATTGCGGTTGCGACGGATATTGCTCGGTGAGTTTTTGAAAAATTTCGCTGGCTGCGGCGTATTGTTGATTTTCCAAATATACCAAGCCCATGCCATAGCGGGCGACAGCTCTTTGTTCCGGCGTGCCTTGCATTTCGAGCGTGGTGAAATGCTGTAGCGGGGTGCGTTTGTCCTGCGCAGTCAGCACGGTAAGCTTGGCCTTGGTCAACAAATACGCTAATGAATCCGGATATTGCCGGTAGGGATAGATTTCCGCTCTGCCGCGGGTGTCGGCCACCCGATTTTCCGATACCGGGTGGGTTCTTAAAAATTCAGGTACGCCTTTGCCGTAATACCGCGTCGATTGCTGTAAGCGTTCGAAAAAAGTCGGCATGCTGCGCGGGTCGTAATTGGCACCGGCTAGGGTTTGCATACCCACCCGGTCTGCTTCTTTTTCGTGGTCGCGGGTAAAATCGATTTGAAACTGAATGTTGCCGGCTTGGATGGCCATTAAAGCTGCTTGGCCCATATTGGGGGACTGGGTGCCGATCAAAATCGCCGCCAACGTGGCGGCGACGGTCGGGATCGACAATTTGCTGGCTTTTTCAATGGATCTGTATAAGTGGCGTTGAGTGACGTGGGCAATCTCGTGAGCCATTACCGATGCGAGTTCGCTTTCCGCTTCGGTTAACAGAATCAAGCCGGAATTGACGCCGATATAGCCGCCCGGGCCGGCGAAGGCGTTGATATTGGGGTCCATCACGACAAAAAAGTGGAAGGGATTGGATGGCGTGTCGCTGTGGGACGCTAATTGCCGACCTATGTTCTGGATGTATTGTTGGATTTCCACATCCTGATTAATTTCGGCTTGTTGATGCAAATTACGAAAAAAAGCTTCGCCGAACTCCTTTTCCTGAGCGGGTGAAATGATGGCGCCTGCTGAATCGCCCATGTCCGGCAGTTGGATTTTTTCGATGTCCAAGGCTCGCGGCGACGGACAGAACAGGATCAGGCCAAGGCTGAAAAAAAGAGGCTTAATTGTCATGGAAGCTCGGACTGGAAGCAGTAAGTTTGGTTCAATGGCGAAACAATGCGCGGCAAAAACGGGCAGCTTGAGTGTGCTCGTATTAAAATAGGCCGAATATTGAATTTAACGATTATTTTACAGCGCGATGAAATATGCCGTACAAGTTAATGCCAGTCCTTACGCCAGCAATGCCGGCCTGAACGCCTATCGGTTTATTCAGGCGGCGTTGGCGGCCGAGCACCAAATTCTGCGAGTATTTTTTTACAAGGAGGGTATCTATCATGCTTTCCGTTATGCCCAGCCGCCTGAGGATGAATTTTCGATTACTCGACATTGGTCGGCTTTGGCTGAGCAATATGGCGTGGATTTAGTGGTATGCATCTCCGCGGCGCAGCGCCGGGGTTTATTGTGCCTTGATGAGGCTGCACGGCAGGGTAAGCAAGATGACGATACGGCGCCAGGGTTTCGGATAGCCGGTTTAGGACAGTGGCTGGAGGCGACTCTGCTAGCTGACCGCAGTATTGTCTTCGGTTAACTGTGCCATGAAACGTTATCTATTCATCATGCGCCGCTTGCCTTACAGCGGGGGCCATCTGCAAGAAACGCTGGACGCCATTTTGACTGCTGCGGCCTTTGATCAGCACGTCGCCTTGCTTTTTATTGACGATGCCGTGTGGCAATTAAAAAATCAGCAGCATCCTGGCGGATTAGATTTAAAGGATACCTCGGCAATTTTTCAGGCCTTGCAAATTTACGACGTTAACGATTTGTACGTAGAAGAAGAATCTTTGCAACTGGCCGGACTCACATCCACCGATCTAATCTTGCCTGTCGTCAGTCTGCCGCGTGTCGAAGTTAGCCGCTTGATGCATCGTTACGATCTTATTATTTCTGATTGATGCTGTGGAATTAAACAGTTGAAGCCGCTTAAGCTAAAATTCTTTATTCGTAATATTTACCCCACTTAAGTAGACCGAGGACGAGCACACCATGGCGGATGAAATTGAAGAAAAAAGGCGTTATTTTCGAGTCAACGACACGATAAATCTGCTGCACAAAGTCATCGACAAAAAAAATGTCGACGCCTTGAGTCATGTCTCTAATGATGTATTGGGCAATTGTTCATTGACCTCCGCGTTAGACGTATTGGCGCAGGAAGCGCGCATGTTGTCGCCACGCCTGGAAAGGCGCGATCCGGAAATGTTTGAATATCTGAAGATCATCGATACCAAAATCAACTTGATTGCACAGGCGATCAGCGCACAGAGCGAAGAGTTTTCCGAACACGATACCCGAGACGTCAGTCTCAGCGCCACTGGGTTAGCTTTTAGCAATGAAACACCTATAGCGGTTGGCGAACTGCTGGAATTGCGGATGCTGCTGACCTCGTGTATGGCGGTGATCGTGGCCTACGCGAACGTCGTCCAGTGCAAGGATATTTCCGGCGAAAGCCCGGAGCGGCCATTTTTTATCTGTGTTGAGTACGTCAATCTCAAAGAAGACGATAGAGAGCTGTTAATCAAGCATGTCGTCAAGAAACAATTGCAACAATTGCGTGATAAAAACGAATTCTAGCTGCGTAGTCCGGCTTTACTGCGCGTTCGACAGGTTGGCGATTGATTTCTCCTAAACTTAAACAACTTTTACATGTCCTGGCGGACGGCCAATTTCACTCGGGGACCGAATTGGCGGGCTTGCTGGGCGTGAGTCGTTCGGCGGTATGGAAACACTTAAGTGCGTTGTCCGAATTCGGTATCGAGTTACTAGCGGTATCGGGCAAAGGTTACCGTTTGCAAAGCCCTTTACAGTTGTTGGACGAGCAACAGATTGATCAGCACTTGGAGGGTCATGCTCGATCCTTGCTGGGTGAACTGGAAATTCACGACGAGATTCACTCTACCAATACTTATTTATTGGATAGGGCGCGGCTGGGTGCCGGCATCGGCTCGGTCTGCCTGGCCGAACGGCAAACCGCGGGGAAAGGGCGGCGCGGTAGGTATTGGGTTTCGCCGTTTGGTCACAATATTTATTTATCAATTTTGTGGCGTTTCCAGGGTGGGCCAGCTGCGATCAGCGGATTGAGTCTGGCGGTTGGAGTGGCTGTAATCCGGGCGTTGCGAGGTTTCGGGATTGTTGATGTGGGTTTGAAGTGGCCGAACGATATTTATTGGCGACAACGTAAATTGGCGGGGATTTTGATTGAGGTGTCCGGGGAAAGTAGCGGGCCTTGCCATGCGGTGATAGGTTTGGGTTTAAATGTGTCTTTGCCGGCGCATGAAGGTCAGGCCATCGAACAGGATTGGGTCGATTTGCACGATATTTTGGCGGAGTCGGTTCATGGTCAACGTAATCGGCTGGTGGGCGAGTTATTAAATCAGTTGCTACCGGTGCTGGCGGAGTACGAGACCCGTACGTTGGCGCATTATCTCGACGAATGGCGTGGCTACGATTGCATGCAAGGCAAACAGGTCGATATTTTTATGCACGAGCAGAGCTTTAGCGGCGTGGTGGCGGGCATCGACGATCAAGGCCTGTTGTTGCTGGAACTCGCCGACGGCGAAACCCGGGTGTTTGCGTCCGGCGAAGTCAGTTTTCGGCGCTTATGATTTTACTGGTCGATATTGGCAACTCACGTCTGAAATGGACCCAGGCAGAGGCCGGTGTGCTGAAACCGACGATGTTTATGGATTATCGCCTAGCGGATTTTCCGGAACGTTTGCGTGAGTTTTGGCTGAGTATCCCCGCACCCAAGCAAATGGCTATGGCGTCGGTATCGGAAAATGCTCTGACCGTTTTATTGGCCGACATGGCGCGGGGACTATGGCCCGGTGCAGAGCTGATCATGCCGCAGTCTTCGCAAACAGCTTTTAACGTCAAAAATGCATACGCTGAGCCGGAGAAGTTGGGGGTGGACCGCTGGTTGGCATTGCAGGCGGCGCATCGTTTTTATCCTGGGGATACCTGTGTTGTCGATTGCGGCACCGCCATCACAATAGATTTCATCGAGAGCGATGGCAGGCATCTGGGCGGCTTAATCAGTCCGGGGTTGTTGCTGATGAAAAAATCCTTGGCAAACAATACCGCTGCGCTGCCGTTTAGCGAAGACCAGGCAGAGACAAGTTTGGCGGTTGTCACGGCGGCGGCTATCAATAACGGTACCTTGTTAGCCGCGGCTGGTCTGGTAGAGGCGGCCTTGGTGCGTCAGCCCAAAGCCTATCAGTTAGTGTTGAGTGGCGGCGATGGGGAGATGTTAGCGCGGCATCTGGCCGTTCCAAGCATTGTAGACGGCGATTTGGTCTTTAAAGGCTTGCTCAATTATTGCCAAAACGACAAAGCCTTATGAAGGTGCTGTTTTTTTTGTTATGTCTGCTGAATGTGTTGTTTTTTTTCTGGAAGCTACATTTTGGTGCGCTTACGCCATCGGTCGAGCCGGTCACTAATATTCCGGCCTTGCTAACGGTCAGAGAGAGACAATTGGCACGGCGTGGAGCACAAATTTCTGCTTATCTGGACAATGCTGCCGCTGAATTGCAAGCCAAGCAAGTAACGGATATTCTGCAGCGCTTAAACCCGCCCCAAGTTGTTTTAGTTTTCAAAACAAGCCCTGATACGCCTAAGCCAACTGGTTCAGACAGGCAGAAAACCGCGATTCATCACTGCTATGAGGCTGGGCCGTTCAGCGATCAGGAGGCGTTGCGGCGATGGGCCAGCACTGAGCATTTAACTGTGTTTAAAGCCGCAAACAAATCAACTATGGTTTCTTCGGACTTTCAGGTTTATTACCCGGCTGGAAAAGATGCCGAACAAACCCGTATCAATAAGATGATGTTAAAAGCCAAAGGATTAAACGATGTCTGGCCAATCTCGGATGGTGATATCAAAGGGGCAATATCGCTCGGCGTGTTCAATGATCGGCAGCGCGCCATGCTATTTAAAAACCAGTTGGCCGAGCAAGGCGTCAAAGCGGAAATTAGGCAGCGCAATAAACTCCGGGATGAATTGTTTATTCGGTTCGTCGGGGGGCAGAGCGCTATTTTCAAGAATGTTGGCTATACACGAGTGGCCGATATAGACTGTGGCAATGCATTGAAATAGGCGCCAGACTCTGGCCGCATTTGCTACAGACGCTATGACGGTCGTTGCGCCGGATGAGGCTAATTTAGGTTCATCCGGCTTTTTTATGTCCGAAAAATTACTTTGACGCAGTTCAAAAGGTGTAACGCACCGATTTGGTGACTTTTTTAGGCAAAAGGCAAAAATTACTCGTAACGTGTCGGTAATATTTACACTTTGCAATTTTTGCGCTTATAACTTATTGAAAAAAAACATAATTAATTTTGGCATTGTATTTGCTTTATTCTGTATGGGTGGGTGTTTATATATCCACCCCCCTTCTTAGTTGGGATTGAGGAACAATTTTGACTAAGGAGTAAGGTGGTCAAAAGGATGACCAATTGTTAACGTTAATTTAAATGGGGAATATCCATGAAAACGCTTTTATCTTTAAAACTTTGGCTTGCTGTTTGCCTATTTGCGGTTTCGACTGTAAGTTCGGCAGGCATCATTTGGGAATCTACTGACGGCGATAGCAATTTTATCTCCTTCGGTTCCAGTTCATTCCCATTTACTTCAAGTGACACCTTCGGTATCTTTTCTGCTACCGCTGATCTGGCTATTGATGCACCTGTTTACACTTTTAACGGTGTAGGCACGTTTGCTTCTGCTAGCCCTTTCAAATTGGGTCTGTTGACAGCGAGCGGTTGGGTTAGCGAAGCTGGTAACTATGAATTGGGTGCCCCTAATACGTTCTTGTTGACCTTTGTAAAACCAGGCGTAGTCACCAGCAACTTGAGCTTTCTGTTTGGATTCGATCTGAAAGCTGCTGCGAATCAAGACCCTGTCACTAGTGTACCTCTCCCTGCATCGGTATGGTTTATGACAAGTGCTTTGATGGGCTTCCTGTATACCGGTCGTCGTAAAGCGGCCGTTCAAGCTTAAAATTTTTGAGCTTTTTAAACCGGATGGAGTCGTTCTCCATCCGGTTTTTTTATGTCTGTTGAAAATCTCCGAGTACCTTTAAATTCCCGCATGGCGGGAGCTTTTAAATCGCTTAGTGGATCATTGTGGCCGTTGAGCTCCCGTTTTCCCGGGAGCGACGATTGATAAATAAGTGAGCAATTAATGGTCTTTCTTCACTGCTTTTCTGCTTAAGAACACGCCAACAGCGCTACCGAATAACCAAATGGGTGCGGGCAGCGGAACTGGCTGAACAGAGCCTGACACGGGTTTAAACGACACTAATTTCAACAAATCGCCATTCAGAAAATCGTTGTTCGCCGCCAAGGTAAAGTAGCCGGAGCTGGTCGGCGCGGAGGAGCCGGCTTTGGCGTAAAGGTTAAACTCACCCGCGCCGCCGTCCCATCTAGCGCTTTTTCCCCAACCGCCACCTTGCGTCCACTGGCCTATCAATTGTTGGCTAAAGTTCAGTGTTTCGCCTGCGCTATCCCAGGTGGCAAAATCGAAATCCGTCATCTGAAATGTGCCGTTTCCCAAGCCTCCCGTGGCGTTGGACACGGTTAATGTGAAAGCCTTGATTGCGTCATTGTTGCTGAAATCGAGAAAAGCCGAGCCTGGATTGGGAATGAGTTGCTCATCCAGGCTGATAAGGCCTTGCGCAGTGGCGGCGTTTCCGAATTCTAAGCCGCTGTAATCGAGACTAAAAGTAACTATTGCGGCGTCGGCGTTGCCGGCTGCACATAATGGGATAAGTACGGTCAGGCCGGTTTTTAAAAATTTGTTGAGTTGCTTATTCATCGTTGTTCTGGTTCATATTGAAAAGGAGACCACTCTGGTCCGGTGGGTAGGGCTTTACCGGGCGAGTCGGTTTTGCTAATCCAGCCTTTAAATTCCCTGGCGTTGCTACGCCCGTAAAAACGGGAATCCGGTTCCTCTCCTGTGCGTCGGCTAGCGCAGGAGAGGCTTTGTTTAAAGCTTAGGCTAACAGCTTGCCGAAATGCCGGGACTGGAACATGTCCGTCCCGGCCCGCAGATGCTAACCGCCGCTGACTATCATGCTTCGTGCCTGATTCTTTAGATTGATCGCGTTTTGCATGAGCGTTGTGCGGTTTGGATAAAGCTTGTTCGTTGCCTGTGTTTCGTAATAGAGCGCTTGCTGCAGTTTGTCTAACGCATCCGGATAGGGATTAATGACAGCTTCCTTAAGTACGTCGATAGCGTCCTGAGTATCGGCAATCGCCAGTTTTAAGGTTTTGACACTTTGGTCACCGTTCAACGTAATCGCTTTTTGATCCAAAAGATTGGAGCTGCGGATGTTTTCCAGCACGTTGATGGAGCGCAGGAACAAGGCAACGGCAATCACTTGCGACGAATCCAGTTTGCCTTGGCGGTTGGCTTTGCTTGAGGTGAATGCGCCCGGCGAACTGTTAAATGCATCCGAGCTGTAAAACGCTACGGTCTCTTCCAGCGTGGTCACGCTGTTGTTGTGAAAGAACGGCGCGGTATCGGCGGCTTCGATCAGCGATGGCGTGTTAAAACGATTCAATCCCTGATGTCCCGCTGGGCGCGTCGTGGTGCCAGCCGGCGCCACGCTGCCGTCGCTATAACAAGTCTGATCGAAATTTGGACCGCAATCGGTTTGTAGCGTTTGTCCGAAACCACCATCGTAGGCCAGATTTGGATCGGCCAAATGATGCAATTGGTCGCGCATGCGCTCGACGCCGGTGTCCCGGGTAGGATTGGCGTTGGTGGTGGAACTGATGCCACCGGCGTTGGAATGGCAGCCGTTGCAGTTGCCGGTAGTGCCGAATAGCACCGTACCATCCGCAAGTTTGGGATTGTTTTTGGTGTTGAACAACAGCAAGCCGTTTTGCACCAGCGGCGACTTGAAATACATATTGGCAAGATTGATTTCTTCACTGCGGCCCAGAGACAGCATATAAGCTTCCAACGCATCCAGCTCGGCTTCGGTAGGCAATCTAAAGTCGATGTTTTCAGCGCGAATCAGGGTTTTTGGCAAATGCTGTTTAATGGCCCCCTTGGCGAAATCTCGCAGCGACCCGCCGTCGGGGGCGCCGTCTCCAGACCAACCGATAGCATGCGTATGCGTACCGGATTGCTGCGCTTCGGGGTCGTGAGCGTTGAAATAATCCGTATCCTGAGTGAATTCGCCGTTGCCGTAACCTGGGTTGATGGTTTTTTCGAAGGTCAGGGTGTTGGCAATACCTAGCAGATGCGAGGAGCTACGCATGACTGGCGGCCTATCGAAGCCATCGACATTGGCCACGAACAAACCAAATTGTCTGAGCAGCGCCGGTTTTTCCAGATCGGCCAATACCGGATTGGTCTCGGCTACAAATAGCGGGTCGGTTTTCGGCAGTTTGGCAATGTAGCTGGGATCGATGGTGTGGTTGTTGTCCGGCCTGTGGCAAGTGGCGCAAGTACGGCCGTTGCCGTTAAAGGTTTGTTCGGTAAACAGCTGTTGCCCGGTGGCGATCAGTTGCGTCAGTTGTTCGGGCGAGGTGGCCGCCGACGAAGTTACTGCGGCTTGCGCGGTTTTGGGCAATAAAAATTCGAACGCCGCTTGTGCGGGGCGGGCGTTCTCTTCTGCCGTTACGGCGCCTATGGTTGCCGCCGGCCAATAGCGTTCGGTGTAATACAGCCGTTGCAGCAAGCTTGGTGAGCCGAATAACAGGCCGCCGGTTTGCGGTGTCTCTCCGGCTTTGGCAATCGCGACGGCATCCATCGTAAAGCCGGTGAAGCGGTCGCGGTCCAATTGGGTTGTCAGTAAATGTTTATCTTCATGAGCCGACAATGGGCCAATTTTGATTGCTTTATCGTTTAGGTTATTGCCGGATTTGTGATTATCCAGCAGCCACACATCGTATTGTTCTTGATTGGATAAGCCGCTGACCGCCACGCTTAATTGGCCATTCAGCAGATTCAATGCCGCTTCACCATTGGCAGCGGTAAATTGCCGAGATTGTGCTCGCGAAAAGCCCAGGCCGACACGCAAAACCTCCAGGTTTCCTTGTTGTTCGTGTGCGGTTTTCCAGCGTTCGTATACTTTACTTAAGGCATCGACATTGCCGTGGCCGGTGAAGGGGGCTTCCGGTTTGGGGGTAAGAGCATAGCCCAAGGCGATGGCGGCGACAAAAGCCAAGGGAATTTTTAATTGTTTTTTCATGCTTATAATCCTGGGTTGAGCTAAATAAGGCTGATGCGGCGGACAACGACGGGATTTGATAGAAAGCACGGTTCCGGATGTTTCTGATCATGGTAACCAATTAAATTGTGTTCCAGCGCGGCATCCCCCAGGCCAAAGCAATAGCCATGCCCGAATGTGTTTTATTGTAATCTTGTTGAAAAAACTTATATAAATCAATGATAAGAATTTATTTGATGCTGATTTTTTTCAGCTGAGAACAAGCTTCTTCGGGTCGCTAGATGATTTTTTCGATATGTCAAATTTCTAGCTTTTGGATAAGTGTGTCATATGCCCTATCTATGCGTTATATGACATAGTCATTTAGATTGTCGACGCTGAAAGTACTTTAAGCTTTCGCTAAACAGTATGTTTTAGAGGCTTTTGACAGGAAATATTTTTTTGTATTGCAAATTCCAGCATGATTCCTCCGGTTTTTTGGTGTGGACTCCTCCGGTAGGCGCGTTTTGGCTATTTAGCGTGTCGGAAAATGGGTTATTTACCTTAAATTACAGATGCTGGAAGTTCTGCGGTCGGACTGAGTGGCTTGCGGCGCAACTGTGTTCAGTGGACGTGGATCGGCTGTTCCCGATTAATGGCTGGAAAATTAATCGCTTTGAGTAGGCCGGGGTTTCGGGACATGAATCCCGTTTCCCAGCCCTTAATTTAAGCTAGTTTTCGTAGCCAAACTCGTTTATGAATGGTTGCAGCTCAGGCAGGATGGTGGTGTATTCCGCTCGATAATGCTGCCAACGGCCAACTGATGATGAATATAAAGGTTGCGCGACCTGGCTAAAACTGGGGCTGGCGATGTACTTGCCGCCTGCTTTTTTATGGAATTCGGCGACTGCCGGATCCCACTCCAAACCAATAAAATCAAACACCTTTCGGAATGCCGGTTCGAAATCAAATACCGCGTCTTCGTATCGGAACTCGATAAAACGCATCGTTAATTTCGGTCTGATAGTCAGCCACCAGTCCATGACTTGCGCATAAAACCGGGCAGTACTTTCCCAGCTTAGTAATTGCACCGTTGATGGCGTCGGCAACATGGTTTGCATGAAGCAGCTCAAGCAAACGTCGCGCGGATCGCGCAGCAAAAATACCAGTTTGGCGTCCGGAAAAATGCAGTTGATCAAGCCCAGATCGATGGTGTTCATCGTCGTCTTATCCAGCAATAATCGGGTGCCGATCTTATCGCCGTACAAGGCGCGGGCTCGGTGCCAGTAAAACGCACGTAAGTGTTCTACGCCTGCTAAATCAAGTTTGCGCAGTTGCTCGGCGACGTGACCTTGTCCATTCGACATTCGCTTAAGTTCCTTCGCCATCGAGATAACCAGATCGGTTTCGTCCGCGACAAAAATTTCCGGATGGGCGGCCAGCACTTCCTGGGTTAGGGTAGTGCCGGTACGCATAAAGCCCAACAGAAAAACCGGCGCGGGTTGGTCGGCTGGAAACTCGGTATGGGTCCAGCGTCCCAGTAGTTCGCTATCAAATTCCGTCTTATGTGTTTCCAGCATTTTTGGAACTAAGCTGGCGTCTTGGCGTTTTACTTCCGGTAGGCGCGGCGCCTGTTCGGCGGCTGCATGCAAATGCGGGAAAACCTGATCATATTGTCCAAGCTTGTCCAGAATCCGAGCCAGCTCTTTATTGGCTCGGAATCTTTCTTCGGTGGTCAATAAAGCGTTTTGCAATACCTTTTCCAAACGTTGTTTGGCTTCTTGGTTCAGGCCATCGGCAGCTTCCAGAGTGGCGAGTAAAATCGACAGTACTGCGCTGTTCGGCGCCAATTTCAATGCCTGTCTACCGGCTGCGAGGGCGGGTTTTTTCTGATTTAGACGAGAGTAGGTCAAAGCCAGCAATTGATAGCCGCGCAATTGCCCCGGATTAATTTGCACGGCTTGTTTGCATAGCGCCAGTGCACCGGGAAAATCGTTCCAATACTGCAATTGGTCGACCATATCCAGAGCCAGGCCAATGTCGCGGCTTTTACGGGATTTTTTTAACAGCAGCTGCCCGGACTGATGAAGGTGCGCCAAGCCTTCCTCGCGCTGCCCGAGCCAGCATAGCGATTGTCCCAAGCAGGCCTTGATTTGCGGATCTTTAGGGCTTTCCGCCGCTGCCTTGGTAAACCATACCACCGCTTCGCTGAAATTTTTTTGTTGGACGGCGGCCTGGCCGAGTTGCATGAATGGGGGCATGGTGTTTATCGCTATAAAATCGAATGACAGTTGTCTGAGGGGGCGTTTTTATTGTTAAGCGAAGTTGCAAAACTCGCTTAAATCAATTACGTGAGGTGCTTTAGGGGATTGCGGTTTGCTGTAATTTGTCTTGGCCTCCTGCCGCTGGGGTTTCAATACGTTATTGACGCTGATTATATCTTAGCCGCGCCAGCTATTATCACCTGGTTGTGAGCATACTTAGCGTGATGTTGGCTGCCGGTTTTTTCTGGCAATCGAAATCAAGCCTAACAGTCCGCTGCCGAGTATCCAACTCGCGGCGGGAAGGGGGACTGCTGTTGGTGTATCTACGGCAATATCGTCAATTTGCACTTTGAATTCCGCGCCGATTTCGATTATATCCTCAACGCTTTGCGCGCCATGGAAATGTATCCAGACCGCCGCGACATTCGCAAAGTCTTGATTCAGTGCCAGCGTTCCGGAAAAGCCATTTTCAACTGTCTGATAGGCTACTCGGTTGCTATAGTGGGTGCCGTCGCCATTGGTCAAATCCGGGTTCAAGGCGCTGCTAAACCCTATGATTTCGTAAAAATGAATTGCCGGATCAAAATTTTCCGGTATTGGCGTTCCGCCGGCATAAGGATTTCCTTCGGCGGCGTAAGGTGCTTTGAATTGTATGCTGTGCAGACTAAACGCGGTCGAGTCTAGGGCTCTTATATAGATACCCGGTGCATCAGCATGGTAAGACAACTCGGAATCCGTCACGGAATTCAGTGCATGTAGATGCCCCCCGGTATTGATTGCTTCCGACAATGTGCCGACGACAAGACCATTCTGATAAATGCATGCCGTGGTATTGCAAGTGCCATCGGCGCCGGGGGCGGTGTTGGCGTGGCCGTAATAGGCGCCAACCGGTAGTACCGGGTTCGGCGAAGCTCTATCGGGTTTTACGCCGAAGTCGACGAAGGTTGGGGCGGTAATCGCCGCGTCGGCATGGCTACTTGCTGCAAGCATTGCTAACCAAATTACCGCTAAAGCCGGTTTTGCTTTATTCATAAATATCTTCAGGTTGGGGGAAGAGGGAGTTGTAAAAGATTTCACAAATGCCGATAGCCTACTTAAGCCTCACTTCGGTCACGGAGTTTTCCGGCAGCAGTCCATATGCCTGCGAGGCCGGTGATAAGTAGCCAAGCTGCGCTTGGAATCGGCACTGCCGTGGAAATATTGACGTTGTCTAATTGCATGCCGAAGCTGATTCCGATGTCCGGAACGCGGGGAAAGTCGTGGTAATGGATCCAGAAGGCATTGATATTTCGAAAGTCTTCGTTGAGCAGCAAATTGCCTTGGAAGCCATTAGCGACAGTTTGATACGCCACGCGCGTCGAGTAATTGGTGCCGTCGCTGGTCGCGCCGGCAAGGCCTGGATGCGCAGCGCTATTAAAACCCAGAATTTCCCAATATTCGTTGTCGCCTAGCAAGGCTGTGTCGTCGGGGCTAGAAGAAATTGGCTCGGGTACCAAGTACTGCCCGCCATTGCCGTTATCGTAGGCGGTATAAGTTGGATTATCGCCGTAAATAGGGTTGCCGGCATTAATCGGGGCAAAGAAGTCCATGCTATCTAGGCTAAAGGCGGAACTGTCTTTAGCCCTGATATATATGCCGGTGGAATCGGCATGATATTGAGCGCGTTTGTTCCCGCTAACTGTCGCGCTATGAATATGTTCGCCGCCTCCCTCGTAAACCACTCCCACCAGAAAACCGTCCTCCTGGTAGCATGTGCCGTAAATAGCCGAGGGGCCTGGGCAGCCGCCTGTTGCAGGGTTTGCCGGAAGATCGGGTTTGCCGGCAGTTGCAGTACCTAAGGCGCTGAATCCAATCACGGTTGGTAAGGTGGGCGGCGCAATTGCTGCCAAGGACTGCGAACTCGCCAGAATAAGGCTGCTGGTAGTCAGGCAGCGAAATATCGATTTCTTCATAGTGATTTTTTCCTTGAAAAGTTTTAGAGGCATGTAAATCAAAGAACATGCCTGTCCTTGATGTGTTTTAAGGCTAGAGCTCAGTGGAATCAAACAGTGGGTCATAGGTCGCAACGTAGGATAGGCAATACGTCAAAAGCTGCCGCAATATCCGTACCATGTTCGTTAGACATTTCGTCGGCCACAATCTTATAAAGGGCTGAATCAGGGGTCGGCTGAGGGCGTGAGGTGATTCAGTCAGCAAAGGTTTGAAAGGATAATAATTAAACTATGTTATATAGCTACGTATCGACGTAATTGCGGGTGATTACTGGTATTTTAGGCTTTTCGTCTAACGTATAAACCAGTATGCCAAGCAAGTTTAAACTAGAACCCAAATAATCCATTCGCCAGAAATACACCGAATTCTGACGATTTCTAATGGATGCCATTAGAGTAACTTGTTGATATTAGTGCGATTCAGCCTCTAATGGACAATCTGGGTTGAATGCAGAGCTCAATGTCTGCAAATGAACGTTATTCGAATTGCTGATTGCGCCTATTCGAACGTATTAAAACCGTACAGCATCTAGGAGGCGGTTCCGATAGGAACACCGCAACGCTTTGATTTTGCTGGTTTACTGGGTAGATTGTTACGGTTTTTAACGAACTTCGATATGCGTATTTGTAACATGTTCACGTGCCGCAACCGGACCGGTTGCCTGGTTTTTAGAGTTTTATAATGCGCAATATTATTTGTGGCATATTACTTGCTGTAAATTGGGTGTAGCAGCAAGCATGAGCTTGGCTTATCTTGAAAGATGTCGATTGTGTATTGCTTGCAAAAGTAGTCCGTAGTCTTTTCCTGGGCCGGGAGGCGTAGGTTGTGACTGCAGATTCAAAAAACTAAACTGCAATAACAGCAACATTATAGACATACCCAGACCATGAAATTAAAAGTTGTAGCAGCGTTTTGCCTCATAGCCCATTGCAGTATGGTGTTATCCGCAGAGATAGGAAGTTCGGTGCCGAGTTGCCCCGCAACTAGCGCATATAGGACTAATCGGCTAGATATTTCCGCTTACAAGGGCAAAGTGTTATTGATAGATTTTTGGGCGACCTGGTGCGGCCCGTGCCGAAAAGCGATGCCATTTTTGAACGGATTACGTAATGAACAACTCAAGGACGGCTTTGAAGTGATAGGAATTAATGTCGATGAAGACATCGAGGCTGCGCAAGAATACTTGAAGTCCGCCGCAGTCGACTATCCGATGTCGTTTAATCCAGAAGGCGACTGTCCGCGCATTTTCGGAGTAACAGCCATGCCGTCATCATTTATCGTCGATAAACAAGGCAGAATTCGGATGATTCATTTGGGATTTCGCGACGAAGACAAAGAAGGGTTGCGCAAGCAGATTACCCAGTTATTGAGCGAATAAGATGTTGTTGGATAACAATCGGATTGTTTCGCTTATATGCAAAGGGCTGGCTCTGATTGTATTGACTCAATGTTTTGGCTGTAGCGCCGTGTCTCCTTGGGAAAGAGGTAATCTTGCCAAAGACGAAATGGCGATCACGCCGTATCCAAACAGGGAAGCTTTTCGAGATCATATTTTTACCAGCAAGGAAGCCTCGCAGGGTGGACACGGCGGTTCGGGAGGCGGCTGTGGCTGCAACTAAGCTCGAAAAAAACAAGGTTTTAGCTGCGCTGACATCTGCAGCGTTAGGATTGCCCGGGCTGGATAGTCATGCGGCAACGCCGACGACTCAGGCCGAGGCCAACGCGCAGTACGGCTATTATCAGGAAAGCGATAACCGAATGCGCGTAGAGGTATATCACGGCGATTTTGTGATTCCAATGTCGGATCGCCTGGAGTTTACCTTCAGCGTGGATCGGGATACATACAGTGGGGCGACACCGTCGTTCAGTATGCCCGAGGTGATGGCGAACCAAACGAAAATAGATCAAAACCAGAATCGTGCCGATGTGATTTCGGCTGCCTCGGGCGGAGTAGATCCGACCAAGTTGGCCGGATATCAAGGTGTAATGTCATTTAAAGAACCATTCGAAGCCTATACTGCCATAGGATCCCAAAGCCAACAGCTCGAATTGAATTTAATCCAGCAGGGTACCGCTGCTATAACGGCGAATACCGATCAACTGCTTACCCAGTATCAAGCTGCTAATCCAGCACCCGGTTTTCCGGCGGGTTGGGGGCAGACTATTTCCAGCGCAGTTACTATCGATTTTCAGGGAGTAAACGCGGCTGTTTACGGTAAGGCTGATACCAATACTGGCGGGTTCTGCCCGGGTGGAGCGGGGTGTTATCAACAAAATGGCATTGTAGTCGGCACAATTTCCGATCCTCTAAATCCCGACGGGCATCTCCATCGACAAGGCACAATTGCAGATCGTGAAATCCAATACCATGCCGACTCATCGGGCATTTATATCCGCGAATTGGATGGTAAGGCTTTTCGCGCTGCAAATATGTTTTTTAACAGTCTGCAAGCAAATGGCTCAGGCGTTAATGATGTCTGGGAAATCCTCGGTTTTAATTCGGCAGTGAATCAAAACTTGAGCACGGGTGATGGCGCAAATTACGCGAATCGAGTGGCTTATCAACAAGTTGCCACCAACCATACCGGCATTTTGGCTCTTGATTCATCGTTCTCGAATATTAATGCGCTGTGGATTCATTACAAGGGTTATATACAAGATGTGACAAATTCAGGCGCTGATTTTGAGCTGAGGGTTGACGACATCAATCTTGCGCCAGCGCAATTTGCCAACGCAACACCGGAACAAATTGCATGGCTGCAGGCCTATAGTGCATATCAGAGCAGTCTTGAAACGGCGTCTGCATCTCAGCGACAAGCTATTATTGATAATGCGGCTGCACAAAAGGCGGCATTCGAAAAGAGCGCCTTAATCAGTATATACCGCAATTTTCTGAACCAAGTTGTCCCGCCCAACACTCGGGTCAAGCAAACGTTCCAGACTCAGCCGCAAGAAACCCGCACGCAACCCGTATTCGGCGCCAAATATTATTTCGATGACGCTACTTTGGGGGTTTCCGGCGGTCAATCGAACGAGCCCGATTTCAACTCAAACTTCGGTTCGGTTAATTTCTCGCAGGAGTTTAATAACAAACTTACCACTGTTTCGGCTGGTTATAGTTACACCCATAATGATGTTACGCGAAGCGGTGGTGGGCACAGCGATCATCATTCACAAGATCCGGGTCACAATCCGGCGATTTATCCTGAGCTTGATGAGTCTAGTGAGTCCAATGGGTTCAATCTTGGTCTGTCCCAAGTGCTTAATAAGAATGCATTATTGCAACTTTCGGCCAACTACACCCGGCAAAGCGGATACCTTAGCAACCCTTATAAATATGTGTACGTACGTGGCGAAGTTACTGCCGAAGAATATTATGAGATGTTTAATTCGCCGGAAACCGTAAACTGGAGTGGCATTACAAATCTGGAAATTGTCGGTATCGATTTATTCCGAGAAGTTCGTCCAAATCTGAGGAATCAATTTTCTTTCTCTACCCGGCTGAATCAATATATCCCGGCGGTCGACGCCGCTTTGCACATGGATTATCGTTATTTTCGGGATGACTGGGGCATTGATTCCCACACTATGGAAATGAAGTGGCTGCAAAAACTGCCTTTCGGTCTCACTGTTACGCCTAGTCTGCGCTATTACTCGCAATCCCAGGCCGATTTTTTCGCGCCGTATTTTTTGGCGCCACGCGCCGACGGGATGTATTCCAGCGATTTCCGCCTTTCCGGCTATGGAGCCCTGAGCGGCGGTGTTACCGTAGCCAAGCAGTTCAATCGTGGTATCAAACTGGAATTGGGCATGGAGTATTACACCCATCAAGGTAATCTGAAATTGGGTGGGGGTGGCGAAAGTGATTACGCCGATTTTAGTTATTGGATGGCGCATGCAGGACTCAATATCGCGCTATCGGCACCGGGACAAATTTTCGGCGGTGGCGCCGGCGATCACCATCATCACCATAATCACGGCGCATCGGCCCCGGCTGGCGTGATGTTCGCGCATATGATGAATAGTGCGGACGACATCATGGTAGGTTACCGATACATGTACGCCAATCAGTCCGGTGGTATGTATCAAGGCTCGCATGCCGCCGGTGACAGCGCTGTGTTGAATTATGCTTGCGGTACAACCAGCTGTATCTCGAGGCCGACCGAAATGGGTATGCACATGCATATGCTTGATTTGATGTACGCACCTACTGATTGGCTGAATCTGATGCTGATGCCGCAGTTGATGGATATGAACATGAGCCTGGAACAATTGCCGGGAGCGGTTGCAGAGACTGCACACGGGTCCGGGCACGAAAGTCACGGTTTAGGTGACACGCTGATGGTGGCGATGGTCAAGGTGTTCGATGCGCCCGGTCATCATGTGCATGCTGGCGTGGGCGTTAGTGCGCCTAGCGGCGATGTGGACGTGACGCTGGATGGTAGAGACGAGCCGGACAGCGAGTTACAAGATTACGGCATGCAACTTGGCAGCGGTACCTGGGACTTCAAGCCCAGTTTAACTTATACCGGTCAAATTGGCGATTGGAGTTGGGGTGCTCAACTTAGCGGTACCAAGCGTTTACAGGACCGAAATCCATCGGGTTACGCCTTGGGTGACATGTTTCAGGCCACGGCTTGGGGTGGCTATAGCGTGTCCACTTGGCTCTCGGCCACGTTGCGCGGTATTTATACCGACCAGGGCAAAATACGCGGTGCGTTTAATCGAATAAGCTCTTCGGGTGCGACGGTTGACAGTCCAGCCAACTACGGCGGTAAATTCTGGGATGTTGGCTTCGGTCTAAATCTGAACGTGCCGGATGGTGCGATGGCAGGTCACAACTTTAGTGTGGAATGGCAGCAGCCTGTCGCCGACAAATTTAACGGTTTCCAGCTGGAGCGCGAAGGTGTGTTGTCGGCTACTTGGAATTATGCGTTTTAGAAAGGCCTGGTATTTAGCCACTCAGCAAATATGTAAGTGCTTTGCCTCGGTTTTTCAGAAAATAAGTGATATGGCTCAATTATTCGATTTTTTCGCCAGAGCGAAAGCCGTGGAGCCCGCAGAACATATGATTTCCTAAGGATGGCATGATAACTGCTTTAGCTTTGTCGGGAAATCTGCTGGCTAAGCCCGCTTTCTAGGCGGAATTCCCTGATGCAAGTGCTGAACAAATCGTCGTACACCTCAAGAATTCGGTAAGCCAGGTTTTAGCCTCCCATGGATTGCCGTTGGTGGAGTGGAAAATAGATTTGACCAGCGCTTTTGAATGTAAATGTCCAATCCCCCGAAATCCGGACATTCAAACTGAATGACAGGCCATCGGTCTGTTGCGTAAGATTTTATCTGATGGAGATTTTATCGATGATGAACAAAGCTTTTACACTCAAGACCTTGGGTGGTTTATTTTTGGTTGGCACGGCGGCTTTAGCGACTAATGCTGAAGCGGCGACTGTCGATTTCCAAGGAATGACAGCGGCTACTTATGGTAACGCCAATGAAACAACTGGCGCTTTTATCGGTGGCTGTCCAGATGCCAATTGCTTCGCTCAAAACGGTATCGTAGTGGGTACTGTGGGCGATCCTACTGATTCCGGCGCTCATTATCATCGTCAAGGTACTTCAGGTGATCGCGAAGCGCAGTACCATCCGGATTCCACCGGCCTATATGTGCGTATGGCCGATCTTTCCAACTTCAGCTTGCAAAATATCTACCTGAACGTAACCAATGGCGAGGCGGGTGGCAATTTCGTGCTGTACGGTTACAGCAATGCTATCAACAACGGCTTGCTGACTGTTGCCGGCGGAACGAGTGGCGGTGCCGGTTCAAGCAGTGACCCGGAAGGCGGTAATACTGCACCTATCGCTAGCTATGTCGTAGCTAATGATGGTACTTTCGATCAGAACGTCACTTTAAGTGACCTGTTGGCTGCCGATTCCGATTGGGGTGATATAGGCGCGTTCTGGCTGACTTTCCAGGGCTTTAATCATAGCCCAACTGTCAACTATGCTTTGGGCAGTTATCCTGATTGGGATATTCGTATTGACGATATCACCCTGGATGCGCCTGTTTCAAGTGTGCCGGTTCCTGGCGCGGTATGGTTGTTCGGTTCCGCTTTGTTGGGCATGATTGCGCAAGGCCGCAGAAAAGCCATGATTTAAGCTGGTTATTTGAAATTCTGCTTGAACTGAAGGGCAAGGCGAGTTCGTCTTGCCCTTCTTTGTTTGTAGCGGAATGGAAGTGGTGGCTATAAAGTAGTCCCTGAAAATGGCTTGCTCGCCGTTGACTGAATAGCTCGAAAATAGGGTAAATGCCAGTAAATCTATGCTGTATATAACATAGATTAATTTATGGAACATTTACGACCAACAATCCGCTTGTTAGTAAAAAGTAAATTAGACCAAAGTCTTATAATTGTCGCGTTGACTGTGAAAAATATGAAGTCTAATTTGCAAAGGACGTTTTTTGGTCCGCTATTGATCTAACCAAAAACGGCATTATTTTGTTCACAAGTGACTGACCATACTTTCGGTGTTGGTCTTGCATTCGCATCGGCGCTCTTTGGCGCCAATTCCCGTATTTAATTAAGTGATTTAACCTGTTTTTTCTTCCTGGGGTCTGATTATTGTTGGTTAAGGCGAGGCTTTATAAGGCTTTATAAGGCTTTTCGCTATGGCATCGTTTTTGCTAATTCTCGGTTGATGCTTAGCGTAAGGGATCAACAATGACCTTTTTGTCATTAGCAGTCTAGTTCAGTAGTAACTTTTTAGGACATATTTTTTAGGATAAATCTGATGATAAGAAACACACTTGCCAAAGCTATTTCTTTAGCTATCGCTGGCGGCGCAATAACCCTCGCTGGCGTATCAAATGCTTCAGCCTCCACCACGATGTATAACACCAATAAGCCCATTACCAACGGTAATCCTACCGATGCGGCGGCCTTATCTACCGACGGCTGGACTCGCAATAACAATAGTACTAATACCGGAACCCCTTTGCCTTGGTTGGGAACAGTTGGTGCGGTAAGGCCGTTTGGCTACGAAGGCTTGTCGATTGCGAACTGGGCGGCGCATGTTACGGCTGCGGGAGATTCTTTGGAGATTTCGCAAGCCGATGCCGCGACGCGCTACGGGACTGCATGGGGTCCAGTGGCGGGTACAACGTACTTGGCTAATATCGATACAGCTAAAGGCGCTTGGTTCGATGGCTCTACCGGCTGGGCGCACAATACCGATATAGGCTTGTTCAAATCCGACGTTACCACCGAAGTATCCATCAGGTTAACGCCACTGTTTAATGTTTCCGAGCCCGATAAGTCGTGGAGCAATTTTGGTGTTACGGTTTTTACCGGCATGGATACGGATACATCCAAGGCTACAACCCCCAACTATAGTCACCATGCGGGTTGGAACGAGACCAGTTTTACTGCGGACAACCCCATGGGCACCACCGGCCTAACCTATTTGACGCATGACGCGACCGTAGACGCTACGAACGCATTGGTGTTTACCGCAGTTGCCGGACAGGTTTATTCAATATATCTGGGTGGTAACTCGGGAGAAGGTAACTTTAACCCGCACGCTGGGTATCGATTGAATCTTAGCACTGCCGCTCCCGTCCCGTTGCCTGGTGCTGTTTGGCTATTTGGTAGTGCTTTAGTCGGTTTGCTGGGCTTTGGTAAGCGCAATTCGAGTAAGTTTTCACGGTAAACGCTACTGTTGCAAGAGTGAATTCGCCGCTCTTGCAACGAGACTTGGCGACTTGGCGAGTTGGCTGTTGGTGGCAATGTTGCGGCATACTTGATCAAGCGACGGATAGGATTAATTTAGAGGCAAAAAATGAGATTAACCGATATTGTTATTATGTGTTGTTTGCTCGTGTCGCAGGCAGCAGTTGCCCATGGGCCTATGCCTATGCCGCTGCAACGTGTGCCGGTTCCGCCCGTGCCGGGACTTACCGATGGTCCAAATCCAATTGTTGTGGACAAGAATAAAGCGATCGCTTTAGGTAAAGCGTTATTTTGGGATGTCAATGTCGGCAGCGATGGCATGGCTTGCGGCTCTTGTCATTTCCATGCCGGCGCGGATAGCCGCGTCAAAAATCAAATCAATCCTGGTCAAAAAAGTACTCAGCCCAGCGGGCAGACCTTCGAAGCGTTGCCAACCGGCTTGGGTGGTCCCAATCACGAACTCAGCGTTGCCGACTTTCCGCTACGTCGATATAGCGATCCGCTAAATTCAGCGAGTCAGGTCACCTTTAATTCCGACGATGTAGTGTCTTCGGCAGGTACTTTTAGCGGAACCTTCATTAGTGCACCACAGTTTAGTGGCAATAACGATCAATGCGGCAGAGGCGCTGATCCGGTGTTTCACGTGAATGGTATTGGGACGCGGCGGGTTGAGCCGCGTAACGCGCCAACCGTGATCAACGCGGTTTTTAATCATCGCAATTTTTGGGACGGCAGAGCCAATAACGTGTTTAACGGCAGTAGTCCATGGGGCGACCGTGACCCAACGGCCGGTGTCTGGGAGAAAGTCAATGCGCGGAATGTTCAAAAATCACGTTTACATTTGGTCAATTCTTCATTGGCCTCTCTTGCGGTTGCTCCGCCTTTGAGTGATTCGGAAATGGGATGCCGGCAGCGAGTTTGGCCCGATATCGGAAGAAAACTATTGTTAAGGCAGCCGCTGCAGAACCAAAAGGTTCACAACGAAGATAGCGTGCTTGGTCCGTATAGTTTAAGCAGCGCTGGAAATTTGCGGCCCGGCCTAAATACCACTTATAAAGCACTAATCAAGCAAGCTTTTAATCAGAAATACTGGTCCTACAGCGGTATCGGTCCTTTCGGGGGGCGTCAGGGACAAGTACCTTACGACCAAATGGAAGCCAATTTTTCGATGTTTTTCGGTATCGCATTACAGTTATACCAAGGCACG
This sequence comes from Methylomonas sp. PHL2-19, assembly GCF_059331595.1. NCBI lineage: Bacteria > Pseudomonadati > Pseudomonadota > Gammaproteobacteria > Methylococcales > Methylococcaceae > Methylomonas > Methylomonas sp. PHL2-19. The sequence goes on from NZ_CP196839.1 coordinate 2,632,154, forward strand.
TTAATTTCGGACCAGGCCCCAATCGATTTGACCGCACGCGATCCCGATAGCTTGGAGCCTATTTGGACTAACTTAGGGTACGATCAGGAAAAAATTGATACCCTGACACGCGGGTTTGAGGCTTTTACCGGCAACCATTGTCAACTGTGCCATGGGGGGCCGACCTTAAGCATTGCCGCGGTAGCTACCAATGCCAGTTTGGTGACGCCTACGCCGGGCATGAATTACGGACCGCTTAGTCAACCCATTCCTTACGGTCCGAATGCTATCGGTGACGGTGACGGCGGCAGAATCGGCGGTATCACACCAGCCGCGAATGTTGTGACTCGGGACACTACTCGAAATGGCGCTACCAGCTATTACAAATTGATGGACTTAGGTTTTGCCAACACTGGCGTAGCGGACCCGGACTCTGATGTGGGTGTTGATGGCGTGGACGATTTTGGTAATCCTTTGTCATTTACCAAGCAATATGTCCAATACTTGCTCGATAATCCAGCTGGTGTGCTGGATTCGGGAGTCTCGACTTTGCAAGCCTGTGACTTCATTAAAGCTTTGGCGGATAACGCGATACCGTTTTCTCGTTGGTTTGGCGTAGCTGATGGAATTATCGCAGATGGTAGCAAAGAAGGGCTGCTGCGAAACCAAAACTGTACCGTTGCCAGCTCGGCCTACATTCCCACAGCCGCTGCGGCTTTAGCGAACTTGACGACAGAAAAAATGAGTATTGCCACCAAGGCTGCGTTTAAAGTCCCAACTTTACGTAACATTGAATTGACTGGGCCCTATATGCACAACGGCAGTATGTCTACTTTGGAGCAAGTCCTTGAGTTTTATTCCAGAAAGGGTAACTTCAACAATGATAACAAGCATATCGTTGTCAATCAGATCGCTCTGTCCGGCCAGCCCGCATCGATACGAGCCGATTTGATTGAGTTTCTGAAAACGCTCACCGATGAACGAGTTCGCTACGACAAAGCACCGTTCGATCATCCTGAAATTGTCGTGCCGCACGGACATGCCGGGGACAATGTCGCCGTGACTCCAGGTAATCCATTGAACAGCAATCTGGCGATAGAAGAAACCATGACCATACCGGCAGTGGGGGCGAATGGTTTGCAAGACCCGATTCGGCCTTTCGATACTTACTTGGCACCTTAGCTGTATGTAAACAAGGTGTTAAAGATGTGGGCTGGGGCGATCAGATTTTGCGCTAGCCCACATTCAATTTGAACTTTAGATTTTAGGATTCTCAACATGGGATTTGCAAATAACGGAAGCGCTAGATTTTTTTACCCGACGGTAGTCGCAATATTGTCGGTGTTTTACGGGCAGCAGGCTCATGCGGTAAGCGTATTTAGTAATTATGCCACGCTCACTTACAGTCTTTCTTCGAGCGCTGACGGACTCGATATCGACGGATCTTTTGAAATGTTGGGTAGTCCGGACTCTTTCTTGATCGCCGACAATGGTACGGTTACGCCAAGCCACGGTGCCGGTTTGTTTCCTTTAACTCTGGACACACCCTTAAGCTTTTCTGTGAGCGGTCAAGACAATGCCGGTGAGTTTAAGTCGCAGCATTACGGTGTATTCAGTTTGAATTTTTTTAATTCCAGCACGGCTGTAATCAATGTGGATTTAACGCTGAACTATATACTTCATGCCGCAGTTGCCGGTGAGGCTGCCGACAGCGATGTCTATCTTGATTATTACAACTCAGACTACACTTTTAATGGTTTCGATAGCCTTAACGCCACGCTTTCAGTGCCTTTTTCCGAGCAGTTTACGGTCAATGGCAGTTCCGGAGTATTTAGTTTTTCACTCAATCCCGGTGAATCGGAAACGCTTTCGGCTGACGTTAAAATTGCGAGTACTATGCTGGCTGCACCAGTGCCATTACCCGCTGCGGTTTGGTCGTTTTTAGTAGGCTTGCTAGGAATTTTGGGTTTTAAAAAACGTAAACAGCCCACGATTGCTTAAAGCGTTAGGGATAAGCCGATTCATGGTTTGTTGTGCCGGATTGGATCACTCTATCCGGAAGTTCCTCGCCTGAAAAATAAGCCTGCAAATTCGCCAATACTTTTTCCCCCATCGCGGTGCGCGTTGCAATCGTGGCGCTGCCCAGATGGGGCAGATGTGACGCATTGTCCAGCGTCAATTAGCCGGTATCAAGGGCTGCCTGGATGTGCCGGCATTTACCACTTCGATCTGGCGATTTCGTCGCATGACGCCGGTATTCCCGAGATTTGGGGCAATCCCTAGGCCTCGCAACACTTTACCAAGGTATTAGTGAAAAACAGTAAACCGATGCTGTCGATGCCAATACCCTGATGAAATATGTGGAGCGCATGGGTTTTGTCGCTTGGGCACGACCATCAATCAACGCCTGACTTTACGTGGGTTTGTTGGTCGCATTGATGCTCTGCCCGGTCAGAAAAAACATCTGCACGCGCTGAGTGCGACGCAAAAAAAACCGAAGGCGTTGCTGCGCGATGCCAAGCTGGCGATTAGTAAATTGGAAAAACGCATTACTGCGTTGGCTGCGGAAGTGATGATTGGGGGCAAGGCTCACTCGGAGCTATCGCGTATTTTGAATTTGTTACCAGCAACAGGCATTAACCAAACCAGCGCCATTGCTTTGATGGGCGAGCTGTTGTTACTACCGGCCAACCTGTCCTAGCGCGAGTGGGTCAGTTTGCCGGGCTAGATCCCAAGGCCTTTGAACCGGGCAAAAGTATGCACAAGAAAATGCCGCCATCCAAAGTGGGTAACAGGCATATTGGTTAGGCATGCATATGCCGGCTCTGAGCGCCAAACAAGATGATCCCTAGGTCAAGCTTATTTCCAGCACTTGGTCGACAATGGCAGGAAGCCGTTACAAGTCGCCTGCGCTATCATGCGTAAACTACTGCATGCGATTTCACGGCATTTTAAAACACGATCAGCCATTCAATAACACACGGTTTTTACGCCACTCCGATACCGATCATCAGTGAGTAAAAAGCGATGGAATTTTGTTGACTTGGAATTGAGTATTTACACACCTAGTAACCCTTTCTATCTCTAAGGCATTTGCCGCACTTTGGGGCATTACCCGCACCTAAAGTTGATGATGTTGTCTTGCATTTGGATGGCAACGCTCTCTAAGTATGTTTGAAGGAAGCAAGTTTGCACAGCCAAGAACTTATAACGGAATAGGCCTGAATATTGCTTTAACTTAGTGGCAAACTTCTGCTGACCAGTTGTATCTGCGTCTTATTCATTTATCAAGTTTGTAGCAAAGAAAAAAGTTTCGTTGCGAAATCCAACAATACCTAAATTTCACAAGCCTTTAAACTGCCACTGTAAGTGGATGCACATTTAGTCATAACTATGCATCCCCCCATCAAGAGCTGAGCTTAATCAATAAATAAGGAAAATTTAATGAAAAAATCAAAACATTTAAATGACAATATAAAATCAATGTTAATAATTGCGAATTTAATATTGTCCGGCAGCCAAGCTCTTGCATCACCGTATACTATTGAAGCCAATCAAACCATAACTGGTTTATCAAGCCCAGGCTTTGATAATATAATAAATCGTGGACTAGTAATTGGTGAAACTGATGATTACTTACCTTTATTACTAGAAAACTATGGAAGTATTTATTTGCCGTCAAAAATAACTTGTCCTGGGCAAAAATTGGTCAACTATGCCAAGGGATATATTGCTATCGGCGGATATTTTGATTGTTACAAACAGGGAGCCCAAGCGCTGATCGAAAACTCCGGTACCATTGCTGTAACTAACGCTGTTGGTGAAAATATCGCCTTAGATCCACGAACAATTGGTGGACAACTTCGCCCAGCAAAGGACTATATGCCTTGGACATATATATTCTGGGGCAAAATTGATAACAAGGTTACCGGCAAATTCATAATAGACCGCAATAATGGAGTAAATCTATGCCAATCGCAGGGTTCTGAGGCGCCTGAGATAGAAAATCGTGGATATTTTGAGATTGCTCAGGGTAGCACATGCAATTTCATATCTACCAAATCTGGCAGTTACAAGCAATTTGAAGGCGAAACTAAGGTAAACGGTACTTTCGGATCACGTTTACTTGACTTCCAGGGAGGAATTCTGACCGGAACAGGTACGATATTGAAGTTTCCTGAACAATTATGGAACGCCAGTTTTAGTATATCGCCCGGCAATTCCACATCACCTTTCGGTGAATTGACGCTAACTCCTGAAATGGGTTATTCAGTATTCGGTGATGGTACACTGAACTTTGTAATTGGTGGCTTGAACAATAACAGCAAGCTGCACGTTAACGGCGAGGCTTATATTGTTGGTAGCGCCAAAATCGCCATCAGCCTGAAAAATGGCTTTATGCCTAATATAGGCAACAGTTTCACAATAATCACCGCTAACGACATTCGCACGGATGATTTTAACCAAGCCAACCTGATTTTGCCTCAACTACCAACAGGTCGGCAATGGCATTTTGATAATGATGGCACCAGCCTAAAATTGAGTGTGATTTGATGGTTTCATATACTCACGAGGGAAACCTACCTGTGAGCACCGCTTTGAGCCGTTCACAACAGCCCCACGGGCGCTTTCCCGGAGGATACTTTAGGGGCTGTTGCCGTTTTACATGGGTAACCAAATAAAAGCGCAGGCCAAAGCGACAACGCCTTCAAAATTGCGTTTCAATTTGTCATATCGCGTTGCGATGGCTCTGAAATGTTTCAATCGCGCAAAGACATTTTCAACGAGGTGGCGATATTGGTAGAGGCACCAATCCATTCCGTCATTCCCGACGATTGAATTTTGTTTTCTAGGAATGATAGGGACACTCCCTTTCTCTCGAATTTGAATCCGTAGAGGTTCACTGTCATAGCCTTTGTCAGCGACCGTGTAGTCAGCCAAAGGCAGTTTAGCCACTAATTCCGGCGCTTCTTTGCAGTCATGGACTTCACCACCGGTGATCGAGAAATGAATAGGCAGCCCACAGGCATCAACGGCCATATGGATTTTCGTGGTGTTACCCGCAACGGATTTCCCAATCGCGGCATCCTGTTCATGAGCCGCACCACTACTATGCTGATGCGCTTTCACGATACTGCCGTCAATAAAGGTCCATTCCAAATCCGGTGCCACAACCAGGCCTCGAAAGATGCCCATCAGTTTTTCTTGCAGTGACCACGCATTAAACCGTTTGTAGACTGCATTCCACTTACCAAACGTGGCAGGCAGGTCTCGCCAGGGGCAGCCGACTCGCATGCGATAAAAAATCCCTTCTACCGTTTGCCTGAGCGAAGGCTTGTCATAAATCCCCAGGCTTAACAGGATGGCTTTGAATTTATTCCAGTATGCATCCGTAAACATTTGTCGCGGCATAGCTCACTTGTCTTCTGATTGAAAAATCAATCAATGAGGCAGAGCCGTTCGATTTCAAGGCTATCGTTTCAAAATGGCAACAGCCCCTACTTTCGAGAATAAATACTTTGATTCTAAGCTATACGATCCGGTATGTCTTTGCCGGAGAAATAAGCCTTAAGATTTTCCAGCACCTTTTCCCCCATCGCGGTGCGCGTTGCAATCGTGGCGCTGCCCAAGTGGGGGAGCAGTGTGGCGTTTTCCAGCGCCAAAAAGCCCTGATCTATGTTGGGTTCGCCTTCGTAAACATCCAGGCCGGCGCCGGCGATGCGTTTTTCTTGCAAGGCTTTGATCAAGGCCTTGCTATCTACCACATCGCCGCGCGCGGTATTGATCAAATGCGCAGTGGGTTTCATTAAATTCAAGGTTTTTTCATTGATTAAATGCCGAGTCTCGTTGCCGCCCGGACAATGCAGCGACACGTAATCGCATCGCGGTAATAGTGCTTCCAGCGTATCGCAACGCTCCGCCTTTAGTTCGTCAACGACGGCGGGGTCTGCCGGACTGGGCTTGAGATACAAAATTTTCATACCAAAGCCGTGATGGGCTTTGCGCGCCATGGCTTGGGCGATGCGGCCGAAGCCGACTAGTCCGAGCGTGGCGCCGGTCACGTCACTGCTCATCATATGCGTTGGGCACCAGCCGGCCCATGCGCCGGCGCGCACTAGTCTGTCGCCTTCGGCGCCGCGCCGTGCAGACATCAGTAACAAAGTCATCGCAATATCAGCCGTGCTTTGTGTCAACACGCCCGGGGTATTGGTGACGATTAGCCCCTGTTGTTTGGCGGCGGCAATATCGATATGGTTATAACCCACGCCAAAATTACCCAGGATTTTGCAGCGCTTGTTCGCGACATTCAGCACCTCGGCCGGCAGGGAATCGCAAACACTGGGGCACACCGCATCGTAATTTTGTAAAGCTAACCTAAATTCGTCAGCACTCAAGGGGTGGTCGTCGAGATTCAGTGTGACGTCGTAAAGCGCTTGCAATTTGGCTTCAACACTTGCCGGCCACCGGCGGCTAAGCAGGACTTTGGGTTTGTTCATGGGATTTCCTATCGTAAAACTTCAGGTACTTTCAGGTTAGAATCGGTGGTGAGGTGGTTAAGGATCGACGGCCGGGTTGGAGGTCATTATGCCGCCATTACCGTGATCACGGTCGTAGGCTTTTAAGCGTGCTGCCCGCAGGCTATTGATGCTGGCTATGTTTTCATCGTGTTGCTTTAGGGATCTTTGCCGCTGCAGGGCCAAATGTTGGTCTTTTTGCTCTTGCAAGGCCATCGCCATCGCCGGTTTTTGGTATTGCAGTTCGGCTTGGCGTTCGGCGATGTTTTGTTCTTGTGCACGCGCGTCCGTGTTCAGACGTTTCTCCATTAAATCCAGGCCGCTAGCTTGGTTTTGCAGCTGTTGCTCGGTCAGTATTCTGGCGTCATCCAGCTGCTGTTGCCTGAGCCTTAATTCCATTTCCGCGCGTTTGGCTGCCTGTTCGTCTTGGTATTGAGCGCTAATCTGTTGATTTTCGCGTAACGCTTGCTCCCGCTGGTTTTTTAGCAATTCGGCAGCCTCAATAGCTTTGTCATTTTGGATGCGCTCTAGTTCGGCTTGTTGTTTGGTTTGCTGATGATCGTGATAAAGCCAAGAGCCAATTGGAAATAGCAGCAGTGCGGCAATCGCTACTCGTTGCAACCATGGTGATACGGGATGGCGGTTGATAGTGGCGGGTGGCGATAGATCCTGCGGCAAGCGGCTGGCTGCCAATTTACGATCATAGGCGATGCGCCGATTGGCGTCGGACAGGATTACAAATGCTTCTCGGGTTCGGTTCAGTGTATCGATGCCGGCGTCGTCTTCGCGTTTTAGCAAATGGCGTTCAATATCCTTGAATGCGCGATGGATTTGTTCGTCGTCGGCGGACTCGGGTATGTTTAACAGTTGATATAGAGTTTTTGCCATATTCGCATCTCCCAACGCTTTGTCGTCTGATGATCGGTAGATAGCGGACTAGCCCCAGACAATGCCGGTGCTGAACAAAGCACCGGCAGATGGGACTATAAAGAATTGAAATTAACAGTGCAAACGTCCGCTAAAAATTTAATCGGTGACGATTGCCAGCTTTTCTTGGTTCCTACGCAGCAACGCTAAAGAACCCAGCATGCAGCCCAATACGAACCAAGTTAGCGTGGCGAGGGGCATAGATGACAAGGATTTTTCACTAAGCACCGCAACGTCTGGCTGGCCGGGTTGGGCATCTGCGGTTTTCTCCATTAGAAACTGGTAACCAATGTCGGGGATAAATGACCAGGCTCCGCTACTGATGGCGGGATAGTTCATCACGGACCAGTTCACTGCGCCAATTTCGCGCGCTTCTATGGTATTTCCGCGATTTAATCCTGAGGTGTAAATGGCTTCCATAACGCAAGTGTTGATCTGGTCGATGCTATGGTTGCCGGTTAAGCTGCTGGGTAGCCAGCATAGGCCGGGTGCTAAAAAGTCGGAATTTGGCGCCAAGCTATTTTGAGTGGCGTTTTTTAGCAATTCTTGATGGTGAACTTCAGTGGGCTCGTGTTCATGAATTTCCGCATGAGCAGGAGCGATCAGTGCTGCTAACAACAATAGGCGGTGTCTCATGATTTTCTCCTTTGGTTTTGGAGTCAGAAGATAACTCAAAAAAATATCAAGCAATAGCAATGCCCTTATTTAAAAAGTCTTTTATTTTAAATAATTACTGATGTTTTCATTGTTTTTGATGTGAAAAATCAGGTGTTTTTGGTGTGGAATGGTGCAAAAGATGGTTAGTTTTGGTGCTTAAAGCACAAAACACAGCTGCTTGTCTCGTGTTCTAAAGTACAGGGAAGTGCTATATCCGCCTGTTTTGGGCTGTGATGGGGGGCTAGGGCGGAGGGAATAACAAGCTGATCGAATGACGGGTGGCTGGTTAAGCAGGCCACCCGCCAAATCTAGGGAATGTTATTTAGCCGTTGAGCGGTAATACTCGATGGCTGCAGCTACGCCGCTGCCGGCTTTGATGTCAAAGCCATGGTCCAGCATAGCCATTTCCACGCCGGCAATCGCACCCAACAAGGAAACATCGTTCATATCGCCAACGTGGCCGATGCGGAACACTTTACCGGCTACTTCGCTAAGGCCTGCGCCCAATGAAATGTTGTATTTGTTGTACGCGGTGCTGATGACGTGGCGGGCATCTTTATCGGCCGGTACCACGATGGCAGTGACGGTGTCGGAGTCCCAACCTGCTTGCGCGCAAGTTTGCAAGCCCCAGGCCGCGACTGCACGGCGCACGCCTTCACCCAAGCGGTGATGACGGGCGTAGACGTTTTCCATACCTTCTTCCAGCAACAATTCCAGCGCTTTACGCAGGCCGTACAACATTGGTGTGGATGGCGTGTAAGGGGTGTAGCCGTCTTTATTGGAGGCTGCCATGTCTTTCAATGAGAAGAAAGACCGCGGGAAGTTGCTGTTGTCAATCGCGGCCAGGGCTTTTTGGCTGAAGCCCAGAATTGCCAGGCCGGCAGGTAACATAAAGCCTTTTTGCGAGCCGGCGATGCTGGCGTCCACGCCCCATTCGTCTTGACGGAAATCCAGGCTGCCTATCGAGCTGACACCGTCGACGAACAGCAACGCAGGATGGCTTGCCGTATCCAGCGCTTTGCGCACGCCAGGGATGTCGCTGGTGACGCCGGTAGAAGTTTCGTTATGTGTCGCCAGAATCGCTTTGATTTCGTGGTTTTTATCTTCGTTAAGACGCGCCTGCAAATGATCCAAAGGAATGCCTTTGCCCCATTCAACCTGATGAATTTCCACGTCAAAGCCCAGTTTTTTTGAAGCTTCCGCCCACAAATGACCGAACTGACCAAAGCGGTAAATCAATACCTTATCGCCTTGGTTCAGGCAGTTGGTCATCGCCACTTCCCAGCCGGCGGTGCCGGTGGCGGGGAATACGAAGCATTGGCCGGTTTCGGTGCGGAACACTTTTTTCAGGTCTTCCAAAATCGGCGCCAGCAATTTAGGGAAGATAGGCGAACGGTGATCTTCCATCGGCACATGCATCGCGCTCAGAATTTCATGTGGGGTATTGGTTGGCCCTGGAACAAATAGGTGATTGCGACCTGCCATCTGGTGTCTCCTTGGAATTTTGGAAGCTTAGAAAATCGCGGGATGTTGCCACAGAAGCCGTGATTCGGCAAGTCGTTTACTGGCGCAAACCTGCACCGAAGCTGACAAGCGCAATTGACATTGCAGGCCCTGAAAGTAAAATGTCACGTTCTTCAACCCATACATGGCGCGGTTTTTTAGCCGGCCAACCAACCGTAGGAAACATACATGAGTCACACTCTTTACGAAGCTAATGCCCAGCGCGTGCAACGTTGCGAATTGGCGGTACCGGGTTCCAGTCCGGAAATGTTTGAAAAAGCCTTAAAAAGTGGTGTGGACTTTGTGTTTCTCGATCTGGAAGACGCCGTTGCGCCTGACGATAAACTGCAAGCGCGGAAAAACGTCATCCAGGCCATCAACGATTTGGATTGGAAAGGTAACGGCATCACGCTGTCCGTACGTATCAACGGTCTGGATACGCAATATATGGTGCGCGACCTGGTTGACTTGGTCGAACAAGCCGGCGCTAAAATCGATACGCTGTTGATTCCCAAAGTCGGCGTCTACGGCGATGTCTATATGGTCGACGCGATGCTGTCGCAGCTGGAAATGCAGGAAGGCCTGAAAAACAAAATCGGCATCGAGTGCCTGATCGAAACGGCACTGGGCATGGCCAACGTCGAAGATATTGCCAAACAAGGTGCGCTTAGCGGTCGGGTGGAAGCCCTGCATTTCGGCGTCGCCGATTATGCCGCCAGCAATCGGGCCCGTACCGTGAATATCGGTGGTTTGAATCCCGATTATCCCGGCGACCAATGGCATGCGGCGATTAGCAGGATGACGGTGGCGTGCCGTGCCTACGGACTGCGTCCTATCGACGGTCCATTCGGCGACATCAAAGACCCTGAAGGCTATAAAGCCGGTGCCCGCCGCGCTGCTGCGCTGGGCTGTGAAGGCAAATGGGCGATTCATCCCTCGCAAATCGCTTTAGCGAACGAAGTATTCACCCCGCCTGCTGCGGAAGTCGAAAAAGCCAAGCGCATCCTGGTAGCGTTGCAGGAAGCCGCCGCGCAAGGCAAAGGCGCTGCCGCACTGGATGGTCGTTTGATTGATGCAGCTTCCGAACGGATGGCGAACAACATCGTCCGTGCCGCCGAAGCGATTGCCGCGAAATCAAAATAAAAAATTGTAGGTTGGGTTGCTCTTTGGGAAAAAACCAAGGGTAACCCAACATTTAAGGCCTTCGTGTTGGGTTAGGGCTGATGCCTAACCCAACCTACATTTTTCCAATATCACGAGAGAGTGCATGGACATTCATGAGTACCAAGCAAAACAGCTATTGGCCGACTATGGCGTGAAAATAGCGGATGGCGGTCTGGCTTACAGCCCGGAAGATGCGGTGCAACGCGCCCGCGAAATCGGCGGCCACGTCTGGGTGGTTAAAGCCCAGATTCATTCCGGCGCCCGCGGCAAGGCCGGCGGTATCAAGATTTGCAAAACCCACGACGAAGTCAGCGATGCCGCCGAATCTTTGCTGGGCAAAAAATTGGTGACACACCAAACCGGTCCTGCCGGCAAACAATGCCTGCGCTTATACGTCGAAGCCGGAACCGATATTGCCAAGGAACTGTATTTCAGCCTGTTGATCGACCGTGCCCAGGAGCGGATTGTCATGGTCGGTTCCGCGCAAGGCGGTATGGAGATTGAGGAGCTGGCGGAAAATAATCCGGATGCGATCAAAAAAATCTACATTGAACCTGCAGTTGGTTTACAGGATTTCCAAGCCCGCGAAATGGCCTTTGCGCTGGGCTTGAACGCCGATCTGATTCCGCAAGCCGTGAAGTTGATTCAAGGCTGCTACCGTGCCATGCGTGAACTGGACGCCAACATGGTCGAAATCAATCCTTTGGTCATTACCGGCCACGACGAATTGATCGCACTCGACGCCAAAATGGGCTTTGACGACAACGCCTTGTTCCGTCGGCAAAAAATCTCCGAATTGCGCGACAAAACGCAAGAAGACCCACGGGAAATGGCGGCCGCTGACCGAGGTTTGAGCTACGTCGGTCTGGACGGCGACATCGGTTGCATGATCAACGGCGCCGGCTTGGCGATGGCGACGATGGACATGATTAAATTGGCGGGCGGCGAGCCGGCGAATTTCCTGGACGTCGGCGGCGGTGCATCGGCCGAACGCACCGAAAAAGCCTTCCGGATGGTGTTGCAGGATAAAAACGTCAAAGCCATGCTGGTCAACATTTTTGCCGGTATCAACCGTTGCGACTGGATTGCCGAAGGCGTGGTCCATGCGGTGAAAAAAATCGACATGCAGGTGCCGCTGGTGGTCCGTCTGTCCGGTACCAACGTTGAGGAAGGCCGCAGAATCATCGAAGAAAGCGGTTTGCCCATCATCACGGCAAATACCTTGGCGGAAGCCGCCGAGAAAGCGGTCGAAGCCCGTAACAAAGTTGTAGCCGCGCAAGCTTAAGGAACAGACATGGCAATTTTTATCGATCAAAACACTCGCATCATCGTTCAAGGCTTTACCGGTAAGATTGGTACTTTTCACGCCCAGGAGATGATCGACTACGGTTCCAACGTGGTCGGCGGCGTGACGCCGGGTAAGGGCGGGCAAAAACATTTGGACCGCCCGGTGTTCAATACCGTCAAGGACGCTGTCGAACAAGCCGGCGCCGAAGCCAGTATCGTGTTCGTGCCGCCGGCTTATGCCGCCGATTCGATCATGGAAGCCGCCGAAGCCGGCATCAAATACTGCGTATCGATTACCGACGGCATCCCGACTCAGGACATGATGAAAGTCAAAATCTTTCTGAGCAAATTTCCCAAGGAAAAACGCATGGTGCTGACCGGCCCTAACTGTGCCGGCACCATCAGTCCGGGCAAAGCCATGCTGGGCATCATGCCGGGGCATATTTATATACCTGGTAACGTCGGCATCGTCGGTCGTTCCGGTACCCTGGGTTACGAAGCGGCCGATCAAATGAAAGCGCTGGGCATCGGCGTGTCGACTTCAGTCGGTATCGGTGGCGACCCGATTAACGGCAGCTCGCACCGCGATATTCTGGAAAAATTCGAGCAAGACCCGGAAACGAAAGTGGTGGTGATGATCGGCGAGATCGGCGGACCGCAAGAAGTGGAAGCCGGTATGTTTGCCAAAGAACATATGACCAAGCCCGTTGTGGCCTACATCGCCGGTTTAACCGCTCCGAAAGGCCGCCGTATGGGCCACGCCGGAGCGATTATTTCCTCAGTAGGCGAGTCGGCGGCGGAGAAAGTGGAAATGCTCAAAGAGTTGGGCGTAATTATTGCCCCAACTCCTGCGGCGATGGGTGAGACAGTGGCTAAGGTATTGGCAAAGCTGTAAGTTACCCACCGCTAAAATAAAGCCCGCTTCGGCGGGCTTTTTTGTTTGTGTTGACTTGAGGTTCTTTAGCTTGCCCTGCCAAGCTGGTAACATCCCCTCTTTTGCCGTTTTGCCGGAATCATGCAATCTTCTCGTTTAGTCGAACGCCTTAAAACTTTTCGAACATTAACCCCAGAGCAACAGGTTATTATGAAGTTGCTGGCGGTTTATTACGGCTATAGTTCGCTGATCAATTTGGCGAAATGCCTGGGCAGTTTGGGTATCAGGGAGGGTGAGAAAACACTTAAGTCGGAAGCTGTCAAAGCCCGGCTAAAGCCGCTGATCAAAGCCGGTTTGCTGGAAGAAAACCTCAAATCCGGCGGCACCCGGTGCTGCCGAACCCTAGCGGAAGTGTTGACCCGCCAAGCGGTCGAAGACAAAGAGTTTGATTTGTTTGCCGGCGCCGTACAAATGAACAATCCGCCCGGCCATGGCTACTATCGTTACAGCACCGTGGACGACTGCATTCGCGAAGCGCGGATCCAATTTTATCGCGGCGATTACGCCAAAGTAGACGAGTGCCTGGAATCCGGTGCCCACTACCTCGGTAAACTGCCGCCGGTTAACGAACTGTATCTTTCCTGGTTTTTAAACCCGCTGGATGTCGCGTGGTTTACTACGCATCATCCGCAATTATTGCTGGGGCTGGCCGGGTTTTCGGGCTTACATCAACTGCTGTATCTGTATGCCGACGAAAAATTGGATGGCTTTTTAGAGCAGTTATTGTTCGTTAGCCAGGGTGTGCAGCAGGAATTGTTGAACCGCGTCGCTTTGGAGTTACGCTTGCTGCGGGGTGACTGGGATGCAGTCGAGCAACGGGTCGCAGATCAAAATGATCCTGAGCTGCAAGCGCTCGCGGCGACATTGATTTTTCTGCGCGGCGATTACGCGGCAGCGGTCAGCCGTTTCGAGGGCGCTTTGGCACAGCTACGCAAGGTTTCCGGACAACGCACTGCCTATTTTTACGGCTTGGCAGGCGTGTTTTACCCGCTGGCTATCCTGAAAAACAATGACGCCAAACAACGCGCCAAACTCAGCACACTGATCAATCAAGCGATCAAAGCCGACAATTATTGGTTGGGCATTTATCATCAGTTGGCCTTGTTTCAGCGTTTTTTACAAGGCGATTTGTCATTGCGGGAGCAACTGTTAAACACCGATTTGACCTATAAAATCAGTAGCGGCTATCGGGAAAGCGGCTACCCGGACACCTTGCTCACTCCGCCATTACTGCTGCATGTGTTTTTAACCCTGATCAAATTTTGGGTTAAAGCCGATCAATTCAATCATGTCACGCCACTGAGTCAAAAGCTGTACCGGCATCTGGTGGACAACGGTTATCGTTGGCCGGCCGCCGAATTAGCCAAGATCTTTACCCATATAGAGCCGCCGCGTTCCCTGCAATGGGATTGCAGCTTTTTCGATGCCAGGCCGGCGTTGGCGGATTTATTTGCCAGCCGCCCGGATTGGGACTTGGCACTGGATGCCTTATTAAATTTGCCCAAGGCCGAAAAAAAAGCCGATACCGCCGCGCTTATCGACAAGCCAACGCGCTTGGTCTGGTTGTTGAGTTACGATGACATTAGCCATCATCTGGACATCGAGCCGCGCGAACAAAAACAACAAGCCAAAGGCGGCTGGAGTAAGGGCAGGGCGATTGCCTTGAAACGGTTGGCGCACGAAACCAACAAGTTTGACTATTTAACCGAACAGGACATTAAGCTGTGCGCGCATATCAAGGAATACCGCGATAGCGGCTGGTACGGCAGCGGCACTTATTTTGAGTTCGACAATAGCATGCCGCAGGCCTTGCTGGGACACCCGCTGTTGTTTTGGGCCGATGCGCCCGAAGTACGGGTGGATGTGGTCAAGGGCGAAGCCGAACTGCGGGTGAAAAAACTGGCTGGTAGCGACAAGATCAAAATCAGCCTGGAACCCGTGCCCGGACACGAACAAAAATTCTATGTCGCCAAGGAAACACCCACGCGCTTGCGCGTGCTGGAGTTCACCGCCGACCATCATAAAATCCTCGCGGTATTGGGCGCCAAGGGCCTGGAGGTGCCGGTATCGGCGCAAGACCGAGTCTTGCAAACTCTGACCAGTATTTCCGGCTTGTTGACCGTACATTCGGATATAGGCGGCAGTTCCAGTAGCGCCGAGCAAGTCCAGGCCGACGCCACCCCGCGCGTGCATTTATTACCCTGGGGCGAAGGTCTGCGCGTGGCGATGCTGATCCGGCCGTTCGCCAGCGGCGGCGCCTATTATCAACCTGGGCATGGCGGCGAAAGCGTGTTAGCCGAAATCGACGGCAGCCATTGCCAGACCAAACGCGATCTGGCTTTGGAAAAACAGCGCGCGCAAGCCGTTTTGCAGGCTTGCGATGTGTTGGAGCAGGCGGAACGCGATGGTGCCGGTGATTATTTGCTGGATCAACCTGAACAATGTCTGGAGCTGCTGTTGCAATTACAGGCGTTGCCGGCCGAACAAGCCGTATTGGAATGGCCGGAAGGCGTCAGATTTCGGTTGTTGGGGCAAA
Organism: Methylomonas sp. PHL2-19; assembly: GCF_059331595.1. Taxonomy (NCBI): domain Bacteria; kingdom Pseudomonadati; phylum Pseudomonadota; class Gammaproteobacteria; order Methylococcales; family Methylococcaceae; genus Methylomonas; species Methylomonas sp. PHL2-19. The sequence continues at coordinate 2,647,656 of NZ_CP196839.1, forward strand.
CCAACGGCAGCGGCTTTAGCATGCAAATCAAGCGCGACAACGATTGGTTTGCCCTGCAGGGCGAGTTGCAGGTCAATGAAGATACCGTCATCGAAATTCAGCAATTGCTGGGTTTATTGAACAATCGCGAAGGCCGCTTCTTGAAATTGCAGGACGGTCAATTCATTGCTTTGACCGAAGAGTTTCGCCGCCGCCTCGACGATTTACGCGCCTACGCGGATCTGCACGGCAAGAAAGTCCGGATCAATCCGTTGGCTGCCCTGACGCTGGAAGACTGGCAGGACGAGGCCGGCTTCAAAGCCGATAAACATTGGCAAGCGCACATGCAGCGTCTGAAGGATTCGCGAGACTATCAGCCTAAAGTACCGTCTACTTTTCAAGCCGAATTGCGCGACTATCAAATGGACGGTTATCGCTGGTTGGCGCGCCTGGCTCGCTGGGGTGTCGGCGCGTGTCTGGCGGATGATATGGGCTTGGGCAAGACGGTGCAAGGCTTGGCCCTGCTGGTTGACCGTGCCCCGAACGGCCCCAGCCTGATCGTCGCACCGACTTCGGTGTGCATGAATTGGGAAAACGAAGCCAGCCGTTTTGCGCCGACTCTGCATCCGCAAATTCTCGGTAGCGGTGATCGCCAGCGCTTGCTGGATAACCTGGGGCCTTACGATTTACTGATTTGCAGTTACGGCTTGTTGCAACAGGAACAAGTCGCCGAAATGTTGGCGAAAATCCAGTTCCAGACTGTGATTCTCGACGAGGCGCAGTGGATCAAAAACATCGCCACCCGCCGCTCGCAGGGGGCGATGAATCTGCAAGCCGAGTTTAAACTGATCATGACCGGCACGCCTTTGGAAAATCATTTGGGCGAACTGTGGAATTTGTTCAGGTTTATCAATCCCGGTTTATTGGGTTCATTGGAACAGTTCAATCAACGCTTTGCCGGCCCTATCGAACGCGACCGCAGTGCCGAGGCCCGTTTCCAATTGAAGAAACTGATCCAGCCTTTTATTCTGCGCCGCACCAAAACCCAGGTATTGCAGGAGCTGCCACCCCGCACAGAAATCCCGATTTATGTCGAGCTGAGCAGTGAGGAAATGGCCTTCTACGAAGCCTTGCGCCGGGATAGTCTGGCGGCATTGACTAGCGCCGATGCACCGGCCGGGCAAAAACAATTACAGATTCTGGCGGCCATCAGCAAATTGCGCCGTAGTTGCTGCAATACCTTGTTGGCCAACGCCGCGGTGGCTTTGCCCAGCAGCAAGCTGGCGGCGTTCGGTGACATCGTCGACGAATTGCTGGATAACAAACACAAGGCTCTGGTGTTCAGCCAGTTTGTCGACCATTTGCAATTGATTAAAAACTACATTGAACAGCGCGGCATTCGTTATCAATATCTGGACGGCAGTACGCCGGCCAAAGAGCGCCAGCAACGGGTAGACGCCTTTCAGCGCGGCGACGGCGAATTGTTCCTGATCAGCTTGAAGGCCGGCGGCGTGGGTTTAAATTTAACCGCCGCCGACTATGTGATTCATATGGACCCTTGGTGGAATCCGGCGGTGGAAGACCAAGCCTCAGACCGCGCGCACCGCATGGGCCAACAGCGGCCGGTGACGATCTATAGGATGATTGCAAAAAATACCATTGAGGAAAAAATCGTCGCGCTGCACAGCCATAAACGCGATTTGGCCGACAGCTTGTTGGATGGCGCGGATATTAGCGGCAAAGTGTCGGCTGATGAACTGCTGAATTTGATGAAAGGCGAAGCTTAAACAGGCAACGAATCCGGCTATTAGGTGTGGTTTTTACGTAGTCCATTTTAAAGCGCACCGAGATACTGGGTTCCTGGTTTTTGATTTTACGGCGCTCCCGCATTCGCGGGAACGCCGAACCGGGCTGAATTGCGCTGGCTTAATCCCGTCTTAAATTATGCTTTTTACGAGCGATATTGCGGCTGGCTTTGTTTTGTTGATGGGTCAATCGGGCTCGTTCGCCGGCAGTGACCACACCATCAGCTTTCGCTGCGGCTTCTTGGTGTTCTATGCGCATTTGTTGGTGTTCCAAACGGTTGGCTTCGCGGTCGGTCAAGGCGCCGGAAGCCTCGCCCTGCTCAATGCGTCTTTCCTGATTTTCCTGGCGCTGGTCGATGCGCGGGGTTTCGATGCCGGCGAAGCAGGGTTGCGCCAAGCCAAAAAATGCCAGCAACGCGCCCGATAGTAAAAATGTGTTGATGTTGTTCATGTGTGCCTCGGTAGTGTCGTTATTAGGTTGCCAACGTTTTAAAACCGTCGGCGAAGTCATTTTAGCCGGCAATATTAAGATCGCCTTAACGTTACGCGGCTAGCTGCACGGAGCTTAGTAAGCTTTGGATATTTGGGCGTCTTTTAATTGGCTGACTTAAAACGCCAATCAAGTTCAAGAAATCAAATAAGTAGAACTCGGTTCCTGACCGGCCTCCAGAATTTGTTTCATGCTGACCATGTCATAACCACCGGACAGCAAGACAATAAAGCGTTCGCGCAGCATGGGGCTTTGCCGGGAACGTAAGATGATATTGTTGGCGTCTTTTTGTTCCAGGATTCGGTACCAGTTGTAGATCATTTGAAAGATCCGCCCCATCGGTTCGCGGATGCGGGCTTCGTAATGACTGAAACGCGCGGCACTGAAATCGTCGCAGTTGGCAAAACCTTCCAGCGCCGCGTCGGCCGCGTAAACCCCACTGCGCATCGCCAGCGTTACCCCGGCGGAAAATACCGGATCGACAAACATCGACGCATCGCCCACCAGCATAAAGCCGTCGCCGTGAAAACGTTCGTTCATATAGCCAATGGATGAAATGGTTTTGATGTCCATGGCTTGCTCTGCGTCTGCCAGCCACTCTTGCACGCAGTCGCAGCTTTGAATGGCGGCGTCAAAGCGCTGTTGCGGCGAATCGCCCAAGTTTTTCGCAAAGCGGGTATCCAAGACCGCACCGACGCTGACGATGTCGTCGCGTAACGGAATGTACCAAATCCAGCCGCCATCAATGGTATGAATGTCGGTGGTGACCGAACCGTCTATCACGTCTCCAAAATTGATAAAACCGTGCGGGTCGCGGCGAAAGCCACCTTTGAAATGGGCAAAATGGGCGATTTTATTCAATTCCGGTAAGGGGCGTCGCCAGTTTAACTTACGGGCGATCAGGGACTCACGCCCTGAAGCGTCGATGACCACTGAAGCATGAATGGGCGCGGGGTCAGAATCATTCGGGCCGGCGCTCACGCCAATCGCTCGTTTGCCGTCGAATAATACGTCGGCCACCGCCCACTCCCGCCGCACATCAACGCCGCATTCGGCGGCATGCTCCAGCAAAATTTCATCGAAACGGGCGCGCTCCACGTGATAGGTATAGGGTCGTTCGAAATACCCCGGATATTCCGCTGTCAGCAGCAATACATCGGGTTTTTGATTGAACATGCCGAAGTTTGCGCCTTGCTTGACGGTAAAACCTTCGGCTTCGATTTTTTCCGTCACGCCCAGCCGCCGCCAAAGCTCCCAGCAAGCCGGCAACAAGGATTCGCCGATTTGAAAGCGTGGAAAGCGTGAGCGCTCGAACAACACCACGTGCTTGCCGGCTTTGGCCAAGATGATCGCCGCGCTGGTACCGGCGGGACCGCCGCCGATGACGGCGGCATCGAAACGTTCAGATTGTGACATGCTGTTTTGCCTGTGTAAGAAAAATCGGGACTAGGGGCGGTGGATTTAATTTTGTTCGAGCCACTGTACTAAGCAATGGCTTGCATCGGTTCATCGGCGGTAAATTTGCCATAATACCTGCCTTACGCGACTGACTCCAAACGATTGGCACTATGAACACGACTGAAATATTTCTGATCGCCCTGACCATTATCTACAGCTTGCCGTACCTAATTTGGCGAATCGGCCGGACCGATTACTTCGCGCCCTTGGTGGTGGTGCAAATCATCACCGGGATTTTGTTGGGGCCGGGTATCTTGGGCAGCGCATTTCCCGATTACTATGCTTTTGTTTTCAATACCCAGGTCATACAGGCACTGAACGGCATCGCCTGGTGGTCGGTGATGTTGTTTGTCTGGGTCGCCGGCATTGAGTTGGATTTGCGCCAAGCCTGGCAACACCGGCTGGAAACCAGTATTACGGCTGGCTTGGCCTTGGGTGTACCCTTGGGCTTGGGGTGTGTTGCCGCTTTGGGGATGCTGCTATTTCCGGGCTGGATGGGTGCCAAGGCCATGTCTTGGCAATTTGTGGTCGGTATCGGTATGTCGTGCGCAGTGACGGCGTTGCCGATACTGATTTTGCTGATGGAAAAATTGGCAGTGCTGCGGCAACCTATCGGTCAACGCATCTTGCGTTACGCCAGCATGGACGATATAGCGATTTGGGCGGTGCTGGCCTTGATTCTGTTGGATTGGGACCGGGTAGGCCGGCAGGGTGCGTTTTTGTTAGGTTTTGCGATCAGTGCCTACGGGATTCGCAAACTAATGGCCTGGCTGCCGGAGCTTGACCGCTGGTATGTCGGCATCATCGCTCTGGCGGCGACGGGCTTTGCCGCGGACTGGGCCGGCTTGCATTTTATGGTGGGGGCATTTTTGGCCGGTGCTATCTTGGATGGCCATTGGTTCAATCAAGCCCAGATGGACTTGTTACGCCACCATCTATTACTGACGGTGATGCCAGTGTTTTTCCTGAGCACCGGCTTGAAAACCAATTGGGCCATGGGCGGGGCGGCGGTGTTGGTGGTCGCCGGCCTATTGCTATTGGTGTCGGTGTTCGGCAAATTGCTGGGCATTCATGTCGCTGGAAAAATCCTGAAATGGCAGCGCGGCGAGGCGTCTGTAATAGGTTGGCTGCTGCAAACCAAAGCCTTGATCATGATTATCTTTGCCAACGTGTTGCTGGATAAACAAATAATAAGCAGCGAGACTTTCACTGCCTTGTTGTTGATGGCCGTGCTCAGTACCATGCTGACGGTACCGGTGGTATCGCCGAAACTGGCGCGGATGCAGGCGCTTCTTTCCCGTGCAAAATAAGTGTCTAAGGTCCTTAGTTGTCCAGCCCTAAGGTTTTCCAAAAATCCGCTTGCGTAGCGATACCCAGTACCGCCTGCGCGGCGAGTAAGGCGGACACGCTGACGCCAGCTACCCCGCCGCCTGGCCGAGTCCAATGGCCGGTGTGGAACAAGCCGGGCAGGGCGCCGACTACGCTGGGGCGATTCGGGCCGATCTGCTCCGGGGTGGGCGCAAAACCATAGGCTGCGCCTTGGCGGTTTAGGGTGTAGCGCTCCAGGGTGCGCGGGGAGCCGGACTCCACGACCAACAAATGGTCGTTCAGGCCGGGAAAATGCCGTTCGGCTTTTTCCAGCAAACGCTGCTGAAAGCCGCTTTTGGCCATGCGCCAGGATTGCCCCACGTCAAATGGACACAAGGTGGTCAGCATCATGATGCTTTGTCCGGGCGGTGCGAGCGATGGATCGGCGAAGGAGGGCAGGGTGGCCGAAAACCAATTGCTCTGACCGGATTGGCTGCAGGCATAACTGGCTTCGTGGTCGAACGATTCAAAGAAAAACCCTTCATGGGCATGATCTTGCTCGGACAGAGGCAGGTCGGTGGCGATGTAGTAGGCGAAGATCGACAAGGACGGCGAAAGCTTTGCCAGGCCCTCGCCATACCCGCTTGGCAAGTGCTCCGGGCCGATCAACAATTCGGCGGTTTGGCGAATGTCGATATTGGAAACCACCGTTTCGGCCCGGATTACCTGGCCGTTTTCCAAAACAATGCCGCAAGCTTTACCGGCTTCGACACAAATCCGCCGCACGCTAGCATTCAGCAAAACTTCGCCGCCTTGGTTTTCGATAGCGGCGGCCAGTTGATCGGCGTAATTCTGGAAACTGCCCCGGCAGTAATAGCCGCCTTCGTAGGTGTATCCGGCCATCATCGAAGCCCAATACAGGAAAGACAGTTGCGATGGCGGTAAACCCAAGTAAGGCCAGAGCATCGCGCAAGCGCTTTTCAGGCGGGCATCCACCAAAAACTCGTCCAGTGCCTCCGCCAGCGTGGTGCGCCGGTAGCGGAATAAATTGCCCAGCATTTGCATGGGCGAAACCCGCGTTGCCTTACTTTGGGACAACACTTCCTCGGCCAGCATGGCTTCTTCCGCCAGTGTTTTGCAAAGCCGGATCAGCGCCAGCAGACCTTCCTTTTCTGCCGGAAAATTTTCGGTTAAGCCGGCTACGAACGCTGCTTCGCCGGCTCGCAAGGGGATTTCGAAATCCGGAAAAACCGCTCGGGCGTATGATGGTACGGGGATAAACAGTTCCTCCGGATCTATGCCCACCGCCAGGCAAATCTTATTCATGGTGCTGCCGTTGCCGTATCCTTCCGGGCTGCAACCACTGACCAGGTGTACGCCGGCATCGAAATGAAAGTGGCGGCGTTTGAAGCCATGGGCATAACCGCCCGGCCTGTCGTGCCTTTCCACCAACAACACCGACTTGCCCGATTTCGCGAGTAATGCGCCGGTACTCAGCCCGCCAATCCCCGCGCCAATGACGACGACGTCGTAAACTTCTTTTTTCGATTCCGTGTGTATGCCGCGCATTGGCTGTCTTCTATGGAGATAAATAGCCGGCTAGCTTAGGAATAAACCAAGTGGAAAACAAGTGCTTGGCTTTACCTCAGCCGTTGCGCCATCGCGCAGAAGCTCTCGACCACTGACACTGGCTGGTCTCCAGAGAGTGCTACTCATGGCTAGAATACTGTAGTTTTGTTGCTTTAAACTGCTGAATGTAATCCGATCCTTAGGCCTCTGGTTCCCAAGCTCCAGGTTGGGAACCCAGCCATCGGAAGCTCCAGCTTCCCAAATCCTCACCAGTCTTTAACCACCTCGATCAAGCCCGCCATTCCCGCATAATTACGCGCACTGGAATAGCGCCAATGCTCAGGTAAATCCACATAACCGCGCTTGACCGGATTAAGGTGAATATAATCCAGCTTCTGCCGCATCGCTGCCTCGGATTCGATCAGCTGCGGATGGCTACCTTCCTCCCAAACCTGGTACTCGCTCTCGATCTTATGCGGCCGCTTCAACAACGCCAACAATTCCAGTACCCGCGCCTCACCGCTTTGCTGCAAATGACCAATGATTTGCTTGGCGGTATAAGCCTTAAAGCGCTGCATATCCCGGCTCAAATCCGGCGAAGCGGCGATCAGGTGCAAGTGGTTTTCCAGGATCACGTAACCGTACAACTGAAACCCGCTATCACGCTGCAAAAACCGCCAGGAATCCAGGACGATATTCACCGTCGCTGGACGGGTAAACAGAGGCAGCCAATGGTTTATCGTCACAGTCAGGAAGTGCGGACTAGGGTTTTGCAGGACTCGGTAGCGGCTGCGTGTCATGGGCTATGGTGAGTGGGGATGGAGGTTGAAGTTTGGTAAATATTAAACAGCACCAATGCGATTGATGCGGTGCACATTGTTTACCGCATCGAGCTCCTCCGACACCGGCTACAATCTTACGCCCAAAGCGCGAAAGAACATTGGGTGAATAAATACAGTTGATGTTGGACGTATTTGGCCGGCTTCAAGTCTTGTAAGATTGTTTGTGCGAGTCCAGCTCGTGGAGTCAGTTGGTCCTGTCTTTATACCTATAAGGCCTATTGCGTAAAATTCCCGCAAAATATAGTTTCGTACAGAGTCAAAATTAGCGCTTTTAGCCGAGTATAAGCTATAAAGGGATTTTGTGATTGGGTCCGTGCTTTGTTCATTTAGAGAAAAAACAATTTCTTCAAACTTTCCCGCTAAAAAATCTTGGGTGATTATACGAACTTCAAAATGGTCTTTTAATCCATAAAGAAGCCGAGATGTATGCATTAGGTCTGGCAATATTATGCTCCATTCATTTGACAACGATTGTAATCTTTCGGCTGAATAGTTATTTTCAGCTTCTTTAATTATGGTTGCAGTAATTCTTGGTTTTCCAGTACATAACTCTAAACACTCATTCACAAATACAATAATATCTCTTGGACGGAAAAATGTTCGTTCTAGCATATAATCAAAAGTATCTTTTGTATCTACATGAGCAGGGAAAACATCTTTGAATGATACGTCGCCTTTTGTGTAATGATGCTTAATTAATTTATTGATTCTATATTGTACTATTTTTTCAAGCTCTGATTTTTCCCATTTTAAGTTTAGGTAAAGTGCTTTGTATTTTTCTTCTTGAAATCCTGCTATTGTCTCTAGGTGAAGTACTTTATATAGAAGGTCGTGTCGAATTGCTAAAACTACTTTGACATTTGATAATTGTTTAAATCGATTGACAACATCAATTAAGGATCTAATCAGTTTGAACTTGATCCGGTCATCGGCCCAATCTTCGTCTAGCATGTCTATTGTTACGTAGTAAGGCCTTTTTTCATCATCAAAGATGTTATCCTCTAAAACTGTAAGCATATTCTCAAGTTCACGTATTTGTACTTTTGAAACGGCATCCAGCCCATGTTCTTTGACTTCGGCACGTTGTTCAACGGATAATTTTTTAGCTCCTTCGGCGTTAAAGGTGATATTAGAGAATTTTCCATTAACACCAGCAGTCAGGCTCTGTTCAACTCGACTAGTTAATTCATGAATCCGTTGTTCAGTGGTTAACCAAAATTTATTGCCCCAAGTTTCAAAGTAGTCAATCGCTAATTCTTTATTTCTATCTTTTTTCCTTATAATTGAACTGATTGTTCTCATAAAAGTTTTATAGGACGCTTCGTCCTTAATTTTAAATTTTGCTTTTATAAGTTCTACAACAAGTAAGTGTTTCCATAGGAGAACGTAGAATGGAGATAAATTAACACCTGCTTCTTCGAAGAACGCCAATACTTTATTGGTTGCAATGAAATTAAGTGATAAATCATGGGGTGATAATTCAATTACATTGTTATTTGAATGTGCTAAGTGATACAATAGCGCAGTTTTTCCTGCTCCAGTTCTGCCAACTATAATTCTTTTCGGGTTTTTTCTGTCAAATAGAAACTTAATGTCTCCAGTATCTACAAAACAGTCGTCAAGAAACTGAGAGTCATGTTCTGCAGCTGCTGCACCAACATTGTCGTGTTTACGAAAAACAAAGTTATCCATTCGTTTTCTTCCTAATTTAGTGTTTTTTATGCTAGGTTTTCGCTAGTTCCCAAGCTCCAGCTTGGGAATGCTATCTTGGAAGCTCTAGCTTCCTATCTACAGCCAGACTGGAAGCCGGAGCTTCCAAGACCGGGGTTCCCAAGCTGGAGCTTGGGAACCAGAGCCACCAGAGCCAGATCACCGCTCAATCCGGCACATCGGTAGATCAGCCGGGGCCGACTTGAATAATCTGATTCAGTTGCTCGCAAACCTGAGTGAACAAATCGCCCGGCAAGACCTTGAGCGGATGCGGTTTGGCTTTGCGCAAGCGCCAGTCAAAGGATTTGGGTTGGTGGCAGAGCACATAGCTGGTTTGTTCGGCTTTGCGGCCGCCGGCTTTGCCGACAGCGACCGCAAATGGATTGTCAGCGTTATAGGCGGCAGTTGTCATTGGCAGGCCGATCACCAGCGAGGTTTTTTCGTTGAAAATGCTTGGTGAAAGAACTAAAAACGGATGGATGTCGCGCATTTCCTGGCCGACTTGCGGATTGCAATCGATCCAGATGATGTCTTGCCTTTCCGGCACCCAGGCCGCTGTTTGCTTGTGGCTTACCAACGTTCGGCACCGATTGCTTCCGCGGTTGCCATGGCTTCGCCGCTGTGCCGCTCGGGATCGAAACGGGCCAAACGTTGTTCCAACGTTAAAGCTTCGTCGGCTAACGGGGTGATAATCACCTTGTCATCTTCAACGGATACCCGTACTCGTTGATGGTTGTGCAAATGGGCTGCTTTGGCAATAGCCGCCGGTAGGCGCACGCCCAGGTTATTACCCCATTGTTTGATGTCGAGTATGGCTTCGGTCATGATGTTTCTCTGGAATGTTTAAACGTGAGTATAAACATGGTTTTATATTCGGGTCAATTTTGTGAATATATCTAGTCCTCTAGTTCCCAAGCTCCAGCTTGGGAATGTGATCTCGGAAGCTCTAGCTTCCTATCCCCAGTCAGATTGGAAGCTGGAGCTTCCAAGGCCTGAGTTCCCAAGCGGGAGCTTGGGAACCAGACGAAACCAGATCGACCGGCTGGTCGATAGGTCACTCCAATTCCCCATCCATCTCTAACGCCCGCATCTCCAAGCCTTCGATTTCTTGTAACGATTTGCCGGCAATCCCTTGCAAGTCGCCGTACATGCCGACTGTGGCGTTCATCACCCGCTCAATTTGCGCTTCGCGTTTGGCCCATTGTTTCAGGATGGCTTTGCGCTCTTTGTCCAAGTCTTCCTGCATGGTGGAGAAGGCTTCGACGATGGCTTCGACCCGTTGCCGAAAGCGCGGGCCGGTTAAATATTCGTAGACCAAAGCAGTTTTGCCGTGCTGGCCTTCGGCGGCGAGGCGGGCCAAACCGATTTCCAGCAGGGTGTGGCGCAGGATAGTGGCGACCGGCAGGGCGGCGCGGGGGCTAGTGACCCAAACGCCGTCGATGACGTCGAAGGTTTCCACGTCCTTGGGCAAGGCATGGCTGACGATGACCGCCAATTCGGCTTTGGCGGCGCGCTGGTCTTCGCGCAGCTTCACCAGCCAGCCGTCGCTCCAGTTTTTGGTGCGCTTGGATTCCCACAAAATGTTGCCGGCCGGGGTGCCGTTCGGGCCGTTGACCCGTTGCAACACGTCGCCGCCGAATTCGCCCTTGGCAACCGGTTCGATATTGTCGAACGGAAACTTGGCGCGCAGCAGGTTTTCCAATTCCAGTTCCTGCACTTCGCCTTGCAGTTGCTGCGAGCCTTGTTCGGCTTTTTGTTTCAGTTCCTCGATTTTTTGCTGCATCGAGGCGATGGTTTGGTCCTTTTCCATCACCCGCAGTTTCAGGCCTTCCTCGGCTTCGCGTTTAGCTTGGCTGCGCACTTCAGCCAGATTGGTTTGCACGCGCTTTTCGATGGTCAGTTCCAGCTCGCGTTTGGCGTCGTCCAGTTCGCGCTGCTTTTTAATCAACTCGGCTTGGGCTTGCTGGGCTTCGGCCAGTTTGGCGTCGCGAACTTTCAACACTTCGTGCAAGTCGGCTAATTCGCGGTTCTTGCGTTCCAGTTCGGCGGCAGCGGCTTGTTTGGCTTTACGGGTTTCTTCCTCGATCACCCGCTGGCGCTCGGCTTGCAGTTGCTTGGCAACTTGCTCTGCGACTTGATCGTCCAGGCCGCGCTTGGCTTCGGCCAGTTGTTTTTCCTGATCTTTGATACCCTGTTCGCGCAAGGCAATCGCTTGGTCTTTTTGTTGTAGCTGTTGCTCAAACTGTTTACGGGTGGCAGCAATTAGCGGCGCGGCCAGCGATTCGGTCAACGGTACTTGCGTGCTGCAATTGGGGCAGGTGATGGTGGCTTCGGTCATGTTTAGGGGCTTTATATAGAGATTCGGAATACGCAGGCATTGGCGCCGGACACACTTGGCATTTTGACCCCGGCATCCGTGCCGGGTCAGGATTTACTGGGTTTGATGGATGGGCGCAAGCCGATATTTATCTACGCTGTCTAGCGGCTAAAGCATGGTCGCCCAAGGATTTCAGGTCGGCCAGCCCATGAATTTCGCAGCGTCCGCCGCGAGCGATATAGTCTTCCCGGTAATGGGCGATAAACTCCATCACGGTGTGGTCGATCAAGTCGGTGGCGCTTAAATCGAAGATCACGGTTTGGCCGTCGGCCAGGCTGGCTACCTGGCTTTTTAAGGCCAGAAAGTTGGAGAACAAAGCCGCACCGCTGACTTTAACAATCCAGCTGTTTGGTCCGTTGGCTTGCAGTTTAAAAGATATAGACAGCAAATTACCCAAGGGCACGCCGCGGCCGATGTGCAGCAACAATTTGGCGGCGATGCCGATCAGCACGCCGACTAACAGATTGGTGGCCAGAATCGCGAGAATGGTAATCACGAACAAAGCCAGTTGTTCCTTGCCCAGATCCATGCTTTTGGCAAAGGCTTGCGGCGAAGCCAAGCGATAGCCGGTATAAACCAGTAGCGCGGCCAGCGAAGCCAACGGTATGGTCGAGATCAAGTCTGGAAACAGCAACACAAACAGCAAGACGAAGCCGCCGTGAAAAAAATTAGCCCAGCTGCTGCGGCCGCCGGCGTCTATGTTGGCTGAGCTGCGGACGATTTCCGCAATCATCGGTAAACCGCCGATCATGCCGGAAACAACGTTGCCGATACCGACCGCACGTAATTCCTTGTTCAAGTCAGAGTAGCGTTTTTCCGGGTCGAGCTTGTCAACAGCTGCAGCGCTGAGCAAGCTTTCCAGGCTGCCCACCAGGCAGATTGAAATCACGCTTTCCCAAAACGCCAAGGCACTCAGTTTGCCAAAATCCGGCAGGTAAAAACTGGCCAACAGACTGTCCGGGAAAGTCACCAGAAAATGCGATGCAAACAAAACATCTTTAGGAACGATGAATGCTTCGCCCGGCTGCAATTGGTCGAGCTGGAATAGATGGCCGAGCAGGATGCCGGAGGCGATGACGATAATCGGCGCCGGAATCTTGCGCAGCAAAGGCTGGTGAATCTGCGGCCAGCCGATCAACACCACCATGCCGGCCAGTGCAATCAGGCCGATTTGCGGCATGAAGTAAATCAGGCTGTGCGGCAAGGCGGCGATGCCGGACAGGATGCTGGCACCTTGGCTTTGCACGCCGGCCATCACCGGCAATTGTTTGCTGATGATGATAATGCCAATCGCCGCCAGCATGCCGTGTACCACCGAAGCCGGAAAAAATGCCGCCAAGCGGCCGGCTTTGAAGTAACCCAGCACGGTTTGCAAGGCGCCGGCAATGACGATTGCCGCCAAGGTGTAGCGGTAGCCGGCCATTGCATCGCCGTCGCCGAGGGTTTGCACCGAGGTCAGAATCACTACGATCAAGCCGGCCGCCGGGCCGGTAATAGTGAGTTGCGCGCCGCCGATGCGCGATACCAGCAAGCCACCGACGATGGCGGAAATGATGCCGGCCATCGGTGGAAAGCCGGAGGCGACGGCGATACCCAGGCACAAGGGCAAGGCGATCAGGAATACCAAAAAGCCGGCGGTAAGGTCTTGCCGCCAATAATTTGCTAGCGAGGGTTTTTGCATGAATTCTCCGGGTAGGTCGCATGGCCCGATACGCACGCAGTTAAACGGGCAATGAATTGGATGAGGTTTTTATTCAATCATAACCAGTTTTTTCCGAACGTTATGAAGTTTGTGGGCGGATGCCCGTTCCGGCTTTTTGTTACGGGTATGGCTAAGCGGGTATTGAAGGCCGCAGTGGCAGGTTGGTTTTAACGTTTGCCTAGGCCTGCGACAGTACGTCGCACGGACAAATAAAACGGGCCTAGCCTGATGATTCGGGTAAAATGCGCCGGCCAATTCTGGTCTTTTTTTAACACTGAGAACTAGCTGTTTCCAGTTTCTTTTCCCGCTTAAATTAATAAATATGCACATTGTTGCTCGTGTAATTTTTGTCTTTTTCTGTTTGTTGTCAGGGCCCTTGCTGGCCGCCGATTCGGGTAACTCCAGCTTTCTGGTATTAAATTATCACGACATTCTCGAAGAAGAAGAGCGGGTGCCGCCATTTGATCGGATCGCGGTCAACAAAGACCATTTGGCCGATCATTTTGCCTGGTTAAAGCAGAACAACTATCACGTGATCAGCGTCCAGGATTTGCTGGATTGCATGAAGGGCGACAAGGTTTTACCGACTAAAGCCGTGATGTTGACCTTTGACGACGGTTACCTGAGTTTTTATACACGGGCCATGCCTTTGCTGAAAAAGTACAAGTATCCTGCCACCTTGGCAGTTGTCGGATCTTGGCTGGAACAGCAGAATGTGCCCGGTGTTAAACCGTTGATGACGCCGGCGCAGATTCGCGAAGTGGCGGAAAGCGGTCTGGTCGAGATTGCGTCGCACACCTATGATTTACATCACGGCATCGTCGCCAATCCGCAAGGCAATCAGCAAAGCGCGGTGACTTCGCGTTTGTACAGCAACGAGTACGACGAATACGAGAAAGACGAAGACTATCGCAAACGGATTTTCCAGGAAGTGGATAAAAGCTCCGAGCGTTTGTTTCAGATATTGGGCAAGCGGCCGCGGGTGATGGTGTGGCCTTACGGCGAATATAACGCCATCGCGCTGGAAGCAACGAAATTGGCCGGCATGCGTTTGACCATGGGCCTGAACGACGGCGCCAATACCCTGGCCGATGCGTATGTGATGAAGCGGATGATGATCACCGACGACGTCAACGCTAAACAGTTTGGCGAGATCGTCAAAAATCAGCGCGTGGGGCAGGAATTGCGGGTCGCGCACGTGGATATGGATTACATCTACGACGATGACGAAGAGCAGACCGAGAAGAATTTGGCCTTGGTGGTGGAGAGAATTAAAGCCAGCGGCGCCAATACCGTTTATCTGCAAGCCTATTCCGACCCGGACGGCGACGGTAATGCCGACAAGCTGTATTTCCCTAATCGGCATCTGCCGGTGCGTCGGGATATGTTTAATCATGTGACCTTGCAGTTGCGCACGCGGGCAGGCGTGAGAGTGTATGCCTGGATGCCGATCATGGCTTATAAAGCCGATGTACCGTTGAAATGGTACGTGAAAGAGTGGCGCGACGGCGAGCCGCAACTATCCCGACATATCTACACGCGATTGTCGCCGTTTAACCCGGAAGCGCGGCAGTTTGTCGGCGAGATATATGAAGACCTGGCGAAGCATTGCGACTTTAACGGCATTCTGTTTCACGACGACGGGATTTTGTCGGATTTTGAAGACGTCTCGCCGTTGGCGATGGACTTCAGTCGTAACGTCTGGGGCATGCCGGCCGAGTTCGACAAGATCCACGCATCCAGCGAGTTACGCTTGCGTTGGGCGCAGCACAAAACCGAGTTGATCGGTCAGTTTACCGATTATTTGACCGACAAAGTCCGGTTCTATCGGCCCTATATCAAAACCGCCCGCAATTTTTACTCTTTGCCGCTGCTAAAGCCTTATAGCGAAGAATGGTATGCGCAGTCTTTCCCGGCGTTTTTAAAGCATTACGACTACGTGGCGGTGGAAGCGATGCCTTTCATGGAAGAGGCGGAAAATCCCAAGCAGTGGTTGATAGAGTTGGTGGAAAAGACCGCGCAATATCCGGACGGTCTGGACAAGATGGTGTTCGAATTGCAGGCGGTCAATTGGAAAACCAAGCAGGATATTGCGATGCCGGTGTTTACCGAGCAATTCGAGTTATTGAAAAAACACGGCGCCAAGCATATCGGTTATTACCCGGATAATGTGTTTAACGATCAGCCGAAGTTGGCCGAGCTGAAAAAATTCTTCCCGGTTTCGAGAAAGGATTAAACGATACATGGAAAACTTGCTAGACCAAGCCTGGGTGCAGCAGTTTATCGACTGGTGGTTGATCACCCTGGAATATTTGCAGGAAGTGCCGTGGTGGCAGTTCAACGAATGGCTGTCGCGCTTTGTGTTTTATTATCCGTTGCTGATGGCCTATGTCTGGATGTTGGGCGGCATGATTTATTACGTGCGTTGGGAGCGGAATCGCGGCAATGTGTTGTCTGATCTGCCGCAGTTACCCGAATATCCGTCCGTGTCGATTCTGATCCCTTGCTATAACGAGGGCGAGAATGTCCGGGAGACCATCGAATATCTGCTGCATCAGGAATATCCCAACTACGAAATTATTGCGATCAACGACGGCAGCAAAGACAACACGCTGGAAATTTTGCACGAGCTGGCCGACCAGCACCCACAAATTCGGGTGGTCAATTTAGCCAGCAATCAAGGCAAAGCGGTGGGTTTGCGCACCGCGGCATTATTAGCCAATAGCGAAATTTTGATCGGCATTGACGGCGATGCCTTGCTGGCGCCGAATGCGACGGCCTGGATCGTTCGGCATTTTCTGGAAGATCCGCATGTCGGCGCGGTGACCGGTAATCCGCGTATCCGCAACCGTTCCACTTTGCTGGGTAAAATTCAGGTTGGGGAGTTTTCCGCTATCGTCGGCATGATCAAGCGTGCGCAGCGTTCTTATGGGCATGTATTTACCATTTCCGGAGTGATTGCCGGTTTCCGGAAAACTGCCTTGCACGATGTGGGCTATTGGAGTCCTGACATGGTGACCGAAGACATCGACATTAGCTGGAAGCTACAGCTGGCCGGCTGGGCGATTCGTTTCGAGCCGAATGCCTTGTGTTGGGTGTTGATGCCGGAAACGCTAAACGGCTTGTGGAAGCAGCGCAGCCGCTGGGCGCAAGGTGGAGTTGAGGTCTTGCTGCGTTATTTCCGGCCGCTGTTTAGCTGGCGTTCCCGTGGTATGTGGCCGCTGTATCTGGAATGCTGCATCAGTTTGACCTGGGCGTTTCTGGTGGTGGCGATGCTGGCGCTGGTGCCGATCGAGTGGCTTAGTAGCGAGCCTCAGGAAGCTTTGGAGGATTTGTCGCCACATTGGACCAGTATGTTGTTATGCGTCACCTGTTTGATTCAGTTTGCCGTCAGTTTGACTATCGATTCCAGTTACGAGCGTAAGAGCGGCGGCTCCGCGCAGCATTATTACTGGATGATTTGGTATCCGATTGTCTATTGGCTAATCAATGTCGGTACCACGATTAACGGCTGCATCAAGGCTTTACGCAAAAAGCGCGGCCAGCGGGCGGTGTGGGTAACCTTGGATAGAGGCTTGAGGCAGAAATGAAAGACATCATCATCAACCAACCGCATCTACAAAGTTTCTCGCAAAAATGCGGTTCGGCGTTTATGTCGGTATTGAGTTGGGTGCTTTGGTTGTACTTTTTGTGGCCCCTGTTTACGCTCGGCGCCTGGTTGATGGGTTTGAAAAGCCTGTCCGACGAGATCCGCTGGTTCGGGGGTTATAAAACGCTGTTGGAATTGTTGCAGTTGTACGGCGAGATCGTGGTGATCATTGCCGGCATTTGGTTGTTTTGGACTTTGTATTTGTCCTGGTTGCATGCCAGCGTCGCTCCTAAGCGGACCGCGCCTGTCACTGATCAACAGTTGGCGGTGGCGTTTAAAGTCGATGAAGCCTTGGTATTGAAGGCTCGGGCCGGCAAAAAAGTAACCGTGCACTTCGATAATCACGCGGTGATTACCGAGATAGATTCGTAGTAGTCCGGATTGCTGGGTTGCGGTTCTGCTTTTCGCGGCGTTGATGTTACACTGCGCTAGGCGTATTCAAGGACTTACATTATGCAACTTGCAATCACAGTGTTGGGCGGCAAGTCCAACGGTTTTATCGCGGAAATCCTCTCGGCCCTGAGTGCCTGTCAATGCAGTGTCGTGGAACTGCGCACGTCCAACCTGACCCAAATCACTGCGGCTTATCTGCTGATAGCCGGCAATTGGAATCATATCGCCAAGCTGGAAGGTATGCTGGAAGCGATAAAAGTTCGATTCGAAATTCAGATGAGTTTTTTACGGCCGGATGAAATCCCGCCAGTATTGGAGGGGGTGCCTTACACATTGGAAACCATTTCCATGGATAAAAACGACGTGCTGTTCGCGGTGACATCGTTTTTATTGGACAGGGGCATTTCTATCGAAGAAGTGACTGCCAGCCGCCATCAAGCGGCGTTTTTTAACACGCCGGTGTTCTCCACCAAATATGTATTGCTGGTACCGCCCGAAGTGCGCATTTTATCGTTGCGTGAAGAATTTCTGGATTTTTGCGACAGCTTGAATATTGACGCTATTCTCGAACCCATTAAAAGGTGATCTGATGACCTTAGCTACTCTCGGCTCTACCGTTCCCGATTTTGAAATTGCCGCCACCGGCGAAAAAACCGTCAAGCTCAGCGACTATCGCGGCAAAAAAGTCGTTTTATATTTCTATCCCAAGGACAACACCCCCGGCTGTACCCAGGAAGGTCAAGGCTTTAGGGATAATATCGAACAGTTCAATCAATTAAATGCCGTTATCCTCGGTGTATCCCGTGATAGCGTGAAAATGCACGAGGGATTTAAATGTAAACAAGAGTTTCCGTTTGATTTGTTATCCGATCAGGACGAGAGCCTTTGCAATTTATTCGATGTCATCAAAATGAAAAACATGTACGGCAAGCAAGTGCGTGGCATAGAGCGTAGCACTTTCCTGATCGACGAAGCAGGTGTGTTGGTCAAGGAGTGGCGCAAGGTGCAGGTCAAAACCCACATTGCCGAAGTGTTGGATTATTTGCAATCGGCCGCTGGATAAATCGGTGCCAGTCCATTCTCATTGATGAGGCTATTCAGTTAGCGTCAGACTACTTAAGACGACAGTCTAATAATCTTGTTTTGTCTTACGCTGGCTAGGGCAATTAAACCCTGCGCCCCGCTCAGGATTGTTTAATCCGGCGGTTTTGGCGATAATGAACACAGTTTTTAATCATTTGGACGAAACACATGAACGAAATGCTGTCCTCAGGGATTGAGCTGATGTTAATAGGCATGGGTATGGTTTACGCATTTTTGGCCATGTTGATCGTGGCTATCAATGTGATGTCCCAACTGGTGCGCCGCTATTTTCCGGAAATGCCTGCCAAGTTTTCGGATCAACCTGTCGTGGCAGGCAACGATAAAGCCGTCATCGCTGCTATTACCGCAGCTGTTCATCAGTACCGCAAAAAACATAAACACGGATAATCATACCCACAAGGTAGTAGTGCTCGGCCCAAAAACGTCATTAGGAGAAAAGAGTGGAAAAGGTAAATAAGCCCCTGGGAATTACTGAGGTGGTATTACGTGACGCCCATCAGTCAATTCTGGCGACCCGGCTACGTATCGAAGACATGTTGCCAATTTGCGAGCAGCTTGATCAAATCGGTTACTGGTCTATCGAGTCCTGGGGAGGCGCCACCTTTGATGCGTGCATTCGCTATTTGGGCGAAGATCCTTGGGAGCGTTTACGGCTGTTGAAAAAAGCCATGCCCAATACCCCGCAGCAAATGCTGTTCCGCGGGCAAAATATTTTGGGCTACCGGCATTATGCCGACGATGTGGTCGATAAATTTGTCGAGCGTTGCGTGGTCAACGGTATAGACGTATTTCGGATTTTCGATGCGATGAACGATATGCGCAATATCGACCGCGCCATCAAAGCCGTGCTACATACCGATGCCCATGCCCAAGGCACTATTTCCTACACCACCAGTCCAGTGCATACCATCAAGAAATGGGTTGAGCAGGGCAAGCAAATCGAGGACATGGGTGCGCACTCTATCTGTATCAAGGACATGGCCGGTTTGTTAACGCCTTACGATGCTTACGAGCTGATCAGCAAACTAAAAAAAGCCGTGGCGATTCCAATCCATATGCAATGCCACGCTACCACCGGTTTAAGTGTCGGTACATACATCAAGGCTGTTGAGGCCGGCGTCGACAATGTCGATACCGCCATCTCGTCGTTGAGCATGACCTACGGTCACAGCCCCACCGAAACCATAGTGGCGGCCATGGCCGGCCAAAAGCGCGAAACCGGTCTGGATCTAGCCAAGCTGGAAAAGATCGCCGCCTATTTTCGAGAAGTACGCAAAAAATATGCGCAATTCGAAGGCAGCCTGAAAGGCGTGGATGGCCGGATTTTAGTATCGCAAGTGCCGGGCGGTATGTTAACCAATATGGAAAGCCAATTGCGGGAGCAGGGCGCTGCGGATCGTTTTGACGCGGTGTTGCAGGAAATTCCGTTAGTGCGTAAAGACCTCGGTTACATCCCGCTGGTCACGCCCACTTCGCAAATTGTCGGTACTCAGGCCGTGTTGAATGTGCTAGCCGGCGAGCGCTACAAAACGATCAGCAAGGAAACCGCCGGTGTATTGAAAGGCGAATACGGCGCAACGCCAGCCCCAGTCGATAAAGAATTGCAGGCGCGCGTGCTGAACGGCGCCGAACCGATCACATGCCGACCGGCGGATTTGCTGGAAGCCGAGATGGACAAACTGGTGGCAGATGTAAAAGCCAAAGCCGCGGCGGAAGGCGTGAAACTGGCCGACAGTGTTGAAGAAGATGCGCTTATTGATGGTTTGTTTGCGCAAGTCGGCTGGAAATTCATTCAAAACCGCGGTAACCCGGAGGCTTTTGAACCTAAACCGGGAGCAGAGAGCGCGACAGCGTCAGTGCCCGCCGTTACCCAGAAAGCCGTGGTCGCAGAGACCTACACTGTTAACGTCGACGGCAAAAACTATCACGTAGCGGTGGCATCCGGCGGTGCCGACTTAGTCGTTAAACCGGTTACAGTACAGTCCGTTTTGGACAGCGGCCCCATGTTGGCAGCCACTGCGCCTATCGTCAGCGGCAGTGGTGTTGTGGAATCGCCGCTGGCTGGCGTGGTGCTTAAAGTCAATGTCAATGTAGGCTCTCATCTCTCCGAAGGCGATGTCGTTTTGATTATGGAAGCGATGAAAATGGAAACTGAGATCCGCGCCAAAGTAGCCGGTATCGTCAGCGCGGTAAACGTTCGTCAGGGGGATTCCGTGGCGGTCGGCGATGTATTGGTCACCTTGTAATATTTCTTATCGTTTAACGTGGTCTCGGGCCGTTAGCTTAGGCCCGGGATCTAAGTAATTCGCTGATCAGCGATTCGCGCCACGCTACTGGCGGGTGCGATGGCGGTGATTCTGATCAAACAACCGATTGAATACATAATCCATGGAAAATCTTAGACTGTTGTGGGAAAGCACGGGTATCTATAACGTTACCGGGCCGCAAGTCATTATGATGGCGGTGGGGTTTTTGCTGTTGTATCTGGCTATCAAAAAAGGCTTTGAACCTTTGCTGCTATTGCCGATAGGATTTGGCGCGGTGCTGAGCAACATTCCGGTGGCCGGCATGATAGACGAAGGCGGCATCCTTTATTACCTATATGGTGGTATCAAGGCAGGCATCTTTCCGCTATTGATTTTTATGGGCGTCGGGGCGATGACCGATTTCGGCCCGATGTTGGCTAACCCTAAAACTTTGTTTTTAGGGGCTGCCGCCCAATTCGGGATATTCGCGACTCTATTCGGCGCGTTGGCGTTGAATGCCGTTCCAGGTATGGATTTTACGCTTAAGCAGGCGGCGGCGATTGCCATCATCGGTGGTGCAGACGGCCCCACTGCGATTTATGTGGCGTCCAAATTGGCTCCGGAATTGTTGGGAGCGATTGCGGTGGCCGCGTATTCTTACATGGCATTAGTACCCTTGATTCAACCGCCCATCATGCGCGCGCTGACCAGCGAGCAAGAGCGGCGGATAGAAATGCAACAGCTTAGAGTAGTTAGCAAGGCCGAGAAAATCGTATTTCCTTTGATGTTGCTGGTGTTGACCGCCATGTTGCTGCCTTCGGCGGCGCCGCTGGTCGGTATGTTTTGTCTGGGTAACTTGATGAATGCCAGCGGCGTGGTCGAAAGACTGAGCAAAACCGCGCAAAACGAATTGATCAATATAGTCACTATATTCCTGGGTTTGTCGGTCGGCTCCAAGCTGAGTGCCGAGGCGTTTTTGAAAATGGAAACGCTGGGTATTTTAGGCTTGGGCGCAGTCGCTTTTTCCATCGGTACCGCCAGCGGCGTGCTGATGGCCAAAGTCATGAACCGTTTCAGCAGTACGCCGATTAATCCGCTGATCGGCGCTGCCGGTGTTTCTGCCGTACCGATGGCAGCGCGGGTGGCTAATAAAATTGGTTTGGAAAGTAATCCTCACAACTTTTTGTTAATGCACGCCATGGGGCCGAATGTCGCCGGCGTCATTGGCTCGGCGGTAGCGGCGGGGGTTTTGTTGAGTCTGGTGCGTTAACGAAACGCTGAGCAAATTGATTCCGCCGATTCGATGGATTCAACTTGTTACCTTCATTCCGGAACGGTCGAGGGATTTAATCAGTTTCAACGGACGATATTGGCGTGACAGGCATGGAAGCAAATAAGGCCGAGGCTGATCTGATAAAAGTGCTTTGGTTAACATCTAGCTACCCCAGGTATCCGCACGACAGCGCTTCTGTGTTCCTAGGTTATTTTGCACAAGCGTTGGCAAACCAACAGATCAATCTTCACGTTCTCGCGCCGGACCACTGTGACGTTGAACCCGCTTTTAGGCAAGGCAATCCCATCAGTAGCCACTTCCGATATTTTTTTCCCAGGCGGCTACAGCAGTTAGCCTATGGCTCGGGAATTTTGCCGAACCTTCGCGCCAAGCCTAGGCTAATCCTACAAGTGCCGTTCTTTATGCTGGCGATGTTGCTTGCAGCTATCAGGCGATTAATCATAGACAAACCGACGTTGATTCACGCTCACTGGATTTTTCCACAAGGCACCATAGCGGTATTGCTCGGCAAGTTGTTCAGGGTCCCGGTAGTGGTCACCGCGCATGGCGGCGACGCATTCGCGTTGCGAGGTGGCGTGTTAGCTTGGATCAAACGTTGGACCATCAAAAATTGCAACGTTTGGACCAGCAACACCCAGGCAACAGCCGATGCCGTCGGTCCGGATTTGCCAAAACCCCATATCATAGCGATGGGTATCGATTATCGGCGGTTTGCAGCCGGCAATGCTAAATTGCAAAGAAGCAGCGAACCTGAAAAACTGGTTTTACTCTTCGTGGGCCGGCTGGTTGAAAAAAAAGGCGTTGCCGATTTATTAGCGGCAGTGGCCGGATTGCCAATGCCATTGCGCGGTCGGACCGAGCTATGGATAGTAGGCGACGGCACCGAGCGCAAGCGTCTAGAAGCGCTAGCGTTTGAATACGGTATTAACGATCAGGTGATATTTTACGGCGGTTTACCCAATAGCCAATTACCGGGTTATTACGCTGCTGCCGATATTTTTATCGCGCCGTCCATCGTCGACGCTCAAGGTGACACCGAAGGGCAGGGGGTAATTTTACTTGAGGCGATGGCTAGCGGTACTGCGGTCATTAGCACCCGAACCGGCGGCATCGTGGAAGTTATCGAACACGGGAAGACGGGCTTGCTGGTTAATTCCAACGCACCGGCAGAAATCAGGGATGCCGTCGAACAACTCGTTGCGGATAAGGAGTTGAGGGTATCATTGTGCGTCGCGGGGCAGAGAGCCGCCGAATCTTATGAATGGCGAAAGGTAGCACTTAAATTCACAAACCTATATAGGCGATTGGAACAAATTCAAAGGCTTTCAAGTAAGTCTTGAAGTACCGTCGCCGAAAACATCCAGTCGTGAATCTGATTGTATTCTTTCGTTTTCCAGGACAGAGCCCGATGAATCCGTTCCGCTAAATCCTTCGGATTGCTGCTATCTGCCAAGCATTCTGGATAATCCTGCAAAATCCAGCGTGCGCCAGCCGAGTCCGAAGCAATGACCGGTTTGCGGCATTGCATGGCTTCATACAGCTTAACGGGATAACTATATTCGCCGAATGCTGAACGACGGTTGATGACCACTAATACGTCCATCGCATTGATCAGCAGAGGCATATCCTCATCCGCTAGATAATCGATCTCAATGACCGCATTCCGTATGCCTTCAGGTATTTTTATTCCTTGTTCCCGGCGCCCGGAAATCACAAGCTTGGCTTCAGGAAGCCGGTTCAATAAATAAGCCATTGCTTGAAATAATGACTCCACACCTCGATTTTTATAAAGAGACCCGCAATAACCAATGAGCGGCACTTCTTTTGGCAAGTTAAAGCGGTTTCGTATATTACTACCATCCAGCGGTTGGAATATAGGATCGGCTGCCATAGGGATAACCGTAGAATTATTATCCGCCCGAGTACGCACCATCAATTTAGCCAATTGTGGTCCGGCGGCGCTTATTGCAGAGCATCGCCGCAGAGAGCGACGCCAAAGCCAATGTAAAGGTTTTAACCAGGGAATATAACTTTCATAATTATCATAAGCGTCAATTAGCGTTTTTACGCCATATCGCCCCCCTAAATAAGTCGTGAGAATACCGTACCAAGTATCCGAACATCCGATTATCCAATCAGGTGCCTGAGTTTTAACTATTTCTTCCGCTTGTCTAAGAAAGGCTAAAGGGCCGCTTGAGCGTTTCAGCGGATAAATACTCACAGAAAACCATTCCATGCCATGGGCGTAAAGATGGATGGGGTCGCCAGCCTGATAATCCAGTAACAATAATGTGACTTCGTGACCGCGTTGCGCTAGATAATAAGATAAATAGAAAAAACGCCCATAGGGTCGAGTTAGCAAATCTCTCCCTTGCGGGCGGCGTTTGCATAGAAACAGCAGGCGCATAAAGCCAGTCTATAATCGAGCAACTACCTAAGTTTATAATCCTATGGTCATTTTTAATTCAGCTTCTTTGCACATTAATTTCACAACATCATCAATATCACTTTGAGATTTCCAGCCCAATTCGTTTTCGGCTCTAGTGGCATTGCCTTTACTGGTTCTTATGTCTAATGGTCTTGAGAGTCTTTTATCTTGTATAACATGGTCTGCCCAATGCAGTCCGAAGTAATTAAATACGCTTTCGACAAAGTATGACAGTGGTACTGTTTTACCCGTAGCAATAATATAATCGTCGGGTTTCTCCGCTTCCATCATTAACCACATCGCTTCCACGTATTCCGGCGCCCAGCCCCAATCCCTTTCGATGTCCAAGTCGCCAAGGCTTAATTTTTCCGTATTTCCAGCAGCTATTCGCGCAGCACCGCGCACTATTTTTTGTGTGACGAATCGCTCGGGCCTTAAGGGTGATTCGTGGTTAAACAGAATCCCGGTGCAGGCGAATAATCCGTATGCTTCGCGATAATTGGCTACTAAACCATGTGCCGCAGACTTAGCGACAGCGTAAGGACTTCGAGGATAAAAAGGCGTAGATTCAATGGCGGCTGTTTCTCCGGTATTACCAAAGCATTCGCTTGAGCCGGCATTATAGAAACGGGTGGGGAAATCGATAAATCGAAGCGATTCCAATAAATTCAACGTACCAGTGACGATGCTTTCCATGGTTTCAACGGGTTGTTCAAACGATAAACCCACTGAAGTTTGACCTGCCAGATTGTAAATTTCATCAGGCTTATGTCGTAATATTGTCGAATAAACGCTACGAAAATCGTTAAGCGCCATTGATACCGTTTCAACTTGTTCCTTAATACCCACGGCATGAAGATTTTTAAATGAACTTACCATCGCGTCGCGAGAAGTACCAATCACCGTATAATCTTTTGTTAATAAATAGCGGGCTAAATAAGCACCGTCTTGGCCGTTAATTCCACAAATCAATGCACGTTTCATGGTTAATTATTTAATAGTTGATGATAGGTATTAAGCGTTTCTCTGGCACATTTGTCCCAGGAAAATAGTTTGACGCGTTGTTTTCCTTTCGCTACCAGTTGCGCCGAGTAATCCGGCGATGAAACCACCCGTTCAATTACCAGGCGCATTTCGGTAGTATCCTCCGGATTAAATAGCTCGGCAGCGCTTCCCACTACTTCCGGTAGCGAACTGGTATTGGAACAGACCACGGGGCAGTCAGCAGACATTGCTTCCAGGGGCGGAATTCCAAAGCCCTCGTACAAGGATGGATAAATAAAAACCGCTGCTGAACGATACCAGGCAGCTAACTCATTGTCACCACCGGATGCATAAATGACATTGTCAGGGTTAATATTTAAAGTTTTAAAAAGTTTCAATTCAGCCGGAGTAAAGTTTCCGCCGCCAAAACAAACGATGGGAAATTCGTTCTTTAGCAATTTAGATTCCGAATAAGCCTTAAGTAAGTTTGCAAAGTTTTTGTAGCCGTTGCGTTTACCTACATATAATAAATGAGGTATATTTTTCCTATTCCGCTTGGGGTATGAGGTATCGGTAGAAAAGGAGTGCCCAAGATATATCACAGAGATTTTCTCATTAGGTATATCGGTCAATTCGAGCAAATCTTTTTTAGTATTTTCAGAAATGCAAATGATGTGATCTGCACGACGCAGTGAACGTGCCTTGATTTCACGGGTTCTATCCAAAATGGAAAAATCATTTGGATATTTTTCATGAATCATATCGCATACGGTAATGACCCGTTGCGCTCTCCGTGGACAACAGTCGAATAGGGAATAATAGGTTTCATGAAAAATGTCGGGATGAAACTTGTGTTTTAACAAATTGAGCGCGCCCACATTGGTGAATGTGGAAATTCTTCGTGATAGTATTTGTGGCAGTGCTCTTGGTAATCGCATGCCGCGAGGACGAATTGGGCCGCCTTCGTCAAAATATTCATTCGTATAGAGAGGAGCGAATATTTCGACAGAAGTTTGATCAAGTTTGCCCAAATTATTTGCCAACTCACAAAAGTAACGTGATATACCGCCATATCTTTGTATGCAAAATATTTGGTGGTCGAACAGGATGTTCATTTATTTAAAGGAAAATTATTTTTTTAAGAAATAGCAGTATTTTATCCGTTTTCCTGTTTGGCTAAGTTGGACCCATTGATGTTTGTTTGGATAATGTTCAGTATTTCGGCAGTGCATTCTTTCCAAGTTGGCCATGAGAAGTTCACGGTATTCTCACAGCTAGCGATTCTGCTAATCGTTAAGGACTTATGGATTAATGATACGAGTTCTTCCTTATTTGCAAGGGAAAAATAGGAGCAATGACTGCCGCCAATTTCATGAAACACCGGAATATCGCTTGCAAGTACCGGGCAATTAAATGATAGCGCTTCAACTAGTGGCAAGCCGAAACCTTCAGTCATGGATGGAAAGATTAATGCTTGGGCATTTTTATAGCAAAAGGATAGTTCATTATCGGAAAGGTCTTGAAACCATATCAAAGATGATCCAAACATGGGATGCGATTTTATTCTTGCAATAGTGGCATCTGATTCCCACCCATATTTTCCGATGATACATAGCTTAATGTTAGGATGTGTTTGCCAAATGCATTCAAAAACATCCAGCAAAAAGTTATAATTTTTTCGTGGTTCAATAGTGCCGACAGATATGTATACAGTGTTGTTTTCAAATAACTTATGAAGATGTTCTCGTACTCTTAAAGAATCGCTGATTAAATCAAGATCCGCTCCCAATTTGAATGCGACAATGTCTTTTTTTTGAATACTGGGACGGTCTGATATATATTCTTCAATAACTTTTGCTGTGTCATGAGATATGCTTAATATCAAGTCTGACGATTCGAGCGCGAAGTCTATTTTTGATGAAAAGTTTTTTTCGTGTATTTTTGTTACAAAATCACAATGAGTAATTGGGATCAGATCGTATATGATGGTAACTATCTTAGCATGGTTGTTTTTTGTCTCTGCAACAGCCTTATGGTAGAACGCTGACCACCAAGATGAGCCAGGAATAAATAGTATGTCCTTGCTAGATGGCTTCCATATATTTTTGGGCGCTAAATAAGTTACTAGATTTGCTGTTAAAATTATTGGTATGCATATGGGTAATAACATGGGTAGCAAAATAAAACGAGTATATTTACCCCATATTCTATCAATTAGGCCTGGCGATATAAAATATAGTATTTTTTTAAATATATTCTTTAGGCGTAAAATTTGGCGCGAAGCAATGCTAATTGAATGAAAATATCCAATTCCTTTGTTGAAGTCATCAACAACAATGAAACCATAAAATGGGTCATAATAGGTTAATTGACATGAAATATTTCTATCGGCGCAAATTGAAATCATGTTAGCAATTACATTGCGTTCAGTTCTGCGAATGCCTGTATTGCCTTCTCCACGAACAAAATCAGTACAGTCAATATAAATGCTCATTGTTTATCCTTAGTTCGGTTTCCAAAAATTCTTTATTGGATTTAGAGGGTAAAATGTGTGGTGGATTCAGTTATATATTATAGTCTGGGTAATTATTATTGAGCACTGAAGTTCGTGCCAGAGAGCTACCGTTACTGAATAACTGGCGTCTTAATAAAACGCCAAAGCTGGCAGTGTCGGAATAGCCTGATTTTGCTTGGATGGTTGTCGAGTTAATGAGTTTTCGTTTGCAAACCAAGCCAGGGATATTTCTTTGGATGATATAACTTGGATTGAGCTGTATAAAATTGGATAATTATAAGGCTTCAAAACAGATGATCAAGAATATTGACCCAAGAAAGGCTGCAAAATAGTCATCATTAATCTGTGCTTTTAATAATGACTAATCCAAAACAAGTAGACGCGAATCCATCAATAGCCAATTTTAAATGAGCTGATTGTTTAGAGTCGCTCCATTGTTCTTTCGACAACCATCCTTCTCCAACAGTATAAGGAGGGACATCAATAAACTTATCTAATACACGATCTCCAATATTAAAGTCGGGCCCCAACATAACATGACCTGATCTGATTAGACGTTGTGAAAGTTTAAGAAAATCTTTTTTCCTAAATAGAACCGTTGGCCAATTGTCAATAGTTTTTTCCTCTGAAAGGTAATTATACTCTGTTGTATGAATTGCAATTCCTCCAGGCTTCAAGACGGAGAGTGAATTTTCGACAAATGCGAGCCCTTTCTCAATCGATCCTAAATGTTCCATTGCACAAACGGACCAACAAAAATCAAATTCTTCATTGATCAAAGGGATTTCATTCATGTCGATATACCTATGTCCAACATTTTTATCGAACGTTTCTTTGTCAACAATATCTGGGTAGTAAGCTTGTTCTTTTGCTGTGGTGTGTTGTCCTGTTTCAGCCCAGCCTTTGCCAATTACCTGCTCAATTGAAAGATCGGAAACGATAACTTCCATTCCTTTCGAAGCGAAAAATGAAGCTAAAGGTTCTTGTCCGCACCCAAAGCCTAACCCTCGGATATTCTCGATCAACAGATTGCGTTCGTGCAGTATTTGTAACAAAAATGCAAATTCCCATAATTTCCTATGATAAATGGGCGCGGCTTTTATTTGATTACACCAATAGACGAACCAGGGGCTCTCGACATCGATCTGTGTTGTCGCCTTGCTAACAAGTCCATGATTTTGTGGTTCGCCAGATACATCTATTTGTTGAAGTTTAGGCTGTAATTCTCTTGCGATTTGATACCCGAAGTTTTTTGTATTTAATCTCATTATTTCAATATCTTTAGTTGCTGACCACAGGCTATTAATATTAGGTCTATTTTTTGAATCCGTGAGACTTAAAAGCTCTCGAAATAAAAAATTTGGAATTTTAAATATTTTTTTCATTTTATATGTGTTAGTTATTTGTGCTGATTACGGCGCTGTGTAAAGTTATCAGTTATATTGATAGTATAATTTATTCTCGCCAGAATACTAACAACAGGAATTTAGCTCTTAATAGATAATTTTTTGCTGCTTAAACTAACTCTTCTCCAAACGGAAGTTTCAATGTTAATTTATCTGTCATGATAAAGTTATCCAACGAAGATTCGGGCGTATAATGCCTGGTAGTTTTTCGTGTCTAGCACCATGCCCATCAATATCAACAACTTGGAAAGTCATGCAATAACCTGTATTGATCAACAACTTGTCGTGTGGAGGTAAATCGGCCCCTAAAAGAACTGAATATGTACCTGCATTCAGAATGTGTGATGGAAATTGACATATTGTCTTATATTGACCCGGTGTCTTAATGTTGTTGTTCCACGCATCAGGATCATTTGATCCACACATGAGCGTGCCATCGTTTCTTTGCAACATTAGACCTATTCGTAAACCAGCTATAGGCTCTAAAATTTCATATTCTAAAACAATTGAAAACTCTTCATTATAGTTTATCGCGTACGCAAGATTGTCATCTGAATTCATAATTCTGGCATTACTAAATACAATATTGCGATCTCTTAATGCGGGATTGGCGCTCAACTCTATGAAGTTTGTTTTTTCATTGTAATCTTTATAGTATCTTTCTATGCATTCATTAATATTGCAAGCTGCTATTAATTTGCCACCTTTTATTAAAACTCCTTTGGAACATAATTCGCTAATGGCTGCCATATTGTGGCTTACAAAAATAACTGTTATATTTTTGCTATTAAAGTCTTGCATTTTTCTAAGACATTTTTTTTGAAACTGTGAGTCGCCTACTGATAACACTTCGTCTACAATCAATATTTCAGGTTCTAGGTGCGCCGCCACTGCAAATGCCAATCGCACATACATACCGCTCGAATAATGCTTAACCGGTGTATCCAGAAACTTTTCAACTTCGGCAAAATCGACGATTTCATCGAATTTTTCTTGAATTTCATGTTTTCGCATGCCTAATACTGCGCCATTAAGAAATATATTTTCTCGCCCGCTCAGTTCAGGATGAAAACCCGTGCCCACTTCCAATAAACTTGCTACGCGGCCATTAATCGTTACTTTGCCGGTTGTCGGTGCGGTTATCCGGCTCAATATTTTGAGTAAGGTTGATTTACCGGCGCCATTGCGGCCGATAATGCCTACCCGATCACCTGGCTGAATTTCAAAATTAATATCTTTTAGCGCCCAGAATTGTTCGGTTTCGCGGTTATTCTGAGCTGCTTGAAAAGGATGGAGCAAACGATGAACCATTGAGCGAGCACTGCCACTCAATTGATCGCGTAGTGTGCTGTAGCGAGTCTGGTTTTCATGCTTAATTGTGTATTTTTTGCCAAGATTTTCGACTTTTATTGCATACGTCATTATGTGTTTTTATTGTATTAATGCGATTGGCGAATTATAGGCTGTCGGCAAATTGTCTTTCTGTATTCAAAAAATAACGAATGCCAACGCCTAGCAATAAAAATGAAACGGCAACAGACAAACTGAAGCCTTGTAAAAACAGCGTGGATTCTTCGCCTATTATTCCCCAGCGGAATCCATCAATGACGCCCACCATGGGGTTAAGTGAGTAAATCAGTCGCCATTGTTCAGGAATAATCTGGCTGCTGAAGCCAACCGGCGAAACATACAATCCCATTTGCACAATAAAAGGTACTACATAACGGAAATCACGATATTTAACGTTGAGAGCCGATATTAAATAGCCCAAGCCTATTGCCGTAATGGTTGCCTGTAATAAAAATAACGGCAATAACAGAATATTGATCGAAGGTATAAATCGATACCAAATCATCATGCCCATCAACAATACAAATGAAATAACAAAGTCGATCAAATTAACAAACAAAGGCGTAGTAGGAATAATAATTCTGGGGAAATAAACTTTGCTGATCATGGCTGAATTATCGACGACGGCATTGGCGCTTTCGCTGAGTGAGTTTGCGAAGAAATACCAAGGTAACATGGCCGTAAACACCATGATTGGGTAGGGCGCATTTGCATCACTGGGCAAGTGGGCGATTTTTCCGAAAACCAGCGTGAAGATAAGCATGGTCAGCAACGGCCTAATTACGGCCCATGCGGCACCGATAACCGTTTGTTTATACCTGACTTTAAAATCCCGCCACGCAAGGATGAAAAACAAATCCCGATACTCCCAAAGCTCCTTCGACAGGTGAAGCATGGTTTTTTCCGGAGTAATGATGGTTTGTTGCATCTGAGTGATATTTATACGTTTGACTTTAATGGCGGAGTTCGTCACCAGCGGTTTTACAATCGCAAAACAGCCGGCTTATTCATTGCTAGTTCGATTGCGCAAGTCGTCTAGCATAGTCGCATGTTGTAGAAATTCAATTAACGTTTGGTTTTAAACTGTTTTGTTTTCGACTTGTTAGGAAAGGATCTATCATCGATTTTTGGTTGAAAACTCGGCACCAAATGCTGCTTACCATTACCAATCAAATCCGCGCGGCCCATATGTTTCAAAGCCTCCCGCAGTAACGGCCAGTTTTTCGGGTCGTGGTAACGCAAAAATGCCTTATGTAAGCGCCGCTGTTTAATGCTCTTCGGAATTGCTATGTCCGGGCTGTTTCGGGCGACTTTGTGCAAGGTATCTTTCCCCGAATGATACATCGCCGTAGCAATTGACATCGGCGACGGCAAAAAGGCCTGGACTTGGTCGGCTCGGAAGCCGTTGCGTTTTAGCCATAGAGCTAGATTCAGCATGTCTTTATCTTCGGTACCCGGATGGGCCGCTATGAAGTACGGGATCAGATATTGTTCTTTACCGGCTTCTTTGGAGTACTTATCAAACATCGCTTTGAAGCGGTCGTAAGTGCCCATGCCGGGTTTCATCATCTTCGACAGCGGGCCTTGCTCGGTGTGCTCCGGGGCAATTTTCAGGTAACCGCCGACGTGGTGGGTCACCAACTCTTTCACGTAAGCTGGTGTCTCAACCGCGATGTCGTAACGCAATCCCGATGCGATGAAGATTTTTTTGATGCCCGGCAAGGCGCGAGCGCGCCGGTAGAGTTTGATCAGCGGTGTTTGATCGGTATTCAGGTTCTGGCAAATCCCCGGATAGACGCAGGAGGGTTTGCGGCACGATTCTTCAATCTTCGGGTCTTTGCACGCCAGACGCCACATGTTGGCAGTGGGGCCACCCAAGTCCGAGATATGGCCGGTAAAATTCGGCGAGGTATCGCGGATGGCTTCAATCTCACGAATGATGGAATCTTCCGAACGGTTTTGAATGATGCGACCTTCGTGTTCGGTAATCGAACAAAAGCTACAGCCGCCAAAGCAGCCACGCATGATCAACACAGAATGCTGAATCATTTCAAACGCGGGGATATTGGCCTTGCCGTAAGCGGTATGCGGCAGCCGCGAGTAGGGCAGGTCGAACACGCCGTCCATTTCCGGTGTGGTCAGCGGCAAAGGCGGCGGATTGATCCACACTTCGCGGTTGCCATGGCGCTGAATCAAGGCGCGGGCGTTGCCGGGGTTGGTTTCGCCGTGCATCACTCGGGAGGCGTGTGCGTATAAAATCGGATCGTCTTTTACGGCTTCGTAGTCCGGTAGGCGGATCACGGTTTGCGTGCGCTGCTTGTTGGCGATGGGTTTGAATTGGATCACCTGCTCGTTTTTAGCCCGTGCCGGTTTATCCTCCTTGGCACGGGTTCCCGACCCGTCGCCGCACTCCGATCGTCCCTGATCGTCGCACGCCGGTTGTTCTTGATAGGGATTCACGTGGGAAATCACCGCCCCCGGCTTGTCGATGTCGGTCGAGTCTTTCTCCATCCAGCCCTGCGGGACTTGTTTGACAAAATGCACGGTGCCACGGATGCCTTTCAAATCGGCGATGGTTTCGCCTTTTGCCAAGCGTTGGGCGATTTCCACCACTTGCCGCTCGGCGTTGCCGTACACCAGTAAATCGGCCTTTGAATCCAACAAAATGGATTTCCGCACTTTATCGGACCAATAATCGTAGTGAGCAATGCGGCGTAGGCTGGCCTCAATGCCGCCGATGACGATAGGTACGTTTTTAAAGGCTTCGCGGCAACGATGGGCGTAAACATTCACTGCTCGGTCCGGGCGTTTGCCGGCCGCCCCATCGGCGGTATAAGCGTCGTTGGAGCGGATTTTCTTATCCGAAGTATAGCGATTGACCATCGAATCCATATTGCCGCCGGTCACCCCAAAAAACAGTTTGGGTTGGCCCAGTCGTCTAAAATCCTCGGCACTATGCCAATCCGGTTGCGAGATGATGCCGACCCGGAAGCCCTGCGCTTCCAACACTCGTCCGATCACCGCCATGCCAAAGCTGGGATGATCGACATAGGCATCGCCGGTCACCAAGATGACGTCGCAGGCGTCCCAGCCCAGCGCTTCCATTTCTGCGCGGCTCATCGGTAATTCCGGCGCCGGACCGAAGCGGTGCGCCCAGTATTTTTTGTAGCCGAAGATGTTGGGAGCGTTGTGTATCACGATTTTATAATCCGGTTGAAGACGTTGGGGTTGTGGCGTTTTAAATCCAGCAAATAGATGGGGAATTCCAGTTGATACATCTGTTCCAGCCGCTTGGCCTTGTCGATCAATTGTTTGATGCCTGGCTTTGCCATGGCTTCACCGAAGGCAAAGCCGATGACATTACCGCGATTGCGTACCGGCAAAAACAGCATGCGCCTTTCAAACACACGGCCCAGATTCCAGGCCACTTGCTGGAACATGTCCTTATCGGTGCCCCACAAATTGATCACCAGCAGACCGTTCTTGGTCAGTAAGGTTCGGCAGTTGTCGAAGAAAGTTTCGCTACTCACTTCCGGGGCCATGCCGTCGTGGTCGTAAGCGTCTATGACGATCAAGTCGTGCTGTTCGCTCTGGACCTGGCTGGCTTGGCGTACATGTTGCGCGCCGCAGCCAATCTTGATTTTCAGGCGCGGATCGAATGGCAGGCCAAAATGGCTGCGTGCGACTTTTAACACACTGCTACGAAATTCCACCACCTTGAGCCGGCAATCGGCAAATTGGCGCAGCATGAATTTGGCGATAGTGCCACCGCCCAAACCGATCATCAGGATTTCGTTGGGAGTGTCGTGGAACAGCAGGCCGGCCATCATTGCTCTGGCATACAACGAATGTAGCCGGTCGGGTTCCATCAGCAGCATGCTGCTTTGCCGGGCATGCGAGCCAAAGTGCAAGGCCCTCACCCCTTCCTTATCAACGATTTCTATGATGCCTTCGTCGTCGTGGCTTTGGTGTACCACCAGGCCTTCATATTTGTACATGCGCTGTAGCGAATGGTAAAGAGGACGCTATTTTCCTTGAAAATCCAGCGCTTGTCTTGTGAATAGTGTGTGGATGACGATTTAGTCACCTTGTAAATGTGAAGGGATATTGGCTTAACTCGGGTGATTGATGGATATGAGTGTGAATGGCTTCACATCGCGAATCTCCGGACAGGAGAAGGCAACAACAGATAGTGCGGCGATAAAAGTCACTCCCCGCGATAACCTTCCTCCCTCAGTACCCGTTTAACAACCGGCCGCGACAGCATCAAACGATAGTGTTTCAAGCATTTTTCCGGCAGCGTAATGCCGATCTTATCCGCCCAAAATTCCACGTAAAACAAAGCGGCATCGGCGATGCTGAATGCGTTCAATGCATAGCCTTCGGCTGGTAGCAACTCGTTCAAGATTGCAAAAGCTTTATTGACTATATCCAAGCCTTGGGCCTTAACCGCGTCGTGATCGGCGGGATTGGGCGCGAATTTCTCCGTGGTAAAAATGCGGGCAAAGCCTTGACCATGCAGCGTGCCGACCGCATAGTCCATCAACTCGATAGCTTTCGCGTCGCCATCCGCGTCGCCTGGCAATAGTTTTGCTTTGGGGTAGCTGCGCGCCAGCCAGTAGGCGATAGCTTGGAATTCCGTCAGGGCAGTACCGTCGTTACGGACCAGGGTAGGAATGCTGGCTTTGGGGTTGATTGCCAGATAATCGGCTTGATGTTGATCGCCGGCCATTAAATTGACCAGATGCGCTTCAAAAATCAGATCCAGCTCTTCCAGTAAAATATGGATACCGGTCGTGCAGGAGCCGGGTGTCATGTAGAGTTTCATAAATTATCCTATCGGAAAAGTTTTGCTTAACGGCATTCCAGAAAGTAAGCATTAATGTCCAGCGCAAAATTCCGCCACAGTAAGGCGATATCGCTACGCACCGCGCTCAGGTAAACCTGATCGGGTTTATGCTCGTCTGGGAAATTGGATAAGGCGCAGGAAGTGCGATGTTTATCCACTACCATCAACAAAAACTCGTCGATAAAGCCATCAAATACCGCCAATACTGATTTGGTAAGATCCGCCAAGCCCTGATTGACGGTGCTGCCCGTGTGATCAAACGGCAAGGCCTTTAATTGAGCCAGGGCGTCTTGATAGGTTTTTTCCAAGACGATCAAGATATTGCGCTGAAAACAACCATCCCATTGTTGGTGTGATAGGTCATGGGCCAATAATTGATCGTACTGCTTCTTCATATTCGCTTTCTGCTCGATTATGAATCGACTAAATTCGCCGATGCTGTTCGCGTTAAGCGTTGGATTGTTCATGTCAAAGTCCTTTAGTTAGAGTGTTAATGCGCTAAAAACCCGGTCGCTGGCTGCCAATGCGCCTTCCAAATAGCCGCCGGACCTACTGGCTGTTTCCGTTCCGCAGAAATACAGTTTGTCTTGCCAATGGTCCAATTGCAGCGCGCGATGGCCGTAGGCGGGATGTTCGAACACCGGTATGCGATCTACAGAAGTCGCGGTAAATGGTTCCCGGCTCCAATCCTGAATCACCACACTTAGTGGATTGGCGGCGGCAGGACCGAGTAAGCCGACCATTTGCCGCACGATCAGGGCCGGCAGACTGTCTTGATACTGTTCGCGAATCTGGGCTGGCAAACCAAAGAAACCAAACAGGGCAGATGTTCCAGCATCGTCGGAGCAGGCGTCATAGACTTCGGCCAAAACCGCGCCGGGGTAGGATGAAATGGCGTTGCCGGAATAGCCTTGTTGGCGCCAGAAAGCTTGTTCGTAAACCAGAACCGCCTTGGCGTGCCCGGCCATCCAGGTGGGCGTGTCTTGCATTAGTGATAGCAAACCGGGTGCTAGAGCCGGTTGAAAGGTAATGCTGTTAGCCAGTAATCGCGGCGGAGCAGCCAGCACAACTTGGCGAGCCTGTATGGTACTGACGGTGCTATCGCATGCGAATGTTAAATCGACATAACTACCGTGATCGCTAAGTGATAGCAAATTGTATCCAAGGCGCAACACCCGTCCCGGTATCCGTTGCAATAAACGGTCAATTAATTGCTGGCAACCGCCGGCAATCCGTCTGGCTTCAGCGTGAGTCTGAGTATCGATGTAAGTCACCGGACGGGAGTGTGCTTGCACATGATATAAGCTTTGGCCGCAGTCCCATTGCGGGAATAGCGTCAATCCCAAGCGCTTTACTAATGCCGAAATACGCGGTTGCTCGGTAGGCCACAGCCAAGTGGGGCCCAAGTCTGCGGTAAAACCCAGGGTAGGGTCAGCTGCGGATAGAATCCTGCCGCCGCAGCGTTCGCGGGCTTCAAATACGCCAATGTTAGGTTTGTATGTCAGCAGTTTTTCTGCCAAGGACAAACCGGACAGTCCGGCGCCAACAATCGCCACGTCCAGCATGGTCATCACGCCATCTGCATCGTTTGGCATAGCAAGGAGTTACTCTGCCATAGGGGTAATTTCGGCGCTTCGGTCGACGCGCTGGGCATGATCAATTTCTTGCGAAAAATATCCCAAACGCCGTCATAGCGTTGTTGTACCCGGATGCTCCATCCCCAAACGATAGGTAAATGTACGGGCACCCAAATATAAAGATCCGGCCTATCCGGTCCGGCGTTTTGCATGAAGTACACGGTGTATTTTTCCAAAACGCTCATCGACGCGACAGTATTACCGGCAATTTCGGACGGAATGGCTTGCGTCACGGCCTGCCTGAACAGCAGTTTTTGCTGCCGGCCTTGCTGTTGAAACCCGCCAAGCGGTATGACCGGCACAGGCCTGTCTTTCACAGATAGATACAAAACCGGGTCGCCTTCTTCACTTTCGGTATCCAATAAAGTCATCGTTTTGCCGTCGGCGAAGTGTGCTGTTCGAGTAGACTCCAGCAACTGCAAGACGCCCAGTTGGCTGCAAAAACCGGCGGTGTCCCATGCCAGTTCAAAATGAGGTGAGATACTTAGGGTTGGCATATCGTCCGCCAAGCTTACGGTCGGCGCGGCCATGCGGGCGTCAAGCAAGGTCAAACGATTCTGCTTGGGTTGCTGCGGGTGAGCTGTGGTAAGGGCTAAGCAGCTTTTGAGCGGCGGGCTCAGTAAATCGCTGTTCCAAACGAATGCGTGTATGGGTGTTCGTTTCGTATCCACGGGCACTACCGCAGCCCGTTCGATGCTTAGCGGATAATCGCCGAGTAAGCCGTTTTGCAGATCATGCTCCACATCACCGAGTGGGTTGTCCGCTAATTTTTGGGTGTCGATGCTGTAGCGATGGCCTGCTTGCAGCACTGGATGCTTGGGTTTGGGCGGCGCAGGCATCGGGCGGGGCAGAGGGAAAATGTGTTCCATCGTTGGGTTGCTGATGACGAAAGTCATCAAGCAATCAAGAATGATGCCAATTTAGCAAATCGCCGCATGCGTGTGTAGGTTGTAGATTGATAGGGATTATTGCTCTGAGGCAGCTTAGCAAACGATGTCGTGGGTGCGACAAAATCGGCGATCTTGTCACGACAACACCATTAAGTCGGCGTTATCGTCCGCGCTTGCTATCCAGGTAGAACACTTCTACAGTTCCCAGGTATGTTCATTATTTTGAGGAAAGTCATGCGAAATTTATTGATAACCCTGCTGTTACTACTCCCCATCGCCGCTGCCGCTGAAAACGATGCGTTTAAAAATATGGATAAAGCGCAAATGCAGCAAGTGATGCAGAAAATGAAAGCCATGCAAGACTGCGTGAAGCACATCGATAAGACCGACATGCAAGCCTTTCAAGCGCAGGCCAAACAAATGACTGCCGAGGTGGAGCGCTTATGCGCGGCGGGAAAACGCGATGAAGCGATGGCCAGAGCGATGGAGTTTGGTAAGGACGTATCGGCCAATAAAGCTATGCAGCAAATGAAACAATGCGGCGACGGAATAACCGAAGCCCTGCCTTTATTGCCTGATACCACTCAAGGCCAAAATCAGGCCGGTTCGTCTCGGCATGTTTGCGATCACTAAGCTTTAGAGCACCAATTTGGGTGGATTTTTCGATACGGTCATTTCCAAGAGACCCGCGCCAGCCCTTATATGAGCAGCGCGTTCCTGCCGCCTTGGCGTGGCTTTTAGCTCACTGCCTGGTATCTTAGTGCTTTGGCGTTGAAAGGCGAGTTTGTCCTGAGCCTGGGTGAGTTTACAGCTGGCCGCAGTGAGCTGGCTGATCAGGCTAGGCCTGTTCTGACCGCCTGCTGCTGCCGACTGATTGTTCATTTCAGCTAGCATCGCGTAAAATCGCCAGCCATTATCACGCCCCCATTGGAGAGCAAAACATGACATACCGTTTAGTAGTTGCATTGATGATGGTCGCAGGTTTGGCCTGTGCCGAGGAAGCCAAGGAAGAATGGAACGAAACCACTCTGAAAGATGAGACCATCCAGAAAATTCAGCAAGCTCAGTACACCTATAAAAAATGTGTAGTGGATACTATGCAAAAACCCGAGTTTGCCAAGATGGAAAGCCGCAACGCCACCGATGTGATTATTAAGTCTTGTGAGCCGACCTTGGCCGAAATGCGCAAAGTTTATACCGACGCCGAAGTGCCGGGCGTGGTGGCTGACCGGCATTTGAAGAAAATGCGTATCCAGGTAACGCGCAATTTGCTGCAGCAATTAATGTACGCGGAAGCCGCGAAGAAAGCCGGCATGCCTGGTAACTGACTCCCACTGTCCGCAATGGCATTGGCGTAAAAATTTAGCGTTATCTGTTGCGGCATGCTTGAAGATTAGATGCTACAGCCCTTGTTTCAATTAACAACCATCACTCGTTTTTCATGAATACCTACACCATCGATTTATCCTTGCGCCCGACCACCTTCGATTTGTGGCACGTGTGTTTGGCCGGTACCGCAGCACTGTTGGCTTTGATTCTGATTGTGGTTTTAGTCTCGGTATTGCTGGGCATGCGCCGCTGCAAATCCGCAGCTCCGGCGGTAGTCGCTCCCAGCCCTGCGCCGCAACCGGAAGTCAAAATCGTCGAGAAGATCGTCGAAGTGGAAAAAATCGTCCAGGCCCCGGCGCCTGAGCCCGTGGTATTAAAGGAAGCGACTCCGGATGCCGCCTTGCAACTATTGAGTTTGCTGCAAAAAGAAGCCCGCTTTATCGACTTTATCAAAGAAGATGTCAGTGCTTTTTCCGATGCCGAAATCGGCGCGGCGGCGCGGGTGGTGCATCAAGGTTGCAGCAAAGCGGTCAGCGAGCATTTCACCCTGGCCCCTGTCAGCAAAGATCCCGAAGGTAACCGGGTGACTCTAAACAAAGGCTTCGATGCCACGTCATTTCGTTTGACCGGCAATATCGTCGGCGAGGCGCCGTTTACCGGTACTTTGGTGCATAAAGGTTGGCAAGTCACGGATCTGCGTTTGCCGAAATTGACCGAAGGCCATAACGCCAAAATCGTCGCGCCGGCCGAGGTGGAATTATGACCGCGCGTTATTCGGTCGGTATCGATTTAGGTACCACGCATTGCGTATTGTCTTATGTCGATTTGGAAGCCGGCGACGACCAAGTGGTCCTGGGTGTGTTGGCGATACCGCAGTTGACCGGCCCCGGCACGATAGAAGACAAGGCGCAATTGCCGTCCTTCACCTATTTGGCTCATTCGGCCGAGATTGCCGAGGGCGCGACTGCGTTGCCGTGGACAGCTAAACCGGAATATCTGGTCGGCGAAATCGCCCGTAATCTGGGCAGCAAAACCCCCATCAGATTAGTGTCCAGCGCCAAGAGCTGGTTGTGCCATGCCGGTGTCGATTGCAAACAAGCGATTTTGCCGGTCGAGGCGCCGGAGGATGTGGAGCGGATTTCCCCGTTTGCCGCCAGCAAGGCCTATCTGCAACATTTGCGCGATGCCTGGAATCATCGATTCCCGGAGCACAATTTACAAGATCAAGATGTCACTATCACCGTGCCGGCCTCGTTTGACCCGGCCGCGCGTGAATTGACGGTCGAAGCGGCCCGCGCGGTGGGACTAGGGCAGGCCGTGTTGTTGGAAGAGCCGCAAGCTGCTTTGTACAGCTGGATCGAAAACAGCGAAGGCGATTGGCGCAATCATGTGCAAATCGGCGACGTGATTTTGGTCGCCGACATCGGCGGCGGCACTACCGACTTATCCTTGATTGCGGTCACCGAACAGGATGGCAACCTGCAATTGACCCGGGTGGCGGTGGGTGACCATATCTTGCTGGGCGGCGATAACATGGACTTGGCCTTGGCCTATACCGTTAAAGCCAAACTGGAACAAGACGGTGGCAAGCGCCTGGAATCCTGGCAACTACAAGCTTTGACCCACGCCTGTCGGGAAGCCAAAGAAAAACTATTCAACCAGCCCGAATTGGGCAGCATGCCTTTGGTCGTGGCGAGCCGAGGCTCATCCCTGATCGGCGGCACCTTGCGCACCGAACTGACTCGCGACGAACTGAACCGCGTCTTGGTCGAAGGCTTTTTACCGTGGGTACCGATCGAAGAAAGACCGGTGGTCAGACCGCGCAGTGGTTTGCGTACCGCGGGTTTGCCTTATGCGCAGGATGCCGGCATTACTCGCCATCTGGCTGCATTTTTGTCGCGGCAAAAAGAAGCGACCGGCGAGCTAGCCGATCATGTCTTGCCCGAACACGCCAGTTTCTTGCATCCGACCGCGGTATTGTTCAACGGCGGGGTGTTAAAAGCCGGCGTGATGGCCGAGCGCTTGATGCAAATATTAAATAGCTGGCTGCAAACCGAACAAGCGGCGCCGGCCAGACTGTTGCAAGGCGCCGACTTGGATTTGGCGGTCGCGCGTGGCGCTGCCTATTACGGATTTGTCCGCAAAGGCAAGGGCGTCAGAATTAAAGGCGGCACGGCGGCGGCTTATTACGTCGGTATTGAGAGCGCCATGCCGGCGGTTCCCGGATTGCCGGCGGAGATCGAAGCCTTGTGCATCGCGCCGTTTGGAATGGAAGAGGGCAGCGAACAGGAATTGCCTAATGACGAATTCGGTTTGATCATCGGCGAACCGGTACGCTTCCGCTTTTTTGGCTCAAAAACCCGCCGCGACGATGCGGTAGGGGTAAGGCTGGAATATTGGCAGGACGACGAATTGGAAGAACTGGACGAAATCGAAATCACCTTACCGGAAGAAGGCCGCCATGCCGGCGACATCGTCCCCGTGCATTTGTCTGTGGCAGTAACCGAAGTAGGGACTTTAGAGTTAAAAGCGGTTTCCAAACGCGATCAACAGCGCTGGAAAATTGAGTTTGATGTCAGGGCTGGCGACGCTTG
Source organism: Methylomonas sp. PHL2-19 (assembly GCF_059331595.1). NCBI lineage: Bacteria > Pseudomonadati > Pseudomonadota > Gammaproteobacteria > Methylococcales > Methylococcaceae > Methylomonas > Methylomonas sp. PHL2-19. Next base: position 2,689,564 of record NZ_CP196839.1, read on the forward strand.
ATATTAACAATAGCTAGCGGCTAAACCAGAGCCGAATTTCCAAGGGCTTAACTGAAACCCGCTTTTTTCCCGGAAAGAAGCGGGTTTTTTATGATGGCTGGCTTGTATCTAAAGCTTTATTGTTGTTGGTAATAAGGCTGTGGATACTGCTGCTGGTATTGCTGGTTCTGTTGTGGGTAACTCTGTTGCGGATAAGTTTGCTGTGGATACCCCTGTTGCTGTGGGTAACCTTGGTATTGCTGATTCTGCTGAGGGTAACTTTGCTGTTGCGGGTAACCCTGCTGATACGGTTGGTTTTGCTGCGGATAACCTTGCTGCGGGTAGTTCTGCTGCGGATAACCGCCTTGTTGCTGATAAGGCTGGGTTTGCTGTTGCGGGTAGCCTTGCTGCGGTTGTTGCGCAGCACCGGCGTTTTGATTGGCGTTGATCGCCAGTTCCACCCGGCGATTGATTGCCCGATTGGCATCGCTACTGTTCGGTACTTTCGGCGAACTTTCGCCCATGCCCTGCTGGGAGATACGCATCCGGTTCACACCGCGTTGCGCCAAGAAGTTGGCCACGCTGGTAGCCCGTGCTTCAGATAAACGTTGATTGTCGGCATCGGAACCCACGTCATCGGTGTGGCCGGTGACGGAAATCGTCGACTCCGGGTAATTGGTCAACACTCTGGCGATGGGGTCGAGTGCGTGCTGGGCTTCCGGCGTCAAGTCGGCCTTGCCGAACGCAAACGTCACATCACTGGTGCTGGGCATGTTCAAGGTCAGCTGGTTTTGCGCGGTGCGCTGGACTTCAATCCCGGTGCCTTGCAGCGACTGCTGCATCTCTTCTTGTTGTTTGTCCATGTAATAACCGACCCCGGCGCCAACCGCGGCACCGGCTAATGCGCCCAGACCGGCGTTTTTCCAGTCGTTTCCGCCGAATAAAGTACCGGCGCCTGCTCCCACTGCCGCGCCGACACCGGCGCCCTTGCCTAGGTTGCTCATGCTGGACTGGCCGGTATAGGGGTTAGTGGTACAGGCTGTCAACAAGCTGGTACCGATGGCGATAGCAAGTAATTTTTTAGTCATTATTTTTCATCCTGGATGCTGTTCATAAATACGTTGAGTCGGGCGGCGTATAAATTCTATGGGTATTGCCAATAGAAGCCGGTCCCGGACCGCGTGGCGATTAAAACCTTAAAGGCTTAACTCGCACTTAAAATGGATCGGCAGGCGGGGGAATGGTTTCCTGAATGGCTTATTAACCCGGCCCTATTTATCCCGGATATGCCGCGGGCTAAGCGCATCGCAGCCCAAACGAGCGTGCCCTTCGACAGACCAAGCGCGAACGGGATTTAAGGGCGGGGGCAATAAATTGATTCAGCGGCCTGTGGCAGTTGTTTTTGGCTAAGTGACTTTAGAGGCTGTTTCGCTCGCCGTTTTTGCAGCCAACGCACGATGCCGGTGATATATAACACCGGGCAAGCCAAACCCGCCAGCAACACCAGAATCCGCCCCGGCCAACCGAAGGCATGGCCACTATGCAAAGGCCATTGCCAATCGTAAAAGACATCGGCGTTGGAGCTGGTGCCGGAATCGTAGACTTTCAGAATTTCGCCGCTGTATTGATCGACGGCAATATCCCTATAGCCGACGAAGCGGCTTAATTCGTCGACATCGCGCTTCATGACCCTGAACACGTCGGTTCTGTCCTTGGGGCCATTCAGCATCCACAGCCGGCCGGCAGGGTAGCTTTGCTGCACTATTGTTTCCACTTGCGCTAAGCTAATCGTCTGTTGCCCCGCTTTGGGTGGGGCGCTATCAATCGTTTCCGGAATGCCGTTGTACGCATTCGGGCGGGTGATAGTCGAGAACGGCTTGACTAGTACGTCTATTCGCTCCGGCTGCGTCATATAAATACCGGAAAACAATACCGGTATTAACACGATGCCGGAATAGAAACCGACTATTTTATGCAGATCGAAGTTGAATCTGACTGATCCCGAACGGCGCTTGAAGGTCAGCGCCTGCCTAAATTTACCGGTCAACGGCCACCAGACGATTAAGCCAGTCAATACCGATAAAATGGAAAAGGCGCCGAGAATCGAGACGATAGTGGCGCCAGTCTTGCCCAGCAGCAAACACCAATGTAACTGCATGATGAAACTGACCAAAGGCCGGCCCCAATATCGATCTTTCGGATGCCAAAGCTGTAAACCCTTGACTTGCGCGGTATAAGGGTCGACGAAGATATAGTAGCCGTCGCCACTGTTCGTTTTACTGTCGTCCCTGACAAAATACAAAAATTTGTAAGCCACTTCGGCGTTTCGTGGGTAGTACACCTTAAAAAACAGACTATCTGGCGGTTTGGCGTTTTCCGCTGCGGCGACGATGTCGTCTAACGACCGCAAGTGTCGTTGTTCTGCGGCGGGTAAGGAAACGACGGACAACTCAGGGTTCAGTATTTCCTGCATTTCCAGATAAAACACCAGTATGCCGCCGGTCAGACCGACGACCGCCAACAGCAATCCGGCACTCAAACCTAAATAAAGGTGAACAGCCAGCCACCTTTTACGACGGGATTTAAGCTTCGTTAACCGGCTAGCACTGGCATTGGGTGCGGGAGGCTTTGCACTGCAGGACGTTAAATTCTCAAAAGCTGGTTTCATAACGATTTTTAAAAATGACTTCGGCTAAGGAACACAAGACGGTTTTCTGATTAAAAAGCGGTTTCAGCAATAACGTCATCTTGGCTGTAACTGCCGAGATGACGATACTTGACACCGCTCGCGCAACTTTATGGTCAGGAGGCGGTTCGGTCGCAAAGAACGGGAAGGACTACCGCTTTTTGCGACTTACCCGGTCAAAATTCAACCTTGACCGACCCCAAGAACGAACGGGGCGTACCCCAGGTCGCGCGCGTGCCGGACACTAACGCAAAACCGTCGTGGACATATTCCTTATCCAGTAAATTGGTAACATTCAGCTGTAAAGTAACGTTGGTTTTTGCCACTTTGCGGGTATAGCTAGCCAGCAGATCCACGACGCCATAGCCATCGAAGTTGAAATCATGAAAATCGAAGGTCGCCTTCCTGTCGCTTGCCAGTTCCAGGCCAGCACCGATTTTTAAACCACGCAAGTCTGCCTGCTGAAAGTCGTATGTGGTCCAAAAAGTGGCGGTATGATCCGGAATGCCTCTCAATCGGCTGCCGACCGGGATATTATTCGGATTGTTTTCCTTCAACACTTCGGTGTTGGTGTAAGCATAAGTGGCAATGGCATTCCATCCAGGCAGAATTTCCCCTTTGATATCCACTTCGACGCCCCGGCTACGGGCCTCGCCGGTGGCTACGCTAAAATTTATATTGGTTAAATCGGTGGTGGGAATGTTTTGTTTGGTTAAGTCATAGTAGGCGATAGTGCTGGTTAATCTGTCGTCGAAAAATGCGGTTTTAAATCCCACTTCCCACTGTTGCGCGGTCTGCGGCGGTAAAAAGGTATTGCCTTGTCCCATGCCATTGGTTGTGCCGAAATTCTCCACATAATTACCGTAAAGGCTCAGCCATTTTTCCGGTTGCCACAGCACACCCACCTGAGGTGTCACCGCATCGGCTCTTTGTCCGACCTGTTGAGACAACACATTGAATTGCTCGACATTTTGGTAACGAAAGCCGCCCATGACATGAACGTTATAAGGTAGTTTGATTTGATCCTGCAGATAGATGCCGTATAGGTCGGTAACGGTATGAAACGAATTGGCGGCTCGTGTTGTTAAGTTGATAGGCGGATTACCGGTATGGATGGGATTGTAGATGTCGATGGTGCTGGCAACGGTACTGCTGTAGCCGACGGTGTTTTCGTCTTGCAGATAATAATCACCGCCAATCAGCAGCGTGTGTTGCAAGCCCCAGGTGTTGAAATGGCCGGTCAGGTTGGTGGTCGTAAAATAACTTTCGTTGCTGTAAAAATCGCTGGTCACTAAACGCCGGTTCAGCGTGCGCTGGTCGGCTTGTAAGGTAGTGGGTAACAGGGCGGTTCTGGTTCGATCCAATAAGTTGATGCCTAGTTGCTCGCTGATCTCCCAGTTGTCGTTAAATTGGTGTTTCAGATTAAAGCCGACGAATTTATTTTCGACCGGATTCGGGTTAGCTTCCATCAAATTCCGTTCGCGCGGAATTTCCACCAAGCGTGGGTTGATCCAGCTACCGTCGGCACGGGTGCCGTCTATCATTAGGGGTCTGGAATGCAGGTCGTAATCATTGTTTTCGTGGCGGTATTCCATCTCCAACAATGCCGTGGTTCGCGGGCTGATGTTCCATTGCAGCACCGGGGCGACGAATACTTTTTCGTAGTCCACCAGCTCGCGAAACGAGCCGCTGTTTTCATAGGACACATTCATCCGGTACAACAGATCGCGATTTTCAGTCAACGGCCCGGTCGCATCGATGCTGGTACGGTATAAATCGTAAGAACCGAATTGTTGTTGCAGCGCGTAATACGCCGTATCCAGAGGCTTTTTGGTCACGACGTTAACCATACCGCCTGGCTCGACACGCCCATATAACATCGCGGCCGGCCCTTTCAGGACCTCAATGCTTTGCACATTGGCCATGGCTCGCGTGCCGTCCGCGCCACCAAAGGTATCTATCCGGAAACCGTTGCGGAAATAGTTGAAATTGAAAAATCCGCGAATTGTCACTTGGTCGCCCAAACCGCCAGCGCCCTGGCCGGTGGTCACGCCGCTGACGTATTTCACCGCTTGATCGAGTTTGATGGCTTGGCGATCATCCAATACCGCCTTCGGAATAACCTGGACGTTGAGCGGGGTTTCCATGATTGGCGTATCGGTTTTGGTGGCGAAACGGGTATTGGGTACTGAGTAGTCCTTGTTATAGGGGTCGGTGAGATCGTAACTGCGTTGTCCGGAGACGGTGACCGCCGGCAAACTGTTCACTTCTAGCGGCTTAATCGATACGGCATTATCAGCGGTGAAGGTGTAACTCAAGCTGGCGCCGCCGACCAGAATCGCTACCGCCTGCTTGGCGCTGTAAGTGCCTTGCAGCGCGGTACTGGTTTTACCGGCTAGGGTTTGCTCCGCGTAGAACAGATGCAAGCCGGTCTGCTGTTTGAGCGTTTCCAGCGCGCCGGACAGGGCTTGCGCGGGAATGTTCAACTGATAGCTTTGTTCCTGAGCCGTGGCAACCAGCGCGGTGCCGGTCAGCAGGCCGCCGACTAGCGTTCTCGAAAGTGAATACATTTGCCCTCCCGTGGTGTGTGATGATTTCACTACCCAGTAAGAGCGGTTTTCAAGGGCGAAGGCGCCACTTTTTTTTCGAGTGGTTAAAAATATTTTTCGGTAACGATTTCGCGCGCAGCGTAAATTCACTTATTTCCGTAAGACGTAAACCGCCGGCGGTATGCGGGAATGTTGCCATGGCCAGCGTTAGTGCCGGGGAAGCCAAGGGGGTGTGACGAACCGGCTTCCGACCTGAGCCCGCCGAGCGTCTTATGCGTATTTCGACCTGTTGCTGAACCGGCCCTCGCTTGCTTAGCGTTCGAATTCGATCAGTCGCTCGTTTTTTCGAACCGCCTTGATCGGCAGCGCGGCGCTGATGGCATTGAGGGCAAGGTTTAAGTCGTTGGTGGGAAAGTCGCCGCTGACTTTAAGGTTTTGCAATTGCGGGTCGGCGACGCGGAGTTCGATGTCGTGATAGCGGCTTAGTTGTGCCAGAACCTCGGCCAGCGCCGTCTTTTTAAATACCAGCATGCCTTCCCGCCAAGCGGCGACAGTAGTGGCGTCGAAACGGGTCGGCGCGGACGCCAGGCCGTGAGCATCGTATTTAATTTGCTGGCCCGCCAACAGAGTTTGCGGGTCGGGCCGCCGCTCAGTGGCAACGGCGACTTCGCCTTCCAGGACGCTGACCGTGGCGGTGTCATTCAGCATGCACACGTTGAAGCGGGTGCCGATGTCGTGGATCTTGCCGTGGCCGGCGACGACGTCGAAGGGTTTGGTTTCATCGTGCGCCACGCTGAATAAGGCTTCGCCACGATCCAACACCGCTTCGCGGCCGCGCCAGCCGTAGCGGACTCGCACCTGGCTGTTGCTGTTGAGTTCTATCGTCGAGCCATCGCGGAGCGCGATGTGTTGCCGTTGGCCTTTTAGTGTCGAGTAACAGTCGGTGTTTATCCAGTCCCAGGCTAGCGGCATGCCTATTGCCGCAATCAGTAACGAGGCGGCTATCGACAGCCGTAGGTTGCGGCGTGCCCGGCGGCGCTCGATTTGCGCGCGGCGTAAACCGTTCCTGGCCGCCATCAGCCGCGGGTCGGGTTGTGCGTCGATGCTACTAAAATCTCGCCAAATCGCTTCGGCGTTTTGATAGCTCTGGCGATGGCGAGGGCTTAACGCCAGCCAATCCTGAAACGCCCGGCGTTCGCTAGCCGAACAATCGGGCGCGCGCAGTCTGACCACCCAATGACTGGCTTGTTCGTGCAACGACGATGGAATTGGCGGGGTGATTCGGTTCATGGTGTTAGTGTATCGCATCCACAACCGGCTACGCTGGCCGGCGGAGAATTTGGCGGTATTACTCTATGTCCTGCCTGACGGATTTGCTACAGTGGGCCAACGCCTTGATGCAATAGCGCTCGACGGTGCGCGGCGGGATCGCAAAAGCCTTGGCGATTTCGGGATAGGTCAGACCGTCGACGCGGTGTAACAGAAACACGGTGCGAACTATTTCCGGCAGGCTGTCCAGCGCTTGCAGGCAAATTCGCAGGCGTTCCCGGCTTTCGGCGACGGCATCGGGTTGCGGCATCGGGCAGGCTACAGCGTCTGTTTCCGATTCTTCGTCGTTGACGAAAGGGACGATTTGCTCGCGTCTGCGCAGGTCGCCGCTCAGGTTGGCGGTGATGCGATACAGATAGGCGCGATGGTTGTCGATGGCGTCGGTGTTGCCGTGCTGCAAGAGCCTGAGATAAGCATCCTGAACCAGATCCTCGGCATGTTGGCGGCCGGCCCGTTGTTCGGCGAACACCAGCAGTTCCTTGTTGTGTCTTTGGAATAGAAAGTCCAATAGGCGAATATGGCGATTGGGCATGTCGGCGTGAAGTTCAATGGTGCGCAATGGCAAGCCGAAATCGTGCCTAATTTTCGGCTGCTATGATTATTCAATGGTTTAAGCGGTTTGATGAAGGGTGGCGAACAGTTGATTTAATTAAACTATGTTATATGGCTTTGGCTGCCATCGGGAAATCGCTGACATTACAGGGCGGCGGCAAGACGATGGGAATACCGCTGTCGGTGCGCGAGTATCGGTCGTTTAGCAGCGGACTTAGCAGGCTGGTGAAAAACCCGCCGATATTTCCCCTTACCCACGATGTTCGTGATTTTTTCGAGTTGAAATCGGTCATGACATCGAGTTTCAAGCGTTTTGCCCCGGTTTCAAGGGCTTTTTATTCGCCTGAAGCCGTCTGTGGACGGTTTTCAGGCGAACTTCACCCTAGGCGGGTGCACTCCACGCCGGTTTCGGCGTGAACACCAATAGGTTGAGCATGCGCGTCAGGTTGTAGGCGGCAAAGCAAAACAAGGCCTGACCCGCGACTTTGGCTAAGCCGATGTGACGGGTTTTGCGCAGGCCGCCGACCGTTTTGACCCAGCCAAAGGCTTCTTCGACGATTTTGCGGCGCTTGAGACTTTGGGCGTAACCTTTGCCGCGCGCGGTGCGGCCGTCGACGGCACTGCCAATCTTTTTGCGGGCCACATGGGCTTTGATATCACGGGACTCGAGTCCGTTGACGAACGCCGCTTGGTCATAGCCTTTGTCGGCACCGACGCTGCCGCCTTGGGGCACGCGGCGTTTGATCATGTTTTGCGCGGCTTCGATTTCGGCGGTGCCGGTGGCTTGAGTGGTTTCGACATCGACAATCAGGCCGTTGCGATTCTCGGACAAGGCATGGGTGATGTAACGCAGTTTGGCCTCGGTGTATTCGCCTTTCTTGTAAAGCCGGGCTTCGGGATCGGTCGTACTGTGGTGGGTGGCGTTGCTGCGCTTTTCGCCGCTGAAGTCGACCTCGGGATTGCGGCCGGCGGGTTTGTCCGGGCCTCTGCCGTCTTTCTTACCCAAAGGGCATAAATGACGAAGCTTTTGTGCGAGGCCCAGGCTTCAATGAGGCTACCGTCGACGCTGAAGTGTTCGTCGGACACCAGATTTTGCCATTCGGCTATGGCCAGTACCCGCTCAAAAAATTCGCGACTCAGGGCTTCGGACAGCAGGCGTTCGCGGTTGGCACTGAACACTGTGCGTTCCCACACGGCGTCGTCGATGCCCAGACCGACAAACCAGCGAAACAACAGGTTGTAGTCCAGTTGTTCCATCAACTGACGCTCACTGCGAACGGTGTACAGCACTTGCAACAGCAAGGCGCGCAGCAGTTTTTCAGGGGCAATCGAGGGACGGCCTGTGTGCGAGTAACGCTCGGCAAAGACGGCATCCATTGAGGCCAATACGCCATCAACCAGTAGCCGTAAACGACGCAACGGATGCTGTTTGGGAATACGGTCTTCCAGGCTAACATAGCTGAACCAGCTGTTTTGAATGGCATCGTGTCCGCGCATTGAAAGGCTCCAAATTTAGGTAGCCTATTTTAACAGTTAGCCGCTCATCTATGCCTTAGCTTACTTGGCTTTTCGAGTTTTTCACCAGCCTGCTAGTCGGGATTTTTCTTGGCCTGAATAACGGCGGCGGCTGATTTTGCCCGGCGTTTTTGCAGCCAACGAATAAAACCAGTTAAATAAAGCACTAATGGCACAAATCCAGAAATTAAAATAATAAGCTGTCCAAGCAAGCCAAGTGCTTCGCCACTGTGTAACGGATAGAGCCAATCAACAAAAGCATCTCCGGCACTGCGTGTGGTTCTATCCTGAATATGAATAATTTCTCCGCTGTATTGATCGATCCAAAGGCGTCGAAACGAATGCTTTTGATTGGGTTCGTCAAATTCTCGCTTACTTACCAGATACACACCTTGCTTATCTTGCGGAAAATCAATTCGCCGATATTCCCCATCAGGGTAGCGCATGTCGGTGATCTCTAAAACTCGAGAAAAACTGATTGGTACTTGATTATGCTCTTGCAAAACACTCTTAATGTTGGGCCACGCTGGAGAAACCGGAGAAAATACACTTATTAAGCCGCGACCGTATTCCGGAAAAATTAAATACACACCCGATAAAATCAAAAATAGAAGAACAATTGCGCTATAAAAACCAAAAGTCTTATGCAAATCGAAAGTTAATCGTTCAACGCTCGCGTTTTTCTTGATTGTCAGTGAGTTTCTAAATTTACCGGGGGTTGGCCACCACAAAATTAAGCCTGTCAAAACAGAAAACAATAAACCCAAGCCTATAAAACCCACGATATTCATCCCTGCTTTCGCCAGACCCAATGAATAATGCAAGCGCAAAATAAAATCCTTAAACGGATCGCGCCATATCCGTTCATAATCGATTAATAACCGCTGCCCAGTTACTTCTGCTGTATAGGGATTGATAAAAATTTGATGTCTTTCCAGATAGCTCGCATCGGGTGATGGCTGTTCAAACCACAGAGCAAACGCAAGTCCGTCGCGTCGTGGGAAATCAAGGCTGATCGCTTTGCCAATGATCGGCAAGGCACCAATACCGGATGCTACAATCTTATCGATTGGCTGGTAACTTTCATGCCCGGTTTCAACGGAAACTATCATAAGGTTAGAATTTAGCCACTCGTCTAATGGAAGTTCAAATGCTAACAAACTCCCAGTTAAGCCAATAATTACGAAGATCGCCCCTGCAACTATACCAAGATACAAATGTACTTTTAGCCAGAATTTGCGGCGATTTTTTCGTGTCAGTTCCATTGCAGCCATTTAACTAAATTCACAGATTAAGCTTGAAAATTTTCCTTCTATTTAAGGCTCGATTGTATGGGATATTGGTTGTTTAAAACTCTACTCGAACCGATCCCATAAAAGTTCGGGGTGTTCCGATGGTGATAAAACTTCCACTATTAGTGCCTGCGTAGTAGTTTTTATCCAGCAAGTTATCAACATTGAATTGGGTCGTTACTTTTGTACTCCCAACTTTCATTTGGTAGCTTGCCATTAGGTTTGCTGTAACAAAGCCAGGCAACTCATAAGTATTTCCTGCGTTGCCTTCTTTTTGACCCTGCGCAATGGCTCCCGCACCGAACTTAAGTCCTCGCAAAGCACTGGTTTGAAATTCGTAAGTACTCCAAAAGCTTCCAGAATGTTTTGGGGCTAAAAACAATCTATTTCCCTGGTTACCAATTCCCCCTGCCGGATCAACATCTTTAGTTATTTTTGCAAAGGGTGTGTAAGCGTAAGTTGCGATAATATTCCACCCGGGAATGACTTCTCCCGTAGAATCAAACTCTATCCCCTTGCTTATAGCTTCGCCAATCGCACGGCCATTTCCATTTGGATCTCCTGGAATTGCAGTAAAAAGATTCTGTTTAGTTAATTCGAAATAAGATACTGTTGTTCTTAATCTCCCATCCCAAAATTCGGTTTTAAAACCTGTTTCCCATTGTTGAGCGCTTTCTGGTGGGAGTGAAGTTCCATCCGTATTAAATAAACTATTGGTGCCACCAAAATTTTCGGTGTAGCTTCCATAAAGTGAAAGCCAATTGACTGGCTGCCATAATAAACCACCACGAGGACTAATATGATCAACTGATTCGGTGACACGTCCAAGAATATTGTTTGTCCCTTCGGCATTGTCGTAACGAAGTCCACCAAGTGCGTGGAAATGGTAGGGAAGCTCAATTTGGTCTTGAAAATACAACCCGTGCCAGGACTGGGTATATCCTTGATCATCGCGTTTCGTTAAAGCAGGGGATGCTGTTAAATAGACCGGGTTGAAAATATTAAATCCCGAAACCGATCCACCATATCTATTCGTTATCTGGTCATCGATAACAAAATAATCGTAGCCCCACAATAATTTATGCTTAAGTGCACCGGTTGAAATGTTTCCTATCAAATTAAGCGAAGTAAAATAGCGTTGCGATGCAGGTGTTGCATTGTTGAAATTGCGAGTAAGCAAACCATTAGCATTGGCTGCGCCAAAGTTTAAAGTTTTGCTTTCTTTTTCCATGAATTCGGATGTAAACCGATGAGTTAATTTCCAGCTATCATTGAACTCATGTGACCAATTAAATCCAACCAGAACTCTATCGCCGACATTCTTATTGTTTAATGGCTCGTGTAGCGCCGTATCTAATGGAACATTCGCAGGACGATTACCTATTCGAGTGATACCCGGATCAGGCTGATCGTTGTAGTGTTGATATTCAAGCTCAAGAGTCGCTTGGGTTCTCGGACTAATATTCCACTTGAGAACTGGGGCGACAAAAACCCGCTCCCCTTCAATAAAATCTCTGAAAGAGCCTGCGTTTTCATAGGACATATTAAGTCTATAGAGCAGCGTGTCGTCCTTTGTGATTGGTGCAGTCGCATCCAAGGTGGTTCGGTAGAAATCATATGACCCAAACTGTTGCTGTAGGGCATAGTACGGAGTTGTGAGCGGCTGTTTAGTTACGATATTTACAATCCCCCCCGGCTCTGCTCGACCAAACAATATAGATCCCGGCCCTTTGAGAATTTCCACTCGCTCTATATTGGTTGTGTCTCGCTTAGTTCCGGCGCTACCGCCGACAATGGTAGGAATTAAAACTCCGTCCCGGTAAGTAATATTATTTTGGAAACCTCTGATTTGGTAACCATCTGTCGCGCCTTGATTAATTGCTCCAAGTGTTACCCCGCTAACGTTTTGTACCGCTTTGTCGATACGTGTCACTTGTTGGTCTTGCAGCACTTGCTTGGTCACTACCTGCACCGAGAACGGCGTCTCCATAATCGGCGTATCTGTCTTGGTGCCTGTAGTGGCGTTGGGCAAACGGTAATCCGAGTTATACGGATCCGTTGAATCATAAAACCCCTTACCAGTCACCGTGACCGCTGGCATAGTCGTTGCCGATTGCGGTTCACTAACGGCCACCTTTTCCAGAGTAGCTTTATTCTCGCCGGTCATGCGGTAGTTGAGGCCGGTGCCTTGCAGCAATATGTGGAGGGCTTGCTGCGGGGTGTAGTTGCCGTTAAGGTTGTTGGATAGGCAATTCTTGGCCAGGTCCGCGGGATAGCCTACTTGCCAGTCGCTGCTACTGATAAAGGCGTTAATGGCATCGGCCAGCGGTTGGGCTGGGATATTAAAGCGTTGACTGCCTGGTTGGCTGGTGACGGTCTCACCGGCTTGTGTGGGGATGCTTATCAGGCCGGGCAAACTCAGGGCTATGGCAATGCTGAGTTTGCGTAATGCACAAGGCGGGGTCAGGTGTGGGGGCTTCATATGTAATCCTTGTCTGGGTGGTTGTCGGTTAAGGCGTTGCAACGCACATGGCTACCGAGACGTTTCAGAAAATGGAATACACAGTTGGCGAGAAAATTATTTTTTGATTGGCGATTAAGGCATTGGCCGGAGATTGTGGAATCAGGCGAATGTTGTCCCAATCAATACCGGATGGTCGGGGTTTTATTTAGCTTTTCAATATCGTCAGGTAAGCTGACATATTCACGATTTTGGCGCCGGTTATGTTCGCCAAGGTTCGCAGCAGGCTATTGGTATCTTCCAGTTTGTAATTGCCGGTGATCCGGGTGTTTGCCAACTTGGCGTCGGCGATGGCGATGGTGCCGGGATGGTAGCGATCCAGTTCGGTTATCACGTCTGCCAAGGTTTGATCTTGAAAGATCAGGCGGCCTTTTAGCCAGGCAAAGGTCTTACCGGCATCTATGTTGCTGATTTCCGCAACGCTGTGGGTATCGATCTCGGTATGTTGGCCGACGCTTAATTGCCGGTTTTGGCCTTGTTCGGCGCTACAAATCACTAGGCCGCTTTCGACATTCACTTGGGTAGTATCGCCGGTTTTGACGCTGAAACGGGTGCCAACCACCCGCACGGTTCCCTGTGCTGTCGTCACAATAAACGGCCGGTGTTTGTCGGCTTGCACCTCAAAATACGCTTCGCCGCTTAATAAGGTTACGCCGCGCTGTTGGCCGGCGTAATCCAGTTTTACTGCGCTATCGGTATTAAGCACCAGCGCGGAACCGTCTGCCAGTATTACTCGGCGCTGTTCGCCGGTGGCGGTGGTAATGTCTGCTTGCCAGCGTTGCAACCAATCTGTTGAAGCCAGGAACCAGCCGCTGATTAAGGTAATGCTGGCGGCAGCAGCCCAGCGCCGAATGGTCGATTTACGCTGTGCGGGCGGCCGAAGTGGGATGCTGGCGTATTGGCTTAGGGCGGCGTTCAATGCTGGCGATTGCCAGAGTTGCACCACTTTGTCGTAAGCGGTTTGATGCGTGGGGTCGGCGGCTAACCAGCAGGCAAACTTGGCTTGATCGGCCGCACCGCTTTTATGGTCTTGTAAGCGGGCAAACCAGGCAAGTGCTTGATCTTGGACATTACCCTGCGATGGAACTTCCTGATCAAAACGTAAAGGCATGGCGGTTGACGGGTTAGGCAATGGGGCGAATTTTATCAGTATTGGTGCTGTGTTCAGGAAAATCAGAATGGCCTAAGGTTACGGCTAGTCTTGCCGGCTGGCTAATAAATGAGTCAGAGCTGCCTGTACATTCTTCTCTACCGCGCTACGCGATATGTCGTAATAGGCGGCGATCCGCTCGTAATTCCAATGGTGAAATTTGTGCAACACCAGAATTTGCCTGCGCCGTTCGGGTAATTGCTCAAGCGCTGCCAGCATCAATGCCAGTTCTTGTTGATCGGACGCTTGCTGTTCGGGCGTCGGGGTATCGTCCGGCAAATTGTCCAGCAGCGATATATCTTCGTCCGTATCGGCCGTTTTTGAGTCGTCGGCGCGTTGGCGAATACGTTCTTTACGCAGATGATCCAGTGCCAGGTTTTTTGCGATTTGGTATAGAAACGGCCGCGGGTAACTGATGTCTTGGATTTCCAGGGCGTGCAGCATTTTTATGTAAGCTTCATGCGCCAAGTCTTCCGCGGTTTGCGGGCAGCCGACGATGCCGAAAATAGTGTGAATCAACGAATCGCGATGGCTCAAAAATAAATCGTCGATGTTGAAGGTGAGGCTGTTCATGGCGAAGACGTGTTTGGCGTGCTTGGAACCCGATAGAGCCGATTTACAGCAATATTTGAACCAATAAACAAGTGTGTTGATTTTGAAAGACAAAATCACATGGCACCCGGCGGCAGGGTATGGCATATGCCGTTTTAATAGGTGAAATGCCTGATTTATTTGCAATCAGAGTGGACGGGAGATGTGTGCTGGAAGTGCCCACAACTACACACTTTTTCTGCGAAAACTGCTAGTCTTATCACCTCGATTAAGCGGGTGGGGCCGAGCTTGGAACAGGATATAACAACAGATTTGCGGGTGTTGGAAAGTCATTTGGACGGTATGCTCAACCGCGTCCAACACAACAGCCTGACCTTGAAACGATTGCAAAGCTTTGAAATGCGTTTGCTGGGCCTTAGTTCGTTGGCGGAAATGATAGAGTTCATTCTTGGTGAAGCCAAGGCGCTATTCGATTTGGACGTGATCAGTTTGTGTTTGATCGATCCGAAAAACGAAATTGCCGGTTATCTGGAAGTGGATAATTATAATTTTCGGGACAGGGAAGGGCTGTTTTTAGCCAGTAGCGAATGGCAATTGCGGCATGGTTTTGGTCTGTCCGATCAGCCGTTTCTGGGTAGCTATCAAACCACGATTTGCGAGAAGTTTTTTTCCGAATCCAGTCAACAAAAACCGGCGTCGGTGGTGATTGCGCCGCTGATTCGCCGGAATCGGTATTTGGGTTCGTTGAATTTGGGCAGTTATCATAATGAGCGTTTCATGCAAGGCATGGCGACCGATTTTGTCGAGCACATCGCCTCGGTCATCAGCATTTGCCTGGAAAACAATTTAAACGTCGAAACCATGCGGCGCACCAGTTTGGTCGATCCCTTGACCGGCGTGAACAATCGGCGTTTTTTGGAGCAGCGCATAGAGGAAGAGTTGGATCGCAGCCAACGCAATCGCGAACCCTTGTCCTGCCTGTTTTTGGATATCGATTTTTTCAAGCGCATCAACGACGGTTTTGGGCATCAGGCCGGGGATCATGTACTGGCTGTGGTGGCTGGTATCATCAAAAAATTGTTGCGCAATAACGATGTGCTGGCGCGTTATGGTGGCGAAGAGTTTGTGGCCTTGCTGTCGCAATCCGATGAAAGTACGGCCTCGGAAATTGCCGAGCGGATTCGTTTGAGTATCGCTAATTTGCAGGTGGAGTATGGCGACCAAGCCATTCCGGTGACTATTTCGATTGGTGTGGCGACTTACCAACCCAGCCGTTCGCAGAAAAAGTCGGTTGCCGAGATTGCGTTGCAATTGGTGCAAACCGCCGATGCTGCCTTGTACGAAGCCAAACGTAAAGGCAGAAACCGTATTGAGAATGGCGGTTTGGTGTTGGTTACCGAGCCTGCTTAGTGGTAACCGCTGGGATTGTTTTTCTGCCAGCGCCAGGTGTCGGTTATCATTTGTTTTAAATCCCGTTCCGCTTTCCAGCCTATTTTTGCTTCAGCCAAGCTCGGATCAGCGTAGCAGGCCGCGACATCACCGGCTCTGCGTGGTGCGATTTTGTAAGGTACCGCTTGGCCCGTCACTTCAATGAAGGTATTGATCATTTCCAATACGCTGTAGCCGTTGCCGGTTCCTAAATTAATCGCATCGCAAATAGCGGTATCGGCCGATTTACCAATCAGGTATTGCAAGGCTTTGATATGGCCTTGCGCCAGATCGACCACATGAATGTAATCGCGCACGCCGGTGCCGTCCTTGGTAGGGTAGTCGTCGCCGAACACCGACAGGACCGGCAATTTGCCGATGGCGACTTGCGATAAAAACGGCATCAGATTATTGGGTATGCCGTTGGGATCTTCACCGATCAAACCGCTGCTGTGCGCACCGATGGGATTGAAATAACGCAGTATCGCAAATTGCCAGGGCTGGCTGTTGCTGTTCAGGCTGTCGGCATTGCTGACATCGCGCAGAATTTCCTCGATAAACAGTTTGGTGCGGCCATAAGGGTTGGCGGCTTGCAGCGGGAAGCTTTCCAGAATCGGTACGCTATGCGGGTCGCCGTAAACGGTCGCCGACGAGCTGAATACCAATCTTTTCACTGCAAACTCGTCCATCGTTTCCAGCAACACTTGGGTGCCGTAGATGTTGTTGTGGTAATAGCTCAGGGGTTGCTGGCAGGATTCGCCGACGGCTTTCAGGCCGGCGAAATGAACCACCGCATCGATTTTATGCGCTTTAAAAATCTCCCGTAGCGCGGCTTGGTCGGTAATGTCGGCTTGATAGAAACCGGGCTTTTGTCCGGTAATGGTTTCGATACGTTTCAGCGATTCGATTTTGCTGTTACTTAGGTTGTCGACAACGATGACCTCGAAACCGTTATTCAGCAGTTCTACGCAGGTATGGCTGCCGATATAGCCGGCGCCGCCCGTCACTAAGATGGTGTGTTTCATCGTTGCATTCCCTATTAGCGTTCTAGGATGTCCAGTCCGGCTTCATCGGATACGACGCGCGGAATAGTGGATTCGGGGTCGCGGCGCAGGCCGGCAAAATCGAACAAGCTGGTATCGGCCATTTGCGACGGCGCGATATTTTGCAAACTGGCGAAAATCGTCTCGATGCGGCCGGGGAATTGTTTATCCCAAGCGTTGAGCATTTGTTTCATGGCCTTGCGTTGCAGGTTTTCTTGCGAACCGCACAGATTGCAGGGAATGATCGGAAACTGTTTGAAAGCCGCGAAGCGGTTGATGTCTTTTTCCCGGCAATATGCTAACGGACGTATGACGATGTTTTGCTTATCGTCACTCAGCAGCTTCGGCGGCATGGCTTTTAGTTTGCCGGCGTAAAACATGTTCAGGAAGAAAGTCTCGATAATGTCGTCGCGGTGATGGCCCAGGGCGATCTTGGTGATCTTATGTTCCTTGGCAAATCCGTACAGCGTGCCGCGACGTAGCCGAGAACATAGGCTGCAAGTGGTTTGGCCTTCCGGGATGATGCGTTTGACGATGCTGTAAGTGTCGTGCTCGATAATGTGGTAAGGCACGCCTATCGATTGTAGATATTCCGGCAGCACATGTTCCGGAAAGCCTGGCTGCTTCTGATCCAGATTGACGGCAATAATCTCAAAATTGATTGGCGCGGTTTTCTGCAGGTTCAGCAGAATGTCCAACATGGTGTAAGAATCTTTGCCGCCTGACAGACAGACCATCAACTTATCGTCAGGTTCTATCATGTTGAAGTCGGCGATGGCTTCGCCAACGCAGCGTCTCAGGCGTTTTTGCAGCTTGTTAAACTGGGTGCGGGATTTGTGTTCTGGATCGGACATGGATGTTGGAAAAGGCGGCTAAAGGGACGTTTAGCCGCGCTAAATTTAGCCGTTATAGCGTTGGAAAATCAGCGTGGCGTTGGTGCCGCCGAAGCCGAAGCTGTTGGACATAATGGTGTTCAGCGTGACGTTATCCCGATATTCTCTAACGATAGGAATGCCGGCCGCACCTGGATCGAGTTGGTTGATATTGGCGGATGCGCTCAAGAAGTTTTCCTGCATCATCAGCAAGGAATAAATGGCTTCGTTGACGCCGGCCGCACCCAAGGCATGTCCGGTTAAAGATTTGGTTGAGCTGACTGCCGGTACGCCGTCAACACCAAACACTTCGCGCATCGCTTCTAGTTCGCGGGTATCGCCTACCGGGGTGCTGGTACCGTGCGCGTTGATATAGTCAATTTTTTCATTAACGGTAGCCAAGGCTTGTTGCATGCAGCGCACTGCGCCTTCGCCGGAGGGTTGTACCATGTCGTAGCCGTCAGATGTGGCGCCGTAGCCGACCAGTTCGGCGTAGATTTTGGCGCCGCGGGCTTTGGCGTGTTCCAATTCTTCGATGACTAACACGCCGCCGCCGCCGGAAATGACGAAGCCGTCGCGGGTTTCGTCGTAGGGACGAGAGGCCGTTTCTGGCGTGTCGTTATATTTTGAGGACAAGGCGCCCATCGCGTCGAACATCACCGACATAGTCCAGTGCAGTTCTTCACCGCCGCCGGCGAACACAACGTCTTGTTTGCCTAATTGAATCAATTCCATGGCGTGGCCGATGCAGTGGGCGCTAGTGGCGCAAGCGGAGCTGATGGAGTAATTGACACCTTTGATTTTAAAGGGTGTGGCTAGGCAGGCTGTATTGGTGCTGGACATGGCGCGCGTCACCATGTACGGACCGACTTTTTTCACGCCTTTCGAGCGCAGAATGTCGGCGGAATCGACCAGATTGGACGTTGACGGCCCGCCTGAGCCCATCACTAAGCCGGTGCGGATATTGGACACTTGCGACTCTTCCAGGCCGGAGTCGGCAATAGCCTGCTCCATAGCCAGGTAGTTGTATGCGGCACCGTCGCCCATAAAGCGTTTAACTTTACGGTCTATCGCTTCATCCAGATCAATATTAACCGGGCCGTGTACATGGCTGCGAAAGCCCATTTCGGCATAGACCGGTGCGTGAACGATACCGGAACGGCCGGCGCGTAAAGAATCAACCACTTCGTCCCGGTTGTTGCCGATGCTGGAAACTATCCCTAAACCTGTTACAACGACGCGCTTCATGATGGTTTCCTTAGAAATCTTGGGTGGAAGTGAATAAACCGACTCGTAAATCGGTCGCCTCGTAGATTTGTTTGCCATCGACTTCCATCGTCGCATCGGCGATGCCCATGACCAATTTGCGTAGAATTACACGCTTCAAGTCGATTTTATAAGTCACTTTTTTGGCTGTCGGCAGTACTTGGCCGGTGAATTTAACTTCGCCGCAACCCAGCGCGCGGCCTTTGCCGGGGCCGCCCAGCCAGCATAAATAAAAGCCGACCAATTGCCACATCGCGTCCAAACCCAGACAGCCTGGCATGACCGGGTCGCCTTGAAAGTGGCAATCAAAAAACCATAATTCGGGGGTAATATCCAGCTCGGCGATGATTTCGCCTTTGCCGTATTTGCCGCCTTCATCGGAAATATGGACGATGCGGTCCATCATCAGCATATTGGGAAGCGGTAGCTGCGCGTTGGTCGGACCGTATAATTCACCTCGGCCGGACATTAATAATTCTTCGCGCGTGAAACTGTGCTGCTTCTCCATCTTGATTTTTACCTGGTTGGTGGGTTCAAAAACTGCGGCATTATCTAATAATCGGCTTAAAAAATCAGCTCAATTTTTAGCCGGGCATGACCTCGCGCATTAGATCGTCGATCTTTAAGCTGTCGCGTTGCAGCCGTTGTTGGTAGATCAAGCTATACATTAACACCGATGCAACATACCCCCGAGTCTCCTTGTAAGGGATGTTTTCAATCCAGATGTCGGCCGGCAAAGCTCGGTTTTCCGGTAGCCAGCGCTTCACTTTATTGGCGCCGGCGTTATAGGCGGCCGTGGCTAGTGCGACGTGGCCATTGAATTGGCGCAATAGTTTTTTGAAATAAAACGCGCCGTATTTGACGTTGAGTTCCGGCTTAAACAGGCTGTAATCGCTATCCCAACTATCGCGCAATTCGGCGGCAATTTGCCGGCCGGTGTTAGGCATAATCTGCATCAAACCTTTAGCGCCAGCCGGCGAGTCGGCCAATTCATCGAACGCACTTTCCTGGCGGATCAATCCCAAAATCAAACCCGGATCCAATTGTTGTGCTGCAGCGTGACTTTGGATGGGCTGGATATAGATCAGCGGAAAGCGCAAATTGACGTCGTCCCATTGATTAGCCTTGGCTATAGTGGCAATCGCCAAAGCCGGACAATTGGCTTGTTGGGCCAGTTTTGCAGCGACGGGTAGCTGGCGACTGTCAAGTTTGGCTATTGCGTACCACCATTGGCGTTTGGCTTCCGGTTTTCTGTCGATAGCGAGTAGTTCGGAAAATACCTGGAAATCCGGTCGATTTTGTAAAGTCTCGAGGTCGCTGCTTGATACCGTCAAAGGTCTGTCCACCAGTTCAATGGCTTGCCTTAATCTGCCGGCGGCCAGAAAACCGTAGAAACTGCGATTTTTTGCCAATTGTTGGAACAAGGCATTGGCTGCTGCGCTCTGGCCGGTTTCCGCCAAGCCGCGAGCTTGCCAGTACTGCCATTTTTCCTGAGATTTTTCGTCGTCGTTAAGGCCGGTAATCGCCACAGCGACGTCTTGCCAGTTCTGCATATTCAACGCGGCTCTGACTCGCCATTCCCGGGCCGATTCGTCGCTGTTTTCCAGTTGCGACAAGCGGGCGTAAGCGCGGCTGTCGTGTTTTAAGGCCAAGGCGATAGCGATGCGTTTTTCGATAAAAGCGGCGGTTGCCGGCGTAATGGCGATTTGCGATTTATGGCTGTCCCAAGTCGTCATGGCCGTTTCGACGTTGGTTTCCAGCCAGCGGTCAATCGCGTGGGCAAACAGTTCTCCGGCTTGCTCAGGGTTCTCGCGCCAGCCTGTATCAGCAATAACGGTTTCCGGCTGTCGGTGCAGTTTTAACCAGGTATTGGCCTGCTTGAGTTCCGCGTCGCTGAAAAATCGGGTCAAGTAGCTGGCCAGGCTTTGATTGTCGCGCTTGAGGGCGGCGTGAAATCGTTGGTTGATCAGTTCCTTATTAAAATGCGGCGATGATTTATAAGCTTCGAACAGGACATCGCAATTATCCGGTTGCGATTTACCGCTTAACCATAAAGCGCGGGCTTGATTGAAGGCTTCCAAGGCTTGGCCGGTTTGCAATTGAGCTAGGCCAGCGTAGCATTGCAGCTCGGGATCGTCACTGCCTTGATAATTATTCAACAGCACTAGCCACTGCTGCTTTTTACCCAAAGCCAGCAACCACTTTTGCCGCAGCCCGGCCGCGTAACGGCTGGCGGCGTGCTCGTTTAAAAACTGTTTGATGTCGGCGTCGGCGTCCAAATGATTTTTTAACCATTGGTATTGCAGATAAGGATATAGCGGGTAGCCTTTTAGGTTTGAAGCCAGCGCGAAATATTCGGCATCGCGATTCTGGTCAAGTGCTTGCTCGGCGCGCAAAAATAGCTGACGTTGGCTGGCCAAAGAGATTTCATCCGCCTGGGCACTGTTCGGTAAAACGCCGGTCAGAGCGGCAAGCACTAAAAAACACGGGATAACATGCATATCAATTTCCACGACAGCCGAGACTAAACCCTATGCAAGAAGTTTTTGCAAAGTGGGTCGGACCATTATAATCGTTAAACTTCATCGAATTTGTTTCATTACCTTGAAAACCTCACAGCGCGCGGCGCAAGCCGAATATTCCTGGCAGTATATTTACAGCATCGCTAAGCAGCATAAAAAACAACTGATCAACGGGCATTTGGTCGCCATCTTGGCAACAGTTGCCAGCGTACCGGTACCCTTATTGATGCCATTATTGGTGGACGAAGTCCTGCTTAACCATCCGGGCGTGGTGCTGAATAGCCTCAATCCATGGCTGCCCGGCGAGTGGCAGCAACCTGCCATTTACATTGCCATTATTTTGCTGCTGAGCTTGCTGTTGCGCTTGTTTGCCTTGGTGCTAAACATTATGCAGACTCGGCAGTTTTCCAATATTGCCAAGGATGTGATTTTTCGCATTCGCGAAAGTTTGGTGAAACATTTGCAACATATCTCGATGTCCGAGTATGAAAGCCTGGGCAGCGGTACGGTCAGTTCGCACATGGTGACCGACCTCGATACGCTGGATAATTTTATCGGCACCACGATCAGTAAATTATTGGTGGCAGTTCTGACCGTGTTCGGTACCGCTTTGATTCTGCTGTGGATGCACTGGCAATTAGGTTTATTCATTATCTTTTTGAACCCGCTGGTAATTTACCTGGCGAGGGCCGTTGGTTCCAGGGTGAAGGAACTGAAGGCTAACGAAAACAAAGCCTACGCCATATTCCAGCAAGCTTTGAGCGAAACGCTGGAGGCGATTCATCAAATCCGCGCCAGCAACCGCGAGGAGCACTATTGCCGGCAGTTGATCGGCAGCGCACTGGCGGTTAAAAACCACTCGACCATCTATGCCTGGAAAAGCGATGCGACGGTGCGTTTGAGCTTTTTGACCTTTCTATTTGGCTTCGATATTTTCCGCGCCACCGCGATGCTGATGGTGCTGTATTCCAATCTGACCATAGGCGAAATGCTGGCGGTATTCGGTTATCTGTGGTTCATGATGGCGCCGGTGCAGGAGATATTAAGCATTCAGCAGTCTTTTTATGCCGCCAAAGCCGCGTTGGCCCGCGTCAATCAGCTGACCCTGTTGCAGCGCGAACCGTATTATCCGCATTTGCAAAACCCGTTTATCGGGCGTAAAACCGTGTCGGTCAGCGTCAAGAATCTGCATTTTAGTTACAAGGACGAACCGGTACTGAACGGTATTAATCTGACCATACCGGCCGGCGAGAAAATCGCCCTGGTCGGCGCCAGCGGCGGTGGCAAGTCGACGCTGGCGCAAACTTTGATCGGTTTATATCCGCCGGGCAGCGGCATGATTTATTTCGACGGCGTGCCGCTGAACCGGATAGGCTTGGATGTGGTGCGCGAACATGTCGCGACCGTTTTACAGCATCCCGCTTTGCTAAACGATACGATACGCGCCAATCTGACCTTGGGCCGGGAGATTGCCGATGCTGAATTGTGGCGAGCTTTGGAGATTGCGCAAATGAAGTCGACCGTTGAAGAACAGCCGCAGGGTTTGGACACCGTGGTGGGCAGGCAGGGTATGCGCTTATCCGGCGGCCAACGGCAACGGCTGGCCATTGCCAGGATGATAGTCAGCCAGCCGGCAGTGGTGATTCTCGACGAAGCCACATCGGCGCTGGACAGCGAAACCGAGTATAAACTGCACCAAGCCTTGAGCACCTTTCTGGAAGGCCGTACTACCATCATCATTGCGCATAGGCTCAGTGCGGTGAAACAGGCCGACCACGTTTATGTCTTTGAACAAGGCCAGATTTGCGAACAAGGCAAACACGATTCCCTGATTCAACAAAACGGCTTGTACGCCAAACTTTACGGTGATTATCAATAGTGTCGGAATTATACGATTTACACAGTCATTCCACCGCGTCCGACGGCGCGTTGTCGCCCACCGAACTGGTGCTGCGCGCCCAGCAGCACGGCGTCACCGCGCTGGCTTTGACCGACCACGATACAACTGCCGGCTTACAAGAAGCGACCGAAGCCGCCGCGCAAGCCGGCATCCGCTTGATTCCCGGCATCGAACTGTCGGCCAGTTTTGAAAGCCATTGTCTGCACATCGTCGGTTTAAATATCGATCCACAGCATCCGGGCTTACTCGACGGTATTGCCAAGCAACAATTAATTCGCGACCAACGCGCGCAAAAAATTGCCGAAAAACTGGCGAAGAAGGGCATAGCCGATGCCTATCCCACGTTAAGACAAATCGCCGGTAACGGCGAAATCACCCGCCTGCATTTTGCCGATTTTTTGGTTAATCAAGGTGTGGTCGAAACCCAGCAGGACGCCTTTGACCGCTATTTGAGCAAGGGTAAGCCGGCTTATGTGCCGACGGTTTGGGCCGGTCTGGCCGATTGTGTCGGCTGGATTCGGGCGGCGGGTGGTGTGGCGGTTTTGGCCCATCCCTTGCGTTACAAACTCAGCACCAAATGGATCAACAAAGCTTTGGTAGCATTCAAGGCGGCAGGCGGGCAGGGCATCGAAGTGGTGACGGGCCGGGCTAGCATCGACGATATTCGCTTAAGTTATTTGCATGCCAGCAAACATCAATTGCATGCGTCGATGGGCTCGGATTTTCATGCGCCGGGCAACCCATGGCTGGAGCTGGGGCGTCTGGCGGCCTTGCCGGACGGCGCGGCGCCGGTTTGGCAGTTATTTTAACCAGGCGTAAACAACCGGGCGAATTCGTCGGCGGGCAAGGGTTGATTCCAATAAAACCCCTGCGCTTTGCGGCAGCCGAGTTGATGCAGTTGCTCGGCTTGCTCCTTGGTTTCCACGCCTTCGGCCAAGGTCAGTAGGCCCAGCGTATCGCCCAATTGCAGGATGGCTTTGACGATAGCGGTGTCTTCGGCTTTGCCTGAGGTTAAATCCCGGATAAACGATTGGTCGATTTTTAGTTTGTTCACCGCAAAGCGCTTCAAATAACTCAGTGAGGAATAACCGGTGCCGAAATCGTCGATGGCAAAGCTGACGCCCAAGGCGCGCAACTGGGCAATCGTATTGATGACGGCATTGGTGTCGAACATCAGGACCGATTCGGTTAACTCCAGCTCTAAATAATGCGGTTCCAGCCCGGATTCCGCCAATGCGCTTTGTACCGACTCCAGTAAGTTGCCGCGCTTGAACTGTAGGGCCGAGATGTTGACGGTAACCAGCAGTTTCATACCGGTGTCGTGCCAAAGCTTGTTTTGCTTACAGGCTTCGCGTAACACCCAGTCGCCTATCGGTACGATCATGCCGTTGTCTTCGGCGATAGGAATGAACTTGGCCGGCGGGATCATCGGGCTGTTTTCCGGTTGCCAGCGCAGCAAGGCTTCCGCACCGATCACCGTGTTGTTGTGTATGGAATATTGCGGCTGATAATGCAAGCGAAGTTCTTTGCGCTTCAAAGCCATGCGCAGACCGTTCTCGATATTCATCCGCTCGATAGACGCCAGGTTCATATCGTTGGAAAAGAAGCGGAAGGTATTGCGGCCTTCGTTTTTCGCCGAATACATTGCCGTGTCGGCTTTGTTGAGTAAACCGTGAAAATTCAGGCCGTCATTGGGATACAAACTGACGCCTATGCTGAAGGAGGTGCAAAGCGTGACGCCTTCGATGACAAAGGGTTGTGTCAGTTGATCGAGAATTTTCAGCACAATTTGCGTGATTGCGTCGATGTCGGGAATGTCGGTGAGGATAATGATGAATTCATCGCCGCCTTGCCGGCAAACCGTATCCACCTCGCGCACGCATTGCACCAGACGCTCCGCGATGCCTTGCAGTAAGCGGTCGCCGACGTCGTGCCCCATTGTGTCGTTAATATTTTTAAAATGATCCAGGTCCAGAAACAGTAAGCCGACCAGCGTGTTGTTACGCACGGCATGGGCCATGGCCTGGTCGAAGCGGTCGCGCAACAAGGTGCGATTGGGCAAATTGGTGAGTGGATCGTGACGTGCCAGATATTCGATTTGGGCTTCGGCGGCCTTGCGCTCGGTAATGTCCGAAAAAATGCCGATGTAATGGCTGATGGCGCCATGGGTGTTATACATCGCGGAAATACCCAGCCATGCGGGATAGGTCTCGCCGTTCTTGCGGGTATCCCAAATTTCGCCTTGCCAGTAGCCGTTTTCGCGCAAGGCCTGCCAGATACGTTGATAGTGGTTGAGGTCAAGATGACGCGCATCGAGAATGGAGGGCGTTTGCTGTAGCACTTCTTCGGCTCTGTAACCGGTAATCGTCGTGTAGGCCTGATTGCTGGAAACGATGCGGGTATCCGGATCGCACAGGAAAATGGCCTCGCCGCTGTTTTCGAACACTTTGGCCAGCAAATTCAGGCGTTCGGCTGCCGTTTTACTGTCGGTGATGTCGGTGTGGGTGCCCAGCATGCGCACTGGCTGATGATTGGCATCGCGTTCGACGATACTGCCTATCGATAATATCCATTTCCAGCTATCGTCGGCGCAACGCTGCCGATATTCCAGGCGATATTCTGCCAGTTCCCCGGCGATGTACTGCCGGTAAGCGTCGGAAACGCGCTGCCGGTCATCGGGATGCAAGCGCATGATCCAGCTGTCGATATTGGCGTCGAAATCGGCTGGGTTGTAGCCGAGCATGCTGGCATATTCGGCGTTGATGATCATGGCCCCGGTTTGCGGATTGATGTCATAAAAACCTTGTTTGGCTGCCTGCATGGATAGCCGCAAGCGTTCCTCGCTATCGGCAAGGGCTTGCTGCGTGCTGCGCATTTCGGTGATGTCGTGCGCCAGGCCGTTCACCGCAACCACTCGGCCGTGGTCGTCGAACATGGGCGACTCATTGAGGCTGAGCACACGCAGACTGCCATCCTTGCTGCGTACTTCCACTTCGTAGTTCGGTGGTTTGATGCCCGCCAGGCATTGTTCGGTGTAGGTTCTGGCAAGCCGATTGATCGGGTTGTTGGTCGTTATATCGAAGCAGTCGCAATGTAGTTCGTCGGGTTTGTAGCCGAGGATATGCTCCACCGAAGGACCTAGATAAGTAAAAATACGTTCGGTATTGTGAGAATACAGGAAGTATTCGTTACCGATACTTTCCACCAAATCCCGAAAGCGTTGCTCGCTTTGCTTGAGTAGCGTTTGTTGCTCTATAAGACGTTGAGTAGTGCGGTGCGAGCGCAGCACATAGCTGATTCGATGCGGCAACAGCGGCCATTGGATGGGTTTGCCGATAAAGTCGGTAGCCCCCAGCCGAAAGGCGTCTTCCACCGCTTGAGTATCCTCGATAGCCGTCATCATGACAATCGGTACCGATTTGTCGCTGGCGGCACGCATGCCTTGTAAACAACTGAAGCCATCCATCTCCGGCATCATCACGTCCAGCAGCACCAAATCCGGCTCGGCGGCGATAAATTGTTCCAATCCGGTTCGGCCGTTGTCGGTTTCGATCAGTTCGTAGCCGTCGGCTTGCAAGATTTGCCTGACCAGCAGACGGACCATCGGATCGTCGTCGACTAACAGGATGCGCGGCTTGGCGGACATGTCAGACTTTGTCGGCTAACAAGCGTTGCGCATTGAATGCACGGACAAATGCGGCAAATTCATTGGCGGGCATGGGCTTGTTGTACAAAAAGCCTTGCACTACCTCGCAACCGCTATCCAGCAGGAAGTTGGCTTGATCTTCATTCTCCACGCCCTCCGCGACCACTTCCAGCGACAGCGCGTCGGCCAAGGCCAATATTGCCGCGGTAATCGCCATGTCGTCTTCATTGTGCGGAAGATCGCGGACAAAGCAATGATCGACTTTCAATTCCGAGATAGGCAGTTTTTTCAAATAAGACAAGGATGAATAACCGGTGCCGAAATCGTCGATACTGATTTTGACGCCCAGGGCTTGCAATTCCCGCAACGTGATTAAGGCGTCGTCGATATGGTCCAGCAAAATAGTTTCGGTCAGTTCCAGCTTGAGGTAGCGAGGTTCCAGGCCGATGCCGGTCAATACGTCGCGGACGTGATTGCCGAAGCCGTATTGTCGGAATTGAGTCGCCGATACGTTCACCGCCATGATCAGCCCTTGGCTCAGTCCCGATTGTTGCCAGTCCAAAGTTTGCCGGCTGGCATTTTCCAGCACCCAATCGCTGATTTGGGCAATCAAGCCGGAATCTTCGGCAATGGGAATAAATTGCGACGGGCCGATCAAACCCAGTTCCGGGTGCTGCCAGCGAATCAAGGCCTCGCAGCCGACGACTTGCTGGCGGCGGATATTAATTTTGGCTTGATAGTAAAGCTGCAATTCATGGCGTTCTATGGCGCGGCGCAGGCTGTTTTCCATCGCCAGTTTATGAAACGCGGCAACATTTAGCGATTTACTGAAAAACTGATAATTGTTATGGCCGTGTTCGCTGGCATGGTTCATCGCAAACTCGCCGTTTTTGATGAAGCTGTCTTCATCCTGGCCGTCGCCCGGATAGACGGCGATACCGATATTGATACCCAGAAACAGTTCGGTGTTCTCCACCGTAAAAGCGTGCTGCATCGCCTGAAAAATCCGCTTAGCCACTTTGACGCTATCGCGCGTGTCCTCGATACGATTCAGCAACACGGTAAATTCGTTACCGCCCAGCCGGGAGACCGTCATGTCCGCCAAATCGTAATCGGCGTTGATGGAAATGTAGTCGCAATCCCGCACTTCGGCCAGCAAGCGTTCGGCGAACAATTTCAACACCTGGTCGCCGATTTTGGGGCCCAGGGTTTCGTTGATGCGTTTGAAACGATCAATACTGATAAATAAAGTGGAAATGACCGTACCGTAGCGCGTGCAATAGGCCATTGCTTGCGCCAGAACTTCCTTGAACAGCGTCCGGTTGGGCAGGCCGGTTAGCGGGTCGTAGTAAGATAAAAGCCTTACCCGTTCTTCTATGTGCCGGCGTTCGGTAATATCTTGCAGCGTACCGTGAATATGGCTTACCTGCCCATCGGCGATCACGGGTTTGCCTTGAATATGAATCACTTGGTTGGCGCCATCGCGACGAGTAATCGATAATTCCAGGCGAAAACTGCGTCGGTTTTTGACGCAAAGATCAATGGCTTGTTGCAGTTTGCCGACTTCCGATGGCTGCATGGATTTGTATAAGTCGCGGCATTTATGTTCGAACGATGAGCGATTCGTGCCGAGGATATTAAAGACTTCTTCCGACCATTGCATGTTGTCGTCGGCAATAGACCAGTACCAACTGCCCAGTTGCGCAATTTTTTGCGCTTGGCGCAGTGCCGCTTCGCTTCGGGCCAGTTCTTCTAACGTGGCGACCGAGCGCAGCAAGTAACGTAAGCGGTGCGGTAAGGTCGGCCAATTGAGCGGTTTGGAGATAAAGTCGGTCGCGCCCAATTGAAAGGCGCGATTGACCGATTCCAGGTCGTCCATGCCGGTCAGCATCACGACGGGCAGCAGGCTGTTGCCGGGCATGTTTTTGATGGCTTGCAGGCAGTCGAAGCCGTTGAGGTCCGGCAACATGACATCCAGCAATACCAGATTGGGCCGTTCGCTGGCTGCCAATGCCAAGCCTTGCTTGCCGCTAGCCGCGCAAATGACATCAAACGCTTCTCTTTGCAGAATTTCTTGCAACATCAGACGCACCATATCGTCGTCGTCTATCGCTAAAATCAAGCTGCGGGCAGGTAATCGTTCCATTATGAGGGTTTGAGTTGCGAAAGCCGCTGGAGAATTTCTTTATATTCTGTTTGCAGGCTTTCGGCAACCCGGCTATCGAATTGCAAAGTGTTGTGTCGCGCTGCATGTTCAAGCGCACGGGCCAGTTCCGACAGGTTTAGTGCGCCGATGTTGGCCGCGGCCGATTTTAGACTATGCGCGGCATGCCGCACTGTTTCCGTATTGCGTTCCAACAGGCCGGAGCGGAGTGTGGCGATATGTTGCTCGGCATTTGTCCTAAACAAAGCCAAGACGTCGTCGACCAGCGCGCTGCCGCCAATTTCCCGCAAGGTATTCAGCGCGGCCGGGTCTAGGGTGGCGGCAATCGATTTGATCTCGGGTGCGGCTGTATTGAGGGCGGTTGTGGGCAGCGGGGCTGCCAACGCCTGAATTTTGTCTTGCAAGGTTTTTTGTAAAAACGGTTTACTGAGATAATCATCCATGCCGGCCTGCAAACAGCGTTCGCGATCACCTTCCATGGCGTTGGCGGTGAGGGCGATAATGGGGATTCGAGGCAAATTGCGGCTGCTTTCCCGATTGCGGATATATTGGGTTGCAGTGTAACCGTCCATGACCGGCATCATGCAATCCATCAGGATGAGATCGACCGGCTCACGGTCGATAATATCGAGCACTTCCCGGCCGTTATTCGCCAGCGACAGGGTGTAGCCCAACTGGCGCAACATAGCGCTGCAAACTTTCTGGTTGACCGGATTGTCTTCGGCCAACAGGATTCGAATGGCGCCGGCAGCAGATGCCGGCGCACTGAACGATTGCGGTTTTTGCGACATCAGCCCGAGCAGCGCATCGTGCAGGGTGCGTCTGTGCAGGGGCTTGTGAAGGTACAGATCGCAGGCGCTGCCGCGAATTTTGGCTAATACGTCCTCATCGTTGCTGGACGTAATAATGACGATACGGATATTGGCAAATCGCCGGTCTATACGAATCCGTTGGGTTAATTCGACGCCGTTCATGCCCAGCATTTTCATGTCCAGCACGGCAATATCGAAGAACAGGCCCAAGTGTGCCGACTGATCGAGAATTTCCAAGGCGTGAGCGCCATTTTTGGCGACGCGGGTAAACATGCCAAAAACAGTCAAATGATTTTCCAGGATTTTTGCATTGGTGGCGTTATCTTCCACCAATAAGACCTGCTTGCCTTGCAGATCGTTGCCCGGCAAGCTTGCAGGCAGGGCTTGGCTAGCTTGGCGGAGCGGGATATGCAGGGTAAATACCGAGCCGCTGTTCGCACGGCTTTGCACTTGGATATTGCCGCCCATCAATTCGCTTAGTTCCTTGCTGATGGCCAATCCCAGACCGGTGCCGCCGTATTTACGGGTGGTGGAGCCGTCGGCTTGACTAAAAGATTTGAATAGCCTGGCTTGAGTGTCCGGGCCGATGCCGATGCCGGTGTCGCTAATACAAAACTCCAGGCACATGCCATCAGCGGATGGGCAGCGATCCGATTCGGCCACATTTACTTGCATTTTCACCGAGCCGGCTTCGGTAAATTTGATGGCGTTGGATAACAAGTTGGTGAGTATTTGCCGTAAGCGATAAGGATCGCCTCTGACGTCGCGCGGCACCCGCTTATCGACGGTGCACACCAGTTCAATGTTTTTGCTGCTGGCGCGTTCGAAGAACAAGGCAGCGAGTTGGTCGGTAAGATTGATCAAATTAAAATCGATTTCTTCCAATTCAAGCTTGCCCGCTTCGATTTTGGAAAAGTCCAGAATATCGTTAATCACGGTCAGCAAAGAATCGGCGGAGCTGAACACGGTTTCGGCGTATTGGCGTTGCGTGGTGTCCAGGTCGGTGCCCAACAGCAATTCGGTCATGCCCAGCACGCCGTTCATGGGGGTGCGGATTTCGTGGCTCATGGTTGCCAGGAATTGCGACTTGGCGATATTGGCGGCTTGGGCATCGACGACGGCCTGCCGCAGGTCGGCGGTGCGCAGATCGACTTGTTTTTCCAGGTTGCCGCGCTGATTTTCCAGTTCGGCATCGCGTTGTTGTACCCGCTCTATCATCTGGTTGAAGCTTCTTACCAGTTGGCCGATTTCATCTTCGCCTTCACCTTTGGCTCGTACCATGTAGTTGTTATCCCTGGATACCTGTTTGGCCAGTGAAGACAAACGGATCAGCGGTGCGGCAATGGATTCCGCGAGGCGTCGTCCGAAAAATACCGCCAGAATAAACGACACCACCATCACCAAAAAAATTTGGCCCAAACTGATAATCACCATCCGCCACATGGGCTTTAAGTCGAGCTGCAAGCGTAAGGTGCCGATCACGTCGCCGTTATCGTCGGGTAAGGGGTTTAATATGACTTGGCTCAATATTCGCAAACCCTGGTTGCGTTGTTGTTGTTCCGCATCGCTCAAGGTGGCGGGGAAACTGTCCGGTGCAGCCTTGGCCGGGTAATGGGCGAAAATTTCGCCGTCATTTTTGTAGAGTTGCGCGGAGATGACTTCGGATTTACCGCGTAAGGTGGCCAGAATCTCGGTGCCGGTTTTGGTGTCGCCAAACAGCAGTGCAGCGTTGGCATTAAAGCCGATCATTTTGCCGAGCGAACGCACCTCCATTGACAGTTCGCGCCGCTCCTGCCAGATATGCGTCATGCTGGTAATTAACAAGGTAAACAGCAGAGCCAATGCCAAAGTGATGGCTTGCAAGCGTTGCAGCTTGTAGGTCATCGGCAGATTGGCCAGTTTGTCGCGAATCATGGGTGGCGTCGAGATGTCATCTGCATGCGGGCTTATTTACCGGCCAAAATGTTTTTAGCCAGTTTCAGCAGTTGGGCGCTGATGCGCGTGTTGCCGGCGTTGGCGGTTTCCAAGTTAATTTCGAAGCTGAGCCGGTTGCCGTCCTGGATCAAACCTATGGTGCCGCCCTGGTTGATAAACCCGGCTTTGTCGCTGACGCTGACTACCGGCGAGCCTTTTAATTCGCGGGCGTAATCGCCCGGATTATCGGCGGTATCGATAAAGATCAGATGGCAGGATTTTATATCTTTGGGTGATATATTGCGGGCGATATCCAAGGGCTTGCCGTTCACCGTTTTGCCTTCCAACATCAATAAATGGTCGCCGAAATCGGTATGACTGCTCAGGCACAAGGTATAACGATTCGGTGTGGTTGCCGACTCCGGCCATTCGATAAACTTAAAGAAATTGTATAAAAATGCCACTTTTACCGCTGCTTCGCTGGCCGCTTCGGCGTGGCATAGATGGCCGCTAAACAGCAAAGGCAGCAACAGCATTTTGCTGACTAGCGTGATGGCTGCGAATCTTGGTTTTTCCGGGGCGCACAGGCACGACGCATCGCAACTGCGATTTCGGCACAATCTTGCATAGCGATGGCGCAAGATTCGACTCATGTTCGACACCGGTTCTTCGCTGTATGCATAGTGTCGGGCCGCTTAGAAGTCCCAGCGCAAGGTGCCGTATACCTCGCGTTGCACGGCTGTGGCGGTGGAAAACATATCCGAGCCGTATTCGAAATGACTGCTGTTCAGCAAATTCCGGCCCACCAACGCCAGTTCCACGCCCGCGCCCAAGTCCCATCCCAAACGTGCATCCAGGTCTTGATAGGCTCTGGATTGCGCGCCGTTAAGGCCGGTTGCATCCGAATAACGCCAGTTCAGATCCAGCTTGAGTTGCGGGGAGAATTGGTACATAGACCAGAGCATGGCTTTATGGGCCGGGTAGCTATCTCCGGAGATCAGCGTGGTGTTGGCAGGTGCCAGCGGAGACAGGCGGAAGCGTTCTTCTTCGTGGCTATAAGTGGCCCGCAATTTCCAATTTTCAGTCGCTTGCCAATCGACACTGATTTCCCCGCCGTAGACTTGTACATGCCCGTAGTTGTTGTAATCCAGCGTCTGCAACATATAGCCGGCGAAGCGTTGGGTATTGGGGGTCAAGCTGGCGTAATCGTCGTAACTGTAATGATACAAGGCTACATCAGTACTGAGTTGGCGACTGAGTTGGCCGCGCCAGCCCAGTTCGAAGCCGAGCATTTTTTCGGCGGTCAAGTCGGGGTTGCCGGTTAGGTTGCGCAGCACGGGCACGGTATTGCCGCGTATCGTGTATGGCTGGGTCTGCAAGCCGTAGGAAATATTTTGCTCGACCCAATTGGGCGTGCGCACCGAGCGGGATACCGAGCCCCAAAACGAATGTTGGTCGTCGGGCGTCCACAGCAAGCGTGCGTTGGGTTGCACTTCGAATTGCGTGACCGGGTTGTGCTCCAGCTTGCTGCCCAAGGTCAAATGCCAACGATCAGGCACCAAGGTAATATCGTCCTGTCCGAACAGGCTGTAGATACGGTCGGTACGATTGCTGGCGCTCATGGAGATTTGCGCGCTGTCCTCAAAATTATTCAGATTGAAACGCACGCCGCTGCCCCACACCAACATGTGGCTATCGTTCAGCTTGTAGTTATGCTGAAAATCGACATCGATATTGTCGATTTGATATTCCGAATTCAAGTAAGGCGATTTCCGGCTGTGCCTGTCCCAATACATGCGCAGTACGGTATTCGAGTCCGAGCTTTGATGTTGTTCCCAGCGTGCTTGGATGTAATGGCCGGAGAACAATTGGTCCGTCGGTAATTCCCGAGAAAAGGGCGGCGCCAGCACCGGCGTCTGTTGGGATGTTAATGATGGGAAGTGTTGCA
The DNA here is from genome assembly GCF_059331595.1 of Methylomonas sp. PHL2-19. NCBI lineage: Bacteria > Pseudomonadati > Pseudomonadota > Gammaproteobacteria > Methylococcales > Methylococcaceae > Methylomonas > Methylomonas sp. PHL2-19. The sequence continues at coordinate 2,723,204 of NZ_CP196839.1, forward strand.
GTGCGCCATTGCTCTCGCCGAGGAATGCATCGCCTTGCAAACTGAGTTTGTTGGTAAAGTCGATGGCTTTGTCGTAACGAAAACCGATTTTGCTCATCTCGCCTTCATCGCCGGCCTTAGCGCTGCTGCCTAGGGTTTTTGAGTCGCCGTAGTTAGTGTGGCGGCCGTACACTTTTAGATAGGCGTCGCCGCCCAAATCGGCGCCATAGCGCAGACCGCCGCCGTAGCGTTGGCTGCCGACATGACTGGATAGCAAACCGCCTTGCGTGTCTTTGGCTGATTTAGTGATGATGTTGATGACGCCGTTGACCGCATTGGCGCCCCACAAGCTGGCGCCGGGGCCGCGGATGACCTCAATGCGTTCGATGTCTTCCATCATCACATCTTGTTGATCCCACCATACTCCAGAAAACAGCGGGTTATAGACGCTACGGCCGTCCACTAACACCAACAATTTATTGACAAACTGGCTGCTGAAGCCGCGCATCGATACGGCCCATTTGTTGCCGTCCACTTTAGCCACGTGCATGCCCGGCACCACCCGCAAGGCTTCCGGGATGGTTGTAGCCCCGGTTCGGCGGATTTCTTCGTTGCTCAATACAAACAGGGCGGCGGGAACGTGTTTAATGTCTGTGGGCACCTTCATAACCGAGGTCACATCGAGATTCATCAATTGCTCGACGCTGAGGCCGGTCAAATCCGGTAAATTGTCACGTTCAGGCTCTTGATTGGCGGCGTGTGAGGAGGTTTGTCCCAAACACAAAAGCGCTCCCAGGCCGATAGCCCAAGATTTCCGTCGATGAAACGCCTTTTTCATATGATCGGCCCTTTTTTAAAACGTCAACTGTAGTTTCAAACGAAATTCCCTGCCGTTCATCTGTAACAGGTCGAAGCGGTCGCTGTTGATCAGCATTTCATAATGGCTGTCGAACAGGTTATAAACCCCGAAGGATACATCCAGGCCACGCATCAAGCGATCCGTGCTCAGATTCAGATTGACCAGATTGTAGGCATCGGCTTTGCCGCTCTGAAATGTCTTGCGGTCGCCGATGTAAATATTTTCGATGCCGAGCCGGACAAAATCGTCGAACAAAGGCTCAGCATAGTGTAATTTGAAAATATTTTGCGGCGAACCGTAAGCCCACACTCCTTGTCTGGCTTCGTTGGTAAACAAGCTGTAGGTGTAAGATGCCTTGAACATTCTGCCGCTGTCCCAGCGTTTTTCCGCTTCCCATTCCGCACCGTAGGCGTGGTATTTTCCAACATTGTCCAGCAGCGCCGTATCGGGGTTGGCTTTCAGTAACTCGGTGATGTCGTTGTAAAACAAGGAAACCAGCAGTTTCAGCCCGGCATTGGAATGCCATTCGGCAATCGCTTCGTAGCTTCTGATTTGCTCTTCTCTAAGCTCGGGGCTGACGCCGTAATAGTAGTTGTTGTAATCCAGGTTCCAGGCATGCGGGGCGCGAAATGTCGAGCTGTACAGCAGCTTGAAGGTGGTATTCTCCAAAGGGTTCCATATTAAGCCCAGACGCGGATTGAGTTGCAGGCGCTTGAGCATGTGGGTCTGATCTAGGCGCAGGCCGGCGCTGAAAACCAGATTGTCCAGTAACTGGATGTCGTCTTGAGCGTAGAGTTCGACGCGGTGGCCGCTGAGGTCGCTATCCTGATAAATCTGATAAGGGTCGGTAACATAGCCGAATTGGCGCTGGGTTTGGTCGTATTGATATTCCAAGCCGAAAAGTAGTCTATGTCCGTCGAATACGCTAGTCGTGAGTTGCGCTTCGCCGCCCCACCAGCGGCCGCTGGTTTGGTCGTGATAAACGTAATTACCGAAGTCATTAAACGGGTCCTCGGCCATGTAATCGTAGCCCTGATAAAAACCCTTAGCCATGAACGAGGTCTTCGCGTTCAAGGCTTTTTCATATTTCAGATTGGTGAAAAATTGTCTGTCGTAAGTATGCGAGGTGGGATCGTTGAAAACGGCACCGAAAGCCGCGGTCGGCACCCGCTTGTAACGATCAACAAAACCGCCGCTGAGGGTGAATTCTTCGAATTGCATGCGCCCGAACAATCGGTCCGCGCGTTCGGTATCCATGTTATGCGCGATACCGTTGTTGGTACTTGGGTCGTCGAAAGCCGGGAAATATAAATCTTCCACGCCCTGGGTATCGAAATGCGATGCCGACACCAGCACATCGGCGCCATTATCGAATTGCTTGCCGACACTGACGCGGCCTTTGTAGGTGTCAAAACTACCTACTTCACCGGCTATTTGCGCCCCGTTCAAGGCTTTGCCTTTTTTGGTGACCACGTTGATCAAGCCCAAAAACGCATTGGCGCCGTAAATGGTGGAGCCGGAACCGGGAATAAATTCGATACGTTCCACCAAGTCCATGTCCAGCATGAATTCCTGGCCGATATTGCCGGAGTCGAAGATGTTTTCGTTCATGCGCTGGCCGTCGATCATGAACAGCACTCGGGAATTGTAGTCGCCGGACTGAATAAAGCCGCGCACGCCGACAAAGCTATAGTTGCGATCATTGCTGGTGAACAAACCGCGCATGCTGTTCAGCGCGTCCGCCAGCGTGCGCCAGCCGAAAGTGCGTATGTCGTTTGCCGTTAAAATCGAAACCGAGCTGGGGGCTTGACTGGCTTTTTGACCCAGCCTGGAAGCGCGGATGATTTCCACATTCAGCAATTGCTCAATGGACAGTTCAGTTAAATCTTCCGATGCCTTGCCGGCCGCTTGCGCGGTAGCCAAAGGCATCAACAGCATACCTAGGACGATCAGCGCGCGCATTGAAAGTCTTGTCTAGTGGGGAGCGGGGACATGGATAATGATAAGACTCGGCTTAGTGCGCACAAACTGTCGATTAACGCGATATATAAAAACGATTATTTTACAATAGATTATTGTCGTTCAAGCTAGTTAGATTTTAATTCTGGTGTTTTTAGGCAGGGATTGGTTGGAGATGCTGGAAAAGGCCGACGTATCGTTTTGAGATAGTCTGATTGGTTTTGTTTGGGTGAACGCCATCGTTCTCCCGGGGTCGCATGGCAACGACAACCCTATTAGCTGAGGTCAGATCACCCTTTCGGCGCGTGTAATTTCGATGTTGGTAGCCGTGTCGCTGTTGACGAGGATGCCGGTGAGGTCGTTACTAATGCTTTTCGGAAAACAGGTGTTTCCTCCTACTTACGTTAAGGCCTTGCAAGGCAAGGCCTGGAATTCCTTGGCATGACAGCAATATTGCTATCAAGCCGGACAACCTTCCATTTTGTATATGAAGTAACCTTGGCGATTGATCGTGTCAATCACATTAGCCGGTGCTTGTTGAGTATGGCAAAACCGACATTCCTTGCTGGAGACCACCGCATCGCTTTCCCCGATTGAAGATAGCCACTGTTTGGCATACTGAATGGCTTGCTCACTGTCTTTGCTGGCAGTAAATACATCAAAGTGCATGACGTGGTTGTCGTGTGCTTTTACATAGGTATCGTAAACGTGGATTTCCATCAAAAACTCCCGGATGAATAAAGTAAAAATTGCTCGATGCCATTAACAAAATGGCCAGATAAAAAACGTCCAATGCGGTTTTTCGGTTCGGCGTTGGTCAGGCATTCCCTAAAGGTTTGGTGTTCGGAATTCTTTGACAGCGTCATGAGAAAGATGCCGAGATGACGGATTTACATCCGTCATCGGCAGAGATCCGCAAAAACGTTCCCCTTGGGGTGAAAACGCTTCAACGGATTCACTAAAATTCTATAACAATATCGAATCGATATAAAAAGGTTTTTCATTATCCCGATTTCAGCCATGTATTCATACCATCGCGAATGCAGTAACTGTCCATGTTCGCTGATGATATGCCTCAATATCGCCAATAATTACGGAACTGGATGTACCTATACATGCGGCGCGAATGGTCGTCGAATGACTAGCGGTTTTACTTGAACTGAAACCGCAGCGTATTGCGCGCAGCCTGCTAATGGCAAAGGCAGCGCGACTTGAAACCGACTAATTGACGTTAAGCAGCTGTTCGACAGCTAACGATGTTGGGTTTTTAAAACAGTCCCCAATCCCTGTCCGCCCAAATTAATTCATTCCGGCTCGTCATAAATCTCCGATATTTTACGGGGCGGAGCGTCATAGTGCGCCGCGCTTCGAAACCGGCCGTTTAGTAATCGGGTACGCCGATTAGCAGCTAACGCGAGGAAATTGGCTTTGACGACCTGGAACGACAGATTAGGATGCGGAGTTTGCGGGTATCGGCGCTGGGGACGTGTTCAATTTTGTTAAATTGCATAAGCCCATATCGTCGGCCAAGCGATTGCAGGCGCTGATCAACGCCTTGATCGATGCGCTGACGATATTGGCGTCCATGCCGACGCCATACGCCGTGGTTCCGTTCGCTGTCGCCAGTTCGACGAAGGCGCAGGCCTGGGCATCGCCGCCGCTGCCTATTGAGCGTTCCTCGTAGCTGCGCACCGACACTGAGCCGTCAAGGCAATTTAAAGCCTGGACGGCGGCGGCTATCGGGCCGTTACCGACGCCGGTTAAGGTGCGCGGTTGTCCGTCCCATTCGATGTGCAGCTGTATGCTTTGGCCTTGGGCGTGCTCGAACAATTGATGGCACCGGTAACGCAGCGGCTTTGCCACATCGAGATAAGTCTGCGCGAACAATTGCCACAACGCTTCCGCGCCGATTTCGCCGCCGTGGCGGTCGGCGTGCTGTTGAACCACCCGCGAAAACTCGATCTGCAAACGGCGCGGCAGCACCACGCCGAAATGGCTTTCCAGCAAATGGGCGATGCCGCCCTTGCCGGACTGGCTGTTGATGCGGATCACCGCGTCGTAACCGCGGCCGACGTCGGCTGGATCGAACGGCAGGTACGGCACGTTCCAGACGCTATCGGGTTGCCGGGCGGCAAAGCCTTTCTTGATGGCGTCCTGGTGTGAGCCGGAAAACGCGGTGAACACCAACTCGCCGGCATAGGGTTGGCGCGGCGGCACGCTCAAGCCGGTGCACGCCTCGAAATCGCCCACCACCTTCTGGATGTCTGAAAAATTCAGACCCGGCGCCACGCCCTGGGTGTACAGATTCAAGGCCAGCGTCACCAAGTCCACGTTGCCGGTGCGTTCGCCGTTGCCGAACAAGCAACCCTCGACGCGCTCGGCGCCGGCCGTCAACGCCAATTCGGCCGCAGCGACTGCAGTGCCTCGGTCGTTGTGCGGATGCACGCTTAGGATGACGCTGTCGCGGCGGGTGATATGCCGATGCATCAATTCGATCTGGTCGGCGTAGACGTTCGGTGTCGCCGTTTCCACTGACGACGGCAAATTGAGGATGATCTTGTTATCCGGCGTCGCGCCCCAGGCGGCGCTGACCGCGTCGCACACCTCGACGGCGAAATCCGGCTCGGTGGCGGTGAAGGTTTCCAGGCTGTATTGCAGGCGCCACTGGGTTTGCGGCTGGTCGGCGGTTAATTGCTTGACCAATCGCACCGCATCAATGGCCATCGCCAACACCTCGGCTCGGCTCATGCCCAACACCAGTTCGCGAAAAGGCTGGGAGGTGGCGTTGACGATATGGACGATGGCCGAGCGCGCGCCATGCAAGGCTTCGACGGTTCTGCGGAGCAACGGCTCACGGGCGTGGCTGAGCACTTCGATGGTGACGTCGTCGGGTATCAACGCCTCGTCTATCAAACGGCGCACGAAATCGAAATCGGTTTGCGAGGCCGACGGAAACGCCACTTCGATTTCCTTGAAACCGATGCCGCACAAGGTGCGAAACAGACGCAGCTTGCGTTCGGCGTCCATCGGCTCGAACAAGGCTTGGTTGCCGTCGCGCAAGTCGGTGCTCATCCAGATCGGCGCTTGGCTGATCGTGCGATTGGGCCATTGGCGGTCAGCCAATGCCGGTGGCGGGAAAGGGCGGTATTTGTGGGAAGGGTCTGTCAACATGGCTTTTAACTCCTCAAAATGGTAGCCGATAGGGTAGACCAAATCGTCCGCCAGCCGATTGCGTTTATGCGATGTAAAAGGCTGAATGTTGATAGAATATTGCTGTAAATATCGATAATATTTTATTTTATTGTTTTTTTAAATGAATAGCGGGCATTTTATGGAACTGGATCGATACGACCGGCAAATCTTGAACATCCTGCAAACCGACGGCCGCATCAGCAACCAGGAATTGGCCGACCGCATCGGACTGTCGCCGTCACCGTGTTTGCGGCGGGTTAGAGCGCTGGAGGAGGGCGGCCTGATCGTTGGTTACCGGGCTTTGTTGGATGCCAAAGCCTTGGGATTGACGTTGATGGCCTTGATTCACATCTCGATGGACCAACACACGCCGGAACGTTTCAGCACCTTCGAAGCGGCGGTCGCCGGCATTCCGGAAGTCCTGGAATGCCTGCTGATCACCGGCCAAACCGCCGACTACCAGCTCAAGGTGGTGGTCAAGGACTTAGATGCCTACCAGGAGTTGCTGCTGAAACGCATCACCGGCATTGCCGGTGTCAGCGGGGTACATACCAGCTTTGTGTTGCGGCGGGTAGTGGATAAGACGGCGTTTTTGGTTGGGGAAGGGCTTTGACTATTCAGAACGGGTAGGCCGCTTCGTATAAACTGCGCCTAAACACGGCGACTGACAGCGGACCAGCCGTCTACACTTCGATAACTTTCAAGCATTTTCCTACCGTTAGGCTTTCGCATGGTACCAACCTCAATCAGCGGCAACAAAAAGTATTCGCCCCGGCCGTTACGCCTGTGTGTAGCAGGGGCGCAAGTAGCAGCCGAAATTATGAATCCGGCCGTATTTAATATGGGTACACCGTTCGAGCTGCGCCTGTCGAAGCCTGATTTGGCGCGTCCCTCGACAACTCCAGGGCGAATGGTAAAAGCCAGTCGTTTTAAGAATGAAAGCTAAGGTCTGGGCCGCGTTGTTGGCCGTTTATCTGGTGTGGGGATCAACTTATTTGATGATCCGTTTTGTAGTCGAAACATTGCCGCCATTTTTGTCCGGTGGATTGCGTTTTGTGGTGTCCGGCTTCATTTTGCTGGTTTGGCGGCGTCTGGTCGGCGATGCCTTGCCAACCTTGCGGCAGTGGCGTTCGGCGGCCATTGTCGGCATATTGTTATTGCTCGGCGGCAACGGCTTGGTTTGTTGGGCCGAACAAACCGTCCCATCCGGCGTCGCCGCGCTGATCATCGGCGCGGTGCCGATGTTTCTGGTAATGGCCGACGCACTCAGACCTAACGGCACCAGACCGACGCTGCGTGTACTGGTCGGATTGGTCATTGGCTTCATGGGGATTTACTTGCTGGTCGGTCCGACGGCGTTTTCAGACGGTATCCCGGTAAATCTGCCCGGTGTGGCGGCGCTATTGCTCGCCAGTTTGCTTTGGGCCTTAGGTTCAATCTACAGCAAAACTGCGGATTTGCCGAAGACGGCACTGATGACAACCGGCGCGGAAATGCTGACCGGCGGCTTTGCCTTGTTGCTGGTCAGTGCGCTAAGCGAACAATGGGGTGTTTTCAACCTGGCTCAGGTATCGGTTAACTCCTGGCTGGCCTTGGCGTATCTGATCGTGTTTGGCTCAATGATCATCGGTTTCGCCTCCTACGCCTGGTTGCTGCAAAACGCGCCGATCCCGTTGGTAGCCACCTACGCCTACGTCAATCCGCTGGTGGCGGTGTTTTTAGGCAACTGGTTCGCGAACGAACCGCTCACGCCGCGCGTCCTGAGTGCGTCGGTGATCATCATTGGGGCTATCGTATTCATGAATAGTGCGCGCGGCTCAAGGGCCAAGCCGGCAGCGGCGCGACGCGCGAGCAAATGACGGATCTCACTTTTTAAGTCCTGGAGCGGAAGCAAACGCCGAAATGCATTGAGGCTGTTTTCCGATAAACCAATAGTATTCCGGGCACGCTTGGGTTTTGCTTTATGACGGTTTGGATTTGGCTAAGCTTGCAAGTAATCCAAGCAGGTCGATGATTTTTAGAAATGGCCCCGCCTCTTTGTATGGCATGCGAAAATCAACGTCATTATCAAGCGTGCCAAGCGGTCTATTATTGCTTGCCATTACTTTTCCCTGACATTCCACACCTCGCTTTGCCATGAAAATACTGGCTTTATCCGGCAGCTTACGGGCTGTATCCATCAATTCCGCCGTGCTGCGCACTGTGAGGCATTTGGCGCCTTCCTCTATCGAAGTCTATTTGTTTTCCGGGCTTGGCGACTTGCCTTTATACAATCCGGATTTGGAACACGCGCCGCCGGCCGTTGCCCTGCAATTACGCAACGAAGTGGCCGCAGCGGACGCCTTGCTGATCGCCAGCCCGGAATATGCGCACGGTGTTACCGGCACCATCAAAAACACGCTGGATTGGTTGGTGGCGTTTGAAGGCTTTGTCGACAAGCCGGTCGCGGTATTGAACGCTTCGCGGCGTGCCCATCACGCCGATGCAGCGCTCCGGGAAACCTTGGCCACCATGTCGGCCATACTGATCGAAGCCGCATCGATCACCTTGCCGTTGCCGAGCACCCACATCGGCGAAGCGGAGCTGTTGGCGATGCCGGAAATCGTTTCATTACTGACCGGCGTGTTAACCAAAATCCAACGCACGATAACGCTATTGCCGGAAATGAAACCCTTCCTGGGCAGCAGTGTTTATATCGATAGCCAACATCCGGCCATCGTCGGCCAAGCCGCAAAATTGGCTGAGGGCTGCGCCGATGAGGAAGCCATCGCCAAACGCTGTTTCGAATTCGTCCGCGACCAGATCAAGCATAGCTGGGACTACCGGCTGAACCCCGTGACCTGCAAGGCCTCCGAGGTGTTGATCCACGGCACCGGCTATTGTTACGCCAAAAGCCATTTGCTGGCGGCGCTGTTGCGCGCCAACGGCATTCCGGCCGGACTGTGTTACCAGCGCTTGACGCTAGACGGCGATCAGCCGCCTTATTGCTTGCACGGTTTGAACGCGGTTTACTTGCAACAATACGGCTGGTACCGGATCGATGCGCGCGGCAACAAGCCCGGTGTGAACGCGGACTTTTGCCCGCCGCTGGAGAAATTGGCGTTTTCGATTGTGAATCCCTTGGAACACGACTTGCCCGGTATCGATGCAGAACCCTTGCCGGCGGTCATTAAAGCACTAACCGAACACCAAACCGTCGAGCAGGTTTATCACAACTTGCCGGACCTTGCCGTTACTGAGCCATGACGACAAACTCGCCGTTGATCATCCGTACCGCCTTAGCGACCGATGCCGAGTGCGTCAGCCAACTGATTGGCAGCGTTGCCAACCGTTGTACGATTTCCCCTACTGGCGACGGTGCCGAGTTGTTTTATTCGAGCATCAGCCCGCAAGCGATTGCTAGCTACATCGCTAATGCAAATTTCCTTTATCTGGTGGGTTTGCTAAACGGTAAGCTGGCCGGTGTGGTTGCAGTTCGCGATGCCCGGCATCTTTTTCATCTGTTTGTGGCGCCTGACTGCCAATACCAAGGTATCGGCACGGCATTGGCGTTGCGCGCCATCACCTTATCGTTGGCCGCATGCCCGTCGGAGACCTTCACGGTGAATGCCGCGCTATCCTCCGTGCCGTTTTATGCTCGGCTGGGATTTCAGCCGCTGGGGCCTAAGATTGAGGACAAAGGCGTGGCATTTGTGCCCATGCAATTGCCAAGCTCAGCGTTAAACTCCCCATCGTGGCGATGATAGCCATTTCCCTGCCGGATGGCCCGTCCTGCCCCGGATTGCTGAAATATTTCACGATTTGCCGGGGGTTTTGTCCTTGGCTTTCTCCGCCGGTTTTGCTTGGGCTTCCACTACACCCACGGTTTCGCCTTCCACTAACAGATCCGAGGGGCTGGCGACCAAGGTATCGCTGGCGGAGATGCCTTCCAAAATTTCCAGTTCGCGGCCAAAATCGCGGCCCAGTTTTACCGGACGAAACGCCACACGATGTTCCGCATCGACCACTACCACATGCGGACCGGCTTGATCGATCACCAACACATTAGCCGGCACCACCAAGGGGCTGGATTTACCGGCGACGTTGATCGAGATCTCCACGTAGGAACCGGGCAGTAACTTTCCGTCTTTGTTGGGCAGGGCGATATCTACCTGCCGGGAACGATTGACCGGGTCCAGCGCGCCGGCTACATGATCCACATGGGCGCTCACCGGTTTACTTTGCGAATCGAGGAGTCTTACTGAGACTTCCTGGCCGGCCTTGATGTCGTCGGCATAGACTTGCGGTACCCAGACCGTTAGTCGTAAAGGGTCGGTTTGGGTTAACGCGAATAACTCCTGGCTGCCGGCCACGATCAAGCTGCCGACATCGACCGCCCGCCGGGTAATCACGCCGGAAAAGGGTGCGACGATGCGCCGATAGCCTTCGATATTTTCCAGGCGTTTGACATTGGCTTGCGCGGCAGAGAAATCGGCTTCGGCTTGCAGGAAAGCGCTGCGTTTTTCGTCGAACTCCTGTTGCGTGCCGCTGTCGCTGCCGTTCAATTGCGTCCAGCGTTGCAGGGTGGTGCGGGTCAGCTCCAGCCTGGCTTTGACTTGCGCCAGCGCGGCGCGCGCTTGCGCCAGTTCCTGTTCCAGCTCGGGCACGTCGATAACCGCCAACAAGTCGCCTTTCTTGACCTGATCGCCTATGGTTTTGTGCCAGGCGCTCAAGTAGCCGTTGCTGCGCGCATACAGTTGGGTTTCGGTGTTGCCACGCAAACTGGCGGGCAATACCAACTTGCGGGTCGCCTCGCCGCGCCTTGAATGCGCGGCGATGACGCTGCGCTGTTGGCTGGCCGCCGTTTGCGCCTGCAAGGTTTCCGCTTGCTGGAGATTCTGTGCCAGGCGCCAGGCGCCGGCCAGCAGGAGCAATAACAATAGCCCCAGACCCAGCCGTTTTACTACCAGCAGGGTGCGGTGCGTATGGTCGGTGGACGGTCGCGCAAAGGTAGAAGAAGGGATGCTATTCATATGATTTTAGGGAGTTACAAAGCTTGTACGATGCGAAAGGCGGTGCGCCAGCCAGCGGTGGGTGCCGGCAAACACTAGCGGCACGAACAGTAAAGTGGACACGGTGGCAAAGGCCAGGCCGCCGATCACCGCGCGGCCCAACGGCGCGTTTTGTTCGGCGCCTTCGCCCCAGCCTATGGCCATCGGCAACATGCCGACGATCATCGCAAACGCGGTCATCAGCACCGGTCTCAGCCGGGTAGCCGCCGCTTCCAACGCTGCCGTCACCGGCGGTACACCTTCTGCCAGACGGGTGCGGGCAAACGACACCAATAAAATGCTATTGGCGGTAACCACGCCCATGGCCATGATGCTGCCGGTCAAGGCCGGAATGCTCAAGGTGGTGCCGGTCAAAAACAAGGTCCAGGCGATGCCTGCCAGTGCGGCGGGCAGGGCGCTGACGATAATCAGCGGGTCCAACCAGGATTGAAAATTGACTACCAGCAACAGGTACAGCATCACAATTGCTACGGCCAAGCCGGCTCCCAAACCGGTAAACGAACTTTTCAGAGTTTCGATCTGGCCGCGCACGCTCAAATCGACGCCGCGCGGCAAATGGCTGCGGCTGTCGGCAACCAGCGTTTCGATTTCTCTGCTCACCGAACCCAAATCGCGGCCTTCGACGCTGGCGTAAATATCGAACACGTTATTGGCGTTGTAATGCGTCACTGCGACGGGTAACACGGTGCGTTTCAGTTTGACTAAATTGCCCAGCAATTGCGGCTGGCCGTTACCACCGCCTACCGGCGTGCGCATCAAGGCATCCAGATTATCCAAGTCCAGCGGATTACCCATCACGCCGATATTCACCGAGTTGCCGTTAGCCGGATTCAGCCAGAACGACGGCGCGGTTTGCATGCTGCCGCTCAGAGTCAATAACAGGTTTTGCGCCAGATCGCGGGCCGATAAGCCCAGTTGCTGCAATTGTTGGCGATTCATTTCCAAATCCAATGCCGGCCGATTCATACGCTGGTAAATATGTGCATCGACGATGCCGGGAATTTGCCGCAATCGATTTTGCAAGGCGATGACCTGCGGCATCACCTCGTCCGGTTTACCGCCGATGAATTGGATGTCGATAGGCGCCGGCACGCCGAAATTCAAGGTCTGGCTGACCTGATCCGCGGGCTGGAAGAAAAATTCCAGGCCGGGAAATTGTCCTGGCAGTTCTGCGCGGAGGCGTTTGATATAGTCGGCACTGGGCGCATGATCGCCGGGACGCAGTGAAATCATGATTTCGGTATCGGCGGTTTCCACGGTGCCGGAATTGCCGAATAAGGTGTTGCGAGTGCTGTAGGGGCCGCCGATGATGTCGAGCAGATCGGCGATTTCTTCGGCGGGAATAATGCCGCGAATGACTTTTTCCACCGCATCGATGTGTTGCGGCATTTCCTCGATGCGGGTGCCGGAAGGCGCCCGGACATGCAGGCGAATCTGCCCGGCGTCCACGGCCGGAAACAAATCTTCTCCCAATAGCGGCACCAAACCCAGCGATGCCAGGCAAAAGCCTAGAATTGCCGAGCTATAGCGCAAACGGTGTTTCAGCAAATGGCTGGCCAGGATCAAATAATGGCCGCGAAACTGTTCGAAGCCGCGCTCGAAGGCGTGATGCAGGCGTTGAAAGCCTCTCGCCAGCGCGTTGGTCGGCGGCGCATCGGTATGGCCGTGATGGCCGGACATCACATACATCACCAGCGTCGGCACCAAGGTACGCGAGAGAATGTAGGAAGCCAGCATTGCGAATACCACCGCTTCCGCCATCGGTACGAATAGGCTGCGCGCCACGCCGGACAGGAAAAACATCGGTACGAACACGATGCAGATGCACAACGTCGAGACCAGCGCCGGCATCGCGATTTCCGCCGCGCCGTCCAAGATGGCTTGATGCGGGTTCTTGCCCAGCAGCATTTGCCGCTCGATGTTTTCGATTTCCACGGTGGCATCGTCCACCAGAATCCCCACCGCCAAGGCCAGGCCGCCCATCGTCATCAGATTGATAGTCTCGCCGACTAAATATAATGCGATCAACGAAACCATGATGGACAGCGGTATCGATACCGCGATGATGCAGGTGGTGCGCCAATTGCCCAGAAACAGCAGGATCATCGCCGCAGTCAAGCCGGCGGCGATCAGCGCTTCGTGCAACACATTGCCGATTGCCGCTTTCACGAATAGGGATTGGTCGAACATTAGCCGCATATTGATGCCATCCGGCATCAGGTCGAGCATTTTCGGAATGGTTTGCCGGACGTGCTCAACCACTTCCAGCGTCGAGGTACGACCAACCTTAAAAATGGAGGTCAGGATGCCGCGTTCGCCGTTTTGCCGGGCGATGGTGGTCACTGGGGCCGCGCCGTCGCGCACCGTTGCCACGTCGCGAACGAGCGTTGTCACACCGTTCACGGTGCGGACCGGCAGGTCGGCGAGCCGGGGTATCGCCGCCACTGCGCCGTTCAGGCTGACGTCGTATTCGTTACTGCCGATTTTTACCGTGCCGGTGGGCAGGATCAGGTTTTGCGCGGCCAGGGTATCGTTTAAATCGGCAGGCGACAGGCCGCGCGCCAACAGGGCCGGGGCGTCGACATCCAGCGTAATTTGCCGGCTTTTCGCGCCGAACGGATTCGTCATCGCCACGCCGGGTTTGGATTGCAATGCGGTTCTGGCGATATTATTCACCAGATCGTTGACATCGGTTTCCGGGACGACGCTACTGGAAATGCCCAACTGCACCAACGGCAGATCGGCCGCCGAATATTGAATGACTTGCGGCGGTGCCACGTTGGTGGGTAACGAGCGGTAAACCGAGTTGCTGCTGGACATCACCTGGGCGATGGCAGTGCGGATGTCGGTGCCCGGATGGAAAAATACTTTAACCACAGCCGCCCCGCCGTAAGACAAGGATTCGCTGTGTTCGATGCCGTCGATCAGTGCCATAGAGCGTTCGACGCTGGTGGTCAGGCGGTCGGCAATTTCTTTGGCGGTCATGCCGTTGTATTGCCAAAGCATCGCTACCACCGGAATATCGATGGTCGGGAAAATGTCGGTGGGCATTTTCCGTAACACATAGGGTGTAGACAATAGAATCAACAGCGCCGCCACGATAAAGGTATAGGGGCGGCGTAAAGCAATATTAACGATCCACATGGATTTTTCGGGAGATCCGATTGGTTAGCGAGGTCTGGCCGGTTTTAAAGCTAGCGTTTATCCGGCAAAGGCAATTTAGTGCTTGTCCCAAGCAAGTGCTATACCAAGCAATCTCCATCGGTTTTTACAAGCATAGTGTCCTGCAGGCGCTTGGGCTTAGGTGAGAACCAGCAACATAATTTTTTCCGGAAAATGTTCCAAGCTGTTGGTATGCAAACAGGCGGGGATCAAAAGCTGCTGCTCTGGCAGCAGGGCGCTGGTCTAAGCACGTTTAGCCTGAGAACAGCAACCCGGCGTATCAAGCCTTGGTGCGCTCAGCTTTACCTATCAACTCGTCGGATAATTCTTCCTGATAGAGTTGGGTGATCGCTTTGGCCTCTTCGGTTTCTTCACTTTCTTTTACCGCTGTACGAAATCCCTTGATAGCATCGCCCAAATCGGCGCCGACATTCTTCAAGCGCTTGGTGCCGAACACCAAGACCACAATCGCTAAAACTACTAATAGGTGGGGAATGCTCAAGCCCATGTTTTGCTCCAAAGTTGAAAGTTGCGGATGTTAGATTAAGTCGCTTAATGAGTTTGACTTAGTCTTTTCAAGGCGGTCTTCAGCAAGATAAGGGCCAATCTGCCGAGTGAGCACTGGAATAAGCCTAAGTGCCGCTGTGTTCCAGGCATATCAACAACACTGGTTTTAGTTACCGATCATAGAAGCAGGCGGGGCAACGGCAAGCAACCAAAAAAATGCTGATTTACAAGCATGACGCCAGCAAATGCTGCTGGTATACGAACAGGCCGCAACATAGTGGGCATGTTTAAGCAGTGATTTCGGCTGACCGGGCTTGTTGAAAAAGCCCGAGCTAATTGGATTGGCGCGAAAAAACGCCATGCCCGGCCAGTAAAATGCAGGCCTATGAAAATATGGTGAAATATCAACACTAAATCAGCAGATTATGTTGCTGTGGCAACATTTGGGTTTCACAAAAACCTGTAATCCTTTATGATGTGCTGAAAACACGAAGTGGCATGAACCATGCTTAGAGCCTGGTATCTCGCTGTTATTTTCCGAGCATTTTGTCTCCATAACATCCACTTCTGCTGACCGGATCGCCGGAAGCCAGTGTGTCCCCAAAGGACTGCTGGCTTTTTTTTGGTCTGTGGTCGGCGCTGGCGCCGGTGTGTGGGCTGACTTTGGGCACGGGTAAGGCTGATTTTTGTTTGGCGTTGGCGTATCGGCAGTTAATTTGCGCTGCCGCTGACGAATCACTATTTTTGACATCTCAGGAAAAGAGTTTTCATGGAACAATTTTTGAGTGGCGGCATCGTTGCTCGCAGTAAAGGGGAAACCGTATGACATTATTGGCATTTGACGAATTGCAATTACGACAGCTGTCGCACACGGTGCGGGCCACGGCGATGGTGTTCGAGGATCCGGTTTCACGAAAACTGTTGGAGCACATCGAGCGAATCGCGCCTAGCGATGCGACAGTGTTGATCATCGGCGAGACCGGCACCGGCAAGGAATTGGTCGCCAGGCATGTGCATGCACTGAGTAAGCGCGCCAAAGGACCGTTCGGGGCTCTGAATTGCGCGGCACTCAGTGAAAACCTGATCGAAAGCGAATTATTCGGCCACGAAAAAGGTGCTTTCACCGGCGCTTTAAATACCAAAGAAGGTTGGTTCGAAACCGCCAATAAAGGCAGTTTGTTTCTCGACGAAGTCGGTGATTTACCGCTGGGCTTGCAAGCGAAATTATTGCGGGTTCTACAGGAAAGGGAAGTGGTCAAGGTGGGCTCGCGCACGCCGTCGCCGGTGGATGTCAGAGTCATCGCCGCTACCAATGTTAATTTGGAAGAAGCGGTGGCGGCGTCGCATTTTCGCGCCGATCTGTATTACCGTTTTAATGTGGCTGCGATTCACTTGGCACCGTTGCGGGAACGGCCGGGCGACATTTTGCCTTTGGCCAGGCACTTTCTGAAGGTCTACGGCGACCGCCTGGGCTACGGCGAAATTAAATTATCGCCATCCACCGAGTTGGCCTTGTTAAATTACGATTGGCCCGGCAATATTCGTGAGCTGGAAAATGCCGTGCATAGAGCATTGTTGGTCTGCCCCGGCAATCGCTTGCGTCCGGAGGACTTTAAGTTATCCGGTGTGCGAGCTTCGCAGACCGGACCGACAGTTTCCACTTCGTCGCTGGAGAGTTCGCTACTACGTTTGTGCGAACAAGCGCCGCCTAAGTTATTCGATATTATCGAAGAAACCGTGATTCGTACGGCGTTCGAGTTTTGCGAAGAAAACCAGGTGCAAACTGCGCGCTTGCTGGATATTAGCCGCAATGTCCTGCGGCACAAACTAGGGCTGTATGGCATGTTGGCCAATGGTCAAAGAAAATTGGCCGTCGCCTACGAAGAAAGCGAAGAGTAATCTCAGCAAGCTCGCCGATGGCGAGCTGCCTGCTATTTTGCAGGGGCCGGGGTAGACGTCGCCGGGCCGATGCCGACAATCTGCAGAATCGTGTCTTCGTCTTTGGCACCGTCATAATGGATTTCGTTGCCGTAGTGGGTAACGAAGCTACCCGCCGGCACCGCTTGCAAATGCGCCGGATCATAATCCGTGCCGGTGCCTACCCACCAAGTTCCTGAAATCACGGTTATGAAGCGGTCGTTCGGGTGCGAATGCGGCTTGCTATTGTGATGAGCCTTCCACTTGTTCAGCACCACATACAGGCCGGGCTTGTTGGGATCGCCTACTAATACCGCGCTCTCCGAGCCGCTGGGGTTTGCCACCCAATTAATCTGCTCGGGCAGTTTGATGTTGATGGCTTTGGGGTCGAGTTCCAACGCTGCCGCCGAGCTATACGCGCAGCATAGCGCGACCGTCAAGATCGGTAGCGATAACGTTGGTCGAATAGGTTTACCTAACATCTTAGTCTCCAAATTATAGGTTGTTAGCGCCATGGGTTTCGGGGTATCCGGTTGTGGAGTGTCCGTTCCGTTAAACTTAATGGTAGTAACCCGTCTACCAAACATCACGACCGGATACCCCGAAACCCATGGTTTTAAAATTGCATACCGCGTACCTGGGTTTTTACCAAGTTGTTTTAAGGTTTGTTACTGGCTACCGGTAGCCGAAATTTGCTCAAATCAGGCGCAGTGACCGGATTTTCACTATGCGGTGTGCCGGCCGGTACCCAATCGTAAGGTACCGGTTGGCCGCGATATACCGAGTTGTTGGCGGTGGCCCGGCCGGTCAAAGCATCCTTACCGGTACGAAAATACGGATTGATATATTCCCAGACTATGTCGCCGTCGGTTGTCTCTTGAAATAAGCGTCCACTCTGGCCCTCGTCTATAAAAGTATTCCCGTTAGGCAAGCGGCGGGCAGCGCTGATATGGGTGCTACGAAACGACCAACTGGGGCCGCCCGAGCTCTCGCCTGTGTACTGCCAGACAATTTCTTTCTTGATCGGATCTATCTCCAATACGCGCGAACCACCGGTACGCGGCACGGGAGCCGGCGGATAACCGGCGATGCCTTGATTGTCGAACACTAATAAATTCCCGGCGCCGGGTAAGCCTTCCGGAATGATATGCGCATCGTGCTGGGCACTGATTTGATCGACCGGGCGCGGCACCTTGCGGGCTTGTTGTTCTTCAATGGACGCGGCTGGGTAGTGCGGCCCCAGGTTCCAGACCACTTTGCCGGTCTTTCTGTCAATAATGATGATGAAATTGGTGTTGCGCGCGTCGATCAACAAATTATCCGGATGAAAGCGCTGATCGCCGGCTGCGTACCAGTGGTTCGGGCCGACTACTTTCAGGTTGTTGACATGCAGATAGTCGGCGATCTCGGCGTTGCGGACCAATTTAAGTTCCGCGGGCGTAAAGCCAAATTCATTCAGATGTTCCGAGGCAATCCATTTCCAGACCACTTCGCCTGCCGGATTGACTTCATAAATCACATCGTCCAGTACCTGCGCTTGCTTAAACCCCTTAACCGGATGCACCAGGTTAGCTAACACCACCGTATTGCCGTTGGGCAGTCTGGCCCAGTCATGATGTTGTTGCGCCGCGCCGCCGGGGGCTTTGTCGCCAAAACGCCAGACGGTTTTGCCGTCCCAATCCAGCTCGGCAATGGTTTTGGTGATTTTCTTGCTAACTTGGCCGGGTACCAGGTCTGTGCCTTTGCCTTCGGTGGTTTCCTGCGTCACAAACACATGTCCCAATTTACCGCCGTTGATGGCGGGATTGATTAAGGTGCTGTGGCTGGCGGCATCCGGCCATTCGTGAACGGAATTTCCGTTTAAATCGATCAAATGTGCGATGTTGTCGCCGCCGCTGAACAAAACAAAAGAGTTATAGGCTTTGCTGGGATCGTAGCGCGTGGTGCCAGTGGGAAAAACACTCGGTCCCGATAATGCCGAGACGCTGAGGGCCGTGCCTAAGGCTATCAATGTGGCTTGTTGCCAAGTCTGGGATTTACGCGATGCCCGGGTTTTTTTGCCTCCCTGCGCGCTTGCGGAGGGTCTGATTTGTGTCATTTTTTATTCCTTTATAAATGGGTGTTTGCTATTGCTTTTGGTGTTAAGCAATGATCAAGCCAATATTTTGTTCTATCCGTATCGGTCACCAAAAATCTCGCCGCAAACAGTCATAAACTCTAAAAGGGCCGGTATTTCAAGGCTTTGTCATTAGCACGCCAGTGCTCACGCGCGGTATTTTTCCAGTAAGCCTTAGGGTAAACGGCAGATGGGGGCGATGGATTTGGCCAAACTTGTTGAGCCAAGTGCAGGCCATCAGCAAAAAGTATTTCCAATTCAGCAGACGTCACTCAGATCTGCAGCAATGCTCGTTCAGCCTAACAGCAAAGGCCGTTCATGTTGTCAGCAGTAGTTGTTTGAGTTTCAGCAGTGTTTGATAAAAACAGCGCGTGAATTGGCTGTTAATTTTTCCGGTTGATCACGAGTAATTAATTTAATTGTTCATATAAAACAGTATTTTATAAATATATTTTCGGGGATTATTTCCCGTCAATGCGCATTTAATATTGCTGGCATGCCTATTGCAAAATCGATGTTAAAGCCGGATATGGTTTTAGACGGCACAGTATTAACGTTAGTTTTTATCGATTTTTTTTAACATTCGTTTAGGTGGCATAGTGAGCGATAAATTAACAAGTGCTTTTTCAATAAGCGCTACTCGACAGGATGGGGTTCCTCAAATAATCAGTTCGCGACGTAGGTTATCGACCTGCGTGGCAATGGCTATCGCCGGTGTGTCCATGGCGTCTGCAGTCAATGTGGAAGCCGCACCGAAAAAAAACAGCAAAACCAAAACCGTCAACAGCAAAGCGGTCAGCGATTTGGAAGCGGAAAATCAGGCTTTACGTCAGCAGCTAGCCGCCGCCAAACAGCGTGAATTGGAGTTTATCAAGAAAGGTGCAACGGGCACCGCACCTGGCGGAGTCGCTACTGCCGGCGCACCCACGGAAACACTGGCCGCGCCGAACGAAGCGCAGGCAACCGAGTTAGCCCGGAACGACGATGACCAAAAAGCGGATTTGGGCGAAGTGGTAGTAAAGGCCAAACCCAAGTTGGCAAAACTACACGAAGTCGCGCAATCGGTGTCGGTGGTATCCGGTACCGAGCTAAACCGGGAACTGTCCAGAGACTTGGGCGACATCACCCGCCGCGCGTCCAACGTGCAATTTAATCAAAACAATACCCGCGGCGCCTCGCTATCGGTGCGCGGTTTGGGGAAACGAAGTTTCACGGAAACTCAGGACCCCAGCGTCGGCGTGACGGTGGACGGCGTACCGTATGCCTTGACGCAGTTGGCTAACTTCAGTTTTTACGACGTGGAAGCGGTGGAGGTCACGCGCGGGCCACGCGGTACCGAGGGCGGCTTGGCCGCAAGCTCGGGTAAAGTGAACGTCACCTCCAAATTGCCGACATTCGCGCCGACAGCGGAATTGTCCGCCGCTTATGGGCAACGGGAGTCGTTGATATTGCAAGGTGCTTTGGGCGGGACGGTGATCGATAATTTCCTCGCATGGCGTGGATCATTCATCGTCGACAAGGCGCGGGGTTTTTATGAAAACGAATACGACAGAAACTACACACTATATAACCGCGATCGCTTGAGCGGCCGCGCGCAGTTGCTGTTTACGCCGACCTCAAACTTAACGGCGCGCTTTATCGCCGATTTCGAACCCAAACAGCCGCAGTTACAAAACGGTTTGACATTCTTCCACGATCAGCCGTTTAGATTTGCCGACGGCAGTCTAACGGATAGAAACGGTACGTCCGCCTACTCCAAACTCAATGGCTATTTCAGCCATAGCAACCAATTTGCGATAACCGATACCACTAGTCCCGGGGCCATCAGCGCCGTCGGCTCAAGAGCGGCGGCCGGTCAGTATTTTGCCAACAGAGGGTTTACCTATAACGATTATGTTGGTGG
Source organism: Methylomonas sp. PHL2-19 (assembly GCF_059331595.1). Lineage (NCBI taxonomy): Bacteria > Pseudomonadati > Pseudomonadota > Gammaproteobacteria > Methylococcales > Methylococcaceae > Methylomonas > Methylomonas sp. PHL2-19. The sequence goes on from NZ_CP196839.1 coordinate 2,743,849, forward strand.
CGAACAACGCGGCACCGTCTGGTTCGATCAAAACAAAGGCCAAACCGTCAATAACCAGGGCGCGGCAGCCTTGATAGACTGGGAAGTCGGCAATCATGTGTTGAGCTCAAGAACCGGGGTGCGCGAATATCGCTTCGATGCGCACAACGACGAAGGTACGCCGTTTGACATCAGCGTCGATGGCGGCGGCGGGGTTAAATACAATCAATGGACGCAGGAATTTAAAATCGTCAACAAACCGGGCGGCTTTTTGGATTACAAGGCCGGCGTGATCGGTTTATGGACCAAGGATAATGTGGACTCGAAAGCCGGCTGGGGCGCCGACGCCGGGGCCTGGTTTGCCACCAATGGTCAATACAATGCTTTATATCGAAACGCCGGCACCAATCGCGGCGCCGGCGAAGCTATCTTGAAAGACCTGTTGCAGGATGCCCGCACCTTCGAATCTACCGAGATCCGCACCCAATCCGGTGCCCTATACGGCGAGTCGGATTTGCACTTTACCGATAAATTCACCCTCACCGCCGGGGTACGCGCCACGCATGAAGACCGTAAGTCGCGTAACTTTAAGATTATTGGCCGAAACGGTGTTGGAGGGGCGTTTAACCCTGTAACGGTAAGGGACGTGGCGACTGGCGGCTTTAACTCCGATACCGCGCAGTCGTTTACCGTCGATCAGGATGGCGACGGGGTGATCGACAAAAATCCCGATGGGACCAATAAAACAGTGACCAACACGTTCTACGGCTCTACTGCAAACTTCGGTAAGCTCAATGCAGCGCAAACCGCTGTTGTGGCCGGAGACGCTGTGGTGAACAGTGCCGAGCAAACCGCGCGGGCCGATTCCTTAGCAGCCCGGTATTTTGGCGGCTCCAGTTACGCCGCATTGACTGCCGCGCAGAAAACCATGGTAGCCAACGCCAAAACCCTGCGGGCTTCGCAGATCGGTCGTTTGAACCAAACCGTCGAAGACGATTATCAAGACGTTTTGTATACCGCGCAGTTGTCGCCCAGCTATAAAATTAACGACGACCTGACCACGTATCTGTCCTGGCAATACGGTGAAAAGTCCGGTTCGGTCGCTCCGGTCAATGGCCGTCCCTTTACGGTTAAGCCTGAAGAAACCCACGCATTAGAACTGGGTTTGAAATCATTCTGGCTGGACAAGTCGATAGTGCTCAATGTCGATGCCTTCGTCATGGATATTAAAAACTACCAGCAAGCCGTACAGGTGGTCGACGAGTTCCAAACCCAAGTCAATATGGAGCCAGGCGGTTCCGGTTTGACGGCTTATACCGCATCGCAGGGTAACGTCGGCCGAGTACGGGTGCACGGCGTGGAATTGGATAGCGTGATCAACACCATTCCCGATTTGTCGATCCGTTTCAACGGGGCCTATAACGTTGCCGAATATCTGGATTACAAAAATGCACCTAAGCCCGATGAGCTGGGTTATTTGACCGGGGATTACGTCGATATGACCGGCCAGTATTTGCCAGGCGCGTCTAAATGGAATTTCAACGTCGGCGCCGAATATTCCAAGCCGATTTTCGAGAGCAAATACATCGCGCACACCAGCTTCAATACCAACTACCAAACCGAGTTCAATAACACCGATAACTTGTCGGCCTATGGCTGGGTTGGCGATAGAGCCAGAACGGACGCGGCGATCGGTGTCGGCACCCGCGATAAGCACTGGGATTTAAGCTTGATCGGTAAAAACATCTTCAACGATAGAAATCACGAAATTGGCTGGAACTCCTACGGGCCGGATCCTTATCCGCGTTGGTTCGGTATTCAGCTAAGCGGGAAAATTTAAGATGGTAGGTTGACAAAAAAACGCGCTTGACACCAGCTCGTAACCTGGAAATGAAACTGTTGATTGGCGGGCAGTTAGTCAGCAAAGGCTGATGACCTTTCAACAGTTTTTCAGCTGGCGGCGTTCTCATGATGTTAGCAAGATAGATAAATTGGGTCTTAAAGTTAGTTATTAAATTCAATTGTTTAAATCTCATTAATGGATGGCTAGGCGGATGTTTATCATCCTGTGGCATGGTCGTTGCGTAGAGCGTTACAGAAAGTTCGAATGGCGGACGCCGTCTTGGCGTTGGCTCGAATTGGTTTTTGTAACATTCGCATAGGTGAGATCGTGAAGGAAAATTTAATTGGGAGTCTGTCGGCAGACAGCATTGAATCGGTGAAAGTGCCGCTGCACATTAGCAATCGGCGCGGTTTGTCGGTATGTGTGGCAATGGCTATAGCGGGTGGTTCAATGCTGATTGCTAGCGATGCGACCGCCCAAACGGCGCCGGTGAAAAAAAGCGCGAAAAAGGCCGGCAATAAAGCGGTTGCCGATACCAAAGTGAACGATTTACAAGCGCAGGTTGAACGCTTGAGCCGGGAATTGGAAGCCTCAAAACGGCGTGAGCAGGATTTACTTAAAAGAAGTGTGGCGGCCGCGCCGGCGCCAGGTATTACCGATCCGGCTGCGCAAACCAGTCAGGAGCCGGACAATGTCGTAGCCGCCGCTGAGCCGGAGCCGGAAGAGAAAGCCGACGAGCCGCAAAACCTGTCGGAAGTGGTCGTAACGTCTCGACGTAAGGAAGAGAAGTTGCAGGAAGTGCCGATTCCGGTGGCGGTAATCAATCGGGAAACGCTGGAGCGGGATAACGTGGTGTCGGTACAAGATTTTTCCCGGCGTGCGCCTAACTTGGGTGTGACCTCGGCCAATGCCCGGCAAACCAGTATTGCTTTGCGGGGTTTGGGCAAAAACAGCGGTAACGAATCCATGGAGCCCAGTGTTGGCGTGATGGTGGATAACGTCTGGCGGGCGTGGGCGGGGGCGGCGTGGGCCAACTTTGCCGATTTGGATCAAGTGGAAGTGTTGCGTGGTCCGCAAGGTACGCTGCAAGGTAAAAACAGCAACCTGGGTTTGCTGAACATTACCACCAAAGCGCCTTCATTCAAGAACAGTTATTACGTGGATGGCTTCGCGGGGGATAGGGATACCCTGCAAGGCAAATTCGGCGCTACCGGTACCATTTTGCCTGGTTTGTTGGCGTATCGCGCTTCCGGGTTTATCGATAAGCGCGACGGCTTTGTGAAAAATTTGGATGTGCATCGCAGTGAGGGGGATTTAGGCGAAACCAATGCGTTGGGCGGGCGTTTGCAGTTTCTGTTTACGCCGAGCGAAGATTTGAGCGCGCGGGTGATTGTCGATAAAACTGCCTCGACTCAAACCATGAGCGTGCAACCCCTCATCGCCGATCCTACGCGCTTTGACGATGGCACCCTGCGAACCACGACCTTCAGTTCGCGGTTGGCCAGGGATTGGTTCAATACACTGCGAACCAATGGCCAACCGGTGACCGTAATTGGTGATCCTAGAGCGATGGCGAACAACGAAAGGCGCCAATCGCGCGGCGACGGTTCCGGGGTGTCGGCGGAAATTAACTGGGATGTGGCAGGACATCGGTTGACCTCGATTTCCGCTTACCGGGATGCGTTGTTTGAACCCAATCATGATGGCGAGTCCAGCACCGCTGACGTTGAACGGATTTCCGGTTGGACTGTTAAAAATGAGCAATGGTCGCAGGAGCTGAGACTGGCGTCTAAAGACCCAGGGCCCGTCGATTACCAGTTCGGGGTGTTTGCGATGCGTGCTATCGCCAATACCTTTAATCAGCGCCTTTTCGGGGTCGATGCCGGCGCCTTTCATGCCAGCAATAGCCAGTACAGCCTGTTGAACGCCACTCCGGCGTCCCGGCAATTATTGGCGGCGTCCATGCGCGATACCATGTTGACGCAAAACGTGGTGCCTGCCACCGATAGCTATGCCGGCTACGGTCAGATCAACTGGCATGTCACCGATGATGCGACCTTGACCTTAGGCTTGCGCAATACCTTTGAACGTCGGGAGAACACTGGTTATAGCCGGAATTTGGGCGGTGTGGATTTAGATGCTTTGGGTGCCTCCTTAGGCTCTAACGCCGCGCAGATTGCAGCGGCCAAGGCTATCCGCAGCAATCGATTGGGGCCGGAATGGGACGCGCCGCGGCAAGGTTTCGATCAGAATTCGCAAAACTGGTTGATTAACCCGAGTTACAAAGTGAATAAAGATTTGATGGTCTACGGTTCGGTGGCCGGCGGTCAAAAATCCGGGGCGGCGCAGTTCAACTTTAACACTGGGGCTACGGAAAACGTCAAACCGGAAGATGTGATGGACTACGAATTTGGGTTCAAGAGCACTTTGCTGGATCGCAAGCTGGTGTTCAACGTCAACTTGTACCAAACCGATATTCAAAGTTATCAATCGCAGTTGGTGGCGCCCGATCCATTGCGGGCCGGTCAATTCTTGACGCAACTGGGCAATATTGGCGGTATTCAATTACGCGGTATCGAATTGGAAACCAATTGGGATATTACCCAAGGGTTGAATGTGTTCCTGAACGGTTCGTATAACAAAGCCATTTACACCGACTTTGCCAACGCGCCGTGCCCGCCGGAAGCGAATAACAGCGGATATTGCGATCAAACCGGCAAAACCATCCCGAACGCGCCGGCGTTTACTGCCAACTACGGGATAGATTACCGGGCGCCTTTAACCTTTGGTTACGGTAACGACTACGGTTTGCAGTGGCATGCGTATTTGATCGACAGCTTTAAATCGGCGGCCAACTACAACGCCAGTTTGTCGCGCTATGGCAAGCAGGACGCCTATCACGTCACCGATGGCGGGATTGGATTGGGTACTAAAAATGGCAAGTACAACCTGGACTTGGTCGGTAGAAACATCTTTGACACCATCTACTTTACCAATGCCAGTAACTTTTCCGGTACCGGCGCGGCGAGTGCTTCATTCGGCGATGCGCGTTACTACGGGGTGCACTTTAGAGCCAAGTTCTAATTGTTACACGCGCCGGGCGGCCAGAATGCCGTCCGGCAAACTGATTTATCGAAACATTTGCAAAGGAAATACTGATGTTATCTAAACACTTCTATTTACTGGGATTTAGCGCGTTGATTTATGCGGCGGCGGCCAGCGCCGACGACCCGGTTACCCCAGCTATTCCCGGCGTCGCCGCCGGCGGTGTGGTAGCCGAGCTGATCAAAGACGGCTTTAACGGGACCGAGGGGCCTATTGGTTATAGTGACGGCAGTTTATTGTTCACCGAAACCCAAGCCAACAAAATCATACGGATTGGCACGGACGATAAAGTCTCAACGTTTCTGGAAAACTCCAACGGCGCCAACGGCCTGGCTTTGACGCCCGACGGCGAAATCGTCGCGGTACAAACCGTCAAAACCAAGGTCGGTGTGGTTTACCCGGCCAACAAGAAAAATACCTTGGCCGAAAACTATCAAGGCACCGCATTTCAACGTCCTAACGATTTGGTGCGCGCCAGCAACGGCGGTATCTACTTTACCGATAGCGGTACGCGGCCGAGCAAGGACAATCCCAATCCGCCGCCGTCGCATCCCGGCGTGTTTTATATTTCGCCGGGCGGCGAGCTTAAACAATTGGCGACCGACATCGAGCGTCCCAACGGTATTCAATTAAGCAAGGACGAAAAAGTCTTGTACGTCGCCAATACCCAAGGCGAACACATTCTGGCTTACGACATTGCTGCCGACGGCTCGATTCAGAATCGGCGCAATTTCGCCAAACTGGAGGGTTGGAAAAAAGGCGAAGACGGCACGTGGTCCAGCGGTGCCGACGGCATTGCGCTGGATGATGAAGGTCGGTTGTATGTCGCTTCCAACGCCGGTGTAGAAATCATCAGCGCTAAAGGTGAGATTCTAGGCGTGATTCCACTACCCAAAAAGCCACAGAACCTGGCCTTTGCGGGTGTGGACAAGAAAACCCTGTATGTCGTCGGTCGCGGTGCGGCTTACAAAATTCCGTTGTTGACTGCCGGTATTAGCAGTCGGCCGAAATAGCCGATTTGACGGAATATCTCAAACGGCCCTTAACACGGAGCTTAAGGGCCCCAAGCATTTCATCAAGCTCTCGTGGTGAGAACCTCTAACGGGCAAGGATTGTTCCTTAGCCCGTTTTTTTTGTCCGGCGTTTCTGCCGGGCTCCAAGCGGTGCAGATTGGGAGGTTACAGCGTTCCCGATCTGCACGCCTCCTTTCTAAAGACCCAAGCAACTTAATTAAGCTCAACCTCAAATACAGCTCGCCGTTCTGCCCTTGAAGGTATTGTCGAAGCGCCGAGCACTTCAGGCTGCGACGAGCTCAGCCCGAACGGTCCACCAGGGATAAATCCGCCCGGATCAAGAAACGGTTGGTGTGGTGCTAGCCCAGCAACAGGGCATGTTGCGACCCTGCTGAATTTCCACCAGTTGCTTGGGGTGTGCTTGGATATTGAGGGATTTATCAAGTGTTGTCGAGAGTGCTGAAAAATAAAAATCACGTTTTAAATCAATAGGTAACAAGCTAGTGATGGTTTTTTATGGCGGATATTTTTCGAGTGGCATGCTAGTTGCTTTTTACCTAATGAGGAACCTTATTCAAGCGCGATAAACCGTGCAGTTAGCAACTAATAACAGGAAGACATAGCAATGAAAAACACGACCACAGCGGCTCTTTTGGCTCTGATCTTGGCGGCTCCGGTAGCGTTTGCCGCTGACGCGGACGCCGGTAAAAAAACCGAGGCGCCGGCCGCGCGGCCTTATACCTATAAAACCCCAAAATTGAATCGCGCGGAAATCGATGCCTTACTCGCCAAGCCCGAGCAAGTATTGTTTATCGATGTGCGCCGTCCCGATGAGATCAGCAAGATCGGTACCTTTCCCGTCTATTTGAACGTACAAATCGATGAACTGGATAAGGCTTTGCCGTTTATCCCTAAAGAACGCTCCATCGTCACCGTGTCCAATCACGCCGGCCGTGCCGGTAAGTCTGCCGATTTGCTGGCTGAAAAGGGTTTCAAGGTGGTAGGTGCGATAGGTTCGCAAAACTATGAAGAAGAGGGCGGCAAGATTACCAAAATTGTCCCGCCTGAGCCTAAGCCCGAAGAGCATGCCAAAGAGCAAGAGCACAGCAAAGGCCATAAGCATAAAGGTTAATTTCCGAATGAGGTTGGGTTGAGCCCCGGCTTCGTTCCATCAAGCTGTCATTTTGGAGGAATTCAATGAAAATAAAACTATATTGCGCGGTGGTCTGGGGGCTGGCACTTGCGCTCTCCGACGCTGCTCAGGCCGCCGAAGAAAAACCGGCTACCGAAGCCGCTGCTCCAGCCGGACAGTCCAAATCCAAACTCTGGTCGTATCAACCGGTCAAAGCGCCTGCCGTGCCTGACGTGCAGCAGAAAGATTGGGTCAGAACCCCTATCGATGCTTTTGTGCTGGCACCTTTGGAAGCCAAAGGCATCAAGCCTTCACAGGATACCGACCGCGCGTCGTTCATCCGCCGGGCTACGCTGGATGTGTGGGGTGTCATTCCCACCCCGGAAGAAGTCGATGCATTTGTTAATGATAAATCGCCTGACGCCTACGAAAAATTGGCGGACCGTTTGTTGGCTTCGCCGAAATACGGCGAGCGCCAAGGCCGTAAATGGCTGGATTTGGCGCGTTATGCCGACAGTACCGGTTTTCAAAACGATAACGACCGCTTGAACATGTGGCGTTACCGCGATTACGTGATCAATTCATTTAATCAGGACAAACCTTACAGCAGATTTATTCAGGAGCAATTGGCCGGCGACGAATTGTGGCCGGGCGACGAACAAGCCTTGGTGGCCACCGGCTTCATGGCGCAATTCCCGGACAACAGCAACTCCCGCGACTTGGTACAACGCAAATACCAAATCACCACGGATATTACCGATACCGTGGGTAAGGTGGTGTTGGGTCAAACTGTGGAATGCGCGCGTTGCCATAACCACAAGTTCGACAAGATCAGCCAGAAAGATTATTTCTCGCTACAGTCGTTCTTTGCCAACATCGCGCCGGTAGACAATATCCCTGCGAAGAAAGGCGAAGTGGAAAAAGCCTACGAACAACAGTACGCCAAATGGGAAGAGGCGACTAAAGAGATTCGCGCCAAGAAAAAAGCCATTATCGATACGCATAGGGAAGAGGCACTTAAATATCACAAGGAACGTTATTTGACCGACTCGCGGGAAGCGATCTTCAAACCTAAAGAGCAATGGAATGCTCGCGACCGTTGGGTTAACCATCGTTTGGCTAATGTGACAGACGAAGCTAGTTTGGAATCGTATTTCCGGGAAAAAGGCGAAAGTACCGATGCCAAAACCCGCGATCCAAAAATCGCCGAGCAATGGGCCGAGCTGGAAAAACTGGATAAAGAACTTAAAAAATTCAACGATCTGAAACCCACCACGTCCTCCAACACCATTTCGGCGATGACCGAACTGGGTCATCCGGATGCGCCGCCTAGCTATGTGTTTGCGGTAGGCGATCACGAAAAACCGTTGGAAGAAGTGCAACCAGCGTTTCCGGAAGCGATTACCGACGAAAAACCGGACATCAAACCGTTGCCGTTTTCATCCGGTCGCCGGTCAGCTTTGGCGAAATGGATTACCAGCCCGACCAATCCTCTGACCGCTCGGGTGTATACCAACCGGATTTGGGACCAGTATTTCGGTAAAGGTATCGTGACCACCGTCAGCGATTTCGGTAAAGCCGGTCAAAAACCGACGCACCCCGAGTTGTTGGATTACCTGGCCTCCAAATTCGTCAATGACGGCTGGAGCGTGAAAAAACTGCACCGCGAGATCCTTCTATCCAGCGTTTATCGCCAATCGTCGGATTACCGCGAAGATGTTGCCAAAGCCGACGGCGAAAACCAGTTGCTGGCAGTGTTTCCGCGCCAACGTTTGGAAGCGGAGCAGGTCAGGGATTCCTTGTTAGCTGCGGCTGGCAAGTTGGAAGAGAAAGTAGGTGGACCTAGCGTGTACCCGCCGTTGCCCAAAGCGATCAACACCGCCAGCGGCAACTTCCAAGGCGATCCAGCTTGGAAAACCTCCAAGGATGTTCACGATCAGAACCGCCGCAGTTTGTACATCTTTACCCGGCGCAGTATCCCGTATCCGATCCTGGACTCTTTCAACATGGCGTCGCCGCAGGAAGCGCACAGCAAACGCGAGGTCACCACTACGCCGTTGCAAGCCCTGACTCTGTACAACAGCGAGCTGATATTCGACTGGTCTAAATCCTTGGCTGGCCGGGTGATCAATGAAGCCGGTGAAGATGAAGAAGATCGCATCAGCAGACTGTATCAAATCTTGTTTGCGCGGCAACCGAAGGATGATGAGAAAGAGTCGTTGCAGGCCTTCTTGAATGAACAGGAAGCCATCATTCGCGCTAAGGCGGCGGATGGCAAGTTTGAAGTGAACGTACCGGCCGGCGTTAAGGACAAGCCGCTGGGTGACCCTGTTAGAGCCGCTGCATTCGTGGATTTGGTCCACGTGGTAGCCAACTCCAACGAGTTCATCTACCGGTTTTAACGATACATACGACTCGGTTTAAGTGGGCGTCTGCCAAATCGGCGGGCGCCTTACCCGACCCGAAGCAGTTGCCGACACAAAATACTATTCAAGAGGTTTAGATAATGAACAACAAATCACGTCGCGATTTTTTAATAAAAACCGGCTATGGCTTGGGCGGCTTGGCTGTCAGCGGTTTCCTGCCCGGTGGTGGCGTCATTGCCACTGCCCTGGCGGACGATCCTGCCCTGCAAGCCTTGGCCGGCGCCAATCCTTTAGCGCCGAAAGCGCCGCATTTTGCGCCTAAAGCCAAAACCGTCATCTGGCTGCACATGTCCGGTGCCCCCAGTACGCTGGACTTGTACGATTACAAGCCGCAGCTGGTCAAACAAGCCGGTACCGGTATTCCAGCGTCGTTTTTGCAAGGCATCAAAACCAGTACTCAAGGCGGTATCACCAAATTGATAGCCACCAAACGTGACTGGAAACAGCACGGTCAAAGCGGTGCTTGGTTTTCCGATTGGCTGCCCAATCTGGCGGAACATGCCGACGACTTGGCGTTTATTAAATCCAGCGTGACCGTTGGTGCAACCCACGATATTTCCATCATGAAGTTGAACACCGGCGGCTTGAACCCCGGCCGGCCAACACTGGGCGCTTGGGTGCAATATGCTCTCGGTTCGGCGAACCCCAATCTGCCTGCTTACGTGGTGTTGTATAACGACAAACGGGAACCACGCGGCGGTGTGACCAACTGGGAATCCGGCTTTTTACCCGCGGTTTATCAAGGTACGCCGTTCCGTCCCGGCAATTCGCCGATTCTGCATTTGAACAACCCGGAATATCTGGCTAACGCGGAAAAACGCCATGCGCTGGACTTGTTGAAGCAGATTAATCAACAACATGCATCCAACTATCCCACCGATAGCGAACTGCAAGCCCGCACCGAATCTTACGAGCTGGCTTACCGCATGCAGGAAACCGCACCGGAAGCGGTTGACTTTAGTAAGGAATCCGATGCAACCAAAGCGCTGTATGGCTTGAACGACGAAATCACCCGCCCCTACGGCGAGTTGTTGTTGCGTGCCAGACGCTTGACCGAACGCGGCGTGCGTTTCGTGCAAGTCGTATCCGGCCCGACCGACATCAAAGGCGACAGCCGCGATTGGGACGCGCACCAAAACATCGAAGACAACCACAGCAAGCATTCAAAAATTATCGACAAACCAATCGCCGGTTTGTTGAAAGATTTGAAAGCCAAAGGTTTGCTGGATGACACCCTGGTGGTGTGGACCTCCGAGTTCGGCCGCACCCCATGGAGCGAATCCGGCGACGGTCGCGACCACAATCCTTGGGGCTATACCCAATGGATGGCGGGCGGCGGCGTCAAAGCCGGTTACACCCATGGCGGCACCGACGAGCTGGGCGTACAAGCTATCAAAGGTACCGAAGTGGATACCTACGACTTGCATGCTACCGTGTTGAACCAGTTGGGTCTGGATCACTTGAAGCTGATTTACAAGTATCAAGGCCGTTCGGAACGTCCAACCGTGGTGTACGGCAAAGTGATCAAGGAATTGATTGCTTAAGGTTGGGCTTAACAGCTTACCCGAAGGCTTGGCGCTTTCGGGTAAGCGATTCGCTGAGCCGGCTATTGGCCGGGACAAGGCGAATTTGAACCAATGTGGACATCTCTGAAATTCCTTCTTTATCAAACAGGGCGTTAGGACGACGCTGTCAGGTGAGCGTTTATCCCGGCAAGGAGGCTGGGGCCAATGGACGGCAGGCCGGTTATCTCCCGGTAATACGCGCAGCCGGGCCTTTGTGGGGGCCTTGGGTGACAGTGGGTCGTTTGAGTCCTGTTTGGCGAAGAGGGAATTTTAGAGATGTTCCGAGAACATTATTTAATAAGGCGGGTAATGCCGCGACAGGGTTAACGATATGCGAAAGACGATTTATCTTTTCGGAATTGGGTTGGTTCTCAGCAGCAGCGCGGTGATTGCCGAAAGCGAATTTGATTTCGAAGAGTTAATGAATGATGTGGAAACCAAAATTCAGGAAGTGCAAAACAATATTGCCGCCAAGGACGCCAACACCGCGGTAACCCAAGCCAAGCAATTACAGGACGAATTCAAACTGGTCGAAGGATTTTTTGCCAAGCGTGGCAACGCTGACGACGCAACGCATAACGCCAAGGAATATCAGGACAAGGCGGCGAATATTCAGAATGCACTGACGGCTGGCGATTTCGATACGGCTGCTGTGGCCGCCAACGACTTTTCCAAACAATGCCGCGGCGCCTGCCACGACAAATACAAACCCCTCTAATTGAAGCATTATGAAAAACTTATTTTTGAAAAGCCTGCTGCCTGCCGTATTTGCTTTGCCGGTGATGGCCGCGCTCCCAGAAGGCCATCCGGCCCCGGATTTTCAAGCGCAAGCCTCCCTGGCCGGCAAGGCTTTTAATTACACGCTGGAAGATGCTTTGAAAAAAGGCCCGGTCGTCGTTTACTTCTATCCGTCCGCTTATACCGGCGGTTGTAATTTGCAGGCGCATAGTTTTGCGGTCAATCACGAAAAATTTGCCGCCGCCGGCGCCAGCATCGTCGGTGTCTCGCTGGACAGCATCGAACGCTTGAACGACTTTTCCGCCGACCCCAATTACTGCGCCAGCAAATTTCCGGTGGCATCCGATGCCGACGGCAAAATCTCCGGTAATTACGATATTGCCGTGAAAGCCGCCGCGCCGGGTAAAACCGATAGCCGGGGCGTGGAAATCAACCGCGGCTTTGCGGAGCGCACCACCTTCGTGATCACGCCGAACGGCAAAATCGCCGCGACCTTGGGCGGCTTGAAGCCGGAAGAAAATGTCGCCAAAGCGCTGGAAATCGTGGAAAAGCTCGCCGCTGACCGACCGAAGGCGAACTAGGCATGGGGTTTTGCCGTTGGCTATGCGCTGTGGCCCCCGAAACCAAACGCCGCAGAGCAAGGCATCATTGGCGCCGCCGCAGTCCGTGGCTGGCCGTTAGTACCTTTGCCTTATTGGCCTCGGCGAAAACCGTATTTGCAGAGCAGGGCGATGAACTTTCTTTGCAACGCATCGGCAACGGCAACCCGGTCGTGGGTAAACAAAAGTCGGCTGACGAACGTTGCCAGGAATGTCATGGCGAGGACGGCAACAGCGGCGATGTCAGAATTCCCAGCCACGCCGGTCAATACGCCGGTTATTTGGTTAAACAACTCAGAGATTTTAAATCCGGCGCCCGCAGCCATGAAATCATGAATGTGATGGCCGCCGATTTGACTCAAGAAGACATGGCCGACATCGCCGCGTATTTTGCCAGCCAACAAGTTATGCGCGGCGACCGAATTGCCGACAACCCGCTCGCTAAAAATTTGTTTGTAAACGGCGATGCAGCACGGGATTTACCCGCGTGCGCCAGTTGCCACGGCGAAAACGGTAAAGGCAAGGTGGTGGATAACGTCATTTACCCAGTGATAGGTGGGCAGCGCCGGGTTTATCTACGCAGTCAATTGACCAATTGGAAGCTGGGCGAACGCAAAAACAGCCCGGAAGCGGTAATGAACAAAGTCGCCAAGTCATTAAACGACGACGAATTGAATGCCTTGGTCGAATACCTATCGGGGTTATAAGCAGATGAGTGTCCCGCCGGAAGCTTATTCCCATCCTTTTTACGGAGTTGATATGAAACGTTTTTTTCTGAGTAGCGCACTATTGCTGTTAGTCGCGTTCTCGGCACTGGCCGACTTGCAAGAAGGCGATGTCGCGCCGGATTTCAATACCCAAGCCTCTTTTGCCGGCAAGCCGTTTGCCTATTCCTTGAAGGAAGCGCGCGGCAAGGGCCCCGTGGTGGTGTATTTCTATCCGACCGCTTACGGACGCGGCTGCAATATTCAGGCAAGAACCTTCGCGATCAATCACGACAAATTCGCCGCAGCCGGCGCGACGATTGTGGGCGTGTCCTTGGACAGTATCGAGCGGTTGAACGAATTCTCGGCCGATCCTGAGTACTGCGCCAGCAAATTTCCGGTGGCCTCGGATGCGGACGGCAAGATCGCCAATGCTTACGGCTTGAGTATGGATGAATCGAAAACCGGGCGCTTGGACAGCCGCGGTGTACAAGTCAATCACGGTGCTATCGCCCGGACTACGTTTGTGGTGGCGTCGGACGGCAAGATCGTCGCTAGCGTCGGCGACTTGCAACCCGCCGAAAATGTCGAAAAGGCCTTGGAGATTGTGCAAGGTTTGGGCAAGTCCGCGCAGGCGGGTCAATAAGGGTTTAAGGAAGTGTGTAGCGGGGGCGAAGTGCAAAGTAGTTTTCAACGGATAGTGTCATCAACAAAGGGCGTTTAAGAGGGCGGCAATGAAGAAGTCTTTGAATTGGTTGTTATATGAAACCCACCGCTGGCTGGGGGTGGTGTTGGCTTTGTTCATGTTTTTCTGGTTTTTCACCGGCATCGCGATTATCTATTCGACGCCGACCACGCAAAGCCGCAGCCAGCAATTGGCACACGCGGAAAGCCTGGCGCCGGAAGCCGGCTGGTTGAGTCTGGGCGAAGCCTGGGACCGCAGTGCCGAGCGGCGCAAGCTGTTTGCCGCGCAACATCAATCCAAGCCCGCAAACATGGGTGAACACGGCGCGCAGGCAAAAGCCGAGACTGGTAATAGCGCCGAGCAGACTGCCGGTATAGCCGATGCCCGCTTGGTAAGACGTAACGACGAGCCGTTTTGGTTGGTGGAAGATACCCAAGGCGCGCGCTTTGCGCTGTCCGCACTGGACGGCAGCTTGCGCGAAACTTCGGTGGAGCAGGCGTTACGCATCGCCGACGACTGGTTCAAACGCGATGGTATTAACCATAATTTGCAAGTAGTGGAAACATTGGAAGCGCCGATTATTCTGCGCAATCAGGAGGCTTTGCGGCCGTTTCATCGGGTAGCTAGCGACGACGGCGACGAGTTGTTGATTTCGGCGCGTACCGGAGAAGTGCTGCATGCCTCGACCCGCGTCGATAGGGCGTTTTACTATGCCGGCAATTGGCTGCATTTGTTCAAACCTCTGGAAGCTATTGGTTTGGGGCAATATCGCCACGATGTGCAATTGTGGTCGGGCTTGGGCGCGACCATCGCGTGCATCACCGGTTTAATTATCGGTTGGTTGCGCTGGCGGCCGGGATTTAACGGCAAGCCCACTTACTCGCAAGGCCGCACGCAACCTTACCGCGAGTTTTGGTTTAAATGGCATTTCTGGAGCGGTTTGATCGGCGGCACCGTGGCGTTGTCCTGGGTGCTGAGCGGATTTATCGATACCAATCCCGGCAAATTATTTTCCGAAGCCAATCCGTCCCGGCAAGAGCTGAACCGTTATTTGGGCAAGGTGTTACCCGAGGCGATGCGCAATTGGCAGCCTGGCCCGCTAAATACGGCCGAGGGTAAGGACATCGTCGAGTTGGGTTGGCGCCGCTTGGGCGGCGAAGCGGTGTTATTGGCTTATGGCCGCGATGGTCAGCGATTGCCGCAAGCGGTGGATGGGGCGGTTCAGCAATTCAATAAAATCTCGGTAACCGAGGCGATTCAGCGTGTGTCGCAAGATACGCCCATCGTCAGTCAGGAACTCTTGGAAGACTACGACAGCTATTATTACCCGCGGCATCATCAAAGCTTGGTGGAAAAGCCCTTGCCGGTGGTGGCGGTACAGCTGGCCGATGAAGCTGGCACCCGGTTTTATCTGGATCCGCAAGACGGTAGCTTGCTGGCCAAACTGGATCGCAGTCGCCGGGTGTTTCGTTGGCTGTATTCGGGATTGCATCATTGGGATTTCGGTTGGCTGTATCACCGGCCGATCTGGGATGCCTGGATGTTGACTTGGGTGGGTTTCGGTTTGGTATTGGGCGCCAGTTCGCTGGTGGTCGGTTGGAAACGGTTGGTCAAAACCTTTAAGCCGAAAAAACGCAAAGTGGCTGGACCGCAGTCGGCGCTGGAACTGGCTACGGAAACTCGTAGTTAAGACAATAAATGTTCGGTAACGCCAGGATAATTGGCGTTACCGATAAGCTCAGTTATAAGCCGAGAACCAAGATAGTTTTTAGCGGCTTTTATTCCTACTTCCTCACGTTAAAAATGCTTTTAAAAATAGGTTCGCATCTATGTCCAGCGCGAGCATTTGAGGTCAAGACTGTATGCCGCCTTGACCTCAAAATGTAAGGCTAAAACCGCCGAGAAGTGCACTGCAACCGTTTCAGGGTTGCCGATAACCTATCGATTTCCTCGTAAGTGTTATAAAACGCCAACGACGGTCTCACGGTACTTTCCAAGCCAAAGCGGCGCAAGATGGGTTGGGCGCAATGGTGGCCGGAGCGCACGGCGATGCCGGCCTCATTCAAGGCTTTACCCACATCCTGAGTGCTATGACCATCCAACACGAACGATGCCACGCTGGTCTTTTCCGGCGCGGTACCGATCAAACGCAGACCCGGTATGGCTTGCAAGGCATGCATTGCATAAACCAGCAATTCATGCTCGTAGCGAGCTATATTTTCGATACCGATCTTGTTCAGGTATTCCAGCGCCGCACCCAAGCCCACCGCATCAGCAATATTGCCGGTGCCGGCTTCGAATTTAGCGGGTGCCGGTTGGTAGACGGTTTTCTCGAAGGTGACGTCTTCGATCATATTCCCGCCGCCTTGCCAAGGCTGGGTAGCTTCCAGCACTTCCGCCTTGCCGTAAAGCACGCCGATACCGGTCGGACCGAAGATCTTATGTCCGGAGAATGCCAGCCAATCGCAATCCAAGGACTGTACATCAACCTTTAAATGCGACACCGATTGCGCGCCGTCCAGCAATACTTTAGCGCCGGCCCTATGAGCCAGTTCGATCATTTCTTGCGCCGGCGTGACGGTGCCCAAGGCATTAGAGACCTGGGTAAACGACACCAGCTTGGTTTTGGCATTCAGCAGTTTTTGATACTCGGACAAAATGATTTGGCCGTTATCGTCCACAGGGATCACTCTGAGTACCGCGCCGGTTTCCGCGCATAGTTGCTGCCAGGGCACGATGTTGGCGTGATGTTCCAGCCAGCTGATGACGATTTCGTCGCCCACGCCAATGTTTTGCTTACCCCAACTTTTGGCAACCAGATTGATGGCTTCGGTGGCGCCACGCACGAAGACCACTTCATCGGCGGACGAGGCATTGATAAAACGCGCGACGATTTGCCGTGCGCTTTCGTAAGCGTCGGTGGCCCGTGCCGCCAATTCATGTGCGGCCCGGTGGATGTTCGAATTTTCGTGCTGATAAAACTCGGAAATCCGATCAATCACCACCTGCGGCTTTTGCGTGGTGGCGGCGTTATCCAGCCAGGCCAGCGGGTAACCGTTTACCCGCTCTTGCAGAATCGGAAAGTCTCGCCGCACTGCATGCACGTCAAACGGCGGATGCGCAGATCCTAAACCCGGACTTTGCGCCGCGCGAGCCAATGCCGATACGTCGTTTAAAAAATAAAACGATGAAGCGCTGGGCGTGGTGGGCTGACTTTTACCAAACGGTTTGGCAAGGGCGGTTTGTAAATCCGCTGTGCCGGGCAAGGCAAAACTGCGCTGCACCAAGGCGGAAATAGCCGAGTCGTCGATACCAGGCCGGGAGTCGAAACCGGAACTGACGTTATTAAACGGTACGGCAGTTGCCGCCGAGACCGGCGCGGTATCGATGGCTTCGCCACCATTAGGCACTTCCCGGAAAAACTGATTGGCCAAGCGCGTCAGTTCTGCGGTGTCCGGTAAACCCGCGGGCACAGTGCCGCCGCTCAGCGCTTGCTGCGCCAGGCCAGCTAGGTCTATGTTATTGGTAGTCATAGTAGTTGCCTATTTCGACATTCTCCAATACGCCGATGGCATCTTCGGTCAACACGGCCAGCGAGCAATACAGGGATACTAGGTAGGACGCGATAGCCTTGTGGTTGATGCCCATGAAGCGCACGGACAGGCCCATGCTCAGTTCGTCGGTCAGATTAGGTTGATACAAGCCGACTACGCCTTGACGGCTTTCGCCGGTGCGTAACAACAGAATATTGGTTTTGCCGTTGGTGATTTTTAGCTTGTCGGTCGGAATCAAGGGCAGGCCGCGCCAGGTCAAGAATTGCGAACCAAACATGGAAATGGTGGGTGGCGGTGTGCCGCGGCGAGTGGCTTCGCGGCCGAAAGCGGCGATGGCGCGTGGGTGGGCCAGGAAGAAGGCGGGTTCTTTCCAAACTCTGGCAATCAACTCGTCCAGGTCGTCAGGGGTTGGCGAACCTTTGCGGGTTTGCACTTTTTGCGCAGGCGCGACGTTGTTTAACAAGCCGTATTCGGCGTTGTTGATCAGCTCGCTTTCTTGACGCTCTTTGACGGTTTCGATGGTCAAACGCAGCTGCTCGTGGATTTGGTTGTAAGGGCTGCTGTACAAATCAGCCACGCGGGTGTGAACGTCCAGTACGGTGTTGACGGCGTTCAAGCGATATTCGCGGCCCCATTCTTCGTAATCCACATAGGTTTGCGGCAGCACTTTTTCATCCAGGCTGGAACAGTCGACGGCGATGCTGGTTTCGCTTTTCACTTTGTTGACCCGGTAAATACCCGCTTCGACTGGTACCCAGTGCATTAAATGCACCAGCCAGCGAGGCGTGATCGTACCCATCATGGGCACGGTTTTGGTGGCGTTGGATAAGGTGCGCGCAGCGACGTCGCCTAACGCGGTATGGGCTTGATGAATGTCTGACATGGTGATTTTCCTTTCTTAGTGGGTGGTGGTTGGTTAAAGTGTTTTTCGTGATGGATTAATCAATGTTGGTTTGAAAAAGCGCCGATTGGCCGTTGAGATTAAATCCCGCCGCCGCCGGCAAATACTTCCGTGCGATTCTGCCCTTGACTGACCAGGCTGTCCGGCGGCACGCTGTGGGTGAGCCAGACGTTGCCGCCTATCGTCGAGTCGCGGCCAATGGTGATACGTCCCAGGATCGTGGCACCGGCATAAATCACCACGTCGTCTTCGACGATGGGGTGGCGGGCGTTACCCTTGACCAGAATGCCGTTGTCGTCCTTGTCAAAGCGTTTGGCGCCCAGCGTGACTGCTTGATATAAACGCACCCGGCGGCCAATGACCGCGGTTTCGCCGATTACCACGCCGGTGCCGTGATCGATAAAAAAGCTTTCGCCGATTTGCGCACCAGGATGGATGTCGATCCCAGTGGCGGAATGTGCAACCTCGCTAATGACGCGCGCTACCAGCGGCAAACCTAATTCGTAGAGCACATGCGCCAAGCGGTGATGAATCACAGCGGTAATGCCGGGATAACACACCAACACCTCGTCGGCGCAACGCGCGGCGGGGTCGCCTTCGTAAGCGGCTTGAATGTCGGTGTCGATCAATTGCCGCACAGCAGGCAACTGGGCGGCAAACTGCCGGGTGATGTCTGTCGCTTGGCTGCGAGTATCCAGGGATAGGCCTTGCTGTTCGGCGACAAATTGCAATTCCAGGCCGATTTGCCGTTGCAATTGCCGCAACAGGCTATCCAGCGTGTGGCCGACGAAATAATCGATGCCTTCATCGGTCAGGTCGGGCACACCCAGCCGGTTTGGGAACAGCGCCGCGCCCAAGTTGTCGACTATCTGGCTCAAAATCTTACGGGAAGGCAATTTGGGCGGATGTTCGCGGCGGTGGCGGTTTTCCAGGGATTGCAGACGCAGTTCGCGCAGTTCTGCGACCAGAGCATCGATTTCCCAGCGTTGGCCGTGTTCGCTTAAGGTCATAGCGCTACACCTTGCGGATCGAACAGGCCTTCGAACAAGGCCGAGCTCAAGTAGCGTTCGCCGGAATCCGGCAAGATGACGACGATGGTTTTGCCTTCGTGTTCCGGACGCTTTGCCACCCGCACCGCTGCAGCCACGGCTGCGCCACAGGAGATCCCCGCCAGAATCCCTTCCTCGCGTGCCAATCGGCGGGCATAGCTTATGGCGTCCTCGTTACTGACCAGGGCAATCTCGTCAACCAGAGACAAATCCAATACTTCAGGCACAAATCCGGCACCTATGCCCTGGATCTTATGGGGCGCCGGCTGTAACGGTTCGCCGGCTCGGAATTGGCTCAGTACCGGGCTGGCCTCGGGTTCCACCGCAATGGAAACGATAGGTTTGCGTTGTTTGAATTTGATATAGCGCGAAACCCCGGTAATCGTGCCGCCGGTGCCGACGCCGGAGACTAAAATGTCGATGGCACCGTCGCTGTCGGTCCAGATTTCCGGGCCAGTCGTGAGTTCGTGGATGCTGGGGTTGGCGGGGTTTTTAAACTGTTGTAGCAGTACATAGCGGTCCGGATCGGACGCGGCAATTTCTTCGGCTTTGGCTATCGCACCTTTCATACCCTTGGCGCCTTCGGTGAGGACCAGTTTGGCACCATAAGCCACCAACAACTTGCGCCGCTCCAGACTCATGGTTTCCGGCATCGTTAAGGTCAGTGGTATGCCGCGCGCGGCAGCGACGAAAGCCAGGGCGATGCCGGTATTACCGCTGGTCGGTTCTATCAGTTCTTTGCCGGCGGTCAGCAGGCCTCGTTGCTGGGCGTCGTTAATCATCGCCGCGCCGATGCGGCATTTCACGGAATAAGCCGGATTGCGGCCTTCGATTTTAGCCAGCAAAGTCACCGGCGCGCCGTCGGTAATGCGGTTTAGCCGGACTAATGGGGTTTTGCCTATTGATTGCGAGTTATCTGGATACCAATGCGTCATGACGGTATTACTCCCTGTCGGTTTTCTGCGGGCCAAAAAAAAGCCAGCAGCCTGCTTAATGAGTTCAGGCGTACTGGCTTCCGGTGGTCCGGTCAGCGATTTTTTTTAAAGTACTTGGTTTAAACGAAGGCTGTCAATACAGGTTCGATTGGTTCGGTTATCTGTAATGCCTATTTGAGATATATAAATCTAAAAATATGATTTACCTCGGTGCAAGGAGCTTGCGGCGGTGGTTGGGCGGTTTGTAAGTCTTTGTTTTTGCGTGAAGGATCGCAAAGTCGAAATTTTTACGGCGGCTCTTATGATAAATATCGAAATCAAAACCGAAATTCGTGCCGGATTTTAATATTCATGCTCCTTGGCGGCTTTGGCAAGCAGCTCGTTAATGAAATATTGCAAATAAGTGGGTAGATATAATTGCTTCAAATAGGCGATTTTCGTCATCGAGCGTGGGATCAGGTGCGATAAATCCCTGGCGACCAAATCATTGTCGTTGCGCGCTTCGTAAGACGTACCGGCGATAATCCCCACGCCCAAACCCAATCTGACATAGGTTTTGATGATGTCGGAATCGGCGGCGGACAGGGTGATGTCCAGTTCCTTACCCGCGTTCTTAAAGGCTTTTTCGATGGTCGAACGGCCGGTATAGCCTTGCGAGTAAGTCAAAATCGGAAATGCGGCCAGCCGGCCCAGCGTCACATCGCCTTGCGCCAAGGGGTGATGGCGCGGCACCACGGCGATGTGTTGCCATTCATAGCAGGATTTGACGACCAGCTTCTCGTCCTCGTCCAGCTTTTCGGTGCAGATGGCAATATCGGCCCGATGCTGATGGAGCTGCTCTATTAATTCTTGTGGTGACGATTGCACCATGTAAATGGTGATGCCCGGATATTTCTCCCGGAATTTTTGCACCGGTTCCGGTAGCAAGTACTTGGCTTGAGTATGGGTGGTGGCGATATGCAAGGCGCCGTTGCGATTTTCGCGAAAGTCGTCGGCTATCGACAGGATGTTCTTTTTGGCTTGATTGATCCTGTCTACCTGTTCCATCACCTGCTCGCCCAGCGGTGTCAGGCCCAGCAGTTTTTTGCCGTGGCGTTCGTAGAGCGGCGAGCCCAATTCCTCCTCCAATAATTGTAACTGTCGGCTGGCGGCCGACTGCACCACATGCATGATTTCCGCGGCTTTGGATTGGTTGAACTGGGTGTCCTTCAGGACGCGCAATAATTCAAGCTGATTTAGATTCATATCGGTCTTTCCATGGGGTGATTTGAGCGATGGGCAACAATCGCGAACCGGGTACAAATGCCGGTACCGGGCTATGTTTGGCATAGCCCGAACTATGAGGGGTGCTGTCAATTAAACCAATGCGCTTGTTTGATATGCACCGCCACGCGGTCGCCCTTGTTTAAATTCAGTTGTTTGAAGCGTTCGTTGGGCATCTCCGCAAACAGCGTCGCACCGGAACCGTTATGTTGCGGATTGAACAGTTCGATGCGTATCGTCGCGCCCAGATGTTGCCAGTCTTTCAAAGTTACCGGCGAACCGGAGGCTTCTTCGGCTTTGACGATGTCGATATGATGCGGGCGGACGTGTGCGAAGATGCCTTGCGGTTTTTCCGCCAGAATCCCTGCGCGTTGCAGCCAGTTGCTTTCGGTTTCCGATAGATCGAAGACGTTGGTTTGGCCGATGAATTTGGAAACAAAGGCATTGGCCGGATGATCGTAAATATCGGCCGGGGCGCCTTGTTGCTCGATGCGGCCTTGATTCAATACGACGACTTGGCTGGCGACTTCCATGGCTTCTTCCTGATCGTGGGTCACAAAAATACTGGTGACATGCAATTCCTGATGCAGATTGCGCAGCCATTGCCGCAGATCTTTGCGCACGCTGGCGTCCAACGCGCCGAACGGTTCGTCCAGCAACAATACGCTGGGTTCTACGGCCAGGGCTCTAGCTAAAGCTATCCGCTGCCTTTGGCCGCCTGATAATTGATCCGGGAAGCGGTCGGCCAGCCAATCCAGTTGTACCAACTCCAACAAAGAGTGCACTTTTTTGCTGATAAAGGCTTCGGTAGGCCGTTCCTTGCGCGGCTTGACCCGCAAACCGAAGGCGATGTTGTCGAACACCGTCATATGCCGGAACAAGGCGTAATGTTGAAACACAAAACCAATCCCGCGCCGGCTGACATGTTGCTCGGTCTTGTCTTCGCCGCTGAGCAGTACCCGGCCGAAATCCGGGGTTTCCAGGCCGGCGATGATTCTGAGCAGGGTGGTCTTGCCGCAACCGGAGGGGCCCAGCAGAGCTACCAGCTCGCCTTCCGGAATTTCCAGGTTGACGTCGTACAAGGCGGCAAATTTGCCGAAGTTTTTGCTGATGTTGTTTAGCAGAATACTCATGTTTTTATCTCAATACCGGATGTTAAACGCCTCAGAATGTCGGCGTATTTTCGTCTTTAGGCTCTGGCCTGCTTCCATTCCAAAACGCTTTTCAAAACCAGCGTAACGATGGCCAGACAGGCTAATATCGAGGCGCTGGAAAAAGCGCCGATCACGTCGTAATCGTTGTAACTGACTTCCACATGCAAGGGCAGGGTATTGGTCACGCCGCGAATATGTCCGGATACCACGGACACCGCGCCGAATTCGCCCATCGCCCGGGCGTTGCACAGCAACACGCCGTACAGCAAAGCCCATTTGATATTGGGTAAAGTCACTTTAAAAAATGTCTGCCAGCCGCTGGCACCCAGCGATAGCGCCGCTTCTTCCTCCTCGTTGCCCATTTCCTGCATCAGCGGAATCAGTTCGCGCGCCACAAAAGGAAAGGTGATAAAGATGGTTGCGAGCACGATGCCGGGTACCGCGAATATCACTTTAATGTCATGCTCGGAAAACCAATGTCCGAACCAGCCTTGAGCGCCGAACATCAGAACAAAAATCAGGCCCGAAATAACCGGCGATACCGAGAATGGCAAATCGATCAAGGTGGTCAATAAGCTTTTGCCCCAAAACTCAAAACGGGTGATGGCCCAGGCGGCGGCGACGCCGAATACGGTATTCAGCGGCACGGTGATCAATGCCACCAGCAAGGTCAGTTGCATCGCGGCGATGGCATCCGGTTGCGCCAGCGCTGTCCAATAGGCTTGCCAACCTTTGGAGAAGGCCTGATACAACACCAAACCCAGCGGGACGCAGAGAAACAACACAATAAAACCTACCGCGATGCCGACCAGGCCCCAGCGCACCCAAAACGGGTCGTGTAGCGCTTTGAAGTGTGCTTGGCCGGTGGCGTCGCTAATCACATGAACATTGGCGTGCATGATGTCTCCTAAATTTGCCCGGAGCGGCGGCGCGCCCAGAGCTGCAATAAATTAACGATCAGTAGCAACAAAAACGACACTAGCAGCATCGTCAGTGCAATCGCCGTCGCCCCGGCATATTGGTACTGCTCCAGTTTGGTGATGATCAACAGCGGGACAATTTCCGAGACATAAGGCAGATTGCCGGCGATAAAGATCACCGAACCGTACTCGCCAACCCCGCGGGCAAACGCCAGCGATACGCCGGTCAACAGCGCCGGAAAAATGTTGGGAAAGATCACCTGCGCAAACACTTGCAAGCGAGTAGCGCCCAGACTGGATGCGGCTTCTTCCATTGTGGTATCAAATTCCTGTAACACGGGCTCGATGGTCCGTACCACAAAAGGAATGCCGATAAAAATCAATGCGACCACAATCCCCAGCGGCTTGTAAGCCACTTGCACACCCAATGAACTCATCAACCATTTACCCAGCATGCCGCTGGGCTGAAAGATGGTCGCCAGGATCACGCCGGCCACTGCCGTTGGTAAGGCAAACGGTAGATCAATTAAAGCGTCCAAAAAGCGCTTGCCGGGAAAGGGATAGCGCACCAATACCCAGGCGATGACAAAACCGAACACGCCCGCCACCAAGGCGGCAATCAGCGACGTGCCGAAGCTGACCCGGAACGACGATACCACCCGGTTATTGCTAATGATGTCCAGATACTCGCCCCAACCCAGTTGCAAACTCTTAAATACCAGGGTGCTCAAGGGGATCAGTACTACCAGTCCGAGGTAGAACAAGGTGTAGGCCAGTGCCGGTCGAAATCCCGGCATGATATTGCTTTGGGTCATGGTGTTTCTCTGGAAACAGTCAGTAGGTGCTGACAGGATAGAGAAACTTAAATGCCAACGGAAATGATATAAATTGAATTGATAATCTCTTATTTAGATAACAAGCGGGCGAATTTTGGCTATTGCGGCCAGGATGGGAGGGTAAATATTCGCCATGTCATATATCCAATTAACAGATATATATTTCTGTTTATATCGTTTTCAATCGCTTTGTGGTTTTCTTACCATTTGTCCCACGGTCATTGGCGCTAATGCTGCCAAGACAAGGATTCATCAAACCACGATAACCCACCATACCTCAGGAGGCTATATGGCGATTGAACTTAACGGCCATGCATTGAAGCAAGGCGATAACAAGGAGATTGCATTGCAAATTGCGACGATTGTGCAGGATATTCGTTTTGGCTCGGTTGAAGTCGTGATTCACGACGGCCGCATCGTCCAGATCGACAAGCGCGAACGTTTTCGGCTGGGCCAGCAAAAAGACTCTGCATAAGCGGATTCCAACTAGACTAAGGCTAACGCCGCTAAATAGTTGTTCGCTTGTTGCCACTCAGCCAAAGGACGGCGAGATGAGCAGAATCTTTTTGTGTACCGGTCATTAACTACTCTAAACCCACAGTTACCCACATGAAACGACCTTTAATTTATACAGTACGGGCAGCAGGTGCACTTGGCTTGTTGCTGGCTTGGCCGGTCCTGGTCAACGCCGAAGATTATTATGTCCCGACCAAAGGCTATCGCGTCGAACCTGCGCCAACCGATCCGCCTTTGTACGTGCGCAATTTGAGTAAAACCCAGTTCGAGCAATTTCGCGATGTGAAATGGCTGGATGTCGGGCTGGATTTTCGGACCCGCTACGAATACCGCGAAAACGACTTCAGGCCGCAACGCTCAGGCACCTCAGAGTGGCGGCCCGATGCCGATAACCTGTGGCTGCTGAGGACCCGCGCCTACGTCGGCATCAAAGAAATCCTCGATCCCTTGCGCTTTGCGGTCGAAATGGAGGATGCGCGCAGTTATAACGGTTTGTACCCGAAAACCGATGCCGATGTGAACGAGTTTGAGATGATCCAGGGCTATGGTGAGTTGTATTTCGCCAATGCCTTAGGCCATAACCGGCCCCTCAGTATTCGTGCCGGCCGTATGCACTTGGAATTGCTGGATAGGCGTTTGATTGGTAACAACGAGTTCCGTAACACCACCAACAACTTCGAAGGTTACCGGGTGCACTTCGGCAAGAAACAGAATGACTGGGATTTGGATACTTTTGCCTTGCAACCGGTGGAGCGCTACAAATACGAATTCGACCAACCGGATGAAGATACCTGGATCTACGGTGCCGTACTCAGCCTGAAACAATGGTCCGAGTTTGTCACCATCCAGCCTTATTTCCTGGGTCGCAAAACCGACGGTGATCCCGCCAACCGGGTGGCAGCCAATCGCAAGGCCAGTATGGATATTTATGCGCCGGGTCTTAGAGCTTACGGCTTTTTCGGCGGCGGCTTCGATTTCGATGCCGACATCAACAAGCAATTCGGGCGCTTCGGTTCCTTGTCCGGGACGCGGGAGACCTTACGCCAGCACGACGCCTTAGCCTACTCTTTGGAATTAGGTTACAGCTTCGACCACGATTGGAAACCCCGCGCCAGTCTCTATTACGGCTACGGCACGGGCGATAAAAACGCCGGCGACAATATCAACCAACGCTTCGATGCCTTTTACGGCTTTAACCAACCCTGGTCGCGGAATGATTATTTCTCCTGGGACAATATCATCGCGCCGAAGGCCAGACTGGAGTTTTCACCTTACAAAGACGTGCGTATCGATACCGGCTACAACGCTTACTGGGAGGAAAGTGCGGCCGGAGGCTGGAACCGGGCCGGCTTGCGCGATACCACGGGCCGTAGCGGGACTTTCCTGGGACACGAGTTTGATATTCGCCTGCGTCACAAACTGAATGCCTATGTGGATTGGAGCATGAGCTATGCACGATTTACCCCTGGCGACTTCACCGAAGCCAGAGCCGTAGGCGTGTCGCAAGGCGGGCAGGGCTCTTATACCAGCGAGCCGAGCAATTTCTTCTACTTCGAAGTGTCTTTAAACGCCTTTGGCGATGGTAAGCCTACGTACAAATAAACACTCCCGCCGGCGCGGGTGCGACAACGTTTAAGAACCCGGCCAATAAGCAGCCGGGCTATTTAAATTAGAAATCCCCCAGGCAGTCGCTATACTCTCAGCACGAGGAGGGTTTATGCGTGAAGCAATGGCGCCTGCATGGCTGAGATGGATAGCTGCTGCCGGGCTTTATATCGTAACGGCCAGACTGGCTTTGTTGTATTTCGCGCCCAATGGCAGTGCCAGTGTGTTTTTTATTGCCAGCGGGCTGGCATTGGCGGCCATTTTGCTGGGCGGCCGCCACTATGTTTGGGCAATATTCATCGGGGCCTTGGCGCTTAATCTGTGGCAAGGCAAAGCGTTATTGAGCGCGACCAGCATATCAATCGGTAGTACCTTCGGCGCCTGGTCCGGCGCTTGGTTGCTGCAGCGCATCCGCGGCTTCGACCGTTCTCTGAAAACGCTGCGCGATTATCTGGTGCTGATAAGTGTAGGCGGCGTTGTCGCTTGTTCGTTGACTGCGGCAATCGGCACGTTGACTTTGTTTGCTGGCGGATTTATCGGCGAGGAGGCTGTGCTTTCCTCGCTGCTACATTGGTGGATGGGCGATACGCTGGGCGTGATATTGGTTACGCCGCTGATTTTGGTCTGGACTAGCAGTGCCTGCAAGCTGCAGGGGGCTAAAGCGTTCAGCGAAGCCATGATGATTATTGCGCTGAACTTTTTGGTGGGGCAGTTGGTGTTTCTCGACTGGTTTCACGACAGCCTCGGCGCTTACGCGAAAAGTTACTGGATATTTCTATTTGTCAGTTGGGCGGCTGTTCGGCTTGGCAGCCGCGCTACCACGCTGATTTTGGTCGTTACCGCCATACAGGCCATGTTCGGCTTGGTTTGGCGACGTTCCGGCCTGACCGATCCCAGCTTGGGCGATAATCACGAAATCAACTATTGGTTTTTCATGGTGGTGCTATCGGTAGTGGGTATGGCGTTGGCCTGCTATTTTTCCGAGCGGCAAAGGGCCTTGGAAACCTTGGCCGAAAAAGAAGACTTGCTACGCACCCTGTTAAAGGCCATGCCCGACAAAATATGGCTGAAAGATCCCGACGGCGTTTACCTGCTGTGTAACCCGAGCTTCGAACCCCTGTACGGCAAGCCTGAACAGCTTATCGTCGGCAAGACCGATTACGATTTTGTCAGCCGCGAACAAGCCGATAAATACCGCGAACAGGATGCTAAAGCCATGGCCGCCGGCGAGCCTATCCGCAATCAGGACTGGATAAGCTATGCCGACGGCAAGCATAAAGCACTCTACGAAACCATTAAAACCCCGGTTAATTCCTGCGACGGCAAATTGATCGGCGTGCTGGGCATGGCCCGAGACATTAGCCAACTGCATGCAACGCAGATCGCCTTAAACGAGCGCATCAAGGAACAAAAATGTCTGCACGCGGTTTTTCGCGCCACCGAGGATTTAGAAAAGCCTTTGCCGGAGGTGCTACAGCGCGTTGTTGACTTGTTACCTGCCGGTTGGCTTTGTCCCGAAGCAACCGCTGCCCGCATGGAATGGGACGGCCAAAGCTATTTCAGCGGCGATTTCAAAAATTCCAGCAGCTTACTGACCGTACCCATTCAAATCGATGGTATAGCGTCCGGCAGTATCTCGGTCGCTAATCTGCAACCGCAGCCCGAGCATCCGGACGATCAGTTTTTAGGCGAAGAACGACTCTTGCTCGATGCCGTGGCGGAACGGGTGAGTAGCTTTATAAAACGCCGGATCATCGAGGAAAAAGCCAGAAATCGCGAGCGGATTTTCAGCGCCATCGTCTCGCAGGCCACCGATGCGATTACGCTAATTGACGCTGAAACTTTCGAGTTCATCGAATTCAATGACGCCGCCTGCCAACACTTGGGGTATAGCCGCGAGGAATTCGCTGGCTTGCGCCTGCCGGATATTCAGGGCGAATTCGACGCTGCCCAGGTTCGCCAAATTGCAGACGATTTCATGCAAGCCGGCGGTGCGCAATTCGATACCTTGCGCCGTCACAAGAACGGTACATTGTTGAATGTCCATGTCAGCATCAAAGTGATTGAAATCAGAGGCCGTAATTATTTGTCCCTGATTTGGTCGGACATCACCGAACGTAAGCAGATCGAGCAACAATTCCGCCACCTGTTTGATCACAATCCGGCGCCGATGTTGGTCTACGAGCGCGGCACGCTGGCCATGGTCGCGGTGAATGATGCGTTTATCCAGTTATATGGCTACAGCCAAGCGGAAATCGTCGCACTCAAACTCACCGATCTGTTCCCGGCACAACAACGACAAGCCATTGCAAGTTTGGCGGCCAGTCTGCGCGGTTTTGCCTATATCGGCGAGTGGCAGCATCTTCTTAAAGACGGCCGGGTAATCGACATCATCGTTCGCTCGCACGACATCCATTTTTCCGAGCGTGACTGTCGGGTGGCGGTGATTACCGACATTACCGAACTGAAACAGGCGGAAGCGGAACTGCGGAAACTGTGGCTTGCGGTGGAGCAAAGCCCCAACAGCATCGTCATCACCAATCTGCAAGCGGAAATCGAGTACGTCAATCAGCACTTTACGGCGGTTACCGGCTATAGCCGTGAGGAAGCCATCCGCCAAAATCCGCGGATCCTGCAATCCGGGCACACCGGTCAGGCCACTTACGACGAGATGTGGCATACCCTGACCCAAGGTAAAAGCTGGTCCGGCGAATTGATTAACCGCCGTAAGGACGGCAGCGAATACGTCGAATGGGCACAGATCACGCCGGTACGGCAAGCGGACGGTGCCGTCACTCACTATCTGGCTATTAAGGAGGATATTACCGAGAAAAAACGGGTGGAGAGCGAATTGGATTCTTATCGCCACCATCTGGAAGAGCTGGTGGCGGCGCGCACCGTAGAACTGGAACAAGCCCGGCAGGCTGCGGAAGCCGCTACGCTGGCGAAGAGCCAGTTTCTGGCCAATATGAGCCACGAAATCCGCACGCCGATGAATGCGATTTTGGGTATGTTGTATCTGGCGCTGAAGCAGGATTTACCCTCAACCTTGCATAACCATTTGACCAAGGCGCAGAGCGCGGCGCACTCGCTGTTGGGTATCATCAACGATATTCTGGACTTTTCCAAAATCGAAGCCGGTAAGCTGGAATTTGAGTCTACCGAGTTTGCGCTGGACAGAGTGCTGGAGCAACTCACCGATGCTATCGGCCTACAGGCTGAGCAAAAAGGCGTGGAGTTTTTAATTCGCTACGATGTGAATATCCCCGCCACCTTAAGAGGCGATCCGCTACGCTTAAAACAGGTGCTGCTCAACCTGTGCGGCAATGCCATCAAATTTACCGAACGCGGGGAAGTGGAATTGGCGTTCCGGATGCTCAGCAAAAAGGCTGATGCGGTCATTTTGCAGATTTCGGTTCGCGATACCGGCATCGGCATGGATTGTGAGTTGCAAGGACGTTTATTTCAGAAGTTTACCCAGGCCGATCAGTCCACTACGCGGAAGTTTGGCGGCACCGGCTTGGGGTTGGCGATCAGTAAGCATCTGGTGGAACTGATGGGCGGCAGGATCTGGCTGGAAGATTCGCAACCCGGCCAGGGCACGACGATTTGTTGCACGGTGCAACTGCACATTGCCCAACAGGCCGAGGCCCGTCGTCGGGAATTGCTGGATCAGACCGGATCGTTACTGAAAGGCCTCCGGGTGCTGGTGGTGGACGACAACGACATTTCCCGAGAAATACTCGCGGAAATGTTGCGATTTTTTCAATTGGACGTCAGCGTGGCCGGGGATGGCGCCACTGCGATTCGTTTGCTGGAAACCGCTTCCGAGCATCCCTTCGATCTGGTGTTGATGGACTGGCGGATGCCCGGCATGAATGGCGACGAAGCGACCCGGCGGATTCATGCCGATGCGGCCATTGTGCTGCAACCTAAGGTGATCATGGTCACCGCATACGGCCGCGAAGACGTGATGTTGCTGGCACACCAAGCCGGGGTGGACGGTTTTCTGATCAAGCCGGTTTCGCCGTCGTCACTGTTGGATAGCATGCTGTCGGCATTGGGGCGCAGCGACGTCCTAGACAGGCAGGAGTCGCCGTATGCCGCCGCTCAGGCGCCGCCGAATTTGCTTGGCCGCCACGTTTTATTGGTAGAAGATAACGCCATCAATCGCGAATTTGCTGTCGAATTGTTGCGCAGTATGAATATCGCGGCGGATGAGGCGGTGAACGGGGAAGAAGCGTTGGCGATGGTGCAGCGGTATCAGTACGATTGCATATTGATGGACATCCAGATGCCGGTGATGGACGGTCTGGAGGCCACGCGGCGGATTCGCGCTTTGGCCGGGCAAGCGGGGGGAGAACGCTTCGCCAGTTTGCCGATTATCGCCATGACCGCGTTGGCAATGGCCCGCGATGCCGAAGAAAGCCGGGCGGCCGGCATGAACGACCACATTACTAAACCGGTGGAACCGCAAAGCTTGTTTTCCTGTTTGGCAAAATGGCTGCCTGCCGCTTCTAGCGATACGCAGGCCGAGACCTATGCGGTCAATGAAGCGCCGGCACGGGTGGTTTGTTCTCCCGAGTTATTGGGCCTGCAAAGTTTGCAAGTCAGCGAGGGTATTCGCCGCATCGGCGGAAAGGAAGCGGCTTACCGTAAACAACTCAGACGGTTTCGCGAACATTACGCCAACGCAGTAGACGAATTACAGCGTATATTGCAAACCGATAATCTCACGGCCGCTGAAAATTATTGTCATTCCTTGAAAGGCGTAGCCGGCAATATCGGCGCCAATGCATTTTACGAGTGCATTGCCGGCATTGATGCCGGGCTTAAACAACAGCAACGGCCTGCCGCGGAACACATTGAGCAGCTGCGCGACTTATTGCAACAAGTGATGACCGACATCGATAGTCTTACCCCGCCGCCGACGCCGGCCGCATTGCCGGCACAACCGCTATCGGTCGAGGCCATAAGCGCTAAAATTACCCGCTTAATGGCTGTGTTGGAAAGCGATTTAGGCGCAGCCGAAGCGTTAATCGGCGATTTACGCAAGGGTACGGCCGGAAGCGAGTTCGAAGCCGATTTCGAGGCGATTGCCGCCGAGGTCGATGCGTTTAACATAGATCAAGCCATCGCTATGTTGGTGGCGGTGCAACAACGCCTGCTGGCTGGGCCATCATTAGAGCAGCGAGATTAACATGTCCCAGACGAATAACAGCAAACCGAGTATTTTGATCGTCGATGACGTCAACGAAAATCTGCATGCTTTATTGAGCATTCTGCGCGAAGACTACGCCATTCTCGCCGCGACCAACGGCGAAAAAGCCCTGGAACTGGCGGTGCGCGCCCCAGGTCCGGACCTAGTATTGCTCGACATCAAAATGCCGGGCATGGACGGTTACGAAGTGTTGCGGCGGCTGAAGACCGATCCTATGACGGCCGATATTCCGGTCATCTTCGTCACGGCCCTGTCGGAATCGGCCGACGAGGCCGCCGGCCTTAAATTGGGTGCCGCCGATTACATCACCAAACCGATCAATCCCGATCTACTGAAACAGCGGATACTGACGCAACTGGAATTGCGCCAATATCGCCGCAAGCCGCTAATTTCCTTGAACGAACAGATGTTGATCAGAGCGGAGCGGCCGGCACTGCTGCTAGTTGACGATATGCCGGAGAATATCCACGAATTGGCCGAGGCGCTGAAGGAGGAATACCGCATCCTGGTAGCCAACAACGGCCGCAAGGCGGTGGAAATAGTGTTGGGCTCCCATCCGCCCGACGTGGTGCTGCTGGACATCCTGATGCCGGAAATGGACGGGTATGAAGTGTGCCGGCGTATCAAGGCCACAGCCGTAGGCACCCGGATTCCGGTGTTATTCGTCAGCGTGGTGGACAAAACGGTGGACAAAGTGCGCGGCTTCTCGATTGGTGCCGCCGACTACATCACCAAGCCCTTTGACATCGACGAAGTGCGGGCGCGGATACGCACGCATTTGGAACTTAGCCGCTTGAACCATCATTTCGAGCAGTTGATTGAGCTGCACACCGCCGAGTTACAACACTTGGATTCTATCGTCTGCCGGTCTCCGGTGGTCGCGATAACCTGGCGCAACGCCGAGGATTGGCCGGTGAGTTACGTCAGTGCCAATATCGCGGATTGGGGTTATCGTCCGGAGGATTTGCGCTTGGGCAAAGTGAAGTATCTGGATTTGCTTCCGCCCGAAGACCGGTTTCGGGTCGAAGCCGAAGTCGCTCAACACATTGCCCATGGTCCGGACGAATATCATCAGGAATACCGCTTATTGCACGGCGACGGCCATTGGATATGGATTGATGAATTTACCCGGCTAAGCCGCAACGAGCAGGGCGAAGTGGAGTCCTTCGACGGTTTGCTGAATAACATCACCGCCCGCGTCGAAGCCGAGCTGGCTTTGCGGGAGCGGGAACATCAATTGCGGGTGATGGGCGACAATCTGCCGGACGGCTATGTGTATCGTTACCGAATCTGGCAGGATGGGCGGACGGCTCTGCAATACATCAGCGCCGGAGTGGAGAAACTGCACGGGCTGAAGCCCGCGCAACTGATCGAAGACATCAATCCGTTCTTTGCGCAAATGGCGCCCGAGTCGCTTCAGCAATACCGGGAAGAGGAAGCCGAATGCCTCAGGGAATTAAAAGTCTATAAAGGCAGCGTGTTATTCAATCCGCCCGGCGGCCGCCAGTGCTGGATTGCATTTCGGTCCAGCCCAAAACGGCAAGCCGATGGCAGCGTGGTTTGGGATGGTGTGGGCGTTGATGTCACTCAGCGCATAGAGAACGAACAAAAGCTGATTTTACAGGCCCGGCGTGCGCAAGCTTTGTTGGAACTGCCAAAGGCGTCGGAAGACTTGAACGAGGCGGAATTCATCCGGCGCGGCATGCTTCTGGCGGAAGAGCTGACCGCCAGCCAACTGGCCTTTGTATACTTTATCAATCCTGACGAAGACTGTATGGAACCGGTGGCAGAGTCTCGAGCGCGACAGGAACCAAGTGGGAAAACCGTCGCGGACAGCCGTATTCTTCTCAGCCAAGCCGGTATCTTGGGTGAGTCCGTCAAAAACCGCCAACCGGCGGTTTTCAATAATATCCCGGTCCATCTCCCTAAAGAGTTGGTGGTAACCGCCAATACAGAAGCCTTTCCCCGGCTTCCTGCTGCTGGTTTTTCCGATGCGCAGCCTGAATTGCGTCGGCTGATTTCCGTGCCGGTGATCGAGAATGGCAAAGTGGTCATGCTAACCGGTGTGGCGAACAAAGCGACCGACTATACCGAGCTGGATGTGGAAACCGTTCAGCTCATCTCGAACGCCCTGTGGCGCATTGTCCAACGCCAGCGCGTCGAGAAAAAGGCCGCCCGTTTCAGCCAGGTGTTGGCGCGATCCACCAATGAAATCCATATTTTCGATAGCCAGACCCTGCGGTTTATTGATGTGAACCAGGGTGGGCGGGACAATCTGGGTTATTCAACACAAGAGCTTGAGCGGATGACGCCGTTGGATATTAACCCTGAGCTAAATGAGGAGGCCTTTGAACAGCTGTGCGCGCCTTTGCGGGCGGGTAGCAAGAGCCGTTGCGATTTCTCAACGATACACCGGCGTAAAGACGGTAGCGAGTACCCGGTTGAAGTTCATCTGGAATTAATCGATGACCAGCCCCCATTATTTGTGGCCATCATTAACGATATGACTGAAACTCAGCAAATGCAGGAGCGCATCGTGCAATTATCGCGTTACGATCCGGTTACCGGTTTGCCGAATCAATTTTTCTTCGAAGACTTGCTGTCGTCAGCCATCGCGCAAGCCGAGCATCAGCAGCACGATATTGCCGTATTGCGTTTGGATATTGAAAATTTCCATACGATTGATGACACCTACGGTTACGAAATCGGCGATCAAACGCTGAAAATCATTGCCAACCGCTTGGTCAAGGCCGCCGGCAGCGAAGGCCTCGTCACCCGGATGGCCAAGGACAATTTTAATATTGCCTGTTCGGACATCGATAGCCCATCGGCAGCCGAACAATTTGCTGAAGCCCTGCGGGCGGCTGTGACGGAATCGGTGGTGCTAGCCCAGCATGAAATTCATCTGGAAGCCAAGATCGGTATCAGTTTTTATCCCTCAGATGCGAAAACAGCCAGCGAGTTGGTGCAGCGCGCCGGGATTGCTTTAAATCATGCCAAAGCCGACAAGGTGTCCAGTTTTCGTTTCTTCAAGCAAGACATGAATGAGCGGTTACTGGCCAGAATCGCACTAACCAACGACATGCGCCACGCTATCGAGCGGGAACAATTTGAGCTTTATTACCAGCCTCAAGTCGATCTTGCCAGCGGAAAAATCATTGGTTTGGAAGCCTTGGTACGCTGGAATCATCCCGTGCAAGGTTTCATGCCGCCGAATAAATTTATCCCTTTGGCGGAAGAATCCGGCTTGATCGTGCCTTTGGGGGATTGGATTCTCAAACGCGCCGTATCGCAAGCCAAGGAATGGCGAGATGCCGGGCTAATCCCTGAAGGCTTTACCGTTGCTGTGAACGTCTCTGCCATACAAATGCAGGCGGGTGGCTTGGTCGATTTGCTAAAGCAGTTATTTGCTGACACCGATTTGCCGGCCCGTTATATTGAATTAGAACTCACCGAAAGTTTGTTGATGACGAATGTAAGCGAGACCCTGACGCTGCTGAAACAGCTGAAGGACCTGAGCATTCAGCTGTCGATTGACGATTTCGGCACCGGCTATTCGTCGCTTTCCTACCTCAAACAATTCTCGGTGGACAAGCTCAAGATAGACAAAAGCTTTATTGACAATGTGGTCACCGATTCGAACGATGCGGTGATTGTGCAAGCCACTATCGCCATGGCGCACAGCTTGGGCCTAGCCGTCATCGCAGAAGGAGTGGAAAGCCAGGGGCAAACCAGTTACCTGAGAAGGCTGCGCTGCGATCAGATACAGGGTTATTATTTCAGTCGGCCGTTGCCCGGCGCTGAGATTCGGCAGTTATTGCAGGCCGGAACCCTACTGCGTTTACCTTCGGATGAACAAAAACCGCAGGTTCTTATTGTGGACGACGAACCGTATATCATGTCGGCGCTGAAGCGCTGCTTGTGGCGGGACGATTATGAAATTTTGACGGCCGGCAGTGGCCAAGAAGCACTGGAGTTGTTGGCCAATCATCCGGTTATGGTGATTATCTGCGATCAACGTATGCCGGAAATGACCGGTACGGAGTTTTTGTCGCGCGTTAAAATCATGCACCCGCGAACGGTGCGAATGATTATTTCCGGCTATGCCGATTTAAACACTATCACTGAGGCCGTTAACAAAGGCGAAATATACAAATTCCACAAAAAGCCTTGGGACGACGATGAATTACGCAACGACGTTCGGGAAGGCATCGCGCGTTATTACGCCTCTGAAAACATCCGGTCATTGTAGAGGCTTGCAATCGGCGATTTTGTGTCATCCGGCAAAGGGAAATACGACATCTTTGCTGGGCAAGATGTTGTTTAAAACAAGGCCTTTCGCAAACCGGCCAAAACGCCAATAAGCAAGCTTAATTAGAATTTTGTGCACCAAGTTGGATCTGATTTTATTTTTGCTTGCACCACTAAAACGCAAAACGCTGGATTTTGCAGGCGGTGATATTTTATATATTATTGATTTATATATAAATTTATGTATGGCATACAGCTTGCTGTATAGAACTACAACACGTGAGGCGCGATCATAAAAGCGCCTTAACAAAATGGTGACTAGGGTTCCGGCTCAATTTTGGGCGTCAGCGACCGAGAGTTGCCGGCTTCTTTCGGGGAGCTACACGGCGGGATAAAAGCCCGGGAGGTCAGACGGTTTTATAAACCGGTCCGCCTCTACGTGTAGCTTTTCAACCCGACTGGAGCTACTCATGACATCTACTTCCTCCCACTGCCTGTCCCGATTAATTGCGCTTGTCCTTGCTGCGGCATTGTTTTGCTTGTCTAAACCGGCTGCCGCTGAGGTAAAGGTTGGGGTCAGCGATTGGCCTGGCTGGGTGGCCTGGTACGTCGCCGAACACAAGGGCTACTTCAAAAAGTACGGCGCCAAGGTCAAACTGGTTTGGTTTGCCAATTACACCGACTCGATCTCGGCCTTGTCCGCCGGCCAGTTGGACGCCAACTGTCAGACCTGGTCCGACACCATGGCACCGCTGAGCAAAAACATACCGGTCAAAGCCATTCTGGTCAACGACAATTCCGACGGCAACGACGCCTTGATGGTCAATCCCGCCATCAAAAGCTTCGCCGACCTGAAAGGCAAAACCGTCGCCCTCGAACAATATTCGATTTCCCACTTCGTGCTCGCCACCGCGCTGAGCAAGAACGGCCTGAGTTTCGACGACATCAAAACGGTAAACCTGTCGGCCGGCGACGCGGCGGCGGCATTCTTGAGTGGCCGGGTCGATGCGACCGTGGTGTGGAATCCCTGGGTCAACAACATTCAGACCAGCGGTAAAGGTACGGCCTTATTCACCTCCAAAGACATGCCCGGCCTGATCCCGGATTTACTGGTGGCTAGGGTTAAAGCCATCGAAACCCACCGCGCCGAGCTTGTGGGCATGATCAAGGCTTGGCAGGATACCCAACGCTTTATCCGCGAGCAGCCGGATCAAGCCGTCACCGTCATGGCCAAAGTGGTCGGCATGAAACCGGAGGCCTACAAAGTGTTTCTGCCCGGCACCCGTTTCTTCACATTGGAAGACAACCTGAAAGCCTTGGGGCAGGTCAGCGAACCGGCGTCGTTGGCAGCGGTCGGCCCGACCATCGCCGCGTTTTTGAAGGACAACCGCTTGATCGACAGCGTGCCGGATTTGGCGGTCGGCGTCGATGCCTCGTTGGTGGCCGAAGCGCTCGCCGCTCACTAGCTCGGGGTGACGACGATGACTGGCAATTTAAATCCGCGGCGACCGCTATGGGCGATACGCGGCAGTTTGGAACGGCGTACGCATTGGCTGATTGCCATCAGCGGTTTGCTGTCGGCGCTGCTGGCTTGGTGGTGGGCCTCCGCCGGCGGCGCGATAGACCCGGTGTTTTTGCCGACCCCGCCGCTTGTGCTGGACAGCGCCTGGGCATGGCTGCGCGACGGCGATCTGCTCGGCGACGTGGCGATCAGCGTTTACCGGGTCGTGGCCGGGTTTTTATTGTCGGCGGTATTGGCCTTGCCCTTGGGCGTGCTGGTCGGCACCTATGCGCCGGTCAAGGCCCTGTTCGAACCGTTGACCGACTTCATCCGCTACATGCCGGCGGCGGCCTTCATCCCCTTGGTAATGCTGTGGGTCGGCATCGACGAGGGCGCCAAGATTGCGATTATCTTCATCGGTACCTTCTTTCAAATGCTGCTGATGATCGCCGAAGACGTGCGGCGGGTGCCGATGGAGCAAATCGAAGCGGCGCAGACCATGGGCGCCGACCGCGACGAAATCGTGATGCGGGTGATCATGCCGTCGGCCAAACCGGCCATTCTGGATACCTTGCGGGTGACGATGGGCTGGGCCTGGACTTATCTGGTAGTGGCCGAGCTGGTGGCGGCCAACTCCGGCCTGGGCTTTGCCGTGCTGAAGGCGCAACGCTTTTTACAGACCGACAAAATCTTCGCCGGCATCATTCTGATTGGGTTATTCGGCCTGGCTACCGACCAATGCTTCCGCTGGGCGCATCGCCGCAGCTTCCCTTGGCTGTACCGGAGATAGCGCCGATGACGAATCCCATCATTCAAATCCGCCAATTGCAAAAACGCTTTGCCGCCAACGGCGCGGACATCGTCGCCTTGCAGGATGCCGACCTCGACCTTGCGCCCGGCGAATTCGTCACGCTGGTCGGCGCCTCCGGTTGCGGTAAATCGACCTTGCTGCGCATCGTTGGCGGCTTGGAGCCGGCCAGCGGCGGCACGGTCAACGTCGACGGTTTGCCTATCGCCGGCCCCGGCATCGACCGGGCCATGGTGTTCCAGCATTACAGCCTGTATCCGTGGTTGAGCGTGACCGACAACATCAAGTTCTGCCGGCAATTGAAGGTACATCGAGACGTATCGACGCTGAGCGATGTCGAGTCCGCCGAAGGCCGGGCCGACGCCCTGATCCGTTTGATGGGCCTGAGCCACGTCGCTGACGCCTATCCGAATCAGTTGTCCGGCGGCATGCAGCAGCGGGTAGCGATTGCCAGGGCCTTGATGGCGCGGCCGCGCATCCTGCTGATGGACGAGCCGTTCGGCGCGCTGGACGCCCAGACCCGCGAGGTCATGCACGATCTGATCCTGCACGTTTCCATCCTGGAAAAGACCACGGTGCTGTTCGTTACCCACGACGTGGAAGAAGCGATTTATCTGGCGCACCGGGTGGTGCTGATGGCGCCGCGGCCGGGACGCATCGCCGCGGTCCACACCGTGCCGTTGCCGGACCACCGCGACCAGGACATGAAGCAGACCCCGGACTTCATTGCCTTAAAAAAACAAATTTTGGCCGGCATCCGCGACACGTCCGGCATGCAGACCGACTATGAACTGCTCGAGCGCCTGGGTCAGGTTCCGGCGCCATAAACCTATTAGGAGACCAACATGACTTTAGCGGCAATCAATCCTGCAGACCTGCTTTGGAGCGAGACCCTACCGGGCGGCGCCCACACTTCGTTTCGGATGCGGCGCGGCAACCGGCTGCGCCTGACCGACAGCGAAGGCGGCGCCAACTTGTCGGCTTTGTTCGTCAATGACGACGAACGCAGCGAACGCTACAACATGGCCGACACCCTAAAGGCCCAGCACACCTTCCATCTGAGCGAAGGCTTTGTCTGCTATTCGGACATGGGCCGGGTGTTGT
Organism: Methylomonas sp. PHL2-19; assembly: GCF_059331595.1. NCBI lineage: Bacteria > Pseudomonadati > Pseudomonadota > Gammaproteobacteria > Methylococcales > Methylococcaceae > Methylomonas > Methylomonas sp. PHL2-19. Next base: position 2,783,256 of record NZ_CP196839.1, read on the forward strand.
GTTCGATTACCGGCGACACGCTGGGCTGGCACGACACAGTATGCGGCGTGTCCGATGCCGGGCAAGTACAGGCCAAATACGGTAACGCCCGCTATCAAAGCCACCGCAATGCGATGTACCGCAACGGCCGCGACAGTTTGTTGATCGAACTGGAGAAATGGGGACTGGGCAAGCGCGATTTGGTCGCCAACGTCAATTTCTTCAGCAAGGTAGCGGCCGAGGCGGACGGCAATCTGCAATTTCAGGTGGGTCATTCCGCTCCAGGCAGCCAAGTCGAATTGCGCTTCGAAATGAACACGCTGGTGGTGCTGAGCAGTTGCCCGCATCCGTTGGATCCCAATCCACACTATCAGCCCAAACCGGTGTTGCTGGAGGCCTATCGCGGCGCTCTGCCGGACCAACACGACAAATGCCGCAATTTCCGCCCGGAAAACGGCCGCGGCTTCAGCAATACCGAACGCTATTTTCTGTAATCACCGATCTAACGAGGACGAAACCATGCCCATCGTCGAGAGCACGCTCGATCCGAGCAACGCCATTTACGATTACACCTTGCCGGCCGGCGAGCCCTGGCTGCATACCATCAAGCACGGCCAGACCTTCCGCATCCTGGATTTGGAAGGCAACCAGGCGGTCGATACGCTGTTTTACAGTGCCGCCGACCATGAAGAACGCTATAGCGCCAGCGACACGATACGCCACCAGGGCAATCTGTACCTGAGCGCCGGCTCCAAATTGATGTCCGGCGAGGGTAACGTGCTGCTGACCATCGTCGCCGACACCTGCGGCCGCCACGACACCTTGGGTGGTGCCTGTGCCGCCGAAAGCAATACGGTGCGCTATGCCCTGGACAAAAAGCACATGCACAGCTGCCGCGACAGTTTTCTATTGGCCATCGGTCACGCCGACTGCGGTCTGGCCAAGCGCGACATCGCCAGCAACATCAATTTTTTTATGAACGTGCCGGTCACGGCCGACGGTCAGCTGACCTTTGCCGACGGCATTTCCGCGCCAGGCAAGTATGTGGAAATGCGGGCGGAGATGGACGTGATCGCGCTGATTTCCAATTGTCCGCAGTTGAACAACCCGTGTAACGCCTACAACCCGACGCCGGTGCGCCTGCTGATCTGGGATTGACCCTTAATCCGCGCCGGGACGGCCCGGCGCCGGTATGTCAAGGCGGGACGGCCCGCCAAACGAGGATTCATGTTTAACAAGGTATTGATCGCCAATCGCGGCGAAATCGCCTGCCGCATCATCCGGACTTTAAAGGAATTGGGTATAGCCAGTGTCGCGGTGTATTCCGAAGCCGACGCCCATGCCCGCCACGTCCAGGAAGCCGACGAAGCGGTATGTGTCGGCGGAGCGGCGGCGGCCGACAGCTATTTGCGCAGTGAGCGAATTCTTGAAGCAGCGGTGGCAACGGGTGCCCAGGCCATCCATCCCGGCTACGGTTTTCTGAGCGAAAACGCCGAGTTCGCCGAGCAATGCGCTGCGGCCGGCATTGTTTTCATCGGCCCGACGCCGGAACAATTGCGGCGCTTTGGTTTGAAGCACACTGCCCGCGAAATCGCCAAAACCTGCGGCGTGCCGTTACTACCGGGCACAGGCTTGCTGGCGGACATCGATCAGGCCGTAGCGTCGGCAGCCGCAATCGGCTACCCGTTGATGCTGAAAAGCACCGCCGGCGGCGGCGGTATCGGCATGCGCTTGTGCCGCAACGACACGGAACTGCAAGAGGCCTTTACCGTCGTGCAGCGCTTGAGCGCGGCCAATTTTAAAGACAGCGGCCTGTATCTGGAGAAGTTCATCGAACGCGCCCGCCATATCGAGGTGCAGATTTTCGGCGACGGCGCCGGGCGGGTGATCCATTTGGGCGAGCGCGATTGTTCGGTACAACGCCGCAACCAGAAAGTGATCGAGGAAACCCCGGCACCCGGCCTCAGCGAAGCAACGCGGGAGGCGCTCTATCGGCATGCCCTGGCGCTGGCCGAGGCGGTAAATTACCGTTCCGTCGGCACCGTCGAATTCGTTTACGACCAGGACAGCGGCGAATTTTATTTCCTGGAGGTCAACACTCGGCTGCAAGTCGAACACGGCGTGACCGAACAAGTCACCGGCACCGATCTGGTCGAGTGGATGCTGTGGCTGGCGGCCGGCGACAGCACGTTCCTGGATCAGTATCGGCACGCGCCGCAGGGTTGGGCTATGCAGGTCAGGGTGTACGCCGAAGACCCGAACAAGAACTTCCAGCCCTCGGCCGGCCTGTTGAGCGAGTGCCGTTTTCCGGTCGGCGTCCGGGTCGACCACTGGCTGGAGAACGGCCTGGAAGTCACGCCTTATTACGACCCTTTGCTGGCCAAAGTCATCGTTCACGCCGGCGACCGCGAACAGGCGCTGGCGCAAATGGATGCGGCCTTGGCCGAAACTCGCCTATACGGCATCGAAACCAATCTGGTCTATTTGCGGCAGATCGTCGCCGACGAGGTGTTCCGCAGCGGTCGCCAGATTACCGCTTATCTGGCCGGACTGACTTACCTTCCGCGCACCCTGGACGTGCTGGAAGCCGGCACGCAAAGCATGATCCAGGATTATCCTGGCCGCCTGGGTTATTGGGACGTCGGCGTGCCGCCGTCCGGGCCGATGGATATGCTGGCCTTTCGCTTGGCGAACCGGATTTTGGGCAACCCGGAACACGCGGCCGGGCTGGAAATGGCGATTAACGGCCCCAGCCTGCGCTTCAATTTCGCTACCCGCATCGTGTTGACCGGCGCGACGATGACGGCCGAATTGAACGGCCAGGCCGTCGCATTCTGGCAAGCCATAACAGTATCCGCCGGTGACGTGTTGAAACTGGGCACTATCGCCGGCCAGGGTTGCCGCGCTTACCTGGCGATCCAAGGCGGCTTCGACGTGCCGGAATATCTGGGCAGCCGCGCCACATTCACGCTGGGCCAATTCGGCGGCCATGGCGGCCGGGTGCTGCGGGTCGGCGACGTGTTGCCGGTCGTAACGGAAGCTGCCATGACCGAGGAAGTTGTGCCGAATTCGGCCGCGCTACCGGTTTATTCGGAGCACTGGCAGATCGGCGTGCTGTACGGCCCGCACGGCGCGCCGGACTTTTTTACCGACGAGGACATAGACGAATTTTTCGCGACCGACTGGGAGGTGCATTACAACTCCAACCGCACCGGCATCCGTCTGATCGGCCCGAAACCGCGCTGGGCGCGCAGCGACGGCGGCGAGGCCGGCCTGCATCCGTCCAATATCCATGACAACGCCTATGCCATTGGCGCGGTGGATTTCACCGGCGACATGCCGGTCATCCTCGGCCCGGACGGCCCCAGCCTGGGCGGCTTTGTCTGTCCGGCCACCGTGGTCGCGGCGGAATTGTGGAAACTGGGCCAATTAAAGCCCGGTAATACTGTGCGATTTATCCGCCTGAACCGCGAACAGGCCGCGAGTCTGGATGCCCAAGTCGAACGAGCTTTAGCCGATCCGGCCCATGCCGTGTTACCGGAACTGCCGGTAACAGCAAGCGTCGAGGAAAGCTGCATCCTTGCTCAGGTGCCGGCCAATACCGATCAGGTTGCAGTGACCTATCGCCAAGCCGGCGACCGCAATATGCTGGTCGAATATGGGCCGTTGATGCTGGACATCAATCTGCGCTTTCGAGTACATGCCTTGATGACCTGGCTGCAACAACGCAGCATCGCCGGCATCGTCGATCTGACGCCGGGCATCCGCTCCTTGCAAGTGCATTACGACCGCCGTCTGCCGCTGGACGAACTGATGCGGATCTTGGCGCAAGCCGAAGCCGAATTGCCGGCCATAGAGGACATGGAAGTACCGACCCGTATCGTCCATCTGCCGCTGTCCTGGGACGACCCATCCACGAAACTAGCCATCGAAAAATACATGCAGTCGGTGCGCAAGGACGCGCCATGGTGCCCAAGCAATATCGAGTTCATCCGCCGCATCAACGGCCTGGACAGCATAGAGCAGGTCAAGGACATTCTGTTCAACGCCAGTTATCTGGTGATGGGCTTGGGCGACGTTTACCTCGGTGCGCCGGTGGCGACGCCCATCGATCCGCGCCACCGCTTGGTGACGACCAAATACAATCCGGCCCGGACCTGGACCCCGGAGAACGCGGTCGGTATCGGCGGCGCTTATATGTGCGTCTACGGCATGGAAGGTCCGGGCGGCTACCAGTTCGTCGGCCGCACCGTGCCGATGTGGAACCGCTACCGGCAAACCGCCGATTTTCGCGACGGTAAGCCTTGGCTGCTGCGCTTTTTCGATCAGATTCGCTTCTATCCTGTATCCGCCGAGGAATTGCTGCGCTACCGGCAAGATGTAATCAGCGGCAAGGCCAAACTGGATATCCGCGAGGAAACCTTCAGCCTGCGCCAATACAACGACTTTCTGCGCCAAAACGCCGATGAGATCGCCGCCTGCAAACAGCGCCAGCAAGCGGCCTTCGACGCCGAACGTGAACGCTGGGCGCAAGCCGGGCAAGTTTACGCGGATGACCAGGCCGTCGCGGCGGCGGCTATCGACACCGAACTGGATTTGCCGGCCGGTGCCAGGGCCGTAGCCAGCCACATCGCCGGCAATGTCTGGCAGGTTTTGGTCCAGGCCGGCGCTAGCGTCAAGCAAGGCGATACCTTGGTGGTGGTCGAGTCGATGAAAATGGAATTTCCGGTAACGGCACCGGCAGACGGCACGGTCTGGAAAGTATTTTGCAATGAAGGCGCTCAAATCAGTGCCGGCCAGGATTTGCTGGTGCTGCAAGCCGGGGAGGACGCATGAAGACCTGGAGCGAATTGCCGGAAGTACTCAGCATCGCCAGCCTTAGCCAGGCTTACCGGGACGGCGCACTGACGCCGACGACCTTGGTGGACATGCTCTGGCAACGCCTGGAATCCGCGCCGGCGCGCGGCGTCTGGATCAGCCGTTTGCCGCTGGCGCAGATGCAGGCTTACGCCGCGGCGCTATCGGACCAGTCGCCGGACGACTTGCCCTTGTACGGCATCCCCTTTGCGATCAAGGACAATATCGATTTGGCCGATCTACCCACCACAGCAGCTTGTCCGGCTTACGCCTACCAGCCGCAGCAATCGGCTTTCGTGGTGCGGCAATTGATCGCCGCCGGAGCGATTCCGGTCGGCAAGACCAATCTGGACCAGTTCGCGACCGGTTTGGTTGGCACCCGCTCGCCTTATGGTGTGTGCCGCAACAGCTTCGATCCGGCTTACATCGCCGGCGGCTCCAGCTCGGGTTCGGCGGTCGCGGTGGCGACCGGTCTGGCCAGCTTTGCGTTGGGTACCGACACCGCCGGCTCCGGCCGGGTGCCGGCCGCGTTCAATAACCTGGTCGGCGTCAAGCCGACGCGGGGCTTATTAAGCACGTCCGGCGTGGTACCGGCCTGCCGCAGCCTGGATTGCGTATCGATCTTCGCGTTGACCGCTGCCGACGCGGAACGGGTAATGTGCGTCGCCAACGTTTACGACGCGCAAGACGCCTATAACCGCCCGGATCAAGCTTTGCCGGTGCCGCCGGGCTTTGCCGGCCGTTTCCGTTTCGGTGTGCCGAAACCGGAGCAACTGCAATTTTTTGGCGACCATGCGGAGGAAGCCTTGTTTGCCGCGGCCGTTGAGCAACTGGTGGAACAAGGCGGCAGCGCCGTCGAAGTGGACATCCAGCCCTTGCTGGACGCTGCCGGCTTGCTCTATGCCGGGCCGTGGCTGGCCGAGCGTTATTTGGTGGCCGGCGAATTGTTGCAAAACCAGCCCGAAGCCTTATTTCCAGTGACGCGCGCCATCATTGCCAATGGCACCAATTTGTCGGCCGCCGACGCCTGGCGTGCGTTTTACCGCTTGCAGGAATTGAAGCGGCAAAGCGATGCGCTCTGGCGGCAGATCGATGTATTGGTGACGCCGACCACCGGCACCATCTACCCGATTGCCGCCGTTGAAGCCGAACCGCTCGAATTGAACAGCCGCTTGGGCTATTACACCAATTTCATGAATTTGCTCGACCTCAGCGCCATTGCACTGCCGGCCGGTTTTCGCGGCAATGGCCTGCCGTTCGGCATCACCTTGTGCGCGCCGGCCTTTGCCGACCGGGCTTTGCTGGCCTTGGCGAAACGGCGCGAGCAATCGGTGCCGCATAAGTTGGGCATCTCCACCACCTTAAGCGCCGAATTTCCCGATGCGGACACTGAAGACTCGTCCGGTTTCGTCCGGGTCGTGGTGTGCGGCGCGCATCTATCCGGCTTGCCGCTGAACCGTCTCTTGACAGGCCGAGGCGGCGTGTTGCTGCAACGGACTCACACCGCGCCGAGCTACCGGCTTTACGCATTGCCGGACGGCAAGCGGCCGGGCATGGTGCGCGACGAAACCGGCGCGGCGATTGCAGTTGAGGTGTGGGCTTTGCCGATTGGCCGTTACGGGGAATTCGTCGCCGAAATCCCGCCACCCTTGGGTATCGGCAGCGTGCAATTGCAAGACGGCACTAGTGTGCAGGGCTTTGTTTGCGAAGCCGCCGCCGTGCGCGAGGCGCTGGACATTACCGATTACGGCGGCTGGCGCGCCTATCTTGCTCGCCCCGACTAAACCAACGGTTTTACTCGTTTAAATTTCCCTAACCCCAACCATTCAAGCCGGATTTTCCGGCTGGCGGGAGCGCTTGCGCCCGAAAAACTTCGACGATTCATTTTTCGACAGGAGAACACCATGCCACACTCATCTTTCCGAACCCGCGAATGGCTGTATGCCGCACCGTTATTGTTGGCGATGTCGCCGTTGCCGGCCGAGGAACGCGCCGGTTTATTGAACGGTTTATCGTTGATCAACGATTTGCCCTGGATGAAAGCCGCCGGTTTGCGCGTCCACAGCTGGGCCGATGCCGGTATCGTTTATAACGCCAACGACCCCGGCGACGGCTACAACGGTACCGTGGTGTTTGCAGATCGGGCCAACGAATTCAATCTGCATCAACTCGGCGGCGAATTGATTCGTGATGTGGATACCGCTGGCGACCATTGGGACGTCGGCGGCAAGCTGACCTTGATGTACGGCAGCGACGCCCGCTTCAATACCATCAACCCTTACGGCGGCGGCCATTGGGATAACCGTTTGATCGGTTCCGACGAGCGTTTTTACAAACTCGCGATCCCGAATGCGTACCTGGATATTTTTACGCCGATAGGCAAGGGCCTGACCACGCGCATCGGCCGGTTTTACACGATCATGGGTTACGAGACCGGATTGTCGCCGGATAATTTCTTCTACACCCATCCTTATACCTTTCAATACGGCGAGCCGTTTACCCATTTCGGCATGACCACCACCTATCCGGTCCATCAAAATCTGAGCGTGACACTGGGTGCGGTGACCGGCGGCCACACCAAACTAAACGGCGTGCTGGACGGCAACGGCGCTTGGGACGGGTTCGATAAAAACATGAAAAACTGGAATTTTCTGGGCGGTGCGACCTGGACCAGCGACGATGCGGCAACCTCGTTTACCGCGACGCTGATTACCGGCGACGTCAACAGCAACAACAATTTGCGCGAATTTCAGCGCCAGACCGGTATCAATAAGCGCGACAACCGCACGTTTTACAGTCTGGTTCTCCAACATAACTTTACCGAGCGCTGGCATTACGTGCTGCAGCACGACCACGGCATCGAACAACAACATCCGCTGAACAATTTCGCCGACGCCGAATGGTACGGTATCCATTCGCAATTGAAATACGACGTCACCGATACGGTGGGCGTGGGCCTGCGCGGCGAATGGTTTAGGGATGACGACGGCGTTCGAGTGGGTCAAATGTGCCCCAGTTGTGCGGTGCTGGCGACCGGCCCGGCCAATTATTATGCGGCGACGCTCGGCGTGAACTGGAAACCGGCGAAATGGTTGATGCTGCGGCCGGAAGCGCGTTACGACTGGTCGGAAGGCGTCGATGCTTACGACGAACGGAACAAGGACAGCCAGTTTATTTTTGGTGCCGACGTGGTGGTTACTTTTTAGGGGCTGTTGCCGTTTTTCAAACAACAGCAAAGCAAACGATGCCACGACGGTTGTTTACGGACGAATGTTGGAAGTAATTCAATAAATCTCGTGATTAACCCGGCCCTTAATCACCGTTCGTCCTTTGACGGACAACTCTGGAATAACGGTGTATTAGTGTTGAATAGGGCCGGGTTGATAATTAATCCACCAGCGGCAAAATCAAATAGTCGGTCCATTTGCGGTCGCCATCAGCTTCATCTTCAGTGGGAACCAAGGTTTCATTCCAGCCGCCGCCCAGCGCTTTGACCAATAACACGGACGCCGACAAACGCTGCCCGAGCAATTGCACAGCGGTTTGTTGATTGGATAGCGCCGCGGTTTGCGCCGTTATCACGTTGATGTAGCTGACCGTGCCGGCTTGATATTGATTGTTGGTCAGGGCCAAAGCCTGTTTCGCAGCGGCGACGGCTTTGTCTTGCACTTGGGTTTCTTCATCCAGGATACGCAGCGCGGCCAGATTATCTTCCACCTCTTGAAAACCGGTCAGCACCGTTTGCCGATAGGCGGCGACACTGGCGTCGTAGGCGTCTATCGCCTGCTTATACTGGGCATTCTTGGCACCGCCATCGAACAAGGTCAAAGCCAGGCCGGCCGGTCCCAAGGACCAATAGCGGCGGGCCATCGTGAACAAGGTGTCGGCGGTCGGCGACTGAAAGCCATTGGTCGAGGCCAGATTCAGCGTTGGATAGTAAGCCGCTTTGGCGACGCCGATCTGCGCATTAGCGGCGGCGATTTTACGTTCGGCGGCGGCGATATCCGGGCGGCGCTCCAGTAGTTCCGACGGCAGGCTGACCGGAATGCCCGGCGGTTGCGCGGCTAAAGGAGCCGGTGCCAGTGACAACTCGGCAGGGGTTTTGCCGATCAGCACCGCGATAGCGTGTTCCAGCTTGGCGCGCTGTACGCCCAGGTCGATAGATTGGGCGCGCACGGTTTCCAGTTGCGTTTCCGCTTGCACCACATCGGCCTTGGCCACCACGCCCACGGCATAGCGGTTTTTGGTAATCTCCAGGGTTTTCGCGAAAGCCGTTACCGTTTCATCCAACAAGGCTTTCTGGACGTCCAGGGTTTTCATTTGAAAGTAACTGTCCGCCAACGCCGATTGGCTGGACAGAATCAAGGCATGCAAGGTCGCGGCGCTGGCCTGCGCATTGCTGGTATTGGCTTCCACTTGGCGGCGTACGCTGCCCCATAAATCCGGTTCCCAGGCCACGCCGACCGCCTGGCCGAACAGGTTGCGCACGCCACCCACCGCGACGTTCTGGCCGGTGGCGGCGCGGAAGCGGTTGAAGGTGCCGGTCAATGTCGCCACCGGCAGCAAGGAGGATTGCACCGATTGCACCAGATGCTGGGCTTGCCGGTATTGCGCTTCGGCCTGGATGATGGACTGGTTGGCGGCGGCCACCTGTTCTTCCAGTTCGTTCAGTTTGGGGTCGTTAAAAATCTCCCACCATTTGCCGGGCAAACCGGTATCGCGCGGTTGGGCCTGTTTCCAGCCTTTCACTTCTTTAAACTCTTCGGATACATTGGCTTGCGGACGGACATAATCCGGGCCTACCGTGCAGGCAGCCAACGGCAAAGTCAGTAAGGAAGCAAGCAAAGGTGGGTTTATTCTTAAACGCATGACAATCGGTTTAGATGGAATGTGGCGCCGGGCTGGCGGCGCGGTTGGAAAAACGGCCGTGCAGCCACAGCCGGAACCGGTCGAGGTACAAATAAACGACCGGCGTCGTATACAAAGTCAAAAGCTGGCTGAAAATCAGGCCGCCCACGATGGAAATCCCCAAGGGCTGGCGCAATTCCGCGCCGTAACCGCTGCCCAAGGCCAGCGGCAAAGCACCGAAAAGCGCGGCTAGCGTGGTCATCAGGATGGGCCGGAAGCGCAGCATGCAAGCCTGAAAGATCGCTTCGCGCGAATCCAGGCCGCGCTCGCGCTCGGCCAGCAGCGCAAAGTCTATCATCATGATCGCATTTTTCTTGACGATGCCGATCAGCAAAATCACCCCGATCAAGGCAATGATGCTGAACTCCTTTTCGCAAGCCATTAAGGCCAGCAAGGCGCCGACGCCGGCCGAAGGCAGGGTGGACAGAATCGTCAAGGGATGTATCAGGCTTTCGTAGAGTACGCCCAGCACGATGTAAATGCTGATCAGTGCTGCCAAAACCAGCCAGGGCTGGCTGCGCAAGGCTTCTTGAAACGCCTTGCCGGAACCTTGAAAACTGCCGGTAATGGCGGCCGGCAGGCCGATGTCGCGCAACGCTTGATTTATTGCAACATCGGCAGTGGACATCGATATGCCGGGTTTTAAATTAAACGACAATTCGGTCACCGCAAACTGGCCTTGGTGATGCACCGACAACGGTGCGTTGCTGGGTGCAAAGCCGGCCAGCGCCGACAGAGGTACTTGCTTGGGCTGTGCCGGCGTGCCGTCGGAGCCGGCCCTGCCCGGTGCGCTGATATAGAGTTGTTTCAGGCTATCCGGTGATTGCCAGTATTGCGGCGCCAGTTCCATCACCACCCGGTATTGATTCAACGGGTTATAAATCACCGATACCTGACGTTGCCCGAAAGCGCTGTTCAGGCTGTTGTCGATCAAGGCTTGGCTGACGCCGTATCGCGCGGCCAGATCGCGGTTGACGGTCAGGCCGATTTGTTCGCCCTTGTCCTGCTGGCTGGTGCTGACGTCGCTCAATTCCGGCAGCCGGGCCAGGGCGGCTTGTACCTTGGGCGTCCATTCCCGCAATAGATCCAGATCGTCGGCCTGCAAAGTGTAATCCAGCATGCCAAACGACATACGTCCGCCGATCCGCAGCTCCTGGGCCGGAAACATATGCAAACTAGCGCCGGGAACCCGGCCCGCCGCCTTGCGCAAGCGTTCCATCACCACTTCCACGCCGTCGCGTTGTTCATGCGGAATCAAGGTGATGAAAATCCGGGCGCTGTTACTGCTTTGCGAACTGCCGGCAAAACCGGCGACATTGGCAACCGCCGGATCTTTTTGCAAAATCTCGGAGATTTGCGCGAATTGCTTTTGCAGAGTTTGGAACGAGGTGTTTTGGTCGGTCTGAATCTCGCCCAACAAGCGACCACCGTCTTGGGTCGGGAAGAAGCCTTTATCGATAGCGCCGTACAAATAAATGTTTAAAGTGATGGTCGCCAGTAACAAAGTCAGCATGATGCGGCCATGGCGCAAGGCCCAGCTCAGGCTGACCCGGTAAATATTTTGTATCCAATCGAACGCCGCGCCGATGCCGTGATAGATGGCACCATGCTCCTTCGATTCCTTACCCAGCCAGCGGGCGCACAGCATGGGGGTGGTGGTCAACGAGATCACCAGCGAAACCAGCACCGCCGCCGACAAGGTCACCGCGAATTCCCGAAACAGCCGGCCAGGCACGCCGCCCATCAACAAAATCGGCAGGAACACTGCCACCAGCGACACGCTCATCGCCAACACAGTGAAACCCACTTCCTTGGCAGCCAACAGCGCTGCGCGGAACGGCGCGACGCCTTCCTCGATATGCCGGTTGGTGTTTTCCACCACCACGATCGCATCGTCCACCACAAAGCCGGTGGAGATGGTCAAGGCCATCAAGGTTAGGTTGTTGATACTGAAGCCGCAGAAATACATCACCGCACAAGAGCCCAGCAGCGAGGCCGGCACCGCGACGATGGGCACCGCCGCCGAGCGCGGATTGCGCAGGAACACCAGCACCACCAGAATGACCAATACCACGGCGACGAACAGGCCGTGTTCGACCTCTATGATAGACGCCCGGATCGACAAGGATCTATCCACCACCACCGAGAGCTCAATATTGCTGGGCAAAGCGGCCCGTAAAGCCGGCATCACCGCCAGCACTTGATCGACGGTCTGAATGACGTTGGCCAAGGGTTGTTTGCGGATGATCAACAGCACCGAGGGCTTGCCGTTTTTGGCACCGGTATTGCGCAAATCCTCCACGGAATCGACTGCTTCGCCCAAGTCGGCAATCGTCACCGGCGCGCCATTACGATACGCGACGATCAACGGCAGATATTCCTCGGCCTTGCGGGCCTGGTCGTTGGCTTGAATCTGCCAGCGGGTGCTGGCGCTTTCCAGTACGCCTTTGGGCCGGGTGACATTGGTTTGGGCGATGGTGTTGCGTACGTCTTCCAAGCCAATGCCGTATTTGCTCAGGGCGTTGGGGTTTAGCTCCACACGCACCGCCGGCAAGGCGGCGCCACCGATCTGCACTTGGCCGATGCCGGGGATTTGAGAAATTTTTTGCAGCAAAATCGTCGAGGCAGAATCGTACATCTGACCGCGGGTGAAACTGTCCGAGGTCAGTGCCAGAATCAGAATCGGCGAGTCCGACGGGTTGTCGCGTCGGTAGCTGGGCCGATTGGGCATATTGCTGGGCAGCATGCTGGCGGCGGCGTTGATCGCGGCCTGCACGTCGCGGCAGGCGCCGTCTATGTCGCGGTTTAAATCGAATTGCAAGGTAATCTGCGTAGAGCCTTGGGAACTGCTGGAGGTCATTTCCGTAACCCCGGCGATCCGGCCGAGCGCGCGTTCCAGCGGCGTGGCGACCGTCGCGGCCATCGTCTCGGCGCTGGCACCGGGTATCTGCGCCTGTACCGATACGGTGGGAAAGTCCACTTGCGGCAGCGAGGAAATGGGTAGATTTAAAAACGCCAGCACGCCGCATAAGGCAATGGCTATGGTCAATAAGGTAGTGGCGACCGGGCGGCGGATGAATAATTCGGACAGGTTCATGGTTGGCTTGGGTCCTCTGCCGCTTGTTCCACTTGATTCAGCCCCAGACCGGCGTTAACCTGCCGCGCCAACCTGTCCATGGCCAGATAAATTACCGGCGTGGTGTACAGCGTCAACAATTGGCTGAGCAGTAAGCCGCCGACCATCGTGATACCCAGCGGATGGCGCAACTCGGAGCCGACGCCGCTACCCAACATCAACGGTAGCGCACCCAATAGCGCAGCCAAGGTGGTCATCAAAATCGGCCGAAAGCGTAACAAACAAGCCTGAAAAATCGCCTGTTCGGGCGGCAGATGTTGCTTGCGTTCGGCTTCCAAGGCAAAGTCGATCATCATGATTGCGTTCTTTTTGACGATGCCGATCAACAAAATGATGCCGATGATACCGATGATGCCCAAGTCGCCGCCGGAGACTTGCAAAGCAAGCAAGGCGCCGACGCCGGCTGAGGGCAGGGTGGACAAGATGGTGATAGGGTGAATGTAACTTTCATAGAGCACGCCCAGCACGATATAGACCGTGACGATGGCGGCCAGAATCAGCCACAGCGTGTTGCCCAGCGAGGCCTTGAAGGCTTGCGCGGCGCCCTGGTATTCGCTGCGGATAGCCAGCGGCAATTCGATCTCGGTTTTGGCGGCATCGACGGCGGCGACCGCATCGCCCAGCGCATAGCCGGGCGCCAGATTGAAAGACACTGTTGTTACGGGGAATTGATCCAGATGGCTGATTGCCAGCGTGGTCGGCCGCTCCGAGAGCTCGGCGATGGCCGACAACGGCACTTGCGTGCCATTGGTGGAAGGTATGCGTAATTCGTTCAAGGCTTGCGGACCGGTCTGCTCGGCCGGATCGACTTCCAATACCACCCGGTACTGATTGGCCTGAGTGAAGATGGTCGAGACCAGACGTTGGCCGTAGGCACTGTATAAAGCATTGTCGACCGCTGCAGTGCTGACACCCAGCCGGCTGGCGGTGGCGCGGTCTATCTTCACAAACACCTGGCGGCCCTGGTCCTGCACGTCGCTGACCACATCGGCAAATTCCGGCCGGCCTTGCAAGGCCTCCACCAGCTTGCAGGTCCAGCGGTTCAAATCGTCGATGTCGGCGCCTTCCAGGGTAAATTGGTATTGGGTGCGGCTGACCCGGTTTTCCATCGTCAAATCCTGCACCGGTTGCAGATACAACACGCTGCCGGCCGATTCGGCGAGACGGGCTTTTAAACGGGCGATAATCTCGCTGGCCGATGGGCGTTGCTCGTGCGGCTTTAAGTTGATTAAAAACCGGCCGCTATTGGGCGTGGCGTTGATGCCATCGACACCAATAAACGACGACAGGCTTTCCACGGCCGGATCTGCCAGTATCAGTTTGGCCAGTTTTTGCTGTTGCTCGGCCATGGCTGGAAACGAGACGTTTTGCGGCGCTTCGGAAAAACCCTGAATGATGCCGGTGTCCTGGCTGGGGAAAAAGCCTTTCGGTATCCGGATATACATCGCAGCGGTCAATGCCACGGTGACGAAAAATACCAGCAAGGTCGCGGCTTGCCGTTGCATTACCCAACTCAGGCTGCGGCCGTAGGCCTTGATTAAACGGCCGAACCAGTCGTCGCCGATCTCGTCTTCATTATGGTTGTCGATGCCGGGCCGCAGCAGCTTTGCGCACATCATCGGCGTCAGGGTCAGGGACACCAGCGCCGAAATCAAGATCGCCACCGCCAGCGTAATCGCAAATTCCCGAAACAGCCGGCCCACCACGTCGGACATGAACAGCAGAGGGATCAATACCGCGACCAGCGAAAAAGTCAGCGAGATAATGGTAAAGCCGATCTGCGCCGAACCTTTCAATGCGGCTTGCAACGGCGCTTCGCCGCGCTCGATGTAGCGGGAAATGTTTTCGATGACGACGATGGCATCGTCCACCACAAAGCCGGTGGCGATGGTTAAGGCCATCAGGGTTAAATTGTTGATGCTGAAATCGGCCAGATACATCGCCGCAAAGGTGCCTACTAAAGACAGCGGCACCGCGACGCCGGGGATGATGGTTGCCGGGATATTGCGCAGGAACAGGAAGATCACCATCACTACCAGCGCTACCGCCAGCAATAGCTCGAATTGCACATCATGCACCGAGGCGCGAATGGTGACGGTGCGGTCGGTTAACGCTTTGACGTCTATGCCGGGCGGCAGCGAGGCTTGCAGTTTGGGCAGCAGTTCCAGAATGCTATCCACCACCTCGATCACATTGGCGCCGGGCTGGCGCTGGATGTTGACGATAACGGCCGCATTGTCGTTGGCCCAGGCGGCCAGACGCACGTTCTCGGCACCATCGACCACCTCCGCGACGTCAGCCAGTTTGACCGGCGCGGCATTTTTGTAAGCCACCACCAACTCGCGGTATTCGGCCGGTGAGCGCAATTGATCGTTGCTGTCTATCGTCGCGGCGCTGGTTGGGCCGTTGATCGAGCCTTTGGGTTGATTGACGTTGGCGGCGGCAATCGCGCTGCGCAGGTCTTCCAGGCTGATGCCGTAAGCGGCCAGCGCTTTGTGGTTGGCCTGGATCCGCACCGCCGGCCTTTGGCCGCCGCTGATGCTGACCATGCCGACGCCGGGCAATTGGGCGATTTTTTGCGCCAGCCGGGTATCGACCAAATCCTCTACCTTAAATAAAGGCAACGATTTGGCGCTGACCGCCAGCGTCATGATGGGGGTATCGGCCGGATTCACTTTGCTGTAGATGGGTGCTTGAGGCAAATCGTCGGGTAAAAAGTTGGCGGCGGCGTTGATCGCGGCTTGCACGGTTTGCTCGGCAACGTCCAGGTCCAAATGCAAGTTAAACTGCAAGGTAATCACCGACGCGCCGCCCGAGCTGGTAGAGCTCATTTGCGTCAAGCCGGGCATTTGCCCGAACTGGCGCTCCAGCGGCGCGGTAACGATGGAAGTCATCACTTCCGGACTGGCGCCGGGATACAGGGTGGTGACCTGGATGGTCGGATAATCGACCTGCGGCAGTGCCGAAACCGGCAATAGCCGATAAGCCAGTATGCCCACCAACAATAAAGCCACCATCAACAAGGAGGTGGCTACCGGCCGCAGGATGAATAAACGCGAAGGATTGAAGCCGGCCTTGCCCGGATCGCTAAGACTCATAGCTTATCCGCGCCGCCGGCGTTTGCCGGATTCGTCATTGGGTTTGGGCTGCAACTCGGGTTTGGCAGCAACCGCTTGCCCGTCTTTCTCGGCCACATCCACCACGCCGCCGTCCTTGACCCGGTCTATGCCGGTGAGGATGAGTTGTTCTCCGGGTGCCAGATTATGTTCGATAGCCACTTTTTCGCCCTCGCTGGGGCCGGGTTCGACGCGGCGCAGGTGGGCGATATTCTCGGCATCGACCACGTAGACAAATGCGCCTTGAGTATCGTGCTGCAGGGCGCTGCTGGGTATCTGCGTGACGCCGTGCAAGGTATCCAGATGCATGCGCACGTTAACAAATTGATTGGCAAACAGGGTTTGCTCGAGATTGTCGAATTGCGCCTTCAGCTTAATGGTGCCGGTGGTTGGGTCGATTTGATTGTCCAGCGCGGTAAGTTTGCCTTCGGCCAATTTCAGTTTGCCGCCTCTGTCGTAGGCTTCTATTTTAATGATCTGGCCGCTGCGATAGCGTTTCACCACCTCCGGCAATTTGTCCTCGGGGAGCGTGAACACCACGCTGATCGGTTGTAACTGAGTGATGACGACCAAACCGTTGGCATCGCCGGTTCTGACGATGTTGCCTTGATCCACTTGCCGCAAGCCGACCCGGCCGGAAATTGGCGCGGTTAGCTTGGCATAACCGAGTTGCAATTTGGCGCTATCGATCAGGGCATGATCCATCTCGACATTGCCGCGATATTGTTTGACCTGCGATTCTTGGGTGACGGTTTGTTGGGCGGCAATCGAATCTTGTTCCAGCAGGGTTTGATAGCGGCTCCGGTCCAACTCGGCGTTTTGCAGCAAGGCCTGGTCGCGGGTCAGTTGGCCCTGGGCTTGCTGCAATTGCACCTGAAACGGCCGCGGGTCGATTTCCGCCAGCAAATCGCCGGCCTTGACCATTTGGCCTTCGCTGAACGCCACTTTTACCAGTTCGCCGTCCACGCGCGGTTTGACGGTGACGGTGCGCAGCGCGGTGACGGTGCCGAGCGCGTTCAGATAAACCGGAAAATCGCCGCTGCTGGCTGACTGGGTAGCGACGACCGCAGGAGCATCTGGTTGTTCAAAAAAGCGCAGGCCTTTGCCGCCACCGCGCTCGGCTTTAGTATCCGGGGCGGCTTCGCTGTGCTGAAAATAGACGCCGGCGCCGGCCAGGCTCACCAATAATATCGCGCCGGTCCATAGCCAGGGCCGGCGCTTACTCGACGAGGGTAAATCGGAAATTTGTGGGTTCATGCTTGGATGCGTTTAGGTAAGGTTTGCGAACGGATGGCGCAGATGCCGGCCAGCGAAAAGTCCACCACATGTTCGGCAAAGGCGCCGATGTCGCTCATGTCGCTGGGCAGGGCGCGTTGCGGCCGGGCTTGTTGCATCTGTTTCAGGCGTAGCAATTGAAAGCACTGACCCATGATGCTGGCGTGGCAATATTGCAATTGTTGTTCGCTGGCGTCCTGGCCCAGGCATTCGCGCAGCAAGCCGAACATTTGCTGACGCTGCGGATTGATTTCTTTTTCCAGAATGTCGGCCAGCAAGCGGGTCGGTTGCGCCATTTCCTTATGAATGATGGCAAACGAATAAGATTCGTCGTCGGCCAGACGGCGGATTAGCGATTTGATACGGCCGGCCAGCCGTTGCTCAACCGGAGCCTGCCGAGGCACGCCGCCGTCGGGCGGATGCTGGCCCAATTCCTGGTTGAAGGCATGCCGCCAAGCTTCCAGATATAGGGTTTGCTTGTCGCCAAAATGATAATTCACCGAGGCAATATTGGCTTGGGCCTGCTCGCAAATCTCGGCGATGGTCGCGTCCTGATAGCCTTTCTCGGCAAAGATGCGGCCGGCGGCATTCAACAATCGCTCGCGAGTTTTCTCCGACTTGGTTTTTAGGTCAGTCATGCGCAGTACTGGAACGATGAGAGGATAAATGTGAAATTGCTAATTCAAATACGCATTTAACAAAGCACGCTACATGCCAACTTTGGGAAGGTGGCGTTTTAAAGGGTCTAGCCGCGATTGCGGCGGGGGATTGCTTGAAATTCAGCAGCGATTGGCTGTGGGGTGTTGATGGCGGGGCAGAACCCACTTTTTGCTGAGGCGCCCGCTCAGCGCTCGCCAGCATCGAAAGTTTATTGGGATTTCTAAGTCAGGCCTGTTTGCGCTGAGATTGAGGCGCCGGCATTCAGCCGGTGCCTCAATTGTTGATCTGCTTATCGCGAAGCTTTGGTGATGCCGATGGCTTTACGCAGATCGCCTAAGGTCACCACACGCGGACCGTGCAAGGCAGCAATCTGTCCAACATCCAATTTAAGCCGTTGAACATTTTCATACAGATTCAACGAATAAGGGTTCACAGATGTGGGCGCCGGCGAGTTTGCAGATTGCGGCGTGTAGGCGTCGGCCTCGATCAATATCTTTTCCTTGGGCAAATACACCGCAACGAAGGCGTCGTTGTGGCTATTCTCAGCCAAGGCATGAATTTCAATATTGCGTTTGCCGTCAGAAATGACTTGCTTGCCGGCAAAGCTGAGGAAGTTTGGCGCTTTTTTGGATTTCTCCAGATTGTCGGGGTTAATGCTATGCGGTGCAGCCCAGACTTTCTCGTAATAAGCCTGATTGGGCTGATGGGTGACGATAGTGGCGCCGGCATCCACGAAGGTGCGCAAGCCGCCGCTGTGGTCAAAGTGCGCGTGCGTATTGATAACGTATTTGATCGGCTTGTTGGGGATGGTCTCCTTGAGTTTTTCGATTAGTGCCAAGGAGCGTTCTTCGTTTTGCGGTGCTTCTACCAGCACGATATGGTTAAGCTGTTCGATAGCCACGCTATGGTGAGTACCGCCGGTCAAATAATACACGCCGTCCGCAAGTTTATTGGCTGCGACGATAATGTTCGGTTTCTTGGCGGCTTCGGCAGGTACCGCAATGTCTACTGGCGGGTTGGCTTTTACCGTGGTGACGTGCAAATCCAATATCGGATAGCCGCCTTGCAGGCGCACGATATGGCTGGGAAACAAGCCGCCGTCAAATTCCTTGTAGTCGCTGTATTGGGTTTCCAGCAAGGTGTCGCCAAGTACCGGGTTGTCAATCCAGGTTTTGACCTTGGTTAATTGATGGCGGGCATTCAATGTCCCCTGGTAGCGGTATTTGCCGTCCAAAGTAAAGCTGACTTCGGTGTCGGTGCCTTTGTCTTCAATTTTGGCCTGATGGCGTTGCGCCGCTCTTAAAAATCCTTGTGGCGTGGCCCAGATTTCGGCGGCGCGTTCTTCGCTAGCGGTGGGTTGCGTGGTGATGGTGGGGTTAGTATTGGTCGCGCCGGCAGCGGCCGAGGCAATATTCCAGGCATAAGCGCCGCTGACGTATTGATCAAGCTTTTGCTCGGTGGGTTGCGGCCGATTCCGCCCCGGCTCAATCTCTTGCAAACGGCTGATTTGCACGCGAGCGCTGGCGGTTTCGTAATTGATGTCGGCGGTGTAGTTTTTGACGGCAAACGGCGGCCAGGGCAGGTCGGGATTCGGCGCCTGACCGAATTGGTACCAACGGCCGGTGCCGCTAAATTCGATGGATTTGAGGTTCGTGACGCCCGCGGCATCGCTGGCTAATTGGATGCTGTTTTGCTGCAGCGAACTACAGCCAGTGAAAATAAGCGCGGTTAAACCGGCCGTTCGGTATAGCAATTTGTGCATGTTAACTCCTGTTGGTTTGAAATAGGTGTAGGGTTCGGTGCGGGTCAAAAGATCCTGTTTGCCGCCAATGCCGGCCGGTTGGCCAATGTCGCTACTGGGTTTTTGGCGCTGATTGATTTCAATTGGAGCTGAGCTCAGCAAGAGCTGTGCCGTTTAACGGTAGGCCGCAAACCCGGCGCAACCAGGGGATGGTTTCGGTTGCTGCGAAGGGCGTTATGCTGCTCAACTAGCAACAATTGCTGCTCAGGTGTTTATGCAGAATCAGCTCGGTGTGCTGTGTCGGCCCTGAATATAAAAACAACATGCAGTGCGTCTTACGCATATTGTCTTTATGCCAATATCTGAAATAGACATCGAAATATATCGTTTTTAAAGAGAGTCTGGCGCTCGATAGAATTTCCCTAAGCTTGTCACCCAGGGAAACCTTTTATGTCGTTAGCAAAAATATCATGGGCCTTGTTGGGTTCTTTTACCGCGTTGGCCGTGTGCGTGCCCGCCGCGAATGCCACCAACGGCTATTTTGCCCACAGCTACGGCACCCGGAGTAAAGCCTTGGCCGGGGCCAGTACCGGTTTTGCGCAGGATGCGATTGTCTCGGCGATCAATCCGGCGGGCCTGGCCTATGTGGGTGATCGCCTGGATTTGGAATTTGAACTATTCAGCCCGCATCGTGAATACCGCGTAAACGGCGGCGGCATGTTGGCGACCGGGTCGGTCGAAAGCGACAGCGAGTATTTTCCGGTGCCTACCCTAGGTTGGAGTTACAAATTGGATGCCGAGCAAACCCTTGGTTTAGCCATGTACGGCAATGGCGGTATGAACACCGATTACAAACCATTGGTCAACGGTAATGGCTTGTTTAGCGGCGCGAACGGCACGTTCGGCGCCGGCCGCACCGGTATCGATATGGCGCAGGCGTTTATTGTGGGCACCTATGCGCATTCATTCGCCAAAGGCCGCTACGCATTGGGAATTTCGCCGATTTTTGCGGCGCAGACTTTCAAGGCCAGAGGCTTGGGTACATTCGGTCAGTTCGGTTTTTCCAGTGAACCCGATCATTTATCGGATCAAGGGCGTGATTATTCGTTTGGTGCCGGCTTCCGGGTAGGTGGGTTGGCCGAGTTAACGCCGGGTTTGCGATTGGGTGCGTCTTACAAAAGCCGCATCTATATGTCCAAGTTTGAACGCTATTCCGGCTTATTTGCCCAGGGCGGTGGCTTTGATATTCCGGACAGCTTTAATGTCGGTTTGTCCTGGGACGTTACCAAGGCGCTGACTACCAACTTTGATGTCGAGCATATCCGCTACAGCGAGATTAAATCGGTCGGCAATACCTTTCAGGGCAATTTGCTGGGGCACGCCGACGGCCGAGGTTTTGGCTGGAACGATATGACCATCTATAAAGCCGGGGTGCAGTGGCAGCAAAGCCCGGATTGGATTTGGCGCGGCGGCCTAAGTTATGGGCAGCAACCCATTGAAGGATCCGAGGTGCTGTTTAACCAAAAATGAGAAATCCCCCGGCTCTGCCGGGGAGACAGCAGGAGTTTGACATTTAGAGGAGTCCATCAGGAAACTCGAGAGCGTGAGCCGCCAAGCAAACGCGAGAGGAGAACCTGCTGGACGAGAACGAAAGCTTAAGCCACTCGAAATGGGAGTGCAAATATCACGTTGTGTTTATTCCGAAGTGCCGTCGCCGAACGCTGTATAGGGCGTTGCGCAAGCATTTGGGCGAGGTGTTCCGAAGGCTAGCAAGTCAAAAAGAAAGCCGAATATTGGAAGGGCATTTGATGCCGGATCATGTGCATATGTTGATATCGATTCCGCCGAAATATGCGGTGTCGCAGGTGATTGGCTACATCAAAGGGAAGAGTGCTATTCACTTGGCCCGTGTTTATGGTGAAAAGAAGCAGAACTTTGTCGGTCAACATTTCTGGGCGCGAGGGTATTTTGTTTCAACAGTGGGTCGAGACGAAACGATGATACGGGACTATATCCGGCATCAAGAACAGGAAGACCAACGAATCGAACAAATGAATCTGTGGCAATGAGTCGCCGCCTATCGGCGGCTAATGACAAAGGGCCGCGTTAGCGACCCTATTTACCGCTTTGAGCGGTTCACAACATAAAGCCCCCGGCTTTGCCGGGGGATATTTACTATTCTGGCGCCTGGGGTGCAGGAATGGCACTTGACCGGTGGCTTGAGTCACGCGCTTAGCAAACAGGACGAACTCAGTTTTGCGTTCATGTATTCGCCGCAGAAAACCATCACGGGCCCAAATCCATTGAGTCCGGGCCAATCCATCGATTTGGCGATGAGCCAGTTTTCGCTGCAATTTGGTTGGACGCGGCGGTTTTAATCCATTCAGGGCTCTCCTCCCTCTCAAGCGCCGTCAAGGCGCTTCTTTTTTTTACCGATTGTTACAAAACATGGCGATGACATTTCCTGATCAAGTGGCTTTTCATAGGTATAAAGGCTCAACTACCAGAATGCATGGCTTGTGCTGCCTGATAGTTGTTAAAACAACAGTAGGTCAACAACCGCTGCGCGTGAAGCAGCAGTGTAGAGATGGCTAATTTGCTAAATACTATGTCAAACAAGCACTTGAAAGCTGGCACGTAAGTTGATTTATGAAAGGAATTCAGCATTTATCGAACACCATGTCCAAATCTACCGTTTCCCGACTCGCCAGCACCCGAATTCCCACGGCGTATGGCGACTTTCAACTCTGCTATTACAGCAACACCCTGGATAACAAAGAACATCTGGCGTTTCTGATGGGCAGTGTCAGCGATGCCGACAATGTCTTGGTGCGCATCCACTCCGAATGTTTTACCGGCGACGTGCTGGGTTCCAGACGTTGCGACTGCGGTGAACAACTGGACCGCTCCTTGCAATTGATCGCCAGCCAGGGTGCCGGTGTTTTAGTCTATCTACGCCAGGAAGGCCGCGGCATTGGCCTGTTGCAGAAAATGCGCGCTTACAATCTGCAAGACCAGGGTTACGACACGGTGGACGCCAACCTGCTATTGGGACACGGCGCCGATGAGCGAGATTATTCGTTGGCGGCCCGTATTCTGGAAGAGCTGGGTGTCAAGTCGATACGGCTGATGACCAACAATCCGTTAAAGATTCAAGCTTTGGAAAGCGAGGGCATGCTTGTCAAAGCTCGTATTCCTTTGGAAGCCGCGGTTAATGCTGACAATCAAGGCTATTTGCTGACTAAAGTTAGGCGTATGGATCATCTATTGCAGGTTAAACCTGCCGCTATCAGGGTAAGCGAGCGAGCCGCACATGATTGTGAACCAGCAGATTGAGCGCTGGCTGACCGCCCAACAAGCGTTTTCCGAATCAGCGCAGCGGCCGTTTGTCACGCTAAGTTATGCGCAAAGTTGGGACGGCAGCATTACCACGCGCGCCGGTGAAACCTTGGGCTTGAGCGGTTCCGAGTCGCGGCGTTTAACCCACCAACTCCGTAGTCTGCATGACGGCATCCTGGTCGGTATCGGCACGGTGCTGACCGATGACCCGCAATTAACGGTACGGGAATGGGATGGGCACAACCCGCAACCCATCGTCTTGGATAGCGGCTTACGTACGCCGCCGACCGCTCGCCTCTGCCAGCGCACCGACAAAGAATGTTGGCTGTTAACCTGTTTAAAACCCGACGGGACATTCGGCGGCAACGCCGAAATTATCACTTTAGACGGTGACGACGATGGACGTGTTGATTTGTCGGCAGCGCTGCAACGACTTTGGGAAAAAGGCATCCGCACGCTGATGGTAGAAGGTGGCAGTCAAGTCATCACCGCCTTTTTAAAAGCACAATTGGCGGATGCCTTGGTATTGACCATTGCGCCGACTTTGGTCGGCGGTTACAAGGGCGTCGGCAATCTGGACTTAGGCTGTAAAAGCCAGTTACCGCAAATTCGTCCATTACATTCGCAGATGCTGGGACGAGATTTGATCATGTGGGGCAATCTGCATTACCGGGAGATGGCGGTAGCATGAAGGCCCGCCAGCTTTGGTATACCAAGCCCGGAGAGGTGGAAATCCGCGAGCAGCGCTTGCCGCCGTTGCAGCCTGGGCAAATATTGGTGAAGAGTCTTTGTTCCGCGATAAGCGCCGGCACGGAAATGCTGGTTTATCGGGGACAATTACCCACCGATATTACGCTGGATGCTTCATTGACAGCGTTGCAGCAGCAAAACACTTATCCCTTGCAATATGGTTATGCCTGTGTCGGCCGCGTTGAACAGCTCGGCGCTGGCGTTGATGCGGCCTGGTTAAATAAGCGCGTGTTTTCATTTCAGCCGCACGCCAGCCATTTTATTGCCACGGCAGAGCAACTGATCGTATTGCCGGATGATGTCGAAGCCGAGGCGGCGGTATTTTTAGCCAACATGGAAACAGCCGTTAATCTGGCACTGGACGGTGGTCCGGCGCTGGGGGAGCGGGTGGTGGTTTTAGGGCAGGGCATCGTCGGCTTGTTGCTATCCAGCGTGCTGTCACGTTTTCCGTTGGCGCAATTGCTGGTTTTTGATGAAATCGGCAAACGCCGCAATTACGCTGAGTGGCTGGGGGTGCATCACGCTTTCGATCCAAAGTCAGAAAGCCACATAGCGAAATTGAAAGACACTTTGCGATTGCCGGTCGATTTGTCGGCAACCCCAAATTCCGGCTGCGATTTGATCTTTGAAGTCAGTGGTTCGCCCGAGGCATTGAATCTGGCTATCGAGTTATGCAGCTATTCCGGGCGTATCGTGATCGGCAGTTGGTACGGTAACAAATCCGCTGCTGTGCAACTGGGTGGGGTGGCCCATCGCAATCGAATCAAATTCATCAGCAGCCAAGTCAGCAGCATTGCGCCGGAATTGACGGGGCGCTGGGATAAAACCCGGCGTTTTCAACAGGCTTGGCGGATGATTCGGCAGGTGAAGCCGCAAGCACTGATCAGTCATCGCATTCCCATCGACCAAGCCGCAGACGTTTATAAACTGCTGGATCAAGCGCCGGAACAAGTCTTACAAGCCATTTTTATTTATTAATAGACCATAGCTTTACATGAATTTAGCCCCCTCTCCTCGCGGGAGAGGGCTGGGGTGAGGGGGGATAAAACCCTAGTCTAACCTTCGCCTAAATGACATGTTAGTACCAGAGAACGAACAAGGCATTGGCCGCCAGTAACAAAAATAGCCACCAAAACCCAAGGAAAAGCAATATGTACAGCGTAGCCGTCAGCCGAGACTTTATCGCCAACCATTACTTAATCGGCGGCGATTGGGGTAGCGAAAACCAACCCCACGCCCACCATTACATCGCCGAAGTGCGTATCGACGGCGAGGAACTGGATCAGCACGGCTATCTGGTAGATATTGTTGCCATCGAAGCTGCTTTGGATGAAATCGTCACCGGCTTTCGCGATCAAATGCTCAACGACAAGCCGGAGTTTGCTGGTTTAAACCCCAGTATCGAGCACTTCAGCCGCATCATCTGCGAAAAAATCGCGGCGGCTATCAATCCGCCGGGCACCGGTAGACTACGGGTAAAACTCTGGGAAAACGCCACCTGCTGGGCGGCTTACCGTTTGGCGTTCTAAACCGGCAAACATCATGCACATTGGCTTGCTGGTCGTTGGCGACATGAATAGCGTCAGCGGCGGTTATTTGTATAACCGCAAGTTGGTATCTTACCTGCAAAGCCAAGGTGATCAGGTCAGCATCATCAGCTTGCCGCCACATAATTATTGGCGGCTGTTGGCGGAAAATATTACCGGCGATTTGCTGGAGAAAATCGCCGCAGCCAAGCCGGATATTCTGATTCAAGACGCTATGGTGCATCCGGCGGTGTTTAATTTAAATCGGCGCATTAGCAGTCAACTGCACATCCCGCTAATCGCCCTGGTGCATCTGCTGGTCAGCATCGACCAAGCACCTTGGTATAGCCGCTGGCTGTACAGAATTATCGAGAGCCGCTATTTACAAGCGGTGAACGGCATCATCGCCAACAGCCGGACCACGCTAAGCCAAATCCGACAGCTACTGGCCGGCGAATTACCTCCGCACTGTATTGCTGTGCCGGCCGGCGATAATTTTGCGGGCGTAAACATCGATCACACAGCCGTGTTAAACCGCGCGCTGGAGCCAGGACCGCTGAGAATATTGCTGGTGGGCAACGTCATCCGCCGCAAGGGTTTGCATGTATTGCTCAAAGCCCTTAACCAACTGCCAGCACCGGACTACCTGCTCAGCGTGGTCGGACGGCTGGACATGGAACCGGGCTATGTCGCGGAAATTAAAACCCTGATTCGCGATGCCGGATTGACGCAAAGCGTGCCCTTGCTCGGCCCAATGCAAGGTGAAGCGTTGGCCGATTTGTACCGGCAACATCATCTATTAGTCATGCCATCCGCTTACGAAAGCTACGGCATTGTCTACGTGGAAGCCCAGCAGGTTGGCTTGCCGGTGATCGGCGCCACGGCGGGCGCGGCCTGGGAGATTATTCGCGATGGGGAAAACGGCTATTTGATCGAACCCGAAGGTCATGTCGCCTTAGGCAATTTGTTACAAACCCTGCATCATGATCGACAACTGCTGGCTCGATTGGGCGCTAACGCCCTGCAATTCTATGCCGACCATCCCAAATGGGAGACAAGTTGCGCCGGCATCCGCGCGTTTTTATCGGGTCAAGTAATCGGGCAAAGTCGATAAACACTCAGCCATTCGCCAATAACCGCGTGCGCCGGCTAGCAAGTCCCTGTCGGGCACAGCTATCGATGTAGTGGTGCAGCGCCACCTGAGCATTGGTTTTAGAGGAAAACGGCCCTTTACGGCCTTCCCGAGTCAAAAAATACCAGGCGGGCAGCCCGGTACTAGGATTAACTACAGACAAAAATCGTTCGGTGCGAAACATAGACCACTCACTCTCAAGGATTAAACAGGCGTGATGCCGATAATGTCGTATCACTATTTATGCCATGTTTATAAGCCTTGCCAAGCCTGGCTTTATTACGCCGGGCTGGATAAAAAGTGTTGCTGGAGATACTGATATTGTTGATCGGGTGTATGGAAAACAATTTAGCGGGATGGCTCACAGGACTAAGCTTGGGCTAAACTCAATGGGCTTCGTAGGATGGGTAGAGCGAAGCGAAACCCATCGCTAACTTCAAACTTACGCTGAAAAAAATGACTGAATACCGTCGCCATCGTGTCCAAGGTGGCACTTATTTTTTTACGGTAAATCTAGGGGCTGTTGCCGTTTCACATCGGTAACCATATAAATGCACAAGCCAGGGCGATAGCACCTTCAAAATTGCGTTTTAGTTTGTCATATCGGGTGGCAATAGCTCTAAAATGTTTCAGTCGCGCAAATACGTTTTCAACGAGGTGGCGATATTTATAGAGACACCAGTCCATTTCCTCATTCCCGACTATTGAATTTTGTTTTCTTGGGATGATGGGGACTGTGCCTTGGTCTCGAATTTGAATCCGTAACGGCTCGCTGTCATACCCTTTGTCTGCAATCATGTAGCCCGCCTGGGGGAGCTTGGCCACAAATTCCGGCGCTTCTTTGCAGTCATGTACTTCGCCCCCCGTAATCGAGAACTGGATGGGAAGTCCACCGGCATCAACCGCCATATGGATTTTGGTCGTGTTGCCTGCGACCGATTTCCCGATGGCTGTTGGATTTTCATGGGCGCCGCCGCTACTGTGTTGATGGGCTTTAATAATGCTGCCATCAATAAATAGCCATTCCAAATCAGGCTCAATCACTAGCGCCTGAAAGATACCCCTCAGCTTTTCTTGCAGTGACCAGGCATTGAAGCGCTTGTACACGGCATTCCACTTGCCAAAAGCGACGGGCAAGTCTCGCCAAGGGCAGCCAACACGCAAACGATAAAAAATCCCTTCGACCGTTTGCCGAAGACCGGGTTTGTCGTAAATGCTGAAACTCAACATAATCGTTTTTAGCTTTTCCCAGTGGGTATCTGTAAGCAGTTGGCGTGGCATTCGCTAGTTATCGTTTGATTGAAAACTCAATCAATATGGCTCGCCAATCGATTTTCAAAGGGATTATGACAAAATGGCAACAGCCCCTAGCTGATAGAAGCCAAACACTACTGACCGATCATATTGAGATTTTGCGAGAATCCTTCCGTATGGTTAAACAAAAACATCGATTTACAATGGAAGCGATTGTAGTGTTGCCGGAACATCTGCACGCCATTTGGACATTACCTGATGGTGACGATGATTTCAGTTTGCGCTGGCGACAAATCAAATCAGAATTTTCCAGGCATATCGAAATTGGTGAGAAAATTTCCGATAGCCGTATTCGTAAAAATGAAAGAGGAATCTGGCAAAGACGATTTTGGGAGCATCAAATAAAAGACGATAACGACTTTGCCAAGCATGTGGATTATATTCATTTCAATCCAGTAAAACATGGTTATGTCATAACCGTCGCGGATTGGCCTTATTCATCGTTTCATCGGTATGTTAAACGAGGGATTATTCCCGCCAATTGGTGCGGAGTGATGGGATTGGAAAATGATTTAAATTTGGGATAACGGTGGTTATGGTTTTATTTGATGGGTTTCGCGTTGCTCTACCCATCCTACGGTCCTGACGAATCATATTGAGATTTTGCGATAATCCTTCCGTACGGTTAAGTAACAGCATCTATTTGCAATGGATGCAGGTGTGTGTTCTGCCCAATGAAAATAGCATCATGAAAAATCGAAAACATGTTTCTGGGACACGAATTTTTTGGATTGGAAAGGTTATGAAGAAGATTGATATGGGTTTGAATAATACGAAAGAAATAGAAATACGGCGCAAAGCCCGTTGGTTATTGCGCTTTACGGCTTTAATTGCATTAACAAATTTATTTTTTACGCCGTCTAGTTTTGCAGGCCCTAACAGGCTGGTGAAAAACTCGAAAAGCCAAGTAAGCTAAGGCATAGATGAGCGGCTAACTGTTAAAATAGGCTACCTAAATTTGGAGCCTTTCAATGCGCGGACACGATGCCATTCAAAACAGCTGGTTCAGCTATGTTAGCCTGGAAGACCGTATTCCCAAACAGCATCCGTTGCGTCGTTTACGGCTACTGGTTGATGGCGTATTGGCCTCAATGGATGCCGTCTTTGCCGAGCGTTACTCGCACACAGGCCGTCCCTCGATTGCCCCTGAAAAACTGCTGCGCGCCTTGCTGTTGCAAGTGCTGTACACCGTTCGCAGTGAGCGTCAGTTGATGGAACAACTGGACTACAACCTGTTGTTTCGCTGGTTTGTCGGTCTGGGCATCGACGACGCCGTGTGGGAACGCACAGTGTTCAGTGCCAACCGCGAACGCCTGCTGTCCGAAGCCCTGAGTCGCGAATTTTTTGAGCGGGTACTGGCCATAGCCGAATGGCAAAATCTGGTGTCCGACGAACACTTCAGTGTCGACGGTAGCCTCATTGAAGCCTGGGCCTCGCACAAAAGCTTCGTCAAAAAAGATGGTAGTGGTCCCGATAAACCCGCCGGCCGCAATCCCGAGATCGACTTCAGTGGCGAAAAGCGCAGCAACGCCACCCATCAAAGTACAACCGATCCCGAAGCCCGGCTTTACAAGAAAGGCGAATACACCGAGGCCAAACTGCGTTACATCACCCATGCCTTGTCCGAGAATCGCAACGGCCTGATTGTCGATGTCGAAACCACTCAAGCCACCGGCACCGCCGAAATCGAAGCCGCGCAAAAAATGATCAAACGCCGCGTGCCCCAAGGTGGCAGCGTCGGTGCCGACAAAGGCTATGACCAACCGGCGTTCGTCAACGGACTCGAGTCCCGTGATATCAAAGCCCATGTGGCCCGCAAAAAGATTGGCAGTGCCGTCGACGGCCGCACCGCGCGCGGCAAAGGTTACGCCCAAAGTCTCAAGCGCCGCAAAATCGTCGAAGAAGCCTTTGGCTGGGTCAAAACGGTCGGCGGCCTGCGCAAAACCCGTCACATCGGCTTAGCCAAAGTCGCGGGTCAGGCCTTGTTTTGCTTTGCCGCCTACAACCTGACGCGCATGCTCAACCTATTGGTGTTCACGCCGAAACCGGCGTGGAGTGCACCCGCCTAGGGTGAAGTTCGCCTGAAAACCGTCCACAGACGGCTTCAGGCGAATAAAAAGCCCTTGAAACCGGGGCAAAACGCTTGAAACTCGATGTCATGACCGATTTCAACTCGAAAAAATCACGAACATCGTGGGTAAGGGGAAATATCGGCGGGTTTTTCACCAGCCTGCTAATTCTAATCTTGAATGTACGTCATCAGGACTTGAGGCAATGATTAAGGAGGTGGATGCATTTTTTAATCAGGAGAATAGAAACGACTCATTCATTAAAGTAAATCATATTTCGGATAAGTATCTCAATCCAAAATGTAATTTGTTTGAGCAGTTTAAAATCATGCTTGCTTACGGATTTAAAGTTAACGGTCAGAAAGAAAACGAAATTGAACTCGAAATTCCATTGTTGAAAGATCGATGGTTTCTGTTGTTTAGGCCTGGTTTACAAATAATTATTCGCTTCAACAAAGACAATAAAATTACTGAAGTTTATTCGTATATAGCAAACGTAACGCTATAACCCAAGGAGATAAGACGTGAGTGCGGAAAAAATACAAATTGGTTATTTGCCAGTCAAAGGCGTCGAATATTTTTATCATAAATTCATCATGTATACCGATGCCAATTGCGACAAAACGATAATCGAAGTGCCATAGATAACGCCTTAAAACCGCTTATATGATCGAAATATTTGGATCAA
The DNA here is from genome assembly GCF_059331595.1 of Methylomonas sp. PHL2-19. Classification (NCBI taxonomy): domain Bacteria; kingdom Pseudomonadati; phylum Pseudomonadota; class Gammaproteobacteria; order Methylococcales; family Methylococcaceae; genus Methylomonas; species Methylomonas sp. PHL2-19. The sequence goes on from NZ_CP196839.1 coordinate 2,813,746, forward strand.
AAGGTTTGCCGGATTTCAAGATAGCGACGGCAAGGTGGATGGATTTACGCATAGTTACATAGTATGTGCTGAACGGAGGGAAGCGCATCAATCACTCGCAATCAATGGGCTTCCTTTCGTCAGCCCATCCAATAAGCTACACGGTGCACACGCTAATCGTGCCCACCCTCTCAAACCAACTCAATCCGCCGCAAAGCAATAAAAATAACCCGCGCCGCCGGTGCTGACCAGGTTTTCCTGGCTGCAGCCTTTGCTGTCGTGGGTGGAGTTCCAGGAGACGTTGCCGCCGGTGGCACCGCGATTGGTGCGGTCGGAGTGGCCGACGCGAACGCTGCCTTCCCCGCTGCTGGTGTAGTTTTTACAGGTGTGGTCGGCGGCATCGGTGTAGGCGCGGCCGTCCGGCTTGGAGCCGGTAATCAGGTCGTGCTGGTTAGGTGTAGCGCCCACGCCATTGATCTGCGCGCCTTTTTCGGTGAGGTTGGTGGTGCGATGCACGTTGTTGCCCAATTGGCCTAACTCCACGGTGTCGCCATGCAGATGGGCAACATCGTTGGCAACGATCGCGCCGTTAGCGTTGGCCCAGGGGCCGTTGCCGATCCGGTCGCGGGCGTTGACGGCGGGTTGGTCGGCCGTGGCCTGGGTGCTCAAATAGGCGCGCCAGGTACGGTTGCCTGCACCGACGTCAGTCGCCAGTTTTTGGCAATGCGCATCCGCGCCCGCCAGGCCACCCAAGTCCGCGCCTTTGCCGGAGCCAACACTGGTAACGAAAAAGCCTAGCGGCGGTTTGGGGGCGTCGCTGGGGGCTTGTTGAGCGAAGGCAGTGTTGGCGCTCAGAACGAGCAGGCCGGCAACAAAGCTAGTTTTTTTCATGCATTTTCTCTCTGGTTATGGGTTATCAAAACGGATGCCTTGAGCAAGGTTCCTGCTCGGAAAACAGCACTAATCGTGCCGTATTTAATCGCCAGGGAATTCCGTTGTTGAACAGAGTTAATGCGCGCCAACTGTTGCGATACAGACAGGGTTTGCTGATACCCTGCCTTCAGGCAAGCACTTGTGCTACCGTCTTGCCTGTAAAACGCGCAAGCAACCCAAGCCGCTGACGAGCATAATCGCGTCGCGCAAACGCATTAACGCAATCAAGCCAATGGCAGCTTCGGCGGGCCAACTCAAATATTGAAACGCCCAGAATAGCGCCGCTTCCAACGATCCAACGCCGCCCGGCAGCGGTAACAAAAATGACAGGCGCATCGCCACCAAAACCACCAGAAATGCAGACATATCCAGGGCAAAATCAAATACGCCAAGCAGCAGCCATAACTCCAATAGCAAACCGGCCCAGCCGCATAGAGAAAATATAAAGGCTTTGCATAAAGCCGGCTTACCTGCCGTGACAGCGTCCTTTAAGTCACTACCCAAGCGCTGCCAATGGGTTTCGATGTTTTGCAGGCGCGGATGCTGCTGCCAACGCCGAGCCAGGCGCTTTAACCCAGCCAATATCTGTTCCGGCTGCTTTAAAATAAACCAGCCAAGCAAGGACAGGGTCAGCAAGATAGCGGTCAGACTCAGCAGGATTTCCCGCCAGTTGGCGACAGCGCCGGCCGGTGAAGCCAGCAGCAATAGCACCGCCAAGATCAGGATACTGAAGTTGATCCACAGCTCGTAAAACCTATCCAGGCCCAAACTCAGCAGCGCCCCGTGCAGCGGCAAATGGCAGCGTTTGTATAGCCAAAAAATCTGCAAAGGCTCGCCGCCGAATTGCGGGCCGGGCGTGATGAAACTGACGGCTTGGCCGGCTTGGCGAATCAGCAATAACTTAGCAACACCAACCGGTAATTTCAGCAAATCACTCAGTACCCACCAACGCTGGGCAGCCAGAAAAATAATCGCAAGATTCAGTGCTATCCAGGCTAGCCATTGGCTAATAGATAATGTGGCTATGCTCCGGTTAATAGCGCCAAGCGGCAATTGGCTAAACACCGTGCCAGCTAGCAGCAACGCCGGCAACCACAATAAAATCGGCAGCGCCTTAAACCAGTTCATCAGGCCCCGTCATAGCGTTGAATCCACTCGTCGCCCCATCTCCAAAGGCTATAACGGCCGGTACCCAGCAGCAAAATCCAGCTGGCAGAGAAGATCAAACCATAAGACACAATAGGATTGCTATCGTACGGATAATGCCAACCCAAGGAGACGATCACGATCAACGCTCCCAAGCGCCCGGCCAAGCCAAGCACAACCAGCGCAGCGCCTAGCACCAGCAGTTTGTCCTTGGTGTCGATGGCATCCGGTATCAGCAAAACCAGCAGCAACGGTACTAATAATCTCAGCCCTGGCTGAAAATACTGCGCGCTCCAATTTGCCAAGCGCTGATAGTCCTGCTGCTTTAACCTACCGCACACCACCCACCAGTCCGCCGCAAATCCGAACAGTACCGGCAACATGAAGGCAATGCCGGCGATAGCGGTCAACTCGGGGTCAAGCAGCGGCCAGAGCGCTACGGCAACAAACGCCATTTGAAAGCCCGCCAAAGTCCGACGCAAAGGATTTTCCGGCAAGTCGTATAAGGGCAACCCCAGTAAGCTACGGCGCTGCAAGCCCCACCGATAAACATAGTAAGCCACGCTCAACAGCAGATAAGAGCCATGCAGTTTGCCCAAACCGATTGCCAATAGCGGTGCGATCACCAATCCCAGCGCATCGAAGGTAATATCCAATTCATTACCCAACAGGCTAACCTGTCCGCTACGGCGAGCCGCGAAGCCGTCCAACCTATCGAGGATAGCCGCCAGCGTGTAAAACATCGCCGGCAAGCAAAGATAAGCGGCAAGCGCTTGCTGCATAAACAAAAAGCCGCCGGTCAGCGCAATAAATCCGCCACGCATGAGAGTTAAACGATTGCCCCAGCCGAGGCTACCGTAAAGTGGCGCTTCCAAACTGGCGCGGTTCAACGGTAAACGCCGCCATACGCATAGGCAGACATAAGCCCAAATTAGACTGGCCCGAAACAGCCAGAGGCCGGCAAGCTGCCAATTTTCCGCAACGCTGAATACACCAAAACCGATCAGCAACACGCCCAAGCCCAATTGGGCGATTACGCGCAATTCGTGCTGCAGAAAATTTAAGTTGGCATTCTCGGTTCGTTGCATGTGTGTCTGTTACTGAGTCGGATTGACCGATAAGCTCAAGCAGATGCCGTGCCAGTTTGGCTTTGTTTTTGCTTGCAAGCAGTATCATCCTTAAACACACAACAGCACATTCGACTTAGCATGCCCGCCTCAGCAAACTTAAATTCACTTTATCGGCAACGGTTTTGCCGGCCACATTTAACCAGCTTGCGGGGCTATAGATGCTAGGCGATAACAGGATTTTCCATTCTCACCGGACAGCTCATCTTTCAACCGGTTTGAATGGTTTCGCGGTGATTTATGTATTGACGGCGTTGCTTATCCCCAATCGCTTAAGCTCGATCTCGTTGGAGGCTTTTGCTTACCTGCCGTTAGAAGCGCTATTGCTTGGACTGGCGCTGCTAGTGCCGGGCCGGGTCGGCTTAGTGATTCGATTATGCGCCACCGGACTGCTGGCGACGGGGATCATCTTTAAAATGGCCGACCTCGCGGCATACCAGGTTTTCGACCGGCCGTTCAACCCGGTACTCGATTCCCGCTTTCCGGCGGACGGCATGAATCTACTGCAAGGCACCATTGGCCAAATTGGCGCCATCGTCGTTGCGGGTTTGCTAATCGCCTTATTGTTGAGTATCTTTTGGCTGACCAACACCTTGCTGCGCCGGGTACAAGCGCTGCTGCAAAGTTCGGCGCAAATTACTGGGCTGGCCTTATGCGCCGGCCTGACGGTTTGGAGCGCATGCGCCTTGGCTGGTTGGTCGCCAGCAGCGAAGCCGTTTTACGACCTAATGGCCCAGCACGTTGCCAGCATCCGCAGCGGCATGGCCGATCAGGAAAGTTTCAACAACGTCGTCGATAGCGACCCTTATGCCGCCGTGCCGGACAGCGCATTGTTCGAAAAATTGAAAGGCAAGGATGTGCTGGTGGTGTTCATCGAATCGTATGGCCGGACCGTGCTCGACAAAGCCGATTACGCCGCACATATCCGTCCCCTATTACAGCAAAGCAGCGCCGATCTGGCCGCAAACGGTTTGTCGGCGCGGAGCGCTTACCTGACCTCGCCGACTTACGGCGGCATCAGCTGGCTGGCGCATGGCACCCTGATGTCCGGTTTATGGATCAATAGCCAGACCCGCTACGACCGCTTGGTGATGAGCCAACGCCCGTCCTTGAATCGCCTGTTCCACCGGGCCGGCTGGCGCACCGTGGCGGTACAACCGGCACATACCATGGCCTGGCCGCAAGGCGAATACTTCGGTTACGACCGCATCTATGCCGCGCAAGACTTGGGCTACCAAGGCCAAACCTTCAACTGGATCACGATGCCTGACCAATACACGCTGTCGGCCCTGCAAGCCTTGGAGCGCAAACCCGGCGCGCGCCAACCGTTGATGGCCGAGCTGGCCTTGATTTCGTCGCATGCGCCGTGGACGCCGTTGCCGGAGCTAGTGCAGTGGGACCAGGTCGGCGACGGCAGCATCTTCAATCAAGCCCGCGTCGGCGACACCCCGGAAGTGGTTTGGCAAAACACCGAGCGCATCCGCGAACAATATCGAAAATCCATCGAATATGCGCTGGCGAATATCATCTCCTACGCGATTAACTATGGTGACGATAACCTGGTACTGCTGGTGCTGGGCGACCACCAACCAGCACCGTTTGTGACCTGCGAATCGGATAGCCACGATGTGCTGGTGCATCTGATTAGTCGCGATAGCAAGGTGATGGATGCAATAAAGGAGTGGCAATGGACGGACGGCATGCTGCCGGCCAGCGATGCGCCCGTGCTGGGCATGGATAAGTTACGGGAGCGGTTTATCGCGGCGTTTTCCCGATAAATTTTGGTTCCTGGTTTTGTGCAAGGTTTTGGCGTTGTTGCGCTGAGGTAGAGTTTTTGGTCTAGGCCTGCTGGTGCCGACCCGTTATTCCGCTCAAGGCTTTACCCCCCAAGAGGTATTCAGTACGGCAGAAAAGGCAGCAGCTCCATTTTGGCAACTGCTTGTAGATACTTTCTTCGGCCCGCCAGGATTCAGGGCTTTACCGCAATGCCAGATACTCCGTGGGGTAGTGCTAGCAATTGTTGGATATACGTTGACGCCTTTGCCTCAGGCTAGCAAGGTCAGGCGAAAAACACGGTTCGGATTTTCTGCACAGGCCAGCTAGAGAATAAATTGTTGATCGCATTGTGTACCTTCATTCTGGATAATACGCAAGCCGATTAGATGATTGGCACTCGATAATAAAAAGCACCAACATATGTCACTTAAAGCTCTTGCAAGCTATACCCACCGCACTTTGCCGCCTATAAACTGGCTTCATCGTCCTTCCTAAGCTTCCCGCCTGTCCCAGCGTCCAAACCTAGATCGGGTGCCACGAGAAGGGAAAACTCCGGATTTTGCGCCACTAATACAGAAACATTTCAAGCCGAACATTCTAATAGAGCAAGTTCGGCCATAACCGATCAATCGCAAACTCAAATCCTCAATTACTTAAAAGACGGCTAAGGATGCAACAGCAGACTGCCGATTGAAGTTCAAGATTTTCAGATTCGACTTAACCAATAGGAGTTGCCTTACTGTAAGTCCTTAATAAATGCTGTAACCATCTTCAAACCTTAGTCAAGACCAACAAAATACCAGCCACATACAATCCGCTAAACACCAAACTCCGCCATTGCTCTGCACTCAAATCAGGCCAAAATTCGCGCCCAATCAGATAGAGCAAATAGATTACGCCCAACCACAGCAGCGGGGCCACTTTGCTGACCGCGCTAACCCAAAACGACTGTTTACCTTCCTTGATAGTTGCGGGTAGCCCATCTGTTTTACCGGTAATCACAAACTTGGCAATTTCATCCCAATTATCCTCGTGCAAGGCAGCACTGTGCGCACCTTTGGCATAGCGGATTTGATTGACTTGGTCGGATTCAAACCCCCTATGGCCTGCGCCACCCAAATCTTGCCAATTCAACATCTGCATGGCATTTGGAAACCAAGCCACCACCCAGTCGCCAGAGGCAACGTAGTTCAAAACCTTTCCTACCCGTCCCTGCTTTAGCAAGGCTTCCCATGCGTAATCTGTTCTTACCACGCTACCGGCCAACACCACCTGCTTGAAGCGGCAGCACGGGTATTCTTTCAATGCTTTGGTTAGTAAGTATGTTCCGTGACTATGGCCGACATAAGAGAACTCAGCGTTGGGGTATTGCGCCAAACCCTCGGTATATTGATCCATCAACCATTCCACTTTCTCACGACGCCGCCACGGGAATAGAAAAGACAGCATGGGGAAATAGCCATAGCTGGAGGTCTCGGTTTCGAATGTTTTATGGTGATCTTTGCCAAGCTGCTTAACACGACGAGCGATTTTGTGTGTCCAGTAACCAGGATCGCGGATGCCATGGATAACAAAAATCAAGTCGGTGACCTTGTCACGCGAAACAAGCAAACTTTCGTCACGTGGCAACTGGTTATATTCCTGCTTTAAGGTTTGTTCATCCTTCAACAGAGCCGCGCGGAATTTTCGCCTACGGTCTTGCGCATCCGGTTTTTCATCCATATCTATGATGTTGCCATGCCCTGTTTTAGCCACATCCAGATAAACAAAATCACTACCGCTGACCAAATCGATATTATCTTCCGGGCTAACCATATCGTCGATAGAGCCCAATAACTGCACCGTCAAAGCGTTGCCGACACCTTTGTGTTTCGCGTTATATCGCATGCTCAGCCACTGAATACGCAGATTGGTGATAAACGGTGCGCCACGATGGATGTGCATGATTGCCGGCTTTTTGCGTGTTAAGGCTTGCCATACACCACCGAAGCCGACCCCTAAACTGAAATAGAAAGCCTTGCTCAGCGACATATGATGCGAAATGCTCCAGCCGCGATTCATACCGGCCAGCAGAATAATCCGCTCAACGCTGCCGGCCCATGGACGTAGTGTTTTTAGTCTAATGCCCGGTTCAAACGGGGCTAAAGCAGTTTCCCCGCAGGCGTAGACATACAATTTCCGGCACAACAACGCCCCAAAGCTATGGCCGACAAACATGATGCTCTCGTATGGGCTGTGATATTTCTCGATGCGCTCGGCCCACAAGACATCGATTTGCTCAAGAAGTTGATTGCAAACCGCCACCGGGTTGGCACAGGACCATGTCGCGAGCGGCAGCTCAGGTATAAAAATATCCGCGACACTGATGCCATAACTTTCAGTAACCACGGCCCTGACGTATTTCATACTATCGGCGGTATTGGTAAATGCATGCAGCAGCACCACCAGCTTTCTGGAGGAGGCATAGCGGGTCAGTGATTTAGGTTCAATAGGGGTTGGCATAGTCTTCCTTGTAATCAATCGTTTCAGGGATATAACGATTTTAATCAGTGGCGGCAAAAAACCGCAAGAAGTCAAAATTGGCTGACTTCCAAAACAGATTGATCTTCCAATGCTTTAACTCACCTTAGTTATTCGCAGATTCAGCATTCCTCATGTTAGTATCCCGCCGGTTTTTTTCGGCAATCGTCATGGAGTACTTAAATGCCCGCAAAGCCTGCCCGTCGCTTACTGTTTATTTTGGCCGCAGTAGCGCAACTCATCCAACCCGCTGTGGCTGAAACGCCTGATGGTGCGGTATACAAAACCATCAAGCCGGGCAAAGCGGCAAAACGTAAAGTCCGCCAAATGACGGAAACCATAGAAGATTGTACTGTCGATCGACGCGGTCGCGAATCCTGTCATGTCATAGCGACCGTTGAAGTACCGCTACCGGCCAACGGTCAAGTCAACGAATCAACAGTCACCATTAGCGAAGCCGAGGCCATGTACAAAAAATCCGAAGCCGACCGCCAACAAATGCTGGCGGAAATGGAACTGGAAAATCAACGCAGACAAGCAGAGTTACAACAGGAGGCCAAACAACTGCAAGCCCAATCCCAAACCGCTGTTACTCAAGTTGGCCAAGCAGTGGCCATCGCTCAACCGGCGGCAAAAGCCCCTACGGTAGACGAGATACTCAATCAATTTGCCGACCAACTGGTTGGGCGTAAAGCCGTCGCTGCCGGAAATAGCTGTATCACCAATGTCGGCGGATGCGCTGTGCCCAGCATAGATAACCAACCCGGCTTCTCGCCGGTGGCAGCCGTGCAGAATCAATGCAGTTTTACGATAGAGGCCTGCATAAAACAAAAAAACTACGATGGCTCGTTAATGAATGCCAATTGCGACATTCTCAAACCCGGAGATGCGGTTAAGTATTCGATCATCAAACCGGACCCGGCATACTGGAACAACTTCCAATTCAGCGCCGTCGGCTCCCAAACAACCGAGATTGACAAAGCTTGTCGTGAAAGCCCGGCTTCTTATCAGGCCAACATCAAAGGTTTGCCTGGCCAAGCCAGCACTAAAGCCGCCGCTGACGCCGGCAGTGACAATCTCGCAGGGCAAAAAAATAGTAACAAAAAGCCCGAGTATATCTTCAAAGAAGTCGCTGTCGCCGGCCAATGGAAAGATTGTGAATTTGAAAAATCTGGCGCCATCAGTTGGGCAAAAAGGGTGCGTGACCATTATGCCAATGAGCTATGCAATGGCGATGACGGATGGCGTTTTGACCGAATCAAGTTTGAAGGTTATGAACAAGCCATAGCCTGCAAAGACGGCAAATCCTGGAAAGCTGAAATTACCCAAGGGATCGCTATTTGTAAAAAACTGCAATAAGCGTTTTATAAAACTTGGCTATTCACCCGGGGAAATACCGCAATGCGCTATCTGATTTTAATCTTATATTTGTTTACGCCTAAGCTCTACGCCGCCGACCCCGATGCCTGCTTCGTGGTCGACGAAATCATCCAGGGCAAGGAATGTACCAAACCCAATGGAATTCGCATCAACTTTAGCAACCGTTGCGATGCACCGATGGACGCCCGCTATTGCCTGCAAATGAGCAATGGCGATTGGAACTGCGGCGTTGGCATTGCGCTTAACCTGCAGGCTAAACACAACTGGTGGACTTGCGAAGGCACTGGCCAATATAAAATCTGGGGCCGCAGTGTTAATTCCAAAGTACCTTTCCCAGACCCATACGGCAGCTATAAACAACAGGGCGCTCAAATTTACGCCACCGCCAACGGCGAAACCGAAGCCAGTGCCTGTACCCGCGCCCAAGTCGCTGCCAACAATGGCGGGGATTGCCAATGCGAACCCATGACCGACACAGTCGGCTTTCAATGCCGCATCGCTATCGCCGCCTTACCGGCTAACGCCAAGGAACCGGCCAAGGCCTTTAAAGACAGCGAATTTGCCGCCAAAACCAACGGCGCAGCTGCCTCAAACGCCCCGCTGCAAACCGTAACAGCCACCAGCGCCGGCAACAGTGCTGATCAAGCCTGCAACGCCGCCCGCGCCCAGTTGCCCGCCGCTGATGCCGATTGCCAATGCGAAGTAAAAGGCAACCTTGCCGTTTGCCGCGCCACTACCCTACAAGCATCGCCTGAGCCTAGCTTACCCAAACAACTCAGCGAGTTCGGTAAAGACACGCTCAAACAAACCAACCCGATTGACCCCAACCAGCCGCCCCCGCCCAACCCCGGCAGTGGCAAGCGCGATTAAGGGTTTTAATCTTTACCCCGTTTTATTTTCAACATGGATGCGCATCACTATGCCTAACAGACTGATTATCTTCCTCTTGGCCGGCAGTCTGCTTGCCAGTAACGCCCACGCCGGCAGCGCCGAACAACTCGCCACCCAGGCCACGCAAGCCCTGGCCGCTAAAAACTACGCCCAAGCCGAGCGCTATCTGGAACAACTGCAAAGCCAACACAGCCCGTTGCCGCAATCGTTCGGTTTTCTGTACGGCCTTAGCCTGTTTCAACAACAAAAACTCGAGCAAGCCAAACCGGTACTGGAAGCCTATCTGGCGCAATACGGTGCAAATGGTCCTTACAGCGAGCAAGTTCAAGCCATGCTCAAACAGCTGGGCAAAGCCGACGATAGGGGCATTGAAATGGTCAAACTGCCCAACGGCATCTTGATGGGCAAATACGAAGTCACCCAAGGCCAATGGCAAAAAATCATGGGCAACAATCCATCTTACTTCAGTACCTGCGGCAACAACTGCCCGGTGGAACAAGTCGGTTGGGACGATGTCCAGCAATTCATCCAGCGCTTAAATCAACAGACCGGTAAACGCCACCGCTTACCGACCGAGGACGAATGGTATGCCGCCTGTCAGGCCGGTAGCAGCCACAAGTACTGTGGCTCCGATAGTATTGGCACGGTAGCTTGGTATGATGAAAATTCGGGTAGAAGCACTCACACGGTTGGGCAAAAGCAACCCAACGCCTGGGGCTTGTTCGACATGAGTGGTAATGTTAGTGAGTGGACCAGTTCGTGCTATGACGGCGACTGTTCCCTGCGTGTGTTACGCGGCGGTTCCCGTGATAGCGGACCGAGCTACCAACGTTCGTCGTACCGCGACGGGTACTACGCCAACTACCGCCTTCACTACCTCGGCTTCCGTCTCGCCCAGGACCCTTAACTTTACGCTTTATGCTTTTCCCTTTACCGTCCGGCGCGTTAGCGCCGGATTTTTTTTACTACCCACGCCCTTTAAGCCAAACGCTGGGCGTACCACACTTTTGAGGTTTTTTGCATGAAGCCCATCACCCCGTCCGTCTTGAGCATTGCCGTGGCCTTGCTGCTCAGCGCCTGCGCGAATCAATCCGTCACGCCGCCGGAATTTCCCGCCGAAAAGTTGTTAGGCCCTCAGCAAACCGCAGGCAACCCCCAAAAGATCGGCTTGGCCTTTTCCGGCGGCGGCACCAAGGCGGCGTCTTACGCAATGGGGGTGTTGGCGGCTGCCGTGCAAAGCAATGGCGGCAAAGGCCTGAGCCAATTCGACGCCATCTCTAGCGTCTCCGGCGGCAGCTACGCCTCGTTGTTTTTGTACAGCAAGTTGATGTTGCATGATCAAGACCCTGGCAATCCGCAAATCACGGACTATTTTGCCGATTGCATGCCGGAGCATTACAGCCAAGTATTGCCAGGTTATGCCAACCAAACTAGGCCTTTTTGCAACCTTGCCACTCAACAGCAAAAAGAGCAGTTCAAATTCCAGCAGTATCTTCGCTGCCGGCAAGATGTTCTGCAAAGCGATTGCAAGCCAGGCATGGACGGTAAAGAGGATGACAATGAGATTGCTACCGGCTTGAAACTGGTTGCTGAAACGGCCGCCATTTTTGTGCCCAATTTTATTGCCCGCACGGTATTCGACTGGCCGGTGAATTTGTCTCGCACCCGGCATGCCTATCAAGAGGGGATTTGGAGCAGTTATGCCTGGTATCCGACAAACAGCATATTCGTAAATCTTGAGGAAGATATTGATGACATCAACGACGTTGCCGACGATAAACAACCTTGCTATTTCCTGCATTGCCAAGCAAATGATCGAGCTAAAGAAGCCCGTCAACTGACGTTTCAACAATTAGAAAACACGCTGAATTCAGCCAAAGACATTAAATACCCAACCTGGTTTATCAACGCTACTGCCAGCAGGAAACGTAGCTTCTTGGGTTGGTCTTTGCCCGGACAGCGCGATTTTACTCAGTACACCATGCAAATGTCGCCCTATGGGGTTAGAACTGGCTTATACGGCGATTTTCAGATGAAAGATTCCGGGAGCGATGCCCGCTTCGACTTGGATTTGTTGGACGCCGTTACCGCCTCCGCTGCATTTGCCGACGCCAATGAATCGGTATTCTCGCAAAAGTGGGGTTTAAGATTTTTCTCGGCAATTTTTCTACACTTGGCCGGCCAGGATTGGGGGAAAGATATAGATAATCCAAATGTCGCCGAAGGCTGGCGCTATCTGCACAATACACTGCCGTTTCCTTTGTATTATACCGATGGTGCTTTACGCATTTTGGGTGGGCAAACCGAGGATAAAACCCGTTCGTCATACATGCATTTGATGGATGGCGGCAATAATGACAACTTGGGCGCATTCAGCCTGATTGAAGCCGGCATGAAGAATATTTTTATTGCCGATAGCGCCGAAGATGAAAAAGGCGATCTTGAGGATGTGTGCTTGTTGCATAACGAAATAAGGATAAGAAATTTATATGGTGCCAAGGTTGATAAGTCGGGCTTAATAGACCCTAACGACGCGCGAAAATTAATCATCCCAGGCTTGGAAGGCCTGGAAAATCATTGTTTGAACTTGGTTGGCGAGTCAGCCAATAATCCAGGCGATAAGGTACGCAATGTGAATGGACCTGCAACCAGCGGACATTATTCGATTTATGACTGGCAGCATAAAGTGCTGGTCGGCTGTATTCGTAAAGGCACCGGCAATACTTGCGACAGTAGTCAGGATAGTGAGATAGACGCCAAAGTGTTTTTGTTGAAACCGGCCATTAATCTGGATGAAATCAAAACACAGTATGTCGATGTAGAGCGTAAACAGGTGAAAGTACAAAGGTGTGACAAAAACCGAGAACCTGAATTATGTAACGAGGATGGCTTGGTGAAGCAGGGCGTTTGTGATGAAACAAACAACCCCGGTTTATGCGAAGTGGCGGCTTATATCGCCGATTCTTACGATCCGACCGATAAAGAGCATCATGGCTTGGGGAAATTCCCGCAGGATTCGACCGCCGGCATGACCGCCAACTCCGATGCCAAACGTTACGGCGCCTACCGCGAATTGGGCCGCTGGCATATGAATGCGGCTATGAAATTAATCAACGATCCAGTGGCCTTCGATGCTGAGTTGGCTAAGCAAACTCAACACAAGATTTCCTACGATGCTAAAGCTAACTGAGGCCAGGGTTTTGATCAAACTACTTTAAAAGGATAGGACTATGCGAAAACCAACTTTTTCAAAATCTGCGGTGTGGGCATTTTCCGCGATTATGTGCTTGGCGGCTTGTACCCCGCCCAACACCGCGCAACGCATTTCAGCATTTGCGACGGCTACTACCGATGTTTCCGAAAATGTCGCCGATGCGTTTAAACAGGTTAATCAGGCTTACATTGCAACCGCTACCGATGAGGCGGTTGGCATTATCAGCCAGGGCGGCAAAGTCGACCCAAAGGCAGTTTCAAAACCATTTCTGGACAATGACCAATACGAAGCTCGCGCGGCGGTTCTGCGTGTCCTTGCCGATTACGCCGGGTTGCTGGCGGAAATTATGGGCGACACGCCGCAACAAAATCTGGATGCCGAGGTGGATAAGTTTGCTGCCGCATTAAACAGTCTATCCAGTAGCTCCGACTTACAAAATCTGTTGGGGGTAAGTAGCCCCTTAACCAAAAACGATGTCGGTATATTGGCAACCGGCATCAATGAAATTGCCAGACTGTTTATCGACTACAAACGCACTAAAGAAACTAAAGTGATCATCCGTGACGCCGATGCCTCAATTGCCCGTATTACGACCTTATTGCAGAAAGATATTGGCGCCAAACGTGAGGTGAGTGGTTTACGTAGTCAATTATATGCAGCTTACGATAAGCGCCTAGCAGACCGTTTCATTTGGATTTCCCGTCAATCCAAGCCCGGTAAAACTACAACCAACGGCTTTTCTAGTGTTGAACAACGCGCTGAAGTGGTAGCTTGGTTAGACTTAGTCAAAGACCAGGAACAAGCCGATCACACCTTGGAACGTATTTATAAATCACTGGGCACCCTGCGTGCTGCCCACGGCAAATTGCTGACAGCCTACGATGATGACGCACCTGAATTGGATAGCTTGATTGGTTTGCTGAAAAGCGAAGCCGAGCGAGTGAGCGCCCGTTATAAGTCTTTGAAAAAATAACAACAGATAGGAGACACTGATGACCACCGATACTGAAAACGAACAACAAGCGTTATACACCGCAATTTTCAATCTACATGGTGCACTACGCGAAGCCTACTGGTCGACAGCAGATGAAGCTACAGGCGATAAAATCACCGCACTAGCCGACGCCTGTTATCACATTCTGACCGAACTGAATCAGGAGGACATAAAAAGTAGATCGGATGAATACCTAGAGTTGAAGCAGCTTGCTGAAAACACCATCGTGCGCTTGAAGCAAGTAAAAGAAAATATCGAGCAAATCGTTCATTCCGTGAAAATAGCCACCAAGGTAGCCAACGGCATAGAGGAAGCTCTAAAACTGGCGGCGAAGTTTTTTGTTTAGAAAAACTGCAAGATAGATAGGCATCAATATAAGTCTGCCAAACCTGTAAGGGGTTTGGCAGCTATCTGCAGCTAAGCAGACATAGAGTTTGTTTGTGGTTGAGTGGCGGGTTTGGGTCGATTGTGACAGTTCGCCACTCTCAAAGTCCGACATTTTTTTACCAGTAGAATCCTATCGGAATCGATGACCAGAATTGCATCTGAACTGGCTAGTCGATGTCGCCAGCTCAGTTGCGGACATGCCGCTCATTCAGATTCTAAGAACCCAGCACGCCAACTCGGAAACATCCTCGCCAGCCAAACCATTCGGATTGTCGGGCTAATCCATTCGCACGCCAATCCGGTAGTTTGCTGTCGAATTCATGCGGGCCGGCGTTGGCGGCACTGACCCGTCAAACAGGTACCTGAGTCGGACCGGTTGCCGAGTGTCCTGGCGGCACGCAAAATCGCCTCATGGTTACCGCCGAGTGGTGCGTCGACACATCTCAATCCCGTGGAGGTGCCGACGAAGCGTGCAGCGTACCGCCGAGCACTTTGTGGATGTCCCTCTAGCCCGGCGGGGTACAGCCAAAGCTTTCGGCGGTGCCGCTGGGTATATTTTCGGTGCGCATACGCGGTTTGGGCATATCGCCGGACAATTGCTCGAAGGATGTTGTTCCGCTGCTGCGTTAACAGCACGGCAGTTGTCCTCACCGATAAATCGTCCTCCTGTTTTTGATCGTCACTTGGTCGTTGTTCGCAAAGTAATTAACGCTAAAACAGTGGCTTAGCTAAATAAATACTCCTGATTATCGCGTTGTTATGGGTTATGGGCCTAGTTTTTGCTGAATGCAGGCAATGACGTGGAAAGTAAAGCAAACCATTTTCCACGCTTGATTTTTTAGCGATTTAGCGGAGGACATATCGAATGAACACGAAAGGCAAACTGGTAAGCGTGATATTTGTTGGCGGCCTACTTTCCCTGACCGCGCCGCCAGCCCATGCCCACCACGCCTTTTCCGCCGAATTCGACGCCGAACAACCCATCGAGTTAAAAGGTGTGGTCACCAAGCTGGAACTGGTCAATCCGCATAGCTGGCTGTATCTGGACGTCAAGCAAACCGACGGCAGCGCCAAGAATTGGGGATTCGAATTCGGCGCGCCGTTCAGCCTTAAACAAAAGGGCATAACCAAAGCCAGCCTGCCGGTCGGCAGCGAAGTCACCATCCAGGGTTATCGCGCGAAGAATGGCAAGGATTTTGGCTACGCGGTGACCACCGTGTTGTCTGATGGCCGTAGCGTTAAAACTGGCGGCGCTCAGGATGCTCCGGGGGCGCAAGCCAACGGCCAGGCGCAATAAACCGAATCGGATTTGTTTGAATATAAATATTACGGAATATACCCTCAATGCGTTCACCCAATAACGGTCCGTCATCGCTACAGATTGCGCTGATGCTGGCCAGCGGCTTGATTTTGCTGTTCCTGGCTACCGGCGACGCCGGTGCGGCCGGCCCTAAAATCCCCCGGCTTGCCAACGGCAAACCCGATTTTTCCGGCATCTGGCAAACTACCAGCGCCGCCGATTACGACCTGGAACCGCACAGCAACCGCAAGGACGCCCCGCCCGGCGCCGGCATCGTCGAAGGCCATTACCTGCCTTATTTACCCGCCGCACTGGAGCAAAAGAAGAAAAACTTCGCCGCTCGCGACACCCTGGACCCGGCGCTTAAAGGCTACACCTTGGGTGTACCGCGCGGCATTTATTACCCGGAGCCGTTTCAAATCTTCCAACGCAAACAAGACCTGACCTTGGTACACCAGTTCGGTCATTCGGTACGGACCATACATACCGACGAAACCGATCATCCGAAAGACCCTTACGATTGGTGGCTGGGCGACTCCCGCGCGCATTGGGAGGGCGATACGCTGGTGGTCGACGTCAAGCATTTCAACGACAAAACCTGGTTCGACCGGGCCGGCAATTATCACAGCGACGCGCTACATGTCGTCGAAAAATGGGCGTTTATCGACCCCAACACCGTCGAATATAAAGCCACCGTGGAAGACCCCAAGGTATTTAGCAAGCCCTGGAATCTATCGGTGATTTTGCACCGGCACCGGGAGAAGGATTTTCAGTTGATCGAGGACTACCGCTTTACGCTGGACTACGACGACGCTTATCCGCCCAAGCCGAATAAACCTTAAAGCCGGATACCAGACGAGGACGTTATGACACAAATTAACCCAGGTCGCTCGGCGCTATTTTCCGGGCTGGCCATCAGTATGATGCTTACCGCCGCGCCCAGCCTATACGCTGCGGACGACACAAAGAAACCGGACGCACCGGCTGCGAAATCGGCTCAGCCGGCCACCAAACCGCTGAAACTGGGCGGCCCCGGCATAGAACAGGAAAGAAGCTTTCCCAAGATCGTTTCCGGAAAATGGACCGGTCCGAAAACCGCCGACGGCCAACCGGACGTGCAAGGCCACTGGTCCAATACCATCGCCAACCATAACAACTTTACCGATCCGCAAGGCGGCATCCTAAACGACCCCAATCCCAACCGAGTAGCCAAAGGTCCACGCGAGGAACGCGCACCCAGCCGGGTCAGCGACCCCGCCGACGGCCAGGTGCCGTTTCAGCCTTGGGCGCTGGAGAAGGTCAAGGATTTTCAGGCGCATTTCCACGACCCGGTCAAACCGGAATACATCGAACCCTTGGCGCGTTGCGCACCAGGCGGCATTCCCAAATCCTTGTTTTGGCACGGTTACGAAATCAGCCAGTATCCGGGTTATGTGTTGTTTCAATTCAACTCGGGCACCCGCATCATTCACCTGGACGGCAAACCGCATTTGCCGGACAACATTAAACTGTGGAACGGCGACTCGCGCGGCCATTGGGAAGGCAACACGCTGGTGGTGGACGTCACCAATCAAAACGGCAAAGCCTTATTCGGCCGCTCCGGCGAGTTTATTAGCGAAAACGGCCATATCCAGGAGCGCTACATCTTTAGCAACGACGGCGACCGTTACACCTACGAAGCTGTGCTAACAGACCCGACCGTCTATACCCGGCCGTTTACCGTGACGGTGCCAGCCCGGAAATGGACCGCCAAAGATCAGCCTAACGGCTGGCACTTCGAGGTTGAGCCAGCCAATTACACCGGCAAGGTGGCCCTAAAAGAGCCTATCCTGGATCAATACGAACGTGTCTGCGCCGAGAACAATGGCGGCTTCGGACTGGTCGCCGCTGAAGAACCGAAAAAATAGGCTCATCATGTCATTAGTCGAATTTGCCCAACTGCTTAACGACTCCGAGTTCGGTACCGCGCTGCGCGAGTCGGTGTATATGTTTCCCTTGATCGAAGGCTTGCATTTGATCGGCCTGGCTTTGGCATTGGGATTACTGTTTTTTGTCGACCTGCGCCTGCTCGGCCTGTTTCTACCGCAGTTGCCGGTTGGGCAAGTTTTGCATCCGCTTCGGCCCTGGTTGTTGGGCGGATTTTTAATTATCTTCGCGACCGGGATTTTGCTGTTCGTGGCGACGGCGGCAAAAATCATCACGCTGCCGGTATTTTTTTACAAACTGGGTTTCATCGCCTTGGCCGGCATCAATGCCTTGTGGTTTGAGTTGAAATGGGGCCGCGAGGTCGGGCACTGGGGCAACGAGTCTACCTTACCAGCAGCGGTGCGTTTTGCCGGCTTCACGTCGCTGACTTTGTGGAGCCTGGTGGTCATCGCCGGGCGTTTGATCCCTTACTTGAGTTACCAATAACCTTATGTCTGTCCTCGAACTCTTCAAAGCTTTGCAATCCAGCGGGTTTGGCCGCTTCGTCGGCAGCCTGGATCATCTGTTCTGCGCCTTGTTGGAACTGGGCCATATCGCCGGCATGATTTTGTTGCTGGCGTCGGTGATATTAACCAGCCTGAATTTGCTGGGTTTGGGCCTAAGCAGCGTACCGTTGGCGCAAATCCAGCGCAGCACCGGCAAGTTGTTCTGGACCGGTTTGACGCTATTGGTGGTATCCGGCTTGCTGATCTTCATTCCGGCCGCCACCAGCTACTATCCCAACGATTTCTTTTGGGCCAAATTCATTCTGCTGGGCCTTGCCTTGCTGGTGTATTTCACGCTCTACCGGTGGGTTGCTAGGTCAGACTCACACCATACTTGGCTGGCAAAAGCCACCGGCGGCCTGGCATTGAGCCTGTGGCTGGGCGTGGCGTTCGCCGGGCGTTTTATCGGCTTTTTTGCTTAACGCCGACTCATCCATTTTCAGTTTAAGGACGCCCCGGCATAGAGCCGACGTCTTCTTTATTCGCAACGGGATTGCCCATGTTCAAACGATTTAATTCACGTTTAAAAATACTTGCCGGCAGCGTGGCATCTGCCAGTCTATTGATGGCCTGCAACCCTGCTACTACCGAACCTGCTGCGCCGCCCATTCCCTTCAAACCGGTCGCGACGTTGCAAGAGATCATGACCTCGATTATCGATCCGAATATCGATTTTATCTGGAACTCGGTATCCTCGGTCAGCACGGCCACCGGTACCGAAGAACGCCAGCCGCAAACCGACGAAGATTGGCGACTGCTAAGGCAACACGCCCTGGCCGTGACTGAAGCGGCGAATCTGTTGTTCATTGAAGACCGGCCCATCGCGGCTGCTAATGCCGTCACTTCTAGCGGCGGTGCGGAACTGACGCCGGCTGCGATCAAAACCTTGATCACCGAGCATCGTCTGGAATTTGTAAAACGCGCGCAAAACCTGCAAAACGCCGCACAAGGTTTACTGGTGGCGATAGACGCCAAAAACGTCGAGGAACTGGAAAAAGCCGGCGGCGAAGTCGAACAAGCCTGCGAGCAGTGTCATAGCCAATTTTGGTATCCGGGCGATGCCAGACCAAAATAGTAGGGGCGTTGGCACATAGCCGGCCTAAGCTGCATACTGTAGGCCTTTTGACCTGGGCTATTGCCGCGCATGACCCACAATTTACCCGATCTCGATACCTACCAAACTCAAGGCTATCTAATCGCCAGGCAGTTATTTTGCCTGGAAGCCATGGCGGAATTACAGTCCATGGTCGAACGGATACACTGGCAATGGGCGGCGGAAATTGGCGATTTAATCCGCGCCAATCGTCTGTTGAACATGCACAGCCTGACCGATAGCCGGTATTTCAAGGAACAGGCTGCGGAACGTCTGACTTTGTTTGCCTGGATCACCCAGCCAGCGGTTACTGGTTGGCTGACGGGGTTATTCGGTGACGAACTGTATTTTCATAATAGCCAATTGTTTTTCAATCCGTTGGACCGCGAGCAATTGCCTTACTGGCACCGGGACCTGCAATACAGCACGGTCACAGACGAGGCACAGCAAAGCGAGCAAGGCCAATTGTTGGCACTGCATCTGCGGGTGCCGCTGTTACCCGAGCGCGGCATGGCCTTAATACCCGGCAGCCATCGCCGCTGGGACAACCATCTGGAACGCGAGGTGCGCTTTGAATTGAATGGTCATGGAAAACACGAAGATTTGCCGGGAAGCGTGCTGATCGATTTGCAGCCGGGCGATGCGTTATTGTTCGATGCGCAAATGTTGCATCGCGGCCATTACCAAAGCAATTCGGCGCGACTGGCCTTTGATATTTGTGTCGGCAACTACCACCCGTTTACGGCAGCGTTTCTAAACAAAGCCGTCTTGCCTGATCAGGCAGAGATGGCGCAATTGGCAAATCACGACTGGTATCGACGGGCTTGGCAAATCGCCGAGGGCTTTGGTTGAAATAGATTCGGTCTGCTAGAGTCCACTTGGCTTCTTGCTTTCGAGTTCGTGGCGATATGCGTTGGGCAATACGTATATCCTTGACGAGATATTTTTGGCTGACTTCCTTTACGCCAGTCAGTTTCGCGCCAACGCCGGTCCATGGCTAACGGCAAGACTCAAAGCAGCTTCGATAAAACACCAGAAAGGCTTTTGCGCCATGAAACCATGATTCGGCAGCACATACTTATCGGTCTGCACCACCCATAACGGATCGGCCATCGGCAATTCTGCCATCGGACGCAGTTGTAAGCCGTCCGCGACTCGCCAAACTCCGGCATCGGTCATAATCCCCGTCGGTCTGTCCAGGGTTAAGGCAGTGGGCGATGCGTTAATGCCGCTAGCGGCATTGACTGTACAGGCTTGATTTGTCGATGCGGTAGCTGTCGCCTCCAAACGATGGGTAATAAAACCGCGAAAATGCCCGACGGCGGTGGCGGCCAAATCCCATTGCGAAGCGCCCGGTATGTTCACCTGCGCAACCGGGTCCAATAGCGACTCGAACCAGGCCGGCACGGCCCGGCTATAGGTAAACATGTTTTTGGTGATGGTATCTGCTTCCGAACTGGCAACCACTACCAGCGGGTTGGCATGCTCAAGGCGATTCGTTGCCGCAATTCGCCGAACTGCCGCGCGCAGATCGGCAAAGCGGCGGGCTTCTACTGCCGGATTGACCAGCAACACCAGATCGCCGAAGCGGGCTTGATCGCCGCGTCCCTGGTGCAAACGTTGCAACCAGACCGGTTGCAAGGCGTTTAACATCACCGACGCGCCCAGACTGTGGCCTATTGTGAGCAAACGGTTATCCGGATCGGCATCGTGTTTGACGATGGCCTCGACATTTAATAAAAAATCTGGAAATTGCTTTTGGCCCAGGCGTTCGCTGACCGACCGCCGACTCCAAAAGGTCAAGGCGCACAACCAGGGCGTTTCCACGGTTTCGCCGCGCCAGCCGAGGTACACGCCAATCACCCGATAGTGCGGATTGCGCAGCTTGATGTCGCGCAAACTTTCCTTGAAACGGCGGACATTGTTATCGCTGTCCTTGGCGTTATGGTGCCAACCGTGGGTATACAGCACCACATATTGCGGCTGTTGACTGGCTTGTAAGCTATTCAGCAATGCGTCGGCTTGGCGTTGATCGTAGAAACGGCCGTCGTCGTCGAATTCCACGAAACCCAAGGTGTAACCATCTTGCGGGTTGACGACTAAATTGGCGGCGCTGCAATCCGCACCGGCATTGGCTAGACAAGGTTTTACACTGATATTGGTACGGAAATAGTCTTGGGGAGCGCAAGCTGATAGCAGTATCAGCATGGCGAACAGTAATCTGCTCATAAGGCGATGACTAGGACAGAGACACAAGGTTTTGCGTCACTGTCCCACTCATCAAAGGTAATTTCAGCTACTGCAGGCATTAACCGGCATATTTGACGGTGCAGCCGTAAGGTTTGGTCACGGCTTTGCTGATGGGTTTACCTGCCGCCAGTTCTTTTAGTGCTGAAGAAATATAATTTTCAGCGGTCGCGATGTCGGCTTGGTCTGCCGAGGCAATGCTGTCTATGCCGCCCTTATACAGCAGAACCCCTTTGAGATCGATGATGAACAATTGTGGGGTATTAGTGGCGCCGTACAATTTGCCGACGGCACCATCCGCATCGAACAAGGTGTTGGCGGGTGTGGCGTTGCGCTCTTGATTGAGTTTTTTTGCGGTTGCCGCGTCGACAAAGCCTTGGTTGCCGGGCGCGGAAGAAATGACTTGCAACCAGACGATGTTTTGGTTTTGGGCCTGTTTTTGTAAATTGGGAATATTGCCGGATTGGTAATGTTTTTGCACAAACGGGCAGTCGGCATTGGTCCATTCCAGAATCACGGTTTTGCCGCGCAGCGCCGCCAAACTCAAGGTGCCGCCTTCTGCGGCCGCCGCCGAAAATGCCGGTGCCGGCTGGCCGACCACCGGCTCTGCTTTGGCAAGGGCCGGCATTAACAGATTTAAGCTAAGGGTCATCAATCCGAACAAACGCTGAGAAATCATAAATACTCCATTGCTGATGGTTAAAGACGAGCGCCTTGAATGGCGCCGATAACGAGATCAGGGGTCAGAATTTGCGGTAATACCGTCGCCTCCTGCGCTCCCGGTCCGAAATACAAATACAAGGGCACGCCGCTGCGACCAAATTGGCTCAATACCTTGGCGATACCCGCATCACGGTTGGTCCAGTCGCCTTTCAGGTAAGTCACCTCGGCGTTGAGAAACGCGCCGCGAACCGCTTCGCTACTCAAGGCAATACGTTCATTGACTAAACAGGTGATGCACCAGTCGGCGGTGAAATTGACGAATACCGGTTTGCCTGCACTGCGTAATTGGGCCAGTTTTTCAGCGCTGTAGGCTTGCCAGTGTTGATTGTTGCTGTCCGTTGCATAGCTTGCTTGCGACAAGGTTTGGATGCCTAGTTCGCCCGCCAGCAAGGCCAGCAGTAAAGTTACGCCGGCGCTGGTGTGGATGACGCGGCGCTTTATTTGGGTGGCGTTTCGGCTAATTTGCAATAACCAGACAGCGAGGGCAACCAACACACAGCCGCCCAGAGCACCGGCAACGGCTTCCGGGCCGGCTTGACGGGCAAGCACCCAAATCAGCCAAGCGGCGGTAGCGTACATCGGAAAGGCTAGCCCTTGTTTCAGGGTTTCCATCCATGCCCCGGGTTTGGGTAGCCAGCGCTGGAGTATCGGCCATTGACAAAGCAGCCAGTAGGGTAGGGCCAATCCGGTACCTAAACTCAGGAACACGGCGATCATCGCCGCCGGTGCTTGGGTGATGGCAAAGCCAATGGCTGCGCCCATGAAGGGCGCGGTGCAGGGGGTGGCCACGACTGCGGCCAACACGCCAGTGAAAAAGCTGCCGGCATAACCATCCCGAGTGGCCAGCTTATGGCCCAAGCCGGTGATGCCGGAGCCGATATTGAATACTCCCGATAAGCTCAAGCCCACTGCAAATATCAAGTAGGCCAGTATCGTCACGAACCACGGTGACTGAAATTGGAATCCCCAGCCGATGCCGGCGCCACCGGCCTTCAGCGCGACCAACACAGCGGCCAATGCGGTGAAACTAATCAATATCCCGGCCAGGTAAGCCCAACCGTGTTTGCGAGTTTTACCGGGATCGTGAGCGGCTTGTTCTATCAATGCCAAGGCTTTTAACGACAATACCGGAAATACGCAGGGCATGAGATTCAATATCAAACCACCGGCCAAGGCCAGTAACAGGGCGGTTGGCAAGGTTTGCTCGGCCAACGCGCTGGCCGGCTCGGCCTGGATGGGATTTGCCGTGCCAGGCCACACCGCGCTGATCTGATAAGCGCGCAAAGCGTCGCCGCTAGCGACAGTCAGCACGCCGGTCAGTGTTTGTTCGGGGGATAATGGCTGGTCGCCGGATGGCAAGCGGATGTCCAGGCCATCGTCGGCTAAGCTTGTTATTTGCTCGCCAGCATGGGAAATCGGTCCCCATTGGTCGGGGTAGAAGGCCAGCGCGTGCTGGTCTGGCGCAGGTAGTTTTTCGCCAGTCAGGTGTAACCGGAGCGTGCCGGCCGGACCCTCAAGCAAGCTGGCTTGCCAGGGTAATACCGCAGGCAATGAATTTTGGGCGGCTGTGATCAAAGGATGGGTTGGGCCGACCGCTACTTCCTTGGCGACCACCGGCAACTGGATTGCTAATTCCACCTCCTGGGGAATGCAGGCCTCCTCGCAAACTAACCATTTCACCTTCGCTGAGATGGGCCATTCTGTACCAGGTTTCGCGTCTTCGGCTACCCGCAGCGGAGAGAGTAGGGTGACCGCATCGTGATAGCCGTAATTGACGACCGGCCCCAGCACAATTTTGCTGGGCGCAGGCCATTGGATCTCGCCCACCGACCAGCCGGCTGGCAGTTGGTATTGAATTTTGGTTGGCAGGCCGGAGTCGCCAGGGTTTTTCCAATAAGTGTGCCAGTGCGGAATAATCTGCTGGTGCACGCCAATCAAGATCTCATCGCCAGGATGCACGGCAGTATGCGAAGCAATCAGGCTGGCTCTTACCTGACCCGTGGCCGCTTCCGGTCCGGGGCTGGCTTGTGTGCATGGCATCCCTAAAACCAGAATGATGCCGAGGATGACGCGATAAATATTAAGCACGCTTGCTTCCTATCTTGGTTCAAATACAGGCATGTTAAAGTTCGCTGGCAACTTGGCTATGCATAGCCGGAGCCTGGGTATTGCTAACACCAGAAAGTCGCTGATTGCTGTCATTACCAGCCTTATACATTATTGGTCGCAAAAGGATGTTTGGCGTTTTTCTTCGCGGCAATCACTTCATGAGCACTTGGAAGTCCGTCGACAGCTTTATTGCCTTCGCCAACCCGCAAATTGGTAATTTTTGCCATTTTAAGTAGTCATTTTTACAAACAAATGTAAGTAATATTTTTGAAATATTGAATATCTATAATCGGCTATTTCGGTATTTATCCGCAATAGCCGATTAGTTGCGTTTTGTCTGTTATATATTGCGTTACGGTAGTTTAAACATTACCTGCCTTGAAGTGGCCTACGGCTTCTTCAGCATGTTTGGTGGCGACTTCGGCATGGTTTTGTTTGCCATGCGCAATGGTTTCTTCCAGTGATTTTTTACCTGCGCTGATGTGTGCTTTGGCTTCTCCGGTGGCGGCGCTTTCCGCTTTATCGACGTGAGCCAGGGCTTTTTCCGCATGCTCCACCAATTGATCCGCATGGCCGGCTTTGCCGTGGGTTACCGCATGCTCGGCATGTTTTAACGATTCGGCAGCATGTTCTTCGGCAAATACGCCGCTGCTGGCAATTAATAAGGCGCTGGTAATCAACGCTACAGTCGTTTTCATAATATCCCCCTGAGAAATGGTTAGTTAATTTACTATTTAAAACCTAATAATACTTAATGGTTTATTGAGGGTTTTAAGTCTGAATAAACTTAGATATTTAGCGGTTTTAACAATACTAGATAGTCCAATATCTGTTGTATCGCCTAATTACTCACTCAATTTATATGCCAGTTTTCAACTTGTTGTTTGCAAAGAAAAAATGCTGATTTATAGGTGGTTTATGTGTTTGCCTGTCAGCAAAAGTTGCTGACTTGGTGTTGATATATCAGCTATTTTCTGACTGGTGAGGGGGTTAGCCTGATTGCGATAAGTGGCTTGTGTTTTTCGCAAGACTCGAATTTGCTAATAAATGGCTTGGGATTCAAGTGTTTACATGGCCTTTGTGTGTAAGGTGTATACCAATCCTATATAGGTGCGAATTTTGCTTAACTATGGGGTGCTACGAGTGCGCTCCAGATAATTACAACCATCAATTAATCGATACTTATGAGCAAATACACAGTCAACGTCAACGGTACGCAAAACACCGTGGATGTTAATCCCGACACGCCCTTGTTGTGGGTGCTGCGCGATCATCTCAATCTAGTCGGTACCAAATTTGGTTGCGGGATAGGCCAGTGTGGCGCCTGTACCGTGCATATCGACGGCCAGCCGACTCGGGCTTGTCTGACTCCGATTTCAAAAATCGGCCAAAGCCGGGTCACCACCATAGAAGGTTTGCATCCGACTGGCGAACACCCCTTGCAAAAAGTCTGGCAAGAGCTGGATGTGCCGCAATGCGGGTATTGCCAGGCCGGGCAGATCATGACCGCCGCCGCGCTGCTGAAAAAAAATCCCCGCCCGACCGACGCCGAGATCGATGCCGAATTGGCCGGTAATCTGTGCCGGTGCGGGACTTATTTAAGGATACGCGCGGGCATACACCGCGCTGCTGAACTGGCTGTCAAGGAGTCGATATGAACGAATATGAATTGGAAAATGCCAGCCGCCGCGACTTTTTGCGCAAGTCCACGCTGGCCGGCGGCGGTTTGGTGCTGGGTTTTTATCTGAATGTGGCCGATAGTGCAGCCAAGCGGGTTGCCAAGCCGGCCACTATTTCTGAAAGCAGCGTGTTTAAACCCAACGCCTTTATTCATATTGCCCCCACCGGCAAGGTGACCTTGATCAGCAAGCAGCCGGAGATCGGCCAGGGCATCAAGACCTCGCTGCCGATGGTGATCGCCGAGGAGTTGGAAGTGAACTGGCTGGATGTACAGATTGTGCAGGGCGACCTGGACCCGATTTACGGTAGCCAAAGCGCCGGCGGTTCGCGCTCCACGCCGACCAATTACCAGGAGTTTCATAGACTGGGCGCCACGGCCAGAACCATGCTGATTCTGGCGGCTGCGGAAATATTGCGGGTGCCCGCCGCCGAACTGCTTGCCAAAGATAGCGCCGTGCATCATCCGGCCAGCGGTAAACAGCTTAGCTATGGTCAGCTGGTGGAAAAAGCGGTGTCGATCCCTGTGCCCGCGCCGGAATCGGTGAAACTGAAAGACCCCAAGGACTATAAATTACTGGGTACGCGGATCGGCGGCGTAGACAACCCTAGCGTCGTCACCGGCAAGCCTTTGTTTGGCATCGACGTGCAATTGCCGGGAATGTTATATGCGACGTATCAAAAATGTCCGGCCTTCGGCGGCAAGGTAGTCAGCGCCAATCTGGATAAAATCAAGACGCTGCCCGGCGTAAAACATGCGTTTATCGTTGAGGGCGGCACCAGCTTGAAAGGCTTATTGCCGGGGGTGGCGATAGTCGCCGATTCCACCTGGGCGGCGTTCACGGCCCGCAAGCGACTGGAAGTGGTGTGGGACGAAGGCCCTGCCGCCGCGCAAAGCTGGGCCGGCTTTAGCGCCAAGGCCAAGGAACTGTCCGAACAAGCCGGCAGCGAAGTGCTGCGTAACGACGGCAACGCCAAGCAAGCATTGGAAGACGCGGACAAAACCGTGGAAGCGGCCTACAGCTATCCGTTTATTTCGCACGCTAGCATCGAGCCGCAAAATTGCACGGCCTGGTTCAAGGACGGCGGCATCGAGATTTGGGCGCCGACGCAAAACCCGGAAGCCGGGCAAAAGATCGTCACGGAAACCTTGGGCATTCCTAAAGAGAAAATCACGCTGCATATCACCCGCAGCGGCGGCGGCTTCGGCCGGCGTTTGATTCCCGATTACATCATTGAATCGGCGGCAATCGCCAAGCAAATCGGTGTGCCGGTCAAACTAACCTGGACCCGCGAAGACGATTTGCAACACGATCAATTCCGTGCCGGCGGCTTTCACTTTTTAAAAGGCGGCCTGGACGACAAAGGCAAGCTGATCGCCTGGCATAACCATTTCGTCACCTTTGCGCATAAAGTGCTCAAGGACGGCAAGGAAACCCTGGAATTGGGCAGCGGCGCCAACCTGTCCGGCGACGAATTTCCCGGTCGGTGGGTGGAAAACTGCTTGCTGGAGCAAACCCCGCTGGAGTGCAATATTCCCATGGGGCCATGGCGGGCGCCGCGCAGCAACGTGCTGGCCTGGGTGTTTCATAGCTTTATCGACGAACTGGCGCATGCCGCCGGCCGCGATCCCTTGCAGTTTCGTTTGGAGATCTTGGGCGATAAGGGCTTTCTTCCCGGTACCGGCCAGCAAGGCATCCCGTACGATGTGAATCGGATGAAGCATGTATTGCAACACGTCGCGGAAAAAGCCGACTGGGGCAGAAAAACTTTCCCGCGCGGCCAAGGGCAGGGCATTGCTTTTCATTTCAGCCATCTGGGTTACATCGCTCAGGTCGCGGAAGTCACGGTATCCAAAGACGGCAAGCTTAAGGTCGATAGAGTAGTGGTGGCTACCGACATCGGCGCGCAGATCGTCAATCTCAGCGGCGCGGAAAATCAGGTGCAAGGCTCGGTCATCGATGGACTGGGCGCATTGATGTTCCAGGAATTGAATATCGAAAAAGGTCGGATCGTACAAAGCAATTTTGGCGATTATCCGATGATCCGCATCGCCGATGCGCCTACCCGGGTGGATGTGCATTTTCTGAAAACCGATTATCCGGTCACCGGTCTGGGTGAGCCGGCGCTGCCGCCGTTGGCGCCGGCGGTGTGTAACGCGATCTTCGCCGCCACCGGCGTGCGGGTCCGGCAATTGCCGCTGTTGCGTACCGATTTGAGCTGGAGTTGATATGGCTAGTACAATCGCCCAGACACCTGCAAGCGAGTAAATCATGGCCAATAACATCAACCACCTGCTAGAAGCTTACCGGCAATTGCAACGCGACCAGCAGGACAGCGTGCTGGCGACCATTATCGAAACCTTTGGCTCGACGTACCAAAAAGCCGGCGCACGCATGCTGATCACCACGACCGGAGAATTGATCGGTTTGCTGGGCGGTGGATGCTTTGAGCGGGACTTGGTGGAGCAGGCCGCTTCGGTGTTCGCAACCGGCCATGCCAAAACCCTGTTTTACGATATGCGTTCCGGAGAAGATGCGATTTGGGGTTTGGGCTTGGGTTGCAATGGCGCTGTTCGGGTTTTCTTGCAGTTATTAGAAGCCGAGCAAGATTTCAGTCCGTTGAAGCAGCTGGTCGAAGCCGCCGAAGCGCAAGCGCATGGGGTCTTGGTCACGGTGTTTGAGTCCGCGCATGCGGATTTTCCGGCCGGGCGCAGCCAGTTTTTGTCGGCCGCCATTGTCGGGGAACAGCCGATATTATCCAGCGCGCCGTTCCCCTTCGCCACAGCGGCGCTGCAAACGGCCTTGCAACAAAAACCGCGCATCGAAACTCATCCGCTTGACGGCCTGGACATCAAAGCCTTTTACGACCCGGTGCAACCGCCTTGGCAGTTGCTGATATTCGGCGCTGGTGCCGACGCGATACCGCTGGTGAATTGCGCCAAATCCCTGGGGTGGCACGTGACCTTGGTCGATCACCGGCCCGCTCACATTAAGCCAGAGCGTTTTCCTTTAGCCGATCAGTTATTGCATCTGACTCCGGAACAGGTGGTGGCGCAGTTGGATTTAAATCGCTTCAATGCCATCATGCTGATGACCCACAATGTCGAATACGATCAGCGCTTTCTGCAAGCCATCGTCCATTGCCGGGTGCCATTTATCGGTTTGCTGGGTCCGGCGCATCGCAAACAGCGGCTGTTGCACAGCTTGGGCGACGATGCCGCGTTGATAGCCGAACGGGTATTCGGCCCTGTAGGACTGGATATAGGCGCGCAAACCCCGGAAGAGATTGCCTTGTCTATCGTGGCGGGCATTCAGGCCCAGCTTAACGGCCGTAGCGGCTTGCAATTAGGCTATGACGTAGTCGCTATCAAGCATGAATGCAGCCATAGCCAAGCCCAGTCAATTCGGTGAGGCCGGAGTATATGGTTAAATTTGGGTTATGCGAGCGGGGCCTGACGACTAAGACGACTCCAACGCTTGCGCCAGATAATCGGTTATGCCGAGCCAATGTTTGCGCAACGTTGGCTCGTCGTAATTTTCCTCGCGCCCATCCAGATCAAGGACAATAGCATCGCCTCGGGCCATGAACACCGCAGCCAGATCTTCCACCGGCCCTGCCGCCAAGGTATGAGTGAGGGCTCGGCAGGGTCCGAAACGAGACGGTGGCTCGAATGGCATGACATTGATCTCGGTGCCAAGCAGGCCGCGCGGATAACCGGCATCTTCCAGATCGAATTCCAAATGCTCGAAACGGTAACGTTGATGCGGTCTATGTCGGGCTAAATCCCGGCGCAGGAGGCGAGCCGCCTTGGCTAGATCCAGTTCTTCGACCTGCCGGAGTGGCAAGGGCATGACGTTCATGGCGCTGCACGGAGTGCGGGCAACCGCCCCCGACGCGCGCAGCATCGTAGTCAGGCCCAGTACCGTGTCGCGACCGTAACCGTATCGCGCCAAATAGCCGGCAAAAGCGGCAATCAATAACTCCGGCCAACTCAATTCCAGCTCCCGCGCACGGCGCTTAAGGCTCAGGCACACCGCATCCGGCAAGGCCCCGCTGAATCGCCGGCCGCGGCCGATTCCGGGCGTGGGATGGGGTGACAGGGATTTGGGTTGCAAGCCGGCTAGTTCGGCGAGCCAATATCGGCGGTCGTCCTCACGATCAAACGAATTCTGATAGGCCTGATCGACTTCCAAAATGGCGTCCAGGGTGCCAAAAGCTGCCGCTGCCAAAGGCTTGCCGGATAGCCGCGCCTCGTAGTAAACGGCAACTCGCCGTGCAATTAGCTGGAAGCCGTAGCCGTCCAGCAGTAGGTGGTGCGCGCGATGTAGCCAGACGTGGCGCTCAGCCCCCCGGCGATAGAGCTTATGCTCATAAAGATAGCCAGCGGCGGGATTGAAGGCTTGTTGTAGTTGCCCGAACAATTCGGCCATGAATGCCGTCTGGCTAAGCTGTTCGGCGGGCGCTACCGCCAAAGTCGGCGGGCTATGCTCCACGCGCTGCTGCCGATAGGCCCCGTCCATCTCGACGATGCGGACCTGTAGCGCGTCAGCTTCGCGCAACGTAGCCTGTAGGGCTTGTGTAAACAATTCGTAATCGAGGGGGCCGTCTAGTTCGGTGTATTCGGCGGCGTAAAAGACGCTGGCTTCGCCGGCGAGTTGTTGGCCAAGCAGGACACCTGTCTGTGCTTGGGTTAAGGGCAGGCCGGGTTGATCGCGTATCATGGTCTTTCTGCCTTCGCGGCAGCGGCTTCCTGCCACAAAGCGTGCCAGGCTCTCAGTGTCGGCAACGGCGCCAACTCTGCGAACTCGGCAGCGAATCCGCGTTGGCGCCAACGCTGCATCAATGTCATCAGCGCCAGCGAATCCAAGCCCATCAGCAATAGATCGTCGTCATCGCCCAATAGAGCCGGGTTGATTGCCATCGCTTCCGCAATTTCGCGACGTAATGCGTCCAGGCTGGGACTAAGCGATTCCAAAGCGACCATTGCATCGCGGCTGCTGAGAACGCATGCGCAACGCCCGGCGGCATAGCGCAAGGCTTGTTCGTGCTCTTCGCGTGAAAAATCGGCCAGCGCATCGCCAACCAAAAAGGCTTGGATATCCAGCATGAAGGCTTCCGCAGCCGTCATCAGACAGCCAATATGGGCATAGACGCCGCAAATCACCAGCTGATCGCGCCCCAGCGCGCGCAGGTGCGTCTCCAGGTCGCTGCGCTTGAAAGCGCTGTAGCGCGCTTTCGGGAACACCGTGTCTTCCGGGTTGGGTGCAACAGCATCGACAATACGTTCCAGCGCCGGATCGTTCGCTAAGCCGGGCCCCCAAAAATCGTTGAGCAGCCCGCGCTCGGTCGGCGCCTGTCCGCCGCGTTGCGCCGTGTACATAACCGGCATGCCGGCAGAGCGGCAGGCGGCGATCAGGTCGGTGCAATTGCGCAGCAGCGCCGGGATCGGCGGCTGGGATGGTTCGAAAAAATTCAGAAAATACTGTTGCATGTCGTGCACGAGTAATACGGCACGGCTTGGGTCCAAGCGCCAGTTCGCTTTTCCGGTGGGTAGTTGTTCTGGAAGGTCGTATGGCGGGATGCGGGGTATGCTCATGTCGGTGTTCGTGTCAGGTTAAGCGCCAGCGCCCGCAGCTGCGGTTTCGCAATTTTGCCTGGCGCGGTAAGCGGTAAGCGGTCAATGAATTCGATTCGGTCGGGAATTTTATGTGCGGCCAGTCCGCAGTGATCGCGTAAGTGCAATTTCAGCCCTAGAGCGATTCGCGCCGGCGCTTCCTCCGAGTCCGGCTCGGCCAATTCGACGAAGGCGTAACTGCGTTCGCCCAGGCGTGCGTCCGGTATAGCCACCAGCGCCGCGTTGCGTACGCGCGGATGGCTGAGCAAATGCTGCTCCACTTCTGCGGCGGCAATCTTTTCGCCCGCACGGTTGATTTGATCTTTGCTCCGGCCCATCACCTGTAAACTGCCATCGGCGCGGCGCCTGACCAAATCGCCGGTACGATAAAAACCGTCCACGGTAAATGCCTTGCGGTTATGCTCGTCGGCGCGCCAATAGCCTCGAATGGTATAGGGACCGCGGGTCAGCAGATGGCCGGTCTCGCCGTCGGCCAGCACTCGGTCCTCGTCGTCGACTATGCGGATCTCGTCGCCGGGCGACATAGGCCGGCCCTGGGTTTCCAGAATGACATCGGGATCGTCGTCCAGCCGAGTGTAAGTGACCAAACCCTCGGCCATGCCAAATACCTGCTGCAGTGCGCAACCGAACACCGGTTTAATGCGGGCGGCGACTTCCGCTGCCAGACTGGCGCCGCCCACCTGGACCAGGCGCAGACTGCCAAGCGGAGGACGCAGACTTGTAGCGCGCTCCAGCCACGCCAAAAGCAGCGACGGCACCAATGCTACATGGCTGACCGCTTCGGCGGCGATCAGCATAAAAGCTGCGTCCGGCTCTGGTCGAGTCAACAACACGATGCGGCCACCGGAATATAAGGTGCCCAGCGTGCCGGGCGAACTTAACGGAAAGTTGTGTGCGACTGGCAAGGCCGCCAGATACACGGTAGCGGCGTCGAAACCGCAAATATCCACACTGGTCCTGACACTGTAAAGATAATCGTCGTGCGTGCGCGGAATCAGCTTGGGCGTTCCGGTACTGCCGCCGGAAAGTTGTAACAGCGCTACCGCTGCTGGGTCCTGGTCCGGCAGCGCCAACGGCTTCACATAAAGGCTTTGCAAAGGTACGAATTCCTCCGCCGCGCCGGCCACGATCACGTGGCGCAAACACGGTGCCAATGCCAGTGTTTCCCGCGCTAGCAAGCGGTAATCGTATCCGTCGTGGCGATCCGGTATCACGTAGGCGGCGGCTTCGGCCAGCTGGCAGAACGCGGCGATTTCGGCGCGACGATGCCCAGGCAGCGCCAGCACCGGGATCAGACCGAGGCGAAAACAGCCAAAACACACCGCAAAAAACTCGGCGATGTTGGGTAATTGCACCACTACACGTTCGCCGGTGCGCAAACCCAATTGCGCAAACCCGGTCGCCAACTGATCGGCCCGTTCGTCGAGCTCGCGGTACGACCAGCGCCGCGCGCCGCAGACCAATGCGATACGTTCACCGTAGCGCTGCGCCGATTCGCGTAACAAAGCGCCCAAGGTTTGGTTTTGCCACCAACCCTGTTCGCGATAGGACCTGACCAACTCGTCCGGCCACGGCGTGAAATCGGATGCCGTCATACGCCATCCCCCTGCAGTGCGTCCAGCAAGGTGCGAAATTTGGCCGAGGTTTCGGCCACTTCCCGCCAAGGTTCGGAATCCGCGACGATGCCGGCGCCGGCGAATAGCTTGGCGCGATTGGCTTCGATTTCCGCGCAACGTATCGTCACTGCCCATTCACCGTCGCCGTTGGCGTCGCACCAGCCCACCAGGCCGGTGAACAGGCCGCGATCAAAGTCTTCCAATTGCTCAATGGCTTGGCGAGCCAGATCGCGTGGTTCGCCGCATACGGCCGGTGTCGGGTGCAAGGCTATGGCCAAGTCAAAGGAGCTGGGGGCATAGTGGCTTAATTGTCCGCAGATCCGAGTGGAAAGATGCCAGACGCGGGGCGTCGCAATCAACTCCGGAACCGGCGGCACCTCTAGGGTGCGGCAATAGGGCCGCAAGGTGTCCGCTACGGCAGCCACCACTAGCGCGTGTTCGTGGCGGTCCTTGGCAGAGTGCAACAAGCGGCGGGATCGCGCCAGATCCTCGCCAGGGTCGATGCTGCGCGGTTCGGTACCGGCAATTGGATTGGCCAATACCTGTGTGCCTTTGCGCCGCAACAATAGTTCAGGACTGGCACCTATCAAGCGGCGGACACCTCCCGATACAGTGGGCAAATCGACGGCAAAGGTGTAACCGGCTGCATTGCGCGCCGCCAGATTGCGTAACACGCCGGCCTGATCGACATCGCTCTCGCCCACCACTTCCAGCATTCGGGACAGCACGACTTTTTTTAAGGCTGATTGCCGTATCAAGTCCAACGCTTGTTGCACCTGTTGGGCATAGACCGCCGGTGTTGGCCGCTCTTGAGTTACAGAACTGCGTATGGTCGCTTTCGTCCTGGCTATTGCGTGGCGCGTGAGGCGGCCCGCCGTTGCCATTTGCTGGGGAATAAACAATACCGGATCGGCTTCGGGAGCAAACGGCAGCGCGCCCACCGCAATAGCCGGCGTATCGTCTTTTTGCCTGACATCGGCGAACAAACGTTGCAGAGCGGCGGCTGTCGGCTCTCCGGGATGGCGGGTTAACCTAGCCCGGATGCCGCTACCAAGCAGGGTACGCTCGGGAGAGCCCAAGAAAAAACTGGAGCCGGCGCCATAGCGATGCAGCAGCTCAATTGCCGTGGGCTGTTGGTCGCCCATTCGCTCGGTCGTGGCGGCGTTTACGGAAAACAACTGACTTGTGTCGGTATACATAGGGGTTCAGAACTCCAGTCTGGTTGAAACTAGTACGCTACGGCCGGGATTTTGCAGCGGCGTAATGAATCCGACTGCGGTACCGGCGGTGTAGCGATCCGTATAGTCTTCATCGGTGAGATTGTTGACTTCGGCGCGCAGCGTCAGGCCGCGGTAAAAATTCGGCTGCCATTGGGCAAATACGTTGTAGGTGTGATAGCCGTTGAGATCGCGATTGCCCGAATCCTGTGCGAAGCGGTACTTCAGGGCGATTTCCGAACTTACCCCGGTTTTTATCCCTAGTTCCGACCACGCATAGGCGGCGTGCAGCTTGATGATTTCGCCGACGGGCGAGCCTAAGTAGAACGCCAGTGTGCCGAGTTGAGAATGATCGTAGCTGACTTCGGTGTTGGTGTAATGCGCGCCGAAATCGGCATTTGCGCGTTGATAGCCTACGCCTAGATTCAAGCCTTCGGTTTTGACTGCCGGGCCGTTAACCCGGACGAAACTGTCGTCGCCCTCTTGATATGCCGGCGTATTTTGGATTCGGGTCGAAAACACTTCGCCCTCAAACTTGACGCTTGCCAAGCGGTAACTGAGCCCGGCCTTGGCGTTGGTGGAGCGTTGCGCCGCAAGATCGGCGGAATAAGCCGAATACGGCATGGTGTGGAAGAGTGCTGCTTCGGCCAGTTGGATGCCGCCGAAGACATAGGAATAACTGCCGTTCAGCGTCAAGTCTGGCAAGGGCGTGATGCCGATAGACACGTTGGGGCTGGCGCCGGTATTGTCGAACAGTTTCCGGTCTACCGATTCGAATTCTTGAGAATCAAGACGGACGCCGCCGGAAAATTTAAGCCAGTCGGCGGGCTCACCGCGTAATTGCGCGAATCCGCCTAAATTTCGGGCTGTTTCGGTCATCGAAGCATCGCGAAAGTTATCGGTTAGCGCCCGATCCTGATAAAAATCCATGCCGGCGCTGAGTTCGCCCAACGGCGTTTTAATGCGGTTCAACGCCGTCGCCCCGAAGCTTTCGATGGTGGAATCGAAATAGCCGGGACGAAATCCGCCGTTCGGATTCGGTCGGGAAAGCGACGTATCGTTATAGTAAAAGCGAACCTCCGGATCGTAAAACTTGCTCGGCTGCCGGGTGCTGTACTTGAAGTTCGCGGTATTGCGGTTGAAGATATTTTCCGACAATAAGGTCTGACCACGCACTGCGGCGAAATTGGCGCGGAACGGTCGAATTTCGTCGTCTGAAAGATGCTGAGCCGAGGCCTCGAAACGGTGTCCGCCCTCCGCGGTGTAGGCTAGTTTTCCTAAAGCGCTCAACAGGTTGGTGCCGGTGCCCTGGACTGGATCACCATTGCCGGCGTCGTAGTTGCCGCCTTCGGCGTGCGAGGCATAGCCCATGGCTTCGACATTGCGATACCGCCCGTAGGCAGCGCCGGATTTGGTAAAGGTGTCTAGGTTGCTGGCGAAGCCGCCGCTTAAAAACGCACCGTAATCCCGTCCGGGCTGCAACATGTCATCGACGTCTTTGGTTTCGTAGCGCAAAGAGCCACCTAGCGCGCCGGGGCCGGCGTCCGCCGCTGCTACGCCGGCATCCACGCTGACCGCTTTTAGCACGCCGGGGTCGATCAGTAGGTTTGCGTTGTGATGCCATATACTGTTTACCTGCCGGGCACCGTCGATCTGTACGTTGAGATTGGTTTCCTCGATGCCGTTGACAAACACCTTTTGAGATGTCGCGGTAGGGCCGCCGACGCCGACCGAGATATTTTTTTCGAATACGTCCTTGATCGACGTCGAGGGTGTGTCTTCCACCGTTTCGGTGTCTGTATCAGTTTTGACCGCTTTACCGGTCACGTTAATCGTGTCCATGACGACAGTCTTATCCGTGTCCGTTTCATTTGAGCCGGCCACCGAGTATTCGGTTGCCGCGAGTAAAAAGAAAGTTAAGGGGAGGGTAAGTTTCGAACCGACAGGGGAGCTGGTTTTCATGATTGGTCTTCAAATAAGAATGATTTACATTAACATTAGTGGCTGCTATTATCCGACTCAAAGCAAATACGTGCGTTTGCGGGGGAACCGAATTCCTTTGCGGGCCGCGCAGATGACGGCTTGGAACATCATTTATGAATCACTCGGGCAAAATCCTATGAATCGGCTATCAACTATCACCTCATCCAAGATCGATTGCTCGGCCCTGTCGCGACCGGGTCTAAGCACCCCTGGAGGTGCGGCTGTATCCTTGGCTCCCAGTGGCTCCCCGATAGTCAGTGGTCGGCTGCGGGAGTTTCAGCTGCAGCCCGATTTGTCGCTGTACGCGTCAGATGTGCGGGACGAACTCGATATGGAAGTGACGGGAATGTTGCAGCCGGGGTTGTTGATCGTGTTGCCGCTGGCTGGCGAAGCGGATGTAAGCTACGGCGATCAACGTTTTCTGCTAGGCGCAGGCGGCGATCATCGCGGACTGGTCGTCGCTTTAAGTCGGCGCGAGTGCTTTTCCCGTCAGTTGCGGCGCGGCGCCCGGCGGAAGGTGGTGAGTTTGGCATTCGGTACCCGCTGGCTGGCCGAGCACGAACACGTACTATCCGCACACCCGGGGCTGAACCACTTGCGCGCTACCCATCTGGCGGCACAACAGTGGCGATTGTCTGCGCGCTTGCGGACTTTGGCGGCTAGCGTGTTCGAATTGTGCGCCTCCGGCACGCCGCTGATGAGCCTATGCTTGGAAAGTCGCTGCTTGGATATTGCCGCCGAGTCCTTGGGGGCGCTGACGGACGGCCGCCGGGAGCCGGAGTGCGTGCTTAGGCCGCGCGAACGGCGGCGATTGGCCGAATTTTGCGCCTTTCTCGATAGCGGAGAGGGCGACGGCTGGTCGATGCAGGCCTTGGCCGAGCACATCGGCATGAGTCCCAGTACCCTGCAGCGCTACTTTCGCCAATACACCGGCAGTAGTGTGTTCGCGTATCAGCGTCGCCGGCTGCTGGATCATGCGCGCCACGCATTGGAATGCGACGGTGTCTGCGTCAGCGAAGCGGCGCATTTGGCCGGTTACACCAACGCCGGCAACTTCGCAACGGCTTTCCGGCGCCAATTTGGCACTCCCCCTGGCAGCTTGCGCGCTCGTTGTTAAGCTATCTTTGCAAAAAATGCATGCTGTTTTGCCAGCCGTTCAATCCACGGCCCCGCGTCCCAGTTAGCCCGTGGCCGACCGTATAATCCCACGTCAGCTTAACCACTCGATTTTTTGCATGACGACCCTTAGTACGCATCGTAGCCGGTCTACCCGCATCCCTCAGCGCTTAACTGTACTGGAAACACTCAGTTTGGGTCCGCGTTTACGCCGAATCCGTTTTTACGGCGAGGCCTTGCAAGACATCGCGCATGCGGGGCCAGGCGCGCATCTCAAATTGCTGCTACCTGTTTCAGGCGCGAACTCGACCGGCGACGCGCAGTGGCCGGACGGCTTCCGGTCCGTAGCGCGTGCCTATAGCCTGCGCCGCGTCGATTTTGCCGAGAATTTGCTCGATGTCGATTTCGTGCTGCACGGCGACGACGGTCCCGGTTCGCGCTGGGCCATCCGTGCCGCAATCGGCGACATTATCGGTCTTGCGAGCGTGGGCGGTCCCCCGTTGTCGAGTGCCGCGGCCGATTTTCATTTGTTGGCCGGCGATTTAACCGCCCTGCCGGCTATCGCGGCGGTACTGGAAGCCCTACCGGCCACTGCAAGCGGAGCGGCCTTGATCGAAGTGACTGACGCGGCGGATCAACTGGTGTTGCAGCATCCGCCGGGCGTGCAGTTGCAGTGGCTGTATTCGCACGCTCCGAGCCCACTGACGGGCGCCGTCCGCCAAATCCGTTGGCCGGTGGAGGCACGGGTATTCGCGACGATAGCCGGCGAGAGTGCATCTGTGCTCGCCATTCGCCACTACCTGCTGCGCGAACGAGGTTTGCCCCCCGCGTCCCTGTACGCAGTGCCCTATTGGTGTCGGGGGTGGAGTGAAGAGGATTACCACGACGAGCGGCACCGCTGCATGGATGGGAATACATGAAAAGACCTATGTTCAGGGCAAGGATTTTGCTGATATTACTATTAGCAGCATGCGATGGCCCGCCGCCTGCTGTGCCGGAACAGGGGGCTCGTGAGTTAATCGATGCCATCGGCCGACCGGTAAGCGTGCCACAAGCGGCGCAACGTGTGGTGGCATTGAGCGAGTTGGATTTGGACGCCGCGCTGGCGCTTGGTCTGCGGCCCGTCGGTGCCAGCAACGGTCGCGGCAGCCAGCACCCGCCGCGCTATTTGGGGGGACGGGTGAATGGGATAGACAGCGTAGGCGATTTCGCCCAGCCGTCTTTGGACCGCATCGTCGCGCTACGCCCGGATTTAATCTTGGCCGGCGGTCAGAGCGATCCCGCATTCCTGGAGCAACTACGCGCGATTGCGCCGACCGTAGTCAGCTTTTATCCTGGTGAACACTGGCAAGACAGCGTGAGGCGTATTGCGGATGCGGTGGGTCGGCAGCAGGCCGGCTCGCAAGTACTCGAAGAGTATCGTACGCTGGCTGCCCGCCTGCGAGAGCAGCTGAAAGCGCACTGGGGTGAATCGGTGAGCATTGTTCGGCTTACGCCTAACGGACCCATGTATATGCTGGGCGATGCGTTTGCCGGGCGGGTTCTGACAGATTTGGGTTTGACTCGGCCTCCTGCCCAACGTCAACCCGGTGCCGGACATGGAGCGCCGTTAAGCCGGGAAGTGTTGGCCGACATCGACGGCGATTGGTTGTTCATAGGTAATTTTGCACCCGATCCGCACGGCGTCGCCGCCTTGCGAGACGAACCGGCTTTTGCGGAATTGCGGGCAGCGTGGCTGCATCGAGTGCGCGAAGTGGATGCGGCTTTATGGACTGTTATCGGTGGTCCGCTGGCTGCCAAAACGCTCCTTGAAGATGTGGTATCGGCATTTGACGGGGTGGAGAGCGGATCGTGAAGGCGCCTAAATCCGCTCTTTTAGGTGTTCTGTTGCCACTTTCCGTGCTGTTGTTGGCCTTCGCGTCGTTAAGCTTTGGCGCAGGTGGTGTCGGCTGGCAAGACAGTCTGCATTGGCTGCTAGGGGCGTCCGGCGATGCCCATGTCGATCTGGTACTGGGCGAATTGCGGCTGCCCCGCCTACTTAAGGCCTTGGCCCTGGGTGCGGCATTGGGCGCAGCCGGGGTTTTGTTGCAGACCGTCACGCGCAATCCACTCGCTGAAACCGGGTTGTTGGGTGTCAACAGTGGCGCCGCACTTGGGGTGGCACTCGGTATCGCTTGGTTTGCCGGGCAAAGTCCTGGTGCGCAGATCGGCTGGGCACTGGGTGGGGCAAGCTTGGGCAGTCTTTTGGTCTTGCTGTTGGCGCGTGCCGGCGGCGGCCAGTCATCGCCTTTACGGCTCGTGTTGGCCGGATTGGCGCTCACCGCCACCTGCCATAGTCTGACGGCGTGGCTGGCCTTGGTCAGCACCGCCAATCTAGATCGTTATCGGTTTTGGTTGCTGGGTTCCTTAGCCCATCCGCATGCCGGCTTACTTTGGCCCGGCTTGGTGCTGATAGGCGTCGGTCTGACTGCGGCCATGGCGCTGGTGCGCCCGTTATCGGCGCTGGCCTTGGGCGATGATCTGGCGCGCGCGCTTGGGCAGAGACCCGCTCCGGCTAGGGTGGGGGCGGTTGCGGTCGTGGCACTGTTGACCGGCACCAGCGTAGCACTCGCTGGCCCTATTCCGTTTTTGGGATTAATCGCTCCGTATTGCGCCAGGACGCTGGCCGGAGTGACGATCGCCTCCCAACTTCCCTATTCTATTTTGCTGGGGTCCGCGCTGATGCTGTCGGCTGATTTAAGCTCGCGCTTGTTGCTTGCCCCGTTCGAAGCGCCAGTTAGCGCCGTATTGGCCGGCATCGGCGCGCCCTTACTGATCTGGATGGTAAATCGCGACGCCACACTGGCTTTAATGCCGGCAGGAAGTGAGCGATGACCAAGGCTGCTCGCCGCCTAGCGCCCATACCGCTATTGCTGGTGCTGGCGTATGCCGCGCTGGTTGCCGGCACGCCACGCTTGTCGGCATCGCAAGTGTATGCCGGCTTGTTTGGCCCTGGGTCCGACTGGCTGTCCACGCTGGTGACGCAATTTCGCTTGCCGCGTTTATGTGCGGCACTCGTGGTTGGCATCGGGCTCGGCGCCGCCGGCGCCCTATTGCAAAACTTGACGCGCAATCGCTTGGCCAGTCCCGATGTTTTGGGAATCAACGATGGTGCGTTACTGGCGTTGGCCCTGAGTTTGATGCTAAACCCGTCCGGTTTGTTGGGCCCGTGGTGGTGTGCGGTGGCGGGTGCGCTGATCACCGCTGTATTCACCTTGCTGGCCGCTGGCGGCGTGGGTACGCGCGGTTACCGGGTCCTCGTGGTCGGGCTGGGCATTGCCAGTTTACTGCGCGCCGGCTTTGACATTGCCTTGGCGACATTGTCCATCTTCCATGCCACCGGTCTGTATGCGTTTAGTGTCGGAAGTTTAGCCGGGCGCGCCTGGCCTGTGGTCAAGGTGGCTGCGGCGCTGCTCGGCATCTTGCTGACTGCCTGTTGGGTCATCTCCCGCGCTTTGGTGCTGTTATGTCTGCACGACGACAGTATTCGCGGTTTGGGGGTCAATTTAGGTCAGCTGCGCTTTACCGTGCTGATGCTGGCCGCTGCGCTGGCGGGCGTCGCGGTGGGCGTCGGCGGGCCGATTGGTTTCGTCGCGCTCGCCGCGCCGATCCTGGCACAGCGATTGTCGCCGGACGGCGGCATACCGGTATGGTGTTCCGCCAGTATCGGCGCGGTACTGGTCACGGGTGCAGACTTGCTCGGGCGCATAGCGGCCGCGCCGGTCGAAGTGCCCGTCGGCGTCGTATCCGGTTTTTTGGGTGGTCCTTTTTTATTGTGGTTGCTGATGCGGCCAAAAGCTTACGGAGCCGGGTAATGTTGGCGTTTCGGGTTGACCAAGTAATCGCCGGCTATGGTGCGGAACCCGTATTGCGCGACCTCAGCCTGCAAATTCCGGCCGGACGGGTGACTGCCATTGTCGGCGCCAACGGCTGCGGCAAGAGCACCTTGCTGCGTTGCCTGGCTCGTCTGCATCAAGCCGATTCAGGATGTATCCAGCTGGGCGAAGACGATTTGCGACTATTCTCGACCGCCGACTTGGCACGTAGCGTGGGTTTTTTACCGCAGTTTCCGCAAGCGCCGGTCGGACTGAGGGTAAACGATTTGCTGGCGCTGGCACGCCACCCCCATCGGCATTGGATGGTGAGCTGGTCAGCAGAAGACGAGGCCGCCCGATGCGAGGCCTTGCGTCTTACCGACCTGACGGAATTGGCTGGACAACCGTTGGACAAGCTTTCCGGCGGGCAGCGGCAACGCGCGTGGATAGCGATGATGCTGACCCAGTCCACGCCGGTCCTGCTGCTGGACGAACCCGGCAGCATGCTTGATCCTGGGCACCAGCTGGAATTGATCGCCTTGTTGCGGGCGTTGGCGGATGCCGGTCGCACCGTGGTCGTGGTGATGCACGACCTGGTTGCCGCGCGCCATGCGGATTGGTTGGTGGCCCTGGATAACGGCCGACTAGCGGCCTGCGGTTCCC
This sequence comes from Methylomonas sp. PHL2-19, assembly GCF_059331595.1. NCBI lineage: Bacteria > Pseudomonadati > Pseudomonadota > Gammaproteobacteria > Methylococcales > Methylococcaceae > Methylomonas > Methylomonas sp. PHL2-19. The sequence goes on from NZ_CP196839.1 coordinate 2,855,800, forward strand.
CGGTGGATGTATTGAATCCGGTTTTATTGCGGCAGCTTTACGGCATCGATAGCCATATCCTGACCGCACCCGACGGTACACCTGTCGTCGTGCCGGTAAGACAAGCCGATTTGCCGTTGCCGCAAGCGCAGCCTTTGCCTGTGAGCATGGCTTCGGTCGGTCCGTTCGCCGAAGTGTCGGCTAGCGTGGCGGAGCGTCGTTTAGTGCTGTTGTTTGCGGTACTTCAATTCACCCTTTTACTTGATTATATGGTGCTGATGCCGCTGGGCGCGGCGCTGATGCGCGATTTCGACATGGGTCCGGCGCGCTTCGGATCCCTGGTTGGTGTCTATACGCTGGCCTCGGCGCTGACCAGTCTGCTCGGTGGTCGATGGATTGATCGCGGCGACCGCAAGCGCACCTTGTTGGCCTTGTACGCCGGATTTGTGGTCGCCACGCTGGCTTGTGGTCTTGCGGGGCAATTCGGCGAATTGCTGGTCGCGCGGGCGTTGGCGGGTGCTTGCGCAGGGTTGATGAACGCAACCATGATGGCGATGATAGCCGACCGCATCGAGCCCGAGCGCCGCGGCCAGGCCATCGGTGCCATTATGTCGGCCTTCGGCGTGTGTGCCGTGATCGGTGTGCCTTCGGGCCTGGGATTGGCGGCGTTGGGCGGCTGGCGGCTTCCTTTTTTAGCGGTTGCGGCACTGTCTGCATTGTGGTGGCTAAGATTGTACCGGGCCTTACCCCGATCACCCGTTAGCGTCGGCGCCGGGCGCGGGAGTTTGCGTTCGCCGGCACTGGCCTTGGGTTGGGTGTTGAGCTTTTGCATCGTTTTTGCCGGTTTTCTGATCGTGCCTTATCTGGGCGCACACTTGAACGGCACATTGGGTGTTGATTTACGTGATTTGTCCTGGATTTATCTTTGCGCCGGATTGGCGACTTTCGTAGTGGCGCGCGGTATTGGCCGTGCGGTGGATCGTTTCGGTGCCGCCGGGATTCTGGCTGTATTGATGGTCGCCAGCATCATTCCGCATCTGTGGTTGACTCAGTTACAACCAGGGCCATTATGGCAAACGACGGCGGTGTTTGTGTTGTTTATGGCTTTAACCTCCACTCGGTCTATTCCGGCCTCGGTTTGGCTGATTGGCAGAGTGCCGCCACCGTTGCGGGGCCGCTACATGGCGGTGAATACCGCGAGCACCGAGGCCGCATCCGGTTTAGCAGCCGGGTGCGCGGGCTGGATGACTGGCGGGGATGGCGCCGTATTGCAGCATTTTGATCGCGTCGGCTGGCTGGCGGCAGGTGTCACCTGCGTGAGCTTGTGCTTGCTGGCCGGCTTACACCGTTTCGGCGCGTCGCAGGGGGCATCGACAACGACGGCGGATCGTCTTACGCCGGTTGCCACGGCCGAATCATGAAACTGGCAAGACAGTCGTCACCTAGCGCCGGATTCGGTTCGCGCCCCGGCGTTGCACTGGTAAGTGGTGCCGCGCGAGGCATCGGCCAGGCGGTAGCCGCCGTGTTGGCCGGCGAAGGCTTGACCGTGGTTGCGGCAGACATCGATAGCGACGCTTTGCGTGAAGTTTGCCAGTCAATGCCCGGGCTATATCCGCTGGCGCTGGATTTACGCGATCGTGCCGGCCTGGAATCCGCAGTCGCTGGAGTCGAGGCCAAAATCGGCGAAATCGACTATCTGGTGAATGTCGCCGGTGTGCTGCTTCCCGGTCATGTAGTGGATGCCAGTGACGAGGACTGGCTGGAAAGCTTTGCCGTAAACTGTCATGGTGTATTTGCGCTAAGCCGCGCGGTAGCTCGTCGGATGCGCGAGCGGCGGCGCGGGGCTATCGTGACGGTTGGTTCCAATGCAGCATCGACGCCGCGGACCGGTATGGCGGCCTACGCTGCATCCAAGGCCGCCGCGGCGCAATTCACCCGCTGTTTAGGCTTGGAACTGGCGGAATACGGCATTCGTTGCAATCTGGTGTCGCCGGGCTCGACCGAAACCGACATGCAGCGCCGCTTCTGGCGCGCCGGTGCCGGTAGCGCCGCGCAAGTCATCAAGGGCTCCTTGGCGCAACATCGGCTGGGCATTCCGCTCGGCAAACTGGCCCAACCGGACGATATAGCTCACGCCGTGGCGTTTCTGTTGTCGGATCGGGCCGGACATATCACCCTTCAGGATTTAGTGGTTGACGGTGGAGCGACATTAGGTTAACGGCAAAATAGCCCGCGTGTGGCCACGATGAATTGCCCGTAAGAAGTTTGGAACTCGAGCGGTTCGTCTGCTCATAAAGTGGTATGGCGGTCCCGACGCTGATGGCTACGAATGTCCGATATGAGCGAAGCTGTTTAACCTAAATGTAAAACGAGAAAATGACGCCGGTGGTGTGCAATGCAATATTCGCCGCTACCGGTGTGCGGGTCAGGCAATTGCCGCTGTTGCGTACCGATTTGAGCTGGAGTTGATATGGCTAGTACAATCGCCGGCACACCTGCAAGCGAGTAAATCATGGCCAATAACATCAATCATCTGCTCGAAGCCTACCGGCAATTGCAACACGACGGCGCCGACAGCGTGCTGGCGACCATCATCGAAACCTTTGGCTCGACTTACCAAAAGGCCGGGGCGCGGATGTTGATTACCCAAACCGGGGAGTTGGTCGGTTTGCTGGGCGGCGGTTGTTTCGAACGGGATTTGGTGGAGCAGGCCGGATCGGTGTTCGAAACCGGCCATGCCAAAACCTTGTTTTACGATATGCGTTCCGGGGAAGACGCGATTTGGGGTTTGGGCCTGGGTTGTAACGGCGCGGTTAGGGTGTTGCTGCAATTATTAAAAGCCGAGCAGGGTTTCAGTCCATTGAGTCAGTTGCTGGAAGCCGCCGAAGCTCAAGCGCATGGGGTATTGGTTACGGTGTTCGAGTCCGAGCATGCGGATTTCCCGGCAGGGCGCAGCCAGTTTTTGCCTGCGGCCATCGTCGGCGAGCAGCCAATTTTACCTAGCGCGCCGTTTCCCTTTGCCACGGCGGCGCTGCAAACGGCTTTGCAGCAAAAACCGCGCATCGAAACTCATCCGCTTGACGGCCTGGACATCAAAGTCTTTTACGATCCGGTGCAACCGCCTTGGCAGTTGCTGATATTCGGTGCCGGTGCCGACGCGATACCGCTGGTGAATTGCGCCAAATCCCTGGGGTGGCGCGTGACCTTAGTCGATCACCGGCCCGCGCATATCAAACCAGAGCGTTTTCCTTTAGCCGATCAATTATTGCATCTGATACCGGATCAGGTCGCGTCCCAACTGGATTTAAATCGCTTCAATGCCATTATGCTGATGACCCATAACGTCGAATACGACCAACGCTACTTGCAAGCCATCGTCCAGTGTCGGGCGGCGTTTATCGGTCTGCTGGGTCCGGCGCATCGCAAACAACGATTACTGCAAAGCCTGGGCGACGATGCCGCGCTGATAGCCGAACGGGTATTCGGCCCGGTCGGTTTGGACATCGGCGCGCAAACCCCGGAAGAGATTGCCTTGTCCATCGTGGCCGGCATTCAGGCCCTGCTTAACGGCCGTAGCGGCTTGCAACTGGGGAAAGAGCCGGTTGCGATCAAACATGCTTGCAGCCCTGGATAATGTGCATGCCGGCGACTGAGAATGCCTCAGCGCTGAGCGTGTACAAATTACGGGAATGATTTATTGCGGCTTTTTGCCGATAAATAGGGGCTATTTTCTAAGAATCCCCCTTTTCAGAAGCCGGTGTTGGCTAGTTTTCTTGCCATGCATAACGGTGTGGCTTAGGTAAGGCGCTGTTATTACCTTTTTTAGCCTTGCATGGATTGGAAGTCACCGGCTTTAGCCGGTGACTGTGGGCTGAAATTTAAACCGCGTTAGGGTGCCAAATACGCTTCGAAAGGCTGTATCGGTGATGAATTGCCTTGGGCGCCAACCGCGTCAATGGTCAGAAATTCATCTTTACCCAGAACGGCTCCCAGCGGATTACCGCCGCTTACTGTCTGCTCCACGCCAACGTGGCCGTGGGGTATTTTGATTTCGGGGTGATCAAAGGGGGCTTTTTCGTAGCGGACTCTGTCATCGGTCAAGGTTTTCAGGAAGGCGATCAGGTCGGCGCGGTTTTGCGCATCCAGTTGTAGATTGGGCTGCGGAAATACCCGAGTAACTTGTTTGCTGTCGTAGGCAAAATTTCCGCCTCGCGAATAAAATTCGATCGCTTGTTCCAGGGTGGCCATGCTGCCGTTGTGCATGTATGGTCCGGTTAACTCGATATTGCGTAGCGAGGGGATTTTAAATGTCGAGTCGACAGACGCTACCATTTTCCGGGTATTGGGCTTGTTCAACTCCGCTAAGGCGGCAGCGGTCGTGGGCAAAAAGGCATTGTTTGCGGGCAGGAAACAGTTCTCCGTGCTTTGTGGCTGGGGTCTTATGCCGTCGGTGATGGTAAACAAGCTCGGCAGCGAATAAGGCAGTTTGATATTTAGAGCAAGGGCTTCCTGAAAATCGCACGCTCTCACTTTAGTGACATCTTCATCCAGTACAGCGGCATTATTGCCCGCCAAATGCTGTAAATATTGCCGGCTGAACGATAGCGGGTTGCCAAAGTCGTCGACGCCGCCTGCGCCAATATCGGCCGTTTCTTCGGTGACGCCTGTGGAAGAAAAGCCGGTATCGAAAAATGCGGTAACCGGAGCGTTTTTGATAAGCAATGGTATGCGATTGACCACATTGGTGGATGCGCTGATGAAGAAAGTCGGTTCACCGAAGGCTTCCGGATGAGTTTTGGCAATGGCCGCATTGGCGTTAATCGACGCCGCGCTGAAGTTGGGTCCTAAATGGCAAAGCGCGCACTGATTTTTTCGGAATTGTTTTAAGCCGTTCAATTCCGAAGCGCTGAGTTCTATGGGTTGATTGCCAGTGTCGCGGGCGCTGTTGTCGAAGGGCGATTCGTCCGAAATCAATGTGCTTTCATAGAGTTGGATGGCCAGGCCAAAGAACATGCCAAAGTTGGCTTCGGTTTGATTATAGGGCGCAAACCCTTTGGGGGCCGGAATTGGCGGGTTACCGCTATACGACCAGTATTTGGGATTGAATGCCTGCATGATCAGCAGCTTATACAGAGTGTTCGTGCCGGGTTTGGTATTGAGGCTGTAAGGTCCCAGTACACTGTCTTCGGGATGTACTTTTTGGTTTTGCAACGGGCGGCGTAACAGCAACTTTCTACCGAGTTCCATCAAAGTCCGGTTGCGGCAGGCCATCTCGGTGGTGTTTTGCGGTGGAGCCACTGCTAATGACGCCAGCGAGGAATTGATTAAATGCAGGCGCTGCTTAATGAGCGTCGTGGCGTTCTGTTTTACCCAGACGCCGGCGTCGGGATCTCGGTCGCCCCAAGGACTGCTGCCGTTAAACACATTGTTGGCACGGCCATCCCAAAAATTGCGATGATTAAACACCGCATTGATCACGCTGGGCGCATTGCGCGGCGTGACTTTGCGGGTGCCGACCGCGCCGGCATGAAACAGGCTGTCGACGCTGCGGCTGCAGGTGTCGTTAGGCGCTGTGTAGCGGTCCACGGCTCTGAATTCACCACCGAAAGTACCGGACGAACCGACTACATTGTCGGTGTCGTAGAGGACCGCAGAATGTTCTTGGAATGGATCTTCCCTTTGATGTAACGGAAAGTCGCCAATGCTGAGGGTATGATTGGGTCCCAAAGACCCACCCGTCATGGCATTGCTGAATGTTTGATCGCTTAAGGGGCTGGATTGGCCGCCCGGAGCAAGCTGATTTTTTACTCTGCCGTCGGCGCCGGCGTGAAAGTGGCAGGACGCACAGGCCATGCCGTCGCTACCCACGTTAGTATCCCAGAACAGCGCTTTGCCCAAGGCAATCGCGGCATTCTTGTTGACGACAATAGGGTCCGGGCCGTCCAGTAGGCCGGGAACAGGCGGAACGGGCAAATGCTTCAGGCTTATCGGCATGGGCCCTAGTGCCAATTCGACCGCGGCGGCGCTGAAACTGAGCAGTACACCTCCGGCTAAAACAATCGCTAATTGGCTATGACGAAACAATGTCATGGTGAAACTCCACTGAGAAATGGTTGGTTGGCAACAAATACGGCCAAAACGCCCGCATCAGCGGGCTCAAACTATAAAAAAGGCCGATAAATCACAAAGCGTAATTTATCGGCCATCCTTTATTCCTTTGGCGAAGTCCCTCGCCAAGCTTCCTTTTTTTATAGGAACATCGGCTTATCTGCTGGGTGTTGGCTTACGCTTTAGCGTTGCGTTTGCCTCTGCCTATAAAGCCGGCCAGTGCCGTACCGAACAGCCAGACAGCGGAGGGTACTGGCACCGCCGCTGGTGTGTAGGTAGAAGGGGCGGCCGACGCGGAAATGTTCAAAGAGATGCCGGCACTGCTTCCGAGGATGTCTGCACCGCCGACGAACACGGCATACCAGCCAGCTTGCAAGTCGTTCAGCGTCAAGGTCGCGAATCTTTTGGTGTTGGCAAAAGCAGGGTTGCCGGTGACCCCTATAGTGCCGGATACGCCGGTTTCATACAGATTGTCGATACTGACATCGTGGGCGCCGGAGTCGATGACGCCGCCGAAAGAGTTAACGTAGTTTTTGCTTGAGGAGCTGACGTAGCCCAGGGTTTCGACAATGCCGTCCGCGCCGGTTGCCCACATAATGCCTGGATCGCCGGCTTGGCCCACCGAGTTAAATTTGTGAATTTGGCCGGTTAGCTCAGCCGGTGTATCGACGCCGACCGTTTCACCCGAATAAGCCACATTGGTTCTGAAAATTGAAAAGGCCGGAAAGTTTGCGGCGGACGAACGCGCGTCGACAGTCACGGATTGGGCTGATGAGCTCAAATAGAAGTTGGTAAATGCACCTTGCATGCCCCAACCATCATTGGACAGAGACGGATTGCCCGCGAAGCCCAAATTGCTGGAATTAAAACTGGGGTTTGAGATGCTGGTGCCCAGCTCGAGAGTGTTATCGGCACCTGACCAAGCCGCCGCAGCAGGTTGAGCAACGGCAAGGGTTAGCGCGGCGGAGGATAGGGTGATTTTAAAAATAGTTTGTAAATCGATGTTCATTTTTGAGTGTCTCCAATATCTACCACATCGTTGCTTACGATTGTGGTAGATTTAAGTTGCTGTTTAATTTGGATTTGTCTGAGTATTTCGGGCCTGGCAGCCAAAAGATAGACATCTCCAAAGGGTTTAGACATGCATTGCGAGGGGTGAGTCGACAGCTGATGTCGGCTGACCTTTTCGCTCTTGTTTGCCGGGGTTTACGCGGTGCGGCGTTTGCCGAATACACCGAATCCCATTAGTGCAGAACCGAATAACCAAACGGCCCCTGGCACCGGCACTGCGCTAACACCCTCGCCGGTGATGGTCAAAGGCAGGCTGGCTCCGGTGACGTAGTCGGTGGCGGTCAGGGTAATTTGATAGTCGAAATGATCCTGACCGGTGGCGCCCGTTATCGGGTTGACGCCGGTCGCACCGGTGATGGTGTCGCCCTTGTTGAAGCCCAGTACGGCTTCTTCGATGGTCAGAGAGTAATCGCCAAAAGCAATAATGTAATTGCCCACGTCCAATGCAGTCGCCAGGTAGGAGTCTCGGCTCAACAAGCTGCCATCGGCCCATCCGCCGGTATTGCCGGGTATGGTGTAGGCTGGACTGTCGTCGCCGCTGACGATTTCGGTAGTCAGTGAGACTGTGTCCTGAAAAATGCGGAATTGGCTATCTGCCAGTGTTAGTTCGCCGTCGCCGTTTATATCGACATACGCGCCGGGATGCGCGCCCCAGCCCGCTGCGTAGCCTTCATTCGCCAGGACATCGATTATCACATTGGCAGCTGACGACAAGGAGAACGAGTAGAAATCGATTGTGGTGCCGGCGCCGTGAACCGGGTCGACGGTTTTATAGATGGTGCCGTTTACGGTCTCGGCTTGTACATTGCCGAGGCCTAAAAGTGAAATAGCAAGTGTTGCAGCCACCTTTTTCAAGGCAGGCGCATGTTTCGTGTTAACAGACATATTTCAATTCCTTTCATAGTAAGACGAAGATTTTTACCGGTAGGTTTTACCGGCGACATTCAATGTTTCGCAATTCCCTTTGCGAGTCGTTGCCTAACGCACATGCGCCGGATGCCGCGATGCCAGGCTCTTACTTTCCGGTCCTTTGCGTACGGTAAGTGCTGGGCCAATGGATTCCCGCGCAATTTGAACAGCCTTAAAACCGCTATGTATTTCAATATTCCTGGATTGATCACGCTACGCTATGGTTGCGAGAGAGACAGTCCAAAAGAGTTTTAAATACCGGGCTTGCTTGCGTAGTGAGTTAAACAACGGGTTTAGCTAATCAGGAGATACAACAAACTATTCCTGACCAGTGAGCGAGCGCTATGGGTAGTTGTCGGTGTATGAATCTCGACCGGCTAGACCCTTCTCTTACCCGCTCATAAGAGGCAGCTCGACTATCTGAATCAGATCCGCAGCTTTCCGGCCCCGCCTTGCGACGAGTGTGGCGACTTGGTGGCTGCGCCCAGGAGGGTGCAGCACTATTTATAAAGCAAAACATCTGCCAAAATATATTTGAGCGTGGGTTGCTAGTGTTTTTTTATGGTTATGTTCATATAAAACAATGGGATAAGCTGTTTTGTTTGATAGGGTGGAGTAGTAATAAGTGTGGCGGTTTTTTGGGGTTTTAGATGGCTATTACGCTATGCAGGGTGTGTTATTTCGCGTATTTTGGGTTATATCCCTTATTTTATTTAAGAGATTTTGGGCGGCAGCTTTGAGTTTGCGCCGTAAGGGTAAAAGTCATCAGTTTGGGTAGTGATATACCAAGCTGGGTGCTTAAAAATCAGGGTGCTGGAACGAAGGTTGGGAACGAATTCCGAAATAAAAATCCAGCGTTCTCATGCGTATCATGACTTCGTCGGCAATCGACGACCAGCCTCGCCGGAGCTTTAGTCATCTGCCAATTGCTGACGAAAATCACTCAGTCCCAGAAAAGGTTGATTCCTCTAATCGCCTTTGCCATCAGGTGGAGAAGACGTTTTTTGCATTTAAGGCGATGGCATGGCATAGCTACGGGTTAAGCTAAAAACACCGCTTGGTTCTTGGCAGCCTTGTAGTTACGCGGTATTGCGCTTTGGGCGGCTGTGTTATGACGACACTATCCAATATTTCCAACACAAAATTTTCAAACTTAAATTAAGATGCCCGACACTTTCACCGAGGATACATATGAATAAAACCGATGCCATTTTGAACAAGGGTCAGAAGCTCTATGAAGACGATGCCTACATTTTGTTGTGGACGAAATTTTTTGGCCTGAGCCTGCTGGCGCTGACCTCTTACTATGTCTACGATAAACAAAAGCAGCGTCTGATCAAGCTCATGAGTAGAGAAAAAACCTATCTGATGAGCATCAGTTACTATCTCACCCACGATTATGGTTTTACCCCGACAATGGTGTTGGAAGGTATCAGTTTATTTAAGGATATTTCGACGGCAATTGCCGATAGAGGCGGCGAGACATGGAAGACCTTCTTTGCGGAAACCGCCAAAGATAAAGCCAGGACGTATGCGGTTCGGGGCATCCGCAAGGATAAAAAAGCCAAGGCTTGAGTTTCCACACCTTATGCCTTTTGTGCTTGGAGGCCGTCAATAAGTCGCGGACAAAACCCTAGTCAGTTTTTAACTGCTCGAGCGGCAATCTCTTTATAGGAATAGTCAGTGCAGGAATCATCCACTAAAAAACGCACGCCAATTTTTGGCAACAAACCTTTGGCTCGACCTACCAAAAGACCGGCGCGCGCATGTTGATTACCCAAACCGGCGAGTTGGTCGGTTTGCTGGGTCCGGCGCATCGCAAACAACGGTTACTGCAAAGTCTGGGCGACAACACGGCACTGATAGTCGAACGGGTGTTCCGCCCGTTCGGTTTGGACATCGGCGCGCAACCTCCGGAAGAGATTGCCTTGTCCATCGTGGCCGGCATTCAGGCCCAGTTCAACGGCCGTAGCGGCTGGCAACAGGGGATAGAGCCGGTTGCGCTCAAACATGCATGCAGCCATGGATAATGTGCATGCCGTCATACTGGCGGCCGGTGCCTCCAGCCGGATGGGCAGCCCCAAGCAATTACTGATTTGGCAGGAGCGTCCATTACTGGCGCATGCGCTTGCCAATGCGCAAGTCGTGTTGGCGGAGCGGACGGTGGTGGTATTGGGCGCAAATGCTGAGGCGATAAAAGCCGCGGTCGATTTGAGCGGTAGTGAGGTGGTATTGAATCTGGATTGGGCGGACGGTATGGCCGGTTCGATTCGGGCTGGTATCCAGGCTGTGCCGGACACGGCTAACGCGGTATTGTTGATGCTGTGCGACCAACCCTTGATCAACGCCGCGCATCTGCAAAGTTTGCTTAGCGCTTGGCAAAACGCGCCGGAGCGCATCGTCGTCAGTCAGTATGCGGAATCGTTTGGCGTGCCGGCCGTGCTTCCGGCTGCTTATTTTGACCAGCTAGCCAGCTTGACCGGCGACCGGGGAGCTAAGCCCTTGTTACTACGCTTCGAAGACTCACTGGTAAAAGTGCCGTTGCTGGAAGCGGAACTGGATGTCGACACCACGAGCGATTACCAGCGCTTGCATGCACTCAATGAGATGTAGCTCATGATTGACCAACCGCTTGACGCCTACTTACAGCGTATTCATGAGCTATTTATCGAACTGGGTATTCCGGACGAGCTGCCGGCAGCCAGGGGTTTGGCATTTTGCCGCGAGCCCGCCGAATTGATCGTCGCTGACACCACGCCGCAGGGCAGGGCGTATTATCTCACGGCGGAAGCGGCCGTTGCCTGGCACACATTGAAACAGGCCGCCGCCGAGGAGGGCATTACCCTGCTGATGGTGTCGGCCTTTCGCAGTGCGGATTATCAAGCCGACATTATTCGGCGCAAGCTCGGGATGGGGCAAACTATCGAGGAGATTCTGCGTGTCTTGGCCCCGCCCGGTTACAGCGAACACCACACCGGGCGTGCCATCGATATAGGCAGCGACGATTGCCCGGAACTGGGCGAGCGGTTCGAACAAACGGCTGCTTTTCAGTGGCTATCAAGCAACGCAAAACGCTTTCAATTTTTTCTGTCATTCCCGCGCGATAACCGCTTCGGTTATGTTTACGAGCCTTGGCATTGGTGTTATCGGGGACGGCTGTCGGCCACTTTGCGACATTCAGACAGATGAAAAGCGTTGTTTGTGTGCGGCCGGTGTTGGCACCTAAGCTGACTTTAATGCCAATATTCATTTTGTAAATACATCGCTTGGACTCATGTCTCCGCCTTCACAGCAAGTTATAAAGCTCCGGGAACAGCCAAATCTAAGCTATTTCCGGGACGTTATGTCGGACTCCAACTTTTTCAAGCAAGCCAGGCAAAGACATTCATCGTAACGCTGTTGAATATACTCAATCGTTTCAGAAGACAAACAAACGTTCGAGCAATCGCAGCGATGAATGCGATTAGCCTTACAAATGAATTGATCCTGACAACGCGGACAATGTTTTGCTTCATGTTTGCTATCGGGATGTTTGCTGGACAAGAGGGCTCTCCAGTGGAAAACAGCAAGCAAAAGCGCATTATTCGCTACTTGAAATAGCGGATTCAGGGTAGCCGCCATGACTGACTGCCTCCGTTTTGTCGGCTTTTGGCTGCTCTCGCCCTCTATTCCCAAACCAACGCTCCACCGGTCTGATATTCCGTCACTCGGGTTTCGAAGAAGTTTTTCTCCTTGCGCAGATTGGCCTGTTCGTCCAACCACGGCAATACGTTTTCGGCGCCTGGAAAGGGTTCAGTGATGCCGACTTGGCGGGCGCGGCGATTGGCGACGTAGCGGAATTGCTCGACGTGCAAGTCGGCGTTGTAGCCCAAGATTGGCTCGCGCAGAATGTAGCCGGCGTAAGCCGTCTCGGTGGCTTCGGCTTCGTCCCACATTTGTTTTAGTGCTTGCGGATCGAGGGTTAGGTTTTCTTCTTCCAATAATTGCCGCACCACGCGGATACCAAACGCGCAATGCAGCACTTCATCGCGCATGATGTATTGCAATTGCTCGGCAGTGCCCTTCATCAAGCCGCCCCGCTGCAACGCAAACACCGGGCTGAAGCCGTTATAAAACCAGCAGCCCTCGAACACGGCGGCGAAGAACAAATAAGCCATGGCAAATTCGTGCAGCGCGTCGCGGTCGGTCAACGGCCGCCCGGATTGCAACACGCCGTGCAGACGGCGATTGGCGAGCGCGATTTTGCCATGGATTTCCGGCACCACCCGGTAGCGGTTGTAGATTTCGCGCTGGTCTATCCCCAGGGTTTCGATGCAATGCTGGTAAGTCCAGGTGTGCAGCGCTTCCTCGTAGACTTGGCGAGCCTGATAGATTTGCAATTCCGGCGCGCTCATTTTTTCCATTACCGCCAGGCCGATGTTGCGCATCGCCAAGATGTCGGAGGTGGTCAGATAGGCCAGCACATTCTCGAACACGTGGCGTTCGGCCGGCGTCAGTTTATGCTGGTAATCGTGCACATCCTGCGCCATCGAGATTTCCAGCGGTGTCCAGTGGTTGCGATTGGCGTTCAGGAAAAACGACCAGGCCCAGGGGTATTTGAACGGCGCCAATTGGTTAATGTCGGCCTGGCCGTTGACCACTCGTTTTTGCTCGGCATCGATGGGCGGCAAACTCGAGTTCGTCCCAACTGTATTGATCGAATTTTTCGTGTCGGAAATCGGACCGGATCGATCCACCGTTCGCGGTTCATTCGTATTCCCAAACCGATTGCCGCTCGAAGCCGGCAGCGCCGGCTGATCCCAATCGTCAAATTTCAGCGTCGGCTTCATTGGCAGGCCTCACAGTTAGGATCGGCAATCGAACACGCCTTAGGCGCCGTCTCGTCGGCACCGGTTTTTTCCATCGCGGTGGCACCCAAGGTGCGCAGATAATACGTAGTCTTTAAGCCGCGTTGCCAGGCCAGCCGGTACATCTGATCTAGCTTGCTGCCGGTCGGGGCGGCGACGTATAGATTCAACGATTGCGATTGATCTATCCATTTTTGCCGGCGGGCGGCGGCTTCGATCAGCCATTCCGGTTCGATTTCAAACGCGGTGGCATAACGTGCCTTGATCTCGTACGGCACCCGCTCGATGGCGGTCAGCGAGCCGTCGAAGTATTTCAGGTCGGCGACCATCACTGCATCCCATAATCCCAGCGCTTTCAATTCGCGCACCAAAGCGGCATTGACCACGGTAAACTCGCCGGACAGGTTGGATTTGACGTACAGGTTTTGATACACCGGTTCGATAGACGCCGATACGCCGACGATGTTGGCAATCGTCGCGGTCGGCGCAATCGCCACGCAATTGGAGTTGCGCATACCCACCTGAGCAATGCGTTGGCGGAGCGTATCCCAATCCAGTCGCCCGTCAGTGACCACGCCCAGATCGCCGCGCGCAGTGGTTAAGCTCTCCAGCGTATCCGGCGGCAGCAAGCCTTGCTGCCACAGACTGCCGGCAAAACTGCTATAGCGGCCACGTTGTTCGGCCAAATCGGCTGATGCCTGATAGGCGTAGTAACAAAGCAGTTCGGTCGAATGATCGGCGAATTCCACTGCGTCCTGGCTGGCGTAAGCGAGCCCCAGTCGGTACAAGCAATCGGAGAAACCCATCATGCCCAGCCCGACCGGACGATGGCGCAGATTGGCATTGCGCGCTTTGACGGTGGAGTAAAAATTGATGTCGACGACGTTGTCCAACATCCGCATCGCGGTGGCGACAGTGCGCTGCAATTTGCCGGCGTCAAGTTGCCATGCGCCGTCATGCTCGACCAAGTGTGCGGCCAGATTCACCGAGCCCAGATTGCAAACCGCCGTTTCGTCGACCGAAGTATTCAGCGTGATTTCGGTACACAGGTTGGAACTGTGAATCACCCCGGCATGCTGTTGCGGCGAACGCAGATTGCAGGCGTCCTTGAACGTGATCCACGGATGGCCGGTTTCGAATAGCATGGTCAGCATTTTGCGCCAAAGCTGCACCGCACCGATGCGCTTATACAATTTGATCTCGCCGCGTTCGGCCTTGGCTTCGTAAGCGTGGTAAGCCTCGGCGAAGGCCGCGCCGTATAAGTCGTGCAAGTCTGGCGTATCCACCGGCGAAAACAAGGTCCACTCGGCATTATCCCGCACTCGTTGCATGAACAAATCCGACACCCAGGCGGCGGAGTTCATGTCGTGGCAGCGGCGGCGCTCGTCGCCGGTGTTCTTGCGCAGTTCCAGAAATTCTTCAAAATCCAGATGCCAGTTTTCCAGATAGGCGCAGACCGCGCCCTTGCGCTTGCCGCCCTGGTTGACCGCGACGGCTGTGTCGTTGACCACCTTTAAAAATGGAATGACCCCCTGGCTGTGGCCATTGGTACCCTTGATCCTGCTGCCCAGCGCCCGCACCGACGTCCAGTCGTTGCCCAGGCCGCCGGCATATTTTTGCAGCAGCGCGTTTTCCTTGATGCTTTGGTATATCCCGTCCAGATCGTCGGAGACCGTGGTCAGGTAGCACGACGACAATTGCGGATGGCGGGTGCCGCTGTTGAACAAGGTTGGCGTCGAACACATAAAGTCGAAGCTCGATAGTAGACGGTAAAACTCGATGGCTCGCGTTTCGCGGTCGATTTCGTTCAAGGCCAAACCCATAGCCACCCGCATGAAAAAGCACTGCGGCAATTCGATGCGGCGGCCGTCGATGTGCAGGAAATAGCGGTCGTACAGGGTTTGCAGGCCCAGATAATCGAATTGCAGATCGCGCTCGGCCAGTAGGGCCTGGCCCAGTCGTTCCAGGTCGAATTCGGCCAGGCGTGGATCAATCAGTTCGGCAGCGACGCCGGCGGCGATGAACTCGGCAAAGCAGTCGACATAGCGTTCGGCCATGTCGGCTTGGGTCAAGGCCGAGCCGGTGGCTTCCAGACGCAACTGGCTCAACAGCAAGCGCGCGGCGACTTTACCGTAGTCCGGTTCGATTTCGATCAAGGTGCGCGCCGCCAACACCAAGGCTTGGCGCACCCCCGCCAGCGGCATGCCGTCGTACAGATTGTTCAGCGTCTCGGCCCACACCCGTTCGGCATCGACGCCCATCAAATCTGCGCAAGCCTCGCGGCATAGCGCGCTGAAGGCCTCACTGTCCAGCGGCCGGCGTTGGCCTTGGTCGTCTACGTGCAAAACGGGTACGGCATGCTCGGTGGGTTGTTGCGCCGCGCGCTGAGCCGCGTGCTTTTCCCGATATAGCACATAAGCGCGGGCCACGTCGTGGGCGCCGGAACGCATCAATGCCAGTTCCACCTGGTCCTGAATATCTTCAATATGCACCGTGCCGCCGCCGGGCAAACGCCGAGTCAAGGCCTCGACCACGCTGGCAGTCAGTTGCGCCACCTGTTCGCGGGTGCGCGCCGAATTGACGCTGTGCTGGCCTTCCACGGCCAAGAAGGCTTTGGTGATGGCGATGGCGATTTTTTCCGGCTTAAACGCAACCACGGCACGGTTGCGGCGAATCACTTCCAAGCCGCTATCCGTTGGATACGAGGGGGCGTGTTTAACGGATTCGGCAGGGTCGGGATAAAAACTGGCGGGTTGAGCGGCGCTATCCATGTGTTTCTCCACAAGGGGAGCGGGGAGTTGAAGTCGCAACGGCAGACGTAACGGCAGCGAAACCCTAACCGCAATACTTGCCATCGTCCTCGGAGACACCCCGCTCCTGGTTGATAAAGGTTTCGAGGGCAGGTCTCCTGGCTTTCGGGTCGCCGTTTCGGTTCGGCCTTCCCGGACTCGCGTCCAGTGGCACGGATTGAACCTCAACTCGCCGATTACAGTTGCGGGGGCAGCTCCGGTTTTCCGGCGATTATGCGAAAAACGCAAAATTGCCGACCGGATTCCCTTTTAATCCCCTTCGGGGGGGAACCATCTTGGTGAAAAAGTTTAGGCGGCAAAAAGATGGCTGTCAAGCTATATAAACTATATACAGTGATTCATTTTATTATTGGCAACTATATGTTGTGTTTTGTGTGTTTTTATCGAGACAAGCTGCTTTCTTGAGCAAACAGATATAGCTATGTGCGACCACCAGTTGCGCTCACACTACCACGCTGCCAGCATGCTCCACCAACCAGCGTAAATATTCCAGCTCGGCGTCCTCGTGCCGGCAGGCCAGATACATGGTCTTGCCGATGGGCAGATCGGCAAAGCGCAGCCCGGTCAAATCCAGTTTGGCGGATTTGTCGGCGAGTAGCCATTCCGGCAGCAAGCAGACGCCGCGGCCGGCGGCGGCCAATTGCAGCATGATGTCGGTTTCCTCGACCTGGAGATGTGCGGCGGGCTCGATGCCGGCCGGTTGCAGCACCTTGCGGAACATGTCCAGTCGTTCACGGGCCACGGGGTAGGTCAATACGGTTTCGCCGCGCAAATCTCCGGGCGTGATCTCAGTGCGACTTGCCAAAGGGTGGTTATCGGCAACGATCAACACCAACTCAAAATCGAACAGCGGCTGGTAACTCAGCAGGCCGTTGTCGACCGGGTCCGAGGTCAGCACTGCATCCAGTTTGTATTGGCGGATGGCTTCGAACGATTCGAAGCGGTAACGCGAGGTGACTTCGATCGTCAAATCCGGCCAGGCGCGCAGATAGGGTTGCAGAATGTTGCGGAACCATTCGTAACAGGCGTGGCATTCGATGCCGATGGTCAATTTACCGGTTTTGCCTTTGGCCAGTTGCGCCAAGTGGTTTTCCGCTGAATCGACGGTGGCGATCACCGACTCGGCCACCTCGGATAAATAGCGCCCGGCCTGGCTCAACACCAGCGAGCGGCCCTGTTTGTACCACAGCGTCACGCCCAGGCGTTGCTCCAGGTTTTTGATTTGATGCGACAATGCCGATTGGGTCAGATTCAGAGTTTCGGCGGCGGCGCTCAGCGTGCGCTGGCGTTTTAACGCCAGTAGGATACGAAGGTGGATCAATTCCATATTGATGAATATATCTCATGAATCAATGAATAATCATCGATTATCTTCATTCTATTGTCTGTTTACAATGTTTTATGTGTCAAACATTCAATAGAAAGGACTTATTTATGACAAAAATTCACAATTTAGGTTTCCCCCGGATCGGTGCCAAGCGCGAGCTGAAGTTTGCTTTGGAATCTTACTGGAAAGGCGAGTCCTCGCGAGACGATCTGAAAACGCTTGGCCGACAGTTACGCCAGAGCCATTGGCAACTGCAATCCGGACTGGATTGGGTGCCGGTCGGCGATTTTGCCTTTTACGACCAAGTGCTGGACATGAGCTTTACCTTGGGCAACTTGCCCGGACGGGTGCAAGATTTCCACGGCGATGCCCTGGACAATTACTTTCGCGTCGCTCGTGGCCGTTCAGCGCAATCTGCCAGCGATGATCGGTGCTGCGGGGGCGTAGCCGCCGGCGAAATGACCAAATGGTTCGATACCAACTACCACTACATTGTGCCCGAGTTCACCGCTGCCACCGAATTCAAGCTTGATGCGTCCCGCTTGCTGGAACAACTGACGGAAGCTAAGACCCAGGGCGTCACCGCCAAGCCGGTTTTGATCGGACCCGTAACCTACTTGTGGCTGGGCAAGGCCAAGGACGATTCCAACAAGCTCGCGCTGTTGCCCAAGTTGCTGCCGGTATACGCCGAATTGCTGGAAACACTCGCCGCGCAAGGTGTCGATTGGGTGCAGATCGACGAACCGATTCTGGTCACCGAACTGGATGCCGAGTGGCAAAATGCTTTCAACACCGCCTACCAATACTTGCAAGATAGCCGTGTCAAATTGTTGCTGGCGACCTATTTCGGCCAACTGGCGGAAAACCGCAATCTCGCCGCCAATTTACCGGTGGCCGGCCTGCATGTCGATGCCGTCAACGGCCGCGACGACATCGAGCCGCTGATTATTCGTTTATCAGCGGACAAGGTGTTGTCGCTGGGCGTGATCAACGGCCGCAATATCTGGAAGACCGATCTCAACGCCGTGCTGGATTGGCTTGAACCGATCGCTCAACAACTGGGCGAACGCCTGTGGCTTGCGCCGTCGTGCTCCCTGCTGCACGTGCCGGTCGATCTGGACAGCGAGCAGAAACTCGACGCTGAAATCAAATCCTGGCTGGCCTTTGCCAAGCAGAAACTCGGCGAACTGCAAGTGCTGGCCACGGCTCTGAACCGGGGGCGCGATGCGGTCAAAGCCGAACTGGACGCCAATCGCGCCGCCATCGAGGCGCGCCGCAACTCATCGCGGGTCAACAATCCAGCGGTCAAGGCCGCTTTAGGCAAGATCGACGCAAAACTCGGCCAGCGCCAGAGCCCTTATGCGCAACGCGCGCTCAAGCAGGCCGCGTTGTTAAAACTACCCAAGTTTCCGACAACGACCATCGGTTCGTTTCCACAGACTTCGGAAATTCGCCTGGCACGTAGCCAATTCAAGTCCGGAAAACTTGATGCAGCCGGTTATAAAGCCGCCATGCGGGCCGAAATCGCCCGTTGCGTGCGCGAACAGGAGGCGCTGGGCCTGGACGTGTTCGTGCATGGCGAAGCCGAGCGTAACGACATGGTGGAATACTTCGGCGAGCAACTTGACGGCTACGCCTTCAGCCAGTCTGGCTGGGTGCAGTCTTACGGCTCGCGCTGCGTCAAACCGCCCATCCTGTTCGGCGACATCAGCCGTCCGCAGCCGATGACCGTCGAATGGATCAGTTACGCCCAATCGCTGACCGACAAGCCAATGAAAGGCATGCTGACCGGGCCGGTGACCATCCTGAATTGGTCGTTCGTTCGCGACGATCAACCGCGCTCGGTCACCTGCAAGCAACTGGCGCTGGCTATCCGCGAGGAGGTGCTGGATCTGGAGAAGGCCGGGATTGGTGTGATACAAATCGACGAAGCGGCCTTGCGCGAAGGCTTGCCGCTACGCCAATCGCAATGGCAGGCGTATCTGGATTGGGCGGTGGCATCGTTCCGCATCACGGCTAACGGCGTGGCGGATGAGACGCAGATTCACACCCACATGTGCTATTCCGAGTTCAACGACATTATCGCCGCCATCGCCAATATGGATGCCGACGCCATCACCATCGAGACCTCGCGTTCCGATATGGAGTTGCTGGATGCTTTCGAGCATTTCAACTACCCGAACGGCATTGGCCCCGGCGTGTACGACATCCATTCGCCCAATATCTCGAGCGAACAGCATATCGTGGCTCTGATGCACAAGGCCGCCGAGCGCGTTCCGACTGAACAACTGTGGGTCAATCCGGATTGCGGCCTGAAAACCCGCCAGTGGGCTGAGGTGATACCAGCGTTGACCAACATGGTGGCCGCCGCTAAAACCTTGCGTGCTTCATTAAGCTAACGCTCATACCGGTATCAATCACCCCGGCTGACTGCCGGGGTTTCACAAACACCGATTTAAAATCAGATTTAACTTTTTCCTTTGGAAAGCCTCCATGTCAGACATTGCAATCGCCCAACAAGCCCAAATGCGCCTCATCATCGATTTGGCCGACGAAAAATTTGGCATTCCCGCCGAACATCTCGATCCTTACGGCCATTACAAAGCCAAAATTTCATTGGAATATGTGAACAGTCTGGCCGATAAACCTGATGGCAAGCTGATTCTGGTCACGGCAATTTCGCCGACGCCAGCTGGCGAAGGCAAAACCACCACTACGGTTGGCCTCGGCGACGCGCTGAACCGTATCGGTAAGAAAACCATCATTTGCCTGCGCGAACCCTCGTTAGGCCCTTGCTTCGGCGTGAAAGGCGGTGCGGCCGGCGGCGGTTATGCGCAAGTGGTGCCGATGGAAGACATCAATCTGCATTTTACCGGTGACTTTCATGCCATCGGCGTTGCGCATAATTTGTTATCGGCGTTGATCGATAGCCACATCAACCACGGCAACAAACTGGACATCGATCCACGCCGCATTCAATGGAAGCGCGTCATCGACATGAACGACCGGGCTCTGCGCAAGATCTTGGTCGGTATGGGCGGCGCGGCTAACGGCTATTTGCGCGAGGACGGTTTCGATATCGTCGTGGCTTCGGAAGTGATGGCGATTCTGTGCCTGGCCACCAGCCTCGCCGATTTAAAAGAACGACTGGGCCGTATCGTCATCGGTTACAAATCCGATAAGGTCACGCCGGTTTACGCCAAAGATTTAAATGCCCACGGCGCGATGGCGGCGGTGCTGAAAGATGCCATCAAACCCAATCTGGTCCAAACCCTGGAAAACAATCTGGCGATTATTCACGGCGGCCCGTTCGCCAACATCGCCCACGGCTGCAACACCGTCACCGCGACCAAGACCGCCTTGAAACTGGCCGATTACGCAGTCACCGAAGCCGGCTTCGGTGCCGATCTGGGGGCCGAGAAGTTTCTGGACATCAAATGCCGGATGTCCGGCCTGAAGCCGTCGGCGGTGGTATTGGTCGCTACGGTACGGGCGCTGAAATTCCATGGCGGCGTCGGCAAGGATGAATTGAACCGGGAAAATCTGGCGGCTTTGGAAAAAGGCTTCGCCAACCTGGAACGTCATTTACACAATATCCAAAGCCACTACGGCCTGCCTTGCGTGGTCAGCATTAATCATTTCACCTTCGACACCGACGCCGAAATCGAATGGCTCAAAACTCAATGCGAGGCCTTGGGCACGAAATGCGTGGTCGCCAAACACTGGGCGCACGGCGGGGCGGGTGCGGAAGAACTGGCACGCGAAATATTGAACATCGTCGACAGCCGCGAGCCGGCCTTCAATTACGTTTACGACGATGACCTGCCGCTGTGGAACAAGATCGAAACCATCGCCACCAAGCTATACGGTGCCGGCAGCGTCAGCGCAAGCCCGAAGGTCATTGGCGAGATTAAAGCCTTGCAGACCAACTACGGTCATTTCCCGATCTGCATGGCGAAAACCCAGATGTCGTTTTCGACCAATCCCAACAACAAGGGCGCTCCAAGCGGCCACACCGTCGAAATCAGCGAAGTGCGCCTCGCCAACGGTGCCGGTTTCATCGTCGCCATCGCCGGCGACATGATGACCATGCCAGGTCTACCCAAAATCCCGGCTGCCGAACGTATCGACATCAGCGACGACGGCGTGATCAGCGGGTTGTTTTAATGAACATTTCGTTTGAAATCGTCCCCAGAACCTTGGACGCCTTTGAAAAACAATATGCATTTGTGCAGAGTCTGAATGACTGCATTAATATCATCAACGTACCGGATATCCAGCGCTTCGATATGCGCAGTTGGGAACTGGCGAGGCATGTCGATCGGCACCAATACCGGTTTATTCCGCATTTCCGGGCCATTGATTTCAAAATCGAAAGCGGCGAGTTGTATCGCATCATCGAGCAATATGAACTCGATGACGTGTTGCTGGTCACTGGCGACCCGCCGGAAGGTTTGAAACGCAGCTATTGCAATACCGACGTGGTAGACCTTATCCGGGCGGTACGCCAGCGCTTTCCGAAACTGAACATCTATGCAGGGTTTGATCCGCATCGACAAGGCTTGCAACACGAATGCCATTATATCCAGCGCAAGGCTGATGCCGGCGCCAACGGTTTTTTTTCGCAACCGTTCTACGATCATCGGCTGGTGGAACTGTTTGCCGAACACATGGACGGCCTGGAAACCTATATCGGTATCAGCCCTGTGGTGACGCCGGCCTCGCAGAATTATTGGGAAGTGAAGAATCATGTCAAATTTCCCAAGCATTTCCGGCCAGATTACGATTGGAATGTCGAGTTCGCCAACCGGCTGATCGGCTCGGCGGCGGAGAACGGTTGGCATGTGTATTTCATGCCGATCAAGGTGGAGTTAAAAAATACTTCGAACGCATAAATTTGGCCAGTCCGCGTCCTACCACCCTATCTGTAACAGGTTGAGTATTGCCTGTGGTATCGTCTTTGAGCATGCGTAACAGATGGCTGAACATATTCTGTTCCTTACCGGCAAATTGGCCGAAAAGCAATTGCGGCGCACTATTGAAGACATGGCGCCGGAATTTGAATACACCGTTCATGTCCTGGGCATTACGGTGGCTGCATTAATGACCGCCGATATGATTAAACGCCGTTTGACCGACACCTTTGGTGCCCACCGGATTCTGGTTCCCGGCCGCTGCCGAGGTGATTTAGACGCTTTATCTCAAGAACTTGGCATACCCGTTGAACGAGGACCGGAGGAGCTGAACGATTTGCCGGAATTCTTTGGCAAAGCGCGAAAACGTCCGGACCTGAGCCGTTATGAACTGCTTATCTTTGGTGAGGTTGTCGAAGCGCCTCACATGGATGTCCCGGCCATCCTTCGCCGCGCCGAAGATTACCGGCGTGACGGTGCGGATGTCATTGATCTGGGGTGTTTGCCGGCGACGCCATTTCCCCATTTGGCCGACGCCATCAAGGCGTTGAAGAGCGAAGGCTTTTTGGTCAGCGTGGATTCGCTTGACCCTGAGGATTTATTGTTGGCGGGACGCGCGGGTGCTGATTTTCTGTTGAGCCTGAATGAAGAAACGCTGTGGATTGCCGATGAGGTGGCTTCGACCCCGGTGCTGATTTCCACACCGCACGCCGATCTGGATTCGCTCGACCGCGTTATCGCCAAAATGCAGGCCAAGGGGCGGCCGTTCATCGTCGACCCCATTCTCGACCCCATCCATTTTGGCTTCACCGATTCCATAGTCCGCTACCACGAAGTACGGCGGCGGCATCCGGACGTGGAAATCATGATGGGTGTGGGTAATCTCACCGAACTGACCCATGCCGATACCGCCGGGATGAACGCCATGTTGTTGGGTATTTGTTCTGAGCTGCACGTCAGCCAAATTCTGGCGACGCAAGTGAGTAAGCATGCCTGCAAGGCCATCAAGGAAGCCGATCTGGCCCGTCGTATCATGCTGGCTGCACGGGAAAGCAACCGATTGCCGAAGCATATTGATGATGGCTTGATGGCACTACATGAACTGGCACCGTTTCCGTTGTCGCTGGCGGAAATACAGGAATTACAGGCTGCTATCCGTGACCCCAGTTTTCGCATCATGATTACAGCCGAAGGAATTCATATCTTCAATCGTGACGGATTATGGTCCGACAACGATCCCTTTGCCTTATATCCGCATTTGGGCGTCGAGAAAGATGGCGGGCATGCTTTTTATCTGGGCGTCGAATTGGCAAGAGCCCAAATAGCGCAGGAACTCGGCAAGCGCTACGCTCAGGATCAACCGCTGACCTGGGGCATCCATGGACGGATTGCTGAAGACGCGCCCGCCGATCCCAATTGCAACACTCCGCAAGGGACTACGTTGAAAGCCTCGCGGTCGTCGCCTTGTCCCTTTCCTTCAATGAGTAACAACTCCAAATCAGCCTGATCCTAATCTTTAGCATTGACGGCAAAATGTAGGGAATGACTGCTAATTGAAGTACATCAGTCATAACTTATTGCCGAGGATGAACGGCAGAAAGGGGTTGAAATGCCGCATTCGCAATCTCCCCTCAAGATATTTCTAACCAATACACCATATTAAAGTAGTGCAGTCGTATTCTGACATTGACACTTGCGGTGGCGCGCATCATTGGGCGCGTGACTTCAAGATGTTAGGCCAATAAGTCGTTTTGCTGAGTTAAACCGACCCAAACCCGCCTATCGAGACTCTCCAAACCGGTCAGTCGGCCATAGCTAGGTTCTGAACACTGGCGAACTATAAACTAGTCGTTGGCGAACTCAACCAAGCGGCCAATTTGCGACATTCAAGCAGAAAAAACCGGGATTATGAACGGCAGGTTTGTGCTAAGAAGCTGACTTTGCGGCTTGATTTTTTCATCATAAACATGAGAGCTTGGAGCACACATCCAAGCCATTCCCATTGCTGATTTTGTGAATTCTAATAAATTAACAAGTCTTTGACTTGATCAGTTGTTCAATTTTTCGGTACCCACTCGTTCTGATCGCATCGAATCGATTACAAGAAACCTACCTTTGAAGAAAACGCCACTAAATCCGCATTAGTATCGAGTTTTAGCTTTTTCAGAATTCTAGAACGGTAAGTGGATACGCTTTTAACACTCAGTCCGAGCCGCTGAGCGATACTACCGTTTCGTTCGCCACGAATAAGTCCATTCAAAACTTCTATTTCTCGTACAGACAGAATTCGTAACAGTTCTTTGTCTGGCATCGCGTCATTGAAACTACTTATTGCATCAGAGCTGGGTAGCGACGATCGGGGCACACTAAGGTAATTATTGATATCACCGGCCAATGTCTGAAGTTGAATCAGCGCACCGGACAATGCCTGTTGCCTTGATCGCGATTCAATCTCAGCAACTATTCTATCGGTAATATCCTCATGCATGACCATGATCTCCCTGGGTTTTATGCCGCGAATGGGCTTTGCCTTCATGGAAAACCAACGGTTCTTCTCGGGACTATGGCACGGATATTCGTGGTAAAAGGATTTTGATTTACCATCAAGCACTGCTCGGATACCTTGGTAGGCAATCAAGGCACCTTCTGAAGACGGACCCAGTGCGTTTTTGCAGATATCCAAGTAATGGGTGCCTTCTCCAAGGTTATGAGGCAATGGGGTATCAGCAGGGCAATTGTCGACAGCGAACTTTCGCCAGGACCGGTTGGTTGCAATGATGACCCCGGTTTGATCGAGAACCGCGATATTGATGTCCAGTTCATCCAAAATTCTTGCCGCCCTTAATCCGCCTTCGGCGGCTTGATGGCTAATTTGTGTCTTCTTTCCCATCTTTTTAAGTGTTCGGCTCGTTATAATCTATATAAAAAAATGTAATCATTGTCTGTCGGACAAGAGATTAAAATTACATTGCTCGAAACTGATATTAGAATTAGAGCAGTAGCATTCATCATTTTGGCAGCCAGCACTGGCCAACGCTAAAAGAATACAAGAGCAAACGTTCAGGCGGTATGTGTCCAGTGAAATCGATCGATATATTTCCGTGGAATGAAAATTTTAATACAGGCGTCGCCAGGATCGATGAACAACATCAGAAACTGGTGAAATTGTTAAATGCCCTGGCCAGTCATATTGCTTTTCAGGCAGACATTCCTGCATTGAATGTGATCTTTGATGAGTTGACTGATTACGCTGTCTACCACTTCAAAACCGAGGAATCAATTTGGCACGACTATTTTCCGGGCGACACGCTCGAATCTAAACATTGTGAAACGCACTCCGGCTTTATAGAGGCGGTCACTTGCTTGCGAGATGACTGCTCCGCTAAGTCGGTAGAAGCTGTTATTAATGAGATTTTGTCATTTCTAACACGCTGGTTGGTATCCCATATCCTGGAAAACGACCGTTATCTGGCTATGGTCGTCATAGCCATGCAAGCGGGCATGCCATTAGAACAAGCCAAGTTAAGTGCCAGTGAGCAAATGAGTGGGTCGACAAAAGTCCTGATCAACATCATTTTGTCCATCTACGAAAGCCTGTCAGCTAACACCTTGCATTTAATGCGGGAGTTGGTAGAGCACAGACGCGATGAAGCCCATTTGAGAATGTTGTTACAAGCCGTAGAGCAAAGCGCCAGCGCCATTGTCATTACCGATCCTAACGGCAATATAGAATTTGTTAATGAGGCATTCATTAGAGCAACGGGCTACAGCGGCTCCGAAGTGATTGGTCAAAATCCAAAATTATTGCAATCCGGTAAAACGCCGCAGCAAACATACGCAAATCTCTGGGCGACATTAACTTCAGGGGCAGCTTGGAAAGGGGAATTTGTTAATAAGCGTAAGGATGGCAGCGAGTTTATCGAACTGGCGCTAATTTCTCCGATCCACCAAGCCGACGGACAAATCACGAACTACTTGGCGGTGAAAGAAGACATTACAGAACGCAAACAGCTGGAGCGAAAACTATCGGATCAGTTGGCGTTTACGCAATCGATCATTGATGCTGAGATCAATGGTGTTTCTGTTTCTCATGCGATAGACGAAGCGCCTTACGTCCGATTCACGGTATGGAACAAGAGTATGGAAATACTGACCGGATACGATATCGAGGAGATCAACCGTTTGGGTTGGTACCAAACGATCTATATCGACCCGGATGTGCAAGAACGGGCCAAGGCCCGCATGCAGCGGATGCGCTACGGTGAGCATCTTCGTGGTGAGGAATGGATTATCACCCGTAAAGATGGCACACAGCGGATAGTCCAAATCTATACGACGCAGTGCACACAGGATGCCAAAGACGTCCATGTATTGGCGGTGATGAATGATATAACTGAGCGTAAGCATGCCGAAACCGCTTTAAAAGAATCTTACGATGAATTACGCACGCTGCTTAACTCGATGGCGGAAGGCGCTTATGGCGTAGACATCGACGGGCAATGCACGTTTGTCAATCAGTCGTTTTTGCGCATTTTAGGCTATGACGATGCCAACGAAATCATCGGCAAACATACCCATGAATTAATTCATCATTCACGTCCCGATGGCAGTGCCTACCCGGCTATAGAATGCCGTATGTATGCCGCTTATCGCCACAATCAGGCAATACATGTCGCGGATGAAGTATTCTGGCGTAGAGATGGCAGCGCAGTCCCGGTCGAATATTGGTCTCAACCCATCGTCACCGACGGCGTAGTCACGGGAGCCATTGCCACCTTCGTTGATATTAGCGAACGCAAGAAAGCGGCCGATGCCACGTTATTAGCTTCCCAATACGCTCGAAGTCTGATCGAAGCCAGTTTGGACCCCTTGGTCACCATTAGTGCGGAAGGCAAAATCACCGACGTGAATACCGCGACCGAACTCGTAACAGGTATCGAGCGGGCCAGTCTGATCGGCAGCGACTTCGCCGATTATTTTACCGACCCTGAAAAAGCCCGGGCCGGTTACCAACTGGTGTTTTTATACGGTTTCGTGACTGATTATCCGCTGGCTATACGCCACGTCTCAGGCAAAATCACCGATGTGCTGTATAACGCCAGCGTTTACCGAGACAGCCGCGGCAATGTGTTGGGCGTATTTGCAGCGGCACGCGATATTACCGAACGCAGAAAGGCGGAGGAACTCGCCCATTTGGCATCGCAATATGCTCGTAGTCTGATAGAAGCCAGTTTGGACCCGTTAGTCACCATCAGTGCGGAAGGCAAAATCACCGATGTGAATACCGCCACCGAACGGGTAACAGGCATCGAGCGGTCCAGCCTGATCGACAGCGACTTTGCCGATTACTTCACCAATCCTAAAAAAGCCAGGGCGGGCTACCAACTGGCGTTTTCAAACGGTTTCGTTACCGATTATCCGCTGGCTATCCGTCACGCCTCAGGCAAAGTCACCGATGTGCTGTATAACGCCAGCGTTTACCGTGACAGCACGGGCAAGGTGCTGGGCGTGTTTGCGGCAGCTCGGGACATTACCGAACGAAAACAGATTGAAGCTAAGCTAAAAAATAGCGAAGCGCGTTTGCGGGCCATCATAGAAAACGAACCGGAATGCATCAAAATCGTGGATGCCGATGGCCGTGTGGATCAGATGAATCCCGCCGGCTTGATGATGATTGAAGCGGAAAGCGCGGAGCAGGTTATCGGAAAATCGGTGTTCAGTGTCATCGCCCCGGAACATCGAAAAGCTTTTGCCGACATGCACGAACGCATCATCGCCGGGGAAAGTCGGCAAATGGAATATGAAATCATCGGCATCAAAGGCAAACGGCTCTGGGTGGATACCCACGCCGTACCGATGAAAGATGCTGATGGGCGAATGGTTCACCTGGCAGTGACGCGCGATATCCACGAACGCAAGCAAGCCGAACATCAACTGCGGATCGCTGCCACCGTGTTTGAGTCCCAAGAAGGTATGATGGTTACCGATGCCGACCAGATTATCTTGAGGGTGAACAAGGCCTTTACGCAAATTACCGGATACAGCGCGGAGGATGTCGTGGGCAAAAGCCCTCGCATTCTCCAGTCCGGCCGACAAAGCCATGGCTTCTACGAGGCGATGTGGAGAACGGTTCATACGACCGGCGCATGGGAGGGCGAAGTCTGGAGTCGCCGCAAAAACGGTGAAATTTATCCGGAATATCTCGCAATCACGGCGGTGAAAAATCAAGAAGGTGGTGTTAGCCACTACGTGGGTACCCTGACCGACATCACACTCAGGAAGGCGAGCGAGGAGGAAATTGAGCGCCTGGCGTTCTACGATCCGCTGACGAGCCTACCAAATCGACGGCTACTTCAGGACCGCTTAAAACCAGCTTTAGCGTCAAGCCATCGCAATGGTCGAAAGGGAGCCCTATTGTTTATCGATCTGGATAATTTCAAAGCACTTAACGACACACTGGGTCACGATATGGGGGATCTGTTGCTGCAACAGGTTGCCGCCCGCCTCAATGCTTGCGTTCGGGAAAATGATACCGTCGCGCGCCTAGGTGGTGATGAGTTTGTTGTTATGTTGGAAGGACTGAGCGAACAGAACGTTGCAGCAGTCAAACAGGCTGAGACCATAGGCACCAAGATCCTTGCGGCGATCAATCAGCCATTCCAGCTTGGCGCCCATGAGTATATAAGTACGCCCAGCATAGGGGTTACCTTGTTCGAAGGTCACGATCACGCTGACGAACTGCTAAAGCGCGCCGATATTGCCATGTATCAGGCCAAAACGTCGGGACGTAATGCGCTGTGTTTCTTTGATCCGCACATGCAGCATATTATTTCTGCTCGTGTTTCTTTGGAGGATGAATTGCGCAAGGCGCTGGTCGGTCAGCAGCTTCAACTCTATTACCAAATCCAAGTAGAAGATTCAGGGCGGCCAGCTGGAGTGGAAGCATTGATTCGCTGGTGTCACCCGGAACGGGGTATGGTCTCGCCTTCGGAATTCATTCCTCTGGCGGAGGAAACCGGATTAATCCTGTCCATTGGCCAATGGGTATTAGAGAAAGCCTGCGCCCAGCTAAGCGCATGGCGACAAGAATCTGCGACCAGCAATCTTGCGTTGTCGGTGAACGTCAGCGCCAAACAATTCTTCCAAGTCGATTTTGCCGAACACGTGCAAGCCTGTATCTTGCGTTACGCCATCAATCCTAAGTTACTAAAGTTGGAGCTCACCGAGAGTATTTTGCTCAAAAATATCGAAGAGACTATCGATATTATGAATGCCTTGGGAGAAATCGGTGTTCAGTTTTCATTGGACGATTTTGGTACCGGCTATTCGTCTTTGCAATATCTTAAGAAGTTACCGTTGACTCAGCTTAAGATCGACCAGTCTTTTGTCAAGGACATTACCATTGATAAAGGGGACCAAGCGATTGTTCGTACCATCGTTGCTATGGCGACCAGTTTGAATCTAAGTGTCATTGCTGAAGGGGTGGAAACTGAAGAGCAACTCCAGCTTCTCTCGAGCCTTGGCTGTACAAACTACCAAGGTTATTTGTTCAGCCGCCCGGCACCAATAGAAAACCTGGATGTTTTGTTACGGTGTGGAGAATCCCGAAGGGTGTGACACTCATTTGATTTGTATGAGTATTGAATAAGGTCTGAATGTCGGCTAAATAATTCAACCCAGCCGTAGCTGGTTTTTCAATGTGACCGGCAGAAAAGGGTTGATTGCAGACTATTCTCAGAGAGCTTCTGACTGCAAATGATTGATCAAACGGCGATAACCTCCTTGTTATCGCCGATCTGATGGCTTTATACCTCGGCGCTATTCAACCAAAGATCGTGCTTGTTGCACAGGCTCAAGGCGTAAACGGTACCGCTGTATCCCGCCAGACTGAATTCGGAAATGGCGACCGGGTCTTTGCTGGGATCGAACATCCGCTCGTTCAGGAACTTATAGTCTTTATCCAGCAATACGTGTTTGACGATGTAATGTTCATAGCCTTTCATTTCGTGCGGGGTGGTGATTTTGACGGTGGTTTTATCGTCGGCTTTAACGACTTCAATCACCGGCAAATGCGTCGCGGCTTTGCCGGCCCAGCGGCCTTGCGCATCCTTGGTGTAAAACACATCGCCCGGCGGTGTAGGTTGTTTGCCGGTTTCCGCGGCTTGGGCCAGACTGGGGGCAATGGCGCTGATCGCCGCACCGGCGGCACTCAATCGAATAAAATCGCGACGTTCCATGAAAATTCCTTGTGATGGTTTAAAAATTGTCGACTACCGAGTTAAGCCCGCATGGCTTGCTCGGCAGCGTGTGTTGAACCGGTTCTTTATTCTGCCCATGCAGAAGAAGCGTTCGCAACGGCTCCGGCTCGCTTGACCGCGCGACGCATCGAAATGTATCACGATTTGTTGGATCTACGTCCATGGGTTCTTACGTTAGCTTATATTTATTACGCCGGTCCTTTTTACCCGTTCGGGCTGAGCTCTTCGAAGCCCAGGCTGGCGGCAGGTCAATGAGGCATTTAACGGCGGAAATTCAAGAGGATGTTCAGTATCGATAAGCCGCGCCAGCGGACATGAAGAGCTGATTGCTGTCAGCTATCGCCGCTGTCGAAAAAATCGGCTTTTTCGCTACCAACAATGCCGAGCAGTAAACCGGCAAGTCAAATAGAATGGCTATTCGTGCAATATCAAATGAGAGGGCAGGCTATGGATCACGATTTTTGGCATCAGCGTTGGCAACAGAACCAAATCGGTTTTCACAAGCATGAGTTCAACCCCATTCTGCAAACGCATTGGCCGCGCTTGTCTATCCCGAAAAAAGCGCGAGTGTTTGTTCCGCTGTGCGGCAAGAGCAAGGACTTGCTCTGGCTATTGGCCATGGGCTATCAGGTGGTGGGGGTGGAATTAAGTCCGCTGGCTGTCGAGTCGTTTTTCGCCGATAACAATTTGCAACCAACGGTGCGGCGCCAAGGCGATTTTTGGGTCAGCGAGGTGGACGGTTTGCAGATTTTCTGCGGGGATTTTTTTGCATTGCAAGCTGCCGACGTCGGCGAGTTTGATGCGGTTTACGATAGGGCGGCGCTGGTGGCTTTGCCGCCGGATATGCGCATCGATTACGTGATGAAACTGTCCTCGCTGTTACCCGCCAATGTACAAATGTTGCTGATAGCATTCGATTATCCGCAACACGAAATGCCGGGGCCGCCGTTTAGCGTACAAGCCGACGAGGTTGAGCGTTTATACAGTCACTGGTGTGAAATCGAATTGCTGACTAGCGACGACGCCTTAGCGACCGAGCTGCATTTTAAAGAGCGCGGCTTAACTAAAATGGTGGAGCAAACCTATAAACTGTTGGTTCGGTGATAACAGAAGCACCGAATTGCCAGTCGCATAGCATTAACCCGGCGCTTAAATCGGTGTGTCTATAGGCGCATCCGCTTGGGTTTCGACGCGCGCAATCCGCACGAAACACCAGTGATAAACAGGGCCGGGTTGATCCTCTTTTGAATTTTCTGGAATCGTCGTTCCGGCGAGGAGCGGAGTCCCTTTAAGCCCTTGGGCTCCAATACTCAATGGAGCGGCAGCATTTAGGGCGTCGGTTTATCAAAGCGGGAGACTGTTGCAGAATCGGTGTGCCACGTTTCATTTTTGTTTCAGACTCCTGGATATTGTTTCAATGTTTCATATTGAAACGTATTTTGCACCTCTAAATAGCTGATTGGCCCTTACCTACCTTGATTAATCGGAGAAATCACGCTTGGCACGCAAATTGATATAGAAATATTATTGATTAATGATATTTGTGAAGTGCGTATGTTTTTCGGTCAACTCTCAGAAACTGATACCTCAAGATACAACCATCCGCCGCTAGGCGGTCGTCGCCAAGATACGATGGCGATCAAAAACAGCGTTTCTGCGCTTTTGGTTTCTAACTGCCTAAGACAGGTGCCGAATTCAAAACCGAACTACACTACAAATAAAGAGGGATTGCTGGCCACTGCTAGCCAATATTGCCGAGCTATTCGGCAAACGTTGTTTTCCCTGAGTAAGCCGCACAAGGCCGATTTACCCGCAAGCATTTCCATGGCTCTAAACAAAGAGGTGGCTATGACAGATACTGCCCATACTGAGTTACCAAAATCCGGCTTGCTACGCTGGGAAATAGCCGCAGCGCTGTTGATAAAAGTGATCCTGCTCATCGGCCTCTGGTTTCTGATTTTCCGCTGGCAAGAGCGCCCAGTCGCCAAACCGGACATCGCTGCGCACTTTGCTTTGCCGGCCACACCCGGCGCCACAAATCCCCTTTCTTCCTCATCCACCCAGGAGTCTCGCCATGTTCGGTGACGATATAGTCATGCTGTCGCGCATGCAGTTCGGGCTAACCGCGCTGTATCATTTCCTCTTTGTGCCCTTGACCCTGGGCATGACCTTTATCCTCGGAATCATGGAGTCGGTCTACGTGATGACCGGCAAAGAGGTGTACAAGGACATGGTCAAATTTTGGGGCAAGCTGTTTGGAATCAACTTTGCCATGGGTGTCACCACCGGATTGACGCTAGAGTTTCAGTTCGGCACCAACTGGGCTTACTACTCGCATTATGTCGGCGACATCTTCGGGCCCTTACTGGCTGCGGAAGGTTGGATGGCGTTCTTTCTGGAATCGACCTTTGTGGGTCTGTTTTTCTTCGGTTGGGACCGGTTGAGCCGGGTCCAGCATTTGGTGGTGACGTGGCTGCTGGCGGTGGGCACCAGTCTGTCGGCGTTATGGATATTAATCGCCAACGGCTGGATGCAGTATCCGGTTGGGGCGGCGTTTAACTACGAAACGCTGCGCATGGAGATGACTAGCTTTGCTGATGTGTTTTTCAACCCGGTCGCCCAGGTCAAATTCGTGCACACCGTGGCGGCGGGTTATGTCACGGGCTCGATGTTCGTGCTAGGAATCAGCTCCTGGTACTTGCTGAACAAGCGCGACATCGGCTTCGCCAGGCGCTCGTTTTCCATCGCCTCGGCGTTTGGTTTGGCCTCCGTCTTATCGGTGATTGTGCTGGGCGACGAAAGCGGTTACACCTCCGGCGAAACCCAAAAAATGAAGCTGGCTGCGATTGAAGCGGAATGGGATACCCACCCGGCCCCTGCTGGTTTCACCGTGTTTGGTTTGCCGGATCAGGACAATCAGAAAA
This sequence comes from Methylomonas sp. PHL2-19, assembly GCF_059331595.1. Lineage (NCBI taxonomy): Bacteria > Pseudomonadati > Pseudomonadota > Gammaproteobacteria > Methylococcales > Methylococcaceae > Methylomonas > Methylomonas sp. PHL2-19. Next base: position 2,888,946 of record NZ_CP196839.1, read on the forward strand.
CCGATATGGCGCTGAAAGTGCCTTATGTGCTGGGTTTGATCGCCACGCGCTCCATCGACGAAGACGTTAAAGGTCTAAAAGATTTGCGTGAAGAGAGTGTGGTGCGCATCGAAAGCGGCATGGTGGCTTACGACAATTTGCAAAAACTGCGTGGCGGTGACCTAAGTGCCAAAGCAGCGTTCGACGCCCACAAAGCCGACCTGGGTTACGGTTTATTACTGAAAAAGTACACCGACAAAGTCACCGACGCCGACCCGGCGATGATCCAAAAAGCGGCCAACGACACCATTCCCAAAGTCGCGCCGCTATTCTGGACCTTCCGCATCATGGTGGCTTGCGGCTTTATCATGCTGTTTATCTTTGCGATGACGTTTTACTACTGCGCTACCCGCGTGGCCGATCAAAAACGCTGGCTGTTGCGGATGGCGGTGTGGTGCATCCCCTTACCCTGGATTGCCGCCGAGACCGGTTGGTTTGTTGCCGAAGTTGGTCGTCAACCCTGGACTATATCCGGCGTATTGCCCACCCACATGAGCGTTTCCAGCCTCAGCGCCGGGCAACTGTGGTTCAGTATTGGCGGGTTTGCCTTGTTCTACACGATATTGCTGATCATCGAAATGTATCTGATGTTGAAGTACGTGCGCCTCGGACCTAGCAGCTTGCATACCGGACGTTACTGTCTCGAACAGCAACCCGCCTAACCCCTTCGTCAACAGGAGTTCATTATGTTTGATTATGAAACCATCCGCCTGATTTGGTGGGTCTTTATCGGTATCGTCGGCATTGCCTTCGCATTGACGGAAGGCTTTGATTTCGGAGTTGGCACCTTGCTGCCGTTTATCGGTCAATCCGACGTGGAACGCCGGGTGATCATCAACACCGTCGGCGCCACCTGGGAAGGTAATCAAGTTTGGCTGGTGCTGCTGGGAGGGGCGATATTCGCGATTTGGCCGGCGGTGTATGCCACGCTGTTTTCCGGGCTGTATGCGGCGATGCTATTGGTGTTGTTTTCGCTGTTCTTTCGCCCAGCCGCGTTTGATTACCGCAGCAAGATCGAAGACCCGCGCTGGCGCAACAGTTGGGATTGGAGCCTGTTCATCGGCAGCAGCTTACCGCCGGTACTGCTCGGCGTATTGGTAGGCAATTTGCTTCTGGGCCTGCCGTTTCATTTCGACCAAGATCTGCGCGCGTTTTACGACGGGTCGTTCTGGGCATTGTTGAGTCCGTTTGCCTTGTTGTGTGGGTTCACCGGCCTTTTGCTAACTACTTTCCACGGCGCATTATTTCTGAAATGGCGTAGCGAAGGCGTGATTCATGACCGCGCTATCAATACCGTCAATGCCTTGGGGCCGATGCTGTTATTGGCATTGGCTACGATTACTGTGTGGGTATTCGTGGGTATTGATCGCCCGGAAATTACCCAAATGGCGGCTACCGACGCACCGTCCAACCCACTGCATAAAACCGTGATCGCTCAAGGCGCAAGCTGGTTGCAACATTTTATGAGCTATCCCTGGATGTGGCTGGCGCCGCTGACTGCGTTTGTCGGTATCGGGCTGGCTTGGTTGCTAGGCAAGGGCGAATCCAGGATGGGGGCATTCGTGCTCAGTAGCCTGGGTATTACCGGTGTGGCGTTGACGGTTGGTTTCGGTTTGTTTCCCTTCCTGCTGATCTCATCAACCGCGCCCGGTTCCAGCCTGACGTTGTGGGACGGTACCTCCAGTCATAACACTTTATTACTCGGGTTTTGGATCACCATCATTTTTCTGCCCATCGTCTTGCTCTACACCCGTTTTGTGTACCGGGTGATGTGGGGCAGCGTGACCGAAGCGGCTGTGCTTAAAGACAGTCACACACTTTATTAAGGAGACACATCATGTGGTATTTCGCTTGGATACTCGGCGTCGGTTTCGCGGCGTCCTTCGCCATCATCAACGCCATGTGGCTGGAATCGGTGTGCGACATCGACCATCACGGCATCGATCAATCGTGCGAGAGCTTGGCGCAACGTAGCAAAGAGAGGTTGTCATGACCACCGAACGTATCGTCCGTATTGTCGCCGGCTTGTTTGTGTTGCTTTCCTTGAGTCTGGGGGTGGAAGGCAGCCCGCTATTTCAGTCCAGCAATTGGCTTTGGTTTACCGCATTTGTCGGGGCCAATTTGTTTCAAAGCGGTTTTACCCGATTCTGCCCGCTGGAAATGATTCTTAAAAAATTGGGCATTAAAGAAAGCTGCCAATAACAGCGGCAAAAAAATAATTATCTATCAATTTGGAGTAGTCTCATGGCAAAAATCGTAATCGTAGGCGCGGGCATCGGCGGTATCCCGATGGCATTGGAAATGAAAGAAAACGCTCGGAAAGAAGACGAGGTAGTGGTGATCGCCGATACCCCGACTTTTCATTTCGTGCCTTCAAATCCTTGGGTGGCGGTCAACTGGCGCAAGCCGGAAGATATCAAGGTCGAATTGGCACCGATGTTCAAGAAAAAGAAGATCGGCTTCATTCAACAAAAAGTCACCCGTTTTCACCCGGAAAACAATCACGTGGAATTGGCCGATGGCTCGCAAGTCGATTACGATTTTTTAGTAATCGCCACCGGTCCGAAACTGGCCTTTGACGAGGTGCCGGGTTTGGGGCCCAACGGCCATACCCAATCGGTGTGCCACGTCGATCATGCCGGCGAGTCCGGTGAATTTTGGGACAAGTTTGTCGAAGATCCGGGTCCGATTATCGTCGGTGCCGCCCAGGGGGCGTCTTGCTTTGGCCCTGCCTATGAATACATGTTCATCGCCGAAACCGATCTGCGGCAACGTAAAATCCGCGATAAGGTGAAAATGACCTATGTCACCTCGGAACCCTATATCGGCCATTTGGGCTTAGGCGGCGTAGGCGATACCAAAGGGATGCTCGAAGCCGAGATGCGGAACAAACATATCAATTGGATTTGCAATGCCAAAATCGACAAGATCGAAGCCGGCATGATGTATGTCACGGAAGTGGATGAAAACGGTCAGGAGAAAAAGAAACACGAGTTACCGTTCAAACACAGTATGATTCTGCCGGCTTTTAAAGGTGTCGATGCCTTGACCGGTATTGACAAGCTTGTGAATCCGCGCGGTTTTGTCATTGTTGACGAGAATCAACGTAATCCCACGTATAAAAATATCTACTCAATTGGGGTTTGCATCGCCATTCCACCGCTCGAGCAAACCCCGGTGCCGACCGGCACGCCTAAGACTGGTTACATGATCGAGTCGATGGTTACTGCTACGGCTCATAACATACGGGCAGAACTTGATGGCAAGCAGCCTAAAGAAAAAGGCACCTGGAATGCACTATGTCTGGCGGACTTTGGCGATTCGGGCGTCGCTTTCCTGGCCATGCCGCAAATTCCGCCACGTAACGTGCAGTGGGCGTCCAGCGGTAAATGGGTGCATTTGGCTAAAATTGGTTATGAAAAATACTTCATGCGTAAAGTTCGCAAGGGTATTAGCGAGCCTTACTATGAAAAACTGACCTTAAAAATGTTTGGCATTATGCGGTTGAAAGGCTGACACTGGTTTGCGCCGCGCTGATAGGGGATGACAAACGCAACAGTGCCGTTGGCCAACCAATGGCGCTATGCGTCTAGACTTCTCTATCAATCCATTTGCCCTAATTGCATGCAGATTACTCAATGATACATCGAACTTTATGGCGGTTAGTTTTCGTGCTGATGCTGGTTTTGGAGACGGCCTTAGCCGATACCGAACCCAGTCAATATAGCCTGGAACAAGCCATTGACACCGCGCTGGCGAACAATCCCGAGCTGGGCATCATGCAAGCGCGTATTCAACAGGCCAATGCGCAGTTGGGCGAATCCTTGGCCAGTTTTTACCCGCAAATCAAAGCCAGTTTGTCCTATCAGCACAGCGATAATCCGGCCCAGGCCTTTGCGATGATCATTGCCCAGCGTCGGCTCAGCTTTGCCGGCAACGACTTCAATCATCCCGGCGGTGTTGATAACTATCGGCCGCAAGTGACAGCGACGTATTCGTTGTTTCGCGGTGGACAGGACTACTACCGCAAACAGGCGGCGGAACTGGGTATCGAAACCTCGGAACTGGAAAAGGCCGCGACCCGCAATCAGTTGGTGAATAACGTCACCGCAGCCTATTACGGCGAGTTGGCGGCAATGGAAGCCCACGAGATTAGTCGGCGCTCGATTACGGCTGTGCAAAGCGAGTTGGATCAGTCACGGATTCGCTTTGATGCCGGCACGGTATTAAAGTCCGATGTATTGTCCTTGGAAGTACAATTGGCCGAAGCCAAGGATGCGGAAATACAAGCTGCAAACGCCATCGAGCTGGCGCAGAGTATGTTGAAAACCTTGCTGGGCTTACCCGTTAACGCACCTTTTACCATCGATACAACTCGGCAAGCCGCATTACCGGCCAGTCCGGCGGTTTTTGACGAATTACTGAATCAAGCACTCAGCAACCATCCTGAACTACAAGCCGCGCAGAAGCGTGTGGCGATGGCCGAACGTCAGCTTGATGTCGCGCAAGCCGCGCACCTACCGCGCGCTGACGCCTTTGTCAGTTATGGTTCCGACAGCAAAGATCTGGCGTTCAGCAGCAACCGCGATAACGTCACTGCCGGGGTAATGGTGGAAGTGGATGTGTTTTCCGGTTTTGCGACGCAAGAAAAAATCAAGAAAGCCGAGCACGAACTGACGGCCGCCCAAGAGGCAGCCAGACAGACCCGTTTGCGCATCGAGCAACAGCTGAAATCCGCCCAAATCAAACTACAAGATGCGCTGAGTCGCGCCGAAGTCAGCGCCGTTGCGGTCAAAGCGGCGGAAGAAGCCCTGCGTTTAGTGAATGAGCAACGCCAAGCCGGTGTCGTGACCGTGACCCGTTATATCGAAGCTGAAGTGGCGCGCGATAAGGCGCATACCCGACAAATCACTGCACGTTTCGATGCCTTGCGGGCCGAAGCGGAACTGAAACAAGCCACCGGTTACTGGCAATAAAGGAGTCACGATGACCGAACATTTTTCTGAATCAAATGCGCCGAGATGGCTGGTCCCTGCGGCAGCGATCACGGCGCTGTTGCTGGTGATTTTATTTGCCCTGGGCATCTTGGGTGGCCAGGATAAGACCGAACCCGGCAACACGGATCTGCCTGAGAGCAGCATACCCGCCGGCGCACACACCTTAAAAGTAGGCACGCAGACTGCGGAGAACAATTTGTCTTGGCAAGGCGTGGTCAAATCCCGCCTGGCGGCGAAAATTGCCCCGAAATTGAATGCGCGCATTCTGGAAATAACCGTGAATCCGGGCGACAAAGTCAAAAAAGGCCAAGTCATCGCCCGTCTCGATGATCGCGATCTGCGGGCGGCTTACAATGCCGCCAGCGCGGGGCAGGCGGCGGCTCAGGCCCAGGCGGCCCAGGCCAATGCCGAAGAAAAACGCATTATCGATCTATACAACAAGCAAGCGGCCACCCGCCAAAACTACGAAGCAGTGCTGGCGCAAGCGCAAAGTGCCAGAGCCATGGCCAATCAAGCGGCCAGTTCCGCGCAACAAAGCAAAGTGATGCTGGGCGAGAACGTACTCTATGCGCCGTTCGACGCGGTAGTCGGTGAGCGTTTACAAGAGCCGGGCGACATGGGCTTGCCCAATCAAGCCATCGTCACTTTGCACAAACCCGATGACTTGCGCCTGGAAGCAGCCATTTCCAGCCACTGTGCCGCAGTCATTAAGTTAGGCATGGAAGTGAAAGTGCGCTTCGATACGCCGCAACAAACGCTGGCGGCGACGGTAGACGAAATAGCGCCGGAAATCGATCCGCAAACCCGCACCCTGGCAGTAAAAGTTAAATTACCTAACATGCCTGGTTTGCAACACGGCCAATTCGGTTGGCTGGAGCTGGCTTGTGCCAGTGCACAACAAGCCGTGATGATCCCGTCTGCAGCCATTTTGCATTACGGCCAACTGCAAGCGGTTAAAGTACTGGATGGGCAAAGGCTATTGACGCGACATATTCGCACCGGCAAACAGTATGGCGACCAAGTCGAAATACTTTCCGGATTGCGCGCCGGCGAAACCATCTTGAGTAACGCTGGGTTGGAGCAATGAGCGAGTTGAACAAAACCATGGAAGCGAAAAAAGACAGCCTGACGGTTGCCATCGTCCGCTTATTCACCACCTCGCATTTATCGCTGCTGTTTTTATTGATTTCCCTGTTGGCGGGAGCGGCGGCGCTGACTTTGACGCCACGCGAGGAAGATCCGCAAATCATCGTGCCGGTGATGGATGTGTTCGTGCATTACCCCGGCGCCAGCAGCGAAGAAGTGGAAAAGCGCGTGACCACCCCGCTGGAAGTATTACTCAAGCAAATTCAGGGTGTGGAATATGTCTATTCCGCCTCCCGCCCCGGCGAAGCGCTGGTGACGGTGCGCTATCGGGTGGGCGAGAGTATCGAAGACAGCTTGATCAAAACCCGCGATAAGCTGCAAGCCAATCTGGACATCATCCCGCCCGGCGTCAGCGATTGGGTCGTCAAGCCGGTGGAAATCGATGACGTGCCGATCTTGCTATTGAGCCTGTCCATGCCTAAGGCCAACGAAGACATTATGGCGGTACGCCGCATCGCCGAAGAGCTGATCGAGCGCTTACGCGCCATCGACGATGTCGGCAAAAGTTGGGTCATCGGCGCCGCGCCTCGGCAGATTTCGGTGTACCCTGATCCCGCCAAGTTGCAAGCCAGCGGCCTAAGCTTGCCGGAAATTCAACAGGCTCTGGCGCAAAGCAATGTCAATCTGCCGGCTGGGCATTTGAATCAGCACAATAACGAAATCCTGCTGGAAGCCGGCCCGCACTATGAAACCCCGGAGCAGGTCGGGGCGACGGTCTTGAAAAACGTCGCCGGCCGTCTGGTGTATTTGCACGATGTGGCGCAGATCGTCGATGGCCCGCAAGACACTGACTATTACACTCGCATCGGCTTCGGTCCTGGTGTGGAGCAAATGCAAACGGTAGGGCACAAAGGTGGTTCTCTACCGATGGTCGGCGAAGAGCGGCAAATGGCTACTATCGCTATTGCCAAACGCCGCGGCAGCAATGCGGTCGGCGTGGCAGAGCAGGTGTTGGAATTGACCGAACAATTGCACGGCACGCTGATTCCGGATGAAGTGCTGGTCACAGTCACCCGTAACTACGGCGAAACTGCCGATCACAAAGTCAATGAATTGGTGATGCATCTGAGCATCGCAATTCTGACCATTATTGTTCTGCTGGCGCTGGCGCTGGGTTTTAAAGAATCGCTGATCGTGTCGTTGGCGGTGCCGATGACCTTTGCGATTACCTTACTGTGCGATTTGATTTTCGGTTACACCATCAACCGCGTGACGCTGTTCGCGTTGATTCTGTCTTTGGGTTTGCTGGTCGATGACCCGATTGTCGATGTCGAGAACATCCATCGCCACTACAAAATGCGCAAAGAGCCACCGTTACAAGCCTTGCTGACTGCGGTGAACGAAATTCGTCCGCCGACCATCTTGGCAACCTTCGCGGTGATCATGTCCTTCGTGCCGATGTTTTTTATTACCGGCATGATGGGACCGTATATGGCACCCATGGCCTTTAACGTGCCGATAGCGATGTTGATGTCCTTGCTGATCGCCTTCACGGTGACGCCTTGGGCTAGTTATAAATTGTTAAAGGGCGATTACGGTAAAGATCATGGACCGGAATTTCGGTTACAGGAATCCCGAGGTTTCAAGCTGTATCAGGCCATTATGGCGCCGCTACTAAGTCACAAATCCAAAGCCTTGTGGTTTTTGCTGGCGGTATTTGTGGCGTTCGTGTTGTCGACCTTGATGGCGGTGACCAGAGTCGTGCCGTTGAAATTACTGCCGTTTGATAATAAAAACGAGCTGCAATTGGTGATTGATATGCCGCGCGGTTCTTCTTTGGAAGCCACCAATGAAGTCGCCACGGCCCTGGGTCAATATCTGGCCACGGTAAACGAAGTCAGTAGCTATCAAACCTATGTCGGTTTGGCATCACCCATGGATTTTAATGGCTTGGTGCGGCATTACTATTTGCGCCAGGGTGCTTATGTCGGCGACATACGTATCATTCTGGTGGATAAATCCCGCCGCGGGCAACAATCGCATGCCATTGCTTTGCGGATGCGTCCGGATATAGAACGCATCGGTCAAAAATATGGCGCTAACTTAAAAATTGTAGAAATGCCGCCAGGGCCGCCGGTGCTGTCCAGTGTGGTCGCAGAAATTTACGGGCCGCCGGAAGCCGGTTATCAGGACTTGGTGAAGGTGTCGAAACAAGTCCGTGAGCATTTGCAAACGACCGAGGGCGTGGTGGATGTGGACGATTACGTGCAAGCCCCGCAAGACCAATGGCAGTTTGTGCTGGATCATGACAAAGCGGCCCTATTGGGTATCAGCAATCAGCAAGTCGCCAGCAGTTTGCAACTGGCGGTAGAAGGTGGCCTAGCCGGTACCTTGCATATTGCCAGCGAACGCCAGCCCTTGCTGATCACACTGCAATACCCCAGAGCGGCGCGTTCCTCAGAGGCTGATTTGTTAAACCTGTCGGTGAAATCGGCGAAAGGCGATTTGATCCGCTTAAGCGAGATCGGGCGGTTCAGCCACGAAATAGCCGATCAAACCATCTATCACAAAAACTTACGCCAGGTGTCGTATGTGCTAGCTGAAATGGCCGGACGCAGCCCGGTGGAAGCGGTATGGGATCTGCAGGATGCCTTGGAACAGCAACCGCTACCAGCCGGATACAGCGCGGAAATGGCCGGGGAGGGCGAATGGAAAATCACCGTCGATGTGTTCCGCGACTTGGGCCTGGCCTTTGCCGCGGCGATGGTGATGATATATATCCTGCTGGTCGGGCAGACCGGCTCTTTGGGTGTGCCGCTGATCATGATGATCGCCATTCCCCTGACGGTAATCGGCATCATGCCGGGCTTTTGGTTCATCAACCTGTTTGCGTCCGATGTGGGTCAATATGCCGATCCCGTGTATTTCACCGCCACGGCCATGATCGGCATGATCGCCTTGGCCGGGATCGTGGTGCGCAACTCCATAATCCTGATCGATTTTATCGAGAACATTTATCGCGGAAATCCGGACATCAGTCTGGCCGATGCCATCATCGAAGCCGGCGCCACCCGTTTGAATCCGATCTTTTTGACGGCGGCTTCGGCAGTGTTGGGCTCGGTGATGATCGTCCTCGATCCCATCTTTTCGGGCCTGGCCTGGAGCTTTATCTTTGGCATTATTGCGTCCACCTTGTTTTCGTTGGTGGTGATTCCCCTGGTGTATTTCTTAATCAACCGCGAAATGCCCAAGCAAGTGCCAGCCGAAGACTAGCTTATTAGCGCCCGCCATGCCAATTCAGTGGGCGCGGTAACTAGCGTTTTTTGTATACTCGTTACTTATCACCCATCCCTTAGCGCTGAGGCCACCCTTATGAAACAATCAAACCGCGTTTGCTACTTACTTTCTGTGTTGGGATTATTGACGTGTGTGTCGCCGATGGTGCAAGCCGACGAGACCGCCAGCAAATTCTCGCGGGAATTGTTAATGACCAAGCCGGTGACTTTACCCAGTAAAGAAGTGGAGAGCCATGTACTGCGGGTGCGCTTCCCCAAGGGGTATCAAACCCCATTGCATACCCACGAAGGGCCCGGCCCAAGATATGTGGTGATGGGAAAACTGAAGGTTGTGGATGACGGCCAGACCAAAGTCTACAGCCAAGGCGAAGTGTTCTGGGAAACCGGCGCGGAAATGACCGTGGAAAACGTTGGTAAGGGCGAGGCGGAAATTATTATATTCGAGCTTGCGGCGGCTAAGTTGGCTAAGCATTGAGGCCTTAAGGAACCTCTGAAAAAAAACATTTTGAGAGGCAGTCACTGTCAAAGTGAGTCAAAAATTTCAATATTCGACCGGTTTATTATCAAAAAAGTGGTTTTTCCTCGCAAACCCGCCCGTTTTCGGGCTTATTTTCAAATTTCGGACGCAATCAGGCTCCGGCGTTCATAAGCGTCACCGCGCAGCACGTTGGCTATCGCCGTCAGGAAGGCCAAACGCGCCGCGTTTTTGGCCAAACCGCGATAACGTTCGCGAGCGTCTAACACCGACGTGATCACGGATGACGTGTGAATCGCCTGGTGGTACTCTAAGTTAACTGTTATTTGGATGTAAGCCATGACCATAGACTATCGAAATATCATCACACTTGAACCAGGCAAACGTGGCGGGAAGCCCTGTATCCGGGGGCTGCGGATTACCGTTTACGATGTCTTGTCTTGGTTAGCCGATGGCATGTCCGAGGATGAAATATTGGAGGATTATCCGGAACTGGAAACCAGCGACATTCGTGCCTGCTTGGCTTTTGCCGCAGATCGTGAGCGTAATGTATCCGCCATTGTTTGATGAAACTGCTATTAGACGAAAATTTATCCCGTCGGGCGGTGGCGTTTTTGCTGGACGCCTTTCCAGAAACGATACAAATAGCGTTATTGGGTATGGAAAACGCCGATGATTTAACCGTTTGGCGTTACGCAAAGTCCAACGGCTTTGTCATTGTCACCAAAGACGCGGACTTTTTTGAGCTTTCGAATTTACTTGGCCAACCACCAAAAATTATTTGGCTAAAAACCGGCAATCAATCCAAAGCGGCAACCATTAACTGCTTATTAGCCAATCAGAACGCTATACAAGCGGCATTGGTTGACGAAGACAAAGCCTGTATCGAAATTTATCGATAACAGCGAAATTCATATATCGCAAAGGGCGGTAGGCTGGGCAGAGCAACACGAAGCCCTGGAAATGTTTTGAAACGCTAGAGCTGATTCGTTGCAACGGTTCATTGGGTGAGAAAACTCATCAGCGAAATATTCAAAATCAATTTCCCTGCACCCCAAAATTCAACAAACCCTCGGCAAAATATCGTCCAGATTCAACACGTCCGTATCCGTTAATTCAATCAAATTGAAATTGTACTTCTGATAAATGGCGAGTTTTTCCTGTTTTCGGGCTTGGTATTTGGCGTCGTTTTCGTAGCCTGGAAACACATGGGGATTGACTTTGCAGGCCAAAGATCGCCGGGTTGCCCACTAAATTACCGTTTGAGTTAATGCGTACCGGCCTGGGCTTCGACGAGCCAGAACCGAATGCCAATGATAAGTGGGGAGCCCGGTTCAGTAAAAGCATTAATTAGCCTGAACAGCAGGGAAGCGGATGACGTATCTAAGACCTTAGCCCAATAGACAAAACTTAGGACTTACGTACACTTGACAAGCTTTGGAACGCGAAACTTTGTATCAACTTTTATAGACTATGGCGCTGCAGATTTTGGAAAGCGATAGATTAATCTTGGTTGCTGACCGGGAGGTCTCGTCCTTTAAAGGGATCAATCGGGTCAGAGAGAGTCTGCAAACTCATGTGGATTATGTTGCCAGCCGGGACGAATTGTCGCGATGGATCGTCGCCAACAAAGCGAATTTAACCAGCAAAAATATCGCCTTTGTAATGGTATTTGACCCGGACGTGGTCGAAATATCGCCGTCCGGTTCCGAGTTTGGTTTGTTACTGGAATACCCGCGGATTTGCATTACCCGCTCAAGCGATCTCTCAACCACCTTACGTTCGATAAAAACCGGTTTGTTTGATTTTATTGAAAAGCCTTTCAGTCTGGAGCAGATCCGCAAATGCCTTGAACTGGCGTTTTTTGAATATGAGTTCGCGACCACTATCAACAATCAATTCCGAAATCTGACCAAACGCGAAATTGAAACCTGCGAGTTGGTGGTACTGGGCCACACCAACAAGGAAATATCCGAAAAACTGGATATTTCCGTAAAAACCGTCAAAGTGCATCGTGCTAACTTAATGCGTAAAACCAACGCCAAAACGGTTACCGATCTTCTGAGGTTGCACGATACCTTCAAGTCAAATACGCGCCAAGGACCGAATGATTTGGTCACTATCCCGCCGTTTAAAATATTGAACACCCAACAAAGCAACAAGCGTGAGAAACGCCAAAAATCCCCGGCTTAGCCCCCCTTGCTACCCAACAAACCCTTTTCGGCCCGCAATAACCGCAAGGCATAGCCAAATTTGAGACGCTCGTGACTGAATTTACAATTTTTCCAACGGTTGGGTCGATTGCGCAAAAACAACTTTTGCGCGCGACGTTAAATATGACTATTCGTTCGGTCTCGCAGTTGATAGACCAGCATAACGTCAGCAGCGTGGTGCTGGAGATCGGCGACGAATATTTTGTATTTTCCGTTGAAGACTTGCTGCGGCATCTGCACGCGGGCGGCAGCAGTGATGCCACCTTGGCTGAATTGACATTACGCAAGATGACCTGCGTTTTCGAAAATGAACGTATTCTGACCGCATTCGAAATCCTTGAAAACAATGGCGACCGCTATCTAGGTGTCGTGGATTCCGCGGAGAGCCTGGTCGGGATATTGACCGATACCGACATTTTATCGGCGGTCGATCCTACCGTTCTGGTGCAGAAGAAAACCATCGGCGAGTTGGTGACCAGAATAGAGCCTGTCACCTTTACTGCGGACTGGATTTTGGACGATGTGCTGAACCATCTGCAAAAAATGGAGGATTCCATCATTGTGGTCGAAGCCAAAATACCGATAGGCATCATTACCACCAAGGATATTTTTAAACTAATTTCCGCCGCGGATACCACCGACAGACCGCTCCGGGAGTATATGACGAGTCCGGTCATTACCACCCAGGTCAGTTCAACCATTCAAGACGCGCTCGCGCAGTTAAAAACCTGTCACATCAAACGCTCCATCGTGGTGAATCTGGAAAACCAGTTGGTAGGTGTCGTTACGCAGAGTGAACTGGTGGGATTTGCCTATGGCACCTGGATTGATTTAATCAAACATCATGCCGGTGAACTCAAAGAGCTGGTGGCTATTCTGGACGCCAAGGCCAAGGGCTTTGAAAAATCCTCGTTGACCGACCCCCTCACCGGACTTGGCAATAGACGGATGCTGGATAAAAGGCTGGCCGATGAAATCGGCCGCATGCGGCGTTATGATGCCCCGGCGTTTTCGTTGTTGCTATTGGACATCGATTTCTTCAAACACATTAACGATACACACGGCCACTTGATTGGCGACGAAATCTTGAAAGCCATCAGTTTGAAACTGATGAGTGTGGTCAGATGCAGCGACGATGCCATTCGTTGGGGCGGGGAAGAATTTGCGATTTTGCTGCCGCATACACTTCTTCAGGATGCCGTCGAGTTTGCAAATCGCTTGCGTACCACGATAGAAGACCATTCCTTCGTCGAGCAGATACAAGTCACTATCAGCATAGGCGTCGGACAGTTTTCCATTACCGAGCACGAAAGCCAATTCCTTGATCGCGTCGACAAGGCGCTATACCTTGCCAAGCATCAAGGCCGCAATCGGGTGGTTGCCGATACCTCGTCTGGTCCGATCCAACATCTTGTCATGCCGATATGAAACGCATAGATAGCTAAGACTGTATTGCGGCTAATTCGCAAGGTCTCGATGGTCCGGTCAAAAGCGGCGATAATAGACGCACGCCCCCTAAACTATTTAAGCCTACATGCCCGCAGCAGGTCACGCTCACACCCTAGATAACGGCATTGCCGTGATCCACTCCAATCAACTGGAAGAACTCCGCGATGTGGTTGAGTACTGGCTAAGACAACATCCCTTGCTGCCCCTGGAAAACGAGATTTTTCTGGTGCAGAGTAACGGCATGGGGCATTGGTTGAAGCAAAGTCTGGCGCAAAACTCCGCGCTGGGCATTGCCGCCGCGATGAAGATGCAATTGCCGTCTTTGTTTATCTGGAGTGTTTACCGGGCAGTATTGGGCACGCAGATTCCCACCGAGCAACCCTTAGCCAAAGACCCGCTGATCTGGCGCTTATATCGACTGTTGCCGGGCTTGTTGCAACAACCCAGCTTCGAAACCCTCGCCAGTTTTTTGACTGACGACAGCCATTGCCGCAAACGACACCAACTTGCCGAACAACTGGCGGACCTGTTCGATCAATATCAAGTGTATCGCTCCGATTGGGTGTCGGATTGGGCGGCGGGGCAGGATGTGTTGCGCAACGGCCATGGTGAAAGCAAACCGCTACCCAGTGCGCAACTTTGGCAAGCCGCTTTGTGGCGGGCCGTGCTTGAAGATTTGGGTGAAGAGTCCTCGCCGTTCGCCAGTAGGGCAGCGGTGCATGCCCAGTTCATGGCTAAAATCGACACATTGACTGTCCGGCCTGCCGGCCTGCCGCGCCGCGTCGTGTTATTCGGTCTGTCTTCCCTACCGCAGCAATCGCTGGAAGTGCTGGCTAAATTGGGCCGGTTTTGTCAGATCGTGTTGTTTGTGCATAACCCGTGTCAGCACTATTGGGCCGACATCATCGAAGACAAGGAACTGCTAAAAGCCGAGCGCCGCCGTCAGACGTATAAATCGGGGATGAGCGCGGCATTAAGCGATGCGGAACTGCATCTACAGGCGCCGCCCTTATTGGCGGCCTGGGGCAAACAGGGTCGGGATTATATTCGTTTGTTGGATCATTTCGATGAAACCCAAGCCTATGCCAACTGGCATTGGCCCGACAGCAAAATCGATATGTTCAAGGATTACGGCGAAGCGGGGCAACGGAGTTTGCTGCAACATCTGCAACAGTCGATACTGGATATGGAGCCCTTGCCCGAGCAACCTGTTTTGCTGGCCAACGCCGACGAGTCGATCCAGTTTCACATCGCCCACAGTCCGCAGCGTGAAGTCGAAATTCTGCACGATCAATTGTTGGCGCGCTTCGATAGTGCGCAACAAAATGGCAAGCCTCTGTATCCGCGCAATATTATTGTCATGGTGCCGGACATCAATACTTACGCGCCGCATATCCATGCGGTGTTTGGGCAAATTCAAAGCGACGATCCACGTTATATTCCCTACAGCTTGGCCGACCAGCAACAGCGCGGACAAAATCCGCTATTGCTTGCCGTGGAAGCCTTGCTGAACTTACCCGAATCGCGGTTTGCGGTTAGCGAATTTCTGGGATTGCTGGAAGTGCCGGCCTTGCGGGCGCGGTTTGAGATTGACGAAACCGCTATACCTAAACTGCATCAATGGATCGAAGAATCCGGCATCCGCTGGGGCTTGAATGCCCGCCAGCGCGCGGAACGGGTGAATATGCCCGCAAACTTGCAGGCCAATACCTGGCAGTTCGGGCTGCGGCGCATGTTGTTGGGTTATGCGGTTGGCGCCGGTGCCGCATTCGATGAGATTCAACCTTACGAAGAAATTGGCGGCCTGGATGCGCAATGGCTTGGCGGTCTGGCGTTTCTGTTGGAAACCCTGGAAAAATACGCAGAGCTATTACGGCTGGAATATCCGCCGGCCCAATGGCAGCAGCTATTGTCCGAATTGCTGAACGATTTTTTTCAAGTAAGCGACGAGCGCGAGCGAAAAACGCTGGAAACTCTAACAAGTGCCTTAACGAGCTGGTCCAGACACTGCGCACAAGCCGGTTTAAGCGAGACCGATTTCCTGCCCATCCCTGTGGTACGCGAAGCTTGGCTGGCTGGCGTTGACGAACCGTCCTTGCATCAACGCTTTCTCAGCGGCCGGGTGAATTTCTGTACCTTGATGCCGATGCGGGCTATTCCGTTTCGGTTGATTTGCTTGTTGGGCATGAACGACGGCGACTATCCGCGCAATCAACAGGCCCGCAGTTTCGATTTGATGAGCCAGCGCGGTCAATACCGCCCAGGTGACCGCTCGCGCCGGCAAGACGATCAATATCTGTTTCTGGAAGCGTTGCTGTCGGCGCGCGAACAGCTGTATATCAGCTGGGTAGGCCGCAGTATCCGCGATAACAGCGAGCGGCCGCCTTCGGTTTTAATCAGTCAATTGCGCGATGTACTGGCGCAGGGCTGGGCGCTTGCCGATAAGCCCGCGTTGTTGGAGAGAATTACCGTCGCGCATCCCTTGCAACCTTTTAGCGAAGCCTATGTGCAAAAGCACCGCGATCCCTGTCTTTTTACCTATGCCAGGGAATGGTTTGTACCAGCCGCCGCTCAGCCGCTTAACGGGCAAATCGTCCCCAGCTCGGATGATAAAACCTACGCCTTGAGCCTGGAATCACTTGCGCGGTTTTTACGCGCGCCGGTGAAAAGTTTTTGTAACCAAACCCTGAAATTTGGCTTTGATAGCCTGGCCGTTACCAGCGAAGACTGCGAGCCGTTTGGAGTCGATAATCTGCAAGCCTATTTATTCAGCGATGAATTACTGCAAGGTTTAACCGCAGAGCATCCGGACGACTTGGAACAATACCTAAGCAGGCAGCAGGCCGTGATGACGCAGAAAGGCCAATTGCCTTTGGGCGGTTTTGCCCAGGCGAGTTTCCAGGCCTTAGCCGAGCCGGTCACAGCGGCTTGGGAGCGTTATCGCGAGTTGGCTTTTGTATGGTCAGAGGTTTTAGAGCCGCATGTGTTGCAGTTAGCCCCTTTTGTATTGGCCGGCGGCGTGACGGTGCAACTGACCGGCGATCTTAGTCAACTGCGCCGGCACAACCAGCAAGTTGGTCTGCTGCATTTGACGGCGCAAAATCTGTTGAATAAAGACAAATCCATCAAGTATCCGAATTTATTGTTGCAGTGGCTACAGCATTTGGCGGCTTGCGCCGATAGCTTGCCGGTAACCACCTTGGTTATCGGTGCCGACACGGCGATTGAAATGCCCATTGTCGAGCAAGACGACGCTTACCAACAGTTGCAAGATCTGGTTGCTGCTTATCACGAGGGCGTGCAAGCCCCATTGCCCGTGGCTTGCCGCACCGCATTTAGTTGGCTTGCCGCCCCGCCGGAAACTGCGCGGGAAAAAGCCCAAGCCAGATATGACGGCGATGACTGGAATGCCGGCGAAGTGCAATACGACGCCTATCTGGCGCGCTTCTTTCCCAATTTTGCCAGTTTGACGGCGTTTGACGCAGAAAAGGATTTTGCATATTGGGCGGATAATTTGTATCGGCCGATGTTGGCGCATATCCGCGAATTACCAGCGGCAGGGGAGGCGTCGGTATGACCACTGCTATCCCGCTCAACCCCCTTGAATTTCCGTTGTCGGGTACGCGGCTGATCGAAGCCAGTGCCGGCACCGGTAAGACCTATACCATCGCGGCCTTATATGTGCGCTTGATTTTGGGACACCATCCCGATAGCGTCGAACCCAGCCGGTATCTATTGCCGCCGGATATTTTGGTGGTGACCTTCACCGAGGCCGCCACCAAGGAACTGCGGGAACGCATACGCGAGCGCTTGCGCCAGACCGCGCGCTTCTTCCGCCAGCAATTGCCGACGAAGGATGCCTTCTTGCAAGACATCCGTGGCGCTTATCCTGAAGTAGACTGGCCGGCCTGTGCCCGCCGGTTGGAATTGGCGGCCAACTGGATGGACGAGGCGGCGGTTTATACCATCCACAGTTGGTGCAACCGCATGTTGCAGCAACATGCTTTCGATAGCGGCAGTTTGTTTCGGCAGGAGGTCAATACCGACGATACCGAATTGTTGAATGAAGTGGTGCGGGATTATTGGCGCAGCTTCTATTACGACATGTCCAACGATGCCGATTTTGCTAGCCTGTATGCGCTGTTCAAACATCCGGACGAGTTATTGCTGGCGGTGCGTTCGCTGCTGGGTAACGCCGAGCCGATACCTTTTAGCTTGGCCGACGGTCAGCCCATCAAAGCCTTGATTGCCGCAGTGGTGTCCATTCGGAAGACTGAGCTACAGGCTTTAAAAGCGCCTTGGCGAAGTTGGCTGCCGGAAGTGCGCGAACTATTGGAAGCGGCTATAGAAACCAAAGTGCTGCCCGCGAAAAATTACAACGCCGCTAACCGCCGCAACTGGCTGGACAAAATCGAGGCATGGAGCCTGGACCCCTTGCAGGATACGCTGGACATTGGTAAAGGCTTTGAGAATCTGTCGCCGGCCGGCATGGCACAATTAGCCAATCCAGGGCAGACGCCGCCGGACCATCCCGGTTTTGCCGCGATAGGCAGATTACCGGCGCAACTGGCGGCGCTGCCTAGTTTAAAAGTCGAGCTGATCAAGCACGCCGTGCATTGGATCAGGCAGCGTTACGATTTTGAAAAGCAACGCATCGCCAGGATGACCTTCGACGACATGCTGATTCGTTTGGATAACGCGCTGCAAGGCCGCAATGGCGACAGGCTAGCGCAGGTGATTCGCGAGCAGTATCCGATTGCGTTGATCGACGAGTTTCAGGATACCGACCCGCTGCAATACCGGATTTTTTCCAGGCTCTACTCCACACTAGCCGGCGGAGATTTTGCTTGTTTAATGATCGGCGACCCGAAACAAGCTATCTACTCGTTCCGCGGCGCGGATATTTACACTTATCTTAAGGCTCACCGCGATACTCAAGGCCGGCATTACACCCTGGGCACCAATTACCGTTCCACCCAGGTGTTAGTCGATGCGGTCAATCAGGTGTTTTTGCAAGCCGATCAGCAAGAGCGGGGCGCATTCCGCTTTAAAACCGAACAGGACAATCCTTTACCTTTTTTGCCGGTCAAGGCCCAAGGTCGCGATGAGGTTTGGGTTATCGATAAGCAACCCGCCCCGGCCTTAACGCTTTGGCATTGGGAAACCGAGGGCGCGGTCGGCATGCCGGCTTATCGGGAAAGGCTGGCGGACGTAACGGCAAGCCAGATTGTTAAATTACTGAAGTCAGCTGATGCGGGGCAAACTGGGTTTAGTTCGGCATCCGGCATGCCGGTCTTGCAGCCTGGCGACATAGCTATCCTGGTCCGCAGCGGCACCGAAGCGGCGGCGATACGCAACGCCTTGGCGCGCCGCCGCTTGCGTAGTGTCTACCTGTCCGAACGCGATTCCATTTTTGCCAGCGGCGAAGCAGTCGACATGTTGCTTTGGTTAAATGCCCTGGCCGAGCCGCGTAATGAGCGCAAGGTGCGAGCGGCCTTAAGTTCGGCGACCTTCGCTTGGTCTTACCAAGCGCTGCACGCACTGGCCTTGGACGAACCCGGCTGGGAATTGCATCTGGAACGCTTTCTGACGTATCAACAACGCTGGCAACGCGACGGCATTTTGCCCGCGCTGCGGCAATTGATTAACGATTACGGCTTACACGCCCGCCTGGCTGACGACAGCGAAGGCGAACGCTCCATCACCAATCTGCTGCATCTCGCCGAATTGTTACAACGGGCCAGCACTCAGTTGGAAGGCGAGCAAGCCTTGATCAGGTATCTGGCCGAAGCTATCGAGGCCGGTGGCAGCCAAGCCGGCGATGACGGCATCATCAGGCTGGAGAGCGATGCCAATCTGATTAAAGTGGTCACCATTCATAAATCCAAAGGCCTGGAATACCCGTTGGTGTTTTTGCCGTTTATTTGCAGTTTTCGGGAAGTCGGCGGCCGTTTCAATGCTTACTACCGTTATCACGACGACAACCAGGATTTGCAAATCGACTTGCATAAACAAGAACGCATTAAAGCCATCAGCGACGAAGAACGGTTACAGGAAGATTTGCGCCTATTGTATGTAGCGATGACCCGAGCCCGGCATGCTTGTTGGTTGGGTATTGCGCCGGTCAAATCCGGCAGTACTAAGGATTGCCAGTTGGAGAAATCGGCGATGGGCGCCTTGCTTAACTGGCAGGCCAAAATGCCCATCAGCGCCTTAGCGGAGCAATTGATTGAACTGAAAGGCAGCTGTGACGCGATTTCGATAACGCCCTTACCGGACATTGACGACGCGCGC
Organism: Methylomonas sp. PHL2-19; assembly: GCF_059331595.1. Lineage (NCBI taxonomy): Bacteria > Pseudomonadati > Pseudomonadota > Gammaproteobacteria > Methylococcales > Methylococcaceae > Methylomonas > Methylomonas sp. PHL2-19. The sequence continues at coordinate 2,908,795 of NZ_CP196839.1, forward strand.
TATAGCCCGGTTTTGGTTGAAGAGGGCGGCTTTGATGCGCGCGTGCCGCTTAGCAAAATTTCCAGTAATTGGTGGATAGCCAGTTATAGCGCCTTGCACATCGCGGATCGCCTGACGCCTGCGGATGATTCGTCTCAGCCGTTGCCGGAGTTTGAAACGGCTCATGACGATAAGCAAAACGACGAAGCCGAAATTGCTGCTGCGCTCAGTAAGCCATTGTCCGGTGTCCACGCTTTGCCCAGAGGCGCCGGTCCCGGCGTGTTGATTCATGATCTGCTGGAGGAGTGCGCGCAACGCGGTTTTGCCAGCGTCTCGGCAAATCCAGCCTTAAGACAAGAATTGATTCAAAAGCGATTTATCGGCGGCGAATGGGAGAACAAACATGCCGTTATCGCTTCGGCCTTGTCGCACTGGTTGAATATGCCCTTGCTGGAGGACGCCAATGTTAGTTTGGCTGCGTTAGAAGCTAATGCCTATCAAGCCGAGCTGGAATTTCTGCTGGGCGCCGATACCGTGGACACTGAGGAACTGGATCGCTTGGTCAGCCGCCACACCTTCGGCGGACAAGCCCGTCCGGGCTTACTGCCCGGCCAAGTAAACGGGCTGTTAAAAGGTTTTATCGACTTGGTGTTCGTGCACGATCAGCGGTACTACGTGGTCGATTATAAATTCAACAGTTTGGGTGCCGACGATGCGGCTTACACGCAGGAGGCCTTGGTGGCAGCGATGTTGGCTAAACGTTACGATCTGCAATACTGCCTGTATTTACTGGCCTTGCATCGCTTGCTGAAAGTCAGGCTGGGTAATGCTTACGACTACGAGACGCACATCGGAGGCGGGCTGTATTTATTCTTAAGAGGCGCGAAAGGGCCAAGGGCAGGGCAGGTATTCGAAAAACCACCCAGGCTATTGATTGAGCGCTTGGATGCGTTGTTTGGAGCCTCGTCATGATCCGGCAAGCGGCGGTAATAGACAGTATGCAGCACTGGGTAGCGAAAGGCTGGTTGAGTCATTTGAATCGGGCCTTCGTGGGGTTTTTGTTGGATCTCGATCCAGCGGCGTCTGACCAAGTGCTATGGGCAGGAGCCTTGGTCAGCCATCAGCTGGATAGAGGCGAAGTGTATTTGGACTTGGCAAAACTCTGTGAGCAGCCAGGGATGACGCTGGCTATCCCGGCCGATGACGCTTGGGTAGTCGAGCAGGACGCGGCGGTGGTCGAGTTGGCGCGCTTAAAAGTGTATAGCCTTGAAGGCTGGCAAGCGGCGCTATCGCAATCAAGACTGGTGTCATCAGGAGCGGGCGATACGCCGTTGGTTTTGGCGGGTAACCGGCTGTATTTGCGGCGTTACTGGCACTACGAACAAATCACGCAAGCCTGTATTATGCAACGCTTGCAACCGGCGCGGGATAGCTTGCCGGCGTCCTTGGCGGAACGCTTGCAAACGCTGTTTCCCGCCAGCTCGGAAAGCCCGGATTGGCAAAAAATCGCTTGCGTCCTGGCCTTGCGCGCGCGCTTTGCCATCATCACCGGCGGGCCGGGTACCGGTAAAACCACTACCTTGACCAAACTGTTGGCCTTGTTGATTGAACTGGCGCAACAGGAAAGCGATAAACCCAAAAATCTGAATATCTTGCTGGCGGCACCGACCGGCAAAGCGGCGGCCAGGGTCAGCGAATCGATTGCCAAGGCACTCGATAACTTGGCTATCGACGACAGCATTAAACAAACTATTCCCCGAAAGGCCAGCACCTTGCACCGCTTGCTGGGCAGCCGGCATAATTCGCGGCGCTTTCTGCATGATCGTCACAATCCTATCGTCGCCGACATCGTGATCGTCGATGAGGCGTCGATGATAGATCTGGAAATGATGGCGTCGCTATTGGAGGCTTTACCGGCAAACGCCCAGCTGATCTTGCTAGGCGACAAGGATCAATTAGCTTCCGTCGAGGCCGGTTCGGTGATGGGGGATTTATGTCGCGGCGCCGAACACGCCGCTTATGATGCGGAAACGCAGGCTTGGATTGCTGATTATGCCGGCGAACAACTCAAACCTGCCGTAGCGCCCGGTTCTGCGATCAATCAACAAACCGTCATGTTGCGGCACAGTCATCGTTTCGATGCACATAGCGGCATCGGCCAACTGGCTAAAGCCGTGAATCAGGGCGATGCCTTGCAGGCTCAGGCCATCTTAGCTGACACGGCACAGTACCCCGATTTGCTACCCGAACCGCGCGCAGAATATATCGCCTTACGGCAACAGCCCAGCCCGGACGCCGCCAATAGTTTGTTAAGAAAACTGGTGTTTAATAGCGGGGACGCAGCTCGCCGAGGTTATGGCTATTATTTGGCGCAAATCAATAATGGCCGGCCGGACAGTGCGGAGCGGTACGACGAATGGGCCATGCAAGTGTTGACCGCCTTCGATGCGTTTCAGGTATTGTCGGCGTTGCGGAAAGGGCCGTGGGGCGTGGAAGGCCTTAATCAGCGCATTGAAGAATGGTTGTTTGCCAAAGCCAAGCAGGCGCTGTGGTACGAAGGCCGACCGGTGATGATCACCCGCAACGACTACAACCTGGGCTTAATGAACGGCGATATTGGCATTGCGTTGCGAGACAGTAGCGGTAAGCTTAAAGTGGCATTTCCCAGTGCCGACAATAGTGCCGAGCCATCGGCCAATCTGAAAATACGCTGGATCTCGCCAATGCGCCTGCCAGACGTGGAAACCGCTTTCGCTATCACCGTGCATAAATCACAAGGATCGGAGTTTAATCACGTGGCCTTGGTATTGCCGGAAAATATCAGCCCGGTGCTCACCCGCGAATTAATTTACACCGGCATCACCCGCGCCAAACAACACTTTAGTTTGCTGGAAAGCAGCGATGGGGTGTTTGCTAAAGCTATATTAACCTGCCGACAATAGTGGTAAAGCAAAAATCCATTGTGTTGGGGTTTATTCGTAACACTTTGGGTCATGGATTCACATAGGCTTACGCCACTGCCGAATGATGGTTTTTGGAAATGGGAAATTGTTGAAACCGCCCCATTGCCGCGATTCACCTATGACAGAACGACATCAATACAGGCAATAATTCATTTGTTGGTACCACAGCAACGCTTGAACTTCTGTCCACTTCCACAAGGGCATAATTCATTTCGACCAATTTTCCCTGACGATCTAATTGCATTAGTAATGCGCTTTTCTTTGAGCTTTTCCCCTGCTTGTTTCAATCGGTCACGTTCTGTAACTGACAAACCTTCAAGGTTAATGATTGACCAATCTAAACCAATAAGTGTGCCATCGTTGTCATATGAAAGCTCCAGCAATGAACGATCAGGATCGTTGGTACTTATCAAGACCGTACGAACGTGGTGGATTGCATTAGCGCGGTCATATTGAGTAACGTTTGGCATACTAACAAAAATAGTTAACCGAACCTCTCCATGGGTTGACATCGGCAAACATCGTCCCCGCGATGGTAGGTCGTTTAACTCTGTCTCAATCCAGTTAAAAAGCTTTTCTCGCCAATCGCCAGAGAGATCAAGCAAGTAGCTCGCTATATTCGAGCGCCCAGGAATTGGGCTTGAGTTCAGAAAAGTTAATACTTCACGCAGCCGAGGCGGCATTTTCTGCACTGGTAAAACCGGTGTCGTTTCTCCAATTAGCTTTTTAGAGAAGTACCGATCCACCTCTGATCGGTAACCGTGGTAGCGAAGCGTGTCCAATTTGTCTTTCGAACAATTCTCTGCATGCATGGAATAATTGTTATGCTCTAAATATAGCCCGAGATGATCGAGTTCATCGTCCAACTCTAAACGATTGGAAATTGCAGCTAGCATGCGCTGTTCTACAAAGTGTAGAAACTCAAGCGGCCCTTGGAATATGTCTGCGTAAACTCGTAAATCAGACAGAGAGAGTGACCAAATCGGATCGTTGCTGACTTTTACTCCTATTTTGCGAAGATGTTGAGCCTGAGCAGCAATTTCCGTAAATGAGTCAAGCGTAACAGCGCAAATAGTAATAACCCTTAATCCTCCCTTCCTTAACTTGGCAATTTCCCTGTGCCTTACATCAAAGATAGGAACTTCTTCCGAACCCTGCAAATATTTTACAAAACGTTCTCCTTGCTCGACTGGGCTTTGGACCAACGCCTTTAAAGATGATATGTATGCCGGTAGGTCAGTTGCAGGAGACGTATACGTGAACGCTCCTGCTTTGACTTCGATTACAAATAGATGGTCGTCGAATAAAATTAGACAGTCGGCCTCACACCACTTCTTTGAACCACCAGAGGTTGTTTGCGATTGGTAATAAACTTCTGGGTAGACTGTAGCACCTGGTAGTAGTCGCTCGAAATATTGGATCGGCAATGCTTCGGATACTGCCTTTCGTCCAGCAATCCAAGCCTGCTTTTCCGCCTCCGACTGAAGATAAATTTTTTTCTCAATTTGCCTAAAAAAATTATCAAACAGACTATGAATATCGAAACAATAATATCGACCACCAAGCTTTATAAAGGGGCGTTTGTATGTGGGCCAAATTCTTAGCGGCCAGCCTCTAAACTCTCCGGCAGCCAGAAATTCTTGATCCTGACCAGGCATCCACGAGAACTCTTCAAGAAAAACAGTGGGGAGATTAGTGAGTCGCCCAACATCAAATAAAGTCATCCCAAACAATGAACTCATGCTGTTTTCAAGTTCCTCTCTGCAACCAAGGCGGTCACACGAAATTTGCATTAGCTCAGGAATGCTTTTGCCCTTTTCAGATACTCCATCCTCCAATAGTAACTGCACATCATCCATAACCTCTAACCGCAGACGATCAAAGGTTTCCATGGCATCCTGAATTCCAAAGGTTAGGCTATGCCAGATTTTTTCCAGTTCAGCTATCAAATACTCACCAGAAATCCCAAAGGCTCTATGGATAATATCCGACTGAGGAATTAATAAGTCTGCGAGCGATTGAACTTGATGAACTTGATAGTTATCGCCTCGCACATTGCACCAGTGCATCTGCGATTTAAAGAGAAATGTCTCCATAGCATAATCGAAATCATCGCCGGATAATTTCCTTTTAGCCGTAGCGCAAATGTGATATTCGAAATTGATTTTCTGAAACAGCTTCTGAACTTGAACGGAGAGATATTGCCAGTCTTCCTCGGAAACTTCATCTTGTTGCTCTAAACTGGGGGGCGATGCGGCGATAATGCTTTGCACATAATCGACCATCCGCATCGCATGGGCATCTTCCATTCCAACATCGGCTTCTACTTCAATATGCTGGCAAGACATAAGCCGATTAGTCCAAGCACGATGTAGAAGTTGTTCCGCTGGTTGCCTTTGCACAACAGATACAATGCTATCAACGAGTTCGTCTATTTCTTTAACGACAGCGGGGTATTGCCTAGCCAATTCTTGCTGCATCTTTTCATGCTGCCCCTTCACCCAGTTGGAGCTAAATACGACATTTTTTCCATACCGCGCAATTTGAATAGGGCCTGATGAAAAGATTTCATCAGGCTGTAAAACCTTTTTTTTCTTCAAAAATCCTCTTCCTCTTTCAATTTGTTAAAAATCAAATGAATCAATGTTGTCTGCTTCAATTTGTTTTTAAAAAATAGCTGTCCGTCCGCTCTTGGCCGATGGCCGTCAAACCCCACCACCAATAACGTGATCGACTGTATCCAATTCCCGAACGGATGCCATAGTTTCCGCAGGGGCGGTTAGCTGTTCCCCGTTAGTAAGCCTTGGAGCCAAACGAGAATCGCATTTTGCTAGAGAAATAGTCAAATCTGGTGTATGGCTGATTTGAATCAGGCGGCCATCTGCTGTGTTTCTTCTGTTTTCTCCGGTTCCATAATGACAGCCATGCCGTCCTGAAAACGAATGCCCTCAATCACATCCGGCAATCGTTTAAAGCCGCGTATCTTGCGCCAACTCTTCTCGGCGGTTAACGCCAATTGGAACACCAAGCCCAACAAGGTATTGCGGGACACGCAGTTCTTGGTGCGGGTGGTCCGATGGCGAATCGTCGCAAAGCTGGATTCGATCGGATTTGTCGTCCGAATGTGTATCCAGTGCTCGGCGGGAAAGTCGTAAAAGGCCAATAGCGATTCACGGTCTTTTTCCAACACGCCCACCGCCTTGGGGTACTTGGCTTCAAAGTCACGCAAGAACGTGTCGAAGGCTTGATTGGCCAGGGCTTTGGTTTCCGCCATCCAGATTTCTTTCAGCCCCGCCTTGGCCTTGCCTTGGATTGAATCGGGTAGCGTCGCCAGCACATTCGCCGTCTTATGCACCCAGCAGCGCTGGTGTTGTGTGGTGGGCCAAGCTTCGTTGATGGCTGCCCAGAAACCCAAAGCGCCGTCGCCGGTAGCCAGTTTCGGCGCGTCCTGTAGACCTCGCGTTTGTAAATCCTGCAAAACACTCAGCCACGAGGCTTTCGATTCCCGATAACCGTCCGATAAGGCCAGCAAGCGCTTTTCACCCTGTTCGTTGACTCCGATGATGACCAATAGGCACAGCCGATCATCCTCGCCACGCAGGGTCGAATAGATGCCGTCGGCCCAGACATACACAGTGCGCTCCTTCGATAAATCTCGCCGATTCCAGGCCAGATAATCCTCGGCCCATTGGGCTTTCAGGCGGCTAACCACGGCAGGTGACAAGCCTTTGGCATCGTCACCCAGCAACACCGATAAGGCCGACTGCATGTCGCCGGTGGAAATGCCGCGCAAATACAGCCAGGGTAAGGCCGCTTCCACCCGTTTTGTCTTGCGAACATACGGCGGCACCAGCGACGAGTTGAACTTGATCCTGCCGCCGGAACGGTCTCGAACCTTGGGGATTTTGACCGTCACGTTACCCACGCCCGTCACGATCTCCCGCTCCGGCAAATAGCCATTACGCACCACGGTTTGCCGGCCCCGTAAATCGGTAACCTTGGCGTATTCGCCCAGAAAAGCCTGTAGCTCCGCCTCAACGGCTTGTTGGATCAAGGCTCTAGCACCCGTCTTCAACAAATCCGTCAAAGGATCGTTAATCCCACTGGCATTATTCCAGTCTTTTGCATTATCTTTGTTCATGGCGTCTCTCATTTTGCTGTTATTCGATCTCGACAATCTCATTTCAGCAGAGGGCGCCACCTTTCATCAAGTCGGGCCGTACACCAGATTTAGTTATAACTCATTTTGCTAGTCGCGAAAGCCAAATTCTCTTGCATGCAAACCAAACTGCCTTGCGCGCAAGGCATTTTGCCGGGCGAGCAAATCAATTTGCTTTGCCTGCAAGGCTTGGTGGGTTGCGGGCAAACCCAAAAGCGTTGCGAGGATAGCAAAATAGCTTGTGCGCAAGCTTAATAGCCTTGCACGCTAGGCGTTGTGCCCGGCGAACAAATGATTTTGTGTTGCCCGCAAAGCTTTTAAGTGAGTCCGCAAGGCTTTTAGAATTGCGCGCAACCCAAAAAGCCTTGCGACGATAGCGAAAAGTCTCGTGCGCGAGCTTAAAAGGCTTGCGCGCAAGGCTAAAAGCGATGACGGGATGATTCCGAGGCTTGCATGAATCGATTAAGGCTCCGGTGGGCTGCTTGCCACCGGATCTTGGCTGCATGCGGCCTTAGTCGTTGAGGATGCGCTAAACGAACTAAAGCGTAGTTTCCTGCATTAACAAAAGTTTGGAAACTCACTACATCCTAAATCTGCTTTCGGCTGGACATTTACCGCTTATAGCCGAAACCTACATGGTCAGCACATGGTTGTGCCAATAACGCCCGGCATTGGCGAGCGGCCTCGAACACTCCGCCGATGGGCTAGTTCTTACTCAATGTTCCCTGCAGATATTGATTGATCTGTTCCAGATCCTGTTCATTCAGGCTGCCGGCCGCTTCTTTGAGTTTGATGCCGTTGATTAGATAGTCGTAGCGGCTTCTGGCGTAATCGCTCTTGGCTTTGTATAAATTGCGCTGTTCGGTGAGCACGTCCACCATGGTGCGGGTGCCCACTTCAAAACCGGCTTCGGCAGCTTCCACGGCCATTTCGGCGGATTTGCTGGTGGCGTCTAGTGCTTTGACCCGGCTGATGCTGGACACCACGCCGCGAAATGCGTCTTTAACGCCGCGATTGATGCTGCGTTTTACTTTAGTCAAATCTTCCTTGGCGGCTTCATACTCGTAGGCCGCTTGGCGGCTGCGGGAAGAGGTGCCGCCGCCTTCGTATAAAGGCAGGTTGAGTTGCAATCCGAAACTTTCATTGTCGCCGCGCAAGCCGTAGCGGTTACCGGTGTCCATTTCGCTGTATTGGGCGACGATGTCGAGAGTGGGCAGATGTTTGGATTGTTGTAATTCGATGTTTTTGCGGACGTATTCGGCTTGATTAATTTGGGCGACGATAGAGAAATTATTGTTCTCCGCCGTATTCGACCAGGACGCCAAGTCCTCGGGTGCTGGTGGGCTAAGCGGGATTTGCGCTTGTAAACTGTTCAGATCGGCGGCATTTTCGCCTATGATTTCCCGCAAGGCTTCCTTGCTGTTATCCAAAAGGTTTTGTGCTTCGATCTCGCTGGCCAGAGCCCTGTCATAACCGGCTTGGGCTTCGTAAACATCAGTGATGGCGATGATGCCGACATCGAACCGCTGTTTGGCCTGTTCCAATTGCTTCTCGATGGCTTTCTTTTCCGAGTTGGCAAATTCCAGATTGTCTTGCGCGGCCAATATATTGAAATAAGCTTCGGCGGTTCTACGAATTAAACTTTGCTGTTTGGCCTGAAACTGCGCTTCCGCCTGAGCAATTTTGTTATCGGCTTGATCGAGCTGCACCCAATGTTCCCAATGAAACACCGGTTGTTTCAAATTAATACCCAATTTGCTGTCCCAGTAATGCTGCAATGTGGTTCCCAAAAAGCTGGTACTTTCCAGGCGATTGCGGCTGCTGTTGGCGCTAAAGGAAAGATTCGGCAACATCTGCGCGATGCTTTGCGACTTGATCTCGGCGGTAGCAAGCTTATTGATATCCGAGCTTTTAAACTCCGGGTCATTGGCTTTCGCTAGCTGATAGGTTTCCAGCAAGTCCTGACTAAAAGCCAGTTTTACCGGTATCAATGCTACCAAAAAGGTGCATAACAGTTTTATCATTGCTATATCTCGTGCTGAGAGTTGGGAATAAACTTACATTATCGCCTAAAATAAAGACCTTACAGTGCTTATTTAATTTTGCCATAAGGTTAGGCACACATTATCCGTTCGTCAAAGTAAAACCTTAAGGAACTGATCATCCTAACCTATACGGAGTAGAAAATAGCAACTGCAGGTTAAAGAAAGATCGCGCACATCACTTTTAAATTCGCCATGTTTCCAAAGAAACTGCATCGAGAAAATAAGTGTGCAGATAACAAAGCTCATTACAAATAATGTGATAAACCTTTTGAATAAATATGATTCAATAATTTTAATTGGAAACAAATTATCTTATTTTTGATGTTCAGGACGAAGCAAATCGTTCACTGTTTTTACCGGATTAAATGTTTCGATAGGAACTTCAACAAAAATTGTATTCCAATCGCTCATGGCTCCATTCCAAAGTCCGGGCAACTCTAAAGCTTTCAATTCTTTACCACCCTTGGATTTCGATGAAATAAATCCGGTTTGGTTGTCGACATAATGTAAAAGATTAAATTTTTCGCCTTTATAGTTTTTCACTCCACAGACCAAATCAACAGGATTAAAATGTGTTGAATTCATCATTTTAGCTTTTTCAGCAGGATTTGATAAATCAATTTGCGAGCTTTCGAGAATTTGAGTAGATACGGTTCCATCTGCATTTACAGTAAGAAAAGGACCACCACCAGGCTCTCCGGTATTTTTAACCATACCACAAACCCTAATCGGACGATTTAGTTTTGATTTCAGATACTGTTTTAATTCACTTTCATTCAATTTATTAATTTCAGGGTGAATATTATTAAGTTCCTTTGCGCAAAACAGAGCAATTTCATGTAAGCTTGAAATAGAAATATTCTCTTTCTCCAATAATTGAAGATTTTCAAACGCTTTTTGTTGAAGTTTAATCAATAAACCTGCAATAGCTTTCTTATATTTAACTGTTTGGCTTTTGAGCGAATCAGGAACCACATTATCAATATTCTTAATAAAAATCACATCTGCATTCAAATCGTTCAGATTTTCAATAAGAGCGCCATGTCCTCCGGGACGAAAAACTAATTTTCCATTTTCGCGAAAGGGTTGATTTTGTTCGTCGACAGCTATAGTGTCAGTCGATGGCTTTTGTTCTGAGAAACTGATGTTGAATTTTTTACCCAGTACATTTTCGTATTCAGGAAGCGTATCATTTACATGTTTTTCAAACAGTTGCCGGTGTTCAGCTGAAACTGTGAAATGAATATTTACTTCATTCGATGCATTAGAAGCATACAATGCACCTTCCACCAAATGCTCCTGTAGCGAAGTACGTTTTTCGTTGTTATATGTGTGAAATAAAAGTAAGCCTTTAGGCAACGCACCATAATTCAAGCCATTACTGTTTAATAAATTAGACACAATAGCTTTCGTCTCTCCATTTTCAATCAAATCATCAATACTTTTATTATTATTTTTCAAACAACATTCGTTCAAAGCATTGTAAAACGCGAAGTTTTTAATTTCAGTAATAAATTTAATTTCAGCAGGTTTTGTTGGTTCGGCATAATCGGCATCCAAAAACTCATATAAATCTTTAAACATACGACTGGCCGCACCCGATGCAGGAACAAATTTGAGTATTGAAGCATCGCTTTTTAAATAAGCATCCCATGTTTCCAACAAATCATTAATTTGTGCATCCGAAGCAATGGTAATACCCTGCTCTGGTGATGCAGCATTAATAATTTTCAAAAACGGGAAACCCGTTTCAAAACTTTTAAGCTGATAAACAATTTGTGATTCTGAAATACATTTTTCGCTAATTTGCTGTAAATCGTTGTTTGATAGCATCGTATTGTAATTTTAATGTTGAAAATTTTGTAATATTTATCTGCACAGTTAATTATAGGACAAAATACAGCTACTTTGGGTGCCTCGAAAAAATCATCAGATGAGAAAATAGCGGCAACCCAATGCTGCAGATAACCGCCATGATCAAAGAAATTATCTTTGCCGCCAAAGACGGCCATTGATCTGCCCATAGTGGAGATTGTGGTTGTGGTATCCGACTCCGTAGCCTTTACCAAAATCGTCCCCACGTTAGAAAACACTGATAACCGATTGATTCCCGTATGAGTTACCGTTCGGCATAATTCTTTATTATAATCATATGGCAACAATGCATCAGCTTTGGAACTAAACAAAATGAAGTGGTGCCGTCTAATATCGCCGTTGTTGGTCGCTATATTCTGACCCCGGCGATTTTTGAAAAAATCGAAAATACCGGCCGTGGCGCCGGCGGCGAAATTCAATTGACCTACGATTGCGGCTCCGAATTTGGTTTCTTGCTGGCTAATGTTGAATATGGTTTATTGCACCCGGAAATTAAGGCCGAGTTCGCCGCGTATTTGCAGCAACGCGCCAGCAAAATTTAGTTTTTAGATGGCGGCGGAATGGCGATTACCCGCCGTTCCGTTGTTGTCGGCGATTGACGATTTCGTAAATCAATAGTGCGCACATGATCAGTGCGGTGCCTGCCATGGTTTTTACGGTCAACGGTTCATGGTTGACGCTGTAGCCAAGCAGCAATGACATGACAGGTGTCATCAGATTCATCATCGCCACGTTGGTGGCTTGCATGTTGGCCAACACAAAATAATACAAAGCAAAACCCAGGGTGGTGGCAATAACGCCAAGATAAGCAATGGAATACAGGGTTTGTGGTGGAATGTTTTCCGGCAATAAGCCGCCATCCAACCAATACCAGGTGCCCAAATACAAGGGCACTGCGATTAACAATCCGCCCGTAACCAATTGTAAAGCCGGTAGACGTGCGTCAATCTGCTTGACCCAAACCGCGCTGGCCGCGTGGATAAAGGTAGCCACCAGCACGCCGATCAAGCCTTGTAGAGCAAGTTCATCCAATTCCAGCGCCGAGCTGAACATAACCAGCAGCCCGCCCATACCCAAACTATAAGCGAATAACTTGCCCCAACCCAGACTGCGTTCCTTTAAATATGCCGCCGCCATGAAAGCGGTCATGAACGGGCTTAATCCGAAAATTACCGAGATCCAGCCGGATGGCACGAATTGCGCGGACCAATAAGTAAGCAGCATGCTGCCGTAAAGCTGTATAGCCACCGCCAGATAAGTGATCAACGCAGGGCGGTTGAGAGGCAAACGCCTGCGCAAAAGCAACAATAACAGCAGCAGGCAAGCCAGTCCGGTGCTCATTCTTGCCATAGCGCCGAAGACGAAGCTGACGCCGATGCTGCTCCATTTGATTGCCAGCGGTGTGGTGGTCCAGACCAGAATGACACCGAAATAGGCTAAAGCCAGCCGTGTTTTCACCTTAAGGCAATTTCAGACGATTGGCGATCAATTGCTCAACCACTGACGGATCGGCCAAGGTTGAGGTATCACCAAGGTCGTGGAATTCGTTGGCGGCGATTTTGCGCAGGATGCGGCGCATGATCTTGCCGGAGCGGGTTTTGGGTAGGCCCGGCGCCCACTGAATCAGATCGGGCAGGGCGATCGCGCTGATTTCCTCGCGTACCAAGTCCTTCAGTTCGCCTTTCAGGCTGCTGTTGCCTTCGATACCGACGTTTAAGGTGACGTAAGCGTAAATCCCCTGGCCTTTGATCGGATGCGGAAAACCGACTACTGCCGCCTCGGCCACCAAGTCATGCAGCACCAACGCACTTTCGATTTCCGCGGTACCCAATCGGTGGCCGGAAACATTCAAGACGTCGTCGATGCGGCCGGTAATCCAGTAGTAGCCGTCTTTGTCTCGGCGGGCGCCGTCGCCGGCGAAATAGTAGCCGGGGAACTTGGCGAAATAAGTGTCGATGAAGCGCTTGTGATCGCCGTAAACGGTGCGCGCTTGGCCTGGCCAGGGATAAGTCAAGACCAGGACGCCTTCCGCTTCACCTTCTAAAACATTGCCATCCGGGTCGAGTATTGCCGGCTTTACACCGAAAAACGGCAATGTGGCCGAGCCGGGTTTTAATGGCGTCGCGCCAGGTAACGGCGTGATTAGAATGCCGCCGGTTTCGGTTTGCCACCAAGTGTCCACCAGCGGGCAGCGTTTGTTGCCGACCACTTGGTAATACCATTCCCAGGCTTCCGGATTGATTGGTTCGCCAACACTGCCCAGGATACGTAACGAGCTGCGTTTGGTACGGGTGACAAAATCGTCGCCCTGCGCCATCAACGCCCTAATGGCAGTCGGTGCGGTGTAAAAAATATTAACCTGATGTTTGTCGATGACTTGCCAGAAGCGGTCGGGATGCGGATAAGTCGGTACGCCCTCGAACATCAAGCTGGTGGCGCCATTGCATAATGGCCCGTACAGCACGTAGGAATGGCCGGTAATCCAGCCGATGTCGGCCGTGCACCAGTAAACATCGCCTTCCTGGTAATCGAACACGTATTTATGGGTCATGGCCGCATACAGCAAATAACCGCCGGTGGTGTGTAGCACACCCTTCGGTTGGCCGGTGGAACCGGAGGTATACAGGATAAATAACGGATCTTCGGCGTCCATCATCACCGGTTCGCATTCGCTTGACGCGGTTTGCATGGCTTCGTGATAATCAATGTCGCGACCTGCGGTCCAGGGGATGTCGTGGCCGGTATGCTTGATGACAATCACGGTATGCAAGTTGGGGCATTGCTTGGCGGCTTTATCGACATTCAATTTAGAATGCACAATTTTGCCGCCGCGAAAGCTCTCGTCGGCGCAGATCAAGACCCGGCAATCGGCGTCGATGACGCGATCACGTAAGGCATCGGCGGAAAAGCCGCCGAAAACAATGGAATGCACCGCGCCGATGCGCGCGCAGGCTAAAATAACTACCGCCGCTTCCGCGATCATCGGCAGATAGATACAGACTCTGTCGCCCTTTTGTACGCCATGGGCTTTCAGGACGTTGGCGAATTGGCAAACTTGGGTGTGTAATTCGCGGTAGGTCAGCGTACGGTCATGCGCCGGATCGTCGCCTTCCCAAATGATCGCTACTTGGTCGCCGCGTTTTTCCAGGTGTCTGTCCAGGCAGTTGACGGTGACATTGAGCTTGCCACCCAGAAACCACTGTATTTCTCCCTTGGGGTAGTCGTATTGCAGTACCTGCTGCCAAGGCTGATGCCAGTCCAAAAATTCGGCGGCCTGTTCAGCCCAAAAAGTTTCCGGTTCGTTTATCGACTGCTGATATAGACGCTGGTACTCGGCACTGTCGATATGCGCGTTGGCGGCAATCTGCGGATTAACCGGATAAATTTTTTGGTCTGACATAACGTAACCTCCTTCTTTGAACGTTATTAATAGTGTTATAAGGCTGAGACGGCTTGGGTGCTAGTTAAGCGATCAGCTTGCCAATGTTCGATGGCCCATTCCAGAATACTGTCGATTGCGGCTAGCCGCAAATTGGGCGGTGGATTTTGCTTGAGTAAGGTTAGCAGCAGAAACAAGGTTGGTCCGGCTTGATTGGGATTGACGGCTTCCGCGCGGGTTTGTTTACTCAGCTTCTGGCCTTCGCGGTCGACAATCAGCGGAATATGTAGGTATTGCGGCATCGGGTAACCCAGCAAATGCTGTAAGTACAGCTGTTTGGGGGTCGAATCCAATAAATCGCAACCTCTTACGACCCGATTGACCTTTTGCCGTTGGTCGTCGACGACACAAGCCAATTGGTAAGCAATGATGCCGTCCTTGCGCTTGACGATAAAGTCGCCGTGCTGGACCGCCAGATTTTGGCTGATTTCACCCTGCAAGTCATCAATAAAGCGCGTCGAAATATCCGCCGTTTTTACCCGGAGTGCATGGGGTGCAGCAGTCGATTGTGCTTTTGTACGGCAATAGCCCGGATAAATCGAAGGCGAATTTGCCAATAAACTGCGGCTACAGGTGCATGGGTAAAGCGCCTGCTGCTTTTGCAATTCTCTAATCGCCTGCTCGTATTGCTCAAGATGATGGCTTTGATAATCCACCTCGCCGTCCCAATATAATCCGAAGCTTTGCAGGCAATTCAGAATCTCGTCGCTGGCTCCCGGCATATTGCGCGGTGTATCGAGATCATCGATGCGCAGCAGCCATAGTCCTTCATGCTGACGGGCATCCAGATAGCTTGCAAGTGCGGTGTATAAAGAACCGAGGTGAAGTGGGCCGGTAGGCGAGGGCGCAAACCGGCCGATATAAGATGCTGCCGCGGGCAGAATTAACCCAATTGTTTTTCCCTGATTTCATCGAGTGTTTTGCAATCGATGCACAGGGTAGCAGTTGGACGGGCTTCCAGACGGCGAATGCCGATTTCGATACCGCACGTTTCGCAATAACCGTAGTTTCCGGACTCGATTTCCTTCAGGGACTCATCAATCTTCTTGATTAGCTTACGTTCGCGGTCGCGGGTGCGCAGTTCCAGGCTGAACTCTGATTCCTGCGTAGCCCGGTCGTTGGGGTCCGGAAAGTTGGCCGCTTCGTCCTGCATGTGGTGGACGGTGCGATCCACTTCCATCATTAATTCGGACTTCCATTTATTTAAGATGGCGGAAAAATGGCTCAACTGCGCCTCGTTCATGTACTCTTCGCCTTCTTTTTCCTCATAAGGCTTAAAAGTAAATTCCGATGCGGCAGGGTTAGAATTGTTCATCCAATGACTCCTGACGGTCTGTAAAAAAATCGGGGCTTTTTAACAGAATAGCCGGGGGCAAGCAAGAAGTTTGTTATGATGCTGGTGCCTTCTACTAACGGAATTTGGACATGAAACACCACGTCGCCGAGCGAATGCGCGGCATCAGCTCATTTTATGTGATGGAATTATTACAGCGCGCCAAACAGCTGGAACAAGAAGGCCGGGATATTATTCACATGGAAATCGGCGAGCCGGATTTCGAAACCCCGCCGGCAATATTAGCCGCTGGAAATGCGTTCATGCAGGGTAGGGAAGTCAAGTACACCGCTGCAGCCGGATTGCCGGAATTGCGTCAAAGCATCGCCGATTATTACCAAGCGCAATATGGAGTAAATCTGGATCCGAAACGGGTTTTCATTACCCCCGGCGCGTCCGGCGCGTTTTTGCTGGCGTTTGGGATTAGTTTGAATCCGGGCGAGCAAATCTTGATGGCCGATCCGTGTTATCCCTGTAACGATAATTTCGTGCAATTGTTCGACGGTAAGACTCAGTTCGTGAATGTTGGCGCCGAAACAGCTTATCAACTCAATGCCGAATTGATTCGACAGCACTGGCAGCCAGCCAGCAAGGGTGTATTGATCGCTTCGCCCTCCAATCCCACCGGTACCGTCATAGTTAACGATGCGCTACGCGCTGCTATTCAGCAGACGCATGCTTTAGGGGGCTGTTTTTACTCGGACGAGATTTACCATGGCCTGGTTTACGGCGAAACCGTCAGCAGCGCTTTGGCGTTCAGCGATGACGTATTTATCATCAACAGCTTTTCCAAGTTCTTTGGTATGACCGGCTGGCGTATCGGTTGGTTGATCGTGCCGGAAGATTTTATCGATGCGGTGGAAAAACTGGCGCAAAACATTTTTATCTCCACACCTACCCATTCACAATACGCGGCTTTGGCCTGTTTCAGCGCTGAAAATATGGCGGAATTGCATCGCCGCCGTGACGAGTTTGAGAAACGCCGGGATTTTCTTTACGACAACCTGTTACGGCTGGGTTTTAAAATTGCCTGCAAACCACAAGGGGCCTTTTATATTTACGCAGATTGCAGTGCGTTTACCGACGATAGTTTTGAGTTTGCCAAGCAGCTGCTCGAACAGGAAGGGGTGGCGGTAACGCCAGGCAAAGACTTTGGCCAGTATTTGGCTCACAAGCACATTCGATTTGCATATACTGCCTCAATCGATAGAATGGCCGCCGCGCTTCAAAGACTGGAAAGATTCATATGCCCATAAACCAATACACGCCAGAGCAGCTAAAACAACATTTGCAAGACGATCCGTCGGTATTTTTACTGGACGTCAGGGAGCCCCACGAATTTGCCTATGCCAAGATAGCCGGTAGCGTGTTAATACCTCTGCAACAAATACCCGCGCGCTTCGACGAAGTGCCGGCTGACCGAGACGTGGTGGTGATTTGTCATCACGGTATGCGTAGCCAGCAAGCCTGCCATTTTTTGCAGCATTCCGGACTGCAAAGATTGTTCAACTTGAAGGGCGGCATCGACGCCTGGTCCGTGATTTGCGATCCGTCTGTTCCTCGTTACTAAACAACTAATAAAGCTATGTTTCTAAAAGAGTACTATGCCATTCAAGATGGCAGTGTCGCCATCAGCGCCGCGCAGGCCAGTATGTTTGCCAAGGAAGTCGCCCATGACTTCAACCCCTTGCACGACGAAGACGCAAAACGTTTTTGCGTGCCGGGCGATTTATTATTCTCGTTAGTGTTGGACAAATACGGCCTTAGCCGAAACATGCACTTCATTTTTTCCGGGATGGTCGGTCATGGCGTGTTGTTGAATTTTCCCGATGACGACGCCGAAAAAATCGATGTGACCGACAACCAAGGCAAGACTTATTTGCAGATCGAGCGCTCCGGCGATGTGATCCGAGATCCGGCTTTAATCGAAGCGTTAATTCGTGACTACGTGGCGTTTTCCGGGCAGAATTTTCCTTATGTGCTGGTACCTTTATTGGCCAAAGAGCAAGTCATGTTCAATATAGACCGGCCTTTGGTGATCTATGAAAGCATGACCTTGAGCTTAAACCGGATGGACTTCCACGAACCGCGTCTGGAAATGCTGGAACCGAAAATGGAAGTCAACGGCAAGCGCGCCACTGCGTATCTTTATTTCCAAATTAAATGCGGTGACGAAGTGGTTGGTTCCGGATTCAAGAAGCTAGCGGTCAGCGGTTTACGCGAATATGAAGCCGAACCGATGCAAGCCTTTGTAGACGAGTATCTGGCTAGAAAACATGGCTATTTAGGTAATCTTGCGGAAGCCACCGCGTAATCAGATATTCTGCCGTTCGCATGCATGGGCTGGCAATTTGTTTGAGTTTCGAGTTTTCCAACCGGAGCGCGCAGAACACTCCGGCTGTTACTTGGGTTGGGGGATTCAGCTGTTTATAACACCGCAGAAAATGGCTCTACTGTCACCATTTCTCCAGCATCTATACCCGTACTATCGGCATCCAGCACAATAAAACAGTTGGACTGACTGGCTATTTTTAGTTGATGAGAATCTTGTTGGCCGGCAAGACGGACGGCTAATTCGCCTCCAGCCTGCTGGTAAAGGATGCCGCGTTGATATTCCTGCCGCCCTGGCGATTTTTTTAACCGGCTGTCGCATCGGACTCGCAAGCGCAATGCTTGTCTGGCTGGTAAGCCGGCAAGCTGTTCCAGACCCGGCTTTACGAATTTCTCGTAAGTGACCAATACGGCAACCGGATTGCCGGGCAAGCCGAAAAACCAGCAGCGGCCGATTTTGCCAAAAGCCAGCGGTTTGCCGGGCTTGATTGCCAGTTTCCAGAAGTTCACCTGCCCGCATTTTTCCAGCGTTTGTTTGACAAAATCCGCATCGCCAACCGATGCTCCGCCGGTGGAAATGATTACGTCATAGTGCTGGGCTGCGTCCTTGAAAGTTTGTTCGAGTTTCAAAGGATCGTCTGCGACGATGCCCAAGTCCGAGACTGTGTGGTTTGGGTCGGATAGTAGTCCGGCTAATAAATAGCGGTTGCTGTCATAGATTTGGCCAACAGCTAGCGGTCCTCCGAGTGCGACCAATTCGTCACCAGTCGAAAAAAAGCCAATGTTGAGTTTGCGTTTGACGCTGATTTTTTCGATGCCGGCGGCGGCTAATAGACTTAGATCGCGAGCTGTCAGCTTTTTCGGTGCGGCAATTAATTCTTCATGTTGTTTAACGTCACTGCCGGCTGCACGAATATTTTTATACGGCTGCCAGTCAAGGGGAAGTGATACAGTGTCACCATCGATTTCAATTTGTTCTTGAGCAATAACGCTGTCCGCAAATTCCGGGACTACCGCCCCAGTAAATATTCTGACGCATTGGCCCGGCGTCTGCTGCGCCAAGAACGGCCGTCCGGCCCATGCGATGCCGATTACTTGCAATTTAGCCGCTTGCCCGGCAGCCACATCGCCAGCAGCAAATGCGTAACCGTCCATGGCCGCCGTGCGTTGAGGTGGAATGTCTATAGGAGACGCCACGCTGTTGGAAAGTACCCGGTCCAGTGCCTGCGGCAAATCGATATGCTCGCGTTCGTTGACAGTCTCGATCGTTTTGCGGATTTCCAACAGCGCCTGTTCGACGCTCAATAACTCGTGTTTGTTAGGGTAGCAGATGTTAGTCACGTGGGCGCTTCAAAAAGATTTCGATAATGAAATTGGCTATGGCCTTTGCATCGTTTAAATCAAGGCACGGTAAACCGGGTGGTGTTAATAGGGGGTGATCGCTTGCTATTGCGATAATCGAGGAGTCTTCAGGGTAAAGCAGCGGCTTGCCTAGGCTTGGTCTGCACAGCTCAATTTTGGGGTAGCTCTCGTGCCTGAATCCTTCCACTAAAATCAAATCCAGGCCTGCATTGGGAAACAAGGCAAGCTGTTCAGTCAGCGAAATATCGCCGTTTGCCGACAATTCGCTAATTACCGCACGCCGATGTCGGGAAACCAGCATAACCGGACTGGCACCCGCTTCGCGCAGCCGAAAACTATCTTTACCGGGTTGATCAATCTCGAAGTCGTGGTGACTGTGTTTGATTACACCGATTTGCAGATTATATGCTTTCAGTATCGGGATAAGTTTTGTCAATAAACTGGTTTTGCCGGTGCCGCTGGCGGCCGCGAAGCCGAGGACAGAAGGGTTGGACATGGACTTCTCTACATTTGTCGAACTGGCCGTATTCTAAGTTATTATGGCGCTCGTCGGTTAAAGCGTTTGGAGTGCGGGTGATACGAATAGTGATATTGTTGGCATTGGTACTGGCAGTTTTAATGCTGCCGGGATTTATGAAGCTACCAGCCGAATTGCGCAGCAAACGACTTAAACAACTGGCCTGGGTTGCGATTGCGCTGATTTTGCTTGTACTGATGTTGAGTGGAAAACTTAGCGGTCTGCTGGCGATATTTGGCGTAATATTCGCGTTTTTAGTGCGCTCGATGCCGCTAATATTAAGGTACGCGCCGCAGCTTCATAGCATTTGGTTGCGGTTCAAAGCCGGCAATCCACAATATGGTAAGCCTGGTCCTGGGCCATCTCGACAAGCGGGTATGACAACAACGGAAGCTTTTGAGGTTTTGGGGCTTAATCCCGGCGCCACGGAAGAAGAAATTATTCAGGCCCACCGTAAACTCATTTCGCGCTTTCATCCTGATCGAGGCGGTTCAGATTATTTGGCGGCCCAAATTAATCAAGCCAAAAAAACATTGTTAGGTCGTTGAGAAGCACGATCAGAAAAAGCTCCTTTCAGAATTGTATGTTCTTGCAGTTCTTTTAAATATATGTGATGCGCATCACTTTCTTATTTTCATAATTTAGAAGTGGTTCGGATTTTAGTTTGATCTTGCTGATTTTAGTCGCAAAAATGACCTGAGAGGTCGTTGTGAATAAAAATCAAAAAAGAGATGTGGACCACAAAAATATCAGTAAATTCAATTTATAAGATAAATCTTTTAAAGTTATACTGGCACTCGCCGTTAAGGTTAATGCCCTCGATTAGATCGGATCGGAAATACACGAAGAGGCATGATGTCGTTAAGATTGGCCTATTGACTTAATTGGTTTTGGCAGTGAGCAATATCGGTTCCGTTGTTGGGTTTCAATCTTATCTGCATTTAAATAGTTTTAAGGGATTAATAGTTATCTGGCGAGACACGTACCAATAAAAATAAACGATTCAGCAAGCCAAAATACCTGGGAGATTAATCATGATGGAAGAAACGATAGATGTAATTAAAGATATGGATATTCCAGATTTCATTTCTTTTGATGATGTCGATGAAGAAGCTGTCGAAATCGATCCGAACGAAACCTTTAAGCTGGCCGAAATAGAAAGTAACGAATCGCAAAATGAGAGTACTTTCGATGCCACCCGAGCGTATCTGAATGAACTCAGTAAATCCCAACTGTTAACTGCGGATGAAGAAAAAATCTACGGCAGACGAACTCAACAGGGCGATCCACAAGCCCGAAAAATTATGATCGAAAGCAATTTACGTCTGGTTGTGAAAATTTCCAGGCGTTATTTAAATCGCGGGCTCCCTTTACTCGATTTAATCGAAGAAGGTAATTTGGGGCTGATCCGCGCAGTGGAAAAGTTTGATCCTGATCGTGGCTTCAGATTTTCAACCTACGCAACCTGGTGGATCAGGCAGACCATAGAGCGTGCAATCATGAATCAGACTAGAACTATTCGCCTGCCGATTCATATTGTTAAAGAAATGAACATTTATTTGAAAGCGCAGCGGAATTTAGCGCAACAGCTTGATCACGAGCCGACTGTCGACGAGATTGCGCGGCATCTTGATAAACCGGCTAAAACCGTCAGTAAAATGCTGAAACTCAACGAGCGCGTCACATCTGTTGATGTGTCATTCGGTAAGGATTTTGACAAACCCCTACTTGAGACAATTTCCGAAGAAGAAAGCCGCAATCCTGCTGAAATCTTGCAAGACGACTTTATCCAAAATAACGTCACCTACTGGGTCTATCAGCTTGCCGAAAAACAGCGCGAAGTCATATGCCGCAGATATGGTCTTTGCGGCTTCGAAAACGCAACTCTGGAACAGGTGGCGCTAGAATTGGGTGTCACTCGGGAAAGAGTCAGGCAGATACAAATGGACGGTTTGAAGCGTCTCAAAGAAATTCTTGAAAGTAGTGGCTATTCGTTCGAATCGATTTTTAGCTAATACTAAAATTTAACAGGCGGCAAACCAGAGTAGTGCGACTTTGTCAGATCTGGTTTGGGTGCCTTCTGTAGGTACTTATAATCGATACACCGGCAAGCCGTTAATCCTGTCGTCGATTAGTTGGATCAGTTCGTTGTATGCAGAACTTCCTACCGAATGAAACTTGCCAACAAATGTCGCTTCGTCCATATGTTCCGGTAAGTCCTGTAATTCCGGGATAATAGACGAATAATCTTTAGTGCTAGACATTATTCTTTGTAATGCCCTCGCTTTTTCGGTTGATGCCACGGCTATTTGACCGAACCTAGTCCCGGCTCGATCCGCTGTCAGATCAATGAAACTAAAGCCGCTGCCTTTTTGCGCATCTCCCAGTTCTTTATCTATGCCTATTTGCTCGCCGAGTAATGAGGAATCAAGAATTGCCAATAATGCCGAAGCAATAAAATGCTGAGGTATATCCACTCGCTTATAAGCAAATACAGGATATTCCTTGCTGTAAACCAGGCCAAGCGGCAGATAGCGGCGTAAGTCCTGTTTATAGATATAGCTGCCGACAGCAATGATGATCGCGCGATTTTCCTGAACGGCGTCCTCCGTCGGTGTTTGTTGATACGCCGTCAAAAATAAAGGTTGCAACAAATCAGTAATAGATAAGCGCCAGCTAGGATCATGTTGGCTGACGATTTCGTTGATTTGCTGTTGATAACGATGCAGGTTTGGGTAATCCCGATGCTTTTGGATAGCCAATTGCTTTGCCGCGTCGACGATGGATCCTAGATAACTGATTTCCAAAGCTTGCGGGCTAATGCGGACTTTCTTGACGTATAGGCTCAACAATTGCCAATGCTGCTCTAGGGGCGTGTTATGCACGATAGCGGGAATCAGGAGATTTGCAGCGGGATCGGGAATGGAAATTTCACCAATTTTCAAAGACTTGATAACAATGGCGTCATCTACCTGTCGTAGATTAAAACTAAAGTCCAAATATCTGCCCCAGGGGCTTTTAGGGACAAATATCGCTATCTGAATCATCAATCTGTCATCTACAATCTGAATTTGCGTCGTATTTTCCGCAAAATGGTTTAATAGATAACTCACCGCAATATTCAAGTCCTTCTGGTCCAAACTAACGGTTTTAATTTGGCCTCTTTCCTCCGGTGCCACATGCAATAACTGCTTCGCGCGCTGTATGTCTTCGCGGTTCAAACCCTGATGGATTTTTAACAACGGCGTATCGTCGATTGCGAAAAACAGTAAGCCTACGAACAGTATTGCCAGTGAAAGGAGGATATACAGCAGGAATTTCAGCATTGATCAAAGATCAGATTAAAGCGAGCCTCCTTGAGGTAATACATTTCTTGTTTGAGATCAGCATGCGTCAGAGGCGCTTGTTCCAGCCAATCTTCCGGAAAATCGATTTTTATATCGTGGCGATTAATCGTGATGCTAAAGTCCGGGCGTTTGCTATTACGGTTGCGGTGTAGCAAAGCGGCCAGCCGAAATACCACTGCCATGATCGGCGCATGTTGGCGCCAAGGAAACGGCAAATCCTCAAAACGGCTTAAATTAAGCTTCTTGCGGTGGCTGCGCACCAACTTAGACAACAACAGCTGATCTTGCTTGGAAAACCCCGCCAAATCACCATTTTCGATAATATAGGCGCTGTGCTTGTGATACTGACTGTGGGCGATCTCAAAGCCGATTTCATGGAGTTCCGCCGCCCATTCCAAAAACTGTAAACTGGCAGGATTGTCGTTAAAGCAAGGGTGGTCGTCTAATTGCTGAGCGATGTAACGTAAGGTTTCTTTGAGCTGTTGGCTGTGTGATGTGTCGGTGTGGTAACGTGCGGCAATGGTCTGGCTAGTCTGCGAACGAACGTCATCGTTGTAAATTCTACCGAGTAAATCCTGCACCAGACCTTCGCGCAATGCGCCATCCGAAACCGTCATTTGCTGAATATTCAAGGTCTTGAACGTGGCATAAACAATAGCGACCGCGCCGATAAACACCGGCCGCCGCTCGATACTCAAGGCTGGAAAGCTGATTTCGTCGATCCGATTCAGTTTTAACAGGTGGGCGACCAACTGTTCCAAGCCTTCATTGGTGATGTCGTTATTGCTCCAGCCCATGGTTTGTAACACATTGCTGACCGCCTTCAGGCTGCCGGAAGCGCCGATGGCTTCCTCCCAGTTTTTGGAATTGAACGTGTTTTGAAAGGGTTCGAGATGTTGCTCGGCAAACAGTACCGCTTTACGAAAGGCCTTTTTGGTCAGTTCGCCGTTTTTGAAAAAGTTCTGGCTAACAGTGACGCAGCCCATGTTCAGGCTTTCTTTAGTGTGGGCAATATCATCGCGGCCGATAATGTACTCTGTGCTACTGCCGCCGATATCCATCACAAAACGGTTGTTGGCATTGCTGCCCAGGCTGTGGGCCACGCCTTGGTAAATTAAGCGCGCTTCCTCAATGCCGGAAATGATATGAATCGGATGCCCCAGAGCTTTTTCGGCCTTATTGATGAATTGTTGCGAGTTTCTGGCGATGCGTAGCGTATTGGTGCCGACTATGGAGACGCTGTTGGGTGCAAAATCCCGGATGCGGTGACCGAAGCGTTCCAGGCAGGCCAAGGCGCGTTCTTGCGTGATTTGGTCGAGATTTTTATGCTGATCCAATCCCGCAGCCAGACGCACCATTTCTTTCAAGCGGTCGATGGTTTGTAATTTGCCGTTGTGCAAGCTGCATATAATCATGTGAAAACTGTTGGAACCTAGATCGACGGCAGCAACACTGGTCGGTATTTGATGTGGCAAGAGTCTAATCCTGTTCAGGCTGCTGAGGAGCGGTGAATTCTGATAAAATCCGAAAGCTTTATTGGCGCATATTTAAATAGCGCGTCAATTTCTTTGCCCGGGATTATAACATCAGAGCATGACGGCTTTATCCATCCAAAACCTAAAAAAGACTTACAACAACGGCTTTGCAGCCTTGAAAGGCGTGGATCTCGAGGTCCAGCGCGGCGATTTTTTCGCGTTGTTGGGTCCTAATGGCGCCGGCAAATCGACCTTGATCGGCATCATCAGTTCGCTGGTTAACAAAACCAGCGGATTGGTCAGCATCTTCGGTCACGATTTGGATAAAGACAATGTCGCTGCCAAAACCTGCATTGGCGTGGTACCGCAGGAAGTTAACTTCAATCAATTCGAAACCAGCATGAGCGTGGTGATGAACCAGGCCGGCTATTACGGCATTCCGCGCAAGCAAGCCTTACAGCGCACCGAACAATGTTTGCGGCAAATGGAACTATGGGATAAGCGCGACGTAGTGTCTCGGCGTTTGTCCGGCGGCATGAAGCGGCGCTTGATGATAGCCAGAGCCATGGTGCATTCGCCGCGCTTGTTGATACTGGACGAACCCACCGCCGGCGTGGATATTGAAATCCGCCGCTCGATGTGGGAAATGATGCAAGACGTCAACAAACAAGGTACCACCATCATTTTAACTACCCATTATCTGGAAGAAGCCGAAAGCCTGTGCCGGAATATCGCCATCATCAATAACGGACAAATCATCGAGAAGTCGGCGATGAGCAGTTTGTTGAGTCGCTTGCACACCGATCATTTTGTATTGGATATAGCTCGCCCATTAGCGCAAGCACCGGCAATCGATGGCTGTGAAATTGTGCTGAGCGCCGATACTGTGTTAGACGTCGCTGTGCCGAAAAGTCTCGGTCTAAACCGTTTATTTCAAGCGCTATCTGAGCAACGTATCGAGGTTCTGAGTCTGCGCAACAAGTCCAATCGACTGGAACAATTATTTTTGGATCTGGTGCAATGAACTACTCAGTCGCTTTTTTGACGATTTTGCTCAAAGAAATCCGCCGTTTCACTCGGATTTGGCCGCAAACGCTGCTGCCGCCGGCTATTACCACGGCACTGTATTTCCTAATCTTCGGCAAACTGATTGGCGACCGCATAGGCCTGGTGCATGGCGTCAGCTATATGGACTACATCGTCCCCGGCATTATTTTGATGTCGGTGATCAGCCATTCGTATTCCAATGTGGTGTCTTCGTTTTATTCCACTAAATTCCAGCGCCATATCGAAGAACTCTTGGTGGCGCCGGTGCCGAATTATGTGATTTTGGCCGGTTACGTCTGCGGCGGCATCGCGCGCGGGGTGTTGGTTGGCGTAGTGGTGGCAGGTATTTCGATGATGTTTACCCACACCACCATTCTGCATTGGGACATCGCGGCAGCGGTGTTTGTGCTGACGGCAACCTTGTTCGCGCTGGCCGGCTTCATCAACGCGGTGTTTGCCGATAGTTTTGATGATATTTCCATCATTCCCAACTTTGTACTGACGCCGTTGAGTTACTTGGGCGGAGTATTTTATTCGGTAGCGATGTTGCCGGGAATTTGGCAAAAAATCGCGCAAGCCAATCCGATTTTATACATGATCAACGCCTTTCGTTACGGCATGATCGGGGTCAGTGATGTCGAGATCGAACTGGCTTTTGCGATGACGGGTGGCTTTATCGTGTTTTTAACCGCCCTGAGCTTGCTGCTGTTGCACAAAGGTATCGGTATTAAAAATTAGTACCTTATTCCAATGGCACCAACATATTGCGCAAAGCGGTAAGATCTTTGATCGCGATAAAGCGGTTCTGCACCACGATCAAATTATCGTCCTGAAATTTTTTCAGCAGCCGGCTCACCGTTTCCAAAGCCAGGCCCAAGTGATTGCCGATTTCCTGGCGAGTAAGCGACAGCTTGAATTCCGATGACGAAAATCCGCGCCGTTTCAATCTTTCGGATAAGCTGATCAAAAAATAAGCCAAACGCTCTTCCGCCGGCCGCTTGCTCAATACCAGCTGGTTTTTGTCCTCCAGCATTTTCTCACCGGTATGCCGAAACAATTCGCGCGTCAGGCTGGGCATGTTCTTGAACAAATCTTCCATATTGTCGGCCGGCAGGATGCAAAAACTCATGGTTTCCAAGGCAATCGCCGCGCAGCCGTGCTTTTCGGCGGATAGACCGTCGAAGCCCAGTAATTCGCCGGGCAGCAGGATATTTAAGATGTGCTCGTTGCCATGGCTATCGTTGGCCACCAGCTTGGCGCTGCCGGACTTTATCGCCAGAATACCGCGGAAATTGTCGCCTTCGCGGTAGATAAAGTCACCGCGCTGCAAGGTCTTGCGGGCCTTGACGACTTGGCTGATGTTATTAATTTCGGCTTGCGACAAGCCGCGCGGTAAACAAATATTATCCAGACTGCAATTAACGCAACTGACTTGATTTTTAAGCGGCTCAGGGGCTGGAGTTTTCAATGAAAGCATAGTATTGGGTTTGATAATTTGCCGCTTCTCGACGAAGCGGCGACATAGCAACGGATGACCAGTTAATCTTGTTGGTGATAGGCAACTATCCGTTCTACTTCGGATTTAGAACCTAAAATCAACGGCACTCGTTGGTGAATGCTGCTGGGTTTGAGATCTAAGATTCGTTCGCGGCCAGTGGAACACAGCCCGCCGGCCTGTTCGATGATGAATGCCATCGGGTTGGCCTCGTACATCAGGCGCAGCTTGCCGGGCTTGGAAGGATCGCGTAAATCGTGCGGATACAGGAATACTCCGCCGCGCGTGAGGATGCGATAGACTTCAGCGACCAGCGAAGCGACCCAACGCATATTGAAATCCTTGCCGCGCGGCCCGTCCATACCGGCCACGCATTCGTCAATGTAACGCTTCACCGGCGGCTCCCAGAAACGCTGGTTGGACATGTTGATGGCAAACTCGCTGCTTTCCTCGGGAATTTTCATGTTGCAATGGGTGAGAATGAACTCGCCGACATCCTGATCCAGCGTAAAAGCGTTCACGCCATTGCCGGTGGTTAATACCAACATGGTGGAGGGACCGTATAGCACGAAACCGGCGCACACTTGTTCGGTGCCTTTGCGCAAAAAATCCTCGGTTTCCGGTTCAACGCCTTCGCGGCAGCGCAGAATCGAAAAAATGGTGCCCACAGTCAGATTAATATCTATATTCGATGAACCGTCCAAGGGATCGAACAACACCAGGTATTTGCCCTTCGGATACTGTTTGGGGATTTTGATCGGATCGTTGATTTCCTCCGATGCCATGCCGCCCAAGGAACCGCTCCAGTCCAAAGCCTTGACCATGATGTCGTTGGTAATAATATCCAACTTTTTTTGTACTTCGCCCTGCACGTTTTCAGATTCAGCGCTGCCCAATACGCCAATTAAAGCGCCGCAATTGACCCGGTGGGAGATCTGTTTGCACGCAGTTACGATGTTATTCAGCAGCAGTGTGAACGTACCGGAAGCGTCCGGTAACCCGCGCTGCTGCTCGATGATGAACTGGGTTAGGGTAACTTGGTGGGACATGCGTTAGTTCTCCATAGCGTTGGCTAAAGTAAGAAGTTGTTTCGGCAGCCACGGCAGTCTAGTGCCTGGCTTGGCGAGTAAATTGTTGGGGTCAAATTGTTTGCCGGTTCGCGGCAGATTTGTTTATCCAATTGCTGTATTCCGGTCCCGGTATCAGACTTTTTCGCTCAACAGACTTTGCGGCGGGAGCGTTTGTGGATGGGTTTGCGAGGGTTTCCCTTGTTGAACATCCATAAATCCGGGTTTTAATCCTTTTTGTTCGAACTGTTGTCTTAAATAGTCCAGACGCGCATTGATTTTGTCCACGGTGCTGGTGGACTCGCTCCAGAAACGGGTGTTAATACTGCCGTCGTAACAGGAGACCTTGCAATGTATTGTAGCAAGTTCGGGAGGGGTAATGGTAATGCTCACTACCCAGTTCTTTTGGCCGTTCTCACTGTTGGCTTGTTTGTCTTGTTCCACTATCAGCTGCAATGTTTCCGGCTCGGCTTTGTTGAAGAACGGTAATTCCAGCATCCAAACCTGTTTCGGCGAATCGTCCCTGGGCAGCGAATTGAGTTGATCCAATGTCAATTTGGCCAGATTGCCCTGGGCCTTTTGCAAGGTTTCTTTCAGTAGTTCGCTTGCTGTCTGCTGAGCCGCATTTTCATCCTTAGGCACAGCCAGCTCCAAGCCCAACTGCGCAATCAGCTTGCTCAGTTTTAATTTAAAATCGTCTGGCAACACGAATGACGCGGGTTTTGCCTCTGCCTCGACCAAATTGCGTTCCATAAACAAGCCGGATTGTGCGATGGCTTGCTTGAGAGTGGCCGGTTCGAACAGCTTGGTTTTGTCCGGAATATGCTGCAATATTTCGTGGGCCAGTTGCTTGAGTAATTGGCCTACGGCTTTATCGCTTTCGGCAGGCTTTATCAGAGGCGCCAGTTGCGCCAGAAATTGTTGCGGCGGCACTTGAACGGGCAATAACTGCTTGAACACCGTCGCTATCTGTTCGTCAATAGAGGGTGCCGGTAACGATGCGCTCAGCACTGGGCGCTCACCGCTCTTGAGAATTTGTAAATCTATGCGGCTACCGACGGTTAGCGTGGACTTAGCCGCCGGATCGCTCCATTGCAGTTGCTTACTATCCAGCACGACTCGCTTATCGCCGCCAGGCAGCGCTGTGCTTTGGGTTTGCTGGGGCTCGCTGTGTATCGGCGTCAATTGCACCGTCAAGGTATGTTTGCCGATATTCAAAATCTGTGCTGGTATCTGTTCGCCCGTATTTAACGTCGCTAGCGGATTGCTGACTACAGGTGCGGTAACAGTTGCGGTGGGGGAGGGTAATAATTTAAGTATTTGTGCTTCGGGCGGCGCTGAGTTTGAGGTATTGGGCGTTTGCAATGGTGGCGGGGCGATAATTTTTAGCTCCGGGGTCGGCAAAAGTTTCACCACTTGCAACTGCAAGGTCTGGCCGGGTGGCAAAGCCAATGCTTGTTGGCTGTGCAAAGTCATGGTTTTATCGGCAACGCTGACAGTCAGCGTGTTCAGCATCACTTGATTGGTAATGATTTTGGCGTCTAACACTTGATTCAATTTAAGCTCGGCAAGCGGCGCGCTCGACTTGTTCAAAGCCATCACAAGTTTCGCATCTAAAGGCAGCTTTATATCCATGACATCCTCACCTCGCCGCAATCGGGATTTACGCTTGTTCCGCGCAATGTTCGCGGTGTGGCTAGAGTACTATAAAAAACTCACCCTTACGATTCGCTGTGGCAAGCGTTTTGGCAAACTTTTTCGGTGTTCGCCCATAAAAGCCTAATGCCACCGCTCAGGTAAGCATACATGTATCAGGAAATAAGCCATGTGTTAGGCTAGAGGCTGTAAATACTTTTATTTTTAAAGAACTTGACAAGCCAGTTGCGCTCACTCTAGGCTCAGTTGACATTCAACTGGGGGAGTGAGCCATGAAAACGCTGCAATTGGGTTTTATCTTTACGGTTTTTTGGGTTAATGCCGCGCTGGCAGTTAGCGTGACGCAACGCGCCGGCAATAATTTTCGTACCGCGGCCAATAATCAAGAGTTCACACTGAATAAAACTAACGTGAATACCGAGCAATTCGGGTTGCTGCGCACTTACGATTTCAACGCCAAAGTCGAAACCCAGCCCTTGGTGATCGAAAAGGGTGCAGGCGCCGATGATTTAGTGATTATCACCACCATGAAGAATGACGTCATCGGCATTAACGCCCGTACCAACGAAACCGTTTATAAGGTCAAACTAGGCCCGGAAATCAGCTCGCAAGACATGGATATGTGGAAACACACGCCCACCTGGGGCATTTCCGCCACGCCGATAATCGATCCAGCCACCAACACGCTATTTGTCGCTTCCTGGCAAAAGAAAAACAACGACAACCGGTTCCGTGATTACTGGGTGTATGCCTTAAATCCGCTAAACGGCAGCCAAAAAAGTAAACCGGTACGTATCTTCGGCAAGTCACAGGAAGGCAACGGCTGCTGGTTTAACGATGCCGGCGCGACGTATAAGCAAAATAATCAAACCAAGCAATATGTCTATCCCAAACTGCGCGCCGGACTGGCGTTGACAGAGAACAACGGCTTGGTCATGGCATTCGCCGCCAACGGCGAATCGCTGATAGGCGGCCGGAAAAATCCGCATGGTTTCGTAGTGGCTTACGACACCAGAGCCTTGCTCGGGCAAAGCGGCTTTTCCAAACAAGCTGCCATCTTTTGCGCAACGTCATTCAATTCTTGGGGCGCAGGCATCTGGCATGCCGGCGGTGCGCCGGTCACCGAAGACGACATGATTTATGTCGCTACCTCCAACGGCACTTCAAATAACGGCGAAGTCGATCTGGCTGAAAGCATGATCAAACTCCGCTTCAAACCCAGCGTCGGTGGTGCGCGGCCCGAACTGGAAAAGGTGGATTTTTACAAAGCGTTTTTGGATGAGCGCGTTCCCGCTGATAAGTGTCTGTGGGGCGACAATAACTCCGAAGTGTCCTGCGGCAGGGCGCAAGCGCATGCCGCCGGCGCCGACTGGGATTTCGGTGCGGCCGGGCCAATGCTGGTGCCTGGCTCAAGGCTGCTGTTGCAAGGTACCAAAGACGGCATCATTTATTCCTTGGACAAACTTAATTTGGGCCGGAACGACCGCTTTAATCAATTGATGTCCAAACCGCCATTAGTGGCAACCTACTTTGCGGGCGGTGTTCAGGAAAACTGGGACCGGGCCCAGCATCTGAATCGTAGCCTACCGTGCCCGGCATCCGGGCATAGCGATCACGGCTGGTTTGTGCCATGCGGCGACCCGGAAAACAACAAAATGCATCACATCCACTCGCTGGCCTTGGCCCAACGCGATCAGAGCGGCGGCATCGTCTATGTCTGGGGCGAAAACTCTCGCTTGAAAACCTATAATTTCTCCACCGTTGACGGTAATTTACCAAGCTTCCGCGCCGAAGCTGAGGACCTGGCCTCGGTGGGCGTCGAATCGCCAGGAGGCATGCCCGGCGGTCTGTTGATGGTCTCCGGCAAGCCGTCCGCAAGCACTAATTTTGCACCCGCCATCGATTTTGATTCGGCTATCGTCTGGGCGGTATTTTCCAAATTCGGCGACGCCAACAAGGAATTCGCCGAAGGTCAGCTGATTGCCTACGATGCGACCACGATAGAGCCGGGCAACAAGTTGAAACGCTTATTTCGCACCGGCGACGACAATAACGGCGGCTTGGGCAAGATGTCGCGGATGATTCCGCCGGTAGTGGCGAATGGCCGGGTCTACGTGATGATTTATCGAGTCGGTACTTCCGACTGCACCGTGCCGGACAATCAATTGCCGGTTTGCAGTCAGTTGAAGGTGTACGGCTTGAAGTAATAATGGAGACGATTTTTTCAGCGACTCAAGCACATTTCGGCATCATCTTCACCAAAATAGGGTGTTTGCAGACGCAGCGGTAAAATTTGGTATTGACGGCATCGCAGAGCAAGCTGCGATGCCGGACTATTAACCCGCAGTTATCTGTCGCGGGTATTCCTTTCGGGCTGGGCGCGTCGAAGCCGAGGCTTGTGTATCATTCGACAGGCCCAGTACTCTCGAGGGCCGGGTAATAAATAATGACGTGATGTATAGCTGCCGCGACCGCTCTGCAAATCGTCACTTGTTGAACAACTCCGCCATTGATATGACGTTCTTGGCCATTTCGCCGATGGCGATGTTGCGATCCATCGCCAGTTTGCGCAGGGCGTGATAGGCCTGGTCTTCCGTGTAACCTTGCGACTTGATTAAAATCGCCTTGGCGCGATCCACTAGCTTGCGATCTTCCAATTGAGTCTTGGTCTTTTTTAATTCTTCTTTTAAAGCATGTTGTTCTTTGAAACGCGCTATGGCGATATCGATGATGGCCTTGATGCGTTTCGGATCCAGGCCGTCGACTATATAAGCACTGACCCCGGCTTTGATGACCTTGTTGATGGTCTCGGTTTGCTGATCTTCGGCGAAAATGACGACCGGCAGCGAACAGTTATGATTGATGTCAACGATGGTGCGCAAGACGGCCTCGTTTGGGGCGTACAAATTCAAGACCACCACGTCGGGGTTCAGGGTCTGGACGATTTGCATCATGTCCAGTTCTTTAAGTTTCAAGGTTACCACCTCACAGCCGTGCTGGCGCAAGCTGGTTTCCAGCAAGGGTTCGCTGTCGAATTCATCGACGACCAAGACATTAAGCGCTGCCATGTTCAATCCAGGGCGATTTTCAGCAAAGAGCCGTCAGGCATGATTTCGGTGATGTAGTTTTTAGGTTCTTCCAGGTAGTAAATCAAACCCAACAACAGGAAACAGGACAGGCCCAGGATCAAGAAAAATTGCCCGGTGGAGACGAAGGTCAGCAAAATCAAATAAACGATGGCGCCGGCGTTGCCGTAAGCGCCGACGATGCCGGCCACTTCGCCGGTGATGGCGCGTTTGATCAGCGGTACGAACGCGAATATCGCGCCTTCCGCCGCTTGCATGAATATAGAGCAAAGCAAGGTAACCGCCACGGTTGCGAGGATAGTCCATTGCGCAGAAATCATCGCCATTAAACAATATCCGCCGGCCAGGCCGGCGACGAATAAATACAGGGACAGTTTGCGGCCAATCTTGTCGCTAAGCCAGCCGCCGGCCGGCCGGGCGATGACATTGGTCACCACGAAACTGGAAGCCAGGAACCCGGCGTCCAACATACTGGTGCCCTGAGTTTCGTTGAATGTCTTAAAGAAAAACATCGGCAGCATCGATAAAACGGCCAGTTTAGAGCCGAAGGTAACCAGATAGGCTATCGCCAGAATGAATACCTGCCGGTATTGATAATGATGGATGCTGGCAATAGGTTGGCTGAGGCGGTCGGCGTTGTTGTTGACCAATTGAAAGACGTGGATCAGGAACAGTAGCCAGACGACTGCATGAATAGTCAGATTCCAGCCGTCGGTTAGGACTGGCGTGGCCGGCGTGGACAGTTTCCAGGCTAATAAAGAGATGGTCGCGTACAGGGGCACCAGACTCAGCATGTATAAAAATAAGTCGCGGATGCTGGTGACTTCCATCGCCATGGGTCGGCGGGTTTTCAGGGCTGCAATTTCCGGCGGCAGGTTTTCCACGCTGAAATAATAAATCACCGAATAGATCAAAGCGATGACGCCGGTCAAGGCAATCGCCGAACGCCAGCCGTGTTCCGCGCCGAAATAAAATGCCAGTCCCGGCAGGAAAATCGCCGCAACCGCCGACCCGAAATTGCCCCAGCCGGCATAAATACCTTCTGCGGTGCCGACTTGGCTGGCTGGAAACCAGTCGCCGATGATGCGCACGCCCACCACGAAGCCGGCGCCGATAAAGCCCAGTAAAAACCGCGACCAGGCCAGTTCGGTGAAGTTTTCGGCCGCAGCGAACATGAAGCAGGGAAGGCTGCAAACGGCCAATAACACGCTGTAACTGATTTTCGCGCCAAATCTATCCACCAGCATACCGGTAATCACCCGAGCAGGAATGGTCAGCGCCACGTTCAGCAATAACAGGATTTCGATTTGGGTTTCGCTGATCCCCAGATCTTGCTGGATCAGTACTAACAAAGACGCATGATTGAACCAAATAACAAAGCTGATGAAAAACGCGATCCAGCTCATGTGCAGCACTTTGGTCTTGCCGCGCATGGATAGTAATTTAAAAGGCGTAAAAGACATGAATGATCCGTGGTTGTCGTTCCTTGGTCTTTTTTAGCAGTTTATATGCCAATGATTCAATAGCGACAAACCCGGCAATTCGCGATCAGATAGCCCCAGAGTGGTGCAAACAACCGGTTTTTTTGCCTTATTTGAGTGCGAATTTTACGAAAAAAATAATGTCTGTCGGCGGGAAGCGGCGTTTTTAAAGGGTTTTTAATGTTGGCATAAATTTTGTTAAAGATTTAGCAAGTCTCGTCGTTAGACTTTACCCCCGTATTAAACCTGGACAAAGGCGTCCTGCTTGAATGAGTCATTCATTCGAACAGGATGCCTTTTTTTTGGCTGCGAAAAAGGGCGGTAGCGACCAGACAGTAGCTCCTTGAATCGCCTTACCGCCACTAGGCCGTGTAGCGCGTTTGCATAAATTCTGAGTAAACAGAGGCCCCTGATGAATATGAAACAAACCCTGGTTGTTATCGGCAACGGTATGGTTGGCCAGAATTTTCTGGCCGGATTGGTCACCAGCAACGCCAAAGACCGCTATCGGATTGTCACATTCTGCGAAGAGCCGCGAGCGGCTTACGACAGGGTGCATTTGTCCGAGTATTTTTCCGGGAAAACCGCGGCTGATTTGTCTTTAGTAGAAGACGGTTTCTTCGCCGAGCACGGTATCGAGATTTATTTAGGCGACAAGGCGGCCAGTATCGACCGGGAACGTAAGCAAGTCACATCCGCTAATGGCGTGGTCGTTGATTATGACAAACTGGTATTGGCGACCGGTTCTTATCCGTTCGTACCGCCGGTGCCGGGGCATGAAAGACCGCAGTGTCTGGTGTATCGGACCATTGAAGATTTGGAAGCGATGAAAACCGCGGCAGCCAAATCCAAAGTGGGCGTGGTGATTGGCGGCGGTTTGTTGGGTTTGGAAGCGGCCAAGGCTTTGAAAGACTTAGGGCTGGATACGCACGTGGTTGAATTTGCGCCGCGCTTGATGGCGGTACAGCTCGACGAAGGCGGCGGGGCGATGTTGAAGCGCAAGATCGAAGCGCTGGATGTGAAAGTACATTTAAACAAAAACACCACACTGATCGACGACGGCACCGAATGCCTGCATAAAATGAATTTCGCCGACGGCGAAACGCTGGAAACAGACATCGTGCTGTTCTCGGCCGGCATCAGACCGCGCGACGACATCGCGCGCGGTTGCGGCTTGGAAGTGGGGCCGCGCGGCGGTATCGTCATCGACAATCAATGCCGCACCTCCGACGCGGATATTTATGCGATAGGCGAATGCGCACTGTGGAACGGGCAGATTTTCGGTTTGGTAGCGCCGGGTTACGCGATGGCGCGTACCGTGGTTGCTGATTTGGCAGGCGAAGCAGGCAGTTTTACCGGTGCCGATATGAGCACCAAGCTAAAACTGATGGGCGTCGATGTGGCCAGTATCGGCGATGCGCACGCCAGGACCCAAGGCGCGATGGTGTATACCTATCAAAACGGTGCCAGTGAAATCTATAAACGCTTGGTGGTTAGTCAGGATCAGAAACGGCTGTTGGGCGCGGTTTTGGTCGGCGATGCGTCCGCTTACAGTACTTTGTTGCAATATTGCTTGAACGGCATCGAGCTGCCTGAGCATCCGGATTCCTTGATTTTGCCGCAACTTGCCGGTGAATCGGCCGGTCTCGGGCCGGATGCCTTACCCGCATCGGCGCAGATTTGTTCCTGTTACGATGTCAGCAAAGGCCAGATTTGCGGCGCAATCGAAGCCGGTTGCACCACGCTCGGCGGCCTGAAAGCCGAGACCAAGGCCGGCACCGGTTGCGGCGGGTGCTCCGCGCTGCTGAAGTCGGTATTGGATTGCGAATTGACCAAATTGGGTGTGGAAGTCAGCACTGATATTTGCGAGCATTTTCCACATACCCGCCAGGATTTATATAACTTGGTGATGGTGGAAGAAATCAAAACCTTCGACGAATTGCTGGACAAACACGGTAAGGGTTTGGGCTGCGAAGTATGCAAGCAAGCGGTCGGTTCCATCCTGGCTTCACACTGGAACGACTATATTCTGAAAAAAGAACATATCGGTTTGCAGGATACCAACGATATTTTCCTGGCCAATATGCAAAAAGACGGCACTTATTCGGTGGTGCCGCGCGTCGCCGGCGGTGAAATCACGCCGGATATGTTGATCGCCATAGGCCAAGTCGGCAAAAAATATCAGCTTTACACCAAAATCACCGGTGGTCAGCGCGTGGATTTGTTTGGTGCCCGTGTCGAGCAATTACCAGCGATTTGGCAAGAGTTGATAGACGCCGGTTTCGAATCCGGCCATGCCTACGGTAAATCCTTGCGCACGGTCAAATCCTGCGTCGGCAGTACCTGGTGCCGGTTCGGTGTCGATGACAGCGTCGGTTTGGCAATTGAATTGGAAAATCGCTACAAAGGCTTACGCGCGCCGCATAAAATCAAATTCGGCGTGTCGGGCTGCACCCGCGAATGCGCGGAAGCGCAAGGTAAGGACATCGGCGTGATTGCGACCGAGAACGGCTGGAATTTATATGTGTGCGGCAACGGCGGCATGAAACCGCGTCACGCCGATTTGTTTGCCACCAATCTGGATAAAGAGACGCTAATTAAATACATCGACCGGGTGTTGATTTTTTACGTCCGCACCGCCAACCGCATGCAGCGGACCTCGGTATGGATGGAAAATATGGAAGGCGGCTTGGACTATTTGAAATCGGTGGTAATAGAAGACCGGCTGGGTATAGGCGCGCAATTGGAAGGGCAGATGCAGCACGTTATCGACACCTATCAGTGTGAATGGAAAACCACGCTGGCGGACGAGCAACGCCTGAAGCGCTTCCGGCATTTCGTCAACAGCGATCAGGCCGACGACAACGTGGTGTTTGTCGAGGAACGCGGCCAAGTTAGGCCAGCCAACGCCCAAGAACGTAAACATTTCAAATTGATCGAGGAGGCGGCATAATGAGTACGTGGATAGATGTGTGCGGCATCGACGATTTGCAAGCCGATTCCGGGGTGTGTGCCTTAGTAAAAGGCAAACAAATCGCGATTTTTTACCTGCAACGCCGGCAGGAAGTCTATGCCATCGGTAACTTCGATCCGTTTAGCCACGCCAACGTTCTGTCGCGCGGTATGATAGGCGACATAGGCGGCGAACCGATGGTCGCGTCGCCGATGTATAAACAACATTTCCATCTACGTACAGGTGTGTGCTTTGAAGATGCCGGGGTCAGTGTGCCGGCCTATCAAGTACGCCTGGAAAACGGCAGAGTCGCCGTGATGCCGGCGTCGTCGCCTGCGCAACAAAAATCGCCGTCTTTGGCTGTCTGTGAAATGGAGTAAGGTGTGAACTACCAATATTATATCGCTGATGTCTTTACCGACCAGATTTTCAACGGTGCGCAGATAGCGGTATTACCGAAGGCCGATGGCTTGAATGCCGAGCAAATGGCCAAGATTGCCAAGGAATTGAATCTGTCGGAAACGGTATTTCTGTTTCACAAAGCCGATGACGACAAGCACAGGCGGATGCGCATATTTTCCCCTTTAGGCGAAATCAATTTTGCCGGGCATCCGATTATTGCCGCGGCCTACGTGTTGGCTATGTCCGGCGGTGTGGCGTTAACCGAACCGCTGACTAAACTCGAGTTCGAACAAAATATCGGCGTTATTCAAGTTAATCTGTCCAGTCAGGATGGCCAACCAAGCTTGGTGCAATTTAGCCGTAGCGTCGATTCGATAGTCGACCGTTTTGCGCCCAGCGACGATGAAATTTGCAGTTTCTTAGGCTTGCAGCTCGCGGAGCTGGATCATAAAAAATACTCGCCACGCCTGGTGTCTTGCGGGTTTCCTTATTTAGTAGTGCCGGTTTGGAATGTCGAATCGGTGCGCAAAGCCCGCTTTAATTACGCGGCTTGGGCGCAATCCACGGCACCGCAAACCGCGGCGCAGGAAATCTTGCTGTTTTGCCCGAAATCATCAAGCCCGGAAGCGGACTTCAATGCCCGCTTGCTGGGACCCAATATCGGCATCCACGCCGATCCGCCGGTCGGCAGCGCGATGCCGGCATTTTGTTGTTACCTGTGTTCGTTTGAACACACTCAGAAAGGCACCCACACTTTTGCGGTGGAACGCGGTGATCAAAGCACTCGCCGCAGCTTGATCCACTTGGAAATGGATAATAAAGGCCTGGAGATCTTGACTATTAGGGTCGGTGGCCAAGCCGTGTTGTTTGCCGAGGGAACGATCCGTCTTCCGGATTAAGGTTTATTCGACCAATTCGAGCCTATTTAACCGACGCCTAAACCATAAACCGGTAGCCCAAATTACCAGCAAAATTTCCAGCACAAAGGATCTGTGCAGCAGAAAATTCAGCCACCAATCCTGGTAGACACTGGGCACCTTAATCAAGGCAAAAGGCTTGTTTACGAAGGGGGCTAACCAGTAGATATTGGTCGAAATATAATCCAGCACCATATGCAACATACCGTTGCCGGTAAAAATCAGCGCCAACACCGGCAGCTTCTTGTGCCGGCAATGCTGAAAACATAGGATTGCCAGCGTTAATAACAGCAGCCAAACGCTGGGGAAGTGACTGAAATAACTGTGATGTGGATGAGCGCGGTGGTCGAAACCATAAAAATAAACCATATCCAGATCGGGCGCGATGCTGCCGAGCAAGCCGGCGCGCAGAAAATTTATCCCGCTGACCCCATATTTTGCAAATCGCCTAAACAGCAGCGTCGATACGATATAGCCGGCCGGAAGATGAGCAACAATCATAACTACCTCGATTTTGTTGCTCGGAACGCTGCTGACAGCCAACGCCCCGAGCCGGTGGGATTTAAATGATTGCCGAATTATCGGTATCGGATTGACTCAGTCCGTACCAATCCAAGCGTCGCGTGATTACCATGGCCAGGGCCAACAAGACAAACATCAGTAAAGACCCGAGCATCAGCGCGTTATCCTCTGACTCCAACAAGCCATACAAACTGCCGAACAAGCCGCTCAGTAAGGCGCCGGCGCTAATACCGCGTTTGGCGCTGCGCAACACTGCACTGAGATAGAAGCCGATCAGTATTACGCAGGCAGCACTGGCGATCACATACGCCAGCACAAAGTCCAAATGCTCCGACAAACTCAACAGCAGCAGAAAAAACATCGCCAACGCCAAACCCACCAAGGCGTATTGCGCCGGATGAATCGCCAGGTTTTTCAGGATTTCGAACAGAAAGATGGCCGCAAAAGTCAGGCAGACGAACAGGAAACCGTATTTACTGGCTCTGTCAGACAAGGAATAGACATTGATAGGCTCCATCAAGCGGATGCCAAAGCTGTCGTAACAACTGATAGCTTCGCACTTATCAAGACTTTCGGCGACGTTCGACGCCAGCGCATCGACCGACCATAACGCATGAAAGCCGGCCTCGCCGACTTGCTGGGTTTGCGGATCAGGCAGAAATCGGCCGTAAAAGCTGGGGTGCTGCCAAGTAGATGACAGTTCGACACGGGTTTGCTTGCCGGCCGGAATAAAATCCAGCGATTCAATGCCGCGTAATTTTAGCGTGAAAGCAAACGGTATATTGATAGGGCCAAACTCGACCGGCGGTGCATCCAATGACACGTGCATGCCGTTGGCTTTGTGTATGGGTAACTCCGCGCCTTGTTCGAAGGCATATTGCTTGCCGCCCCATTCCATGCCCGGCGCTTCCAGTACCCCGCGCATATCTGCCAGCACGACGCTGGCGTAAGGGGTGCCGAAACTGATCTGGCCGTTATGTAGCGGCTTGGGATTGCCGTAAGCACCGGGCAGTTTCATATCGCCTTTGATGCTGACATTCAGTACATAAGAGCGCACTTTGAACAGGCCGCGCTGCTTGGTTTCCGTAGCAAGCTCGCCGGCTATATTCAGGTGCTCGGGAAGAAAATACAGCAGCCGATTATCGACACGTTCGATTTGTTCACGCTTGGGCAGTCCGTCCTGTTTGGTTTCGATAATCTCGGTCCAGCGCTCGGTGTAAGGTACAGTCAACAACGGGCCGAACAATTGCTGGGGACCGGCAGAACTGGCGGCAATGTCGCTCACCGCCTGTTGTTGGCGTTCGGCGCGTTCGCCCACCAGATTTTTTATCATGCCTATCGGTATCAGCAGCACCAAAGTCAGACCGAACATTATGCAGATCTTTTGCCAGAGTTTTTTTTGCATCGCGTTTATTCCGTGGAGTTAAAAGACGATGAATAGCATGCACCGGCACGGTGAGCGGATGATGGTAGGAATGTGAAGCGAGGGTGAAGTGGGCGAGACTGCCGTGAGGGCTAATGCGAGGGGAAGGGTATGGCTAAGCCTTCAGCCACACCCTAAAAAGCTTAATCGATGGTTTCCACCCAGTGACAGCGTTCCTTGACGATAGGCGCAGTGTGTTCGTTAGCGATGCCTTTGGCGATCAAGGCAATCACCCGGTCGTCCGTATCGTAGCCGATATGGGCATCCATCGGATTCGCCAGTTTACCCAAGCCAAACGCATCATAAACTCTGGCGACGTTAATATTGATATTGGTGACATTGACACATAATCGCGAATCCAGATATTTATTCACGAAATCGTGCGGGATAGCATAACTGAGTAAATCGTTGGGGTCGCTAAACGCGATCACCGAAGTTTTCGCCATGATCCGTTCATTGTATTTGGCGCCGTCGGCTTGGCAATAAGTGTCGGCATGATTGGCGACTTCCGGTAGCGCCCGTCCCAATTGCAGCATGGGCAATTGGTTGGACATCATGTAAATAGGTATCTCTTTATTCTTTAAAACATTGGTTAATGCGGTGTAGTAACTGGCCGTTTCGCCGTTACCCAGTTTCGAGGCAATTTGTTGCAAGCCGTCGATAGTGATGCGGCTTCCCAAACTGTGGGAGATGAAGGCGTAGCTGTCGTTGTAAAACGGTGTGACGTTCTTGGTGGAGCAGGTTTGCTTGACGTCGTCCGGCAGGTTGTTCCAGTCGCCGTGGATCATCCAGCAGAAGGATTGCGCGAATGCCGACAAAATATCCTCGCGTTTCTCGCCCAGATAAATGATGGGGTCCGGTCCGGTATCGTTCGAGAATTTTTTTAACAAATCGTTGACTTCGGCGCGGCGAAACGACTGCTCTCCGGAGTTATCGTAGGACAATACTTCTTTTTCCTTGGCACTAATCTCCGACCAGGTTAGCTCGTAAAACAGCATTTCCTGGGATTTATTGGCATCCAGATAACGGTGGATACGCAAATTGCCCAGTGGTCGCTCAAGGCCTTTTGCATCGGCCAAGCGGATATTTTTGACATTTTTGCTGGTGACGGTCAGATCAAGTTCCTTGGCCAGCTTTTCCATGAACTGGGTGGAGTAACCCGGCAAGTGGTTGCCGACTCCGTGCACCATCAGCAGCTTCATTTTCCGGTCATGCACTTCCAGTTGCGGTTTGATGCCTTCGAATTTATCGCCTTTGATTTCGCAAATGCGGGTGTCTTCCGCTTCCTGCTTTTCCAGAATGGCTTCGGTAATCCCTTTGCCGAGACTGGCGCAACCGTTTAACAGCACGCTGATCGCCAGTATCAGCAGCTTGATGTCGATTTTTTTCATGGCTTGGCTAGTGTTTATTGCTAGAGAGTGGTGGTCTGGGAGCGCAGCCCCCGCGTTAAGCGAATGGCTGCTGCATGTCATGCGGAGATTTTATGATAAATCCCCGTTGCTCGGGAGGCTTAATCGGGCGCGAATTGTAAACGCTGGTAAAAATAACGTGTCGGCCGCAGCAACTGCAGCTTGCAGTGCGCGCCAGCTTATTCTTTATCGAGTTTTTTCTTGGCTGCCTCGGCTTGTGCGCCGATTTTTTCGACTGTTTCCCGATATTTGGCCTGAGCCTGATTGGCGTGGTCAGCGATGATGCCGTTATCGGTGTTGGCTTCTTTGATCAAGCATTCGAAATAATCGCGGGATTTTTGTTGCCAGGCGTTGATCGCCGCAATGCTTTTATTGTAGGCATCGATATTGCCGGCATCGATAGTAGGTGACTCGGGCACGGCGCCGCAACCGCTGGGTTGCCAGCTGCCGTTGGTCAGGCTACCGGCTTGCGCGGGGTTTGCAAATAGGGTGGGCAGCAAGGCGGCGATTGTTAATGTATGTTTCATCTAGCTAACTCCTTTGGTAAGAAAAAATCCAAGAATACTCAGGGTTAAGAATTACAATTTGCGCAATTCAATCAGGGCCGAATTATTCCGCAACTTGAGTAGATTGCCAACGCTGGCACTGAGCGGATTAGCTCAACATCTGCCGGATATGTTCGATCTCATCTTTAGCCTGGTCGAGTATATTGATACTTAAATCCGCATCCAGATTGCCTTTGGCCAATTTTTTATAAGCAGGCAATTCGTCCAGCTTGGGCATTTGTTTGATGTCTATCTTGCCGATGAAACTATGCAATTGCGAGATCATCACAATATCGCTGTAACTGGCGGTTTCGCCGCTGTCGCGGTGCCAGTTTTCAGCGTGGATGATCACGTCTTCAAAGTCGCTGGGAAAATCCCATTTGCGGATAATTTGCACGCCAATCGGGCTGCGCAATTCGCGCACCGCTTCAGCCAAGTCGCCGGGATTAGCCACAATCTCCGGTTGCCGGTCGGCGTAAGCCAGAATCGGCACCACGCCAATATCGTGAATCAAGCCGGCCAACATGGCCCGGTCCGGATCGAAGCCGGGCGTTTTATGGGCAAATACCGCGCTGATCGCCGCCACGTAACTGCTATGCGCCCAAAGCTCTTGCATCTTACGGCGAATCACCGGTGATTTGGCGTTGAACACCGCTTTTAACGCGAAGGCGGTGATAATGTCCTGCGCGGCTTTCAAGCCCAAACGGGTCAAGGCTTCCGGACAGCTTTCGATCTTGCGCCGGCCCCGGTATAGCGGACTATTGGAGATTTTGACCAAGCGCGCAGTAATACTGGGGTCGATTTGCACGACTCGGGCGATTTTATTGCTGTTGGCGTTGGGTTCGTTAATTGCCCGGCGGATTTTTACCGAGACATCCGGGATGGTCGGTAACGCCAAGGAATCGGATTGCATATACTTGAAACAATCCTGATACAGACGATTTTTTGCCAGTTTGGCGGATAGCGCTTGAGAATGGGCCTCGGTCATTTACTGTGCTTTATTCGGGCAAGCGGCGGGGGATTGGTTTAAAATCCGCCGCTGCATTTTTAAACGTATTTTTAAGTATAGACACGCTATGAACATAACAGGCCCGGATGTTATCACAACCCTCAGCAGCATCAGAGACTATATTCGCTGGGCTGCCAG
This sequence comes from Methylomonas sp. PHL2-19, assembly GCF_059331595.1. Classification (NCBI taxonomy): domain Bacteria; kingdom Pseudomonadati; phylum Pseudomonadota; class Gammaproteobacteria; order Methylococcales; family Methylococcaceae; genus Methylomonas; species Methylomonas sp. PHL2-19. The sequence continues at coordinate 2,952,770 of NZ_CP196839.1, forward strand.
CCGGTTTGCCGAGCATCAGGTTTTTCTGGGTCACGGCACGGTCACGCCTTTGGATGAAGCCGCGGCGATTGTGTTGCATACCTTGCATCAGCCATACGATTTGGATCACGGCTATCTGGATTCGGTACTGACCATGGCCGAACGCCAGGCGGTGGTGGCGTTGATCGAACGCCGCATCGTCGAACGTAAACCGTCCGCCTATTTAACCCACGAAGCGATTTTTGCCGGCCTTTCGTTTTATGTCGATGAACGGGTCTTGGTGCCGCGCTCGCCCATCGCCGAACTCATCGCCGAACGCTTCGAGCCTTGGGTGGAAGAAACCCAAGTGTTCAACATCCTGGATTTATGTACCGGTAGTGCCTGCATCGCTATAGCCTGCGCTTATGCCTTCCCGGATGCGCAAGTGGATGCAGTAGAACTGTCGGACGATGCCTTAGCGGTAGCGCAGATAAATATTGAAAAACATGATCTGGACGGCCAAGTCCAACTCTATCAATCCGATTTATTCAACGACTTGCCGGCCAAGCCTTACGACATCATCGTCAGCAATCCGCCTTATGTCGCCATCGCCGAATGGGAAAGTTTGCCACCGGAATTTCATGCCGAGCCCGAGATGGGCTTTACCGGCGGCGAGCACGGCCTGGATTTGGTGTTGCGGATTTTGGTTGACGCCAAACGCTACCTGGCGGAGCAGGGCATCCTGATCATCGAGGTCGGTAGCAGCGCCGAAACCTTGCAGGAAATGTTTCCCGACGTGCCGTTCCAATGGTTGGAATTCGAACGCGGCGGCGACGGCGTATTTCTGCTCACCGCAGCACAAGTCTCTCTTTATCACTCACACTTTGTTAGCGCTTTATAACCATGTCCGGAAACAGCATAGGAAAATTATTTACCGTCACCACCTCCGGCGAGAGCCACGGCCCGGCCTTGTTGGCTATCGTCGATGGCTGCCCTCCCGGTTTGGAACTGTCGGAAGCGGATTTGCAGATCGATTTGGATAGGCGCAAACCTGGCACGTCTAGGCATACCACGCAGCGCCGCGAAGCCGATGAAGTAAAAATCCTGTCCGGCGTATTCGAAGGCAAAACCACAGGTTGCCCGATTGGGCTGATGATCGAAAACACTGATCAGCGCTCCAAAGACTATTCGAAAATTGCCGAGAGCTTCCGACCCGGCCACGCCGATTACACCTACCAGCACAAATACGGGTTTAGAGATTATCGCGGCGGCGGCCGCTCCTCGGCACGGGAAACCGCAATGCGCGTTGCCGCCGGCGCGATTGCCAAGAAATATCTGTTCCAAGAACACGGCATCCTGGTGCGCGGCTACTTGTCGCAACTGGGTCCGATCAAAATCGACGCATTCGACTGGAACGAAATTCCTAATAATCCGTTCTTCTGTCCTGATGCAGGAAAAGTGGAAGAAATGGAAAAATACATGGACGCACTGCGCAAGGAAGGCGAGTCGATAGGCGCTAAGATCGAAGTGATTGCCAGCAACGTGCCGCCCGGCCTAGGCGAACCGATTTTCGACCGCCTGGATGCCGAACTGGCCTATGCCTTGATGAGCATCAACGCTGTGAAAGGCGTGGAGATTGGTGACGGTTTTGAGTGCATCGATACCAAAGGCACGAAATTTCGTGACGAAATCACCCCGGAAGGCTTTTTAAGCAACCATGCCGGCGGCATTTTAGGTGGGATTTCCAGTGGCCAGGACATCGTGGCCCGGATTGCGTTGAAGCCCACCTCCAGCCTACGTTTGCCGGGCCGTAGCATTAACAGCAAAGGTGAAGTGATTGAAGTGGTCACCGAAGGCCGCCACGATCCTTGCGTCGGCATCCGCGCCACGCCTATCGCCGAAGCGATGGTGGCTATCGTGTTGATGGATCATTTATTACGGCATCGCGCGCAAAACCTGCATGTAAATTCAGGATTGCCGATTCTGCGCTGAATGAGCGTACCTTACTGGCGCTTATCCGGCTTTTATTTTTGCTATTTCGCCACGCTGGGCGCATTCCTGCCGTTTTGGAGTTTATACCTTAAGCAAGTCGGCTTCGCCGCCACCGAAATCGGCGAGCTGACGGCTTTTTTGGTGGCTACCAAGATCATCGCGCCGAATTACTGGGGCTGGCTGGCCGACAAAACCGGTCGTAGTTTACGTCTGATTCGCATCACCTCGCTGCTGTCGGTGCTGTGCTTTGCCGGTTTTTTGTACCGCAGCGATTACCTGTGGTTTGCCGCGGTGACCGTAGTTTTCAGCTTTTTCTGGAATGCCACCTTGCCGCAGTTTGAAGCCGCGACCCTGTTTCATCTGCAAGCCGAACCGCAGCGCTATAGTCAAATTCGGCTGTGGGGATCTATCGGTTTTATTGCCGCAGTTCTGGGCATAGGCCGGTTTCTGGATCAATTTAGCATTGCCTATTTGCCCTGGATTATCGGCAGCTTGATGCTGCTGAATTGGCTGATGGCTTTAATCACGCCGGAAGCAAAGCCGCGTTTAGTACACACCGAAACCGGCGGCATCCGACAAATTCTCCTCAAGCCGGAGCTGTTGGCATTTTTGCTGGTTTACATGCTGTTGCAAGTCGCGCACGGTCCTTACTATGTGTTTTATTCGGTTTACTTAAAGCAGCACGGCTATTCAGCAACCCAAACCGGTTTGTTGTGGGCCAGCGGTGTCGCGGCCGAGGTGTTGTTGTTCATGGCGATGCGGCAATTGTTGAAATGGCTCTCGCCACGCACGCTACTGCTTTTTGCGGTATCACTCAGCGTAGTGCGTTGGCTGTTAATTGCCGAAGGGTTTGATTCGCTGGCATTGACGATCATCGCGCAAATGCTGCACGCGGCCACGTTTGGGGTCGCCCATGTCGTGGCTATGCAATTGCTGTTTCAGTATTTCGGCGAACGTCATCAAAGCAAAGGGCAGGCGCTGTACAGCAGTATCAGTTTTGGCTTGGGCGGCATGATAGGCAGTCTTTACAGCGGTTATTTCTGGGACATGCTGGGCGGCCGCCTGGTGTATATCATCGCCGCCCTGGTGTGTTGCGTGGCTTTGCTGATTACCTATATCGGTGTGGCTCGGCAATCTCGCCTCGGATTGGGTTAAAATTGACAGGTTTCAGGAAAGAGGGATAGACAACGTGTTTGAAGTAATCAAAAACGGCGGCTGGATGATGGCGCCGATCATCTTGTGCTCCATCGTGGCGATGGCGATCATCGGCGAACGCTTTTGGTCCTTGCAGCGCAAACGCATCATTCCCGTTGATTTGGTGCCGTACATTTGGCAATTGCATCGGGACAAGAAGCTAGACGAACCGACGATCAGGCGCATCAAACTGAGTTCACCGTTGGGCAGGATTCTGGCCGCCGGCTTGCTGAATCGCAAACATGGCCGGGAAATCATGAAATCCAGTATCGAAGAAGTCGGCCGGCAGGTGACACACGAACTGGAGCGTTATTTAAATGCGCTTGGCAGCATCGCTTCGATCACGCCTTTATTAGGATTGCTAGGCACAGTGGACGGGATTATCCGGGTATTTTCCGACATCGCGATTGGCGGCATGGGCGATCCAGCTGTGTTGAGCGGTGGCATTTCCGAAGCCTTGATTTGTACCGCCTCGGGCTTGACCGTGGCGATTCCCAGCCTGTTTTTCCACCGTTATTTCGAGCGTCTGGTTGACGATCATGTGGTACGCATGGAAGAAGAATCGCTGCGCCTGATCGACATCATGCAAGGCGCGCGCGAGGACATTTAATGCAATTCCGCCGCAAACGCCGCACGCAGGTCGATATCGGCTTAATCCCAATGATAGACGTGTTGCTGGTTTTACTGTTTTTCTTCATGGTGGCTACCACCTTTCGCCATCACTCCGAATTGAAGATCAACCTGCCGGAAGCCCAAGGCAGCGATGCCACGGAGCAGGCTAAGACCATCAATTTATACGTCGATGCCAAAGGTACTTATGCCTTGGCCGGTGACGACAACCAGTTTCATGAGCTGGTGAATCAAAACCTGGACGGCTTGAAAGCGGCTTTGGCACAAACTGCCGGCGAGTCCAGATTGTTGCCGTTCATCATCAGCGCCGACGGCAAAGCCCCGCATCAAGCCGTGGTCAGCGCATTGGATATCGCCAATCAACTAGGCTTTCACCACATCACTTTTGCTATCAACCGCCCGGAAAAATAATGAACCCGAAATTAGTGAAATGGTTTGAGGATGCCTGGTACAAGGAGATGTACATCTCAGCTTGGCTGATGCCCGGGTCGATGTTGTATGTCGATGCCATCCGCTTGCGGCGCTTTTTGTACCGCATCGGCGTATTGAAAAAAACCCGGCTGCCAGTGCCGGTGATCATCGTCGGCAACATTACCGTGGGTGGCACAGGTAAGACGCCCTTGGTAATCTGGATGGTCGAATTCCTGAAACAAAACGGCTACAAACCGGGCGTGATTAGTCGCGGTTATGCCGGCGCCGCCAGCACCGGTCCGCAAGCCGTAACCGCCGAGAGCGATCCGGCGCAAGTGGGTGACGAAGCAGTGTTGTTAGCCAAACGTTGCGCTTGCCCGATTGTGGTGGGAGCGGAGCGAGTAGCGGCGGGCAGGCAATTGCTGTCAACCAACGCCTGCGACGTGCTGATTTCCGATGACGGTTTGCAGCATTACGCGCTGGAACGCGACATCGAGATCGTCGTGATCGACGGCCAGCGTCGTTTCGGTAATGGTTATTGTCTGCCGGTTGGCCCGTTACGCGAACCGCAGGAACGCGTCAAACACGTCGATTTGGTGGTCGTTAACGGCCCGGATGAATTGTTGGAAGGCGAATTGCCTATGCACTGCAAAGGCCAACAACTGATCAACATAAAAACCGGCGAACGAAAACCGCTTGGCGAATTCAAAGGCATCGCTTGCCATGCCATAGCCGCGATAGGCAATCCCGCGCGCTTCTTTGCGCAACTGGCCGCCGCCGGCCTGAGTTGTCAAACCCATGCCTTGCCGGACCACCACCCGTTTACTGCCGAAGACTTGCAATTTAAAGAGCCGCGCCCGGTACTTATGACCGAAAAGGACGCGGTGAAATGCGCCCGCTTCGCTACCGACCAGTATTGGTATTTACCTATCGATGCCGAACTGCCCGAGGCATTTTCCCAACAACTTTTAAAACTACTCAAAGACAAAGCTCATGGATAAAAAACTGCTCGAGATTCTGGCCTGCCCGCTGTGCAAAAGCTCCCTGATTTACGACAAAGACAAACAGGAACTGATTTGCAAAGCCGACAATTTAGCCTTCCCGATCCGCGACGATATTCCGGTGATGCTGGAAGACGAAGCCCGCGAACTGAGTTTTGAAGAATCGGACGCTCTACGTAAATGAGCGCCGGTTTTAAAGTCGTCATTCCGGCTCGCTACGGTTCTACCCGCTTGCCGGGTAAACCCTTGCTGGACATTGCCGGCAAGCCGATGATCGTCCATGTCTGCGAGCGCGCATTGGAAGCCGATGCCGAGCAAGTGGTGGTGGCGACCGACGATCAACGTATCTTCGACGCGGTCGGCGATTTAGGTTTGCTGGCGGTCATGACTGATCCCAATCACCAGTCCGGCACCGAACGGATTGCCGAAGTGGCCCGGATTATGGGCTGGGCCGACGAGCAAATCGTGGTCAATCTGCAAGGCGATGAACCGTTGATTCCACCGGCTTATATTCGCGATGCGGCTATTGCTTTGGCGAGGCAAAATCAGGCTGGCATAGCCACCTTGGCGGCGAAGATTTTGGATGTGGAGGAAATCTTCAATCCGAATGCGGTTAAAGTGGTTTTGGATAAAAACGGGTATGCCTTGTATTTCAGCCGGGCGGCGATTCCCTGGAACCGTTCCACTTTTCCTGATAAGCACGATATCGCGTTGTCTGGTTTGCCGCATTTCAGGCATATTGGTATGTATGCTTATACGGTGGGCTTTTTGCAGCGGTATTGCAGTTGGGATGCGTCGCCGTTAGAAAGTGTCGAGTCGTTGGAGCAGCTTAGGATTCTTTGGCATGGGGAGAGGGTGTTGGTGAAGATTGTTGATCGGACGCCGGAGGCGGGGGTGGATACGGAGGAGGATTTGGTGAGGGTTTCTAGGCGTTTGCAATTAAGTAGTCCGAATTGATCCGTAATACCATTATGCTGAATCAGCGGATATCTTTCAGAGTTTTGACCTTGCTGCTTTTTGTTTCTGAAATTACTCATGCTTCAGAGCCCTATTTCAGACATTGTGACTCAGCCTTAGACTCACCTGATTTTAAGCCGTTGAAGTTGTTTTATAAATCCCGACCTAATGAACCGCTTCCAGATAATTGTTTTCGACTGAACAAAAGCGAGTTCTTGGTTACTGTAACCAATAGCGGACGGGTTGGTCAGGGTTTGTATCTTTATGATGGAAATGCCAATTCATACCAGCTTGTGGGAGGACATTCTTGGCCGGAAATTTCAATAAAACGCGAGTTTCTCGGAGGTAACCAAAAACGATTCGTTCTTATAAATACGTCGAATCTATATCGAGGCAATTGGGAGTATGGTTACCGGATTCTTTATCTTGTTCCAGGAAAAAAATTAGAATCTTTCGCTGTGAAAGATCTTCTATTCGCGAAAGAAAATCCGGTTTCCGGTTTTTGTGGTCATGAAAGTGATGGAGTTGAACTAACGGATATTGCTACTTCGATTAAGGGCTTTGATGTAGTCGGTGAAGGAAGTGAGAATGTTCGTGTTGAATTCAATATCGAAGAGGAGGACTGCAAGACAGGTACACATCGAAAATATAATCGGGTATTTATGCCTCAAGCAGGTGATTTTACTGAAGTCGAGTAGAGCAAGAATTGGCGCTCATCAGCTCTGATGGGCTTAATGTGTCGCTGGCGCGACGGCTGGTTTTAATGTCGGTTCTCGGACCGACGACCGAGATACTTTCTTTTGCTCCGCCAAAAGAAAGTATCCAAAGAAAAGGCGGCCCGGATGCGGCTTTTATCCTGCGCGCCGAACCTTTTATCGAGGGTCGGCAAAAGGGGCTTCCCAGCCCCTTCGCCGACGCACCGCATCCCTGCGGTGCCCCTTCGGGCTGATCTCGATAAAAGCTCCGGTGCTCGGTGCGGCATACGGGGAAACACCGTCGCTGTGTAGCGGATGTTTGGCTCGGACTGAATAAATTCGTTTAGAGTGTCTTGAAGGTTTACCGAGATTAGTAAGGTGCTTCAGATTAATTGATTGCTAACGCCAAAATCGTCATTTCGGCAGGGAATGCCGAAATCCAGTGCCATGGATAGCTCGAAGCTTGCCATCCATGGCACTGGATGCCCGCTTCCCGGCGGACATGACCGTCTTTTTTGATTTAGCTGAAGCAGCTTGCTAGTCAGAGGAGGGTTTTGGTCCCGTATTTCGACCCCGAGCATCGCAGTTTTTTGCAGGATTAGCCCGTTAGGGGAGCGGCAGGGATGCCGCTCGTTGGCGAAGGGGCAGGAAGCCCCTTTCGCCAACCCCTGCAAAAAACTGTGAAGCGCAGGATCAGGGCGAAATCCGGGTGTCTTTTCTTTTGGATACTTTTCTTTGGACAAGCACAAATTCGCTTGGAGCGAATTTGAACAGCCGATAGGCTGGCCCGAAGGGCGAAAACCAAGGATGGTTTTCGTAGCGAAAAGTATCTCGGCTGTCGGGCCGAGACCCGACTTTAAAACAATCCGTCGCGATAGCGACACCAATTGCCATACTTAGATTCGATGGGATTACTCTATTCCACAGACAGAAACATGACCATCATCAACCTCTCCCAAGAACCCCACCAAATCCCCACCCTAGCCCAATGGCACCAAGCCGAATGGTCAAACCTGAATCCCGGCCAAACCCTGGAACACCGCATCGAAAGAATGCAAGCTTATTTAAGCGATAAATTAGTTCCGAGCACCTTCATTTACAAACATGAAGGACAACTGGCTGGCTCCGCAGCCATCATTGAAAGCGACATGGATACCCGTCCCGAACTGACGCCATGGTTAGCCAGCGTTTACGTGGCGCCCGAATACCGCCGGCAGGGTACAGGTGCGAAGCTGGTACAACATGTCATGCTGCAAGCTCAGGCCGCCGGTTTTGCCAAACTCTATCTGTTTACACCGGATCAGGCGAATTTCTACGCAAAATTTGGCTGGACTGCGATGGCCGAAGAAGTTTATCGTGGTCACCGCGTCACGCTGATGAGCGTGACGCTAAATCTTTCGGAAGACTAGGCGTTCTCCAAACCGAGAATAAAGTCCCATTGCTCGGCATTCACCGGCATGATGGACAGCCGGTTCCCGCGGCGAAGCAAAGCCAGATCGGCCAGTTCGGTTTTCAGTTTCAATTCGCGCAGACTGATATTACGTGATAGCTTTCTGACAAACTTTACATCGACCATATACCAGGTAGGTTTGTCCGGATTACTTTTCGGATCAAAATGTTTGTCGTCCGGGTCAAACGCGGTAAAGTCCGGATAAGATTCGCGCACAACTTGCATGATGCCGACGATGCCTGGTTCGTCGCAGTTGGAATGGTAAAAAAACACCTGATCGCCGATTTTCATGTCGTCGCGCATCATGTTTCGGGCTTGGTAGTTGCGGACACCATCCCAATGCTCGGTTTGTTCGGGTCGGTTAAACAAGTCGTCAATGCCGAAGGTGTCGGGTTCTGATTTCATCAGCCAGTAATTCATAGATTTCCAGTTTGGGATTTGTTGTCAGGTTTTTTCATTTATCCCAAACTCAGACACAATCGGCAAGCAAAATCGCGCAAAACAGTGGCCGAAAACACCAGCAGTGTCGTGGACTCTGAATAGGGGTGGGGTTTTGAAGCCTAGCGATAGCCAGTAGCCATTGAAACCGGGCTTTGTATGAGCTAAATATTCGCCCGAAGTGGTCTAAACTTGACAGCCAGCGGGACAGCACTCAGGCCTGTCGTGGTATAGTATCCACACCAGTATTGTCGTTAGATAGATAGTGCTTAAATAAATACATATCCGCTTCGTTAAATAATTTCAATTAGTCTATTTACGGAGTTTACAACGGCCTTTTTTAAAGAATACGGTCGGTGTCTATTACTACGGTAGTTTTTACTATTTCATCTGATTTATGTCTGCTAGTATTAAAAAAAGCAAAAGACGTCGCTATATCAGGTATGCGATTGATCTAAACGCTTTATTGATAATCGATCAAACTGATACACTGGAATGCCGTATTCTGGATTTTTGTAGCGGTGGATTTTATCTGGTTTTTGATAAAACTCATCCGCAGATTGCATTGCATAAAAATATAAAAATTCGCTTTTCTATTCAATTGGAGTTCGAGCTAAAAACTTTTGAAGTAGATGCACAAATAACACATATTGGTTCGACGGGAGTAGGTCTTGTCACTGAACAGATGCCCGCCACCACGTTTAATGCGTTAAGAAAAATAGCAAATATTGGATCGCTTTCCTCAACGAATGACAATTTAGATACTTCACCAGACAATTTAAATCAAGAAAATTATAAAAACACATTTAAACAATTTCTAATAGAAAGCTTGCCTTTATTAATCGATAGGTTTTTTGACTCGCTGAGCGATTGCATGGAAGCTGCGAACACGCATGCTGAGTTTTTTTCCAATCCATCGGCTTTTGACGACTTAATTACCACGCTAAAGCTGAATAGAGAGATTATTAGTAGCGAATTTTGTTGTTCTGTTATATATCAGGTTGATTATATTTCCAGTGACAACGAAAAAAACTCAGATGCTTTATATCATGATTCGCTTTCATTAATCGAAAAAGACGACTTTGAAGACTGGTTGAATATGTCGGCTACTATCAGAAAGCTTAAAAACTATTTTGACGACGAGCTTAATCTGTTAGTTAGAGAATTATGCAGGGTGTTTGGTATATTTGATAATGCAGTTAATAATCCAATTGGTCCAGCGGTTTTATGTGATAGCTTTAGGGAAATATTTTTGCAGTTAGAGCTGGGGAGCACTATAAAAAAGGCAATTTATAACTGCTTCGAAAAAATCTTAATTATCGAGTTGCCGGGTTTTTATAAGCAAGCAGCTGGGACTTTAGCTAAGTTTGAATCCGCGCGATTGCAAATGCCCGTTCATAGTAAGCAGAGCGGCTCCGCTTTTGATACAAAAAATAGCGATAAACAGCAAGTTTATTTCAATGACTATTTGGATGCCGAACCGCTGGTCGTTCACAAAGCCATTCAACCTTTAAGCCAGGTTACAGGCAAATTACTGAACCTGTTAACTGAAACAATGGCCGTATCTACCGATACCCAGCGCAAGGAAAATACCCTGCCGGTCAATAATGTCCAGCAAGTATTTGACCCAGCGGAAGTTTTATCGGCGATTGCGAAAATCCAAAAGGATATTACCGCTAAATCGGGCCTTCATTTAGATACCACAGCACTGCAAAAAAACCTTGCTGATAAATTACAAGCTGATAATCCGGAGGCAAAATCGTTGGCCGCAAACGATGTTCAGCGTCTTGAGCTGTATGGCAGGTTTTTTGATGCCTTGTTTGGTGAGCTTGAGTTTTCTAAAGACATTAAAGATTATTTGGAAAGTATTCATTTGCCTCTATTGTCATTGCCCATGCAAGGTAATGATTTTCTGGATTCCGAGTCTCACCCAGCCCGAAAAATACTGAATCAACTAGCTGTTCTGGAACCTGCGATTAAAAGCAATAGGGTAATCAAAAATACTAATATAAAAAATACTGTAGAAAAAGCAATAGCGCGGATTTCCGCTGAGTCCATTAGCAATCCTAATGTTTTCACTGAAGTCGAGCATGAATTGGATAGCGTCACTAAGCAGTGGACAAAATCCAATGAAACCAACGTCAAACGCATAATAGAGCCTTACGAAGGCCAACAAAAATTGGAGGCGGCAAGGCTAACTATTCAGCAGGAAGTTGATAAACGTATAGCCGGCCGTTCTGTACCATCGATTATTCCCACGCTACTTAGCGCTGGATGGCAAGACCTGTTAGTGATTGCCGAATTAAATAAGGAAGCTAAGCCTGAGGAAAAAGCCTCTTATCTGAAAGTAATTGACGATTTACTATTTTGGCTTTACGAACAGGATTCGTTTCTGAATATGCAATCGGTCAGCATTCATACCACACTCAAATTTATCGAAGAGAATCTAGGCACGGTTTGTCCTAACTTATTCAAACGCGATAATGTTATTGAAGAATTGTTTGCTTTACTGGTGGGTGGCGGTGTGCCAAAAGTTAGGAAGCCGATGGATACCGTCAGAATTCCCGCGCCTAGATCCATGCAGGACATTATAGAATCTGAATGGGAAGCACAAGTTTCACAATTACAGGTGGGCGAATGGCTCATAATCTATAGAGGCTCCGAAGGTTTTGAACCGATGAAACTGGTTTGGATAGGAGATATTTTACCAATTTGCGTTTTTGTTAATCGCGATGGACTGACTAAGTTAGAGCTTAATAAGACCGAATTGGCGTTACTTTTGGAAAATGGCGGAGCGAATAGAATAGAAAGCCTGGATGTGCCTTTAATGGATCGCGCGACTAACCAAATGTTGCAAAACATGCATAGCAAGCTGATTTATAACGCTACGCATGACGCGGAAACCGATTTACTCACCAAAGACGAGTTTGTTAAACAGCTAAAAATCGAGCTCGTTAAACTCGATAGTACCGGCCATATCTTGGGTCATATAGAGGTTTTGGATTTTCGCGTCATTACTAATGTTTGCGGAGTCACTGGCGGCAAACAATTCTTGAAAACGCTCACGCATTTAATCAGCGAGCAGTTGCGTGATGGCGACTTATTCGCGCGAATCGGCGATAAATCTTTCGCAGTGCTGCTAAAAGATTGCGGCGCGCAAACTGCTTATGAGTTATCCAAAAAACTGTTAAAAGTCATTAGTGAATCGCGGTTTCAATGGCAAGATAAAAGCTATACCATCGGTGTGAGTATCGGTTTGGTGCCGTTCGAACAGAACAATTTTGACGTTAACGAGTTGTTGCAAAATGCCGATACCGCCAGCATGTCGGCAGAGCGTTCCGGTCCGAATAATGTTTTACTTTTTACGCATGATGACGAGAATTTAAAACGTCAAAATAAAATATACGAATGGATAGGCAATATTGACAAGGTGTTTTCCGAGAATAGATTGTTTTTACGTTGCCAAATGATTACCGCGGTCGATGAAACCAGTGCCAGTCATCAACATTACGAAATTTTGCTGGGTATTAAAGACGAAAACGATAATATTATTCCGCCCGATCATTTCATACCTGCCGTGGAACGCTGTAAGCGTATGCCGGAAATTGATCAATGGGTCGTTACCAATGTGCTTATGTGGATTGAAAATAATAGACATTATTTCGATCATATTGATGGCTTTGCGATCAATTTGTCCGGACAATCTATTAACAGCGAAGAATTTTTAGGCTTTCTTAAAGGAATATTGGAATCAACCAGCGTGCCCACAAATAAACTGACGTTTGAAGTCACGGAAACGGTTGCAGCAGAAAGTTTTTATTTAACAAATAGTTTCATCAAAGCCATCAAACAGTTTAATTGCAAATTTTCTTTGGATGATTTCGGGTCAGGCTATTCGTCGTATTCCTATCTGAAGAACTTGAATATCGATTATCTGAAAATAGACGGGGCCTTTGTCAAAGACATATTAAATGACAAAGCCGATGTTGCCATCGTCAAATCCATGAATGAAATCGCTCATTCCCTGGGCTTGACGACCATCGCTGAATACGTCGAAAGCAGCGAGATCAGAGAGGTTTTAAAAACCATAGGCGTCGACTATGCCCAAGGCTACGGCGTGCATAAACCAATGCCGCTCAGCGAGTTGGTCATCGAACCACCGCCGAGCGCACCGCTTTTTTCATTTGAAGACACTGAATTCTGGGGCTTTTGAAAGCAAGGCGTTTAAAAGACGGCCACACTACTGTTGCCACAAACAATTGCCGCTGACTTTGGCGATTTTTGCCAAGCGCTGTTGGTGCGCCAGTTCTTCCTCGCTACTACAAGCAATGATTTTTAATGGTGCTCTGTCGGCCGATAGTCTAACGATAGCCTGTTCGCCGCCATTGCCGGTGTGATCGCCTTCATCCAGCAAGGAAGCCTGGCCTCCGGTCATCAATAAATAGACGTCCGCCAGGATTTCCGCGTCGAGTAAAGCGCCATGCAATTCGCGGTGACTGTTGTCTATGCCGTAGCGTTTACATAAGGCATCCAAACTGTTTCGCGCGCCGGGGTGTTTTTTCCGGGCGTAAGCCAGGGTGTCGAACACGGTGCTATTGGTTTCGACGCGGCGTTCCTCCCCGGCTAACAGAGCCAATTCGTGATTCAAAAAGCCGACGTCAAACGGTGCGTTGTGAATGATCAGCTCCGCACCCTGAGTAAAGCGCATAAAGTCTTCGACGACATTGGCGAAGCGCGGCTTATCTTTTAAAAATTCGTTGGTGATGCCATGCACTTCGATGGCGCCGGCATCGATTTCCCGGTCCGGATTCAGATAGACGTGGAAATGATTACGGGTCAAACGGCGGTTAATCAGTTCCACGCAGCCGATTTCGATAATCTTATGGCCTTCCTTGGGGTTGATGCCGGTGGTTTCGGTATCCAGCACCACTTGCCGGATTTGGCGGGGTTTTTGACTCATGGCTTATCCTATCCGCAAAACGCTTTGAGCAGTTCGCTCTGCACTTGATAAATGGCTTGATCGTCGGCGCGCAAATGCCGGTACTGGCCGTCGCTTTGCAATTGCCAGGCTTGGGCGTTATCTCTGAGATACGCATCCAGGTCGTTAAGAATGCGTTCGGCAATCCGTTTGTCGGCGATAGGGAAACAGACCTCCACGCGGCGGAACATATTGCGGTTCATTAAATCGGCGCTGGATGCGTAAACCGCCCAATCGCCGCCGTTACAAAACGCATAGATGCGGGTGTGTTCCAGGAAGCGGCCGACGATGGAGCGTACTTCGATATTCTCTGAAACCCCCGGCACGCCCGGCCGCAAGCAACAGACGCCGCGCACGATCATTTTGATTTCCACGCCGGCTTGCGAGGCGCGGTACAGTGCTTGAATTGCCTGTTCCTCGACTACGGCATTGACCTTGATAATAATCCTGGCCGGCTTGCCTTTTTTTGCGTTCTCGATTTCCCTGTCGATCATCTTCAGGATGCCGTGGTGCAAAGTGAACGGCGATTGCAGCAGCTTATTCAGTTTGCTGACCTTGCCCAAACTGGTCAATTGCATGAATACCCGGCGCACGTCTTCACCCAATTCTTTTTCGCAGGTAAATAATCCGTAGTCGGTATAAAGCCGGGCAGTTTTAGGATGGTAGTTGCCGGTGCCCAGATGCACATAATTGCGCAAAGTGCTGCCTTCCTTGCGCAAGACCATACACATTTTGGCGTGGGTTTTATACCCCACCACGCCGTACACCACGTGAGCTGCGGCTTCTTGCAGTTTTGCGGCCAGACCAATGTTGTCCTTTTCATCGAAACGCGCCCGCAACTCGATGACCACCGTGACTTCCTTACCGGCGCGGGCGGCTTTGATCAAGGCCGCGACGATGGGCGAGTCCACGCCGGTACGGTACAAGGTTTGTTTGATGGCTAGTACATCCGGATCGGCAGCGGCCTGGCGAATGAAATCCACCACCGGCGAGAACGACTCGTAAGGATGGTGCAACAAAATATCCTGTTTGCGGATGCTGGCAAAAATATCCTTATTGCGCCCTAGCGCTGGCGGCACGCTGGATTTGAACGGCGTAAATTTCAGATCGGGGCGTTCGACCATGCTCAAGATGGTTTGCATCCGGCTTAAATTGACCGGACCGTTGGCTAAAAATAAGCGGTCCGGTTTTAAATCAAAGCGCGCCAACAAGAAATTCACGGTCTCTTCGGGACAATTACCGTCGATTTCCAAGCGTACTTCATCACCGTAATTGCGCATCGCCAATTCGCCTTCCACGGCCAGCATCAAGTCGTCGATCGCGTCGTCGTCGACGAAAAAATCGCTGTTGCGGGTGACCCGGAATTGATAACAGCCCTTGACCATCATGCCGTTGAACAACTCGTTGACGAACGCATGAATGATGGAGGATAGAAACACAAAATCGTAAGGCCCGCTATCGGTCTCGGTAACAGGTAATTGCACGATGCGGGGTAGGGCGCGCGGTGCCTGCAAAACCGCCCGGCCGCTGTTACGTCCAAATGCGTCTTTGCCGGTCAGGGAGATAATGAAATTTAAACTCTTATTCAAAATCCGTGGAAACGGGTGGGCGGAATCCAGCCCGACCGGGGTCAGAATCGGCAACAGTTCTTCGTTGAAATATTTTTCCAGCCAGGCTTTTTGTGCCGGGCTCCAGCGGTCGCGCCTTAAGAAACGAATATTTTCGGTTTCCAGGCAGGGGATCAGTACTTCGTTAAGTACCCGATATTGCTCGGCGACCAGTTCGTGGGCCTTGATCGAGATCTTGTCGAATTGCTCGTTAATGGTTAAACCGTCGGAACTGACCAAATTGGGGTCCATTTCCGCCATTTGTATTAAGCTGGCGACACGTACTTCGTAAAACTCATCCAGATTGGAACAAGAAATGCATAAGTAATTCAGCCGTTCCAATAGCGGCAGCGTTTCGTCCAGGGCTTGCGCGAGCACCCGAAAGTTAAACTCCAATAAGCTGTGTTCGCGGTTGATATAAAGCTCGGGACTATTTAAATCGATGGATTCCATGTCGGCTGCTGGTTTGATTGGGGTCAGTCGATTATAAATGAAATTTTTTCGCCTTGGGTTACAGCGGCGCTTGAGGTCTGGAACTTGCTATAATCGCCGCCGTAAACTTAACCGGACGTTAAAGTCATGAACTTCCCAACCATAGAATCTTTTGTCGGAAATACGCCATTGGTGCGTTTGCAACGCCTGCCGGTCGCAGGCGGCAATACTATTTTGGTGAAGCTGGAAGGTAACAATCCGGCTGGTTCGGTGAAAGATCGGCCAGCCTTAAGCATGATTCAATACGCCGAAGCGCGCGGCGAGATCAAACCCGGCGATCGCTTGATCGAAGCCACTAGCGGCAATACCGGGATTGCTTTGGCAATGGCGGCGGCGATTAAGGGTTATAAGATGACCTTGATCATGCCGGACAATATGAGCGCCGAGCGCATTGCCTCCATGAAAGCCTACGGCGCGGAGATTATCCTGACGCCGGCCAAAGGCAGCATGGAAGCAGCCATCGATTTAGCGCGGGCCATGGAAGCGCGCGGCGAGGGACGGATTCTGGATCAATTCGCCAATCCCGATAATCCTTTGGCGCATTACGAAGGCACCGGTCCGGAAATCTGGCGCGACACGCACGGTAAAATTACGCACTTCGTCAGCTCCATGGGCACCACCGGCACCATCATGGGGACCTCCCGGTATTTGAAAGAACAAAATCCCGCGGTTCAAATCATCGGCGTGCAGCCGGAAGGCGAATCGAAAATCCCGGGTATTCGCCGCTGGCCTAAGGAATATTTACCTAAAATATACGACGCGGTGCGGGTGGATAGCATCATCGAAGTCAATCAGCTGAACGCGGAAAACACCACCCGAGCCTTGGCTGCACAAGAGGGTATTTTTGCCGGCGTATCTTCTGGCGGTGCGGTTTACGCGGCTTTGCAATTATCCCAACAAATTGAAAATGCCTTGATCGTGGCGATAGTCTGCGACCGGGGCGACCGCTATTTATCCACCGGCATTTTTCCAACCTAAACAACGCAGCTTTATATTGGGTTACACCACGCTAACCCAACCCACCCAATCGAGCACAATGGCCCACAAGAAAAAACTCCCGTTAGACCCCGTCACCGTTACCATAGAATCTCTGTCTCACGATGGCCGTGGCGTCAGCCACGTCAATGGCAAAGTCGTGTTCATCGACGAAGCCTTGCCCGGCGAAACCCTGGAATTTGTCTACACCGACAGTCGTAAAGACTATGCAGAAGGCAAAGTGGTCAATCTGATAAGCCGATCTGAGCATCGGGTCGAACCGGCTTGTCCGCATTTCGGCAGTTGCGGCGGCTGCAGTTTTCAACATGTCGATGACGCCGAGCAGATCAACTTCAAAGAGGATTTACTGCGCGACCAGTTCCGCCGCATCGGTAAAGTCGAGATTCCGCAAATTTGGGAGGCGCTGACCGGCCCGCATTGGGGTTATCGCAGCAAGGCGCGGATGGGTGTGAAATGGGTGGCAAAAAAGAATCGGGTGTTGGTGGGTTTTCGCGAGCGGCGCAATCCGTTTTTAGCGGAAATCGATAGCTGTAAAGTGATGAACCCCATCGTCGGCGAGAAGCTGATCGCCTTGGGCGAAATGATCGCCGGGTTGACGGTGAAAGACAAAATCCCGCAAATCGAAGTGGCGATTGGCGATAAGGAATGTGTGCTAGCGTTTCGGGTGCTGGAACCACCGACCGATGCCGATAAACAACGGCTGCGCGAATTTGCCCATCAGCATCAGATCAGCATTTGTTTACAGCCGAAAGGCCCGGATACCATCGTGCCTTTGGACGGCGAGCCGGAAGTCATTCCGAGTTATGCGCTAGCCGAACAAGGCGTTAAGTTCAATTTCCGCCCGGCGATGTTTACCCAGGTTAATTACCAAATCAATCAAAAAATGGTGACGCGGGCCTTGGCAGCGCTGGAATTAAGCAAAGACGACAGGGTGCTGGATTTATTCTGCGGCTTGGGTAATTTCACACTACCACTGGCAACCCAGGCGGGTCAGGTCGTCGGGGTGGAAGGCGACTTGCCGCTGGTCAAACACGCCCGCGAAAATGCCAAATTGAATAATCTGGATAATGTCGAGTTTCATGTCGCCGATCTGACTAAGGATTTGAAAGACCAACCTTGGTCCAAGCAAAAATTTACCAAGGTGCTGCTCGACCCATCAAGGGCCGGCGCCTCGGAAGTGTTACACAACTTGAAACACTGGCAACCGGAGCGCATCGTCTACGTATCCTGCAACCCATCCACCTTGGCCCGCGATGCCGGAATTTTGGTGAACGAGCTGGGTTACAAGTTGGTTAAGGCCGGGGTGATGGACATGTTCCCGCAAACCGCGCATGTCGAATCGATAGCCTTGTTTGTAAAATGATTCAGGGTTCTGCGGCAACGCAGCACTATCACTTTGCAGCGCCTTATTTGGACATCGCCATTGCTGAGCAGCGACTGCGCTTAGTACACGGCAGTGAGGTGCTGGCCGAGTATCCGGTCTCTACCGCAAAAAATGGCCCCGGCGAAAAAAAAGGCAGCTACTGCACGCCGACCGGCTGGCATAAGATCCGCGCCAAAATCGGCGCCGGCCTGCCGATCAACAGCGTGCTGGCAGGCAGGCGGCCAACCGGCGAAATCTACACGCCGGAGCTGGCCGCGCAGCATCCGCAACGCGACTGGATTCTCAGCCGCATCCTGTGGTTGGGCGGCCTGGAACCGGGCAAAAACCGCTACGGCGATGTCGACAGCACCTGGCGCTACATTTATATCCACGGCACGCCGGACGAATTGATGCGAGGCAAACCAGAATCGCACGGTTGTATTCGTATGCTTAACGCCGATGTGATCAGCTTATTCGAGCAGGTCGCCGTGGGTTGCCGGGTGTGGATTCATGAATAATCAGCAACTAATATGCCGCGCATCGTTTTAGGCATCGAATACGACGGCAGCGCTTACGCCGGCTGGCAATGGCAGGACGGTAAACCGACCGTGCAGGGCCAGCTGGAAAAAGCCTTGAGTAAAATCGCCAATCAACCGATTACCGTACTTTGCGCGGGCCGCACCGATACCGGCGTGCATGCGCTGGAACAAGTGGTGCATTTTGATTGCGAGACGGAGCGCGACATGCGCGGGTGGTTGATGGGCGGCAATAGCCATCTGCCGGATGACATCCGTATTACCTGGGCGCAAGCGGCGCAGGGCGACTTTCATGCCCGCTACAGCGCCATAGCGAGAGCTTATCGGTATGTGATTTTGAATCGGCCGATGAAGTCGGCTTTGCTGAGAACGCAGGCCACTTGGTGTTACCAGCCGCTGGACGAGCGAGCCATGCATCAGGCTGCTCAATCGCTATTGGGCGAGCACGATTTTTCCTCGTTTCGGGCGCAGAGCTGTCAGTCAGTGAGCCCAAATCGCTTGATGCATTTTATTGATGTGTATCGCGACGAACAGCGGGTGATCATCGATCTCTGCGCCAATGCCTTTTTGCATCATATGGTCAGAAATATCGCCGGGGTATTGATGGAAATCGGTATGGGCCGGCGGCCGGTGGATTGGACTGCCGAACTTTTGGAGACTAAAGACCGCTCCCAAGCTGCGATGACCGCCCCCCCGCATGGTCTGCACCTGGCAGCCGTGTATTACCCGGAGCATTATGCGATCGCCAAAAACCCCTTGTTCGATAAGCTGCCGGCAGACGCAAAGCGGCATGATTAATCTGGCCTGCGCATCGCGCCTGGCAAGTCGTCTAACTTAAACTTTCTAACAGATTTTCCAGTTCGGTTTTTGCCAGCTTACCTGTCCCGTTTCTCGGAATCTTAGTAACAAAATGAATTTTTCGCGGCAGAAACACGTCATCCAGATAGGGCTGTAGACCCCGCCGAATGGCGTGGTTGTCTAGCCTGCTGACCACAACAGCCGCCAGTCGCCCATTATCCTGGATGAAACAAACACCGTCGTCTACGCCGTCTATATCCAGCAAGCGACGGTTCAGTTCGGTCAGGGACGCGCGCTTGCCGCCAATTTTCACCATGTCTTGATCCCGGCCCAATACGGTAAAACAGCCGTCGGCTTGGATCTGCACAGTGTCTTGCAAAGGCACTTCGTCTGGCAAATGCCCAGATTGCAGATAGGTTTTTCCACTTTCATCTTGATGCAAGCGGCAACCGTCGTAAGGTCGCCACGGGTTCTCAAGCAAGGTCTCGCGGCTGGCAAACGACAGGGTTTCGGTGCTGCCATAGATTTCGCGCGGGGATTGCCCTAAAATTGCCGCGGTTTCGCCGGCCAGCTTTGCGGATAAGGTGTCGGTAGCGGAAATAATGCAGGCCAGATTGTCCCAGGCGCCGGTGGTTTTAATTAAGGAACGCAAATGGGTGGGCGTTGACGCCAGCACAACAGGCCAAGGCGCGGTGTTAATCGTTTGCCGGATGTCTTCGGCGAAAAACGGTCGGTCGTCGTGCAGCACCAACTGAGAAAACAACGGCCAAAATACCGAGGTTTCCATACCGTACATATGTTGTGGCGGGGTAGTGGAGAGCATCAATAGTTGCTGCTTGGCTAATCCCAGGCTGCTGACCGCCATTTCGGCGGAGGTTTTAAAGGTATGCAGGCTATGCGGACACGGCTTGGGTTTGCCGGTGCTGCCGGAGGTAAAGGCAATCACGGCGGTGCGCTGCCAGTCGAAATCGGGTGGCGATGCTGCGCTTGCAGCGTTTGGCGCGATGACTTGGAACCAATCCAAACCCGTTTGCTGCGGCGCGTGTTCTCTGGCGATATACGCGCCGGGATAATCGCGCAGAATTTCCAGGATAACCGCCATTTGCCCGGCGGGCGGCAACAAGCAAATCTGTCCGCGTACTGCTGCCGCTAACAGGCAGAGGCAAAATAGGTAGCGGTTTTCGCATAAATTAAATTGATAGGGTCGGTCCGGCAATTGCGCGGCTAGGGCCGTCACGTCCGCCCATAAATTGCCGCGGCTTACTACTTGGCCGTTGTGCAGGGCAAACGGCGTTGCGTGGTTAGGATATAGCGGTGTCGATGGAACGGGAGATTTTTGGGTTTCCAGCATTGAATGGGATGTTATTGGGGCAATACCGCCAAGTTAACGCCTATCTTGTTGAGGCTTGTCGTAGATCGTCGTTCTCCTGCTGGAGAAGCATTACACTGATTTAACTTGATGGCATACTCGCTGTTTCTGAATTTTGTATTGGACGTATTTTAACCGGATAAGAGGGTTGGTAAGTAAATGGATGCAGATGTATTGATTATCGGGGCCGGCCCCTCCGGCAGCGTCGCTGCCAAGATGCTGAAACAACTCGGTCACCAGGTGGTGATTCTGGAAAAGGAACAGTTCCCGCGCTTTTCGATTGGCGAAAGCCTGCTGCCGCAATGCATGGCCTTTATGGAAGCCGCTGACATGCTGCCGGCGGTGACGGCGGAAGGCTTCCAATTCAAAAACGGTGCCGCTTTTTCCCGAGCCGGCAAACTGACTGAATTCGATTTTACCCAGAAATTCAGCCCAGGCTGGGGCACCACCTTTCAAGTACCGCGCGCCCATTTCGATAAGGTGTTGGCCGACAGCGCCGAAGCGGCCGGCGTGCCCATTCATTACCAACAAACCATCCTGGCGGCCGATTTTAGTAATCCTGGGCATGCCAGCCTGACCAGCGTGGATGCCAGCGGTGTACACAAGGAATGGCGCGCAAAAATGGTATTGGATGCCAGCGGTTTTGGCAGGGTCTTGCCAAGATTGTTGGATCTGGAAACGCCTTCTTCGTTGTCGCCGCGGCGCGCGCTGTTCACGCATATCGAAGATCGGATTACTGTATCTGATTACGACCGCAATAAAATTCTAATTGCTATTCATCCGGAATTTCATGAAGTCTGGTACTGGCTGATTCCGTTCAGTAACGGCAGAAGCTCGCTGGGTGTCGTGACGCCAGCCGGTTTTCTGGACCAGCGCAGCGGCGAGCCGTTGGACGTGCTGAAAGAAATGGCGATGGAGGAGCCTCGGCTCGCTGAGTTATTGACCAACGCCCGTTTCGATACGCCCGCTAATACCATCGGCGGTTACTCGGCCAACGTCAAGCAACTCTATGGCCAGGGCTTTGCGTTACTCGGCAATGCCGGCGAATTTTTGGATCCGGTGTTTTCATCCGGCGTGACGATTGCGATGAAATCCGCCGCCTTGGCCGTACCCTTGGTTGACCGGCAATTACGCGGTGAGCCGGTAAACTGGTCTGTCGAATACGAACAGGCTTTACGAAAGGGCATTGAGGTATTTCGGGCTTATGTGGAGGCTTGGTACGATGGCCGTTTCCAGCAAATTATTTTCGAAGAAAATCAGTTGGCCAGCGTCAAGGCCATGATTTGTTCCATTCTCGCCGGCTATGCCTGGGATGAGGAAAACCCGATGACGCAGCGCTCCGCCCAAAAAATCGAGGCCATCTTGGCAACGTATCAAACTGCCTGAGCGGTGTCATTTGTATTTACATGACTTAGGCATGGTCTGCGCCTTGGGCAGCAGCAAGGCCGACATTTTAGCCGGGTGGCTTGCCGGTCGTTCAATTCAGCCCGTTCCGCCGGCCTGGCTGGATTCGGCAATTCCCGCATTCGGCGTGCTAACAGAATTACCGCTCATTCCGGCCAAGCTTAAACAATACGATTGCCGAAACAACCGTTTGCTGGTGTCGGCGCTTTGCCAGATCGAGTCCGCTATCAGCACCGCCATAGCGCGTTACGGCGCAGATCGCGTTGGCATAGTGGTAGGCACTAGTACCTCGGGGATTGCCGAGGGTGAAAGTGCGGTGCAAGTGTTGCGGGCAAGCGGGAGCATGCCTGGTCACTATCACTACAAGCAGCAGGAATTGGGTGGCGTAGCGGAGTTTTTGGCGGCGTACCTGGACGTTCGCGGCCCGGCCTTCACCGTCTCCACCACCTGTTCATCCAGTGCCAATGCCTTGGCTTCCGCGCGCCGCCTGCTGCGCTTAGGTGTCTGCGATGCGGTCGTAGTGGGCGGTGCTGATAGTTTATGCCGCACCACGCTGGAAGGCTTTTTTGCATTGGGTGCCCTTAGCAAAACCACTTGCAATCCGTTTAGTAAAAATCGTGATGGTACGACGATAGGCGAAGGCGCAGCTTTATTTCTGATGACGCACGAACCTGGTGACATCGCCTTGCTGGGTGTTGGGGCCAGTGCCGATGCCTATCATATTTCTGCGCCGCGCCCTGACGGTAGCTGCGCGTTACTGGCGATGCAGGCGGCATTGACCGATGCACAGCTGAGGCCCGAGCAAATCGATTACATCAACCTGCACGGCACGGCAACCTGGCAAAACGATGCGATGGAAAATCGGGCGGTTGCGCAATTGTTCGGTAGCGATACAGCATGCAGTTCCAGCAAGCCGTCCACCGGTCATTGTTTAGGCGCGGCCGGTGCGCTGGAGGCGGGTTTATGTTGGTTGCTACTATCTGATTTACATCAAGAAAGGCGTTTACCTATGCATCTGTGGGATGGCGAACCTGACCCGGATATGACTCGGCTAAACTTGGTCGGGCTGGAAAACCAGCAGCCAAAGCCGCTACAATACTGCCTTAGCAACTCTTTTTCATTCGGCGGAAACAATGTGTCCCTGCTCATTGGACATCCCTGACAGTCCAGCGGCTTTTCCCTATGCCATCGAATCCCTAGTACCTCAGTCCGGGCGTATGGTGCTGTTGGACAGGGTCCTGGAAGTAAGTGACAGCCATATCGTGGTCGAATTGCAGGTGCGCGACGACGGCCTGTTTTCGTGTGGCGATCACAGCGTGCCGGCCTGGGTGGGCTTGGAATACATGGCGCAAACTATTGCCGCCTACTCCGGGTATCACCGCAAGTGCCGAGACGAAGCGATTGGTTTGGGGTTTTTATTAGGCACGCGCTACTTCGAATGCTCGGTCGGCAGTTTTCCCTGCGGCGCCAAACTGATCGTCGAGGCGGAAAAAATTATCGAGGCTGCTAACGATATGTCGGTGTTCGACTGCACGATAACCGGGCAAAATATCAAGGCCAGCTCCAAGCTAAATGTGTTGCTGCCACAGGATTCGCAAAAATTTCTCGCCGGAAAAGGAATATGAGCCAACCAACCATCCTGGTCACAGGATCCAGCCGAGGCATCGGCAAAGCCATCGCCCTGCGCCTTGCTCGCGAGGGCTACGATATTGTGCTGCATTGCCGTAGTCGGCTGGATGAAGCCGAGCAAGTCAAACAGCAGATTGTCGAGATGGGCCGCCAAGCCCGCGTGCTGAGCTTTGATTTGGCCGACCGCCATGCGGCCAAAGACAGTTTAGAAAACGATATTCAAAGCCATGGCGCCTACTATGGCGCGGTCTGCAATGCTGGCCTTTCCCGAGACAATGCCTTTCCAGCGCTGAGCGGCGAGGATTGGGATCAAGTATTGCGCAGTAATCTGGATGGTTTTTACAACGTGCTTTATCCGCTGGTGATGCCGATGATACAACGCCGTAAACCGGGACGCATCGTCACGCTGTCTTCCGTGTCCGGTTTAGTTGGTAACCGCGGCCAAGTTAATTACAGCGCGGCCAAAGCCGGCATCATCGGCGCAACGAAAGCGCTGGCGATGGAGTTGGCGAAGCGCAAAATCACCGTCAACTGTGTGGCCCCTGGTTTAATCGAAACCGAGATGCTGGAAGGCTTGCCCCTTGAAGAAGCGCTGGCCGCCGTACCGGCCAAACGCTTGGGTACACCGGAAGAAGTCGCGGCCTTGGTGGCGTTTTTGATGTCCGAAGATGCCGCTTACATTACCCGCCAAGTAATTTCGGTGAATGGAGGTTTGTGTTGACCCGCCGCGTCGTCGTGACCGGCATGGCCGGTTTTTCGCCGATTGGCAACGATTGGCAGGAAATACGCGGCAGCCTTTTAGCCAAGCAATCCGGCATCCGTTACATTCCGGAATGGGAAATTTATAACGGCCTGCTGACCCGTTTAGCGGGGGCAGTGGAAAATTTCACGCTGCCGGGCCATTACACCCGCAAAAACACCCGCAGTATGGGCCGGGTTTCGCTAATGGCGACCCGAGCTACGGAACTGGCCATGCTTGATGCCGGTTTGTTGGGCGATCCGGTAATTAGCGGAGGTCGTACCGGCGTGGCTTACGGCTCGTCAGTCGGATCGACGCCGGCTATCGCCGATTTCGGCAGAATGCTGATTAATCACGACATCGGCAATCTAAATGCCACCACCTATCTAAAAATGATGGGCCACACCACCTGCGCCAACGTGGCCTTGTTTTTTCAAGTGCGCGGCCGAGTAATCCCCTCCGTCAGTGCCTGTACCTCGGGTAGCCAGGGCATAGGTTACGCCTATGAAGCGATCAAATACGGTTTGCAGGACGTAATGCTGGCGGGCGGCGCGGAAGAGCTTTGCCCGACCGAAGCGGCATTATTCGATGCGCTCTACGCCACCAGCACCCGTAACGCTGAACCAAATCTGACGCCGCGGCCTTTCGACCGCGACCGCGACGGCTTGGTAATCGGTGAGGGTGCTTGTACCTTGGTATTGGAAGAACTGGAACGGGCTTTGGCGCGCGGCGCGCGAATTTACGCTGAAATAAGCGGATTTGCGACCAATGCCGACGGCGTACATGCCACGCAACCCAATGCCGACACGATGCAGGTAGTCATGCGTTTGGCCTTACAGGATGCCCAGCTAGAAGCCAATCAAATTGCTTATATCAGCGCACACGGCACCGCCACAGAGCAGGGCGACATTGCCGAAAGCCATGCAACGGCCGCGGTGTTTGGCGGTAATACGCCGATCAGCAGTTTGAAAAGTTTCACCGGCCACACCTTGGGCGCTTGCGGAGCCCTGGAGGCCATGGTGGCAATTCAGATGCAGCGGGAGGGTTGGTTTCATCCCAATTTGAATCTGGATAATCTCGATCCGCGTTGTGCTGAATTGGATTATCTGACCGGCGACGGCCGTCATATCCACGCCGACTACATCGTCAGCAATAATTTTGCGTTTGGCGGTATCAACACATCCTTGGTTTTACAGCGCTGGGATAGCTGAGTTGACCCAGAGCATGGCCGAGTCTGCTAGGGAGAGCCGTTTGGCTTTCACATTAAAACACTGGTGTTTCTGGCAATCGGCCCCGTATCTCCAAACCAAGGCCTGGCCTAACGGTGAAATCTTGCCGCATAACCAAGGTAAGGCCGATGTGGGGTTTTTACCGGCGATGCAAAGGCGCAGATTATCGCCATTAGCCAGAGCCGCCTGTGCTGTGGCTTGGCGCAGTCGCAGTGAAAACGGCGACATGCCCTCGGTATTTTTTTCAAACCATGGCGAAAGTCAGTATTACTTCGAGATGCTTGAAGAGTTGGCAAAGGGCGAGCATGTTTCGCCCAGCCGCTTC
The DNA here is from genome assembly GCF_059331595.1 of Methylomonas sp. PHL2-19. Lineage (NCBI taxonomy): Bacteria > Pseudomonadati > Pseudomonadota > Gammaproteobacteria > Methylococcales > Methylococcaceae > Methylomonas > Methylomonas sp. PHL2-19. Next base: position 2,978,961 of record NZ_CP196839.1, read on the forward strand.
AGCCAGTGCGTGCATAATGCCATTGCCGGCTTGTCCAGTTTCCATAGTGCAAGTTATTTACCGTATGTGGCCTTGGCCGGTGGCACGGAAGGGTTGTATGCGGCTTTTCTGGAGGCTGGCGGCATGCTTTTGGATGTGCCTCAGGTTTTGCTTGTCTGCTATGAGCAGCCGTTGCCGGAGGCTTATTTGTCTTATCTGCCCGGCAGTCAAACGACCTGGGCTTTGGCAATGACGCTGGGGCGATCAGCCAGTGCCGGGCCGCAATTGCAGCTGACGCGCGAGCCGGCAAATGGCCCGGCAATGCCGGAAAAGGGCTTGCCCAATTTCGTGCAAGCAGTCCTGTCCGGCCGGCAAAGCGGATATTGTCGGCAGGACAGGGCGATCTGGCATTGGCGTTTGGACGAGTTTCATAACTCGATTACCAGCGGCCTGAGCGATCTGCCGTAACCCAGGGTATAATCCACGCTTGGCGTAGTAATTTATCGCGCGGTTGGCACAGATACTTTGGCGCTTGGAGTGGTGCCAGAGGACTATACAATAGCAAACCGATACTCGCTAAATCGAGGCTTTAGAGCGATTGTCAGGCCGAATCGAGTATCGCAACAGGAAATAACACCCGTATGAAGACCCAAGAAGACGTATTCGCCACCTTAAGAGAGTTGATGTCGGAAATGTTCGAGTTAACGCCCGAGGAGATCACCTTGGAGGCTAACTTGCGGCAGGATTTGGACATAGACAGCATCGATGCGGTGGATTTGATGGTCAGGCTACGCGAGATTACGGGCAAACGCATCAATCCCGAGGATTTCAAAAATGCCCGCACCATCCAGGACGTGGTGGATACTGTTTACCGGATCAGTGCTGAATAAGCCTGGATGTTTAAAGATTTTTTCACCAATCGGGTCCCGACCAAGATCCAAGCAAACTCAAACACCAGTATTTGTCCAAAACCCAAAGCAGAGCCTCGGCAAATCATCCTGAATGTGATTATCGGGGCCGTGACGGTCAGCTATCCCTTTCTGATTTGGTTTTCCGCCGATTACTTTCAACCCCGTTCCATGGCTTTAGGGCTAGCAGGCTTGTTCTTGCTGCGTTACTGGCTGCAAAAGCAGCGCAAATCGGCGGGCTTAGCCGAATCTAGGTTGATATTGGCGTGCGCGCTATTTCTGTTGCTGGGCGCACTGGTCAACGATGCCGGCTGGCTACTGGCTTATCCGGTGTTCGTCAGCCTGCTGTTTTTTGCGGTATTTGCCTTCAGTTTGATCCATCCGCCGACGGTAGTGGAAAGGCTGGCCAGGCTGGAATTTCCGGATCTGCCCGCCCATGGCGTGCTGTATACCCGCAGAGTCACCCTGGTTTGGAGCTGTTTTTTTCTCGGCAACGCAGCAATTTCCTTGCTGACGATTTGCTATGGCGACCGCTGGCTGTGGAGTCTTTACAACGGTTGCATCTCTTATGTGCTGATGGGTTTGTTGATGGCAGCAGAAATGGCGGTACGCCGCAAAGTGAAGGCCAGCTTTTGAGTATGGAAAATCAGCGAAGCGAAGCAGGCGTTTTGTTTCCGGAAACGCTAACCAAACAAATTCAGGCCGACGGCGTGGTGCTGGTGTTACGCATTCCCAAAGATCTGACTTATTTCAGCGGTCATTTCGACGAAATTGCGGTGGTACCCGGCGTCGTGCAAATTCAATGGGCGGTGCATTATGCCCGGCAATACCTGGGTTTAAGCCGCGACTTCAGTCATATGGAATCGGTAAAATTCAAAGAACTATTGTTACCTGGACAAGAGCTGGAACTGGCATTGCACTACCTGCAACAAGCCGGCAAACTCACTTTTTGTTACCGTTCGGCAGCCTGCGAATACAGCTCGGGTAGAATTTACTTTCATGACCACGACGTTTAAGCCCTGTATCCTGATTCCGGTTTATAACCACGAAAAGCCGCTCCCCGGCATTATCGAGCGCTTGGCTGCGCATCAACTGCCTTGCCTATTGGTGGATGACGGTAGCGATGCGTCTTGCGCCGAGGTGATTCGTGGCTTAGCCGAGCAATATGCCTGGGTGCAAAGTATCAGGCTGGAGAATAACCAAGGGAAGGGCGCGGCGGTCAAAGCCGGCATTCTGGCCGCTCAAACCCAAGGGTATTCGCACGGGCTGCAAATCGATGCCGACGGCCAGCACGATTTAAACGATGTGAATAAATTTCTAAACGCCGCCAAACAAGCGCCGGAAGCGGCAGTTATCGGTAGAGCGCTATTTGACGCATCGATTCCTAAACTGCGCTACTACGCCCGCTACCTGACCCATATTTGGGTACATATCAACACACTGTCTTTCGCCATCCCCGACTCGATGTGCGGCTACCGGGTTTACCCGCTTGAGTCTTGTGCAAAGTTGATTCAAAGCCAAGCCATGGAAAATCGCATGGGTTTTGATACGGAGATTTTGGTGCGGCTTTATTGGCAAGGCGTGACAGTCATCTCCATTCCCACTCAGGTGCGCTACCCGCTGGACGGCTTATCGCATTTCCGGGCTTTGGAGGACAATCTGCTGCTCAGTCAGACTCATGCCCGTTTATTTTTCGGTATGTTGTTACGCTGGCCCAAACTGCTACTGAGGCATTTTCAATGAAGCCCGAGAACACCGCCGCCCGGCATTGGGCAGCCGTGGAGGAAAACAGCCTGCTTTGGGGTATACAGGCTTTGGTATGGGTGTATCGGCAATTCGGACGCTGGGTGTTTCGGCTATTTTTGCGGCCGGTGGTGAGTTACTACTTTCTGGCCGGGCGTCTTGCCCGCGAGTCTTCCCGAGAATATTTGCGCCACTTGGCCGATTTTTACCCGGCGTTGGGTTTGGGCAGCGGACTCTGGCAAAGTTACCTGCATTTTTTGAGCTTTGGCGAAACCTTGCTGGATAAAATCGTGGTGTGGACCGGTAACATCACGCCTGAGCAAGTAGACTTTCCCAATCGTCAGCTCCTGTTGGATTTGATCGAACAAAAGCGCGGAGCCATGCTGCTGTCCGGACACATCGGTAACCTGGAAATTTGCCAGGCCATCGCCACGATGCGCGGCCACATCCATCTCAACATCTTGGTGCATACCAAACATGCTGAGAAATTCAACCGCCTGCTCGGCAGCCGCGGCAGCGCCACCATCCAACTAATTCAAGTGACGGAGTTAAGTCCCGCCATCGCGATTACCTTGCAGGAAAAGATCGAGCGCGGCGAATTTCTGGTGATGGTTGGCGACCGGATTCCGGTGCAAGGCGGCCGTACGGTGTCGGCCGGCTTTCTGGGTGAGGACGCCGAATTTCCGCAAGGCCCGTATCTGCTGGCTTCGCTGTTGCGTTGCCCGGTCTATACCTTGTTTTGCTTTCCGGTGAACGGTCGATTCAAGATCCATCTGGAACACTTCGCGGAATCTATTCGCATCCCGCGCGGTGAACCCAAAAGGCATGACATGCTGAAAAATCTGGCGCGACAATATGCCGAACGACTGGAAGCCTATTGCCGAATAGCGCCGCTACAATGGTTTAATTTTTACCCGTATTGGAGCAAGACAACTGCGGGCGATACCAGTCAGATAGCCGTCGAGGACAACTAATATGTTGCGCGCCGAAGTGGAATTAACTGTGCCGTTTCACGACATTGATTTACTTAACATTGCCTGGCACGGCCATTATTGCAAATACATCGAGATTGCCCGTTGCGCGATGCTGGATAAAATCGGCTACGGTTATATGGCGATGAAGGAAACCGGTTACGTCTGGCCGATTGTGGATTTGCAATTACGTTATGTGCGTCCGGCACAGTTCGAACAGCGGATCAAGGTATCAGCGGAGTTGGTGGAATGGGAATACCGGATGAAGATTAAATACCGGGTCGCCGACGCCGAAACCGGCGAAGTGTTGGCCAAGGGCCATACCATCCAGGCCGCTGTGGACGCGGACAGCCGCGAAATGTGTTTCGCTTCGCCGGCGGTGTTTTTGGAAAAGCTCGGGATTAAATCTGATTCGCCCTAGCTAGGTGCTTACTGTAGCGTTTGTGTTTTGGGCTGTTCCGGTTTGTCGTCTTTGTTGTACTGTCGCGTCGCCTGTTGCCTAGCGTCAGCCTGTTCTTAACCTTTTGCTCGAGGGATTTTGATTATGTTCAGAAAAAACTACATTGTGATGTTGCTCTGCTTGGCTGTGTTGGCGGTGGGCTGCAAGAAGGAGCTTAAGCCAGGTGAAGGTGCGGCAGCGGCTGTCCAGCCCGCGCAGGTTTACTATACGCAGTTCAGCCTGTTCCAAGAGCAGAACCGGTTCCGCACCACCAATTACCGTAAAGGCCAGTTGATTCCAATCAATACACCAGTAGCGCTGCTGAAACTGACCTCCGACGAGGCGGTGCTTAGAGTGGAATCCAGCGGCCAACTGATTACCATCGAAAACGTGCAAAAATTTACCAAAGACGATATGCCGATTGCTTTCAGTAAAATTGCCGGCACCAGTAAGGTAGACCTCAATCAATATACTCCCACCGAGCGCGAAAGTATTTTGGCAGGGCAGGTGAAGACAGGCATGAGCAAAAAAGCCGTGCTGGCCGCCATCGGCTACCCGCCGCAGCATGTCACGCCTTCGCTCGATAGCGACGACTGGACTTACTGGTCCAATCTATTCAACCGCTTTTTGGTGAAATTTAAAAACGGCAAAGTCGATAGCATTGTCGAATAAGCCCGGGGCTTTTGATGTACTGGAGCCGGCAGTTGCAGTTCCGGTTCCAGTAGCGATCATTGGACTATTCAAACCCAAATCCGGCTTTAGCCCAGGCTTTGGTTCCCCCTTCCAAATTGCGCAAATGCTCGTAACCTAGTTCGTGTAGCGTTCTAGCTGCGGCATTGCCCATCGGCCCACCTTCGCAATACAGATAAATCGGAGTGGTTTTATCTTGCGGCAGTTTATCCAGGTATTTCTCGACATTGTTGTAAGGAATAAACACATCGGTGCCTTTGATATGCCGCTGCTCCGGGGTATGCACGTCCACCAGAAAAATATCCTGCTGTTGCATCAGCTGATTTAGTTCCGGCGCGGTGACCATTTGTAAATAATCGGGTGCTTGAAACGCGCAGCCGCTCAAGAACAGGCTTAAAGCTGCACTGGCATAGGTTTTTTTCATGGCTTAATTCTCCGAAATCAGACAAATGCGTTAGGGATTTTGGCAACGATCCAAGCTTTCACTCAGCGTGACCGGTTGCAAATTCGCGACAGCAATGGCCTCCAGCAAGGGAGGAAGCACTTCTAGAATTACCGGCTGATTGTTGCTTGTGCGGGCAACATTACTGTCATGCAACAACAGAATGTCGCCAGCTTTCAGGTCTTTCAACAATTTCGCCAAGACGACTTGCGGATTGCCTTCAATCGTGTCAAAGCCGCGCTTGGTCCAACTAGCCAATTGCAAACCCAGGCGGCTGAGCACCGGATCAAGCAAAGGATTGCGCAAACCGACCGGCGGCCGAAAAAACCGGGGCCGAATGCCGGTCACCTCAGTCAGAGTATCCTGGGCCGCGTTTAGTTCGGCCATCCAGCCATTTAGCAGCAGAAACGGCAAATGATATTGGTGATGCATGCTGTGATTTTCGACCGCGTGGCCGCGTTTGACGATGTCCCGACACAAATCCGGGTAGCGTTGGGCTTTATCGGCGATGCAGAAAAACGTGGCTTTGGCGCCGAAGCGATCCAGCAGGTCCAGCACGGCGGGGGTGATTTCAGGATCGGGGCCATCGTCTATGGTAATGGCAATGTCGCCCCGCGCGGCGGCGGCAGGCGGCAGCGAGGTCCAGTTCGAGCCTACCCAAGAGCAACGCGGCCAAAGCCCGGCAAAGGTTAAAACCAACTGATCGGCAATAAAAGTCATCAAGGCCCAAGGCCAAATGCTTGGTTGAATAACTATCGCCAGCGGAGCGGCTATTGTTATTGCCAATGAAACCTTCATTAGCGGCGTAGGCTGCCAGTTGCGGTAAGCGGAAAAATTCATCATGAATGGGGGTGCGTGTTTAACCGGTAAGCGTCGCCGGTACCGAGCAGGGCGGCGATCAGATTTTTCTGCACTTCCGAGCTGCCAGAAAAAAGCCGCCCGGCTAGCGCATCCTGGACCAATTCAGCCATCGCGCCCCCCGATTCCAAGCCGGCCGCGCCCATGATCTGCACCGCATCCAGGCTGGATTGCAAGAAAGCCTCGGCCGCATACAACTTGGTTTGCGCCGACGCCATCGTCAGGCGTTGGCCGGCGTCGCACAATCGCGCGCATTCCCCCAGCCATAAATTGACGGTGTCCAGCCGTAACTTCATCTCGGCGATGCGATGGCTGACGGCCTGATGCTTACCCAAATGCACGCCGCCGGAGCGCCGCTCCCGGCTATAACGAACCACTTCCGCCAATTGCCAATCCATGAGCCCGGCGATGCCGGCGAACACGAAGGCCCGTTCGTACTCCAAAGCCTTTTGGATCATCTGGGTGCCGGCGCCGATTTTTCCGAGCAGGCGATCGGCATCGATTCGACAATCTTGCAAACTCACGCTGCCGGTGGCGCTGCCCCTGCAGCCATCCAATGCACTTTCATTGCTGAAATGGCAGCCGTCATCTTCACGGGACACCAGGAAAGCGGAAATCTTGCCGTCCAATTTGGCGTAAATCACCAACCAGTCGGCCATTGGCACGTTAGTGATATAACGCTTTTCGCCGTTTAGTAGATAACCGTCGCCCGCTTGTTTGGCATGAGTAGTCATCGCTTGCACGTCGGAGCCGCAAGACGGCTCGGTGATGGCATGCCCGCCCAGCCAGTCTCCGCTCAACAAAGCCGGCAGAAATTTTTCTTTCTGCGCCTCGCAGCCGTACAACAAGATAGGGTATACAGAACCCCACAGATGGGCGTTGATCGCCAGCATCAGACCGGGATCGCGACAAGTTTCGCCAAGGCGGCGATGGGTTTCGACTAACGAGGCAAAGTTATCGCCAAAACCGCCGACGGCAGAGGGCAGGGCATGTCGAAATACACCAAGTTCAGCGACGGCACGCAAACGGACTTTGATTTGGGTTTCATTCGGTCGGCCTGCGTAAGCAAGGATCTCGGAAAAATCAGTGGCTATAGTCATGGTTTAGGATTTGAGCAAACGCAATGAATTTGCATTCTATTGTATCGTTCCCAAGCTCCGGCGTGGGAACGAAGGCATACAGCGTCGAGGCAAGCTTGCAAAGACAAAGTTTCTGTTTTTCGCAAAAGCTTCTATGCTGGTTAGGCTTGGAACGCCAGGTCCCACCGCTTGCGATTGGTCAACCAGAGTAAGCCTGGCTAGAAAATTATCAATAACTTAAAAGCACGTATGAGCAAAACCACACCCGCCAACGTCAAACTAACGCTTTACGGTAAGCCTATCGAGCTGAAATTCAGCGCGCCAACGGAAAAAGTGACGCCGGTAGCGATGCTGCCGGCACTGCATCGCATCAACAACACTTTTGTCGAAACCGCAGTGGCTGCCTTTGTTACGGACCAGGAGACCATCTCCTGCCAAGCCGGCTGCGGCGCCTGCTGCCGACAAGTCGTGCCGTTGGCGGAATTCGAAGCCTACCAAATCGCCGGCGTGGTCGAGCAATTGCCCGAGCCCAGGCGTTCCACGGTCAAGCAGCGCTTTGCCGACGCTTGCGAAAAACTGGACGCTATCCAGTGGCTGAGCCGGCTCGAACAGATGCTGGCTGAAGGCACCAGCCACGAAGCGGTAGAGCAACACGCGCTGACTTATTTTCAGCAAGGCGTCCCCTGTCCGTTTTTGGAGGCAGAAAGCTGCTCCATCCACCCGGTCCGGCCCTTGGCTTGCCGAGAATATCTGGTGACATCGCCGGCCGAACATTGCCAAAACCCGACACAGGAACACGTCAGGCACATCGAGTTAAAATTTCAGGTGTCCAAAATTGTCCGCAAACTTTGGCGCACCAGCCATATCAAAGACCTGGATTCGGTGCCGATGATTTACGCCTTGCAATGGGTCAAGAAACACCCCAACCAATTTCCAAAAAAGCGTGGCGAGGCTTGGCTGCGGGAGTTTTTTGACTATATGGCGAATCCGTGACGGCCGGTTTTTCTTATCGTTCCCACGCTCCAGCGTGGGAATGCCGCCCCAGACGCTCCAGCGTCACGGCTACCAAGTATCGATTTCGATCAAGCCGCCTAATCCCGCATAGTTCGCAGCACTGGAATAGCGCCAATGCTCGGGCAAATTTACATAACCCCGCTTCACCGGATTGGCATGAATATAATCTAACTTCTCCCGCATCATCGCTTCATTAAGAATCAGCTCCGCATGCACACCCTCCTGCCAGAACTGAAACTCCCGATCATGCTTGTGAGCGCATTTGGCAAACCGTAATCTCTGCAATAAATGTTCGGCTCGTTTCGCTTGCAGATGATTGATGATCCGCCGCGCGGTATAGGCTTTGAAACTGGCAACGCATTTATCCAGCGTGGCGCTCTGCGCGATGAAATGCAGATGGTTTTCCAGAACCACATAGCCATACAGTTTCAAGCCGACCTGTTGCCGTTGAAATTGCCAGCAGTCGAGCAGGATTTGCACGGTTTCCGGCCGAGTAAAGACCGGCAGCCATTCCACGACCGTGCAGGTCATGAAATGCGCTTGCTGGGGTTCAGTGATGATGTAACGACTTCGGGCCATTGGCTGTTTGTTGGTTTAGGACGCTGGAGCGTCCGGGGCTACGTTCCCACGCGGAGCGTGGGAACGATGGAAACGTAGAATTAATGGGCACTGCACGGCTTTATCACGCAGCGCCCGGTGGGTCGCAGGGTTGGGCATCACTGTTAGGGTCAGTGGTTTGGCTATCCATCCCCATGTGCATGTCGACAAGCCGATCAGAGAACAAGATGCCAATTCTTCCATTTTGCTGGTTCAATCCAAGGTTGCGCTTGTTTGACATCATGTCGATGTTCTTCTTAACATCGGGCTTCATGCAGGATGTCAAATATTCAATGAAAGTATTTACTGTTGCCACCTCTTCAGAGAGACGCTGCAACCCAACCGCATTGATTTCAACACCCACAGTACGCTCCCACATGCTTCGATATTCCTTGAATACCGGAACTCTTCCGTGGAAGTAGACGTCATTGAAACGGAGTTTTTCGAGAACAACATTGCCATGCAACAAATCGTTCCGTTCGTTGACAAGGGTGTGATAGGCCTTGCATGCTGGCGATGTATAGTCCACTGGGTTTTCAAAACCAACGCAAGTTATATGCAGCGATTTCACGCGGACATCGATTGGTTGTCGAATTGTGTTTTCTCGTAGCCGTTCGTCACTCTTGAGTTCTGGGCGCATTAGTGCGAACAGCAAAAAGTTGACATACGCCTCTGCCATCACTGGCAGCATAGAGCGAATACCAAAGCAAAGACCAAGCCCCTTGCTGTATCTGCCGAGAATTTCTCCACATCTGTCTTGCTGGATGTCATCGATCTCGGTGATATCGGGGATCGCTTGCGTTTCTGGCTGAAGGTCCAAGGCGTGAACATCGGATAGCATCTTCTCGATCGTGCGGCGTAACCGCTGATAGGGGTTCACAAATTCCGTCCACTTTTCAAGCGACTTTCGAATCTCGCCGATTTTCTGCCCATAGTTTGCAAAATCTGCCTTGATTTGCGCGGCGAAGATTTCGCTATCGACATCAGATACGTTCAGTCCACTGGAAACCCATATTTCGGTTCTGAAGTTCATCCCTTGAATGTGGATAGTCCCAGATGGGTGATCTAGAACCCACTCCCAGTGAATCAAGTTGTCGGAACTGTTATTGCGTAAGAAGTTTTGCGGACCATTCGGCCTACCAAATCTTGCACCAAGGTAGCAGTAAAGATCAGCCGGACTTACCTCAGACCGCCATTTCCAGACCACCATACCCCTGTGCGTTGGCCCTTTCCGAAGGCGATCAAAGATGAACTTCGGGTGAGGGCATGTCAGGGAAGCAAGGAAATTCTCGGCTAGTGGCATAGCGATGCCCAACAAGTGATTATGAAGTTTCTGTATATCATCTCCGATTGCCGCAACCTAGACAATCCAAGGGTTAGCGAATTTCGGAGTCATCCTTGAGTTTCTAGCAACATCAAATGCCGATAATCCACCTTCCCATTCGCCAATCGCGGCAACTCTTCCAAAATCAGATAACGACTCGGGTGCATATAGGCCGGCAATTGGCGGCTGAGTAACTTCCGAATCTCGGCGATGCTCATTCCCGGTTCCAAAACCACTGCCAAAGCCGGGCGCTGGCCGGCGGTTGGGTCGTCCACACCGATCACGGCGCAACCTTTGACACCAGTGATGGCATTAATGACCGCCTCAATTTCCGCCGGTTCGACGCGGTAGCCGGAACATTTCAGCATGCGTCCCAAGCGGCCGTGAAAGCGGTATTCGCCGTGCTCCTGGCTGGCGCGGTCGCCGGTAGGATACCAATCGTCAGGGTTTAGAAAGGACTGCACACCGCCGTCGCGCCAGTAGCCGCTGGCTAGCGTCGGTCCGCGAACCCATAACTCGCCGGTGTCGGCGGCTATGCGCAGTTCGCAACCGGCGGCAGGGAGGCCGATGGGGATGGTTTGCTCGGCGATCAAACGCTCGCGTTGTACCGGCCAATAGCAGCAGACATTGGTTTCGGTGGGGCCGAAGAAATTGTACAAGGTGGTCAGCGGCAAACTGGCGGCCAGATCGATCAGCGCCGGGGTGGGGAACACCTCGCCGGCGAAAATAATGAAGCGCAAAGCCGCCAGCGGGGTTTGTGCCAAATTGCCTTTGTAAGTGAGGAAGGCCAGCAAGGAGGGCACGGTGTACCAGCCGCTGATGGCGTGTTCGCTCAGCCAGGCGCTTAACCGAGCTGGGGCCATGGTCAAGCCGGCCGGGATGAAATGCAGGCTGGCACCGCTACCTAACACGGCGTAAAGATCGAAGGTGGATAGATCGAAGAAAAACGGTGCGCTGCTGGCGATGCGGTCGGCAGGCGTTAAAGTCAGCAAATCGGCGGCCCACGATGCGAATGCTGATACCGCTCTATGGCTGAGCGCTACGCCACGCGGTTGGCCGGTGGAGCCTGATGTATACAAAATCGCCGCCAGCGATTCGGCGGGAGTTTCAACTGGAGCTGACACACCTTCGTTACAGTTGGCGATGTCCAGCCACAAATTTTCATCTAGCCAGTCAGGCGCCGAATCCGATCCTACTACTGCGCAAACCCGAGCATCGGCGACGATAAAGCTCAGTCTGGGTGCCGGATTCTTCAGATCTAAAGGCACATAGCAGGCTCCCGCCAACAAGACACCGAACAGCGCGCAGGCGGCATCTATGCCGCGATCCAGATGTACCGCGACCGGCTGGCCTGGACGGACGCCTCTTGCTTGCAAGGCAGCGGCAATGGTTTGGGCCTGTTGCAGTAATTGCCGATAGCTGACTTGCCGGTCTTGCTCTTGCAAAGCCGGGGCGTCGGGCTGGAGTTGGCATTGGTGTAGAAAAGGCGCTAGCAACATCGGTTTAGGTTTCGCTAAAAAATGACGATTTTATGGTTCCCACGCTCCCGCGTACCCACGGGGCATAAATGGGAACCCGGTCAGGGACGCTCCAGCGTCCAGAACCGCTGGAGCGGTTCTAACTGCATTCCCACGCTGGAGCGTGGGAACGATAGGTGGAGATGAGAGAGTATTATGGGCTATCCAATAACTCGACATTCATCCGCGCGATCACCGCATCCAACCACGCTTCATCGATCGCTGGCGCTAAGTAGCTATAGGACAAAACCAGCTTGCCGTCGAGTTGGCTGGCCAGCAGTGCCAGACCGGGCGGCAAGGTCATCCAGCACATCAGCGATAGATCAGTCACTGGGACACCTAGAAAGCCTTTCTTGCTCCAGGACAATTCGCCAATGTCGGAAAACCACAAGGAGCTCAACTCACCGCCGCTGTGTTGTTTACGCAGCACTTTCGCGTATTTGTCGGGCGATAGCCATTGGCCCAGCCACATCAACGGCAGGTAGGCCAAGTCCAGTTCATCGCGCACCACTTGCTGATGTTCGCTGAGTAAGTGTGCAAACAAGCCTGTTCTATCCCGCACTTGCTCGCGAGTGGCGCGGGCGAACAGGCAGCCGATATGATTGCCGAATACCGGCGTCGGAGCGTTCTGGCGGCGCAGGTTAAACGCATAAGGGATGCAATAACCGTCTTTAGCGGCCGGCGGGCCGACCAGTTCCATCGCCCGCATGAAGCAGCCGAGATAGTACAAGGTACGCCCGGTCAAGCCAGTGGCTTGTTGCGCCAACTTGGCGATGCGTTGCGATTGGTCAGCATCGAAGCGCTGTATTTTTAAGTGCAGGCGCTGCGGGCCTTGTTCAATTTGTGTGGGCAGGCAACTATCCAGGCTATTGGCGGCGGTATTGTGGCGTTTGGCTTTGAAGAATAACTGCAGTTTTTTCCAGAAGCTCCATTGCGCCAGTTTGGCTTCGATTAAGGACGAAGATTCCTTGAAACTTTCCGGCCGCTCGGACGACAGAAAGTCCAGCAATATCTTGCAACCGCGCGCGTCCAGCAGAGGATGCAGCCAGATCAGCAGCAAAGTGCCGCCTTCAGCGCCGGCTATCCAGTGCACGGTCAGCGGCCGGGATTCCGGGCGATTGAAAATGTCCAACAGCAAACGCTGCGATTCGTCCGCCTGATCCGCACCGGGTTGGCACTGATGTAGTTCCAGCGGTATCGGGTCGCCGGTGGCGACCCAGGCAAAACGCTTGCCGCGCGGCTGAATAACGGCTGAAGATTGAGGAAAGCGCTCCACCAGCAAATCCAGGCGCTTTTGCAGATCGGACAAGTCCGGCGTTTGGGCCAATTGCAAGGCAAAGCCGCAATAGCCGCCTGGCATGCCTGCGTTACGAATTTCTTGATCGAGAACGTAAGTAAAGTAATCGCCAGGATTGAACAGTTTGTCCGCGGAGTCCGTCATCCGCTGTAACCGCTACGGCGGATCCAGCTTTCCAGCGAGTTCAGACTGCCGACGTTATCCGGTTCGATTTCGGTGTCAGGCAGCGTCACGCCGAATTCTTTCTCGGCGAACATGATTAAACGCATGATGCCCATGCTATCCAGGCCGGCGTCCAACAGGTTGTCGTCGTCGCCGAATGTGGCCGGGTCTTCGTGGTAAATCAGTTCGGCAAAGATGAAATGCTTGAGTATTTCCTTCATGGCAGCAAAAGGTGGGTGAGTTAAAAACAAATCCTAGTCAAAGCGCAGCACGTGCGTTAAATCGGCTCCGGGGAAAAGGCTTTTAACGCAAAACCCCAGCGCGGCACTTGCCGACAATAGTGGCTGTAAGACGCACCAAACCGGCTGGTCAAATCCGGTTCTTCGCGAAACACCACGGTAATATGAAAAAACAGCGCAATCGAGCCGGCATAGCCTATCAGGCCCGGATCGGCATACAGCAAACATTCCGCTAGCAGCACCAGCAATACGCCTTGAAACATCGGATTGCGGGTTCGCCTATACAAGCCGCTCACTACCAGTTTCTTCGGTGGATCGATAGGCGCTGGCGTACCCAAGCCCGCGACAGCAAAATCCCAGGCGCAGCGCAGGTAAATAGCTAGGCCCAGCATGATACACAAGCCGGCAGGTATCGCCCATGCCGCATTTACTGTCTGCCAGTTCTCCGGATCCGAAAGTAAGTAGTAAGGCAGGTAAATCAGCACCGCGCCGGGGACTATCAGGGTAAACAGCAGGACTTTGAAGGCCAGGAAAGGACGCACGTGTCGGTTTGTCGGAGTTGGAAGTTCGGGTGGGCTAAGCTCGCAGCAATTTTGGCATTCCCCACGCCGCAATCCAAGTGATTTTGAACCGCTGCGGGAATTTGTGTAGAATCCGGCGTTTGTTAATGGAACTTGAACAGCCATGTCAGAAGACTTGATCAGCCAATTGAAAACCATGCTTATCGAGGGCTTGCTCCTGGAAGACATCGTCCCGGATGACCTGTCACCGGATGATGCTTTGTTCGGCGGTGGATTGGGTTTGGACTCTATCGACGCGCTGGAAATCGGCGTGATGCTGGACCGGCAATACGGCATCAAGATCACCTCCGGCGACGAACGCAATAATCAGATCTTTCTCTCTCTCCGCTCGCTCGCCGAATTCGTCGCCGCTAATCGCACCCGTTAACCATGGGGCAGGTCGTCAAACCGCTGATTATCGCCGGTATCGTCGTCGCTTATCCTTTTTTGAGTGCCTATCTGGCTGGTCTGGGATTTGCCAGCTTTGAACTCATCGTCTTCGCTGCGCTGACCTTGTGGCGCGGTTTTACATCGTCCGGGCTAATCTCGCGTTTGCTTAGTTTTTTACTGGCAGCAGTGTTGCTGGCCGGCGCCTATTTTGCCAAGACCTATTTTGTCTGGCTGGTGCCGTCGTTTGCCTATTTGTGGCTGACTTTTTTATTCGGGCATACCCTGTGGTCGCCGCCTTCTTTCATTGAACGCTTGGTGCGTTTGCAGTTTCCCGAGTTAGTGCCGGGTATAGCCGAATATTGCCGGAACCTGACCTGGGTTTGGACCTTGTTCTTTGCCGTCAACATCGCGATCTGCGCCGCGCTGCCGGCTATCATTGGGCAGACCGCTTGGGCACTTTACACCGGTGTAGTGGTGTATGGGTTGATGGGGTTACTCGGAACCGGTGAATGGTTTTACCGGCACAAGCGCTTTCCGGATTTGGAAATTCCACCGGCTCTGGAGACCTTCAAATGCATCGCCATGAAAGGCCATAAGGTATTCAAGGGATGACGATAAAGCGCACGCTGTGTTTGCTTTTAGCCATATTACCCGTGCTTGGATGGACTGATGACGCGGTCCTGAGCGAGTTATTGACTCGAATCCGCCAAACAGGTCAGGCGCAGTTTCAGTATGAGGAAACCCGCGTGCTGGAACTGGCAGACGCGCCATGGCACGGACAAGGTGTCATGCTGTCCGGCACCGACGGTAGCCTGGTCAAATTGCAACTGCAACCGGCGCGGGTGATTATGGCTATCGCCGAACAGCGCATGCTTTACTGGGACCCGCAGCAAAACCAGCGTCACAGCGCGGCTTTGGATTCGGCGGGGCCGGCGGGCGAGCAAATCAAAGTGTTTCGCAGCATCCTGCAAGGCCGCACCGAAGACTTGCAGCTTAATTATGCCATCGCCGCCGACAAGCAAGGCCCGCAATGGACTTTGCGCTTGACGCCGAAACCCGAGTTGAGCGGTGATGATCTCCCTTCCATTGAATTATCCGGCGATGACCAAGACCAGCAACGGCGCATTTTAATCAAACAGCCGGACGGCGAATCCACCGAATACCGCATGCACAAAGCCACGGCAGCACAAATACAGGACTATTCGCTCCCCAGTTTGTTGCGGGAAGCCAGCGGAGAATAGGGCATGTCTTTTGTCTGGCGAAAGCGCTGGTTTGTGCTGCTGTTTCCCTTATTCCTGGCCATCACGTTCTGGCAGATCAAGGTCGAGACAGACCTGAACGCTTTTTTTACCGCGACCGACGATGAAGACTCCAGGCTGTTGGCCGGCTTGTTGAAGTCAGGCGAGCTGTCGCGGCGCTATTTGCTGGTGGTGGAAAAGTCCGATCACCCTCCAGTGACAGACGCCACGATTGGCGGCGAAACCCCAATTTCCCTGGCCGCATTCAGTGCCAGACTGCTTAGTCAGTTAGCTAAGCTGGGTGACGTGGAGCAAGTGTGGCCGGCCGATCAGCCGCCCCGCGACTGGGTCGATGCCGTAGCTTCGTATGCGCCATACCACGCCCGGTTGTTCAGTCTAAACCCCGAACAAGACGCGCCTGATTTGTTCGACCCAACCCAGTTGCCGGCCAAAGCCGCAGGATTGAAGCAAGCCTTGCTGTCGCCGCAAGGTAGCTTTGTGAAAACCATTGCCAAGCAAGATCCGTTGTTGCTGTCGCTCAACGGCTTCAAGGCGTTACAGGGGCAATTTCAGCAGCAAGCCAAACGCAGTCAGGGTGGCGCGTTAATCTTGCAAAGCCGGCCGGCGGCGCTGGATTCGGCAGCGCAGACGCGCCTGCAAGCGGCGATTCGGGCCGGCTTCGACAATTTGAACGCAGAAGCCGGCGGCGCGTTTAAGTTGTCGATGGCCGGGGTGCCGGTGTTCAGCGTCTCCGCGCAGAGCGAGATTAGTCAGGATGTGACGCTGGTGTCGGTGGTGTCCAGTCTGGCGGTGGCCTTAGTATTTTTATTCCTGTTTCACTCGTTCTCGGCTTTGCATTGGGTGATGATGGTGCAGGGCGCGTCGTTTGTAATCGGCACCCTGGCAACGGCTTTAGTCTTTCCGCAAGTCCACAGTCTGACGCTGGCCTTGGGCGCCAGTTTGATCGGCATCTCCTCCGATTACCCGATTCATGTGATGGTGCATTGCGCTAAGCATCGCAATACTCCGCTAGCGGCGGCCAAGCTGTTGTGGCCCAGCCTGTTGATGGGCGGCTTGACCACGGTGATCGGCTACGGCGCCTTGGGCTTTACCGGTTTTCCAGGCTTCGAGCAAATTGCCGTATTTGCCTTGGCCAGCGTCGTCGGCTCGCTGGGCTTGACCCGCTGGGTATTGCCGGCTTTGCTGATCAATTCATCGTTGCACGCCGCACATTTGCCGGGCATCGGCGCTTGGGTGGATTTTTGCGGCCGGCACCGGAAAATCTTGCTCGGCCTGTTCGCCGCAAGCGTCGTCATGGCTGTGCTATGTCTGCCGCAAATTCGTTGGATGAGCGATATGCAGCAACTGGCGGTCAATATGGATAGCTTAAAACAGCAGGATGCGGCAGTGCGCGCGCATTTTTCCAGTATCGAACCGGGCCGTTTTGTGTTGATACAAGCCGACGACTGGGAAACTGCGCTGCAACGGTCCGAAGCCGCCGAACGCCGGTTGCAGTCTTTAAAGCAAGCCGGAGTCATTAGCGAATATCACGGCCTGTTTCCGTGGTTGGTATCCAAGCAGTTGCAAACCGAGAACAGCCAGGTTTACCAACGTGGCCTGACGCCGGAATTTCAGCAAGCTTGGCAAGCCGGCTTAGCTCAGGCGGGCTTGTCGGTCGAGAAGTTAGGGACGTTAGCCCCGGCGTCCCCCGCAGCGCTGCAACCTGAGTCGGTGATGGACTCGCCGGTCAGACATATTCTGTCCGGGCAAATAGTCAGTGGGCAAACCGGGGTGATGTTGTCGCTGTGGTTGGGAGAACACGATCCCGAGAAACTGATAGCGGGCCTGGCCGGTTTGGAAGGTACGCGTTATTTCAGTCAAAAAGATCAATTGGATCATTTGGCGGGTAAATACCGAGACCGATCCTTGCTTATGCTGGGCGTTGGCATCGCGGTGATGGCCTTGTTCATCTGGCTGCAACAACGCAATCTGCGCAAGGTGTTTTTGACCTTGCTGCCTTCGGTGGCATCCGTTCTGTTCATTTTCGCGACGTGGGCGCTGATGGGCGAAGAAGTCAGTTTTCTACACGTGATCGGCCTGTTATTGTCGGTATCGTTGTGCGTGGATTATGGCATATTCTTTATCGATAATCGCGGTAAGGATGCCGATGTTACCTACCATGCGATCGCCTCATCCACACTGACCACAATCGCTTCATTCGGCGCGCTGGGTTTGGGCAAGACGCCGACCTTGCCAATTCTGGCACTCTCGGTAAGCTTGGGGGTGACCTTGGGTTTTCTTCTCTGCCCTTTACTGATCCAGAAACCGAAGAATTAATGAGTATTTCCCCGCTGATTTCTCCAGTCGCCGTCACGGCCTACCAGTGCGTTAGTGCCGGTGGCGACGATGTAGAAGCCTTGTATGCCAGCCTGATCGCCAACCGTACTTGCCTGAAACCGCTGACGCTATTTGCTATTCCTTTTGATACCTTGGTAGGCGAGGTGGCTTCACCGTTACCGGAAATTCGCCCTAGCTTGCAGGCCTATGACTGCCGCAACGCCAGACTGGCTTTAAAAGCGCTGGCGCAAGGCGATTTTCGCGCCAACGTGGAGCGGGCAATCGCAAGCTACGGCAAGGCACGTGTGGGTTTAGTCCTGGGCACTAGCACCTCCGGCATCTACGACTCCGAGAATGCGTATTCTCATCTGCTACAAGACGGCGTAATGCCTGACGATTTTTACTTTACC
The DNA here is from genome assembly GCF_059331595.1 of Methylomonas sp. PHL2-19. Classification (NCBI taxonomy): domain Bacteria; kingdom Pseudomonadati; phylum Pseudomonadota; class Gammaproteobacteria; order Methylococcales; family Methylococcaceae; genus Methylomonas; species Methylomonas sp. PHL2-19. Next base: position 2,997,155 of record NZ_CP196839.1, read on the forward strand.
AAGGTGCAAACGGCCCAAGCGACTGCCGAGTTTTTAAAGCTGGAGTTTGGTTTGCAAGGGCCTTGCTATGCCATTTCCACGGCCTGTTCGTCCAGCGCCAAAGCCTTGGCGGCGGCGCAAAGATTGATTAACGTAGATTGTTGCGACGCGGTGTTGGTGGCTGGCGTGGATAGTTTATGCCGTCTGACGCTGCACGGCTTCAGCAGTTTACAGCTTATCTCGCCGGACGCCTGCAGACCAATGGATGCCGAGCGCCAAGGCATCAACATAGGGGAGGGCGCTGCTTTGCTATTGCTGGAAAAGCCACGCGCCGACCATGACGACAGGCCTAGATTGTTGGCAGTAGGCGAATCTTCCGACGCCCACCACATGAGTGCCCCTCATCCGGACGGTGCCGGTGCCGCTACAGCAATGGCTCAAGCCTTGCGTCTGGCGGGACGCGATGTTGGCTCGGTCGATTACATCAATCTGCACGCCACAGCCAGTTCGCTGAACGATCTTTCCGAAGCTAGAGCCGTGGCCAGCCTGTTTCCAAACCCGCCGCCCTGCAGCGGCGTGAAGGGTTTGCTGGGTCATACCCTGGGTGCGGCAGGTGCGGTGGAGACTGTGGTTAGCCTACTGGCTTTGGAGCATGGGTTTCTACCCGGTACCTGCGGCTTGCGGCAACCGGATCCGGTATGCCTGTTCCCGGTGGTCGATGCACCGAACCTGGAAATTAGCCCGCGACTGATCTTGAGTAATGCGTTTGGCTTTGGCGGCAACAACGCCAGCGTGTTACTGGAGGCCGCGTGATGGACTGCATGAGCCTGCTTGGCTTTGGAGCCTGTGCGCCGGACGCCGAGTTTAGGGCCAGTCTGCCGTTTCCAGCCTTTGATATTGACCGCGAAGCGATTCCGCCGCTGTTGCGCCGGCGCAGTAGCCAAGCGATGCAAATGGCGTTTAGCGCTGCTACTGCGGCTTGCGGGCATGCCCGGCGTTCGCCCGCGACGCTACCCTCGATATTTGCCAGTGTGGCCGGCGAAATAAAGACCACCGATCAACTCTGCAGCGAATTGGTCAAAGCGGATGGTGTGATTTCTCCGGCTGCTTTTCATAATTCCGTGCAAAACACCGCGGCCGGTTATTGGAGCATCGCCCAACAATGCACTCAGCCTGCCAGCGCCATAGCCGCCGGGACCGACACCTTTGCGATGGCCATGCTGGAAGCCTGGTGCCAGTTGGCTTGCCAGGGTGGTGAACTGCTATTGGTTTGTTACGATGAAATTTGGCCGGAATATCTGGCGTCCGGTAAGGGCAGTCCGGCTTTTGCCTGCGCGTTGGTATTGGCGGCAGGTGCGGTGGTGGGTAGTTCCTTGCAACTAGGCAGGCCACAACCTGGCGAGGCCATTTTTCCATCAGCCTGGACAAAATCCGCGGATAGCATGCCCATTTTAGGCGCCATTCCCTTGCTTGAAGCCGCTTCAGTTAAGTCAGGAGCGCAAGCTATAGCGCTAACGCCGAATACGGCGGGCTGGCAAGTTGATTTAGGTAGTTGGAAGTAATGGCTTTTATTATCCAAAAACAGACAAGGCTGAAAAACTGCGGCAACTGAACTACTATTGACCGCTACCAAAACTAAGCAAAAGGTATTTCCGTGAAACACTATAAAACTTTGGCATTCTTCGCGACTCTGGCGCTGGCTGCCGGCTGCGCATCCAGCAATAAGGCGCCCGCGCAAGCAGGCACGCCGGCGGCTCAATCAAGCACCGCCCCGGAATCGCGGATTGACGGTAATTTTCCGGCCAATAGCCCATTCGCCAAACTCAAGCTGGGGATGACTCAGGGCCAAGTCCATGAAATTCTCGGCCAACCCACAGATACCAAGTCTTACCAAACCGGCAAAGCCTGGATTCCGTTTTATTTCGGTCCGGACGTGATGCGGACCGATGAGTTTTACAAAGGCGTAGGCATCATTACTTACACCGGTGCCGGTATCGGTGGCGTGCATTGGACTGTGTTTCGGGCCATTTACAATGCAGCCGAAGACGGTTATCCAAACGACTAATGCGTTAATCTTTAAAGATGATAGACAACCAGCAAAACCCTTTTGACCATGATGTGGTCGTTGTCGGTGGCGGTCCGGCCGGCTCGACGGCCGCGACCTTGCTGGCGCAATATGGCCACAAGGTTTTGCTGTTGGAGAGCGGCAGGCATCCGCGTTTTCACATTGGCGAATCCATGCTGCCGTTCAGCGAACCGGTCGTCGAACGCTTGGGGATAGATTGGAGCGCTGGCAACCTATCGAAAAGCGGAGCGGTGTTCATCGACGAAGCTACCGAACAACGTATGTATTTTCCGTTGGCAATCAATCGCAAGACCTACCAGATCGAACGTGCCCCATTCGATCAGATGCTGTTTGAAAACGCCGGCAAACACGGCGTCGATACCCATCAGGACGAAAAAGTACTGGACGTTGCCTGCCAACCGGCAGGGGTGGACGTCGTGTCCGATAAAGGCCAATACTGCTGCCGTTATCTGATCGATGCCACGGGCCGCAGCGCGTTAATGGGCAGGAAAGACAAAGCCATCAAGCGTATCGAAAATTTGGGCAAATTTGCGGTGTATACCCACTTCGAGAATATTCAAGCGGGCGAGGAGGCCGATGAATTGTTCCGTTCCGGCAATATATACGTGCCGGTCGTAGACATCGGCTGGATCTGGATCATTCCGTTGGCTGGACGCCGTTTGAGCGTGGGCTTGGTGGTACAGAAAGAGCGTCCCAAGGACTGCGATGCGGAAGAATTGTTGCGCCGTTATCTGGCGGCATCGCCGCTCCTGAGTCGTTTGATAACAGGAGCGGCGCAATTCGCGCCGGTGCGAGTTGAAGCGGATTTCAGTTACACCAACCAAAGCCGCTACGGCGTCCGCTATGCTTGCTGCGGCGATGCGGCTGGCTTCCTCGATCCGGTGTTTTCGTCCGGCGTATTTTTAGCCTTCACCAGCGCCGCCCGGGTTGCCGACCGCGTCCATTTTGGGCTAAGCGACGGGCGGGAAGCCGATCCGGAGCTGCACACCGAGGACGATGACCAGTACTTGCTGGGTTTTAATACGATGCGATTATTCGTCGAACGTTTTTATCAATCCAATATTGTCCATAACTTGTTTTTCGAAGCCGACCGCGATCCGGATTTGAAAGCCCAGATCGCGCAACTGTTGGCCGGCGATTTATGGGTAGACGACAACAAACTGCAACAAAGCCTGCTGGCTGGTCGCCGCAGTGTAAGTTAGTTTTTCCGGAAATTTCCAGCCTTTGCCAGCTAAGCAGCATTTTTACTTTTCCAAACCTTCTCAGCCAACAGCCACTGCATCGAATTTAACTCTGCGTTGTTGATGCAATGCCAAAGATTGGGCACATCCCAACCCGATCATCCATCTATCCGCGTCGCCAACATGCACGGTTTTCAGGCTGTGCTAGTCTTTAGGGCTTTTGACTTGGACGAATCACTATGCGCGTTAATCGATCTTCATTGGGGCCAACGCTGCTCAGCCTGCTGGCGGTGGTCGTTTTCGGCTTACCGATCATTTATACCGTTATGTACCACCCGATCAGCCGCATGGCATCGGCCAATCCCTTATACAAGGAGTTGTCCAAGAACGCTTTTATGGTAATGTCCGCTAAAGTGGATTTGGCAGCCGGACGCTTGATCAGCTTTGACGATGCGGCCGGCAAAATGCAGATCAGCAGAATCGTCGGTATGCCCGGCGATGAAGTCGGTTTTGCGGCGGGCATATTGTCGGTTAATGGCAAACCGGCCGGTAAATATCCGCTGAGTGCATTGCCCAATTCGACGTTAATCGTGCCGCAACAAGCCGTTTTCTTTTTCCCGGATTTTATTCCCGACACTGCGGAGTCCGCGAATCCCGGGACATTGGCAAACCATCTGCTGGCGCAGAGCAACATAAATGCAAGCGTGCTTTATGTATTCGATCAAGCGACGTCGGCGGCCCAGCACCCGGAACTGTTCGTTTACGGTTCGGCTTTGATCGTGCTCTATGGCCTGGTATTTTTCGGACTGGGCAAGCGTAAGGAGCGTATCGTTAAACCGGTTTATTACTTGGCGCGAATTAGCGTTGGTTTGAATTTTGCGATCTGGTTATTGCTCGGAGTCATAGGCCTATCGCTTGGTTATAACGCCGTCATGCCGGCCATTTATTATGCTTTTGTTTCCTGGTTGACGTTTTTTGGCTTATCTGTCGCCGCTGCGGGCACGACGCTGGTGGCGATTGTGATATTCGCGGTGTTGGCCCTATTTTCCGATACCGAATTTACTGCCAAGCGCCTTAACTCGTAGTCCGGAATGACAAACGGCCAGGCTCTGCTAAGCTTGGCTCTCCCATTTCCCGCTCATATCTTTAACAGGACAATCCTCAGCTAATGGATGCCATGCTTTCTTTAATTGAAAACGTCGAAAAAGTCATTATCGGCAAACGGTCGGTCATCGAATTGGCCGTGGTCGCGATGCTGTGCCGCGGCCACGTGTTGCTGGAGGATGTGCCGGGGACCGGCAAGACCATGTTGGCCAGGGCATTGGCCCGTTCGGTGGCGGTGGACATGAAACGCCTGCAATGCACCTCGGATTTATTACCGTCGGACATTACCGGTGTCGCTATCTACAATCAAAAAACCGCCGATTTCGAATTCCGGCCGGGGCCGGTATTTACCCATCTGCTGCTAGCCGACGAAATCAACCGAGCCACACCGCGCGCGCAATCGGCGTTGTTGGAATGCATGGAAGAATTTCATGTCAGCGTGGACGGGTATACACATGAACTGCCCAAGCTGTTTATGGTGCTGGCCACCCAAAACCCAATCGATATGGCCGGCACCCACGCCTTGCCCGAAGCACAATTGGACCGGTTTTTCATGCGCTTGCGGATGGAGTACCCCAATATCGAACAGGAAATGCGGATACTGGCGGCGCAAACCCAGACTCATCCTATCGACAGCTTGCCGGCCGTCACGTCCGAAGCCGACATTCTGGCCGCGCGCGCGCAGGTCAAGGCGGTGCATATTAGTATGGACGTGGCTAAGTATATGGTCGGTATCAGCGCCGCCAGCCGCCAGCATAGCGATTTGCGCTTGGGTATCAGTCCGCGCGGTACCTTGGCCTTGGCGCGCGGTGCACAAGGCTTGGCTTATTTACGCGGCCGGGATTTCGTGTCGCCGGATTTGGTGAAAATCATCGCGCCGGCTATTTTGGAACACCGCCTGATCGTCAAACCGCAGGCCGCGGTGCTGGGGCGCAATGCCGGCGAAATTCTCGCGGAAATTCTCGACCGGCTGCCACCGCCGGTAGTTTGATCGCTAGACCACAATGGCGCTGAGGCTGAAATTTTTAATCTTGTGCGGCTTTACGCTGGCCGCGTATCTGGCGGCGATCAGCCGCGAACAGAGCTTGCCTTGGCTGCTCGCTGCATTGCTCAGTGCCGCCTTATTGACCGGCATGCTTTGGCCGCGTTGGTTGCTGCAACGCTTATCGGTGCGACGGGTCGGACCGCAACGGGCGTTGGAAGGTGAAACCATCGTGTTCCGGGTCGACGTACAAAATCGCGGCTGGCTGCCGCGCTTCATGGTGGAGTTGGTCGACCGCTTGCCTTTCGTCGATGCCGCCGAACAGGGCGCCAACGACGGTGATAAATTGCTGGGCAGCGTTGCCTACGTGCCAGGTCGCGGCGTGCGCAGTTTCGACGTACCCTTGCTGTGTGAAAAACGCGGCTTTTATAAACTGGGGCCAATGGGCTTGGCGTCCGGTTTTCCGTTGGGCTTAGCAGAGGCGCGCAGCCGCGCCGACCGTTCCCGGCAAACCCTGACCATATATCCGAAGGTCTTTCCGATTCTATCGCTGCCGCTGTTCGGCGCGCCCAGTCAGATTCACCGCGGTGGTTATTGTCTGCCGGAAGGCGCCGGTGCGGCGGAATTCTCCGGGCTGCGCGAATACCGGCGCGGCGACAACCCTCGGCATATCCATTGGCCGACTACGGCGCGCTTGAATGAGTTGATGGTCAAGGAGTTCGAACCTTTGGCGTCGGCCTGCATCTGCATCGCCCTGGATTTGGCCAAGGACGCCAATATCGGCCGCGGCAAGCACAGTACCCTGGAATACGCGATACGCATCGCCGCCTCCGTGGCGGCTTATGCCTGTAGCCAGAATATGCACAGCCGCGTGTTGGCTGATGCCGCACAGCCTTTGCGGATTTTGTCCGGCAAAGGCGATTTTCATTACCAAGCCATCCTGGATGCGCTGGCAATCGCGGAGGCCGACGGCGACACGCCGTATGCCAAATTACTGACCGAGATTGCGTTGAATTGCGTGCGCGGCGAAACGGTCGTGCTGTTATTGGCCGAGCCGCCGCACCGCAATACCAAAACCCTGCAGGCGCTGGCTTTGCTGCGGGCCAAGGGCGTGTATTTGTTCGCGGTATTGTTTGAACGTGACAGCTTTCTAAACGCCGCCAGTTGGACCCGTCGCGACAGCAGCGACCGGACATTGAACGCCGGTTTACTGGAATTGGGCGCGCATTGCGTCACGGTACGACGAGGCGACGACTTAACGGCGCTGTTTAACCGATGACCGCCTCTCCGCTGAGTTTTCCAGTCTATGTGGGATTGTTTCTAGCGCAATGGCTGGCCGTCGCCTGTAATGCGTTTTTGGATATCCAATACGGCAGCTTTGCGCGGGAAATGCTGTTCTGGGCTATCGTATTCGGTGGCACGTCCATTGTCGGCTGGCGACAAAACCACTGGCTTTCGGGAGCGGGCAAGGTGTGGCAAAAGGCCGTGTTGTTTATCGGTTTCTTATTGTTCGTATTGGTATTTATGCCGATTTGGGGTATGCCGCGCGCCGGGTTGTATCTATTGGCGATGTTGCAGGCTTCCTACAATTGCGTCACCACCGGCCGGCGCGAGATGAATCTGGGGTTGTTGGTGTCGCTGGCGATAGTATTGTTTGCCGCCTCGCATTACCGCGCCGACTGGACCATGTTGTTTTATCTAGCGCCTTATATCGTGACGGTGGTGTTTTGTCTGCTTGCCGAACAAGTTCAGCGGCGCGGTGCGGACCTGCAGCGTTTGAGTCTAGGCCGGCCCAGCAGCCAAGGGCAGGGCGCGGCCATTTTGGCGGCCACCGCCGCCATCGTGCTGATCGGTGGCGGGCTTTATCTGATAACGCCGCAAATCAACTGGCCTTATCTGGAGTGGCGTTTCGGCCAGGTCAGCTTGCAAAATCCCGGCGGCGATATCGAACAAGCCGGCAGCGGCGGCCAAACCGGTTCCGATCAGCCAGCCGAAAAAGCGGGTGGCGAGCAACAACAAGCTGCGGGAGGAGGAGAGGGCACAGGCCAAAAATGGCAGACCGGCAGCCGTTGGCCGAGCCCAGAGGACATGCGTGCCGCCGCTAAGCGAGTGAATATGCCGGCCTGGCAGGCGGCGGCGATCGACGGCATTGCCGACCTTAGTGAATCGGCACAACAAACTTTGGTTCCTGCCGTTGCGGTGATTTTCGACTGGTGGGAGTGGTTGAAACAATGGCTGCGCGAGCACTGGCTGGCGGCCATATTGGGTTTGCTGGCTTTGATTTTACTGGCCATTTTACTGGCGTTCGGGGCGTTATTGCGGGAAATCCCTTGGGTACTTTGGCTAATAACCCAATGGGACTATCTGCGTTTGGGGGTGATCGGCCGCCATGCCGGCGGCGAACCCGCAGCTCGCCAGTATTACCGAGCCATGGCGCGGCTGTTTGCATTGCACGACGTGCCTCGCGCCGATACCGCCAACACCCGCGAATATCTGGCGCAAATCAGTCGTCGGCATCGCGATGCGCGACGCAGTGCGGCGGAAATCACCGGTTTGTTCGAAGCGGCCCGTTACGGCGATAAACCGTTAGCGGACGCGCATATTCGGCGCATGCGGCAGTTGTACCGCACAATTTATCGTCAACTTTAATACGGCCAGTGCCATTGGTCGTCTTCCGGCCGGTCTATGCCGTGCTCGTAAGCGTAGTTGCGGCAATCGATTTTCCGGTCACGCAGTTTTTCCTTGACGTGGGCACCGGATACTTGCAAGGCCGGAATCCGATCTATCGCATCGATTGCCAGGCTGAAACGGTCGGTTTCGTTTTGAATGGCTAGTTCCAACGGGGTGTTAATACTGCCTTTTTCCTTGTAGCCACGTACATGCAGATTACTATGGTTATGGCGCCGATAGGCCAGCCTATGAATTAGCCAGGGATAACCGTGGAAGTTGAAGATCACCGGTTTATCGACGGTAAACAAACTGTCGAAATCCCGATCCGACAGACCGTGCGGATGCTCGCTGGCCGGCACTAGCTTGTACAAATCCACCACGTTGATGAAACGAATTTTCAATTGGGGAAAGTGCTCTCGCAACAAAACCACCGCAGCCAAGGCTTCCTTGGTGGGAATGTCGCCGGCGCTGGCCATCACCAGATCGGGCTCGGCACCATCGTCATTACTGGCCCATTCCCAAATACCGATGCCCTTGGTGCAATGTTTGATCGCCGCGTCCATATCCAGGTATTGCAGATGTTTTTGTTTGTCGCAAACTATCACGTTAATGTAGTCGGTACTTTGCAAACAATGGTTGGCAACAGACAGCAGGCAGTTAACATCGGGCGGCAAATAGATGCGCGTTACCGACGGGCTTTTGTTGACGACCAAGTCCAAAAAGCCGGGGTCTTGATGCGTAAAGCCATTGTGATCCTGCCGCCAGACCGTGGAAGTAATCAGCAAATTCAATGATGACACCGGCGCCCGCCAGGACACGGCCTTGGACATCGCCAGCCACTTGGCGTGTTGATTGAACATGGAATCTATGACATGTACAAAGGCTTCGTAGGACGAAAAAAAGCCGTGGCGTCCGGTTAGTAAATAGCCTTCCAGCCAGCCTTCCAGAGTATGTTCAGAGAGCATTTCCATCACCCGGCCATCCGTCGCCAGTTCGCCGCCGTCGGCATCTTCCGGCAGATAATCCGCCAGCCAGGTTTTCTTACTGGCTTTGTAAACATCATCCAGTTTATTGGAGCTGTTTTCGTCGGGGCCAAACACCCGAAAGTTGTGCATATTGGCGTTCATGATGTCGCGCAAAAACTTGCCCAGCGGCCGGGTATTTTCCGCCGACACTTTACCGTGGCCGTCCAACGCCAAGGCATAATCTTGAAAATCCGGCATCCGTAAAGCCTTACGCAACAGACCACCGTTGGCATGTGGGTTCGCGCTCATCCGCCGGCTGCCTTGTGGAGCCAGGGCTTTTAATTCGGGAATCAGCTTGCCATTCTCATCGAACAATTCTTCCGGTTTGTAACTGTGCAGCCAGTCAGACAATAATTGCATATGCGCCGGGTTGTCTTTCACGCCGGCCAGCGGTACTTGATGGGAGCGCCAAAAGGCTTCGACTTTATGCCCATCCACGTCTTTCGGCCCGGTCCAGCCTTTCGGGCTGCGTAAGATAATCATCGGCCAATGCGGCCGGGTAGGGATGCCGCTTGCGCGGGCTTCTTGCTGGATCCGCCGAATCTCCAGTACGCAAGTTTCCAGTACACCAGCCATCAGCTGATGCATGGTTTCGGGATCGCTACCTTCGACGAAATAGGGCGTATAGCCGTAGCCGCGAAACAGTTGTTCCAGCTCTTCATGAGGAATCCGTGATAACAAAGTCGGATTGTTGATCTTGTAGCCGTTTAGATGCAGGATGGGCAACACCGCGCCGTCGCGGATCGGATTCAGAAATTTATTCGAATGCCACGATGTAGCGAGCGGCCCGGTTTCGGCTTCGCCGTCGCCGACCACCACCGCCACCAGCAAATCCGGATTATCGTAAGCGGCGCCATAAGCATGGGAAATGCTGTAACCCAACTCGCCGCCTTCATGGATCGAGCCCGGCGTCTCCGGGGTGCAGTGGCTGCCGATGCCACCTGGGAACGAAAATTCTTTAAAAAACTGCAATAGACCTTCTTCGTCTTCGCCTTTGTTTGGGTAGATTTCCGCGTAAGTGCCTTCGAGATAGACTGGTGCCAACACTCCCGGCGCACCGTGACCAGGGCCAGCCAGAAATATCGCGTTAAGATCGTATTGTTTGATCAGCCGGTTGAGATGTACGTAGATAAAGCTCAAACCGGGACTGGAACCCCAGTGGCCGAGCAGCCGGTTTTTGATGTGGTCCGGTTTCAGCGATTCTTTTAATAAAGGGTTATCGCGTAGATAAATCATGCCGGCCGCTAAATAATTGCAGGCTCGCCAATAGGCGTTGATGCCTTTTAGTTCTTTTTGGCTCAGTGGTGAGATAACCGCTGGTAAAGCTGTTTCCAGTGTCGTCATGCGCTAACTCCTTTGTTGACCAGAACGTGTTTCCGCGCTACCAGAACGGCGTGGAAATTCCTGGATTAGTGTAGTGTAGTGTATGCTTGCGCAATTCAAAAATAGCGAATTACCGATAAAATTTGGCATCGTGGCAAAAGCGTGTTTTCGCAATCCATATAATTTAACATAATATACATTATGCGAACTTATTGCAATCTGTAGTTATTCGGTAAACTAATATTGTCATCCCTTTGGGATGATGTGCTATATTGCAACTTAATGAGAACAATTATTAATTAGTTTGCATGTCGACATATCTTAAAGCGCTGGCGACTGGCGATACAGGCCGTATAGTTGGATTCGATCAATCGGGTGGCGTTTATCGCAAGAAATTGTTGGCCATGGGTTTAACGCCAGGCACTGAATTTACAATTACGCGATTTGCACCGATGGGCGATCCGGTTGAAATCAAAATTCGCGGCTTTTCATTGTCGTTGCGTAAAAACGAGGCCTCCGTCTTACTTATAGAAAAAATATGAGTATGGATTTTACTGTTGGCGTAGTTGGTAACCCAAATTGCGGAAAAACCACACTGTTCAATGCACTGACCGGCTCCAGGCAACACGTCGGCAATTGGCCTGGTGTGACTGTTGAACAAAAAACCGGCGAATACGCGCACCAAGGCAAACAGATAAGCCTGGTTGATCTACCCGGCACTTATTCATTAGAAGCCGACGACGACAGTATCTCCCTGGACGAAAAAGTCGCGCGAGATTACGTCGCTTCCCGCCAAGCTGATTTAATCATTAACATCGTCGATGCCTCCAATATAGAACGAAACCTATATCTAACCTCGCAATTGATAGAAATGCGGGTGCCGATGATTTTGGTACTGAACATGATGGATGCGGTAAAAAAGCGCGGCATCAAGATCGACATCGAACTGCTTACCAAACAAATGGCTTGCCCGGTAGTACCGGTTACCGCCGCTACGGGTTCCGGCATTAAGGAATTACGCGACCTTATCAATAAAGCCTGCCTCAGCAAGCCCATTCCCGCATTACAAGTCAATTACCATCCAGCTATAGAACAAGCTGTCAGTCAATTACAGCCCCTATTGGCTCAGCAATCTGTCGATTTAATTTGTGACAGCCGCTGGCTTGCCTTGCGCTTACTTGAAAATGATACCTTGGCAAAACAACTTGCCGGCCCTGAACTACAAAAAATTGCCGAACAATTCCGCGCCGATATCGAAACGCAAACTCAAGATGAAATCGACATACTCGCGGCCGACGCGCGCTACGGTTTGGTTAATCAACTGGTACAAACCAGCGTCTGCAAACTTAACGAGGTTTCCCGCAGCACCACCGATAAAATCGACAGCGTGGTGTTAAATCGATTTTTGGGGATTCCGATTTTCTTGTTGGTCATGTATGCCATGTTCATGTTTACCATCAACATCGGCAGTGCTTTCGTTGACTTTTTCGACAAAGCGGTCGGTGCGTTACTGGTGGACGGTTTAAGCGAACTATTAACCGGCATGAATTGGCCTGCTTGGCTGGTGGTGTTGATCAGCAGCGGCATCGGCGGCGGTATTCAAGTGGTGTCTACCTTTATCCCCATTGTCGGCTTTTTATTCATATTTTTATCGATGCTGGAAGATTCCGGCTACATGTCCAGAGCTGCATTTGTAATGGACCGGTTCATGTGCATCATCGGCCTGCCCGGCAAATCGTTTGTGCCGATGATCGTCGGTTTTGGCTGCAATGTACCGGCCATTATCGCGACCCGGACGCTGGATAATCAGCGTGACCGGGTATTGACCAATTTGATGAATCCGTTCATGTCCTGCGGCGCCCGCCTGCCCGTTTATGCCTTGTTTGCCGCAGCCTTCTTTCCTGTCGGCGGTCAGAATCTGGTGTTTGGTTTGTATTTATTCGGGATTGTGGTGGCGGTATTGACCGGTTTAATCATGCGTCACACCTTGCTGCGCGGCTCCCCTACTCCTTTTTTGATGGAACTACCCGCATACCATTTGCCCACTTTGCAAGGTGTCTACACCAAAACCTGGGAACGCTTGAAAACCTTTATCTTCAACGCAGGCAAAGTCATCGTGCCTATGGTACTGGTGTTAAATGTATTAAATTCTTTGGGTACGGACGGTAGTTTCGGACAGGAAAATAGCGATAAATCAGTACTAAGCGAAATCGGCCGCGCATTGACACCTGTATTCCACCCCATGGGTATCGCCCACGATAACTGGCCGGCGACCGTCGGCATCTTTACCGGCGTGTTGGCTAAGGAAGCCGTAGTCGGGACGTTGGATGCGTTGTACAGTCAAATGGCCGTTTCCGATCATACCGAAGAAGAAAAAAGCTTTGATTTACAGCAAGCCCTGTTAGAGGCTTGTCAAACGGTACCGGACAACCTGACGGCCATTGCCGACAAGCTGCTGGACCCATTGGGATTGGGTATCGCCAATATCTCCGATCAGGCTGCGGCAGCGGAACAGCAGCAAGTCAAACTCGATACTTTCGGCGTCATGCAAGCCCATTTTGATGGTCAGATCGGTGCCTTCGCCTATTTGCTGTTTATATTATTGTATGCGCCCTGCGTAGCCGCCACTGCGGCAATATACAAAGAAACCAACGGCAGCTGGGCTTTGTTTGTGGTGTGCTGGACTACTTTTGTGGCTTACTTGACCGCTACCCTCTTCTACCAAGGCATGACTTATGCCCAGCACCCCGATTCAGCTGTCGTCTGGATATTGGCATTAACGCTTATCTTTGCCGGAGTACTATTCCTGTTGCGATTTTACGGCGTGCGCCAAGCCAGTGGCGTCCCGCAATGATATTGTCCGACTTACGCAGTTATTTGCAGGAAAAACGCCGAGTCACTTTGAGTGATCTTGTGTTGCACTTTCACATGGATGCCGACGCTTTACGCGGCATGCTGGGCAAGTGGATCAACAAAGGCAAAGTACGATTAAGTCCTGTCGGCGCTTCCTGCGGCACTAGTTGCTGCAAATGCGATCCGGCTTTGACAGAGATATATGAATGGGTGGATTAGTATAGCGAGGCTTATTAAACAAACGCCTCGCTAAACTGAAGCGGTTTATTTGGCTTCCGCCAACCAACCCTGTAGCGCGTCGATTAACTCTTGCGCTTGTTTTTCGCTGGAAATATTGAATTTAGATTTTTGCTGATATTCGCCGTTGCGTTTTTGATAGCGGCGAATGCTAAATCTATCCTGGCTATATTGATTTTTAGCCGGCTCCCAATCCTGATAACGGTAAATAACCGTCGCCCAAGCGCCCTTGCTCAGGACTTTTTTGTCCAGTTCTTTGACAGTTTCAACGCCGCCGTCTTCGTAACTAATGGTTAAATCTTCAACGGTTTCAGCCATATATTTCTCAATGAGGTTAGCAACGGCGCGCAGTCTACCATACATGCGCGACCATCAAAATGCCGAATCACCTAGCGCGCAATGAACTCGCCAAAAGCACGGCTGCCCTCCCCCGTTTTGATCGTGTTCACCACTTTCAGGGTTTTAGCGTCGATGACGGACACATTATTGTCAAACCAGTTGGCAACATAGACGTTCTGGTCGTCCGGATGCGTGCTGATGCCTTCCGGCTTATCGCCGACTGCGACCACGTCAATTTGCTTATATGTGGTGGTATCAACGACCGATACGGTGCTATCGTCCTGATTAGTAACAAACAGCAGGCTATCGTTCAACGCCAGTGCAACCGCATACGGCCTGGCGCCAACCTTGATGGTAGCCAAACGCTTTAGACTGCGGGCGTCCAAAACGGTCACATTGTCACTTTCCACGTTAGCGGAATACAAACGCTTACCCTGACTATCCACCGCTATGCCAAACGGATGCGCGCCGACTTTGGTGGTATTACGGATAGTCAGTTTGCTTAAATCGATTTGCGAAATCGAATCGTCGATACGATTGGCAACGTATAACCAGCGGTTGTCCGGACTAACGGTCATGCCGGACGGCGATTTGCCGACCGTAAGCGTTTTAATTTTCGCGAAGTTTTTGGTATCAAAAACCGTCACAGAATTTTCATACCAATCAGCGACAAATACCTGCTCGCCCTTTCTGTCCGCGGTGATCCCTAGAGAAGCGCCGCCGACCTTAACCTTGGTCAATTTAGTGAGTTTTTCGCTATCCAAAACCGCAAATCCGCCACCTTCCGGGGTGCTGATATATACCTGTTTCTTCGGTTGATTCAGCGCAACGCCAGCCGGCTTACCTTCCACTTTGATCGTTTCAATGACCTGTTGGCTTTTGGTATCGATAACAGATACCGAATTATCCAACTGATTGGTAATAAAAGCGCGCGAATCAGCGCTAACGCCGGATGCGGATGCACCGAGCAATGAAAAAGCCAACAACGAATATCTGATGCGCATGGTGAGAATGACAGGAATGGGGGGCGAGGGTTCTCGGCGCGAATGACCGAGAACCGAATAACAAAAGCTTAGCGTTTAATATCGATCTCAACTGCGGCGGAACCAGAGCCAACTTTCTTGGCAATCGCTTCCAGACCGGTTTTCAAAACATTGCTAACCGCTTTATCGGCAGTTTCTTCGTTCAACTCCGCTGGTGGGTTGTTGTTAACATAGGCACGGTAATAAGTGGCTACCCACTCGATTTCGGCTTTTCCGCCTTTGTCGTTCACGGACAATTCTGCCGCATAGTTACCCACTGGCAATACTGGCAGCGGCTCGTCTTGACCGGCGTGTTTAATGGTGCCGGTTGAGCTCATATCGGTGATTTTGTATTTGTAAGAGAATTTCGCTGCGTCATAGGCCTTTAATTCTTCTGTGATGGTACCGTTCGCCAAAGTCAACACGCGGATAGCGCCTTTGTTATTGGTGCCGTCGCCTTTCACGCTTTTAATGCCTGGGTGCCAAGACATATCATCGTAGTTCTTGATCAAATCCCACACTTTGGCCGCTGGGGCATCAACAGTGATGGTGGCTGTCATTTTTGCTCTAACCGGACCATGAGCATGGGCAAAACCGGCGAACAAAAATAAAACGGTTGAAACGAGCAACGAGGTTTTTTTCATAACACTTTCCTATGATGGACACATAAAATGGAGCGGGCGATTATAAAATAAAATCCGTCCGCAAGTATTCGCAAAAGCATGTTTGCGGAAATTTTCCCGACTCTGCCATCCTACCCGCACGTATTTAATGACTACAGCTACTTTTTTCTGGCACGATTACGAAACCTTCGGCATCGATCCGCAACGCGACCGGCCTTGTCAGTTTGCCGGCATCCGCACGGATGTGGATTTCAACATCATCGGCCAGCCCGTCATGGCCTACTGCCAGCCCGCCGACGATTACTTGCCACACCCGGAAGCCTGCCTGATAACCGGTATTACCCCGCAATTGGCGGCCGAAAAAGGCGTTTGCGAAGCTGCGTTTGCCGCCATTATTAACCGGCAACTCGCTGAACCCAGCACCTGCGGCGTCGGTTACAACAGCATCCGTTTCGACGATGAAGTGACTCGCAACCTGCTTTACCGGAATTTTTACGATCCCTATGCGCGCGAATGGCAAAACGGCAACTCGCGCTGGGATATTATCGATGTAGTGCGCGCCGCCAAAGCCTTAAGGCCTGAAGGCATCGAGTGGCCGGTTAATGCCGACGGTGTTGCCAGCTTTAAATTGGAAGAACTCACCAAGGCTAACGGTATCGCCCATGAAGCTGCCCATGATGCGTTATCGGATGTGTATGCAACCATCGCAATGGCTAAATTAATCAGGGAGCGGCAGCCAAAACTATTCAACTATTTACTGAACAATCGCTATAAAAACACCGCACTAAACCTGTTGCAACTCGGCAGCTTTAAGCCCTTAATTCATGTCTCCGGCCGTTTTTCGGCCCGGAATAATAGTCTTGCGGTGATTTTGCCCTTAGTGCAGCATCCAAGCAATAACAACGAAGTCATCGTTTACGATCTTTCCGTCGATCCGGCACCTTTGCTTGAGTTAAGTGCGGAAGAGATTCAACAGCGGCTGTTTGTTGCCGCCGAAGCACTACCGGAAGGCATTGCCAGAATTCCCTTAAAAACCGTACATATCAACAAATCGCCGGTGTTGGCGCCATTGTCGGTGATACGCCCGGCCGATGCCGAACGCTTGCAACTCGACTTGGACTTGTGTCTATCCCATTTGCAGCGGATTCAGACTGCGCCATCTCTAGCGGAAAAGCTGTCGCAAGTCTTTACCCGGCAATATCAAGACTCACCTACCGATCCTGATTTGATGATTTACAGTGGCGGTTTTTTCAGCAACAAAGACAAGGCGGCCATCGCCCGGATCAGGCAAGCCAAACCCAGCGAGCTATCCGAATTTGACACCGATTTCGACGATGTCCGTTTGCCGGAAATGCTGTTTCGCTATCGCGCCCGGAATTATCCGCATACCCTTTCCATGGAAGACGTCCAACTCTGGAAGCAATATTGCCGGGACAAGCTAAACGGCACACTGGCGACCGGGGGACTGACGCTGGAGCAGTTCAACGCCAAAATTAAACTACTGCGGGACGAGCCAAATGTAAATCAATCGATACTGAACGATTTGGCAGCCTATGCGGAAGAGTGACGCTTAAAATTTTCGAATTGATGTTTTTAACGATTTAAAAGCCAGCAGATCGTTTCAGGAATAAGGCGCTTTTAGCGTTATGCCGTATAATGGCGACCATTTGAGTGAATTTCGACCGAGGCATCATGAGCATTAACCTGTCTAACCGCGTAAAAGCGGTCAAACCCTCCCCTACCCTGGCCATTACCGCCCGTGCCGCTGCGATGCGCGCCGCCGGCAAAGACATTATCGGCCTGGGCGCCGGCGAGCCGGATTTCGATACGCCGGAGCATATTAAAGCCGCCGCCATTAAAGCCATCAACTCCGGATTTACCAAATACACCGCCGTTGACGGTACGGCCGGCTTAAAAAAAGCCATCATTGCCAAGTTCAAGCGCGATAACGGTTTGGATTACCAAGCTAATCAAATCCTGGTGTCCTGCGGCGGCAAACAAAGTTTTTTCAACCTGGCGCAAGCGCTGCTCAATCCCGGCGACGAAGTCATCATCCCTGCCCCTTACTGGGTGTCCTACCCGGATATGGTGCTGCTGGCCGATGGCGTCCCGGTGATTTTAGAAGCCGGACAAGCGCAAAACTTTAAAATCACCCCGGCACAACTGCGCGCCGCGATTACCCCCAAAACCCGCCTATTGGTCATTAACAGTCCTTCCAACCCAACGGGCGCTGCGTATAGCCTGGAAGAATTAAAAGCACTGGGCGACGTGTTATTGGATTTTCCTGAGGTGTTGATCGCAACCGACGACATGTACGAATTGATCCTCTGGAATAAAGGCGAATTCGTCAACATTCTGAATGCCCACCCCGGCTTTTATGATCGCACCATCGTCTTAAACGGTGTATCCAAAGCCTATTCCATGACCGGTTGGCGGATCGGCTATGCCGCCGGCCCGGCACCGTTGATCGAAGCCATGTGCATCATCCAATCGCAAAGCACTTCTAACCCCACATCGATTTCCCAAGTGGCAGCGGAAGAAGCGCTGAACGGCGACCAAGGTTGCATCGACACGATGATGGTGGAATTTAAAAAGCGCCACGATTACGTGGTTGCCGAACTGAACAGCATTGATGGTATTGAATGCTTACCTACCGACGGCACCTTCTACGTGTTCCCGAATGTGGAAAAGCTGTTGAGTCGACTGGATGGCATCAACGACGATCTAGAGTTTGCCGAATACCTAATCGAAAAAGCCGGCGTGGCCTTGGTGCCGGGTTCGGCATTTGGCTGTCCGGGCCACATTAGAATCTCCATTGCCACCAGCATGACCAATCTGGAAAATGCCTTACTCAGAATCAAACAAGCGGTTTAAGGCCTATTAGGATTTGTCATCGCGAACGGATAAACCGACATTAATTTGCCATTTTTCAATTGACAAATTTAATCAATGCTATACAATTCGCGGCCTTCGCACTTCATCAGTAAGAAGGCCTCGGTGGCGAAATAGGTAGACGCACGAGACTTAAAATCTCGCGACCGAAAGGTCGTACCGGTTCGATTCCGGTCTGAGGCACCATAAAAATTAAGGACTTTGGTTTACACCTGGTCCTTTTTTTATGCCTAATGATTGCCACGTTCCCTTTGAATAACGCCTCGGTAAAACTGGTTGAACATGAAGAAAATATTTCACTTTAAACGCAGAAATCCGCCGCTGCTATGGCGCCTCAAGTGGTTTCTAGTTTTAGTCACCATCGGCTGCTTGGAAATACTCCCGGTCCCGGTCACCGACTCAATCCTGATATTTGTCTTAATCTACAGACCACTGTGGTTCAAAAATGTGGTCAACAAGCTCTATTCTCATCTGCCCTCTGCATCACCAGAGGAAAGCGAGCTATCCTATTTTTCCAAATATCAATTAGATCACCCCAAGCATTTCAATAAGTGACAGTCACCGGCCTTGCTATAGTCTGTGTCGCGTATCCAAGAGCTTTGCAGTTTAATCAAACCCGGCGAACCGCCTGACTGTCAACGCCGCGCGTTGCTCGATCAGCTCTACGATTTGTCCAACCACTGGGTTTCCAGCAAATTCATGATCCACCGAAGCCTGCAAAGTATGCGCGACATGCGGTAGCCGTTGGCATAAACCAAGAATACGTTTTCGGGTTTGCGCCACCGACAAACCCGCCGCTTGGGCAAAGCGGTCCCAGTGTCTTGCCTGCACTTCGCTGAAATTGTATTTGCCACCCAACTGCATTGCCATCTTGGGCGTCAGGTTGGGATAAACGGCGGTTGACAGGACGTCATAAAGTGGCGCCAGAACGGCACCCTTGTCGGCATACAAGATAGAAAAGTTCTTGGCATGGGCGTCGTGGTTGCCAATCAAGGCATTGAAAATGACCGCATCCAGCAGTCGCAACACCTGCGGCGCACTCGGTCGGGTCAGGCGGCGGACCAAATCAAAGCACTGTTCCAAACCCGGCCCACCCTCGTTCTGATATTTCAGTTCCGGTACCACGCCCAGTGCCTGGCAGAAATCTTCCTGATGCAGACGCACGCATTGGCCATTTGCAGCTTGAGTTCTGTCATAACGCTCAACCAGCAGAAATGAGCGGTCGCGAATGGCACAAATCCTCGACTGTGCGGTCTGGAATTGCATCGCACCCGCTAATGCCAGACAGAAACCTTCGTTGATTACACTGTCTGCAACGGCAGCGATGGCCGGTTTGAGAATGTGGCTACTGGGTGCGCCATTGCGTGGCAGACCGATTCGTTGACCATCGAACACCACCGGCAACTTATCCTGAGCGCCCGCCAACGACAGGCGCAAACCATCCTGACCGGCCAGCATCGGCCGCTGCGGCAATTCATCCAGCAAGGCCACTACGTCAGAGTCGGATAGCCAGTCGATTTCATTCGCTGGTTCAGATACAGCGGGTAATCGGTCTGGCGACAACAGCGAAACGGCACCAGCGCATTCGCCGCCGATATGATCGAGCAAGGCAAAGTCGTTCTGCTTCGAGACCTGAAACTGGCGAGCAATCAGTTGGCGTAATTTGCCTTCCGGTAACAGGCCGGCAAAGAACGGCCGTGTCTGTTGGTCGCTGAACGGCTCAACTTGCAACGGTAACGAGCAGGACAAAGGGACGGCGTCGGCATGTTGCAGCCAGTCGGCGCAGTAGCAAAATTGCAGTCTGCCGTCAACCAGGGCCAAATCCCCCACCCGGCGTTCGAATAAATAGACAGCAAGCAAATAGCTCATGGTGTTTGGGTTATATCCGGCAGGCCATCGAGCATGACCTGCCCACCCAGCGCTTCAATCACGCGCATCACCGTTTCCAGACGCACGGTCGGCTTGCCGGCTTCGAGGTCGACGATAAAGCGAACGCCAACACCTGCCGCCAACGCTAGTTCGGATTGAGTTAATTCGAGTTGTTTGCGGGCAGAGCGTAGCGCTTGGCCAAGTTGTTGTGTAGATTGGATGTTGATCATGAGGTTTTTCCCGTTCGGGAAATTATTAGGCGAAAACAACCAACATACAAGTTTAATTTCCCGAACGGGAAATTTAATTTAGAATTTACGATAGACAAGCATTGAAGTTCCCGTTCGGGAAAAATAACCCCTTTCAGTGTCAGCTCTATTCAGCTCGGTCTGACTGTGATGGTTAGCGCTGAATGCTGATGATATAACTTAGGCTAACTGCAAGTACAAACCAAACAATAACCGACAGCAAATGACTAGCAAACAGAAAAAATCCAAAGCAAGCTGGAGCGACGTTAAATCCAAATTGGCTGACGTTGATCGAATTGGTCTGATCGGGCTGATACAAGACCTATACTCAGCCAATAAAGATAATCAAACGTTTCTGCATGCCCGATTCGGGTTGGGTGAGGATATTCTCAAACCCTATAAGGACACGATTTCCCGCTGGATTTGCCCGGATGTCATGCGTAATCAACCTATTTCAGTGGCCAAAGCGAAGAAAGCGATTACCGATTACAAAAAAGCGGTCGGTCAACCTGAAGGACTGGCCGAACTGTCAATTTTCTATTGCGAAGAAGTATTTGTTTTCCTGGGCTACTGCGGCATGGACGATGAAGGGTATTTTGATGCCTTGGTGCGAATGTTCGAACAAGCGTTGAAATATGTCATGGCATTGCCGGAAGCCAAACGCTCGCCGTTTATAGACAGACTCGAGCAAGTTGCGCTGCAAGGCCGGAACGTCGGCTGGGGTGTTGGCGAAGATATGGCAGTATTGTTATCCGAATATGACATTGATGACTAGTAATGCGCTTTTATCCGATCTTCAAACTAATAACGCAAGGCTGATTGCTTTACTCGAAGCACATAACATCGAGTGGAGGTTACCGCCAAGGCTTCCACCAAAAATAGATCCGATACCTGCTCCCGCACTCGGCAATTGAAACTGACTTCGTAAGATCGCTTGTTTCCCAACACAACTCAACATTAGCCTGGACGCCTCTGAAGTATTAGATCAACACGCCTGCAGCATCCTGTCTCACGAGCGTCTGGAGGTGGTGCGTGTCAACACATCCAGGCCCTGGCCCACCAGTAAGCCCGCCAAGACGCCAACGCCCATCGTCGCTTGCAGGTTGGCCGGATGATCAAGTTCGTCGAATTCATCAAGCAGACCGAACGACCGCATAACCTGCACGAAATCGGCAAGCGTTATGTCATCGCCTTCTGGAAAGCCCACCGCGACCTGGCGCCAAAAACCGCCCATGCCTATTGGCTGGCGTTATGCGTGATCTGGGAATGGACTGACAAACCGGGGCAGCCACCCAAACCGATGTGCATAGTCAAAACAATTTCAGATGGCACAGATGACTAAAACCGCTATCAACAAAGTCCGGCAAAATCGATTCGCGACGGCTTTTACTTTGCTTGCTTCGGCCTAAAAATGTTAATTTCCATGTTTTGGCCACTCGATTTACTTGGTAGTCCTGATTCGACATTAGGATTTTGATTTAGTAAGGAAACATGCAGACACCAACCACCACGCAGTCACCACGTTATCAACTCAGTCGTTGGGCCAAGTGGTTTGCTAAGGATCGCCGCTTTCACGCCTTTGTTCTCGAGCAAGAAAAATTGGTGTTAATCGATGAGCACCATAAGCAACTCAAGCTCCAAATCTTGAACCTTCAGCCTGGAATTGGCATCGACTCCGGTTGGTTTTGGGACACTTTGTTGTTTACGTTAAATGATGGCCAAACGCTACGCTTTGGCGGCGTCAATAAAGAACAGTCGGCGTTTTTGCAGGTCTCGATGAAACGCTATGTTAATCAACGCATTCATAGGTTTTACCAGCAGTTAGTACCCGCACTGATACAAGCATCCCAAGAAGCCAGATTGTTGCTTTCCAATAAAAAATACATTCGCCGATCCATAGCTGAACAGTGGATAGGCAATCATTTGTGGTTGGCGGCGGGACTTAAAAGAACGGATTGTCTGCAGCGTTTGCCAGCCGAGCTTCATCAGGATTATCTCGCTATTCGGCCTCTATTGGACGACGCACATCAGCAGGTTGCCAAACTCAATCAAACCTTTATCGCTCGACAGGCTCAGCAATTCAAAGACTTCTTTGATCAGGTCGAAACCAATCCGCTGACCGAAGCGCAACGTAACGCTTGCATCATCGACGAGCAGCATAACTTGGTGCTGGCCGGCGCGGGTACCGGCAAGACCAGCACCATGATTGGCCGCGCGGGTTACCTGATCAACGCCGGTCTGGCAAAACCCGAACAGATATTGATGCTGGCGTATGCCCGCAAAGCGGCACAAGAAATGGAAGAGCGCATCCAGTCCAAACTGGGGATTCAAAACCTGACGGTGAAAACCTTTCATGCCCTGGGTTTAGACATCATTAGCCAGGTTGAAGGTACCATGCCGGCCATCGACAAAATGGCCGAAGACGATACCTTGCGCGCCGCGTTTGTCGATAGCCAAATTCAAAGCTTGCTGGAGGATGAACGTTATCGCTCGCGGCTGTTGACCTATTTTTTGCGCTTTGCCTATCCCTATAAAAGCCAATTCAATTTCAAGAGTTTGGGTGACTACAACGCGTATATCCTTGAAAACGATATTCGTACGCTGCAAGGCGAACTCGTCAAAAGCTACGAGGAATGCGAGATTGCCAATTTCTTGTATCGACAAGGCATTGCCTACCAATACGAAGCCAATTATCAGGTCAATACCTCCGGCCCGGACTACCGTGTCTACCAACCGGATTTTTTCCTACCGGCTTACGGCATTTATATCGAACATTTTGCGGTCAACGAGTTTAATCAAACGCCACCCTTTATCGACCAAACAACCTACCTGGCCGGCATGGCTTGGAAGCGGGCTTTGCATGAAAAATATCAAACTCCGCTGATCGAAACCTATAGCTACCTGAAACAACAAGGGCGATTGACGGAGGTATTGAGCGAAAAATTACTGGCTGCCGGGGTTCGGTTCAAACCCTTGCCGCAAAACGAGTTACTCGACCAACTGAATCAGCTGGGCCGTGTATCGGAGTTCAGCAAACTGATGGCGCAAATCCTCAGCCTGTTCAAAGCCGCTTACCTCAGCATCAAACAACTGGTCGAAAAGGCGGACAAGCATGAAGACCAGGAACGCATGCGCGCCGCCGCGCATTTATTTGAACCCATCTACCAAGCCTACCAGCAACGGCTGCGCGACAACGCCACCATCGATTTTGACGACATGATAGGCCGTGCAATCGAATACGTCGAAACCGGACGCTTTTCATCGCCGTACCGATATTTGCTGGTGGACGAGTTTCAGGATATTTCCGCCAGCCGGGCACGCTTACTGAAAGCCTTGATGGCGCAGCAACCGGAGGCCAGCTTATTTGGCGTTGGCGACGACTGGCAATCCATATACCGTTTTACCGGCAGCGATGTCGCACTGACCAAAGACTTTCAAGCCTACTTCGGCGACACGGCAACCAGCGTGCTGGATCAAACCTTTCGCTTCAACAACAAAATCGGTGAAGTGGCGTCACGTTTCGTCATCAAAAACCCCAGCCAGATCGACAAACAGATTCGTAGCCTGCGGCTTGTCGAGCAGGTTGCCGTATCCCTCATCAAAACCGATCAGGATTTAACGGGCATACAGGCGGCACTCGACGCCGTCGCCGGCAAGGCCAACCCATCTGCCAGCGTGTTGCTATTAGCGCGCTTCAATTTCAAACGACCCGATATCGCCGCCTTAAAGCGCCGTTATCCCCATCTGTCACTGCAATTCATGACTGTACACGCCTCCAAAGGCAAAGAAGCCGATTACGTGATCGTGTTTGGCTTGGAGAAGGGCGAACACGGCTTTCCGTCGGAAAAAGCCACCCATCCATTGCTGGAATTGTTGCTGCCTCAAGCCGAAGCCTTCGCGCATGCCGAAGAGCGTCGCCTGTTCTACGTGGCTCTGACTCGGGCAAGGCATCACGTCTATTTAGTCACCAACGGCCTGAACCCGTCGCCGTTTGTCAGGGAATTAATCGACGGCGACTATGCCGTTACGGTCGACGAATTTACCGGACCCGGCTTTCAAGAGCAGATCGCCGATATTCCTTGTCCAGCGTGCAAAACCGGCTGGATGGTACCCAGAGACAGCCAGTACGGCAGCTTTTTTGGCTGTAATCAATATCCACTCTGCAATCACACGCAACGGGCTTGTCAATGGTGTGGCGGCAGCTTGAAAACCCAAGGCCGTTTTCGTGTTTGTGAAAATCGCCGTTGCGACTTCGTCGAACCGGTCTGCCCGCGCTGTCAAGGCGCCATGGTGCTGCGCAAAGGACCGCATGGCCAATTTTGGGGCTGCTCGCATTACCGAAAAAACGCAGCGTTTTCCTGTTCTCATACCGAGCAATTTATCGATTTGCAGGCCGCCAAGGTCAAATCAACCGTCAACGCCGCTTAAGAGCGGCTCAGAACATGGTCTAAACTTGGTCCGGTCTAACCAGAGAACTACAGAGATGAGTGAAGAAAAACGCCTATCCACCACCCAATTGGCCAAATTGCGCGGGGTGTCCCAAGAGCAAATGTTCGGGCAGTTGACTGCACTGGGCCTGATCGAAAAACAAGAAGACAAATGGCAGTTAACCGACGCAGGCACTGCCGCCGGCGGTGTCTATCTAACCGGTAAATACGGCCAATACGTCGCCTGGCCCGAGGATTTCCAAGTGCCAAACGCCGCTGCCAAACCGGAAGCGGCTAAGCTGTTGACCGCCACCGTGTTGGGGCAACAGTTTGATCTGTCCGCCAACAAAATGAACTACATCCTTTCAGAACTCGGCTGGATCAAAAAAGGCTTGAAAGGCTGGCTGGTCACCGAGCAAGGTTTGGCAATGGGCGCCGAACAAGGCGAAGACAGCCGATCCGGCATTCCTTACGTGCGCTGGCCGGAAAAAATCACCCGCAATCGGGCGTTGAAAGACAACGTCGATAACATCAAGGGCGTCGATAAACCCAAAACGGAAACCGACAAAATGGACAGCTTCCGCCACAAATTTGAAGCCACCCACCGCACCACCGACGGCCACTTCGTCCGCTCCAAGGCGGAAATGCTGATCGACAATTGGCTGTACATGGCGGAAATCGTCCACGCCTACGAACGCAAACTGCCGATTGAAGAAGAAATGTACTGCGACTTCTACATCCCCACCGGCAAGGTCTATATCGAATTTTGGGGTTATGAAAACGACGCCAAATACCAGGCCCGAAAACAAGAAAAACTCGCCATTTATCAGAAATATAATTTTAATTTGATTGAACTGACCGATAAGGATGTGCTGAATTTGGATGATATTTTACCGAGGTTGTTGCTGAGGTTTGGGGTGCAGGCGTATTGATTTAATTATTATGATTTGATTCCAATTAAACGTGATCAATGCAGCGAACTTTGTTTGCTGCATGTTTAAGAGCTATCGACTTTTAGAAAAGCACGAAAACTAATTTATGTATTAAACAGAGGATTAATATGGCGAAACCGAGAATTTTTGTAAGCTCTACTTACTATGATTTAAAACATATACGTAATAGTCTTCGTGATTTTATTGAGTCGTTCGGGTATGAGGCTGTGTTATTTGAAGAGGGTGACATCCCTTTTCATCACGATGCCCCACTCGACATATCTTGTTATGATGAAATTAAAAAATGCCATATTCTTGTTTTGATAATTGGAGGGCGATATGGTAGTGCTTCTTCAGACACTATTTATGATATTGACAAGCAAATCGATTTTTATAACTCAATAACAAGAAAGGAATATGAAACTGCTCGTAAACAAGATTTACCAATATTTATTTTTGTTGAAAAAAATGTAATGGCTGAATATCACACGTACAAGAAAAATAGAAACAATAACTCTATAGAATACGCTCATGTAGATAATGTTTCTATATTTAAGCTTGTTGATGATATATATACTCAAAAGAGAAATAATCTGATTCGAGACTTCGAAAAACTGGATGAGATTGTGGACTGGCTACGGGATCAATGGGCAGGTCTATTTGCTGATTCTTTACTCAGAAAGAAAAATGTTCAGGATTTAGTTGATCTTGCAACTCAGATAAGCGGCTTAACAGGCTGGTGAAAAACCCGCCGATATTTCCCCTTACCCACGATGTTCGTGATTTTTTCGAGTTGAAATCGGTCATGACATCGAGTTTCAAGCGTTTTGCCCCGGTTTCAAGGGCTTTTTATTCGCCTGAAGCCGTCTGTGGACGGTTTTCAGGCGAACTTCACCCTAGGCGGGTGCACTCCACGCCGGTTTCGGCGTGAACACCAATAGGTTGAGCATGCGCGTCAGGTTGTAGGCGGCAAAGCAAAACAAGGCCTGACCCGCGACTTTGGCTAAGCCGATGTGACGGGTTTTGCGCAGGCCGCCGACCGTTTTGACCCAGCCAAAGGCTTCTTCGACGATTTTGCGGCGCTTGAGACTTTGGGCGTAACCTTTGCCGCGCGCGGTGCGGCCGTCGACGGCACTGCCAATCTTTTTGCGGGCCACATGGGCTTTGATATCACGGGACTCGAGTCCGTTGACGAACGCCGGTTGGTCATAGCCTTTGTCGGCACCGACGCTGCCACCTTGGGGCACGCGGCGTTTGATCATTTTTTGCGCGGCTTCGATTTCGGCGGTGCCGGTGGCTTGAGTGGTTTCGACATCGACAATCAGGCCGTTGCGATTCTCGGACAAGGCATGGGTGATGTAACGCAGTTTGGCCTCGGTGTATTCGCCTTTCTTGTAAAGCCGGGCTTCGGGATCGGTTGTACTTTGATGGGTGGCGTTGCTGCGCTTTTCGCCACTGAAGTCGATCTCGGGATTGCGGCCGGCGGGTTTATCGGGACCACTACCATCTTTTTTGACGAAGCTTTTGTGCGAGGCCCAGGCTTCAATGAGGCTACCGTCGACACTGAAGTGTTCGTCGGACACCAGATTTTGCCATTCGGCTATGGCCAGTACCCGCTCAAAAAATTCGCGACTCAGGGCTTCGGACAGCAGGCGTTCGCGGTTGGCACTGAACACTGTGCGTTCCCACACGGCGTCGTCGATGCCCAGACCGACAAACCAGCGAAACAACAGGTTGTAGTCCAGTTGTTCCATCAACTGACGCTCACTGCGAACGGTGTACAGCACTTGCAACAGCAAGGCGCGCAGCAGTTTTTCAGGGGCAATCGAGGGACGGCCTGTGTGCGAGTAACGCTCGGCAAAGACGGCATCCATTGAGGCCAATACGCCATCAACCAGTAGCCGTAAACGACGCAACGGATGCTGTTTGGGAATACGGTCTTCCAGGCTAACATAGCTGAACCAGCTGTTTTGAATGGCATCGTGTCCGCGCATTGAAAGGCTCCAAATTTAGGTAGCCTATTTTAACAGTTAGCCGCTCATCTATGCCTTAGCTTACTTGGCTTTTCGAGTTTTTCACCAGCCTGTTAAAGGATGTAAGCACTGTTTTGAAAGAATATACCGAATCAATTATGAAAAAACTAGAGCCTGAAAGTTCCGATGAAGTAATTAGGGCATCAAACAATCGCCTTGTCGAACGAATGTTAACTAGACTGAAGTCTGAAGCATTAATCCAGCATATAATTACTTTCTCAGATTTTTCGAAAAAGGATGAAAAAATCAGCTTAGCAGATATTTTTACCAATCTTGAAAAATCAAAAAATCTTGAAGAATTTTTGATGCTATGTAACGTCCATGACGATGAACGCAATAACTTGATTAATTTTGAACCGGCATTATCCGATTACACTCGCATTAAGGATGCAATAGCTATTTAAATCTATAATTTTTCATAATTCCACGCCAAGCTTTTTTAATCGTTCCCACGCTCCGCGTGGGAACGATTCCTCGGACGCTCCAGCGTCCATTACCAGGTGAGGTCACGAACCGCACGGAACAAATGTAAAGCAATTCGCGGTCGGCGAAGCCTGATAGGCAATACCAAAGCGATCGGCCAGTTTCGCCAGCCACTTGTCCAACGTCCACAGCTTGGCACCGGGCATGATCAAAACCGAGGCCAGCAACTCAATCGTGTTTTTCATCGTCGTTTGGATCCAAGCTTTAATTGCGCTTGTCTGCCTCCGGCTTCGAGCGAATGATCGATATTTTTAATGCTTGAACGGCGGACAATTTTGTTTATCAGCCGATAAGTGCAAAAATCGACCGCGAATGGCAAGCTGGCAGCCCGTTGATTCGGCAAGGACCCAATGTGCAACTCTGGTATCATGGCCTCCCGCATGTCGGCAAGCGCGCCGCATCATATCGATTAGAGCCTTTGTGAATACACCCGAATTTTCGTCCTTGCCGTTAAAACCCGCCCTGCTGGAAAACATCGAATCGCTGGGTTACACCCACCTGACACCGATCCAGGCCGAAAGTCTGCCGCATATTCTGGAGGGCAAGGATGTGATCGCCCAAGCTAAGACCGGCAGCGGCAAGACGGCGGCGTTTGGCATTGGCTTGTTGTCGCGGCTGGATTTGAGCAGCTTTAAAGTGCAAGCCATGGTGATCTGCCCTACCCGCGAGTTGGCTGATCAGGTTTGCAAAGAAATCCGCCAATTAGCACGCTTCACGCAAAATATTAAAGTGCTGGCCTTGTGCGGCGGCACGCCGTTCGCGCCGCAGCGCAGTTCGCTGGAGCACGGCGTGCATGTAGTAGTGGGGACGCCGGGCCGCTTGCAGGAACATCTGCAAAAAGCCAGCTTGCGCCTGGATCATTTAAAAGTATTGGTACTGGACGAGGCCGACCGCATGCTGGACATGGGCTTTGCCGACATCATCTCCGACGTAATTTCCTACGCGCCGACACATCGGCAAACCCTACTGTTCTCGGCAACTTATGCCGAGCCGATTCGCGCCCTAAGCCAGAAATTTCAATTCAAACCGATCTCGGTCAGCGTCGAAACCAGCCATCTCGACAACCCTATCGAACAACGTTTTCATCAGGTAGACAAAGCCAAGCGCCTGAATGCGCTAGGTTATTTGCTGGCTTATCATCGCCCGGAATCCACGGTGGTGTTTTGCAATACCAAGCGTGAATGCCAGGATGTGGCGGACACATTGAGCAATTGCGGTTTTTCCGTGCAGGCCTTGCATGGCGATTTGGAACAAAAAGACCGCGATCAAGTATTGGTGCGCTTTGCCAATAAAAGCTGTTCGATTCTGGTCGCCACCGATGTTGCCGCGCGCGGCCTCGACATCAAAGATATGCAAGCGGTGATCAATTACGAACTGCCTTGGGACCCGGAAGTGTACGTGCACCGAATTGGCCGTACCGGCCGAGCTGGCGCGAAAGGTTTAGCGCTGAGTTTAGTCAGCGAAGCGGAGTTGAACAGAGTCAAAGCCATCGAAGACTATATGGCAGGTTCCGTAAAATGGGACGAAATCGCCCCGTTTAAACTCAGCAGCGAACACCGCTTCGAGCCGCCGATGGTCACGCTATGGATAGACGGCGGCCGCAAGGACAAGATGCGGCCGGGCGATATTTTGGGCGCACTCACCGGCGCTAACGGCATAGCCGGCGGCGAAGTGGGCAAAATCGACATCTTCGATAAACACGCCTATGTTGCCGTGAAACGCGGCAGTGCGGATAGGGCTTTGACTTGCTTGCGGGCCGGTAAAATCAAGGGCCGCAATTTCAACGTGCGCAAATCGCAATGGAATTAGTTTAAAGCCTTGCGCAGCGGTTTTGCTTGGTTTTTCTGACGGCATTCCCGCATCCCTGCCGACGCGGGGATGACGGCTGAAGACGGATGATCAGCAACTTAACAGCGTCTGCTTTCGCAACCCAGCAAATATAACAGCGCTCGATAGCCGAATCGCCAAAGCCTGCTATACCTATGCCAGCCGACACTGACTACTCCAAAATAAGATTCGCCTGTGGCACCTAAAACACATATCAGTTATCTGGACACCATTCGCGGCCTGGCGGCCTTGGCCGTTATCAGCGAACATTTTGTGATCGCCTATGGCCTACCCTGCGAAACGCCACTTTGCCAGCAACTATTGGATTTCTCGCCGCTACACATTTGGTGGGACGGCTCGGCGGCGGTATCGATGTTTTTCGTGCTCAGTGGCGTGGTGCTGTCTTTGCGCTATTTTCGTGCAGGGCACATACCTGATCTCAGCGAGTTTCATTTGGCGCGTTTCTTGATCAATCGGATGTTTCGGATCTGGTTGCCGTACTTGTTGGTTTTGCTGATCAGCGCCTGCCTGTTTCTGAACACCTTCGACAGCGCGATACTGAAGACCAGTCTGCCGGCGACTGACTGGATAACCGGCATGTGGCATAAATTTCCGTTAACGCCCTCTGACATGCTACGCGAGAGTTTTTTATTGAAATTGCCCGCCTTAATCGTACTGTTGCCGCAAGCGTGGACTTTAAGTATCGAATTGGTACTGTCTTTGCTACTACCGGTAGGCTTATTGCTGGCGGGACGCGGCAGTTCTTGGCTGGTATTTTTTGGCTTGTTGGCGACTAGCCTATTAGGCGTATCAATTTTCTTGCTGCATTTTCTATTGGGCATGACCATTGCCAGACACTACACCGATCTGACCCGTTACCTGTCCGGCCGCCGCTGGCAACGGCGTTTGTTGCTGTTGACTGGCCTAACGTTTTATACCTGCGGCACTTTTGTACCGTCGGACATATTTGGCGATACCGCAGTCTGGCTGGGTTCCGGTTTGGGAGCCGGCTTGATTTTGATGTTCGTGCTAGGTTCTAAAGATGCACAGCAGGTGCTATCGCAACCGATGTTACGGCAAATCGGCAAAGTGTCTTACAGCGCCTATCTCAGCCACATGGCGATTCTGATTTGTCTGACGCCGCTGGTTTTAAAATTTTTGGAAGGGTTTACCGAAAACCGGCTGGCACTTTGGTTTGGCGGCTGGCTTATCACTATCGGCTGCGTGCAAGGGGTTTCTTTGTTGTTTTATCATTGGCTGGAAATCCCCAGCATGAGTTTGGGGCGGCGAGTGACCGATGCGATAGCCGCTATCGGCAAGCCAACGGTATAATCGCGGCCCGTTATTCCATTTCCTTGCCAATTGACCATGCGCCTAGCTAGCATTTCATCCATTTTAGTAAGCGTTGCCGCGTTGGGCGTTAACATCGACGCTACGGCCGGCTCGACCGCTCAAGACTGGGCCAAAATCACCACACCGACCCAGGAACCCAGCGAAAGCATAGGCACCTATACCAGCGGCTGTATCAGCGGCGCGGCCACCCTGCCTCAGGATGGTCAAGGCTATCAAGTGATGCGCTTATCGCGCCACCGCTATTATGGGCATCCTAACTTAATCGGCTTTATCCAGCATCTTGGCCAGTTCAGCGCTGAGCATAAATTGGGCTCGTTGTTGATCGGCGATTTGGGCCAACCGCGCGGCGGCCCTACCTTGAGCGGACATCGCAGCCATCAGTCAGGCTTGGATGTGGATATATGGTTTTTATTATCGGAACAAGCCAGTAACCGGCAGCTAACAGCCAATGAACGCGAAACCTGGAGCGCACCGTCGGTCGTGAACATGCAAAACGATACTATGGATTACCGGCATTGGTCGCCGGACCTGGCAAAGGTACTGGAAGCCGCCGCACGCCAACCCGAGGTCGACAGGATTTTTGTAAACCCCAGCATCAAACAAGAATTGTGCACCACCAAAAGTGCCGGAGCCGGCGAGTGGTTGAGGAAGATTCGCCCATGGTGGAAACACGACGATCATTTTCATGTGCGCTTGAAATGCCCCCCGCATAGTCCGCATTGCGACTCGCAAGAGCCGTTACCTGCCGGCGACGGTTGCGACGCCAGCTTGGCGTGGTGGTTTTCCGCGGAAGCCAAAGCCCCGTCGAAAAGCGTGCCGCTGCCGCCACCGCCGTTACCGGCATTGTGCGAGCAGCTGTTGAGTCGTCCTTGATGATATTGGCGTATCGGCCTTTACAGCATCAGTCGGCTAATTATTTTATTCTTCATTTGAGAGCACCATGCCCGATTTCGTACTTCATCAACAACTAGCGCAAGATTGTTTTAACGTAGGGAGCTTTGCGCTAACGGAATTGTTAATGATGAACGACAGCCAATACCCGTGGTTCATCCTGGTGCCCAGGCGCCACAATATCAGAGAAATTTATCAGCTTGGACAGGCGGATAGACAGGCTCTGCAAAGCGAGTCCTGTCTGCTTGCCGAGGCACTGGCGAGTATTTATCGCCCCGACAAACTCAATATTGCCGCAATCGGCAATCTCGTCCCGCAATTGCATCTGCACCATGTGGTGCGCTATCAAACCGATAAAGCCTGGCCGGCGCCGGTATGGGGAAAGTTCGCCAGCCTGCCGTATGCAGGCGATCAGGCCGAACAAAGAATTACCCAACTCCGTTCCGCTTTGCAGATGCATTTAATCAATTGAAAATTGAGTGAATCTTTAGCTAGGGATAGCAAGCGAGAATAGGCAATAACTGAAATAACCCAATTATTGTGTGATTGACGCTCGGTGCAAAAGCAAGTCACAATCAAAAAGGTCGCAACGTAAGGACAGGCGCTTGCAAATATCGTGACTCCAGTTTGAGCCCGCATCAGAAGCTCAGGAAATTTCGAGCCAGGTAAGCCGCTTATATCGATTGCTCAAATCCGTCGAGCTTATGGCAGACTGCGTAAAACTTAAAAAAGCCATTGTTACTACCATGCCTATTTTCATCGTCTGCTGTCTAATCTTAACTCCCCTAACCTTAACCCAAAATGCATTTTTACCCTTACTGAATATAGAGGCCGTATGGGGTGCGGGAGCGTGCCTTGCGGTGCTTTTTCTATTGAGTGGTTGTTTGAAATTAGTACCCAGCAAAATATGGCACGATGGTTTTGCCTCCGCTGGCTTATGGACTTGGTACGGTTACTGGAGCCCGCAATTCAGCGACGGCTCACCGCAATTCAGCGTGTTTCCGGTTTATTTTGCTTTGCTTAGCAGTTGGATGCTACTGGGTTTAATCAACAAAAGTCCGCAGTTTGATTGGGAATCCCAAGAATCCTTGCGCTATATGCAAAAATATTTGGCCCGCTTCGATTCCTGCGCCGTTGCGGTATTGGTGCTCATTTGTCTGGCACTACCTGAGCACTATCTATCCTACCCGCTTGCAATGACCTTTTTCATCGTCCGTAGTGCTTTTCAGCGCTGCCTGGAGATTATTGATAGCCTGTAATTTTTTTTCATTGCTTACCCTTCCGCGCCATATCTTCCCACCTGATGCGGCGCGGTAGCCCAGCTAAAACCGGGTTACCACGCCTGCTACGGCACGATGCCTAAAATACGCCGGGCTAAGCGACTTCCTTGGCCTTATCCTGATAACTATCAATTTGATCGAAGTTAAGATAACGGTAGGTATCCGCGCTGGTTTGTTCGATGCTGGCGGCATATTGCATATACTCGGCAACCGTCGGAATCTTGCCCAATAGCGAGCACACTGCTGCCAATTCCGCTGAGGACAGATAGACGTTCGCGCCATTGCCCAAACGGTTGGGGAAGTTGCGGGTCGATGTCGATACCACGGTCGAACCTTCCGCCACTCGCGCCTGATTGCCCATGCACAAGGAGCAGCCCGGCATTTCGGTGCGCGCTCCGACCTTGCCGAAGGTGCCGTAATAGCCTTCTTCGATCAACTGGTTTTGATCCATTTTGGTCGGTGGTGCTACCCACAAGCGTGTGGGTAAGGCCCCGGCTTTTTCCAGCAACTTGCCGGCGGCGCGGAAGTGGCCGATGTTGGTCATGCAGGAACCGATGAACACCTCGTCGATCTTGGTGCCCGCCACTTCCGACAAAGGCTTGATGTCATCCGGGTCGTTTGGGCAAGCTAACAATGGCTCGGTGATTTCATTTAGGTCAATTTCAATGATTTCCGCATATTCCGCGTCTTTATCCGCTTCCATCAATACCGGGTTCGCCAACCAATCCTGCATCGCTTTGATGCGGCGCTGAATGGTCCTGGCATCGCCGTAACTTTCGGCAATCATCCATTTCAGCAAGGTGATGTTGGAGTTCAAATACTCGCGAATCGGCGCCTCGTTGAGCTTAATCGTGCAGCCGCCGGCGGAGCGCTCGGCCGAGGCGTCGGACAACTCGAACGCTTGCTCGACTTTCAAATCCGGCAAACCTTCGATTTCCAAAATCCGCCCGGAAAACACGTTCTTCTTGCCCTGCTTGGCGACGGTCAATGAACCGCTTTTCAATGCCGCATAAGGAATAGCGTTGACTAAATCGCGCAAGGTAATGCCAGGTTGCATCTGGCCTTTGAAGCGCACCAGTACCGATTCCGGCATATCCAGCGGCATTACGCCGGTCGCGGCGGCAAACGCCACTAAGCCGGAACCGGCCGGGAAGGAAATGCCGATGGGAAAACGGGTGTGCGAGTCGCCGCCTGTGCCGACGGTATCCGGCAATAACATACGGTTCAACCAGGAGTGAATCACACCGTCACCGGGACGCAGCGAGACGCCGCCACGGGTCATGATGAAGTCTGGTAAGGTGTGCTGCATTTGCACGTCCACCGGCTTGGGATAAGCGGCGGTGTGGCAGAAGGACTGCATCACCAGATCGGCGGAAAAACCCAGGCAGGCCAGGTCTTTGAGTTCGTCGCGGGTCATTGGTCCGGTGGTGTCTTGCGAGCCGACGGTGGTCATTTTCGGTTCGCAATAGCTGCCAGGCCGCACGCCGGCCACGCCGCAAGCCTTGCCGACGATTTTTTGCGCCAGGGTAAAACCTTTGCCGGTATCGGCGGCTTCGCCTAAGCGGCGAAATACCGTAGAAGCAGGCAAGCCCAAGAATTGGCGGGCACGGTCGGTCAAACCGCGACCAATGATCAACGGAATCCGGCCACCGGCGCGGACTTCGTCGAAGATCACTTCGGTTTTTAACGCAAACTCGCAGACGACTTCGTCCGTATCATGCCGCTTGACGACACCCTGGTAAGGATAAATATCAATCACGTCGCCCATCGCCATGCCGGTGACGTCACACTCGATAGGCAACGCGCCGGAATCTTCCATGGTATTGAAGAAAATCGGCGCGATCTTACCGCCGATACAAACACCGCCGCCGCGCTTGTTGGGGATATACGGAATATCGTCGCCCATGAACCACAACACCGAGTTGGTGGCGGATTTGCGCGAGGAGCCGGTGCCGACAACGTCGCCGACATAGGCCACCGGGAAGCCCTTGGCTTTCAGTTCGGTAATTTGTTGCTCAGCATTGGTGATGCCGTCGCGCGGCATCTTCAGCATGGCCTTGGCGTGCAACGGGATGTCCGGCCTGGACCAGGCGTCCGGCGCCGGTGACAGATCGTCGGTATTGGTTTCACCGGTGACTTTGAACACTGTCACGGTGAGTTTTTCCGGCACTTCCGGCTTGGCGGTAAACCATTCGGCATCAGCCCAGGATTGCAGTACCTGTTTGGCGTAAGCGTTGCCTGCTTGGGCTTTTTCCTGCACATCGTGAAAGGCGTCGAATATCAGCAGAATTTGCGACAGCGCTTTCGCGGCAATCGGCGCCAATGAGGCGCTTTCCAGCAATTCGATCAACGGCGCGACGTTGTAACCACCCAGCATCGTGCCGAGCAATTCGGTGGCTTTTTCCGGCGTCAGCAGCGGTGAAGTCGCCTCGCCCTTGGCGACCGCCGTCAGAAACCCGGCTTTGACATAAGCGGCTTCGTCTACCCCAGCTGGAATACGGTTAGCCAGCAAATCCAGCAGAAACGCTTCTTCGCCGGCAGGCGGCTGTTTCAATAATTCAACCAGCGCGGCAACTTGTTCGGCGTCCAGTGGTTTGGGAACGATGCCTTCGGCAGCGCGTTCGGCGACATGTTTTCGGTATTGTTCTAGCATGATGATTTCCGGTAAAAATTATTGACCTTGGGATGCGTTGGCTGCGGCGGCCTGTTCGGCGATAAAAGTGCGCATGTCGTCGTTATCAACCCGCTGATAAATCTCGGCAACATCCAGCGTGAAATCCACTGACTCGAAGCGGGCTTGATCGCCGAGAAAGTAATGATTGGACACCCAGCCTTCGCTACGCCGGCAGACTTCAACATCGACGATGTCCTGTTCGATCAGCACATATTCCAGCAAGCTGGGGATGGTTTGGTATAACCGGCGTTTGATGGTTTCGTCGCGGCGGCGGGTGGATTTAGACAGCACTTCGACGATCAAGACTGGCGCTTCGGCATAATAGTCGTGGGTCGAGGTATCTTCGCAAACCACCATCGCATCAGGGTAGAACAGATACTGGCCGATCTTGACTTTGACATCGGAACTGAAGGGTTCACAAGGCTTGCCTTGTAAATGATTACCCAACAGTCGAGCCAAACTCATCTTGATGCGCTCATGATTCTTGCTGGCACCCGACATTGCCACCAGCTCGCCGTCGTCATACTCGTGCTTTATATCGCTAAGCAATTCCGCCGCCAGATAATCCTCAACAGACATCCAAGGCTTATCGAATCTAGGTTGCGCGCTCATAACTGCCTCCGCCGCTACTTAATTACTCCATCGCATCGACGATGGCTTGACCCATTTCCTGGGTGCCGTATTTGGTGTCCGGGTTCAAATCTGGGGTGACATAGACGCCGCCGTTCACGACTTTTTCAATCGCGTTCAGCATCCGGGTAGCCGCTTCGTGTTCGCCCAAATGGTTCAGCATCATCACGCCCCCCATCATCACCGCCGTAGGGTTGGCGATATTTTTGCCGACGATGTCCGGCGCACTGCCGTGTACCGCTTCGAATAGCGCTGCATCGGCACCTATGTTCGCACCAGGGATCAAGCCCAAGCCACCTACCAAACCGGCAGTCAAATCCGACAAAATATCGCCAAACATATTGGTAGTAACGACAACGTCAAATTGTTCCGGCTTCATCACCATGTGCATGCAGGCGGCATCGACGATTTTTTCGTCGAACTCGATATCGGGATATTTGGCCGCCACTTCCCGTGCTGCTCTGAGGAACAAGCCCTGGGTGTATTTCAAAATATTGGCTTTGTGGCAGACCGTCACTTTCTTACGATTGTTATCGATAGCATACTTAAAGGCATATTCCACAATGCGTTCGGAACCGGCCTTCGTAACCACCGCCAAGCTTTCGGCGATGTCCTTAGCCGGGGTTAGATAATGTTCCAAACCGACATAGAGGCCTTCGGTATTCTCGCGCACGATGACAATATCAACGTCGTCGTAACGGGTTTTTACGCCTTTCCAGCTTTTCGCCGGCCGCACGTTGGCATAAAGATCGTATTGTTTACGCAGTTCTACGTTGATGCTTCTAAAACCCTCGCCCACCATCGTGGTCAATGGTCCTTTAAACGCCACCCGAGTCTGGGCGATAGATTCCATCGTCGCATCCGGCAGCGGCGTGCCGGTTCTTTCATAAGCCGACATGCCGGCGTCCGCCTCATGCCAATGAATTTTCGCACCCGAAGCGTTGATCACCGCCACCGCGGCGTCCATGATCGAAGGGCCAATACCATCACCTTTAATCAACGTGACGTTATGCATTCATTTCTCCTACTTGATGTTTAAAAATAACCAGTCTTTGCGTGCACTCATCTGAATCGCGATTGAGTCGTTACTCATTCGCGTGATAAAGCACCGTTATTGCGAGTAATAATACACAGTTTCGCGCCCCGCCGCATGGTCAAGCGGGATTGGTGTAGGCCTTAATTTCGGGCGTACTCGGAGTTTATCAGCCAAACTCACCCCAGAAATGCAGCAAAATTCATACCCAAGCAGCTTAAGCCGATAATCGGCGTCCGGCAAACCAAAAAGCGGTATCATCGAACCCGCATCATTTTTTACCCAAGCCTTCATCAAAGCTAAACATGATCTCCGTCGATAAGCTGATTTTCGAATACCCAGGCCTACGCGCATTGGACGATGTGTCGTTCGACATCGCCGCCGGTAGTATCACCGCGCTGGTCGGCCCCAACGGCGCCGGCAAAACCACGCTGCTGCGCTGCATGGCGGCGCTGGATCAACCGGTCAGCGGTGCGATCAATATCGCCGGCATCGACGTATTGGAACAACCGCGCGAGTGCCATCGCATCATCGGCTACTTATCGGATTTTTTTGGGCTTTATCAACGCTTGACGGTGCGGCAATGCCTGCATTTCGTGGCCCGCGCCCAGGGCATTTTTGCAACTGATTGCCCCGCCGCCATCGAAGCTGTCAGCCGGCGTTTGCATATTCAAGATAGATTGGAAAACAGCCCGGCCGAGCTATCGCGCGGCTTACGTCAACGGGTAGCCATCGCCCAAGCCATCATCCACAAACCACCGGTGGTGTTGCTGGACGAACCAGCCTCCGGCTTGGACCCGGAAGCCCGCCATGAACTGGCCGAGCTATTTTTAGACTTGCAAGCCCAAGGCATGACGCTGCTGGTGTCCTCGCATATCCTCGCCGAGCTGGAGGCCTATTGCACCGATATGCTGGTGCTGCGTCACGGCAAAATCGTCGAACAGGTTGCGGTGAAAGCGCCGTCCTTACTAAAACCCTTTAAATTACTGCTGGCATATCCAATAGAAAACCTGCTGCAACGCCTGCAATCGCTACCCGATGTTAAGGTGTTGAATAGCGACGATAAACAACAAGCCTTACTGCAACTTAATGGCGACAAGACTCAACAACACCAAGTGTTGAAAGCCCTCATCGCACTGGATTTACCGGTCTGCGAATTCGCCCCGGTTCCCAGCAATCTGCAAGACGCTTACCTACAAACTATCCGCCACAGCTCATGAATCTGAATCCCGAATTTGAACGCCAGCTGATTTTGGAATGCTCGCCAGCTCGGCTGGTCGGTGCGCCAATCGTGCTGGGCACGGTGTTTACCTTAAGCTATTTTTTGGACGACTACCGGCTGGGCAGCATCACCGCGCAAGCCGCTTTGACGCTATTCATGCTGATCACGCTGCTATGGGGCACCCGGCAAAGCCTGGAGAGCATTGTTGAAGAATACCGCGACCGCACCTGGGATACGCAACGCCTGTCGGCTCTCGGGCCTTGGCAAATGGCCTGGGGCAAACTGCTGGGCAGTACCAGCATGGTCTGGTACTGCGCGGGCATTTGTTTACTGGTCTATGCGCTGGCTACCGACAATCCGGCCGCCCTACCCTTATTGTTTTTTTACGCCATTGGCACTGCATTACTGGTACAAAGCGCCGGGCTTTTGTTGGGATTGCTGGCAGTGCAACGCGGCCAGCTAAAAACCGGTTCGATACTCATTTTGGTATTGGTGGGCTTCCTCGTTTTCATGCCGTCTTTGACTGATTTAACCGAAACGGCCAATTATTTGCCCGGTCATTTTCAAAGTAACACCTGGTATAACCTGACCGTTAACCCACAGACTTTGCACCAAATAAGCCTGCTTTGCGCCTTATTCTGGTGCGTCATGGGCAATTATCGCTTGCTGGCGCAAGACTTGAGTTTGCGAAATTTGCCCTGGGCCTGGCTGGGTTTTACGCTGTTTTTGATTGTCTATTTGGGCGGCTTTATTCCCAATACCCACTATTCCTTTTCCCTGGCTGCTTTAGCCGTTTGCAGCGCTTTAACTTACATTGGCGTCATCGTCGAACGGCACGAGCCAATGCGCATCAAACGCTTACTGGATTATTGGCGACAAGCGAATTGGCGCCGAGTGGGTGAGGAACTACCCTTGAGCGCATTGAGTTTTGCGCTAAGCCTGCCGTTTGCGATATTTCTGAGCTTCCAAGAGCAACGCTTTGCCTGGCTGGACATCTCCCTGCATGCCTACCCACTGGCTGTCGTACTATTAGTACTACGCGATTGCGCCGTTTACCTGTTTTTTTGCTACGGCAAAAATCCGCAACGCGCGTTTAGTCTGAGTTTACTGTCCGCAGCGCTGCTGTACGGCATTCTCCCCGGCCTGTTCGGCGCAGTCGGCATGACCGGCGTTTCAGCCTTATTCTTTCCACTATGGGCGGATTCCGCATTCTCGGCGTTAGCTTTTGCCGCGCTGCAATGTGCGCTGATTTTACGCCTGCTTTATCAACGCTGGCGGCAAAGTGTTTAAGGCCGATAGAATTTGTTGGTGCGTTAGCTAACTTTTCTTGCTTAGGCCTACCGGAATAGAGAAAATAAAGCCCAGCTACAAAAACAACAATAACTTGGCTATCGGAAACACTGATGCGCCCTTTGCGCCGCACCGAGTACGATGGTGGCGACCGGGACCGGCGGCATGCGCAAACCAAATCCATTCATCGAACATCTTGCCAGCAAGGCTTTTTTTCGCGCTCCCACCCACCAACCGCTCCGACGTTTTCTCGATACCAAACTATCGCTCAGCCTCACCAAACTGTTTGCCATCCCGCAGTTCGATGAAGATAGCGAACGGCAGTTTTGGGAAGAACGTTACCTAGTATTACTAAGCCCCCTCAAATGGGCGTTAGGCTTGGGAGCCGTCGCATTCCTGGTCTATATCCTGCTGGATCTGCATACTGGTAATACCTCAACCGCAGAAGCCATCTTAAGACTTCCTATAGTCCTGGTACTTTTGGGCTTATTCAGATACCTAAATGTCTGCGTAGAAGCGGCGGCAAAAATCAACACCATCGCCAAACTCAGCGCCGGACTGTCCGCAGCCAATTTAATCGCCATCTTGCTATACGACGGTAATCCTCGCTACTACGCCGAAACCTGGCCGGCCCTATTGCCCATGTATTTTTTCAGTTACGGGCAAATGTTCATGTCGTTGCGAGCGACAATAAGTTTTGGCTGGAGTACTGCGCTGACCATGCCGCTGGCCGGCTATTGGCTTGGACTGACCATGATTGACTTGATCCCGTCTATGCTGAATCTTTGCATCGTCAATATCTTCGGCGTCTGCACTCGTTGCCAATTGGAAGCTTACGCCCGCAAATCCTTCAGTGAAAAGCGCAAAGTGGAACTGGTCGCCGAGCGTAAGAGCCGCTTCTTGCGGCAGCTCAGCCACAATTTGCGGCAACCACTGCAGGCCCTGAGTTGCTATTCCTCCGTCATGGAGGCAGCCTGTATGGACCCTGCCACTCAATCATTGCAACATATCGCCGGGCGTATGGGCTTTGCGATTGATGAACTGAACCGCGCCGTCAACCATATTTTGGACATTGGCAACCTGGAAAACGGCACGCAACGTCCGTTGCTGACTACCGTCGACATCAATTTGTTGCTGGCCGCATTAGAAAACCAGTTTGCCCCACAAGCCGCCAAACGCGGCCTGAATTTGATCGTGCATCTCCGTCGAAGCCCACCTTATAACGTCCACAGCGACGCCAGCATTTTGAGCCAGATCATCGGCAACCTGCTGGATAACGCGATCAAATACACCAATAGCGGCTGGATCATACTGACGGCCGTCAAAATCGGCCCGGACTGCTTGCAAATCCATGTGCGCGATAGTGGCCCCGGTATCTCGACGGACATACGCGGCGACATCTTCAAGGAATTTGTCCGCGGCCAGCGCCGCAATAACGACCCCAGCGCGCATGGTTTGGGGATTGGTCTGGCTTATGTATCCACCGCCGTCCAACATCTACCCGATCACGAACTGGCATTGCATTCCAAACCGGGACGCGGCTGCGACTTTAAACTGAGCGTACCCATCGCTCAACCCAGTTTGACCAATTTCGAATCACCGGCGCCTATCGGCGACTTTGCCGGCCGTCTGATCCTGGTTGTGGACGATGACGCCGAAACACTCGAAGCTCTGAGCTGCCGACTACAAGCCTGGGGCTGCGACGTACAAACCGCGACTTCGCTTGTCGAAACCCGACTGGCTCTGGCCGACACTCTACAAGTGCCGGACTTACTGATTACCGATTTTTACCTGGGTAACACCGAAACCGCCCACAACATTATCGCCGCCGTCCACGCCGATTGCGGTCCGGTGCCGATCTTGGTGCTGTCGGCGGAAGGCATCTGCGAAGAGGACAAAGCCCACTGGCCGGCCGGTACTCAGTTGTTGCGCAAGCCGGCGAAGTCCAATGTGCTAATGGCGACGATAGTTAAGGCGTTAGAGCGCGAGACGGAGAATGCACAACTTATTTGAGCCTGCCATCGCGCCTACGTCTCTACGCGACCGCAAAAACGCTGCCAATTCCCCCCCATTTATAAAAATAGGGAAAAGGGGGAGATTTTCTACAATCCTGCTCCGGTCAACCCAAACACAATCCCTTGCTCGAACAACTTCACCAGCAATTCGGTCCGCCGTGACACCCCGAATTTCTGGAAAATAGGCCGCAAATGATTCCTGACCGTCTGCTCCTGAATGTTTAACCGCTTGGCAATCGACTTATTGGTATGCCCGCAGGCAATCCAACGCAGAATTTCAAATTCGCGCGGCGTCAGACCCAAGCTGGTCGGACTGGTTTTTGGCTGAATGCCGGGCATTGAGTCGTCACTGCTTGCGGCTACCGACGGCTTACCAGCCATAGCCGCCGGCAAATACACCTTGCCGGACAACACGTCGCGCAAAGCCTCGACAAAGGCCTGCCGCGACACAGTCTTGACCACAAACCCCATCGCTCCGGATTTCAGGGCTTGAAATACCACGTCCCGGTCTTCCACCCCGGAGAAC
Source organism: Methylomonas sp. PHL2-19 (assembly GCF_059331595.1). Lineage (NCBI taxonomy): Bacteria > Pseudomonadati > Pseudomonadota > Gammaproteobacteria > Methylococcales > Methylococcaceae > Methylomonas > Methylomonas sp. PHL2-19. The sequence goes on from NZ_CP196839.1 coordinate 3,040,204, forward strand.
ATCACCACGCACAAATCCGGAAACACCTGTTTCAGCTCGGTTAAACCGTCCAGACCACTTCGATCCGGCAGCTGCAAGTCCAGCAATACCAAATGCAAAGTCTGAACCCGCGCAATCGCCAGACCGGCGGCGAAACTCTCCGCCTCGAACACCTGCGCGTCCGGGTAAATCTGTTTCAACAAACAGGCCACCCCTTCGCGCGCGCAAAAGTGGTCGTCGATTAACAAAATATTCACAGTCTTCATCCCCGTAGCAAGCCTGATTGGCGGATTGTAACCCCGTACAGCCCACAATAGACCCAGTACACTTGTACTAGTACGGAAAACAAGTGGCAGTGGGAATTGCGTTGGGCCAGAATCCTTATAGGCAAAACCAAAGAGGCACCGACATGGCAAGTATCCATCGCCAACTTGGCTGCCGGCTCGACTTAGCCTGTGCTCACGGCTATCACATCTGGCTGAGCAAGCACTCAAAAGCTATTATTAAACCGGCGCTCAAATATAGCCGCCCCGCGTATGCGGGGCCCAATTTTCAAGGTGGGTTCCCGCTTCCGCGGGAATGAGGGAACCAGGGAATCTAAGGACCGGGTTAATAAAAGAGGCGGCAAAGCAATCAAGACCTTACCCGACTGGGTTTTATCGTGTAATTTCGAGTTTATTGGCAAACAAAGTTTCGATCTTTTTCATTTAATATTAATTTCTACGCGGACATTAACAGGGCAACGGTACCATGGCCAATTTCAAAGATCTGCAAGGAAAACCAACAGATTTCGACCAATGCTTCCCCGATGTTGTCAAATACGACCCCGCCTCGAAAACCTTCGAAATTGGGTTGGTCATGGGCGGTACGGTGTCGTCAGGCGCCTATACCGCAGGCGTAATCGATTTCCTGATCGAAGCGTTGGACAACTGGCAAACCGCTAAAGAAAACGGTGAAGACGTACCGGACTGGAAGGTCAAACTCAAAGTGGTGACCGGCACTTCCGGTGGTGGGGTCACGGCTGCGTTGTTAGCGCGAGCATTGTCCTTCGATTTTCCGCCGGTTCGTAAAGCGTCAAGCCCTAGCGATCAAGAAGCTAACCCTTTCTACCGAATCTGGGTCAAGGAAGTCGATATTCATAAAATGCTGGATACCGCTGATATCGAAGGCCCGGAGCCGACGGTTTCCTTGTTGAATGCACGTGTGCTCGATAACTGCGCTTGGATGATCGCCAATTTTGACAAGGCCTTCCCCAGCCTGACGCTCAAAGCCAAAACCCGCGAGTTTATCGAAAATCCGCTACCAATTTATCTGACCCTGACCAACTTGCGCGGCATCCCTTACCGGATCGACATGGGCGATAATGGCCTGCAGCAGGAATACGTCAATCATGCCGACCATGTGCGGATGGCAGTTTTTAGTCAAGGGCTGAATCCTAATTATCAGGTTCGCCCGGATGAGTTTACGGTAGGCGGCAACACAAAAAACGCCATTCCATGGGATCAGGCCGTGCAATATGCTTTGGGTACCTCTGCTTTCCCGCTCGGATTTCCGTTGCGCGCTTTGTCACGACCGATCACGCATTATCGCTACCGCGCCATTATCTTGCCTAATTCGAATGATCCCATTCGCCATATCGACCCGATCTGGACCGAATTGGCTGTTGAGCCGATCACTACTTCTCAGGGCATGGTCGCCGACGTCGTCGCTGATGAGTACCATTTTGCCGCCGCCGACGGCGGCATGACCAACAACGAACCTATCGAATTGTGCCGATCCGCACTGGCAGGTTTTTTAAATTCCAACCCTCGTGGCGGCGATGATGCACATCGCGCCTTGATTTTGATTGATCCCTTTGCCGACCAGGCTTCGCTGGGTCCAAAGGATCAGCCCGAGCTATTGAAATCGATTCCCCCCCTGCTGAGTGCTTGGAAAAATCAGGTCCGCTACGATAGCCGCGATCTGATGCTGGCTGCGGACAGCAACATTTTCAGCCGTTTTATGATTACCGCCAAACGCGACGGCGAGGTCGCAGGGGGTAAGTCCATCGCCACGGCATGTGCTTCTGCTTTTGGTGGATTTTTAAGTGAGCGTTTCCGCCGTCACGATTTCTTGTTGGGCCGTAAAAACTGCCAGGACTTTCTGATCAGCACCTTCAATTTGCCGGTTTCCAATTTATTGGTCAAAGACTGGGCAAACGCTCATACTGCCAGCTCATTAATTTCAAACGGTAAAATTAGCTTAATTCCTCTTTGCGGTAGCAGCCAGTTTCCCGAGCAGACAGAGCCTTATCCAAAAGACGAATTTGACTTGGATGCCGCCGATTTTCAAGCCCCCTTGGCAAAACGTATCGCCCGTTTGATTGAAAAAGCCAAAGGCCGCATTAGTCCGCACGGTGTATTTCCCCAGCTCTATCTGGCCCCTTTGTTCGAAAATTCCAAGGACGGTTTACAAACCAAAATCAACGATTGGTTAAAAACGGCTTTGCGAGAGTGGGGGCTGTAAATTCATTATTTAACAACTTTTAAGGAACCATCATGAGTGGATTTAAATTGGGCGAAAAATCCCTTAAAGAACTTAACGGCGTCCATGCCGATTTGGTGGCCGTTGTCAAACGGGCCATAGAACTCACCAGCCAGGACTTCTCCGTTCACGACGGCATTAGGACACTGGCCGAACAGCAAAAATTGGTTCAATCCGGCGCGTCCCAGACGTTGGATTCCCGGCACATCACCGGACATGCGGTCGATTTGGTACCATATATCAACGGCAAACTGCGTTGGGAGTGGGAGCCTATTTACAAAATTGCCGACGCGGTGCGCACTGCCGCGAAAGAACTGAATGTGCCGATCCGCTGGGGTGGTGCCTGGGATGTCACTTTAACCAATACCGACGAAGCGCCGGAAGACTTGGTTGCCGATTACACGGCATTACGTAAAAAGGCAGGGAAAAAGGCCTTCATTGACGGTCCGCATTTCGAGTTGCCAAAAGCAAAATATCCGTAACGCCTTGGCTGCACGGCTACCGACATTTACATACCATCCGCTGACTTTTGAACATTAAACCCTAAGCAAGCATGAAATTAGAACCCAACCACACCCATCAAGTAGACGTTGATCCTCATCACCGCAATTACCCCACCGGCTTGGACGTTGCTGTTGGTGAGAAATATCAATTTACTGCGTCCGGCAGTTGGCGAGATGCTTCGCATATTTGCGGCCCCACGGGTTGGCGAGAAGACTGGACTCAGTATGTGGCACGATTTAGCCGTTTACCGGACTACGACTTGTTTTACTTGTGCGGTGCAATCGACGAGAATGAAAAGAACAATTTTCCGATCGGCGCATCAGCCGAAGTCACGATGACAGCGAACGGTAAGCTCAGTCTATTCGCCAACGACTTGTGGCTGTTTTACTGCAATAACTACCGAGTTCACGATGCGCCCATGTTGGCGAACATTCGGCGAACTGCCTAGTGATTGAATTTGACTATCGCGATAGGCCAACACTCCAACCTTTGGTGATCAAAATGAAACAACTCACTATAGAACCCAACAACACCCAGTTTTCGCTGCCGAACGCCTATGCGCTGGCTTTAGCTTCCAAATTGGCGTATGCCACGGAAGCCGAGGTTTTGAACAAACTGTCGGTGCAAGGCTTTAGCGGCCGATTTATCGACGGCAGCAAAATCGCCGGCTCCAGCCAGGATACCCAGGCCTTTATTGCCCACAGCGGCAGTGTCATCGTGATTGCCTTTCGCGGCACCGAAAAAGTGCCGGAAGACTGGTGCGCCGACGCCAAGATGGCATTTCGCTCCACGCCACACGGCAACATCCACACTGGCTTCGACGATGCTCTCGACGCCATTTGGGATACCTTGATCGATACCCTGGAAAGCGTCCATCAATACGGCCAGTCGTTGTGGCTGACCGGCCATAGCCTGGGCGGCGCGTTGGCGGTGCTGGCGGCGGCGCGTCTGACGCTGGACATCGACCAACGCATCTACAAATCCATCAACGGTTTGTATACCTTCGGCCAGCCACGGGTCGGCGACCGCCGCTTCGTCACCGAAATGGACCAAGCCCTGAAGCCGCGCTATTTCCGTTTTGTTAACGATAACGACATCGTGCCGCGCGTACCCGACCGGCTAAACAAATATCAGGAAGGCGGCAGTATTCGCTTCTTCGATTCGGAAGGCAAATTACACGAGGATGTCGGTTACTGGTTTAAATTCATGGAACGGATTAAAGGCTCGCTAAACCAAAAACTCGATTTAATTCCATCCTTTATCGAACATCATTTCATCGACCGATATATTCAAAATATCGAGAAGAATTTATGATCTCCAGGCAAACGCAGTTGCCGAGTCGGAACGTACATATGGGACAGTTTAAGCAAGGCCTCGGTCAATAATAATAACGGCAAACCCGCCAATTCAAGAGAGGTATACCATGAGCACTAAAAACATCGTTCTCTGTTCCGACGGCACCGGCAACAAGGGCGGGTACGGTAGCGACAGCAACGTGTACAAAACCTATAAGGCGGTGGATGTCACCAGCGGCAACGCCCATCAATATACCTTCTACGACCAGGGCGTCGGCACCGACAAAAGCGACACCAGCAAAAACAAATATTGGACCGCTATGTCCGGCGCGTTCGGTTTCGGTTTTCGCGACAATGTCTTGCATCTTTATCACTTCCTGGCCCGTAGCTATAAACCGGGCGACAAGATTTTTTTATTCGGTTTCAGCCGGGGCGCCGCGACAGTACGCGCCTTTGCCGGGTTTCTGAATGCGTGCGGCTTGGTCGATATCCGCCATGCCCAAGGGCCTAGCGGCTTTGATTCCGACCGGTTCGAAGACTTGGTCAACCAAGCTTTTGCTTGTTACCGAAGCAAGGACGCCGCCAAGCAGCAAGCCTTCAAGGACCAATACGCGCTTGCCGGTGACGGTTACGCGCCCGGCGGCAATTTAGCGATTCATTTTATCGGTGTCTGGGATACGGTATCGGCGTTGGGTTTCCCGAAAGATTTCAGTTGGGCGCTCGAATATCTCTTCGGCGCGTTGGATAAATTCACAGACCAATTCCCGAAACTGGCGCATAACTTCTACGACTTCAAACTAAATAACTCGATACAAAACGCCTATCACGCATTGTCGATAGACGACGAGCGGCAAACCTTTCACCCGCTGGTCTGGGATGAGCGCCATTTCAACAACACTGTCGAACAGGTCTGGTTTGCCGGCGTGCATTCCAACGTCGGCGGCGGTTACCCGCGCACAGGCATGTCGGATGTCGCGCTGGTCTGGATGCTGGAAAAAGCAATGGCCCACGGACTGATTGTTTATGACGACGTGCTGACCTCGTATCGGGAAAGCGCCAACGTCTACGATAAACTGTACGACTCCCGCGACGGCGTTGGCTTGTATTACCGCTACGGGCCGCGCAACCTGCGCGCCCTATCGCTGGACCCCGATACCGACGAACCGATGCTGAAGGGCAATATCGCCGTGCATTTCAGCGCCTACCGCAAACTCAAGGAATTCAGCGAAGGCTACGCGCCGGACGGCATGCCGGCCCGCTTCGATGTAGTCGATGTGGTTGATGCATCGGGCCAGCTACAACGCTTTACCACCGATGCCCTCGAAAATCACGCTAAACCGCAGCACGAAAGCAAACCGGACTGGCCTACGCTAGATGCGGCCGGCAATAAAATCATTCAATCCCGGAAATACCTTTACCGAGCGTTCGTTGAAATCACGATGCTGATCATCATCGTCGCCAGTGTTTTTTGGAAAAATCCGCCCGAGTCTGTTATCGAGCTAAACGACTGCGAAGCAACCCATGTTCAGATTGCCCGAATTCACATCGAATCCGGCAATCAAACCTGCGACAAGGCGTCGCTGGCCGGTAACGATTATTTCAGCATCACGCAAAAAGTCTTGGACGTGCCGGACTCGGTTCAGTACCAAGCTTGTGGGGACGAGAGTGAGCCGAAATTCTGCGCGGCGGCGACTAATAGGCCATTACGTTTGCTAGGCGACCTGCTTCGCTATGTCACGCCCGTCTATTTCGAAAACTTCATTACTTACGTGGTCGAGGTTCATCCGTGGATATCGGTGCTGATGCTCGCGGTCTTGTTGGCAATGAGGGAAACTCGAAAACGTCTGGTCAATAAGCTCGACAAAATCTGTCGGCAGATGACGGACCTGCTATAGCGTTAGAGCCAAGCCGCCGAACCACACGCTCGGTGGCTATCGATCACAGAAATGAGAGGTAACCATATGATAGACGCCACGTTACTTAAAACCGCTCTCCCCCAATGCAAAACCCCTGACATCTGGGCCGACGCGTTGAATCCAGCCATGGAGCAATTTCAAATCAACAATCCCGGCCGCATCGCCTGCTTTCTGGCCCAGACCGGCCACGAATCCAGCCAGTTCAACCGTTTGACCGAAGGCCTTTACTACAAAACGGCCGCCCGATTGGTGGCGGTCTGGCCCAAGCGTTTTCCGACCGAAGCCGTCGCGTCTCCCTATGTCGCCAACGAAGAGAAATTAGCAAATTACATCTACGCCAACCGCATCGGCAACGGCCCGGAAAGTTCGGGCGACGGCTATCGGTTTCGCGGCCGGGGCTTGATTCAAATCACCGGCCGCAGCAACTACGCGGATGTCGGCAAGGCCCTGGGCGTCGATTTGATCGCTCAGCCAGAATTGCTGATTGAACCGAAATGGGCAGCGTTGAGCGCGGCCTACTTTTGGTTTGGCCACGGCTTGAACGCATTGGCAGACGATGAAACCAACGATAACGATATCGAGGACTTCACTTCCATCACGAAGAAAATCAACGGTGGCACCGCCGGCTTACAAGATCGTCTGGCTTTGTATAGATCGATCAAGCCCTTAGTGAAGTAAGCGGAAAAGTGATCGGGCATTGGCTGGCCAACTGAGCGATCACTAGAACAGGTTGCTGCGGATTGCGATAGGCGTGTCTAAAGCGCACCCGGCGCGCCCTACCCAGAAGCTAGACTAGGCGGTGCGCCTTTCTCGATTGCGTAGAAGTACAAACCTGGGATTGCAATCCCAAGGGTTGGGAGGCCCGGCAACCCAGGCTGGCGCACCAATTTAAATGTAAGCCAGCCGACAGTTTTCAATAGTGCTTTTATACTCGATCCGCGCGAAACCTAAACGCGGCGCGACGCAATCATGAATGGCGCCGCGCCGGAACGGATTCGGCAACGGCCTTATCGGTTGTCGAAATAATAATGACTCACGCCACAGGACAAACCATGGACAACGCCTATTTCTCCACTACACGCCTTTTACCCTGGCTGCTGGCAGCCTCCACCGGTCTGGTCGTCGGCTGCGCCGAGACGCCGAAAGCGCCAGTGGCCACGGTAAGCCACCTACCGGCCTTCGAGAAAATTAAAGACAAACTACAGGCGTTGAATCTGACGCTACCCAAACCGGTAACCCATATCGACGCCGCCGGATTCGTCGGCTGCATGGCGCCTTTAACTTCGCGCCTCGAACCCGGATTGGTCAAGGCACTAGGCAATCTAAAAGCCGAACTCGACAAACTGCACGACTTGGACGATGCCAATCTGCTTGGCAAGCCATCGCTGATTTCCGATCTGTTGGACAACTTGACCACCTCGCCGCACTTCGACGGCCCTGCCGGCCTGGCCGACAAAATCAAAACCGGTCTGACAGAGCACCGCAAACAGCTTCATGAGCGCCTGAAAACCGAAACCGCCCTGCTCGCCGCTGACACCGAGCAAGTTCTGAAACTCGAAGAAGACTATCTAAAGGCCTATTTCATAAAAGGCGGCGCGCAATGGTTGTCCCAAGCCATTAAAAACCCCGCCGAACAAACCGAGCTGCGGCAACAAGCCGCGTCAGTTTTAAAGCTGAACCCTGATGATCCCAAGCTGGAGAAAGTTCTGGCCTTGTTCGACAAGCAACTCGGCAAAGCCACCGGCAAACTGGCGCAAAAAAGCCGCGGCTTCGTCGGCCGCGACGGTACCCAATACGGCTATCCCGGCATCGTCGAAACCGGCAACCAAGTCAGCATCGATCACAGCCAAATCGCCGCCGACACCTTGCGTATCACCTTGGAAGCCTTCCGCGACCATTACGCGCCGTTGCCGGTTCTGCCGAATACCAACGCCGCCGCCAGCTTGAAAGATTACGTCATAGATTTCAACAAACCGGTGCACTGGGTTTACGACCGCCGCGACGGTGCCTCTGCCACTATTACCATCGACGAAGCCGGCTTCCAAGCGATCGAAGCCCAGGCCCGTAAAGCTGAAGCCAGTGTCGCCGGGGCAGTTGGCAAGGCCATCCGCGGGGGGGCGTGGGGTGCGTTGAACAACGAAGCGGTCGCCAAACTGGCGGAAACTGCCGCCGGCGTCGTCGCCCGCCACATAACGGAACGCGGTCAATGGTGCTTAAAAGCGCAACAAGGGGGCTAGTGATGAAATGGTTTACCTATCCACACCCGCAGCTACCTTTAACTTGTCTTGGCCTGTCCTTGCTCGCCTCGGGTTGTGCTACAGCACCTACGCCTCATTCCTTGGCACCCTATCAAAACTTACGCGATCAGGCTGTCGTTTCCAATATCATTCCAGCCGAGTTCTCGGCGGCGGAAGCTGCTTCGTTATTGGAGCTATGCATCGAACTGAACAACCAGGACGACCGCAACAATCCCAAGTTTAAAGATCCTGAGGGCCAATTTCAGGCCAAGCCCGATGATTGGCGGCTAGTCTATGACAGTCGCTACCCAGGCAACGCCGATTGGAACAAAGTTTGGTCTTGGAATGGTGAAGGGGAGAATCCCAACGACATCAAAACCAACGGTCTCAAACCACTGAATAATGCCTGGATCATGGCAGAATCCAAGCAAAATCCAGGACACATTGCGATAGCGATTCGCGGCACGGTAGCCGAATGGACCAGCATCCTGGCTGATGCCTATGCCAGCACCATCCCAGCATTCGGCGGCATTGAACTCCCTAAAAACCGCTCGCTGCCCATCGCCTTTGCCGCCACACCGAGTGCGGAAGTACATTTAGGATTTGCCTACGCCGCATTCTCGCTGCTATTCGATCAGCAGCGAGGCATTCTCGAGCAACTGCAACAGCGCTTGGCAACGCAGCCGATAAACCGAATTACAGTAACCGGGCACAGCCAAGGTGCAGCGGTCGCAACGCTAATCCACGCCTTTTTATACTACGCCACCGTCGATCAGCAGAACCCCTATCAATTGCCGCTCAAGAGTAAACCGATACTCAAATCCTACCTATTTGCACAGCCCAAACCCGGCAACTTACAGTTTGCCCAAGACTTTGCAAGAATCGCCGGTTCTACCGCTTTTGTGGTCAACAACGACCGCGACCCAGTGCCGCAAGTACCTTTAAGCTTGGAAACCGTATCCGAAGTCACCCGTTTCGTGACGGAAGATAATGTCAGCGTCGGCGGGATTTTGAATCATGTGTCCGATTTCTTTGGTGACGCCAAGGAATCCGTGCGGGGCTCAATAGCAGAGTTATTTACCGGGCACGTTGCCGACGACTTTGAAAACACCGGTGTAAAAGCCAGCGTAGCCAAATATTTTGGCAACGCGCCGGCCAACAACCCGGAAATCCACGCCAAATCACTGAATTACACGCTGGCCGGACAATTGATACCGGTTTTCGGTGTCAAGGAAGGCGGCGACTGCTACACAATCGGTAAACAGCCTGACATTCTGTTGCAGCACCACGCCACTAGCTATCGAAAGCTGATTAATGCTCAGTTGTTACGTCGGGACAGCCGCTGCGGAAACCCGAATAACCCGTAATTCAGAAATAGGCTAAACCCATTCATCTCCTAAATAAAACGGTGATCGGAATCCCTCACTGCCCTGCTGGATGCACGCAAACAGGGCTGTATCTCAGCATGTTTTGAGCAGATAGTCCGTTTTCTTTAATTTTTACTGCTAAACAAGGTCTGCATCTCCTCCCGTTGAATGACTTCTTTGTCTTGCAGCAGCTCGGCCAGTTTGTCCAGGTAGCCGCGTTTTTCGCTGAGTATTTTGTGGGCGCGACGCTCGGCCTCCTCAATTAAGGCTTTGATTTCGGCATCCACTAAGCGAGCGGTTTCTTCGCTGTAGTTGCGTTGCTCGTTGACGTCGCCGGGCAGAAATTGCAATTGCTGGCGTTGGCCATAGATTTGTGGACCCAGTTTTTTGCTCATGCCCAGGTAACAGACCATGTTGCGGGCAATTTCACTGGCTTTTTCCAAGTCGTTCTGGGCACCGGTTGAGACGCTTTGCAGCGCCAATTGTTCGGCCACCCGGCCGCCGAGCAGGATGGCTAATTGGTCTTTCAGCTCGTTTTCGGTGGAAAGATATTTTTCCTCAACCGGCAATTGCAACGTAAACCCCAGCGCAGAGACACCACGCGGGATGATGGAGATTTTATGCACCGGCTGTCCGGTCGGCACGTTTTCCGCCACGAGTGCGTGACCGGCTTCGTGATAAGCCACTCGGCGCTTTTCGTCCGGGCCGAGAATGCGGTTTTTCTTTTCCGGTCCGGCCATCACTCTATCGATGGCGGCTTCGAAATCCGCCATGTTGACGGTGTCGCGGCCGCCGCGCGCAGCCAATATCGCCGCTTCGTTGGCGATGTTGGACAGATCGGCGCCGACGAAACCGGGTGTGCGTTTAGCAACCGTGTTTAAGTCGATATCTTTGTCCAATTGCATGGCTTTGCTGTGCAATTTCAGGATAGCCACCCGGTCGATCAGGTCGGGTTTATCCACCACAATTTGCCTGTCGAAGCGGCCGGCACGCAGCAAAGCTTTATCCAGGATTTCCGGCCTGTTGGTGGCTGCCATCACCACGACGCCGGAGGTGGCGTCGAAGCCGTCCATTTCGGTCAACAATTGATTCAAGGTTTGCTCGCGTTCGTCGTTGCCGCCCAGCATCGCCGGGCCGCCGCGCGAGCGGCCAATCGCATCCAGTTCGTCGATGAAGATAATGCACGGGGCTTTTTGCCGGGCTTGTTCGAATAAATCCCGCACGCGCGCCGCGCCGATACCGACAAACATTTCGATAAACTCGGAGGCGCTGATGTTAAAAAACGGCACTCCGGCTTCGCCGGACACCGCGCGGGCCAACAGGGTTTTACCGGTACCCGGCGAGCCGACCAGCAACACCCCTTTCGGCATGCGGCCACCCAACTTTTGCAGTTTTTCCGGGGATTTTAAAAATTCGATGGTTTCCTTCAATTCCTGCTTCGCGCTTTCCGCACCGGCCACGTCGTCGAAGGTGGTTTTAGACGTTTCCTGCTGAATACGGATTTTATTGCCCAAGTTCAAAAAGCCGCGCCCTGCTCCGCCGGTCATTTTCGGCAATAGCCAAATCCAGATTCCGGCAAAAATCGCCAGCGGAATCACCCAGTTAAACAGCAAATTGCTCAACCAATTGTCACCGCTTCTGACTACGTATTCGACTTCATGCTCTTGCAGGTTTTTAACCAGCGACTCGTCCCACAAGGGCACGGTGAAAAAATGCTTGCCGATTTTCTTATCTTCTTCTTTTAATGTGCCGTTGATGAATCGCTGGGTAACCACGGCGTTTTCGACTTTATTGTCATTAACCAAAGTTAAGAACTGGCTGTACGGTATTTCCTGGCCCTGGATGCGCTCGCCGCCGGCGAATAGCGACATTACAAAAATCCCCAACAGCACGTATAACCATATCGGCGAACGCTTAGGCTCACTGCCGTCGGGCTGGTCGGTACCCGGTTTAGGTTTGGATAGGCTTTGCCACGTCGATTTGAGCCACGCCAAAAACACGCATAACCATTTAATAAAAGTCTGATAAAGCTCGGTTAGTTTTTGCTGGTCTATCATGACGCACTCCCCTCTTGTAGTTATCGAGGCCATTGCAGGGTCCCTAATCCGCCATTCCAGCCAAAATGGGGATACCTGTTTTGGGCCTCTTTGTTCGTTCACTGTACGCCAGTTTTACCGGTTTTTAACGAGTAAGCAAATGTACTGAGCCGGAAATATTTTCTTAAATATACGGAAATCCGGATATCAACTACCTCTAGCCCCAGCTTCAAGCGAACGCCGGCATTTGAGACGCGGGTTAATGATTTAAGGTCCGATGCACTATTTTTTGCCGTTAGCAAAGTGAAAAATGCATCCAAAGCTTGGGTATTTACGTACATCCTCATACAAGCCAATGTCGGCATAATGGGTTCATCAATTGAGTTGCTGTTTCGCCGCGTTTGCTATCTAATGACCAACTGTCAAAGCAACCGGGCGCACCGTGTCCCGCAACTCATTTTTCCCAACTTAGAAGGAGGGACAAAATGTCAAACCCGCTCAATACGCTGATCGGCAAACTTTTCACAGACCCGATCGAACAAGTCGGCATCGCTTTGCCGTCCGCTACTTTGGTAGCCGTATTCTTTAATTACCGCGAACAGATTCACCCTGCATTGCAGGATTTGCCTGACCCGTTTGACGCCAGCACGGCGGGTGCGTTAATTTTTATGCTGCTGACACTGGCGATCTCCCTTATCGTCAAACGCTTGTCGCACGACATACTGAACACCGCTTACGATTATTTATATCGAAACCGCAAACGCCAGAAAACGGATAGTTGGTATCGGCGCGCGCAAAATCTGGCTTTAACCACCAACGACCCGTTGTTGAGTCAATATCACGAAGCCTTGGATAGACTTAGGGACAACGACAACCCCGTGGTGGCCAAGGTGGAGGCGTTGCAATTGCAATCCAAATTAGCGCGCAGCCTGACTTTGATACTGGCCATTTTTACTGTGGTCTTGTTTATTGAGAAGTTGCTATTACTGGGATGGGTATGCGGCGGCGTTTCAGGATTAATGCTTTCCAGTTTTTGCAAGGAACGTTGGGCCGCGTCCGAAATGGTTTATCAAGCGCTTTACGAAACCTATTACCGCCAGGAGCGCCGTCATCCGATATGGACCTCGCCGATGATGAGCATCAACAAACCGCCAACTCAGCCGCGCGAGCCCGAGACTGTAGACTAAAAAACTCAAGAACACCGACCAGTCGCGGAGCGTAAATATCAGATCGGCAAATAAGGGGGTATATCATGCGCCGGGCAAGTCTAGTTAGAGACCTTAATCCCCTGCAATTCGCTTCAAGCCGGCACCGCTTACAACGCAGGCGGCATCTATCGTAACGACTCGGCCCGCAATCGTTGGAAAATGCGTCAATACCCGATCGGCAGCGCCGAACACGCCGACCGTTTTGTGAAATGGTTTAACGATTGTTTTGTGTTTTTCGACAGTAACGGCGGCGCACCCGAGTGTAGTTTTTTCAATGCCTTGCGCAAATAAGCTGCGCAGCTTTCTCCGCAAAAGTTGGGGCCTCTGAGCGCATCGATTACGACAATTTTGCTCCCGCCTGCGCGGGAGCGGCGACTTTTAAGTTTGGAGCAATCACAAGATGGGCTCTCTGGTTCCAGGTGTCCTTACCACCACAGTTTGACAATTCCCTACCCCGAGGAATCTTAGCGTTATGTGAGTGTCGACTGGCGTAAGATATTGCCGCATCGCCACCATCCATGGCATAAAGTCGGCTGACCTGCTTGCCGACATGGAGGCCCAACATGCTGCAAAAACGCCTGATTGCCCTGCTGTTGCTGCTGATCCTGTTGCCGACTTTATCGGTCGGTTACATGGCCTATCGGTTTGCCATCGACAATATCCGCACGGATCGCTTTAATATTGTCAGCCGCGTCGCGGATAACCGCCATGAACAACTCAAACTGGTACTGGCACGTGCCGACACCCGCGCCCACGCCTTCCTGGCCGAGGTGCTAATGAAATGCGTGGCGGCGGAGCAATTGAACCGCGCTTGTGCCACTGATTTCATAAACGACTATTTACTCACCGAAGGCGCTGCCGGCGCGGTGTTTTTCCGGCTCGACTCCGAATCGGGCACGGTCAGCGTCGGCGAGCAGCCGGTAGCGCTTTCTGACCTAAAAAATTTTCAAGCCGGACAACTGGCCGACTTCAGCAAACCGGTTCCGGACCAGCCACGTTTTTATTATGTGATTGCCAAAGATGCCAAACTGCCCTGGCAATTGTTGATCAGCTATCCGGTTAGCCTGATTCAAAGTATTTTTACGGCTCACCCCGATTTGGGCAAATCCGGCGAATCTTTCCTGGCCGACAGCAGCGGCTTTTTCGTGACCCAGCCGCGCTATGCCAGCCGACAAGACCATAGCCATGCTATCGCTGCGCAACCCATGCAAAGCTGCCTGGCCCTGAAAAACGCGGAAATGATGGTCAGCGATTACCGGGAGCGTGCCGTCATTCATGGTTTCCGTACGATTCCGGAAATCGGCGGCGGCTGCATCATGGCGCATATCGAACAGGCCGAGGCGCTGGCCCCCATTCAGCGCCTGGAAAAACAAATGCTGCTCACCGTGCTGGTTTTTGTCGGCTTGACGACGATAATCGCCAACGCCCTGGCCCGGCGTATCGTCCGGCCCATCTCGCGCCTGACCTGTACCGCCCGACGCATTCGCGACGGCGACTTGTCGGTGCGAGCAGAAGTCCGAGGTCTGGATGAAATCGCCGAATTGGCCAACTCCTTCAATCACATGACCGATGCACTGGCGGATGCCCAACATAATTTGGAAGCGAAAATCGCCGAACGCACCCACGCCCTGCGTACCAGCGAGGAACGCTATATGCTTGCCGAGCGGGCTGTTAACGACGGTATCTGGGACTGGGACATCGTGCATCACGAATACTACTTATCACCGCGCTGGAACAAGATTCTGGGTTATGCCGACGGCGAATTGCCGAACGTGGAATCGATTTTCTTCGAATTAATCCACCCCGATGACAAAGCCCGCGCCAGTGAAGCGTTTCGCAAACACTTGGAACATAACGAGCGTTACACTACCGAACTGCGTCTGCGGCACAAAGACGGCAGCTACCGCTGGGTGCTGGATCGCGGCGACGCCTTGCGTGATGCCGAAGGTCGGCCGGTACGTATGGTAGGCTCCATCACCGACATTACCGAACGCAAGGCAGCGGAAGCCGAGCTGCTGAAATACCGCGAGCACCTGGAAGAACTTGTAGCGATGGCCACCACCGAGGTCAAAGCGATTGTGCAAACCGCCGTGAATGGCGTGATTTCCATCGACAGCAGCGGGCTGATTCGGATGTTCAATCCGGCCGCCGAAAAACTGTTCGGCTGGAGCAGCGCCGAGATCGTCGGTAAGAATGTCTCGCTACTAATGCCGGAACCGGATGCCTCCGCGCACGACAGTTACATCCAGCATTTTTTAGCCACCCATCAGGCCAAAATTCTCGGCATAGAGCGGGAAGTCATCGCCCAACGCAAAGACGGCAGCCGCTTTCCGGCCAATTTGGCGGTGGGGCACGGCATTATCTCGGAGGGCCGGCACCTATTTGTCGGCTTTATTTCCGACATAAGCCTGCAGAAACAAGCCGAGCAGGAACTCAGACTGGCTAAGGAAGCAGCCGAGGCCGCCGCCAAAGCCAAGGCCAATTTTCTGGCCAATATGAGCCACGAAATCCGCACGCCCATGAACACCGTGATCGGCTTTGCCGAAGTGGCCTTGCAAGATCAAAACCTGGCCGCCGATACGCGCGGCCACATCAAAACCATCCTCAGTTCCGGCCGGCATCTGCTGGGTGTGATTAACGATATTCTGGATTTTTCCAAAATCGAAGCCGGCAAAGTAGAGTTGGAATCGGTGTGCTTCAACCTGCCGTTTGCGGTGCAAGAAGCGCTGCAAATTATGGGTTTACGCGCCGCCGAAAAAGGTTTGCGTATCGATCTGGCGATAGAAGCCGGACTGCCCACCCATTTCGTCGGCGACCCGAACCGTTTACGGCAAGTGATTTTGAATCTGGTCGGCAACTCGGTAAAGTTTACCGATACCGGCAGCATAGGCGTGACGATCAAGCGTGCGGAAGGCATAGAGATGTTGCATTTTGCCATCAGCGATACCGGCATAGGCATGACCCAGGAACAAACCGAGCATATCTTCGAATCGTTCTCGCAAGCGGATACCACCACTAGCCGCCGCTTTGGCGGCACCGGTCTAGGTACCACCATCAGCAAACAAATTGTCGAGATGATGGGCGGTCGTATTTGGGTGGAAAGCCAAGCCGGGGTCGGCTCGGTGTTTCATTTCACCGTGCATATGCCGGAATCAGCCAGCGCGGAAAACTGCCTGTACGATGTGAGCTCGGTGCATAGCGTGGCTTATTTTTCGCCGCGCCGCTTCAAGGTATTGCTGGCGGAAGACATAGAAGCCAACGCCACTTTGGCGCGCTTGCGTTTGGAACAACAAGGCCATCAAGTCAGCTGGGTTAAAAACGGCCAGGAAGCGGTGGACGCCTTTCGAAGCGGTGACTACGACTTGATTCTGATGGACTTGCAAATGCCGGTGCTGGATGGCATAGCCGCCACCCGGCAAATTCGCAAACTGGAACAAGCCAGCGGTAGCCATATCCCGATTCTGGCCCTGACCGCCAGCGTATTGAGCCATGAACGCCGTGAATCACTGGATGCCGGTATAGACACCATCGTCGGCAAACCCATCGATGTCGACGATTTATTAACGCAGATGGAACGGCTAGTGCCCAAGGGGCACGGCATTGCCAACACCGGCGTGAATATTGCCGAACCAGTAAAAATTGCCGTGGACTTTACGCCGTTGACGGGCTTCGCCGATTACGAAAAAGGTTTGGCAACCTGGCTGGACCCACTGATTTATGCCGATGCCTTACTAAATTTTGCCGAACAACATGGCGCGGACGGCAGAAAATTACTACGTAATTTACAGGAGCACCCGGAGAATCCGGAAGCGGTCCGGCGCATCGCCCATGCGTTAAAAGGCGTGGCGGGCAATCTGGCCTTAACCGTTATCGCTGGTCTGGCGACCGAGGTTGACGCGCAATTCAAAAGCGGCGACCTGCAAAATATCCAGGAATTGATCAAGACGCTGGACGCCGCGCTAAACGCCGCTGTTGCAGCCATACACCAACTAAAACTGCCGAGCAAACCGGTCGCCGTCGCCGCAATAGCCTTCGATGCCGATCAGGTCGGCAGCCTTTTACAGCAATTAAACACCGCGCTGGACAGCTTGAATCCTGACCACGTCGAACCGGTTTTACAAAGGCTTAGCGCGTTTCTCGACGAAACCGAGCTGAAAGCCATCCGTTTTGAAGTGGATAGTTTCGATTTCGACGCCGCGAAAATCCAAGTTAATCGCTTGGCGGATAAATTAGCGATCACGTTTAAGGAATAAGCCATGAAAGACAGCTACAAAGTATTGCTGGTCGACGACGAACCGAACAATTTAAAAGTGTTACAGCAAATACTCAAGGACCACTTTCAACTGCTATTTGCCATCAACGGCGAAAAAGCCTTGGCCGCCGCCCGGGAACATCAACCGGACATTATTCTGCTGGACATCATGATGCCGAACATGGACGGCTACCAAGTATGCACGCAGTTAAAAGCCGATCCGCTGACCGCGAAAATCCCGGTGATTTTCGTTACCGCGATGGGAGAAATGGAAAACGAGGCGCGCGGTTTCGATGTCGGCGCGGTCGATTACATCCAAAAACCGGTCTCCGGCCCCATCGTGTTGCGCCGGGTGCAAACCCATTTATCGCTGGTACGAGTAGACGAGCTGGACCAACTCGCCCGCGCCGCCATCGAAATGCTCGGCGATGCCGGCCACTATAACGATCCGTACACCGGCGACCACATCTGGCGCATGGCTGCCTATTCGGCGGCACTGGCCCGCGCCGCCGGTTGGACGCCATCGCAAGTTGCGATGATGGAATTGGCCGCGCCCACCCATGACACCGGCAAAATCGGCATTCCGCACGGCATTTTAAAAGCGGCACGGGCGCTTAATGAAGAGGAATGGCCGATCATGCAATCGCATTCGCAAATCGGCTACGACATTCTGAACAAAAGCGACAATCCGGTCTTCAAAATGGCCGCCGAAATCGCCCGCCATCACCACGAAAAATGGGACGGCAGCGGCTATCCGTTGGGTTTGGCCGGTGAGGCGATCCCGGAATCTGCCAGAATCGTGGCGATTGCCGACGTGTTCGATGCCTTGACGACGAAACGTCCCTACAAAGAACCGTGGCCGCTGGAAGAGACTTTAAAGTCGATGCAAAGCATGGCCGGCAGTCATTTCGATCCGCGCTTGCTGGCCTTGTTTTTGGAGATAATGCCGGAAATCTTAAGTCTGAAAGCCGCATGGGGCCAATAAGCTACTAAATATCGTATCGGTGACGATTTTCCGTAACGATCGCAGTCGGAAACCGGCTTTTCTGTATCAGGCCCTATCAAGCTCTCCGCACTCAGGCCGCAGCCTGCAAGGCTTGGCCGCCCGCTACCCCAAACCCCGTTTAATTCGATAGTTTTGGCATTTTTTATGCTGCGTACTGCTTGTCATTAAATAACCAGGGGCGCGTCATGAAAACCTACGAAAAAATACAAATCGGCGATGTCATCCACAGTAACTGGTATGGCGACGGCACCGTCGCCGATCTGAATGAAGCCGGGACAGGCAAAATCAAATTCGGCAGATTCTTCGTGCTGTTCCGGGAGTTTGAGATTTTTTATGCAAACGGCTGGATGTTGTCGGTGTAAATGCAGAGCATACTAGCCAAACACAACACTCGAACCGGTGAGGACAAGTCCACGCACAGTCAGCGGATTGGCTGTTCCTCTCTGGTTTGATGGGGTATTGGGTACTCCAAAGCGCAAAGCAGTTGCTTAAACACGTTTCAATAGTGGCATTAACCCTGCTGCGGGTCCCTCTCTAATCAATGCATCCGCAGTGAGTTTGTCTGGCGTTTTCAAAATACCGTTTTGGTCTTGTCAGCCGGAAATTGGCTTAGCAGTGTGATGTGGCAGCTAAGCGCTGTCACGTGAATGTCGGACTGCGCGGGAGCGACGATATTTACGGACCGGGCTTAGGATTTAGCCGCACTCTTACTGCCCAGTAAAATCGTATGCCTTTGATAGCCGTCGTCTGCCGCTGCAGTCTCAGCCTCGGCTTTCCGCAATTGCTCGGCTCGGTCGTGTTCTAGCGCTTCTCTGAGTACATCGCGGTAAGACCGATTGATGCTGCTGGCATATTGTCTGTCTTTTTTCTCTTGGGTTTCGGCGATGGTCTTGGTCGGTTCCGGGTCGTAACGCTCTTCAAGTTCCTCAGCCAGTTTTTTTAGCTGTTGGCTGATTGCCAGGGCTGATTGAGATGAATGGGTTTTGTTGTCGTCCAAACTAAAAATTCGGATCATTTCATCCCGCAAATTAAACCCATACACCACCGGGTCGCCGTGCTTTTGCTGAAAATCGTAGGCAATAAAAAAATCCAGCGGATTGGTAGGATTTTTATCGAAAAATATCGTAGCGCTTTCCATGGTGTAATTCAGCGCCTCGACAAACTGCTTCCTGGCCTGCTCCATTTCTTCAAAGATAAAGTCATCGGCAATTTGTTTTACGATGTATTTCATAATCCGCCCCAGCTTAAATTCGATTGACTCGTCTACCTAAAACTCGCTGCATCCTATTCTGTTTCATAGACGGCGAGCATCATTGCTACGAATTGTATCAATTTGCTTCGCTCGTGCACCTAAATGAAATATTGCCATTATCCGGCAGGTTTACACCTGGCAAAATGCCTATCCAGCCACCGGGAAGCTCATATCGGCCCGGCCAATCCTACATCGCAGACCCGCGACCTTAGCAATACCGCTAATTCTTCCGCATGTCTCGGCGAGCCTCCCCATTCCGGTGCGCACCACGCATGTGCAAAAAAAGCACTTCCGAATCAATAGAGTGCATGATTTTTCTGCATGCCAAGATGCACCCGCAAATTTCTCTAAAAACAGACTCACCAAAAATAGGTGTAACACACTGTTTATAATGGTTTTTTACATATAGTTATCACAAGAGTCATTAAACTGGCATCAGCATTGCTTAGTAAGCAGCAATACTCCAGTGTAGGAGTGGTAAACCCAAACCCCGCTCACTGTTGAGCACTAAAGACAAAGGCGTCTACTGTCAGGCTTGCAAACAAGTCGGGCATAGACGCCTTTTTTTTGGCCCGTTTTTCTCAATTGACAGGAACCGACATGAAACAGAACCGCATTTTCACCCCGAAGACACTTGCCGCCGCTTTCAGCTCGGTGGTTGCGCTGGGCATATTAGGCTTTTCCAACCACAGCTTCGCCGCCGGGAAACTGGAAAAAGAAGATTTGAAGTTCGGTTTTATCAAATTGACCGACATGGCCCCGCTGGCGGTGGCTGCGGAAAAAGGTTTTTTTGAAGAGGAAGGCCTGTTTGTGCAACTGGAAGCACAAGCCAATTGGAAAGTGGTGATGGACCGGGTTGTGAACGGCGAGCTGGACGGTTCGCACATGCTGGCGCCGGCACCGTTAGCGGCCAGCATCGGCTTCGGCACCAAGGCCGACATCGTGACTGCCTTCAGCATGGGCTTCAACGGCAATGCCATCACAGTATCCAACGACATCTGGAAACAAATGAAAGCCAATGTGCCAATGGAGGGCGGCAAACCGGTGCATCCGATTAAGGCTGATTATCTGAAACCGGTAGTGGACAAATATAAAGCCGAAGGAAAGCCATTCAATATGGCGATGACTTTTCCGGCCGGTTCCCACAACCTGAAACTGCGCTATTGGCTGGCGGCTGGCGGCATTAATCCTGGCTACTATGCGCCACCGCAAGACATTTCCGGCCAGATCAGCGCCGATGCTTTGTTGTCGGTCACGCCGCCGCCGCAAATGCCGGCGACGCTGGAATCCGGCACCATCTTCGGCTATTGCGTCGGCGAGCCGTGGAACCAGCAAGCGGTATTTAAAGGCATCGGTGTGCCGGTGATCACCGACGAGGAATTGTGGAAAGACACTCCGGAAAAAGTGTTCGGCGTGACCAGCTCTTGGGCCGAGAAATATCCCAACACCTATCTGGCAGTCACTAAAGCCTTGATCCGCGCTTCGATCTGGCTGGATGTCGAAAGCAACAAAAACCGTAAGGAAGCGATTGAAATGTTGTCGCAAAAACAATATGTGGGCGCCGACGTTGAAGTACTGGCGGCCAGCATGAACGGCACCTTTGAATACGAAAAAGGCGACAAACGCTCCCTGCCCGACTTCAACACCTTCTTCCGTCACGGCGCCAGCTATCCGTCTTACAGCAGCGCGGTTTGGTACCTGACGCAATTACGGCGCTGGGGCATGATCGCCGAGCAAAAACCGGATAACTGGTATCTCGACACCGCGAAAAAAGTTTATCGCCCCGATATATATTTGGCTGCGGCGAAAGAATTGGTGGCCGAGGGTAAAGCCAAAGCGGAAGATTTTCCGGCCGACACCGGCATCAAGCCTTCACAAAACTTTTTCATCGACAAAATTCCGTTCGATGCCAACAAACCTAACGATTATCTAGCCAAATTTCCGATTGGCTTGAAAGGCAAACAAACCGTCTCCGGCGGCAAGATTGTCGACTAAGAAACTCTGGTGGGTGCTCTACACAAGGATCGTATGTTGATGCATGGACGCATCCTTTTTACCGACACCATTAAGACAAGCGAGCAAAGACATGACTAATACATTGATCAAATTCTTTAACATCACCGGCCTGACTTGGTTCGTACCCTTGGTCAAAATCGCCGCCGGTGAAAATCCTGCCCAACAAATGCGCCAGTTATGGCTGGTCATGGGCGTGCCCATCATCGCTTTCATCTTGTTTTTAGGATTTTGGAGCGTCACTGCCGCACGCATCAACACCAGCTTGGGCGCCATTCCCGGCCCGGTCGCAGTCTGGTCGGAAGTCAGCGGTTTGGTGACTGAACACTATGCGGAAAAAACCAAAATGGCCGAGTTTTACGAACGCCAGGAATTGCGGAATAAAGAAAAGTTGGCCGAAGACCCCAAAGCGGAAATCAAGCCCCGCCCCTACACCGGCAAACCGACTTATCTGGACCAAATATTTACCAGCCTGCGCACCGTATTCGCCGGCTTTATCATCGCCACGCTGATTGCCGTGCCTCTAGGTATCATCTGCGGCATGAGTCCGGTGTTGAATACTGCGTTTAACCCGTTGATTCAAATCTTCAAACCGGTATCGCCGCTGGCCTGGTTGCCCATCGTCACCTTGGTGGTGAGCGCCATCTATGTCACTGACGACGATTCCTGGTTCGCCAAATCCTTCGTCACCTCGGCCATCACCGTGACTTTATGCTCTTTATGGCCAACGCTGATCAACACCGCCGTGGGTGTGTCATCGATAGACCGCGACTTGGTCAACGTCGGCAAAGTGTTAAGACTGGATTGGGCCACGCAAATCAAACGCATCATTCTGCCATCGGCATTGCCTTATATCTTTACCGGGATGCGCCTATCCTTGGGCGTGGGTTGGATGGTGTTGATCGCTGCCGAGATGCTGGCGCAAAACCCAGGATTGGGCAAATTCGTCTGGGACGAATTCCAAAACGGCAGTTCCAATTCTTTGAGCAGAATCATGGTGGCGGTATTTACCATCGGTATTATCGGCTTCATTCTCGACCGGGTAATGCACTCGTTACAAAACCTGTTCTCGTTCCAAAAAATCTGAGGATACCGTCATGAGCGCCGCCCAAGCCAAAATCATCGAACTTTCCATGCACAAACAATCCGCTATGTCTTCCGTTCCCGCCAACGATGAGTATAAGCCGCTAGTAGAGTTAAAAAATGTCTGTAAATCTTACGGAGAAGGCAAAGACAAAACCTCCATCCTCAGAGACATTAATCTGGATATTCGCGAAGGTGAGTTTATCGCCATTGTCGGTTTTTCCGGCAGCGGCAAAACGACCTTGGTATCGATGATTGCCGGTTTAATCCATGCCGACAGCGGCGAACTATTGAAACAAGGCCAGCCCATCACCGAACCCGGCCCGGATCGCGGCGTGGTGTTTCAAAACTATTCCTTGATGCCCTGGCTAACCGTTTATGAAAACGTGGCGCTGGCGGTGGATGCGATCTTCAAGGACTGGACGCCGGAACAACGCCGCGCGCATACCGAGAAGTACGTCAAAATGGTGAACCTCGGCCGGGCGATGGACAAAAAACCCGCCGAGTTGTCAGGCGGTATGCGCCAGCGTGTTAACGTGGCCCGGGCGCTGGCCGCCAACCCGGATATTTTGCTGCTGGACGAACCGCTCAGCGCCCTGGATGCGCTGACCCGCGGCAACTTGCAAGACGAAATTCTGCAAATTTGGGAACAGGATAAAAAGACTGTCATCTTGATTACCAACGACGTCGATGAAGCCATTTACATGGCCGACCGGGTCATTCCACTCAATCCCGGCCCGGATGCCAGCTTTGGCCCGTCCTTTACGGTCAACCTGGAGCGGCCGCGCGACCGCACCGCTTTAAACCATAACGATGAATTCAAACGCCTGCGCGCGGAAATCACCCGCTATTTGATGAATATCGGCATGGAAAAAGCCCAAGCCGACGCTGGCGACAAGCTCAAACTGCCGGATGTCCGCCCCAATACCAGTAACGACTGGAAGCTGGATACCTCGGCGCTGAAACCCAGCGCCCGCGATCTGGGCAAGGCCCGCTATCTGGAATTCTCGAATCTGTCCAAAATCTACCCTACCCCGGACGGCAACAGTACCGTGAAAGTGGTGGACGGCTTCGATCTAAAAATGAAGAAAGGCGAATTCATTTCCATTATCGGCCACTCCGGTTGCGGTAAATCCACGGTTTTGTCGATGACCGCCGGCCTGAACGAAATTTCCGAAGGCGGCATTATTTTGGATAACCGGGAAATCAGCGGCGCAGGTCCGGATCGCGGCGTGGTGTTTCAGGCTCCTAGCCTGTTTCCCTGGCTGACCGCCTTCGAAAACGTGATGCTGGGCGTGGATAAAGTCTACCCACATGCCTCGCAAGACGAACGCGAGGACATCGTCGAATACTACCTGACCCGGGTCGGTCTGGCCGATGCGATGTTTAAAAAAGCCGGGGACATGTCCAACGGCATGCGCCAGCGCGTCGGTATTGCCCGCGCCTTTGCCTTGTCGCCAAAATTACTGCTACTGGACGAACCGTTCGGTATGCTGGATTCGTTGACCCGTTGGGAATTGCAGGAAGTATTGATGGAAGTCTGGGAACGCACCCACGTCACCGCGATCGTCGTGACCCACGACGTCGACGAAGCCATTCTATTGGCTGACAGAGTGGTGATGATGACCAACGGCCCGCACGCCAAAATCGGCAAAATTCAAGAAATCGACCTGCCTCGGCCGCGTACTCGCAAGGCCCTGCTGGAGCATCCGGATTACTACAAGTACCGGGAGAGCTTGCTGACCTTCCTGTCCGAATGCGATCACACCCATTAATTTATAACCGCTTGTTTTCCTAGGGGGCCTTATGCCGCAAACACTCAAACGTCCAACCGGCAAGTTACCGGCGACACTATTATCACTCACCTTCTTCAGCCTACCGGCCGCCGCCGACATTACCAAAGAGGTGGAAGACGCCTTGAATTTCTACCATTACGGCAGTAACGGCGCGGTAAAAATGGATTTGAATTACCGCTGGGAGAATGTCGATAAAGACAACTCTGTTCGTAAACCCGCCAATATGGGCGGCCAGCCGGTGGAAACCGCCAACGCCAATACGGTGCGCCTGCGGCTGGGTTTCCTGACGCCGGTTTTTCACGATTTCCAAGGTTACGCGGAATACGAAGGCCTCTACGCGGCGCAAGCCGACTACGACCGCGGCGGTACAACCTCGAACCGTGACCGCAACTATGCCGTCATTGCCGATCCTGCCCGTAACGAGCTGAATCAATTCTGGATCAGTTACAAAGGCATCGCCGACACCCTGATCAAAGTCGGCCGGCAACGCATCAAATTGGACGACGACCGCTTCATCGGTAACGTCGGCTGGCGGCAGATGGAAATGACCTATGACTCGATTCTGATCACACACAATAATCAGACCTTGTTCGGATTGACGGCAAACGTCGGCTATATCGACCACATCCAAAACATATTCGGCGAAACGCATTCGATAAACGCGCCGTTTTTAAACCTGAATTACAAGATTAATGACTGGGGCAACCTGATCGGTTACGGATACTGGCTGGATTACCGCGAACGCGCTAACTACGCTAACTCCTCGCAAACCTACGGCTTGCGCTTCGACGGCAAATCGCCGCAGTTTTTTGACACTGTCAATGCCATCTACACGGCCGAATGGAGCAAACAATCGGACTACGGCGACAACCCCAACCACTATCAGGCCGACCGCTTCAATCTGATGGCGGGGGCCAGTGCTTACAATCTGACCGTGTCAGGTGCCGTGGAGCAGCTAAATGGCTACGGAGCCGGCAGGACTTTTCAAACCCCGTTGGGCACCAATCACGCTTTCCAGGGTTGGGCCGATTTATTTCTAACCACGCCTGCTAATGGTATCCGCGACGTCTTCGCCACCGCCAGCTACAAAGCAATGAACGACAGCTTGATCATTACCGGCGTCTATCACGACTTTAAAGACGATACCGGCAAAATTGAATACGGTAAGGAATGGGATTTTCAGGCCCTGAAAAAGTTTGGCAAACATTACTCGCTGTTAGCCAAGTACGCGAACTTTAACAGCGATAACCCGGCGTTCCCGGACACCCAAGTGATTTGGATGCAAGGCAACGTCAGCTTCTAGGCAGCAGCGGCGCAAACTGTTTTGCACAGTTTGCGTCCAATTTCCCACCGATCTTCGCAAATAGTACCGACAACATCATGAAACTCAAATTGGTAGTGATAGGCAATGGCATGGCCGGCATGCGCACCGTTGACGAATTGATTCAAACCGTACCGGATCGCTACGACATTACCGTGTTCGGCGCCGAGCCGCACGGCAACTACAATCGCATCATGCTGACACCTGTGTTGTTCGGCGCCAAAAGCGTTGCCGACATCATGATTCACGATTTCGATTGGTATCTAAAAAACCGCGTGACCTTGTATTGCGGACCGGACAAAGCGGTTGTCGATGTTGATCGCGAACGCCGCTGTGTCATCGCCCACGACGGCACCTGCGCGTTTTACGACAAACTGTTGATCGCCACCGGTTCCTTGCCGCTGATGCTGGACATACCGGGCCGCGACGTCGAAGGCGTATTGGGCTTTAGAGACATCGCCGACGTGGAAACCATGATCAAAAAATCCGCCAGCAAACGACATGCGGTCATTCTGGGCGGTGGTTTACTGGGTCTGGAAGCCGCCAACGGCTTATTGCAACGCGGTATGCAAGTCAGCGTCATCAACCGTGCCGGCCATTTGTTGAACCGGCAATTGGATGGTAAAGCTGCGGCGTTTTTACAACGGCAATTGGCGGATAAAGGCATTCAGTTTCATCTGGGTACCACCATCCAACGCATAGACAGTCAGGACGGGCATATCAGCGCGGTGACTTTGAGTAACGGCAGCGTATTACCGGCCGACATGCTGATTATGTCCACCGGCATTAAGCCCAATATCAGTCTGGCTAAACGCATCGGTCTGGCGTGTCAGCACGGCATCGTAGTCGACGACGGCATGCAGACTAGCGACCCGGCGATATTCTCGGTCGGCGAATGCGTGCAGTATCGGGGCGAACTGTTCGGTTTGGTCGCGCCGGTCTACGAACAGGCCAAAGTCTGCGCGCAACAACTGGCGGGTAAAGTCGACAGCCAATTTAAAACCTTATCGTCCGCGACGATGTTGAAAGTCACCGGCATCGATTTATTCTCGGTGGGCGATTTCGAAGGCGACAGCGAATGCCAGATTTTGCAGTTGATTGACCACGGCCTGGGCATCTATAAAAAAATTGTCCTGCGCGTCGACGTCGTCGTCGGCGTTATTTTGTACGGCGACACCAGCGACAGTGCCTGGTATCTGAATTTGGTTAAAGAAAGCACGCCGATTGCCGCGATCCGCGACCGCTTGATGTTCGGCAGAATCCCGCTCGCGCGCGCGGCTTAAATTCCTTTACCCATGAACACCATCAAAACCACTTGTCCTTATTGCGGCGTCGGCTGCGGCATCGAAGCCACGATAGAAGACCACGCGACACACCGGGTCAGCATCAAAGGCGACAGTAAGCACCCAGCCAATTTCGGCAGACTTTGCTCCAAAGGCGCGACGCTGGGCGATACCGTGTCGCTGGAAAACCGCCTGCTTTATCCCAGCATTCAAGGGAAACAAGTCGATTGGGCGTCAGCTTTAGATCATGTCGCAGAACGCTTTAACACCATTATTGCGCAGCACGGCCCCGAAGCGGTGGCGTTTTATGTCTCAGGCCAATTGCTGACCGAGGATTACTACGTCGCCAACAAATTGATGAAAGGCTTCATCGGCACCGCCAATATCGATACCAACTCCCGTTTGTGCATGTCTTCGGCGGTAGTGGGCTACAAACGCGCGTTTGGCGCCGATACCGTGCCTTGCAATTACGAAGACCTGGAACTGGCCGAGTTGATTTTACTGATGGGCTCCAATGCCGCCTGGTGCCACCCGATTGCCTTTCAACGCATTCGCAAGGCTAAGGAAAACAACCCAAATTTAAAGATTGTGGTGATCGATCCGCGCAGCACGGCCAGTTGCGACATCGCCGATTTGCATCTGCCCGTTAAACCGGGCATGGATGCGCTATTGTTCAACGGCATTTTGGCTTATTTAGCGCAAAACGGCCGGATCGATCAGACTTATATCGATAGACATACCGAAGGTTTCGACGCCGCATTGCAAGAAGCTGTGAAAACCGCCGGCAGTATCGAGCAGGTCGCCGCAGGCTGTGGCTTGCCTAGCGAAGCAGTCGCCACACTGTTCGACTGGTTTGCCGGCACCGAGAAAACCGTCACGGTTTATTCGCAGGGCATCAACCAGTCCAGCTCCGGTTCGGATAAATGCAATGCCATCATCAACTGCCACCTCGCCACTGGCCGCATCGGCAAGCCAGGCATGGGGCCGTTTTCCTTCACTGGTCAACCTAACGCGATGGGCGGCCGCGAAGTGGGCGGCTTGGCAAACACCTTGGCTGCGCATATGGACCTGGAAAACCCGGAACACGTCGATAGAGTCGGCCGCTTTTGGGGCAGTGACAAAGTCGCCGACAAACAAGGTTTGAAGGCCGTAGCGATGTTCGACGCCATTGCCGCTGGTCAAATCAAGGCCGTATGGATTATGGCGACCAATCCGGTGGTGTCGATGCCGGACGCCGACAAAGTGAAACGTGCCTTGCAACAATGCGAATTGGTGGTGGTATCCGATTGCATCGCCAACACCGATACCGCCGAGTTGGCTCATGTGCTGCTGCCGGCCACCGGCTGGAGCGAGAAAGACGGCACCGTCACCAATCTGGAGCGGCGCATCTCTCGGCAACGGCCCTTGTTTCCGGCCTCCGGCGAAGCCAAACACGACTGGTGGATCATCAGCCAAGTCGCTCAGCGCATGGGGTTTAGCGATGCGTTTAATTACCAATCCAGCGCCGACATTTTTCGCGAACACGCAGCGCTGTCGGCCTTCGAAAACGATGACGAGCATCAGTTACGCGATTTTAATTTATCGGCCTTTGTCCACTTGGACGGGCAAGGTTATGACGCGCTGCAACCAGTGCAATGGCCGGTCACCAACGAGCAAACCGCAGGCATAGCCAGAATGTTTACTGACGGCCAGTACTACACAAGCAATCGTAAAGCCCGCTTCATCCCGATTACCCCGCGTCCGCCTGTTAACGCGCCGGATAGCGATTATCCGTTTACGCTGAATACCGGCCGCCTGCGCGACCAATGGCACACGATGACCCGCACCAGTCTGGCCGCCAAATTAAACGCGCACCGCCCGGAACCTTTCGTCGAGATAAACCCCGCCGACGCTGAACGCCTCGGCTTAAGCGCGCGCAGTCTGGCGCAGATCCAAAGCCGGTGGGGCAGTATGCTGGCCCGCGTCGATCTCAATCCGGGGCAACAAATCGGCAGTCTGTTCGTACCTATGCACTGGACCGAACAACTCAGCAGCCACGGCCGCATGGGTGCCGTGGTCAATCCGGTGATCGATCCCTATTCCGGGCAACCGGAAAGCAAGCAAACACCGGCCACAATCCATGCCTGGCCGGCACGTTGGTATGCCACTATTTTGTCGCGCCGTCCCTTACAAATTGGCGGGGCCGAGTATCAAGTCAGTGTGCGCGGCGACCGCTATTTTCGTTACGAGTTAGCGTCTACCAAACCCGGCGAGGACTGGCGGGCCTGGAGCCGCGCGCTGCTCGCTGACACAAGACATATCGATGATGATAGCTGCTGGCTGGAATACAGCGACCATCAAGCCGGCTATTACCGTACCGCTTATTTACCGGATCGCGAATTACAAGCCTGTTTGTTCGTCGGACCGGATTGCGAGCTGCCCGAGCCTGGCTGGCTGGGCAGTTTATTCGCTAAAAATGAGTTGAGCCGAGCCGAGCGCCTGAGCTTGCTGAGCGGACTGCCGCCAAAAGGTGAAGCCGATATTGGCCGAATCGTCTGTTCGTGTTTCAATGTGGGCGAAAAAACCATCCGACACGCGGTGCAAACCCAGCAACTGCAAAGCGTCGCCGACATCAGCGCCTGTTTGAGCGCCGGTAGCGGTTGCGGTTCCTGCGTCGCGGAGTTGAAGGAGTTTTTACCCAAACCCAGTTAAATTGATAGCCCAAGGGACGATGCCAGCTAAAACACAGTTATTTCCGTATTTCCAACCCATTATTTCGGTGGCCAGCGGCAAAATCATCGGCTACGAAGCCCTGGCCCGCCAATACGACGACAAAGGCAAAGTGGTGTCCGCCGGTGCCCTGTTCTCTTCCGCCGAGGTCGATGCCAAAACCCGCATCGAGCTGGACAGGCAGGTGCGCTGGCAAGCCCTGGAAAAGTTCTCGGCCTTGGCCGATACGCAAAGCTATCTGGCGCTGAATATTTCCGCGGCCTGGATAGAAAATCTGCGCCAATTAAACACGCTGCCCACGTTACGGATGTTGGACGAGTTGAATATCGACCGGCGGCGCATCATCGTGGAAATTTCCAATGCGCATGTCGATCCGCAGAAGTTAAAACAAATCGTGCAGCGCTACCGCAAACACGGCTTGAGTGTGGCTATCGGCGATTTCGGCGCCGGCGCCTCGCAGCTGGAACGGGTGATCGCCATTCAACCCGACATCATCAAAATCGACATGCGGCTGTTCAAACTGGCCACCAAGGGCGGCATCGCCGGCGACATCATTCATATGATTTCGCGGCTGGGTAAACGCACCGGCTGCCGGATTATTTGTGAAGGCGTGGAATCGGACGAAGCGTTTTTATTTAGTTTGAACTGCGGCGCGCAATTCATGCAGGGGTTTTTGTTTGCCAAAGCCGAAGCCGATTTTCAGCATGCCGGGCTTTACGAACAACACATCGCCTCATTGCGCACCAAATTTTTGAAAAACACACTGGTTAAGGTGCAAAAGAAAGTCAGCGCCATTAACACCACCAAGACCCTAATTTACAAGCTGGCCGAAACCTTGCAGGACGACTTTAACTTGAATGAACTGGTCAGCTGGAACTTTACCGATAGCGGCGTGATACGGTTTTATTTGTGCAACAACCACGGCGACCAGGTTTCGCCGGATTTCAATTTCAAAGAAAACCAATGGTTTACCGATCCACGCAAGATCGGTTTTAACTGGTCCTGGCGTCCCTATTTCTTTCAATTACTGGCCTTGGAAAACTGCGGCGACCGCAACCGCATCGTCACTTCCGAGCGCTACATGGATTTTGAAACCAGCTTGCTGTGTAAAACCCTGTCTTTACGCCTGGATAGCGAGCGGATTTTGTTGGTGGATACCGTGGCGGGCGATTGATTTACCTTACATCGGGTACATTCAAACAAACCGCGAAAGTCCCACAGGCGTTTTTTCAACGCCATTACTGGCGTGGCTTTGAACTGATTTAGAACTTCCCAATTTTTTGAATCCAATGGGACAGGTCTTAAAATATACCAAGGTCTTTCATAGTTGCATGATTGCAAGATCTGACCCTATTCTCCTCTC
Source organism: Methylomonas sp. PHL2-19 (assembly GCF_059331595.1). Lineage (NCBI taxonomy): Bacteria > Pseudomonadati > Pseudomonadota > Gammaproteobacteria > Methylococcales > Methylococcaceae > Methylomonas > Methylomonas sp. PHL2-19. The sequence continues at coordinate 3,071,347 of NZ_CP196839.1, forward strand.
CGAACAAGCAGCGCTCGGCTAAATCGAAAATAGTGTTCAAGTTTTCTCCTAAATCGTCACACTGACCAATCAAATAGCCAAATCATCCAGCGGACTGATGACGCCCTGCCCACCCTGATTCAAAACATGGGTATAAATCATCGTCGTTTCCAGCTCACTATGCCCCAGTAACGCCTGAATGGTTCGAATATCCGTACCACGTTGCAACAGATGTGTGGCAAAAGAATGCCGAAAGGTGTGCGCGGAAACCCGTTTGGCAATACCGGCTTGCCGAACCGCAGCCTTGATAGCCTTATTCACCAACGATTGATCGATATGATGGCGTCGAGTCTCGCCGGACAAGGGATCGACCGATAAGGAACGTGTTGGAAACACATATTGCCAGCCCCACTCTCGCTCGGCATTGGGATACTTTTTAGCCAAGGCATAAGGCAAATACACCGCGCCGAAACCATCAGCCAAATCCTGTTCGTGAATCGCCTTGACCTTTTCCAAATGATTTTGTAATAAAGGCATCAGGCTTGCAGAAAACGTGGTGACCCTATCCTTGTCGCCTTTGCCGGAACGTACGGTAATCTGCTTATAGCCGAATTCGACATCCTGCACCCGCAACCGGACAGCCTCGGTAATCCGCAAACCACTGCCGTATAAAAGCTTGACCACCAACTGCGCCACGCCTTCCACGCGCGGCAAAACCTGCTTGACCTCGTCTATCGTCAACACCACCGGCACATGGCGACTGGTTTTGGAACGGATAGCCTCGATGCGCTGGGGCACCGGCATATTCAGCACCTGTTTGTATAAAAACACCAATGCATTCATCGCCTGATTTTGGGTGGCCGATGCCACCTTGTGCTCTGTCGCCAGATAGCTTAAAAACGCTTCTATCTTGGCCTCGCTGTTTTCAAACAGCCCAGCTCGCTCATCCAGTTGATGAAACTTCACGAACTGCTTGATCCACTCGGAATACGTACGTTCGGTATGCAGCGAATAATGCTTGAGCCGCATGACGCGGCGAACATCTTCCAGCAAGGTCGGCGATTTTGAACTTGACATAAAAGTGTTAACAGCTATAGTCAGGCGAAAATATATTATATAGGCAAATTTGCCTGAATTTATGGCTAATATCAGATTATAAAGGCACATTTGCCCGGTTCGGGAGTTATCAGGGCAAAAACGCCTGAAAAGACCGGCAATATTAACTTATCAGGCAGATTTGCCTGATAATCAATAGTTAGCCAACATATGCACCAGTCGTCTCATGGGTTAAGACGTTCCCCTTCATTAGGGCCGCGTGGCCTTCCTCAGAGGGAAAGACGCAAGTTCGAATCTTGCTTGGTGCACCAAATATGAAAAAAACACTAGCCCGAATTCAGTTCAAAAAACATTTTGGTCAGGCCAACCATCACCTGATAACTTCCCTTGTCGCACTCCATACCTTAGAAAAGAGCCACGTAGTTGAGGCGCCCGCTGAACTTCACACTGCATGGAGTCCAAAGGATAAAAATGCCTCAGTTATACGTAGCCGGAACTTTGTCCTCCAGTCATTCTTGGGTTGGGCTGTAGATTCCATTGATATGTATTTAGGCCTTCTCAACCGAAACCCAAATTATCTTCAAAACTCATCGCTATCTAACAAACTCGATGGCGCAGGGCGATCAGTACTGAAAAAGATGATTATTTATTCTGACCACTACAAGATTACAGAGACCACTCAAGCACTAATTGATGTGCTGATAACTTGGCGCAATAACGTATTTCACGAACTGGCAGATAACAAGCTTCGCGCTGAGAGCAGAAAAACACTATCAAATAAGAGCACTGAGATTGCTGAAATCTACAGAGGATTAGATGTCAGCCAGTTGGCAGAAAAGGCTGAAAAGGGAGCATCGCTAACGTTCAAGGAAACTGCTTCACTCATAAATGCGGCAGATCACTTTGTGCAGGAGTTAGACGAGAAAATATTGAACACCTTTGATGCCATCGAATTCTGTAAAGAAGCCATTCAGGATGCGTTGAACAACAAAGACCAGCCTACGGGATTTGCAGCAAAGTATCTAGGCTTGACCGAGGAACAGCGCTTCAGATTTCTTCGCAATTGGTTCATGAATGAATTTGGCTTTGATGAGCCAAGAGACGACATCCTCAAGAATTGTGTTTGTATTCACAGGAACGCAGATGTTGGCTAACCCAGCATTCAAGCGGGACGCGCTGAAGCGCGCCCCTTAATTTAACGTTATGTTGCATCATGACCAAGCGCAGAAAATTATTCACATGGCTTGGGTTATTTCTTTCGTTACTAGCTGCTGGTTACGCAGGTGTGAGCTTTATTTTCTACCCGTGGCTAAGTGCTGCGGAACCCGAGCGTTGGCCACCTGAGCGAGCTGGGGTTTGGGCATTCGGTGCATTAGCACTCGCAATTATTTTTTGGGCTTGTTCGTTTATTGCATCGTCAGCCTGATCCGAGAAGCTAACCGGAGATATCGTGAATCACAGTAAACAACATAACCCGGCGCTCAAAGGGACGCTCCGCTTCGCTGCGCGCCCCTTAGCTCAGCGTTATTTAGCCATGAACGGTTTCTGGATCACCACGAAACAACCCTCAGCCGTCGTGCGGCGGCTCTTGGAATCGCATCCGACGGAGGTGGAGGTTCGCGTTGATCGGAAGCGGTACAGCGACAGCGATCTGCCGTGGTTGCTCAAGCAATGGTGTACCAACCGAAATATCCGATCTACGAACACTTTCGAGATCAAACATCGCGGTGAACCGGTGTTCGGCTTCCACGACGACATCAACGAAGCTTGGGCGACGGAATCAGAGCGCGAAACGGTTGAACAATTGGTGCGCGAACGAGTCGTCCGGGTGCGGCTGATCGCTGGCCAAATAACCCACCATTGCAGTGGACCGGGGCCGCGTCGCGTCATCTCGTGGATTCGAAGTCTGCTGGGGTACGGCCCCAGCCACTGAATGGTTATCCGTTATAAAGCAGCGCCTGAAGATATATGGATGGGATACAAGTTCTAATCAAAGTAATAAATAAACTTCTACCGCATAAACTGGCGGCGCTTGTAGTAGCTTTTTCCGTTTGGATATTTGGATTCAGATTTTTAATCAAAAAACACGGTCAGCGGCTTGAATCTGAAAACAAGGAATTCACAGAAAACATACAACTACACCAAGTGAACGCCAAAGAGTGGCTTGTTTTCACTGTGTTTTTAATATCAGCATTTGGACTATTAGTAATTGCTGCAAATTTGTAAATTGCCTTATAACAACCACATCAACATGGAAAAAATAAAGCTACGTTCGCTATCGCTCGCTCCACTTTATTTTTCCAGTTATGTGGAGCGTTGGGCCCAAAGAAAGGAGTGTGGGTGTAAATGAAACTTGTAGTTCTTGTTTTAAGCCTTTTGTTACTCGGGTCGTGGCTTTTATTGTCATACGTCTTGTTTGGTCAAGTCCACATTTCTTGGCTGAAGCTTGCCCTCCCGAAAACAACCGCAGAGTTTGGTGATTCTATCGGCATTCTCAACGGGCTATTCTCCGCGCTTGCAGTAGTTCTTGCGTTGGTTGCAGTCCTCTTACAAGGAAAAGAGCTTCGGGCATCCACTGAGGCCCAGAATGACCAAGCAAATGCTTTGCGAGCTCAGCTGATACATCAGGAGAAAATTAATAGTGAGCAACTTAAGCGCTCACAAACTATGCTTGATCAGCTTCAGCAACAACAGATAGCAAACCGAGCAATCATTCTCCAGGCACAACAGCAATATCATGCCTCGGAGGTAGCTAGAATGGATGCTCTCCTTGAAAAATTGGAGGGCAACCACGAGAAGGCCGATCTTTTTAATAACAGTGTTTCAAAGAAAAAAGAGCATCTTAATAATCTGAAAAATATTCAGAAACAGTTTCAAGAAATTTAATGACAAACTGCACAACCCGGCGCTCCACCCGACCAAAAACCGCTACGTGGTTTTCGTCGGGTGAGCTTGTCGTTAGAGCGCATCAATGAAATTCGAAGCCCTCCCAGTCCATGACGCGGTCCTTGCCGCGATCTATATCAGCTGGGAAGCAGACCGTTGCGATCTGCGAATTCATCCCGTGGGGACAACTTCGCACTTGTTGGTGTTCGAAGGATTCACCGCCCTGGAATTTCCGAAGCAAGAGCCGTGGGGGCCGTCATCCTCGATCAATGCTGTTCGCGAGCCGAAGCAGGGTCAATTCGAGGTCGAACTTCAGTCCGGCGACGTTCTGCGAGTTCTGGCTAAATGCTGGTCTTATCGCCCGGAGGTCTCGCAGTGACATGCTCTAACGTTGGCTTTCCCGCCCCCACTTACTGGTGGTGGGCCATGCGCTCTAACCCTGCGGTTCACACGGACTCCGCGCCTGCGGCGCTCCGCCGGTGACCTCCACGTTATGCATCACCTAATTATTAGGGGCTGTTGCCGTTTCACATCGGTAACCATATGAATGCACAAGCCAGGGCGATAGCACCTTCAAAATTGCGTTTTAGTTTGTCATATCGGGTGGCAATAGCTCTAAAATGTTTCAGTCGCGCAAATACGTTTTCAACGAGGTGGCGATATTTATAGAGACACCAGTCCATTTCCTCATTCCCGACTATTGAATTTTGTTTTCTTGGGATGATGGGGACTGTGCCTTGGTCTCGAATTTGAATCCGTAACGGCTCGCTGTCATACCCTTTGTCTGCAATCATGTAGCCCGCCTGGGGGAGCTTGGCCACAAATTCCGGCGCTTCTTTGCAGTCATGTACTTCGCCCCCCGTAATCGAGAACTGGATGGGAAGTCCACCGGCATCAACCGCCATATGGATTTTGGTCGTGTTGCCTGCGACCGATTTCCCGATGGCTGTTGGATTTTCATGGGCGCCGCCGCTACTGTGTTGATGGGCTTTAATAATGCTGCCATCAATAAATAGCCATTCCAAATCAGGCTCAATCACTAGCGCTTGAAAGATACCCCTCAGCTTTTCTTGCAGTGACCAGGCATTGAAGCGCTTGTACACGGCATTCCACTTGCCAAAAGCGACGGGCAAGTCTCGCCAAGGGCAGCCAACACGCAAGCGATAAAAAATCCCTTCGACCGTTTGCCGAAGACCGGGTTTGTCGTAAATGCTGAAACTCAACATAATCGTTTTTAGCTTTTCCCAGTGGGTATCTGTAAGCAGTTGGCGTGGCATTCGCTAGTTATCGTTTGATTGAAAACTCAATCAATATGGCTCGCCAATCGATTTTCAAAGGGATTATGACAAAATGGCAACAGCCCCTAGTGTTTGTACCAATTTTGGCATTTTTTTATACGCTTACAAAAAATTGGCCTTCCCTTACCTCCATGAAGCCCAGCGCATGGAAAATGCACCGCACATATTTAGCTATGTTCTTTTAGCTTTTATTTTTAGCTCAATTCTATTTTTTTTAGTTCAGCGCTTGCTAACCAAAAAAATGCATAACAAAGCAATCAAACGGATGGATTTTTAAGTTGCTCTTTTGCCATTCCGCTTCGCTCCATTTTATGGCAAAAGTGCAACTTAAAAACCACCGTTTATCGCAACGTTAGCTGACATGAACTCACGATTGAGTGCTGAGACAAAACGTCGCATTGATGCTCTCTTTGCCCCAAGTCAAAGAGACGATGTGGCGCGTCTGCTTCAGGACGAATGCGGGAATAATCTTCCGATGCTTGAAAACTTCGATGAAGTTCAACTTGAAAGATTTCGCTTCGCCGCTCTAAAGCTGAGCACAGGGAGCCTCCCGAAACTACACGACGCGGTGCGTTTAGCGAAGGTGGACTGGCGTGATCTACTTGTCGCCGCAGAGTTCGAGAATGACATCAATGCACATAAACAGTGGTTCCCCAATAATGCAGCCAGCTAACCCTGCGCTCAAGTTCGCTCCCTCCGGTCGCTGGGACGCGCCTTCTGCGCGCCCCTTAGCTGCATGTTAGGCACTACAAATCTTCTGGAGCCACTATGTCACGCCCATTTCTAGGCCGATCAGCCATCGTAGATATCATCAAAGACAAAGAGCGCACGAATGCCATTCAAAAGCGTGAAGGACTGACGAATCATCCGGTGCGCTTTACGGTATGTGGTTGCCCAGATCCGAACTGTGGTGGCTGGCATACCATTGAAATGAATCGAACCGTTCCATCGTCTGGTGAGTGCGAGGCACTTCTCAAAGCGGACAACGTCGAGCGTAAGTCCAAGAAGCCTCACAAAGGTAAGGGACCGACAAGTGACTAACATGGCGCTCAACCTCGCTCCCTTCGGTCACTGGACGCTGCGCGATAAAGCCGCGCAGCGCCGGTTAGCTCTACGTTAGCAGTCATGACACTTGACCTGAGCACATCTCAAGAACTTCAACTGCGCCTTGATCCAGTTGCGTCCGAGGATAGATTTCCTTCTGTTGCGTTCGATGTCGAAGCCAAATTCACTATGCCATTTCAGCAGACCACCATTTCCATCAAAGAGTGTTGGTTTTCGCATGCCGACCTCAATAGGTTTGAGGAAGAGCTGGGCAATCTGTGCCGGCAAGAAACGGGTACCGCCGTTCTTCTCAATATGAGCGGGGACCCAATTGTTGCCGTGGAACGATGTAATCAAGAAATCACAACCCGAGTTCAAGCCACTGACACCGTAGGTATCGGCAAAGTTGTTCTTGAGGTCACCGGGTATCCCAGCGAAGTACCGGTCATGCTAGAGAAAGTTCGGGAGTATCCCAAGTGGTGGTGATCCGACTGCTAACCCATCAATCCACCGGACGCTGCGCGATGAAGCCGCGCAACGCCGGTGATTTCAAACGTTATGCATTTTAAGTAGGAGGAAGCATGAGCCCGCTTTGGAGAATCATCGGTCTAGGAGTTATTGCTGTTCTGGTGTTTGACACCACTGCCTCGTTTGCTGCCTTAGCAGTGGGGTTCCCATATGCATATGCTTCGATAGGCTCGTTTGTAATCTATACCCTGGTCGGCTACTTCGCGTTTCGCCGATGCGGACTCTTTCGCGCCATCGGAGCTGCTGTCCTAGTGGAGCTAGTTGATGCAACACTGGGCTGGTTTATCTCTTGGCAAATCGGCCCCGGTGCACTCCCAGAAGATCAAGTAACAACATCCATCGTCGCTACCACCTTGGTGTTGGTTCTTGTTTTCGCTGTTGCTTGCTCGATTATTGGTTCTACAGTCGCCCGTGTGGCGCATGGTCCTCGCCAGAAAACCAATGCATAACACGTCGCTCAAAGGGACGCTCTGCTACGCTGCGCGCCCCTTAGCTTTGCGTTAGCCCTTTCAGGTTCATTCTATGAATATGCCATTCGAGTTCTGTGCGCTTAGATTCCTTCTGCAATGGGAGCGGAGCGAGAAGAGCCTACATCGCGAGATGAAGGGAACACCAAGCATTGCGGATATACGAAAGTCTCTGAGATATTTTCAAGTAGCGAGAAACTTTTCTGGCCTCAAAGACGATGGCCGCGCTCAAATGGTTTCACAAGCGCTGGGGTCAATTGATTTGGAAAGCGACCTTACGCCAGAGCAAAAGGTGGACAGGCTCGCACGTCGCTTCAAACGCGATTTCAATCAATTTAACCTGTCAGCCGCATCCAAGCTATTCTGGCTTAAACACAAGAGGCCATACATCATTTATGATTCGCGAGCTGTTAGTGCGCTTAAAGAGCTTGGTCACACATTTGACAAACGAAACTACGCTGCATACTGCAAGTCATGGCGCGAACAATATCGACTGGATCGGGACAACATCAAGACCGCTGCCTCAAGGCTTATTGAGATTCGTGGCTTCCTTCCTGCTTGGCACGTGGACGAAGAAACGATGTCAAAACTGACTCGTCAACCTTGGTTTCTTGAGAGGGTTTTCGACATTTACCTATGGGAGGCAGGCGGTGAGAGCTAACCCGGCGCTCAACCTCGCTCCCTTCGGTCGCTGGACGCTGCGCGATAAAGCCGCGCAGCGCCGGTTAGCTCTACGTTATGCCTCAACACATGGATGACGCACAAATAGGGTGTCTGGTGGCGGAATTGGAGACCACCAAAACGAGCGAAGAAGAGGCTGCATGGGAGCAACTCAGGCCCCTTGGGCCTAGAGTGTTGCCATTCTTACTAGAGTTCTACCCAAGAATGAAGAAATGGCAAGGCAGAGTTTCACTGGTATTCCATGCCATACCTTATGCGAGAGACTACGACGACGCAATTCAGTTAGGGATCAAAGCCACGAAAGACAAGGCCACAGTCGTGCGCTATCGCGCCTGTATGTTGCTTGCGTATTCGTTGAAGAACGATGCGCTGCCTCATCTACAGGCGCTGCTGAACCACAGTGACACGAAAACCGTGGACGATGCAAAGGCCGCTATAGATGCGATTGAACGCAAGAACCACAACTACTTCGTTGACCGGCAGCATTCTGGAAAGATGTTTTGGACCGTTGGTGATAATGCTGCATAACATGGCGCTCAGCCTCGCTCCTTTCAGCCCGCGTAGATACTGTTATCCAAGTCAAGCCAAATGCACAGCCGAATCGAAAGGTTTTGCGGATTTCAAGACACCGAACGCCACATGAATCAATTTACGCATCATGGCACCGATAATCAGCTTATTGGGTTTACCAGCACCGGCTAATCGTCCACGGAATTGTTTACCCCAGGCTGTTTTATAAAGCGTCACCATGGCCGGCATATAGAGCGCTTTGCGCAGGAAGGCATGGCCTATTTTGGAGAGCCTGGGCTTGCCCTTGAGGCTGCTGCCCGATTCGTATTGCCGGGGATCGAGTCCGGCAAAAGCGGCGGCCTGCCGACTATTGGCGAAGCGCGAGGTATCGGCGTAGAACGCGAGGATGATGGCGCTGGTGCGCTCGCCAATGCCGGGAATGCTATCGAGCAGTTCGCGCTGTTGCTTGAGATCGGGATGGCGATCAATGTGATCGTTGATGGCGTCGATCAATTGTTGGATCGCAGTATCCAGCCAATTCAGATGCTGTTGAATGTCCTCACGCACGGCCTCGCGCGCCACTAGCAAGCGGTTGTTTTCCTGGGTGCGCATGGTTTGTAAGGCGTCCAGCCGTAATACTAGTGCGCGCAGTGTGACTTCCGCCTCGCTACGGGGCTGCCAAGCGGGCGGTTGGCGCTCGGCGCAGAAATCGGCGATGAGTTTAGCATCGACCGTATCGGTTTTGCTGCGGGTGAGCCGTGAAGCGCCATAGGCCTTAATTTGTGCTGGATTGACGACGCTCACGGTGAAACCAGCGGTTGCCAGATGCTGAGCAACGTCTTCCCAATAAATGCCGGTCGCTTCCATGCAGACATGAGGCGATTGGGCCTTTTGAGCGGCCAACCACGTCAACAACGTCGCGAAGCCGTCGAGAGTATTGGGAATGACTTTGGCGCGAAACTTACCGCTGGGCAAGCGCAACGCGCAGTCCAGCTTGGCTTTAGCAACATCGATACCGAGATAAAAATGGGACATGAAAACCTCAAATGATCTACCTTGTGAATGCAGGCTGCCGGAAACCGGGCCGAAGAGACTGTTCGATCGTTGATCGAGGGTGGGTCGCTGCTGCAAAGATCTACGCCGGGGATTTCGAAATCCAAGCTCCGATACGGCATCCAGCGACCCAAACCTGAGGTGCCCCTCAGGTGTGTTTTCATGGTTTATTATCCTTTGAAAAGCACGACTTGATAATACAAGCTCCGAATAGCGAAGCGTATTCGGAGGAATGAAGACTTTAAATTCGTCCGATTACGTTTCACTAAACGGACCTACGGCCTAACATACACCGCCGCGAACAACAATAAGGCTAGGCCGGCATAACGCCAACCGGTATCGACATTCTGTTTGCCGGGCTTGGCAAACTCGGCTTGTTGCAGCGCTTGATCCAGACTGTCGGTATCGCTCAGACGTCGATACTGTAAACCACTCTCAGCAGCCAGCTGACGGAGATAGCTTTCGTGCAGCCGGCTCATATGCTCGTCGCCGGTTGCCGCCTCGCTGCCGAAAGGTGCGTTACGGGCGTTGTAGCCCTGGATCTTCTCGGGATTTAGATCCGATTCACCAAAGGACGAACGATGCGGCACGTCTTCGGGTTTGTAAAAGCCCTGGCGTTGGCCCTTAGCGTCGAACTTGGGGATGGGCGACAGTTGCTCGCCGCCGACGCCGACAATCACACCCTTTACCTTATCTTTAACTGGCGACAGATCGGGTTTGTAACGCGGATTGGGCGGGGGTGCCTCCTGACCGTCGCTGAGAAACACCAGGATCTGATCTTTATCTTTTAACATTTCCAGCGTACTCAGCAAGCCACTGGCGATGCGGCTGTCGGCGGCCCAGGCCATGCGCCAATCCAGCGCCGCAATCGCTGCGTCTATCTCGGCAAATCCCGAACACACGTCTATCGGTTCGAACAGCAACGTCGAGTGGCGTTCGGTAAACACCCCCAAGCCGACTTGCGAACCACAAGGCAGTTTCAACAACTCTTGGCGCAACGCCTGTTTGACAAACTGCAAGCGGCTGACCGGCTGTTTATCCAGCTGATAGTCTTCGGTGTTCATGCTGCGGGTAATGTCGACAACAAACACCAGCCGGTACAGTGACACTTGCGCGCTGGTTTGCGGATGGAAAAACACTACCGACAAGGACAGCAAGGCCGCGGTCAGCAGCCAGAAACGGTAATCCCTAAGATTGGGAGCGATAGTCATATAGCGAAATTATCGGTTGGGAAGATAAGCGCCAAGTTAGGGCAAGCCACGCGGAAAGCCCGGCAAGGTGGTCCACAGTTGGGTCTGTTGATTAAGATCGTCCTGCTCGTCGCCGCTGCTGATTCTGTCCATCTCCGGCAACAGCCGCATCGCCACTTCCAGATTGTACTTGGCATCCCAAAAGCCGCTGTCCAGCGTTAATGCTTCCCGATAGGCTTGCTTGGCCAGACCCAGCAAGGGCATCGCCTCGTTGACATTGCCGGCCTGGGCTTTCTCCATGGCTTGGCGCAGATACAGATTGCCCAAGTTATAACGGGTTTGCGCTTGCGCTTCGGCACCGGCTTGCTGCAATAGCAGGTTCAGCGTTGCCAAGGCTTCGTCGTAGCGTTGGTGCCGGCTGAGATACACCGCTCTGGCCATGCGTACTTCCGGCGCCGAGGTGGCCAATTCGTCTGCGCCGACATCCTGATCGGCCAGTAATTGGCCGATCAGCCGATTTTGGCCGGCTAGGCCATACAGTTGCAGCAATTGCGTCAGAGTTGCTAATAAAGCTGCTGCCAATATGGCCCACAGCGCCCAGTGTTTTAACTTACGGATCACAGTCTGGCCTCGCAGAGTTTCACGCCCAGCAATAACAACATCAGCGCCGCCGCAAAGGCAAAACAGCGCGTGGATAAATCCTGCTTCGGAATCCGCTCGAAATAATGCAAAGGCCGATTCTCCAAGCGGTTGATGTCGTCAATGGCCTGCTGCAATGCACCGGGCGTTTCGGCTTCGTAGGCTTGATAGGGAATATGCAGACTGTTAAAGAACAGATGCAGATAACGTTCCGGCATGGCCTGAGCATTATCGTCGCGCGGGTCGTCGGGCACTTCAAACAAGCCAGGGCTGTTGGCGGTGCGCAGAAACACCCAATACAAACTGACTTGGCGTTGTTTGAACAACTCTCGCAAGGCCGCTTCGCTGTCCGGATCGATTACCGCCGCGCCGTCCGACACCAGCAACACGATGCGCGAGCCGGTCACCGGCCGGCTATCGAAGAACTCCAAAGCCATGCTCAAGCCCTTGCTGACGTTGGTATAAGCCAAGGCCGGCAAGGCGGTGGCGTCTATCGCAGCATGAATCGCGGCTTTGTTTTCAGTGAGCGGTAGCACGAATAGCGGCGAAGTACTGTATTCGGCGATGCCGATCAAATCGTGCGCTCGGTGATCGACAAACTGATTCAACAAGCGGCGGGCGGCGTTGGCTTTGGATTCCTCGCCTTGGGTTTCCGGCGTCTTGCCGGCGAAGGTGTTGTCCATACTGTTACTGCGATCCAACAGCATAACGATGTGTGCGCCGTGGCCGATGCGCTCCACTTGCTGTTCTTGCTGATAGGCACCGGCCAAGCCCAGAATCAACCCGCCTATCGCCAGCACGCCCAGCAAGCGGATCAAGGCGCTGATAGCCAGCGATAGTGGGTCGACAGGCAATATCGCCAGCCAGGGATAGGGGTTGGCGACCATTCCCATTCTCCACATCGGCAACAGGCATAAGCCCAAACCGAGCAAGACCCAAGGATACTCAAAGCCCAAATTCATCGGCTGCCTCGCTCGATTTCCCGGCAATGCAGGCACAGGGTTTTGAGTTTTTGCAGATCGTGTTCTTGCGGCATTATCGAAGCGTCACCGAAAAAGTAACGATTGGAATAATCGAAAAACCAAGTCAATTCGTCAGCGATGCTGCGATATTCCGGGTGGCCCTGATAAAACTCGGCCAATTTGTGCAAAAACACCGGCTTACCGTGAAGACCGTTAAACGCCGTATGCACTGCGGCAAGTGCTTGCGGTAATTGTTGAAGGCCAAGGTTTTGCAACTGACGCTGCGCGCGCTTGAATACGCTGCGTTTCGGTAGTCCCGGTAAATAACCGTAAAGCCAAGCCAAACGCAAAGCGATGCCCAGCGCCACCGTCAGCGACACGCATAAGCGCCGGACAATTGCCGCGTCATCCAACAAGCTCGGCGCTTGGTCCGGGCGCATGTATTCGCCGTGTTCATCCTGCCTGACCACCAACTCCCGCAATGGCGAGGTCGTGAAGGTCCAGGCCGCGACCGGCTGTTCCAGAGTTTGCCCGTGCTGCTGAAAGCGCAAGGTAAAACCGGGTATGCTCAAGGCTTTCACTTCCAGCGGTGCGTAAAATTGCTGATATTGCAGATCGATTTGATAGCGCTTGCCGTCATTGCCGGCCGTTTCCTGCACAGTCACCGCGTTCAGTTGTAACCAGCGATTCAAACGGCCCGGCGCCGGCAGGCTATTGCGCTCCAAGATCATACCGGCGCGCGTTTCCAGCACAATCCGCTGCGGGATGGTATCGCCGATCACATAACCGAACGGCCGCGGCGTTTGCAGTTGAAAGTCGCGGAGTGCTTGGTTAGACGTGCCGGAGCACGCCGCCAGCAGCGTGACGCATACCCATACCCAAGCACAACCAAGCCGCTTTGCCGCCAACGTCACCCTGCTCTCCTTAAAAAATATTGCCCCAGCTGCTCGGCGCGGTAGCCGTTGTCGATAAACAGCGGCTCACAGCCCGAGGCCCGAAACTGCTGTTGCAATTGCTCCCGGCGCTGGGCAAATGCCTGTTCTATCTTGCGCTTCAAACCTGGACGCAACCACAGCGTGCTGCGCTTGCCGGATTCCAGATCCTGAATTTGAAACAGGCCCCAATCCGGTAAGCGGCTGTATTCGGTTTGGTCCCACAGCACCAGCGGTATCAGGTCGTGGCGACGCAAGTTCTGTAAAATGGCTTGCAGCTGCGGCAACGGAAAATGAAAATCCGACGCCAGAAACACCAAGGCTCGATGCTTGGGTAGATAGCGTTGGGCTTGCTGCAAACCGGCCGAACCGGGTTGCAGGTCGAGTGTTTCCAGGCGTTTTGCTGTCGATTGAATCCGACCTAGGTGTTTACCAGCCGGCAAATAACAGTCGGTGAGCACCTGCTGGTTAGCCGCAATAAACCCGATGTTGTCGCCGTATTCCAAGGCCGATGCGGCAATCGATAACAGCATATCGGCCATTACACGGCGCTTGTCGTTATTGCCGCCGAAACGCATGGAAGCAGACAAATCGGCCAGCAAATACACGTCGATAGCACTGTGTTGTTGCTGCACCCGCACTTGATAATTTCCGAACGGGTCGAGCAGGCTGGCCCGCAGATCGATGCGTCTGGGGTCCGGACGGGCGATCAAGGTGTCATGGCGCTTGAACAATTGGCCGTTGCCGACCATCTGTCCGGGGTGCGCGCCGGGAAATACACCGACTGCCGGGCGTGGCAGGCGGTATTGGAAAGGCTTTATCGTGGCCGACATCGTTTTAGCGAGTACCTTATTGGCTGACAACCAAATTCGCCAGCACGGCCGTCACGACCAGGTATCCGGGCAGGGAAAATCTCAGCGGCACCCTCATCAATAAGGCCACCACGCCTGAGTAAGTTTTCGGATTGCGGCTATGGATGGCTTCGCCGAACAGCCATAGCAGGGAGTTCAACAGGCATAAGGCCAGGATAGTGAAAAAACCGACATCGCTGAACAAAAACGATTTGTTAGCCAGCAGCGAAATGCGCTCGCTAGTATCGATAAAATTGGCGGTCAAAATCCCTATCATCAGGCCGCCCTCGTCGAAGGCCACCAAAAAAAACGTGTAGGTAAACCGCCGCAAGCGCCGGCTGAACTCCGTCAAGGCGGGAAAATGCAGCGATAGATATAACACCGGCAGGCTCAGACAAAACAGTAAAGTGCCGACCACCGCTAATAAAATCCAGAACTTAAAGCCCACCGCGTCGTTCAAGGCGCTGGTGTAATACGCGGCGTAAGGGACGTCGGCATGTTTATCCAAGCTACTGGCGATAAACGAGCAGATAAAGCCGACACCGGACCAAGTTAAATAGGTGTCCAATAAGTGGCCAAGGCCAGCATGCGGCAGCATGGCCTGCAGAATCGATTTAATGTTCATGACTGTTACGGTGCGGCGATTTGGTTGAGTATGCTGTCTATCAAGGTGGGAATAATGTCGTCTTGGCGATAGCTGTACATCGGATTCAGGAATATCCGGTGCGACATGGTGACGGCGAAAACCGCCTGCAAATCTTCCGGCAACAGGCTGTCGCGATTTTCCAGCCAGGCCCGGACTTTGGCGGCACGTATCATGTAGCTGACGCCGCGCGGACTGGCACCGGCCTGCAGCAGGTTATCCATGTCCACATCGGCTAAAGCGATGCCGAATGCGCCGGGATCGGCGGTGGCTTTCCATAAATCCAAGGCGTATTGGCGCAAAGCGGCGCTGGGCTGGATGCTGTCTTGAATCGCCGCCGCCCAGTCGTTGAGCTCGTAATAAGGTATTTGGCTGGCGGCCATTTCCCCGATCAAGGTATCGACATCGTGGTAACGCGGATTGAACAGCAAATCGTCCAACACCTTGTCGTCACTGGGTGCGGTGATGTTGATTTCCATAAAGAAGCGGTCGCGAGCGGCCGCCGGCAATTCAAAGGTTTCTTCTTTTTCCACCCGATTGCGATCGGCAAATACCTGAATGTGCGGTATCCGGTATTCGCGGTTGAACGCGCCGATACTGCGCTCGGCCATCACCCGCAACAGCAGCGAATGCACTTGCGGCCGAGCCCGGTTGATTTCGTTAAAAAAGAACACCGATAACTGTTCGCCCTGCTTCAACAAAGGGCCGGGATCGACGCAGGGCCGGCCTTCTTGATTTAAATAGGTGTAATAGATCAAGTCGGCAGGCATTAAGTCGATGGTGCCTTCGATACGCTGGTAGTGTCCGCCCAGACCTTGGGCGATGGCCCGCAATAAGGTGGTTTTGCCGACGCCGACTTGGCCTTCCAGCAACATATGGCCGCGGGCGAATACGGCTATCAGCAGATTTCTTACCGCCGCCTGCTGGCCGACGACGACATGGTTGATTTGTTGTTCCAACTGCAACGCACTGGCGCGCCAGTCGCTGAGGGTTTGCTTGCTTGTCATAGCTAATTGAGCGCTGTTGATTAAAGCCAATACCGCAAAAAGAACTCCGGTGCTCGGTTGCCATGCCGCCGATTGCTGACATACGCGCCGCTGATAACGGGCCGTCGTGATCTAAGCGGCATAGCAACGGCCCGGAGCCGTGAGGTTTCGTTTAGAAGCTGTTTAAAGGCTACTGCACTCGCGAAGTTCTTAAACAGCTTGCATGGGTTGAGCGTGCCGTTGCCCTGGGCATTCCCTGGTCTTCGCTTCGGCAGAATAATCTTCGATTCCCTCCGCATCATTAGTTACCGCCATCCCTGGCGGCGTCCTAAGGGTTCTATCCTCGTGGTCACTGTCGGCTTGCGCACTGCGCATCCCGACCCACCCGTTGCTTATTGGCCTTCGACGTCGTAAACAAACTTGCCGGTTTTCGCCAGCACTTCAGTACGTTTGGCGTTGCGGGCTTCCATTTCCTTGATCGATTGCGCTTGTTTGTTCAGCTCGTTGGGATCGTGTTTCGGGTCGTATTTGCTGCCCGCCACTTGCGCCGGATAACCCGGTTTCGGTTCCCAGCAGTTGCCGGCTTCTTTGCATTTGGTGCCGTCGTAGGCTTTTGCCGCGCCGGACAGGCCAAAAGCCAGCAGTACCGCGCCTAACATTACTAATTTGTTCATGTTGATCTCCTAATAAATTGTTGGATAACCCTCACCCTGCCCTCTCCCCTGGGGAGAGGGTTCAATACCTACTTCCAAGGCAAACTCAAGCCGCCTGGAGTTAGCTGTATAGTGGCTTTATGCCCTCTCCCTCCGGGAGAGGGCTAGGGTGAGGGCGTTTATTTCAACCACTCGGCTTTCTTCGGATCGCCTTTGTAAATGCTGCGCAAGAAAGCCATGATGTGCAGCATGTCGTCGGTGCTGAAGTTGACGTATTGCGGGCCCATCATGCCGTTGGCACCGCCGAACAGGATTTCGAACAAGCCCTGGTCGCTCAGGCCGCGCGGATAAGTCCAGTAGTCGTCGGCCAAACCGGGGCCAAGCTTGCCTTCCGCTTCATGGCCGTGGCAGCCCGAGCAACCGGTCATGTACAAGCTCTCGCCTTTCTTGGCTGCCTCGGCATCGCCGTTGTAAGGGTTTTTGCCGGTTTGCATAAATTGCTTGAATTTGTCGGTGTTACCGCCTTTTTTGGCAAAACTCAAATCCAGCGCTTCCCCGGTCAAGGCATGGCGCAGGGTGATGTCGGCCTGGACAGCACTTGCCGCCAGCGCTGACATTGACAGCACGGCGCCAGTCAAAAATGTTTTCAATTTCATTCAAGGTTTCCTGTTTAGTTCATGGACACGGCGGTTTCAGGTTGATCCAGCAACGGAATGCCTTCCGCTTCCAGCAACGCTTCGATATTGTCCTGCCCGTCTTTGATGATTTTGTTCAATTGCCCCAGCAAAGCGCTGTCGTTCTTACGCACGCCAATGGAAGTGCTGTAATGCAAACCCACTTTTTCGCCGTCGGCGCGCTTGGCGTTGTCCGGAATGACCGTCATCGTCAGCGGCGTGGCCGATGTCTTCACGTAGCGGGCCGCGGCGGGTCCCCACAAGATGGCGATTTCCGCTTTGCCGGAAGCCACTTCGTTGACCAATTTGTCGTTGTCGTACTTGACGTACTGGTTACGTTTGGACTTGAAGCCGGCCAACTCTTGTTGGTAATTGAACATATCGTTGTAACGGCCGATAGCCCGCAGCATGGTTTCGGCTGGAGAGCCCGGTGCGAAAGCAATCCGCTGGGCTTGCTTCAAGGCCGGGCTATCCCAGTTCTGCAAGTCCAACCCATCTTTTTCGCGGCTGATAAACACGTAGCCGGACCGGTAGTAAGGTGCCGTGGTCAACAAACGCGGGTCGCCGGCATCGACGCCCATTACCACGTCGCACAAGCCTTTATCCAGGTAATCGCGGATAAAGTAGCGCGGATCTGTCCAGCTGACGGTTTCCAATTTGCGGCCCAGTTGTTCGGCCACATACTGCGCCAATTTGTTTTCAAAGCCTTCGCCGTTTTTATTGGAGTAAGGCATTTCGTTTTCAGCCGTGCAGACTTTTAAAACCGGCTGTTCGGCTTGAACTGTGGAAAAACCAAAGCCCAATGCCAACGCAGCCACAATGCGTGTGCTTGTTTTCATAGTGATTCTAGGAATTAAGTAGACTCGTTGCCTCGTTCCCACGCGCTGCGCGGGAACGCCTTAGTAGCCGCGCTGCGGCAGATCATCGCCACCGCAGCGCGGTTAACCTGAATTCCCACGCAGCGCGTGGGAACCAGGAAAGCTTTCTACAACGCGAACACCATCACGCCGCCGCCCATTTGGGTGTAGTGCGCCAACTCTTTAAACGCACCCACTGCACCCAGACCGGCAGTCGGATCGGCCAAGTCGAATACCAGACCTACGCCAGGCCAGCCGCCGACACCGTAATAAATCGCAACGTACTGTTTGTTGTTGTGTTTATAAGTGATCGGATGGCCGATGACGCCGGAAGGCAGCTTAAACTTCCACAGCTCTTCGCCGGTTTTGGAATGACGGGCTTTGATGTAGCCGTCCAAAGTGCCGTAGAACACCAAGTCGCCGGCTGTGGCTGTGGTACCGCCCCAGACCGCGAATTTCTCCTGAACTTCCCATTCCATTTTGCCGGTGACGGCATTCATGGCTTTGACTTGACCCAAAGTGCCTTTCGGACCCGGATACATGTTCAAGGTCGCGCCGACGAAGAACTGGCCGGCCCGGTAAGGCAGCATGAACGGTTCCCAGTCCATGCAGATATGGTTGGTGCCCATGAAGAACAGTTTCTTATTCGGATCGTAAGACTCGATACCTTGGTTGTGGTAACCCATCGCCGACGGGCAGATACCGGTGGCTTGGTGGTCCATGTGTGTCGAATATTCCGGATCGCGGATCGGCAGACCGGTTTTCAGATCGACTTTTTTCACCCAGTTGACGGTGTCGTCGATTTTGAAGGCATTGACCAAGCTGCCGTTTTCGCGGTTCAAGGTATACACCAAACCGTTGCGGTCCGGATGCGTCAGCAGTTTGGTCATTTTGCCGTCGACCATTTGCTCGGACAGACCCATGTAGTTAACGCCGGCGTAGTCCCACTCGTCGTGCGGGGTTTTTTGGTAACCAAATTTGGCTTCGCCAGTGTTGACGTCGCGGCCCCAGATGGTCATGGTCCATTTGTTGTCGCCGGGACGCATGGTTTCGTTCCAAGGTGCTGGGTTGCCGGAACCGTAGTACAACATTTCCAGGTCGCTGTCATAGGCATACCAACCCCAGTTGGTGCCACCGCCGATTTTCCAGGCGTCGCCTTCCCAGGTTTTCAGACCCAAACCGAACTGACCGTAATGCGGGTTAGCGCTGTTGAAGTCTTTGGATAATTTGATGTCTTCATCCGGACCGGTGGCGTAAACGCGCCAGGCTTGCTTGCCATCCTTGATGTTATAAGCGGTGGCGTAACCGCGCACCCCCAACTCGGCACCGGAGGTGCCGACGATGACTTTGTCTTTCACCACGAACGGGGCGACGGTCAACGTCGAACCCATGGCGATGTCGGAGTTTTCCATTTTCCATAGTACTTCGCCGGTCTTGGCGTTAATCGCCACCACATGGCCATCCAGCTGGTTTAAGAAAATAGTAGCAGGGTAATCTTTGCCGGCCGGCGCATAGGCCAAGCCCCGATTGACCACGTCACAGCAGGCTACCGCGCGAGCCGCCGGATTTTGCTTGGGCTTGAACTGCCAGAGGATTTTATCGGGCTCATCCAGGCTGATGGCGAAGACGTTGTTAGGATATGGCGTATGGACGTACATAATGCCATCAACAACCAGAGGCCCACCTTCATGACCGTTGAGCACGCCCGTGGAAAACGACCACGCCACTTTCAGATTTTTGACGTTGTTGGCGTTGATGTCGATCATTTCGCTGAAATGAGTCGAACCGTAATCCTTGGTCTGCATCACCCAGTTGGTGTTTTGCTTGGCTAGTTGTTCCAGTTCTTTATTCGCTTGCGCCGATGACGACACGGCCAAGGCCGCAGCCGTGACTAAGGCCGTGGTCGATACCTGCTTGGCAAACCGTGAAATTTGCATGAATCCTCCTATGTTGTTTATTAGGTTGCATGGCCCGGCAAATCGGTTGGTTAGGGGAGCCTTCCGTTAAAAGCGGATAACGCCATCGGCATTTCCGGGCAAAATCAATCACACGCTGCGCTTAATTTTGGCGTCCATCCGTGACGCGAGATTTTGCTTTGCGGCAGAAATCTCCTTCACTTTTCACATCAGCAATCTCAATCAAGTCGCACACAATATTGACTTAGACCTACCGGGCCATGCTGGCGCAAATGGTAAAGAAGGCGGCCTATCGGGCGTTACGGAATAATCCATAAATAGCCTGGGAATTCCGCGAAAAAAGTCATGGAAGTTTTCCCGGTCGCACGCAGCCGCACGCCGCGGCAAAACGGGAAAAGCTCCCATGGTTTCCCGGCATAAAAATCGGCATCATGGCGGGGCAAGAAGCGCCAGCTAGGGATAGCACCGGTTCTGCCGGGGGCGTTTCTTGCTCATCCACACCAAAAACCAATCAGGACACGTAGTTAGTGGCGAATAAAATCAGCGTTTTATTAGTAGACGACCATGCAGTGGTCAGAGCCGGATACAAGACTTATTTATCCTTGTCGGAACGAATAGGCGCCGTCTATGAAGCCGATAGGGGCGAGACCGCTTGCCAGGTATATGACAAGCAGACGCCGGATGTGGTGGTGATGGATTTATCCATGCCCGGTCTGGGCGGTTTGGAATCGGTGCGGCGCTTATTGGTTCGCTATCCCAGTTGCAAGATATTGGTATTTTCGATTCATAACGAACTGGTCTACGTCACCCGCGCGATCAAGGCCGGCGCCAAAGGTTACATCACCAAAAATAATGAGCCGGACACGCTGGTGACCGCAGTCTGCACGCTAGCGGAAGGCGGCACGTATATCGAACCCGCTTTGGCACAGCAATTGGCGGTGAATATGGCTATCGGCCAGGATGAGGCATATAAAGTTAAATCGCTGTCGCCGCGCGAATTCGACATTTTTTGCCTGCTGGCCAATGGTTTGAGTACCCGTCAAGCAGCGGAAAAATTATGTTTGAGCTACAAAACCGTCTGCAACCACAGTACGGCGATCAAAGAAAAATTAAACGTCAAAACCATGTCGGAATTGACACTGCTGGCTGGTCGCCAGGGTATTATCAATACCGGCAGCGAACTGTATGAGCACAGCTAGCGCGGAACACCCCCTTCCCTATTAACCAGGCCCTATTTATCCCTGGCATGCCGTTCGGGCTGAGCGAGTCGAAGCCTAGGCCTGTGCGCGCTTCGATAGACTCAGAGCTAACCGGTTTAACAACGCTGTTAATGGGCGCTTGCGACCGGAACTCCCGGTTGTAAGCCTGCAAATCCCTCTCCCAAGCAACTGGCTCAAGACGCCCGATTAAAGCCTTCCCGGTCTAAAAGCTGCGCCAGTCTTAATCATTACTTCATTATATTTTCATCTTCAATTCATGTTGAATGGTTATTGTGCCGACTGAATAACCTTATTAAAAAAAGCAATAAAGCATCATCGAGAAGCGACGCGGTATCGGATGTTGGCCGTTTGCTTCCATTCATATGGGCAATTCATTAACGATTACCCATCCGATCAAAACGTATTCATGGGAGATATTATGAATGCACGTCTATTTATATTTCAGTTTCTGCTGATTTTTCTGGGTGTATGCGAATTTGGTAGCGTCCAGGCGCTTGAACTCAAACCTAATTCCGTCGAAATCTTCGTAGGTGAACTAGCCAAGATTGCGGTCACAAAATCATCAGGAAGCATCAGTGTAAAATCCAGTAATACCAGTGTGGCGACAGTCACTTACGCCAGCGGTATCGCTAGCATCAAGGGTGTAAAAGCCGGCTCTACGACGGTCACGGTGAGAGATCGTAAGAGCTCGAAGCGCGTGGAAGTCAAAGTCATCAGCGCCCCTTCTCCCGTCTTGACGATTTCGCCGGCCGTATTGGCGGTCAATGTGGGCGGCACTGCCACCGTCACGGTCACTAACGCCTCCGGCACAGTAAACATTCAATCGTCGGACAACTCAATTGCCAGCGTCGGCTATGCCAATAATCTCGCTACCATAAAAGGTCTTAAAGCCGGCTCGGCCACGGTGACCATCCGCGACAGCAAGACGTCCAAAACGGTCGCGGTGACGGTGTTAAATACCACAGCGGTCGGCGAATACACCCTGCTGGCCTGGAATGATTTAGGCATGCATTGCATGGACGGCCTGGATTTTTCCGTGTTCGCGATCTTGCCACCCTACAACACCCTACATGCGCAATTGAAAGACAAAAACGGCAAGTTAATCAGTAGTAATGTGTTGCTGACTTATGAAGCAGTCGCCGACGGTAGCGGCTCTATCAATACCAGTAGTGCCAATAAAACCAATTTCTGGTCTTGGGTCGGTGAGTTGGTAGGCCTGAATCCGGCACCGGATGTCGGGGTTAACCTGGACGGACTCGCCAGCGGAAACCCCATGCCCGGCAACAAAACGCCATCCCTGACACCCGCGCCTATGACCTACAACACAGCGTTCGGCTGGTTCGAAGCCGAGGGTATTCCGGTGACGCCCTTCGACGACAAAGGTAACAAGAACTTCTATCCCACCGTCAAGGTCGTGGCTAAGGATGCGCTGAGCGGTAAGGTTCTGGCTAGCGCCACCACCGTGTTGCCGGTCAGCGACGAGATGACTTGCAAAGGCTGCCACGCATCCACTGACACCAATAACAATGCCGCACAAACTGCCGCCAAACCGGTGACGGGCTGGGTGTTCGACGCTGATCCCGACAAAGACTGGAAGCGTAACATTCTGCGTCTGCATGATGAAAAACAGGCGGGGAGTAAATTATTCAACGATGCACTGACCACATTGAATAGCAAAGGCTACAAATCAACAGGTTTACTCGCAACGGCCGATGGCGGGCAACCGGTTCTTTGCGTGGCGTGCCATGCCAGCAATGCCTATTTCGATAAGGAAAACAAAACCACGGTGATGGGCGGCATGGCCGGCATTGCGCCATTCACCCAGTCCTTGCATTTAAAACATGCCGATGTAAAAGACCCTGCCACCCAGTTAACCCTGGATAGTCTGGACAACCGCAGCGCTTGTTACCAATGTCATCCGGGATCGGTAACGCAGTGTCTGCGTGGTGCGATGTCCACCGCCACGGACGCCAGCGGCGACCCTGCTATCAGTTGCCAAAGCTGTCACGGCAATATGAAAGCGGTCGGTAGTGCCACTCGGCAAGGCTGGTTCAACGAGCCGACCTGCGAGTCTTGCCACAATAGCGCCGCGCCCGGCAAACGCGCGATCTCAGGTATCGACGCCACCGGCAAAGCGATTGTGCCAACAGATCATACCTTTGCCACCAATGCCAATACGCCGGTTCCCGGATTGAACTTGTACCGCTTCAGTAAAGGCCACGGCGGCTTGCAATGCGAGGCTTGTCACGGTGCGACACACGCGGAGTATCCCTCCACACATGCTGACGAAAACCTGCAAAGCATCGCCGTGCAAGGACACGCCGGTACGGTAGCCGAATGTAAGGCTTGCCATACTACAGTCCCGAACACGGTAAACGGCGGCCCCCACGGCATGCATACCACCGGCGACGCCTGGGTTAAGCAACACGAAGACGCCAATAAAAACGGCACAGCCACTACGCCAAGCTGTAGCTATTGCCACGGTACGACCAGCGCCGGCACTCCCTTGAGTGCGGTAAAGGTTGCGAAAACCATTGATGCCGATGAGTTTGGTATTAAGAATTGGCCGGCGGGTTATCAAGTGAGTTGTTTTAGCTGCCACAACGGACCCAATCCGTAAAACTTCAGACAACAGATCGCCCCGCAAGGGGCGATTTTTTTTGTGGGTTGACTCCGCTCACTACAGGAGACGATTGAAATTCACATACAAAGGTCTCTGGCTCTGTCACTCCCACGTAAGCAGGAATGACGACATAAAATTTACTTCTCCAGCTTGGCCTTCAAGCCATTCAAGCCGTTCTTGAAAAAATGCGTCATTGCTTTAACCGCCGCTTCGTCACTCAAATTCTCCGGTGGCGTGTTGCCGGTATCACCGCGGTAGAAGCGGCTTTTGATGGTGACCACGCTGCTGTCGGCGGCCTCACCTGCCGCGACTTTTACATCGACCGTATGCGAACTGGTCGGAAGCGCTTTGGTGTTTTCGGTTTTCAGCCGGTAGCTGTATTCGTGTTCCGCTTCGTTGTAATAATCCAATTCTTCGGTGAGGGTTTCATCGTTTTGAAACGTCAACGTGCGCAGACCGCCGGACTGATTCTTGCCGTCACCCGCGCTCTTTTTCAAGTCGCTATGCCAATTGGCAATGTCGTCGAAATTTTTCAGCTCTGCCCATACCTTGGCGATAGGCGCTTGGATGGTCACAGACTCCTTGGCTTTTTGCGGCGTCGGGCCGTGAGCGTGAACTTGCCAGGAAAGGAGCAAAAAGCTGAATGAAAGCATGATGTGTCGCATAAGCAATCCCGAAGGGTGGTGAAAAACCCGGTATTATCCGGGCGCACCGCCAGCGTTCATCGGGAATAAACCCCGAATTGATCCGGGGAAACTTCATTTAGCCTGCTGCCGGCAACTGCCGAAAGGAGCGAAAAGGTAAGTGCATCGCGAAGCCGACGCGGTTAAACCGAGCAAAGGTTCACCCGGTCGATCAGCTTTTATTGCCGTAGATTCAGATTGCTTGGTCTTGTTTTTCGATAGTCACCACAATCGATTTTTGTTGGCCGCTCGCGCTGGTCTGAGTGATCACGACTTGCAGTGGCAACTGCGCCGCGCCGGCGCTGTCGGTACTGAAGCTTAACGATTGGCTATTAAAACTCAGCCAAGAAGGTAACGGCTCGCCATTACCCATTTTCGCCGAAACCGTACTGTCTCCGGCCGTTGTAGGCAGTGTTCCGGCTGGCAGGGCAAAACTGAACCCACTGGCGTAATCATTAACCTCAACGTTGGCAACGATCTGCATCTGCCCTCCCGCTACCAGGGTTTGGGACGCCAATAAGTGCACGGTATTGCCTGATTGCGACGGCCCGGTACCACCCGTCGTCAAGCCGGTGGCGCTACTACCACCGCCATTGATCCCCGAGTCGGCGATATTAAATTGTACGGTCCGGTTGCTATCGGCACCGCGTAACGCAGAAAGCGCCAAGCCGCCGGTTTTGGCGCCGCTGTTGGAACCGTTGTTGCTCACGCCGCCGTTTCCGCCGCTGTCCGGTACTACGGTACCGGCGTCGACGGTATCGGTTGGCGTATTGCCGGCGGAGCTTTGTAGGATGGTGACCACTGGATTGCCGCCGGCTAGCGTGTAATTGCCGGCCAAGCCGCCATTTCCGCCGTCGCTCAAGGCCAAGGTTCCAAGATCGACCGGTTTATCGATACCGGCGCTACTATCTAACATTTGGCCAGCCCCGCTCAGCAGCAGAGTTTCATTGCCAACCAAAGTGCCTAAATTGAATACATTAGCGTTCACAAGGTTGCTGCCGTCGAACGCCCTCGAACCGGTTAAATGGATGACGTAAGGCAAAATTGTGCTGGTCGTGTTATCGCTGTAACTGATTGCGTAGTTGTTGCCACCATTGCCGTCGGAAACGCTAATACCGCTAACTCTCACGGTGCTACCGCCGCTGGCATTCTTATCGATGAATGTGTACACACCGCCGGATAAGCTGTCCGAGCCGAACAGTTGGCTAGCGCTACCGGCTTTGACGATTGGCGTGCCCGAGGCGGACGTGGTGCCGTCGTACGTTTTGATGATGTCGCCGGTGGTCAAAATCAGATTAGCTTGGCTGATGTCCGCTCTAAGATCTCCTCCTATCAAGGTGTAATTGCTGACCAAGCCGCCGTTGCTGCCGTCGGCCAAGGTCAAAGAGCCCAAGCTCACGCTTTTGCCGATGCCAACGTTTTTATCGCCGATGGAGCCCACGCCTGTGAGGGTTAAAGTCTCGCCACCGACCAGACTTCCGATGTGCAAATCCGTGGCGGCGACGACTGTGGTGCCGTCATAGCTCCTGCCGCCACTCAGGTTCACAACAAACGGGCTGATAGTGCTGGTTGTGTTATTCAGATAGGACACCGAATAATTATTGCCGGCATTGCCATCGTTCACGGTGACCCCGGCAACCGTGACGGTCTTGGTGCCGATACCGACATTTTTATCGGTGAAGGCAAACGTGCCGCCAATCAGGCTGTCGCTACCATAGAGTGTGCCGCTTGAGACCATGGCGGCGCCTATCGCCGACGTATTGCCATCGTAGGTTTTACTGACGTTTCCAGTGCTGACGGTCAAACTTGCCGTAGTGAGGGTCGCGTTATGTGTGCCGCCCGTTAGCGTGTAGTTGCTAGCCAAACCACCGTTGCTGCCGTCGGCCAGCGCTAGGCTGCCCAGCGTCACGGATTTACCGACCCCTACGTGTTTATCCGCTACCGTACCGGTACCGCTTAGGTTCAAGGTTTCGGTTCCAAGCAGCGCACTCATGGCAAAAATATTGGCAGCCACATCGGCACTGCCGTCGTAGCTGCGATTGCCTGTCAAACTGACTGTGTAAGCCGTAATATTCGCACTAAGCGTACCGCCAACCAAGGTGTAATTGCTGGCCAGACCGCCGTTGCCGCCATCATTCAAGGCCAAAGAGCCTAGCGAAAGCGTTTTACCGGTGCCGACATTTTTATCGGCGACCGTTCCGGCACCGCTCAGGCCCAGGGTTTCGCTACCGACCAGGGCAGAGGTCGCCAAACTAGCGGCAATGATGGCGGTGGTGCCGTCGTAGGTACGACTGCCGGTCAGGTCGACGACGTAGGCTGTAATATCGGCAGCATGCGTGCCGCCCGTCAGCGTGTAGTTGCTGGCCAAACCGCCGTTGCTGCCGTCGGCCAGGGCCAAAGTCCCCAAGGTCACCGATTTGCCGGTGCCGACGTTTTTATCGGCGACCGTGCCGGTGCCGCTCACACTCAGGGTTTCGCTGCCAACCAAGCTGCCGGTGGAGAATATGCCCGCCGCCACGTTGCTCGAACCGTTATAGGCCCGGTTGCCGGTCAGGCTGACCACGAACGGCGTGATGGTGCTGCTGGTGTTATTGGCGTAACTGATCGAATAGTTGGCGCCGCTGTTGCCGTCGCTGACGGTCACGCCGCTGACGCTCACCGTCTTGTTGCCGCTGCCGACGTTTTTGTTGGTGAAAGCGAATGTCCCACCGCTCAGACTATCGCTGCCGTACAGCGTACCGCCGGTCAGCGTGGCGGTGCCGGCCGCACTGGTGCCGCCGTCGTATGCCTTGCTGACGTCGCTGGTGCTGACGGTCAAGCCGGCGGCTGAAATATCGGCGGTATGCGTGCCGCCGGTCAGCGTGTAGTTACTGGCCAAACCGCCGTTGCTGCCGTCGGCCAGGGCCAAAGTCCCCAAGGTCACCGCTTTGCCGGTGCCGACGTTTTTATCGGCGACCGTGCCGGTGCCGCTCACACTCAGGGTTTCGCTGCCAACCAAGCTGCCGGTGGAGAATATGCCCGCCGCCACGTTGCTCGAACCGTTATAGGCCCGGTTGCCGGTCAGGCTGACCACGAACGGCGTGATGGTGCTGCTGGTGTTATTGGCGTAACTGATCGAATAGTTGGCGCCGCTGTTGCCGTCGCTGACGGTCACGCCGCTGACGCTCACCGTCTTGTTGCCGCTGCCGACGTTTTTGTTGGTGAAAGCGAATGTCCCACCGCTCAGACTATCGCTGCCGTACAGCGTACCGCCGGTCAGCGTGGCGGTGCCGGCCGCACTGGTGCCGCCGTCGTATGCCTTGCTGACGTCGCTGGTGCTGACGGTCAAGCCGGCGGCTGAAATATCGGCGGTATGCGTGCCGCCGGTCAGCGTGTAGTTACTGGCCAAACCGCCGTTGCTGCCGTCGGCCAGGGCCAAAGTCCCCAAGGTCACCGCTTTGCCGGTGCCGACGTTTTTATCGGCGACCGTGCCGGTGCCGCTCACACTCAGGGTTTCGCTGCCAACCAAGCTGCCGGTGGAGAATATGCCCGCCGCCACGTTGCTCGAACCGTTATAGGCCCGGTTGCCGGTCAGGCTGACCACGAACGGCGTGATGGTGCTGCTGGTGTTATTGGCGTAACTGATCGAATAGTTGGCGCCGCTGTTGCCGTCGCTGACGGTCACGCCGCTGACGCTCACCGTCTTGTTGCCGGCGCCGACGTTTTTGTCGGTGAAAGCGAATGTCCCACCGCTCAGACTATCGCTGCCGTACAGCGTACCGCCGGTCAGCGTGGCGGTCCCGGCCGCACTGGTGCCGCCGTCGTATGCCTTGCTGACGTCGCTGGTGCTGACGGTCAAGCCGGCGGCTGAAATATCGGCGGTATGCGTGCCGCCGGTCAGCGTGTAGTTACTGGCCAAACCGCCGTTGCTGCCGTCGGCCAGGGCCAAAGTCCCCAAGGTCACCGCTTTGCCGGTGCCGACGTTTTTATCGGCGACCGTGCCGGTGCCGCTCACACTCAGGGTTTCGCTGCCAACCAAGCTGCCGGTGGAGAATATGCCCGCCGCCACGTTGCTCGAACCGTTATAGGCCCGGTTGCCGGTCAGGCTGACGACATAAGGTGTGATGGTCAAAGTGCCGTTGACGTAGCTGAAATCGTAGTTGCTCGCGGTATAGCCGCTCGCGGTAAAGGTGTAGCTACCCGCGTTGGTGGCGCCTTGCGAGGTGCCGCCGTAACTGACACTGCCGCCCAATACGCTTGATGTTTCGCTGTTAACGAAGCCGGTAATATTGACGCCATGGCCACCGCTATAGCCCAAGCCGTTGTAGGCGCGGCTGTCGTCACTGGCGGTCACGGTCAGCGTTTTTTTGTTGACCGTTAAGGTTCCGCTGGCGCCCCCGGTGCCTATCGTTGTCGAATAACCGGCCCCGCCGCTGATCGCAGCCGAACCCACCGCGCCGTTGACGTTATAGCTGCCGACCGCACGGCCGGTGCCGGCCGTGCCGCCGACAATGCTAAAACTCGGCGTGCCGCTTAAACCCGCAACGGTGGCCGAGTCCGTCACGCCGTCGTCGTTGACGTAGCCCGAAAATGCGCTGCTCGCGCTAGGGTCGGCGTCGCCGTAGGTTTTACTGATGTTGCCGACGTCGACGCTCAAGCTCGGCTGGTAGTCATAGATCAGGTGATTGCCCGCGACGATTGTTGCAGGCGCGTTACCGTCGTAAGTTTTGTTGTATAGCCTGGGGAGCGCCGAACCCGCCACCCCGGTCAGGCCGCCCTCGGTCGAGCCCGATGGGCTGTGCATGTACACCAACCAGCGTCCGTTTCCCGCAGAGAGTACATTGCTACCCACATTGTTGATCAGCTCGCCGCCGCTGGCGGCCGCCAAAACCAGCGCATCCCCGCTGCCGTTGGCGGTCAAACCTGCACCGCTGTTCAAAACGATATTCTTGCTGCCGCTCGCGCCGCCGGTGCCGCGATGGATAATACTGATCGTATCGGCCAATAATTGTCCCGCCAACGTGATATTGCCGCTGTCGTCTTCGGTGTTGCCGGTGCCGTCGCGCAATTCCATGGTGATGGAACCGGTGCCGGCGTTGATCGTAACACCGTTGGCAACTTCGATGACGGCATTACCGGCCGCACGATCAGCGTCGACCACGCCGTTGGCGGCCAAATCGTTGGCATGCAAGACCAAATTGCCGCCGTCGGTGGTGATGCCGGCATTGAGGTAAATGCTGCGTCCCGCCTCCAATTTCAGGGTCGCTGACGAACTAAATAGCCCGGCGACATTGAGCGCACTGTTAACGGTGATGTCGTTGCTGGCTTGTAGCGTGACGTTGGTACCCCAGCCGAGTAGATTGGTCAAAACGTCCGGGGCTATGGCCATGTCTTTGCCGACCGCCATCCCATAAGTAATGCGACTCGGATCGGTGGCGCCCGAGGTGACCCGGCCGGTGTTCTCGTTGGCGAAGCTGACCACAAAGGTATCGCCGTGGTCGTAGGCAAAGCCGGGCAGCAGGCTAAAATAGTTGGTGCCGGCATATTGATAGTAATCCACCCAAGGGCCACCGGTATCGAAGCTGATGCCGCTGTTCGCCGTGGTGCCGACAACGCTGTTCGCGTCCGAAACCTCACCGAAGATACCGTAGAAGGCATCGCCGTAGGTCACGGCGCCGGCGTTCGCCAATGCGCCGTTGCGCCAATCGGTATCCATGACCAGATAGTCGTAGTAATAGGTATTGTAGTTAACGGTTAATCTAACTTGGTTCAGGCCTACGTCCTGATTGCTGTAACTACCGATCAAGCTGTTGCTGGCCGACACCGCGCCGGCGACGCCGATGCTGGCGCGCGCCCAGGATAACGCCCCGGCATCCGCAGCGGAACCGTTATGCCAGTGCCGGCTACCGACCAAATAAGATACGCCCAAGTCTATGATCCCGTCGCTACCGACCTGGTCGCCAGCCTGGCTGCCGACCAAGCTGTTACCGATCCCGACCACCGCGCCTTGGCTGCTCTCGCCATAAGCGAAACCGGTTTTTTCCGCGACCCAGGTCACCGCGCCGGCATCGGCGTTGGCGCCGCTGTGCCAATGCGGACTTAACACCAGATAGTTATAACTCGAGACGCCGTTGATAGGATCGTAACCGTTCGTCAAAACCGTGACGCCGCCGCTGCCGACCTGGTCGCCGGACGTGCCGCCTATCAAGCTGTTGCTGCCACTCACCGCCCCTAAAACGCCGGTCAGGCGACTGCCCCAGGTCACTGCACCCAACTGGGTGTCGGTGCCGTTACCCCAGTTCGGGCTGATGACCACGTAGCCGACCCGTGTCGCGTTGTTATATTCCGCCGGCAGTGCGACCACGCCGCCGCTGCCGACCCGGTCGTTGGCGTGAGTGCCGACCAAACTGTTGGCCGCGCTGGCGTTACCGGTCAACGGAGAGGCAGCGCCGGCCGTCGTGGTGACGCTGCCCCAGGTCACCGCACCGGCGTCAGCGGTTGCGCCGTTGTCCCAATAGGGACTCGCAATCGAGTAGTAATCCAGATGGTATTGTTTCTGACCTGCGCCACTACCCGTGGTCCAGTCGTACGGCAACAGCGTGAGGCCGCCACTACCGATTTGATCGCCTGCGCTGCCGCCGATCAAGCTGTTGGCTGAGCTAATACTGCCGGTGATACCGGTAGCCGCGGCAGTTTTGGTGACGGCCCCAACGTTCGTGTTGCCGCCGTCGCTCCAATTCGGACTGGCGACCAAATAATACGCTGTGCGGGTGCCGGACCAGGAGCTCCCGTTGTAGGTCAGCGTCGTGTATTGGCCGGCCTTGACACCTCCGCTGCCGACTTGGTCGCCGGCGGTATCGCCGACCAAGCTGTTGCCGGAACTGACAGTGCCTTGAATGCCGCTAGCTTCGGCGCCCATCGTGACCGCCCCGCGGTCGCTGTCCCAATGCGGACTGATCACACTGTAGTAGTAGGTATAGGACCAGCTATCCGCGGTGTCGACACCGTTATAAGTTGCCACGACCCCACCGCTGCCGACCCTGTCATTGGCATGGCTGCCGATCAAGCTGTTGCTGCTGCTGATCGCGCCGCTGACGCCGCCACCAAAACTACCCCAACTGGCAGCGCCGGCATCGGCATTACCGACATTATCCCAGGTAGGGGTTAGAACCACGTAATCGGCCACGCCCACATCGATAATATTATCCGCATCGCTGCCGACACCGTCGTTGGCGGTACTGCCGACCAGGCTGTTTCCCGCGCCGACCGCGCCGCTGACGCCGCTCGTTTTGCTACCCCAAGTGACCGCGCCGGCATCGGTGGCTCCACCGTTATCCCAATCCGGGCTCAACACTAAGTAATAACCGCTTTTCAGCAAAATCCCACCGCCGCCGACATGATCGTTTGCGGTCGAGCCAACCAAACTATTGGCCGAGCCCAAAGTCCCGGTCTTGGTGGCGGTGGCGTCCCAGAAGGTGACCGCGCCGGCGCTACTGTTCCAGAGCGGGCTAAGGACCACATAGCCGGGGTCTTGCCCAAGGTTGGTGACGCCACCGCTGCCAACTTGGTCGCCTGCATGACTGCCGACCAAGCTATTGCCGCTACCAATGACGCCGGAAATTCCGCCGTTATTGGTACTGGTTTCAGTGGGAATGTTGTTTAACGGATTGCCCAGGTAATCGGTCGTGCTGGTCGTTCCAAAGGTGATAGTACGCCCGTCCCCCCAGGTGATCGCGCCGGCATCGGCGGTTGAACCGCCATTATTGAAGTGCGGGCTGAGAATCAGATAATAGGGATGAGTCGAGGTGTAGCCAGTGTTCGGATTGCGGCTGGTGTAATGACTGAGAATCTGGATGCCGCCACTGCCGACCAAATCGCCGGCGGTCGCGCCGACCAGACTGTTGGCGGACGATACCGCGAAACCGGTCGTCGCCCCGCCTGACGCATAACCGGTTGCGGCATTGAGCCAGGTGACCGCACCTTTATCGCCGTCCCAATGCGGGCTGGCGACCACATACGCGGCGTCGGTACGGTAAGTGTTGACGTGGCCGTGTGGCGGGGTATCGCTGGGTTGACTGGTGTAGTTGGTACTGTTGCTGTAATAAAGCACTTTGATGTCGCCGCTACCGATCTGGTCGTTGGCATTGCCGCCGACCAAACTGTTCGCCGAAGAAACGGTGCCGGTCAATGCGGCCAAACCACTGGCCCACGTGACCGCACCGGCGTCCGCGCTGGCGCCGTTCTGCCAGTGCGGGCTGGCTATCGCGAAATAATTGCGGTAATACTCGGTGGCAGTAATCAACGCGCCGCTACTGTTGTAGTCATGAAACTCGGTGACGAATTGCGTAATGCCGCTGCTGCCGATTCGGTCTCCAGACGCCGCACCGACCAGGCTGTTGGTGGATGAAATGACACCGGATATTCCGCTCAACGCACTACCCATCGTGACCGCACCGGTATTGCCATTCCATTGCGGGTTCAAGACTAAATATTTCAGGTAGCCGTTGTCGTTGCTCCAAGTGTGACCGGTCGCGCCGTAATAATTATCGACCAACACGATACTGCCGCTGCCCACGGCATCGCTTGCCGAGCTGCCGACCAAACTGTTGGCTGACGATACGGTGCCGCTTAATCCCGTGGTACCGCTTGACCAGGTCACCGCCCCCTTGCCGCCGTCCCAATGCGGACTGGAAATTAAAAAGTTGCCCAGCGAACTGAACGAGACGTTGACGTTGGTATTGGTGTTTTGGCTAACCAGCTGGGTGATCCCACCACTGCCGAGGCGATCATCGGCGTGGCTACCGGTGACGGTCGCGATCAGCGCCCCGGACCAGCCGTTGTACAAATAAACCGCGCCGGCATCCTGGCCGCCGAAGTCGTCATAGGGATTCGTGACCGCCACGTTGGTGCTCCACAGTACCGACGTGCCGGTGCCGAAGCCGGATGTGACGCCCAGTGTGTTGGTCGGATTGGGGTCTTCGAAATCGAATTGCGGGTACTGGCCGCTGCTGTCGATGGTGATGTTGCGCGGGTCGAGTAATAGACTGCCGTTGCGACCCTGACTGGCCAAGGTGGTAACAGTTCCGCCAAACAGCAGGGCCTCGTGAGACGAGACTTCCACGGTACCGCCGTCGCCGCCCGCCGAACCACCCTTGGCGGAGATCGTGCCGTAAAAATCGGTTTGCTGATCCGACCAAACCACGACCTCGCCGCCGTTGCCTATATCAATGGCGTCGGCTTGCAGTTGGGTGAAGGGATTGATTCGGGTTATCGCGGCATTGCGAACCGCCGTGTCATTGCCGTGAAAACCGCCGCCGATACTGATTTTGCCGCCACCCTTGGCACCGTTGGCGGTGATCGTCGCAGCGGCCAACGTAAGGTCTTTGCCGCCGGTGACGGTGATATTGCCACCGCGTCCGGCAACGCCGCCGGCATCCAGGGTGGCGGAACTGAATACGCCGCCTTGGCCACCCGCGGTCACAGCGATATCGCCGCCGTTTTGGCTTCCCTTAGTAGATAGTTTCGCGGACGCGGTCTGGATGACTCGGCTGTCGGCGGCAATCGTGATTCGGCCGCCGTCAGAGACGGTACCTTCGGCGCTGAGCGTTCCGGTTTGCAGCACGCGGTCGCCAGTCAGGCGAATATCCCCGCCGCTATCACCGTCGGCGCGGACGGTGCCGGTGTCGACGATCAGCCGGCCGTGCTCGACGACATTGCCGCCTTGAGTATTCTCGGCGGCGGACACGTCCAGTGTGCCGCTATTACGGACTTCGTCGCCGATCAGTTCTATCGAACCGCCGCGATTAACCAGGGATTTGGCTTCAATCACGCCGCTGTTATTAATCGCGGCGCCGCGTAATTGGTCGGCGGCACTAGCGGTCATGATGACCCGGCCGCCATCGGCGCGGATCAACTGTTTGTTCTCGATCAGCGAATTGACGGTGGCTGGATCGACCTGAACGTTGACCAGTTTACCTTCGTCTAATTCCAGTTTTACGCCATCGCCGCCGGCTAGCGCCACCGTGCCCAAACGGGCCTGGACCACACCTTCGTTGCTGACGTTGGGGGCCAGCAAGGCCACGTATCCGCCGTCCTTGGCACGGATGTCGCCCTGATTGACGACGCCGGCGTTGCTGCCCTCGCGCTTGAAATGGTAGTTGCCGGCACGGAAATCCGCATCGCTGATGTTCATCGTCGACGCCGCCATCGCGCCAACATCGACTTGAGCGCCCTTGGCAAACAGCACGCCGTTGGGATTCACCAGAAACACCTGACCGTTGGCGGTCAATCGGCCGGCAATGACCGATGCTTCGCCGGCTGCTACGCGGTTCAGCGCGATCGCGCTGGCGTTGGGCTGTTGATAATCCACGTGGGCATTGGCACCGATGTTGTAGCTCTGCCAGTTGATGATGGCTTTATCACTGCCTTGGACGACATCCATCCGTGCGCCATCTTGGTGGATTTGGGCCTGTCCCGACGCCACCTGGCCGCCGCTAGGCAGCGCATTGCCGGCCAATTCGGCCAAGGCCGGCTGCCAAGCACCAGCCAAGGCGATCTGTATCGCCAGCACCAGCGGATGACGGTTGAAGTGTGGCGTGCGACTTTGGTTAGCATATCGGTTCATAAGACTGTCCTCTCGAATCAGTGCGGTTATTCGGTGCTTACGGCGGCTTTACGCTCCAATAGGCAGGCAAAATTGCTCAACGACGCCAAGTGCAGATAGATCAATCCTAACCAGCCGGCTTGGAACAGGCTGTCCAACGCATCGCGGCCGATTTTTTGGAAGCGCGCCTCGTCCACGATCCAAAGGCCGGATAAGGAGTAACGCTCGCCGCTCGGTGATACCGCATCGGCGCGACGCTCAGTTAAGAGGTCCAATTCGTGCAAGGTGGCGGCGAATTGCGCGGTCCGCTGCGATTCGGCGTGGAACTCGCGCAAAAAGGCGATGATTTGTTGCAGGTAAGCTGACGGTGCGCCGTCGACCAGCAAAGGCTCGCCGGCCGTTTCGTTAAAACGCGGGCAAGTGTCGTCAAAACAGACGACCAATTGCTTGTCTTCGGCCTGTTCGGCAGGTACGAACGGGTATCGGCGGACGAAGGCTGGTATGTAATGTCCGGTCCAACGGCCAGCAGCGTTGACGAACAGGTTTTCGCCGTCGTTCAAGCCCAGCACTACCACCGGAACGAAGTGGCCGTCGCCGGCTTTGGCGAAGGCGATCGGGTATTCCTTGCCGGCTTCGCTGAATTCGGGACCAATCAGCGGCACCGAGTTACTGACGCGCGCGTAACTGACGTCTTCGGACGGCGCGATATGCAACCGGCCGTGAGCGGCTGGGTTCAAACTGACGATGCGTTTATAAAACAGCAATTGGTTATCCACAGTGGTATCGCCGATTGAGTGGGTGGAAAAATGGCGTCAAAAGACTTTTAAAACGCTTTGCTCAGGCTGACCCAAAAATGAGGCGTTTTGTAAGTGCCGTCCGAGTCGTTGCCGTCTGCCGAACGGGCTGGGTTGGCGCCTATGCGTTGGGCAACGCTGCCGCGGATGACGAAATTACCGGGTACCACCCAGTTGATTCCGAAGCCGCCGCCGCTGAGCGTGTAATGATTAGGCCCGCCTTCGGTGGCATTCGGCCAGAGGTCGTTGTGCAGCGTGATGCCGCCGTGATCGATGAAGCCGACCAATTCGACATGCTCGTAAACTTCGTAGCGTAGTTCAAAATTCATCAGATAGCCTTCGTCGCCCAGGGCTTCGTTGACTGGATAAGCTCTGATGCCGAAAGGCCCGCCCAGACTGAATTTTTCGGAAGAATCCAGATTTTTCGTGGCCAGTTGTCCACTGACGCCGGCATAGAAGCGCAATTTGTCGGTCAGGCTTTGTAGACGGGAGGCGTTAAGCGAGAACTTTTGATAGGCGCCGCCGGCGCGGGCCGTGGCCCGGTTTTGAGTCTGGTCGGTCAAGCTTCCCGACAAATCCAGGTTGCCCGCCACCATTGTTGCGCCGAATAGCGTGACCGCGCCGCCTAGCAAGTCGTCCTGATGATCGCCGCTCAGACCGATGTAGCCGCTTTGTACCTCTTTATCGCTGACCACGCTCCCGAGGCTGGTGTTGTAATAGTGGCGATCGTCGAAACCGCTGGCCACGTAAAGATTAGTGCTCACCCCGCGAAGCAAGGGATAGGTGGCGAAGGTACCGCCGGTCCAGGCCGAACCTTGAGCGTCCAATGACTGAAAGGGTTCACCCAGGGTGTAGTCCAGCGCGGACGCGGCCAGACCAATCCGCAGCCCGGAGTAGCCTACCGGCAGCGAATAGGCAATTCTGCCGTAAACGTTACCGCTGCCGCCTTGAACCCGTAACGAGGCCAGATCGCCGAGGCGCAACGGATTATTCAGATTTAGCGATCCGCCGAATTGGTTCATGCCGACTGAGCGCACGCCGGTATTGCTGTAATCCACGGAGCCGCTGATTAAGTTGCTGGGATCGATTTTCAGCAGCAGGTCGGATTCGCCGGCTCTAGCACCGGCCTTCAGAGTGGAAGAAACCGTGCCGCCGGTCAGATCGTTCA
Source organism: Methylomonas sp. PHL2-19 (assembly GCF_059331595.1). Lineage (NCBI taxonomy): Bacteria > Pseudomonadati > Pseudomonadota > Gammaproteobacteria > Methylococcales > Methylococcaceae > Methylomonas > Methylomonas sp. PHL2-19. The sequence continues at coordinate 3,108,222 of NZ_CP196839.1, forward strand.
ACAGCAGGATGCCGCGTTGCATATCGGCCAATCGCAAAGCCTCCCCTGTGGGCTGAGCCGCCAACATGGTTTGTCGGGGAATATCGTTTCGGTAGACGGCGGCCGGGTCGTCGACCTCCACTTTGCCTAATTTCGCTTCGCGGATCAGGATTTCGACGATGCCGTCGCGAATTTGCTGAGCGGGCAATACCGCGCGGGCAAAAAAGCCACGTTGCTGGTAATACTCTGCTATATCGCGAGTGATCTTGCGCAGTTCGGCCAAGCTTAAGTCCTTGCCGATGTGGTCTTTCAGAAACGCCTGTAGTTCGGCTTCGCCGATCAACTCGGCGCCGCTGATTTTCCATCCCTTAACTTGAATACGGATGTCGCCTTCACCGGCAGGCGCCGGTTGCTCCGTGATTTCGAACGGGACGTTCGAATCACCCGGCAAAATCGGTTCGGGTTTGATATTTCGTAGAATCGACCCCGCCTCGGGAACCACTTCAGCGGCTTGACCGGGAACCGGACAACTGATTAGGAAAGCTAAGGCAGCGGCGCTGAGCCGAATCCGGATGAGTTTGCGATTTCGAAGGGTCGGTTGCATACGATTCCAATTGCTGACATGAATGGAAATGGTCGCCTGTCCGCTTTTTGTCTTAAGGCCGCTAGGTCAGTTATGACTAACGCGGCCCGTCTGGTGGTTACTCGATGCGGATTAGCGTGCTCAGACAAAATAGCTGCTCGATCATAACCGTTCAGCTCAGTTGCCGCAAAGGATAGTTTCCGACAGACCACAAGAACGGTATGGAAATAATATAGTCGATTTAAAATGAGTCGAACGCAAAAATTTGCCTAACTTTAATTCAAGCGCGTTAATTAGGTTTCTAGTTTGAGCAAACCGCGGCTTTTCGCGCTGTGACCGACTATATTGTCAACTTCTCTAATATGCGGCGCTTGTCATTAGCCATGGGCTTACCTGCCGCCCTGTGGCTAGGAAATGAAAATAGCAGCCCAACGACCTATCTCGGTGTCCGAAAAAAGTCGCCCACTACAACCGGACCTTGATGATCGTCACCGCCGCGAAATCCGGAACCCCGTTACCGGAATGGATTAACTGCGAGGTCTGACGGATGCCGCCACCGCGACACATGAAATGCCTTAACGGGTTACCAGACACCCTTGCAAAAACAAGCTGACAGACTGACGCACCCAAACGTCTATCTCCGCTTCGTCGGGCGTCGGCTCCAAACCCAACTGTAAGCGCTGTAAGCGTTCGCCACGCACCGCACTGATGAATTGGTCGGCCAGGAAATACGGGTCCATATCTATCATTAAGCCGGCCTGTTGCTGGCGGATAAAAAACTGCGCTAACAATCCCAGCGTCCGGCGCGGTCCTTGTTCGTAAAATTGTGTCGCCAGATCAGGGAAACGAGGTGATTCGCCGATCAATATCGCCCGCATCCGCAATACATCCGGACGGGTAATCCGATACAAAAACTGCCGGGCAAAATTGGTCAACGCCTCTTCCAATTCGCAATCGTCGGACAGGCTACCGATAAATTGATCACTGCAACGCCGGATCAACGCGCCGAACAAGCCGGCTTTGCCGCCGAATTGGCTATAGATGGTGCGTAGCGATACCCGCGCATCGCGGGCGATGGTTTCCATACTCAGGTTTCCGTAACCGTTTTCAAGAAAAAGCTGTAAGGCCGCATCGAGTAATCGATCCCGGCTTTGCTGTTCATCGCCCTTACAGGGACGTCCACATTTAACCATGCTGTGTGATTCGCGAAATGAATTGACTTGGATAAAGATGATAACCTAGACTAAACGGTAATAGATATTACCATTTTTAGTTAAACGACGACTAAGGCAGTACACGGCAATGGCAAAAAACCCGCGCATGACGCTTGCAGACCAACAGACCCATTCATTGCCGGTAGCGGCTGATTTTGCAAGGCAAACCCATCGCCAAGCACAGCGACATGTGGTAAAGCTCGGCGTGGTCGGCATCGCCCTGCAACTGACTTTGGCTGGCTGTGGCGATGCCGGAGCCCCTGCCGGCGCAACAGCCGCGCCACCGCCGCCCAATGTAAAAATCGCGCAGCCCTTAAACCGCGAAACGACGGAATGGGACGAATACACCGGCCGGATCGAAGCGATCAACTCGGTGGACATCCGCGCCCGGGTCGGCGGTTATTTGGATACCGTTAATTTCACTGCCGGCGCCAAGGTCAAAAAAGGCGACTTGCTGTTTCAAATCGACCCTAAACCGCTAAAAGCCCAGCTTAATTATGCGCAAGCCGAACTGGAGCGCGCCAAAACCAAACGCGAGCTGGCGAAAAACGATTTGACCCGCGCCGAAAACCTGTTCAAAGCCAAAGCCATTTCCGCCGAAGAATACGACATGCGCACCAAAGGCTTGCGCGAAGCGGCGGCGGCGGTCGAATCGGCGGAAGCCAACGTCTACACCGCAAAATTAAACCTGGAATACACCGAAATCCGCGCGCCCATCAGCGGGCGGGTTGGCCGCGAGATGATCACCGCCGGCAATCTGGTCAAAGCCGACGACACCGTGCTGACCAATATTGTGTCCACTGATCCGGTTTACGTGTACGTCGATGCCGACGAACAATCGGTGTTGCGTTACCGCCGGCATGCCCAGCAACACGGCCAAAGCACCGCCGATCTAAAAGGTACGCCGGTACAACTGGCGGTGGCCGATGAAACCGATTTTCCACATCAAGGCAAACTGGACTACATCGCCCCGCGCGAGGATGCCGCCACCGGCACTCTGAGTTTGCGCGGCGTGTTCGCCAATCCGGACGAATTGCTCAGCCCCGGTTTTTTTGCGCGGTTGCGAGTGCAAGCCTCGGCATCGTACCCTGCCCTGTTAGTGCCCGACCGCGCCGTCGCCACCGATCAGGCGCAGCGGTTTGTCTGGGTCATCAACCAGGACAACCAAGCCGAGTACCGTCAAGTTACCCCAGGCTCGCGCATCGGCGAGATGCGGGTGATCCGCAGCGGCCTGCAAGCCGGTGACTGGGTGGTAGTAGAAGGCGTGCAAAAGCTCAAACCCGGCGCCAAAGTCAATCCGGAACGCATCGATTTGACCGCGCCGGGAGCACAATAAGCTATGGATAAATTCAGTCATTTTTTTATCGACCGGCCGATCTTTGCGGCGGTGTTGTCGATTGTCATCCTGTTGGTCGGCGGTTTGGCGCTGATCGGCCTGCCGATTGCCCAATACCCGGAAATTGCTCCGCCCACGGTCGTGGTTAGCACCAACTATCCCGGCGCCAATGCCAAAGTCGTCGCGGAAACGGTGGCAACGCCAATCGAGCAGGAAGTGAACGGCGTGGAAGACATGTTGTATATGTCTTCGCAGTCCACCAATAGCGGCGCGATGTCTTTGACCGTCACTTTCAAACCCGGTGCCAATCTGGATAAAGCCCAGGTTTTGGTGCAAAACCGGGTGGCGCTGGCCGAGCCGAAATTGCCGGAAGAAGTGCGTCGGCAGGGTTTGAGCGTGAAAAAGCGCAGCCCGGATTTGAGCCTAGTGGTTAACCTGGTCTCGCCGGATAAACGCTACGACAGTGTTTATATGAGTAACTACGCGCTGCTGCAAATCCGCGACACCTTGGCGCGCTTGCCCGGCGTGGGCGATATTCTGCTGTTCGGCGCCCGCGACTACAGCATGCGCCTGTGGCTGAATCCGCAAACCATCGCCGCCCGCAACCTGACCGCCGCCGAGGTGGTGAATGCGGTACGCGAGCAAAACGTGCAAGTGGCGGCCGGGGTGGTGGGTCAGCAACCCTCCCCGAACAGCGCCGAATACCAATACACCGTCAGCACCCTGGGCCGCCTCAGCACCCCCGAGCAATTTGGCGAGATTGTCATCAAGCAAGGCGACAACGGCCAAGTCACTCGTTTGAAAGACGTGGCGCGCATCGAACTGGGCGCCAAGGATTACAATTCCGGCTTGTATCTGGACGGCGACGAAACGGTCGGTCTGGCGATTTTCCAACTGCCCGGCTCCAACGCCATCGATACCAAAAAGGCGGTGATGGCGGCGATGGAGAAGCTGAAGACCCGTTTCCCGGAAGGCCTGGATTACAAGCTAGTTTACGACACCGTGGTCTTCGTCGAGCAATCGATAGACGCGGTGGTCACAACCCTGTTCGAAGCCTTATTATTGGTCGTCTTGGTGGTGATCGTGTTCCTGCAAAACTGGCGAGCAGCGGTGATTCCATTGCTGGCGGTGCCGGTGTCCTTGATCGGCACCTTTGCGGTGATGTCGGCTTTGGGGATTTCCTTAAACACCCTGTCGCTATTTGGCTTGGTGCTGGCTATCGGCATCGTGGTGGACGATGCCATCGTGGTGGTGGAAAACGTCGAGCGGCATATCGCCGAAGGCCTGCATGCTCGGGAAGCCACGCGCCTGGCGATGTCCGAAGTGGTAGGCCCGGTGGTTGCCACGGCCTTGGTATTGGTGGCGGTATTCGTGCCCACCGCCTTTATCACCGGCGTATCGGGTGCGTTTTACAAGCAGTTTGCCTTGACCATTGCGGTGTCCACCGTGATTTCGGCGTTTAACTCCTTGACCCTAAGCCCGGCATTATGCGCCTTGCTGCTGGACCGCGCTCACGACAATAAAGACGCTTTCACCAAAGTATTCGACAAGCTGTTCGGCTGGTTTTTTGGCGCATTTAACCGGTTTTTCGAGCGTTTCAGCGTGGGCTATTCGCGCCTGGTTGGCCGGTTGATCCGCGTGACCGCTGTGGTCCTGGTGCTTTATGTCGGCCTGAACGGCTTGAACTTCCTGGCATTTGAGAAAGTACCGACCGGTTTTATTCCGCAGCAAGACCAAGGCTATCTGGTGTTGTACGCGCAATTGCCGGACGCTGCGTCCCTGGCCCGCACCCAGGACGTGGTGCAGCAAGCCAGCAAGATCATTCTGGATACGCAAGGCGTACAACACGTCAACGCCTACGCCGGTTGGTCGGTGCTAAGCGGGGCTAACCAGTCCAATGTGGCCACCATGTTCGCCCGCTTAGGCGAATTTACCGACCGGGCCGGTCACCCCGAATTGCATGCCGACGAGATCGTCAAAAGCCTTACCCAGCGCCTGAGCGTCATTCCTAACGCCCGCATCGCCGTGTTCGCGCCGCCGCCGATTCGCGGCATGAGTTCGGTCGGCGGTTTTAAGCTGCAAATTGAGGACAGAAACAACGCCGGCGTGGACGAATTGCAGCGCGTCACCAATGAAATGTTGGGCAAGGGCAATCAACAGCCCGGTTTAGTGGGATTGTTCAGCACGTTTAGGTCCGGCGTGCCGCAATTGTTTGTGGACGTGGATAGAACGCGGGTCAAGGCGATGGACGTACCTTTGAAAGACGTGTTCGACACCTTGCAAATTTATCTGGGCTCCTTATACGTCAACGACTTCAACGCCTTCGGCCGCACTTACCAAGTCACCGCGCAATCCGATGCCCCATTCAGGATGCTACCGGGCGATATTGATCAATTAAAAACCAAAAACCGCCAAGGCGGCATGGTGCCCTTGGGCGCGGTCAGCGAGGTGAAAGAAATCGCCGGGCCGGACAAAATCACCCGCTACAACATGTACCCGGCCGCGGAAATCAACGGCGGCACCCTACCCGGCATCAGTTCCGGCCAGGCCATCAACACCATGAGTAAATTGCTGTCCGCCGAATTGCCACCGGGGTTTGATTTCGAATGGACCGAACTGAGCTTACAACAAGTATTGGCCGGCAATGTGGCCATGTTGGTGTTTCCACTCAGCGTAATTTTTGTGTTTCTGGCCCTGGCTGCGCAATACGAAAGCTGGTCCTTGCCGTTTGCGGTGATTTTGATCGTACCGATGTGTATTTTGTCGTCGATGACCGGGGTGTGGCTGAGTCATATGGACAACAATATCTTCACGCAAATCGGCTTCATCGTACTGGTGGGGCTAGCAAGTAAAAACGCCATTTTGATCGTCGAGTTTGCCAAACAACGGCAAGAAAGTGGCCTTAACCGCTTCGAAGCCGCCGTGGAAGCCTCACGCATACGCTTGCGGCCGATCTTGATGACTTCGTTCGCCTTCATCATGGGCGTGTTTCCTTTGGTGATTGCCCAAGGTGCCGGCGCCGAATCCCGGCGCCTGCTGGGCACCGCAGTGTTTAGCGGCATGATCGGCGTGACAGTGTTCGGCTTGTTACTCACCCCGGTGTTTTATGTGGTGGTACAAGCCATCGCCCAACGCCTGCGCCCGACAGCCACCGATTTAACCAGTCATCAACCTGCAATCGAGGCCCACAAATGAGTCTGCGCCCATCCAAATTTCGGCATCACGCCCTGAGTGCTATTGGCTTGATTGGCTTGCTGCTCGGCGGTTGCGCGGTCGGCCCGGATTATGAATTGCCGGCCACTGCGGATTTACCGGCCAGCTTTGCCAACGCCCAAGAATTTTCTGATCGCGGTATCGAAGAACAATGGTGGCAACTGTTCAACGACCCGCAATTAAGCGCGTTGATCGACGACACCATCAGCCACAACTACGAGCTAAAAATCGCCCGTGCCAATCTGGCCGAGGCCCGCGCCTTGTATCTGGAAACCGGACTGAACCTGTTACCGACCGTGACCTCGCATGCCAATTACACCGAGCAAAAGCGCAGTACCGGCTCATTCAATAACCGCACCGGGGTTTTTCCACGCGAATTGAAGCTGTACAACACCGGTTTTGACGCCTCGTGGGAAATTGATTTCTTCGGCCGGGTGCGGCGCAACGTCGAGGCCAGTAACGACGAAGTCGAAGCGCAAGAAGCCAGCCTGCGCGACATCGGCATCAGTCTGATTGCCGAAGCCGCCCGGAATTATTTTGAATTGCGCGGTCTGCAAAACCAATTAGCGGTCGCCCGCAAAAATGCCGACAACCAGGCCCAAACCCTGGCACTGACCCAAGTCAAACTGGAAAACGGCCGAGGCACCGAGCTGGACACGTCCAGAGCGCTGGCCCAACTGGAAAGCACGAAAGCCACCCTTCCGCGCCTGGGAAGCGCCATCGCCCAAGCCATCCATAGACTCAGCGTCTTGACCGGGCAAATGCCGGACACGCTGACCAAAAGCTTGGTGCAGTCCGCACCGTTACCCAAAGCCCCGGACAGTATCCAAATCGGCAACCCGGAACAACTTCTGCGCCGCCGACCGGATATACGCATCGCCGAACGCAGCTTGGCCGCTGCGACCGCCCGCATCGGCGTGGCTACTGCCGACTTATTCCCGCGCGTGACGTTTGTTGGGAGTCTGTCGTTGGAAGCCAGCACCCTGTCCGGCTTGGTCGCTCCAGGATCGGAAACCTATTCGGTCGGCCCTAAAATCAGCTGGGCAGCATTTGACTTAGGCCGGGTTTACGCCCGCATCAAAGCCGCCGACGCCCGTGCCGAAGCCAGCCTGGCGCAGTATGAACAAACCGTACTGAATGCCTTGGAAGAAACCGAAAACGCCCTGGTCAACTACAGGCAAGAACGCGCCCGCCGCAGCTCCTTACTTGCAGCGGCGCAGGCCAGCGAAAAAGCCGCGGCACTGGCGCATCTGCGCTATCAGGAAGGTATAGCGGATTTTCTGACCGTGTTGGATAGCGAACTTCGCTTGTTGCAGGATCAAAGCCAGCTAGCGCAAAGCGAAACCGCCACCGCCACCGCCTTGACTGCGGTTTACAAGGCTTTGGGCGGCGGTTGGGTAGAGCCGTCCGAAACACCGGGCAAGCTGGAAACCAGTCTTGTTCAATAGTCGATCATATCCCTCAGACGAGAATACTCAGAGTTTTGTCATCGACTCTAAACGGGTGAATTGACGAAAGTAGGATGGGCAGAGCAAAGCGAAACCCATCAATCCAAGCCCGTAGTGTTAGGCTGGGCTGAATGGCAATGAAACCCAACTTGGAAGTGCCTAAGTTTTCGAATTCAAAACAGCCTTTTGCCAAGGTACGGAAACAAGGCTATTTCAATGCATTTGCCGGGTTTCGCTTTGCTCTACCCAGCCTACGTTCCTTTTAGAAACAGGTAAACGCGAGAAAAGCTGGCTTTTAAAGCAGATGACACTTCGCTTATCGGCCCTGGCCCACGCTCAGGGCGTAGACCACCATAAATCCACCCGCAAACCATCGGCAACGCAACAATACAGTGATTGATGATTTTTAGGCTATCGATGTTGGGATAAGCCATCATGTTGGGGTTCGTGCCTCACTCCAACTTGAGGCTACGGTCCTACTTCGTATTTGCCGCTCGCCGCTTTTGCAGCCAACGAATTACCCCTGTTACATACAAAACCGGGCAAGCCAAACCCGCCAGAAACACCAAAATCCGTCCCGGCCAACCAAACGCTTGGCCGCTGTGTAAGGGCCATTGCCAATCCAGAAATATATCGCCCGCATTGCCGATGCCCGCGTTGTAGCTGTGAATAATCTCGCCACTGTATTGATCAATAACCAGCGTTTGATGACCAACGAAGCGGCTGTTTTCTATAACATCCCTTTTTTGAATGATATAAACGCCGTTAGGATCAATCGGTGCATTGACCATCACTACCTTACCGACAGAGGAGTGATTTTCAACTGCCGCAACCGCTGCCGAAAACCCGATGGCTTTTTCACCGGCATGGCGGCTCGAGTGATAGTTTTCGGCGTCGATACCGTCATAGGCATTCGTTCTGGTAATTGGCAAAAATAGTTTAACCAGCGTATTAACCTGTTCGGGCAAGTTCATATAAATCCCGGAAAACAACACAGGCAACAATACTATGCTGCAATAAAAGCCGACGGTTTTATGCAAATCAAAGTTAAAGCGCGTCGCACCGGCATGAAATTTAAAGCTTAACGCCTGTTTAAATTTGCCGGTTAACGGCCACCAGACGATCAAGCCAGTCAAAACAGAAATAATCGATAACGCTGCCAAAATACCCACAATCGTGCCGCCGGTTTCACCTAACAGCAAACTCCAATGCAACTGCATGATGAAACTCATAAAAGGTCGCCCCCAATATTTGCCCTTGGGATGCCAAAGCTGTATGCCCTTGACCTGATTGATGTAAGGATCGATATAAATGTAATAGCCATCGCCGTTATTCGCTTGGCGGGCGTCTTGGACAAAGTAAAGCAGCTTATAAGCGACATCAGCCTTGCGGGGGTAATACACCTTAAGAAATTGGCTGCCTGGTGGTTTAGCAGATTCTGCCGTGATGATGATCTCATCCAACGAATGTGGCTTTTGCTGAGATTGCATGGGTACAGACAGCACATTCAGTTCGGCATCCAAAACCTCCTGTAGCTCCACATAGAAAACCGCGATACTACCGGTTAAGCCGACGAGCGCAAATAATGCACCTGCAAACAAACCAAGGTAAAGATGTACAGCCAGCCATAGTTTACGATGCGCCTTAAGCCGAGATAAACGCGCAGCGCTAGCGCTATCTGGATAGATGTCCAAAACATCGGCGTCCGATTTATTCATGGTTTGCAAATGGATTTCGTTAGATTAAATGCAGTGTTAGTGGGTTTGGGGAGGTAAATATTCAATCAAGCGTAGGTCGGGTTAGCTCGATAGAGCGTAACCCGATCAAATAAAGCTTAGCTTTAGATTTACGGCTTACGCAAAATCCAACTTACAACACTAATACTCAAGCTTTAATAAGCCCATTGCTGATAAAGGTTCTCCCGGAATAACACTTAAAGAGTTACTGCTTCCAGCAAAATATTCTTTATCCAATAAATTATGAATGTTGATCTGTGCGGTTAAGCGAGTTTTGCCGACAGGCATGGAATAAGCTGCCATCGCATCCATTCTGACATATCCAGGCAATTGGAAAGTGTTGGCAAAATCACCTTCGCGGCTACCAACGGCTATGCCACCCATACCAAATTTAAAATGCGGCGTTAACTGATACGTTCCCCAAAGACTGGCTTGATGTTCAGGAATGTTTACAAGGCGATTATTTACAAAACCACTGTTATCTTTAGTAATTTTATTATCGGTATAAGCATAAGTAGCCACCATATTTAATTGCTCAGTAATCTGCCCTTTTATATCCACCTCAATGCCTTGGCTACGCGCTTCACCAACGGCGATTTGATAAATATTAGAAGGATCAGTAGGGTCGCTTGTTAATAGATTATTTTTTGTCAAATGATAATAAGCAATAGTGCTCGATAATCGTTTATCGAATAATTCAGTTTTGAATCCTGCTTCAAACTGTTCACCCGATTGTGCGTCGAACTGCTGACCTGAGCGTGAGCGACCGCCATTTTGTGTGCCCAAAGATTCGGTATAATTGCCATACACCGAAAGCCAGTCGAAAGCTTGATAGAGAATGCCGACTCGTGGGCTAAACTTTTGGTTCTCCAAATCGTTATAATGTTCCCTTGCCTTTTCTGGCGTGCCACCCCCACCAGAACCCCTTTGTGCCCAATCATAGCGACCGCCACCCATAATATGTAATTTATCCCAAAGGGTTATTTGATCCTGGAAGTAAATACCGTACCATGATTCTTTTCTTATAAAATTGTCATCGAACGGTAAATTATTAATCATATTTTGATCAATCTGACCGTATTGAGGTTTGTAAATATTGATGGATGGAAGTACTCCAAAGGTAAAGCGGCCGTTTAACTCTTCAAATGAGGTATGATTAAAATCTGTGCCAATCAAAACATCATGCTTGGTGCCCAACAATTGAAATTTACCTAATAAATCGAGATTAGTTGCATAGGTTTCTTGATTTGCTTTTCCAGTAATTAAAAAGCGACTCAAATCACCTGTGTTTGTATCTAAACCTGATGGGGGTGTGTCATATAAATTATTATCAAAGTTTTCCCACAAAAATCGATTTTTTATTTTCCAGTCGTCATTAAAACTGAATGTCCAATCGTAAGCGACAAGTGTTGAATCCATTTCCGGGCCTTTTGAGGCGTCGCCCAGATACCTAGACAGCGGTATATCGGCAGGTTTACCGCCAATTATTGGTATTCCATAATTATTGACACGGTTTTCATGCCTGTACTCCAAATCAAGATTAGCCTCAAATCGATCATTAGGTTTCCAGCTCAATGTCGGTGCGATAAAAACACGGTCATTTTGGATAAAATCTCTAAATGAACCCATCTCCTGATAAGCCGCATTAAAACGGTATCCCAGCGTGCCTTTTTGGTCGATAGGCCCGGTAGCATCGACCACTGTCCGATACTGATCATAAGAACCGAATTGTTGAGACAATGAGTAATAAGGAGTAGCCAGTGGTTTTTTTGTTACATAGTTAACCATGCCGCCAGGCTCTATACGGCCATATAGAACAGCAGACGGGCCTTTTAATACCTCAAGTTGTTCAATATTCGCTGGGTCGGTAAAGCTTAGTGCTCGCCTCAAGCCATTTCGATATATATTGGATTCCGTGGTAAATCCTCGGATTGCGAAGTTCTCGTAGAGATCAGAATCATTTATAGTTCTTTGCACGCCGCTGACGTTTTTAGTTAAAGCGTCCTCGATACGAATGTCTTGTTGATCGTTCATTAATGCCTTGGGTACAACTTGTACCGACATCGGCGTCTGCATAAGTGGTGTGTCGGTTTTGGTTGCTGCGCTGGCTGATGTGCGGTTGTAACTTTGGTTGTACGGATCAGCCTCATTATAAACCGCCTTCCCCTCCACCCTCACCGCCGGCAATGTCGATACGTCAGCAGACGATTCCGCCACTTTAATCGCCACCGCATCACCCGCCGTAAACGTGTAGGTCAAACCAGTTCCCACCAACAACTTCTGTAAACCTTGCTCTACGGTAAATTCGCCCTCCAGCCCCTGGCTGGTTTTGCCGTCGGTCAATCGGGCATCCGCCGAAAGCATAATCCCGGCGTTGCCGGCGAACTGGCTTAGCGCATGGCTCAAGGTACCACTGCTGATGTGATAGCTGCGCTCGGCACCGGCGGGTTCGGCGGCAAGCGCGGGCATGGCCACCAGCGAGGTTGCCAGCACCAAACCGGTTATGGTCTGTTGCACGCTGCTGCTGGTTTTGTCGATGTGGTGCTTGGGTTTTCGCTTGGACATGGGGTCACTCCCTTGGTTTGTTTAGGTTTCAATTCACTTGCCAATCGAAACGGAAAAAAGGGAACCGCAAAAGTGAATTTTTTTCGATTATTTGCAATTATTTTTTTATGTTGTTAATAATCAAACTGTTAGGAACCTATGCTTTTTATAGGCTTCTCCGTGCATCATTGTTCAACTGCGCGGTTTGCCTGGTAAATATTATGGGCGGAGACAAATCGCTAGTTGTGATGTATGATTTTCAAAAATCATACACACGGAGATTCCGATGCGGACCAATATCATGATTGATGAAGCGCTAATGGCCGATGTTTTAAGCGTGACAGGCATTAAAACCAAGCGCGAAGCGGTCGAACAGGGCTTAAAAACTTTATTGATGCTAAAGCAGCAGGAAGCCATCAAAAAAATGAAAGGTCAATTAAAGTGGGAAGGCGATTTAGATCAAATGCGGGCTGAGCGGTGATTTTGGTCGATTCCAGTGTTTGGATCGATTATTTCAACGGCACGGAAACCATCGCTACCCAAAAACTGGACGGTTTGCTAGGTGCAAAGCCTGTCTGCACGGGTGATTTGATTTTGATGGAAGTGTTGCAGGGTTTTCGCAACGATCAGGATTACCAAACCGCAAAAGCGATGTTATGTGCTTTGCCCATACACACAATGCTCGGTAGGGAGATTAGTTTAAAGAGTGCGGAAAATTTTAGAAGTCTACGCAAGCAAGGTATCACCATTCGCAAAACCATCGACACCCTGATTGCTACTTTCTGTATTGAAAAGCAGATGCCATTGTTGCATTCGGATAAGGATTTTCTGCCATTCCAACAGCTTTTGGGCTTGCAGGTTATTTGAGCCTGCCATGGGCCGCCAGCGCAAAACTCAACGCCGCTCAATCCTCACCCACAACGGCGACACTTGCGAGACTTTGACCGGCAAGGTTTTTTCCAGCTCGGCTAGAATCCGGTCGGTGTCGTGAATGGGGTAGGCACCAACGATGCGCAGTTCGGCAATCTCCGGCGCACAGGTGATGTAGCCATGGCGATAGCGATTGAGTTGCACCACAAATTCGCCGAGTGGCTGATTGTCCGCCAACAAAAAGCCTTGGGTCCAGGCCGGTTGATCGAGTTCGGTGGGTTGAATGGGGGCGATGGCTTGGGCGTTAAACTGGGCTTGCTGTCCGGCGCTTAAGGTCTGGCGACTGGCGCCGGGGCCGCTTGGGGTGATCTCCACGGCACCGGCGTAGACACTGGTTTGGCTTTCTTCATGTTGTTGGTGAACACTGAAGCGGGTACCAATTGCCCTAACCCGACCTTCCGCACTATCTACGACGAACGGGCGATGCTGGCCGTTGCTGTCCGGTGCGGTTTCAATATAAATTTCGCCGCTTAGCAGGCGGATTCTGCGCAAGTCAGTTGAAAAGTCAACGTCGATAGCACTGGCCGCATCCATCTCGATGCGGCTGCCATCCGCCAAGCTAAGGCTGCGCGTGGCGCCTATGCCGGTTCGGTAATCAGCTCGCCACCCTCTCAGATAATCGGACCGCCACAACTCAAAGCCGGACAAGCCTACCGCAGCCAAAATCACCAAGTTTTTAAGAGCCTGACGGCGCTGCATATCCGGCGAGCCTAAGGCCGCCGCTGCGGTTTGCGTGGGCAGGCCATCGAATTTATGGGTAAAAAATTCCACCCGAGACCAAGCCGCCCGATGCGCAGGATGCGACGCCAGCCAAGCCTGCCATTGTTGCTGTTCAGTTTGACTGGTAGCGCCTGATTCCAATACCGCAAACCATTCCGCTGCCTCTGCCAGGATGCGGGGGTGAATGTCTGGATGATGTCGTTTGGCCATGATTGTTTATAGTGTGGCGGTCAGGCAATGCAACATCGCTCGGGCCATGTATTTTTTCACCATCCTATCGGAAACCCCCAAGCGTTGCCCTATCTGTACATAAGTTAAGCCATCCAGTTGCGACAGCAAGAATGCGCTACGGACTTTGGCGGGTAGTTCGTCCAGCAAGGCATCGATTTCCTGTAGGGTGGCGAGGATGATGGCATGCTCTTCGGGCGATGGCGCCAAGGGCTCCGGATACGCCGCCACGGAATCCCAGTAGGCTTGTTCGATAGCAGAACGGCGCCACTGATTGATCAACAAGCCTCTGGCAATCGTCGTCAGATAGGCGCGCGGCTCGCGAATGGCTTGCACGTCTTGTGCGGTGAGGACGCGCATGAAGGTGTCGTGCGCGTGGTCTTCGGCCTGCAAGCGGCATTGAACGCGGCGGTTTAGCCAACCGAGCAGCCAGGAATGATGCTCTTGGTAGAACTCAGCCAACCCTTTGTCGGGCATTATTGTGGCTGTCATGATTTATGTCCTTCAGCGTGCAAAATGAGTGTAAATCCAATGAAGAATAAACAGGGGCGGACAGTGTGTTGTGTGCTCATGGAGGTTGCCACAATCGGGGTAAGGGCCAATTCAGACGCGCTATTTCTTAGAAAAACCTATAAATAAAGCAAATTTAGGGCCGAATATTAGGATTTTGCACCGCCCCTGTGCGTCGTCTATTGGCTTATTATTTTATTTCAACGGCTTACAGGGGGACTTTCCGCGGTGTTAACTGTGGCTCAACGATTTTCCTTGATACATGAGCGAAGAAAAGACAGCTTTGGCGGGATTTGACCGAATTGGTTTATGGCATATGACGCAGTTTAATTGTTTAAGCGCTCTGCCGGTTGTTAAAGCATGCAGTCTGCACACATTGGCCTTCTTTTTCAAAGCGAACTGTCGCGGCGTAGGAACCATGCTGGCACTTAGCAAAACGCTTGCTAGAGTTGTAGTACTTTCAATCCCGAAAACAACGGTATCCCCATGAATCAGCCCCGCTATTTCTTCGCCGGTGACCAATGCTTTGTCATCGAACGGTATAACGACTGCGCCCCCTTCGCCAGCTTTCTGCCGGGGATTGCCGGCATGCATGGACGTCCGGCCTGGGTGTTTTACGTCAATCGCGGCCAAGCTGTCGCCAGTTTTGGGGTGAGGAATAAGGACGGGGCTTTTTTAGAGTTTTTCCCGGCGGACAAAGCCTACCAACTGACGCCATCGCGCGGGTTTCGCACATTTTTGAAAATTGACGACGGCCAGCATACTCGCGCATACGAGCCGTTTCAACGTGGTGCTGAGCTGGAGGTGAAGCAACGTCTTCACGTGACACCGCACGAGGTGGGCGTGGAGGAAATTAACCCTAAGCTCAGCTTTCGATTGCGTGCGGATGTGTTCACCTTGGCCGAAGCGCCGGTGGCTGGGTTACTGCGGCGGGTGGAGATTGTCAACACCGGCGATAAAACCCTAAACCTGGAGATTGTCGATGGCTTGCCGCAAGTGCTGCCGTATGCGATGAACCAATGGATCCTCAAATTCATGAGCCGTACCTCCGAGGCCTTTATGCGGGTGGAGGACGTGGCGGAAAATCGGCCGTTTTACCGGCTGAAAGTCTGGCCCACCGACAGCCCGCAGGTGGAAGAAGTGGTTGCCTGCAATTTCTTTGTAGGCGTTTTGGATGGGCAGCACAATCAAGCCATTGTCGATCCCGAGCGGATTTTCGGTTTGGCCGGCGATTTTTCGCAAGCGGAGCGATTTTTTTCAGACCAGCCCTTGGACTTTGCCGAGCAAGTCTGCGGCAATCAAACGCCGGCGGCGTTTCAACATCTTAAGCTGTCTTTGCAGCCCGGTGAAAGCCGGGTGTTTTACGGGGTTTACGGGCATGCCGGTTCCCTCGAGATTTTCGATCAATTTCTGATTGAAGCCGCTCAACCGAACTATTTTGAGAGCAAACGAGCAGCCAACCGGCGCTTGGTGAACGACATCAGCCAACGCGCGTTCACCGCCACCGCCCAGCCGCTATTCGATGCCCACGCGCGGCAATGTTATCTGGACAACGGCTTGCGCGGCGGCTTTTCCATGCCGGTGCCGGGCGGCGCGCATTTGTATTTGTTTGGTCGCAAGCACGGCGATCTGGAACGCGATTACAACGATTTTTTATTGCAGGACACGCCCTATTCCGAAGGCAATGGCGATTTTCGCGATGTGTTGCAAAATCGGCGCATGGATTTGTTCTTCGACCCGGCCTTGGATGCCAAGAACATTCGCTATTTTTTCAATCTGATTCAGCCGGATGGCTATAACCCTTGTGCTTTGCGCAACTCGCGGTTTGTCGTGGATGCACCGGCAAATTTTGCGCCGTATTACACCCGTTTCCCTGCATTGGAACCCTTATTACACAGGGAATTTAAGTACGCGGAACTGGTGGAAACTCTGGGCACCGCAGACGATGCGGAAAACGTCCTGACGACCATTTTGGCCCACGCCCAAGAAGTGGAAGATGCTGAATTCGACCGCGGCTATTGGTCGGATCACTGGACCTATTTGGTGGATTTATTGATCAGTTACGCGGCGATTTTTCCGGATCGCTTGGCCGGTTTATTTCAGGACAAAACCTACAGCTTTTTCGACCCGCCCCATCAAGTGGTGCCACGCGCGCAAAAGTATGTGGTCACCGCAAACGGTGTACGCCAATACAATGCCGTGCGCTATTGCCCGGAGAAAAAGGCATTGATCGATGCGCGACAGCAGCGCCGCTATCAAGTGCGTTCGCAAGCCGGTCACGGCGACATCGTTTACACCACGCTGTTGGGCAAGATTCTGACACTGATTACCAACAAATTAGCCACACTGGATCCGGCCGGCGTAGGTATCGAGATGGAAGCGGACCGGCCCGGCTGGTGCGACGCCTTGAACGGCTTGCCCGGCATTTTAGGTTCGTCGGTCAACGAAACCATCGAGCTAAAGCGGCTGGTGGATTTTACCCTCAGCGCGCTGAACCAATTGGAGGGCGCGTGCGCCGTACCCTTTGAATTGGCCGACTTTGTAACGGCGTTGCATAAGGTGTTAACTCGCACTGACTTGACGCCGGAACTGTTCTGGCAGGCAAGCGGCGCGCTGAAAGAAGCGTATCGGCAACAGGTATTCATGGGTTTTGCCGGTGCCGAACAAGCACTTGAATTGAGTGAAATCCAAGCCTTCCTGAGCTTGGTAACCCATTATCTGGACGCCGCAATCGACAAAGCCCGCACGCCTCAGGGCATAGTCACCTATTTTGCGTACGAGGCAGAGCGCTATCACGAACTGGACACCGGGGGCATTGCCGTGACGCGCTTTCAGCAAAAGCCGCTGCCTTTGTTCCTGGAAGGTTTTGTGCATGCCTTACGGATCGCCGACCCGATGCAGGCGCAGACCCTCTATCAAGCCGTGCACAATTCGGATTTATACGATGCCAAACTGGGTATGTACCGGGTCAACGAACCCTTGGGTGACAAAGCGCTGGACTTAGGGCGCATCGGGGTTTTTAACTACGGCTGGCTAGAGAATGGCTCGATCTTTTTACACATGCATTACAAGTTTGTGCTGGAGATGGTGCGTGCCGGCTTAGTCGAAGAGTTTTACGCCCACGTCGAAACGCTCTTGCTACCGTTTCACGATCCGGAAACATACAAACGCAATCCCATCGAAGCCTCCAGCTTTCTGGTCAGCAGCGGTTTTACGATCGATGCCCGGCAGCACGGACGCGGCTGCGTGGCCCGATTATCCGGCGCTACCGTGGAGTTTTTACACCTGTGGACGCATTTATTTGTGGGAGCTACACCGTTTGTACTTGAGGATGGCCTGTTGGCGTTTAAACCGGCACCAAAGTTGGCAGCCGCGTTTTTTACCGCTGAAGCACAAATTGCCACGCCGTTTGCTGAGCCTGAAACCTTGCCTGCCGCTAGCGCAACTTGCACGCTGTTCGGCTCGACCTTGTTGGTTTACCTCAATCCGCGACGCCGGAATACCTTTGGTCAGGAGGCCGTCAAACCAATTCAATACCAGTTATTTGGCCGGGACGGCACGACACAAACTGTAATTGCGGCCTGTGTATCTGGCCCGGCAGCAGAAGCCTTGCGTTTAGGGCAATTTCGCCGGGTCGATGTACTACTGGGCTAAATGCCGCTAGGCTGCCCACACATAGGTAGCCACTGCTTTGCCCGGTATCTCAACAAGCGCGTTTTTGCCTTGATAGTGGATAGCAAAGGCTTGCGGCTCGGCGGAGTCGTTTAACACGATCAATACGATCAAACCCGCCGGCGTGCGGAAGGCTACGTTAGGCAAATAGTCGTTTTGCGCGCCGGAATCAATCCGCACGGATCCGGGCCTGACAAATTTGGCCGCGTGGGCAATCACGTAATAAGCAACATTGCGTGTGACCTGATCGCCGTCTATCGTCAACGCGCCCACGCAGCGGGCCTCGCCGCCCGGCGTGTGCGGGCCGCAAAATGGGTTGGAGGCCAAATTCCATTCCAACACCGCCCTGCTCCAGTGCCGCAACGAACCGATCAACACGTGGCGGGCGTGCCACATTAAATCGCCACCAAACTCGCCGTCCGAACCCACCCATTGTTCGGTGAAATACAATTTCATTTCGGGATAAGCCTGATGCATTTCAGATAATACCGAAATATCACCGCCATACAGATGCCAAGCGGAGCCGCTGAGATACTGCCGAGCTTCGGCGTCGGCGAAGACCGTCAACGGGTACTCTTTGACATCGCAATTGTGATCCCAGCAAAACACTTCCACATCAGCTAATCCCGCCTCGCGCAAGGCCGGTCCCAAATGATGTTTGATAAATGCAGCCTGCTCCGGCGCTTCCATCACCATGCTCGGCTCGTTTTTTTGATTGAGCGGCTCATTCTGCGGGGTGATGGCGTGGATCACGATGCCGCGTTCGCGCATAGCTTGCAGGTATTTCACCAAGTACGCCGCGTAGACGGCATAGCATTCGGGCTCAAGCTTGCCGCCTATAAACGCCTGGTTAGTCTTCATCCAGCGCGGTGCCGACCAAGCGGTGGCGATAATTCGAATAGTTGGATTGAGCGCCAGAATGTCTTGGAGTAGCGGAATAACGTACATATCGCCGGCATTCAAATCAAAATGCGCCAGTTCCATGTCGGTCTGACCATCGAGCATGTCGTCATAGCTAAAGCACCGCTCGCTTAAATCGGAAGCGCCGATACTAAGCCGCAAACAACTGATACCAATCCCGTCACCATCAGGCAAAAATAGTTCCTGCAACAAAGCTTGCCGTTCGACCTTGGGCAGTGCCGCAATCAGCATGGCGCTGCCGCCGGTCAAGGAGAAGCCAAAAGCTTCCACGGTTTGATAAACATCGCCGGTATCGACCGCTATTACCGGCACATCGCCGAGAGGGTTGTTAAAACCAAAACCACTGGTCTGTGGTTGTAACAAGGCTTGCTGGTCGGCAGTCGTCAGCCAAATCTCTATAGGCTCGCGCCCCTCGCTTTCGGAAGATAGTGATTGAAAAGCGTTGGTTTGCTCAGACATGAAAGCCCTCATGGTTAGTGCGGAAGCGGTTCCGCCGGATTTAATACAAACAGCATGGCGCTATATTATCGACTTTGCTCAGGCTAGCCAGTTAATTTTCCCACCTGTTTAATGCAATCGTGAAAACTGCGCAATCCACACATTGTGCTCACGGTCTCAGGCTTTTTGTTGGGCAATGTCATAAAACCGTCAAAATCACTTATACTGCGATTTCCGTTTTAACGTATGGAGATCGGATATGAAAAAATTGGTTTCAATTCGCGCGCTAACCACTCGGCTAAATCGTAAGCTGGCCAAGGAGTCGAAGAAGTTATTGAAGTACAAGCCGAGGTTGCAAAACAACGATACGATTGTCGAATACGCCGTTGTGGATCTAAAGACGAACTCCATCATTAATTTTCATATGGCGAGCGAATTGCAAGAATTTGCCAGAGGACTAGGCTGCTTAGCCAGCCTGGAAGAAGTTTCTTTCGAATAGCAGCCGTTTAGCGTTGCAGTTCCATAAAGCCGGGTACGCCCGGCTTTTTTGTGCACCTAAATCGCGGCTTATCTATATTCAGCGCGTCGGCTTTTTAGGTTTTTCCGTTTAACTGGTTACTCAAAGCGCGTTCCGAAATATCGTTGTACAAATTGGCTAATTCAGCGATCAACTTTTGATATTCAGGGTGGTGCTTCAATAGCGGCATCATAGTGCTGGCCTCTGAAAGCATTTGTTCAAAATGCATGATTTCAATCTCGTTTAGCGTATCGCCCTCTTCCACTCTTTTTTTAACGGCCAACGCGCGCGGAATGGACTGTTCTTCCAATTGCTCCACAAAGGCAGTGATAATGCCGATTTCATCATCTGACGAATACATTTGTATTTCCTGTTTGTTGCGACGAAAAGCCATCGCTGCTGAATTATCGCCTTGTCTCCCGGAAGTCTCTAACCTTCTGCCTGTCTCGGAGCATAGCGTTTCCTTTGGTTTTTAGAAGCTCCCTTCCCTGAGTTTTCGGTATTTTGCGGAAAAAATCAGATGTAAATTTTGACTTTGAACATGGTAAAGCCGAATATTGAAACTACTCTTTAGCATTTTTGGATAAAAAGATGACGTTTCTTAAAAAAATATCTGCCCTAGCTCTTTTAGCTCTAACAACGAATACCGCCTGGTCCGAACCTGTTCACTTTTGCAAAGTGCAAAGAGTTTATGAAGACGATGTCAGCGTACAGCCAAAGATTGTCCATGAGGACTGCTCCGGCGTCGCCTTTCTTTGGTATGCCAAATTTTACGTCGAAGCATCCTGCTGGCCCGGCGCTATCGAATTATTGAAGGGTAAATGCGAACAAACTGAAGTCGATTCCAAAGACTATGCTCCCGAGCCAACGGCAATCGAAACCCAAGAAGAAAATCAGGAAAAAGGCCTTTAGGCAACAAGCCCTATCAAGCAGAAACGCTTGACCTGCGGTTCAGGTTTTCCTTCCCTGCGTCGATTGCCTTCAGACTTGCCGGTAAGGTCCACGGTAACCATCCGCCGGACATGCTGTTGGCCGTCCGGCCGTGAAATGACCAAGCCTGCCGAAATTCATCCGTAGGCGAACTCGCGCCATTCGAATTCCGGAATCAGGCCTTGCCGGTGCTGTGAACCGCCCGCAGCACCAATATTTTCCCGAACGTTCGCAAGCTCACCACCTCTTGAAGTACCAATCCACTGGCATCGAACAGTCGCCGCCATTCGGCCAGCGTTCGCTCCCGGCCGCGGGTGTTGACGAACATTTGCATGTCGAATGAGGCTGCAGCGATGTCGGTCGGACTATCCGGCATCACCATCTCCATCACGGCGATGGCAGCGCGGCTATCTGCACTAGCTTGCGCGACATTGCGCAGCACGGTGACGCAGGTGTCGTCATCGAAGCCATGCAGCACCGCGCTCAGCAGGTAAATATCCTTGTCGCTATGCGCCTTGGGCACGGCTTGCAGTAGGTCGCAGACTTCGAAGCGCATGCGTTGCAGCAGCGCGCCCTCGCCTTTTTCCTTCCAGAACTGCGCCGTGCCTTGGATAACCTGTTCGCGGTCGGCCACCAACGCCGTGAGCTGCGGATGAAGTTTGAGGATGGCAAGCGATTTTGTGCCCTTGGAACCGCCGACGTCGATGATGCGCTCGAAGCGCGACCAATCGAAATCGGTAACAAAGCTGTCCCCGGCCAAGGCTTCTACGCTATCCATGGCCTGCGCAAACAGCTGGTCGAATTCCGGGTTAGCATCCAGATAATCGTAAAACGCCTGCCCGTGAGCCGATTCGAACGGCACGCCGCCGCTACGAATGCCCTGCTCCAATTGCTCGAACCATGGTCGGCTCATTTCCGGCGAGTTGTGCATCAGCACCATCGCCCGCACGCTTTGGGGATGATCCGGGCACAAACAAGACGAAAGCTTGTTATTTTGGAAGCGACGCGGCGAGACTTCCTCGAACACGCCTATCGCCGCCAGCATGCGCAGCAAGCGGTAGAGCGCATCAGCGTCGGCGGCGACGTGTTCGGCCAGGGTTTCGATACTCAATTCAGCGTCGGCCAGCGTGCCAGCGATGTCCAACCGCGCGGCGACATACAGCGCCCACGATTGCCAAAAGACCGAACCGATCTGCATCAGGCGGAAAGGCGGCGGCACAATTTTGTTGGGCAAATTTTGCAGCCAGACGCCGAATTTGGCGAGTCTGGCGAAACGGCGCACAACACCGGCATTCTTTTGGAATGTCATGTCACGCTCCCGCTTGCGCTTGCGCTTGCGCTTGCGCCGCAGCCATGCCAGCCGCCAACAGCTTACCGTTGAATGCAGCGAGTTCGTCGAGGAAGGCCTCGTCCATCTGCTCACCCATCTGTTCCTCGAAAATATCCTTCAGCAGCATCGGCATCATCGCAAGACTGACGAAAGCCATCCGCGCCACGTCGGGGTTGATCGTTATATCGATCTGCCCGCTTGCCTTCAGCTGTTCCAGCCGCCGCGCACCGCCGCTACGGCCGCGTTCCAGCAACTGCAGGATGAAACGCCGGCCCGGCCCATGGTTGAGGGCTAGCACCTTGAGGATAAGCTTGGGGAATTCGGGATGCTTGCGCATGGTGCCGTAATAGAGGCGCAGATAGTCGGCGAAACCACCGGCCTCGGACAGCGTATCGCTGTCAAGCATGTCCAAGAGAGGCTTTAGCGTCTCGCGGATCATTTCTTCGTAGAGGCCTTCCTTGTTTCCGAAGTAGTAGCGGATCATCGAGACATTAACGCCCGCCTGGTCGGCGATGGCGCGGGTGGTGACCTTGTGGTATTCGTCGGCGAGGAAACAGTCCAGCGCCGCCTTGAGCAGACGCGCGTAAACCGGGTCGCGAATATCGTTCATCGTAAATCTCCTGCAAGCCATGACGGCGGCAGGTTAGCACCGGCGGCACAACCGCCCTAGCGTTTCCGTCAATCAAGATGCGGGGTTTGATTGAACGGTAAGCCGATCACTGTCAGCGCAGCAAGCGCCCCCCAAGCAACATGCAGCCCACGGCAAAGATGAAAATCCCTACATTAGACACATACACAGAAATCATCGGCCCCAGCGCATACACCACGGCGCCGACGAAGATCAATGCCGCCGCCGGCTTGGGATAAAGCGCCGAACGGTAGATAGCCAGGCAAAACAGCACGATACCGATCAAAATCGCCGCGGAAGCCGAAATTCTAAACGCCAACACCGCCGGATCGTTTTTGATGACGGCGTCGCGCAACAGAAAGGCGGTTTCCGGATAGCGGGCGATGACGGGGTAAAGAAACAGCTCCCAAGTCACCTTGCAAGCCTGTAACAAATAAGCCGCCTCGACGAATAAAAAACCCACGGCGCCCTGCACGCCGGCCGTGTCACGCATCTTGGCATAAACCGCATAAAACCCGACCAGCAACGCTAACACGCCGGCGAAGGCGATCAGGGCCAAAGGCACCCAGCCTGGGCTTAGTACCACCTCGGCATAGTCGAAAGTCCCAGTCCCTAACGGTAGCAAGATTGGGAACAAGGCGGCATAGGCGCTTAGCAATAAAGATCCCACGATGATGGCAATGCCGCCGAGTTTTTCGAAAATGGGCATGTTCAATCCTCCCTGTTTCGATTGATTGTCGGCCAACGATTCCGGTCAGACCACTCCAATGAAGATTCGGACATAGCGTAGGCTGGGTAGAGCGAAAGCGAAACCCAGCATAAATGCCGTCAATGCAGGGTTTCGTTACATTCAACCCGTCAGCCTACGGTCCTGGATGTGGATAGGAAGCCAGAGCTTCCGAGATAACATTCCCAAGCTGGAGCTTGGGAACGAGAAAAGAATAACCAACGAACATTGCGCCGGGTGATCGAAGGCCAATATACGGCGCAATACGGCTATCGCCTATTACGCCCTACGGCCCTGGGCCAAATTCAACTACTAATTAGCATTTATTTAGCCCGCCTAGCAAGCAATTGCTCTAGCAAAATACTCCACTCATCTAGAGGAAATTCGACTCGATTTCTGAATATATCGAGCTTTTCATCGGGATCACCAAGCAATTGAGGGTCTTCATTGACATGATGGTGTGTTGCCACAAGTGTAGCCGTTACTTCGGCTTCATTAACAAAAAGCTCATGAAATACCCCGCGCTCAATCTGGTATATATTATTGCTCCGAATTACACTCTCTTCACTTGTTTTGACGCTAAAACATCTTCCACTTGGTTTTAGTGAGGATCCATCTGGGTGATATTTTACTTTGTAGAGTTGAAGAGAAGGTTTATATTGAGATTTCCATTCAGAAATATCGTAATTTCTGTTTGTTATCTCACCACAAAGGACATAACTAGTTAAAGAAAAAATATGATCATGTATCTTGTAGTTTTGCTCCGAATTATCCCTCTTATTTTGTGGCCAGATATGAATGCGTAGTGTACCATTCTCGTTTTCATACAGCTTGCAGTGAACAAAGCCTAATGCATGCCACATAGGCGAAAAGCATCCAATATTATCTCTTATCCCTATTAATACATCCTCTATATCACCTGAAATATTGCGAAAATTTATTAAGTCAAAATATACTTTACAAAATAGATTATCCATATGGGTTATTCTGTTCCTTACATGTTTTCGCTATATCTTCCAAGACTTCATCGGTCATGCCATCAAACAACAAGTTAACTTGCTTCAATATGAGTCTAACATCTTCTTTGGTTAGCGAGCTTAAATCATAGTCGCCAGAAACAAGAGAGGATACTCTCTTGCTTTGGCTCTCACTTAGTATTATTTCATCCTTATAAGACTTATAATAATAGCTTTCTCGATTACAAATTATAGCCGGAGCTTTTCTATCTTCTTTTGTAATAATAGCACAACCATCAGAAAGATCTATTCGAAATGCCGAATAATGGGAAGCTAAAGCCAAGCTAATACGTAACATAGGTTCCTCGCGCTGAAAAACCAAAACCGTTATAATAGTCGCATATAGCTCAATTCTAACTTTATCTAAATCCCATACTCGTTTCTCAAGCTCTGCTGAAGCCGTACTTTTTCGATAAATTGCATGAGCTTCACAAAGCGCTTCATTTAAGGGATCAAGGATTATTGCCTTGACCTCTCGAGTAAGACTTGTTTTTCTGGCCCATCTTGCCATCTCGGGTAAGGTTTTTGTTCGAAAATATCGCCCACAACCTCCTTTGTACCACCATATCTCGGTATTAGGAAAAGCGCCTTCAAATAGTTCTGGCAAAGCTCTAGGTTCAATTATATCAATACTAGATTTTTTAACTGTCTCAGGCGTTAGGAAGTATAGAAATGTTCCTATAAAAGAGGTTACTAAAATTGAGACTATTATCCCTTCAGATAGTTTTGACAGAAAGAAAGTAAACCCCGTTTGTATAGACTTGTCATAACAAGGCAAAACGATATACCGCAGCACACATAAAAAGACAATAACAAATATTACAGCGGCAAAAAAAAGCCTCCTAGAATACTTTTTGCTTAATATTTCTTTCATGACTGTACCGCTACAATATTACCCAATATATAACTTAAAATTTCTTGATTTATGTCATTTATACCACGAATATGTGATTCTTTTGTGCAGCATATCTTTATCCATTGTCTTTTTTTACACAAATCAATATATGTTT
Organism: Methylomonas sp. PHL2-19; assembly: GCF_059331595.1. Classification (NCBI taxonomy): domain Bacteria; kingdom Pseudomonadati; phylum Pseudomonadota; class Gammaproteobacteria; order Methylococcales; family Methylococcaceae; genus Methylomonas; species Methylomonas sp. PHL2-19. The sequence continues at coordinate 3,133,852 of NZ_CP196839.1, forward strand.
CATATACATTTTCTAAATAATGATATGAAGCCTCGTGTATATCTTCTTTTTGTTCTATATAGCTTCGTTGACTCTTCTTCAAGACTAATGTCTTGGATATACTTAAAGGCACATCAAGAAAAAAAGTAACATCCGGCTTTGAAGCTCCAAATACCTCATATTCTAACTTTTCAAGCCAATCAGATAATTCCTGGCGATCACAACTAGGAAGCTTTGCACATTGATGAGCAATATTGGAGTCAACATATCTATCGGATATAACAACAAACCCTTCTTCTAGATCTTTTCTAATCTCTTGTTTTTTTTCAAATCGATCTCCAGCAAAGAGGATTGATGCTAACTTAGGATGCACTTGCTCCAGCGAACCAAAATCTCCTCGTAAAAATCTACCAATCTCCCGACCAAAAAAAGTTTCTTCATAACAAGGAAAACTATATAACTTAGTTGGGATGGATCTTTCAGTTAGCCTCTGAAGAAGCATCTCAGCCTGAGTGCCTTTTCCGCTGCCATCTATTCCTTCTACCGTAATTAAGACTCCTTTCACAACATTACCAATTTTTTAAAATGTTAGAATAAAAAGTATTATCGACACCGATATTTTCTATAACTCTTGAAATTCTATTTTGCCTCATTTCATGAGGAAGATACATTGCCTCGCTTAGCTCATGTTCTATAGCAAAAATAACGAGATACGTTTTTTCTAAAACATTTCTAAAATCGCCATGTATTTTAGAAATTCCCGGCTTGTAGCTTAAAATCTGATTGAGTCGATCTGCATCATGACCGGCAAAGAAAATTGTCTCATCGTCAATAATTTCAACTTTTTTATATGGAAATCCATTAGCAGATATTAATGCTATAATTATTTGATCAAGACATTCAAATCCTGACTCCTCCAAGTCAGCAAGGGTTGTATACTTTCCGTCTATAATTGCATTTTTTAATACCTTCTTTTCGGATGAGTTATTCACTTTACTTCCCTCATTGACTCCTAGTATGGAATATACCTCTACTGGAGATTTATCGATTATATTCAAAAGAACGACCGCAGTTCCTTGTGGCACACGATCCCCTCGCTCCCAATGACGCAAAGTACTTATATTTATACCAAAAGTGTTGCTGAAATCCTTTTGGGTCATTCCTGTTTTACCTCTAATCCTCTTTACATCCTCTGCGGATAGATCAAAGAAAATTTCTTCTCGTAAACTCGACATAAACAAATCTCTAAAATATTGATCAATGGCACACATGGTAATCCAATGGATTACCATGTGCAAGCCTAATAGGGTGAGGGCCGGAGGGTGCGGTAAACAACCTGCATCGCATCGTTAGCGATAGATTTTAGCGATTAATGCTTGTCCTGATAAATGTCTTTTCGATGCCCCAATTCGACGACCAAAACGATTAATTCGTCGTCTTGAATCTGGCAAATCAAACGGTAGTCGCCGACCCGATAGCGCCAGTAGGCCGACAATTTGCCTTGCAAGGCTTTGCCGTTAATGCGCGGATTATCTTGCTCGGCTAACTGAGCAAGAAAGGTTTTGATCCTGTCGCGGACCGGTTTGTCCAGCTTATTGATGGCTTTGGCGGCGCTCGTCTTAAGCTTAACGCTCCAACGCATTGAGTTGTTGCTCCCATTCCGCCAAGCTGATGGTATCGTCCTTGCCGCTGGTCAATTCTGCTAACGCTGCATCGGCGGCAGCTACATCGGCCAAGTCTTCGAGGTAATCACTAAGGAGATTTTTGATTAGTTGCGCGGGGCTAATGTGTTCCTGCTCGGACAACTGGCGGAGCAGGATCGCGGTGTCGTCGTCGATATTTAATGTCATCAGCTGCTACCTCTATTGTGATTTTAGACGCTTAGTCTCGTTGTATAACGCCGAGGGCCATAGGATGCGCTGAACAGCGTACACCGCACTTGTGCCCTTTAGGGTATCGTTCGCGATTGGTGCGGTTCGTAAACTCACCATACCTTACGCCTGCTTTTGGCTGGACATTTGCCATAGGCACTTTCGTTTCGTCTGACGAATTTTAGCCGGTTTTGAGCCTACCGCAACGACTCAATCCGCCTAAGTTCACACAGATTCCAACTCTATTTTTACCTTTTTACCGAGCGCGGCGGCGGCGCTCACCAAGGTGGTCAAGGTTAAACTGGTATCTTCTTCGTCCAGCAAGCGATTAAGCGAAGCCCTGCTGGTGTGCATTTTTTTGGCCATTGCCGTTTTGCTGAGTTTAAGCGCCGACATGCCTTCCGATATTTGCCAAGCAATGACCCGCTTGGCCGCTACCGCTGTCACTTCATCAAGGATGGCTTCCTCGCTTAGGAAGTCGTCGAAGCTGCTACCGATATGAGAGTTTTCTTCTTGGTTAGTGTTCATTGCTTACCTCGTAATGCTTTCAGTCTTTGTTTTGCGAAATCGATTTCCGCTTTCGGTGTTTTCTGACTTTTCTTGATAAAACCATGCAGCAAAATCATCGTCTGTTTATCGATGACAAACAGAACGCGGGCTATCCGGTTATCCAGCTTAATTCTGACTTCCCAAATGTCGCCGTCAAGATGATCGACTAACGGCATACCGAGAGGCCAGCCGAATAGCACCGTTTTAATATCTTCGCCTATCGTTTTTCTGTCTTGAGCGGATAATCCTTTCAACCATTCTCTAACGGGCTCACTTCCGGCATCCGTTGCAAAAAATCTAACAGAAAGGATTGGATTCATCGAGGTAGCGTATCAAAATTGGTACTTAACAACAAGATTGACTCTCCGAAACATTCGATAGCCGTTATCGCGGTTGACCGTATGCCGGCGACTGTTCGGCATTTAAAAACTCCATGACGATAGGACTTTATCACCCTACCGATCCGCCGGATGATTGATACCGTCACCGGTTCGCACTTCGCCCAAGGCCTTAAGGCGCAATCGTAGGGCGTTAATGGGTGTAGCCGTATTGCGCCGTATGTTGGTCATTAACGTTTCGGCGCACTACTCTAAAGCTAATGCGCCCTGCGCGGCTGAGTTTTACCATGGATCAACTATTCGACCGCTTTCGTTTACACCAAAGGCAGATATACATCCGTAATCTGTTCGTGTTCGGGCGTTTCAGGCACCCGTTTGATGTAATGAAAAAACAGTGGAAATTCCCGCAATTCCTCTCCGCTATCCGGCAACCACTCCCGGTAAAGGTAATAAACACTGTCGCTGATACGGTCGGTTGAACCGATATGGCGCACCACGGCGCAACGTCCTCCCGGAATCAATTTGTTGATCACCCCTTGCGAGTTTTCCGGCACGGGTTGCTTGACCTCACCGCATACATCGAATCGGAATGACTCTGCGGGCGTGACAGCCGGGTCGTCATACGCGATACCAAACGTCCGACTGCTGGCGATCGGCGACAAGCCGCTCTGTTTGCGCCAGTCTATGAAGCCTCTGACCGACTCCATTATCAGGCTGGGCGGGCCACGGTGCTCCAAGACGGCTATTGTGGTTTCTGAAAATTCGACGATGTTGACGTTCATTTGGGGACTCCTTATGCGTTTGGGTAATAGCATGCGCTCATTCCAAGGCTGCCATGCTGGGTGCTTTCGAAATTGAGTAGGCGTTTGTCCGAAGCACTTTTTGAATGCGCGGGAGAACGATTCCGCATTTAAGAAACCGGCGTCCAAGCTAATATCGGTAATGCTGCGCTGCTCCTGAAACACTAGTTGGTAAGACGCTTTGCGTAAACGCAATAACTGAATGTAGCGCGTCGTGCTCAGCCCGGTGTAAGCGGAGAATTGCCGTTGAAAGTGAAACCGGGAAAAATTGGCCTGTTTGCTCAGTTCATTGACCGACACCGGCTCGAACAGATGCTTGTCAATGTAATCGAAAATCCTATCGAAGCGCATGGCATAGGCCGCGCTGGCCGTTTTATCATCCACTTTCATACCTCCTCAATCGAGCGCTACTGTAACAAGCGCAGAATCATCTCGCCTGACTCAACGTGCTCAATCGACCAGAGGCATATCTAAAACAAATTCGCGCACTGCGGTGACGAATGCATCGGCCTGATCGTGCATGATGAAATGGCCGCTGTTGCTGACGATGATATGCCGCGAACGGCGGGACAGACGGGCCAGATCATCCTGTTCGGCCTGTTGAATTTCGGCAAGCGCCTTTTCCGCTTCGACATCTTTACCCGCTCCCTCCGCTTTGCGCGCGACTATAGCCAAATCCACCAGATTGCCGGCGGTTAGCACCAATAACGGAAGATTACCTAAGCTGCGTGGCGGCGGTGTCGTCGGATCAAGTCCTTGGCGCATCACGGCGATTTCATTGACTACCGCATGAGCGGTATCGGTGCGGTTTTGTATCGCGGTTTTCGCAGCCAGGATTTCAGCCGGTAGCGGAGATGGCCTGCGGTCGGCATCGGCGATGCCCAGCAGCCTGACGATACCGAGCCGCGACAACGGTTCCGCAATTGCGATTTGCAGGGCTTGTTTCCGATAATCCCAGACGGCGTAGGGATACTGGTGCATGGGGCTTTGCTCGTGCGTCGAATCGACTAGAACAATACCCTGTGTCTGTTCGGGAAACCGCTGATAGAAAGCACGCACGTAAATTCCGCCCCGCGAATGGCCGACCAGCACAAACGGAGGGGCAATGCCGGCGTTGTGCAATAAGCCGTGCAGGTTTTCAGCCACTTCTTCCGGCTGGATGGCAGCGGCTATCGAATCGCTCCAACCCAGGCCTGGGCGGTCGTAGGCGCAAACGCGCATGGTCTGGGCCAGCTTGGCGTGAACCGGGTACCAGCTCAACACGTTTTCGCCGAGGCCCGCTTCGAGAACCAGCGTTGGCGAACCGGAGCCCAGGCAATAGAGATGGAGATTCACGCCTTTCGCTGAAATCATGCGTCCTGGCGGCGGGAATGCGGCCAGGTCGGCTGCGGTTCTTTTGGCTTGATAAGCGGTGCCCGTGAGCGAGGCGAGACTGCCGATGGTCAAACTGAAGAGCAAGTAACGCATACGCCGCGATAAAACGAATGTCATGTCAGCCAACGAGATAATGGATTGCGAACAATGGAACCACCTACATATGACAGATACGTTTTGCGAATGCATTCACGCTCGCCCAGTCGGTAAACTTAATTGCGATATTGGGATTAGTGAGTCCGTTAGTTATCCACATGATGCAACGGATGATATGTCCATCTAAGAAACGACAACTTGCATAGTCAATTTTTCCGGCAAAGACCGCCAACTCAAAAGGCTGCCAAGCGGATTTTTTCAGAAACTTCCTGATGTAAGGATTGGTTTCCGGTCGATTTTTATCAGGCATTCGCGCCGTCAGATTGACCGAAAAAAACGCGCTGGGTTTGTTGATCAGGATCGCTAAATTTCGCCTCACCCATTCGTATTGTGTCTTGTGCCGATGCAACAAATTCGGCCGAATGGCCTGTGCCGGTGATTCGTTAACACTGCCTGTATTGGCATAAAAAAGACAGACGCGGCTCGGATTTCACTGCGTATTGAACCGCTCCGCACATGCAGACGCCTTTAAATTCGCTCATGCAATCTCTCGATGTTAGGCGTGGGGAAAAGCAAATGGCGCTGATTTGTATTCCATAAATTCGCTTACTATCCGCTTACCAGAAACTTACAGGCAACAAAAAAGGCCTAGGTCGTTAAACCTAAGCCTTCGATTTGTCTGGTAGCGGGGGCAGGATTTGAACCTACGACCTTCGGGTTATGAGCCCGACGAGCTACCAAGCTGCTCCACCCCGCGATTGATTTGGCTTATTATACAGACCTTAAATTATTTAGCAAGCAATAAACATGCTATTTGTTAAATAATGTCACCAGATAAGTTCCTTATCTGCTTGCCGTTGCTTTTAAAGCGGATGATTAAGGTTGGCCGGCAGGCAAATCCGCTGTATTCAGATCGGTATTTAAACAAGTGGGATGGCCGAAACCTCCTGCACTAATTCCGGTACCTCCGTTCGGATTGGCGGCAATGTCGTAAATGATATTATCAGGACGCTGTGCGTCGCCACTCACTCCCCCGACGCCGACAATGTGGTCAAGCCCCAGATTATGTCTGACTCTCCAAGCTATATTATGATCGGCACAAGAGGTGTCGCCGCTTAAACCGACGCCACCGACCAGCGTTTTTCCGACTGAGTACAAGCCCAGGCCACCACCGAATACATTAACGCCACCAATTTTCGAACCTACCATAGGATCTTGAGGAGTACCGTTTAAGCCTGGGTTTCCGCCGTAAGCAGCGCCCGTTTCAACGGGATTGCTCTCTTGAAGCCCGAACAAACTACCACCAGGTTGCACGGCTGAATATAAATTCGCTGTCGATAACGCCAAACCATTAGATTTGCCGGAACCCGCGGAATCTGAGGAAGAATCGAGACTCAGCGAATTGGCGGTATTGGCTTTTTGCGCCGAGATAACTCGACTGGCCGGCCACTGTGCCCCCCGATGGGTGCCGGAAAACGCTACGGCACAAACCACGCCGTCACGGTTGACTAAAGTGGCCCACATATGCAAATTAAGCCCGCTTTCCTCCGCACTCACTGCATCGTCAAGTGCTGCTTTCAATGTGGCGTGATTGGGCAAGCCCCTACAGGCCTGCCCCACCCCTTTATTGTTATCTTTATCGGCGATTGCCGCGCCAGCGCTGGTCAGCATCAGAAGTGAAGCAGCGAATAACAATCTTGTATTCATAAAAAGTCCTCCTAATTGTTTGTATAGTTATTAGGTTGGAAGCTTAATATTTGCGGCATTCGCTGCACGCAACTAATCCCCCAAACCGGCATGGATTTTAGTCGCATGAATTATCATGGGTCAAATGAGAACAATGCCCCAAAACCACTGGCTTGTTGAACGAAAACAACGCTCACTCAGTTCGCCGGAAAATCAAACCAGAAGTGCATAATCAAGCCGGCAAAAACCCCTGCCACCACGTCGTCCAGCATAATGCCGAAACCACCATGCACGTGCTTATCAAGCCATTTGATCGGCCAAGGCTTGACGATGTCGAACAAGCGGAACAGGACAAAACCGGCCAATAGACTCTGCCAGGAATAGCTCACGCCGATCATCGTAATCAAAAATCCGGCGACTTCATCCCAAACAATACCGCCGAAGTCATGGACTTCCAATTTTTTAGCGGCTTGACCGCAAATCCAAATGCCGATGCAAACGCTGATCAGCGTAACCGACAGATAAATCCACTCATTGGTTTGCAGCAATGCAAGGTATAACGGAATCGCGGCGAGCGTGCCCATCGTGCCGGGCATTTTCTTAGCCAACCCAGAACCGAAACCAAACGCCAGAAACAAGGTGGGATCTTTGACGATTTGTAACGCAGTCAAACGTGCGTTGCCGTAATGCTCTCTAAGAAAAATGCTCAAAACCCTTCACCTCGAATGCCTCCACGCGCCCAGCCTTACGCATCCGCAAACCCGGCTCGGCTTCGATAATCCCCACGCAAGTAGCCGCCGGTAATGCATGAGAACAATCTGCCGGCACCGTAAAACACAATTCGTAATCGTCTCCGGCAATCAAGGGCATACGCCAATCGCCGCTGTGATTGATGAACTCTGCCACTGAGGCGGATAGCGGCAAGTTGTCCCATTGCAAACACGCGCCGACGCCGCTTTGCTGCAAAATGTGTCCCAAATCGGCGGCTAATCCGTCAGAAATATCGATACAGGCATTAGCGATACCGCGCAGCGCCAAACCTTCCGACACTCGCGGTTTTGGTTGATTAAAGCAACGCAAAGCCAACTCCGGATCTGCGCAGACATAACCCTGTTTAATTTTTAACCCCAAGCCGGCATTACCAAGCTGACCGGTAACGTATACCAAATCGCCAACCTGGGCACCGGAACGCAATAGCGCCCTACCCTGCGGCACCGCGCCCATCGCCTGCACCGTCAAAGTCAACGGTCCGGACGTGGTGTCGCCGCCAATCAGATCGACATTGTGCTGACGAGCCAGATTGATAAAACCTCGCGAGAACGCTTGCAGCCAGCTTTCATCGACTTTAGGCAAAGTCAAAGCCAAGGTGACCGCGAAAGGCTCGGCACCCATGGCCGCCAAATCACTAAGATTCACCGCCAGTAATTTATGCCCCAGCAATTCAGGATCGGCATCTGCAAAGAAATGCACATTCTCGACCATCGTATCGGCGGTGACCGCCAATTGATGGCCGGCCGGCAGGTTCAGTAACCCGCAGTCATCGCCTATGCCCAATTGATTGAACGGATGCCTAGGAGCATGCACCGCAAAATAGCGGCGGATCAGATCGAATTCGGCGACCGCCATTAGTTATGGTTTTTCGCCTGCTTGGCGGCAATCTCGACGGCACGCTGTTTCTGTGCGACTTTATCTAGAATGCCGTTGACATATTTATGACTGCCGTCGGCGCCGAAATCCTTAGCCAGATTGACGCCTTCGTTGATGATGACTTTATACGGCGTTTCCAAGCGGTTCATCAGTTCGTAAGCGCCGATGCGCAGAATCGCCCGCTCCACCGGATCGATTTTTTCCACCGGCCTATCGACAAATTCGGCCAGGGCCGCGTCGATCACAGCCAATTGTTTCGGTACACCATGAAACAATTCGCTGAAATAGGTTTTTTGCGCGCCTTTCAGATGCTCTTCTTCCAGAAAATACGTTTCGATACGGATCAGGCTCTCGCCGGACATTTGCCATTGATACAGCGCCTGTACCGCGCACTTTCTGGCATTGGTTTTTGCTTGACTCATTAACGACCCAGGTTGTTGAACAGACTGACCATTTCGATCGCCGACAAGGCAGCTTCCGCTCCCTTGTTTCCCGCTTTAGTGCCGGCACGTTCGATAGCCTGTTCGATGCTGTCCACGGTTAATACCCCAAATGCCACCGGCACATCGTATTGCAAGGCCACTTGAGCGATACCTTTCACGCATTCGCCGGCTACATATTCAAAATGCGGTGTACCGCCGCGAATGACTGCACCCAAAGCGATAATCGCATCGTATTTTTTGGTAGCCGCAATACGTTGCACCACCATCGGCAATTCGAAAGCACCCGGCGCCTTGACCAGAGTGATGTCGTTTTTATCCGCGCCATGGCGCACCAAGGCATCGATCGCACCACCTTCCAATTGTTCGACGATAAAGCTGTTGAAACGTGAAGAAACGAGGCAAAACTTGCCGCCTTGCGCGGAAAAGTTGCCTTCCAGAGTAGTGACTGCTGCCATGTGTTTACCTGTTGTTGAATGATTAAAATGCTGTAAAACGTGTCGAATGAATCGACCCTGCCTTAATGCGTTGAATCGATATGTTCGACGACTTCCAAATCGAAGCCGGACAAACCGATGTATTTTTTCTGAGCCCCCATCACCTTCAGGCGCCGCACGCCCAAATCCGACAAGATACGTGAGCCGGCTCCCGTGGTGCGCCAATCCGAATCGGCACTTAAATCCTGACTGTTTTTGACGCCATGATCCTGCATTTGATAGGCATGTATCAGTTCCACCAAATCCTTGTTGTTTTCTTTTTGGCGAATGATCACCAAAACCCCGCGCCTGGCTTCGGCGATATTTTTCAAGGCTTCCCGCACCGGCAAACTGCAATCGCTGCGTTTGGAAAACAATAAATCGTCGATCAGGTTGCGAGCATGAACCCGCACCAGCACCGGTTCGTCGCCAGCCACATCGCCCATCACTAAGGCTAGGTGCACATTGTCGTCGTTACAATCCTGGTAGGCATACAATCTGAAATCGCCGAATTCGGTGGGATAAACGCATTCGCTGATCCGCTCCAGGGTGTTTTCGTGTTTGATACGGTAGTGAATCAAATCGGCAATCGTGCCGATTTTCAGATTGTGCTGTTCGGCGAAGACTTCCAAATCCGGCCGCCGTGCCATCGAACCGTCGTCGTTCAGAATTTCCACAATCACTGCCGCCGGTTCCACGCCCGCCAATCTGGCCAGATCGCACCCGGCTTCCGTGTGACCGGCCCGATTCAGTACGCCGCCGGCTTGTGCCATCAACGGGAAAATATGCCCCGGTTGCACCAGATCACTCGGCTGGGCGTTTTTTGCTACCGCCGCCTGCACGGTCAACGCGCGGTCGGCGGCGGAAATACCGGTGGTCACGCCTGTAGCGGCTTCAATCGACACGGTGAAATTGGTGGTATATGGCGTATTGTTGTCGCTGACCATCAAAGGTAAACGCAACTGTTGACAGCGTTCGCGGGTCAAGGTCAGACAAATCAGGCCGCGGCCGTATTTAGCCATAAAATTAATATCTTCGGGCCGGGCAAAGGCCGCCGCCATCAACAAATCCCCTTCGTTTTCCCGATCTTCGTCGTCCATGATGATGACCATCTTGCCTTGACGAAGGTCGGCTATGATTTCTTCTATGCTATTCATTTAATAAAGCCTGCGTTTTGTAATAAGGCCTCGGTGACGCCGCCTTGACTGTAAGCAGCGGCCTCCCCTTGCATCAGACGTTCCAAGTAGCGGGCCAGCAAATCGACTTCCAGATTTACCTCGCTGCCGGCTTCGGTTTGACCCAAGGTGGTTTCTTGTAAGGTATGCGGCACGATATTCACGGAAAAATAAGCGCCATCGACTGTGTTGACAGTCAGGCTGATGCCGTTAATGCAAATCGAGCCTTTTTCGGCGATGTATTTGGCCAGCGTGTCCGGCGCCTTAAATTTAAAACGGATCGAGCGGCCGTCCGCCTGTTTCTCGACCACTTTACCAATACCATCGACATGACCACTGACAATATGCCCGCCCAACCGACTGGAAGGTGTCATCGCCAACTCCAGATTCACCGGCGTACCGGTACTTGCGGTCTTTAAAGTGGTACGCGACAAGGTCTCATTGGAGACGTCGGCGCAAAAATAATGTTCGCCCAACTCCACGGCGGTCAGGCAAACACCATTTACCGCGATGCTGTCGCCCAAGGCGCATTCGCGCAGCGACAGCTTGCCGGTATCGATAATCAACCGGCAATCGCCGCCTTTAGGCTGGATGGCCTTGATTTTGCCGATGGCTAAAATAATCCCGGTAAACATGGTTATCACTCAAAAAAGTAAAAATGTCCGTTACGATCAGCGCGGAGCGGTCTCGGTGGATGGCTTTGGGGTTTGGGGGGCCGTGTCTTTGTTTGGCGACTTGGCCGGCTTACGATAAACATCAAAGGTTTGATAGGTGCCGCTATGATAATCGTAGACTTCGATTTCGTGCTTTTCGCCGATCACTTTGCCGCCTTGAATCTGCAAGGTGCTGGTTTCCGGTTTATCGTCCTCATCCGCCGTCGCCCAAGCAGGCAGCAGGCTAATTAACAATGTCATTACAACAATACTTTTCATCGTTTCAATCAGTTTTTGCTTGATAGCGCAATCTCAAATCCGGTCCAATTTGCCGGGCTTCTAGCAGGCGCAGGCATTTTTTATCCTGCATGGTCAATATGCCCGACAGAGTGAACAGGCCGCGCGCTTGATCGCCCAATACACAGGGCGCCATGTAAATCAACCATTCATCGATCAGCCCACTATCGAGCAGCGCACCGTTCAGTGTGGCCCCGGCCTCCACCCAAACCGTGTTGATTTGTAACTCGGCGAGCAACTTAAAAACCTGCGCTAAGTCTACGCGACCATTCCGCGCATCGACTTGAAAGACTTTGCAGCCCACATCGCGTAATTTCTGCTGTTTTAGCGCGTCGTCACTACAGGTCATGATCCAGACGTCTACCGCATTGTCCAACAGCCTGGCGGATAAAGGCATGCGTAATTGCGAATCCAGCACCACTTTGACCGGCTGCACAGCATCGAAATCCACACGCGCATTCAATTGCGGATCGTCGTACAGCACCGTATCAATGCCGGTGACAATCGCGCTGCTGGCCGCCCGCCAGATCTGCACGTCTTGCCTGGCGTGGACGGACGTAATCCATTGACTCTCTCCGGAGGCCAGCGCGGTGCGACCGTCTAAGCTCATGGCCAGCTTGCTGCGTATCCACGGCAAACCCTGCCGCATACGTTTAAAAAAGCCTTGGTTTAGCTTTTCGGCTTCTTGCTGCAAGACGCCGACTAGCACCTCAATGCCGGCTTCGCGGAGTTTTTGCAAACCGCGGCCAGCCACCAGAGGATTGGGGTCCTGCATCGCCACGACGACTCGACGGATGCCGGCAGCGATTAATGCCTCGCAGCACGGGCCGGTTTTACCATGATGGCTGCAAGGCTCCAGCGTCACATAAGCTGTCGAGCCTTTGGCGTTGTCTGTTTTGGCCAGCGCATCGACTTCGGCATGGGCAAAGCCGGCGCGTTGTGTCCAACCCTCGGCAATCACCTTTTCGTCCTTGACCAACACACAGCCGACATGCGGATTGGGGTCGGTCGTGTATTTACCGTTCTGCGCCAATTTGACGGCTCGCGCCATATAGGCCGCGTCTTGGCTAGGCGTCATGCTTTTGCAGATTTTCGATCATCGCGGTGAATTCGGAGACATCCTGGAAGCTGCGATACACCGAGGCGAAACGCACGAAAGCGACATGATCGAGTGTTTGCAATTCTTGCATCACCAATTCACCCAATTCGCGAGCCGGAATCTCGCGCTCGCCTTTTGCCGTCAGGGCTTTCTTGATCCGGCTAAGTGCTGCCTCGACAGCGTCTACTTGTACCGGGCGCTTTTCCAGAGCTCGCTGCATGCCGGCTCGCAGTTTGGCTTCGTCGAAGCTTTGCCGGGCGCCGTTGCGTTTGATGATACGCGGCAAGGTCAATTCAACCACTTCAAAGGTGGTAAACCGCTCTTTGCAGGCCACGCATTCGCGACGGCGTTTGACTTGATCGCCGTCGTCGGCCAAGCGGGTATCGATTACCCGAGTATCTTGTGCTGAGCAAAACGGACAACGCATAGTTAAAGAGCCAAAGCCAGGTTCAAAGGGCGGCCATTTTATTACAGAATGGCTTTATATTGAAATCGGCTAATAAACCGCGCCTCATTCGTTCAATATCCCTTTTGCTACTGAACGGATATGCACGTCGCGCTGGGGATACGGTATCTCAATATGATGGGCCAGCAAGGCTTCGTAAATTTTCGTGTGCAGACGATGGGTAACCACCGTCCTATCGCTGAGTTCGCGGACAAATACGTTAATTTTGAACTGTAGGGCGCTATCACCAAAACCAATAAAGATTACCATCGGTTCCGGATCGCTCAGCACTTGCTCTACGCTTTTTACCGCATCAGCCAGAATTTCCTCGACCATCTCCACGCTGGTGCCGTAGGCCACGCTGACCGGCACCACCACCCGGGTGACGGTATCCGATAACGTCCAGTTGATCAATCGGTCGGTAATAAAGGTTTTATTCGGCACTACCAACTCTTTTCTATCCCAATCGACAATATGCGTCGCCCTCATTTGTATTTTGCTAACCCGACCCGTGACATCGCCGACGGTCACGGTGTCTCCGACCCGAATCGGCCGTTCGAACAGCAAAATAATACCCGATACCATGTTCGCGAAAATCTCCTGCAAGCCAAAACCTAAACCTACTGACAGCGCAGCTACCAGCCACTGCACTTGCGACCAGCTACCGCCAAGCTCGTTGGCAATCGCCAGAAAGGCCACGGTAATCAGTGAATAGCGCACCAATTGAATCAGCGCGTAACGGCTACCGGCGGTCATCGCGAACTTGCCGGCGGTTATCAAATCGACCAGAGCCGGAAAATTACTGGCAAATATAAAAGCCAGTCCGCTATACACTAAACAAATCAATAGATTGATCAAGGTAATGGGCGCTAATATTTCCTTGCCGTCCACCATTTCACTATGCTGCCACAGCACCACCTGATCGAATACCGTCAAAGCCGGTAAAATATCGCTCCAGATCATCCAGAAACCGACCAACATGATCACCATGACCACCGTGGTCAACAACTTATGGCTTTGCTGATTAATTTTGGAAATATCCAGCAACTGCTCCTCGACAGGATACCCCCCTTCCAGATTGGCGCTGCTAACGGCGGCTTGCTCGACCTGCTTGCGTTTTTTTTCCGCATTCTTCAACGCCAGCTTGCGTTCGGTATTGCGCAACCAACGCAATAACAAGCCTTGGAACAATACGGTGAGAAAGATCAAACGCAAGCTCATTATCAACTTACCTTGCAGTTCGAGCGCACTTTGGTAATAGCCCGTCACCCCAAAACCGATGATTACCAAGGGTACCAAAATCGCAATTGCGTACCACACATAGCGCAAGCGGCTAATCCAGCCTTCCGATTGCAAATACCAGTTCTTTGCCAATCCCGACTGCGGGTGCATCAGACGGTGAAACAAATAGGCCATCGTTGCCATCATCACGATCAAAGCAGTTCGGCCCAATGCATAACTGTGTTCGGAGAACAGATCACTACCGGTCATTGAGATAAGAAACACGCAGGGCACCAGTATGAATCGGGCCCACTTCATTTGCGTGTACAACAACAAAATAGCGTGATCAGACCAATGGAACAGGGTATCCGCGACACCTCGCGGCCTAAACAATCGATAGAAGAACTGCACCAGGCACAATGACAAGGCCGAAGCGATTAAACCGGCGGCGAACGAGTGACTGAAAAAATCGGCTCGCGCGTTCAATATCAGCACGCCACCGATCCAGGCCATCAACAAGGCCCCGTAAAGAGACATCAATAACAGATAAAGCAGACTGGAAACAATATCGCCAAAATTATGATTGATGGCTTTTTTTGCTAACAGCACGGCGAGTTGCTGCTTGATTCGAACCCGGAAACGCCAATGTAGTATTACGATACCCAAACCCACCAATACCAGGAGCGGGAAATGGTTGATGCCATCCCAAAAAGCCGTCGCCACACCTAGCCAATTGCTCGGACTCATGAACCATAGCAATGAGGAAAAAATTTCCTGAAAATAATGTTTGTCGATAACCGGCGCACTAGGCACCCACAATAAACGCTGATCCAGATAGCCGCTAAATTTATCGGCGATACTCAACATTTGCTGCAAACTGAAATCAACGTCACCCAAGAGCCGGCCGTAGTCGTTATACCCGCCCGCCAGTCTTGCCACCAGGTCTTTCTGGTCGTTCAACAACATGCGTAACTCGGTACGCACCCGTAGCCTTTCCGACTCGTCCGTCTCCGCCGGCAATTGGGCAATGCGCGTCAGCAACACCTGGTTAATATCGGCCAGACTTTTTTTGGCCTCGTCCAACTTGAACATTTCCAGACTGGTCAAGGCAATCTGGTTTTGAACCTCTTCACTCAAGGTGCCGTATTGTTTACGTTGCGGCAAGTTACGGCGCTGTTCGCGCAGTAAATTGCCCAAAGCAGGACTTAAGCCCGCCAGGCTGATTTTTTGCTCGGCGCTCTGAAAATCTTTCTCCAGCTGCTTATATCGAACGTCTATTTCATTTTTTTGGAGCGAGTATTGCTCCATGTTTTTATTGATTTCCTGCAAACTGCGGTTGAACTGCATGTTCTCTTTCGTGGCAGCCCGAATCAACGGATGTTTGCCCTCCGCGTCCTTTTCGGCCTGCAATAATGCTGCCTGTTCTTTGTCGGTTTCCTGCTGACGCCGCTCAAGCAGGAAATTATCGAGGTCGGCAATCACCAAGCTCTGCTGCTCGCGCTGCAAGGTCAACAGATGGACACGATCTTTATTGGTTTGTAATTGCAGAGGATTGCTAAGATTTTCCAGCTCCAGCGTTTTCAGCGTGCTGTTTAACAAGCGAATCCGGCTATCCAACTGTACCTGTCTGGCTTCTTTTTGATAGAGATTATCGCCGGACTCAGACGCCAATACTTGTTGTTCATGCTGACTGGCAACCTGCTTGCTTTTGATTTCGGATACTTTTTCCCTGATCAATTGCGGGCGGCCGCTCAGTTCGCCCAACGTGGCTTCGATACGGCTGATCTCCGCATCCATATCGCTAAGCCGGGTTTTTTCGATAAGCAGACGTTGCTCCAACTCATCCGTCGGAAAAATCGTGAGCTTCTCCGGCTTACGAGTTTTCAAATTGCTTTCGGCCTCGGCTATTTGTCTTGCCAATTGCTTCACTTCTAGGGGCAAGCTGTTTAATGCCTGCTTGAACGACTCAGCCTGTTTATCCTGGGCCTCCAGTTCATTGAGGTTATCTTCGCTCTCCTGATAAGCGGCCAGAATCCGTTTTTTTTGTTCTTCAGGCAGATTTTGCTTGTCTTTGACGGTCTGAATACGTTGTTGTATGTCGGCAAGCGATAGCACTTTAATCGCTGTATTTTGATTTGCGGCGTGGGCAAGGTTTAAACTGTTCAACAAAAACAGCAAACAAAAGGCAAAGCCGGGTCTTAAAAAATTTGGTTTCATGCGTTGGCTGGATAAAAATAAATCTTAAAACACATTATAAGAATGGAAAACGGATTGAGCGAACTGGAAGGTGTTATTAAATATCGCCTTGATCATCAGCATGGCGAGTTCGCGGCAGACATTGATATCAGCGAACTCAACGCCTGGCGCAGCCTGTTTTATCGCTTGCGGCTGATTGGGCAAATCGCCGAAAAATACGCTGGGCTGGGATTTGGCAATATCAGTCGACGCTTGGCTCCCGGTGGTCAGGCGTTTTTGATATCCGGCACACAAACCGGACACTTGCCGGTCCTTAACAAGCAACACTATGCGCTGATCGAAAGCGCATCGCCGGAACGTAATACCATCAAGTCGCGCGGCTTATCTCAACCGTCCTCGGAAGCACTCACCCACGCCAGCGTTTATCGTCAACACCCGGCGATTGGTGCCGTGATACATGTGCACTGCCCGGAGTTGTGGTTACAGACCGACCGGCTGAATCTGGCTTTTACTGCGGCAGACGTGCCCTACGGCACCCCGGAAATGGCCAACGCCGTTGCCGAGTTATTTGCCTCAGGTAGACTGCAACAAACTGGATTATTCAGCATGCTTGGTCACGCTGACGGGATTGTGGCGTTTGGCGCGACCTTATCCGCAGCGTCCTGCTTATTAATCGAGGAACTCGCCAAAGGCCATGACTATTGAGCAAAAGCAGCCGTCGCTTTAGAATACTTTCATTCATTAGCATTTATTAATTTTTTCTCATGCCGGAAATTATCATTTACACCGCGAAGCTCTGCCCGTATTGCACCATGGCAAAAAAACTTTTTGATCGCAAAGGCGTCGGCTATACGGAAATCAATGTGGATGCCGAACCTGGACTACGCCAGCAAATGATGGAAAAAACCAAACGTCGCACGGTACCGCAAATCTATATCGGTGAGCGGCATATTGGGGGGTTTGATGATTTGCATGCGCTGGATATGAGCCACGAACTGGATCCGCTATTAAACGCTTAAGCAGGTCAGCACGGGTTTTGACATGAATTTTTGGACTCGTTTCTAACTAAATGAGTCCAACTGCGATATACATATTCGTATTGTGCACGTTAACGTCTGACCCAAAACTCCCCAGAGCGAATGAACCGGCGCAAGCGGGTTAACCTGACTTTATTTAACGATGACCAGTTGCAGACCGAGGCGGGTGACCAGCTCGTTGCTCTCGACCCAAACCACTTTGCCCAAAGCGCTCAATCCCAGTTCAGCAGCCAACAACTTAACCGGAGCGTTGACCTTAATACAGGAATGATGACCGGTTAATTTCAGGCACATACCCTGTACCGAACGATTCACACCTTCCACGTTGAAGCGCTCCTTGTCGATAAACAATTCGGCTTTAAACGCTTCGAGTTTGCGGTAACCGCACCGCTTGCGCCAAAGTTTGTGGGCGTTATGCACGACATCCCGAAACTCCAGGCCCATCATGATGCGGTTGCGTTCCCTTTTAACCCAAACAATATCCACCTCGCCGGCCAACATTAATTCGGCGACAAATATTTCAGCTTGCCGGTCTTCGTTCAGCAACGCTTCGAAATCCTGGATAGTGGTGAGCAAATCGCCAGGACTGACTTCGACCATCGCGCCTTTCAGCGACACATCGTAGCAATTCAGTTGCAAGGTTTCGCCACCCACAAACAGTTGGCCTTCCGCGTTAAAGTTTTTTCGGTACTCTTTTCTATCCTGAAACATGATCGCAATCTCTCTATAACGTCGGTCAAAGATAGCTTAATTTTGGATTTGCGTGGCGCGACAGCAGGCTTGACCGACCCGCACCATCAACAATTTGTCAGTCCGTTAAGCAAATCGGCCTTGATGTCATCGACATTTTCCAAACCCACCGAAATTCTCACCAAGCTGTCTTTGATTCCCGCTTCGGCTCTGGCCTCCGGGCTCAAGCGGCCATGTGTAGTGGTCGCTGGGTGAGTGATGGTGGTTTTAACATCGCCCAAATTCGCCGTAATCGACAACATGCGTGTCGAATCAATCAGCTGCCAGGCATGATCTTTGCCACCTTGCAATTCGAAACTGACCACTGCGCCGAAATGCGTCTGCTGGCGCTTAGCCAACTCGTGCTGGGCATGCGATTCCAATCCGGGGTAATGCACCTTGGCTACGGCCGGTTGTTGCTCCAGCCATTTGGCCAGTTCAAAAGCATTGTCGCAGTGTGCTTTCATGCGCAAAGCCAGCGTTTCCAGTCCACCCAGAAACACCCAGGCATTGAACGGACTCATCGTCGCACCGCCGGTACGCAGATAGGGATACACGTATTTTTCGATCAATTCTTCATTAGCCACCACCGCACCGCCGACGCAACGCCCTTGGCCGTCAATGTATTTGGTCGTGGAATGCACCACCAAATCGGCGCCGAAGGTTAATGGCTGTTGCAAGATCGGCGTGCAGAACACGTTATCAACCACCAGGAGCGCACCATGCCGATGCGCTATATCGGCTATGGCCTGAATGTCGGCGATTTCGATTAACGGGTTTGAAGGCGTTTCCAGAAACAAAAACCGGGTATTAGGCTTAATCGCCGCTTCCCAGGCCGCCGGATCGGTCAAGCTGACGAAATCGGTCTCGACGCCAAATTTGCCGAAATAATTTTGGAAAGTCAGTACCGTGTTGCCAAACACACTGCGCGAACAGACTACATGGTCGCCGGCCTTCAGCAGAGCCATGCCGACCGCCATGATCGCGGCCATGCCCGACGCAAACGCCAGGCAGCGCTCGCCTTTTTCCAGATACGCTAAACGCTCTTGAAACGCGCTGACGGTCGGATTGGTGAAACGCGAGTAGATATTGCCGGGTTGCTTTCCGGTAAAGCGCAGCGCCGCTTCCTCAGCCGATTTGAACACATAGCTGGAGGTTGCAAATATAGGAATGCTATGTTCGTCTTCGTGAGTACGCTTGTGCCCAGTGCGGATGGCCTGAGTTTCTGGGGCATAATCTTGCCAATCAAATTCACTCATTTCGGGTCCTGTTACTTTGCAACCTGCATCTCTATGATAAAGCTGCTGCTGTTGCGCAATTCTTGCGCATTGTCATTGCGCAAGGCTTCGATGCGCGCCAGATAAGCATCGTCGATATCGCCGGTAATGTAATCGTGGCTGAAGCATGAGGTATCGAAATGCTTGATGTCCGGATTACCTCTACCGACCGCTTCGATCAGATCGTCCAAGCTTTGATAAATCAGCTTATCCGCGCCCAAGGCCTGGCAAATTTCCTCCTCGGTACGGTCGTGCGCTATTAACTCATGCGCGGCAGGCATATCAATGCCATAGACATTGGGATAACGAACCGGCGGCGCCGCAGACGCAAAATATACTTTCTTGGCACCGGCATCGCGGGCCATCTGGATGATCTGCTCGGAAGTCGTGCCGCGCACGATGGAATCGTCTACCAACAATACATTCTTACCGTCGAATTCCAGCGAAATGGCATTTAACTTTTGCTTGACCGATTTTTTTCGCATTTTTTGACCGGGCATGATAAAGGTCCGGCCGATATAGCGGTTTTTCATAAAGCCTTCGCGAAACTTCACACCCAGGTCGTGGGCAATCTGCGACGCAGCGGTACGGCTGGTATCCGGAATCGGAATCACCACGTCGATGTCGTGGTCCGGCCATTCCCGTTGAATTTTTTCTGCCAGTTTTCTGCCCATCCGCATTCTGGCTTTGTACACCGAAATATTGTCGATGATCGAATCCGGCCGGGCGAAATACACATATTCGAAAATACACGGGCAATGATCGACTAATTCGGTACATTGCCGGGTATGTAACTGACCATCCGCTTCGATAAACACGGCCTCGCCCGGCTCAATGTCGCGTATCAATTGAAAATCCAACACGTCCAGCGCCACGCTTTCGGAAGCGATCATGTAATCAGTGCCCTCCTCGGTTTTGCGTTTGCCGAACACAATGGGGCGAATACCGTGCGGGTCGCGGAAACCCAATACGCCGAAACCGGCAATCATCACCACTACCGCGTAAGCGCCGCGAATCCGCTTATGTACCGCGCTAACCGCTTGAAACACATCATCCACGGTTAGTTTGAGTTTGCCGAATTGCGCCAATTCATGCGCGAATACGTTCAACAATACTTCGGAATCTGAATCGGTATTGATGTGACGTTGGTCATCCATGAACACCTGGTATTTCAGTTCTTCGGTATTGGTCAGGTTGCCATTGTGCGCCAAGGTCAAACCAAACGGCGAGTTCACGTAAAAAGGCTGGGCTTCCGCAGAACTGGTGCAACCGGCGGTCGGATAGCGCACATGGGCTATGCCCATATTACCTTTCAGCTTCATCATTTGCTTGCTGGAAAATACATCCCGCGCCAAACCGTTATCCTTACGCAAATGCAAACGGCTACCGTCGCACGTGACAATACCGGCGGCATCCTGACCCCGGTGCTGAAGTACCGTCAGGGCGTCGTATAAATCCTGATTAACACTTTGATTGGAAACAATAGCGGCAATACCACACATAGCAGACCCAAGTTATCGATAATGGATGTAATCCGCCAAACCGGTCGGCATGTGGGTTTTCAACCACATCGCCAAGGCTTGGAACGGAGGAATGAGAAGGGATTGTTTCCACCAGGGATCTTCCGGCAACGGCGTTAGCCCGGCCAGCATCACCAACAAGGAAACCAGTACCGCCCCGCGGGCAATACCGAATAACATACCCAGCAGACGATCACTACCGGTCAAGCCGGTCTTCTCGATAAGCTGACTCAGCAAAAAACTGATTAAACTACCCAAAATTAAGGTGGCGAAAAAAAGCAACGCGAACGCGGCGGCGATTCTGGCCGAAGGATAGCTGATGGTCGATTGCAACAATACCGAAACATCGCGGCAGTACTGCGTTGCCACCCATACCGCCACTATCCAAAGCACCAAAGCAAACGCTTCTTTAACAAATCCTCGCAGTAGGCCCATTATCGCCGAAATCAAGATAATGGAGATGACGACGTAATCCACCCACAGCAACTTGGCCCAGGGTACAAAATCCAACATGGTCTAGCCGGCTAAATCAAACAAAACGACGTTGGCAAAGGGCTATTCGTCCGCCGAAACAAAACTGTTGACGTTAATTTGTGCCAATTTGGCCTTCACCGCCTGAGCCTTGGCTTTATCGACGATAGGCCCTATGCGTACTTTAAACACAGTACCTTTATCGCTGGCTACCTCTCTGACCGATGCGGCGAAACCTTGTTGCTTCAGATTATCCTGCAAACTGATTGCGTTTGGTTTTTGACTGAAGGTACCCACTTGCAAATACCAGCGATTGCTATCCTCGGCTGCTGCCGCTTTGCTGGCCGGTGTAGCCACCTGTGCAGGAGCCGGAACTGCCGCTACCTCTGCTTTTGGTTCTGGTAATTTGTTAACCGGTTTAAGCACTTTCGGTGTTGGGCTCACCGCTTGTAAAGGCTGGACGGCAGGCACAGGCGATTTGCTCGGTTTAGTGAGGACTGCCGGCGGCACATCTTCCGCTTCAGCAGGTTCTTCATCGACTTGCGCGACCGCCGCCGATGGCGCAGCGGGTTTGGCGGCCGGCAGACTCCGTGGCGCCGGCGCGGTCTCTTTGGCAGTCAATTTAACTTGCGGCTTGGGCGCTTCCAACTCGGCTTCCGATTCGCCTTCTTCCAGCACTTTCATCGTTTGTTTGGGCACAGTCTCGGCCGGCAGAGTTTCCGCTACCTCTTCAACTTTTTCCGGCAGAGGCATGATTTCCACATCTTGAGCCTTGGCAGGCAGCTCGGGAATTTTCAATTCATTGATGCTTTTGCCTGTTTCGTCTATCGGGTCGTCAAATAACATCGGTACGAAAATCGCCGCCAACGCGGTAATGACCGCCGCACCAATCAATCGCTGCTTTAACTCTTGATCCATTCTGATCACCTCTATGAAAATTTCGATAAATATTCGGATACTAGAAAAAAAGAACCAAAAATCAAAAGCAAGTCGTCCTGTCCGGTATTTTGCCGGGCGGCTTGAAATGCCTCGGTAAAATCGGTAAAACCGCTACGGACATTATCCAGGCCTTGTTGCTGAAAAATGGTTTCTAACATATCCGGAGTTGCAGCGCGAGGATTAGCAAGTGGCGCTAAATACCACGTAGCCACTTTGTCGCGCATCATGTTCAATACGCCGGCAATATCTTTATCCCGCATCATCGCAAAAACTGCATGTATTCTGATCTCGGGGAAGTATTCAGACAAATAGTTGATCAATGTCTGCACAGCCTGCGGGTTGTGCCCCACGTCAAGCAAAATGCGCGGCGCGCCGGCAATCAACTGGAAACGTCCTGATAGCCGGGCACTTTCCAATCCTTGCCGAATTGCATCGTCACTGACCGCTAATTGAGGCTGTAGGGTGTTTATAGCCATAATCGCCGCGGAAGCATTTCGATATTGGTGTTCGCCCTTAAACGCCGGCGCCGGCAAGCGATCTATTTGCTTATCCGCAGAGCGCCATTCCCAGCTATCGCGTTGTTTTTGATAACTGAATTCGCTGTCCATTTGCAGCGCAATGGCTCCGACTTGCTCGGCTACTTCGACTACTGAGCGTGGCGCTTGCGCATCGCCGATTATAGCCGCCACACCGGCTCTAAAAATGCCGGCTTTTTCCCGACCGATGGCTTCTTCGGTATGCCCCAGCCAATCCACATGATCAAGTGCTATCGTCGTCACAATCGCTGCATCGGGGTCAATAATATTCACCGCATCAAGTCTGCCGCCTAAACCGACTTCCAGTAACTGAATATCCAGATCTGCCTCGGCGAAAATACCCAAGGCTGCCAACGTGCCAAACTCGAAATAGCTCAAACTGGTCTCGCCGCGCGCCGCATCAATGCGGGTAAAAGCATCGCAAATCAAGGCATCCTCGACCGGCACACCATCAATACGAATGCGTTCGTTATAGCGCAAAATATGCGGCGATGTGTAAGCGCCAACCCGGTAGCCCGCGGCCCGATAGATCGCTTCCAGAAACGCCACGCAGGAACCCTTGCCGTTGGTACCGGCAACGGTGATGGTTAGCGGTTTTTTTTGTTCGGGATTAAGCTGCCGATATACGCCTGCAACTCTTCCCAACCCTAAATCGATAGGCCGAGGATGTAGTTTTTCCTGCCAATTCAACCAGGCTTGCAGCGAATCAAAACGTGTCATTTCGACCGTATTTATTCCTGATACTGCAGATTATCGCTCTCACCCTGATTGCTTAATGGCTCGCTGGTGGCAATCACTCCGACCACGTCGGCGCTGCTGCCGGCGCACATAATAGCCAGGATGCTGGCTATTTTATCGCGCATCTCGCGGCGATCAACGATCATGTCTATGGCACCATGTTCCTGCAGGAATTCGCTACGTTGGAAGCCTTCCGGCAATTTTTCCCGCACCGTTTGCTCGATGACTCGCGGTCCGGCAAAGCCGATCAAGGCATCCGGCTCTGCGACGTTAATATCGCCCAACATCGCCAAACTGGCGGACACACCGCCCATGGTGGGGTCGGTCATGAAAGAAATATACGGAATCCCGGCTTCGGCCAGTTTGGTTAGGGCCGCGCTGGTTTTGGTCATTTGAAACAGCGAGAACAAAGACTCCTGCATTCTGGCACCGCCACTGGCAGTAAAGACGATGAACGGCACACCCAAACGCAAACTTTCGTTGACGCCACGCACAAAACGCTCGCCAACCACCGAACCCATTGAGCCGCCCATGAAACCAAAATCAAACGCCGCCGCAACGATACCGACACCTTTTAGCGTGCCCTTCATCACTACCAACGCATCGTTTTCGTTGCTTTGTTTTTGCGCCTGACTAATCCGGTCTTTATAGCGCTTGCTGTCCTTAAATTTCAAAGGATCGCTCGGTTTTAATCCAGCACCGATTTCTTGACGGCCGTCTTCATCCAAAAACATATTCAAGCGTTTACGCGCCGAAATGCGTAAATGGTGATCGCATTTTGGGCAAACGCTTAAGTTTTTCTCCAGCTCGGCGTTAAACAAAATCGCATCGCAACGCGGACATTTATTCCACAAGCCTTCCGGCACGGTGGTTTTCTTCTGCGAGGATTCGGTTCTGATGGCAGAGGGAACCAGTTTTTCAAACCAACTCATTCGGTGTAGTCTCCGCTTGAAAGCTTAAACATCCATGGCTGCGCGCATGGATTTCAATAAAGTGATGATCTCATGCTTGGCTTGCTGAGGATCATCGAGATTCGCTTCTATTTTACTGATCAGCGCGCTACCCACCACGACGCCGTCGGCAATCGCTGCAATGGTTTTCGCCGTATCGGCATCTTTAACACCAAAACCAACACCTACAGGCAGTGCAGTATTCTGGCGAATGAGTTGCAACTTTTCTTCGACATCGGCGGTATCCAGATGGCCGGCACCCGTGACGCCTTTCAGAGACACGTAATACAAGTAACCGCTGCCCACTGCATCCATTTTCTGGATCCTTTCGGCATTGGTGTTCGGCGCCAGTAAAAAGATCTGATCAATGCCGCGGTCGCGCAGCATGCGAACACAAGACTCGGACTCTTCCGGCGGCAAATCCACCGTCAATACGCCATCAACCTCAGCGCGCTGTACGGCATTCGCAAAGTCTTCGTAACCCATGATTTCTATCGGATTTAAATAGCCCATCAACACCAATGGGGTGTCCTGATCGGTTTTACGAAACTCCATCGCCATGCTCAATACTTTCCGCAAGCCGACATGATGAGATAAAGCCCGCTCGCTGGCGCGTTGTATCACTGGTCCATCAGCCATTGGATCGGAGAAAGGTACGCCTAGCTCGATCACATCGGCGCCAGCTGCCACCATTTCATGCAGCAGTGGTACGGTAAATTCCGGATAAGGATCGCCGGCTGTAATAAAAGGGATCAAGGCTTTGCGCCCGGAGGCTTTTAATTCAGCAAATTTGTTGGCTAAACGGCTCATAGACTGATGCCCTCGCGTTGCATAATGGTGTGCATGTCTTTGTCGCCGCGTCCGGACAGATTGACGATAATAATTTGATCCTTGCGCATGGTGGGCGCCAGTTTCATCGTGTAAGCCATCGCGTGGCTGGACTCCAACGCCGGGATAATGCCTTCCATTTTGGTCAAGGCATGGAAGCCTTGCAGCGCCTCATCGTCGGTAATATTCGGATATTGAGCGCGGCCGGTATCTTTCAACCAGGCGTGCTCCGGGCCGACACCGGGATAATCCAGACCGGCGGAAATCGAATGGGTTTCAATAATCTCACCGTCGTCGTCGGCCATCAGATAGGTGCGATTGCCGTGCAATACGCCGGGTCTGCCGGCCGATAACGGCGCGGAATGACGACCGGTTTCGATACCGTCGCCGGCAGCCTCGACACCATACATCTTCACGCCGGCATCGTCGATAAACGGATAGAACAAGCCAATGGCATTGGAACCACCACCAACGCAAGCGACCAAGGCGTCGGGCAATTTGCCGGCTTGATCCAGGCATTGTTGGCGCGCTTCCCGGCCTATCACGGCCTGGAAGTCACGGACCATGGCAGGATAAGGATGCGGACCAGCTACGGTGCCGATAATGTAAAAAGTATTGTCGATATTGGTGACCCAATCGCGCAAGGCTTCGTTCAGCGCGTCTTTCAGGGTTTTGGAACCTGACTCGACCGGCACCACGGTAGCGCCAAGCAACTTCATCCTATAAACATTCAAGGCTTGGCGCGCGACATCGACAGCGCCCATGTAAACCACGCATTCCAAACCCAGGCGCGCGGCTACAGTGGCAGTAGCAACGCCGTGCTGGCCAGCGCCGGTTTCGGCGATGATACGAGTCTTGCCCATGCGCTTCGCCAGCAAAGCTTGCCCAACAGTGTTATTTACCTTGTGCGCGCCGGTGTGATTGAGATCTTCACGCTTCAGATAAATCTGCGCACCGCCCAGATGCTGGCTCCAGCGTTCGGCGTGATACAGCGGCGACGGCCGGCCAACATAATCGCGCAGATCCGCATCCAGCTCGGCAATAAACTCCGGATCCAGCATATAGCGCTGGTAGGCTTCGTTCAGTTCGGTTATGGCCGGCATCAGCGTTTCCGCAACAAAAATACCGCCGTAAGGCCCGAAATGGCCCCGGGTATCCGGCATATCGTATCTATCTGTCATAGTTCTCAAGTCGCTTGATTAGTTATTCTTATGAAAGCAGCCATTTTCGCCGCATCCTTGATGCCTTTCCCGGCCTCAACACCGCTGCTGACATCCAGCGCATACGGTTTTACCGCTTTAATCGCTTCCCCGGCATTTTCCGGCATCAATCCACCCGCGAGAATGATCGGCAAACTGCGGGCCTTAGGAATCAAATCCCAGTCAAAACTGCTACCGCTGCCGCCCTGCACGCCCGGATGATAAGCATCCAACAGTAACCCGGCCGCATCGTGGTACTGCTGTTGCAATCCTACGACGTCGGTATCGGATTGCATGCGAATGGCTTTGATATACGATTTATCGTAAATCCGGCAATCCTCAGCAGGCTCGTCGCCATGAAATTGCAGGCAATCCACCCTTACTTTATTCAATACTTCGCGGATCAAAGCCGGCTCAGCATCGACGAACAAGGCTACCACGTTAACAAAAGCTGGCAACGCCCTACTGATGCTTGCGGCTTGTTCAATACTGACGTTTCTTGGACTAGGCGGATAAAACACCAAACCAATCGCGTCGACGCCCAAATTGGCCGCATAAAGCGCATCCTCCACCTGGGTAAAGCCGCAAATTTTAACGCGGGTACGCATCGAAAGCCTCATAAAAAATGGCGGCGTAGAATAACACAGGTATCCGATATGTCATGTCCGCGCCAATAAAAAAAGGCTGACCCTTGTCAGCCTTCGTCCGGTGGCTCCTAAGGTGGGCGTCAATGCGCATGATCATGGTCGTGATGATGACCGGCAGGGCCATGCGGCGTTTCATCCTGATGGGTATCTTCCGGATTCAAATCTTCAACTTCGGTTTCGTCAGACGTTGCAGGCAAATTCTGCGGCGCAACGCCCTCGTGTTCATGGGCCAGTGCTGCCGCGCGATTGACCTGATCTGCCGCTTGCACGGACACACCATGCTTATAAACCATCAGCCCACCCAGATCGGCGGTAAACGCCAGCAAAGCCGATAAAATCGCCGCCAGTAATAAATACAGCGTGTTTGCCGATCCGGCTATCAGCCCTTTGCTAAACAAACGCCACGCCGACAGTAGAGTAGCCAAACTCAATACCGAGATACCCAGATGTTCGTGATGCTCCATGATCTCGTGAACATCACCGCCATGCGCAACACTCCCTGCCGCCACCAAACCCGCCGCCACGGTAAGCGCGGCAAACACAGTACCCAGATACAAAAATGCGCCGGCTATCTGCCGCCACTCCGAGCGCTTCGCCAAGCTGCCGATTACATCCAGGGTAAAGAACAAGGTCAGCAACGCAATCGGAAAATGCACCAGCAAGGGATGAATATTCTGAAGCGCGGCAATGCCTGGCAACACACTATTAAAGCTTTCCGCCGGAGATTGCCGCACCAGGACTTCCAGGAAGGACAATAAGCTCTCCACCCCGCCGGCCACTCCGCCGCCGTTGTCGCCGCCACCATGCACGGCGAACGTCAAGTGATCGTTTAGACCCCACATAAAATCTCCCCCGATTTAGTTTTGTGCGGATACTACCACGATAGAACTAAGCCTAGTTAATCGTCACTTGGGTGGACATGGTCAAGGCTCTAGTTTTACTTTCCAAAAACTCGGTGCCTTGCTGCTGAATAAACATCACCTGCAATTTCTCGGCATCGGCAAGTTTCATCCCCTCCTCTTGCCCCAGGCATAACAAAGCGGTAGACCAGGCATCGGCGATAGTGGGGCTTTCATTAAACACGCTGACCGCCACTAAGTCGTGAGTAACCGGCGCGCCGCTACGGGCATCAAGGATGTGGCTGTAACGTTTACCTTTGACATCGAAATAATGCCGATACGTGCCGGAAGTCATCACCGACATCGGGCTGTCTTTGGGCAAGGTCACGACCTTATGCATTTTTTGTTCGCCAGGTAGCGGTTTTTCCACTGCAATCCGCCAAGCCTTGCCGTCCGGTTTGCTACCCAGCGCTTTCAACTCGCCGCCTATTTCCACCAAATAGTTTTGGATACCCATAGCTTGCAGCGCATTGCTGATTTTCTCTACGCTGTAACCCTGGGCTATCGACGACACATCGACACGCAACCTCGGCAGTTTTTTTGATATATGGCTATCGTCCACCAACTGCAATTTGTCCATGCCGACATTCGCCAAAGCGGCCTGTAGCGTTGCATCGTCGGGAATAGTCAAATCATCACCCATGAAGCCCCACAGCTCGAACAAAGGTTTGATCGTCAAATCGTAACACCCCTGGCTCAGGGCGCTGACGTTCTGCGCGATTTTAACCAAAGCCACGATTTCCTCGCCGACTGGCTGAGCATCGGTCGAAGCGTTGGCATTGAACTGCTCGATTAGCGAGTCAGGTCGGTAGTTGGATAAGGTTTTATCCAAATCCAGGAAAACCTTTTCAACTTCAGCGGTGATTTGCGCCTCGTCCAGGGCTTGCGGCGCCCAATAGCTAATATGGTAAGTGGTCCCTTGCGCAAAACCGCTAAAAGTATGCAACGGCGGCAGCGGCTCCGCACAACCTTGTATCAGCAACAGTCCCAGTAAGACCGCGTTCCATCCCTTCCTTAGCATTAACCCCCCGTAGCACTAACGCAAAAGCGCCGAAATAGTTTTGAAATGACTATGCCGAGCATCCCGCAACCATTCGAACAACACGGATTCGTGACAACTCAACGCAACACCTTGCTGCTGCATGCGCTGCAAGGCGTAATCTTTGTGCTGGACTTGGCGCGAGCAAACTACATCCGCCAACACATGCACTTGATAGTTTGCACTTAACAACTCAAGCGCGGTTTGCAACACGCACACATGCGCTTCCTGACCGATGATCACCACTTGCTGCCGACCGGTGTCAGCCAGGGCTTGCTTGAAACCGTCCGCGGCGCAACAAGAAAAACCGGTTTTACTGAAAATCCGGGCACTACCGGGCAAACACTCACTAATCTCTGCTTGAGTAGGCCCTAGCCCTTGCGGATACTGTTCAGTCACTAACACCGACACATCCAACAGCTCGGCGGCTTTCAGTAAGCGCTGACCGTGCGAGAGCATTTGTTTCAAGTCGGTAGCCGGCATCGCCGCCGACAAACGCTGTTGAATGTCCACCACCAGCAATACGCTGTTGTCTGCCTCCAGTAAATTGGGATGCGTCGCCATCGAGCTTAGCCGTGCTTCATGATGCGCGCTCGGTCGCGCTGCCAATCCTTATCTTTGGATGCGGCGCGTTTGTCGTGCAATTTTTTACCTTTCGCCAAACCGATTTTCAACTTGGCACGGCCCTTAATCCAGTACATCGACAACGGAATCAAGGTATAACCCTTGCGCTCCACGGAGCCGATTAATTTGTTCAATTCACGTCTGTGCAACAACAATTTTTTCTTGCGCACAGCATCGGGGTTGACGTGGGTAGATGCCGACAATAAAGCCGACACATGCGCACCGCTCAACCAGGCCTCGCCACGCCTGATCTCGACATAACTTTCCTTGAGCTGAATCCGACCGTCGCGCAAGCTTTTAACTTCCCAGCCTTCCAATACCAAACCGGCCTCGAAAGTCTCGTCTATCGTGTACTCGTGGGAGGCCTGGCGATTAACCGCGATGGTGTTATCGGTGGCTTTGTTGTCCTTCTTGGATTTTTTGGCTGCCATTACGTAGCGAAGATTTTTTAAACTGACTGAAAACGTGAATTTTGATATTTTACTCACACACCCGTTAAATAACGACATAAAAACACAAGGGCTCTCCAACATGACCGATAAAACCCCATCCATCCACGGCGAATGGTCCTCCCGTTTCGCCTTTATTCTGGCCGCCACCGGTTCGGCGGTCGGTTTGGGTAATATCTGGAAATTTCCTTACATCACCGGCCAAAACGGTGGCGGCGCTTTTGTGATGGTGTATTTAATCTGCGTGGCAGCGATCGGCATACCGATCATGATTGCGGAAATTATGTTGGGCCGCCGCGGCCGGCAAAGCCCCATCAATACGATGCAATCTCTGGCTACCGAAGCCAAAGTCGATCCGCGCTGGGGCTATTTGGGCTGGATGGGCATGATCGCCGGTTTTTTAATCCTGGCCTACTATAGCGTGATTGCCGGCTGGGCTATGGCTTACATCTTCAAAGCGTTTTTCGGTGGCTTTTTCGGAACCGACGGCGGCGAAGTTAAGGAGATATTCGACAATTTGATGGCCAGCCCTATCCAGCAAATTTTCTGGCACACCGTGTTTATGTTCATCACCATGCAAGTCGTAATGCGCGGTGTAAAAGGCGGCCTGGAAAAAGCCGTACGGTTTTTGATGCCTGCCTTGTTCGTGATCCTGATCATTTTAGTGGCTTATGCGATGGCATCAGGCTATTACGCGCAAGGCATCCACTTTCTATTCAGCCCCGATTTCAGCAAAATCACCGCTGACGCGGTGCTTACCGCCATGGGCCACGCCTTCTTTACGCTTAGCTTGGGCATGGGTGCCATTATGGTGTATGGCTCTTACCTGCCCGGTCATGTCTCGATTGCCAAAACCACGTTTTTCATCGCCGGCGCGGATACCGCCGTAGCCTTGCTGGCCGGCATCGCCATTTTTCCCTTGGTGTTTGCCAACCAGTTAGAAGTGTCTACCGGGCCTGGTCTGATTTTTCAAACCCTACCCTTGGCCTTTGGGCATATGAGCGGTGGTTGGCTATTCGGCGTGCTGTTTTTTGTACTGCTGTTTTTCGCCGCCCTCACCTCGTCCATTTCCTTGATCGAACCGACCGTAGCCTGGCTGGTGGAAAACAAAAATATTGATCGGCAAAAAGCCTGTGTCTGGTCCGGCACTGCCTGCTGGGGCTTAGGCGTGGCCGTGGTGTTTTCGTTTAATATTTGGTCCGACTTTAAAATCTTCGATAAAAACCTGTTCGAGCTTCTGGATTACCTGACCGCCAACCTGATGCTGCCCTTGGGCGGTTTGTGCATCGCGGTGTTTGCCGGCTGGATGATGAAACAAGCCCATGCCGAACAAGAGTTGGAACTGCCTGCGCAAGGCTTTCAAGCCTGGCAATTTTTGATCAAATACGTGGCGCCGGCTGCCGTATTCATCGTCTTCTTACATGTACTCGGGGTGCTGTAAATGATCACGGTTGTACAAAAAAGCGCCTTGGTCAAGTTTTCTGCAAAGCAGATGTTTGATCTGGTGGATGACATTGAGTCGTATCCCAAATTCTTACCCTGGTGCTCCGGCAGCAAAATCTTGAAGCGTGAAGGCAATATCGTCGAAGGCCAAATCGACATCGCCAAGGCCGGCTTTCATAAATCCTTCACTACACGTAACAAAATCGATCAAGGCGGCAGAATCCAAATCAGTTTGCTGGACGGGCCTTTTTCCTCGCTAGAGGGCTTTTGGAGTTTCATGCCGCTTCGCGAAGACGCCAGCAAAATCTCGCTGGACCTGGAGTTTGAAATCTCCGGCATGCTGGCCAATTTGGCCTTTGGTCCGGTGTTCAATCAAATCTGCAACACCATGGTCACCTCCTTCACCCAACGTGCCAAAGCCTTGTATGGCGGATGATTTGATAGCGGTGGAAGTGGCTTACGCCACGCCGGATCGACAACTGCTTATTCCCATCAGCCTGGCGGCGAATTCCACCGTCGAACTCGCCATAGAAGCTTCCGGTATTTTGCGGGAGTTTCCGGAAATCGATTTAGGTCAGCAGAAGGTGGGGATTTTTGGACAGGTTTGTAATTTGGATAAAGTCATTAGTACCGCTGATCGTATAGAGATTTACCGGTCTTTAAAGCAGAATCCGATGGATGCGAGGCGGGGGCGGTTGCAGAAATAGTTTGGGTAAAATTTGATGGTTAACCCATTTGATTTAGGCAGTGCTAAATGCAGACACACAGTTGAAATGAAAGGATATTTCTATTTTTTAAAACGTTTTGACATCGTTTTGACGCAATGTTTTGCGTCATTTAGGATGCCTAATTTTAGTTAGGCGCCACAAATGCCATCAGACTCCAAGTCAGACTCTCTTGAACTCACTGAGTTGCCGCCAGAACTTCAGCCGCAAATGCGCTTGTATCGGCGCCTATACTTGGCACGCATCGACCTAGACGAAGCCAAAGCCGCAGCAGAGGAACTCCTCGAACGCCGAATCCCACTCCCAAGACGTAAGCAACCCGTACCACTTCTCATGTCGTTAACCACCGCTCTGGTCGTCTCTTACGCTCGCCCATTTGTGGCCTCGCGTCGGAACTCCTCAGTTGCAGATACCACAGTTCCTGGAGTCCTGCTGAGAACGCTAAGCAGTCGCCAGCGCGAACTTCATGAAGCGCTGATCGAGCTTCGGAACAAACAAGTGGCTCACTCCGACGCGGAAGTTCTAGACATGCACATAAGGCTGATCCCAGATGGAGATGTCGGCATATTCCGTGATCCGCGGTCGCCATTCAGACGCGACGCATTGCATACAATTCTGAAGGTCATCGCAAAACTTGAAATCGCAATAGACGAGAAGTGCGAGAGCCTTCGCGTCGAGCTACCCAATGGTGTGTGGCTTTGAGCCGAGCGGCGCCCAACCCCTCGGTCCAGGCGAGGCCCAACGGCAAGGCAGGACCGTCGATTGGGATGAACAACCCGAATCCCAGCATAAAAGCCGTAAAGCCGGGCATCGCTACCCATTAGTTTTCCTAAACTTCAAGCAATTGGCAAATATGCCAACCGGAATTAATGCCGATCAATTTCCTTCGCTTGTGCCCCGCTATCAATGGCTTTATCAATCAACATCACGCTACCACGCATCAATGCGGCAAAGAGCAATATGGAAAACACCAACCCCATCGGTAGTATGCCGAGCAAACCGGCAATGACAACGATCAGCATAGCTATGCCGGTATTTCCTATCTTAGCGATCTTCATTTGGCCTCCCGGACCGTTTATCGGTCGAAACGAAATCTCGCATTCACTATATCGGCTTATTTAAATTCAACAATACACGCAAGCGGTAATATATTGTTTTACTTAATAAAACAGTAACAATATTAAGTGTATTTGTAATTCACCCCTATTCGAGGAAAACAGACACCCTCTTTTCAAACTAGGCGGCTTCGTCCAGCAACTCCAGGCCTCTAAACACCGAACAACGCTTGAACACCTCCAACTCCGGCGCCAGTTGTTTTTGCTGGCAGAATTTAGCGACCAGTTTGGTCAAGCCCTTGATGTCGCGCCCCGTAGCCCCGGGAAAGATGGCCGCCAGTTCGTCGATCAATTCTTCCCTGACCGGCAAGCTAAATTGCTCGGTCATGACCCGCCAGATTTTGCATCTGTCCGCATGATCCGGGGCGTGGTAGCGCAGCATGGCGATACAACGGGAAATGATGGCTTCATCGATGTCATCGACCCGGTTGGTGGTCAGAAACAACAAGCCGTTGAAATACTCCAGCACCCGCAAGAACACACCGACTACGGCATTGGAAGCCAAATTGTCTGCCCGGCTTTTGATGTACACGTCGGCTTCGTCAATCAGCATCACAGCCCCCCAGCGCTGGGCACGGATCAAAGTGTCCTTCAAGGTTTTTTCCATCTCCGCGACGTTTAAACCCAACTGCCCGGAATGCACTCGGTACAAGGGCCGCTTGATGATTTCCGAATACACCTCGGCGGTCAGCGTTTTGCCGACCCCCGCCGGACCTGCACACAGCACCGTGGTACCGCCGGATTTGCCGGCGACGATGTCGTCCATCAGCATGTCCATTTCCGCGGTCAGAATGTCGATCAAATCGGTTTGTTCGGGCGGCAGGATCAGCTTTTGTTTCAACTCCGGCTGATACACATAAGGCTGGGTATCGTCGACGTGCACCCAGACATGGTGATGCAATTCCAGATGAAACATCAGGATATAACCATGCACTGGCATTTCCGTGAACATGCCTTTGGGTACATCGGCTTTGGCGGCTTCCATGGCGCTTTCGGTTTTGCTGTCGTAGCGCATGCTTTTGCCGGCTTTACGCAGATAGGTGCCCAGAATGTCGCCGGATGCGTCCAGACTCAAAGCCCGTTCGCTGAGGATATTTTCGTCGTTGACCAAGCGGCAGATCCCGCCACCCGAGGACATGACTACCGTATTCTTGCGCGTCCAGTCGCTGCTGCGATGGCTGGCGGTTGGATCCTCGGCATATTCGCCGGTGCCCCACCCGGAAAACTGTTCACCATACCGAGCGCGCCAATCAAAATACCGGGCGGTAGCCTCATCGTAACTAGCGATTAATTCCGGGGTTTCTTTTAAATAACCTTTGGTGGCAAAAATCTCCGGGATGGTTTTGTTCGCCAGATCTTTGCTCCGAATGATGAGGCTCTCAACCATGATTTTACCCTTGGTGTTGGCCTTTAATTCGATCAGGATCCGCCCGGCTTCTTCTTCTCCCGGTGGGGTGTAATCCAGGCGAGTGATCAGATAAGCCAAGGTTCTGCCGGAAGGCTGCACATGAAATAGCCAACCACGCAGCCCGCCCTCCAATAAATAATTGGCAATGGCCGGCAACAACATTTCCAGTTGATCGACGTTGTAGCGATGGCTGTTGTCGGCCAGCGCCGCTTGCAAAGCTATCAATAGCGCTGCTTGCTGTTGTAAGGCTTCACCGTGTTGCAAGTAGATGTCGGCCAGACTGGCTAATTCGGCCTCACTGAGTAAATCGTAAGGCACTTGCGCTTTGGTGCCAAAACGCAATTGCTCATTGATGCTTTGCAAGCGGGGGTGATCGTTAAGCAGTTGTTCGAGATGACGTTTGTCGATGGTTAATTTCATGGCATCAATCCTGTGACGGTAAAGCTAAACAAAGTACTTCGGCTAAATGCAGCGGCTTGGCGAAACCGCCATTACCGATCTGCTGCTGACAAGAGAAACCATTGCTGACCAGCAGTGCGTCAGGTTCGGCGCGCAGCGCTGGAAATAAGGCCAGCTCGGCCATAGCTTGGGCTTGCTCGTAATGCTCGGTTTCGACACCAAAATTGCCGGCCATGCCGCAGCAAGACGACTCGATCAGCTCGAATTTCAAATCCGGCAGTTGCTTGAGAAGTTTGCGCACCGACTTGATCGCACCAACGGCTTTTTGATGACAGTGGCCGTGCAATAACAAGCTGTTAACGCCGGGGATGGATTGAAAGGTAATAGGCCAGCGTTTGCCGGCTTGCTCGCGGACGATAAACTCTTCCAGTAACAAGACCTTTTCCGCCAGTTTTTGCGCCGGTTCGCCCAAGCCGAGTTTTAAATATTCGTCGCGTAAACTGAGAATACAAGAGGGCTCCAGACCAATAATCGTGCGCCCCGCAGCGACATGCTCGGCGAGAGCCGCCAGCATGCGCTGCGCTTCGATGCGGGCTTTATCGATCAGACCATTGGAAAAGTAGGTGCGGCCACAGCATAAGGGTCGATCCGCGTCATCGCCAGCCAAGGGCGTAGCGATATGCACATGGTAACCGGCGCTATGCAGCAACTTTTTAGCCGCTTCTGCAGCAGCCGGGTTGAAGTAATAGTTAAAGGTATCGACCAGTAACACGACTTGTTTGTCAGCTAACTCCGGATGCAAACTTAATTCGGATTGGGCCGGCACCTGAAATGCTTGCGCGGCAGGTTCCGGCAAGTGGACTTTGGCGCTGATGCCCAGCCCGGCTTCGCCTAAACGCGCCAGCAGCGGCAGGCGATTGCGCCACTGGATTAAGGGCCGGAGCGCGCGCCAACGTAGTATTTTCGGCAACTCCGCCCACAGCCGCCGGCGTAGTGAAACGCCGTTTCGCTTTACCTGCTGGGCCAGAAACTCGGCCTTGATCAAGGCCATATCCACTTCGTTCTCACACTCGCGCTTACAACCCTTGCAACTGATACACAAGGCCATGGTTTCGGCCAGTTCCGGATTGAAAAAAGCCGCATCATTATCGGCGTTCAAAGCTGCCTTCAACGCCCTTACTCGTCCGCCCGGCGATAAACCAGCATTTTGCGTAACCCTATAGCTAGGGCACATCACCCCTTTAGCATCCCGTTCGCATTGCTTGCTGCCGATACACACCGCCACGGCCTTGGCGAAATCGGCGCCATGCTTGGGAATATCAGCATAGGCGTCGCCCATCCCGGCATTTTCATAAGACGACCAATCCAGAAACAGTTTCATAGGCACCAGGCTGATTAAAAACCTGGGTCAAGCAAAAACGAAGCCAGACTGTGCTTGACTGATGCGCTATGCGTATCGGCCCTGTCATTGGCGCAGTTGTGACATTTCCAAGCCTCCGTTACTTAACCCGCCATGTAGCAAATCCGACAATCAAGACCCGTAGCGGACGATTTACCACAGCGTTATCCGCTTAGACCGGCAAGAAACCCAGACAATTCGGCTCGCTTATTCCGGCACAAATATTGCGGAAATTAGTTTCTTTGACTTGGGAAAATTGAAGTGGAATTAGAAAACTGCGATACCCGCTATTTCATTAGCTATAGCGGCGTAAAACTACCCTTGAAACTGGTCAACGAACTGGCAGACGAAAGCCATCTGGAAAACCGCAACACCTACTTCCGCGGCTGCTACGCTGCCGATGAACGTCTGATGCTGCTGGAAAAACTGGTCTATGGCGAAGTGGAATTACGCCATGTCTACACCTATCATGCTAACGGGGTTCTAGCCGAGGCGGAAATAACGGATGCGGATGGCGAGATCGACCTGTTACGCTTTGACGAAACGGGAGCTGCATTGAAATTTGATTAGCTGGCTGGTTCATAAACCTTTGCCATAGGCAATTCGCTACCGCCTACAATACAATATGTCTTTCGCGCCTTAAGCTTGGCGACCGACATTTTGTTTTCATTCAACCGCAAACCAGCATGAGCAAAGACATCCGCATCCAGCGCCTCAGCGGCGACGCCTTGATTCAATACATTCCGGAACTGGCGCGACTGCGCATCGAGGTGTTCCGGGATTTTCCGTATTTGTATGACGGCGATTACGAGTACGAGAAGAAATACCTGCAAACTTATATAAATTGCCCGGAAAGCGTCATCGTGCTGGCGTTCGATGGCGACGCCATCATCGGCGCGTCGACGGCGATCCCGTTGAAATATGAAACCGACGAGGTCAAAAAGCCGTTCATCGAACATTGCTACGATCCGAATCAAGTGTTTTATTGTGGTGAATCGGTGTTGAACAAGGCCTACCGTGGGCTCGGCATTGGCGTGAAGTTTTTCGAACAACGCGAAGCCCATGCCGAAGATTTGGGCGGTTTCAGACACATCACCTTTTGCTGCGTCGAGCGCCCGCTTGACCACCCGCGCCGGCCAGCCGATTACGTGCCACTGGATGCGTTCTGGAACAAGCGCGGCTACTTCAAACATCCCGAGTTGAAAACCACCTACACCTGGAAGGATCTCGACGACGTCGCCGAAACCGCCAAACCGATGACTTTTTGGTTGAGGGAAGACCGTGCCTAAAATTGCCAGCGCCCAATACGACATCAGCTTCCTGGAAACCTGGGAAAACTTTGAAATCAAGGCCCGCCGTTGGGTCAAAGAAGCCGCCGATAACAAAGCCGACATTCTTTTGTTCCCGGAATATGCCTGCATGGAACTGGCATCGCTGTTTCCCAAGGAAGTGTATTCCTCGTTGAACGGCCAGTTAGATGCTTTGCAAACCTTGCTGCCCGGCTATCTGGACCTATTTAAAGCGCTGGCCGCCGAATACCGAGTCTACATTCAAGCAGGGACTTACCCGGTCAAACACGCCAACGGCGAATTTCGCAATCACGCCTATTTCTTCACCCCGCAAGGCAACTTGGATTATCAAGAAAAGCTGACCATGACGCGCTTCGAGAACGAGCAATGGCATATTTCCCGTGGCTTGGACATCAAGTTATTTGATACCGTATTCGGCAAAGTCGCCATCAATATCTGCTACGACAGCGAATTTCCGCATTACGCCCGCCAACAAGCGGAACGCGGCGCCACCTTGATTCTGGTGCCTAGCTGCACCGATACCGAGGCCGGTTATTACCGGGTGCGCATCGGTTGCCAGGCCCGCGCCTTGGAAAATCAATGCTATGTCGTACAAGCCTCCTTGGTTGGCAACGCCGATTGGTCGGAAGCGGTGGACGTCAACTGCGGCGCGGCGGCGATTTACACGCCGGTAGATCGTGGATTTCCGAATAACGGGATTTTGGCTATCGGCGAATATAACGAAGTTCAATGGGTTTACGCTGACCTGGATTTGGCCGCAGTCGACACCGTACGTCAGGAAGGCCAGGTGTTCAATTACCGGGACTGGCCTAAGCAATTCGATTGCCGCTAGGTACTCACAACCCTTTTCTAACCAGTACGCCAGGCAGCACGAGGCCTGGCGTGGCCGGAATAATCTCGTAATTTCGCTCCAACAAAACGCCGATCAATTAAGACATTTCAGGCGATCTAATCGTACATCATCAAGGCCGGTTGCTTTAGCAAAGTTTATCTCCTTGGCTTTTGCGCCAATTCTCCTAAACTTGCGCAATGCCGAAAAAACAGTGCCCGCAATAGCCAAGCCCGGTTATTATTGAGGTGTTGTCCATTTACTCGCCCCGGCGGAGATATGCATGCTTGACTCAATCGCTCTTGATATACAGGCTCTGGTCAATCTGCTAAGCAGGTTAAGACCGGAATTGCTGGATCAAATTTGCGCGAAACACCCCGGTTACACCGAAACCCTCAGGCCCGGAAAATTACTTGGGCAAGACAGCGCTTCGCAATCGCAGTTACTGGTTGATTTAGCCATGAACACCAAGGGCCTAGTCAAGCAGGAGTGTTTGAGTAACTATAATTTGCTGAGCGCGCGTTTGCGAGGCTCGGTGCGCTTACGTCTGATCGGCAGCACCATCGCCACCGTGTCGGCGGGCGCATTGATAGCGGCCTTGACTCAGGGAATACCCAAGTTGGTACTGGCGTTTGCCGTATTGACCGTATTTACCGCGGCATTCATGCTGGTGGGCGAATGCCTGGAAGGTTATTTCGGCCGGCAGCGCGGCTGGCGAGAAATGCAGGATAGGTTGCTGAAAAACCTGCTGGATGTAGCCGATGTTGAAGCCGAACTGCGCTTGATGGAGTTTCGCGGCAATTTCGACGGCATCGAACCGCAAATCCGCAAATTAAATACCGTCGCGATCACCAGTCAGCAAATCCAACATCTGGTCGGCTAAGCATATTTCCAGGCCTAAAAACTTAAACTTCAGGCTGAACCTGGCCCGGCCGACAGACACCTAATTCAATAGCGAAGCTTCAAATCGCATGCCCCAACCAATCGACTAGACAGCGAATTGTCTTCACTGGGGAATTGATTCACATCGACACCACAACCCAAGTTTACCGGTCGGCTTTTGCGTTTTTCAGTCGGATTAATGTTTGCCGTGCTGCGCCCGGCATTACTCAACAAAAGATTCGAGCTATCAGTGGCATCGGCTGTCAGTGCTTGATCCGAAGGAGTCAGAATTAACGCGGAAGGCGTTTCAAAACTTACCGGCGGCGCATCTGCGAGGACATTTAGCGCACAAATAACCAGCCAGCCGCCAATGACGGCGGAAATGGGTTTGGACTGCTTCAGAAACGAAAAATCATGGGCTTTCATGATTTCCTCCTGTTCCAAAGTTGGCATTATGAGCTCGGCGAACAAATCCTCCTGTTACAGACGCTTGTCCAACCCGCTCGGTCTAAGCTATCTGCCGGTAGCGGCCAAAATTACCCTGACGATTAACAATCCGCTATGGCAAATGCGTTCCTATCTAAGCATCGATCGCTTAACACATTTTTAATTCCGTACTGCGAACCAGGCCGCAAAAGCATTCCTGGAAACAGGACTAATAATAGTCCGATACCCGTTGCGTGGCGAATTTTAAAACGCTTAGTTGCAAAATTTTTCTTATGATAGTCAATTAGTTGACAAACAAATCTCATAAATTTTCGAGCATAATTGATGCCAAACAACAAAGACACGCGCCAAATCAGGCAAAGTCATGGCAAGCCGCGTTTGCTTCGCAGATCGAAACCGGGAAATATTTTCGACACTTTTTGTAAGGCCCTCTCAGGAACAAACCGATGAACAACAATCAGGCATCCAGCAATCCACCGCCGCCCGTGAGTTTGAAACAGGCTTTTGGGTATTGGCTGAAACTGGGCTTTATCAGCTTCGGCGGTCCCGCCGGACAGATCGCCATCATGCATCAGGATCTGGTAGAAAATAAGCGCTGGATCTCCGAGCGCCGTTACCTGCATGCCTTAAATTACTGCATGCTGCTGCCCGGCCCGGAAGCCCAACAATTAGCAACCTATATCGGCTGGCTGATGCATCGCAGCTGGGGCGGCATCATGGCCGGCGGCTTGTTTGTATTGCCATCCTTGTTGATTCTAATCGGTTTGGGTTGGGTTTATATGGCTTACGGGCATTTACCAGCCGTGGCCGGGATACTGTATGGCATAAAACCCGCCGTAACCGCGATTGTACTGTTTGCCGCGTATCGGATCGGCTCCCGAACCTTGAAAAACGCTTGGTTGTGGGCAATCGCCGCCCTAGCGTTTCTGGCTATTTTTGCGTTACGAATACCGTTTCCGCTAATCGTGTTCGTCGCCGGCTTGCTTGGCGCGCTTGGCGGTAAATGGGCCCCCCAATATTTTAATTTGGGCGGAGGTCACGGCAAATCTAACCCACACTTCGGCCCGGCATTGATAGACGACAACACGCCTCCCCCCGAGCACGCCCGTTTCAATACCGGTAAGCTGGTCAGGCTGGCCTTTATCGCTTTGGGATTATGGGGCGGTGCGCTCGGTTGGCTTTGCACTCAGTACGGCTGGGACGGCGCATTAACGCAGATGGGTTGGTTTTTTACCAAAGCGGCCCTGCTCACGTTCGGTGGGGCCTATGCGGTGCTGCCTTATGTGTACCAGGGCGCGGTGGAACATTACCACTGGCTGACACCAACGCAAATGATTGACGGTCTGGCCTTGGGCGAAACCACACCCGGTCCACTGATCATGGTCGTCACCTTCGTCGGCTTCGTCGCCGGCTGGAACCAAACACTATTCGGCGGCGAGCATTTATTTTTAGCGGGCGCACTAGCCGCTACCGTGGTGACTTACTTCACCTTCCTGCCCAGCTTTCTGTTCATTTTGGCCGGCGGACCGCTCGTGGAATCAACTCACAACAATTTGAAATTCACCGCACCATTGACCGGCGTTACCGCCGCCGTGGTAGGTGTCATTCTGAATCTGGCTGTATTCTTTGCCTATCACGTCTTCTGGCCCCAAGGATCTGAAGGCGTGGCGGACAAGGTCGCTCTAGTAATCGGGCTAGCCGCCATACTGGCTTTGTTTCGTTACAAAGCCGGGGTTATTCCGGTTATTGTCGGTAGCGGTACAGCCGGACTGTTATGGAGCTTTCTAAAGCCATGGCTAAGTCAACACGGCATAAACTTATAGCTACCGGCAAACTATTAACCCCAACCTTACATACCGTTAGCCTTTATGCCTTTTGCGAAACGGCAACGATTGCAATCCCAAACCGCCTAACAACGCTTGCGGCAGGTATTGAAATTGCTGGCGGACAAAAGCTCCGACCAAACCCAAAGGTCTTCTGTAGCTGTCGGCATTGGCGACGCAAGCCGACAGCAGCGCGTCCTCGCCGGCTTACTTAGGCCCATCCCACACTCAACGCAAGTTGTCGTTTGCGGCTAAGACATCTCTTCCACTCAACAACTGTTGCCCTGTAAACACCCTTTAAACACAAGCTCCGGAAAATTGGTGCTCAGCAAGCAATGCGGGGTTGAACATCCACTGAAATTCCTAGCTATCCGCTCGCGCACCACCCGGCGTTTTCCCTGAAAAACAATCGATAAATAAACCACTTAGCGTTCTAACTCGCCATCCAAGCCAGATATAGCGACGCCATCCGACAATCTGGCACAGCTCGTGCTGTATTAGAAATCAATAGCAGCGATCAAAGCCTATTCACCATTTTAAACAATCGCTTACTTTACGCGGCACAACGGGGAATATGGCCTTTATATTTAAGAAATGGGGAACATTGGCATGAGTAGTCCTTTAGCAACTTTTAATAAACTGGTACCGGCGGGAGCCCCCGCGGATTGGGACGCGGCAGAGGTGGTTTCATTAAAATCGCCTGTCACTCCGTTGCCGGAAGGTTTGACGCATTCACGGGTTGCGGTGGCCTTGGGAGACTTTAAATACGTCACCGAAACCCGCGATCACAAATGGGTCGATTTTCTATTAATCGGCGCACTAACCATCTTTATCCACAACACGGTAGTCGATCACTTCAGCGGCGCGGCGTTTGAACAAGAAATTGTGGAGCCGATCAAGCCCGAAACCAAAGTACAAATCACTTTGACCAGGCCGCAACCCAAACCGGTGCCGCCACCGCCGCCAAAAGTTAAACCGCAACCGCCCAAACCCAAGGTCGTACCGCTAAAGCCGCCAAAAATCCAACCCGTGCCCAAAGTCGTTGAGGAAGCGCCGGCGCCGGCGCCTGTTGAAGGGCCGGTGGTAGAAAACGCCCCACCGGCTCCGCCCGCACCACCTGCACCAGTGGTTGAAGAAAAAATCACCGAGCCGGTAGCCGACGCGGCTTACCTGCACAACCCGCTGCCCGAATATCCCGAAGTCGCGCAAGAACGCGGTTGGGAAGGCAAAGTGGTGATGAAAGTACACGTGCTGCCAGACGGCACCACCGATAGCGTGACCGTCAGCAAATCCAGCGGCCAGAAAGTCC
Organism: Methylomonas sp. PHL2-19; assembly: GCF_059331595.1. Taxonomy (NCBI): domain Bacteria; kingdom Pseudomonadati; phylum Pseudomonadota; class Gammaproteobacteria; order Methylococcales; family Methylococcaceae; genus Methylomonas; species Methylomonas sp. PHL2-19. Next base: position 3,177,165 of record NZ_CP196839.1, read on the forward strand.
TGGACGATGCTGCCGTCAAAGCCGTTCTGAAGTGGTCTTTCGTGCCGGCCAAACGCGGCGATACGGCGATTGCCCGCTACACCACGGTTCCATTCACTTTTAAATTGTAATTATTTTTTGAGGATCAAAAATGTCTGATATCGCAACCAATGTCATAGTCGATGGCACCCTGAACACCTTAATCGCCGCTTCGGCCGTGACTTGGGGCTTAATCCTGATCAAAGGCGTCCAACACATCCGCATTTCCTATCACAACCGCCGTTACAACAAGGAATTCTGGAGCGCGCCTAATATCCAGGCTGCCGCACATTTGGAAAACCAGGATGGCCCGGCTGCCCGAGTCGCCGGTATCGGTTTTTCCACATTGATCGAGACTGACGGCGGTGCGTCTACCCATGACCTGGAACACACCTGGGACAGACAGGAATTGTTGGACAGACGCTTGCGTCAGCAAATGCAAAAAGAACGCGGCTCCCTGGAAAGCGGTCTGGCAGTGCTGGCGACTATTGGCAGTATCTCGCCGTTCGTCGGTCTGTTCGGTACCGTATGGGGCATCATGGGCGCGTTGACCAATATTAGCAAAACCGGTTCGGCCAGCTTGGAAGTAGTCGCCGGCCCTATCGGGGAAGCATTGATCGCCACGGCAGTGGGTATCGCGGTCGCGGTACCGGCGGTAGTGGGTTACAACTTTTTCATCCGCCGCAATAAAGTGGTTTGGGCCTTCCTGGACGATTTTGCGATCGACTTTGTGCATTTGGCCCTGAAAAGCTCGTTCATCATCGAACGCGCCGGCAGCAAACCGGCAGCGGCGGCAGCTTCCGCACGTTTGACCGATGTCAGCGGCGGCAAAAAATCCAATATCAAAGATACCCATGAAGAATTAATCGCGAAAGAGGCGCACGCATAATGGCATTCAATACGAAAGAAGACGGCGGCGATGACGTCATGGGTGAAATCAACGTCACGCCCCTGGTGGATGTGATGTTGGTACTGTTGGTGGTGTTTATCGTCACCGCACCCTTATTAACCCAGGCGGTACACGTCAACTTACCGAAAACCGCGGAAACCGCGCCGCCGGATGACAAACAAGCGTCTTACTTGAGTGTCGATGCGCAAGGCAAAATCTACATCGATAAACAGGAGTTTCCATTGGAAATCATCGAAGGCGAACTGAGAAACCGCCTGGCGGCCAATCCGGAGTTTGCGTTAAACCTGAATGCGGATGACGCGGTGCAATACGGCATCGTTGCCAAGGTTATGTCATCCATCGAACGAGCCGGCGTCACCAAGCTGTCGGTTCTGACGGTTCCGCAATAAATCATGATCCGGCCGGGTAACAAGTTTGCCCGGCTGGCTAATCGCGGCACCAAACGCCGTGGCACAAGCACAATCCGAACCACGCCAAAACCAAGGATGCAGACGCTGCGTCCAGGGTTTCCTTGCGTTTAGGAACAAACTTTTAGAGGAACTGTAGGATGGCGCGCAAGACCGCTCAAGACTTTCATCCGGAAGCGTTACAAGCTTTTGACAAATATGTGCACGGCGATATTTCCCGACGGGATTTTTTATCGTCGGTGCCTAAATACGCTTTATTAGGCCTGACCGCCGAAGCGCTGCTGGAAGCGCTGAATCCGCGTTTCGCTGAAGCGAAACAAGTCGCCGACAACGATCCGCGCATCAAAGCCACTTACGTGGAATACCCCTCCCCCCACGGTAACGGCAGAATACGTGGCTACTTGGTGCAACCGGCCAAAGCCGCCGGCAAACTACCCGTGGTGTTGGTTATCCACGAAAACCGGGGTTTGAATCCGCATATCCAAGACATCGCCCGGCGCCTGGCGCTCGACAATTTCATTGCCTTCGCACCGGACGCGCTGTTTACCGTGGGTGGTTATCCGGGCGACGAAGACAAAGCCCGCGAATTGTTCCAAAAACTGGATAAAGAAAAAACCCAGGCCGACTTTTTGGCAGCGGCGCAAGCCATCAAAAAACTGCCGCAAGGTAACGGCAAGTTGGGCGCGGTAGGATTTTGCTACGGCGGCGGCATCGTCAACTTCCTGGCTACACGGCTACCGGATCTGGGCGCTGGCGTACCGTTCTACGGCGCGCAACCCGCCGCCGATCAGGCCGCAAAAATCAAGGCGCCGTTACTGATCCATTACGCCGGCGTCGACGACCGCATCAATGCCGGCTGGCCAGCCTATGAAGCGGCCCTGCAAAAAGCCGGCGTCAATTACGAATCCCACACCTATCCGGGTGTGCAACACGGTTTTAACAACGACACCACCCCACGCTACGACGCCGCCACCGCCAAGCTGGCCTGGGACAGAACCATCAGTTTCTTCAACGCTTATCTACGCGACAGTTAAATCATCGGGAGGATTTCAATGAAAGTGGAAGTGCATATTTGGGATTGGCCATTACGATTGTTTCACTGGTTGCTGGTCATAGCCGTGGCTGGCGCTTACGCCACGGGCAAACTAGGCGGCAATCTGACCGACTGGCATGCCCGCTTCGGCAGTTTGATTTTGGGCTTGCTGGTATTTCGATTGATCTGGGGCTTCATCGGCACGACCCATGCCCGTTTCGCCAGTTTCTTTCCGACCTTTTCCAGACTGGTGGAATACGTTAAAGGCGAATGGCAAGGCGTCGGCCACAATCCGGCCGGTGCGATAGCGATTATTGCTTTGCTGGCAGTCTTGAGCTTTCTGGCCGTCACCGGCTTGTTCGCCAACGACGATATTGCTTTCGAAGGCCCGCTGTTTCATAGCATCGATAAAGAGCTCAGCGATAAACTGAGCGGCTGGCATATATACGCGGTGAATATCCTACTGGGTTTGGTAGCCGTGCATGTCAGCGCGATTGTCCTGTACCAACGCCTGAAAAAAACCAATCTGGTCGGCGCGATGCTGACCGGCAAAAAGCAATTGCCCAGATCCTTGGCGCCCTCCCCGATCAAACCGGTCGGTCCGTTCCGTTTCGTCATCACTTTGTTGATTTCGGTGACGGTGGTCTGGGGCGTTTGGAGCGGCGGCTTTGTGAATTATCTGGCGCCGTTGGCCAGCTTCCAAACGGCTACGGCCCATCCAAAAACTTAAACGTTACATTTTCTACAACCACAAGGAGTTAACCCATGAAATTGAAACTGATATTCGCACTGGCGCTGGGCGCTGCCACGACGGCGGCCGTGGCCGGCGACATGGAAGATCAAATCCGCTTCCGCCAATCCGCCTACTCGTTCTTAGGCTGGAATACCGCAAAAATCAAAGCGCAGGCAGCCGACCATCCGGAAACCTTTAACAAGGATCAGGTGATCGCGGCCGCGAATGCCGTTGCTGCGGTCGCTAATTCCGGCCTGCTCAGCCTTTACGGCCCAGGCACCGATAAAGGCACCGGCTGGAAACCGACCCGTCTGAAACCTGAATTTTTCGAAAAGCAGGACGAGGTGAAAGAAATTGAAGCGACCTTCATCAAGGAAGCCAACGAGTTGCAAAAAGTGGCGGCCAATGGCGATGCGGCGGAAGTTAAAGCTCAGTTCGGTAAAGTCGGCGCATCTTGCAAAAGCTGCCACGATTTGATTCGGGTTCGCGAATAATTCCATCGGCTCCAAACGCCAAACATCCAGCATTAAGGCATTTCCAGCCAGCAACCCGGCTTGTCGGGACTTGTCCGAGCCCCACTCGGACGAGTTCCATTTCCAAACCACGCATAGAAACAACCGCCCGTGCAGATCGACCTACACGTCGCATTGCGTTTGACCACTTTCCTAAAAATCGGCATGCCTGGCTTTGCGGCTGCACTTCTAATTTAGGCATATTAATTTCAAATATTATCGTTTTATTTAATGAGTTAGTTTCGCTACCCTCTGCGTTTATTAGCAAACCATCAGTTATTAGGGATTTACTGGACAGATACTCATGCCTTTACAACAATTAGTCGAATATTTTAACGATAGACTGGAGCAGGAACACAATAACGGCTTACGGCCGTTTGTGCTGGATAACGGCGCGGTGCACGGGGTCTTCGGCCCCATCTGCATCGGCAGCAGATTGTCACCACTGCGCCAGACTTTGCGCACGGCCAATGTTATAGGTCACATTGCGCAACTGAACGTATCCACTATCAACAAACAAACGATACAAAGCAGCGAGCTGGAACAATACCTGGCCCAGCCCCAGGCCGAACAGGCTAATGTCGAGTCCATCATCAACTTCGACCGGATGTCGCGAGCCGTGCATATGCTGAATTATTTGCCGCAAGCGCATCTCGACGAATTATTGTTTCTGGAAGTCGACCCGCGGCACATTCTCGGTGTCAAGGAAGATCATGGCGCTTATTTTGAAGAGGTGATAGTGGCCTGCGGCCTGCAAACCACCAACGTCGCCATCACGCTGACCGCCAACAACGCCTATGCCGGTTTTTATCAATTGCTGCTGCGCGGCCTGCAAAATTATCAACGCCGCGGTTACCAACTGGCATTGAAGTTTGATTATCACTCGCTGGAAAAATCGGCCTTCGAGTTAATTACTCGCGCGGCGCCCGACTTCGTCGGCATCTCGGCGCTGGAATTGGACCGCATCCGCGACAATAAACTCCTGGAAAAACTCCAACAATTAAGCAGTTTGGCAAGCTCGATCAACAGCCGAAGCTTCATACTGCAAATCGATGACAAACGCACAGCCGCATTGGCTCGCAATACCGGCTTTGATCTGATACAGGGAGACTATTTCGAACGAAGCGTCGAGCTCTCTGCGGCCAACGGCTAATTCAAAGCAATCCGCACAAAAAAGCCCGCGTAAAGCGGGCTTAGCTTTTAGACACGGCTTGGTAAATGGGCTATTTGCGCTCATAAATCTTGTCGCAGACGCCAAAATTAAGCGCCACCAATCTACCGCGGCTTCAGGCAGTCTGCCAGCATCCATTGCATAATCCAACGCAGCGCCAGCTCGCATCGTAATATTCCAGCCTGCACGAGCGATACTGCAGCGTACTTTTGAATCAAATCAAAAGCCATTGCTCGGCTAATTAAAGTGAATCGTAAATCCGCCATGTCGCTTAGCATCGTGTAAAACATCCTCGCAATTTCAGCTGAAGCCTTTGAGGCACTATGGCGGTAAACATGTCCAGTTGGCTTCTAATACTGGATCACTGCGAGAATCACACTGGTTTTTCAAAGCCTCCCAGGCGACAATAGCCAATAGAAACGACACAGCCGGCCAATGACCAATCGATACCTGCCGAAGACATCCATCAATACAGCTTCTATAGCGACAAAATCAGATTCTCACCTTCGCAGACAAACATATTCCAGGGTAACCATCAAAAGCCATTCCCGCCCAGGTTGCAAAGCTGTTGCGGTGCAGGCGTAGAATTGCATTTGGTATAGGTTTTTTTAACGAATTAAGGCATGTCTACAACCTGAAGAAACCCATACTAAAACCTACACTACCCGCTAAAGTGCAGATAAATTTTTATAAGTGTCGATAATGTTCCAATAAAAATATAAAACAAATATTGTTTATATATCAATTAATTAAAAAATGAATAACCAGAAAGCGCAAGGCGCCAAGCAAGACGAGAAAATGCAACACACGCCCATGATGCAGCAATGTATTACCCATGAAATATAAGGATTTTTTTATATTAAACTTAATTTACTATACTAAAACCTATACTGTCACTAATGAAACGCCTCATCGTCTCAATTCCTTGGCTTTTAGGTGCCAGATCTTCACAACACACTCTTTGTTGTCAGAAAATTTCACACTGAAATTATGATGTTTTTCTGCTGACTCCGCATCCCTGTGGCTCGCCACTAAAGTCCAAGTCGCTCACGTTGGCTTTGACTCATTATCGGATGGCATGGTTGGCAGCACCATTGATTCGATTCTGTTGACGGATCTGGCCGCCGTCGTTAGCAATCGCTACAACTATGACGTCTCGGAATGGCCCGTGGCTGTCTTTGTCCACGAGGCGACGTAAGTCTCATCAATGATCTCTTCATTCAGGTTTTGAACAAAGGCCGAGGCGCCAAGATTCACCCGTTCATCGCCACGGAAAGCAGTCGTTTAACTTGATTCTCTGATTATTGGATAGTGATGATTGGCTTTTTGGAATCTCAAATCCGCTACACCACACAACGCTGGTTTGATCGATCGATTGTTCGTTACTACCGGCTTTCTAGTCGATGTCGCCGGCCGAGAACACGTGGCTTATTCCGGCTATTTATTGCGGAAGAAATCGGCGTAGGTCGACCAAGCGCAGGTGTTTACCAAGGCGATCGCAGTTCTGATTTTTTTACACCGATGACACGCCTGCTTACTCACTCTTCTCCCTGGAGGCCATCGGAAAAGCTAAATCTTAGTCTTCCGCTTTTTCACAAGGGATGGCAAAGATTATCTTCACCCGGCCCTGCTCTCCACGCACCCCGAGTTTTACCCTAGCTCGGCAGTTAGACCGCTTTCCGCTTACACCAAAGGCAGATAAACATCGGTAACCTGTTCGTGTTCGGCCGTTTCAGACACGCGTTTGATGTAATGAAAAAATACCGGAAATTCCCGAAATTCCTCACCACTTTCCGGCAGCCACTCCCGGTAGAGGTAATAAACACTGTCGCTGATACGGTCGGTTGAACCGATATGGCGCACCACGGCGTATCGCCCTTCCGGAATCTGCTTGTTGACCACGCCGTGCAAATTGGCCGGCACGGGTTGCTTGACCTCCCCGCAGACATCGAATCGGAATGAGTCCGTGGGCGTGTTAGTCGGGTCGTCATACGCGATACCAAACGTCCGACTGCTGATGATCGGCGACAAGCCGCTTTGCTTACGCCAGGTTATGAATTTTCTGACCGTGTCCATAAGCAGGCTGGGTGATGCACGGTGCTCCAGCGCTGCGACTAGGGTTTCTGAAAAATCGACGATGGTAACGTTCATCCGGGGACTCCTTAGGCGTTTGGGTAATAGCATGCGCTCATTCCATGGCTGCCATGCCGGGTGCTTTCGAAATTGAGTAGGCGTTTGTCCAATGCATTTTTTGAACGCGCGGGAAAACGATTCCGCATTCTCGAAACCGGCGTCCAGGCCAATATCGGTAATGCTGCGCCGCTCCTGAAATACCAGTTGGTAAGACGCCTTGCGTAAGCGCAATAACCGAATGTAGCGCGTCGTGCTCAACCCGGTGTAAGCGGAGAACTGGCGTTGAAAGTGAAATCGGGAAAAATTGGCCTGTTTGCTCAGTTCGTCGACCGACAACGGCTTGAACAGATGTTGGTCTATGTAATCGAAAACCCTATCGAAACGCATGGCATAGGCCGCGCTGGCCGTTTTATCGTCCACTTTCATACCTCCTCAATCGAGCGCTACTGTAACAAGCGCCTAATCTTCGCGCCTTACTCAACGTGCTCAATTGATACCGGAAATGCGTAGAACAAATGGAATGCACTGGCGCGAGTGCGGCAGATCGTCGGACGCCACCGTTTTGCCGACCACACGGGAGGCGGGGCCTGCCAGGGATGCAAGCGTGACAGAAGTATCGCCACTCAAGTTTCGGCGACACAATGGCCTGCTGTCCGCTGCGAGTGGCTGTCCATGTAGTCGTAAAAAGCCTGCCCGTGCGCCAATTCGAACGGCACGCCGCTGCGCACGCCCTGTTCCAATTGTTCGAACCACGGCCGGCTCATTTCCGGCGAATTGTGCATCAGCACCATCGCCCGCACGCTTTGGGGATGATCCGGGCGCAAACAAGACGAAAGCTTGTTATTTTGGAAGCAACGCGGCGAGACTTCCTCGAACACGCCCATCGCCGCCAGCATGCGCAGCAAGCGGTAGAGCGCATCGGCATCGGCTGCCACGCGTTCGGCAAGGGTTTCGGCGCTCAATTCGCCGTCGGCCAGCGCGCCGGCGATGTCCAGCCGCGCGGCGACATACAGCGCCCGCGATTGCCAAAAGGCCGAACCAATTTGGATCAAGCGGAACGGGGCCGGCACGATTTTGTTGGGCAGGTTTTGCAGCCAGGTGCCAAATCGAGCGAGTTTGGCGAAACGGCGCACCGCGCCGGCATTCTTTTGCAATCTCATGTCAATGCTCCCGGTTGTGCGATGGCCATGCCAGCCGCCAACAGTTTGCCGTTAAGCGCGGCGAGTTCGTCGAGGAAGGCTTCGTCCATCTGCCCGCCCATCTGTTCCTCGAAGATGTCTTTCAGCAGCATGGGCATCATGGCAAGGCTGACGAAAGCTATCCGCGCCACGTCGGGATTGATCGCCTGATCGACCTGACAGCTTGCCTTCAGTTGTTCCAGCCGCCTTGCGCCGCCGCTTCGGCCACGTTCCAACAATTGCAGGATAAAACGTCGGCCCGGTCCGTGGTTGAGGGCAAGCACCTTGAGAATAAGCTTGGGAAACTCGGGATGCTTGCGCATGGTGTCGTAATAGAAGCGCAGATATTCGGTGAAGCCGCCGACGTCGGACAGCGTATCGCTGTCGAGCATGTCCAGGATGGGCTTGAGCGTCTCACGTATCATCTCTTCATAGAGACCTTCCTTGTTGCCGAAGTAATAACGGATCATCGAGACGTTCACGCCTGCCTTGTCGGCAATTGCACGAGTGGTAACCTTGTGGTGTTCGTCGGCAAGGAAACACTCCAGCGCCGCCTTGAGCAGTCGCGCGTAAACCGGATCGCGAATATCGTTCATCGTAAAATTCCTGCAAGCCAAGATGGCGGCAGATTAGCACCGGCGGCTCAGGGGCTCTAGCGTTTTCGCCAATCAAGATGCGCGGTTTGATTGAACTACGAAAGGAAGCCGTCGCAGTCAGCGTAGCAAGCGAACCCCAAGCAACATACAGCCCATGGCAAAGATGAAAATCCCAACGATAGACACGAATACCGAAATCGCAGGCCCTAGCGCGTAAACCAAAGCTCCGGTGAAGATCAATACCGCCGCGGGTTTGGGATAGATAGTCGAACGATAGATCGACAGACAAAACAACACGATGCCGATCAATATCGTCGCGGATGCCGAAATTCTAAACGCCAACACCGCCGGATCGTTTTTGATGACGGCGTCTCGTAACAGAAAAGCGGTTTCCGGATAGCGGGCGATCACTGGGTAAAGAAACAGCTCCCAAGTCACCTTGCAGGCCTGCAACAAATAAGCCGCCTCCACGAATAAAAAACCGACGGCACCGCGCAATCCAGCCGTGTCACGCATCTTGGTATAAACGGCATAAAACCCCACCAACAACGCTAACACACCAGCGAAGGCTACCATGGCTAAAGGCACCCAGCCTGGACTGCGCACGACCTCGGCATAGTCGAAAGCCCCCGTCCCTAACGGTAACAAGATCGGGAACAAGACCGCATAGGCGCTGAGCAATAAAGATCCCACGATGATGGCGATGCCGCCGAGTTTTTCGAAAATGTGCATGTTGTGTTTGCCTAAATATTGGGGCGTTGGTCGAAGTCGATAAAGACCATAGCCATTGTTATTAGGAGTACCGTTTTCCTCAGTAACACAGGAAGAAGTGTTAGAGGTGATTTTCCATCACCAGCGAGTAATGTTCTACCGTCGGAAACGGTTCATAGAAGTGATGCAGTAAGGCACGCCATTCGTCGTATTGGATTGAGCCGCGAAAGCCTTCGGTATGATCCTCCAGCGAATCCCAATTGACCAACAATACATATCGGTTGGGGTTTTCTATGCAGCGCTGTAATTGATGCGAAATATAGCCGTTCATTGAGGCGATAATGCCTGACGCCTTACGAAAGGCAGTCTCAAACTCCAGCTCCCGTCCGGCAATGACGTTGAGTATTGCAATTTCCAAAATCATTTTTTTCTCTACTTGCCAACGGCATTAAAACGTTTGTCGAGCGTACAACTCATCAAAGGTGGTCATGATATGTTCGCGGTAAGCTTTACGTTCGCAAAGCGCAGCGTACCATCTGCGAACATTAGGTATTTTCGGAGTGGGAATGCCCATTTCAAAATATCGATAAAGCGAGGTGGCGACGGGAATATCGCCCATACTGAACGCATCGCCCGCCAAAAAAGCCTGTTCGGCAAGATGCGCATCCAAGATGGCAAAATGTTTTTGGCAGCGCATAGCGGCATGCTGAATTTTCTGCTGATCCCGTAGTGCCTCCGGCGTGCGGTAAAATCCCCAAAACAAATCCAGAAAATCTGGTTGCAGTGTTGCCAGCTCCCAGTCCATCCAGCGCTCCGCCAACGAGCGTTTTGCCGGCGCTTCGGCCCACAAATGATCACGACTGTAATTGGCGCACAAATAGCGGACGATGCTGTTGGACTCCCAAACTGTCAGGTCGTCATCGACCAACACCGGTATACGGCCATGCGGATTCATGGCTTGAAAATCGGGCTGATCGAGACCGCCCGCACTGCCGCCGGCATCAATATGCTGATATGCCAAACCCAACTCACCAATAGTCCATAACACCTTCTGCACATTGTATGCGCTACGCCTTCCCCAAATTTTAATCATGTCGTGATGATTCCTTAGTACATTTAAAACGATATGCCATTCAAACCCCATCAGGTTGGCGCTTTGCAGAAACAACCAGCCCAGTGAATGAGCTAGAGCGCTGTACTCAGTACATTACGAATAAACGTTTGCCAGATGGGATTCGGCGCCCAGATTTCGCTCATCGGATACGATGCAATCACCTCCTCTTCCGCCAAGTACAGCCTGCGATAGAGATAAATGAACGAGGATGCTCGCATATTTTTTGCGCAATGCACCCAGACTTTATGTCCTTCGAATACCTTGATAACACCCAAGAACTGTTCCAACTGATTAAGTCTGGGGTGTTCCCACGCCACGGGAATTTGCATATATGCAATGCCTTGGGCTGCAACCAATTCTGCTTCGCCTGGCAATGCGTTGCTAGCCGTTGGCGGCGCCAAGTTAATCACCGCCTCTATGCCAAGCGCCGGAAGTTTGGCGATGTCCTTCTCAGTCAGTTGCGCGGAACACCAAAGCCAATCGAAAACCTGATATACGTTTTCAGCTTCCATGCCATGGTGTCTCGACTGCAGCGGAGCGTCTTGGAAATTAGACATAAAAAATCTTGACCGATAGCTCGCTGATCAACGCGACTGCCGGTCCGCCGGATGATTGATACCGTCACCGGTTCGCACTTCGCCCAAATCAAACGGATTAACACCTTCCAGGCAGCCGACGTTGTAGCCGTACTGGCTAGGCATCGAACGGCGTTGATGGTGGGTATAGATGCCGCAATTCGAACAAAAATAATGTTTGGCGCTCATGGTGTTGAATTGATAAAGCTTTAAGTGCTCTTGACCCTTAACGACCCTGATTCCCGATAGCGGAACCGATGCCATAATGGCGCCTTTGCGCCGGCATAGCGAACAATCGCAACGGCGTGGATCGACAATGCCGTCGAGAAGATCGAGTTCGAGTTCCACCGCGCCGCAATGGCAGGTGGCGCGGTGTTTGGCATTAATGATTGTGCTACCTACTTTTTTGATCATATCGTGGTTGTCGGTTAGGTTTAAGTCGATGGTTCTAATGCTTTCGGCTGGGGCGACTGGCGTATTTCATGACATTGTTTAAATTTTGCAGCGGAGGTTACAAGCCAACCTTACGATAGTCGTCTAGCCAAGTTCCGGCGTTTCTGGCCATCTGTTCGTGTTCTTCATCTCGCCAGGTCTCGCTTAGCGCAGCCGCATACCAGTCACGCATGGCGGGCAAGGCCAACAAACGATCGGCGTAGGTTCGGCAAGCCGGAGTCATTTCCAGTCCATAAGTTTGTACGCGAAACGCGACGGGCGCGAAGAAAGCGTCGACGGCGGTAAAAGCAGGTCCAGCCAGGTAGGGACCGCCAAAGCGAGTCAGGCCCTCATGCCATAGGTCATTCAGTCGCGCCAGATCCTTTTCCAAGGTCGGCGAAGGCGATGCAATTTGAATTCGTAATCCGCACCGCAGTACCTGAAACCCCGAATGCATTTCCGCAACCGCGCAACGCGCCCAGGTTCGTGCCAAGGCATCGGCCGGCCAAACCGCCGGCGTTCGCTCGGCTAAATATTCGGTAATCGCCAGCGAATCCCAGACCACTGTTTCGCCGTCGATCAGACAGGGTACCTTTCCGGTCGGCGAAAAACTGTGGAAGGCGTTAGTTTCATCGGTTTGGGCAAACGGGACGAGCTTTTCGACAAATGGTATGCCGAGCTCACGCATCAGTATCCAAGGTCTTAGCGACCATGATGAGTAGTTTTTATTGGCAATGTAGAGTTCGAACACGAGCGATATATCCCCTTGGTTTCTTAAACGTTGATTTTGGCACTTCGCGCAAGCCCGGCGGAAAAATTGGTCAGCCGTTCGCCATCCTATTTCTGAGCAAGAGGTTTCGCAAACTCGCTCACGGCGCCGACAAATTCATCGGCTTGATCCTGCATGATGAAATGGCCGCTGTTGCTGACGATGATAAGCCGTGAATGGCTGGACAGATGGACTAGTTCGTCCTGCTCGGCCTGTTGAATTTTGGCAAGTGCTTTTTCCGCTTCGACATCTTTGCCCGATCTCTCCGCTTCGCGCGCGACATAATCCAGGTCCACCAAGTTGCCGGCGGTTAGAACCAATAACACGAGATTGCCTAAGCTGCCCGGAGGCGGTGTGGCCGGATCGAGCCCTCGGCGCATGACGGCAATTTCATTGACCACCGCATGAGCGGTATCGGTGCGATTCTGTACCGCCGTTTTCGCTGCCAGGATTGCCGCCGGTAGCGGAGAAGGCTTGCGGTCGGCATCGGCAATCCCCAACAGCCTTACGAGACCAATTCGCGATAACGGCTCGGCCACTGCAATCTGTATGGCTTGTTTGCGGTAGTCCCACGAGGCATAGGGATACTGGTGCATCGGGCTTTGCTCATGCGTCGAATCGACAAGAACGATACCCTGCGTATCTTCGGGAAACTGGTGATAGAAAGCACGCACGTAGATTCCGCCACGAGAATGACCGACCAGCACAAAAGGCGGCGTAATACCGGCATCGTTGAGTAGCGTATGCAGGTTTTTAGCTACATCTTCCGGGTGGATGGCTGTGTCTACGGGATCGCTCCAGCCCAATCCGGGGCGGTCGTAGGCACAAACGCGCATGGTCTGTGCAAGCTTGGCTTGGACCGGATGCCAACTCAACACGTTTTCGCCAAGGCCCGCTTCGAGAACCAGCGTTGGCGAACCGGAACCGATGCGGTAAAGATGAAGCTTCACGCCATTCACCGAAATCATGCGCCCAGGTGGCGGGAATGCGGCAAGGTCGGCCACGGTTCTTTCGGCTTGATAAACGGCTCCCGATAGCGCGGCAAAACATGTGATTGCCAACCCGAAGCACAAGAAGCGAAAGCGCCGAGACCATACCAATTTCATGTCAGCCAACGGAGGGTTGGATGGTACGAGAAAATCGAACAATATCCGAACCGGTTGTCGGGCTTCAACTTGCGACCCTCCAGCCCACGGAATAAAGCCATTGTTGATATTGCGCGTCCAGGTCGGGCGGGGTTGAAATATTCTCGCGAGTGCTTTGCGCTGTTAATTCGGCGGTTCTTTCCTCGATGGTATTCAAACCGACCGCAAGCCGTCGATCGTTGACGGATTCCGGATTCTCGATTGGATACGGTTCCAGTTCGCCGTTCTTATTCGGCTGGAATTGAGTCCCGTAACATTGAGGTTTTCCCTCATACATGCGAATGCGGTCTTCCAGAAACGCAACTTGCCAAGACATCACGTCGTTGTTGGCAGCGGCTTGCTTCAGCAAAGATAGGCAATGCCGCATGAATGGGGGATTGCCGATAGCATGTTGCACGATCAACCAGGCCGCCCAAGCTCCCTCCTCGCCCACCAGACTGTTTCCGGGCCAACCATATTGGTCCATGATGGCCATCAGGCGAGCGGCATTGCTGATATGTACGGCTTCCATATGCGGGTGATAGAGAGCGTGGCCTAGAGAGCCATCGGCGACCAACGCCTCCCGTACTGAAAGGTCGTTTTTTGCCATCGCCACCAGTTCCTGGCTTAACATTTCGTTTGAATGGTGCATCGGGGCTCTGTTTTGGCAATTAGTAAGAGGCGCTTCAGCTTGTGCCCACCGGTGAACGATCTGCCGCGCGCCACGTACCCGGCTGCCAATCAGCGTCGAACACTAATCTGCTTTAAGCGGACGGACGTTTGATCAAGAGCCGAATCCAAAACCACGTCTCGAAGCCTGCGCCAACGATGAAGGCGGTTTTACCAACACCGGAATAGCCGGCCAGATAACAAGCCACGGCTACCGCTAAAATCATTACGGTGATGATGTGATGTTTCATATTCCCGTTCTCCTAAGCATTACACATCTACAGTATTTTCATCTTAGCCGACTCATAACGGCCTTATTGGCAAGCAAGCCGCCGACTATCCCACAGACATAACCCGCCAACACATCAGCCGGAAAGTGGGCTCCCACATTGATTCGCGATAGGCCTACCCATAGCGTCATAACGGCTAACAACAACCGATCGCGAATTGTTAATAACGGCCAAAACATCGTCATGATCAGCATCGCAAACGCAGAATGACCACTGGGGAAACTGTGTCTTGATTCCGGCAGAGCCAAAACGGTAACACGTCCTGAGGGCAGCACGGCACTAGGTCTAGGCATGTCGAACCCGATCTTCAACAGTGCCACAGTTCCCGCAGTCACCATATAACCGAGCATTAAACGCATTAGCAGCTGTTTCAAGCCTGGCAGCGATGGGAGCCGCTCCGCATTAAACGGAAATAGTTGCTGAAAGGCGATCGCAAGGAGTATTACACCAAGTATCCAAGGCATATTTCTGAAGTCACCAACCGCTGTACCAGTCAACATCAACGCATCAATCAAAGGTCCATGCCAGCCATTAACGGCGTAAAAAATTTCTTGGTTCATACCGAACCAATCATACAAAGCATTCATGATTTATTCGCTTAAAAGTTCAATGGCCGGGATCGGCAAATGGTAGACATAAAACTGTTCGTCGCGCGTCCAGCCTGTTGTTCGATAAAGCCCCTGCGCCTCGGTGTTGATTACTGCCGTTGACAAGGTCAGGCGAACAGCGCCCAAGCTGGCCGCATATTCGACTGCCGCAGCTATGAGCCGACCGGCAATGCCTTGCCTACGAAATCCGGCATCGACGAATAGATCGTTGAGAATGAAGGTTCGAGCCAGCGAGACGGACGAAAAGCTGGGGTATAGCTGGACAAAGCCGGTGGTTCTATTGTCCTGCTCGGCCAGGAACAGTACCGATTCGCCGTGTTCGAATCGATCCCGCAAAAATGATTTCGCCGCATTCGGATCGCTGGGTTTACCGTAAAACCGGCGGTAACTGTCGAATAACGGAATGAGTGCTTCCAGGTCGGACAGCGTAGCTTGGCGAACTGCAAATGGCTTCATGACGACTTCTCTCAATGGTCGGACTCAAGGCTTGGCTGCATCGGCGACCAAACTCGCCATGGCCGACTGGCCGGATTCTCGCAAAGCTTTGATCACGCTATTTTGGTTTTCCGGCGGCTGGTTTTGGCTGACTTTCCACTTGCCTTGCAGCCGCGTCACGCTGATTTCTATGCCGATAATCTGTGTGATCAAGCGTTCGGTAAAATCGGCAGGCGCGTCCGATACAGACCAGGGCTCGGGAAAACCAGCTTCGAACTCCCGCGTCATAGACTCCAATTGCCGGCGAATCCAAACTGAATCATCAATCACCCGTAGCCTGCCGTAAGCATGCACAGCGGCATAATTCCAGGTGGGCACCACCTTGCCGGTTTGGGGTTTGGTCGCATACCAGGATGGCGAGATGTAGGCGTTTTCTGCCTGAAACACCGCAAATACTTCGGTTTGCGGGTCGAAGTCCGTCCACAGCGGATTCGAGCGGGCGATATGACCTCGCAAGCTGCCGTAAGGTGAACCGCCCTCCTCTACCCAATGCAACGGAATGTGGTTTGCGTTCAAACCACTGGCGGATGAGGCGACCAATGTTGCTAGCGGATAATCGCGTATCAATGTCTGCATGACATCGATGCTGGGTTCTTCGAAATGCTTAGGTATATACATGTGTTCTTGCTGGATACTGGCCGCTTAAGTGTTGCTGGCACTAGACATTGATTTGGTAATTCAAGGTCACTTCGTCGCCGTGCATGCCGCGGAATCCCCAATTGCAGGCAGGACTTTCATATATGCAAATTTCGATGTCCTGGTGGGCAATGCCGATCTGTTCCTGAATGCGGTCGAACAGCAAACGGATGAGTTTTTTCTTGGTGGCGGTCTCCCGGCCGGTGATCATGCTGATTTCGATAATCGTGTAGGCGTCGGTCCTGCCGCATGGCGCGAACAGGTCGTCTTTTTCCATAGGAAAGAATCGATGCGCTCTCTTATCTTGCGGAAACTGCAGCGCTTCCACCACACACTCATGAATCACATCGGACAATGGCCGTTTGATGGGGTTGAGATGGTCTTTGATGCCGTATATTTTGATTTGCGCCATTTTGATGATCTAACCATTGATATGTTGGACTTTACGATTGCGTTACAAACATCCATCCACTAAAACGAGTTTGCTGGTAGTCGTTTGATGGCGCAATGAAAAAAGCGGTTGCGCTTCGGGGTCTTGAAGAAAGCCGTTAGCTTGTTCTCGTGATGGAAACTCGATGACAACAACCCTTTCAGGCGTCCAATCACCCTCTATAACGGTAGGCTGTTCGCCCCGGACCACGTACCTTCCGGAATGTTTTTCTATGACTGCCGGTATTTTCAAGATGTATTCTCGGAATCGATCAAAATCATGGATCGTTAGATCCAAAATGAGATAAGCATTCATAGGTTTTCCACGGCCCTTAAAAAAGCCGAAACCAAAGGGTGCGGTCGTTCCGGCGTGGATCGGGCTTGCGGCACGAACAGCGTACCGACGAAAAATGGATGTCCAAGCCACTCGATCACCCGGATATCACCTTCGGCATCGGCACCGCTAATTTGCATGGGACCTTGTTTCAGCGCATCGACATAGTCCGGGTTGATGCCGAAATTACAGTAATACTGCTCGGTAGCCGTCGTTGCACCGTAAATGGCTGCCACGCGAGAGTTGGGTTCGAAGCTCAGTTGCATCTCGCGTCCGGCCAGCGAACAAGCCAACTGCGAGATAAATAAATTCGAGGCATACGGATCGTACTCGGCATGCTGTGCGTCTTTAAATCCCAACACGTTGCGAGCATATTCGATAATCATATGTTGAAAGCCGCCGCAGGTACCGAAGCATGGGATGTTGTTTTCTCTGGCATGGCGAATTGCCGCCAATGTTTTGTCAATGTTCTTATATGGGCTGCCGGGGGCGATCCAGATACCGGAACAGCGCTCGAACAGCGTTTGGTCGATGTCGGCAGTTGAAACCCAGTCGGAGCTAATATCCAAACCGAACGCCGCCTTGACATGTTCGATGGCGGTATTGGTCGACAGATGCGGCGAAAATGTCGGAGTGTATTCGCCAAGCAGTGCGATTGATTTGGTCATGGGTGCGTAAATTCCTCGGCTAATTTAAGGTGTTGATCGACATACAGATCGTCGGCGCACTTCGATGCAGGCAGGAATAATGGGAAAGCCCGTCCAGTACCGTGATGTTCGAACAGTCAGGCAGCGCCGATGCCCAATAATCCGCCATCGCAACCGGCGACCAGTTGTCTTCCGCGCCGTGCCAGATATGAGTATCGGTGCTGACATCGGCCAGCGTCGCTTTCCAGGGCTGCACGTAGGCGATGATGTCGCGAGCATAGCCTAGCGAATCGCACTTGAAACAGGTTTTGAGCATTTTGGTCATGGTGGTCCGAAACGTCTTGTCCTCTGCTAAAACCTTGTCTTCGCCGGCCGCGCTGGAAAACAACATCCGCAACAACAGGCCGGGAAACCTACTCGCTAGCCATCCTTGTACTCGAGCCAGCCACATAAAAGCGGACGGATGATTTTGAGCCAATCGGAAAACGGCGTTTCCCGCCGCTGCGTCGATGAAGTTGCCAGCATCCAGCGGCGCAGCCGCGGAAACCAAATGCAGGCTGCGGACTTTGCCGCTCATCGCGCGGCAGACTTGCAAGGCAATAAAAGCGCCGATCGAAAAGCCGATAAAATCGACGGGGTTAGCGCCAACCTTCTTGGCAATCTCATCGGCTATGCATTGGTAATAAACGTCGCCTTGCAAGCGAGGAGCTATGGTCGAGCGGTCATAACAAATGATGGTCAGATGATGTTGTTTGCCATGAAGATCAAAAATTTCGCATTCGTCAGGCGAACCCGGCGTACCGTGGAAATAGATCACCGGCTGACCGTCGGCAGCGCCGTATTGGCTAAATTTTATTGATTGCATAACGGCGGCATCCTGTGTTTCCAAGGTTCGGCTTGTTCGAGCTGGGCGGCCAGTTGAAACAATAGCCGGTCGTTACCTATTGCGGCCATGAACTGCGCGCCATGCGGCAAGCCGTCGCCGCTCCAATACAGCGGCACCGACATGGCCGGTTGGCCGGTGATGTTGGCAAGCGGGGTGAACGGCGTTTGCTGCACGGCTTTGCTAATGATCGCATCCAGCAAGCGGTTGCAGAATAGCTTGTCGGCCAAGCCGGTTGCCAGCACTCCGCGCATCAGCCATCGTTCCAAGACATTGGGATCGAGCGCGTCGGACGCCAACGGCGGCGTGGCGACCGTCGGCGTCAGGATCATGTCGTAGCGGCGATGAAAATCCGCCAAGCGTCCGGCGATCCGCTGCCAAACAGCCAAGGCCTGCTGCAGCTGTTCGTCGCTCACGCCTTTGCCGATGCCGGCCAGCAGCCGGGTGTTCAATTCGATGGCTAGCTGAGGTTCGGCCAGCTCCAGCCACTGCGCCATGTTGGTGACATCCCGCGCGGTATAGTAAAAAATCACGGACAGAAAGGCGCGCATCAATTCGCGGCCGTCGAAATTCCAGGCAGCCTCCTCCACCACGTGGCCGAGTGCTTCGCAGTGTTTGGCGGCTTTGGCCGCTGCGAAAAGACAGTCGCGGTGTATCGAAGTCTCGACCGGAGCCCGATTGATCAGCGCAATTTTCAGCCGTTTCGGTGGCTGGGTGGCGGCATATAGATAAGACTGGGGCGGCGGCTTGGTCGCGGAGTAAGCCTGATCGGTGTTGCCGGCCACTAAATCCAGATAGGCGGCGCTGTCGCGGACGCTGATCGTGCAAACGTGGCTGACCACCGCCCCACCCCAGGCCTTCGATAAATCTTCGAATCGGTTCAAGCCTCTGGACGGTTTGAAACCGAAGATGCCGCAATAGGACGCCGGCAATCTGATCGAACCGCCGCCGTCGCTGGCATAAGCCATCGGCACGATGCGGGCGGCCACAGCAGCGGCACTGCCGCCACTGGAGCCGCCGGAATTAAGGCGTAAATCCCACGGATTGGAGGTGCTACCGAACACGGCGTTATTGGCTAGCGCCGATGCGCCGAGCTCCGAGGTATTGGTCTTGCCGAAGGTAATCAAACCGGCGGCATTGAGCCGGGCGGCCATCTCGCTATCGGCGGCGGGACGGTAATCCTTCATCGCCACGCTGCCGTTCGACATAGTGACGCCTGCGAAACGCAGCATCAGGTCCTTGACCAGAAACGGCACGCCGGAAAACGGTCCACGGTTGCCCAGGTTTTTCACCAGCGCTTCCGCCAGTTCATCCATCGGCGTGACAACGGCATTCAGTAACGGATTGAACTTAGCCAAACGCGCCTGAGCCGCCTTCAGCAATTCCCCTGCCGTAACCTCGCCGGATTGCACCAACTGCGCCAGGCCCAAGGCGTCGTATTGCGGATATTCGTTGAATGGGTTCATCGCTCGGACGGCCGTCTGCCAGCACGGGGCATGCCGGTAGACAACATCAGTGCGCCAACGACCACGACCACATCGGCGACATTGAACACGCCGGTGCGGATTGGCCCGATGCCGATATTGATAAAATCCACCACATAGCCGCCGTACGCCAATCTATCGATTCTATCGATCAGATTGCCCAATCCCCCCGCCAATAACAGTGCATATGCCAATGTTGAGGACAGCGAGGCCGTTTTTGAAAACAGGATGTAACTCAGCAAAGCCAATAACGCCAAGGCAACGCCACCCGAAAACAAGCCGTCGCGCAGGGTGTCCGGAAGCGACGAACTCAGTCCCAAAAATGCGCCATGGTTATGGGCCACCTGTAAGCGTACAGCGTCACCCCAAAACGACCAGACTTCGGTTTCGGACAATAACGACTGGACAACTGATTTACTGGCCTGGTCGCAGCCGACGCAAGAAATCAGCACGATAACGGTCAAGACCATGCGTTTGGATAGGTTCATTCAATATCCCATGATTAGCAGTTGAATATGATTTAAAGCTAGCATTATTCACTAGGTGCGGCTTCCGCTGACTGAGGCAGATGGTCGGCGATTGCAAACCACGGCGCTTTTGAGGCGACCATGACGTGGCGCATCGGTTTACAGCCTGGGTCACCATTAACCGTACCCAATGCTAACCCAAAAGCATCTGGAAACGCCCGATCTGCAAGGTAGAGCCGCACACCTTGCAAAATGTTCGCCTGACATCAGGGGATGAGTGATACTCTCCCAGTTGGTCACTCCCGTGAATCCATCGAAAATCTCGATATTCTACGTATGCCCAAGTAGCAAATGCCGCGCCTGTCGCTTTACGGCACATAGTGCAGTGGCAATTGCGGGCAAACCGTAGCGGGTTCGCTATTTCGTATTGGACGGCACCGCATAGGCAAGCACCTGTTAATTTACTCATGATGATTTACCTAGACTCTGCCTTAATCGCAATGATGGTAGTCATTCGGTTGACGACTTCGTTATACGCTAACCTCAAGCCACAATCGGCGAGGATTTTCACAACGTCGTTTGGTGAAACCCGGACTTTATAATAAGAACTCACTTTTTGCTGCCAGCCGTTTTCCGTTTTAACCTGCAACAAATCCGTCACCCGCACCCTGTCTGCTTCATAATCCAAACAGCACGTCAGTATTTTTGTGTCGTCACTTTTTACGGGAATGAAGCGCTGATCGCCCGTGAGGGTCGTTGAATAATCTCGAAAAGATAAGATCAGTTTTCCGCCTTCGATTAATGATTCGCAGCAATCGATAACCAATTGCCTAATTTCATCCAAACGTTCAAGATGTGTCAGTGTGTCGCCCCAGCAAATAATGAGTTCCGGCTGGGGATCAGCATATTTTTTTACCAGACGAATATCGTCATTAAAGCCGGTAACGGAAAGTCTCTGCGTATTGTCGATTAACTCGGATAAAAGCTGTTGGTTAAAATCAATCGCTTTTACCGTATATCCCAATTTTGCCAGGGAAGCACTTTGTATACCGTGCCCCGCCCCCAGATCTAGGGCGATTGAAGTGCTATGTGGAGATAGGTCGTTAGCTACCAAAAATTGTTGATGTTCTTTTTGCCTGGCATCGAAGTCTCCAACCATCCATGCATAAAAATCGCCAAGATGCCGGTCGTAGTGTTCTTTTACGGTCATGCTATTTCCTGTAGTCTTTCAGTTATTCGATTCCCAATACATCATGAGTTTTGATACTTTGCAAAATAAAGTACGCCACTCATCGAATTGCGCATCCGTTTTCCAATTTAGCGTTTTTTCCCAAAATAATGAATGGCGTGGGTTTTTGCACCGGTAACTGTCGCGGCCTCAGTGACAAAATGGCCAATTTCATCAAATAGAGATAACTCTTCAGTAATTTCTGTCGGCCTAAAATGTTTCATTTCCACGTTGAACGATGCGGTGAATGTGCCTGTTGCAGAATATTGGACGTTTTCCGACCGATGAAACTCGACGCAATAAATAATGCCGCCCTTATTCAACGACTCATATACCGATTCGACGATTTTCAAGCGCTGTGCCTTATTGGGAATGCAGGTCAGTACGGCACAGAATAAAATGGCATCGAATTTTCCAACGTCGGCCGGTATTTCATGGCTATCGATGTAACGCAGGTCGAGCGTTGGATAGTGTTTTAAGCCGCGCCTGATCATTTCGATTGACGTATCTACGCCTGTCAAACAACCGTATCCTCTGGCGTTCAGCGCGCTCGTTATCCTGCCATAGCCGCAACCGTAATCCAGTATTTTTGCATTCTTGCTAATTAGCGTTGCTAACTTATCCAAGTCCGGCTCAAGCGAAAATGAGATTTCACCGGCTACTTGGTTCCATGCATTTTGCTGGGTGTCGACAGGCGCTACCAGGTTATTGAAATTCACTCGGCCTCCATAGCCGTAGAGTATGTGTTTAGTGATGCGGAGCCCGAGGCAGAATCGTTAGGACTTCGGAAAACGGGAGTACTTTGTACAGCACTCGCGGTAATAGTCTCGACCATTTGTAAAATCGTCTTCGCCACTTCGTGGGCATGACGGTAATTGGTCATCAGGGATATATGATCGGCTTCTTCAATGGTTCGCAACGAGCTGTTCGTTGATAAGTTCAGCCAATTGCGTTGTTGTTTCCGATGCCAATTAATGAATTTTGCCGCGGTGTCGGCATCAAGCCCAGTAAACCGGCCCGCTACGATTACCGCTACCGGCAGATCGTTTAAGGGTTGCAAGGAACGAATTTGCTTCAGTGTGTCCGGTAGAAAACGGTATTCCCAAACGACGGTTTTAAGGTAATCGGTTTGGGCAAGGAAGGCATTGGCGGCCGCTTCCGTATCGGCGGGCAGTCCCGCGGCAAGATTGAACAACCTCAAACCGAGAACCGCGCGCATCGCCCCGACAGAGGCCAGATAGGGAAATACCTGAACGGTGGGCGGCGTCCAGTCTTCGACCTTGGGTAAATCGACTTCGGCATAGGTTTCCAGCACCGACGGGTTGGTCGCATCTACCAGAACCAATCCCGCCACATCCTGAGGATAATTCGCGGCGAACATACGCACATACGCTCCGCCGATAGAGTGGCCAACAAGAATATAGGGCCCGGGAATATTCGCAGCGCTCAATAATCGGTGGAGTTGCCGGCTGGTATTAATGGCATCCATCGGGAGCTCGCTTGGCGCGCTCCAACTGTATCCTGCTCTGTCATAAGAACAGACCTTCGCATTTTTTGCCACCTCCGGCTGTATCCAGGCCCAAGCCAGCGAGGAAGCACCTGCGCCGCCTTCGAGAATCACGGTCAACGGACCTGCACCCGTGCAATCAATATGAAACAGATGCCCATCCACCTCGACCATCCGGCCAGGTGGCGGGTATTTTTCCAAGTCGGCCTTTAACGCGAAGTGTTGATAAACGGCCCCAGTCAGTAGCAATGCGGTTGACAATACCAGCCCGGTTTTTATGGCCCGATATATCCAGCACCGAACGGTGCGCAATACAGTAAGAATATTGGTTGCCATATTTAGAGTCATCCAGCCAGCGATTCTTTGAGTGGCATATCGGCATGGCGTTTATGCCAGTCATTGAAGCGCTGACGATAGGATTCAAAGGGCTGATGCAGTTCCCCTCGCGGATCGTTGCTCAGCGCGTAGGCCATGCCTTCGATTAGCCAGTGCTCACCGGCTAGCAGCGCCAGGCTGCCAAAGTGGTCGGCCTGCCAATAATGGATGAGCTCATGCGCCACATAATGTTGTTGCCAACCTCGCGGGGCGACGGCAATTGCGAAACTGCCCAAGGTGAATCCGGCTTTGTTGGATAGGCCGAATGTGGACCGGCATTGCTCCGTGCTGCAAAAAATGATCTTCGGCTCGCCAATAGACAAGCCCCATTGCGTGGCAAGATAACTTTTCGAGTCGTTGAGTAGTGATTGCGCCTTCGCAAGCTCTGAAAAATTGTCCACGCATAGGTGTTGTTCGTTGCAACTGACGCCGAATGCTTCCGGAATCAGCACCCGAACGGGTTTAAAAAATGCGACCGCGGAAATCGGCAACAGCAGCAAAACCGCGAGTATCCATCTAGCGTATTTCATCGATCTTCCTCCATGGCATAAAACGCATACGTTACGGTAAAGCGCAAATTTCGTCCGGTATACGTTTACCCATTGCTATATATAGCCCTTGTACTGTTTGATATTGTCTTCAAAGACAAGATTTTTCTTGGAAATCTCCTTTACCTCCGCTGGGAGATTAGATATATCAAAGAATCTCATAGGTTTTCCGGACTCTTTGAACATCTGAATTTCAGCGAGAACACCATCGCTAATTTCGCCATAAACCCATAATTCATCACATCGACTCAAGAGATTGTTATTCCCGCTTCTAACCAAATCTCTGTCGACGAGTTCGTAGAGAAAATAGCCAAACAAATTGAAGGGATTTACTGGAACCACTCCCTGTTCAAAAGCATGTTTGCATACCAGCATGCGCTGGTGAAAGTTTTTGCACGATTGAGCCGTGAACACAACTTTTTTGTCTTGTTGAAGGTCCTTAGCAAGGTGGTTGAATTCTGCCATGTAAATAGTCTTATAAATATGCAATTAGCGCGAAAAATTGTGCCCTTTTTGAACTTGATCCAAGCTCGTTATTTAGGTTTGATGACCTGCATTTGATTACCGCCGCGTTGAAATTCGTAATCAACCTTAACGATCTGTACGTCAAATCCTCGGCTGGCAAATTCTTCGCTGACGAGGCAGAGATAAGGCGAAAATTGGTCCAACTAGCGCCGTAAAATACACGATTCCAAACGACTAGCAGCCGCAACCGCACGAATTTTATGGCAAGCTATTCCGCGTGTCTGAAAGCCAAGCGGGTCCATACAACACCGCTGGTGCGGTTAAGAAGCTGATAGGACTCGGCCTGAACATTTAGAATCGGCCGCAAACCGTGTTGTCCTGCCAAATTAACCGTTTCTTGGCCTGACACCTGGAACATTCGCCGCCCCTTTGGCACAGAGCCGTGCCGAAGCGACAACATCAGGAGACCGTTAGGAGCCAACAGTGCGGCCACTTTAGCCATTGCAATACGCCGCTCCCGCTCGTTCAAGTGCATCCATACTGCGTTCAAAATAACGGTATCGAACATCTGGCGGCGCGCCAAAACGCGATCGAGCGAAGGCAAAGCGTCATCCAGCCATTCAATTGCAGAGCCCGCGGATCTCGCCATTCCGGCAATGCGGAATTCCTCGGTCGGCTCGACTGCAACCACCCTGTGTCCGCGCGCTGCAAACCAAGCAGCGTCGATACCAATGCCCGCGCCGATGTCCAAAACAAATCCCGGTGTTGTCGGCAACAGGTGTAATTCGGCGCGGTGAAGCTCCTCGAATACGATGGTTTCGTATTGGAGAATCAATGTTGCCGCGCACTCGCTGTAACCTTCGGTACCCGGCGTTCTAAGGGCGTTGGGTATGGAAGTTGTGTCCAGACTTCTCACCCGGTTATTGTTTTTCCCAATGTTTGGCACCAAATCGGCCGATGCGCCCAAGATGGGTAAAGCCGAATCCCGCCGGATACTTGAGTCCGTAACCCAGCGCCCGGTCAAAACCGATATGGGCACACCAGATCAAACCGGCACATTGAAGTATCGGGGACGGAACCGTAAAACCAATCACCAGGCTGACAACGGCGCCGAGGTATGAATGCGCCGTGTTATAGCTAATGGCGCCCACTTTGGCGCCGGCGAAGTAACCGAGTAAAGATAGATCAGGCACCAGGAAGTAGATTGCGAACGTGCTCCAGTCCAAATCGAATTTTGCGTAGGCGAGGCAGGCGGCAAGCAGCACGCACAATCCCTCCAGTCGCAATAACACCCGAACGGTACCTGTGGTTTCACCTAACATTTTGACTCCGGCAGTTTCCGCATAGAAACGGATTATTTTGGGTTAATTACAACTCAGGATCAGGTCTTGCAACAACTGTCAGTATTGACAGGGTTATGGTGTGAAACTTGTAACCTGTGGCATACAGCTCGCTTATGATCCGCCATCGCTGCAACCGCAGTCTAGGATTTATTCTATATCGACAAGCGCTCTTGGCCTATTGCATCTCACTCGGCTCCCATGAAAGCCAGCATCAGATGCATTTGCGCGGCCAACATCGGAACGCCGGTGTGGATGACTTTCCCTTGGCCGGACGCTTCCTGGAGTAGCGGTGTCATTTCAGGGGCGATCACGCATTCGGCTACCAAGTCGCAATGCCGTATCAAAGGATTGGCTATCGGTAGCTCATCATTCGGTTTCATGCCGAGAGAAGTGGCGTTAATAGCGATATCGTAGTGGGATGTTTCGTGGATTGCTGTGGTTACCTCAAGTTGAGGATACGCATGACGGACGCGCTCCGACAAAGCACTCACCCGATCCGGCGTACGATTTTGTATGCAAAGTGAAGCGCAGCCGTGTTTGGCAAGGGCAAAAGCAATCGCCGATGCAGCGCCTCCGGCTCCGACCAGAAGGATATGTGCGTCTTTCACGCTGTATCCGGCCCCGGCTAATCCGGCAACAAAACCTTCGCCGTCCAGCATGGTGCCAATCAGGCGGCCATCACCGTTCCGGCGAATGACATTCACGGCACCGACCAGGCGTGCATTGGGAGTCAGTTCATCAGCCAAGTGGGCGGCAACGGCTTTGTGTGGCATGGAAACCACTGCCCCCCCGAAGTTTTTCAAGGTGCGCAGGCCCGTAATAAACGCGGGAAAATCTTCTGCCGATACTTGCATGGGAAGCATGACAAAATCACCCAGGCGCCCTCTTTCATCCAGCAGTCTGTTTGCCATAGCCGGCGTTCTGGCCTGGCTAACCGGGTCGGCGATGACGCCGAGTATTTTAGTGTTGCCGGTAATCGATGCGAGCATATTTTTGAATGTGACTTAAAATGCGAGAGGGATTGTGCCTTTGCGGGTCATATTGCACGATAGCGATATACTCCATATTCCCAATAGCCGCGGCCCGGCTTCGTGGGACCGACCCAGTTTCTGGCTAACAACTCCTGGGCTATGAAGTAATTAACGAAACCATGCCCCACCAACAAGACGCTTTTATGCTCATGCGCCATATCTATTAATGTCGATGCCGCGATTTGCGCCCGCTGTTTTGCCATGGAGAGCGACTCGCCATTTTCAGCGAAACCAAGCACCGACATACACCGTAATAGTATTCCCCAGGCATTAACCGACATCGTCAATGCCCCCTGTTTGAAATGAGGGGTAGCGATTTCCCGAAACACGGGGTCGCTCAGCAAAATATCGCTAAATCCCAGTGCCTTGGCCGATTCCAAAGAACGGATAAAGTCGCTACAAACGGCGACATGGCATGCCGATGCGCGCTGCTTGGCGTTTTCCGGCGCTTCGTCCGCTATTCCTGATAAATCATAATTTCTGATAATCTCGCCAATCTCTCGCGCTTTGGCTTTGCCTTTCAGCTCGAACGCCGGTTTACCGTGCCTGATTAATGTAATGTCCATGGGTCGTCTTGTAACATAGCGGTGGCATTAACCCTCATTTCATGGGTTGCCGAATGATGGTTTTCCAGTTCTTCGGATCTGCGCGCCGTATATCACTCAAATAAATTTCGTGATGCTTGCCAATCCGGCTAGTCCTGGTATCGATGAATGCATGCAACCGCTCAATAGTGGGTCCTTCTTCGCAGAATGGGCCAATATGCAAAATCTGAGCGCAAAGACCCTCCGAGAAATTTTCCAGCCGCAGCCTATCTATGCCGGGCAGATTCTTTTTTCTTCGGACTTCGGCAAGAGCGGCGTCGACGATGTCATTCGCTACGAAGTCAGGTTGCAAGATCATCATCGTCCACTTCCATTTTGCCTTGTCGTTGGCTGCAAAGACAGCCATATCATCCGCCCACCATAATCCTTCCAGCGGCATGACCGAATAATCAAGCGCTTGCGACCCCTTCTTGACCATAAATTTGGCCGTGTAGGATACGGAAAACAAGGCCTCGACGGCCTGCGCATAGGCTTGCGAGGTATTGGGATCGCCTTCGCCGTCCACCATCAGGTATCTCAACGGCGGTACCTCAACCTGCACGACCGCTTTGGCGCTGGCTTGATACAAGTGCTTCAATTCTTTTCTGAGGTCGATCTTGTCCATGGATGCTCCCGATGGCGGCTATCGTAAAACATAAGGGAGGCGCGTTAACGCGTTCGGATTAACGGCGATGTTAAACCTCAGTACGGTCGCCTACTGTGGTGGGATGAGAGATCACCAAAAACCGGACATCAGCGCTGGATTCATTGATGAATTGGTGTGGCGTCCTTGGAGCGACTTCAATGCCTTGTCCTTCGGATAATTGGATGCGTTTGCCGTTTACTTCCATCATGGCGCAACCTTCCAAAATATAGAAAAACTGGCGAGCGCTGGCATGAAAATGTCGTACTTCGCTTGCGCCGGGCGGCACGCGCTCGGAGATCACCGACATGTCGGTTCGTTTTACAAGATGCCAACCGTCGCAGCCGTCGCCCCATGTGTAGTGCTCAGCGGATGAGCGGTCGATTGCTTGCATAAATTTTTTCGATTAATTGGTTGCGTTTTGAGCGATAAACCACTCGACGACGGCCGACATGACCACCACTCCCGCCCCATCGACAACCTCAACGGGAATTGCGGCCACTACGCGGCCTCGGGCCGTCAACTCAGAAGACCAGCGCTCAGTCTCTGCAATGGAGACATTGCATCTGGCCGAAACCTGCCCTAATGCCGGCTTGCGAAATTTGGCCTCAAGCTTTCTGACCACCGGAACGATGCCTGAGGTATCGGAAAACTGCCGTGAAAGAAACGCTCCGGAACCTGCTTCGGCAACCGCCAATAATGCGCTGCCGTGGACGGTGCCGAGATGATTGGCGTATCGAGGGTTTCCCGGTAAGCAAACTAAAAAGCCACTATCCGAGTTGGCTAGCCGTAAACCGATCAACTGATTGAAAGGTAATTGCGAAACGTCCATGGTAATAATCTCTGATGAGTATTCAAGTGAATTGTTTGATTTCTGGTTTTTCAACCGCCAGCCTGGCAAGCAGGTCGATATAAGCCTCCTCGATAAGCTGATGATCAGAGATACCCAGCCTTTCCAGCAATGCGTGCACAATTACCACACCGGCTTCGTTAGGTTCACCCTCGCCAAGCACCACTTCCAATTCCAGAAAATTACCCAATCCTTCGACTTTATCCAAATGCACTCGGGTTTTGCCGACCATGAACAATGTGCGGTGTTTTCGCACCCTACCGCTTTCACCATAAGCAAGCGTCAAGCTTTGCCTGAGTGCATCCGGCGATGCGGTGGGAGATATCACATAAAAAGACTGCTTGGGGCCGGCGCTGTCGGGGCGTTGATAGAAAATCAGTTGCCCGTCATAATCGGAGAAGGCGCGAAGTTTCAGTCGTCCGTTGGGGCAAGGAAAAAAAGTATCGTCCTGAATGATTTCGATAGGTCCTTCATCGGCGATCTTGACCACCAGCGGCCATAGTGATTCGACGCTGTCGATTCGCGCTTTGATTTCAATATTTCTGGCCATATTTGCTTCTGTTAGACAGTATGATTTTGACGGTCGACATCCGGCAAGTTGTCATACACCTGCTCGACGGTTCGGTGTTCGGTTAAGGCTTTAACGACGGCCGGCAAGGGTTCCGCATGGATGCCGGGCAAGTCTTGTTCCAAGGGATTCACAATCGGGAAAGCCAATTTTTCCAGCGGCGGGCAAAAGTCCGCCTCCACACCGGGCTTATTGCCGCGCGCATCGACCCGGTACCAGCCGTGTTGCGACAGGTAAACCGCATTCAAACCGTGCAGGCAATAAGGGGGCTGGTCGCCGTCTAGCGTCAAACGCTGGTAACACAATCCGGCCGGAATGCCGTTGGCGCGCAATAGCGCCGCCAACAAATGACTTTTGGCGTAACAATAGCCGGTGCCGTGGCTCAACACCTCCGAAGCCTTGCAGGTCACGGGATTCAGCCGGTAGTCCCAGCTATGTTTGATTGCGTCGCGCACGAATTCGAAACAGCGTTTGGCGATTTCTTCCTCATCGGCGCAGCCCTCCGCCAACTTGGCTGCTTGGGCGACAATTGCCGGATGTCGGCTATCGATATAAAGACTGCAGTCCAGATAGGGTTTCATCGCTGCGCCTTGGATTTCCGCTAATACGCCGGTCAGCAATGAAACGATTTCCGGCATCGCCAACAGCTCGGCTTCGCCTATGTGCGCGCTCGGCAACGGCAAGGTGATCGAGGCGGCTTCGATCAGTGTGGCCGACATGGTGACTAAGGTTTCCCGGAGCGCGGCATCGGCATGATGGGCGCGAGGCGTCGCGTTCAATACCGCCACCGGTTTATCCACAAAGCCCTCGAATGCCACCAACCAATCCAGCGCGTTTTTGATAGTGCCGGTAACGCCGTGGGCATATTCAGGGCTGGCGATCAGCAAGGCATCCGCCGAGGCGACTTCGTTGCGCAATTGCTTCGCGACGGTCGGAAGCGCGCTTTCCAAATCCGGATTGTATAAGGGCAACTCGCCAAGCCCGGAAAACAGACGGACTTCAATCGAAGCCGGTGCCAACTGTTTTACGACCCTCAGCACGGCGGAATTGATAGACGCCGCCCGCAAACTGCCCGATAAGGCCAGAATTTTCATGGCAAATCTAGATGTTGAGGGTCAGGGAAAAGTGATGACTGCTCAGCTGAAAGCCCTTGTTAAGATACAAGCGATGGGCGGTAAAGCGCTGATGGCCGGAATCCAGATGCACGCCCCGGCAATCGTGGGCTTTGGCATGGGCTATCAGCCAATCGAGCAAAGCGCCGGCGAAGCCTTGCGCAGTCTCGCCGCTTAGCGTGGGCAAATCGTCGATATACAGTATTTTGCCACAGGCCAAAAACTCGGCAAAACGAAAACCCGCCACGCTTTTAACGGCGCCCTGCTGTCTAACAGCCAGAATTTGGTAGGACTGCAGTCGCTGGCGGCGAACCTGGGCTAGAAACTGCTCTTGCTTGAGGTGCGGGCGCAACTCGCTGAACACCGGAAAACAGGCTTGAATTTCCGCGTCAGTATCGGCAATGAAAATATCGAAAGTCATGGCTACGGCTTAATAATCAAAAAAAGGGTGGCTGTTGGCTTGGAACATAATACCAGGTGCAGTTTAAACGCCTACCCGCTTTGCCGGATTAGACGCTATTTACAACGGTCTAACAACTGTCAACATTGACAGCTTATACCGCCATTCTGGTTTACCGGTAAGGATTACCGGACATGGGGTTTCCGTGAACTCAGCCTTTAGGATAAGCTGTCGAACAGATTTAACGACAATAAGCCCATGAAAGCCTGGCAAGAAATTCAACTTCAAGCATTGCAGACCAGCGATAGCGAGCATCAGCTTTTTCAAGCCATTGCAGCGTTCGGTGCGGAATTGGGTTTTGAATATTGCACCTACGGACTCCGGTTGGCGCTGCCGCTGAGCAATCCGAAGATCGTGAAAGTAAGCAATTATCCGTCGGCTTGGCAAGCGCAATATCAGGCCAAAAACTATTGTGCGATCGATCCCACTGTCAAACACGCCCTGCGCTCGCCGCAGCCCATTCTGTGGACGGACGGTTTGTTCGCTTCAACGGCGGCGTTTTGGGAAGAAGCCCGCTCGTTCGGCTTGCGTTACGGTTGGGCGCAATCCATGCGGGATGTCCCCGGCGCCACCGGCATGCTGACGTTGGCGCGATCCGATGAGCCGCTGAGCGAAGCCGAGCTGGCGGACAAGGCTTTTAAAATGGCTTGGTTGACCCAAACTGCGCATATCGCCTTGTCGCGCAGATTATTGCCCAAATTGCTGCCGGAAGCGGATACGAAACTATCAAACCGCGAGATTGCGGTACTACGCTGGACGGCGGATGGCAAAACCGCCGGAGAAATTGCCAATATCATGAAAATTACCGAGCGGACTGTTAATTTTCATATCAGCAATGCTGCGGCGAAATTAAATGCCAGCAACAAAACCGCAGCGGCCGTTAAAGCGGCGCTGCTCGGTTTTTTGTAACAACCATCCAACTGGAGTCCATTCAAGCTTATCCCAACCCAACCGCCGTCACAAAGCGAAACCAAAGCGTGCCCAGAACGATGCAGCTTGAAGCCC
The DNA here is from genome assembly GCF_059331595.1 of Methylomonas sp. PHL2-19. Lineage (NCBI taxonomy): Bacteria > Pseudomonadati > Pseudomonadota > Gammaproteobacteria > Methylococcales > Methylococcaceae > Methylomonas > Methylomonas sp. PHL2-19. Next base: position 3,209,242 of record NZ_CP196839.1, read on the forward strand.
AAGTCGCGAAGCGATACGGCACCCAATTTACGGCCATATAGATAATCGCATGGCCATACCTGAGTACAACAAAAGCCCAGGCAAGCGCGATTTGAACGTTGTCGGCATTTTTCTCGACAAGCATCAATAGACAAATAACATAAAAAAGCGCGGGTACTTGCATTAGATTATTGAAGGTTCGAGCCGGACGCTCGAATCGATCGTCGGCAGGAATATCCGCCTTGTAATCCGCGAAATACCTGATCGACGCATGCCCTCGAATAACGGCAACATTGCGTGCGACGACCATCATCAGCCATACCAAAGCCGTCAGCATAAAGAGCGCGGCCATTGGAGAAATAAGCCGCTCCGGTGGGAAAGCCCGATGTTCACCGGCTAATAGCCAGAATAGCCAAGCTACGACCGATCCGACAATGATGCAAGGAGCTGTGTAGATCCGCAGCAACGAGATATTGGTGGCAGTAGAATTTATCGTCGACATTTACGATCTCCTGATGAACGTGGTTTGCGGAATAAGCTTGGATTGATATACTTGCAATATGCAACTAATTATCCCATTTCAATTGCAAAACGCAAGTAAATAAGCCAGATGCCCGACTCGAAGCTCAAAAATAGATGCCCAATTGATTATGCCCTCGAAGTGTTCGGAGACCGATGGACGCTGATCGTACTTCGCGATCTGATGCTAAGCGGCAAACGGCATTACCGGGAGTTGATGGCTTCAAAAGAAGGAATCGCAACCAATATTCTGGCTTCGCGACTGAAGAAAATGGAAGCGGACGGACTCGTTATCCGTAAACACAAGCCCGAAGACAAACGCCAAGTGTTTTATGAACTAACGGAAAAAGCGCTCGATCTGATACCTGTGTTACTCGAAATTAGCCGCTGGAGCGTCATTTACGACAAGCATACCGCAGCCCCTCCGGAACTCATGCGCCGCTATCAAGAAGAGCCGCTGCAGCTGATAGCAGATTTGCAGGAAGCGGCACGAATTCGGCAAACCTGATCGTTTTGCAACAAAAACGAAAATCCGGAGGGCCATGGATAATCTGAACAGCGTGAAGCACATCGTTCGTGATCGGTGTGGTTCATGAATTCAACGCTCCCAATGCCTTCCATCTAAGACTGGTAATTCTGTTCCGTCTGGCTGTTTTTGACCGAACTGATACCTTCTGGCATTTGACCCAATGACAGCTCACATCTCACGTGCATTTGACCTCCCCGTGAAGATTTCGTGACTTTTCCGATTGCACAATGGCCGCGCCATTTGGCATTCATATTAAGGAGAATCACGATGCAAAAAAACCATGCTTTTACGCTGTCGGCGCTGTTGTTAGCGGCCAGTGCGGCACCTTTAAGTTCGGCAGAGGCCGCGCAGGTCACGCTGAGTTTCAGCAATTTGTCTGCTGCCAACGGGCCGGCCTTGAGTCCGTTTTTCATCGCCTTGCATGACGGTACCTTCGATGCCTTCGACTTAGGCACCACGGCTTCGTCGGCAATCGAAGCAATTGCCGAGATGGGTAGCGGCGCCGGCTTGTCCTCTGCATTCGCGGCCAGCAGCGCGGCAGCGGCCGGCGGCACCAGCGCGACGGTGACGGCGGCGGTTAATGCCTTCGGCCCCGGCATTTTCCTGCCCGGCGCTAAAGGCAGCGTCACCCTGGACCTGGACCCGGTGAAAAACCGTTACCTGAGTTATTTCGCGATGGTAGTGCCGTCCAACGACCGCTTCGTCGGCAACGACTCGCCGACCGAAATCGAATTGTTCGACGCCCAAGGTCATTTCACCGGCGGCACCTTCGTCGAGAACGGCAGCAGCATCTGGGACGCCGGCACCGAACTGGACGGCACCACCGGCGCGGCCTTCTTGGTAGGTTCCAATGCCTTGGACAGCCCGGCGCAAAACGGTACCATCCAGGCTAACCATGACTTCGCGGTTTATGCCGGATTAGGAACGCCGGCCGGTTACAACTTTACCGATCTGCCCGGCGCCAATACGCCACTGCTGCAAATCAGCGCGGTGTCGCAAGTCCCGGTTCCGGCGGCGGCCTGGTTGTTCGGCAGCGCGTTGCCGTTGTTCGGTTGGTTCCGGAAGCGCGCGCCGGTGTCGGCTTTGCCGGCTTGAGGCGGTCGCTTCAACGCAGTGGAGTGCAAAACTAGATTTGTACTCCAGCTTCGCACCGCATCAAAACCCGTCGCCGTAACCCTGATTTTGCAAGCTGGCTGGCGGCTTGCCGGTGGGGAAGCGGGCTTTCAATTCCACCGTCACCGCGAGTTCACCGGCCGGTACGCTGACGATTTGCTCGGCCGTTTGTTCGGCTGCGTCCGGATGCCAAAAGCTCAGGCGGTAGCGGCCCTCCGGCAAATCCAGCGTCCAGCGGCCCTCGGCGTCGGAAACCGCAAGGTAATCGGCATCGCTGACGTAGACGTAACCCAGCATCCAATCGTGAATGTTACAACCCAGCGCGACGATGCCGGGCTGGTCGAAGCGCACCGGTTCGCGCGGCACGCCGCTATAGAGCTTGATCTCAAATCGCTTGGCTGCGGAAAACGAATAGACGTGGTGCTTGATCGCGTCGCTGTTCGGGAAATACACCGGGGTGCCGCTGCGCACCGCCAACACGTGCGGGACGAATTCGCGGCTTTTCTGGTCCAACGCCATTGCCGCCGGCGCCGGCGGCGCTTTGACCCGGCCGGCGGCATCCAAGGCTTGGGCGGCGACCACCAGATCGGCCAACGGCCGGCCGCCGGCGACGGCCTTGCCCGCCAATTCCGCGGCCGGCGCGACGGCGGCCCAGGCCGTTAAAAAAACAGCCGGTAAGCGACTTGCCACAGCGTGTCCTCCTGATAAACGGCTTCGCCGCGTTCCTGCCGCGCCGGGCGGGTGCTGAAAATGCGGCTGAACTCGACGTTCAATTGATGGTGCTGGGCAAAGGTCAGATTGTAATTGACGGTCCAGGCTTGGCCGTGTTCGCCGTTGCGGTCTTGCGGCAGGTAATCGCGTTCGTCGCTGTCGAAGCGTTCGTAGCGCACGCTGAAACGGCCGTCGCCCAGCGGCCGGCTCAACAGCCAGCTCGCCGACCAAAATCCAACATCGACCGCGCGCAAGTCGCCGAGTAACTCGCCCATGCTGGTACGGCCGGTCAGCACTTGCGAAATCAGCGTGGTTTCCCACGGTAATTCGGCCTTGGCGCCCAGGCTCCAAAAGCGGGTGTGCCAGCCGTATTGGCCTGCGGACACAAAGGCCGGATCGGCGTTGTTGTCGTAATACAGCGCGCGCAGCGTGTAGCGTTGCGACCGTTCGGCGGCAATGCCAGCGTAAAAGCCGGGGCGGCCGTCCACTTCGACGAAGGTCTGGCTGGCGTTGGCCTGCTTGGGAAACAGCGCCGGAATGCGAATGCCCTCCGGCAGACGCAGGCGGCCGGTCAACGTGGATTCGAAGTCGTGCAAGCTCCAGCCGCGCCAGGCCAGCATCAGGCCGGCGGTGTCGTTGTTGGCCAGGCCGGCGCCGAACACGCCGAGTTTGTCGCCGGCCTCGGTCTGGTAATCCAAACGCAGCTCGCCGCCGAACGCGCGCAATTCTTCGCCGACCCAGGCGTTGATCGTCGACGAGCTCAAGGTGTACGGGCTGCTCCAGGCGGTGCCGGTGTTTTCCAACGAAATCGGCGGAAAGAACATGCCCAGCCGGCCGGCCAAACGCCAACCGGCGGCGCCGACCGGCCGGTAGGCCAGATAGGCTTCGGTCAAATCCAACGGCGTTGATTGGCGGTCGGCGTATTTGATGGTGGCGTTGAGCATCCAATCCCAGTCCAGTCTGACTTGCAAGGTAGCGGCGGCTTCGTTGAGCCGCCAGCGGTCGCGCTCGTCGCCGGCGCGCAACTTGCCCAGGCCGTACTCCAACTCGCCCGGCGCGGCGTCGCTGTGTTGGTAGCGCAGGTCCAGCAGGCCGTGCCAGGTCACTTCCGGAAATTGGCCGTCGTCGGCTTGGCAGACCTGCACCATCAAACCGAAAAACGTCGGCAACCCAACCGACAGCATTAGGCGAAAAGACTTCCAGGTTTTCCGCTGCTGCGGGAATGAGCTTGGCAGGACCGGGAATCGAGCGGCCAATAACAGCATGTTTACGGTTTGCCTGTCGCGGTGCGGGTGGGATCAGCCAGCGGTAAGTCGAAACGAAATTCGCTGCCGACGCCGAGTGTGCTATCCACTTGCAAGCGGCCGCCGTGCAACTGGGCGATCTTACCAACCACGATCAAGCCGAAACCGCCGCCGTCGGCGCGGGCGCGGCGGGCCAGCGGCGAGTCCCAATCGCACAAGGTTGGTAGATATTCCGGGGCGATGCCGATGCCGGTATCGCGCACCGCCACCGCTATCCGGCCGCGCGCCGGCCAGGCGTCCAGCCGAACTCGGCCGCCTGGCGGGGTGTGGCGCAAGGCGTTGTCGATCAGATTGGTCAGCAGGCGCTCGATCAGGCCAATATCGGCGCTGATGAGTGGTAATTCCGGGCGCAGTTCGGCTTGCAAGCTGACGCCGCGCTGTTCGGCCTGCAGCCGGTATTTTTGGGCGACGTCTTGCAGCAATTCGGCCAGATTGAAGGGTTCGGGATTCAAGCTGGCGTCGTCGCATTCCAACTTGGCCAGTTCGAACAGTTCCTGCGCCAGCCGACTGACTTTTTCGGTCTGGCGCAACGCGGTATCCAGAAAATGCTGTTGTTCGGTGGCCGGCAAGGTCTCGGCCTTGCGCTGCATGGTTTCGAGAAAAGCGCGTAACGCAGCCAACGGCGTGCGTAAATCGTGCGACATCGAAGCCACCAGTTCGCGGCGTTCCTGGTCTTTTTGGCGCAGTTCGCCCAGTTGGCCGGCCAGTTGGGCGGCGCGAACGAAGGTATCGGCCAGTCTGCCCAATTCGTCGTTGCGGCCGGTCAGCGGCGAGGCAGCGAAATCGCCGTTGACCGCTCGTTCGCCGGCACCGGCCAAGGCCCGTAGCGGCCGCGACAGATTGCGGGCGATGACCACGCTGCCAGCCAGCGTCGTCAACAGGCCGAGCAGCAACACCCCGGCCGCCAGTAACAGCATATGGCGGTAGCCGGCGAAGGCATCGGTGAACTTGATTTGCAGCAATGCGGCGACGCCTTGATCGCCGCCGGCCGCCGGCAACGTCAGTATGCGGCCGAGGTAGCGGCCTTGCGCGGTATCGACCGTGGCCGCCAGCGCCCGGTTGGTCGAGCTGTGCAGCAAGGCCAGGGCCGCGTCCGGTGCCGACGCGGCCAGCAGGCGGCCGCCGTCGGCACTGAGTTCGGCCAAACCGATGTGCAGCGGCAATAGCGAGTTTTGCCGAAATCGGGCGATACGCTGCTCGTCGACAGCCTGCGCCACCGCCACCCAGCCCACCGGCAGCGGCGCCGACACCGGCACCAGCGCCCATTCCTGCAAGCGGCCGTCCAACACGCCGAACCAGACCAGTGAGCGAGTGGCGTCGGTGTTTGCCAAGGCTTGCGCATACGGAAACGGCTGGCCTTGCCACTGGCCGGCGCTATCGGCGAGCACCTGAAATTGTGGATCGATAAACAAGCCGCGTTGGGCGTGGATGCGCAGCAGCAGGTTTTCCAAGGCCGAGGCGATGGTGGCCGGGTCGCCGCCGGTGACGGTGCTGCGAAACCCAAAATCGGCGACCAGCAAGCCGGCCTCGCCGGCGACTCGTTCGGCGCGTTCGACCAGCAGTTGCCGGAAGGCTTGCTCGGCGTAGCGCAAGTCCTGGTCGAGTTGGTGCAACAGGTTGTCTTGCACCGCCACGTAAATGCACGCCACCGTCAGCGCCTGCACCGCGACGAACAGCGCCGCGAACAATAGAGCGATGCGGCTTTGGAAGCTCAGCGTCATGCGTCGGCGGTGTCCGCTTCGGCAAACTTGTAACCAACGCCCCACACCGTCAGTATTCGCGCCGGTTTGGCCGGATCGGCTTCGATTTTGGCGCGTAAGCGATTGATGTGGGAGTTGACGGTATGTTCGTAGCCGTCGTGGTTGTAGCCCCAGACCTGGTTCAACAGTTCCAGCCGGGTGAACATACGGCCCGGATGGCGAGCGAAGAAATGCAGCAAGTCGAATTCGCGGGCGGTCAGCGCCAGCGTTTGGCCGTCCAAAACCACCGTGCGGCTTTGCACATCGATCCGCAAACCGTGAGCGACCAGAACGGCATCTGCTTGAATGGCGATGGGTTCACTCAACGCCGCCACCCGCCGCAACAGCGCCCGTACTCTAGCGACCACCTCGGCCAATGCAAACGGTTTGACGATGTAGTCGTCGGCGCCCATTTCCAAACCCACCACCCGTTGCACGTCGCTGGATTTGGAACTGACGATGATGATGGGGGTATAAACCGGCCCGGCCCGCACCCGCCGGCAAATTTCCAAGCCGTCCACACCGGGCAGCATGACGTCCAGCAGCAACAAGTCGTAACGATTGCCGGCAATCGCGGCCAGCGCGGCCTCGCCGTCGGCCGCCCAATCCACGCTGTAGCCTTCCTCGCGCAAATTGGCGGCCAGCAGGCCGGCAATGTCGGGATCGTCTTCGACCAGGAGCAGGTGTTTCGTAGGCGGCATGGTTGGCGGTTTTAGACAAAATAAAGCTGATTATCGGCCAAGCGGAGCCGTAAATCTAATCACGAAATTATCACGGCGGCATCAGTTCTCGACAAATTCGCCGAATTTGCCAACCAAACGTTAAGAAATGGGAACGAGCCCGAGCGGCCGCATGCACTGGGCAAGCACATGACGAATGCGCGGGTAAACCAAATGCCGTCTCGCACTTGGCTTATCGATCCGCGGCGTTTGGGAGTGTCATGCTTCTCGCCAGTTCGACGAGCTTGCAAACCGTTCGCCAATTGCGGCCGATCATCGCCACACCAAGGCGCTTTTCGGCCTGGGCCGCCAGTTTCGAGCGGCCGATTCCTTCCGGTGCATGCAGGTAGAAAACTTGATCGATCAGACTAAACCGTTCGCTGTCTTTCTAGATGGCAGCCAGCGCGGCCAGGTCGGGGTTGGCCGGTGCGGACAGCAAAAAATTCAGGTGCAAGGTATCGGGCTGGGTTTCCGCGTCGGGAAAGGGATAGGTCCGCACGGCCTGTTCCAGTTCCGCTAGTTCCAGCAATACTAACTGCGGCTCGATCTGTTAGCGTTGTTTTATTGCACGCAGATTCGAATTACTAAAAATGCTCAGCTAGTTTATCGTTTGATCGGCACTATAGCTTCTGTTAGCATCCCATCATGATTAACGTCCTCCCAACCCTGCTGGCTATTATTACCACCATTTCAACAATGGTGGGTTAGCACGTTTACTTTCTACTGCAACCCGCCCTGAGGCGGGTTCAATATTGCCTGTCTCTTGGTGCCTTAACCTACCAAGGAGATCGATATGGCTTACCATCCACTTAAACAAATTATCGAAGCTGCTGACAAAGCAATCACTGAAGAGGACTTCGTTACCTTGATGGCTTTCTACGCAGACAATGCAACGCTCGTCATCAAGCCAGGCTTGATTGCTACAGGCAAGGAACAAATCCATAAGGCGTTCCTCGCGATCACCGAATATTTCAACCATAGTCTTGTGGTCAAACAAGGCGCGATGCATGTCATTCAGAGCGGAAATACGGCTCTAGTGATCATGGAAACCGTTCTGGAAACGGCGGATGCTGCCGGTGTAGCGAATTGCATGTCAAGGCGCGCCACCTATGTCTTTCGGGAAGACCCTGTCGGCAAGTGGCTTTGTGTTATCGATAATTCGTATGGCACTGACTTACTGGGAGCCATATAAAATGCCAAAGCTACTGCCAACATTGCATCTGCTCTGCGGAAAAATCGCCTCTGGCAAATCGACATTGGCAAAGGAACTGGCCAAGACGCCGGACACGGTGATCCTCAGCGAGGACACTTGGCTTGTACATCTATATCCAGACGACATCAAGACTGTGGCGGACTATGTTCGATGTGCTTCGAATTTGCGTGACGCGATCGGTCCACACGTGACCGATTTGCTTCGAATAGGTGTGTCCGTGGTATTGGATTTTCCAGCCAACACCGTCGCAAACCGAAAATGGATGAGATCTCTTATCGACAGAGCCGAATCAAGGCATGTGTTGCATTTTCTTGATGTATCGGACGACAAATGCTTGACACGTTTACGTGCGAGAAACGCGTCTGGCACTCACGCTTTTGTAGTGGCTGATACCGAATTTGACCTAATCACAAGTTTCTTCGTCGCCCCTCAGCAGGAAGAGGGGTTCAACATTATTCGATATTAGGTGTTCTGAATCAGTCTAAATGACGTATCACTGTCGTGTCCGTTTTGCTTTTGCGTTTTTTACGTTGGGCTCTACGCGCGGCGTCGTACGAGCGCCGCGCCCACAGAACGGCCTGCTCCCGGTCTTCCATAAACTCGGCCGGCGCTTGGTAATATGACATTTTCGTCATTTTGCCTTCCCGCTGATATTCGAATGGCGCAAGCCCCTGTTCCTCGAAAAATTTGGCATTCTCGGCATCCGCCTTGAGATACAGAGTATCGTCCGCCACCAGCGCGAACATCAAGCCATCGTGGTAGACACCATAGCCCCCAAACATCTTACGGATCTGAATGGTGCCGAACAGTTCGAACATTTCGGGCAGATACGCGATAAATTCACTCATCGGCATACCTTATTGCTGGATGATGGCAAGCTTGGGAACACTCATTAAACCCTAACTGGCAACTGTTAATCCTAGGGGCTGTTGCCGTTTCACATCGGTAACCATATAAATGCACAAGCCAGGGCGATAGCACCTTCAAAATTGCGTTTTAGTTTGTCATATCGGGTGGCAATAGCTCTAAAATGTTTCAGTCGCGCAAATACGTTTTCAACGAGGTGGCGATATTTATAGAGACACCAGTCCATTTCCTCATTCCCGACTATTGAATTTTGTTTTCTTGGGATGATGGGGACTGTGCCTTGGTCTCGAATTTGAATCCGTAACGGCTCGCTGTCATACCCTTTGTCTGCAATCATGTAGCCCGCCTGGGGGAGCTTGGCCACAAATTCCGGCGCTTCTTTGCAGTCATGTACTTCGCCCCCCGTAATCGAGAACTGGATGGGAAGTCCACCGGCATCAACCGCCATATGGATTTTGGTCGTGTTGCCTGCGACCGATTTCCCGATGGCTGTTGGATTTTCATGGGCGCCGCCGCTACTGTGTTGATGGGCTTTAATAATGCTGCCATCAATAAATAGCCATTCCAAATCAGGCTCAATCACTAGCGCCTGAAAGATACCCCTCAGCTTTTCTTGCAGTGACCAGGCATTGAAGCGCTTGTACACGGCATTCCACTTGCCAAAAGCGACGGGCAAGTCTCGCCAAGGGCAGCCAACACGCAAACGATAAAAAATCCCTTCGACCGTTTGCCGAAGACCGGGTTTGTCGTAAATGCTGAAACTCAACATAATCGTTTTTAGCTTTTCCCAGTGGGTATCTGTAAGCAGTTGGCGTGGCATTCGCTAGTTATCGTTTGATTGAAAACTCAATCAATATGGCTCGCCAATCGATTTTCAAAGGGATTATGACAAAATGGCAACAGCCCCTAAAGGTTTTGCTCATTTCTTCCGCAATAAATACCCGGAATAAGCCACAAATTCTTGACCATTAATCGTCTCCAGCCGCACGGTTTCCTGCATGCCCCGCCCCAGCCCAAGAATGACGGCGGCGTTTTCCGATACCGGTGCAATCGGGAGGGTCAGATTATTCAGGTCGAATGTGGGAATGGAATACTCCAGCATCAAAAAACCGTCCCGCTCGCGTAGCGCGCATTTTTCCGGAACCATCGCCTCGCCTTCGGCAAGATTCACAATCTCGTATTCACCCAGACGGCTACGCATGGCGGCGGGAATCGGTACGGGTTGGATTTTCTCGCCCAATACAAAGGTTTGGCCGTGCCAATGGGCCAACGCCAGATCATGGCCGTCGACATGCCGTATCGACAAGCCAACCTCGGCCAGCTGCTTTGGTTGTATTGGAATCAAGCCCAGCAGTTTGTAGCGAATGCCGAATTTGCCATCGTCCCTGCCGACCAAATCCATACTGCTGCCGTTCAGTTCGGTGACCAAGGTGTCGCCATCGGCTGTTAACTTGATGTAGCCTAACGCGGTTGCATACTGCCCTGCCCCCAATTGTTGCTCTTGCGGGCTTAAACCGCGGGTTTCGATTTTAGGCGTTTCGATGTCATCCGGCAGAGGCTGGCCGGTTTTTATCGCAACCGCCATTTTTAATGCCTTATCGGTGACTTTGTCGATCAAGTCACCCGTGGGCGGGGAATTCGCCAACACGACCACGCCCAGCTTGTGCTCCGGCAACACAGTCAGCAGGCTACGATGAAACAGTGTGGCGCCGCCGTGTGCGGCCACATCGCCGATACCGGGTTTGCTGGTCAAGAACCACCCCAAACCGGTTTTGGTGCCCACATCCAGCGCCACGTCGCGGTTTTGCTGGCGCAGCATTTCATGTAGGGTTTCCGGCTTGAGTATTTGCCGGCCATTGGCTTTGCCGTCCGCCAAGACCATGGCGATAAAGCGGCTTAGATCCAAAACATTGGCATTCAAGCCGCCGGCCGGCATATCGCGCAGTGCCACTTCGGCCTTTTCCTGATCATTCTTATAGGCCTTGGAAGCCAATTCACCCGCTATGCCCGGCGTAAATGCCGCATGCGTCATGCCCAGTGGTTTTAACAGCTGCCGGTCGGCATAACGGCTGAAATCCTCACCGGTCAGCCGTTCCAGCATCGTCCCCAATAAGGTGATGCCCAGATTCGAATAGGCCCAGATGTGATTGGGCGGATAGGCGGCGTATTCGTTATTCAGCTGTTCGACCAGTTGACTGAACGGCGCGGGATGTTTAATCCACATGCCATTGCCCCTATCGCCCGGCAAGCCGGAATGATGGGTCATGATGTTGCGCGGCGTTATCGGCCCGGCATCCGGGAAGCGGCTTTTGATCGCAAAATTCGGCAGATAGGTTTGCAACGGCCGGTCAATATCCAGTTTGCCTTGCTCCGCCAGTTGCATGACCAGCGTATCGGTGAAGAGCTTGGAGATGGAGCCGGTTCGATAAACCGTTTCCGGTGTCGCGGCAATCCGGTTGTCTTGATCGGCATAGCCGAAACCTTGCGCCCAAACGACCTGCTGATCGTCGACCACGGCGATACTCAAACCTGCCACGTCTTGTTCGGACATTTCCTGCTCGATCAACCATGTTAAATGAGTCTTGAGGTAACTGTAATCGCCGCGTGCTACGGTATCCGGTTTTAGCGGCGGCGAACCGGCGCAAGCGCTGAGCAAAAGCAAAATTGCGCTTAAACAAGTCAAATAGGTTTTCATCTGATCCTTGAAGGGGTGGTCATCGATTAGCTCGGCCAGCAAGATTAAAAGCCGTGGGGTTGGTGCTTTGAGGCTGTTACCGGAGCTGATTTTGGTGGATGGATGGTAGTAGGCGAGCCGATTGCAGTCAAACGTTTTAACAGTGCGCCCTTGAGCCTAAGCGAAGGCAGACTAAGCCATCGGAAGTAATTGTGCGTTGAATGATAATTGCGGCGTTCATTTTTTGTGTAACGGTTTGAGTCAGTGATTTGCCATGTTTGCAAACTCTGCCCAGCAGTGGATTCGGAATGATCATGGTCCTACCCCCACCGGAAACGCCGTCTTATCCACGACCCGCCGTAACAAGAAGCTACGGTCGCGCCGGGAATGCCGGCAACCGCCGCCTCGAATGTGTTGAAACGTTCCGACGTGTGTTGGTCTATCGGAATGTGGCTCAAGGCCATCAGTGTCAGACCCAAGGCTTTGGCATCCAACAAGGCCCGATAGCCGACGATCAGGCGCCCTCCTCCACCGCTCGCACCCGCCGCAGGCAGGGTGATGCCGACAGGCCTATGCGGTCGGCCAGTTCCTGTTTGCTGATGAGGCCGTCGGCTTGCAGTCTGACCGCGTCGCCCGGCGCACTGTTTAGCGGCGTCAATCGCTTATCGGTCGACTAAAAACAGCCCCCCGTCACTACGGTTTTCGGTTAGCGACAGACAATATCAACGACTTTGCTCATCTCTGCAATTTCATTAGGGGCTGTTGCCATTTTGTCATAATCCCTTTGAAAATCGATTGGCGAGCCATATTGATTGAGTTTTCAATCAAACGATAGCTAGCGAATGCCACGCCAACTGCTTACAGATACCCACTGGGAAAAGCTAAAAACGATTATGTTGAGTTTCAGCATTTACGACAAACCCGGTCTTCGGCAAACGGTCGAAGGGATTTTTTATCGTTTGCGTGTTGGCTGCCCTTGGCGAGACTTGCCCGTCGCTTTTGGCAAGTGGAATGCCGTGTACAAGCGCTTCAATGCCTGGGCACTGCAAGAAAAGCTGAGGGGTATCTTTCAAGCGCTAGTGATTGAGCCTGATTTGGAATGGCTATTTATTGATGGCAGCATTATTAAAGCCCATCAACACAGTAGCGGCGGCGCCCATGAAAATCCAACAGCCATCGGGAAATCGGTCGCAGGCAACACGACCAAAATCCATATGGCGGTTGATGCCGGTGGACTTCCCATCCAGTTCTCGATTACGGGGGGCGAAGTACATGACTGCAAAGAAGCGCCGGAATTTGTGGCCAAGCTCCCCCAGGCGGGCTACATGATTGCAGACAAAGGGTATGACAGCGAGCCGTTACGGATTCAAATTCGAGACCAAGGCACAGTCCCCATCATCCCAAGAAAACAAAATTCAATAGTCGGGAATGAGGAAATGGACTGGTGTCTCTATAAATATCGCCACCTCGTTGAAAACGTATTTGCGCGACTGAAACATTTTAGAGCTATTGCCACCCGATATGACAAACTAAAACGCAATTTTGAAGGTGCTATCGCCCTGGCTTGTGCATTTATCTGGGTGTCCATTTTTATTAGACCACTACATGGTTACCGATGTAAAAAGGCAACAGCCCCTATCATTCAACCTAACCATCTCCCGCAACCTACCCGCCAAAAACCGCCGTTCCTATTCCTGTCTGGTCAATATCGAGGCTTGCTTGGGTTGTAGAACGATGGTTTGTCTTTCACCTATTTGACGGTCAGTATGATAGGGGCGCTCCGGGTAACAAGGATTCCTTCCGTTCATAAGATTAAGTAAAAAAACAAGGCCAAATTCAGAGGATGGGCGAAAAACAGCTTAAAGAGTGGTTTTTCGAACATATAGAATTTTTGGCATCGTCGTAAACTCGCCTCAAGACCATTATGGCGAGCTTGCGATGTTCATTGTTCCTTCAAAAAATCTTAAGCATAAGTTTCCATTTCAAAACGTTGTTAAGCATCTTCGGATTGGCATGATGGGCGGCTTTTGCATCATCAGCCAACCCATGGAATCAATGGCTGCTGATTCCATTCAAGCGAATGGCAACAGCCAACAGTCCCTGGCATCAAACACTAAATTACAAAACACGCTGTGGGGGCAAGTAGGTCGTAGGCATCGCATTGATCCCTATATTCTGTATGCCGTTGCGCTCACGGAATCGCGAAAAAACGGCGGACAGAATCGTGTCATACCTTCGCCCTGGGCCATCAATAACGCTGGTACCGCCTTTATTCCTGGCAGCCAGCAGGAAGCCGAAGCGTTGCTTTATCAATTGATGGATCAAGGTAAACGCAATATCGACGTTGGCATTATGCAAGTGAATCTACGGTGGCATGGTCACCGTGTTGCGAAACCAGAGCAACTCTTGATACCAGGCACCAATCTCGAAATCGGCGCAAGCATACTCTCCGAGGCCATCCAATCAGTGCCTGACAATCTTGCACATGGCATAGGCCGATATTACAGTTGGAAAAACGAGCCGGCCGCCATCCAGTATGGGCAAAAAGTGATTGCCTTGGCTGATCAGATCCGAGCGATTCTTTAGTCCATCAAGGATTCCTGAATGGACGAAAATCTCTACAAACTCAATCTCGACTACCTCATCGTCGCTCAATCCTTAATTTTTTCCGGCAGCGAACAGAAAGCCATATTCTGCTTAGGTCTCACGACCGAAGCGGTGTCGTTGCTCAGAAAGATGCCACTCGAACAGTTGAAGAGCCTGGCTCGAAGTGATTGCCTAACCTTTGCCCCCCGTTTCAACACCCACAAATGGAGCAAATTCCTAGACGTCCAAAAAACCGAAGACCCCGAAGCACTTGCCGCGCGGACTGTCGAACTCCTAACGCTTTTGTCCCCCCATTCACCAGAGTCATGAGCAACCATTGCTCTTTTGCTGCTCGACTCAAAGATCAGTATTGGGCCTATCAATTACTGAAACGAAAGTTGCGTACCAAATTGGCCAGCCGGGTCATCAAAACCCTGCGCCCCAAAGAATTGTGTAACCTTTACTTTTCGCTGCACCGCGAAAGCCCAGTGGCGGGACTGATCCCCAGCATTACGTCAATGCCGCAGTCACGCGAGTCGTTTCTTTACATGGCCCTATTTGCTTCAATCTATCGAAGCGCTTGCTCAGGCGCTATCAGAGCGGAAATAGACCTGAATGCCATGGTATTTGCCTGGGACACTTTTTGTAAATTCTACCCAAACCATATTCAGGAACGCCGGCCGTTTGGCCGCATACGGCCTGCAAATTTCGATGAAGCCTGGATTATCGTCGAAGCCCTGAGAGACGGTCTCGCTGAATTACCTTACTGTACGACCTGCCATACGCCCTATTTGGTCATTCATGGCTGTAAGTACCCGCAAGTCTGCCAAATGTGCATGCTAAGCCAAATCCCTAAAACCAGAATCATCACCGATTAATTGATCCTAGGAGCCCGTCGGACTTAAGTTTTTTTAAGCCGAAAATTTGGCGTCAGCCAAATGATCGAAGCCCTCAAGCTGTCGTAAAGTTACTCAGCCGGTCTTGAGAATTGATGTAGACGCGCTCCCCTTGGGTTATTCGACGGCATGCAACCCTATCATTGAGTTCGGCGGGGCTTATGCCCCGGCCAGCGCATACATCCGTTTCAGGTTAAACGCCATCGCCACCAGCTTCCATTCCCCGGTTACCGCGTCCAGTCCGCGTAGCGAGAACTGGTGAAAGCCCAGTACCTGCTTGATGATCCCGAATACGGGTTCCACCGTGCATTTGCGCTTGGCATAGCGGGCCTTGCCTTCGCGGGTTTTCAGGTACCAGGCCATGTTTTCCACCGGGTCGCCGGTGTTGGGTTTCGGCGCGTCGGCCGCCAGATATTCAGCCAGGGGCACAGGGTGGCTGTCGCGGCCCATGGCGATCAAAGGTTTGATGCCGCTTCGTTCGCAAGCCTGAACGTTGGCGGCGCTGAAGTAGCCCGTGTCGGCCAGCAGGGCATCGACTTGGCCCAACGTCTCGGGGAGTTTTTTCAGCTCGGCCAACATCGGTTCGACTTGTTGCTGATCGTTGGTCTGTTGCGTGACGCGGGTGGCGACGATCAGCATCGTGTCGGCGTCGACGGCGGCTTGGCTGTTATAGCCTTGCACGAAGCCTTCATGACTGGGCATGATGCGAGATTCTTCGTCGGTCAGGTTGATTTGGTCGTCAGGCTTGGGGCCTATTTCCGGGGTCTTGGGCTCCGGCCCTCTGGGCTTTTTGCCGGCCTGCCGCCCGGTTTCCCGGCGGGCAATCTTCGCCTCATACTCCTTTTGTGCCTGCTCATCGCGCGGCTTGACCCGCTCGGCGATCTGGGTTTTGGCATCGCGCAGGGCTTTCAATCGGTCTTCACGCCGCGCCAGTTCGGCCGGCAAGTCCAGACCGTCGCGGTCGTCCGCCGCATCGGTTTCGGCGGCCTTTTGTAATAAGACCTGGACCTCGTTCCGCAGCTGCGCTTCCAGCTTTTCGATGTGACCGTGGGACAAGGCTTTATGCCTGGAGGCGTTCGCCTTCACTTTCGTACCGTCCAGCGCAATTTGCCCCAGTTTCACCAACTTCATCGCTTGGGACAGGCTGAGGACCTGGACGAACAGATCTTCCAGCTCGATCAGGAAGGTTTTGCGGAAATGGGCCAGCGTATCGTGGTCGGGATGCGTATCCGCGGACAGGAAACGGAACGCCACCGAATCGTAGGTCGCTCGTTCGATCTTACGGCTGGAAAACACGCCGGTGGCGTAACCGTACACCAGGAGCGCCAGCAACACCGAGGGATGATAGGCCGCACTGCCGCGTCCCTGGTAACGGCTGGTTAATTGGCTCAGATCCAGTTGCTCGATGACTTCGACAACAAAACGGGCCAGATGAGCCTCCGGCAGCCATTCGTCCACCGAAGGCGGTAGCACGTAAAGTTGATGGCGGTTGACGGGAATGAATCGACTCATCACAGGCTCCGTATATCTGATCTTTTGACCCTCCTTATTTTACCAAACCGATGTCGCGGTTAGATCTACTGCGCTAAAGTCCGACAGGCTCCTAGGAGCAACGTTGTCTTGGCCACATAGGAGATCATTGTCCAGGGAGAAAACTTTATGCAGCAATTTTCATTTAGAGGATTATAATCCACCTATCCAATCTTCCTATGTAATCAGGCTATGTAATCAGGCTATGAAAACCGTGAATGTCAGTGGTCTAAAGAACAACCCCAGCGAAGCTCTGCGCATGGCTCACGAGGATATGGTCTTGGTTATGAATCGAAACGAACCAGACGCGGTGATGGTCGGCCTCAAAGCCGCCAAAATCATTGGAATGCCGGGCGTGCGTAAAGCCTTGGCAACGGCACTTTTCAAGGACGGTAACCTGTCCCTTGCCCGCTCCGCTAAACTGGCCGATATGCCGTTGGCAAACTTTATTGCGCACGTCTCGCGCCTGGGTATTTCCGTCATCGAGCAAACGGCTGATGAAGTCGAGGATGATTTGGACACTCTGGACCAGTGGCTCAACCAAGCCTGATCGCGGATGACCAAAAAAGTAATTGTCGATGCCAGTCCATTGATCGGACTGGCGTTGGTGGAGGGTTTAATCTGGCTACCGAAGTTATTTGGCCAGGTTTTCGTACCCGAATCGGTGAAACAAGAAGTGTTACCGGGCAAATCTGCGCCAGGTGAACAAGCGCTGGCTCACGCATTTGATTCAGGTTGGCTAACGGTATGGCATGAATCCATAACACCACATTTGGACATTGATCTGGACACCGGAGAAACGGATTGCATCAACATTGCGCTGTCGTCACCCCAAAACTATTTGCTGATCATGGACGAACGTGCCGGACGGGCGGTGGCCAAAGAATATCAATTGCAAGTTGTCGGCACTGCCGCCGTCATCGGATTAGCCAAAAAGCGAGGTTTGATTGCGTCAGCTCGAGCCGCTTTTGAAGTCTTGCACCGTTCAGATTTTCGAATTTCGGCTACGGTCATCAACAAAATTCTGGCAAGTGTCGGCGAGTAAACCGTTCGATATGTAGGTCATCTTTCTTTGCCTTGTTGAAATAGTTTTGATTTAAAAAACCGACTTGGAACGTTAGTTCATTCGCGGTAGGATTGCCCAACCGCTTAAGCATGGAGAATGCTATGCCGACACAGTCATCACTCTCAAATCGATTCAAAAGGTCCAGCCAATCGATTCAAACCCGATTAAATCACTCGGTGTTTAATGGCCATCATGCAACGGTGGATTGCCCTGAATGCCATCGAATCATGTTGCCGCGCGTCATTACCTATTACGGGCAACCAACAAAATCGATTTGCCCTTTTTGTGGTGCAACGTTTGCCAAGTTTTCCTCCGGTTTACAACGATTTTTCGAACGTATCCACTCAAGAACCCTTTCATTTGATGCATTTAAAAAATTAATATTTTTCGCATCATGCTTCGGCTTGATTTGGTTGATCAGTCTATGGATTGAGCTACCTAAATCTCTTAACCTTATTGGAACAATCGGCGCACTTACCTTGCTAATCATCGCTGCAGCAGAGTTAACTGTTCAGCTGATAGAACATTTAGCTGCAAAACTCTCACATGAAAGCAATTATTACTGGGCAGGATTGGCTCTGATTCTCTCGGTTTTGTTGAGTCAGAATCCAGATTTAATCGACTATGCGCTTTTGTTTTCAGGAGTAATGCTGTTACGCTGGATTGCCGTAAGCGCATTACGAGCTTTGGGTGTAAAAAGATCGTAACTAATAATTGATTCGACCCCGTGCTCGATTAAAGTTAGCAATTTGATCGATCAAATCTGATCGGTTTTGCCCCGCCGCTTGTCTCAATAATACAGCAATATTCTCTGCGTCAGCCGGCGTTTCTTCATCTAGCATTCCTTGTTTCGCCAAGCCTAGGCTTCCGTCATCTTTTCCACCAACGGCAATTCCGGCAAAAGCCTCAAACATCGAGGCTTTATAGTAAGCCTGTTGGCTTGGTGTCAACTTATCAGCCACTTCACTTACCCTCTGATCAGCCCAAACATGCGCCACAGCCATAAACCCAGGATATGACTGAGCCGCAGCAGATTTAACGGCCTCCCAAGCATTATCATCCCTGGCATAGGCACTACTCGCATAATCAATAAATTGACTCACATGTTCATTGGCTACCTTGCCAACAGCTTCAAGGGTTTTAGCGGTGCTGTAAATACTCCCGCCTAAGTAATCGTAAGTTGCCTCTGCAGCCGAAGGCGTTTCATTGGCCGCTGCCGCAATTGATTGCCTAAAATGCTCCGCTTTGACATTCGCCAATTGACCAAAGCCTTCTCTTGAATTTTGTTCACGCTCGGCTAGGTTATGATCGTGTTGCACTTCAATCTGGGATTCGCCGCCGGCAATTTTTCCCGTCGCTGAACGAATCTGTGCCTGTGCTAGTTGATTTAGCGATTCGGTTTCAGCCCGTGGGTCTTTGAGATTGGCCTGTTCGACGACTGATTGAACCTTACCAGTTTCCGGTGCATTCGTTTTCAGCGATTCGTTCCGGCTAGCATTCAAGGCTTGATCCGCTTGCGGAGCATTGAACGCATCGCCGAGCAGCTGGTAACCCGAGATGTGTGCCTGATGCGATTGTTGATCATCCAGCGTGCGGTAACTGGGTGACGAGAATCCGGTCAGTAACGACATCCCGGCAGCGGCATAGGCCTGATCGGCATCGCTAATCCAACCGGCGGCTTTCCATTGCGAGGCCAATCGCTGTGTATCGCCTCGCAAGCCGTATTGATCCAGTGTGCGATCCAGACGCTCCATCAAGCCGGGATCATTCGCAATTTTGTAACCCGTTTCCGCCGCGCCGAAACTGGCTTGTGTCCCGAAGCGTTGTTGGGCCGATAGGGTTTGTTGATAGGATTCGCTAGCGGATACCGCATCGGTTGCACTGTGTTGCAACGAGGAAAGCGACTGATTTTGTAGCCCCATCGACGCGACGTTTCGAGTTCCGGTTTGCGCATCCAGCGCCAGGCTTTTGGCCAGTCCGGCCTGATAGCCCTGACTGTCGTTGACGGTTTGACTGATATCGGCGGCAATGGCGTCTGACTTGTCTTGACTGACTTTGAAGTCATTTTGCAAACGACCAGAGATCGCACCGCTCAATTGGTCGCTACCGAGTTTGGCACCGGCGTTGGCACTGCCGGCCACCAAGGCCGAGAATTGATCAGCGGATATACCGGTATCGGCATGTTTCTTGGCAAAGGCTTCGCCGAATTGGCGATTGTAGGCATCGGTGTAACTAGAACTGCTGGCAATTTGATTACCCAAGGAACGACTATCAAAGGCATCGTTGGTGATGCTGGTTGATTTCGACGCGGTCGATGAAACACTGTGCATTAAACTATTGGTCGCCTGTTCGGAAGCACTGTAAGCCGACGATACCGCCGCACTCATATCCTTGCCGGCGGTAAAGGTAGGCAACACCTTGTCGACGCCCGTTTGGGTGACCGCCGACAACGGACTGTATTGATGTTGCGCTTGAGCATTCAAGACCGGCGCCGGGCTGATCACATCGGGCGTAGCGATTTTCTCGTTCACGTAATCGCCACCGTCCATACGTCCCAGGAAATGGGTGGCGGTCACCGCGCCACGGTAGATCAGCATCAAGGTAATGGCCGGCGTCGACGCCGCCAGCATGCCGCCGATCGACAACCATTGTTGCAACTCCATGTCCAACTGGTAAATGCCCATCATCGACGGCAGGTTATAGGTGGCCGTGGTCAGCGCCGCCATCTTGCCCGCAGCCGACATCTGGATGAACAGATTGATCACCGCCAGTATCGGCATCCACAACTGGATCCACAGCAACATTGAGAAGTAGCCGATATTCATCCGAATACCGACATTGCCCAGCATCACCACAAACGCCATGATCGGTGCAATGGCATAACTCAAACCTTCGATAAATGCCATCATCGGCCGCACGATCTTGGCAAACAGGGTTTGTTCGGCGGCCCATTGGGTATTGCGTTGCTGAATGGCTTGATCGACCATCGCCGCCTTGTTCCAATGCAAACCGTCTTCGTGCCGGCCGATGACGCCTTTCTCGAACATGGGCAGGATGGCCGACATCAACATGTAATCGGCGGCATCGACCACGCCGGGACCGGCTAGCGCATCGAAGGCATCCTGAATTTTCGGCACCGTATCGCCTGCAGTCGGCACGCCCAAGGTCGGTTGCAACAAGCCTTCCAGCGTCGTCGCGAAATTGCCATTGGCCACCCCACTCAAATCGGCCCAGGCATCGGTACAGGTTTTGGTTTGCGGTTGGCCGCCGACAAAGATTTGCGTCATGTAGATGTCGGAATCGAAGCGGATGGCATTCAACGGATCCGCATCGCGCAAAATAGCATCCACCGATTTCTGATTCAGATCGACACCGGTTAAGGTGCATTCGCGCACGTAATTGGCAAACGAGGTTTCCATATCACTGCCGGCATTTGGCACGTTGGCCGCGCCTAGATTCACTCGAGACAATAGATTCTTCCGCACCGCCGTCAAGGTCTGCAAACTGTCGGCAAATCCATTGCCGGTCATCGATGGTGTGCCAAAGCCTTGTTCGAACAGTCGTGTGGTGCGATAACCCATGTTCGACATTACACTGCCGATCACCGCCGGTCCCAGCGGTACGTTGTCGACCACCACTACGCTGCCGGTATAGGCATCCTCGATCGACACTCGCACCGACGGCGCATATAGCATTAGCCACAATACATAGGCCAGGAGTAAATCCTGATAGCGAATACCGCGACCATCCCATTGCAATAGCGCTCTAAGCATGACGATGATGACACCGATCAGGCCGCCGACAGCCGCTGCGGTGCGGTAATCGCCGGTCCCGGAAATCATCGCGATCGCATTGAGGACGGCTTGCAAATAGGCGGAATCGCCCACGGAGAAGATTTCAAACATGGGCAACCTGCCTTTTAAACAACGTGGGAGAAAACCATCATGGGGGACGGGAGAATGAGCGTTTAAGGACTGGGCCAAGCCGTCCCGGAAGCCGGCAACTGCGCCACGGTACCGTAATGCTTGGGTTTCACGGTATTCATCAATTGCTGATAAAACGCCATCAAGGTTTGTGGGTTACCGTAGCGACCGGCGATGGTGACGTACTCGTCTTGAATCTGCTCACGGGCATCCTTCAAGGCATCCATCAGCAACTTGGCGTAGGCATGGTCGTTCATGTGCGCGGCGGTTTGTACTGCGGCGAGCAAATCGTTAACAATCAATTGCGCCAGTTCCAAGGCAATCACCGGCGCCGCTTCTTCGGCCCACAGTTTGGCAATGCCGGCATCCTCCCTAGCCAGGTTATGGATCATGCCGCCGATGGCATCGGGCACGGTTTGCATGAAGGCTTTTTCGCTGTCGGTGATTTGACCGCTGTTGGTCGAGAATTTGTAGATTAGTCCGTTGCCGGTATTGGCCGAACCCAGCAGGATTTCCATCACCCGTTGCTTCAAGCCCACCAGATTGACGTTCTGGACAATGGGTTTGAGGCACTGATCGGCATCGTGTCCATCCGAACAGGTGTACATCCTGACGGTTTGATAACTATTGCCGACGTCATTGCCGTACATCAAATCCTTGATCCGCAGCACCGGTGGCGGCGCGCTGATGGCATTGTTTTCGCCTTTGCCATCGGGTGCGGCTTGCGGGGCATCGACGATCACGGTACCGGAAATACTCATCGCCGCTTCCAGCAAACTGTTACCGCCGAAGCGAAACCAGCCGCCAGCGTTCTGATTGACCAAGGCCCGCCACACCAAATTGCCTTGAATGATCTTGGTCATGTCGGCAGGGTCGTTTTGCTTGACCTGCTGTACCGGATCACCCAAGGTGCTGGTATTGGTCCAGCTGGAAAACACATCCGAAATGCCTTGGGTAAACGAGGCATTGGACAGATTGGTCTTACTTTGCAGATCGAAGGCTTTGACAGTATCGTTAACCAGGCCCTGTGCCAACCGGCAGGAGTTGCTGAACATTTGGTTCATCTCCTGGACTTTCTTTTGCAAATCGGTCATCACCGACGCACACCAGGGGCACATGGCACCAACCGCCAACTGAAACGCATAGCCCGCCGCATTACCAGCCACATTGCGCATCAATTGCACGAACTGGTTGAAGTTGATGAAACTGAAACTGCCGGCGAACAAATCGATACCGCCGCAGCCGGCGCTGAACGACGGAGGTACGAACGACACCAGATTGGTATTGGTAATACCGTTACGCGCCACCAGGCTGCCGCCGGTAATCACGCCACGACGCTGTCCCAGATGCGCGGTGGGTGCCGTGAAGTTGGTCATGGTGCCGAACATGCTGTCCATTTCCTGTTGCAGGTCGGCATAAGCTGGAATAGCGCTCTCGACCAACAGAATAAACACCAGCATCTGGCGATAGCGCAGAGACAATGAAAGCGAAATCATGGTGAGCTCCCCATTTGCGCACTGCGTTGCAATGCCTGGATCAGTGACAGTGGATCTTGAGTGACCGCAGGGCTGATGCTACCGGCGGCCGGTAACAACATCGGCGTATTACGAATGCCCTGAGTAGTTTGGTATTGCGAAGCATCGATCCAACCCGCTTCCTTGGCGGCGAGCAGAATCCGTCCGGTGACTTCTTCCAACGACAACGCGCCTTGCGCCAAGGGCACAATTTGCTTCGGTGGTTTCATCAAAAACAGCGCTGGGGTTTGCTCTACCCCCAACATCGCCGCCTGACCGTTATCCCGTTTGAACTGGCTAAAAAAGCCGTTCGGCATGGGCAAGCCATCGAGCGACACGGGATAAATCTTGAAACCGTAGGCGTTTTCCAGCATGGCCAGAATTGGCGCCTGCACATGGCAATAAGGACAATCGGAACGAAAGAAAAACAAAATGCCAGCTTGCGCGGCAATCGACTTCAATGCCCTTTCCGCCACCACGCTGGCCTGATGATTGGCTTCATTGGCCGCATAGGTCGCCACCGGACGGCGCACGGTTTCATCGAGTTGCGGATCTGACATCACCACGTAGCGGGCGGCATTGGTAAAACGCTCGGCTTTGTCCATCATCACCCGCTGCAGGTAATAAAACGCCGCCACATTCTCGGGACTCGGATCGTCGATCGCCTGGTTCAGGTAATGCTCAAGGTTTTGCTTTAACCAAGCTGAAGACAGCGGTTGGGGTTCTACAGCAGTCTGTGGTCGAGTTTGGGGTTCAATTTCAGCTTGATGAACGACGCTGGGCGGTCTGATGTCAGGCTTGGGTTTTTCCTGATCGGCTTGGGTTTCGGGTTTGGCTTTTTTAGCTGGCTCCGGCAACACCTCATACCAAAACCAGCCGCGTTGCTTGTCGGAGAAATAGGAAATCTCGGGCGCGCTGTCTTTTCCCATCGCCAGCGAGGCTCTGAGACATAAGCTCATGATGATCGGTAAAGAAATGGCGTTTCGGTTCATCGCGCCATTGTCCGTCAGATCTTCCCACCGACTTTTGCAGCTGACGTCGAAAACGCCATCAGCTGCAAGATGGTTCGAAAAGCGATCACAGATCGCGACCGTAACGGCAGACGATCGCAAATTCGGCGTCAACTGCAATCGGTATCCAATATCGGTTGCCTAAAATGCTGGCGTTATTGCGAACGGGCGATGACCCGTAAATCCCAACAGGAAATCGACTTTCTATTTGCCTACGCTAGTAGGGAAACGAGGCAACGGCAATCGGCCTGAAAGCCGAAGTTATTTCCTAGATAGGCATGAATCACGCCGTTTTGCCAAGGCAATGCCTAAATGAGCCATCGAGAAAATGACAGTGAAATGCCTACTGCGGTAGGGATTCAATGTGCATATGGCTATGCAGTAAGGCGCTTTCCAAGGCTCGCAATGAACAGAAAATCCCGTTAGGCATTGTTCATGCCTATCCCTACAGTTAAGTAATAGGAAAATTCATGTCAAGCGAACAACCTGTCAACAGTCAGCTCAATCTTACTGAACAAGACCTGCTGCATTGGATCGAAACCCGGTGCGATCATCTCCAGGCGCAAGCCAAAGTATTGGTCGATGATTATTGGCGCCAAATGAAAAGCCAGCGCCAGAAACACAGCAAAAGCGAATCGGGCCGAATCGGCGTCCGCATCCGCTGCCGGGAAAGTCAATGCGCATTCAGCATCGAGTGGTATCGCATGGCCACGTTACGGCAAAACGGTCAAACCAAGCCCATTGCGCAGTACGTTAAGAAGGGCCGTAGCTATCGCTATCCGCTTGGCAACCTGCTGAAGGGCGAACCCACCTGGGAAGCGGAATTAGTTGAAGAACTGGAAACCGAATTTGCCCATATTCGGCAACAGCTCGATCGGCTGAGAAAAATTCGGGATGCGGTGCAGCGTTATTGCAGGGTAATTGAAGCCGATGCCAATGACAAATTCATCGGTTGACGTAGCTAAATGATCAACCATTGCTCTAATGAACCTGAGAGAATCCTTGGCCCTGATCGTCCAAAATTCCTCAGACGAAACGAAAGTGCCAATAGCGAGTGTCGATCCAAAAGCAGGCGTGGAGTGAGGTGAGTACGAGCAGCGCCAATCGCGAGCAATGCTTTGCACGTTGTTTACCGCATCTACCAAGCTTAAGCATATGCGATTATATTGTGGTGAATATTGAGAATTGGACAAGACGTTGATCTGCGCGTTGTGTCTCAACAAAGTATCTTTGCTACAGAACTAAGTGGAACTTTAATAGTGAAAAATAACTTTCAGAGCGACAAGGCATGGCGCCCAGCGGAAATCTACAAACTAATATCAAAGATTAGCAATATAGATAAGAGAAACATATTGCGTGGTTATATTGCAAAGCCTCATATTACTCATCATGAAGCTGAAATAATGAGAAGAGCAAACTCCCCTCATGACAGCATGATTGTAGGCGCACTATTAAAAGGGCCACACGGACTGTTGGATGAACAAGCAAAAAAGAAAACGAGTAAAGACCTTCTTAGAATGAATTCATTTCCTCCAACGAATTGGAAAAATGAGGTCTGTTATACAGCTGGATATATCAACTCCGTGAGCAAAGCGGCAACTGATATTTTGTCCGCAATAAAGAATTTATCTCGATTGGAAACATTGGATTCAGAGTATGCCCTCAAATTACTCCTTAGTTTGGCCGAGAAACATGGAGCATCTAATTATTTATCATACAAACTGGCATATTTGAGGAGTGCAAGAAGCCTTCCTGATAGCTTATGGACCATAGTTTCTAAAATAGAAAATGAAATAGATCATCGTAATAATCCTGGGATGCACTTTAGCGCTCTTGAAAATCTAAGTTCCAAAATTTCGCTCTTTGCGATTGCCCAAAGTCGAATCAGTAGATATGTTTCAATAGTTAATGGTGATTTCAGAAAGGCTCTTCCCCTGAGTAATTTCATACCAACTCCATTGGATGAAGAGGATGTTGCAGGTTTTTTACTTCGAGCAACTGAGTCTTGTCTATTAGATACAATCTACTCTGTATTAGTAATATTTAATCTTTCAGATGAACTCTCAGCTGTGAGGCGCGAATTCGAACGGCACCTTAAGCCTGAATTTGTGACACAACTGCTAGATGTAATCCAATTTGCCGCTCAATCAAAGGATGAAAATATCGTTACTGACTTCTATCGAGCTAATAATCAAGACAGCTATCCATCACTTGAACTATACCGGATCTCGTCAGCATTTCTTGAGCGCCCGAAATTTGCCATTTATAGGAATAAATTTGATCGAGTCATTGGTTCTCGATTGCTGGCAGAAATTATTGACGGAAAAGTCACCTCGATTTCCAAGCCATTCGACAATAAAGAGCTTCTTCTTTCACAAGACTCCGTGCCATTAAATGAAATTTTGCCAGTTTCGTTGGATACTTTTTACAGAACAACTTTGTTTCTGATGTTTATTGGCAATAAAAACAACATATCAAATTTTACAAGGACCGAGATCAAGTTCATCTTTGAGAATACGCTTAGTCTGGACTTGCTATTAACCGAGGAAGAAA
This sequence comes from Methylomonas sp. PHL2-19, assembly GCF_059331595.1. NCBI lineage: Bacteria > Pseudomonadati > Pseudomonadota > Gammaproteobacteria > Methylococcales > Methylococcaceae > Methylomonas > Methylomonas sp. PHL2-19. Next base: position 3,235,687 of record NZ_CP196839.1, read on the forward strand.
TGAATACGTTATATTTAACTACACCTCAAGAGACAAAAAGCCTGGTTACTGTTCTCGCGCTCGCTCTATTTCGGACAAAGTCAATCGATCCCGATATCGATTTTAGGTTTCGAACTGATTTTATTTCGCATGTCAAAAAAGATCATAACGGTTCTATCATTGATTTTATTGATTATCTGTTAGAAGACTCGCCACAGGTTGCAAATTACATTGTAAGAACACTTGATGAAGTAACACTTGAAAAAATGTATACCCTTGTCGAGAATTCAACACAAGTCATTGAAATACGATCAAATATATTGCGCGCAGCGGGCCGTAAGCTAAATCGAATTGAATATCTTATCGAGGCCGATCAGAATACGACACGTTCCAAGCTTTCAAAGCTACAGCAATATTTCGATAGTAGTAGAATGTATGTTGACAGTGTTGCGATGAAAAAGTGGCTTGATAGCAACCCAACTATATCAACTGATCAGTATCGCTCTTTGTATGCGAGCATTGAAGAAAGAGTTTCATCACTTGAGAACGACTCTAGCAGCAATAACGATATGTCTTCGGAACAGTTAGAAGACAAAGAAGAATATCTTTTTTCACAAATTGCTAAGGATGCATTTGAGCAATTTTGTCTGAATGCTGAATTCGGAATTGAATCGTACTTATGCCGCCGCATTCGACATAATACTATCGATAACGTAACAATAGATATTGTAGATGCAGTATTGCGCAAGCGAGAATACGAGGTTGTAATGACAAATGTCGGTATGCGCCAAACGGTAGATGCTTGGATAGCTTCGTACAAATCAATCATTGACAAATTGAAAAAAGACCACCTCCAGTTTAAACACTGTAATTCGTTCTTTAACGCCACCTTGGACATGGAAGACTCAACGACTAAAGATAATATCCGGAACATATCTAACACTTTGAAATCATCTGGCGGGAGCGAGTTACTCAATGATTTGCTTATAACATTTTGTTGGGAACAAATAACCCCCCAGCTTGAAAATGCAGCACGGATCATAAGAACAAAACTTCTAAATGAGGCCAACACTTCAATTGACAAATTTTTTTCCGGAAATATCAGCGCTCTCGAAGTGCAAATGAAGTCAGAGCTGCATGAGGCTGTGAATGAAGTCTTTAAAAAAGTTGCTGATTGGTTTCAGACTCCACAAAGAGGGTTCATATCAGCATCAGTTAGAGATCTATGTCAGATTATTTTATTAGAACTGAATCGAAATAATGGTGTTGAATATACCGGAAATGCCTTGGATATTAAATATACGGGCATAAGCGTTCATCGCTTATACGATTGCTTAGCCGTTTTACTGAAGAACGCCCAGAAACACGGCAAAGACGATGCAACCATATTTGTTAATGTCTACACAGACCGAACAAGTACTGCCGCGATTTTGGATATTTTATCTGTGGACATTACATCAACAGTTACCATAAAAGAATACATACAATCCAAGGAGAGAATTTTAAAGGCAATTGAATCCGTTGAAACTGGAGAAGATATGGTTACAGAAGGCTATACGGGAATCAAAAAAATCAAATTCATTACTCGAACTAGTGAAGGTTTTTCTACTATAAAATGCAAAGAAAATGATGATACAAACGAACTGAAACTTAGCTTTACTATTCACGCTGAAAGGGCAACTGAAGATCAGCTATTGTAGGTACAATATCATGAGAATTTTACTTGTTGAGGACGAGATACATAAACGGGACGAAATTATACAGTGCGTACAGCAAGTTTATAACTTTTCTCCTGATGTGGTTGATGGGGTACGTAGTGCGATATTGCAAGTCATAGAAGTAGACTACGATCTTATTATCCTAGATATGGCTCTTCCCACTTTTGGGGACAACGCCAATGACAGGAACAAAGGGCACGACCAAGCACAGGGCGGCATCGAAGTCTTGCGGTCTCTTAAGCAGGTAAACAAGTCAACAAAAGTAATTATAGTGACTCAATACCCTGATTTCAAAATTGGCGAGACCAAAGTAAAACTTAAAGATGCAGCAAAAATAATTTTTGATAAATATGATCAAAAGGTCATAGGCGCAGTTTTGTATCACTATAAATCGAAAACTACGTTACAGCGAATTACGTCAATTTTAAGGACTTGCCAATGAAGATAATGTTGATTGAGGATGATGAATCAAAATTCAAGGCGATTTCTTCGCATATTACGAAAAGTGGAATTTTGTCGAGTGATATAATTCGCGCGAAAAATATGACCGATTTTGCGGCAAACCTCAATGCCGATATTGGGCTTTTTATCATCGATTTTAAATTGCCAAGTATTGATAACGGAACTGCATCGCAGAACGGTAAAGCAATCTTGGAGTGTATTGTTAAAGCAGGCAAGAATAATGCATTGCTGCTTGCAATAAGTTCGTATCCAAACGATTTTCCAGAATTGAGAGCCTTTTATGAGTCTCATGGTTGTATTTTGGCTGATTTTGCGCAAGATAAGAATTGGAAATCTACGCTTGATCATTTATTGATTCAGATAAAACGAAATCTGAATTTTGATTTCATAATATTCTGTGCCTTACAGGAGGAACGAAATCCTTACATTACTTTGATTAAAGGTAAGCCCGTCATCAGGAGTGGGATTGACTGCTACGATATTGAAATTAATAGTACAAAGGGTAGCGTTGTACTTTTACCGCAAATGGGTCTTGTAAATGCTGCAGTGACGGCAGGCTTATGCATTGACAGATTCAAACCTTCAGTCGTTGGGATGAGTGGAATTTGTGGCGGATTTAAGGATAGAGCTCAATTGGGTCAATTATTCGTGTCTAGCATGGCTTATGAATACCAATCTGGAAAATGGGCATCAGATGGTTTTAAACACGAGCCATACCAAGTACCAACTGATCATGTCACGCTCACTGAATTAAAGTCGCTTATAAATAATAAAGGCCTACTTTCTGAGCTAGAAGTAGGATTTAACGGTGGAAAACGTCCACCCGAGCAGCACAAGCCAGAGACAGGTGTTTTCACCAGTGGTTCTGCAGTCATTGCAGATAAGAAACTTATGAATCAAATCACAGAGATTCACAGAAAGGTTAATGCCCTTGATATGGAAGTTTTTGCTGTGCAACGAGCTGCTGAACTATCTCCTCACAAGCCACCATGTATTTGTGCTAAAACAGTAGTTGATCTAGGTGACAGTAAAAAGAATAACGACCTACACCAATATGGCTCTTATATTTCGGCTAAATTTTTGATTAGGGCGATTGGCAACTTCTTTTCTCGCCCCCTTTCATAAGCAATTTTAGTGGATTATGAGACCAAAGAAGAATTTGCCGGAACTGCAGCCACGCTTGATTACCTGTCGATCTGACAGTTATGAACCGAAGGGCTACAACGGGTCGTCACAAGACGAACAAGGCCATTCCACCATACAAGCCTAATGACAAACTTCTCCCTAGCATTCGTTTCAAAAACGAAATCCTGGCTATCACCAGTCCCTATATATAGATTAAATAAAGATTATATATAGATTAGCACCCTCGATTTTCAGTGCAAAAGAATCGCCACAGACCACGAATAGCATGGCCTGCGGCGATTTCACAATTTGCTCTAAGCGTCGGTCTAATGCCGTGTCAAACGTCGGCCTAATGCCGTGCTTTTTGTCGGTCTAATGCCGTGCCCGTCGGTCTAATGCCGTTACCTTGTCGGCCGAATGCCGTGCCTCCGTCGGTCTAATGCCGTATCCGCGTCGGCCTAATGCCGTATAGAGAGGCTTCGACCGACCCAAAATAGCGTCGGTCTAATGCCGTGCTTTTTTAGTGCTGCTGGTCGTCCAGAAAACGCTGTTGACTGGGCGTCGGCTGGCGTTTGATCTTCACGATATCATCGGCGAATTCAAAGCTAGCCAAAGTACCAATACTCACCAAGGCCTCCAACGCTTTTCCCAACCGATATTTGAAATCGCGCAGGGTTTTCGAGCCACTGCCGCTGAGTCGATGAATGGTGGTAATTTTCATCGGAAACGGGGCCGCATGGGACGACAAGAAGCCGTGCAACCACAAGGCCAAGGGTTGCTTGCGCAATTTCTGCCGCTGTTCGAATTCAATGTAGGTGTAGCCCTCTTCGAACAGGCGCAGCATGGATTCGGTCAATTCCACTACGTAGCGCTGCGTCCGTTCATCACGGTAATAACGCAAGAAGCCTTTTTCACCGAAGGCATCCCGGCCGTGAAAGGTGATTTCGACAAAGGCGCCGCCTAAGCGGGCCATCGATTCTTTCAACCATTCATGCTGGCTCTTGCCGCTACCGCGCCCCAATGCCGTCAACAGGGCATGGGCACTGAATGTCACGCTAAATCCCGGTAATTGCTGCCGGGACAAGTGCACGATCTGCATCCAGACATCGAGGTCGGATTGATTGAGTTGTATGCCAAGGTAGCGAACCTCAATGCCATCGACTGCAGCCAGCAAAGTGCGTTTTTTGTAAGCAATGCGTTCCTTACCCTGGATGCCGGCGAACAATGCGCTCCGTAAGCAAGCATTGGGCGTACCGCGTATCGCCGACGGCCAATTGGGTAGTGAAGTCATGGGTTCGACGACCCGCAATTTGGCCTTTTTCCGTTCCGTCAGAGACTGAAAACGTTCGGTGAGATTATCGAGCGAATGGTTTGTGCTATTTCTGTCCATGACGACCACCTCACTTCTTCAGGCTGCCTGGATGACAACCATGACTCAGAACGTTGTGCGGAATTGGCATGGTTTTGACTAACGCCTGCTCCTCCGATGTCATATCGAGCTGATGATGGCAATATTTTCGCCAGGCGCGTTCGATAACCTGTACATCGTTATCCGGGCTATCTGGAATGTGCCGCGTACTGACATTGAGACCGCGATCCACTGCGTCGTCGCTTGCCGCGTAAACGCCAAGCGGCTGATCGACTTGCCTGACGACATGTTCAAGCGATGCAGACCGTAATACCGAACCGCCCAATCCTCCTGTCTGCCAAGCATTATCCAGCCGCCAGGGTTGTTCGGGTTGAACCGGCACAATCGATTCGATGACGGTCTCGCTCACGGCAGCATCGGGCCGGTTCAGCGAAGTACAGGCCGTGCCGCACACTGCAGACACAAGACAATGGATTGCGAGCGATTTGGATTTCATGAAAGCTCCAGAGTAATTAAAGGGAGCTCGTTACACTAAACACTCTTTTGCCAAGCCTGTTTGCAGCTGAAGTCGAATTCGTCGTCAGCTGCAAGCGACGATTGAAAAATTCCCGGCAAGATGCGGCGTTATGGAAAATACGCCTTCGACTTTCATTGCCCGCATCCGCCAACGTCTGTTTGGCGTCGATTCCGCGCCTGTCGGTCCGGTTGCGACAACGATTGATGAGGACGTGCCGCGTTACCCGCCCTTCATGAAGGGTCTACCGGCTGCGCCTGTGGAACGCATCCTGTCCAGTCAAACAGAGTTGATTGCGGCCATTGAACAGGCGCTGGCCATGCCGGATAGTCTGTATCAAACCATAGCCGCGCCGGTCATACACCGTTATGCCGCCTTCAGCCATTTGTTGCCGGCTTCCGAATCGCATCACCATCGCGGCGCCGGTGGCTTGTTTCGGCACGGACTGGAAGTCGCCCATTGGGCGACCTTGGCTTCCCAAGGCAGTTTGTTTGCCACGTCAGCATCACCCAAGGAACGAAAAGCACAAGAATTACGTTGGCGTCTGGCGGTTTGTTTTGCCGGGCTGTTACATGACATCGGCAAACCGGTCGCCGACATGGCCGTGGTCGACGCACGGGGGCAACATACCTGGAACCCTTGCGACGAAAACATCACCGACTGGGCTGTGCGAAATGAGATTGACCGATACTTTCTGCGTTGGAGGGATAACCGCCATAAACGCCATGAACAGTTTTCGGCCTTGGTAATCGAGCGCGTCCTGACCCGCGAAGCCCGCACCTTCATTCTGGAGTCCGGCCCCGACATCATGCAGGCCATGCTGGAAACCATTAACGGTTTGGACCGCGGTTCCAAAGTTTACGCACTGGTGATCACCGCCGACTGCAAAAGCGTGGAACGGGATTTAAAAGCGCACTACCAAAACATCGACTCGGCCCTGGGCATGCCGGTGGAAAAGTACCTGTTCGACGCTATGCGCCGCTTGGTCAAGTCCGGACAATGGACCGTCAACGAAAAAGGCTCTCGGCTATGGCGTTTTGAGGATGGTCTTCATATCGTCTGGCGGGCCGGTGCGCAAGACATCGTTACCCTGTTGGCCAAGGACAAAGTACCCGGCATTCCGCGCGACGAAGATACCTTGGCGGACATCCTGATCGAACGCGGCTTGGCAATCCCTAAGTCCTGGCCGGATGGCCGGCAATACCGTTATTGGCAAATGCAGCCCGAAGGCCTGGACAATCCGCTGTATCTATTGCGCCTAAAATCCGCGGAACTCATTTTCAGCGGCGAACCGCCGACTGTGGTTGAAGCGCGCGAAATCAACGAACCGGATCCGACTGCGCAAAACCCCGAACCCACTACTAATCCGGCACCGAAAACCAGTAAACCGGCAAAAACCAAGAACGTCGCGGCTCCGAATCAACCCAAACGCGCAGATAATCCTGCGTCAGTTTTGCCAGAAGCAACCTCACCAGAACCCGCATATGACCCAAGCGCCCTACCCGATTCGCGGCTAATCGAATCGGCACCACACACTTTGAATTCTCAAGGCGCGAAGGATCTAAATACCTTGCCATCAGATCCCGATCAACGACTGTCGCAAGCCAAATCAACCGATGACGCCCCTTCGTTGGATCAGACAGAACAACCGGAAAACGCAACGCCTGCCAAACCAACCCACTCAGAAAAAACGGCTTCAGCCGCAAAACCCGATCTCTCCACGACAGACACGAAAAGCATTTCTAATCCGGTCGATAGCGCCCGGTGCTGGTTACAAAACCACGGTGATGCCGGCCAATGGCTATTCGACATCTCTTCTATGCTTAATCAAGGCCAATGGAAGTTAGGCAGCGATCTATTGGAAGTTCAAGACAAATACTTGCTGCCGTTTCCGGCTACCCCTGAAAAACTCGCCATCGAGCCGCCCCAGTTCATCAAAATACTGGAGGAGACGGGGTGGCTGGTGACCGACGTTCTGTCACCGATGCGCAAGGTACAAACTATCCAATCCGTTCGCGGCGTCCTGCTGGCATTGGAACCGAGTTTGGCTTTGAAGGCATTATTTAAGTCTCAAGGCGAAACCACGCCAATAGAGTCATCCGCGCAATCTCCAAGCAGCAATACTGACAAGACCGTAGATCAAGTTAAGTCTTCTCAGCCTCAAGATGCGGCGCCTCTGGAACCCAAGCCTGTCCGGCCCAAATCAAAAGCGACAGGCAAGCAAAAATCAATCAGCGGCAACGCGCCAGCCAGTTCGGTCAATTCAGAGCCTGATAAGGCAAGTGCTCCACTAACAACTCTACCGGTAAAACCCGGAACTATCGACTTGCTGATCACACATGTGCGGCAACAAAACATCCCGCCCGAGGAATCATCGCCAGACGGTAATTGGCACACAGTATCCAATACCGAGCTGGAACAATTTCTGACCCAACATTCGACGGTCAAGCGAACTCGCCTGATGCTCGATATTGCTAACCATCCAGATTGTCGCTCGGTCAGTGCCACGGAGGGGATTCAGGTGAGATTACGTCCATGAAATCCGATTACGACTATCAATTTCCTTGGCGCCCGATTTTCGAGATTTATGCCTTCTCGGGTTGGTTGAGCGGCGCCGGTTTGGCGCATTTCACCAGTCGTTGGTCGGGCTTGCCACGCGAACCCTTCGACTGGTTGATGACGGCGTGCGGAGTGATGGCGTTTTGGCGATTATCACCGGCATTGAGTCTCTGGTATCGGAAACGCCGGTTGCGGCAGTTTCGTTTCCAATACCTGGATGCCGAGAAGCTGGTAACCCTGGTGAAGCGAAACCCCGAGGCTTTGTGGTTCGGCTGGGGATTCGATTGGGTGCAAAAGCATGCGCAATTGGCGTACGAGATTTTGAAACGCGATGTTTCGACGCTGATTCCCAGCGATCATCAGCGCATGGGCTCGGCCTGGATTCATGGCCTGGAAGTGTCCGAAAGTGACATCCGCCAGCCCTTGCAGCATACCGCCGGCCATACGCTGCTGGTCGGTACCACCGGCGCCGGTAAAACGCGCGCCTTTGATGTACTGGTTACGCAAGCCGTCTTGCGCGGTGAAGCGGTGATCATCATCGATCCCAAGGGCGATAAAGATCTGATGGTCTGCGCCAAACGCGCCTGTGCCTTGGCCAATCGCCCGGATCGCTTCGTGTATTTTCATCCGGCTTTTCCGGAAGGCAGCGTGCGACTCGATCCCTTGCACAATTTCAACCGGCCTTCGGAAATCGCCAGCCGCATCAGCGCCATTTCGCCTAGCGAAAGCAGTAACGATCCCTTCAAAGCCTTTGGCCAAAAATCACTGGATAACGTGATTCAGGGATTGATGGTGATCGAGGAACGTCCAACGTTAGTGAAACTGCGCAGGTACCTGGAAGGCGGTCCTTCCACGTTGGTGATTCAGGCCCTGGAACGCTATTTCGATAATAACCTTGGGCATTGGCGGCAAGAGGCGCGGCCTTACCTGAAGAATGCCAAGGACATCGATTCCAAAGCGCTAGGACTGGTCAAGTTCTACCGAGAGATCGTGCAATATCAATTGCCGAATCTGGATTTGGAAGGCTTGTTGTCCTTGTTCGAACATGACCGAGCGCACTTTAGCAAGATGGTGGCGTCTTTGATTCCCATCATGAACATGCTGACCTCGGGTTCCTTGGGGCCTTTGCTGTCACCGAATCCGCACGACGTGGATGACTTGCGGCCGATTACCAATACCGGCCACATCATCGAAAAAGCCCAGGTGGCTTACATCGGGCTGGACTCGTTATCCGATGGCATGGTGGGCAGTGCGATTGGTTCGATTCTGTTAGCCGACTTGGCCGCCGTCGCCGGCGATCGCTACAATTATGGCGTCTCGGATAGACCCGTGAATGTGTTTGTCGACGAAGCGGCCGAAGTCATCAATGATCCCTTCATCCAAGTGTTGAACAAAGGCCGTGGCGCCAAGATTCGTTTGTTCATTGCCACCCAGACCTTTGCCGATTTTGCCGCCCGTACCGGTTCCCAAGACAAAGCCCGGCAAGTGCTGGGTAACGTCAACAACCTGATCGCACTCAGGATCATGGACAGCGAAACCCAGCAGTACATCACCGACAATCTGCCAAAAACCCGCTTGAAGTACATCATGCGCACCCAAGGCGTGGCCACCAGTGCAACCAATCCCACGGTGTTTTCCGGAAATGTCGGTGAGCGCCTGATGGAAGAAGAAGGTGATTTGTTTGCCCCGCAGCTACTCGGACAACTGCCGGACTTGCATTACATCGCCAAGTTATCCGGCGGCCGGATCGTCAAAGGTCGCTTGCCGATCCTGCGGTCGGAACTGGATCGACAACGGAATCGACAAGGTGCTAGCTCATGACGCGCAATCTGTTGTTCAGCCTGATGCTGTGGCTACTGGAAGTGATCCTGGTGGCCAGCTTCGTGTCCGACCGCTGGACGCGGGAACTGCAACGCGCCGAAGATCAAATGATGATCGGCTATTTTGGCGCCGATAAAGAATCACAGATCAGCCATACCGCACAGCGCTGGTTTGATCGCCTGTTCGTCAGCACCGGTATCCGAGAAAGCGTGTTCCGCTATTTCATCCCAACCGAGCGCGAACGCCAGATGTCGAAAGGCTTCGAGGATGTGGGACGTAACGATTTATTTCCCTTTATCGAAAGCCGACTGAATGTGCTGTGGGACACGATCTTTCAAATGATCAAGCGCCTGACCACGGCGTGTATCTGGTTACCGTACCTTGCAGCCGCCTTGCTACCGTTTGTCGTCGACGGACTGGTGCGGCGCAAGATCAGTCAGACCAACTTCGATTACCCCAGTCCCATGGCGCATCGCTACAGCCTTTATCTGATTCTGGGCGCGCTGTATCTATTGCTGGTCAGTTTGACCTTACCGTTTCCGATTCCACCGCAAGCCGTGCCGGTAGGCGTTTTTGTCGTGGCCTACGCCGTCAACGTGCTGTTGGCCAATACGCAAAAGCGGGTTTAGCCATGTTCAACACAGCGTCATTACAGCTCCGTGATAGGCCTTTTCAAGCAATATTGGCCTATCTGAGATCCAGGGGTTGCAATATCTAATAACATCCTGTGGTTTACAACTTATTACACACCGCAAATTTTTTGTAAGGTTTCACGCTCCCCAGACGACTCATGGCCGTTAGAGTCGATTTCATCATAGGAGCGTTACCGATGTTGACAAGTTTGCTATTCCTCGGCGTTTGCTTTCTGGCCTATGCCAACGGCGCCAACGACAACTTCAAAGGGGTGGCCAGCTTATACGGCAGCGGCACCGTCAGTTTTCGACAGGCGTTGGCCTGGGCAACGCTGACGACCTTGGCGGGCTCGATGGCGGCGCTGTTTCTGGCCCAGACCTTGCTGATCAAATTTTCCGGCAAAGGTCTGGCACCCGACGATTTGATTCACACGCTGCCGTTCATGATTGCCGTTGCGGGCGGTGCGGGAATGACGGTGATTCTGGCCACCCGTCTCGGTTTTCCGATTTCCACGACCCATGCCTTGTTGGGCGCCATGGCGGGCAGTACCTTGTTGGCGACCTCCGGCAGCATCAGCCTAGCGCCTTTGCTGAGCAACTTTGTGTTGCCGTTGTTACTCAGTCCGTTCGTGGCGTTATTGTCGGCCGGGCTCCTGTATCGAAGCCTTAAGCTGTGGCTTGGCCGCCGGGCAAGCCATAACGACTGGTGTTTATGCGTTGAAAGGCCGGACAGTCTGGCGCTGGCCGGTAACGTCAATATGACCATGGCAATCGATTCGACATTGATTCCGTCGCCAAGCCTCGATCGTCAAGAGGCTTGCGCCGAGCGGCAAGCTAGCCAGATTTGGGGTTTCAGTCTTGAACGCCTGCGCGACGGCCTGCATGTTTGCAGCGCCGGCGCGGTTTGCTTTGCCCGCGGTTTGAACGACACGCCAAAAATTGCCGCGTTGTTGTTATTGGCGCCGGGTTTCGATCTGCACGGAATCATTGTCGTAGTAGCGATTGCGATGCTGTTGGGCGGGATATTCAATGCGAGACGCGTCGCCGAGACCATGAGCCACAAAATCACGTCTATCAGCCACGACCAGGGGCTTTCCGCCAATCTGGTGACGGCATTTTTGGTTATTTTTGCCAGCAAACTGGGCATGCCGGTTTCCACCACCCATGTATCGGTCGGCTCGCTGTTCGGCATTGGTCTGGTGAACGGCCAGGCCAATAGGTCTATGATTGCAGCCATTGCCTTATCGTGGCTATTGACGCTGCCCTGTGCGGCCATCTGTGCCGCTGCGGTGTATTACACAGCCAGCCATTTTCAATAATTTTTATTTAGGATCAGCCATGACCACCACCCTCGAAATCAGCGAATCTGTCCAGCACTATTACGGGCAGGTATTGCAGTCCAGTAGCGACCTGAAAACCAGCGCCTGCTGTAGTATCGACGCCATGCCGACTTATCTAAAAGCACTGCTGGCTGGCTTGCATCCGGAAGTGCTGGAACGCTTTTACGGCTGCGGTTCGCCGTTGCCGCCCGCATTGGCAGGCATGACGGTATTGGATTTGGGCTGCGGCACCGGGCGCGATTGTTATCTGCTGTCGACACTGGTCGGGCCGACAGGCCGAGTGATCGGCGTCGATATGACACCGGAGCAACTGGAAGTTGCTGTGCGGCATCGCGAATGGCATGCCGAACGCTTCGGCTTCGCCAACGTGGAATTTCTGCACGGCCATATCGAAAACCTGCACACCGTCGGCATTGCCGATAACAGCATCGACGTCGTGGTTTCAAACTGCGTAATCAACCTGTCCCCGGAAAAACCCAAGGTACTGGCGGAAATCTTCCGCGTACTGAAGCCGGGCGGCGAACTGTATTTCTCTGACGTATTTGCCGACCGCCGCATTCCCAGCGAATTGCGCCAAGACCCGGTTCTACTTGGGGAATGCCTGGGCGGCGCCTTGTATTGGGAGGACTTTCGGCGCATCTTGCAAGATTTGGGCTGCCCCGATGTTCGCAAGGTCAAACAGAACCCGATCAGCATTGACGATCCCGAGGTGTTCGGCAAAATCGGCATGGTCAAATTCGACTCGGTGACAGTGCGCGCTTTTAAAATGCCGTTGGAGGATCGCTGCGAAGACTTTGGCCAAGTCGCGGTCTATTTAGGCAGCATAGAGCAACACCCACACAGCTTCGAGCTGGATGACCATCATCATTTCGAAACCGGCCGTCCGCTCAGGGTTTGCGGCAACACTGCCGACATGCTGGCCGCCAGCCGTTACGGCCGGCATTTTCAAGTGTTGGGCGATAAATCCACGCACTTTGGTTTGTTCGATTGCGTGCCGGGGCCGCGCAACACCATCACCCAGGCGGACGGCGCATGTTGTTGAAAAGCGCGCCCGTTACGGCACCCAGCTTGAGCGAAGCCGTGCTGTCTGAACACCGTCCGGTGCTTTTTCGTTACGCCTTGCTAAAACTGCGCGATCACGAACTGGCCGACGATGCAGTGCAGGAAACCTTGCTGGCCGCTTGGCAAACAGCGGCAGCCTACCAAGGCAAAGCAGGCCTCAGAACCTGGCTAATCGGTATTTTGAAACACAAAATCGCCGACCACTGGCGGCACAGTGCCCGCGAAGTCGTCACGACTGAATTCGATCAACTCGATAACCCTGACGACGAAGCAGACGAAGACGTGTTTTTCATGAGCAATGGTCACTGGAACGGCGGCCCCACCACCTGGAACGATCCCGAAGCGGCGCTCAAGCAACAGGAATTCTGGGCCATTTACGAAACGTGCCAGAACAATCTACCGCCGAAAATGGCCAAGGTATTCATGTTGCGCGAGTTGGTCGGTCTGGAAGCCTCCGAAGTCTGCGGAGAAACCGGCTTAAGCGACGCCAATTATTGGGTTACTATGCATAGAGCCCGATTGCGGCTGCGTGAATGCCTGGAAGTTCGCTGGTTCAATCAGTCAAAAAAGGAGAATAATCATGCGTAGTTGTCGCGATATTACCGGCCTGGTGTCACAGGGTATGGACAAGCAACTTAGCTTAGGCGAACGTCTGGCGATTGGTGCGCATGTGATGATGTGTTCCCGCTGCAGAAACTTTCAAAGTCAAGCGCATTTCATCCGCACAACTGCTCAGACTTACTTGGAGCGGCTCCAAGATGAGTCAGAAAAAAAATCATAAATCGAGGCCAACTACTCTATGGCAGGGTTCGATAACTCTATCACTCTGCCACTTCAACCCATTCATTTATCCGAATAAATCCGCTCTATCGCAGATTTAAGTCGCATCCAAAAAATATATTTAATTTTTGTTGTAAGGAATAGCAATTTGCGGCGACTAATTTTCGGAGTCCGGCAGCTATTGATATCCGCAGTTTCAAATCACGCTAGGTCCTTTTCGAGGATTGATATTAATCCCGCAAGTACGCGCTCCGTTTACCCGTTCATCCACTGTAATTGACCTGCATAGGGAGATATTAAATGCAATCCTTCTTTTTTCGCACGATTTTTATCTTAATAACTTTGGTTGTCAGCAATGATCTTGCATTTGCATCTGGCTCGTATAGCACCGGCGGTGGTGGCGGTGATGCGAACCAGGCTTACAACTTGGGTAAGTCAGCGGTTTATAAAAAATTAGCCTGCTCAAGCTGCCCTTTGGCCGGTCAGGAAATCGATGCCGCCAAAGCGACAGAAGTCATTCAATCCTTAGCTAATAAACCGGAACTCGCTGAAAAGCTGTCTGAAGTCGAGCGCGAGGCGGTGACCGTATATCTAAAACGTCGTTACGAACTCGACTAATCCAATGGAATAAGGAATGTTAACTATGAATATTCATCGCCCGCTTAAGCTCGTTATTCTTACGTTGTCCAGCTCTGTTCATGCTGCAAGCAACCCCTGGCTACCTGAACCAGGTTCCCTAAACACTGTTCTTTCTTATGTGTTCCAAACCGCCGATGACTTTTATTTTGGCGATACGAAGGCCGAACTGCCAACAGACCTTGATCAGCATACGGCAAGTTTATATCTGGAATACGGACTTACCGACAATATTGCCATTGACGCACGGCTAGGTTACGCAGCCAGCGATTTTCTTAAAACAGGGGCGGATGGCCCCAGCCCTTTCGCAGATAGTTTGGACGGCCTGACCGACACCAACTTAGGGATTCGGTGGAGGGCATTGGATGAGCTGGTCGGGGATTGGGCAACAGTTACATTGCGTGCTGCGGGGATTGTAGAAGGCTCATACAAGACCGGCGCCATCAATGCAATTGGTGATGGTGCTTCGGGGGGTGAATTTTCAACGTTGATCGGCCGTTATTTCGAAAATGGTCTCTCGCTTTCAGCCGAAATAGGTTATCGCACGCGCAATTCCCCAGTACCGAACGAATTCTTTGCAAATCTGCGGAGCGGGTATGCGATTACCTCCAAACTGGGTGTTGGTGTTTCGTACCAAGTAGCCGAGTCTCTCGGTGGCATCGATATTGGAGGCCCTGGCTTTACATTTGCCCGCTTTCCAGCGCTTAACGAGGACTCGCAGATATTTGGGCTTGATTTAAGTTATCGAGTAACACCAAAAGCATTTGTATCAGTTAATTATGGAACCACGCTCACTGGAAGAAATACCAGCAATCAGGACATCGTTGGGGTCAATTTTGGCTACAGTTTTTTCTAGGAAGCAAGATCCATGTATAACCAATTACATGTTACAGCTATTATCCCGGCATTGAATGAACAAGAGGCAATTGGCCAAGTTGTTAGTGCTTTAATTGCTCAGCAAGGCAATCACGGCCAACCCATAATTGATCAAATCATAGTCGCTGATAATGGCTCCATCGACCTCACGGCAACACTGGCTAATGTAGCGGGTGCAAATGTTGTCTTCGAACCAAAGCGTGGTTATGGAGCAGCTTGTTTAGCTGCTATTAACAGCATTGTTGCAACCGATGTGGTGCTGTTTATCGATGGCGATTGTTCAGTGCAAGTATCCCAGATAATCCTCTTACTTGATCCCGTGTCAAATGGTGCCGACATAGCCATAGGTTCGCGCTGCTTAGGTTACATCCAACCCGGCTCAATGAGCTTACCGCAACGGATAGGTAATGGATTGATTGCCAGGATTATTTCCTTGCTCTGGCAAGCCCAGGTAACGGATATTGGACCATTCCGCGCAATTCGTTACTCGGCGTTACAAGAGCTGGCGATGCAAGATCGTGCTTATGGTTGGACCGTCGAAATGCAAGTCAAGGCTCTGCAGCAAGGCTTGATCGTACGCGAGATTCCAGTCGATTGTTTAGTTAGAGTCGGGCGATCGAAAGTTAGCGGCACCGTGCGGGGTGTAGTCGGGGCAGCATTTGGGATGTTCGGCATGATAGTACGTTTGTGGTGGCAAGGCAGGCAGGCGGATAAAGCCAGTTTGCCAATTTAATTCAATCTTTGAACGAGTAAGGATCACCATGGATATCATCAATAAATTGAATAACCCGTTTATTGCCTATGCGAACTGGCTGCATTTGCGCTGGCCGGCTGAAGTACCGGAAGCACTTCCCGAGGTAGGTGTGGATGGCGCGACATCCATTCCGGGCATTCGGATTGCCGGCGATCTTTTGGGTGTGCCGCTACTAAAATTCGCCGCAGACTCCGGGGCAAGAGCGGTACGGGCGTTTATTGCGGAAAACGCGTTTATTGATAAAACTCAAGCGTCGGATCATTTAGATTTGGCTATAGTTGGCGGCGGGGTTGCCGGCCTTGCTGCTGCCTTGGAAGCTCAAAAAGCCGGACTCAAATTTGTGGTCTATGAAGCCAGTGAGCCATTTGCCACCATTGTTAATTTTACAAATGGCAAACCGATTTTCACCTATCCCCGAGAAATGCAGCCGCAAGGCGATGTCAAGCTGTCCGCATCGGTTAAAGAAGATTTGCTCGCAGAATTGCAAAATCAGGCACTACAAGCCGCTGTCCCTTTCGAAATTCGCCGTGTAGACCGTATCGTTCGTAAAGGTAAGATGTTGGAAGTGCAGTTCACCGAACCCAATACTGCTGTCCGCACAACGAGAGTCCTAATTTGCACCGGCAGAAGCGGTGACCACTACAAGCTAGACGTTTCCGGAGAAGATCTCGACAAGGTCCACAATCGATTATTTGATCCCAAAGACTATACGGGTAAAAAGGTCATGGTGGTGGGCGGTGGCGATTCTGCATTGGAAGCGGCTATCAGTCTAAGTGAAGCCGGAGCAGAGGTGACATTGAGTTATCGCGGCTCAAACTTTACTCGCCCAAAGCAGGAAAATATCGATCAAGCTCAAGCATTACTGGGCAGCCAGATACTGTACCAAACCCGCGTTACCCGCATCGAAACCGACAAGGTCTATTTACATGACGCCGAAAATACCCAAATCGAACTGCCAAATGATGCCGTTTTTGTGTTGATTGGCCGGGAAGCACCGGTGGATTTTTTTCATCGTACCGGCATCAGTATCCGGGGCCATTGGTCATTGCGAAAGACGATAGGCTTCGCTTTCACGCTGTTAGCAGTGCTATTCATCTATCGCTGGAAAACTGAAAATAGCGCAGTCGCCGATTTATTTCTGGAGAAAAGCTGGTTCCCCAATAACATTGACGTGGCTATCGGGCCTACCGAAAATCCGCTGGTCAAAATCCTCCAACATGAAGTTAACTCACCAGGTTTCTATTACGAACTGCTCTACACGTTGGTCATTATCGTTTTTGGCATTCGAAGAATGCTCCGCACACCGACACCCTATGTCCGTTGGCAAACTACATCTTTGATTTTGGTGCAAACCATTCCCTTGTTTATATTGCCTTACTTTATTTTGCCATTGTTCGGGGAATGGGGGTTGTTTGAAACAGACGCAGGGGAATGGTTAGCCGACCAATTGTTTCCTGTCGGGGACGGTGGAGACCGAGAATACTGGCGCAGTGTGGGTTTTATTCTGGCTTGGCCATTATTTATTTGGAATGTATTTACACCGCAACCCAACCTGCTATGGCTGGTGATTGCCTTTCTGCAAACCTTTGTGTTAATCCCCTGGCTGGTGCGCCGATACGGTAAAGGGGTTTATTGTGGCTGGATTTGTTCCTGCGGAGCGTTAGCGGAAACCTTGGGTGACGCCCAGCGCGCTAAAATGCCCCACGGTCCGGTTTGGAATAAAGTAAATATGGCCGGGCAAGTCATTTTAGGCGGAGTGCTAGTATTACTGGGGCTTAGAGTGGTTTCCTGGCTATTGCACTCTCAACCAACAGGTGAAGCTGTCGGCGCATTGTTCACCCAACTAACTTTCGACTATACATTGCTTGGTATTCCGCTGAATTATTCAGCTGTGGTGGATTATTTTTTGTCTGGGCTAATTGGCCTCGGTCTTTATTTTCATTTTAGCGGCAGAACCTGGTGCCGCTTTTTTTGTCCGTTAGCGGCATTGATGAACATTTATGGCAGATTCAGCCAATTCAGGATCTTCGCCGAAAAAGAAAAATGCATTTCCTGCAATGTCTGTTCTTCGGTATGTCACCAAGGCATCGATGTAGGGGCTGTTGCCGTTTCACATCGGTAACCATATAAATGCACAAGCCAGGGCGATAGCACCTTCAAAATTGCGTTTTAGTTTGTCATATCGGGTGGCAATAGCTCTAAAATGTTTCAGTCGCGCAAATACGTTTTCAACGAGGTGGCGATATTTATAGAGACACCAGTCCATTTCCTCATTCCCGACTATTGAATTTTGTTTTCTTGGGATGATGGGGACTGTGCCTTGGTCTCGAATTTGAATCCGTAACGGCTCGCTGTCATACCCTTTGTCTGCAATCATGTAGCCCGCCTGGGGGAGCTTGGCCACAAATTCCGGCGCTTCTTTGCAGTCATGTACTTCGCCCCCCGTAATCGAGAACTGGATGGGAAGTCCACCGGCATCAACCGCCATATGGATTTTGGTCGTGTTGCCTGCGACCGATTTCCCGATGGCTGTTGGATTTTCATGGGCGCCGCCGCTACTGTGTTGATGGGCTTTAATAATGCTGCCATCAATAAATAGCCATTCCAAATCAGGCTCAATCACTAGCGCCTGAAAGATACCCCTCAGCTTTTCTTGCAGTGACCAGGCATTGAAGCGCTTGTACACGGCATTCCACTTGCCAAAAGCGACGGGCAAGTCTCGCCAAGGGCAGCCAACACGCAAACGATAAAAAATCCCTTCGACCGTTTGCCGAAGACCGGGTTTGTCGTAAATGCTGAAACTCAACATAATCGTTTTTAGCTTTTCCCAGTGGGTATCTGTAAGCAGTTGGCGTGGCATTCGCTAGTTATCGTTTGATTGAAAACTCAATCAATATGGCTCGCCAATCGATTTTCAAAGGGATTATGACAAAATGGCAACAGCCCCTAATGAATTTTGCCAATAAAGGCCTACCGATGGCAGATCCGCAATGCGTGCGCTGTTCCGCCTGTGTGAGTAGTTGTCCAACCGGCACATTGAGCTTTGGCCGTTTACAGTCCGATGGCAGCATAATGCTTGATCGGCTTCCTGCCTCACCGGTACAAATCCGAGAAGCGCTAGCTCAGTCGGAGCGATCATGAGTATTATCGACTCCCACCATTCCTATGCATGGTATATACGCCCGTTGCTGGCCCTAATGAGCAGACGCCGGAGCGGATTATCGGAGCCAGTACGTTTGTGGGCGCGTCAGCCCATGGCATTTTTTGGATTTTTACTGATGAACCGTGCCTTGGATCATGGGAATCCGTCATTAAGCAAAACGCTTCGCGCTTTAGTCCGAACGCGCGTTTCTCAACTCAATGGCTGCCGGTTTTGCATCGATTTAAATGCTGCCCGCGCCTTGGATTGCGGTCTCAGTCGTGAAAAGTTAGAAGCCCTCGCCTGGTTTTCCGACTCGTCATTGTATAGCGATGCCGAGAAAGTAGCTTTAGCCTATGCGGAGACTGTCACAACCCTTGGAAATGTGGCTGATGCAAGCCTAATTGAACAGCTGCGGCACACTTTTGATGATGACAGTATCGTAGCCTTAACCGCTCTCATCGCCCACCAAAACATGTCTGCAAAATTCAATGCTGCCTTAGGTGCATCGCCTCAAGAATTATGTATGACCCATTACGGATACCTTCCTTCGGATTGAGGGAAAAAACCATTTACCGCCTTTTAAACACCGAAAGTCCAATGCGATTGACGCGCCTGATCCATCCAAATAGCTTCGGCATTTGTCTATTAGGGTGCTGCGGCTTGCTCGCTTGGTTATCGCGTGCACCGCAATTTTTGAACTTGCCTACATTTGCGGGGACCATGGGGCTAATGTTTGCCTTTTATGTTATCGCATACCGAACGATTCAGCAGTCTGGTTCACATATGGCAAGAACGGTATTTTTCTGGGCTCTGCTGTTACGCCTATCCGGTTTGTTGGGCGAACCCATATTTGAGGATGATTATTTCCGTTATTTGTGGGATGGCTATCGCTTTGCCAGCGACGGAACACCTTTCGGTCGTCCTCCCGAATCATTTTTTAACGACCCCAGCGTTCCTAAGGCTTTTCGGACAATCCTGAGCCAGATTAATCATCCGGATATTCCAACTATCTATGCGCCCACTTTCCAATATTTTTTTCTGATTGCCAACTGGATAGCGCCTGGGCAATTGTGGGCCTTAAAGTTGTTATTGATTGCCGCTGATTTGTTGTTAATCCAGGGGCTATTTCGCTTCGCCGGCGCAAAGCAAACGCTGCTATATGCCTGGAATCCGCTGGTAATTAAAGAAATTGCCTTTACCGCTCATCCCGATGGCCTGATTCCGGCATTGCTTATCGGTAGTTGGTTATTCAGCTCACGAGGCCGACCAATCATTGCTGGTCTAATGCTGGTCGCCGCTGTGGCATCCAAGGCTTCTGCATGGCTATTGGTACCTTTTATTGCCATCAATATCGGGTGCTTGGGCATAGCTGCTTTTGTAGGTGGGTATCTGCTGCTTTATCTACCCTTTTGGGTTCAAGGCGCCACAGACATGACAGGACTCCGTGTTTTTGCTCAGGAATTTGAATTCAATTCCGCGCTGTACGGCTTGATAAGACTTGGGTTACCAGCAAATTGGACAAAAATGCTGTTAGGTATAGCTTTTATTGGTATGACCTCAGTTTATTTTTTCCGGTATTGGCGGCTTGGAAGCCAAAATTTGCCTCGCGGAGACTGGTTATTTGGCGGCTTATTGATCATATCCCCGGTTATTAATCCCTGGTATCTGCTGTGGCTAATGCCGTTTGCCTGTATTTACTCAGGCTTAGGGGTTTGGATTGCATCGGCTGCGCTAATTTTGTCTTATGTGACTGGCCTAAACCTGCAAGATTTCGTATTCGCCCCGTATGAGCATCCATCGTGGGTTAGGCCCTTGGAATTCGGAATAATTGCCCTCGGAATGGCGTTTGACAAGCGGCAATCGGTCAGAACACCCTCGCAAAGCAGGGGGCTTGACGAATATTTCCAGCCCTGTGAGCTGCCAGAGTTTAACCAACGAATGAATTAGTGAGCAGTCCCAACACATATTGAGTTCGATGCCCGCTTGCCAACCCGGCGAATCCTACTCACCATCGCCATAACGTCAACGGGGAGTCACTCGGTTTTGGGTGGTGTCGATGATTATTCTGTTGGCGCTGATTTTTTCCTTATCTGCTTTCCTGCTTTTATTAAGCCAATATCATGAATCGATACCTGGCTTTGTTCATGATGAGTTTCGCTGTTGCTCAACCGGCATCAGCCAAATCTCGCACCGCTGTAATTACGTTACCCGGCATGATCTGAGCGGTCTAAAAAATAGCTCTGAATCGGATCACGGGGGTCACAGACACGACGTTTAACCCCGATAGCCGTCAAGCGATTGTGCACTTCAATGCGGCTAAAACCACTTTCGAAGCCGTGCTGAGTGCTCTTGCGACGTCGAATATACTTCGACGCTAAAAGAGGTAACACCATGAAAAGTATTATTTTGGAATCCACACTGATCTGACCGGAATGCGGGTGCCGCAAAACCGAGACCATGCCCATGCCTGCCAATGGTTTTACGAGTGTCAGGGCTGTCATACCCTGTTAAAACCCAAGCCCGGCGATTGTTGCGTATTCTGATCCTATGGTAGCGTGCCCTGTCCGCCGATGCAGTTACACGGCAAACAGGCCGGGTGTTGCGGCGAAACCTGATTCACAGCCAGTCCCGCAGCTGCCGCAGCCAGCTTTTGCCGTTGCCACTACAGACCGGTAAATACGGCAGCGATTCCTCCAGCAATCTTGCCAGCAAGTCATGATCGATCAAGGCTTGTAAATCCGCTGCGCTGCCTTTTTGCATGGTTGGCTTAAGAGCCAATTTGCCTTGCTGCTTTTCCAAAGCAAAGCCGTTGCCACACACCCGGCAGAAGACCTTGTCGCCGGCTTTCTGGTGTTTATGCACCACCACAACCGGTCCGCACACCGGGCATTCGCGCATCGGAATGCCAGTGTCGCTATGTCCGATAATGCCATCCAGTTCACCGGATTGTGCCAACTCGATGAAACGGCGACCGAAATGCAGATCAAATTGCTTGTCCAGATTCACCTCGATTTGTTCAATCGCCGCAACCAGAGACATTCCTCGTCGATAAGGTCGGGTGCTGGTCATCGCGTCAAAGGCATCTGCAATGCCCACGATACGAGCCGATTCCGCAATCTTTCTGCCGCTTAAACCGGACGGATAGCCCCGGCCATCAACGCGCTCATGATGACTTAGCACCACATCCATTGCCAATGGCGCCAAAGGATGCCCCTCTAACACTTGAGCGCCCAAGGCCGGATGGGTTTTCATCACGGCATATTCCGCATCGGTAAGCTTGCCGGGATTATTAAGAATAGTGTCCGGCACGCCGACTTTGCCCAAATCATGTAAAAAGCCGCCCAACCCAGCAACCACAGCGTCCTGTTTGGAAAACCCACACGCCAATGCCAATCGCGTCGAATACAGCGACACCCGCCATAGATGCCCGCCGGTATAAGGATCGCGGGCTTCGACCAGAAACGCCATGCTGTACAAGGTGTGCAGCAAATTTTGAGTGTGACTTGCATTTTGTATTGATTTCATCGGCATCTCCTGTTTGGCAATACTGTATTCAGTACATTTTTCTTTGTCGTGAGAATGGATGATTTCCTTACACAGGTTTTTATACGACCTGTGTAAGGATTTTGACCGGGATGCGACTGATAGGTGCCCTGTTGCTAACTTAATCCCTCAACCCACCAGCGATAGGATTACTTCTCTTAATAACACATCAAACTTGGGTGAAGTCTCTTGAAAAATCAAACCGTCTTTGATTTAGCATCGGCAAAACACGTGGCCGGTGAGATTGTCGATGCCGCCATCGCTTACCGTGAAATGCTTGCCGCCGACCCGGATCATGTAGAGGCTTTGCACTATCTCGGCGTAGTCTTGCATCAGCAGGGAGATACAGCGGAATCTATCGAGATGATTTTACGTGCCCTGCAACTGGATGCATCCAGCCCGGAACGTTACAACGATCTGGGGAACATTCTCACGGAAAACGGACGTTTTGCCGAGGCACGCCAAGCGTTTTCCGCCGCGCTTGAATTGAACGCTACCGATGCCAATCTCTGGAACAATTTGGGGTCGGTACTGCATCGGCTAAATGAATTTCCCGAAGCGGAAACCGCCTATCGAAATGCAGTCAGTATTAGTCCGAATTTCGTGCCCGCGCTAAACAACTTGGCTGCGCTGCTGGCGGAACAAAACCAAGTGGAAGAGTCTTCTTTTTTTGCTTGCCGAGCATATGTGCAGCCACCTCTGACCGACAAACCCTTGAAGATGCTAGGCATTGCTTACTATCGGCTGGGACTTGTCGCCGAAGCCGCCGACTGTTATCGAAGCTGGTTGGATGCCGAACCCGACAATCCGTTGGCCAGACATCACCTTGTCGCATGCACCGGTCAAGACATCCCCGCTAAAGCCACGGATCGTTACCTGATAAGCCTATTTAACGACATGGCTGAAAATTTCGATACGAAACTGGTCGGTAAACTTGGTTATTGCGGCCCCGATATTGTCGGTAACTTGCTGAATGACTACTTGACGGCGAATGCAAATCTATCGGTACTCGACGGTGGTTGCGGTACGGGGCTGTGCGCGCCAGTATTAAAACCTTACGCACGTCTGCTTACGGGCGTAGATATTTCGTCGCGCATGCTTGGCAAGGCGGCGGAAAGAGCGCTTTACGACGTTTTGGTAGAATCGGAACTGACTAGTTATCTAAAAGGGAAACAGCAATCGTTTGATCTGATAACAATGGCCGACACACTGGTTTATTTTGGCAACCTAAGCGACATTTTCGCATTGGTCCGTCAAGCGTTGTTGCCGTTAGGGACATTTTGCTTCACTGTCGAATCCGCTAGTTCGGTTGAAGCCTCTCTGGGTTATCAACTCAATGCTAGTGGTCGGTACAGTCACAGTAAGAGCTATCTCACTGAGCTGCTAAATGCACACGACTTCATACTGCTACAAGAACACGAGGCAAACATAAGGCATGAGTTTGGTAAGCCTACGCTGGGTATGGGGTTCTTGACACAGATAGCACGCTAAGAAACATCAAAGCATCGAAAAAAATTTGTAAGGAATTCAAACTGACTCCGACTGATGGAGCAGGAAGGCATTGTTGCTTGTCCTGATCATTTATCTATCTATCGGAGAGAACACCATGAACAAAAAAACCTTGTCTTTAACACTAGGCAGCGCGTTGGCTTCAACCTTGATGGGCGCGGCGCCCGCCATTCAAGCGGGCGAAAATCCGTTTACGATGTCCAGCATCAATTCTGCGCAACAATTGGCGGCTGACGGCAAATCGGCTGAGGCCGGTTGCAGCGCCAAGATGAAAGAAGGTAAATGCGGCGAAGGCAAATGTGGTGCCAACAAAATGAAGGACATGAAAGGCGCCGAGGGCGGCTGTAGTGCAAAAATGCCTGAAGGAGGCTGTAGTGGCAAAATGCCGGAAGCAGGTTGCAGCGGTAAAACAGCGAAATAAGCCGGAGTCGCGCCGATGTCTATCACCCATCCTTTCCGTTTGAACGGCGCCGGTTTGGGCTTGCGCCGCAGCATGCTGTCGGCCTTGCAGGTTGAAGTGCCCCACTGCATCGATTTTTTCGAGGTATCACCGGAAAATTGGGTGGGCGTCGGCGGTCGTCTCGGCAAGCAATTTCGCCGCCTGACCGAGCGCCACCTGTTTGTGGCGCACGGTTTGGCCTTGTCGTTGGGCGGCCCCGCGCCGCTCGATACCGGGTTTTTAGGCGAACTGAAACAATTTCTCGATCATCACGATTTTGCCCTATACACCGAGCATTTCAGCTTTTGCAGCGATGAGGGACATTTCTATGACTTATACCCGATCCCGTTTACCGAACAGGCGGTCAAGCATGTCGCCAGCCGGATTCGCCAGACTCAGGATATTCTGGAACGGCCCATCGCCCTGGAAAACGCCTCTTACTATGTCCAGCCGCCACAGGCGGAGATGGACGAACTGACTTTTATCAATGCGGTATTGGCCGAAGCCGACTGTTACCTGCATCTGGATGTGAACAATATTTATGTCAACAGCGTTAACCACGGCTACGATCCGGTGGCGTTTTTACGCGGCTTGCCCGGCGAGCGCATCGTTTATGGGCATGTGGCCGGTCACGACCTGGAGCCATCCGGCTT
Organism: Methylomonas sp. PHL2-19; assembly: GCF_059331595.1. Classification (NCBI taxonomy): domain Bacteria; kingdom Pseudomonadati; phylum Pseudomonadota; class Gammaproteobacteria; order Methylococcales; family Methylococcaceae; genus Methylomonas; species Methylomonas sp. PHL2-19. The sequence goes on from NZ_CP196839.1 coordinate 3,260,600, forward strand.
GATCATCGACACCCACGGCCAGAATACCATAGCACCAGTTTGGGACTTGCTGGCCGAGGCTTATCGACGTTTTGGCGTGTTTCCGACCTTGGTGGAACGGGATAGCAATATTCCGCCCTTGGCCGAGTTATTGGTCGAAGTGGAACGGATCCGTGACTTGCAAAATGTTCATCGGCTCTACCGCAACCCCCATGACATCAGCGAGGTGGCGGCATGAACCCGACACCGGCCTTTCAACAACAGCAGCGGCAGTTTCTGAATTACTTGCGGCAACCGCAAACATCGCAGCTACCTGCAGGCTTCGCCCCTGAACGGCTGGCCGTGTATGTCGATCTACTCTATAACAAATTCGACGAGAGCCTGTCGGCCTGTTTTCCGGTCACCTGCAGTATATTATCTAAAGAAAAATGGCGGGCGTTGCTGCTGAATTTCATCGCAAAACATCGCTGCTTGACGCCGTATTACCGGCAGATTCCCGACGAATTTTTGCAGCATCTGCAACAGGAACGTGAGCATCTCGATGATTGGCCGTTTTTGGCCGAACTGGCGCAGTTCGAATGGATCGAATTACAGCTGTCAATTGCCGAGGCGGAGCCGGTCACGCGAAAGCAGTTGTCCGATGCCGAATTACTGGCCAATGTGCCTGTGTTTGCACCGGTCATGCAATTGTTGTGCTACCAATGGCCGGTGCAGGACATTGGACCAAACTTTTTGCCTAGTGAACCACAGACCACGGCGATTCATATCCTGGGTTTTCGCGATAGCGATGATCAAGTGCAGTTTGTAACCCTGAATATGGCCACGGCCAAGATGATCCTGTTGTTAAATAACGGCTTGACTGGGCAACAGGCCTTGCAAGCAATGAGTGGCGGCGAGCTCCCTGACGCGCAATTTTTAGAACTCACCCAATTCGGTCAGCAGATTCTGGCCGATCTACATAGCCAGGGCGCGATTATCGATATTCGCCCGGTTTGAACTTTGGAGCCTCACTGATGAACGACCTCGCTAAATCCGCCCAAGATCCTTGTACAGCTTGTCTGATTCCTTCCTGCATCGAGCGGCTATGCACTATGCCTAGCCTGCTTTCTCACTGTTTCGACAGAAACTTACAGGGCTTGGCGCCAATTTTTCTACGTCTGTTGTTGGCTTACGAGTTCGGCGAAGCCGGCCTGGAAAAACTCCATGGCGATAACTGGTTTGCCGATGTGAGCTTCCCATTTCCGTTCAGCTTATTGCCAACGGATTTTAGCTGGACCTTGGCCACCGGCTTGGAAATCATCGCCCCGATGGCGTTGATCTTGGGATTTATGACCCGCTTTTTTAGCGCGGCGCTAATGGTGTTGACCGTGGTGGCCATCGCGGCCGTACATTGGCCGGCCGAATGGCACACATTGGCCGAATTATGGAAAGGCTATGCCATCACCGATCAAGGTTATGGCAATTACAAATTGCCGTTGGTTTATTTGTTCATGCTCGGTTCGCTGCTGTTCAATGGCAGCGGCGGCTTGGCTATTGATACTTGGTTAAAACAACGCACAGCGGGTTAAACATGAAAAAATTCTGCTGGATATTTTTAACGATGCTATCGATGAATCACGGGGCGGTTGCCGATAACAAACTGCCTATCGGCGAGTTCAGCCAGAATCGCCTGGAAGGTTGGGAGCATAAAAGCTTCAAAGGCGAAACCGAATACAGTCTGCAAGCTATCGATGGCGTGACGGTATTGACGGCCGATAGTCGTGCCGCCGGTTCCGGCATGTTCAAAGAGCAGCATATCGATCTGGAACAAACCCCGTTCCTGAACTGGTCGTGGCGCATCGGCAAGCGTTTGAACGGATTGAATGAACAAAGCAAACCCGGCGACGATTACGCGGCGCGGGTATATGTGGTGGTCAAAGGCGGGCTGGCGTTTTGGCAAACCAAGGCCATCAATTATGTCTGGGCCGGCAATACGAAAAAGGATACCATCTGGCCCAATGCCTTTGCCGGTGATCATGCGATGATGTTGGCTTTACGTGGACCGGAAGCCTCACTGAATGTTTGGCAAACCGAAAAACGCAATGTCCGGGCCGATTTCAAGAAACTATTCGGTGAAGACATCACCGCTATCGATGCCGTCGCCATCATGACCGATACCGACAACAATGGCGGTCAAGCCGCTGCCACTTATGGCGACATCTGGTTTTCCAAGGATTAAGCATGCACGACACCAAACCTCTGCTGATTAATAGTGACTTTCCGGCCCTATTCCGCAAGCCGCTGGAAGTGTTGCAAGTCAATCTCGGCTATTTGTGCAATCTGAGTTGCGTGCATTGCCATGTCAACGCCGGCCCCAAACGCACTGAGATGATGAGTCGGGAAACCATTGATCAGGTGCTGGATTTGGCTGAGGCCGCTAACATTGACACGCTGGATTTGACCGGCGGCGCGCCGGAAATGCATCCGCAGTTTTTGTATCTGGTTCGTACTGCACGCCGATTGGGTATTAAAGTCATAGACAGATGCAATCTGACCATTTTGGAAGATCCACGCTATCGATTTTTGGCCGATTTTCTAGCGGAACATGAGGTAGAGATCGTTGCTTCCTTACCGTGTTATTTGCAAGAAAATGTTGATAAGCAGCGCGGCAAAGGTGTGTTCAAAGACAGTCTGGCGGCCTTGCAACGCCTGAATCGGCTGGGTTATGGTCAGCCGGACAGCGGATTGGCCTTGAATTTGGTTTTCAACCCGCAAGACGCCGTGTTGCCGCCCAACCAACAGCAACTGGAACAAGCTTACAAACAGCACTTGCAGCACCATTACGGCATCGTCTTCAACCGCCTGTTTGCCATCGCCAATATGCCGATTCGGCGTTTTGGTAGCACCTTGATCAGTCATGGCCGCTTCGATTCTTACCTGGCGTTATTAAAAGGCAGTTTTCGCGCCGAAAATCTTGAAAACCTGATGTGCCTGAATACTCTCAGCATCGATTGGCGAGGCTATGTTTACGACTGCGATTTTAATCAGATGCTGGATTTGCCGTTAGGTGCCGCAGCTAAACCCAAACAACATATTAACGAATTGCACCTGGAACAACTGCAAGACGCACCGATAGCCACCGCAGCCCATTGTTACGGTTGCACCGCCGGCCAAGGTAGCAGCTGCGGCGGGGCTTTGCTCTGACTTTGGCCTTACCCGGACTTAAGCAAGCAATACAAAAGTGCTTGCTTGGAGGTCCTGCCTATTACATAAAACATGCAAGAATTTACATAATGTAACCTTGATGGTATATTTTGAACAAAGAGCATGGCTTATCATTTTTATCGTCAGCGCTTAAGTGCAGGGTTTTATGCGCATTGATTTTTGCCATACAGCGCGCTCCAAATCTACATTTTTGTTAGAGGTGATCCTGGATGGTTAAGTGGCTTGGTTGCAACGAAGCAGTCGGAAATTTCTTTGCAACATTACTGGATCTGCATTGCACGGCCGGTCGACTCGGCATATACCGCCGCTCCGGCAAGGTCGCTTTGGTAGTGGGAACCCTGTTGAATTTGATTAATCAGCCGCAAGCTGTGTTCGGCCTGCTGTCTTTGGATTACACGGCCATGCAACAACTCGATGTCTTCAAAGCGCTATTAACCTATGGAGTGCCATTTCTGGTGGCTTCCTACGGTGCTTTAACCACCATTGCTGAGCAGCGGACAGGCTCGTAATCCCAGCCATTCACTTGACCTAAAAACCTCTGCAACCCACTCCCTTAACGCCATACAGGAACGCCACATGTCCATACCCACCGAATCTATTGGCAGTATTCCCCGTCCGCCGCAATTGCTGGAAGCACTGCGGGAATTTCGCGCGGGCCGACTATCGCAACAACGACTCGATGCCTGCTACGACGAAGCGGTACGCGACACTTTACAACGTTTTGCAGACACCGGATCACCGGTGATCTCCGATGGCGAACAGACCAAGTCCAGCTTCGCCACCTACCCGTTGCTAGGTTTACACAATATCGCCGAAGACGGCATCGTGATTCCATTTGCCGATGGCCATACCAGGCAATTACCCCGATTAACCACGGGACCATTTCGCTACGGCGTCTATGCCGGCGCATTTGTGCAGGCCGCCAAACGCTATACCACGCGCCCGCTCAAACAGGCGGTGATTTCGGCTTCCGCCTTGAGCCTGCTTTATCCGCCAGAAGGCATAACCGGTTACTCACGAGAAGCGTTCATCGATGACTTGGTCAAGGAAACGGTAGCGGATATTCGCGGCTGTTTGGACCAAGGCGCACACCATGTGCAAATCGATTTCACCGAAGGGCGATTGTCGGTCAAACTCGATCCATCCAAGCAATTGCTGCGGCAGTTTATCGACCTGAACAACCGGGTATTGGCACACTTTACCCCGGAACAACGCCAACGCATTGGCGTGCATACCTGTCCCGGCGGCGACCATGATTCCACCCACAGCTCCGATGTCGATTACGCCGAGCTGCTACCGAATTTGTTCCAGCTCAACGCCGGTAATTTCTACATGCAGATGGCTAACGAAAAAGAGCCAGAGCGCGTGTTGGCTATCATCAAGGACAATATTCGTCCCGACCAACGAGTGTTTGTCGGCGTTATCGACGTGCTGAATCCCAACGTGGAAGAACCGGAATTGGTGCGAGATCGTGTATTGCGCGCAGCCGAATACATCCCGCTAAATCAGCTCGGCACCACCGACGACTGCGGCTTTTCGCCTTTCGAAGACGACACATCAACCGGGCGGGACACGGCATTCGCCAAAATCAAAGCCCGCGTCATCGGCACGGAAATGGCTGCTAAGGTGTTGAATTACTGAATGCGGGTTCGAACGGGCCACAACTCGCAATGTCTAACGGGTAATGCAACGAATGTTAAACAAATGCATACGCCGTAATAAGGCTATGACAATTGAGCTCCTTCGGATTACGCCCTACAGCAATAAATTACATTAACGTAATATTTGAAATGGCTCGACAACTCGGTCATGGACAACTCGGATCCCAAACCAGGCGACCAATATTGGTCAAATCAACGTTTTTGTTGACCGGACACTCCGGGCAATCCTGGCGATTGGGGCGATTTTGACAATTTACGCATTGGCGGATCAGCATATCCGCACGCTCCAGATCACTGTCCAGTTCCTGCAAATCTTCCAGCAATCCCCGAATTCTTTTACGCAAATCATGCAGGAGCGGCTGCATCGCGGCCGATGCTTCTTTGCCGGAAGCACATTTCTGCCGGGTTTGAGCGAGCTTTTGAACCGAGTCCAGTTCGATGCCGACACGACCAAGCTGCAACGCGATAGCCATACGTTTCAAATCTTTCCGAGCATAAAGACGTGTGCCGCCCTCGGTGCGGTCGGGGGCGATCAGTCCTAGTTCCTCGTACAGGCGAATCGTTCTTGGTGTAGTGCCGAGCTCTTCGGCCAATTCACCGATTTTGAGAACATTGCGCTGGTGTTTGGGCGGAAGGCGCATAATGAGTTACAAAATATAAGGTAGACGTCACATAGTGTAGGTATTGCATTAACCGAATACAAATTCCCCTTACAACACCGTCTGCCCGATACGGTGCCTACTAACTCGTGAAGATATTTATTCAGCCTGTTAAATTCAATTTGTTGAGATTTTTGTCAGGAATGACCGGCAAACACGACTAACAGGCAAGCCCAATAGTATTTAAGGAACACTGATGTTTAGCCTGACAACTTGCAAACACCCTCCGAAGCCTAGCCCACTCAGAATTGGTAGGTCGGCATGAAAACATCCAGACTTTTGTTAATGCTGGGCATTGCCGCATTGATGGCGACGTTTTTAACCCTGGATTTGCAGCACTATTTGACGCTGGAAAATTTAAAAACCCGGCAGACCGGCATTGCTTATTACCGACAGGTTCACCCATTGCTGACGGCGGCACTGTATGCCATGTTGTATATTGCGGTTATTGCGTTGTCATTACCGGGAGCGACGATACTGACGCTCGCCGGCGGCGCAGTGTTCGGTTTGCTCTGGGGTACGCTGATCGTCTCGTTCGCCTCCAGCATCGGCGCGACCCTGGCATTTTTGGCGGCACGATTTCTACTGCGCGATTGGGTCAGAGCACGGTTCGGCCAGCGTTTACAGACCATCAATGCCGGTTTGCAGCGCGATGGCGCCTACTATCTGTTTACCTTGCGTTTGGTGCCGCTGTTCCCGTTTTTTCTGATCAATCTGGCCATGGGATTGACGCCGATGAAAACCTGGACTTTCTACTGGATCAGCCAAATCGGCATGCTGGCCGGCACCGTGGTTTACGTCAATGCCGGCACCCAATTGGCGAAAATCGACTCGCTGTCAGGGATACTGTCGCCAGGGCTATTGGCGTCGTTCGCCTTGCTTGGGCTATTCCCACTGCTGACCAAAAAGCTGTTGGCGGTTTGGCAAGCGCGCAAAATCTATGCGGGTTGGCAAACGCCCAAACGCTTCGACAACAACCTGATCGTAATCGGCGCCGGCGCCGGCGGTCTGGTGAGTGCCTATATCGCCGCCGCCTTGAAAGCCAAAGTCACGTTGATCGAAAAGCACAAGATGGGTGGCGATTGCCTGAACACCGGCTGCGTGCCGTCCAAGGCCTTGATTCGCTCGGCCAAGCTTCTCTCCCATATTCAACGCGCGCCGGAATTCGGCATTGCCACAGCCTCCGCCGATTTCGATTTTGCCGAGGTGATGGAACGGGTTCAACAGGTGATCAAAACGGTTGAACCACACGATTCGGTGGAGCGTTACACGGAACTGGGCGTCAAGGTGATCCAGGGCAACGCCAGAATCGTTTCGCCCTGGGAAGTCGAAGTCAGTACGCCTGAAGGCGGAAAAAAAACGCTGACCACGCGCTCGATCGTGATTGCCGCCGGCGCTCGGCCGTTCGTGCCGCCGATTCCCGGTATCGAGCAAATCGACTATCTGACCTCAGACAGCGTCTGGCAGCTGCGCGAGCAGCCCAAACGCTTGCTGGTACTGGGCGGCGGGCCGATAGGCTGCGAATTGACGCAAACCTTCGCCCGCCTGGGCAGCCAAGTCACGCAGGTGGAGATGGCGCCACGTATCATGGCGCGGGAAGATAGTGAGGTATCCGGGCTGGTAGAAGCGCGGTTTCGCCGGGAAGGCGTGGACGTACGAGTCAACCATACCGCCAAGGCATTCATCATCGAAAATGGCGAAAATATTTTGCTGGCCGAGCACGACGGACAAACGGTCAAAATTGCCTTCGACCAATTACTGGTGGCCATCGGCCGCGCCGCCAACATTAAAGGCTACGGTGTCGAAGAATTGGGCATTGCCTTGTCGCCGCGCAATACACTGGAGACCAACCCATTTCAGCAAACCAATTATCCGAATATTTTCGCGGTGGGCGATGTAGCCGGCCCCTATCAGTTCACCCATACCGCCGCGCATCAGGCCTGGTATGCGGCGGTCAACGCCTTGTTTGGGCAATTCAAGAAGTTTCGCACTGATTATTCGGTGATTCCCTGGTCGACCTTCACCGACCCGGAAGTGGCCCGCGTCGGTTTGAACGAGCAGGATGCGCAAGCACAGAATATCGCTTACGAAGTGTCTAGCTATGGCATTGACGATCTGGATCGGGCGATTGCCGACGGCGAAGCCCATGGTTTCGTCAAAGTGCTGACCGTGCCGGGCAAGGACAAGATTCTTGGCGTGACCATCGTCGGCGAACATGCCGGCGACTTAATCGCCGAATTCGTGCTGGCGATGAAACACGGTATCGGCTTGAATAAAATCCTCGGCACCATTCACATCTATCCCACCCTGGCGGAAGCCAATAAATATGCAGCGGGTGTCTGGAAGCACAATCACGCGCCCCAGCGCGTACTGGAATGGCTGGGCCGTTATCACGCCTGGCGGCGCAACGCTTGAGAGACAAGTTTCAAACATGACTTACCCAATTAGCATCATCATCCCGGTACTCAACGAAGCCGGACATCTCGCCGGCGAACTACAGGCTTTGCAGGGACTTCGTGACCGTTGCCAACTTGTGCTAGTGCTTAGTTGCGTTATTAAGCGCTAATAATGTAATCTTGTAGGGATGTCACGAGTAGCCCCAAAAATTGAGTGTTCCGCGGAAGTACGGGCAGAGTTAGAGCGGCGCGCAGCGAGCCGAACGGAAGAAGCTCGAATGGTCGAGCGAGCCCGAATGATTCTGGGCTGTCTGGATGGCGCGCAAGTCCAAGCGGTTGCCGCGCAATGCCGAACGCGAGCCAATACAGTCATCAAGTGGCGAAACCGCTTTATGGCTCAGGGGCTTTTGGGGCTGTCAGACGAACCTCGGCCGGGCGCACCGAAGACGTATGATGAGCATTTTCGACAGCGTGTCTTGGCAATCCTTGAACTGCCACCGCCAAAGGGACAAGCCGTCTGGGATGGTCCCGCTGTAGCTAGGGCCCTGAATAGTTCGGTTTACGCGGTTTGGCGCGTGCTCCGCAAGGAAGGGATTTGTCTGCAACGACAACGCTCCTGGTGCGTCAGTACCGACAAAGAATTTGCGGTAAAGGCGGCGGACATTGTTGGCTTGTATTTGAGTCCGCCCGAGAATGCCTTAGTCATCAGTGTCGACGAAAAACCCAGTATCCAAGCGCTGGAACGAATGACCGGGTACGTTGAAACCGACAGTGGCAAGATTGCGCGCGGATTCCAGAGCACCTATAAGCGTCATGGAACACTGAATTTGTTTGCGGCCCTGCAGGTTGCGACCGGTAACATCATCGCCCAGATAACCGAAACGAAGCGGCGTGAAGATTTTCTCGGGTTCATGGACACGATTGTTGCCGAGACGCCGGTGGGCAAAGAGTTGCATGTGATTCTGGACAATTACTGTACCCACAAAAAATGCGACGCCTGGCTGGCTCAGCATCCAAATGTCCATTTCCACTTTGCGCCCACCTCAGCCAGTTGGCTGAATCAGGTGGAAATCTGGTTTGGCATCCTGTCGCGCAAAGCTTTACGCGGCGCCAGTTTCCAAAACATCGCAGCCCTGCGGCAAGCGATTGAAGACTTTATTGCCGCTTACAATCCAACGGCTACACCTTTTCGATGGCGGAAACGCGAGGTCCGCGGTGCGCAATTACGAAATACTATCGCTAACTTACGGAATTAAGCACTAGTTGACGGCGGCAGTCATGATGACAGCCCGGAGATTGCGAAATCTCTGGTCGATAAGATCATACTCGCTGCTCGCGGTCGGGCCATCCAAATGAATGTGGGTGCTTTACAAGCTGAGGCGGAGATTCTGCTGTTTTTACATGCCGATACCCGATTGCCGGATAATGCGATTGATTTGATAAGCCAGGCCGTGGCCGAAGGTTTCCACTGGGGACGTTTCGATGCGGCATTCGACAACCCCAAGCCCATCTTCAAACTGATAGCCTTCATGATGAATCAGCGCTCGCGGCTGACCGGCATTGCCACCGGCGACCAAGCGTTGTTCATGACTCGGCAAGTATTTGCAACGGTGGGCGGCTTTCCGGCGATGGCGTTGATGGAAGATATTGCCATCAGCAGCAAGCTTAAAAAACTTGGTAAACCCTGTTGTTTAAACGCCAACGTGCAAACTTCGGCACGGCGCTGGCAACAGCACGGTATATTGAAAACCATCCTGCTGATGTGGCGACTGCGCTTAATGTACTTTTTCGGTGCCGATCCCGATGATCTGGCCATGCGTTATTACGGGAGACGATGATGGAAGTCATACTGCGCTTTGGCCTGTTTATCGGCATTTTGTTGTTGATGGCGATTTGGGAAGCGCTAAGTCCTACCCGGCATTTGAGCCTCCCGCGCAGCCAGCGCTGGGCTATCAATCTCGGTTTGGCGGCATTGAATGTCGGTGTGATGCGCATCAGCATCGGCGCGGCGGCCTGGTTGGCCGCGAACTGGGCAGTGGAACAACAGCTTGGCCTGTTCAACAACCTGCCCGTAGCCGATTGGCTGAACATTTCGCTCAGCCTGCTGTTACTGGATTTGGCGATTTACGCGCAGCATGTCGCGGCCCATCGTTGGCAATGGTTCTGGCGTCTGCATCAGGTGCATCACAGCGACCTTGATTTCGATACCACCACCGCGGTGCGCTTTCATCCCTTAGAGATCATGCTGTCCATGGCTTACAAAGTTTTGCTGGTGATTATACTCGGCGCCGCCCCGCTGGCCGTCATCGCGTTCGAAATCATCCTGAATGGCTGCGCGCTGTTCAATCACGGCAATGTCAGCCTGCCGCCGCTGGCCGAGCGGATACTGCGTTATCTATTGGTCACGCCGGACATGCACCGGATTCATCATTCCGCCCGGCAACAGGAAACAGACAGCAATTACGGCTTTTCCTTGTCGTGTTGGGACCGTCTGTTCAAGACCTACCGCCATCGATCACAGCAACCGCAAACCGCGATGGCTATTGGCTTGAACGGGTTTCGCGACCGACAAGAGTTGGCTTTCTTGCAGTTATTAGCCATGCCGTTTCGACCGTTGCGCAAGCGTTGAACCATGACCTATCCATTCACCGAATGCGTACTGCTGATTTTTTGCAAAGCGCCGGTTCCCGGTCAGGTCAAAACCCGGTTGCAACCGGCATTGACTGCGGAACAAGCCGCGCAAGCCCATCGGCAGCTAACCACTATGACGCTAGATCGGGCCTTTCGACAGCCGTTGTGTCCGGTCGAACTGCATTGCGCACCGGATACCAGCCATGACTATTTTCAGGATTGCGCGCACCGCTATCCGCTTACCCTAAAGTCACAGCAGGGCGACGATTTGGGCGAACGCATGCAGCACGCCTTCGATGATGCCTTGGGCCGATACCAACACGCCGTGCTGATGGGTTGCGACTGCCCCAGTCTTAGCGTCGATGATTTACATCAAGCATTGGTAAAGTTACACGCAGAGCATGACGCAGTCATCGCACCGGCCGACGATGGCGGTTACGTCATGATCGGCTTAAACGAGTTAAAACCGAGACTGTTTAGCGACATGACCTGGGGGCATGACCAGGTTATGTCGGTCACCCGCCGCCGAGCCAACGCCTTGGACTTGAAGGTTTACGAACTGGATAGTCAATGGGACGTGGATACCTATCAGGACTGGCAGCGCTATTTAGAGTTGGCAAACGGCTGAGGCGGCGAAGACTCCGCCGCACTCAAAACCCTGAATTTACGGGTTACCAACCCTCATTGACCGTAGATCGTCGGTAGTGACCGGTTGCCCGCCGACACCCCATTCGCCTGAAGCGACATCTTCGATCAATACCCAAGTGACCGGACGCAGACCTTCGCCTTCCACCGACACGATAGCATCAGTGACTTTGCTGATGATGTCCTGTTTTTGTTGTAGCGACAAATAGCCGCTGATGCCTTTGATTTGTACAAGTGGCATGGTGTTACTCCTGATTTAATGTTTAGGTATAAAAAAACTAAGATGCGCCAACGCGAAAGAAGTGACGCATCCTGGCATGCGCTTATGCTGCCGCTCGATCCAGGAATACGTTATGGGTCATCGGCTCGCTGAACATTGGCCAGTTGTGTTCGATGGAAGCGTCGTACTGCTCTAAGCCGATAGTGGCACTGGCATCGGTAATCCCGAACACGCGATACCCTTTGTCGTAAGCGGCGCGCATCGTGGATTCGATACAAATATTGGTTAGTTGTCCAGCCAGGGCAATGGCGGTAATGCCGTGCGATCGTAAAACGAAATCCAGATGCGTGCCGGCGAAGGCATCGATGCCTGATTTACCCTCAACGACAATATCGTCGGCTTGAATATCGACACCGTCGGCAATCGCGCTGCCCCAAGTATCCTTGATCAAGGCACCGGCATTTTTTACCGCTTGCAGAATACCGTATGGCGCATCGCCCATTTCCCGATAATCGGTCGAAAAGCTGATAGGCACATGCACGATCAGCATACCGCTAGCCCGTGCCGCCCGGATTAACTCGTTTTGGTTGGCTTTGACATCGTAGGTTTCCAATACCGGCTTCAATAACGGGTATAGTTTGCCGCCTTCAGTTAGAAAGTCGTTTTGCAGTTCCAATAAAACCACTGCGGTTTGTTTTACTTTCATGGTGTTTACCTATTTATAAGTCAAACAATCAAGCGCACTGCCGACTGCTGCATTGCGCGGGCTCTTCCCAGGCTTCGGCCTGAAAAGCGGTATCCAGCGGAGCATGGATAATATGGTTGGTGTAATTGCTCAAGGTTTTGAACGCCACGCCCAGCAACACTTCCAATACCTGCGCCCGGCTGTAGCCTGCCGTGATAAATTTGTCCAGGGTTTGCCCGCAAACTACGCCGCGGTTTTTCACCACTGCGCGGCTAAAACTGGCCAGAGCGTCCAATTTGGCATCCGATAGCGGTTTGCCGTTGCGCAGGGCTTCGACGATCGCCGGATCGGCCTTGGCCATGTGTTTGGCGATCATCGAGTGCGCGGCAACACAGTAGGTGCAATGGTTTTCGACGCTGATAGCCAGCAAAATGACTTGCTGTTCGGTCGGGCTAAACGATGTCTGATCAAACAAGGCCGTCAATTCGATGTAAGACTTCAAAGCCGCCGGCGCTTCGGCCAAACCGCCGTGCAGGTTGGGCACGAAGCCGTATTTTTTTAATGATCCTTCCAGCAGTGGTTGTGCAATGGCAGGCGCTGTCTGGATAGAATGTATTTTGAATTGGGACATGCTGTCTCTCCTTTAATTTAAAAACATGAGGTGTAATGCCGATGCGAATTCGTTTCGACGGGGATAGGTTAAGAAAAACCATTGCTTCATCCCATGCGCACGCTTCCGGCGTACTTGTCCGATATTCCGGGAGTAAACGATGGATGCCTTGACCCCGTTGATTAATGGATTGAATCTGCACGCCAAATTGGTCTATTCCGGTGGGGTGTGCGGGCGTTGGTTGATGGACCATAACTCGGACACCTCGGTATGGTTTCACTTGGTCAGCAAGGGACGCGGCTTTGTCCACTCGCCAAGTTGGTCGGAGCCGATGCCGCTGGATACCGGCGATTTGATTCTGTTTTTGCCGCATGCCGCGCGGCATTTTCTGTCGTATAGCGCCGAGGATTTACCGGATAACGATTGCGACACCCGAATGACCCCGTGGGCTGCAGGTGACGTGGGTTTCGTGTGCGGCGAAATCCAACTGGCTGCCCCAAAATCCCTGTTGTGGCAAGCGCTGCCTGCCGAAATCGTGATCCGGCAAAGCCAAGCTGGAATGATTCTGACGCGGTTACTCGAATTGGTGATTGGCGAAACCTCGGCGCCGCGTTTCGGCAGTGATTCAGTCGTGGAGCGCTTATGCGATAGTTTATTCGTCTTGGCGATTCGTCATTGCATCGAGCAAGATTTGGTGCGCGAGGGCGTGTTTGCCGCCATGCAGGACAAACGCCTGGCCAATGCGTTGACCCTGATCCATGAGTCTCCATGGCATGCCTGGACGCTCAGCGAACTATGCGCCAAGGCCGGCGTTTCCAAGTCGGTGTTATCGGAGAAATTTGCTGCCTTGATCGGCCATTCACCCATCGAATATCTGACGCTATGGCGCTTGCAAATCGCTGCTCACTGGTTAATGGAGCCGAATATGACCGTGGAGCGCGTGGCGGAAAAATGCGGTTACGAGTCGGTGCCGGCATTCAGCAAAGCCTTTAAACGTCACTTTGGCGTATCGCCCGGAACGTTCCGGAAAAGTTAACAACCGTTCGTCAATTCAAGGCCAATTCTGCCCGCAGCCTTTTAGCCATTAAATCGACGAACGAACGGATTTTGGCAGAGGAATGACGGCCTTCGCGGTGCAGGATATGCACGGGAACCGGCGGGCTTTCGTAGTCGCCCAGCACGATTTTCAGTTGGTCGGTGCGCAGCGGTTCGGCGATTTGATAGTTCAACAAACGGGTAATGCCCAGTCCAGCCATGGCGGCGCTGGCTGCCGAATCGTTGTCACTGACACTCAATACCGGTTGCAATTTGATCGTCTGCGCCTGCCCATCGTACTGAAAGCGTATTTCATTGTTCGGATTCAAGCCGCGCGCCAAGATGATTCGATGCTTGGCTAAATCTTCCGGCGTTTGCGGGATGCCATGTTCGGCCAGATACTCCGGCGAGGCACACGCTACCCGCCTAACCGAACCCACCCGCAACGCCCGGTACGACGAATCGGGCAAATCGCCGATGCGTATCGCCACATCCACACCTTCCTCCAGCATGTTGACTACCCGGTCGACGAACAAGGCGTTGACTTCCACCGTCGGATAGCGGCGTAAATACTCGACAATGCCCGGCATGATGAACAAACGCCCAAACAATACCGAGGCAGTCAGTGTGAGTTGGCCACGCGGTTCGGCGTTGATGCCCAGCGCCGCATCGTCGGCTTCGTCGGCCAAGGCGATGACGCGCTTGCTGTCTTCGTAATATTTCTGGCCGGCCTCGGTCATCCGCACATAGCGGGTGGTACGGTTCAGCAACTTAACCCCCAATCGCTCCTCCAAAGCCGCTACTGCCCGCGTCACGGCGGGTGGCGACATTTGTAGCTTGCGCGCGCCGCCGGCAAAGCCTTCGGCTTCGACTACTGCCACATACACGTTCATCAAATGCAATCTGTCCATCATTAATTCCACTTGTCGGAATAGTTAATTAAATATTTTAGATATTCTTTATTATTTCGCAATAGATCACACTGTACCCGCCTGTTGAATTTCATTCAGGCAAACGAAAACCCCTTTCATTTTTTGGAGAAATATCATGAGCCGTATTACCACCATCAGCAACGAAACAGCCAACATCGAACAACGTGCCCTGTTTGAAGCCATCCAGGATCAACTGGGTATGGTGCCTAATTTCTTGCGCGTGTTTGCCCACTCGCCAGATGCCTTGAAGGCCTTCCTCGGCTTGCATCACATCGCCAATCATGGTTCTCTGGATGCCAGTACCCGCGAACGTATCGCGTTAGCGTTGGCGCAGCAGAATCAATGTGAATACTGTCTGTCTGCCCATACCGCCATCGGCCGCAAAGCCGGCTTGAATGGGGCGGAAATCGAAGCCAACCGAGCCGGCACCAGTCAAGATGCCAAAGCGGCGGTGGCGGTCAAATTCGCCCGCGCCCTGGTTGAGCATAAGGGCGAGGTGACCAATACCGAACTGCAAGCGATGCGTGACGCCGGTTTTAGTGAGGCTGACATCGTCGAGGTGATTACCCATGTCGGCATGAATATCCTGACCAATATCTTGGGCAAAGCCAGCCGGGTTGACATTGACTTTCCGAAAGTCACGTTAAAACAAGCCGCCTAAACCCTAACCGGGCTAAGCGCAAAGATAGCGTTTGGCCCGATTTATTCCGCTAAATGGAATAAGGTATTGCCAATAATGACTATTCAATACGATGGATGATTGTGCCAGAGTAGCCGTCAATATTTCACCCGTCCGGAGTAAAGACCATGGCCCGTGCGTTTGCCAAGATCAGCTTCACCCCTAACGTCCAAGCGGTACAAGCCGAAATGGGCAGTCGCACGGCTTACCGGTCAGTCGAACTCGGCGACACCGAAACGGTGGCGTTGAGCGAGTTCGAACAAGCCTTCATCGCCGAACGCGACAGCTTTTATCAAGCCACCGTGAGTCAGAGCGGTTGGCCATACGTTCAGCACCGCGGCGGGCCGGCTGGGTTCTTGAAAGTGTTGGACGAACAAACCATCGGATATGCCGATTTCAGCGGCAACCGCCAATACCTTTCGGTCGGCAATTTACGCGGCGACGACCGGATGAGCCTGTTGCTGATGGACTACCCCGGACGGCAACGTCTGAAAATCTGGGGCCGAGCGCGAGTGGTCCACGAACTTAACGAGCCGGAATTATTGTCCAAGCTGGAATTACCCGACTTTCGCGCTCCAGTGGAACGCGGCATCGTGATTCGAGTCGAGGCCTTCGATTGGAATTGCCCGAAATACATTACCCCGCGTTACAGCCAACGCGAAGTCGAAGCACTGTTGGAGCAAACCCGGCGGCTGCAACAAACCTATACGGCAGCACCGCAAACACCCGTCGTGTTGGGAAATGGCACATTGCCCTTGACCATCAGCGGGATTCGTCAATTAACGCCAAGCATTCGCGCCTACGAATTGCGCCATGCCGATGGCGGGCCATTGCCCGCTTACCAAGCCGGCGCCCATTTGCGCGTGCCGATCGCGCTGCCCGACGGTACGATCACCAGTCGGGCCTATTCGCTGACCGATGCACAGGACCAAAGGGATTGCTTCCACATCGCGGTGCTGCGGGTAGGAGACGGAGACGGGGGATCGCGCGCCTTACATGATGGCTGGCAACTCGGAACTAGAATCAACACTGATCTTCCGGAAAACTATTTTCCACTCCATGACGACGAACGCCCGGCGCTGTTGATTGCCGGCGGCATCGGCATCACCCCCATCAAAGCCATGGCCGAAACCTTGGCCGCACGGGGTACGCCATTTCAACTGCATTACACCGGTCGAGCGCCGCAGGAAATGGCATTCATCAAAGACTTGCAACGATGGTTTTCCGAGCGATGCCGGTTTTATTTCAGCCAAGCGCAAACCCCGACCCGGTTGGACGTTCCAAACATACTCAGTCATGCAACGGCCGATACCGTCATCTACGTCTGCGGCCCAACCCGCCTGATCGAAAGCGTGCGCCAATCAGCCCGCCAACTCGGCATCGCCGACGAACGGGTGCAATTTGAGAGTTTCATTTAACCGAAGGAGTCCAGCATGATCACCCTTTACGATATGGCGCTATCCGGCAACTGCCACAAAGTTCGCCTATTGCTCAGTTTACTGGGCTTGCCCTATCAAACCCAGCCAGTAGATTTGCGCGGCGGAGAGCAGCACGGCGCCGCGCATTTGCAACGCAACCCGTTCGGCCAGGTGCCGGTGCTGGACGACGACGGTCTGATCGTGCGCGACAGCCAAGCCATTTTGGTCTATTTGGCCAAGCGCTACGGCGGTGAAACTTGGTGGCCGGACGATGCCTATCAACTTGCGCAGTTCGCCGCTTGGCTATCGACCGCCGCCAATGAAATCTTCCACGGCCCTGCCAAGCTACGGGTACACCACAAATTCGGGAGTCCTATCGATACGGCAACAGCCCGGCAAACCGCCGACAAGATTCTGGACATTATCGACCGCCATCTGCAAAACCAAGACTGGCTGGTCGGCGACTCAGTTTCCATCGCCGACATTGCCGTCTATCCCTACTTGGCGCTGGCTCCGGAAGGCGGTTTAGACATCGGCGCCTACCCCAACATCATCGCCTGGTTCCAACGCCTTCGCGCATTGCCTGGTTATGTGGCGATGCCCGGTATGTGGCAAGCGTAACTCAATCACCTTTTCATCACGGAGAAATACTATGACCCAAGAAATCAAAGCCCCCGTCCCGCCGTTTACCGGTGAAACCGCCGCGCAGAAAGTGCGCATGGCCGAAGACGCCTGGAACTCGCGCGACCCGGACCGCGTCGTGCTGGTCTATACCGAAGACACGCTCTGGCGTAACCGCGCGGAATTTCCGCAAGGCCGCGAACAAGTCCGCGAATTTTTGCAGCGAAAATGGGCCAGGGAACTGGATTATCGCTTGATCAAGGAATTGTGGGCGTTTACCGACCACCGCATCGCCGTGCGTTTTGCCTACGAATGGCGCGATGATTCCGGCCAGTGGTTCCGCAGTTACGGCAACGAGAACTGGGAATTCAATCCGCAAGGTTTCATGCAACGGCGCTTTGCCAGCATCAACGATTTGCCGATCAAGGAAGAGCAGCGTTTGTTTCACTGGCCGCTGGGCCGGCGTCCCGATGACCATGCCAGTTTGAGCGATTTGGGCTTGTAAATGGCCGATTGACGGTGCGGTTAAAGCAAGTTTAGCCTCCTGGAGTTTTGCATCCGCGATCAAACTGAGGGACGATTAAGTGTAGATCGCTCAACCGGCCGTCAATTTTTAAAGCTGAGCGTAAATTCGTCGTCAGCTGCAAAAGCCCTTCTCAAATTCCCCTTCACAATAATGACCATCCCAACCGGAGGTCATTATGGAACCCGTTGCCATCCCCCAATCGATCGACGATCCGATCCATATTTTATTGTGGAGCGCCGACGAGATCGTACCCTTCATGGTCAGCATGCTCACCGGCATGTTGATCGACCAGTTCATTCCCGGCCTGGCGCTGGGGTTGATTGCGGTCAAGTTTTACCGGCGTTTCCGCGATAACCGACCTGACGGTTACACCTTACATGCGTTGTATTGGCTGGGTTTGTTGCCCAGTCGCGCGCAGACCATCCCCAATCCTTATATCCGCCAGTTTCTGCCATGAAATGGGCGGAGTTTCTGCAAACCTGGGACGGGCACGAGACCGAGAACCGGTTTAGCCGCGTCGTCATCATTGGATTGCTCGTCGTTTGTGTGACTACCTCGCTGGCCGCCTGGCGCACCGAACGTAGCATCATCCTGGTGCCGCCGACCTTGACCCAGGAAGTCGAAGTCACCCGCAGCCAGGCATCCAGTGAGTTCAAAGAGTCCTGGGGTTTATTCCTGGCCGAACTCCTCGGCAACACCACGCCGGCCAATGCCGATTTTCTGAAAACTGCGGTTGAGCCACTATTGGCGCCGGATATTTACCGCAGTGTCCTGGATGCCATGAGCGATCAAATCAAGGCCATCAAGATGGATCGGGTGGCAATCAGCTTCACGCCTCGTCATGTCGATTACGAAGCCGAAACCAATAAAGTCTTCGTCAGCGGCGAACTGAAAAGCCAAGGTCCCAGTTCCAAACCGGACGTGAAGCCTCGTACTTACGAATTCATCATCGTCATTAAAAACTATCGGCCCCGATTGGAATACATCGATGTGTATCCGGATACCCCCAGAACGCTGGCTCGTTTGAAATCTACGCAAGGCCAACCGCATGAGGCTCAACCATGAAACGATTATTGCACCCCTGGTTATTTCTTTGCTTCGCCAATGGTGCCTTGGCCGCCGGTGAGTTACCGGTGACGATATTACCACCGGTCACCACCGTGGCCGAAGAGTCACCCGCATCGCCATCACAGCCCGACTTTGGCATTGAGTTACCGCCGGTTGATGCCAGCGTCTTGAAAGCCGCCAAACAGCAAGCGGCAGCGTCAAACGCAGCATCAACCACATCAATCGGTCCCCAGCATATTGCGGTTAAACCCGGCATCAACGAACTGATGCCGATTGCGGTCGGCCACTTGAATCGGCTGGTCACGCCGTTCGAACATCCAGTGGTCACGACAACCAGTCAGGCGACAACCAGCACTAAAGACAAAATCGTTTACGTCGCTACCGCCGACGAAACGCCGGTGACCTTATACATCACCCCCGGCGACAACCAGGACATCGCGCTGTCGCTCACCCTGATTCCCAAACGCATTCCGGCACGGGAAATTCACCTTGATCTGGACAAGGACAGCTATCAGTTGCTGAATCAATGGCAGCGCGCCGATAGCGCGAGTCGGACTTCCAGCCAACAGGAACAAGCTTACATCAGCCAACTGAAAACGCTGTTTCGGGATTTGGGGTTGCAAAAGACCCCAGCGGGTTATTCGTTACGCGAACCCAAGCCGCAGGAACAAATTCGCTGCCTGCAAGACCGCGTGCAGATTAAAACCGGCCAAGTTTTGGAAAACCAGGACCGCTTAATTCTGGTGGGCCTTGCCCAGAATACCGGTGGCGACATGCTCGAGTTCGATGAACGCAGTTGCGCAACCACTCAACAGGACGTGCTTGCCGTATCGGTTTGGCCAAACGTGGTGTTGAAACCGCAAGAAGCCACCGAGCTGTATGTCGTGGTCCGACAGGCGCCTGAAGCGTCAACCAGTTTGCGACCTTCGTTACTGGGTGGAGGCCAACCTTAATGGCCAACGTCGAGTCCTGGTGGACACGCTTGAGTCCGGCCGCCAAACGCAATCTGGCCGTCGGTGGCATCGGTACCGTGGTTTTAGCGGTCATCATCGCATTGGCCACCGTTACCCCGGAAGTCAGCAAACCGCTCAGCAAACAAGCCACTATCCAACACATCCTGACCGATAGCGATCCTCGCTCGCTGGGTATCGACGGCATTTCCGCGCAATTGCGTGATCTGCTGCAGAAGAACGACGAGCAAGCCCGCAGGCTAGTGGCTATCGAAGAACAGCAGCGCCGGGAACAGCAATCCGATGAAATCCGCTTCAAACAATGGACGGCAGCAGAACGCGAAGCCTATGAGGCCAAGCTACAAGCCGTCACTGGTGAAGTCGAGTCGTTGAAGAACAAAGCGTCTACACCCGCAGTGGCTGGCAACCCCGGCGACGTCAGTCAAACCACCTTGGAGCCAACGACACAGGGAAGACCCTACAACCGCCGTCCGAGTAATACACCATTCGACAATGGCCAGGACGATCTCAACCGCGTCTTCGAGCAAGCGGCTATTCCTGGACCAACACCCGGCAATAACGGCGTCTCGGGAGGACGGGCGAATAACCAAGCGCCGGCGGCGATGCAGATTCGCGTCATCCAGGAAGGCGCTGAGCAATCCAATGGTAAAGACAAAGACGCAGTGCCGACCTCTGACCGAGGCCGCTCGAACCGCGATCAGGCCAGCAACGACGTGTTCATCCCGGCCGGCAGCATTTTGACCGGCGTGTTACTGAACGGCCTCGATGCCCCGACCGGCAAAAAAGCCAAGAAAGAACCGATGCCGGTACTGTTCCGGATAAAGAAGGAAGCCATCTTGCCTAATCACTTCCATGCCGATGTGCGGGAGTGTTTTTTGCTGGCTGCGGGTTTTGGCGACCTGAGTGCCGAGCGCGCCTATTTTCGCGGCGAGACCTTTTCCTGCGTACGCCAGGACGGTGGTGTGATCGAAGTACCGATGAATGCCTACGCGACCGGCGAAGACGGCAAAAACGGGGTGCGTGGCCGCGTGGTTTCCAAACAAGGTGCGCTGCTCGCCCAATCCATGATGGCCGGCTTCCTGCGCGGATTTTCCGATGCCTTTGGCCGCAACCAGATTCCAGTGTTGATGACCGGCGGTCTGGGGGCGCTATCCGGTACCACGCCATTCCAAAGTGCCTTTTCATCGCAGTCGATGGAAGGCGGTGCCCTGAAAGGCGCCGGTTACGCCATGGAACGCTTGTCGCATTTTTACATGGATATGACCGAGGAGATTTACCCGGTCATCGAAGTCGACGCCACCCGCCAGGTCAACTTCATCGTGCAAAAAGGCACGGCACTGAAGCTGAAGACGCCGAGCTGATTCCTTAATCCAAACCCAAAGGTCGTTATGACGCTACGCCAAATTTCTTTATTGATAACCACGTTACTCGGTACATCCATCGCCATGGCCGCCAATCCGCAAAAGCCTGCGGTCACGGATATTGCCGCCGGTTTGCTCTCGATCAAAATCGACGGCATGCAAGACTTGCCGATCTCGGGCCTGAAAATGGTCAAAACCGGCGATCAAACCGTGTTTATTTCCAGTAATGGCCGCTTTGCCTTTTACGGCGGCAAATTGATGGACATCTGGACCCAGCAGGAAATCAAGGCACTGGCGGATATCGACAAAATCGCCAACCGTATCGATCTGTCGCGAATGAAGCTCAAGGCCGATGATCTGGGTGCGGTGACCGTCGGCCACGGCAAAGGCCAGGTGCTGGTATTCATCGATCCGCGTTGCCCATACTGCGGCAAGGTCATGAAAGACCTGCAAGCCTTGCAAGACCAATACACCTTCAAACTGGTGATGGTCCCCATCCTCGGCCCGGAATCGCAAAACCTCGTCGTGCATCTGGCGTGTCAGTTAGGCGCGAGCGATACCAGAACCAAAGATGCTGTGCGCGACCGACTGTTGAAACAGGATTACGCGGGCTTGCCGACCGAACCACCGGTTCAGTGCAACAAAGAGCCGCTGCAAAAAGCCGTGGTCACCGCCAAGTTATTCGATTTGAAGGGTGTGCCATTTCTGATTGCTCCTGACGGTCGTACCCACAGTGGCGCACCCGAGGTGTTAGCCGATTGGTTGGCGGACAAACCTAAACCGTCGCCCAGTCTGGCAACAACGCCCGATACAAACGCACAGAACACAAACGCCACGGAGAAAAAGCCATGAAACGCTTTCATCAGTTTTCTATTTATAGACTCAGTGTACTGCTGATCGCCATCACCACCGGCTGCGCCACCGACTACGGCTGTAAAGGCATGCCGGACGAACCCAGCTGTCTGTCGACGACGCAGGCCTACCAGGTGACCAATACGGCGATAACCGAAGCGCCTCCCGAAACCAGCCACGAATCAGAGACAATGTCAAAACCGGCACTCGCACCACCGTTACAACAACCCGTGCCCAAGATCGAAGATCCCACGCCGATTCGGACGCCATCCCAGGTGATGCGCATCTGGATCGCGCCTTGGGAAGATGCCGAGGGCGATTTGATGGTGTCCAACTACGTCTACACCGAACTGGAACCCCGGCGTTGGATGATCGGCAAGGCGGCTTCGACAGCCAGTTCGTCGTTGATTCCTTTACAAGTCGAGCAACGCCCACCGGAGAAACGATCCAGCGTCGATACCCCTGAAGACGAGAGTCCGGTAAATCGATTAGGCAAACAATTGCCCTGATCCTTGATCCCATTTCACCGCAGGTCACACCCCCTGCGAGAGCGAGCGGGCAACCGCTTAACACACGCCGGACTGAACGTCCGAGATTCAACGGGCAACCGTCTTTTAACCTTAACGAGGACATTTTTGATGAAAACATCGTATCGAACCGGGGTACTGGTGACCCTGGCATCGCTATTTTTTATGTTGATGGCATCCGACGCCATGGCCGGTGCCGGCGGTACCGAGTTCAACAACGTCTGGACCTTGCTGACCGGCTGGGTGGAAGGCTTGCTCGGCCGCATCATCGCCATCGTGTTCGTCATCGTCGGCCTGGTCGCCGGTGTCGTGCGTGGCAGCATCATGGGCTTTGTGCTGGGAATTGCCAGCGGGGTCGGCCTGTTTGCGGCACCGACCATTATCACCAACATCGTGACGGCCACGATTTAGGCCTGGAATAACGATGACCGGTTCAACTATTGATACCGAGAAAGCGGCGGGCAACCGCCGCCCTTGCACATTGGCGAAGGATAAGCGGACCGTCAAGGTCCAAGCCGCCAATTGTCAGCCGATCAACCCCTGTCATCCGGCTAGAGCACGGCAGTTGAAACGCAAAAAGTGTGCGGTTCGCGTTTGTCGACATCCCTTTACGATTCGCCTGCATGCCGAGCATCAAACCGAAGCCATGCAACACCTGTATTTCGAGGATCAGACCCCATGACCACCGCGCAACGCCAACGTGCCGATCAGTTATTCACGGTACTGGCTTATGAATATGACCATCATCTGTTCTTGATGGCCGATAGCAGCATTGGCTTTGGTTTTCTGTGCCGGCCGATGACAGGTGCCGACGCCAGCGTGTCGGCGAGGGTCAATGTGTTGCTCAATCAGGACTGGCCGACTGACACCTTGTTGCAGATCAGCCTCTGGACTTCGCCGGACATCGAGGAAGCGCTGGCGATCATGCAGACCCGGCGTTTGAAGCAGCAAAAGCCGACCTATAAAACCATGACCCAGGCCAGCGTTGATTTTTTGCGGCGCGGCACGACCAAGGCGCCGGAAGCAATTTCGGGGGCACGCCTACGGCGCAGCCACATTCTGGTCACGGTCAAACTACCGATGGCATCCCCCCGACCGAGTGAAGCTGACATCCGCCGGGCCAGCGAATTGCAACTCGCTACCCAGCAGTCGCTGTCGACTATCGGTTTGTATCCCGAAATATTGGGCGCCGATCAGTATGTGCGTATCGTGAATACGCTACTCAACTGGCAGCCCGATGCCGGCTGGAAAGACCGGGTGGTACCCGAGTGCGATCCGACCCAACTGATTCGTGATCAGTTATTGGATTACGACAACGCCATTCGAACCGACGAGAAAGGCATTTGGCTTGGGTCAAAACGCGTCAAAACCTTGTCCGCCAAACGCACCCCCGATCATTTTTATTTCGGCAGTGCCAAAAGTTACTTGGGCGATATTCTCTCCGGTACTCGTGGCATCCGCCAGAATACTTTGCTCAGCCTGACCTTGCATTATCCCGATGCCGAATCAACCCGCACTCGACAGGAAGGCGTACGGCAATTCATCACCAATCAGGTCAATACGCCGATTGCCCGTTTTTTACCGGTGCTGGTCCAACGCAAACACCATTTCGACGTGTTGTTCGACGCGTACCGCGACGGTGACCGACCGATTCGGGCTTATTTCGGGGTGCTGCTGTTCTGTGACGAAGCCGAAGAAGCGGCGGCCGTTTCGAATGCGCGGGTTTATTTTCGGGAGCTGGGTTTTCAGCTACTGGAAGACAAGTATTTCTGCCTGCCATTTTTCCTGAATTGTTTGCCGTTTGGTCCCGAGCGTTCGGCGATTGCCGATCTCAAACGCTACCGCACCCTGGCCACGCGGCATGCGATTCCGTTATTGCCACTGTTCGGCGACTGGGCCGGCACCGGCACGCCGACCTTGAATTTCGTCTCGCGCAACAGCGAACACATGGCGGTGTCGCTATTCGATACCACCGGCAACTACAACCTGAGTATCGCTGCCGAATCCGGTAAAGGCAAATCCTTTCTGACCAACGAGATCATCGTCAGCTACCTGACCGAGGGCGCACAAATCTGGGCGATCGATGTGGGTCGCTCTTATGAAAACCTCTGCGAGGTACTGGAAGGCGATTTCGTCAAATTCACCCACGGTTCCAGCATCTGCATGAACCCCTTCGAGATCGTGCAGAACTTCGAGGAAGAAGCGGATATGTTAGCCGGTTTGGTCAGCCAGATGGCTGCGCCGACCGAGAAACTGACCGATTTTCAAACCGCCGGTCTGAAACGCATCCTGAAACAGCTGTGGACTGAAAAGGCACAGGCCATGTCCGTTGACGACATTGCCCGGCAGCTCTGCGCCGAAGCCGATCAACGATTGAAAGATGTCGGCGAGCAGCTGTTTCCCTTCACCACCCGCGGCGAATACGGCCGCTACTTCAATGGCCACAACAACGCCAAGTTCACCAATGACTTTACCGTACTGGAACTGGAAGAACTCAAAGGCCGTAAGCATCTTCAACAGGTCGTATTGCTGCAGCTGATCTATCAAATCCAACAGGAAATGTATCTCGGTGAACGCAACCGGCCCAAGATCGTCATCATCGACGAAGCCTGGGATTTGCTCACCGAAGGCGATGTGGCCAAGTTCATGGAACACGGCTACCGGCGGTTTCGCAAATACGGCGGCGCGGCGGTGACGATTACCCAGTCGGTCAACGACTTGTACCGCAATGCCGCCGGTCGGGCCATCGTCGAGAACTCGGCGAATATGTATCTGCTCGGCCAGAAAGCCGAAGTCATCGAAGGCATGAAGCAGGATCGACGCTTGCCGTTGTCGGACGGCGGCTACGAACTCCTCAAAACCGTGCATACCTTGCCGGGCGCCTATTCCGAGATTTTCTTCATCACCGAGATGGGTTCCGGTATTGGTCGGCTGATCGTCGATCCTTACAAACGTATTTTGTTTTCCACCAAACCCGAAGACGTCAACGCCTTGAAACAGTTACGCCGGCAAGGTTTGAGTCTGGGTGATGCCATTCAACAACTCATCGACAGCCGCAGCAGCAAACCCAGGGAGACTGGTTATGGATCCTAAATCGCAATGGCTCAGCACCGTTTTCATCGCAGCCTGTCTGGGTGGCATCAGCGGTTGGCTAGCTGCTCAACAGCAATTACAACAGCCCTTGGCGCGCCTGAGTCTGGTCACGCCAGTGTTCGTACTTGACCGGGGCAAGTTAATTCAATCGATACCGCCCAATGCCAGCCAGGAGCAAATGGCCAAAATAGTCGATGACTGGCAGGGTCAAGCCAAGAAACTCAGTGATGCGGGTTATCTGGTCATCGATTCAACGGCGGTGGTGGCTGCCCCGGCGGATGTTTATGTTCAGCATCACACCCGGTGAGTCTATGCAATCCAATCATTCAAACCTCGCCACCACCAAGACAACCAAAACCAGGCAGAGACCCTATCAAACCCGAGCGGCATTACGGCGATTCATCGGGAAAGCTTTACCGATTTTGTTGCTGGTGCTGGTCGTTGAACGCTATATCGGTCAACGCTTTCTGATCGGCGGCGACGATCAAGTCAATCGCTGTCTGCCGGACAAATGGGTGTACCTGATCGACACTCATAACAAGGATATCTGGCGTGGCGATTTGATTGCCTTTCGCGCCGAGCGCATGGCACCGTTTTTCAAGGATGGCCAGATCATCGTCAAAATCGCCGCCGGTGTTACAGGTGACACCATCCACGTCGATCCGCAGCACACCTCAATCAACGGTGAACGGATCATCGACGGGCTGCCTTTGACGGAGAAACTCAAAAAGCCGACGACACAATTCAAACGTCATGAAACCATTCCACCTGCAGCCTATTGGGTCACGGGGCAAACCGACAAAAGCTTCGATTCACGATACTGGGGCTATGTCTACGACCATCAAGTGATTGGACGGGCCTATGCGTTGTTTTGATCTTCCCCAAAAGCCTTGGCGTCAATCGGTGGTCTGTTTGCTCTGTTGGTTCGGTGTGCAAGCGGTTCAGGCGGAGGAAGCGTGGCTGCAACGCTCTCAGGCTATTTTGAAAGCCTTAGAAGGCCAGTCCCGACCCGACTGGTTAAATGGCCAATCCGAACAGTTGGACATAAAACGCCAGGCGCAACAAATCCTGGAGTCTTCACAAGCGATTCGGGCAGAGGCGCTATCGACAAGCCCGACAAAATTAGCGAGCGGTCTGCCAACAACGCCTTCAAACAAATCAGTCACGCAATTGTTTGTGTCCTTCTCGCTGGGTGAGTCCGCGCTGAAAGGCATCTTTGAAGAAGTCGCAGGCCGAGACGATGTGTTGCTGGTGTTTCGCGGTCCAAAGCCCGGCCAAAAACTACCGGCGTTGATGGCCGACCTCAAACGCTTGCTGAAAGGCATCGAGCCGCTGCCCAACATCGTCATCGACCCCACCCGCTTTCAACGCTGGTCGGTGGCCTCCGTGCCGGACATCATCGTCGAACAGGAAGGTAAAGCCCGGCTGCACGTTCGAGGTGTCAGCAGCCTGCCCTGGCTGGACGAACAAATCAAAGCCGGCAAACAGGGTGATTTGGGAACCTTGGGCGATGTCGGCGAGATTGCTGAAATCGACTTGCTCGAAGAGATCAAACGCCGGATGGCGGCCATCGACTGGAAACAAAAGCAACGACAAGCGATTGAGAGATTTTGGGGACAACAAAAATTCGAAGACTTACCCACGGCTCAGGCCGATCGTGAACGGATCGTAGATCTGACCATCACCGCCCCGCGCGATCTGACGGCACCCAATGGACAGCTGATCATCCGAGCCGGACAAACCGTCAATCCGTTGGACAAGATGCCGTTTGGCTTATGCCTGAAGGTATTCGATGCCACGGTGCCGGCTCAAGTCGAGTTGATTCAGTGTCAGTCCTGCCAGAATAAACAGGCTCGGGTGATGTATCTGGCCACGGCTCTGCCGCGCCAGTCCGGGTGGGATAGTTTGCAGCGTTTGGAAACTGCGCTTCAGGCACCGGTGTATTTATTGACACCGGATGTGCGCAGCCGCTTTCAATTACAGCAGGTACCGGCGATTGTCGAACAAGTCGGTAACCAGTTAGTGGTTCGTGAACGAAAACTGCCTGCCTCAACAGGAGAGCGGTCATGAATCTGTGGATTTTGCCTTGGACTTTGGGAGTGTTGGTGACGTTGGCTACCCCGGTCTATTCCGAAACCACCACCAATAGCGTCGACCCATTGTGCTCGGACGCCGAGCTGTGGTCCGGCAACCTGATTACCGATATTTGTTGGAGCTGCTTGTTTCCGATTCGTGCAGCCGGGGCATCGTTGGGCGGCGGCAACGTACCGAGCATCGCCACCGACGAGAAGTTCTGTTTTTGCACCGATCCGATGGGCATTCCGGAGCTGGGCATGACCATGGGCCTTTGGAACCCGGCCCGGCTGATTGAGATTGTCCGCAATCCCTGGTGTTCACCGGCGCTGGGCGGACATAAATTCAGCGCCTCGAATGTGCGCTTAATCGCCACTACCGGCAAAGCCGATTTCGATGCCAGCGAAATGTCCTTTTTTAACTACCACTACTTTGCGTTTCCATTGACCATTTTGCTGGACCTATTCTGGGATGGTCGCTGCAACACTGATGGCTACCGGGATTTTGATTTGCTATATGTCTCGGAACTGGACCCGACCTGGAACAACGATTTATTGGCGTTCTTCACCAGTCTGGAAACAGCGTTATTTGCCAATCCGGTGGCCATTTCGGCTTGTGTCGCCGATGCTGCTGCGGCGGCGGCCGGTAATCCTTTGGATGCTTTGTTCTGGTGTGCAGGCGCCTGGGGTCACATGTATCCCTTATCCGGCGTTTCGCCGACCAGTTATGGCACCGATCCGCGCATCACCAGTCTATTGGCTACGCGGGCGACCGCCTCCTTGCACCGGCGCGGGCTGGCCTGGAAGACCTCGGGCAACGATGCTTTATGCGGTGGCTATATCTATCCCTTCATCCCCAAGTCGCAATACCGGCTATCGATGTTTTATCCAGTTGCCGAAACCGAGTCCAATCACGCCATTGGCGAAACCACCTTCAAGTGGGGTGCGGGACGTACCTATCCGGGGCCGGGTGAAGACCATCTTTACCTGCTGTGGCGTTGGCAGGACTGCTGCGTGGGGCTGTGATGACTGTCAGTGAGTTATTCGAACCGCAACATTGCTTGACGCAGACATTGTCTGCGATTTTGTGCGTGACGCTGGCCTGGACGCCGTTTGGCGTATCTTGGGCAGATGCGATTCAGGCAGCTGGGCGCAATGGCCAACAACTAGGTGAGCAAATCCTCGGCGATTTTGCCTTTCCGATTGATACCGGCAATGGCTCGCTGACCTTGAATCCGGGGACGGGTCACGAAAGCGCCATTTCGATCGGCACATTGTTTCCGGATACGAATAACACATCAACAACGACCAGCGATTTTGCCAATCTTTATGGTAACAACCCCGGCACGCTAGCGGCGGGTCTGGATGCACAGACCGCCCTGAACGGCGAAACCAGCTTCACCGGCGAAGCCTATCGCACCTTGATCGACAATGCCCACCAGTCGCATCCGGATTTACAAGCCGATCCGATCTGGCACAACGGCGATCAGGTAATCAGCGACTTCACGCCTTGGGCACAGTCGTTCTCGGACTGTACCACTGTGACCACGCAAACGGCGACTAGCCATTCAGTACAAATACCTGATTATCAATTGTGTCTGCGGCAACCAACCGTGCCGCAGAGTTGCACGGCGACGCATCAGGTCAGTGTCGTACCGTTACTCAGTTTTGTATCCGGTGACGGCGGCATATCCAATTGCGGGCCGGGCTGCATGGATTTGTATGTCGGTCGGGTCGGCGACAACTATTGGTCGTCCGGATGCGCGGTGTTTACCTGGCAAGTGACCTATAACGTCCTGCATCCGGAAGCGATTGTCAGCGCTACATTGGAGGACGTGGAGTTCGACGACCATGCTCGGGTGTATTACGGCGGCAACCTGATTTATACCGGTTCCACCGGCTGGGGCGGCGCTTGCGAGCTCAGCAATAGCTGGGTCGATCATCCCAATCGCGACGTCACCTACGCCTTCAACAGCGCGGGCAATAAAGTCTTCAAACAAGACACGATGGTCGGCGGTAATGGCGAGGGCTATTCGCGAATACGACTGCGTTATGACTTGTCGAAACTGATCACCCAGGACGAATGGAGCTGGAGTGGGCCGAATTGCCAAAACTTGGCCAATGCGATCACCGACGGCATTTGCCAGGCTGGCAGCCAATTGAGTTGTACGAACGATCCCGCCAATACCTCGGGTTGTTACGTCGATCCCACTTCGCAAGTCATGGTCTGCGGTACGGATTTGTCACAAGCCCCGGTGGCAAGTTCGTCAGGGATTCGTAATACCTGTATGAATATCCAAGCCGCCGGAAACTGCGATTTGAATCAGTACGGCCAATGTTGGACCGATACCGCCGGCACCCATTGTCTGGAGCCGCCGGCGAACGGCGTGCCCCAAAAAACCTGCGTTTCGTTAGAAACCCAAGGCTGCTCGTTCATCAAAAGCCAATGTACCAGTGTACTCGCCTCAGGTACCTGTTGGGACAGCGTCGATACCTACGACTGCGGACAAACCGTTGGCATTCCCGGCATTCAAAGCAATACTCAACAGCAATGCGCCGGGCCGATCCGCTGCATGGGCGAAGACTGCATCAGCGTGAATCGCACGCAAAGCCAGGATTTCACCAAGGCGGTGGCCTTACTCAACAGCGCCCAGCAAATGGCGATGGATTTGCATTGCGATTACGCCAATGCCGATCTGCAGCAAAAGGATCCGACCACCTGCCAGGTATTCCAAGGCAAGCCGGCCAGTTGCAAAATGGTCGGTGGCGCACTCAGTCTGGTCGATTGCTGCGAAACGCCCTCGGGTGCGATGGGACTGGGACGTTACATTGATTTATTGATCGCCACCAGTCAGATGGACAGCGCGGTGATGGCCATGGACAGTACCTCGGCGATTCGAGGCGCCTGGGAAACCATGCGTACCCCGTTCACGTTGGCCGGCGATGCCTGGAACAGTTTTCAGGCGGATTTTGCCTCGACAGTGAATGACTTGGTCGGCACCGACATGCTCAGCACTAGCGACATTGCCTCGCAAGGCTTGCTCGACTCGCTCAAAGGCGAATTGATGAAGTCGGTGGCGGAATGGATAGGCCAGACCTTTGGTGAAGCGGCCGGCAATGCGCTGTTCAGTGCCGGCGGCCAGGCGGCCTTCGATTCGGCGGGTAATCTCACACCTGCTGCGGAATCCGGTGGTGTCGAATTGGGCGGCGGTGCCGCGGTTGCCGGCGAACTGCTCAGCACCTTGATGACAGCCTATACGGTGGTGATGATCATCATCATGATCATCCAGATCGTCTATTCCTGCGAGGAACCGGAGTATGAACTGGCTGCCAAGAAACAACTGAAAGTCTGCACGGACCTCGGTACCTATTGCGAAAGCAAGGTAGCTGGCGTGTGTTGGGTGCGCAAGGAGAGCTATTGCTGCTATAACTCGCCGTTAGCGCGCATCCTCAACGAACAGATCAAACCGCAACTGGGCATGGATTTCGGTACGCCGGAAAGTCCGAGTTGCACCGGCATCAAAGTATCGGATCTGGACCGAGTGGACTGGACCCAAGTCAATCTCGACGAATGGTTGGCCATTCTGGCACAGACAGGGCATTTGCCGTCCGCCGCCAATGCCGCGTCCATGCTGAATCTCGATCAACTCACCGGGTCGGGTAGCCGACTCAATCCGCAGAAATACGGCGCAGCATCCAGCGGCAGGCAGGATACCTTAACTCGTACCCAAGGCCGGATGACCGATTTGGATGTCCCCTCGGTCAAACGGCAGTCTGAACTGGAAGGCTGGGGTATGGGGCCGCAATAATGAGGTCTATCCCTTACTGAACCGCGTCTTTCAAGCCCTTGCCGGCTTTGAACGAAGGCAATTTGGCGGCGGCAATCGTAATGGCTTCGCCGGTTTGCGGGTTGCGGCCAGTGCGCTCGGCGCGTTCTTTTACTTCAAAGGTACCAAAGCCTACCAAAGCCACGGAATCGCCGGATTTCAACGCGGCTTGAATGGATTGAGTAATGCCATCCAATGCGCGACCGGCGCCGGATTTAGTCAGATTGGCGTGGCTGGCGATGGCGTCGATGAGGTCAGATTTGTTCATGTATGTTATTTCCTTTTTATGGAGACGGTTTATTTGAAGTTTTGTCAGCGAGCGCGATCCTAGACTCGGCAATTTTGCCCCTCGCTCTGAAATCGATTCAGTGAATAACGAGGATTAGCCATATTTTATGGCAAAAGACAGACTTAGTAGTCCGAGCTCCCTTTCGATGCCAACATCATACGCAGATTTTCACGTATAGTTGCCGTCAATAGTACAGTCGAAATTCCATAAAGCCGGCTTAATCTCTCAACTACACCTGTTACATCGGACGGTTTTGATATGCGATCACCAATTTTGGTAAATGGACCGTCAGTTTCCGTCAATAATCTATCGAGAGGGATGAGGGTAACGGTTGATGTATGTTTCTCATTTTCAAGCATTGCAGAATTGACCGAAAAATAACACCCCAACTCGATAGCGCGTCTGACTTCCGCCTTACTACCGGTGAACCAGTGCAATACGACTTTTCCTCTAGGGGGAGGCAAATACCTTTCAATATAATCCAGTACAGCCTTTGCGGAACGGGCACTGTGGACCGAAATAATTTTATCCCCTACCGCTGCACAACGTTGCAAAATATGCCGAAATACTTCCTTCTGTAATTCGAAAGACTTATAAAAACGCGGTCCCGCGTCTAGACCAACTTCTCCGACATAGCGAGTTTCGGGCAAATAGCGTTCCCACAATTCAATTTCACTCGCTCGCTCGGCTACTAACTGTGGATGCAAACCTAGAGCTGCTCGCACATGCCTCGTACACTGGGCAATCTCGTGGTTACGTGGCCATGCCTGTGGGGTTGTCGTGACCGTAAGTGTGTATACGCCAGCCTCTTCGGCCTCCCGCACGGCAGCTTGATGGTCCGGGTACAAATCAAGGTGACAATGGAAGTCCACGAGACCCGCTGTAGCGTTCATGAGCATTTTCCCCTCAGCTTGGTTTCGTCTTGACACCATCAATCAGACTCGCCACTTCGTCCAAGCCACGTCGGTAAACATCGGCAAAATGATCCAAGCGCGCAATCTCGTCGGTAAGCGAACCAGGTTTGTGGATAAGGAGATGTGCAAGCTGCGGATTTGCCCTGAGCCGCTCAATCGCATACTGAAAGGAACGGACTTGCTTACCAGTCGATTCCCGAGTATCCAGAGGCCGGGCGTGTAGGTCGGACACGGTATATGTCGTCCCATCACTCCCCTTACCCCAAGCAGTGTCCAATGCAGCGCGACGAATCAAACATGGAAGACAGTAGCCGCAATGCTCAATGCCTAGCCCGTGCCATCGCCCCTTAGTAGGTGATGAGCAAGATAACGAATCTGATGCCAGCTGCTTTAAAAGTTCAGGATTTCGACAATAGGCAGCCATCTCACCTTTTGTCTTATCCCAATAAGGGTTATCAATGCTGCCGTCAATTCCAAGCTCTCCTAAAAGCTCATTCCATCGCGCCATGTAGAAAGGATGCGTGGTGCGCGTGCTATTGGAGCCGAGTCGCAAGGGATCCAAGGGCACATTCAGTGCTATAAACCCGTTTTCCGGCACACGAAGAGTGAATCTCTTCCCAAGACCAGAGCCAGCAAACACGCCTAGGGCGAAGAACAGAAATGATCGACCACGGGTCGTGTTTTCTGACCCAACACCTTGCACAAGGCCATCCTCAAAAACCATCCCGACTCGCAATCTCTCGAACAGCGACTTGTCATAGTACTTCTTCAACCCAGAAAACAGCTTGCTTTGGGCATCGCTGGTCGCGCCTTCACCGAAATGACTAACCAGTAAAGGAGTCTCGCCAGTTTCCAGCAAGTCGATGGCGCCTATCAGGCTGTCCAAACCGCCAGAAAACAAGCTCACTGAATCGAAAGGTGGAGCCATCAAACTTAAAGAGGACTGCTGTGCGATCACCGCAAAACGGGACGGACGCGCCCTGAATCCGATAATCCACCTATCGCCCGTCAGAAAATCCAGCGCTTTCTTCAGCGTTGCTACTACTCCGCCCCATCGTTCCGGTTCACTGACCGGCACCACGAGGCGAATCTCTCGCGTCCAAGAGTCTTGCGACTGTTCGGTACGAGAGATTCGTGTATCTGCCGCATGCACATGAGCAGCAATCAAGAGCAGATCAATACCAATTTCCGATGGGAATACACCAAGCTTATTTAGATTGGTCAGTGCATCACCAATGCCGTGATCCAAGGATCGATTACCAGCAACGAGCTGAAGATAGGTCGTTTGCTCGTCGGCTTCTGAAGGAACTTCGAGGAGATCATCAGGGCCAAAACGGCCCACCAAAAGTTGCCTCTTCATTGGTTAGCCTCTGCTTCTCCCATTGCCTGCAGGATGCTAAATGCGGACTCATAAATCGAATCCACGAACGATTGGATCTTCTCTATGGTCAGATTTGGTGAATCCACGTAGGCTCGTGTTAGCGCGTCGCTTACCCCGCCACGGATGAAATCGCGTAATTGTTTTTCGACGCGAAGGGCGACCTTAGCATCTGCCGGCATTGTTACCACCTTGGTGCCGATGTCATTACATATCCGGGCTTCGATCGCATGCGTCGCATAAAGCTCGAAGACAGTCTGCATTTGATCCGGAGTGAACGTGGAAAGATCGGTTAGCCCTTCACTTGCCAACTCTACAATGGTTTCGATGTAAGCTTCGCGAGCAATGCCTTCATCGACCGTACCAGCTCCAGGGCAGATATAGTCAGCTAAGCCAACAAAAATTTCGGTGATCGGACGTCCCGCGAGAGACTCCAGATCAAGTGCACGCAATGCCTCACGAACACCCCGTGCCTGTACATCAGACAGGAAGCCTAGGAGCCGAGCACCAGCCGTTCGTGATGCGCCCATGCGCTGGGCGGCCAGGCGAGCACCACCGGTCGACGCAGAAACATATTTCGACACTGCCCGGCCTAGGCTGGCTCTATCACTACCACCAGAACCAGCGAATCGAGTAAAGTTATTACGGGCACCAGAAAAACGTTGTGGGTCAGCAGCTTCACCAATGGGTGGACGTTTTGGAGGTATTGGTGACCCCGCACTATCGGCAGGTGGCGGGCTATCCGTTCCAGCCGGAGGGGTTACGGGAGCCTCCCTACCATCTGCATCCCCGAGCCATGTTGGAACTAACGGCGTACCGCCGCCAGGACCGCCATACGACGTCGACGTTCCCATCAGCGCCCTCCCTTTATTTCCTTGAGCGCCGCGTCGGCAGCGGCCTTAAGTCCAGGGTTGTTGGTGACCTTGCTCCAATCTCCCAGTAGTTTTGACAGACGCAATTTGCACTCATCGTCTTTGATGACGCTTTGCCATCCACTAACGGCCCAAGGTCCGCATTTGCTACTCGGCAATGCCTCAAGGAAGTCCATTAAACGACCTTGCAAACCGAGTTGAGCTTTAACGAGAACGACGAGCCCATCGACACCAACCGGTTTCGTATCGAAGGTGCCTGTGCTCATGATCTTGGTACGCACTGCTTCAAATACCTTGTCTGCTTCGGGTTGAACGAGCTGCTTCAGTTCGGATTCGTAACCCTGGACAGTCATTTTGCCACCGAAAAGTTTTTCTACCACAACAGCCAAATAACCTAGAACTGATACCGGGCCAAAGTAATCTTTTTTGTCCTTTGTTACGAACAAGTAAGGGCGTAAATCGATGCCCGAAAGCTTTGGTGATAAGCATGCCCATTCACATACTGTTTCCAAAGACTTCCATTCAGCTAAGACACCAGAACCAGCACTAACCCCTGGATCGAAGGATTTCTGATCTTTCAATTCGTTCTCTGAGTTGTATTGTTCCTCAGAAGTCGCCAAGTCATTTTCAAGTGATTCGAGATCTTCGCATAATCCTTGAGGATGAACTGCCGCAACAAACGCTATCTGCTCAAACAGTCTCGGAATGAAGCGCTCTGCAAGCATGAGCTTAGCAAGCACTGGTAATTTAATGTCATCCCCGAAGCCACGTGCCTCAGCGGTGCGCTCACGTAAGAGAAGCGTATTGAGGAATCTTTTGATCTGCCGCGGATTGCCCTTGCTTCCGCTGGCCAGAACCGGACCAATCTGATCACTGAGGGCGAGCGCATTGTTGA
The DNA here is from genome assembly GCF_059331595.1 of Methylomonas sp. PHL2-19. Taxonomy (NCBI): domain Bacteria; kingdom Pseudomonadati; phylum Pseudomonadota; class Gammaproteobacteria; order Methylococcales; family Methylococcaceae; genus Methylomonas; species Methylomonas sp. PHL2-19. The sequence continues at coordinate 3,296,620 of NZ_CP196839.1, forward strand.
CTTTCTCTGCCTTCTGCCCAAGCGCATTTTTAACGGTCGCGGCATCGAGACCACCACTGGTCCAAGGACGCCTAAGCTGCTCCCGAGCCACACCAATGAGCTTCGCGTAGTCTGCATCTCCCTCGCCAATCTCCGCGCCGGCGAGCAACAACGTTACGTAAATTCGTGTTTCAGCCTCACCGAGTGCAGGAATGCGGAACGGAACCTGAATGAGCTTTTCTAGGTAGTTACGGGCATAGTCCCGAGGCCCAGTGCTATCAGGAAGGTCGGGAAAGTGCTTGCGTACCGCATACTCGATCATGGCTTCGTCAGCTGCGACTACAAATGCAGTTCGGGGCGTGAACACGAACAGCCTAATTGCTTCGAGGGTTTCGATCGCAGTATCAGGCAAGCAACGGTCAAGGTCGTCGATTAGGACTACAAGCTGCTCGATACCCGCATCCTTTAAAAGCTGCTCAAACGCCTTGCGGAACGCTTCTACCTCTTCAGGTACATTCTTGGTTTCGCAGGGCTTCAGCAGAGCTTTCACTTCACCGATAGTGGCCGAGATATTTTCTTTCGTTGCCAGTTTAGCAGGATCTTCCAACACCCCTTCGAGAGAGCCAATAATACCCGTTACCTGATCAGGCGTTGGAATTCCTGTAAAAGCCGTAACAGCCAAACCTCCCGCTCTCTTGGCAACCTTCAACCAATCTATGCGGTGGAACACCTCCTTGACACCGGATACAGCTTTGGTAAGCGCCGGACGTTTTTCGATCAAACCAGTTACGATTCCCTCAATTAGGGCGATTTTCGCATCCTCGAAACCCTGGAAGCGCCACCCGTTGAACTTGAGGCATAACACTTCTTCAGTCCCTTCGAAACCTGAGTCTATCATTTCAAGTACGCTAGACTTGCCCGCCCCCCAGTCGCCATGCACACCGATCGTCACAGGATGATCTGGATTTTTCCGAAGAAGGCCAATGATTGTCGTCGCTATGGCCTCGTTATTCAATAAATCGACTTTGGTCTCGTTATCGGTCAGGATCATTATTTTCCCTTACACATTGCGTCTGCTACCTTGGCTAAGTTTGACTGAATTCAAATTTACGATTGCGGCGCAGCGATTGGTTTGCCTCGGCTATACACGTCGCGCAGACGGTCATCGGCGATATTTCCAGATTAAGTCTGCAATCCATTTGAGTTGGCTTTGATGCATGGTTTCCTATCGCCGGTTGCCCGGCTTAATCGTTAAATTCGGGTTGATTCAATTCCGAAGCCCCCATCCAGTAGCACAGCAACGGTGCGGGTAGACGCATAATCTGGCTGGCAGTATCGCCAGTTTGCGGCAAACCGGTCATTAAGCCGAAGTCATCCAGCGATTTAGTGACAACGTAGCCGCGGGCAATTTTCTTTTGCTCACACAGTTCGATCAAACCTTTCAGTTCCCGTGCGCCGGTATGCTGGGCACGGTATTTCACTTCAAAGGGGATCAATTGGCCGCCGATTTCCGCGACTAAATCGACCTCGCGGTCTTTTTTCCCGTGCCAGTAGGTAAAACGCACATTTTGGGAATAATAGCGCGCAAAAAGATGTTTAAACACGGCGGTTTCGGTCGCTACGCCCAAGGCGGCGGGATCGTCGATGATACTTTTGCCCTTGAGTAAAACAGCGGGCGCGATCGCGGCATCGGCCAGATAAATTTTGAAGCGGCCCTTGAGCACGTCTTTGCCATAGCCAAACGGCGGCAAGCGATAAATCAGGTGGCAGGCTTCCAACAGCTCGATGAAATGCTGAGCCGTGGGACGTTTGACTTCCAGGTTGCTGGATAAGTCGGTGATATTCAGCAAACCGCCATCATGCATGCACAGATAGAGGAAGGTATGCTCAAGATCGAGAATCCGGCGCACACCAAACAGCGCGGTCATATCGCGCTTGAGCGCCTTATCGATAATGTCTTCACGCAGCAAGCGTTGCGCCTGAGTGATGCTTTCCACTTGGGCGGTTTGCGGGAAACCACCGCGAATCAGATACTCGTGGAAATGGCCGACATAAGGCACGGCGATTTCCTGCGCCCGGTAAAATTGTGGCGGCGTCCAGTCGAACAGCTCGGTCAAGCTCTTTAATGGCGGTAACGGTGGCAGTTGCACTTGTTTGATTTGCAGGTACTCGTAGAACGACAGCGTAGTCAGCCGAATAGTGTGCCAGCGACCGACGCCGGACTCCTGGTCGGCTTCCACCAAGGGCATGGCCGAACCGGTAAAGACGATGCGACGCTGTTTGTTGAAATCGATCTGGTGTTTGACCCAGGTGCCCCAATCGCGAATAAACTGAGCTTCGTCGAGGAACAGATATTCAGGTCCATCGACCCGCGGCTCGCGTTCGCGCCAGGCTTCCAAAACCGCTTCGATGCCTGCCAACTTGAGCACCGGATGGTCAAAAGTGGCGTAAAGGATGTTGGCCGCCGGAACACCTTGCTTTAACAAAGCGTCGATCTGTTGCAGCAGCAATGTGGTCTTGCCGACCTGGCGTGCGCCGGACAGCAAAATGGCGCGATGGGCAGGCGGATGATTGATCCAGCGACTTAACTCACGCGAAGCGGCACGCTGCCAATCTGGCAAATCGGCAATCGGTTCGCTTCTCCACCAGGGATTGAATTGGGCCAATACGGCAATTAGTTCTTCTTTTGAGACTCTCATGAGTCAATCTTAGCACTATAATGATTTTATTGTCATGTATAGATAACAATAAATAGGTCATAATGCTAATACTGCCGAATTTTTTATGCCTTAGCGCATTCTTCTGTCAACCGAATGTCGTCACCCTTCGACAACAATTCCATTCATGAAGGCTTGCCAGAGCCAAAGCAAGTCTTAAAGAAAAGGCGATTGTCTAGCAAAAAAAACGACATCAAGTTACTTTTGAAAACCTAACGTATTGCCTCATAGAAAAAGGTAACCGAAGTATCAGAGTCGTTGCCTCACATTAGAGGTAACCTGGACTTGTGAAAAAATGAGTTTCAATTGTTGCTCAATGGCGGCCTTAAGAGCAAATGGATTGAGTTTGGCATGATGTTCCTGGAGAGTCTGTTTGGTGGTTTCCGGAATGCCAGGATGATTGATCACCCGTTGGTAAGGGGTTTGCGGGGCATGGTATTTTTTCACGACTTTGGCGCCGTCTCGGTGTTTTTTCTGAAGTTTCAGACTGGGGCAGAAATGATTCTGCAAAGGGCACCAAAGCGTGCTGTAGACCTCGTTCATCAACGGCACCAGCGCGGCATTATCCAGCCGGTCGTAGCCGAATAATTGCCTGGCGTGAGTCCAGTTTTTCTGCTCGACGTGAGCATTGTCGTTTTTTTTGTAAGGCCTGGCGCGGGTAAACGCAGGCTTTTGCGGGTGGTCGGTGAAATAGCGAACCAGGTGATGATTGAGAAATTCAGAACCATTGTCGCAATCGAAGCCTTTCAAAGGGAATGGCAACAGGTTCTCGATGGCCTGAATCTGTTCCAGGATACCTTGCGAGCCTTTATTCCAGGTGGCCCGGCATTCGGTCCAGCCGGTGACAATGTCCGTCATCGTCAGGCTCCAGACGAAATCGCCGGCCAGCGAATTGCCACAGTGAGCGACAGTATCGGCTTCGACAAAACCGGGCTGGGTCTCGTCCCAGTAATGAGTTCGGATGGGAATCTGGGTTTTCAACAGAGACCCGGGTTTGGTGCCGGACAAGCCTTTGGGGTGCTGGACGCGCAAGGGTTTGAGCAAGCGATCCAAGGTCGCCGCCGAAACCTTTAGCAAGTCGGCACGAACCTGATCGGAGAGTGAGCCGTACTGCGCTTCGTAGTGCGGCAGCCAGATCGGTATCGCTGCTTTCAGGCGCTTGCCGCACAGTTGATCGCTAGCGAACCAGATGCGCTTCAATGGCTCCAGCAACACCTCGGCTTGATATTTCCGCTTGGGGCCGGGCCGTTTGCTAGGCGAAGCGGTTGGCTTGGCTTTTCGATTCAGCAAACGAATCGCGTACTTACGGGCGTAGCCGCAGACTTCGCAAAACTCGTTCAGGATCGTTTGTTTCGTGGCCCTATCACTTTGTCGATAACGTTTTTGGATGGCGTGTAAATAGGCTCGTCGTTCGTGTTTTCCCATGGTGGTAACCCGCTTGATTTCGGTTACACACAATGTGAGGCAACGACCCGTTTTTACTGAACCCTTGGGTTACTTTTAATTTGAGGCAATTCGCCTAATTCAAACTACGATGATATTGCAGAATAACAATATTATTCTGAAACGATTCATCAGCTTTAACGCCAACCAACTGATCGAGAAGTTCAGGTTTTACAAACATCAAGTCGGCAATCATTTTTCTGGACATGCCGCATTGCTCGGCCAAAACTTTCATGCTGTCCAAAATAACTTCAGGCTTTTCCTGAACCATATCACGATCTTCATGCTCCTGAAGCGCTTCCCCGTGCCGACGCAATGAAATAACACCAGACCGATATTGCTCTTCCGAAAACGCGCCGAGCTGCCGACCACGATACAAAATCGCCGCTTTTGAGACCCCCCAGCGCATTTTGATGTCGGACAGTGCTTGCCAATTCAGCCGACTGCCGCGTAACGCTTTTTGGCACTCCTTAATAAAATATGCGCGCGGCATTAAAAACGCGCTCGCAAATCGGTTGGCTTGGGATTCTGTTGCTCTATCCCCCGTTTGGACGCCAACGTGAATGGTCAAGTGTCCAATTTCATGCGCGATTCCAAACCGGGTACGACAAGTCGATTTCCCTCCAGCATTTAACGTAATAACCGGCCGCCGAGTAGCAAACGAAATGGCATCGATCTCGTCCGCTAGCCCACCCGTTTTTACCAATACCGCACCAGCATTTTCTGCAACGCGGCTCATATTAGCAATTGGCCCTAAACCCAACCCCCAATGAGACCGGCTTATTTCAGCAACGCGTTCAATCTCTTCGGGCGTTGATACCTCTTCATGTAGAAAATCGTAATTGGGAAAATCTAAGTTCTGGTCAAGAACGGACACCAGTCGCTTAAACATCTCGCCCTGTGCACGAGCGACCTGCTTAAGCGCAACTTTCGTGGTCAGCTGTTTACGAAAATGGCACTGCTCGTCGGAAATCGGCATCGGATCGACTTCCCTGAAAAATCGGGGCAGCACGTCCAGAGCTTCCGCCAACGCTGTTTCCAGGCTTTCATGCGGAGGCTCTAAGCCTGATTCCAACCGACTGAGATATTGCTTTGACTTATTGACTCTATCGGCCAAATCCTGCAAAGACAGCCCGTGAAATAACCGAGCAAGCCGAAGGTTTTGCCCAAGAAAATCGGCGGTCATAGCCGATTGGCCTCGTCTTTGGAACCCGCGACTGATTTTTTCGGTTTGACGGCAGGTTTGCCTATTTCAACAGCTTCAGGAACAACAACGGCATTAACACTTTGGAAAGTTCTAATCGCACCGGACTCCCATTGACACCGCACCACGCCCGTCGCGTCGAATCCGAGAAAAACAACTGAAGGCTCAGCATCATCATTGATGCCTTGATCAATGATGAAACAGTAACGGCATGGGTCCTGGTCGCTCTCAATATCATCGAAAAATGACGCTTGGTAGCGATTAACCGTCAAGACGGCTTTTTTCTTTGGGCTGTTTGGATCGTCACTGCTGAATCGACAAGGTACGCTACCAATTGTGAAGACCAAATCATTGGCGTTATTACTGACCTGTAACCAAGAATAAGTTTTTGCCAGAGCCAAGCCTTTAATCCGGTTTTTTTGCCGTCCGAATGTGGTGCAGCCACGCGTGTAGTTATCATCTGTTTCTGAGGAAAGATCGTCGAGCGTTTTGTAGTGTTCATCCAGTAACAACTCTGCGACGACGGATAAACGTTCATGAGTCAAATCCGAGTGGTAATGTATAGGTTGAGGAAGCATTCGCCCTCCAAATTGTGCAAAAATAAAAAATCGTCAACCTAATAATTGTGCATTTTTAAGATTTTGTCAACTTAGCACTTCAGATTCACTCTAATCCTCAGCCGAATTTACGGTTAGCTTCTTTTCAACGAAATTGACGGGGTGTTTCCTAGCGTGGGTCGTAGCCAATGGCAACCAAGTTCCTTCTGACCTTTTCCGCAACAGCGCGCATGCGATAAGCCCCCTCATCATCGACAGCCTGACTGCAATAATCAGCAAATCCAGTTCGCTTTAGAAATTGCGCCAAATCCAAAGCCTCCTGTTCGGATAACGAAACACACAAGCATATTTCACTCGAATCAACGCTCATTGCGCACCTGCCTTAATTCGAGTCGGTCTCATCAACCAATGAGTCCTCATCCTTGGAAAGTTTCACTGGCTCACCCAACAGTCCAGATTGCTGTCGGGCCAATCGCACTTCCTCTCCATGCCCTTGTTCATAAGCTGCCTGATGCGCATGCCGTTCCATCGTCACAATTTTATTCGCTAGCCGCTGCAAGCGCTGCTGCCACTGAAGACGTGCATCAATGCAATGTTTGTTGGAAATGACCTGGCACAGCCACAAGGTGTCCATCACGATCATCAACTGGTCCAGCAAACGAATCAACTCGACGAACTGGGCAATCTGGGGCGAGGCAATCTTGGCCACAAATTCCCTGGGATGCGTGTACGTCGGCGTTTCAGTGATGCCGTTGTCGGCCTTGAGTTTTTCCAACCGACTCTTTTCCTGCTGCAGTTGCTCCGCACATTCGGCAATCATCTGACTGACGAGGCTTTCAATTTCATCGACCGTTTCCTCTCTTCCAATGATGCGCAGAATCACGTCGATGGCGTACAGGGACACCATCAATCGATGATAGCTGTTACGAATCACCCGAATGGCTTGTTCGCTGTTGATGCTAAATGTACGTTCAAATATTGGCCGACTGATGGCACGGCGCGGGGCTGGTTTGGGCTGTGGAGCTGCTTCGGACATGACCGTTTCCTGATGTGAACGAATGGTTCATGATCGTAAGCCAGATTCTTTTTAGCCTTTCCGCAGCTGATGGCGAATTCGGCATCAGCTGCAAAAGCCCTTCAAAAAATCTCTGCTTCAATACCAGCCAACGGAATTGGTTGGCCATCAGCCTTCCGCTTCTCCCCAGACTTTCTCGGCTGGTCTTTCACGACCGCCTTGATCCGACCTCGGTCGGCGTTCCGTTTTTAAGCGGCGACGGTGGTGTTCCATCGGCGTGTCAGGTGCGTCAAGCCTGATGTGAGTATTAATTGTTTAACCCTGCCGGGCGTATCGATTCCCCCAGGGATTCGAGGCGTCGGCATGCCCATCGCCGCGCCGCTGGGTATTGTTATCGTTGAGTCGGGCGCGGCCGACAGGAGGAATGTCATCATGGCCAATCGCGGCGTGAACAAAGTCATCTTGCTGGGCCGGCTCGGCGCCGATCCGGACGTTCGCTTTATGCCCAATAACGGCGGCAAAGTCGTCGCCATCCGTTTGGCAACCAGCGAAATCTGGAACGATCCCAAAAACGGTAAACAGGAGCGGACCGAGTGGCATCGGGTGGTGTTTTTCAAAAAACTCGCTGATACCGCCGAACAGTATTTGCACAAAGGCAGCCAGATCTACATCGAAGGCCGTTTGCGTACCCAGCAATGGGGTCAAGCGAATGACAAGCGATACCGTACCGAAATCGCCGCCTTTGAATTGCAGATGCTGGATCGCCCTAGCGCATCGGCAGCCGCCAACAGTTCGTCATCATCGCCAGCAGCCCCTGAGGACGCCGATTGGGATGACGAATACAGCGATATGCCGATTCATTAAACCCCGGCGCGCCGATTATTGGCGTTCGATGGTTTGACGGTTACACCGCCGACCTTTTTCAGGTTTCGGTATTTCAACCCCCTGGGGAACTCCATTCCCTGGCGGGCGATGGCGTTCCCTTTTTTATTGAAGGAGACTCACCATGAGCCAAAACAACCGCAACAATTTACCCAAAACCCGTGACTTGCCGATGCCGGCAGTTGTCCAGCAAAGCTACGGTCTGTCGGAGCAATCCTGGAAAGTGTTGACCGAAGTCACTTTTCCCACGGCCAAAACCCCGGAAGCCATTCTGATGGCGCTGGATTATTGCAAGGCTCGCAAACTCGACATCTTCAAAAAGCCGGTGCATATCGTGCCGATGTGGAGTGCGGCATTGGGCCGCAATGTCGAGACCGTCTGGCCGTCCATCATGGAAATCCAGACTACCGCGTCTCGGACCGGTGTTTGGGCCGGCATGGATAGGCCCGTCTGGGGTCCTGATGTCAGCAAGACCTTTACCGGGCGCTACAAGGACGACAACGAGCAATGGCAGGAGTCCAGTGTCACCGTGACTTTTCCCGAATGGGTGGCAGTCACCGTGTACCGGATTGTCGGCGGCAAACGTTGCGCCTTTACCGAGGAAGTGTATTGGCTGGAAGCCTACAGCACGGCCGGCGGTAAAAACTCACAAGTGCCGACCGCGATGTGGATCAAACGCCCCAAGGGGCAATTGGCCAAATGCGGTAAAGCGGCGTCTTTGCGTACTGCCTTTCCAGAGGAATGCGGCTATGCCGCGGAGGAGATGGATGGCAAAACGCTCGACGATGTTGTCGACGGTACCGTAATCGATGGCGAGGCGACGCATTGGGAAACCGATGTTGGTTCTGCTGATGATCGGTTTATAGGAGCATCCGAGCCTACACCGCACGTGATTGATTTGTCGCAAATCCATCCCAAGGTGCAAAAAGCGGTCGCAGAGCTGGTTAGACGGACTGCGGCGGCAGGTGCCTGGAAAGCAGCCTACGACTATGCCCACCAGAAGTTCAAAGGCATGGATCTGACCTTTGCGTTGGCCGAGTTGGACAAGGTATCGCAAGTTGAACCCAAGGCAACACAAGCCCTGGAGCAAACCGAAAACACTGGCATGCCACCCTTGTCAGCGAAAGACATGGCTATGAATCAGGCCCGTCAAACCTTGGGTAACGCCGCCTAATACGCTGCTACCCAAAATTCCCTAACCACCCACGAGGGCGTCATGTTTCGCCCACGGGGTTGGACATGACACCCTTCTTTTATTAGGAGAGGTCATGAACACAAACGATCAATCATTAAACCGCGTGCCCTGTCATACCGACTGGCAACGTTACGATTCCCCCACGGTATTACGCCGTCACGGCCGGGGCTTTCTGGAACGCCTGTGGCGACCCCAGGGCAACGAACCGAATCCGCAACCTTTGAGCCAACCGGAACTGACGACACTTGCCGAGAGTTTTGGCGGCGTGTGTCTGCCGGCGCAAGACGAACTGCTGTTGCTGTTCGGCGATGGCTATTGGGCCCGGCGCTGCCAGACCCAGTTGCACAAGCTTGGCATTGAGACGGTGCGATTTGGTTGTCAGGTGCAGTTGACCGGATTTTTCCGATGAAGGTCGTCGACGTTTCGCAGCGTTCCGCCGCCTGGCGGCAGTGGCGCTTACAAGGCGTCAGTGCCAGCGAAGCGGCCATTGTCATGAACCGTTCGCCGTACAAAACCCCGTGGCGTCTCTGGGCCGAGAAAATCGGCCTGGTTTTGGAAGCCAGCCTGGACAACAACCCGTTGATCCGCGCCGGCATCCAGCAAGAGCCCGAGGCTTTGCAACGCTTCGAGGACAAACACGATCTGATGTTGTTGCCGCTGTGCGGCGAGTCGGAACAGTATCCCTTGATGCGGGCTTCATTCGACGGTTTGTCCGACGCGAATGAACCCGTGGAAATCAAATGTCCGCACGAGACCACGTTTCTGGATGTACTGTTGAATCGGGAAGCCTCGGCCGCCTATCAGTTGTATTGGTGCCAGGTGCAACAGCAACTGCTGGTCGCCGAAGCGCAACGCGGCTTTTTGTTTTTCTACCAACAAGACCAGGATGTGGAATTCGAGATTCAGCGCGATGAGCACTTTCTCACGGCTCTGGTCGAGTCCGCGATGGATTTCTGGTCGGCGGTCAAATCGAAAAAGGAACCACCCAAGGATCCTGAGCGCGATTTGTACTTGCCCCACGGCGATGTGGAACGGCAATGGCAACAACTGGCGGCGACGTATCGGCAACGGGCGTTGACCATCCTGGATCTGAAAAGCCAACTCAACGGCTTGGAGGATGAGCAGTCGCGCATTGAAGACACGTTGGTAGCGTTGATGGGTGATTACGTGGCTGCGGAGCATTCCGGATTGCGGATCAGCCGATTTCAAAGCCAGGGTGCTATCGATTACAAGGCAGCATTGCAAGCCTTGCAACCGGGTGTTCAGGCCTCGGCGCTGGAAGTCTATCGAAAACCGTCGGCTACGCGTGTCCGCGTGACCTGTCGGGACGACGACGGCAAACATGCCGAAGTGCCGTTCGACGCCCAAACCCTGAAAGACCTGGCGGGCGTGGATTTTTGGTTTTGAGTTTTCGTCGTCTTTCCAAGACATCCTGTAACCCCTGTGGTTATGGGATGTTCTTTGATTGACGTCAACCGGCCAAGATAATTTACGCCGGCCATATGATCGAATCAGTTATTTCTGGCCTGTCGGTTTTAGGCTGGGCTTTCAACAGAAAAGTCCAACCCAAAACCCGCATCGTTCAGGCATTCCTTTCTGGAATCCCGAATCCGGTTTCGACCGGCGTTCCGTTGTTAAGCGGCATGAGCATTTGCCTCGTGTGCCAGGTGCGTCAAGCCTGGTGTGTTTAGTTTGTCCCGTTGGGGTTCATCACCCTTGCGGGACGGTGACCCCTTTTCACTTTTGAAGGAGGTCATTATGAATCACGACTTTTGGAAAACCTTGCACGGCTGGTTGAACGTTGCTCATAGCAACGACATCCAGGCCAAAAAGCGTTTGCTGCTGGAGATGCACCGTCAAATCTCGGAGCCCGGTTTGAGAAGCGACATTCAGCGCATCCTGCGTTTGATGGATCGGGAGCTGTTGGCCCGCGCCGAATGGGCGATGTACTGCGTCATGCAGCTACGTTGATTTTTTAATCCGTCCTGGCATGCCAGGGCTTTATTCACCCGCTGGGGCTCATCACCCCTCGGGGCGGCGTGCCCCTTGTTTTTTCTGAGGCTAGTCCTCGAGGAGCTCACCATGTACCAACAATATTCCATTACCGACTCCTTCGGCATCCAGGCACCGGCTTCCATGAAAGTGGAAGGCTTTGTTCCGGCAAATAACCTCTATGTACCGGCTATTAAGCCGTATGTGTTTCGCAAGGATCACTTACGGGATGTATTGGCGTTTTTAGGCGCGCATAACGGCGATGGCTTATACCTGACTGGCCCTACCGGCTCTGGAAAAACCTCGTTGTTGGAGCAAGTCGCGGCACGTCTGAATTGGGGCGTGCATTCGGTCACCGGTCACGGTCGACTGGAACTGAACGATCTGCTCGGTCAGTACATGCTGGTCGACGGCGGCGCGATGAAGTGGATCGATGGCCCGCTGACCCTGGCAGTCCGCCTGGGTCATGTGCTGTTGATCAACGAAATCGATGCCATCGACCCCGCTGAACTGATCGGTTTGAATGAAATCGTCGAAGGGAAACCTCTAACGATTCCACAGACTGGCGACGTAATTGCCCCGCATCCCAAGTTTCGTTTGGTGGCCACCGGCAATAGTGCCGGATCGGGTGATCAATCGGGAATGTATCAAGGGGTGTTGCGGCAGAACCTAGCGTTTCTGGACCGGTTTCGCTTGATGGAAGTCGGTTACCCGGAGCCGGAAGACGAAATGAAACTGTTGGCTGATGTGGTGCCGAGCATGCCGGAAACGGTACGCGAAAGCATGATCAAGGTCGCCAACCAGATTCGAAAAGTCTTCATTGGCGGCGCGGATGGCGCTGGCATGTTATCGGTGACGTTATCGACGCGCGGTTTAGTGCGTTGGGCGTCATTGGTGGCCACCTTCAAAAGTGCGCCTAATGCCTTGGCCTACTCGCTGGATCGGGCTTTGACCTTTCGGGCCGAACCGGCTGAGCGCGAAGCGATTCATCGTATAGCGAAAGATGTGTTTGGCGATGACTGGCAGGTCTGACCATGGCAGCCTGGAATTTATATCGTCATCGTAACAGTGATGGCAGCTCCAAAGACTGGGCGGTCAGGAGTAATTCGGATGGTTCGATTACGACGCGTTGGGGGAAAACGGCAGATAGTTTGCCGGGCGTTAGCAACCGATACAGCGTTAAGCAGCTCGACATCGAACGACAAAAGCAGGCCAAAGGCTATGTGTTTGTCGCCGAGGTGGATATTGATGTTAACGGCAAAGTGGTGTTTCCGGTCAAGACTTCGGCAACGCCATTACAAACGTCTGAGCCTGATTCCAATCCCGAACCCGTGCCAACACCGCTAGTCGAGGCACTGTATTGGACCATTGATTGCCATGCAAAACAGTCTATCCGTGTGGAATTGAGTAACGAGGTCAGGCGACTGATCGGCGCTATTCAAACCTTGTCGGATGGTCATGCTACGCCTGAACAGGAATGGAATGGCTGGCAACAATTCATTGATGCGACCCTCAATGCCGAAACCTTTGAACTCAGTGGTCAGATCAAATCAGTGCATGGCGTTTTGCCCTGGCTGTTTTTACTGGCGCTGAAAGCAAAAGGCTTTAAAGGCGTGGAGATTGATATTGCCACCGAAACTGCCCGAGATCTCTCGGTCGATCTGAAGGTTGAACAGGAGGTGCTGGCATTTTTTGGCACAGATCTGGATAGCATTCGTGAAACCGCTGAAGTTTTGGGCTTGCTCAAACCCCGATTAAATCTGGCAGTGGCCATGTCCGACACGGACGACTGCTGGTTTTAAGCGTACTGTTATTTTTATTTAACCCGAAAGGGGCACATCTGCCCCAGCGGGATGGGTGTGCCTCTTTTCTTTAGGAGGTTCCCATGTCGCATGAAACGCAAGTGATCTTAGATCGCGTGGTCTTGGTGAAAGTCGAAGCCAATATCTACGGTGCCCGCAAGAAACTGAAAAAAGAAGATCTGGTGCTGGCCGACGGTAGCAAACTGCCGCCGGAGGACTTAGCCAGCTTAGGGTCTAAACGTTTACTCGATCCTGACCAGTTGACGGTGTTTAACCGCCTGAAGAAAGAAGCCGAACGCATTTGTTTACGAGTCGGCACTCGCTTTCTGGGTGGCTTTGCCGTACCGGTTGAGTCTGCTTCGAGCATTACCGCTGAATTGGAACGCATCGCGCTAGATTTTGCAGCGGCTAAAACCGAGTTTATTGCCGGTTACGATGCGGCGGTGACTGACTGGGTGGTTCGCCATCCGGAATTTGCCGGCATTATCGAGCAAGCGGTGGATTCGGTGGAGTTTGTCTCGACGCGGCTGTCGTTTGATTTTTTGGTGGTCAGTGTCGGTTTGCCCGATAGTTTGCCGCCGGCAGACGTCGCGCGTCTGGAAAGCAAAATCAGTTCACTCAGTGAGCAGATGTTCTACGAAATCTCCGTGGAAGCCAATCAACTCATCGAGCAGTCGTTGCTAGGCAAGGAGCAAGTGACGCGAAATGCGTTACGACCGATTCGCCGTATGCGTGACAAGCTCGATGGTTTGGGCTTTCTGGATCATCGGGTCGCACCGGTGGTCAGCACCATTGACGATCTACTGACGAGAATTCCCAACAAAGGCGCCATTGAAGGCAGCATTTTGCAGGAGATTCTGGCGACAGCGATGCTGTTGTCCGATCCGGATAAAACCCGGCGGCACGGTGAAGGCTTGTTGGTAAATCAAACACCTGTTGTTGAAGAGACGGATGTTGAGGAAATCGTCGATCCTGCAGAGTTAGAACCACCAACGGTACCAACAGCAACAACAGTCGCAACCGAACCAACACCAGTCATCGCCGAAAGTGTTTCAGACAGCCACGATTTTTTCGATCTGTTTGACGGCATCTTTGACGATGAAATGGAACCTGAATCGGTATCGGGGGACTGGGCGCCTGGGGTCTTGCTAGATAAAAGCCAAGCCGATGCTGCTATTAATGATTCTGATGAAGACATCAAACCGGATGATCAATCCGATTTGGTAGCAGTCACTGCTGATGGCGATGATGATGAGGTCGCTGCGGAGCATTCTGACCAGGACTACTGGTTCTGAATGATCTGACGCCATTTAACTATTCACGCACTGGGGCAAATTCATGTCCCTTTGGGGCCGTGGTTTGCCCTAAATTTTGGAGCACACCATGAAAAATAGAACCTTACACAACGCCTTCCCCATCGTGGCGGCCGCCATCGGCAATCGCTTTGGCGTCAAAGTCAGTGTCGGTGGGAATCAAGCCTATACCGATGGCAAATCCATTCAGTTGCCGGCTTATGACGGTGACGATGCGGAATATCAGGATGTGGCCTGGGGGCTGTTGGCCCACGAAGCGGCGCACATTCGTTATTCGGACTTTACGCTGCGCTACGGTAATTCAGTATTACGCCGTCGGCTTTGCAACGCGATTGAAGATGTCCGCATTGAGTATGAACTGGCCAAGGATTTTCCGGGAACTCGGCTGACGATTCGCACGGTAATTGAAAAGATGATTGCCAAAGGCGACTTTGTCGCCAGCAATATCACTGATCATCCGGCCAATATTCTGTATAGCTTCGTGTTGAAAAGCTTGCGTGCCAGGGTATTGGGTCAGTCGTCGTTACGGCCGTTGGTCGAAGAAACTGAAACCGCTTTGAAGGCAACGTTCCCCACCGGCGCTGTGACACGTTTGAAAGGCTTATTGTCCGAAGTCCCGGAGGGATTGCAATCCGAATCCGATTGCCTGCAATTGACTGATCGCATCCTGACCATGATTGAGCAGGAGTTCGAGCAACAACGGCAGCGCAATCAGACTCAGCCATCGGTTGATGAGGACACATCGTGTGAATCGGATGATACGGATCAGGCCGGTGAAACAGCTGACTTGGACAATTCGAACGCTTCGGATTCCGAGGATGATATGGAACACGATCAAGATTTACCTACGGATAATGACGACGAACAGTCTTCAGAATCCGGTGGTAACGATGATTCCAATCCGGAAAATCCTGACGATGAACCCAGTGCGCAGGCAGAAAGTTCTTCATCCAATCCGCAAGGTGATGACGAAGAGAGCACGGAGATTGCAGACCCGATGGGCGTCTTGCAAACCCTGTTGTCCGCCGGCGACGGTGACATCGAACAAGACCTGTTTGAATCCCTTAAATCAGCCTTGTCGTTGGCGGCGGAAAACGTGTCAGAACTGCTAATGCCCAGTGGCCACGAGCCACCTATGGACGATCAGGCCGGTGCGTTTTTTCTGCGTAAGGTACAAAGCGAATCGGGGAAAATCCGCGCCGCTTTACAAGGCCTGGTGCAGTCACAAACCCTCAACCGCTCGCAACACGCCTGTCGTGGACGGCGAATGGATGGTAAGCGTTTACACCGCTTACCACTCGGCGAAACCAAGGTGTTTCAGCGTAAGCAGGCCAAATCGGCGCCCAATACTGCGATTCATCTGCTACTCGATAAATCCGAAAGCATGGGTTATCAGGTGACCGATAGCCAAGGCCAACCCATCGGATCGCGTATGCCGATTGCGTTGGAAGCCACCTTGGCGCTGGCATTGGCCTTTGAAGGCATTCCGGGGGTTAATCCCGGCGTCACTGCGTTTCCCGGCATTCAAGATGACTCGGTATTTCGTCTGCTGGAGCATGGTCAACGTGTGAATACTCGCACCGGTGCTTTTTCGCTGGCAGCCACTGGCAGTACGCCGATGACCGAAGCGATTTGGTTTGGTGCGGCGTCGCTATTAGGTTGCCGAGAACCTCGCAAAGTGTTGATGGTCATGACCGATGGTCAGCCCAACGATACCTTGAGCACGCTGGAACTGTTGCAGCGTTGCCGCGATAGTGGCATTGAAACGGTCGGTGTGGGATTGGGATTGGATGTCAGTCATCTATTCCCGATTGCGATCACCATTCACGATCTATCAGAGCTGAGAGCGCAATTGTTCGAACTCTCGAAAGCGGTGTTGTTGGCTGCCTAAGTCTCGGCCAGTCATTTATCCGTAGCCCAATCCTTGGCTTAATGCCTTGGATTGTGGCTATGGGTAGCTGATTGCAACCGTAGTTTGTCGAAGGCTATGTTCGCGTTAGTAGTTGAAAGGACATTGAAGCCGTCATCCCGGCATGGATTGCCGGGATCCAAGTCACAAGGATGTGAAGAAATCTTGCCATCCATGACTTCTGGGCCCCGGCAATCCATGCCGGGGCGACGTCAACTATTAACGCGAACATAGCCTTGTCGAATGCACTCACATCCTGGAGCCCATTCGACAAACAGACCTTTCATGCGTTCTTTTCGAAGAATGCTGAATCCGACCTTGGTCGGCGTTCCGTCATTAGGCGGCGAGCAAGGTGATCCCTTGATCGTGTCGGGTGCGTTAAGCCCGATGTAAATCGCAGTGGTGCTACCCACTGAAAATCAAAACCCGCTTCGGGCGACCATCGCCCGGCCGGGCGCTGCTCATTCGAAGTGTTTTCTTAAATCTTTAAAGGAGAACTTCAATGAACTTTATTTTCGGCGTCATCCTACTGGCTATGTTTATCCTCGCCTTGCGGGTGATTTGGGCAACAGCATTGCAACTGCTGAGCGCATTCAAACACACAGCTCAAACGTTTCACCGCTATCGTGCGCAGCGTTTGGCACGACACCGGCTACCGGTGATCATGCCCACCATCCGTCACGAGGTAGATTGGTTGGCCATGTCGGATTCCGTGCGTCAGGAAATTCATAGTCGCAACGCAGGTTCCAATCGGCAAGTTGATCGATTGGATGTGGAGTTGCAGATAAAATCCAAAACCATGGAACTGATTAAAGCCGATATTCAAATCGCCAAGTTACAACTGGAATTGGAAAAAGTCAGACCAATGGCAGCTTTAGATGAGCCGAAAGCCGGTAAACTGACAAAACGCTCGAAAAAAACTACTTCAGTGATGGATGAAGATTTATCCAAATCATCCCATCCAGTGCGTCAATTGAGGACTGCTCTCAAGTCTGGTAATGGCCTGGAGATTCAGGCTAATGAGCTTGCCCGCCATTGAAAACCGACCACTGAGCACCCGTTTGTGTTTTGAAGATACGAACGGGGTTTCTGTTGATTGGTTGATCAAATTGAGTCGGCAATAAGTTTGATGGCAACAAAGCCGAAAAATCGTGTTGGCTCTCTCGCCTGAGTTGGCGAATACGACTTAATAACGTCCAAGCGATTTCTGGATCGTCAATATCGTTCAAGACTTCCGCTTCGGCAGCGTCCAAATCAGCAAATAATTTTTTGCAGATTGGGGTGGCTTGATCGTTGGAATCCAACGGAATCGCCATCGGTTTTCGACTTGGATACGTCTCTTCCGTCTGCTTAGGACTGAGGAAATCAAAAATGCGCAAAATATCGTCAAACATGGCTATTTCTCTGCTTTTAATGAGTTTTAGTCACCATATACCGATTTTTGCGCGAATTCAACCCCGCTGCGCAAGCCGATTTTCGGCTTTATTCAGCGACTTTACCCTTGCAGGAACTTCATCCTGCCGGGTGGTCGTTCCTGCATTTTTTGGAGAACATGACCATGAAAACAATCAACCAACCCATCGTTGGCACAACCGCTGTCGAAAACAGCACGGTTCGCTATCTGAATCAGTACCGCTGTCCCTACTGCCAAACCGAATGGGAGGATGTATGGGATTGCGCCTGTAACGATCGCTGCCCGGACTGCAACAAGGAGATCGAGCCTTATGAAAGCGCATTGATCGAGGGTGAATCGGTGGAAACCGAATTGCCAGACGAAAAACCCGCCTCCGCCAATGTCACGGCGGCGGCTGTGAATCGGCTTTTCGTAGTTTCTTATGAAATCGACTATGTGCACCGGGTGTCGGTGGGTATCACCGCGGATAGTCCCGAAGCTGCACAACAGATTGCCGAGCAGGCATTCAACGATGCCACCATTTGGGATGACACAGCTAACGTGCCGCTATTATCCGACGAATACCTTGAGTCGGGCGATGAAAGTTTGGCCTGGGAATGCGTGGCCGTTGAACAATGGCCGGAACCGGATCATTCGGTTCGGCAATTGAAGAAAGAGCAAGCGGCCATGCAAGTTTGCCGCGGTTTGGTTGAAGCCTATCAACAAGGCGAAACCAACGGCGGCAGTATCGATTGGGAAAATTTAGATCAGTTAATCCCTCTGGCCTTACAAGCCTTGGGAAAGCCTGTACTGGAGATCCCATCCTGAAAAGTGCGCGCGGTGTTTAAGCGCGCAATTTGCAAAAACCTGAGTTAGCCACGTCATTCTATTCGGCACTCATTTTTGTCCATCCACACGGGAATGTCCTATTCCCGCTGGGGAATCGTGATGTTTCCGTATTTTTTGAGGACAACATCATGACACAAGTCTTTGAACACACCTTCGGCACGGGTCATTGCATCCAGTATCAGCGTTTGCCGTCCGGCACCTGTTATCACGCCGATACACCGGAACCGATGGTTGATTTGTTGGAACAACTTCGCCATAGCCGACGCAAAATTCGGGTTTATTACGGCGATACCCAAACCGGTCAGTCGTGGCTTGATGAACACGATGTCATCGGCTGGATTGGCCGTTCGACAGGCACCATCAAAGTGCCGTTATTGATCGAACCAGGTGACATCGGAGGTCCAGCGTTACTGGATCATTGTATCGTCCGTGTCGACAGTCCCCGCCAGGTACTTTACCAACATGATGATTTTCGAGTTGGCGAGGTAGAACTGGTGAAAGGCGAGCTTAACCGCTTGCCCTGGGAAATCTGGATCGACGGCAGCGTGCATGCCCGGTTCAAAGTAAAAACCGAAGCCCGGCAGTATCAGGACTTCATTCAAGGTAAGCGGTTCGCGTTGATATGACGCGCCGTTTAATTTCAACACTCGGTTAAACCGAGTCTTTCACACTACCCCTGCGGGATGATGCTATCCCGCCAGGGATAAATCGGTCGTCAGGGGCTTCTTTGGAGAAGATCATGACAGACCCCTATCAATATTACCCCACGCCAGAAGCACTGAGCCGTAAAGCCTGGGCGACGTTCAAGAACCAACAATTCACTCGGGTATTGGAGCCTTCAGCAGGCGAAGGCCATTTGCTTCGTTCAGTACCGTACCAATACGGGAAACGTTTGCCGATCGATTGCATTGAAATCGATATCCGCAAGCACGCGGTTCTGCGCGATGAAGGCTTTGCCGTGGTGGGGATGGATTTTCTGCAGTTTCAAAGCGGCAGTGTCTATTCGCACATCATCATGAATCCGCCGTTTGCCGACGGGGCCAAACACGTGTTGAAGGCTTGGGAGATTTTGTTTGACGGTGAAATCGTCGCCATCCTCAACGCCGAAACCGTGCGCAATCCGTTTTCGAAGGAACGCCAGCTGTTATTGCGTTTGATCGAGCAGCACGGCGAAGTCGAGTTTCTGCCAGAAATGTTCGCCGGCGAGGATGCCGAACGCAAAACGCCGGTCGAGGTGGCCTTGGTCTGGTTGAGGAAAACCTCAACGTTTGAGCAGGACATCCTCGGCTGTATTCTGGATGATTTGCGCCAGGATAGGCGGGAGGCCGACGATTTAGCCGGTGAGTTTCAAATGCCCAACGAGTTGGCCTTACCAAACGCCTTCATCGACAATGCGGTACTGATGTTCAATGCCGCGGTCGAAGCAGCGCGACAGGCCGTGGTCAGTGAAGCCCGTGCCAGTCGTTATCGGACCATGCTGGGCAAAACCCTCGGCGAACTAAGCGGTGGCGGTATCAGTAGTGAAGACGAGTCGTCTTCGGATGCGGTGAAGCGGACGCTGTTTAAACGCTATCACGATTTGAAGAATCGGGCCTGGGTCAGCATTTTACGCTCGACACAGGTCACGTCGCGCTTGTCGTCGGCGGCGCAAAAACGCTTGGAATCGGATTTCGAAACGGTCAAGTCTTTGGAATTTACCGTACCGAATATCTACGGCTTTTTGCAAGGCATCATCGATCAGCAAGGTGAAATTCAACTGAGCATGGTATGCGATGTATTCGATTTGATCACCCGCTATTACAGCGATAACGCGGTGTTTTACATGGGCTGGAAATTCAATGATAAACATCGCACGCTGGGTATGCGGATCAAAACCACGCGCTTCATTCTGCCGGGTCACGGCTCGAGTTCTTACCAGAATGGTTTGAACTGGGAATCGGAACGGCTGCTGGCCGACTTCGACAAGGTATTTGCCTTGCTCGACGGCAAGACCGAAGCGGAAGTAAGTTTGGTATCGGTGTTTCGGCAGCATTTTCACGCACTTCGGGTCGGCAAGCGGATTGGCGGTAGTTATTTTGACGTTCGCTATTATCCCGGCGTTGGCACCATTCACTTTTTTCCGAAAAGTAAAACCCTGATCGATCGGATGAACCGTTGGGTCGGCCGCCAGCGCCGCTGGTTGCCGCCGGTGGACATCCAAGCTGGAAAAGGTTTCTGGCATCAGTTCGAACAAGCGGAAGCGTTCGATAAGGCGTTTCACACCGAAGTGAACAAGCAGTGCAAACGCAATGGTCGAGCTATCCGATTCGATCCCTTTTGGGCTATCAAGCACGGCGGGGAGTCGGAACGGGAAAGAGGCCATGGCCTGTTGACACAAGCAATGAGCACGGTACTTGTCAGTCGGGGTATCGATCCCGATGCGGTATTGGAAAACGCCCAATCCAGCTTGCTGGAATGGGCGGGGTCTGTACCATCGGCTATTGATCTGGCTTTGGCATCGTAATCCGGTGTTATACAGGTCTTTAACTTAACCACTGGCCTAGCCAGTACTACCCGCCTCGGGGAGATGATCCGTTCTCCCCGTCGGGGTTGGACTATGTCATGTCCTTGGGGCATTTTTATACCCGGAGATAACACATGAACACACAAAACAACGAAGTCGCGATGAAAGTCAACCAAGCCAATTTGGTCAAAAGTCTACGCTTCAGTTTCACCAACAAAACCACGGTCCTGGGCGAGCTGATCCAAAATGCTCGCCGGGCCAATGCGGCCATGGTGGTGATTAAATTTTGTCCTGAAACCAAAACGCTACAGGTTTTGGATGATGGCTGCGGCATCGACTCGATGGCAACACTACTAACAGTAGCCGAATCCGGCTGGAATGCGGATGTGGTTGCCCATGAGCATCCGTTCGGAATCGGCTTTTTATCGGCACTGTTTGCCTGTCGACACATCAGCGTCACCAGCAAAAGCGGTTCGATCGATGTCGAAACTGACCACATTCTGGCATTTAAGCCGGTGACGATCACACCCGTCCAAGACTGGAACGGTATTACCCGTATTACATTGCAGGATGTGGCGTTGGAGATGGGGCAAATTGCCACCACGCTGAAACGCTTGGTGCGCGGTTTTCCTATTCCCGTGCTGTTTAACGATCAATTGCTGGAACGTGCCTGCGCACTGGATAGCGGATTGACTTTTGTTGACACTGAGATTGGCGCGATTTATCTGCATGGCATGGAGCAACCCAATGGGGCGCAATATGAGTTCGATGTCTACCTGCAGGGTTTACCTTTATATTCCTCGCACAACTATACATCGCACCGCCATATCATTCATCTGGATTCTGCCCGTTTTCACGCCCGCTTGCCGGATCGTGACAAGCTGGTCGACGAGGCTGATGTGGTCAAGCGGGTTAAAGCCGTGCTGGCGCAAACCATCGAACAGCGCTTTATCCAGATGAAAGCCACGCTGTCTGCCGAAGAATTTGTCGGATTTTATGACATGCTGCGGCATTGGGAGCTTCTGCGGTTACTCAACGATGTGCCCGTAGTACCGCCCGAGGCCTTACGCGAAATCATCGCTTATCCGGTTTGCGATACCGAAGTTTTTGATAACTTCGAGCAGCGGCCGGAAAAAGCCATGCCCCGTGCAGACATAATGGCCCGCGGCATCGTCTCGATTGACGATGACATCAAACAGGACGGCGCTGCGCGATATTTGTTTGCCTGGAACCGTGATTATTTGCTGTACCACGGCAACCTGGATAACGGGCATTGGCTTCATTCACTGGTTCGGCATCTTAACGACGAAGAGCTAGCGATTGAAACGGTCAATGAAACGCACCAAGCTCAATTCCAAGGTGCTTGGTGTTGGGTTAGCGTACGTTTTTGCGATGCTTACCGTATCCGGCTTGGGCAGGATGTTGTTGAAATCAGGGATGAGGCTTGCTATCAAGGTCAGGAAAACGCTGATGACATCATTGTGCCCAAGGGCGATTGCTCGGCTCAGGTTTTGCAACAAATGGCCAGTTTCAGAAGCGAATACGATGAATTTCAGGAATCGACCTTTGAAAGTGATTCGGATGCCTTCATCGCCTTTGTGGTGGCCAATACCGCCAGCGATCCAGCCAATGCCATGCAGCAACTATTGCCAAACTTTTGCGGCTGTCCGGCGTTGTACGGCAAAGCCTTCGTGGTGGAGTTGGATCAGCAAGGTAAACTGGCTTCGGTAATGGCGTATCCAGCGGCTCAATCCGTTCAAGCACAAACACCTGCAGCTGATAGGTAGCTAAGTCACTTTTATATTAGCGCATTATCCAGCCGAATAATGCGCTCTCCTTAATCACCGCAAATGAAATCAAATTAAAGCTCCATTCATGGATAGTGAAAAATCAACTTTAGACATTCAGCCGCCAGATCCGTTAGGGTCGGCGGCTTTTTTGTGCATGACTTTTTCACGTTGCGTAAAAAAGTAGTTAATATAATACCTAACCCGCGCGGCCGCCACTCGACAACCCATTGATAGATTGTCGAGTGGCGGCCCATGGAGCATTTATTTGCTCCGGGTTCACTTCATGTCCTTTTCTCTGCGTAGTAGCCATTTTCTGTCCCAATGGATTTCCGCCTTGCTTCCCGCCGTGCCGCCGCGTTCGCGGGCGACCTTCATCAGATTGCTGCGCGCCTGCCTAGTGTTGCCGGTGCAAACCCTGAACTTGGTGATCGACGATACACTGGCGATGCGCCACGATCATGAGCACAAAACCAGTCGCCCTGATTTCGTGCAGGCACAATGTTGGGCGACGCTTAGCGTCAGCGTCTTGGGTCACAACAAGGCTAAGTTGGTGCTGCAGATTTTTTCGCGTTTGGTGTCAGACACCGGCAATCGTAACAAGCTGCCCCTCGCATTAGCCTTGCGCGAGTCTTGGCAACAACACAGACGGTGCCGACACGGTTGTTATGCGACTCATGGTTCATGCGCGGCCGTTTGGTTTTGCCGTTGCTCAGCCGTGGCATCCAGGCCATTACCCAAGCCCGCATCGATCCGCCTTGTTTTTGCCGCCCGACATGTCCGGCAAGTCTGGTCGTGGCCGACCGCGGAAGTATGGCCAACGCCTGACGGCGGAGGCGATCACCACCTTGCCGGCGATTGAGTTGTCGCTGACCATCTAGGGCAAACGCGAATACGTTCGGCGCTAGCCTTGGCCCGCTTCCTGAAAGGAGCACCTGTGCGGGCCGGCTGGTGCGAGTTTTACGACGACAAAAAACTATCCTGGGCAAAGCCGCGCCTGTTGTTGGTGACTGAAACCGAACTGTCAGGTCGAAGCGATGGTCGAGTTTTACGCCCGTCGCTGGTGGATAGAACCCTTGTTCCACAATCTGAAACGCTCGTGGGGGATTTCCAATCTCTGGCAACAATCGCGAACCGCCCTGGAAACCTGGATGTAAATCCGCTCCACCGCCTCCGAGGTTGATTTTCGTCAGTTCTTGAACATAAACCCGCTATCGTCTGTTGATTGGCTCGTTTTTAAGAATCTCATATTGTTCCTAATGAGACCGTTTACCAAAAAGCCTCAGTTTCGGGCAATGCTAACCTCCACTTGTGATTTAGTCCGAACGCTGAAACCAGTCCAATTGTTGATGAAGTGTAACTACCGCACCGACAATAATCAGTGACGGCGGCTTGATCTCGGACTGTTCCATACGACTTGGCATATCCGCTAGTGTTCCGGTTAAAACCCGCTGGTTTCGGGTTGTACCTTCCTGAATGACGGCAATGGGGTGATTGGCCGGACAACCGTACTGGATCAGCGATCGGCAGATGATTGCCAATCCAGCCAGTCCCATATAAATCACAATGGTTTGATGGGGACGAGATAATTGCTGCCAGTCGAGATTGATACTGCCGTCTTTTAAGTGGCCGGTGACAAATGTGCAGGATTGAGCATGATCGCGATGGGTCAGCGGAATGCCCGCATAAGCGGCACAGCCTGCCGCTGCAGTAATGCCAGGCACAACCTGAAAGCGGATCCCGAGTTGGATAAAGGACTCGATTTCTTCACCCCCACGACCAAAGATAAAAGGATCGCCCCCCTTTAATCGGGCGACACGTTTGCCGGCCAGGGCTAAATCAATTAACAGTTGATTAATCGACTCCTGCGGTAGGCTATGGTTATCCCTCTGTTTGCCGACATAGATTTTCTCGGCGTCTCGTCGGGCCATATCGAGCACTTCGATAGAAACCAGCCTGTCATAAACAATAACGTCTGCCTGCTGCAGCAGACGCAAGGCTTTAAACGTTAATAAATCGGGGTCGCCAGGACCGGCGCCTATTAAATACACTTCACCCTGATTTGCTGTAGGGTCAGCCTGCTGCAGTTGCGATCGCAGCAATTCTTCCGCTTCGCTCTGCTTGCCTACAAAAACTAATTCAGCCACAGGCCCTTGTAAAATCTTTTCCCAGAAAACTCTACGCAGACTCGGTTGTACAATGCGTTGTTTGACCAATAATTTGAATTTTTCAGCCAATTGCACCAACAGGCCAAACGATGCCGGAATGGCACTTTCCACCCTGGCGCGTAAAAGTCGCGTTAATACGGGAGATACACCACTTGAGGATATGGCGATAAGTAGGGGAGAACGATCAATAATGGCCGGGAATATAAAGGAACATAACGCCGGATCATCAACCACGTTAACAGGGATTTTCCGCTGATTCGCCAACTTGGAGACCTCTATATTTGTGGAGCGGCAATTGGTAGCGGAAACCACGAGCCCCATACCGTCGATATCCTCATGCGTAAATGCTTTTTGACGGATAACGATTTGATTTGACTGTTGCATAGCGGCTACCGCGTTACCAATTTCCAAAGCAACGACGACGATGTTCGCCCCAGCCTGCAGCAGTAATTCAATTTTTCGCGCCGCAATTTCGTCAGCGCCTACCACTAAACACGTTTGGTCTTTAACTTTTAAGAAAAGAGGAAAATAATCCATAACGCTTTGTTTTACTGCTATGGAACCGAGCAAGTACTTTGATGATAAATCAGCGCTTCGACAGGTTGACCGCCCACCAAATGCTCATCAATGATGCGCTGTAAATTGGTTTCATTGACGTTGTAATACCAGACGCCATCGGGTTGCACGCAAAGGATGGGGCCGGATTTGCAGGTGGCGAAACAGTGGGTGCGGGTGCGCTTAACCCTGAGTTCGCCTTTGTCGATGCCGGCTGCTTTAAACTTGTCCCCCAGGGTTTCGAACAAGGCTTGTGCTTCGCCATTCTCTGTACAGCGGGGGCCGGTACACACCAGCAAGTGGCGTTTGTAGTCACCCATTTTGGGTTTTTCCGGCATGGGGATGGTGTTATCAGTCATGGTGGGTTGGTTCCAGAACAGTTGGGGCGCTAAATTGCGCTCGGTCATTGCGGTAGTGTTGTAGGGCTGTGCTGTCGAATCCTGCTTCGTCAGCGACTAACCATAAATTGAATAAGGCGTCGCCGTGTTGATCGAGTACCTGAATGCCATAGGTTTGATCATCACGGCTGACAAACCAAATCTGCTGCGTTTTGCGCCAGTCGATGTGCAAATGAAAGGCGTTGTTGACGATACTCACCCAGCCGTTTTTGCTTTGCAAATCAGCGGCGTTGATCAACAGTTCCGCCACGGCGCCCGCTTCGCTGCGCACGACGGCGCGTAATTTGCCCCAACCCTGGAGTGACACAAGTAAACGTTCATGACTGTCTGGGGTTGCACGTTGCGAGCAGAATAAACCGGCTTGATCGCTCGGCGTGGACTGGCTGACGGCGTCGAGAATGTCCGCCAACGGTTGTGCGAAGTATGCTGCAGCCTGTTGCCATGTCACCTTGGGCGTGTCGCGTAAATATTGCCGCACACAAGCTTTCCAGCCCTCCAATCCCATGCTCAGCGAATGCCCCGCCTTTTCGCCTGCGCAGGTTTCGCCGGTCATGGCGTCATATTTATTGGCATAGCCGCGCGGTGTTACCATCAACCCTGCACGGACGAAGGTGCTGCTATTGCCGACCAACACCGTGGTCAACATGCCGATGTCGCAATCGGCCATCTCCGCTAAGCGTACGAGCTGGATGTGTTGCCGAGCACGATAACCGGATTTAACGATCGCAACCGGCGTGTCCGGGCTCCGATGACGCAGCAATATAGTTTGCGCTTCGACGATATGCTGCGTGCGGCGACCGCTTTTCGGGTTATACAAAGCTACCACGAAATCCCCGCGCGCCGCGCTTTCCAGGCGGCGGGCGATCACCGGCCAAGGCGTCAACAAGTCGGACAGCGAGATCGAACAAAAATCATGGGTCAGCGGCGCTCCGACCAGGGATGCGCAACTCGACAACGCCGTACTACCGGGGACCACTTCCACCTGAATTGGATCATCCGGCGTCCAACCACTGTCCAGCAGCAGTTCGTAAGTAGGCCCGGCCATGCCGTAAACACCGATATCGCCGGACGACACCATAGCGACGATTTTGCCCTGCTTGGCATGTTCATACGCTTCGATACTGCGATCGAGTTCTTCGGTCATACCTTTTTTGATGACTTCCTTGCCATCGAGCAAGTCTTGCACCAGTTTGATGTAGGTGCTGTAACCAATCACCACGTCCGCTTCCGCAATCGCTTGGCGAGCGCGGGCAGTCATGTGCTCATGCGCGCCGGGGCCGATACCCACCAGTAAAATTTTGCCTGCTTTTTTCATTTGATTCTCGCTATCGAAACGGTGGCGTTCTTGCCGTCCGTGCCGCAATATTTATGTTTCTCTACCAGTAAATCCGACAATTCGGCATTGGCCGCTCTCAAAGCGGCCGCTTCCGCCACAGCCGGAGTACCCATGTATTTCATGACCACCTCGGATGGATTCGGTACCGGGATGGTGGCCAGAGCCTCAGCCGGATAAAAATACAGCGGCCAATCGTATATCTGGGCTAGTTGTAACAAGGCTGCTTCATCATTTTTTTTGTCGATGCTGGCCAAGCCGGCTACCGTAGATGCATCGAGCCCGCAACGCCACAAGGCCTGGGCCAAGGCTTGCCGCAAGGTATCCAGGCTGGCATTGCGGTCGCAACCCATGCCAATCATGACTTTCATACACTTACGCTTGATCCGTGGGCGGCCTATACACCACCAATCGCTCAGCCAGTTGTTGCCAAACGGCCGGATCGATGGCCCGGTGTGTAACCCATAAAACCGACCGGTATTGTTCGGTATCAACGTCCTCGAAACGCTGGAACAGATGAATATTGGCCGGTAACGGCGATGGCCGCGTCCACCAATTTGAGCTGCCGGCTTCCTGCACGAAGGCAATCGGCAGTTGATTGACCACGTCCGCCGACACACGCGTGATGTTGACCTTAGGGGCTTCCACTTGCCAGCCCAGTTCACGGCCCAAGATATCCACCGGAATGGTTTTGCCCACGTCCGATGCGGTGGTCAGTACCGGCGTGGCATTTAGCAACGCGGCGACCTTTTCGGCATAAGCATTGGCACCGCCGACATGGCCGGATAGCACCGGGATCACGAATTCGGCGGCATCGTCGATCACCAGCACACCGGGATCCACATCCTTGGATTTAAGATGCGGCGCAATCAGCCGTACCACCGCACCGAGCGACACCAGAAAAATAATTTGGTCGTAGGATGCGAACAACTTGCCGAGTTGCGCGCTCAACGCCCCCTGATACACGCAACGCGGATTGGCAAAATCACCCAAATGTTCGGATTGCTTCTCCGATACCACCACCTCCGCTTCGGGGAGTTGTGGTGCCAGGCGAGTGGCAATCCCGGCGCCGTGTTTGGTAATCGCCACCAGGGCGACACGCACTTCATTCATCGATTGAGTCCTTTTTCTTGCGGCAACCGCGCTGCATTTCGCTGCGCTGACGGCCTGGGTTTTTGATGATAAGTAACGACAGATAATTGACCTTTTGCCCCTCGAGGCTGGCGATGTCGTGCACCATGCGTTCTTCCGGCGCCCCGGCTTTTTCGATAAACCAGCCTTGACCGAGCAAATCACGGCGGCGCAGCAAATCGATTACATCGTCCAGCAAAGGTTTGACCTTAAGCAGCACCAAGGTGTCGAAATCCTCGAGCAGGCGTTCAATCTGATCAATGCCGTATCCGGCGGGGATGATGGCGATAGTGTCATCAACATCAGCCAGCGGTTCGCCACTACGCGCCGCAGCGGCATGAAACGACGACACCCCCGGCACGACTTCCACGGTGACATCGGCTTGCAAAGCACGCACGCTGCGTTGCAAATGGCCGAAAGTGGAATAGGTCGAGGCGTCGCCCTCCACCAGAAACAACACATCCTCGCCGCGTTGTAATAGTGCTAACACGGTTTGTGCTGCTGCCAGCCAGTAACGGGCCAGAATCTCGGCATCGTGAGTCATCGGAAAATGCAGTTCGCTATGTTCGACAGGCAGTTTCAGGCCGGCGCGCAAGGCTATGTCCAAGGCATAACTATCGCTGTTTTTTTTGCGCACCGGATAAGTCCAATGGCCCGGACCGGTCAGTAAATCCCAGGCGTGCCGGGTCATCAGGCCAGGATCGCCGGGACCAAGGGAAACGCCGTAGAGGGTGCCGAGTTTAGTGTTCATCGTGACCGAATAATATGGGCTGTAAAGAATGGGTGGCAGATACGATCCACACTGGATTTTCGGCCTGCATGCGATGCATATTGAGAATCGGGCTACTACGCGAGGCTTGAATCTGACAGACGTCCCAGTCTGCGCCGAGTTGTTTCAGGGTATCGACGGCGGTGGACAGGTTTTCCAGCGTGACGAAGTTCATCACCAGCCAACCCGCCGGGCGCAAACGCCCTAAACACAAGGCTATCAATTCCGCCAATTCGCCACCGGAACCGCCGATGAATACTGCATCCGGATCGGGCCAGGTGTCGAGAAATTGCGGCGCCTTGCCATGCACTAAGCTGTAATTGCTGATACCCCAGGCAGCCTGATTCTGTTCGACATTAGCCATGTCATCGGCGTTTTTTTCGATGGCAAAGACATGACCCTCCGAACACAGCCGCGCCGCCTCCAAACCCACCGATCCGGAGCCGGCGCCGATGTCCCAGACAATACTTCGACGCGCCAATTGCATCCTCGCCAACGATACCGCACGCACTTCGCGTTTAGTGATCAGGCCTTTTTCCGGCTTGCGCTGCTGAAAGCTGTCGTCGCTGACGCCAAACAATACCGGTGCGGACAAAGCCGTTTTGCGTTTTAGAATGACGACGTTGGGATCGAGATAACGGCTTTGAGCGACCTCCGCGATACTCAGCCAGGCGTTGACTCGCTGTTGCGGCTGCTTTAGAGCTTCAGCAATCGCCATTTCGAACGCATCAGCCAAGCCTTCGATTTGCAATAAGCGGGCGATACGTGCTGGGGCGTTGTCCGGGCTGGTCAATATCGCCAGCAAATCGTGTTGGCGGCAGCGCTGAGCTAATTCGTACAAGCCATGCTCCGGCGTGGCCCCGCCCAGCCATTCACCGGCATCCTTGCTGTGGATCGAAACGATAGCGGCGGTTTGCCAAGACAATTTCAACTCGGCAAAGGTTAGTTGTATCGTACTTAGATTGGGCAAGATGCGTACCCTTCTGGACTCCAGCTTGCCGGCCAGGAAACCGGCGATGCCGTGGCACAAGGGATCACCAGTCGCTAGTACAGCTACTGCTTCATTTTGCGCCAACGCGACATTGATCCAGTCCGGCACTTGTTTGAGTTGCCCGGTTAAGTCGTAGTGTCTGGCCTGAGTAATGTCTTTAGCCAGCGTTGCCAGCAGACGGCTGCCGGCGATGACATGCTTTGCTTCGCGCAATGCCTGCAAGGCCTCCTGGCTCAGGCTGGCGACGCCGTTGTCTAGTACGCCGATAAAACTGCACATCGCTTGCATGATCAATTCCTGCCGGCTTCGGCCAGTTTGTTGCCATCGAAATCGCACACCAGAACACTGATGTGAAAACCGCCGGGATACCGGTTTTCCAAGGTGGCGATGACTCGGTTAGCCAGTTCGACATGAAATTCGTATTCCAATCCCAGCTCGGCCATGCATTCGGAGGCGTAACGAGCGGTTTCCTGGGCGGCGATGGCGTCGCATACATCGTCCGGCGCTCCGATGCTGCGGGCAATGTCGGCCACCAGTTCCACATCGACTGGGGCGCGACCGGCATGCGTAATGGTTTCACCCTGAGCCATTTTGGTCAGCTTGCCGACCATACCGCCAATGATGATGTTTTGAATGCCGCAACGAGCGGCGGTGTCCAGTGCCGGTGTCAGAAAGTCACCCATTTGCACGAAACAGCTTTCATCCAGGTCGGGCAATTCGCGCATCACGAATTTCTCGGTGCGGCCGCCGGTGGTCAGCACCACGCTAGCCTGCCCCTGATTGGCCGCAACTTCCACGCCTTGCACCACGCTAGCCCGAAACGCCGCCGTGGAATACGGATGCACGATTCCGGTCGTACCTAGAATCGAAATACCGCCGATAATGCCCAAACGATAATTCAGGGTTTTTTTCGCCATCTCTTCGCCGCCCGGCACCGAGATCGTTACCTGTAGACCTCGGGTTTTTAGCGCTTCGGCGGCGATCAGACGGATGTTATCCTCGATATTTTTGCGCGGAACCGGATTGATGGCCGGACCGCCGACCGCCAGCCCCAAACCGGGCCGAGTGATCAGGCCTATGCCCGCGCCGCCTTGCAATACGATAGTATCCGGTTGTTCTATCCACATCACATCCGCCGTCAGCCGAGCGCGATGGGTGCAGTCCGGATCGTCGCCGGCGTCTTTTTCGATGACAGCATGTGCTCGGTCGTTCTGTACGAAGCTTTCTTCGACTTTGAATGCCACGTCTTGCCCATTGGGCAGCACGCAGTCGATAGTGTCCGGCACGTGCCCATTCAGCAAACCCTGCACTGCCGCCCGTGCCGCTGCCGCCGAACAGGCGCCGGTGGTGTAACCCTTGCGGGTACCTTTGGGTTTGCGTTCCGGCATTGCCATGCTATCAGCCGTTTTTCTGCCGGGTTTCCGTCAAGCTCAACAAGGCATGAATCGCCGCGACGACCAAGGTCGAGCCGCCCTTACGTCCACGGGTGATGATCCATGGCACATCGGCTAATTCGGCGAGTAAATCCTTGGATTCCGCTGCAGAGACAAATCCGACTGGCATCCCGACGATCAGTGCCGGCTTGACGCCTTCTTCTTTGATCATCCGCAACACTTCCAACAGCGCGGTCGGTGCGTTGCCAACTGAGACGATACCGCCGGCGATTAAACCCAGGCGCTGCGCTTTACGCATGGCTTGTACCGCGCGGGTGCTGTTGACCTGTTTGGCGGCGGCTATGACATCCGCATCGGCGATGAACTGGCGGGCGCTGATGCCAAAATGCGCCAGGCGCGGCTGCGATAAGCCGACGCAAATCATTTCCACGTCGGCAACGATCGGCGCACCATTTAAAATGGCTTGAATACCATCTTCGACTGCATGCGCGGAAAACTCGGTCAGGCCATTAAACTCAAAATCCGCAGTGGCGTGGATCATGCGACGCACCACTTGCCATTGGCCGTGGGAATAATGGTGCTCGCCGACTTCGCGGTCGACGATGGCAAAGGAATCGTGTTCGATTTGTTGCCCAGCCTGGGTCAGTTGTTCGGTTTGAATGTTGTGGCTCATGGCTAATCAATGATGGTGGTGATGTTCGGCTTGCTCGCGATACTGACAGCCGTCGCATTCCAGCATTTTCGGCGCGAGCGGGTCCCAGGCTTCGGTAACCCGTTGATCCAGCAATTTAAAAATGGCCGGATCAAAACCAAAATACGTACCGGCACCGAAGACAATCTGCGGATATTGGCTTTGCAAGCGTTCGATTTGTTTGCCGATGCGCTCGATCAGCAAGCCGGTAAACAGGTAATAGGGCAAAATCGCAATCTGCGTCATGCCCAGTCGTACTTGACGTTGCACAGCGGTTTCCAAACGCGGATGGGTAATACCGGTGAAGGCAATGTCGACGAGTTCATGCTCGGTAGCTTCAAACAGCCAACGCGCTAATTTTGCCAATTCCCCGTTGGCGACCTTGTCGGAAGAGCCGCGGCCTAATATGATCACACCGGTGGTTTTTGGATCCGGCATCGCCAGAGATTTGAGTGCCGTTTTGAGCTGTTTTTGCAGAATGGCCAGCAAGGTTTCGTTGCTTCCTAGATGCGGCGCGTAGATGAATTCGACCGCCGGAAAATTTTCGCGGGCCTCCTCGATATGCTCGGGAATTTCCATCTTCACATGCCCGGCGGCGCTGATGATCAGCGGCACGATTATCACGCGGCTAGATCCTTGCGCGGCGCGGCTCAATCCTTCTTCCAACAGCACCTCGGCGAGTTCGATATAGCACAACTCAATGCGCCAGTCGGGGTGTTGCGCCTGCCATTGTTGTTGAAATTCGCGAATTTCATCGTTGCCGGCCTGATTGCGCGATCCGTGGCCGACCAAGAGAACGGTGGTTGTCATACTTATTCCTTAGACTGAGGCCGCTCGGCGCGGCGAAAACGATGGGTAAAACCGGCATCATAAAGTTTGGATTTTTTTAACGATGGCCAGTGCCGCGCGCCCAAGGTGGGGCTGATGACGATCATGGCCTGACTGTTGATTTTGGCGGCCCGGCAGCGTTCGCGAATATCAGCCAGGGTGCCGCGAATAATCTGTTGTTCACCCGGCCAGCTGGCTTTGTGGACCACCAATGCCGATGCATCATCCGACCAACCTGCGTCTTTTAACTCGCGTTCGATCGTGGGCAGCAAGGTGATCGATAAAAACAGGCACAGCGTGGTGTGATGGCTGGCCAATTCTTGCAATGATTCACCGTCCGGCATCGGCGTGCGGCCTTCAACACGGGTTAAAATCACGGTCTGCGTGACTTCGGGCAAGGTCAGGCTTTCGACTGCACAAGCCATCGCGGCAAACGCCGACGAGACGCCCGGCACTACTTCGACGGCAATGTTGGCCGCATCCAGTGGTTGCACCATTTCAATCAATGCACCGTACAAGCCAGGGTCGCCGGTTTGCAGGCGAATGACGGTTTTGCCCGGACCGGCTTGTTCGGTCAGCCAGTTGGTAATCTGCTCCAAAGTCATGTCTTTGGAATCTTTGATCAGGCAAGTGCTTGGTGCCCATTGCGTTGCGGCGGCCTGTACCAGAGAGCCTGCGAACAAAATGGCATCCGCATTGGCAATTAAGTCGCGACCTTTGACAGTGATTAAATCAGGATCACCGGGACCTGCGCCGACAAACCATACTTTAGGTTGAGTGCTCATAGAAAAAATCCAGCCGCGACCTGGGGGTTGAACGGAAAGTAGGTGTGCAGATAAGACGCTCGCAACGAACCCACCTGATAAAAGTTTTCGCTACGGCTACGATTGCGTTGAGGCTTCGATTCGGTGAACGGCTGCTGTGTGGTTTCCAGTTGCGAGTGATGAAAGCTATGCCCGCGAATTTCGCCTTGTTCTAACTGCAAACTGTGCATGCCCAGATTCACCAAGCGTTTTTGCATCTGCGCGCTGCCGGGTAACAGACCAGCCATCGCTGCCGCATGGCCGTCTTTATCGATCAAGCGTTCCAGCAAATATAAAAAGCCGCCGCATTCTGCGTAAATCGGCTTACCGGCTTGATGATGTTGCTGCAAGGCTTGTTTCATGGCGACATTGTCGGCCAATGTTTGGAGATGCAGTTCCGGGTAACCGCCGGGCAGGTAGACACTGTCTGCCTCGGGAAATACGTGGTCTGCGAGCGGCGAGAAAAACGTCAGTTCAGCGCCCATGGCTTGCAAACAATCCAGATTGGCTTGATAGATAAACGAAAACGCCGCATCACGAGCCACAGCGATAAGCTTACCAGCCAGTAACGGTGGCGGCGGGGAGGTGGCGATCGGCGCGAAGGCAACCGGCTGCGGCAATCGGCACGGCGCATGGCTACTGAGTAATTCGGCTGCGCGCGCCAGGCGAAGGTCAAGGTCTGCAATTTCATCGGCCTGCACTAAGCCTAAGTGCCGCGACGGCAAGCCGACCGTTTCATCTTTCGCCATCGCCGCCAGTAGCGGCATGCTGTCCGGCAAGGCTTCTTCCAGCAATTTAGCATGACCCGGACTGCCGACTTTGTTGGCGATGACGCCGACAAACGGCAAGTTGGCTCTGTAATGGGCTAAGCCGTAAGCCACAGCGGCAAAAGTTTGTGCCATGCCGCCCGCATCGATGACAACGGCCACCGGCACGTCTAGTGTTTGTGCCAAATCGGCGCTGCTGCTATCGCCGTCGAACAAGCCCATGACACCTTCAATCAAGATGATGTCAGCGTCGGCGGCGTTATAAAGCATCTCACGGCAATGCGCTTCGCCCATCATCCATAAATCCAGCTGATAAACCGGTTGTCCGCAAGCAAAGCTCAATATTTGCGGATCGATAAAATCCGGGCCGGTTTTGAACACGCGTACCTTGCGGTTTTGCTGGCGATAGTAATAGGCCAAAGCCGCCGTAATGGTGGTTTTGCCTTGCCCGGAGGCAGGAGCGCTGATCAATATCGCCGGGCAATGGCGTGTTGCAGTAGCATTCACCACTAAAACGTTACTTTACGCAACAATCGGCCCGATATTGCGCCCAAGGTCAGCCAGAAAATAGCGTTGTTGATGGATGTCAACACCACAAAATGCTGTTGTAAGGCTTCGGGCGCTAAAGCCTGGGCAACCTCCGGATGCGGTGCGCCGATCAGATGCGGTAAGGCCAGTAAGCCAGCGCCGCCGATTTGCAGCCAGCGCTGTTTGGTCAAAAACAGACCAAACAAGCCAATCGCGGTAGCGGCGGCCGTAAAAAGCCACCACGCTTGGCGACTGTGTAATTCGGCGCTGTCGGTGCCCGGCAACTCCGGCGGCAAGCCCAATGATGGCGCGACAAAAAATACCAAATAACCGGCCAAACCCCAGCCGAGTCCGTACAGGTAACCATGTTGATCCCGCCAGTACAGGGCGACACTGATAAACAAGGCAAAGCCGAAGCCGGTTAGGCCATTGAACAGCAAGGTAAAGCCATTACGTTGCCAGCCGTCCATCGGTTGCCAGTCACGCACATGCTCAGCCGATGGCGTTTCGAATTGTTCGGCGGCCAAAATCAAGGGCAAGGTTTGATAGTGTTGTAGCACGCTGAGTAACAAGCCGCCCAATAGTCCCGCCAGTAGCGAGATGGTGACCAGCTTACGAAAATCCGCCATGTTAATGGCAAGGAAAAGCTGCGCTGTGACGTCCGTCGTGGGCGGCGTTATGCAGGTAGTTGTTAGCGTCCTGCAAGAAACCCAAACCTAACACGACGGTCAGGCCCAAAACAATAGCACTCAGGCCGGGCAGGATTTTTGAGGAAGAAAGGATGGTAGATGCCGCGAGTGTTTTCATGGTTGTCTGTTCCGAAAAAGGTGGACGGAATAACAGAGGGAAAGACAAACCAAAAAAACCGATTTGACAGATCGCCCTCCGCAATACTGTTGACTACAGTTTTAGGCCTGTCTCCGGGCTCGTGACGAATCACCTACCGTTGCGGGGGCAGCGTCGGCATTTAACCGACTTCCAGTTTCACCCGCCAAGAGCGGGAACCTTAAAACCAGCGGCGATTGTATGCCGCAGCTAGTCGTAGGGCAAATGAAATGTATTGAAATAAGAATAAACGGTGCGGCAGCAGCTCCTCTCGACAAGTTATCGATCAACCAGTAATCGCCCGCAACGAGTGATTCTATCAAAACTAAACACATGCTCTCTCGGGCTTTCATAACAACGCCCCACCAATCTTCGTCTGTAATCCGGCTCGCCTTTTTCGAGATAAATAGTGGCGCCACAAATGGGACATGCCGCCGAATACCGAACTAACCGAATTAGAGTTATAACTAAATCTGGTGTACGGCCCGACTTGATGAAAGGTGGCGCCCTCTGCTGAAATGAGATTGTCGAGATCGAATAACAGCAAAATGAGAGACGCCATGAACAAAGATAATGCAAAAGACTGGAATAATGCCAGTGGGATTAACGATCCTTTGACGGATTTGTTGAAGACGGGTGCTAGAGCCTTGATCCAACAAGCCGTTGAGGCGGAGCTACAGGCTTTTCTGGGCGAATACGCCAAGGTTACCGATTTACGGGGCCGGCAAACCGTGGTGCGTAATGGCTATTTGCCGGAGCGGGAGATCGTGACGGGCGTGGGTAACGTGACGGTCAAAATCCCCAAGGTTCGAGACCGTTCCGGCGGCAGGATCAAGTTCAACTCGTCGCTGGTGCCGCCGTATGTTCGCAAGACAAAACGGGTGGAAGCGGCCTTACCCTGGCTGTATTTGCGCGGCATTTCCACCGGCGACATGCAGTCGGCCTTATCGGTGTTGCTGGGTGACGATGCCAAAGGCTTGTCACCTGCCGTGGTTAGCCGCCTGAAAGCCCAATGGGCCGAGGATTATCTGGCCTGGAATCGGCGAGATTTATCGAAGGAGCGCACTGTGTATGTCTGGGCCGACGGCATCTATTCGACCCTGCGTGGCGAGGATGATCGGCTGTGCCTATTGGTCATCATCGGAGTCAACGAACAGGGTGAAAAGCGCTTGCTGGCCTTATCGGACGGTTATCGGGAATCGAAAGCCTCGTGGCTGAGTGTTTTGCAGGATTTACAAACGCGAGGTCTACAGGACGCGCCGAAACTGGCTACCGGCGACGGCGCTTTGGGTTTCTGGGCAGCCATCAACGAAGCTTGGCCCACCACACAACACCAGCGCTGCTGGGTGCATAAGACGGCGAATGTGCTGGCGACGCTACCCGATTCAATCCAAGGCAAGGCCAAGGCGGGGCTGAAAGAAATCTGGATGGCGGAAACCAAAGCCCTGGCCAATCAAGCCTTCGACACGTTCTTGCGTGACTTTGAAGCCAAGTACCCCAAGGCGGTGGGCGTGTTGGAAAAAGACCGTGAATCGCTATTGGCCTTTTACGACTTTCCCGCCGAGCACTGGATACACATTCGGACGACAAATCCGATCGAATCCAGCTTTGCGACGATTCGCCATCGGACCACCCGCACCAAGAACTGCGTGTCCCGCAATACCTTGTTGGGCTTGGTGTTCCAATTGGCGTTAACCGCCGAGAAGAGTTGGCGCAAGATACGCGGCTTTAAACGATTGCCGGATGTGATTGAGGGCATTCGTTTTCAGGACGGCATGGCTGTCATTATGGAACCGGAGAAAACAGAAGAAACACAGCAGATGGCCGCCTGATTCAAATCAGCCATACACCAGATTTGACTATTTCTCGTTTGACCACGCCGATGTTCTTACCTTCTATGGTCTTTCCTTTTGATCTAATTTTTCCACGTAAAATTAAGCGCCACCAATTTACTGCAGCTTCAGGTAGTCTGCCGGCATCCATTGCATAATCCCATGCTGCTCCTAACTCACATCGTAATTTTCCGGCCTGCACGGGCGATATTGCGGCGTACTTTTGAATCAAATCAAAAGCCATTGAGCGGGTAATTGCAGTGGATGGTAAATCCGCCATATCACCCAGCATTGTGTTAAACATCCTAGTAATTTCAGTAGAACCTTTTTTGGCTCTGTGGCGACAAACATGTCCAGCTAAATATTCATCACACAGCACTCTAACTGTATAAGCGTTTTCAGAATTTGCCGCCTCTTGTTTTAATATTAAAGCTTTTGCCTCTAACTTAGCTTGCTTTGCCTCTAATACAGGATCATTACCAGAATCACGCTGGTTTTTCAAAGCTTCCCAAGCGACAATAGCCACGGGAAATGACATAGATGGCCAATGACCAATTGACACCTGCCTAAGGCGTCCATCAACAGTGCTTCTATACCGATAAAACCAAGTTCTCACTTTTGCCATGGCAGACAAACGCAGTCCTGGGTAATCGTCAAAAGCCATATGCTGTCCTGGCTGCAAAGCTTTAGCGGTGCGGGCATCGAATTGCATTTTAGTATAGGTTTTTTATGTTGATCGATGACACGAGTATAACTCGAAAAAACCTATACTAAAACCTATACTAAACAGCAAAGTGCAGGGAAGTTTTGAAAAGTGTAGCTGGAGTGAACCCGGCTCACAACATAGACATATTATCTGTTATTTCATTAACTTACGAATGAATATCCAAACAAAACAAGACAGCAGGCAAGGCAACAAAACACAGCACACCCCGATGATGCAACAATATATGCGCATCAAATCCGGCCAGCCTGACACCCTGTTGTTTTACCGAATGGGAGATTTCTACGAGCTGTTTTTCGATGATGCGAAAAAGGCCGCGCAGTTATTGGATATTACGCTGACCGCTCGCGGCCAGTCCGGCGGGCAACCCATTCCTATGGCCGGCATTCCTTATCATGCGGCGGAAAACTACATCGCCCGCCTGCTGAAACAAGGCGAATCGATCGCCATATGCGAGCAAATCGGCGACCCAGCCAAATCCAAAGGGCCGGTGGAACGCAAGGTGGTGCGCATCGTCACGCCCGGCACTGTCACCGACGAAGCGTTGTTGGAGGATCGCAAGGACAACCTGCTGGTGGCTTTAGCCGTATTCGACAAGTTGTTCGGGCTGGCTTGCTTGGACTTAGGGAGTGGTAAATTCACGCTGCAGCAGGTAGACAACGAAACC
The DNA here is from genome assembly GCF_059331595.1 of Methylomonas sp. PHL2-19. Classification (NCBI taxonomy): domain Bacteria; kingdom Pseudomonadati; phylum Pseudomonadota; class Gammaproteobacteria; order Methylococcales; family Methylococcaceae; genus Methylomonas; species Methylomonas sp. PHL2-19. Next base: position 3,335,564 of record NZ_CP196839.1, read on the forward strand.
CAGCTGCTGAGCGAGATTGAGCGTTTGAATCCGGCGGAATTGTTGTTTAGCGAGGATATTAAACTGCCGTCGGCTATCAAGGAACGCCGGGGCTTATGCAAACGGCCGCCCTGGCATTTTGACTTGGATAGTTGTCGGCTATTGATTTTAAAGCAGTTCAACAGCCACGATTTAAAAGGCTACGGCTGCGAACATTTACCGTCGGCCATTTGCGCGGCAGGTTGTTTGTTGCAATACATCCGCGATACCCAGCAAAGCGCCCTGCCCCATATTCAAGGCATTTGTGTCGAGAACAGCGACGACAGCATTAGCTTGGACGCCGCCAGCCGCCGTAATCTGGAGCTGGACAGCCATCCCAGCGGCCAAATGCAATACACCTTGTTGGGGGTGTTGGACAAAACCGCCACCGCGATGGGCAGCCGTTGCCTACGGCGTTGGATACACCGACCGCTACGCGATCATGCCGTTGTCAATGGCCGTTACGCCTGCATCGCCAGCCTGTTGCTGAATCATTTACATGAAGATCTACAAGCCAGCCTGCGTCAGGTGGGCGATATAGAACGGATTAGCTCTCGGATTGCTTTGAAGTCAGCGCGACCACGTGATTTACTGGTACTGCGACAGACCTTGGCGGTTTTGCCGCAACTGCAAAACCAACTGGCCGATAGCGACAATCCGCATCTGGAAAGCCTGCGCACGCAATTGCGCGAACAACCGGAATTACTGGCCCTGTTGCAACGCGCCATCATCGACAATCCGCCGGTGCTGATTCGCGACGGCGGCGTGATTGCCCCCGGTTATCATCCTGAGCTGGACGAGTTACGTAATCTCAGTCAGAACGCCGACCAATTCCTGATCGATATGGAACTGCGCGAACGAGCCGCTACAGGCATTGCCACACTAAAGGTCAATTACAACCGAGTGCACGGTTATTACATCGAGATTTCCAACGCCCAGGCCGACAAGGTGCCAGTGCATTACACCCGCAAACAAACCCTGAAAGGTGCGGAACGCTACATCACGCCGGAGCTTAAATCTTTTGAAGATAGGGTGCTAAGCGCCCGCGAAAAATCCCTGTCCTTCGAGAAGGCTTTATATGATCAATTGCTGGATACGCTAGGCGATGCGTTGCTCGATCTACAGCAGTGCGCTAATGCCTTGGCCGAACTGGATGTGTTGGTAAATTTTGCCGAACGCGCCGAAACCTTAAACTTGTCCCAACCGATATTGGACCAACAGCCGGGCATCGACATCGTCGCCGGCCGGCATCTGGTGGTGGAAGCGCTATCCAGTATTCCCTTCGTCGCCAACGATCTGAATTTTTCAATGGATAGGCGGATGCTGGTCATCACCGGCCCGAACATGGGCGGCAAATCGACTTATATGCGCCAAGCGGCATTGATTGTACTGATGGCTCACATCGGTTGCTATGTGCCGGCTACATCTCTGCGTTGCGGGCCGATAGACAAGATATTCACTCGCATCGGCGCATCCGACGATTTGGCCAGCGGCCGCTCGACCTTTATGGTGGAAATGTCGGAAACCGCCAATATTCTGCATAACGCCACCAGCAACAGCTTGATCTTGATGGATGAAATCGGCCGCGGCACCAGCACCTTCGATGGTTTGTCGTTGGCTTGGGCCTGCGCCGATTATTTGGCTCGCCACACCCAGGCATTCACGCTATTCGCCACCCATTATTTCGAATTAACCACGCTGGCCGAAGAACAAGCCAATATCCATAACATCCATTTGGACGCGATGGAACACGGCGACAAGATCGTATTTTTACATGCCGTGAAAGACGGTCCAGCCAGCCAAAGCTACGGCTTGCAAGTTGCGGCGCTGGCCGGGGTGCCGCAAAGCGTGATTGCCAACGCCAAAAACAAGTTGGCCCAACTGGAAAACACCGCCTATATCGAGCTGCAAAATCATAGCGAAATCAACCAATTTGATTTATTCACCAGTCAGGAATGCCATCCGGCGGTCGTGCTGCTGGAAGAACTCGATCCCGATCATTTAAGTCCTCGGCAAGCATTAGACGCCTTATATCGATTGAAAGCGCTGCTAAAAGCTAACAAGCGTTGATAGCGGCGGGTTTGCGGGTTCAAGACAATTTTCGCCCTGCTGTCAGGCCGTTAACAGCGGAAAGCCTTGTTTTACATTAACTGTTTGCGGTTGCAACTAGTATACTTTTCCTAGTATTTCCACTTTCACAGTAAATTCCATGGCGACTTGCCGCTTCGAAAAATCATTGATCGTCTTGCTGCTGATACTGTTTACGGTCGGTTTAAGCTATACGGATGCACTGTGGCGCTTTGATCGGTGGATTTATGATGCCCAACTAAAGCTGCTGGCTACACCGGCTTCAAAAGATATTGTTATTATCGAAGTCGATCAAAAAAGCCTGCAAAAACTGGGGCGCTGGCCCTGGCCCAGAGATATTCACGCTCGCCTACTGGAGACGCTAGCACCGGCAAAACCCAAGGCGATTGGGCTGGATTTTATTTTTTCCGAAGCGGATCGGCAACATCCTGAGTTGGACGCGCACTTAAGCCGTGCTCTAGCCAACAATGGACAGGTCGTACTGCCGGTAATTGTCGAACAAAACGATAACAAGATGGTGGAAACGCTGCCCTTGCCGGACTATGCCAAACATGCAGTCCTGGGGCACGCCAATGTCGATTTGGACAAAGACGGCATCAGTAGAAGCATTTTATTGCGATTGTCCTTGGGCGACTCGCAGTGGTCGGCGATGCCGCTGGCTATTTATGCGTTGAGCCATCCGGAGATACTTGCCGATTTACCGGGCTTACGGATCGAAACATCGCCAGAAAGCATACATGGCGATTATCGGGTCTGGTTGCCGTTCTTTGCGCCGGACAGTGATTTCATTAGGGTTTCTTATTTGGACGTATTATCGGGTAATGTGTCCGGACAATTATTCACCGATAAATACGTATTGGTCGGGCTCACCGCCAGCGGTATAGAACGTGACCTGCCGGCACCTCTGGCTATCGGAAGTCGGCCCATGAGCGGCGTGGATTTCGTCGCAGCCGGCTTGGATGGCCTGATTAAGCAAACGCTTTGGCAACCGCTGCCGGGCCATTGGCAATTTCTGTTAAGCCTGGTCATAGCCGGGATCGCCATCAAGATCAGCACCTGTTTTTCACTGCGCTGGCTGGCGCTGGCGGTTTCTATGCTGTCCATGGCAATTTTACTGTTTTGCTTAGTCTTACTGCATACCAGCCACTATTGGTTTGCACCGTCCGTGGCATTACTGGTGTTAATAATCAGCTATCCACTACGCAGCTGGCGGCATTTTGAGAAGCTGATCCAATCCTTATTCGCAGAACGAAAGCGCGCCTATATCACCTTAAACGCTATCGTCGATGGGGTAATCACCACCGATAACAAAGGCTCGATTGAATACATGAATGCCGCCGCTCTAGACATCATCGGCAGCAAACGTCCCAAGACTAGCAGTCAAAATATCGACGACATTTTTAGTTTGGAAATAGACGGCAAACCGCATCGAATCGCAGAATTGATACAACAAAGCGTCATCAATCAAGGACCGTTGAAAATCAGCAATACCCGCTTATCCATTTCCGACCATTATGCGATGAACGCGAATCTGACCATCGCTCCTTTGATAGGCAGTCGGGGCGCACTGATGGGCACTGTGTTGACCATCAACGATATTGGCGAGCGGATGCTCATGGCGAAAATGCTGCTGAAAAAAGCCGAAGAACAAACGGTAATGCGAGAATTGATTAACCGGACCGAACAAGTCAGCTTGGCCAAAAGCCAATTTCTGTCGCAAATGAGCCACGAATTACGCACCCCGCTAAATGCCATTATCGGTTTTGCGCAGCTGATGCAAATGGACGACCAGGAACATCCTTTGGCTGAAACTCACCTGGACTCGGTGAATGAAATACTCAAGGCCGGTCTGCACTTGCTCGGGCTGATTAACGAGCTTTTGGATCTGGCTAAAATCGAGTCCGGCAAAATCAGCGTGAATATCGGCAGCATCAATTTGGCGGAGCTGATCAAGGATTGCCAAACCCTGATCACACCCTTGGCGCAAAATAAAGGTCTGGCGTTGATTGTCGATAATTGCTTAACCGAGAACATTGAGTTGCAAGCAGACCCAAAACGCGCCAAACAAATTTTATTGAATTTTTTGTCCAACGCCGTGAAATACAATCGCCCCCACGGTTCCATCAACTTGAGCAGCAGACGGGTGGACGATAACCGGGTGAGAATTTCTATCACCGATACCGGCAACGGTCTGGCGGAGCAACAACAACAATTGTTATTCCAATCGTTTCAGCGCCTGGGTGCGGATAATACCGAAATAGAAGGCACCGGTATTGGATTGGCAATTACCAAACAACTGGCGGAATTGATGAACGGTACCGTCGGGGTTAGCAGCACACCGGGTGTGGGCAGCACTTTCTGGGTGGAATTGCTGATCCGTTAAAGCCGCTCAGACTTTTATCTAATGCAGGTAACCCTTCTATAAGCGCAGGTTTCCGATAGTGAGCTCGCGCCCGAAAGCCAGACCACGAACCGAATCCCACATAGCCACCAGGCTCCCGCCTTCGCCGGTGAGACAATATATAAAAGCGGCGTACGAATAGCCCTAAAACAAATAAGCTCTTGAATCTGACAACAATTAAATGCTGTCTATACTTACACGCTGAATTTCGATACCGCCCGCGCGGCTATTGATGTCCCAAAACACCGTTTGTAGAGGCCATTATGAAACGTCTTTTCGCCTGTTGTAGCCTGGGGTTAGCCCTTTGCATGCCGAATGCGGCATCGGCCGATGAAACAGTCATCGGCTACATCAAAACCATCAACGATCAAACGACTATTGACGAGAGTAGCGGCCCAATCAAAGCCAGCCTTGGTTCGCCAATTCATGTCGGCAACGTTATCAAAACCGACCAAAACGGCGCAGCCGGGGTAACACTGAAAGACAATACCATTTTGTCGATCGGCCCGAATACCGAATTCAAGATAGAAGCATATCAATTCGAACCACAACAGGACAAATTGCAATTAAACGCCAGCTTATTAAAAGGCACCCTGCACTATATTTCCGGCGTCATCGCCAAACTCAAACCGGAAGCGGTAACGGTAAAAACCCCCACCGGCGTGATTGCGGTAAGAGGCACACGTTTTTTAGTCAAAGTTGAAGATTAAACTGAGTATTTGCCATGACGACAATTTCCATACCCAAAACCTTAACATTCGCAGTCGCGCTGGCTTTAAGCGGTTGCGCCAAATCTTATTTGGTCTTACTGGAAGATCACGACGGCTCAACCGGAAAAGTGATTTTCAGCGGTGCCGGCAGCGAAACCGTGGTTGAACAAGCCGGTTTTGGTGCGGCTCTGGATAACTCTAAAACCGTATTCAAAGTAGAACAAGAGAAGATCAATAAGGACTTTGGCCGAGCCTTGGCGTCCGAGCCGGTATTACCGGAAACATTTTTATTGTATTTTGAAACTGGCGGCACCAAGCTGACTGCGGATTCTGCGACCTTGATTCCGAAGATCATCGAAGCCGCCAGCAAACATCCGGCCGCCGATATTTCAGTGATAGGCCACACCGACACCGTGGGCGATGCCGGCAAAAACGAAAAGCTGGCTAATGAGCGCGCCGTTCAGGTCAGCAAGTTATTCGATGCCGGCAAAATGGATGTCAAAGAGGTCGCCGTGACATCGCACGGCGAAAAGAATTTGTTGATCAAGACCGGCGATGAAACGTCCGAACCGCGAAACCGTAGGGTAGAAGTGACGATCCGATAATTTTCTAACCCATCAAACCGCCAACTCGAAAGCTGGCGGTTTTTTGTATTTGCTTATTCGCTGGCCAGCACTTTTGCCAATTGCGCGGCAGGCACATAGCCGGGCAGGATATTACCTTTTTGCGTGACTATCATCGGTGTGCCGTTCATACCGAACGCTTCACCCAAGGCCATATGTTCATCCACTGGATTTTCGCAGGTTTTAGCGTCCAGATGTTCACCCTTCTTAGCAGTAGTTAGCGCTTTGTTTTTGTCGGCGGCACACCAGACTGAGACGGCCTTTTTATAGGAATCCGACCCTTTGCCGGCTCTAGGGAAAAACATATAGCGTATCGTAATACCCTGCGCCATGTATTGATCGATTTCAGAGTGCAACTTACGGCAATAACCGCAATCGATGTCGGTAAAGATAGACACGACATATTTGCTGTTTTCCGGTTTGAAAATAATCATTTTTTGTTCGCCGACTTTATCCAGCGAGGCTTTACGCACCTCAGCCAGCTTAGATTCGGTGATATTTTTCTTTGCTTCGGCGTCAAATAATTGCCCTTGCAGTAAATATTTACCGTCTTCGGATGAATAAAAGATATTGCCGCCCATAGACACTTCGTACAGACCTTTGACTTCCGATGGTTTCACCGAGTCAACCTGCCCACCCGGCATAAAGTTACTCAAGGCTTTTTTTATCGCAGCTTCGTCGGCAAATAATGCTGGACTAGTCAAAGCCAGTAGCGTCAGAGCCAGCGTGTGTGTGATTTTTTTCATGTAATTACCAGGGAAGATTAGAAATGAATGTGGTTGACCACAACGCGGCTGCTTTGTTCAGCGTTATTGAAATAATCTGCCTATATCCAGAAACATCGCCAGACCCATCAGCAGCATCAACAGCAACATGCCGGCCTGTTGAAAATACAGTTGTATTCTTTCCGGAATCGGGCTGCCTTTAACGGCCTCAACGGCGAAAAACAGCAAATGACCACCATCCAACACCGGGACAGGCAGCAAATTCAACACACCGAGACTGACGCTAACCAAGCCTAGAAACTTCAGAAACGCCGTAAATCCCATTTCAGCCGATTGACCGGCATATTGAGCAATGCTGATGGGGCCGCTCAAATTCTCGACGGAAGCCGAACCTACCACCATTTTTCCCATCATTTTTAATGTGGTCACCGCGTAAAACCAAACTCGCTTTCCGGCGACCGGAACCGCATCCCAGGGAGACAAGGCATGGGTCACCATCATGGAGTCCAGCAAGTCTTTCGGCGTATCCACACCGGCGCCGATTTTGCCGACAGCCTTGCCCTCACCCTGCTGTTCGCTACGCGGCGTTATGCTTAAGGATAATGGCGCGCCGCTACGCTCCAGCAATAACTTAATTTCAACATCCGGCCGGGCCTGCACATAATCTACCCATTGTTGCCAGTCGGTAATGGCGGTGCCGTCTGCGCTAATAATTAAATCGCCGCTTTGTAAACCGGCTTGTTTGGCGACACCATCGTCAAGCAGCTTGCCGATAACCGGTTTGATAGTGGGCACCCAGGGCTTCAGACCCAATCGCTTATGCAGCGTTTCCGGCGTTTGCACGTCTTGTTCCGTTAGGTGGATCAAACGTACCTGTTGACTATCGTCTATCGCTTTAGTCACTACGCTGATCTCGGTTTTGCCGTCAATCGCCGAGGTCAGCAAGGTGTCCAGAGCTTCTATCCAGGTAGGCGTGACGGTCTCATCGACGCTGATTATTTCGTCCCCTGCCGCAAAACCGGCCTGCTCGGCCAGAGATCCGGCCTCCACTCCACCGATAACCGGTCTAACGCCCGCTTCACCGATGACCAACACCAACCAAAATAAAACCACGGCCAGCAGTAAATTGGCAATCGGTCCGGCTGCGACGACGGCGGTTCGGGCTAATAGCGGCTGTCGGTTAAATGCGTAAGGTAAATCTTCCGCCTTAACGGCTTCTTCGCGTTCGTCGACCATTTTCACATAGCCGCCCAACGGAATGGCTGCGAGGACGAATTGAGTATCGGCCGAGCTTTTTTGCCAGCTGATTAACGGCTTGCCGAAACCGATGGAAAAACGGATAACTTTGATGCCAACCTTGCGTGCCGCCCAAAAATGGCCGTACTCATGAAACGCCACCAGTACCGCGATGGCGACGATGAAATAAAACAAGGTGTGCAAAGTATCCATCTAACTAGTGTTTGAGTTCGACAATCACTTTATTCGCAACGTCTCTGGCCTGCTGGTCGGCTGCCAAGACGTGTTCGAGCGTATCGGCGCAATCGGCAGTAAATTGGGCCATGCTTCGCTCTATGATGCGCGCAATATCGGTAAAGCGAACCTGCTCGTTCAAAAAGGCTTCCACGGCAATCTCATTGGCGGCGTTCAAAACGGTCGGCATGATGCCGCCGGCTTTGATAGCTTCGTAGGCCAGCCGCAAACACGGGAAACGTTGCAAATCAGGTTGTTCGAAATCCATGTGCTTGACTTCGAAAATATTCAGCGGCGCCACGCCGGAGTCAAAGCGCTCCGGCCAAGCCATGGCGTGCGCGATAGGTGTGCGCATGTCGGGGTTGCCCATTTGCGCTAACACAGAGCCGTCGACGTAATCGACCATGGAATGAATGATACTTTGCGGATGAATCACTACTTGGATCGCATCCGGATCCATGTTGAACAACAGGCAGGCCTCGATCAACTCCAAGCCTTTGTTCATCATCGTCGCCGAATCCACCGAAATTTTCCGGCCCATATCCCATTTCGGATGCGCGACCGCTTGTTCGGGGGTCACAGTATCCAAATCGGCAATTGGCGTTTGCCGAAACGGACCGCCGGATGCGGTCAACAAAATACGTCTGGCCTGTTTGGCAGTATGCCCGGTCGTATAGCCAGCCGGCATGCACTGAAATATTGCGTTGTGCTCGCTATCGATGGGCAGTAGCGTCGCGCCGTTTTCGGCGACGGCTTGCATAAAGATTTGCCCGGACATGACCAAAGCTTCCTTGTTAGCCAGCAATACCGTTTTGCCGGCTTTCGCAGCCGCCAAGGTTGGCAACAAACCGGCCGCGCCGACGATAGCGGCCATCACTGCGTCAACATTGTCCAAGGTTGCTACTTGCGTCAAGGCGTCCGCGCCGGCTAACACCTTAATATCGGCAAGAGGCGAACCGGCGATTTTGTCCTTGAATGCTTGAGCGTTATCCGGATTGGCGACTACCGCATACTCAGGACGATGGGCCAAACATTGTTCGTACAAGGCGTCGATATTACCGTTGGCGGTTAACGCTACCACTTTATATTGGTCGGGGTGGCGCGCAACCACATCTAAGGTGCTGACGCCAATCGAGCCGGTCGCTCCGAGTATGCAAAGACCTTTCATGCGTAAAACACCCTACCAATCAATAAAATCCCTGCATAGAAAAAAGGCGCGGCAGCAATGATGCTATCCACTCTGTCCAAAATGCCACCGTGACCGGGTAACAAGTTACCGCTGTCTTTAACACCTTTTTTGCGTTTTATCAGACTGAAAAACAAATCGCCGTAAATTGAGATCAACACGGTCATCACCGACAATATCAACATATCGGTCCACACCAATCCATTGAGGAAGCGCAACGTTCCGGAGTCAACATCTTCTGGCTGAGTCGCGGTAATCCAACCATAAATAGTAAAACCTATGCCGCAGACAGCCGCGGAAATTAAAGCACCATACATGCCTTGAATGGTTTTACCCGGACTTATTTCTGGCGCGAGTTTATCTTTACCCCAAGTTTTACCAGCAAAAAAGGCGGAAATATCCGCGGCCCAAATCAACAGCAAAAAGTAGATCACCATGCCAGGACCGTAATACGCTCTTAATTTGCTGAGAAACATCCAGGCAGAGAGCAATACCAACCAACCGCTGAAAGTCTTGAGCCGTGCCTTGAATTCGATATTCAACAACTGCGGACCGGCTTTTCTGATCAAAACCATTGTTAGCACCCAGAACAGCACAGGAGCGATAACAAACCACTCTAAAGCATCCGAATAGTCTTTGATTTCCGGCCATTCCATCGCCTCGCTAAGCAACTCCAGCAATACCGTCCAATAAGTAACGCCCAACATCGGCACAATTAAAAACAAGAGGAAAAGTATTTTGCGGATAAGCGTGTTTACGTCAGTCAAGGCCATCCATTCGAAGGCGGCGATCAGCGTAACCACAGCGATAAATAGGGAGAAATAAAGGGCTGGCAGCAGCATAACTGCCGTGATGACCACGGTAGCCAATACTAGCGCGGTTAAGATGCGTTTTAATAACATGTGTGTGGTTTTTTAATTATTATGGTTATAGAAAAAATCCCTAGAGAACTCTGTTATCGATGACTTGTTCGCCAGTGTGCCCAAAACGTCTTTGCCGGCCTTTGAAGCTGCCGATAGCTTTTTCCAATGCTTGCTGATCGAAATCCGGCCAAAGCGCATCGGTAAAATAAAATTCGGTATAGGCCAGTTGCCACAGCAGAAAGTTACTGATCCGTTCCTCTCCGCCGGAACGAATAAACAAATCAGGCTCGGGTAACTCAGCGGTCACCAGATATTGATTGACGAGCTGTTCTGAAATGGCTTTTTCGTCGATCTCGCCCGATTTCACCCCTGCTACGATTTGCCGCAAAGCTTGGGTGATGTCCCAACGTCCGCCGTAGTTGGCAGCAATCAGCAATGTCAATCCATCGTTTTGTGCGGTCTGCCCTTCGGCTGCGGCGATTTTTTCCCGCAGTTTTTCTGGAAACGCGCTTTTATCGCCGATGATTTTCAATCTGATGTTGTTTTTGTCGAGTTTATCGACCTCGGATTGCAGCGTGTTCATGAACAGTTCCATCAACAAACTCACTTCATCTTGCGGCCTGCGCCAGTTTTCGCTGCTGAAAGCGAACAATGACAGCACTTCAATGTTCTCTTTGGCACAATACTCGACGATCTTCCTGACCGCCTTCACACCAGCGTAATGCCCCATGATTCTGGGCATCAAGCGTTTTTGCGCCCAGCGGCCATTGCCATCCATGATGATGGCAATATGCCGTGGATTGCCGTTATTTATCGCCGGTTTATCGTTGTCAGCAGCAGTCATCACGCCTCTCGATTACATGGAAAGCAAATCGGCTTCTTTTTCTTCAAGATGCTTCTCTACTTCCTTGATGTATTGATCGGTGAGCTTCTGGATCTTTTCTTCGGCTTGACGCGCGTCGTCCTCAGAAATTAATTTTTCTTTCAAAGCATCTTTGATCGCGGCATTGGCATCGCGGCGAATATTACGAATCGCTACGCGGCCTTGTTCGGCTTCATTTTTGACGATTTTAACCAAATCGCGACGCCGCTCTTCGGTCAGCGCCGGCAAAGGCAGTCTGATGACGGTACCTTGAGTGGCGGGATTTAAGCCCAAGCCGGACGACATGATGGCTTTCTCGATAGCCTGGATCATGCTCTTTTCCCAAGGCACGACTTTCAAGGTGCGCGCGTCCTCGACAGAGACGTTGGCTACCTGCGACAAGGGCGATTCGTTACCGTAATACGTGACGCTGATTTGGTCCAGCAAGCTGGGATGCGCGCGCCCGGTTCTAATTTTGGTAAATGCTTTTTGTAGGGACTCGATGCTTTTTACCATACGGCTGGCGGCATCTTGTTGAATATCGCTGATCATTCTGTTAGTTCCTCTCGATTAGGGAGCCTATATCTTCACCGCGCATCAAGCGCATAATCGCTCCCGGCTCAAATACATTCATTACCCGCATGGGCAGATTGTTATCCCTACACAAAACCAAGGCCGTGGTGTCCATGACATTCAAACGTTGGTCGATGGCTTCGTCATAGGTCAAGCGGGGATAAAATACGGCGTCAGCCACCTTGTTCGGGTCCGCCGAATAAACGCCTTTGACTTTGGTCGCCTTAATCATCAACTCGGCGTCAATTTCAATAGCACGCAAACTGGCGGCGGTATCTGTAGTAAAAAACGGATTACCGGTACCGGCAGCGAAAATAGCCACTCTACCTTTTTCCAAATGTCTGACAGCCCGGCGACGGATGTAATCTTCGCACACCTGATTGATTTTCAGAGCAGTCATTACTCGGACGGGCTGCCCGAGATACTCCAGCGCGTCCTGCATCGCCAAGGCATTAATCACCGTAGCCAACATACCCATTTGGTCGCCGGTAACCCGATTCAGGCCTTCCGATGCTTTCTCGCCGCCGCGCAAAATATTACCGCCGCCAATCACCAAGCCGACCTGGATACCTGCATCGCACAAGTCTTTCACTTCTTGAGCCAAGCGTTGCACTATATCCGGATCGATACTGCCGCCGCGTTCGCTCGCCAGTGCTTCGCCGCTCAATTTAAGTAAAATTCTCTGACAAATCAATTGACTCATAATCAAATATCCACCGTAAACATGGGTTAAAAGCAACGAACTGATATAAATAAACCCGGCGAACCGGGTTTATTCCGAGGCGTTTAGCCTCTAACTTGTGCCATTACTTCGGCGGCAAAATCTTCTTCTTTTTTCTCAATGCCTTCGCCCACTTCGAAACGAGCAAAACGCACAACAGCATTGTCTTTGGATGCCAGCAATTTACCAACGGTAACGCTGTCGTCCTTGATGAAAGGTTGACCCAACAAAGTCACTTCCGCCAGGAATTTATTGATACGACCACCAATCATTTTTTCAACGATCTCGGCAGGCTTGCCACTTTCCAGTGCTTGCGCGGCAAAAATTTCTTTTTCCTTGGCGATGACATCGGCTGATACTTGATCATCCGATACATATTCAGGTTTAGCAGCGGCAACATGCATCGCCACGTCCTTACCCAAAGCGGGATCGTTTTTGCTTAACTCAACGATAACGCCAATTTTACTGCCGTGCAGGTAAGCCGCCTGACCACCTTCAGTGGTGGTGAATTTAACGAAACGGCGCACAGTAATGTTTTCGCCGATTTTAGCAATCAACGCACGACGGGTATCGTCAACGCTGACGCCGGTGCTCAGTACCATTGCTTGCAATTCTTCGTCGCTGTTGACATTGCTGGTCAACAAACTATTGACGACATCATTAGCAAAACCAATAAAATCATCGCCTTTGGCAACGAAATCGGTTTCGCAGTTCACGTCTACCATAACAACGGTTTTAGCGTCGTCGGAAACTTTAACACCTATGATGCCTTCCGCCGCGATACGGCCGGATTTTTTATCGGCTTTTGCCAAACCGGCTTTACGCATGTTTTCAATGGCCAGTTCCATATCGCCATTGGCTTCAACCAGGGCTTTCTTACACTCCATCATGCCTGAGCCGGTACGCTCACGCAATTCCTTGACCATCGCCGCACTAATACTCATCGTTTTTTCCTCAAATTTTATTAACTAAAAAAACGCCTCACAAAGGAGGCGTTTAAAAGACAGTCTGTTCTGAATACCAGATTCAGCGGCGCTCAACCACCTTGGCCGAGCGCGTTTAAAACTTACGCTTCCGTTACGACTTCTTCGACAAAATCGTCGGCTTTGGCTGAAGCATCCATACGCAAGGCTTTCGCTTCCAGCACGGAAGCCGAAGCACTTTGGCAATACAAAGTCACTGCGCGGATAGAATCGTCATTACCTGGGATAACGTAATCAATTTTTTCGGGCGAGTTATTGGAGTCAACCACGCCGACCACTGGAATGCCCAATTTTTTGGCTTCCATAATGGCATTTTTCTCATAACCTACGTCCAACACGAAGATAGCGTCAGGAGTGCCGCGCATATCTTTGATACCGCCCAAGCTACGCTCAAGCTTTTCCAATTCGCGCTCCATGCCCAAAGCTTCTTTTTTGCTGAAACGTTGGTACAAGGTGCCATCGGCTTTCATCGCTTCCAGTTCTTTCAAACGGTTGATGGATTTTTTGATGGTTTTGAAGTTGGTCAACATGCCGCCCAACCAACGATGGTTGACGTAGGGCATGCCACAACGTTTTGCTTCTTCGGCTACCACTTTACGCGCCGCTTTTTTGGTACCGACGAACAGGATGGTACCTTTGTTGGCGGTCATTTGGCCGAGGTAGTTCATCGCATCATTAAACAATGGAAGTGTTTGTTCCAAGTCGATGATATGAATTTTGTTACGCGCTCCAAACAAGTATGAAGCCATTTTTGGGTTCCAGTAACGGGTTTGATGTCCAAAGTGAACACCCGCTTCCAGCATTTGACGCATTGACACTGCTGCCATTTACTTCTCCTAATATTGCCGAAAATTCGGCGTTGGGTTACGCCTCCACTCGCCCCGATCAGTGACCGAAAATCTGCAATAGACTTTCAGCACCCCACCGACCGTGTCGACAAGTGTGAGTATTGGTTACATAGTGAACTTACCTTTATACCATGATTAGAATTTCACAACAACTTCAAGTCTGATAGACTCCTGTCGGCGCCTGCCTGCGAGAGCATCTTGAATTAAATAGCAAAACCAGGCCCGCACCCGCTTTTATCCTAATAATTAGCCACCTGCCGATGACTATTACCATAAAAACCGCTGAAGAAATCGACAAGATGCGCGTTGCCGGAAAACTGGCCGCCGAAGTACTTGAAATGATCGCCCCCTACGTCGTTGCCGGCATATCCACCGAAGAGCTTGACCAAATCTGCCACGACTACATCGTCGATGTGCAACAAGCCATTCCAGCCCCCTTAAATTATCGCGGCTTCCCTAAGTCGATTTGCACATCCATTAATCAACAGATTTGCCACGGTATTCCCAGCGAGAAAAAACTAAAGAGCGGCGACATCGTCAATATCGATATTACGGTGATAAAGGATGGTTATCACGGCGACACCAGCAAAATGTTTTGTATCGGTGAGGTCAGTCCACACGCCAAACGCTTGGTAGACATCACCCGCGAATGCCTGTTTTTGGGTATAGCGGAAGTCAAACCCGGCGCCCGCCTGGGCGACATAGGCCACGCCATTCAAAAACACGCGGAAAGCAATCGCTACTCTATCGTCAGAGAGTTCTGCGGTCACGGCATCGGCAAAAAATTTCACGAAGACCCACACGTGATGCATTTCGGCAAACGCGGTGAAGGCGAAATAATCGAGCCCGGCATGATTTTTACGATAGAACCCATGCTCAATCAAGGCAAACGCCATATGAAGATCCTTGCCGACGGCTGGACGGCAGTGACCAAGGACCGCAGCTTGTCAGCACAATGGGAGCACACGATTTTGGTGACCGACACCGGCTACGAGATTTTGACGCTGAGACAGGAAGAACTGTGAGCCAAGCGCTGTTCACCGAAAACGATTTTCTCGACTGCTTTGCAGGCGAAAATCCGGTCGCCAAATTCAAGAATGCGATTAACGAAGAAAATGCGCAGTTAAAAATGCGCTTTAACCCGGACCAGGCGACCGTCGGCCTACTGACCGAGAAAGCTCGCTTCATCGATAATCTATTGACCGCCTGCTGGCTACATTTCCTCGACGCAGCCGCTAGCCGCCATAGCCTGATTGCGACCGGCGGATATGGCAGAAGCGAATTGTTTCCCTACTCGGATATCGATATCTTGGTGCTGCTAGACGCCGCCAACCCGATAGACTTTCAACAGCCGGTATCCAGTTTTTGTAATTTTCTTTGGGACATTGGCTTAAAACCAGGACTCAGTACACGCTCTGTAGCAGAGTGTCTGGCGGTTGCCGCGGACGACCAAACCGTCTTTACCAACCTGCTCGAGATGCGCCTGATTACCGGCAACTCCGAACTATTTAGCGATCTAAAACACCAGGTAAATTCTGAAACACTCTGGCCATCGGAACAATTTTTTCCAGCCAAAATGGCTGAACAGCAAAAGCGCTATAGCAAGTACCACGACACAGCTTACAACCTGGAGCCCAACATCAAGGAAGGCCCTGGTGGACTTCGCGACTTGCAGGTCATCAGCTGGGTATTCAAGCGCCATTACAACGCATCCTCTCTCCGCGAGTTGATCAAGTACGGTTTTTTACCGAAATCCGAATACGACAATCTTATTACCGCTCGCGACATCCTCTGGCGCCTGCGCTTTGCACTGCACAATCTGACCAACCGCTGCGAAGACCGATTGGTGTTCGATTACCAACGCGAGCTAGCCAGCCAGTTCGGTTACATCGATAAAAACGAACAACCCGACGTCGAGCAATTCATGCAGTTTTACTTCAAAACTGTCGTGGACATTGAACGCCTGAATGAAATGCTCTTGCAACTGCTGAACGAGAGACTGATCAGCAACAAGGAAAGCCTAACTCCCATCCCTATCACCGCCAATTTTTCATCGATTGACGGCTATCTGGAAGTCAGCCACAAAGACGTATTTCAAAAACAACCGCTGGCTTTGCTGGAAATTTTTTTAATTTTGCAACAATCGCCCTCTTTGAAGGGCATTCGCGCCAGCACCATCCGCTTGATTCGCAAAAACCTACACCTGATCAATGCCGAATTCCGCACCAACAAACAGGCCAACCGCCTATTCATGGATATTCTCAGGCAGCCGCGCGGCATTACCAGCCAACTCAAGCGCATGAACCGTTACGGTGTACTTGCCGCCTATTTGCCGGATTTCGCCAATATCGTGGCGCGCATGCAATACGACCTATTCCACATCTATACCGTGGACGAGCACACTCTGTTTGTTATCCGTAATTTGCGACGCTTCTCGCTGGCCAAACACAACAAGGAATTACCGTTTTGCAATAATATTTTTTTACTGATTTCAAAGCCTGACATTTTGTACATCGCCGCCATGTTTCACGACATAGCCAAAGGCAGAGGCGGCGATCATTCCACGCTCGGCGAAACCATTGCCAACAACTTTTGCCAGCAACACGAATTATCAAGCCACGATACCAAGTTGATCACTTGGCTGGTTCGTCAGCACCTGTTGATGTCAATGACCGCACAACGCAAGGATATTAGCGATCCGGACGTGATCCACACCTTCGCCCAGGAAGTCGGCAGTATAGAGCGGCTAAATTATTTATATTTACTGACTGTGGCGGACATTCGCGCCACTAACCCTAGCTTATGGAATGCCTGGAAAGACGTATTGCTTAAAGACTTGTATATTTCCACCCACCAAGCCTTGCACCGCGGCCTGCAAAATCCGGTGGCCCGCTCGGAACGGGTACAGGAAAACAAAAAAGAAGCGGGCGACGAGCTTTTGAAACTGGGTATATCCAAAACCAATATCACGCAGTCGTGGCAGCATCTCAGCGACGACTATTTTCTGCGCTATTCTGCGGACGAAATCGCCTGGCACACCATCGCCATCGCGGCCTGTCAGGAAAGCGAACTGCCGTTGGTATTACTGCGCCCGCAAACCCAGCGCGGCAGTGCGGAGATTTTCGTTTACACCCGCAACGAAGCACAGATTTTTTCGATTTCGACCGCGACTCTGGACCATTTGGGCCTGACAATTCTGGATGCCAGAATCATCACGACTGCCGATCAATACGTACTGAACAGTTTTCAGGTTTTGGAACAATCCGGCGAAGCCATTAACGACTTGTATCGCGAAGTACATATCTGCACCTCGCTACGCCAAGGCTTAATCGCCAAAAAAGTGAAAGCGTCAAAGAATATCCACAAGCAGTCCCGCCAGGCCCGACACTTTCCGATAGAAACCAGCATCACATTTCTGGAAGATCCGTCGCATAAACACACCGTCATCGAATTAGTGACGACGGACCGCGCCGGCTTGCTATCGACCATAGGTAAGGCGTTTACGGAGCTGGATATTCAACTGCACGACGCAAAAATCACGACGATAGGCAGTCGCGCGGAAGACATGTTCTACATCAGCGACCAGCAGTCGCTACCGATCAGCGATGAAGATAAGAAGGCCCAGATACGCACCACGATGTTGAGATATTTGAGCCTGAAAGGTTAGAGACGCTATCTTGCCAACAGGCGCTCACCGCGCGCCAATTTCGGCAGACGACCTTCCAGCCCCATCGCCGCCTTCATAGCTTTATTGCGCGCTGGGGTGATGCGTTGCGCCAAACCCAGACCAAGATTTCTTAACAGTTTAATCGGCAAAATGTCGTTACTAAATGACCGATAAAACACATCCATTAAGGTCATCATTTTCAGATTCTCGTTGCGGCGCATGGATTCGTAGCGTTGTAACACCGCCAAGTCGGCTATGCTCTTACCACGTTTATGGGCGTCCACCAGAGTTTCAGCCAGAGCCGCGGCATCCAGCAAACCGATATTGACGCCCTGCCCGGCCAATGGATTAATCATGTGCGCCGCATCACCCACCAAAGCCACACCTTGTTTCACATAGCGTTGCGCATGCTGCCGCTTCAGCGGGAAGCTCGCCACACCTAACACCTGCTTGACCTCACCCAGGCAATCAGGGAAAGCCGCTACCAGCTCATCCCGCAATTGCTCGTAAGACAAGGCCTGTAAACGCCGGACTTCATCGGGGGATTGATACCAAACAATGGAAGCATAATTGCCTGTCAACGGTAAAAATGCTTGCGGGCCACTGGACACAAAACGTTGCCAGGTGATGTCCTGTTGCGGATAGCCCGTTTCTATGTAAATCACCAAAGCGTGCTGATTGTAATCCCAGCTGGTCACACCCAAGCCTACCGCCTGCCTGACTCGCGACTGCCCGCCGTCCGCCGCAACCAGCAACTTTGCTTGAAGCACGCGACCATCCGCCAATACCAACTCCGATTCGTGGCCGTCGTAATTTATCTTGGTGATGGTTTGCGGCATCAGTAATTCAATATTCTCAAAACTTGGCAGTCTATCCAGTAATGCCAGCTGGGTGATGCGATTTTCGACGATATAGCCCAGCTCGGGATAGCGAATGTCATCGCTGTTAAACGTGGTATCGCCGGCCGTTTCCCAAACCCGCATGCGTTTGAACGGGCAATAACGGCGTGACGTCACGCCTTCCCAAGCGCCGACGGCTTCCAGAATGTTCTTCGAGGCAATACTTAAGGCTGAAACTCTTAAATCATGCGGCTGCTCGCTGGAAAAAGCTTCTGAAACCTGCGCTTCTATCACAGCTACTTTTAACTCGCTACCACCCAGACAACAAGCCACGGCGGCACCCACCATCCCTCCGCCGACGATCACCACATCAAATTGTTCTTTCATATTTCTTCACAAAGTTTTAAAACTAGAGACCAGACGAGAGAACGACGCCGCCATTGGCTTTACGGAATGACAGAGGCCGCCCCACATGGTAGAATTACAAAGTTTCGCCAACTGAAATTCCGAAGTTAATCAGGGATTCTCGCCGCATGGGACGACTCTAACACGCAGCAGGCAGAAAAACCATAAACGGCACTACCGGTAAGGAAAATACCGGCTAGCGCATTTATTCAGTATGAGAGGATCTGGATAGCAATGATTAAAAACGCCCAGAAAATTAACGCAATACACATGCTTTACGACGCTGATCTTTCCCAGGACAGCTGCGGTGTTGGATTTATCACCCGCAAAGACAGCAAACAGACTCACGAGCTCCTAGTCAAGTCACACGAAGCCTTGTGTACTATTCCTCATCGCGGCGGCATGAGCGCGGAAGGTATAGGCGACGGCGCCGGCGTTAATATCGATTTGTCTCTGAAGTTTTTCCGTAAGGCCACAGGGAATGCGGACCTGGAACTGGGGCAATTTGGCGTAGCCAACTTTTTCTTCCCGGAAGATCACGCGCATTACGATTCCGAAGCACAAAAACTGGTCGAAGAACAATTTCTGGAATTCGATCTACCGATTATCAAATGGCGGGAAGTGCCGGTTGACAGTTCTGTGTTGAATGCCGCAGCGTTGCGCGCGCAATTACCGATCAAACAGGTCATTTTCGGTCGACCAAAATCCCTCAAAGATGCCAGTCACGAGGCTTTTGAAAGGCATATTCAATCTGCGCTGCTGACTATTGAAGCCCATGGCTTTACTCGCCCGGAACTGAATGGCTTTTACCCGTTATCCATGAGTTCCCGCACCCAAGTTTACAAAGGCCGCCTGAACTCGTTTGAAGTCATCCCCTACTTTGTCGATTTGTACGACGCGGACCACGAAATCAGTACGCTGTTTTTCCATACCCGTTTTTCCACTAATACCGCACCGGCGACGATGATGGCGCAGCCTTTTCGGTATATGGCACACAACGGCGAGCTGAACACCGACAAGAAAAACCGCCTGAGCGAAAACGCTATTGCTCGGCAAAACAACAAACATGTGGTGTTTCCTTGCGGCCAATCCGATTCCGGCCGCCTGGATCAAACCCTGACCCGCCGCATCAACGAAGATCAACTGGACATTGTCACCGCTATTTTGGCGATGATGCCACCGGCTTGGGAAAACGATAGCACCCTATCGGAAGATGTACGCGCGATGCTGGAATATTTCAGCCTGTACGAAGAGAAAAACGACGGCCCGGCCGCGTTAATCTTCAATGACGGCATTCGCGTCGGTGCGCGCCTGGACCGCCTGGGCTTAAGACCATTGCGCTCCGTCGAAACCGCAGAATACCTGGCGGTGATGTCCGAAGCGGGCCAGATCGATTTTCCACCGGAAAAAGTACTCAAACGTGGCCGCATCGAAGCAGGCGGCATGCTGTATTTCGACCATAGCACCGGTGAATCTTACAACAGCCATCAAGTGATGGAGCGTTTGGCTAAGGAAAGAGACTACAAAACGTTGCTGAAACAAAGCTGCGTTCATATCAGCGAATTGCCCAAAGTAGAGCTTTCGGAACTCAGTAACGAGCATGAACTGAATATCGACCAACGTCACACAGCTTATTCGCTGAACCAGGAAAGCTTTAAATTTTTGTTGGACCCTATCCTGCAAACCGGCCTGGAAAAAGTCTCCGCGATGGGTTACGGCCTGACGCCAAATGCTTTGAGCGCATCTGAAGGCGGTATGTCGCGTTATTTCAGCCAACGCTTTGCGCAAGTGACCAATCCGCCGCTGGACTCCCTGCGGGAAAGCGACGGCATGACTTTGCGCGTGGCCCTGGGCGCCAAACCCACTTTTGCCCCGCAAAGCAGCAAACAGCTGATGATCGAATCGCCGATTCTGCAACGCACTCAACTGGAGCAGATTCGCAGACAAAGCCAGGTAAAAACCGCGACTATTGAGGCGCTATACACTCCGAACTTTGACAATGCCGCGCAAAATGAACTGGCTTTAGAACAAGCCTTGCAAGCGGTATGCATACAAGTCGAACAAGCTGCGCGCGACAATACCGGCATTATCATTTTAAGCGATGCCAACATCAGCAAATCCCAGGCAGCTCTCCCGGCGCTGCTCGCCATTGCTGCGGCCAACCAGCATCTGGTCAAACATGGTCTGCGCTTTAACAGCTCGCTGATCATGGAAACCGGCCAGGCAGCCAGCCCACACGACGTCGCCACCATACTGGGCTTCGGCGCCTCCGCAATCTGCCCGCTCAGCGTGCATAACCGGGTAATCACCGAATATGCCGATTCTGCAGCACAGCAAAAAGCGTTGTATAGCTTTCAAAAAGGCGTCGAAAAATCACTGATGAAAACCATGGGCAAATTCGGCCTGTGTACCGCGGAAAGCTATATCGGCGGCGAGTTTTTCGAATCCAACTACCTGGATACCGACGAACCAAAACTAAAACCGTATTTCCCCAACATCAATGCCTCGGTGGGCGGTGTGCGATACAGCGACATCGCCGCCAGCGCAACGGAATGGCACCATAAGGCGCTATCCGTCACCAGCGAAAGCGACATTCCATTCCTTGGATTATTCAAAGAGCGGAATGAAGGCGCCGGTCACACGTTTGGCAATACGGCGGTGCGAGAATATATCAACATGACCGATGAAGCGATCATGTACATAGCACCACAACAAGCGCCGGAAGCCAGCGATACGGCGTATTTAGATTTTGGCTATGAGAAACGCACACCCGAGCAAATCGACGCTTTCGGCATTACCCCGGCTTATCGCAGCTTTACCCACAATCTGGCTCAGGAACGCGCGAACCGTCCCGCTGCTTTGCGCGATGTGATGGAGTTCCCAGCCGATGTCAGCGCCGCTAACAGCAAAGCCGATTTTGATCGCCTGCTGGGCAGCCAAGATTTACACGGTAACAACAACTACCTGATCCGCGGCTTACAAGTCGAGAAAAGCAACGGCGTGGTCTTCAGCATTCGGTTTACCGAGAACTCAAGCAAAGCGCGTCTGGAACAACTAGCAGAACATCTGAAAGCTCGTTTTGCCGGCAACGATTTTGGTTTAAACCTGGAAAACGACAGTATCAGTCTGCGGGCGAACGACAGCGACAGCCTGATTTACCATTATTTGAGCAACGTGCGCCCTGCCCGCTCGCGGATAGCACTGGATCAGGTGCAACCAGCCCATGAAATAACCCCGACTTTCGCGTCCGGCGCGATGAGTCACGGCGCGCTGCTGGCCGAAGCCCACGAAGCCGTGGCGCAAGGCACCAACATTGCCGGCGGCATGAGTAACTCCGGCGAAGGTGGTGAACACTCCAGCCGCTTTGGCACGATACGCTCCAGTAAAATCAAACAGTTCGCGTCCGGCCGCTTCGGCGTCTGGGCCGGCTATCTGGCCGATCCGAATCTGGAAGAAATTGAAATCAAAATCGGCCAAGGCGCCAAGCCCGGCGAAGGCGGCCAATTGCCTGCACCGAAAGTATCAGTGGAAATCGCTGCATTACGTGGCGGCACACCCAAAGTAGAACTGGTCAGCCCACCACCGCATCACGACACTTATTCCATCGAAGACCTGGGCCAATTGATCCACGATGCCAAAGCCGCGCGCGTTCGCGTGGTGGTCAAGCTGGTATCTTCGGAAGGTATCGGCACTATCGCGGTCGGTGTCGCCAAGGCCGGTGCCGATGTGATTAACGTGGCCGGCAACACGGGTGGTACCGGCGCGGCGGCGGTGACCAGTTTGAAAAACACCGGTCGTTCGCCGGAAATAGGTATCGCCGAAGTGCATCAAGCACTGGCAGCCAACGGCTTGCGCGATAAGGTGATTATACGTTGCAGCGCGGCCCACCAGAACGGTGCCGACGTCGTCAAATCCGCTATTTTAGGCGGCGATTCCTTTGAATTCGGCACCACCGCCTTGATGATGCTGCGCTGCGTGATGGCGAAAAACTGCAACATCCGCTGCCCCGCCGGTTTGACCACTGCCCACGAGGAATTCAAAGGCGACCCGCGCGTGTTGGCACAGTTCTTTATGAACCTGGCCCACGAAGTGCGCGAAATCCTGGCTGACTTAGGCTACACCAGTTTGCAGGAAATTCGCGGCAAAACCGAGTTGCTGCATTTGATCGATCATCCGAGCATGGTCGGCCAAATCCATTTGCAAAAACTACTGGCGGAAGTACCGGTTGTCAAAATTGAGAAACCGATTTATCTGGAAAAAGATTTCGCCATCGACGATTTGATCTTTGCCCGCGTTAAATCGGCCTTGTTCGAAAAAGGTCAAAAGCAAGTGCTTGTCGAAGGCGACGAATTCAAACTGAACAACCGTAACAAAACCGTCGGCGGTCAAACCGCAGTCGATCTGGAACGCTTGTTGGCTTATGAACTCAGCCCTGAGCAAGTCGCTAAATCGAACATCATCTATACCAACCAACATGGTCGCCGCTATTTAGCCGACGATACAATTATCGTTCGCACCCATGGCTCGGCGGGCCAAAGTTATGCCGCGTTCAACAACGACGGCATGCGCATGGAACACACCGGCACTTGCAACGACGGTGTCGGAAAAACCGCTTGCGGCGGCACCATCGTGATTAAATCACCCGGTGGCGGCTCCCAGTTACCCGGCGAGAACGTGTTGATCGGTAACTTCGCGCTGTTCGGCGCTTCCGGCGGCAAAACCTTTATCAATGGCGAAGCCGGCGACCGGTTTGCCGTGCGTAACTCCGGCGCGATGGCGGTTGTCGAAGGCGTCGGTGATTTTGCCTGCGAATACATGATTAACGGCGCGGTATTGAATCTGGGCGGCTTTGGTAAAGGCTTCTGCACCGGCATGTCTGGCGGCAACGCCTACCAATACGATCCAGACAATCGTTTAAATGATCTGTATGACGATACCTCGGTATCCATACACAGTTTGACCGATGACAACGACCTAGCAAGCAGCCATGAGCAATTTATTTTGTACATGCTGGAACAACATGTTGAACATACCGACTCGGAAAAAGCCAAGGCTATCCTGGCTAATTGGGCCAACGAGCGTCGGCACTTCAAATTTGCCTTGCCGCTCTGGTTAAATCGCACGCAAACGGCGGAATACCTAAGCAAAGCGCTGGATCGCAAAGCGATGATCGAAGAGCTGTCGGTGGCATTTGCGCAAAAACAAATCGAGCAAATCAAACAGGCTTACAAACACAATACACCATTGTTCGATGGCGCCATTCCCGGTTACGGCGAAACCGACACCGATCTGACCTTGAAATTGATCAACAGCTATGCGGTGATCGATAAAGCCCAGCAAATTGCCCGCGATCAGTTAACTAAAGCCGGCCAACCGGCTACTGAAGCCTTAGTTGATAAGCATGCCTACAAACTCGTGATGGAACGTCCGCGCAAGCTGCAAGATGCGCTGATTAAAAATATCCGCGAAGCTTACAGCCAATACGATGATGGTCAGTTAGCCTCGTTGATGGCGGAAAAACGCCTGAACGACTACAAAACCACGCTGATGCTGCGCGACGTGCAAAGCATTTACTCGATAGGCTCCACGGCCTGGATCATCGAACAAGATAGATTCAACCGTTTAGCGTTGGCCGGCCTGCCGTCTATCGATAAAAATCTGGCGAGCTTGGAAAGCCTGTCTATTGTGAAAGACATGCTGGAAAGCGAGTCTGCCTGAGCTGAGGGAGGGTGCTTCATGCACCCTTCGCGCGCCACTTGGCAAGAACCAAATACAGTGACTGGACAACCTGACACCTGTCCACAGATGGTAATGAAATGAAAGCACCTTTTATCCCGCAAAACGCCCCTTTTAGTGATACTCAACGCGCCTGGCTTGGCGGTTTTTTCGCCGGCATGCACAGCCATATGTTGCAAAGCGCCGGTAGTGTCAATCAAGCGAACGCCCGCACCTTGCACATTCTTTATGGTACTCAGACCGGCAACTCCGAGTCGCTGGCTAACGACGCCGCCAATGCAGCCAAAAAACATGGCTTGCAACCGGTCGTCAAAAGCATGGATGAAGTTGAAATCGGCCAATTGCCGCAAATGCAATACTTGCTAATCATTACCAGCACATACGGCGAAGGCGCTATGCCGGACAACGCCGAAATGCTTTGGGAAGCGGCCAATAGTGATGCCGCGCCGCACCTGGACAACGTCAATTATTCGGTATTGGCCCTGGGAGATACCAGTTACGACTTGTTCTGTCAGGCTGGAATAGACTGGGATAATAAACTGGCAGCTCTGGGTGCCAAGCGCGTGTTTGACCGCGTCGACTGCGATGTGGATTTTGAAGCCCCAGCGGAAAAATGGCTCAGCGAAGTGATTCCGTTGATGGCGGAAGGCGCCAGCACCGTTGCGGTAGTCGATACCGAAACCCAAACTGCCAAATCGGTTTACAACCGCAAAAACCCATTCCCAGCCAAAATGCGCGTCAACCGCATTGTCACGGCATTGGATTCGTCGAAAGAAACTCGGCATTACGAAATTTCTATCAACGGCTCCGGCCTCAGTTACGAAGCCGGCGACGCATTGTGCGTGATCCCGACTAACTGCCCGGATCTGGTCGCGCAAATCGTCAAAGCCATCGGCTGCACTGGCGCGGAGGATGAACCGGTCAATGGCGAATTAATGAAGCTGTCGGATGCCTTACGCACACATTTCGAGATCAAATTACCCAGCAAAGAACTGATTGAAGAGATCGCCAGCCGTTCCGGCGATCAAGAGTTAAACGCATTATTGCTGTCCGGCGACAAGGAAAAACTGTCCGATTACCTGTGGGGCCGCGACATACTCGATCTACTGTTGCAATTCCCCGGCGTGGAATTTTCGGCCGCCGAATTTTTGCGTTTATTAAAACCGTTGCAACATCGCGCTTACTCCATCTCCTCCAGCGGCAAGAAACATCCGGACAGCGTGCATCTGACAGTCGCCAGCGTGCGCTACGACGCGCATGGCCGCCAACACAAAGGCGTTTGCTCCACTTATCTGGCGGATTTGGTGAATGAAGAAACCGATATACGGATATTCTTCACCCCCAACAACAACTTCCGCGTGCCGGCCGATGATAGCCTGCCCATGATTATGGTTGGACCCGGCACCGGTATCGCGCCGTTCCGCGCCTTCCTGCAAGAGCGCGAATTCCGCAAGGCCTCTGGTAAAAACTGGCTGTTTTTCGGCGACCGCAACGCTTCGACCGATTTTATCTACCGTGAGGAAATCGAAGCGATGCAATCCAGCGGCTTGCTGACCAAGCTGGATTTAGCGTTCTCACGCGACCAGGCGGAAAAAATTTATGTGCAGGATCGCATGAAAGAGCATGGTGCCGAACTGTATGCCTGGCTGGAACAAGGCGGTTACTTCTTCGTGTGCGGCGACGCTTACCGGATGGCCAAAGACGTCGATCAAGCCCTGCACGATGTGATTCGCGAGCATGGCAAGAAAACTTTGGTCGAGGCGGTTGAGTATGTCAACCAATTGAAAAAAGACAAACGCTACGTCAGAGACGTTTATTGATCCGGCATTGATATTTACGGGTACATCTGCGTCTCGACGTACCCGTAAGTTTTCTCCCATCGCAATCCTCTGAAGCCCCATGCCTTTCACGCCTTTTCACATGGGACCCGGCACGGCAATCAAAGCAGTTTTCGGCAAATATTTCAGCTTGACAGTGTTTGGATTCGCACAGGTGATGATGGACATAGAACCATTGGTGCGCATGGTTCGCGGCGATATGATTTTACACGGCGCGACTCACACCTACCTTGGCGCCATCTGTATCGGCGGTTTTTCCGCACTGGTAGGCAAACCAATTTGTGTTTTCCTATTAAGGTTTTGGAATGCCGGGCTTGGCTCAAAAACTCTGCGCTGGCTAAGAATCCGAACCGACATTGCATGGATACCCGCGATTACTGGTGCGTTTATCGGCACGTTTTCTCATGTGTTTTTGGACAGCATGATGCATGCGGACATGCAGCCGTTTGCACCATTCAGTAGTAACAACGGACTGTTGGGTTTTTTACCACTTGGCTTCCTGCACGTTCTTTGCGTGTTTTTTGGCGTTTTCGGGGTTTTTACTATATTTCTGGTTTGGGCCTGGCGCAAGTGGTCCATCGACGTTTGATCATCAGTCATCCCGTATCCGTTTTATCTTGGTGCAGATGAAGCACGAACGATGACGTCCCAGACAGACATTCCGTTCTCCCTGAGCCTATCGAGGCCAGAATCGGCCTAGCCTTCGAAGGCTCAGGGGTATTAGTATCTAAGGGCTGGGAGGCCCTTAGCAGCACTTAATCGATAGTCATCCGCTGTCCGCTTTTTTTCAGCTTCTTCGCTAGATTCAGCGTCAATATGCCGTTCTCGTAACGGGCTTTGCTGGCTTCCTCGTCAATCTCGGCGGATAGTTGAAAGCTGCGCGACACTTCACCGAAATAGCGCTCACTACGCAGCAATTTATCGTCTTTATTTTCGGTATCCAACTGGCTGATTTGCGCGCGGATGGCAACCACGTTGCCATCGATATCCACATGGATGTTCTCTTTACCAGCGCCCGGAATTTCGGCTTGGACGATAAACTCGGCTGGATTTTCCTTCACATCCACTTTGATTTGCGCCGGCAAACCGTCACCGTGCAGCGGTTTAATGTAATAACCGGGATTAACATCGCGAAACAGTTCGTCAAACAGACCGCGACTAACAAATGGGCTTAAGTTACTCATGTCGATTCTCCTCTTTGTTGCATGTAAAAACCTGAATGGTTCTATATCAATATGGTGTTAGACCACAAGAAATTCAAGAGAAAGACACTTAAAAAACAACAGACAATCGCTGCAAAAAAATGGCTTAAAGAACTAGCGGCGTGTTAGCTATTTCGTTGGGATTTTCTTTATTTAACGCCGGAAAATGCTTTTGCAATTGCGCGGTGATTTGGGCAATCCCCTCAATCACGCCTAATTCGAATCGACCTGCCCTAAACTGCGCTTCCATCTGTTTGCAAATCCGGGCCCAAACCGCTTCGCCAACTCTGGCATGTATACCGCGATCAGCGACAATCTCTACATCACGATCAGCAAACAGCAAATAAATCAGCACGCCGGTATTGTGTTCCGTATCCCAGATTCGGCATTGTGAAAATACCTCAAGCGCGCGTTGTCTCGGCGTAACACCCTGCAATAACTCGCCTATCTCCAGCGCACTTTCCACCACAAAACGAATTTCACCCAAGTGTGATGTTTCGCTTTCAGTGATTGCCGCTTCGATAGCTTGCAAACTGCGCTTGGAAAACGCCAGACGCACACGCCAGGGACCACTAAAAATATGCTTTAGGAATCTAGGGGCTGTTGCCGTTTTACATGGGTAACCAAATAAAAGCGCAGGCCAAAGCGACAACGCCTTCAAAATTGCGTTTCAATTTGTCATATCGCGTTGCGATGGCTCTGAAATGTTTCAATCGCGCAAAGACATTTTCAACGAGGTGGCGATATTGGTAGAGGCACCAATCCATTCCGTCATTCCCGACGATTGAATTTTGTTTTCTAGGAATGATAGGGACACTCCCTTTCTCTCGAATTTGAATCCGTAGAGGTTCACTGTCATAGCCTTTGTCAGCGACCGTGTAGTCAGCCAAAGGCAGTTTAGCCACTAATTCCGGCGCTTCTTTGCAGTCATGGACTTCACCACCGGTGATCGAGAAATGAATAGGCAGCCCACAGGCATCAACGGCCATATGGATTTTCGTGGTGTTACCCGCAACGGATTTCCCAATCGCGGCATCCTGTTCATGAGCCGCACCACTACTATGCTGATGCGCTTTCACGATACTGCCGTCAATAAAGGTCCATTCCAAATCCGGTGCCACAACCAGGCCTCGAAAGATGCCCATCAGTTTTTCTTGCAGTGACCACGCATTAAACCGTTTGTAGACTGCATTCCACTTACCAAACGTGGCAGGCAGGTCTCGCCAGGGGCAGCCGACTCGCATGCGATAAAAAATCCCTTCTACCGTTTGCCTGAGCGAAGGCTTGTCATAAATCCCCAGGCTTAACAGGATGGCTTTGAATTTATTCCAGTATGCATCCGTAAACATTTGTCGCGGCATAGCTCACTTGTCTTCTGATTGAAAAATCAATCAATGAGGCAGAGCCGTTCGATTTCAAGGCTATCGTTTCAAAATGGCAACAGCCCCTAATCACTTGCATGGTCTACCATCTCCCCGACGCACCGCCGCCGCCAAAACCGCCGCCTCCGCCGGAGAATCCGCCTCCCGACCCGCCGCCAAAATCGTCATCGTCGTAAAAATTGTCGTTTTGCCGGCCGCGAAACGCACGCCTGCCATTGCTAAGCGAAACCATGAACGCAAACAATGCCGCAAGACATACAACCAGCCAACCCGCGTTCAATAGCCAAGCGATAATACCAACCACGCTGCCGTTGATTATCCCGCCGAGAAAGCTTCCAAACAGAGTCCGTAAAATCCAAGCGCCGGCCACCGCTAGAAACACCAAGAGGGGCAGCAAGCGTTGCACCCGCCCATCGACAAACGAAGCTTGAGGGGCAGGCAGTGGCACACCATCAAATATTCCGATCAGGCTATCCACGCCGGCATTAATACCTTCCGCATAGTCGCCCTGCCGAAAATACGGAATCATGACGTCGTCAATAATCCGCTTAGCCAATACGTCCGGCACCACACCCTCCAAGCCGTAACCCACTTCGATGCGCGTGGCGCGGTCGTCCTTGGCCAGCAACATCAATATGCCGTCATCGACCCCCTTGCGGCCCAGACGCCATTGTTCGACCACGCGAATAGCATATTGCGCAATGTCTTCCGGCTGGGTAGTGGCAACGATCAATACCGCAATCTGGCTGCCTTTTTGTTGTTCAAACGCCTGTAAGCGTTGTTCCAGCTCGGTTCTTTGCTGTGTGGATAAGGTAGCGGTCATATCGGTGACACGCTGTTCAAGATTGGGCACTACTTGCTCGGCATTTACGGCCGCCGCAAACAGACAAACCGCCAGGAATCGGGCGACCCAAAACCCTGAAAAGCCAGCTGTCTTCCGCATCTTATTTACCAAAATCAACCACTGGTGCAGTCGAAATGGCTTTCTCATTTTCAACGGTAAACGATGGCTTGGTTTTGTAGCCAAACAGCATCGCAGTCAGATTGCTGGGAAACGAGCGCACGGTGATGTTGTACTCCTTGATCGCGGCGATATAACGATTGCGTGCCACGGTGATACGGTTTTCGGTACCTTCCAATTGCGCTTGCAGATCGCGGAAATTGGCGTCAGCCTTCAGTTGCGGGTAATTTTCCGACACCACCATCAACCGCGACAAAGCCGAACTCAGTTCGCCCTGCGCCGCTTGAAACTTGGCAAAAGCCTGTTCGTCGTTCACCAATTCCGGCGTCACTTGCATGCTGCCGACTTTGGCGCGCGATGCTGTCACCGCTTCCAATACGTCCTTTTCATGTCCGGCGTAGCCTTTCACCGTATTCACCAGATTCGGTACCAAATCCGCGCGGCGCTGATATTGATTAAGCACTTCCGCCCAACCGGCATTGATTTGTTCGTCTTGTGTTTGAAAAGTGTTGTAACCGCAACCGGGTAGCATCAATGTCGCGATTAGAAGAAAAACCGTTAGTACGTTTTGCATCGTCCACTCCGTGAATAGAAAAAATTTTATAGTGGCAGCAGCATAACACGTAGCCACTTAGCTCAGGCCAAGGGTCAGACTGTGGTCCTTATGCCCGCTTCCGCAACACCAATAGCCGGTTATTGGCCGGCATGGCGTGGTCGGCCTGTAAGGTCAAACCGATGTGTTCGGCCAAGGCCATGATCGCCTCGAAATCCTTGATACCGCTGCGCACGTCCCGTTCTTTCAGCCATAGGTCGAAACGGGCGTTGCTTTCGCTGGTATATGCACCGGCATAATTAAACGGGCCGTAGATACACATCGTCGCTTCGGCACCCAAATAGATCGCCAACCGCGCGAATAAGAGCCTCACTTCATCGCTGCTCATGATGTGCAAAGTATTCGCGGTAAATACCGCATCGATTTGCGCGCACGGCCACTGCAAATCCCCCACATCCAAGCTTAGCGGCGGCAGTAGATTCGCCAGTTGCGCCTCGTTCCGCCATAAATGGATCCCCGGCAGATTCTCCGGCCTATCGGTAGGCTGCCAGGTCAGA
Source organism: Methylomonas sp. PHL2-19 (assembly GCF_059331595.1). Lineage (NCBI taxonomy): Bacteria > Pseudomonadati > Pseudomonadota > Gammaproteobacteria > Methylococcales > Methylococcaceae > Methylomonas > Methylomonas sp. PHL2-19. Next base: position 3,366,775 of record NZ_CP196839.1, read on the forward strand.
TGCGGCAGGTTCCCGGCAAAATGGCAGGCATGTTGGCCGGTGCCGCTGCCGATTTCCCACACTGTCATCGGTTGGTCAAAAACCGTTTTGAGAATCTGTAAAATCGGTTCCTTGTTGTTCTCGCAAGCTTGAGAAAACGGCTTCTCTGTCGTCATGGGCGATGATTTGATGGTATGTTGGGGGCTTTAACTCTACTAAGATTAAAAATGGAAGTAAAACAAATCGCCAGCATGGCGCAAATCGACGCTGCGGATTGGAATCGGCTGTGCGGACCGGATTACCCATTTCTAAGCCATGAGTTTTTATCCGCACTGGAACAAAGCGCCGCCGTTTGCCCGCAGACCGGCTGGGAAGCCGCACATTTATTGGTTTTCGACAATCAGAAATTGTTGGCGGCATTGCCGCTGTATTTGAAAACCCATTCCTGGGGCGAGTATGTGTTCGATCAGCAATGGGCTCAAGCTTACCAGCAGCATGGCTTGGCCTATTACCCGAAATTAATCAGCGCGATCCCGTTTACCCCTTGCCAGGGACAGCGACTGCTATTCGCAGCGGATGCAGACCAAACGGCAATCTGCGCTTTGTTATTCAGTTTTATCCAACAACTCGCCGAACGACACGGCATTTCTTCCTGGCATTGTTTATTTCCCAACCCTTCCCAGCTTGAACTGCTGAAATCTTTAGGTTTAAGCGTCCGCGAGGGCGTGCAGTTTCAGTGGTTTAATCGAAACTACCTGACATTTTCAGATTTTTTACAAACCCTAAGCGCCGATAAACGCAAGATGATTAAGCGTGAACGACGCCGGGTAGCGGAGCAAGGTATTGAGCTATTGCGTGTTCCAGGGACGGAGGTTACCGAGATCCAATGGCAGGTATTTTTCCGCTTTTACGCACTGACCTACTTAAAACGCAGTTCCGAACCTTATCTCAATCTAGCGTTTTTCAAACAAATTGCGCGAACCATGCCTGAGCAATTATTGCTGGTTCTGGCAATGAAAGACGATGTGTACGTCGGCGCGGCCTTGAGTTTTATCGGCGCGGATACCTTGTACGGCCGATATTGGGGATGCGATGCGGAATACAACGCCCTGCATTTCGAAGCCTGCTATTACCAGGGCTTGGACTACTGTATAGAACACGGCTTGGCGCGTTTTGATTCCGGCGCGCAAGGCGAGCACAAAATCTCCCGCGGCTTCGAGCCGGTCACTACCTACTCCACGCATTGGTTAAAGGATGCCGGTTTTGCCAAGGCCGTGGCGCAATTTGTAGCCCGGGAAAAACAGGCGATTGGGCATTACAAACAAGACGCGGCGAAATACCTGCCGTTTAAACGCGCCCAATAAAACAGTGCTGCGTCAGCTTTTTTCCAGCTCGGTTTGACAAGGTAAACAATACTGGCAGGCAATCGCCTGACGCCGTGCTTCCGGAATCGGCTCCCCACATTCCTGGCAATGGCTGGCCGATTCGCCCGTATAGATAGCTTTACGTGTCTCGGCGACGAACAGCTCGGTCATCTTGTCCATTCTTTCCAGAATGGCATCGGTACCACCCGCCCAGGCTGTGGACATTACTGCTGCTCCTGAATCTGCATAATTTTGCTTTAACGATGGGCTTCCACCCACGCACCAAAAGCCTCGAACGGCATCGGCTTGCTGAACAAGTAACCCTGCGCCAAGTCGCACCGGTAAGTGCTGAGTTTTTCGATGATTTCCTGAGTTTCCACACCTTCGGCAGTCACCTGCAATCCTAAGTTGTGCGCCAAGTTGATGGTGGCTTTAACGATGACTGCATCGTTTTCGCTGTGCAACAAATCGACAACAAAGGATTTATCGATTTTTAATTCCGTTAACGGCATGCGTTTTAAGTAAGCCAGTGACGAATAACCCGTACCAAAGTCGTCGATAGACAATTTGTAGCCCATTTCATTCAGGCGCTGAATCACTTCCATGGCCCGCTCCGGATCGGTCATGATGGAGCTCTCGGTAATCTCCAGCATCATCCAGCCGGGTTTGATATTGGCTGCCGCCGCCACACCGGCCATCACATCCGGCAGCTCAGGATCGTGTAAATCCTTGGCGGACAGATTGACGGAGATAATCAGTTCCCAACCGCGCTTGCGCCATTCCGCGCAGTGCTTGAACGATTGTTTCAGCATCCAGGCAGTCAAATGCTTGATCACCCGGGTTCTTTCGGCCATGGGTATAAATTCATCCGGCGCGATAAAGCCATGCTTAGGGTGTTGCCAACGTACTAAGGCTTCCGCACCGTAAACTTGCCCGGTTTGCACCGACACCTTGGGTTGGTAATAAACATGTAATTGCTCTTTTTCGATAGCCTGGCGCAGCTCGCTCATCAGCGTTAAACGGCGCGGGCTGTGATCGTCGTGAGACGGCGCGTAAGTGGTGTAGCCTTCGTGCGATTGGCCGGCTACGAATAATGCCACGCCGGCTTTTTGCACTAAAGTATCCACATCGTCGCCATGCTCGGGAAAATTTACGATGCCGATATTACTGTGGATTACCAGACTCAGACGCTCGACTTTAAAGGCCGGATCCAGGGCCGCCTGGATATTTTTGGCCAATGTCAGGCCAGCAGTTTCGTTATCCACCGCCGACAACAACACGCTGAAAATATTGCCGTCGATACGGGCGACACTATCAGTACCCAACACCACGCTTTGCAGGCGCGTGGCTATCTGTTTCAAAATCAAGTCGCTGCTGTTACGACCCAGTGTGTCGTAAACTTCCTTAAAATTGGCGACTTCCACCAACAAGATAGACAGCATTTTGTTTTGATTGCCGGCGGCTAACATCGCTTGCTCCACCCGGTCGTAGAACAATACCCGGTTAGGTAGGTCCGTTACCGAATCGTGGGTGGTGGAATAACTGACTTGTTTTTCTAATGATTCGGCGCGAGAGCGCAGTTCCTGGGTCTGGTCCAAAATCATCGCCCCAGCTTGATAAGCGATGACTGAGCTGGAATATTGGCCCCAAAATCCGAAAATAAACGGCAGTGCTTCAAGCATCCACAGACCGTAATTTTCGGTTTGTGCTTTGATGACGCCATTTAAAGAGATTTCGCCGACGTAGTAATAACTCAAGGCCAACAATGCACTGAGAATGCTGGCAATCGCAATACCCACACCTTGATAAGTGGTTTTAGATACCTCGCTTTTCAGCACGCGAACATTTTCGTTCAGTATGTTTTTGGCGGGTATCATCTGTTTCTCGGCGTCTGTTTCATGAATTCGCTATCGTTGTTTAGCTTCTGCCGACCAAGCTTTGCAAGCTGGGAACCTCGACAAAATTCACTAAATATAGTTAGCCAAAACGTTAATTACAAACCTAAGCCTCTTAAACCACCATCTCGGCTTGCAGCAATTTAATCTGATCCCTGATCCGCGCCGCATCTTCAAATTCCAGGTTTTTGGCGTGCTGATACATTTTTTCTTCCAGTTGCTTCAAGGCCTTGGCGGCTTGTTTGGGCGTCATAGCCTTGTAATTGCCGGCCGGTTCGGCGACTTTCGCTCTGGCGTTGGAAATGGAACCGCCGGAACCGGGTATCGATAACTCCAAAATATCGGTAACCGATTTGAATATGGTTTTAGGCTGGATATGGTGCTCTTTATTGAACGCTTCCTGCTTATCGCGGCGGCGCTCGGTTTCGTCGATAGCCAGTTGCATCGAACGAGTAATCTTGTCCCCGTAAAGGATTACCTTGCCATTGGCATTGCGCGCGGCACGGCCTATGGTTTGGATTAACGAGGTCAGCGAACGCAGGAAACCTTCCTTATCCGCATCCAAAATCGCTACTAGCGAGACTTCCGGTATATCTAAACCCTCCCGTAGCAAGTTGATCCCGACTAGCACGTCGAACACGCCTAGCCGTAAGTCGCGGATAATCTCCACCCGCTCCACCGTTTCGATGTCCGAATGCAGATAACGCACCTTGACGCCGTGTTCCATCAGGTAATCGGTCAAATCTTCCGACATGCGTTTGGTCAGGGTGGTGACCAGCACCCGCTCCTGCACGGCGGTGCGTTTGGTGATTTCCGATAACAGATCATCGACTTGGCTAGTCGCCGGGCGCACTTCGACGATGGGATCGACTAAGCCGGTCGGGCGCACTACCTGCTCCACCACCGCGCCGGAATGTTCTTTCTCGTAAGTACTGGGCGTGGCGGAAACATAGATACGCTGGCCGCAGATTTGTTCGAACTCTTCGAAGCGCAATGGCCGGTTATCCAGGGCTGAAGGTAATCTAAAGCCATATTCCACCAAGGTTTCCTTGCGCGAGCGGTCGCCTTTATACATCGCGCCAATCTGCGGTACCGTGACATGGCTTTCGTCGATGATCACCAAGGCATCCTTGGGTAAATAATCGAACATGGTCGGCGGCGATTCACCGTCTGCGCGATTGGACAAATGCCGGGAATAGTTCTCGATGCCGGAGCAGTAGCCCACTTCCATGATCATTTCGATGTCGAACAGCGTGCGCTGCTCCAGCCGTTGCGCTTCCACCAATTTGTGATTATCGCGCAATTGCTCCAGACGCTCGGCCAATTCGATTTTGATCTTTTCGACCGCGCTGAGTAATTGGTCGCGCGGCGTGACGTAATGGCTTTTTGGATAAAGCGTAAAGCGAGCCAGACGCTGCGTGACTTCACCGGTTAGTGGGTCGAACATCGACAACCTTTCGATCTCGTCGTCAAACAACTCGATACGCAGGGCTTGTTCTTCCGATTCGGCCGGAAATACGTCGATCACCTCGCCGCGCACCCGATATGTAGCGCGGCGCAGTTCGGTGTCGTTGCGGGTATATTGCATTTCCGCCAAGCGCCGCAGTATGTCGCGTTGCTTGATCATATCGCCGCGCACCAAATGCAAGACCATCTGGAAATAAGATTCGGGTTCCCCCAAGCCGTAAATTGCCGAAACCGTAGCCACCACGATGGTATCGCGCCGTTCGAGCAAAGCTTTGGTAGCCGACAGCCGCATTTGTTCGATGTGTTCGTTCAGCGAGGCGTCCTTGTCGATGAAGGTATCGGAGGCAGGAATGTAAGCCTCGGGCTGGTAGTAGTCGTAATAAGAGACAAAATACTCGACGCTGTTTTCCGGAAAAAACTCCTTCATTTCGCCGTACAGCTGGGCCGCCAAGGTTTTGTTGGGCGCCATGATCATCGCCGGCCGCTGGGTTTGCTGGATTACGTTGGCGACGGTAAAGGTCTTGCCGGAGCCGGTCACGCCCAGCAAGGTTTGATGCAATTCACCGTCGTTGATGCCTTCCACCAGCGCCGCGATGGCGGTGGGCTGGTCGCCAGCCGGTTGATAGCGGCTTTGTATTTTGAACGGTTTATGCGCCGGCCCTTTTTTTTGCGGCCGCGCTTCTTCCACGCCCAGAACACCCGTGATCGCCGACTGGCTAATCTCCATGCGCCGTTTATCGCTCATGCCCTACCCTCTGAAATTTGGTTCAACACCGGCTTATTTACAAGCCGTTTCCGGCTGGTCGTGACCCAAGGTATCCAGCTCGGTCTTCGGATGCAAAAATCCTTCGACCGGCGCTACGCTAACCAAAGAACGCGGTGCGGCCAATAATACCGGTTGCCGCAATTGACCGTCCCAAGGGCGGAACGACAGGGGCACGCCTTTGTAACCCTGCAACGCAAACGCTTCGGAGAAGATATAATCCTTGATGGCTTGGGTTTGATTGGACTTGCTACGGACGCTGGCCTCGCCTATCGCCCGCACCGCCAGATAAGCCGCGTAATCTTGTTCTTCCATCCAGCGGCCGGCGGTGTCCTTGAAGCGATTTTGCAATTGCACCGCGCCCCATTGTTCGTGGGTTCTGTGCCAGGCAGTGGCAACCAAACCCTGCGTGCCGATCACGGGACGCGGTTTCCAGGTCCGGTAATCCAGATATTCGCCGAACAAGCCTTGTTCGTCGGCCACAACCAACACGTCGTAATCGTCCACTTGCGTGAACACCGGCACGTCGGATTGCGCGCTACGGCGGGCGTCGTAATCGTTGGTCCAGGCTTTTTCCGCGACCAGTTTGATACCAAACTTCTTGGCCGCGCGTTTAATGGCCGCTGCGTATAACTTGTCTTCCGGCGTGGGACCTATCACCAAAAACCAGTTTTGCCAGCGCTTCTTTAACATATATTGCGCCAGCGCATCGGCACGCATGGCTCGGCTGGGTAAGAGGTGCAAAACCTGATGCCGGCAATCCGTGTTGCGCAACTCGTCGTCGCTGGTAGAAGCATCGAACAGCAATTTGTTTTTCGCCGCCGGCAAATCGGCGAGCTTGTTTAATTGGTCTGGCTGCACGTTCAACACCACCAAACCAACATCCTCGCCTAATTGATTGAAGGCCTGCTGCAAATCGCCGCCCACCGGCACTACAACCTGCTTTAACTCGTAGTGCTGGCCGGTAAATTGCCCGGTGGTATTGTTATCGGCAATCGCCAATTCGGCGCCGATCTGGCCTTTGTTCTGGATAAACGGATCAAGATTGGATAAGGCAGCCGGGGCGGCTCTTTCCTGACTAAAATAGCCGATTTTGACTATCTGCTTGGCAGGCTCGGCGGGTTTGCTGATCTGCGGTTTGGCGGGTGCGGCTTTCTTGGCAGGCGCGGCAATAGCGCTGCTGATAGGCAACGCGGCGAGCCAACAATAACAAAATGAAACAATCGCTATTTTTTTCATAATCCGGTTCGGAACGATATAAAAGCCCTATTTTAACGGATTCGCTTTGGCTGGGCTTGGTCAATAATCGTCACGCTCTATTGAATTTTAACGGTTTAACATCAATACTTAGCCACCTTTACATTTGCCGCGCTTGCCATGTCTGAGCCAGATTTCTCTTTAGATTTTCTCGATCAAGAGGTCACGATTGATAGCTCATGGTCTAACAAACGCAGTGCGGTTCGTTATCGACGCAACGACATCCGTGCTGCCGTCAAAGTCAAAAGTATCTGGTTTCCACGCCTGTTTCCGGTCGTGTTACGGGATGTGAGTAGCCGCGGCGCGGCGATATTCAGCGAAAAAAAACTCGGCAAGAATCAGCGGATATTCCTGTATTTATTGTTCGCCGACGGCAAGCGTTTCGATATACCCGCACTTGTTGTCCATTGCGACCGGGAAAACGGCCGTTACGGCATCAAGTTCGACAACATTGAAAAACATTTGGCAGAGCATTTACTGCACACCCAAACCGATCTGCTATTCAGCTAAGCGCAAAACAATATGCCAATACTCAGTGAAATTTATATATACCCGGTCAAATCGCTGGCCGGCATTCGCGTAGAACACTGGCCGGTCGACCACAAAGGCTTGCTGTACGACCGAAAATGGATGCTGATAGACGGCGATAGACAGTTCCTCAGCCAGCGCCGCTTACCCAAAATGGCCTTGATTCAAACCCGCATTGCAGATCAACAGTTAATTTTGTCGGCGCCCAATCAAGCGGACCTAACACTGCCTTTGCAATCGGAAGACGGCGACGACATTGAAGTGGTAGTCTGGCACGACGTTTGTGTCGCCAAAACCTGTGGCGCTGTTGCCGATGCCTGGCTGAGCGATTTTTTACAAACCGAGTGCCGGCTGGTCTACCAAAGTGATGACGATATTCGTCAGGTCGATCCTAACTATGCTTTAGAAAGCGATCAAACGTCGTTTTCCGACGGCTTTCCGTTTTTGATTGTGTCGGAAAATTCCTTAAACGCTCTCAACCAAGCCATGCCGTTGGCAATTGACATGATTCGCTTTCGGCCAAATCTGGTCGTCAGCGATTGCGACAGCTACGCCGAAGACACTTGGCGACGGCTTAGCATCAACGATATTGGTTTTAGATTGCCCAAACCCTGCTCGCGCTGCTCGGTGCCCACCATAGACCCGCTCACCGCCGCAACCGGCAAAGAGCCGTTGACGACGCTGAATCGTCTGCGCAAATGGCAAAACAAAGTCTATTTTGGGCAAAACGCCTTGCACGATAAACCCGGCAGCTTGGCAGTCGGCCAGACCGTGCTGATCCATGAAATCGGCGAACCGCAGCCTCCGCTATCCCTAACTTAGAAAATCCCGCACTTTCATTACTCCTCGTCCGGCGATTGCCGGTTCGCCAGTCACGCCGTCAATGGTGGTATCCGCGCATTTGGGTGCTTCCCATGTAGATGCTTTGTTTACTTGTTTGTCGAAGCTGTTCGCTTGGCTAATCGGGGCTTTTGCAGTTTCACATCAGTTTGACAAAGCCTTCCTCTGCTTATTTAGTAATGGGTATTTCTAAGCTAAAAAGCCTACTTTCAATTACCCGCTCTATCGAGCTAAGCAATAAATCAAACCCCACCTCGAAATAAAAACGATATTTCGTACTTCATGCGACATATCGTGCCAAAACGCTTCCACACCAATTATGCATGCTGACTCCTCCTACCAAGCACAGCCATAAAATATCTTTAAAAACATAAAGATAAATTATTTTCCCGCACAAAACTAATAACTGGCATAAGAATTGGCTATTAATTCCCGTAATACAATTTTTTGAATAAAACAGAAGTAATTTAATTCAATTTATATGGCAATTTAGCAGCATGAGAAATTATTTTAATCCACTGCATTTAAATACTTACTAGATGCCTGCATTTTGCACGGAACAAGTCATTAATATAAATATATTACCGCCAAATCTAATCAAATATAGAGGTATCAAGATGGAATCAATTAAATTTAAAAAGAGCATCGGTAGCGATTTTAAGAAGCTACCTACAAACCACGGTTGCCGGACTCGCAATGTCGCATTGGCTATCACATTGCTGCTCGGCGCCCATTCCGGATGGGTGTCGGCCGCAGCTTTTGACAGCAATATTGTAATTCGCGGTTCGGCCGAGTTTGATAGCCTCGGTTCCCCAGCCGATCCCATAAACGCCATCCAGACAGGCTCGCTGACCAGCATTATCGCCGGCTCTACTTCCACCACCACGCTGGTGGATTCCACGGTCACTGGTCCTGACCCCTTGTCAGGCACCTTAAGCCAGATCGGCGACGGTTTTGGTATCAATTTAAACGCTAGCGGCACTGGCGGCGCCGAGCCCTCAAGCATCAGCCCGCTGTTCGGCGACTATACCTTTTCGATTGAGAACAAGTCTGCCGTGGATAGTTTTGTGGTGAACTTGCAATTCCAATACAGCCATCAAGTCGAAGCCACCGACACACCGCCGCTGAACAATGACGGCGAATTCGCACAGTCCATAATTGGCTTTTACAAAGCCGATGGCAAGGAACTGGCGTTTTCTAAAATTATTTCGGATCCCGTTCGCGGTAACGAAAAATTCATACCCAGTAATCCGAATACCAATATCGCTACCGGTAAAGGCGGCCTGGTATCCGACGTCGGCACTCTGCTGCTGTCGTTTCTATTAAACCCTGGCGACTTAATCAGCTTTGGCGATAGCAACCCCGATCTATTCATATTCGGCGGTGCGGACTCCGGCAGATTTTCGATAAATGCGTCCAGCCTGATTACAGTCGAGTCGGTCACCAAGCAAACCAACAACACGGTACCGGAGCCGGAAACCCTGTGGTTGCTGGCTATCGGCTTGATCTCAGTCCTTACCAGCAAACGCCGTCACTACGCTTTCAATTAATTTCAACTCAATTTAAAGGTACTCAACATGTCAAAAGCATTCAATAAACCACTCTTGAAACTCGCCATGATCGCTATCACCGGCTTACCAGTATCAGCCTCGGCTTGCGGTTCCGACCCCTTTCTCGGCGAGATTTGCACATTTAGCTTTAACTTTTGCCCGCGCGGTTATCTGGAGGCCGCCGGACAGACGCTGAGCATTGCGCAAAACACAGCCTTGTTTTCGCTGTTGGGTACGCAGTATGGCGGTGATGGACAAACAACATTTATGCTACCGGATCTGCGCGGCCGTTCGCCAATCGGGGTCGGACAAGGTCCGGGGCTATCGCCAATATCGATTGGCCAAGAAATCGGCATAGACTTTGTAACCCTACAACCAAGCCAAATGCCTTTACACTCCCATGGTGCGCAAACTTTTTTAGATAACGTTTCCGCTACGATTGACGCAGTAAGTACAGCCGGCAATAAGAGTACGCCCTCCGGCAATGTATTGGCGGCCTCGACATCGAGAGATAATATCTATTCAAGCGATGCCCCCAACGCTTCCCTAAAGGCAAACATCATAAAATTTACGGGTAGGCCAACCACTTCCGTTCAGCCTGCGGGACAAAGCCTGCCTTTTGATAACCGTTCACCTGCTTTGGGTATCACTTACTGTGTAGCCACACAAGGTATTTTTCCTGGCCGAAATTAACGGCTGGAATCTTATAAATCTGCCCTGTTAATCGCAAATAGTCTGAAGTGATATTCACGACACATAGTGCCCACGCAAAAAAGTGGGCACTATGTAGCTAGGCAAAACACGCTGCTGACTGAGCCACATGATCAACCCTTAGCCGGGTAAGCAAAAACCGGTTTACCCGAGTTTAAATCCCACAAAAAAACCGCCTGCACCGCTAACACCCCGGCTGGTAAACACCGCCAGCCGATCCAGCAAGAAACTGCCGGATTCCTTGGCAGCCTCTGCGGCTGAGCTAGCCGCATTTTCCAACGCCATATTGTTGATGTTGATAAGATCGTAATATTCGGCAACGAACAATATCGACACAATCGCCCCACCGACAAACAAGGCCGTGCGCAGCATTTTTTTGGCGAAATAGCCAATCGCCATTCCCAAAATAAACGGTGCGCCTAAATTACCCAGCAAAAAGGCTTCGGAAAAAATATCGTTGGATGCGTGTGTTTCAATGGCGTTATTCATAAAATCCAGTCGTAAAATGTTTAAAAATTTTCGACGATTTTATAACGAATCCGGCAACATAGAGCATTTACTGCGCAGCAACATCTAAGCCGCCTGCGACGCATAACACGGGCCGGCAAGCGCATCTGCCGCTATGGCTTGTAAGTCAATCACCCTATCCACCGAGGCGATAGTCTCCGGGCGATGGGCGATGATGATGCGGGTCAATTTCAGTTGCTGCACCGCACCGTTCACCAGTTTTTCGCGGGCCACATCCAAGTGGCTGGTGGCTTCGTCCAACACCAGAATTTTTGGGCGTTTGTATAAAGCGCGGGCCAGCAGCACCCGTTGTTTTTGGCCGCCGGACAACACCGTGCCCATATCACCGATCAGTGTGTTGTAAGCCATCGGCATGGTCATCACATCCTGATGCACCGCCGCCAGTTGCGCGCAGGTTTCGATCCAGGCTTGATCCGGCTCCGGGTCAAAAAAACAGATGTTGTCGGCAATCGAGCCGGCAAACAATTGATCTTCCTGCATCACCGCCGCCACCATATTGCGGTAATCGTGGCTGTCGATGCGGTTTAGGCGCACACCGCCGATCAGGATTTCGCCGGCACTGGGCTGCAATAAACCCAAGATTAATTTGGCCAGCGTGGTTTTGCCGTAACCGGACGGACCAATGATCGCCACCGACTCGCCTTCGGCAAAATCCAGATTCAGGTTCTTCAGCACCGGCGGCTCGGACGGCGCATAACTGAAATCCAGATTGCGGATTTGGATCGATGCCGCCAGTTGCTCGTGACGGGCACCACTAACATGCTCATCTTCGGCTTCCGCCAACGCAATATCGGCGACCCGTTCGGTGTGTAAGCCCAGCATTTTGAATTCGATGCCTTTTTCGATGAAGCTGCCCACCCGATGAGTGAACTGGTCTTTAAAGGACATAAACGCAAACAGCATCCCCACCGAAAAGCCGCCGTCCAGAATAAACAAGGCGCCTAGCCAGATCACCGCGATGTTTTCCACCCCAAACAACAAGCTGTTCAGGGCGCGGTAAATGATATTGAGCTTTTGCACGCGGATGCCGGCGTTGAAATGATCGACCATCAAATTTTGATACCCGTGCCGGCGTTGCAACTGGCGATTAAATAACTTCACGCTTTGCATGCCACGCACAGTTTCCAGCAGATTGGTTTGCTGCTTGGCGGCGCGCAGGATTTGCTCTTCGCTGGCTGCGCGTAATGGGGCGAACGACAACAAGCGCAATACTCCGTAAAGCAGCGCGGCCAAGCTGACGATAGCCGCAAGCTTCCAGCTGTACACCAGCATCATACCCAGTGTCACCAACGCCATCACGCCGTCAATAATCGCTTCCAGAAAGCTGGTGGTCAGGGTGCGTTGAATCACGTTTAAGGATTCGAAGCGCGAGACGATGTCGCCCAGATGCCGCTTCTCGAAGAAATTCATCGGCAGCTGCAATAAGTGTCCGAACAGATTGCTCATCATCTGCAAATTCACCGACGTACTGAGTACCAGCACCACCCACGAACGCAGCGCGGTAATGCCTATCTGAATCAAGGCCAGCAATAGAAATCCCAATCCCAATACCGTCAATAAATTGGTATCCCGGGCCACCACCGCGTTATCCACCACCAGTTGCATAAAAAAAGGCGCTACGATTGCAAACACTTCGATGGCTGCCGCCAATAAAATGATTTGCAAGGTAGCGCTGGAGGCACCGTTCAATCGGCCGATGAGGCGGGAAAGTTTGATTTGTTGACGTTCGGTTTTGGCGGTAAAAGCTTGGGTGGGCTGCAACTCCAAAGCAATACCGGTGAAATGTTTGGAGACCTCGGTATAGGGCAAATGCACGGTACCTTTGGCCGGATCGTGTATCGTCGCCACGCCGCGTTTGACCTGGGTCAAAACTACGAAATGATTGAAATCCCAATGCAAAATAGCCGGCAGGCTTAGTCTGCTCAGTTCGTTCAAATCCACCCGTACCGGCCGCGAACCCAGATGCAATTGGTTGGCGATCTGGATCAGATGATTCAAGGTCGAGCCTTTCAAAGACAGGGAAAACTTTTGTCTTAAACTGGCCAGATCCACCCGGTGCCCATGAAAATTGGCCACCATCGCCAGGCAAGCCAGACCGCATTCGGCTGCTTCGGTTTGCAGGATCAGCGGGGTCTTCCTGCGGCCGGAAAAGTCGAGGATATGTTGCATAGTCATGATTAAACCCGTCCTAGAATGCTGTAAAGAGGATCGAACACCCATTCGATCAGGCGGCGATGATCCAACCAAATATCCGCATCCAGCAGCATGCCGGATTGCAGCGGAATATCCTGGCGATAGGCTTGCACCGCTTGTTTATCGATCTCGACAGTGACCCGGTACACCGGCTCTTGCAAAGCCACCGGCAAATCGGCTTCCTTGGGGGTAATCAAGGTTTTGGCGATTTCGACGATACGGCCTTGATGACTACCGAAGCGTTGATAGGGAAAGGCTTGATAACGCACCGACACGGTCTGCCCCTGCTCGACAAAGCCCACCGCGCTGGACGGTACCAATAACTGGGCTTGCAATTTGGCACCTTGCGGCAGGATGGACAGCAAGGGATTGGCGGTCGTGGCATTTTGTCCCTGCTCCGCCAGGATGGTGGTGACGGTGCCGTCGTGCGGCGCGGTGATTACAATATTGCGGCGCGATTCGGATTCGGTGATGTTTTGCGCCAAACTCGAAATATTGCGTTCGATGGCCGCGCGCTGGTTTTTAAATTTCATTTGGCTACTGTCCGCTTCCAACTGCGCGGAGCGGATGTCGCGTTGTAAGGTCATCTGTACCCGTTGCAGGGCTTGCAGCTTGGCTTGGTGATCCAACCATTCATCTTGTTTTTGTTGGGCTTGCACGGCCGAAACGAATTTTGTGCTTAGCAACTGCTGATAGCGTTGCGAAGTTGCCGCGGCACCGGCCAAACGCTGTTGCTGGGTGTCTATTTCATTATTGACTTGTTGCAATTCGCGTTGCATGCCATGCAGTCTATCCAACACCGAACGGTATTGAATCTGATCGATTTGCTCTTGCTTCACCAGTTCGGTCTCCAGACTTTCCCGGCGTTGTTTCAGTTGTTCAATCGCCGCGGCCTGAGCTTGCGGGGTTTCCCGTGAACTACTTTCGGTGGATAACACGAACAACGTATCGCCGGCTTTCACGGCTTGCCCCTCACGCACGTGTTTTTCGATCAAGGTGCCGGCCTGCGGCGCATACACTTTGATTAATCCCATGCTCGGCGACAAATAACCATTCACATGCGATTTGCGGGTGTACTCGCCCCAAAAGGCAAAGGCGACCAGCAGCAAAGCGCTGCTGACGGCTAAAGCGGTGAGAAAGGCAAACGACAAGGATTCCACGTGAATAACCTCCCCTAAGGGCTTGTCTTTTTTAAAGTCCAAGGCTTGTTGTCGAAATAACTCATGTTTCATAGCGCCGTTTCCTTCTCACCCTTTTTGACATTGCGACCAAAACCCTCAGAGAACGCCGTAGTCGGCTGCCCGCCGCATGTCTTCGGTCGGCTTGAGGTTATTGGTCACCACTTGCGGACATCTAAAACACGCCGAGCGGCCTTCCTGTAGCCACCAACGACAGTCGGCACGAATCGCGCACACCGGCAATTGCTCGGTGACCGTCGGCGTAAAACGCACGACTTTTTCAGCCAGCCGGCATTTGGACTCCGCTTCCGCGTAGTGACCGCAACCGGTGCAGGCGCACGGCGCGGAAAAGCGGAACACTTCCGCCGGACTGACCGGGCCCGCCAATTCGAGCAATTGCTCGGTCACCGGTTGCGGGGCTTGCAGATAAGCCATTTCCGGCTGATCCGCAGTGCCAGTCATCACCCCGATGACCTGGGCACCTTCCCATTCCGGCTGCGCGCTGGGACATAACACTGGGTTCTCCGAGGTCATGGCCTTATCAACCCAGCTGGGTTGCTCCTTGCAGGCCGCCCGCTAAGCCACCGGCCAAACCGCCGGCACCCTGATTGGTAATCACATTATTTAATCCTCTAAACTGATCGAACCAGGGGCCGCCGGCGATAATGCCTTTATTCAGCACCAAGCTTAACGAGGCGCCGCCGCTAACTTGATCCAGTTGCGCCTGATTCAATTCCACGCCGGCAGCCTCGCGGGCTTGCAAAGCGCGTTCTATACCTTGCGCGGCAAAGGCGGATAATTCATCGGCAGAAATTCGAGTGGTTTTGTTTGACATGACAGCTCTCCAAAAAATAAAAGATGACTTCAGGGAAGTGATTTAGCGCACAACCAAGCCAGCATTGGCTTTAATCACGAACGACCCTGGATTGATGACCGGCCAGAATTTACGGGGAAACTGACTTAAATCAGTGCCGACATCGACTAAACCGCCGGAAACTTGGCTGATTTCCTCAGGTTGCAACACCTTCAGAGCTTGATCTAATTTGGATTTTTGAGACATTGTCTTTCTCCTTAAAAAAGTGATGAGGCCGGCTCATAGCTGGCCCAACGACTGCGATACCGGCAGCATTGCTTACCGAACCACATCCCCATCTACCGGTTTGTGAACTTGAGCGGGTATTGATACTTTAGGTGTTCGCCACCCTGGAAAGCTGTGAAAAATTCCACTGCGAATGGCGGTAGTTTTTCATTCGACAAGGATTCGTGCCGCTATGGCGGCTACGCTAAAAGCGGAGCTTGGCTGGATGCGTAATTTGCGAAACTTTTTTACCGGCTAAATTTAAAGATCGTCTTCAGCATCTACAATTATTATCGCGGCCCTAAAATACCGCTGGCCTAAATGCCTTTGGGGTAAAGGCTCTATCGAAGGCTTAAACCGTTTCAGGCTTCGACGAATGCAGCCCAAACGGGGCAGCAGCGATAAATTGGGCCGATTTGCATGACAATGTCTTTGATACAAATGACGGCATTTATAGAATTTGGCGATTTTCGAGAACCAAACTGATCGGGAGCTGCCGCTTACGCAATTGCCCGAACTCGACACGATTCCAGCTTTGCAGCGTACTGCCCAAGATGCGCTAACAAGATCACTTCACAGCGATAGCCATTGACCAAACAACCATGAATAACGCGCCTTCACCCGCGAAACAGACAACGTTATCCGAAACAGTTGCTCCTTCATTTACCCGAGTTTTAATTTCCAATATCGTGGGTTTGGTGATGTTGCTTGGTCTGGCGCTGTTAATAGGCATGACTTGGCAAAGCGTCGCCAGCACCGAAGAAACCACCCGGCGGGAGGTGAAAGAAACCCTGGACCGCGCGACCGAGCGCCTGCAGATTTTGATTCGCGCGGCGGAGATGACAGCCGAATCCGCTGAACGTGCCGCGATAGCCCCGGAGGTAACGGGCGCCACTTTACAATCGACACTGGAATATTCGCTGGCGGCATTCGAACAACGCCCGGAATTAAGTTATCTGGGCATTTCCTTGGCAGCTTCAGGCGAATACGGCGCGTTGGAACGAACTGCAAATGGCGAGATTTTACTTTGGCTATTTCCGGGTGACCGCACGGAAGGCCCGCCTGCGCGAAAGTTCATATTGACCGAGCAGGGATTCGTGCTCCATCAACAGCTGTTTAACCAACACTACGATCCCCGCAGCGATGCGTTCTACGCAGCCGCTTTGCGCAGCCCGAGCGGCGACACCTGGGTTCCGGCTTACCGCTGGGCGGCGCCATTTACAGGCAACGAGCCTTTGTGGGGCTTCAGCTACGGCAAAGTGCTGAAAGATGCGGGCGGACGTTTGATCGGCGTTCTGGATGCTGACTTCGACATCCCGGCATTGAATAGCTTTCTAAGCGCCATAGGTACGGAATATCACTCCCGGTTTCAGGTCCTGGAGTTGGGAGCCGCTCCCCGCCTAATCGGCGATCAGTTGCAAGTAGGCCGAGCGCCGTTGCCCTTGCCTGCCGATTTGAGCCCTTTGCTGAATTTCACCGGCGAATTATTCCTAGACCGCATGCTATTGGAAGGCGAGCAACGCTGGGTTGCCGCCCGCCGCATGCCGCTGAAAGGCGGCATGTCTTGGTTGGTCATTACTTCGCGAAAAGTATCGTTTATCGAAGACATGCTGCGTCGCCAGTTGTATCAGGTGGGCGGTATGGGCGTGGCAATTACCGCAGGACTGGTGCTGGTCTCAATGCGCATGGCCCGGCGCTTCGGCAAACCGCTGGCGGCGCTGGAGCGCCGGGTCGCCGGCATCGGTCATACCGAACTGGAACCCCCGGCGGCCGCCACTTTCGCCACGAACGAGTTCCGGGAAACCCAAATTCTGGGGGAAGCCCTCGACCACATGGCCGTGGCCGTTAAACAACTGCTGGAAGCCAAGGAACAGCAAGCCGCTTCTCTGGCCTTAAAAGGCGCAATTTTCGACTCCACTCACACCGCAATCTTTAGCCTGGATCACCAATTGACCGTTATAGAATGGAACGCCGCCGCAGAACGTTTGTTTGGCCTGGCGCGTGAATTCATTCTGGGTAAGGCCATCACCGATGCTGTGCTTGCGCCCGACGGCCACGCTGATTGGGCCGAGATTCTCAGCACCACCGATTCCGGCGCGTTTCAATTTGTCGGCACCCAAGGCGTGTTCGACGCGGAATTGCGAGTGGCGGCTTTTACACGCAACGGTTTGGAAGTCCGCACGCTGTTTCTAAACGACATCTCGGAACGACAACGCGCGGATGCCGCGTTGCGGGAAAGCTTAGCCCGCTTCCACGCCGCCACCCGTGCGACCGGCGATGTCGTGTGGGACTGGGACTTCACCAGCAACAACATCTGGTGGAGCGAGAACTTTCAAATTGTGTTCGGCTACACCACTGACGAAATTTTGCCTTCATTCGACTTCTGGGCCCGCCGCATCCACCCCGACGACCGCGACCGCGTGGTTGCACACCTTCAAGCCACCGTAGCCGGCAGCGAGAACACATGGTCCGAGGAATACCGTTTTCGGCGCAAGGACGGCAGCTATGCCGACTTGTTTGATCGCGGCCAATTGCTCTGTGACGACACGGGACGCGGCGTGCGGATGATAGGTGCCATTCAGGACATCACCGCGCGCAAACAGGCCGAGCTACAGATTCGCTATCTGGCCACCTACGACGGCCTCACCGGCCTGCCCAACCGCGACCTGATCCAGGACCGCATTGCCCAAGCCATCGCCCACGCGCGCCGCGCCGGCAATCAGCTGGCACTGCTCTATCTGGATCTGGATCGCTTCAAGATAGTTAACGACGGCTACGGCCATCCATTCGGCGACGCGGTGTTAAAGGTCGCCGCCGAACGGCTAGGCAGCCTGGTCAGGGACGGTGATACCGTGTCTCGCCTGGGTGGTGACGAATTTCTAATTTTGCTGACTGATTTAAATAAAGATAGCGATGCCTATTTCCTCGCCCAAAAAGTGGTCCGGCATCTTGATTGTCCGCTCCTGGTTCAGGGGCGTAATATCCATTTGTCCGTGAGCATTGGCGTCAGCGTATTCCCGCAGGACGGCGAAACCGCCGAGGCGCTGATCGACAACGCTGACGTGGCGATGTACCGCGCCAAGGACCTAGGCCGCAACACCTGTCAATTCTTCACCCGCGAGATGAGCGAGGAAACCCTACGCCGTGTCAATATAGAGACGCGCTTGCGGGAAGCGTTGGCATTGGGACAGTTTCAGTTGGCCTACCAACCCAAGGTCAACTTGAAAAACGGCCAAATTTCCGGCTGCGAAGCCTTATTGCGCTGGCAACATCCCGAAATGGGTGCGGTATCTCCCGCCCAGTTCATTCCAATCGCCGAGGACTCCGGGCTTATCGTGCCCATTGGCGATTGGGTGCTGCGCGCAGCTTGCGCTCAGGCAAAAGCCTGGACAGACGCCGGTTTGCCGCCGGTCTGTGTGGCGGTGAACATATCCGCACGCCAGTTTCTACAGCAGGATGTGATCAGTTGGGTGATGAATACGCTCGAAGACACCGGTCTACCGGCCTCTCAACTCGAACTGGAACTGACCGAGAGTTTGATCGCTCAGGATGTCGAGAAGGTCATCGCCACTTTTAGTCAGCTCCGGACCGCCGGGGTGAAGCTGTCCATAGACGATTTCGGTACCGGCTATTCCAGCCTCAGCTACTTGAAACGATTTCGCGTAGATACCCTGAAAATTGATCAATCCTTCGTGCGCGACATGCTCACCGATCCGGAAGATGCCACTATTGTATTGGCGGTGATTGCACTGGCGCACAACCTGGCGTTCAAGGTGATCGCCGAAGGCGTGGAAACCGAACAACACTGCCAGTTTCTGCGCGAACACCACTGTGACGAGATACAGGGCTATTACTTCAGCAAGCCATTACCGGCATCAGCATTCGAGGTCTTGCTGCGTACCGGCAAAAGCTGGGTATAAACGGCAGGCGCTTGGCGGGATGGGTTTTGCAAAGTTGAAGTTCGCCAATGCGCCGAGCGCTATTTCCGCTGCCGCCGTAAAAGGGGTATGTCTGTGATTTAATTGGCTGACAATCTGTGAAATACTTCACTATCATGACGCAAAATTAGTATGCTAGGCGTCAACTACAAACCAGACCGTTATCAAAAGCGGCACTCTACTAAACCAAGCGGTTATAGCCTCATCATGCAAGCAGAAGTCATCGCCAGTCTGAACCACATCCCCTTTCTCGCCGATCTGCCCGAGGAGGCTTTGGAAGCTTTGGCATCCAGGGCCAAGGTCATTAAATTTCCGAAAAAGGCCATGATCATCGCCGAGGGCGACCAGACCAGTTCGCTGTACATTATTTTGTCCGGCAAGGTGCGGGTGTTTGGCAGTAACGACAAAGACAAGGAGGTCACCTTATTGATTCAGGAGGCCGGCTCTTATTTCGGCGAACTGGCCTTGCTTAGCGACGAACCGCGTTCCGCCGCGGTGGAAGCCCAGGAAAAAACCGTGTGCGCGGTCATCGCCAAAACCGATTTCATCCACTGGTTGAAACTACACCCCGATGCGGCGATTGCCTTACTTAAAGTATTGGCTGAAAAAGTCAGATTTCTGACCGAGAAAGTCAAACAAATGGCCTTGTCGAATGTGTACGAACGTACCATTAAGGTACTGCAAGACATGGCGGAAAAGGAAGGCGACGTCTACGTGATTCATAACCGCCCGACTCAGCAAGAGCTGGCGACCATGGTGGGTTCATCTCGGGAAATGATTAACAAAGTGATGAAAGAACTAACCAAAGGCGGTTACATCAGCGTCGACGAAAAAACGCTACGCATCGAAACCACCCCACCGGCCGCATGGTGAGCTGCCTGTAGCGATTATCGGCAGCGCATGATCGCAACTGCACCTTGGGCCAATTGACAAAAATAAGAAAATCCCGAGCAAAGTTAATTATTACCTTGATCAGTTAGGGTTTCAGACTTTATCATCCGAAAAAAAACATCTTTCGGAGATAAAATGCGCTGCCTTGTGATTTGCTTCATGGTTTTATTTGCGCCAATGTGTTTGGCGGAAACCGATGCGACCGCGACAAGCTGTAGCGTGGAAAAAGCCGCCAAACTGGTTTCGCTGCAAGGCAGTTTATATTACGACGCCGGCGCGCAAGGACAATGGCAGCCGGCACAATTGGAGCAAACTCTTTGCGAAGGCAGCAGGGTTAAAGTCGAAACGTACAGCCGCGCATCTTTGTTACTTCCGAACGGCATCACGCTGCGTTTGGCCGAAGGCACCGTCTTGACCTTAAACGGCATCGCCCCCAGCCAGCCCACTTTAGTCGATTTACTGAAGGGCTTTGTGCATTTCATCAGCCGCACACCCAAGCAGTTACAAATCACCACACCCATCGCCAACGCCGGCCCGGAAGGCACCGAATTTGCACTACGCGCCGATGATGCCAGCGCCGAATTGTGGGTCTACGAAGGTGCCGTGCGCTTTTTCAATACCTACGGCGACATTCACCTGAAAGCCGGCGAAGCGGGTCAGACCTTGTTGGGCCAGGCTCCGCGCGCGCAAATCGATCTTAAGCCCGCCGATGCAGTGAATTGGGCTTTGTATTACCCGCCGCTATCAGCCTATGCGGAGCCGGACGCCCCGATAACCCCGGCTCTGCGTGCCGCGATTCAGAATTATCGGCAAGGCCGGATCGATTTGGCGCTAAGCAGTTTAGAGCGGACGCCACCAGTTGAACAGTCGCCGGAGTTTTTGAAAATCCGTGCAGCAATCAGGCTGACAGCCGGGCAAAGCCAGCTGGCGATGCAAGACATTCAAGCCCTACGCTCCGGCAACCCAAATGATGCAGAAGCTTTAGCGCTGGAGAGCATTCTGGCGTTGACCCAAAATCGCAAAACAGACGCGCTGAATCTGGCCGAGCGTGCAGTGACGGCAAATCCGCAATCGGCGACCGCTTACTCAGCACTATCCTACAACCAACAAGCCGGCTTCGAACTGGAAAAAGCCTTGGCAGCGGCGCAGCGTGCCAGCCAGTTGGCACCTGACGATGCGATGACTTGGGCGCGGCTGTCCGAGCTGCAATTGGCGCTGGGCTTGCGCGAAGAAAGCGCACAATCGGCGACTAAAGCCTTCATGCTCGACGCCAATCTGGAAAGAACGCAAACCGTACAGGGCTTTTCGCATTTATTCCGAGTAGATACTGCCCAAGCCATGCGGCATTTCGAATCCGCCGTCCAATTAGACTCTACCGCGCCTTTACCGCGCTTGGGCTTAGGTCTAACAAAAATCCGCAGCGGCGACCTGGAAGCCGGCCGCCGCGACCTGGAAATCGCCGCTATTCTCGACCCAAATAATTCCCTGTTACGCAGCTATCTGGGCAAAGCCTATTACGAAGAAAAGCGCCCCGCGTTGGCCGGCGACCAATTCGACCTGGCAAAACAACACGACCCTAAAGATCCAACACCGTATTTCTACGATGCATTGCTCAAGCAAGCCTCCAATCGCCCAGTCGAAGCAATGCGAGACATGCAACAGGCCATAGAACTGAACGAAAACCGTGGCGTGTACCGGTCAAAACTGCTGCTGGACGAAGACGCCGCCGCCCGCACCGCCAACTTGGCACGTATTTATAACGACCTGGGCTTCGGCCGAGTCGCGTTGAAGGAAGCCTGGAAGTCCTTGGGTCACGATGCCACCGATCCTTCGGCCCACCGCTTTCTGTCGGACGCATATATCGGCCAACCTCGATATCGAATTGCGAGGGCCAGTGAGTTACTACAAGCTCAACTACTACAACCAATTAATATCACCCCGGTACAGCCGCAACTTACGGCGGAAAATATCGGTATCTTAAATAATACCGGTCCGGGCACTCTGTCCGCGAATGAATATGACAGCCTGTACACCCGAAATGGCGCTCATTTAGTTGCCAATGGTGCCTACGGTAGTCGTAACACGCTGACAGATAACACGATTATCTCTGGTTTATACGATAAATTATCGCTTAGCCTAGGCCAGTTCCATTACCAAACGGACGGAATACGCATTAACGACGACTATCATCAAGATGTTTATAATGCTTTCGCTCAATATGCTTTCACCCCAGATTTTAGTTTGCAATTCGAATTAAAAACCGAAGACATTGAGACTGGTGATGTCCCTTACCGTTTAAACGGATCACACTCAACCAATCTTAGAAATGTCATCGCTCAAGATACCGCAAGAATTGGTAGCCATTACCGAATAAATAGCCAGCAAGATGTACTATTTTCATCTTTTTATACTACTAGAGAAACAACCATTAACAATCGACTTCCATTGACCAGAAACTTCGATGAATTAGATGATTTAATAGTAGACACAAAAAGCTATCAAACAGAATTACAGCACAATTTTGGCGGCGAACGTTTAAATATAACAACAGGAGCCAGCTATATAAACGCCGACAATAACAGTGTATACAGCCAATTGGCAAAAAGAATAAGATCACCTTTCAATATCGTATTTTTAAACTCAACGTCCAGCAGTTTCTCCACAGAGTATTTCAATATTTACAGTTATTTTAAATACAGGCTGCCAAACAACATAAACGCAACTTTCGGGCTGAGTTACGATAGTTATGAAGAACCAACCTCCAAAAAATATCAATTAGACCCGAAGTTCGGCATCGTATGGGACGCAACCAATAGCGTCACTCTAAGAGCAGCGGCATTTCGAACAATCAACAGACCACTTACAAATAACCAAACCATAGAACCCACTCAAGTTGCCGGATTTAATCAATTTTACGATGCTAACAATGGTGCATCGGCTTGGCAATACTCATCCGGAATTGATTTTAAACTTACCAAAGAGGTCTTTGCCGGCGGGGAAGTCAGCTGGAGAGAGAGCCATCAAGAACTGATTGATTTAACAGCGCCTGAATACCGTGCAGCATTCAGCCGCAACGAATTATCTCACTTAGCCTATGCCTACTGGGCACCAAACGATTGGATCACATTCAAAAGTGAATACCGATTCGACAAAAGCAAAAGGTCACTTTTTAATAGCTCAGCAGACTCAACCAATCCAGTGGGTGTAAGCACTCATCAAATTCCGTTATCGATTAACCTATTCCATAAAATCGGATTATTTTCTAAGCTATCGGCTACATTTGTCGATCAAAGAGTCGCAGAAATCGCCCCATCAACCACTCCCATATCAGGCGTTTCGATTATCGGTTCAAGTCAAAATTTTTGGTTATTTGACACAGCGATTGGTTATCGCTTTCCAAAGCGTTTGGGTACCATTACATTCGAAGCTAAAAACATATTTAACAGACATTTTGCGTACCAAAGCGCTTTCGATGCGAGCGGCCCACAATTAAGCCCTTACATACCGGAGCGACAGCTATTTATACGACTGAGTTTTGTTTATTAATATGAGCCCTAACCAACCCCTAAAACCAACACAGGATAAAATCCATGATGAAACTAACCACTGCAATCTGCTTAATGACAAGTCTTTTTTTAACTTCTTGCGGAAAGACAGACCAACCCATTTTATCGCTACTCAAAAAAACCGTTGTCATCGCTGAAGGTGTTAACGCCAAAACCGACGAGTTTGTAGTTATTAACCCTCTGGATAGCAAACTACTGCCGCCTTGCGGAAAAACAACCCTCCCAACAGAGAATGAAAAAGATGTAAAAGCCCACGAAGAGGAATCAAAACGTAGTCAGAATAAAAGCTCAGACTGCCAAACCACTATCGCCAAAGTAAATGATGAAGTCTTAAATGCAATTAAAATCCAGGCCCCCATAGAAGGCGTGATCCTTAAAAACGGCAAGGAAATTCCCGCAAAATTCTTTGTTTCAGTCAAAGCTGTTTACGATGATCCCTGTACCACTATTTACGCCAACGGATATCAGTATCAACAATGCATAACGGATCAACAACTCGCTGATCTTTTAGACTAAATTAAATCATGCATAAAGGCTCCCCGGACATGCGGGAGCCTTTGTCAGAAAAATATTAACCTCAGTTGCAACAATAATCATATCTTTGAATTTTTTTATTACACTAAGGCTAATATGTTCATATGGGTTATTTTAGAAGAATAGCTGTTATTACTATTTCTGGTTTTTTAGTCAGTAATATTAGCGCCAAGCTTTTTAACTTCGAAATTTCACAAGGTCTAGACCTACTATTCCAAATTCGCGGCCCGCAAATACCACCCGACGATGTCGTCATCGTGGCGATGGATGAAACGTCAGAATCCGCTCTTGGCGTAGGCCAAGACTTGACACGCTGGCGACGCTTTCACGCCGACTTGATCCGCCAATTGCAAAAGCAGGCAGTAAGTTTTATCGTCTTCGACCTGCAATTCATTCGCCCCCAATCTTCGGAAGATCAGGAACTGGCCGCAACGATGCGTGCCGCCGACAATGTTTTAGTGGTCGAATGCGTGCAAAAATTTCGCCACGGCGCCGAGGATTTTTATGGCCGCGAGGAATGCTCAGACAGCAATAGCCGCCCGGCCATTTCCCGAGAAGGAGACACCAACATCCAGCTTCCGGAACAATTGGTCGGGATGCGCAAAGTGTCGCCGACCTCGACCATTGCCGGCGCTGTTTTGGATAGCGCGCCGTTCTATCTGATCAACGATGCCAGCAATAGTAGCGTGCGCGAAGTCTGGACTTTTTCCGACGGGCTGGCTGAATCGCCCAGCCTGCCGACACTGGTTTGGTTTTATTATTTGCAGCATTCCGGCGCAATACCCGATCAGGGTCAACCACTGTCTGCCTGGTTAACCCAACAACGCCGAGCTTGCCAAGTTGACGGCAGCGTTACATCCAGCCAGGCCTCACCTGAACTCCGAATCAACAAACTATTTTGCGAAGGCGACAGCCGCTATCTCAATTACTACGGCCCGCCGCGCACGCTCAGAATGGAATCTTACGCCGATGTTTACGAAGGTAAGGTTAAAGACTTACAAGGCAAAGTGATATTCGTCGGCCGCGCCAACCGCCAATTCTCGCCGGGCAAATCGGACTTTTTTCCAACCCCCTATTCCGACTCGCATACCGGCAAAATGGCCGGCGTGGAGATCATGGCCACGCAATTCGCCAATTTACTGGAAGACAGTTTTATCGAGATCCCGGCGCCGGGCTGGATAATTTCCAGCGTATTTGGTTTGCTTGTCGCCTTGTTGCTATTCAGTTTTGCCGGCTGGCCCGGTATCGTCCTCAGCCTGGTGTTTGCCTCGGCTTACGCCGGCTCGGCTGTCTGGTTGTTTGGGCAGCGCCACTGGTGGTTGCCAATCGCCGGACCCTTATTGATTCAATTGCCATTGTCATGGTTGCTCAGTTTGGCCTGGTCGCGTTACGACTTAATGTGCGAACGGGGGCGGATACTTGAATTCGTCAGCAGAGTGTTTCCGCAATGGGTCGGCATGTTGCCTGCGGCGCCGGGACAATGGACCGAAAGCACTAACGCCGGCATCGCTAAAAGCGAAAAAGATGTTTCCGGTTTGTGTCTAGCCACCGACATAGAAGGCTATACCGCCATCGCCGCCCAACACTCGCCCCGAGAAATGTGGGAGTTATTGAATACCTATTACCAAGTGTTAGGCCACCCCGTGGTATCGCACGACGGCGTCATCGCCGACGTCACCGGCGACGCGATGATGGCGGTGTGGTTCGATGCGCCGGCAACCCAGCAACGCCGCGCCGCCTGCTTGGCCGCGCTGGAAATGGCCACGGCGGTGGCGTCGTTCAACCTCTCCTCCAGCCAGGAGCCACTCGCCACCCGCATCGGCTTGCATGAAGGGGATCTAACGCTGGGCAGCCTGGACGCCGGCAGCTCCAGTCATTACCGGGCTATTGGCGATACGGTCAACATTGCGTCGCGGATTCAGGGAGTGAACAAGTATTTAGGCACCCGGATTCTGGCATCGCAGAGCATCGCAGCCGACTTGGAGGGCATCGTTACCCGACCGGTAGGTACGTTTCGCGTCGTCGGCCGTGCGGAGCCGTTGAATCTAGTGGAAGTCGTCGGGGTAAAAATCAGCGGCGATAACTCGCAGAACCAAATGCACGCTCTGTTTGCCGACGGTTTGGCCGCATTCCAGGAAGGCCGGTGGCCGGAGGCTACTCGCTTATTCCAAACGGCACTCGCTGTCGACTCCAACGACGGACCCAGCCGTTTTTATCTGCAAAAAGCTTTGCACTATAGTGAAATGCCGCCTTTGGCATGGGACGGAATCGTGGTGTTGGATGGCAAATAAGCCGTAGCAGCGACACCTAAAAAATGGCGTTCCAGCAGAACGATCAGATGGTCTTAGCCGCTTTCAACGGCCATGCATTGAGTCCAGTCCGGCAATTTCATTAGCCAATTCAATACTAAAGCGCGTCAAGCAACGGCTTTGCGCAGCGACACTGGCTTCAGCGCCCTTACCTGCCGCTTCGCTGCATTCGAAGCGTTTGCCGAGCACGACTTGTTCGGCTTTTTTTAACTGCCATTGCACGGAGAAGCGGCTTTGGCCGCTGGCGGTTTGATGTAACTCAAGAATATCAAAACTAATTTGGTAATCGATAGCCTGACGCGGTGTCCAGGGATAGCGAACCACTTGGTCTATGCCCAATTGTTTGGCTAAAGAAAGCCGCAAAACCCGGGCAATATTGTCATCCAGACGTTCAGCCCAGCGATGTTGGTCGTCCAATTCATATTGATGCTCGCTCAGCGCAGTGACTAGCTGCGGCCTGTCCAAATACGCCGGCAAATGAATCGGGCCTAAGCCCAACACCGTATCGGCCGGTAAAACGGCAGCAACAGACGGCGTGTCGGTTTCGGCGCTCAACATGTAAAACTGCATCGGCTGACTGCTACAAGCGGCCAGCAGCAGCGCTGAAAGTAGCATTGGCAAATAAATTATGTGTTTCATATTCATCCGGTTAAATCTAGCTATTTGCCGTATATCAACGACTCCGGCCGCCTTTCCAGCGACTCTGTTAAATCCTTCAAGGACCGGGCGGCATTGCGCATTTCCACCAAGGCTTGCCCGAGTTGCGCATCCGGCGCGGCCAAGGTTTCGACAGCGGTCAAAGCGTTTTGCGAGCCTTCCATCACCTTGGTCGCGGCGTTCAGACTTTGTTCGGCGGCTTTCAACACCGGCAACAATTCCTGGTTAAAGTCCTGCAAGGTGGTGCGGGTATCGCTCAAAGCGCCATTGGCGTTGCTCATTAACGGTCCGATCTGATTGTTTAATGTCGCCATCAAACGCTGAGTTTCCTGCAAGGATTTAGCTAAAGCAGCCAACGATTGCTTGGTGTCGTCGGATTGCAGCAAACTACGCATTTCGCTGAGGGTATCCGCCAAATTCTTCATCATCTCCTCGACCGGCAGCTGACGCGCGCGATTGAGAATTTCATCGGCGGTATTGCGGATTTCGTCAACGGTAGTCGGCACGCTGGGCAGCTCGGGTAGGTTTTTGTAATCCAGCTTAATCAGATTGACCGGTTTATCGCTATAAAAATTAAGATCGACATAGAGTAAGCCGGTCAGCAAGCTCTGCGTCTCCAGCCGCCCTTTCAAGCCCGCGTCTATCAGCCGTTGCGCGTCCTGCATACGCTGTTTTTTGCTGTGGCCGCCGGATTGCTGTACCGACAAGTCTTGCAACAAGGCCGGATCGATTTCGATCACCACCGGCTTGAAAATCCGGCCGGTCGCGGAATCCATCACCAAGGAAATTTCGTTGACATTGCCGATCTGCACGCCCTGCAATTTAACCGGCGCGCCGACATTCAAACCGTTCAAAGCCGAGTCGAAAAAAATCACGAAGCGTTTTTTATCCTTAAAAAAATCACTGCCGCCAAAGATCATCACGCCCGCCGTCAGCAGAATCAACGCGCCGACCAAAAACGCGCCGATGGCGAGTGGATTGGCTTGTTTGCTCACGCAGGACTCCTCATGTGTCGATGATTGCTATTTTGCTCGGTTTGGTCGCCGCGATTTAAAAATCGAATCACGTTGGGGTGTTTGGATTCGTGCAGCAGTTTTTGCGGGGAACCACCGTCAATATTGGTACGGGTTTCGGCATCCAGAAACACCGAATTGTTGCCAATCGCGAAAATACTGTCTAGATCGTGGGTAACCACGACGATGGTGGCCGACAAAGCGCTACTCAGGCTCAGAATCAGATCGTCCAGTAATTTGGCGGTGATAGGGTCCAAGCCGGCCGACGGTTCGTCGAAGAACAAAATTTCCGGGTCCAGGGCCATGGCCCGTGCCAGACCAGCGCGCTTTTGCATGCCGCCGCTGAGTTCGGAGGGATAATAATCTTCAAATCCCGCCAAGCCGACCAACGCCAGTTTATAGGAGACAATCTCCCGCACCTTTTTAGCTGGCAACTGCGTAGCTTCGGTAATCGGCAGCGCCACATTTTCCGCTAAGGTCATCGAACTGAGCAGAGCACCGCTTTGAAACAACACGCCGGTGCGTGCCAAAATTTGCTGGCGGGCTTTGGGATTGGCTTGCCAGAGGCCTTGATCGCCATAACAGACATCGCCTTTTGCCGGGGACTTTAGGCCTATCATGTGCCGCAACAAGGTGGTTTTGCCGCAGCCATTGCCGCCCATGATAATAAACACGTCGCCACGATTGATCGTAAAATTCAGATCGCGCTGAATCACGAAATCGCCGTAAGTCATGGTTAGATTTTTTACTGTAATGCAGGCCTCGGCCATCGTTAAATCCCCAGCCGGTTGCAGATGATGGTCATTACCGAGTCGGCAACGACGATAAACACGATGGCGGTTACCACCGCCGAGGTGCCGGCATCGCCGACCGCCGAGGCACTGCGGCCGCATTGCATGCCGCGCATGCAACCCGATAGCGCAATCAAAATCCCGAACACCGAGCACTTCACGAAGCCGATAATAAAATCCTTCATCTTCACGGCATGGGCGGTGCGGTCCAGATACTCGGTCAGCGACACGTCAAAAAAATTCACCGTTACAAAGCCGCCGCCGATGATGCCCATCAAATCGGCATAAAGACATAAAAGCGGCATGATGATGATCAAGGCCAACATGCGCGGCAACACCAGAAACGCCATCGGGTCCAGGTTCATGGTTTTTAACGCATCGATTTCGCTGTTGACGTGCATCGTACCAATCTGCGCGGCATACGCGGCGCCGGTGCGGCCGGACATAATAATCGCCGTCATCAAACCGCCCATTTCCCGGGTCATGCCCAGACTAACCAAGTTGGCAATGTAAATTTGCGCGCCGAACAACGACAGCTGCACCGCGCCGACGAAAGCCAGAATCAACCCCACCAACAAGCTGATCAAGGTGACGATA
The DNA here is from genome assembly GCF_059331595.1 of Methylomonas sp. PHL2-19. Classification (NCBI taxonomy): domain Bacteria; kingdom Pseudomonadati; phylum Pseudomonadota; class Gammaproteobacteria; order Methylococcales; family Methylococcaceae; genus Methylomonas; species Methylomonas sp. PHL2-19. The sequence goes on from NZ_CP196839.1 coordinate 3,396,402, forward strand.
GGCAACGCCGACGGCCCGCACTCTTGAATATACAGCCATAAATCCTGGCGGCGAAAGTGGGCTTGTCCGCGCAGCGTGGCGAAGATGCTGATCATCATTTCCCCGACAAAAATCAACATCTCCTTGCCATGCTGAATGGCTTTTCCGGTGCTGACCGCCAAAGCCTGCGACCACGACCTCTGGGTTTGCTCGCGGTGCGCATCGACGCGCTCCGGCACGGCGGCAACCAGAGCCAACAAGCCTTGAATCGATGCCGGCAAGCTGGCCTTATCCACGCCCACCTGTTTTTGCTCGGCGTAATCAATTAGCTTAATTAATTCCGTCACCAACATGCTGTCCCAACGGCCAAGCGCCGCCGTAGACACGACGATTTTTTCGATAACCTGGGTTTCAATCTGCGCGAGTATGGGTTCCAAAGCGGGTAATTGCGCATCCAGCACCCAGTCTCCGGACAGCGAGATTTCCAAAGTCTTTGCCTGGCGAATCGCGCTGATGGCGCAGCTTGGAGCACTATTGATGGCTGGCGGTAGGATTTTTGACGTTTTCATCCCTGTTGATACTGATAAAACTTAGCCGCAAGTATGCGCAGAACACCGACGCATGGCAATAGCCGACCGAGAAGTATTTTTCCTAAAAATTGCCGGAAGCAACTGCTCTGACTGGATAGCCCTGCATCTTCAAAATCGTCATGTCGGCAGCAAAAAGCTTATCAGTACCTATCAAGTTTTCGCCAATTCGCGAATTTCCCAGTCGGCCTTGATTTGCAAAATTTGCGGTTGAATATCCAGAAAACAGGTCACCATCGCCGGATCGAAATGCTGCCCGGCGCCTTCGCGGATAGTCGCGACCGCCTTATCGACCGGCCATGCTTCTTTATAAGGCCGGCGCATGGTTAGCGCGTCGAACACGTCGGCCACCCCGACGATACGCACCGATTCGGGAATATTGAGGTTAGCCAGCCCATTCGGGTAGCCGGTGCCGTCCCATTTTTCGTGATGCGACAAGGCCACTTCGGCCGCCAGTTTAAAAATCGGTGCATCGCTTTTTGACAGAATATCGTAACCAATCTGGCAATGCCGGCGCATGATGCGCCATTCGTCTTCATCCAGCGCACCCGGTTTACTCAGTACCGCATCGGGCACGCCGATTTTGCCGGTATCATGCATCGTCGCGGCAAACTCCAGCAATTCGGCATCGGCACACGTCCAGCCGACATTTAATGCCAAGGCTTTAGCATAAGCGGCCATCCGCCAAATATGTACCCCGGTATCGTTGTCGTTATAGTGGCCGGCTTCGCCCAACATATAGATGGCGTCGCGGTGGCTTTTTTCCAACTGCGTCGCTCTTACCAATGATAAATGGGTTTTTACTCGCGCCCGCACCAGACTGGGTACAACAGGCTTACTCAAGTAATCCACACAACCCACCGCAAACCCTTGCTCTTCATCGCCCAAGTCGGATAAAGCCGTGACGAATATGACCGGGATGGTTTCGGTGACCGGATCGGCTTTCAAAGCCCGACAAACTTGGTAGCCGTTCATATCCGGCATCTGAATATCTAGCAAAATTAAACTCGGCCGGTGTTTGGCAACCGCCAGCAGGGTTTCCTCACCGTTACGCGCAAACACCAAACGATAGGTAGGCTCCAGAATTTCACGAAGTATCGCCAAATTCGCGGGTTCGTCATCCACGATCAAAATCGGATTATTAGGCATGAGTATCTTACTGTTTTGGTATATCGAGCTGGCTTATTAACGCCAGAACTAAGCTTTCAGCTTGCCGAAAATTATAGTCGCGAATTTGTGTCGCGAGCGGCACCAATAAATCGGCATCCACCAAGCCCGCCAATTTCAGCAATAGGCGCTCGGCATGACCGGGGTTATCTTCATCCAGCGCCGTTAATAATTCGCTTAACAAGGGTTTGATACCATCGGGCGCCTCGCTTTGAGTACTATGATCAAGCGGTGACAGGGTGTTTGCGCTTAAGTTACCGATGCTGATGATCACCGCGTCAAGCGCCTGTTGCAGCGCTGCGGCGGCCGCGCCCAACGGCTGACTGTGATGCAAGGCCGTTTCCAGTTCGACGCTGCGTTTGGCTACCTCGGTCAGAGCCAAACCGTAAGCCGCGCCTTTTAACTTGTGCGTCAGGGTGGCAAGCTCGGCAAGTTGACCTTGCTCTGCAGCGACACTAATGTCCCGTCCGGCTGTGCGATACTGCTCGACAAAGCGTGCCAGATAGGCCTGGTAAAGATCGCGCTTATGCCACATTTTTAGGCCGGCGTTAACATCGATTCCCGGCCAATCGTCTGGGTCTGGAGTTGTCGGCACAATGAGTGGGGCGGATTGGCCGCGGGGAATCAGCCCGTCATCCAGATCGCCGGATGCCAGCCCCGTCAATCCGAGCGGCGAATTGTTTCCGGCCCAACGCCTGATCAAAGCCAGCATTTGCGGTACGTTAAAGGGCTTGGCGATAAAATCGTTCATACCGGCTTCCAGCGCTGCTTCCTGCAAGTTTTTAAAGGCGCCGGCCGTGAGTGCCAGGATGGGTAAATCAGACCACGCCGGATTTTTGCGTATCCGCCGCGTGGCGGCATAACCGTCCATGCGCGGCATTTGCACATCCATCAATACCAAATCCACAGCACCAGGGTTTTTAAACAACCAATCCACCGCGTCTTGGCCGTCACACGCCAAGCTGACTTGCGCGCCCTCCGACTCCAAAATGCGCCTGGCCACTTCGCGATTGATGTCGCTATCGTCCACCACCAATATCCGCAGACCTTGCATACGTGTGCCTGCCGAATTGCACGATTTATCCGGCAAAACTGGCAGCGGCGGGGATTTCGACAATACCGCCGCGACGGCGTTATACAATGCGGAAGGGGTTACCGGTTTGCTCAATATCCCCTCGACATGCTTCATGTCGGCATCAACCGCCAGCAGTTCCCGGGAATAGGATGAGCTGATCATCAAGATAATGGCTATACGCGGCTGATCTGGGTTAACCGCCGCCAATGAAGCCCGGATAGCTTCGGCTATGCTCGTACCGTCGACATCCGGCATAGGCCAATCCAGCAACAGCACGTCATAAGGATCGGCGCGTTCCAGACTGGCGAGCAGTTCGACGATTGCCGCCTCACCCGAGTCGACGGCGTTGGCATACCAATCAAGACTTCGCGCCGAGGTATTGACGGCTTCGCGCGTAGTCTCACAATCATCGACCACCAGCAATTTCAAATGGTGCAAATGCGGGAGAGACTGCGCCGGATTGCAATCAAGATGCCGCTGCAACCGCAGGACAAACCAAAATTCGCTGCCTTGGCCGGCTACGCTGTTTACCCGCAACTCGCCCCCCATCAAATTCACCAGCTGGCGACAAATTGCCAAGCCAAGGCCCGAGCCGCCAAAGCGGCGGCTGATTGTATTATCTGCCTGGGTAAAGGCGGCAAACACATCGTCCAATTGCGGTTCGGAAATACCGATACCGGTATCGCTGACGGCAAAGCGCATCGCCACCGTATCGCCGCTTTGCCAATCATCGACAGTCACGCGCAACACGACTTCGCCGCGTTCGGTAAATTTAATCGCGTTGCCGAGTAAATTAATCAAGACTTGTTGAATGCGCAGGCCATCGCCGACCAGAGCATCGACACCGGCCGGCGGGATAATGATCAATTCCAGATTTTTGTGGTCGGCTGCCGCCGCCATCAAGGCCGCAAGGTGATCGAACATATCGCTGAGCCGGAACGGCAGGTTTTCGATCTCCAGGCGTCCGGCCTCGATTTTGGAAAAATCCAGAATATCGTTAATAATCGCCAACAAAGAACGCCCGGCATCACGAATTTTCCGCACCAAACTGTGTTCTTCTTCGTTCAGCGTGTGTTGTTCCAGCAAATAGCAAAACCCCAGCACCGCATTCATCGGCGTGCGGATTTCGTGGCTCATATTCGCCACAAAACTGCTTTTTACCTGCGTCAAATGCTCTGCGCGTTGCAAGGCTTGGTTGAGCTGTTCCGTCCGTTGTTCGACCAGGTTCTGCAAATGATCCCGATATTGCAGCAATTCCATTTCCTGTTTTTTCCGCACGCTGATGTCCTGTACCGTGGCCACCCGATACATCACCTTTTGCTCGGCATTTTTGACGCTGACCAAATCCACCGCCACGTCAAACTTAGAACCATCCTGGCGCCGATAAACCGATTCGTAACGTATTTTGCCGAATTGGTCGGCTTCATGCAGACGCTGTGCGGCCGATTCGACGTATTCCGGCGCGTACAGGGACAGAATGAGTTGGCCTTCAAACTGATCGGCGTTGTCGTAACCCAGCATCTCGGCAAACGCCGGATTGCAGGTTACCAGGCGGCCGGTCTCGGGGTTGCCTATGGCTATACCGTGCCCGCAATAGCGGAAAGCATCGATCCAACGCTGCTTTTCCGCGGCCGCGAGCTTGGCTTCGGTGATGTCTTGTACGGTCCCAATCAAGCGCCAGGGTTGACCATCGGCCGTGGTCTCCAGTTTGGCTTTGGACAACACCCAACGCTGCTGTCCTTGCGGAGTACAAATACGGTATTCCAAACCATTACCGCTGTTACCCGCCAAACAGTCCTGATGCCAGGCGCGTCTGGCGGCACGGTCATCGGGATGCACCGTTTCCAACAACTGCTCCATGGATAAGGCTTGATCGGTTTCGGGTGATAGGCCAAATACCCGAAAGGTTTCTTCGCTCCACATCGCTTGGCCGCCAGGTAGGTAGCGAACCCAAGAACCAATATGAGCCACGGCCTGAGAATCTGCCAGCAGCCGTTCTTTTTCTATCAGGCTTTGCTCGATTTGCCGGCGTTCGGTGATGTCTAAGACAATACCTCGATAGAGTAAAGGCCGACCTTTCTCATCCAACTCTGGTTGACCACGCGACATCAGCCAACGCTCCCGGCCGTCGACTAGTGCGGCAAGCCGCCATTCCACGTTCAACTCGATATTTTGCTGTACCGCTTGGTGAATTGCCGCTTGTGCGATGGCGCGATCATCCGGATGCACAGTGGACAGCCAGACGTCGTAGCTTGCTTGGCAAGCAAACGGCTCCAAGCCATACAGGCGCCACAAACCTTCATCCCATTGATTTTCGTTGGTCTGTAAATTCCACTCCCAGATACCGGCGTTGGCAGCGCGAAGTGCTTGGTTCAAACGCCGGTGGTTAACCTCCGATTCCAAACTGGCAATGCGCTGCAATTCGGCTTTGGAGCGGCGCAATTGTTCGAAAGCCAGATTAAACGACAGCCCCATCAAGGAAAAAATCGCCGTGGAATAGTAATAACGCACGTCCGCAATGTTAAAACTTCCCTCAGGCGGGATAAAAAAATAGATACCCATTGAAACGGCCATTGCGGTAGCAAGCAGGCCGCTAAGCACTCCTCCCAAGTAGGCACTTAAAAATACCGCCGGATAAAACAAACTCCAGGTCAGGGGCGACAGCGCGGACCATAGCGACCATTGCAGTAAACCTGCGGCCATAGGTATCGCCACAGACACAATTGAAGTCAAGTGGATGGGAATTCGTTGGAAGCGGATCTGCAGAAAACGCTCAGCATGCCGATTTCGCTGCTGGTTAAACCTGAGCGGGTCGAAGAATTTAATCAGCGTGTCCTTAATCACCGCGATAAACCCTGCAACATTCAGCCGTTGCGCAACGCATAAAAATGCAAAAGTTATCCATGCAAAACAATGCCGGCCGCCACTTTATTAGCAATCCTGCAGCAATTCAGGTGTGTAGCTGCCAGTCTAAAAACAACTAACGAACGTACTGAATCGGAGACTGTCGCCGCGTCAGACCCGGTGTATTGCCAACGCTGCTCGGCAAGTATCAACCGGCACGTTTTGTCATCCGCTATGAAAATGTTGCGCAAACCGAAAAACATATGCCCCCCCCGTGCTTTAGGTAGCCCTCTAAAACGCTAGCTTACCAGATGAGTTTATTGCGGCAAATATCGAGGGGCTCTAGTATCTGTAGACAGCGAATAATATGTAAAGTGGCGTTTTAGACGGCGCAGAACAAACAGATTTCGCGCGCTATAAAAAAGCCCCTGAGTAGGGGCTTTTTGCTTCTTCTAAGGTAAGTCTCAGAACGGAATATCGTCGTCGAAATCGTCATAGGAAGCCGGCGCAGCTTGTGGGCCTGAAGGTCCGGAAGAGCGATTGTCATAGCTACTGGCCGGCGGAGTATTATTGTCCGAGTAGCTGGCAGTGCCGCCGCTTTTACTGTCCAGCATGTGCATATTGTCGGCAACGATTTCGGTTGTGTACCTATCTTGACCGTCCTGGCCTTGCCATTTTTGGGTACGGATACGGCCTTCGACATAACATTGGCTACCTTTTTTCAGATATTCGCCGGCGATTTTCGCCAAACCACTGAAAAACACTACCCGGTGCCATTCGGTTTCTTGCTTGCGCTCACCAGTTTGCCTATCTTTCCAGCGTCTATCGGTGGCCAACCGTATCGTGGTAATAGCATCGCCGCTCGGCATATAGCGCACTTCCGGATCGGCGCCGAGGCGGCCGATCAGCATAACTTTATTCAGCATGGTGTTCTCCGTGTAAAAATTGCGAGTAACAGCGGCTTATTGCCACTGCTTCAAAAAAAGACCTAATTGATTTTTATCGAGCTGCTGGTTATCGACTTTCAGATACGCGGCATTTTCTTCGAAATGCAGCCGTACCTCTTCAATGCCGTTAATCGCCAACAAAGCTTTGGAAAATTCCGCTCCGCGTTCGGGTTTGATCGCCTGCAATGGCAACAGCAAATTGGCCCAGTAGCGCGGTGGCGACATGAACAGCGCGATGACTATCCAGCTGGCGGCAACGCCCGCCGAAAACATAAACACCGCCGCGGCGCCGAATTCGCCGTACAACCAGCCACCAGCGCCACCGCCTAAAAACGCGCCGAGGAATTGGGCGCTGGAATAGATGCCCATCGCCGTGCCTTTTAGGTCGCCGGGTGCGGTTTTGGAAATCAATGACGGCAAGGTGGCTTCCAGCAGATTGAACCCGCAGAAAAAGATCCACAAGCAAGCGATCAATCCGATCAACTCGCCGTGCAGCAACACAAAGCCAATGTTGGCAATCACCAAGGTGGCAATCGCGCCGATAAACACTTTCTTCATCTGCCGCTTTTTCTCGGCGATGATCACGAAGGGGATAATCATAGCCATCGACGTCACCAACACCGGCAGATATACCATCCAGTGATTCCCACCTTGCAAACCAGCATCGCGCATCAGTAGCGGCACCACCACGAAACTGGCCATCAGGATCAAATGCAGCGCAAAAATACCGTAGTTCAAGCGCAACAGATCGGCATTCTTGATGACCGAACCCAGCTCCGAAGGGATGTACTCGGCATCGCGGTGGGTGGTAATTTTTTCCGGGTTAGGCACGACAAACAGAATCACCAAAATGGCCAGCGCCGCCAATACCGCAATCATCCAGAAGATGCCGGCAATGCCGAAATGATGGGCGATGATAGGTCCCAGAGTGATAGCCACCCCGAACGACACGCCGATGCTGGCACCTATGGTCGCCATGGCTTTGGTGCGGTGTACTTCCTGGGTCAAGTCGGCCAGCAAGGCCATGACCGCAGCAGAAATCGCCCCGCAGCCTTGCAAGGCTCGCCCAATCAAAACGCCGTAAATATCGGTCGCCAGCGCCGCCCAGACGCTGCCGGCCACAAATAAAACCAGTCCAATCACAATGACCGTCTTACGGCTAAAACGGTCCGACAACAAACCGAACGGAATTTGCAGGATGGCTTGCGTCAGGCCATAGATACCCATCGTCAAACCTACCAGCTTGGGCGTCGAACCGGGCATTTGTTCGGTAAACAGCGACAACACCGGCAGCAACATGAACAAACCCAGCATTCTGAGCGCATAGATACTGGCCAGCGATACGGTAGCCCGCTTCTCCATGGCCGTCATCGGACTGGTAATATCCTGAACCTGTGTCAAACCAAACTCCCCTTTGCCTTGCGTCGTTAAAGGTGGCTATAGTACCAGTTTATCAAGGAGAGACTCCAGCGCCGGAATGAAGCCTGAAGAGTATTTGCCAAGGATTTTCGCGTGTTAGAATGCAGCGGAAAATATCCATCTAGGAAACCAAAATGACTGCGATCATGTTCGACACCCATGAATTTGTGAAAGAACTGAAAGCAGCGGGATTTAGCGAAGAGCAAGCGGAAATCATCACCAAGTTGCAAAAAACCGCCATTTCCGCAACATTGGAACAAGCGAAACACGATTACGATTTGGATGATTTATCGACCAAGCGCGACTTAAAGGAACTGGAAACCGGCCTTAAGCGCGACATCAAGGAGCTGGAGCTGAAGCAAGACGCCAAATTGGCCGAAACCAAAAGCGAATTGATCCGCTGGATAGTCAGCGTGGGCTTGTTGCAAACTGCCTTGATTTCGGCGTTGTTGCTTAAGTTGAGCGCATTGGGTTAACGCTAGCAAACGGGACATGCTGAAGCATCTGTAAGGATTGATGCAACTTACTAGGGGCTGTTGCCGTTTCACATCGGTAACCATATAAATGCACAAGCCAGGGCGATAGCACCTTCAAAATTGCGTTTTAGTTTGTCATATCGGGTGGCAATAGCTCTAAAATGTTTCAGTCGCGCAAATACGTTTTCAACGAGGTGGCGATATTTATAGAGACACCAGTCCATTTCCTCATTCCCGACTATTGAATTTTGTTTTCTTGGGATGATGGGGACTGTGCCTTGGTCTCGAATTTGAATCCGTAACGGCTCGCTGTCATACCCTTTGTCTGCAATCATGTAGCCCGCCTGGGGGAGCTTGGCCACAAATTCCGGCGCTTCTTTGCAGTCATGTACTTCGCCCCCCGTAATCGAGAACTGGATGGGAAGTCCACCGGCATCAACCGCCATATGGATTTTGGTCGTGTTGCCTGCGACCGATTTCCCGATGGCTGTTGGATTTTCATGGGCGCCGCCGCTACTGTGTTGATGGGCTTTAATAATGCTGCCATCAATAAATAGCCATTCCAAATCAGGCTCAATCACTAGCGCTTGAAAGATACCCCTCAGCTTTTCTTGCAGTGACCAGGCATTGAAGCGCTTGTACGCGGCATTCCACTTGCCAAAAGCGACGGGCAAGTCTCGCCAAGGGCAGCCAACACGCAAGCGATAAAAAATCCCTTCGACCGTTTGCCGAAGACCGGGTTTGTCGTAAATGCTGAAACTCAACATAATCGTTTTTAGCTTTTCCCAGTGGGTATCTGTAAGCAGTTGGCGTGGCATTCGCTAGTTATCGTTTGATTGAAAACTCAATCAATATGGCTCGCCAATCGATTTTCAAAGGGATTATGACAAAATGGCAACAGCCCCTAAATATGCACGGGGAAACCGGCCTTAGCGTTTGTGTATTAGCTCAGACCTGATCTGACAGTTACCGTTTTTGCGGGGTGTCTGTCAGATTAGATTTGGTTCAGATTTTTTTGAGCCCAAATCTGTTTTCCATCCAGCAAGGTATCCATCGGCGTTCTGCCGTTGCACATTCTGCCCTGATGAGTTCGGTCATTGTTGTAATAAACCAGCCATTCGTCCAGATCTTTTTGGAGTTCATCCAGGTCGCTATAGAGCTTTTTGCGGAACGTGACCTGATAGAACTCCTGCAAGATGGTCTTGTGGAAGCGTTCGCAAATCCCATTGGTTTGCGGCGACATGGCCTTGGTTTTGGTCTGGTCGATGTCGTTGATCGCCAGATATAGCTGATAATCATGCTGTTCGACCTTGCCACAATATTCTGTGCCGCGATCCGTCAGAATGCGTAGAACGGGTAATGCGTTGGCTTCATAGAACGGCAATACTTTGTCATTCAGGATGTCCGCGGCAGTAATCGGCGTTTTGGTGGTGTACAGTTTGCAGTGAGCGACTTTGCTGTAGGTGTCCACGTAAGTCTGCTGGTAAATCCGCCCAACCCCTTTGAGGTTGCCAACGTAAAAGGTATCCTGCGAACCCAGGTAACCGGGATACCCACAGGGCACAAGTGGGCTGTTTCGATTTCGCCGCAGGCTTGATCATCCTGCTGCTTTTTCTCCAACGCCGCAATCTGCGCATCGCTCAGCATTAACCCTTCGGCGGCTACCTTGGCTTCCAGTGCTTTAAGCCTCTTTTTAAAGTTCTCCAGGTCATGCCGTAACCAGATGGAGCGAACGCCGCTGCCGGATACGAATACCCCTTGTTTACGCAGTTCATGACTGGTTCGATGCTGTCCATGCGCTGGCCACTCAACCGCATAGGCTTTCACTGCTAGCTCAATGCTTTCATCGACGCGATTCTTCAGATTCGGAGACCGGCGGTTTTTGTCGATTAAGGCATCAATGCCACCTTCGGCCACAAGCTCTTGATAACGATAAAACGTATCGCGCGAGACACCCATCACCTTGCAGGCTCTGGAGACGTTATTCAGTTCTTGGGCTAAATTTAACAGCCCCGCTTTGTGTTTAATGATCGGATTGTTTGTATGGATCATGGGAGTTACCTTTTGTGTTTTGTGTAAGGATTCGACACCCCTATCAAAACCGGTAACTCTCATCTTTTCAAGTCGATGTGTCAGATCAAGTCGTGACTAATACAAATAAAATATTACCCCTGCTTAAAGCAAATAAGAGCACCGTAATCCTATTTGCCATTGCAACCTTTTTATGTTGTGAGCGACTCAAAGCCTACATCATCATACCGATTGCCATAGCAGCACTGCTCTACCAAGTTATCCAAATCCTGCGTTACTGGCGTTCGCCACTGCAACGCGCCATCCGCCTGACTGCGATTGCCATTATTTTAGCATCACTAAGCAGCGTACTCGTTTTCCACATCTATCGACACTACAGCGTCAGAGCCAAGAGCCATCAAATCGCCAAAACTATTGAAATGTTTTACCTACAAAACCAGCGATACCCGGATAAGCTAAAAGACATGGGAATTGATTCCCGAGCAGCGCGCGATTGCTGCAGAGTGTATTTCCATGTCTACGACGGCCAGCCAACTCTGATATACGATGTAACCTACGATTACATGGACTGGTGGAGCTATAACTTCAAGACCCAGGAATGGATCTATGTATCGCCTTGAGCATCCCCCTTACGAACCTACATAAGCAAATCGCTCTTTGCCCAACGCCCACCGTTCCCCGTATAGTATGGAGTTGTTCAAAAAAACAGGAATGCACAGCAGTGGACACCATCAGCATACGCGGCGCCCGCACTCATAATTTAAAAAACATCGATCTGGACTTGCCGCGCGACAAGTTGATCGTCATTACCGGCCTGTCCGGCTCCGGCAAATCATCGTTGGCGTTCGACACGATTTACGCCGAGGGCCAGCGCCGTTACGTCGAATCCTTGTCCGCCTACGCCCGCCAGTTCTTGTCGATGATGGAAAAACCCGACGTCGATCATATCGAAGGCTTGTCGCCGGCGATTTCCATCGAACAAAAATCGACCTCGCACAATCCGCGCTCCACGGTCGGCACCATCACCGAGATTTACGATTATCTGCGTCTACTTTATGCCAGAGTCGGGATTCCGCGCTGCCCGGAGCACGGCGTATCGCTGGAAGCACAAACCGTCAGCCAGATGGTTGATCAAGTGTTGGCCCAGCCGGAAGGCGAGCGCTGGATGCTGCTGGCGCCGGTGATCAACGACCGCAAAGGCGAGCACGTGTTGCTGCTGGAAGATTTGAAAGCCCAAGGCTTTTTACGCGCCCGCATCGACGGCGAAGTCTACGAGTTGGACGAGCCGCCTGCCCTGGATTTAAAGAAAAAACACACCATCGAAGTCATCGTCGACCGCTTCAAAATCCGTGATGACATCCAACTGCGCTTGGCCGAATCCTTCGAAACAGCGCTACGCTTATCCGAAGGCTTGGCAATTGCCGCATCGATGGAAAACGATCAGCAATTATTGTTCTCCGAACGTTACGCCTGCCCACATTGCGGCTACAGCCTCAGCGAACTAGAACCGCGTATTTTCTCGTTCAACAACCCGAAAGGCGCCTGCCCCAGTTGCGACGGTCTGGGCGTGCGCCAGCACTTCGATCCGCAATTGGTGGTGCACAATCCTGAGATCAGCCTGGCCGGCGGCGCGGTACGCGGCTGGGATCGGCGCAACGCATACTATTATCAAATTATTTGCGCCTTGGCCGAGCATTACAATTTCGATCCAGAAGCGCCGTTCTCGCATATACCTAAAGATGTACAGGGAGCAATTCTGTACGGCAGCGGCGAGGAAAAAATTAGCTTTACCTTTCAAATGGGCAACGGCAAACCCAAAACCAGCCGCCACGCCTTCGAAGGCATCATTCCCAATATGCAGCGCCGTTACCACGAGAGCGATTCGCAAATGGTCCGCGATGAATTGTCGAAATACCTAGCGCAACAAATTTGCGCGGTGTGCGACGGCGCAAGGTTAAACATTGGCGCCCGCAACGTGTTTGTCGATGAGCAACCTTTGCATTACGTCACCCGCTTGCCAATTAAACAAACCTTGGGCTTTTTTCAAGGCTTGAATATTCCCGGACACCGTGGCGAAATCGCCGCCAAAATCAACAAGGAAATTCAGGAACGCCTGGAGTTTTTAGTCAACGTGGGCTTGGATTATCTGACGCTGGACCGCAGCGCCGACACCTTATCCGGCGGCGAAGCGCAACGTATCAGGCTAGCCAGCCAGATCGGCGCCGGCCTGGTGGGCGTGATGTACGTGCTGGACGAACCGTCGATAGGTTTGCACCAACGCGACAACGAACGCCTACTGAACACGCTGTTTCGATTGCGCGATTTGGGCAACACCGTCATCGTGGTCGAGCACGACGAAGACGCGATCCGCGCCGCCGACCATGTGGTGGACATCGGTCCCGGTGCTGGCGTGCACGGCGGGCAGATTGTGTCGCAAGGCACACCGGCGCAAATACTGGCCGATCCCAATTCCTTGACCGGCCAGTATTTGTCCGGCGGCTTGAGCATAGACATTCCCAAGAAAACCACGCCGCGCGATCCAAGCAAACAAGTTACCATCCGCAAAGCCAGCGGCAACAATCTGCAAAATGTCGATGTCAGCTTTCCGGTGGGTTTGATGACTTGCGTGACGGGCGTCTCGGGTTCGGGTAAATCGACGTTGATCAACGATACGTTATACAGCCATGCCGCGCGGCTGATTAACGGCGCCAGTTGCATTCCAGCACCCTGCGAAGCGATTGAAGGTTTGGAACACTTCGACAAAGTAGTGGACATCGACCAAAGCCCCATCGGCCGCACCCCTCGCTCCAATCCGGCTACCTATACCGGCATCTTCACACCGGTGCGCGAGCTGTTCTCCGCGACGCCGGAGGCCCGCTCGCGCGGTTACACGCCGGGCCGTTTCAGCTTCAACGTCAAGGGCGGCCGCTGCGAAGCCTGCGCCGGCGACGGCGTGATTAAAGTAGAAATGCATTTTCTGCCGGACATCTTCGTGCCTTGCGACATCTGCCACGGCAAGCGCTATAACCGCGAGACCCTGGAAATCCGCTACAAAGGCAAGACCATCCACGAAGTGCTGGAAATGACCGTGGAAGACGCCACCCAATTCTTCTCGGCCATCCCCAGCCTGGCCCGCAAGCTGCAAACCTTGATCGACGTGGGATTGAGCTATATCACGCTGGGCCAGAACGCCGTAACTCTATCCGGCGGCGAGGCGCAACGGGTGAAACTGGCGAAGGAACTATCCAAACGCGACACCGGCACCACGTTGTACATCCTGGACGAGCCGACCACCGGTCTGCACTTTCATGACATAAAACAATTGCTGACCGTGTTGCACACCCTGCGCGACCACGGCAACACCGTAATCATCATTGAGCACAATCTGGACGTGATCAAAACCGCCGACTGGATTGTGGACATGGGCCCGGAAGGCGGCAGCGGCGGCGGCCTGCTGGTGGCGGAAGGTACGCCCAAGCAAATCGCCAAGCACAAAAGCTCGCATACCGGGAAGTATTTGAAGCGGTTTTTTGCTTAGAGCCTGTTCACGATCTTTTCCCCTAGTTCCCACGCGCTGCGTGGTAACCGGAAAGCACCGCGCTGCGGTGCAAATAACCGCAACGCGGCCTAGCCACTCGTTCCAACGCAGCGCGTTGGAACGAGGAGAAAAGCTTATTCCAACCTAATCTGTAGAAGTAGGATTACTTTTGTCGTAAATAGTGTTTTTAAGATTCGCCGATTCGAAATTCAGTGCTTCGTGAAGATTTGTATTTTTCAGATTGGCGCCTTCGAAGTTTGCACCCGCAATATTCGCGTCTTTAAAGTTAGCCCCCTCTAGGTCTGCTTCTCTAAAGTTTGCGTTGATTAGAATTGCGCCTTCACAATTGACATATCTTAGAGACGCAAAGCCCAAATTTGATTCTTCAAGATGAGCTTCTACCAAACATGCGCCATCCATAAATGCTTCACAGAGCTCTGTGCCAGAAAAACTAGCATGTGACAAATCCGTTCCTTCAAAATCGGCTCCCCAGAAGAATTGCCCAAACAGCGCACTGGCTTCCAAATCCAAAAAGGCTAAAGAGCTAGAAAACAAATAGGGGCTGTTGCCGTTTCACATCGGTAACCATATAAATGCACAAGCCAGGGCGATAGCACCTTCAAAATTGCGTTTTAGTTTGTCATATCGGGTGGCAATAGCTCTAAAATGTTTCAGTCGCGCAAATACGTTTTCAACGAGGTGGCGATATTTATAGAGACACCAGTCCATTTCCTCATTCCCGACTATTGAATTTTGTTTTCTTGGGATGATGGGGACTGTGCCTTGGTCTCGAATTTGAATCCGTAACGGCTCGCTGTCATACCCTTTGTCTGCAATCATGTAGCCCGCCTGGGGGAGCTTGGCCACAAATTCCGGCGCTTCTTTGCAGTCATGTACTTCGCCCCCCGTAATCGAAAACTGGATGGGAAGTCCACCGGCATCAACCGCCATATGGATTTTGGTCGTGTTGCCTGCGACCGATTTCCCGATGGCTGTTGGATTTTCATGGGCGCCGCCGCTACTGTGTTGATGGGCTTTAATAATGCTGCCATCAATAAATAGCCATTCCAAATCAGGCTCAATCACTAGCGCTTGAAAGATACCCCTCAGCTTTTCTTGCAGTGACCAGGCATTGAAGCGCTTGTACGCGGCATTCCACTTGCCAAAAGCGACGGGCAAGTCTCGCCAAGGGCAGCCAACACGCAAGCGATAAAAAATCCCTTCGACCGTTTGCCGAAGACCGGGTTTGTCGTAAATGCTGAAACTCAACATAATCGTTTTTAGCTTTTCCCAGTGGGTATCTGTAAGCAGTTGGCGTGGCATTCGCTAGTTATCGTTTGATTGAAAACTCAATCAATATGGCTCGCCAATCGATTTTCAAAGGGATTATGACAAAATGGCAACAGCCCCTAATGTCCACAGCCCCGAAGATAATACAACCAATTGCCAAAAGCGTCTTCGTCCGGCAAATCGAGCAGAATAACTTCCAAGGTTTTTTTTGCACACGCGGAATGTAATATCAATAATGCTTCCTCGGCATTGCAGGATTGCCTGAGCATTTCCTGAAAATTGCACAACCCCATCTTTTCCATCGGCATGCCATGAGAAAACACCGATTTTAATAACCGAATCAACATCACTTGCCATTGTTGAATTTGGTCTAAAGGTGCTAATGCAACCTGATCTGAAATAAACGAATCCAGGTAAAAATTAATTCCAGTCGGCCCGCAAATCTCAACCCAATGCACTAATGCCTGGCGCTCATCCCAGCCTTCATCAGGATCTTCATCGTGAAGTAGTATTTGTTTGCAAACCCTATCCAGCATTCTGACGATGCGGCAAGCAGTCAAATATTCACCAAAGCTTTTGTGCGTAAACTCGAAGGTTTTATCGCCTTTAATTTCACCACTTTGCCGAAAATAAAATGCCGTTAACAGGCGAGTTACGCCTTTTTCAGCCCCCTCTTGAAACTCCTCTAAATAGCGATGAAGACTACCTTTTTGGCATCTTGTTTGGATGTTCTCGACCGTAGTAGTTCTACCGTCTTCATGCCAAATCGCTAACGCAATTTCTTCCAAGATTCGACAAAAGTTAGCAAAACTGAGATTACCGGTGCCTTGGTGTCGGCGATTATTGCCTTCATACTGACGCTCATATACAGCTTGTAATAAGTCTTGATAAACCAGATTTAAACTGGTGTCTGAATCAAATTCCAATTGCTGGCGCTGGTAGCTCAAGGCTACTAAATAATTTAGTAGAGGCCAGCAGGTTATTTCCGTGAGATTATCCCCGGACAAATTCTCCGGCATACACTGATAGTTTTTACCGCTGACTAGACCATATTTTTTCCACCAAATCTGACGCTGATCTTCATTCAGCAAATGTTGCACGTCTTGATACTGCTCTAGCTGTTTTTCCGGAACAAAGTACGGCAGAACGTGCCATATTTGTTTGGGCTGGCGGAGTTTATTGGCGTTAGCTTGCACTGCCAAATCGCGACCACTAATCAATATTTGCCGTTGCAATTTCTGCGCAGCGAAGTGATCGAGTTTACGTAACACTTCGTCGACAAATTCCAGCGCCACTTGCGCCGCCGCCTTACCTTGCATCGACAGCTCATCCAAACCATCGAAAATCACCAATAATCGACTCTCTCCCTCTTTGGCATCTAAAGGGTTGCCAACCAAATAGCGATTTTGATTGACAAAGCGCCCCACTGCATCAATCAAATCCGCAGATAGATCAAACAAGTGTAACGATATAAACAGAACTTTAATCCCAATGTGCTCGGCCACATGGGTGGCGAACATTTTACAGAACGACGATTTTCCGCAACCCGGGCCGCCACTAATCAACCGCACCGCATCATCAGCGTTAAAATGCTGTACCCACTGAGTTAACTCGGTCTGTAAATCAACCACGTGACGGGTAGTTTCAGACTTTTCATGGTCAAGAGCGCGGTGTTTGATTTCTTTGGGTGATTCTTCATAGTAAGCGCGCAACGGCACATAAACACTTTGCAGGCTGAAAGCCTCAGCAAACATGCGCTGATTAACTTGTTCGCGCAACCAAGCGCTGTAATGCAGCTATTGGCGTTGCTGTTGAGCTGCCTTGGTAAAAGGCGAATCGATTGCTGCGGTGATTGATACGTATCGTTCCGAATCTTTCAACCATTCGCTGTGTAGCGCTAATACAAATTTGTCGGGTAAGCGCTGAACCAGCGCTTGAGCTTGAATTTCCGGCAAACTCAAACCTGCTAGCCATTGCTGCATGGATTTACCGAATTCAGTCAGTAATGGCAATTGTTGCGGCTTGTGGAAAAACTCAGAGTCTATGCTGACGGTTAAACCATCGAGATGATCGGCAAGAATACCCGACAGGTTTTCTAGCGTTGAATCGTCAATAGAATTCTGGTTAAACAAATCCTGACTGTCATCTAGCAATTCCACTAGAGCCGCCGTGAATGCTCGGTAGATCAACAGCCACGCAAGTTGACCGGCTTTGTCATCAGATTTCAAATCAGTCAGAGCATCGGCTAAGGTCTCCGTCGCATCTTCCAATTCTCCTTGTACACCCTTGGCTAGGGATTTCGCTAATCCGAGGAAAAACTTTTTCGGTTCAATTTTTAGTGGCTTATTCCAGATTGAAACGGGCTTGCTGATGGTTAAACCGCGTTGAATATCCATTTTCTGTGTCGACAGTTGCAGAGAATAAAAACTAGGTTTTACCAAATTCTAGTATTCCGATCCACCAGCCTGTCGATTTGAATCCAAACTCGCTACCAACCGCCGCTTCTCGCTTTCGGCAATCATGGCCGATAAATCCTCGGCGGGGCGAACTTCCCAAGGCCCCATCTTGATTCCGGGGTGGTTGGATATCAATTGAATGGCGTGATTAATATCCGTCGCGTCCAAAATCAATAGTCCGCCCAACAGTTCTTTGGTTTCGGCGTAAGGGCCGTCGGTGCGGAAAACCTCGCCGTTTCGGTAACGCAGGGTGACCGCGGTGTTGGGGCCTTGCAGCCCTTCCCCGCTTACCCAATTGCCGTTTTTCTTCAGGACTGCATCGTAGATAAAGCAGGCATCGATCATGGCTAGTTGTTCGGTTTCCGGCTTACTAGTCCAGTTTTCGACGTCCAGGTAGCCGAAGCAAATGTATTTCATGGTTTTCTCCCAAGTTGGTTTATGAAGACAAGAAGGCTTTCGGCACATAATCGTTTGAGAAGCTTCCAAATCGACAACGGCTCGAAAAACTATTTTTCGATTATGCAAAGGCTATGGGGACCATTGACAGTCTTCATAGCCTGCATTGGCTTGATTAAGCTTTGGTCGCAACGATTCCTGTATCGGCTTTTACTTTAATTTAATCGCCCCAAATTCGGCGTAAACTAGCACCAAAATGGCTACCGAAACCGAACCCCCAACTACTCAGCGCATCGGAATCATCTCAGACACCCACGGCTTGCTCCGCCCCGAGGCGCTGGCGGCGTTGCAGGGTTGCGCGCGGATTATCCACGCCGGCGACATCGGCAAACAGGAGGTGTTGCAGCGGCTGAACGAGTTGGCACCAGTCACGGCGGTACGTGGTAACAACGATAAAGGTGCTTGGGCTGAGGAACTGCCGCTTAGCGCCAGTGTGACAGTTGAGCAAGCCTGCCTTTACGTGATTCACGATTTGACCGAGATGCGCATTGATCCAGTCGCGGCCGGGATTCGCGTCGTCATCTCCGGCCATTCGCATAAACCCTCGATTCAAGAACGCGATGGCGTGCTGTGTCTCAACCCCGGCAGCGCCGGTCCACGCCGGTTCAAATTGCCGATAGCCGTTGCCGAACTTGTCATCAGGGATACCGCAATCGAGGCGCGAATCGTCGAGCTGGCGGTTTGAAACCGATTGCAAGAATTTGTTATCGTTGCCACCTGCTGGATTGCCGGCGCACGATTCTCTTCCTTTTAATCGCTTTTTTTACTCTACAAGATTACCCCATGAGTTTTGATTTTAACGCTTACCTAAACCGCATCGGCATAGCCAAACCGGAGCCGACCCTCGCCGGGCTCAGCCAATTGCAACAGGCGCAACTCGGCGCTATTCCGTTCGAAAACATCAATCCGCTATTGGGCTTACTGCCCGAGTTGGAAACGGCGGCGTTGATGGAAAAAATCGTCGCCAATCGACGCGGCGGCTATTGTTTCGAATTGAACGGGTTGTTTGGACAGGCGCTGGATGCCTTGGGATTTGCGTATCAGCCGATTATGGCCAGAGTGCGAATGGGCCGTAACGAGGGCGGACCGCGCCTGCATTTGGCGTTTATCGTAGAGGCTGAAGGCGAATCGTGGCTGGTGGATGCCGGCTTCGGCGGGCCTAGCCACTATCGACCGTTGCGCCTGAATACCGAGCAGACGCAAAATCAGGACCACAACCGGTTTCGGTTGCGCCAGGAGGCGGAATCCGGAGAAACGGTGCTCGAACGGCTACAGGACGGCGAGTGGTTTGCCTTGTATAGTTTCGACCGCTCAAAAGTGCAACGCTGCGACCTGGACGCGGCCAACCTGGTATGCACAATCTGGGACCAATCGCTGCTGTCGCAAAATTTATTGATTTGCCGGAATACCGCCGAAGGCTGGGTACAATTGTTCAATACCCAGTTTTCAAGATGCCGCGCGGATGAGAAAATTAGCCATTCAATTGACAGTCAGGCGCAATTAAATGACTTGCTGGACGAGCAGTTTGATATAGCGCTCAACAGTGAGCAGTTGCGCCGCCTCGCCGAGCGCTTGGCATTAAACCGGGATAACTAAGCATTTGTCCGGCGGGTTTTATCGGCATTGCAGCGCCCTGTCTGAGCAGGTACTCGGCAAATTTGCCTATTTGTTCAAGCAAACTTGACGATTTATCCATCGCTCAAGATGTCTGAAACGGCTTTTGCTTGGAAATGGCGACACAACTGGCTAATACAAAGGTCGCGTGCTATCAGCAAGGCAAACTGGGTGTAAAAAAATGATTTTGGCATTCTCATACGTATGCTGTAGCAGGGAAAATTTATTTCCAAACTCGGCGAGCACTTTAAGGCAAGTCTTGTCGCGCGTTTATCGCACCCGTCGATGTGCGCTTACCCAAGGCCTCGGAGCCAAATTCAGTCCAGCACCAGGACTACATGCTAGTGAATTACTCTGCAGTTAACACAGCTTTTTGAAGAGCGTGACCAACCGTCAATACGGTTGCTAATTGTGAAGTAGGATTAACCGGCAGAGCAGTTTAGTGTGCTGCTGAGTACTGTCGTTTTTATACCAACCGGTACTCAATATCTCGCAGGCATAAAAAAAGGACTAGCGAATTAACGCAAGTCCTTGATTTAAATGGTGGCGATACCGGGGATCGAACCTGGAACCTCGGGGTTATGAATCCCGCGCTCTAACCGGATTGAGCTATATCGCCACTGGGAACAGCTTTGAAAAGACGCGCATTATAGGGCGCGTCTTTTCTATTGTCAAACATTGAAACGAAAGTGCATCACATCCCCATCCTGGACTTTATACTCTTTGCCTTCCAACCGCCATTTACCGGCATCTTTGGCACCTTGTTCGCCGCTATATGCGATGAAATCCGCATACGAGACAACTTCGGCGCGGATGAAACCTTTTTCGAAATCGGAATGGATTACGCCCGCCGCCTGCGGCGCGGTCGCATTGACCGGAATTGTCCAAGCCCTGACTTCCTTGACGCCAGCAGTGAAATACGTCGAGAGATTCAAGAGCTCGTAGCCGGCACGCACCACCCTGTTCAAGCCCGGCTCTTCCAAGCCCAAATCTTCGAGAAATTCTTTCTTTTCGTCTTCATCCAACTGCACGATCTCCGCTTCTATCGCGGCGCAGACGGCAACCACTTTGGAACCTTCCTTCTCGGCAAAAGCCTTGACCTTATCCAACATCGGGTTATTGTCGAATCCATCATCTTGGACGTTGGCAACATATAGAGTCGGTTTGATGGTGATCAGACATAATTCCTTGATAAGTTTAGCCTCGTCCTCGGTCAAGCCTAGAGTACGCACGGCTTCTCCGGCATTGAGGTGATCCAGCACCCGTTCCAGAACGTCTTTTCTCGCCAGTTCGTCCTTATTGCCAGACTTTGACGCTTTTGCGGCTTTTTGCAGCGCTCTCTCGACGGAAGACATGTCGGCCAGAGCCAATTCGGTATTGATGACTTCGATATCGTTAATCGGATCGACCTTGCCGGCAACATGAATCACATTGTCGTCTTCAAAACAGCGCACAACATGGACAATGGCATCGGTCTCGCGAATATTCCCCAGAAATTGGTTGCCCAGACCTTCGCCTTTCGAGGCACCCGCCACCAGGCCGGCTATATCGACAAACTCAATCGTGGTGGGCAACACCCGTTCCGGTTTGACGATTTCCGCGAGTTTATCCATGCGCGGATCAGGAACCGGGACGACGCCGACGTTAGGATCGATAGTGCAGAAAGGATAATTTTCGGCGGCGATAGTCGCTTTAGTAAGCGCGTTGAACAAAGTTGATTTACCGACGTTGGGCAGCCCAACGATTCCGCAGTGTAGTGCCATGAATTTTATACAGAAGGATAGTTTAACGGGAGCCGGATGAACCGGAAGAGTGCGGGCGCGATTATACAGAGAATTTAAGAATACGGCCGTGCCGATGCGAGAAGTAGCGCATCGCTTGCGAGCGATGCGCTATCGTTTGGTTATTTGACTTGCAAAACGCCGCCTTGACCGCTGCCGCCACCGCCTTGCACTTCTTGCGCCTTATAGTTTCTGAGCGACTGGACCATATTGTTATAAGCGTCAAAAAAGGCTGCCGCAGTCGCTATGCCTTCCGGAGTTCTGCTGTACATACCTATGCTGCCGCCCGCCGCGCCGGCAAAAAGCCCTCCCCATCCACCGAATGCGCCGCCGCCCGAGGTACTCATGTTATTTGCGGTGGCACTGCCTTGGGAAATGGCAATTTGCACCGTTGAACGAATATCGGTCAGGGTAAGCGCCACATCGGTGGTTCGAGTTTCCACGGCATGCGAAACTGCGCCGGCAATGGCGCCTAGACCGCCCAATCCGGCAGCGCCTAATCCGGCACCGATTAATCCGGCACCGATAGAGCCCTGTTGTCCGCCTGTCGATTCGTTAGCGACGATAATCTGCGGATCGAGTAGATAGTCAGCCGCAACACGTTGGCCTTTGTGTTGTTTTGAACCTGAGCGGTATTCTCCGGAGTTTCTTTGTTGATCGGTGATTCTATCCAGCATGGCACTGGTGCTCATATTGCCAATGCCGGTAATAATAAAACAATTGGATTGCTGTACCGCCAAGCGGATTAACGGATCAACCGTGGTAACCCCTGATGCACCCGAAAAACGCCCGTCGCTGACCGCCAAGGTACCCAATGGGCTTGCACAACGTTCCAACGACTTATTGGCGTTGACGCTGGTCGCGCCGCCGGCAGAACCAGAAACTAAATTTGAACTACCACCTGTCTGCAAGCCAGGCTGTTGCGCGCAGCCGGCAAAAGCAAAAACAGAGACCAGTAATGATAAATCTCGAATTGATTTAACGCTCATCCAAAAAACTCCAAAAAATTGCCATTCAGTTAATGGTGCCTAGCAAACTAAAAAATTCGAGCGATAATAGACCAAAACTTATAAAAAGAAAAAGGAAATACTCATGCATTCAAAAAAGCCTTTTTTGTCAACGCTATTTGTTTTATTCGTAGCGTTTGGCCTTGTCGCCTGTACACATCAAGAAAAACAAGTTAAGTCGGACACCATTAGAATTTGCGACGAAAATGGATGCGCGGACCGCCCGAAAGACTATGCCTCTTTTCAACCGGAGCCGGCGATGTCCGCCGAAGACAGCGCCAAAATCAAAGCACTTGAAGAACTGGCCGCAAACGATCCGCGCGCCGCTTACGATTTGGCGCTACGTTTCTTTAGAGCGGACGGCGTTCGTCAAGATACCTACAAGTCGATCAAATGGATGCGCGAAGCCGCCGAGAAAGGCAACTTCGATGCTCAAAAAGCACTGGGTAGGGTTTATTTGACTGGTCTTGGTGAAATGGGATCCGATCCGGGCGAGGCTGAAAAATGGTTGTCTATTACCGCCAACAAAGGCGACAAAGAAGCAAGCAGCTTACTTAAAGAAGCAGTAAAAGCGCGCCAATCGGAGCAAGCCGATTACCAATGGCGGAGACGATGGCAACAGATTTTTTATAACAACTGGTATTCCGGCTATCGCTACAATTGGTACTGGGGAACAGGACGCTGGTATTTGTATTATTGACCCTGCCCTTAAATGCCGTTCGCCAAAATGTACTTGAGGGCACTGAGCCCGTTGACAGTCACACCAGCTTGGGCTTCGACCAGCTCAGCCCGGACGGAATAACCGTTAATAAATAGGGCCGGATTAATACCAAGAATACGTAATTACCTAAAAATCAACTAGCGGACTGACAGACACTCCTGATGTCGTGCTGAGTGAGAAATTCAAATATTTTTAGTCACAACTTAAGGTTATGAATATCCCGAAGAACCATCCCAAATACTCTTACAACTGATCCGAGCAGGCTTCGCCGAATACTATCGTCTTATCTCGGCCGCTGGCTTTAGCTTGATACAACGCAGCATCGGCGTAATTAATCATTTGATCAATGTCTGGGGCTTGTTCGGATTGAATTAAATCGCTATTCAAGCAATATATGCCAATACTCAGGGTCAAATTAACCACCTCTTGATTGATAGACCATTCCAGGGTTTTGATTTCCTGACGAATGCGCTCCGCAAATGTTTTACCGCTATCGCAGCGGGTATTAGTAAAAATTGCTACAAACTCTTCGCCACCAAAACGTACCAGAATATCGGTATTACGCACTTGCCGCTTTAACGCTTTAGCTACACCGGTCAGCACTTGATCGCCGAACAAATGTCCGAAGCGATCATTAATGACTTTGAAATGATCGATGTCCATCACCAGCAAACAAAAACCGGTTTTGTAGCGCTTATGGTGAGCGATAACGACTTCGACTTGGTCATAAAAAAACCGCCGATTATGCAAGCCTGTTAACTGGTCATGCATGGACATACTGGCAAAATGATCTTTAAGTTGATTGGTTTCGGCAACCAAACTCTCCAACTCGGCCGTCCTGGAAGCAATTTGCTGTTCCATATGCTGAACCAGGCGCCTAGTGGTAATCAACTGACCAAGAATGTTTTTATAAACTTCCAACAAACGGATATGCCAATCGTTGAAATAATAGGCTTGCGGATGCGATACGTTTAAAACGCCAATCAGGGTGCGATTGAAAGTAAATACCGGCACACTGATAATTGAACCGGGCGATTGCTTCGAGTTTCCGGTTTTTTCGAATCGCTTATCTTCGTGGCAATTTTGACAATGCTGCAAAACACCGGTGGCCGCGGCAGCGCCAATCAAGCCTTCCCCTACTCTAAAGCGCAAAGAGCTATCCATATTTACTTCAGGAGCGCCAAGCTCGCCCGCACTAATGCCGGCAACATTGCTTAATAAGCCTTCGCTATCCACGATAAAAAAAGAGCACCGCTCCATATCTTGATATTGGATAAGGCTTGCCAAAGCTTGTCTGATAAGGGTTTTTTCATCATCGACTTGACAATCGATTTCGGATAACTGTTTCACTGCAGACAGCGCATTGACAAGATCTATCAGCAAATCCTGCACGCCGAAACCTGCCAGTTTCACATCTTGACTGTTTGCGCTAGGCTGGTTCATCAATTCCCCATGATGGCGGCAAGTTTTTGCATAGCGGGCTGATTTTCTGCCAGTTGTTCAGCAAGCTCTTGTATGTTACACAATGGACACTTAATCTGCCGGCATTCCGATTCAAACTCTTGCAGATTAATCGACTCCCCTGAAATCACGGTTACACTTAAGCGTTCACAAACCCTCAATAAAATCAGCAAGGGCAGTTCTATCCCTTCAAAGTCCTTATTTTCATAATTGTCTAATAGCACTTGGTACAAAACCGGCAAATGCCATTTACGCAATAAAAAATGACCGATTTGATAATGGCTCTGGCCCATTTGTCGAGAAATTCCCTGACTTACAGGCAAACCCGTTTTTTTGCATTCGACAAACACTTCATGCAGCTCTTCCGGCTGCAAATAGCCGAGCACCAATATGCCGATATTAAGAAGTAATCCACCGGAATAAATTGTCGATGGCGTAAATGCTCGCAATTGCGGAATTTCGATCGCCAGTTTTTGCGCGGATACCGCGGTGGTTAATGAGCGTATCCAAAAATACTCGGCGTCGAAACCTTGGCATTTGCGCGTATCAAATTGGACATTAAAAATAATTGCCTGTGCCAAAGCCTTCACCAAATCCAGACCCAAGACCTGAAAAATAGCGGTGCGAATATCTGAGACATTTCTGCCACGGGCGAAATAGGCCGAATTTGCTAATCCAAGCAATCTAGCAACTAAACCAGGCGATAACGATAAGGCATCCGCCAACTTTTCTATGGGTATGTCCGGCGTATTGATGACATCCAGAATTCGCAGACTCGCCTCGGGCAAAACCGGCAAGTTTTTCAGCGAACCGATTTGCAGTTCAATTGTTTGCTTCACACCGGCATTCATCAACCATGACCATAACCTGAAATAATTAAACAAACCGAGAGTTTGCGGTAATCGTCGTTACTCATTGCATCTTTTGGAATTATCATCGATTGACACCTCCCTTCATCGTGCACCCAATGCAGTGCGATCAGTAATCCACTTACCACAGTTGACGCTTGAATCTCGATAGAACTGTAGTGGTCGCCCGTTCCAAGCAGCGACCATCCATACTGAGGAGTATAGCGCAGATAAGTAACATCAATTTTGCCGAATGCCATATTGTTTCGCCAGCTTAGTAATACCAGCATCGTCAGCAAATATTTGTATGGCGAAGGTAGCGCGTTTAGCCAACATGCCGCCAGCGCCGCGCTGTGAATAGCGCTAACAACGAATCTCAGCGCCTTCGAGCGCTCCACTTTAAAATTCATGCTCTGTTCAAGATTTTTCGACACAATCGCTGCACCTTTTTCGAGCTAAGGTAAACTACCCTGCTAAATTATGTTCATGTATTCCTACAAACGTTGCCGCCATGCTTGAAGACCGCACAAATCACACAAACGCTTTTAGCGAACCCAATGCACTTGCTTTATCCAAAAAAATTTTCGCGTCCACCGGTCTTAGCCTTATAGAAGTCAGCGGTCAGGATGCCGCAAAACTGTTACAAGGCCAGCTGACGTGCAATATTAATGATTTATCGGCATCGCAAGCCAGTATAGCCGGATTCTGTAACGCCAAGGGCCGAGTCATCAGTACACTGTTGGTAGTTAAATCGCCAGCGTCTTTTTACCTGATATTGCCTGCGGATTTGCTCGACACGGTGTTAAAAAAATTGCGGATGTACGTATTGCGTGCCGATGTAACATTGCAGGATCAAACTGGAAACATGCATATTTTGGGCATATCGGGTTTTGCGCCTGAGATAGACGCTCCAACAGGCAATTTCGCTGTAGGGCAAATACCGTTAACGACCATTAAACTACCTGGCGCCCCGCGTTATTTGACACTGGGTACACCTGATCAGATCGATGAATTTGCCGGATTACTCAGTAGCCGATACGATTTCGAATCCGGCTGCCTGGACGAGTGGCGTTATCAAGACATCTCCACTGCCCTACCCTGGTTCGATATTAACCAATCGGAACAGCACATACCGCAGATGTTGGGTATTGACCAACTTGGCGGCATCAGTTTTAGTAAAGGCTGCTACACAGGCCAAGAAATCGTGGCTCGCAGCCACTATCTGGGCAAAGTTAAACGCGCGCTGTTTATCGCCGAGTGTCAGCCCTCAGCCAGCGGCGTGGTTAATGGCTGCAAGGTGTTAGACGGTATTTCTCAGCAAAGCATGGGGTGCGTATTGGCTAACGCGGTCTGGTCCGAAATAAACCGGGCGCTGGTGGTCTTGCAAATAGTTGATGGACTGCCAAAAAACCTTATACTTGATGACGACTATCGGACGCCAATCGCGATAATTTCGGATCAATAGCGGAAATTCAATCCATGCAATTCAAATCTGTTCAAGACTTTTTAGTCCATGTGCAAGCGGAACTGGACGCCAACCGATTAATCCTGCCTACCTTACCGGATGTAGCCATCAAAGTCCGCGATGCTGTGAGTAAAGGCGATGCCACCGCGCAAAGCCTGGCCGAGATCATCGCAACCGACGCCGCCATTTCCGCCCGTTTGATACAAGTGGCCAACAGCCCTCTGTATCGCGGCACCATGGAAATCAAAAATATTCAAATGGCCGTAACCCGGCTCGGTAACAACACTATTCGCACGCTGATTACCAGCTTGATCATGCAGCAAATGTTCACGCCCACCACGGCGCTACTGGAAGGCTATTTTCGCAGCACCTGGGAGCAAGGTGTGAACGTCTCGGCGATCAGTCGGGCGTTGGCCGCTTTTGTGCCGCATTTAAACGCCGACGAAGCGATGCTGGCTGGGCTCATCCATCAAATCGGTAAATTACCGATACTGACGCTGGTTGAAAAAATTCCGGAGTTTAGAGACAGCCCATCCCGTTTGGATAAGTTATTGGAAAAAGCCCACCCGCATGTTGGCAAACTGATCATGAACACCTGGAATTTCCCGGAAGAACTGAAACTGGTGCCGTCCGAATATGTGGATTTTCAGCGCAACTCCGGAGCCAAGGCCGATTACGTCGATTTAGTGCAAGTCGCATTTTTGCAAAGCATCGCCGGCACCGACCATCCAGCCTGCCGCGTCGACTGGAACACCGTACCCGCTTTTGTGAAACTGGGCATACAGCCTGATACCGAAATTCTGGAAATTGAAGGGGTCTCTGAAGAGATCGAACTCGCCCATTCAATGTTCCTTTGAGAATTGAAAGCACATGATAGACGCCCAAGACGCCGCCCGTTTTCGCCGCTTAGGCACACTGACCATCTTTGCTGTGTATTTCGTAATTCTGGTTGGCGGCATCGTCCGCGCCTCAGGAGCCGGCATGGGCTGCCCGGATTGGCCGACCTGCTTCGGGCAATGGGTGCCACCGACCCACGAGTCGCAATTGCCGGCTAATTATCACGAAATTTATGCGGCACGCGGTTATGAAAACACCGCCTTCAATCCGGTAAAAACCTGGACCGAATACACCAATCGCCTGGTCGGCGTGACGATTGGTTTTCTGATTTTTCTCACCGCCTGGACGTCGCGGGTTTATCTGAAAGCCGACAAAGCCATCTTTTACTTAGCGTTATCGGTATTCTTGCTGGTCGGATTTCAGGGGTGGCTGGGTTCGGCCGTGGTAGCGAGTAACTTAAAGCCCTTGATGATAACGCTGCACATGTTGTTGGCCTTATTTATCGTCGCGCTACTCATCTACGCGATTGCCAGATCGCAAAAACCCCTACTGCAAGCCATCGACAGCCATTGGCTAACGCCGCGATTTGCGTTGGTTTTAAAAATCGCCATGGCAATGACCTTGCTGCAAGTGGCAATGGGCACCCAAGTCAGGGAAGCGGTCGATTACATTGCTCATGAGCACAGCTATATCGACAGGCAATATTGGCACGATAGTTTTCCGATCATTTTTTATATTCACCGCTCTTTTTCATCGGTCATTTTGTTCACCAACCTGTGGCTGGCTTGGAAAATTTATCAACAAGCCGACAAACAGAGCCTGCTGTTGCGCACTGCTTATCTTCTAGTGGGATTGATCGTTACCGCCATTTTGGCTGGAGTCAGCTTGGACAGACTGGGATTTCCCGCCGTCGCTCAACCGGTACATTTGTTGATGGCTAATCTGATTTTCGGTGCGCAATTTTTCATCTTTATCTGCTTAAATTACTCGTCCAGAAAAGCAAACTGAACAAGCCAGGATTTTTACGGTAATTATCAATAAGTTAAGCAATATCAGACTAAGTTGCGATACAATGCCGGGCATAGCTAGCTCATGGCCGGCAACTCTCTTTTTTTCTACAGGTATTATTAATGTCCGACGCCCCTTCCTCCGCCACGCCTTCCTTTAAAGATTTATCGCTTTCAGACACCATTTTAAAAGCGCTGGAAAGTGTCGGTTACGAAACGCCTTCTCCGATTCAAGCACAGATTATTCCGTTCGTCATGGCAGGTCGCGACGTGTTGGGCCAAGCCCAAACCGGTACGGGTAAAACCGCTGCATTCGCCTTGCCGATTTTGTCGCGTATTAATCTCAATCAAAAAGACCCGCAAGCTTTGGTACTAGCCCCTACGCGCGAATTGGCGATACAGGTTGCCGAGGCTTTCCAAAGTTATGCCGCGCACATCAAAGGCTTTCACGTCTTGCCAATCTACGGCGGCCAGGATTACACCAGCCAGCTACGCCAATTGAATCGCGGTGCGCATGTCGTGGTGGGTACACCGGGACGGGTCATGGACCACATGCGTCGCGGCACGCTAAAACTGGATCAGCTTTCTACGCTGGTCCTGGACGAAGCCGACGAAATGTTACGGATGGGCTTTATCGATGACGTGGAATGGATTCTGGAACAAACCCCATCGACGCGCCAAACCGCGCTGTTCTCGGCCACCATGCCGACCGAAATTCGCAAAATTGCGCAGAAATACCTGAACAACCCCGAACAAGTCACCATCAAGGTTAAAACCGCCACTGCCGCCAATATTCGCCAACGCTACTGGTTTGTCAGCGGTGTGCACAAAATGGATGCGCTGACCCGTATTCTGGAAGCGGAAAATTTCGACGGCATGATTATTTTCGTCAGAACCAAAACCGCTACCATCGAAGTCGCGGAAAAACTGGAAGCACGTGGTTTTTCGGCATCGGCGATCAACGGCGACATGTCGCAAGCCTTACGTGAGCGGGCTATTGATAATCTGAAAAGCGGCAAACTGGATATTCTGATTGCCACAGACGTTGCCGCCCGCGGTCTGGACGTTGATCGTATTACCCATGTCGTCAACTATGACATCCCTTACGACACCGAATCTTATATCCATCGTATCGGCCGTACCGGTCGTGCCGGCCGTACCGGCGACGCGATTTTGTTTGTCTCGCCGCGCGAAAAACGCCTGCTGGCCAATATCGAGCAAGCCACCAAACAAAAAGTCGAAGAAATGCAATTGCCTTCCACCGACTTTATCAACAACGCCCGCATCAACCGTTTCAAACAGCGGATTACCGATACGCTAGCCGGCGAGGAACTCAGCTTTTACAACCAATTAATCAACCAATATCAGGTTGAGCATAATGTCCCGGCACTTGACATTGCAGCGGCGTTAGCCAAGTTATTGCAAGGCGATACACCTTTGCTGATGAAAGAACCCAGCAGAAAACCGCGTAAAGACGCCGATGAAAAAGGCCGTTCCGACCGCAATGATCGTAACGACCGCGGCCCAAGAAGGGAAAAAGGTCGCGTCGGCGCGGTAGAAATGGAAACCTTCCGCATCGAAGTAGGCCATGCCGACGGCGTGAAACCGGGCAATATCGTCGGGGCTATCGCCAACGAAACCGGTATAGACGGCGATCATATCGCCCGCATCAAAATCGAGGAGCACTACAGCACCGTAGAGCTACCCGCCGGCATGCCCAAAGACTTGTTCCAGGCCCTGAAAAAAGTCCGGGTAGTCGGTAAACCTTTGGATATTTCCAAATTCGACCCGGCTTTGGTGAAAAAAGACAAAAGTAAAAAGCGGGTCGGCTCACCATCAAGACGCGGCAAAAACAAAGACCAAGCCGAATAATCGTCCCCTCGGAATGGACTACAAAGGCTTAGGTTGGAAAACCTAAGCCTTTTTTATTGCCTTGCGGCTTGCAATGCCAAACTTGCGCCGTACACAAGTTCACCGAATTGCACCGGCTTTCTAAGACTGGACTATTTGAATGGAATAGTGAACTGCGGTTGGAATACTTTTTAGCACCAGCAACTCAAGCAACAATTAAATTCAGCAACACCGCTTGATGCCATTCCATTTCCGCTGCGTTTCAGCCGCAAAAAATCCTTTTCGACTTAACGGCGGAAACTGCCCGGCGTGATGCGCTTGCCAATGCAGCAAATAACGCTCATAAGCGGCATCGCCATTGAGGTGACCCCAGAATGACCGCACACACCGTATCAATCTGCTCATAGGGGTCTCGATTAATCTTTACGCTGCGGTGCCAGCTTAACGCATTCGAACATCAGATCGTCGAATTCGTCCTCGCTGTGCTTGCTCGGACTATATTGCAAACCGCATTCGCGATCTTCGCGGATATGCTTGATGTTACCGTGTATAGACATCGCCACCCGCGACTCCGGTAGTATGATGGAAATCCGCAATTCCGCTTCGTCCACAGCTTGACCCAGAGGTTCTTTCAAGCGAATTTTTATGCCGCTGTAACTCATATCGACGACTTGGCCGTCAATGATGATCTCGCCGCCGGGCGGAGGCGGTTCGATAATGATGTGCGCCACGAGTCCTTCCGGGTTAAAACGTATTCTGCTACGGTTTTCATTCTCCACTGCAATGCTCCATATTTTGATCCTCAGAGTATAGGCAGAAACGCCGACACGGCAAAATTTATCTGACATCAATACTCTGCCGATTCGGCGCAGGTGTTCGCCAATAGCGTTGCCGCTTGGCTCGCTCGGCTTTCGGCTTAATTGTTTCGGGCCCACTACGCACCGAAATAGCGCCCTGTTCGGCCGTATTCAACCAAGCCATGCCAAGCTGGCTATAGCGTTCGATAACCTGGCGATGCGGAAAACCAAAACGGTTTTGATAACCGGCGGGAATCAAAATAAGCGTGGGATTAACTTTTTCAAGCAAAGCCAGGCTTGATGAAGTTTTGCTGCCATGGTGCGGTGCCAACAATACGTCGCTGGCAAGTTTGTCAGCGTATTCGCGCACCAACCAGTTTTCGGCTGTTTGTTC
This sequence comes from Methylomonas sp. PHL2-19, assembly GCF_059331595.1. Lineage (NCBI taxonomy): Bacteria > Pseudomonadati > Pseudomonadota > Gammaproteobacteria > Methylococcales > Methylococcaceae > Methylomonas > Methylomonas sp. PHL2-19. The sequence continues at coordinate 3,428,450 of NZ_CP196839.1, forward strand.
GATGTCGCCGGTCAGCAAAAAAACCTGCTGTGCGGAGCTTACTTGTAATACGCAGGAGTTATCGTTATCACCGTTGAATCCACTTTCCGGTGGGGACAGCATCATAAAAGTAACTTCATCCCAACGCCAGGTTTGTCCGGCCCGGCAATACTCGCCGTGTTCGCGTGCGGCCCATTCAGGCACGCTGCTAACAGCCTTGTCGACCGGCAATTCGGCAAATATTGACTCCGCGCCGCCACTGTGATCGTTATCGCCATGACTAATCACCAAACTATCGACCCGAGAGATACCCTGCTCGCGTAAAAACGGCAGGACCACTGAATCGCCCATGTCGGAATATTCCGAATAACGTGCGCCGGTATCAAACACCAGAGTATGTTCCGCAGTTTGCACCACGGCTGCTAATCCTTGGCCCACGTCCAAAACAGTCAACCAAGCTTCACCGGGTTTCGGTTTTTCAACATCAACCAATATTAACGGCAAAAACAGTAACGGACTTAAATACCGGCATGGAAAGCCCCTTGGCGCTAACAGCAGGAGCACGCCGATGGCCGCCAAGCCAATCGCATACCACGGCGGAGGGAGGCAATAGATGCTGGCTAATGGTAGTTCGGCCATATGCGAAAGCACCCACCACAAGCCTTGCAACACATAATCCAGAACTTGCAGCAACAGCGCCCCGAACGCCGGCCAGATAAACAGTAACACTACCGCCAACAAAGCTGGCGGCACGATCAATATACCGATAACCGGCACCGCCAACCAATTGGCGACAGGCGATATCAACGATACCTGCTGAAAAAACACGACCAATAAGGGCGACAAGCCCACGGCCGTGGCCAATTGCGCGGCGCCGGCTTCGCGCCAATACGAAGGTCTGCCCAATCGGCCCGCCGACACGTAAATCAATAATGCCACCGCCACGAATGACAGCCAAAAGCCGACCGATAGCACGGCCAACGGATCGAACAGCAAGACAGCCAGCAACGCCAGCAATAAAACTCGCATCGGCGCGGTGTTACGCTGCCAAGCGATTGCTGCCAACGCCACGCTGAGCATCACCACCGCACGTAGAGTGGGCACCGAATAGCCCGCCAAACCGGCGTAAAACAGCGCAGCCAGCCAAGCGCACAATGCGGCGGCCCGTTGCGGCGAAATGCTTAATATCCCGGTCCAAGCCCACAGCCGTCTGCTCCAAAGGTAAATCAGGCCGGCAATCAGACTAATATGCGAACCGGAAATCACGATTAAATGCACCACACCGGTGAGTCTAAACACGCGCCATTGCTCTTGGGTGATTGCGTTTTGGCTGCCGATGGTCAATGCTTTTAGGACGCCCAACTGACCGCTGCCGGGCAAAGCAGCATCCAGTCGGTCAGCAATTGCTTGCCGACACCGAGCAAAATATTGACCGATACTCGGCGATAAGCTCACGATTTGCGGCGGCGGTTTGTCGCGCACATAACCTGCCGCACCGATATGGTTGGCAAATAACCACGCTTCGAAGTCAAAGCCGCCGGGGTTGAGGCGGCCGTGCGGCCTGCGCAACTTTACCCGAAACTCCCAGCCCTGCCCCGCAGCCAAGTTGAGCTTTGGGTAATACCAGCTCAGGCGAATTTTATCCGGAAAGTTGCCGGAGGGCGCCGTGACAATAAAATCAAAATTGGTGCGCTGCCCTTGTTGTTGCGGCAGACTGGCGATATAGCCTTGAATTTTCACTTCCTGGTTTTGATAGGTATCGGGGAGTTGTTGGGACAGCCGCCAGCTACCCAATAGACTCGCCCACAGCACCCCAGCCAGCAGCGCGAAAAATCGCCAATGGTGCCGATAAATCAACAACAAGCCGCTAACCACCAAACCGATAAACTCGAACAGACTAGGCAAGCGGCTGAACTGTTGGACAGCAACAATTCCGGCCAGAAATAGCAAACTGCTCAGATTCATCGCCTCTCCGACCTACATTTATCCTGTATAAAACGCCTCATATCTCTACCAATCAAACTCCGCCGCCCTGCGTATTTCACGCAGTCTAGCCGATTTTTTAAACTTGTCTGCGGCGCAACGGCTGCCATGGGCTGGTTGTTGTTGCATTAATCCTGCAAAATAGCCGGTTGCCGTGCCTGGCAAATGCTGTTTTTTAAATTGATAACGCCTACGCCGCCCAACAGGCGGGCTGTCGTTAAATCTCCGACTGTTTACCCCATGCAAGAAACCCATTACCCGCTGATTGTCCGCCCTCGCTTTATCCTGAATGCCCGCAAATGGTGGCGCTTGTGCCATGTTTATCTGGCACTGAGTTTGGGACTCATCTTCGCGCTGATCGGCTTGACCGGCAGTTTAAGTATTTACCGGGAAGAATTGGATAGCTTGCTCAATCCGCAATTGCGCGTCGATACCCCACAATCAACGGCTTTATCGCTGGACAAAATCGTCGCGGCGGTGCGTGCTGCCCATCCTGATCGCCACGGTGCCTGGACCTTGGAAATGCCGCGAGCACCGGACGGCATGATCACCGCCTGGTTTGAAAAGCCCAAGGAAAGCGTAGACGCCTTTTATGCGCCGTTGATGGTCTCGGTTAATCCTTACACCGGCCAGGTTGTCGACAGCCGATTATGGGGCCAAACCCTGACGACCTGGCTGTTGGATTTACATACCCAACTGCAATTGGACGGCTTTGGCCGAAATGCGTTGGCGGTTTTAGGCGGCTTATTAATGTTGTCGGTAATCAGCGGTTTGTACCTGTGGTGGCCGGGCTGGCACAAGGTATTGCGCGCCTTTTCGCTGCGCCACGATGGCGGCTTGATGCGGCTAGTATTTGATTTGCACCGACTACTGGGTGTCGCCAGTTCCGGCTTTTTAATGTTGCTGGCCTTCACTGGTTTTCATCTGGCCTACCCTAGCCTGCTGGAGAACCTGACCGCTGCGTCCGGCATGGGACATGGTGACGCCGGCCCCAATGTGCGCAGCAGCGCCATACCCAATGACAGGCCGACCAGTCTATCAGAAGCAATCCTCGTGGCCCGCGGACCGTTTCCCAGCTCGGAAGTCCGGCGAATTACCACACCGGTTGGCGAGCTGGGGACGTATCGGATCAATTTGCGGCAACTTAACGAGATCAATCAACACCACCCGTTCACGACCGTTTGGGTGGACCGCTGGAGCGGACAAATTCGCGATGTGCAAAACCCCAGCCAATTCTCAGCCGGACAAACATTTACCACCTGGCTTTGGCCGCTCCATACCGGCGAGGCCTTAGGCGAAAGCGGCCGCTTGCTGTGGTTTTTTGTGGGATTGACGCCGACATGCCTGTTTTTGAGCGGCTTATTACACTGGTTACACCGACATGGCTGGGTCGCGGATCGAGAAATCAACCTGAAACAGGCGACAGACGCGGCGACAACTGCTTGCATGACGACATTAAAACGCGCCGCCAAGGCAATTCTTAGGGTCGTGATCCCCGCTGCTAACCGTTTTTTGCAAAAAATCTACGGCCGAATCAGGCGGATAAAAAGACTAAAGTAGTGTTTTCAGCGCCACTTCTTAAGGAAATAGCACTTTCGCTAATTCCTGAGTTTTTAAATATTGGCTTTGCAGGTCGGCGAATATCTCAGCCTGACAGGCCGGGCTGATGCTCAGTTTCTCAAAGGCCGAGACCGGCCACGTCTCTTTTTCGTCGAACACACTACCCACCATATGCGTCGCAGCGCCAACCAAAGCTGCCTGCCGCCAATAGCTGCCTTGATAACCCGGATTACGATGGTAACGAATAATCGCCACCAACGCTTCGGGTATTCCCCAGGAAACGGTGAGATGCGCCCCGACTTCGCAATAATCGGTATGCAGCAATTTGCGTAAGGCTTGATTCAAGTCCAATTCGGGATTGGCTTGTTTAAAACGCAGGGCTTGGTGGGTTTCTTCGGGCATGATGTCGGCCATGCACAGCAAACCGATATTATGCAGAATGCCGCCGGTGTGCACGGTTTGCGGCAAGTGTTCATTGCCCCGCTCGGCCGCAAGCTCGTCGGCCAGCGCGCGGGCAGCGTGCGCCACCAGCATGGTACTGATCCAATAACGTTTGATATCGAAACTTCGGCAATCCCTGATATTAAACGGCTTCATCACCGCCAAACCGATACCGACGCCTCGGACAATATTCAAACCCAGTTTCAAACAGGTTCTTTCCAATGACGTCACCGGTTCGCTGGAGTTGTTAAACCACGCTGAATTGGCCAAGGCAATCAGTCGCGACGAAATCGTCGCATGCCCCGCCAGAATCTTGGCTAACCGGGCATAATCCAGATTATCGTCGGACAAGGCTTTGACCACTTGATGAACGTCGTGCGGCAGAGAAGGCAGCCGTTTAATATCTGCAAAGCGTTCCGGCAATTCAAGATCAGTCATAATTGTTTCGATGAATATCGTTATGGGCTGGTTTGGAGTGAATAAATTCCAGCCGGAAATCTTTGTCAAACATGGCCGGCACTTCGGCGGCGGTCAGAGGCTGACTAAACAAATAGCCTTGCACCACTTGGCAGCCCAAACCACTCATCACCATGGCTTGCTCTATCGTCTCCACGCCTTCCGCCACCAGCGAGAAATTCATCGCATTGGCCATGCCGATAATCGTACCGAGCAAAATCGGGGTTTGCGGATTAAACAACACATCCTGAACAAAGGTTCTGTCGATTTTCAGACAATCCACCGGCAACTGCTTCAGCGACGCCAGCGACGAAAAGCCGGTGCCGAAATCGTCTATCGCGATTTTCACTCCTATGCCCTTTAGTTTTTTAAATATCTCTAAGTCTGCCGAAGTTTGCATGGCACTTTCCGTGACTTCGATTTGTAAATAGTGAGCCGGCAATTGGGTATGTTTGAGGATTTCCCGCAACGTGAACGGGAATTGCGGATCGCGGAAATGGCTTGCCGAGACGTTGACAGCCGTGGTGAATAACGGCAGCCCTTGATTTTGCCAGGCAATTAATTGTTCGCAAGCCTGTTGAATAGCCCAGTCGCTAATTTTACCGATCAAACCCAAAGCCTCAGCCAAAGGAATAAACTCGCCGGGCCCCAACAAACCGCGCAACGGATGTCGCCAGCGCACCAAGGCTTCGAGACCTATCATTCGCCCATCCAACATACTTACCTGGGGCTGATAATACAATTGCAATTGCTGGTGCTCCAGCGCGTCGCGCAAGGTTTGCTCGTCTTGCATGCGCTTAATCGCCAGGCCCGTCATCTCCGGCCGATAGTAAGCGTAGCGCTGTTTGCCGGCGCTTTTCGCTGCGTACATGGCGGTGTCGGCGGCTTTCATCAAGTCGTGCTCGTTCTCGCCATCTTTTGGATAAATAGCAATACCGATACTGACGCGGGGCTTTAAATGGTGGGTATCCAAAATTAAAGGTCGGTTGATTTCCTGCAAACAGCGTTCGGCGATTTCCATGGCTTGAAATTCGTCGGTAATGCTGCTGGCGATGATACAAAATTCGTCTCCGCCCAATCGCGCAGCAAAGTCTTCTTCACGTACCACGCTTTGGATACGTTGGGCGATCGCTTTCAGAAATTGATCGCCGACGTTATGTCCAAAGCTGTCGTTGACATACTTAAATTCGTCCAGATCCAGAAATAAAAATGCAAACTCCAGCTTGCCGCGCGCCGAGGCTTTGATGGTCTGTTGAATACGCTTGTGATAATGCACACGGCTGGCCAGGCCGGTCAACTCATCGAAATACGCCAACTGATGGATGATTTTTTCCGATTGCTTTTGCTTGGAAATATCCTGCACCGTCCCGGTGACAAAACTCTGCTGTCCGCTGCTGATCATGGCCGTATCCTGGCGGACGCTGATGGGCGTTTCCAGATCCGGCCGCAAGCGGTACTCAACATACTCGACTTGTTCGCCCTGGGCAGCGGCTTCTATCAAGGTCTGCACTATTTTGCGGTCCGCAGCCTCAATTAAATTCAAATAGTTGCTGAGCTCTCCCCGAAAATAGTCGGCCGGCATTTGGCACATTTCCGCTAAAAACGGCGATATTTCGAATTTGTCCTGCCTTGGATCCCAAGTCCAATAGCCCAAACCGGCGATGCGTTGCGCAGCAGACAGTTGCTGCTTACTGTTGCGTAATTCCGCCGTGTCATGGCTGGAGCGCAGCAGAAAACGGATGTGATGAATCAACACCACATGATTAAGGGGTTTGATGATGAAGTCGGTAGCGCCGACCTTAAATGCCCGATTAATCGATTCGATGTCTTCCAAGCCGGTAGACATAATGATGGGAATGTCGGTCATGGCAGGGTTGGCGGACATGCGCCGGCAGGTTTCAAAACCGTCGATACCCGGCATAATCGCATCGACTATGACTAGATCCGGAATGGCCGTCTCCAGCAAGAGCAGCGCCGCCTCACCACTCTCGGCCTCCACGACGTCGAAACCCGAGGCTTTTAACTGTTCGCCGGTAATCAACCTGAAGTTCGGATCGTCGTCTATCAGTAAAATTCGCTTGGCTTCCAGCGCCAGGTCGGCTACCCGCTTATCCATGCCGGTTTGCGATGCATCGGGCTGCACTACGCTGGCATGGGCAATAGCACGCAACTCGGCCAAAGCCGCCGGCAATTGCGCCTCAAATTCTGCCAGCAGTGCCGGAATTGCTGCAAGATCCACTTGGCGACCGGCAGTTTCCAGCAATCGGCAGGTTTTAGACAAGTCCCTGGCACCCAGATTGGCGCTGGACGATTTGAGGGCGTGAGCCATATCGGCCAGCAAATCCGCCTGCCCATCGGTAGCGGCTTGTCTAAGTTTTTCGGCTGTTTCCGGCGCGGTTTGCAGATAGAGTGCGATGGCCTTGTTTAATAAACTTACCCCATTCGCATCGTAAATATCCCGAAGCTGAGCCAGATCGGCCTGGCAAATCGGTCCGGGGGGAAATTCGCCTGCCATCACTGGGTCTTGATATGCCAGCGGAGCCGGCTCCAGTGCATTATCCGCAGCATTGGGCAGCCAATTTATCAATAGATGGCGCAGTTGTTCTTTGCTGAACGGTTTACTTAAATAGCCGTCCATACCAACCATTTCACACTGATCGTGTATGCCTTTTTGTACATCGGCGGTTAAAGCGATAATCGGAATTCGGGTCGAGGTCGTGGCTTGTTCATGCTCGCGAATTTTGACGGTTGCCGAAAAGCCATCCATAACCGGCATATGACAATCCATCAAAATTAAATCGTAACGACGCCGGCAGGCGGCTTGCAACGCTTCCTGACCGTCTGCTACCACCTCCGCGATGCAGCCCATGCTTTCTAAGAAGCTTTTGACCACTTCCTGATTAACTAAGTTATCCTCGGCCACCAAAATGCGCCCGGATAACTTAATTTGCTCCGGTGTAACAGCGGATGGCGCCGTTTGCTCCACGGGTGCGAACGTAGCGATTTCCAGCAAGCAATTCAGCAGGCGTTGTTGAAAAACCGGTTTGTTCAAATAAAAGCTGATGCCGTATTCGTGGGTCAGGCCGGTTTTAATGCTGACATTTTCGGAGCTGAGCATGATCAACGGCAGCTTGGGAATACGCTGGTCGCGTTGAATGGCCTTGGCCAGCGTCAAGCCGTCCATTACCGGCAAATGCCAATCCAGCAGAGCAACTTGAAACGGATTATTTAAAGTAGCCGCCTCGACCAATAGCTTCAGCGCCCTGGGGCCGCTATCGACGGTCGTAACATGGGCGCCCCATAGCGAAACTTGATCGTGGAGTATGTCGCGGTTTATCGCATTGTCATCCACTACCAGGATGTGCAGACCTTCCAACGCGCTGGTGTCGGCACGTTCGATGTCGGTCTGGATGCCCAACCCCAATTCTAAGTCAAAGTAAAACCGGGAACCTCGACCGATATTACTTTCCAGTCCCAAACTACCGCCCATTAATTCGACTAATTGCTTGGAAATGGTCAAACCTAAACCGGTCCCGCCATAACGCCGGGTAATGCTGCCGTCGGACTGCGTGAAACTATCGAAAATTTCCGCCTGACGCTCAGCGGCAACCCCTATGCCGGTATCGATGACTTCGAATAATAATCTGACTTTATCGCGTGCTGTATTTTCCGGAACACTCACCTTAAGCTGCACATCGCCTTCTTCGGTAAACTTGATGGCATTGCTCAGCAGATTAACCAGCACCTGCCGTAATCGTTCCGCATCGCCCTGCACAATAAAGTGCATTTGGTGCGGCAGATTCAATATCAATTCCAGGCCTTTACGGTGGGCTTGCTCCGCCATCATTTCCACGGTGTCTTCCAATAAGCGGCGCAGATCGAACTCCTGAACGATCAACTGCAATTTGCCGGCTTCGATTTTGGAAAAATCGAGAATATTATTGATGATGCTGAGTAGCGAATTGGCGGAACGGTAGGCGGTATCGGCAAATCTGGTTTGCCGGTCGTCCAAACCGGACGACATCAACAACTCGGTCATGCCCAACACGCCATTCATCGGCGTTCTGATCTCATGGCTCATGGTTGCCAAAAATTGCGACTTGGCTTTACTGGCTTGTTCGGCTTGCTCTTTGGCGGAGAGCGCTTCGGCGATGCTGATACTCAGCTCTTGATTTTTTTCTTCCAATTGCTGGGTACGTTCGATAACTTGCCTTTCCAAAGAATCTCGGTGCATGGCTAGTTGATCGTCTCTGAACTGGATTTCGGCTAGCATGGCATTGTACACATCGGCTAAATCGCCGAATTCGTCGTTGCTGGTCTTGTTAATCCGATGCGAAAAACTCTTCTCATGTCCAACCGATTGCATGGCATCCATCAGTTTGAGTAGGGGCGCCAAAAATATTTGCTGCAATTTGGTGGTCAACATACCGATTAAGACCATGGTAAACACCACGATCAAACCCATAGTTGAATAAAACGCTTTTAATATGGCGTAGAAACCGCTTTGGTCATCCACCAAATGCAATACCCCTACGACGTCACCATCCAGTTCTATCGAACGGACAAAATGCAGATTATTGTCCTCATCGTATTTGAATACGTTTTTTTCCCCAGACTTACCGTCAATATTATTGGTATAAGGAAATAAGCGCTCATACCAATAAGCGAAAACTTCGCCGATAAAACCATATAGGCCTTCAGAACTAGGGAGGGATTGCGCATCGTTTAAAAGCGCGGAAGCTTTTTCCGCATCCCAATGACTAACACCCAGCTTTTGCGAGTGATAGTCGGCAAATAACTTACCTTGCTTATCATATAATTCGGCATTTAATATGCTGTCCCGGGTTTTCATACTATTCAGCATAGTATTAGCCGAGACCGTATCTTCAAAAACCAGCGCCGCTGAAATGTTCGATGCAATAATATTGGCAATTAATACCAGCTGCTGCTCGGTATCTTTCTTTTTTGCATAATATTCATTCACAACAATCGCAGTGCTTGCCGAAAACAGCGTCAACACAGCGATCAAAGTCATAATAAATACTAGCTTTATCTTGATAGGCGCATTATTAAACCATTTAAACATGCGATTATCTCTCCTAATTATCGCCGACAATTTTCGCTAAGCGCAAAAGGCTCGAACTAATCGTTAGCCCCGAGCTTTTAACCGTCGCAAGATTGATATGTAACTGTATTTTTCCATCGGTATTCACCATAGCCACCATGCCCCCCGATTCGATAAAATTGGCTTCTTCACCTATCGTCAACACCGGAAACTGCCTGGTATCTAAAAAAACTTGCGACAAAACACTATTGGATAATTCGCTTAAAAACAGAATATGACATTGATTTAAATTGCGTAACTTATCCGAATTAATTATTTTAATCACTCTATCTCCAACTGCTTTACCGCTAATTGAATCAAAAGATTGCAGTAATGCATTGTCTCCTACCAAACAAACCTGCAGGTTATTTCCGGAATTGGCAAACGCCTGCTCCGGCCATTGCGTAAAACGGGCAAAATTAAGCGTCAATGCGGCCAACACCGTATATTGCTCAAGCGCCAACGGCGCCGCGCAAGACGCGCTTGAACTAAATAACATTAATGCCAACAGATAAATTTTTATTGCGTTTTGCATATCCGTCGCAACAATAATCCAACTAAATAGAAAAAATGCAAAACAGTCTACCTGCCAGCGGCATCAGAAATTCCAACTGATTTTGCCGTACATACCCCTATCAATAAATGTTGGCAGTACCAGGTTTTCCTGTTGATATTCCAAGTGGCTATTAGTTAATAAGTTTTGGCCTACCAATGATATTTCCAGATCAGGTTCGGGGCGCCAGGCCAAGCGCGCGTCCATCGTCACATAATCGGGTATGTAACTGTTGCCGGAAGCTGTTGCTGCGGCATTGTTGCCGACGTAGCGAAACCAAACATCAAAGTCCAAATCCGGCCGTATATTCACCGCACTGCGTAAATTCATGCGCTGCTGCGGACTAATGCCCACCACCGCCATTGCGGTTTGCGGCACTTCGGTTTTAAGGAGGCTGTAATTGGCGTCCCACCGCCACCAGTCCAGCATTTGCCAGACAGTCGAGACTTCGACACCATAGGTCTTGGCTTTTAAATTATTACTAAAGGGTAAAGGCTGGACCAACACACCGCGAATAGGATCGAAATAAACGGCGCCTTGGGAAGCGTCGCGCATGTGCGCGTAATCGTTATAAAACGCCGTCACATCCACCGATACGGATTTGATCATGGTGGTGCGGTAACCCACTTCGTAAGCAATCACATCTTCGCTGCGCAAGCTTGTGTTACCCTCCAGCGCCAGTTCCACCGGTATAAAAAATGGCGATGACGGCGGCACAACCGCTGTCGTCAAGCGCATATTGGCTTCGCCGCGCGAGGGCGTGCGCACTGCTCTGGATACCCCGGCCCAAAGCCGATGATTCAGCGCCGGCGCCCACATTAATCGGGCGGTGGGCTGGCCTTCAAAGCCGGTGAAATCGTTATGTTCAAATTTGTTGCCCAAGGTCAACCACAGCGTTTGGTCTATCAATTCCATTTCATCCTGGACGAATGCGCTGAATAACTGATTTTTCCGGTGGGCAGGAGACATGCTGAATATAGTGCTACTTTCAAGGCGATCCGAGGTTAGTTGGTAACCCAGCCCCCAAATCAATTCATGGCTATCAAACAAGCCGAAGCGATGCTGAAAATCCAAGTCAAATGTATCCCGCCCTTCAGACATCCATTCCTCATTGCGCCGATAATAGTCGTAAAACAACTGTAGGGACATGTCGGACTGGGTGGAAAACGTGTGCTGCCAGCGACCCATGATATTGCCGCCGTAAGCTTCGGCTTTATCACGGAAAGTTGTACTGTAGGGCGCTAAAATACTGGGCTTAGACAACACTTGATTGAGATGACTGTGATAAAGATCGCCCTGAAATTTAAGTTCGTCTGCTGACGACAACTGAGAATCTATGCGAAACCCGCCCTGTACTTTGTCCCAATCGTCGCCGGCGCCATGGCCTTGGGCATTGGTATTTTGATCGCGTTTGAACCCCTTGGCATAAACCCGGCCCGTCGTATCCTCGCCCAACTTGCCGCCGTAGCGAAATGCGCCAAACCCCTGTTCCTCAGTACCGCCGCCTGCAGCCACCAGACCGCCCTGCGTTTTCGAGCTGTGTTTGGTGATGATGTTGATTACACCGTTTACCGCGTTTGCGCCCCACAGCGTCGCGCCAGGGCCTCTAATCACCTCAATCCGCTCGACATCCTCCATCATCACATCCTGGTTTTCCCAGTAGGTACCGGAAAACATGCGGCTATAAGTATTGCGACCATCGATCAATACCAGTAACTTGTTGGAGAAACGCGCATTAAAGCCCCGGGAACTGACCGCCCACTTGTTCGAATCGATACGCGCCACGTCAAGGCCTGGGGCCATGCGCAGTGCCTCGGGAATACTGGTCGCGCCCGTTCGTTTGATGTCATCGTTGGTAATGACAAATATCGCGGCCGCGGAATCGTTTAGTGCTTGGGCTTTTTTGGACACTGAAGTCACTTCAACATTCAGCAAGTCTTCCACATTCAGCTCAAGTGCGTCTTGAGATGCAGCCTGCAAGACGCAGGCGTGACCAGTTAATACAAAAAATCCGGCAATATATTTTTTCATAGGGTCTTATGAGCAGTACTTTGAGTCATTCAATCTTTATTAATCAGCAATCCCGGATACCTGGATTGCGACTCCGGCATGCGGTTTGACTATCAACCAGCCTTCATATCGACAGCGAGGGACATTCCCGCAGCTTGGGGGGCCTTATAGGCCGCGAAGGGAATCAGTCCGGATTCGCAGGAACAGCAATATTTGAGGATCGGGCTAACCATAAAGCATGGCGTGTCATGATCGTTTCGATATTGTTTTGCAATGTGGGCAAGTCTAGCTCAATTATCGAATTCAGACAGATGATGGGGCAGGCATGAGAGGCTTCCGTATCCATGCTCGGCCAAGCCGGAAAAAAATGCCCCGACTCGGCCGCAGGAAAATCATAGGAAATCTTTGTTTCAAGCCAGGAAATTAAGTTGCTGCACGCTGCCGGCTTGGCCTTGTTCGGTTAAATAAATACCGCTACTGGCAATTTCACCCAACGCTTGATTGGCGGTGTCTCTTAATTGAAACGGCGTCGTCAAGTGACCTAAGTAAATCGCGCCGACATTTTTATCACCCAGCGCCAATAATTGCTGCGACCCGTCATCATGCCGCTGCCAGATGCGGAGTTGTTTATAAACGGCATCGCCGGAGTCGATATACTGATTGTTATCGTCGTCATAAGCCGCTAAGTCTGCAAAGCCGTTGCCGCTGCGCGGACCGAACAATTCCGAACCGTCGTTGATCAGGCCATCCTGGTTTTTGTCCAATGCCAGCAGACCGCTGCCGGCTTTCAAACCGGCTATTTGATCCAAACGACCATCGGCATCGATATCGAATTGAAATCGGCTGCCGCTTAACTCTGCGGCATTGCCGTCGAAATTGATAACCAAAGGATCGGTTTTCACCGCGTCGCCGGCGCGGATACTGAGATTGGATTCGGTATAAAAGCTGCGGCTCATCGACATTGACACTGAAAAACTCAGCGTTTGCCCATCCCGGGTAGTGATACTACCTTCTGCGCTGAAATTAGTCGTTTCGCTTTCGAAATAAGACTCGGATTTTTGGTAGACCAGTCCATACCCTTCGCGCTCGGGGACTGATGTTGCCGGTGCTTGCTGCGGGGCCTGAATGGTCACAGAGTCGGCTTGCCCCTTGAGATCATCCGGTGCGAATAATTCAAAGTCGCGGCCGGTAATCTCCTTGACCATGCGTCTAATGATTTGCAACAGCAGATTATCTTTGGAACTGAGCGCCCTATCGGCATCCAGGGTTTGCGTAGCGGTTGCCGAAGTTTGCGCCGACCGGCTGAGATCAAGGGAATCTTGAATGACTTTGCGCGCGGTTTCGGGACGAGTCTTTCGCGCTGCATTGGGGGTATCTTCCGGCTTATCGATCCAGACCCGCAGCGATTCGTTGCGTTTGCTGATCTGTTGCGCTTGATGCTGACTTTGCAGGTGGACGGCGGAATTCTGGATAATCATGGCAACCCCCATAGCTCGACTGGTGTGAGCTAAATATCGGCTGCGACCCTGAAATATTAAATATTTAGTTTGTCTTCTATTTTTTGCTTGTAGTTTAGGAAATGGGCGGCTTGTAACTGCTCGTTTCGGTCTGTTCCCAACAGACGACAAGGTACATCTATTTCGGTGATGTGAAACGGATAGTCGTCGCGGTTTTTCCGATAGCCCAGTATGTGGGCGCGAATCGGTTTGAAGCTATCGGCGTTGGCGACAGAAAACTTTTGTTGGTTACAGTAAATCGCAATTGCACCGTCCTCATCGGTCGCTATCCGCACTCTCAGATCCATCACACTGGCGCCGAGTTTGACCGGCACGGCCTGGCAAGATAGCACTCCGGCTGAATTGCGCTGGATTTCGTAAAATTTGACACTCAAACCATCCGGCAATTGCGCGCGCGCCAGCAAGGTGCCTAAAAACACGGAATAGTGCGTGATGACGTGCTCAGGATTGGCATTGCTATGCTGATGGACAAACAGCGCGCCTTTTTCGTCAAGCACGTAAACACCCACGTGTTTGCTGGTTGCATGATAAAAAACCTGAATCACATCAGCCAAATTCTGCGTATATAAAGACGGAATATAGGTTTGATCCAGTACGTAGGCATCAAAAAATACTGCGGAAAATTGCGGATTAGGCTTGGCTAATTCATGCAGCAGTTGATTTTGCGTGTCCAGCCGGTAATAGCCGAGGCTGCCGTTTCTGAGTTGGAACAAGCCATAACCGGTCTCGGCAGCCACGATATAGCGCTGCAAGCCGTCCCGAGCGGATGCAAAAAATTTTAGCAAATTGCCGAACAAAGATTCGATGCGCAAGAGGATGCTTTTGCCGCGTACCGGGTTGTAACATAGCGCTTGGAGTTTATCGGCAGACAAGGGCGCGGCGCTGTTGTTAAACACGTCAACGAGGCAGTTAAATACTCCCTCTATGCCTATATAGCGCTGCAAGCTGGCCTCCCCCCAACTGGATACCGACAAGCGCTGAATGCTCTGGATGAAACACTGACGGCTATCACCGTAACTTAACGGGTCTGAGCGTTCGCTCATCACCAACTGTTGATTGTTCGCGTCAATCGCCAAACTTTCGCCGAGGTTTATCAGTAACAAGGACGACGAGACGCGATTCGGCTCGCCGTAAACCTCCAGATCGTTCTCCCTGCCCGGCAAATAGCGGCTTAGAAACGCATTCAACTCATTAAACAGTTGATATAAATCATTATTGGCAATTTTAAGATTGGGAGTCACCAGTTGCAGATTGAGCGACTTTTTGTACAAGCCGTTTACCACGGCCCAGCATAAAACTTCGAGCAAGCTCTCGCCGGATTTAATCGCGCTTTCCAGAGAGGCTTTCTGTGACGCCGCCCGGTCATCGTATAAACACCAGCGAGGCGGAGCGTCGTCAGTCAGGACTTCCACAGCTATCAGCAAATCGGGTTTGGCGTGGACCGTGGTTCTGGTGGTGAGCACTTCAATTTTATCGGGACGTAAATCCAGGGTGGCCCGCAATTTCCGGCCGATCAATTTCAAGTCTCTGTTTTCCCGCTGCGCCTGATCCAATGGCAAACCGGAAAACTTTAAAATCATCCGCAGACATTGTTGCAATTGATCGCGAATCACCACGTGCTCGACACTGGCTTTCTTAATGTCCCAAAATTTTTGGCTGGCTAAATTGTCCAGCAAATCCTCCGGCCATTCCCATTGATCTGCCACACTATGCAGATAATCTTCACGCTGCAAGCGCACTCTATTCTCCGTGAGATTATCGGACGCGGCCATGATCTTCATGTAAAAACATTCCCGAATCAGATTCAAGCGGCGTTTGGACTGAGCCTGGCGCAGATAGGCATCCACTTTGCGGTACATCAGCAGGTAAGGATCCAGGCTTTCGACACTGAAATCGCCTTGATACACCGCCTGCTTCAATGACAGACACAGCCACTGCGGTTCGGGAAATTCGCTGGCATAACTTTCCATCAGCAGCAGCTTCAACAAGGACTTATGCGGGGATGTCAAAGACTTGTAGATATGCCAAAGCGTCGCACTGACGAATTCCGCCATCGGCATATCTTCTAGGCCGCCGAAATCGACGACGTCGGTTTCGGAGATAAACCGGTTTTCCAGCAAATGCGCGACATATTGCTTATAGTATTTTTCCTGTTGCGGCGGCACCAACCACCAGACCGGTATCCGCCCGGCGATGTAAATCGAGGTGCGGTAAAACTCTTCCAATAACAGATAATGTTGGGTTTCGCCGCTACTCTCTTTAGAGATCGGCGTATTTTCGCCGCGCAAAAACTGCGCCGCATCAACCAGAAAAAAATGCGTCTCAATTTTTAAGGTCGCCGCCCATTTTTCCACTTCCTGGGCTTTTTGCCGCAATTCGTTTAATTCATCCGGCGCCAAAGTGGATGAATGGCAAAGCCAAATATCAATATCGCTGTTTTTCGAAAACGCCATACTCCCGACGCTACCCATCAAAAAAATCGCCTGGATAGGATAGTGTCTTAAGGCCTTGCGCTTGTAGACAAAGCCTTTGGAAAACTGCTTGGCAACATCTATAGTCTGCTTGTTGGGCGTGTAATCGGGAATACCCGCCGGGCCTTCCAGCGACACGAAACCGGGCAACAAGGGATGATTTTGATGAAACAGTAACGGCAACAGCTTTAAGAAATCCTGTTGGCGCGGCTGCAAAAAACTTTGTACATGTTGCAAACGCAACTGATTGAAGTGCTTGAATCGTTGGGCAACTGCATATAGATCTTTTTTGCTGATCTCTTCGCCCGGCGCGCCTAAATGGATGGGTAGGAATCGATTGATCAAAACGGCCGCGCCTAAATCAAGTGTAAGGCCAGTATAGAAGAATCAAACCGGCTTGTGAAAATTAAGCTGGACGAAGCGCCCGTTACCGTCATCAAAACAGGTAAAACGGGTTAAACAGGCGTGCGGCAAATCGATATGAAAACTTTGGGTAACCGGCAGCTTGAAGGCTTCCGCAAATATTGCTCTGATCACACCGGCATGGGTTACTACCAGCACGCGGCGTCCGGCCTGCTCAGCCAATAAACTTTCCCAGCCCTTCCTGACGCGGGCGGCGAATGCTTGGTAGCTTTCCGCGTTCGGCGGGGTGAAATGGACGGGGTCTTTATAAAATGCCGCCAGTGAGTCGGGCCAGCGACTGGAAATTTGCTCGGCGGTTTGGCCTTCCCAAGCGCCGAAATCAATTTCACCCCATGCCGGTTCAATCACCAAATCCTGTTGCTGTTGTTCGCACCAGGCCGCGGCAAAGGAACGGCAACGGCGTAGCGGCGAACTGATCACCACATCCCACTGCCCTGCCCCGCATTGGCCATACATCTGCCGCCAACCGCGTTCAGTCAGCGGATCGTCGGTGATTCCGCGATAATACGAACCGCCACGGGCTTCGCCGTGTCGCAGAAAATCGATTACGGTCGACTGATGCATCGCGATGGAATCAAGTGTTCAAGGTATCCATCAAATCGATCATGAACTCCATTTCCTCGTCTTCGATCCGTTGCCATGCCCTAAAGCCCAGGGCATTCAACACCCCACCGCCTTTTTCATCCTTATCCATCTCCAGTAATATTTTTTGAATGTCGGCGCGGCGATTCTGTAATCTCGGCCCTATCATCAAAGAATGGTAGATGACGCTTATTTGGCTACGCACCAAGATCCGCAGCTGTTTTTTAATCACACCGGACAGGTTGTCATAGGCCTCCGCCAGAATGATGCCGACATCCGCTTCGCCTTTCAGCAGGTGTTTGGCCACCAAAACATGATTGTCCGATAACAACGGGACGATATTCCCGGCGTGCAAATCCGCGGGCTCCAACATAATCATGCCCATCAGGCGCACATCCGGATCGTCGGTGAAAGCCACCCGAGTATTCGGTTGTAAGTCGGCCACATCGTTGATATTACTGTCGGCGTTAACGGCAATGATCGCTTCGTCGGATTCGCCCTGGGCGCGTACCAGCGGCAAAAAACCTTTTTCTCGGACCAGCATGGCGGCGTCGAAGGGGTTGGCGTAAATCAAATCGATCTTATCGGCTGCGATGGCCTGATGCAGGTCTTGATAGTGATTGTACATTTCCAAATGGATGGCCTCGGCGCTCTGCTTTTGCAACCAAGTGTTGAATATATACCAACCCGACAGGTGGTCTGGGGCAAAATCCGGGCTGACTGTAAACATGTAAGACATGATGCTCCCCAATTAACTAAGTGTCGGATACAGTGCGATGCATTCATCGACTTTACTGCGCGAGGGTTTGCGGCGCACCGAGGTATAGCCAACCACCTTACCGCCGCGCACATTCGGAATGACCGTGGCTTTTACCCAGTAATAACCGCCGTCCTTACGCAAGTTTTTCACGAAGCCTTGCCATTTTTCACCGCGTTGCACCGTATCCCATAAGTCTTTAAACGCAGCGGACGGCATGTCCGGGTGCCTGAGAATACAATGCGGCGCGCCGATTAACTCCGCTTCGGTATAGCCCGACATTTCCACAAATGCGCGATTGACGTGGCTGATAATGCCATCCGGCGTCGTGGTGGAAACAATCAATTTGCCGTCGGGATACGGCGTTTCAAGCTCGGTGTACAGCACTTTTCTGGATTTGCCGTCGCAATAGGTAAGCGTTGCTTCCTGGTACTCGCCAATGATGTCTTCGGGCTTCATATCAACGATCATGATTTACTCCGGGTTGCCGGTTAGGGTTTACAGCATTTCGGAAATACTCTCTGCCGCACGCTTCACATCAAGAAAGATGAGTCCGAGCTTGGCGTTGGGTTTGGCGAGTACGGTAAGCACGGCTTCATTACCGGCATAGGTCATTAGCACATAGCCCCTGGCACCTTTGATCAACACCTGTTCCAAATTGCCGCGATTTAATTCTTGGGCCGTTCTATCGCCCAAAGACAACATGGCTGCACTCATAGCGCCTACCCGATCCTCGTCCATACCGGCTGGCAACACCGACGCCATCATCAGACCGTCGGTGGAAATCACACCTGAGGCTTCTATATCCGCCGAAGTACCGTTCAGCTCGTTTAAAACCGACGTCAGCATGTCTGCTTTCATAATCTAATTCCTATTCATTAATGGGTGATATGCGATCCGCTTAATTGGCAGCATCAGCGGCTTTGCTTAAATAACGGGTGATTAAAGCCCAGGCCAAGGTTACAAACTCCGCTTGGTTAAAATGCGGTACGCCGCTGATCGCCAGCACAAAACGGTGCTTACCGACGAACATCGGCCAAAAACCGATTTGACTGTTACCGAACGGATCAACGATGGCCCAGGCATGGCTGGAAATACCCATATTGTTTATCAGTAATCCGGAACGGCGTTTATGCACCGTTGCCAGTTCCGCGCTGAGCGCGGACAATTCTTCGGCGACCTCATGCGGAAAACCGCTGCACGCCAGATAAAACCCTTGATCATCTGCCAATAGCACTTTGCCGCTCTCGGAAATCGTTGCCAATAAATCCGGCAACATCGTCTCAAGCGCAGCCTGTGGCGCCTGTAAAGGCGTGTCTACGCCTTGCACCCAACCTAGCTTTTGGCAGTACAGCAGCAATTGCAAGGCTTTGTCCTCGTCATCGATTTCCATCAATGTTTGCAACTGCGCGATAGTCAGTGCCGGAGTCTGTTCCTGTTGCAGCAAGCGGATTAAAAACCGCCGGGGTTTATCGTTTTCGGGTGACGAGACAGCGTAGTAAGCACCAGCGGGAGTAGGATAGAGATACAGCCCGTTAATCAGATCAAATCTTTCCATGGTGATTAGCCCGCCAAACCAGGATCCAGGGAATATAAAAGAGCTTGTACCAACAAAGAGACATCATTCTTTTCCCGCGCATCCACCGAAAAAACCGGCGGTTTCAAGCCAAAGCCTTGCAGTTGCGCATGGTAGTCTTCTATTGAGGGTGTGCTGCTTAAATCCATTTGCGTCACCCCAATCGCTACGCTGGTGTCGTTGATAAACTTACCGAACGCATCCAGAAAAAAACGCATATCCTGAAAAGGGTCTGCGCGGGTGTTGTCTAGCAATAAAATTAAGCCGATGCCGCCGTTGGTCAAAATATCCCACATAAAATCAAACCGTTCCTGGCCGGGAGTACCGTACAAGTGAATTTTTTCGCCGCCCGCCAAATTCATGACACCGTAGTCCATCGCCACCGTAGTGGATGCTTTACGATTTTTTGTCATATCACTGGCAGCCGCATCAGTTTTGATCGGAGGCACATCGCTAATAGCGTTGATTGCAGTCGTTTTGCCGGCGCCTACCGGGCCCGTGAAAATAATTTTGTATTGACTCATCGAGATTCCTTATCGTTTGCTAAGCGCCGCGCAATTTATTGAGAATTTTGCTTAATAAACCCTCATTTTTGGGCTTCTTGGTGGGTTCTACGGCAATCACCGCATCGGCTTGACGTTCGCTTTGTTTCAATATGCCTATCGTCTGGCAGGCACTAATAAACACAAACACATACTGCGGTTTGACATGTAACAGACCAGCAACTTCCAACGGCGTTCTCGGTGCCTGAACCAACAATGCGGCAATGCGCAAAGCGTCTGGCGTGATGACCAGTCGGGTAAAATTCGGCCATCTTTCTAAGTAGACCGGCCCTTGAATATCCAGACCTATCGGGAAGCGTCCTTTGGATGTCCAGATTGCCAATTTCCAAATAAAAGCACCCATATCTTGAAACTTATCTTCGGCGCGCTGAATGGCGGTTGTGGAATCGACTGCCGTCAAAATCATTTTGCCGACGGAGCCTTTACCCAAGGGCATCCCGGCAAATGCGCGGGTTTGTTTATCGTCGGCATCGATCCATACTTCCTGGCTTTCCGGAAAAATCGTCAAAGGTTTCCAAATCGAACAAAGTTGCAAAACACGCGACTGTAAATTGGCCGTTTTATATGCCGACATGACGTAGCCTAAAAAATACTGCCTGGGGTCGTAACAGGCTGTTAACAACTGCACCTCGTCGTCAAAATCGATGTCGCTCAGTGTCCCTAAAAACGCTGTGAAGCCGCCTTCGTTCAACTGCATTGCAGAATGATGTTTGCTGGCCTTGTGGTGCTCAGCGGCATCACCCGTTTTTGGCGCCTTAGCCTTATTGACATAGACATCCATAGCCATTTTTTTCGGCTTCTCGTCCATGGGCGGTTTGGGCACATCAGGTATCTTTGCAGGTGCTTGCGCAATCTTCGTACGTTCGGCAGCGGCTTTGCGAGCCTCGGCAACCGCCTTAATCTTGTCCAGCACCGCCATTATTTGCTGGACATTCACCGGCTTTTTGATGAAGTAAGTATTATCCAGTTGTAGGTTTTGTAATGACAATAAGATGATCGGTCGGCCCGGCGCGGCGGCTTTTCTGGCATCCAGAATATCCCGGGCTTTGGGGTGATCCGCGTCGATCATATCAATGCTGGCTTCGGCATCCTCGACCACGACGGCAGCCCCCCGACAAGGCCCCTTCAGATACATTTCCATGGTTTTATAAGTGCGGGTATCCATGCCATGCAGAGCGATTCGAAATGGCGTTTTGTTCGACTTGCTCATGATGCCTGTCCTTCAAAATAATGTGCCAATTCCAGCCATTCACCCTCCAGCACCACGCCGGAGTCGCTAAATCGCTGCCGATTGAGCTGAAAGCGCTCCCGGTTTTTTGTAGACTTATACAGCTCTAACAAAGCCAGTTGCAAATCCGGACGATCATGTTGCAGGTTGATACCCGTTTCCAGCACATCCATGGCTTGTTCGAGCTGACTGTATTCGATAAAGTCGTTGGCTAAGGCCAAGTAATCATGTTGCGCTTCGGTTTGCCGTCTGGACCTGACCAGTTCGCGGCTAGCCAACAGACCTTTACTGAACAAAGAATATCGGTTAGCTGGCGGCGTTTGCCCGTCAGTTTTAAGCAAATCCTGACATTGCTGGACCAGCAGCCGCGACTGGCTAGCTTGTATCATACGGCGACTGATCGCAGTTCCCTTCCCATCCAAAATAATCATTAAATCCAACAAGGCCGCGTAGAGTTGCTCGGACAGGCGCCGGTCGTAACAAAAATAAATTCGGCGTAGATGCGCCAGCAGATCTTTCGGGTTTCTACTAATTTTAAAAACTAATGCGGTCAATGCGTAATCAGCATCGGCGCTGGGGCAGCTAAACAAACTAAGCTCCCGGTCGTGCCAAAAGTCGGTTTCTTGCGGGATTGCATCCAGCGATGGTCCAGCAAGCAGTCGGGAAAAATATTGGGGCATACCACCCTCCGAATCAAACGATGCTCGAAGGGTAGCAGTTAAAATGCCAAATTCCAGGATTTAGTGGGGTATTTGTTGTCTTGCTTCACATATTGCCTGACGAACGGCTGCCGGTGCCGTGCCGCCGATATGATTGCGGGCAGCGACCGAGCCTTCCAATTTTAGAATATCGAAAACATCCGCTGTAATGGTGCCGGAAAAGCCCTGCAACTCTGAGAGAGTTAGTTCCGATAGATCCCGCTCTGTTTGCAGTCCTAAGCGCACAGCTTGACCTACGACTTCGTGGGCATCGCGAAAAGGCATACCTTTGCGAACCAAATAATCAGCCAAGTCGGTAGCCGTCGCGAAGCCTCTTTTTGCGGCGTTGTACATATTTTCGCGTTTGGCTTGAATGCGCGGCATCATGTCGGCAAAGGCTCGCAGACAATTGATTAAGGTGTCGGCGGTATCGAACAAGGGCTCTTTGTCTTCCTGATTATCTTTGTTATAAGCCAAGGGCTGGCTTTTCATCAACATCAATAAGGACACCAGATGCCCGGTAACCCGGCCGGATTTACCGCGCACCAGTTCCGGTACGTCGGGATTTTTCTTTTGCGGCATGATTGATGAGCCAGTGCAGAATGCATCCGGAATATCGATAAAATTGAATTGCGCACTGGCCCACAACACCAGTTCTTCCGAGAACCTGGACAAATGCATCATGATTAAACTAGCGGCCGCGGCAAACTCAATCGCAAAATCGCGATCACTGACCGAATCCAAAGAGTTATTAGACGGCCGGGAAAATCCCAACAATTCGGCGGTCATGAAGCGATCAATGGGATAGCTGGTGCCCGCCAATGCTGCGGCACCCAAGGGCATCACATTCAGGCGTTTACAGCAATCTTGCAGACGTTCTTTATCACGGCACAGCATTTCGAACCACGCCATTAAATGATGGCCGAATGTCACGGGTTGCGCGACTTGCAAATGGGTAAAACCGGGCATGATGGTATCGGCCTCGCGTTCCGCCACATCCAACAAAGCGATTTGCAGGCGTTGTAACTGCGTCAATATAGTTTCGATTTCGCTACGTAAATATAGTCTTATATCGGTCGCTACCTGGTCATTACGCGAACGGCCGGTATGCAGTTTTTTGCCGGCAATCCCGATCAAATCAGTCAAGCGCGCTTCGATGTTCATATGCACATCTTCCTGCTTGATTGACCAGAGGAACTCGCCGCGTTCGATCTCACCGCCGATTTGCATCAATCCGCTGCGAATGTCGGCGAGCTCCTGTTCGGTCAGAATACCTATTTTGCAAAGCATGGCCGCATGCGCCAACGAGCCTTGAATATCTTGCCGGGCCATGCGCCGGTCAAAATTGACGGAAGCGGTAAATTCTTCGACAAAAGCATCGGTGGCTTCGGCAAAACGGGCGCTGGAAAGTTTTTCGGTGTTAACGGTGGTCATAAGCAATCAAACGGTAAATGCAAAAGAAGCGGGAATTATACCGATGCTGCGGCTATCCACCTTGGGAATTGCACTGTTACTCGCAAACCGCCTAGTTGCCCGGAACGCATAATCTCCAACTCGCCGCCATAAAATACGGCGATGTCACGCACAATCGCCAAGCCTAGCCCATGTCCCTGCACTGCTTCGTCCAGCCTTAAACCGCGCTTACTGAGTTGCTGCATGTCCTGCGCCGAACAACCCGGACCGTCGTCTTCGACATTGATGGTAATGCCGGCGCCATGTTCAACCGAGACTAGAACCTGTTTATCAGCCCATTTGCAGGCGTTATCCAACAAATTACCGGTCAGCTCCAGCATGTCTTCCCGATCAAAATTGATTAGTTGATCGGGGGCATTGACTTGGATCGCTAAATTTTTCTCGGCATAGACATTTTGCAACAGCATGACTAAAGCAGTGAGTTCTTGCTGTGGATTAAACACGCTGGCGGTTTGCATATTACCGGAGATACGGGCGCGTTTTAATTCTCGCTCGATGCGCTCATGGATCGCTTGCGTTTGCTTTTGCAGCAGATTACGCAGCTCGGAATGGGCATCCAGTTGCGAATTTTCAGCCAGACGAAACAGCATCGCCAACGGCGTTTTCAGCGCATGCGCCAAATTGCCAATTGCGGTGCGAGACTGGTGCAAGCGCCTCTCAACCAACACTAACAAGCGATTGACTTCCGCAACCAAGGGTTTGATTTCCGCCGGCACTCTGGCTTGGATCTGTGACTGACGGCCGTAGGCAATCTCGGCCAGTTCGTCGCGCGCTGCCTGCAACGGTTTCAGCGATCTGCGTACATCGTTACTTTGCAGGGCGATTGCGATCAAAAGCACCATGGCAGTCAATACCAGATAGGCAAGCCGGATATGATCTATGTCATGGCCAATATCGCTTAAATCCTCGGCGATGCTAATGGTGATTGCATGACCAAATCGCTCGAAACCTCGACTCAAAACCAGTAAAGGTTGGTGATGCGGTCCATCAGGAAAATGGAATTGCCTGGCGGTATTGGGCGGCTCGGTAGTAAAAGGCAAAACGTCGTCTTGCAGCGAACTTGAATAATAGGTTTTTCCGTCAAGCTGGATCACAAAGTAGTGACCCGAATAGGCTTGGCCGTATACCGTGCCGGCATGCGAGCTATCGAAAATCAGTTGTCCTTCCGCGTTAAGCGTCAAGGTATCCAGCAACGAATCGCCATCGTGCTGTAAGCGGGTCAGCATTTGTTTTTCCGCCACAGAGCGAATCACCCAATCTGCTGCCAACCAGTGTCCGGCAAACACCATACTCAGGATAATGATCAGGCCGCGGTTAAGACGCTGGCGTAATGAAATCACGGCTTATCGCCGAAGATGTAGCCTTGCCCACGCCGGGTAGCGATCAAATCCTTACCCAATTTACGCCGTAACCGGTTGATATACACTTCGATAACGTTGCTGGCCGGGTCACCGTCGCATTCGTAGACGTGCTCAAGTAAATGGGTTTTGGTAAGCAACTTGCCGGGATGCAGCATGAAATAGCGCAGCAAACGAAATTCGATTGCCGTCAGCTCGACATGCTCAGCACCATCAACGCTGACGGTTTGCCTGTCTTCATCCAAGGCCACGCCGCAACCACACAGTTGCGGCTGCATCATCCCGTGCATGCGCTTTAACAGGGCCTGGATGCGTGCCTGTAACTCCTCGATATGAAACGGTTTGCCTAGATAGTCGTCGGCACCCACTTTGAAGCCGTCGACTTTTTCATGCCAGGCGTCCCTGGCCGTCAGCACAATGACCGGCACATGATTACCCGCTTGCCGCCATCGTCCCAGCACTTCCAGTCCGGGCATTTTCGGCAAGCCTAAATCCAGGATGACAATATCGTAGGATTCAGTCATGCCCAAAAATTCGCCATTCTCGCCATCCATGGCCAAATCGACCGCAAACCCGGCTCTTTCCAGATCGGCTTTTAAAGATCGGGACAGGCCTGGATCGTCTTCTACCAGCAATAGTCGCATAGTTGAGTCATAACAATGGTTGGTTTCAAAGATTTACTCGGAGTAAGGGTATTTTAACCCCGAACTTTTAAGATTGGATTTATCTCGGTTTCCTACACTAGCTACATCTGCAACTAAGCATGCCGAGGTAAACCACATGAATAACCAACACACCGTAGCGGTCTGGGACATTTTTATCCGTATTTTTCACTGGTCGCTGGTCGTTGCCTTTACTGTGGCCTATTTCACCAGCGAGGAAGAAAACGCTTGGCATATTTACGCCGGTTACACGGTTTTGGGTCTGACTATCTTCCGCATTCTGTGGGGAATCATCGGCAGCCGCCATGCCCGATTTAGCGACTTTGTCCGTTCTCCCGGAACTGTTTACAGCTATATTCGCGAACTGCGCGCAGGCTCCGCGAAACATTATGTCGGCCACAATCCTTTGGGCGGCTGGATGGTCATGGCATTGCTCTCAACGTTGCTGGTTGTGACTGTCAGCGGCTTGAAAGTATATGCGATAGAAGAAGGGCGAGGTCCGCTGGCTGCCAATCCAACAACACTAACTTTGATTAGCGCTGCCCATGCGGAAGAAGACGACGAAGAGGATAGAAAAGCAGAAACGCAAAGCCAAGATGAAGAATTTTGGGAGGAAATTCATGAAGGGGCAACCAATTTTATGCTAGTCCTAATTGCCTTACACGTAGTGGGCGTCTTTGTTTCTGGTAGAGCGCACAACGAACACTTAATCAAAGCCATGCTAACCGGAAAGAAATCAATTAAATGACAATAGAAATGTGAGATTTCCCGCAATTTTAATTTTGAATTCATTTTCCATTGTTATAAGTCCCGCGACTTTTAGTTGTCTAAATATGTCGAAATCGACTTTTGAGTTTAGGCAACTGACTACGTGCCTTGCGGCAAGACTTCTTAGCTTTTTGACTTAGTCAGGCTTTATCTCGGTCTATCAAAATCGGGAGGTCGTCGGTTCACCCCGCCAAGTTTCATTGTTAGTTAAAGTCAATTGACACACCACAAACCTACGGGGAACACTCAATGAAACAGATGACATTCTTACTGCCATTGCTGGCGCTCGGTTCTATTGCCGAAGCAAGCGACATCAGGGGCGGGCTGGGCAACTTTGACGCACTGAATCACACCGGCGGTCCGGTCTACGGCATAGAAATAGAACTGGACGATACAAACAGCAAAGATGTAGTCAGCACCTACCCAGGTAATCATTACGGTTACGGAAAAATACGGGAAGACCTCAGCGACCCTGCGCACCCCAAAACCTTCGTACGTTACGAAAAAGACGGTGCCGTCACCAATCCCTATCCAATCGGCAGTACCTTGTATTGCTACGATTTAAGCAAAAATGTCGGCTGCGAACATTTTGGGGTGCACTTTGCCTACTCCGCCACCACGCCTTATAGCGCGGTCAAATACAACTGGCTGGTCAAGGATGGCAGCGGCAAACTGGTTGTTGGTCCCGCGCTGCAGTTGAATACGCCGGTATTCGACTACACCCCACCGACCACTGACTTCCCTGCTCAAGTCGTGGCAACCATGCCGGCTCCGGTTGTTCCGCAAAGCGTCGTAAAAGAATTTGGCGAACCTAGTTGGGTCAAGGTTATTAAAACTAAAACTCACAACACTCGGGTTTTGGCCTTAGGCGCACTGATCAGTGATGATCATGACCACGACGGTCTAGCAGACTGGACCAATGGTGAGCCGGACGAAGTCGAATCCGAATGGTATTTGCTGCAATCCCACAATGGTGTCAGCAACGCCAAATCCGAATTGCGTGGCGGCAGCGACAGCATGGGCAACAACGCCGAAGAAGTCGTCACCCGCCGTTATGAGTTTTATGCCTATGGCGGCCCCGCCGCGTCCATTGATGGCGAAAAGGGTGAAGCCATGTGCGATGCGGTCGGAACGGATAATCTGCACGGCGACGGCGTAGTGGAAGTAACCGATGCCAACGGCGGCTCTCATGAATTCGATTGTTCGACTGCGGAAATCGTCGGCGCCTATCAAGGTTCGCAAATGACGGAATTCGTGGCTATTTCGCCCTTCGCAATGGTCGATGCGCTGCAAAACGGCAATGTCAACGAAGTGTTTCCGGAGCGGCCCACCGTTAGCGGCGGCAACACGCCTTACGTGGTCAACGTCAGCGCCGGCGCATTACCAAACGGTTTGACTCTTGCGCAAGACACAGGCCTGTTATCAGGCGTGCCTTCCAAGGTAGGCATTTTCAACTTTACCGTCTCAGCAAACGATGCCGATAACACCAGCGCATCTAAAGCTTTTACCGTGAAAGTAACAGGCCCCGGCGATACGGATCGCGATAACGACATCGACATGAACGATTTGAACGCCATCAAAGCCAAATACGGCAAAGTGGTAGCAGCCAACGACCCCGCTGATCTGAATGGCGATTTGCGAGTCAATATTATCGATTACAGAAAGGCAGCTTCGCTTTGTACTTTGCCGCAATGTGCCGTGGTCAACCCTGCGCCCTAGCCCATTTTTTGAATCAGTTTGCCGGAGCGATTGGCTCCGGTTTCCAGCCCTACGGAATATTTTATGAACAAACATTTACTTACCAAACTGCTTGCGCTGGCATTCGTTGGATTTTTCCAGACTACCGAAGCGGCCACCCTTAATCTTAAATTTTCTGACAACACGAATATCCGCTCATTCGCTAAAGGCTCTATTTTCGACGTCAATATTTATATTAATAACGTTGCTGATTTGGCGGGCTTCGATTTCGATCTGACCTACAACAGCACCAATCTATCGGCGCAATTGCTAAGCAGTGGCAGTATTTTTGGCACTGACACCGAAAGTCTGGCGAACAGCATTACCCCAGGCTCGGGCGCAACCTTGGGGAAAATTCATTTTGCCGAAATGTTGTCGGGCAGTGTCGCAACCGGTTTAAATATCTCTGAGCCCACCTTGCTGGGCACCGTCAAATTTCAAGCACTCAATGTCAGCGCGGGGAATGCCTTAAGCATAATCCCCGACCCGATCTATACGCCGGCACAACTACTATTTCTCTCCGATGGTAGCGGACCCGCCACAACCATCACAGGCGCTACTGTCCACGTCACTGCCGCACCAGCCACCGTTCCGTTACCTGCTTCTGCCTTCTTGTTTGTTCCGGCTCTGTTAGGCGTATTCGGATTTGGGAAAAACCAATTCAAAAAGCCATAAAGCAGTTCGCCGGGTTATCGCACCGATTTTGTCCATCGACGGACAAGGTGGTAGCAATGTCAAAAGCCATCCCTTGGGGATGGCTTTTTCGTTTTTAGTAGGCAAAGGGAAAATTAAATTGAACAACGTTTAGTTTGTCGTTATAGTGCCTTCCGGCAAATCGCAATCTGTCTGCTAATATGCGCTTACGGGAGGAATATCATGTTAAAAATTGTTTTACGCTGGCTGTTGACGCTAGTCTATCGAGTGAAGGTCCACGGGCTGGAAAATTACGCTAAAGCCGGCAACCGCGTGTTGATCGTCGCCAACCACACTTCATTTCTCGATCCTTTGCTGCTGGGCGTGTTTTTGCCGGACGACATCACCTTTGCGATCAATACCCAAATCTCTGAACGCTGGTGGCTGAAACCATTTTTGCGTTTATCCAAAGTGTTTCCGATGGATCCAACGCATCCCTTGTCTTTAAAGGCGTTGATTCATCATTTACAAAGCGATACCAAAACCGTGATTTTTCCGGAAGGCCGGATCACCGTGACCGGCTCCTTGATGAAAATCTACGACGGCACCGGCATGGTTGCCGATAAATCGGGGGCAACCTTGTTGCCGATTCGCATCGACGGCGCTGAATACAGCCGCTTTTCCAAGCTGGGCAGCGTGCGTCAACACTGGTTTCCGCGCATCACCATTCATATTCAGCCGCCAACCTTGATCGAGACTCACGGCGATGTGACCGGCAAAGCCCGCCGCAAGCATAGCGGCCACATCCTGGCTGACATCATGACGGAAATGATGTTTGCCACCAGTCATTACCAACAAACCATCTTTGCGGCCTTATTGGAAGCTCGGGCTTTACATGGCGGACGTTACACCGTTGCGGAAGATCTGGAGCGCAAGCCACTAAGCTACGATGCTCTGATCACCCGCAGCATCATCGTGGGCAAACTAATCAAAACCCTCACGCAAACCGGCGAGAATGTCGGCGTGTTGCTGCCCAATAGCTGTAAGACGCTGAACGTGGTACTGGGTTTACAGATTTATCAGCGGGTACCGGCGATGCTGAATTATTCAATAGGCGCCGCCGGTATGGCTGCCGCTTGCCGCACCGGACAAATCAATATTGTGCTGACTTCTCGCAAATTCATTGAATTAGCGAAACTCGGAGACGAAGCCGCAACGCTGGCACAACACGTCAAATTAATTTATTTGGAAGACTTGGCGACATCATTAACAGGCTTCGACAAAATCATCGGCTTGCTACAGGCTAAAACTGCAAGATTTTGGTACAAAAGCCAGGATTATGATGCCGACGATGCGGCAGTGGTATTGTTTACTTCAGGTTCGGAAGGCTTACCGAAAGGCGTGGTGTTGTCGCATGCCAATATCCTGGCCAATCATAAACAAATCAGAGCGCGCATCGATTTTGGACCGGGCGATGTGGTGCTGAATTTTCTGCCGATGTTCCATTCCTTCGGCTTTACGGTCGGTACGATGATGCCGATATTGAACGGCATGACCAGCTTTTTTTACCCGTCGCCACTGCATTATGCGGTAATACCGGAGATGGCATACGAGGTCGGCGCAACCATCATGTTCGGCACCAATACATTTTTAGCGGCATATGCCAAAAAAGCCCATCCTTACGATTTTTACTCTTTGCGTTACGTGGTAGCCGGCGCCGAAAAATTGCAGGAAACCACCCGCACCACTTGGCTGGATAAATTCGGTATCCGTATCTTGGAGGGCTATGGCGCTACGGAAACCTCGCCGGTTACGTCGGTGAATACGCCAATGGATTACAAAGCCGGCAGCGTCGGCCGCTTCATGCCCGATATGCTGCACAAGCTGGAACCGGTGCCTGGCATTGAGAACGCCGGTAAATTGCATGTTGCCGGCCCCAACATCATGAAAGGTTATCTACTGCCGGACAATCCTGGGGTTTTGGTGCCACCCTGCTCCGCTGCTTTCGGCGAAGGTTGGTACGATACCGGCGACATCGTCCATGTCGACGAGGAAGGCTTTATTCACATTCAAGGCCGCAGTAAACGTTTCGCGAAAATCGGTGGGGAAATGGTATCTCTCACCGCGGTGGAACAATTGGCCATCCACGCTTGGCCGGAAGCGCAGCATGTGGTGGTCAGTCTGCCCGATCCTAAAAAAGGCGAACAACTCATTCTGTTGACGACCCGCCGCGACGCCAACGCCAAACAATTAGCCGACGCCTCCCCTGGCGTCGCCACCATCAATCTCCCTAAAAAATTGTTTGTGCTGGATAAACTGCCGGTATTGGCGACCGGAAAAACCGATTATCCAGGCGCGACAGCGTTAGCGGCGCGATTACTGGAAGGCGGTAACGCCGATTCAGATTGAGCGAGTTCCGCGAATGTCCAGCCTAAATTAACTACCATGTAACGCCATGAGCAAACACATCTATCCCCTTTTAATCGCGCAATTCCTCTCGGCATTTGCCGACAACGCCATATTGTTTACGGTCATCGCCATGGTGATGCAGGATGCGCACCCTGTCAGTTGGTACGTGCCGGCTTTGCAAAGCGTGTTTCTGGTGGCATTCGTAGTGTTGGCGCCCTGGGTGGGCGGATTTGCGGACAGTCACGCCAAATCGCGGGTGTTGATTGTCGCCAATCTGATCAAGGCTTGCGGCGCGGGTTTGTTGCTATTTAACGTCGAGCCTCTATTGGCGTATTGCGTGGTCGGTGTCGGCGCTGCCTTGTACAGTCCGGCCAAATACGGCATTTTGCCGGAACTGGCCGGCCACAACGGTCTGGTCAAAGCCAATAGCTGGATTGAGGGCTCGACGATACTGGCGATATTAACCGGTATGGTGGTTGGTGCAAAACTAGCCGATTATTCGACCAGTTGGGCGTTGGTCGCCACAATAGTCTTGTTTTTGATCTCGGCGGCAGCCACCTTGTTCTTACCGATAGGTTTACGTAAAGCGGCGCCGACCGGCTCGAAAATTGTATTGTTTTATTTGGAAGTTAAAACTTTTTTGGCGATGCCGCGTTCGCGGTTCGCGGTGCTGGGCGCATCCTTGTTTTGGGCAGCAGCAGCCAGTGTGCGGGTGATTATCATCGCCTGGGCGCCGTTGGTGTTAATGACGCATAACGCCAGCGATATTGCCAATCTCACGCTATTTTTGGCTATCGGTATCATCGCCGGTTCGGTCCTGGTCCCGCGCTTAATTCCGCTGGAACATTTGCGCCGGGCGCGCATCCCGGCCTATCTGATGAGCATCTTCATCATCGCCCTAAGTTTCACGGAAGCAGTCTGGCCGGCGCGGTTTGTGTTGTTTTTAATGGGTATGGCCGGCGGCATGTTTATCGTCCCAATCAACGCTGCTTTACAGGAGATCGGCCAGCAAAGCATAGGCAGCGGCGGCGCGGTAGCGATGCAGAATTTTTTCCAGAATGTAGCAATGTTATTGTCGGTCGGCGGCTACACCCTGGCGGCGGCCGAACAAGTCACACCGATTACCGCGCTGATCGGTCTGGGTTTTCTGCTGCTAGCGGCTACTTTTCTGGTGGTTTGGCATTTACCTGAACTGGAGCAAGCGCCTTCCAGCCTTGAATAAAGGTTTGCACCAATAAATCCACGCTTAGCCTGGATGCTTCGATGTCGCTAGCCTGCGGTTTGGCGGTTAGCGACAAAATACAGATTCCATGCACGCCGCTCCACAAAGTTCTGGCTGCCAGCCGGCTTTGTTCCGCGGAGCTGCCGGGTGTAAGCTGGATAAACAACACCTCGACAATCGCAAACATCTGCTCCACCTTTTGTAGATACCAGTCAGGCTGAGGCTCCTCGCTCTGAATATCGAAGATCATTCGCCAGCGATTGAAATGCTGGGCGGCAAAATTCAGGTAGGTTTCAGCCAAGATCATAATATTTTCCTCGACACTAGCGGAAGGTTCACAGTTAAGCAATTGTTTAGCCAGCTCGTCCAGAGTGCGGCCTTTGACGTGGGTCAGCAAATCATTCATGTTGGCAAATACCATATAAATGCTGCCCACGGTATAGCCGATTTCCATCGCGATTTTGCGCACCGTCAGAGCACTATAGCCGTCCTCTATAACGATAGTTTCCGCGGCGACCAACACCATTTCCTTGATTTGTTCCTGACTATGTTCGCTTCTTCTTGCCATATGTTCTCTGCGACATGCACTAAAAACAGCTACCATACACGACCTTGCTTCAGGAATCGATAGTTTACATGCACAACGAACTTCTCGATGTCGTCGATAGCGACGATACAGTGATTGCCCAACAACCCAGGTCGGTGATTCACGCCAACAGACTGCGTCATCGGGCCGTGCATATTCTGGTTTTCAACGATGCGGGTCAGTTGTTTCTGCAAAAGCGCTCGATGAAAAAAGATTTGAACAAAGGCTTATGGGATACCTCGGCGGCTGGTCACGTCGACGCCGGCGAAAGCTATGACCGTTGCGCGCCTCGTGAATTAAAGGAGGAATTGGGCATATTTGCCGAAAGCCTGGAGAGTTTATTTAAATTGGAACCTAGCACCGACTTGGGTATGGAATTTATCCAGGTCTACCGTTGCCGGCATAACGGACCGTTTAGCTTAGCGGCAGATGAAAT
This sequence comes from Methylomonas sp. PHL2-19, assembly GCF_059331595.1. Classification (NCBI taxonomy): domain Bacteria; kingdom Pseudomonadati; phylum Pseudomonadota; class Gammaproteobacteria; order Methylococcales; family Methylococcaceae; genus Methylomonas; species Methylomonas sp. PHL2-19. The sequence goes on from NZ_CP196839.1 coordinate 3,461,635, forward strand.
CGACGAAGGCTGTTGGGCAGATCCGGATAACCTGGATAAGCGCGTTGCCGAGAACGATCCAACCTTGACGCTGACATTTAAAATTATCTGGCAACGGTTTAGGAATATTGCAAACTAAAATGCTTGTTAGATACTCATCATCAATGTCACTTAAACGATGAGATTAAAACGCAGATAAAAACGAAAGTGGCGGAGCGGACGGGGCTCGAACCCGCGACCCCCGGCGTGACAGGCCGGTATTCTAACCAACTGAACTACCGCTCCGCAGTAGAGAGCGGCGCATTCTACAGCATATCGCCCATGCGTCAAGCAAAAGCCCAAATTAATTATGCCGGCACCATCCTGCCCACTCTGTAACAGCCTCGATATCCATCTTTATCACCGCGACGCAAAACGCGATTACGCTCAGTGCCGGCATTGCTTACTGGTGTATATCGCTTGCTCTCAGCACTTAACGCCAAGCCAGGAAAAAGCAATTTATGATCTACATCAAAATACCATCGACGATCCAGGCTACATCGAATTTCTATCCCGCTTGGCAAAGCCTTTGCTCAGAAAATTACCTAACAATTCCATTGGACTTGATTATGGTTGCGGCCCGGGCCCGGCGCTTGCAGAACTGTTCAAGGCGCAAGGGCATCGAGTCAATGTCTATGACCCATTCTATGCGGACTTTCCTGAGCACTTGCAAGGGACCTACGAATTTATCGTCTGCACCGAGGTTGTAGAGCATTTTCGCGCGCCGCAACGCGAATTCGACACGCTATTTAGATTATTAAAACCGGGCGGCTGGCTGGGCATCATGACCAAATTGGTCATAGATGCCGAGGCCTTTGCCAAATGGCATTACAAAAACGATCAAACCCACATCGCTTTTTTCTCGCGACCGACTTTTCATTGGTTAGCGGCGCATTATCATTGCCAAATAGAATTCATCGGCAACGACGCGATTATTCTGCAACGCAATCCTGACCCTTACAACAATTGACTTCCACGGTGATATGGTCGAGCTGCGCGAATTTGCCCAATAGATTCTTGTAATAACTGGGCGATTTTGGCTGCTGCGTGACCAAAACCACGATTGCCGCATAATGATTTGCACTAACGGGCCAAACATGCAGATCACTGACAAGGCATTCGCCGTCTTCCTCCAGCGCGGTTTGTATCGCGTGGGTGTATTTGGGGTTCATGGTCTGGTCCAGCAATACGGGGCTAGTGTCTTTGATTAAGCCGTAAGCCCAGACCAGAATCACTGTCGCGCCAACAAAACCCATCACCGTATCCAGCCAAACCCAACCGTAATATTTGCCAGCCACCAAGGCGACGATGGCCAATACCGATGTCAGCGCATCCGCCATTACGTGTAGATAGGCCGCTCTTAGGTTGTGATCGTGATGGTGGGAGCGCTGGCCATGATCCTTGTGATCATGATCATGTTCGTCATGGTCATGGTCATGGTCATGGTCATGGTGAGCATTATGCCCGTGTCCATGGTGGTGGTCGTGATGATCTCGCAATAACAGCGCGCTTAGCAGATTGATCAGCAAGCCCACTTGCGCGACTAAAATCGCCTCGTCAAAGCGAATTATTTCCGGCATCAGTAGCCGTTGTACCGAGTCGGCAATCATTACCAAGGCTACCATCGCCAATGCTATCGAACTGGCAAATCCGCCCAATACACCCACCTTGGCGGGGCTAAATGCGAAGGTTTGATCATTCTGGTGGATACGGCTGTAACGGTAGGCGAAGATTGCGATCATAAAAGCCACCACATGCGTAGCCATATGCCATCCGTCCGCCAACAACGCCATCGAATGAAACTGCATACCGGCGACAATTTCCACAATCATCGTCGCAAACGTCAGAAGCAGCACCCATTTCGTACGCCGCTCGCCTTTGCGATTGATCCGCGCGAAATCGTGCGAATGTTGCCAGTTACTCAATTGATGTTCATGCATCCGTAGTTCCTTGTTCGCTAAAGCCGAAATCATTACCGAGACAGCATTTTAGCGCAGCTTACCTGGAAACACTTCCGCAAAGTAAAAGCCCCTGTTATTTGCGGCAAACCGCCGTAAAATAAGGTTTTCAACCTATTCGCCCTGCACTTTCAAGCATTCGATGAGTAATTCCGAGCAGATCTTCAGCGTATCTCAGCTAAACCGCGAAGCCAAACGCTTGCTGGCCAGCCATTTCTTAACCGTGCAAGTACAAGGCGAGATTTCCAATCTCAGCCTGCCCTCTTCCGGCCATTACTACTTTACCTTGAAAGACGCGCAAGCCCAGATCCGCTGCGCCATGTTCAAAGGACAACAGCAACGACTAAGGTTCAAACCTGCCAACGGCAATCTGGTGGTCGCCACCGCGCAAGTCAGTTTGTACGAACCGCGCGGCGATTATCAATTGGTGGTGGAACAATTGGAAGAAGCAGGTGACGGCGCATTGCGTCTGGCTTACGAACGCTTAAAACAAAAGCTATTACAGGAGGGTTTGTTCGAGCAAAACCGCAAGAAACCGCTGCCGCCACTGCCAACACAAATCGGCGTCATCACCTCGGCCAGTGGCGCAGCGATTCACGATATTCTCAGCGTACTGAAAAGGCGCTTTCCGGCGATCCCGGTGCTGATCTATCCGGTAGCGGTGCAGGGCGAAAGCGCTAAATTCGAGATCAGCGCGGCATTGGCAGCAGCCAATAAACAAGCTCTGGTAGATGTGATCATCCTAGCGCGCGGCGGCGGGTCGCTGGAAGATTTGTGGGCGTTTAACGAAGAAATTGTCGCCAGGGCGGTAGCGGCCAGCGAAATTCCAGTGATTTCAGCAATAGGCCACGAGGTGGATTTCAGCATCGCCGATTTCGTCGCTGATTTGCGCGCGCCGACACCATCGGTAGCGGCCGAATGTGCGGTGCCGGACCAATCCGCCTGGCTTAATCGCTTTACAGCTATCGAGCGCCAACTAACCCGGCAAATGCAGGATAAATTACAGCAGCAACAGATGCATTTGAGTTGGCTAAATAAAGCCCTACAAACCCAACATCCGGGCGAAAAACTACAACGCAATGCCCAGCGTCTCGACGAATTGGAACAACGCTTGGATCGAGCGACGCGAGCCGGCTTGGGGCTGTGCCGCCAGCGTCTGGCGTTAAACACCCAGCGTCTGAACGGACAGCAACCGTTGGTATCGATTCACGGCTATCGGCAGCAACTTGATTACTTCCAACAACGATTAAGCCGTTCGATGCAAATTAAACTGACGGCATTGAAAAATCGGCAACACGCGATGTCACAAACCTTACATGCGATTAGTCCACTGGCAACGCTGGAACGCGGTTATGCTATCGTGCAACGACACGAAAGCTCCCAGCTGGTGAAGTCGGTTAAACAGTTAGCCAAGCTTGAACTGTTCGACATTAGAATGGCCGATGGGCGCATCGTTAGTAGAGTTGATGAGGTAATACCCGATTAAATCTGGCCGGCGCTTTAATTGCCATCGACAATCATCCATCGGTTTTATCGTCGGCGATTACTGGGCATAAAACATGCTTTAGTGCATTAGTTTACAAATCACACGAGTGTTCAAATGACAATATTCGACAGAACCATACCCCTGAGTGTTGGTTATGCTCACATCGATCATGATCACGGCATCTTTATTGATTTGGTAAATCAATTGGATAAGGCCAATAACACTGACTTTCCGGGCTTGTTTGCGCAATTGTATCAACACACCGAAGAACATTTTGAATCTGAAAATCGGTTAATGGCGCAATTCGGATTTCCGGCGGAAACCGAACACAAAGGCGAACATCAACGGGTTTTGGAAGAATTCAAACAGTTTAAAACCCGGATCGACAAAGGCTTAATTTCCTTTGGTCGTGCTTTTGTCAAGGAGCGTCTGCCGCAATGGTTTTTATTGCACATTACGACAATGGACAGTGCACTAGCTTCGCATATTAAAGCACAGCAGGAATTGCAAGACGAATGACGCCTGATAAGGAGCTGAGAATAATAAGAGATTTTTACGACGCCGCCGAAAGCGATGCTATCTATAGGCGTTTGCTCCAGGAACAAAATTGGCCCGACAATTGTTACAGCGTTGCCGGTCGGGAATTTACTTTACCCCGCCTGCAAACCTGGCATGCTGATCCGGGGATAGTTTATAGCTACAGCAATAATCTATTAAAAACTCGGCCCTGGACGCCATTACTATCGGATATAAGGCAAAAAATCGAACAGTTCTTAAACTTTTCGTTTAATTCGGTATTAGTGAATTTATATCGCAACGGCGATGATTATGTAGGCTGGCATGCGGATAACGAAGCGGAGTTGGGACCACAGCCTTTTATCGCATCATTGACGCTGGGAGCGACCCGACAATTTGCATTTCGGCATAAAAAAACCGCGGAAAGCGGCAGTATTTTACTGACTAGTGGAATGCTATTGATTATGCAGCCCGATTTTCAACACCACTGGCTGCATAGTATTCCTGTCGATCAGAAGTTGACTCAAGGACGCATAAACTTAACGTTTCGGAGAGTTATCGCTCCGAAGTAGCTTAGTTTATCGCTTTGGGCAAGCAGTCCTAATGTTGTTCCAATGTTTTAGCTTGCTCAGCTTCAAACTTCTTTCTTTTGTCGCATTTCTCACTGCATACGCAATTGCCGGTGCCTCCGCAAGACCCCTTGATGGCATTCCGACCGAAAAGCACACCGACTGCCATGACGGCAATAACGATCAACATAAATAAAAATGTTACTAAAAAATAACCCATTTTTTTCTCCTGTTTTTTCTAATCACTGAAACGAAAAAAGGAGCGATCCGAAAATCGCTCCCTGTGCTTCGCGTCAGATTAATACAACTTAACCGCCGAAATCATCCAACATAATATTTTCAGGATCCACACCATTAGCCAGCAGCATGTTAATCACTGAAGAGTTCATGATTGGCGGCCCGCACATGTAGTATTCACAATCTTCTGGGTTCGGATGTTTCTTGATAAATTCTTCGAACAACACGTTGTGAATGAAGCCGGTATAACCTTTCCAGTTATCTTCAGGTAAAGCATCCGACAAGGCTACATGCCATTCAAAATTGTCGTTTTCTTTGGCCAGCATATCGAAATCTTCAACGTAGAACATTTCGCGTTTGCTACGTGCGCCATACCAGAAAGTCATTTTACGCTTGGATTTCAGTCTGCGTAGTTGATCGAAGATATGCGAACGCATCGGCGCCATACCGGCACCACCACCGATAAAGACCATTTCAGCATCGGTTTCTTTGGCAAAAAACTCGCCGTAAGGACCGGATACGAAGACTTTATCACCTGGTTTCAGATTGAAGATAAAAGACGACATGATGCCTGGCGGAATGCCATCCGGCGCCCCTGGAGGCGGCGTAGCAATCCTGACGTTCAGCATGATTTCCTTTTCTTCAGGATAAGATGCCATTGAGTACGCGCGTAGAGTCGGTTCTTTTACATCCGACACATAGCGCCACAAATTGAATTTATCCCAATCAGGACGGTATTCCTCGGCAACATCCATATCCGCATATTTTGAAATATGGGGCGGGCATTCGATTTGGATATAACCACCTGCACGGTAATTGATGGCTTCGCCTTCAGGCAATTCCAACACCAATTCTTTAATGAACGTTGCGACGTTGTCGTTGGACTTAACGGTGCATTCCCATTTTTTTACACCGAATACGCTATCTTCAACTTCGATATCCATGTTTTGCTTGATGGACACTTGGCAAGCCAGACGTTCACCATGTGCAGCTTCCCGTTTGGTGATATGCGATTGCTCGGTTGGCAGAATGTCGCCACCGCCGCTGTGCACTTTCACTTTACATTGACCACAAGTGCCGCCACCGCCGCAAGCTGAGGACACGAACAATTGGTTGTCCGCCAATGCGGTCAACAATTTGGAACCAACTGGTACATGGATTTTCTTTTCGTTATTGATCAGAATTTCCACATCGCCAGAGGCCACCAGTTTACTTTTCGCGCCGATGATCAAAAATACCAGCGCTATCACGATGACCGTGAAGAAAATAACACCTAATGCAATTTCCAGCATTACGATACCCTTATAATTGAATTCCAGAGAAAGCCATGAAGCCCAGAGACATCAAGCCAGCGGTAATAAAAGTGATGCCCAGACCTTGTAATGCAGCAGGAATATCGCTGTATTTCAATTTCTCACGCACACCGGCCATCACGGTAATCGCCAAAGCCCAGCCGAAACCACTGCCTATACCGTATACCACGCTTTCACCAAAATTGTAGTCACGTTCGATCATGAACAAGCTGCCAGCCAAGATCGCACAGTTCACTGTAATCAACGGCAGGAAAATACCCAAGGCTTGATACAGAGCCGGAAAGAATTTATCCAAAATCATTTCCAGAATCTGCACAATCGCAGCGATCATACCGATGCAGCTCAACAAGCTTAAAAAACTTAAATCCACGCCAGTAATGCCTATCCAAGATAATGCATCTTCTTTCAACAAAGTTTGGTAAATGAAGTTATTGGCAGGCACTGTTAGGGTTTGCACCACCATAACGGCAATACCCAAACCCATGGCCGTGGAGATCTTCTTGGACACCGCCAAGAAGGTACACATACCCAGGAAGAATGACAGCGCCAGGTTTTCAATGAAAACCGCTTTAACAAACAGACTGATATAGGCTTCCATTAGTGATGTCCCCCTTCACCGTGAGCAATCGACATGATTTTGAACTCGTTGTGTTCCACCTGTTTGGGTTTCCAGGTACGGAAACCCCAAATGATCAAGCCGATAATGAAAAACGCGCTGGGCGGCAGTAGCATCATACCGTTAGGCACATACCAACCACCATCTTTGACCAAAGGCAGCACATCGAAACCAAGCAGTTTGCCTGAACCCAAAGTTTCTCTGAACAGCGCCACGATGACCAGAATCAAACTGTAACCTAAGCCGTTACCGATACCGTCAACAAAGCTTTGCAGCGGCGGATTTTTCATCGCATAGGCTTCAGCACGCCCCATGACGATACAGTTGGTAATAATCAAACCAACGAATACCGACAGCTTTTTGCTGACATCAAAGGCAAAGGCTTTAAGCAACTGATCGACCACAATAACCAGCGAAGCAATGATGATCATCTGCACGATAATCCGAATGCTGCTCGGTATATGCTCGCGCACCGCACTAATCGCTGCGCTTGAACAGGCAGTAACCGAGGTCAAGGCCAATGCCATGATCAATGAGGTAGACATTTGCGACGTTACCGCCAGCGCCGAACACACACCAAGCACCTGCAGGGTGATTGGGTTGTTATCGACCAACGGTTCGAATAATACTTTTTTAGTTTCTTTATCCATGATAAGTCCTAACCGTTTTTTCTAATTTTGTTTAGATAGGTGGCAAAACCTTCGGTACCCATCCAGTATTGGATCAAATTACTGACGCCACGACTGGTTAGGGTTGCGCCGGCCAAACCATCCACTTTGTAAACAGAATCCGGGCGACTGGAATCGACACCACCTTTCACTAAAGTCAAAGCCACTTCGCCTTTATCGGAATAGACTTTTTTGCCTTTCCACAACGCGCGCCAGTTAGGATTGACTACCTCACCACCCAGGCCAGGGGTTTCACCTTGGTCGTACAGGTTGATACTCTGTACCGTTTGCGCATCAGCTTCCAAGGCTAAAAAGCCGTACATCGTAGACCACAAACCGTAACCGTTGATAGGCAGAATAATGGATTGCAACTGGTCGCCGTTTTTAACCAAAAACACTTTGGTGTATTTGGCTTTTTGACGGATGCTGGCAATATCTTTCTCGACCGGAATCAACTCGTTCTGCGCAGGGTCTTTAGCAGCCTTGCGTTGGTCGTATTCGTCGACATTGATATTGTCTACGTAATCACCCGTTTTCAGGTCGACAATCTTGCTTTCGATTCTTTCCGCAAAGGCTTTATCTATATCAGTACCCTCTTCCAACAAACCAGCCACATCAAGAATGTTTTTCTTCATGTCCAGGGCTTTGTTGTAGCCTTGCAAAGGCCGTAAAGCGACTGTAGCGATAGATACCAATACGGCGCACACCAAACATAAGGCCAAAGCCACGTTGACGGTTTTTTCCAGGCTGTCGTTACTTAAAGCCAGGATTCTGTCGGCGTAAACTCTGAACTGTTCGTAGTACTTGCAGAGCTGCTCGTTGTACTTACAGGTTTTTTTCTCGGCATTAAGCATGGCGTTTGATCCTTCTTCTAATATTTGCTTGAACAACAAAGTAATCAATCAATGGTGCAAACATGTTTGAGAAAAGAATTGCAAGCATCACACCTTCCGGGAAAGCCGGGTTAATAACCCGAATGATGATAATCATCACGCCGATCATGCAGCCGTAAATCCAGCGACCGGTGTCGGTCACAGCGGCAGAAACAGGATCAGTTGCCATAAACACCGTACCGAAAGCAAAACCACCGACTACCATATGCCAGTACCAAGGCATCGCAAACATTGGGTTGGTTGTGCTGCCAACGATATTCAATAAAGTGGACATAGCGATCATACCGATCAACACACCAGCCATAATGCGATAAGAAGCAACGCGAGTGTATAACAAGAATGCTGCGCCCAACATACAAGCTAATGTGGATGTTTCACCCATCGAGCCGGGAATGAATCCCAAAAACGCTTGGATCCAACTGAAACTCTCTTTAATCGCCTCCACGCCACCAGCCGATGCCAACGATAAAGCCGTCGCGCCACTGTAACCGTCCACCGCAACCCATACCGCATCGCCGGAAATTGAAGCCGGATACGCAAAAAACAGGAACGCACGACCTGTCAAAGCGGGATTAAGGAAATTTTTACCGGTACCACCGAAAACTTCTTTACCCAACACGATACCGAACGAGATACCTAAAGCCACTTGCCACAAGGGGATATCAGGCGGCAAGATTAAGGTATACAGCATTGACGATACCAAGAAACCTTCGTTGACTTCATGCTTGCGTACGGTTGCAAACAACACTTCCCAAACGCCACCTACCGCTAAGGTAGTGATGTAAACAGGGAAGAAATACAACATGCCGTGCACCAGACAGGAAATCGGGTTGTACGGGTTGTAGCCGAATAGCGCCATTGGAATGCTGCGCCAGTTGTTGATCGACTCGACACCCATACCCTTCATGGCTAAGTTGGCTTGATAACCCGTGTTGTACCAAGCCATCAAAACACAAAACGCCGTGGCGATTACCACAAACGTCATAGTGCGTTTCAGATCGTTACCGTCACGTACATGGGTTTTTCCGCGCGTTACATCGGATGGCGTGTAAATAAAAGTATCCACCATCTCGTAGAGACCGTAATACTTTTCAAACTTGCCGCCCTTTGTAAAATGCGGCTCTATGCTATCTAAAATATCTCTAGCCGACATTATCCTTCCTTCTCGATTTTAGTTAAATTAGCTCTGAGCACAGGCGCGAAGTCATGCTTGCCTGGATCGACAAAGGTGAACAAAGACACGTCTTCTTCACTCAGTTCCAGGCAGCCAAGAGACTGTGCAGTGTCGGTATCGCCGACTACAATGGCTTTCAATAAAGGTGTAGACAAAATATCCAAAGGCATAACTGTCTCGTACACTCCCACCGGCACAATGGCGCGATTGCTACCATTTTTGTCAGTGGTTAACGGGAACAGGCGATTATCTTTGCGATCTTTGCTCGACACGTACACATTCATAGCCGAGTATTTGTCTTTGCCGGGAACGATCCAACCGAAAAGCTCACGTTCACGACCTTCTTTAATAGCAGAAACTTGCAAACTGTAAGCACTCAAAAATGCCACAGATCCGGCAGCCTCGTGGCCATACAAAACAGAGCCCGAAATTACGCGGTTTTCAACATCTTGCAATTCGCCGGCAACCAAATCGTCCAGATTGGCGCCCACACGTGTGCGTACCAATCTTGGGTTTTTAACCGTTGGACCAGCCAAAGAAACGATGCGTTCTACATTCAGCTTACCTGTAGTAAACAATGCGCCAATAGCAATCACCGCCTGGTAATCAATATGCCATACGAATTTATGGATATTGACCGGATCGATAAAATGAATATGGGTGCTTGGCAAGCCGGCAGGATGCGGCCCGGAAAACTCCGCTACCTGAACGGCTTGATTCGCTACCAAATCAGTGCCCGTCGCTTTGCAAAGATAGGTTTTACCGGATGTCAACTTAGAAACTACAGTCAAGCCATTAGCAAAATCGGCAGCACGTTCCTTGATAATGACAGCAGGATCTGCCGCCAGCGGACGAGTATCTATCGCTGTGACAAAAATTGAACTAGGCGTTGTATCGACAGCAGGGATTTTGCCGTAAGGACGTGTCAGGAACGCAGTCCACAATCCTGATGCCAGCAAATTTTCCTTAACCTGTTCTTGAGTCAAATTGCCTAACTCAGCTTCGCCGTATTTGGCGAAAGACTCTTGCTGATTTCCTTGCAATTCAATGACCACAGACAACAGCGCACGCTTGTCGCCACGGTTAATAGCTTTAACCACACCCGCACCGGGTGAGGTAAAGTTGACGCCAGGATTTTTTTTGTCAGAAAAAAGGGCCTGTCCTAATTTGACCTTATCTCCTTCGGCAACCATCATTTTCGGCTTCAGATCGATGTAATCGGCACCCAATAAGGCGACCGATTTGATGCTGTTACCATCGCTAATCTTTTGTTCGGGTCCGCCTGTTATAGGCAAATCCAAACCTTTCTTTATATTAAATTGCATAGTTAATACGCCTGCTCCCCAGACTAGTTGCAGCAAAAAGCCCATTGCGAAACACCGATCCCAAAGGGCACTTCAAGACAAAACATGTTCATTACATCACAAGTTATCGGCTTTCTCAACGGAAAATCCCAAGGCTTGTAGCCCTTTAAGCCGAGCGATAGCGCCCTGCATAAGTGGAAATACCGCTCAAATATCAACCACTTTATCGATATCAAAACCACTCACATACTTGCGCCCGACATACCCCCGGGTATTGCTTAAGATACGGGCATCCGCTATCCGGTAATCACCCAAATTGTGCACATGACCGTGAAACCAGGCTGCTATTTCATATTCGTGAAATAAAGGCTTCAAGTCATTACAATAAGCCAGCTTTTTAAGTACGTTGGGTGAATCGATCCAACTCCATTCGGTGGGCGCATGATGAGTGACCACTATGGTCCTGCCGGCAAAGGGCGTGGCAAGTTGTTGTTCTAACCAGAATTTAGATTCCCGATGTAGTTCGGTAAAGTGTTTGGGCTCGAAAGTTTGGCCTGCAAATGACACCTTGCGAAAGTCATTCAAGGTATTTCCCAGCACTTCGGCCTTTTCGGCGCCCTCGATAAACAAATTCGTCCACAAGGTGCAACCCAAAAAGCGCACACCCTGGAAGATAAACTGATCTTTTTCCAGGAACTGAATTTGACTGCCCGCACATTCCCTACGCAACATATCGATAGTCTGTTGATATTCGTAACCATAAAACTCATGGTTACCCGCCACATAAACCACAGGCTTGCCGATAGACCTCAACCATTCGACACCTTGTTTGAATATGCCGATATCGCCTGCCGCCACGACCAAATCGGCATCGGTTTCCGGCAGACTCTGCTCGCCAAATTCCAGATGCACATCAGAAAAGTAATTTATCCGCACAATTTGCTCTTTCGTCCTGTTACTAAGGAGGTATAATTTATATCCTAAGTGAATTACTTGGTATTTTTTAGATAACTTTCAGTTTTTGCAGACCACACTTCTATGTCGATTAGCTCCAGAAAACACACCCAACAGGTTTTGGTAGGAAACGTAAAAGTCGGCGGCGACGCTCCGATTGTAGTTCAATCCATGACTAATACCGACACAGCTGATGTTGCAGGAAGCGTTCAACAGATCATGGAATTAGCAACAGCCGGCTCGGAAATGGTCCGCGTCACGGTCGACCGTGAAGAAGCTGCGCAAGCCGTACCGGAAATCGTCAACCGACTGGCACAAAAAGGCTTTTCGGTGCCCATTATCGGCGACTTCCATTTTAACGGCCACAAGTTACTGGAAAAATATCCGGATTGCGCTCAAGCACTTTCCAAATACCGTATCAACCCCGGCAATGTCGGCAAAGGCAAAGCGCGGGACCCACAATTTCAGCAGATGATAGAGTTTGCGATTCAATACAACAAACCCGTGCGGATTGGCGTCAACGGTGGCAGTCTTGATCAAGCCGTGTTAACCCGCTTGCTTGACGAGAACAGACAATTAGCGCAACCCAAAGAATTACCCCTGATCACCCGGGAAGCCATCATACTCTCCGCCCTGGAAAGCGCGGCTAGAGCCCAGGAAATCGGGCTAGGCAAAGACAAAATCATCCTATCCTGCAAAATTAGCGATGTTCAGGAGTTGATCAGCATTTACCAAGACCTGTCCAGCCGTTGTGATTACGCCTTGCACTTAGGCCTTACCGAAGCTGGCATGGGCTCCAAAGGCATCGTCGCATCAGCAGCAGCGCTCGGCGTACTGATGCAACAAGGCATAGGCGACACCATTCGGGTATCCCTAACACCCGAACCCGGCGCAGCGCGCACCAAAGAAGTCATTGTGGCCCAGGAAATTCTGCAAACCATGAATTTTCGCTCCTTCACACCCATGGTAGTGGCCTGCCCCGGTTGCGGACGCACCACCAGCGATTATTTCCAACGTCTGGCGCAAGACATTCAAGGCTATTTACGCGACCAAATGCCTATTTGGAAAGATAAATACAAAGGCGTGGAAGATATGAAAGTCGCGGTGATGGGCTGCGTCGTCAACGGCCCCGGCGAAAGCAAAAATGCCAACATCGGCATCAGTCTGCCCGGAACCGGCGAGTCACCTGTTGCGCCGGTTTTTGAAGACGGTTTCAAAACCGTCACCCTAAAAGGCGAACATATCGCTGAAGAGTTCCAAGCTATAGTCGAGCGTTATATCGAATCGCATTACAGCGCGCAGTAAAAACGTTTCGACACAAAAAAAGGCGGCTGAAAGCCGCCTTTTTTACAACCCTATCAAAGCCCGCTATCACTGACCAAGATCATTACTCCTGCCAGGAACAGACCCGCTTACACCCTTGACGCCGTTGACCAAAGTCAATCCGTCCGACTCATGTTCACATCAAACCTGTCGCGCAATTTGCTTCCATTCACTCTCATTTCATTGACCAGATCGCGCAGTAAACCGATATAGCAACCCTAACACTGTCGCTCCAACAAATTCAATGTATAAAAAATACGGCACGCTTGGACGAGACCATCCGCCATCGCCACTGTTTTTATGAACTACGCTACCCCGGCTGCCCATCCAACCTGGGCGACATCAAAATTGGCGAATAATAAAATGCGAACAAGGAAAACGCCGCCAACCAGCAATAGGTGGACACCATCACCAAACCGCCATACCAGTTTGGCAACAAAGCCGGAAATAACACCCGAAACAACGCGGCCAGATTTATCAGCACAAAGGCCAGCGCCATCACATTCGAGGCTTTTAGCGCCCTGCCGGTATGGCCCAACGCAACGCGGGCCATCATGCCCAAAGTCAAAATACCGATGCCGCCCACAGTAAAGGCGTGTAAAGCCAAAGACTGCGGAACCACAGCAAAAGCAGAGAGGGATACCAAGCCAAATCCAAGGATCAACCAACCATAGCCGATGTACAAAACCCAAAGCAGGGGCACAAACCAAATCCGCGGGTTGTACCAAGCCGCCACTCGCACAATATTAATCACAATCGCCGCTACCGCAGCACCAGCCAACAATGCGCCGGATATATTCAGCATCAATAATGCAAACACCGCCAAACTCACCGCAACAGCGGCTATATCCAATGCCGGATTGCGAATACAAATAACCCCAGATAGCCCCCGTTCGGTAAAAAACGGAAATACCCGGCCAGCGATGACCAAAATCATCGCAACGATAACGGTAACCACCAGGATCAGCCCTAGCGAGGCACTAGCGGCCATACCCAAAACTTGGGCGTGAATCAAACCATTGCCCAAGGCCAATAACAGCAATAAGGCGATAAAAATCAGATTTTGATAGTTGCCAGTTTTTAGAATTGGCTTACCCACAAAATACGCCAACACCGGTAAAAATACGAAATCGACGGTGCCTATCAACAAATCGGGCAATAGTTCGGAATAAAAAGGCAATACCCGGCCATAAATCCATAAAAAACACAGCGACGCCAGTTGATCGGGAGTCACTGTTTGTAAGCCAGTCCAGTTTCTAACTGCTGTTAGTAAAAAACCGGCAATCACCGCTGTGGTGTAGCCAAGCAACATTTCATGAGCATGCCACGTGCTGCCGGTGAAGTAATTATCGATATGCAGCGAACCGTTGGACATTGAGTTCCATACTGCAATCAAAGCCAGAGCTGATAATCCCGCCAGCGCGAAAAAGGCCCTAAAGCCCATCGCAAACAGTGGATAATCAAAAACCGGTTTGTTATTCATGCAAACGCTCCTCCAGCCAATCGATTTCGTTATTCGAGAAGCCGGCAATTATACGCACTTCTCGGTTAAAGGGTCCCTTGGGCTTGCCTTTGAAATAATTCAGTATCAGGTCTTTAAAGCAGTGTTCAGGTTCCATACCGCGCTGTCTGGCCAGATTATTGAACCAGTAAGAACCGCGCTCGACATGCCCGACTTCGTCGTCGTAAATCCGCTGCAAGATAGCCAGACCGGGCTGATCGTCAATAGCGACTAATTTATCCATCATACCCGGCGTCACATCTAATCCGCGCGCCTCCATGCAACGCGGCACTATCGCCAAACGCGCCAAAATGTCATCCGAAGTCTCTTCGGCATGCGACCAAAGCCCGCGATGTGCGGGCAAATCGCCGTAATCGAATCCTAAACCAAGCAAATGAGTGCGAATCAACTCGAAATGCTGCGCCTCTTCGTCGGCGATGATCAGCCAATCCCGATAAAAATCGTCCGGCAAGCCGGGAAATCGGTAAATGATGTCCCAAGCCAAATAAATTGCCACGAACTCGATATGCGCGAGTGCATGAAAAAAAGCCGCTTTACCCTCGTTGGAATCCAGACGACGTTTAGGCATTTCTCGCGGCATCAACAATTTCGGCCGGCTTGGAAATACGGTGTTGCATATCGGCAAGACCGCCCGGTCTGTTTGCAGGGACAATAAGCCGTTATCCAACAACTGCCTGGCTTGATGAGTTAAAACAAGCTTTTGCTCAATGTCGCCATTGAATAAACAATGCTCCGCAAAATCGGATAGGCTTTGGGGCTGCTCTGCCAAAATCGAAGTTCCTGTTTTCTCGCTACCGATGAGTCCATCCCATCCGACAACCACGTAAATAGGTCAAACTAAGCACGACAATATCAGAAGTGCCCGGCGTTTTTATTTTTTAGACATAAAGAAATAAACGGTTTGGCACTTCAAAACCATATTGTTGCCGGATTTTTCGATTGCCTCGCAGGTTTCCATCTTCGAGCGACCCGGCGCCGCCTGTTTGACAATCTTGCCGCCTTCGACGGCGTAATTCAGCACAGCCCGCATTTGGTCAAGTCTGGCATGCGAATCGTTTTCATGGGTCATGCCTTCGATAGTGCCATCGTCTTTAAACGTCCAGGTGGTATTAGAGCTTCGGGCCTTGCTGCCATCACTGGTGTTGGATTCTTTGTCGATTTGCCATGTACCCAAAACATCGGCTTTGGTCAGCTGAACTTCCGCTGTGGCGTGAAAAGATAAAAACAATAAAGCAACAGCGGAGAGTTTAATAAATTGCATGGTAAAGCCTTTTTGAGATTATGTTTTTAGAGCCGTCGATTGTAACACGGAGCCGGAGGCAGCCTCCTTTACTTGAATACCGCAGCTATACTCAAGCCAAACTAGTCAGACGACGCCCCTACAATCGGCCAATAACGCGGCTTAGCCAGGTTAAAATCCATCCAAGAAAACGCACATCACAAGTTTGCTGAATTTATATGTCCGAAGACATCCTACATTTTACCTACCGCTTAAGCGCAGAAGATTACGACAGCGCCGATTTCCTAATCGAAGTTGATAAACAAAGCATGACCCTTATTTCTGCCGCCCCCCCTCCCTATCCTCTATGGACGGAACTCACGTATCAACAATGCCGCAATTGCCCGTTAAAACCGGAGCAGGTTCCGCATTGTCCTGTCGCGATTAATTTGGTGTCACTGTTAAATTTATGTGGGCACCTAGTGTCCCACAAGCAAATGGCTGTAGAAGTCATTACCGATAGAAGAACCATACGCGCCGAAACCACTGCTCAACATATCGCCAGTTCGATTCTAGGCTTAATTATGGCCACCAGCCCGTGTCCGCATACTGAATTTTTAAAGCCAATGGCACGTTTTCACTTACCCTTGGCCGATCAAACTGAAACGATTTACCGAGTAACCACGATGTTCCTATTGGCACAGTATTTTCGGCAAAAAGACCACCTACCCTATTCCCTGGAACTGGATGAACTGCTCGCGCTATATCAAAACTTACAAGTTATCAACCTCCATTTAAGCCAACGGTTAAAAACTGCGATTAGCGAAGATGCGGCGGTAAACGGCGTGATTTTACTGGATTTATTGTCAAAGTCGGTTTCTTGGTCAATCGAAGACGGTCTTGAGGAAATTCATCATTTATTCGATGGATACCGCAAATTAGCTCAATAGTCTGCCGACAAAAACTTTCTTGCACAAACTATCGCTCGCCAATGGAAGCAGCCAAATAGACCAAGCCACCCTAATACCCAAGCCACTGCCTCAGAACGACTGCATCACCTGGCGACAACAACCAATCCTTCAGGAGTGCCGACGTTAAGCTGCTCAGCGATGTGTATAATCATGATGTGTATAATCATAAGGTTGACACATCCCATCCATACACTTATAATAACCAAATTACTTACCTAGATAAGTAATGCCGAGGTGGTGAAATTGGTAGACGCGCTAGCTTCAGGTGCTAGTAGGGGTAACCCTGTGGAGGTTCAAGTCCTCTCCTCGGCACCATAACTTATTGATTTTCCTCATATTTTTCATGAGGAGAGTATTCTTCTTCCTTGTTACACAACTTGCCACACATTTTGCTACACAAGATGTGCTGATGAGGAGAGGAAAATGCTCGAAAAATCCCCGCACAAATATCTCTGCCAGCGAAAGGACATCCTGTACTATCGCCGCAGAATCCCCTCCCTTCTAAAATCTCACTTCAATAGACCTGAGTTCATCGTTTCGCTAAGGACTTCAAATATTAGCGATGCAAAAAAACTTTGTTCTGGATATGATCGATACTTTGACGATCTGATAACAAACGAAATCCTCAGAAATATGAGTTCCAGACGCCCTCCTAACGCGATAGACTTCACCGTTAAACAAACAGTCGCTCCTGATGGTACCGTCACCAATGAAGTCGAGATAAAACCTGAAGACATAAAAGCATGTTTAGATTCAGGAATGTCCCCTGAAGAATCCGCCGCATACTTCCGCGAATTATCCAGAATCAATAACGAACTGCACTCATCTAAACCACTACAAGATCCTGCCGAGAACAAGACCGCTCAATCAACGGCGAAATCAAACGAAACAAGAACGAAAAAGGGAAATCCAGCAGCGAATTCCGCGAAACATAGTTTGAGCGAAATTATTGAACGCTACTATGACGATTTGAAAATCGTTAAGTACGGAGAAGATTGGAAGCCTTCGAACAAACACACTACATTTTTTCGACGTCTAATTGAAATCACTGGCGATAAAGCAATCAGTGAAATCACAAGAGATGATGCAAAACAGGTACTAAAGCAATTGAAGCTACTACCTGCAAATACAGCAAAGTATCGAGGAATGACAGTCGATAAAATAATTTCCCTAAACATTGATGAAGAGAAGTTCACTACGAAGACCATCAATGATGAGAAATAGTCAAATCTGGTGTATGGCTGATTTGAATCAGGCGGCCATCTGCTGTGTTTCTTCTGTTTTCTCCGGTTCCATAATGACAGCCATGCCGTCCTGAAAACGAATGCCCTCAATCACATCCGGCAATCGTTTAAAGCCGCGTATCTTGCGCCAACTCTTCTCGGCGGTTAACGCCAATTGGAACACCAAGCCCAACAAGGTATTGCGGGACACGCAGTTCTTGGTGCGGGTGGTCCGATGGCGAATCGTCGCAAAGCTGGATTCGATCGGATTTGTCGTCCGAATGTGTATCCAGTGCTCGGCGGGAAAGTCGTAAAAGGCCAATAGCGATTCACGGTCTTTTTCCAACACGCCCACCGCCTTGGGGTACTTGGCTTCAAAGTCACGCAAGAACGTGTCGAAGGCTTGATTGGCCAGGGCTTTGGTTTCCGCCATCCAGATTTCTTTCAGCCCCGCCTTGGCCTTGCCTTGGATTGAATCGGGTAGCGTCGCCAGCACATTCGCCGTCTTATGCACCCAGCAGCGCTGGTGTTGTGTGGTGGGCCAAGCTTCGTTGATGGCTGCCCAGAAACCCAAAGCGCCGTCGCCGGTAGCCAGTTTCGGCGCGTCCTGTAGACCTCGCGTTTGTAAATCCTGCAAAACACTCAGCCACGAGGCTTTCGATTCCCGATAACCGTCCGATAAGGCCAGCAAGCGCTTTTCACCCTGTTCGTTGACTCCGATGATGACCAATAGGCACAGCCGATCATCCTCGCCACGCAGGGTCGAATAGATGCCGTCGGCCCAGACATACACAGTGCGCTCCTTCGATAAATCTCGCCGATTCCAGGCCAGATAATCCTCGGCCCATTGGGCTTTCAGGCGGCTAACCACGGCAGGTGACAAGCCTTTGGCATCGTCACCCAGCAACACCGATAAGGCCGACTGCATGTCGCCGGTGGAAATGCCGCGCAAATACAGCCAGGGTAAGGCCGCTTCCACCCGTTTTGTCTTGCGAACATACGGCGGCACCAGCGACGAGTTGAACTTGATCCTGCCGCCGGAACGGTCTCGAACCTTGGGGATTTTGACCGTCACGTTACCCACGCCCGTCACGATCTCCCGCTCCGGCAAATAGCCATTACGCACCACGGTTTGCCGGCCCCGTAAATCGGTAACCTTGGCGTATTCGCCCAGAAAAGCCTGTAGCTCCGCCTCAACGGCTTGTTGGATCAAGGCTCTAGCACCCGTCTTCAACAAATCCGTCAAAGGATCGTTAATCCCACTGGCATTATTCCAGTCTTTTGCATTATCTTTGTTCATGGCGTCTCTCATTTTGCTGTTATTCGATCTCGACAATCTCATTTCAGCAGAGGGCGCCACCTTTCATCAAGTCGGGCCGTACACCAGATTTAGTTATAACTCATCAATGATCATATGGAGATGTATAGCAGATTGTTTAAATGGATAGTATCTGAATACAAAGAATATACGGACAATCCATTTGTTGAATTACGAGTACAAGCCAACAAGAAAATAAAGCAGAATCAACGTAGACAGAGCTTTACCAGTCAAGATCTAGTAAGAATTTTCTCTACAGAGCTTTATACCAACGGTCAATATGATTCAGTTTACAAGTTTTGGACACCATTGATCGCATTGTACACTGGCGCAAGAAATGCAGAAATAGCAGCACTTTACAAAGAAGATATAAAACAAATTGACAATAACTGGGTATTTGATTTTAACGAAAATACAAAAGACAAGCGGTTAAAATCAGCGAACAGTTTCCGGAAGACACCCATTCACCCCCATCTTATAGAAATTGGATTCATAGACTTTGTAGAATCCTGCAACGATAATCATAGACTATTTCAAGAATTATCCAATTGGACAACTAAGGATGGATACTCAAGACCAATCGGAGATTGGTTTAATCGAGAATACTTGGTAAAACTAGGTATATACATTAAAACCAAAAAAGTGTTCTACTCCTTCAGGCACACAATGACGTCCGCATTGGATAGAGCCGGCGTAATGGATTATATAACTGAACAAATATGCGGAAGAGAAGCAGGAAATAACACTCTTGGAAGAGAAAATTATGCCGATGACGTTAGTGTTGCAAGATTATTAACAGAAATAATTAAGGTGGACTTTCGTAATGAACTTAGCAATGTTCGCTGGATACCAAAATAATATAAATGATCTACAAATAAAGCCTTCTAATAGAGTCAATCACCATATCATTCATAGTTCCTAAATGACTATTTCGAACTATTTTCATTTGGTTGTTTATATCAATGGCAATAGCAGAAAAGGCATCATTACTACCCAGCAATTTATCAGGGAATATTGCTGACGCTAATGATGATTTAACACCATCATAGAACATATGCTGAATGGCAAGTTGATTGATTTTATCAATGTTATCTTCTGATAACTCAATCATTACCGGATAATAACCAGACAATCTCGCCATTGTAATGTTTTTATCATTCCATTGGTCAATGATATAGATATGTTGACATCTATTGTCTTCTGCAAACTGAACCAGAATATTCAATCCACCGATGAATGAACGTTCAACCGCGAACGCCTGCTGTCCGAAGCCCTGAGTCGCGAATTTTTTGAGCGGGTACTGGCCATAGCCGAATGGCAAAATCTGGTGTCCGACGAACACTTCAGTGTCGACGGTAGCCTCATTGAAGCCTGGGCCTCGCACAAAAGCTTCGTCAAAAAAGATGGTAGTGGTCCCGATAAACCCGCCGGCCGCAATCCCGAGATCGACTTCAGTGGCGAAAAGCGCAGCAACGCCACCCATCAAAGTACAACCGATCCCGAAGCCCGGCTTTACAAGAAAGGCGAATACACCGAGGCCAAACTGCGTTACATCACCCATGCCTTGTCCGAGAATCGCAACGGCCTGATTGTCGATGTCGAAACCACTCAAGCCACCGGCACCGCCGAAATCGAAGCCGCGCAAAAAATGATCAAACGCCGCGTGCCCCAAGGTGGCAGCGTCGGTGCCGACAAAGGCTATGACCAACCGGCGTTCGTCAACGGACTCGAGTCCCGTGATATCAAAGCCCATGTGGCCCGCAAAAAGATTGGCAGTGCCGTCGACGGCCGCACCGCGCGCGGCAAAGGTTACGCCCAAAGTCTCAAGCGCCGCAAAATCGTCGAAGAAGCCTTTGGCTGGGTCAAAACGGTCGGCGGCCTGCGCAAAACCCGTCACATCGGCTTAGCCAAAGTCGCGGGTCAGGCCTTGTTTTGCTTTGCCGCCTACAACCTGACGCGCATGCTCAACCTATTGGTGTTCACGCCGAAACCGGCGTGGAGTGCACCCGCCTAGGGTGAAGTTCGCCTGAAAACCGTCCACAGACGGCTTCAGGCGAATAAAAAGCCCTTGAAACCGGGGCAAAACGCTTGAAACTCGATGTCATGACCGATTTCAACTCGAAAAAATCACGAACATCGTGGGTAAGGGGAAATATCGGCGGGTTTTTCACCAGCCTGTTAGGACTAATTGTCACATCGCTATGATCACTAGCACATAATACGTATATTATTGTTTCTATTAGTTTTTTGGTAATTGCTGGATTAAGAGCGTTGTCTATATTATCAATTGCAAAAATTGCAGGAGTTTCCCTGTGCAGCAATAATACGACTAAAAATAATAAATATAGTGTACCTTCAGAGCTATCGTATGCAGACAAATAATTCCTAGGGGCTGTTGCCATTTTGTCATAATCCCTTTGAAAATCGATTGGCGAGCCATATTGATTGAGTTTTCAATCAAACGATAACTAGCGAATGCCACGCCAACTGCTTACAGATACCCACTGGGAAAAGCTAAAAACGATTATGTTGAGTTTCAGCATTTACGACAAACCCGGTCTTCGGCAAACGGTCGAAGGGATTTTTTATCGTTTGCGTGTTGGCTGCCCTTGGCGAGACTTGCCCGTCGCTTTTGGCAAGTGGAATGCCGTGTACAAGCGCTTCAATGCCTGGTCACTGCAAGAAAAGCTGAGGGGTATCTTTCAGGCGCTAGTGATTGAGCCTGATTTGGAATGGCTATTTATTGATGGCAGCATTATTAAAGCCCATCAACACAGTAGCGGCGGCGCCCATGAAAATCCAACAGCCATCGGGAAATCGGTCGCAGGCAACACGACCAAAATCCATATGGCGGTTGATGCCGGTGGACTTCCCATCCAGTTCTCGATTACGGGGGGCGAAGTACATGACTGCAAAGAAGCGCCGGAATTTGTGGCCAAGCTCCCCCAGGCGGGCTACATGATTGCAGACAAAGGGTATGACAGCGAGCCGTTACGGATTCAAATTCGAGACCAAGGCACAGTCCCCATCATCCCAAGAAAACAAAATTCAATAGTCGGGAATGAGGAAATGGACTGGTGTCTCTATAAATATCGCCACCTCGTTGAAAACGTATTTGCGCGACTGAAACATTTTAGAGCTATTGCCACCCGATATGACAAACTAAAACGCAATTTTGAAGGTGCTATCGCCCTGGCTTGTGCATTTATATGGTTACCGATGTGAAACGGCAACAGCCCCTAGCTTTTAATTTTGCTTTGACATTGTGTTTGATAGTCCAATCAATGGATGCGTTTTCACGTATCGCCTTCACCACTGGTTTTACTGGTTAATGCACCCTTCGCCAGTACCACACCCGCTTTACCATTTGGGGACAGGTGGTAAATAAAATGCTGTAACCAGGCGAAGTTAGCATTACCAACGGGTGGTGTACCGTATTGCCAGCGTCCATCGGTTCGTAACAATTCACCACTCCAATCACTAACATTGAAGGGAGGATTAGCAATAATAAAATCTGCCTTCACATCTTTATGGGCATCATTCAGGAATGACCCCTCATTGTTCCATCTAACTTGTGAACTATCGATACCCCGGATAGCAAGGTTCATTTTTGCTAACCGCCAGGTGGTTTGGTTACTCTCCTGACCATAGATGGAAATATCATTGATTCTGCCCTGATGTTCCTCCACAAACTTTTCGGATTGTACGAACATCCCACCGCTGCCGCAGCATGGATCAAACACCCTACCTTTATAGGGTTCCAACATAGCAACCAATAATTCAACGATGCTACGGGGTGTATAGAACTGACCACCTTGTTTACCTTCCGCTAACGCAAACTCCCCCAGAAAGTATTCGAAAACGTGTCCTAGAACGTCAGCACTACGCGCTTTTGCATCACCTAATGCAATGTTACCCACCAAATCAATTAACCCTCCCAAACTGGTAGGATCGAGATTTTGACGGGCAAATACTTTGGGCAGTACACCCTTTAACGATGGGTTCTCCTTTTCGATAGCATCCATTGCACCATCAACAAAAGTCCGATATCGGGTTGCTTTGCTTTACCCAGCAGATAGGACCAGCGTGCCTCCATCGGTACGAAGAAGATGTTTTCACCGGAATATTCATCCTTATCTTCTGGATCAGCGCCGGCATATTCACCTTCACCAGCCGCTAATTTACTGAACATCTCTTCAAATGCATCCGAGATATATTTCAGGAAAATCAACCCCAGTACGACGTGTTTGTATTCGGCGGCATCAATGTTCTTACGGAGCTTGTCAGCTGCTTTCCACAGCTGTTTTTCTAACGGTTCTTCTTTAGCGGGTTGTTTGGGGGCTTTCGCCATTGACTGTCCTTTTTGAATGATATCCTGATGACTACAGGGTGGTGAACTAATGTTATCTCAAGGATAGCAATAGATGATCGGTTCAGCAAATACACCCATAAACGCAAGTGGCATCACATAATGCATTGCTTCTGTACACTATAAAAATCAAAAATTGCTAAACTATCGTTTACATTTCAACTCATTTTTAAAATCAATTGTTAAACAATCGTTTACCTTCCAATCTGGGCAATTCTCTAAAAACTGTTAGGAAAAACCAAAGTCTGAAACAGTTAGATATAGCAACAAAGTGCGCGTTTTCATTACCCACTATTATCAAAGCAGAACAAGGACAGGGATTATTTAATAGTTTTCAAACCATAGCGAAATGTTTGGATTATGAAATTTCGGGGCGCACTTTACCCAGTGCTGAATCATTAGGCGAAAGCTTAGCAATACTCAGGGAACGTCAGAAAATATCATTACGGTCACTTTCCGAACTGACCAAGGTGAGTGTTCCAACGATATTAGCAATTGAATCCAATCATCCAGGTCATCTATTCCCTATAGAACAGATCGCAACAGCATTGGGTGCTGGATTGTTTCTGCATCCTATTGGTACACCATTGCCATTTTATAAGACAACGGCTATCAGTAGTAATTACCAATCATGGTCAACACCACCGGAAATATTAGACAAATTATATCCAATAGTGGGTGGGCAATTTGATTTAGACCCTTGTAGTACTACTAAAGACAAAAATAAAGCACCCGTCAAAGCGAAGATTCATTATACCGGTGAAGATGGAGACAATGGATTGATCTAACCTTGGTATGGCAAGGTATTTGTCAATCCACCTTATGGTAAATCATTGAAACAATGGATTAAAAAATCTCATGACGAAACAATGATGGGAAATATCAAGCTTTGCATCGCTGTTATTCCTGCTAGACCCGACACCATCGCTTGGCATAATTGGATTATCAATAAAGCAGATATATTTATGTTGAAGGGGCGTATCAGATTTGCAGCTGAAGGTAAGAATGATGTTGCCCCTTTTCCGTCAGCAATCATAATTTGGAATGCTAATTCAACCACTATTCAGATGATGCAATCAGCATTCCCAAACGCATGGCATATTTCACCAACCCATTCTGCATTATATTAAATCATGTTGATCACGATACATTGATATCGTCATACATTACTTATTGATTTTATATATTTTGGGAACAGACCATTAATCCATGTAAATGAATTTTTAACAAAAAACTCATTTTAGATTGAAAATGTAAGCGATTTTTTATCAAATGCTGTTCATCAACTATTCATTCGACTGTTTCTGGATGTATTTGCAAATTCCAATTAAATCCACCGCTGATTCCTATTTCAAAACCACCATTCACCCCGTTCAGTAACTTGCTGCGTGTCGCGATTGTAATTTGCTTTATTCAAATTATTAAAAACCGACACTCCGTTTCAATCTATATTAACTCATTCTTGAACTAAAAAATATTTTTACGCAGATCCTTATAAGTGCATTGAAGATTCATATTCATACATAGATTATGGAAAGTTAATGCGGTTCAGTTATTGGGTGCAAAGGTAACTAAGGCATGAACATATATAAAAATACGTTCGTGGTTAGATGAGCAATCGCTCAGTGCGGGAAGAAAAAATGAACTTAGTGACCATTAACTTTTTTATATTTTTGTATTTCAGATTCCAACCTTAATTTGGCTTCATTCTTTGTGATACCTAGTTGGCCAGCTAGAAGTCCTACATAATTTTCGTGATTCAAGTTAGGTTCGAGAATACTATCTAAAACATAAAATCGGAACTTAATACCATCAGGGACATTCCCATTGGAACTCATAATTCTATCTCTTACTTTATCAAGAATTTGATTCGCAATATTCGATGCACCATTATGGAAGTTATATTCAGCAAGTATCATCAAAGAGTTTACATCAGTTTGCATCAAAAGATCGCTGTTTTTTCTAATAGAGGCTACAGCATGACTCAAATCACCTGTTGCGATAGAAAGATTGAACATTTCCTCAATTTCGGGCATGGAAAGGGTGGGTTTTTCGTCGAGTTGAGCAATTCTCTGTGTTGCAAATTCCTTTTCATCAGGAAATAAGTATCCATTTTTTCGATACTCTTGAAGCACAGTTCTGCTTATGTCTGGTATAAGTTTATCGAAAATCTTCTTTTGATTTTCTAATTGCTTTATATCATATTTCAAAGATGCTAATTCTAATTGATCTATAGTGGCTTTGAATGTCTGAACACCGGTAGCTATAATCATACTAAAAAATGCAACAACTCCAATAGTAGAAAGGCTACGTTCAAACCAAGGAAGTTCATTTTGTTGCAACTTTGAAAGTTCTACAAGATGCCCTAATGTTTCGGCAGTAATAGGGGATACATCAGTAATGATCCTTGCGATAGAGTACATTTTAGACTGTCTATATATAATCAAAATCACTATCAATACGAGTAGTATAGTAGCTATGCTAAGCAATAATATTATCATGATATTTAAAGCTCTATGGTACTTTATTGACTATGTTATTGATTTCCACTTCTTCTTCAGCGGGCTTCCCAGATATTGTATTATTATCAATTGAATTTGTATCTAAGATTGATGGAACGAATTCTTTTATTAAATCGAACAATTCCTGGCTTGAATCTATTAACCGTCCAAAGTTATTATCTCTATGGAGCTCCAATAGATTTAAAGTTCCAAGATAAAGCTTCTCATTTGGGGCAACATTTTTAAGAATTAACTTCATCTCTCTAATAAAAAATGAATTAGGAAGTTCTCCTAATTCGCCGCCGGGAATTGAAGCGAGGTTGCTTAACTTAGCGGCTTTGGGGGAGAAAAACCTAGAATATAGAACCCCCGAAAGATTTGCGGATGTTTTAATATTATCGACATCTTCCGATTTATCCTGATATTCTTGCAGTAATATTTTAGCGATTATATCAATCCTCTCAGATAAATCTGAGTAATCACTAATCACATCACAAATACGCTTCATTAAACCAATTGTTTTAATATCTGTATTTAAATAAACGAGCTTAGACTCATTTTCAATGAACCAATTTATCGCACGTTTAAGATTTTTAATATCTGGATGTTGGCTATATATAAATCCACTTACTGGTTGCTCATAGATTATTTTTATGTTCTTTAGAAGTTCGTTTTGGCTTGGTATGTTAATATTTGCAAGAACAAACTTTAGCAAATATCCAACGTATGGACTGGCATCATTATCAACAAAATCAGATTTATTATAGAACTCCAGAATTGTATCTAACGATTTCTGATACTGTTTAAAATAAAAATATGAAAAAGCTAACCTGTAATATGCGTCATCTGTGGCAGGAAACCAAGGATATTCGTTTATAAAGCTACGCCATTGCTCAGTCTCATTAAAAGATGGTGGGAACTTGATATAACTGGGGGGCCATGTTTTTCCAGTCTCGGTATAATCGTGACTTGCAAGTGATATATATTTATCCGAAGCTGCGCTACCAGTTGTGTAGTTATTTACAAGATAAATTTTATTTTTTGGCTTAGCTAGACCCATAAAAACGTGATCTAAATAACCTTTTCCAAGGTCAGAATTATAATTTATTAGTATTACTATGATAGATTTTTTTACCTCACTATTCTCTATTTTGGTTATATCTTTATTTAGTATAGCCTCCGAAAAATGCTCAACAAGACCTATATTGTTGGCCTTTGCCAATGTACCCAAGGCTTCAATTACTGGCGTCGGTTTATCAATCAACCTTAAAAAGATTGTATCACATAGTTCATAATCACTTTCACTTAGGTTTGATCCAGCATGAGTAAAAATCCTCACAATATCTTTATCGTCAATATTTCCTAGGTTTGTTATCAAAGAATCCTTCAAATTTCCGCTATAACTCCCATTAAACAATAGTAGAGAAATCAGCTCTAATGACTCTGGTTTTATTTTTTTATCCTCTCCAAAGATTCTGCTTTCGGATGCAGCATATAATTTGATACTTAAATCTTTATCACTCTTAACAACATCTTGATCCAATAAATCAACCATTCCGAGATAAAAATCCATATCTCCGATGTTTTTGTTCTCGGTAAGAAAATCTACTGACAATCTAATATTGTTTTGGAGAAGCCAAGTAAATATTGTATTGAAGTTTTCAGGCAAGGGGTTTATCTTATAACTATAAACCATCGCATAACCTAACTGGTCTTTCAGCTCTGGGCTATTATGTTTCGATATAAAGCTTATAGCTTGGTCATAATTTCCGTCTTCAATGACCTGTTTGAGATAAGTGGTAAATTTTTTTGTAGGAGTAATTGGGTAAGATTCCAAGTAAGTTAGCTTTTGATCTTCTTCCATACTAAAAAAATTATGCTCTAGAAGCATCGAATTATAAAAGTTATCACTTACTTTGGAATGTAAATAAATCCAATCTCGGGTGTTTTTATTATATGCAGGAATTCCCGGCAATAATATCAAAATTCTACTTACTATCTTATTAGGTTCTTCGTTTGAAAATAATTCAATTACCCCTTTATAACTTGGGTGTCTTCTATACTCCATCCCCTCTAGAAACCCCATTCCTAAAAAATACAAAAATAGGGAAGCAATAGATGCTGTAATTAGTAGTGCCTTTTTTTTATACCCTCTTGATTTAATGCCAATCAGCTCAATACTGGGTCTAGATTTTTCAATTATTACGTCGATTTCAGTTGCTTCAATTGGCGCGTGAGAGGCCTTCTCTGTCTTATCTTTTATATTCGATACAAGGATATCTGATTCTCCATTCTGCTCGCTAACCTTATATATTATTTCCCTAGTTTTTCTATCATAAGAAATGATGCGTTCATCGTACTTTTGCTCGTGCTTTATAACGTACTTAATCATCAAAATCGCATTGGCAACGTCTATTATAAGTTCACTTCGAATGTAATTTAGTGTGTTTCCAATAATCGAGGCTAGCAATTGCACTAAAAATTTTATAACTCTATCTAAGTCAGGCTTGATACGATCTGAAATATATATTCCTGTTAATAAAAATGTAAACATCAACCCTAAAAAGGTAAAAATAGACATTTTTTCCATTTCAAGTATCCTATGAGGTTTGTCAGTTCACTATAATTGTTTATTTACTATTGAACATTATATTAAATTTACTATAAAAATATTATATGATATTTTTAACGCTAAGTAATTCTAAATTATTAAGCATACTATATATATTTGGAAATGAATTATTCACACGAGGAGCATTAGCATCTGCCGAAGTATAATATAGATACTCGGCGGCTGTCGCTTTAGAGCCTACCCCTTCGTCACGTCAAATAATATCTAATCATACTTTCTATTAATATGAATATTCAATCTATAATTTATAAACTCTGTTTAGGTGGGCGATTATTGCTCATCCCGCTATAATGCATTGAATACGTTTTATAAATAGTCGTCAAATGATAAATAACTATGAGGAATTCATTTCTTCATATCATTTCCAAAATTAATTGCATTCACCGGTTGGTTGAGACGGCCATCTCAACCAGCATTTTAAACGGAGAATGTAATGACTATGCAATTAATCCGATGACACTATACCTGCATAGTGTATGACCATAAGTGTCTCGATGGTGAATCAATATGGAAAAATATAATCAGACTACGGATGTAGTCATACCACAACTTTATACCGTATCTATCAATAAGAACTGGTGGAGCAAACCGTTAGTCGCTTCAAGTATAGCCGGCAACACCTATCATACCAACCAGGGTGGTAAGAGAATCAATCTTGCTAAGGGTTGGGAAACCGTTCATCTACCATTCGCGGATATTTTCAACCATCTCACTGTAGATGGGTTTCCAATCTGCGCATCATTGAGGAATGGCTATCGGAAATCCACTAACTTTATCTGTCATTCCATTGCAATGGTTGACATTGATCATGGGCTAACCCTTGAAGAATTAAGGGCAAATCCGTTCTATGTTGAATATGGTACCGGGTATTATGTAACACCGTCTCATACCGATGAACATCCACGATTCAGGGTATTATTCGCGTTAGAGCATCCAATCGATCATCCTGATGATATGACATGGTTGTATACCATCCTGCTTCAGATTCTGGGCGGTGATAAGGCGTGTAAAGATGCTTCTCGATTTTTCAACGGTACCCAACATTGCCCTGATAAAGCTTTAAACGCTGATCGCCAGTTACCTACATCGGTTGTAAAGACGCTGATTGAGGATCACAAGAATCGGGCGTTGGTAATATCCCCCCCAACATCTCGGAATCGTCAGGGTTGTGACACTCAAAACCATACGAGTGCAACCCCATCGTTACCAGCATCCTATACCTTGCCAAGTACCCATGAAAAATCCACCATTATCCAGTTACTTTTACAGACATTCTGTGGATATTATCCAACCTGGCGTGACATCGGTTGGGGTATGAAATATGCCGGGTTCAGTCTGGAGGATTACCAAACCGTTACCTCGTCCATTATGAATAAAAAATCAGCAATTGCCGCGGCAGCACTATGGAACAGTCACCAACCCGTTGATCAGGTAATCACCCTTGGTACAGTCATACATTATTTGTATGAACAGTTGGGTGAAACAACCGTTAAAAGCAAATTGATGTTGGCAAGGATTGAGCGGGAACAATCGGAGAATGAAAGGATAAAGGAAAGGCTTGCACAATTGAAACAAAGGAAGGTGGCATGATGACCAGCAATAGCATGTCGCAAGCTGATTTCAATCAAATGGTCTTGCAAACCCGATTACCTAGAAAAAAATCGGACAAAAAACGTTACCTATCAACGTTACCCAAAGATGCGTTGATGGATCTTGTGGAATACCTTGCTGAGTATCACCCAATCCTGGTTGATGATGCAGCAAATATCCTACTGGAAAAAATCCAAAAGGATGACTATCGACTGTCCTACTATCATCGGTTATCCAGTGGCGCCATTAAACCCTTTACACTCGCTGATGATCATTGGGATGTTGTTAAATCGACTGATTTCATCAGTGTTGACGACTACGGAGATGGGAAACGTGTACTGCTGAATGCGGATATGAGTATGGGTAAGAATTACGCGCCTAAACACGCGAAAATCGCCCATCGATTGCTAGCACCGCTACGTTCCATCGTTGGTCAGCAGGGCAGCAGAAATTGCGTACAAACGGATATGGTTACTACCTATGATCAATCTAAACGATTGCTCGATATGGCTTCAAATCATGAAATTGATGTGACAGATGAAATTTTGATCATCGATGAAGTGCATAATTTTTTACTGGCGGATTACCGCCTAGAACCGTTACACAATGTGCTGAAATTGATGCAGCTACCGTGGAAACAGGTTGTGTGCCAATCGGCAACCATTGGTAGTGATGATTTTGATGGAATTATTGAGTTTGACAGCAGGATACGTATCCATAAAACCGTAGCACCTGATTTGATGTATTACCGTTTGCATATCGGTGACCCCCATCATGCATTGCAACAATTCATCTATTTTTGGCTGCAACATCCCAATAAATCTCTGATACTCCATAACAATACCGAGACGTTACTGGGATTCAAACAGCTTCTAAATCAGGTCCCCAAGGACGATGGTAGCCATCTTGTTGTTGAAATTGTAAACGCCGACCTATGCAGAACATCAGGATCATTTGCCCATCGTCTTACCAATGATGGTGAATTCCAAATGGATGAGGTGGATATTGTTCTAGGTACCACCTCTTTAGTGGAAGGTATTTCGATCCAGGATAATATCGATGTAGCGAATGTGTGTGTCATCGGTAAGGAACCGGTGCAGTACATCAAGCAATTGTGCGGACGCTTCCGTAAAGCATCAACAGTTCATTGTCTGCACATTGCAACCAACAATCTCGATGAAGATGTATTTGATATTGATCAATGGATTATTGAACAGGAGCGTTTATCCGCAATGGCAAAAGAGACCGCTACCTTCATGACCCAACAGTACCGCGCTTTCAATAGCAATGATCATGCGGCATTTGAGAAGTGTTTAAGCATGGATTTTAAACGTCAAGGCATATTGTTCGATTCAACATCTAATCAGTATCTGGTTTCACCGTTATCAACATTATTCATATCCGCTGAAGCTAAACACAAACAATTTTACGCTAACCGTGATTATGCCAACCAGGTTCTAAAATCGTTGGGGTTCACTGTCTGCAAATTTCAATCCTACGGAAAAGATGAGGAATTTATCAATCTTTCTAAAGCGACTCGAAAGCAATGCCGTGAAAACATCAAGGAGATGCGACGTGCAGAATCAACGTTGATTCTCAATCTTATGTTCAAATCTACTGAAAATAATCATGTCAACATAGAAAAGGTTGAACGATTATTAGAGATATATGACAAAGAATTAACAGCATTTCAAAAACGTATTATGGCAGTGTTAAAACAGATTGATACCAAAAAGGTAACATATGATTACCTAGTAAATGCCATTGAACGTTTAGAAAATGGTCAAATGTGTGATGAAACTATCATTATGCATGCGAACGCAAGTGCAGCAGAGTGTGGCATTATCAGTGAATTAGAAAAACGCTATCCATCAGGCACTAGAATATTACCCGCTGAAAAATTGCAGATTGTTGCTGATATTATTGAGTCATTGATCCGTCACATCATGAATGCAACCCATATCGATAAGCATGATGCATTCCAGTTCGTTATTAGATTGCCGCGATGGCGAAAACTAGCAGATAAGATAATATTGAATAATGGTATTGTGAGTTGCTCTTGTAATCGTCCAGTAAAGATATTGAGAGATTTTTTACCTGAATTCATCATACAACAAGTGCAACAAATGAATCTAAAATATTATGTATTAGTCATTGTCTGATGATAGCTACTTGTTAGGGACAGACCTTTTTATTATTTATATATATAAAATAAAAAAGCTACGTCTCTAACAAGGAGATGATAGCTCCTGTTGTCATTCAAGAACTGTATTTCAGCTATACCCATTGATCATACAAGTGATATTTTCAAACACTAGGTGAAAATAAATATCCCTTGATATATCGGTTTTTTGATTGTTTTTTGTAATTATATTTGATTATTGTTCGAAATATAATCATAAAAGTTCCTCAGCCGCCTCATACACCACACCACAGAAACGCATCGGCAACAACTATCACTAGGATAAATACATATGCTGCAATTTATCAAGGTGATTCAAGTGAACTTAAACAGACTTATCAATAAAATATATGGCGCATCTCTCCCAATAATGGGCGGATGTGGTGAAAGCATTAATGATGCCATAATTCTCTATTATGTGAGCATTATAGATTCATACAAAATCGAGCAACATGTGCTGGATTTGATGATGACATTGCAAGATTATAGCTATGAGCTAATACAATCAGAAATGCTAACTATCGACAAGAAACAATATGACAAGATACAGTTGAAGATAGAATGCAAACTGACGAGAAAAATATTTGTTAAAAATTATTATTTCAACATTACAAACTGCAAGATTTTCGATCCTGATCTGGAATATTATCCACCAGAATCATTGATAAAGAGCTTTCTATAATTTTGTACGATAAAAATATATGATACAAAATATTATTATGGAATCGTACAATTTACCATTTTACATTACAAAATCCATTCAAGATGGCAATGGATATTCATTCAAGCATTCAATTACTTTCGACCCGGATTATTTAATCGACTTTGTAAAACTTGAATACAAAATCATACGATACATTTTTTCATTACAAAACGTATCATACAAAATATTAGAGCAAACCTTAATTATCACCGGAAGACATCATGTTTTCGATGTATTCAGCACCAAGATTAGCGATGAAGCTAACAAAAAAATCTACTTCGACATAACCGCAGTATTCGGGATCGAATCACGCTGAAGACAACAGCTTTGACAACATTAAGTGTTATACATAGAATGCTACTCAATCTGTTACACACTTTCCGAGGAGAGTTGTGAGCAGAGTAGGCTGCGAAGAAGATATTTTCTTAATTATCATTAAGTTATAGTGCCACCTTGTTTTAGAGGAACCTCAAGTCCTCTCCTCGCACCATTTTTATTTTCTTCTTGCGGAAACCAGCAAGACAGAGATTAAAAAATCCTTATAGATTTTCTCGTAGCTACAAACGATGTAGCAGTCAATTATAAAGTCAATACTTATTTAAAATTTTTGTGGGTTCATATACCCGCCAAATTATCTCTCTATCGGGAGATTCTCCGCCAAATAGCATCGACCCAATTCTCAGATCAAATTCAGTATATAACTGCCTTCCAGAAACGCAGGTAAGAACGCTTATAGAGATAACGCAGAATAGCTATCGTTATCGTCAACCGCCGCTGAAACGCGCGCAATTAACTCCAAGTTGCTATTACGCTCCATCATACCCCCTATAGCCAAGGTAACAATCATCGCTTCGAACGGATACACCAAATGAGCACGGTAGCGTTGGTAATACGTTTCTTCATCCAAGTCGCTAATCCCGTGACTAGCTAACGCCGTCATGTATAGGTTCAGCAATTGTTTTTCATGAGCACGCCGAGACTCCGGCTTCAGCGATGTCGCTAAAAAATAAGCGAGGTCACTAACACCCTCCCCCATCCGCACCAATTGCCAATCCAGAAAGCCGGGCTCAGAGTGATTCCAAAATAGATTGCCTGGATGACAATCATGATGCACCAAGGTCTGCACACCGGTTGCCAATATCCTGGTGATTCGCCGCCGATCCGCTGCATAGCGCAACGCGGATCTATGCAATTTGTTGGGCACCAAGCGCCCGGCGCGATCAAGGCCACGCTTCATCAAGGGCACAGCCAGCAAGGTACCCATATGATTCTCGACATTGTAACTAAAACCGTTTAACCAGCGATGCGTTTTCAATAGCCCAGCATTGCCCCAATAGTGAGCATGAAAACCGGCTAGCTTTTCAACCACCTGCTGAGCTTGTTCCAAAGACAGAGCGTCTGCGGTAAACCCGGGCCTAAATCCCAGTTCATCCAAATCCGCCATTACCAATGTAGTACCGCGCCCTAACACACTTTCAGCCGCTAAAATTTGCGGCACACTCACCGGAACCCCCTGAGAAAGCGAATTATAAAAATGAACTTCCTTATGCAATAACCGGGGTATGGCGGTAATCGCTCTGGACTTAATTGCCAGCGACGGCGTTTTTACAAACCACCGACTTGGAACGACGCCGATGGCGTCATGATTCACGGTTAGCCGCAAGCGCGTCGATGTGCCAATATTGACGGATTGAATATCTACTGTACGTACTTTGGCACTGGTTGCGTATCTATCAACAATACGTTGCGCCCATTGCCTAGATAATTGATCCGGGTGATTCACGACAATATGATCTCTAAAACGGCTCAACATCGGATTAGGCCTGTCTCAAATATTTGATAAATCGAAATGTTAGCCGCCGTATTCATTCAATTTAACTTTATCGATCAATCAGTGATTAATTATCAAAAACGCCATGTATTCCTATAGTTTTTCAAGCAATAAAAAACCCGCCAAGTCAAGTAACTTGCGGGTTATTCAATATTCAATCTCAAAAAACTTGGTCGGGACGGCGGGATTCGAACCCACGACCCCTTGTCCCCCAGACAAGTGCGCTACCAGGCTGCGCTACGCCCCGAAGTTTATGATTAAACCAATGCCCACCTAGGACAGCAAGCCGAACATAATATCATATTATTTGGGAAACGCTATTTCAGCAGCTCCAAAATATCTTCCAGCTCGCCAATCATCTGATGAATAAGTTGTTTGGTGCGTAAACTGTCTTCCTTGGCGCTACCACTCGCCAGATGAGCACGCGCACCACCTATTGTGTAACCTTGCTCGTATAACAAAGCGCGAATTTGTCGAATCAACAACACGTCATGGCGCTGATAATAACGGCGATTTCCTCGGCGTTTTACCGGACTAAGCTCGGTGAACTCTTGTTCCCAATAGCGCAATACATGGGGCTTTACCGCGCAGAGGTCGCTAACTTCGCCAATCGTAAAATACCGCTTGGCCGGAATAACCGGTAATTCGTTATTATTACTGGGTTCCAGCATACGCTTCTACTCGAGCTTTCAATTTTTGCCCTGTTCTAAAAGTCACCACACGCCGCGGAGTGATGGGAATTTCTTCACCTGTTTTGGGATTTCTACCCGGCCGACCACTTTTGTCGCGCAATTCAAACTTACCAAACCCGGAAATCTTCACTTGCTCGCCGCTTTCCAGACTTTTTTTAATTTCGTCAAAAAACAACTCTACGATTTCTTTGGCTTCTCGCTTGTTTAAACCGAGGTCTTCAAACAACTTCTCTGCAATATCTGCTTTAGTTAATGCCACAATCACTCCCTCAATTTTGCATTCAGTTTAGCCGCTAAAGTGTCCAGCACTTTGCGAAATATAGCATCAATTTCTGTGTCGGTAAGCGTTTGCGTAAAATCCTGCAAGAGTAAAGCTAACGCGACACTCTTATAACCTTCGGCGACGCCCGGTCCGCGATAAACGTCGAAGATCGATATTTCGCGTATCGCCGTCTCCATGCATTCTTCAATTACACTGGTGATTGCGGCAGCTGATACAGCCTCTTCCACCAATAAAGCCAGATCGCGGCGTACAGAAGGGTATTTGGATAATGTACTAAATTTAGGCACCTTGCGTTGCAATACGGCATCCTGTTCGAGTTCAAACAAGAATACCGGACTATCGAAACCCAATTGCTTTTCGAGCGTTGGGTGCAACATGCCCAATAAACCTATCACTTCGCCATGTTGGTTTTTGATTTGCGCGGTTTGACCGGGATGTAAAGCCGGATGTTGGTAGGCAACAAACTCAGCCACAATACCCGTCAAACCAAATAACGCTTCGACATCAGCTTTCACATCGAAGAAATCCAGCTTTCTGTTTTTTTCGCCCCACTGTTCGGGATTAACGGAACCCAAGGCCAAACCGGATAACATTTTTCGCTGTTGAATTTGCCCATCTTGATAGAAAAACCGCAAGCCGGCTTCGAATAAGCGCACTCGATTCTGTTGGCGGTTGATATTGTACAAAGCCGCATTCAACAAACCGCACCAAAGCGTAGTGCGCATCACGGCTAGTTCAGAGGATATAGGGTTTTGAATCCGGATAAATTCTTCACCAGGCGCGACGGCATTTTGCATTGCCTCATCGACAAAACTGTAGGTAATCGCTTCCTGATAACCGCGATCTACCAAGCAATCCTGCAATCTCGCCAATGGCAACTGCGCCTCGGGCGCTTTACCAAGCTCAGAGCGCATCAACAAACTGCTGCTAGGCAGATTGTTATATCCATAGATTCTGCCGATTTCTTCCAGCAAATCTTCTTCGATGGCAATATCGAAACGAAAGCCGGGCGGGGTAATTTCCCAGCCGTTCTCGACTACTTGAACCTGCATACCCAAGCCTTCGAACAGCGCATGCACTTCATCGTCGCCAAATTGAATGCCCAACACCTTTGTAATACGTTGGCTACGCAGCTTTACCGGCATTCTGGCGGGCAGTTCGGCAGTGGAAATAACCTCTTGAACCGGTCCAGGACTACCGCCGGCTATTTGTAGAATCAATTGCGTGGCGCGTTCGATCGCCCGGCGTTGCAAGTTAAAATCCACACCTCTTTCGAAGCGGTGCGAGGAATCGGTATGCAAACCAAATTGGCGGGCCTTGCCGGCGACATCAATGGGCGTAAAAAACGCACATTCCAGGAATATATCGCGGGTTTCGCCAAATACGGCGCTGTCCTTACCCCCCATCACGCCGGCCAAGGCCAAGGCTTGCCGTAGATCGGCTATGACCAGTGCCTCGCCGTCCAGCTCTATGGTTTGGTCATTCAATAAAGCCAAGGACTCGCCGGCCCGACTACGTCTAACCACGATAGGCGCACTCAGTTTATCGGCATCGAAAGCATGCAGCGGTTGGCCCAATTCGATCAACACATAGTTGGTAACATCAACAACCGGGCTTAAACTTCTAATACCGCAACGGCGCAGACGCTCCTGCATCCACAGTGGCGTGACCGTAGCAGGATTGATGTTTTTGATCAAACGCCCCAGATAAACCGGGCAAGCTTCCGTGACTTCGACTTTAACTTCCAGGGTTTCCGTGTGCTGCGGTTCGACAGTAGTAAACGTCGTAGCCTGAAACGGCAGATTGTTCAAAACCGCCACTTCCCTGGCGACGCCTTCGACGCTCAGGCAATCTGCGCGATTTGGCGTTAAGCCCAATTCGATCAAATTGTCGTTCAGCGCCAAATAGTCGCGAATATCGGCACCCACCGGCGCATCAGCGGGCAACTCCATCAAGCCTTCGGAACTAACCGCCAAACCCAATTCCTTTTCCGAACACAGCATGCCGAACGACAATTCGCCACGCAGTTTGGATTCCTTAATTTTGAAATCGCCGGGCAATATCGCACCAATCAATGCTGCCGGAATTTTCAAACCGGGCCTGACATTGCTGGCACCGCAGACGATTTGCAATGGTTCGGCTTGGCCGACGTTGACCTGACAAACCTTAAGTTTATCGGCGTTTGGATGTTGAATGGTGGAGAGTACTTCGCCAACTACCACACCGGAAAATTCGGCGGCAACAGACGTCACGGCATCGACTTCCAGACCGGCCATGGTCAGTTGCGCGATTAATTCGGCGGTGGCGATAGGCGGATTGACCAGTTCTCTTAACCAAGCTTCACTGACTTGCATGATGACTATCCACCGTTAATTAAACTGTTGTAAAAATTTCAGATCGTTTTCGAAAAACATCCGCAAATCGTTGATACCGTATTTCATCATCGCCAGACGTTCGACTCCAGTTCCAAAGGCAAAGCCGGAATACACTTGGTTATCGATACCGACCGATTTGAATACTTCCGGGTGAATCATGCCGCAACCGCCCACTTCCAGCCAGCCCGTTTGTTTGCAGACGCGGCAACCTTTGCCGTCGCACATTACGCAGGACACATCAAATTCGGCGGAAGGTTCTGTGAATGGAAAATAAGAAGGGCGAAAGCGCACGTTGACTTCTTTTTCGAAGAAGGCGCGCAGAAATTCAAAAATCACACCCTTCAGGTCACCGAAACTGACATCAGTATCAACCAAAAAGCCTTCGACCTGATGAAACATAGGCGAATGCGTCATATCCGAATCACAACGGTACACGCGGCCCGGTGCGATGATTTTCAAGGGCGGCTTTTCGGATTCCATCACCCGAATCTGTACCGGCGAAGTGTGAGTTCTCAATACGGTGTGCGCATCGAAATAGAAGGTATCGTGCATCGCCCGCGCGGGATGATGCTCGGGAATATTCAAGGCGCCAAAGTTATGGTAATCGTCTTCGATTTCCGGGCCTTCGACGATATTAAAGCCGGCCTCAGCAAAAATTTTAGCAATCCGCCGCAAGGTGATCGTAACAGGATGCAATCCGGATACGGTTTGGCCGCGCCCCGGCAGGGTTACGTCGATACATTCGCTAGCCAAACGCGCCGCCAATTCGGCATTTTCCAAAGTCGATTTCCGAGCCTCTAACGCCTCTTGAAAAGTATTTTTGGCATCGTTGATAATTTGCCCGACACTGCGGCGTTGCTCGGGGTCCAGGCTACCCAACTCCTTCATCTGCTGAGTGAATAGACCTTTTTTGCCTAGATAATTGACTCTGACCTGATCCAGTTGGCTAAGGTCTTGTGCATGTGCAAGCGCTTGTAATGCCTGCGTAACAATATCTTCGATACTAGCCGACACGACTCAGCTCACTTTTGTCTGCAATTGAGGGAAATTCCAAAACGATAGGTTTCCGCCAACGAGATTTGGCGGAAAACTCCCCATCAAAAACGGGGAGTCGAGCAATTAAACCGCTCTTTCAAAGCGGCTTAATGTTTTCCTTACGGTTTGCTTTGGTTTGCTATAGCCACTTTCGCAATCGCGCCGAAAGCGTCGATGTCGCGTACAGCCAAGTCGGCCAATACTTTGCGATCGATCGCAACATTGGCTTTATTCAAACCGTTGATCAAACGGCTATAGGAGATACCGTACAAACGTGCGGCAGCGTTGATACGCACGATCCACAAGGCGCGGAATTGGCGTTTTTTCTGTTTACGGTCGCGATAAGCATATTGACCGGCCTTAATGACCGCCTGCTTGGCGACGCGGTAAACCCGGCTACGGGCACCGTAGTAACCTTTTGCCAGTTTTAAAATCTTTTTGTGTCTTGCTCTAGCGGTGACTCCGCGTTTAACTCTAGCCATGTTCTACTCTCTCCAATATCAATGATAAATCAACTGTACGGCAGCATACGCGCAACCAATGGCGTATCCGACGGATGAAGAATGGCTGTTTTACGCAGTTGTCTTTTACGTTTGGTGGTTTTTTTAGTCAAAATATGACGTTTATGCGATTGTTTGCATTTAAAACCGCCGCTTCCAACTTTCTTGAAGCGCTTGCCTGCACCACTATGGCTTTTCATTTTTGGCATTTGTTTTCTCCAATGATTAAAAGTAAAGTCCTTGAGACAAAACCCAGTGAGGCAAAATGCTTGGCCCCATTGAATTTCCGGACACAAAAGCATCCTTCAACCGATTCGTTCCTGAATCGCCTTGCCGTTTTAAAAAACGGCTAAAACCGTGTGATTGAGTTATTTCTTTTTCTTCGGGCCCATCACCATGACCATTTGCCGGCCTTCCAATTTCGGAAATTGCTCGACTATGGCCATTTCTTCCAGATCGGTTTCGATACGTTTCAACAAGTCCATGCCAAGCTCACGATGAGTCAGCTCACGGCCTTTAAAACGCACGGTGATCTTGGTTTTGTCGCCTTCGTTTAGAAATTTGATCAGGCTGCGCAGCTTGACCTGGTAATCGCCTTCTTCGGTACCGGGCCTAAACTTGATTTCCTTGATCTGGATTTGTTTTTGCTTTTTCTTGGCGGCTTGCAGTTTTTTGTTTAACTCAAACTGGTATTTGCCGAAGTCCATGACTTTGCAAACCGGCGGATCGGCATTGGGCGATATTTCGACCAGATCCATATTTGCATCGTAGGCGAGCTGTAACGCTTCGTTTATTGAAACAACCCCGACTTGTTCACCTTCAGCGCCTACTACCCGAACCCGCCTGGCGGTAATTTCGGTATTTAAGCGCGTTGCATCTTTTTTAGAGCTGATACCCTAATCCTCCAAGTTGTTATTATTTTCGATCCGCAATCTGGTTCCTCAAGCGTTCGCCAAGTTCGCCAATTGACAGACTTCCTAGATCCTCGCCCTGTTGTGTGCGTACACTAACAGTCCGAGTTTCTAATTCCTTGTCGCCGATAATCAAAAGATACGGCACTCGCTGCATGGAATGCTCGCGGATTTTAAAGCCTATCTTCTCGTTTCTCAAGTCAATTTTGACTCTAAGACCTTGTTTTTCAAGTTCTCGCCGCACCTGCTCCGCATAATCGGCATGGCGGTCGGTGATATTCATCACCATCACCTGCACTGGCGCCAACCATAGCGGAAAAGTTCCGGCATATTGCTCGATCAAAATTCCGATGAAACGCTCCAAGGAGCCCAAGATTGCCCGATGCAACATTACCGGCACATGCCTGGCGCTATCTTCGCCTATATACGAGGCATCCAGCCTTTCCGGCATCGAGAAATCGACTTGTATAGTACCGCATTGCCAGACCCGACCTATACAATCTTTCAAGGAAAACTCTATTTTAGGACCGTAGAAAGCACCTTCGCCCGGCTGCAATTGCCAATCCAGGCCTTTAGTGTTCAAGGCCAATTCCAGCGCGCTTTCCGCTTTATCCCATACCGCATCGTCACCCACTCGATTTTCCGGACGAGTTGACAGTTTGATAATCACTTCCTCGAAACCGAAATCCTTGTATACCTCAAACAACAGATCGATAAACGTGGAGACTTCGGATTGAATCTGATCTTCGGTACAAAAGATGTGCGCATCGTCCTGCACAAAATTCCGGACCCGCATCAAGCCATGCAGAGTGCCGGATGGCTCGTTACGGTGACAGGAGCCGAATTCAGCTAGGCGCACCGGCAAATCCCGGTAACTTTTAATACCTTGATTGTAAATCTGAATATGGCAAGGACAGTTCATCGGCTTCACCGCATAATCGCGGCTTTCCGAATGCGTGGTGAACATCATCGCACTGAATTTATCCCAGTGACCGGATTTTTCCCACAGCGTGCGATCAACGATTTGCGGGGTTTTGACTTCGCCATAGCCATTGACGCGCAATTTCTCGCGCACGTATTGCTCGATCTGCTGATATATGGTCCAACCCTTGTCGTGCCAGAACACCATGCCCGGCGCTTCTTCCTGGGTATGAAACAAATCCAGGGCCTTGCCGATTTTACGATGATCGCGCTTTTCAGCTTCTTCCAGACGATGCAGATAAGCGGCTAATTCCTTAGCATCGCCCCAGGCAGTACCATAAATGCGTTGCAGCATTTCGTTCTTGGAATCGCCGCGCCAATAGGCGCCGGCAATTTTCATCAATTTAAACGCTTTTAATTTGCCGGTGCTGGGCACATGCGGACCGCGGCACAAGTCGGTAAAGTCGCCTTGTTGGTATAAAGACAAATCTTCATTGGCAGGAATCGAAGCGATAATTTCAGCTTTGTATTTCTCGCCTAAAGCTTCAAAAAACTTTACGGCTTCGCCGCGCGACAACAGCGAACGGCTAATGGCAATATCTTGCGCAACCAGTTCCGCCATTCTCTTTTCGATAGCCGTCAGATCTTCAGGCGTAAAGGAACGCTCAAAGGCAAAGTCGTAATAGAAACCGTTTTCTATCACTGGACCGATGGTTACCTGCGCTGAGGGGAATAACTGTTTGACAGCCTGAGCCAGCAAATGCGCTGTGGAGTGGCGGATCACATCAACACCCTCCTCGTCCTTGGCAGTGACGATTTGCAAACTCGCATCGGAATCGATCAACGTGCTGGCATCTACCAATTTGCCATTTACTTTACCTGCCAACGTCGCTTTAGCCAGACCCGTACCAATAGACAGGGCCACATCCATTACAGATACCGCTTGGTCGAATTGACGCTGAGAGCCGTCGGGCAAAGTGATTACAGGCATTTTCGATTCCACAATAAAAAAAGCACCGTCATGCGGTGCTTTATGTTTTGGTAGGCGCGAGTGGACTCGAACCACCGACCCCCACCATGTCAAGGTGGTGCTCTAACCAACTGAGCTACGCGCCTAAAGTCTATCGTTCGAGCCGCGCATTATAACGACCTAAACCGTTTATGCAAGCTTTTTCTATAGCAACAACGGTTCAAGCTGTAGCAGTTAAGATAGAACCCTTAGCAACAGAGGCCGGAGTGTTACTCTCACGATTACCTGACAACTTGTTTAGAAACTCCAACAAAGTCGGTTTTTTACCATTCCCCGGAGTTCCCAACACATTCACTAGATCGTTAAAACTATCTTGCAATTTTTTATATTTGCCACTAGTTTCACCGGCAGCATCACCCAAAGCCGCGATCAAATTTTGCAAATTATCGGTGAATTTACCATAGCCATTTCGACCTACCGCTTTGTCGCCATGCCGACCGTCATCGTCAGAGCCGTGACGACGATCAGCACTGTATTTCAAAGCCTGACGCAAATCGTGCAAGAAGCTGTGCAACGCTTGGCGTACATCGGCAACAGTTGCGCGTGGCGCGGCAGTAGGTGTGGTCGTTGCTTGCGTACCCGCATTATTCGTTACGCTAGTTGCCGGTGTCGCAGCCGTTGTTTGTCCAGTTTGAGTCGTACTCGTTGTTGCAGGCGTCGATGTAGTCGCGGCCGATGCGACCTGCCTTGGCGGCGTTTGAGCGGCACTTGCATCGCCTTGCGCCGCCGTAGCTGGTTGCTGCACACCGCTTTGTTTCAATACCTGCCTTAAATCCTGCAAAAAGGTCTGCAACAATTGCCCAAGATTGGATGAATTATTTTGACTGCCGCCAGCGTTGCTCTCAGTGGCGTCATCGGCGGCAGAATCACTATTACCGCCAGGAATATTCAATCCAAAACTTTGCAATGTTTGTATGACATTGCGCATGAACGCCCCACCACTATGATGATGCCCATGCTTCTCCCCTCTCCCGCTTACCGCCGGACGCTCTTGATCGTCATCGTTGTGCGTACTTTTGGTGCTGGATATGCTGATGGTGGTTTGCGATACATACAATGATGTTGTCAATGAATTGATCGTAGTCATTAGATTCACCTTGACGCTACATAAAAACAAATGGCGGATAGCCAAAGACAGGACAGATTCAAATCACTTCCTATATTTTGGCGATTACAACCATGCCGTTTCTTTTAGCGGCAGAAATTTTGTGAACTTTAGCTAACTATCCAAAAAAAAGACCCAACACGCTTGACTGAAAACAAAACCTTGCGAACAAATCTTGCTAAGACATTCCGAAGCACTGTTACTAACCAATTTCCGCCTAAATTCCCAGCCAG
Organism: Methylomonas sp. PHL2-19; assembly: GCF_059331595.1. Lineage (NCBI taxonomy): Bacteria > Pseudomonadati > Pseudomonadota > Gammaproteobacteria > Methylococcales > Methylococcaceae > Methylomonas > Methylomonas sp. PHL2-19. The sequence continues at coordinate 3,505,810 of NZ_CP196839.1, forward strand.
TTTTGTGGGCGTAAAAATGTGTCGTATAACCGGGCTTCCTGACTACCTGATTCAGGCTGCCAATTGTATTGCCAGTGCGCGACCGGAGGCATGGACATCAAAATCGATTCGGTCCGCCCGCCAGATTGCAGCCCGAATAGAGTCCCCCTGTCGTACACCAAATTAAACTCGACATAACGCCCACGCCGATACAATTGAAAATTACGCTCCCGGTCGCCATAGACCGTGTCTTTACGCTTTTGCACAATAGGCAAATAGGCATCCAGGTAATGGTCACCTACGCTCTGCATAAATGCAAAAGCTTGAGCAAAATCAGGCTCGTTCAAATCGTCGAAAAACAACCCGCCGACGCCACGAGTTTCGTTGCGGTGCTTTAAAAAGAAATAGTCGTCGCACCATTTTTTATAGCGCGGATAAACATCCTCACCAAACCGTAGACAAGCCTGACGCGCCACTTGATGCCAATGCAACACGTCTTCTTGGAAAGGATAAAACGGCGTCAAATCGAAACCACCACCAAACCACCAAATAGCCGGTTCACCGTCTTTTTTGGCGATAAAAAACCGCACATTGGCGTGCGAGGTCGGCACATAAGGATTGCGAGGATGCATCACCAGGGACACGCCCATCGCTTCAAATTGCCGATTGGCTAGCTCGGGACGTTTGGCGGTTGCCGATGGCGGCAGATGACTGCCAAACACGTGCGAAAAATTAACCCCGCCTTGCTCAAATACCTCACCATTCGCCAACACCCGCGAACGCCCGCCACCACCTTCGGCGCGTTCCCAGGCATCTTCCATGAAGCGCGCGGTGGGTTCTTCCGCTTCTAAAGCAGTGCAAATTCGATCTTGCAACTTCAGCAAATACGTTTTAACTGCGGATATATCGTTCTCAATCATGATAAAGCACTGTCCCGTCGATAGTAATTTTACTCAGCAACCGCTATGCGGCAGCCCTCTGAGCGCAAATTACCACAATAAGCATTCCGCAAACACTTAAGTCGGTTCTCAGGAAAAATCCCGGCAGCGCCCGATAAAGTGCGGAACGCTATATTATTTATCTAAGAAATTGTTAGCAGAGCGCACCAAAATTCGATTGCACTATTGGCTTGATGTTTCCCGATGTACAATCTGCTTTTTATTCCTTGATAAAAGTGTGGATACATTATGGGATTTGAAGAACTAGCAGCGCTTAGAGATGAACTTGCCAAGCAAGCAGCTGCCAATAAACCGGTAAAACGAGAAAAAAAGATAGCGGAGAAATCGCCTATCAAAAAGACCGGCAAAGCTGACGCGCTAGTCGCCATTATCGGCTTGCTGCAAAAGAATTTTCCCTTGGCATTTCCCAAAAAACCCGCTGCCAAACTGCCCTTAAAAATAGGCATCCACAAAGACATCCTGGCCCATGCCGATCAACTCGGTGCAGATAAAAACCAACTCCGCACCGCACTGAAGGCCTGGTGTTGGGGACATCGATACTGGGATTGCCTGACAGAAGATGCCGTCAGAGTGGATTTGCAAGGAATGCCGGCCGGCCAAGTAACAAAAGCAGATGCTGAACAAGCGAGCAAATTAAAAGCGCAACGGCGGAAACAGCCAGAAGCCGTCGAAGCATTACCTACAGGGTCAGCATAAGTTTTTCTCATAAAGAGATTGCACACACCAGGAAAGCACGACTTCAAGCTATTGATTTTACAATACTTTAAAGCACGTATAACCACCGAAACAAGTTATTTCCAAAGCCTGCTTGCCGATGCGACAGCCCGTCCCCATCCAAAACTCAGAACCAATCGATACGCGCTTAGCACCCAAAGTTGTCTCGGGTGCTTACCGACCTTGTCAGTTCCCGGAAAATTTTTGTCATAAACCCTGAATAAGCCATTAGAATGCGCAAATATTCTGCAAAAATATTGTGGAATCACAACGTATCGACTGCAACATTTGCGTCGTTTTCTTCGCGCGATCACGCCTTAGGTTAATCCCCCCAAGGCAACCTCTTCACGACCAAGCCCAAAAAGCAAAAGTCGGCAACACAGAGCCTTAAAGCCCCTCGGCATCTGCCAGGCGTTACTCTTATACCCTTTTCAAACTCCGACACTGGATCGCAGTTTACCCGATCCTAGATTATTCCCAGGGGGAATTATGTGTTGGAGTGGCGAGGCATCAGCCGCGCTTGCCTTAACCGGCTTTGCGAGCACTGCTTTTTTTTATCGGCGCGGCGAATCCCAGGTCTTATGCCTGGCACTGGCCTACTTTTCCCTGATGGAATTACTACAGGCCTATACCTATTCGGTGATAGACCAATGCCTAAATCCGAACAACCAGATTGCTACGTTTTTGGGATATATGCACATTGCGTTTCAACCGTTTTTTGTCAACGCAGTCAGCATGCATTTCATCCCGGAACCGTCACGAAAACGCATCGCGCCGTTTGTCTATATCTTGTGCTTTGCAGCGGCCACTGTTTTCATGATGCGAATTTATCCATTCCAATGGAGCAGTTTTTGTTTTGACCACTACTACCAATTTCTACCGGGCACTCACCTTAAATTCTTAATGCCCTTTTGCGGCACGGAGATTTGCTCCACATCCGGACAATGGCATATTGCCTGGGCCATACCGGCCAGCGGCAGCATTCAGATGGCTAACAGTTACGTATACGCCGCCTTTCTGATGCCCTTGCTTTACGGCTCATGGAAACTGGTGTTGTATCATTTCACGACCGGCCCGCTGTTGGCCTATTTGACAACCAACGATATGAACGAATGGGCTGCCGTATGGTGTCTATATTCGATAGGGCTGCTGCTATTGTTAATTAAAACACCCATCCGCCACTATCTGTATGTAACCAACTGGTACGGTTGCCGGTATCCGCAGTTTTTTAAATAAGTTGATCAATTCACCACACATCCCTCAAGTTTGTTGAAGGTTCAAGCCGACTAGGAAATAATGCACAAAAGGGTAGTTCTATACTGACAGCCAATCACTGACAATGCCCGCATAAATCTCAAACTACCCAGCCATGGACACAGATAAAATCTTCCGCAAAGGCGTGTTTGCAATCTCCATAGGAATTTTCGGCGTATCCTCGGTTTTAACTTGCGCTCAAGCGGAATGGCATGGCGAACTGACGTTTCTCAGCGATTACTTATACAGGGGCTATTCCAAGAATCGCGGCAACCCGCTGGCTCAGGCGCATATCGATTACCAGGACGCTATGGGCTGGTTCGGCGGCGTAGGCGTTTCACAAATCAGCTTCGACGACCGTCGCTATAAAAACCATGCCGATGTCGAAATCAAACCCTATCTGGGTTGGAGCTTGCCGTTAAATCGCGACTGGCGTACTGAATTCTCGGTAACCGGCTATCTGTTCGACGGCAAGATTTTTGGAAAATATGCCGATTACGCCGAGTTTTACGCATCCCTACACTATCAGGACTGGCTCAGCGGCACCGTGTCCGTTGCGCCTAACGCCTATCGCCGCGACGCCACTGTGCTGAATTACGAACTCAAATATCGCCGCGACATTCTCGACAACCTACAATTTTCAACGGGATTGGGCTACTACCAAGCCAACAAACTATTGGATGAGGATTATTTTTATTGGAATGCCGGGGTCTCCTGGTTCATCACCAACAATCTGGCACTAGACTTACGCTACGCTGACGTTCATCTGGACAATCATCAAGAAGATACCCATCACCACGAGTTTTATCCGCGCTTACAGGACAACAAGTTTTTAATCTCCGTGACCGCCGGATTTTAAATAATCCCCCTTTGAACCTTCCGGCTTCGCGGCGGAATACACTCGCACACCACGCTAAAATCACCGGAACCCAGGTTTGAGCCATGCTGCGTTTAGTCCCTAACTTACATCGACCACCCATGCCCGAACAGCCCCAAATCGGCCCGGACGAATACGCCCTGCTGCAACGTATCGGCGAAGGCGATACCGCCGCGTTCGAAGCCTTCTACAAAAATTACTATCCAAGGTTGTTTCGTTTCATCTTGCGCATGATGCGCCAGCCCGAAGCGGTAGAGGAATTAATACAGGAGACCTTGCTGGTGGTTTGGGAAAAACCGCACGGCTTCAACCATGAGAGCAAAATTTCCACCTGGGTATTCGGCATCGCCTATCACAAAACCTTGAAAGCCATGGCCAAAAGCGCCCGGCGCGACAACGATGTCGATATCGACTTCTTGATAGAAACTATCGGCGATCCAAGCGCAAATCCAGCGAATAATTGGGAAAACCAAGATTGCTTAAACTATGCATTAGCCACTTTACCGCCGGACCAACGCGCCGTCATCGAATTAACCTTTTACCACGGCTTGTCTTACCAGGATGTCGCCAGAATCCTGGATTGCCCGGAAAATACCGTCAAAACCCGCATGTTTCATGCCCGCAGGAAACTGCAGGTTTTTGCCGACGCACAGGAGAAATAAGGCCATGAACTCACAGATTTCCTCATCTACTACTTCCCATTCGGACATCGTGTTGTTACTGCCCTGGTATGTCAATCAAAGCCTGACAGTTAACGAACGCCAACAGGTAGACCAACATTTAAAAAGCTGCCTAGTCTGCAGACGCGAACTACTAACTTTGCAAAAACTTGCGGCAGCCGTGCAACAAGCAGCCGATCTGGACATAGCCGCTGAAGCCTCTTTTGCCGGCCTGCGTGCCAAAATGCAAACAGCCAGTCAAGTCCCGCGTAGCAAACAGACCGACATCCCAAGCGAACAACTGGGTGGCGGCAATATAAAACCATTCAGCGCGGGCCAGGGATTTTGGCGAATCGCCAGCAATACCGGTAAAGGTCTGGCTATTGCCGCATCCTTGTTATTGGTTACACTACCGGCTGCCGTGCAGTACCTGCACCCCGCCAATACCACCGATTATCACACGCTGTCAGCAGCCAAACCGGACGCCGGTGCGACCGGTCAGATACGTGTGGTATTTGCAAAGAATCTGATGGAAAAAGACATAGACGCCGCGCTTAGCCAAATTGACGGGATACGGGTAGATGGACCGAACAGCGTCGGCGCCTATACTGTCAAAATCGCCACCGGCAAGCCCGATGCCGACATGGCCGGCGCCTTGGCATTGCTCCGCAGCCGACAGGATGTGATACTGGCCGAACCGATTTTACAACCGTAACCGATCATGAAATTAGTGCGCTTAAATCTGTTTATTTGCTTGATCGGGCTGCTTAGCGCCTGCGCGAGTACCAGCGATTTATCGCGGCTGGGCGACAGCAACACTGCGGAAGAGCGGCGTCTGCTGGTCACCTTTACCGACCGCAGCATTGACCGCGCGTTGCCGGCCAACAGCTTGGACGGTTATCGTTTGCGGGGTCAATATGGCAATTCCGGCTGGAGCGAACATATTGCGCAGGAACTGGCCGAGCGCCATCATTTGCAGTTCGTCGCGCAGTGGCCGGTGACCACATTGGGCGTCAGCTGCGTGGTATACGAGGTACCGGACACCCTGCCCGTGCAACAGGCAATAGCGGAGTTGCAACAGGACAGGGACGTGTCGTCCGTCCAGCAAATGCATAGTTTTCAGGTATTGGGTAAACAAGCTGCGCCGACTCAAACCTACAGCGACCCTTATCTGCATTTACAAACCGGATTCAACGCCCTCGGCATAGCCGATTTACACCGCACCACCACCGGCCGGGGCGTGCGCATTGCAGTGATTGATACCGGCGTAGATACCGAGCACCCGGACTTACGAGGCCGGATCAAGTATTCGGAAAACACCGCACCGGAACCCAGCGATCATAATTTGGCCGATATTCACGGTACGGCGGTAGCCGGCGTATTATCCGCTCATCCCAACAACGGCATAGGCATAGCCGGTATCGCCCCCGAGGCGGAAATCTTGGCATTTCGAGCCTGCTGGCCGGAGAAACCCAACTCGTTGGCGGCACATTGCAACAGCTTTACCTTGGCTTTGGCCTTAAATCAAGCTATCAGAATGAATAGCCATATCATCAATCTAAGCCTGAGCGGCCCCGAAGATCCTTTAGTGCAGCAGTTAATCGAGAAAGCGTTGACCAAAGGCATTATCGTGGTTGCGGCAGTCCCTAGCCAGGACCAAAGCGGTGGTTTCCCGGCCAACATCGCCGGTGTGATAGCCGTTGGTCAGGAAAACAACGGCAACCACCAGCACATCGCCGCGCCTGGTAAAGACATTCTGACCACCGTGCCGCACCAAGCCTACGACTTTATGAACGGCAGTTCCTTCGCCACGCCGCACGTGGCCGGCATGGCCGCTTTGCTGTTGCAATTGCATCCGAACTGGAAAACGGCGGACATCAAACGCCGGCTGGGGAACGACGCATCGACCGCCAATTTGCTGGATTCGAGCACCGCCCTCGCCTCTCCGGAACGCACGCACTAGTCTTTACAAAATCCACAGTCAAGAATCGCCCTTATTCGCCGACCAATCTCTGCCGCGCCGTTAATCGCTATGGCCTGTTGCGGATAAGTTTGGTTTATCGTTTCCATTATCTTGGTACTTAGCCTCTCGGGCACCAGATCCATTTCCGTCAACGGCAACACAAAGCCCTTAGCGGCCAGTTTCTCGATCCGCAAACCTTGCTCGCTATTGCCGGCGTAAGGATACGCCAACGCCGGCGTGCGGGTGCTGATCACGTCCATCAAGGTATTATCTCCGCCCAGGCTGATCGACAACGCGGCGGCTTGTAAATTTTCCTGGAAGTTGTGCAAGAACGAGACGACTTGTACATTCGGGCTGGCGACCAAAGCTTGCAATTCAGCGATTTCCGTTGCCGAAGCTCGGGAGCTGGTAATCACTAAAAACTGATATTCCGGCAGCAGCGGCGCGGTCCGGATCGCGGCGCGCAACAGCGATTTACCGATTTCGCCGCCGCCCTGGCTGACCACTATCCGGTTTCGTCGTACTGGCCAGCTTGTTGGCGGTGGCGGGCTGACGTAGCCCACGTAAACCAAACGGTCGGCAATTTCGGTGGTCAGGCTAAAGGTTTCCTCGAAGCGGACAATATTCGGATCGCCGCGCACAAACACGGTATGGATATGCTCCCGCACCAGTTTGACCATGCGCCTTTCTGCGTCCAGCGGCGCCGGCACCAAGATTTCCCGGACAAAACAAAAAATCGGAATCGCCCCGCAGCGCTGTCTGACCTTGGCAAATAAACCCAGAATCTCTTGTTTCAAGCGGCGCCGGCCGAACGGGAAAAATTCGACCATTACCGCATCGTAAGGCCAGTTTACAAACTGCTCGATAGCCGCCGCGCGTTTGGCCCAGATACGTTCGATGGGCTCATCGCTGTCCGGCGCATAAAGTTCGTCGTTGGTGCTATCGATCAAAATGGTCGGCAAACGCAGATGCCGAAATCCCGGCAATTCCGGCATCTGCTGTAGGCCTTGGCCGCCGTGGATCAAGTCCACATCGGCGTAAGCCGATAACTCACGGATCACCAGAAGGCTGCTGGTCAAATGCCCCAGGCCAACCAGGCTTTGGCAATAAAACAGAATTTTGCGGCGCTTTGCGCGCATGGCAAACAAGCCGCTAAAAGCTGTATTTGAAGGTCAAATCGAGCTGAAAGGAATTATTGCCTTCCAACGCGCCAAAAGCCGGACCGGCCATGAAGACAGAACCGGCAAATTGCACCTGCAAATGTTTCCATTCGTCCAGGGACAATACCAAATCGAACTCGTCGCCCAGCGTGCCGCTGCGGCCGTTGGGCGTGGCGCGAATTCGCGAATCGCGAATCACCGACGACGGCGTGGCCTGTTCGTAGTGGTGGTAAAGCAAATCGATAGAGCTTTGCTCGGAGATCGGAAAGCCCAGCGCCGCAGTCATGATGTTCAAATTCGATAATTCCGGCCGAAATAACTCACCGTAATAACGAAAGCGCTGGCTGCCGGATAATTTAATCTTGTTGTTATGGATTCCGGATTGCCGATAAGCACTATCGGTACCGTCGTTGGGATTGGTGTCGCCGGAGCCGTAGGCATAGCCCACGGTCAGATAAGGTTCCAGGAACAAGTTACTGTACCAAGTGATGCCGGCGTCCATACCCCAGGCTGCGACATGCCGCGGCGTTTGCGCTCTGACCCTTGAGAAATTGCTGTTGATATCGGTAAAGGTCTGGGTGGTCTCTTCACCGAATACCAACGCTGAATCCAGCCAATAGCCGATTTTACCGACATGTTCGATTTTGAATTTGCCCATCGCCCGGCCGCCGAACCAATTTAAATCGCCGTCGCTGGCGTCTTTACGATTGGCGCGGATCAAATCGCCGGGGCGTTGGTTGTCGGAATTGTCGAACTGACTGAGAAAAAACAAGGACAAGTTTTGCTTCGGGTCCCATTGCCAGACCATATCGCCCATCAACCGCACCACCCGGTCGCTGAGCGGATCGATAAAATCCTGATCCGACTGCTTGGAGCCCAACTCCTTGGCAATCGCCAACTCGGCGAACAGCGTGTCTTCGCCGAAATAAAGCCGCGCCGCGTCCAGTTCGTCGTTCCACCACCATTGGCGCTTATCGGCAATACGTTGCCGGCCCAATTGCAGACTAAAACCCGAATCCAGGATTTGGTGAATAAACAGCCAGGCCTGAGTTAGTTTGATGCCGGCCTCGTATTGGTCAAGACCGCTTTCGGTATACACCTCCGGATCGTAATACACATCGGACTGCACAAAAAACGATAGCGATTTCGACCACTGGTAAAACAACTCCAGCTTTAAATCTTGATAAACGTTGGCCACGTCGTCATCGCGGCGCGGGTCCAGCCGCCGGTCTTCCACGTAGCGCGGTTCCAGTTCGTAAGCGCCGCCGATAGTCAGCGGGTGACCGAACACATCGACCTTGAACTGGTCTGCCGGCCGTTTGTCGCCGGGGTTGATACGTAGCGGCTCTTTTCTGACGGTATCGCCGTTATCCTGGCGGAAGGCGTTGTCTGCGCGTTTTGCGGAAGCCCCTGCTTGTTGGAGACTCGCGTCGGCAAACACAGACAGGCTGAGCAAGGCGCCGCCGGCCAGCAGGGCCGACTTAATTGTTGTTATTTTGAAGGGTTTGGAGCTCATCAGTGGAACGAAAATCAGTGGATGGGTTTATCCGAGGCGAGGCCGAAGGGCGTCAACGGCTTGACCGGGGAATCAAGCGCCAAAGCACGGGTCGCCATATCGACAACGTCTGCGGGACGTAAAAATTCACGCATCAAGCGGCAGCGCGTATTGGGATGTCCGCGGAATAACTGCAATAAGGCTTGCAGATGCTCAAGGTCGTCACCGTCCATCACGGCATGGTGCAACATAATGCCCAGTGGTAGCGGGTGCGACGGATGCAACGCCTCTGCGATGGCTTGGCCCAGCGCCATCCAGGGCTGAGCGGATTTGATTCTGATCCCGCACCAATCAATAGCCACCGGAATTTCCCGTAATCTTCCGGTATACAGCGGCGCGGCGCCTAGGTTGCGCGACAGGGCTTGGAAACCCAGTTTGATCAGGCTATCAGCCGTGGTTTGGCTGCAGCGGTTCCAAGGCGGCGTGAAGATGCTGTCCAGCGCCGACCCGAACAGGCACTCAAGCTGGTGTTTGCCAGCCAATAAATCCTTAAATTGCTGCTCTTCGCTACGACTGATGCCGAATTCGCATTTGCGGCCGTGGTTTTCATGGTTTTGATGGCTGCATCCATGTTGATGTACGCCCAACAGAAACGGATTTCGCCGCCAACACCCCAGCAGCGAGTCCGCCAGCGACTGGCTAAGAGCATCGGGAATCACCGCAAGATCGATGGGCGTATGGCAATCCCGAAAGCAGTCCAGCAAGGCATAAAGTCGGTCATCATCCCAACCAGCGTCGTCGTCGCGAAAGAAAATCTGGATGGCTTGTTCTCGGTCATCCAAGGCCATACGCACAGGTCTGAGCCAATCAGCAAGCATGGGCATACTCCTTTGATTGAGCTTCTGGGATAGAGTCGTTTTTGCTGGCCCGCAAGTCCTGAATCAGGCGTACGGTGGTATCGGCCCCAGCCAAATCGAGGCCGGCGGGATTGGGGTAAAAATCCCTTAACTGCAAAATCCGCTCGGCCAAGCGTTGGCCGGTCAGTTCGGCTGGATTCAGCATTTCGACCAAGCCCAATTCGGCTAACTTCCGCGCCCGCTGAATCTGCTCGTCTTCCTGACCGCGCACGAACGGCACCACCAGCGCTGGGGTACGCGATTCCAGAATGTCCATCACCGTGTTGTAACCACATTGGCTCACCGACAGACTGTGCGCCTCCAACAAAGGCTGTATGGCCGGTACCGAGCACACTAATGTCAAACCCTCAATACCTTGGGCCTGCGTCACTAAAACCTGCCAATCCGCTTCCGGTAAAAACGGCCCGGCGACGATGGTCATCGGCAGCTTTTCCTTAGCCCAATTGATGGCATGAGCCTGAAGCGCTGCTTGAAACAACGGCGCACCGACCATGCCGCCACCAGCCGACACCAACACTCCGCGCCGTGGCGGTTTGACCTCAGGCGGCACGCGACCGGGAGCGACAAAACCTGTGTACAGCAGCGGAGTTTGCAAGGGATGGCGCGGCTTAAAACTGTCTTCCAAACGGGCAAACCTGGGATCGGCATGCACCAGCAGGCCGTCGAAATAGCGGTCGGTAATCCAGCGGGCGCGTTCGTCATGGCGGCTTTGATCCTTGCGAGCGCTGACCATGATGTCGCGCAGACTGCACAAAACCAGCGGCCGGTCCTGCTTATCCCGGCGGGCAGCCTTTAACAGCGGCAGCAACTCGCCGGCCAATTTCTTGCGGCCGAACGGGAACAGCTCAATCAATACCACTTTGGGTCTGAGCATTGCGTACTCATCCAAAATTATTTGCTTGCGAGCGGTCAGCGCTTCTTCGACGCTGTAACGGTCATCCTGACTATACAATTGATGATCCTCGCCCATGCCCAGCGGCGGCAGATTCAACATATCCAGGTCGCCAGCAGTTGTCTGATGATCGGGAGCGCGACCGCCGTTCAGAAATGTCACCCGAAATTCGCGGCTCAAGGCATTGGCCAAAGTCATGGCTCGGACCCAATGGCCCATGCCCAGTGAATGCTGGCAATACAGCAATAAGCGCGGTTTGTAGTGGTTCATGCGGCACGCAATCCGTGTTGAAGTTTATACAGTTCGTGATAATGGCCGCCCATCTGCATCAAGGCTTCATGACTGCCTTGCTCGACAATCACGCCTTGCTTCAACACTAAAATCCGGTCGAAATGGCGGATGGTGTGAAATTGATGGGCAATCACCAGCACGGTTTTGCCGCCGTGCAGCTGATCAATGGCATCGCGGATCAGTGCTTGAGACTGGGCATCCACCGCCGAAGTCGGCTCGTCCAAAATCAGAATCGAAGATTGGCGCAACAAGGCCCGCGCCAGACACAAGCGTTGTTTTTGGCCGCCGGACAGATTGCCGCCGCTCTCGCCCAACACCGTGTCGTAACCGTTCGGTAGATTGCGGATGAATTCGTCGGCGTGCACCAGACGCGCGGCGGCTTCGATGTCGTCAATCGTGGCATCCGGGCTGCCGTAGCCGATGTTCTCGCGAATGCTGGTGCCGAACAGTATCGAATCCTGCAATACCACACCGATTTCCCGGCGCAACGCGGTCCGCTGGTAACGATCAACTTCGATGCCGTCGATGCGCACAACGCCCTGTTGCGAATCGTAAAGTCGAATCAGCAAGCGGGCGATGGTGGATTTGCCGGCCCCGGAAGCGCCAACCAATGCCACCCGTTCGCCCGGCTGAATATGAAACGAAACATCCCGCAGGATGGGTTTGCCGGTCGGATAGCCGAACGAAACATTGCTAAACTCGATTTCGCCGCGCAAGCCGCTGGGCACTATGGCATCCGGTGGGTCCTGAATGTCCGGCTCGGTATCCAGAATTTCGCTGATGCGTTCGATGCTGACGCTGGCCTTGGAAAAACGGGTGGCCAAGCGGGTGATTTGCCGAATCGGTTGATACATTTGGGCGATGTACGAGCTGAACACCAGCACATCCCCTGGCGTCAGCACCCCGTCGAACACTTGCAAACAGCCAAATAGCACCACGATACCGGTGCCGATGGCGCTGATGATTTCGATCATCCGTGTCGCCCCGGCCTCGATGCGCGCGGTACGCACGCTTTCGGTCATCGACTGGCTGCTTTCCACATCGAAACGCTCGCGCTCGACATCTTCCATGCCGTAGGTTTGCACCAGCGGCACCGCGTTCAACAGTTCGCTGACCCGCGACGCCAAGCGGCCTTCATTATGGCGTTGCTTGCGCGCCGAGCGCTTGACTCGACGGTAAATCAGCACGATAGCCAGACACAGCAGCGGGAAACTGGCCAGCACGATCAAACTCAGTTTCACGCTCAGGCTGAACATGATCGCGAACATGCCCAATACGGTCAGCACGTGGGTGGTGAAGGTCAAGGCCGAATCGGCGTAGACGTCCTTCAAGGTGTTGGTGTCGCTGGTCAGTTTGTTCAGCAACTCGCCGGACGGGGTGCGGCTGTGAAATGCCAGCGACAGGCGTTGCAAATGGTCGAACAACTCGCTGCGCAAGGTGTAGACCAGCAAATAGCCTATGCGCGAGGTCAGAAACAACTGATAGTAGGAAAACAAGCCTTTGCACAGGGCAATCAGCACCATGATGCCGCAGAGTAACCACAACGCTTGTTCGCTGCCGCCGTGCAACAGCGGTTGCGCGGCGGCCAGATGGGCCGGCAACGGATGATTCAGCAACACATGGTCAAAGATCAGCTTCATCGGCCAAGGCACGATCAGGCTGGTCAGTGTCGAACCCAGAATGCAGACAATCGCCGCGACGATACTGCCGCGAACCCGGCGCAGATGCGCCCACACGATTTGTCTGAAGCGGCTGTTCGATTGAGTGGGGTTGGTCATGAACGGTTTTTCCGGTGAATTCAGTCGGCCAGCGGCCAGGGACGCAAAGCCAGCGCAATAAAATCAGCGACCCGTTGCGGCGCCGCGGGTTTTTGCTGGATGAAGCAACGGTAAGCGCGGGTGAGTAACTGGCCTCGCAGATGCCAGGCAAAGCGTTGCGGGTCGGTTGGGTTGGGGCTGGCGGCTGAGTAGGCTGTAAACAGTGTTTGAACGAGCAGGTCTATCAAGGCAATCGGATAGGGATAGTTGTATAAATCCGCCGCGAAATTGGCCAAATCCTGCAACGAGTCGCCCAGCGCCAATTCGTCGTAATCGAACAGCGCCAAGCGGCCGTCCGCCAACACCAATAATTGATCGATATGAAAATCGCCGTGGATCAGGCCTAACACTTCAAACTCTGGGCAATCTTGGCGTAACTCGTTGAGTAACCCAGTCAGCGCCGGTTGAATGGTGGGATAGGCATGGCTCAATTTATCGGCTTTCTTGAGCCACTCTTTTAGCTGTTGCTGCGAGGTGATGACCGGCAGCGGCGGTGGTGTGACTTGGTGAAAAGCGGCAAGTGCGTTAGCTAAGGCCGGGATTTTCTCTGCGACATCGACTGTAAAATCCAACTCGGTTAGCATGTGGCCCTGCAAGCCTTCTAACCATAAAGTGTGGCGATCGGCGTCGTAAGCTAAGGCTTCAGGCATGACAAAGGCTACGGCCGATTGGCGTTGCAGCGCCCGCAGGTTGGTATAGACCGCCCGACCTTGTTCATCGGCATACGTTTTGCCATAAACCACCCGCGCCGGTTCAGTTTCGCTGGCGGCGAAGCGATAACGCGCCGTGCAGCGAATTTCCGGACGGTAATTGACGATCTCGATAGCCGACAATCGCCGTTGGCCCAATTCGGGAATCTGCCGGCTATCCACCAAGTCCGCCAGCCAGGGCATCGCCGGATCGTTCGGAAAACGCCAGCCGATCATGCCCAGTTCGGCCAGATGTATCGCCCGTTCGCCGTTGGCTTGCGCTTCGGCGAAGGCTTGCTGGCTGCGTTTGCCTATATAGGCTCGGGCGTAAAGTATGCGCTGCTCGGCGATCGTTTCATCTGGGTGGCGGCCGCGCAGATGGTAAACCAGCGATAAAAACGAGCGCTCGCGGTTTTCTGCAAGCCGATAGGTCTTGTAACGCGGATGCTGAATCTCGCAGCCGGTCACTTGCCAGTCGCCAGACCGGCACTCGGGCAAATGCTGTTGCAGCGCGGTGGCCATCAGATCGCCATCCAGCAAGGGGGCAAATTGCGCCAAGGGGTTAATCATGTGCGCAACCCCGCATAGCGCCGGCCATGCTGTTCGCCGCCCAGGCGTATCGTCATCACTTCCGCGGTGCTGTGCAAATCAACGGCGTACAGGTATTTGTTTTTGACGTTGATCTGGGCTACGCCGGCAAAATCGGCACCCAACAAATGGTTTAAGATGATTTCGTTGGTGTTGCGATGCGCGACGATCAACATCGCCTTGCCGCCGCCGGCCAACATGGCTTGCAGGCTGTTCAGTACCCGCGCGCTAAAATCCGCATACGCTTCACAACCGGGTACGCTGAAGCCATATTTATCCTGTTCGCGTGCCGCCCATAACCGGCTGGCTTCCGGATCGCGTTCATCAACATGCCGGCCTTCCAGGATGCCCAGGCCAATTTCCCGCAGACCCGCCAAAGTCTTGATGGGCAAGCCCTGCAAGGCAGCGGTGGGTGTGGCGGTTTGTATGGCTCGGATCAGGCTGCTGCTGTATATCGTGCTCAGAGTTTCCTGTTTCAGCACGTCCGCCAAGGCTTCAGCTTGCTGCATGCCTTTGACGGATAATTTCGCATCGGCCTGACCGGAAATCCGTTGTTGCAGATTCAATTCGCTTTGGCCGTGACGAGCCAAATAAATCCGCCGTGGCTGATCAGATGAATACATCATCCGCTCCAGTAGCCTGCCCACAACGCGCCGCGAACATATCGCTCAGCGCCAGATAATGTTTGATTTGTTTGAGACGGGTTTCGTCCAGTTGGCGCAAACTGCGGCGCACCACTTCGTGTATCAACGCGGCGGCGACCTGCCAACGTAAATCGGCCAGACTTAGTGTTTCCCGGCGATGGCGTTGGTAACTCAACACCAAGCGATTGACCAGGGGATGGATGGATTCAATCAAGGCCGCATCGCGGATGCCGTTTAAATATAGATTGGCGATCAGGCTGGCCAGATCCAGCATGGGGTCGCCGAGGCATACGCAGTCCATATCGATCAAGCCCAAGCGCTGACCGTCATACAAAAAATTATTCAGTTTCAAGTCGTGGTGTAGCGTTGCCAGCGTAGATGATGTTTGACGCGGCGCCTGTGCCAACAAACTGTTTACCGAGCGGGCAATACGGCCGGCCCATTCGGGACGAACTTGCTCCGCCAGGGTTGGCGTGGCTAACAAACCCTGCACCACATCGTTTTGCGTGTAGCGTCTTGGCGTATCGATACGGCAGGCGTGCAAGTCCGCCACGCACTGTCCCATCCGATCCGCCAAGACTCCATCCCGATCCGCCTGCAACTCCGTCCACGTCAAAGCCTGACCAGGCAGATGGGCTTGCCAAAGCGTCAGCGTGTCCGCGTCAAAAGCCAGCGCCTCGGCGCCCCAGCTATATCGCTCATCAAGCTGGCGCATGACGGCAAAGGTTTCGCGGCCCGCATCATCGGCATAATTTTTGGCGTACAGCAGCTGCGGCTGGGCTGATTCGGCAGTTTGCAGGCTATAACGAATCATGCAGGAATGCTCGGCAAGATAATGCAACACCTCGGATTGCAAACCTTCTACAGGCATGCCCAGTAAGTCGGCTGCTTGCAGGCGGATCGCCATTGCTTGGTGGTCCAGCAGCGTGGGCAGATGGCGCAGTTTGCGATCATAAGGAAACGCCCAAACCAGCATGGCCGGATGTTGCAACAGCATCAGCGCGCCTTTCGCCAAGTCCGGCCGCTTGGCGATTTCCCGTTCAAACTCGTGGTTAACCTCGGCAGGCGAGCATAAGCGCCCGGTGGCAAAGCGGGTGCGCGGATGGCCGGATTGACCTACCCACCGATACCCCACCAACAGGCTCTTCCCCGGTTTGTAACGTTTTTCGCCGATCTGCCAGCCGCTTCCGGACGCTGGACTATCCGCATCGTCCAGCAGCCAATTTAGCAAAGGGCCCATCAAGGTCGGATTCAATGCCGTCGGCATCTGCGGAAATTGCGGGTCTTGATTCATGCCGCGCACTCCCAAGCTGCTGATGGTGCTGGATTGGTCGGGCTTTGCCGATAATTCAATACAACCGGTTTGTCGAGGCTGTCTAATAGCGTGCGGCCGGCAATGCTCAGACTTTCGGCGGCATCGGCTTGCAAGCTGACGATCTCTCCCAACAGATTGCGGCGCACGAACAACAGCTTTGCCCGGCAGACAATATCCGCAAAGCGGTATTCCGCGGGCTTATTGAGATGGCTAACAAAAAAACAGTCGCGGTAAACCGTGTCAGCTGTCGTTAAGCTAATACTCAAGGCCATGGCGTGCATTGGCGTTGCCGGATGCTGCGACTGGCTGACCCGCAAGCTGTCGATCCGGATGTCCGGCGCGTCATCGCGATAGGGATACAGCACGGTTTGAAACCAGCGGGTACCGTCACCCTGTTGGCTGAAACTCAGCACCGGCGTGGCGTGTTTGACGCCATACTCCGGCGAAAACCAGCCCGATTCAATGTGCATCGCCACCTCGGCACGCGGCGCCTGCGCGATTAATAGATTAGGCAGGCAAATACCCTGGCCTTGCCGATTGTTCAGTCGCTGGATTGGCGCTGACGATGGCGGCGACAGATGAAAAAATTGTTGGTAGCGATGACTGGCGCAGCCGCTTAGCAGGTCGCTGACAATCCAGTACTCGTTTTCGGCAAAGAAGATGCTGCGCTGATGATCGACTTCGTAACGGGGGCTGAGTGCCCGGCCGTGGACAAAATCAAAGCCTTGATTCGATTCAAAACGGACTACCGAGGCGTGGGGTTGCGGGCCTACCGGTGCATGGCATTGGTAGGCCATTTGATCCTTGTCATCGATCATGACTGTGTTGTGGGCGGCGGTGCCTTTAAACGCATGCCGCCAGTTGACGTCGTCGCCATCGTGTTCGTGATAGGTATACCGGCCCGGGTCGACGATCAAGGAACGGCCGAAAGCGGCCATTTCAAAACTTAACAAGTCGTAATGGCCGTGGCTGCCAAAACCCAAATCGCCGCAATCGAAAAACAGGTAACGGCCGTCCGCATAAGGCCGTTCGCCCCAGTCGCTACGCAAAATGCAGTAACCGCTGTCGACAAACCGACGCGAGCGTTGCGCCGGCGGCTGGCCTTGCTTACCTTGGCTGCGCACATAGCGCAGCGCGTCGCTGGGGTAATAGCGTTCGGCTTTACCAAGCAGAGACAAGTAGCTGTTGACGTCGCCGTCGTTGATGGCCGGCAGCCAGCCGTCGGGTTTGTGGGCGTAAATCGAAAATTCCAGGGCTTTTTCAATGACGGCATCGAATGGCTCGGGCAAGGTCACGCCGTTTAAATCCGCGAGTTCGCGAACCCGCAGAAAGTTCTTCAACACCGTATGGTGATAGTCGGTGGACAGCTCTTTTTGCACGCCGTCAGCCAGGAAATCCTGGCTTAGATTGGCCAGCAGTTCGCGTTGGGCAAAGGCCTGTAACTCTGCCGAGGCACTGAGTTCTGGAAATATAATTGCAATGGTGAAAATCGCTGACAGCTCGATGGTGCGGTGATTGCCTTCCGAGGTTAGATTGCGGCTGAGAAATAGCGCCTGCGACTGTATTGATTGCAAAAAAGCCAGCAAAAATTCGGCGCTTATCGCTTGGCAGTACCGGCCCGGCACGAAGTAATGGTAAGCCAGCAGCCATTGTTGCAAGCGGCGTCCCGTCACCTGGCTGTTCACAAACCCGTCCGGCACTTGCTTGATCCAGGAACCGACCAATCCCACCCATTTATCGGCATAACCTTCGTCGCCGCTGTAGTCGTAAGCTAGCGCCAGATCGCGGGCATAATAAAACTTGTGCAGCAAAATCAGCCATTCCAGATCGGCGCTGGGGTTATGCAGCCAGTCAAATCCGCTGTCTAAACGGTGGGGTTCGTTATTCAGGGTAAATTGGTTATCCAGAATAGGTGCCGCGCTGGCGACATGTTTGGCTTTTCCGGGTTTGAGCGGAAAGTAGTTGTCGACGCCGCGCTGGCGAAAATGCGCCAGTACCTCGGCGGGTGACCACTCAGCGAAAGGCGCAACCAATAACGCCGGACTATAGGAGGCTGGGTTGTCAGACAAGGGTGTGCTATCCATCGCGGGATATTCGGGTTTCATCATTTATCCCCGTGCCGCCACAGCCGATTCGGTATGCCACGCCATCACCCGGCCCTGACTGTCCTGGCGGCGGAATACGAACGCGCTATCGGTATTTAGATTAGAAAACGCGTAACCGCCACCCTCGCGATGCGCCAGAAATAGCGTGTCGAGATAGTCCCCGTGCGTCTGTTGACTGTGAATCCTTAGGGCGCTAGCGACGGTATTGCCCACCGTTTGGTCGTGTTGACTGACCGGCAGCTGTTTCAATGTCAGCCGCGGCGGCGTCGATTGATAAGGAAACAGCACGGTCAAAAAGCAATAATCTGCGGCATGCGCGGCAAACTTGACGACCGGTGCCGGGTGTTTGCTGCCGTAGCTGGGCGAGACAAAACCCTGCTCCAGCGTGAGTTGGGTATCCGGTTGCGCGGCTTGCAGCATGAGCAAATTCGGCGAATCGACACGCAAGCCGGCGGCATCGACTCGGGTTGTCGTGCGTTGCAGGGCTAGCGCATCCAGATGAAACCGCAGTTCGTAGTCGTGGTTTTGTTTCGCGCGCAGCACATCACAGATCAGCCAGTATTCGCCGGCAATGAACAGGATTTTGCGCTCGTGAATCACCGGATATTCATGGCTGGCGGCGATGCCGTGTAAGTAATCGAAACCCGGCCGGTGCAGCGCGCATTTAAATTCGCGCGCCGGTTCCGGGCCTTGAATCTTGTATTTGCGAATGTGCGGCGCGTAAAGCGTCTGGTTTTTGCCGTCCACCTGCACGGTGTTGTGGTAGCCGGTGCCGCGAAACAGCAACCGCCAATTGGTGTCGCCGGATTCGTCGTAGGTATAACGGCCCGGATCGACGATCAACGAGCGGCCGTAAGCCGCCATTTCGATATTCAGTAAATCCAGATGACCGTGGTTGCCGGCCCCCAGTGGCGCGCAATCAAAAAACAAGTAGCGTTCGTCCTGATACGCTTCGCCTTGATCGCCCCAGCCGCTGCGCAAAATGCTGTAGCCGCTGGCGGTAAAGGTTTTTGAGCGTTCCGCCGGTGCTTGACCTTGTTGGCCGGCCGTGGCGACGTACAGCATTGACTCATCTTGATACAGCGTATGGCCTTGGCGCAGCAAGTCCAGGAAGTTGGTGCTGTCGCCGTCGCTGATGGCAGGGATAAAACCGTCGGGTTTATGCGCATGCAGGCAAAAGTTCAGGGCTTTTTTTATAGCTGCGTCCATGTCCACCGGCAGCGCGATGTCGTTCAGCATCGCCAAGCGACGAATGCCCAAAAAATTGCGCAGCACGATGTGGTGGTAATCGGTCGATAGTTCGCAATGTACGCCGTCGGCCAGCAGATCGGTTTGCAGGTTGCGTTGCAATTCGGCTATCGAAAATTTCAACCATTCGTCGGCGCTGCGCAGTTCCGGAAACACCACCGCCGCCAGGAAAATCGCGTAAAGCTCCAGGGTGCGATGATTGCGGGCCGGGGTCAGGTGGTCGCATAGATAGGCCACTTGCCGTTGCAGCGAGGCCAGAAAATCCAGATGAAACTGCGCATCAATGGCCGGTACCGAGGCCGTCGAAACGAAATAGCGGTAGGCAAAAATCCAGTTTTGCACCCGCCGACCGGTGACGTCGCTGGAGAGAAAATCGATGGGTACGCTATTTATCCAGCTGTGAGTCAGCGTTTGCCATTTATCGCGGTAGCGCGGATCGCCGGTCTCTGCAAAGCGCCGGCTCAAGCCGACTGCATAATAAAACTTGTGCAACAGAATCAGCCATTCGACATCGGTGCTGGGGTTGCTCCGCCAGTCGAAGTCATCATCCAGCTGATAAGTCTCGTGATTGAAATCAAAGCGGTTATGCAATACGCCGTCCAGTTTTTCGGGGGTGTTTTGCTCTTCGTCGATCACCGAAAAATAGCGGACATGCCGGCGGCTATGGAAATACGCCAGCAAGTCAACCGGCGTCATATCGCAATACGGCGCCGCCAGCGCCTGCAGACGCGGGTCGGTATTAAGAATGTTCAACACAGCAGACATGCGCTTCCACCATTTCACCGGCCAGACAGGCGTCGAACAGTTTTTTTAATGCCACTGTGGTGTGGCGGGAATTAAAATCCTGGCAGACGGTTTGCCGCGCGGCTTGGCCCAGGCGCTGGCGCAATGCCTGATCTTTTAATAAGCGTTCGATGGCATCGGCCATGGCTGCGGCGTTTTTCTCGGGCACCAGCAGGCCGTTGACTTGGTCTTGAATCAGTTCAGGGATGCCGGAAATGTCGGTGGAGATGACCGGCATTTCCATCGCCATCGCTTCGACCAAGACATTCGGAATGCCGTCGCGGTCGCCGTTGTCCACCACTAGACACGGCAGCGCAAACACGCTGCCTTGCTGGTAAATACCGCGCAGTTCTTCCTGGGTTACTGCGCCGGGCAGACTAATCACATCTTGTAAATCCAGTTCGGCGATCAGTTGTTTGATCACCTGCGCGTATTTATCGGCGCCGCCGACGATGCGACAGTTAAATTTGATACCACGGTCGCGCAGCATTGCGCAGGCCCTGACTAAATAATCAAAGCCTTTTTTCTCGACCAGCCGCCCAACTGACAGAATGGTTGGAACAGAGTCAGCGGCGGATTGCTCGCGTGGCTCCGGCACAAACAAATCGGTGTCCAGGCCGTGATAAATCCGGTGCACGGCAATATCGCTGCCTTTGCAGGCGTCCAGATGTTGCTGATTGGCGCCGGTGCAGGTCACGGCAAATTTGGCGCGGCGCATTTTAATTTGCAGCAAATCGCCGGGATTCAATTCCCTTAGGTAAATGTCCTTGGCGTGGGCGGTAAAGCTGAACGGCAGGCCGCTGATCCGGCTGGCGAACATCGCCACCGTCGTGGCGCCGTGGCAGAAATGCGCGTGGAGGTGGCGAATGGCCGGATTCTGCGACACCGCTTCGGCGATAGTGCCGGCTTGCAGAAATTCCTTGATGAAAACGGTGCGAGGCCAATCCAGCCAGCTTTCGCGGTACTTGATCGACATGCTTAAACACTCCAGCAAAGCGCTGAGATAGGCGATTGGCCGCTTCTGGAACAGCCGGCCGTGGCTGGCCGTAAATTTCGGCAGGTTTTCCTTCAGCCAGACCCAAAAGCTGCGCCCGGTCAAATCGTCGGCTTGCGGCAGATAAGTCACTGGCGCTTTGATCTGGTCAACCACGGCATGGTGCTTTTGGCCCTCGAGTTGCTTGATCGAAAAGATCGACAGTTTGAGGCCTAAGGTTTCCAATAAATGGATTTCATTGGTGATAAAGGTTTCCGAGGTGCGCGGAAAGCCTTTGAGGATGTAGGCGACTTGCGCCTGGTTGTCGTGGTTTTGCATGGTGTAATCCATAAGGGGCCGTTCGGCGTTGCTCGCGCCGAGTGATGTATTCGGCAAATTGAGTTAGTCGGCGCTGGCGCTACGAGTCGAAGCCCTGATCGTTGCCGGCAGGTTTGCCGGGCAGTCGTAAAGCAGGTCGCTGATCGACTGGCTGATGCGCGGCAAGCCGCCCATGTCGATTTGATACATCCGGCTGTGGTGGACGTTGGTGCGGCGCAATTCCTCGCGGACGGTATCCATCAGCAATTTGGGCGTCAGATTGTTGGGGTGAATGGCGCGCACCAAACCTTGCAGGGCCAGGCGTTCCGCGCGTATCCATTGCTCCTGCGAAGGTTTGACGCGCGGCACCAAAATCGCCCGTTTACGCAGGGTCAATAGCTCGCAGGTGGAGTTATAACCGCCCATGCTGACCACCAAATCAGCGGCTTCCATACAGGCCATCATGTCGGTGTTAAATTCCTGAATCACCACGTTACGACAGCCGCGAGCCAAAACTTCGAGCTGGTGGCGGCGGCTTTCCGACATTTCCGGGCCGCAAATCATCAGAGTCATGGTGTTGTCGCCCAGATCTTGCCGATTTAAGCCTTCCAGATAACTGTGCAGCAATTGGTAACCGTCTTCACCGCCACCCGCGGTCACCAGCACCAGACGTTCCTGGGTACAGCCGATTTGCTGCCGAATTTCGCCGGCGCGTTTGTCGCTTCGTTCGCGGGCGATATAGCCACAGAAGTCGACTTTTTCGTGGCTGGCTTCGGGAAATTCGTACTCCTTGCGCATGTCGTAAATCTCCGGCGAACCGACCACCAGCACCTTGTCGTAATGGGACTGAATGGCATCGTGGTAACCGTTTTTCTTCCACACGGGTATCGTGCTTTCCGGACTGTCGAGGATGTCGCGCAACAACAAGACCAGTTTGGCGCGGTGGCCGCGGCGTTGCATTAGATTGAGAGCCGCGCCCAATTCGTCGCTGACGCCGTAGGGCTTTTTATCGACAAGAATCAAATCGGGGTCGAAATCCAGCACTGCGCTGCGGATGATGTTGCTGCGCAGTTTGAGCAATTGGGCGTATTCCATATCCAGAAACTTCACCGAATAATCGCCTTTGACGCTACGCGAAAGACAAGGCAACTTGATGTAATCGATGCGGTCCGGAATCCGGAAGGCATGCAGCATCGGCGAGCCGGACAAAATCAAAACCGAGACATTCGGATCGGCATCCACCAAGGATTTAGAAATAGCCAACATCCGCCGGATATTGCCCAGACCGAAGGTATCGTGAGAATACACAATGATTCTTTTGGATTGCTTGCTAAGCGTCATGGCCCGGATTCCTTTTGCTGCATCGTCACTATGCGGGCGCCATTAGTTTCCAGTGAGGATAATCTGACGCCCGGTTCAATTTCGGTAACCAGACAAAACCGTGGTTACGTGCAGCGTTTATTCCCGGGCAAACCAGCAAGGTTCATTCAAATCGGCATTTTCATCAAACTTTAATGTGGCGATGTTACTCAGCCTGCCCACAGGCGCATGAACCGGTTTTTTGGGACAGCCTGCCTTAAACACGGTGCAAATAAATTGAGAAGTACGAAATCCGGGATTTGAAGCGCTTCGGGAATGTGGCGCCAATGGTTTGAGCGATGTGCAAGTCGGCATTCGATCTGCTCTGCTTTCAAACAGCGCAGCGGAATTAAGAGGTTTTTAAGCAAAAAGGCGAACAATCCGCTGCGACTGAAACAATCCCACAAAGGAGGATATATGTTCAGGCTTATAACGATATTGTTAATCGGCGTGTTATGGTCCGGAACCGCTTTGGCGCATGGAGATAATTGGGGACATGGCCACCATAGGCGGCATCATCACCATCACGGGCATGCTTACCGGCCATATTTTAGGATGCATGGCCCGGCAAGATTGGGCTATTACCCTCCCCCGCCGCCGCGCTATTTCGCGCGGCCGCCGCTGGACTATTACGGCTATCCGCCGCGGCCGATGCCCCGATATGATTACCGGGAGCGCTGGTGATTGGGCGCGCCGTGAGTCAAACGGGTGCTTGCTTTGACTTAGCAAAGAGATAACAGTCATGTGCATTTGGGGTTGGTTGGCACTTCCAAGCATCTGGCTTCAATCGGCCATAATGCGACGTTCAAAAATTTGAATATATGGCAGCTATAGATCAGAAAGCCGCCAATTAAAATAGCGAACACATTAGTTGCGGGGTTGGAGCGAAGTCAGGAAGGCATTGGGGGTTTGGGCCAAGTTAACTGATGCAAGCTAAAAACTTGCTCCCGAATAGTCGCCCCGTATTCATGGGCGATCCGCAACTTCTCTAAAATGATCGCTGCTTTGCGGAGTTCTTCCTTAAGTCGTTCTGGAGAGTAGGATGCCTCCATAAGCTCAAGATACTGAACGGCGAAACTCGATTTCCGCTGCGCTATTATCTTGTCTTCGGAGATTGTTTCATCGACCATTTTGTATTGTTCAAAGGAAGTGTTACGCAATTCAGTCAATTGCGTGCCAATAGATGTGATTGCTCCTAGAAAAAAGGCTTGATCCTGAGGAGAAAGCTCTCGCTTAAATGACTTGGTTGTTTCGAACACGGACTTTAGACAGTTTGCAACGTCAATCTCGTAGACGCCCTCGACATCGGGTGTCTGATGGGTTTCTTTTGCATTAAGTGGCGGCAGTTCTGAAGGTTTTATTGATAAGTCAGAACATGTTACCGACGCCTTTGTCACGTATTCACTTACTGCATACGAGCGGATTCTCCCATACTTCTTTTCAAGAAGCGCGGTTGCGCCCTTCAACTCAAGTTCCTTCCTTGCAATCGCTTCATCTAGGGGCTGTTGCCATTTTGTCATAATCCCTTTGAAAATCGATTGGCGAGCCATATTGATTGAGTTTTCAATCAAACGATAACTAGCGAATGCCACGCCAACTGCTTACAGATACCCACTGGGAAAAGCTAAAAACGATTATGTTGAGTTTCAGCATTTACGACAAACCCGGTCTTCGGCAAACGGTCGAAGGGATTTTTTATCGCTTGCGTGTTGGCTGCCCTTGGCGAGACTTGCCCGTCGCTTTTGGCAAGTGGAATGCCGTGTACAAGCGCTTCAATGCCTGGTCACTGCAAGAAAAGCTGAGGGGTATCTTTCAAGCGCTAGTGATTGAGCCTGATTTGGAATGGCTATTTATTGATGGCAGCATTATTAAAGCCCATCAACACAGTAGCGGCGGCGCCCATGAAAATCCAACAGCCATCGGGAAATCGGTCGCAGGCAACACGACCAAAATCCATATGGCGGTTGATGCCGGTGGACTTCCCATCCAGTTCTCGATTACGGGGGGCGAAGTACATGACTGCAAAGAAGCGCCGGAATTTGTGGCCAAGCTCCCCCAGGCGGGCTACATGATTGCAGACAAAGGGTATGACAGCGAGCCGTTACGGATTCAAATTCGAGACCAAGGCACAGTCCCCATCATCCCAAGAAAACAAAATTCAATAGTCGGGAATGAGGAAATGGACTGGTGTCTCTATAAATATCGCCACCTCGTTGAAAACGTATTTGCGCGACTGAAACATTTTAGAGCTATTGCCACCCGATATGACAAACTAAAACGCAATTTTGAAGGTGCTATCGCCCTGGCTTGTGCATTTATATGGTTACCGATGTGAAACGGCAACAGCCCCTAGTAGTGCCTTCTGATAAAGGGGTAAGACCGTAAAGTAAAGGCTGAATACAGTAAATAGGAAGAGGCCGAACTGAGCGAAGTGACTCATACGCGGGAGCCATACATCCATCCAATGCGCAACTCCACTGGGAGGTGTGGCTTTTATTTCATTTGAACTAGATCGCTGACGCAATACGCAGCGAGGAACTTTGTAACACAGCATGTGTGGCCCAAATACAAAATAGATAGTTAGCCCATTTATCTGCAGACAAATGGGCTAACAAACGATAATTTTCTGATCAATATATTACTGTAGATCAACAGGATTTGTGGCCGTTAATGAGCTAGTTACCGTCATTCATTCAAATCGAGCGGCAGACAGCAACGGGTCGATAGCGGTAAGTCAACAATCTCAATCCTCCCGCTTTGCCCTGAACACCGGACTTCCCTGTTTATTATTCAGCCGCATTTTGCACAATACAGAAATATTTCAGCTACCGGCCAAAATGATGTTTCGACCTAATAATGCATATAGCGGAAATACAAAGGGGGCAGCAGCCAGTTTGCCAAGCTTTTACAAAAACCTTAGCCACTGCCCCTTAACTTCAGCGCCGACTCAAACCGCCACGCCCTGCGCATCGAACAAGCCTTCGAATAAAGCAGAGCTCAAATACCGCTCGCCGGAGTCCGGCAGTACCACCACTATGGTCTTGCCGACATTTTCAGGCCGTTTTGCCACCCGCACTGCCGCCGCGACCGCCGCACCGCAGGAAATTCCGGATAACAAGCCTTCTTCCCGCGCCAAACGCCGCGCATATTCAATCGCTTCATCATTACTGACTTGTTCGATGGCATCGATCATGGATAAATCCAATACATCGGGCACAAATCCGGCCCCTATGCCCTGAATTTTATGCGGCCCAGGCTGTATATCTTGGCCGCTGCGATACTGAGTCAACACCGGGCTAGCTTGCGGCTCCACGGCAATAGAAACGATGGGTTTGCTTTGCGTGAGTTTGATGTAGCGCGATACACCGGTAATGGTGCCGCCGGTGCCGACGCCGGCAACCAAAATATCGACCGCGCCATCGCTGTCATGCCAAATTTCCGGGCCGGTGGTCTGCTCGTGGATTTGCGGGTTAGCGGGGTTTTTGAACTGCTGCAACAGTACATAGCGCTCAGGATCGGAAGCGACAATCTCTTCCGCCTTGGCGATGGCGCCTTTCATGCCTTTGGCGCCCTCGGTCAGCACCAGTTTGGCGCCGTAGGCCACTAGTAATTTGCGGCGCTCGATACTCATGGTATCCGGCATGGTCAAAGTCAACGGAATGCCGCGGGCGGCGGCGACAAACGCCAGTGCAATGCCGGTATTGCCGCTGGTTGGCTCGATTAACTCTTTGCCGGGTCCCAGCAGGCCGCGATGTTGCGCATCGTTGATCATTGCCGCGCCGATGCGGCATTTCACCGAATATCCTGGGTTACGCCCTTCCACTTTAGCCAATAGTGTGACTTGAGCGCCGTCGGTAATGCGGTTAAGCCTGACCAGCGGTGTTTTGCCGATAGACTGCGAATTGTCGGGATACCAATATGCCATAACATTTTCCTTCAAAATGGATAGTCCAAAAAAAGCCAGTGCGCATTGACCTGCACTGGCTGTTTGTGGGGTTGAATTAAGCTCATACCGCTAAATCAGAAAAACGTGCTGCACACGCCCTGAATAGCCGTAGTACCACAGCTCCAAGATTGCGCCTGTTTGAAGATTTTTGCAACCTGCAGCCAGGCGCATCGTGCATCCCTGGGATAGCCGGCCATCAATCAAAGACAGTAAATTCAAGCCGCAAGAAAGCTCCGCCAGCCAAAGCCTAGCGTTACCGGAAAGTAATTGAAGGTTGGAAGAATGATCCTGAATGCGCACACCGGTGAAGGCATGCGCGGAATCGGCAGAATTTACTTTTTGGATGTTCTGATAATTGAAGTCAGATGACGACCGCATTGTGCGCAAACAAAGTTTCCGGTGGGTACGCCGGAGACATATTCTTTGGCTAAGGACGGGTGGTCGCAGTGCTCGTCATTTCTGCTTTTAGTTGATGTATCTAATTTCTTTGCGTCCATAATATTCCCCTTGCTTTACGCATACTTACAGGATTATTTAACAAATTTTTTTACGTTAAAAGTTAAGCAAAAAACATACACACAGAACACAAGCTTATGTACTTAAAAGACTTTTATTAGCCGCAGACCAAACCCAGCAAAAGTCGAACCGTCAGGTGTAAATTTTCTCGACTTAGCCATTTACGCTAACCATCCGCTTTACCGATACATCAGCCGCTTAATACGCCAATTTGCAGAATTTGAGCAGCTAATAGAGTGAAATCGAAAAAATCAACTGAACCAGTTTGTTTGGTTGCAAAAAAGCTGCTGTAAAAAATTCCGACAGCTGATAAACGCCGGGGATCTGGCTGGCTACCAGGGAATTTACCGGGCCAAATACCATTATTCAAGCCGCCGGACCAAGCAACCATTTCGGAAAATAATCAATGCTCGGCAAATCGACAGGCACAAAAAAGGGGCTTGCAAGCCCCTTTTTTACGATTGCGTGGAGCAGTCTATTTAACCGCCTCGGCAATTTTGTTGAACGCTTCAACCCGTTGCTTGCCGGTATTGGCTAAATCGATGCCATTCTCGACGATCATTTGAATCAAGCCCGGTGTGCTGTAAACGATTTTGCCCATGTAAGCCACTACCGGCACGGCAACAATCGCACCGAACAAGGTACCGATACCTACCATATGCAGCATTTTGGTAATTAACACCACTATATCCAGCGGCAACAAAATCAAAGTACCGAAGTACAACAATACGATGAATGTGAACAGCGCGAACACCACAAACTGCAGCAGTCTTACCAATGCGACATTAAGGTTTTTCATGTTTATTTGTCTCGAATGAATGAAGAATCTTTTGCAAACACAGGCAACGGACTTGTTTTTGGTTGCCTTTTCAGCCGGTTAGCCAACTGCCGACATTATAAAATAAAAGCCCTACCGTTTCTTGCTTTTTTGCCGGTTAAACGCGGCTTAAAGGCCTATTCATCAGACAGGAATTGATATGCCGCGGGTTTCTTTTCGATAAAAAACGGATGCAGCAAAGCCCCGGCAACGAAACCGCCCAGATGCGCCCACCAAGCCGAATCCACCGCGACATTATCTAAAACCGCTGCGGTGAATACATCGCCGATTTGGATAATCACCCAGAATCCAAGAAAGGCTATCGCCGGCACATGGAAAAACAGCGGATAAAACAGGATGGGCACCAGTATCACTACGGTAGCTTGTGGGAAGCGAAAAAAATACGCCCCCAACACGCCGGCGATGGCGCCGGATGCACCCACCACCGGCACCGCCATCTTGGGATAAAAATACCACTGCGCATAGGTTGCCAACAGTCCGCACAACACATAAAACGCCGCAAAGCGTTTATGTCCCATCAAGTCTTCGATGTTGTCGGCGAATATCCATAAAAACACCATGTTCATCAACAGGTGTAGGAAACCGCCGTGCAGGAACATATTGGTAAAAAACGACAGATAATGATCCGGCGGCAAACCAAAACTATAAGCCCAATCCGGATTGGAATATCGAATCGGCACCATCCCGTACATGTAAACAAAGTGCTGCCCCATTTCATCCGGCATAAACAGCATCGCTACGTACACTGCTATGCAAATAGCCATGATGCCCCAGGTCACATAAGGCTTGATGTTACAAGGTATCGAATCTCGAATGGGTATCATCTTGGGCTTCCTTCTGTAGTGGGCACAAAAATCAGAGGCTGATTAAAACTTTTCGTTCCAAGTCTTTTCCAGACGCTGCACCGAAACCGGGTAAGCGGTTTTAAGTTGCTGCGCAAACAAGGACACGCGCAATTCTTCCAAACTCCAGCGGAAGGCTTCGCGTTCCGGCATCGGCACCAAAGTCTTCATTTGCTTTTCGACATGCTGCCAAAAGCGTTGCGATAGCCTGTGCAGACCTTGGATGTCCGCCGAATCGGGCTTTTGCTTATCCAGACGACACTCAATGGCTTTTAAATAACGCGGCATCGCTTGTATCTGCGCCAACGGCGTATATCGTAAGAAACCGCTAAACAGTAGCAAACTCAGTTGTTTTTCCAAGTCTTCCCGCAAATTTGGGCTGACGCCAGGCTGCTTCAATCGCTGTCTTACCGTTTGGTAGTTTGCCATGATTTCCGTGACATGCTTGCCCACCTGATTCCCAACCGTGACCAGCGTAGCCTTTTTGGCCGCCAGCGCCGCTTCGAACTGCTGCTGGCTGCGGATCGTACTATCAGCAACAAACACACTATTAAAGATCAAGAATAGTAGATCCTCCTTAAAATCGCCGCCCGGCCGTTCTGTCAACAACGGATGCTTGGGCAGTTGGTTATAGGCTAATTGCAAAGTAGCCTGGACCCCACTGTTTTTTAACAAATACTGCGCGTCCTTGCGGCATTGCAATTGAAACAACTTGGTCAAACCATCGAAATGCGCCAGATCGGCCTTGTACTGGGTGTCGAGTATCTTCACCCCCACCGTGTCGCCTTCATCCACAATCGCCGGAAAGCCGATAAAAGTTTGGCCTTTTTGCATGAACTGCCAGGTCTCGGGCAAGTCGTCGAATGCCCAGGCAATGCAGCCGGTATGGTTCATCTCTTCCTGTGCCAGCTTGTCGAAACTGTCACCAGCCTTTGTGGCATAGTCGGCTTGCAGCTTAGCCAGGTTACGGCCATAGCCCAAGGCCCGGCCATGATCATCAACGATGCGGAAATTCATTTTCAAATGGTCCGGCAAGGCATCCGGCTGCCACTCATTCAAGGGTATCGATTCGCCGGTCAGTTTGCGCAAACGACCGCTCAACCACTCGAACAACGAGCCCTTAAAATCCGGTTCAATTTCCAGGCAAGCTTTGGCGGTGTTCGGCACCGGCACGAAATGCTTACGCAGATGCTTGGGTAGCGATTTGATCAAGGCCGTGACTTTTTCTTCCAGCATGCCCGGGACCAACCAATCGAACGGCGCCTGGCGAATTTGATTGAGCTGATGCACAGGTACGATGGCCGTCACCCCGTCTTCGTCGTGACCCGGCTCAAAGCGGTAATGCAATTCGATAGTCAAATCGCCAACCTTCTTGCTATCCGGAAAATCCCAATCGTTGATCTTGCCGTCGTCGTGGCGGGTCAAATCTTCCTTAGTCAGAAACAGAATCTTCGGATTATCGCGCTCAACTTTCTTGCGCCACTGATCGAGGGTGATGCCGCTCACCACCTCAGCCGGCAGCTTTTTATCGTAAAACTGATACAGCCATTCCTCGTCTTCCACCAAATCGACGCGGCGGCCTTTGTGCTGAATGTAGCCCACCTCTTCCAGCAAGGCCTCGTTGGCCTTAAAGAACGGCGCATTGCTGTGATAATCGTGATTCACCAGCGCATGGCGGATAAACATCTCCCGCGCGGCCTTAGGATCGACATTTTCGTAAGGCACTTTGCGCTTGGCTTGCAAGGTCAAACCGTACAACAGGGTGCGCTCGTAAACCCCGCTACGGCCGGCGTTTTTCTCCCAATGCGGGTCGTAGTAATTGCGTTTGACCAGATGTTGGGCGCAGGCTTCTATCCATTCCGGCTCGATCTTGGCGACGGTCCGTGCATAGACCTTGCTGGTTTCGACTTGTTCGGCGGCCATGATCCACTTCGGCCGCGCTTTGTACTGGCCGGAACCCGGAAAGATGAAAAACTTCAAACCCCGCGCGCCCAGATATTCGTATTGCTCGTGTCTAAAACCGATATTCGATAACAAACCCGGCAACAACGCCATGTGGATTTGCTCGTAATTAGCCGGATTGCCGCTGGTCTTCAAACCCAAATCACCACGCGCCACCTGCATGATCTGCGTGTGAATGTCGTACCACTCGCGCATGCGAATGTAAGACAAGAAATTGTCCTGGCAATACTTGCGCAACTTGCTGTTGGTCAGATGTTTCTTCTGCTCTTCAAAAGCATTCCACAGATTCAGCAAACTCAAAAAGTCCGAATCTTCGGCCTTGAACTGGGCATGTTTGGCTTCGGCCTGCGGCAATTTATCGGCCGGTTTGTCGCGCGGGTCCTGGATGCTCAGCGCCGAGACGATGATCGCCACCTCGTGCAGCGAACCCAGTTGCGCCGCTGCCAGCAGCATGCGCGCCAGTTTGGGGTCGGTCGGAATCTTCGCCAACTGCCGGCCAGTTTCAGTGAGATTGCCCTGCTTATCCAACGCATCGACTTCGAACAGCGAAGTCTTGCCGTCGCGGACCATTTTTTCGTCGGGCGGTTCGACGAACGGGAATTCTTCGATGTCGCCCAATTTCAAAGCCGCCATCTGCAAAATCACCGACGACAGATTGGTGCGCAAGATTTCCGGTTCGGTAAATTCCGGGCGCGCCAGATAATCCTCTTTCGAATACAGCCGGATGCAAATACCCTCAGCCACCCGCCCGCAGCGCCCTGCCCTTTGGTTGGCGCTGGCTTGGGAGATACGCTCGATAGGCAAACGCTGAATCTTGCTTTTGTGGCTGTAACGGCTGATACGGGCATGGCCGGAATCGATCACGCAGCGGATGCCCGGCACGGTCAAGGACGTCTCCGCCACGTTGGTCGCCAGCACAATGCGCGGCTTGTTGCCGCTGGGTTTGAACACCCGCTCCTGCTCGGCAACGCTAAGCTTGGAATACAGCGGCAACACCTCGTAGCGGGCATTATTGTGCGACTTACGCAAGGACTCGGCGGTCTCGCGAATCTCATGCTCGCCGCTCAAGAAAATCAGGATGTCGCCGCGCATATCCCGGTACAACTCGTCCACCGCATCCAGAATGGCTTGCTGCAAATCGGCGGAGGTTTCGTCGTCTTCCTCGATCAATTCGATAGGCCGGTAGCGCACATCCACCGGATAGGTGCGACCGGAAACATTCACAATCGGCGCGTCATTAAAATGCTTGGCAAAGCGCTCCGGGTCGATGGTAGCGGAGGTAATCACCACCTTCAAATCCGGGCGTTTCGGCAATAACCAGCGCAGATAGCCCATCAAAAAATCGATATTCAGGCTGCGCTCATGTGCCTCGTCGATGATGATGGTGTCGTATTGATTTAAGTAAGGATCGTTCTGCGACTCGGCCAGCAGGATGCCGTCGGTCATCAGTTTGACGAGCGAATTAGGATGCGTTTGGTCGTGAAAGCGCACCTTGTAACCCACCGCCTGACCGATGGGCTGACCCAGTTCCTCGGCAATCCGGTCGGCCACGGTACGGGCAGCAATCCGGCGTGGTTGAGTGTGACCAATCAAACCTGTTAAGCCACGCCCTATTTCCAGACAAATTTTAGGCAACTGCGTAGTCTTGCCGGAACCGGTCTCGCCGCAGACGATGGTCACTTGATGGTTTTTAATCAGCTCGGCAATCTCGTCCTTCTTGCCGCTGACCGGCAAATCCGGGTAATTAATCACCGGCACCGATGCCCGGCGCTGGTTGCAACGCCCCACCGAACGCTCGATCTTATCAGCCACTTGCTGTACTTGCCCCGCCACATCCTTACCCTTACTCGCCTCACTGCGCAGTCTGTCCAGTTGCCGCTTCAAGCCGTGGCGGTCAGTGCCCATGCAGTTTTGGAGATTTTTGGCGAGTTGTTTCAGGGTGTCTTGGACGGACATGGGGCGGAGAATCTGGTAAAAGCCCGGCATTATAAGGGCAGATGGGGTGGTTTTACATTTGACTCGGGAGAATTAACTTGGCTCCTGACCATCAAGTGTTGCCGCCTATTCCACTGGTTTCCAAGCTCCAGCTTGGTAACCGAACCTCGAAAGCTCCAGCTTTCTTATTAGCCAGGAAGCAATAGCTTCCAAGATTTAGGTTCCAAGCGAGAGCTTGGAAACCAGAAAATAGGCCAACAAACGAATTTCTTGGACACGATTCAGTGACCGGCCAAGTTCTACCGCTATCAAGCCCGGCTTAACCAAATGCAAACTGAACAGCGTGATCAGGCCGTTGTGAGTGCGGCTATCCTCTGAGTCACCAATTACATGGATCGTAAGTTGGCCATTGCTAGCAACCTCAACCGATTTTCTCGTTTGTTTTAGAAAATTATTAATCAGTGTTTGAAATCTAGTAATAGGTGTTCTAAGAGAGTTTCTATCTTCAATGTATTGATGGAGTAATTCCAAATGCTCAAGAATACGATCTGCTTGAGGCCTGTTGATAATCCATTCAAGGTGATCATGAGAAAACCCCCGTCATCCTTTTTTTTATTTTTTTTCGTAGTTACTTTTTTAGATTCTTTGGCACTTTTGTCCAACGACTCAACCACGCGACTCATTTTTTCAAAAAAGTGCGTTAACGCATTTTGAATCTCAGGTATTGGTATTTTAGTCCCCTCTGCAGCTTGGGCAATTTTGGCAAGCTGGCGGTACTGTTCTAATTCAGTTTTTGAAGGAAGATCGACATTCGATCCAAAGTCACCAGGCTTATATTCAAATGCTTTCTTGAAAAACTCATTACGAAGTCTTTCATCAAGTTGCTCTTGCTTCGCTCTAATTTCTTGCATGCTGGTAACAACTAAGTAGTTCACCTCGATAAGGCTTGCTATAGCAGCTGAACTGCGAAATGTAGGATCATCTGGCCAAAATCTTCTAGCCATAAACTCACGTCGCCTAGCTTCATCTAACTCATCAGTAGTTGATCCAGGAACGAAAAACCTCCGATCCAACCCTAAAAACATAGGTGTCGACATCTTCGATATTGAATGAAAAACAGGCGTAGATTGATACATTTCGCGTATTTTGGAACCAGGCTCATCACCACGCTTAGTATCCAGAAATAATTCAAGCTCTGATCTGCTGATACAGAGTGATTCATCAATCGAACTTATACTAAGCTCGACGCCTTCTAAAGATTTTGTTGCTGAAACAACGATCTCTTGTTCACTATCAATAACAGTGACTTCGGCAAGAGAAAATGTGATGGATGCCAGCTCATTGATGTTAGGTGTTAGAAGAGCCATCAACAATCGTAGCGCGGACGTTTTTCCAGACCCATTTAATCCAATTAGAAAAGTTAGGTCTTCAAAAAAAGTTACATCTAGAGGTAGATATCCATGCACATTCTCAGCATGAAGCTTGGTGATTTTCATTTGCTTAGGTCATGTTTTTCAAAACGAATAGTCTAGTTTATTTTTTCCATCATTAGCCTAAATCATGAGAGTAAATCCAAAAGAATTCGGTAAAACTACTTTTGATCAGCTCTTTAAATTAGTCGAACTTGTTAATGGTTTTTCCTGAGAATTTCTTTACGAACAATCGCTTATATGGGGCGGATTGCAGTTTTTTCGGCAATCAGTGATTTTAACAAGTCGATACAAAGTCGGGGGGGGCAGGCAGTGCAATCACTATCTTTAGGTAAACTGATAGGCGGTTATCCATTCAAGTGCTGTCACTCACAACCATAACGTAGCGGTCCGCAATTGGCCGACTGCCGCTGCTTTTACACTGGTTACCAAGCTCCAGCTTGGTAACCGAACCTTGAAAGCTCTTGCTTTCTTTATTTGACGGGAAGCAAGAGCTTCCGAGATGTAGGTATTCAAGCTGGAGCTTGAATACCAGTGAAATGCGGTACAACTAAGCCCAAACCGATTAACTCCCCATCCCTGCAGAAGCCGCTTTGGATTCCGCCTACAATCCAGAATTCGAAACACAAGGGCTTGATCGTCGATCACTTTGTAATGGGAAACCGCTTTGCCAAAAGCCTATGGAATCCAAAATGCAGGCTATGAACGCCGGCATACAAAGCTAATGAATCAATTTCGGCGAACAGACTGTCGAAAAAATAATCGCCTACTCCTTCTTGCTGCTTATCGTAAAACAAGCGTCCTGCCGTCAAATCATCCATGGCAGTGCGTAAAATCCGAATTTTCATTCGAACCGCGAGCGTAATGCCTTTTTGGCTTGCTGCCAATCGACCGCCTCGATATCCCCTACTGCATAAGCTGCTTCTGTGCGCTGTAATTCCTCCTGATGCCACGGTAACGCCGGGACGTCGTTTTCGTTATTGAGCAAATCGTCCCACAGAGCTTCGATAAGTTTGAGTTTTTCGGTTGCAGGTAGTTGCCGCAGTTCAGCGCTGATCATGAGGGTGCTCTCGTATCGGAATAGCCGGATCGATACTAGCCCGAAACAGCGTTGAAAGCCAAGAATTATCGTGCCCACGCTCCATCCTGTATCGCTCCTGCGGTGCCATTCGACACGCTAGACATCCGCTACTAAGTCCCCACCCCAGAGCGTATGCGCAGCTTGAAGGCAATAAAAAATTTGAAGCGCATCGCCCGCGGCAGATGCGTCCGCTATCAATGGCCGTATCCGACATCAGTCCAAGCTTCGTTTTCATGGCTTCCCACTGATTACCAAGCTCCAGCTTGGTAAGCTGAGGCTCGAAAGCTCTAGCTTTCTTTATTTGCCGGGAAGCAATAGCTTCCAAGATTGAGTTTCCAAGCCAGAGCTTGGAAACCAGAATCCAACACAGAAGCAACCAAAAGCAGCTCACTTCCTAGCAAATAAATTCACGCGCTTCTCCAAATATGGCCTACGCTTTTGTTCTGCGGACCACACCCAATCATCCGCACTATCAGCCACGCTAAAAGGAGATAAACATGAGTCAACATCTGATTTCTTTAAGCCTTTCCGATAATGATCTGACCGACATAGACGCCGCGCTAAAGACATTGGAAGACCGCTTCGCCGGCTTTCTTGTTTTAACCCCGGAAGAACGCCGCACTATCCTGAAAATGGGCGATAAAACCGAAGCGTTCTGCCGGCAGACGCTGACGTTAGCCACCCAAAACACCCAAGCCATTCCGCCCGGTCTCGATATGGTCGAAGCGCAAGCCGATCTGGTGACGCTCGACAAACTCCGCCCTCGCCTGCACCGCCTGCGCGATTTATTGAGCAGAGGCGAGGATACCGATATGGCGCTGGGCAGCGATATTTATAGTTTTAGCCTGGATGCTTACGCTTCTTTAAAAATCGCCGGCAAGGGCGCGGGCTTGGAAACCCTGCGGCAGGCGATGTCTGTTCGGTTTAATCGCGGCACCAAGGCAAAAACCCAGGCCACCCAACCTGCCGGCTAAACAAGATAAGCATAATGGCTGTCCGGCAAGGCTTTCCGGCTTAGCGATTAAGCTTTATCCCTTGGCGGAATAGATAAAAGCATAGCGCGCAAGCCTTTCCGCTAAAGCCGCAAGCATATTAGAGCCACTCGCCACTTTCAGAGCCTTGCCCGCAAGGTAAATTGCTTCGCGGGCAAGGCAATTTGCAATAAACGCAAGCCTTAATAGCTTAAGCGCAAGGCCTTGAGGCCAAACCGCCACCTTATTTGGTTCGCACGCTAGCTTCAATGGTTTGCGCACAAGGAAAAAAGCCTTGCCCGCCAGGCAAATAAGCTTGCGCGAATCCGGAAAAGCCTTGCGCACAGCTCTAATTGGCTTGCGCGCAAAGCTCTGAAACTTGCGCTTATGACAAAAACCGATGGTGTCCCGAATTTTTGCCAAGTGGACCGACCGACCTGCTTACGAAGATTTGCGTCAATCTAGCCTTACTCGGCCCGCAATACCATCGACTGTCACTTTGTCGCCGTTCGTCAATGCATCCAGCACACCTCTGACGCTCATTACCGCAGGTAAACCCACTTCCCTTGCAGTCACTGCACCATGCGACAAAGGTCCGCCGCTTTCGGTGATCACGGCCGCCGCCTTATAAAATAAAGGCGTCCAGGCCGGGTTGGTGGTACGAGCCACCAATACCGCGTTGGCGGGAAAATCGGCGAAATCGTCCTGCGACAACACCTTAAATACCACGCCGCTGGCAACGCCGGGGCTACCGGGCAAACCAACAAAGTCCCCGTCTTTAGCGGAATAGGCTTGTGACTTACCCAACTCCCATTCAGGTGAATGCTGCCTATGGTTTTGATAAGCCTGTTTTTCCCGGACTATGCTATCCGTCAAACAATGCCACGACTCGGCGTCGTTAACGCGGATTGTTTCCGAGAGCTGTTCGGCTCTGGCAAAGAATACATCCATCACTTCCGTAACTATGCCTCTGGCCTGCAAGGCTACACCCAAGGCCCGCAAACCCTTGCGGAACGGCAATGTCAATCGTGTCGTCTGATAATGTTCTATGTCGTCCAATGCGGTATAAACCCGCGCCAAGCGCAATAGCTCCTGAACAGGAAACCGCAAATCCTCCGGCAACCCGCCGATCAATTGCCGCTCGGTTTCCAACATCCGGATTTTCAGAATACGTTCTTTTTCGGCAGGATCTTCCAGGGTCGAGTCCAACATCATTTTCAGATTTTCAATCACCAGCCATGGCGCTTCCAACCAGGTCGGATGATAGGGATCGAACTCCACTTCCCGATGCCCATGATCCTGTAAAAAACGCTGGAAAGCGGCTGCAATATCTGCTTCCTGTATGAATCCACCGGAAGCCAGAAATTGCTGGCCCGTTTGGGTGCGCAACGCCTGAACAAGTTTGGGGCATTCGGCTATCCGCCGTGCCAGCCGGTAAAGTTCCTTATTGACGAAACCTGTTTTGGTTTCGCAGTACGCCAGCAAGCTATCAAAGGTCGCCGGCGCATCCGCTTCGCCAACCGCCGCCCCAACGATGCTGTACACCAGTTTGTAAAGGGTGCGCTGAGTAATGGAAATGGCAATATTAGGCAGGAAATATTCCGCACCTAGCTGTTTCACCCGCAGTACAAAATCCCACAACTCGGGAATCGAGCGTCCTGTCAGCGGCTCGGCCATTAATTCGCCAAGTCCCAGTAAATAGCGATCCAAATCGCGCGACCACGCCATCGGTAATTCCTGCACCCAGGCATAGCGTTTGCGCAGTGTCGGTAAAGCAGACAGCAGTTCGGCAACTGAACGCACGTTTAAGGAATTTGCAGTGCCTTCGGCATAAACTTCGACGGCATTCTGATTGCCGTATACATAATTATCGAACAAGGCGAACCACTTGCCGTGAAACGGCGGCAAGCCCATCAATTCGAAAGAATGCGAC
Organism: Methylomonas sp. PHL2-19; assembly: GCF_059331595.1. NCBI lineage: Bacteria > Pseudomonadati > Pseudomonadota > Gammaproteobacteria > Methylococcales > Methylococcaceae > Methylomonas > Methylomonas sp. PHL2-19. The sequence continues at coordinate 3,544,263 of NZ_CP196839.1, forward strand.
AGCGATTGGTGAAAACCCTCCTCCACCAAGTCCCAAGCCAGCGGCGTAATCACCGAGGGAAATCGCTCGGCGGATTCGTCACGGGTCCAGCGCGGCGGGATACGGGTAATCGGCCGTGCTTGCAACAGCCATAATTGTTCACCTTCAAAACCCCACTCTATGTCCTGCGGATAACCGTAAAACTTTTCGACGCGCCGTATCAAATCGGATAGCTCAGCCAACTCCGGTTCGCTGAGACAAGGTAAATTAGCTTGATCATCTGACAAGTTCTCGCTGCGCGTACCGGTGCGGTCGGCGACGATGCATGAGGATTTATGCGCCAACACCGCCTCCAACACTCGCCCGGACGACTTCTCCAGCAACCAATGATCAACCTGATGCTCACCACCCACCACCGATTCACCCAAGCCATAATTGGCATCGACCGACTGTTGTGCTGGATCGCCGGTAACCGGATTGATGCAAAACCCCACGCCGGCGACCCGATTGAAGGCCATTTTTTGCACCACCACCGCCATCGCAGTGTTCGATAAGCCGATACCGGCCTGCAAGCGGTAAGCAATGGCGCGGGCACTCCACAGCGACACCCAGCAATCCCGGATGCGCGAAACAATGTCGTCGATGCCGATGCAATTCAGATACGTTTCGTGCTGCCCGGCGAATGCTGCGCCGCCCAAGTCCTCGGCAGTGGCGGAACTACGCACGGAGAACGCCGTATCACCTGGAAACTTAGCTAACATCGCCGCAATTGCCTGCTTCAGGCTTTCTGGCACCGGTAGCTGGGTCAACTGCTCGCATATACTTGTGCACGCCTGTTCCAAGGCCAGGGGTTCGTCTATAGGCAAATCCCGAAGCAAATCCGGCAATGCATCGTATTGCTCAATGAACGAGTAGTAACTCTCCGGCGGCAACACAAAGCCTGGTGGTACCGCAAACCCAGCCTGCGTCAAGCGGGCAAGGTTGGCGCCCTTACCGCCGGATATGGCGGAATCCAGAGCAGACGGATGATGAAAATCAAACAGCGTTGGCATAGGTATCCTTCTTGCTGGGGTTAATGGCAGGGTGATCGGCATGACGGCGAGCTTCGTACAAACCAAAGCCGGCCAACGCCAAGCCGCTGAGGACATCGACAAAATAGTGATAACGCAAATAAAGAGTAGCGATCCATAAACCCAATATCGGCAACAACAAAACCCAGAACTCGAGGCGATGATGCCGTCCGGCAAATCCCAGTATATAAAGCGTCACAGCCACATGTAGACTCGGCCAGACATCGACTTTATTACTGCCTTGCTCAACCATCGCTTGATTAAATGCCGTGACCGCGCCGCCGCTCAATTTGACGTTGAACAACTCCGGATAAGCCAGCCAAGGCCCGGCAGCCGGCACCAGCAGATAACCGAGAAAACCCAAGCCGTATACCGCGAATAGGCCGGTGTAAAATTCGCCGAGCAACTCCCGGCGCCGGAAAAAATAACGCAGTAGGCTGACCAGCAATAATGGCATCAATAACAAGTAGCAAGCGCTCATTAGTTCGGTGAGCGGTGGGCTAATCCATCGTTCCAACCATACCGACGGCGTTTCGCCTATCAATAACCTATCCAATGCCATTAACTGGGCATCGAAGCGTACGCTCCGGACAGCGGGGACCGCTCCGGCCATGGCTTGATATGACACATTCATACCCACGGCCAGACTGACACAAATGGCAGCCAATAGTCCCCAACTGTGTTGTCTGGAATATCTGCGCGCCAACCCCGCCATGCCGGCCAACATCGGACAAAACAATAGACTCCAAACCGTCAGGTGCGCGATTTCCATGGCTGAAACAGCGCCCAGATAGATACTGAAATAGCGTAAGGGGGGGTCGAGAAGTTTATTCATGCGCTTTACGCTCCGCCAAATTCCGATAGGCTGTTACCAATACCGCCCTCATCTCAGGATGAAAAACCGCGTTACCGAGTGCTACCGTCAATTTACGGAATCGGTACCAAGCCAATAGGCCAACGGTACTGATCGCGCCGTAAAGAACAAACCAACTTGGTCCGGCACATACAAACAAACCCACGCAAACGGTCACGACCCAAAATAATCCTACCGGCAATCCGATTACCATGCGCCAAAAGGCAATGACATTCGGCTCGTCCGGCAAAAGCTGACTAGCGATATGCCCGGCAGCCAGTACCGGGAAATTCAATATGCTGAAACAAACGATGACAGGCGCCAGCAGTAACCAATTCACTAAATCCCGCTGCCACAAGCGGAGCGGCATTAAAGGTAGGCCTTGATGAAGAAAAAGACCTTTATCCTTGGCCACTGCCTCCAACGCCCGTAGCGACTCGGATAAACCAGGCGCAATCTGGCCCTCGAGTTTTTTTAAGTGTTCAGCGTAAGAAAGATCGGTACTTAAAATGCTGGCATAAGCCAATTTTTCTGCCATTTGCTGAGCTTCGCTATTAACAAAATTAGCCCCAACGGCCTCCAGGCCATCAGTAATCGACTGGTGTATCGCTATCTCGTCGGCGTTTTGCGGCATTATGTGTGCGCCTATTAACACCTCAACACGGCTTTGCCAGTGAGTAGGGTCTTCGTAGTGAACAGCCAAGGGCTGGATAATGGGCCTGATGCCAGCAGCCATGGCTTGGGCTACGATACGCGCGGCACCACGATTGAACGGTAAATGTCGGCAACCGAGCGAACTGGTGCCTTCCGGCATGATGAACAGTTGTCCACCCACTTTCAGTAAGTCTATGCATTCTGCCAGGGCCTTGCCGTTATTGGCCTTAATGCCGCGTGCCTTATCCTTGGCACGGGCTACCGCAATACCACGAAACAAAAATCTGCCCAGCGGTAAACGCTGCAGCTGCGCCGATACCATCGGCATCGCCAAAGGAACGGCAAGCGAATAGGGTGCGGCATCGAGTGCGCCATTGCGGTGAGTGGCTACAAACACGACAGGGCCGACTAACGTTAGCCGCTCTTTGCCGACGACTCTTATTCGACTGAATGCCAGATAGCCAATACAGCGCCATACGCCGTGGTGAAGCAAACCCGCAATATTTAGACTCGTCATACTAACGCCCTTCCTTGTCAGGCAATATTCGTAGCACGAAATATAGCTGGAGAATCCGGTTAAGGTATGTCGCTTAGCGGACGCATTGCGGTAAGCCGTATTTGTCAGAACTTTTAAAATTGAAGCTAGCCATCAACCAGCAAACGAAATCCAAAGAACTCGCTGCGTTGGGATTTATCGAAGTGGTATCGGTAGGCGGAACGGGCGAAGGTCGCATCGGCATCCCAGGAGCCGCCGCGAGCAATTCGTTCGGTGGGCGATTCCGAGGCAAACGGTGAATCAACGTCGCTATCAACGTCCATCTGTTCTCGCCAAGCATCCCGGCACCACTCCCAAACATTGCCGTGCATCTCGTAAAGCCCCCAGGCATTCGCGGGCAAACTCTTTACCGGCACGGGTTTACCGCGAAATTCGCACTTCGGCGCGTTTGCATAGGGGTAGTCGCCGTTAAAATTCGCTTGCTGCGAATCAATCGTCTCACCAAAATTGAACGGCGTATCGCTACCGCTACGACAGGCGTATTCCCATTCCGCTTCGCTAGGTAGCCGGCCTTGAAAACCAGGGATAGCCTCGTTTAACTGCGCAATAAACGCTTGGGCATTGTCCCAACTCACCCGATGCACGGGAAAGTCGGGATGTTCCTGATGGCGGCTGGGATTATCACCCGGATGAACTTGCAGCCACAGCGCTTGAGTCAGAGCACTTTCGGCCAACCAAAAACCGGATTCGAAGTCCACCCGCTGCCGGTATTCGTAGTCGTAGCGTCCTGTTTCAGTCTCCGGGGAACCCATCAAAAATGTCCCCGGCTCAATCCAGCGAAACACTTGCCTGACATTGTTGAATATTAAAGTCTGCCATAAGCCATAACCATCCTCGCCCCATTCGCTGGCCCAAGCCAGGGGGAACATCGGTGGCGACAAGTGATTGCGGTGGGGTGAGCTCATAATTTACAGGCAGATAAACATCAACGGCAAAATTCGCGTTTAGTCTTTGGCAAAAGATACTTCATCATTTTTGACTTTCGGTCAGCTTACGCCAATATTCAGGCATCGTCGCCGTGAATTAGGCCGGCGGTTGCTCCGCGACGCTGCTGTCCGGGCCGGACGCCGTCCATACCTTTGCCTGTTTTACGGCTCCTCCTACCGGTCCTGACATGAGTTCGGCATAACCCAAAGCAAGACGGAACCCGACATCACCTTCTCGTGTATCGGACCCAGAGAGATAACGATCGCTAGAGCGCACGTCTCTGCCCACGTCGTTCCACGAGCCACCTCGCAGCACACGGAGCCTAATATCGACACCTTCTTCAATCAAGGGATCAACCACCGCTTCCTTGCCAAGGGATTTTTGCCAGACATCCTCGCACCATTCCCAGACGTTACCATGCATCTCATACAAGCCCCACGGATTGGCAGAGAACGATCTTACCGGCACAGTTTTGTATCTGCTCAAACCTTTTTTGCCACCAGCATACGGACTATTGCCATCATAGTTAACCTGTTCCGGCGTAATATTGCCCCCGAATGAAAACGGTGTGCAGGTGCCAGCCCGGCATGCCCATTCCCATTCTGCTTCCGCGGGCAGCCGAGCTGTGAGGCCAGGAATCAGCCGATTCAATTTTTCGATGAAGCGATGGGCATCATCCCAACTGACTCGCTCTACCGGATTTTCCAGGCTGTCTTTGAAATAACTGGGGTTGTCGCCGCCCATCACCGTCAGCCAGAAGGCTTGAGTGACAGCGCTGTCGGCCAGCCAGAAGCCCTGAGTTAGGGTCACGGCATGTTGGGTTTCGTATTCGTATCGTTCCGGCTCATCCTCCGGCGAACCCATTGCAAAACTACCAGGCTCTATCCATCGGAAGCGCTGGGTGACCTGGTTGACGGTGAGGTCGGCGTAGAGACCATATTGGTCTACCCCAACAGGCCAGGATCTAGGATTTTCCGGCTCCCATCTCACTTGGGTAAGCAGCGTCCTTCTATCTTCCTGATTTAACAGGATAGTATTGATAAACCGCTCGCCCCATTTTTCCGGCAAGGGTTCCGCCTCGGTAAACCGTTTTAACTCGATGTAAGGGTTGAAACCCTCCCCTGCTTGTAACCAAAAGCGATAATCTTTGCCCGCAAAGCGTAAATTAGCCGAGAGTCCTTCTGAATTGCGGACGATACTGTCAGCCCAACTGGGCTTTGTGAATGCTGCAAACGTCAGGCTCGCCAATCCGGTATCAAAATCCAGGGTCTGCCCATCCAACTGACCGACGATGCACGACTCACCACGGACCGGCAAGCGAAGCAATTGTTTATCCACTCGCATCCGGCCATTTTCTACCCAACTTCTGCACAGCATGATACTGTCGTGGATTGCGTCGAATTCGGCCAATTTCGCGCCACCTATCTCTACGGGCCTGGTGTCGGCATACGCGATACTCAAGGCTTCACCAACTTGCCAGATGCCATAGCGAGCTAATTCGGAGCGTTCACGAATCAGCTCATGCACGATGGCGGCATCATATTCCGCAGGCAACGGAGCGCCAGCCCGCAGTTGCTCGCGATACGCCAAACCGTAAAGCGCACTGGTATAGCGGTCATTATTCAAACGAATCGCCTCACCGCTTAACCGGTTTAAATGCCGCCGGGCAAATTGCGTCATGCCGCTGTCGGAATGCGCACCCTGCAGAGTTTTGGCGAAGCGTTGCATAAAAGCCTCCGCCTGCTGGACATCGGCCAATTGTTCGAGCGGGAAAGCCACCAAGGGCAAGGCGTTGATGACTTCCTCCGCCCAAATCGCCGGAAACTGGCCGATATGCTGGCGTTTGAGCAAACTCAAGACTTGATATTGCAAGCCGGCGTCCAGCTGTTTAAATTCGGCTTGATACTCGGCCCGTTTTTCCGGGCGCATGCTGATGGCGGTATAACCCCATTGCATATCGGCATGCTGATACACCGCCGCTTCGATGCCGCTATCGGCTTGTTCAGCGGGTAAACAGCGTAGCAAGGCGCGCAGCAACTCAGGTTCGACGTGTACGGCAATGGATAATAATGCCAAGACCTTGCGGACATGTTCAGCGTGGGCCTTGATATCCGGATCGATCTTTTCCGGTTTGAGCTTGCCGTGTTTGTTCCACAACACTTGGCGGATGGTTTTTAGGCGCTCGGGCTGTTGCTGGGCCGCCGATACGGGCGCCAGCACGACCGGCGTGGTGTTTTTACGGCTTAGTTGCCGGAAAAAACTGTCCCACCGCGTGCGTATGGGGCTGTGTTGTTCAGCCAATTGCCCCAGGTCGCTGACGATGAACACCACACTTTGCGCGGTGAGCGCTTGCCACTGCTTAAGCCGTTGCTGTTGATCAAACCAATCCCAATATTCGCCTAGCGGGTCATTGTCAATGACGCGAATTTCCAGGCCGTTCAACCCATACTGACGGACGATACTTTCACACAAACGATGGGCGTCCAACCAGAACGGCAGCAAGCGTTTGTTCAGATCGAGGACGACATAAACCCGCCCGGCCGGCACAACACGTGGCTTGCGCGGCAGATGATACAAGGTTTGCAGGCGGGCGATACGTTTGACCAACTGCGGTATATCCAGTCGCTGCCCCAAGCTATGGCTTATGGATTGCCGCAAAAAATCGCGCATACGGGCTTCGGGGACGATGGCTTGGTGCGGCAGCGGTTCTCCGCCGGCAAAGGGCTGCAAATCGGCGCCGGAGAGCGGCTCAACGCCTTGAAGCGCGGGCGGCAGGCTGTCACCGAGCTGTTGCGGATCGGCATAATGCTCCTGAGATGCGAGGGCGTAGAATAATGCTTGCGGGCGTTTCAGCACTAATTTAGCCGGCGTAGGAACAGGGTCTGGGTCGATTTCGGGTGGCTCCGGAGGGGAAACTTTAAAATCAATTTCATGGCTTATCGTGACTGGCGCACACCATTCGTAACCCAATATCGTAGCGCTCAGGCATTTTTCGTCATGGGTTTGACAGCGCTGCAGCCAGCGCAGTAAGTCGCCGCGACTGGTCTGAGTATGAATCGACATTACAACGCTTTGCGCAACACAAAGTGCTGGATCTCAGCCAGCAAACATTGCTGATAGGCATCCCGTTCTTGGCCTTGCAGCGAGGAATCGGTCATTTCATCCAGCGCCGCCAATAAATCCAGATACTCCGCCAAACCGGCCTTGATGGTGCCGTGGCGCTCAGCCTCCTGCCGGTCGGCGATTAGTTGTTGTAGCGCCGGGCGTTTGATGGCTTCGCTGCACTGGTTATCATTGAAATGCACCTTGGCGCGCTCCAAAAACCAGGTTTCAAGGTTTTTATCATCCACCGCCAAATGCAGCACCAGACAGCGGCGAATAAACGCCGCCGGCAATTCACGTTCGTCGTTGCTGGTAATGATGATTAGCGGCGGCGCAGCTTGTTTGTCTGCCGTCTGCAGTGTCTTGCCGATGGTTTCTCCCAACAGCGGTACGTCAAAACCGCCGTTACCCAGCACTTCCAGCAGCGCGTTGGGCAATGAAGGCTCGGCTTTGTCGATTTCGTCGATGAGCAAAACAATGCCGTTGTCCAGTTCCCCGTCGTCGGAAATCTGCGGACGGTAGACTTTATGACGGCAGACATCGTTGTAATGCCGAGCCGCACTATCCCAGCCAAAGGTCCACCACAGCACACCGGGATTGAGATAATGCTTGGGGTTGAGTTTGTCATCGTCTTTGATACCAGCATGGGCGTCGTTGAGGCGTGCGACCGGATCGTAACGCCAGAGCAAATCCTGGCCTTCGGTGTTGATGTTGACGACTTCGGCAATGAATTTGCGCTTGAGCTTGGCAGCAGCTGCCCGCGCCAGATAGCTCTTGCCCAACCCTGGATCACCTTTTACCAACAGGGGGCGGCGGGTCGCCAAGGCCATTTCCAGGGCATAAGCGCTGGCTTTATCCAGAAAATAACGGCCTTGCCGCCAGGAACCACAGTCCGCGTAATCGATAACGCTATCGGCTTGAAAATGTTTGAGGGTGGTTGCTGTCATGTGCTTGGTTGGCTGGTTTCGAGTATGTTGAAGAGCTCTGTGATTTTGGCACTCAGCTTGGCTTCTTTTTCCGCTGCGGCTTCGCCATAGTGGACGATGGGTAAATCCGGGAGGCAGTCCGCGGCATTTAAAGCCTGGCAATTGGCTGCATCAAGCAAAGGGTTGTTAGTCAAATTGGCATCCCGCCGATTTAATTCCAGGCGATGCAGTTGGTTTAAGGAGCGATTTTGCCGCTGTTTAATCGTGGAATTCAAAGCCTCAAGCTCAAAGGCGTCCAGCGGCTCGGGCGGCGGCGCTTTGTGAATTGCCTTGTAAATGGTTTCGGTGGCGTCTTTTGTGAATTCTGCCTGGCTCCAACCGGTTTCGCGGGTAAACACGTCCGCATTGATCGTATGCCTGCCATGCACTTTGCCGTCATGTCTGACAAACTCGGGATTGGTATCGTAAAGCGCCGCCAGCGACAATTCAGCCGCCATCGCGGTGCGCACCGGCAAGTTAATTAATGCCTGCTTGATTGCTTGGCATTCCGGGGCCATCAAGCCCGCAAACAAAAAAAATAACTGCCTGAGATTCCGGCGCATCGACTCGCCGGAATCTTGTTTGAACGCATCGGCACCGGCGCACAGCAACAGATCTAAAACCGCCAAGTCATCCTGCTTAAAGGCTTCCAGCAATTTTTCTGTTAATTTTTGATTGGTAATATTCGCCACATTCAAATTTAATTGACCGGCGATTTGCTTGAACAGAGCGTCCTGCGTGGTCATTTTTGACAAGACATCGCTAATTTGTCGTTTCTGCTCGGCAACGAATTTTTGATGTTTTTGAATCTGGCCTTGTATACCCGTTATTTCTTGGAATTGTGGATCGTTTCGAATTAACCAGGGTATGGAAATAGCAGTGAAACATTCATCACGCTTTTGCGGCGTCGCGGTGATAATCGCAAATAGTTGCGGCCCGTGAAATACCGGCGCCCCCGATAATCCGCACCAACCGGCTTTCTCCAAAGCATCACTTTTGCAGGAAATGGTGAGTTTAGGCGTGGCGACATTCGGTGGAAAGAACTCCCCCATCACCGGTATTTTTTCGCGCAATCCCGATTCAGCTTCCTTGCCGATAGCCGGATAGCCATAACCACTCCACTGTTCATGGCTTTTTGGATCGCGTGACGCCAATAGGTCTGAGGAAAGCGACATGTTTGGCGGGGTTTGACACCTGAGAATGGCCATGTCGTGTTCATCGCTGACCCAAACAAATTCGGTGACATTCGTATCGACATGGTTTGAATCGGGCCATTCAATCGCAATAGGCACCGCCTTATCACGCTTATCAAAAACAACGACGTGGCGTGCCGTCAACACCAACCCCTCAGCGATGGGATAACCTGTGCCAATAGCGCGCTTGCCACCCTTTTTCGTCGGCAGAATCTTTGCAATCAGCTTGGTATCCATAGTTAATCCCCGCTAAGTGCCTCGGTTATTCATCACCTGACAACAATAGTTTGCTGGGCTCACCCGTATGCGGGTCCGGGTTCTTCACATCCACCGGTTGTAAATTAAATTTGATCTTATGCGTAGCTGCATGTTTATAACTGGCAGAGGCCTCTGCATCGATGCCGCCCAACACCCAGAAATTAAATTTACCGCCAGCTTTTCCACCCACCGATTTTTCGACCACCATTTGCAATTCCACTTCTACGCTATTGACGTTAAAGCGAATGGTTTCCGCTTCGCCATGAGCGGAAGCAGTCACCAAACTTTGTCTCAGCTCTTGAATCACTTCCGCTAAATTCAGCTTGTCATTCTCGTTCATAGCCGCTCCCTTCGTCATTTATTTAAAGTGTTGGGCGTAACCGACTGTGTTTTACCAATTCGTTATCGGGCGCCTTTCTAAGCACTCTGAATTGTCTTTGAACTCAATCTCCCCAATAGTTATCTTTCCCGTGCTCCAGCGATGCGCAGCGCCGGAACAATGCCCGATAAAATAATTAAGCCAATTTCGGCTTTATCGCGGTCATCAACATGTCCACGCCTTCACGATAAGGCGAATGCACATCGCTGAATCCGAGAGATTGCAGGGTGGATATGACGGCTGGCACATGCATGATGTGGTCCGGTGATTCGTCGCTCAGCAAATGTACCACCCAGTCTTCCAAAAGATCGTAACGCTGCAGCTCCCCAAAGGTCTTGAACCAATGGCGAATGTCGGCTTGCGTGGAAGCCAAATGCCGCGCGGGATCATCGATAGCGAAGCGGTCGCCGTTTGCGAACAATCCACCCGGTTTAAGCACGCGCCAGATTTCGGCAAAGACTTGATCCCGATAGTCATTCAGAAAATTATGAATAGCATAATTCGAGGCCACAACCTCAACGCTGGCGTCCGGTTGCTGCTGTAAAAAGGCTAGCGCATCGCTCTCGATGAATTCGACACGACCGTTGTCGACATACTCCGCCAAATTCGCGCGCGCCTGGGTAAGCATTGCCGCTGAGGCATCGAAAGCGCGCAGATGCAGGTCCTCGCGCTGAGTAAGCAAGGACAGCGTGCTCAGTCCTGTGCCGCAGCCGATCTCAAGCCCCTGTATGCTATTGCCGGGATGCCATGCGGCGACTGTCTCGCCGAGCTTTTGCGTCAGCACCACGACATTGGGACACATCATACCGAGAAAATCGTACTCTTCACCGATACGGCCGGTAAACGGATTCTGTGCGGTTAAAGAAGGCATCACGGCATTTTCATTCAAATTCATAAATAGCGTCCCGGTTTGTTTAATAAATACGCGCTGGTGCTTGATTACAGCGGGCAGGAAGGAGGGTGTGGATTTCGTATTTTTGCTCGGAAATTATAATCAGATAAACGCGCTACGGATACCGAGCCACCCACTTCCCCACACGCTGGCATCCTTCGCGTTATCTTCTAGCCGTTAACCTCGATAAATCGCAGTCAACACGCCAAGTTTCAGGATACACGCCTTGTTTCACATAACGATGAAAACGCGCATGGGGGGGCCAATCTTTAAGCGTCCTAACCCAGCCATGCGTGACCGGATTTCGATGAATGTGGCGGACATGCTGCCGCTAATTCGATACAGCGTTATTGTCATATAAACCCGGCAATATTTTGTTATGATCTGACCCATGTAGTCTGCTCTCTGCCTAGAATACTGGCTTGCCCTTAAATTCCCGGCATTCTTCGTTGCCGCCTGCCGCGGTGCTAATCTACTTGAACCGCTGGACTGCCTGCTGCATGAGAGCGACGATATTGACGGGTTGAATTGGTCATCAAACTAAAGGTTTAGACCTCTTGGGAAAATGATTTTCAAGCGCTTTTAAATTGGAGAAATACGTTATGTCTAAATTACGATTTGTTGTTTCCACGTTGGCGTTGGCTTGGCTACCCAATGCTCAGGCGGCCTACAGCGGTAGTCTGTCGTTTGTTCAACCTACCGGCACTGTCGTTGCGACCGATAACATTCCGATTTGGTTGAAACTAAGTTTGGACGCCACATCGGATCCCTTGGTTTTTTCCAGCACAGGTGGCGGTAACCCGCCGTTTGGCATCAATCCGGCCAACTACCCAAGCAGCTTTACTTATTACGATTCAAACACTAGCCAAAGCAGATACATAGACAATGGCGTACTTATCACCGTGGATAGTATTTCTTTGAGTACTTCTATTGGTTGTGCCGGTACATTTCTGGCCGATAGCTGCTCTTCCGGACCTTACGAATTCAATTTCGACTCCAGCCCGAACAGTATCCTAAGTAAACAGAATATCGCCTTAAACCCTGGCGATAGCGTTGAGTATTTGCTTGGCGAATTTACCCCGAAAAATGGCGCAGCCGCAGCCGGCGAATACGAGTTTTATGCGTCGGGATTGAGTCTATATTTTTACGGTACGGTTAGGGCTCCGAAATTAGATGAAAACGGTGCACCGGTTCTGGATGGGAACGGAGATCCGATTTTGGAGGATTTTGTTAACGCCGACGGTAGCCTGGAAATCGCCAGCACCGCATGTGCAGCGCAACCCGATCCAACTTGCTCAGAGAAATTTGCGCGGACAGTCGTCGCAGCTCCCGTGCCTGTGCCCGCCGCGTTTTGGTTATTTGGTTCAACCCTGCTCGGTTTTGTAGGCTACCGCCGGCGCAATATCTTTACGCGGTCTGTCTGAGTCTTAATTAAAGCACGTCTGTCTTCGCAAATACTCTTAGCCGCCAGCCCTTAAATATGCTGGCGGTTTTGAGGTTTGCAGCCAAATAGTTCAGGTTGCGCGCCAGCGTTACCTGACACTTCCGCCAGTCGAAATGATCAAGCCCCATAACAGTGCATGCGTTTAAACCAGCCGAGGATTGGTATCTGGAGGCTATTCTCTGCTACCATTCAAATCGGTCGAGGCGGGATTGCTTGGCCGTAAATGGATTTTGGTTTTGCAGGGCAGCCTCAATGCATCATCGAGCAAACCACTATCGATGAGGCGCAATATTAGAGGGACAATAATGGACAAACTTACAGCACTTTCTTTAAGCATCGGCGTATTGGCGGGCGTAGCCACATTTTTGGCGGTGGGACCGGCTAGCGGCGTGTTCTTTATCTGGGCAGCCACCATTGCCTGGGCAGCCTATTTATTCTTGGGTGCGACCAAGGAAGCCTTAAAAAATACTATCGTCTGCGGGATTTTCGGCGTATTCATGGCCTGGGTAACGGCGATTATCTTGACCGGGATTTCGCCGGACACTGCCTTAGGTTTTCCAACAATGGCCGCCATTACCGTGACTTTTGCAGTCGTGGTGATGTGCCTGGCCGCCAATTTTCCGCAATTGGCAACCATTCCCGCCAGCGTTTTGGGCTATTCGTCTACCTTCGCGTACTTATTGCAAACCCCGGACAAGTTGACACAGGAAGTCTTGTTCGGCGCATCGCTGAGCAATCCTTTGCTGGTGATTTCAATCTCAATTGTAGTGGGTACTTATTTTGGTCAGCTTTCCGCGCAATTAGCGGCTAAGTGGACTAAAGAGTAACCACATTTTTAGGCTGAACCGTCGGGGTTACCGGCAAACACCCACTCCGATTGTTCGGCAAAAATAGGCGGAATGTAAAAACTCCGCCTAACCACCAAAAATATCTGTCGTTTAATCATCGTTCCACTCAGAACTCTTCGGCTCCCAGCGAGGAACGCGAGTGCCGATTTCCCTCCCCTGAGTTTCGCTGCTCGCAGCCCCGGAATTAGCCGCAAATTGCCAATTCATTCTGTTTTAGGCGAAAATGGCGCGTTACGCATAGCTCAGTCTCTTTCGGAATAAGCAATCAGATTGCTCATAAACCGCGCGACCAGCTTATGCACAATGGCCATTTAATGAAGATGCACGGGGTGTCGCTATCGCTCTACCCTGTCTACGCATTAACTTGGTCAGATACCGCTACAGGACGCATCGAGAACAACAAAAATCATGTCTACCCATTCAAGACACATCCAGTTAATGGATACCACGCTGCGCGACGGCGAACAGACCCAGGGCGTTGCTTTTACTCCGATGGAAAAAGTCAGCATAGCCAAAGCTTTGTTGCAGTTTTTGCGCGTTGACCGCATAGAAGTGGCTTCGGCGCGGGTTTCGGAAGGCGAGAAGGAAGCCGTCAGCCTGATCAATCAATGGGCACGACACGAAGGTTTTGCCGAGCGCGTTGAAGTCTTGGGCTTTGTCGATCATACCCGCAGCGTCGATTGGATCAAATCGACTGGTGGTAGCGTGATCAATCTGCTGGCCAAGGGCAGCGAAAAACATTGCCGCGAGCAACTCGGCAAAACCCTGGATCAGCATAGTGCCGATGTGCTGCAAACCATAGAATACGCCCACGAGCAAGGCTTAAAGATCAATGTCTATCTGGAAGATTGGTCCAACGGCTACAAAGACAGCCGGGATTACGTTTACGGTTTGATGGAACGCTTGCAACAAGCCCCGATCAGCCATTTCATGCTGCCGGATACCTTGGGCGTGATGGCGCCTGACGAAGTATTCGCCAGCTTTAGCGATATGTGCCAGCGCTACCCGACGCTGCAATTCGATTTCCATCCGCACAATGATTACGGTTTGGCGACCGCCAACGTCATGGCGGCGGTGCGGGCCGGCGTCAGCGCGGTGCATTGCACTGTCAACTGCTTGGGCGAACGGGCCGGCAACGCTTCCATTGCCGAAGTGGCGGTGGTACTACGCGATAAAATGGCGATGGAACTGTCCGTGGACGAGAGCCATTTGGTGCGCATCAGCGAAATGGTGGAAAACTTCTCCGGCAAGCGCGTCGCCGCCAATGCGCCCATCGTCGGTGCCGACGTGTTCACCCAAACTGCGGGTATCCATGCCGATGGCGACCAGAAAGGCGGTTTGTATAAAACCAAGCTCGGCCCTGAACGTTTTTCCCGTATCCGCAGCTATGCCTTGGGCAAAATGAGTGGGAAAGCCTCGTTGAAAAAAAACCTGGAGCAACTGGAGCTGGATCTGTCGGAAGAAGACCAGAAGAAGGTTCTGGCGCGCATCGTCAGTATCGGCGATTCCAAACAAACCATTACCACCGACGACCTGCCATTCATCATCGCAGATGTGCTGGAAAGCAAGAGCTATCAGCACATCAAACTACTGGCTTGCTCGATCAACAGCGGCCTGGATTTGCCGTCTACGGTCAGTATCCGCGTGGATGTCAAAGGCGAGAAACACCAGACCACCGGGGCCGGCAGCGGCGGTTTCGACGCCTTTATCGACGCCATCGGCAAGGTATTGCAACATTACGAATACACCTTGCCGACGCTGGCCGATTTCGAAATCCGCATCCCCAAAGGCGGCCACACCAGCGCTTTGACCGAATGCGTGATTACCTGGGATTGCGGCACCGAACTGCGCAAAACCCGCGGCGTACACGTCAACCAGGTGTTTGCCGGGATTTTAGCGACCATCAAGTTGATCAACATCCAGTTGCATGAAAAGGCCAATAGCCCGCAAGCATAGATGAGCGGCCCGCAGGACAGCCTGCCAAGCCGAAAGCAAACGCCTTCAATCCCTAACCCAGTCATTGTCCGAGGAAAATCTGCTCGTCGAGTTGTACCGAATTTAAGGCATCCACATAGTGAATTTTGATACAGCAAGCCATCATAATTTATATCGAGAAAATACTATGCGGACCACCGTAACCATTGACGACACCTTATACCAAAAGCCCTGAAAATCGCCGACCCGGACATGGATAAAGCCGAAATCTTCCGGGAAGCGATGAAAACCTTTGTATGCGTTCAGGCCGCCAAACGCTTAGCTGCCTTGGGCGGGAGCCTACCGGAGATGACTGATATTCCCCGAGAACGCGGCCAAACCAACTCGTCCGCATGATATTGGTCGATACCTCGGTTTGGGTTAACCCATTTCAAAAATCGTAACGAGGATTTGGTTCGGTTACTGCTTTCCGATTCGGCCTTGATTCACCCTCTGATCATTGCAGAATTGGCCTGTGGCGCGCCACCTGCGCCGAGAGCCCAAACCCTGAACAACCTACGCCAGTTAAGGCTTTGTAACCAAACGAACTGTAAGAGTTTATCGAGCGGGAAGCGCTGTTTGGCTTGGGCTGAGCGCTTCGGCGTGGCTTATCAAACATCGCAGTCCCGAATTGAAATCTCAGATTCGTAGGCTGGGAAAATTTGCCCATAATTAGGTCATTAAATCCTACGGAATTATTTTTAGGGTGAGTAGTTTCCGAAAAATTTAGAGTAATCAAACCAATACGGTGTTGCAGTTGCCCAAACGGTGTCGCCGTATTGGTTTTGTAAAAGCAGAAATGCTTGTTTTGAACTTGGGCCATGACCAACACATCCGTATCTAGTGGTGCGAATAGCATGATGCAGATTGGAAGCCTGCTGTTTACGAACCGCATCCGATGCCGGATTCTTGATTTTTCTGGCAATCACCGCTTCTGATAAATATTGCGGTGCATCCGGTATAGCTTCTAGCGCCGCTATTTCCTGTTTATCCAGCAACTGTTTGTAAGGGTGCTTGGCGAACGCGGCTTTTTGGCGTTCGATATACGGCGCAAACTCGGCGCTGATGTCGCCGCGAAATAGCAAATTACCGTAAGGTGTCACCTTTGCATAATCAAAAAGCCGGTCTTCCAACTTGCGCTGATCAAAACGGCACCACCAGTTATTGTCCTTGTGATTGAAGATATCTATGGCCTTGAAATTGTCTTCCACTTCATTTTCCCTGGCGTTAACCAGTGGAATCCCGGTAAAGGGTTGCGGTCTGAAGCGCGGCATACGCAACATCAAATCAATGTAATCGTTTTTGCTGTGGTTATCGACAGCGCTTAAAACTCGCTCACGAATCGATGGATTCAGTTTTGCAACCAATGCCGAATACTGGTTGATGGTGTGGTCATCCATGTTTAACAGAAATGCTCGTGTTAACGCTGCACGCGCCAGATAACCCCGGTCGCTACTTTCGATATTGCCAGCATCCGCCAATTGATACAAGGCTTTGGCTGGCAACATATTGAGCAAATACTGCCAAAGCCCTTCGTCGTTTTCAAGAAGCAAATCGTCGCGATAATCCCATAGATTGTGCTTGGGTGCCGAGGCGATGACTTCGTTCCACTCGGATGCCAACAAGTTGCGCCAGTGGTTAAAACTAACGGGATATTGTTGACGAATAACTTGCAAAGCCAGTCGCGCGTCGTCGGTGTTGCCGGCATACACCAGCCAACGCAACAAGTTTTTTAAGCTTTTTCCGTGCGACCGATTGGTGTATGGGCGGCGGCCAAGCCTTCCATCGAATAAAGTTTTATAACTGGCGTAGTTTTTTATCAAGTCTAGGGCAGCGCCGTGTTCACCCCGGCCTAAATGGAGACGGATCAGGTTTTCCCAAAGATCAAACAGCCATTCCCGATATTCGGGGGTTTCGCCTTGCCATGAATTCGTCAAAAAAGGAGTTGCGCTTTTTATGATCTCGCCGGCTAGAGGCGTCTGGGGATGAGTCCGCGTAATGGCTATTTGCAGCCATTCTCCACCGTCTCCGTGTTGCCATCTCTTCCAGGCATGGCTGACTATATTTTGGTTTTGAGCCCAGTAAGCATGATCTTTCTGATGTAAAGCCCACAGCCAATCGGCGGTAAAAACGTTGTATGCCCATTGGGCCTGCATCCAGTCGACAAATTCATGCGCTGGCGCAAGGTTTTTTACTGCCTGCATGCGGGGCGACAGTGCTGCCGTATCGGTTATCCACCAATCCACCGCAAGGGAATCCGGCGCAAAGAGCGGAAAATAACCGTCAAGTTGCTCCAGCGCGTCAAAATAATCCTTATAAGCTTGGTTAAAATCGGCTGCATTTGCAGGGGCTATTTTAATTAAACTAATGAGCCATGCTAAATGTTTGCTGGCCAGCTCCGCTGTAATTGCTTTGACAGGCCAAGCAGTGGGATTCATTAGGATGAATCGATAGTTGGCTGCAATATCATGCACGGTTTTGAACGAAGGGTCGGCCAGTATACGGTCGGCTTTATCGTAAGCCTCGTCGGCGCGTTTAAGTTGGGCCAGACATCGCAGCGTCATGTAAGCCGCCGTAGCGCGAAGCGGGGCTTTCGAATCATTTTCGACCTGTTGATAGAGCTCTAAAGCCTTGTCGAACTCTCGCTTATAAAAATGGTAACTGGCCGACTGGTAAAGAAAATCGCTCGGAGCTCGGGAAGGCAAGGGCTTTAAGATCTTAATCGCTTGAGGTGGTTGACTGTTTGCGCGTCGGACATCGCAGGCGGAAAAAACTTTATCCTGATTCTCAGCCCATAGTTTTTGGTAGGCGTTAGCTTCCCCTAGTTCTAGACGAATTTGCTTTAACACTGCCAACGCATTGTCGTAATGACAAGCCGAATGACCATCCGATAACGGGCCTAATTGGTGTACCCCCATCCCCAACAATAATTTATGCCAGAACACTTCAAAATTTTGAATATCGCCGGAACTGTGATGTGGCGGAGCATCGGATCGGTATGCGTAAAGTTCTTCGGTTATTAGTTTTGGTCTATCTACAGCAAATGATGGCGATCCCAATACAAACAGCACGGTTGCAAGAAATGACGGTTTAGCTATTGACATGATATGGGGTATTTGAAGGTTGAAGAGCTAAATTTCACGGCTAACAAAATTTGCTATGGTGACATTAGCCAGCTTAGTTGATTTTGTCGAATGTTGTTGTAAACGGACGGTTGTTATTACGGGTTTTTCATCATTCCCACGCGCCGGCGTGGAAATGATGAAGGCCAGCTCCTTTGCTGCGGCAAATAAGCCGATTGCTGATTATCCATTCGCCACTGCTTTATTTTTTACTCGGCCGTTGAGCGAAACTTTCACCACCATCTAGGCTTTTTTCTCAGTCATTGGACAAATAACTCCAACTATTTCGCTCGGAGCTAAAACGATGGCGTTCGGCGAAAGAATGATCGAGAAAATTACTCGGTTTTCCGGCATCGGTGGGTTATTCAAGTCCTATGAGACGTGTTTTCTTCCCTGTGAATTAACAAAAAACGAATACAAATTCCGTCCCGATCAAGCTTTTCCTGCGTTTGTCAGCAAAGCCGTTTTTCGGCGGAAGCGTGGCGGCCAATCTGCTAAAATCCGCTGTTTATTTTTCGATAGAAATTCCTGATTTAACGCTTTAATCACTCAGCACTCACCATCTCATGAAAAATTACAAAATCGCAGTTCTGGCCGGCGACGGCATCGGCCCTGAAATCACCGCGGAAGCCATCAAGGTTTTGAAAGTCATCGAAGAACGTAACGACGTTAGCTTCGAGCTGATGCCGGCTTTGTTCGGCGCCTGCGCTTACTTCGCAACCGGCGATGCTTTCCCGCAAGCCACCATCGACATTTGCGATCAAGCCGACGCCATCCTGAAAGGCACCATAGGCTTGAATCACGAAGAATCGAAGAAAATCCCGGTCGACAAACAACCGGAGCGTGGCGCTCTGTTGCCGCTACGCCGCCGCTATAACACCTACGCCAACTTTCGCCCGGTTTTCCTACCGAGGTCGTTGGCGCATTTCTCGCCGCTGAAGCCGGAAGTGATCGGCGATGGCATCGATTTGATTATGGTGCGTGAGCTGGTCGGCGGCCTGTATTTCGGCCAAAAAGAAGCGGGAGTCAACGAGCAAGGCCTGCGTTACGTGCGCGAAACCCTGGAATACGACGAAGAACAAATTCGTCGCATCATGCACCAGGCCTTCAAACTGGCGCAAAAACGCCGCAAATTGCTGCACAACATCCATAAAAGCAACGTGCTGAAATCCAGCGTATTGTGGAACGAGGTGATGGAAGAAGTCGCCAAGGAATACCCGGACGTGCAAGTCGTCAATTATCTGGTCGATTCGGCCGCCACTGCACTGTGTCTGAAACCGACCCAATTTGACGTGATGGTGATGGAAAACATGTTCGGCGACATTCTCAGCGACCAAGGCGGCGGCATTTTGGGCTCGCTGGGCCTGATGCCGTCAGCGTGTATCGGCCCGGAAAAAGCCTATTACGAGCCATCCCACGGTTCGGCGCCGGACATCGCCGGCAAAAACATCGCTAATCCCTACTCGATGATCGGTTCGGTGGCGATGATGCTGGAAAACAGCTTTGGTATGGAAGCGGAAGCGAAAAACGTCTGGGCGGCGATGCAGGGCGTGTTTGCCGACGGCTACTCTACCGCCGACTTATCCAAACCCGGCAGTGGCGTCACCATGATCAGCACGGTTGAATTTGGCGACAAAGTGGTGGCAAAGCTACGGGAAATGCCTAAAGTCTAATAAGGGCTTGCCATACGATAACGCGGCGCAGGCTGCGTTATCTTTGCTTCTACAAGCCTCGTATCCCAGTTGCTGGTATTAACGTCAAGGACGGGTGATTAAAACAGTATCCGCCGCGACGCCTACTTTTTCGAAAATGCTTTAGTCCCTTACCCACTCTTCAACCAAACGGCTGGGTGTATGCGGCGATTCGCTGGATTGCGGGTGGTTTTTGCCGGCGATGACGCAATAAATCACCCGCAGGGTGTCTGCCAGTAATAGCCAGGTGATCAGCATAAATAAGCTGGTTAAACCGGCGTTCAAGTAATCGTTGAAAATCAAATGCGGTGCATTTTTGATTTGCTCGGCTGGCAGAGCGCCGTTGGCAAGTCTGGCGGATAAATCTGCGGCATGCGATAAAAATCCCACCCGCAAATCGGCGGCAAACAATTTTTCCCAAGCGGCGGAGCTGGTGACGATAATCAGCCAGACCAAGGGTGTTGCCGTGACCCACACATATTTCAGTTTGTCCGACTTCACCAATATCGTGGTGCCCACGCATAAGGCTATTGCCGCCAGCATCTGGTTGGCAATGCCGAACAAGGGCCACAGGCTGTTGATGCCGCCTAAGGGATCGATAGTGCCCATGTACAGAAAATAACCCCAAGCTCCGACCACCACAGCGCTGGTCAGCAGTATGCTGGGATAGCTGTTGGTTTTAGGCAAACCAACATTGCTCAGAATATCTTGCAGCATGAAGCGGGCGACGCGGGTGCCGGCGTCGAGCGTAGTCAGAATAAACAAGGCCTCGAACATGATCGCAAAGTGATACCAGGCCGCCAGTAGATGCTCGCCGAACACTTGCGCAAACAAACTAGCCATCCCCACCGCCAACGATGGCGCGCCGCCGGTGCGGGCGAACAAGGTGGATTCGCCCATGGTTTTGGCCAGGGTTTGCATTTGTTCGACGCTCACCGGAAAGCCCCAGCTGCTGATTTTGGTGACCGCGTCCACCGCTTCCTTGCCGACGATGCCGGCCGGACTGTTGATGGCGAAATACACGCCGGGCTCTAAAACTGAGGCGGCGATCATCGCCATGATGGCAACGAAGGACTCCATCATCATCGCCCCATAGCCAATGAAGCGGGCGTCCTGCTCGTTAGCCAGCAGTTTGGGTGTGGTGCCGGAGGAAATTAAGGCATGAAAGCCGGAAATGGCGCCGCAGGCGATGGTAATAAACACGAACGGAAACAATTTGCCGCCGAAGATAGGCCCGCTGCCGTCGATGAACTGGGTCAAGGCCGGCATTTTCAATTCCGGGCGCAACACCACAATGGCAATCGCCAGCGCGCTGATGGTGCCCAGCTTCATGAAGGTGGACAAATAGTCTCGCGGTGCCAGCAATAGCCAGACTGGCAACACGGCAGCGGCAAAGCCGTACAAAATCACCATCAACGCCAGTTGCGGTGCGTCGTAATCGAACCAGCCACGGATGGTCGGATTGTCGTCGATCCAGCCGCCGCCCAGTACCGCAAAAATCAACAGGGACACGCCAATCAGCGTGGCTTCGGCGACTCGGCCCGGCCGCAACTGATTTAAATATAGGCCCATCAACATCGCGATCGGAATGGTTGCGGCGACGGTGGAAGTGGCCCATGGGCTGTGTTTCATCGCATTGACCACCACCAAGCCCAATACCGCGATCAGAATCACCATGATCACCATCACGCCCAACATAGCGGCCGTGCCGCCGATATTGCCCAGTTCATCCTTGGCCATTTGCCCCAGTGAGCGGCCGTCGCGGCGCACCGAGAAGAACAACGTGACAAAATCCTGCACACAGCCGCCTAATACGGCGCCGATCAAAATCCACAACGTGCCTGGTAGGTAGCCGAATTGGGCGGCCAAGGTCGGCCCAATTAAGGGGCCAGGGCCGGCGATTGCCGCGAAATGGTGCCCAAACACCACCCATTTATGGGTAGGCATAAAGTCGCGGCCGTCGTCGAAACGCTCTGCGGGAGTGGCGCGGCTTGAGTCCAATACCAAAACTTTGGTCGCGACAAATGCGCTATAGAAACGATAACCCAGCGCGTAAATGCAAATTGCCGCGACGATCAGCCACATACTATTGATGCTTTCACCGCGTTGCAAAGCAATGCCGCCAATGGCAACGGCGCCGATCAGGGCAACGCAAGCCCAGAAAAAAATGGACGGTACTTGTTTGTTGGGGCCAGACATGGCGGGTTCCTTTGGATTGTAATCGGTGTACTGCGTGATAGAGTTGGCAAAATGGTAGCATGTCAGCGTCAATTGCTGTTGGCGGATTCGCTTTGAAACAGGCTGTTTTTCCAGGTTTTACCGCTAATTCGCGATTGTCATCGACTGGTTTGATTCAGCTGGATTGAACAGGCGTTAGCCGCTAAGCTGCCAGCGTATAATAATGACTTGTATTCACTAGAGATAAAGGAGGACGAGAAGATGAACAGAACTATTTTCAGCGGCTTATGTTTGGCAGCGGTGGCGTTAATGCCGTTTAGCCTGGCTTTCGCGGAAGCCCAACCGACTGCTAAACCCGAACATGGCGAATACCGAGACTGGCGTTTGTTGGGCGTGTCTTTACGTCACGATAAAAACAGCATACGCGCCATCGTTGGTAACCATGTGGCTATCGCTGCCGCGCGTGCAGGTAAAGTCAAACCTTGGCCGGACGGCAGCATCATCGCCAAAATAAAGTGGGGCGAAAGAAAGCATCCGAATTGGGAACAAGCGACTGTGCCAGGCGAATTCACTGCTGCGGAAGCGATGGTGAAAGACAGCAAGAAATACGCTGAAACCGGCGGTTGGGGCTTCGGTATTTGGGAAGGTAAAACTTTAAAAATGTTGGATCAGGAAAAATCCGCACCTTGTTTTGCTTGCCATATGCCTATGAAAGACAGCGATTACGTTTATACCCTGCCTAATCTCCAATAAACGCGGTATTTGAGACGAGAGGCGGTTCATTCGCCTCTGGTTGGGCTGCCCATCAAGCTGCGGACATGAGCGGCAACACTGTTAGCTAATGCGCTTAGATTGTATCCGCCTTCCAATGCCGAAATGATTCGACCCTGGCAGCAGGCATCGGCGATGCAAAGCAATTCGTCGGTAATCCAGCGATAGTCGTCTTCCACCAGGTCCAGCGATGCCAAAGGATCGTCTCTATGGGCGTCGAAACCCGCGGAAACCAAAATCAATTCGGGCTTGAAGGTTTTCACTGCCGGCAAAATGGACTGGCGATATTTATCCCGAAACACCTCGCCGCCGCTGCCGGTAGGCAGGGGAATGTTGATGATGTTCCCGATACCGCTTTCCGAGGGATGGCCGCTGCCGGGGTAATGCGGCCATTGATGACTGGAAGCATAGAGCACTTGCGGCTGTTCGCAAAAAGCCGCTTGGGTGCCGTTGCCGTGGTGCACGTCAAAATCCACGATGGCGATTCGGGTCAGGCCGTAGCGGCTGCGGGCGTATTCTGCGGCAATGGCGATATTGTTGAACAGGCAAAACCCCATCGCATAGTCCGGCATGGCATGGTGGCCGGGAGGGCGGGTGGCGCAAAAAGCCCTGGCGCTTTGGCCGGTGCAAATTCTATCGACGGCATCGCACACTGCGGCCACGGCCCGCAGAGCTGCAGGTTTGGAACCGGGCGATACCACGGTATCCGCGTCAAAATTGGCGTAACCTTGTTCAGGAATGGTTGATAACACTTTCGCTATCATGGCCTTGCTATGTACCAGGCCAATCTTATCGAGAATATCGGTGGGAATATCGACTGTGATTCTTTGCAATGGTGCAAATTCGGGTGCCGACAAGGCTTGTTCGATCACATGCAGCCGGTCAATGCTCTCTGGATGGGCTACGCCGGTGTCGTGGCCCAAAAACTCCGGGTGACTATAGTAAAGTGTGCGCATAAGCTTACTCCTGCGGATGTTGCTTAAAGTCGTATCTTTATCGGATTGGCTTCGGCAGTGTATATCCCTCGCGCAAATATATCTATAAATATTAAGTGTTTAGCCTATTTTTTATTGATCTGAGTTTTTGCGCTGGGAGATAGCGGCGCGGGGGGTTCGTGGGTAAATAAGGGCTACAAATGATGGTATCGGCCGTGAAAAAGCTGTGCAGGAATCGCTTGGCCGCAAGCGATTCCGCATGATTTGGATTTAAAAGATGGGCTTTGAATCAGCTTTCAAAGCTCTCTGGTCTGACTGAAATGAATGTCCGGCCAGCGCTCTTCGGTCAATTGCAAATTCACCCGGCTGCTGGCCAGATAAACCAAATAGCCGCCGCCATCTTCAGCAAGGTTTTCGAAGGCCTTGTTCTTAAACTCTTCCAGTTTGGCCGGATTTTTCGCGCTGACCCAACGCACGGTATTAATCGGCGAAACGTCGTAAGCACATTCCACGTTGTATTCGTTTTTTAGACGATGGGCGGTGACATCAAACTGCAAAATACCCACCGCACCAAGGATTAAATCGTTGTTTTTCAGCGGGCGGAACAGCTGGGTAGCGCCTTCTTCGGTCAATTGAATCAAACCTTTTTGCAGCGCTTTGGCACGGAGCGGATCTTTTAACACCACGCGGCGAAACAATTCCGGCGCGAAGTAAGGGATGCCGCCGAATTTCAAGACTTCGCCTTGGGTAAAGGTGTCGCCGACTTGAATGGTGCCGTGGTTATGCAAGCCTATGATGTCGCCGGCATATGCTTCCTCGACGTTTTTACGGCTGTCCGCTTGAAAGGTAATGGCGTTGGCGACCTGGATGTTTTTGCCAATCCGCACATGATTGACCTTCATACCTTTATCGAATTTGCCGGAACAGATTCTTAAAAAAGCCACGCGGTCGCGGTGCGCCGGATCCATATTGGCCTGGATTTTAAACACAAAGCCGGTGAATTTTTCTTCATCGGGCATCACTTCACGTTGCTCGGCTTGGCGTGATCTAGGACCAGGCGCGTATTCCGCAAAGGCGTCCAGCAATTCGATGATACCGAAGTTATTGATCGCCGAACCGAAAAACACCGGCGTTTGTTGACCCGCCAAATATTTAGCATGATCGAATTCGTGGCTGGCACCTTTTACCAGTTCAATCTCGTCGCGCAATTCTTCCGCCTGATAGCCTAGCAGTTCGTCAAGCTTCGGATTGTTCAAGCCTTTGATGATTTCGGCCTTGGCGATACGACCGCCGTGGTGTGGACTAAACAGCAAGATCTCATCTTTATACAGCTGGTAAACCCCTTTGAAGCGCTTGCCCATACCTATCGGCCAAGTCATTGGCGTGCATTGAATTTTTAGCACGCTTTCGACTTCGTCGAGCAGTTCGATCGGTTCGCGGCCTTCGCGGTCCAGTTTGTTGATGAAGGTCAGGATTGGTGTATCCCGTAGCCGGCATACTTCCATCAATTTGATGGTCCTATCCTCTACGCCTTTCGCCACGTCAATCACCATCAACGCCGAGTCTACGGCTGTTAATGTCCGGTAAGTATCTTCGGAAAAGTCTTCATGGCCCGGGGTGTCCAGCAGATTGATGATGCAATCATTGTGCTCAAACTGCATAACCGAAGTGGTGACGGAAATCCCCCGCTCTTTTTCCATTTCCATCCAGTCGGAGGTGGCATGACGCGCCGCTTTACGACCTTTGACCGAGCCGGCTAACTGAATGGCGCCGCCGAACAGCAGCAATTTTTCAGTGATGGTGGTTTTACCGGCGTCGGGGTGGGAGATGATGGCAAAAGTGCGGCGCCGCTTGTATTCAGGGAATTCCATTGATTGTTTTATTTGCATTTGCATAGTTGTGTACATAGCTATGTACACAAAATTAAAAGTACATTTCCGGCAATGCGATATGTGTTGCCGGAAAATTCTGGAATTATATCGTAGATTCTACCCAGGCGATGACGTCGTCCAAATCCCCGAATTTCCTCACATTAAAAGTAAGCCAAGGGGTCATTAAAAATGGGTCGTTGCCTTACATTGTGTGTAACCGAAATCAAGCAGGTTACCACCATGGAAAAATACCTAGGACACGCCTATTTGCAAAGCATCTGGAATCGCTATCGACAAAGCAGACTCCCCGCGAAAGCATACCAAACCCAATCCGTTTGCTCTTAAGGCCGCCACTGAGCAACAATTGCAACTCATTTTTTCACACGTCCGGGTTACCTCTAATGTGGGGCAAGGACTTTGGTCTTGCGGATTCTCTTTTCTACAAGGCAATACGTTATGTCGCGAAGCAAAATAAGATCAATACCCCGCCAACCAATGTGGCTGAGTTAAAGATTATCGCTTGGTTTTTGCGATGCGGGCCTTGCTCTGTCGCAGGATGAAGGCTTAAACAGTCCATGGTTTAGCGGTGCTCAACACGCACGGCTTAACTTTAGGGGATTGCGGCCATCTAAAGAAAATTCGGCAATTCACTACTAATCTCCTCCACCACCTTTTTTAACCATCATACCCTTACTCGGGTTATAGCCCATGATAGCCGCGCCCATAAACAGCAAAAACGACGCGCCGGTAAAGATCAGCGCTTGCGGGTTAAATTGCTCGTACAACGCAAAACGAATCAACTCCACCGCTTGCGAGAACGGGTTATATTGCGCCAGGGTTGACAACAACTCGCTGGACTCCTTGATCTTCCACAACGGATACAAAGCGGTGGACATGAAGAACAGTGGAAAAATCACGAAATTCATCACGCCGGCGAAATTCTCCAGTTGTTTGATGAACGACGACAACAGTAAGCCCAATGCCCCTAGCATCATGCCAGCCAGCACCAGCGCCGGCAAAATCCAGACATAACCCATCAGCGGCGCCTGTATGTCGTACAGCCACGCGATGCCCAGAAAAGCGTAAGATTGCAGCACGCCTACCGCAGTCCCGGCGATCAGCTTGCTGCACAATAGAAACCAGCGCGGCAACGGGCAAACCATCAACATGCGCATACTGCCCATTTCCCGGTCGTAAACCATGGACAGTGAGCTTTGCATGCCATTAAACAGCAAGATCATGCCCAATAAGCCGGGGGTAATGTAAACCTCATAAAGGATGTAAGTCTCGTAGGGCGGCGCGATAGCTATGCCCAACGCGGCGCGAAAGCCCGCGGCGAAGACGAACAGCCAGACCAGCGGCCGCACTAAGGCCGAGACGAAGCGTTCGCGCTGATGTAAAAAACGCAGCAATTCGCGGCCGACGATGCCGACCGTTGCTCGCGAGTAATGTAAAACCCTCATGCTTGCGGCCCCTGAGTCAGTTTTTGGAATACCTGGCCGGGATCGGCCCACCCGGTGCTCTGCAATATCTCAGACAGTTTGCCGCTGGCTTTGACCTGCCCCTTGTGTAAAACAATTAAGCTATCGTCTGCGGCAATTTCGTCGATCAAATGCGTGGCCCACAGCACTGCCAGATTTTGCTGACTAACCAAGTCATGCACATGGCTGACGATAGCCTGCCGGCTCGGCATGTCCAATCCCACGGTCGGCTCGTCCAGCAATAGTAAACTGGGTTTATGCAGTAAGGCGCGGGCGATTTCCACCCGGCGCTTGTGGCCGCCATTCAATTGCCGGACCTTTTCGCTGCGGCGCTCGAACATAGCCAAACGCTCCAGCTCTTCTTGGATGCGTTTGTCGGCGACTTTGCGTCCTATACCGTGCAAGGCGGCGTGGTAACGCAGGTTTTGCGTCACCGACAAGTCAGGGTCCAGCGTTGTCTGTTGAAACACTACACCTAAGCGCGTCAAAGCTTGCAGACTTTGTTTTTTTAGATCAAAACCGCAAAGCTCGATGCGCCCTTCCCTGGCATCGTAAAGCCGGGTGATCAAGGAAAACAGCGTGCTTTTGCCAGCACCATTGGGCCCTAGCAAAATCGTGCATTCGCCGGATTGCACATTAAAACTCACGGCATCCAGTGCTTTTTTCGCACCGTAGGCAAAGCTCAGGTTTTCAACCGCTAAGGCAATCTCGGTCATGGTTTAACCGCCACGCCCCAGGGATAACGGCCCACCGCCACCGATTTGGTCACTTTATGGTTTTCCAAATCGATGATCGACACGTCGTTGCTGACGCCGTTGGTGGTGTACAAACGCTTTTGATCCGGCGAAAACGCCAAATTCCAAACCCGCTGCCCAACCAATAAGAACTTCTCCACTTTATAGGTTTGGGCGTTGATCACCGCGACGCGGTTGGCGGGGCCCATCGCCACATAGCCGTACCGGCGCTCCTTATCAATCGCGATCCCCACCGGCTGAATCTGATCGCTGCTGACGCCTTGGACGTCGAGTTTGATGTTCTGCACGATCTGTTTGGACGCCGCATCGATAATGGTCAGCGTGCCGGCCATTTCTGACGTCGCCCATAATTGTTGGCTATCGTCGGTAAATGTCACCGCGCGTGGCCGCGGATCGACCAGCGTGTTATCCGCAATCTGCCGGCTATTGGTATCAATCCAGTGCAGCATATTGGTGGTTTCCGAGGCGCTGATGGTCCATTTGTTATCCGGACTGACGGTAATGCCTTCCGGCTCCACGCCTACCTTGATCTTACCAACGGCTTTTTTTGCCGCGATGTCGATGACCGTCACTTCCGCGTCATCTTCGTTGGACACGTACATAAATTTGCCGTCCGGGCTTAACGCAAAGGTTTCCGGATCTTCGCCGGACGGCAGTTTGCCTATTTCCTTCAGCGTTTCCGAGTCGATCATGCGGATGGTGTTGTCGTCGCTGGTCGCAACGAACAAGGTCTTGCCGTCCTTACTTATCGCTATGCCGCGTGGCCGCTGGCCGACCGGAACGGTTTTGACCAGCTTGCCTTCGACGGGATCGAGCACGGCAATCGCATTATCTTTTTCCAGTGTGACGAATACGGTTTCGGCTTGCGCGGCCGAAGCCAATAAGACGGCGGCCATTCCGGCCATTTTTATCGGGTGCATAAATTTTTCCTTGGTATGCCTGATGTCATTTTACTGGTCTATTTAGTGTAACGAGAGATAACGCTTCACCAACAAATCGATGTAGTCAGCGGAGAGGGATAGATATAAAACCGCTAACACGGCCTATCACAAGCAATGCCCTCCCCTGCGGTTGGGAAGTTTAACCCGAAGCTCGACGGGATTACATCCTTTCGCCGGGTGGGAAATTATCCCTATTTTATCCAAGCCGTGAATATAGTTGTTCCCGCATGACGGTAATGACGGCAGAAAGGAATTGGCAATGTCCAAAACAATGTCTCGTGCCTGACTAGGGGTCGAGCTTGACCAATCACGTCACGCTCGGCGTTCACCCAAAAAACACGAAGACCTGTACGCTAGAACAATACCGAACTGACTACCATCAAGGCGAAGATATGCGCAACGCTGGCCATTTGTTATTAGCATCGCAAAATCATACAAAGAAAGTTGCCAAAAAAATAATTTGTATCGGCAAGATTGCGCAAATGGACGTGAATATTCACTTCGGACTAACAAGGACATAGAAATGAAATTTTATCTGATAACGGAAGACCAACTGGAAAACCTCGGAAAAAAGCACGATTCACTGCTTAAAACCGGAACCCTGTGCGATCTAATGTTGGACATTGCGGCGCACGCTGACGATTTTCAAACCTTCGATGCAGCGTTGGAAATGGCTAACAGCGAATTGGATAGATTGGAGCTGTTTTTCGATACCTGCGATTTAGTTTGAACCTATAAACGCAGACTTTCTCGTTAGGCAGACATATGCATTTGATTAAAACCCGGATTCGCGTACCAGCACCGTCGCAACTTGTCGGACAAAGCGATGTAACAGGCTAATAGCCGGCGTATTCAGTCTGACATTACCGCGCCTTTCTCCAGGAGGATGTTCGACATTTTGACTATCAATTTGCGGCCTTAAGATCACGCGGTAAACAGCGCTTTCCGGCACAGCTTGTTGCTGGGCATCGAACCGGGCAGCAATTGCACCGCCGTGCATAGAAGCCAACATCGCCGGAATCCAAGCCGCCCCACCTTGATCGATACGCTCCACGCGGCATCTTATCGGCGACATTCCCGGTTGATCGGGATAAAACACCGCACTGTCGGACTGCCCTGCGGCTTGTAAATCTTCTTCGGCCACATAGGCTTCGATCAATTGGCTACGCGGATCGGCCACAATCATTAACGCTTCACCTTCTTTCAACCACTGTCCCTCTTGCGCCTGTTGGTTTAGATCCAAAGCCAGGCCGTCAAACGGCGCCTGTATCTTTAACTGGGTTTGCTGATGCCGAAAACCGGCTTGTTTTGCGCCGGCCGATTCCAGTTCCTTCAGCAACACCTGCCGGCGTTGATTCAAGTTTTGCTCCAAGCCCTGATACGCCAGTTGCCACTCCAATAACTGCCCTTCCAGCGCGGAATTTCGGGCTTGAAAATCCAGTTCGCGCGAACTTAGTTGCGCTAATAACTCGCCGTTTTTCACCGCTTGCCCAGTTTTGACTTGCCAAGCATCCAAACGCGCCGCGGTCGGCAGATAAATTTCGGCGTAGCGCTCGGCCTTGATTAGCGCCGGCGCAAGCACATGGCCTTGCCACGGTACAATCAAAACCGCGAAGCCAACAATTAACAACAACAGAGAAGTTCGGCTCTGCGGCTTAACCCAAACCTCAGGCCCCAAGTTTTTCCACACTGCCAGCTCGGACCAGATCGGCCGCAGAATAAACCAGCCCACTTCCACAGCCATCATCAATAGCCCAAGCAACTTAAAGAAAAAGTGATAGACCAGTAGCGCGATACCCAGAAACAGAAAGAAACGATACAACCAGGTACACCAGGCATAGCCAATAAAAAACCAGTGCCAGCGTTTCGGTAACGATTCCGGCGGCGCCTGATCCAATCCGAAGAGCAGGCGCCGTAAATGCCAGCGGTTATAGGCAAATGCCCGTGGTTGTAGATTCTCGATCCCCAACCAGTCGGCCAACAGATAATAGCCGTCAAAGCGCATGAATGGACTCAGATTGACAACCAACGTCATGATCCAGGTCGAGGTTGCCAATAAAAACACCCCGCTGCGTAACGGGCCGTCGTTCAGAAAACTCCAGGCCAAGGCGGCGAACACTGCCAAACCCAACTCGGCGGCAATCCCGGCACCGGCAATCGCCACTCGTTGTCGACGCGAGCTGAGCTTCCAGGTTTCGCTGGCGTCGGTATACAGCATCGGATACATCACCATGAACGCTACACCCATGGTTGGCACTCGACAACCATAGCGATGCGCGGTCAAGGCATGGCCGAATTCATGTAGCGTCTTGGCCAGCATCAAGGCCAAAAAATATTGCGTCAGCCCGGACCAGTTGAAAAAATGCGGAAAGGTCGCCAGGAAGCGCTCCCATTGCCGTGACAGTAAAAACCCGGCCAACAGCGCGCAACCTACCAACAATACAGCGAACTGCCCACTGTAAACCCAGGCCAAACGCGGATACAGCCAAGCCAGTAAGGCATCGGGTTTTAGCAAGGGAATTTTAAAAAACAGATAATTATGCAGCAGCCATTGCGCCCAGCTTTGCTTGCGCATCGCCACCTGTTGCCGCAACCGTTGCAGCCCGGCATCGCCGCTCAAGCGCAGCAGGTTGTTGTTCAACAGGAATTGGGCAAATTCGCGGACCTGACTCTCGTCGATATGTAAAGTCGTTTCGCGATTCACGGCTTGCGCAATCGCTTCTGTTTGCCCCAAGGCCCAGTGCGCCAGAATTTCGAACTCTTGCCAACCGATCCGAAAAAACCGATTATTGGCCGGATCATACAAGGTCCAGGTCGGCGCGCCATCAAAACCCTGCGGCCCAGGCAGGCAATGCAATTCTTCGCGCAGCGGCGCCAGGGCCGAGGCGGTCTCTACAATCCCAGCCATTGCCGTAAGCCGGACAGTGGGCGCCTGAATAGGTAATAAAACAGAGTGACCCGTTGGCCATACAGTTTGGCGGTGCCTTTAAGACCGATGCGCGGCAATTGCTCCGTATCCGCCAAACGCGCCTTGACCCGATACGCCAACACCTGGTCGGGCCCGACCTCGGCCTGGTAACTGAGCGAATACACCAGGGCATCCAACGGGTGTTGCGGATCGATATTCAAAAACATCACCGCCTCGGCACCATCGGCCAGCTCAATAAAATCGGCGACCGGCACCCGCATTTCCAGCTCAACCTGCGTCGGATCGGCCAGATTCAATATCCGCTCGCCCAAGGCCACCGGCCGGCCGATCCAGTCGTGCACATCGCTGAAGATAGCCACGCCGGCATGCGGCGCCTTGATTTGCGAACGCGCCAATTGATCCGCCAGATACTCTACTTCGGCGGCATGCTGCTCCATCCGGCCTTTCAATACCGTCATCTCCGCCTTACTGTCGGCATCGAACATCGCCTGCTGAGCAGTCTTGCGGTATTCGGCTTCGGCCACCGCCAATACTTTGCGCGAAACTTCCAGACGATTGGCAATATCGGTGTTTTCCAGCGTCAACAACATCTGATCGGCAACGACGGGTTGATTGGGTTGCACCTGAAAGGTGTCGACCACGCCTTCCAAAGGCGCGCGAATCACCGTGGGTTGGGCGGCAATCACTTCGGCAGGAGCCAACACCGACAATCGTACCGGAATCAATAACAGTAAGACTACCGCCACGGCCCAGCGTTTAAGCGCGGTGGGCGTGTAAAGACGGCGCCACCAAGGCTTACGCGGCTGCAAAGCCTGCCAGGCATGGGCATAAGCATCGCTCAACTCGGCCAGTAACACCGCTTCACCCTCCTGCCAAGCTTGCTCACGCGCCAGCAGCCATCCGCCCAGTGTCCGTCCCTGAACCTTCAACGGCAGCCATAGACCAAACCCCGGCAGCCATTGCTGCCACTCGGTCTGTAAGGTCGGAGGCAAATCCGCGGCTTGCAATAATTGGTAGGCAAGGTTGTTGTCGGTTTGAAACTGCCGGCGACACACACCGTTCAGCCAAACAATATAAGGGGCTTGCGCGTCGAGTTGGGCGATGCCGGATACCGCCGCCACCGGCTGAATTGGCCTATCCAGCCACAATGCGGCTTGGCGGTATTCCACCAAGCTGCGACTCTCGTTGACGATGACAAAACCTAAGGCAGCTAAATCCTCGGCGGCACGGGCCTTGCGCTGCAACTGTAATAGCAGCGCCAGCCCCCGCAACTGGCGTTGCTGAGGGTCTTCCTGTTGCACAGCCAAATCAATGCGCCTTATCCGGGAACAGCGCCCGGCCGCTCATGCCCGCCAACAGTTCGCTATGCTTGCCTGTGACCCGACCCGTTATCGAGACTGTTTGACTCACCGGATCGATACGGGCACCCAGTGTCACGACCTCGGCCGGATAATCGCGGTCCAATTCGTCGATATGCACCTGAAACACCTGTTTTGGTTTTAACCAGCGCAGCCACAAGGAAGGTACGATTAATTTGATTTCCAGCTGGCTATCGTCCAGCACGTCCATGATCGGATCGCCGACCTTCAGATGTTGATGCTCATGCGCCTTCAGCGCCGCGACCCGGCCATCGAATGGCGCATGAATCCGGCATTTTTCCAGGCCGGCCTTGGTCAGGGCGATGTCGGCCCTGGCTTCGCCCAACTTGGCTTTGGCCACGTCAACTTCCAGAGAACTGACCGATTCCAGTTGCGATAGCCTGGAATTGACATCAAAGGTCTTACCGGCGCCGTCCGCAGTGGCTTGCGCCTTTTGCAACTGGGCCTGCTGTATCGAACAATCGAAGCCCACCAGCATTTGACCTTTCTTGAAACGCTCGCCTTCGCGTACTGCCAACTCTTTGATCACCGCCGCCACTTCCGCGGATAAAGTGGTTTCGTTGCGCGGCGTCAGCTGGGCGCGAATTTCGGTTTCGACGGCTTGGTTTTGCGCGGGGGCCGGTTCGGCCGAGGCATTGGCCAACAGCAAGCCCGACAAACCGGTTAACGTCCAAACACACAGGGATTTTTTCAACATCACGATTTGCCTGCCCCTGTCGCCGTTTCAGTGGTATTTTCCGGCTGCGGATCGTCCGTCGCCTGCACCGGATAATGCCCTTGGTTCCATTCCTTATCGATGGCTTCGATAGCATTCGCCAAGGTATCCACCGAGTCGTCGGCCGTTGTCGCCGGCAGCGGATCGAAGCCCAAGGATACATACAATTTGCCCAAGGCATCTTGAGACTCGGCATAGGCCTGGCGGCGCTGTAATTCAGACAATACCGAATCGACCGATACCCGAATCCGCTCCACGGAACTCATCGCTTCGGTCAACTCGCTATTCAGTACATGGTGATGAATTTTTTGGTTAACGTCGTCCAGTTCGGAGCTACGTTGGTATTGCTTGTCCGCCAAGGCCAGCTGTTGTTGCGCCAGATGAACCTGAGTCAGAATCGCCATGTGCGCTGCCAAGCGCCGGGAATGCGCCAATGATTCCTGTGTCTCGGCGGTGGCGATGGCTTGTGGGGCGGATAACAATTCGAACAGATTTTTGGAAATCTGGGTACCGATCTCGCCCCAACTTTGGTTTAACAGATAAGAGTTGGAATCGTAATTACCGCCCAACTGCACTTCCACGCCTGGCAATAGGCGCAGCATGGCTTTTTTAACCTCGGCGGAGCCGATGCGGGTTTGATACATTTCCTGACGCAGTTCCGGCCGCAGTTGTAGGGCCAAATCGCCCATTTTGTCTATATCTAATTGCGGTTTGACCACCTGCGGCCAGGGATTCGCGCTATCATCGGCCAGTTTAAAGTCCTGATTGGGCGGCAAATTGATCAAACCAGCCAGCTCGGATTTGGCCATTTGCTGCTGTTCCAATAGCCCTTCCAAACGGCGAACGATTTCCAGCAAACTTTTGCGATAACGCAGCGCATCCAGCGGCGAGCGTAGTTTTTCCGCCTCGGCCTGTTCGGCCAATGCCAATGCGTGTTGCGCCTCGGCCAACACCGGCTGAATTCTGGCGGTCATCCGTTGCGCGCTCAACGCCCGCCAATAAGCGCTACGCACGTCTTTCATCAGATTATGACTGACTTTACGGCGGCTTTCAGCCGTCACCAACGCCTTGTTGCCTTCCTGCTGAGCGCGGAAATAGCTGACGCCGAAATCCAGAATGTTCCAACGCAGGCTTAAATCGCCCATGAAACGGCTGCGATCTTGGGACGTCGACGTTTCCAGCGATTGCCGGCCCGTGGAAATAGAACGGCTACTGGAAGCATTGAAATTATCCCGACTTCGATACCCGGCGGAAGCCACCACGTCCGGTAACAGATCGAAGCGTGCCAGTGTCGCCTGGCCTTCCGCCACCGCCCGCTCCATCATTTTGACCCTGTGGTCCAGATTATATTTCAGCGCGCGCGACATGGCCTGATACACACTAAGCGGCCCGACCAGCGGCTCCTGCTGCTGAAACAGTTTGACCTGATCACTGCCAATCTGGCTCTGCCGCTCTTGTTGAGTTAATGGCGACGGCGCCAGCGAGCAACCACTGAGAACGATTGCGCCGATAGCAGCGGCTAACAGGCTACCTGGAAACAAACTTGGAGAATGGGGGAGATGATTGTTCATAAAGCGTTCCTGGTTAATGAATTTATGCGACGTCGTGCGATTGGCCATACAATTTGCCGATATGTTGCAGTAATGCATCGGCATCTCGTTGGTTACCCTGTGTGCCAAAGGCTTGGATTTGTTCGCTGAGCGACATACCGCCAAGCGCGGCTCGCGGTGTAACATGAGGATCGGCTGCCGAACCCGACCGCTGCCCGCCAGACTGCGGCCGGCCTCCCGTGGGGCGCCCTTGCCCATCACTCCGGCCCTCGCCCTGCGAGGTTTTGGGCTTCAGAATAACCGTTATCACAGTCTGATTTCCCTTGCCGTCGGTTGCCGTGATTTTAACGATGGTTTTAGTAGTGGCGCCTTCCTTCAAGCTTAGACTGCCGGTGACCGGATCGAAACGAATCCATGCCGGTAAACTGCTGCCATTAGCTTGCGCTGCCTGAAAACTAACACCGGAGCTGGTATCAAGACCTAACAACGCTTCGGCTGGTATAGTGAAATTACCGCTGCCGGAATCGATATTCGCTTCCATTTGTAAGGAAGAGGTCTGACCACTGCTCGAGGACCAACTAGAACCGTTAATATCCGAGGTAAAAATGGCTGGATCGACGCCAAAACCGTCGGTCGAGACGCCTATAAGACCAGCGCCGATACCCGCCCCACCACCAAAAGCTCCACCACTTGCCACGCCACCGCCAAGACTACTGGTAGTGGTAATACCGGCGTCAACCAATCCGCCGGTGGCGCCACTGGTTGGCGGAGTTGCCACACTGACACCCGTCACCCGAAGACCGGTGTTACCGCCATTGAAGTCGACGGTTTGCGTGGCATTGGTCGTTGAGGCTGCGATTACATTAAGCGTTTGGGTATAGCTGGCTACGGAATCGGCTGCACCGTCGTTAACTCTAAATCCGAAACTTACACTAGCGTCGACGTTCTCAGCTGGCGTATATACCAGCAAACCTGCATGCAAATCAGCGACGCTAATCGACTGGCTGATGCTGACTGCCACACCGTTCAGCGTCAGACTACCAGTAGTCGGCAAACTAAGGATGGTAATAGCTTGCAAGCTATCAGTATTGTCGGTATCACTAAAGTGAAAATCAGCGGGGTTAAAAACGTGGCTGCCGGTGCCGTCCACCGAAAAAACAGCGTCACTAGCCAGCGGCGGGTTATTAACGCTTGCAGTGATACTGTTGCCAGTCAGGTCGGCCACGACCACCGCTGCATCGGCGCCAGCCGCCCAGTCTTCGGCCGCGGCCAGATTATAAGCGGTGCCACTGGTCGAGCTGGTACCGTTTTTGTTGATCAGTTGGTCGATTGCTGCTTTGTCGGTGGCACTCAGTATCAGCGTAAACGCCGTGCCCGAGGTAATTTCTACGTTGGCGGTGTCAGTTAAGGTGTAAGTCGCGCCACCTTCGCCGGTGAAGGTGAATTTGTTGGCGACAATGTCATTCGTCGCGCCATTCAGTTTCAGAAAGCCGGTACCGGTGACCACCACACTACCAGTGCTGGCATCGTAGCTCATGCCGGTAATGGTCGGCACAGCGACGTTGCTGGCGGTCACGCCATTGCCGGTCAGGTCCGCCACGACTACTGCCGCATCGGCGCCAGCCGCCCAGTCTTCGGCCGCGGCCAAATTATAGGTGGTCGCGCCGGTCGATGAAGTGCCGTTCTTGCTGACGATCTGGTTAATCGCGGCCTTGTCGGTCGCGCTCAAGGTGAGCGTGAACGCGGTGCCGGAGGTGATCTCGACGTTAGCGGTATCAGTCAGGGTATAGGTCGCACCGCCTTCGCCGGTAAAAGTGAATTTGTTGGCAACGATGTCGTTAGTTGCGCCCGACTTCGACAGGAAACCAGTGCCCGTCACCACCAACGACCCAGTGGTAGCGTCATAGGTGGACGAGATAATGGCCGGCGCCGCGACGTTGCCGGCGGTGATACCGTTGCCAGTCAGGTCGGCCACGACCACCGCTGCATCGGCGCCAGCCGCCCAGTCTTCGGCCGCGGCCAGATTATAAGCGGTGCCACTGGTCGAGCTGGTACCGTTTTTGTTGATCAGTTGGTCGATTGCTGCTTTGTCGGTGGCACTCAGTATCAGCGTAAACGCCGTGCCCGAGGTAATTTCTACGTTGGCGGTGTCAGTTAAGGTGTAAGTCGCGCCACCTTCGCCGGTGAAGGTGAATTTGTTGGCGACAATGTCATTCGTCGCGCCATTCAGTTTCAGAAAGCCGGTACCGGTGACCACCACACTACCAGTGCTGGCATCGTAGCTCATGCCGGTAATGGTCGGCACAGCGACGTTGCTGGCGGTCACGCCATTGCCGGTCAGGTCCGCCACGACTACTGCCGCATCGGCGCCAGCCGCCCAGTCTTCGGCCGCGGCCAAATTATAGGTGGTCGCGCCGGTCGATGAAGTGCCGTTCTTGCTGACGATCTGGTTAATCGCGGCCTTGTCGGTCGCGCTCAAGGTGAGCGTGAACGCGGTGCCGGAGGTGATCTCGACGTTAGCGGTATCAGTCAGGGTATAGGTCGCACCGCCTTCGCCGGTAAAAGTGAATTTGTTGGCAACGATGTCGTTAGTTGCGCCCGACTTCGACAGGAAACCAGTGCCCGTCACCACCAACGACCCAGTGGTAGCGTCATAGGTGGACGAGATAATGGCCGGCGCCGCGACGTTGCCGGCGGTGATACCGTTGCCAGTCAGGTCGGCCACGACCACCGCTGCATCGGCGCCAGCCGCCCAGTCTTCGGCCGCGGCCAGGTTATAAGCGGTGCCACTGGTCGAGCTGGTACCGTTTTTGTTGATCAGTTGGTCGATTGCTGCTTTGTCGGTGGCACTCAGTATCAGCGTAAACGCCGTGCCCGAGGTAATTTCTACGTTGGCGGTGTCAGTTAAGGTGTAAGTCGCGCCACCTTCGCCGGTGAAAGTGAATTTGTTGGCGACGATGTCATTCGTCGCACCGTTCAGTTTTAGAAAGCCGGTGCCGGTGAAAACCAGGTTACCTGTGCTAGCGTCGTAGGTCATGCCGGTAATGGTCGGCACGGCGACGTTGCTGGCGGTCACGCCATTGCCGGTCAGGTCCGCCACGACTACTGCCGCATCGGCGCCAGCCGCCCAGTCTTCGGCCGCGGCCAAATTATAGGTGGTCGCGCCGGTCGATGAAGTGCCGTTCTTGCTGACGATCTGGTTAATCGCGGCCTTGTCGGTCGCGCTCAAGGTGAGCGTGAACGCGGTGCCGGAGGTGATCTCGACGTTAGCGGTATCAGTCAGGGTATAGGTCGCACCGCCTTCGCCGGTAAAAGTGAATTTGTTGGCAACGATGTCGTTAGTTGCGCCCGACTTCGACAGGAAACCAGTGCCCGTCACCACCAACGACCCAGTGGTAGCGTCATAGGTGGACGAGATAATGGCCGGCGCCGCGACGTTGCCGGCGGTGATACCGTTGCCAGTCAAGTCGGCCACGACCACCGCTGCATCGGCGCCAGCCGCCCAGTCTTCGGCCGCGGCCAGGTTATAAGCGGTGCCACTGGTCGAGCTGGTACCGTTTTTGTTGATCAGTTGGTCGATTGCTGCTTTGTCGGTGGCACTCAGTATCAGCGTAAACGCCGTGCCCGAGGTAATTTCTACGTTGGCGGTGTCAGTTAAGGTGTAAGTCGCGCCACCTTCGCCGGTGAAAGTGAATTTGTTGGCGACGATGTCATTCGTCGCACCGTTCAGTTTTAGAAAGCCGGTGCCGGTGAAAACCAGGTTACCTGTGCTAGCGTCGTAGGTCATGCCGGTAATGGTCGGCACGGCGACATTGCTGGTGGTGATGCCGTTGCCAGTCAGATCCGCGACCACCACAGCCGCATCAGCACCGGCCGCCCAATCTTCGGAGGCGGCAAGATTATAAGTAGTGCCGCCGGTCGATGTGGTGCCGTTTTTGTTGATCAGCTGATTGATCGCCGCTTTGTCGGTGGCGCTCAGTACCAGCGTAAACGCGGTTCCCGAGGTGATTTCGACGTTGGCGGTATCAGTCAGCGTATAAGTGGTACCGCCTTCGCCGGTGAAAGTGAATTTGTTGGCGACGATGTCGTTAGTCGCACCGTTCAGTTTTAGAAAGCCGCTGCCGGTCACAATCAACGAACCGGTGGAAGCATCGTAGGTAGACGAGGTAATAGCCGGGACCGCCACGTTGCTGACGGTAATGCCGTTGCCGGTCAGATCCGAAGTATCGCCCGCGCTGACTTGAGCATCCCAATCATCGGCCGCCGCTAAATTATAAGTAGTCGAACCGGTCGAGCTGGTGCC
This sequence comes from Methylomonas sp. PHL2-19, assembly GCF_059331595.1. NCBI lineage: Bacteria > Pseudomonadati > Pseudomonadota > Gammaproteobacteria > Methylococcales > Methylococcaceae > Methylomonas > Methylomonas sp. PHL2-19. Next base: position 3,583,978 of record NZ_CP196839.1, read on the forward strand.
GTTCTTGTTGACGATTTGGTTAATCGCGGCCTTATCGGTAGCGCTCAAGACCAGCGTAAACGATGTGGCGCTGGTAAGTTCCACATTCGTTGTATCGGTCAGTGTGTAAGTTGCTCCGCCCTCCCCGGTAAAGGTCAGCTTGTTGGCGGTGATGTCGTTGGCCGCGCCGGCTTTGGCCTGCATATTAGTGCCGGTCACCACTAGGCTGCCGGTGGCCGCATCATATGTGGCCGAAGTAATTTTCGGAGCAATGGACACGGTAACGGCATTGGTGGCGTCGGTTATGGTGGCCGCCGGATCAGCCCCGGCCAGCCAGTTATTGGCCGCAGCCAAATTGTAGGTGGTGGCGTCCGCTGCGCTGGTACCGATTTGGTTAAGCAATGCGTCGACGTTGGTTTTATCGGCTCCGGTCAACGTAACGCTAAACGAAGTGGCGGAGCTTATCTCGACGCCGGTGGCGCTGGTCAGCGTATAAGTCGCGCCGCCTTGTCCGGTAAATGTCAACTTGGTGAGGTCAATATCGTTAGTGGCGCCTACCTTGCCAAACAAATTGGTGCCGGTTACGCTCAGGACGCCAGTGTCCGAATCGTAGGTAGACGAGGTAATAGTCGGCGTTTGGACATTACTGACCGTAATGCCGTTACCGGTAAGATCTGCCACAACCGTCGCGGCGGCGGTACCCGCCAGCCAATCTTCAGCGGCGGCTAAATTGTAGACAGTGGCTCCCGATGACGAAGTACCATTCTTATTCAGCAAGCCGTGCACCACGAGTTGGTCCGCGGCATTCAATGTTACCGAGAACGTGGTGGCGTCGGTAATTTCGACATCGGATGAAGTCAGCGTATAAGTGCCGCCCTCTCCCGTCAGCGTAAGCAGGGACACCGCCACATCGTTGTTCGCGCCGGACTTGGACACCAGATTGGTGCCGGTTACTGTCAGGACATTGGTGCCGGCGTCATAAGTGGCGGAGGTTACCGTCGGCGCAACGTAATTACTCACCGTGATGGCGTTAACGGTATCGCTGCCGTTAGTCGCATCGCCGCGACTCCATCCGGCTGCGGCGGACAGGTTATAGGTTGTGGCGCTGGTAGCGGAGGTACCGTCCTTGTTCAACAGTGCTTCCACATTGGTTAGATCGGCTCCGCTAAGTGTTACCGAAAACGAAGTCGCCGATGTGATCTCCACGCCGGTGGCATTGGTCAGCGTATAAGTCGCACCGCCTTCGCCGGTAAAAGTCAGCTTGGTCAGGTCTATATCGTTGGTAGCGCCGGACTTCGACAGAAAACCGGTGCCGGTGACCACCAGGATATTGGTACTGAAATCGTAGGTGGCGCTGGTGATGGCCGGGACCGAGGCATTGCTAACGGTAACGCCGTTACCGGTCAAGTCGGCCACGACCGCCGCCGAGTTGGCGCCAGCCGCCCAATCTTCGGCCGCGGCCAAGTTGTAGGTGGTGCCGCTGGTTGATGAGGTGCCGTTTTTGTTGAGCATCTGGTTGATTGCTGCCTTGTCGGTTGCACTCAAGGTCATCGTGAACGCGGTGCCGGAGCCAATCTCGACGTTCGCGGTATCTGTCAACGTGTAGGTCGCGCCGCCCTCGCCGGTAAAGGTGAACTTGTTGGCGACGATGTCGTTGGTCGCGCCGCTCAATTTCAGAAAACCCGTGCCCGTCACCACCAAGGTGCCGGCACTGGCGTCGTAGGTGGAAGAGGTAATCGCCGGGGCCGCGACGTTACTGGCGGTGATGCCGTTACCGGTCAGATCCGCCACCACCACGGCGGAGTCGGCGCCGGCCGTCCAGTCTTCGGCGGCCGCCAGATTGTAGGTGGTGCCGCCGGTTGACGAGGTGCCGTTTTTATTGATCAATTGATTGATCGCCGCTTTGTCGGTGGCGCTTAATACCAAGGTAAACGCCGTCCCGGAAGTAATTTCCACGTTGGCGGTGTCGGTCAGCGTGTAAGTAGTACCACCCTCGCCGGTGAAGGTAAATTTGTTGGCGACAATGTCATTCGTGCCACCGTTTAGTTTGAGAAAACCGGTACCCGTGACCACCAGCGAGCCAGCGCTGGCATCGTAGGTCGAACTGGTAATCGTCGGCACCGCTACGTTGCTGACGGTGATGCCGTTAGCGGTAGCATCGGAAATATCGGCATTGCCGATAACGGTGTTCCAGTCGTCCGCCGCCGCCAAATTATACGTAGTCCCGCTGGTGGAACCGGTGCCGTTTTTATTGAGGATTTGATTGATTGCCGCTTTATCGGTGGCGCTCAAAGTAATCGTAAAAGCAGTGGCTGACGTCACTTCTACATTCGAAGTGTCAGTTAATGTGTAAGTCGTACCACCCTCGCCGGTAAAGGTAAATTTGTTGGCGGTAATGTCATTGGTCGCGCCGCTGGCTTTAACCAGATTGCTACCGGTGACCGCTAAAGTGGCGGCACTGGCGTCGTAAGTTGATGAGGTTATAGTCGGGGTTTGAACGTTGCTGACGGTGATGCCATTTCCAGTAAGGTCACTTGCCGCGCTTTGTGTTGCATCCCAATTGGCCGCACCCGCTATATTGAAAGTCGTGCCGCCCACCGATGAGGTACCGTTTTTGTTCAGCAAGCCTTCGACGTTAATTTGGTCGGTGGCGTTCAAAGTCACCGCAAAACTGGTGGCGCTAGCGGCGGTCACATTGGCGCTGGTCAAAACATAAGTATTGCCGCCTTCTCCAGTCAGTGTCAGTTTCGACACATCGATCGTATCGCCGGTGGTCATATTGGTGCCGGTGACGGTCAGTACGTTGGTGCCGGCATCGTAGGTAGCCGAAGTAATCGACGGCGTCGGCGCGGGCGGCGTCCAGGCAGCTGTGCTACCGGGCCCGGCCAACCATTCGGTTCCGGCATTGCCACCCGAGCCGGCCGCACCGGCGGAACCGCCGGAGGAAGTTCCGGCATTACCACCGTCACCGTAATTCGAAGAACGGGTAATGGTGGAGTTTTCGTATTTGAAGGTACCATTGTTGTATATTCCACCGACACCAGCTCCACCGTCCCCGCCATTGACGCCGTAACCACCCGCGCCACCACCACCGGCACCGAGATTATTGGTGATCGAGGTCGACGCCATATACACGGTTGCGCCGGAACCAATCGCTAAAGCGCCGGCGCCAATCCCTCCCCGACCAACAACCGCGCTGCCGCTGCCGGAACCGTATCCGCCACCACCGCCGCCGATAAAACCCAGTCCGCCCGAGCCGGCGGTTCCACCGGTTCCGCCCGCGTTGTTACTACCACTGGTTCCGCCGGCGCCGCCGGCGCCACTGACGCCACTGCTACCACCCCTGCCTTTTGCGCTGGAGACCGAGGCGAAGCCACCGTCGCCACCCGTGCCCGCCGAACCTGAAGCCCCGGACGTAGAGGCATTGAATGCGCCTCCTGCCCCGCCGACTGTCGTCCCCCAACCTGCGCCGCCGCCACCGCCGTAACCGTAAGACCCGTTGTCGCTACCGCCGTTGCCGCCGCCGCCGGCCGCAACGTTGCCGGTGATTGTCGAATGCAAAAATGTGGCCTTAGTGCCCGCTCCGGTCACAGAAATCCCAGCGCCCAACGCATCGCCGCCGTTGACGCTGTTATACGCGCCGCCGTTGCCGGAGACCAAGCCATGGGTCATCGTCAAACCGTCCACGGTCACGGTACCGCTGGTAATCGACAGCACCCGGCTGTGGTAATTGGCATCGACGGTAACGTCCGCGCTACCGTTGTCGTCCAGATCGCCGTCTATGGTCAGACTCTTAGCAATCGCTAGTTGGCCGGAGGTCAACGTAATCGTCATCCCGGCGTTGAATGTAATCGTGTCGCCGGACGACGCCGACACAATCGCCGCGCGCAACGACCCCGCACCGCTGTCGTTATTGTTGGTGACGGTAACCGTCGCCAGCGTGTAATCGTAGTCGGCCATGGCCGAAGCGGAAAACGCCGCGGGCGCCGAGATGTCGCCGGTGCGCACTTCCAAGTCCCAATCGCCGCCAGCACCGGTGCGGTCGTCGGACACCGCCACGTCGGCCCCGGTCAGATCGGCCAGGGTCTGGGTAAACGCGCTACCCTCGACACCACGGCCCAGGTTGCAAGAATAGATTTGCAGATCGCCGTCCGCCGCCAGCGCTTGGCCTATCGTATTGAGTTGAGCGGCGTAACCGCCGATTGAATCATTGTTCAGCCAGGCATTGCCCAACCAAACGTTGGCCTCGCCGCCCTCGGCGACAATCGAAATCGCCGAAATATCGTGGCGATCCGCCAAATAATCGGCCATCTGTTGCACGCCGTCACGGCCGGCCTCCAACATCACGACTTCGGCGCGCGGATCGGCGCCGGCCAGCAAGGTTTCGGCGTCTCTGACCCGGCTATCGACGAAGATGACGGCGGTAGGCTGAGCGGCCGGCGCTTCCGGAAACTGGCAGCCGGCCGCCGCATCCAGCAAATGTTGAGCGTCCAGCGCCGATGGCGGCTGATCGGCGGTTGGCGCCGCATCCGAATGAGCGGCGTCGGCACTGACCGCCCCCGCGCCGTCGAACAGAATTCGCGGCTCCAAGGCCCAAGCACGTAACGGTGGCGCCTTGGGACAATGTCCAGTCCCGGCAGGGCGAATGCGCTCGAATAGTTTCATGGTCTTGCTCCCTATAATCGACAATACATCAAACGGATTTCAGCAGCGGCTCGGCGGCCGGCTGCGCGGAGACCACGTGGGCGCGACTGCCGCGACCGTCGCGCCAGAATGCCATGTCGGCATATTGCGCGAATAGGTCAGGCGGTAGAACAGTTGCCCTGCTCTCAAAGGCTACTTGCGGCCGAATGCTGTGCAGGCCGGATAGCCCCAAATTATTATCGAAGGCCGGCGCATCGTAATGCAGATTCGCGAAATCGTGCGAATATGCGGGCTCGCCGAGAAAATCGTAAATCAACGACACTACTTTCTCGGGCGCCCGTGCCAGCAACTCGTAATCGACGACCAACAACGAAGCGGCCTGTTCGCTATAAAATGCTTCCTTCAGAGCAGCCCAGGCGAAACCGACCAGCCGATTGCGTTGCGCTAAGGTGTCTACTCGGCTGTAAACCGTATTGCGCTCCACATCATCGTTGAATAACAAGGTGTTTTCGTAAGGATTACTGCGATATAAACGCTCGATACTATCCATAATCCAGGCCACGTTGCGTACGCATGCAATCACCTTGGCATCAGGAAACAGATCCAAAATTGCGGGTAATTTCGCGCACCACATACGATTGGTGTCAAAGACCACTGCCTTGCCAGTCTGATCGGCATAGTAATTTTCGAATAAACCGGTTAACAACCGACGCCGTTGTTCAACAGTAACGACCGGCCCCCATTCACTACCAGCACTGACCTGGTTCAACAAACCTGAAAATAAGGCACCAACGGGGCTGCTCATACCGGCTTGAAACCTAGGGTTCTGACGCAAAATAGCCGCCAACAATGTAGATCCGGAGCGGGGTAAACCCGATATGAAATGGAAGCGGTAGGTCACAGTTTTATAGACAGTGTTAAATCGGGCCTGATTAAAAATAGAATCGATGAACTAACTTAGACAGCATTTCGAGAGCTGTCAAACCAGGGCGTCATAAATCCCGAGCAATATATTTCTAGGAGTCTGTCGGACTTTAGCGCAGTAGATCTAACCGCGACATCGGTTTGGTAAAATAAGGACGGTCAAAAGATCAGATATACGGAGCCTGTGATGAGTCGATTCATTCCCGTCAACTGCCATCAACTTTACGTGCTACCGCCTTCGGTGGACGAATGGCTGCCGGAGGCTCATCTGGCCCGTTTTGTTGTCGAAGTCATCGAGCAACTGGATCTGAGCCAATTAACCAGCCGTTACCAGGGACGCGGCAGTGCGGCCTATCATCCCTCGGTGCTGCTGGCGCTCCTGGTGTACGGTTACGCCACCGGCGTGTTTTCCAGCCGTAAGATCGAACGAGCGACCTACGATTCGGTGGCGTTCCGTTTCCTGTCCGCGGATACGCATCCCGACCACGATACGCTGGCCCATTTCCGCAAAACCTTCCTGATCGAGCTGGAAGATCTGTTCGTCCAGGTCCTCAGCCTGTCCCAAGCGATGAAGTTGGTGACACTGGGGCAAATTGCGCTGGACGGTACGAAAGTGAAGGCGAACGCCTCCAGGCATAAAGCCTTGTCCCACGGTCACATCGAAAAGCTGGAAGCGCAGCTGCGGGACGAGGTCCAGGTCTTATTACAAAAGGCCGCCGAAACCGATGCGGCGGACGACCGCGACGATCTGGACTTGCCGGCCGAACTGGCGCGGCGTGAAGACCGATTGAAAGCCCTGCGCGAAGCCAAAACCCAGATCGCCGAGCGGGTCAAGCCGCGCGATGAGCAGGCACAAAAGGAGTATGAGGCGAAGATTGCCCGCCGGGAAACGCAACGGCAGGCCGGCAAAAAGCCCAGAGGGCCGGAGCCCAAGGCCCCGGAAATAGGCCCCAAGCCTGACGACCAAATCAACCTGACCGACGAAGAATCTCGCATCATGCCCAGTCATGAAGGCTTCGTGCAAGGCTATAACAGCCAAGCCGCCGTCGACGCCGACACGATGCTGATCGTCGCCACCCGCGTCACGCAACAGACCAACGATAAGCAACAAGTCGAACCGATGTTGGCCGAGCTGAAAAAACTCCCCGAGACGTTGGGCCAAGTCGATGCCCTGCTGGCCGACACGGGCTACTTCAGCGCCGCCAACGTTCAGGCTTGCGAACGAAGCGGCATCAAACCTTTGATCGCCATGGGCCGCGACAGCCACCCTGTGCCCCTGGCTGAATATCTGGCGGCCGACGCGCCGAAACCCAACACCGGCGACCCGGTGGAAAACATGGCCTGGTACCTGAAAACCCGCGAAGGCAAGGCCCGCTATGCCAAGCGCAAATGCACGGTGGAACCCGTATTCGGGATCATCAAGCAGGTACTGGGCTTTCGCCAGTTCTCGCTACGCGGACTGGACGCGGTAACCGGGGAATGGAAGCTGGTGGCGATGGCGTTTAACCTGAAACGGATGTATGCGCTGGCCGGGGCATAAGCCCCGCCGAACTCAATGATAGGGTTGCATGCCGTCGAATAACCCAAGGGGAGCACGTCTACATCAATTCTCAAGACCGGCTGAGTAACTTTACGACAGCTTGAGGGCTTCGATCATTTGGCTGACGCCAAATTTTCGGCTTAAAAAAACTTAAGTCCGACGGGCTCCTAGTATCCGGAATTGTTCCGCTTCGTTCATGAAAAGCGTTCCCGCATAAGTGTAGTTATTTTGTTCAATGCCGATTCTGCGTCCGCCAGTTCGCGACGATACCTTCCACATCCAGGTCATCCGGGCCTTCGCGCCAGCTAGTGTAGTAATCGACATCGTTACTTTTCGGTTCCGGATTGGGCCGGTAGATTTGGACCCGGGTCGGCAGCGGCGCCGCTTCGCCCAGCACTAGCGCTTCCCCCCGGCCGAGCGAACTAAGAATATCCGCCAAATCGCCCTCGGCCTCCGGCACTAGGCCGCGAATATACTGCTGGTCGTCCGGATTGGTGGTGCGCAAACAAATAAACGAGCTGCATTGCGCCAGCATGGTTTCCGACAGTTCGGTGGGCCGTTGGCTAACCACGCCGATAGAGACCCCGTATTTCCGGCCTTCCTTGGCGATCCGCTCCATCATCCGCTTGGTGCCGTCGAATTGGCCGCCTTTTTCGCGCGGGATATAGGCATGCGCTTCTTCGCAGATTAGCGTGATCGGAAATTCGCGGCGGCGCGGGTTCCAGTAGTTGAACTCATACGCCAACCGCCCGACTTGCGCGGACACCGCCGGCCGCACGTCGGTCGGTACGGAACTGAGATCGACCACCGTGATGTTGGCCTTTTTTTGCCCCAGACCGACGAATTGCCTGAGCAAATCCGCCATGCTGGCCGAGTTGTTGCGTTTTTTGGGTTTTAACAAAAAGTCGTAACGCACGTCGTTGAAACGGCTCTGCATCGTCACCAAAAACTCATCGAACTGGCCGAATAAGGCGCCCTTGGTTTTGCCAAAGTCTTTACGCTCCTCGTTGGCGGCCTTGAATTGCATATACATTTCCGCCAGCGAAAAATAAATCGGCGTGTCTATCGATACCACGCCTAGACCAATGGCTTTGGCTTCCTTACGCTTCAATTGTTGCAGCACTTCGCGCATGAAAGACATCTGCATCGAGGCCCCTCTGTCATCGCGATCAATGAACAAGTCCACCAACTCAGCATAGGACATCATCCAGTACGGCATCTCCAAATCCATGGCATCAACGTAATTGACTTGCTCTTCGGGAAATGCCGATTCGATACTGCCATCTGGTCGTTTCCAACAGTATTCGCCGTGCAGATCCAGCATGATCATATGGGTCTTAGGCATGGCTTTCATGGTGTGCTGGATCAAGCTGGTGACGGTCCAGGATTTACCGGAACCGGATTGACCGATAATCGCAAAATGCCGGCCAAACAACGCACGTGGGTCCAGGCTCAGGTGATAATCCTTGTGACTGGCCAGCTGCCCAATAAAAAATTCGTAATCGCGGAATTTGGAAAAAATCGCGTTGATCTCGCTGAGCCCAACCGCATAAACCGCCGCGCCCGGCGTCGGATAATGCCGCACGCCGCGAATGAAGATATTGTTTTCGTTCAACTCGCCGACCGGGATTAAGGCAATAAAACGGTCGGTTGCACGATTGCCGGCAGCGTCGAAACGATCGCGTTCCCACATTTTGAACACCAGCGCCAACACGCCTATATGCGACTGCCTGATCACCACGTACGAACCGATATGGCCGGCCAGGATTTCTTCATCGCCGAGTTTGATGATGGGCGCCGCTGTTGAATGTTCTTCAGTGATACGGGCATCCATACCGTCGCCTCTGACTTCGGTTAAATGGCCGATCAGGATGTTTTGCGTTTGTTGGGTCATGATGTTCTCTCTGGTAAAGCCGCTGGGCTAAGCTTAGACGATTTTTACGGCCCGTCCCGTCCAGAGCAATCTATGCAACCACCTGGGACAGCACAGCGGTTTTGCGCCAAAATGGCAAACAAATCGCTACAAACGCGACAACATGGCGCTAGGCTCGTAAGAGTAAGTCGTTGAACATTTGGCACTTTTGGCTGACAAAGCCATACGGTCTGATTATTGCTGTCATCAAACCGGCATCATTTAATATTGCACAAGAGGTGAATATGAAAATCGGTATACCCAAGGAAATCAAACCCAACGAAAACCGGGTATCGGTGGTACCGTCCGGCGTTGCCGCGTTGGTGAGCGCCGGCCATAGCGTGACGATGGAAAGCGGCGCCGGCGTTGGCGCCGGTTTCGAAGACGCGCTATACCAGGCTGCCGGCGCGCAGTTGATGGACGGTCCGGAGCCGGTTTGGGACTCCGCTGAGATGATTATCAAGGTCAAGGAACCGATAGAACCCGAATGGTCGCGGATTCATCCCGGACAAACCCTGTTTACCTATTTTCACTTTGCCGCCAACCGCCCGTTAACCGAAGCACATCTGGCATCCGGCGCTACCTGTATCGCCTACGAGACCGTGCAGTTGCCGACCGGCGAGTTACCCTTGCTGACGCCAATGTCAGAGGTAGCCGGCCGACTGGCGGTGCAAGAAGGCGCGCATTATCTGGAAAAACTGTACGGCGGCCGCGGCATGTTGCTCGGCGGCGTACCGGGGGTATTACCGGCCAAAGTGTTGATTTTGGGCGGCGGAGTGGTCGGCACGCAGGCGGCAAAAATGGCGGCAGGTTTAGGCGCGCAAGTCACAGTCATGGATTTGTCGCTGGAGCGTCTGCGCCAACTTAGCGACATTTTGCCGGCCAACGTGCAGCTGTTGTTTTCCAGCCGTCATGCCATCCTGGAACAAATTCGCACGGCGGACCTGGTCATCGGCGGCGTATTGGTCACCGGGGCCGCAGCACCCAAGCTGATCCGGGCCGACGATTTAAAATCGATGCAACCGGGGGCGGTCATCGTCGATGTCGCGGTGGACCAAGGCGGCTGCGTGGAAACCACCCACCCCACTACCCACGCCGATCCGATTTATGTCATCGACAATGTCGTGCATTATGCCGTTGCCAACATGCCCGGCGCTGTACCGCGCACTTCGACCCTGGCGTTAACCAACGCCACCCTGCCCTATGCTCTACAACTCGCCAATAAAGGCTGGCAACAAGCATTGCGGGACAATTCGGCGTTACTGAAAGGCTTGAATATCGTGGGCGGTAATGTTACTTGCCAAGGGATTGCCGATGCGTTTGGTTTTAATTATTTGCCGCCGGAGCAGTTCCTGAGCTGAACCCATCGCCCAGACCGAACTGTGGTAGGGGTGCGAAGGACACCCGGGATTATGTGGTTTGTAACCAACTTTGGCACCTTACCCAATCTGCGGCTCAACCATTCATCTCGACAAGGGTGAACCGGATTATCCCCGCCGACTTGATCGAATGTAATGACAGCCGCATCGCGCACGTGTCTAGTTTTAACCGGGTGACCCAGCGCGGAGTAACGTTGCGCGGTGTGGATTTAAAACAGTCATTTCGATTACCATCGAAGTGAGCGGAAAACCTTATTCCTCATCCTGCAACGCCACTGTCCAAATCCGCTTCAATGGCAGCTCGGCTTTCAGGTCGTCGTCGAGGCGGTCGTAATAGGCGAAAAGTTGTTCCAACAATTCCTTTTGGGTCCATAGCCGCACCCGGAAAAAACTGGCGGCTAATTCCTTCTGAACGTTGTTTTTAAAACCACTCCAGGACACGAATAAACCTTCGTCGGCACCGAATTTGGCGACCGCACCCAGCAGTTTATCCACAGTCGGGCGATCAATCGGATTGCTTTCGGATTTGACTTCCACGCATAAGCGCGGCGAACCGAAACCCAAGGGCCCGGCACCGGCCAGAATATCCGCGCCGCCTTCCGGGCTACGGTAGGTGGTGTAGCCTTGGGCTTTGAGTATCGCTTCTACCAATCGAGTTAGATCGTGACCCTTGAAACGAGCGTCGATCAGGCGAGCGATTTGGTCTTGCGCCAGCTCAGCCAAGTTGGCGCTGCCAGCGGCATCGTCGGCGATAGGCGTACCGGGCTGAATGGTGGACAACAGGCTTTCCGCCTTCCAACCGTTGGCTTGCATCGCCGCCAAACGTGGCTCTGCGTTGTTGCGTTGAATACGGCAGATGGTCAGGAACGCGCCGAAGGAATACAGCAAATCCTGGCCAAAATGGGCGCGCGGAATTGCCTCGCCTATCCATTTGACCGACCGGCAGTGATAAAACGGATTGGCCGCCTTGGCATCGAATTGGTAATCGCCGGTGACTTCGCCGATATAAATTGCGGGCTGGCTTTTCAGCGGCAACACCAGCCAATCGCGCTGCTTGATGTCGTGGGCAAACGGCCAGACTTGGCTGACCCAGTTGGCAATCGCCTTGGGTTTACAATCGGCGTATCGGTTGTTCATCGCCGCCGTCAAATCGCTCCGTTGCGCCAGCTTGGCGAGATTCACGTCCAGCTTATCCCAAGTCACGTAAACCCGGTTTTCCTGTATGAATTTTTGTTCGTATTCGCCGTGCGCGCCGGCGCGGATTAGCCAGATTGCCATAATTAGCGTCCTTGGGTAGTAAATTGATTTTTCAAATGGGCCAAAGCCATAACGGGCGCCCTACCCTTAGTGTTGTTGCCAAACCTTGTTTGCCCGTTCGTCATCGCGGATGCGTTCCAGGATTTGGTAGATTCGACCGCAATCTCCGGTTTGCATGGCGATGCCGTAGCGTTGGTTGATGGCATCGACCAACCTTTGATAGTCGTCTTCGGTGACGTCAGGCAAAAAGTCGCTCAGGTCGGAGCGATTGGTAAAAAACGCCGCCGTATCGAGGCCGAAATTCAGAAACGGCCAGAGTATGTGTTGCAAAAAATCTTCCAACAATTCCGCGTCGTCTTACACCCGTTTAGGGCCGTCCAATTCGTCGTCGTTCATAGGGTTGTTTAGCTTTTTCGATTATGGAAACTTTTTGTAAAAGTTTTCTCGATGGCCTACTCTCAAAAACTGTAAGCACTCATTATCAAAATACACACCCATTCGATAGCGGTAATCAAATTTGATTCGGTAATAGCCGCAAAAACCGCTCATCGATTCCAGCTCGGCAATATCGGCGAAACTCTGCGCCTGCTTTGCTTGCTCCAGAACATATCTGATTTTCTGCAAAATACGCTGGTCGGTAATCGCTTGCACGTCTTTGCTAAAGCGTTTACTGATTTGGATTTTCATTGCGGCAGGCTATTAATAAAATCTTCCGCTTCCTCGTCGCTCAAAAAATTGTTTTCGTCTTTGGCCTGCTGGCAAGCCAAATAGAGCGCCAAGGTTTCTAATTGCTCGTGCTGATTTTCGAGCAATTCCTTCAAAAACGCTTGTTGCGTATCCAACGGCAATGTTTCGTAAAGGGCATAAAAATGATGCGCGGTTTCGGCGGGCGAGCTTTGCATGGTTTTCTCCTTATAGATACCTTCTCATGATGGCCTGTATTCGAGCCGGAGCTTTAGCGATGTTTTATTCGATTTTTTGTATTTCGGCGGCGAAGTTCCGTTAGTCGGGTCGTGGTCGTACTGGTACCTTGACACTGCATGTGTCGCAAAAAATTCTCCAGCAATTCCGGGTCGGAATACACCCAGTTAGGGCCATCCAAAGTTCAGCGCGAAGGTAGTTTTCCTGCGCTGTTCGGGGCCGCGATGATCCCGCATGCAGGCATTAATGCGAACCCCCGCAAAAAAACGAGGCCGTGAGAGCAATTGCTTGTCATCGTTAAGCCAGCTCTTTTTTCAACAACGCCAGAGCCGCTTGCTCAAGATTCCAAGCATCGTCGCGTAACTGGTTAGCCTTCAGAACCAAATTGCCTATGCTTTTGATTTGCTGTGGATCAATCCATGGAACAGGTATTTTCGAAGCCATGAATCGATCAAGTTCTAGTATCACGGATCCGTAACTATTTCGATTGATCAATAGGTAGCCGTACTCGCTAGATAACCACGCGTAAATATACCCCGCAAGTTCTCTATCTTTTCCGATAACACGAATCGCATGTTGGTTGGCAGCCCAGCCATCCATGTAACAAGGAATTATCTGAATCCTGCCAATCGTACCGGAACAAGTGATAGTCACCATTTCAGGTTTTAAAGCAATTTCATCCATGTCGCCTTCATGCGCGCCTTTCGCCAACCCTTTCACGTCAATCGGATCGATTTGAAAAAGCTGTTTGCTCGACAGCAGCGGAATTCCGCCCTTGGGGACGTAAACCCGTTTACGAAACTTGGTCACGGCGCGAATGGCCTTGCTTAAACGTTCGTCGCCCAACGGTAAGGTTTCAATGCCGGCTTGGCGCAATTGTTCATAGACCCAATCCACCGCCGGGTTATGGAACGAGGCATCCAGGCGTTTACCCCACCGCGAAGCACGTACCGTATTGACCGAAGGGCCCTTGGTTTGTTTGGGTAGCGGCGGTAGTTTCAGGGTTTGCCGCAGTCGGCTATCGGCGGCATCGAGCATATCGTTGGCTTGGTCGCGTTGGTTGGCGGCTTCGACAAAAGCACGGCCAATTTCAATGCGCCGGATCGCTGGCAAGTCCGGAATCAAGACTTGGGTCAAATGGTGCGGTTCGATATGTTGAATTACCGAACCGTAGGTAACGCCTCTTAATTGTTCTCGCCCCCAATGCGAACGCAAAAAGGCGGCGACATAGCCGGCGGTGTCCGGGTCGGGCGCGCCAATTCGAATGGCGTCTTCAGACAAAACCCAATCACTCATGCGAGGCGAAGCCAAACCAACGTTGCCGATGGTACCTGAGCGAGAAACCAACACGTCCCAGGAGTTGATTTTCAATTCCTCCAAACGCTTGGTGTGCTTTTTACTCAGATAACGCCCCCGCTCAGGCCGCAAGCCGATAATGTCAGAGCTGGACAGAAACGGCACACCATGTTCTGCGCCGACGTAAATTCTGGCGAAGCGAAATGCGTTATGGGCGTTTTGGCACAAGCCGCTCTCGCCTAGCAGCGGCTTTAAGGGATGACGGCAGGCATGCAATTCGGCGACGGCTTGCCGGGCTTCCACCCCATAGGCCGAGGCTTCCAGACGTAAGCCGGCTCTCGCCACGTCCGCCAAGCGGACGCCAACGCTTCGTTCGCCGAGATGTTCTCTATCTCCGGCTAGCGGCTGGTTAATGACGTTTACCATCCCAATACCGCCCTGTTTTTCCAGCTAAGAAATTCCTTGGCAACCAACGGCGAATCGTCGTCGACCATTTTACTGGGGCGCAAAATGCGTTTGCTGATATCGTCGTGGGCGTCGAACTCGAACAATACGGCAGGTTCGCCTTCAATGGGGAACAGGATTTCCTCGCCGTCTTCGTTACGCCGGTAGAGCACGTTGCCGCGCTTGTCGTGGCCGATAGCTAGAGTTTGCGCCATGAAGATTTCGTAATCGTCGAGTTGACCTTGTTTTTCTTCCTTGTGAATTTCTGTAGGTGTTTTGCGTTGTAATAGCAACACCGAAGTTTGCGTGCCATTACGCGGTTGGAAGGTATCAGGATGCAAATCCACCGAGGCGACGATGCGACAATGGGTCATCATCCAGTAACGCACGTACTCCAGCGCCGGATTGCCCAGAATGCCGTCCGGCAACACGATAGCCATGCGCCCGCCCGGTTTCAGAAATTGCCAGCAACGTTCGATGAACAGGATTTCCGGTGGTTGCGAGGTTTGCAGGTTGTCGGTTTTTTCCCAGCCTCCGTTGGCCGTTGGCCTCCAAAAGTAGCCGAGTTCGAATTGCGATAAGGTTTCGCGGTCGGAAATCGGCAAGCTGCCGCCGAATGGCGGGTTAGTGGCAATCACGTCGAAATGGGATAAATCGTCCGGGCCGCGTAGCGAAAACGGATCGACCTCCAGTGCTTTGGCGAGTTGCTCGCGAAACCCGCTATCCCACTGATGAGGGTGCAACAAGCTGTCGGTTCGCAGGATATTGCCGGCGCCGTCGTTATTCATCACCATGTTCATTTTGGTGGCCTTGACCAAATCCGGGTTGATGTCGAAGCCGAAAAAGCTCCTGCCGGCGATGTCGCGAACTTGTTCGTTGAGCGCTTGGCGGTAGGCCTCGGAACGCGCCATGCCGCTTTTCTCGGCTTCCTGCTTCAACCGATTGATCACTTCGTTCATCGCGATGACCAGGAAACCGCCAGTTCCGCATGAGGGATCGAGTATTTTTTTCACCCGGTTGAATGTCCAGCATGTGAATTCCCATGCGCTGTACGTTACGCGGCGTAAAGAATTCGCCCCGGTCACCCCGGAGATTGGCGCCTACCAGCTCCTCGTATGCCTTGCCCTTGACGTCGATATGGGTATCCAAAAAACTGTAGCGCTGCAATTCGCCCACCACATAAGCCAGGGAACGCGGCTCGAGTTTGAGGGTGTCGTTGGCGTCGAATATCGCCGGATAACGTTTCTTGACGTCGTCGAAAATCTTGCCGAGCCGGCGTTTGACGGTCAATCTGCCGTCATTGCTGGCTTTTTCCTTGGCGGTGGCATAGAAATCCAACGGCTTCGGTATATTGCGCTCATCGTGGATTTTGCAAAATATCACTTTCAATAATTCGAAGAACGCCGGTTGTTTTTGCAAACCGTCCGTCACGTAAATGTGGTCGTGACAAATTCGAAAAGAAAACAGAAGATTGTCATCGGTGGCATTCTTCAGATTTTGCCGTTGCGGGCGATCCACTTCGTCTATGTTTCCGTCGTGCGCGGGAATGTCGTTCGGTTCTTCCCATTCGATGCGGCCATCGATCTCGGCGCGGAGAAATACCGATTTGTGGCGGCCATTTGTCCACATGCCCCACTTGGCATTCGGGCAGGAAGACATGTAGGTTTTCAGTTGATCTTCACCGTCTTTCTTGTCGGAAGGCTTTACCTTGTCATGCTTGCATTCGATGATGATGTCGATGTTTTCCTGCACATGGGCCTTGCCTTCCGGGAAAATCGCCAAATCCACGCGTTTCTTGGACGAACCGACCTTGATGGTAAATTCCACGGCAATTCTTTCAGGCTTGTAACCCAACTCCTTGACCAAGCGTCGCTCGATGTTTTGTCGGACGTATTCTTCCGGAGTATCGTTTCGAATTGTTCCATCAATGAAGTCACAGATTTTGCCGTCCGGCAATGTCGTGATGAGTCCTGGGTTAGTCATGTGCTGCGTTTGAAATTAATAGTTACGTTAGAGAGCGTTTTTTGGCAATTCATGATTGAAATGATACCGGTTAGAGCAACGATAGGATAGGGAAACAATACTTCATTATCGGCTTAGCCTCTCTTCCGGTCACTACATAGGAAGGTGAATCCAACTTACATCGACCTGCATCTGCAACATCATAACGAGCAGAACCGCAGGATGCGGTAAACAACGTGCATCGCTCCGATGGGTGCGGTTCGTATACTCATCACTCTACGCCTGCTTTTGGCTCGACATTTGCCATTGGCACTTTTGTTTCGTCTGGCGAGTTTTGGCCGCTTTATACCTTCCACCTCTCAAGCCTCTGCCGGCTACGAGTGACTTGAGATGCCTGGTACTTCAAGCAAAAAGCTATCACCGGCAAGCTATTTGCCCCTCCCGAATGCCTTTTATCTTTAACCGCCAAGCATTTCGGCTTGCCAAAACTCCAAAAAGCCATTCGCGCAAGGCAAATTGCTGCTATCGCCAACCGGCATAAGCCAACGCGCAAGCAAAAATGCTTCTCGCGAATGGCAAATCGCTTTAATCGCCAGCCTGGATAGGCTTGAGTGCAAGCTAAAAAGCTATTCGAGAAAACCAAAACAGTGCAAGCCCAAACCGCAATAAGCTTGCGCGCCACCCAAAATGCCTTGCAAAACAGGTAATTTGCTTTAATGGCCGGCCTCGCCAGCTTGCCCGCAAGCAAAAATGCTTGGCGGACGAAGCGATTTGCTTTAAGTGCAAACCTGGATAGCCCTACCCGACAGGGAGCCGGTGGTTCAGCCTTAACGCGATGCTAAAACAGTCAACTACGCCTGCGCTTAGGCTCAGATCACCTTAGAGAATTGCTGCTGTTTCCGCGCCAGGTATTTGTCAAACACCATGCAGATATTGCGGATCAACAAGCGGCCGGCCGTGGATACTTGAATGCCGTTGGCGTCTAAATCCAGTAAACCGTCGGCTTTCATTAGACGCAGGTTTTCCAGCTCGGGCGCAAAATACTCGGCAAAATGGATAGCAAACTCGGCTTCGATTTTGCCGAAACTCAGTTCGAAGTGGCAAATCAACTGGGTAATTACGGCCCGACGTAGTTTGTCGTCCTCGTCCAGATCCACACCGCGAAACACCGGCAATTTGCCCTGCGAGATGGCGGCGTCGTATTCGTCCAGTTCCTTGTAATTTTGCATGTAGGCATCGCCGACCCGGCCGATGGAGGTCACGCCCAAGCCCACCAAGTCGCAGTCGGAATGGGTCGAGTAACCCTGGAAGTTGCGGTACAACTTGCCTTCGCGTTGCGCCACGGCCAGCTCGTCGTCGGGTTTGGCAAAGTGGTCCATGCCGATGTAGACATAGCCGGCATCGGTGAGTTTCTGCCCGACCATTTGCAGGATTTCCAGCTTTACGGCCGGCGTTGGTAAATCGGCATCGTTGATTTGCCGCTGGGTTTTGAAGCGGCTAGGCATGTGGGCGTAGTTGAAGATCGAAAATCGATCCGGCGCGTAGGCCAGAACTTGATCCAGCGTGTGGGCAAAGGTTTGTTCGGTTTGCAAGGGCAGGCCGTAGATCAAATCGATATTAGTCGAACGAAAACCTTCCTTGCGTGCCGCTTCCAACACCGCAAAGGTTTGTTCCTTGCTTTGCAGGCGGTTGACGGCTTTTTGCACGTCCGGATCGAAATCCTGCAAACCCAAACTGATACGGTTAAAACCCAACTCGCGTAATTGGGCAATGGTCAGGTCGTTGGTTTCGCGCGGATCGACTTCGATGGAATATTCGCCACTGTCGTCGTCATGCAGATTGAAATGCTCGCGGGTGGTATCCATCAAGCGTTTCATTTGCTCGTAATTCAAAAACGTCGGTGTACCGCCGCCCCAATGTAGCTGATTGACCGGCCGGCTGTTGTCGAACAGCTTGCCCTGCATCTCAATTTCCTTGCAAAGATTGTCCAGATATGGCACGGCGTGGGCGCGATTTTTGGTGACGATTTTGTTGCAGGCGCAGTAGAAACAGACCGTGTCGCAAAACGGGATGTGAAAGTACAGCGACAGAGGCCCGCCGGCGGCGTTGGATTTTTGAATATGCTGCAGATACTCAGCTTCGCCGAAGCCCTCGTGCAATTCCAGCGCTGTGGGATACGAGGTGTAACGCGGCCCGGACTTGTCGTAGCGTTTGATCAAGTCCAGGTCGAATTGAATTGATTGGTCCATTACTGCATTTCTTGGTTGATGGTGATGCCGACGCTGGGATTAGCCGAGCTTAAATCCACTTCAGCGGCGCCGAGCAAATCGCCGGATTGTGGCATGGCATTACCGGTTTTGGAGATTCGCGCGACGATGCGCAACTGTTTGAAATCCGCCAGATGGGTTTGCGGTTGCATCGCCATGCTGTCGTTCAATACCACGCTGGTTGGCAAATCAGAAACCTGTTTACGGACGATGGCCAGCGGCATTTTTGGACCGTTGACGGCCTGAGCATAGATAAACACGGTGTATTGCGGTTCAGCTTTGGCTTTGACTGCCTCATCCAATTCGACTTTCACAGTAATATCGATAGCCGCCGCCGATGATGCCGGGGCTTGCGGTTTTTGCTGCTCCACTTCGGCCATCTGTATCATTTTTTGCAATTGCGCCTGGGATTCATCGTCAGTAGGCAGCAGAGCGGATAATTTCTTCCAATGCGTGATTGCCTGGGCAAAATCCCCGGCTTCAGCTTTGGCCATGCCCGCCAACCATAAGGCAGTGTGGTCTTCCGGTACCAGCTTTAAAGCTTGTTCGACTAGTTCGCTTGGTTCGCCGTCCATTTGGCCGTTACGCGCCATCGACAAGGCATCGGCGTAATGCAGCATGACGGCCGGATCGTTAGGTTTGCGGCGATTCAGCTCAGCAAATACGTTGGCGGCGTCCTGATATTGTTGTGCGTAAACATAAGCACGGCCCAACATCATCCAGCCTTCCAAATCTTCCGGATGCTGTTTTAGACGCTCTATCAGTTTGTTGACCATGCTTTTGACATTGTCGGCCACTTTTTGATTGTTGGCCGCCAATTCGGCTTTGACCAAGGCTTGCGGTTCGCCGAGCAAGCCATATAAAAACAGGCTTAGCAGCGGTACCGTAATCGCCACGACCGGCACCATCCAACGGCCGGTTTTGGCGCTGGACACGGCCGGCACATCGTCTTCCAGATCGTCCAGCAGCGTCAGTTGCAATTCGCGATATTGAGCATCGTAATGCTCCTGTGACAACACGCCGTTTTGCAATTGCAGTTTAAGTTCGGCCAGTTGTTGACGAGCGATTGCGGTATTGCGTTGTTCGCCATCGGCGTAACGTAGCGGCGTTTTTTTAAATAATGGCGGCAGCAACACCAACAACGCCAGCACGATTAAACCAGCTATCACTAGCCAAAACTCAAGATTCACGAGTCGTCACCTTTTTCCAAAATGCTGTTTAGCTTGGCTTGTTGCTCTTTCGTTAGCGATTGGTCCTCGCTGGTACTGGTTTTGCTGCGCAACACCCAGACCGTGGCCAAACCAATGACCAGGAACAGCACCGGCCCCAACCAGAGCAGCATGGTTTTTAGTTTCAAGGCCGGCTTGTACATCACAAAATCGCCGTAGCGGTCGGTCATGAAATCGACGATGTCTTGGCGGGATTTACCTTGTTGCAGCATTTCATAGACTTGCCGGCGCAAGTCCTTGGCCAGATCGGCGTTGGAATCGGCGATGGTTTGATTCTGGCAAACCAGGCAACGCAGCTCAGAAATCAAGGTTTGATAAGCCTGTTCCTGCTCGGGTTGTTTGAAGTCACGGTATTCGATCTCAGCTTGGGCTTGAAACACAAACAACGACAAGATCAAGGCGAAGAGAGTTTTCATGCGCTTTCCGCCTCCAGTTTTTCAATCAACGGCAGGAAAATGCTTTCCAGTTCGCCGGGCTGGACCGGACCGGTATGTTTGTAGCGCACCACGCCGCGTTTATCGATCACGAAGGTTTCCGGTACGCCGTACACACCATAATCGATGCCGGTGCGGCCATCAGCATCCATCACGCTGACGTTATAAGGGTTACCGTGTTTGCTAAGCCAGGTGTTGGCAGCCTGAGCCTCGTCCTTATAGTTCAACCCGACCAGCAACACCTTGTTTTGCTTGGCCAGCTCGATCAATAAGGGATGTTCTTCGCGGCAGGATACGCACCAGGACGCCCAGACATTCAGCAGCCAGACTTTGCCTTTCAGTTCGGCCTGACTCAGATGCTGCTCCGGTGTCGCCAAAATCGGTAGATTAAAGGCCGGCGCGGGTTTGTCGATCAGTGGCGAGGGGATTTCGCGGGGATTGAGTTTTAAACCAATCGCCAAAAAAACCGACAGGGCGATGAACAACAGCAACGGTAACAAATATTTCATTGATTTTACGCGAGAGGCTTGTTAAGCAAACGATAGCGGCGGTCGCTGGCGGCAATCAGGCCACCCAGGGCCATGAACACCCCGCCCATCCAGATCCAGCGGATAAAGGCTTTGTAGTAAACCCGCAAGCTCCAGGCGCCTTGTTTATCCAAAGGCTCACCCAAGGCCACGAATAGATCGCGGAACACACCGGCGTCGATAGCGGCTTCGGTCATCGGCATGGTTTGCACCCGGTACACCCGCTTTTGCGGCGATAACTCAGCAACAATGGCACCGTTATGACTGACAGTCAGATAGCCTTGCTCGGCGCGGTAATTCGGCCCTTCGGTGCTTTTCACACCATGGAATTGGAATACGTAACCGAACAAATCCAGGGTTTCCTCCGGCGCCAAACGTACATCGCGTTCGATGCTGTACACCGAGGTAAAGGTAATCCCGATCACGAACACCGCGATGCCAAGATGCGCCAAGGTCATGCCGTAAAAACCGGCTGGAATTTGTTTCAGGCGCTCGATTGACCAGCTTTGCAGGCGTTGTTTGAACGCGAGGCCGGTGATCGCCAAAGTCCATAAAGCCAGGCCGGTACCCAAAGCCGCGCCCCAGGAATAAAACGGCATGGACAGTGGCGTCAGCAACGCCAAGCCGATAGAAGCAGCAATCAGCCAGCGTACCCGTGAGCCTAAGGCTTTCAAATCGTCGCTTTTCCAGCGCATCAACACACCCAAGCCAACTACCAAGGCCAAAGGCGCCATCAGCGGAATAAACACCGCATTGAAATACGGCGGACCCACCGACAATTTTCCCAGTCCCAGGGCATCGACCACCAAGGGATACAAAGTACCCAGCAAAATGCTGGCGGCGGTGACCACCAGCAGCACATTGTTCACCAGCAATACCGATTCCCTGGACACCAATTCGAAACGGGCATGGCTTTTAACTTGCGGCGCGCGAATCGCGTACAACAATAGCGAACCGCCGACTACCACGGCCAGGAATATCAGGATAAATAAACCACGGGCCGGATCGCTGGCAAAGGCGTGTACCGAGGTCAACACCCCGGAACGAACCAGAAAAGTGCCGAGCAAACTCAAGGAAAATGCGAAAATCGCCAGCAATACGGTCCAGGTCTTGAATACGCCGCGTTTTTCGGTGGCTGCCAAGGAGTGAATCAACGCGGTGCCGACTAGCCAGGGCATGAAGGAAGCGTTTTCCACTGGATCCCAGAACCACCAGCCGCCCCAGCCCAGTTCGTAATACGCCCACCAACTACCCAGCGTGATACCCAGCGTCAGAAACATCCAGGCGATATTGGTCCACGGCCGCGACCAGCGCGCCCAAGCCGCGTCCAATCGGCCTTCCAGCAAAGCGGCGATGGAAAACGCGAAGGCTACCGAGAAGCCGACATAGCCCATGTATAGCATCGGCGGATGGATCGCCAAACCGGGATCTTGCAGCAAGGGATTTAAATCGCGGCCTTCGGCCGGAAACGGAAACAAGCGCGCGAAAGGATTGGAAGTCAGCAATAAAAACAGAATAAAGCCGATGCTGACCAAGCCCATCACTCCGAGGACCCGAGCTCGGGTGGCATCGGGGATATGCGCACTGAATGCCGCGACCAGCGCGGTCCAGATCGACAAGGTCAGGGCCCAAAGTAACAAGGAACCTTCGTGCGCACCCCATACCCCGGAAATCAAGTAGATCAACGGCAAGGCGGTATTGGAGTTTTGTGCGACGTAAGCCACCGAGAAATCGTGGCTGATGAAGCTGGCGGTCAAACAGCCGTAAGCCACGCCCATGAACAGCAATTGCCCGAACGCAGCAGGTCGAGCGACATGTACCCAGCCGGTGATCGATTTGGCTGCGCCGAAGATCGGCAAGATGCCTTGTACTACTGCCATGCACAAGGCCAGGATCAATGCGAAATGACCGATTTCCGGGATCATGGTTGCGCCGCCGGTTTTTTCAGGCTGCCGGCCACTTCCGGCGGCATATAGTTTTCATCGTGTTTGGCCAATACTTCCTCGGCGACGAACACGCCTCGGCTGTCCAATTGGCCTTTGGCGACGATGCCCTGCCCTTCCCTGAACAAATCCGGCAAGATGCCTGAATATTCCACGGTCACTTCCTTTTCGAAATCGCTGAGTTTAAAACGCACCAATAAATCGGCATTCGGCCGCTCGACGCTGCCTTTGACGACCATGCCGCCCAAACGAAACACCGCGTTATTAGGCGCCTTACCGGCCGCCACATCGCTAGTGGAGAAAAAATACATCAGATTTTCGTTAAAGGCTTTTAACGCAAAGGTTGCGGCCAATCCCAGCACCGCCAACATTAAAACGATCAATATCAAACGCTGTTTTCGTATCGGTTTCATCGTGCTTGCGTGCGTTTTTGTTTAATGGTGAGTTGCCGCAGTAACTGCTTGCGTTGCAGCACCGGCCAAACGATGTTGACGATCAATACCAGCGCGGTCACGCCGTAAGCCGGCCAGACGTAAACGGCGTACCCGCCCATGTATAAAAAGCTTTCCCAGCTCATGCTTGTTTCTCCAACAACGCTTTAACCCATTGCGAGCTGGTTTCGCGCTTCAATAATTCCAGCTTCGCCGCCTGCAATACCGCGATCAGATAATAAAATTTGAAAGCTACCGCCATCAGTAACAGCGGCACCAGCATGCTGAGGTGAATGGAGGGCTTATCCATCTTGCTGACGGTAGGGCCTTGATGCAGTGTGTTCCACCATTCCACCGAATAATGGATGATGGGTACGTTGACGACACCCACCAACGCCAATATCGACACCGCCCGTGCCGCCGAGCGTTTATCCTCGATCGCGCCGTACAAACTGATCACCCCCAGATACTGAAACAACAGGATCAACTCAAAGGTCAAGCGCGCATCCCAAACCCACCAGGTACCCCACATCGGTTTGCCCCACAAGGAGCCGGTCACCAAGGCCACGAAGGTAAAGCCGGCGCCGATCGGCGCGCTGCCGATCAGCATCACCTCAGCCAGTTTCATGCGCCAAACCAGAGCTATGCCGCCCATCACCGCCATCAGCACGTAAATGAACAAGGACATCCAGGCCGCCGGCACATGGATATAAATGATCCGGTAACTGTCGCCTTGCTGGTAATCGGTCGGTGCCCGATACAAGCCCAGATAAAGGCCGGCAACCAACAAAATCAAAAAAATAATCGTCAACCAGGGAATAAAGCGATCCGCCAACGCATAAAAATGCGGCGGCGACGAGGTGCGGTGAAAAAACCGGCTAACCGGCGCAGGTATCCAAGACATCAATTAACACTCATTTTTAACGCGGCCGCTGTCGGCAGCGGCACCAATACCAGTGCCGACAACAACATGGCCAATAAAATATATAGTTGGGCGCCTACCGGCAAACCGCTGGCGGCCCTATCCACCGCGCCACTGGCAAAAATCAGTACCGGCACATACAAAGGCAATACCAACAGTGACAACAACATGCCGCCCCGGCGCAAACCGACCGTCAACGCCACGCCGATGGCGCCGATCAGGCTCAGCAGCGGAGTAGCTAAGATCAATGTCAGCCATAAAGTTCCCATCGCTTGCTGCGGTAAGCCCAAAAACACCGCCAGCAGAGGCGCCACCAATAACAAAGGCAAACCGGTCACCAGCCAGTGGGCGATGATCTTACCGAGCACCAATACCGATAAGGCATGCGGACTGAGCAGCATTTGCTCCAGCGAACCGTCCTCGAAATCGCTACGAAACAAACCATCCAGCGACAACAAGGCCGCCAACAAAGCGGACACCCATATCACGCCCGGCGCCATCGCCCGCAGCAGATTGGGTTGCGCGCCAACCGCCAGCGGGAACAAGGTTACTACCAGCACGAAAAAAAACAGCGGATTGGCCATTTCGGCACGGCGCCGAAACGCCAGCAACAAATCGCGGCGAATGATCGCCCAAAAAGCCTGGATTATTGGCATGCTTGCAGATGGATGCGTTGCAGATTGAGATCGGCCATGCTCAGGTCGTGATGGGAGGTCAAAACCGCCATGCCACCGTGCTCGATGTGCTCGGCCATCAGCGATTCTATCAATTTGATGCCTTGTCTATCCAGCGAGGTGAAAGGTTCGTCGAGTATCCATAGCAAGTTATGCGTGATCAATAACCGAGCCAGCGATAGTCGGCGCTTTTGGCCGGCCGACAAGGTATGTACCGGATTATCGTCAAAACCGGCCAATTGCACCTTGTCCAAAGCCTGCTCGATGTCATATTTGCCCGCACTACCTAGTGCCAGCGCAAACTTCAAATTTTCCAGCACCGTCAATTCCTTTTTTGTACCATCGGCATGACCGACATAAGCCATGTCATCGTAATAACTGCTGTCGGCGATTTTGCTGCCGCACCAATAAATCTCGCCGGCATCGGCTTCCCTAAATCCGCACAGAATGCGCAACAACGAGGTCTTGCCGCTGCCGTTGGCGCCTTCCAACAGCAAGGTCTCGCCGGCGTGCAACGTGAAATTCAAATTGGAAAACAACAAGCGCTCATCGCGGAAACACGATAATTCACTGGCTTGCAGCGAAGCGTGTTGCGAGCTTTCCATTCATCCGTCCTGGGGTTGATCTGTTATGAGGGGCGCTATCTTATCATCAAGGCAGCCGGAGTTAGTAATTTGCCGACAGAGAAAATCTCCCCATTTATGCGATAATCGGGCTTGTTTCGACTGATCGCAAATACCGGAGATTTTGCATGACCGCATTGATAGGCATCATCATGGGTTCCACGTCCGATTGGGAAACCATGCAACATGCAGCGCAAACCTTAGAGCATCTTGATATTCCGCATGAAGTGGAAGTGGTTTCGGCCCATCGTACCCCCGACAAGTTGTTTCAGTATGCGGAAACCGCGGAAGGCAAAGGCTTGGAAGTCATCATCGCCGGTGCCGGCGGCGCTGCGCATTTGCCGGGCATGACCGCCGCCAAAACCCCGCTGCCGGTACTGGGTGTGCCTGTGCAATCCAAAGCCTTGAACGGTATGGATTCTCTATTATCAATCGTGCAAATGCCGGCTGGCATTCCGGTCGGCACCTTGGCCATCGGCAAGGCTGGCGCTATCAATGCCGCCTTACTGGCCGCCGCGATCATCAGCAACAAACATCCGCAATACCGCCCAGCTCTAGATGCTTATCGGCAACAACAAACCGACAGCGTGATCGCCACCCCCGATCCAAGACAGGTGGCGGGATGAAAATTGGCATATTAGGTGGCGGCCAGCTCGCCAGAATGATTGCGTTGGCCGGTTATCCACTGGGCTTGAAATTCATCGTGCTCGATCCTGACGTCAATGCAGGCGCCGCCGGTTTAAGCGAACATTTGCTGGGCGCTTACGACGATCCTGACCTACTGGCGGAACTGGCCGAGAAAGCTGACATCGTGACTTACGAATTCGAAAACGTGCCGGCGCATGTCGCCGAATTCCTGTCCAGCCATACTACTGTATACCCACCCGCCGGTGCATTGGCCGTCGCCCAAGACAGATTACTGGAAAAGAATTTCTTCAAGGATTTAGGCATCCGCACCGCACCGTTCGCTCCTATCGATAGCCTGGCAGACTTGCAACAAGCCATGCCTGAAATCGGCTACCCGGCTATTTTGAAAAGCCGGCGCATGGGTTATGACGGCAAAGGCCAAGTAGTCATAAAATCGACCGACGAACTGGAGTCCGCCTGGCAAAGCATGCAAGGCGCTGCCTCTATCGTCGAAGGTTTCGTGCCGTTTCAGCGCGAAGTATCCATCATCGCCGCTCGCAGTCCATCCGGCGAAATCGCTTACTATCCATTGTCTGAAAATCAGCATCGCGGAGGCATTCTGCGTATTGCCGAATGCTGTACTAACGACCCCGAACAAGCGATTGCCGAAAATTACGTCAGTCTGTTGCTGGAAAAACTGGATTACGTCGGCGTCATTGCCCTGGAGTTGTTCGACTTGAACGGCGAATTGCTGGCCAACGAATTCGCACCGCGCGTGCATAACTCCGGACATTGGACCATAGAAGGCGCGGAAACCAGCCAATTCGAAAACCACTTGCGGGCCATTCTGGATTTACCGCTGGGCTCGACGGAACCGCGCGGTTATGCGGGCATGGTGAACTTCATCGGTGGTCTGGCCGACGACGCGACACTGTTAAACATTCCCAACGCGCATTTGCATCTGTACGATAAAACACCGCGCAAGGGCCGAAAAGTCGCGCATGCAACGGTCAGAGCCGACGCGGAATCCGCCTATCGCGAGGCCTTACAGCATTTGGCTAATTTAGCGCTGGCTGTAGACGAATCATGATCTCTTAGCTTGAATCCGGGCGGTTTTGGCATAGAAGCCAAAATCGCTCCGCAGAACATAGAGGCCACAACGATGAAAAAATTTTTATTCTTGTTGCTCACAATGGTCGGCATCGCCATAGCGGCGTTTGTCATTTTTAATCCTGCCCCTGCCACCTACAAATCACAAGGCGATATTCCTTATTCCGACTTTATCCAGGATGTGCGCGACAAAATGGTAGCCGAAGTGGTGATCGACGGCAGAGCCATTGATGGCCTGAGGCATAACGGCACACGTTTTACCGCTTATAGCCCCGGCGATGTGACGGTGATAGGCGATCTATTGCAGAACGGTGTGAAGATCATCGTGCAAAGACCGTTAACCCAATCGACATTCATGCAGGTGTTTTACTCCTGGGCGCCGACTTTTCTACTAATTGGCGTATTGATTTATTTCATGCGCAAACAACTGCTAGGCGCCGGCGCGCAAAACAATTTCGGTAAAAGCCGGGCCAAGTTGATGACGGAGAATCAGGTAAAGATCCGTTTCAGCGACGTTGCCGGCGTCGAAGAAGCCAAACAAGACGTCGCGGAAATGGTCGATTTCCTAAAAGCACCGGGTAAATACGAGGCCCTTGGCGGTAAAATTCCTAGAGGCGTGCTAATGGTCGGCCCTCCCGGCACGGGTAAAACCTTGCTGGCCCGCGCGATTGCCGGGGAAGCCGGTGTGCCGTTCTTCTCAATTTCCGGCTCTGATTTCGTGGAAATGTTTGTCGGTGTCGGGGCATCCAGGGTGCGCGACCTATTCGTACAAGCCAAAAAGCAGGCCCCGTGCATCATTTTTATCGACGAAATCGACGCCGTCGGTCGGCAACGCAGCCCCGGCAATATGGGCGGTACAGAAGAACGCGAACAAACGCTGAATCAATTATTAGTAGAAATGGACGGCTTTAGCGGCAACGAAGGCATCATCGTCATCGCCGCCACCAACCGTATCGATGTATTGGATAAAGCCTTACTACGTCCCGGACGGTTCGACCGGCAAGTGCAAGTCAGCCTGCCGGACATCAAAGGCCGCGAGCAAATCCTTAGAGTACATTCCAGCCGAGTACCCTTGGCCGATGACGTCAATTTGAATGATTTGGCGCGCGGCACACCGGGCTTTTCCGGCGCCGAATTGGCTAATCTGATCAACGAAGGTGCATTGTTCGCCGCCCGTAACAATCAGCGGGAAATTACGATGAACGACCTGGATAAGGCTCGCGACAAAACCATCATGGGCGCGGAAAAGCGGACGATGATCATGAGCCGCGAAGACCTGCTGATGACCGCCTACCACGAAGCCGGACACGCCATCGTCGGCCGTTTGGTACCCGAGCACGATCCGGTTTACAAAGTCAGCATAATGCCGCGCGGCGGCGCGCTCGGCATTACCATGTTTTTGCCGGAGCGCGATGCATACAGCGCCAGCAAGGACAAATTGGAAGGCCAAATCTCCAGCCTGTTCGGCGGCCGAGCCGCGGAAGCGCTAGTTTACGGTAAGAATAAAGTCACCACCGGCGCGAGCAACGACATCCAACGCGCCACCCAATTGGCCCGTAATATGGTCACCAAATGGGGGCTATCCGACAACCTGGGGCCGCTGGACTACGGCGATAACGAAGGCAGCTACTTGGGACCGCAAGCCAAACCCATGTCGGAACACATGGCGCGCTTGATTGATCGGGAGATCAGGTTAATTGTCGACAATAATTATCTTAGAGCCGAAACCCTGCTGAAGGAAAATATCGATATTCTGCATAATATGGCGCAAGCCCTATTAGACTGGGAAACATTGGATAAATATCAGATAGATGAATTGATGCAAGGTCGAACCATCGCACCGCCGGCGCTTGATGCAAAACAATAATTCGACGCTGGGAACACACTAGAGCAGTAGTGCGCTTTATTTCACCAAGCAGAAATAGAGTCTGTCAGATATACAGCGGGGCCATTCTGCGCCAGTAGTGGCCTTGATGCGCGCGCCCTTCCCATTCGTATAAGGCATGGGGAATACCCTTGGCCGCTAATATGTGACTTAACTCGTGATTGTTCTGCAAGAACGGATCTTCCTTACCGATCACCAAAGTAATTTCCATTTGCTGCAAATGCTTTAATTGCGCTTGGCAATTCAGGTTGGGTAAAAAATGCGTTGGCGTGTGGAAATAGACATGATCGTCATAGTAGCCGTCGAATAGGTTTTTGAAACACTCTACTTCCAGCGTCAAATCGAAACGACCGGAGAACGCTACTAATTTTCTGAACAAATGCGGGTGACGGAAAGCAATATTGGCCGCATGATAACCGCCTAAACTACAGCCGTGCGCGATGACGCAGGGGTGTGGATTTTTCAAGGCCATGAACGGCATGATTTCGTTCAGTATGTAGTCTTCGAAAAACATGTGCCGCTGAATACGGTCTTTCGGCTTGCGCCAAAAGCAGTAAAAAGTTTCATGATCAATGCTGTCAACACAGTACAGTTGTATGTGTCCCGCTTCAATTTTATTGCGTAACCGTTCGACAATGCCGAGGTTCTCGTACTCGTAAAACCGGCCGTCTCGAGTAGGAAATATCAGCACTTTGGCCCCGGCATGCCCGAAAACCAGGAACTCCATGTCGCGACCCAAGCGCGGGCTGTACCAGTGATGATATTCGCGATTCATAATCTAAAGCGACGATTCCCCGAAAAAACTTTGCAGCTCCGCAATCAGCTGCCGCTCCTGATCATGTTGGCGCGGATAATCAAAATGCCCCGCATCCAATATAAATAACTGTTTATCGCCGGCCCAAGCATTGTAGATTGCAAATTGTCCGGGAGGGGCTACGACCGGATCGAATCGCGCGACGGCACCATGCAAGGGTTGCGATGCATAACGCGCCGAAACAGCCGCATCATAATAGGCTAATGTGTCAAACACATTATGATGAGTTTGACTGTAGGCTTTCAAAGCCGCGGCACTGCCGCTGGTAGGCAAGCTTAAACGCAAAGGTTGGTTGCCGAAGGTGGGCACATTTAAGTGCACTCGCTTGATCCTGGCATCCCAGGGCGCGGCCAGTGCTCCGATTCCGCCACCAAAGCTAATGCCCATGTAGCCGATCTTATCCACGCTTACTGGATAATGCTCAGCCAGAACGGTTACAGCCAACCATAGATCTTCTACGCATCCGCCGATTACATAATGATTAAGATCATCAATGCCTTGCACGACATGTTGATTGGGTTGTTCCGGCAAACGCTCGCAGCGGCTGCGAGATATGCCGCGAAAACAAGGAAAAAGCAAGGCGGCACCCGGTATGTTCAGATGAAAATCGGGTTGCTCTCTGCCGCCGTAACCATGGCCGACCACTATGCTCTGAGTAATGGGGTGCGCATCCGGCTCAAGCAACCAGCCGGCTATCTGAAAATCATCGGTAGACCGATAGCTAATGTCATAAACCCGATAGCCTGCGCGCTGGCATTGGTAATTCAGAGAAAATTGCGGAGAGACCGTTAAGGCTTTTTGATATTTATCCTGCCAAAACCGACAGAAATCGGCAGGCTCTTGCGGTGCGGGAACACTTAACAGATCGTCGAGACTGTAGCCATAGCCAGGATCATAGCTGTAATAATGATCAAATAAGCTCACGGGCTACCGGCCTGATTAAATTCTAGCTAGATCCTGTATTAAGGGTCTATTTAGCAATGGGGCAAAAATTTTAAGCGGCGGACACTGCCGCCACTAGAAAATCATCTAAAGTACAACACCATCCCTAACATGGGAGGGCGTCGCTATTGTTGGTTTACAAGCTATCGTCAATCGACGATTTTGTATTTTTCCCTGGAAGCATCAACCATATCCCGTAACTCCTTTCCCGGTTTAAAATGCGGCACATGCTTTTCTGTTAAGGACACTGAATCGCCGGTCTTGGGGTTACGTCCCAGTCGTGCAGAACGATGGTGTAACGAAAAACTGCCAAAACCTCTAATTTCTATCCTATCGCCACTTGCCAACGTATCGCTCAAGTGATCAACAACGCATCTAACTGCCAATTCAACATCTTTAAGCGCGAGATGAGGCTGTTTTCGTGCCAGCATCTCTATCAATTCTGATTTCGTCACATCCAACCCTGAATAATCAAAAAAGGGTGGCATGAGCTAGTCATGCCACCCTTGGAGATGGTTTTACTACTTGTCCATTTGTTTAAAGATATCGCCTAATGTGGCTGTGCCAGCATTTTGTGACGAGTAATCTTTAATAGCATTAGACTCTTCTTCGACATCTTTCGCTTTGATAGACAAAGAAATAGATTTAGTCTTTTTGTCGACACCGACAAATTTAGCTTCGATTTCTTCGCCTTCTTTCAACAAAGTACGGGCATCTTCGACGCGGTCACGTTGGATTTCGGAAGCGCGCAAGTAACCTTCGACGTTATCGGCCAAGGTTACAACCGCACCTTTAGCATCGATTTCCTTGATGACGCCTTTAACTAAGCTGCCTTTTTCATGCACAGCAATGTAGTTTTGGAAAGGATCTTGTTCGAGTTGTTTGATACCCAAAGAGATACGTTCGCGCTCGGAATCAACAGCCAAGATAACGGTTTCGACTTCGTCACCTTTTTTGTAATTGCGAATCGCTTCTTCGTCGTTCTCATTCCAGGAAATATCGGACATGTGAACCAGGCCGTCGATGCCGCCGTCCAAACCAATGAAGATACCGAAATCGGTGATGGATTTGATTTTGCCGCTGATTTTGTCGCCTTTGTTGTGCGTTGCAGCAAATTCATCCCAAGGGTTGGAACGGCATTGTTTCATGCCCAGTGAAATCCGACGACGTTCTTCGTCGATTTCCAGAACCATGACTTCGACTTCGTCGCCCAGTTGTACGACTTTGGATGGATTGACGTTTTTGTTAGTCCAGTCCATTTCGGACACGTGAACCAGGCCTTCAACACCCTCTTCGATTTCCACGAAGCAACCGTAGTCGGTCAGGTTATTGACTTTACCGAACACGCGAGTGCCGGCAGGGTAGCGACGAGCGATGTTTTGCCATGGATCTTCATCCATTTGTTTCATGCCCAACGAGACGCGGGTTTTATCTTTGTCGAATTTCAGGACTTTAACTTTAACTTCCTGACCGATTTCTACGCACTCGGATGGGTGACGGACGCGGCGCCATGCCATGTCGGTGATATGCAGCAGACCGTCGACGCCGCCCAGATCGATAAACGCACCATAGTCGGTGAGGTTTTTAACGATACCGGTAACGATCGCGCCGTCTTGCAGGGTTTTAACCAATTCTTCGCGCTCTGCGCTGTATTCGCTTTCGACGACTGCACGACGTGACAACACGACGTTGTTACGTTTTTGGTCGATTTTGATGACTTTAAATTCCAGATCGCGATTTTCCAGGAAAGCAGTATCGCGGATAGGACGAACGTCTACCAGAGAGCCTGGCAAGAAGGCGCGCAATGCACCGACTGCAACAGTGAAACCGCCACGTACTTTGCCATTGATACGGCCGACGATGGTTTCTTGTGTTTCAAAGGCTTTTTCCAGTTCCGCCCAAGCTTTACTTTTCTTGGCTTTATCACGGGAAAGAAGAGTAGCGCCCAAGCCATCTTCGAATAAATCGAGAGCTACCTCAATTTCGTCACCAACGTTGACCTCTAGGTCGCCGTCGGCATTCAGAAATTGCCATTTCGGAATGACCCCTTCTGATTTGGCTTGCGTGCTGACGATAACAAATTCGTTTTCGATATCAACAACGGTACCAATTAGCATTGCGCCAGGACGCATTTCCGTCTTGGCATAACTCTCTTCAAACAACTCTGCAAAGCTTTCGCCCATCTCTACTTTCCCAAACTTGCTAAGACTCAAGCAAGCTTTCTCTTCTCTGAAATTAAAATAAAGTCATCGACAACAATTCGATAACCACCAATAGCCTTAAGCGACTAAATTTACTACCTGATCAATCACTTGTTGAATAGTCAAACTGGATGAATCGATAAAATGTGCACCTTCCGGTACGGTGAGCGGAGCCGCAGCTCGCTGCTGATCGCGATGATCGCGTTCTTCTATTTCCCGAGTGATTTGGGGAAGATTAGCATCAATCCCCTTTTCAATCAACTGTTTATATCTTCTCAGCGCTCTTTCCTCCGCGCTGGCGGTTAAATAAACCTTGATTTTGGCATCTTGAAACACCACGCTACCCATATCGCGGCCGTCCGCGACCAAGCCTGGAAGTCTTTGAAAATCCTTTTGTTTTTGCAATAACACTGCCCTTACTTCCGGATAAGCTGCAATGACGGACGCAGTATTGCCGGTGGTTTCGGTGCCCAATTGACTGGTAATGTCGATGCCATCAAGCTTAACGATCAACTCGTCGCCGCAATCGAATTCTAACGACATGGCTTCAGCGACTCGGCAAATAGCGGTTACGTCCGATAACTCAAGACCCGATTTTAAAACCGCAACAGCTAACGAACGATAAATCGAGCCGCTGTCCAGATAATTCCAGCCCAAAAGTTTCGCGACGGCGCGGCTGACCGTGCCTTTACCTGCGCCACTGGGACCATCTATCGTCAATACGGGTACTTGCATCTTAAAAACTCGTTAATGCCAAACCCAGTTTGGTAGCCAAATCGCGGAACTCCGGAAATGATGTATTCACGTTCGCACAATCCCTGATGGTGATCGGGCCGTTGGCGCGCAAACCGGCAATCGAAAAGGACATAGCGATACGGTGATCGCCATGCGATTCCACTTCCCCAGTGCCAATATGACCGCCGCCGTTAATCACCATACCATCTTTGGTTGGCTGCGCATCGACACCGAGAATTTGCAAACCGTCAGCCATCACTTGAATCCGGTCGGATTCCTTGACTCGTAATTCTTCGGCGCCAGTCAATACGGTTTGGCCTTCCGCACAAGCAGCGGCCACGAACAAGACTGGAAACTCGTCGATTGCCAGCGGCACCAAATGCTCGGGGATGTTGATGCCTTTCAACTGTGCCGAACGCACACGCAAATCGGCTACGGGTTCACCGCCGACTTCTCTCTCGTTCAATACTTCGATATTCGCCCCCATCAAGCCCAAAATATCGATCACGCCGGTACGTGTCGGATTGATGCCGACGTGACGCAAGGTCACATCCGAATCAGGCGCAATACTGGCACCGACCAGAAAGAACGCCGCCGAGGAAATATCGCTGGGTACATCAATGCGGGCGGCAGTCAATTTGCCTTGATTGGTAATGCAGGCTGTGCTGCCTTCGCGGATGACTGGATAACCAAATCCGTTCAACATCCGCTCGGTATGGTCGCGGGTCGGCGCTGGTTCGGTGACGCTGGTTTCGCCTTCGGCATACATGCCCGCCAACAGTAAACAGGATTTGACCTGAGCGCTGGCGATAGGCATATCGTAATGAATGCCTTGTAATTTTCCGGCCTTGCCTTTGATATGCAGTGGCGCGGTGCCATTTTCCTGGGTAACAATCTCGGCGCCCATCAGCGCCAAAGGTGCGGTCACCCGTTTCATCGGCCGGGATTCCAGCGATTTATCGCCAGTTAAAACAGTATCGAATGGTTGCCCGGCCAGCAAACCCGACAGCAAACGCATCGAAGTACCGGAGTTGCCCAGATACAAAGGTTTCTCGGGTGCTTTCAGGCCATGCTTGCCAACGCCGTGTATCGTCACTTCGCCATTAACAGGCCCTTCGATTTTTACGCCCATGGCCCGAAACGCTTCCAAGGTAGAAATAGCATCTTCCGCATTCAAAAAACCGGTGACGTGCGTGACGCCTTCCGCCAACGAGCCCAGCATGATGGAACGGTGCGACATGGATTTATCGCCCGGCACACGGATTTCGCCGCGCAAACTACCGCCGGGCTGTACTTGAAAAGTAATGGTTTGTGACATGTTAATCTTCTTAGTCTTCTTGTTGATCGAGAAAACGCTGCCGGGCATTTCTGGCATACGTAAAGGTTTCAAACAATTGCGCAGACTTATCCTCAACCAGCAATTGTTCTATTTTGCTTAATTCCGCTTGAAACTGGCGAATCAAGGGCACGATTTCC
The DNA here is from genome assembly GCF_059331595.1 of Methylomonas sp. PHL2-19. Lineage (NCBI taxonomy): Bacteria > Pseudomonadati > Pseudomonadota > Gammaproteobacteria > Methylococcales > Methylococcaceae > Methylomonas > Methylomonas sp. PHL2-19. The sequence continues at coordinate 3,619,076 of NZ_CP196839.1, forward strand.
TGCTTATTGGCCAGACAGATGTCCTGCCACATGGTCGGATCGCTGGAGGCGATACGACTGAAATCCCTGAAACCGCCGGCGGCATATTTGAATATCTCGCGCTGTTCGTCCTTGCGCCCCAATAAACCGACCAAGGCGAAAGCCAAAATATGCGGCAAATGGCTGGTGGCGGCCAGCACGGTATCGTGATGTTCTACCGACATCACCGAAACGCTGGAGCCGATCTTTTCCCAAAATGCATGGATTTTCGCCAGCGCCACCTTATCGGTGCCTTCTAGCGGCGTCAGGATCAGGCGGCGATTGACAAACAAATCGACGGTCGAAGCATCCACACCGCTGCGCTCGGCGCCGGCAATCGGATGCGCAGGCACAAAATTCGTCGGTACGCTGCCGAAGACCGCTTCCAGCGCGGATACCACGCTGCCCTTGGTGCTGCCGGCATCGCTATAAATAGTGTCCGGGTTCCAATAAGGTTTAATTTGTTCGAAGATAGCCCGCATGCTGCCGACCGGCGTCGCGATAATCACGCAATCGGTATTTTCCAGCGCAGCGGCTATGTCAGTGTAAAACTGGTCGATGACACCGAGTTGCTTCGCCAATTGCATATTTGGCAGATTTTTCTCGCGGCCGTAGGCAACGACTTCGCGACATATGCCTTGGGCACGCGCGGCCCTGGCAATAGAACCGCCGATCAAACCGATGCCGATGACGCACAGGCGGTTAAACACCGCTCAGCACCTCGCGCAATGCTTTTATAAATATGGCGTTCTCACGTTCGGTGCCGATGCTGACACGCAGGTGGTTAGGCATTTCGTAATTGGCGACCGGCCGCACGATCACACCCTGGCGCAGCAAGGCCTCGTAAATCGGCAACGCCGGTTGTTTCACATCTACGGAAACAAAATTGCCGGATGAAGGTATCCACGGTAAGTCCAATTCCTTAAAAGCGTTGGTCAATTGCACCATGCCGGCATTGTTAAGAGCCACGGTCTGATTCAGATAATCGGCGTCTCCCAGTGCTGCTTCTGCTGCAGCTAACGCCAACATGCTGCAATTGAAAGGCTGACGGACCCGGTTCAACAAATCGGCGATGTCAGGCGAGGAAATTCCGTAACCGATGCGCAAGCCCGCCAAGCCGTAGGCCTTGGAGAACGTACGGGCAATAATCAGATTCGGATAACGATTCGGCCAAGCCAACGATTCGGTTCGCACGGCAGGATCGACAAACTCGTAATAAGCCTCGTCTAAGACGCACAGCACATCGGCCGGCAAATCAGCGATAAAGCTTTCCAGTTCGTTTTTATCCAGCAAAGTACCGGTCGGATTATTGGGATTGGCGATAAACACGACTCGGGTTTTTGGACCGACTTGCGCCCGCATTGCCGCCAAATCATGCCCGTAATTTTTAGCCGGCACCACTTTGGCTTTGGCGCCGACAGCTTGCGTCAGAATCGGATATAACGCGAATGCGTGCTGGGAAAACACTACTTCCAGTTCCGGCATAACGAAAGTCCGCATCACCAATTCCAGAATTTCGCTGGAACCGTTACCCAGGGTAATTTGCTCGGGTGCTACATTTAATTTGGCCGACAATTCGGCTTTCAATGTAAAACCGCTACCGTCGGGGTAGCGGGTTAATTCGGGCAAGGTTGCTTGAATGGCCGCCGCGACTTTGGCGCCGGTGCCCAATGGATTTTCGTTGGAAGCCAGCTTGATGACTTCTGCGATACCCAGCTCGCGCTGCAATTCATCCACCGGTTTACCGGGCACATAAGGCACCAGCTGTTGAACGCCGGCAGTAGCAAGTTCTAAAAATTTGTTCATCGAATTAAAGATTAAATGACGGCTTTTGGATAAGAGCCGAGGATTTTCAACATTTTGACGTTGTTTTGCAGGGCTTCCAGTGCTTTGGCCACGTCGGGATCGTCTCGATGACCATCAATATCGATAAAAAACACGTATTCCCACAAACCCTGCCGCGATGGCCTGGACTCGATATGCGCCATGCTGATGCCGTATTCTGCAAACGGCCCCAAAATCTTATGCAAGGCGCCGGCTTGATTGCCGGTGGACACCAAAATGGATGTTTTATCCAGCCCGGTGGATGCCGGCTGCTGTTTGCCGATGACGATAAAGCGTGTGGTATTGTTGGATTCATCCTCGATGTGTTGCTCGATGATGTTCAACTCATACAATTCGGCCGCCATCAGACCGGCTATCGCCGCTTTATTGTGGTCCAAAGACGCCAGCCTGGCGGCTTCGGCATTACTGCTGACCGCCGTGCAGGGCACACCCGGCAAATAGCTATTCAGCCATTGCCGACACTGCGCCAAGGATTGTTGATGCGAATAGACTTCGTTAATCGCCGCCAACGTGTCCATTTTACCGAGTAGGTTTTGATGCACCCGGATTTCGACTTCGCCGCAAATTTGCAAGGACGTGGTCATAAAACGGTCCAGCGTATGCGCAATTACGCCTTCGGTGGAATTTTCCACAGGCACCACGCCGAATTGACAATGACCGGTTTCCACCGCCAAAAAAATCTCCGGTATTGTCGCCACCGGAATACCCTTCACGGCGTGACCGAAATGTTTGAAGGTTGCTTGCTGGGTAAAGGTGCCAACCGGCCCCAAAAACGCCACTTCCAAGGGTTTTTCCAAAGCCAAACAAGCCGACATCAATTCCCGGAATAGATGCACCGAGGCATCGTCGCTTAACGGGCCCGGATTCAGCTCCTTGATTTTGCGCAACACCTGAGCTTCGCGATCAGCACGGTAAAAACTACCGGTTTCGCCTTCGGCCATTTTGGTTCTGGCTACTTCAATAGCGCACTCCGCCCGCCGATTGATCAACTGCAATATTTGCTGATCAATCGCGTCGATACGTTCGCGCAGCTCCGATAAAGGAATAATCGCCGTCATTTTGGATTGCTTAGTGAGTACGTTCGAACTCGGCCATGAAATCGATCAAGGCATCGACCCCAGCTTCCGGCATGGCGTTGTAAATACTGGCGCGCATGCCTCCGACCGAGCGATGACCCTGCAGGGAACCCAAGCCATTTTTCTCGGCCAGCGTCAAAAACTCTTTATCCAGAGCCGCATCGGCTAACACGAACGGCACGTTCATTCTGGAACGGTATTCCTTGACCACCGGGTTACTGTACAAATTAGACTCATCTATGGCTTGGTATAATCTGGCTGCCTTGGCGATATTACGTTGTTCGATGGCTACAATGCCGCCTTGCTGTTTCAGCCATTGCAACACTAGACCTAGCAAATACCAGTTATAAGTGGCCGGTGTGTTTAACATCGAATCGGCTTTTGCTTGCTGCTGATAATCAAAAACCGCTGGCACGGATTTCGGTGCCAACCCGACCAAATCCTCGCGAACGATGACCACGGTCACGCCGGATGGCCCCATGTTTTTTTGTGTACCGGCGTAAATAATGCCGTAGCGGCTGACATCGACCGGACGCGACAAAATGTTCGAAGACATATCGCACACCAAGGGCAAATCCCCCGCGTCGGGAACTTCGGAAAATTCCACGCCGTGAATGGTTTCGTTGGAGGTGTAGTGCAGATAAGCGGCGTCTTTATCGATATTCCAGGTATCGAGCGCTGGAATAGTAGTAAATTTTTCGGCTTCCGAGGTGGCAGCGAGCTGTACTTCGCAATATTTACCGGCTTCTTTGATGGCACTGGTAGACCAGGCGCCGGTGTTCACGTAACTGGCCTTGGTTTTGCCGTTGAGAATATTCTGCGGAATCATCGCGAACTGCGCGCTGGCACCGCCTTGCAGGAACAGCACTTTGTAATTAGCAGGAATACCGAGCAGTTCGATCAAATCATTTTTCATCGCTTCGGCGATGGCCATGAAATGTTTGCCGCGGTGGCTCATTTCCATCACCGACATGCCGCTGTCTTGCCAATTCAACATCTCTTGTTGAGCTTGCAACAGTACCGATTCCGGCAACATGGACGGACCGGCGCTAAAGTTGTAAATCCTTGCCATCGTTACTCCTCTTCTCCGCCTTGTTCAGCGCTGTCTGTTTCCACCACATCAACATCGTTTTCGTCGATATCGCCGTCCACATCGTCTTCATCGCCCAGACCATCGATACGATCAACACCAACGACTCTTTCGCCCTTATCCAGACGAATGACGGTAACACCTTGAGTATTTCTGCCGACGATGGAAATTTCCTTAACCCGTGTCCGCACCAGCGTACCGCCGTCAGTGATCAACATGATCTCGTCAGTATCGTTAACCAATACCGCGCCGACTACCGCACCATTCCGCTCGGAGGTTTGAATTGCGATCAAGCCCTGCCCGCCGCGCCTATGCTGGGTAAACTCTTCCAGCTTAGTGCGTTTGCCGTAACCGTTTTCGGTGATATTCAACACCGTGCCTTCGCTGGCGATGATTAAGGATATGACTTTTTGGCCTTCCTGCAGACGGATACCGCGTACGCCGGTAGCGGTCCTGCCCATGGAGCGCACATCGGTTTCGTTGAAACACACCGCTTTGCCATCACTGCTGAACAACAACACGTTTTGCTGCCCGTCTGTAATCGCCACGCCCACTAAAGTGTCGTTTTCATTTAGATCGATAGCGATTTTGCCGTTACTGCGCTGGCGTTCGAACTCGGGCAACGGGGTTTTTTTCACGGTACCCGATGATGTGGCCATGAAAATGTATTTATCCGCACTGTACTCACGGACCGGCAACATCGCATTGATCTTCTCGCCTTCTTCCAGCGGCAACAGATTCACAAACGGCTTGCCGCGCGATGCCCGGCTGGCGACCGGCAGATTAAACACCCGCAACCAATAGACCTTACCCGCGGACGAGAAGCACAGAATCGTATCGTGAGTATTAGCGATGATTAGTTTTTCGACGAAATCGTTTTCCTTCGTTGCAGTCGCCGACTTGCCACGGCCGCCGCGGCGCTGAGCTTTGTAATCGCTGAGCGGCTGGGTTTTCACGTAACCCTCGTGCGACATCGTCACCACCATATCTTCTTCGGTAATCAGGTCTTCAGCGGACAGATTTGAATAATCCTGGACGATTTCGGTGCGGCGGGTATCGCCGTATTGAGTTTTGATCTCTTCCAGCTCTTCGCGGATCACTTCCATCAAACGCACATCGCTACCGAGAATATGCAGATATTCGTCTATCAACTCCAATAGTTGCTTGTATTCGTTGACGATTTTTTCTTGTTCCAAGCCGGTCAAGCGATGCAGACGCAAATCCAAAATAGCTTGCGCCTGATTTTCGGATAAGCGGTAAGAGCCGTCTACCAAGCCAAATTCGATAGACAAATCGTCCGGCCGCGAACGATCCGCATCGGCTCTATCCAGCAAGGCCGCAACCAAACCGGCATTCCAGGTCTGCGCTAGCAAGCCGACTTTGGCTTCTTGCGGGCTGGGCGAGGATTTGATCAGCTCGATCATCTCATCAATGTTGGCCAATGCAACCGCCAAACCTTCGAGGATATGCGCCCTTTCTCGCGCCTTGCGCAGGTTATAAATGGTTCTGCGGGTAACGATCTCCCGCCGGTGGTCTACAAACGCTAAGAGAATGTCTTTCAACCCCATCAAATGCGGCCGACCATCGTACAGAGCAACCATATTGATACCAAATACGGTCTGCATCTGGGTTTGTTTGTACAGATTATTTAGCACCACGTCCGGCACTTCACCACGACGCAGTTCAATCACCATGCGCATGCCGTCCTTGTCGGATTCGTCGCGCAGGCCCGATATACCGTCTAACTTACCTTCTTTAACCAATTCGGCGATTTTTTCCAGCAAGCGGGCTTTGTTGACCTGATACGGTAATTCAGTGGTGATGATAGCTTGGCGACCACTATCGCCAATGTCTTCAAAATGGCTGCGGCCACGCAGATAAATCCGGCCACGACCGGTGGCATACGCTTCAAAAATACCGGAAGCACCATTGATGATCCCTGCGGTCGGAAAATCCGGTCCCGGCACAATTTGCATTAATTCAGGGATGGTCAGATCGGGGTTTTCGATCAAGGCCAGGCAGGCGCTGATAATCTCACCCAGATTATGTGGAGGAATATTAGTGGCCATACCGACCGCGATGCCGGCAGAGCCATTGACTAACAGAGTAGGCACCCGAGTCGGCATCACCGTGGGTTCAGATTCCGATTCGTCGTAGTTGGCAACGAAGTCCACGGTTTCCTTATCCAGGTCCGCGAGTAATTCATGGGCGATTTTCGCCATTCGCACTTCGGTATACCGCATCGCCGCCGGCGAATCACCGTCCACCGAACCGAAGTTGCCTTGACCATCGATTAACATGTAGCGCAAGGAAAACGGCTGCGCCATCCGCACCATGGTGTCGTAAACCGCTGTATCACCATGCGGATGGTATTTACCGATCACGTCACCGACGATACGCGCCGACTTTTTATAAGGTTTGTTCCAGTCGTTTCCGAGCTCGTTCATCGCGTAAAGGACGCGACGGTGCACCGGCTTGAGGCCGTCTCTGACATCGGGAAGCGCCCTGCCGACGATCACGCTCATGGCGTAATCGAGGTAGGATTGTTTCATCTCGTCTTCGAGATTGACGGGGATAATTTCTTTAGCGAAGTCTGACATGGGTCCGTGGTTCCAGTGCAGTCGAAAGCTTATCGATCGACGGGTTAGCCTGAAGCATCAATTCCATTTAAGCATGGCTAACAGGTTTATAAAGCCGTCGATTATAGCAAACGCCACCCTCTGCCGTCAGGCAAAAATCTCGCTCAAAAAGTTTTGCATCGCCTGCCAAGACCGGCGATCAGCAACCGGCTGATAAACGGTACCAAAATCAGGATTATTAGCCACCGGGTTGGTAAAGGCGTGCATCGTATGCCCGTAGCTATGCAACTGCCAGTCCGCACCTGCCTTGGTTAATTCGTCTTGCAAGGCAAGTACTTGCTCAACGGAGGCCATAGGGTCGTCATAGCCATGCAACACCAGTACCTTAGCCTTAATTTGGGGGTTCGGGATATTTTCAGGCGCACTTAGCAATCCATGAAACGACACTACCCCGCGAATATCCACACCGGTCCGCGCCAAATCCAGCGCGCATAAACCACCAAAACAAAAGCCTATCGCCGCAATCTTGGCGTTGTCGGCCCAAGGCATCAGCTTGACTGTGGATAGTGCCGCTTGTAAGCGCTGTTGCAATTTCGCCCTATCTTGTATGAAGGGTTGCATCAATTTGGCGTTTTGTTCCGGCGTCTTACCTAGGACGCCTTTGCCGTACATATCGGTAGCGAACGCCAAGTAACCCAATTCCGCCAACTTGAAGGCCTTGTCAGCCACAAACTGGTCTCGCCCACCCCAAGCATGATGGATCAACACCACCGGTCTCTGACCGCCAATCGCATCGTCGTAAGCAAAAAAACCTTCCAGCACCGTGTCGCGATCCAGGTAACTGACCGTATTCGATATTATTGCCATAAGCTTTTTCCTATCCGGTTAATTAAAGCTCGCCCGTTTGTTGCAATGCCTGCAAAAATCCCGTAGATGCCTCTTCGACCATATCCAGCACCCGCTCAAAACCATAACTGCCACCGTAGTAAGGGTCTGGCACTTCGCGTTGATTCAAGTGCGGTGCATAATCGAGAAAATGGCGAATTTTATGACTCAAATCAATCGGACAGGCTTCTTTTAGTACGGCGTGATTTTCGTCGTCCATGACCAGAATGTGATCGAACGCTTCGAAATCTGCGGACACAACTTTGCGCGCCCGCAGATGTTTCAATTCAATCCCCCTGTCGCGAGCGGCTTTTTGCGCGCGCAGATCGGGCGCATCGCCAACATGGTAGGCATGGGTACCGGCTGAATCTATTTGAAAGCGCTCCGCCAGGTTTCTTGTAGACACTAAATGAGAGAAAACGCCTTCTGCGGTGGGCGATCGACAGATGTTACCCATACACACAAACAAAACCTTGATTTTCCGCATAGTTGTTAAGTTTTTAGAATAGTTGACGCTAAATTGTAAGCTATACTCGGTTGGCATGTCTTCAGGGCAGTACTGGAAAGACAGTTAATACAAGAAATTTAAAGCGTATTTTAGGGGAGTTTCGGATGTTGATGATGAACTGGCATTCTGTAGGGGTAAAGGTGGTTTCTATCACCATGTCGGTGCTAACACTTTTAGGCATAGCCATTTTGGTTGTTTACTCAAGCTTTGAGAAACAAAAGCTGATTGACCGGGAAATCAAAGCCTCGCGGCAACTACTCACTTTGTCCGAATCAATCCGCGACAATGTCGTAAAAAAATGGGAAGCCGGCATCTACACGCCTGAGCAACTCATGCAATTGGTCGAACAAAAAGGTAGCTCTAAAGCCAGAGAACTGGTGATCGCCACCGTACCGACGGCCAATGCCTGGGATGTCATCGAAGCAGAAGCCAAAGAGCACGGCTTTCGTTTCAAAGCACCGTCTCTTAACCCCCGAAACCCCCGGAACGCAGCGGATGACATCGAGCGTCAAGCGCTGGAGTTTTTCAGAAGCAACCCGTCCGCCCAAGACTTCAGCTACGTAGACGAAGAAAAACAGGAAGTCCGCTATTTACGCCCGGTCAAATTAGTCAAACAATGCGAATTGTGCCATGGCGACCCCAAGACGTCGCAAAGTCTCTGGAATAACGAAAAGGGCCAAGATTTACTGGGGTATCCGATGGAAAATCGCCACGCCGGCGACTTGCATGGTGCATTTGAGATCGTCACCCCATTCAGCGTGGCGCTAGCCGAGCTGAAGAATAATACCTTCTACGCTATCGGCTTCTTATGCATAACACTGATCATCATCGGTTTTACCGGCTACTTCACGATGAGCAAAATCATCATCGGTCCGCTGACAGCATTGGCTTTGAAACTGCAGGACATCGGTAGTGGCGAAGGCGACCTGCGGGCTCGCCTGGATGCGAGCGGCAAGTCGGAATTTGCCTGGATTGCATCGAGTTTTAATACCTTCGTGCGCAAAATAGCCAAAACCATCGACCAGATCAGCTCCACCAGCGAAAAACTGGCCAGCTCTTCTCACAAGCTTGCGAATATCACGCAATCGACTCAAGCCGGTGTCGAGCGACAATTGCACGAAACCACGTTGGTGGCTAATGCCATGAAGCAAATGACATCGACGGTGCAAGAAGTCGCCAAAAATGCCGTTAGAGCATCGGAAGCCGCGGAAATCGCCGACCGTGAAGCGTCGTCAGGCAAAAACATCGTGAAAGATGCGGTGCATGGCATCAACAGCTTGGCGTCTGAAGTGGAAAACGCCGCCAATGTGATACACGAACTGGAAAACGACAGTAACAGTATTGGCGAGGTATTAGGCGTGATTCAAGGTATTGCCGAGCAAACCAATTTGCTGGCACTGAACGCCGCCATAGAAGCCGCCAGGGCTGGAGAGCAAGGTCGAGGCTTTGCGGTAGTAGCGGATGAAGTCAGAACCTTGGCCAGCCGTACCCAAAATTCCACTTTGGAAATTCAAAAAACCATCGAACGCTTGCAGGACCGCGCGAAACAGGCCGTGGCCGTGATGGAAAACGGTAGAAGCCGCGCCAACTCCAGCGTAGAGCAAGCCGCATCCGCCGGCGGTTCGATAACCACTATCAGCGAACGTATCGATACCATTAACGATATGAATAATCAGATAGCCAGCGCGGCCGAGGAGCAAACCGCTGTAGCCGAGGAAATCAATCGCAACATCAGCAATATCAGCCGGGTATCCGAAGAGACTTCGATTGGCGCGAAAAATACGGCGGATGCCTGCCACGAATTACTTGACCTGGCGAATCAGTTACGCTCCATGGTTGGAAACTTTAAGACCTAGCGCAAACTCTATCTGCTCGGCCCGGCGTAACCATTATTCAGGGCGCGCCGGGACCATATCCAATGTTAAATTTGTACGGTTTGTTCGCCGAGGCTGGCTATAATTCACTAAGAATAATTACAGTTTCGTAGCTTAAGGATGAAGACATGCCCACAAAAATGAACCAACTGTTCGATGAAATCCACAAAATTCCGCAAGTACCCGAAGTCGTAAGATCCCTCATCAATCAGCTAAACAATCCCAACGCGGATATGCTCGACATAGCCAAAAACGTGGAAAAAGAGCAGGTGATTGTTTTAAAAATCCTGCGTTTGGTCAACTCCGCGCATTTTGGTTTATCCCGTAAAATTGGCTCTATAGATGAAGCCATCACCTTACTGGGCATGAACCAGCTGAAAACCTTGGTGATCGCATCCGGGATTGTCGGTGTGGTACCGCAATTGGATAATTTCGATGTCAAACAAAGCTGGCGGAATAGTTTTCGCACAGCAGGTTATGCAAGATGGTTCGCGGCCCAAGCGGGCCTGGCAGCCGACATCGCCTATACAGCCGGGCTAATCAGCAATCTGGGCAACCTGCTCATTCACATTGGCAGCCCCCGTGAAGCCAACGAAATTGATCAGCATGTAAAAAACGGCAACGTCAGACTTGAAATTGAAAAAAGGCGCTTGGGCTATACCAGCCCGGCAGTCTGCGCGGAGCTTTGCCGTCGCTGGAAATTTGCTGACGAATTGGTCGAAACCATCGAACAATCCGCGGAACCTCTGGCCGCGGACGCGCCAAACAAGTTAGCTTGCGCAGTTTTTCTCGCCCATGCAATCAGCGACTGCCAGGATCAGGGTTTGGATGAAAATCAAATTTTGGCTTCGCTACCCAATCAAGTCACCGCACTTTTAGGCCTATCGGAGCAACTTCTCAAGGAAAAATTGCCGGATGTTCTAGAGGCTAAATCTGAGCTCGACGGCCTTCTGGATTAAGAAACATAATTTTCGATAATCGTTCAGACGAAATTATTTTGCCTGAACGACGGCTAATTTATTCCTTCTCAGCCCCCCCCCCCCGCGCCCTAAAACCAACTATCAGCGCGCCGTCATCCCCAAATTGACCGCAATATGAGCAAGCTCTGTGGTAGTGTCAACCTGGAGCTTTTTCTTGATTTGCGTGGCGTAGTTCGCCACAGTTTTATGGCCCAGACACAGCTGATCGGCGATCTTATGCACCGTCAACCCTTGGGCAAGCAAACTAAATACATCGAACTCGCGTGCGGAAAAACCGGCTATTATCGCTTGATAACCGGTGTACCGCTGCTCTTCCCCGCCCCCCTTAACCAAACCGCGCTCGACATACTGTTGGCCAGCCATAATTGCCGCTATCGCTTCGGCAAGAATACCGGGAGCGCTATTTTTGGTGATATAGCCCTGCGCGCCGGCTGCCAATGCCCGGCTGACATAAACTTGTTCATGATGCACACTAAATACTAAAATTCTTGCCTCACTATCGCGCTGAATGATCCGCCGAATCGTTTCCAAACCGCCAATCCCTGGCATGGACAAATCCATCACCAACATATCGGGCTGTAATTCTTGATAAAGCTGAATAGCCTGTTCACCACGCTCGGCTTCGCCAATGACTTCGACACTATCCCCGGCAGCCAACAGCATTTTAAAACCAGCCCGCACTACCAGGTGGTCGTCCACCAACACGATTTTTATCTTGTTATTCATACGAGTGGGATTCGCGCATTAACCAACATACCTGAGCCAGGGCGAGACAACACCTGCAACTCGCCGTCCAGCGACTTGATGCGTTCTTTTATGCCCAGCAAACCAAAGCCTTGAGTGGTAGTCTGCAAATCGCAGCCGCGTCCGTCATCCTGCACTTTAAGTTGCAAACATGCCTGGGGGAGATCCAGCTTATCCAAGTCGATAGTCACGCTATGCGCTTGTGCATGGCGCACCACATTGGTCAAACACTCCTGAATCACCCGAAACACCTGAATAGTCAGATTTTTATCCAAACCGTCCACCGCATCGCTACAGCGAATCGTAAGCCGCAGGTCGGCATTGCGTTCCGACCAATGATTTACCATCTCTTCCAAAGTGGCCTTCAATCCCAACTCGGTCAAGACCAGAGGATGCAATTGCTGCATCATCGAACGCACCACGGTCATTAAGTGATCGCAAATTTCCGCGATTGTCGTGGTTATTTTCGCCGCGTCGGCTTTGCGATGTGCCGCCGTAACGGCCATCACTTTGATTGCCGTCAGGGATTGACCAAATTCGTCATGCAACTCCTGCGACAGACGTTGGCGCTCTTCTTCCTGAATGGCTAGCGAATGCTGTGTCAATGCGCGATTTTCCTGGCGGGTTTTTTCCAATTCAACCGTCATATGATTGATTGCCTTGGCAATATCATCGAATTCCTGCGTGGAAAATGGCGGCAATTGTTGCCGATATTGGCCGGTTTCGATCAGGCGCAAGGCGTCCACGATGACCGCAATCGATTGCAAAGACTTATTAAATACCAGATTAACCGCTAGAAAAGTCAACATAGTCAACAAGGAAATCGACGCAAAAAACGCCACGCTTTCCTGCCAGACTTCGGTGATTTCATCGAGCGGCTGAGCCTGAATAATCAGCGTCAATAACTTGCCGTCCTGCATGTTCAGCTGATGCTCGACTTTGGGATAGTCGCCCTTCACCAAGCGGATAAACCAACTAGGCGGCATTTCTTCGGGATTGGTCGGTTGATTTTCGCCGGCGAAATGGATTAACTGTCCGTCCGGCTTTTGCAATTGAATGCTCAAATGCCGCGTTTGCCGCAAGGCGCTGAAGCGGGATAAATCGTCGCTTTGTTGAAATACCGGCGTATCGGTGATGCCCAAGGTGATCAGCTGCAAGGCCAGATGAATCGAGGCATCCACCTCCTTCTCGACCGCTTGGCGGGCTTGCCAGACCGCAATCGCCCCGCCCAATACCAAAATACAAACCGAAGACAGCAGGATGCGACAGATAATCTGGTAGCGAAGGCTCATGACATGGAGTGCGTTGAAAACCCTCTATTATCCCGTCTAGCTTCCCACACAGCTATAGGAAAAATTCTTATTTATTCCTGACGATGAGAACTGCAAATTGGAGCCCCTGAATCATTGAGAGGGTCGGGATATGTGTTACTCAAACTCTATCCTATTCAACCAAACGCAAGCCTCGGCGCTGACTCAGCCTACCCAAACCCGAGCATTTCTGAACATTCGCAACCACGCCCCATCTTCCAACCAATCGGCCGGATGCCAGGAGTTCTGTATCGCCCTGAAACAACGTTCCGGATGCGGCATCATGATGGTAAAACGGCCGTCGACGGTGGTTAAACCGGTAATGCCCAGCGGTGATCCGTTCGGGTTGGCCGGAAAGGCTTCGGTTTCATTGCCGTAATTATCGACATAACTGATCGCAACCTCGGCTCCGGCAGAATTTTCGGAATCGAACTCGGCTCGGCCTTCCCCATGCGCCACCACAACCGGCAAAATAGAGCCTGCCATGCCTTGGAAGAAAATCGACGGCGAAGCCTGCACCTTGACCATTGCTACCCGCGCCTCGAATTGTTCCGACAGATTGCGTTTGAACTGCGGCCAGTGTTCCGCACCTGGAATAATATCCTTCAGGCCCGACATCATCTGACATCCGTTGCAAACACCCAAACCAAACGTATCGGGGCGGGCAAAAAACGCGGCAAATTCGTCGCGCGCTTTCGGGTTGAACAAGATGGATTTGGCCCAACCGCCACCTGCACCGAGCACGTCACCGTAAGAAAAACCGCCGCAAGCCACCAGACCGGTAAAATCGGCCAGCGATACCCGGCCGCTGATGATGTCGGTCATGTGTACATCGATGGCCGCGAAACCGGCTCTATCGAAGGCTGCCGCCATTTCCACGTGGCCGTTGACACCTTGCTCCCGCAAAATCGCGACTTTAGGTCGATCCGAATCTGCAAATTTTGCAGCGATGTTGTCGTTGATGTCGTAAGTCAACTGAGCGGACAAACCTGGATCGTTGTCATCGGCGATTAGCTCGAATTGTTGCCGTGCGCAATCGGGATTGTCGCGCAAGGCTTGCATCCTGAAGCTGACTTCCGACCAAGTTTGTTGCAGTTCAGCGCGTTCCGCGCTGTAGATTTCTTTGCCGTTACGGACGATTCGTAACTTTTGATCTGAACTTAATTTACCGACGATATGGGTAAACTCGTCCAGCCCGGCCTGATCCAACAGTCTCGCGACATGATCCAATTCAGCCGTTTTTACTTGCAGTACCGCGCCCAATTCCTCGTTGAACAAGGTCGCCAGCACGTCGTCGCCCAGTTCGGAAATATCTAGTTCAACGCCTTCACGGCTGGCAAACAGCATTTCGGTTACCGTAGCCAGCAAACCACCGTCGGCCCGATCATGGTAAGCCAGAATCAGCCCTTGGTCGTTCAAGGCTTGAATGGTATCGAAGAAACGCTTGAACAAACTCGCGTCGTCCAGATCCGGAGCCTGGTTGCCGAGCTGATTGTAAACTTGGGCCAGCACCGAACCGCCAAGACGGTTCTTGCCCCGGCCAAGATCAATCAACAGCAACACGCTATCGGCATTTTTCAACTCTGGAGTCAGTGTACAACGCACGTCCTGCACTGGCGCGAAGGCAGTGATGATCAGCGACAGTGGCGAGGTCATGGTCTTCTCATGCCACACGCTTTTCATCGACAGCGAATCCTTGCCTACCGGAATCGCAATACCCAATTCCGGGCACAATTCCATACCCACCGCCTTGACGGTATCGAACAGCGCGGCGTCTTCACCGGGGCTGCCGCAAGCAGCCATCCAGTTGGCGGACAGTTTGACATCATTAAGCTTGCCGATACGAGCCGCTGCCAAGTTAGTCAACGCCTCACCTATCGCCATGCGTCCGGAAGCAGGACCGTCGATCAAAGCCAAGGGCGTGCGCTCACCCATTGCCATTGCTTCGCCGGTGTGGGCATAAAAGCCGGAAGCCGTGACCGCAACATCAGCCACCGGCACTTGCCAGGGGCCGACCATCTGGTCGCGAGCGACCAAACCCGTCACCGAGCGGTCGCCGATGTGAATCAAGAAGCTCTTGTCCGCCACGGCCGGAAACGCCAAGACCCGTTTCACGGCTTCGGCCAATTCGACTTGGTCCAGTTGCAGGCCGGGTAGTTTCTTGTTTAAACGCTGGACATTTCTATGCATTTTCGGCGGCTTGCCGAACAATACCGACATAGGCAGATCAACGGGTTTACCACCCAGCCATTCGTCGCTCAGCGTCAGATGTTCCTCGTCGGTGGCATGACCGATCACCGCGTACAAACAATGCTCGCGTTTGCAGAAAGATTCGAACAATGCCAGCGATTCCGGTTTGATCGCGACGACATAACGTTCCTGAGCTTCGTTGCACCAGATCTGCATCGGCGACATGCCCTTGTCGGCGTTCTGCACCTTGCGCAATTCGAAGCGGCCGCCGCGATCGCAGTCGTGAATGATTTCCGGCACCGCGTTGGACAAACCGCCGGCACCGATGTCGTGAATAGAGATGATGGGGGTGTTTTCGCCCAGCGAATTACAGTGATTAATCACTTCCTGGCAACGGCGCTCCATCTCCGGGTTTTCACGTTGCACCGAGGCAAAATCCAGCTCCGCCGCGCTCTCGCCGGAAGTTTGCGACGATGCCGCGCCGCCGCCCAAACCGATCAGCATCGCCGGGCCGCCCAGGATGACGATCAACGAGTCGGCCGGGATCGGCTGTTTATCCACCAGCATGGGCCGGATGTTGCCCATGCCGCCGGCGATCATGATGGGTTTGTGGTAACCGCGATATTGGTTAGGCTCTCCGGTCTCGGCCGGTTGCTCGAAGCTGCGGAAATAGCCGGCGATATTGGGCCGGCCGAATTCGTTATTAAACGCTGCGCCGCCGATTGGCCCTTCCAGCATGATGTCCAACGCGGAAACGATGCGCTCTGGCTTGCCGTAATCCGCTTCCCAAGGCTGCGAGAAACCAGGAATTTTCAGATGCGAGACGCTGAAACCGGTCAGACCGGCCTTGGTCGCCGAACCCCGGCCGGTGGCGCCTTCGTCGCGAATCTCCCCGCCGGAACCGGTTGCCGCGCCGGGATGCGGTGAGATCGCAGTCGGATGGTTGTGGGTCTCCACCTTCATCAGCATGTGCGCCTGTTCTTCGACATAGCCGTAGGCATAGTTATTCGCCGCATCGCGGATGAAAACCTGCGCGGTCGTGCCTTCCAGCACCGACGAGTTGTCGCTGTAGGCTGACAGCACGCCTTGCGGATTCAGCGTGTGGGTGTTGCGGATCATCGCGAACAAGGACTTGGCTTGCTCTTCGCCATCAATGGTCCAACTGGCGTTGAAGATTTTATGCCGGCAATGCTCCGAGTTGGCCTGGGCGAACATCATCAGTTCCACGTCGGTCGGATTACGACCCAAACTGATGAAGCTCTCAGTTAAATATTCGATCTCATCGGCCGACAAGGCCATGCCTAACTCAGCGTTGGCCTTAACCAAGGCATCCCTGCCCTGCTCAATGATAGCTACGGTTTGTAAAGGTTGCGGATCGTGCTCGGCAAACAAATCAAGGCCAGCCTGATCGTAAACCACTTGCTGAATCATTCTATCGTGCAGTAAAGACGCCAGTTGGTGTTTAACAGCATCGCTCAAAGGCTCGGAAGAGGTAAAGCGGTATTCGATACCGCGCTCAATGCGTTTTACCGCGGCCAGGCCGCAACGCTCGGCTATTTCCGAGGCTTTACTCGACCAAGGCGAAATAGTGCCCAAACGTGGCACCACCCACAAGGAGACAAACTGAGGCTCAGGCGATCCTCCACTCTCTTCCACCGCTATATTTTCGCTGCTTTCATCGCTTTGGCCGTAATCGAGCAAGCGTTCCAGCATCGCAGCTTGCTCGGCGGATAGCTGACCATCGATTTGCACGAAATGCTGAAACCGGGCACTAACAGCAGTAATGCTGCCGGCCACTGCCTGCAGTTCGGTCAGCAGTTTTTCAATACGAAAACGGGAAAGAGCGGAGGTTCCGGATAGGGTCAACATGGGCTGTGTTTGAGTGGTTTTTTATAGCTAAAAGAGTAAATACAGGACATTCCGCAGATAAAACACGGCAAGCCCCAAATCGCAAACAAGGCGGCGATTTTATGGCGACGGCGTATCGTCGGCTGCTTTGTCCGACTTGTCAGCGGTACCGCTGGGTATATCCTGATTAATGCCTTCGGTGATCAATCTGAGCAAAGAGGTGGCAGCGACATTTGACAGGGTCTTACCGTCACTATCTTGCACCGTCACTTCGGTAAGCAGTTCATCAAGTTGATGCAGGCTTACCCGATATTCCTGTTCCTGGCTGGGATCGTCGCCGAATAAAAAAGTGATTTCGTCCAGAATGGAACCGTCTTCCGGCTTAATCGCGTCAGGATCGTATTTGACGAAGAAATAGCCTTTGTCCATATTCCGCTCGACCACTTCCAATTTTTGGCGGCTCAAGGCTTTGCCGACTATCCACCACGCTTGAGTGGCGGATTGATCGATTTGTAAACTGCTGACGCCACTGCTGCCGGCCGCTTGCACACTTTTCCCGGAACCGGCTGCCGCGACAGTCTCTTTAGCTTCGGTTTTTTCCGGCTTACTGGGCGCCGGTTCTGCGGCATCCGCAGTTGCCGCTGATCGGACGGGTTCCTGCTGTACCGGCGCTGGTGCTGCTTCCGGGGTATTGCTTACCGGGTGGGTCGCCAAAGTCTTGGTTTTTAGATCGTCCGGCACCACTAACTCGGGGATTTCGGTGGTAAATTGGTAATCTCTTTCCTTATCCGGAAACCAGCTCTTGATGGTGCTGCACGAGGCATTTAACAGCAACGCCGAAACCAGCGCCAAACGACCGTATAGGCGAGTTTTCATAATTATAAAACGCCGGCTTGATGCATCGCGGCGCGTACGGTAGCGAAACAGTCTTCGGTCAGCCAAGTCAGCGGTAAACGGATGCCTTTGCCCATTAAGCCCATTTCAGCCACCGCCCATTTAACGGGGATGGGGTTGGATTGCACGAATAGGCTGCTGTGTAAACCGGTCAATTTAGCGTCTATCGCCTCCGCAGTCGCGCTATCACCGGCCATCGCTGCCGCCAGCATATCGTGCACCAATCTAGGCGCCACGTTGCCGGTTACGGTGATACTGCCGTTGCCGCCCAGCAAACAAAATTCGCGGCTGGTGGCGTCGTCGCCGGTATACAGTGCAAAATCTTCGCCGGTTAAATCGCGGATTTCTTTAACCCTTTCCAACTTGCCGGTTGCTTCTTTCACACCGACGATGTTATCGATTTTGGACAGTCGTCCCACAGTTTCCGGCAACAAATCGCAGGCGGTGCGGCCGGGTACGTTATACAGAATTTGCGGGATGTCCACCGCTTCGGCGATGGCTTTGTAATGCAGGTACAAGCCTTCCTGGGTCGGTTTGTTGTAATAAGGCGTGACTAGCAAACAAGCATCCGCACCGGCTTGCTTGGCTTTTTGAGTCAGGAGTATCGCTTCGCGGGTGCAATTGGCACCGGTACCGGCGATGACCGGTATCCGTCCGGCCACGCAATCGACAATAAATTTAATGACTGCGCAATGTTCATCTTCATCGAGAGTAGCCGATTCGCCCGTCGTGCCGACCGCTACCAATGCGTCAGTCCCTTGCTCTATATGAAATTCGACCAGCCGTTTCAGACTGGTTTCATCCACCGCACCGTCTTCCGTCATCGGGGTTACCAGCGCAACGATACTACCTTGAATCATGCAAATCTCTCGTGTTTAGGTATATAAAACCGGGGCATTATATCAAGCTAACCCTGAAAACTCAGCCTGTTATATTTGCCGGGCGGCCAGAAATCTATCCAGCGCGTTGGCGAAATTTTGGACATCTTTGGCCGTCATGGCCGCCGCGCCACCGGATGCCAAACCGTTGTCGCGCAAGCCTTCCATGAAATCACGCATGGCCAGTTTTTCACCGATATTCTCCACCGTATAAGCTTCGCCGCGCGGATGAATCACAAACCCCTGCTTGGCTAGGATTTTTGCAGCCAACGGAATATCGCCGGTAATCGCCAGATCCCCGGCCCGCAGATGCGCGACAATATAGTCATCAGCGACATCGAAACCGCCGCTGACGCGAATGGATTGGATATAACGAGATGGCGGCACGGCGATGCTTTGATTGGCAATCAGCAGCAATTCCAACTGCCTTTTTTGGGAGACGCGGAACAAAACCGTTTTAATCAAATTAGGACAGGCATCCGCATCCACCCAAATCTTGATTGCCCCCGTCATTGCGCGGTCTTCACGTCCGGCTTTATCCGAACATACCAACCGTAGTACAAGGCATAAGCCACCAAAAATACCAGGTAGCCGGACCATAAAATATCCGACGCAAAATGTCCGCCGGAAGTCATCCGGGTAAAGCCCAGAGTCCACGCCAACACTATCGTCAACAGAAAATAGATGGCTTTATGGTTTTGCGACAGAAAATACAACACAAAAAATGTATAGCCCACCGAACAATGGCCGCAGACGAAAGACTTATCAGGCGTGTGGCCGAATTTGGC
Source organism: Methylomonas sp. PHL2-19 (assembly GCF_059331595.1). NCBI lineage: Bacteria > Pseudomonadati > Pseudomonadota > Gammaproteobacteria > Methylococcales > Methylococcaceae > Methylomonas > Methylomonas sp. PHL2-19. The sequence continues at coordinate 3,638,583 of NZ_CP196839.1, forward strand.
AGGCGGCACATACTGATACTCACCACCGAACTGGCTGACATGCACTGGCCGGGGTCTTCCCCAATGATCTTTGACGATCAGATTAACCACCAAGCCCGGCCCCAAGGCAATGACCAATAGAATATACAAGGCCTTACGGCGAAAACGTTGCGTATGAGTATTGAAATGACTGAGGACATAAACCGCTAAAGCTATCAGACCGGCCCACAAGGTGAACGGAAAAGCATAGTCATACAGCAGTTTCCAGGGCCACCAATGCTGGGTCGGCCAGACATCGCTTGGGTTTTCCGGATGATAAAACAAGGCCGCCAGGCGCAAATCCAGGTCTGTCAGCCCAAACAATAGTGTGGTCAGTGCCGCCAATAGCAACACGAGCATGAGTTCGTTGCGCGCGCGTCTAATTTTCCGATGGGGCATAGCTTTCCTTCTCCAATGTTAGCCGGACGGTTTCCGGCCAAAACTTCAGGTTTTCACCTAAATACAGGTAATACGGGGAACTCGGCTTGGCAGGATTGGGGATTTGCGCCAAGAAGCGAAAATTTTGAAACGCCGCTTTCAATTCTGCGGGCAGGTTTTCCTCCGAGGTTTCACCCAGCACAAAGCCGTTTTTGCCGACAAACGCCTGCGGACCAGGCCAAACTTCGTACTGCGACGTCACCACACCACTGGGTTCGTAACGATAAACCTGGGGATGATCGGGCAAGTAAAACGCCAACTCGCTCGCCAGATAACGATGACCCAAGGCTACCACAAAGGTATTATCCAGATTGGGCAGACTGATCATGCGCTCGAAATGCACGTTAATCGCCAACTCCTGCCAGCTGTTGAAACGCTTGGTGGGATCGAACGCGGTGTTTTGTAATTTAAACACTTGCAAGACGATGGGCAGCGAATAGGTCAACAGCACCATCGCCAAACCCAGCACGACGCCGTATTTCAAGGCTTTTTTCCAGGCACCGGCCAGCCAGTTGCCGACCAACAAAATCAAGCCGGTAAAATAAAACGGCATAGGCCAATTGCCTTGGGCTTTTTGCAGCACACTGAGCAGCAAAACCCCGAGTAACAAGGCTGGCCCCATCAATAGCAAAAAGCGTTGCTCCGCTGCCAGGCGCTTAAAATTGAACGCAGCTTGCGCGCTGCTAATCAGCACCAGCACAAACAGCACCGGCGAAACCAGTAACAGCTGGTAAAGCAGGAAATCTCGGGCCCATTGTAAGTGCTTGAGCACGCTGACCGGTTCATGGTTACCGAAATGGCCTTTGCTATGCCCAAACATCACCCAGTCGTGTTGCTGGTTCCACCATAAAATCGGCACTGCCGCGATCACGATAGGGCTTAAATAAATCAGAAACTCTTTTTTCAACAGCCCCCGGCGTTGCTTATCCAAGGCTAAAAAGATCAGTAACATTAACGGCAAGATCAATGCCGATTGCTTGCTCAACAAGGCAGCGGCACTTGCCAAACCGGCCCATAGCCAGGCACGCGCTTGATTGTCGAACAATGCCCGTCTTAAATAGTAAACGGTGATTATCCAGAAACAATACAGCGGCGCGTCGATGGTCATCAGGAGGTTGGCGAGCACATTGATCGGTGTTGCCAACACCAGCAACAACGCCAAAGCTCCTCCACGCGCGCCATAAAATGCCTTTGCCGTCCCGTGAAAAAACCATAGAAATGCGCTGCCCAACAATAATGCAGGCAAGCGCACCGTAAACGTATAGTCGCCCAACAGCCAGGTAAACGCACCGATCAGCCAAGCTATCATCGGCGGTTTGCTGTAATAGCACCAGTCCGGTCGCCGCGACCAATCCCAGTAGTAGCTTTCATCGCCGATCAAATCAAAGCCATTGATCAGCAGAAATCCGCCGCGCAACAACATGAGCGCCAGCAGCAAAGCCAGCGTATGTGAATCTATCCAGCGTAACAGTCTCTCAGACATAGGCGCTTATTCCCATTTCTCCAGATAATGTAACAACAGTTGCAGGCTGCGTTGACCGCGAAATTCGTTGATATCCAGTTTATAGGCCGCGTTGATTTTTCGGCAACCCAGCCATTTTTCCGGGTGATCGGCAAAAAACGCTATCGCATCCAGCAACTGGCCGCTAAACGGCAAACGCAACACAAACTTTAAATGCTGCTGCCCGACGATGCGGCATTGGATCACATCGAATACGCCATTGAATACCGGCTCCGGGAAGGTCTGCCCCCACACCGCAGCCTGCTGGAGCGTTTCCGCGAAGGCCAAAGTCATATGTTGCTCATCCAATTCGCCGTCGGAATAGACCTTCTGTTCCAGATCCACCTGCTCCAGTTTTGCGGCCACTGTCTCGGCAAAAGCCAGGGCAAAATGCGGATAATCGTGTAGCTTAATCGTCAAGCCTGCTGCCATCGCATGGCCGCCGAATTTGCTTAATATCTGCGGATGCATTGCGGCAATTTCGCTAAGTACATCGCGGATATGCACACCGGTGATGGAACGCGCCGAACCTTTGATATCGCCATTATCGGCTGGCGCAAATGCGATCACTGGCCGGTGTAGGCGATCCTTAATCCGCGACGCCAGAATGCCAATGACACCTTGATGCCAATTGCCGTCATACAGACAGACGCCGGCCGGCACGTGTTTTTCGTCAAGAGCCTTCATTTCCGAAAGCAATACCATTGCCTCGGTCTTCATCTGTCCTTCGACTTCTTTGCGGTCTTGGTTCAAGGCATGCAATTGCTCGGCTATATCATGCGCCAAGCCGGCATCATCGGTCAGCAAGCACTGAATGCCTAATGACATATCGTCCATCCGTCCGGCCGCGTTCAAACGCGGTGCGATGGAAAACCCCAGATCGCTGGCATGAATCCCGGACAACTGCTTGCCGGCGACTTCTGCCAAAGCTTTAATTCCAGACTGGCATTGCCCGGAGCGGATGCGCAATAAGCCTTGATGCACTAAAATGCGGTTGACCTGATCCAAGGCCACCACATCGGCGACGGTGCCTAAGGCCACGTAATCGAGCAAACGCGCTAGATTCGGCTCAGGAATCCCGGCTTTCTCAAACCAATGCAATTCGCGCAAGCGAATCCGCAAGGCCATCAAAATATAAAACATCACCCCTACGCCGGCGATGTTTCTGCTTGGAAACTTATCGTCAGGCAAATTGGGATTGACGATAGCATCGGCGTCCGGCAGTTCCAGCCCCGGTAAATGGTGATCGGTAATCAACACCTTGATACCGGCAGCCTTGGCGGCTTTGACACCGTCGATACTGGATATGCCATTGTCCACGGTGACAATAATATATGGGCTCTGCCGCTTCACGAGTTCAACAATTTCCGGCGTCAAGCCGTAACCGTATTCGAAACGGTTGGGTACCACAAAATCCACGGCTTTCGCCCCGAGCAGCGCAAGGCCTTTTAAAGCCAAGGCACAGCTGGTGGCGCCATCGGCATCAAAATCGGCGACCACGGTAATTTTTTGCTGCTGTTTGATCGCCGACACCAAATGCTCGACCATCTCCTTCATACCGGTCAGCAGCCACGGCGAAGGCAAACTCGCCAGACTCCGATCCAATTCATCGGCACTCTGCACACCGCGGCTGCTAAAAATCCGTTGCAACACCGGGTCCATCTCGCCAAAGTGCGGATTTTTAATCTGCACCGGCCTGGGCAGAATGACTTTTTTAACGCTTTGCAAATACATATCAGGCAATAAAAAAGCCGGCAATTGCCGGCTTGTCGATGCTCATCGCTAGACTCACATCGAATCCAGAATAGCTTTTTTCACCGCATCCAGTGAGGCGTCTATCGTGATCGGTTGATCGTCCTTGCACTGAGCAATGGCGGTGTCAGGATCTTTAATACCGTTGCCGGTCAAGGTGCAGACGATGGTACTGCCTTCCGGGATGTTGCCATTGGCGATGTCTTGCAAGGCACCTGCCAACGAAGTGGCGGAGGCCGGCTCGCAGAAAATACCTTCATAGGCAGACAGCATTTTTTGCGCGGCCAGAATTTGCGGATCGGTGAACGATGCGAACCAACCGCCGGATTGTTTCTGCGCGGTCCAAGCCCCGTCCCAAGATTGCGGATTACCGATGCGGATTGCCGTCGCCACTGTTTCCGGATTTTCCACCGGATGGCCCGCCAAGAAAGGCGCAGCACCGGCCGCTTGGTAGCCACACATTACCGGACGTTTTTTGGTCACGGCTTTATGGGTGGCAGTATCGGTTGAATATTCTTTATAGCCCTTCCAGTACGCGGTGATATTGCCGGCGTTACCGACAGGCAAGCAGTGGAAATCGGGCGCATCGCCCAAAGCATCGACGATTTCGAAAGCAGCTGTTTTTTGACCTTCCAGGCGGAAAGGATTGATGGAGTTAACGATGGTTACCGGGGCATGGTCCGTGATTTCCTTAACAATAGACATGCCGGCATCGAAATTGCCTTTGATCTGAATGATTTTGGCGCCGTACATCATGGTTTGCGCCAATTTGCCCAACGCGATTTTGCCTTCGGGGATCAAAACGAAGGCACGAATGCCGGCCCTTACCGCATACGCGGCGGCGGCAGCCGAGGTATTGCCGGTGGACGCACAAATGATGGCTTGACTGCCCTCTTCCACCGCTTTGGTCACGGCCATAGTCATACCGCGATCTTTAAACGAACCGGTCGGATTTAGGCCTTCGAATTTAACGTAAATATCGACATCCTTACCGATCAAGCGCGGAATATTTTGCAATTGAATCAGCGGGGTATTACCCTCGCAAAGACTGATCAACCGGGTGTCGGCGGAGACCGGCAAGCGGTCGCGGTAGCGTTCGATGATGCCTGTGTAGCGTGTTTGCGTTGCCATTTTTTATCCTAGAGTTTCCAAGCGAATCCGCGCCACTTTACCGCTGACTGTCGCCAGCGCTTCGATGGCCGCAATCGCGGCGTTCATTTCTTTTTCCAGCGTCAGTTGCGTCAGCATAATGATGGGCACGGAAGTCTCGCCTTGCGGCGGTTCTTTTTGAATCAAAGCTTCAATGCTGATGTTGTGCGCCGCCAAAATCCGGGTCACATCGGCTAACACGCCGGGCTTGTCTTCGGCAGTCAGGCGCAAGTAATAGGCGGTCTTGATTTGCTCGGCAGGCAACACCGGAATGTCGGCGATAGCATCGGCCTGGAACGCCAGATGCGGCACCCGATTTTCCGGATCACTGGTCATGGCTCGGACTACATCGACCAAGTCTGCTACCACAGCGGAAGCAGTAGGCTCTGCGCCGGCTCCAGCGCCGTAATATAAGGTCGGTCCGACCGCGTCGCCGCAGACCAGCACCGCGTTCATCACGCCATCGACATTGGCGATCAAGCGACGTTTGGGAATCAAGGTCGGATGCACGCGCAACTCGATGCCATCCTCGGTTTTACGGGCAATACCCAAGTTTTTTATCCGATAGCCCAGGGCTTCGGCGTATTCGACATCCAGACGGGTGATTTTGGTAATGCCTTCGGTAAAGACTTTTTCAAACTGCAACGGAATACCAAAGGCAATTGACGCCAGAATGGTCAATTTATGCCCGGCGTCTATACCCTCCACATCGAAAGTCGGATCGGCTTCGGCATAACCCAAAGCTTGCGCCTCGGCCAATACATCAGCAAAATCGCGGCCCTTGTCGCGCATTTCGGTGAGGATGAAATTACCGGTGCCGTTGATGATGCCAGCCAGCCACTTGATACGGTTGCCGGCCAAGCCTTCGCGGATGGCTTTGATGATGGGTATGCCGCCAGCCACTGCCGCTTCGAACAAGACCATCACGCCTTTTTTACTGGCTTCCGCGAAGATTTCGTTACCATGCAAGGCGATCAAAGCTTTATTGGCAGTGACGACATGCTTGCCATTGGCAATCGCGGTTAACACCAGTTGTTTCGCCAGATCGTAGCCGCCGATCAGCTCAACGACCACATCGATATCAGGATCGTTGACGATCTCGAACGGATCGGCAGTCAAGGTAATGCCATCGGTTGCACAAATCCGCGTCCGATTTAGATCACGGGCGGAGGCGCGGGTGACCACAATTTCACGGCCGGCCCGGCGCGCGATTTCTCCGGCATTCCTTTTCAACACGTTGACGGTGCCGCCACCGACGGTACCCAATCCCAAAACCCCAACTGTTACCGGCTTCAAACCTGACTCCTAACGTGATACCCAAAAATGGCGGCGATTATACTACGTTGTCTTTTTTCAGCATATTGCGGATGCTGCGCAAAGCTTGGCGCGTCCGGTGCTCATTCTCGATCAAACTAAAGCGGATATGGTCGTCGCCGTGCTGCCCGAAACCGATACCCGGCGATACCGCTACCTTGGCGTCGATGATCAACTTCTTGGCAAATTCGATGGAGCCCATTTCTCGATAGGCTTCCGGGATCTTCGCCCAGACAAACATGGTCGCCCTCGGTTTGTCCACGTGCCAACCCATCGCATTCAAGCCGTCGCACAACACATCGCGGCGAGCTTCGTACATATCGCAGATTTCCTTCACACAATCCTGCGGACCTTCAAGAGCAGTAATCGCCGCGACTTGAATAGGCGTAAATGTACCGTAATCCATGTAGGATTTGATCCGCGTTAATGCAGCGACCAAGGTTGGGTTACCGCACATAAATCCCACCCGCCAACCGGGCATGTTGTAACTTTTGGATAAGGAGAAAAACTCGACGGCGATGTCTTTCGCACCTTCCACCTGCAATATCGACGGCGCCACATAACCATCGAACACGATGTCCGCATAAGCGATGTCGTGGACGATCCAGATATTGTGTTCCTTACAAATCGCCACCACTTTTTCGAAGAAATCCAGCTCCACGCATTGGCAGGTGGGATTGCCCGGAAAATTCAGAATCAACATCTTCGGCTTAGGCCAGCACTCGGCTATGCCTTTTTGCAATTCCTCAAAAAAATCGACACCTGGGGTCAACGGCACATGGCGAATATCCGCGCCGGCAATCACTACGCCATACGGATGAATCGGGTAAGCAGGGTTCGGCACCAACACTACATCGCCGGGGCCCAGGGTGGCTAAAGCCAGATGCGACAAACCTTCCTTCGAACCTATGGTGACAATCGCTTCGGTATTGAAATCCAGATCAACGTCAAAGCGCCGTTTGTACCAACCGCAAATCGCTTTGCGCAAACGCGGAATGCCTTTGGAAACCGAATAACGATGGGTATCATCGCGCTGCGCCACTTCCAGCATTTTATCGAGGATGTGTTTTGGCGTGGGCTGGTCCGGATTGCCCATGCCAAAATCGATCACATCTTCGCCTTCCGCGCGGGCTTTGGCTTTCAGCTCGTTGACGATATTAAAAACGTAAGGCGGCAGGCGGCTAATACGATGAAATTCTTCCATTAATCACTCTTGAGATTCTGAATTTTAAAGACGGCTTCTAAAAGAAAGCCGGCTAAGGTACTGTTGTTGCAAGGCGATGTCAATTTTGGTGCAGCGAGACGCTTCCGAAAATGCTGATCGGGCGAAATTTAAGGTTGCGCGGCTGTCGTTGCCGGGACTTGAGCACTATCCGCGCTCTGCTGATGCAAATAAGAACCGCCGACCAGAAAAGTCAGCACCAATAGGTACAAAACTGCGGCAATATTTTTAACTTTCTTGCTGTCGTCGTGATGCTGGTTGTTCATGAATTAAAGTCTCGTGAATAAATAGTTGCTAAGGCAATTGTAACGCTTGCGCAAGCAGCTGAGAATGAGAAGCTCGAACTAAGCACCCGGCCAAACAATGACCGCGGTCCGCAAACGTGATTTGCCGAAACAGGACATGCGGTCGAAATCCTCGCGGGCGATGGGGATAAACTGGCAATCCAACTCATTCTGCCGGCCGTCGTCCGGGTCGGAATCGTGCATGTACAAACAATCCTTATCAAAACCACTCATCACGACCCAATGCGGAGCTTTTTTGCGGTCCATCGAAAAGGTACTGATCAGGATCAACGGGATCGCCCCGGCTTCAAACGCGGCGATCAAATCGTTCTGCGTGACGTTGGCATAATGAATCGCCACGCCCTGCTCTGCTGCGTCACGCTTGAAACAGGTATCGACCAACTCGACGATCTGCTTTTTATCGTCACTACGCACGCTATCGATAAATAAAGAGCCGGTTTGGTTGATCCACACTTCCACCGCAAACTGTCGGCGTTTGGCAGCCAAGGCCAAACCGATGGGATGGCAGCCGCCATGACCGGAGGTCATGAAAATAGTAGTGGCTTCGCGCCATAACTCGATTTCTTGCTCGCGCGACGGCAAATAAGTTTTATTGAGCGCGTGCATCGCCATCATCAACGCCGCCGGGCCGCAGGTAAACGGCGTGGTTTGCCGCAGCCAATGCACCGAGCGGTGTTGCGGAGTATCACGATAACGGCGGATGCGCTTTTGGTAGCGCAACGCATCTTTATGGTCTTGGTAATAATCGCGATACAAACCAAACTTTTGAAAACCCAGCGCCTCGTATAAACGGATGGCCGGCGTGTTATCCACACTCACTTCCAGACGCAGATACAAACGGCCATCATCGCGCGCGGCTTGCTCGCCGGCCAGCATTAAGGTCTTGGCTATGCCTTTGCCGCGCAATTGCGGCGCCACGGCCAGCGAATAAATCCGCGCCAAGCGGGTGCCGGGGTGATAAATGATCAATATATAGCCGGCGACCAGCCCCGCCCATTCCGCTAATAACAGGGCGCGATGATCGGAACTTAACCAATGCCGGAAACTGCGCCGGCTTAATTTGTCGGTGGCAAAGCTGGCATTTTCCAAGGCTACCAAGCCCTCCAGATCGGCGCTTTGCGCCGGCCGCACCGCCAACTCAGTGGCTAAAGCTGTCACGACGACACCCCGCGCAGCGCCTGACCCAGTACTTGCCGCGCGCGGAACAACACCATTTCCTGCCAGGCATTGTCGTTGGGACAGAAATGCCGGCGCATTTCCATACTGTGCGCAAAACGCTCATCATTAATATCCTCGGCAGCCCAAAGTTGATGATCGCGCAGCAACACTTCAAACAAGTGGTCGGTGCTATACGTACCAAACTCCAGCGTCACATAACAACTTTGCGGGTTCATGTTGGCGTGCCACAGATAATCCAACAGGCCTAACTTGGGTACCGAACTAGACGTGCCCGCCAGCGGCAAGGTCACCGAATCGCCATACCAGTGTTGCGCAACCGCCGCGCCGGCGCTATCGGGTTGATGGTCACAGATAATTTCCCCGTAACCGTAAGGACCGAGACCGGTATGCAAATCCACCACGGCGACACGACGTTGCGCCAAATTATGACGTTGAATCAAATCCTCGCAGACCAGCCGGCCATGCGCCGGCGCCCGGCCACCGTAAAACGGCCCGGACGGGTCGCGGTATTGGCCGCCGCTGATGGCTTTTTCCAACGCGACTCGACCGTATTCCTGGGTAAAATCGGCAAACGCCTGCTGTCTTTGCCCGGCATCCGCCACGAATAACCATTCCCGCAACAAATCGTAATCCGGGTTTTCCGGCACGGGCTGCGAAAAATCCACCGCATTGCGATTCAAATCCACCCCGTCGCCGTCGCAGCGCCGCGACCAGGCATAGCCCCAGGGCGTTAAGGCGTGGACCAGCAACAGCGCCGTATCATTTGGAATGTCCAGTTGGCGTTTGCTTAAGCCTTGCAGCAAATCAAGCTGAATCGCGCTGCCCGCAAAGCCTTCCACCCCGTGCGTCGCGGCAAGGCACACCACCACGTTGTCCGCTTGCTCATCGCCTATCCAGGCGGTATCGGTCAGCAAAGATTCGCCGTCCGGCCCCAGTCCGGCGCATTGATAAATCTCGTGTCTTAGCGGGTGTGTCACCGCAGTGATTCGCGACAACCAAGCCTGGCGCGCCTTGGCATAACTGGCCGGGAAGACGCGGGTATCGATTTCGGTGCCGTAGGGGGACAAACTCATCTGCATACTCAACTGTTCGGAGACGGTAATGGTACAGTGTGGCAAACCCCCAAGCCGCAGGCAATAGGCAGCAGCAGAGGGCATTGCAGAATTGGGCTTGTCTTAATACTCGACTGGTTTCAAAATCCCCGCCCAACATAAACCTTTCGAGTATTTTTTACCATGGCAAGCACGCTGTTGGTCGTTGACGACCTTTCGGATTGGAATCCTTATTACCCTAGCGATCAGGTCGTCAGCTTTGAAGACTATCTGGCCAGTGAGCAAACCGATCCCGATCAGCGGGTGCGGGTGATAAACCTTTGCAGCAGCTACACCTATCTATCCGATGGCTATTATTGCTCGCTACTGGCCGAGGCCCGCAATCACCACGTCATTCCGTCGGTTAAAGTCATCAACGACTTGGGCAAAAATGCCCTGTACCGCCTGCAACTGGAGGACCTAAACCAGCCGCTGGCGCGCGCCTTCAAACATCAAAACCAGAACGGCGAAGTTACTCTGTATAGCTATTTCGGCACCACGCCGGAACCGGCCTTTCAAGAACTGGCGCGGTTATTGTTCGAGCGTTTCGCCTGCCCGATCTTGGAAATCAGCTTGCGCTTTGAGCAGCAATGGCAAATCACCGATCTCAAAGCCGTCTCCCCCAGGCAGCTGGACGATGCGATGCAGACTTTGTTCGCCGATGCGCTGGATCGCTTCAGCAAAAAGGTCTGGCGGAAAAGCCGAACTCGAAAAACCGCGCGTTATGATTTGGCGATTCTGATCAACCCTTCCGAACAATTACCGCCCAGCAATCGCGGTGCGCTAAAAAAATTTATCGATGCCGGCCGGCAACTGGGTATCGATGTAGAACTGATTACCTTGAATCATTACGGCCGCCTGCCGGAATTTGATGGTTTATTCATCCGCGAAACCACCGCCATCGACCATCACACCTACCGTTTCGCCAAAAAAGCCGAAGCGGAAGGCTTGGTAGTGATCGACGATCCCACGTCCATCTTGCGCTGCGCCAATAAAGTCTATCTGGCCGACCTGTTTCGCACCCATAAAGTGCCCTCTCCCAAAACCTGGATCTTGCACAAGGGCAATACCCAACACTTGGACAATCTGGAAGCCAGCGCCGGTTACCCAGTGGTGATTAAAATTCCCGATGGCTCGTTCTCGCGCGGCATCGTCAAAGTGCATAACCGCCAGGAACTGGAAAGCAAAGTCGCCGAGTTGTTCGAGCAATCGGCGCTATTGCTGGCCCAGGAATTTTTGTACACCGATTTTGATTGGCGCATCGGCATTTTCAATCAAAAGGCTTTGTACGCCTGCCGCTATTTCATGGTGAAAAACCATTGGCAAATCTACCGGCACGGTGCCAAACGCACCGACAGCGGCAATTTCGACACCCTGCCCACCTTCGAAGTCCCCAAAGGCGTGCTGGACGCGGCATTACGGGCTACCCAACCGATAGGTAATGGCTTGTACGGCGTCGATGTCAAAGAAATCAAGGGCAAAGGTTACGTGATAGAAGTCAACGACAACCCCAGCATCGACAGCGGCGTGGAAGACAAATATCTGGGCGATGAATTGTACAAAGCCATCATGAGCGAATTCCTGCGGCGTATGGACAACCGCAGCAAGGGTGTGGCGCAATGACATCCACAGCACTCGACGTACTTTGTATCGGCCATGCCAGTTACGATTTGGTATTTTCCGTGCCCCATCATCCCGGCGCCGATGAAAAAATCGTCGCCGACGATTTGCTGGGCTGCGGCGGCGGACCAGCCGCCAATGCAGCCGTCACCGTTGCCAAATTAGGCGGCAAAGCCGGCTTTTGCGGCTATTTGGGTAACGATGTGTATGGCGAAAGTCATTTACAGGAACTACAGAATCACGGCGTCGATATGCGCTTAGTGGTACGCGGCGCTTCGCCAACGCCGTTATCAACTGTGCTGGTCAAACCCAACGGTCAGCGCGCCCTAATCAACTACAAGGGCCAAACCAGCGCCTTGCCGGTCACCGCTATCGACTTTGACGGCTTAGCAGCCAAAGTGCTGTTGTTCGATGGTCATGAACCGCATATTTCCCGTCGCTTACTGAATCAGTTTAGCCACCCGGTACCGACGGTGTTAGACGCCGGCTCCCTACACGACGGTACGCGGGCTCTCATGACTAAGGTCGATTATTTAGTTTGTTCGGAAAAGTTTGCACTGCAATATGCCAGCGATGAAAACCTGGCCTTATCCAAATTGGCGCAACTTGCCCCGGTGGTAGTCATTACCCTGGGCGAACGCGGCCTGATCTGGCAACGCGGCCAGGAGCACGGTAGCCTCGGCGCGCCGCCTATCGTCGCCATAGACACCACCGGTGCCGGCGACGCCTTTCACGGCGCCTTTGCCGCAGGTCTTGCCAAAGGCTTGAGCTGGATAGAATTATTGCGTTACGCCAGTGTGACTGGCGCGTTATGCTGCACCAAAATAGGCGCCAGGCCAGGTTTACCTAGCTTAAATGAGCATCAAAATTTGCTGAAAAGTTGGAAAGATAGCGATTGATTTCAAGACAAGAAACGGCAATTAAGCCGCTATCAATCGGAGATGGGTAACTGCTGCACAGGTCTACGCTACGGATTTAGCATTCCAATGTGCGATTAGCTTGCGTAATCACACAATTCGAATTCAACATTCCTCATACACGCGCTAGGCTGAAGGCAGATGCAACGTAAAGCCCAACATTTTCGAGCAGAACAACGCTAACTTTTATATGCGTTAGAAATTAATAAAATGATATTGTTGTGTCTTTAGAATCGAGCTTTGGGCGTCCAGATGCCAACCCAGTCTAAGTGTTGCAATCAACTCCCGGAAGGAATTGATCGTCAAGAGCAAGTCTCCAAAAAATTAGTCCAAACCGAATGGCATCATAGAGGAATTTGATGTCAGGACGCATTGACCTAGTTAAAGTCCATAATGCCTGCATTACTCATGCAAGGAACCTAATAGTTTCTGCTAGGGCGGTACAGACGATCGAGCAACCTCATATTGCCTATCACTTGGCCGTAATCGCTTTGGAAGAGTTGGGGCGCATGGAACTTCTTGGCGTTCAATCCATGGCCAGCACTAGATCAGAAGAAGATGCGAGCCGGTATGAAAAACAAACACAGTCACATGAGCAGAAGTTGTTCTGGTGTTTCCTCGGGCCAAGTCTCTCTACAAGAAAGATCACCAATGAAACTCTCAATTCCATCACTCAACTTGCTCAACAACTGCACTCGACGAGATTACAGGCTTTGTACATCGATAAAGCCAGTGATGCCTTAACAGTGCCTTCGAAGGTTATACCACCCGAAGAGTGCGAAAAAATCATCCAGCTTGCTGAATCTCGTTTAGCCATAGCGGAAGCGGAGAAACCGAGATCCGAATTAGAAATTTCTGACGATGACAAAGCTACCATGCGATGGTTTCTTAAAGCTGCCGATCATCCAGATAAAACAAAAGTTATATTCTCCGGCGCGTCAATGGAAAAGCTACATGAACTTGCAAATGCTCGGGAATGGATACGTTGGTTGAAAATAAAATTCGATAAGACGGATGCCGAAAATCTCGCCCTAACTGAAGCAGAAATAGCCAGAAGCCAAAATCTTCCAAACAGTGGAGTGAAAGACAAATGGCGCATCCGCCTAAAGATTTATTCCGCCTCCCATTCTATCCGCCCCAAGGAGCTCAACGAGTGGAACAAAAAAGTTGGATGGATAAAGCTCACTCCCGTTAACAAAAGCAAGAATCAATTGATCGTTGATCTAATCCTGAAGGACAACATACCAGTACATGGGTTGTGGCACTTTGCTTGGGGAGTCGCTAGGCAATTTGTAGCAGCTCTCAATATAGGGACTATGGGGTTCTGGTGGTGGAAGGTGCCTGAGCAGATGGATAGCTATTACGAGAAAATTGATGATCTAGAGAACGAGCATCAGATAAAACTTACGAGAAGCCCTAGCCTAAAAATTGACTGGGGCGAAAACCGTGTTCTTACATCCGAAGATCTAGCACAGGTAATTAACTGCCTGATAGCACTTCCAGGTCCGGGCGATGCTCTAAAACTGATTCCTTATAACTATTACATTGGCGGGACTACCTTCCTTTCCTTGAATGATGTTCATTGGCAATGTGAGAATAACATTTTCGGAAATTTCCTGGAGTGCTTACGTAAGCTCATGGAAGAAACGGGAGAATGGAATCCTGAGACACCATTTTCAGAAACCTTTAGTGAGTACATTGACAACATCATCACCGATAATCTTGATGACAAAGAGCGCCTGATAAGTATTGCCAAGGCCTTTGATGCCAATGAAATGAATAAAGTTACAATTACCCTCAAAGACGCCTCTTTTATGAAGCTTTTCTGTGACATTTATATTTTGACAAAAATATGTCCTAGAGCCTTGGGTCGCACGCCAAAGGAGAGCAACCGAGAAAGGCCATAAGGTGCGCTGACTATAGGGTGCTGCCGTTAGGCGCACCGTTCGCGATCATTGCGCCTCGCATGGCTCGGCACAACCTATAAGATGGTCGTACCAATTCGAGAATACCGCTAACAGCTATAGGTCAATCAACAGACCTTCGTCAGAAAAACCAAGCGTCTGCCTATGACCGGTAAACGCGCAAGCCCGCCAGCAACACATTGATCAATTGCATTCAAGTCCAGGGCGATTGGTAGGGCCGAGCATGATTTTCTTTGGGGCATTAGGGATTTCCCCCTCATTCGGGCCTCGCGCTAATCGCATTGAGCTATTCGCGCAAACCCCGTTCGCTCGGACTCAAACTAAAACACGTTGCCGCCTGACTTAGTAAGCTGGCGAGTAATAAAGAAAGCTTTGCGACGATAGCAAAAATACCTCGTGCGCGAGCTCAAACAGGTTGCGCGCAAGGCGTTTTGCCAGAGGGGCAAATCAATTTGCCTTGCCCGCAAGGCTTTTAGGTTTAATCGCAAGGCTTGGCAGGCTTATGTGCAAAGTAAAAAAGATTGCGACGATAGCAAATAACCGCGTGCGCGAGCTTAAATGCTTTGAGCGGAGCGTCATCCGCCACGTTGGCTAAGCCTCTCGGGGCATGACGCTATTGTGTAGCCTAAAAAGAGCAGTTGGGGGGTGTGGTAGGCCGTTCGTGCTGAGCAAAGTCGAAGCATGGACGGCCTACCACATACTCACCCGCCGGGTGATTGAAAAATCCCGCTCGCCCTTCGACAAAACTCAGGACGAACGGGATTTTTCAAGGCTCAATGCTCTGTTCAGGTTAATGCATCCGATGACTGCGGACAATTTTACTGCGGCACTGAACAGTTTGTTGTCTTTGACAAATGCGGACTACCGCTCAAAATACTCCAACAAAAAATCGATAAACGTCGTCAACTTGGCTGGATAAAACCGCCGTTGCAGATAGGTAGCATAAATCGCGATGGCCGGCCGGCGATATTGCCTGAGGATTTCCACCAGTTCGCCGCTTTGTAAATACGGAGCTACCGATAGTCTAGGCGCCTGCACGATGCCCATACCCAAGGCTGCTGCCTGACATAGCGCGCGCCCGTTATTGGACGCCAGCACCCAATCGGATTTGATTTTCTTCAATTCGCCGTCGACGTTGAACAACCAAAACTCGCCGTGGGGCGTGTCCACATAATGCAGGCATTGATGATGGCTCAGTTCGTCTATGGTTTGCGGATAACCTTTTTCGGCTAGATAGGCCGGCGCAGCGTAGGTACAGAGTTCAGTCTCGGCAATTTTGCGCGCCACCACGCCGGGGTCCAGGGTATCGGTCACTAACAGGGAAATATCGAAACTGCCCACCCGCAAATTCGGCGGTTTGTTATCCAGCGACATTAAAATCTTCACTTCCGGATAGCGCTTTATGTAAGCGTCGATGGCCGGCACCATGTACATGCCGCCGAAATCGATAGGCGCGCTGATTTTAATGGTGCCTTTTACCCGCTCGCCTGATTGTGCGGTAGATGCTTCCAAATCGGCTAAATCTTCCAGCAATTGCTTGCTGCGGTTATAGTAGGCTTCGCCGGCACTAGTCAGACTTAAACTGCGGGTAGTGCGATGCAATAGCACCACCCCCAGAGACGCTTCCAATTGGGCAATGTATTTGCTAATCATCATGGTAGAAAGCTTCAGTTCTTTAGCGACTGCCGAGAAAGTGCCTAGCTCGACTATCCGGCAAAAAACACGCATGTTGTTAAATTTATCCATCGCGGCACTCAATATAAACTTAAAGTTTATATTTTATAAACCAAATAGCGTCTTTAAACCAGAATGCCGCTTGGCTACAATGCCGCCCGGAGATAGTCGTTACCTCGTCTGGTTTGACATTCAGACCAGACGTTTTTTCATGCACCGAGGTTTTTATGAGCAAAATTCACAACGAAGTACTGTTAGCCAACCGCGATTATGTATCCAGTTTCACTAAAGGCGATTTGGCTATGCCCCCTGCTCGTCAGTTTGCCATACTGACCTGTATGGACGCCCGCCTGGACCCGGCAAAGTACGCCGGTTTATCCGAAGGCGACGCCCACGTGATCCGGAACGCCGGCGGCCGCGCCAGCGACGACGCGATTCGCTCCCTGGTTATTTCCTACAAATTGCTCGGCACCAAGGAATGGTTTGTGATTCATCACACCGACTGCGGTATGGAAACCTTTACCAACGACATCATGAGCGACTTGCTCGCCAGCAGTTTGAAAACCGCCAGCGTCGATGCCACCGGTTGGCACGACAGCGGCGTTGGCCCTGGCTCCACCGACGGCAAATACATCAATTGGCTGACCATCAAAAACCAAGCCGAAAGCGTGTTGGAAGATGTGAAACGCATCAAAGCCCATTCGTTGGTGCCTAGCGATATTCCGGTTTACGGTTATGTTTACGACGTCAAAACCGGCCGTTTAATCGAAGTACCGGAAGCGACTGCCGCCGGCCAAGCCAGCTAAAATTTGCTGCCAGCCTTAGGAATCCGTCTGTTCTATTGCGAAATAGACAGAGGCATTCCCGTAGAAAGTGAAGTGATAGGACTCAAAGTTACGCTACTTTAAGCAATGCGCTCCCGCAAATGCGGGAGCGATTTAATCGCCAATCCTAAAATTGTCAGCTTTTGCTTAGCTGAAAATCAAAAGTCTATTGGACTTACCGCCCGAAGACTCAATCGCAAAACGCCGCAGAAATATCAGCGGTTTTGTCGTAGAAGCTTTGCAATATCCAACTACCTGAAGTGGCAACGGAACACAAATCCTTACCGGCGTTCAGAGTCTTTGTTGGTCCCGCGGAGACAGCGGAAAGATTGCATCCATTTGTTATACC
This sequence comes from Methylomonas sp. PHL2-19, assembly GCF_059331595.1. NCBI lineage: Bacteria > Pseudomonadati > Pseudomonadota > Gammaproteobacteria > Methylococcales > Methylococcaceae > Methylomonas > Methylomonas sp. PHL2-19. The sequence goes on from NZ_CP196839.1 coordinate 3,655,861, forward strand.
CAGCATCAATAACCTCGACGGCGCGGCATATTTCGGAACATATAAAACAGAAAAAAGCTGAAAACCCACCCAACCGCCGGGATAGGAACAACTGCATTCATGGCGCTAACATTAACTTGGTAGCCACTTGTGCTCTCCAGGGAAATGGCGATACCCAGAATATTTATCGTGTGAGAGCCGGCAGTCAATATACCGTCAAAGGACCAAGCTTCATCGGCAGGTCCGGCACTTTTAGCCAATGGACTTCCATCCAAGTTGACGGCGTATAACAGACTCCCAGTGTTAGCTTCTAGGGAACTCACTGAAACCCTAACTTGACTGCTGTTGTGTAAATTAAAAGTCCAATCGTCAAGCACATTGGTCTCAATACGTAGGCCGGTTACTATGCCGAATAGATCCTGCGGCGAATTTTGCCCTGATTGCAAACTTCCAAGAATAGGGCCGTAACCGGTAATTGTGCTCCAACTTAAAGTTGACGCATTAACTTGAAATGAAAATGACGCGATGACCAGGCATATTATCGTTAAGTATTTTTTCATAAAAAGCCCCCAAGCAGATGGTAAAGATAAGGTTATACATATCTTTGCCTATCAGCGAAACGGTAATATTTTCCCGCAATGATTATTTTCGGCTTGCCGGTGCTTGTTCGGTAATATGCTTTGGCGACCCTTCAAATAAAATCAGGGTCAACGTATTCTCACCATGCAAAAGTTGGCAAACCGTCCAATAACTTTGCCCTGGAAACGACTTAAAGTACCCAACACTCTTAATCTACATTGCGTATTGTGCCCCGTGAGGGAAGTATTTTGACAAAAAAAGGGGCCTTGCGGCCCCCTTAATCTTTAACTACCTGATAAAACTCAGTTAAAGCTGGAACCCGGTGTTCCTGGCAATTGCGGCATGGTTTGCGCTGGGAATTCACCGGTCAGCGCATTCAAAAACGCGACGATGTCAGCCACATCAGCATCGGACAACTCTTGATTTAATTGCAGTTTAGCCATTAACCAAACAGCTTTATCCAAGGTTTTTACCGAACCGTTGTGCATATAAGGTGCAGTCAAAGCGACGTTACGCAGAGTCGGCACTTTAAACAGGTGCTCGTCGCTTTCTTTTTTGGTGACTTCAGCCAAGCCTTTGTCTTTTTGGAAGTGGTATTGCGCTTCGAAGTAGCCGCTAGGGTTAACAGGGAATTTTTGGAATACCCCTGGGCCGTTAAAGGCCGGACCACTGTGGCAACTGGTGCAACCCAGTTCCACGGCTTTTTTCAGACCGCGTTCCTGCTGTTCGGTCAAGGCGTCTTTATCGCCTTTGACATATTTGTCGTAAGCGCTATTCGGTGTAATCAAAGTTCTTTCGTAGGCGGCAATCGCTTTGGTGGCGTTGTCTTTGGTAATAGCTTCGGCATCGCTACCAAAGGCCACTTCGAAAGCATGGCGATAGCCTTTGATGGTTTTCAAGCGAGCAACCACGTCATCCCAGCTTTTCATACCCATTTCAATTGGGTTGGTGACTGGACCTGCTGCTTGCGCTTCCAGACTGTCGGCGCGGCCGTCCCAGAATTGCACTTTGTTGAATGCGGCATTCCAGACCGTTGGTGCACTGCGGCCGCCGGTTTGGCCGTTGACGCCCATGGAGTTGGGCCGGTTATCTTCGCCGCCCAGCATGGTGTTGTGGCAAGACGCGCAAGAAACGGTGCCCGTGGAAGACAGACGCGGATCGTGATACAGCATTTTACCCAGTTCAACTTTTTCGGGGGTTGTGGGGTTGTTGGCAGGCGCTGGCGCCGTGGTGGGCAGCGCATCTGCCGCCATAACAGACATCGAACTAGCCAGCGCTATCGCAGAAACCAGCATACGAAATTTAAACATGAGATCCTCCTAAGTAATTATTTTAGCCGTGGGCTACCGAATTGTAAGATATTGACGCTGGGCAGGTAAATTAAATTGCATCGTTATCGACCGCACGCTGCAAAGCCGGGGTTAGGCTGGCGTTAAAGTTTTTGCAGCAACTCGCTCAGTTGCGCCAGTGCCTCGTCAATGGCAAATCGGTCGATTTTTTTGGCGATGTCCTCCAGCAAGGGCAAATACTGATGACCGGCCATACTACGCTGTAATTGCTCCAACATGGCTTCGGCCGCGCCTAGATCGCTTTCCAGCAATCGCGACAATGTCTGTAAATCCGCCGCTATCTCGGCGTCGGTAACCCCTGTCAAAAGCGGATCCGTGTCGGGCGCTTGGCTGCTCGCCAGTGCTTGCAAGGCCTCAATTTGCCCGATGACTTGGCGCAAAAATCCTTCCATGTACTGCAAGTGTTCAGCGGGCGGTATTTGATTTTGCTTAAGGACAATATCCACACCGGCGGCGGCTTCGAATAAATCAGTCGCCCCCAGATTGCCGCTAACCCCTTTCAAGGCATGGCAACGCTCTTCAGCCTGTTTGAGTTCCCCGGCATTGATCAAGCCGCGAATCTCGGCGACCGCATCCGGGTAGTGTTCTTTAAAACGGTATAACTGTTTGCGATAGGCCTCCGGATTACCCCCGATCCGGCGTATACCTTGCACAATATCCAGGCTGGTCAAGGTTTGTAAATCTTCGGGATAATCGGCAGCTTGATAAATCCGCGCCGCCTCCTGGCTCTGTTCGTCGTCGGCCGTGAGCGGAATCCAGGTTGCCAATGCTTTGAACAACCGGTCGGGATCAATCGGTTTCGTAACGTGATCGTTCATACCTGCCTCCAGGCTTTTCTCGACATCGCGGGCCATGGCATGGGCGGTCATCGCGATGATGGGCATAGTTGCAAAACGTTGATCGTTCTCGGATTCCGCTAAGGCCCGAATTTTGACGGTGGCTTGCAAGCCGTCCAGCACCGGCATCTGGATGTCCATCAAGACCGCATCGTAATGATGCTGCCTAACCATGCTGACCGCTTCTTCGCCGTTCACCGCTTCGTCAACCTCAATCTCGTGGCTGCGCAGCAATTCGCAGGCAAATTCGCGGTTGATTTCGTTATCTTCCACCAGTAACAACCGAATCCCTTGCAGTTGTTTGATACCGGCAATATCCGCCCCGCCCAATTGCTTAAATTTATCCACCACCCCAAGCACCCGGCCGCGTCCAAGTGCCGACAAAATCGCATCCAGTAAGGAGGACGGCGATACCGGTTTGATCAAAAAGCCATCGATACCGGCCCGGCCCGCCAACACCATCACATCTTCGCTGCCGTAAGCGGTAACCATGATAATCTTGGGCTGCGGCATCAGGCTGGTGTCGGCGCGAATCTGCCTGATCGCCTCATCGCCGTTCATACCCGGCATTTTCCAGTCCATCAACACCACATCGAAAGGCTGGTCGGCCGGCGCCTCCCGCAACGCTCTCAGCGCCCCGGCCGCACTGGCCGAACAGCTCACCCGTAGCTGAAACGGCCGCAACATATCGCTGATGATTTCCCGGGAGGCCTCGTTGTCATCCACCACCAATACCCGCACCTCGGCCAACAACACGCCTATGCTTTGCTCCAGCGCGTCTTGATGCAGCAAAGTATCCTTAGCAACGCCCAAGCGCACGGTAAAACAAAAGGTTGTGCCCTGGCCCAGTTGCGACTGCTCGATCCAGATCCGGCCCTGCATCATTTCCACCAGGGTTTTACAGATGGCCAAGCCTAAACCTGTGCCGCCAAAGCGCCGGCTGGTGCCCTGATCGGCTTGGGTAAACTCTTGAAACAGTTTTTTCTGATCGTCTTCCGCCATGCCGATGCCGGTATCTCTGACCGATACCCGCAAATCGATAGTGCTATCGGTTTTGGCCAGGCAATAGAATGCCAGTTCCAATTCACCGGCTTCGGTGAATTTCAGCGCGTTGCCGCATAAATTGGTCAACACCTGGCCGAAACGCAAGGGATCGCCTAACAACACCGGCGGAATTTGCGGATCGTGACGGATCAGAAACTCGATACCTTTCAAGCCGGCTTGGTAACCGATCATGTCAGCCAATTGCTCCACCACGCTATCGAAGCGAAATTCGGTTTCTTCCAGCGCCAATTTACCGGCCTCGATTTTGGAAAAATCCAGAATATCGTTAAGAATCCCCAATAAGGTACGTGCGGAACTGTGGGCTTTTGCCAAATAGTTGCGTTGCGACGCGGTCAATTCGGTCTGCAAAGCCAGATGCAACATACCCAGCACGCCGTTCATCGGCGTGCGAATCTCGTGCGACATATTCGCCAGAAACTGGCTTTTAGTCTGGGTGGCTGACTGGGCGGCGTCCCGAGCCTCTTTCAACGCCAGCTCGGCCTGTTTGCGTAAGGTCACATCCTCGTAAGTACTGACGAAACCGCCATCGGCTATCGGCCCGCCGCTGATCTCGATGACCCGGTTGTCCAATCTTTGCCGAGTAAAATTGTGCGGCCGAAAATGTCTTATTTCTTCCAGCAATTGCCGCAGTTCGGTATCGGGATCACGGAAACGCAACTGCGGATCGGTTAAATCAAACTGCACGAAATCGGCATGGTCCCTGCCCACTGCCAGCATACTTTCCGGATAACCGCGCACCTCGCTGAGTTTTTTATTCCAAACCAATAACTTTAAATTGCTGTCAAAGGCTATCAAGCCCTGCGACATGCTATCCAGCACGGTGGCCAGCATGACGCTGTTATGCGCCAATTTGGCGTTAATTTCCGCCAACTCCGTGGTGCGGGCAGCCACGCGCTCTTCCAGACCTTCGTTGATGCTGGCCAATAGTTTTTCGTTTTCGGCAAGCTGCCGGTTCAAAGCCAACAGTTCGCTATCGCGAGCTTCGATGGTGGCTATCATCGTGTTGAAGGCTTGAATCAGCGCACCCAATTCATCGTTACTCTCTTGTGCGGCGCGCAAGGTGTAGTTCTTTTCGCTGTTGATCGTTTCGACGGTTTTCTTCAACCTGACCAGCGGACCGGACACCACTTGCTGCAAACTGGAAGCCAATAGCAAGGCGAACAGACCGGATAACATCACAATGCCCATCGCCGCAGCCAAAAAATCCCGCCATAAGGAATCCAGCTCCGCCAGACTGGAGGCTATCCAAACCCTTCCCAAAATGCGGCCGTCTAAGGCTATCGTTTCGCTTATGGTGCAATAGGCATCGTCGAATCGCGGCCGCTCGCTAGCCGAAGGCTCCGGATGTTGCAGCGGACAGGCCAAGCCGGGTTCGTAAAGTGCAAACAGCTGATTGGCACTATCGTAAATACAGGCCGATACCACGCTCTGCTTGACGCTTAAAGCGGCCAAAGTGGCGTTGGCGACGCTACTGCCATTAAACGACAAGGCCACGGTACTGCGATTGGCAATGATACGAGCCAGAGAACTCAAATCCCGGCCCATATCCTCTTTTACCCGCATGTGTTCCTGGGCAATAAAACCGGCCCCCGCCAACAGCAGGGACAAGATGCTGGTTGCCAACATAATCAGCACCAGCTTGGTTTTTATGGTCAGATCGCGTTTAAATTCAGCCTGGTTTGTCATGGGATTCCGGAGTGAATTAACGGACGATACGGGCGATTTCCATCAACAAGGCGTTGACTTTTAATTGCGCTCGGCGCACGGCGTCCGGATTGATTTCCAGTTTGATCTGGCCGTTTTCGCTATAAAATCCGATACAGCCGCCGCGGCCGGCAAACCCCTCGGCATCGCTGACAGTTAATATCTGATTGCCGCGCACCTGCTGTATCAAGGCTGGCAATTCCGGCGCGTCATGGTCGATATACAAAATCTGGCAAATCTGCGGGTCGTCTATGCCCGACCAGATTTGCAATAAATGCCCCTTGGTATCGCGGCTGGCCAACTCGCTCAGCAAGTTGACGATAGGTTCGGCGCCGACAATGCAGACATGCAGCGTATCGTTCATCAGCGCCGGCCACTCCACGAACTTGGTGAAATTGAACACATAATTGGCCTTGGTTTTGGCGTTGAGCATGTCGTCGGCAGCGGCGCCGAAACTGCTGAGCAACACCCACAACAATAAACCCGCGCTCACTAACTTGCCCGGCATCAAAACTCCAGGCGGGCGGTCAATTTCACCGTCAAACTCGGTCCGGCCAGCACAGTCAGCGGCGCCCCCAAATTCGGCGAGGCAAAGTCGCTGTTAAATGCCGCATAATTTTTAAAATCGAATAAATTCAATACATCCAGACGCAGTTTCATCCGGGTGTCGTGCGGCGTGTCGAAACTTTTTATCAGCGCAATGTCGACTTGTTTGTATCCCCACCACTGCCCCGGAAAGATAAAATCGCTACCTTGCGGCGTAAAGGTATCAAAACGGCAAGCACCGCTTGCACAGTTGACACCGGAGCGGGTATCCGGGGTCGCCAGCGTCAGCTTGGTAGAAAAAATCAAATCCCACGGCAAATCGACACTGGCGGTTGTCACCAGCTTATGTTTTCTGACCCCGGCGGTATCCAGCCAGCCATTGGTGTGGGTATTGGGATGTTCAAACAAATAACTGCTGTTATCGAAGAAAGACTGCGGTTTGTTTTCCTCGGAATCGGTAAAGGTGTAGGCAAACGTCATACCCCAGCCGCTGTCTTTGCTGTACGGTTTTTCGGCTTTGACAAATACCGAATTGGTTTTGGTCTGTACACCGTTATCGAACAAAATTAATTGCCCAAAGCCAGGCACGGCCTGAAAGGTGCCCCCGAACCCGGACCCGGCTGCGTAAAAGCTGCCGTCGGCATTGCGGCCGCCCAGCAAACCGACCAAACCGTTGTAACTGTGGACGTGCGACACGCTGACTTCGGTATGCCAGTCGCCGAAACGATTGCGCATGCCGATATTAAATTGGTCGGCATAGGGCGTGCGCAGATTGTTGCGCATTAAATTGATTTCCCGGCTGCTACCCGTACCTACACCGGTCAGTGCGGACAATTGCGCCGGCGTATAGTTTAAATATTCGGGATTCCAGGCGATGCAATCGACGCCGGCCACGCAATCGTAATTGGGGTCGCCCTGAAAATTGACGCTAAAACTGGGATAACTGCCCTTGGTACGTTCCAGTTGCAACACGTCGTAAATATGGCGGTCGTAGGCTTTAGCGTAACCGCCGAACAACACATGCCGCTGGTCTTCGAATAAGTCGTATGCCAAACCTAATCTGGGCGCAATATTATTGCTGTCCGCCGCGCGGTTAGCGCCGTTACTGAGGTAGTTCTCGATGTCGTAACCCGTATTCGCGTTGTGAATATTACGCCAGTTGCGGAGCGCACTGCTGACATCGCCGGGCGTGACATGGTTTAGATAGCCGGGGTTGTATTCGTAATCCCAGCGGACGCCCAGGTTCACGCTCAAATGTCGATTAGGGTTCCAATCGTCTTGCAGATACGCGCCGAATTGCGTCACATCGGATTGGGCGGAACCGTCACCGCCGCCGACCAAAGGCGTTGCCCAACGCACTTGATACGGGTTGCCGGCAGGATTGTTTAAATTCAAGCCGAACTGCGGGTGGTAAGGATCGCGCTCTACCGCGCCCAGTTCTATCTGTTTGACTTTAGCGCCCAGCTTTACGACATGGTTGCCATGCCAATCCAAACCGCTGAAGGTTAGATCGTCTTGAAAACCCGGCCCGCTTTGGCCCTTGTCCTGATAATTGGTCGCGCCGCCGCTATTCAACACACTCCGGCTATTCAGATTTCCCCCGCTCAAACTGCCGTCCAGGCGACGCAGCTGCAAACCCGCGCTTTGCGTGGCCGGCAGTTGCCGCCAATTGGCATCTTCATAAGTAAACCGGGCTTCGTTGACCCAATGTTCCGCGCTGTATTGATATTTAAAATCCAGGCGCTTTTCGCTGTTACCCTTGGTCAGCGCGTAAGACTCTGAGTTTTCACCGCCAATCCCTAAGGTTTCGGTTTCGTCGCGCAGCTTAAAAGACACTTCGATCAAATTACTATCGTTAAGCGCCCAATCCAGTTTCCCGAAGAACAAATCCGCCCTGAACGGCCTGTTCACCCGGCCCAGCTGCGCTTGATACGGCTCGGGTAAGCGGGAGCCGTCACCCGCGCTAATATTGGCGTAATCGTCGTTGAGTTTACGTTCGTATGCCATGAAAAAATGCGCGACATCCTTGGCGATGGGACCGCTTAAGGTCACACCGAATTGCACTTGCTCGGTGTCGCGCTTGCCGCCCGCCAGTTGTTCGCTGGGGGTAACGCTGCGCAGATCCTGATTGGTATGATCGTAAAATGTTTCGCCGTGAAAAATATTGCCGCCGGATTTAGTCTGCACCGAAATTGCCGCGCCGCCGACTTGATCGTACTCGGCCTTATAGTTCTGGCTAATGACCTTATATTCGGCAACCGCCGATTCCGGAAACACATTGCCGCGACTGGAATCCTGGCCGGCTACGCCGCCCCTGACCACATAGTTTTTCTGACTGACGCCGTCGATAAACAAATTGACGCTATCCGGCCGCTGCCCGCCGCTTTGCAAGCGGGTACTGCCATTTTCATCGTTTACCACGTTCACACCGGGCGCCAGATCGGCATAATTCAGAAAATTGCGGTTTACCTGCGGCAAGCGCTGCATTTGCTCGGGCGTTAAATAGGTAGCCAACTCCGCGGAATTGCCCTCACTCGTCTGTTCGGCGACGCTATTATCATCGCCTAACGCAACGTCTACCAAGGCCACCTGCCCCACTTGCAGCGTCAGCTCTTGACTGTTTTGCTGGCCTTCCAAACCTAACACCTTGAGCTGGTAACGGCCGGGTTTCAATGCCATCAGCACATAAGAGCCGTCAGCTCGGGAAAAGGTCCGCGTGGAAAACCCCCGCTCCAGACTGGTAACGATGATTTGCGCGCCTGCCTGAGTGTCAGCCCCCCGTAGCGTGACTTGACCACGAATTGTCGCCGCACTGATGTCGGCCTGCACTGGCTGACTCCAACAGCTTATCGTCAGCAGAACGCTGGCGGCGCTTGATAACCGGCTGACCGTAAAACCGACGAGCCTCTGCCAAGTTATGGTCTTGCGCAGAGGATGTTGATTAAAAACCGGCCGCATCTTAAAACTCCATTCCGGCTTTAGTAGCAGAGTTGCCTGGATCAGACTGATTCCTGTCCTCCCCCGGATGCACGTTGGATTCAATCATGGCGGGGCGTCCCCAGCGTATGCGGTGCCGGTTTGCCCAAATAAAAACCTTGCGAAAAATCGATACCCAGCTCAACGACCTTGGCTTGGATCTCCGCACTCCCCACAAATTCGGCAACCGTGCGCATACCCAAGCGCCGCGCGGCATCGACTATGACGCGGGCAATTACTTCAGAATCCGGATTGTCGATAATATTCATGATGATGGAGCCGTCGATCTTTAAGTAATCGATCTTTAACCGCAACAAATGCACGAAATTGGAATAGCCGCTACCGAAATCGTCAATCGCAAAGTGACAGCCATAGCCTTTCATGCGATTAACAAACTGGCGCACTTCCTCGTAACTTTCGATACCTTCAGATTCGGTAATCTCCAATACAATGCGCGAACCGACGCCGGGCTGAGAGAGTTTTTCGGCAATAAAGCTCACCGTATTGGCATCGATAATATCCTCGACGGTTAAGTTGATACTCATCTCCCCCTCCGACTCGGGCAAGGCTTTCACGACTTGTTCGACGATGGTGCGAGTCAAGGCGGTATATTGCCGGGTGCGTTTTGCCACGCCGAGAAAGCTGGGCGGAATGACATTACCCTCTTCGTCTATCATCCGCATCAGCGCTTCATATTTCACGACTTTCCCGCTGCGATTGTCGATGATGGGTTGATAAAAAGGCACGATGCGGCCGTCGGCCAGGGCACTGCGAATTTTCTGGCTCCAGTGGATGTTGTCCTTGTAGTGCGACTTGATCTGCATCTGATCGGTATAAATCAAATAATCCCGACGTTCGATCCTGGCGCGCTCCAACGCCAGCGCCGCATGCGTATAAGGACTGTCGGCCCCCGAACAGATGCCTGCAGTCACGCGGATGTTAATCTTGTCTTCGCCGCAATCGATCGCTTCCGATTCCAAACGCTTGATAATGCTGTCTATCAATTGCTCGAAACGGCCCGGATCGCCACCGGTTTTGGAGAGCAAAGCAAATAAATCGCCGCCGATGCGGTAAGCCTGCGCATCGGCGCCGCTCATTTTTTGCAAACGCTCGCCAATTTCCAACAAAACTTTATCGCCGTTGCGCAAACCGTAAAAATCATTGATGGCTTTGAATTGATCGATGTTGATCATGCCCAATATCGACGGACCGGCGTCAGCCAAATCCTGCATCAATTTCACCCGGTTGGGCAAACCGGTTAACGCATCCGTGGTCTGTTCCCTAATCAACTCTTCCTGTTTAATCAAATGGGTGACATTAACGCTGGTGGATATAAATTCGCGAATCGAGCCGTCAGCGTCAAGGATGGGGACGATGGTGTTGTTGATGTAAATCACCTCGCCACTTTTAGTAAGATTGCTGTAGGTCCCGCGCCAGATTGCACCGCCTAGAATCGTGTTCCATAACTCCCGATGCAAACCCGGAGCCGCGTCGGGATCTTTGAGAATCCGGCTGGTTTTGCCTATAACCTCCTCGCGGGTATAACCGTAGGTTTGCACAAACGCATCGTTTACAAAAGTGATGACGCCGTGCGGATCGGTGCGGAATACGATATTAGACACATCGGTGGCATGCCGGTATTCGCTCAGACGTTTCACCCGGCCTTCCAGAGCGCGGCGTAAGCGGCTCAGTTCCAGATGCGTTTTGACCCTGGCCCGTACTTCGTCAATATCAAACGGCTTGGTAATGAAATCGGCGGCGCCCATGGAAAAACCGCGAATTTTTTCGATGGACGCTTCGACTATCGTCACGAAGAGAATGGGTATCCCCGCGGTTCTAGGATCGCTCTTGAGCCGCCGGCAAACCTCATAGCCATCCATACCCGGCATTCTGACGTCCAGCAATACCAAATCAGGCGGCGTCGAGCCTTGCGCCAACTCCACCGCACGCATGCCTTCCGTCGCCACCATAATGCCGTAATCGTCCTTAAGTGCTTCGAGTAAGCCGTGAATATTTTCGGGAAGATCGTCTACCACCAAAATAGTCGGCCTGGGATTGAGCGATAGGGATTTGTCTTTGTTCATTATCCAAGGAAATAGTTAGATCAGCGTTGCTTGACCCCAACGATTATAGTCTGCCATAGCGTTTCCGATAGGTGGCTAGCTCCAAATGCAGTCTAACCCGAGCTAGAAGCAACTCAGGCACTACGGGCTTGAGTAAATAGTCGTCGGCGCCCAGCGCCATACCCTTGGCGTCGTCACCGACTTCGGCGGCCGCAGTCACAAAAATGACCGGGATTTCGGCCGTTGCCGGATCATCGCGCAGATATTCCAACACCTGGTATCCATCCATTTCCGGCATTTTTATATCCAGCAAAATCAAATCAGGAGCCGACGCGCGCCGGGCGATTTCCAGGGCTTTTTCACCGGAAGTAGCAGCCATCACCGCATAATCTTGCCGCAAAATATTCAGCAAGGTATGCAAGTTTTCGTGAACATCATCGACGATCAGAATTTTTGGTTTTTCGTTTGAAATACAAATATCGTTCATAGAGCTCCCCCGTTCACTCCGATAGGCCATCGACAAAAGGTGAGTTCACTCTCCAGCAAACTCCTGCGCAAACTTAGACCACGATCCACTGAAGAGCAAAATTCAACAATTTATTTATCCGACAGAACATGGTTAACCTAGTACAAGTAAGGGCTGATCGGACGCTAAACCAATGACTAAACTGGATTGTCTTTTAGGGAAGTAACTCCCATGGGAAATTCAATGCAGCCAATAACCGAGAAAATACTCGTCCGAATTGCAAAATAACCGTGTATCCATTATCCTAGTCGGGATTGGGTGGTCGCTATCACGGCGACAAACGCAGATTAAGTTATGAAGCGATCAATTTCTGAAGCACTAAATCTGCTGATCAGCCCAAAAATGTATTAGGAGAGATGGCCGAGCGGTCGAAGGCGCACGCCTGGAAAGTGTGTATACGGCAACGTATCGAGGGTTCGAATCCCTCTTTCTCCGCCAATTTTAAGTTACTGTTTTGCAAGTAACTTTTCAAAGTAAAGCCTCAAGAAACAGCGTTTGCTACACAAACCTGTTACACAAGAGGCTTTTTGTGGGAAAATTTCCCTATCTTTTTCGACGCAAAAACGTCTACTACTTCAGAATCCGCGTTCCTGCCGAGCATCAAGAATTGCTCAACGCAACAGAGATTGTGCGAAGCTTAAAGACAGAAAGTCGTCACGAAGCTATTCCACGTGCTCTGCAATTAGCAGCGAATATTGCTACAACGTTTAATGAATTAAAGTCTGGAACAATCTGCGATTTACGCTCTTCAGAGCTGATTTCTCAGGTTTCACAGAAACAAGTTTTGGCAAAAATCTCAACAATCACTGTTAGATCAAACACTCCCAAAGCTCCCCTACTGCAAGGACTTACTAGGCATACCGACCGGGGTAGCCAATTGCATCGGAAAGCCATCGAGCTTTGCTTATACAACACGGCATTCGACAAAGCATGAGCCGAAAAGGTAACTGTTGGGATAACGCGGTTTCGTAGAGCACCCCCCCTGAAAACCGAACTGATTCACCAACAGACTTTCCTGACTCGCGCTCAGGTCAAACAAGCAATGCTCGAATATATCGAAGTGTTTTACAACCGAGAGCGACTGCATTCCGCCAATGGCTATCTGTCTCCGGTTAATTATGAATTGCGGCATCAAGCCGCTTAACTATGTGTCCGGTTTAGTGTTGACACATCAACAATTTCTTTGCCTGGCTCCTGAGAGAACACCTGACTATAGCTGATGCATCGAAAAGGCTTGCTCGACAATCACCCACATTTACTCTCCCCACAATTCAAACAAGTCATACACCCATCCATCAACACCATCGCCTTGGTGCTGCACTTGTTACATAAAACAGCCTTCTCAGGAAACGCCTGCCCTTCCGACGCGCCATGCTGGGCTTCAAACTCCCGGCGTTTTTCATCCAGTAATTGCTGGTGGTGATCGCTGAGTTTTTCCGGCTTGATCATGCCGATGTGTTTCATGTGCGATTCGATGGCGTGGCCGATCTCGGCAACCAGGGATGGCATGAACACCCCGCCTTTTTTGAAATAGCCGCCCTGCGGATCGAATACCGCCTTCATTTCTTCCACCAAAAAGGTGGCGTCGCCGCCTTTACGAAATACCGCCGAAATCAAGCGAGTCAGTGCCAGCACCCATTGAAAATGCTCCATGTTCTTGGAGTTGATGAAAATTTCGTAAGGGCGGCGTTCCTGATGTACCGTGCCTTCGTTCAGGATGATGTCATTGATGGTGATATACAGCGCATGCTCGGACTGCGGGGTTTTGATCTTATAAGTGGAGCCGAGCAGCATCTCCGGGCGTGCCAGATTTTCGTGCATTTCTTCCAGTGAAGGTTTTGCCAGTTCGGCTTCCGCCTGGGCAGCTGCTTCCAGGTTTTCTTTGGTCAGCACTTTGTAGCCGACGATTTTTTTGTTGATTTTGTGTAGGGTCATGGGTTTTCCGTATTCTGTAGCTTGGGTTTACCGGCCGGGCATAAAAGCGCATGCGTAACCCAAAATTGCCGTCGTGTTGGGTTACGGCTAACGCCTAACCCAACCTACATTTTTTAAAAATCAAAACTTGCCGTAATAACCTTCCTTCAAAGCATCAAACAAGTTGGCAGCGGTGTGGGTTTCGCCATCGTATTCCACTTCTTCGTTGCCTTTAAATTCCACCACATGGCCGTCTTCCAGGGTGAACTGGTAGGTGGTGTTTTCCAGGTCGGATTCCTTGACCAACACACCCTGGAACACTTCCGGGTTGAAGCGGAAAGTGGTGCAGCCTTTCAGGCCTTGGTCGTACGCATATTCGTAGATGGACTTGAAGTCTTCATACGGATAATCGGTCGGCACGTTGGCGGTTTTGGAAATCGACGAATCGATCCAGCGTTGCGCGGCGGCTTGAATATCGACATGCTGTTTGGGGCTGATGTCATCGGCAGCGATGAAATAATCCGGCAATTGTTGAGCCGGATCCTGGCTGTATGGCATGGCTTGCGGGTTGATCAGTTCGCGGTAGGCCAGCAATTCAAAGGAAAACACGTCGATTTTTTCCTTGGACTTTTTGCCTTCGCGGATTACGTTGCGCGAATAATGATGGGCAAAGCTCGGTTCAATACCGTTGCTGGCGTTGTTGGCCAGCGACAGTGAGATGGTGCCGGTCGGCGCGATCGAGCTGTGGTGGGTAAAGCGGCAGCCCACTTCCGCCAGTTCCGCGACCAATTCCGGCAGTTCCTGCGCGACTTTTTGCATGTAGCGGCTGTATTTGGCGTGCAAAACTTTACCGGGCACTTGGTCGCCCAGTTTGTAACCGTCCGCCGTCATTTCCGGGCGTTTGTGCAGCATTTCGCCGGTGACGGTGAATAGCTGGTCCATGATAGGTGCCGGGCCCTTTTCTTTTGCGAGTTCCAGGCCGGCTTTCCAGCCTTCCAAAGCCAACTCTTTGGTGACTTGTTCGGTAAATGCCAGAGACTCTTCGTTGCCGTATTTCATGCCCAGCATGGTGATGGTGGAACCCAAGCCTAAATAGCCCATGCCGTGGCGGCGTTTGCCAATGATTTCTTCGCGCTGTTTTTCCAAAGGCAGGCCGTTGATCTCGACGACGTTATCCAACATGCGGGTAAAGATACGAATAGTTTTACGATAAGCTTCCCAATCGAAGCGGGCTTCTTTGGAGAATGGTTTATCGATGAAGCGGGTCAGGTTGATCGAGCCCAGCAAGCAACTGCCGTAAGGCGGCAGCGGTTGTTCGCCGCAAGGGTTGGTGGCGCGGATGTGCTCACAAAACCAGTTGTTGTTCATCTCGTTGACTTTGTCGATCAAGATAAATCCCGGTTCGGCGTAATCGTAGGTGGAAGACATGATGATGTCCCACAAGCGGCGCGCCGGCATGACTTTGGTAATGCCGCAAGCCACCAAGCCGGCCTCGTTGACCACATAGCCTTTTTTATTGGGCAGATCGCGCCAGACGATTTTGTCGGTATCGGTTAAATCCAGTTTATCGGCATTGGCTTCGCGTTCGGTAACCGGAAAAGACAGCGGCCATTGGCCGTTGCTTTTCACAGCTTCGACGAATTCGCTGGTAATCAGCAGAGATAGGTTGAACTGGCGCAAGCGGCCGTCTTCGCGTTTGGCGCGGATAAAGTCCACCACGTCCGGATGGGCGACGTCGAAGGTAGCCATTTGCGCGCCACGGCGGCCGCCGGCCGACGATACGGTGAAACACATCTTGTCGTAAATATCCATGAACGACAACGGGCCGGAGGTATAGGCGCCGGCGCCGGATACATAAGCGTCTCGCGGCCGTAATGTCGAAAATTCGTAACCGATGCCGCAACCGGCTTTCAGGGTCAGACCGGCTTCGTGGACCTTGTGCAGAATATCGTCCATCGAATCTTCGATGATGCCGGACACGGTGCAGTTGATAGTGGAGGTGGCCGGTTTATGATCCAAAGCGCCGGCGTTGGAGGTGATGCGGCCGGCCGGGATCACGCCTTTCCGCAGCGCCCACAGAAACTCTTTATAGTGTTTTTCTTGCAGCGCCTTGGTTTTCTCCACGCTAGACAGGGCCTTGGCGACGCGCTTGTAGGTGTCATCAATGGTTTCGTCAATCGCTTTGCCATCCTTGGTTTTTAAGCGGTATTTACTGTCCCAAATATCCAGAGAAGCACTTTGCAGCGGGATTTCGGTGGCGTCTTGTGTCACAACATGAAGTTTTGCGGTCATTCGTGGATTCCCTTTTCTAGTTGAATGGTTATAGGCCTATCTTGCCGCTCCGGCACGGCTAAGATATTGATGTTTATTGGATTAAAACCGAAAACAATACAGTCCGGCGATATACTGCATATAGTGTCTATTTTGAAATTCTAGCACAACATATTGTGCTGTCAGCGGGAAATTTTTACTAATTAGCCGCACTTGCGTGCTTTGTTTTTTAACTCAAGGAGTTAGCGGCGGCATTTAATTTCAATTTCCTAATTAGATGGCCTAGCCATAAGATTTCGAATTGAGCGGATGATTTACACAGGCGCGGGAGGAGTCGAGGTTGCCATATCAACCGATTATTCCCGGTATGCGGACGCGCCTAACAACAGCGGACCGCCACTGCATTTGGTGTTTATCGTGGGGATTGAAAATGGCGTCAATAAGACAGACAGTTCTGGTGTTGCGCTCGGCCTGGGCCAGTCAAAGGGCTGGAAGTAATGGAGAGTTCGATAAACCGCAAAGCTAACAATGGCAAGGCAAAACCCAGCTTGCCATTTTGCCGAAAATAGGAATCCGTTGCGACGAATTGGCGTAGCGCTTGCCTTAGGGGTATTGATTGGGACGCTTGAGATTACCGAATAGAATCGTGGGAGATTCTACATTTAACCTCCGATAGTCTGGTGGGTGCTGAGGGGTTCGAACCCCCGACCCTCGCCTTGTAAGGGCGATGCTCTCCCAGCTGAGCTAAGCACCCGACTAAAGGACGCGCATTCTATCCAAAACTGGAGCTGCTGCAAAATGTTTTGTTAACTTTGCGATGCAAATACTCGTGCCACACGTGCAGTTGCCAAGAGTTTGCATTCTCCGGACAGCCATTAGAAAAACAGCCGGTACACGCAAACCATTTCTAGAAAAAAATTACACTGATAAACTCACCCCCTCAAAACCGGCCCCTACACACAAACCGCAAACACCGTGTGCGTAAGCTTATTTTCCGGATGTATTGAAAAATCCCGGTTTTAAGTTACCTTTATGTAGGCTTATGACTACGTAAAATGAAAGCCTGGAGGCTCATAGTGTTTCAAGCACAATTATCCAAGTTACTTTAAGACACGTTCTACTAAGCGCTAAACCCGGCGCATCGATACGGAACAATCGAAAGCAGTGACAGGGTTAACAATCCCGGCGCGAGCAGTACTTAAACCGTTATACGTTTATCGACAAAAATCTGATGAGTAAAGGCACCACTTACATACCGATTTACGATTTCTCGCCGAGCGTTAACGCCGGCCATCTAAAACAAATCCTGCCATTATTGATGCGTCATAACGTTGCTGCCAATCCCATCAACTACGCTATTTGGTACGACTATGTGGCCGGCGGCAACCCGAGCTTAAACAAAGCAGTCGACTCGTTGCTCGCCGAAAACAAGGCCTTCGATTACGACAACAGCGTCGAGCTTTACAAATCACACATTTGTAATGCGTCTTTGGAATCTTTCGAGCAAATCAACCGGCAACTGCACAAAGTCATCGAGCAAGCCACTAGCGCGATCAACGAAACTTACAACAAGGCCGAAGAGACCAACGACAGCTTTCAGAAAAAATCAGTCATCTTGGAGAACTTCTCCGCTTCAGACGGCTTGAAAACCATCTTGGAAGAAATCATTCAGGAAACCAAAGCGCTGGCGATGACCAGTCAGGCCATGCAAACCAAGCTGACCGAAGCCAACCAAGAAATGGAGCAATTGCGCACCGAGCTGGCTCAAGCCAGACAAATCGCCACCACCGACGGTTTAACCGGCTTGTTGAATCGGCGCGCATTCGACATGACCCTGGCCGAAATCATCGAACAATCCGCACCCGATACCGCGTGCCTGTCGATGCTGGACATAGACCATTTCAAACGCATTAACGACACTTACGGCCACACTATTGGCGACAATGTCATTAAATATGTAGCAAATTTAATGAAGAAACACGCCGAGGAACATCATCACGTTGCGCGTTACGGCGGTGAGGAACTGGCGATTATCATGCCCAACACCAGCCACGAAAAGGCGGTAGAAATCTCCGAAAATATTCGCACCGCGATGGCAGCCAGCCGCTTGCAACGCAAAAACGACAACCAGTCGCTGGGCAAAATCACCTTGTCGATAGGCGTTGCCAGATTGCAATCCGGCGATAATCCGGAAAGCTTTATCGTCCGCGCAGATAACGCCTTGTATAAAGCCAAGCAAAGCGGCCGCAATCGGGTAATCCATTCATAAACCGCAGAAAAAACTAGCGATCCGTCAAGCGCTGTACCACTATGCAACCCACCATATCGCCCTCGACGTTGACCATGGTCCGCACCGTATCCAGTATGCGGTCTATGGGTAACAGTATCGCAATGGCTTCGGTTGGGAGACCAACCGATTGCAACACCATCATCATGGTCACCATGCCGGCGCTGGGGATGCCCGGCGCGCCCATGGCGGCGATCATCGTGGTAAAACACACGATCAATTGTTGCGCCAAATCCAGCTCTATGCCGGCTAAATTCGCGACAAATAACGCAGCGGCAGCTTCGTAGAGCGCGGTGCCGTCCATATTGACCGTGGCACCCAGCGGCACCACGAAACCGGCAATACCGGGTTTGACGTGCAAATGCTGTTCAACGCAACGCAAGGTGACGGGCAATGTGGCAGAGCTGGAACTGGTGGCAAATGCAGTGATTAAGGCTTCCCTGGCGCCCAGGAAAAACTTCAGCGGCGAAACCTTGGCAACTATACCTAACAACAAAGGCAACACGACCAAGCCATGCAGCAAAGTGGTACCAATGACCACCGCGACAAATTCCGCCAAACTGCTTAACAAGGCCAGATTTTGCGTCGCCAGCAACTGCGCCAGCAAAGCCATGATGCCCAGCGGCGCCAGCCGCATGATCCAGCCGACCAAGCGCAGCATCAACTCCAAGCCTTCCTGCAACAGCAGCAAGATATTGCGATAACGATCCCCTCCCACTACCAAAGCAATACCCAACAACAGTGCAAACATCACGATTGCCAGGATATTGGCCTGTGCTAGTGCCGCGAACGGGTTAACGAACAAGCCATGCAGAAAGCTGGCTACAAATTGCGCAAAGCTCATTTGCTTGGCGGCGAAGTTGGGAACAGCGTTATTGAACAAGTCCAGATTCAAACCTTTTCCGGGCTCGAATATATTTGCCGCCGCCACGCCCAGCAGGATAGCCAGAGCCATAGAGACCACAAAAAAAATCAACGTATACAGCCAGACTCGATGCAATTGGCCGTGCATACGCAAATTCGCCACCCCAACCGCAATAGAGGTAAACACCAAAGGCACCAACACCATTTTCAACAAATCCATGAATAAAGTACTCAATAGACCGCAAACGTGGATACCTTGTTTGCTAAGCGCGGCGTCCGGCCCCAACTTGGCGAATCCCATGCCCAACGCTACGCCGAATACGGCACCCAGAAAAATTTGTGTGTTTAATGCGACTTTCAATCCGGCCTCCTGAAAATACGCTGATCGTAAAACGCCAAAGCTTAGCGATTTATCATAACAAGCCCGGCCCCCATCATCTAACAGCTCTGTCAATGCGCGGATACGTTCCGCCGAGAGCGGCTAAGATTGGCTTTTGGCTTGTCTATTTCGGTAAAATCCGTCGTTATGACGACAATCACCGACCCACTAGAAACTTGTTTATGCGGCACCGGCCAGCATTATCAGGAATGCTGCGGCCGCTATCACAGCGGCGAACACTACCCGCCAACTGCGGAAGCCTTGATGCGCTCGCGTTTTAGTGCCTACGCCCGGCGCGATGTGGGCTATTTATTGAATACTTGGGATACCAGCAAACGGCCGGCCGACATCGACTTTTCCAAGGAAACCGCACACTGGCAAAAACTGGCGATAGTCAGCACTAAAAAAGGCAGCGGCCAAGACAGCAAGGGTATTGTCGAGTTTAAGGCTTTTTACCGACAAGACGGCGAAGACTATTTCATGCACGAAATCAGTCGCTTCGTTAAATCCAATTCCCGCTGGTTTTATCTGGACGGCGTCATCAAAGCCGCGGGCAAAGTCGCGGCAAGCACGGATACCAGCAAAAATGCGCCTTGTCCGTGCGGCAGCGGCAAGAAATTTAAGCGCTGCTGCGGGCGCTGATCTATCACTAAGTCAACGCGCCGCATCCACAAAATTCAATTGCTTCCAGGCTTCGTAAAGCACTATGGCTACGGTATTGGAGAGATTAAGACTGCGGCTTTCCTTACGCATCGGCAAATACAACTGGAGCTCGGCCGGATGTTGACTGAGGAATGTGGCCGGTAAGCCTCGGGTTTCCGGACCGAATAACAAGGCATCTCCGGCTTTGTATCGCACCTCGCTGTAACCGGTGTGGCCTTTGGTGGTTAACGCAAATAAACGCTGGGGCTTGGCTTTTTCGACGTAATCGTGCAAGGAACCGTACTGGCGGATGTTCACCCATTCATGATAATCCAGCCCGGCGCGACGCAGACGTTTGTCGTCCAAATCAAACCCCAAAGGCTGGATTAAATGCAGATGCGCACCGGTATTCGCGCATAAACGGATGATATTGCCGGTATTGGCCGGTATTTCCGGCTCGAACAAGACAATATCCAGCATTGTATCAGTATTTTTCCACGTCCACCGGCGACAGCTTCCAAATCTCGCGGTTGTATTCGCTAATCGTTCTATCGGTGGAAAACTTACCGCTGGCAGCGGTATTGAGAATACTCATTTTGGTCCAGCGCTCTTGATCACGCCAAGTTTGCTCGACGCGCTTCTGTGCTTCCAGATAGCTACGGAAATCGGCGATAGTCATCCAAGGATCGTGCGGACTTTTAATCGAAGCAATGATGTCGTCGAAAATCCCCGGCTCAAACTGATTGAAATGCCCGCATTCCAGCAAGCGCATCACGCCTTGTAAATCGCTGTCCTGATTGATGAACCATTGCGGATCGTAATGCGGCCGCATCGCCTCCACTTCGGTTTCGGTCAAGCCGAACAGGAAGAAATTGTCGGCACCGACCTCTTCACGAATTTCGATGTTGGCACCGTCCAAGGTACCGATGGTCAGCGCGCCGTTCATCATAAATTTCATATTCCCGGTACCGGACGCTTCCTTGCCGGCAGTCGAAATTTGTTCCGACAAATCCGCGCCCGGACAGATTTTTTCCATCGCCGATACGCAGTAATTGGGCATAAACACCAATCTCAGCTTGTTGCCTACTTCCGGGTCTTCATTAATGACATTGCCGACATTGTTAATCAGCTTGATGATTTTTTTCGCCATGACATAGCCTGGGGCCGCCTTGCCGCCGATCAAGACGCAACGATCCACCCAGTTTTGCGTATCGCCACGTTTAATCCGATCATAGAGATGAATCACATGCAGCACATTCAAAATTTGCCGTTTGTATTCGTGGATACGTTTAACCTGCACATCAAACAAAGCATCGACATTGATTTCAATGTCATGTTCTTCTTTTTTGTAGTCAACCAAACGTTGTTTACTGGCCCGATTCAAGTCGTACCATTTTTGCCTGAACGCCGCGTCCTCGGCATAAGGCGCTAATTTGGACAGCTGAGATAGGTCGGTAATCCAGCCATCCCCAATAGTTGCGGTGATAAACTCGGCCAATTCCGGATTACAGCCGGCCAGCCAGCGTCTGGGGGTCACACCGTTAGTTTTGTTATTAAATTTTTGCGGCCAGAGCTCATAAAAATCTTTAAACAAGCCTTCCTGCAACAACTTGGAATGCAGTTCGGCGACACCGTTGACCGAAAAACTGCCGACGATAGCCAAAAATGCCATCCGCACCTGTTTTTGATAACCTTCTTCGATGATGGACATCCGTGCCATGCGTGGATTGTCGCCAGGCCAACGCGCCGACACTTCAGCCATGAAGTGTGCGTTGATTTCAAAAATAATTTCCATCAAGCGCGGCAGCAAATGCTGCATCAGATTAACCGACCATTTTTCCAAGGCCTCGGGCAACAAGGTATGGTTGGTGTAGGCCATCGTTTGCCGCGTGATGTTCCAGGCTTCTTTCCAAGGTAAACCGTGAATATCCATCAACAAGCGCATCAGCTCGGCCACCGCAATGCTGGGATGGGTGTCGTTGAGCTGAAAGCAGTTTTTCTCGGCAAATTTACTGAAATTATTACCGTGGCGCCCCACCCAGTTGGCGATGACGTCCTGCAAACTCGCGGAGGCCAGCAGATATTGCTGCTGCAGGCGCAAGGCTTTGCCGTTTTCGTTGGCATCGTTGGGATACAACACCATCGTAATGTTTTCGGCGGTGTTTTTCTCGGCCACGGCTTCGGCGTAATCACCGGCATTGAATTCCTGCAAATTGAATTCTTCCGTGGCAATGGCTTTCCACAAGCGCAGGGTATTGACCGTACCGTTTTTATACCCCGGCACCGGCGTGTCGTAAGGCATGGCGATCACATCATGAGTATCCAGCCAGCTGGTGCGCTTGTTGCCTTTTTCGTCGATGTGGGTTTGGGTGTGGCCGCCGAACTTGATGCGGTGCATGTATTCGGGACGTTCGATTTCCCAGACGTTGCCCATCCGCAACCAATGATCGGGTTTCTCGACCTGCTCGCCATTGACGATTTGTTGCGAAAACATGCCGTATTCATAACGCAAACCGTAGCCCGTGACCGGTAGTTGCAAGGTGGCACAACTATCGATGAAACACGCCGCCAAGCGTCCCAAGCCGCCATTACCCAAACCTGCGTCCGGCTCGCTCTCGATAAGTTCCTCGGCTTCCAAACCCAAGTCATACAAGGCTTGCGTGACAATATCGTCAACCCCGAGATTCAACATGGCGTTGCTCAAAGAACGCCCCATCAAAAACTCCATCGACAGATAGAAGGCCTTTTTACAATCGGAGTCGCGATAGACGTTGTAGGTTTTCTTCCAGCGCTCGACCAAACGGTCGCTGATCGCCAAAGACAAGGCTTCGTAGGCGTAATGCGGAGAACGGCAATTTTCATCGCGCCCGAGCCGATGACTGTAGTAGTGTTTGAAGTCGGCGATGAAATGCTTTTTTTCCATGCCCAACTTGGGGAGCTTGGTAATATCGGCGGCGGGATTACTCTTATTAAAGACTCTATGCGGCATAGTACTTACCCTTGAGGACAGTGAAAATTAAAAGCCGTGGGCCGCTGGTTTTGCAAGGCTGAAAGCGATGCCAAAGGCCCTCTAAATCGAATTGTCGGGCAGCCGCGACGCCCGGTTTGGGGCGCCGCGGTTAAACATTAGTTCAATTTGCCGTGGCATTGCTTGTACTTTTTACCGGAACCGCAGGGGCATGGGTCGTTACGGCCCACTTTGTTGCCGAGCCTGACAAAAGGCTGCTCCGCGCTCTCCGAGTCTGAGTCTGGCTGAGCTGCCTGTGCCGCCGCTGGCTCTTCTTCAAAAATGGAGTGGGCTTCCGCGTGTTCGTAGTGCATTTCCAGCGGTGCTTGGCGTTGTTCGTCGATCGCCTGCACGTCTTCTTCACGCGCCACTTGCACCTTGGCGAGTATACCCACCACTTCCTGCTTGATATGCGTCAACAGGCCGGTAAACATTTGGAACGACTCCCGCTTGTATTCCTGCTTGGGATCTTTTTGCGCATAGCCTCTGAAATGAATACCTTGGCGCAATTGGTCCATCGCCGCCAGATGTTCTTTCCAGCTATTATCCAGCACTTGCAACATCACGGATTTCTCGAAATGCCTTAGCACTTGCACACCTACGGCCTCTTCACGGGCGCGGCTTTCTTGCTCGGCTTTTTCGATAATCAGCCGGCGCAATTTCGCTTCATTCAGGGTACGGTCGTGCTCCAGCATTTCCACTAGCGGCATCTGCAGATTAAATTCTTGCTGCAAATGGGTTTCCAATCCACGCACATCCCATTGCTCTTCCATGGTTTTCGGCGGAATGTATTCGGTGATGACGTCGTTCAACACGTCAGCACGTATCGCGTTGATAATGTCGTTGATATCTTCGGCAGCCATCAACTCATTGCGCTGCGCGTAAATAACTTTACGTTGATCGTTGGCGACGTCGTCGTAAGCCAGAATTTCTTTGCGAATATCGAAGTTACGATTCTCCACTTTGCGTTGCGCGCTTTCGATGGAACGAGTCACCCAAGGATGCTCAATCGCTTCGCCTTCTTCCATACCCAGTTTTTGCATCAAGCTGGCGACGCGCTCGGACGCGAAAATCCGCATCAAATCGTCTTCCAGCGACAGATAAAAACGGGTCGAACCCGGATCGCCCTGCCGACCGGAACGGCCGCGCAACTGGTTGTCGATCCGCCGCGACTCGTGGCGTTCCGAACCGATGACATGCAGACCGCCGCTGGCCAAGACTTTTTCATGTCTTTCCTGCCAAGCAGCACGCACGCGCTCTTTATCGGCTTCACTGGCATCCGGTCCCAAGGCAGCCAGTTCGGCATTCAGATTGCCACCCAACACGATGTCGGTACCGCGACCGGCCATATTCGTAGCAATCGTCACAGCTCCCGGCATACCGGCATTTTCGATAATGTGGGCTTCGCGCTCGTGCTGCTTGGCATTCAAGACTTCATGGCGGATGTTTTGTTGTTGCAGCATCCGGGAAATCAATTCAGAGTTTTCGATCGACGTCGTACCGACCAACACCGGCTGGCCGCGCTGCACGCAATCCTTAATATCTTCGATGACGGCGTTGTATTTTTCCCGCGCCGACAGATAAACCAAATCGCCTTTGTCTTTACGGATCATCGGTCTGTGGGTAGGAATAACCACCACTTCCAGGCCGTAGATTTTGTTCAACTCAAACGCTTCGGTATCCGCAGTACCGGTCATACCGGATAATTTGTTGTAAAGACGGAAATAATTCTGGAAGGTAATCGAAGCCAGCGTTTGGTTTTCGTTTTGAATAGTCACGTTTTCCTTGGCTTCCATCGCTTGATGCAAACCTTCGGACCAGCGCCGACCGCTCATCATCCGGCCGGTGAATTCGTCGACGATGATGACCTGACCGTCCTTCACTACATAATCCACGTCTTTTTGGAACAGTACGTGAGCTCGCAGCGATGCGTTCAAATAGTGCATCAAGCGGATATTGGCAGCTTCGTATAAGGTGGAGCCGTCGGCTATCAAGCCGTGCTCCGCCAACAAGCGCTCGACGTGCTCATAGCCGGCTTCGGTCAGATGAATCTGCCGGGATTTTTCATCGACCGCATAATCGCCGGGCATTTGATCCTGTTTCTCCGGATCGTCGGCTTTTTCCTGTTTGGTCAGGTAGGGAATGATTTGATTGGTCTTCAGGTAAATATCGGTACTGCCTTCCGCCTGACCGGAGATGATCAACGGCGTTCTGGCTTCGTCGATCAGAATCGAATCCACCTCGTCGACAATGGCAAAATTCAAATCGCGCTGGACTTTTTGTTCCAGACTGAAGGCCATGTTGTCACGCAGATAATCGAAACCAAATTCGTTGTTGGTGCCGTAGGTAATATCCGCTGCATAGGCAACCTGGCGTTGCTCGTGCGTCAAATCGCTGACGATGACACCGGTGGTCAAACCCAGGAAACCGTATAATTTGCCCATCCATTCCGCGTCGCGGCGGGCCAAGTAATCATTGACGGTCACCACATGCACGCCTTTACCCGGCAAGGCATTCAAATAGGCGGCCAAGGTCGCCATCAGGGTTTTACCCTCACCGGTTTTCATCTCGGCTATCTTGCCACTGTGCAAAACCATGCCGCCGATCAACTGCACGTCGAAATGACGCATGCCAAATACACGGGTCGAGGCTTCCCGCACGGCGGCAAAGGCTTCTGGGAGTAAATTGTCTAAGTTTTCGCCTTGGGCCAGGCGGTCGCGAAATTCCTGCGTCTTGGCTTGTAACGCCGCATCGGATAATTTTTCGTATTCGGCGGCCAGAGCATTGACTTTCTTGACTAGCTTGCGTTTCTTCTTGACCAGCCTGTCGTTGCGGCTGCCAACTACCAATTTAACCAGCTTACCCAGCATGATATTTCCAGAGTGAGAGTGAACCAAAGTTTGCGATTATAAACGGTATGGGGCGGCTGTGACCAGAAAACAAGCCCGGCAAGCTGAGACTATTCACCAGCCAGTTTTTGTAAATCAGCTATTTAAAACAGGATTTTTGCTTGGCAGCCGCAGCCTAACGGCATCATCCGGCGATTTCCATCGCCGCAAAGTTAGCACTCTCTGGAACATGGACAAGCCTATCGATCAGCGTATAATTCGCCGGCTTCGGCCCTTGTGGCGGCAAGCATTCGACATCATTACTGGCTTTAACAATTTATGAAAATAGTGATTCTCGGTGCCGGTGTGACCGGCTCTTCGGTTGCCGGCGCATTGGCCAGTGAAGAAAACGATATTGTCGTTATCGATAAAAATGCCCACTTGCTCACCGCATTAAAAGGCCGCCTGGATATAGCCACTGTCGAAGGTAACGCTGCCCATCCCAGCGTGCTGGAACAAGCCGGGATTCAGGACGCCGACATGGTGATTGCCGTTACCGACCGCGACGAGACCAATATGCTGGCCTGTCAGGTGATCAACACCCTGTATAGCAAACCCAAAACCATCGCCCGAGTGCGCGCCATCGATTTTCTCAACCATCCGGAATTATTTGCGCCGGGCGGTATTGATATTGTCATCAGCCCTGAGCAGGTTGTCACCGAATCCATCCACAACCTGATCAAATACCCCGGCGCGCTGCATGTGTCCGAGTTTGCCGACGGCTTGGTCAGGCTGTTTTCGATTCGCGTGGTACCGACCGGCTTTCTGACAGGCAAACGCATCCACGCCGTCAAAGAAAAACTGGCCGACAGTATGATCCGGGTCGCGGCGATCTTCCGCGACGGCAAAGCCATCGCGGTAAACGGCGAGGCGGTGATTGCCACCGGCGATGAAGTATTTTTTGTCTGCCCGCGCGATAAGGTCCGTAAAACCCTGGTGGATCTACATAAACTGGAATCGCCGATCAAAACCATTATGTTGGCCGGCGGCGGCCACGTCGGCAAGCGGCTGGCCATTGCCTTGGAAAAAAACTACCACGTCAAAGTCATCGAGCAAGACATCGAGCGAGCGCGGGAAATCGCCAACGATTTGCGTAACACCTTAATTTTGCATGGCGACTGTACCGACGAATCGCTACTGCAGGAAGAAATGATCGAAGACATCGATCTGTTCTGCGCGATTACGAATAACGACGGCATCAACCTGATTGCCGCCGGTCTGGCGAAAAAACTCGGCGCCAAAAAGGCAATCTGCCTGATTAACAATAATTCCTACCTAAAGTTGTTGGACGGCACCGAAATCGATCTGGCGATTCAACCGAAACTGGAAACCTTGGGCGGCATCCTCAAACACGTACGTAAAGGCGACGTGGTCGGCGTCAGCTCGGTATGCGGCGGCAGTGCGGAAGCGATCGAAGCGATTGCTCACCGCAGCAAGAACTCCAGCTCAGTGGTCGGCTTACGGGTAGACCAGGTCAATTTACCGGACGGCGTGATATTAGGCGCGCTGATTCGCGAAAAGGAAGTGATTCCGGTGCATCACGACACCGTATTCGCGGAAGGCGATCACGTGGTGATGTTTGCGTTAAACAAGAAAATGGTTAGAGACATTGAAGGCTATTTCCAGCCGATCTAGTCCGCCAAATCCGCATCGATAAAAGCCAGTGCCCGTTGCGGCAAACCGTCGTTTCCCTCGCCTTGCAAAGAAGCCTGGCTGTCTTCATGCACCGCTGTCATGAACTGCAACAACTGCATTTCAATCTTCATTTTTTCCTGCGGCTCTTGGGTATCCCACATCCGATTCAATAACTGCTTGGCGTGATGGTGAATCGTGAACGCCACCGCTTCCGGTAGATGTGCGTAACTACTGCGCAAAGACTCCTTCAGCTTATCCAGCGATTGCAGATATTGCTGATAGTCTTTTAAATCCTGCTGACATTGGGTTTTCACCATCGCCAACTCGTTGCTGTTGCGGGCTTTGTTGACGGCCAGCTCGTGAGCCAATTGCTGCGACTGTTTTTTCAGTTGCGCCACCAAGGCCTGTTCCGCCAGCGCCTTGGTTTGCCGCAGTTCGGCAACATCTTCGTGCCTGGATAAATGCCATTGCAAATTGTCGTCGCGACTGCGCCGCAAAAACGCCAGCGCTTCGCCCAGCCAACGGCTAATCGACGACATGCAGTTGTTGGCGTAAAGCCAGCATTGCCGCAGCATCGGCTTGTTTACGATAGGTACGCAAGGCTTTGCGCAGATTTTTATATCGAGCGGCCGGCAGTTGCTCCCGCACCGCTTGCAATTCATGGCCAATTGCCGCGGACAAGGCCCTGGCCTGTTTGCGGTTATCGGCTACCAGCAGGCGTTGCCGCTTGAATCTGCTCAGATAGCTCAACTGCCGGCATTCCGCAGCCTGGCGCCGCTCAATATTTTGCCGACGAATCTGCAAAGACAACAGCTGCCGTACCGCCGCCGATTCGCGACTGAAATACCCGCGCAGCTCACGGTAAACCGCTTTAAATAAGGTCAGCACGCTCAGCAAAGCCAGCAGACCCAAAGCCAACAACATCACTTTACTGGCTAACAGATAAAACAGCCCCATCAACAAAACCAAGCCAAACTGCAAACACACAAACCCCAGCACAAACAGCAGCATGGCCAGGCTGCCTATCAGTAGTCCGCCGAAAAAAAGCCGTCCGAACATGGTTCTCAAGGCCGCTCGATAAACTCCAGCGCATTGCCGTCTCTATCCCGGCAAAACAGCGCCTTACGGCCGGAGATACTCAGCGTGTACGCCGTACCGGCCCGCTCCAGATCTTCGCGTAGAGCATCAACCGAATCGATATGCATCGCCACATGCCGATCACGGCCGCCATGCGCCGGTCTGCCGGTAGTGGGATCGGGATTTTCCAATTCCAACAAATGAATTTGCTGCGCACCAATTTGCAGCCAGGCGCCCGGGAACGGTAGATTCGGCCGTTCGGTCTGCTCCATTCCTAACACATCGCGGTAAAAAAGCAGCGATTGCTCGGTATCGGAGACGATCAAACTGGCGTGATGTATCGTGAAATTATGTTTGGACATGGCAATCAACAGGTGAGTAAGGCAGCGAGATTATACCGCCCGATTATTTCACCGCGTAGGTTTTCAACCATTCCAAACTGACAGCGGTCTCAATCGTCGGCCGGTACTCGGCACCCACCCAACCTTGGTAATCCGAGTTTGCGATAACATCGAACAAAATTTTGAAATCTACGGCGCCCGTACCCGGCTGGCCGCGGCCTGGAGAGTCGGCAAATTGAATATGCCCGATTCTATCCGTATGTTGGCGCAAAAATCCGGCGCAATCTTCGCCCATCCGGCTCATGTGATAAATGTCGTATTGCATGAATAAGTTTGGATGATCGATTTGCTTGAGCACATCCAGCATTTTGTCGCCGGTGTCGACGATAAAACCTGGCATCTCGTGGCTATTGACCGCCTCGAATACGGTTTTGATACCCAACCCGGCAAAAGCTGCTGCGGCGTAAACCAGATTTTCCAGCAAAGTAGTGTGATATTCGCCCAAGCGTTGCGGGTCGAAACAGCGCCCCGGTAACACGTTAATAACGCAGGGCTTTAATCGTTCGGCATAAGCCAGCGTCTGCTCCACCGCGGCTTTAAATTGATCGCGTTTTTCCGGAACCGCCGCCAAACCCTCGCCGCCCTGCAGCAAGGTATCGGCATCGACATTGAACAACACCAGCTTTAAGTCTTGTTGAGCCAATAGGTCACCGATTTGTTCGACTCGCAGCGCGTAGGGAAACTGGATTTCCACTGCGTCGAAACCGCACTGTTTAGCCGCCTGAAACCGTTCCGGCAAGGGCAACTCGGTAAATAATAAACTCAGATTGGCTGAAAAGTGCAGCATCAGTCTTGGGCGTACAGTTTGATAAGTGTCGAGGGATCTTGCTCCAAAAAGCCGCTACTGCCGTGCAATTGCATGAGTTGCGCCGCCAAGCCCGACATGGGTATCGCACTGCCCTGCTTGCCGGCTAAATCGACGGCCATATTTAAATCTTTCAATAAGGTTTTCACGCGCCACTTTACCGGCTCGAAACGCTGGTCCGCCATTTCCGGGCCAACGATTTGCAAAGGCTTGGAATCGGCAAAGCCGCCGGCCAGCGCTTCCGGAATTTTTGCGGCATCGACGCCGGCCGAATTGGCCAGCGCCATCATTTCCGCGATCACCAGCACATTGCAACTGACGATCATCTGATTGCAGATTTTAGTGGTCTGACCACTGCCGACCGGCCCCATATGCGTCAAACGGCTATACAGCGGCCGCAATACTTCACGGGCAATTTGAATGTCTTGTTCCGCACCGCCGGCCATAATCGCCAAACTACCCTGCTCTGCCCCGGCCGTGCCACCGGATACCGGCGCATCGACCCAGCGCATGCCGCAAGCTGTCTGCAATTGAAATGCCATGCGCCGGGTAGCTTCCGGATGAATGCTGGATAAATCAATCAACAGTTTGTCGGCAGCGCCGTTGGCGATAATGTGTTCCGTCACCATCGCTTCAACGGCCATGGTGTCGGCCAGGCACAAAATCACCACATCGGAGGCTTTTACCAATTCGCCGACACTGCCACAGACCTTCGCACCGGCGCCAGCCACCACAGCCAATTTAGCGGCAGTGCGATTCCAGACATTCACCTGAAAACCCGCCGCCAGAAGCCGCATGGTTAAAGGTTGCCCCATCAGACCGATGCCGACGAAACCGAGCGTGTAGTGTTGTTCTGCCATAGTGACGCTCGCTGTTATTCGAATAGCGCCGGGCTTAAATCCAAACGCTCAGCATCGCCGCGCCCGCTCATCAGATGTTGATAGACGATTTGAAAAGCTTCGTCGAAATCGGCATTCACGAAACGCTGGGACAAATGCACGCAAATCGCATATAAGCCGGAATAATGCACGGTCTCGCCGGAAGTACATAGGTTGATTTTCTCGGACAGCACCCGCATCACTGACAGCACTGAACCATCTTGCCGCCAGTTGGCGGACACACTGACCACCTCATCGCCCCGGCTCGCGATAGCCGCCAGCGCATTAAAGGATAAATCCACCAGCCCAGCCAAAATTTTGATGAGGTCGCCGCTGGCAATGGCTTTAAAGGTCTCGCTACCGCAATCCAATAATAGCGCTTGGCGCAGCACAATATCCATATCTGACAAGTGCCCGATCTCGCCGTCATCGGGCTGCTTGATAGCGAATTTCCGGTGAAAATCTCTAACTTGTTGTAAATGTTTGTTCATGATTCTACTCCGGGCTTGGATTCAAAGAATTCGGGGAATAATGGCGCGGCGCTGGATAACATCGGTAGTCAACGACCTAGCCATTTTTAGGACATTAGCACAATCGGAGAATGCGCCAATGCATCAAGTAGGGCAATAGGGAAATCGGTTTTAACGCAGTTGCCGGCGCGATTCAATCAACGACAAACTGACTATTACAATCAGCAGGAACAAGGATGTTTCCAATAATAAAAACGCGGCTATTTTGAAATAAGCAAAAGCCGGATCGACATAACGCACCAACCAACCCGCCGCTTCATCGGCAATTGCCGCGGCATAAACGATTGCGCTGATCCAGACTTTCATCAGAGTCGGCAACGAGGTCATCAGCATCAGATGCGTGAGCGTCAATACCAACATACCCATGGCAAATAAATGAAAATGACTGACTTCCAGCAAACTTTGATAGCTTTTCGGTTCGTTAAACTCTTGCTCGTTTCCCAAATAGTAAGAAATCACCGACTCCGGGGTGAGATTCATTTTATGGAAATACATCAGACCATTGCTGATCCACAATAAGGCCACATAGGCCAAGAACATCAAGATCAAAGTATTGATCAACAGCTGGCGATTTTGCTCGCCGGTTACAAAGAAACGCATTATTTGGGCTTGTTTTGGATGAGAACTTGATAAATCGCCAATACCTTGCGCGCGCTGTTAATTGCGGCTCGGGTGCTGAGCGTTGCCCCCGCCACACCCTGTATATCCTGATTCAGGCTCAACTCTTCGATGGAATGATTAGCCAGCAAGGCCATCCAGCGTTCCGGCGGTTGATATTCCGGCGGCTCATGAAACGCCAGCGTATGAACGTTACGCAATTTGCCATCCGGCGTTAGTACCACTAACAAGGTTTCCGGTTTAGTTCTGACAGTGTGGGCCTCAATCGCGGCATAGCCGATCACTGCACCTTGCTTCTTACCCACATAAAAACTAAACAGATTGGATTCCAACTTGACCTTCGCAAGCTGTTCGATCTGCGCCACTTCCTCTGGCGTGGGAAACAACGATTGCATTTCCACAGTAGCGTCGTCGCCGAAGGCCAGCTTCATCGCTTCGTCCTTGCTGTAAAACACAGCGGCGACAAGGTTTACGCTCGTTAAACAAAAAACCAGCAGCGTCAGCATAAGCCGACGAGTTTTTGAAATCAGCATGAGTGGGAAAAATCCAGGGAGTGAACAATACGGCGGCTATGATAGAGACCGGCAAACAATTTGCCAAGCCGATACGCGCATAAGCAATTTAAGAAGGCATTATATACCGATGCACCCCGCCGTATGAACCGGCGGGGCTTAAGAAGCAACTATCCAGCCACTTTAAAATATAAAGCCTACACCCAAATTGAAGTCGTCGGGAGAGGTGCCCGATTTTTGGGTGAAATTACGGTAATCGGCCTTGATCACGACATTGGGAATGGGTTTGTAGTTGAGGCCGACTTGGTAGATTTCGACGTCTCTGGTCAGATCGTCTCGACAAATGGCATTTGCGCATGTCGAAGCGCTGGCAACAGTATCCATACGCTCGTAACGCACGAAAGGGGCGAGATATTGGGTCGTATCGTGCGCAAAGTGCGGCAGTATGTCGTAACCAACTTCGCTGTACCAACCATAGTTTTCTTCACCAATACTTTTAGCATTGGCAACACTCAGCAAGGCTGCATCGCCGATATGCCCCCAGGAACCCAAAGTACGAAATTCCAGGCCACGGTATTTCCATTGCAGATGGGCTTCGTAAAGTTGCGTTGCTACTTCGAGTTGCCGCCCGTTATACAGCTGATTCTGCCCGGAATTACCGACATACGCCGAGCCGCCCACCATGACGCCAGGCAACATCGGCGGCGCATAGTCCACGCGACCGACATAAGCCAAATCTTCCGCCAACGCCTGTCCTCCTGATTGCCGGCCGCTACGAATGCCGTCAGCGCCAAAATTCTTAGCGTTCATACCGTTAACCACATAGGTTGTGTAGGTCAGACCCGGCAACAATTCACCGAATAACCCCACACCGTTTTCACGCCAAGTGCTGGGAATAATGCGTCTTTCGACTTCCGGGCGATTGTTACCGAAGAAAAACGGCGGCTCATGTATCTGGTTGATAAAGCCCATCGGCATTAACACCATCCCGGCCCGGACATTGACCAGCGGGTCGATGAAGAAATCCAAGGAGGCCATTTCAACGGAGACAGTGCCCGTGCTACCCGATCCGTTATTGCCGGTCGAGGAATGTTCGAACTCTATTTCACTGTTGAACAGTATGCTGTCAGTGAACTTATAACCCGCGTAAATGACTAGTCGTTCGAAATCTGTATTATCCGGATTATTGACGGTGCCGGTTGCCGCATTACGCCCACCCTGATCATCAACTCGCGCCTGATAATTGGCCTCACCATAGCCACCTAAGGACAGACCCTTGCCGACTTGATAAACCTTGGAAGCAGCCGGCCCCAAACCGTAGGCACTTTTGTATTCGACTTTTTCCGGCACCACCAATTCGGTACGCAGTTTTTCCACTTCTTCCGTCAACACATTAGTTTTACGCTCCAAATTGCTGACTTCACCTGTAGGCGCCTTTTGCGCAACCGCTTCCAACTTTTTGGTCATGCTGTCAATCTGCTGCTGCTGAGCCTGAATGATCTTCCACATTTCATCCATGGTCTGCGGCTTTTCGGCGGGAATACCTGCAGCGTTTACCCCGGCACTGACGACAATCGCCGAAATCGCGGCGCTAAGTTTTGAGTTTAATGGCTTCATATCGGTCTCCAAGAATTTGAGACTCGAGTATAAAACCCCTACAACAACTAATGCAAATCATTCTCAAATCTATCCGCATTACGAAAAAATAGCTATCCCCAAAATATTGACTCCCATCCAATTCGGCCGCTATAAGCAGCTACACATTGCGATAAGATGAAGTTTTTCAGTACGTTTCATTTTTTTGATGAACACTTCCCTTCTTGAGGCAGAAACACGATCATGTCCCGCTTCGACAAACACCAATTGCCGAGGTTGACGGCTTCTAAAGTATTTGGCTCCTTTTTGCATCATATGCTGGCGGAAACGTCTTTCAACATCGGTACTGATTCCGGTATACAGACTACCGTCATCACACTGAATGATATACACCGACCAATTCGACACTGGCGCGCTATTCAGAGTCGGTGGATTTATTCAACCAACTGTTCAACAAAATCGCTACCAATACGCCAAACCCGATATAGGCATAGCGAACGATGAAGATCAGTGCGGCGCTTTGGTTGTGACTTGCAGCATCTTTGACACTTGGCGTGATAGCCAAAGTCCAGAGCAGCGCCGCCAAAAAATAGACCACCACACCCGACACCGCCCATGAGATTGGCGGACGACTTGAGCGTGCCGCCGTGTTGTAAAACCAAATGCCGACTAACGCAGCAGCTATCGAACCTAACATGTATTTTCCTGATTTTAAGTGATTTATCGGCGAGACAAGCGCTCGATTCCCAGATTGGCCAACTGATCGGCACGCTCGTTACCGACATCCCCGGCATGTCCCTTCACCCATATCCAATCGATGTTGTGACGCTGGATAGCAGCATCCAAACGTCGCCATAAATCTTCGTTTTTCACTGGTTTATTTGCCGCGGTTTTCCATGCCCGCTTTTTCCAATTAGCCATCCATTCGGTAATACCTTGCAAAACATATTTAGAGTCAGTGTGCAATTTGACGCTACACGGTTTTGTTAGTGTTTCCAGAGCCTGTATTGCGGCCACTAATTCCATCCGGTTATTCGTCGTTTCAGGTTCACCGCCGCATAGCTCCTTTTCTTTATTTCGGTATTCCAAGCGCACGCCCCAACCTCCTGGCCCAGGGTTGCCCTTGCATGCACCATCCGTATAAATAATGACTTCAGTCATGGCCCACCTTTCTATGTAAGTTCGATTTCAATCCCAATCCAACCGCAGCTAAATTGGTGCGGCGTTGCTGTGCCGCAGTCAAAGGAATCAATGTGTATTGCCTTTTCACCGCCTTAATGCCGTAAGCCATCGCAAACAAAGACGCAAAGCTGAACTCGAATTTACCGTGAGCAATGGTGTAACTGTCTAGCCCAAACTCGGCAGTCGTTAACAATTCGAAATTCATCAGTTTCAACCAATCCAATACCCGTGCTTTGGTAATCAAATGCGCCCGCCAGGATTCCGCAAGCTTCCAGTCCCATAAAAACTGAAAACGTACCGACATACTGAACGGATTGAAATTCAACATGACCAATTCGCCACCCGGTTTTAACACGCGATTGACTTCGCGTAGGGTTTGAAATCGACGCGCGTCGAACTCCAAAATGTGCGGAAGTATGACTAAATCCATCGATTCAGTTTGAATAGGCAAGCTGAATGCCTTAGCAGTCACCTTCAACGCGCCAGCATCACCCAAGGCCTTGCCGTCCAGAATTAGATAATTCTTATACAAGGAAAAATCGACGAACTCATTTTCCCAACCTAAGCCACCGATCTGGAGTTGTTGTTGTTTACAACTCACCGTTATTGATCTTCGCAGATAGTTGGCCTCCATGGTTTGCAGTAGCTTACCCCTTGGGGTTTGGTACAACGCAAACAGAAATTGTCTCTTCATTTAACCGCCGCTAAGGGTATGTTTTTTTGGCTATTTTAGAAAGCCATGCTAGGATCTAATTTTTTTATTTTAGCGAGTTCAGACAATGCCCCGCTCAATTTCCAAAAAATCAGGCCGTCATCTGTCTTATCTACTACCTATTTTTCTGGCAACCGGTTGTAGCCAACATGCGCAAAAAGACCATCTAAGCCAATCATCAACTAGCAAGTTTTCCGTATTTACCCGGAATGGCAATGCCGGAAAAATCCATAACAAACAGGTAGAAGCAAAAGAGCACGCCACCATCTGGGATAGGATGCTGTCTCTTTATGCCTTACCGGAAATCGATAATGCCAGAATCGACCGCGAAGTAAACTGGTATCTTAAAAACCCTGAATATCTGACCAGAGTACAACAGCGCGCCGAGCCCTATTTATATTTCATCCTCAACGAAATTGAAGCGAAAAATATCCCCGGAGAACTGGCACTGTTACCTGCGGTTGAGAGCGCTTTCAGACCTGACGCAATGTCGCCAGCTCAAGCATCCGGTCTTTGGCAGTTCATTCCGCCTACCGGGCGTCTTTACGGGTTAAAACAGAATAGCTGGTATGACGCACGGCGCGATGTGGTGCAATCGACTCAGGCAGCCACTACCTTCCTGAAAGAACTGAGCGAGACTTTCAATAACGACTGGTTACTTGCTCTCGCCTCATACAACGCCGGCAAAGGCAATATAAAAAACGCCGTGGATAGAAACCTCGAACGCGGACAGCCTACCGACTTCTGGTCCTTGGACTTGAACAACGAGACCTCAGCTTACGTACCCAGGCTGCTGGCTATCGCCAAGATCTTTGCCAACCCGGAAAAATACAACGTCAATCTGCATCAATTCGCCAACCAACCTTATTTTGAATTGGTCGATGTAAAGTCCCAGCTCGATTTGGGTAAAGCCGCCGAAATGGCACAAACCCCGCTAGATGATTTCTTAAAGCTCAATCCTGGCTATAACCGCTGGAGCACCGATCCGAACGGCGCGCAACATCTGCTGATTCCGGTAAGCAAAGCCGATTCTTTTAAAGAAAAACTGGCTGAATTGCCACACCAAGAGAGAATCAAATGGGAACACCATACGGTGGGCAAGAAAGAGACTCTAAAAAGCATAGCCAGCAAACACAGCACCAGCGTCGAAGAGATTATCAATGTCAATCATCTTGACGACGATACGGTTGCCCAAGGCTCAATCCTGTTAATCCCGGTCTCTTTTCATTCACAAAAGGGCGAACCAACCACACCGGCTGTTGCTGCAGTATCGCAACAATCCACACCAACGCCTGCTCAATCAAGCAAACAACAATATACGGTTAAGAAAGGCGATACCCTATGGGATGTCTCGCAACGTTTTTCTGTTGATAAAGACGATATTGTGAGTTGGAATAAATTACCCAAAAAAGCGGCGCTGAAACCCGGTCAAAAACTGACTATCAAGAAAACCAGCAGCAGTATAACAGTGGCATCGACCGCGCCTTCCATCAAGCAAATCAGCTACACGGTGAAAGCCGGCGATACATTGGCGCAGATCTCGAAGAAATTTAACGTCAACGTCACCGAGCTCCGCAAATGGAATAACGTTCCCAAAAACAAGGCGGACATCAAACCGGGCTCTAAGCTAAAAGTAATGATTGAGGCCGGCCATCCGTCCACCTAAGGCTTCAGATAACCATGCGTACAGTTCAAATCGATTTGCGAAATTAGATCTTTCTAATTCGCCATAAGGGTAAACTTAAATCAGCAATTTAGGTTTACCCTTACGCTTCGCGAGATCAAACCGCCCTACTAAAGCGATCAGCACAGAAGAAACTAATCGCTACATCCCAGAGAAATAGCGATTCGACTTAAGATATTGAATTAACACAGACGGCATAGCAAACTTGGCACCGCATTATTGCCACTATGCCAGAGCTATAACCTTAAGAATTGATGGCGTCCCCACGGGGGTTCGAACCCCGGTTACCGCCGTGAAAGGGCGGTGTCCTAGGCCACTAGACGATGGGGACTAAGACTATTTTTTAAGAATGACTTCTTTAATACGAATTGCCGGCTTAACCGACTTTAGCCAAATTGGCGTCCCCACGGGGGTTCGAACCCCGGTTACCGCCGTGAAAGGGCGGTGTCCTAGGCCACTAGACGATGGGGACTCAGGACTAAATCAACTATTATTTGGTGGAGCCAAGGAGGATCGAACTCCTGACCTCTTGCATGCCATGCAAGCGCTCTCCCAGCTGAGCTATGGCCCCGTAGTTGAGTCCTCGTATTATACGGGTTTTCAGAGCTTTGTCTAGGAATTTTCTACATTCTTTATGTATCTGATCGCTCGCTCTATTCTGTGCAAGGTTTTCTCTCTGCCTAATAGAGCCAAAGTCAGATCAATAGCCGGCGATACGCCGCTGCCACAAACCGCAACGCGCAAGGGCTGCGCAACCTTACCCAGATTAAGTTGCAACTGCTCCGCGCTGTCCAATACCACTTGATGAAGGCCTGAAGCTTCCCATTCGCCGATAGCGCTAAATTGCACCAGTAAATGTTGCAATACATCGTCCACGCCCGCTTTGAAATTCTTTTTCGCGGCTTTTTCTTCATATGCGTCGAATTCCTTGTAAAAGTATTCGCTCTCGGCGGCCATATCCACCAGAGTTTTGCATCGCTCGCGCTGCGCTTTAACCACATCCGCCAGTGCCGGGCCGGTGGTCGGATCGATACCACGCTCCCCCATATGCCAAGCCAAATGCCGAGCGACGTGCGCCGGATCACCATTCATAATGTACTGGTGATTCAACCACACCAACTTCTCGGTATTGAACGTGGACGCGGAAACGTTGACTTTTTCCAACTCGAACAAGGCCACCATTTCTTCCAAGGAAAACAATTCCTGATCACCGTGCGACCAACCCAACCGCACCAGATAGTTCAACAAAGCTTCGGGTAAATATCCGTCATTACGATATTGCATCACGCTGACCGCGCCGTGGCGTTTGGACAATCTTGCACCGTCGGAACCTAAAATCATCGGCACATGCGCATACACAGGCAATTGCGCACCCAAGGCTTTCAGAATATTAATCTGCCTGGGCGTATTGTTAACATGATCGTCACCCCGTATTACATGAGTAACTCCCATATCCATATCGTCGACTACTACCGTCAGGTTATAGGTCGGCGTACCATCGGAACGGGCAATAATCAGATCATCCAGTTCCTTATTGGCAACGACGATGCGGCCTTTTACTAAATCGTCGATAATCACTTCGCCCTGCTCCGGGTTCTTAAAGCGCACCACCCGCTCGCCTTGCGGATTGTCAACGCCATGCCGGCACTTGCCGTTGTAACGCGGCTTTTCCTTGTTGGCCATTTGCTGCTCGCGCAAAGCCTCCAACTCTTCGCGACTGCAGTAGCAATAATAGGCATCTCCCTGTGCCAGCAATTGCTGAATGACCTCTTTGTATCGATCAAAACGATGCGTCTGATAG
Organism: Methylomonas sp. PHL2-19; assembly: GCF_059331595.1. Taxonomy (NCBI): domain Bacteria; kingdom Pseudomonadati; phylum Pseudomonadota; class Gammaproteobacteria; order Methylococcales; family Methylococcaceae; genus Methylomonas; species Methylomonas sp. PHL2-19. The sequence continues at coordinate 3,695,167 of NZ_CP196839.1, forward strand.
AACGGACCCTCGTCATATTCCAAGCCTAACCAAGTCATGCCTTCCAGAATTGCATTCACCGACTCCTGGCTGGAACGTTCAAGATCGGTGTCCTCGATTCGCAAAATAAATTTGCCACCGTGTTTGCGCGCATACAACCACGAAAACAGAGCGGTTCTGGCACCGCCAACATGTAAATAACCGGTGGGACTGGGGGCAAAGCGGGTTCTAATACTCATCGTCAATTATTTAGTTGTTAAAAATTTCTTGGCATATTCGCCGGGAATGGAGCGAGAGGCGTTTAAACGCATCGCCTGGTAATTAAATTGCACGCTGCCTTTCGCTGCATCGTTTCTGCCCAGAATCGCCAGCGAGGTGGCATGTCCTTGTTTGGCAGCTTTTTCGTACCAATCGGTAGCCTTATCTCTGTCGCTATTCACGCCCATGCCTCGATCATACATCGCACCCATGACCACCTGAGCATCGAGCAAACCTTGATTCGCCGCCTTTTCCATCCACTCCGCGGCCTTGCGCTCTTCCTTCTCGAAACCCTCTCGGCCCAGTAAATACAGCGATGCCAACTTGGCTTGAGCCTGCGCATTCCCCTGCTCAGCCATTTCTTTCACGCTGTCAGCCTTTACCGCACTGGCAAGTAAAAACATCGCACAGAAAAATAAAATCTTGCCCATTACATTCTCCAAGGAAGCCTAAGGATTAAAAACAAACCGGCATTATTTCACGGCGCCCGGCTAAGATGAACGCACTATTTAAAAATAAGGGATTGATGTTAGACTTAAGACACCAAGGCGGTACGCTAGGCCTTGTCGATGCAGAACAATAACCTGGAGAATCAATACATGAAAAGAAACCTTTTATTCACGGCCACTCTGGCCGGAGCGCTGCTTTCCGGTTGCGCGACGCAGTCGAGCAATAATTTCCAGGCTTTCCAGCCTGAAGACCTTAACGCGCTGGTTAAATCCGGAAAACTGGTACAAAAAACCAACAGTTTTTTCGTGATTAATGATTCGTCTTCATCCATGAGCCGTACCTATGTAAATTCTGCGGATTACAGCGGCACCAAGCTGGATGTCGAAAAAAATCTGCTCAACAAGTTTAACAAATCCATTCCGGTTATGCCGCTGACATCCGGTTTGCGCAGCTTCGGTTTTGGCCCATGCCTGTCTTGGGGCTCAACTTATCTCAACCAAGCCGTGCAAAATTACACTCAGGCCGGTTTCGAAACTGCAATTACCTCTCTACAATGCTCTAGCGGCGGCACCCCACTGGCCACGGCGCTAAGCGAGTCCGGCAAAGACATCACCTCTGCTCCCGGCAATATCGCCTTAATCGTTTTAAGCGACGGTATCGAGGAAGTCTCGCCCCTACCGACTGCCGAAGCGCTTAAATCCCAGTACGGAGACAAGCTATGCATTTACACAGTCTGGGTCGGTAATGACCAAGATGTGGCCGGACAAGCGGTGCTGCAAGACCTAGCCAATGCATCGGGTTGCGGATTCTCGACTACTGCCGAAGCGATCACCAGCGCCAAAGGCATGAGTGATTTCGTTAAAAACGTCTTCTTGAAAGCAGGCACACCCAAAGTGGCCGATTGCTCAACCCAAGACGACGACAAAGACGGCGTAAGCAACTGTGCCGATAAATGCCCTGACACCCCTAAAGGCGCTATCGTCGATAAAGACGGTTGCTGGGCGTTCCGCGGCCTACTGTTCGATTTCGACAAATCCGACGTCAAAGCCAAATACGGCCCGCTGATCCAAAACGCCGTGGAAGTCATGAAAATGAACCCTGGTTTGACCATAGAGATTCAGGGCCACACCGATAGTTACGGTAAAGATGCTTACAACCAAAAGCTTTCCGAGCGCAGAGCCAATGCAGTTAAAGCCGAGCTGATAAAACAAGGCGTGGAAGGCAAACGCCTGACAGCGGTTGGCTTCGGCGAGTCCAAACCCGTCGATACCAATGAAACTGACGAGGGCCGTGCCTACAACCGCCGTGTCGAATACAAACGTACCGACCGCTAAACGATAAGCTTCCAGCTTAACGAAACCAGGGAGGCCCAGGCCTCCCTTTTTTATGTCCAGATCAATCAAATGGGCTCAGCATCGTTCGCGCTTGTTGCGGTCCGTAAACTCAATACACACTCGATGTGTGCATTTAGCCGAACCCCGCCTATCCCCGCTCCCAGAAATACAATGCGTCAAACGCCAGTTCAATATCTGACCAGCACCGTTTCGCTAGACAGCAAGCGCCGCAGGCGGATCAGGAGTTCATCGCTCGGGCGCACGCGCCAGTCGTCGCCCAATTGCAGGGTCGCTTTGTCGGTGCCAGTGCGGTACTCGATTTGGATTGGACATTGACCGCCGCAGAATGGCGTCAGCGTGGCCTGTAGGCTTGCCAGCCAACCGGACGGCAGGCCGCTATTGGCCAGATCTATCGTTAATGTAATGCCGCGGGCATATAATTCCCGCGCTTCTTCCATGCTGTAAAGCTTCTCGGCAGTCATCCTCAGACTGTTGGTAAAGTCGTCCATTGCCAATGAGCCTTCGGCAATCAGGATCGTGTCTTTGCTGAGCAGGTTGCGGTATTTGTCGTATATATTGCTGAAGGCCGCCACTTCCAGCCGGCCGGTACGGTCGTCCAGCGTTGCGAAGCCCATCATCTTGCCTTGCTTGGTTTGCCGGGTACGCATTTCCACGATCAGGCCGGCAACACGCGCTTCCATTTTACCTCTGGAGCGGCCGGCATCGACTTCCAGACTGGCTAACGAGCCGTGGGTGATATGTTTTAATTCCGGCAGATATTCGGCGATGGGATGGCCGGTCAGAAACAGACCCAAAGTCTGCTTTTCCGCTTCCAGCTTTTCTTTTTCGGTCCACGGCTCGACCACGGTGGAATAAGCTTCCGCTTCACCGTCGCTGACTTCCACTTGTACCGCCAAACCGAATAGATCGTTTTGACCGGCCAACGCCATTTTTCCGTGTTGTTCGGCCACTCGCAAGGCGGTAGTCAATTCAGCGAGATGCGCCGCACGATTAGGATCGATGGTATCCAGCGCTCCGGCTCTGATCAATGCTTCCAAAACCCGGCGATTGACCTTGCGCAAATCGACACGCTTGCACAGATCGTACAAGCCCGCAAACGCGCCGTTGGCAGCCCGTTCCTTTAATAAATCTTCAATTGCATTTTCGCCAACACCCTTGATCGCGCCTATACCGTAAACAATCTGCCCCTGGTCGTTTACCGTGAAACGAAAGTCGGAAACATTAATGTCCGGCGGGCAAATCTCCAGCTTCATCTCCCGGCATTCATCGATCAACACCACCACTTTGTCAGTGTTATCCATATCCGACGACATCACCGCCGCCATGAACGCAGCCGGAAAATGCGCCTTCAACCAAGCCGTTTGATAGGCCACCAAGGCGTAAGCAGCCGAATGCGATTTATTGAAACCGTAGCCGGCGAATTTTTCCATCAGGTCGAAAACATAGGTGGCTATCGACGCATCGATTTGGTTCGCTACCGCGCCCGACATGAATTTTTCCCGCTCCTTGGCCATTTCCTCCGGTTTCTTCTTACCCATCGCCCGCCGCAGCATATCGGCACCGCCCAGGGTATAGCTGGCCAATTCCCGGGCAATCTGCATCACCTGCTCCTGATACAGAATAACGCCATTGGTGGGTTTTAGAATCGGCTCCAGCAAGGGATGAGCATATTCGGCCTTGGCACCATGTTTGACGTTGATGTAGTCGTCCACCATCCCCGATTCCAGCGGTCCGGGCCGGAATAAAGCCACCAGCGCGATGATGTCGTCGAAGCAATCCGGTTTCAGCTTTTTGATCAACTCCTTCATGCCCCGCGACTCGAGCTGAAACACGGCCGTGGTCTGGGCGTTTTTTAATAATTCATAGCTGGGCAGGTCATCGCGCGGAATCTGGCTTATGTCCACCGGCTCTTCACCGCGCTGCGCGCGTTGGCGATTAATGGTTTGCAGCGCCCAATCAATGATCGTCAAGGTCCGTAAACCCAGGAAGTCGAATTTAACTAAGCCAACCGCTTCGACATCGTCCTTATCAAACTGCGTGACCAGATTGCCGCCGCCCTGCTCGCAATACAACGGGCTGAAATCGGTCAGCTTGGTCGGCGAAATCACCACGCCGCCGGCATGCTTGCCGGCATTTCGGGAAATCCCTTCAAGGGAACGCGCCATATCGATCAAGGATTTAACTTCTTCCTCGGTTTCGTATAACGCCTTCAATTCAGCGCTGTCTTGCAAGGCCTTATCCAGCGTCATGCCAATTTCAAATGGAATCAATTTGGCCAGCCTATCCACAAAGCCATACGCATGACCCATCACCCTGCCCACGTCGCGAATCACGGCCTTAGCGGCCATCGAACCGTAAGTAATAATCTGCGATACATGATCGCGGCCATAATGACGAGCGACGTAATCGATCACCTCGTCGCGGCGCTCCATGCAAAAGTCGATATCAAAGTCGGGCATCGACACCCTCTCCGGGTTCAAAAACCGTTCGAACAGCAAATCGAATTCGATGGGATCGAGATCGGTAATCTTCAACGCATACGCCACCAAGGAACCGGCACCCGATCCCCGCCCCGGCCCTACCGGTATCGCATTGTTCTTGGCCCACTGGATAAAGTCGGCAACAATCATGAAATAGCCGGGAAAACCCATCTGGGTGATCACGTTCAGCTCTACTTCCAATCTATCGTCATAGACTTTACGGTTCTCCGCGAAGCTGCCCTTGCCAATCGGCGGATACTGGATTAAACGCTCTTCAAGCCCTTGACGCGAGGCGTGCTTGAAATAGTCGTCCAGCGTCATACCTTCGGGGACCGGAAAATCGGGCAAATAATTTTCGCCCAGAGTCAGCTCGACATTACAGCGTTTAGCAATTTCCACGCTATTGGCCAATGCCTCCGGAATATCGGCAAACAATTCGGCCATTTCCTCGGCAGTACGCAGGTATTGCTGAGCTGTGTAATTTTTCGGCCGGCGGCTGTCGTCCAGCACCCGGCCCTGATGGATACAGACCCTCACTTCATGCGCATCGAAATCGTTTTTACTGATAAAACGCACGTCGTTGGTGGCGACGACCGGCAAATCCAGTTCGGTAGCCAAATCCGCCGCTAATTTGATGTAACGCTCTTCGTCCGCTTTACCAAGCCGCTGCAATTCCAGGTAAAAACTGTCTTCGAACAAATCCCGCCAATATTCGGCACAACGTTTAGCTTGCTCGGCATTTTCTGCCAACAAAGCCTGACCGACGTCACCATCCATCGCTCCCGATAACACGATCAAACCCTCATGATTCTCGGAAATCCAGTCTTTTTGCAGCATCGGTATCCCTTGGTGCTGCCCTTCCTGGTAGCCTCGGGAAATCAGCTCGGTCAACGTCACATAGCCTTTTTGATTGCGCGCCAACATGGTCAGGCGAAACGGCGAGGCCGGCTCGTCAGGATTGAAAATCAGCGCATCGGCGCCGATCAAGGGTTTGATGCCGGCGCCTTGTGCGGCTTTATAGAATTTAACCAGCGAGAACAAATTGCTTTGTTCGGTAATCGCCGCGGCCGGCATTTGATACTCAGCCAGTTTCTTTACCAAGGGCTTGATTCTGACGATACCGTCAACCAGGGAGAACTCAGTATGAATACGAAGATGAACGAAACTCGGCGTCATGGCTGTTTAAACAAGATACTTTTTAACAGGAGCAAACGATTTTCGATGCTGCGGGCAAATCCCAAGTTGTTGTAACGCCGCTAAATGCTGCTGGGTAGGATAGCCTTTGTGAATAGCAAAAGCATAACCGGGATACAGCCTATCCAGCGTCTGCATTTCCTCATCGCGGGCGACTTTGGCTAGGATCGAGGCGGCGGAAATTTCCGCAACCAGCAAATCGCCTTGTACGATAGCTTCGCCAGGCACATCCAGTGCCGGCAGTCGATTGCCGTCCACCTTGACCGCATCCGGGCGATAGTTCAATTGCGACACTGCTCTTTGCATCGCCACCATCGTCGCTTGTAAGATGTTGATAGTGTCGATTTCGCTGGCTTCGGCGCGAGCAACGGCCCAGCACAAGGCATTGGCCGTGATTTGCTCGGCCAGCAGCTTGCGTTTCTTTTCGGTAAGTTTTTTGGAATCTGTTAAACCCGCGATGGGTCTGAGTGGATCGAGAATCACCGCAGCGGCAACCACCGGCCCGACTATGCAGCCGCGGCCAACTTCGTCGATACCGGCTATGCGTGGGGGGTTATCGGAGGATACCGCGTGTGACATTACGTAGAAAGCTGACCATATTGGAAAGTTCGTTGCTTTCGCCGGCCATATCTTCCATTTCTTCGATGGCGTCTTCCAGACGCAGATTGTTTTTATAGAGGATTTTATAGGCTTTGCGAATCTGCCGAATCACTTCCGGCGGCACGCCGTTACGCTCCATACCCACCGAATTGATGCCGTGCGGCCGAGTGGGCCTGCCACCAACCATCACATACGGCGGAATATCCTGAGTGATTGCACTACCCATCGCCGAAAAACTGTATTCGCCGATTTTGGTAAATTGATGCACCAAGGTAAAACCGCCCAAAATAGCATGATCACCCAAATGCACATGCCCGGCAATCGAGGCGCCATTCGCCATGATCACATGATCGCCAATTTCGCAATCGTGCGCCACGTGGGTGTAAGCCATGAACAAATTATCGCTGCCGATCAACGTCAATCCTCGATCTTGCTGCGTGCCACGGTGCATCGTACAAAATTCGCGTATTACATTGCGGTCGCCGATTTCCAGACGGGTGATTTCATCGGCGTACTTTTTATCTTGCGGGTCTTCGCCTATCGAGGTGAATTGGTAGATCGTATTATCCTTGCCGATGGCGGTAGGACCTTTAATCACCACATGCGGCCCAATCTCGGTACCTGAATCTATCTGCACATCCGGGCCAATAACCGAGAACGGACCGACTTTAACATCGTCGGCCAATTCGGCATTGATATGCACAACCGCTCTGGGATCTATCATTTATGCCTCTGCTGCCACAGCCGCACACATGATTTGCGCACTGGCGGCCAGTTCACCATCTACTTCCGCACGGCAATCGAAGGACCAGAGGTGACGCTTGTGTTTGATGTAAGTCACTTCCAGGCGCAATTGGTCACCGGGAACAACTTGCTTTTTGAAGCGGGCGTTATCGATGCCCGCCAAGTAATAAATCGTGCCTTTGCCCAATTGATCGTTGCTTTGCGACGTCAGTAGCGCAGTAGCTTGCGCTAGGGCTTCCATGATCAACACCCCAGGCATAATAGGTTGACTCGGAAAGTGGCCTTGAAAAAACGGCTCGTTAAAGGTCACGTTTTTCACAGCCAGCAAACGCACGCCCGGCTCGCAGTCAAGCACCCTGTCTACCAGCAAGAAAGGATAGCGATGTGGCAAGAGTTCCTGAATTTGTAAAATATCGAGTGTGCCGGCCATGAGTATTCTGTGCGAAATGAGGGGAAGCGGGAAGTTCGCTTAGACTAGGAACTCCCCAACTTAAGTGCTGCATGCTCCCTCAATCAGGAAGCATTGGGGAAAATCTTATTGCGACAAGTTTTCCAGTTTTTGCTGAACGCGGCTGGTAACATCAATTTGATCGTTGGCGTAAATAACACCGTCGGTCAGCAACAGATCAAAAGACTCTTCTTTGGCTAACGCTCTTACTGCTTCTACAATGCGTTTTTGCAGATTGCCCAACTCTTCGTTTCTACGCATGTTGAAATCTTCACTGAACTCTTGTTGTGCACGAGCCGCATCGCGTTTTTTGTCCAGAATGTCTTTTTCGATTCTATGACGCTCTTCTTCGCCCATCACCGCAGTGTCACGGCCCAATTTTTCTTCCAGCGATTTAATCTCTTTTTGCTGAGAAACCAGCGCTTTGTCTCTTGGTGAAAATTCAGTTTCCAAGCGAGTTTTTGCTTTGGCGGCTTGTGGTGCTTTTTCCAAAACTTTGGCCACATTGACAAAACCGATTTTCAGCTCTGCGTGACTCACGCCAGCAAAAATCATCAGCATTAGAAACAAAGAAATTCTATTTTTCATGGTCAAAACCATCTCCGGTTAATTTTTTTGAGTTTAAGACAGAACGCAAAGGCGATTATAGGGCAAAACAGGCTCAAACTAAACTAAAATCCCGAGCCGAAGGTGAACTGGAAGGCTTGAGTTCTATCGGTACTCTCCGAATTCAAGGGCTGGGCGACACTCACTGCCAAGGCCCCAAAAGGAGACAACCATTCCCCCGACAAGCCCACCGAATAGCGAAAATACTTGCGCAAATCGCCGGAATTAAGTCCAGGGGCCAGCGTGCCGGCATCAACAAACGAGCCAATCCTCACCGATTTCATATCGCTTAAGAACGGCACAGGGAAAAACAGCTCGGCCTTGCCAATCAGCTTGGTGGAGCCCCCGATGGGTCGATTGTAGGTATTGGCGGTATTGATTTCGTTTTGGTCAATGACACCCAAGGTATTTTGCATAAAACCGCGAACGTCACCGGTACCACCGGCAAAATAGTTTTCAAAAAACGGCAAGCCGGAACTACCACCGTAGCTACCGCCATGCGCCACCTCACCTAACAAGCGGAAGGTAAAGTCGTTGGACAAGGGAAAATAATGCTGATGCTTATAGCCGACTTTGAAATATTCCAAATCACTACCGGGTACGGTAATCAATCCGGAAAGCCTTTGCTGACCACCGCTATGTGCGAATGTGGCTCTGTCTAAAGTATCGTGAGTCCAGCCCGCAGAAGTTGAGAGCGTATCGAAGCTTTTCGACCGGATTGCAGAAATGTCGTCGCCCTTTTTAAACCCTAGGAATTTTAGAATCGTGTCCGAAGACAAGGTGGTGTTTTCGATCTCGGTGCGCTTTAGATCAATATCAAAACCGATTCTGTCGAACTCGTTCAACGGGATACCAAAGTTGATACCGGCGTTTGTAATGGTTGTATTGTAAGCCGCCAAGTTAGCCGCGTAGGCATTTCGGGAGGTGTAACCCAGGTTGTAGCCCATCGCCACGCCATCCAGCGTGTAATAAGGATCTGAAAAGCCCAGGTTGTAGCGCGTCAAAATACTACTGTTGTTGAACGCGAAATCGACCCGTTTACCGGTACCAAAGATATTGTCTTGCGACACGTTGGCGTTAAAGATAATCCCTTGCACCTGGGAATAACCGACACCGGCCTGCAAGTTACCGGAGGCTTTCTCCTTGATCGTGTAATTGACGTCGATCTGATCGGCCGAACCGACCACAGGCGGCGTTTCCACGCCCACTTCCTCAAAATAACCCAATCTATCCAGACGGGTCTTGGTCCGTTCAATCTTGCTGCTGGCCGCCCAACTGGACTCCATTTGTCTGGCTTCCCGGCGAATCACTTCGTCACGGGTCTTGGTGTTACCTTTGACGTTGATGCGCCGCACATACACACGCTTGCCCGGATCAACAAAAAAGGTCATCGCGACGGTTTTTTGCTGCTCGTTAATCTCCGGCACCATATTCACGTTGGCAAAGGTATAGCCTTCGTCACCCAGGCGATCCGAAATGGATTTGGACGTTTCCGTAGCGTTCTTCCGGGAGAATATCTCGCCGGGACCCACCTTAACCAACTTGATCAACTCTTCCGGCGGCACGATCAATTCACCGGACAATTTGACCTTTTCCAAGGTGTACACGTCGCCTTCCTTGACGTTGATGGTGATGTAAATTTCCTTCTTATCGGCCGTAATATCAACCTGAGTGGATTCAATGGAGAAATTGATATAACCGCGATCCAGATAAAATGAACGCAGCTTTTCCAAATCAGCAGACAGCTTTTGTTTGGAATATTGGTCGTCTTTGGAATAAAAAGACAGGAAGTTGGTGGTGCTTAATTCGAACTCTTTCCGCAAGACATCGTTAGCAAAGGATTTGCTGCCGACGATATTGATTTGCTTGATCTTGGCAACCCGGCCCTCGGAAATATCGATATGAATGCCGACCCGGTTGCGCGTCAATTCCGAAACTTCGGTTTTAATTTTCAGGCCGTATTTACCATGGCTGAAATATTGCCGGCGTAGCTCTTGTTCGACCTTGTCGAGGATTTGCTTGTTGTAAACCTTGCCTTCCGCCAAGCCGATTTTTTTCAAGGCTTCGGTCAAATCTTCCTTTTTAATGTCTTTGTTGCCTTCGATAACCACTTTCGCTACCGAAGGCCGCTCGACTACATTCACCACCAGCGTGCCGCCATCGCGTTCCAGCGATATATCCTTGAAAAATCCGGTATTGAATAAAGCCCTGATCGCCGCGGCTTGCTTGTCTTCGGAAAAGGTTTCGCCAACATTAACCGGCAAATAGTTGTAGACGGTACCGGCGGAAATTCTTTGTAAGCCCTTGACCTGAATATCCTCAACTACAAAGCTGCTTGCATGAGCGGCCTTGCCGGACAGCATACTCAGCAACAGTATTTGTAATAGTGGGTTTTTCTTCACGCAGTCAACCATGGAAAATGAACAGGCGCGATTGTAACACGCTGTTTTCGGATTCCCGCGCCTTCAATGGTAAATACTCGTAAATACTGGCCGAAAAATTGCTTTCTTATTCAGTTTCAATTGCAAGGAAAAACAATTCAAAAAAAATTACAAAAATCCAATGCAAGCTATTGAAATAAAATATTTTTGATCAAAACATCAAGTTAACCAAACGTATCAGCAATCAAGTTCCGATAAACGGCTCGCGTGTAATCCGCTTCCGCAGCGGCAACTTGGGCATCGGCTCGCGCACTTACTCCACCGGCGCCTTTCACCGGAGCAATCGCATCGGCTGCATCCAGTTTGTAAACACCGGCCACGGAGATACCGTGGTCAGGCGCGATTAGGCTATAGCAGGTATTCAGCCAATGTGCTTCGGGGACGGGGGTCTGATTAAGCAAGCTCGTCACCGCCAACGCACACGCTTTAGCTTCGGAATTAGCGGCAAAAGCAGATTTAGGGATAGGCGCATAATGCGCAGCGTCGCCAATGACATGGATAAAGTCGTCAAATAACGATTGGCCGGTCAGCGGCCGAACCGGACACCAACCGGTGCTATCGGCCAAGCCCTGCTGCAAAGCGATGTGCGCAGCCGTTTGCGGCGGAATGATGTTCAACACGTCGCCTCTGATTCGGTCGCCGAATTCGCTAGTCAGCACCCTATTCGGCTTATCCAGTTCAAGTAAAGGATTATCCGCCAAACTATGCCACTCGATCAGGCTATTGGCGGTGCCGTAACCGTAATGCTTGGTCCAGCCGGCTTCGAATAGAGCCTGCTTGGAAAAGCTGCGTTTAGCATCGAGGATGAGTATTTTCGAACGCGGTTTATGCTTTTTCAGCCAATACGCCATCATACTGGCTCGCTCGTAAGGGCCGGGCGGACATCGATAAGGATCGGCAGGCACCGCTAGCAACACTACGCCACCGTCGGGCATCGCTTGCAGTTGCCGCGCCAGAATTAAGGTCTGCGAACCGGCCTGCCAGGCGTGCGGAAATTGCTCCGCGGCTGCCTGATCGTAACCAGCCATCGTATCCCAACGAAAATCTATACCGGGCGACATGATTAACCTGTCATAGCTCACGCTCTGCCCACCGGCCAATCGCAATCGCCGTTGCCCAACATCTAAACTGCTGACGCGATCAATTAACAGTTTGATTCCATATTTGTCTTGCAAAGCCTGGTAATCGACCGTCAACTGGTCGAGGCCCGTCAAACCGGCAAACAACCAATTACTGCCAGGACAAGTGATATATTTGGCTTTGGGTTCGATCAGCGTGACTTGAATATTCGCATTCAATAAACGCAAATATTTCGCTGCAGTCGCGCCACCGAAGCCGCCACCGACCACTACGACATGCGCTTTGGCACCCCAAAAGAACGACAATCCGCCACAACCGCTAAGAACACCAGCCCCAACTCCGGCAAGGCCTTGTAAAAAACGTCTGCGGGATAATCCGGTCATTAATGGCGACTCAAATACTCGGCAACCGCCGCCAGCTCGGTGTCGCTGTAACCTTTAGCCAAACGCGGCATCAATGTGGCGGGCCTTTTGTCGTATTTAAAATCCAGCAAGGCCTGCTGGATCTGCTGAGCGGATAAACTTTTTAGCGAAGGGCTTGAGCTTTGGGCACCCAAGCTCGACTCGTTGTGACAATTACGGCAATTAAAGGCGATTGCTCTCGCATCGATTTCAGCATAAGCCATCGAGCTCAATGCGCTGGCAAGCAACGCCGCCGAAACATAGCCCATGCGCTTCATGCCGTTTAAGCAAGCAGTTTCTGCCGAAACACTTCGTACAACAATACGCCAGCAGCCACCGATACGTTCAGGCTTTCCACCTGTCCAGCCATAGGAATTTTCACCAGAAAATCGCAATGCTGACGGGTCAGATGGCGCATGCCAGTACCTTCCGTACCCATCACCACCGCCAAAGGCATATCCAGTTCCATCTGAAACACAGTTTGTTCAGCTTCGCCGGCCGCGCCCATGATCCAGATATTCTGCTCTTTCAACCAGCGCAGTACCCTGGCCAAATTGGTAACCTGATACACCGGCACTGTTTCCGCCGCGCCGCTGGCTACTTTACAAACCGTCGGCGTGATACCGGCGGCATTATCTTTAGTAACGATCACACCATGCGCGCCCACGGCATCTGCGGTACGCAGACAAGCGCCGAGATTGTGCGGATCTTGCACTTGATCCAGCACCAGATAAAACGGCATAGTGGTTAGCGCTTCGACATCGTGCTTGAGTTGGTCTTCGCTGCGCATCGCCGGCAATTCCACGGCCACCACAATCCCTTGGTGATTTTTGCCGTCGGCCATCTTTTCCAGCTTTTTACGCTCGGTTTTTTCCGGATTGATACCCAGCTTGACGAGATCGTCTATCACTTGCTTCAGGCGTACATCCTGGCGTTGACTATCCACCCAGGCACGGCGAATTTTTTGCGGTGAATAATCCAGCGCGGCTTGCACCGCGTGAATACCAAACAATTGGGTTAAAGTCATGAGCGACGGCGTTTTTTGGCTTTTGGCTTACTTGAGGATTTCTTATCTTTATTCGACTTCGTCGCTTTAGCGCCGGCTTCGGCTTTTTTGCGGCTCGAAGAGGATTTGGTCTTAGCGATTTTTTTACCCGACTGTAGCAACTCAAAATCGATTTTCTTGTCGTCCAGATTAACCCGCACCACGCGAATTTTCACCATATCGCCCAAGCGGTAACGTACGCCGGTGCGCTCGCCGTACAACTGATGTTTACTGGCGTCGAAAGCAAAATAATCCTGTACCAGGGAGGCGATATGCACCAAGCCTTCCACGTAAATCGATTGCAATTCAACGAAAAAGCCAAAACCGGTCACGGCGGAAATCACGCCGTCGAACTCTTCGCCGATCTTATCCATCATGTATTCGCATTTCAGCCAGCTCACCACATCGCGGGTGGCGTCGTCGGCGCGGCGCTCGTTCGCCGAACAATGCTCACCCAACAACACCATGTCAGGATGCGTGTAATAAAAACTATCAACCGACTTACCGGCCAGACAATGCCTGATCGCCCTATGCACCAGCAAATCAGGGTAGCGCCGGATCGGCGAAGTAAAGTGCGCATAGGCATCCAGCGCCAAGCCAAAATGGCCTTTGGTTTCCGGGCTGTAAACGGCTTGCGACATGGAGCGCAGCAAAATCGTCTGAATCAAATGCGCGTCGGGACGTTCCTTTACCGACTCCAGCAGATGCATGTAATCCAATGGTGTGGGTTGCGCCTTACCCCCCAGAAATAAACCCAGTTCGCCTAGAAAGGTTTTCAGTGCCAGTAATTTTTCCGGGCCGGGGCCATCGTGGATCCGCAGCAGGCGCGGCATTTTTTTCTTATTAAGAAACTTCGCCGCTGCCGTGTTGGCGGTAATCATAAATTCTTCGATCAGCTTATGGGCATCGTTGCGCTGCAAAGGCACGATTTCAGCGATTTTGCGCTCCGGCCCAAAGACGATTTTGGTCTCCTGGGTGTCGAAATCCATCGCCCCGCGCAACTCGCGCTGCTTACGCATCACCCTGTACAAGTCATACAGAGTCTGTAAATGCGGCAACAAAGCGGCGTATTTTTTTGCCAGTTTCTGATCGCCGTCCACCAGCATTTTTGCTACGTCGGTATAGGTCAAACGCGCATGGGAGCGCATCACCGCTTCAAAAAACCGCGAACGCAGGACATTACCTTCATCGTTGATCAGTAATTCGCAGACCATGCATAAACGATCCACTTCCGGGTTCAACGAACACAAACCGTTAGACAGTATCTCCGGCAGCATCGGAATGACTTTTTCCGGAAAATATACAGAAGTACTGCGGTTTTTGGCTTCGGCATCCAAGGCTGTATCGACTTTTACATAGTGCGAGACATCGGCAATCGCCACCAACAACTTCCAGCCTTTTGGGGTTTTCTGCGCGTAGACAGCATCGTCGAAATCCCGGGCATCTTCGCCGTCTATGGTGACCAAGGGCAACTTGCGAATATCTTCCCTGCCCTGCTTGGCGGACTCGGGCACTTGCGGCGTGAGTTCCTTGATTTCTTCCAGTAATTGATCCGGCCACTGATTGGGCAAATCGTGCGAGCGAATCGCCATTTCGATTTCCATGCCCGGCGCCATATGCACGCCCAGCACTTCAGTGATGCGACCCAAGGGCTGACAATGCTGGCTTGGTTGCTGAATGATTTCCGCCACCACAATCTGGCCTTGTTTGGCATGGCCGACGTCTTCCTTGGCAATCAGTACTTCGTGGGCAATCTTTTTGTTATCCGGCACCACATAAGCCACGCGGCCCTCGGTAAAAAACCGACCGACCACTTGATGCGTATTGCGTTCGCTGATTTCAATCACTGCCGCTTCGCGACGGCCGCGTCTATCAATGCCGGCCACGCGCGCGATGACTCGGTCATTAGGCATCAGCGGCTTCATTTCCCGCGGCGACAAGAACAAATCTTCGCTACCGTCATCGGGTTTCAAGAAACCGAAGCCTTCCGGATGGCCAAGCACCCGTCCGGCGATAGTGTTGCCGCCGGAGCCCAGGCAATATTTTTGCCGGCTGTTAAAACTTAACTGGCCGTCGCGCTCCATGGCGCGCAGCCTGCGGCGCAGCGCCTCCAGGGCATCAGGTGTTTCCAGGGCAAATTGTTGGGCGATTTGTTGGCGGCGTAGCGGCTTGCCGGCTTCTTGAATAAGCTGGAGGATCAGCTCGCGACTGGGGATGGGATTCTCGTATTTTTCGGCCTCACGCTGGGCGTGCGGATCGACGAGGGCGTTAAAATCAGATGTCTGATCGGTATTTGCTGTCATTGAGTCTGTTTGCTGGGTTCTGCCGCCTATTCCCTATCGGAACCGGGCGGCAATCGTCTTTGTTATATAAAATCATAGCCTTTCTTCTTGTTCTGCGTGGGAACGACGTCGTCCAGAATACGCCGGCATTCGAACTGCCAATAGCCCAAGCCGATATTTCTACGGCCGTTCAAAATAATGGGAAAATTCTCATGCCCCATGAACATTCGCAATAAATCGCCGTCTTTCAAGCGAAAAGAATCCATGATGATAAAGCTCTTTTCGCCTTCATTATCTCTTATGCCATAGATCAAGGCTTTCTTGCGCTCCGCATCGGTATCCGCCTCAAGCGCCTGATAAGCCACCGGGAAAGCTTGCGCGGCGATGACCATCACCTCAAATATCAGTTTGGAATCCTGCTTGGGGAGCAGTATTTTGCAAACCACGCCGAGCGAACGTTGTTGCGGCATCGCGTCTATCTTACGAAAACTCACCAAGCTGCCGATAGACAGCACGCCTTCCTTGTGGAAATTACAGGACAAGGCGCGTTCGGAGTCAGTCTCTGCCCGAATTTCCAGACCAGTTTCCAGACCGGGTCTACCGGTTTCCAATAGATCATAGGTCGTTTCCAAACCAATAGCCACATATCTATCCAGCCTATCGGCAAAATATACCGTCCCTTGCGGCTCCTTCCCTTGCCAGCGCTGCATCAGATAGTCGAACAGTTCCGCGGATAACTTTTGATGATTATTCTTATCGACTTCCAGCGAACTAAAGCGCGCTTCCTCCTTGCTGCACAGTTTGTCCGCCTGTTTGATGACTTTACCCAACTTGGTCAGATTCAGGTAAAGCATGGCCGAATCCGACCGGCGATCTGTCTGTGTGCCACCGAGCAAAAAAGCCGGCGGCAGGTCTTCGTCCATTAAAATCGCGCATTGCACGGCTTGTTCGGCTACCGGTTTGGTTTCGATTTGCAGAAAATCGCTGATTTTCTCCAGAAACTCATAAACCAGTTGAAACTCTTTCTGCATTAAGCCGGATGGATAGGCCAAACTTAACAGCAATATTTGTTTATAGCTGTCTTCGACTGACGACAGTTTGCTGAATATACCGCCCTGGTCGGCCACCTTGGAGCCCGCCTTATCCAGCTTCACGGCGAGTTTATACAACGAGTGCAAATCGATCCAGATCCAATCCGGCACCGGATAGCTCATCATGTAATGACTTATCACGATGCGGCTCAAGCCCCGGATAGTCCGCTGTATCGCCAAGGCCGTGGATTTACCCTGCAACCAACCGATTTCTCGGCGGGTCAAATCCTTGACCACGCTCCAATAGCCGATGGTAAATTGTCTTTCGATTGCGCAGGCTAAGCCGAATATTTTTTTTTCGCTTTCGCCCTTTGGAAAACCGAACTTGATCAGCCGCGAGCGCAAATAATCGTCAATCAAGTAAAAGCTGTCTCTGAGTAACTCCAAGGCATGCAAGCGTTTCGCCGCCGGCATTTCCACCGAAATTAATTCACCTAACAACTCGTAAAACAAACGGGCGGCCAGACCGGGATTGGCCGTCGGCAGTTCCGCGATCCATTGCCGTAGCGCATCGTCGGTAAATGACGCCGACAATTGGGGATCATTTTTTTGCTGGGGTATGACCAGAAAAAACGAGTTTTTCACAGAGCATCCATTATTGATGAACGTGCTGCGAATCGCTCACTATTCAGGATGACATCCCAATAGGCGACAAAACCAACAGCGCGCTGTGTTGCTAAGCCCTCAACCATTGCCTAGAACAACCCTTCATCGTCTACCATCAAATTTTGCAAGGCATTCACATCCTTTCTGAGTTGCTTCCTTGCCAACAACTTGGTTTGCACGCGCTCAGGAAGCTCGGTAAAAATTAACACCTGATTGGCTACCAGTAAATCCACCAAGTCGTCTATGACCCTGACCATATCGTTATCGGTAGCTGACAAGGCTTCCCTTGCCTTATCACTTGGGACCTGCTGCAAGAATACCGCTACTTCCGGGTGGTCGACATCGAGCCACTCATCGCCGCTGTCGCACAGCTGCACGATTGCCCCCGTCTGATCTCGGACTACAAACGGCACAGGTCACCTACTATCGACATAATCAGCAAAATCCCAGACCTTATCGGTAAGCACCGGCAACGCAAAAACCGATCATCTAGGTGAGATAGTCAAAGCGCCCAAGGTGACGCCAATGTCTATACCGCGACCCTTGCCGGACAGTGCTAAAGAAATTTCGCCTCGGGTTAACAATTGCCCGTCTATCGACTTGGTGGCACCGGCATGGCCTTCGAAGGCGACAAAGCTGCCGTAGATTTCATTCAGATTTCTAACTTCGGAAAACACCCCTGTCCCCTCGATTTCCGATTTACCGATGGTAAAACCTATGCTCTTGGACGCCAGTGCTACTTGCGCCCGCTGTCCGTTACTGCAGCTGATATTACCCAGGCCATCGTATTGCTTATAAACGAGTGACCAACCGCTCAACTTGTAAGTCATCGTGCAGGATGTTAGCGATTGCGCAGCCGCCGGAGACACGAAAAACAGTCCGCCAACGCTTAGCGCCAACAGTGGAATAAATCGAAAAAACTGGGTTGACATTAGAATCTCCATTTTTATAAAACCTTAAATACAAATCGATGCGCCACTATCGCTGCGTAAACGCCATTATATTACAAACAGTGTAAGCTTCCGTTTACTGTGAAACGCTCAACGATAGCACCGATTTAATCCCATCGGCTGTTTCAGCCTGATTCAACTCGGTCGCCATCAGATACAGCCTATCTTTGCTAATCCCGCCCGGTTCGGCCAGATACTGCGCGATATGATTGGCTCTGGCAATCGCCAGATCGTTAAGGCGCTGCGGATCGGGTGGAAAAATGCCTTCCAGTTTCTGTTGCGCCAACGGGTAAAAGTCAGAGTCCGGATTAGCCTTGATCCGCGGCTTGCCTAATAGGGATCTATCCATCTCCTGCGGGAAGACTTCGCCAAAAAACTTGGCCAGCAAGCGCTTGTAGTCATCGTCGGATAATTCGATGTATTCGTGCCGAACTTTCTCACCCTTGTCGCGCAACTCGCCGGACTTCATTTTTTTCAATACATCCTTTACTGCTTCAAAGCGCATCGCCGGCCAATCCATGTTTTGGTAGGCAATACCTTTGATTTCCAGGGTCAACTCGGGTTTGCTGAGCAAGGCTTTATTAAGCTGATCCAGTTTGGCGGATTCTTCGACAGCCAATTCAGCACTACCCGGTGCGAAAGCCACCGCGCTAAAATCCTTGTCATCATCGAGCAGCGAACCCAGCGCTTTGAACGGCGACATCGCCACTTTAGAAATCAGATTAACCAACACATCGGCCAGCAAGGAACCAATACTGAATTTCGGATCTTCCAGACTGCCGGTGATGGGAAAATCCAGATTAATTTTGCCGTCCGCATCTTTCAGCAAGGCAATCGCCAAATGCAAAGGCAAGGACACCGCATTCGGATTTTCCACATGCTCACCCAAGGTCAACTGATCAATGAGCAATTTATTCTGCACTGCCAACTGCGCCTGCTTGATGGTGTATCGCAAATCCAGCGCCATTTGGCCTTTCTCAATCCGGTAGCCGGCAAACTCAGCCATATAAGGCGTAATCAACGGCAAAGGCATGTTAGTAAAATTAAGGGCAATGTCCGAATCCCCTGTATCGAATTGATATTTTCCTTTGATACCGACCGAAGCCATCTCGTAAACCTTGCCTTTTAAAGCCAACTTGGCCTCGGCATCTTTGTCCGAGGAAAACCCGCTGACTTCGCCGTTGAGACTGTTCATCGCCGCTACGAACGGTAATATCAAGGAGTAGTCGGAGAAATCCGACTTACCCTCTTTCAGTTCGATTTTACCGATACTGACCCGCGGCTCGGTGGATTTGCCGGCCGCCGGTTTTGCAGGAGGTTTAGCTGCCGGCGCTGGTTTTGCGGGTGTTTGCGGCAGCATTAGATCGTCGATATTGGTTTTACCATCCTTTTTGATATTAAACCGCAGGTAAGGACGGTCAAACATTACCTTGGCGAATTTGAAATCCTGTTTCGCCAAATCGATGTCTATTCCCGACACCTCCAGATTGGACCATTTCAAGAAATCCACGTTTTTGAGCTGATCCCGAGTCACCAAACCTTCTAAATTCGCATCCCCTTGAAACGTGAGTTGCAGCTGTTCGGCCACCGCTAATTGCAGATTACCCTTCCCGCTGAAATCGCCATCCACCAATTCCAGTTTTAAAAAGGGGTCCAGATAAGATTGGAACACTTTCAGATTAATATCGTGAATATCCAGCGCCCAAGTCCCCTCAAAAGGCTGCAAACTCATCTCGCCGTCCACTTTCAACCCGCCGGTATTATTGAACTTGCAGCTCAATTGCACCGGCAATTTACCACTGTCCTGCGTGCTAAATTTTTGCACCTTGCCACTCAACTCGCTCAGTTGCAGCTCCAGCGGCTTCGGCAAACTGTAATCGGTAAAATGAATGTTGTAGTTGTTGAATGCCAACTCATCCACTCTAACCAGCCAGGGCTTGCTTTCCTCGGCAACCATCGGCGTTGCAGGTGGTTGATTAACGTCTTGAGCCGCGGCATCTCCGGCAAACAAAGCCTGATAATTGACAATACCGTCAGCTTGCAACCATGCGCTAATCCCCGCATCGCTGCTGGATACCGCTCCAATCTCAACTTGCTGCTGATTAACATCGACATTAATGCCGTTGCCCGCCAAGGCCGGCAGACTCACTAACGGCTTACCGTGATTGTTCTCGGTGATCTCCAGCTGTTTGATCTCGACATTGCCGTTGCTTAGCTTTGTGAGCATCCCATCCGCTGCTTGGGCAAGCGTGTAATCGACTTGCAAACCCAGCACGCCGTTGACGATTTCCACCGGCAGGATTTGTTGCAAAAATAATTGCCAGCTTCTGGCCAGACCTATTTTTTCCAACTGCAACTGACCCTTAGAAGCCAGCGGTGCAATCGAGAAATCGCCATGCCATTGGATAGTGCCGCCCGATTCCAAACCCACACTCAATTCCCCCGGCGCACTGCTTGCCGCCTGAGTGCTAAATTCGTTGAGTGATAGATTAAGCGGTAACAGGTTTTCCGATAGCACTTGACCGCTGGTAGCATCCTGCCAGCCTATGCGTCCTTCTGTGATCGCGATTTGATGAACCAACAGCGCCAAGCTTTCGCCGTCACTCTCTTTTGTGTCAGGCTGCGACTCTGATTGCTTGGTTTTTATATCCGCAAAATTGAATGCGCCGTCGGCGCGACGTTCGATATTGACTTGCGGATTATGCAAATCAATGACGTCTAAAACCACACCGCCCAGCTTTGCCGACTCGACGGTGTCCAAATCGACAAATAAACGCTCGAAACCCGCCAGATCTTTGCCGTCTTTCGCCGCCAGGGCAAAGCCTTCCAAGGTCAGTGTGAATTTGAAGGGGTTAAAGCGAATTGCCGAAAGCCGGGCTTGCTGTCCGGTTTCTTCCTGAATTAAAGCCGGCAGTTTTTTTAAGGCCAGTGCCGGCACCAGATAAAACC
Source organism: Methylomonas sp. PHL2-19 (assembly GCF_059331595.1). Lineage (NCBI taxonomy): Bacteria > Pseudomonadati > Pseudomonadota > Gammaproteobacteria > Methylococcales > Methylococcaceae > Methylomonas > Methylomonas sp. PHL2-19. Next base: position 3,716,126 of record NZ_CP196839.1, read on the forward strand.
CCAAGAAGGCGTAGATCGCCAAAAGCGCAATAAGCCCCAATCCTGCGATCAAGCCTTTTTTTCGATTCATTGTCACCACCACACGCTGGAAATTAGTGCAGCTTATTCAACAAATCGGCATCTATCCGGCATCCACCGAGATCCGGATAATCGGCCAGGTTTTGTTCAAAATCTCGAAAGGACGGATGTTGAAAAGCCAGGCGGGTAATCTTGCCTTGCACTAACTCAAACTCCAAAGCCCCGCCTTTTTCACGCGGGCTGCCGGGTTTGGTGACAAACAGCATGATGCCGATATTCGCCAAAGGCTGGCCTTGATCTTGAGCCGGACGCGCACAAGTGTAAGTCTCGACATTGAGCCCGCTAAACACACCCGCCAGCTGAGCGGCGTTGATCAGCACGCCTTCGTCAGCAACCGTCGGCACTTGCAGTAGCGCTTCCAAACCAAAGTTGCCCAAATGGTTTTGCAGTAGCACCGTGCCGTTCCCGCCTTTTTCGGTATTTAATAAAGGGTATAGCTGCCGAGCGGCTTCGTCTTTGTTGGGATTTTGCAAAGCCGATAAAAATTGCCGCGCCGCCGATTGAATTGGGTTGATGACGCCTTCTTTTTTCTGCCGGGAGTTGGTCAGCGCCTCCCAATCCTGCTCGGTGTTAACCGCCAGCTTCATGCTCTTCATAACGGCGTAGTCTTCGCTCGCCAGACAGCCGGCGAAGTCCTTAGCCCGATATTGTTCCAGCAACTTGGGGCGGATTTCGTCGGTCATGGCCCGCTGCGCGGAGATATTAAAGTTTTTCCAATCCGGCGAGGTTTTGCTCAGGAAATAGTACAACACCGCATTGCGATCAAATTTATTGAAGCCCAAATCCTTCATCGCCAGCTTCAAGCGCCGGCATTGGCTTTCCACATCCGGGTAGTTTTGCCAATCCGGTTGCAGATTGGGTTTCGCGGCCGGGTCGACTTGATCGATCAACTGCCGCAAACTGACTTCGCCATTGGCCGTTTGAATCGGTATCCGCCACAACTCATCAAGTGACAAATCATGCGCGTCGGGCGGCAGGTCGCCCGAGGTTTTCAACAGTAATGAGGAGACTATTTCCGGGTATACCCGCAATTCGCCCAACAATTTGCTTTCGGAAGACCAAGCACTCAAACCACCTTCAACCACTTCATAAACGCCCAGACGGATTTGATTGAAACTACTACTGTCCCCCGCAAGTACCACACTGGCAGGCAAAGAATGCGTCTCGGAACTGTATTTACCGTTACCAGAAGTACCGGCTGCGGGAGTTTTGGCCACCACTTGTGGATTGCTCTCCACCCAGTTGCCGGCCAGCTTGCCCATCACCGCCATACCCGCGCCGACACCGGTGAATGCGAACAAACTGCTGGCGGCATTCACGTCGTTAATTAACTGGGAAAGATTGGCTTCGTGGCTGTTACTGGTCAAAAAATTGTATTCGATTAAGGTATCCTTGCTGGAATCGAGGCGTAACCAAGGGGTCAGATAGGATTTTTTGGTTTCCAGTTTGAAATTGCATTTACCGGTGGTGGCTTGATACAAAAAGCCGCTGGCTTCGCGCTTCAGTTTTAACGCATCGTTATGCACACTAAATACCAGCGCCGCAGACAGGTCTCCGTTTTCGTAATGGCCGCCCACATCACTACAACCGCCTTTCAGGGCGTTATCCCCCTTGAAATCAAAGTCGGAGACCAATTGTACATAGTAGTCGTCACCGCTCACCGTGGTTTGACCGCGTAGCGGCTTGATCGGTAAAGACTCGGTTTTGGGATAATCGACGGCAATTTGCCGGGTTGTGGCGCAACCGGCCAGCAAACCGCCAGTTAGCATTACAGTAGTAAGGACAGAAAAACAACGTATCGACATTAAATATCCTATGGTGTCGCGAAACGCAAGCCGGTATATGCCTGACGCAGTATCGTTTAAATGTAGAATCGAGTTCTTAGGCGCCGCTTAATTGTGGCGCGATAAAATTTATCGTAAGGCATCTTGGTGCCGTGGATAGACGCTATTGAAGCACTAATTCCATGCAAGTTGGCCGGGAATAATAAATTGAAGTGTGTTTTGTGGCTATTGTTTTGTTCGACGCGGCAAATAGCGCTTAAAGTGCGTCCTGTTTGAAGCGATGAATTTGCCGGCGTTGTTTTTTGTTGGGTTTATGCTCGCGCTCAGACGGATGCAGCAAGGCTTGCTGCTGCTTGTGTAACTCGATTTGCTTAAGCCGCTTATTGATACTGGCTTGGTCTTCGCTGTAAAGCGCCACAGCCTCTTTAGCGGGACGGCGTTGATTATTCAGATCGGTCACCGTAAGCTCCCAAGTGTATTGGTCTTTGGTAACGCTAATCAAATCGCCGACTTTCACTTCCTTGCCCGGCTTGCAGCGCTGGCCGTTGACATGCACTTTGCCGCCGCTGACCGCATCGCCAGCCAAACCGCGCGTCTTGAAAAAACGCGCAGCCCACAGCCACTTATCGATGCGGACTTGGTTTAACTCACTCAACGCTTAAACCGCTCTCCGTCCAGGCTTTAAAACCGCCCGCCATACTGACTGCACCGCTATAACCTAGTTGATTCAAGACCTGAGTAGCCAGTGCCGAACGTCCTCCGGTCTGGCAATAAACCACTATCTCTGCTTGTTGCCGGCCTTGAAAATCCGGATGGCTATCGATCTTAAATTCCAGCAAGCCACGAGGAATGTTAACAGCCCCCGGCAAATGTCCGGCTGCGTACTCGGCTGGTTCGCGCACATCCAGCAATAAACCGCTCAAGCGCGTTTGCGCAGTCGCCACATCGATTTCTGTAATCTGTTGTTTGGCTGCCGCCACCAGTTCTTGGGCAGTAAGGCTCATAAAAATTCTCCAGACGTAAACGGAATCAAGCTTCCATGTGTTTTTTCAATTCTTTCGGAATCGAGAATACTACTTTTTCTTCTATACCTTTGTTTTCACGAACCTGAGTGGTTTCTCCGCCCCACTCTTTGAGCTGATTAATAACTTCCTGTACTAACACTTCAGGCGCAGAGGCACCAGCAGTCACACCGACTACGTTGATGCCCTCCAACCACTCTTGTTTCAAATCCTTATAGGTATCGATCAAAAATGCCTGCTTACCCAACTGTTCGGCAATTTCCCGCAAGCGGTTGGAGTTGGAACTGTTCGGCGAACCTACCACCAAAATCAAATCGGAAATTTTTGCCAGATCATGGACCGCGTCTTGGCGGTTTTGAGTGGCGTAGCAAATATCGTCTTTTTTCTGTTCCTTGATGGACGGAAATTGTTCACGCAATGCGTCGACCATTATTTTGGTGTCGGTCATAGACAATGTGGTCTGGGTGACATAAGCCAAATTATCCGGATTATTGACTCTCAGGTTTTTTACATCATCCGGAGTTTCCACCAGATAAATATCGCCATGCTCAGTACATTTGTCGTACTGACCCATCGTGCCTTCAACTTCAGGATGGCCGGCATGGCCAATCAGAATCACTTCTCTATCCTGTTTGGCATGTTTGGCCACTTGCATGTGCACTTTGGTCACCAACGGACAAGTCGCGTCGAACACGGTTAACTTGCGCTCTTCAGCTTCTTTCTGGACCTGTTTGGACACACCGTGAGCACTAAAAATCAGATAGGACCCCACCGGCACATCACTGAGTTCTTCGATAAAAATTGCGCCTTTTTCCTTCAAGCCGTCAACTACCGTACGGTTATGCACCACTTCGTGCCGCACATAAATGGGTGCACCGAAGGTATCGATCGCTTGATCGACAATTTCAATAGCCCGGTCTACGCCGGCACAGAATCCACGAGGGTTAGCGAGTACGATTTGCATATTCTTGAGTGTTTTACTTGGTTAAGACAAAACGATTTTAATCCAATTTTGTTTCCGAGACGATAATTCCGTCGCTATCCGCGTAAAGATAGTGATCTTTTTTGAAATTGACGCCGGCAAAAGTGATCATGGAGTCCCGGTGACCATGCCCGTGCTTACTGCTACAGAGCGGATGCGTGTTCAAAGCCGCCACCCCAATCGGCATTTTGTTGATGGCTTCCGTACCGCGAATACTGCCGTATACGACGATACCCTGCCAGCCATTTTCGACTGCCAAAGCAGTTAAGGTATCCCCCAGCAAGGCGCAACGCTTTGAGCCGCCACCGTCGATCACCAGAACTCGATTAGCGACTTTCTCTTCCAGGACGGTCCGCACCAAAGTGTTGTCCTCGAACACTTTCAAAGTCGTGATTTGCCCACTGAATTGGCTTTTGCCACCGAAATACCGAAACAAAGGCTCGGCAATTTGAAAATTTTCTTGGGCGGAAAAGCGATCACATAAAGCGCCGGTAAGAAATGACATACAGCCTCCAAAGGCTAGTAATAACGTGCCAGCAATCCGTACTGGCAATCAGCATCAGGCAGCGGAATTTTCACTTCATAACCACCCCCAGACGCTTCCTGCATGGGCTGACCGTATTTATCGACCATATTCTCCACGGTTATATCCCGATTACCGTGCGGTAGAATCAATTCGAGCTTATCACCCAGCGAAAATTTGTTCTTGACGCTAATGTCGGCCCAACCCGTTTCGGCGTCGTAATGGGTAATCTCCCCGCAAAACTGTTGTTGATGGCTTTTGGAATAGCCGGATAGGTAATTTTGATGTTCGTGGGTATGGTGGCGCTGATAAAAACCATCGGTATAACCACGATTTGCCAAGTTATCCAGAATACCCAATAACTCCGGCTGAAACGGTCTGCCCGCCAACGCATCGTCTATTGCCTGCCGATAGGTTTGCGCGGTGCGCGCCACGTAAAAATGCGATTTGGTACGGCCTTCGATCTTCAGGCTGTCGACACCGATTTCCACCAAGCGCTGCACGTGCTCTATCGCGCGCAAGTCTTTAGAATTCATGATGTAAGTGCCGTTTTCGTCTTCCATGACCGGCAACAATTCGCCCGGACGACCTTCTTCTTCCAGGAAATAGATATTGTCTGCCAAAGGATGCCTATCAGCGCTACCACAACTGGCAGTGTTTAAGCCCTGATTCAGGTCATTCATCGAAATGACCGCACTATCGGCCAACAAATAATCGCCTTCCGCATTTTCCACAGCTGGCTTAGTGTCGTATTTCCAACGGCAAGAATTTGTGCAGGTACCTTGGTTTGGATCACGATGATTGAAGTAACCTGACAACAGGCAACGGCCGGAATAAGCGATACATAACGCGCCGTGTACGAATACTTCCAGTTCCATATCAGGGCACTGCTGACGAATCTCGGCAATCTCGTCCAGCGACAACTCGCGTGACAGAATCACTCGCTCTACGCCCATGCTTTTCCAGAATCTTACGCTGGCATAGTTGACGGTATTGGCTTGCACCGACAAATGAATCGGCATCTCCGGCCATTGTTCCCGTGTCATCATGATCAACCCTGGATCGGCCATGATCAGCGCATCAGGCTGCATCGCGATGATCGGCGCCATATCCTTCAAAAAGGTTTTGATCTTGGCGTTATGCGGTATGACGTTGGCAGCCAAAAAGAATTTTTTGCCTAGTTGATGCGCTTCGGCGATGCCTTTGGCTAAGTTGTCGGCCATAAAATCGTTGTTACGCACACGCAGGCTATAACGCGGCTGCCCGGCATAGACAGCGTCAGCGCCGAACGCAAAAGCGTAACGCATGTTACGAATGGTGCCAGCGGGGGAAAGGAGTTCGATGTGTTTCATGTCTGTACTTTAAATTGAGCTGACAGGCATTTTAACAAAGAATCTATTCGGTAACTTTTGGACGTTTGAAGAATTGCGGTACTCGGGATAGCATTTTGCGGATAATAAAGGGCAGCGGGGATACGCATAGGCCATTCTTTGTGCATGCTTTATACGCCTCGATATTACCTTCCAAAACGCCTCGGATACTATTATTGGAAACTCCGCCTATACGCATCTTTACCCAAATATCCGGCACATAGACTGATTTAATGTTTTGAACTTCCAAAAAACGCATGGTCAGATCAAAGTCCGCCTGGCGCGGAAAATTAAGATCGAAACCGCCGTATTGCTCGTATATTTTCCGGCGCACAAAAAAAGTGGGATGCGCAGGCATCCAGCCTTTTTCAAAAAGACCATGCTGAAAAGGCTTCGATTGCCAATAGCGCATAACTCGGTTGGTATTTTTCTGCTCTACATATAACAAATCGGCGTAACAAGCATCGACTGTCGCATCGGAAAACACGTTGGCTACTTGATCCAGCACCGTGTCGTCAGCATAAAAATCATCTGCATTGAGTATCCCGATAATTTCGCCGCTCGCCATTGCAATACCTTTATTCATGGCATCGTAGATACCGCGATCCGGTTCGGAAACCGCTCGCAATAAATCCTTGTATCGCGTTACCACATCCATGGTTCCGTCTGTCGAGGCACCATCGATAATGATGTGTTCCTTGTCCGGATATTTTTGATTGGCTACGGAAAGAATGGTGTCTTCGACAGTGGAAACGCTGTTGAAGCAAACTGTGATGATCGATATTAAATTAGACACAATTGGTTTTTTTTATTGGAAAACAATGCCCGATTGAGCATGTTCGCGATAAAGATTAAGCAGTTTTTCAACGACAACATCTTCGGAAAACGTCTCAAGCACGTGCTGTCTGCCATTTTTGCCCAATTGCCGTAAAGTGGGTAGATCGGTCTCCAGCATCCACAGCATGCCCTCGCACAATGAATTCGTGGAATATGGAGTGGCGAGATAACCGTTGATTTTATGAAATACAATGTCTTTTAGGCCTGAGCAATCAAAGGCGATGACGGGCGTTTCACAGGCCAAGCTTTCAGCGGCGACCTGTCCGAATGACTCGACTAGCGAGGGCACCACGGTAAAGTCCGCGCGGCTATAAAGTTTCACCAACCGCGACGGTTCAATCACATGGCCGATCTCGACATGCCGGAAGCCAAAATCCATGGCGTTTTTGCCTACCGTTCCTCCAAAACTGACCAGCACAATATTGTTTTTTTCATGCAGCCGAGCCGCCAACAAACGTAAAGCCTGGTACAACAAATGAAAGCCTTTCATGCCCATGTTCTTGCCATGCACGGCACCGAACAGAATGACTCTGTCTTTGGGAGACACGCCGTAATCCGCTAAAAAATCATTAGTCATCGGCCTATAAAGCTCTGTATCCAAACAATTGGGTATAAGCCGTATATCAAAATCTCTCAATAAAGGGCTTTCGGTTGCCCGATTTACCATCCAGGTAGAGGGAGCAGTAAAAATAACTCTGTCTTTGATGGCATTTAAGACTCGCTTCTTCCTAATCCAGGTGAATCTATCCAGATCAACTCCAGTCACATTTTTATTCGCGGCATGATAACCCTCTATAAATCGGGTGCTTTCTAATGCCAAATGCTCGCTTCCGCAATAAAACCATTCGTCATGCAAAGTAATAATTATCTTTCCATTTATACTGGGGATTTTTTCTAAAGCAATAGCTTCATTATTTATCCAATTCAAATGAACTAACTCTGAGTTTCGAATGATATTCAGAACGCTATCGCAACTAAATAAATTAAGAGAATGCTTGACGGAATTTTTACTTAATTGGCATTTCTGCACAATAAAAGCAAACAATCTTTTAAGGAAATGCCAAAAGAACTCCAACCTTCCAGGCGCCATAACAGACTCATCGTTCGAGAATTTTTCCACGACAACATACTGAACAGAAATCCGCTTTTTCCGTAAGGCCAGAAAAACTTTTTGGGCGGCTTTTGCCGCGCCGCCGCGAGATTCCGAGAATGATACGAGCGAAATCAAGACGTAGCCCTTAGATTTCCCAACCATTATTGGTCGTAAATTTCGGTGCGGATGCTATTCGCTCAATCACTTGCTCGACGTTTCGAAGATAAAGCATATTTCCGACATTTTGGCTTTGCCTATTGTTGGGCATTAACTGGCGCGTAAGTGGATCGTATTTAAAAGTAGTAAAGCCATAATCGAGCATAACAGCATGTAAACTCGCCTCATCGAACCCATAACGACTTCCACTTCCGTTCAATTCCATAACAACGCCTAGCAACGACGGATTGGATAAGGTTTTTCTAGCCCCGGCTATCACATTCGTTTCAAATCCCTCCACGTCGATCTTTATCAACGTCGGCTCGAAGTCTTCTAAAATATCATCCAGCGTCTTTACTTCCACCTCAATCGTCTCTAAACCTTCTTCCGAAGCCGCAACAACATGATTGACGGTATCCAACGCAGCTGTAAACTTTAAAACACCGTGCTCACGACCAACACCAACATTAAGTGCCGATACCTTGCCGCCGATGGCATTTAAATTAATGTTATCCTTTAAATGCAAAAATGTACTTGGTACCGGCTCCATGCTGATCGAGTTCGCTCCAACCACACCGGAAGCCAATACGGTATAAGACCCGACGTTAGCCCCGACATCGACAAAACCATCCGCAGCCCTTAACAAATGCATGATAAAAGCCATATCTTCAAACTCATGCAATCCGGTGTAAATATTCCCGGTCGCTCCCGTCATGCCGTTAGCGGTCAAAAGGCGCGTTCCATTGACAAAGTCAAGGCTATGGGACTATCAATTAAACGACTGGCAACTTGCCATCGAATAAATCCTAGTATTGCATTTAATTTTCGTCCCCGATTAAGCGGATGACGGGTAACGGTTTTTAAAACATCGAATAATTCCATTTATGCCTCCATTTCCCTCAGAATACGGTAGGCGCCATCAAGTAAATTATTCGCCCATCTTTCCGGCGTGAATTGCAAAGACATTAAATAACTGTTCTCCGCCATGATCATTCTTTGACCTTCATGTAGCGCAGTGTATTGCAACATTGCCGAGGCCAACTCATCAACATCCCCGGTTTCGACCACATATCCGTTATAACCTGTTTGAACCAGATGCACAGAAGCCCCAACTTCCGCAGAGCAGATAAGCGCCAACCCAGCCGACGCCGCCTCGTGCAGTACTAGCGCCCAAGGCTCGAAAGTACTCGGCAGGATTAAACAGTTTGCCCGCAGTAATTCTCCAGGCAAATCGCCCGGCTGACAAAAACCCATCAGCTCTATACCCTCCACAGGTTCGAGCATGGCTTTCAACGGTCCAGTTCCATAACATTTTAACGGCCAAGGCTCTGCTACGGACTGTCTATAGCGCCGATAAGCCTCTACCAACACATCCAGACCTTTCTCCGCCGCGAGCCGACCGACGTATACAAAAGCATGAGACTCGTCTGACAAGTGTTGCCGTTCGAAATGGATGGCGGAAAACTTTTGATGGTCACAGCTTAATACGCCGCGCAAAATCCGACGCTGTGGAAATCCCAAGTGATGCGCAAAAACAGCCTGCCGTTCGCCGGCGACAAATAGTGCGTCACATATCGGCTTTAAATAAAAGCGGGAAATCATCCCCCCCAATCTTTGCTTGATAGTTCCTCGCCATGGATTATCGACGGTAATGATCCTAACGGCCCTACTCCGAAATTTTTTCAAGATATGTCTGTGTCCAGGCACATTCCATCCGGAAGAGACAATGATATTCGGTCTAAATTTTTCCAGCCTGCTAAGCAATTCAGTTTCGTCCAAGCGAACATCCCACTCATATCGCTCTTCAATCCAGGAAAACAGGCTATCATCATAGGGCGAATCTTTAGTAACCCGCATATTCGAAACAAAAATTTCCACGCCTTCAGTTTGCGCCAATTGCTTTAAACAGGCATTCATGTAGCCGGAGAGTTGGGTCCATAAAATAGCGACGCGCGTTATAATGGGTTCTGTCATTTCGCCACCTGGCTACGCGTCAAATATTTTTTAGAATAGTGCTTTAGAAAAATCCAGTATTCAATTAGCCATAAAACAAAAGCAGGCGCCACCCGATTCTTCATTTTGATTTGCCCATATTCCTTAAGCACTTCCAGCGTCCTATCTTGCCCCACACCACCTTCACGCCAAGCAGAAAAAATAATATTTTTCAATTTTACTGTCGGAAAATCGCTATAAGCGCGCAACAAGTGCTCATAGTCCATGCAAAAACGGTTATTGACGTCGAATAAGCCATAAAGTTCGAACATTTTCTTATGCGTAAACAGGGCTTGATGCGGCAGAGACATCCGGAACAATAATGATCGCTTATTAAATTTTGGGTTAAATCGCTTTGGCGCCACCCATAAAACTTGTTTGTCGTCTTGTTCCGAAACGCGCTGTACTCTGGCACCAATCAACATATCGCGTTCCGGATCGACACCCTCCATCATTTCACTGACGACATGCCTGGATAATAAATAGTCTCCGGCTCCCTGAAAATTCAAGTAGTCCCCCGCCGCCAAGGTAACGGCTTTATTAAATGCGTCGCTAATGCCTTTATCCGGCTCGCTAACCCAATAATCGATCACATGCTCGTAACGTTTGAGAAGATCCACGGTGCCATCGGCGGAACCGCCATCAATGACGATAAACTCCAAGTTTTCATAGTCTTGATCAAGAATGCTTAATATCGTACGTTCAATAAATTCAGCGCCATTAAAAACGACCGTCAAAATACTAACTAGGGGCATTTCGGGGCGCGACGATTTGAAGTGACCCTGTTTGCGCAACCCACCCTCGCCCTGTCTCTGACTTTTAGCGGGAAGAAAAAGCATTTGTTCAACCTTGAGCTCGGCATTACTTTTGAAATTTATCTGATTATTCGGCAACATCATTTAAAGCTCACAAAGTTTTCAGCAACAAGCTCAAGCTTTTGTTTTCAAAATATTTACCCTTGAGAGCAATCAACGAAGACAAAACCACTAAGGTACATAAAAATTTCAAATACCATTCTCCATTAAAATAATGCTCTATAATTAGATGAAAAATATTATTTAAATAAGGATGCAAAACCAAAACCAACATAGACTCCATTCCAAATACCATCAAGAATGAAGACTTTTGAACGAGAAAATCAAATTTAAAAAACAAGAAAATTAAAAAATAACCAATAAATAAAACGCAAGAAAAGGTAACATAAATATTTCCTACATTATTTCTTGCCATATCAAGCGACAACAATAGATTAAAATAATAAATCAGCCAAAACCCTCCCACAAAAAACAACAGCACCCACGCTGAATTATTTAACAAATTTTGTTTATACTTTGCAAAAACATAGCCAGACAATACCCATGGCAGAGCCGAAGCACCTTTATCCAAAGCCAATGGCAATACTGGATAATCAGTCATATAACTGTAAAAAATTAACGTAAATATCAACAACAATATTGAATTTACTTTCAGATATTTTATTAACAAAAAGACAGACGCTCTTGCCCAAAACAAAGCCGGCAAAAACCATAATACAAATCCATAATGCTGTAGATGATCAATATCCATCCACCAGAAAATCCCAACCAACTCATCGAAAACGCTTTCCCTGTCACGCCCCAATACAATCTCCTTTACTGAATTAACCACCAAACCAACTATTCCAAAAAGAAAGTATGGCAGGAGAATACGCCTAGCATTTTTCTTAAAGAACTCAATCGGCGAATTCTCGGGATTGATAAAAATCCCTCCTATAAAGAAAAACAAAGGGATATGAAATGAATAAATATAAGAGCCTAATGGCGATTGGATATGCCCCAGCACTACCAGTAAAATAGAAAATCCTTTGCAGGCGTTTATTGCAATACTAAATGACTGATTAAAGTTGCGACTGCTCATACCTAAGTATTGGCCCGGCGAAAGAACTCTAATATTTCACCAGCGGCAATGGAAAACGTTGTAGCCAACACAATTAACGCTTCAAAAATAGTCCCGCGTCCCTCGTATTCGGAACAATGCTTGGTTAATGAAATTATATTCCGTGTGCGCTGTATTCTTGACAACCAAGAACGGGCGGCATATTTGACCCAATGGCTTCTGCTCAATTTTTCAGCGAAAAACCATGCCAATGCAGCCCGATAACCTTTTTCTACTTCATTGTCATTATTCAGTGTGGTAAACGAATCTGGATGAGAGCGAAAAAACACATCCGCCGAGGGAAGCATTACCACAGATTTATAAGTTGTTGCAGTTAATGCAAACAACAAAACATCCGGCCCAGCCCCGTTCAATGTGAAGTCACGGGGAATACATGTCGGGAAAGACAGTTGCAGATTTTTCCTAATATCCGCCATACGAAAAATAGCGGCTCCCGGAGAGAATGGCACTCTGGCGTTTAATAGCAACTGAAAATATCGTGCCGTGGAAATGACTTGCTCAGCGCTGGATAACGAAAAATTGATCTTCCCACTTTCTGGTGAAATACCAATTGTTACGGCGGTTGAAACAAAACCAACATCTGGATTTTCAAGAAAAGGCAGTGTATTTTCAAGAAAATTTGGCGAGATCAAATCGTCACTGAACAGTATTTTCCCATATTCTCCTCGCGCTTTCTCCACGCAAGCCAGCCAATTTCTTACTGGTCCAATATTGCTATCGTTTCGAAAAATACGGACTCGCCGGTCTTTCTCCGCAAACTGTTGACATATCTCCCATGTTCCGTCGTCACTGGCGTTATCTACCACCACCACTTCAAAATCAGCAACTGTTTGGTCCAATGCAGACTGAATACAATCAGCGATAAAGTTTCTACGATTAAATACAGGAATTAGGATACTGACTCTTGGCATAAACTTCAAAACACCCACTATTTATCGACTACCCAAGCCTGGCGACGGATTATCTGCAGCACCTGAACTGGAAGCGCCACGCCTGCAAAAAGCAAACTTACGCAAGTTGCCAATACCACACCATATGAACCAAAGCCTAATTGGTTTGTAAAGAATAGGGCTAGTGGAATATTGATTAACATGGCTGCTATTGCTGTATATAGCTGAACAGAGATATTGCCGATACCGTTTACAAACATCGCAAAAATATTATTCCAACTGGAAATCACCACAAACAATCCCATTGCAACTATCAATGGCAATGATACAAAAAACTCAACACTTATCCATAAAGAAATAACAGATTTCGCTATTAAAGCCAAGATTGCCACTGCCATAGCAATGCCGGCTAAAAGCATTAACTGTTTTCGCAACATAGTGCGAATCCATGCAATATCATTTCTATGAAAAGCATCCGTATAAGCAGACCAAAGCGGCGCGGAAATTAACGTATGCGCAAAACTAATGATACTAAAAAGCTTAAACACAACCTCATATTCGGTGACATATTGAGGCCCAAAAATCTGGGCAATCAGAAACTTATCGGTGGTGAATATAACCAATACGGCAAGCTGTATTATAAAGAACTGCACTCCCACCGATAACAAAGGGCGCACATGAGATTTATCCCAAAAAAAATACGGAACCAAGCCTGGATTCTGTTGATAAAACCTAATACTCAACATCAAATTTGCAGCAATCATTGAAATGCCATAAACAATTGCCAAATTACTAATCGATGCGTCAGCGAACTTCGTCAAACCATAAATAAGAGTTAAGGTAAGTACGTTTGAAATCAACGGGCCCAAAGCAACCCATGAGGATTTTTGTACCGCGCCAAGTAGCGCACTGATCAAACCGATCCAAAAATTCAACAAGATAAAAAATGCCGAAATTTGCACGGTTATGCGCAACGTGTCTTCCGGAATTGCCTGGGAGTTAAACACTATTTGCCAAGGAACAAAAAATGAGGCACCAGTGACTATCACCCACACTATCAGCGCTATCACACCAATCAAGCTGTAACCCGATGAAATGTAATGAGCAGCTTCCACACTATCATTCTTCGCCAACGCTTCCGCCACCTTATTGCGAAGGCCATTGCCGATGCCTAGATCGAAAAACACAATCCATGACATTATGGTAAGTAATGTGGACCAAACACCAAACTGCTCCTGCCCAAGGCAATCGATCATCAAAGGAATCGCACAAAACGACGCTACCATGCTGATAGCTTTGTAAATCACCGATCCTTTTATCTGCCGCAGATAATTCCGGGTACGTTCGTTGGAAACTGCGTCACTCATTACGATTGGTCAACCCATTTCACCATGGCCGACACACCCTCCGGCGCTGTGACTTGTGGTTGCCAAGCAAGCAAGCGTTTAGCTTTGCTTATGTCGGCCACAAACACGCGTTGATCGCTTTCACGCACTGGCAATTGGTCGTAATTAAGGCGAACACCAACGATCGATTCCAACAACTCAAACAGTTCCAATAAAGACAGACTGTTTTCTATACCACCACCAATGTTAAACACTTGCCCTTGAGCTTTATCGATATTGCTCAATGCCGCACTATAAAGACGCTTCATGTCTTCGGCATGGAGTACGTCACGAACCTGTTTGCCAGTACCGGAAATAGTGAACGGCTCTTTACTTAGGCCTTTGGCTGTCTCTATCGCCTTTTGACAAAACCAGCCAACCCAGCCTTGATCATAGGTAGCGAACTGCCTGCCGCCATACATCGACGAATGGCGAAAAACCACGGTCTTAAGCCCGAATATTCTTGCATAATCAAGCATATATTGATCAGCAGCGCCTTTGGAGCAGCCGTAGGGTGAATGGAATTCCAAAGGTACATTTTCATCGAAGCCGTTGGGATGCTCTTGGCACTGGAATCGCGTTTGAGTTTCGGTATAAGAATACTGCTCCAAATCGCCATACACTTTGTTGGTGGAGGAATACACAACGATCGTTTCCGGCGAATATTGTCTGACAGCCTCCAGCAGATTGTGGGTCCCGACTGCATTGACCTCGAAATCCATACGTGGATTGGCAATCGACGTAGTCATAGCCACTTGCCCGGCCAAATGAAATATCGCGTCCGGTTTGGATGACTGGATGGCTCGGGTAATGTCATTCTGATTCCGAATGTCGCCATGCTCAAAAAGAAATTTCCCTTGTGTTTGTAACCACGTCAGGTTTTCGCGCGAGCCACTACGATAGAGATTATCAAATATCAATAACTCATCGCCCCGCCGTATCGCATCGGCGGCTAAATTGCTCCCTAAGAAACCACAGCCGCCAGTGATCAGCAATTTCATTGCTTATTTCCTTCAATTGTCATTTGTAAACCTTCCAAAAGTCCATATTCGCAGCGCCACCCCAGTGCCTGTATTGCCTCAGTATTTGCTTGCGAAAACATTGCTTCCCCTGCCCGGTAAGGCAATGCACCGAAATTCAGGCAGGTTGTCGATGCCGTTAAGTTGTGTACCGTTTCGACAAACCGCCTGATGGTCACCGCAACACCACTACCGACTTCAAATTCAATAAACCAGTCTGCAATTGAATTTCGTTTATTCAGCAATAACGAGTATGCAAATACGGCGTCATCTATGTATATAAAATCACGACGCTGCTCGCCCAATGTCAGATTTAATTTCGGTACATTAGCCAAGCAGCTATTGATAACATGTGCGGTAAATTTAGAATTATCGTCCCCGGGGCCATAAAAATGTTCAAGTCTCACATTAATGAAACGAATTTTCTCTTGGCATGCGAAGTATTTACCCCATTCTGAAAATTGCCTTTTGGAAAGTGCGTATGGATTCAGATGTTTATCCAATGCCGTGTCGGTATTGATAAATACATCGACATTTGCGCAAACCGCTGCTTCTAATAGCTTCAGCGAAAACAACAGATTGGTTTCTGTGATTTGACTGATAGTCTCACCGCCCTTGCCATAACAGGTAGCGGTATGAATCACCGCATCGAATCTACCGAAACGTGTAAACAATTCAACGAGATAGGTTTCCTCTAAATTGCAGACGACCAGCCTGGGTAAAATAGCTGCTATCCGGTTGAGCGGGGACAACTTTCTTTTAATGGCGACAATCTCGTGCCCTTCATCGAGCAATGCCGTCGCTAAGTGACTGCCTAAATAGCCAGTCACTCCAGTCAGTAGGACACGCAAACTATTAACTCACACCAAAGAATGATTCCAACCTCTCGACCACAAAACTCAACATCTCTTCGGTCAGACCGGGATAGACACCTATCCACAAAGTGTTATTCATCACGGTATCGGTGTTTTGCAAATCACCGCTGATTCGATAAGCCCTATCCTGAAAATAAGGCTGACGCGTCAGGTTGCCGGCAAACAGTAAGCGGGTACCGATTTTGTATTGGTCCAGGTATTTCAGTAGATCGACTCGGACAAATTCAGCCGATTCGCGTAAGGTGATGGGGAAACCGAACCAGGAAGGATCGCTGTTGGGCGTCGCTTCAGGCAAGATTACAAACTGCTCGCAGGATTTTAGGCGCTGTTTTAAATACTCGAAATTGCGTTTACGGATCGCAATAAAATCGGATAGACGATCCATTTGCGCCAATGCGCAGGCAGCCTGCATGTCGCTGATTTTCAGGTTGTAGCCCAAATGCGAGTAGGTATATTTGTGATCGTAGCCCTTCGGCAAAGTACCCAACTGCCAACCGAAGCGCATACCGCAAGTATCGTCGCAACCCGGCGCGCAATAACAATCGCGTCCCCAATCGCGGAAGGATTCGATGATTTTGCGCAGCTTGCGATCCTTGGTAAACACCATGCCGCCCTCGCCCATGGTAATGTGATGCGCCGGGTAAAAACTACAGGTTGCAATGTGGCCGAACTGGCCGACGTGTTGGCCTTTATAGGTTGACCCTAAAGCATCGCAGCAGTCTTCAATAACCCACAAATTATGCTTGTTGGCGACAACCATGACCGCATCCAGGTCAAAAGGATTACCGAGGGTATGAGCAATCATGATGGCTCGAGTGCGCTCTGACACTGCCGCTTCGATTTTTTGCGGATCAACGTTATAGGTCGGAATATCGACATCGACGAACACCGGCACCATGCCCGCATGCAAAATCGGATTGACAGTCGTTGGAAAACCCGCCGCGACTGTAATCACCTCATCGCCCGGTTTTAAGGCACGCTCGCCTAATTTGGGCGAGGTCAATGCGGTGAATGCCAACAAATTAGCCGAGGAACCGGAATTGGTGGTCAATGCATAAGGCACGCCGACAAATTCGGCAAAACGTTTTTCAAATGCTTCGTTGAAACGCCCGGAGGTCAACCAGCCGTCCAGCGATGCTTCGACCATATTTTTAAGCTCACTGGCACCGAGTACTTTGCCGGAAGGCGGAACGGCGCTGGTTCCTGCCTGAAACGATTTTTCCGCAAAATGTAACGCGCTATATTGCTCTACCAGATTGAATATTTGCTGCTTCAACTCTGTCTTATCCACTTAATTTGCCTGCTTGGTGTTTCTGTTATATTGATCAATCTGCCGCAAGGTTAATGCACGCATATCACGTTCGTCACGATAGGCTCTGTGCCACTCGACAATCGACGTCAATGTCTTTTCGAGATGCCATCTAGGATGCCAGCTCAAATGCGTTTTTGCCTTGGCACAATCCAACTTCAGATAATGTGCTTCGTGTGGGTGATTACCGTCATCCAAAATCCAATCCGCGCCCTCGCCCCAACTCTTAGTCAAGTTTTCCACTATCCATTGCACGGGTTTGGCATCGTCCTCGTTCGGCCCAAAATTCCAGGCCTCCGCGAAGTCCGGCCCTAGTTCATACAGTTTTTCCGCCAACAACAAATACCCTGACAATGGCTCCAATACGTGCTGCCAAGGGCGGATGGCGAGGGGATTGCGAATATTGACCGGCTGGCCTTGGGTAATTGCGCGCATAATATCCGGAATCAATCTATCCTCGGCCCAATCGCCACCGCCGATCACATTACCGGCTCTGGCCGAAGCCAAAGCCACACCATGATCGGTATAGTTATCCGGATGAAAATAAGAATTACGGTACGCAGCTGTCACCAGTTCCGCGCAGCCCTTGCTGTTGCTGTAGGGATCGTAACCGCCCATTGCTTCATGCTCGCGATAACCCCAGACCCATTCGCGATTTTCGTAGCATTTGTCGCTGGTAACATTGACGACGGCCTTGACGCTGACGGTATGACGCACCGCTTCAAGCAAATTGACCGTACCCATCACATTGGTTGAGTAAGTCTCGACGGGTTCGCTGTAGGAATAGCGTACCAAAGGCTGGGCCGCCATATGGATGACAATTTCGGGCTGATGCTCGGCAAACACCGCTCGCAACTTTGACAAATCGCGAATATCGCCGATGATGCTGACCATGCCTTTACCCACTTCAGCGACTTCGAACAAACTTGGATTGGTCGGCGGCGCAAGCGCATAGCCGACTAAATGTGCTTGCTTGGATTGTAACCATAGCGACAACCAGCTACCTTTAAAACCGGTGTGGCCGGTCAGTAAGACCCGCTTGCCCGCCCAAAACTCTGATTTCATTACCATACTTTCCAGGGCGGATTAAGACTCCACAATTCTTCAAGATGATTCTTATCGCGCATGGTGTCCATCGCCTGCCAGAAACCCTTATGATGATAAGCGGCCAATTGATTTTCTCTAGCCAAGCGTTGCAAAGGCTGCGCCTCCCAAGTCACCAGATCGCCATCGATATAATCCAAAACCGACGGCTCCAGCACGAAAAACCCGCCATTGACCCAGGCGCCATCGCCGGCTGGTTTTTCCTGGAAATCAAGCACCGCGTTGCCGACAATATTCAACGCACCATATCGGCCCGGTGGTTGGATGGCTGTCAACGTCGCCGCTTTGCCTTGCGAACGATGAAATTGAATTAATGTATCGATATTGACGTCAGCCAAGCCGTCACCATAGGTAAAACAAAAGGTCTCATCGCCAATATAATCTTTCACGCGTAGTAGTCTACCGCCCGTCAGGGTATCTTGCCCGGTATCGATCAGCGTCACTCGCCAAGGCTCGGCATTTTTTTCGTGGACTTCCATGCGGTTGTGCTCCATATCAAATGTGACATCCGACATGTGCAAAAAATAATTGGCAAAGTATTCTTTGATGACATAGCCCTTGTAACCCAAACAGATAATGAAATCGTTAATGCCGTAGCGCGAGTAAATCTTCATTAAATGCCACAGAATCGGCTTGCCGCCAACTTCTATCATGGGTTTGGGCTTGAGATGCGATTCTTCGCTGATACGAGTGCCGAATCCACCGGCTAGGATAACTGTTTTCATTTTGGTGATATTACGGTGTATGGCTAATACTCGATGTAAATGTAAAACCGCGTTATAGCTCCTGTGGCAAAACCCGGTATAGTAACCCCAATGCCGTTAAGTTAAGAAATTCGTGTTACAATGATCAATGTAACATACTGAAAAACAAGGATAAATCAATGAAGCCGACTTAGCAGTATCCATGCCGGCATTCTTGCCCATCTTTCAAAGCTTCTCCACTCGCCCGACTTCATCGCCGCGCATCGGACTCACGACAAAGCCCTTACCCTGCAACGCGTTCTTACCTTTCCAGTGTTGGTTTCTTTCCTGCTCTGCGCCTTCAAAGGCAGCTTGCAAACCCTGTTGGACGATCTGTTCACCACACTGGATGGTCATTCATTGCGGGCCGTGAGTAAAAGCGCCGTTTCTCAAGCCCGGCAAAAACTCAAGGCCACGGCCTTCGAAGCGCTGAACGACAGTTTAATCGGCTTACTCAATGAACTATTGCCCGAACCTCGCTGGCAAGGGTTGCGTTTAGTCGCCACGGATTCAACGACCTTACGTTTGCCACTCTGGCTGGAAAATCAGGCTGAGTTCGGCGTCCAAACCGACAGCGGCGACCAGCCTTATGTGTTGGCGCGCGCCTTGGGGTTGTTTACCACCACTTCAAAGCTGAGGATCAAAACCGTACTGGGGCGTTTTGACGATGCCGAACGAGCGCTGCTGGTACAACTGCTGCCTCATCTTGCCAGCGACGATCTATTGGTCATGGGTCGCGGCTTTCCGGCGGTGTGGCTGTTTACCCTGTTACAACACCGTCATTTGCCTTTCCTCGCCCGCATGGACGGCAACCAATGGCCGACGGTGGACAGGTTTTTACGCTCAAATTTGTCCGAAACCGTGATGACGCAACCGGTATCAGCTAATGCCCGACGTCAAGCACAGGCAGTCGGCATGACCTTGACTGCCCAAACCTTGACTTTTCGCCTGATCAAAGTCGTATTGTCCACCGGCCACATCGAAGTTCTGGCGACATCGCTCACCGATGCCGACGCTTATCCCGTCCAGGCTTTCGCTGAGTTATACCATGCGCGTTGGAACATCGAGGAAGCCTTCAAAGTTCTCAAACACTGACTCTACCTGGAATTCACCGGCGAATTACCCGAATCGATACGCCAGGATGCGCATGCCAAACTCTTTACCGCCAATTTAGCGGAAGCCCTCGCACGCCAGGCTTACGAGACGCTACCGGACAATAAAGCGGCGCGTTATTATCCCAACTTCACCTACATCCTAAACTCCCTGAAGAACCGGTTGTTCGTCTGGCTTATTCAGCGCGTGCCGCACGATCAGGTGTTGGAGTTGATTGCTCTGTACGCCAGAACCCTCGAACGCAAACGACCCGACCGAAAAGCGCCTCGTCCTAAAAATCGTGTCAGCCCCAAGCCTAGGCGGTAGTATCGGTGAGGCTTAACTTAACGGCATTGCCATACATCCCTCCTATTTAGCTCTATTAATCCCCTCCCTCTCTGCAACCAACACAGCGTTGCCCTAACTCCTGCATCCATGCAGTCCTCCAGCATTAGACGGAGTAAATCCTTTCTCTTAATTGGGTACTGAAAGTTACATTTATTTTATCGCTAAATCTTCAGCACCAAGCCGAAACGGTCTCGGACTAAATCCCAAATCACGGGTTGCATCATGATGATCGAAAACCAAATCATGATTTGTGCGTTCCATCATTGAAAAAGACCAACCACGATAGCGTGGCAAGATTTTTAGGATGACAAATCCTATCCGTAATAACAGCATAGGAATTTGAATAAAACGCTGCTTAAGACCTATAGCATTAAATATGCGAGCAACCATATCTCTATAGCTCAATATCTCCGCACCGGACAGATTGTAACTCTTATTGGCCACATTCTCGGCAAACAAAGCGGAGACGCAAGCTTGTGCCACATCAGAGCAATGAACAGGTTGTCGTAATCCCTTAGCCTGTCCTAGCAGCGGAAAAAAGTGGAATCGGCGAATCAAACACCCAATTTCACAAATATTTTTATCGCGACCCAGTCCATAAATTAATGTAGGCCGCAGAATGACACATTCAATACCAGCATTGGCAGCACATTCCTGCACATCAAATTCTGATTTTACAAAACGCTGGGCAAGCATTTGGTCCACGGGATCTGACGAACCTTGTTTAGTAAAACGACTAGTCGATGACAATACTACAACACGTTTTGCTTTACTCGCTTGAATCGCGGCAAAATACGACGGCAAAGTCCAAATCGGTGCCAAACAAATCCAAAAAGAAATTTCTTCATCGTCAACCTTAGACACTAGTGATTGGACAACTTGCCATTCTACATTTGACATAACAGATTTAACTGACTGACGAGAAAATGCAACAACATCAAAACCTGCTTGCACGAGCAAAGGCAAAATGGCCAACCCAACATGGCTGGTTGCACCCAATACGCCTATGCGTTTTCTAGCCATTGAAACCATTATGATTTTAAAAAACGCGTAAATGTCAAATAACCTGCCACCAGCAAAAACCGAAACCAGACACCGAGTGCAACTAAAGTCATTAGCCCCCCAGGATATTGATGGCGAAAAAACTTACGGTAGAAGCGTAACATCCCTTTGTGCTTATGCCATTCTACAAATAGGGGACGGGAGCGACCACATGCACCATGCACGTGTGCAATCTTTGCGGTTGGTACAAACTTGATTTTCCAACCTTTTTGCCGAAAACGCATACACCAATCCAGGTCTTCGCAATGTAAAAAATAGCCGTCATCCCACTCTCCCACATCCTCAATCGCCTGGCGCTTAACCAACATGCAAGCACCCGAAATAGCTTCTACCTCTATTGGCTTTTCAGGCAAAGGCTGTTTGTGTAAATGAAAGTCGAAAAACAAGCGAGGCCAACGGTTATCAAGCCTAGATAATCCGAAAGCACGTACAAAAGAACGCCATGGTGTAGGAATGGCACGTCGCCCACCCGCTTGCTCAGTACCATCCGGATTAATTAAAAAACCGCCGACCATACCAATGTGATAATCCAGCGCCAATTCATTCATCAAGTCCTGCAACGCATGCTTTTCAACAAAGCAATCGGGATTGATGAACAGTAAATTATTGGTACTCGCAAGCTTTATGCCTTGGTTACATCCTGCCGCGAAACCTAAGTTTTCAGAATTTCTTTCAACCCTCACTCCAGGTATTGTCAATAATGCATTAAGGCTATCGTCCTCTGATGCGTTGTCTATAACAATGATTTCCACATCTTCAGAACAGTCCAACAAAGACTCGACACAGAATTTTAACAATTCACCAGCGTTGAAATTGACAATGATTGCCGAGAGTTTTGCCGTCATAAGTTCTTTATTTTGCGATTATTGGCGAATGGCTGTTTATCCAAAACACGCCAAATATCGATAATTGATGCAATACGGTCCTTCTGAATCTTCTTGCGTTTTTTCCAGATAGACTTTAAACCTTTTACGGCATCGATCTTCGCTCGGATAATAACTCGACTGTGACCATGAATTATGAAATATATAACTGTCACAATATTTAATGCCAAATGAAAAGGTATTAATAACCAAAAAAGCAACCCAGGCATATTTTTGACAAAAGCCCAGACAAGATTACGATGCCCGTGGTAAATAGAAAAATCGCTATGCTGACCACCTGTCATCGCCGAACCAACATGGTGGACAACAGCGTTTGCAACGTACATAGCTTTATTTCCCGCTAAACGTAACCGAAAGCCTAAATCGACATCTTCAACATAACAGAAAAAGTCCTCGTCGAAACCTCCTAGATCCAATAAAGTCTGGCGTCTATACATTGCTGCCGCCGCACAAGGTGCAAATATTTCACGTGATACAAGATCGACATTTTCTATAGATTCACCGTGCTTATTCCGCCAAACCAAGCCGGAAAAATGATAACAATCTCCGGTACCATCGATAAGATTCTCCGAACTATAAATCAATTGGCAGGATCCAAAAGTGGCCACATCAGGGTGATTTACAGCAGCTTGGAGCAATCTATCTAACCATTCTGGTTCGGCGAATGCGTCAGGATTCAAGAGAACAACGAATTCGGTGTCGCATAGCGCCAGAGCTCTATTATTGGCCGTTGCGAACCCCAGGTTTGTACCAAGATTAATAACAGTAACTCCTGGTAGCCCATCCGCATGGTCAGCCGAGTTGTCCGAACTGCCATTATCCATGACCAATATCCGATCCGGCAAGGTGGATTGGCGTAGTAAGTGATCGAGGCAAACATGTAGTAGTTCGCCACCATTCCAATTAACGATGATTACGGATACGGATGGTGTTTTCAATTTAAATTTCGGCCCGAATGCAATGGGTAAGCCTCACGCTAAACAGAACAACTCTAGTTCCAAATATCTAGCAAGACTACCTACACTTGAATTGTGTGACGAGCAGTCCCAACTGCTCAGAATTCTATTTCAGCTAATCGCAAACTTTCGGGGGAACCAATGTCCCGATGGTAATCGGCATTGTGAAAGGTTTGAATTTTTCCGAGGAAATACGGTATTACGTGCATACTTATATCGAACTCTTCTGTACCTAGGCTAAGCATAAAATCAACAACTTCCGGCTCGAACAAATAGACAGCAGCACTTGCCCTACGCCCAGGCGGATTAGGTTTTTTCTCATGAAACGCAACAACTAGACCGTCCCCGTCCAACTCGACGATACCGCAACTTTGAGGAACATCAGTGTCAAAAGTCATCATGGTGATCAGCGTTCCCTGCCTGCGGTTAGCATGTGCCTGAATAAACGCGTTGGGATCAAATCGGGTCAAATTATCGGCATGCGCTACAAAAAAAGACTCGCGCCCAAAATAGTCGCGATTGACCAGTACTGTGCCTCCGGTGCCCAATAAGCGGTCTTCATGAACTAGATCGACTTTCTCTCGCCAAGACGATTTGGAAACATACTCTCGAACCACATCCGGCAGATAGTGAGTATTGATCAGTGCTCTCTCAATGACTGCAGGCAACAATAGATCCAGCCAATACCCCAACAGTGGCTTGCCGTGAATCGGTACCAGACATTTCGGTATAGTGTCGGTAATGGGACGCAAGCGAGTACCAAAACCAGCAGCAAGCAACAAAGCCTTCAAATCTTCAACTCCTGAATAATATCTTGAGCAGACAAGGGTAAATTTCCCATCCTGCTGACCTGACAAGCAGCCGCTATTGAACCGAGATAAGCGCTCTCCCAAATGGTCGCGCCGCATACCAATGCCATTGAAGCACATGTCAATAAACAGTCTCCCGCACCGGACACGTCTTTTGGCGCTTCGTTAAAAGCAGGCAATTGATCGGTAATCAAGCCGACACTATTAATCTCAGGGGTATGCACCAGCATGCCTTCCGATCCCAGGGTAATAAACACATGACCGGCCTTGGCTTTACGCAGCAGCTTTTCGGAAAGCACTACCAATCCCGATTCTTTATCTTGCGCGGCGATACGCGCCTCATGCTCTGTGGGGGTTATTAAATGCATACCGGTAAACCGGGACACATCACCCATTTGTGAGGACGCCTGACTATCCGCAACCATCGGTACATCACATTTGACACAATAAGAACTGATGGCATCGACCAATCCCTGCGGCAGACAACCGTAGTTAAAATCGGAGAAAATCAACAAGTCCGCTTGTTCAATTGCCGACTTGATTTTTGAGAACAGCTCTTCTGCAATCTCATGATCAATCGCGTGTTGACGCAGGTGACTAACCCGCAACAACGTTTTGTCGCGTGCTCTAAAGCGTTGTTTTAGCGTGGTTGGCCGATTCGCATCACGAATTAGACAAACGTCGACACCTTGACTAGCCAGTCTGGCTTCGGCAAAGCTGGCTGTTTCATCATCGCCGGAAACCCCAAAATAATACGCTTTGGCCCCCAAACCCCGCGCATGAGCGGCGACGATACCAGCACCACCGACAAATATATCGCGCATAATCGGCGTAACCACGATGGTTGGGTCCTCCTGAGACATACCCAGCGGATCGCAAGTAATGTATTCATCGACAATCAGATCACCAATCACGATCACCTTGAGCTCAGCGAATCGGCCAATCATTTCAATTAAGTCATTGTGCTCTATATGGTGCCGCTTCCGGTAGCTAGGTGGCTTGCGGATAGACCCCAGGTTGACTTCACTGAGTTCGCGACGTAACAGATCAAACGATGAAAACCTCGCCTCACCGGCAGTAAAAAGCAACTTTCCGCCGTAGCTCTCAACTGCGGCCAATTCAGGATTAAAATGTTCCTCATGTTCCTTGCCCTTAACCACCATATCCGGTTTCAGGAGGGAAATAAACTCTTCAACAGAGCACGGCAACAAGACGGCAAAATTCACCACACCGATAGCCTGCACACCCTCCAGACGAAGGTTTTCAGGGACCAACGCCCCAATCGTATTATCCCTGGCCACTCCAACCACGAGAACGTCACCACACTCCGCTGCGAAATTTAATAACCGCAAATGTCCTGGATGGACCACATTGAAGTTGCCAGAAACAAATACAATTTTGCGCCCACGTCCCGCTGTTTCCCGAATCCGGGCAATTATTTCCAAACATTTTTGCATTAGATAAACAACTCCAAAAGCCTACAAATCAAGTTTGTCAGCCACCTTAAAACGGTTAATATTACTGTTTAATTAATCGAAATGCACTTCAAATGAACAACTACCAGTACGACTATGCAGTCATCGGCGCCGGCATAACCGGTTTAGCGATCGCCCGCAGCCTGTTGACTAGACATCCCGGCGCAAAAATCGGTGTCTTTGAAAAAGAAACTTCTCCGGGTATCCATGGCAGCGGCAGAAACAGTGGTGTGCTGCATTCAGGCATTTATTACCCCGAGACATCGCTTAAAGCGAAATTTTGCGCCGCAGGATCAAAACAACTCGCTGAATTCTGCGAAGAGCATGACCTCCCACTTAGCCGCATGGGGAAAGTTATCGTGCCAACCCGGCCGGAACAAGACGCGCAGGTCGAATTGTTGTACTCAAGAGGCAAACACAATGGCGCAACAGTTAATATAATCGACCGCCGACAATTGAAAGAAATTGAACCAGAAGCAGCCAGTGCCAGTGACCGTGCATTGCACTCGCCGAACACTGCCGTCGTCGACCCAATGCAGGTATTGCGAAAACTTAACCAACTATTAGAATTGGAAGGCGTAACTTTCCACTACGGCGAAGGGCTTGAAAGCGCACAGCCTGAACAAAATTGCTTTACCACCCAATCAGGGAATAAAGTCAGTTACAGCACCCTGTTAAATGCCGCCGGCCAGCATGCCGACAGAATCGCCCATCTGTTCGACACGGCCAAGCAGTACACTCTGCTCCCTTTTAAAGGCATGTATTTCTCGCTGGATCCACAATCTGGAATTCATTTGAATGGTTTGGTTTACCCGGTACCGGACTTGAATGTGCCATTTCTAGGCGTACATAGCGTGAAAAAAATCAGCGGCGAAATCTATTTTGGGCCTACCGCTATTCCAGCGCTCGGCAGAGAAAACTACTTAGGCCTTGAAGGCCTGGAACCCGCAGAAGCCGCCAGAATTTGCGGAAACCTAGCCATTCAATACTGGAAAAACCAACAGGGATTTAGGAATTACGCTCATGAAGAAGCAGGAAGATTCCTGAAATCTCGTTTTTCAGCGGCAGCAAAAGTATTGATTCCCAGGTTACAAACCCACCACTTGATCCCTAGCAGCAAGGTCGGCATTAGAGCACAATTGCTAAACACGGAAACGAGACAACTTGAAATGGATTTTATGGTGCATACTCATAACAACACTATCCATGTACTTAATGCAGTGTCGCCTGCTTTTACCAGCTCATTTCCGTTTGCAGATTATGTTGTAGATACAGCATCATGAACATACTTCGCCCGCAATCATGCAATACAATCCTCAGAAGTTATCCTCTATTTTTTAACTCCGGTAAACTTCAGGGGATACAGAGGTAAGATCAATACGACTGATTGCAGCTCTCTTTCTTAGGGGATAATCGACAAAATGATAAATCAAACATGAAGCGCTTAGCAGGCTGGTGAAAAACCCGCCGATATTTCCCCTTACCCACGATGTTCGTGATTTTTTCGAGTTGAAATCGGTCATGACATCGAGTTTCAAGCGTTTTGCCCCGGTTTCAAGGGCTTTTTATTCGCCTGAAGCCGTCTGTGGACGGTTTTCAGGCGAACTTCACCCTAGGCGGGTGCACTCCACGCCGGTTTCGGCGTGAACACCAATAGGTTGAGCATGCGCGTCAGGTTGTAGGCGGCAAAGCAAAACAAGGCCTGACCCGCGACTTTGGCTAAGCCGATGTGACGGGTTTTGCGCAGGCCGCCGACCGTTTTGACCCAGCCAAAGGCTTCTTCGACGATTTTGCGGCGCTTGAGACTTTGGGCGTAACCTTTGCCGCGCGCGGTGCGGCCGTCGACGGCACTGCCAATCTTTTTGCGGGCCACATGGGCTTTGATATCACGGGACTCGAGTCCGTTGACGAACGCCGGTTGGTCATAGCCTTTGTCGGCACCGACGCTGCCACCTTGGGGCACGCGGCGTTTGATCATTTTTTGCGCGGCTTCGATTTCGGCGGTGCCGGTGGCTTGAGTGGTTTCGACATCGACAATCAGGCCGTTGCGATTCTCGGACAAGGCATGGGTGATGTAACGCAGTTTGGCCTCGGTGTATTCGCCTTTCTTGTAAAGCCGGGCTTCGGGATCGGTTGTACTTTGATGGGTGGCGTTGCTGCGCTTTTCGCCACTGAAGTCGATCTCGGGATTGCGGCCGGCGGGTTTATCGGGACCACTACCATCTTTTTTGACGAAGCTTTTGTGCGAGGCCCAGGCTTCAATGAGGCTACCGTCGACACTGAAGTGTTCGTCGGACACCAGATTTTGCCATTCGGCTATGGCCAGTACCCGCTCAAAAAATTCGCGACTCAGGGCTTCGGACAGCAGGCGTTCGCGGTTGGCACTGAACACTGTGCGTTCCCACACGGCGTCGTCGATGCCCAGACCGACAAACCAGCGAAACAACAGGTTGTAGTCCAGTTGTTCCATCAACTGACGCTCGCTACGGACCGTATACAGGACTTGTAACAGCAAGGCGCGCAGCAGTTTTTCAGGGGCAATCGAGGGACGGCCTGTGTGCGAGTAACGCTCGGCAAAGACGGCATCCATCGAGGCCAATACGCCATCAACCAGTAGCCGTAAACGACGCAACGGATGCTGTTTGGGAATACGGTCTTCCAGGCCAACATAGCTGAACCAGCTGTTTTGAATGGCATCGTGTCCGCGCATTGAAAGGCTCCAAATTTAGGTAGCCTATTTTAACAGTTAGCCGCTCATCTATGCCTTAGCTTACTTGGCTTTTCGAGTTTTTCACCAGCCTGTTAGGGCGATTAATACCTGTGTTATTCCAAAGTTTAGGGAGAAATGTTTTTTTAAAATCCAGTTATAACTCAAAAAAAGTACCGGATAGTGAGTCAAATACAGGGGATAACTCAAGTCGCCAAGGTAGTTTCCTAATTTTCTTGCAAATGCATTTAGAAAGTTACCCTTGGCAAAAAGACAAACCAATAATGTTGTCCACCATATAACGTGATTAAACCACCCATTTAGCAACGGGTCGACCACTATGGCAACTGAACCCGTACAGCCCGTTAACATTAACCACCAAACACGGTTGACGTTTGTATAAACAATCCAGCCTGAAAGCCAAGCCCATAAAAGCGCAATTACCGAAATACCAAAAGTATCGGAGCCAATATATAAATTTGAAATTTTTGGTCGCAATATACAAAAAACTATTGACCCCGAAATAAAGCATAAAGCCCATCTAACACGCAGTCGTATCAGCAATGGGGCTAAAACGTAATAGACGCACTCAAGCGAAAGAGACCAGGCCGGAAATAATACTGCTAACCTAGCTACTGGCACAAACGCTTGAAGGAGGAAGGCTGCTGTTAGCCATCCGGAGACAGTCGGAACTGGAAATGGATTACCTTTACCATCGAATAAGATGGGACCAGAAACCAGATAAGCTAACACGGCTATAGTAAGAGATGCAATATGGGTAGGTGCTATTCGCCAAAATCGACGGGAAGTATAATTACCCGGTCGCTGCAATATAGAGTGATGAATACTGAAGCCAGATATTACTAAGAAGCAGTAGACAGCTACCAACGCATTGCTAGACGGCACTGGCATCGCTCTTTCCACTGGACCAAAATTCGCAGTGTGCGCGAACAAAACCCAAACAGCTAATACAAACCTAATATATGAAAGGGTTGCCCATACGTCAGGCGAAACACGATTTAACAGGCTGGTGAAAAACCCGCCGATATTTCCCCTTACCCACGATGTTCGTGATTTTTTCGAGTTGAAATCGGTCATGACATCGAGTTTCAAGCGTTTTGCCCCGGTTTCAAGGGCTTTTTATTCGCCTGAAGCCGTCTGTGGACGGTTTTCAGGCGAACTTCACCCTAGGCGGGTGCACTCCACGCCGGTTTCGGCGTGAACACCAATAGGTTGAGCATGCGCGTCAGGTTGTAGGCGGCAAAGCAAAACAAGGCCTGACCCGCGACTTTGGCTAAGCCGATGTGACGGGTTTTGCGCAGGCCGCCGACCGTTTTGACCCAGCCAAAGGCTTCTTCGACGATTTTGCGGCGCTTGAGACTTTGGGCGTAACCTTTGCCGCGCGCGGTGCGGCCGTCGACGGCACTGCCAATCTTTTTGCGGGCCACATGGGCTTTGATATCACGGGACTCGAGTCCGTTGACGAACGCCGGTTGGTCATAGCCTTTGTCGGCACCGACGCTGCCACCTTGGGGCACGCGGCGTTTGATCATTTTTTGCGCGGCTTCGATTTCGGCGGTGCCGGTGGCTTGAGTGGTTTCGACATCGACAATCAGGCCGTTGCGATTCTCGGACAAGGCATGGGTGATGTAACGCAGTTTGGCCTCGGTGTATTCGCCTTTCTTGTAAAGCCGGGCTTCGGGATCGGTTGTACTTTGATGGGTGGCGTTGCTGCGCTTTTCGCCACTGAAGTCGATCTCGGGATTGCGGCCGGCGGGTTTATCGGGACCACTACCATCTTTTTTGACGAAGCTTTTGTGCGAGGCCCAGGCTTCAATGAGGCTACCGTCGACACTGAAGTGTTCGTCGGACACCAGATTTTGCCATTCGGCTATGGCCAGTACCCGCTCAAAAAATTCGCGACTCAGGGCTTCGGACAGCAGGCGTTCGCGGTTGGCACTGAACACTGTGCGTTCCCACACGGCGTCGTCGATGCCCAGACCGACAAACCAGCGAAACAACAGGTTGTAGTCCAGTTGTTCCATCAACTGACGCTCACTGCGAACGGTGTACAGCACTTGCAACAGCAAGGCGCGCAGCAGTTTTTCAGGGGCAATCGAGGGACGGCCTGTGTGCGAGTAACGCTCGGCAAAGACGGCATCCATTGAGGCCAATACGCCATCAACCAGTAGCCGTAAACGACGCAACGGATGCTGTTTGGGAATACGGTCTTCCAGGCTAACATAGCTGAACCAGCTGTTTTGAATGGCATCGTGTCCGCGCATTGAAAGGCTCCAAATTTAGGTAGCCTATTTTAACAGTTAGCCGCTCATCTATGCCTTAGCTTACTTGGCTTTTCGAGTTTTTCACCAGCCTGTTAATGTTTTCATTATAGAAGGTATCTTGAATTTTGTAATCGTCTCCCACTTCCCAAGCGGACTCTAAGCAAAAATATAAATGCTAAGCATCAGCGGGCATAATAATCCGATTTTGATTGACGCTGTTTACGATTTAGGGTCAATAAATATACTCACAAACACTTATAAAATTTTTGATTACCGCGGAGATAATCTGGAATGTTTCTTTAAAAAACCTATGCCGATTGAAGAGGCCGCCAAATGTGAATAATCATTTGGCGTCAATAGCGACAAATAGTTTGATAATAGTGCTTTCTCATCCTCAGAAAGCCTTTCCCTGCCTCCCAATCGCTGAAACATTTCCTTGACAAGTTCAAGAATATCTTCGGATGAATTTTCCTCAACGATCAGACCGGCATCGGCGTATTGGTGTGTAAAAAAGAAATTCCCCTCTGGACAGCCGAGCAACTCATCAAACCTCAAATAGCGGTTCATTTGTTCACTCCAAACCAATTTAGGAATACTTAGATCACAATACCGAATACCAAGAGTTGCCACTGGAATCATATTGGCATGCGCACAAGGCACTCCGAAAATCATTGATAAAAAAGCTAGCCCTGAAGTACAACCAAGAAAGAACTTCGCTTGCGCGCAAAGCACAACATCCATACGCTCTGATTTCAAAGGGTGATGTGCGTAATCAATAACACCTTCCATTTCTGGTAGCGGCTTCATGGTATTATCACCCATTCGCACGCAAATCCCACCGCGACTTACAATTTCGTTGATAGCCGGGATAACATATTCAATACTTGCATTTCGATGGCTTTGAACAGCTTCGTTATTGGGAATAAACCCCCCCTCTCTAACATGAATGCAAACATACCATTTATCTTCAGGGATACCCAATATAGCTAAAGCACATTTACCCCATGAAATATCATCGTTTGACAACGTCAAAATCGCTGGGCGCTTTCCCCAAAGATTATTAATTCTATATACCGGTTGTGCGCCAAAAAAAGTTGAGTCATACTTTGAAAGATCATCTCGCATGAAATAATGTTTAGTCAAGGCATCGAGTAAATAACATTTCCATACGTTTCTTATAATCGGAAAATAAGCAGACCAATAGCCTAATAAATGCTTATTCGCTACTTTGTTATCAGGGGCCGTTATAAACCATTTCCTTTCTCTAATTAGGCCTAATTTCAAATCTTTAAGTAAAGTATCCGGCTGAACTGATAAATGACCAATGTGCTCGATACGAATTACTAGCCTTCTGTAGCCAATAAAATGACCTAAAACTGAAACTGGCAACATAGTAAGCCACGAAACCTCCCACAACAGCTTTTTAAAAATACCTCGAATTAACCAAACCAAACCATATTTTCTATATCTTTTCAAAATTTCCTGTAGAAGAATATGCAAATACACCTTAGTAGAATCGACCGGCACCTTAAAGTTACTCATTGGAAATTTGATCTCTTGTTAGTTGCGGCGCCACAAATAAGGGACGATTTCGAATCATTTCTTTCGAATTATTCCGACTGGTATAAGCGAAAATATCTTCCGGCAAATACATAAAGTCATTGAATGATTTCAGTAACATGTCCCTCAGCATCCGCAATCAATCCCGCCAGTTTTGCTCGAATCTGATCTCGCTCAGTTGTCGCTTTGTCGCGTTCTGCGATACGCTCATCAAGTTCAGACCTTAGCCTTGCAAATTGGACTAGCGCCTCATCTCGCTCTGCAATCATCTTGTCACGCTCCGTAACACGCTCATCAACTTCCACCCTTAGCCTTCCCAATTGGACTAGCGCCTCATCTCGCTCTGCAATCATCTTGTCACGTTCTGCAATACGCTCACAAATCTCAGAATTAAGTCGTTTAACATGATGAACCAGTTCAATGCTTTGATTTTGCGACAGCTGAAAATCATTTGATGACGACAATGGAACATCTCCTCCTCCATCAACACTAACATTTGATAATAAAGATAGCCTACGAATAGCTGCGTCCAATAACTTAAGCGATTCCGAAAGATAACTCTGAAAATCAACCGACCCAGAAGCCCCAGCAAATCTCCCTAACAAATATAAAGAGAATTCATCAAGAAAATGCGACAATCCATAGATTGGGTCTTTTCCTAGACGGGATACATCCAGCTTGCCGATGAGACGCTGAACGAAAACAAAGTTATCGTGATTGAAAGTATCAAGCTCAACATGCTTATTCAAATGCTTCAACGGAGGAAGATTATCTAAACATAGAAACTTCTGTAACATTTGGCGAAACTCTTCGCTAGACAATGATTCAGTCTCGGCCAGCAAGGACACCTCAAATAGTTTTAAATTTTCTTTGATAAGCTCATGTGTTTTATCATAATACCATTCAAATTTAGTATTAATTGGCAAGGCAAGCCATTCCTCCATCGGCATTTCGTTGAAATGAAATGCCGCCATGCGCTTATCAGTAGCATCGGCTGAATCTATGTAATACTTATAAGGCCATGGAAATAATTGTGAATTACGAACTAGAGATTCTATGCATGCTAGTTTAGCATGACGTTTTATGTGAACAATCTTAAGATTAGGGCCACATACTTCTCGAAACAAGGGTAATATTGCAGCATACCCATTACCAACAACACAATCATAGGGACAATCATGAATAAGCTCTTTTATGCGAGTCACATAACAATCATCTAGAGTTTCTCTATATTCGCAAAAAAGGCTATTTAGCTCTGTACTCGCCCACTCATGCATAATTGTTAAAATGAGATGGTCTTTTTCAAATGCATCCTCGATCATCCCAGCCAAACTTGTGGTACCGTCTCTTCCGGTTCCAACACACAATATTTTAATCACCTATATATCCGATAGTATTTTTATTAAAACATGGCTCTCTATTTCGTTAGGTAGTCTCTGATTAATTCGTAACATAGAATTTCAACGTAAATCAAATCAATGACTTGCGCACCGAGTTGTCTTGCAAAACTGAATTAATCAGAGGTTCCTTAGAGATGTTAGACCAAATAGAATCAAGACAGAGTATTTTTAGAAAAAAATTTAGCAAATATTAAAGTGTTCTTACCTGAACAATTTGCATTGAAGCACACTAGCATTGCATTCTAGCAATAACTCAATTAACCACCCCATTTGCACAATAACAACTCCGAATACAATTGAAAGTTTTTTGTAATAGTAATTTGAGAATGCGATGAAGCTAAAATAGCTATAATTGACGGCGTACATTTTAACTGTGCCTAATTACTAAAAAGAGTTGATCCAAAAAACAGGGGTTTTGTTGTTATAACACATCTAAAACTTTCGGACTACTAACCTTCTAAACGAAGTGGGAAGCAAAGTGAAAACTTTTAGCTACCGATCGCCTTTACTCCTTGTAAGTATTCACAGCGAAAGAGATTGAAAACCATCAGCCAGTGCCGGCGAGATTATTCACCATCCCTGATTGAATAATCGCGTTTCCACCGTCGCAGTGATTGCCTGCGGCGGCCCAGGCAGTCCACGTCACCTAGGCTTTAATCCTATAAGGGGACTCTCGCATGACTCGACGCCGTTTCGCGAGTCCTCGCAGTTTTTCTCATCGAAAAACCGCCCGGTGCTTGACCTCTGGAAACTACTCGGCCTTCGCTCGCTAGCGTATTGCTTTCCAGGCGTCGCAGCGATAGCATAAGCCCTTTAAGTTCCAACTGTTTTTATCGCCGCCTTGTAGAGAAATTGGGGCAAAAAGTCGATAATTTCTCAACAAAGCCCCCTAAGATACATTTGAATATGAATGAACTACAAATCGCCTAGCCAACAAACTGTAAGACCCATCATCTGAATAAGAAATCTTAAATCGCTCTATTAAATCGCGCCATGCGCGACGCTCACCATGTTCAGGTGAACATCTATTAGGGCTCCAGTCATCAAAGTATAAGAGCGCCCCTTCAGCAACCATTCCTCTTTCGAACAATGGCGTTAAACAATCCATAGTTGAAGAATATAAATCCCCATCCACATGAATTAACGCAAACTTCTGCCCCTCAGGTAGAAGTGGTACTGTATCTTTGAACCAACCTTCGCTAATAGTTACCCTTTCACTTGATAGAAATTTCCCAACAACAAGAGCTAGTTCCTCCTTGGTTAGGCCACGACAAGTTCCAGGAGACCAAGTCCCCTCTTTCACATGCAGGGACTCAGCATCAATATAATTATCAGTGGGTGGTAGTCCTTCAAAACTATCAAATAGAAACAGCTTTTTTTTAGGCAACAAATGAGCTGGTCGCGCCTCACGGTAATCAGCGTCGTTACGGGCGATTGCTCGCGCTAATCCCTCAGCAGAAACACCCGACATAGTGCCAAATTCCACGACATCTCCTTCAATACCGTAACCATAAGTCGCAGCAACACCCATCGACAATTCCTTCACAGTATGCCATCTATGGCTTTGAAGCCAATGCCCTTGCCAAGCTTCAGCTGATAACTGTTCACTTATCGATTCAATTCGATCATGCAATAGTTCAAACTCAGGATGCCTTTTTGTTTCAGGCTGCTCCGCAGGCAGTTCGTTTGTATCATCCTTAGTCGAAACGTAGCGTGTTTCTTCACCGGACCTCAAAAAGGAAACCAAAAACCTAAGTGGGGCCGTTATGCGCCAAGAAGTCGATGAGTATATTTTTGATAACTTTCTCTCAATCTCATCACGTTCCGTATGAAATCGATCCCTCTCTACGATACGGGCTTCCTTCTCTTCTTCCAATCTCCGACAGATCGCAGCTAAACCGGTTAAATCCGGAGCACTAGCCGATATAAGCCCTGGATTGTCGTACCGGGCAGTCATAGCTTCGCTGGCTGAGGAATGAGCAGTTGCAACCTCTAACCCGCATTTGAAAGCCCCACTTCTCGATTTTTTGACAATTACATGAATGTTTAGACAAGGCACCCTATCGTCTTGCGGAGCAAGATTAGCGGAATTACTCAATTGAAACATTGATTCCTTCCGGATATCCGCTTGAATACCTTTAAGACTGTTTTCACCTGCTTGGGCAAAAAACATATCCAGTATTTCATACCCATTGGCATTCGCTAAATCACGAAAGAATAGCGGCGTATAGCAATAATAGCCATGATCCAAATAGCCGCTAGCAGGCAATACACAATAAAGCACGCCTCCAACCTTAAGCGCGTCATGCATAATTGAAAAGCTATTCCACTGATTAAATACATGTTCAGTAGTGCCAAAATTCAATACAACATCAAAACGCTCATAATCTTCAGCAGGCAACGGATCAAAATTCAAATCCAACAATTGGGTTTTGAATGCGGGACACACGTCAAAAGCTTTATATTCAATATTAGTAAGATCAGTGACCTCAGAAAACAAAGTGGTACGCTCATCAGGTCGAGGAGTAGAAAAATATTCTAACCTGACCGCTTCATCATTAAAATGGCTTGACGAAACGTCTCCACCTTGATTAAGGACGAACTCTTTAATTTGATCGACTGTGCAGTTGTAGACATTTTGTGGACCAATATCCAAAACTTTATTCTTGTCTTTTGAAAGAATATTTTTTGATTGTAAATATAACATGCACTCAATGTTCATCCCCATCGTCTACCCCCAAGAAAACCAAACATTTAACTTCAAAACAATTCAATTAAAACTGAATAACTAGCGCACAATAACAGACTTATTGTTGTTCAGAAGCCCAAGAAAAACCAACATATTTAAATAACAATTCCGTATAACACTTAAGCAACAATCTAATCAATTAAATTAGCTTTATTTTTCTTGAAATATGTGGCGCAGGGGTGAGCATTCCCCCATAGCCAGGGTTCACAACCTGCGCCCGCCAATAAATCGCTATCCCTCATCTTTGGCAGGCCATCTCTGTTAAGAAAGTCTAGAACTTCTTCTGTTGCATCTAATATATCCTCCGCAGAATTAGATACCGGATAAAACCCGCCAGCATTCATGGAATCAATGTTAAACATTTTTGATCGCATCTCAGGTGTAAAGGCTTCGCGCATTTTTAACAACCGACCCTCATGCTTTGACCAAAACGGCTTTAATACAAACAAAACTCGATTGTTCCACGACTGTGCATAATTTGAAACGCAATTGACTAAGAGTGTCGGAGTATTAAAAGAGATAACTGCATTTGTTGGCCCTGATGTGGTACCTAAGAAAAACCTAGCATGAGACCACAAATATACATCAAACTCCCTAGAGCGATATGGACTGTGAGCCAAATCAATAGTCATCGGCATACTCTCAAGCTTAGGCATGGAAGGATCCCCGATCCTAATAACCCATCCTCCTTCCTTATGAATTCGCTGAATTGCGGGAATGTAACTATTTAATGGCGAATTTCTATGACTTTGAATAAATCCAAAACCCTCGCCGTAGAACCCACTGCTGCGTACGTGCAAAACAGCAAACCAGGTGTTTTGTGGGACGCCTAATGCATGTAGTTTATCTCGTCCACGTTTTACAACAAGCGGATCAGCGGAAATCAATGGACCCAGTTCGCGTTGATCCCACTCGATAAATGCTCTAGCTGCCGCATCTGACCAGTCAATTGATTGACCTTGCTCATTTATGTAGCAGTTAAACTGCTCACCACAAATACGCTGATAAGGAAACAGCGCGTTGATAAAATCTATATCTTCAATAATTACTAAATATCTATCAAAGCACTTTAAAAAATCATAATTGGCAACTTTACTTCTCGGCGCCAAGAGTATCCAATTGCAATCAGGCCTAATACCTAAACGCTGCATTTTTAACAACGCATCTATCATTCCTATGTGGCCAATTTGAGTTACCCATTCATAAGGCATTATTCTAATTGGCTTATCTGGATCAAATTGCTGAATTTCTTTTAATTTATCAACTAAATCTATCGGTAGCTTTATTTCTTTGGATAAGCGATCCTGAGCAGCCATTGCGATCCCAAATATTTCCAGTCCCTTTTTGGAATTACCATGATTTACTAACAGTTGTCCCAAGTAATGACAAGCATCGTATAGATGCAAATCATTTATTCCAGTGAGATCTAATGCTGTTGGCTTCCACCCTTCTCTGTCATATCGAGCAGCTAGATTTTGATGAGGCATCGCATATTTCACATCCAACTTAATTGCGTTCATTATCAACTCGACCGCGACGTCTATATCGCCGAATATCAAATTGGTCAGAGCCAAATTGTAAGATGCATCCGCATTTTTAGGCTCAAGGGCATGCGCCAAACCTAATAACTCATGAGTAAAAATATAGTTATGTTTTGAGAACTGAACGCGCGCGAGGTGATTTAACACAATATCAACCCCAGACAACCCTAGTAATGCAGATGCTTTAAAATTATCAATACATTGTTGTTCTTGACCCTCGGCAAAATGCATAATACCTAACAATAGGCTCTGATATTTTTTGCGCACAAAAAATAGCTTACCTGTAAGACGAAGCACAGGCAACGCCGCATTCCGAAATAAATTATCGATATTTAACTTAAAGCTATCGCCAACCGGGTCAGTCTCAGCCAGTTTTAAAAGCATATAAAAAACCAGCCGTTTTATAGGCTTAGTTAAAGTATTTTTATTAATCGCTAAAAATCTTCTTACCATTTTCTATCCCAACCAGTTGCGAATTTTTACATCAAGCAATAATTTGTAGTCATCAACCATTTGATCACCTTCCGCAGGCGCAAATTTGGCGAACTCAGTGGCATTCTGCACAAATGGACCGTTAGTCACCTCATGAAATATCAAAACCTCAGAACGCACTACTATTGTGTGGAATAAATTGCTATCTAACCGGTAATAAAAAGAATGATCTCGGTCAAACTGAATAACCTTATGAATCTCTCCGCTGTCTTTGAACACAACGATGTCCGCCTTCCCCTCGATAAGGTGAAAAGATTCGCACTTGTTATCATGCCTGTGTGGGCAAATATAAGACCCATGATTAATCTGGATTATCATCTCCTGAATCAATGCTGTATTATCCTTGTGTGCGCAGACTCTAGCCCGATTCTTGGGGCTAGAAACAGCCATTTGGTTTAGAAGGGTTAAAACTGAATAATC
The DNA here is from genome assembly GCF_059331595.1 of Methylomonas sp. PHL2-19. Lineage (NCBI taxonomy): Bacteria > Pseudomonadati > Pseudomonadota > Gammaproteobacteria > Methylococcales > Methylococcaceae > Methylomonas > Methylomonas sp. PHL2-19. The sequence goes on from NZ_CP196839.1 coordinate 3,755,003, forward strand.
TATAGAAACAATTTCATCATTACAAACAAGCACGTCACTAGACTTAAACAAGAAACTTTCACTATTCATATATACTAAATATTAAATGCAGAAATAAACTGACCGCCGTTCTTAAAAAAACTTGGCATAGAAAAACGAACTTTAGCTTCAACCTCAGGACCTAGCATCGACACGCAAATTGATATCCCTGACTCTTCTAACGCACTCGCCTTTCGTATTCTCAGAGCCGAGCCAGGCATATACATTCCGTCCTTAATAGGATTATCATCTACCACAAATTCAAATAAATCATGTATATCGTAGAAATTTAAAAATTTTGCTGCGTGATGACCCGCCCCAAATACCGCCAGCTTTTCGCCATTCATTTTTAGCAACGTAAATTGCTGCCTCAGAACAGATTTTTTTTTCTCATATCCGGAATTGAATTTTTGAAGACTGAGTTGAAGTTGGTGAGGCATTTTTTTTGTTTCGTTAGAAGTTGGCAGTGCTTCGAACTCTGGAACTTTAACAATGGCCACGAGTGCATTTTCATAGTCATAACTATACTCGACAAAGTTAACGACTTGCCAACCCAATCTACCGACTAAATCTGAAAGGGTATCTGGTGTAAAATATGTAAAGTGATCCTCCCAAATCAAAGCATGATTTTCTAAATTTAATATCTTCTGGCAATTTGGAACTTCCAGCAGAATATAACCACCCGGCCGAACTATACTACCTAGTGACTTTAAGAAACCAATTGCGGACTCCGCATGCTCCAGAATAAATCTGGCAGACACTAAATCTATCTTACCTAGGCTCAGACTAATACGCTGCAACCATTTTTGCGAAGACAATATACTTTGCAATACTTCAAGACCTACATGTTCGTTCCAAAACTTCCAACGACTTAGGTCAACATAATGAATATTCTTATATCCAATGGCACCTATGAGATTCAAGAGATCTCTATCTATATAGGATAAACCGAGTATTCCCGAATCCAGACTAATACCTGGCAGTTTTTTTATTATTTCGACTAAATCCGGTAAATGTTTTTGAGGCTCTCTAAATGCTATCTTTGGATTTTTTCTCGCTAACACCCGAATCGGAAAGCGTTTAACCAGCTGAATTGTTGAACAACTTCGACAAAACCCCAAGCTTAGCTCATGACTTATGGTAATTGGTTTGCCAGATATACCATGAAAAAACCCAGTGGATAATGGCTGAATCCCAAAGGAGACTATCTCTTCAATATCTGCTGAAATGCAAGTTGTGCAAAGTATTTCCCTTCTTGACACACTATTAACCCAGCAAACTCTTAGCTATGGAGTAATCCACCACTTTTGGCTCCGGTAAAGGAATAATAAATTTCCCGCCAGCCTCCAAGTAAGCTAGATTCTTCTTAATAATAGGTAAGGAATAAACCCAAGCGAGAATTACGATTGCTTTAGGCAGATGATTAACTATCTCATCCGATGAATAAACCTTGATATGGGCACCAGGACTATAAAGACTATGCTTGATGGAATTATCGTCATAAATCCTTTCAAGAACTGTCTCCAGTTCAAAGTTATAAAGCAGCGTTGTTGTTGTTGTCGATGCGCCAAAACCGGAAATTCCTGTCATATCAGGGCTTATTTCTCGTAACAGCCTATTTGTTGCATCTTTGCAGGCAACAATCCGGTTGCCATAATCCTTATATACATCGATTCTGGCAAATCCCTGATTAAGCTCATTCGCCATGAGTTCTTTAAGGAACTCTGATTGTTCGCGCCTACCGGAGCTTTTCACTTGCACAAATCCCCGTATCGATCCTCCTTTAGTTGAAACCAGTTCCGCGTCAAAAAAACTCAAATCCAAAGAATTAAAAAAACGCTCTAAGGGGTTAATTGTGTGGTATGAAACATGTTCGTGATATATCGTATCGAAAACCATGTTATGGATCATATCTGGTAAATATGAAACTTCAAATACAAATACGCCGTCGTCAGACAATATATTACGTATGCCAGCAGTAATATCTCTAAGATTATCGGCGTGAGCATATACATTGTTTGCACATACAAGAGTAGCTTTGCCAAGTTCGTTGAGAATGTCCTTGGATAATTCCAGACTAAAAAAATCAGCTATAGTCGGTATTCCTTGTTGATTGGCATATTCGGATACAGCATCGGAAGCATCAACCCCCTGTACCCTGTGACCCAATCCTTTAAACTCTTTTAAAAGCGAACCGTCATTGCTACCAATTTCCAATATTAGCCTTGGTTCGGTCAGCCCCAGCTTATTCACGACATGAACAGCATATTTTTTAAAATGTTCAACAAGTCCTAGCGAATGGGATGTTTTATAAGTGTAACTGCCAAATAGCAATTTAGGATCAACGACATCTAGGTTTTGTAAATGACCGCAGTCATTACATATATATACGTCTAGTGGGTATAATTCCTGGTTAATATTCTTATCTGCAACAAAAGCATCCCCGATGGGGGAAGGCTTCATGGGGATTGCTAATTCTAAAGATTCGGAATCGCACAAGCGACAGGTTTCACGGCGTTTCAAATAATTCATTAAATTTATCCTTTTGTTAAACCAATTCTTCTGGCCAGATAACAGAAACTCCGCCATCTACGTAAATATTTTGACCATTTACAAACGAAGATAATCTGCTACACAAAAAATATACTACGCTAGCGCATTCAGCGGCTGTACCCATACGCTGCAAAGGTACCAGTTTTTCATACTTAGCCATTTTTTTTTCATCTGACAAATAGAACTGCTTAGACTCTTCTTTTAGATATGTTAGGGGAGAAATCGCATTAATGCGGATACCCTGTGCTCCCAATTTAACGGCGTAATATCGGACGAGAGCATTTAAGCCAGCTTTTACCACATGATAATCTATGGGTTGCGATGAGCCTACATAATCGCCATACACTGAGCTCACTACCGCAACCGATTTATCACTATCGTCAGAAAAAATAGGTAAAAACTCATCGATAAGAACTTCTGTGGCGGTCAACGACACAGACAATTCATTGATTAAGGTTTTATCTTCCCCTCGATATCGTTGACAGAATATTAAGTAATTAATTTTCCCAATCTTTTCAAAAACTTTAGATACTAATATATTGGCGACATTAGGGGTACATGTTAGAAGATCAACACTGATATGAATCATATTCTCATAATCCTCGATAAAACCAGGACAATTCCTCGACAAAATAACAACTTGATGACCTAATTTGATGTACATAAGCGCAAGCTCTTTCCCCAGGCCTGAGCTTCCACCGACAATCACAACATTGGCTATTTGTTCGCTTTGATTAACCGGCTCACTTCGACTCATTTCCGTTCTCGCTGTCATCTAAAGCTTTAATAATTGCCGCCCCCAATAAATTATCGACGACCCATCTTGCAGCAGTCGCTGTCAAATGCCCATAATCCCAAAATACTATGTCTTTTTCCCAATCAGATTGTTCAGATAAGCGGGTCATACAACCGTCGCTATCACAAAATAGATCGCGTAATGACAGATAAACAAACTGCTTAGGGTAAACCAAATTCCGCATCTGTCTGTCCATTTCAAGAGATGCAGGATTGATCTTACTAAAGGTTTTTTCTGGAATAGGCTTACCTTCACTCACATAATCTTTAACTAACACATCAGGTAAGTTATTGGTCCAATTTGGAACCTCTCCAATTAAAATGACCTTATTTGCACCCAAGGTTGATATATTAGAAAACCTTTCGGAAAGATATTGAAGAAAGCTCGGCCACTTACCATAGTTTTTAAAAAAGTCTTTTTCCACATGTGACCAGAATGAATCGACAACTAAAACATTTGGCCGAATCAAGCTTATCGCTTCAAACGATTTGCGACTGTATTCCTGACATGCTGGATCAGAAATATCATCACTAAATAGTGAACACGATCCCGAACTTATTTGATAATAATTAAAGCCTTGTGACTCTGACCACGCTCTGAGTCCTAATGACAAAGACGCAGAATGGGAATCTCCGATCAATAAAATAGTTTTCTTTCCAGTTCCAACTTGATTGGGAGGAATACAGTTATTTTGTGAATAAAAATCAAAATTCTTGTGTGGCGGGAGTTGAAAACACACGTACCCCTTGAGATCAGTAAGCTCTTTTGGCCCGCTTGCTTTTATTGCCTCAAATTTTTCAATCAAGTCCAAGCGGTTTCCAGTTTCACGAAACTTTCTAAACCCATGCGATTTATAAGCAGCGATTCCGAGTCCCGCCATTGCAACCATTGCTATCACTAACCACCGCGTTTTCTTCCGACTATCGCCACCAAAGCGCAATGGCTTTTCTATAAACGTGTACGTCAACCACGCAAGTGCAAGCGCTCCAACCAGTCCGCCGCCTCGCACCCAGGCTGACGGGGTCTCGTTTGCCAATATTCTTAGGTAAACCAAAATTACCCAATGCCATAAATACAGTGGGTAACTAAGCTTTCCCACCCAAACCATAAATTTATTCGCTAGTAAAACTCGGTTTACTACGGCCTTTGGACCCGCCCAAATTAACAGCGCTGCCCCAACCGTCGGAAATATGGCCCATTTACCCGGAAAGTGCATTTGGTTGTTGATCAGAACCAACCCCACCACCAGTAAACTCAAGCCCACAAAGGCTTTGACATTTGCCGCCGCCTGCCCCTTGGCTATAGCCGCTTCAGGTTGATAGATAACCCGCTTACCCAAACGATCTAACCATCCATCAAATCTGCTGCCCCAACCCAGGGTATCAATCATTATTAGGGACAAAACTGACCCTACCATCAATTCCCAAACTCGGGTTTGCGGTTGATAAAAATTAAATACGGCGTCCTTGTATACAAAATGGAGATTCAAGCCAAACGAGATCAGGCCGACTAAGATCGTGAACGTCAGGAAGTTAAGTTGACGCTTGCATGCACACCACACGAGAAACGGGAAAAAGATGTAATACTGCTCTTCTATACCTAAGGACCAAAGATGCAGCAACGGCTTCGATTCCGCTACCGCATCAAAATAGCCACTTTCACCCCACAGTATGAAGTTGGAGATAAAACCAGCCCCTCCGTAAATGTGTTTGCCTAATTGCCGATACTCATCGGGGTAGAAAATAAACCAGCCCGCCAAAAAGGCACTCAATAAAACGGTTATCAGCGCTGGAAAAATTCGACGAATACGACGAGCATAGAAATCTCGAAAACTAAATTCTCCAACTAACAGACTTTTGAAAATGATGGTCGATATTAAAAACCCAGAGATTACGAAGAATATATCGACACCGATAAAACCACTGCGCAACACATCTGGATAGGCGTGGTATATCAATACCGATATTACCGCCACCGCTCTTAATCCATCAATGTCGGCTCGATATTTTGGATGCGTCAACTCTTCACGCAACTCTTCTTGCTGTTCGCTCATTACCAAGGCATATAGGAACGGCAGTTAGATTTTAATAGCGCTTCGGCCATTATTTTCGAGCCATGTTCAGACAAATGATGCGTATCACGTATCATCACCATTCCCACTTCATCTGTGAAGTTGTATATACCATTTGTAAATAAAACATCCGACTGGTGAAAAACGCATAGATCGCTTCTTTTACCGTAGTAATTTTCAAATAGCGTCAAGAAAGGGTAGCGGTCAATCATTTGCTCCTCTTTTACCTTACATTCCGGTTTTACGTCCCAAAATTGCGCATACGGCCGAGAGATACAGGCCCTACTTGAAACCGGAGAGTAAGGAACATCATATGACAACACCACTTTTTTGCCCTGGGCCGTCAGCGCACGAATATCCTCATCCAGCATCAGCTTGGCTCTATCAAACCGTTCTTGAAGAGACGCCCCTTGCGGTAAGTCCTTGAATCCCCAATATTGCATGTCATGGCCAAAAATGGACATCACCACCGTCTTAATATTCTGATCTCGTAGAACAATCTTGTACGCTTCTTCTACGATTGCGGGACAATTGGGCACAGCTCCCCAAGTTTCAGTGGGTATCAACCCACGGATTGGCGGACACGCCCCATGACCGATATTAATCAAACCTTCTCCCCGTCCGGTCACAATTGACGCTATGCCAGGCACTAGGGAATTAGCCGTCGAATCTCCCAAAATACCGACAGTAATTTTGTCAGCATTACCAATAAGCATGCAAAAACCGGGGCTAGTAGTCACGAGAGCAGCACATGGTGCATTACCCATGTATTTCCATTCGAACGCGTCAATATTCGCCGAAATTGCGCCGGTACGAAACTTTCTAAACCCATGCGATTTATAAGCAGCGATTCCGAGTCCCGCCATTGCAACCATTGCTATCACTAACCACCGCGTTTTCTTCCGACTATCGCCACCAAAGCGCAATGGCTTTTCTATAAACGTGTACGTCAACCACGCAAGTGCAAGCGCTCCAACCAGTCCGCCGCCTCGCACCCAGGCTGACGGGGTCTCGTTTGCCAATATTCTTAGGTAAACCAAAATTACCCAATGCCATAAATACAGTGGGTAACTAAGCTTTCCCACCCAAACCATAAATTTATTCGCTAGTAAAACTCGGTTTACTACGGCCTTTGGACCCGCCCAAATTAACAGCGCTGCCCCAACCGTCGGAAATATGGCCCATTTACCCGGAAAGTGCATTTGGTTGTTGATCAGAACCAACCCCACCACCAGTAAACTCAAGCCCACAAAGGCTTTGACATTTGCCGCCGCCTGCCCCTTGGCTATAGCCGCTTCAGGTTGATAGATAACCCGCTTACCCAAACGATCTAACCATCCATCAAATCTGCTGCCCCAACCCAGGGTATCAATCATTATTAGGGACAAAACTGACCCTACCATCAATTCCCAAACTCGGGTTTGCGGTTGATAAAAATTAAATACGGCGTCCTTGTATACAAAATGGAGATTCAAGCCAAACGAGATCAGGCCGACTAAGATCGTGAACGTCAGGAAGTTAAGTTGACGCTTGCATGCACACCACACGAGAAACGGGAAAAAGATGTAATACTGCTCTTCTATACCTAAGGACCAAAGATGCAGCAACGGCTTCGATTCCGCTACCGCATCAAAATAGCCACTTTCACCCCACAGTATGAAGTTGGAGATAAAACCAGCCCCTCCGTAAATGTGTTTGCCTAATTGCCGATACTCATCGGGGTAGAAAATAAACCAGCCCGCCAAAAAGGCACTCAATAAAACGGTTATCAGCGCTGGAAAAATTCGACGAATACGACGAGCATAGAAATCTCGAAAACTAAATTCTCCAACTAACAGACTTTTGAAAATGATGGTCGATATTAAAAACCCAGAGATTACGAAGAATATATCGACACCGATAAAACCACTGCGCAACACATCTGGATAGGCGTGGTATATCAATACCGATATTACCGCCACCGCTCTTAATCCATCAATGTCGGCTCGATATTTTGGATGCGTCAACTCTTCACGCAACTCTTCTTGCTGTTCGCTCATTACCAATGACTACTCAAACATCTTTATCATGCAACGCCCGCTTAGCTGACCAGAGCGCATACTATCAATTGCTTTGTTAATATCCTCTAATGAAAGAACATCGGTAATCAAGTTGTTCAACTTTATTTTCCCAGCACCAAATGCGCCTAGATAACGAGGAATATCAAGATTTGGCACAGACTCGCCACCATGAGAGCCGGAAAGCACCTTACCAAAATGCAAGGGCAACGAGTAAATATTGATATTGTTGCCTTTGCGCGGCACACCGACCAAGGTCACTCTGCCTTGCGGCTTGGTGATTTGGTACCCCAATTCGATAATGGCCGGTTGACCGGTGTTGTCGATAAACACATCAACCCCTTGCGCACCGACAATTGCTTCTATCGCTGCTTTGGCGTCTTGTGTATTGGAATTGATCAAATGGGTGGCGCCCATATCCTGAGCCAGCGCCAAACGATTATCGTAAAGGTCTACCGCAATGACCGGATATGCTCCCACTAAGGCTGCTGCCTGAACAATATTCAAACCAACTCCGCCAGCGCCAAAAACCACGACCGATTCGCCGATCCGTACCCGAGCATTGTTTTCCACCACACCAAAGCCGGTAGTCACCGCGCAGCCAAACAAAGCCGCCACTTCCAGGTCGCTATCGGCAGGAATAGCGGTAACGCGGTTTTCCGCGACAATTGCATACTCGTTAAAGGTCGCAATCCAACCGGCGTTGAGTTTATTCCCGCGCCAGCTATAAACCGGTGGTGCACCTTCTATGCCCAGCCCCTTACGCCAATGCAAAACCACCACATCGTCTGGTTTGACGTGTTTAACACCCGGTCCGATTTCAACAACGGTTCCAGACGCTTCATGGCCTAATAAGTGCGGTAAAAATTTATCTTCGCCTTTCGCTCCATCGATTTCGCCGATCTGCGAACCGCAGATACCGCTGTAGTGCACTTTGACCAATACTTGACCCACTTCCAGCGTTTGCGGTAACTCTACCTCATCAATTACCAAAGGCTGGCGCTGCTCGACCAGAATGGCCGCTTTCATTGTTTTTGGAATTGCCATGCTTATGTCACTCGAAATAAATTAAAGAATGGTCGCCGGTGTAACCGGTTTGTTTAAACCACCACTCCCATTCTTCCGGAGTGCAAAAAGCTTCGCAGGTTACCTGCCAATAAAGCAGATTGGCTTTTTCCTCTTCATTGCGATACGACTCGACGCAGAGATATTTATTTTTCTTGCCGACCCGCTCCATTTCCCGTAGCGCTTTATCCAGGTCGTAATTATGCAGGTTATGCAGCGTGGTAATCGAAAACACCAAATCGAAATAATCGTCCGGAAACGGTAAGTCATTGGCATTAGCCACTTGTAAGCGGTCTTTGATTTCTTCCTTGGCGTTTTCAATGGCATAAGGGGAAATGTCGATGCCGTATATTTCCACCCCGGGCACCAGCAAGCTGATTTCGTAAAGCTGAAAACCCTTACCGCAACCCACATCCAAAATCTTGTCGCCGGGTTTAATGCCGTAATGATCGATCATGGCTTGCGCCACTAGTGCCCAACGGCCTGGCATATATTTGTAGCCGCCGTAGCAAATCCTGCGGTCGCCATCCCAATAATCAAAGTCCCATTTTTTCGCCAGTGCGGCGGCTTTGGCCTTGGGGTACTCGGGTTCGTTTACCCTTGCCAGATAATCCCGCGTCGTACTTTTATGAACCGCAGACATAAAGTCAATGTATGCCATGTATCGCTTCCTTTTGGAGTGTTTTGAGAATTTGTCTAGCCTTTTTCAGCTGGCTTTTTCTGAGATCGCGTTCGTCAAGCAAGGAGTCGGCGAATTTTCTGCGTGCCATATGCTCCGGCAAGAACACGTTCATCGCGATACAACACCATTTGATTTTGTAAACGGGCCGTAATAATTCGGCGCGAGCTGTAAGCGTTGCCGATTCCGGAAAGACACTCAGGCATTGCCGAACGAAGGCGTCGTAAAACTCGCTCGCCACGGGTACCGCCAGTTGGGCAAAAAAATCGCCGACCATTTTCGCCGGGTCGTCGATGCCGGCATATTCAAAATCAATGAATTTGATTTTGCCGTCCGTTTGCAGCAAAGCGTTATGAAAGCCAAAATCGGATGGCGACACACAGCAATGCTGACTATCGAGCGCTTGCTCCAACTGGCCAAACTGACGGGCTCCTCGACTTACCGAATCAGCCAGAAAATCCCAATATTCCTGCAGTTCCGCGAGAAACTTGCCGGCCTCACCATCCTCATCCGGCACTGCCGGTAACGCTTCGCGCAACCGGCCGATTCTCTTTTCTATCAAACCGAGATGCTCAGCGATAGAAAAGCAAGCCTCGGACGCATGCGGCAAATTCAGGGCGTTTGTTCTGGCATCTGGCTGGTTTAGCGCGCAAAAAAAATCCGCCGCCTGCTCAACATGCCGCCAGACTAGTTCATCGGACGCAATATGCCTGCCGTCGACATAGGCATATAGCGCAACGCCCGCGTCGTGATCACAGGCATAAACGCGCGGCACAAAGTCTGAAGCGTATGTATCGGCATACTGTAAAAACAGATATTCCGCCTTCAGGCGGTCGCGCTGGTCTTTGTCGCTGCGAAAATATTGTTTGACCGCGAACTTTCCCGCGCCGGTTTCCAAACGATAGATGCGGTTATTGCCGCCGGCGTTAGCCGGCTCTACGGATAATATCTTCGTGGAGATACCAGCCTGCCCCAGCAGCGCCTCGATAGGAAAATTGGCGTTAACTGTCTGATTCATCAAGCGACGAGACACTCGGCAATAGCGGCCCAGGAGCTAAAGTGCTTCAGTTCTTTGAGACTCGACTGCGCATGGTGGCATTCAGGATCGAAAAGCCAGCGTTCGGCCGTGAGCGGAAATCCTTCCGCCATCAGAATTTCCGGTAAATCGTCGACAAAAATATCGCATTGCGTGTCGGCTATGCGCGCGATTTTTTCCTGCTTGGTCAGTTCAAAGTAGATCTGCGACGCAGGAATCAATGGCTCGCCATCCGCCAGCAAATGCCGCTCGATCCAGCCGCGAGCCGAGGCGTGAAGATCGTATTGCGGCCCCAGAAACGGATGGCGGGTCTTGTGGCTGACTATCGCCAGGGCATGACCTGCTCCACTGGCTAGACGCATGAACTCGATGACTCCCGGATAAGCCGCAGCTTCATCCATGCGGGCACCGTAGACATAGCCCTGCATTTCCGTCCACCGATCTTCCTGACCTACCGCGCGCAAGTGGTCTCGCACCGCCAATTTGTTTACCGGTGTCTCTGGCGGCACCAAATTTTGTTCTCTGGCTACTTTATGAAACAGTTCGTCGTAGCTGACGATAGTATTGTCAAAATCCAGGCCGATACGCATGCCCACCTCAACCAGCAGCTAACGCAAGCTTTACTTTGCTGGCGATGTTTTCAGCAGTCAGCCCGTATTTTGCGCGCGCATACTCCTGAGTTCCCACTTCGTGCATGAACTCGTCGTCGGTACCGAAACCCAATAACCTAGGCTTAACGCCATTTTGCGCCGCAAGCCATTCCGCGATGCTGCCGCCGAGGCCGCCAATTTTGCTATGTTCTTCCACCACCGCCAGCAGCGAAAATTTGCCCGACACCTCCGCCAACATGACCAAATCAAGCGGTTTGACGGTATGGCAACTTTCCACTCGCGCCGAAACGCCTTCCTGCTCAAGTAACTGCGCGGCTTTAAGTACTTCAGGCATGATCGTGCCCGTGCCAATCAAACAAACATCAGCACCGCCCTTAACCGTGATCGAGTGTCCGATTGCGAAAGAGTCGTCAGGCTTGGGAATGATCTCTTCGCCCTTCTTACCTATCCTGATATATACCGGGCCGTCCAATTTCAGGGCCGCGCGCATGCATTGCCGCAATTCGACCTCATCGGCGGGCGCCAATACCGTGATGTTCGGTAACACACGCAAGATCGCCAAATCCTCGCAGGAATGGTGGGTTGGCCCCAATTCCGCATACGATAGTCCGGAACCGGTTCCAACAATGATGACCGGTACGTTGTGATAGCAAGCATCCACCCTGATTTGTTCAAAGCAACGGGTAGTGGTAAACGGAGTGATGGTATAGACGATGGGGCGTAGACCGGATAACGCCATACCCGCGGCCACGCCCATCATATTGGCTTCGGCGATCCCGCAATTGATAAAACGCCCTTCGTTGGCGCTTTTAAATTTATCGAACAATTTATTGCCGATATCGCCGGACAACAACACGACGCGCGAGTCCGCTTGACCTAATTTAGTTGCCTCATCGGCAAATGCGTTTCTCATGCCGCCACCCCCAATTCTCGCTTGGCCGCGATCACTTCTTCCGCATTCGGTATCCGGTAATGCCAGTTGTTATCATCCTCCATGAACGACACACCCTTGCCTTTTACGGTATGGGCAATCACCGCTACCGGCTTGCCGGAAGTATTCGGCTTCGCGAGCACATCCAGTATTTGTTCCATATCATGCCCGTCGATATCGCAAGCATCCCACCCGAATGCCCGCCATTTTTCAGCAAACGGCGCCAATGCCAGCACCGATTCGCTACGGTCGGTAGCCTGCCATTTGTTGAAATCGACGAACACCATTAAATTCTCCACTTTCTGGGCAGCAGCCAACATCGCCGCTTCCCATACCGATCCCTCGTTGCACTCGCCGTCACCCAGCAGCGCGTAAACTTTGTACGTTTGCCGCTGAATTCTGGCGGAAAGGGCCATGCCCAAACCGATGGGCAGACCGTGCCCCAGGGAACCCGTTGCCGCTTCGATACCCACCAGATGATCGGGCGTGGGCGGATGTTCGGCAAAAATACCGCCGTCTTCCCCGTAAGCATCCAGCCAGGACTCCGGGAAAAACCCTTTCATGGCCAATACCTGAAATAAAGCCGGCGCACCGTGCCCTTTGCTTAAAATAAATCTATCCCTGTTCGGAGCCGCAGGCGCTCGCGGGTCAATTTTCAGGGCCGAAAAATACAAGCCGACCAAGATATCAACGGTAGATAAACAGGACCCCAAATGCGGCGTGCCGGTCTTGTGAGAGTTTTCGATGATGCGTGCGCGCAAAACGCTGGCCAAGCCCTTGAGTTCGGAGATGTCGACCATGGCTCAGGCCTTATGAATGTAATCGTAGGGTTGGTTTTTCAGGACGTCGAAGTTTTGCCGTACCCAAGCAATACATTCGTCCAAGCCCTGCTCCAAACCGATTTCGTCTTGCCAGCCGAGTTCGGCGCGTAATTTACTGCTGTCGAGGTGGTAAGCGGCGTCCTTACCCAATCGCTCTCCCACTACCTCGACGTGCTCGTCAAAAGGCACACCCAATTTTTCGCAAATCCGCAACACCAGGTCGTGGATCGAGATTACGTTGTCGGTAGAGATGTGATAGGTGCTGCCGTTAATTCCGTTCAACATGATTTTCCAAGTCGCATCGGAGACGTCTTGCATATGGATGAACGAACGCGTGGATACACCGCCGCCGTGCAATTGTAATTTGCGGCCCAACAAGATGAACAAGATAGTCCGCGGAATGATCCGATAAAGTTGCTGCCCCGGCCCATATACATTGGCAGCCCGGGTGGTGACAACCGGAAATTGATAAGCCGCATGGAAGGAACGTAAACTCATGTCGGCGGCGGCTCTCGAAACCGCATACGGCGTACTGGGATTGAACGGAAAGTCTTCCTGCACGAATCCGGAACAACTTCCGTAGACTTCCGGGGTGGAAACATGCACATAGCGCTGCAGAAAATCGCATTTGCGCAATTCGTCGTGCAATTTGACGGTGGAAACCGCATTGGTCATAAACCAATCCGCTGGATCCCGCCAACTTTCCGCGACCATACTCTGCGCCGCGAAATTCACCACATAGGCGGGTTGCTCGGCCTGAATCAGCGCAATAATCTCAGCCAAGTGCAGATTAAGATCCAACTGATGAAATTGAAAATTCGAATGATCGTACCATTTATACGGCAGTAACGCGTCTACCGGTTCAGCTGAGCGACTGGTCCCGATCACCCTAACGCCCTGCTTTAACGCGTAATCGACAAAGGTGGCGCCGGAAAATGAATTACTGCCGATAACAAAGATAGTCTGCATGTGTATGTCTCTTAAATGGTGCTTGCGATTCAAACGCTAGGTCTTTTGGTGTACAACCACTGCATCAGCATATGCCCGACGATCAGCTGCATATCTTCCGCAATCTGCATGTCATCGATAGGAAAATGAATTGACACGTCGGCCAGATCCTTACATTTTCCACCGCTATAACCCAGAATTGCATAGGTTTTGACGTCCATGGTCTTGGCTTGTTCGATGGCTTTAACGATATTAGGCGAGTTACCGCTCCCGGACAACGCCACCAGCACATCACCGGCTTGCGCAAAAACGGCAAGCTGTTCGGAGTATATGCTGTCGTAGCCGACATCATTGGCAAAACAGGTCATGACCGACTGATTGGCTGACAACGCCGTGGCTTTGATGCCGCCGCCGGTCTTTTTTGCCACGCCATAGACAAAATCGTTTGCCATATGCACAGCGTTCCCCGCACTACCACCGTTACCGCAGAAAAACACCTGACGGCCCGACTGCCAGCACTTTTCCATCGCCTCCGCCAGAGACGAAACACCACTCCAATCGGCAGACGAAAGCACGGACTGAAGGCGAGCACTATATTGAAGGCAAGAATCTTGAGGACTCATATTTTATTGGTTTTTTGCGCACAGCCAATCCAGGCCCAATACTCATCTAAACCCCTAGATCAGTAAGCATAAACATAAGAAATTGACTTTGCTTGATTAGATTTATTATCAAAAACGCTCGTTATTGGGCGAGAACGGTTTGCTGCATCCATTTAAGGTTGTAGCAACGGTCTTCATCCTTCAACTCCCCGGCTTTGTACTTCACGATAATTTCACGCACGGCGTCGTCGACCGTTTTCTTGGGTTTGAAACCGGTGGCCAGGAGTTTATCGGAATTAACCCGATAAGAACGAGGATCGTTGGATTCTGTGACGATAATCTCGACCGGGATATATTGGGTCACCAGATTTGCGATTTCCAGGATCGTAATATTTTCGAAGCCAGCGTTATAAATACCGGTAAATTGCGGATGCGCCAGAAAATGCAAATATACATCGGTAATATCGTCCATGTGTATATTCGGGCGCGCCTGATTGCCTCCGAAAACCGTAATTTTACCTTTTGATAGGGACTGCATGGTCAACATATTGACCGCCACATCCAATCTCATGCGCGGCGACAGGCCGCAAACAGTAGCTGGACGGACGATTTGCACTGCCATATCGTCTTGGTAGCTTAGCAAAACTCTCTCGGCAACCATCTTGGTTTTGTTGTATTCCGAAATGGGTTTAAGCTCAAGATCTTCGGTAACTTGATCTTCTTCCTTGACGCCATAAACGCTACCCGAAGAGGCATAGATAAACTGTTTTACGCCTTTGCGCTTGGCTTTGTCCGCCAATTGCATTGTTGCCAGGGCGCTGACCTCCCAAGTCAATTGCGGATTCAAATCGCCACACGGATCGTTGGCGATAGAGGACAAATGAATAATCGCGTCGACGCCATCCAGGTTGATGGTTTCAATATCCCTCACATCTCCTTGGATGACCGTTAAACTCGGATGCGGCTGCAAATGGTTTCCGAACCACATGGTATCGAAAGCAACTACATCATGTCCGGCGGCCAATAGTTTTGGAACCAACACAGTACCTTTATAGCCGCAAGCCCCTGTTACAAAAACCCTCATTATTTCATTCCTCTCATGTGATTGTTCAAATTTTCAAGACTCTTCAAAACTAACGATTTTACCATGTTCCAACTTTATAACTTTGTTGCATTGTTCTTTAATTAACGCATGATCATGTGATGCAATAACTACAATTCTTGCATTTTTCACCAATCCATTCATTCGTTCTTGAGCCTTACCAATGAATTCCGCATCGCCTACGCTCAACCATTCATCCATGAGAATAATATCGGCATCTACGCAGGTAGAAATCGCAAACGCTAGCCTCATGGACATACCACTTGAATAGGTTCTCATCGGAAGATGCAAATAATCACCAATACCCGAAAATTCGGCAATATCTTCGACAATTTGATCAAGTTGTTTTGCACGCAATCCCATTACACGACCGCGCATGTATACATTTTCCAACCCGGACGCATCCATATCCATACCAAGGGTAATACTCAACATGGAAGTCACTCGGCCATTCACCTTCAATTCGCCACTAACCGGCTCATAGATACCAGCTAAAACTCTAAGTAGCGTTGATTTCCCTGAGCCGTTGTGACCTATCAGACCTACTCTATCACCTTCCTTAAAGTCAAAATTAATATTATCCAACGCCCGAACTACAACTCGTTCGCCCGCATCCTTGGCAAACAATCCACCAGTAGCAGCATTCATCACTACTTTTTTAAATGATCGATTGCCCGTACTTCCGTAAATAGGAAAATCCACTACTACATTTTTCGCGTGTATCAAGGACATTATTACAACCAATACGCAATACGTGAGCGATAACGAGTAAACACCAATAGCGCCACGCCCCCCCCCCCGAATATCAGCGATGTTGATACGACCCATGAAAGCGAATCAATGTTTCCACCTAACAAGGGAGCCCGGATCAATTCAATGAAATGATATAGTGGATTTGCATCCGCAGCAAAATGATTCGAGCCTAGCATATCTACTTTCCATATTATCGGTGAGATAAAAAACAATACTTGCATTATATTGGCGATAATCTGGGGAATATCTCGAAATCTCGCACTAAGGATACTCAAAAGCAACCCAATCCAAAAAAGATTTCCAAATAACAAGAAAAAACCTAACGGTATTAAAAAAAAAGCTTTTAAATTTTGAGGTGGATACAAAAACAGCACAACTAAGATAATCACAACATTATGCAAAAAATACAACAAATTTTTTGCCAGCACCCTTAGCAGGTGCACTGTTAAAGGCATCTTGATCTGCTTAATATACCCCTCGGCACTGATAAAAGCCATACAAGACTCGTTAATATATCCAGAAATAAGACCCCAAATAATCATACTAACTGACAAATGTTGAATGTAGGGACCAATATCCTGCTTAAGAAGCGCCCCATAGAGGGGGCCCATGGCTAAAACCATAATACCAGTACTAATTGTAATCCAAAATGGCCCAATGGCCGAGCGTCTATAGCGCTGCTTGATATCCTGCCATGCCAAGTAAAACCAAATATGATATTGGGATAACCCCATAAAAATATCATCTACCGCTAAAGAAAGTCTTCTGAAAAACAACATTTAATATAATGAAAATTGTGTAATTTTTAGTAAAGAGATATACGAAGAAGCTTTCTATAATTCAAGTAAATACTGCCGCCTCTCCCAAAGTATGACCTTGCCTATCTTTTGCAGATAAAACCGGATCATCTGTAAGAAGCCAATTTACATTAAGCTTTTTGTCGTCCCAAGCAATGCACTGCTCATATTCCGGCGCGTAATAATCAGTAGCTTTATATAGAAATTCTGCTGTCTCCGATAGGGTCAGAAAGCCATGCGCAAATCCTTCTGGTATCCACAATTGCCGCTTGTTTTCCGCCGTTAATATTTCGCCGACCCATTGCCCGAACGTCGGTGAGTTTTTACGAATATCAACAGCCACATCAAAGACTTCGCCTTGCACCACCCTCACCAACTTGCCTTGCGCCTTAGGCGGCAATTGGTAATGTAATCCGCGCAACACTCCTTTTTGAGATTTGGAGTGGTTGTCCTGAACAAAATTGACACTTAATCCTATCAGCTCCTGAAAAATTTTTTGGTTGAAGCTTTCAAAGAAAAAACCACGTTCGTCACCGAATACTTTTGGTGAAAATAAAACGACATCGGGTATAGCAAGTCTAGTTGCTTGCATTAAAACACCTGCTTATTCAATAGGCCCAGTAAATACTGGCCGTAGCCATTTTTCGCCAATGGTTTGGCCAATTTTTCGATTTGCTCATCGCCAACCCAGCCGCCACGCCAGGCAATTTCCTCCGGACAGGCGATTTTCAAACCCTGCCGGGTTTCGATGGTTTCGATGAAATTGCTGGCCTCGATCAAACTGGCATGAGTACCCGTATCCAACCAGGCATAGCCGCGACCCATGATTTCGACGCTAAGCTGATTTAGGTCCAGATACATTTTATTGACGTCAGTAATCTCCAACTCGCCGCGCGGCGACGGCTGCAAATTGGCGGCTATATCGACGACTTGATTGTCGTAAAAGTACAAACCGGTGACTGCATAATTACTTTTTGGCTGCGTCGGTTTTTCCTCTAGTGAAGTTGCCCGGCCTTGAGGATCAAAGCTGACGACACCGTAGCGCTCCGGGTCATTGACATGATAGGCAAAAACCGTTGCCCCTGAGGATTGATCAGTCGCGCGTTTCAATTGAACGTGTAAATCGTGGCCGTAAAAAATGTTGTCACCCAATACCAATGCACTGGGTTGCGAGCCGACAAAATCCCTGCCGATGATAAAAGCTTGCGCCAGTCCGTCCGGGCTGGGTTGTACGGCATATTGCAGATTAATCCCCCAATCGCTACCATCACCCAGCAAATGCTGAAACAAAGGGGTGTCTTGCGGCGTGGAAATGATCAAAATATCGCGAATTCCGGCCAGCATTAGCGTGCTGAGCGGGTAATAAATCATCGGCTTGTCGTAAATCGGCAGCAGTTGTTTGGAAACCGCTTTCGTTACCGGATACAGCCGGGTGCCGGATCCTCCGGCCAGGATGATGCCTTTGCGCTGGTTCATAGTCACTTTCCGTACAGTTCAGACAACATTCGCTCGACACCCTTTTGCCAAGCCGGCAGTTGTAAATCAAACACGCTTTGCAACTTTTCGGTGTTCATACGTGAGTTTAATGGCCGCTGCGCCGGCGTTTGGTAAACGCTGGTGGGAATTGCCGTAACCGATTGTTTGTCGGTTTTCAGCGCCAGTCCGGCTTGACGGGCATAGTCAAGCACCAAATGTGCGTAGTCGTACCAACTGGTTTCGCCGCTAGCGGTTAGATGATAAACACCAGCCACTTCAGGTGTTTTCAAGGCATGACGAATGGCGTGGGCACTCACATCCGCCAGCAATTCGGCGCCGGTTGGCGTACCGATTTGATCGTTAATCACCGATAGCTGTTGCCGTTCTTGCGCCAGGCGCAGCATAGTTTTGGCAAAGTTATTACCTCTGGCTGCATAAACCCAACTGGTCCGAAAAATCAAATGCCGGCAATCGCTGGCCTGAATGGCTCGTTCCCCAGCCAATTTGCTTTGCCCATAGACATTCAACGGCCCAACCTGATCATCTTCCCGCCAGGGTTTATCACCGCTGCCGTCGAATACGTAATCCGTCGAATAGTGCAGCAACCACGCATCGATACGTTTGGCTTCTGCCGCCAAAACTCCCGGCACCACCGCATTGATCGTATTCGCCAAGTCGCTTTCCGACTCGGCCTTATCCACTGCGGTATAGGCAGCAGCATTGACGATGACATCGGGACGCAGCGCGCGAACCGTTTCGGCAATCCCGTTGGGGTTGCTTAAATCGCCGCAATAATGTTGGTCGAATCTGTCAAGCGCAAGCAATTCGCCCAAAGGCGCCAAACTGCGTTGCAACTCCCAACCCAGCTGGCCATTTTTACCGAACAATAAAACTTTCATTCACTCAACCATGCAAAGCATTGATCACGCAGTGCGCCCTGCATAGTTTTTATCGAGCCAGGACTGGTAGTCACCGGACAACACATTGCTAACCCAGGCTTGGTTATCCAAATACCACTGCACGGTTTTGCGAATGCCGGTCTCAAAGGTTTCCGCCGGTTTCCAGCCTAGCTCCCGTTCCAGCTTGCCGGCATCGATGGCATAACGTCTGTCGTGCCCAGGCCGGTCGGTGACATAGGTAATCTGTTCGGCATAGGATTTGCCGTCGCTACGCGGCTGCAGCTCATCCAGAATACTGCATAGCGTGTTGACTACATCCAGATTGGCTTTTTCGTTCCAACCGCCGACGTTATAAACCTCGCCAAGCTTGCCGGCTTCCAGCACCCGGCGAATCGCGCTGCAATGATCCTTCACAAACAGCCAATCGCGTATCTGTTGACCGTCGCCGTATATCGGCAAAGCTTTGCCGGACAAGGCGTTCTGAATGCACAGCGGGATGAGTTTTTCCGGGAAATGATAAGGACCGTAATTGTTGGAGCAATTGGTAGTCAATACAGGCAAACCGTAAGTATGGTGATAAGCACGCACCAAATGATCGCTGGCGGCTTTACTGGCTGAATAAGGACTATTGGGTTGATACTGGTGGGTTTCAGCGAACGGCGCATCGGTCTTTTCCAAAGAACCGTACACCTCGTCGGTAGACACGTGCAGTAAACGAAAAGCCTGCTTGGCCGGCTGTTCCAAGTTGTTCCAGTATTGCCGTACCGCTTCCAACAAACGGAAACTGCCGACGATATTGGTTTGAATAAAATCTTCCGGTCCGTGGATGGAACGATCAACATGTGATTCGGCAGCAAAATTGATCACGGCCCGAATCCGGTACTTTTGCAGTAAACTCAGCAGCAAATCGTAATCCGCAATGTCACCTTGAACAAATACATGCCTGTCATCGTCATGTAGAGAAGCCAAATTCTGTAAGTTACCCGCATAGGTCAATTTATCCAAATTGACGAGCAATTCGTCGCTTTGCGCCAACCAATCCAATACAAAATTGCTGCCGATAAACCCGGCCCCACCGGTGACTAAAATACTCATTTTTAAAGTTTTCTTATTTTTTCTAACCGTCTGCCCGACGAAAAACGCTATTATTACCGGGGCCATTGTACCTTAGTACCATCCTTCAGTGTCTAATGATTCTGCAATCCTTAAGGCAAAAAAAGTTTAAACCTCGCCCCACCCAAACGACTTTCGTTGTCGATCCGCACAAATCCGTTTTTCCCGGCATTTTTGTGCAGGCCGGCCATTACCGACACAAAATACAAACCCAGGCCGGTATTTCCCGACACCCAGTCCAATTCGGCAGTATCGTTTAAGTCCGCGGTTAAAAAATGAGGCGGATAACCCGCACCGTCGTCTTCGATGGCGATGGTTAGATAGCCGTCCTTCTCAGTCACGGCAATCAATACGGTTTTGTGGGTATAGCGCAACGCATTATTCAAGACAGCTGCCAGCGCATTGCTGATGATGGCGTTATCGCAGTAGCACATCTCGTCATCGCCACAATCCACTTGTAGATCAATGTTGTGCAATCCAGCCAAGCGCGCCTGTTGATGAATCGCTTCATCGAGAATATCGATTACCGGGCATTCTTCAATATGCAAACTAAATTTTTGCGAATCGACCTTATACATCACCAGCAATTGCATCAGACTGTGATTAATACGAGCCGCTTCGAATTCCAACTGATTTAATTCGGCAGACGGGCCGTCTTGTTTGGCAGCAGTTTGCCTAACCAGCTCCAGCAAGGTACCCAGTGAGTTTTTTATATCGTGAACGGTTGACGCGAGAATAGTCGGAAACAAATCGTTGTTTTTAGGATGGGTTTGCATGGTTTTAAGCCTTGACCGCTTGAGACTGCCGCAATTTCGCATACTCCATTTGTAATATCCCCAGCTTATGTGGATCAACGCCAATTTGCTTGGCTTTAATAAATAAAGCTCTGATGCGCTGATTTTTTTCTTCGCAAAACTCATTAACCTTCAAATCATGAATCATGATCTTCAACATATTCACGATGATGGTTTTATTATCCGGCATAGTCAGAATGGCCTGTTCGAACAAATCCAATGCTTCGGAAAACTTACCCTGTTTATAAAGCGCCACCCCTTTGTTGTTAGTCGCAATCAAAGCCTGCTTGGTTTTTTGAATCAGAATTTCCGAGTGATTATCCATGCCAATGCCGCTTTGCATGCGGCGTAAATCGTTCAAAAATTGTTCGTCGTCGATATGTGCATGAATCAGATCGTAAAGTATTTCTTCGGCTTTATCGTGTTCATCGCTGAGGAAGCAGGTTTTCACTACCTCCAACTGCAAGTCCCTGGGCGCTTTATTACCCAAGCGGCTGCATATATCCACCGCTTTTAGCAACGCTTTCTGCGACAACTCGTCGTTACCCAGCGTTTTATACACATCCGCCTCCACAGTCGAGGCGCGTAATTCCGCCTCGGGATGATTGGCATATTCTTTGCGCATTTCCTCCAGCGTTTTTAATGCCTCGTCCGCGGCATTGGTTTTGGCATAAAGCTTGGCCAATCCGGCAAAATCACTGCAGGAACGATGCACGGAATGCTTGCCCAGCTTCACCACCGACTTATAGGCCTTCTCGGCGGTTTCCAGATTGCCGTTCCGGTCCGCCGCTTCGGCCAGTTTTTTTTGCCTGAGTATCGATTGCGGCGACAATTGCAAAGCCTGCTGCAACACACTTTCGACGTCGCTGTACTGATCCAATGCTTCGTAGGCCTTGCCCAGCCAGTCGTAACACTCCATCAACATCGGATTATCAGCCACCAGGCTCTGAAAACCGGCAATCGCTTGTTCGATGTTATTGTTTTGAAAATCGATCACGCCCAAACCTAAGCGCGCCCAAGGCAGTTCTCTATGCTCCAGAACTTCATGATATATCTGCCTGGCCTTATCGAAATCGCCGGCGGAAATCGCCAGCTCGGCTCGCATTTTCAGCAAATGCAAATGCATTTTCTTGTCCCCGGACAGCAATAGTGCATCGCACAACTGAATGGCTTTAGACAAATCGCCAGCGGCCAACGCCTTGTCGACACTGGCCATAAATTCCTTGCGGGCAAAATTACGTGTCAGCCGACTCATTAGTTGCTGCGCGTTGAAGGGCTTGGTCAGATATTCATCGGGCTTGCTGTCCATAACCCCCAACACGGCACTGGTCGTCTGCTCGGCGCTGATCAATACAAACACGCAGCGATAATCGATTAAATTCCGGTGTCTGGCTTCCTCCAGCACCTGCTGCCCGTTCTTACCCACACCCAGGTTGTAATCGCACAACACAATATCGAAACTGCTTTTGTTCATGGCATTGATCGCGGCTATGCCATTATCCGCTTCGACAACAGTGACGGCTTGCAAGCTATAAAGCATGTCGCGCATCGCTTTCCGAAACACGGGATTGTCCTCGACAATCAGGATACTTTTGCCGGCTAAACTAAAACTCATGGCAGAAAGGCTAATAAAACGCTCAAGAAATCGGCTCCATAAAATCCACGTAGCGGGCGGACTTGAAAAATAAAATTATCATCCCCAACTCGCCCGAGTCCACTTTACAACCAAATGAGTATAGACATGACTGTTGAAGCAAACAAACAAACCCTTGGTTTTCAAACCGAAGTAAAACATTTGCTGCACTTGATGATCCACTCCTTGTATAGCAACAAGGAAATCTTTTTGCGCGAGCTGATCTCCAACGGTTCCGACGCCGCCGACAAATTGCGCTTCGAAGCCCTGGCCAACGACAGCCTGTACGAAGGCGACAGCGAACTGAAAATCCGCGTCGATTTCGACGAAGCCAAAAAGACCATCACCATTACCGATAACGGCATCGGTATGACCCGCGAAGAAGTGCAGGACCACATCGGCACCATCGCCAAATCCGGCACCAAAGCCTTCTTCGAAAGGCTGACCGGCGACCAAGCCAAAGATAGTGAACTGATCGGCCAATTCGGCGTGGGTTTTTATTCGTCGTTCATCGTCGCCGACAAAGTCACCTTAACCACCCGCAAAGCCGGCGCGCCAGCCAGCGAAGGCGTGCGCTGGGAATCCGACGGTCTGGGCGAATACAGCATCGAATCGGTCGACAAAGCCGGCCGCGGCACCGAAATCGTCTTGCATTTAAAAGAAGGCGAAGACGAATTTTTAAGCGCCTGGAAACTGCGTTCGATCATCAAAAAATACTCCGACCACATCTCCCTGCCGATCATCATGAGCAAGGAAATTCCGGCCGAGAAAGACGACGAAGGCAATGAGACCGCACCGGCTCGCGTCGAAGACGAAACCGTCAACAGCGCCTCGGCACTATGGACCAAGTCTAAAGACGACATCACCGAAGAACAGTACAACGAGTTCTACAAACACGTCGGCCACGACTTCCAAGACCCATTGGCTCACGTCCACAGCAAGGTGGAAGGCACCAACGAATACACCTTGTTACTTTACGTACCGGGCCGCGCGCCGTTCGATTTGTGGGACCGCGACGCCAAACACGGCGTCAAGCTGTACATCAAGAAAGTCTTCATCACCGACGACGCCGAGCAATTGATGCCGCGCTATCTGCGCTTCATCCGCGGCGTGATCGACACCGACAGCTTGCCGCTGAACGTCTCGCGGGAAATCCTGCAACAAAGCAAGCAGATCAGCACCATCAAGGGCGGCGCCGTTAAAAAGGTGTTGGGATTGCTGGAAGACCTGGCCGAAAACGACGCCGAGAAATACCAAAAATTCTGGGAACAATTCGGTAACGTCATCAAAGAAGGCCCGATTGAAGACCACAAAAACAAGGACCGCGTTGCCGGCCTGTTGCGCTTCTCATCGACCCACACCGACGACAAAACCCAGAACGTGTCGCTGGCCGACTACGTCAGCCGGATGAAGGAAGGTCAGGAGAAAATCTACTTCATCACCGCCGACAGCTTCGCCGCCGCCAAAAGCAGCCCGCACCTGGAAGTGTTCCGTAAAAAAGGCATTGAAGTGCTATTGCTGACCGACCGTATCGACGAATGGCTGGTCTCCAGCCTGACCGAATTCGACGGCAAGCACATGCAATCCATTGCCAAAGGCGAGCTGGATCTGGACAAATTCGATACCGAAGAAGAGAAAAAACACCAGGAAGAAGTCAGCAAGGACTTCGAATCGGTGGTTAAACAACTCAAAGAGGTCCTGACCGACAAAGTCAGCGAAGTCAAAATCAGCCACCGGTTGACCGACTCCCCGGCTTGCCTGGTCACCGGCGCTTACGACATGAGCCTGCACATGGAGCGGATCATGAAGGAAGCCGGCCAAGCCGGCGGCATGTTCGGCATGGGCGGCAACAGCAAGCCGATCTTCGAAATCAACCCGGACCACGCCATCGTCCAAGCCCTGAAAAACGAGCAGGACGACGCGCGGTTCGCCGACATCAGCCATATATTGTTCGACCAGGCCATCCTCAGCGAAGGCGGCCAGTTGGACGACCCGGCCGCGTTTGTGCATAAGTTGAATGGGTTGTTGCAGGGGTTGTTGAAATAAGCTGTTTTGTATTGGAAAAGGCCGGGAAACCGGCCTTTTTTGTGGTTGTCGCGCTAAAGTGGTCAGTATATCCGTTAACTTTTGCCGACAGACAGATCCTTTTAATTGCTTATAGTCGTCTGAACCTTCCATGTCTAACAGCATTCCCAACTCAGTCATTGGCGCCGTGTCATCAGTCATCGCGGCGCACTATTACAGCCATTCGAAATTGAACGCCCTGTTCTTAGAATGCGGTGCACCCGGTGATGCACCAGAAGGCAACTGCGAGACCAAGTGCACAGCTTGGCTTAAAAGATGCAACAATGATCCAGCTATAGATGCACTCTCCGTGCTAGGACAGGTAATTCAGAGGTTCATGGACCTAGAACCCTCGGATTTGCAGCCGAACATCGCCGAAGGCCAGAACCGCATTCGGGAGAGCCTTTCAAAGAATCAACTTACCTATCAGATCAACGGCTATGTGACTTTAGCCGGAGCGTGCATCACTGCAAAGACTCTATCCGACTACCTAAAGCAAGGTGACTTTGCGTCTATTGAGGCAGAATTTGCGCGCGCGATCACTCAGCTTGAGCGAGATCCTCAAGCTGCAATAACCGCTGCAAGCTCAATCGTGGAAGCGCTCTGTAAAACGTACATTGACACCTTTGCACTCGATATGCCTACCGTCCAATCT
The DNA here is from genome assembly GCF_059331595.1 of Methylomonas sp. PHL2-19. Lineage (NCBI taxonomy): Bacteria > Pseudomonadati > Pseudomonadota > Gammaproteobacteria > Methylococcales > Methylococcaceae > Methylomonas > Methylomonas sp. PHL2-19. Next base: position 3,780,477 of record NZ_CP196839.1, read on the forward strand.
ATTTCACCGCTCTGGAAGACCGTTCAGACTCATTTGGGGTTGAACATTGACCCAACTCTGAGAGACGATCAGAAGAAGATTCTTCAAGGCGTAGCTTCAATAATAGATGGCGTCGGCGCCTATCGAACGCACATTGGTTCAGCACATGGGCGCGGGGTCGCGCCGCCCAAGATTAAAGTAGCCGAGGCACGCTTGGCAGTTAACGCAGCACATACTGTCGTCACATTCGTAATGGAACGCTGGCACGCAGGCGCATAACCCCTTGAGCGGGACGGGTTTTCCTCGTTCCCACGCGCCGCGTGGTAATGCAGGGCTTGGCCGCGCTGCGGCACAAATTCACCGCAGCGCGGTACATCTGAGTTCCCACGTGACACGTGGGAACTAGCAAGTAGTAAGTAGCCTCGATGCAATCGAGGATTCGAAGGCCAATCCCCTACCGTTTGTCGACGTTGCCCTGATGATCTGATGGCCAATTTTCCCAATTTCCGTCGTGGGCTTGATAACCGGATGGTCGTCGCCCTCGATTCCGCTGGCGCTCCATCGAGGCTACACTTGACTCGTGTCAAATTGATTTTCCTCGTTCCCACGCGCCGCGTGGTAATGCAGGCTTGGCCGCGCTGCGGCACAAATACACCGCGGCGCGGTACATCTGAGTTCCCACGTGACACGTGGGAACTAGAGCAATTTAGCCTACTTAACGATAAATTCCGGAGTGGAGTCTCTCCCGTATGCCGCGCCGAGCACCGGAGCTTTCGGCGGGATCAGCCCGAAGGGGTGCGGCAGGGATGCCGCACGTTGACGAAGGGGCAGTAAGCCCCTTTCGTCAACCCCCGGCGAAAGCTTCGGCGTGCAGGATCAAAGCGGCATCCGGGTGGCCTTTTCTTTGGACACTTTCTTTTGGCCAAACAAAAGAAAGTGTCGCGGTTGTCGGTCCGCGAACCGACATTAAATCAATCCGTCGCGCCAGCGACATAAATCACACAAGGCTACCGAATAAAAACACAATCCCCTATAATCGAACTTACTCAAAATTAACCACCCCAACCATGCCAAGCCCCTTCCAGCGTATCGGTATCATCGGCAAATGCGGCGATCCCGGTATTGCCGTGACGCTGAACGAACTTTTCCGTTACCTAAAAACCCGTGGTCACGACATTGTCGTAGACAGCCAAAGCGCGGAGTTAATAGCCGGTGAAAATATAAATGGCGTGCATATCGAGCGCCTGCCGGAATTGTGCGACTTGATTATCGCCGTGGGCGGCGACGGCACATTTCTGGCCGCGGCCCGCGCCGCCGCTGATTTTGAAACGCCACTGCTGGGCGTTAACCTCGGCAGGCTGGGTTTTTTAGTGGATATTTCGCCGGAGCAGTTGTCCAGCCGCCTGGATAAAATTTTGGCGGGGGAGTTCAAGAGCGAGCAGCGCCAGTTGCTCAGCACCCATATCATCCGCGATCACGAAATCATCCACCAGCAAACGGCCGTCAATGAGGTGGTGGTACACCGCTGGGTGACGCCGAGCATGATCGAGATTGTCACCAGCATCGACGGCGTGTATCTGAATACCCAGCGCTCGGACGGCCTGATCGTCGCCACGCCGACCGGCTCTACCGCTTACTCGCTATCGGCGGGCGGCCCGATTCTGCATCCCGCTTTGAACGCGCTGGTGTTGGTGCCGTTGAACCCGCATACCTTGTCTAATCGGCCCATCGTCATCGACGACAACGTGGTCATCGAGATCCGTTTCAGCCAGACCAAACAGATCAATGCCCTAGTAACTTGCGACCACATGGAGATTCCGGACGTGCGGATCAACGACAAAATCGTCATCAAAAAAGCCGCCAAACCGATTAAAATTTTGCATCCTGCGGATCACGATTTTTTCCATACCCTAAGAAGCAAACTCAACTGGAGCGGCTACCCCGCCTAAGGCTATGCTGTTAAACCTGAATATTATCGACCTAGCCGTCGTCGACGCGCTGGACCTTGATCTGGATCCCGGCATGTCGGTGCTAACCGGCGAAACCGGCGCCGGCAAATCGATTTTGCTGACCGCCTTGGGCCTGGCCTTGGGCGACCGCGCCGATTCTGGGTACGTGCGGCCGGGCAGCAAACGCGCCGAAGTGAATATCGAATTCGATTTAGGCAAGGCGCCGCTGGTCAAGCAATGGCTGATCGATAACGAATTGGACGATGAAGGCCAGTGCATGATTCGCCGCACCATCAGCGACGACGGCCGTTCCAAGGCTTACATCAACAACCGGCCGGTCAATCTGCAAACCCTGCAAGGCCTGAGTCGGCAATTGGTGGAAATCCACGGCCAACACGCCCATTTGACCTTGCTGGACAGCGAGGAACAACGCCGGCTACTGGACGGCTTCGCCGGCAATCGAGCCTTGCTGGACGATCTGAATTCCTGTTACCAAAACTGGAAGCAAGCACATAAGCAACTGCAGCAATTGTTAAAAGCCGGCAGCGACCAAGCCGAGCGCGAGGAATTGCTACGTTATCAACTGGAAGAATTGCAGCAATTGGATTTGGAAAATTTCGATTACCAAGCCCTCGCAGACGAACATCACAAGTTGGCCAACCTTGGCAAAATCCTCGGTGTCGGCCAACAGCAACTGGATATTTTGTACGACAACGATCAGCAATCGGTGGCCGACATGCTGGGCCATGTGATTCATGCCATCAACGAACTGGCCCAATATGCCGGCGAGTTGAACGGTGTTGCCGAGTTATTGAGCGATGCGGAAATCCAGATCGGCGAAGCCACCCAGCAATTGCGCCGTTTCCTGGAAAACCAGGAGGCCGATCCGCAACAACTGACTTGGCTGGAAAACCAGATCGGCGTGATTCAATCGCTGAGCCGCAAGCATAAAATCCAGCCGGAAGAATTGCCGGAATTGGCCGCGCGCTTTGCCACAGAACTGGATAACCTCAGCCACAGCAGCGAACGTATCGAAAGCCTGAATGCCGATTGCGAGCGGCTATTAAGCCAGTACCGCAAATTGGCCGGAGAATTGTCCACCAGCCGCCGCCAAGCCGGCACGGAGTTGCAGCAACGCATTTCCGACGCCATCAAGGAACTGGGCATGCCGCACGGCGAGTTCCTCGTCAATCTCCGCACGCCGGAAGACGCAGAACCGCAACGCAACGGCGTCGACAGCATCGAGTTTTTAGTGAGCACCAACCCCGGTTTGCCGGCCAAGCCGCTGGCAAAAGTGGCGTCCGGCGGCGAATTGTCGCGGATTAGTTTGGCGATCCAGGTCACCACCAGCACCGACAAGACTACGCCGACGATGATCTTCGATGAAGTCGATTCCGGCATCGGCGGAGGCATCGCTGAGATCGTCGGCCAAAAGCTCCGGCGTTTGAGCAAGAACCGGCAGGTCTTATGCGTCACCCACTTGCCGCAAGTTGCCTCGCAAGCGCATCAGCATTTATTCGTCGCGAAGAATCAAAAAGCGGCGGTAACATCGTCCACGGTTCGCCGCCTCAGCGAAGACGAACGAGTCAACGAAGTGGCCCGCATGCTGGGCGGCGTAACGATTACCGAAAACACCTTGGCGCATGCGCGGGAGATGCTGGTATCGGGCGGCTTGGCGTCCGATTAACGGCCCCTCACTTCCACGACAAACTCAATACTCCAACCATCACCAACGCCGCCCCGCCTATCTGCGCGGGCGTCAATTCTTCACCCAACACATAACTGGCCATAAACAAGGTTGCCACCGGCCCCAGCGAGCCGATCAACGAGGTGTGACTGGAACCTATCATCTTGATCGCTGCCGACAGCATGAACACTGGCAGCACCGTCGAGAAAATCGCCATCAGCAAGCTCAATTGATATACCCGCATCGGCAGCAGCAAAGCCTGCGGCGGATGGGTGAGTAAAAATTGCGTCAGCGTCGCCGCGCAAGCCACCAGCATCGCGTAAGCGGTAAAGCGTGAAGCACCGATGCGGGCCACCGTTTCGCCGGTGCCGATCAGATAAGCCGAGTAAGTCAAGGTGCTAGCAAACACGAAGCCGGCTCCCAGCAACAGATGTTCAGACTGAATATTGATTTCGTCGAAAAACACCACGCCGATGCCGGCGTAACTGAGCACCAGCGCCACGACTTCCTTGCGGCCAAACGGTTTGCCCAACAGCAACGCCGACAGCACGACGACCATGGTCGGATACAGGAACAGAATCAAGCGCTCCAGCCCGGCGGAGATATATTGCAAGCCGATAAAATCAAACAAACTGGACAGGTAATAACCCAGAAAGCCCAATATCAACAGGGCCAGATAATCTCGCCGGTTTAATGGCCTAAGATCCTTTTGGCCGGCATGCCGCCAGGCGACAATCAAAAAAAACGGCGAGGAAAACAGCATGCGTAAGGCCAATAGCGTCACTGCATCCACCGGCTGGTAATACGCCAGTTTGACCAAAATGGCTTTGCCGGAAAAACCGATAGCCGCCAGGGTGGCCAGGGCAAAGCCGAATAATCGGTTGCGGTTGAATGCTGTGGTGGATTTAGTCGTTGCCATTGGGCCTCCTTAGTGATGCGGGCCTTAGGCGAGTGTCGAAGCAACTGCGGTAAGACCCGCGGTTGCTTGATTGTTTAGAAAAACGCAAACACCACGGCGGTAGGCAATGCCCACAGCCATGGGTGTCTGTTTTTTGTATCGATAGGATTACTCATGCACGAACTATATAAGCGGGCTGATGCCGCTGTCAATCTTAGCTGAACACGACTATCGCTTGAACTGACTCACCAACTCATTCAATTGCGCGGCCAATTTCACCAATTCGTTACTAGCGGCATTGGTTTGCGCGGCATCCTGCGCGGTGCGTTCGGTCAGTTGGCCGATATTGGCAATACTTTGCCCCACGTGCTGCGCAACGCGGCTTTGATTATCGGCCGCTTGCGACATCCGCGCGTTCAACTCGCGGATCTGCGTCACCCGTTCGGCAATCGCGCTTAGCCCCTGGTCGGCGCTTTGCACTTGTTCGCGGCGCTGCTCAGCGCTGTTTTTGGCATTGTTCATCACCGTGACCGCGTCTTTGGCTTCGCGTTGCAATTGATCGATGATGCTTTGAATTTCTTCGGTGGCCTTATGCGAACGTGTTGCCAAGGTACGGACTTCATCGGCCACCACCGCAAACCCGCGCCCCTGCTCGCCGGCTCTGGCGGCTTCGATGGCGGCATTCAAGGCCAACAAATTGGTTTGCTCCGCCAAGCCTTTGATTACATCCAACACCGCGCCGACACCGTTACTTTTTTGATCCAGGCGTTTGATCACTTCGGCGGCACGGTCGATTTCATTCACCAGCTCGTTGATGCCGTTGATGGCATTTTTAGTGGTCGCCGCGCCTTGCGCGGCTTCCTGGTCCGCTTCCACGGAGGCTTGCGCCGCGCCGGTCGCCCCGCCGCGCACGTCCTGCACAGAATTTTCGAGTTCGTGTATCGCTTGAATCACCGTCTCGGTTTCGCTACGTTGTTGCGTGGCCGCTTGTGAGGTTTGCCGGGCCACACCGGATATTTGGTTGGTTGCGGACGCCAATTGCTGGCTGACCGAAGACACCTGCCCCAAGCTACCGGCAAAATTCGCCAACATGGTATTAAACGACTCACTGACCTGGCCGATTTCGTCGCCGGAATCGATTTGCAACCTTTGGCGTAAATCCGACTGTCCGGCTATAGCGTTAACCGTGTCGCGCATAGTCACTAGTGGATTGACTACAATTTTGCGCATCAGCATGTTGACCAGCAACAGGCCGCCGGCGAACATCACCAAGGAAATGGCCGAAGCAATCACCAAATCGCGATTAATCTGCGCATCGAGATTCGCCAACGAAAAACTCACCCGTACTGCCCCCAACACTGTCCCCTCGCTCACCGTATGACAAGTCAGACAGTTGGTGCCGCGAAAATTGGCGCTAGCCTTGATCGGCTCCAACACGGTGATCAGGCGTCCGTTTTTGTCATTACCCGGTTGAATGATGCTTTCACCCGTCAGCGCGCGATCATCCAGATTATCAAGGGGTCTTTGCTCGGTTTTGCCTGGACCGTAAAAATCGGTAATCTGCTTACCGCGAATTAAGCGCACTTCCGTGACATTGCCATGCGACAGGGCTTTTTCGCGCAATACTTCACCCTGCGCCATCGCGTCGGTCAGCATTAGCGTATTCACGCCGTCGAAATAACTGTTGGCAATATCCCGAGCTTTATCGGTCGCCAGCGTTTGTATCATGTCTTTTTGCCTTTCCGCCATGAACAGTGTGCTGACAAACATCAGCAACAAAAATACACTGGCGATACTTAGCAATATTTTGGATTGGATTGTGGAGTTCTTGTTCATGAGATGAGCCAATGTATTGGAGTGTGTGGTGATACACCTTGGGTTGTCGGCAGCTTCCGGAAAATCTATATGTAATCTTAAGCTGACCCTTGTAATCCATGCATCAAGCATAGAACAAATCCCTACCACACGCGCTGGATATAGCAATCCGCCCAACAAGCGGTTATCCTGAATAGTGACGCCGCTCACGAATACGACTAGTTTCGCCACTTGACGCTTAACCCAGCACCTTGCCCGCGTCACGCAGAAGACCCGGCCGTAACCTGAAAAGCTTGCTTGATAACCCCAATAACCTGCCGTTTGCCCAGCCTTGGAGAGTTGCCGTGGACGATTTCTTCGGTTTTATCGCTTTTGTCCTGATTTTGGTGCCCATCGTAATAATCGCGATGTTGACCGTTCTAATGGGCCGCCAAAGACGTAACCAGGATGACCTTAATCAGGCCTTGCGCAAGATAGAAGCAGCGCTGCGCGAAGACCGCAAACTGCTGCGCGAGCTGGCAAAAGCGCAAGTAATGCCCACCAGCGAAACGCCGCAGCAACCCGCATTGTTCGAAGCGCAAACACCGGCAACGGCACAGGTGATATTCGATATTACCGACAGCCAACTGCCTGCGGAAAAAGAGCCACCGCCCCCCCCAACGACGCCGGTACCGATTGCAGAGCCAGTCCAGGAAAATCCCTGGAGTCAAAACACCTGGCAACCCGCCGAACCCAGCCGCTTCGAACTGGCGGCGCAGAAAATCCTCAAAGAAATCTGGAACTGGATCATCGTCGGCGAGGGCCATCGGCCGGAAGGCGTGGCGATGGAATATGCGGTAGCCAGCAACTGGTTGCTACGAATCGGTGTATTGATTCTGGTCACCGGCATCGGCTTTTTCCTGAAATATTCCATCGATAACGGCCTGCTCGGCGAACAAGCGCGGGTTGCCTTGTCGGTATTGGCCGGGGTCGCCATGATTATTGGCGGCGTGCGCTTGGTCGGCGGTACCTACCATCTGTTCAGCCAGGGTTTGCTGGGCGGCGGCATTGCAGTGTTGTATTTCAGCGTATTTGCCGCGCACAGTTTTTACCATCTGCTGGACGTTTACCCGACGTTTGCGTTGATGATTTTAGTCACCGCTTGCGCGGCGTTTTTGGCGATCAAGCTGGATTCGATGTTGGTCGCCATCTTTGCCATCATCGGCGGCTATTGCACGCCCATCATGCTGTCCACCGGCCAGGTGAACTTTCCCGGCTTGTTTAGTTACATGCTGCTGCTCGGCACTGGTATCTTGGCGATCAACTGGTACAAGCACTGGCATTTATTAAATTTCCTGAGCTTTTTCTTTAATTACCTGTTGTTCTTCGGCTCGATGCAGAATTATCAGGTCGAATATTTCTGGCAGGTTTTACCGTTCTTGAGCGGCTTTTTTGTGCTGTATTCCACCACGGTGTTTTTGTTCTGCTTGGTCAACCAAAGCAAATCGACCCTGCTGGATTTGATTGGCCTGATCGTCAACGCGGCCATCTTCTTCGGCACTGCTTATCACTTGATCGACGAGGCTTACGGGCAAATCTGGACTGCCTTGTTAACCGTCGCGCTGGCGGCGTTCTATGTCGGCCATGTCTACTACTGCCTGGCGCGGAAGGTCGCAGATAAAGAACTACTGATCAGCTTCATCGGCTTGGCGGCGTTCTTCGTGACCATCACCCTGCCCTTGCTGCTCTCCAATCAATGGATCACCGTCAGTTGGTCTTTGCAGGCCTTGGTGATGCTGTGGATGGCCGGCAAACTGCGCAGCGCGTTTTTACAACAAGTGGCGTATCTGCTTTACGCGCTGGTGCTGGTGCGTTTTTGTTTCATCGACTTGCCCGGCCAATACGGCATGCAAATGGATAGCCAACAATCGTTCGGCGCCTTCCTGTTGGGTTTACTGGAACGGGTAATCAGCTTCGGTATCCCCATCCTGTCGCTGGCCTTGGCCTATACCCTGATCGAAAAACCGGCGCCCGCCTCGCCACTGGCTTGCGATGCCGGCAACGATGTACCGCTATGGCTAAAAGACAATCTGCTGTTGCAAATCATCCTGCTGATCGGCGGCGGGCTGTTGTTTGTGGTGCTGCAACTGGAATTATTCCGCAGCTTTGCCTATCTGTATCCGCCCTTGCAATTGCCGGTGCTGACCCTGGTCTGGCTGGCCATGTGCTGGCTGTTGTTGAGCCGTTACATAGCCGGTACGGGCGATTGGCTGTTACAAGCACTCAGGCTGTTCCTGATCGGCGTGTTCCTGAAGATGCTGTTGTTCGATCTGCCGTCCTGGGATTTGACGCTGGGCCATATAAGCGTCGGCGACAGCGTCTGGACTTTGCGTTACGGCGGCGGCTATTCGTTTGAATTGGCCTTGATGCGCTTGCTGGATTTTGCAGCGACGATAGCCTTTTTACTGTTGGCCTTACGCCGCCTGACTGACCACGGAACCGACAGCGGCAATATCCGCCAGTGGCTGGGCGGTGCGGCGCTGGTCTTGTTATTTACCTTTTTAAGTCTGGAAATTAACTCGCTGTTGTATCACTATGTGCCGGGTTTGCGTTCCGGTGGCGTGTCGATCTTGTGGTCGATATTTGCGTTGACCTTGGTGTTCAACGGCATCAAGCGGCAAATTGCCGCATTGCGCCTGGTCGGTCTAGCGTTATTTGCCCTGGTAGCTTGGAAGGTGTTTTTCATCGACCTGGCCCGGCTGGAACAAATTTACCGGATCGTCGCCTTTATCGTGCTGGGCATGCTGGCGCTGGGCGGCGCGTTTTTTTACATGCGTTATCAACAAACTTTTATCGGCAATACCGAAAACAAAACATGATCATGATCGCCAAATTTGCAGTGTTATGCTGCCTGTTTTTGACTCAGGCTTGGGCCAACGAAACACCGGCTTACCGGTTCAGCCGGCCGGTGCTGGTCCAGGATAACGGGCAACAAAGCCTGCTGGCCGTGCCGCTGGACAGTGCGGTGTATGCCAACACCGCCGCCGATTTTCGCGACTTGCGCCTGGTCGATCAAAACGGCGTCGAAACCCCGTATTTGCTGCAAAAAATCGCCAGCCAGAAAACGGTCAGTAAGCGCGTAGCCAGCACCAGTAAAACCGTCGATTTGCAAAAATTCGGCGACGAGGACGAAGGCTTCGTCGTGACCGTGCAACTGGACAAAAAAGCCGCCAACGCTGATGGCCTGAGTCTGATCACCGACCAGCGCGACTTCGAATACGCCTTGCAAATTCACGGTTCCAACGACGGCGAGAATTGGCAACTGCTGGTCGAGCGCGCGCAGATTTACGACTATTCGCGCTATATGAATGTCGGTAACCGCGACGTCGAATTGCCCGCGAATAGCTTCCGCCAATTCAAAATCGTCGTCGCCAAAGCCAGCCAAACCCGGGTTGCCGAACTGTTGGAACTGACCCGCACCGTGCGCGGCAGCGAGGAAGTGCAACGCCAGGAAACCACGCAACAAATCAAGGAACCGCTGCATGTCGAGCGCATCGAGCTCTGGCATAACGCCAGCGAAACGGTTGCCGACGCCGATCAGCAATTTGATTACCCGGCCGGTTTTAAAATCAAACTCGATGCCGAGCAAAAAGCCACTATCATCGACGTCGACACGCTGCGGCAACCGCTGAACGGTTTGAAGCTGCAAATAATGACCCCAAACTTCAGCCGCCAGGCCGAAGTACAAATCCCGCTGACGCAAGGGCTGGAAACCCAAATGCGCACCATCGGCACCGGCACCTTGGAAGCCCTACATTATCAAGACATCAACCGCGAACAAACCACCATCGGCTTTCCGGAACAACGGCAAACGCGCTACCGCATTGTGATTCGTGACCAGGACAACCCGGAACTGCATATCAACACCGTCGCCGGCACCGGTCCCGGCTACCAATTGCTGTTCCTGCCGCAAACCGGCCTGGGCTACCAAATCAAATACGGCGCCGAAGCAGCTGAGGCGCCGCACTATGACACCGCACCGATCCAGGAGTTATTACGCCGCGGTTACCAGAGCAATCGAACCGGATTGGGGCCGGAAACCGAGGCAACAATCGGCGAACAACACTTCAATGTCGCTAAACTGCTGAACAGCTCGTGGTTTCTGGGCCTGGTCATCACCTTGATGGTGGTCGTGCTGGCGTGGAGTTTGTTTCGGGTCGGCAAGCGCGTTGCCAATCTGTCTGATTCGACTGAGCGGAAATGAAGTGCGCTGTGATACCCCAGCAAATAAAAAAATGGGCGGATAAGCCTAGCGTCATCCACCAATCAACATAAATTAAAGCAATGCCACAGTGTCGACACTTGGCATTGCTTCGCCCTAATCCCCTTTTACGCTAGCTTCGCGCGATGGAGGATGTGGCGGCGCGACTTGGCCAGTATGCCCAGCAAACCGCCCAGGAACAGCCAAGCCGTAGTCGGCAGCGGCACGGCGGCGACCCGCAGACTGCCGTTGGTTGCCAAGTTGGAAAAGTCGAGTAGCCTGCGGTCTATGCCGGCGACACTGATGCGGTCCGGGTTTAAACTGCCGCTGAAGCCGGCGAAGTCGAATAACTTGAAAACATCGCCGGCGACCGGCGTGAAGTTACCGCCGAACACCAAGGACAGGGTGCCGTTAAAATCAAAATGGCCGATATTCAGTAATTGATCGTATTGGCTGCCCGGCTGATTACCGAAGATTTCCATCGTCAGCACCGAACTGGCACCAAAGCGGAGGCTGCCGCCGTGGAAGTCGATGGCGGCCGGGCTGTTGCCGGGATTGTAGCCGCCGCGAAAAACAACGTTGCCGCCAAACCCACCGGCACCGTTGACATCGTTCAGGAAAGTCAAGGTGCCCCTCGATCCAGTCACCAGACCGTTGTTGGTGAAGTCGCCCAGAATGCTGGCGCTACCGGTGTAGCTCAGAGTGTCACCGTCGCCCAAATCGATGCCGTTGATGCTGCCCAGTTCGCCGCCCTTGCCCAAACTGGTGGAGACGCCCAACTGGGCTTTATCTTTATCCAGCAACGTCACTTGATTTGAGCCGACATCAAGCTTGCCGCCAAATTCGAAACCTTGATTGGAATTGACGTTGCCCAGCACCAGTTTGCCGCTATTGGCGCGGATGGTGTTGGCCGCCGTGCCGCCGCTCACTGTCGTTGTCAGCGTGCCGTAACCGGACAAGGTGCCGATGTCGTTCATATCCAGATGGCTACCATTATGGAAGACGATTAGTCCGCCGTTCACTGCCAGCGTGCCGGCCTTTAGCGAGCCGCCGTTTAGCCATAATAGACTGCCGCTGTTGACGTTCAGGCTGTTGGTTACCGCCAAGGTTTTGCCGCTGGTCAGGATGGTGGCCGGGCCAAAAATCTCATTGCGGCCCAAGGTCACGCCGTCGGCACCGGTGATGCTCAAGATGCCGGCGAGCCAGTTAAACTGCCCGCCAGGCCCAGGGCGAACGTCGTCTTGATTGACGACTTCGAGCGTGCCGCCGTCCAGATTCACGACGCCGGCTCTTAAAATTCGGAAGCGTCCGCCAACCGAAACCAGGCCCTGGTTTTCGATGTTGAGCAATCCCCGTCCGTTAGAGCCGATGATCAGATCGCCTTGGTTCCACCATTGCGAGCCGTCGCCATTGACCATCACCTTGCCCAAGCTGCCGATGGCATTGCCGATGACCGCGCTTGCGCTTTCCACTTTTCCGCCATTTTCCACATTCAGCGTGCCGGTGCCTTGATTGCCTAACGTTAGGCTATCCCGGATAGTCCATGTCGACCCTTGGCCTTTGATACTTGCCTCCCCCACACCGCCACTGGCATTGCCGATAGTTGCTCTGTCACTTTTCACGCTGCCGCCGCTATCGACGACTAAGCTGCCATTACCCTGATCGCCGACAAACAGCTCGCTTTTGTTAAGCCATTGGGCGCCCAAACCCTGCACGTTTACCCGGCCGATACTTTGCGATTTTGCGCCGACGTAACCGAACTGGTTGCTGACGGTGCCGCCAGGACCGACGAGTAACTCACCTCTGCCGCCGCGCTCGTATCCAACCGACAAATTGCCGATGCTCAGCATACTGGAGCCCGAGTCCTCGATTAAAACTTTGCCCTTGCCCTGATTGCCGATAATGGTAGATTGGCTTTCCATGCTCCCGCCCTTGACGATATTCAATTCGCCCGCACCTTGATCGCCGATAACGCTTTGGCCGCTTACGACTATGCCGCCGTTAGCGATTTTCAAACTGCCTTGGCCAGGCGAACCAATAAACAGGCTCTGATTCGTCCACCGCGATCCGGCGCCGTCGATGGTGACTAAGCTGGGATGCATGGTGTTACCGCCACCTATGGTGCTTTTGCCGGAGTTCAACACACCGCCATTGGTCACGCTCAGCGTGCCTTCACCAAGATAGCCAATGTGCAGATCGTTACTATTGGTCCAACTCGATCCCAGGCCATCGATAGTCACTTGGGCACCGTTGCCGATAGACGCCGTCTTACTGATCACCGAGCCGGAATCGAGAATATTCAGGATGGCTTTGCCGCGCGTGCCTATGTTCATGTTCCCGCTGTTGGTCCATTTCGATCCCGAGCCTTGGACGGTCATTTCCGCCGTACTTCCCTGGCCGGCGCCGATGACAGCCGAGACACTGTCCAGCGTACTCCTGCCTTTCACCAGCAATTGTGCTTGTCCGGTTTCGCCGAGAATCAATGGGTTATTGCCTGCGGAAACCCTGGCGTAGCGTAGCAAGGTCAGGGAATGGTCGCGCAAACCGGCGAATTGATTCACTTGCAAAAAGCCGCCGGGGATATTGCCGCCATCCCAGATCTGATCGGCGCCGATAATGATCGGCATATTGATGGTTTGCAGATTGCGGCTGGCGTTGACGATATTGCCGATGCTGACGATGCGATTGCCGTTTAGGGTAAACGCCCTGGCATCGGCCGCAAAGGTCATGCCCTTGAAGGCCAGGCCTTCCGGGCCGTCGTTAAGCGGCGTCAACCGGGTGTGGCCTTTGAAGACCAAGGTATCGTAATGTTTCGGCAGTAATAATGGGTCGTTATTGAGCCAATTGGTATTGGGATGAAGGAAGTCGTTGTTCGAGTAAAACCAACTGTCGCTGTCGCCGCTGCCGTCCCAAACCAGCTCAGAGGCAAGGACGGGTGAGGGCAAAAGACCTTTAGCTAGGATGCCGGCCAACGCCAGCGCTAATGGGTGAGCTTTGAAATATGGGCGGGACATGGTGCGGCTCCTGAGTAAACGATAAAAGTGTGGTCTCGGAGGCGGTTAGTGGCTAACCAATGTCCGATGGTTGGCGTTTACTGGTCATTTCTTGTGCCAATTGCCGCGAGTTTGCTGCTATTGCCCGGTAAGCGATTGTTTTAATGTTGTTTTGGTCTTGTTGTTTAAGGCATTTCAGGTTGGCGGCAATGAGCCGGCGGGCGGAAGCGGCGACGATATGTCGTTCGAGTGACGAAATATCGTTGATTGCCAGGCCGATCAGCCCGGTACGCAACGCCTAGCTTTTCGCTTTGGTCAACATACTCGTGTTTGAATGGTAAGTGGTGCTTACACCACTGCTGGCGTTGCCAAGACGTGGTTTCCAAACTCCCATTTGAAAACCAGAAAAAGCAGGATTTCAGGCTGTTAAAAATCTTTTCCAACGCATCTTATTCAGCCATCAACCCGGCGATTTGGGCTTTGGCGTTACATTGGCCGATGGCCTCGGCTATCTGAGACGGCGTGAGTTTATGTTTAACGGCAACCGTTCCATACCAATCGAATGCTTGATATTCCTTTTGCGCAAATGTGGCGATCTGGCATTTTTTAGCGGGCGAGTTGGCAAACGGCATTGGGCTATCGGCCGGCAAGGGTTCCATGCCTTCCGAGCTAGGTGCGTAAATCAAAAAATCGCCGTTCATCGCCAGGACTGCGCGGTATTGCTGGGCGGTGGTGAAATACAAATCACCGACCGCAATATCAGCTTCTGTTAGCCACAGATTTTTGTTTTTCTTAGTCTTTTTCATGGGGTGATTCATTTAAACAGGTATGGGGATTTTCAAGTATCGGGATTCGCGCGCAGTTTGGCCAGAATAAAATCGGTGTGCGAGACGCCAAGCAGGTCAGCAATCTTCCGCACCAGATACTCCTCTTGCGGATCGATAGTGCCGTCGGCATAAGCGATTTGCCAGAGAGATTTAACAAACTTTATCTTTTCCTCAGGACCAAGGCATTGGTTGATTGTTGAGGTAAATTCGTAATAATCAACCGCCTGCTGACGCTTGTGTTCCGCCTTGGCCATCAAGGCTTCAGCCTGTTCGGTGGAGAGCGAAAAGCACTTTTGCACCAAGGACAGGATTTTGGTCCGTTCGACATCTTGACAGACATCGTCCATGGTCATCATTTCGGTCATTAAGGCAGTCAAAGCCTCTTGAAGCTTTGCTTCCGCAGCCTCCGGTGGCGGTAAGGACAGGTGTTTTTCAAAAAACAGTTTAATTTGCTCGAGCATATTGGGTTTGGCATACATTGCAGATAATTAAATAACCCGTTAATCCTATTACACGGCCCCTATTTCCGAAGATTGTCATTCCGCCCAGGATCGCCGTAATCCAAATGCCATCGCGTGGTTAAGGCAGCAATAAGAAACCGGCAATAAAGTGAAATCTCCCAAGCTAACCAGCCTAAGCGTAATGAACACTCAAACCGCCAAAATCGACAATCACAAAGCCAAGTTGCCGAAAAAGCTTTATATCGCAACCGATGGCTCGTTGAAGTCATGCGTTACCGGGCCATTGCTGGAGCTGCCTATCGATTTTCAGGCGTGGCCGCCAATGGACACAAGCAATATCGTTTTGTTTGTCAACAAAGCCGCTTAGTCTCGCTACAAACCCGGGTATTTTAGCGGTTTGCCCTTGGTTACGCTGAAAGCGGGCCTTAAAGCAGCAAACACCTGGATTCGCTGCCCATCCAAGATCAGCAGCCCTTCACTGGCTTGATTGCTCCCGGCGATTCAGCATCAGGTGGGCAAGACGATTACCAGCTTCAATCAAGGGATGGATCACAAAATTGGCGCCCGCTTTTGATAATTGCTGCTCTTCCACACCGTGGTAACAAATACTGCTGATCTGCCCCGTGAAACCGCGCTTCCTAAGCTGAGCCACAGCAGTCAAACGCACCTCGAATGCCGGCACCGTCAGGATAATGCCTTTAACCTTATGCAAGGGTAAACCGCTCCATAACTCGGTGTCCTCGGCGTCGCCGTAGAGCACCCTTCTGCCGGCGGCAAGATGATATTCCAGCACGGTAGGGTCGGCATCCAAGCCAACCACCCTTTGCTCTTGCTGGCACAGGGTTTTATAGACCACGCCACCGGTTCGGCCCATGCCTATCACCAGCCATTCGGCGGCGCCGAACGAATCCGGCAGGCGGTCCGGGTGGTCGGACTTTCTTTCAAACCTCACCAGCAGTGGCTCTACCCAGGAAAACAAGCGATGGGAATAACGGTTTAACGGTGCGGCAATGGCCAGCGAACCGGCCACCGCCAAACTGATGATAGCGTTCCATTCCGCTGGCAACAGTTGAGCTTTGACGACGGCGCTGGTGGTAATCAGCGAAAATTCGCTGTACGTCGTCAAGGCCAAGGACGATACGAAAGCAGTACGCGCCCGGAGTCCGGCGACCACAAATAGACCAAAGAACAGCGCACATTGCAAAGGCAACAACGCCAGCAATTGCAAGGCGTCCATAATCTGCGCCCGGTTCGGTAAGTCACTGACACCAATCTGCAAGAAGAACGCCACCAAAAACAGCTCTTTCAAGCCCCAGAGTCTATCGCTTAACTCCTTGATCCTGGGATGATTAGCCAACATCACGCCGGTCAACAAAGCACCAATATCCGCGGCAATACCCACACTTTCCGCGGCGACGCCGCCGGCCAGCGCCAGCGTTACCCCCAACAGCAATTTCAGTTCCGAAGATCGGCTGACCGACAATACCCGATGCGCTATCGGCCGTAACAGCGGCACCAGTAACAAAGCCAATGCCCAAGGCGTAGGCTGCCTGCCTTCCGCCAGCGCCAACAAACCGATTGCCACGATGTCCTGCAAAATCAGGATACTCATGACATCCCGGCCATGCAGCGACGACAATTCGCCGTTATCTTCCAGCACCTTGATCGCCAACACGGTGCTGGAAAACGCCAAACTGAGCCCCAGCACCAAGCCGCCGGTCACTCGCTGCTCTAGCCACAGAAACACCAGCGCGGAAATCAACGCCATCAACATTAAATGCAAGCCACCGACGCTAAGCACTTCTCGACGGATCAGCGAACTGGGCTTGAGTTTTAAACCGACCGAAAACAACAATAATTCAATACCGATCTCCGCCAAATGGTGAAGATCCGGCAATACCGCAATGCCCAGGGCATGCAGTACGTAACCAGCGACCAAATAACCAACCAGCGGCGGAAAAGACAGGCGGCTGGCTACCAAACCAGCGATATATGCCGTACTAATCCAAGTTAATTCCATCATATCTATCAACCAAAATAAAAACGCCGTTTAATATATCGGGATCGTAACCTGTTTTAAAAGGTTACTGGCTAATTTTTAAACAGCTACGCCACTTGCGCCTGGATTTTCCGGACGATCTAGGCCCAACTATTTTCGCGGAAATCCCAAATTTTAGCCGTCCGAGCAAGCCCATCATCTGTACAGAAGGTTGATAGGCCGAGTGTTTTACCGCATCATCCCTATCGATTCGCCCTCCCCCTTTTTACCGGTACGCAACATGAAACACCCCGAATTCCCGTTAACCGACGAGCTGATTTATCTCAACCACGCCGCCGTAGCCCCCTGGCCGAAACGCACCCGCGCAGCGGTGATTCAATTTGCCGAACAAAACTGCCAGTTCGGCTCGCATTACTATCTGGATTGGTTGAAAAAAGAAAACGAAATCCGCCGCCAATTGCAGACCTTATTGAATGCACCCTCGGCTAACGATATTGCGCTGGTGAAAAACACCTCGGAAGCCTTGTCTTTCGTGGCCTTTGGCTTACCCTGGCAAGCCGGCGACAACATCGTCTCCAGCAACGAAGAATTCCCGTCCAACCGCCTGCCCTGGCAAGCCTTGGCCGAGCGCGGCGTCGAGTTTAGAGAAGCCGATTTGCACAGTGCCGCAACCCCGGAAGATGCCCTGTTTGCGCTGGTGGATGGCAATACCCGTTTGTTGACCATCAGTTCCATTCAATTCGCCTCCGGCCTGCGCATGGATCTGGAGCGCATCGGCGAGTTTTGCCGGCAACGCGGCATTTTGTTTTGCATCGACGCGATTCAAAGCTTGGGCGCCGTGCAATTCGATGTGCAAGCTTATCACGCCGACTTCGTAATGGCCGACGGCCATAAATGGCTGTTCGGCCCGGAAGGCCTGGGGGTGTTTTACACCAACCCGGCCGCACGCGACCGGCTCAAGCTGAGCCAGTACGGTTGGCACATGATGAAGGACACCCATAACTACGAAAACCTGCCTTGGGAGATCCATCCCGGCGCCCGGCGCTTCGAATGCGGCAGTCCCAACATGTTAGGCATTCACGCCTTGTCGGCCAGTTTGTCTTTATTGCTGGAAACCGGCATGCCGACGGTTGAGGCCCTGGTTCTGGAGCGCAGCGCCTACCTGCGCGAAGCCATCAGCGCCAACGCCGAGCTGATTTTACTGTCGCAGCGGCACAGCCGTTTGCAGTCCGGCATCGTCAACTTCAAACACCGATCCATAGACAATGAGGTGCTTTATAAGCATTTGCAAAAAAATGGTGTGGTTTGTGCCCTACGCGGCGGCGGAATCCGCTTTTCCGCGCATTTTTACAATACATTGGCGGAATTGGATCGGGCGCTAATACTGGCCACAGCGGTTTCGGAATGACGTTCGCCGAACTGTATTGGTACGAATATTATCGGTAACTTTTGCCTGATTAAACGGGCCGAAGGCATAGACAGCCGCTTTGCCCAGACTTCCATAGCACCCGTGCGGGTTTCCGGCCGCTGCGAGGGCATCCTAAAAAGTCCCGGCGGCATATAAAATTCCCTCGTCTGCGTCCCCCAACATCTCGAATGCACATCCGGCTGGCGGTAAGGCGCCGCCAAGCGGTTTAGCAGTGCCGCCACAAGAATCGGCGGCACCACTGGACATCTCGTGCTTGCATTCTGGATGTTTTTACATGCCAACGGCGCGCTTTAAAATGCGGTTGCAGTCACGGGAAGTGCGGTCTCATTCATTTGATAAACACACTGCCGTCGATAGACCCAACTACTTGATAACGGCTACCAGAACAAACGTCTTGTTACGGAGCAGGACCAGCACCTAATTTTTTATATAAAAATCGGAGATGCGCTTGGTCAATGGACAAATTCTGTTTGACCGGCATCATCAGTTCTACCTTTCCCCTACCCCTTTGTGCAGTTTTCGCAAGCTATCGGCTTCGTTAGACTCAACCCTCAATGCAGTCACCACCCCAAACAATTAGGAGAATTGAATGAAAAAGACACTGTTTCCGGCGATCGGAATGTTGCTTGCCGGTTTGGCAAGCTCCGGCCATGCTGCCGTCACCACCATCGATTTCAACAGCATTGCTTTACATCCCACCAATCACGAAATTTCAGTGCCCAAACCCTATCTGGAAGACGGCTTCAAGTTGAGCACACTGGCCGGTGTATCATTCCAATTAAGCGGCGGAACCCTCTACGCGATCATGCCTGCCAGCCCTTATTGGACCGGCAGCGTCGGTTTGTATTCCGGGGTAGTCACCAATCAAGGTAGCGTCTTTTTACTGGAAAAACGGGATGGCGGTTCGTTTGACTTACTCAGTATGGACGCGGCGTCGTTTTGGACAATTGCCAGCGGCCGGCAGTTCTCTGTTTATGGCTACCCGCAAGCCGGCGGCTTCGTCAGCCAGTCATTCCTGCTTGACGCGACCACAAATACGCTGGAAACCCTTTATTTCAACGATTCCTTCAAAAACCTGAATAAAATTATCTTCAGCTCGACCTATGCGCAGGTTGACAACATCAAACTGGGCCTTCCTTCGCCGATTTCGGCCGTACCAGTTCCCGGCGCGGCCTGGCTGCTGCTGAGCGGCTTAGGCTTCATCAGTCGACGTAATATCGCCAAGGCATTACGCTGGTCCCGTTAAACGCAACTGGTTAATTCGTCGCGTTTCAAGACAGTAAGGCTAAATCCACAGGGCGGCAATAGACAAAGGCATATTTCGCCCTGTGGCGGCGCTGATTAATCCGGTCCTTTACCGTTCGCCCTAACGCAGGGCCAACCACCTCAGGCTCCGCCGGGCTCAGCCCGAATGGCGTATCAGCGATGAATAGGGCCGGGTTAATTACTTACGGCGCAATACCCGCAGGCTATTGCGTCCTTGACCACGAACTACCGTCAATCGGCAAAACAATTCAGCCATCAATCCCGAATTCATCCCGCCAAAGCAAGAGCAAGTTTCCCAACAGAAAAGCCTTCTTGATCAACAAATTCGATTGAGTTTTATGTTTTCTTAACGAATATCCCAAGAATTTTTACGACATTTTTACCCGCCAATCGGTAGATTGTGACTCAGGCGATCAGCGGCAAAACCGCCAAAATTTTGGACTGTTTGACGTATTCGCCCGTCTAAAAAATGCTTAAGCATCTTTGCAGGAGGTCTATATGAGCGGGATTTATCTATTAAGCGGCGGCTTGGCGCTGCTGGTGTTTATTTATCTAGTGGTCGCGCTGTTTTATCCGGAGAAATTCTGATGAACGAAACCGGCTTCTTACAAATTTTTATCTATCTGCTGGCCTTACTGCTGCTGAGCAAGCCGCTGGGTACGTACATGGCACGGGTGTATCAAGACGAATCCATCGTCGCCAACACTTGGTTTGCCGGGCTTGAGCGCGGGCTGTATCGGCTGTGCGGCATCCAAATCCAGCAAGATATGCGCTGGCAGCAATACGCAGGTGCATTGCTGGTCTTTAACGTGCTGGGTTTACTGGTGGTTTATGGCTTGCAAACCTGCCAAGACCTGTTGCCGCTCAATCCGCAGGCCCTGCCGGCCATCAGCTCCGACTCAGCTATAAATACCGCCATCAGTTTTGCCACCAACACCAATTGGCAAGGCTATGCCGGTGAGGCCAGCATGAGTTATCTCACGCAAATGCTAGGGTTAACCGTGCAGAACTTTTTATCGGCGGCCAGCGGTATGGCAGTGTTGGTGGCCTTGATACGCGGTTTCAGCCGGCGTAACACCAACGCTATCGGCAATTTCTGGGTAGATATGACCCGCTCGACCTTGTATATCCTGTTGCCGCTTTCATTGCTGCTGGCCGTCGTGCTGGTGGGGCAAGGCGTGGTGCAAACTTTTGATCGCTATGCCACCGTCAAGCTGCAAGAACCGCTAACTTACTCGGCACCAGCAATTGATGCGGATGGGCACGCTGTTCTGGATGCACAAGGTCAACCCGTCACTCAAAGCCAACAAAGCCAACAAAGCCAGGAACAAACCCTGGCCTTGGGCCCGGCGGCCTCGCAAATCGCCATCAAGCAGCTTGGTACCAACGGCGGCGGTTTTTTTAATGCCAACTCGGCGCATCCTTACGAAAACCCCACCCCGCTAAGCAATTTTTTGGAAATGCTTGCCATCCTGTTAATCCCCGCCGCGCTATGCCATACCTTTGGTTTTCTGGTCGGCGATAGCCGGCAAGGCTGGGCACTGTTGGCGGCGATGACCTTGGTGTTTGTAGCGCTGGTGTTCGTCACCGTACCCGCCGAACAGCACGGCAATCCGGCGCTGGCGAGTTTGGGCGTTGATCAAGCCGCGTCCAATCAACAAGCCGGCGGCAATATGGAAGGTAAGGAAGCCCGCTTCGGCATCGTCAATTCCGCACTGTGGGCAGTAGCGACCACCGCCGCCTCCAACGGCTCGGTGAACGCCATGCATGACTCGTTCACTCCCATCGGCGGCATGATCCCCATGTGGTTGATCCAACTGGGCGAAGTGATCTTCGGCGGTGTCGGCTCGGGTCTTTACGGCATGATCGTGTTCGCGCTGGTGGCAGTGTTTATCGCCGGATTGATGATAGGCCGGACGCCGGAATATCTGGGTAAAAAAATCGAAGCCTTTGAAATGCAGATGGCGGCGGTAATTATTTTAATTCCCCCGCTCTTAGTGCTGGGCGGCACGGCGATAGCCCTAATGACCGAAGCCGGCAAGGCATCCATCCTCAATCCAGGCGCCCACGGCTTTAGCGAAGTGCTGTATGCCTTGTCATCCGCCGGCAATAACAACGGCAGCGCCTTCGCCGGTTTATCGGCCAATGTGCCGTTTTATAACTACCTGCTGGGCTTGGCCATGCTGGTATCGCGTTACGGGTTGATGATTCCGGTATTAGCCATCGCCGGCTCGCTGGCCGCCAAAAAACACGTACCGGTCGGCCCCGGCACCTTACCCACCCATACGCCTTTATTCGCGGTGTTGCTGATTATCACGGTGTTAATGGTCGGCGCGCTGACTTTTGTCCCGGCGCTGGCCTTAGGCCCTATCGTCGAGCAGTTGCACATGCTCGCTCATTCTTGATTTCATAGCAGGTAAGCATATGACTCACAAAGCGCTCTCGTCTTCCTTATTCGACCCTGACCTGCTTAAGCAAGCGGTTTGGGAAGCCTTTAAAAAACTGACACCGCAGCAACAGTGGAAAAATCCGGTGATGTTTGTCGTATATCTGGGCAGTTTGTTAACTACGCTGTTATGGCTACAAGCTTTGGCCGGCGATAGCGAAGAACCGGCTGGATTTATTTTAACCATCACAGTCTGGTTGTGGTTTACCGTGCTGTTCGCTAATTTCGCCGAAGCCGCCGCGGAAGGCCGCAGCAAAGCGCAGGCGGCTTTCTTGCGCACCGCCAAGCGCGATATTGCCGCCAAGAAGCTGGATGAACCGCGTTACGGTAGTAACTACACCAAAATCGCCGGATCCAGCCTGGTGAAAGGCGATGTGGTGTTGATCGAAGCGGGGGATTTTGTACCCGGCGATGGCGATGTCATCGAAGGCGTGGCCTCGGTGGACGAAAGCGCCATCACCGGCGAAAGCGCACCGGTGATCCGCGAATCCGGCGGCGATTTCAGTTCGGTGACCGGCGGCACCCGGGTATTGTCCGATTGGCTGGTGGTGCGGATTTCCGCTAACCCCGGCGAAACCTTTCTGGACCGGATGATTTCGATGGTGGAAGGCGCCAAGCGGCAGAAAACTCCGAATGAGATTGCCTTGACCATCTTGCTAGTGGCCCTGACGCTGGTGTTTTTGATGGCCACGGTGACTTTGCTGCCGTTCTCGTTGTATAGCGTGGAAACGTCTGGTGCGGGCCACCCAATTTCGCTCACCGTGCTGGTGGCTCTGTTGGTGTGCTTAATTCCCACCACTATCGGTGGCTTGCTGTCCGCTATCGGCGTGGCCGGAATTGGACGGATGATGCAAAAAAACGTGATTGCCACCTCCGGCCGAGCGGTGGAAGCGGCCGGCGATGTGGATGTACTGTTACTGGATAAAACCGGCACCATTACCTTGGGCAATCGGCAGGCTGCGGCTTTCATTCCCGCCAAGGGCATCAGCGAAAAACAGTTGGCCGATGCCGCGCAACTGGCCTCGTTAACCGACGAAACCCCCGAAGGCCGCAGCATCGTCGTGCTGGCCAAACAAAAGTTTGGTTTGCGCGAGCGCGACGTGCAATCCCTGGGCGCCACCTTTATCCACTTCAGTGCCCAAACCCGGATGAGCGGGGTCAATTTCCCCTCACCCCAGCCCTCTCCCGAAGGGCGAGGGAGCGAAAACATGCGGCAAATCCGCAAGGGTGCCGAGGATGCGATTAAACAGTATGTGACCGAACAAGGCGGCCGCTTTCCCGACGAAATCCAGAAAATGGTCGTCGACGTGGCGCGGCGCGGCAGCACGCCGCTGGTGGTAGCCGATGGCAAGCAGGCCCTGGGCGTCATCGAATTAAAAGACATCGTCAAAGGCGGCATTAAGGAACGTTTCATCGAACTGCGGCAGATGGGCATCAAAACCATCATGATTACCGGCGACAATCGTTTGACTGCTGCGGCGATTGCCGCCGAGGCCGGTGTCGATGACTTTCTGGCCGAAGCCACGCCGGAAGCCAAGCTGGCTTTGATTCGTCAGCATCAAGCGGATGGACGCTTGGTAGCCATGACCGGCGACGGCACCAATGACGCACCGGCGCTAGCGCAAGCCGACGTGGCGGTGGCGATGAACAGCGGCACCCAGGCCGCCAAAGAAGCCGGGAATATGGTCGATCTGGATTCCAACCCCACCAAACTGATCGAGATTGTCGAAACCGGCAAGCAAATGTTGATGACTCGCGGGGCATTGACCACCTTTAGCGTGGCCAACGACGTGGCAAAATATTTCGCCATCATTCCGGCCGCCTTTGCCACCACCTATCCGGCTTTGAACGTTTTGAACGTCATGGGTTTGGCCACCCCGGCCAGCGCTATACTGTCGGCGGTGATATTCAATGCGCTGATCATCATCGCCTTGATCCCGCTGGCTTTGAAAGGCATCAAATATCAGCCGCTCGGCGCCGAAAAACTTTTGCAAAACAATTTGCTGGTCTACGGTGTCGGCGGCTTAATCGTGCCGTTCATCGGCATCAAGGCGATTGATTTGATACTGGTAACGATGAATCTGGTGTAGGAGAAAAACATGATTAGCTACTTCAGACCTGCCGCAACACTGCTACTGTTGCTAACCATCCTCACTGGCGGTATCTATCCGTCGCTGGTCACTTTACTGGCGCAAGGCGTTTTTCCTGCCCAAGCCAACGGCAGCTTGATACTCAATAAACAAGACCAAGCCGTCGGTTCTGTTTTAATCGGTCAAAGCTTTAGCCAGGCCCGCTATTTTTGGGGTCGGCCGTCGGCGACCGCGCCCTACCCTTACAACGCAGCGGCATCCGGCGGTTCCAACCTCGGCCCGACCAATCCGGCCTTGAGCGACGCGGTAAAACTGCGCATTCAAGCACTACAGCAACTCGACCCGGACAATCGTGCTCTGGTGCCTGTGGATTTGGTTACCGCATCCGCCAGCGGGCTGGATCCGCACATCAGTATTGCGGCGGCCCATTACCAAATCAAGCGCGTGGCTAAGGCGCGCAAGTTGCCGGAAAGTGTCGTTCGGGATTTGGTCGAATCGCATAGCGAGCCAAGGCAATGGCGAGTATTCGGCGAACCTAGAGTCAATGTCTTGAGTTTAAATCTGGCTTTGGACGCCTACTCGCAAGTCGCCAGACCATGAACGAACAACGCCTGGACCCCGATCAACTGCTGGCCCGCGTCGAACGCGACAAAGCCAAGGCCAAACGCGGCCGCCTGAAGATTTTTTTCGGCGCGGCGGCAGGAGTCGGGAAAAGCTATGCGATGCTGCTGGCGGCGCGCGAACGCCGCGCGGAAAATCTTGATGTGATCGTCGGCCTGGTGGAAACTCATGGTCGCGCGGACACCGAAGCGCTGTTGGCGGGATTGGAAATCCTCCCAACCCGCAAGATCGACTACAAAGGCGCCGTGTTGCAGGAGTTTGATATTGATGCTGCCTTAAAACGCCGGCCGGCCATCATCTTGGTCGACGAGTTGGCGCACACCAACGCCCCCGGCTCGCGCCATCCGAAACGCTGGCAAGATATTCGCGAATTGCTGGAAGCCGGGATTGATGTGTATACCGCGCTGAACGTGCAACACCTGGAAAGCCTGAACGACGATGTAGGGCAGATTGCCGGCATTCGTATCTGGGAAACCGTGCCGGATACGGTATTCGAGGATGCCGACGAAGTCGAGCTGGTGGATTTGCCGCCGGACGAATTGTTGCTGCGCCTACGAGAAGGCAAAGTCTATTTGCCGCAGCAAGCCCAACACGCGATTCAGAATTTTTTCCGTAAAGGCAACCTGATTGCGCTACGCGAACTGGCCTTGCGGCAAACCACCAATCGCGTCGACGCGCAGATGCTGGATTATCGTGAAGACAATGCGATTCGCGAAGTCTGGCAGGTCAACGAAAGGCTGATGGTGTGCATCGGCCCGAATGTGCTGGCTGAGCGTCTGGTCAGAGCCGGTAAGCGCTTGGCGACCAGCCTGCGCTCGGCCTGGATCGTGGTATACGTGGAAACGCCCGAATTGGCGCGCTTGCCCGCCGAAAAGCGCGACGGTATTTTGCGGGTTTTGCGGCTGGCGGAACAGCTTGGCGCCGAAACGGTGACACTCAGCGCGCCGGAGATGAGCGAAGCGCTCATCCGCTTTGCCCGCGAACGCAATATCAACAAAATCGTGGTCGGTAAGCCCAGCCGGCGCGGCTGGCGGCGCTGGCTGTTGGGTTCTGTGGTCGATGTATTGATCAGCCACGCTCACAATATCAATATTTACCTGCTGGGCAGCCCGCAACTGGGCGAACGCGAGGAACTGGAAGCCGAGCTGTCTTTATTCAAGAAATCACCCCTGCCCGGCCTGCGACAACGCA
Source organism: Methylomonas sp. PHL2-19 (assembly GCF_059331595.1). NCBI lineage: Bacteria > Pseudomonadati > Pseudomonadota > Gammaproteobacteria > Methylococcales > Methylococcaceae > Methylomonas > Methylomonas sp. PHL2-19. Next base: position 3,806,368 of record NZ_CP196839.1, read on the forward strand.
TCCCCAGTAAAACTCGCCGACGCTATCGCGGCTATCTGTGGGCGATGGGAGTGACCTTGCTCTGCACGGCGGTGGGCAAGATGTTGTTCGGCAAGGTGGAACTGGCCAATGTGGTGATGGTGTATTTACTCGGTGTGGTGTTTGTCGCCACCCATTTCGGGCGCGGGCCGTCGGTGTTGGCCTCCTTGCTCAGCGTCGGCGTATTCGACGTGCTGTTCGTGCAGCCTTTCTACAGTCTGTCGGTAGCCGATAGCCAGTATCTGATCACGTTGTTGGCCATGCTGGTGGTGGCTTTTGTCATCAGCAATCTGATGGTCAACGTCCGCGCGCAGGCCAAGGTTGCCGCGCATCGCGAACGCCGCGCCGCGGCCTTATACGCGATGAGCAAGGAGTTGGCGGTGGCGCAAAGCGAACAGCAGATCGTCGCGACCGCTGTTAAACATCTATACGCCGAATTCAGCAGCCGCAATGTCATTTTATTTGCCAACGCGGGCGGACGGCTGGTCTATCCGAAACAACACAGCCTGCCTCAGTCTTTGCGCGGCACGGATTTGAGCGTGGCGCAGTGGGTCTACGATCACAACGAAATGGCCGGGCACGGCACCCATACCTTACCCGGCAGCGCGGCGATTTATTTTCCGATTCAAGACGAAGACAAAGCCATCGGCGTATTGGCGCTGTTACCGGTCAATTTACGCCGGGTGTTTTTGCCGGAGCAGCAGAAATTACTGGAAACCTTTTTGCGGCAAATCGGCCAGGCCGTCGCCCGTTTACGCTTTGCCGAACAGGCCAAATCGACACAATTGCAAATCGAAGCCGAACGACTGCGCAACTCCTTACTCAGCGCAATTTCTCACGACTTGCGGACCCCGTTGTCGACGATCATCGGCTCGGCCAGCGCTCTGGTCGAAGACGAAGGCCATTTACAGGCCCAGCACCGGCTGGAACTCGGCCGTGCCATCTATGACGAAGCCGAACGCATGGCCAATTTGGTGAATAATATTCTGGACATGGCTAGACTCGACGCCGGCGTGGTGGAATTAAACAAACAGTGGCATCCTGTCGAAGAAATTATCGGCACGGTGCTGACCCGTTTGCAAAAACACCTGGCCGGCCGAAAAGTCAGCGTCAGCCTGCCGCCGGGTATTCCGCTGGTATTTGTCGATGCGGTGATGATAGAGCAGGTGTTGATTAATCTATTGGAAAACGCCGTGCGCTATACCGCTGCGGGTTCCGAACTTGAAGTGTTTGCCCAATACGTCGGCAATACGATGGAAATTTCGGTCGCCGATCACGGCCCCGGTATTCCCAAAGGTCTGGAGGATAAATTGTTCGAGAAATTTTACCAAGCCCGTCATGAATCGGCGCAAAGCGGCGTCGGCTTGGGGCTGGCGATTTGCCGAGCCATTGTCGAAGTGCATGGCGGCCGGATTCGCGCTAACAACAAACCGGGGGGCGGTGCGATCTTTACCTTCGCGCTACCCAACGACGAATGCCCTCCGCTTATGGAGCCGGAGGAATGAACGTAATCCCACTGGATTTTGGCCATGGCTAAAACGCATCCCGTCATTATCGTGATCGAAGACGATCCACCGATCCGGCGCTTTTTGCGTACCAGTCTGGCGACGCACGATTTTGCCGTATTCGAAGCCGAGACCGGCAAACAAGGCCTGATTGAAGCCGGCGTGCGTAAACCGGATTTGCTGATTCTGGATTTAGGCTTGCCGGATATGGATGGCGTCGAGGTGATCAAGAGTGTGCGCAGCTGGTCGGCCGTGCCTATCATCGTGCTGTCGGCCCGTAGTAACGAACAGCAAAAAATCGACGCCTTGGACGCCGGCGCGGACGATTACCTAACCAAACCGTTTGGATTTGGTGAGCTGTTGGCGCGCATACGGGTGGCTTTGCGGCATGCGAGCCGGCCGGCGGAACATACGCAGGATGAGATGTTTGTCGTCGATGCGCTGAAAGTGGATTTACGCAATCGGGTTGTCAGCGTCGATGGCAACGACATTCATCTGACGCCGATTCAATACCGCTTGCTCTGCGTGCTGATCAAGCATGCCGGCAAAGTTTTGACGCATCAGCAAATTTTGAAGGAAGTTTGGGGGCCGTCGTATCAGGAAAATCCGCATTATTTACGGATTTACATGAGCCAATTGCGGCAAAAGCTGGAAAGCGATCCGACTCAGCCGAAATATTTGCTGACCGAGTCGGGTGTGGGCTATCGCTTTAAAGTGGGTTAAGCGACTATCGCCGTCTGATGGCCGCAGTGCGAAAACCGAATCAATATCCCACTTCTACCCGGTTTCTACCGCGTTGTTTGGCTTGATACATCGCGGCATCGGCCCGTTTGAGCAAGGATTCCGGGCTATCGCTACCTTTTAAGGCTGCAACTCCCAAACTGGCGGTCAGATTCAACACGTCCATGCCATAAGCCAAAGTGTGCGATTCAATATCTGCGCGGATGCGCTCGCCTATGACCATCGCACCGTCGATGTCGGTATCGCTCAGCAAAATCACAAACTCTTCGCCGCCGTAACGAAACACCGCGTCGCTGCCGCGCACACTGTCTTTCAACCAGCCGGCCAATGACGACAAAGCCAAATCGCCGCAAGCATGCCCGTAATCGTCGTTGATATGCTTGAAGTGATCGACATCCACAAAAATCACCGACAAATGCTGCGAATTACGATGCGCACGTTTAATTTCGCGCAGCAAACAGTCGTTAAACGCCGTGCGGTTGTTGGTTTTGGTTAATGGATCGGTAAACGCCATTTTCAATGCTTGTTGAAACAAGGTGGCATTTCTTAGTGGGTAAATCAGGCAGCACAACAGGCTTTCCAGCATTTTTAATTCGTCTTTGCTGAAGCGATTGCTGCGGGTTAGCTTCAACTCGCCCAGCTGCTGCTCTTCGACTTTTAGGGCATAGCTGCAAGAGTGGCGGGCCATCACGCCGCGTTTGAATTCCAAATCAAACTCTTCGTTGATGTATTCAAAGCCGTTATGCGGAATGGTATTTTGAATTTTGTCGCAGAAAATGGCGATCAACTCGTTGAATTCCAATGAAGTCTGCAAAGCACTACTGATATCGTAGTGATGCAAATTGACAGCGGTTGACGCTTCAAAGGTTTTATTACTGACTATCGCTAAATCGGCTGCTTTATCTCTCATGACGGTTCCCCGAGTCTTGAATCAAACTTCAAGGAGAATAAAGCCAAGAGCGTGCCAATTATTTTATAGCTATAAAATACAATAACTTAAACACAAACAACCGCAGGTTTCTTCAGCAAGCGGCAATTTTCCGCCGCTTAGCTGCCGCCGCCTACCTTTGCCGACTTTTAAAACAAACCCAACTGTACTTGCGCGACTTCCGACATCATTTCCCGCGACCAAGGCGGATCTAACACCACTTCGACATCAACCGAACTAACGCCGGGTAAGGCGCGGATGCATTTTTCCACGTCGCTTTGGATCACCGGGCCCATGCCGCAACCGGGCGCGGTCAAGGTCATCTGGATATGCACATCGTTGCCGCCATCGGCGTTGGGCTTGGCGCTGCAATGGTAAACCAAACCCAAATCGACGATGTTGACAGGGATTTCCGGGTCGTAGACGGTTTTCATCACTTCCCAACAGTTCTTTTCCACCGCCTTGCTGTCGGTTTCCGACACTAGGGTATGCAAATGCTGGGTTTCCTTGCCGAGGGCGTCGGCATCGATACCGGCGATCCGCACCATATGGCCGTAATCGGTCACCACGGTGTAATTGCTGCCCAAAGCCTGATGGATGGTCACTTCCTGACCTTTACTCAAGGTGCCGTGATTGCCGTCCGGAATGGTCACGATGTTGACGTCGCGGGTTAAAAATACAACTTCTCTGTCTGCCATAAGTTTCTTAAGGTTTGAAAGTTTGGGCGTCAATAATTTGACCGGTCTTGCCGATACTGGCGTCGCTGAATAAGTAAACATACAGCGGGTCCAGGCTGTTCATACTTGGCAGCCTGGTTTTATCTTCGGCCGGGAAAGCTTTCTTCCGCAAAGGTGAATCCACCGGTCCCGGTACCAAAGTATTAACACGGATTTTTCCTGCTGCTTCCAGTTCTGCAGCCAGAATGCCGGCTAAGCCTTCCAGCGCAATTTTCGCTACGCCGTAAGCACCGGAATAAGCCTGGACTTTACGCGCCGAGGAATCGGAAATAAACACGATGGAAGCATGCTCGCTGCGTTGCAGCAAAGGCAACAACACCCGGCACAACAGGAAAGGCGCACTGAGGTTGACGTTTAAGGCATGTCCCCAATCTTTGGTTTTGTAATTGGCGATGGGGCTATAGGCGCTAAATTCCACGGCCGCATGCAATACGCCATGCAAAGCGCCGTAGCGTTGCGCTATCGCTTCGGCCATTTCTTCGTATTGCGCTTCACTGGCACCTGCCAAATCGAAGGGATACATCACCGGTTCAGGACCGCCGGCAGCGACAATCGCATCGTAGATTTTTTCTAGCTTGGGAATGCTTTTATCCAGCAGAATGATTTGCGCGCCCTGCCCGGCTAAAGCCAGCGCCGCTGTGCCACCCAGACCGCCGCCGGCACCGGTAATGAGTAAAACCTTATTGCTTAATGACATAAATTAGCGTGTATCCATTCCATCAATTGTGGCGGTTGTTCGATCAAAGCGTCGGCACCCCAGGTGTCGGGCTGATCGTCGCTTTTCAAATAACCGTATAGTGCCGCCAGGGTTTTCATATTCGCGCGTTTGCCGGCGGTAATATCATGTATCGCGTCGCCGATATACACGCAATTTTCCGGCAACACCTCGGCTTGGCGGCAAGCGGCCAACATCGGTTCCGGATGCGGCTTGCTATTGGCAGTGGTATCGCCACTGATAATGCAGGCGGCTCGGTCGCTGAGTTGCATCGCCTCCATCAAGGGCACGGTAAAACGGGACTTTTTATTGGTGACTACGCCCCACTTCAAACCCAGTTGTTCTATAGCTTCCAAACTGTCGGCAATGCCGTGAAAAAAACGGCTATGTTCAGCGATATTCTGTTCGTAGGTATCCAGCATAAAGGCCAGCATCTGCTGCGCCAGACTGTCGTTCACATTTACGCAATGCCTGATCATCGGCATGGCACCGTGGGAAATGAACGGACGCACCGACTCTGTCGGCGCTTCCGGAAAACCGTGGGCCAGCAGCGTCTTGTTCAAACAGGCGATCAGATCGGGTGCGGTATCGACCAAGGTCCCGTCCAGATCAAACAGCACGCAATCCAGTTTAAATCCAGTCATGCCGGGTTACTCGGGGCGCTGAAACGCCGCTATATAGTTGACGTCTATATCTTTACCCAAACTAAAGCGCTTGCTGAAGGGGCTGTATTCGATACCGACCATCCCTTGCAGTTCCAGTCCGGCGTTTCTAGCCATTTGCCCAAGCTCGGAAGGTTTGATAAAGGTTTTATAGTCGTGCGTGCCTTTGGGTACCATTTTCAGCACATGCTCGGCGGCGACGATAGCCAGCAACCAAGCTTTCGGCACCCGATTCAATGTCGAGAAAAACACCATGCCGCCAGGTTTAACCAGCGTTGCACACGCGGCAATGACGGATGCGGGGTCGGGCACGTGCTCCAGCATTTCCATGCAGGTGACATGATCGAAGCCGGCCGGCTGTTCCTCGGCCAGTTGTTCGGCGCTGATTTTCCGGTAACTGGCGTTGACGCCGGTTTCCAGGCCATGCAAATCGGCAATATCCAGCAAGTCTTCGCTTAAATCCACACCCAAGGCATCCGCGCCGGCTTTCGCCAAACCTTCGGTAAGAATCCCACCGCCGCAACCGACATCCACCACCCGCTTGCCTGACAAATCAGCGTACTGCTGAATGAACTGCAAGCGCAAAGGATTGACGTCATGCAAGGTTTTAAATTCGCCGTTCGGATCCCACCAACGCTCGGCTTGCGAGCCGAACTTATGAATTTCGTGAGGATGTACGTTTTCTGTCGCTGTCATAATGCCAACCTGTTCATGGGGCTATAGTTTACTGTATTACTAGGTTATTCGTCATGCGCCAACTTCCGGCCCTGATGTTGAATTCAGTACCACGGCTTAAATGGCCTTTCACAAGGCTTCTTGGCGACTTATAAAAAAACGATTAATTCGCTGGATGTTCTTGCAAGCGTTCTTGCCAAAGTGTGACTTTTTGTCGCAGAGCCGGAACATCAAACGAGGTCAATTCGCGCTTGCGCAGTAACTGCTTGCCGTTAATCCAAACATCAGTCACCTGATGCCGGCCGGCGGCATAGACGATTTGCGCCAGCGGATTAAACAAGGGTTGAGTTTCCAGTTCACTCAGATCTATCGCTACCACGTCGGCCGCTTTGCCGATAACCAGTGAACCGATTTCAGCGTCCAAACCCAAGGCCTTGGCGCCGTTAATAGTCGCCATTTCCAACGCTGTCGTCGCCGATACCGCGCTGGCATCGCCTGCTACGCCCTTACCCAGCAAGGCTGCTGTGCGCATTTCCGACAGCATATCCAGATCGTTATTGCTGGCCGCGCCGTCGGTACCCAAAGCCACATTGATGCCGGCCGCCAGACACGCCGCCACCGGACAAAAGCCACTAGCCAATTTCAAATTGGATTCCGGGCAATGCACGATGTGGCCGCCGGTTTCCGCGTAAAGTTGGATGTCCTCGCTGGACAATTGCGTCATATGGACTGCAATAAACGATGGCGTCAGCAAACCCAGTTCATGTAAACGCTGTAGCGGCGTTTGGCCGTTTTTACTTTTTTGCTCGTCGACTTCGTGCGCGGTTTCGTGCAAGTGCATGTGCACGGTCAGATTCATCTCGTCGGCGTAGGTGATGACATTACGCAACGGTCCGTCCGACACGGTGTATGGCGCGTGCGGCGCAAACGAGGTGCTGATCAAAGTTTCATGCCGGAGTTGCTCGTGCAGCGCCAAACCCTTGGTCAGATAGGCATCCGCGTTTTCCGCCCAGACGGTCGGAAAATCGAACACGATCAAACCGATATTGGCGCGTATGCCGTGTTGCATGGCTTGTTGCGCGACGATTTCCGGAAAAAAATACATGTCATTAAAACAAGTCGTACCGCAGCGCAGCATCTCGGCAATCGCCAGATCGGTGCCATCTCTGACAAACGCTTCGCTGACCCGTTTTTGTTCGGCCGGCCAGATATGGTTTTGCAGCCAATCCATTAAATGCAGATCGTCGGCAATTCCGCGCAGCAAGGACATCGCGGCGTGGGTGTGGCAGTTAATCAAACCCGGAATCAGTGCATGCTGATCCAGCACTTCGAGCTGTCGGGCTTGGTACTTTGACATGGCCTGCTCAGTCGGTAACAAATCGACAATTCTGCCGTCATCTATCACAAGACTGGCGTGCTCATGGATTTCGGACGCCGGCTCTACCGGTATTATCCAACGGGCTTGAATGAGAAGGTCGACCAGCATGGGTTCTCCCGATATGCAAAGCGGCGATTATACCTCGTTAGCCGGCTTGCTCGCCTGCGGAGAACAGCGCAGGCCGCCACCCACTCCGACCCACACCCCAATTTAATTTTGCTGAACGTCATGATGCCGGAATGGGACGGGGCACTGTACCGTCTCGCCTGCGCGAAAACCCAACCCCCGCCATTGTATTGACACGGATCGCAGCCAACGGGAAGTCAATATCCCCCGGCAGTAAGTGCAAAAACACCTTAAAATAGCACTCGTACAACGGGCTGCCGCCGCATCTGATTTGCCTTTTCAACGCAAATTGGCCGCGCTTTTACCTCAAGCGCATAGGGAAAAGTAGCAGTTGCCGGGCATTTCATAACCTCCTCAAATATAGATTTAGACGAAATCATCATGACTACAACGCAAAAACTTTCCGTACAAGCCTTGCAATGGAGCGGACACAGCCTGAAAGTGCTGGACCAGCGCTTGCTGCCGGAAACCATCACCTACGACGAATACAGCGACGCCGCCGGCGTCACCGAGGCCATTGCCTCGATGCGGGTGCGCGGCGCGCCGGCCATCGGCATCGCCGCTGCCTACGGCGTCGTGCTATCGGCACTGCGGCATTATCCAAATACAGAATGGCAAAGCCTGGTGGAACAGGACATTCAACAGCTGGCCGCCTCCCGGCCGACGGCGGTAAACCTGTTCTGGGCGCTGGATAAAATGCGCGGCCTGATGGCGCAAAATCCGCCGGAACCCGTCGCCGCACTAAACCAATTGGCCGAGCAAATCCACGCCGAAGACATCGCCGCTAACCACGCCATGGGCGAGCGCGGCGCGGATGTCATCGGCAATGCCAAAGCCGTATTGACGCATTGCAACGCCGGCGCGCTGGCTACCGGCGGTTACGGCACCGCGTTGGGCGTAATTCGCAGTTTGCACCAGCGCGGTCACTTGCAAAACGTCTACGCCGACGAAACCCGGCCTTGGCTGCAAGGCGCGCGCTTGACGGTGTGGGAACTAGCGCAAGACGGCATCCCGGCCACGCTGATCGCCGATTCGGCGGCGGCCTGGTTGATGAAATCCGGCAAAATCGACTGGATCATCGTCGGCGCCGACCGCATCGCCGCCAACGGCGACGTCGCCAACAAAATTGGCACTTATTCGCTGGCGGTACTGGCAAAACAACACGGCGTGAAAATGATGGTCGCCGCGCCCTCATCCACCTTCGACTTCAGCATGGAGAATGGCGACAGTATCGAAATAGAACAACGCAATCCCAAAGAATTGTTGGCGGATTGTTACTTAACGGAAGGCTCACTGGTGAACGCCTGGAACCCGGTGTTCGACGTCACCCCAGCCGCCCTGATTAGCGCCATCGTCACCGAACGCGGCGTAGTTATCGATCCCGGCCTGCACGGGGTAAGGAGTTTGGCACCATGTTAAATTTACCGCGCGGCAATAACCCTGTCTTTGCGCTGAACTGCTTGTGGCAGGGCGTGAAAATGCTCACCCACCCCGAACTGCGCAAATACCTGTTGATACCCTTGTTCATCAACATGGTGTTGTACACCGGCGCCTTCGTGCTGGGCTACCATTCGGTATCGGCTTTGATACATTCCTTTATCCCGGACTGGTTGTCCTGGCTGAATTGGATTTTATGGCCGCTGTTTTTTGTCAGCTTTTTAGTGATCGGCTTCTTCACCTTTACGCTGTTCGCCAATTTGATCGCCGCGCCGTATTACAGCCAGCTTGCGGCTAAGACGCTGCAACTGATCAGCGGCGGCAGCGCGGTCAAAGCCGAGCTGCCTTGGGACAAGGTGTTTTTCGGCGAATTACGCCGGGTCGGCTATCTGTTGTTGCGGGTCTTGCCACTACTGCTGCTATTTTTGATTCCAGTCGTCAATCTGATAGCGCCCTTTATCTGGGCAGTGTTTGCCGCCTGGGGTATCGCCATGGAATTTCTGGCGTATCCGCTGGAAGAACGCGGCCTGCCGTTTCCCGAACAGAAGCAATTCATGCAGCAAACCCGCTGGGGGGTTTTAAGCTTCGGTGGCTTGACCGGCTTGAGTTTGACCTTGCCTATTGTCAATTTAGTGATGGGTCAGGCGGCTGTTATAGGTGCGACGATTTACGTGTACCGGCTAGGGGAAGCTGAATCGTCAGCGGCCGAGCAAACGATTGCTTAACCACCATGTTAGCTGCCCAGGCTCGACCTGGTTAGACGACGTGCTGCACGTTTTTAGACTCGGGGCTTTTTCGACGCAACCGACCCTAAGCCGACATTGAGATGGTGGGCAACAAATTGCCCACCTAACAGGCTGGTGAAAAACCCGCCGATATTTCCCCTTACCCACGATGTTCGTGATTTTTTCGAGTTGAAATCGGTCATGACATCGAGTTTCAAGCGTTTTGCCCCGGTTTCAAGGGCTTTTTATTCGCCTGAAGCCGTCTGTGGACGGTTTTCAGGCGAACTTCACCCTAGGCGGGTGCACTCCACGCCGGTTTCGGCGTGAACACCAATAGGTTGAGCATGCGCGTCAGGTTGTAGGCGGCAAAGCAAAACAAGGCCTGACCCGCGACTTTGGCTAAGCCGATGTGACGGGTTTTGCGCAGGCCGCCGACCGTTTTGACCCAGCCAAAGGCTTCTTCGACGATTTTGCGGCGCTTGAGACTTTGGGCGTAACCTTTGCCGCGCGCGGTGCGGCCGTCGACGGCACTGCCAATCTTTTTGCGGGCCACATGGGCTTTGATATCACGGGACTCGAGTCCGTTGACGAACGCCGGTTGGTCATAGCCTTTGTCGGCACCGACGCTGCCACCTTGGGGCACGCGGCGTTTGATCATTTTTTGCGCGGCTTCGATTTCGGCGGTGCCGGTGGCTTGAGTGGTTTCGACATCGACAATCAGGCCGTTGCGATTCTCGGACAAGGCATGGGTGATGTAACGCAGTTTGGCCTCGGTGTATTCGCCTTTCTTGTAAAGCCGGGCTTCGGGATCGGTTGTACTTTGATGGGTGGCGTTGCTGCGCTTTTCGCCACTGAAGTCGATCTCGGGATTGCGGCCGGCGGGTTTATCGGGACCACTACCATCTTTTTTGACGAAGCTTTTGTGCGAGGCCCAGGCTTCAATGAGGCTACCGTCGACACTGAAGTGTTCGTCGGACACCAGATTTTGCCATTCGGCTATGGCCAGTACCCGCTCAAAAAATTCGCGACTCAGGGCTTCGGACAGCAGGCGTTCGCGGTTGGCACTGAACACTGTGCGTTCCCACACGGCGTCGTCGATGCCCAGACCGACAAACCAGCGAAACAACAGGTTGTAGTCCAGTTGTTCCATCAACTGACGCTCGCTACGGACCGTATACAGGACTTGTAACAGCAAGGCGCGCAGCAGTTTTTCAGGGGCAATCGAGGGACGGCCTGTGTGCGAGTAACGCTCGGCAAAGACGGCATCCATCGAGGCCAATACGCCATCAACCAGTAGCCGTAAACGACGCAACGGATGCTGTTTGGGAATACGGTCTTCCAGGCCAACATAGCTGAACCAGCTGTTTTGAATGGCATCGTGTCCGCGCATTGAAAGGCTCCAAATTTAGGTAGCCTATTTTAACAGTTAGCCGCTCATCTATGCCTTAGCTTACTTGGCTTTTCGAGTTTTTCACCAGCCTGCTAAAGCAACGAACTAACTGCGAAAAATCTATACAGGCATTATTGAAAGCCATTCAAAAACTGGTTTCCCCGTTTTTGATTAGGTTGTCTCTTTGTATCAAAGAAACGAAACTAGTGTTCATTTCTGTTAATCTATTTGATAAGACCTTTCTAAAATATTTTCCTTCATTTGAATCCCTTTGGAAAAAATAAATCGGCAGACCAATTGGATAAGAATTTGATATACACGGGAGCTCATTATTGACCTTTACAACTCGCAAACCGGATAAAGAGGGCGTTTTCAGTCCAAAGACAATGGCACCTGGGTCCTTTGAAGCAAGTAGCTCAAGGTCATCGTAAGAGTCACCGTAAATAGGTTTCGTCTTTTTTAGCTCATCTGTTGGTATGGAAAGTCTATTTAAAAGAACGCAGAATTTTCGCCTTTGCAAATATCCGCCATTGAGATAAATTTGTAATGGTGAATCAAAACATACACCTAAATCATTCCAGCTTTTGATTTTTCCACGTAAAATATCGAGAATTTCTTCAAAACCAATATTTTGAACAGGATTCGTGGTGGATACAAAAACAGGAGCATGTTCAGTTGTAATTTTCAAATATTTAAATCCTGGAGTAATTTTACTTATACCATGCGCGATAATAGCATGACAATCTGTTCTGGCAGAAACTAAGTCAATCTCATCTAATGAAAAAACGTGAAACATTTTTGAAGAACTGCGCTCGAAATAATTATTATTTTTGAAGCCTAAATCTTCCACAAATGAGCCATCGATGCTCAGGGTTTGTATTGAAGGTAACATTTGCAAGCCGTTATTTAAATTCGCTTGAAATTTTGGATATGGACAAGCTGCAGTAAATGGTGCACGTTCAACGTCTGAAGGACAGCTCGATGAAAGCGGATGCGTCTCATAAGCAGATGGGCAAGCTGCAGATAACGGTGCGAGCTTAATGTCAGCAGGGCATCCTGAAGAAAAGGGGGATGTCTCATAGTCTCGTGGGCAAGCTGAAGATACCGGTGCATACTTAACTTCTGCCAAAGAATTATAGGTAAATAATTTTCGACTTTTTTGGGGGCTAAGATTTTCAGGAAAATCAGAAATTAGGTGAACTCCATAAATACCGGGGTTACTATGCTGTTTAAGACTTTTATTTAAGCTGATCTCTAGTTCATTTGTGCTACTCATATCAACCATCCTATATTAATTTCTTTAAGTATAAAATCTCGATATTTTGAATTATCAAACGGATTGCCGCCCGTCCATTTCTCCCATTTTGATAAATCCCTTTCATTTAGTATTTTATTAATTCTATCTTTAAGGCTTGGGCAAAGATCAAATATCTTCTTATATTCATAATAGTATTGCCCCCAAATGGGATCTCGACTTGAATCCCCGTCAAAGTGAAAAAATCTAAACAAATGAAATATTCGCAATTTTCCAGGTGATCGTAACGTAAATCTTGATGAATATGGGTCAATTTGGCTGCGATACTCTAACACCTTTTCAAACTGGGAAATCGCTAGCTGAATCCCTTGCTCATTGCAAGCAGAAATTGCTGACTTTAAAGAATGATATCCAATTAAGTCTATTGATTGTAAATATTCTTGTGTGTTGGGTGTATTTTTTTTTCTTATGTATTCATCAGTTTCACGTGTTAAGTCAGAAACTACCTCGTCTGTTGTTCGAGACCAAACTTTTTTTCCATCTATATCAATATGACTTGCGAGATCATACTCAAAGTACAATTTAAGTAGACGGGCCCGAGCATCAGATGAGTGTTTTTCTAACAACTGAAATGCTTTTTCTAAGTTTTCAACCTGCACCTCAGGTTGAGACTCAGCCATAATCTGAGCAATTGCAAGGATTGGATCTTGAGTAACAATATTGCTATCATCTTGTTCCAACAAAATCCATTTAACTATATTATCAATTCCTAGCTGAATTTTGCTTGGGTTTATTACTTTCTGAATATGTGGATCATCGATAAGGTCTCTTGAGAAAGACCGCCATTGACTTTGCGTTTCGATTGTTGTTTTTAGTTCTTTAGATCTTAATTCATAGACTAGAAAAGATTCTCTTCGCCACGGAACAAGATAGAATGCATCGGCAATTTTCTTAAAATTATTCTCATTGGCTGAGACTGAAGATTTGATTAAAGATATATAGGAGTCCTTTATCCATATGGCCCGAAGAAAAAAAGCCACGAAAACAAAAATCACAATAGATAATGACACAAGAGAAATAACCATTGATTTTCTATGTTTCGCTGGGGTTTTTGAGTGAATTTTTCGGATTATTTCATTTGGGGACCAATTCTTTAAAGCATCTGAGGGTAAAAATGTGGTAGCAACCGAATAAAGAACACCAAGAATTACAGGCAATATCCCTTGAAATGCATTAGAGTCCTTTTGAAAATAAAGCCATAAAAAACACATTTGAATGGCAACTATCCAAAAAGTGTATTGAATGAACTTAGCTGTTCTAGAATAAGCCTTATCAGTTATATTTTTTATTATAGAACCCTTAGAATCATCAGTCCCGCCAGTAAATATATATACTCGATCTCCGACATCTAATTTATCGAATGTTATTTTTACATCAATATATTGACCATATTCAATTAGATCAGTAACCTCATTAGGTTCTGTTTTAGAGTTGATTGATCGTTCAATGGTTATCAGGTCAATGCCGCTCGTTTCTGGTTTGGAAATTTGCAAATTTGCAAATGGATTTTCATTTACCGTTACATTTATATCTCCATTATTACAACCAACCACTAGTTGTAATTGGCGACGCTCACCAAATCCATTTTTTACTCTGAGATATACATCAAATGTTGGAGTGGTAACATTTGCTACATATAACGTATCTTGTTCTCTGATTTGCGATGTATCAATTTTCTGACCATCAATGCTAACCCCATTAATTCCTATTGAATAAAATTTAACTTGATCATTGCTGTCTAGCTGAAACCGTTCCATTGTGCTACTAACAAGGCTTTAATAGATTGAATGTTAAGATATTAAATTAATATAGGATTAATTATGCCGCAAGATAAAAATAGATGCATGAAAAAATCTCACCCTAGCAACACGACTTTCGGCTCGCTATGAACAATTGAACCAAAGTGTGGTTCTGTTAATTGTTGGGTAGCTATAATCATTAACTGATCATTATGATTTTTCCAGACACCTTCAATTTTCTTTGTTGAATTAATAAATTTTGAATTTTGCACCTTTCACAATGTTTTGCAACTAATTCTTTGTATTACTACCGGCCTGTCTGGTAGATTGAATTATATATTCATTTTCTAATAGTCTGCTTTTGACCGATAACACAAATTCATTTGAGTATAATCATGTAATGAGTAGTGTCATTAGTCAACGTTACATTTGTGCCAGTACAAACGTACTAAGTCACCGGGACATAAAAATATTAGTAGCTTTGATTAGTTGGCGATGGAATGGCGGAATTGCGTTCACTTGCCGTTATCAGGAAAGCAAAGCTGATCGTCTCTTAGTGGCCGAGACTTGCCCCACCCCAAAGTCACAACAGCACCATGCCGCAAAGATGAATACCAATTAAGGCTAAAAGCCCGCGATTTTCCAATCATTGTGTCAAAACCCACCTGGGTCGTGACACAACAATCAAATAGCTTCGTTCAATCAATTTCCACTGAGTCTCACACTCGGCATTAAAACTTGATCGTCAAGCCCACAAACGCCGAGCGGCCCATGCCGGCAACGTTTCTGCCCCAGGGTACGGTGACATTAGCGGCAGCGGTTGGATTCATGCCATAGCGGTCGCCAAGGTAGGCGCCTGCCAACGGATGGTAATACTGTTTATCCAGCACGTTATCCAGACCCACATCAAAACGCACTTTGCCCCACTCGTAGCCGGTTCTGGCGTTTAACAAAATATACGCCGCCGTCTCGGTTTCGTTGCGGATGGCCTGCACATCGTCCTTGCCGTCGACGAACTGCATTTCTATGGCGCTTTGCCAGCTACTCAAACGGTGATCCAAGCTCAGCTTCATGTTGAATGGCATCATGTGATACAGATTGCCGCCGTCCATGCGCTCGCCACGCACGTAACTCATGGTGGTATGGGCCGCAAATTCACCGACGGTTTGGTCTTTATAAATCCGTGTCCGGCCGGACACATCCATCCCCCACAGTCTGGCGTCGTGATTGGCATATTGCAGATAGACGAAGCTGTTGGTGGCGGTTTGTGGTGTGGCCTTGCACCCGCTCGCCGCCGCATTGGAGGCGCTGACGCAGCGGTCGGCGTCAATGAAATTGTTCACGTAGGTAAAATACGGCGTGACATTCAGTTCCCACAGATTGTTTTTCGGTTCGTGGAATGCGGCGGTCAAGCTGACGATGTGCGCGGTTTCCTCGGTTAAATCCATATTGCCGACGTAACCGTTGCCGTCGCCATGCCAGCCTATCATCGCCATGTCCATATTGCGCGCGCCCCAGACGTAGCGTTCGTATAAATTAGGCGCGCGGTTTTTCCGGGCGTAGCCCAATTCGTATTGGCTCATGTCGTTGGGGGTGAATTGCACCAAAGCCGTGACATCGAAAGTATCGTTGCTGCGCTCGCGGTCGCGGGCGTTGAAAGCATTGGCGGCGTTTAGCGCGGTAATCGCCCCGGCTCTATCCACCGTACGAGTCGGACCGGTGTTGATCAAATCGGGGTTGTAGGGTTGAACCTCACCGGTATTCGTGGTGGTGTGATCGTAGCGCAGACCCAACAAGCTGCGCCATTTGGCGTCCCAATTGGCTTCCCACTCGCCAAAAAATCCCACCCGGTCGCGTTCGCCGTTGTTGATGTTCAGATAGGCTTCCGGCGCCATCATCCAATAGGCGCTGCGGGCGTCGGTGTTATTGGCGGCAATGCTGGTATTGGTGTGTACCGCCGGCCAGTAATCGTTGATTTTGTTGCTGTGATATTCGTTGCCGATGCGGAAAGTGTCGCGTTTGTTGAAGGGAATTTCCGCTTGGATTTTATACCCCAGGTTGCGGCCACGGGTTTCCATCGGCATTTGATCGTTGGGCGGCGCAAATGTACCGCCACTGGCCGTGCCATCCAGAAACTGGCTGTGTTTGTCCTCGCCAATATCCATGCTGTGCTGGGTGCTTTCGAAATAGAATTTGCTCTCCAGCGAACCCCAATCAAAACTGCCTTTGTGCATGATGTTGCCGAAGATGCTGTCGTTGTTGGTCAAGTCCATCCGCTGATTGGGAAAGCCCTGGAACGGAATATGCTGCTGACCGCCACGAATCACGACCAAATGGTTATCGGTTTTGAACGACAAGGCCGCAGAATGGTTTTGGTTTTCGTAAGCGGTGGACTTGACGATCTGGCCGTTGCCGTCGTTGTAATTCATGCTCTCGGTATGCGAACCGGTATAGTCCAGCCGCACATTTTGCGTCGCCACGCCGGCGGCGATGCTGCCGCCAAAGGCATCGCCGTTGCTGCGGTAAAACGAGGATACGCTGCCATCCAGCAAAATATCCTTGCCCGGCTCGGCAAATACCGGGTCCGGCGTTTGCACCGAGATCGTGCCGCCGATGCTATCGCCGCCCAGACGCACCGGTGTCACCCCGGTCAGAATCGTGATCTTGCCAATATTACTGCGATCGATATACGACAGCGGCGGATTCATGTGGTTGGCGCAAGCCGAGGTCAAGGTCATGCCGTTGATGTCGATCTTGACACGGTCATCGTTCAAGCCGTGTATCACCGGCAAACTGGATACGCCGCCGGCACCGTATAAACTCACCCCCGGCGTGTCTTCCAGGAGTTTAGCGGTGTCACTAACCGCCGCGCGCTTGCTGGTGAGAATATCCGCTTCCATGTCTGAAGCGTTTAAGGCCTTTACCCCGGGAAACTTGTCGGTGACGATGACTTTTTCCAGTACCACTTCATCAACCAGGGAGTTTTCGATTGTGTCATCGGCGCTAACCGCCGAGCTAAAGCCGAGAGGCAGCATGCCAGTCGCCAACAAACCCAATAAGCCGAGACCTGTTGTTACTGACGAGGGGACGTGCCGGACCGTTTGTTGATTGTCTGTGCAGATTTTTTTCATAATTCGCCTTTCGAAAGTCAAAAATAACGTCAATTTGCTATTGCTCCCTACCAAGATCATCAAGACCTTTCCGCCCTTGAAACCATCAAAAAAGCTGGAATTCTGTGAAATGTAGAAACAGTTTTTATGATTGACTACAGCCGGAAGCCTGAAGCGGTCAATTAGCTATAACAAATTAAAGCAAACTATATTGTAATATTAGAATTATTTAATTCAAGTTATTGAACTATGTTATTTAACTTAATATTTGATGAATTTCAATAACTTATGCTGCCATGACCACAGTAATCAAAACAACGTAAACAGCAATTTGCCAAACATCAGAATCGAAAGACCCAATGTTAGCGTTAAGTTTTGCGGTAACTCACTGCCGCCACTTACAATAATCTTCATTTAGCCATTAACCTTTGAGAACACTCTATGAAATACCAACCTTGTATCGACCAATGCACATCCGAAGGCACCCACTGCGGCGGTTGCGGCAGATCGCACCAGGAAATCACCGACACCAAAAAATTGGTGACATCGGTCGTGGAGTTTATCCGGGAGCATGACTACGAAAATCCCGAAGACTTTGTGGAACGGATCAGCAAAAGCATTTTGAAAAAGCTGCAAAAAACCGCCTGACCGTTGCGAATTGATTGCGCCCCACGTCAACAAGAAACGATCATTAAAAAAAACGCCCTTAACGGGCGTTTTTGCTAACCAAGCCTTGCAACCGGCTATCAAGCTTTGCGCTGCTTCATACCGATAAACCCGGCCAGCATCGATCCAAACAACCAAACTGCGCCAGGAACCGGCACGGCGGCTGGCGTTACCGACACCAATTCGTAGCTGTAAGATGTTGCATTGTTGGCTTTATCGAATACCGCGCCGCCGAAACCGCCAAAGCCCATGCCGCTGTAATAATCAAAGCCAGTGGTGCCAAAGTAATTGGTGGCAATCAGTTCTTGTTGCGCGCCGTTAATCTCGTCGCCGAGATACGGGCTGTTGAGGTTGTAGACCATCGCCGACAAATCAGCCAGGTTATGAGTAAACGCAGCGACGATAGAGTTACCCGAGAACGACAAAGAAAACGCCGAGATTTCATTGAAATTCATCCCGAAATTGGCGCTTCCCACGTTAATTTGCCCGGAGTGATTGGCGTCATTCACGGTAAAACTACCGGAAATGGTCGCCCCGTCGTCAAAACCGGTTTGCACAAAATTGTAAACGGCCGCGTTAGCGCCGGGCGCCAATAACGCGGCCGCAACCGCCAAGGCCAGCTTTATAGATTTAGTTGTCATAATCAGCAGGCCTTATTGCGCGGGTGTGGAGGGCAGGAACGGCGAGAAACGGGTACCGGAGGAGGTGCCCAATAAGCCGAAATTATTGGTCCATTGCCCGATAAACGATTGTTTGTCCGGGGTAAATTGCAAATCAAAGAATGATTGCACGGTGACGTTCGGCGCCGGCGAAAAATCTAATTGTGCCACGGCCGAGCAATCGGTGTTCATGGTGGCGGTACCGCTGACCGGGCCGGCGAAACCAGGGGTAATAATTCCGCTTTGCGTGGTAGTGAATGCGCATGAACCGCCGACGACGCCGTTAAGAACCGTAATTTCACACCGTCCGGTATGCAGATTAGCCAGCGCCACGCTGTTTTGATACAGCACATAGCTGCCGTTCAAATTAGCGGCGCTACAACCTGGTGCGGCTTGAACTTGGCTGGACAGCCCCAACGTGGCAGCGAGCAGTAGATATTTAAAGTTTTTCATCGTGTCCTCTCGAAAATCTTGATAGTTATTTTGTGATTGGCGAATTACCCCTAATCATTCCTGCTGATTGCGATTCCGCGCAATCTGAGGCTTAACAGGCTGGTGAAAAACCCGCCGATATTTCCCCTTACCCACGATGTTCGTGATTTTTTCGAGTTGAAATCGGTCATGACATCGAGTTTCAAGCGTTTTGCCCCGGTTTCAAGGGCTTTTTATTCGCCTGAAGCCGTCTGTGGACGGTTTTCAGGCGAACTTCACCCTAGGCGGGTGCACTCCACGCCGGTTTCGGCGTGAACACCAATAGGTTGAGCATGCGCGTCAGGTTGTAGGCGGCAAAGCAAAACAAGGCCTGACCCGCGACTTTGGCTAAGCCGATGTGACGGGTTTTGCGCAGGCCGCCGACCGTTTTGACCCAGCCAAAGGCTTCTTCGACGATTTTGCGGCGCTTGAGACTTTGGGCGTAACCTTTGCCGCGCGCGGTGCGGCCGTCGACGGCACTGCCAATCTTTTTGCGGGCCACATGGGCTTTGATATCACGGGACTCGAGTCCGTTGACGAACGCCGGTTGGTCATAGCCTTTGTCGGCACCGACGCTGCCACCTTGGGGCACGCGGCGTTTGATCATTTTTTGCGCGGCTTCGATTTCGGCGGTGCCGGTGGCTTGAGTGGTTTCGACATCGACAATCAGGCCGTTGCGATTCTCGGACAAGGCATGGGTGATGTAACGCAGTTTGGCCTCGGTGTATTCGCCTTTCTTGTAAAGCCGGGCTTCGGGATCGGTTGTACTTTGATGGGTGGCGTTGCTGCGCTTTTCGCCACTGAAGTCGATCTCGGGATTGCGGCCGGCGGGTTTATCGGGACCACTACCATCTTTTTTGACGAAGCTTTTGTGCGAGGCCCAGGCTTCAATGAGGCTACCGTCGACACTGAAGTGTTCGTCGGACACCAGATTTTGCCATTCGGCTATGGCCAGTACCCGCTCAAAAAATTCGCGACTCAGGGCTTCGGACAGCAGGCGTTCGCGGTTGGCACTGAACACTGTGCGTTCCCACACGGCGTCGTCGATGCCCAGACCGACAAACCAGCGAAACAACAGGTTGTAGTCCAGTTGTTCCATCAACTGACGCTCACTGCGAACGGTGTACAGCACTTGCAACAGCAAGGCGCGCAGCAGTTTTTCAGGGGCAATCGAGGGACGGCCTGTGTGCGAGTAACGCTCGGCAAAGACGGCATCCATTGAGGCCAATACGCCATCAACCAGTAGCCGTAAACGACGCAACGGATGCTGTTTGGGAATACGGTCTTCCAGGCTAACATAGCTGAACCAGCTGTTTTGAATGGCATCGTGTCCGCGCATTGAAAGGCTCCAAATTTAGGTAGCCTATTTTAACAGTTAGCCGCTCATCTATGCCTTAGCTTACTTGGCTTTTCGAGTTTTTCACCAGCCTGTTAAGTAGGGAAGCAACCCAAAACTACCTATCAATCCCTATGCCACCGATTTAGTAAAACATATAAAACAACAAGATAAGAGAAAACACGCATCCAATTCGTCCGGTAAAACAGACCGATTCAAACCGATTTATGCTAAAAATTAGTGTTATGTCACAAATTATTGTAAAAGTAAGTCGTATGCCCAAAAGAGGTGGGCAAATTTTCCAGGCCAAGGACATTTCACGACATGACCGACAGAAAAAAGGCGGGATACAAAAGGCTGCACAGTGACGAATTATCTATGCAACCCGGTCAGCAACAACATTGCTGGCGTCAATCCTTACCTTCTCAGCTTGGCGAGGGCAGATCGCTAATTTTTCAGCTCGATCCGTCCCTGAGTTACATAGAAACGACCTATCACCCCCTGCACGATCTGGCGATCACCAGCAAAATCGATTTCGGCGAACCACGCCTGGTAGTAACGCTTGGGATAACCGGTCACACCCGCTTCATCGACAGCGACAAGCACGAGCTGACATTCAGCGCAGGCCATACCACGATTACCAGTTTCGACAGCAGTCACGGCGAACGCCGGTACCAAGCAAATCAGCCTATAAAGCAATTGCGTTTTTCAATCGGCAAGCGCTGGATGGACCGTTATTTGGGCGAAAATGAATCGGCATTTTTCTTCCGGAACAATGCCTTGCAACTGTTAAGCAGCCGGCCAAGCCATACTCAAAGCACGATTTCTGCCCGGCAATTACTGGGATGTGACCTCAGCGCCCCTTTAGCACCGCTAACCTTAAACGGCCATGTCATGACGATACTGGCTAACGAACTAAGCGAACTCTGCCGGCCTGAAAAATATGGCTATTCCAGATTCGATGAAGCCAGCCGGCGCATGGCGGACCAGGCTCGCGAGATCCTCGAACTGCATTACCAAGACCCACCGTCGCTGGAACAGCTGGCAAAAACGCTAGGCATCTCCCCGTTCAAGTTAAAAAATCTGTTCCAACATTATTTTAATAACTCTCCTTATGGCGTAGTGACCGAGATCAGAATGCAGCATGCTTATCGCGCATTGGCGTCGACTCGGCAACCCGTCAGCTTGGTGGCAGAGATGGTGGGTTACAGGCACACCAGCAACTTCAGCTTGGCTTTTAGTAAACATTTTGGCGTCTCACCCAAACAAATTTCCAAGAAACGCTGAAAACCCCTGGTTTTCCCATTTCCACCAGTAACACATCCTGTTGTTAACAGGATTTGCCAAATCCAAGCAAATTTGCGGAAATGGCGGCTTTTCCAACAAAGCTTTCATTTTTGCAAACCATGAACAATACCGACTTGCAATCCCTCCCCCGCCAAAGTGTCCCAGCCTTCCCCGGTTGGTGGGCGGCGCTTGGGCCCGGCGTGGTGTGGATGGCGCTAGCGCAAGGCAGCGGCGAGTTGATCTGGTGGCCTTACATGATTGCCAAATACGGCCTGACTTTTTTATGGCTGCTGGTCCCGGCCTGTTTGCTGCAATATCCGTTGAACCTGGAAATTGGCCGTTACACGATGCTGACCGGCGAAAGCATTTTCCACGGATTTATTCGTTTGCATCGCGGCTTTGGGATCTTTCTGTGGCTGCTGATGACCGTGTCGTTCTTGTGGTTCGGTGCGTTTGCTTCGGCCGGCGGCACGGCGATGGCGGAATTGACGCACTGGCCGACAGGCTGGACCCAGCGCGGGCAAAGCTTGTTCTGGGGCTATGCTTCCATTGCGGTGTTCATTACCGCGATTCTGGCCAGCGGCGTGGTTTACACCCTGATAGAGCGCTTTATGAAACTGGTCGCGGTAGTGACCGTGGTCGGTTTAATGTCAGCCTGCCTGCAAAGCGATGTGCTTAAGGCCCTGCCGACGTTTAGTTTGGGCCTGCTCGGCCCGGTCGGCGAGATGCCGCGCCCCTGGGACAGCGCCGATGCCAGCAAGTTATTAACCGCAATTACCTTTGCCGGGCTGGGCGGCTTTTGGATTTTGTTTTATTCCTACTGGTTGCGCGACAAAGGTGCGGGCATGGCCGGCCTGGTGGGTCGTATCACCGGCTTGGGAGGTGCAGAAGAAGCTGTATTGAGCGACGGCTTCCTGCCCGCCGACGAAGCGGAAAGCGCAAAAAACTGGTCGACCTGGCGACGGTTTTTAAGCGCGGACATATTGGTCGGCATTATCGGCAATCTGCTCACCACGCTGATGACCTGTCTGCTGGCTTATGCGCTGTTGTTTCCCAAAGGTTTGCTGCCGCAGGAATACGAACTGGCGGTGGTGCAAAGCCAGTTTTTTGCGGTGAGTTGGGGCGAGATAGGCCGCTTACTGTTTTTGGTGGTGGCGGCCGCGTTTTTAACCGACACCTGGCTGGCCACCGCCGACGCGGTCAGCCGTATCCAGACCGATATTATTTTGACCTTGTTTCCGAAAAGCCGCCGTCTGCCGGCCCGGCGCTGGTATTACATCTTTCTGGGCTTATTGACGGTCATCACCTCGCTGACCATGCAACTCGACGCCCCTGGCCCGCTGATTTTAACCAGCGCGATCATCGGCTTCGGCGGCACCATCATGTTCCCGGTGGCGTTGTATCTGATCAACCACAAAATGCTGCCGCCACATTTGCCGGCATGGGCCAGACCTAAAGGTAAGCCGTGGCTGTTGGGTTTGAGCTTTGTGGTGTATTTGCTGTTGGCATTGTTGTATTTAAAGGCCAGCCTTAAACTTTGAGCCGGTTCGTCACGACAGCCAATCCTCTAATTTGAGACCCGGCACCCGCTGAAATTCCCGGGTATTATTCGTTATAACCGTTAAGTCATTGGCAACAGCGATAGCGGCAATCTGCAAATCATACGGGCCTATGGGTGTCCCTTGACTAGCCAAAAAGGCCCGAATCTCACCAAAACGCTGTGTTGCCGGGCCTGCAAAGGGTAAGCTTGGTACCCATTCTAATAACGTAAGCAGGCGGGAGCGATTTTGTTCTTGCCGAACGCTTTTTGCCACACCGAACCACAACTCCGCTTCGACAGGCGCACACAGTTTTAATGATGTCCTACCTACGTGACGAACATGATTAAGCAAGTTTGGATTTTCCTTCAACAGTGCAATGGCAGCATTGGTATCCAATAAATAAGCCATCAGTCCCAAGTCTCTCTGAGTGTGTCAGTTCCTAAATCGGCATCACTAATATCATCCGGAAAATCTTCGCTTAAACCACCAGCCAATG
The DNA here is from genome assembly GCF_059331595.1 of Methylomonas sp. PHL2-19. NCBI lineage: Bacteria > Pseudomonadati > Pseudomonadota > Gammaproteobacteria > Methylococcales > Methylococcaceae > Methylomonas > Methylomonas sp. PHL2-19. The sequence continues at coordinate 3,830,025 of NZ_CP196839.1, forward strand.
CAGCCAGAAAGGCCGCTGTATCGTTCTTCTGCTCTGTTTGCGGCTGATCCATTGAATAACGTTGCTCCAGAAACTCGATAAAATCCAAGGCTTCGCGAGCAGCCGATTCCGGGAGATTTAAACTGTGTTTATAAATAGTTTCGGCTAGGTTCATTGGTCATTTCCTGAGCTAAGTCGGTATCACGTCTAAGAATATCCTATCCGCCAGTACTGGCAGCTACAAGCCTAAACCTATAGCGTAAATTCGTAAGAAGCACAAAGGGAATTTGCTAAAACGCGATATATTGAGGGCTTGGTAGTGTTCGCACCCTCCAAACTTGCGAGGAATCAGCGTATGGATCTAGCCAACAGAGCTTAGGTTGCAGACCAGAACCCAAAATCGGTAGTTGCTCAAGAATCATTTGCAGATAGTGTGAAACATTACTACCATCATCGCTGGAGGTAATAAATATGGCCAACGTCGAAAAAATATCTATCGCTTTAACACCCGAAATGGCGACTATTGTGCGGCAATGTGTTGAAAGCGGTGAATACGCCAGCTCCAGCGAACTCATTCGTGAAGCATTGCGTGACTGGAAAACTAAACGGTTGTTGCAACAAAGTGAACTTCAAGAACTGAAAAGTCTTTGGCAGACAGGTATTGATAGCGGCTCTGGAAAATTTACCGATATGGATGCCATTAAGATGGAGGCCAGAAAACGCCTTGCATCATCCACTAAATAATACGGCAAACTATCCATGGGTAGCGTCCAGCGTACTGCTCAATCCGAAGAAGATTTAATTGAGATATGGCTCTACATTGCCCAAGACAATCCTCCTGCGGCTGATAGAGTATTGGATGATCTGGAACAGCGTTTCATCATGCTGGCAGACAATCCCCAGATGGGTCGTTACCGTCCGGATATTGCACCGGAGCTACGGTATTTTATATCGGGCAAATACCTTATCCTTTACAGAACCCTAACCGATGGCGTGCAGATAGTTCGCGTCATTCATGGCGCCAGGGATTTACCCAACGTGATCTAGTCGCCGATGCACATTGGTATTCCGCTTCGGCTTTTGGCCTCGTGCGCAAGGCATTTAGACTGGCGCACGAAGTTTTTCGCTATCCTCGCCAGGTATAAAAGCTTGCGCGTGAACCTACATAGCCTTGCGAATCGAGCTAAAAGCCTTGCGTTCAAGGCAATTAAGCTTGGACCCGAGCCACGATAGCCTTTCGCATCAAGCTAACAGCCTTGAGGGCAAAGCATTTTGGTTGACGCCCAAGCTAACGAAGCTTTCGTGAATAGCAAAACACCATTCACGCCAGGCTACTAAGCTTAAAGTCCATATCTCCCCGCAAAAATAATGCCCTACACAGTCTAACCGTCGCGGACTTGGCCGCAATGGATTGTTGTAAACAAGATTGGGGGACTGTATATGCGCCAGCTCAAAGTACGCGGTAAATCACCTCTAGGTACGTGGGCGCCCTAGCGGCATCCGCCTCCCTCCAAGCGCTTGACGCGGCATTTCTGCAGCCAACGTATTACACCGGTGACATACAGCAACAAGGGCACGAAGCCTATTAGTAGAATGATTAACTGCCCGGTTAGGCCAAATGCCTCACCTGTATGTAATGGATAAAGCCATTCGACAAAAACATCACCACTGGATTGTGAGGATCGGTCCCGTAACGCCAGAACCTCACCACTATATTGATCGATCCAAATCCGCCGTTGCGCTTGAAGCCGATTCGGTTCACCGGGCGCTCGTTTACCAACTTCGTAACTGCCGGTTGCATCGTTTGGGAACACGATGTAACGAAAGTCGCCCTCGGGGCAATTTGCGTCAACGATCTGTTCCAGTTCGGACAAGCTGATGGTTTTGGGAGTGTCGAGATTCTGCGGCGGTCGGCTGGCATATTCCGGCCACGGCGAGGCAACCTGTGAGAATAAACCAACCAAGCCTCGGCCATAAATGGGAAATTCCAGATAAATGCCAGTCGCGACGATCACGAGCAAAACGATGCTGCCGTAGACACCACATATCTTGTGCCAGTCGTAAACCAAGCGCTCACGGCTGGTTTTAGGTTTTAAGGTCAATGCCGAGCGAAACTTGCCGGTTAGCGGCCACCAGACGATCAACCCCGCCAGTACCGACAACAACATCGCAATGCCCACCCAGCCAATCAGTGTCATTCCATTTTCGCCGAAACCCAGCGAGTAATGCAGCCGCAATACGAAATCCAGCAGCGGATCGCGCCAAATCCTGTGAAAATCGATTAGCAGACGTTGGCCGGTAACTTGCGCGCGGTAGGGATCGATGAAGATTTGGTGGCGTTCCGGATAATCCCGGCCCGGCGAAGTTTGCTCAAACCACAGCGCAAAAGCTAAACCTTCGTGCCGCGGATAATCCAGATTGATGGCTTTCGCGCCGGTCGGCAGGGCTTTGATGCCCGCCGCGACGATGGCGTCCAGTGGCGCCCGGCCAGTGGACGCTTGCCGGCTAATGGCCCTGACATCCGCGTTCAGCCACTCGTCCAGTTCATGTCCAAAAGCCAAAATACTGCCGGTCAAACCGATAATCACGAATATGGCCCCGGCAAACAAACCCAAGTAACGATGCAGGAACAGCCAGAATTTTCGGCGGTGTTTTCTTGCCGGTATCAACATAAATATAAAATGCTGAAATTAATACTCAAGACGAATCGACCCCATAAAACTTCTCGGTGCACCGATTGCGATAAAGTTGCCGCTGTTAGTGCCCCCGTAATAGCCTTTATCCAATAAGTTATCGGCATTGATTTGCGTGGTGAGTTTGGTTTTTCCAATCTTCATTTGATAGCTAGCTAGCAAACCCACTGTCATATATCCAGGCAATTGAAAAGAATTATCCGCATCGCCCTGACGCTGATCCACACCAGATACCCCGGCTCCAAACTTTAAACCGTGTAAAGAACCTGTTTGAAATTCGTAGGTATTCCAAAAACTACCTGAATGTTCGGGGGCGAGAAACAACCGCTTTCCGGTATTAGCCAGGCCGCCGTTACTGTCATTGTCTTTGGTGATTTTTGCGAAAGGCGTGTAGGCGTATGCGGCAATCATATTCCAGCCGGGCATTATCTCGCCGGACAGCTCGAACTCGACACCACGGCTTTCCGCTTCGCCGGCGGCACGTGGGAGAAATAGCGGTGCCTGAATGCCGGCTACGCGAATATTCTGTTTTGTCAGATCAAAATAGGAAATCGTACTGCTTAATCGTCCGTCAAAAAACTCGGTTTTGATGCCGGTTTCCCACTGTTGTGCTGTTTGCGGGGGTAGCCTTAAACCGTCAGATCTAAATAAGGTGCTGGAGGGGCCGAAGTTTTCAGTGTAACTTCCGTATACTGATAACCACTTCATAGGATGCCAGAGTAATCCCCCTCTTGGGCTCAGATAATCTTCATCGGAAGTCACCTTGCCAAGTATGTTATCTGATCCCTGAGCGCTGTCGTATCGAACTCCGGCCAATGCATGCAGATGGTAAGGCAACTCAATTTGATCTTGAATATATAAACCGTACCAGTCTTGGGTATAGCTGCCTTTAAATGAATTTGCGGAATCCAGCACCGGCACATTGGCTAAATATGACGGACTAAAAATATTATAACTTGGTGCGGATTGGCAGCAGTTGCCAACAAATTTATCATCAATTATAAAATGATCAAACCCAAGCAGAAGCTGATGGTGCACGCCAGCTGTATCAATTTTGCCGGACAAATTTAAGCTATTAAAATATCGACCGGAGTCATTTTCCGGCCCAAGATTCAAAAACCTGTCAACATCCCCGTTATTACTGGCGGCACCAAAAAATAAAGACATGGTGCTGAAATCATAATTTTCATAGTTAAACCGATGGCTAATTTTCCAGTTGTCATTAAACTCATGCGACCAATTAAACCCAACTAATACCCTGTCCCCTTTGTTTTTACTCAGAAGCGGCTCGTGCAAAGCGGTATTAATTGGTACATTGGCTGGACGAGTGCCAATGTTTGTAATTCCTGGATCATTGGTTTCGTCAAAGTGTTGGTATTCCAATTCAAACGTCGCTTGCGTGCGCTGACTGATATTCCATTTTAAGACCGGCGCAATGAACACGCGCTCATTGTCGACAAAATCACGGAACGATCCCGCGTTCTCGTACGACAGGTTCAACCGGTACAGCAAGGTATCGTCATTGGTTAGCGGCGCGGAGGCATCAATTGTGGTTCGGTAAAAGTCGTAAGAACCGAACTGTTGTTGAAGCGAATAATATGGCGTCGACAGCGGTTGCTTAGTAACCATATTGATAATTCCACCCGGTTCGGAACGGCCAAACAATATCGATCCCGGACCTTTCAGCACCTCTACTCGTTCAAGATTGGCCATCTCGCGCTTGGTTGTTCCGCCACCCAAAATGGTTGGCAACAACATGCCGTCTCGGTACGTAATATTGTTTTGAAATCCGCGAATAATGAATCCGTCGGTGGTCCCTTGATTTAACGAACTGGTATTAACACCGGCGACGTTGCGTACTGCTTGATCCAAACGCACTACCTGCTGATCTTCCAGTACCTGTTTCGGCACCACCTGTACCGAGAACGGTGTCTCCATAATCGGCGTATCAGTCTTAGTTGCTGTAGAAGCATTGGGCAAACGGTAATCCGGGTTATATGGATCCGTTGAATCATAAACCGCCTTCCCTACCACCTGCACCGCCGGCATGGTCTGCGGCCCTAGATTGTTGTGCAGTTCCGCCGCTCGCGGCTGCAAGGTGATAGCCCCTTCGCCGGTCGTCACGGCCTGTAGCGGCGCGTCACCCAATAATATCCTGATCGCCTCGTCGGCGGTGTAGTCGCCTTGTAGGGCGCGGCTGCGCAGATGGTCGGCAATGTCGGTGCCGTACATCAGTTGCTGCTGGCTTTGCCTGCCGAACATCAGCAAGGCCTGGTTCAGCGATTGGGCGGGGATGTCAAAATGGTGTTTGCCGGCGGCTTCGCCGAGGGCGGTTTGCGAGATCAGCGCCGCGAGCAAGGCGGCTTTGGCAGCATGGCGCCGGATTTTGCCGGCTGAGACGGGTTTGCAATGCTTTGCGTTGGACATGGATTCTCCTGGTTTCGGTCTGATTACACGGCAGCAATTGGGCTGGTGTTAGTTAAGACGGAAACTTTTTGAAAACCCACATCGGGCGGTCATGGAATTTTTTCATCGGGAGAAATCGGCGACGGCAAATTGAGAGTGGGCGTTAATGCAGGCCGGTGTTTGCCGCAGTATCGTAGGATGGTTAGAGCGTAGCGAAACCCATCTTTAACTAAGCCAGTCCCAACTCGCCGTATCGAAACCAGAAAAATACGGCTTGTTCTCTGTAATAAGGAGTGTCGTGGTGGAATTGGAAAATGATTTGAGGCGGGAATAAACTCTTGATGATGGGTTTCGCTACGCTCTCGGCAACTGCTCCATGCGTTGCTCTAGCTCCTGCATCCATGCAGTCGTCCCCACCCTTGTATGATGAATTTTAACAACCGACAGCGCAGAAAAACCGATTAAGCTGTGATTGTTCATTGGGAGGCCGTCCCATCCTGAGGACTGATCCTTGATCAGAGCCTGTCGTGTAGATTGGCCCCCGCCCTATTCACCCATACCGTGGAGTATCCGAGGCTTAGAGCCTGCATACACAAGGAAGGAAGGTAGGTGCATGCGCAGTGTAGTGGTCTAATAATAATGGACACCGAGATAGGTTGATAAACTATCAATCTAGAAGGTGAACCTAATGAAACAAGAAAGACGAAGTTTTGATGCGGCGTTCAAGCTGCAAGTAGTGAAGATGATCCAGGAGCAAGGACTGACGGTGGCTCAGGTTTGCCAGGAACTCAAACTGGGTGAGACGGCGGTGCGTCGCTGGTTGAAGCAGGTGCAGGCGGAGCAATCCGGTCAGCCGGGTATGGGCAAGCCGTTAACCCCGGACCAGCAGCGGATTCGGCAGCTGGAACAGGAAAATCGGCAACTGCGTTCGGATAACGAACTGCTCAAAAAGGCTTCGGCCTTCTTTGCCAGAGAACTGCGATGAAACACCAAGTGATTCAGCAGCTAACAGCAGAGAAGGCCGTCACCGTACAACAGAGCTGCCAATTGCTGGGCGTCAGTCGATCTGGACTGTATGCGGCCCGACGGCGCGTTCGGCAGCCGCAAGCGCTTTGCGGCACGCGGGTTCGGCTGCGGAGCCTGTTTGACGCCACGGGTCAATGTTATGGCAGTCGCCGTCTGCGTAAAGAATTGGCGGGACAGGGCGTTGAGATCGGCCGCTATCGTGTGCGCAGCCTGATGAAGGAACTCCAGCTCAAGCCGATCTGGAAGCCCAAATTCGTGCATACCACCGACAGCAATCACAATCTGCCGGTGTACGAGAACGTGCTGGATCGCCAGTTTGAACAGACTGAGGCTAATCGTGCCTGGGTCTCGGACATCACGTATATTCGGACCCTGAGCGGCTGGCTGTATCTGGCGGTGGTGTTGGATCTGTATTCGCGCAAAATCGTGGGCTGGGCCATGGCGCCGAATATGCCGGCGGAACTGGTTTGCACGGCCTTGCAGATTGCCATCGCCCAGCGCCGACCGCCGCCGGGCCTGATCGTGCATTCCGACCGGGGCAGCCAGTACGCCAGTCACGAATACCGGGATTTACTGGCACGCCATGGTTTTCAAGGCAGTATGAGCCGTAAGGGCAACTGCTGGGACAATGCGGTGATGGAGCGCTTTTTTCTGAATCTGAAGATGGAGCGCGTCTGGCGCCGCCAGTATGCCAACCATACCGAAGCCAGCCGCGACGTGACCGACTATATCGTCAATTTCTACAACAGTCGGCGCTTGCATTCGTCACTGGGCTACCTGCCGCCCAATGGCTATGAAATGAAAATGGCAGATCAACAACCTATTTGGCTGTCCGAAAAAAGTTGACCACTACACAGGGTCGGGAACCGGTGAATAGTGTACTTCCCTTTAACTGTATTCAAAAACGATTATGACGAACCACCCGCTCAACACCACCGCTGAATCTATCCCTCGCCTGTTTGCCGGCGTGGATGTGGGCGCCGATGAATTGGTGCTGGTGATCCGCAAGAACGGCAAGCCGTTCGATTCGCAAAAATATGCTAACACTCGTAGCGACCGTACCCGGTTGGTCAATAAGCTGATCAAATTATCCGGCATCAAGGTCTGTCTGGAAGCCACCGGTATTTACCATTTCGATCTCGCTATTGCGCTACACGACGCCGGTGTACCTGTGATGGTGGTCAATCCCAAGGCTTCGCATCACTTCGCTAAGGTATTGATGAAAAACAGTAAAACCGACGCCGTCGATGCCAACACCTTGGCCGAATATGTCGAGCGCATGGATTTCGTCGCCTGGACTCGTCCTTCGAATCAAGCGCTGACTTTGCGCGGCTATGCTCGCCGTATCGACGCGCTAACCGGTCAGAAGGCCGCCGCGAAAAATCATCTACATGCGCTGAGTGCGACCGAGGAAACGCCGAAGGCCCTACTACGCGATGCCAAATTGGCGATTAGTCAGCTGGAAAAACGCATCGATACGTTGGCTGGCGAGGCGCTGGCGTTGATCGACCAGCATCCGGAACTGCAACGAATATTCGACCTGTTGACCGGCATCAAAGGCATGGCCCAAACCAGCGCCATTGCCTTGATGGGCGAACTACTGCTATTGCCGCCCAACCTGTCGCATCGCGAATGGGCCAAGTTTGCCGGACTCGATCCCAAGGCCTTTGAGTCGGGCAAAAGCGTACACAAGAAAATGCGGCTATCCAAGGCCGGTAACCGGCATATTCGTTCGGCGTTGTATATGCCGGCCTTGAGTGCCAAACAGCACGATCCGCATGTGCGAGCGTATTTCCAGGATTTGATCGACAACGGCAAGAAACCTTTGCAAGCCGTCTGCGCCGTCATGCGTAAATTACTGCATGCGATCCATGGCATGTTGAAGCACGATCAGCCGTTCGATAACACGCGGTTTTATGCCATCCCTGAATCCATCATCGCCGAGTAAAAGATGATGAAATTTGTTGCTTTTGAACAGAGTATCTACTTTTCATTACTCCACCCAAATCCTGACCATCAAGCGCCTCACGGCGCAATCATGCCATTATGCAAATAACTTTCCTCGTAATTAAACACGATGTTCGCGTCCGGCAAGACTAGCGCTTCGTCCTTGCCTTTGTAGTCCAAACGAAACAATAAATCCTTGATGATATTGATCCGTGCGGCTTGTTTATCGTCGGATCTAACGACAGTCCAGGGCGCGGATAAATGGTGGGTTCTGGCAAACATGATATTGCGGGCTTCGCTGTATTGCTGCCAGTGTTTCTGTGCTTCCTTGTCGATGGGGCTGATTTTCCATTGTTTCAGCGGATCTTTTTGGCGTTGTTTTAAGCGTTCATTTTGTTCGGCTTTGCTGATGTCCAGATAGTATTTCAGCAATTTGATGCCGGAGCGCACCAGCAACTGTTCGTAATGCGAGACGGTTTCGATGAACTCGTGGTATTCGTCGTCGTTGCAAAATCCCATCACCCGCTCCACGCCGGCCCGGTTGTACCAACTGCGATTGAACAACACCATTTCCTGGGCGGCCGGCAAATGGTGGGTGTAGCGTTGAAAATACCAGGTACTGAGATCGCGGTCGGACGGTTTACCCAGTGCCACCACCCGGATTTCCCGAGGACTAAGATGTTGAATGATGCGCTTGATGGTGCCGTCTTTACCGCCGGCATCGCGGCCTTCCAGGATGATCAGGATTTTGTCGCCATGCTTGATGATGTGATTCTGCAACTTGACCAGTTCCACCTGCAATTGCTGCAAGGTATCTTTGTAGACCTGTTTGTCGGACTTTGGTGGGTGCTTTTTACTCATATTTACCTGCCTGTCTAAAAGGGTTTCCACCGTTCCGGCTTATTCAACCGCGTTGTCGCTCACTGCCCATTCTCACCCGCAAAATCAGATTTTTCTTTTGCTTCCTGAGTTCAAGAATGTCTTCGACGTTTTTTTCGTTGAGAACCTGATTCTTTAAATACAACACGTCGTTACAAATAATCTCGGCGGCTTCCATGCCTGCTTGCAACTGGGTCCAGGAAATTTCGATAATCGGCCGTTCGTCGACAGTTTCCGATTCGGCGAGCAGCGCCAGAAAGGTATCAACCACCCGTGGGTCGTAGTCCTTGGCTTTTTTGCTCAGCAGCCGCTCTTTCACTTGCTCGGTTGTCATCGCGGTGCCGGTGATCGAGCCGTCCAGATAATTGATATAGTCACGCACCAGAGTCAATATCCTGGTACCCAAGGGTATCTCCGCGCCCGCCCAACCCAAAGGTTGGCCGGAACCGTCGAAATGCTCGTATTGGGCGGCGATGAGCTCGGCGGCGTTATGCAAGGGTTCCAGGCCTTTTAATAGCGTTTGCCCTTCCAAAGCGTGGTTTAAGTAGCGTTTGCGTTGCTGGCTGTTCATGCTTAACAAAGCCTGGGTCAGCAAACTGTCCGGCAAACTCATTTTGCCGATTTGCAGCAACAGGCCGGCATAAACCAAATCCTTCAGCTCGGCGGCGTCCATGCCCAGCCGCCGCCCGACTTCCCTGGCATTTTCCGCCACATATTTGGCATGTCCGCTTTTGATGCCCGGCCGCATTTCGATGGTTTTGGCGAACACCTTAACCGAATCGGCATACTGTTTTTTCAAGGCATCGTGGGCTTGATCGATCATCTGCAAGGACTTTCTCAACTGCTCGGTGCGTTTTTCGACCTTGTCTTCCAAACCGGCGTTCAGCTCTTTCAGCTCCTGGTTTTGCCGGTTGATAATATCAAACAGCTGCCGACGTTCGTCGCGCAGGCGCTTTTGTTCCAGCGCGTTGTTCACCAGAATTTTCAGTTCGTTGTCTTCCCAAGGCTTGCTGCAATAACTGTAGATCTTGCCTTTGTTGACGGCGGCGATGGTCGATTCAATGTCGGCATAGCCGGTCAGTAAAATTCGCACGATATTCGGCCAACGTTCAGCCGCCCGGGTGAGAAACTCGGCCCCATCCATCTGCGGCATGCGCATGTCGGAGATAATCAGATCGATAGGCTGTTGCGCCAAAATCTCCAGGCCGTCGGCGCCGCTCTCCGCCATATAGACTTGATATTCCGCACCGCGAAACAGGCGTCGCAGGGCCTTTAAGACATTGGGTTCGTCATCAACGAATAATAAACTGGCAACGGTTTGGGGGTCTGGGGATAGCTCGGTCATGGCGCGGCTGCGATAATCGTTAACTGGCAGGGCTACGGGTCGGCAAATAAATCCGGAACCGAGTTCCTCGGCCTATTTCCGAATCTATCTCGATACGACCATGATGGTCCTGGATGATTTTGTACGATAGCGACAAGCCCAGGCCGGTACCTTTACCGACCGGCTTGGTGGTAAAAAACGGATCGAATATCCGCATTCGGGTTGCCTCGCTCATACCTTGGCCGTTATCCTCCACGTCCACCCAAACCCAATCGGCATCCTGATAACCGGTACGCACCGTGATTTTGCCGAAATCTTCAATGGCTTGCGCGGCGTTGACCAATAGATTCATGAATACCTGATTCAACTGCGCGCCAACGCATTCGAAAGGTTTGATACCGCCGTATTCCTTCACCACTTCGGCCTTGTATTTCAGTTCGTTGTTGACGATATTCAAGGTGGCATCAATCCCGGCTTCCAAATCGAACATCTCCCGGCCCTGCTTATCGATCCGGGAAAAATCGCGTAAATCCTGGACAATTTTCTTCGCGCGAGTCGCGCCTTCCAGCGACTCTTCCACCAGGTCGGCGGCGTCATCTTTCAGAAAATCCAGATCGACCGTATTTTTAAACTGTTTAAAAGCTTGCACGTCCGGGTGATTATCCGCCAGTTGCCCGGCCAGACGCTCAGCCAATTCGGCGGCCTTGGTGAGTTCTTGTATGTATTGTTTCAGGCTGTTGAGGTTGGAATAAATATAACCGAGCGGATTATTGATCTCGTGCGCCACCCCGGCGGCCAATTGGCCGATCGAGGCCATTTTTTCCGATTGCACCAGATGGTGCCTGAGTTTCCTGGAGTTTCTGATTGAGCAGGGTTTGCTGGTTTTTTTCCATCTGCAGCGTCTGATTCGCTTCTGTCAGCGCTTGGGTGCGCTCGCGAACCCGTTCTTCCAGTTGTTGGTTCAGTTTCAGCAAAGCGGTTTCCGCCTGCTTTTGGGTGCTAATGTCCATTCCACAGCCCATCAAGCCGGCAAATTTACCGTTCTTGCGCATCCTGGGCACAGCGGTTTCCAGAATCCAGGTTTCCTTGGCATCCTCGGTACACAGCCGGTACTGAATCTTGAACTTGGTTAATTCCTGCGCGGCTTGCTGATAGGTCTGCACCACCTTGTCCCTATCGTCGGGGTGTATCGTGTTCAGCCATTGCCGGCGGTCGACGAAACCGCGTTCGATGCGAAAGGTTTTAAACCAGAAACGATTGCAGAAAATCGGCAGGTTTTTGGCGTTGGTGATCCAGATCAGGGCCGGGAGATGGTCGGCAAGTTCCTTGAAACGCTCTTCGCTTTCCCGCAAGGCCGAATACAAATTGCTGTGCAAAATATCGACATGTTCATCCTTATCGATACTGACTTGCTCGGCGTCGATGCCTTGATTAAGGCTGATCGCCATCAACTTGTCGGTTTTTAGAATATGGTGGCAAAGCCAATCCACCAAAAAATCCAACAGATCCTTGGAAATGACCGAAACATCGGATTGCGCCTCGACATGCACTTGCTGCATTTTATCGATAAATTCTTGATGTTGCTGGCAATGCTGGTCCTGCATCCGCGGATTGAAGCCTGCCTCCATCATCAGTTGCTCTTCGTGTTGGAAGTGCTCGACGGTATACTCGACCAACTGCTTGACGGTTTCCAGCACGGTTTGCAGGTCCGCGCCCAAGGCGTTTAGTTCATCCAGGCGATTAATCAACGCGACCAGTTGCCGATGCTGATTATCCACACTTTCTATACCAACCAATAGTTGGTCGTTCCACGTTAAAATACTCATCCGCGATCCATTCTCAGGAGGGTCAAGTCTGATTGCCGACGTTTGGCATTATGGCACAATGCATTTACGCTGTCGGTTATTTCAAGACTCAGGTTTATTGCTATGGATATTCAAGATTTCGACGGTTTACAAGCCTTGCTGGATTCAACGTTTCCGAAAACCTGTCGCAGTTGCGGTTACGTATATCTCTCGGCCGAGCAGTTTTTCATCGAAACCCAAGACATGCCCCATGGCCGTTCATCGTTACGGTCGGCTATTGAGGACGATGGCTTAATTCTAGTGGAAGTATTCAGAAACTGCCGCTGCGGCTCTACGCTGATGGATGAATTCGGCTGTCGGCGCGACCAAAACCAGAACGGCCTGCAGCAGCGTCTGGCTTTCGAGACGATACTGCGGGCCATGCAAACCCGAAACATTCCCGCAGACGTGGCCCGCATGGAGATTATCAAATTTTTACAAGGCCAACCTAATACGCTGGTGGCGCTGCTGAATATTGAACTGTTGCCCTAAGCAGCAACCTGCTCAACCCTGCAGGGCTTCCAATTCATCCCAACGCTGATAGGCCTGACTTAGATCGGCCTCGGCGGTCTGCAATTGCGCCAGCTTGGCAGCCACAGCCTCCGGGCTTTGCTTATAAAAACCGGCTTCGTTCATTTCCGCTGTCAGCTGGGTTTGCAATGTTTCCAGTTGTTCGATCAGCGCCGGCAGTTGCTCGAGTTCCCGTTGTTCTTTAAAGCTAAGTTTCTTGGCCGGCGCGGTTTTGGGCTTTTCTTTTTTCACCGCTTGTTCGGCAATCTTTACTGCTTCGGCTTTTTTGTTCTGCTCCATCAGGGCAAACCAATCGGCATACCCGCCGATGTATTCTTCCACCCTGCCCTCGCCTTCGAACACCAACACACTGGTGACGACGTTATCTAAAAACTCTCGGTCATGGCTCACCAGCAGCAAAGTGCCCTGATACTCGACCAGTTTTTCTTCCAGAATCTCCAGAGTTTCCAAATCCAAATCATTGGTGGGTTCGTCCATCACGATCAGATTGGCGGTCTTGGTAAACAGGCGCGCCAGCAGCAACCGATTTTTCTCGCCGCCTGACAGGCTTTTCACCGGCGAACGAGCGCGGGCCGGCGCGAATAAAAAGTCGGCCAGATACGACATCACGTGGCGTTTGCCGTCCGGCGTATCGACAAACTCGCCGCCGTCCAGCACGCTGTCAGCCACAGAGATTTCCGGATCAAGCTGTTCGCGCAATTGGTCGAAATACGCGATTTGCAGATTGGTACCCAGCTCTATCGTGCCGGTGGTCGGTTGCAATTGGCCCAGCAGCAACTTTAATAAAGTGGATTTGCCGGCACCGTTATTGCCGATTAAACCGATCTTGTCGCCGCGTTCGATGCGCAGCGAAAAATCCTTGATGATGGGTTTGTCCTGATATTGAAAATTGACATCAATGGCTTCGACGACTTTCTTGCCGGAGGCTTCGCCTTTATTCAAACTGAGCTTAGCGGTGCCCTGGGTATTGCGCCGTTCCGAGCGCTCGGCGCGCAATTTCTTCAGCGCTCTAACCCGTCCCTCGTTGCGGGTCCGCCGGGCTTTGACGCCCTGGCGAATCCAGACTTCTTCCTTGGCCAGCTTCTTGTCGAACTCGGCGTTTTGATTGGCTTCGTCTTCCAAAGCCGCCGCCTTGCGGGTCAAATAGTCTTGATAATTACCGGCCCAGGAAGTCAATTGCCCGCGATCCAGATCGATAATCCGCGTCGCCAGTTTTTGTAAAAATGCCCGGTCATGGGTGACAAACATCACCGCACCCTGGAAGGCCAGGATTTGCTCTTCCAGCCAGGTGATACTTTCAAAATCCAAATGGTTGGTCGGCTCGTCCAGCAACAACACTTCCGGCTCGATGACCAAAGCGCGCGCTAGTGCGACTCGACGTTTCCAGCCGCCGGACAAACTGCCGACCAGCACGTCCGCCGGCAATTGCAGTTTGCTCAATACCGCTTCGACGCGGGTTTGAAACTCCCAGCCATTGTCGGCTTCCAGCTTATGTTGCACATCGCCCAGGGCTTGCAGGGATTGCTCGCTGCCATCCATATGGCTCAATAATTCATGGTAACGGGCGATCACCCGGCCCAATTCGCCAAGTCCACCAGCGACGGCTTCGTAGATTGTGTCGTTTTCGTCCAGATTGGGCGATTGCTCCAGCCAGGCTAAACGCAATTCCGGCTGTTTCCAGATTTCGCCATGATCGGCATGAATATCGCCGGCGATAATTTTCATTAAAGTGGATTTGCCTTCGCCGTTGCGGCCCAGCAGGCCGACCCGCTCGCCGGCGTCGAGTTGAAAGGCGGCGTTATCGAGCAGCGCGTGGGTGCCGAAGGCGATGGAAACATTGGTTAAACGGATTAAAGGCATTTGTTTTGTAGGTAACGTCTGAGTAAGTCCAGCGCGAATAAAGCCGCCTGGTTTTGTTTGGTTTTAAGGGCGCCATAGGCGCTTAGCTGGGTCGAGACCACGCCGCTGGGTGTGGCTAAGGCATTGTAAAGGACTATGGCTTTATCCTTATCCCGGTAATCTTCGGCGCTGCCGGCAAAAAGCTGAACTAAGGCAAAATCGGTTTGCTCGCGAGCTTTCAGCTGTTCCGCCCAAATTTTGGCGATAGGCAGTAAATCGCCGCCCCCCGCTTCGCCTGCGCCGGTGTTGCGTCCCCAATCCAGATTGATTTCTACGCGCCTTAGCCAGTCGCATCCCAAGCATTTGGCAGCTAACCGGCCTTGGCTGGCGGTTTCCAGCAAGGCGAGCGAATAAGATTTCCGGCTCATGGCTTTGCTCACGACATCCAGCAGATCGCCCTGCGCTTCGTCCAGGCCATCAATGGCAAACACGTAATCGCCGATTCTGTCCGCCACGGTGGCCACGCAATCACGCTTTTCGTGCTCGGGGAAATTACTGGGAAACAATAGTTTGGTCTGCACTTCATCGGGCGCGGCACGAAACCCCAGTTGCACACCCGCTGGCAAATCAATATCCACCAAGCATTGCTGAATGGCCGATTCGCCTATGCCTAGGCTGCGCAAGCTGACCAAACACGCCGGCTGTAGCTCAAAACCCTGCAGTAATTGCGGCCGAACTAGCGAGGTAAACATATTCTTCATTTCCGACGGCACACCCGGCAGACACACGAACCAGCAGCGTTTGAATTGCAAGGCAAAGCCCGGCGCGGTGCCGTAAGCGTTGTCGATACGTATTGCCGACTGCGGCAGCATAGCTTGCTTGCGATTTGCCGCCGGCATCACGCGATTGCGGCGGGCGTAATATTGTTGAATGTCGGCAAAGGCCTGATCGTCGAATCGTAAAGGCTGACCGCTGGCGATACTGACTGCTTCGGCGGTTAAGTCGTCGATAGTCGGCCCCAAACCGCCGGTGCAAATACAGCAGTCGGCGCGCTCGGCAATTTCCGTGAACAAGGCCACCAAATCGTCCACGTCATCGCCCACTGCGGTGTGGCGTTTCAGCGTAAAGCCCAACTCAACCAATTGCTGGGAGAGCCAGGCGGCGTTGCTGTCCACGGTTTGCCCGCAGACAATTTCCTCGCCTTGCGAGAATATTTCGGCAATCTGTTTCATAACACCCGATACCAGAGCGGTAAGCTCACTAAACTCAAGGCCGTCGTCACCGTCACGGCCATCGCATATAAACCGCTGTCCAGCTTATAGCGGTCGCATAACACGATGCCCATCACCATACTCGGCATGGCTATATCCATCACGGCCGCCGCCCTGGGTTGACCAGTCAAATTGAGCAGGTTTGCCAGCCACAAGGCAATCAGCGGCATCAAGCCTAGTTTAACTAATGCAGTGGGGACGATGAACGGTACGTTGCGCAGGCGTATATCCCGCCAGCTAAGCGCCAAACCTAACGAAAAAATCATCAACGGAGCGACCGCTCCGGAACATTTTTGCAGTAAGCCGGCCACCCAAAACGGTATCGGCACCTGATTGAGGTTTAACACGACCGCGACAAACGCAGCCCAGAACGGCGGCGCATTGAAAAATGCCAACACCGATTTTGGCTTAGGTTCGCCGCTAGCGCCGTAATGGCGGGCCAGCATGATACCCAAGGTATAGACCAACGGCGCTTCGGCAAATAAATCGATCTGAATGACCAAAGACCGGGTCCAGTCGCCGAAAATCTGCTCCAATACCGGCAAGCCCAGATAGGTGACGTTTGGAAAAGCCGCCGCCAAAATCACCGCCCCGGTTTGCGGGTTTTTAAATTTAAACAACTTAGCAAGCAGCCAAGTCGCCAAAATCGACAACAAGATGCTGATAAAACCCAATGCGGAGTATTGCAGCGATTGCCAACCAATATCGGCCCGCCACAGCACCTCCAGCACCATAACCGGCATAAAAAAATAGTACACCACGCTGGTTAATACCAACCGGGTCTGGTCCGCCGTCAAGCGGTTAGGGGTTAATACTCGCCAACCGGCACCGCACAGCATCAGCGCGGTCATTTGCATCAAGGTTGTATTCATGCCGCGCATTTTATCAGGCTGGCGATGCTGCCACCCGGCTAAAGCATTCCGATCAACCAAGGCCCTTAAATTTTCCGGATGCGTGTCCCGCAAGAACGGGGGCGGCGATAGATAAAGGCTGGGTAATCATTCCAGTGTTCTGGCTAATGCCGTCCATCGCCGGACGGTGCTTGGGTAAAAGCCTTATCGAGCAACTGTTCGAATTGGTCGGCCGGGACCGGTTTGGAAATTAAATAGCCTTGTCCGTAATCGCAGCCCATTCGGTTTAATAGATCGTATTGTTCCTGGGTCTCTATACCTTCGGCGACGACCTTAATGCCCAATTTGTGCGCCATTACCACGATGGCTTCGCACAAGGCCATGTCGCTGGAGCCGGCCACCAGACTCCGGACAAACGCCTGGTCTATCTTGATGTAATCGATGTCGAATTTTTTCAAATAGGCCAGAGACGAATACCCGGTGCCGAAATCGTCCAAAGCCACCTGCATCCCGCCATCGCGAAACGCCGACAGTTGCTCGCGCGTGCTGTTGCTGGCATCCAATATCAAGCCCTCGGTTATTTCAACGATCACGCTCTGGCCCGGCAAATCCAGCTCTTGCAATAAGGCAAGCCATTGGTTGGCTTCCATGGCTTGCCGGCGGAACTGCACGGGCGATTTGTTGACGCTGATCTGGAAATCCGGATTATAGGTTTGCCGCCACTGCTTAGCCTGGTGCGCGGCAGTGTCAAAAACCCAATCGCCAATATCGACGATAACCCCTGTATCTTCGGCAACCGGAATAAATTCGGCCGGGCTGACCATGCCCAGCGTCGGATGCAGCCAACGCAGCAGGGCTTCGGCTTTGGCTATGCTGCCGCTGGCAAACTCGATAATCGGTTGGTAATGCAGTAAAAACTGCTGACGGGCCAGCGCGCCGTGCAAATCGTTGGCCAGCCGCATGCGCAGTTGGGCGTTCTGCTGCATCAAGGCAGTGAAATATTGATAGCGGTCGCGGCCCTGATTTTTGGCAGCGTACATTGCCTGATCGGCATTTTTTAATAAGGAATCGGTGTCCAGCGCATCGTCCGGATACAGGGCAATGCCTATACTCCCTGAAATATAGGCCGTCTCATTGCCCAAACGAAACGGTTCCGCTAAAGCCTGCAAGATGTTCCGGGCGATCCGGTTGACGCCATCCACTTGATCCAACTCGCCGAGAATCACGGTAAATTCATCGCCGCCCAGTCTGGCAATGCTGTCGCAATCGCGCACGCAGCCGCTGATGCGCCGCGCGGCTTCCTTCAACAAGATGTCTCCCATGAAGTGGCCCATGCTGTCATTGACATCCTTGAAGCGGTCCAAGTCCAGAAACATCAATGCCACATGCCGACCATGCCGAAAAGCCTTTTTGATTTCCTGATTAAGCCGATCTAAAAACATATTGCGATTCGGCAAACCGGTCAGCGGATCGAAATTGGCTTGCCGCCAAATCAATTCCTCGGATTTTTTGCGTTCGGTAATATCCGCGATCAAGGCCACCCGCCTGTGCACGCCGCCGTTCTCGTTCAGAATGGAGTTGATGGTGACCCACTGAATGCAATCCTCGCCGTTCTTGCGGCGGCCGCTGATTTCGCCGGCCCACTGGCCGTGGGTATTGATCACTCGCAAGACGGTTTTATAGAAAGCCTGATCATGCGGCTCTGTGGTGGTACCGACAAAGGCCCGGCCTATCACTTCGTCCGCCGAATAACCGGTTACCGTGGTAAATGCCGGATTAACCGTGATGATGGTGCCCGTGGCATCGGTAACCATCATTGCTTCGCTACTGTTCAAATACACCAGGGCCGCCAGCTGCATTTCCTCTTCGGCGCTTTTCCGCGCGGTGATGTCCTCATACACGCCCAGCACGCCGATGATCTGTTGCTGTAAATTACGTAAAGGCACTCTTGAGGTCCTTAAATGCATGGTTTTACCTGCCGGCCCCATTAGCGTTTCTTCGTAATTCAATTTTGCCGTATTGCTCTCGATGACCTGCTTATCGTCTGCTCGATATAAGTGCGCTAAATCCCGCCAAACCAATTGCTCATCGGATTTACCGATCAATTCGGCCGGATTCTCTAGCCCGGCATCTTGACTGAAGGCTAAGTTGGCGCCCAGATACCGGTAATTCAGGTCTTTCCAGAATACGCGGCTGGGGATGGTGTTGATGACGGTTTGCAGCATGTTTACCGAATCGGCCAGTTTGTGCATCGCTTCCAACCGTTCGGAAATATCGCGCAAAATCAGTAATTGATTGCCGGCCAAGCTATCGCCCAATAAGACGATGTCGACCAACACCATCCGGCTCCTGCCATCCTTGCAACAGACTTTCAATTCCGCGGTTTGGCCGGACTCGGTAGCAGACTGGGGAACACGCTGATAAGTATGCCAATTAGCGATGACCTGTTGCCGATATTCAGCGTTGGGATGGGCATGCCACCACCATTCCGCCAAGGTCGGAATATCGCTTAGCGTATAACCGAAGGTTTTTACGAAAGCCGAGTTCAAATAACTGATATTGCCCTGGCTATCATGCAAAGCATAGGCAATCGGCGACTCTTCGATAATGGCGTGAAATTTGGCTTCGCTAACAGACAGTGCCTGATGCGCTTGATAGAGCCGCTGGTAAGGCAGTTGGATGCTGTTGAGGAAAACCGAACGGTAAATCAGGCCATAGGCGACCAACTTATAGGCATGCCCGAGCAAAATATACAAATCGCTGACGCTGGCATAAAAGGTCGCGAACAACTCGCTCATGGCCATGATCGCAGCAGCCGCCGCCAAACCGGCCGGATCGTAGGTATGTTGGCGGCGGGTTTGGCGTAAATAGCCGATGGCGCTGACAGCATAGACGCCGGCCAATACATATTCGCAGGTCTTTTTAAAAGAGGTTAAACCATCAACTGCATCAAAGGTGCGCGGCAACCAATCTTGATGGAAAAACACCAGCCAGCAACTGAGGCCAATATAGAGCAGCACAACGCTCAGCATCAACGCCCGCGACACCGGGGTTATCGGCCGGTTTGGCAGCAACCATCCCATCACCAGACCTATCGCTGCAAACCCGCGGGCCATTAGCCAAAAAGCGATGGCTTTTTCCGGATCGCTTTCGGTGATAAAGGCCGGCATGCCGCTGAAAGACAGGGTATGCATTAAATCGAGGACCGCCACCCCCAAGAAGCAGCAGGCCAGCATCAGGAATCCGGCGGAATTCTCCTTTTGATAAACGCTCCAACCCACCGCGAAAACCAATGCGGAAATCACGATGGAAAAACCTTCCATCAAGGTATGCACGCCCAAGGATTGGCTGACAAAGGGCCGTAAGTAGTCTGCCAGCGGAAAATACCAGCTAAGCAACTGCGCAAGTAAAAGTAGTAGCACCGTCCAAAGCAGAGGCCTGGCCTGGTTTTGTTCGCTATATTGCTCCACAGTGATCCCTTGCTGTTTACCGGTCTGCCGACATTATGTAGATTTAAGTCTGTTGGCGGCTAGTGTTATTGTTATGTTTTGTCGATGGTGCTATGGGTACTGTCAATGCATCAGCGGGCTCATTCAGTACGCTAAAGCTCGCCAATGTTGCCTAATTATGTCGATTTGCCCGACGTCCAGTTGCGCAGTGCGGGAATGTTCCCGGCATAAGGCGCCGCGAAAGCCCAAATAATCCGGACCTAACTGCACTAAACCCGCTACATCGTCGACGCGCAAGGAACCGGCCAAGCCACTCAGCAAACCCAGGCCGGCGACCCTATCGACAAAACTCTGCAATTCGTCGAGCGTCATCAGCCGCGTCAATGAACCGAGTTGTTTATTGGCGGTATCCAGCATCACCCCGCGAAAACCGGCCTGGGCTAAAGCATCAATCATCGCAAAATCCGGGCGGGTATCGGCAAACAATACCGCGACCAAGGCCACGCCCCGCGCAGCAATCGCCTGTAAACCCTCGACGCACGCCAGCCAGTCGCCGCCCGGAAAAAACCCGATTTTCACATAATTGACGCCGGTAGCCGCCATGGCTTGCACGGCCGGCAGGACCAGTTCGGGCTGCATCGGTAAATCGCCGATAGTGGCACTAACACAGCTGCCCGGTTGCAAGCGGCGGACAATCTCGGCAACCTCGGCCACATCCAGAGCACCCAAGGCGCCGCGAGCGGGTTGTTTTAAATCGATAATATCGACGGCGGCGGCTTCGACCAACAGCGCTTCCGCCAAACTATTCACGCTTGCCAACATCGCGGTCATACTTGCACTCCCCGGCGATGTTGTTCAATCGCCGCCATCAGCCAATCCCAGGCCTGACGCTCCCGCTCACCGGCGGTTTTATCCAGGCCGATGCGCAAATAATCCAGTTCGGCTTGAATTTTCTCCCCAGGCAATCTATCCAGCCGGCTGATCAAAATCGCCGCTTCCAGCACTGAATATTGCGCCCGATTAAAGCCTTGAAACGGCTTATGGTTGACCGTGTGCACGGCCCGGCAAAACAATTTCGGCCGGGTGTCGTCGTCTTCGATTCGCACCAATTGCAGTTCGGTATGCGCCAAAGTATCGGCTAAATAATACCCCGCGACTTGTTGGGCGGGCAATAAGGGCCAGTCCCTACGCCCGGTCAGACAGCCGGCAAAAATCCGCACATCGTCGCAATAATTGATGACGGCGGTTTCGGTTGCCAGCAGATTATCCAGCGTAGTCGAGGGCCGAAACGGCAAGATAATGTAGTGATCTTGTTCAACATGCACTCCCATCGGCGCGATGTGCGTATCGCCCTGCAGATTGATGGTAGTGACGAGGGTTTCTTGAATCATGGTGGTTTAGGTCTATCCTGAAGCGTGAAATGTTGCCGGTTTACCGGCAAACCAACGCGCAATTTTAATCTCGCCGGCTACCCTTGGGGATTTTTTTTCCAGCCGGCGCCTGCAGGATGCAATTCCGTTCAACATTAACCAGGCCACACGCTTATGCACGCCATAGATATTGCCGACTTATCGATTTTGCTGATTGAACCTTCGACCACACAATTAAAAGTCATCATGCAGCATTTACGTGACGAAGGCATAGCCAAAATCGAAGGCGTTTCCAACGCGGCGGCGGCGCTGGAAAGCTTGCATAATCACCGCCCGGATTTAATTATCAGCAGCCTGTATCTGCCGGATATGATGGCCACCGAACTGGTCGAGCATCTGCGCAATGAAGAAGCCCTGAGCCATATCCCCTTCATGCTGATTTCCAGCGAATCCAGCTTTGCGGTACTAGACACCATCCGCCAAGCCGGCGTGGTAGCGATTTTGCCCAAGCCGTTTGCGCACGACGATTTAAAAAACGCCTTGCGGGCGACCATCGAGTTTATCGATCCGCAAGAAATCAGCCTGGAACATTACGACATCGAAAACGTGCGGGTGTTGGTGGTGGACGACAGTCCGCTAGCGCGCAAACACATCAGCCGCGTGTTGAACAATATGGGCATCGTCAAGATTACCCAGGCCCAGGACGGTAAGGAAGGCGTCGATGTATTCGCTCGCGACCAAAACGCTTTCGACCTGATCGTCACCGATTACAATATGCCTATCATGGACGGCCAACAATTGATCAAAACCATCCGCCAGGATTTGGGCAATTCCATCGTACCGATCTTGATGGTGACCAGCGAAGAAAACGAAACCCGCCTCAGTAATGTGCACAAAGCCGGCGTCTCGGCGATTTGCGATAAACCCTTCGACCCGCAAACTGTGAAGGAAATGCTGTTTCGGGTGCTGGAGCCGGATTGAAGCTGCAATTACCGGCTTGCTTAAGCTTTATCTTGTTTAACCGTTCCACCCGCTAATAATTGACAGCCCCCTTCCTGTCATCACTCGTCCTTTACCTGCGCGTCTAGCATCCGGTTTGCTCCGGGCAAACGCTTGCCCAGCCTAAGTTTGAACATATAAAACCCGCCCAACCGCTCAAAGCCGCTAGCGTGCAGGCGGCAGTTTTTATAGCTGCCGGATAGTTGCGCTAATCCCACCATGCGCACTATACTGCCTATAAAAGCAGTAACTATAAAAACAGCATGAAACCACTCACCGACCGCCAACAAGACATCCTGACCTTCATCGAGCGCAGCCTGTTACAGGATGGCTTTCCGCCGACCATCGCCGAAATCGCCGATGCTTTTGGCGTGCGCTCCACCAACAGTATCCGTGGCCATTTGCAGGCTTTGGCGCGCAAAGGCGCCATCGAACTCGTGCCAGCCGCATCGCGCGGCATCCGCTTGCTGAAACCGACATCCAATCCCGAGCAAGGCCTACCCCTGGTTGGTCGAGTAGCGGCCGGACAACCGATACTGGCCGAAGAACATATCGAGCGTTATTGCCGCCTGGGGCCAAAGCTGTTTGATCACCGCGCCGATTATTTGCTGCGGGTGCAAGGCATGAGCATGCGCGATGCCGGCATTCTGGATGGTGATTTATTGGCCGTGCAACGCACACCGGAAGCGCGCAACGGCCAGATCGTTGTGGCACGGATTCACGATGAAGCCACGGTAAAACGGCTACGCCTGGAAGGTGCTAAAGCGTTTCTGGAGCCGGCCAATCCGGATTTTTCCATCATTGCAGTCGATTTGCAGCGCGAGCTATTGGTAATAGAAGGCGTGGTGGTCGGCGTGATTCGTAGCGGGCTATGAATGCAACTCCCCTGGATCAGCTGTTACGCACCCAGACCGGGATTTGGCGCGGATTGCATTCGGAAAATCAAAACTGGCGAACAATTGCCAGCGGTTTTGCCGAGTTGGATGCCTTGCTGCCCGGTGGCGGCTGGCCGCTGGGCGGCGTACTGGAAATTCTATCGCCCTGCTTGGGCATCGGCGAATTAAGCCTGTTGCTGCCGGCCATGACCTCCCTATCTCAAAGCAAGCGCTGGATAGCCTGGATCGCACCGCCGCAGCAAGTCTATGCACCCGCCTTACGACAGGCAGGCATCGATGCAAGCTATGTTCTGGTAGTGGATTGCCGGCAAGAGGCGGACATTCCCTGGAGTCTGGAAAAACTGCTGCGTAGCGGCCGCTGCGGCATGGCCTTGGCCTGGCCACGCCGGCTCAGCGATCATCAAATCCGCCGCTTGCAGCTGGCCGCGGAAGCCGGCTCTGCCTTGGCGGTGCTATTTCCCAAACGCCCTAGCGGCAGTGGTTACACGGCATTGCGCCTGGAGATCAAACCGGTAAACCCAGGCCTAGCACTGCACATTTTAAAGGCGCGCGGTAGCTTGCAACGTGCGTCTTTGACCTTGCCGCTGTAAGACCGCCATGGCTGCCACCGCCAGTGCGCTATCGCCAACGCCGCCAGAGCGAATCGGCACACTCGTAAAGCCCAATCCGACCAACAGCCAACTTTGGCTATGCGCCTATTTTCCTGACTTGGCTTTGACTGCACTACATCTGGATTTAAATCAGGCCGTCGCCAGTGCTATGCCCTACAAAGGCCAGACTCGCCTGCATACGGTCTCGGCGCCGGCCCGGCAAGCCGGCGTCGAGTCAGGCATGACACCCGCCGCCGCTTTAGCCCTGTGTCCCGGCCTAAGCATTCGTAACCGCGACCCGTTCGCCGAACGCCTAGCATTACAACAACTTGCCGAAATTGCGCTGGATTTCAGTCCCTGGGTCAGCCTGGATCAGGCGGATTGCCTGCTTTTGGAAATTCGTTCCTGCCTGACGTTATTCGGCGGCGTGGAAAGCTTAAGAGACAAGCTAAAAACGGCATGGCAAAGCAGCGGACATCGGCCGTCGATTGCCATCAGCCCCGCGCCTACAGCCAGCGTATTGCTAACCAAACTTGGTCAGGAAAAAATCGTCATCGACAGCCAGGCCTTGCGGTCGACACTGGGCCCGTTGCCCATCGCCGCGCTGGCACTGGACGATAAACTCTTACACCGGCTAATGCGCACCGGCATTCGCCAACTCACCGACCTGTGGCGCTTACCGCGCGACGGCCTGGCGAAACGTTATGGTGCCGGTTTATTGCAACAACTGGACAGACTTGCCGGCCGGCAAACTCAAGTTTTACAGGCTTTCCACAGGCCGCATCGCTTCCAGGCCAGCCGTGAGATGCCCATCGAGCTGGAACGTATCGAACATTTCTTCCCGGCCATCGAACAACTGGCCGACGAGTTTGCCGCGTTTCTAAAAACCCGCGATGCCACAACCTTAGGCATCACGCTGGAACTACTGCATCACGGCCGCCCGGCCACTTGCTTGGCATTGGATTTTCGCGCCGGTAACCGCGATCCTAAACACTGGTGCGGCTTACTGTCCGAAAAACTGGAGCGCTCGCCGTTGCCGGCCCCGGTGCTGGCTATCACCCTGCTCAGCACCGCCATAGTCCCATTTCAGCCGGAACGCTTCAGCCTGTTCGACGACCACGAGAAACCGGATAGTGACACCGAATGGCAAGCCGTTTTGGATCAGTTGCAAGCCAGGCTGGGGCATCAAGCCTTAAAGTTTCCCGGCGCGCAAGCCGACCATCGCCCGGAACGCGCCATGACCGCTGCACCAAACCAACTAACCGCCAATCCCGATTTAGCGCCCAGGCCTTTGTGGCTGCTAACTAATCCCGAACCGGTGCGGCTAAGCTGCCTTAGCCTGCTATCGTCGGCGGAACGCATCGAGTCCGGCTGGTGGGACGACCAGCCGATCCGCCGTGACTATCACAGCGCCCAAGATCAACGCGGCCGAAAACTGTGGGTGTATCGCGACTTAAACGCCAAACAACAATGGTTTGTGCATGGCTTGTTCGGATGAGGCCAGCGCGCCGGACAGTGGTTTTGCCGAACTGCATTGTCTGTCCAACTTCAGCTTTCTGCGCGGCGCCTCGCATCCGGAAGAACTAGTCGAGGAAGCTGCCCGCCTGGGTTACCAGGCACTGGCACTGACCGACGAATGCTCGCTGGCCGGCGTGGTAAGAGCGCATCTGGCCGCTAAGAAACACCATATCAAACTGATCATCGGCAGTGAGTTTGTCTTGGAAGGCGGTCTGAAACTGGTCTTGCTGGCAACCGATAGAAGCAGCTACGGCAACCTGTCTGCGTTGATTACCCTCGCCCGCCGCCAAGCTGAAAAAGGCAGCTACCGGCTAACCCGATCCGATCTGGCCGCCCACTGTCCGCAAGGCTGTCTGGCCATCTGGCTAACCAACGACTGTTACCGGGAAGAAGATGGCTATTGGTTGAAACAACTATTTGCCGGCGATTTATGGCTGGGGATAGGCCTGTTTCTATCCGGCCGCGACGAAGACTATTGCCAACAGGCCCAAGCTACCGCCCGGCAATTAGACATCCCGATAGTCGCTTGCAACGATGTGCATATGCACCGGCGCTCGCGCCAAGCCTTGCAAGATACGCTTACCGCGATCCGCCTTGGCCAGCCCCTATCGCGACTGAGCTACGCATTGTTTGCCAACGGCGAACGGCATCTACGGCCCCTGCCCCGGCTGGCCGAGCTGTATCCGTCTGAATGGCTGCAACAAACCCTGATTATCGCCGAGCGCTGCCAATTTTCACTGGATGAATTGCGCTACGAGTACCCGCAAGAACTGGTGCCAAATGGGCATACGCCCACTTCCTGGCTACGACATTTGACCGAAACCGGCATCCGCAAACGTTGGCCGCATGGCGAGCCGGCAAAAGTTCGTCAACAAATCGAACACGAGCTGGCGCTGATCGCCGACTTGGCTTACGAACCGTATTTTTTGACTGTACACGACATCGTCAGATACGCGCGGGAGCAAGGCATCCTCTGCCAAGGCCGCGGCTCGGCGGCCAATTCGGCAGTGTGCTATTGCCTGGGGATTACCGAAGTCGACCCGAGCCGAATGAATCTGCTGTTCGAGCGTTTTCTGTCTCGTGAGCGTAACGAACCGCCGGACATCGACGTCGATTTCGAGCACGAACGCCGCGAGCAAGTCATTCAATATATCTATCAAAAATACGGCCGGCATCGCGCCGCGCTGGCCGCTACGGTGATTACCTACCGCAGCCGCAGCGCGGTGCGCGACGTCGGCAAAGCCCTGGGCTTGAACCTGGCGCAAGTCGAACGCCTGGCCGACAGCGTGGATCGTTGGGATGGCTATCAGCTAATGCCGGAATCACTGAAAGAATGCGGCTTCGACCCGGAAAGCCCCACCGTACAACGCTTGGCCGTGCTGTTTCAGGCAATCAAGGGCTTTCCGCGCCATCTTTCCCAACACGTCGGCGGCTTCGTCATCGCCCGCGATGAATTATCCCGATTAGTGCCGGTGGAAAATGCCGCAATGGCCGACCGCACCGTGATTCAATGGGAAAAAGACGATCTGGAAGCGATGGGCTTATTAAAGGTCGATATACTGGCACTGGGTATGCTCAGTGCGATTCGCAAAGCCCTGGAATATCTTGATCAATATACCGGTCAGACCTGGACCCTGGCCGACATTCCGGCCGAAGACCCGGCGGTTTACGCGATGCTGCAACAGGCTGACAGCATCGGCGTGTTCCAAGTCGAATCGCGGGCGCAAATGACCATGCTGCCGCGTCTGAAGCCGGCCAATTATTACGATCTGGTCATCGAAATCGCCATCGTCCGCCCCGGGCCTATCCAGGGAGAAATGGTGCATCCTTATCTGGCCCGGCGCAAAGGCTTGGAGCCCGTGGAGTACCCCAGCCCGGAAGTCCAAGCCGTGCTGGAACGTACACTGGGCATTCCGATTTTTCAGGAACAAGTCATGCAACTGGCGATGGTCGCGGCCGGTTTTACCGCCGACGAAGCCGATCAATTGCGCCGAGCCATGGCGGCCTGGAAACGCAAGGGCGGCCTGGAACCGTTCGAGCGCAAACTGCTGGACGGCATGCAGGCGCGCGGCTACAGCACCGAGTTTGCCCAACGGATTTTTCAACAAATCAAGGGCTTTGGCGATTATGGTTTTCCGGAATCGCATTCCGCCAGCTTTGCCTTGCTGGCTTATGTGTCGGCCTGGTTGAAGCGCCATCATCCGGCGGCGTTTTGCTGCGCCTTGCTGAACAGCCAACCGATGGGCTTTTACGGCCCGTCGCAACTGGTGCAGGATGCACGGCGGCATGGCGTGGAGGTACGGCCGGTGGACGTACAGACCAGTCTCAGCGAATGCTCGTTGGAGTTTCCCGCCAACGCCGCACCGGCCTTACGCTTGGGTTTTAATCAAGTTAAAGGTTTATCAGCACTAGCGGCGGCCAAGATTGTCCAAGCCCGCAGAGCTAAACCGTTTACCAGCGTCACCGATCTGGCCGAGCGCGCCGGACTGGATCGGCAAGATTTGGAACACCTGGCGGCAGCAGATGCGTTAAAAACCCTGGCCGGCAACCGGCATCGGGCCTTCTGGGCGGCTGGTGGTGTGGAAGCTGCGACGCCGGTATTTGGGGTCGCAGAGATTGCCGAAGCCACGCCGCTATTAAAAGCCCCCAAGCCCGGACAGGAGGTATTGGCCGATTATGCCAGCACCCGGCTCAGCCTGCGCGAACACCCGCTGAGCCTGCTGCGCGAACGCTTGCGCCGCCGCGGCGTCACCACCGCCGCATCCTTATGGCAACGCCGTAACGGCAGCATCGTCCAAGTCGCGGGCCTGGTGATCTGCCGGCAACGGCCGATGACGGCATCCGGCGTGACCTTTGTAACGCTGGAAGACGAAACCGGCCAGGTCAACCTGGTGGTCTGGCCCGCCACTGCCCTGGCCCAACGTAAACCCTTGCTGAAAGCTCGCCTG
This sequence comes from Methylomonas sp. PHL2-19, assembly GCF_059331595.1. NCBI lineage: Bacteria > Pseudomonadati > Pseudomonadota > Gammaproteobacteria > Methylococcales > Methylococcaceae > Methylomonas > Methylomonas sp. PHL2-19. The sequence continues at coordinate 3,858,385 of NZ_CP196839.1, forward strand.
TTGTCGGTGACCGGCACGATTCAACAGGAAGACGGTGTGCTGCACTTGGTAGCCGGCAAGCTGGAAGACTGGAGCAGCTGGATCGGCGATTTGGAAACTAAATCCCGGGATTTTCATTGAAATGTTAACGCCACCAAGCCTCTCACCCCGTCGCCTGGCTCAGGGCTGGTCTTCAAGTTCAAGCTGTTTGGCTATTTGTGCTTCGAAAGCGGCAAAACGTTTATCCAACGCCCACCGCGCCTCAGCCTTTTCCTGGTCATGCAAAAAAGCGTAATCGATACTGTTGTAAACCACAGCCTTCAATTCGTCGTAAGACGGTTTGTAGCGACTGGTAAATAACAGATATTCGTTGCTTAAATTGTTGCGCGACACGCCGGCGTCATCGGTGGAAATCACATAAGGCACGTGATAGCGCCGGTATAACTGCAAGGGATGGGTCTCGTATTCCACTCCCAAAATAAACGCATTGCTGGTTAGATTGATCTCGACCGCCACGTCGCCGGTTTTCATCTGCTCCAGCAATTGATAGGCATCGGTTTCATGCACGATGTCTATCCCGTGCCCAATACGCCGCGCTCCGGCGGTATTTAGCGCTTCTTGGATATGGCTTTTCAAGCCTTCCGGCGGCACCATGCCCAACACCAACTCACCGGCATGCAGGGACAATTTTGTTTCGGGAAAATGCTGCCGCAAAAACCTTAGCATTTTCATGTGCAGACTATAGTCGCGCATCGCGATATAACCGTTTTCCGGTCCCACCAAATTAACGCCCACAATCAAGGCCGATTGCTGCGCGGCGGCAAACGCAGCGTACAAACCGGAAAACACCTTGGCTGGCTCGCTGTTGCGCGACACATAGGTCTGAAAGCGCAGTATAAAACTTCCATCGTTGATGCCGGTCGCCGCTTGTTCATGGGAGCGGGCGTACTCCTCGACGGCGGCCTTGGCTGCCGGATCGCTTGCCAGAAAATCGAAATAAGCCTGAAAAGCCGCCTCCATTTCCAGATCGGTGCTGTCGGCATTTAAGGCGTTGAGTGTCTTTGCCAGCGCCGGGTTATCGATGGCCGGCGCGCTTTTCAGCATAGTCTCCAAATACAGCACGTTTTCGGCTATGGCCCGCTGTTTAAGCGCCTGCAAACCTGCTTGATAGGAATAGTCGGATACCGATCCGAAGAAACCGAAGGTATCGAAAAACTGTTGGTCCGGCGGGGATTGTTCGTGAAAGTGGTTGGCAAAATCTTTATCTGACCAACGCTTCAGCAGATCGCGGTAGACGGTTGAATATTTTTTCTTGGTCCGCAGTTCACCCGCGCCAACACAAGTGCCTGACTTCCAATGCTTGACAACCTCGTATTTAGCCACCGGCTCCGGACCGGCTTTGGTGCCGCCTTGGCAGGCGTTGTCCAGGCAAATGCAAAAATGGCTTTTATCCACCCAATCCAGATAAGTCTCCGCGTACAGCGCACCCGAATAGTGGTGATGCAGATCGCCACCCTTGGGCAATTGATTGGTAAACAGCGTCAATTCGGCGATGCTGGGCATCGTGCCGGAAATGAGTTCGTGATAGTAACTTTGCGTTGCCAGATAATTCGAATCCGGCACGGATTGGACTACCAGGCTTTCGCCGGGAGCCTCCGCCAAATCGGCATGATTGACGCACCCGGAAACCAGGAAAACAGCCGCCAGAAAGGTAAATCTTAGGGTTGAGCTCATCCGCCAAATTGCCATTTTTCTATCCGCCCCGGTATAAAAACCTGCTCGAATTGGAACACAAATCGAAAGTTGGCCCATGGTAAGCCATCCTGATTTCCAAAGGCTAGCCAATTGTTTCAAATGGTGTTTTACCGAACCGGACAAAGCGGGGGCATTTTTCGATCAGGTACTTACAGGGACAACGTTTATGCTTAGCTGCTAAGCATAAACTAATCTTTAATTTCATAACCTTAGCAAATCCGACAACCGGTGACACAAGTTTGTTAGACTGCACACTCAATCAACCAATCCCCGCGCGGGAGGACTGTGCCATGACCAAAGATGAACTGCTAGCGAAAATTAATACTTCGATTGACGAACAGCAAGTGAAATTGGAAGCGCTAAAGCAAAAAGCTCTAGACGAATCCCACGAGGCGCTGGATGATGTTCGCGCGGCCATCGCCGAGCTAGAGCCGAAATTGGACCAAGCCAAGGCTAAAGCCGAAGAAATCGCTGCCGTCGCCGACGAAACCTGGGACGAAGTAAAAGAGAGTTTTGAAAGTAGCTGGAAAGAATCCGCCGCAAAACTGGAAGAAGGCTGGCACAGTTTCACGGACAAGCTGAAATCCTTCTTGTCTTGATCCGCGCCGAACGCACTATCCAAAAATGCCGTTCTTCTTTAGGTTAGAGACCTTTAATCTGGGTTTCCGCTATCGCTCCTACCCAGCCTACGCAATATAAATTTGCGGACGATTTTGTCCCGTATGCCGCGCCGAGTACCGGAGCTTTTGATAGGAATAGCCCGAAGGGGTGCGGCATGGATGCCGCACGTTGCCGAAGGGGCAGGAAGCCCCTTTCGGCAACCCCTAGCTAAAGCGAGGAACGCAGGGGAGAAGCGGCATCCGGGCCGCCTTTTCTTTGGATACTTTCTTTTGGCGGAGCAAAAGAAAGTATCTCGCCCGCCGGGGCGAGAACCGGTATTCAATTAAGTTTCGCGACAGCGAATCATTGGTTATGCAAACCGAAATTCCGCGTTGACTTAAAAAGCATGCCTACACTACGTAATCAAGCCTCCACCTTAGTTAGGTGAATTTCTCCAAATACAATGCAATTGCTTACAGAACCATAGCCAGAGTATTTTCCCTCCATAGCTCGAGGATCAGCGGCTAACTCCAAAGTAATTGAACCAAACTGTATAGTGCTGGCGTCTGCATTCTTATAATCCAATTTTAAGAATCGGTCATATAAAAAGCCACCAGTCATCGTCAAGGTAATTAACCTCTCTCGACCCTCAACAACCCGATTGATCTGCGCTTCACCAATTACTTCTTTGTTTCTGACATCAAACCTCAACTCAATATTTGAAGTAAGGTTAGGTTGAACAATCTCCCCTCTACAGCGTCCAACAACAGCAATTCGTCTGTCATGGTTAATTGGCTGAAGATATCTGATCTCATAATGTTTTGTAGCTATGAAAACTATTATTGGACCGAATATTGCGAATACGCCGCTTATATAAGCAGCAATAACAGAAGCATCCATAATTACTCTTGATTAATCTATAGAAAAATTTCTCGTGTCGAGATCAAGGATCGAAGTTTAAATATCAATTATAAATAAAAAAACCAGACTACAGTCCCACAAACTCCATCAATCCCTGCAATTCCTTAGGCTCAAGCTCATAAAACGAATGCGCCCTGACCCGTTCCGGCAAACCAACATCGCCGTAACGGACCCGAATCAAGCGGCTGACTTTAACCCCCTGCGATTCCCATAAACGCCGTACCAAACGATTCCGCCCCTGTTTCACCGTGGCGTAAAACCATTTGTTGGCGCCTTCGCCGGCGTAAAAGCTGACGTCTTCGAAATGTGCAGGGCCGTCTTCCAGTTCCACACCTTGTTTCAAGCGCGCCAGCATGGCATCGTCGACTTCGCCTAAGATTCGAACCGCGTACTCCCGTTCGACTTCGCGCGACGGGTGCATCAAGCGGTTGGCCAACTCGCCGTTGTTTGTCACTAAAATCAAGCCGGAGGTGTTGATGTCCAGCCGGCCGACCGCGATCCAACGGCCGACTTGCAGGCGCGGCAGTTGGGTAAAGATTACCGGCCGGCCTTCGGGGTCGCGGCGGGTGACCAATTCGCCGACCGGCTTGTGGTACACCAATACCCGAGTCGGTTGCTCGGCGTATTTTTCCCATTTGACGACCCGACCGTTGATTTGCAGATGGTCGTCCGGCTTTAAGTGGTAGCCGGGCTGTACCGGATTGCCGTTGACGGTGAGCTTGCCCTCTTCTATCCAGCGCTCGATTTCCCGGCGCGAACCGACACCAGCCCGCGCCAGCAGTTTCTGGATGCGCTCGCCGCCGGCCGGTGCAGCTTTAGTGGAGGGTGAGCTTTTCGGTGCCGAGGCTGGCTTCGGCTTGTGGGTCGAACTCGGTTTCCGCGGTTGCGGTTTCTGGGTCCGTTTGTCCTGCGGAGCTGACGGGTTGTTGGATCTCGGCGGTTTGCGGTCTTTCACTGTGGTCCTGCTCGGGTTGCGGTTGCGGCGAATTGCCGAAATCGAAATTGACGATTTCTTCCAGCGTCGGTAATTCGCTCAATGAGGTTAAATTGAAATAATCCAGAAATTGCTTGGTGGTGCCGAACAAGGCCGGCCGGCCCGGTACTTCCTTATGGGCGATGACGCGAATCCATTCGCGCTCCAACAGGGTTTGAATGATGGAACTGCTGACGCTGACACCGCGAATATCCTCGATTTCACCGCGCGTCACCGGCTGGCGATAGGCGATGATAGCCAATGTTTCTAAAAGTGCCCGCGAATATCGCGCGGGTTTTTCCTCGAACAAGCGGGTGACATACGGCGACAAGCCTTCGCGCACCTGAAACCGATAGCCGCTGGCCAATTGCCGCAGGCCGATGGGGCGGTCAGCGTAGTCGCGGGCGATTTCATCCAGGGCCATTTGTACCGACAAGGTATCGGGTTGCTCCAATTCCGGAAAGGTTTCCTGAATCTGCCTGATCGTCATCGGCCGATTGGCGGCGAACAAAATGGCTTCCACGATGCGCTTGGTGTTCATGTCGCACTCTTTAATGATGTCGGGCTGTAGTCGGTGGCGTTCGACCACAATGGGTTCGTAGGTGCTGGCGCGAATAATCTCGGCCCAACGCTGCGGTAAACGGGTTGCGCGCCTAGACTCGCTAACGGCCGCAGCCTCCGGCACGGGTGCTTGCCAACTACTCCGCCAACCCGGCAACAAGCGCACCGCGTGCCTACGGGAAATTGGCAAAACCACGGGTTTACTTGGTTCTTGGCTTTGAACAACCACAACGCGCGGCTCGCTAGTCCAGATAGCCGGAAACCGAACGGCCCTCCGTTTGACCGGCACGAATATCGTAACCGGCTCGGGTTTGATGCGCGGCTTGCGGGGCGTTCTGGGTTTGGCTGTGGGAATAACATCATCAACGACGGTTTCGGCTAGCAGTGAGTCAGTCGCCGGCGCCGCTATCGAGGCGGATTCTGACCTGAATGCCGGCGTAGGGTTCGGATTGGAAGATGTCGATGATGCGTTCCTTGGAGAGTTCAAGGATGGCAAGAAACGCGACAACCACTCCGTTTTTTCCTTCACTTCGGGTAAAACACGCTGCGAAAGGGAGCTGATTTGCTCCGTTAAGTTTTTCCAAAATGGCTGCCATTCGTTCACGGACTGATAGGGGTTCTTTGGTTATTTGATGATGGGTAAGCCTCTCGGCGCGCTTCAGTATGTCCTGGAAGGCCAGCAGCAGTTCCTTGAGTTGCACATCCGGCAAAATTTGCTGTACATCCACGGTTGAAGTGTCGACGCCGAATTCAAAGGTATCGCGCTCGTTTCTGGGCAGCAGATCGATCTCTTCGGCCACTTTTTTGATCGCTTCGTATTCCTGCAATTTGCGAATCAAAAATGCTCTGGGGTCCTCTTCTTCCTCTTCGCTTTCCGGCTGCCTGGGCAGCAGCATCCGCGATTTGATCTCCGCCAGCAGCGCGGCCATCACCAGATATTCGGCGGCCAGCTCCAGACGCAAATTTTCCATCATATCGATGTAGGCGATATATTGCCGGGTGATCTGCGCGATGGGGATGTCGAGAATATCCAGATTCTGCCGACGAATCAAATACAACAGCAAATCCAGCGGCCCTTCGAACGCATCCAGAAACACTTCCAACGCATCCGGCGGGATGTAAAGGTCTTCCGGTAAATCCTGATAAGGCTGACCTTGCACCAGCGCCAGAGGCGGCAGCGCGGCTTCAACCGGTAATGCGACGTCGTTCAAAACTACATGCCCGCCAAACTAAAAAATAATTGTTGGGCGTAGTACATCGGATAAGCCAGCAAATATTGCAACACGTCGGTAGCGAGTAATATCAACAAAAAAATAAAACCAAACCGTTCCAAACGATTGTATTGCCAAGCCCAGTAATCCGATAGCACTCCAGACAAAATCCGGCTGCCGTCCAAGGGCGGTATCGGCAGAAGATTAATCAAAGCCAAAACCAAATTGATGCTGATGCCTGCTACGCCGCTGTATATCAGCGGAAAAGAGATGTATTCGATTTCCAACATCACGCCGATTCTAGACAGCAAAGCCCAGGCCGCCGCCATTAATAGATTGGACAGGGGGCCGGCTACCGCCACAATCGCCATGGCTTGGCGCGGTTTTTTAAACGCGCGGGGATCGACCGGCACCGGCTTGGCCCACCCGAACACAAAACCGGTAAAGGTCAGCAACAATAAACCGGGAATAATCAGGGTGCCCAGCACATCAATATGTTTGAGAGGATTCAGCGTTAAACGGCCTTGGTCGGCAGCGGTGTTGTCGCCTAACTTCTTGGCCACCCAGCCGTGCGCCACCTCGTGACCGGTGATCGCGAAAATCACCGGCAAAATCCACACCACGATCCTTTGTATCAGGGTTAATTCGTCCATCATGGCTTTTACTCCAACATCGGCGCAATACCGATACCTTGCCGAACAATGTCAATCGACTTGTCGCCGCAAGCAATGACGGTAGTGGGTTGATATTCGATCACGCCCACATCTATGACCAGGGCCAACTCTTTTTCCAGCCGCTTGCGGATTTCGTAAGGATCGGCCAAAGGCTCCTCATCGCCGGGCATCATCAACGTGGAGGTCAATAATGGTTCGCCAAGCTGCTCGACCAAGGCTTGAGCTACCGGATGGTCGGTGATTCTGACGCCTATGGTTTTCTTTTTGGGGTGCTGCAACCGGCGCGGCACTTCGCGTGTGGCATCCAGTAAAAACGTAAACGGACCGGGCGTCAGTTTTTTGATCAAGCGGTGGGCTTCATTGCCCATTTTGGTGAAGGTGGAAACCTGTGACAGGTCGGTACACAACAGTGTGAAGTTATGATTATCGTCCAGCCGGCGGAGGCTGCGAATTTGATCCATGGCTGCCTTATCGCCGATCTGGCAACCCAGCGCGTAGGATGCGTCAGTGGGATAGGCGATGACTCCGCCGTTGCGCAATATATTGACTGCTTGTTGAATCAAGCGCGGCTGCGGGTTCTTCGGGTGAATTTCGAAATATTGCGCCATGGGCTAAAACTATCGGCTTAGGTAAAGGGCCATTGTACCCCAGAAGGTATTTAAAAATGTGGCGCGGCCGTTTTAGCGGCCGCTGGAAATCAGAAACCAGCTTATCTTTCCGATTGTTTTTTGGCGACTTTATCGCGCAGATAAACCGGCATGGCTTGCTCGACAGGCACCGCCAAACCGTTGGCAAAACCGTAAGCGCCCAATTGCGCGATACAGCCGGCGCGCGGCCAGACTTCCACCTCGACGCCCAGCACACGCTCGGCTAAACGCTGGCCCAACTGCTCCGCATAAACGCCCCAGCCTGAACCGACACCAAAGCCGGCCAGATCGGGAAAGATCACTTCTCCGGCAGGCGTCACGGCTTCCGCACCGATCAAATCCGCCAGGCCCAATTCATTGCGTTGATACACGCCCCAAAAAATCTCGTCCATCCTGGCGTCCATTGCGGTAAAACTCAGCTGGGCATCGGACCGCCGGTTAAAAAAATCTTGGGCGATGGCCGCCAAGGTCGAAACCGGCACCACCGGCAAGTCGGCACCATAAGCAATGCCTTGCACCACGCCGCCGGCAATTCTGACACCGGTAAACGAACCGGGCCCGCGACTCAAACCGATAGCGTCCAGTTGTTGCGGTTTGAGTTGGGCATCGGCCATCAACTCATCGATCATCGGCAAGATTAGTTTGGTGTGCTCGCGCGGCGCTATCGCAAATTTTTCGCTAATCTCACCATCGATAAACAAAGCCGCCGAACAGGCGTCGGTGGAGGTTTCTACTGCCAATAATTTCAAATCTGTACCTCTGTCAACAAGATGCCGGAAACGCTAACGCTTATTCCGGCCTACGCAATGTTCAATGTGATTCATCCAACGCAAAAAACTGCCGCACGTCGGCTATCTCACGGCTGCGCTTCATCGCCGGCACGCTATCTAAAAACATTTGGCCGTAGGAGCGCTTCAATAATCTGGGGTCGCAAACCATCAATACGCCGCGGTCGTTGACGTCGCGAATCAAGCGGCCCACGCCCTGGCGCAACATGATGATGGCGCTAGGCAGTTGATGCTCGAAAAACGGGTTGCGGCCCTGCTTTTCCATCGCGCTCATCCGCGCTTTCAATACCGGATCGCCGGGCGAAGCGAACGGCAGTTTGTCGATAATCACGCAAGATAAAGCATCGCCGCGCACGTCCACGCCTTCCCAGAAACTGGCAGTTGCTAACAATACCGCGTTACCCAGTTCCTTGAACTGATCCAGCAATACGCCTTTAGACTTTGTCCCTTGTACCAGGATGGGATGGTCGAGCTTGCCTTCCAACAATTGCGCGGCGCGTTGCAAGGCGCGGTGGCTGGTAAACAGGAAAAACGCCCGGCCCCGGCTGGCTTCTAACACCGGTAAGGCAAACTCGACAATTTTGTCGGTAAAGTCCGGATCGCTGGGCTGCGGCAAACCTTTGGGGTGATAAAACAAGGCCTGATTCGGGTAATCGAACGGACTTTCCCAGCTCTGGCTGAGCGCACCGCTCAAGCCCAGATTCTTGGAAAAATGCACGAAGTTATTGGCCACGCTCAGGGTCGCGGAGGTAAAAATCCACGTAGCTTTGTGCCGGGCCATGAAACCACGAAATTCCTTGGCGATATCCAGCGGCGTGCGGCTGAGCGTGAACGACTTACTGTAGGTTTCGTACCATTTGATCCACTGGCCGTCCTTGTCGTTGATCAGCGTTTCCAGTTGCGCGTCCAGCGCTTCGGCCCTATCGAAGCAGGATTCCAAACCTTTGCTGCGCACCGAGGCGCGTTCCAATTGATCGGTTAGCCGGGCCAATTGCTTTTGCAAGGATTCCAACGCGCCGGCGATTTTGGGGTTGGTTTCGATGTCCTGCCAGTCACCGCGGCGCAGTTCCAGACCAAACGCCAAGCGCAAATCCTTGACTTCGTGTTGTAGGTCCTCGCAGGCGGTGCGCAGGTCCGGCATGTCCTTGGCGTCGGTGAAGTATTCGGCCAAGCTGTCATCGGCCAAATCGACCAGTTGTTTGCCGCTGATGGTCACGCCCAAAAAATTGGAGGCGGTGTCGGCCAGTTGATGGGCTTCGTCGATAACGACGACTTCGGCATCCGGCAGCAATTCACCGAAGCCTGTTTCACGGATCGACCAATCTGCGCAGAGCAGATGATGATTGACCACCACGATCTCGGCTTCCTGCGCCTGTTTGCGGGCTTTGGTTAAAAAGCAATCGGCATAATCCGGGCAGTTCTGCCCCAGGCAATTGTCGGTGGTGGAGGTGGCGTGAAACCAGACCGGATCGCCGTCATGCACGTCAGCCACTTCCGAGACATCGCCGGCCTTGGTGCGTTTCGACCAAGCCTTGATCTGCGCCAGTGCCGCCGCGTCTTCCTGGCTGTAACCGAACGCGGAATTCAAGGCCTGTTCCAGCCGATAAGTGCATAAATAATTGGCGCGGCCTTTCAGCAAACTGGCTTTGAACGGCCTTCTGCTCAAGGCTTTGCGTATCACCGGCAAATCCTTGTTGAACAATTGATCTTGCAGATTTTTGGTGCCGGTGGAAACGATGACTTTCTTGCCGGACAGAATGGCGGGAATCAGATAGGCAAAGGTTTTGCCGGTGCCGGTGCCGGCCTCGGCAATCAGGTTTTGCTGGGACTCGATGGCGTAGGCGATTTTTTCGGCCATCTCGATCTGCGCGGCGCGCGGCGAATAACCGCTGATAACCTCGGCTAAGGCGCCGCCGTCGCCAAAAACATCGGCCAATTTGCTGGCGGCGCCGGCAAGCGCCGTCTTGGAACTGTCAACCACTAGCGACCGAAAAAGCTGTCCGCCTTGGCTTTAGCTTCTCTGGCCCCTTGGGCATTTTGCTGCATTTGCCGGGCTTCGGCGATCAACAACCAGCTTTTGCGCTTCAGATCCAGATCACCACCCGCCAACAGAGCGGCCTTGCCGGCCAATTCTTCGGCAAGTTGCGGTTTATTTTGCTTGATTCTGAGCTGCGCCAGCTTGTAAGTCAGCGTGGGGTTGCGTGAATCGATGCGTAGCGCCCGTTCCATCACGACCACTGCAGCATCCAGGTCGCCACTATTACGGCTGCGGTCTGACTCGCTAATTAAAGCCACCACCGCCGGCGGCGTGCCGCTGGGGATGCGCGCGTCTTCTATAACAAACCTTGGTGCCGGCGCAGTTGCTGTAGCCACCGCCGCCGGAGCGGGTGCAGTCAGAGCCGGACTGGCTGGCGCAGGCGGCGGAATATCGGCCGGCGGCATCAACGGCTCGGCGCGAAAGGCCGGCAGATTCGGTTCATCTTTAAAGTTATTGCTGACACTTTCGATAGGATAGGTGGCGGTATCGGGACTAGACACCGGTTTTTTAGACGTAGTTGCGGGAGCTTTGTTTGCCGCTGATTTTTTAGCCGGGGCTTTTTTGGCCGGTACGCTGCCGGCCACCGGTGGTTCTGAGCCAGGATTACTACACGCCGTTAATATCAGTAACAGAGGGCACAAAATTAACAGAGATTTTTTTTTCATTTACGATTTGAGTAGCCAAGTAAAATTAAAACAGTTCGATTTCATCGTCGTCGCTTTGCCGATTTGCTTGTTGAAACAAGGCTAGCGCTTCATCGACGCTTTTGCCCTGATGGATAGCATCAAACATCACTTTTTCAGATTCCATAGTGTACTGGTTGCGAATGCTTTCCTGAAACTTATACCATTCGGCAGGATTATATAACCTCTGCGGCGTATCGATGATGACCGACAAACCTTTTAGATTGTTGGACACGTGTTGCAAGCATTGCTGCAGGCGATCATAAAACTGGAACGCCACAATCGCCGAATAGATTTTATCCTGGGTCGCCTCGCAATGCGCCAGAGCCTGGTCGCGGCTCTCGCTCTGCTGAAAACTACTCAGTAACTGATGAATATTTTTCATATCTTCAACCATACCGGTAAACGAGTCGGCCAAGGCTGAGACCGACTCGTCGCCGGCTTTCATGCTGCCCTCAACCTGAGCAACCGAAACGGTCAACAGCTTGATGGTTTCCCTAATCTGGCTCCAACCCAAGTCTGGCTGGCTTGATGGTGAAAGTGTCATAAATAACTATCCTAAAAATACCGATACAAATTAAGTTGTCGCGACATATGCGCCCTATTGTAACCGACTATACAAAAGCAATGACGACGGCTTAAGTATAGAGAAACTGGAGATTAGTCGATTATTGGCACCGGTATTTTTAAAAAACCCGGAATTGACGGTGAAATCGCACTACTCTTTTGCATAGGGTAGCAACGCTTATCGGGCACAGGGCAAGCGATAGCTCGGTTGACGATAACTCTACACTTGGAGTAGAAATACCTTTAGCGCAGCACCGGGTTTGCGTTGAAACCGCTTTTCCACGCTTTTTACAAGGATAATATGAATATTCAATCCGCCGGCAAAAAATTGTTCGTGTTGGACACCAACGTACTGATGCACGACCCAACGTCCATTTTTCGCTTTCAAGAACATAATGTTTTCATTCCGATGGTGGTGCTGGAGGAATTGGATCACGCCAAAAAAGGCTTATCCGACGTATCGCGCAACGTCCGCCAAGTTAGCCGGTTTTTGGACGAATTAATCCGCGATGCCGATCAACAAACCATCAACGCCGGCTTACCGCTGTCGCGCATCGATTATGCTCGGAACGGCGAGCGAGAATTCGACGGCCGTCTGTATTTTCAAACCCGGCAATTGTCGCATCTACTCCCTGCCGACCTACCTGGACAGATTGCCGATAATTCTATCCTCAGTATCGTGTTGGCCTTGGGTAAGGAATACCCGGATGTGAATGTAATCCTGGTCTCCAAAGACATCAATATGCGCATCAAAGCAGCCGCGCTACAGATTACTGCCGAGGATTACCATAACGATCAAACCATCGAAGATATAGACCTGCTCTACACCGGCACGATGCCGCTGGACAGCGACTTCTGGGAGGAACACGGCGGTAAGATGGAATCGTGGCAGGAAAACGACCACACATACTACCGCGTGAATGGTCCGCTGGTGGCCGAATGGTATCCCAACCAATATCTGTATATGGAAGGCGAAGATAACTTCGAAGCCATCGTAAAAAGCCGCGAAGGCGACACGGCTGTGTTGCAATTGGCCCGCGATTATCGGACCAAACACAATAGCATCTGGGGGATTTCCGCCAAAAACCGCGAGCAAAATTTTGCGTTGAATGCCCTGCTCGACCCAAACGTGGACTTCGTGACGTTAATAGGCTCTGCCGGCACCGGTAAAACCTTGCTGGCACTGGCAGCCGGCCTGTCTTTGACTCTGGAAAGCAAAGCCTATTTGGAAATTATCATGACACGGGAGACCATGCCGGTCGGCGAGGACATTGGCTTTTTACCGGGTACGGAAGAGGAAAAAATGGCGCCGTGGATGGGGGCGTTGATGGATAACCTGGAGTTGCTGGGCAGCCGCTCGGGCACGACCGAATGGGAACAAGGCGCGTCGCAAAACGTCATGATGAACCGGGTAAAAATTCGTTCGCTGAACTTTATGCGTGGCCGGACTTTTCTGAACCGCTACCTGATTATCGACGAGGCACAAAACCTGACGCCGAAACAGATGAAAACCTTGATTACCCGAGCAGGGCCCGGCACTAAGATCATCTGTATCGGCAATCTGGCACAAATCGATACGCCGTATCTAACGGCAACCAGCTCCGGTTTGACCTACGTGGTTGACCGTTTCAAATCTTGGCCGAATAGCGCCCACATTACTTTGCGGCGTGGCGAGCGTTCGCGCCTGGCGGATTTTGCATCCGATAATTTGTAAAGCCATCAAGCCGATGATTCACTGATCTCAGCCTTTGGCCACGCCATTAATACCGCTTTAACCAGCGTGGCCAAGGGTATCGCAAAAAATACCCCCCAAAAACCCCACAAGCCGCCAAAAAACAGGATGGCAACAATAATTGCAATAGGATGCAAATTCACGGCTTCGGAGAACAGCAGCGGCACTAATATGACGCCATCCAATGCCTGAATCACTGAATAGGCAATAAACACATACATAAAATGATCACTGCCGCCCACGCCCCACTGCACATAAGCCACCGCCAATACCGGAAAAGTGACTAATGTCGCACCGACATAAGGAATCACCACAGACAAGCCCATCAGTACCGCAAGCAACATCGCATAATTCAAACCCAACAACCAGAAGACTATGTAACTGACCGCCCACAGGATAAACACTTCGAGAAATTTGCCTCTAACGTAATTGGCTATTTGCCTATCGACTTCATGCCACACTCGCAGGCTAAGACTGGTATCCCTTGGCAGAAACTGTACAAACCAGCCCAATAAAACCTGTTTATCTTTCAGAAAGAAAAACACCATCAACGGCACCAAAAACAAATAAATGATCACCGCCACCAATCCGACAAACGATTGGGCGGAGCCGGAGATCAAATCCTGACCATACTTGAGCAAGTCTTGCTGAATGGAGAACATGATTTCGCGAATCCGGACTTCCGAAATCAGTTCCGGATGGCGTTCAGGGAAGCGCATGATTTCGGCTTGGGTACTGGAAACAATCTCTGGTATGTGTTGCACCAGTTGCACGGTTTGCTCGGACACTATCGGCACCAGCACGAACAACACAAAACCCAGCACAGCCATAAACGCAAAGAATACGAGATGCACCGAAATCAAACGACCGAGTTGACGCTGTTCGGCTTTAACCACCAGCCCTTCCAGTAGATACGCCAACACAATCGCCACAAAGACCGGCATCAGCAAATCCAGCAAACCGTATATCAATAAAAAGCCGCCCAGCAAAACTATGGCTAGGGAAACAACTTGGGAATTGGGTAGAAATCGCTGGAAAAAATTTCTAATGAAATCGGAACTGGAAAAGTCAGTCTGCTGGTTCATGAGGTGTTGGCGGCTACGCAAACCGTTGTCGGTTTGATCGCGCCATTAGGTTATATAAAAAAGCGGGATTGCTCAGGATAGTGTAAATAATTTATCAAAATTAGCGATTTCCAAAATTTTTTTAACTTCGGTACGCGAATTTTTAATCCGTATTGCCGACTTATCACCCGCCATCTTATCTCGCAGAACTAACAGCATGCCAAGGGCGGAGCTATCTAAGTATTCGGTACCGATCAAATCCACTTCTATCAACTTCACGCCACTTTCAACCAGCTTGGTAGCTTCGCGAAACTCGTTGTGCACGCCGAAATCGAACCGACCGCTTATTTTAATCGACAGCACTCCCGCATCAACACGTGCATCAATACCCATATTTTTTAACCTCACAAATTTTCATGTCATCTCTTACCTTTAGCCTAAAACAGATCCACATCGCCTTCTTCCATGGAAGATTGCGACACAATGTGCGATTTTCTGACTTGCCACTGTTGCTTCATGATTTTCAAGCGATCCGAGCCTTGCCGTAATTGGTCACGCCAATCAGTGTCGCCACCGGTTTTAAATACCCCCAAACCTATACTGACCTCGTCGGATAGCGAACCGAAATGTTCTAAATTGAATTGTAAGTATTCAATCAATTGCCGGGCCATATCCTCAAATTGCAGACCTCTCACCGCATTACCCACATTGAACTCGATTTGATTGGTCAGTTGGGAAATTTCGCCGACATTGTTGGAGATATTGGCATTAATGATGGCGATATCATCCATCATCTTGTCGATACTGGCCTTGGAACTAATCGCCACGTTCATGTCTTTGGAGGCCATTATTTCGATCATGGTTTGCGCTTCGCGGATATTATCCTTCGAGGCTTTCACCACGCGCTTAATTTCCTCGCTGAACTTATCGGAGTTTTTTGAAAGATTCCGCACTTCTCCCGCAACCACTGCAAAGCCTCGACCGGCTTCTCCCGCCCTGGCTGCTTCTATGGCGGCATTCAGCGCCAACAAATTGGTTTGATCGGCAATCTTCTGCACATCGCCCAATAGTTTCTCGACATGAGCCATATGGCCCCCAACATCATTGATGACCGCGACCATTTCCATGCTCTGCTTACTGATTTGCAGAATATGGTCGATAAAAAACTGCAGGACATCATCGGTTTCCTGAGCAAAACTCGTGAAATTGATACTGCTACGCCCTTTGTCGGTACTTCCTTCCAGATCAGCTACCAACGAATATACTATCGATGACTGCCCGGACGTCAAACTAGCCAAGCTATTGAAGCTGTTGGACATCGTAGTCACCGCATCGGCAAGCATGGATTTGAGCTGTTCCAATTCCGCGCGAAAATAGGAGGCTTCTTGGTCGATACAATCTTTCAAATGCAGTAAATAGTCATCAATCGCGCGCACCAATTCGGCTTCGCTTAGACCCTTGCTGTTTGTCAAGGCTGACACTTGCGCACGTTGCGCACGAAATGCTTTGACCATCCACAACATCGTTGCGATGGCGGCGGCTAGCCAATAAACCAGCGCGTTGGACAAAAGCAACGGCAATAACAAAACTACCAGCGTGAATAAAACCAGAAGCGCGTTATCTTTTAGGAACTGCAACATATTTTCAATCCACCAGGGCCAGGATTTTTTCCGCTATTTTCCCCAAGGATAACACATGATGCGCGGCTCCCAGTTTGTAGGCCTCGCCGGGCATGCCCCAAACGATACTGGATGCTTCATCCTGCACTATGTTGACGGCCCCGGCCTCGCGCATCTCAAGCATGGCTCTGGCACCATCCGCCCCCATGCCCGTCAACATAACTCCAACCGCATTGCTACCCACATTCTCGGCAACTGATCGAAACAGGACATCCACGGAAGGCTTATGTCTGTTGACAGGTGGACCATCATCAAGGCGGCACGCATAACGAGCACCATCTCTCACAACCATTAAATGTTGATCACCTGGCGCTATATAGATATTTCCGGGCAATATCAGTTGCCCATCGCTAGCCACGCAAGCAGTCATCTCAGTGGCCTCGTTAACATGTTTGGCAAACGAAGTGCTGAAGGCGAGCGGCAAATGTTGGGTAATGACAATCGCCGGCGCCGTCCTGGGCAGGCTTTTTACCAGTTCCTTGACCGCTTCGGTGCCGCCCGTTGAAGAACCCAACGCCACAATTTTATGAGTCGTTTTGAAATGCTTTTTCATCGTACTGGCTGCATTCTCATTCACTGAATTAAGAGCTGGGACATTAACCCTATTGG
The DNA here is from genome assembly GCF_059331595.1 of Methylomonas sp. PHL2-19. Lineage (NCBI taxonomy): Bacteria > Pseudomonadati > Pseudomonadota > Gammaproteobacteria > Methylococcales > Methylococcaceae > Methylomonas > Methylomonas sp. PHL2-19. Next base: position 3,874,866 of record NZ_CP196839.1, read on the forward strand.
TTTCCAAAGCTTTGACTTTTGCTTGAGCGGCCATCCTGATTTTACCGATAATCTCATCCGCATAGGCTCGTAAGCCATGGGAGACATCGATTTTTGGTTTTGCCACGAAATCAACCGCACCGAGCGCTAACGCATCAAGGGTCACTTCGGCGCCTTTTTCGGTCAACGTTGAAATCATGACCACCGGCATCGGTCGTAAACGCATCAAATTACGTAAAAATGTCAGACCATCCATACGCGGCATTTCTACATCCAGTGTTAATACGTCGGGATTCAAGGCCTTTATTTTTTCCCGGGCAATAATCGGATCACTGGCCGTGCCGACAACTTCAATATCGCCTGCCTCATTAAAAATTTGCGTCAACATTTGGCGAATTAATGCCGAGTCGTCAACAATCAATAGCTTAATTTTTGTCATCCTGGTTTCCTAAAATAGCTCTACGCTACCTTCAACCGGTGCGTCCTTGATACTGGAACTATATTGCTTCTCGCGCAGGAAGATAGTTTGGTTGTGTAAATCTTTAATTTTTTTCATTCTGACCCGTCCGGTATGCGGAAAGAAATTCACCTTACGCGGATAAATATCGCCCAAATCATGAGAAACCAAATTCAACGCTTCAGTGTCCACATAGTCCAAAACGAATTGAATGTTTCTGGCCCCTACATCACCCAGGGTAGCAATGATTTTGCCGCCGCCGAACAGCTTAACTTCCAGGTTTTTACGCTTACCGCCATTTTGCAAAATAGCGTTGATCAAATGTTCCATCGCGTAATTGCCATAGCGAGAGGCATTACCAACGACAGCTTCGTCTCTGGCATTCAAGCGACTTTTACTGGTCTCCGGCAACATGAAATGATTCATACCACCCACGCCGGTCACCACATCCCTGATACAGGCTGCCACGCAAGAACCCAGCACAGTCGTAATCATTTCATCCTGTTTGGTGACGTAGTAATCACCGGGCATTAATTTTGCCGCCACTATTTGATTTTCTTGATCCCAATATCGATTGACGTTTTCGAAGCCGGCGATAAGCGGTCTATCCACATGTCGCACATGACTCACTTAATCGACTTCCTGTAGATGGTGTTACCTATCAAACTGAATCCGGTATCGAGCTGATGCAAGGATTCTGAATGTCCAATGAATAAATATGAACCCTCTTCCAATAAGCCGCAGTAACGATTCGCTAACATCGCCTTGGTTTCCCGATCAAAATAGATCAAAACATTTCGGCAAAAAATAAAATCAAAATACCCTTTCAAGGGCCACTCCTGCATCAAATTCAATTGTTTAAACTCTATCAATTCTTTCAATTCCGGTTTAACTCGCACCTTGTTCGCTTGTCCACCCACACCTTTTTGAAACCAGCGCTTAAGGCGTTGCTCGGCTATTCCTGTCACGCGATCAGCCATGTAAATACCGGCTGCGGCGGTGGCCAAAACATTCGTATCAAGATCGGTAGCCAGAATATTTATAGTCCAATCAGCCGGAACGCTTTCCTTCAAGGTCATCGCCAAAGAATAAGGCTCCTCACCTGTTGAGCAACCTGCGGACCAAACTTTAATCTGTTTAGTCCCGGCATGCTTTTTAAGCAAGCCCGGTACAACCGTCTTACTTAAATATTCAAAGTGGTGATTTTCGCGAAAAAAAGAAGTGAGGTTAGTGGTGACAGCATTAATAAATTCAGTAAACTCAGTATCCGGGTTGTTTTTCAAATAGTGACAATACTGTTTGAAGCTGGTGAAGCCCAGCATGCGGACCCGTTTCGACAACCTCGAATAAAACATATCGAATTTATCGTCCGGCACCAAGATTCCGGAATGTTGGTTGGATATTTTCCTTAGAACGTCAAAATCTGCTTGGGTATATTCAAACTCGCGCGCTTTTTCTTTCATTTTGTATATTCGGGTAGTACCCCATCAAAAGAAGCCGGATGCTGCCTGATCAACTTCCAACATTTCGGCAATCCCCAACAACTCCGAGGCTTCAATAAACTTATCGGAAGGAAAATCGATAGAAACGGATTTCTGCAAGCCAATTGCGGTCTGCTTTAAAATCAATAACAGTTGCAGAGTTGCGGTATCTATCATCGTCACGCCGGAAGCGTCGATATCGATAGCCTCAAAATTGCTGAGCATCTGCGTTAAGCGCTGGTGGAGAGCCGAGACATTTTGAATATTAAGTACCGAATCCAATACCAAAACCGCTCGCTCACTTTGAGAGGCGTATGACTCAGAGGCGTCGGCCGGCGCTTGATCCAAGTCTGTCTCAAGGTTTGACGCTGTTTCTGTCGAGCTCGCAAGTTCTGTCGAACTGTCCGCTTCCGCTTCACTAACTTGGGCTTTTTGTGAGTCGTGATTGAAATCTGATCGATGCATCCAGGCCAGAGGGTCGTAACCGATCAAACTATCTTCATTTTGTTCCGCCATTACATCATCCTCCCTTCTAAAAAGTCTTCGGCAAGTGCCATAAAATCTCGTGCGGAACGGCAACCCGGGCGATATTCAAAAATGGTTTTACCAAAACTAGGGCACTCGGCGAGTAAAGCCGTTTCCCGAATGGTGGTCGCCAAAATTTGCCCAGGGAAGTATTTTTGTATAACACTCAACACCTCCTTTGACATGCGTCTGGCCGGTATATACCTGGACATGACCAGGGAAAACTTGTAGGGCCTTTTCAAAGCACTTTCAAATTTCCTGATGGTTCCCACCAAATGCGACAAGCCTTGCAATGCCAAATAATCACTGGTCATCGGCACCAATATTTCATCGGCGGCAAACAAGGCATTGGCCACCAATACCCCGGAAGAAGGGGGACAATCGATAAAGATAAAATCTTCATCGCGATTGCCGTCAAGCAAAGCTCTGCGAAGCAGATCACCACGTCTGGCTCCACCATCCGTCAATTGCTCAATTTCCTGCAATCTTGGACCGGCAACCACCAAATTCAGATTCTTTCTAACCGGAATTGATTGCTCCGCGAGACTCGCCCCTTCCAACAAAACCTTATCAATCCCACTTGTTTGCGTATCTACAGAACCTAGCGAAACGGCCAAATGACTCTGTGGATCAAAGTCTATCACTGTAATTTTCTTACCGAGTTTAGCTAGAGCGTGGGTCAAATTGACCGAAGTGGTGGTTTTTCCTACCCCGCCTTTCTGGTTAAGGACCGCTACAATCCTCGCGCTCATTTACCCTCGGCAATAGCAGCAAGCCCGGCAATACCGACAAACTCTTCCGGATTTAAAAGCTTATCGACATCCAATAACATCACCATATTTTTCTTGCCGACGAACATGCCGCGCATATATTGAGTATTGATTTTCGACCCCAAATTCGGCGCTTCTTTTATATCGGACAGCTTAATATCCAACACGTCGGATACGGCATCAGCGACGATGCCCATCACCGAAGTACCGGAAGCAGTATTGACACTCATCACAATAACGACTGTCACCGGGGTATATTCCACTTTTTGCATCTGAAAACGTTCGCGCAGATCGACAATCGGCACTATGGAACCGCGCAAATTTAACGCACCTTTTACAAAATCAGGGGTATTGGGAATTTTTCTAATGGGCTCCCAGCCTCTAATTTCTTGGACTTTCAAAATTTCGATGCCATATGCCTCGCCTTCCAACTCGAAAGTCAGAAATTGCTCAACGTGCTGATTGGATTCTAAATCGGCTGTCATGGCGGCTATTCCCTATCTAATGGTTTGGTCAATCAAGCAACTCCGCTAAAAATCCTGCCACTCGTCGTCGGCTTGTGAGGTTTGCTTAAAACTACTCGGCTGACGAACCGCTGGCGATGATGCCATTCTATTGGCCTCTGCACGAACAACACTGGCACTATCGGCTTGATGAACAACTTTTTGCTGCCCGGATTTTTTTTCTGTTTTGAAAAACGCCAACATCTCGACCATATTCGTCGACAAGTCGCTCATTGAAACACTGGCGGCAGATGCTTCTTCGGCTAAGGCCGCGTTTTGTTGGGTGATTTCGTCCATTTGCGCAACAGCCTGATTCACCTGCCCTATACCCGCAGACTGCTCAATACTTGCATCGGCAATCTGGGCGACGATATCCCCCACCTTCTGCACACCTGCCACAATTTCGTTCAAAGCTTTACCGGTTTCGTTCACAAACTCGGTGCCTGCTCTGACTTTTTGCACACTGGTTTGAATCAGCTCTTTACTCTCCCTGGCCGCAGTAGCACTGCGTTGCGCCAGATTTCTCACCTCTGTGGCAACAACGGAAAAGCCTCTACCTTGCTCGCCTGCTCTGGCTGCTTCCACTGAGGCATTCAAAGCCAACAAATTGGTTTGGAAGGCAATTTCATCAATCACGCTGATGATGTCAGCGATTTTATTACTGCTCTCGTTGATTTCCTGCATGGCGGAAACCGCCGCCTTGACGACATTCCCGCCTTTTTCAGCCAATTCTCTGGCGTTATTGGCCACTGCGTTAGCTTGCTGAGCGTTATCGGCGTTATTTTTTACAGTACTGGTCAACTCTTCCATGCTGGCGGCAGTTTGCTGCAAATTCGCAGCCTGTTGCTCGGCGCGTTGCGATAGATTGTTATTACCGCTGGCAATTTCTTGGGACGAGTTGTTAATAAAATGAGCAGACTCGCTAACCTGACCGAAAATTTCGTTCAGCTTATCGATGGTGGTATTAATATCGTTTTTGCAGTTTAAATAAACTCCTTGGTAATCACTGGTGATTCGATTGGTCAAATCTCCAGAAGCCATACTTTGCATGGTACTGCCAACATCTCGGAAGACGTTTTCGATCACATCGGTCAGTTCGTTGATGCCTTCGCTGAGCGTTTCAAAAAAGCCTTGTTTGTCGGCCATCTCAATCCGGCTGGACAACTCACCCACTTTGACAGCTTCCACAATGCTGGCAATTTCCTGCTCGATTTTTACTTCATGCGTTCTATCCAACCACTCGACCACGATGCCGATACGCTCGTTTTCGTCGTTCTTAACCGGGTTGGCAACGATATTCATGTGTCTGCCGCCAATCACCAACGCAGAACTAAATGTGCTGGATAGGTTTGCCAACAGGCCTCGTTGGTGAGCTGGTTTTTTATGGAATTGATCGATGTTGGCGCCCATCAGTTTGCTGGCATTGAAGTCAGGCAACTGCTTGCGAATGTCCGCTTCCGCATTTTGGAACATATCGGCTACTGTCTTATTCATGTAGATGATATCTAAATCGTTGTTAGCCACCATGACACAGGACTGCACATTGTCGAGCGCCTGTTTGATGCGCATCGCTTCCGACGCTACCTGTTTGGAATAAGCCAAATCGGAATTCAATTTAACCTGCATGCCGTATAAGGCCCGATAGAAATCGCCGATCTCATCACCACGGTCCAAATCTATCGTATTCCGGAATTGTTCATCCGCCATCCGATAAGAAATACGTATCGAATTCTCTAGAGCCTTTACAACACTGCGAATCACCGAATATCCCAATATTGAGGCAAATCCGGCCAAGCCCAAAAACAGGAACATCTCCGGGTATTTTTGTTCGATATAGTGATCGTAAATGGAATTGATCGTCGGCAACAAAAAGATCAGATAGATAATCCCCACTTTTTTCCACAAGCCCAATTCCAGTAATTTCTTGATGAGCGCATTAATCCCCGTCGGCCGTATTGTGGCTTTATTGGCATTTAGTTTTTCATACAAAGATTCGGCTTGTTGGATTTGTTCCCGGGATGGCGCGTAACGAACCGACAGGTATTCCTGCACTTTGCCATTCTTGAACACCGGCGTTACGTTTGCTTCCACCCAATAATAATCTCCGGTCTTGGTCCTATTTTTGACGGGTGCGGTCCACGGGCGTCCAGCCTTCAAACAATTCCATAAATCTTCAAATGCCGCCGGCGGCATGTCAGGATGACGAACCATATTATGATTGGCCCCCACAAGTTCATCCTTGCTAAAGCCGCTAATTTCGATAAAAGCGTCGTTTGCATAGGTAATAATGCCTTTTAAATTGGTGCGCGTGACCAAAATGGTGCCTGGCTTCATTAAGACTTCGCGATCAGTCACAGGGTGATTGAGTTTCATTGCATATCCTCCATTACAACCCAGCCATAAACAGCTCTTTTTTTAACTTTCATCTTCACCATCCAGGCCATCAAGTTTTAATAATTTATCTACATCCAACAGCATCACCATTCGGCCATTTACTGAAACCAGGCCGTTGATAAATTCAGTACTGACTTTTGCACCAAAATTCGGCGCGCTTTGGATACTTTTTTTATTGACATCGACAACGTCTGAAACTGAATCCACCACGACCCCGATGATCCTGGTTTTATCGGCCATGTGCGCTTGCAAGACCACAACGACCGTCAAAGGCGAATAATCACTGTGTCCCAGTTGAAATCGCTCGCGTAAATCAATGATAGGCACTATCGCACCGCGCAGATTGACCACACCTTTTTCATAAGCCGGCACATTAGGAATTCGCGATACCGGCTCCCAACTGCGAATCTCCTGAACTCGCAGAATATCTACCCCATATTCTTCCTGGCCCAAGGTAAAGCTTAAAAACTGCAAACTAGTATCCAAGCGCTTTGCATCTTGCTGGTCAGTGTTGCTGAGTTCGATTATTTCCGACATGACACGCTTTAGGTTAGGTTTATTGATTGGCTAAACGCACGAGACCGGGGATATCAAGAATCAGTGCCACCGAACCATCGCCCAGAATAGTTGCGCCAGATACCCCGTCAATCCGTCGATAATTCGCCTCGAGCGACTTGATTACCACTTGCTGCTGTCCAAGCAGATCATCCACGAACAATCCGCAACGCAACCCTTGCCCTTCGACAACCACAATTAAACCTTCGGTTAGCTTGGTGGTTTTCGCGGTGGGTACGTTAAAAATTTGATGCATTCTAATAATCGGCAGATATTGGCCGCGTAACAGGAAAGTTTCGCCTTTGCCCGCTACTCGATTGAGCCTGTCTTCCTTGACATGGAGTGACTCGATAATAGAACCCAAGGGTAATATGTAGGTTTCGTCGCCAACCGCAATCGACTGACCATCCAGGATAGCCAGAGTCAGCGGGAGATGAATGGAAATGGTGGAGCCTTTGCCTAACTCGGAAAGGATTTCTATGTTGCCGCCCAAAGCCTGGATATTACGTCGCACCACATCCATCCCCACGCCGCGACCGGAAATATCGGTAAGCTTTTCGGCCGTAGAAAACCCCGGCATAAAAATCAGCTCGTATGTTTGCTTATCGCTTAAGATCGCATCGGGATCGATCAAGCCTTTTTCAATGGCTTTGGCCCTTAATTTATCTTTGTCGAGGCCTTTACCATCGTCAGTCACTTCAATCACGATGTTCCCGCCGCGATGATAGGCTTCAAGGGTGACCGTACCCGTCTCGGGTTTGCCGGCCGCGAGCCTGACATCGGGCATTTCAATGCCATGGTCCAAGCTGTTTCTGACTAAATGAACCAAGGGATCACTGAGCAGTTCGACGACGGTCTTATCCACTTCGGTGTGTTCACCCACCAATTTAAGTTCGATTTTTTTACCTAGTTTGCTGCTGATATCATGCGCCAGCCGTGGGAAACGGCTAAACACGAAACTGATAGGCAGCATGCGAATGTTCATCACGCTTTCCTGCAGTTCGCGGGTATGTCGCTCTAGCTGAGAAAGTCCGTTTTTCAATTGATCAAGTTTATTCAGTTCGAAATGTTCGCCTAATAAGCTGAGCATGGATTGGGTGATGACCAACTCCCCTACCATGTTAATCAAGGTATCGATTTTGCTGGTATCCACGCGAATGGAACTTGAACCTTTCGGTGCGGCTTTTGCTTCCTCTTTTTTGCCGTTTTTACGCTCCAGCGTATTCGACTCAGATTCTCCGGTACTTGCAAACTCAGGGCTGATGTCTCTATGAACGCTGTTTGTAACGGGCGTTATAGCGATGTCTACTGAGACCTCGGCTTGCGCAGAACCTGTGGACGTTTTGTAGATTGGCTGTTTAGCCAAATCGCAATCGTCCTCGACCCAATCGAAAATCTCGTCAATTTCCGCCTCCGGAATATCGCCCAAAACACGCAATTTCCAGGACAAATGACACTCTTCCGGATCCAAATCGTAAAGATCGGGTACACCTTGTAAATCAACGGTTGTCGTCAATTGGCCCAGGGCTGCCAACTCCCTGAACATCCGCACCGGTTCGTTACCGGTCTTCAACAAATGTAAATGTGGGCTGAAGGCTATCACCCAGCCGGCGATTTGTTCAGCTTCTTCAGCCGGCAAATCCGCAGCACTTTTTGACGCCGAAGTGTCCGGAGCGTGTCTCCCTGCAGGGGAACTGGGCACTGTATTATTTAGCTCGTTATCCAAAGCTAATTTATGCTCAGCGACATCAGACTGATCCACTTCACTACCGTTTTGTATCGATTGCAGCATATCTCTCAGACAATCGACTGACCCCAACAATACATCAACCGCCGGTTGCGTGATCTTTCTGCGGCCATCGCGCATTTCATCAAGCAAGGTCTCCATGACATGGGTAAAGTCGGAAACCGCGGTAAAACCGAAAGTTCCGCTACCGCCTTTGATCGAATGCGCGGCGCGGAAAATGGTGTTGATGTCTTCGACGTTAACATCCCCCAAATCAAGGTTGAGCAATCCCGATTCCATCGCGTCAAGTCCTTCGAAACTCTCTTCGAAAAAAACCTGATGAAATTGCGCCATATCGATTGACATAGAATTACCCGGTGCTGATGTCTCTGAAGAGGCGGATACTTAACCCATCACTTTTTTGATCGTTTTCAAGAGTTGGTCGGGATTGAATGGCTTCACTATCCAGCCCGTTGCACCGGCATCTTTGCCCTGCTGCTTTTTATCCGCTCCCGCTTCAGTGGTCAGCATCAACATCGGCGTAAACTTGTAGTTTGGTAAAGCGCGTAAGTCTCTAATCAACTCAATTCCGTCCTTGTTTGGCATATTGACATCGGTAACGACGCAATCAAAAGCTTGCGCTTTCGCTTTATTCAAGGCATCCGCTCCATCAACCGCTTCTACCACGTTATAACCGGCGCCTTTTAAGGTAAACGCCACCATCTGCCTCATTGATGCGGAATCGTCTACAGCAAGAATTGTTGCCACAATTTTCTCCTCAAAATTTATCGAACATAATTTAAAACCGTTAAATCAGCACAAACTGCGATTGCCAGTTCACCTGATTAGAATTTTACATTGCTCAGATTGTAGCTAAGCTCAGCCAAGATTGTAGTTAGAGAAAGCTGATCTTGCCGAAAAACACTCATTTTAAAAATCTAAGACGCTTCGTTGCTGGGACCGCCATTTTGGCGAAAATCTGTAAACACTCACATTGTGATTGTGGTTTAACTCGCATAACTTTGTTGAATCCTGTGCTATCTTCAAATTCGATTTTGACGAGCCAACGCTTCCCTGTTCCCAGAGTAGAAACGCACTTTTCATAGGCCGGAGCGGCAAATAACAGCAACAGAGTTTGAGTTCATTTGCGCCCAACTACCTGAGTCACAATCCAATAAATTATGCAAAAATTATTCACCGAAACATCTAAAGGATTCACGCTGGTTGAGCTGATGGTGACCATCGCTATCGCCGGCGTTCTGGTGGGTATTGCAATTCCAAGCTTCACTTCGATTATCAGCAACAACCGCTTAACCACATCAGCCAACGAATTAGTCACAGCATTGAATTTAGCGCGAAGCGAAGCGGTAAAACGTGGCGTATCGGTGACTGTGCGCAAAATTGACGACAAATCATCGACTAATAAGAACAAGACCGCCTGGGCTTCAGCGAATTGGGAGCAAGGCTGGGATGTTTTCACGGACGCAAATGACAATGGCGAGTTCGACACAGGCGACGATGTGCTTCTCAAAACTTATGCGGCACTGAGCGCTTCTTACACCTTACGCGGAAATAATTTTGCCAACTTCATTCGATTTACTTCATCCGGACAAAGTAATACCAACGGCAGTTTCGTGATTTGTAACAACAGCGACGGCAACAACACGCCAGAAGCAAATACTTCTAGATTAATTATTGTGAACTCCATAGGCCGAGTACGCATGGGCCTGGACGCCAATAATGACGGCATACCCAACACTGACACGGTGGCGAGCACCGCCTCGAATATCACATCCTGCTTACCCCCATTTTAGTCACCCATGAAAACAGCCAACGGTTTCACGTTAATAGAAGTCTTGATCGCCGTGGTGATACTTGCCCTGGGCTTGCTTGGCTTGGCGGGCTTGCAATCCACAAGCCTGCGGAACAATCAAAGTGCATATTTTCGCTCACAGGCTACTTTGCTTGCTTACGATATAGCAGACCGAGTACGAGCAAACGCAGTGGGTAACTACGATAACCAAGCAGAAACGAATAACGATTGCTTAGCAAACACTTGCACACCGGCACAAATGGCTGGTTACGATTTAAAACAATGGAACGACCAACTAAGAAGTCAATTACCTAGCGGCGAAGGTGTCGTGTGTAAGGACAAAACCCCGGGGGACGGAAATTCAAAATCCGCACACAACTGCGACGGGATAGGCGATGCGTATGCGGTAAAAATTTGGTGGGATGACGACCATGATGGAGCGGCGACGCAACGGTTTGTAATGAGTTTCCAGCCATGAAAAAAAATCAGACCTATTTCCTGCAAACAGGCATGACTCTCATAGAAATTATGATTGCGCTGCTTCTGGGCGCCTTCCTATTAGGCGGGGTAATTAAGATTTTCGTTAACGCGAAGCAGACTTACGGAATGCAGGAAGGCCTATCCCGTTTACAAGAAAACAGCCGTTATGCGTTGGAAATACTCAGCAAAGACTTACGCTTAAGCGGTTTTCAAGGCTGTATATCCATAACCGATTTAACACCCACCAATACTGCCACAACCGCAATTACCTCGCCCGTTGTTGCGCCAGCTATATCGTCGCCAACACCAGCCACTATCATAGTCGGCTACAACGGCAGTGAGGCATCGCCGGTAACGACCACTTGGTCCCCAGCCTTGCCAAGCGCCTTGTCAGGTTTAGCTACGCCGATCACTCCTGGCACCGATGTCATAACAGTGGTTTACGGTGAAAGTTGCGGCGGTTATTTATCAGCAGATATGGCAAGCGCAAGCTCGGATATACAAATTTCCAGTTCCAATACTTGCGGCATAGTTGATGGTGATCCGGTTTTAATATCCAGCTGTAGCAACGCCGACCTTTTCCGGGCCACCACGGGCACTACCTCGACACTGATTAAGCACAATGCGGTGTCTTTGCCGGCAACTTGCGCTTCCCCACCCTGCTACAAAACCAGCTCGGAAGTGTTTGCTTACCGCGCATACAGCTATTTCATCCGTCCAGGCGCAAGCGGGGAACCAGCTCTTTGGCGATACGACAATACCAAGGCTGCAAGTAGCAGCAATCCAGTTGAAATACTCGATGGCATCGAAAACCTGCAAATTCTCTACGGAGAAGATACTGATGCCGACGGGGTAGCCAACCAATATAAAACCGCCGCCAACGTCACCGATATCACCCATGTCGCCAGCGTGCGTATCTCCATCCTGGCGCGCACCAGCGAGAATCTGGCCTCGCAAACCCTCACTTACGATTACAACGGGAACACTGGCATTAACCCAGGTGACCGGCGAATTCGCCGCGTGTTCAACGCGACGCTTGCAGTGCGTAATCGGCTGCAATAGGTGGCACCATGAATAAGTCGAAAACAAAACAAACTGGCGCAGTGCTAGTCGTCGCCTTAATCATGCTGATGCTTCTGACGATCATTGGCGTGACCGGCACCAATGTCACTAGTCTGGAAGAAAAAATGGCCGGCAATATGCGTGACCGTAATCTTGCCTTTCAAGCGGCGGAGTCCGCCTTGCAAGCGGGGGAAACTTGGCTAAATACCCATGCCTACACCTGCAGCAAAGCTGCCGGGAGATTCAATCCGCGCGATAAAGATTGCAATAGCGCAACAGCGGAAACGTCGGAAGTTTGGGACAGCATAAGTTGGGACGACAATGATTCGGTGCTTTATACGGGCGTTTTGTCAAACCTCAGCGCTAATCCTCGTTACATAATCGAAGACTTGGGCTGCTTGCCCGCACCTGCAGCATGTCCCGGAAAACATAACTATCGAATTACCGCCAGAGCAACCGGCGGCACAGCAGACACTATCGTCATGCTCCAGTCTATTTACCAAATTTAGTGAGTCGTACTGACTATGTTGATTTCAGACAGAAACGCGCAGAGGGCAAAATCATGAAAACTAAGCAACGCCAAGTAAAAGCCTTTTTTTTGCTGATTCTGTCTCAGACATTGCTAGCAAGCTTCAACGCTTCGGCAGGTATTTCTCAACAACCCTTATTTCTAACCTCGAGCGTTCCACCTATCGTCATGCTGACCATGGGCCGCGATCATAAGTTGTATTATGAAGCCTATAACGATGCCTCTGACCTTAACGGCGATGGATTAATTGACGTTGGCTATAAACCAAGCATCGACTACTTCGGGTATTTCGACTCGCATCGTTGTTACGATTACGTGGACAGCGACGGAGGATACTTTACACCGAAAGCAAAAACACCATCAGCTACTGATAAAACCTGTTCATCGGTGGACGGTGACTGGAGCGGTGATTTTCTTAACTACATTACAACCGCGCGTATTGACGCTCTCCGCAAGGTACTATATGGCGGTTACCGAGGCGACGACACCACCTCGAAGACCGTACTCAAACGCTCATTTATCCCTCAAGATGCCCATTCATGGGGTAAGGAATACAATCCTAGCAATAACCCGGGATACCTTATCTCAGACTACACACCGTTGGCCGAGCCCGCTACGGGGAAAAGCCACCTATTTGCAAATGTGTCCTTAAGTTACACCGGCCAACCCTTGATGCGCGTCTTAAATAATACTTCCTACCGCGTTTGGGAATGGCTTTCCATCGAACGGCCCGTGGCCGGTAGCGATTGCGATAACGGCAGCCGTACAGCCTGTGCAACCACGGGTAGCTCTAACTGGTCGGTAGTTCCCGATATAGTATTCAGCAATTTGGTGAGAAAAACTTATAGAACCGGAGATACTGCTCCCGCCCATCCATCGAGCGCTGCGGAGTATGCAACATTTGTTACTAATTACGGCACCACCGGTAACTTACGCCACACTGACAACATGACTAGACTGGAGGCCAATGGTAATCCTGAACGTACCGAACGTTATTTAACCGTTGTAAAAGGAAAAATCACTGTTCCTGCCAGTCTCAATTACAAGTTTTCGGTAGATGGCGACGATGCAGTAGAAGTATTGATTAACGGTACGGTAGTGGCAGGATATTACGGAGGCCATGGCGTCTGCAATTGCAATACTAATAATGGCACTATTCATCTCACCGCTGGTGTCGCTTACGATATTGAATACCACCACGAGGAGGCTTACGGCGACGACAGCTTCGTATTGCGCTGGGACACCTCGAATACCGCCTCTAGCATCACCGACTACAGTGTCAATGTTAACGTCTGCGAAACCGGCAAATTGGAAGCCAACTGCAAAGCCTACAAAAGTGGATCAACCACAACCTATAAACCCACAGGGTTGCTACACACCTATGGCGAAAATGACTCGATGGCATTTGGCTTGCTGACCGGTTCTTATAAAAAGAACATCTCGGGCGGCGTACTCAGGAAAAACATAGAATCTTTCACCAACGAAGTAGACCCTACTACAGGCATATTTACGACAACCAACGGTATCGTCAAGACAATCAACAACCTACGTATCAACACCTTCAACTACTCGGATCACGCTTACGCTTCTGGGTGGATTACCACGCGCGCAATAACGGAAGGTGAAGCAGCCGAATGGGGTAACCCTATAGCGGAAATGATGTACGAGGGTTTACGCTATTTTGCTGGTAAAGCAGCCCCCACCTCAGCCTACTCCATAACAGCCACGGATACCCCTGATGCAACACTAGGATTGCCTTTGCCGACTTGGCTTGATCCATATTCAAATACAGGCGGTAAATATCTGAGCTGTGCGAAACCAATGCAACTGGTTATAAGCGATATAAACGCATCCTACGATACCAATCAGTTACCCGGCAGCTATTTTGACTCGTCGTTCTCAGGTGATTTGTCTGGTCTGAATGTATCGACTCTAGCCGATACAATTTGGGGTAACGAATCCGAATCGAGCAATATTTTTATCGGTCAATCGGGGATTCTCAGCGACGGTGCCCCCACGGCAAAATCGGCAAACAGCTTTAAAAATATCCGTGGCCTCGCTCCGGAAGAACCCACCAAATTAGGTGGCTTTTATGCCGGTAGCATTGCTTTGTACGGCAGACAAACCGATCTAAACGCCGCTACCGGCGATCAGAAAACTGATACGTTGGCAGTGGCATTAGCTTCGCCGCTCCCCAGAATCGAAATACCGGTCAACGGCAAGATAGTAACCTTGGTACCCTTCGCAAAATCCGTAGCGGGCTCCAGCATCTCCCAGTCCTCAACCAGCTTTCAGCCCACCAATCAGATCGTAGACTTTTACGTAGAAAAGATTGTCAACACGGTAGAACCAGTCTCGGGTGTTACTCCAGGCAATAAAGATGCCGCGATTAACGGAGGACGCCCGTACGGAAAATTCCGTATAAATTACGAGGACGTCGAGCAAGCTGCCGATCACGATATGGATGCGATTGTGGAATATACGTTTACGGTCAATGCATCAAACCAAGTAGTGGTCGATCTGAATTCAACCTATGCCGCGGGCGGCATAACCCAGCACATGGGTTACGTTATTTCCGGTACCACCAAGGACGGCGTTTATCTGGAAGTACGTGACAAACCCGATGCCGGAGAAAATGATAAAGATTATTTTCTTGATACACCTCCAGGTCAGTTTCCTGGTGGTACTTGGGCCGATGGCGTCTCTTTACCGCTCACGGCATCCAGAACATTTAACGTGGGCACCACCACCTCAGCCAGCTTTATTAAACATGACCCGCTTTGGTACGCGGCAAAATGGGGTGTAAACGACAAAAACAAAGACAACATTCTTGACCAAAATGAATGGGACGAAGATAAAAATGGTACTCCTGACGGTTATTTTCTGGTAACCAATGCCGGTAAACTTTCCGAACAATTGGGAAAAGCTTTCGCCAAAATACTCAGCAACGTCAGTTCTTCCTCTGCGGTAGCAGCCAATACCGCAAAATTAAATACCGGGACATTGGTTTATCAAGCCAAATTCGATCCCAGAGACTGGAGCGGACATTTGTTGGCAATCCCGGTCAATGACACTACTGGCGCATTGGAAACAAACAATCTCAACTGGGACGCTGCCACAAAGTTACCGACATCAAGTAGCCGCAAAATTTACACGCTCAACCCAACGTTAACTAGTGCTCCACGGGGTATAGAGTTTCGATGGGCAAACTTAACCACCGCGCCAACAGGCAGTTCGCAGCAGGACTATTTAAACCAAATATCGGGTACTGCTGACGGCAAAGGTGAGTTACGGCTCAATTGGTTACGCGGGGATAACACAAACGAACAGCGCTTGGGTACCGGAAACTTTAGAAACAGAATCAAGAAATTTGACGGCACTTTCCTAGAAAACAACACGGATCTAGCGAATGCCACAATTGCTACCAACAAGCTCGGTGACATCGTAAACTCCGACCCCATCTATGTTGGAACCGATGACTTCGGATACAGTTCACTACCCGGAGCAGAAGGTAGCGACTACACTTCATTTCGGGCCAGTACGAGTTACCAAAATCGCAGACCCATGATTTACGTAGGTGCCAATGACGGCATGCTACATGGGTTCGACGCTAAAAAGAACTCCGGCTCGATCACCACTGGCGGCACAGAGATTTTTGCTTATGTTCCGAATGCGTTATTTCCGGAATTAAGCAAGTTGACATCGCTCACTTATGCCCATCAGTATTTTATTGACGGCATGTCAAGCTTTGGCGACGTGTATTACGATTCGAGCTGGCATACCCTTCTCGCAGGTGTCACAGGAGCCGGAGGCAGAGCCGCATTCGCGCTCGACGTCACTAATCCTGATACGTTTGGCGCCAGCAGCGTTTTATGGGAGTTCACTAGCACGGATGACAATGACCTAGGCTATACAATAGGTCAACCCGCTATCGCTAGAATGAAAGACGGCACGTGGGCCGTTATCGTTGCGAATGGTTATAACAGCGACGCGGGTAAGGCAGTGTTGTTTGTATTGAATGCCAAGACAGGCGCGTTAATCAAAAAATTTGATACCGGAGTCGGTGACGCCGCACAAAAAAATGGTCTGTCATCACCAAAGGCGGTTGATACTGACGGGGACACAATTGTAGACACCATATACGCCGGGGATCTCTACGGAAACCTTTGGAAATTCAACGTAGGCACGACCTCCGCAACTAGTTGGACTATTGCTAACAGTGGCGCGCCACTATTCGTCGCCTGCACCACAACAGGCACGTCATGCACATCGGCAAACCGTCAACCGATTACCGGAAAACCTAGTGTTGGTGCAGTTGGCTCAGAGCAAACCGGTGGCATTATGGTGTATTTCGGTACAGGCAAATATTTTGAGACTACTGACAACGTCATACCGACGAGTCCACAGGTTCAGTCTTTTTACGGCCTGTGGGATGACAACTCTGGGGCAATCACCGACAGAGCGAAACTACAAGAGCAAACTATCACATATGAGGGTAACCCCAAAAACTCTGCCGGCGTAGAGGAAACAGGCGTGGTACGGGTAAGCTCTAGAAATACTGTGTGTTACTCGGTGGCAACCATTCCATCAACGGACGACGATACGCCCACCGCCACTTGCAGTGCAGCCAATCTTAAAAAAGGCTGGGCTATGAACCTCCTTAAGCCCACGAACATCGCTCAAGGTGAAAGAGTCGTTAGTCCACCGGTGATGTATCTAGATTTAGTGATTTTCTCGACAATGATTCCGAGTGCTGACCCATGCTCGGGTGGTGGTGCGAGCCGCGTCATGACTGTGGAGGCAATTACAGGTAAACGCCCCGCTACAGCCTCTTTCGATTTATTCGGTAATGATAGTAAAGCTGATATAAACGATCTTATGCTAATTGATGGCAAATTAGTTGCTGCTACTGGTTTTGACTTGGGCATTGGCATACATAAAAATCTTAGTCTTGTTGAGAATATTGGTATCGGATCCGGTAGCGATGGCCTGGACAAGAAAGCTTTTAAAAAACCCCCAACTACCCCTGGCGGAGGAGGTGGTGGCGGCAAAAGAACTTCTTGGCGCCAATTGAGATAAATAGCTCAGTTGTTCAGAGCTTATTTTGGAATTAGTCTGATACTAAGAATTTAATGCCTGTGACTTTTGGTTAATCGGGGTTTAGTCGTACGAATTTGCGTGTATTCACTGAATTAAACCGATATGCGATAACAGGCTTATATATTTCAATAACCGATAAAACCCAAACCGGTCAAAATTAAAATGAACAAAACACAACAAGGCGTAACTCTTATAGAGTTAATGGTTACAGTGGCCATCATCGGCATACTTGCAGGCGTCGCGATACCTGGCTATCAAGAGAGTGTACGCAAATCGCGAAGAGCGGATGTCAAAGGCGTATTGCTCGGACTAACCAATGCCATGGAGCGACGTTTTACGGAAGCCAATACCTTTTGTGACGCCGCTGCTGGAGGAACTGCGGTAACCGGTTGTGGATCGTCAACCGGCGATACCGGGACACCATCGATCTATACGATCCCAACAGAAACCGCCGGGTTTTACACGGTAACTATTAGTGGCGCCAGTGCTAGCAGCTATACCTTGAGCGCGGTTCCGACCGGAGCCCAAGCCAGTGACAAATGCGGTACCTTATTAATAGACAATACCGGCAGCAAAACCGTAGCGAGCGCAACATTAGATGCCTCAACATGCTGGAGCAGATAGAATCTTCCCTCAGAAAATCCTTAAATAACCAGCATCGCATCGCCATAGCTGAAAAATCGATAGCGTTGCTCAATAGCATGGCGATAAGCGTTCATGACTGCGTCATAGCCCGCGAATGCCGAAACCAACATTAACAACGTCGACTCCGGCAAATGAAAGTTAGTCAGCAACGCATCTACAGATTTGAACGAATAACCCGGCGTGATAAATAAGTCAGTATCACCGCATCCAGCCTGCAATACGCCACTATGTGAGGCTGACTCCAAAGCTCTTACCGCAGTGGTACCTATAGCCACAACTCTGCCTCCCCTGGCCCTCGCCTGATTAACTGCATCTACACAATCTTGCGAGATGCTATAAAACTCCTTGTGCATCACGTGTTCGGATAGATCCTCGACCCGCACAGGACGAAATGTGCCGCTGCCGACATGCAAAGTCACAAAACTGCGCGCTACGCCTTTTTGATCTAAGCGATCCATAGTTGGCTGATCGAAATGTAACCCGGCTGTAGGTGCAGCCACGGCACCCAGTTGCTCGGCAAATACCGTTTGATAACGATCCAAATCACTTGCTTCGTCAACACGGCTAATGTAGGGCGGCAGCGGAATATGCCCTACTTCGTCCAATAGCGCAAACAAGCCGGCTTCCGTTTCAAACCGCAGCCTGAATAAATCGTTATGTCTACCCATAACCCTGCATACCGCGCCATTCTCCAAGCTCAACAAGGCATCGGTCTTTGGCGACTTACTTGCTTTAACATGAGCAAGCGCTGTGTAAGTATCCTCGATTCGCTCGATCAACATTTCGACTTTACCGCCGCTTGACTTATGCGCGAACAAGCGAGCAGGCATGACTTTGGTATTGTTAAAAACCAATAAATCGTTGCTGCTTATCATGTCGACAAAATCGGCAAACTGACAGTCTGCAATTGCCGCACTTTGTCTATCCAGACGCAGCAATCGACTGGCGCTCCGTTCCGGCAGCGGATACTGGGCAATAAGTTGCTCCGGCAACTGATAATTGAAGTCGCTCTTTTTCATTCCGAATAGGTTTTAAATGACTTTTGAACAATCTTGGGACTTTATCTGCCGCAAGATACGTAAAGGAGAGTTTATTTGAAGTTTTTTAATACGTTAGATCATTTTGTATGGTGAGGAGCATCGCTTTTGCAGCCAGATTTTAGCAAAACTTAAACCGGCATAGTTCTGATTACCAAGACCAAGCTTTTCATATTCTCTTCGCTCGGCAATTGTTCACCCATCAAGTATCGCATCAGTTCAGTATCTTCAAGTTCCAACATTTGCAAAAACGTTTGCTGTTCCGTAGTGTCGGCGAAGAGGTAACGATGTTCTAAGTACCTGAGCAGCATCAAATCCAGCTCAAGGGTACCGCGCCGGCAACGCCAGCGCAGCTTATTGATGTTTTCGCTCACAGATGGTCGCGTTCCACCAAGAGCTTCTTGATTTCGGCAATCGCCTTGGCGGGGTTAAGTCCTTTTGGACAAGTATCCGTGCAATTCATAATGGTGTGGCAGCGATACAATTTAAACGACTCATCGAGTTCGTCCAAACGTTCTTTATCGTTTTCATCGCGGCTATCGGCTAACCAACGATAGGCTTGCAACAGGATTGCCGGGCCGAGATATTTATCGCTATTCCACCAATAACTTGGGCAACTGGTTGAACAACATGCGCAGAGTACGCATTCGTAGAGGCCGTCGAGTTTGGCACGATCTTCCCTGCTTTGCAGGCGTTCGGTTTCGGCAGGCGCTTCTGATTCAGCAGTTAACCAGGGTTTTATCGACGTATATTGTTCGAAGAAATGCGTCATATCCGCGACCAAATCCTTGACCACGGACATATGCGGCAACGGGAATATTTTCACGGTGCCTTTGTAGTCGCTAATCGCTTTGGTGCATGCCAGCGTATTTTTGCCGTTGATGTTCATCGCGCATGAACCGCAGACGCCTTCGCGACAGGAGCGGCGAAAAGTCAGACTACTGTCGATTTCATTTTTAATTTTCAGAATCGCATCCAGCACCATCGGTCCGCATTGGTCCATATCGATCTCATAGGTATCGATGCGCGGATTTTCCCCAGAATCCGGATCCCAGCGATAAACTTCAAAATGGCGGACGTTGGTAGCGCCCTCGGCTTTATAGGTTTTACCCTTTTTAATCACCGAGTTTTTGGGCAGTGTAAATTCAACCATTAGTAAACCCTCTCTTTAGGCGCAACGACTTCGACTTCGTCGGTAAGCGTATACAGGTGGACGGGGCGGTAGTCGATTTTGACTTTATTGCCTTCCCGCCAGGTCAGAGTGTGCTTCATCCAATTCTTGTCATCGCGTTTCGGGAAGTCCTCGCGTGCATGGCCACCGCGACTTTCTTGACGATTACCGGCAGCAGTAATAGTAACCTGAGCCTGGCCGAGCAAATTATCCAGCTCCAGGGTTTCCACCAGATCAGTATTCCAAATCAGCGATTTATCACCCACTTTGACATCATCAAACGATGCAGCAATCTCCCCTATGGCCTTGATACCCTGGTTTAGCGTGGCCTCAGTTCTGAATACCGCCGCCTTAGACTGCATGGTCGTTTGCATATCCATGCGGATTTCCGCGGTTTTACGGCTACCGTTGGCATGGCGGATTTTATCGAAACGCGATAATGCTTGATCCGTGGCGTCTTTTGCCAACTGCTTATGCGGCATGCCCGGCTTGATCAGCTCTGTGCAACGAATCGCCGCCGCCCGCCCAAATACCACTAAATCCAACAAGGAGTTAGAGCCTAAACGATTGGCGCCATGCACCGAAACGCAGGCGGTTTCGCCGATAGCCATCAAGCCCGGTACTACATAATCAGGATTACCGTCTTTCAGTGTGACCACTTCGGCCTTGTAGTTGGTGGGAATGCCGCCCATGTTGTAATGCACGGTCGGTAAAACCGGAATCGGTTGTTTCGTCGCATCGACACCGGCAAAAATTCGGGCGGTTTCGGTGATGCCGGGCAAGCGTTCATGGATGATAGCCGGATCTAGATGCTCTAGATGTAAATGCACATGGTCTTTCTTAGGACCGATGCCGCGTCCTTCGTTAATCTCGACCGTAATCGCCCGGCTCACTACGTCGCGAGACGCCAAGTCTTTAGCATGCGGGGCGTAACGCGCCATGAAGTGCTCGCCTTCTGAGTTGGTCAAATACCCCCCCTCACCGCGCGCGCCTTCGGTCATCAAACAACCGGAACCATAAATACCGGTTGGATGGAATTGCACGAACTCCATATCTTGTAAAGGCAAACCCGCTCTCAAGATCATGCCATTGCCGTCGCCGGTAACCGTGTGCGCCGAGGTGCACGATAGAAAGGTACGACCGTAGCCACCGGTTGCCATTACCGTTTGATGGCCGCGAAACAGGTGAATGGAACCGTCATCCAGGCACCAGGCCAGGACGCCGCGGCACTCGCCCTCTTCCATGATCAAATCCAACGCGATGTACTCGACGAAGAATTCAGCTTTGTGTTTTAAAGCCTGTTGGTACAGGGTATGCAAAATGGCATGACCGGTTACGTCGGCTGCTGCGCAGGTTCTTTGCGCCTGGCCTTTACCGAAATGCGTAGACATACCACCAAAAGCCCGCTGGTAAATTTTACCTTCTGCGGTCCTGGAAAACGGTACGCCGTAATGTTCCAACTCGATGATGGCCGGAATCGCTTCCCGGCACATGTACTCGATCGCATCTTGATCGCCCAGCCAATCCGAACCTTTTACGGTGTCATACATGTGAAAACGCCAGTCATCCTCACCCATATTGCCGAGCGCGGCGCTTATACCACCCTGTGCTGCGACGGTGTGACTGCGGGTAGGAAACACTTTACTGATACAGGCGGTTTTCAGACCTTTTTCCACCATACCAAAAGTAGCCCGCAAACCGGCCCCGCCGGCGCCAACCACCACAACGTCATGTTGGTGTTCGATGATGTTATATGCTGAGGCCATGAGTTACCTTGCGAAAAAGATGATGATAATCGCGAGCAATGCCGCGACACCCAAAACTAAAAAAATCAGATTGGTGGCACGTATTGCCAAGTTTCTTACCGGAATAGTCGACACATAATCTTCGATCACCACCTGCACACCCAACGCGGCGTGATAAACCACTGCCACGGTCCAGGCGATAATCGCCAGGGTGTTAAATGGTGAAGACAACCAATCCACGGTATCCGCATACGGCGCATTTAGAGCCTTGTTTAGTAGCACAATCAACCAAATAGACAATGGCACCAAGGCCACAGCGGTGACGCGCTGATACCAGAAATGACCCGAGCCGCTATGTACCGAGAAAAAATCAGCGGCTTTTTCCAATGTTGCTTTGTAATCCATAACCAGCCCTCCTTTAAGAAACCACAAAGGTAATCAATGTCAACGACGCCGAAGCAATCAGCTCGTAAACTGCATATTTGTCCAGTGTCATGCGTTCGAAGGTTTTGCAAAAATCCCAAATCAGATGGCGAATACCGTGCACCAAATGAAAAAATAACGCATAAATAAAGCCCCAATACACCAGTTTAAACAACCAGTAGGACATAAAGGCCTGCATGGCGACATACGCACCTTCACCAGCGGCAATGGCGAACAGCACATAGACAAATAGCACCAGGCCCATGGAAAGGAACACCCCGGTCATGCGGTGGGTGATTGACACCAAGCCGGTTAAGGGCAATCGATAAACTTGCAGATGGGGCGAAAGTGGTCTGTTTGCTGACATGATTTACCCTGTATTTAAAGTTGAAAAATAATTTTTTGTTAGAAATCGACGCAACGGCCTTTGCGTTCCCAATCGCCAAAGCGAGTAGGCTCCGGCCCTTTCGGGCCATTAATTTCTGTCGGAATGGCAGGATCTTGCTCCGCAGACGGCGTCTTCTCGGCTTCTGTCTTGGCGTTCTCAGGCGGTTCTTGCGTATTGGTTTGTGCTGACTTCATGTCGATTTTCTGCATAATTTAGCGATTATTCACAGCGGTATAGTCACGGAGCGGGGGCCCGACGTATAACTGTCTCGGCCTGCTGATCGGCGTAGCCGGCTCTTCCATCATCTCCAGCCAATGTGAAATCCAGCCGGCGGTTCGGGCTATCGCAAACATCACAGTGAACATTTCGACGGGGATGTGCAGGGCTTTATAGATAATGCCGGAATAGAAATCGACATTGGGGTAGAGTTTTTTCTCGATGAAATACTCGTCTTTCAACGCATATTCTTCCAAGGCCAAGGCCAGTTCAAACAGAGGATCGTTGGTGTTGGTTCTGCTCAACACCTCGTAGCAGGTTTTGCGGATGATGGTAGCGCGCGGATCGAAGTTTTTATAAACCCGGTGCCCAAAGCCCATTAAACGGAACGGGTCGTCGTGATCCTTGGCTTTGGCGATATATTTGGGGACGTTTTCGACGCTACCGATTTGCGCCAACATATTCAAAACCGCTTCGTTGGCGCCGCCGTGAGCCGGTCCCCACAATGCCGCTATGCCGGCTGCCACGCAGGCATAAGGATTGGCGCCGGTACTGCCCGCCATGCGCACCGTCGAGGTACTGGCATTTTGCTCGTGGTCGGCATGCAGAATAAACAACAGATTCAGCGCTTGGACCAGATTGGGATCGATGTAATGTTCTTGATCGATATAGTTTTGCGAGGAACGAGAGAACATCATATTCAGGAAGTTCTCGCAATAACTCAGATCCATACGGGGGTAAACAAAAGGTCGACCGATGGAATGCCGGTATGACGCTGCGGCAATGGTGGGCATCTTGCCTATTAGCCGGGTCGCGCAGATCATGCGACTGGCAGGATCTTTAATGTTCAAATCACTGTGATAAAACGCCGACAAGGACCCCACCACCCCCACCAACATCGCCATAGGATGGGCATCGTAATGGAAACCATCAAAAAATTTGCGCAAAGCTTCATGGATGATGGCCCTATCGCTGACTTCCTCATTAAAATCACGCAACTGCTCCGCATTGGGCAGTTCGCCATTCATCAGCAAATAGGCAACTTCAGTAAATTCGCAGTTTTCCGCTAATTGCTCGATGGGATAACCGCGATACAACAAAATCCCGTTATCACCATCAATGTATGTAATTTTGCTTTTGCAAGCAGCCGTGGCAATAAAGCCCGGATCGTAAGTAAAACACCCAAGATCTTTGTTTAAAGAGCGAATATCGACAGTATCTGCACCCAAAGACCCCTTCAACAACGGATATTCAACTTCTTTTCCGGTGGCGTTGTGCCTGACCAGTAAAGTATCGTTTGACATGGTTTCCTCAGTTTTCTGTTAGCAGAAGCTTAGCAGTTGAATTCGATTATCACACAGCGAATGTGATTAGGCCAACCGCTTGTGCCATGAACCATTTCAAGATTAAGCCATTAATGATTACCGCCTATACCCAGAAAGGTTCAAGCCATTGTTCGGCTGGTTGATAAAAAACCGTCTAATTCAGAAAAAGCGTTATGCATCAGCCAAACACAGCAACATTTCTGTCAGATTTTGTAAGCAACGGACAGAGTGTCTGTTTCATTGTTACAAAGATAACCAAATACGTTAGTCACTGTTTCGCCCCTTTCCACTGGGCAGTCTACCGCAAAGCGTTGAAGTTACCGACTTAGCGAGAACTCAGAACCCAAGATTACCGATGGTTTAAATTTTGCTTTGCTGCTTGTAGACAATTCGATGGAGATTTAACAATGAACAAGATTGGAATTTTCTACGGCACCGAGAAAGGTATGACAGCGATGATGGCGCAGGTCATGTACCGAGTTTTGGGCGACGAAATTGCCAGCGAACCGGTGAATGTTAATCAAGCAACAGTAACGGAACTGCTTGGTTACAAAGCCTTGATTTTGGGAATGCCCAGTTACGGCGTCGGCGAAATACCCGGCAGAACCACCGGCAGCGAAGAAGGCAACTGGGAAGAGTTTTTATTCCGCCTGGATGAGGCGGATTTATCCGGAAAGCGGGTTGCCCTGTTTGGTTTGGGTAACCAACAAAAATACTACGCGCGCTTTGCCAGCTCATTAATTCATTTGTATCACCACGTTCGGTCTTATGGTGCCGAGGTGACCGGTGCCTGGAGCACGGATGGCTATCACTTTACCCACTCCAGTTCGGTAGTCGATGGCAAATTTGTCGGCCTGGTGCTGGATCATCACAACCAACCCGAATTGACCAAAACCCGAATTCTGGATTGGCTTGACTTGGTAAAGCCGGCTTTGCTGGAAAAACTGAATTGATTGTACTGCTACCCTCAAACATATTGCCCCGCACACCACCCCGAGGCCCAAGCCCACTGAAAGTTATATCCGCCCAGCCACCCGGTGACATCCAACACTTCCCCAACAAAATACAACCCCGACACTTGCAAGCTCTGCATGGTTTTCGAGGAAATCGCATCGCAATCCACGCCCCCCACGGTTACTTCGGCAGTACGATAGCCTTCGGTGGCATTGGGTTTGATCGTCCAGTGGTGCAGATTTTCCGCGATCACGTTCAGATCTTTGTCCGCGCAATTGGCGACGGTAATATCTAGCTGCCGCTCGTCCAATAAGGCTTGTAACAAGCGTTTGGGTAAGTAGTCGGCCAGTAAATTTTGGATTTTTAACTTGCTACCTTGCCGCCGCTTTTCTTTCAATATCTCCGCCAGATCCATATCCGGCAATAAGTCCACATGCAGCGCTTCGCCGGGATGCCAATACGAGGAAATTTGCAGGATTGCCGGCCCACTTAAACCTCGATGGGTGAATAAAATATTTTCTTTGAACGACTGCTGATGATTGCTTACCCGGCAAGGCACGGCGATACCGGTCAGCGGGGTAAAGCGCTGTGAGTCCTCCGGTTGCAGCGTTAACGGCACCAAACCGGCTCGGGTCGGCCAAACTTTGATGCCGAATTGTTCCGCGACTTTATAACCAAACGGCGTGGCGCCCATTTTCGGTATCGATAAGCCGCCGCTGGCAATGACCAAGGCTGATGCAGACATCACACTGCTACTGGTGTGCAGTAAAAAATCGCCGTCGCCGCGTTTCTCCAATCGCTCCACCCGACAATTTAACGCCAGCGTCACGCCAACTTGCCCGCATTCTTTTAACAGCGCATCCAAAATATCCTTGGCGCTGTTGTCACAAAACAATTGCCCGTGCAAGCGTTCGTGAAACGGTATTTGGTGGCGCTGCACAAAACTCAAAAAATCCCACTGCGTGAAGCGGCTAAGCGCCGACTTGCAAAAATGCGGATTATTGGAAATGTAATTTTCCGGGGCTATGCTGTAGTTGGTGAAATTGCAACGGCCGCCACCGGACATCAGTATCTTTTTGCCCGGCTTGTTGGCATGTTCCACTATCTTCACCCGCCGGCCGCGCTTGGCGGCTTCGATAGCGCACATTAAGCCGGACGCGCCGGCTCCGACGATGATGACATCAAATTTATCCATGGCGCGTAACTTGTAATGACTCAAAAAAATAGGTAAAAAGTGGGGTATTCTAACCGCAATACCCGGCATCACGAGACGCCGACAAGCTACTCAAGGCGTTTCCCGCAGCCATCATTTAACTTCAACACTTCGACAAGGCCATAATGACTCCAAAATACAGCTATTCATTCAATACGGGCGACGGCAAAAACAAGGCATTACTGGGCGGCAAAGGCGCAAACCTGTGCGAAATGACGCAAATGGGCTTTAACGTACCGCCAGGCTTTGTCATCACTACCCAAACCTGTCTGACTTACCTGGAAAACAAACAGTTACCCGTCGATCTGATGGATGAAGTTCGTCAGCAAATCGCCGAAATCGAGCAACTGAGCGGTAAATCGTTTGGCGGCGCCAACGACCCGCTACTGGTTTCGGTACGTTCCGGCTCGGCCATCTCGATGCCGGGCATGATGGACACCATTCTGAACTTGGGCTTGAACAAGCAAACCCTGGCCGGCTTGATCGAAATGACCGACGACCCGCGCTTTGCTTACGATGCCTATCGCCGCTTCATCCAATTATTCGGCAAGGTAGCGCTGGGTATCGACGACGAAAAATTCGACGTCCATTTCAACAACGTCAAGCGTGCAGCCGGCATCAAAGCCGACGTGGCATTGACTGCCGACCAACTACAGGAAATCAGCGAACTGTTCCTGACCGTCGTCCACGAAGAAACCGGCCGGCCATTTCCGGAAGACGTTTACCAACAATTGGAAATCGCCATTCGTGCGGTCTTTAACTCCTGGCTGGGAAAACGTGCGGTCGATTACCGCCGCGAGTTTCACATCACCCCGGACATTGCCAACGGCACCGCCGTCAATATCGTCACCATGGTATTCGGCAATATGGGCGACGACTGCGCCACCGGCGTCGGTTTCACTCGTAATCCCGGCACAGGTGTCAACGAGATGTACGGCGAATACCTGGTCAACGCCCAAGGCGAAGACGTGGTCGCCGGCATTCGTACCCCCAAACCGGTCCATGAAATGGCGAAGGAAATGCCCGAGCAATACCGGCAACTGGTGGAGCTGCGCAATAAACTGGAAGCGCATTATCACGAAGTGCAGGATTACGAGTACACCATAGAGCGCGGCATTCTGTATTGTTTGCAAACCCGAAACGGCAAAATGAACGCGACCGCGATGGTGAAAACCTCCATCGATATGGTGGCGGAAGGCCTGATAAGCAAAGAACAAGCGCTGCTGCGGATCAATCCCGACATGCTGGAACAATTGCTGCATCCGCAATTGGCCCCCAATCACGAGGTCAAAGCCATTGCCCAAGGCCTGCCGGCTTCCCCCGGCGCCGCGTGTGGCCATTGCGTATTCGACGCGGACACCGCCGTTCGACTGGGTAAAACCGGCCAAGACTTGATTTTGCTACGCGAAGAAACCAAACCGGAAGACATCCACGGCTTTTTCGCTGCACAAGGCATCTTAACCAGCCGCGGCGGCAAAACCTCGCACGCTGCGGTGGTGGCGCGCGGCATGGGTAAAGCCTGCGTGGCTGGGGCTGAAGACATCAAAGTCGATGTCCGCGCCCGCTTGGCTATCGTCGGCGACATCCATATCAAGGAAGGCGACCTGATTACGATAGACGGCAGCAACGGCAATATCTATTTGGGCCGGATCCCCACCATTCCGCCCTCATTCTCTGAGGAATTAAAAACCTTGCTGGGCTGGGCCGACAGCATAGCCCGCTTGCGTGTGCATGCTAATGTCGACACGCCGGAAACCGCGAGACTGGCGATCAGCTACGGCGCCAAAGGTGTCGGTTTGTGCCGTACCGAACGCATGTTTAACGCCGCCGACCGTTTACCCTTAGTGGTAGACATGATTCTGGCGCACAACACCGAAGAACGCGAGGCGGCTTTAGCCAAACTGTTCCCGATTCAACGCGATGACTTCCAACAGTTGTTCGAAGCCATGTCGCCGCACCCGGTTACCGTGCGTTTGCTGGATCCGCCTATGCACGAGTTTTTGCCCAATGAGCACCAATTGATTGATGAGCTGGATGCGCTGAAACACTACCTGACCATCGTCAAAGGCCAACGGGTCACGCTGGATACGCTGGCGCACCCGGCGGAAATGCCGGCACCGTTCAATATGCTCAACGAAGACGTGATTTTAGAAGCAATCAGCAAAAAACAAATGATGCTGGACAAAGTGCTGGAGCTGTACGAAGTTAACCCAATGCTGGGTCATCGCGGCGTCAGGCTGGGTATGAGCTATCCGGAAATCTACAAAATGCAGATCCGTTCAATTCTGGAAGCGGCGGCATTGTGCGTGAAACAACGGATTCCGGTCGAACCGGAAATCATGGTGCCGCAGGTGATCACCGCACAGGAATTGAAAACCGTGAAAACCTATGTCGACGAGATTCAAGCTGAAGTGGAAGCGCAATACAAACTCAAGCTCAACTTCAAGTTCGGCACAATGATTGAAACAGTGCGGGCATGTACCCGTGCCGACCGTCTGGCCGCGACGGCTGCTTTCTTTTCATTCGGCACCAACGATTTAACCCAGGCCACGTTCTCGTTCTCCCGCGAGGATGCCGAGAACAAATTCTTACCGCTGTACGAAGAATCAGGCCTGCTGGAAGACAACCCCTTCGAAACGCTGGATATTGAGGGCTTGGGCAAACTGATGAAAATGGCCGTGGAACTGGGTCGTCAGCAGCGCCCGGATTTGAAAATAGGCATTTGCGGCGAACACGGCGGCCATCCGCGTTCGATTAAATTCGTTCACGACCTAGGCTTGAACTATGTATCGTGTTCCGCGCCGCGCATTCCCGTGGCTCGCTTGGCAGCCGCTCATGCCAAACTATTGGAAAAATATTCGTAACTGACATGGCCAGGGCCGGTCAAACACCGGCCCTGGCCATCGTTTCAAACCCGGCGTTTGCCAACCCGGTTTCTACCGGTGGCCTTGGCATCGTATAGCGCCTGATCCGCAGCGTGCAGCAGGCTTTCGAAAGACAGGTCGTCACTCGGAACGATACTGGCAACGCCAAGACTGATAGTCACAAATTCGGAAATTTTGGAAGCCGGATGCGGCAGACGCATATTCTCGACGGCTTTACGCAGAATTTCGGCCAACACCATGATTTGTTCGGCATCGCAGGCCGCGACCACGCAAAACTCTTCGCCACCGTAACGTGCAATCAAATCGCCCGGCCTTCTAAAGAAACGCTTCAAGGTTTTAGCCACTTGCCGCAAACAATGATCGCCCTCGATATGTCCGAGATTGTCGTTGTATAGCTTGAAGAAATCGATGTCTATCATGATCATCGAGATAGGATATTTATGCCGCAAGGCGCGCTTCCACTCCCTTTTTACAAAGGCATCGTAGTAACGGCGATTGGGTAGCAAGGTCAACGAATCCAGATACGCCAGTTGCATACGGCTTTTGGCTTTATCCAGGCGCAGGCTTAGTCTGGCTTGCGCCAAATAAGACAACAGCAATACGATCAAACCGATAACTGCCACAATTGCATGGGTGATTGTCAAATGCTCCAGACGCTCGCTCACAAAAGCATCGATACTGGCACTGGGAATACTGACACTAATACCGCCGCGAATATCGCCCTCTTTATAGCCTTGCCGCTGATGGCAAACGAGGCAACTTTGATCGACATGCAGCGGCGCCATGTAACGATAAAAAGACTGTCCGTTGATAGTGCCGATACTGCTCACACTTTTTTGACCTTGCTGGAACGCCAACAATGCCTCTGCTTCCCATTGGTCCGGCCGATTTTCCGGGCGAATCGGATTAAAACCGGTAATATGAAAGGCAATATCCGATTCGTCACCCATTTCCGAGAGCTGCCGAGTCATATAAGCTGGATTAATTAAAGTCAGGTGCTTGCCATCGGTGGTCTCTACATCGCGATGAGGAACTTCCAGGTAAGGATTGGGCTGAGTACTCTCGGTGATAGGCACGTAAACGCCGCCGTGCAACGCATTCCATTTTCTGATCAATACGATGTGATCGAAAAACATCTCTGCCTGCCGCGTGGCAATTTTTTGCGCGTACTGTTTGGTATCCGTGACTTGCTGGTAAAGGTTCAGGCTAATCAACAAAATCCATAGCACTGCATAAACCAGGAATGTAATCCTTCTCATTTATTGCCTCAAAATTACTTATAGCCGCTCGCAAAAGTCCGCCGAGAAACCGCCAAACAACCATACTATGGCGCTTAACCGCGCGCCTTAAAAACACACAAAATTTATTTGGTAATCCGATTTGAAATGGGTTGTTTATGCTGGCACTATAACTTACCGCATCCACAAAATGAATGAACCCAATCACCCTTTGCAAAATGACCGACCAAGCAATTTTCCCGGCACCAGAGCATGACCATAACGTATGCATCCACAGGGCGATAAGTGTAGCCGAACAACTTTGCTTGACGCGCGGCGTACAACTGACCCCCATCCGCCATAAGATTTTGGAGCTGATCTGGAACAGTCATAAGGCCGTTAAAGCCTACGACTTGCTGGATCAAATCAGGCCGGTAAACGACGCCGCAAAACCCTCGACAGTCTACCGGGCCTTGGATTTTCTGTTGGAACAAGGCCTGATTCATCGGGTGGAGAGTTTAAATGCGTTCGTCGGCTGCCACTGCTCCGGCACCCAACACGATCAACTACTGTTAATCTGCACCGCGTGCCATACGGTTCAGGAGCGCGCCGCGCCTTCGGTACTCAGCGCATTATCCAAAGAACTTGGCGATGCCGGCTTCGTACCGCAGCGTAAAACCATTGAAATTCACGGCTTGTGTAAAACCTGCCACCCCGCCACCAACACGGCTGAAGAACAGGCTATTCAATAACCCGCCAAATATTGACCTAGATCAACGCTTGTTCCCTAGAAAACTTTATATTAAGCCCATGTCACGCGATTTCCTACCGTTGACATGATCCTCTTGAAAGATAGATGCTTCGGCGGGCGAGTTCTCTCTCCCGCCTTTTTTTTGCGATATTATCCTCTATAATCGCCGCCTTACCCGACACATCTATCCCCGGCATGTTTACCGACAGTCAAAAAGCTATTCTTTTGCAGACCGCGCTAAGTTCGAACGATCTTGGTGAGAATCGTTTTTGCGAATTGTGCACACACGCGGATTTGCTGCATACCGTCACGGACAGTGAATTAGTGACGTTTCTGGAGATTGCCAACGCTTTGTATCGCGGCGGAGAACCGATCATCAGCGATACCGATTACGACTTCGTTTATCTGGCAGAACTGAAAAGACGTCATCCCGAGCATCCGCTGTTGCACACAGTCGAGCCGGAACCCGCTTTCGCGGGTAAAACCGTCGATCTGCCAACCCTGATGCTCTCCACCGACAAAGCCTATAGCCGCGAAGAAGTGGAGCGTTGGGCCAGCCGTATCGAGAAGGCTGCATTGGAATTGGATAAAAATTTTGCCGAACTGACTTTTAAAGTCACGCCCAAGTTGGATGGTTACGCCGCCTATGACGACGGCCGGATGCTGTATACCCGCGGCGACGGCCGCAAAGGCACCGACATCACCCGCGTATTCGAGCGCGGCTTGCAAGTCGCCAATCAAGGCCAACGCGGCTTGGGTGCCGGCGAAATCGTGGTCAGCCGCAGTTATTTCGACGCCAATCTGGCCGAATATTTCGACAACGCCCGTAACTTCCAAGCCAGCGTGATCAAGGAAAAGGAACTGGACGAGCACGCCGAACGCGCCATCGCCGATCATGCGGCGGTGTTTTATCCGTTTGCTTTATTGCCTTGCTGGGAGGGAGTCTGGCAGGACCTGATCGACAACTTCGAAACCATCGTCAAAGACATCTGGCATAAGCTCGATTACGACGTGGACGGCGTGATTCTGGAAATCGTCGACGAGCAACTCAAACAAGCGATGGGCGCCACCCGCCACCATCACCGCTGGCAGCTGGCTTACAAAGAAAACCTGGAAACCGCAGAAGTCACCGTCATCGGCGTCACGCCGCAAACCTCGCGCTCCGGCCGCATCACCCCGGTCGCCGAGTTGGAACCGGTCCGCCTTAGCGGCGCCCTGCTTTCCCGAGCCACCGCCCATCATTACAAAATGGTGCTGGATAAAGGCATAGGCCCTGGCGCGCTGATCCGCTTGGCCCGCTCCGGCGAGGTCATCCCCAAAATCGAGGAAGTTCTGCGTCCCGCCGAGCCGCAAGTACCCAGTACCTGCCCCAGCTGCGGCCACCAATTGATTTGGGACAACGATTATTTAGTCTGCCCCAACAACCTGGAATGCCCGGCGCAAATCAGCAACAGCATGGAACATTTCTTCCGGGTGCTGAAAAACAACGACGGCTTCGGGGCTGCGACCATCAAAAAGCTTTACGAAAACGAAATCCGAAGCGTCGACAAAATCTACGCCTTAACCGCCGCAGAATTCGAAAGCATGGGCTTCGGTCCCAAGCAATCGCAAAATCTGGTCGATCAATTAGTACGCAGCCGCAACGAAGCCATCGAAGACTGGCGCTTTCTGTCGGCCTTCGGCGTATTTCGAATGGGCCTAGGCAACTGCGAACGGCTGTTGGCGCATTATGCGTTGCCGGAGATTTTCAATCTCAGCGAAGCGGACATCGTCGCTATCGAGGGCTTTGCGGAAAAAACCGCCGCGGTAATCACGGAAGGCTTTGGCAAAATCAAACCCTTGTTCGATAGCCTAATGTCACTGGGTTTTACTCTGATACCAACGCAAAACCAAGCTACCGACAACGCCCATCCGCTAGCCGGCAAAACCCTCGTATTCACCGGCACCCTACACAGCGGCAGCCGCGACGACTTGAGCAAACTAGCCAAAGCCAAAGGCGCTAAAGTCGGTAGCTCGGTGTCGGCGAAAACCGACTATCTGGTCGCTGGCGACAATGTCGGCGCCAATAAAACCAACGCCGCTCGCGAGAAAGGCGTCAGCGTCATCAGCGAACAAGAGTTTCTAGCCTTGCTGAATGGAGACGGCTTATGAGCCGCAACCGCCCGGTGGTAGTCTGTTTTTCCGGCCACGATCCCAGCGGTGGCGCCGGTGTGCAAGCCGACATCGAGGCCATAAATAGCCACCAATGCCATGCGGCTAGTGTGATTACGGCGTTAACCGAACAGGACAGCCGCAACGTCAAGACGCTGATTCCGCAACAGCCGGAGGACATTCTCACTCAGGCAAAAACCCTGTTGGCCGATTTTAAAGTCTCCGCATTCAAAATCGGTTTGATTGGCGACGCCGCTGTAGCCGAAGCGATTGCGCAAATTTTGCGGCAACATCCGGCTATTCCGGTGGTACTGGACCCGGTACTGGCGGCGGGCGGCGGCACCGAATTGGCCGGCCAGCAATTAATTGATGTCATCGTCGAACAACTGCTGCCGTTGACCACCTTATTGACGCCCAACAGCGAGGAAGCCCGCCGTCTGTCCGGGCAAAACGATTTGGGCGACTGCGGCCGTTTCTTGCAGGGCAAAGGCGCCGAATACGTGCTAATCACCGGCACCCACGAAAGCTCGGAACTGGTACATAACCGTTTGTATATGCCCGACAATCTCAATGAAACCTTTAACTGGGAACGTCTGCCGCACAGCTATCACGGCTCGGGCTGCACGCTGGCCAGCGCCAGCGCCGCGCTGCTGGCGCAAGGTCTGGATGTATTTACCGCCGTCAGCGAAGCTCAGGAATTTACTTGGCAGTCGCTGGCCGCCGCCTACCGTCCGGGACAAGGTCAATACAACCCCGACCGGCTGTTTTGGGTAGAAGCATGAAATTTCCGCGTCACGGTTTGTACGCCATCACCCAGCCCGAAAACAAAACGATTTCCCAAATTGTAAAAGACGTCGAAGCGGCCTTGCGCGGCGGTGCCAGAGTGATTCAATACCGCGACAAAAATCCGCTGGATGCGCCGCAATTAGCGAGGCTTTTGTTGGAAGTTTGCCACGCTTACGATGCCCCCCTGTTGATTAACGACAGCGTCGAGTTGGCGATGAGTATCGGTGCTGACGGTGTGCATCTAGGTCGCGACGATGGCGAAATCGCTGCAGCGCGGCGCCTGTTGGGTCCGGACGCCATCATTGGGGTATCGTGTTATAACGATGTGGACAAAGCCCAGAACATGGCCGCTGCCGGCGCCGACTACGTCGCATTCGGCCGCTTCTTCCCGTCCGGTTCAAAACCGTTGGCCGCCCCCGCCGACATTATCAGCCTGCATCGCGCCAAACAATTTATAAATGTGCCAATAGTCGCCATCGGCGGCATTCTGCCGGAAAACGGTGGAACTTTATTGGCGGCGGGCGCAGACTTATTGGCGGTGATAGGCGGCGTATTTGACCATGAACCGGAAGCGGCCGCGCGCGCCTATCAAGCCTTATTCAACCCTCAAGCGGAGTAAATAACATGCCAGAACATGTCTATCAAAAAGTCGAACTAACCGGCTCATCCAGCCTAGGCATCCAACAAGCCATCGAGAACGCCGTCGCCAAAGCCGGCGAAACCATCCAAAACATGCGTTGGTTTGAAGTGGTGGAAACCCGCGGCCATATCGATAACGGCAAGGTCGCGCATTGGCAGGTCACCATTAAAGTGGGTTACACGCTGCCGCACTAGGCGATTAGACGCCGCTAAAGCGAATATAACGCCTTAGCGGCGAGCCGGCGGCCCACACAAACGCCTCGGTGTAATAATGCATCAAGGCCAAATATCCAAGAAAACCCAAGGTGACGGCTTTATAAATTTGCGTGGAAAACAGGGTTTGCAGCAATAAATTGACCAGATCGTCGCCATAAGCCTGTAACAGGTAGGTCAAAACAAACGACAGCAGCGGCAATACCAGCCAAACAGGTAATCGAATCGCCGTTGCAGCTAGGAACAAATTATTCTGCGGCTGTTCGCTGTGACGATTCACGTCGTGAGTCACGTAAAAACTGTAAGCGGTAATATCGTGCACCAAGCGCGGCATCAAGATCGCCAGAAAATAATACTGCTGGCTGTAAACATACCAACTGCTAACGACCAGCAGTGTGTTGGCCCACAAAAAATAGATACCCAAGCGGCTGGGCACGTAACGTTGGCAAAACACCGTGCTGATAACCAAAGCCGTCGTCAGCACGCTGGCAATTTGCAACACTTGGGCGGCTTGTTCCGGCTCCAGGCTGTTTTTCAGAAAAATCCCCATGTAAATGAAGATACCGGCACCGACGCTGAGCCACAGTTGCAGGTAAAACGCCCAGCCCGGCAAGCGGCAAGCGGCTTTGGCGATACCATGCTGTTGCTTCAAAACGTGATAGACCGTCCAGCAAGCGGTAATGATGTATAGCGCACGGTATGGAATAAACAGGCTGCCGATACCGAAAAACACCATGATGAACAAAGTCATGGCGATTAATTTGCCTTTAAAGGCTTGCAGATAGTCCTGATGACTGACCAATAATAGGTTACTAGCGACGATATGCGGAGTACCGAACAAAATTTGAAACAACAAAAAATGCGTGGGGCTACTGGGCAGCATATCGCGTAATGCAAAATTAAAGCCGAATTCGTCTAGCCAAAGGACCAATAAACACAGCGGCACAATGGCATACAAACTCAGTAAAAAGCGGAAAGACACCGCCAGTTTATTGCTACTTTTTTGCTCGGGGAATGAAATGATCTGCGCAACCACGGTGCCACCTTGTTATTATTTTTTAGGCAGCGGCTATTATCACCATTTTGAGTAATGACTCAATATCTATTTGATTTTTAACCGGTAAAACCACCAGAAATGCTAGTTGCGCTTGCCTTGCAAACCGCCGGTATGGATTGCCACTATCCGCTGCCCAGCCGGGAAATACCCCTTCCGGATTAAATCGTAGAGCGCAAACAGCAATTTTCCGGTGTAGATCGGTTCCAGCTCGATACCGTGTTGCCGTTGAAAATCCTGCATAAACGCCAACAAAGCCGGCGTCGTTTTGGCGAAACCGCCGAAATGGTAATCCACTAAAATTCGGCAGTCCGCATGACTGTTCATTCCCCGTTTATTCAGCAATTGCTCGACATCGTCGATTAGAAAGTCGCCACCCTTCAGCGCTGCCACACCGATAGCCTGTTGAGTTAGCGGCGAGGTAAGCAAACCTGCCAAAGTGGTGCCCGTGCCGCAGGCAACGGCCAGCGTATGAAAGCCGACGTCAATTTCATCGACCAGTTCGGCAACGCCTTGCAAAGCCAAGTCTGTAGCTCCGCCTTCCGGCAACCAATATTGGCCGGCCTGCAGTTCAGGTAAGCTGTCGTGACCTTTGTAGTCGCGCAATTGCCTGTAGTCGCTACGCGACACAAAACGCAGCTCCATGCCCCAATCAAGCAGATCATGCAGCGTGGCATTAAGTTGCGTGGGCCGCTCGCCGCGAATATAGCCTATGGTTTTCAGCCCCAAGGCTTTACCGGTAAAAGCCAGGGCGTGTAAATGATTGGAATAGGCGCCGCCCATGCTGACGATACTGTCGGCGCCATTGTGTAAGGCCTGATTGAGGATATATTTGAGCTTGCGCCATTTATTGCCGGAGATAATCGGATGTAGCAAGTCATCGCGCTTGATCCACAACTCCAACTGTCGGTTGGTTAACTCTGGGTGGTTGATCTTAGTCAGCGGCGATACCGCCAATTTAGCCTGCAATACCTGCAAACGCAGATCTAGATCTAGATCTATCACTGCGCCAGCTTGATGGCCCACGCCACATCCGCTGCCTGCCGGTTGGCTTTGACATCATGAACCCGAAACATTTGTACCCCCGCCATCACCCCTAACGCCGTGGTCACGGCTGTCGCGGTAACCAACTCTGCGGGTTCGCTGACATTGCAGATGCTACCCATGAAGCGCTTGCGGCTGGTTCCCAATAACACGGGATAACCCAAGTCGACGAAGCGGGATAAATGCGCCAACAGATCGATATTGTCCTGTTTGCCTTTGCCAAAACCGATCCCTGGATCTATCGCGATGTTTTCCGGCAACACGCCTGCCGCCAATGCTTCTGAAATGCGTTGTTGCAAAGCGGTGAGTACCTCGGTCAACACGTCGTCGTAATGCGGCCTATCTTGCATGGTTTTGGGCGTGCCCTGCATATGCATCAGGATGATGGGAAGTTGCGTTGTTGCCGCAAAAGCCAACATCTTAGGGTCGCCTTGGCCGGCCGAGACATCGTTGATGATACTCGCCCCCGCCGTCACCGCTGATGCTGCAACCTGACTTAAGGTGGTATCTATACTGATTTGAACTTGGGGATTGTTCGCACGGATCGCGTTAATCACCGGCACCACTCGGCGAATTTGCTCATCCGCCATAACGGGATCGGAGCCAGGCCGCGTCGACTCACCGCCGACATCGATAATATCGGCGCCTTCAGCGATCATTTTTTCAGCTTGAGCTATCGCTGCCGCCACGCCAGTAAATTTGCCGCCATCGGAAAAACTATCGGGAGTGACATTGAGTATCCCCATCAGTTGGGGAGCGTGGATAGCATTGAACATGTTTGAAAACTCCTCGATAGCCGCAAACGTGTAGTTTACCGTTGTCGAGTCGTTTTTAGAATTTACGGACTGCCGTTTTACGCCTTACCGATAACGGTGGAGTTATAACTAAATCTGGTGTACGGCCCGACTTGATGAAAGGTGGCGCCCTCTGCTGAAATGAGATTGTCGAGATCGAATAACAGCAAAATGAGAGACGCCATGAACAAAGATAATGCAAAAGACTGGAATAATGCCAGTGGGATTAACGATCCTTTGACGGATTTGTTGAAGACGGGTGCTAGAGCCTTGATCCAACAAGCCGTTGAGGCGGAGCTACAGGCTTTTCTGGGCGAATACGCCAAGGTTACCGATTTACGGGGCCGGCAAACCGTGGTGCGTAATGGCTATTTGCCGGAGCGGGAGATCGTGACGGGCGTGGGTAACGTGACGGTCAAAATCCCCAAGGTTCGAGACCGTTCCGGCGGCAGGATCAAGTTCAACTCGTCGCTGGTGCCGCCGTATGTTCGCAAGACAAAACGGGTGGAAGCGGCCTTACCCTGGCTGTATTTGCGCGGCATTTCCACCGGCGACATGCAGTCGGCCTTATCGGTGTTGCTGGGTGACGATGCCAAAGGCTTGTCACCTGCCGTGGTTAGCCGCCTGAAAGCCCAATGGGCCGAGGATTATCTGGCCTGGAATCGGCGAGATTTATCGAAGGAGCGCACTGTGTATGTCTGGGCCGACGGCATCTATTCGACCCTGCGTGGCGAGGATGATCGGCTGTGCCTATTGGTCATCATCGGAGTCAACGAACAGGGTGAAAAGCGCTTGCTGGCCTTATCGGACGGTTATCGGGAATCGAAAGCCTCGTGGCTGAGTGTTTTGCAGGATTTACAAACGCGAGGTCTACAGGACGCGCCGAAACTGGCTACCGGCGACGGCGCTTTGGGTTTCTGGGCAGCCATCAACGAAGCTTGGCCCACCACACAACACCAGCGCTGCTGGGTGCATAAGACGGCGAATGTGCTGGCGACGCTACCCGATTCAATCCAAGGCAAGGCCAAGGCGGGGCTGAAAGAAATCTGGATGGCGGAAACCAAAGCCCTGGCCAATCAAGCCTTCGACACGTTCTTGCGTGACTTTGAAGCCAAGTACCCCAAGGCGGTGGGCGTGTTGGAAAAAGACCGTGAATCGCTATTGGCCTTTTACGACTTTCCCGCCGAGCACTGGATACACATTCGGACGACAAATCCGATCGAATCCAGCTTTGCGACGATTCGCCATCGGACCACCCGCACCAAGAACTGCGTGTCCCGCAATACCTTGTTGGGCTTGGTGTTCCAATTGGCGTTAACCGCCGAGAAGAGTTGGCGCAAGATACGCGGCTTTAAACGATTGCCGGATGTGATTGAGGGCATTCGTTTTCAGGACGGCATGGCTGTCATTATGGAACCGGAGAAAACAGAAGAAACACAGCAGATGGCCGCCTGATTCAAATCAGCCATACACCAGATTTGACTATTTCTCATAACGGTGCCACCCCGCCGGGAAGCAGGATGGCACTCAATCGTTAAACTCTGAGCAGAGCTTTGGCAAGTTTTTCTGAAAGCTGTTCTTCAACAAATTGCGGTTCGTTGGGTGGATACAATTCCACTTCATCGATTTCGAACCCGTATTCCTTACCCAATAACAATAGCTCCTTGATTTTGAGACAGGCTTTCAGCTTTTCTTTCAAGCCCTCATCGCTTTTGGATTTTTCAGAAAACTCTTTGATAACCTTGATTGACATTGATAACTCCGTGATAACTCTGAAAGATGGATAAAATCCAATCTCTCATAAGCAAAAAATCGGCCATATCTATATGACCGTTATTTTTCATGCGGTTCATGGCGTTACAAATCAACAAACCCGGCAACAATCGCGTCTATTCACACACAATTCATGAGAAATTTGTCGGGTATACGACAATTGTCTGCTCTATCAAGCAACAATCGCAACGAGGATTTTTGGCTTAATCTTGCGCCGCCACCGTGCGGTAAGCGGAATGGTAATAAAGCAAAGGCTCACCTTCCCGGCAAACCACGCTATCGACTTCACCGATAATCACCCAGTGGCTACCGGCCTGAACTTGTTGCACTACCCGACACTCCAGTGCCGCCAGAGCTTCGTTCAAAATAGGCGCGCCATTTTCACCGGCTTGCCAAGCAATGCTGGCAAAACGCTGTTCTTGGGTGGTACTGCCGGCAAATTGATTGGAAACGTCTTCTTGTGCACTATTCAGAATATTCACGGCGAAGCGGCGGCTTTCCAGCAATGCAGCACCGGTATCGGTCGCTTGGTTAAGGCAGACCAATATTTGCGGCGGCTCCACGGACACGCTGCTAAACGCCGTGGCGGTCATGCCTCGGGGCTGATTATCGCGCCCTTGGGTTGTCACCACTGTCACACCGCTGGCCCATAATTTCAGGGCATTTTTAAATTCTTTGGCTTCAACGCTCATAATTTTCTCTTAAATCCAATAGCGATAACACGGCATAGACGTCTGATTGTGACATCAGTTTTTGGGACGCATGTGCGGGAACAACAGCACATCGCGAATGCTCGGCGAGTTGGTAAACAGCATCACCAAACGGTCGATACCAATGCCCTCGCCGGCGGTGGGCGGCATGCCGTGCTCCAACGCAGTAATGTAATCGGCATCGAAATGCATGGCTTCGTTGTCGCCGGCTTCTTTTTCCTCGACCTGTTTCTGGAAGCGCTCGGCTTGGTCCTCAGCATCGTTCAACTCGGTAAAGCCGTTGGCAATCTCGCGGCCGCCGACGAAGAATTCGAAGCGGTCGGTGACATGCGGATCGTTGTCGTTACGGCGCGCCAGCGGTGATACTTCCACCGGATAAGCGGTAATAAAAGTCGGATTCATCAAGCGGTGTTCGACGGTTTTTTCGAAAATCTCGATTTGCACCTTGCCCAAGCCATAACTGTCTTTAACCGGAATCTTTAAATTCTCGGCAACTTTCACGGCCGCTTCCCGAGCCGTCAGATCAGCCAAAGTCAATTCGGGGTTGAAATGCAAAATCGACTCCAACACTGTCATCCGCGCGAACGGTTTGCCGAAATCGTATTGATCACCTTGATATTCAATAACGCTATTTCCTACCACATCTTCGGCTATGCCTTTCAGCATCGCTTCGGTCAGATCCATCAAGTCGCCATACTCGGCGTAGGCTTGGTAGAACTCCATCATCGTGAATTCGGGATTGTGGCGGGTCGACAGACCTTCGTTGCGGAAGTTACGATTGATCTCGAAAACCCGTTCGAACCCCCCCACCACCAGTCTTTTCAGATACAGTTCCGGCGCGATACGTAGATAGAGTTCCATATCCAGCGCATTATGGAAAGTGGTGAATGGCCGGGCAGTCGCGCCGCCGGGGATGACTTGCATCATCGGTGTTTCCACTTCCAGGAAGTCGCGCGCGATCAAAAATTCGCGGATGTAATTGACGATTTTCGAACGCATTAGGAAGGTTTTGCGCGTCTCGTCACTCATGATCAAATCCAGATAACGCTGACGGTATTTGATCTCTTGATCGGCGATACCGTGGAATTTTTCCGGCAGCGGCCGTAAGGCTTTGGTCAGCAGTCGAATGTCATCGACTTTGACGCTGAGTTCGCCGACCTTGGTTTTGAACAAGATGCCTTCCGCACCGATAATGTCGCCGATATCCCACTTCTTGAACTGGTCGTTGTAAACCCCTTCCGGCAG
The DNA here is from genome assembly GCF_059331595.1 of Methylomonas sp. PHL2-19. Lineage (NCBI taxonomy): Bacteria > Pseudomonadati > Pseudomonadota > Gammaproteobacteria > Methylococcales > Methylococcaceae > Methylomonas > Methylomonas sp. PHL2-19. Next base: position 3,916,619 of record NZ_CP196839.1, read on the forward strand.
ATTATCGCGCGCGACATAGACCTGTATCTGTCCCGACATATCCTGTAAATGGCAGAAACTGGCTTTGCCCATGATACGCCGCGTCATCATCCGCCCGGCGATCTTCACCCGAATCGGTTCGGCTAATAATTCCTCTTCAGATTTATCGCCGTATTCGGCCAACAATTCACCGGCCACCACATTGCGCCGAAAATCGGTCGGGAATGCGATGCCTTCTTCGCGCAGGGCGTTAAGTTTTTCGCGGCGTTGTTTGATCTGTTCTTGTTCGTCGTGTTCGAGTTCTGACATTTTCAAAAATTATTATATAGAGATAAATTAGGCTTAAATTTAGCGACTTAAGGGCAACAACCTTACTCTTTCGCGCAATTCGTCGGCAACGATCAAAGCACCATTATCAAGCTCCGTTTTGAAGCGGTGCAACAATTCAATAGCTCTCGGTCCGAGCACTTGTGGTGAAATATTTTGGGTACGAATTTGAAACACGCTCGGTGCTTCCACACCAGTCAACGCTAACAGCGCGCCAAAATCCAAATCGTGGGTAAATACCACGGCTTCATTTTCCCTGGCCCATTTAAATAACTGAACGTCTGGAGCATCCGCAGGGCCGACTGTGGACCAGTGTACGGAATCGAACCCTGCTTGGTTTAGCACACCTGTCCAAGCAGGGGATAAATTCATGTCCAATAATATTTTCACGCGGCATTCAATGGTAACTCAATCTCCTCGGCTCTCCACGCGGCGAAACGAAGGGCTTCCGTAACATCATCGGCTTCCAAATAAGGGTACAACTCCAGTATCTGTTCGGTCGAATAGCCACTGGCCACCAAACCAACAAGCATTCCCGCTGTCACCCTTAGTCCTCGCAGACAGGGTTTTCCGCCCATCACCGTAGCGTCAAACGTAATCCGTGAAAAACCTTTCATAGTCCCTCCGACAGTAAATTCAGAGCTTGAAGTAAAGCGGGAGCGTTTCCCTATGATGCCCAGTGTGCGTCAATCAGTTTTAAGTAATGCTAGAATCGCAACAATTAGGCTTGCAAATGCTATCACCAAAGAAGCGATTGCGATTTTGTTGGATATTGTCGCTTGAGCTAAAGCACGCTCGGCCATGCGCCGACGTTCTTCTGCTCTAATCATTTCATGAACCCAAGGGTCTCCAGAATGCCCATACGCATCCACGAGTTCATGATCAGATAAAGATGAAAATTCGTTGTTATTTTGTGTCATTCAAACACACCACTCATGCTTTGGCGACGACGTAATTAATGATTATCAAACTTACAACCCGCTCTTCAAACTAGCCTCAATAAACTGATCCAGCGAGCCATCCAACACCGCCTGGGTATTGCCGGTTTCGACATTGGTACGTAGGTCCTTGATACGAGATTGATCCAATACATAGGAACGAATCTGGCTACCCCAGCCGATGTCAGATTTGGAATCTTCAATCGCCTGCAAGCCTTCACTACGTTTCAGCATTTCCATTTCGTACAATTTGGCTTTCAGTTGCTTCATCGCCGTGTCTTTGTTTTTATGCTGCGACCTATCGCTTTGGCATTGGGTGACGATGCCGCTGGGACCGTGGGTAATCCGCACTGCGGATTCGGTTCGGTTGACGTGCTGACCACCTGCACCGCTGGCGCGGTAAACGTCGATACGCAAGTCGGCGGGATTAATGTCAATTTCCACATCGTCGTCGATTTCAGGTGAAACAAATACCGAGGCAAACGAAGTGTGGCGGCGGTTGCCGGAATCGAACGGCGATTTTCGTACCAAGCGATGCACGCCGGTTTCGGTGCGTAGCCAGCCAAAAGCATATGGCCCTTCGAACTTGATGGTCGCGCTTTTGATACCGGCCACGTCACCCGGCGATTCCTCGATTAACTCGGTTTTAAAGCCTTTCGCCTCGCCCCAACGCAAATACATGCGTTCGATCATGGATGCCCAATCCTGCGCCTCCGTACCACCGGAACCGGCCTGAATATCCAAAAACGCATTGTTCGGGTCCATTTCGCCGGCGAACATGCGTTGAAATTCCAACGCCGCGACTTTCTTTTCGTACTCTTCAAGATCGGCGGCCACGGTATCGACGGTGTCCTCGTCGTTTTCTTCCACCGCCATTAACAGCAATTCTTCCGCGTCGGACAGACCTTGTTCCAGTTCCAGGATAGTATTGACAATGCCTTCCAACATTGCCCGTTCCTTGCCCATGGCTTGCGCTTGTTCCGGTTTATTCCAGATCGCCGGATCTTCCAGTTCGCGCAGCACTTCCACCAAACGCTCACTTTTTGTATCGAAATCCAGATAGCTTTTCAGACCGGCGCTACGTTCACGCAGGTCGGCTATCTTGTATTTAATGGGATTAATTTCTTGCATGAACTCTCAAAACCGAAACGGATACCCCAACGGGGCAGCATACGCCGGGCAACCCCGGCGATTAAAAGCCGGGGATTATAAACGATTAAGCGACAGGCTTGGGCTGATGGTTTTTCATAGCCCACACGATACAGCCAATGCCGGCCAGCACGAACGGCACACTGAGTAGCTGGCCGGTGGTGAACATCACCCCGGTGTCGTACATGGCTTGTTCGGTTTTAAAGTATTCCAGGACAAACCGCACGCTGAACAGCATGCTGATGAAACAGCCAAACACAAAACCGGGTTTATCCGCGTGCTTTTTATAAATCGCCAACGAAATCCCATAAATCAGCAGATAACACGCCGCTTCGTAAAGCTGTACCGGATGGCGCGGCAGCGGATCGATCCGCGCAAACACCACGGCCCAGGGTTGTTCTGACGGAATCCCTAAAATCTCGGAATTGAAGAAATTGCCGATCCGGATAAGTGCACCGGCCAGGGCGGTCGGGATACTGACGCGATCCAACAACCAGAAATAACTATCACCGTATTTGCGCCGGTATAAATATAAAGCCAGAATGATACCCAGCGTCGCGCCGTGACTGGCCAAACCGCCCTCCCATACTGCCAGGATTTTCAAAGGGTGAGACAAATAATAAGCAGGATCGTAGAGCATAGTATGACCCAGGCGCGCACCGACGATGGTGGCGATCACCATGTACCAAAGCAGCGTGTCCAGCTCTTCGATGTTTTTGCCCTCGCGTTGATAAATCCATTGCATGGTCAAAAAACTGCCGACAAAGCCCGATGCGAACATCAAGCCGTACCAACGGATTTTCAAGAAGCCGAAGTCGACGAGAATAGGGTCTATATTCCAGATGAAGTGTTCCATGATGATGCGGGAGTTGTTACGGTTGAATCGCGAAAGATCGGGAATTCTAACGCCGACTGGCTTTTTTCGCCGTTTATCTTTTGCCTGGCGCCGGTTTAGTTAGGATTCTCGACTTGTATCCGGCTGTCAACTATCCGTACCGCAAAAGTAGCCACATCTTCGTAAGCCGGGGCACATTTTACCGCGCCGGTTTTCACGCAAAACCGGGCGCCGTGGCGCGGGCAAACGATTTCGTCGCCATCCAACTCGCCACTGGCGATTTCAGCGCCGTCATGGGTGCACACGTCTTCGATCGCATAACATTGGTTGTCGATTTTAAAAATCGCCACATCGGTGCCATCGACATCGACCAGCACATGCTCGCCATTTGCCAGTGCCGATTCGGCTACAACATCTATCCAATCACTCATGCTTGCCTCGTTTGGGTTGGGCTGCGTCTGCCCATTTATTTTAGATAAACGTCGTATCGGAGCAATTTGCCCTGATAAGTTTCGCTAGGTTTGCCGCCCAGCGGCTCCGCATAATCGGGGCTTTTCACTACCACCCGCTTGCCGGTAGCCTGCCAGGCCGCAGCGAACAATTCCGCCCTATCCAGATCATCACCCAATATGTCGCGCAGTATGGCCATCGATTTGCGAGTCGCCGCGGTTTGCTTGCGCTTGGCGGGAAACATCGGGTCCAGATAAATACAATCCGGCTTTTCCGATAAACCGCCCAGTAATTCGATGGCGTTTCCGACCAGTAATTCGGGCGTTTGCAACTTCCGGTTCAGCACCCAATCCTTCTGCGCCAGACGCTGAAAACCATCGGCAATCAATTCGGCCATCACCGGCGAGCGCTCGATGCAGGTCAATTGATAACCCATGCGAAACAGCACCAAGCTGTCTTGCGCCCAACCGGTCGTGGCATCGACAACGGTTTTGGTTTTCTTGCCGATGGCCTGCGCCAACAAGTCTTTTTTGGGCGCTGGATAGGAATGCTGTTCGCCGGGACGCGGATCCACATCGACCGCCAAACCGCCCTTTTTCAGGGTTTGTTTGTCCAGTAACTTCAGACAAGCATCCCGGTAACAAAGGAAGAACGTTTGCGGCAATTCGGTGGGTAAACACTGCAAGGCCAGCAAGGGCCAGCCCAAGCGTTCGGCTAGCGCCTGACTGGCGGACAACACCGAGCCATCGGCATAGACAACCGCCCCCTGTTCGGACAAGCTCGTCACACGCGATAACTTATTCGGTGGAAATAGACTGGGCTTCGTTTTTCAAAGCGGCATCCAGCGTATGCCAAGCCAAAGTCGCGCATTTCACCCTGGCAGGATATTCGCGCACACCGGCCAATACCGCCAATTTACCGATGGCCTCCAGATTAATTTCCTCGGTTTTGCCGGTGGTCATTTCGTGAAACTGCTTGAACAAGGCATCGGCCTCGGCTTCGGTTTTACCTTTGACAATCTCGGTCATCAGCGATACGGACGCCGTGGAAATCGCACAACCAGAACCTTGAAAACTGGCGTCGCTAATCACGTGATCGTCGATTTTCAAAAACAGCGTAAGCCTATCGCCGCACAAAGGATTGAAACCTTCCACTTGGCGATTGGCATCCGCCATCACCCGGAAATTGCGCGGATTGCGGTTGTGGTCGAATATGACCTCTTGGTATAGATCGCGTAAATCTTCAAACATTAGCCAAACACCTCTATTAGGGACTTGATGCCTTGCATCAACACATCGATTTCTTGGCGGGTATTGTACATGGCAAACGAGGCCCGCGCCGTGGCGGGTACGCCGTAAAAGTCCATCACCGGCATCGCGCAATGGTGACCGGCGCGGATGGCGATGCCCAAACTGTCTAGCATGGTGCCGATGTCGTGCGGGTGAATCCGGTCCAGCGTAAACGACAAGATACCGCCCTTGTGCGCCGCCTGACCGATGATGTTCAGACCCTTGATCTGCTCGGCTTGCTGCGTGGCGTAATCCAGCAACTCGGCTTCGTAGGCGGCTATGTTATCCATACCAATCGCCGTCACGTAATCGATGGCCGCGCCCAAGCCGATAATTTCAGCGATGGCCGGCGTGCCGGCTTCAAATTTATGCGGCAATCCAGCGTATTCGGTTTTTGCGAAGGTCACTTGCCGAATCATATCGCCACCGCCTTGGTAGGGTGGCATGGCTTCCAGCAAAGCCAGCTTACCGTAAAGCACGCCGGTGCCGGACGGGCCGTAAAGCTTGTGTCCGGAAAACACGTAAAAATCGCAATCCAGGGCTTGTACATCCACCGCCATATGCGGAATCGCCTGCGCACCATCCAATAACACCGGAATGTTTTTGGCATGGGCGGCGGCAATAATCTGCTCTACCGGATTGATCGTACCCAGCGCATTGGACATCTGGGTGATCGCTACCAGTTTGGTATTGGCGTTCAACAGTTTTTCGAATTCGTCGAACAGCAATTCGCCGGCTCGGTTCATCGGCGCGACCTTCAGCACCGCACCGATTTGTTGGCAAAGCATTTGCCAGGGCACGATGTTGGCGTGATGCTCCATCGCGCTGATAATAATTTCGTCACCGGCTTTGAGTTGCGATTTGCCGTAGCTTTGCGCCACCAGGTTAATCGCCTCGGTCGCCCCGCGCACGAAAATTATTTCCTTAACGCTGGCGGCATTGATAAACGCCCTGACCTTTTCCCGCGCAGCTTCAAATTTATCCGTGGCGCGGACGCTTAAGGTGTGCACGCCGCGATGGATGTTGGCGTATTCGTGACTATAGGTGTGCACGATGCTGTCGATGACCGCTTGCGGTTTTTGGCAACTGGCGGCGTTATCCAGGTACACCAAGGGTTTGTTACGGATGGTTTCGCCGAGGATGGGAAAATCGGCGCGGATTTGTTCTACTGGAAATATGCTCATCGCTAACTGTTTGGTTTAATTGATTTCGTCTGTACTAAACACTAGAATCGAGGGAGTCGATTCGCTAATGGGATAAAACTATGGTCGCCGTCTTTCCGCAAAAACATCTCACCGACATCACCGAATGGCACCGCATGGGCGAGGCCGGAATTTTTCCGCCCGAAAGCCGCTTGGAACTCATCGAAGGAGAAATTCTCACTATGGCACCAATTGGATTTAACCATGCAGGGCATGTTGACCGTTTAAATCGCATTTTTGCCCGCTTGTGGGACGAGGGGGTTGCTGTTCGCGTACAAGGCCCCGTCCAACTTGGCGACTTGTCCGAGCCGGAACCCGATCTGGTTCTGGTTAAACCCGATACCAACGACTACACCACCCGCCACCCCAACTCCGCCGACGTGCTATTGCTGATCGAAGTCTCCGACAGCACTCTGCGCTTCGATCGCACTCAAAAACTGCGCCTTTATGCCACCCATGGCATTACCGAATACTGGATAGTCAATCTGCTCGACCAGTGCCTGGAAGTGTATCGGCAACCGCAAGACGGCGATTATCTGGATCAATCCGTACTGACAGCAGCCGATAGCATCGATGTAGTGGCGTTGCCGGCGCTTCAGGTCTCGGTCGCGGCTATCTTATAAGCTGATCGCCGGAAACCGCTCTAATAACTCTTTCAGCAGCAAGGCTTTCAATTCGGCGTTATCAACCTTATCCACCATCTCGTTGGCAAACGCAAAGGTCAGAATATTTCGGGCCGCCTCTTCATCCAGGCCGCGCGATTGCAGATAAAACACCGATTTTTCTTCCAACTGCCCCGCCGTTACGCCGTGCGAACATTTCACATCGTCGGCGTAAATCTCCAACTGCGGTTTGGTATCCACTTCGGCATCCGCCGATAACAGCAGATTGCGGTTGTTCATTTCCGAATCGGTACGCTGTGCATCTTCGGCGACGATCACCCGACCTTGAAACACCCCACGCGCCTTGTTATCCAACACGCCTTTATAAAACTCGCGGCTAATACCGTGCGGTTTTAAGTGGTTGATACGGGTATGGTTGTCGATATGCTGGCGCTTGCCGACCACAAATAGCCCGTTCAAGGAACATTCGGCTGCGGTATCCAGATCGCTATGAATATCGCTGCGCGCCAAACCGCTACCCAAGGCAAAATTGTGATGATTGAAGCGGCTATCACGCGCCTGCTTCACATAAGTCCCGCCAAAATGCTGGGCTTTTTCCGCTTCAAGCTGCACTTTATACAGCGTCAAACCCGAATTGCTGCCCAGCAGACATTCGTTAACCGAGGCGGTGAAATAACTATCGACGCTTCCGACATAGGTTTCGATGATTTCCGCTTCAGCTTGCTCGTTGATCACCAGCAAATTACGGGTCGCCGCCAATGCGTCGGCTTGGGTAACCACATGCAAAATCTGCACTGGTCTGTCCAATTGCTGTTTGGCCGCCACTTCAATCACTACGCCGTCGCTAAACCAAGCGTTATTAAACGCCACCAAATTGTGTTCGGCGCTAGTCACCGCCTGACCCAAGCGGCTTTCCAGCCAAGCCGGATTGTCTTGCAAAGCCTGTTTCAGACTGGACACAGACACTTTGCCAGCCATGTCTTGCAGTCGCGACAAGGACTCGGAAAATTGGCCGTTAACCAACACCACACTGGCGGCATCCTCCAAACGGTATTGGTTCAACCAATCTTCATCGACAACTTGACTGGCACTGGGTGCAAACACGGTTTTATTCAGCGCCGACAGATTGGTATAGCGCCATTCTTCCTCGCGATTGCCGGGAAAACCGTTGACCGCAAAAGTTTGCAGGGCCTGATTTCTGAAACCTTGCAACCAAGGCAAATCCAGTCCAGGCAAACTCGCCGCCAAATCGGGGTACGAAGTCAAATACGCCGCGCCGCTCATGCCGCTTGCCCTTCCAGCCAGCTGTAGCCGCGCTCTTCCAATTCCAGCGCCAGTTCCGGCCCGCCGGACTTGACGATTTTGCCGTCGGCCAACACATGCACCACATCGGGCTTGATGTAATCCAGCAAGCGTTGGTAATGGGTAATCATCAGGAACGAACGCTCGGCGGAACGTAGTGAGTTAACGCCCTCGGCGACGATACGCAGCGCATCGATGTCCAAACCCGAATCGGTCTCGTCCAAAATGCACAATTTGGGCTCCAATATGGCCGCTTGCAAGATTTCATTACGCTTCTTTTCGCCACCGGAAAAGCCTTCGTTAACCGCGCGGTACAAAAACTTTTCGTCCATCTGCAACAGCTTCACCTTGCTTTTGACGATGGTCAGAAAATCCATCGCATCCACTTCCGGCAAGCCGTGATGCTTGCGCATGGCATTCAACGCCGCCTTCAACAGATAAATGTTGCTGACGCCGGGTATCTCGACCGGATATTGAAAGGCCAGAAACACCCCTTCGCGGGCGCGGATTTCCGGGGCCAGTTCCAACAAGTCTTTGCCGTTATAAGTCACGCTACCTTCGGTAACGGTATAGCCGGCTTTGCCGGACAACACGTGCGACAAGGTACTCTTGCCGGCACCGTTGGGGCCCATGATGGCGTGGACTTCGCCTGGGTTTATATCCAGGGTTAGGCCTTTTAAAATGGGTTTATCGTTGATGGTTACGTGGAGATTTTTGATGCTGAGCATACGTTTAGTCACCTAAGTTTTTTAAATAATTCCGAACCTTATCGTTCCCACGCTCCGGCGTGGGAACGCAGTCGTCGACGCTCCAGCGTCACCATTGGCCTGGCTAGGCTTTTAAACCTAGCACTTAAATCTTTGTTTTTGTGTCGCTATCGCGACGGTGTTTTAAAGTCGGGTCTCGGCCCGACGGCCGAGATACTTTCTTTTGCATCGCCAAAAGAAAGTATCCAAAGAAAAGGCGACCCGGATGCCGCTTGCTCCCTGCGCTCCGAAGCTTTTGAACGGGGTTGCCGAAAGGGGCTTCCTGCCCCTTCGGCAACGCGCCGCATCCATGCGGCGCCCCTACGGGCTAATCCGTTCAAAAGCTCCGGTGCTCGGCGCGGCATACGGGAATAAAACCATCCCCAAAATTAAAGCTAGAAATCGAAATAGTAGGTCCGATTAGCGAAGCCTAATCGGACGCATGTTTAAAACCCGATCTGTTAGCTAAATACCTAAAAAATTATTTCCGAAAATAGAAACATTAATTCTTTATTTAAATTCATTCATCCGATTACGCTTCGCTAATCGGACCTACGCGGGCTACCCGGCTATTTATTTAGCAATACATTAAGAGTACCGCCAATCGCATCATAAAGATTTATAGCAGATTCTTTGGCTTGCTCCTCAGCTTGATTGACCGAAATTTCAAGATGTTGTTTTACCGAAGCAAGCACTTCATCAACATTTGGTATCTCTGTTCCGCAGACCGTGAGTTGCTCTTCGTTATCTGTTTCAAAATCCAATGATTGAGCTAATTCACTCATTTCTCCGATGGTGTCGCAAGCATCTTTAACATCAGCAACCGTCACTGAAACTACTAAAGCAGCTCCCAAATAGGGAATTGCTTCACCGAAAATCGAGCTAACATTCCTCTGGGTATTTGCTTTCAACCGTTTACCAATGTTCTTAGAAATACCCATTGCTCTAAAACGATGAGACTCCCACCTGGCATTCATGTGATGGACTTGCTTTTGAAGATTTTGTTTTTCCAATTCGAGTAATTTCTGATTGTTGATCAGACTATTTTTCAGAAGACTCTCAACTGGAATATAAGAAAGCAGACCATATAATGATTTTTGAAACGAGTTATTCGCTACCGTTAATACATTTGATAAAACTAAAATAAAAATAATTGCCCACAATATTCTACGCTCAATTAATTCTGAAAACCTTGGATTAGATAATTTCTGTTGATTTTCCATATCTGCATTATATGCTTTAGGCACATTCAACTATTTATTACTGCAAAGTTGAATTTTGTGCTCTTTACCATTCCTGATAACAGAACAAAAACCATCTTTTTTTAATTGTGCTCTTGCGCTACGCCAAACAACATCAATTTCGTCCTTATAAGGTCTACCACTTGTAGGTGTGAATCCTATAGCGTGAAGTGCGTGTGTTAAAGCTTTGTATTTTTCACCATCCATATTCACTTCAACCCATGCCATTATCTGCCTCCTGAAAATATTTATAATCAACGATAGCCTACTGTTCCGGTCAAGCTCGGATGTGCTGAACACAGTCGCCAACAATGCGCCTCCTTTCGTCGGCACATCCTACAAATTCTTTCCCAATCAAAAAACATCCAACTGCTTTAAATCCGCGACGGGGTTGTTCCCGTTATTCCGCCCCGAGCATCGCAGCTTTTGGCGAGAATAGCCCGCAGGGGAGCGGCAGGGATGCCGCTCGTTTTCGGAGGGGCAGGAAGCCCCTTCCGAAAACCCTCGTCAAAAGCGAGAAGCGCAGGATTAAGACGGAATGTCGGGTGGCCTTTTCTTTGAATACTTTCTTTTGGCCACGCAAAAGAAAGTATTTCGGCTGTCGGGCCGAGACCCGACTTCAAAAAAATCCGTCGCGATAGTGACACCTTAACGACACCTCAAATTCAAAAGCCCCTCACCCTAGCCCTCTCCCTGAGGGAGAGGGAACAAAAAACCTTTTAACCAACAGCTCCTTCAAGGCTGATCCCCAACAACGCCTGCGCCTCTACCGCAAACTCCATCGGCAGCTCCTTAAACACTTCCTTACAAAAGCCATTCACAATCATCGACACCGCATCTTCCGCGGACAAACCACGCTGCTGGCAAAAGAACAATTGGTCTTCACTGATTTTGGATGTGGTCGCTTCGTGCTCAACCTGGGCAGTCGGCTGTTTCACTTCCACGTAAGGAAACGTATGCGCACCGCATTTGTCACCGACTAACAGCGAGTCGCACTGGGTGTGATTACGCGCGTTTTCGGCCGATTTAGCGACCTTCACCAAACCGCGATAGGTATTTTGCGCGCGGCCAGCGGAAATCCCTTTCGATACGATGGTGCTGCGGGTATTTTTGCCGATGTGGATCATTTTGGTGCCGGTGTCGGCCTGTTGCAGATTGTTGGTCAAAGCCACCGAATAAAATTCGCCGACCGAGTCATCGCCCAGCAATACGCAGCTTGGGTATTTCCAGGTAATCGCCGAGCCGGTTTCGACTTGGGTCCAGGACACTTTGGAGTTATGCCCACGGCATTCGGCGCGTTTGGTCACGAAGTTATAGATACCGCCCTTGCCGTCTTTGTCGCCCGGATACCAGTTTTGTACGGTGGAGTATTTGATCTGAGCGTTATCCAAAGCAACCAATTCTACGACTGCCGCATGCAACTGGTTTTCGTCGCGCATCGGTGCCGTGCAGCCTTCTAGATACGACACATGCGAGCCTTCGTCGGCGATGATCAAAGTCCGTTCGAACTGGCCGGTGTTGGCGGCGTTGATACGAAAATACGTGGACAATTCCATCGGGCAACGTACGCCTTTGGGGATATAAACGAAGGAACCGTCGGTAAATACCGCTGAATTCAAGGCGGCGAAAAAATTGTCGCCGGTCGGCACTACGCTACCGAGATATTGCTTCACCAAATCAGGATGTTCGTGCAGGGCTTCGGAAATCGGGCAGAAAATCACGCCGGCGTCTTTCAATTTGCCTTTGAAGGTAGTAGCTACCGACACACTGTCGAATACTGCATCCACTGCAATCCCAGCCAGTCGCTCTTGCTCGTCGAGCGGGATGCCGAGTTTTTTATAAGTATCCAGCAACTCCGGATCGACCTCATCCAGGCTTTTAGGGCCGGCTTTTTTTGATTTGGGCGCGGAGTAATAGCTGATAGCTTGATAATCGATAGGATCGATCTTGAGCTGCGCCCAGTCTGGCGACGGCATGGTTTGCCAATGCCGAAAGGCTTTCAGGCGATATTCCAGCATGAACTCCGGCTCGTTTTTGACTTTGGACAAGCGGCGAATCACATCTTCGTCCAAGCCTGGCGGAAAGGTATCTACTTCCAGTTCGGTCACAAAACCTTGTTTGTATTCCTGACTGATGAGATGTTCAATTTCTTGTGCGCTGGTAGACATAATCTTTTCAATAATTAGCGAAACAACTGGTTAACCGGAATGGAGACTTCTTCCGGCGGTTTAAAAGGCAAAATCAGATCGGCTAAGGTCACCGATTCCAGCGCATTGGCGATCTTTTGGTTGATCAAATGCCAATTGCCTTGAATCCGGCAACCGCTGGCTTGATCGCAGCCTTTATGAGAAGCCGTGCATTCGGTCAGGGCAATCGGTCCTTCCAAAGCACTAATCACGGTGGCCACGGTAATTCGGCCAGGATCTCTTGCCAACGCATAACCGCCCTTGGCACCCCGCATGGAACTCAACACGCCAGCCTTCAGCAAAATCTTTAATATTTTGCTGACCGTAGGTTGAGCGATGCCGGTCGCTTCTGCGATCTCCAGGGCACCGTGCACGCGACTCGTATCTCTGGCCATATAGCTCAAGATAACCGTGGCATAGTCCGTCAACTTACTCAGCCTTAACATTACACTCTCTTTTCATTTAGGACTATTTTAGTCTTATTTAAATCCTGAGTAAATAGCTTGGTTATTAAAAATTTTACTTTCGCATGGACACCGCTTTTTTGGGTTTTCGCGCACTGCGCCATCTGGCTTAGCATCCCGGAAAACAGCCTGAGATAACTTTTCCCTGAAAATCTTGGTTTTTTGCAATACACTTATTTTTAAGGAACGAAACATAAGCCATTTGATAAAAGCCATGTCCCAAACTCGCAGCCCTATTGTTTTGATGTATCACGGTACGCCCGACGCTCAACCCGAGTCGCATTACTCGATAAGCGCGGACTTGTTTGCGAAGCATTTGCGGTATCTACAGCAAGAAGGTTGGACAACGGTTTTGTTCAAAGACTTGCAAAGTGCCAAATCGCTACCTGAAAAAAGTGTGGTCATTACTTTTGATGATGGCTACGAAGACAACTATTCGGGGGCTTTTTTGCCTCTGATGACGCTTGGGATGAAGGCCACATGGTTTATCGCTACCGATTGCATCGGCGGTCATGCCCATTGGCTAGGCAAACCATCCACTCAGACACGGATGCTAACGACTGAACGACTGCTTGAAATGCATTCAGCCGGAATGGAAGTTGCTTCGCACACCTGCTCGCATCCAGACCTATCCTTACTCAGCTCCGACCAACAACAATTCGAACTTTCAAAAGCCAAAGCTGTCCTCGAAGATTTATTGTCAACCCAAGTCAGCAGCCTGGCCTATCCCTTTGGTAGATTCAACTCGGATTCAATCACCATAGCCGAACAGACAGGCTATAGTATGGCTTGCACCACCCGCCCCGGCTGGTTCGATAGCGAACCAAACCCTTACCTAGTTAGGCGTATTGCCATATTCTCCGGCGACAGCGTCAGCACACTAGCCCGCAAACTAAACTTTGCGGACAACGACGTATCGTGGAAAAAGATGACTCGCTACTATGCGAACCGTGTTTGGGATAAACTGCGTCATACGAGTTGATGACAAATACCAATGCAGCGTTTAGCGTCGCTATGAACCAACAGCGATAAACAGCGCATAAATTCGTCCCCACCAGAATTCAATACTTTTACGCCGAGCCTAAAACCTAAAACCCTAAGAACATGACTTTGCCCGGCAACTCTTTACCACTCTCTGCATTTAGATATCGAAAATGAGCCTGGAAAAAGCCTCTAAAAAGCTCACATTCGCTTTTTGCACCTACAACCGAGCGGAAAGACTGGAGAACCTGGTCTTTGCCATGCGCGCACAATCTTGTCCGATTCCATTTGAAATTCTTGCTGTCAACAATAACAGTAGCGACGCGACAAGCGAGGTATTGAAACAACTTCAGCAACTACCCGGCCCGACGCTCCGCTGGGTGCACGAGCCCAACCAAGGCATAGTCGCAGCGCGCAACAGAGCCATACAAGAGGCAATCAATTCCGACATTCTGGTGTTTATCGACGACGATGAACTACCTTTAACCGGACTTTTAGAAACCGTTACACACGCATATTTCAGCGAAGGCGCCGAATGTGTTGGCGGACGAATCGATATAGACTTTACGCACCATAAGCGTCCGGAATGGCTTGACGACGAATTGTTGGGATTTCTAGGTGCGCTAGATCACGGCAAACAAGCTTTCTGGATAGAAGACAGCACCACACCGGTTTGGGCCGGCAACATTGCATACGACATGGCGATATTCCGAAACGATCCGGCATTGCGCTTTGATCGCAGGTATGACCGCAAAGGTAAAACCATAGGAGGAGGCGAAGATGTGATGATGTTTAATGTGCTGCTCCAGCAAAAGCGCCGAATACGTTACCGCCCGGACATGGCAATACTTCACGCCGTCGAACCTTGGCGACTGCGGCGGCGCTACTTTTTAGATGTTCATTTTCTGGCCGGCTATCGCGGAGCGATTAATGACTTTCCGGTCTACCATCGCACCTACCTAGGCATACCGCCATTCTTAATCTCGCAAATTGTCCGCCAAACTTGGCAATGGCTTGCATTGGCATTTACCGCAAAACATAGCCTGCGCCAGGCAATGAATATCAGCTACTCTCTCGGGCAAATATGTGGCTGTTTTTCACGTTGGAAAAACAAATTATTAATAAATAATTAAATTAATCTGTCCATTAAAAGCTTAGTTAAATGCATTAAAACCTACTAAATTAAACTCCGTGCGCGACATAGTTGTTCTTATTTTTCTGATATGCTGCATAGTTGCCGCATTAAAAAAACCATGGTGGGGGGTGCTATCATTAGCAATATTCAGCTACTTGAATCCGCACGCCTATGCCTGGGGAGCGGTACGTTCGCTACCGGTATACTATGTGTTATTTTTGGTAGTTGTTGTCAGCACGTTCAACACCAAAGATAAACAGCCCATCCCTAAGGACTGGCGAATTTCAGTTTTTATAACACTTTGGTTCTATTTTATATTTACCACAACCCAATCGCCTTTACAGGATATTGCCTGGGAAAAATTTTTGTTCGTCTCAAAGGTATTTGTGCCATTCTATTTCACATGGGTACTCATCAATACCAGAGAGAAACTCTATTATTTGATTTCCACCATAGGCGCCTCTATCGGCCTTGTTGCAGTAAAAGGTGGTATATTTGCCATCCTAACCGGCTTTGGTCACCGCGTATACGGCCCCCCCAATACGCAATTCGAAGACAACAATTTATTTGCCGTTGCGATGTTGATTGCAGTGCCATTGCTACTAGTATGGGAAAAAGAAGTACGGAAGAGCTGGCTTAAAAAAGGAATATTGCTATCCATTCCTATCATTTATGCCGCTTCATTATCATCATGGTCGCGAGGTGCACTACTTACCATGATCGCTCTGACGTTTACGCTGATCTCAAACAGCAAACGTAAATACTTGATGATCCCTCTAGTAATTGTCGGTACATTTTTTGTACTCCCCTATTTGCCTGAAGAATGGTTCGGACGCATGCACACTCTGGAAACCTATGAGGAGGACGCATCCGCCATGTCACGTATCGAAGCATGGACAGATGGCTGGAATCATGCACTGAGCCACCCGTTTACCGGGGCGGGATTCGATGGCTGGATACATGTCACGATGAGGGATTGGCACAGTTCTTACGTAGAAATGCTTGCTGAGCATGGCTTTATTGCATTTGGATTATGGATTTCGCTGATACTGGGTAGCGTTCTTGGCTTAACCCGTTTATCGAGTCAAGCGAAACGAGTAGAAGGCATGGAATGGGTACGCCATTACAGCCTAATGGTCAGAACCTCGATCATTTGCTATATGGTTGGCACCGCTTTCCTCGGCTTATCCTACTGGGATTTGATTTATCATTTAGTATTTATATCGATGTTAATTAAAAAATTCGCATTGCAAGAGTTTTCGGAAAAAGCACGCATAAATGAACAGCAGTACAAAAAAAATCGAAATATAATAATTTAGCCACCAATCATACTCATCCAATCGAATAAAATAGAGATGGAAAAAATACTGGTGTCCCTCTACTGCTCATCTGCTGCCGCACTGCTGTTTACTATTACATTAATAATACTTACCTTACACAACTATTCTCGTACCGGACCCGGTATCCAAAAAGAAATAGAAAAAAAATTTGGGTATTATGTGGTTTTCGCCCTAACCAGGTTAGCCACTTGGTTATTTGTCATATTTTTTCTGACATCCTTACCCGGTTCTATTGCAGCTTATTCACTATCAAAGCTTACTACATTGATAGAATTTAATTTCATCACAGGCTTAAGCTGCTGCTTAATATCAACCACGCTAATTACTACCTACTTTTTTTTACACCAACTCCTGTATACACCTGGCACCATTCAATTATCTTTCCAGTATAGATTTTCCAGATTATTTGTTATATGGAAGATATTATCTCCGAAAATAATAAGTGGCATAAAGTTTTCATTAATTTCATTACTGTCTGTAACATCGGTAATCGCTCTATTTTTAGCTATCGAAGAAAATAATACGCCGCTAGTGCTCTATATAATAGCTTTGGCTGGTTTATATGCTTACATCTATTACGCAACGATAGTTAACGAACCAGCTGTCGTTAAAGCATCGTCTCAAACAAAACCCAATGTGATTATGATAGGTTCTGATACATTGCGCCATGACAGACTAGGCGGCAGCAACTATCACAGAAACCTCACCCCCAACATTGATAAATTAAGCGCGAACGGCTTACGACTCGATAAATGCATAACCCCTGTCGCCAGAACGGCACCAAGTATTGCGTCCCTATTTACCGGATTATGGCCGCATAACCATAAAATTCGCGATAATTATCCATCCTTGGCAGACTGTAAACTACCGCAACCGTCTTTGATCGACATATTAAACGAACACGGTTACTTGACTGCATGCATCTCCGATTGGTGCGGAGCCGATTTCGCAAAATTAAGTTTTAACTTCAAGGAAATCTCGGTCGCTGAAGATCAATGGAATATCAAACTACTACTAAGACAAGGGCCGTCTTTAATCCGAAACGTATTATCGCTTTTCACCAATAACGCATTAGGAAAACGCTTCTTACCCGAGTTCTATTATCTGGCCGGCGTACCCTTGATCCGAAGCTTAAGTCGCGAATGCCGCCAATTAATTGCCCATTCGGCGAAAAACTCGCAGCCTTTTTTTATTAATTTGTTCACTTCGGCCACGCACGTCCCTTTCAATTCGGAGTATCCCTATTACAACTTATTTACCCCAAAAGACTATAAAGGTGAGTCACGGTTTATTATGACCAGACTCGCCTCGGCGGAAGAAATTATCAAAAAACAGGAAAAAACCTCGGAGTTTTTCGACATCCCGCAAATTATTAATTTATATGACAGCTGCGTCAAACAATTCGACGATGAAGTGGGGAAAATAATAGACTATATTGAAAAGTCGGATTTATCCGATAATACCATCGTCATCATATATAGCGATCATGGTGCGGATTTTTTTGAAACGGGATGCTGGGGCCAGGGCAATACCTTGGTAGGAAACGACCCCAGCGGCAGAATTCCATTGGTGATGAAAGGCCCAGGAGTGCCTGGTGGCGTAAACTTTAAGCCGACCACCCGCTCCATTGACGTCATGCCAACTTTGTTAGATTTGTTGAATATACCTATTCCAACAACGCTCGACGGTGTTAATTTGATTCCTTATGTGAAAGCACAGACATCGCCGGAGCTTTTTGCTTTTCAAGAAACAGGGATTTGGCTAGGAAAGATACCTGGCTTACATCCTGAACAAATTTTATATCCCAATATTGTTGAATTACTGGATATTCCTGATAAAAAATCCGGCACACTGGTCGTCAACGAAAAACATTATCCCACGGTTATCCGCGCGAAAAGCCGTTCCGTACAGAATGAAAAGTGGAAACTAATATATATAGCGACTTATACAAAACCTGTGTATCAGCTATACGACTTAGAAAACGATCCATATCGGGATGTAATAGAGTCTCATCCCGATATATTCGCGGAGCTTAAAAAGCTATTGGATAGCCACATCGAGAGTGACCCTTTATTTGAATCTGCTAATTAAAATACAAAGCTGTTGCACAGTTTAAAACTGCGCAATCAGGGTATCAAAAATTATTCACTGATAATACTGAAGATACCAAGCAACAAACCGTTCAATCCCCTGCTCGATAGTCGTGTTTGGTTTATAACCAACATCCGCTACCAAGGCCTCTACATCGGCGAACGTATCCGGGACATCACCAGGCTGCAAGGGCAATAAATTTTTCTCGGCAGTTTTACCGAGAAAACGTTCCAAGGTTTCGATATAAGACAGCAGTTCTACCGGATTCTGGTTACCAATGTTATAAACCCGCCAAGGTGCTCTACTGGTGCCTGGATCGGGTTTTTCTCCACTCCAGTCCGGATTCGGCGAAGCGTTATGATCCATGGTCCGAATCACTCCCTCAACGATGTCGTCTATATAAGTGAAATCGCGGCGGTGCTTACCGTAGTTGAATACATTGATTTTCTCGCCATTCAAAATCGCTTTGGTAAATAAAAACAACGCCATGTCTGGGCGACCCCACGGCCCATACACAGTAAAAAAGCGCAAACCTGTGGTAGGCAATTGATACAAGTTGCTATAGGTGTGCGCCATCAGCTCATTGGCTTTTTTTGACGCCGCGTACAAGCTCAAGGGATGATCGACATTGTCATGCACGGAGAACGGCATGGATTCGTTGGCACCGTAAACCGAACTGCTTGAGGCATATACCAAGTGCTCCACCTGATTATGCCGGCAACCCTCCAAGATATTGATGAAACCGACAATATTACTATCGATATAGGCATGCGGATTCTCGATGGAATAGCGCACACCGGCCTGAGCCGCCAGATTAACCACTTTTTGCGGCTGGTGCTTTTTGAATAGTGCATCCATACTGGCTCTATCGGCAATATCCAGCCTGACATCGGTATAGCCGGCAAAATCCTTGATCCGATCCAAGCGACTCAATTTCAGGTTAACATCGTAATAGTCGTTGAGATTATCGACACCAATAACTTCGTCACCACGCTCCAACAATCTGAGCGCCAAATGATTGCCTATAAAACCGGCCGTGCCGGTCACCATAATCTTCATTCTTAAAGCCTTGCGTCTGTTTGATCCGTAGGAAACAAGTATTTCAGGTCATACACAATGGCTTGCGGCGTACCTAAAGCTCTGACGTCTGAAATCGCCATTTTTCTGAACTCGTCATGGGCCACAGCCAGAATAATCGCGTCATATTTTCCCGCCGCCGGTTTAGCGACCGGCGTTATACCGTATTCGTGTTTCGCTTCCTCAGCATTAACCCAGGGGTCGTAGACCTCGACATTGACGCCATAAGTCTTCAATTCGGCAATGATGTCTACCACCCGAGTGTTACGAATGTCCGGACAGTTTTCTTTAAAGGTCAAGCCCATGATCAACACATTAGCTTCCTGGACATGCACACGCTTCTTCAGCATCAGCTTTACCAATTGCGACACAACGTATACCCCCATGCCATCGTTGATTCGACGGCCAGAGAGTATCACTTCCGGGTTGTAGCCTATCGCTTGAGCTTTATGGGTTAAGTAGTAGGGATCCACACCGATACAGTGTCCACCCACCAAACCTGGGCGAAACGGCAGGAAATTCCATTTAGTTCCCGCTGCCAGCAATACTTCTTCAGTATCTATTCCGAGTTTGTTAAAGATCAAAGCCAATTCGTTGATTAAAGCGATGTTGACGTCGCGCTGAGTATTTTCAATGACTTTAGCAGCCTCGGCGACTTTGATGCTGCTGGCTTTGTGCGTGCCCGCAGTAATGATGCTTTTATATAAAGCATCTACTTTTTCTGCTATTTCGGGCGTAGAGCCCGAAGTAACCTTCAGAATATTGGTTACGCGGTGTTGTTTATCGCCGGGATTAATGCGCTCAGGGCTATAACCGACATAAAAATCCCGGTTAAACGTTAAACCCGACACTTTCTCCAGAATCGGTATGCACACCTCTTCGGTTGCGCCGGGGTAAACAGTGGATTCGTAAATGACGATATCGCCGGACTTTATTACCTTACCCAACAAATCGCTGGCTTTTTGCAGCGGCGTCAAATCAGGTTGTTTATGTTCGTTGATTGGCGTGGGGACTGTGACTATATAAACCGAACAATCGGCTATATCTTGTAAATCTGCGCTGTAAGTCAGTAACTTGGCTTCGGCGAGTTCTTCTTCACTAACCTCCAGAGTATGGTCGCGACCTGCGCGTAATTCCTGAATCCGATGCTGGTTAATATCGAAACCTACGGTTTGATATTTTCGTCCAAACTCGACAGCTAGCGGCAACCCCACGTAACCAAGCCCAATCATACCGATTTTAATGTTATCTAACATCTAGTAAATCCTCCTCCGCCCCGCTCTGAGTTTTAATGACTTGAATTACTTTTTAACTATACAGCCCCACGCCGTCAGCCAAGCTTGTGCCTGATAGCTTTCCGCCGTTTTCGGCAAGTTGCCGCTCAACACCATCGCCAAGGTATGATTGATAATGCCGAAGAAATAAGTGTAGGCCAATAAGGGATCCAGTGCCTTCATCTCGCCGTCTTTGACGCCATTCTGAAAAATCCGTTTTATTTTAATAAACGCGGGCGTTTCCAGCAGGGGCTTAGGTTCCGCCAAAAACTCTTCGCTTTTTACAAATAACAAGAACTCAACGATTTCCGGAGCGTCATCGGTTAATTTGAAGAGTAAATCGACTATTTCCCGCAATTGTTCGGCAGCTTTGCGATTACGGCGGCGAATATCATCAATCGATATGCTCAGGCTATCCAGAATATTTTCGTACAAGGTTTGCGCGATGGCTTGCTTGGTTTTGAAATACTGACTAATGCCGGTACTGGTTGTTATACCCGCCGCATCTTTAATATCGGTTAATGAGGTATTGAAATATCCCTTCTTGGCAAACAGCTTTAAAGCAGCCTGCAACACTTCGTCCTGACTGATGGTTTTATTCGGTTTATTTTCTAATTCTAATTCTTGTTCCATGCTCTTATATACAGCTTTACCTGCTGTTTACTCTCTGTTGTGGCAGTATCGATACTGCTTTTATTATTCGTTGATGGTGGAGAACGCCGCGACCAGGTAATTAACCATAGACCATAAGGTTAAAATCGCCGACAAGTATAACAACCAGTAACCCATGGTATTGATAGGCAGGCCTAATAAATCATCCCTATAAAGCAACAAACTCACTGCCGTCATTTGCGCAGTGGTTTTCCATTTTCCCAATTGCGAAACCTTGACCTTGGCACGCTGACCAATCTCAGCCATCCATTCTCTCAGCGACGCAATCGCAATTTCCCTACCGATAATGATAGCCGCCGGCACCGCGAGATAAGGATTGCCTTGAGCCTGCACCACCAATACCAGAACAAACGCCACCATCAATTTATCAGCCACCGGATCCAGGAATGCACCAAAAGCGGTTTGCATATTCATTTTTCTGGCCAGATAACCGTCAAGCCAATCGGTGAAACCGGCAACCAGAAAAATTGCGGTACAGGCCAGATTGGAATATTGCCACGGCAAATAAAACACGATGGCCAACAAGGGAATCAGGGCGATCCGCAACAGGGTTAAATAGGTCGGAATGGTAAATCTAATGGCCATCTTGATGGTGAAATGTATCGTAAATTCGCTGCGCTAATTGTCGGCTAATGCCATCTATACTGGCTAAAGCATCCACACCCGCGCTGGACACACCCTGTAACCCGCCAAACTGTTTCAGCAAAACCTGTCGTCTTTTCGGCCCCAGTCCGGCAATATCTTCCAGTACCGATTGTTTGTTAACCTTACCGCGTCGCTGCCTGTGTCCGGTTATCGCAAAACGATGCGCTTCATCGCGAATCTGTTGAATCAATAACAAGGCGGAAGCCCCCGGCGTCACATCCAAGGGCTGCCGATTACCGACCAGAATGATTTTTTCCATGCCGGCTTTGCGATCAGGACCTTTAGCAACACCGACTATCATAACATCGTTTATCTCCAATTCAGCCAAAGCCTTTTCCGCCTCAGCGACCTGGCCTTTGCCGCCGTCTATTAAAAGGATGTCCGGCGCAGGATGCTCGCCATTCTTCAAGCGGCTGAAGCGTCTAAAAACCGCCTGATGAATCGCCGCATAGTCATCGCCGGCAGTAATACCATCGATATTAAAGCGTCGATAGTCGGATTTCACCGGCCCTTCTCTGTCAAACACCACGCAAGACGCCACGGTCTGTTCCCCTTGGGTATGACTAATATCAAAACACTCCAGACGAGTGGGGGTGATATCGCAGCCCAATTCCTGCTGCAAACTGATAAAGCGCCCTTGCAAACCCTGTCGATCAGCCAGCCTAGCGTTAAGCGCACTGTCGGCATTGGTGATAGCCATTTGCAACCACTTCATCCGTTCGCCGCGCACATTATTGGCAATCGCTACCGCATGTTTGGCCTGTTCGGCCAATACTTCGGCCACCAAAGCCGCTTCGGGCAAGGCATGACTGACGATCAATTCGTGAGGTACGGTTTTGTCCAAATAATATTGGGCGATGAAAGCCTGCAAGATTTCCTCGGGCTGATTTTCATCGTCGACTTTCGGAAAAAACTGCCGGTTGCCCAAATGCTGACCATTCCGGATAAAAAACACCTGTACACAGGCCGAACCATTCTTAACCGCGCAAGCAACAATATCCACATCACCTTTTTCGCCTTCCACACAATGTTTTTCCAATACAGCGCGCAAGCGGGCGATTTGGTCGCGATACGCAGCGGCTTGCTCAAACTCCAATTGCGTGGCCGCAGCTTCCATCTTCGCCACCAAGCGATCGATTAGTAAGCCGCCCTGCCCCTCCAAAAATAGAATCGTATTTTCCACATCGGTGGCATATTGCTCTTTGCTGACCAGTCCCACGCAAGGTGCAGTGCAACGCTCTATTTGATGTTGCAGGCAAGGCCGGGATCGGGCGCTGTAATAGGAATCTTCGCATTGCCGCACCGGGAAAATTTTTTGTAATAACTTCAAGGTTTCCTTCACCGCACTGGCGCTGGGATACGGCCCGAAATACTTGCCACGGCGCTTCTTGGCACCGCGATGAAAAGTTAGCTGCGGAAAATCGTGGAAACTGGAGATGAATACATAGGGATAGGATTTATCGTCGCGCAAGCTGATGTTGTAGCGCGGCTTGTGGCGTTTGATCTGCTGGCTTTCTAATAGTAAGGCTTCCCCCTCCGTGTGGGTCACGGTTACCTCTATACCGGCGACCTTGGCTACCATGGCCTGCTGTTTGGGCGAAGCATTTTGAGTTCTGAAATAGCTGGAAACCCGATTTTTCAGATTCTTGGCTTTGCCTATGTAGATGATCTCGCCTTTCTCGTCCAACATCTTGTAAATGCCGGGACGCTGGGTTAGCGTCTTCAGAAAGGCTTTGGCGTCAAATTCGCCCGGTTGCATTTCAGTCACCGGCAGATAGCAAGTTTTGAATGCTTACAAACACCGCCGCCAGCATCTCCATGCTCAGGCGCTTGGTCTGCACGTTATAGCGACTGCAATGGTAAGAACTGACCAGCGTGTTGCCGTCCGGCAATTCAAAACTTACATGATGAGCAAACTTAGCCGCACTAGTCTTCAACCCATATGCTCGCAATACCGCCTGATGGGCGATATTACCCAAAGCCAAAATCACCGAATGTTTCGGTAGAGTTTTAATTTCGGCCGCCAGATAAGGATTGCATTGTTTAATTTCATCGCCGGTGGGTTTGTTTTGCGGCGGCAAACATTTCACGGCGTTGGTAATCCGACAATTGCTGAGCTGCAAACCATCGGCCAAATTCGTCGATGCCAATTGATTGCTATAACCAAAATCATACAAAGCCTGATACAGCAACAGACCGGCATAGTCGCCGGTAAACGGTCTGCCGGTGGCGTTCGCGCCGTGCATACCCGGTGCCAAGCCAACAACCAGCAAGTGCGCTTGCGGATCGCCGAACGGTGCCACCGGCAAGGCGTGATAAGCAGGATATTTCGCCTTCACTTCACAGAGAAATTCGCTTAACCGCGGGCATGCTCGGCAGTCTTGCTTGAAATAGGATGAATAAGTCATAAAACGATAAACACTCAAATTGGCGGAATTTTACCTGAGCCCCAGATTTCTTGCGTCGCTCGCTTTGCTTATTAACTTGTGTATCTACAACATCTTTACTTCCGTCTTCTCCGGAATAACCTTATCCGGAGAGAATAAACGACGGCTTGACCGCAAGCGGTCCTAGCCCGGACTTTCCAAATTCCCATAATCCAAGCCCGGAAACAGCCGACTGGAATACCGCAAATACTGGCACCGGATAAACCTAAACGTTTGCTAATAGCCAAAATTGTGGTATTTTTACAACATGCTTAGCAGAATCTGCAATTCCCTTTGATTTTTAAAGCCTATTTTTTCTAACCACGGCTTTATTACTCCCTCTCAAAAGCAACGAATTATCTATTTTTTACAAATAACAAAAGGAGTCTTTATGTTGAAGAAAAGTTTACTGGCAATCGCCATGATGGCGGCGCTCGGTTCCGTGTCGACGGCACAAGCCGACGAGTTCCTTGACGACAGATGGTACGCGGCGCCCTTCGGCACTTTCGTGCAACCGGGCGGTGATCGTAATGCGCATAGCAGTTGGGGCGGCGGTTTAGGCCTGGGTAAGATCATCAATGAACATCTGAACATTGAGATCAGAGGTTTGTACCAAAACCTGGAAGGCGCTAAAAGCAATGGCAACTGGGATTTGACCGGCGGTACTGTCGACGCGCAGTATTATTTGTTTAGAGATAAATTCTCGCCTTATGCAGTAATCGGCGTGGGTGGCATCAATAGCACCCACAATGGCGACAGCGGCGCGGGCTTCATCGGCGAAGCGGGTGCGGGTTTTACCTATGAACTGCACGATAATTTCCTGATTCGCAGCGACGTCCGCTACCGTTACAACAACAACTTCAACGCCAAACTACAACCCGGCACCGAAGAATTTCACGACATGACGGTTAATCTGGGTTTCGTGGTCCCGTTCGGCGAAAAACCTAAAGCAGTTGTCGCAAAAGCCGAACCAACCCCGCCGCCCACCCCAGTACCGGCTCCAGCAAAACTGGATTGCTCAAAAATGGATGACGACAAAGACGGCGTAAACAATTGCGTCGATAAGTGTCCAACGACATTACCAGGGGTAGAAGTTAGCATCTACGGTTGCTGGATTGTTGATGTGAAATTCGATAACGACAAAGACGTTATAAAACCACAATATTTCCCAAAACTGGATAAAGTCGTTGACCGCATCAAACAGTATCCTGACATGGCGTTTGAAGTTCAAGGCCATACCAGCAATACCGGTTCGTACAAACACAACCTGGACTTGTCGGAGCGCCGGGCATTGGCGGTTAAGAAATACCTGACCAAAGGCAGCCACTCTCCTAATATCACTTCACACGGTTATAGCTGGGATAGGCCAATCGATACCAACGAAACCGAAGAAGGCCGCGCCAATAACCGCCGAGTACAGTTGGAAGTGGATGGTAAAGCCCAACAGACATTGAAATAGTCAGCGAACCTGGTTAAGTCAATTGATTCAGCACAAAAACCCGCCGTTAGGCGGGTTTTTTATATGCGCACGAGGAAGATCAAAAATTACAAACTCAATGCCCTAAATTCCGCACAAGCACTTGAACGCTGCCAGACCCGCTCAAACTCTTCACGCAATGGCCGATGACGTGCCGGCAAATTAGGACTCCAATGCCCATCGTAGCGATTACCCAGCAAGCGAAATAAATAGCCGTCGCTATCGTTGATGATAAAAGCAGAAGGATATTGCAAATCTTCAGCTTCATCGGGCACACGAATCAAAAAATATGACGGTAAGCGCTGAGCCAATTCCACGATAGGATGAACCTGATGACGCAGGCTGGCTGGTTCCTGAATGATAATCTGCACACTGGCGTTACGATTGCCGAGAGTAAATTGTTTCAGAGCCTCGACAAGGTCTTTTTGTCCATATAAAGCAAAGTCCAGATCCCTGCTGTAGATACAAATCTGCCGACGAGCCGCCATCACCAATTGCCGGGTAGCGGTTAAGGTCGATTCGACAGTCTCCAGGCGGACAGCGTCAACAGAAACTTCTCGGGTCTGGAGCACGGATCGCAACGCTTGTTCAAGCGGCTGCAATATAAGCCTGATAGCCTGGTGCGGAATGCCGGCTTCAGCAAACCCTTCACCTTCCGCGACAAAACCGAATTTTTGGTAGAACCTCAATGCGCTAAGTTGCGCGTTGGCGGTAATAGTAGTCAGCCCCAAGTTACGCGCTTTGTCGATTGCTGCACGCAACAAAGATTCACCAACACCTTGTCCGCGCCATTCGAGTAGAACCGCCATTCGTCCAAGCTTGCCCTCCGGCGAAAGTCGACACGTAGCGATTGGCCGATAATCCGCATCCCGCACTAAAAAATGATGGCAGTCCGCATCAAGTTTGTCGAACTCCACTTCTAACGGTATTTGCTGTTCGACAACGAACACCAAATTTCGCACATAACATATGTCCTCAAAATCAACGGCATAGCTGGCTGGCTCGAGATAACAGTTGGCAATTTGCATAGCGCGACGGATGAGTAGTAAGTGAGTGAATGAGTTTAGATGCACTCTGCTGAAAATTCGACTCGGCAAGCCGATTGTATTACCTACCGGCAGATCGGATGGCAGAGAACACAAGCCTCGCTTCAAACCTCTCTTTTGATCTTCGATTGCAAATGCTCGGCAAGACGCTTCATCGCTTCCGACGAATCGTTGGCTGCCAGATGGACATTAATGATACTGGGCATGCTTTGGTTATTCAGGGCATTGAACAGAGCCTCTTCAAATTCAGCTTCCGTTCGCGCATCGTAGCCGGCTAAAGGCCCAAATAGCTCTCCCAAACGATCAAAACGCCATGGATTAATATCGTTGAATGGACCTTCAAGAATACAACGCTCCGTACTGTAACCGTCGTTGTTAAATACCACTACGATAGGATTCAATCCCAAGCGGGCATGAGTCGACAGCTCGGTGCCGGTCATTTGAAACGCCCCATCGCCGACTAAAATCAATGCCCGCCGATCCGGACGCGCGATTTGCGCACCTAACGCAGCCGGCACAGCAAAACCCATCGTGGTGTAAAAAGCCGACGCCAAAAATTCGCTTTGCTCGTGGACGCGCAAATCGATAGCTGCGAACAGGCAATCGCCGACATCACACACCACGATCATGTCGTTACTTAACGCACTATTCAGCCGCTCGACTAGCCTGGCAGTGGTGATTGGCCGGTCCGATTCCGGAAAAGCATGGTTTTTTAACGGTTCCGGAATGGAAACGCAACTGGTTCCGGAGGTATTAACCGAGCCGGCTAAAGCCCCGAGAAAGTCTTCCAAGGCAATGCCTGGATAACGATGCGCGCTGATTACCACCTCGTTCAATGCCGCGCGAATGGTTGAATGGGAATTGAGTTTTGCAGTGTAGATGCCGGTATCTATCTCGTTCAAGGTTACACCCAACATCAACAGCAAATCGGACTTTTCGACTCTGTCTCGCACGGACTCCGAACTCATCGCACCTTCGTAAATCCCTAGATACGCCGAATGCCGTTCGGACATCACCGATTTACCAGTTAGCGTGGCGACTACGGGCAAACCGGTACGCTCCACGAAATCCGCCAAAGCGCTTTGCAGCCCGCGTCGATGCAATTCAACACCCGCCACGATCATCGGCGACTTCGCTTTGGATAATAACGCCATGGTTTCGGCAAGCGCTTCGGATAGAGCAGTTTGGTCACTGGTAAACTGTTCTACTGACTCAGTCGGCATGGGATAGCCTTCCGCCATTACCAAGTCGCGGGGAAGCTCGATGTATACCGGCTTGCAAAAACGGCGCGCGGCTTCGATAGCATGGTCGATTTGCCGAAAGGCGATCACCGGGTCGTTTAGCACCACCGACGCGCAGCTAATCCGTTCGAAAATTTCCCGCTGAAAAGTAAACGGCCCAAATCGATGGTGAATCAACGGATCGTCTTTCTGCTCGCCAACGCCGGGCGCGCCACTGATCAGTACCACCGACGAGGATTCTGCATAAGCGCCGGCAATCGCATTCACTGTGTTTAAGGCACCAACGCCATATGTCACCGCCAACGCGCCCATGCCCGCGCAACGCGCATAACCGTCGGCAGCGAAGGCTGCGGAATCTTCTCGGGTGGTGCCGATATGCCGAACCTGACTTTTTATCATCAGATCATAAAACCCCAACACATAGTCGCCAGGCACGCCAAAGATGTCTTTTACACCGGCTTGATATAGGCGCTTGAGGAGGTATTGTCCAATCGTATCGAATTTGGCAGTGCTCATAGCGCTTTGTGACCTCCGAATAGAATTAAACTGTGAGCACTGATTCGTAAAAGACCCATATTGCTCAACCGTTTTAACAGGACGATTAAGAGTCAATACTGCTGAGCCCCGCCTAAAAAGTCAACAGACATTCATAGTCCCCGGTAATTACGATTCAAAAGCATCACAATCGCGGCGACATAAGATTCTGAGTTTCAGCCACAAAAAAAGGGCCTTGCGGCCCTTTTCGTTGCAGAGTCGAACCAAACTTATTCGCTATCGACTTCTTTCATGCTCAAGCGTACGCGGCCTTGACGGTCGATTTCCAGTACTTTGACTTTAACGACATCGCCTTCCGACAGTTTGTCGCTGACTTTTTCCACACGTTCGTCGGAGATTTGTGAAATATGCACCAAACCGTCCTTGCCCGGCAGAATGGTCACGAACGCACCAAAGTCCATCAAACGCACCACTTTGCCTTCGTAGGTTTTACCCACTTCGACTTCGGCGGTGATTTCTTCGATCATGCGTCTGGCTTCTTCGCCCGCCGCTCTGTCGACAGAGGCTACGTTGACCACGCCGTCGTCGGTCAAATCGATGCTGGCGCCGGTGGCTTCGGTAATCGCGCGAATAGTCACGCCACCTTTACCGATGACTTCGCGGATTTTAGCCGGATCGATTTTGAAGGTGATAATGCGCGGCGCAAAGTCGGACATTTCGGAACGGGTGCTGGCCAGAGCTTTGTTCATCTCACCCAAAATGTGCAGACGGCCTTGTTTCGCTTGTTCCAACGCCACTTTCATGATTTCGGCGGTGATACCGTCGATCTTGATGTCCATTTGCAGCGCGGTGACGCCGTTTTCGGAACCGGCCACTTTAAAGTCCATATCGCCCAAGTGATCTTCGTCGCCCAGGATGTCGGACAATACTGCAAATTGATCGCCTTCCTTGATCAAACCCATCGCAATACCGGCAACGGGCGCCTTGATCGGCACGCCGGCGTCCATCAAGGCCAAGCTGCTACCACAGACAGACGCCATGGAGCTGGAACCGTTGGATTCGGTGATTTCCGATACGACGCGCAGGACGTAAGGGAACTCACCCATGTTCGGCAACACCGATTGCACGCCGCGCTTGGCCAGACGGCCGTGGCCGATTTCACGGCGCTTCGGCGAGCCGGTACGGCCGGTTTCGCCAACGCTGAACGGTGGGAAGTTGTAATGGAACAGGAAAGTATCTTTATATTCGCCGGCCAGCGCATCAATGATTTGCGCATCGCGCTCGGTGCCCAAGGTCGCGACGACCAAGGCTTGGGTTTCGCCGCGAGTGAACAGCGCCGAACCGTGGGTTCTGGGTAGCACGCCGGTACGGATCGTGATTGGCCGAACAGTGGTCAGGTCGCGGCCGTCGATACGTTTGCGGTCGTTCAGAATCGCACCGCGCACAACATTGTATTCCAAGGTTTCGATGACGTTGCGGATGTCTTTTTCGTCGTAGAGACCTTCGGCGGTGAGTTTTTCGACCACGGCACCACGGATTGCGCTTAGGGCATCCTGTCTAGCCAGTTTCTCGGGGATTTGATAGGCCGATTTGATTTGCGCTTCGGCTTCAGCGGCAACAGCGGCTTTCAATGCTTCGTTATCCGCAGGTGCTGTCCAGGTTATTGCCGGTGCAGCTGCTTCTGCAGCAAATTCATTGATCGCATTGATCGCAACCTGCATTTGCTCGTGGCCGAACAACACCGCGCCCAGCATCACGTCTTCCGGTAGCACATCGGCCTCGGACTCTACCATCAATACGGCTTTGGAGGTACCGGCAACCATCAGGCGCAAACGCGACTCCTTCAGTTGCGGCAACGTGGGGTTCAGCACATATTGGCCATCGATATAGCCGATGGTTGCGGCGCCCAGCGGGCCATTAAACGGCAAACCGGAGACCGCCAGCGCAGCGGACGCACCAATGATGGCCGGCGCTTCGGTATCGATTTCCGGATTCAAGGACAGCACGGTGGCAATGATTTGGACTTCGTTAGTGAAGCCTTCGGGAAACAACGGACGGATCGGACGATCGATCAGGCGCGAGATCAGCGTTTCGTTTTCGCTTGGGCGGCCTTCGCGTTTGAAAAAGCCGCCAGGAATTTTACCCGCGGCAAAGGCTTTTTCCTGATAATCCACCGTCAGCGGGAAAAAGTCGCCGCCACTGGCTTCTTTTTTGCCGACCACGGTCACCAACAGAGTGGTACCTTCGACATCAATGATTACCGCGCCGTTGGCTTGGCGGGCAATTTCGCCGGTTTCTAAGGTGACGAGACGATCGCCGTACTGAAATTGTTTCCTGATAGGATTCACTATAAGGTTCCTTTGTTTAAAGGTTATGCTAAAAATTTGCCTTAAAGCAGAAACGGCGCCCGATGCGCCGTTTCCAGTTTGTGCTACTTACGAATGCCCAAACGTTCGATCAACGAACGATAACGAGCCACATCTGTGTCTTTCAGGTAATCCAGCAATTTACGGCGTTGGTTTACCATGCGCAGCAAGCCGCGGCGCGAGTGGTTGTCTTTTTTATGGGTCGCAAAATGCGGAGTCAGTTGGTTAATGTTGGCGGTCAACAAAGCAACTTGGACTTCGGTTGAACCTGTATCGGTATCCGACAAACGGTATTCTTCAACAATGGCTTTTTTTTGTTCTGCGGTTAATGACATTCTTAATCCCTATCGATTAATTTTGATTGAATAAAGGCCATCGTTTGATGACCGTGTAGCCGCTATCTCCACAATAGGGTGTAGAAACTTTGCGGTTTTTCCCGGAAAATCAAGTTGTTTGATCTTCCAAATGAAATAGTTTTTTCGGCGCTAGTTTACCATCCAATAGAATTTCTCCCAACCCCAAAAAGGCCTGTGGCGAGTATATTCTGACCTGGCCGGCCATACCGCCGTTAAAGGCTATGCGCTGACCCAGCTTGATTTTTTCGGCCTGCTCAGTAGACAAAGATACCTCCGGGATCGCCTTCAGGGGTACATCCAGTTCGATTAAGGTATTCTGCAATTCTGCAAAGCCCATAGCCTGCAACTGCTGCAAGGTATAAGCTTGCTCCAGATCGAACATACCCGCCGTGGTTCTGCGTAACGCAGTTACCGTGCCGCAGGTCCCTAACCTGTGACCAATATCTTCGGCCAGCGAACGAATATAAGTACCCTTAGAGCAAAATACATCCAGCCTCAATTGCCCCAATTCGGCATCGAAATTTAACAGCTGCAATTCATAAATAGTGATGGCCCTGGGCTGACGGTCCACGGTTTTGCCTTCCCTAGCCAACTCGTACAACTTCTTGCCTTGATGCTTGAGCGCCGAATACATAGGCGGCACCTGCTCAATCGGCCCGGTGAAATGCTGCAAACAAGCTTGCAACTGCACGCCATCCAGGGCTGGCACCGGCATTTCGGCGACGATTTTACCTTCGCTATCGCCGGTATCGGTCATCACGCCCAGTTGTATCGTTACCTGATAACGCTTATCGTCATCCAGCATCAATGCCGAGACCTTGGTCGCCTCACCGAAGCACAAGGGTAACAAACCGGTAGCAAGAGGATCCAGCGCCCCGGTATGCCCGGCCTTGTTGGCATTAAATAATCGCCTGACTTCCTGCAAGGCCTGATTGGACGATACGCCTAAACGTTTGTCGAGCAGCACGATGCCGTGCACATCGCGCCCGGACTTACGTTTTGCCATCAATCATCCTGCTGCGGTTTATCGGCCCCAGCTTCCGGCGCAGCAACAGCATCCTTAACTTCGTCGTGATGCAAATCGCCCAGTAACTCGGCGACGCGCATCCCGGTGTCGAATGAGTGATCGTAGTAAAAATGCAGCTCCGAGATATGCCGCAAACGCATGCGCCTAGCCAGCTCATGCCGAATAAACGGCGAAATTTCGTTCAACACCTTCACATTCGCGCGCTTAGCGGCATCGTCCTGGGCATCCAACACCGTCACGAATATCTTGGCGACCGCTAAATCCTTGGACAACTCAACGTCGTTAATCGTGACAAAACCCAAACGGCTGTCATCGACATCGCGCTGTAAAATCGACGCCAACTCTTTCTGCATTTCCGATGCAACCCGCTGACTGCGGCCGAACTCTCTTGCCATTAGATTTCCCGTCTGACTTCGATACGTTCAAACACTTCGATCTGGTCGCCGTTTTGCACATCGTTGTAGTTTTTCACGCCGATACCGCATTCCATGCCCATTTTCACTTCATTGACATCGTCTTTGAAGCGGCGCAGGGATTCCAGCTGGCCTTCGTAAATCACCACATTGTTGCGCAATACGCGAATCGGCAGATTGCGTTTGACGAAGCCGTCGATAACCATACAACCGGCCACCGCGCCGAATTTCGGCGAACGGAATACGTCCCGCACTTCGGCCAGACCGACGATTTTTTCCTGAATTTCCGGCGCCAACATCCCGCTGATCGCCCGTTTCACTTCATCGATCGCTTCGTAGATGATGCTGTAGTAATGCAGATCGATGTCTTTTTCTTCGATCAATTTACGAGCCACCGCATCGGCACGCACGTTGAAACCGATCAAGATCGCGCTGGAAGCCAATGCCAGGTTAGCATCGCCTTCGTTGATACCACCAACACCACCGTAGATGCATTTAACTTGCACCTCTTCGGTGGACAAGCCAACCAAAGACTCACGCAAGGCTTCCAAACTACCTTGCACGTCGGTTTTGATAACGACGTTAAGTGTGGACGTTTCGCCGGCGGACATCCGCGAGAACACGTCGTCCAATTTTGACGCATGTTGCGCAGCGTGACGGGTGGAGCGTTTGCGATCTTCCCGGTGAGCGGCAAGCTCTCTAGCAACCCGTTCATTCTGAACCACCAGGAATTCATCACCCGCATCCGGGGTACCGGACAAGCCAAGAATCTCCACAGGCATACTAGGCCCAGCCGACTTAATAGCGTGGGCGTTTTCGTCGAACATTGCCCTTATCCGGCCATATTCGTGACCGCAGAGGACGAACTCGCCTTTGCTCAACGTACCTTTTTGAATCAATATCGTCGCCACCGCGCCGCGGCCTCTATCCAGACGCGATTCGATACAAATACCGGAGGCGATGCCATCGACCGGCGCTTTCAATTCCAGCACTTCCGCCTGAACGATCAGCGCTTCGATCAATTCATCAATACCGGTACCCACTTTCGCCGATACCCTCAGGAATTGCACATCGCCGCCCCACTCTTCCGGCACCACATTCAAGTTGGCCAGTTCTTGCATGACGCGGTCCGGATTCGCTTCCGGTTTATCGATTTTGTTCAAGGCCACGATGATGGGCA
This sequence comes from Methylomonas sp. PHL2-19, assembly GCF_059331595.1. NCBI lineage: Bacteria > Pseudomonadati > Pseudomonadota > Gammaproteobacteria > Methylococcales > Methylococcaceae > Methylomonas > Methylomonas sp. PHL2-19. Next base: position 3,950,592 of record NZ_CP196839.1, read on the forward strand.
CATTCGCGGCGCGCGCATGATCGATGGCTTCTCTGGTTTGCGGCATCACACCGTCGTCAGCAGCCACCACTACGATCACGATGTCTGTTACTTCCGCACCACGCGCCCGCATCGCGGTAAACGCGGCATGGCCTGGCGTATCCAGAAATGTGACCGCACCGTGGTCGGTTTTAACCTGGTAAGCACCAATGTGTTGGGTAATCCCGCCCGCTTCGCCGGCAGCAACCCGGGTTTTGCGGATGTAATCCAGCAAAGAGGTTTTACCGTGGTCAACGTGGCCCATGATGGTGACAATAGGCGCGCGTAATTGAACCTTACGTTCGTCGCTATCACCTTGCACCTCGGCCAGCATTTCCTGTTCAAAGTCATCTTCGCTCTGCATGATGGCTTTGTGGCCCATTTCCTCAACCAAAATCACCGCCGTTTCTTGGTCGATGGTTTGATTGATCGTGGACATGATGCCCAGCTTCATCAAATGCTTGATAACTTCGGCAGCCTTGATGTTCATTTTTGCAGCCAAATCCGAAACCACGATGGTTTCCGGAATGGTGACGTCATACACAGTCGGCGCAACCGGCTTCTCAAACTTATGTCTAGCCTGATTGACATCGATCTCGAATTCTGGCTTTTCCCGACGCGAAGGCGCCTTGCCTTTTTTGCCTTTGCCACCGCGACGCGCGGCATCGCCGCCGCCACCGATATCCCCATCGGTAGCCGGGCCGCGAGTGGGCTTGAATTCGGCTTTTTTCTTATGCAGCGTGGTTTGTTGCTGCTTGGCTTCGGCTTTTTGTTTGACTTTTTCCGCGGTTCTTTGCACCGCAGCTTCCAACCTTTCTTTCTTTTCTTTTTCCAGACGCTGCTCTTCAGTCATCTCCGGCGCGGCACTCGGGGCGGGCGCTTCGACCTTAGCAAGCACTTCAGGCTGAGCTTCAGCAACAACCGGCAACTCCTCAGTCACCTGCTGCTCTGCCGCAATCGGTTCTGCGGTTGCCGTCACAACCGGCACGGACACCTCAACCGGCTGAGCAATTTCCGCACTGACTACTTGCTCTTCCTGTACAGATTGAGCAGCCTTCTGCTCATGCAAGTGCTTACGCTTTTCTTCTTCGATAGCTTGTTGCCGTCTCTGTTCGTCCAAAGCTTGTTTGGCTAATTCGGCCTGTCTTAGCTCGTCATTAACAGAGGACGCATCGCTGCGCTTGATATAAGTCTTTTGCTTGCGCACCTCGACACTGACGGTTTTCACAGCTGTACCCGGCGGTGAGGATTGTCTTAATTCGGTTTTGGTACTGCGTTTCAAGGTAATGCGTTTGGGGGCGGCGGCTTCTTGATCGGCGTCCGACTTGCCGTGGCGCTTGCGCAAGTGCGCGAGTAATTTGACTTTCTCTTCATCGTTTATCACATCGTCGGGCGCGCTGGCTGTCAAGCCGGCTTCCTTCAATTGTTCTAAAAAACGTTCCAAAGGGATGCCAACAACCTCTGCCAATTCCTGTACTGTTTTATCGCTCATAGTATCCTCCTGCCTCAGCCCTTATCCTCTGCGAACCAAGATTCGCGGGCTTTCATGATTAGTTTACCAGCACGCTCCTCGGTCATGCCGGTAAATTCGATAATGTCGTCTATCGCCTGCTCCGCCAGATCGTCCAAGGTCACAATGCCCTTGGCAGCCATTTGGTGTGCCAACTCTTCGTCCATCCCATCCATGCTCAACAATTCCTCGCTAGGCACGGCGGTTTCAATTTTTTCTTCGGATGCGATCGCACTGATCAGCAAAGCGTCCTTGGCGCGAGTGCGCAAAGCTTCTACCAACTCTTCGTCGAAGCCTTCGATCTCCAGCATTTCGTCGACGGGGATATACGCAATTTCCTCGATATTATTCAATCCCACATCAACCAAGATGCTAGCAATTTCTTCATCGACATCCAGCAACTCCATGAACTGTTGTTTGGATTTTGCCGCGGCTTCGTCGTGGTTTTTATCTACCTGCGCGGCGTCTTGAATATTTAGTTCCCAACCCGTCAATTCGGTTGCCAAGCGCACATTCTGACCACCGCGACCGATAGCTTGCGACAAACTGTCGGTGGCCACCGCCACGTCCATGCTGTGCTTATCTTCATCGACCACAATCGATTGAATTTCGGCTGGCGACATGGCATTAATCACGAATTGCGCGTCGTTGCTGTTCCATAAAATAATATCAACCCGTTCGCCAGCCAACTCATTGGAGATAGCTTGCACCCTGGAGCCGCGCATACCGACACAAGCACCGATGGGATCCAGACGCGGGTCGTTGGCTCTGACGGCGATTTTCGCGCGGGAACCGGGATCGCGAGCCGCCGCCAAAATATCAATCAAACCTTCACCGACTTCCGGCACTTCCAATCGAAACAGCGCAATCAATAATTCCGGCGCGGTGCGGCTGACAAACAGCTGCGGACCGCGTGGCTCGGAACGTACGGCTTTCAAATAGCCACGCACCCTATCACCCATTCTAACCGGCTCTTTCGGGATCATATCTTCCCGAGCGATGTACGCTTCCACGTGACCACCCAAATCCAGGTAAACGCTGCCTTTCTCCAGGCGTTTTACGACACCGGTGACCAACTCGCCTACGCGATCTTGATAGGCTTCGACAATTTTCTTGCGCTCGGCTTCGCGCACTTTCTGAATAATGACTTGCTTGGCAGTTTGCGCGGCAATCCGGCAAAAATCGACCGATTCGATTTCTTCTTCTACGTAGTCGCCGACTTGAATATTGGGATTATCGAATTGCGCAACTTCCAGCAACACCTGCCAGCCCGGATGCTCGACGTCGCCATTGATTTCCGGATTAGCATCGACCACCAGCCAACGCCGATAAGTCAGATAGTCGCCGGTATGACGATCAATGGCTACCCGGGCTTTGATCGGATTTTCGTAACGCTTGACAGTCGCCGCTTCCAAAGCGGATTCAATGGCCTGAAAGATAATTTCCTTGTCTATTTCTTTTTCGTTAGCAAAAACATCTGCCACCAATAAAATTTCTTTATTTGCCACTGCGACCTCCTTTATTGATTATGTAATCCGGCACCAAGCGTGCCTTGCTCATTGCCTGAAACGGGATTTTTAACAACTGCTCACCATCCTGTACCAGAATGGCATCGTCTTCGACCACCTTGATCTGTCCGGTAATTTTGCGGCGTTTATCGATGGGCTTGAATAAGCTCACCAGCACAGTGCTCCCCAAAAAACGTTGAAACTGGCTGAGTTTGAAAAACGGCCGATCCGCACCCGGCGAGGACACTTCCAGATGGTATTCACCTTGAATCGGATCTTCGACATCCAGCACCCCGCTAATCTGGTGGCTAACCTTGGTGCAATCGTCCAGCAATATCCCATTGTCGCTGTCGATATAAATGCGCAACATGCCGTGTGTTGGATGCGGGTTGTACTCTATCCCCACACACTCATAGCCAAGACCTTCCACAATTGGCTCGATCAATTCCACCAAATGTTCAGGAGCCTGTTTCATTAACGCCTCACCTTTTCAAACCCAAAAAAAAAGAGCCTCAGGCTCTTCCATAAACAACCAAAACCCGTGGGCTTCGCGTTTTTCGAAAGCCCACAAAAGAAAAAACCCCTGAAAGGGGCTTTCTTAGCAAAACCACGCCTGAAACAGCATTGAGGAGAACTCACTCGTTTATCGAGACAATAATCTCAAAAAACCACGCTTATCAGGAAACAATTTACCGCCTCAAAAACTGCGGCGAAAAATTAAAAACCGAATTATAACCATATCTTTCAAGGATGTAAATCGACATTCCACGCCACCCTACAAGTACTTGGCTAAATCCTGAAACCTGCACTCTCGACAGAATTGTATTCACACCGAAATTTACAAGGATGGCACAGAAGACAGAGCCTACAGGCTCGCTCACCAGCAAAATCATCCAAAGAGAGGACATCGAACCGATGCCGCTATTCGTCAGCTACTTACCGACTGAAACAAGGAAAATCTTGGATTTTAGAGACTCTAGCCGATCAAACGCTATTGCGAGGGGAATATTTGTTCAGGTGGTGCCCAGGGACAGAATCGAACTGTCGACACGAGGATTTTCAGTCCTCTGCTCTACCGACTGAGCTACCTGGGCAGCGACTTAACCTAAAACCAGAATGGTGCCCAGGGACAGAATCGAACTGTCGACACGAGGATTTTCAGTCCTCTGCTCTACCGACTGAGCTACCTGGGCGTCAAGAGCCGCGCATTAAACTAGGTTACAAACAATTAGTCAAGGAAAATACCACCAATCCCGGCTAACTGGACAGCAGGCGGTGATGTATGCAATTCTTCCGCACCACAAATTCCTGACATTTTTAGCGCCAAATATCAGACTTTGCAGACACAAACCCCATTTAAACAACCCAAACAACCGAGACCGTTTATGCAAGCTTTCACCGACATCCACGCCCTGATCGTAGACATGGATGGCGTACTTTGGCACGGCGACCGAGCTCAAGCAGGACTTGTTGAGTTTTTTCAGACCTTACGCGATATGGAGCTGCCTTTCATCCTGGCTACCAATAACGCCAGCCTGACAGCAGAACAATACGTAAACAAGCTGGCAAAAATGGGCGTGACGGTAGCCTTGAATGAGATATTGACGTCGGGGATGGCCACCGCGCTGTATTTGTCGGAACGCTACGATCCACAGACTACTCGCGTATTTGTGATTGGCGGCATCGGAGCCAGGCAACCGCTGCTGGATTTGGGCTTTAAACTTACCGGACTTTACGAGACCGAGCCCGAACAGCGCGCGCATCTGGTTGTTTGCGGCATGGACAGAGAATTAAGCTGGGACAAACTGGCCACCGCCACCCTGAATCTGCGAGCCGGCGCGCACTTCATCGGCACCAACGGTGACCTTTCGCTACCGACCGAACGCGGCGAAACCCACGGCAACGGCGCCATTCTGGCAGGCTTGACAGCTTCCACCGGCATCAAACCAATGATTATCGGCAAGCCGGAGCCTATCATTTACCGACAAGCATTGAGCCTGCTGAATGTCGACCCAGCCTATACTGTCGCCATCGGCGACCGGCTGGATACCGACATTCTCGGCGCAGTGCGCACCGGTATCCGCAGCCTGATGGTGCTCAGCGGCGTATCCACCGAACAAGATGTCGCTGCAGCGGATTTCGGTCCAACCTGGATTATGCCGGACATACGCGACATCACCGAAAGCTTGCGCCACAGCAAACTCTAAGCTCATTCCACGCCCTAACAGCGGAGGCGAATCATGAAAAAATTTATCGACAGCCCGGACACCTTACTGCAAACCAGCCTGCAGGGCTTTGCCAAAGCCCATGCCGACATCGTGCAATTCAATCCGGAACCAAAATTCGTATATCGAAACGTGCGCAAAACCGGCAAAGTCGCGCTGATTTCCGGCGGCGGCTCCGGTCATGAACCGCTGCACAGCGGCTTCGTCGGCGTCGGCATGCTGGATGCCGCCTGCCCCGGACAGGTATTTACTTCACCAACGCCTGACCAGATGCTGGCCGCGGCGCAAGCCATGGACGGCGGCGCTGGCGTGCTGTTTATCGTTAAAAATTATGCCGGTGATGTGATGAATTTTGAAATGGCCGCCGAGATGCTGGACCTGCCCAACGTCAGCGTTTTGATTGACGACGACATCTCCTTACCCAAAACCCACAGCATCGGCCGTAGAGGCGTGGCCGGCACCACCATCGTCGAGAAAATCGTCGGCGCCGCCGCCGAATCCGGCGCTGACTTAGCCACCTGCAAGGCACTGGGCGAACGGGTCAATCAAGCAACCGCCTCCATGGGTGTCGCCTTGACCAGTTGTACGGTGCCGGCCTTGGGCCATCCAACTTTTGCTATTGCCGACGACGAAATCGAGTTAGGTGTCGGCATCCACGGCGAACGCGGCCGCGAGACAAAGAAGCTGGTGAGCGCCAGCGAAATTGTCGACCAATTAGCCGGACATATTTTCGACGAATTGCAACCGGCCGCCGGTCAAGCCGTGTTGCTGCATGTGAACGGCTTCGGCGCCACACCGCTGATCGAACTACATTTGATTTACGAATTGGCCTGGCAATATTTCAGCAAACGCGGATTAATCATCCAGCGCTCTTTGGTCGGTAACTTCACCACCTCGCTGGATATGGCCGGCTGTTCGCTAACGCTGACGATGCTGGACGAAGAAATGCTGGGTTTGTGGGATGCACCGGTGAATACCGCTGCGTTGCGCTGGGGTTGTTGAAGCAAGCAACAATCTAAGCGGCTTGCGCCTGGGCGTTTTTCAACACCTCGGCAATCGCCGCGATCATCAACTGCGCAGTTTTGGCGCCGGCATCGATATGGCCCTTGCTGCGCTCGCCCAGAAACGAGGCGCGGCCCTTGGTAGCCAGCATGTCCCGAGTCGCTTCCACGCCTTCTGCCGCCACCAGGCTTAGGCTATCCAGAATCTCGGCCAGCGGCTTACCCGCAGCCGCAAGCTCCCGCAACGCCTTGGCGACCGGCACTAGCACATCCAGCATGGTCTTCTCACCAACATCAGACTTGCCGCGTTGCTTCACAGCCTGGACTGCCTGCAAAAATGCATCAGAAAACCCAGCAAGATCGATAAGCTTGTCCTTAGCATTCTTTGCCAGCGCGATAAACAAAGTCGCATACAAAGAGCCGGAAGCACCGCCGACAGCAGCCATCACCGTCATACCGATTTTCTGCCAAGCCGCCACCCAGTCGAGTGTCGCTATCTCACCGGCATGCTCGCGTAAGGCCTGCAAACCACGCTGTAAATTAAACACATGGTCGCCGTCGCCTATCGCTTGATCCAGTTCGGTTACTTCTTCGGCATGCGCATCAATGGTCTCAATCAACGCTTGAATCAATTCCGGAAACAAAGATGGGGTCAATGACATGCCGCCTCCGCGCAACAAAACAATTAAGTTTGCTGAGCATAGCTAAAACGCCCTATTACTGTCCAGCCATACACATTCGCAGACACACTGTGCTAGAGAACATTTGGCAAATTCTCAGCTTCCGCCGAACCGATGACGGCCGAGATAGCTGAATGACTGACGATTTATCTATTTTCCAGCGCCAACGCATCCAGAAACGGCAACTCCGTATCCGCGTCATACACGCTGAAGTGATATTTATCCTTCAAATATTCCAAAAGCCAGGCGTTGGTGTCGGCTCTGCGCTGCCCGGCAGCCTCGTTCATTTGTTGCAAGCGCTGACGCACCGCGTGTTGCGGCAATAACAACAGCTCAATATCGGCCATTGATACGAATTTTTCCGGATCGGGGTTCTTGCCGTTAAAAATCTTGAATAGCTGATGCTTTTTTAAGCCCAAATGCGTGTTGAGCTCGTCCTTAAACTCGATGAATAACGGTAACAAATCGCTACCGACACACGAGTCTTCATGCAGCTTGTGTAACCGATTCAGCAAATGGTAGACCGCAAACCGGTACAATTCCGACTCACGCACAAACAGCCGAGCGGCCATGGCACGCACGGCAATCCGATCGGAATTGTTCAACCGGATCGAAACGATGTGCTTTTTATCGTCTAAAAGATGTTCGTTGTCGTTCAACGCAAGTCCTTTGTGAGTAATCGCCGGCAAACTCAAACCGGTCGAAACAACTTAATTTGCGAGAATTTAAAGCATCAATGTTACAGATTTATAACAAACGCCCAGACACGCGAAAATTTCGGGCAAATCGCTCCACTATTGCTACGGACATCCGGCAAAACACTGGATTTTGAGGAAAAGTATTTATTGCGTACGCGGGATGAAAAAAATATAATCGCGCGCTTTTTTCGAGCGAATAGCGTTTTTCAAAACACTTTCAGAGTCTTAGCACAATGACCAGTCACATCATGCCTACCTATGCCCGCCAGTCGGTCACTTTTACACGCGGCGAAGGCGCGTGGTTGTGGGATACCGATGGACGCCGCTATCTCGACTCGGTGGCCGGTATTGCCGTGTGCAACCTGGGCCACGCCCATCCGGCCGTGCATGAAGCGCTGTGCCGGCAAAGCAAAACCTTGCTGCATACCTCCAATCTTTACGGCGTAGAGTTGCAGTCGCAACTGGCGGATAGACTGATCGAGCTAAGCGGCATGGATAATGTGTTTTTCAGCAATTCCGGCGCCGAAGCCAACGAAGCGGCGATAAAAATCGCCCGCAAATACGGCCACCAGCAAGGCGTTGAAAACCCAGTAGTGTTGACCATGGAAAAAAGCTTCCATGGCCGGACTATGGGCACGCTGAGCGCCACCGGCAACACCAAGATCAAGCAAGGCTTCGCGCCGCTGTTGGCCGGGTTTACCCATGTGCCGTACAACGACATGCCGGCTATCGAAGCAGCTCTCGCCGCCGATAAAAACATAGTCGCGATCCTGGTTGAACCGGTGCAAGGCGAAGGCGGGGTGAATATTCCGGCGGCGGATTACTTAAACCAAATTCGCGCACTATGTGATCGGCACAATCTGCTGATGATGCTGGATGAAATTCAAACCGGCGCCGGCCGTACCGGGCGCTTTCTGGCTTATCAACATCCCGGCATCCTGCCGGATGTTTGCACGATGGCTAAAGCCTTGGGCAACGGCGTGCCAATTGGCGCTTGCCTGGCACGCGGCAAAGCAGCGGATGTGTTACAAGCCGGCAATCACGGCTCGACGTTTGGCGGCAATCCACTGGCCTGCAGCGCTGCCTTAGCGGTACTGGAAACTTTATCAACCGGCACCTTGATCGCCGATGCGCAATCAAAGGGCGAACAAATTTGCCAGCGCTTCAAAAACGCACTGGCAAACACCCCGCATATCGTCGATATTCGCCATAAAGGCTTGATGATAGGCATTGAACTGGATCGGCCTTGCGGCGAATTGGTCGGAAAAGCCTTGGCGGAAGGCTTATTGATCAACGTCACTGCCGACAACACTATCCGTTTGCTGCCGCCGCTAATCATCGACGACGCACAAATATCAACGCTGACAGACACCCTGACAGCGCTCATTCAGGCATTTTGCAGACAATAACCATGCAACCCAGACACTTCATCAGTCTGCTGGATTTGTCCAGCGCCGAACTACACAACCTGATTCAACGGGCCATTCAGCTCAAATTGCATCGCACCCCGGACTATCAGCCCTTCAAAGGTAAAGTGCTGGCGATGATTTTCGAAAAATCCTCGACCCGCACCCGTATCTCCTTCGAAGCAGGCATGGCCCAATTCGGCGGCAGCGCCCTGTTTCTATCACCCAGAGACACGCAACTCGGCCGCGGCGAACCCCTGGAAGATAGCGCCAAGGTGATCTCCAGCATGGTGGACTGTATTATGCTGCGCACCAACAATCACGAAACGGTCACCACCTTTGCCAAGCACTCGCGAGTACCCGTCATCAACGGCCTGACCGATTTGCTGCACCCGTGTCAATTGCTGGCCGATATGCAAACCTATTTCGAGCTGCGCGGCGACATCGCCGGCAAAACCGTAGCCTGGATCGGCGACGGCAATAATATGTGCCATTCCTATATCAATGCGGCTCGCCAATTCGACTTTAAATTGAACATCGCCTGCCCTGTCGATTACCGTCCGCAGCAAAGTATCGTCGATGCCGCCGGACATAGAGTGGCGTTTTTCAATACGCCGGAGCAAGCGGCACAGCAAGCCGATTTAGTGGTGACGGACGTCTGGGCCAGCATGGGACAGGAAGAGGAACAAAAAAAACGCGAATTCGTATTTAAGGATTTTCAGGTCAACAGCAAAACCATGGCTGCCGCCAAAACCGATGCGCTGTTCATGCACTGCCTGCCGGCACATCGCGGCGAAGAAGTGACAGCCGAGGTCATCGACGGCCCACAAAGCGTGATATTTCCGGAAGCCGAGAATCGCCTGCACGCTCAGAAAGCGCTACTGGAATTTCTCATCTGCCGATAATTTCGCTAGAATCGCCGCTTTCTTTACGCCGAACGAAGAGTGATACTGTGAAAAAAACTTTTGCCTACCTGTTTGCCTGTCTGCTGATTAGCCCGCTTGCCATGGCAAGAACCGCCTACGTCACCGACAAAGTTGAGGTGCCGTTGCGCAGCGGCGAAAGTGAGCGCACCAAGATCGTCAAAATGTTGGAAAACGGCATCCCAGTCAGCGTATTGCAAGAAAGTACCGAAAACGGCTATACCTATATACAAACCAGCAGCGGCGCGGAGGGCTTCATTCTCAGCCGCTACCTGACCGGCGAACCCAGCGCCCGCAATCAACTGGAAGCCGTCAGCAAAAAACTCGAAGCGCTGCAGGAAGAAAACAAACAACTTAAAGCCGGACAAGCCAACAGCCAGGAAATTGGCAAAGAACGCGATAAGCTCAGCGCCGACCTTAGCGAACTTCAGCAAACTGCCGCCAATGCGATACAACTCAAACAACAGCGCGACCAATTGCAGGAGCGCGTCATCTCCGTCGAACGCGAACTACAACAATTAAAACGCGAAAATCAGGCGTTGACCGACAGCAGTAACCAGGACTGGTTTTTGTACGGCGGCGGCTTGGCTTTATTCGGCGTATTGCTGGGCTTTATTCTGCCCAAACTCAGCTGGCGCCGCCGTTCCAGCGGCTGGGATAGTTTTTAGTTTTAAACGAATTAGCCGCAGGACCGCCCTGCTTCAAATGACGCCCTTTCCCGCGGCAGTTTAAGCGCCGCTTTTGCTTTCATCTGGAATCACCATGCCTGCATACCGTTCTCATACCACCACTCAAGGCCGCAATATGGCTGGCGCGCGCGCATTGTGGCGCGCCACCGGCATGAAAGACGGCGATTTCAATAAACCGATTATCGCAGTAGCCAATTCTTTCACTCAGTTCGTGCCGGGCCACGTACATTTAAAAGATCTTGGCCAATTGGTGGCGCGCGAGATTGAACTGGCCGGCGGCGTCGCCAAGGAATTCAACACCATCGCGGTTGACGACGGCATTGCCATGGGTCACGACGGCATGTTGTATAGCCTGCCCAGCCGCGATTTGATTGCCGACAGCGTCGAGTACATGGTGAATGCGCATTGCGCCGATGCGATTGTCTGTATATCCAACTGCGACAAAATCACCCCAGGCATGTTGATGGCGGCTATGCGCATCAATATTCCGGTGATCTTTGTCTCCGGCGGCCCGATGGAAGCCGGTAAAGTACGGTTGGCGGAAAGCGCGGACATCAAGAGGCTGGATTTGGTGGACGCCATGGTCATGGCGGCAGACAGCAAAGTATCCGACACCGATCTAGCGGCTGTCGAACGCTCTGCCTGCCCGACTTGCGGCTCGTGCTCCGGCATGTTCACCGCCAATTCGATGAACTGCCTGACCGAAGCGCTGGGCTTGTCGTTGCCGGGCAACGGTACCATGTTAGCCACCCATGCTGATCGCGAACAATTGTTCAAACAAGCCGGTCGCCGTATCGTCGAACTGGCCAAACAATATTACGAGCAAAATGACGCATCGGTGCTGCCGCGCGCGGTGGGTTTTAAAGCCTTTGAAAATGCGATTGCCCTGGACATTGCCATGGGCGGCTCCACTAACACCATCTTGCATCTATTGGCGATTGCTCAAGAAGCCGGCATCGATTTCACCATGGCGGATATTGATCGCATGTCCAGAGTGGTGCCGCAATTGTGCAAGGTCGCGCCCAACACCGACAAATATCATATCGAAGACGTACATCGCGCTGGGGGCATCATGGCGATTCTGGCCGAACTTAACCGGGCGGGCCGCTTGCACACCGATGTACCCACCGTGCACGCCAAGACTCTCGGCGATGCCCTGGCACAATGGGACATTACCGCCAACCCCGACGATGCCGTAAAAACTTTTTATATGGCTGGCCCCGCCGGTATTCCGACTCAGGTAGCGTTTAGTCAGAACACCCGCTGGCCCAGCCTGGACACTGATCGCGCCGAAGGCTGTATCCGCTCCATTGACCATGCCTTCAGCCAGGAAGGCGGGTTGGCGGTATTGCACGGCAATATCGCTCTGGATGGCTGCGTGATCAAAACCGCCGGTGTCGATGACAGCCTGCTGGTATTTGAAGGCAACGCCCATGTGGTCGAATCGCAAGATGAAGCGGTAGAAAACATCCTCAATAACAAAGTCAAAGCCGGCGATGTAGTAGTGGTGCGTTACGAAGGCCCCAAAGGCGGACCCGGCATGCAGGAAATGCTGTATCCGACCAGCTACATCAAATCCAAGGGTTTGGGCAAAGCCTGCGCGCTATTGACCGACGGCCGTTTTTCCGGCGGCACCTCCGGCTTGTCCATCGGCCACTGTTCGCCGGAAGCGGCAGCTGGCGGCGCGATTGGTTTGGTAAAAAATGGCGACCGTATTCGTATTGATATTCCCAAGCGCACGATCAACGTAATGGTGAGCGACGAGGAACTGGCCCAGCGCCGGACCGAACAGGATAAATTGGGCTGGAAACCAGCCAAGCTGCGCCCCCGCAAAGTTTCAGTGGCGCTGAAGACTTATGCTCATTTTGCCACCTCCGCCGACAAGGGCGCCGTGCGGGATTTGTCCAGGCTCGAAGATTAGTACCTTTACGATGCAACAAAAGGCTCGATGGCTTTGGCAGTTAAGACGCCATCAAGTCTTCAACTTTGCATATCAACCAACACGTGGTCATTTGCTGCTTCCAAAATATCTGGAAGCAGCCTTACTATTCCGGTTAACTCCTTACAAGCTTCGCCAGAATTTTCAATGCTGTACCCCATAGAGGCAGCACATAATTTTTGGTAGCGATTGCAACTGAAGCGATCAAACCGGCTAAATCGTGTAATTGATCCATTTCCGCTGCAACTTGGCCTTAATCCCAATCGCTGATGAAACGCTTCCTGCTGCAACTGCTCTACATCTGGAAACAAAAGCTGAAAATCTATTTCATAGCCGGCTGGATCGGTGCCGGCATGGGAATATTTTTATTGGCGCCCAGTTACGATTACATCAGTTCGCGCGAACGCAACGCCGACCCGCTCTCCTCTATCGAATTCGTGCTCGGCCAGTTCACTGAAGTAATGACCGGCCAAATCAATCAGAACAACCTGATTCTGTTCTACGCCGAAATCGGCGCGATACTAGGTCTGCTATCGCTGGGTTTTTATCAGATACTGCACAAGCGGTTGGTCGCTTTGGATGCGTTGAAAGTCGAGCTGGAAAAGGATTTGCCGACCATCATCCGCCAAGGCGAAGGACCGCTGCTGGAGTTTAAATCGTCGCTACGCTGGGATATTCAGGAACAGCGCGTCAATAAAGCCCTGGAAGGGGTGATTATGAAAACGCTGGCCGGTTTCTTTAACAGTCCGGTTGGCGGCACCTTGCTGATCGGCGTGGCCGACAATGGCGAAGTCCTCGGCCTGGAATCGGATTTCCAAACCCTGAAAAAACCGGACCACGATGGTTTCGAGCAAACCTTGATGACTGCGATCTCCAGCAATCTGGGGGCCGATTTGTGCCCGCTGATCCACGTGCTTTTTCATAAATTGGCCGACCGTGATGTGTGCAGGGTTATTGTTTCCCCCTCGCACCGGCCGGTGTTTCTGACGCAGAGCAACACCCCCAAATTCTTCGTGCGAACTGGCGGCGGTACTCGGGACCTGAACATTCAAGAAGCGCTGGATTATGTGGCCAGCCGTTGGAAAAAAACCAAATAACCAGCCCTGATTGGGTTTTAACGCTGGCAAAGTTAAACTAAGCAACCGGCAACATAGTAAACGATTCGTAAACACTCCATGGAACATCAATCAACTTTCGTTAATTGGTTCAGAAATTCGTCGCCTTACATCCATGCTCATCGCAACCGCACCTTTGTGATCTTTTTCGGCGGGAACGCGGTAACGGAGCCGGAGTTCGACAATCTGATTCACGACTTCGCGTTGCTGAGGAGTCTGGGCGTCCGGCTGGTACTAGTGCACGGCATTCGCCCGCAGATCGACGAACAAGTCACCGGGCATGGCAACACGCCGCAGTTTCACCACCATTTACGGATCACCGACGCCACGACCTTGCAATACGTCAAGCAGGCCGCAGGTTTGGTACGGGTGGAAATTGAGGCCCTGTTATCGATGGGTGTGTCCGGCTCGCCGATGGCCGGCGCCAAAATACGTGTCGCGTCCGGCAATTTCGTTACGGCCAAACCCTTGGGCGTACTGGATGGCATCGACTATTGTCACACCGGCAAGGTCCGGCGTATCGATGCACAAGCCATTCATCAGCAACTGGATCAACACAATGTGGTGCTGATTTCACCTATCGGTTATTCGCCCAGCGGCGAAATTTTTAATCTGTCGGCCGAGGAAGTGGCAACCGAAGTAGCCATCGCCTTGCAAGCCGAAAAGTTGATTTTGTTGACCGAACAAAATTGCGTATCGCCTGGCGATAATCACCCCATACAACAGCTCACTACCGCTCAAGTTTCAGCATTATTGCAAGAGATACCAACGGTCCCAGATGAAGTCGCCCGCTCCTTGCGCGCCGCGGTGCAAAGTTGCGAAAAAGGCGTACAGCGCGCGCACTTGATCAATAGGCATGTGGACGGCGCCTTACTCCTGGAACTGTTTACCCGCGACGGTATCGGTACACTGATTAGCTCTAACGCCTTCGAAACCATACGGGCAGCGACATTGGACGACATCGGCGGCATTATGGAGTTGATCAAACCCTTGGAGCAGCAAGGCATCCTGGTCAAGCGTTCGCGGGAAAAGCTAGAGATGGAAATTGGCGACTATATAGTCATCGAGCGTGATGGCTTGATCATTGGTTGCACGGCGTTTCATGTGATGGCCGACGGCAACAGTGCGGAGATTGCTTGTCTGGCAGTGCATGCCGATTATCAAAAAGGCGCGCGCGGCAACAGCTTGTTGGACTATCTAAGCAACAAAGCCAAATCCGAAACTATTCGCCGCTTGTTCGTACGTTCCACGCAAACCGTGCATTGGTTCGTCGAGCGCGGTTTTACACCTTGCGAAATCGACGATTTGCCCGAACCGATGAAAAGCGCTTACAACTATCAGCGCAATGCCAAGGTATTGTATAAAGACGTTTAACATCACCTTCCACCCACTCAGCTCACGGAATATAGGATGCTCGATAAACAGGATTTTCTGACAGTCGTAAAAAACACGCCCTTAGTCTCTATCGATTTAATTGTACGTTCCAGCAAGGACGAAATATTGATGGGCATGCGCGTGAATGAACCGGCGGCAGGCTATTGGTTTGTGCCCGGCGGCAGAATTTTTAAATCCGAAACCCTGGAAGATGCGTTCCAAAGAATCACTGAAACCGAATTAGGCACTGCTTACAGCATAGAAAGCGCAGATTTACTCGGTGCATTCACCCATCTATATGAGACTAATTTTGCCAAACAGCCTGGTATCGGCACCCATTACGTGGTTTTAGGCTATCAATTACAGCTGGATATCGATATTAATCAGTTACCGGCACAACAACACTCAAATTACCGTTGGATTGGCAAACACGAAGACTTGAGTGAAGTGCACCCTAACAGTCAAGCCTACTACCCCTATCTGCGCTGACCAATGCCTGCTTTAAAAGTCTTGCAGTTAACCGACCTGCATATATTGCCGCATGCCGGCGATAAAATGTTGGGTATCGATACCGAACAGTATTTCCAAAACACCTTGGCCCACGCGCATGTCACGCACGGCCCATTCGATTTGATTTTATTGACCGGCGATTTGGGCCAAGACCCTAGCGCCGATAGCTACCGGCGAATTTGCCGGCATCTGCAAACTTATCAAACACCTTGCCTGTGTTTGCCGGGTAATCATGACGACTGGGAACTGATGCAAACCGAGTCGAACGTTGACTTCGTCAGTTGCCGTAAACATGTGCTGCTGAAGAATTGGCAGATTATTGCGTTAAACAGCCAAAAACCCGGGTGCCCTGGCGGGCTTGTATCACAGGAAGAACTGGCATTTTTGCAGCAAACACTAAGCACAAATGACGCGCCCGCCCTGCTGGCGATACACCATCATTGCGTTACAAGCCAAAGTAGCTGGATGGATACGATGCAAATTGAGAACGGTGAGGAATTGCTAGCAATAGCGGAACACTTCCCACAAGTTAAAGCCATCACTTGCGGCCATTTGCATCAGGAAATGCAAACTAGTCATAGACAAATAGCGATATACGCCACGCCGGCCAGCTGTTTTCAGTTCAAACCGTTTGCCACTGAGTTTGAATTGGACACGCTAGCACCCGGGTACAGGGTCTTCGAATTGGGGGATGACGGCGACTTGCGATCCAGATGCTATCACCTGCCCATCAGCATGAGCGGCTTACAAACCAACCAGCACAGTTACTAACCAAACGCCAATCTTCCGGATAAATAACTCTCGGCGTTGACACCCACGTCATTGGCAATCAGCAAAGCTCCCAGTTCGTCCATCGCTTTGCGGTACACCCGGCGCTTGAAGTAGACCACGTCTTTCAGCGGATACCAGTACTCCACCCACTTCCAGTTATCGAACTCCTGCTTGTGCCCGCAATCGAACCTGACATTCGATTCATCTGTCATCAAGCGCAAAATAAACCAAATCTGTTTCTGCCCGATGCACAAGGGCGTGGAATTTTTGCGGATATACCGATCCGGCAGTTTATAGCGCAACCAATAACGGGTGCGCCCCAGCAACTGCACATGCTCTGCACACAAGCCGGTTTCCTCCCACAACTCCCGATACATCGCGGTTTCCGGGTCCTCGTCGCCATCGATCCCGCCCTGCGGAAACTGCCACGAGTTAGCGCCCTTGCGCTTTGCCCAAAACACACGACCCTCGTCATTGCAAAGGATAATGCCGACATTAGGCCGGTATCCTTTCGAGTCTATCATGTAAAAACCTGTATTATTTGCCGCCCTGTTGCTAATGCCTGGATGTTAAAATTAACAACGGCACGGCCATTAAAATGAATGGCGCAATTGTTCCACAAATAACCGGCGGACGCCACAGGCCGCTACTTTTTTCTTTATGACGACGGATTTGCCGTGAGCTTAGCGATTTTTGATCTGGATAACACGCTGATCGCCGATGACAGCGATTTTTTATGGGGCCAATTTTTAGTCGACCGTGGCATTGTCGACAAAGACCAGTATGAACAGGCCAATAAAAAATTCTACGAGGATTACAAACACGGCACGCTGGATATTGTCGAGTTTTTGCATTTCTCACTGGCGCCACTAGCCCAACACGACGCAGAGCAGCTGCATCGCTGGCGCGCTGAATTCGTCGAAACGCTGATCGAGCCGATCATGCTGGAGGCTGCCCAGGCTTTGGTGGAAAAGCATCGCGCGGCCGGCGACACCTTGCTGGTGATTACTGCCACCAATCGCTTCGTCACCGAACCGATCGTCAAGCTATACGGTATCGACAACCTGCTGGCTACCACACCGGAATTTGTCGATGGTCGCTACACCGGTAAATTCAACGGCACACCCTGCTTTCAGCAAGGAAAAGTAGTGCAGCTGAACGACTGGCTGGCCAATTCCACGGAAACGCTGGCAGGCAGTTGGTTCTACAGCGATTCGCATAACGATTTGCCGCTATTGAGCTTGGTCGATCAACCGGTTGCTGTCGATCCCGACGAAAAACTACGGGAAGTTGCTCGGCAAGCAAACTGGCCGATTATTAGCTTGAGGAAATAAAAGCTGAGGACAAGGGTCAAAAGAAGCGCCCTTTTGACCCTTTATAATATTGAATCGCTTCTATTTTTTCTGTATAAAGAATACTTGTTTATCGGCTTCCTTGAATATCTTCAGCGGAATATGTCCCGCCTGATCGATATAGACGCCAAAGTCCAAATGGGCCGCCGGATCGGTAGCAATCACTTTGACTACCCTGCCGCTTTCCACTTCCATAATCGCCTTTTTCAAACGCAGCAACGGTAACGGACATTGCAATCCGCTGGCATCGACTTCCAAATCAAATTCGATCATAGTGGTGTTCACTCAACTGTTCTTTAGACAACGCTTATAATAACACCAACCCCAGACCACGAAAATCAAGCACCATGGATTACTTCCCGCTTTTCTTAAAACTAAAAGACCAGCCATGCCTGGTTGTCGGCGCCGGCGAAATCGCCTCGCGTAAAATCGAGCTCCTGGCAAAAACCGGCGCGCGTATTACCTTGGTAGCGCTGGAAATTAGCGCCAGCGTCGCGGAAATGGGGCGCAATAATCAAGTAGTAATCCAACAAAAGGCCTTTGCTGCGGACGATGTGAAAGGCATGCGCGTGGTCATATCGGCCACCAACCAGCGCACGGTCAACGAAACGGTTGCGCAAGCTGCAACAGCTCATAATATTCCGGTGAATGTGGTCGATAATCCCGATTTGTGCAGTTTTATCTTTCCAGCGATCGTTGACCGCTCGCCGTTAATCGTAGCAGTGTCTTCCGGCGGCGTGTCACCGGTTCTCGCGCGCTTACTGCGTTCCAAGGTGGAAAGCGCCATTCCCGGCGCGTTCGGGCTGCTGGCGCAGTTTGCCGAGGATTTTCGAGCATTGGTTAAGGAACGACTCAAAGAACCCAACCGCCGCCGGGTATTCTGGGAAGACGCCTTGCAAGGCCACATCGCCGAATTGGTGTTTTCCGGCCGCCGCGAGCAAGCTGCAATAGAATTACAAGCCAAACTTGATGCGGCTGAGCAGACACAAAATCGCGGCGAGGTGTATTTGATCGGTGCCGGCCCCGGCGATCCGGATTTATTGACTTTCCGAGCCCTGCGCTTGATGCAGCAAGCGGATGTGATCGTCTACGACAGGCTCGTCTCCCAGGAAATATTAGAAATGGCTCGCCGCGACGCGGAGAAAATCTACGTGGGCAAGCAACGCAGCAATCACAGCTTACCGCAGGAATCGATCAACGAGTTGCTGGCGAATCTGGCTTTGTCGGGCAAGCGCGTCGCACGCCTGAAAGGCGGCGATCCGTTTATTTTCGGCCGAGGTGGCGAGGAAATCGAAACCCTGATGCAGCAAGGCATTCAGTTTCAAGTCGTACCAGGCATTACCGCTGCCGCCGGCTGCGCCAGCTATGCCGGCATACCGCTGACACATCGAGACCATGCACAGTCGTGCACCTTCGTTACCGGGCATTTGAAGGACGGCAACATCAACCTCAACTGGAGCCAGTTAGCCTCTCCCAACCAGACCGTCGTGATTTATATGGGTCTGGTCGGTTTGGAGACTATCTGCCAATCGTTGATCGATCACGGCTGCCCGGTCGATCAACCAATTGCATTGATTCAACAAGGCACTACCCGCCATCAGCGAGTCATTACCGGCACCCTGGGCGATATGCCTAAACGTGTCGAAAACGCGGACATTAAACCACCGACCTTGATCATAGTGGGCACCGTAGTGCGCCTGCGCAAACAGTTGGAATGGTTTCAACCCGGCCAAAACTAAGCACGTGTGAATTTTTCCTTATTTCAGACGATGTTAAGTTTTACTTGGAAAAATCAGCCCGCAAACCCGGTAAAGGCGCGAACGACAGAGAAAATCGATTGAATTTTTCGCTAAAGTTCCCTATCCTTTACCCGCTTAATTTCCCAATGAACTGCCTATGCAAATAACAATATGCAGTTCTTTTTTTAAACACAACGAGAGAATCATATGAAAAAATCATTCGGTTTATTAGTAGGCGCAGCTTTGATCGCTATCAGCGGACAAGTTGCAGCTAACGAAGCGGAAGAAATCGGCGCGAAAATTTATGAGCGTGCTTTCGGTCGTGGTTGCGGCGCTTGCCATGACATCGCTTCCAACCCACAATTATCGGCCTTGATCAGCGCCGGCAAACTGCCTAAAGACCAGTTCGCTAAAGTTCTGAAAGAAGGCAAAAACGGTATGCCTAAAGCTGTTGCGGCTATCATGGAAGTCGGTCCTGTGAAAAAAGCAGGTTACACCGAAGACCAAGCTATCGATGCAGTTTACGAATATCTGAAAAAATAATCGTAGCCTTACAGGCAAACAAAAAGCCGCTGCCCCTCACGGGACAGCGGCTTTTTTATGGTCGTTATACTACAAGTTAGTCTTGACGACCGAGATACGCCTGTTGGCTGCGTTGATGGGTTAAGCGGTAGCGGTTGCGTAGCCAAACTCCGGCAACCGCCGCAATCATCAATCCGCAAGACACAAAGGTCAGATAAACCAAATCCTTAATGTCGTTCAATTCCTTGATCAGGGCCTGATTGGCAGCCGCACCTTCCACTTTTGCCGGCGAATCAACGGAATAGGTAGTGAGTATTTTGACATCGCCTTTCAGATCCTGAATGGTCTCCAGGGAATCGGCCACGCTACCCTTTTTGATATTCTCTTCCAGAGCTCTTAGCTTGCTGTCGATAGACCCGCTTAACAAGCCGAACAACTGACCTTTCAAGGCGCTGATTTCGGCGGATAGCGCCGGATTCTGCGTGGCATACACTGCCGAGATAGCCTGATGCTTTTGTATTTCGGTCAACAGATTTTGTTTAGGCAGTAAGACAAAACCCAACAAAAAAACCGCCGCCATCAACGCCAGAACCAGCATTAACAAAAAGCGATTAGCCTTCATCAGCGCCTGATGCTGATGGGCGCGCAGATAGACTATCTCATGCTTATCGGTATTGACATCATCCAGATTAATCTCAGGCATATCGCTCATTATTCTTTTAGTGTTGCTAATCGGGAAGCTCTATTGATTTCCTAGAGCACGCGGCGCCTAAACGGCACCCCATGCCCGCCGGAAATACATCGGCGCATTATACAAGCTAAATCAAAAATGTCCTGTTTTATACAAACCGCGATCAACGACCTTTTTTGGCGGCAATCCGCATTCTCAGGGCATTCAGTTTAATAAAGCCTTCGGCGTCTTTTTGGTTGTAAGCACCACCATCTTCTTCAAAAGTCGCGATATTTTCATCGAACAGACTATTGGTTTCCGAGGCGCGACCGACCACAACCACATTGCCTTTATACAACTTCACCCGGACCTTGCCGTTGACGTTGACCTGTGAGGCATCGATCATGGTTTGTAACAGCGCCCGCTCCGGACTCCACCAGTAACCGTTGTAAATTAAGGACGCATAACGCGGCATCAACTCGTCTTTTAAGTGCGCCACTTCGCGGTCCAGGGTCAGCGATTCGATGGCTCGATGCGCTTTCAACATCACAGTGCCGGCAGGGGTTTCGTAGCAGCCTCTGGACTTCATACCGACATAGCGATTCTCGACGATGTCCAGACGACCAACGCCGTTAGCACCGGCAACTTTGTTCAATTTTTCCATCACCTGATGCGGCGTATGCGGCACATCGTCGATAGCAACGATGTCACCATTTTGATAAGTCAGCTCAACATAGGTCGCTTGATCAGGGGCGTTCTCGGGCGATACGGTCCAGCGCCACATATCTTCTTCCGGTTCCGTCCAGGGATTTTCCAAAATCCGGCCTTCGTACGAAATATGCAGCGAATTGGCATCCATGGAATAAGGTGAGGTTTTACCTTTTTTCATTTCCACGGAAATGCCATGCTGTTCGGCATAATCCAGCAGCTTCTGCCGGGAGTTCAAATCCCATTCGCGCCAAGGGGCGATGATTTTAATATCCGGACGCAAGGCGTAAGCGCCCAACTCAAAGCGCACTTGGTCGTTGCCCTTGCCGGTCGCGCCGTGAGAGACCGCGTCAGCACCGGTTTCATTGGCGATTTCGATCAAGCGTTTGGCAATCAAGGGACGGGCAATCGAAGTGCCGAGCAGATACTCGCCTTCGTAAATGGTATTGGCACGGAACATCGGAAACACGAAGTCACGAGCAAATTCTTCGCGCAAATCGTCGATATAAATTTCCTTGATGCCGGCAGCAGTTGCTTTAGCGCGAGCCGGTTCCAGTTCTTCACCCTGGCCGATGTCGGCGGTAAATGTCACCACTTCGCAGTCGTAGACATCTTGCAGCCATTTCAAAATAACCGAGGTATCCAAACCACCGGAATAGGCCAACACCACTTTTTTAATATCCGACATAATGCGCTTCACACCTTTTACAAATTAAAAAACGGGCGAATTATAACGGAAAACCTCAACGAGTTGCCCGCTAACCACCCTAACCCATACGTAAAACTACAGGCACTGCGCCAACAAACCCACCACCCGCTTTGTCGCGCCTTGGTTATTTTCTACAAACAACCTGCCGTTATCGATCAACCTATTTCTAAACGCCACATCACGATAGAGACGCAACACTGCATCGCTTAGGCTTTGGCTATCACGACACTGTATCGCTCCCTCCAAGGCTAAAATGCGCTCAGCAATTTCCTGAAAATTAAACATTTCCGGGCCAAATAACACGGGTACGCCAATGGCAGCCGGTTCCAATACGTTGTGACCACCGACCGGCACCAGACTACCGCCGACAAAAGCCAGATCGGCAGCGGCGTACAACATTTTTAACTCGCCCATGCTGTCCGCGATATAAACATCGGTTTGCTCGTGATGCTGCTTTTGCTCGCTACGCATCGCCACCACCAAACCCTGCTGTTCGCAGAGCCTTTTAACTGCTTGAAAGCGCTCAGGATGACGCGGCACTATCAACAATAGCAATTCGGGTATCGATGCTTTAAGGAGCGGGTAAAGCACCAGAAATATCTCTTCTTCGCCCTGATGAGTGCTGGCGACAATCCAAACCCAGCGCCGGGCAAACAATTGTTGTTTCAAAGCCTGCCCAGCCGCAACCGTGGCCGCATCTATGGTCACATCAAACTTGATATTCCCTAGCACCTGTACTTGCGTCGATTCGGCGCCAATCTCGATAAACCGCGAGCGATCTTCCTCGGTTTGCGCTGCAATCGTGTGCACGCAAGCTAAAGCCGGTTTAACCAACCGCGGGATTTTTTGATAAGAACGCGCAGATCGCTCGGACAATCGCGCGTTAATCACAAATAGTGGAATCGCCTGCATCGCACAGGCGGCAAACAAATTCGGCCAGATCTCCTTTTCCATGATCACCGCCAGCCTTGGCCGAAAATGCTTAAGAAAGCGCGCGACTATAAAAGGTAAATCGTAAGGCAGATAGACGTGTTCGACTTGGTCAGCCAGTACAGCTTGAACACGCGCCGACCCTGTCGGCGTGGTGGTGGTGACCAACACCGGTATTTCCGGATATTCAGCCTGCAATAGCTTAAGCAATGGAAAAGCCGCTTCCGCTTCGCCCACCGAAACCGCGTGCAACCAAATGACATCGCGCTTTGATGGGGTGGAATAGATGCCTAAGCGTTCGCGCCAACGCTGCCGGTAGGCCGGCGCTTTGATGCCGCGCCAGTAAAGCCTAAACAAAACGGCGGGTAAAATTAAACCGAAAACCAATGTATAGAGACGACGCATCGGCTTTTAAAACCTGTAAGCCAGCTGCGAAACAAAGCGTTTTAAAGCTAGCGTTGCGTCATTGGACATTAGCACACCCTCAAAAATACCAGGGAGTATATCAAAGGGTAAATCTAAAATTTAACTGCTAACTTATGATTAGAACTCGGTACAAGGTAGCGACGAATCTATTGGGAGGAACGGTCGACCACATCCTTAGCAGCCCCGTAACAAAGACGCCATCCCTGGCGAATCTTCCTGATTATTCCTAAAACCACATTTCCTTGCGCTACAAACCGTCAGACTTGCAGCATGCTTTCATCCTTACGCCGCGACAGCAGCTTTACGGCGACCGCCAAAACCGATCATACCGGCCATCGCACTGCCGAATAACCAAACGGCGCCAGGGACCGGTACTGCGGCGATGGACAATTCATAGCCGGAGACGTTTGCATTCCATCTGCCGACGCCGTTACCACCCAGCGCAATGGTATAAACTTGGCCTGCCTCTGCGAAAAACTCAAGATAATTCACGGCATCTACGGTAGCGTCATGAGTCAGGTACTCCATACCGGAACCAACGCCCGTATTGTAGAAAGGGTTGCTGGTATTTTCCGGCTTGCCGGTGTTATTCCAACTACCGTGGTGGCTATAAGCTACCGAGTTGGTAGTATCCATACCTTTAAACACGGTAACGCCAAAATTACCGTTAATGGTGCCCAGCGAGGTCAGGTTCAGCCTCAGTACAGTAGAGATGTCGGATTTAATCAAACCCATGTCAATTTGGTGTTTCCAACCGGTTGGACCTGTTGCAGTGGGTAAACCGTCGTTACCCAGGCCATTATCTTTCCAAGCACCGGCGCCCGTATCAATTTCCGCTGCCACGCCATAATCAGCCAGTGCGTCGGCGGCAGACACCTCCAAGGTTCCTGGTCCGTGAATCGCCGCAGCCCAGTTCAAATGCGCGCGACCGGTATATCCAAACGGCAACGCACCGCCTGCTGTACCAAGCCAAGGCACTTGGGTACCTTGATAGCCACCGCTTTCAGGGCCGGTCGCAACTGTATTGTCATCAGGACCGTCATAAGTGTAATTCCAACCATCGGTTGCACTGGCCGCCGTTGTCGTGAAGGTGTTGTACATGACGTGCGCTGATGCGGTAGATGCACCCGCTGAAAGCGCAACACCCGCGACCGCCATCGAAACAGCTTTAGCCAATTTTGTTTTGATCATACGTTTTTTACCTTAAATCTTAAGTTTTGGGGAGAAAGCACCTTGAGTCCAGGACTTAACAATCTTGTAAGCCATCACTGACAGGCACCTGCCTCCCTAACGCAATCCTTATGCCACCTATAAAACGTATTAATTACAAACAATTAGAATTTACTTATTCTCAGCCCCTAATCAAATTCCGTGATTTAGCTCACAAAAAACAGGTGAAATAACATAATTTAGATTTTCCCCTTACTCGAGCAACCGTTTCCGACCAAAGTTCGAGAGCAACACAGAGTTAGGTGTAACATTGTATTGAAAACATCAGCGGCAAGTCACAGAGCCATCAAACGCCCAGCGTAGCTATCGTCTCAACCTACGTTCCAAATCCAGCAGACGCTGGGTAGTCTGCAACACCGTATCCGGATTCAAGCTCATCGAATCAATGCCGATTTCGACTAAATATTCGGCCATTTCCGGGTAATCGGACGGCGCTTGACCGCAAAGACCTGAATGCCTGCCGTTGCGGCGAGCACCTTCCACGGCCAGGCGAATCATCGTCTTCACGCCGGCATCTCGCTCGTCGAAGTCGTTGGCAACGATTTCGGAATCCCGATCCACACCCAAGGTCAATTGGGTCAAGTCGTTGGAACCGATCGAAAAACCATCGAATAATTTAGCGAATTCATCGATCAAGATGACGTTATTCGGTATTTCGCACATCACGTAAATTTCCAGGCCGTCATCGCCACGCCTTAAACCCAGCTCCGCCATGTAAGCCAATACTCTCTCGGCCTCGTCTATGCGCCGACAGAATGGGATCATCAACACCACATTTTTCAGGCCCATTTGCTCGCGCACCCGCTTCATGGCCGCGCATTCCAGCGCAAACCCCTCGGCATAAGCCGGGTGCACATAGCGCGAGGCGCCGCGAAAACCAATCATCGGATTGGCTTCGTCGCGCTCGAACCAACGTCCGCCCAGCAAGGTGGCGTATTCGTTGGTTTTGAAATCCGACATCCGCACCACCACCGGCTTCGGATAAAACGCCGCGCCGATCGTACCGACACCTTCCGCCAGACGTTGAATAAAGAACTCTTCCGGTTGGGCATAGCCTTCGGTCAACTGCTTAAGTTGCTCCAGTTCGCCGGCATCCGCGACCTTTTCCGGGTGAATCAAAGCCATCGGATGGGCCTTGATATATTCGGTGATGATGAACTCCATCCGCGCCAGACCGACGCCGTCGTTGGGCAGAAAACTGAGTTTAAACGCCAACTCCGGATTGCCCAGATTGAGCATGATCTTGGTTTTTGGCCGTTGCAGTTGCGACAAATCCGTCTGCGTCACGTCAAAATCCAGCCGGCCGGCATAGACTTTGCCGACATCGCCTTCCGCGCACGACACCGTCACCACGCTGCCGCTCGCTATCGCGGCCGTCGCGTTCTCACAACCGATCACCGCCGGCACGCCCAATTCGCGGGCAATGATAGCGGCATGACAAGTGCGCCCACCGCGATTGGTGACGATGGCGGCGGCGGTTTTCATCACCGGCTCCCAATCCGGCGTGGTCATATCGGCCACCAGCACTTCGCCCGGTTTGAAACTACCGAGTTTGGCGACGTTGTCTATCACCCGCGCCTGCCCAACTGCAATCTTGCTGCCCACGGCATGGCCTTTGACGATGGCTTCGCCTGCCTGTTTGAGCTGGTATTGTTCTAACACGTTACCCCGCTTTTGTGAGGCCACGGTTTCCGGGCGGGCCTGCACGATATACAACTTACCGTCCAACCCATCCTTAGCCCATTCCATGTCCATAGGTCGGCCATAATGGCGTTCGATTTTCAGCGCGTAATCGGCCAATTGCAGCACTTCCGCATCGTCGATACAAAATTGCCGGCGCTCCTGATTTGAGGTGGCGACGTTGCGAATCGGTTCGCGGGTGCGGCCGTCGCTATAGATCATCTTGATTTTTTTTGCTCCCAGCGTACGCCGCAATACCGCTCGATAACCTTGGGCGAAAGTGGGTTTATGCACGTAAAATTCGT
The DNA here is from genome assembly GCF_059331595.1 of Methylomonas sp. PHL2-19. Lineage (NCBI taxonomy): Bacteria > Pseudomonadati > Pseudomonadota > Gammaproteobacteria > Methylococcales > Methylococcaceae > Methylomonas > Methylomonas sp. PHL2-19. The sequence continues at coordinate 3,977,230 of NZ_CP196839.1, forward strand.
CCGGATCGACCGCGCCCTGTACCACGTTTTCACCCAGACCGTAAGCACCGGTGATAAACACGACATCGCTAAAGCCCGACTCGGTATCCAGGGAAAACATCACACCGCTGGCCGCCAAATCGGAACGCACCATTTTCATCACGCCTATCGACAAACCGATTTTGAAATGATCGAAGCCTTGATCGAGCCGGTAATGAATCGCCCGGTCGGTAAACAAGCTGGCAAAACACCGTTTGCAGGCATCCAGCAAGGCTTGGCCGCCGCGAATATTCAGATAAGTATCCTGCTGGCCGGCAAAACTGGCAGTAGGCAAATCTTCTGCAGTCGCGGAGCTACGCACCGCGACGGTTAAATCGTCTTGATATTGCCGTTGTAATTGCCCAAAAGCATCCAGAATTTGCTGCTGCAAATCGGCCGGCAACGGCGCCGCATACACCAAATCGCGCGCCTGTTGCGCACGGCGTGCCAAATCGGCAACATCGTCGGCATCGACGTCGTCGAGTAAGGCGTGCAAACGCGGCCAAGCGTCGGCCTGATCCAGCATATAACGGTAAGCTTCGGCGGTAATCGCAAAACCATTGGGGACCATCACCCCCTCGGTGGCCAGCTCGCGATACATCTCGCCGAGCGAGGCATTTTTACCGCCGACCAGCGGAATATCGTGGATGGTAAGTTCTGCAAACCAGCGGATGTATTGATTGTGCGTGGACATGTTGCGCTCCTTGGCTGTTGTTATGCTTGTCCTGATAAGCATACGCCGTTGGCGGTAATCGGCAAGGGTTTGGAGCTGTCGCCTGGGGCGGATGAAATCCCGGTACGCAAGGTTTTGGCAGATTTTAAGGCGGGTTAATTGTTAAGGTCTGGATTCACTCCCAATGCCGTTAACTTAAGGACTAGGGTTTCGGGCTGGGTTTGAAACGGGTTTTAAACCATCGGGCCGGAAGCCGATCCTTTGCGCTCAGGGACTAAAACCCAATCGTGCGGACATGGTAATTTAGTGCCGCAGCGCGGCGAAGTCTGGAATTCCCACGCAGCGCGTGGGAAGGAGAACAGTCCTCCCTGGTTCCCAAGCTCCCGCTTGGGAACCAAACACTTGGAAGCTCTTGCTTCCTGTAGAGTTAGAAAGCTGGAGCTTCCAAGGCCGAGGTTCCCAACCTAGAGGTTGGGAACCAGAAAGAAGCGCAGCGCGTGGGAACGAGCACGCCTGCCGGCTTCCGCCTTACGCGGGTCAATACTCAATCCGCACCGAGCCCATAAGCGTCCTGGGCGCGCCCACTTCGATACTGTTTCGACTAAACGCCGCTGCGGGGTAATATTCTTTATTCAACAAATTATTGACGTTTAATTGCGTGGTTAATTTGCTCGCCCCTACTTTCCAGGAAATAACTGGTCAGTAAATTAACGGTCGCGTAGCCGGGCAATACGACTTCGTTATTAGTCGATTCGGTGTGTTGAGAACTGCGGATAATCACCCCGCCACCGAATTTCAATCCCTGCATGAGGCCGGACTGCAACTCATAGGTGGTAAACAAGCTGCCGCCGTGACGCGGAACGCCCGGAAACCGCTTGCCGATTTCAGCGTCACTACCAATTGTCGTGACGGCATCCGGCGTGTAGGCATAGCTGCCTATCATATTCCAGCCCGTCAGAATTTCGCCTTTCAAATCGACCTCTAGCCCCGCAACATTCGCTTCGCCTACTGCGGCGGAAAAGCGGGTATCTCTTGGATCAGCCACTAAGGCATTTTGCTTGGTTAGATCGAACCACGCCAAGGTAGCCAAAAATCGTTGGTTGAATAATTCCGTTTTTAAACCGAACTCCCACTGTTGCGCTGTTTCGGGTGCTAACAAAACACCGCCGAGGCCGTTACCGTTAATGCCGGTGAAATTCTCCGAGTAACTGCCGTAAACACTAAGCTCAGGGATGGGCTGCCAAACCATGCCCCCGCGTGGCGTGACGCTATCCGTCCGAGGACTGCGGCCACTACTTGTTCCGAATGTCCAGTCGCTCTCGGAACTGTCATAGCGAAAACCGGCAAGCATTTGAATATTTCGAGATAACTTGATTTGATCCTGCAAATACAAACCAAACCAATCGTTTGAGTCAGTAAATTTAGTCTCTTGAAGTGATGACACTTGACTTTGTATTTCCGCCCCACTCAAATAAATTGGATTGTAAATACTTGTTGTCGGGGCTGAAAAACCTTTAATCGCTCCATTTTTTGCTTGTCTAAAATAGTCACATCCTAACAGCAAGGTATGCTGCAAACCCCAAGTATCAAAATGCCCGGTTAAATTGACAGAGTTAAAATAAGAGGCATCATCCTCCGGCTTAACCGACGCTAGCTCAATATAGCGATTAAGAGTTGTATTGTCGGCATCTATATTTTGAAAACTCGCGACTTGGTCAATACCATTGAAAACTGCGGTAAACCGATGATTAAACGTCCAGTTTTCATTAAATGAGTGCGACCAGTTCATGCCGACTAAAATTCGTTCAAACTCGCTTTGGGGGTCTGCTTCCCCAAGGAAACGGCTTCGTGGCACATTGGCGGGACGCGAGCCAATCGCCGGAATGCCGCGATCCCACACCATATGGCCGTGATCATATTCCAATTCAAAATTCATTCGAGTGCGCGGACTGATAATCCAGGTCACGGTCGGAGCGATAAAGATGCGGTCACTACTGACAGTATCCCGAAATGAATTGGCATCTTTGTATGCCAAATTGAAACGGTACAGCAGGTTTTTATCCTGAGTAATCGGTCCGGTCGCATCCAGCGTGGTTCGGTAATAATCGTAAGAACCGAATTGTTGTTGCAAGGAATAATAGGGCGTTGCCAGCGGCTTCTTGGTCACATAATTGACGACACCACCTGGTGTTGCCTGACCGTACAATAACGAAGCGGGGCCTTTTAGCACTTCGACTTGCTCGATATTGGCCAAATCTCGCCCACCCCAGGCACTGGAAAGCGGAAACGCGCCACCGTCCCGGTAGTCGCCGGTAGGAAACGGATCGAAACCGCGCCGCTTTGTCCAATCCAGCCAGTCACCGGAATTCGCCGATCCTTGATAGATACCACTGACGTAATTCAAAGCGTCACCTGGCCGTATGGCTTGCACATCCTCCAAAACCTGTTTCGGCACGACCTGGATGGAATAAGGTGTTTCCATGATCGGCGTGTCGGTTTTGGTGGCAGTAGCCGCGTTAGGTAGGCTGTAATCCGGATTGTAAGGATCAGTCGAATCATAAACCGCCTTCCCCATCACCGTTACCGCCGGCATCGTAGCCGTGCGCGGCTCGGCATTCGCGGCGGGTTCCAACGTAAACGTATCGTCCGCCGTTTTCCGCACCGTCAAGCCGGAATCCTGCAACATCCGCTGCATGGCTTGCTCCGGGGTGTATTGGCCGGACACCGGGCTGGAGCGGAGTTTGCCGACCAGGTCCGCCGGATAGAGCAGGCGCAGGTTGGTCTGGTAGGCAAGCTCGGTCAGCGCGCTGTCCAGGGCTTGCGCCGGGATGTTGAAGGCTTGCGCAGCGTCGCCGGCCATCGCGGCCAGGCTGACAGTGCCGAGCAGTAATAATGCGGCAATAGGCTTGGGTTTAAACATACGGGCCTGGCCGGGATGGATGCTACCGGTATCGAGCGATTTTTTCATCTGTAGTCCTTAACGTGGCGGCGGCACCATTGCCGCGTACCGGTTAAGACGGACGGCTGGAAAAATCTTGTAATGGCGGCGGGATTTTTTTGCGCTAGCCGTGCAACACGGTCAACCACGGCGTGATTTGACTGATTTTTACCGCGAGGATTTGTTGCAGCATCGCCAGCGTGGCGGCGCGGTCCGCCAGGGGGAAGACACCACTGACCCTTAGCGCCGCCAATTTGGCGTCGCTGATGACGATCTTTCCGGGGAAATAGCGGTCCAATTCCGCAACCACATCGGCCAGGGCTTGATTTTTAAAGACCAGTTTACCGCGTTGCCAGGCGGCGCTTTGCTGCGGATCGGCCGGCACTGCAGCTTGCAAGCCGTTGGCGGCACTGTAAACCGCTTGTTGCCCTTCTTGAATGCGGGCGTCGGGCAGGTAATCCGGGGCCTGCAGACCTTTGACACCCACCGCGTGTTCCTGCACCGTGATGCGGGCGGCGTGGTCTTGCTGCAACACTTCAAAGACCGTGCCTAAGGCTTTGACCACTACAGTATCGGTGGCGACCTCAAACGGCCGTTTACGGTCGGCGGCGACCTTGAACAAGGCCTGGCCGTGTTTCAATGTCAGTTTGCGGCCGGTATCCGAATAGGCAACCGTCAATGCGGTATCGGTATTCAACAGCACCTGGCTGCCGTCGGCCAAAGTCAGGGTTTTTTGTTCGCCGACAGCGGTGTAATAGTCGCTGAACCAGCGGTCGCCAAGGCCGGAAAACGGCAACACCAGAGCCAAGGCAACCGCGGCCGCGGCCAAGCCGCGCCAGACGGGCCGGCTATACCGGCGGCTCATGGATTGCGCCGGAATCGGCAGATCGGTTACCGACCAGCCCTCGCCCATGTCCAACCACAGTTGTTCGGCCTCAGCAAAGGCGCGACGGTGCGAGGGGCTGCGATTTTGCCATTCGGCGGCCGCGCGTCGCTCCTGCTCGCCGGCGTTTCCGGCGCGCAGCCGTATCACCCAATCAATGGCCTGATCGGACAAGGTGGTGATTTCGGAAACGGGTACGTTACTCATCGGCATAAGGTGTGGACGGTTGAAACTATTATGACGGATGACGCGGCGGTTCTTGCTGATATTTTCCGGGCGGTCGGCATGTGCCTCAATGTTGTTTGAGTCTGTCCCGGCAATGCCGCATGGCCCGCGCCAGATACTTGGCGACCATACTGTCCGAAATGCGCAGGCGGGCCGCGACTTCGGTATGGCTAAGGCCTTCGACCCGGTTCCAGTAAAAAGCCAGACGGCAGTCTTCGGGCAATTCCGCCAAGGCCTGATGAATGGCTTGCAAACGCTGGTTCTGTTGATAACGCTGCTCGGGGCCGGGCGACTGTTCGGGAACGGCGTTGTAGGTGTCGTCGTCGACATCCTGCTTGAGACGATTGGCGCTAAGGCGTTGGTAGTCGATCACCAGATTGCCGACAACCCGAAACACAAAAGCCCGCGGATTCTCGATGGTTTCCTGCGCTTGCTGGCGGCTCAGTCGCAAATAAGCATCTTGCAGTATGTCTGCGGACAGGTCTTCCGAACCCAGTTTACGCACGATAAAACGACTGAGTTCATCGCGATGTTTATCGATGAATGCCGCAAACTGTTCGGCGCTGAGTTCGGCTTGCTCGCCGCTGTCGGAAGGTTTTGCGGAAAATACTTGGTCGGACATGTGCCATCGCTGCGTTATTGTCCGGATGTTACCAGCACGATACGCGCCCAATCGCACAAGCAAATAGAAATCAGGCTATTAAGTTTTTTCGCCGGCACATACCGGGAATGACAGACAGAGAAAATACGTGATATGCCACAGCGCTTTGCGGCGAATCCCTGATTGGCAGCGACATTCTAGGTTTGGTTACGCCCCGTGCGAAAGTATCGAGAATGTGTTTTGGTAAATCAGCGGGCAATGGTGCCGGGCGCACCAAATCGCACGCATGCTGAGCGCGTTGAGCCGAATCCGCCAGAACATCGGCATCTAACGTATCGAATAAAGCGCGGCCAGGCTGCAGCTAGAAGCGGTCAACCTCAGCAGCGGCGAGCAATCGGCAAGCACTTCGCAACAGAAACAAACCGAATCGGGCTATCCGCAAACTGGGCTAAAAACATCTACGACAATGGCTGGGCAGCTGCGACGACCTGATTGCGGCCAGCGTCCTTGGCTAGATAGAGCGCTTTGTCCGCCGCCCCGATCAAGGCCACCGGGGATAGACCGTTTGCCGGGTAGGTGGCTACACCAAATGATGCGGTGACATGGATACTGATGTCGGCAACGGCAATGGGCTGCGCAATCAGGGCCAAACGTATCGATTCGGCGCGTTCACTAGCGGTTTGCAGCGAAGTATCCGGCAACACCAGAAAAAACTCTTCGCCGCCATAACGGCAATCCAAATCGCTGGCGCGGGCATGACGCTTCAGGATGTCGGCAAATGCTTTCAAAACTGCATCGCCAGCCTGGTGTCCATAACAATCATTGATCATTTTGAAATGATCCAGATCGCTCATCACCACGCTCACCTCGTAGCCTTGTCGCTCTGCCAACAGCAATTCACGTTCCAAATTCTCGTTAAGGAACAGGCGGTTATATAGTCCGGTCAACGGATCATGAATCGCCTGATATTGGAGTTGCTCGTGTAGCGCTTGGACTTGCCGCTCGGAGCGCAATCGCTCGCTAATATCCGCCAAGACCGCTATCAGCGCAGGCTTGCCACCAATATCTATGGCCGGACTCACCGATACCTCCACCGTGATCATTTGGCCATTCCTACGCACGGCGTTGGCGACAAAATTAATTTTGGCAAGCTCTTGGTTCAGCGCTTTCTGCATCGCTGCGCGCACGGTAGGTTCATCGGCATCGCTGACGAGTTCCATGATGTCCATCGTCATGAGTTGATCGACCGGGTAATCGAAGATTGCCGCGAACTTGGGATTCACATAATGAAAGCGGTCTTCGATAATCATGGTGATGCCGACCAAGGATTGATCCAGCACCCGGTGAAATTTCTCCTCGGCTTCCTGCAGGGCCCGATTAATTTTCTCGTTTTCCCGCAACGCCGCATGCAGTTCCTTTGTCCGCGCCCGTACCAAATTTTCCAGCATGATGGTGGTTTGAAACTGATCAAAATCCGAGTAGTGTTGAGTGGCGCTATGCTCTACTCGATTCATTAAGGCTTCCACCACTTTATTCAGGCGAACGATTTCCGCCCTTAATTCGCTCTCTATATCGAGTGCATCTATATCAATCATCCTCGTCACACCTATCTACTGCCCCGATGGCAACCGCGGCGAAGGTCTGATTCACATGCACGCCGCGAAACTGTTCGCCATAAGTATTGAAACCTATCACCTTGTTATCACTCAGGATTTGTTCTGCTTGCGCCGTTAACCCGCGCTGTACCAGCTCAAGCTTTCTCAGGATGCAATCGCAAGCGATAACAACCTGAGGTTGGCCTATCTCGGCCCGAACTTCGGCAAAAACCTGTTGCAGACTTTCGATAGGATCGACGCCCAGCGCCACTCTCAATACCAAGCCTTCCTCAATCGCGCAGTAAAAAGTCAGGCTTTGATCTTGGTTGGCGCTACGAATCGCCCGCACATAATAGTTTCCGTCGATAGATACCACGACCGGCGCCGCGGCAAAGTACGCTGGGCTTAAAGCGTCTGCCGAAACCCCAATGAGTCTGGCGTATTCCGGCGCGGCTGGTAGGCCGTTGATTTCATATACGACGCGGCGTCTGGCATCGGCGAGAGTGACTACCAATCTTTCCGCGGTCGGCTCAAAATGCTGGGCTTTGAATATTTTGAACGGTAACGAGGTATGCACCAGCAACAACACGGCACTGTCCGTATGGAAGTCACCCTCGCAATAAACGTATGTTTTATGGAACTGCAAGTCGTCGGCCGCCGAGCCGCCAATCATGGCGATATTGCCTAATGCGTCTTGTATCGCATGGGTGACCTGCTCTTCACGGACCGATAAGCCGTCGATCAACAAAAAACCGAAGCAATTTTCCGCGTTAAGATGCGTCACTCTATCTTGCAAGCCATACAAAAGCTCGTTGACAAGCGCGTGCCCTTCGGCGATGCGAAACTGTTGCAAATTAGGAATTAGGCCACTGGTTGCCATAAAATCCGGTGCGGAAAAGCCGACACCTACCAGGCTTTGTTGACGTAATCCTGCACCGCCAATTTCGCCGGAAGTCGTACAGCCAAGCACTTGGATACCTTGAAATCGACGTCTTATTTCGGAAGCCAGCACAGTTCGGTCATAACTATTCGAACAAAAGAAAATGACCAAGGTGGTGTCGGCGTGCTGCAAACCTAAAGCAAGCTCTTCGACCGCCCGCTGGGGGTCAGCTAAACAGGAATGGGCAATGCGAATTGCCGTGCGGGGACTCATCTGCGTTCTCGGCAGTTACTGTTGACGAATTAGGGAAATATTCTACAACCGGGCTCCAGACCATGCTGTAGAAAAATCGAGATTTGTCGTTATTTGCTTATAAAAATCATCTGGATCGATGACAGAAATTGACCTGACTAGCCGTTCAACCATTCCATATAAAGTTGTACGCCTTGCTCGACGGTTTGGAACGAATGTTTGCAACCAGCGGCGCGTAATTTATCCAGATTGGCTTCGGTGAAGCTTTGGTAGCAGCCTTTCAGGTGCTCGGGGAAGGGAATATATTTGATATGGCCGCGCTGGTGAAATTTGATTACCGCATTGGCTACGTCATTAAAGGTCTGGCTACGACCCGTGCCACAGTTGTAGATGCCGGACACTTGCGGGTTATCCAGAAACCAAAGGTTAATAGCCACCACATCGCCGACATAAACAAAATCGCGGCGCTGCTCGCCGTTGCCGTAACCGTCGCAACCTTCGAATAAGCGTAATTCGTCGGAATCTTTGATCTGATTATTCAAATGAAAGGCTACGCTGGCCATGCTGCCTTTGTGGGCTTCGCGCGGACCGTAGACATTGAAGTAGCGTAAACCCACCACTTGCGCGGTCAATTTTTGCTGTCTGCGCAAATATTGGTCGAACTGAAACTTGGAATAACCGTAGACATTCAGCGGACCTTCGTAAGCCAATTCTTCCTTGAAGGTTAAATCGGCACCGTAAGTAGCGGCGCTGGAGGCGTAAATGAACGGGATTTTATGGCTTTGGCAATAATGAAACAGCGTTTTGCTGTATTCATAATTGTTGTCCATCATGTAGCGGCCGTCCCACTCTGTCGTGCTGGAACAGGCGCCCTGATGAAATATGGCTTCTATCGTTTCTGCTTGGAAAGCACCTTGTTGCAGTCGTTCCAAAAAGGTGCTTCTGTCCAGATAATCCGCTATCTTGCACTCGACCAAATTCCGGTATTTGATACCGTTGGTCAAATGGTCGACGACCAAAATATCATCATAACCGCGGGCATTCAGGCCCAATACCAGATTGCTGCCGATGAAGCCGGCGCCACCGGTTACGATGATCACGGTTTTACTCGGCTACCACTTTTACCGGCAGCGTAATAACGACGTCGGTATGCAGATTGATAGCAATGTCGTATTCGCCGATGTTACGGATGACGCCGTTTGGCATACGGATTTCGTGCTTCTCAACTTTTACGCCGGCAGCGGTAATGGCATCAGCAACGTTTTGTGTACCAACAGAACCGAACAAACGGCCTTCGTCGCCGGTTTTGTGGGCAATGGATACGTTCAATTTGCTGATTGCTTCGCCGCGAGCAGTTGCAGCAGCCAATTTTTCAGCCGCTTGTTTTTCCAGCTCGGCGCGACGCTCTTCAAACTCTCTGATTTTCTTGGGCGTAGCAGGCACTGCTTTGCCTTGCGGGATCAAATAGTTTCTGCCGTAACCCGCTTTGATGGTTACTTTATCGCCCAGGTTACCCAGATTGGCGGTTTTTTCCAGAAGAATGACTTCCATCGTTTTCTACCTCTTAGATCGACTTGATTGTCGAAAAATCGGGAGCTTACGCTCCATTTGGTTTTAGTTTATTTCGTAAGTCCAGCCAGGTGTCAGTCAGTCCGCATAACACGATCACCACCATCACATGCGGGATCAACATCAATGTGACATATAAAAAAGGCACCATGAAACGACTACCCTTCATCACCGAGAACGCCGCGTGCAACACTGCGGTGCCTATCATTGTGTAGGTCACCAGCAGCACCAGTAGCACGTTCCAACAAAGTTCCGCGGTTTTACCGGAAGTCAGCATGGCTACTCCGGCCACCAACAAGGTGCCTAATGTCAGATGCACATGCCCTTTCAACGCCAAAAACTCGGCTCTGAAACCGCCCGGATTGTATAGCGCTGCTTGCCACCATCTGGCCAAAAACAAACCGAACAGCAAGCCGTAAACGCTGCCTGCCGCGGCAACTCCGGACATGAAATGCGCCAACAATTCTGCAGACTGCCTAATTTGCTCAAGCGGCACATCGGTTTTGCCTTCAAGCATGGGCTGCAGCATAAAGCTCAACACTTCGCGCCAAAGCTGTACCGGTTGGTCCTGAATCGTATAAATCCCCAGCACCACCGCCACACCCAGCAACACGGCAATTTCAATTGCCAGTGTCAGATAACGGCCTTCGCGCAGTACTATCGAAATCAGCCAAACCGGTAGCCAAAAGGCCAAACCGTAAAGCAATGCGTACTGGTAATTACCGATCAATAAGGTGCTTAATACGGCGGCAGCAAGACATGAGCACATCAGCACATACAAGCCTTCGCTAGCCCCACGCCTCAATGTTACCAATGAGACAGCGGCTGAACTTACAATACTGACAGGAGGAAACAGCAGCGATAGCAAGGCCAGGCTGGATGCGACCGTCATGGCCTGCATCCGTCCTTTCATAATGAAAGTGGCCAGAAATTGCACGCGCTACGCCCCCCGTGCTAAATCACTTGTGTGCGTCGCAGAACGGCAACAAAGCCAAGAAACGCGCTTGTTTAATAGCGGAAGTCAGCTGTCTTTGATATTTCGCACTGGTACCGGTAATGCGGCTAGGAATGATTTTGCCGGTTTCGGTAACGTACTCGCTCAATAAATCCAGATCTTTATAATCGATTTTGATCGCGTCTTCGCCGCTAAAACGGCAACCTTTTTTGCGTCTAATGTTGTTACGTGCCATCACAATTCTCTTGGTTCAATGTTGATTATTCGGAATCCGCTGCGACTTCAGTCTCAACGACTTCTACTTCAGCTTCTTCGGTTTCTTCTTCGACTTCTTCCTTAACGCGGCTACCGGCTTTTTGACCGTCGTTACCGCTGACAGCAATCGCGGAAGGCTCGGTTACGGCCGCTTTTTGCGCCAGCGTTTGGCTACGCAAAATGGCGTCGTTGAAACGAAAACCGCTTTCCAGTTCTTCAAGAGTGGCTTGATCGCATTCGATGTTCATCAACACGTAGTGTGCTTTATGAATTTTTTTGATAGGGTAAGCCAAATGTCTACGGCCCCAATCTTCCAAACGGTGAATTTTGCCTGCGGCTTCTTCAACGGTGGATTTATAACGTTCTATCATAGCCGGCACCTGAGCACTTTGATCAGGGTGGACTAAGAAGACAATTTCATAATGTCGCATGATTTCTCCTTACGGGTTTAAAAGCCTCCCATCCGTTTGAACAGTGAGGCAAGGGGTGGGGATAAATTCCCCAAAAAGCTGGGCATTATAGAAATAGGCGCTGTTTTTGCAAAGCAATTTTTCAACAGCGCCTAAAGTTGACTAGGCAAACAGACTCAATAAGCCATTACTGGCGATAGCACGACCTGCTTCAATTTCTTCGAGCATAGTGTTGGAGGGCTCGGTTGCCGCAGTATCGGCATGGCCTTGGCTTTGACTATTGCCACTGCGATTTTGCTCGCCGGCCATTTGGAAGGACTCGCGCCCCGGTCTTTGTTCTGATTGTTGCTGGGAAACATTAACATCCGCCAAATTCAAGTTTTGCCCACCCAACATTTCCCGCAACTTGGGGATTGCCGCTTCGATTGCGTCCCTGACCGCCGCGTGCTGGGCGGTGAAGACCACATTGGCTTGATCTTGATTGACATCGATCTTGATGGAAATAGGGCCGAGATGCTCAGGATTCAGCCGAATTTCAGCGGAAGGCACCGCTTGTTTATGCATCCACAACAATTTTTCGCCCAGCTCGGTGTTCCATTCCGGATGAGTCAAATGTTTTTCTATCGTCGGCGCTGACGTTTGCCCGACGCTATTTACCGATTTATTCAGCTGGTTGATGTCGGCCGTCATTCTCGATAACCCCACATCAGCCTCGCTACCGCCAATTTGCTGCTTCGGCACATCGCGCTGCTCGGTTTGAAAAGTATCAGCCGCGCTGTCTTGCGCAAATTGCGGGGACGCGCCGTCTTCGGCGGCCAGGGTTTTGGCAAAACCGCTCTCCGCTACCATCGTCTTCCGCCCTTCATCAGCGCCACTCAATGCCGTCAACGCCTCTTTTTTGGCATCCATACTCAACAGCTCCGGACTGTTTTTGATCGCAGACATCGCCTCGCTGGTTGCTACCGCTGATTTCAGCGCGTCGTTAACAACACTCACGCTATCCGCCACCGGCAAGGGCTGAGCTTGCGTGCTTACATAGATCGCAGCATTCACCGCCTGCTCATCATGTGCAGCCTCGATATTTTCCGTCACTATATCGGCAAGATTCTCTTGATCGGCCGATGCAACCGGTAAAACCGGAGCTTGCGGCGCGGCACCGGTGGCCTCCAAGCCTTGCAAGTATTGCAAAACACCCGCCAAGGCTTGCATGGTATCGTCGAGATTAATATCCTGATCAAGTTTGGTTGCCGTCGGCAAACTCTTGCCGAATAGAGCGGTAAAATCTTGCAAGCTTTGACTGTTCAGAGCATCCGTCCCCAATCCGCCCAGCTGCTGTAAATTCGCCAAGCCGGCGTCACCGGCCGCCCCTTTACTCAATAAACTGTTTTGCAATTGTGCCAGCTGCTCAAGCAGCGTCGCCGAAAACACGCCACCACCACCACCTTCGCCCAATAGAGCTGTCGTCGCAGCACCGGCGCTATCGACGGAGGCTAATAGAGACAGCGGATTTAAACCTTGGATATTCATGGCATTTCTCCTGACATTTTTATTTAATCAAGCACTTCCCGTGCCATCCTTGCGTCCTGATCGCGCCGCCCGGTCATCTTGCTCGGCCTGCTCGCGCTTTTGTTCGACTTTCATTTCTTCAATCAAAGCCAGCTCACTGACTTTTTGCAAACTTTTGGTACGTTGATGCGCCTCTTCCCAGCGCTTACGGGCCCGCTGCACCTCGCGCTCATGGTTGCTTACCGTCTGCTGCTGGCTTTCAATAGCCTGATCGAGCTTATCGGCAAAAGCCCTGAATTCCATCAACTGACTGATGTTGATCCCCGCCTGCTGTCTGACGGCGAACTTACCTAAATAATCCAAACGGTAACTTTGTAAATTTTCCAGCTGGGCCTGCTGCTCTTGGAGTTTTTGCTGACAGATACCCAAAGCCTGCAAAGCGTCATGTTCCTGACGCGCATGTAAGTCGATAATCACTTTCAGTCGCTGCGACTTTTTCATCAGCTCGCCAGCAATTGCGCTAACTCGCTCAGACTCCGGCTCAAGTCCACCGATTCGTCCATGCTTTGTTGTAGAAAATCCATGATCGCCGGATTTTTTTCTATCGCTTTGTCGATGCGCGGATCGGCTCCCGGCCGATAAGCACCGACGCTGATCAAATCCTTATTCTGTTGATAGATGGAATACAATCGCCGCAAATCGCGCGCCATTTGCAGATGTTCCGGTTCTATGATGTCCGGCATCACCCGGCTGATCGAGGCTTCAATATCGATTGCCGGATAGTGCCCGGACTCCGCCAACGAGCGCGACAGCACCACATGGCCGTCCAGTACACCCCGCGCCGCATCGGCAATCGGATCGTTAGTATCGTCGCCTTCCGCCAATACCGTATAAAACGCAGTAATCGAACCGCCGCCTTCATCGCCGTTTCCGGCACGCTCTACCAATTGTGGCAATTTCGCAAACACCGAGGGCGGATAGCCCTTGGTCGCCGGCGGTTCATCTATCGCCAAGGCGATTTCCCGGTACGCCTGAGCATATCGAGTCAAGGAGTCCATCAACAACAACACATCCAAACCCTGGTCGCGAAAATATTCGGCAATACTGGTCGCCAGCAAGGCGCCGTGCACCCGCATCAACGGCGAGTCGTCAGCCGGCGAGGCGACTACCACGGCTCTGCGCAAACCTTCTTCGCCAAGAATTTTCAACACAAATTCGTTGACCTCCCTGCCCCGCTCGCCGACCAATCCCACCACGACCACATCGGCATTGGTAAACTTGGTCATCATCCCCAACAACACGCTTTTGCCCACGCCGGTACCGGCAAATAAGCCCATGCGCTGTCCACGGCCGACGCTGAGAATGGCGTTGATCGCCCGCACACCGACATCCAACGCCTCGCGGATCGGTTTGCGGCTGAGCGGATTGATGGTAACGCCGGATAAAGAGACCTTGGCATCGGTATCCAGCGGCCCCTTACTATCCAAGGGCTTGCCGGCACCGTCTAGCACCCGGCCCAATAAACCAAAACCGACGCTGGCCAGACTGTTCTTGCCCATGGGAATGACACGGCAGCCTGGTTCCAGGCCGTGCGTATCGCCGGTCGGCATCAAAAATAAGCGGGATCCGCCAAAACCGACGACCTCAGCCGTGATGATCTTGCCGGATTTGGTAATTACTTGACACAATGAACCGATTGCCGCCCGGCAACCTTCCGCTTCCAGGGTTAAGCCCACCATCCGCGACAATTTGCCTTCGACCACCAATTCCAGCGGGTCCGCAGCCAATCTTTCCCGATACGGCTGCAAGCGCGCCAACCACAAGTCGGAACGGTCGGCACTGGGAATCATCGCCCAAAATCCTCGCGGCGCTCCCCGCCTAATACGGTGGCGATCACGGCGGCTACCCGGCTTTCGACGCTGGCATCGATTCTGGACATTTCAGTTTCAACGGTACAACCGCCACGACTCAACAAGGGGTTTTCATGTAAGCGCCAAGGCGGCATGTTTTCATCGAGTTTTAACGCGGTGCGGACCAAGGCCGCGTCTTCGGGGTGCAAGTTGACGGTGACCTTCTGAGATGCCAGCGGCAAGGCATTGATCGCCTCCCTGACTACGCCGACGATCTCGCCGGGCTCTAACTTCAACTCCCGGCGAATCAACTGACTGGCAATCGCGATGGTTAATTTCACCAACTCCTGCTCGACCGACTCGTCGAGTTGTTTGAAGGGCTCGCTGAGCGCCTCCAGTAAATTGGCGAACTCGGCCGCCTGCTTTTGCAGCAAATGCACGCTTTCTTCATAGCCTTGTTTGCGCCCAGCTTCAAAACCTTCCTTTTGCCCGTCCGCATAACCTTGCTGCTTACCTTGTTCGAAGGCTTCTGCGTAGGCCTGCTTTTGAATTTCTTCAATCTGTTCGGCGGTCAAAACCTGGGTTACTTCCTCCAATTCGACGGCTTCGGAACGCGGGTTGCTGAAATCCTGCAGATTGGTCCAGCGATCCAGAGCCTGTAATTCAGACTCGGAAAACTTATTGCCCTTAGACGAACTCATCGCCACCGCCACCGCCACCCAAAGCTATTTCACCCGCATCGGACAAGCGTTTGGCTATCGCCAGAATATCTTTTTGCGCGGCCTCCACTTCGCTTAAACGCGCAGGCGGTGCAGCTTCCAAGTCGTCACGCAACATTTCCGCCGCGCGCCTGGACATATTGGCAAACACTTTGTCGCGTAAACCGGTTTCCACGCCGCGCAGAGCCAACAGCAGCTGATCGGTGGACACTTCGCGCAACAGGGTTTGAATACCGCGATCATCGACATTGATCAAATCGCCGAACACAAACATTTTATCCTGGATACGTTGACCCAAATCGGCGTTGGCTTCGTTGATGTCTTGCATCATCGGATCGCTGATACCGCTTTCGATAAAGTTAAGGATATTGGCCGCTGCATCGATACCGCCGATTTGCGAGGATTTGACGCCGTCGCTGCCGGTCAACTGTTTCTCCATGATGTCGTCCAACTCGCGCAAAGCGGCGGGTTGCACGCCTTCCAGCGTGGCGATGCGCATCAAAATATCCGAGCGCATGTTTTGCGGCAATAAGGTCAGCACGTCGGCGGCCTGATCGGCATCCAGCAAGGACAAAATTATGGAAATGATTTGCGGATGTTCCAGACGAATCAAGTCGGCGATGGACCGAGTATCCATCCACTTCAGTTGTTCGATACCCTTGCTGTTGGCGCCCAACAAAATCCGGTCGATGATGCTGCCGGCTTTGTCCGCGCCCAGCGCGTTGGTCAGCATGTTGCGGATGTATTCGTCGGAGTCCAGACCCAGGCCGGTTTCGTTTTTGATTTCGATGATGAATTCTTCCAATACCTCATCAACCATGCCCGAGCTAATCGGTCCAAGCTGCGCCATGTTCGAACCGATCAATTGCACTTCTTTCGGTCCCATATGCCGCAATACCGAGGCTGCTCTATCCTGCCCCACTGCCAATAACAGCAGCGAAGCCCGTTGCGCATGCGTTAATTTCTCTTGCTCAGCCATCGTCTTTCAACCAGGTTTTGATCACTTGCGCGACCAATTTAGGATCTTCGTCAATCAGTTTTTGCACATATTCCAAACGTTTTTCGTAACTTTGCGGCGCTTCGAGTAACAATAAATCCTCCACGCCAGTGGTGATGGTGCGCACCTCGCCGGTTTCTTCATCCACCGACACCGCCACAGCCACCGGCTTGCCGGTCTCGTCGAAACGCACCACACCACCCGTCGCTTCCGCGATTGCTTTGGCTTGCTCAAGGGCTTCTAACTGTTCTTCCTTCGCCACCAAGGTGCGCAGGCCGGGACGCAATACCCCCATGATCAGCAACACCACCACAGCAACGGCGGCCAATTGTTTCAGCGCGCTGGCAAACCAGGGTTGTTGCCAGATGGGTTCGGAAGGGACTTCTTCCAGAGCATCGGGCAATCTAAACGCGACATTGGTGACCGTTACCTGATCGCCGCGGCTGTTATCATAACCCACTGCCTGTTTGACCAAGTCGCGAAGTTGATTCAGATCTTCTTGCGAGTAAGCTACTAAGGTCGCTTTACCGTCGGCTTGCACCACTTTTTTGTCGTCCACCACTACCGCCACCGACAAGCGTCTTAAGGCACCTGTGGCCAGTCTAGTATGAGTAATGGTTTTATCCAGTTCGTAATTACGAGTCGCGGTTTTGTTGGACGAGCCGGAACCGGATTCTGCGGCGGCTTGTTTTTCCTGGCCGCTAGCGACTTCAGGCGCGGTACCCGTGGGTGGGGGTTGATTGGATAAGGCGCCGGGCACACCTTGCACTTTGGATAAGGAGTTATTTTCTTCCTGAGTTTGCTCGCTACGCAGAGCAGGCAAATCCGGGTTAAACATTTCCTGGGTTTTTTCGGTGACGGTGAAATCGACGTCCGCAGAAATTTGCGCCCGCATGCCGTCGCCGCCTACCAGTGGCGTCAGGATGTTTTCGATCCGGCCACGTAGATGCTCTTCTATATTTTTCTTGTATTCGAACTGCTTGCTGGACAAGGACATGTCTTCGCCGCCTTCCTTGCTGTTCAACAAGCGGCCTTTCTGATCCACAACCGTCACCTGGCTGGCTTCCATCAATGGCACGCTGGAAGCGACCAAATGCACAATGGATTCGATTTGCTCCTTTTCCAGGGTGCGGCCTTGGTAGAGCTCTACGACCACCGAGGCGCTGGGCTTTTTGCGTTCCCGGACAAATACCGATTGCACCGGAATAGCCAGCAGCACTTTTGCGGATTTGACGTTTTGAATGGTTTGAATCGTCAGGGCAATTTCGCCTTCCAATGCGCGTTGAAAACGCATTTGCTCGACATTTTTGCTGGCGCCGAAGCCGTTGTCTTTATCCAGCAGTTCGTAGCCCAGGCTGGCGCTGCGCGGCAAGCCTTGCGCGGCCAGTTTCAATTTCAGCTCCCGGACATTATCGGCCGGCACCATGATCGCGCCGGAGCCGGTTTCGACCTTGTAATCGACATTTAACTTGCTCAGCGCATCGAGAATTTCCGCAGAATCTTTTTCCGCCACGCCGGAAAACAGTAAATCGTAAGACGGGGCCTGCGACCACAACACGACCGCCACGCCTATTGCCACGCTGAGCGCCAAACCCAGCATCAGACCCAGCTGGCGCACCATCGGCATTTTGCTCAGGCTTTTCAAAGCAGGGTGCATTTTGTCGGCGTTTGCCATACTTGATTGGGTATGGGCCTCCATCGGTAGATTTCTGTCTAGTTCGCTCATGGCTTATCTTCCGCTGCCTACATTGACATGCCCATCACGTCCTTATAAGCATCCACCAGTTTATTACGCACCTGGAGCATGGCCTGAAAGGAAACGCTGGCTTTTTGCGAGGCAATCATCACTTCCGCCAAGCTGACGTCGCTCTGACCCATCTCAAAGGATTTAGCCAAACCGCTGGCGGTTTGCTGAGTGTTATTCACTGCGTCGATGGATTGTTTCAACATGGCGGCAAAATCGCCGGAGGTGTCGCTAGGCTGTGGCTTGGCACCGGCCTCTATGGACATGGCCCGCATCTGGGCGAGCACTTGGTTAACATTCATATCTGACATGATAATGACTCTTTTAGGTTGCCTTGCTTAGCATAAGCATTTTTCAAGCCAAAATTTAACCTGGTACCATCACTCCCGCTTCTTTCATCCGCGCAATTTTGTAACGCAGAGTACGCGGACTGATCCCCAGCTTGGCGGCTGTGGTTTTCCGGCTACCGCTGACGTCGCGTAACATTTGCAAAATGATTTTTTCCTCAGCCGAACGCACGCCGTCGCCCAAGCTGCCGAGTTCGAAAGGGCTATTCTCGCCGTCGGTTTGCCGCGATTCTACGGCAAGACTTTGCACAGCAGCGGGCAAACTCGGCAAAACCAACATATCTTCCTCAAAAATCAGGTCGTCGGCGCCAATTTGATGCCGGCTTTGCAGGATCAAGGCCCGCTGCACCACGTTTTCCAACTCTCTGACATTACCCGGCCAACTGTATTCAGACAACTTGATCATGGCCGCCTCGTCAAAGCCGCCAACCGCTTTCCCAGACGGACTATGTTTGTGCAACAACTCCAGCGCCAACGGCAAAATGTCGCCCGTCCGTTCCCGGAGCGGCGGAATTTTGAGTGGAAATACGCTCAAGCGGAAATAAAGATCTTCGCGAAACCGGCCATCCTGCACATACTCTTTTAATTTGCGATTGGTAGTCGCCAAAATTCTGACGTTCAGCGCAATTTTGCGATGGCTACCCAGGCGTTCAACCTCTTTTTCCTGCAACACCCGCAGCAATTTGGCTTGCAGCGAAATATCCATCTCGGAAATCTCGTCCAGTAATAAGGTGCCGCCTTGCGCCAGCTCGAACTTGCCGGGCGCCGATTGAATAGCGCCGGTAAATGCGCCTTTTTCATAACCGAACAACATCGCTTCCAGCATGTTTTCCGGAATCGCCGCGCAATTAATAGCCTCGAACGGGCCGGCATGATAATGCGAGTTGCGATGAACGTAACGGGCCAGCACTTCCTTACCGGTACCGCTCTCGCCTTCCAGCAACATGGTCACGTCGGTTTTGGCAACTTTACTGGCCAAGGCATAAAGCTTTTTCATGCTCTCGTCAGCCACCACCCGCTCGTTAACCACAGGAGCTTGCCGCGTAATCAACGACGCCACCTTATCGACCAACATCCCGGCTTCGAACGGTTTGATCAGATAGTCGGCCGCACCGGATTGCATAGCTTCCACCGCTTTGGGAATGGTGCCGTAAGCCGTCATCAGCAACACAGGTAACTGTTCGAACTTTTGCTGAATATTCTGTAACAGCTGAAAACCGTCCATCACCGGCATTTGCACATCGCTGACCACCAGCCGGACCGGATGCTTGGCTAATTGGCTCAAAGCCTCGATACCGTGTTTAGCGGAGATGACCCGATAGCCTTCAATTTCCAAGGTATCGCATAGGGCCTCGCATAAAGCCATGTCGTCTTCGACGATAAGTACATCATACTGTTTCATCATTTTGCTCCATTTTGGCATGACCGACGGATAAGCCGAGGGTGTATTGACTGACACAGGGCAGACTCAAACTAAAACTCGTCCCCAGCCCCGGCGTCGAACGGCATATGACACTGCCGCCATGGGCGCGTGCCACACTGTCCACCACCGCCAACCCCAAGCCGGTGCCATTGGATTTGGTGGTGTAGAACGGTTCGAATAATTTAGTTTGCTGGGCTTGGGCTATACCGGGCCCATCATCCGTCACCTTGATGTCGATGCAGCCTAAATCGCTACGCCGGACCGTTAATGCAATGTTGCGCGCACCCGCCTCGGCCGCGTTATTGATTAAATTCAGTAGCGCTCCTCGCAGCGCATCCTCATTGCCAAGTAACTGATCGGTGCTGATGCGATTTTCAATGCTAAATTCGCAGGCAAAACTATCAGCCGCTTCGGCAAGATGCGCCAGTAGCCGCCGCAATGAAAAGCTTTGCATGGCCATTCGACCCTGTTTAGCAAAAATCAGCATGTCGTTCACTTGGCGCTCCAGGTGATGCAGGCGTTCTAAAATTTTCTCGGAGAACTGTTGGCGTTTTTCATCGCTTATCGCGGGTTTGCTCATTTGCGACGCATACAAAATCGCAGTCGCCAGCGGCGTGCGCACCTGATGCGCCAGACCGGCCACCATTTCGCCCATGGCGCTTAGCTGCTTATGCTGAGCCAGCGTGTCTTGTAAGGAACGCAATTCGCTGACATCCGATAACAAAATAATTTGCTCGTTATCGTTACCCAATGAACTATGAGTGATATTGACTTTACGTCCGTCTCGGAGCTGTCGTTCATGCGGCGATTCGAACACCGGTTGCAAACTGCGCGCAGCCACACTCGACCACAATTGGCCCAGCAAAGGTTCACCCAGAAAGTCCACGGAATGGACATTGCAATCGATGACTAAACCGTGCGAATTAAGCACAACCACTGCCGCCGGCAAGGCCGCCAGAATCTGTTGCAAGCGACTGGCGAGCTTTTCCTTCTCGATCAGCGTGTTTAGTCGCTCGCTACGCGCGGCCTGCAACTCGCGATTCAGCTTAGCTACTTGCTCTTCCAAACCTTGGTAAGAATGCGCCAGATTTTCTGAAAGTTCGTTAAATATCCGGAATGCATCGGTCAAGCGCTCGGTTTTTTGTTGTTGATGCAGCTCTAAAGTACCCATATTTAGTCGCCTAATTGATTGTCTAGACGCTAAAAGCAAAATTTAGACCATTTAAATTTACATTTAAAATCATCATCTTAAATGCACCCAGTCAAGTTTTTGACGACAAGAAGCCGGCTATTAGCTCCGGACTGGTGACGAGTTGGCTTTGCGACTATGCTATGTGCACACTTGAGCAACTCCCAATTTCGCTATGCGCAAACATCCGATGAAATCCCATCTCCCACTCAATAAATTACTGCTGATTCTCGCGCTCAGCCCCGTACAGATAAGCTTTGCCGATGACATCCAAGCCGGCAAGTTTTACGAAGAGGCGTTACAGTCCTACAGAAATCAGAACAACGCCGAAGCGATCATCCAGTTAAAGAATGCGCTGCAGCAAAATGAAAGATATGTTTCGGCTCACATGCTGCTTGGCGAAATTTACTTGCAACAGAAATCGTTGACGGAAGCAGAAGTCCAACTTGGCTTAGCCAAACAATTAGGCGCGGACCCATCTTTAATTGCGGAAAACCTGGCCAAGCTCTATACCTACCAAATCCGTTACAACGACCTATTGAAGGAAATCGATCCGGCGCAGTTCAATAGCGGTTTGCGTCCGGTTTTGCATGTTTACCGCGGTAACGCATACCTGCAACTCAATCTAATCAGCGAAGCGCTGAATGAATTCGACATTGCCTTGCAAATTGCTCCCAATCAGGTGAACGCCACAATCGGGCGCGCGAATGCCCTGTTAAAGCGTGGCGACATTAAAGGCGCCGATCAAGCTGCCGAGAAAGCCATACAAATCCAAGCCAGCGATGCCGGCGTTTGGTATACAAAAGGCTCGATCAAGCATGCCAACATGGAACTGGATGAAGCTTTAAAATTTTACGACAAAGCAATTGAGCTCAACCCCGATCACGTAGACACACGGCTTGCCAGAGCAGGCCTGTTAATGGACTTGAAGCAAGATGATCGGGCACGGCAAGATTTGGAATATGTGCGCCGGGCTTATCCATTTGAACCGAAAGCAGCCTATCTACATGCGGTTTTACTCGAACGCAATAACCAGAAAGAAGCGGCGACCAAAGAATTGGAAGTGGCGGCCGACATCATCACCGGCATCAAACCGGAATATTTATCGGCACATGGTCCGACTTTAATGCTCTCCGGCTTGGTTAACTACAGCCTGCAACGATACGACTTGGCAGCGGAGTATTTGCGTCTGTACGTTAAGCAATACCCGGAACAATCAGGCACGTATAAATTGTTGGCCACCATACTTTTACAAAAAAACGAACCCGAGCAAGCTATTGATCTGCTCCGCCCGGTGCAAATCCGCAATCCCCAGGATCAGCGTCTGGCATTTTTATTGGGAAGCGCTTTCATGCAGGCCGGCAAACACGATATGGCTAATAATATGTTTGGAAAAGCCGCTGCTTTAGGCAATGACAGTGGCAGCCTACAAGCCGAAATAGGCCTTAACCGATTAGCAATGGGCCAGGAACAGGCAGCAGTTCAAGACCTTGAAGTGGCATTCAAAAAAAATCCGGATGCGGTCAAGGCCGGTATTCCTCTCGTGGCACTTTACATGAGCCGTGGCGAACCGGAAAAAGCGTTGAAAACCGCACAAGCCCTGCATGAAAAAGCGTCGAAAAACTTTACACTACTAAATTTACTGGGGACCGCTCAAGTCAATACCGGGCAATATAAGCTGGCCCGGCAAAGTTTCGAGAAGGCGATTGAACTGAACCCCAATTTTCTCGACGCGCAAATCAACCTAAGTAAACTGGACGTCGGCGAGAACAAACTTGATCAAGCCAGACAGCGCCTGCAAACCTTGCAGCAGAATCATCCGGGGGACATAGATATTCTTATTGAGCTGGCCAAAGTCGAACAAAGTGCCGGACGCTATGAGCTAGCCAATGACTGGCTGGCAAAAGCGAAGATGATTGATCAAAAATCATTACCGACTCTTTTGGCTTTGGTTGAGTTGAATCTGAAGATGGGCAAAGCTGCTGAGGCTAATGCCGCCGCACAAGCAGCGGAAGTGATCGACAAGAACAACCCCCAGGTTATGGACGCCCTGGCTCGAAGTTACTTGGCTAATAACAATAAGGACAAAGCCTTAGGTGTATTTATCCGCATGGCTGACCAAGCCCGGTTTAATGTCAAACAACTTTACAAAGCTGCTCGTTATCAAATAGATGCAGGCGATTATTTTGAAGCCATAAAGACCTTGAAAAAAGCCGTTTTGGTCGACGAAAATCATATACCTTCGCAAATTGCCTTGGTGGAAATGGAACTGCTCCATGGGAAACCGGTATTCGCGTTGAGCCGCGCAGAAAGCCTGTTAAAACAATATCCCAAACGCGCCTTTCCCCACCGACTATTGGGAAACATCGCCGATCATGACAAAAACCTTAGTTTGGCCAACAGCCATTACCAAACAGCTTTCGAGCTGGAGCCGGATACAGCTTCATTGATGCTGCTTTATGAAAATTTGAAAAAAATCGATCAGCCGGACAAAGCCTACAATTTACTGGATCAGTGGGTCAAAAAGCATCCTCAAGACCAGCTACCGATGGCAGCCTTTGCAAACGAATTACTGAAAAGCGGAAAGTTTAAAGAGGCGGAAAAGTACTACGTCGAGCTATTGAAACAATTCCCCAACGAACCGCAGTTCCTGAACAACCTTGCTTATGTATATCTCAATAACGGCAACAGCAAAGCCTTGTCGATTGCCGAACAGGCCCATAAATTGGCTCCTGACCAACCGGCAACGAACGACACCTTGGGCTGGATTCTGGTTAACACGGGACAAATAGAACAGGGGCTTCATTACTTACGAAATGCACACTCACTACTCTCGCAAGATTCTGAGATACGCTACCATATCGCAGTTGCCCTCAATCAGTTGCAACGCCAGGAAGAGGCTAAGCAAGAATTACAAGAAGCGCTAAAAGGCGAAGCTATTTTCAATGGCCGCGAACAAGCCAAAGCACTGCTTGAAAAGCTGAGCAGATAGTCGATTTTTCAAAACATGTCGTAATTTTTTACACCATGCGTAATCGCCGACTTATTTTATTCACAAAAAAACAATTAACGCATTGTATTAGAATAATAATTTTTACTATGGCCCAATAAGTGCTCAGATATAAACAGACCGTAAAACTTTGTTCATGACCAATAGTACAATGGTTATTTCCAGGCCGACGAAGACAATACCGGAAGGTAAAATTTCAAAAATTGCGAGGACATTATGACCCTAAAACTCTTGGCTATAGCAACTCTGCTGCTGGCCCCGTGGTCGGTTAACGCCACCATATGGACTATAAACGGTACTAGTTCAGTGACACCGACGGGCATTCAAAGTATGGCTGCATACTCAGTTGGGACTACAAGCACTTCAACTTTTTCAGCAGCCACACTAGCTTGGTACGGTAGTGCTAACGGCCTGGGTGTATTAAGCGGCTCGGAGACGACAAATAGCTACCCAGACCATGCGGTTGATAACAACGGCAGAATCGAAGCGGTACTATTTCGGTTTGATGGCAGCACGATTTTAGACAAACTAACTGTCGGTTGGCCGGATACCACGGCCTACGACTCAGATATATCGGTTCTCAGATACAAAGGCACGGTACCGGCTACCGGTGCGCTTACTGGCGCAGCAGATATTTCCGGAAAAAGTATTTCCAGTCTTCTTAGCAACAGCTGGGAATTCGTAGGTAGTTACAATACCGTTGGCGACGTGGCTGAAGACATCAACCCAAACAGCCTGTCTTCAAGTCTTTGGCTGATTAGCGCGTACAGCAGCAGATGGGGTTCCGGCTTGGGAGACTCTAACGTCGACAACAGCAACGACTACTTCAAGCTCACCAAGCTTGAAGGCACATCAGGAACGCCAGGCGGTGGCGGCGGTGCCGGCAGCGTGCCGGAGCCAACCAGCCTGTTGTTGCTGGCTGGCGGCATGCTGGGCTGGAGAATGAATCGCAAAACTCAAGCCTTGGCCGCATAAGCGCACAGAAGCTCTAAATAAGAAACCGTCTTCCAGACCAAACTGGAAGACGGTTTTTTTATGCACCACGTTTTTTAATACATATTAAGGATATAAAGCAACCGTCTCTAAAGACAGATACTCGGGCAGCCCGAACATCAGATTCATATTTTGCACCGCCTGCCCCGACGCGCCTTTCACCAAGTTATCAATCACAGACAAAATCACTACCGTATCGCCACCTTGCGGTTGATGCACTGCAATTTGACAGCGATTACTGCCGCGCACGTTGCGAGTGTCGGCATGACTGCCGCTTGGCAACACATCGACAAATCTTTCATCGCGATACTTCTCTTCAAACAGATTTTGCAAATCCAGCTTTCGGTTTAATCGCGCATACAGCGTGGCGTGAATACCGCGTATCATCGGCGTCAGATGCGGCACGAAAGTTAAACCAACTGCCTGTTTGGCGACATTTTGCAAACCCTGCCTGATTTCCGGCAAATGTCTGTGCCCGGCGACTGCATAAGCCTTAAAACTCTCACCTGCCTCACTCATCAACGACGATATTTCCGCCTTGCGCCCGGCACCGCTGACGCCGGACTTCACATCGGCGATCAAATGCTGCTCATCAATCGCGCCGACCTCCAATAACGGCAAAAATCCCAATTGCACGGCAGTCGGATAGCACCCAGGGCATGCAATCAATCGCGCCTGCTTGATCTGCTCCCGATTGACTTCCGGCAAACCGTAGACCGCTTCGGCGATGAGATCCGGGCTCGCATGTTGCATGCCATACCATTTCTCCCATTCCTGCCGGTCTTTGATTCTGAAATCGGCGGATAAGTCGATGACTTTGATACCAAGTTCCATCAATGCCTGAGCCATCAGCATCGCAGTACCGTTTGGCGTTGCGAAAAACACCACATCGCAGTCTTTTAAATTACCCAGCTCCGGCAGGCTAAATGTCACATCACAGCAGCCCCGTAGACTCGGATACAAATGATCCACTCGCATTCCGGCATCCGCGCGCGAAGTCACCACACTCACTTCGACCTGGGGATGCAATACCAAAATTCTTAATAATTCGACGCCGGTATACCCGGTACCGCCGACAATGCCTGCACGTATCATGAATGCTCTCGTTGAAAAAATACTGTTAATCTAATGCGGCGCATATAATACGCCACTCTCCCCGCAAAGCTTAACACCATGCGCGCCATCGAGATTTATCGCTCCTCTGAGTTGACCGATTTAATCGTCGCCGATCAAGCTCTACCCTCACCCGCCCCACATCAAGTATTGATAAAAGTGGCCGCAGCCGGAGTAAACCGCCCGGACCTGATGCAACGCAAAGGCCTGTACCCTCCGCCACCCGGCGCATCCCCGGTTCTAGGCCTGGAAGTAGCGGGCACTATCGCTGAACTTGGCAGCCAAGTAAAACACCTCAATATTGGCGACCCTGTGTGCGCACTGCTGACCGGCGGCGGTTATGCGGAATATTGCCTGGCAAGCGCCTGTTGCTGCCTGCCAATACCGCAAGGCCTGAGTTTTATTCAGGCCTCCGCGTTACCGGAAACCTTTTTTACGGTCTGGAGCAACGTCTTCGACTACGCGAAACTGCAAGCCGGCGAAACGTTACTGGTGCATGGAGGCACCAGCGGCATCGGCACCACCGCCCTTCAGCTTGGCAAAGCATTTGGCGCGCAAGTGATTGTCACCGCAGGTAACGAAGATAAATGCCAGTATTGCGAAAAATTGGGCGCAGACCTTGCGATCGATTATCGGCAGCAGGACTTTGTCGAAGCCCTTATGCATCAGACAGATGGCAAAGGCGTTAATGTCGTTTTAGACATGATCGGCGGCGACTACTTACCCCGTAACTTGAAATGCCTGGCTATCGATGGCCGACTCCAGCAGATCGCCATCCAACACGGCGGTAAAAGCGAAATCAATCTGGCTTCCGTATTGATGAAACGGCTAACCATTGCCGGCACGACTTTGCGCCCCCGCAACGATGATTTCAAAGCTAAAATAGCCCAACAACTTTTTGCAAAGGTTTGGCCACTACTGGAATCCGGCCAAATCAAACCCATCATCGATTCGGTTTTTCCATTAGCTAAGGCCGCGCAAGCCCACGAGCGCATGGAAAGCAGCCAACATATCGGTAAAATAATTTTGGAGGTATAAGCATGCCCTACACCACACTGGTTTCCACAGACATTCTAGCTGCTAATTTGAACAATCCGGATTGGCGAATATTCGACTGCCGATTCTCGCTAGCTGAGGTGACAGCTGGGCATAAAGCCTATCGACAAGGTCATATTCCCGGCGCGCGCTATGCTGATTTAAATCAGGATTTGTCTTCGCCGGTGCAATCGTATACTGGTCGCCATCCATTGCCTGACTTTAACGTATTAGGTAAAAAGTTGGGCGATTGGGGCGTTAACAACCGCAGTCAAATCGTGGTGTACGACGATGCCGGTGGCGCGTTTGCCGGGCGGATGTGGTGGCTGCTGCGCACCATGGGCCATACTCAAGTCGCGGTGCTGGATGGCGGATTTACACGCTGGCAAAAGCAAGATTTTCCGGTCACTACCGTGCTTCCAAACATTACCGCCAGCCAATTCCGCGTCTATCTGGACAACAAACAATGGCTGGATGCCGATCAAGTGGCAAACGGTTTGGCGACACGAAAAATCACCTTGATAGATGCCAGGGCACCTGAACGCTTCCATGGCCGACAAGAGCCTATAGACCCAGTAGCCGGCCATGTACCCAAAGCGAGAAATAGGCCCTTGCAAACCAATCTGGACAAATCGGGATTATTTTTACCCGCCGATCAGCTACGCCAGCAATTTAGCGCACTAGTAGCTCCTTATCCAGCCGAGCAAGTAGTACATATGTGCGGATCGGGTGTGACCGCCTGCCATAACCTGTTAGCGATGGAAATTGCAGGACTGACTGGTTCAAAACTTTACGCCGGCTCATGGAGCGAATGGATTACCAACCGGAACAGAGCTGTCGCTAGAGATTGACCCCAGCATAAACCGAAACAGCGGTGCTGTATTTTCTGAACGATTAAAACTGTAAAGACGCTGAATATATTCAGCGTCTTAAAGGCAGGTTTATTGCTTAAGCATTAAGCCTGGAACGGATTTTCCAAGACTATGGTTTCGTTCCGATCCGGGCCGGTAGACAAGATCGTGACTTTTACACCGACCAGTTGTTCCAGCCTAGCAATATAGGCTTTGGCATTTTCCGGCAATTGCGCAAAATCAGTAACGCCAGCAGTCGTACCTGTCCAACCCGGCATTTCCTCGATCACGGCTTCACACGCCGCATATTGATCAGCACCTAGCGGGGCGGTCTCAGTCATTTCACCGTTAATCTTGTAAGCGGTGCAGATACCAATTTTATCCAGACCATCCAGCACGTCGAGCTTAGTCAGGCAGATACCGCTCAAGCTATTTAATTGCGCCGATTTACGCATGGACACCGCGTCGAACCAGCCGCAACGGCGTTTACGGCCCGTGGTGGCGCCAAACTCGTGGCCTTTCACGCCCAGATGCTCGCCGTAATGATCCAGCAATTCGGTGGGGAACGGGCCGTTACCGACGCGAGTGGAATAGGCTTTAGTAATACCCAACACATAATCCAGCGCCAAAGGCCCTACTCCAGTACCGGTAGCCGCACCGCCCGCCGTGGTATTGGATGAAGTGACGTAGGGATAAGTACCGTGGTCTATATCAAGAAGTGCGCCTTGCGCGCCTTCGAACAGCACGTTTTCGCCTTGGTTTTGATAGCTGTAGATAGCCTCGCCAACGTCGGTCAGCATCGGCTTGATGATCTCACCCAAACGCAAGGTATTTGCCAGTACCTCGTCATAATTAACCGGCTCGGCATGGTAATAATTAATCAACATGAAGTTGTGATATTCGACCAGCTCTTTTAAGCGAGCGGCGAATTCTTCGGTATTGCGCAAATCGCCGGCTCGCAAGCCGCGTCTGGCTACCTTGTCTTCATAGGCAGGCCCAATACCGCGGCCAGTCGTGCCGATGGCCTTGCTGCCTCTAGCCTTCTCACGAGCCTGATCGATAGCAACATGTATCGGTAAAATCAAGGCGCAGGCTTCGCTGATCTGCAACCTATGCCGGACCGGTACGCCGGATTTTTCCAAAATCTCGATTTCCTTCAATAACGCTTCCGGGCACAGCACGACGCCATTGCCTATCATGCATTGCACGCCTTCCCGCAATACACCGGACGGAATCAGATGCAATACGGTTTTTTCGCCGTTAATCACCAAGGTGTGACCGGCATTGTGGCCGCCTTGAAAGCGCACCACCGCAGCAGCTTGTTCGGTTAAAAGATCGACCAGCTTACCTTTACCTTCATCGCCCCATTGCGTGCCGATAACAACAACATTCTTTCCCATATTTCTAACCTTAAACTAGTGGTTTAACGACAGCTTATTGATCTAACGACAGCTTATTGATTTAACAACCCAGCGTTGATTGTGTTTTTCTAAAATAGCATTGCAGCCCTGCTGTTCAGCGCCGCCTTGTTGTTCCGGCAGATGTTGAATCACTGCCACGCCTTGCGCACGTAAATCTCTAATAGCTTCCCGCAAATCAGCATCTTCCGCAAAAGGGGCAAACACTAACTGCGCTACTTCGTCATCGACTTTATACATGCCCGCCAATACTTTTAAATCTGCACTAAAACCGGTAGCGGCTCGCGCTCTTCCGAATACTTCACCGATATTATCGTAACGGCCACCACGGGCAATTTCTTTACCCAGAGCAGGCACAAAAGCCGCGAATACCATGCCGGTATGATAGTGATAACCCCGTAACTCGGCCAAATCGAAGCTCACCGTCAACGCCGGAAAATCTCGGCGTAATTTATCGGCTATACCCTGCAAATCCGCCAAGGCGCCGGCAATTTCATCGGCACCGGCAAAACCGGTCAATAAGGCTTTAGCTTTATCAAGTACATCCCGGCCGCCATTCAGCTTAGGTAAAGCACTGAAGACGTCTTTATAGCGCGTGTCTATATTAAACTCGGCAAGTAATTCCGCCAGTTCGGTTCTGGCCTTACGTTGCAGAACATCGAACAATTCAGCTTCCTGTTGCGGATCAAGACCGGCATGTTCAGCCAAAGCTCGGTAGATAGCGACGTGCCCTAAATCCAAGTGCACGTTTTGCAAACCGCTAATCGCCAACATTTCCAGCATTAACTGGATGACTTCGTAATCACTTTCCAGACCAGCATGCCCGTATAGTTCAGCACCAATTTGCATCGGGCTACGGCTTTTTTCCAGGGGATCGCCCAAAGTGTGAAGCACAGTACCGGCATAGCACAAGCGAGTTGGACCGTCGTGCTGGAAGTGATGAGCATCGATTCTCGCCACTTGCGGCGTCATATCCGCGCGCACCCCCAACATTTCGCCGCTTAATTGATCGGTCAGCTTAAACGTCTGTAAATCCAGGTCATGTCCTGAACCGATCAGCAAGGAGTGGAGAAAGTCCACAAACGGCGGAATGACCAACTGGTAACCCCAGCAGGCGAAAGTATCCAAAAGCTTTCTGCGCAACTTCTCCAGATGCGCGGCTTGTTCCGGCAATACTTCGCTAATTCCTTCCGGCAATAGCCAGGTGTCTTTTTTTTGCATTTTGTCTGTCTCAAACACAGCAAACGCCCCGCATAGCGGGGCGTTTGACTACTAGTCATTCAAATGGAGGTTATTTCTGATTCTTGAAATATTTGAAGAAGTCGGAATTCGGTTCCAGCACCATGATGTTGCCGGATTTGCCCAAGCTTTCTTTATATGCTATCAGGCTACGATAAAACGCAAAGAAATCGCTGTCTTCACTGTATGCTTTAGCGAAAATATCCGCAGCTTTAGCGTCGCCTTCACCTCGCATCACTTCGGAATCGCGATATGCGTTGGCCAAAATGATCTCCCGCTGCTTATCAGCATCGGCGCGAATCCGCTCGGCGGCTTCCGAACCTTGCGAACGGAACTCCCGAGCTACCCGCGCCCGCTCGGCTTCCATCCTTTGATAAACCGAGGTACTCACTTCGGCAGGCAAGTCGATGCGCTTGACTTGCACATCAACAATAGTGATGCCCAGTTTCGCGGCATGTGGCGACACATTGGTAATCAGCGCATCGCGGATCGCACTGCGATCAGTAGAAACCAATTGTTTGATCTCGCGTTTACTGAACTCGCTGCGTGCCGAATCTTTGATGATTTGATCGAGACGAATATTAGCCTGGTTCACATCACCGGCAACGGTGGTGTAAAAGGTCTTGACATCACCTATCCGCCATTTGACAAACGAATCAACGATAACATTTTTCTTTTCCGCCGTTAAAAAGCGCTCCGGCGTGGAATCCATGGTCAGAATGCGCGCTTCGAACTTTTTAACATTATTGATAAACGGCAGTTTAAAGTGCATGCCCGGTTGGAAATCGGCACCGACAATCTCGCCTAATTGAAACTTAATTACCCGCTCGGTTTCTGCCACGGTAAATACCGACATCGAGAGCAAGATGACTACTGCGCCAACGGCGACTAAAATCTTATTTCCCATCTTAGCGTCCTCTCACATCGCGCTCACGGCTTGACGCGCGCACATCGGTTTTAATTTCTTTCACGGGTTGGGGGCTTAAAGAAACCGGCTCGTGGCTGACTACGGGGGCCGGGGCGGCATCTTCAGCAGCCTTATTCGCCAACTTTTCCAACGGCAGATACATAATGTTATTACCGCCTTTCACATCCACCAGCACGTTGTTGGAACGGCCCAGGACCAATTCCATCGCTTCGATATACATCCGCTGCTTGGTTACCGCCGGTGCTTTTTTGTATTCGGCCAGCAATTGCGAGAAGCGGCTGACATCACCGTTAGCTCGGGCAATCACTTTTTCTTTATAGGCTTCAGATTCCTGCACAATACGTGAGGCCGCACCACGGGCTTTAGGCACCACGTCATTGGAATATGCCTCGGCTTCGTTGATCAAGCGCTGCTTGTCTTCCCGCGCCTTGATGGCATCTTCAAAGGAACCTTGTACTTGTTCAGGTGGCTGCGCGTCCTGCAAGTTAACGCTGGTGATCAAAATACCGGTTTTGTAGGCATCCATGACCGCTTGAATTTCTGACTTAACCGCCAAAACAATGTCGCTACGGCCTTCGGTCAGCACAAAGTCCATATCACTGCGACCGATCACGCCACGCTGCACGCTTTCGGTGACTTGTTTCAGCGTTGAGGCAGGGTCGAGTACGTTGAACGCATAGTCCTTGGCATCTTTGACTTGGTATTGGACAGCTAAACGGACGTCGACGATATTTTCGTCTTTAGTCAGCATCATCGCTTCCTTAGGCACTGAACCCATACCCTGCCCGCCACCGGAACGGTAACCCACTTCAATAAAGCGTTGTTGCTCGACATTGATGACCGCCACTTGCTCTATAGGCGACGGGATATGCCAGTTCAGACCGGGCTGTGTGGTATTGACATAGGCACCGAAGCGAGTCACCACGCCGCGCGTACCTTCGTCGACGGTATAGAACCCGCTCAAACCCCATAGAACGATTGCACCGGCAGCCAGCAAACCGACACCTTTCATCGACGGGCCATTGCCGATACCACCTTTAGAACCGCCACCGAAAATACCGCCCAGCTTGTCCTGTAGCGAACGAATTACCTCGTCCAAATCGGGTGGATCATTCTTATCATTACGACCACTCCAGGGGTCTTTTTTACCACCGCCGGGTTCATTCCAAGACATACCAAACACTCCAAAGATTGGATTTGAAAACTCTAAAGCTATTTCGTAATGACCGCCTGTTCGATGATTCGAAGCACTGGCTGGTCTATCCGAAAAATCGCCATTCTATCGTAACTTAACCATTTCCGAGCAAATAACTGGGGGATTCTTACGTCAATCCCCCGGCTAAGCCTGCTCATGAACGTCAATACCCTTCAACAAGCCCAAATGCTTTTTGTCGATTTCTATCGTCAATTCGCAATCGCCGCTATCGTTATTGACTTCGTCGATTATTTTCACGAAAGTGAATAACTTTGCTTTTAATCCCGCTTGGCCGGCTGGCAAATAGCATTTTCGAATCACCTTGCTGCTAGCAAATAACTCGGACAAGGCCTGCTGCAACAAATCACAGCCTACCCCGTTTTGCGCGGAAATCCAGACGCTGACGGGTTTCCCGTCAGCATCGTAATCAATATGCGGCGCCACATCCTCGAGCAAATCAATTTTGTTGAACACCATCAACTGGGGGATTTTAGCGGCGTCGATGTCGCTCAAGACTTGGTTAACCTGATAGATCGTATCTTCGCGATCTTCCGCCGCCGCATCGATCACATGTAATAGCAAATCCGCCTCGCTGGCTTCTTGCAAAGTAGATCTGAATGCCGCCACCAATTCATGAGGTAAATGCCGAATAAAGCCCACGGTATCGGCCAAAATGATTTCGCCGCCATTACTCAGCGACAATTGCCGCAAGGTAGGATCCAATGTGGCAAACAATTGATCGGCCGCATAAATGTCGGCACCGGTTAAGGTGTTAAACAAGGTGGACTTACCGGCGTTGGTATAGCCAACTAAAGATACGGTAGGAGTTTCGGCCTTTTTACGCTTACTTCGGCCTTGATGACGCTGCTTTTCAACTTTACCCAGGCGCTGTTGAATCTGCTTGATACGCACCGCCAACAACCGCCTGTCAGTTTCCAGCTGGGTTTCGCCGGGACCACGCAAACCAATACCGCCCTTTTGCCGCTCCAAATGCGTCCAGCCGCGAATCAATCGGGTAGACAGATGTTTGAGCTGCGCCAGTTCGACCTGCAATTTACCTTCAAAGGTTTGCGCCCGCTGCGCAAAAATATCCAGAATCAGGCCGTTGCGATCCACCACCCTGACTTCCAGGGCTTTCTCCAAATTACGCTCTTGGCTGGGTGTGAGTGGATGATTGACGATAACAATATTGGCTTCATGTTCGATGATCGCCGACCTGATTTCTTCAACCTTGCCCGTGCCGACGAAATATTTCGGGTCAGGCCGATACCGGCTACCGGTGACTACATGAGTGGGTTGGGCGCCTGCGGATTTGGTTAGTTCTTTCAGCTCGTCGAGGTCTTCTTGACCAACTTGCAAATTGAGGTGAACGAGAATGGCTCGTTCACCCGCATCGGGACGTTCAAACAAAAAATAACCTCTTAGCTTTCGTCGCTAACGTCGGGGTCACGGTGCATCGTGACATTTTTGCCGGGAACGATAGTGGATATGGCATGCTTGTAAACCATCTGATTCACAGTGTTTTTAAGCATCACCACGTATTGGTCGAAAGAATCGACGCGGCCTTGCAGTTTGATACCGTTAACCAAAAAAATCGACACGGGGGTGTGTTCTTTTCTGAGGGCATTCAAAAAGTTGTCCTGCAAGTTTTGTGCTTTCGACATCCTATTTCTCCTTATTATTGTTCGGTGCGCTATTAATACATTACCCGCTAGACCCACCAATTTCAACACGCGGGCTGCGGATCAATAAAAAACTGTTAGTGACTTTGGGACTGCTCGCCGCTATTTCAAGTTCAATCGAATCTTTATTAGCAAAGCCGTTGCGAAAATAACAACGGCTGCTTAAGTTCAGCTTAGCCGATTTTTTTATATTTGATACGACGCGGATTGTCGGCATCTGTGCCCAGGCGGCGATGCCTATCGGCCTCGTAGTCGGCATAATTACCCTCAAACCACACAACTTCGCTATCGCCTTCGAACGCCAACATATGTGTGGCGATCCGATCCAGGAACCAGCGATCATGCGAGATCACCACCGCGCAACCGGGGAAAGCCAACAAGGCTTCTTCCAGGGCTCGCAAGGTTTCCACGTCCAAATCGTTGGTCGGCTCGTCGAGTAGCAACACGTTGCCGCCGCTTTTCAGCAGCTTGGCCAAATGCACGCGATTACGCTCGCCGCCGGACAGTTCACCTATGCGTTTTTGTTGATCGCCACCCTTGAAGTTGAACCGGCCGATATACGCCCGCGACGGCGTTTCGTATTTACCGACGGTAATCATGTCCAGACCGTCGGAAATTTCTTCCCAAACCGTCTTGTTGTTGTCCATGTCGTCGCGCAACTGATCGACGTAAGCCATCTGCACGGTTTGACCAAATTTGATTTCGCCGGCATCCGGCTTTTCAAATCCCGCCATCATCCGGAACAGTGTAGTTTTACCCGCGCCGTTCGGACCGATGATGCCGACGATACCTCCCGGCGGCAATTTGAAACTCAAGTTGTTGATCAACAACCTGTCGCCAAAACCCTTGCTGATGTTCTCGACGTCGATGACCACATCGCCCAGCCGTGGACCGGGTGGAATATAAATTTCCTGGGTCTCGTTACGTTTTTGCGTCTCGACCGATGACAACTCCTCAAAGCGCGCCAGACGCGCCTTGCTCTTCGCGTGCCGGCCTTTTTGGTTTGAGCGCACCCACTCCAGCTCGGCTTTCATGGCTTTTTGCCGAGAAGACTCTTGTTTCTCCTCCAGCTCCAGGCGCTTCTCTTTTTGCTCCAGCCAAGACGAATAATTGCCTTCCCACGGAATACCCATGCCTCTATCCAGCTCCAAGATCCAGCCGGCCACATTATCGAGGAAATACCTGTCATGGGTTACCGCTACCACGGTACCTGGATAATCGTGCAGGAAGCGCTCCAACCACGCTACGGACTCCGCATCCAAGTGGTTGGTCGGTTCGTCGAGCAGCAGCATATCAGGCTTGGACAGCAACAAGCGGCACAGCGCCACCCGGCGTTTTTCACCGCCGGACAACTTGGTGACATCGGCATCCCAATCCGGCAGGCGCAAGGCATCGGCCGCCACTTCCAGCGTGCGATCCAGGTTGTGGCCGTCACACGCATTGATAATGTCCTCCAGCTTGGCTTGTTCGGCGGCCAGCGCGTCGAAATCGGCATCCGGCTCCGCGTAAGCGGCATAGACGGCGTCCAATCGGGCCAGCACATCTTTGATTTCCGCAACCGCTTCTTCGATATTGCCCCGCACAGTTTTATTCGGATCCAATTGCGGTTCTTGCGGCAGATAGCCGATCTTGGTGCCTTTCAGCGGAATCGCTTCGCCTTCGATTTCCTTGTCGATGCCAGCCATGATGCGCAGCAGCGTGGATTTACCGGAGCCGTTTAAACCGAGCACACCGATTTTGGCGCCAGGAAAAAACGATAAAGAAATGTCTTTAAGGATGTACTTTTTGGGCGGTACGATCTTGCCGACCCGGTTCATCGAGAAAATATATTGCGCCATTGTTTTTCTGCTGAAGAAATAAAATAGCATTATACCGTGCGATAACGGTTTTTTAAGGGTGTTAATTTTTATCGAGTATCAGGTGGTAATTCAGTGATTATTGAAACAGCTAACAACACGCTGAGCTCGGTCGATGCCTACATTGACATCCATTGCCACCAAACCGGCAGCCATCAGGCCGTTGGAATGATCAGCATCGCCACCCAGGATTTCGACGTCACGGCAAGACGCCACGGTTTTTACAGCTTGGGTCTACATCCCTGGCATCTCGATAAAGAAGACGCCGAAACCGCTTTATGGAAAATCAGCGCAGCAAGCCTGGATCCACAGCTATTGGCAATTGGCGAATGCGGACTGGACAAAGCTATTGCCACGCCGTTGGCTATGCAAATCCCCGCATTCATAGGCCAGATCAAGCTCGCCAACCAACTTGGCAAAC
Source organism: Methylomonas sp. PHL2-19 (assembly GCF_059331595.1). Lineage (NCBI taxonomy): Bacteria > Pseudomonadati > Pseudomonadota > Gammaproteobacteria > Methylococcales > Methylococcaceae > Methylomonas > Methylomonas sp. PHL2-19. The sequence goes on from NZ_CP196839.1 coordinate 4,014,000, forward strand.
CGTTGATCATTCATTGCGTACGCGCCTTTAACGAGCTGATCCAGATTAAAAAATCCACTCCAAACATCCAGACGCCGTGGGTCATTCACGGCTTTAACGGCAACCCTGCCTTGGCTGAACAATTACTGAGACACGGGGTTTATCTATCCTTTGGCGCCGCCTTGCTAAATCCTCGCAGCCATGCCGGCGAAGCACTAAGATGCACGCCAACTGATCGCCTATTCCTGGAAACCGACACCGCAAACGTATCCATTGACGCAATATATGCCGCAGCGGCTAAAATGCTTGATTTGGACATCGCGACCTTGCGCCAACAAATCCTGAGCAATTTCAAACGAGTATTTCTGCATGACTGATTTAAGCTGGCTCTCTCGCACCGAACTCCTAATCGGCAAACCCAAACTAGACAAGCTGCAACAATCCCATGTATTGGTGGTGGGCATGGGCGGCGTGGGCTCGTTTGCCGCCGAATTTATCTGCCGGGCCGGCGTCGGCGAAATGACCATCGTCGATGGCGATGTGGTGGACCCGAGCAACCGCAATCGGCAGTTGCCGGCGCTGGCCACAACGCATGGTCAGTCTAAAGCCGACATCATGGGTGAGCGTCTGCTGGCGATCAATCCGGATTTGAAATTGCATATCCGCCACGAATTCATCACCCCGGACACCGCCGCCGACTTGCTAACCACCCATTACGATTACATAGTCGACGCCATTGATAGCCTGACGCCGAAGATCCATCTAATCCGCGCCGCCAAAACCAACAAAATGAAAATCGTCAGCTCCATGGGTGCGGGCGGTAAGATGGACCCCACCCACCTCAAGGTGGTCGATATTTCCAAAACCTATAACTGTCCGTTTGCGCAATTCATTCGCACACGTTTGCGCAAACACGGCATCAGCCGCGGCGTGAAGGTGGTGTTTTCGCCGGAAGTGGTGAATAAAGATTCGTTGATGTTTACCGATGGCAGCAATTATAAAAAGTCCGCTTACGGCACGATTTCCTATTTGCCGGCGGCGTTCGGCGGCGTCTGCGCTTCGGTAGTCATCCGCAACTTGATTCACGATCCCGTACATTCGCACCACAATAAACATCATGGATAAATTACCCAGCCGTCCAGCGGATTCCTTACTGGTCAATCCAGGCAAAAGTTCGCGTTTGCAGGAGATGCGGCAGCGCGCGGCCACGGCAAATCAGCCGGCTCCCGCGCCTGCTCAACCCAGTTTTCAAGCGAAAGACGAAAACATGAGTCCGGAAATGGCCTTGGCTAGACAATTGATCGATCACCGCCTAACCGAAATTCTTGCAGCGCTTCCAATTGGTAAACAGCGTCGTTTGTTCAAGATTCGCTTTGGCGTGGAGCCCGAGAAAATCAAAGACTTAGCAATAAAACAGATATTTGCATTGCTGGAAATCAATCACCCGCAATTGCACAATCTGTCGGCTAACATGAAGCGAATCGCCGATCTGAATTATAATGGCCGGCAACCCAACTAATCCGGCCGTTTACCTTGCCTTACGCTCAGCCGTCCCGTTCCTCGATTCCCGCTACGATGTACACCCTAGAACCCGATCAAGACTACCGCGACCAAAGCCTGCGCGATGACACCGAATTATCCAGCAGCGAACTACAGGCCGACGCGGCCAAGCACTACGATGACTGTTACAACGATTATCTGGTCGCTTGGTGCAACCGCGACAATCTGGCCTTGCATTACGGCTATTGGGACGAAGCTAAGCCTTACGATCAACATCAAGCCTTGCTGAACAAAAATCAGATTCTTTATAAAAAAGCCGGCATTCAGGCCAGCGACAAAGTCCTGGACGCCGGCTGCGGCATCGGCGGCAGCACGATCTGGATGGCTAAACAGCACGGCAATCGGGTAACCGGCATCACCATCAGCGCCAAGCAAGCCGACTATGCCCGTCAGCACGCCAAGCGCCACGGCGTTGCAGAATTAGTCGATTTCGAAGTCGCGGATTTTTGCGCCACGCCCTTCCCCGACGCCTCTTTTGATGTCGTCTGGGCTTTGGAAAGCTCCTGCCATGCGTTAAAAAAAGGCGACTTTTTGCGCGAAGCCTGGCGGGTATTAAAGCCTGGCGGCCGAATTGTGGTTTGCGACGGCTTTGTGTTGCAGCGTCAATTCGACGAACATCAATGGCGGGCAGTGGTAACCTGCTTGAACGGTTGGGCCGTACCGAATCTGTGCGCGCGCGACGAATTTACCGGCTTGTTGGAACAGCAAGGTTTTCAAACGATTGTTTGCCACGACATCACCGCGCAAACACAGGCATCAGTCGAGCACATGTACAAAGTCGCCAAACGCCTGAAACCGGTACAAACCATCAGCCAATGGCTGGGGCTGCGTTCCAAGGCACAAACAGCCAATTATTTGGTCGGTCTGGCCCAACATCAGTTGTTTACCGAAAAACTCACCGAATATTGCATTTTTACTGCGCAAAAGGCTTAAACACCATGCCGATGGTTTTACCGCGTTTGAAGTTTCTGACTCTATTTACATTGGTAGTATGCGGTGCAATGGGTTGCGCCAGCGTGCCGGCCAATAGCCAGCATGACAGCTTTGCCGACTACGCCGAATCGGTATTCCGCCACCAGAGTGCGCTATTAAGCCGACTGATGATGCTCAGTGAAGCCGAGCAATTGCCGGATAACGAGGCCTTCGAAAATGCCGAACAAACCATGCACGATGCCTGTCATCTGTTGAACGAATATGCGGAACGGGAAAGCGATGGCGAACACATGGGCCTGCGCTTTAAAGCCAAGGTACAAGCCAGCATCGAAGGCTGCGATGCCAGTATTCAGAAGATGGAAGCGCTAATGAGCGGCCTGGACCAAGAGCAAGCGCCGCCGCACGCCCACCCTTAAACGTAAAACCGGCGGCGAAACGCTAATCGCCGCTATTCGCCCATTGCCGGCGATAATCGACATAGCTATCACGTTTTTGCAGCACCCAGCGGGCCGGATTGACGCTGTAAACATCCGGCAATTGATAACCGTTAAACCGGTTAGCCTTGATCAGCGAATACGCCCCCACGTCGGCAAACACTAAACGCTCGCCAACCTCGGGAATCCGCCCAAACCGATATTCGCCGAACACATCACCGGCCAGGCAGGTCGAGCCCGCCAAAATTGCCGATTGTTCACCGGCACCCTCTTCTTCCAGCAAGCGCGGTTTCATCTGATATTCGAACACTTCCGGATGATGATTCACCGAGGTGTCCAAAATCAACACCTGCTTGCCGTCACTGACAAACCGATCCAGCACGGTGGTCAGTAAATAACCGGCATTTCCGACCAGCCCCTTACCCGGCTCCACATACACATCGACGCCAAATTCGGCTCGCACATTCCTAATCAACTCGGCAACATCCTGTTGTTCGGTGATGGTGTGATACAAATAGCCGCCGCCCAAATTCAGCCATTTAAGCCGATTGCGTTTTAGAAGAGGCCGCAGCTTTTCCAGCGTGTGTTGCAAGGGCGTAAAATCCCGGCAGGCAAACACCGTGTGAAAATGTAGTCCTTCCACATCAGCCGGCAAACCATCCCGCAGCAGTTCGATATCGACCCCCAATTTCGAATGCGGCCGGCACGGGTCATAGCGTTGATCATCGGCAAAAGACAGCTTGGGATTAACTCGCAAACCTGGCGAATAACCGTCAGCCAACGCCTTTAGCCGCTGACACTGCGGCAAGGAATTGAAACTGATATGGCTGCAAAGCCGGCCCAACTCTGCGAACTCGTCGGGGCGCAAGCCCGGCGTGGTCAAATGGATGCTACCGCCCGCTTCTGCCAACACCTCTCTCGCCAACCGCGCCTCGAACAAGGAACTGACCGAAAAGCCGTCGACTTGATCTTTTATCAGCGCCAGCAATGCCGCCAACGGCAACGCTTTCATCGAATATAAAATCTTGCAGCCGCTTGCCTGCTTTAGCGCTTGTAGCGGTGTAAGATTGGCGAGAATTTGCGCTTCGTCCAGCACCAAGGCGGGGCTGGTGGGAATTTGTTGCTTTAGCTCGCTCCAATTCATCGTTGAGCATGCCTGTTGCCTGAATAAATCGCGCGCTCGGTAAGCACATAGTCCATGAACACATCATGTGTATCCATCGCCACCTGCGGCAATAGTTGGGCTTCATAACAAATCGCCGCCAACACCGCGTCGGGCCGCACTTTTTGCAGTAGCCGGTCGTAATAACCGGCACCGTTGCCCAAGCGCCCGCCTTGCTTGTCAAACGCTACGCCGGGCACGACGACGACATCCAGCTCATCAGCAACCACTTGTTTTGCCGGCTCCAGCCAACGTGCCCGCGGCGGCTCAAGAATATTCCACATGCCCGCTTGCAATTCGTCGAGTGATTCCAACTGCCACAAACCCAGTTGCTTATGGCCCGCGGTATCGACCGTACAATAAGGTACGACTATGCGCTTACCCGAATTTAGTTCTGCGGCTACGGTAGGCAAAGTCTGCACCTCTGAACGGCTATTTAAATACCACATCACCGTCCGAGCCTCTTGATACCAGGCTTGCTCGACGACACGCCGGCAAATGTCGGCGCTGATCGCATCTTTATCTGCCTGAGCATTACGCGCTGCGTAGGCGATTTGGCGTTGTTCGGCTTTATTCATAGGCGCGGCAATAGGTCAAGGCTTGTCCGACCAGGTCTTTAGAACCGGTAATCAAATGCTGGGCATCCTGTTCTTTACGTAGCCAGGTAAATTGCCGTTTGGCCAGTTGTCTGGTCGCGATAATAGCTTTTTCCCGCATGGTTGCCAGGTCGTATTCGCCGCTTAGATAGGACCAAGCCTGCCGATACCCAACACAGCGTATCGACGGCATGCTCTCGTCCAGATCGCCGCGTCGCCATAAAGCCTGCACTTCGTCGAGAAAACCGTGTTTCAACATCAGATCGAAGCGCTCGGCAATCTTGTCATGCAAGGTACTACGCTGCTCAGGCGCAATAATCAATTTGATAAACCGGTACGGATGCTCGGCCTGCTGATCCGTGTCGAAGAAACTGGATAACGGCCGGCCGCTGATTTCAAAGACCTCCAACGCCCGTTGAATACGTTGCGGGTCGTTGACGTGGATCCGCGCCGCCGATTGCGGATCGACTTGCGCCAGGCGGGCATGCAAGGTGTCTTTCCCCAAGGTTTGCAATTCGTCGTCCAATCGCTGGCGAATTTCCGGATCGGCTGCCGGCAATTGCGCCAAACCTTGGGTCAAGGCGCTAAAGTACAGCATCGTGCCACCCACCAAAATCGGCAACTTGCCACGTTCAGTCATATCTGCCATCAACGCCAAAGCGCTGTCACGGAATTGACCGGTGGAAAAACTTTCGCGGGGATCGAGAATGTCGATTAAATGATGCGGCACGCCGTCGCGCTCGGCTAATGTGGGTTTGGCGGTGCCGATGTCCATGCCACGGTAAACCAAGGCGGAATCGACGCTAATGATTTCCGTGTCCAAGGCTTGCGCCAGCGCCACGCCCAGCGCGGTCTTGCCGGATGCGGTCGGCCCCATCAACAGAATGGCCGACGGTTTTTGCAACTCGCTCATTTATTGCCCACGCATGAAAAACCGGTCCAAGTCCTGATGGCTCAGCGCCACCCAGGTCGGTCTGCCGTGGTTGCATTGGCCGATGCGCTCGGTTTGCTCCATGTCGCGCAGCAAGGCATTCATTTCTTCGATGCTGAGTTTGCGCTTGGCCCGCACCGAGCTGTGACAAGCCATGGTCGCCAGAATCGCGTTAATACTTTCCAGTGCTTTATGGCTGACGCCGTGAGTGGCTAGATCGGCCAGGATGTCGCGCACCAACTGATCGACATCAGCTTTTGCCAGCAGGGCCGGCGTGGCTCTGAGCACCACCGTTTCCGGGCCTGAACGGTTGATTTCGAACCCCAGATTCATAAAAAATTCGTGCTCTTGCTCTGCCAGATCGGCCTCGGCAGCGGTGACTTGCAATTTGATCGGCAACAGTAAGGGCTGGGAGACTATCGCCCGCTGATGGTAATGTTGTTTTAGGCGCTCGTAAGTCACCCGTTCATGGGCAGCGTGGGCATCCACCAAAATAATGCCATTGGCCGTTTCCGCCAGGATGTAAATATTGTGGATGTGCGCCAAGGCAAAACCCAGTGGCGGTATCGGCGAGTCGCCGACTGGCAGGGTTGAGTTGGCTCGCTCGGTCTGCGGATACAGTTTGGCATAGGCTGTGATTTGCTCGGCCACATCCGACATATTGGCTCGTTCGGACGGGTAGCGATAAGCGCCGAATGCTTCAGGCGTAACTCGTTGCGGCATGCTGTCCACATCCGACTCCGGCATCGTCAGCGGTAAAGAGGTTTGCTGATTCAAAGGCGTCCGCAACTGCGTCATCGGCGCTTGCGCAGGCGAAACTTCGCCTACAGTTTCAATGTGCTGCGCCACCGCGGTAGCGCCGGGTCGTTGATCCGCCAAGCTGCGGTGCAAAGCCTGAAACAGAAAATCGTGCACCATCCGTCCTTCCCTAAACCGCACCTCCAATTTAGTCGGATGCGCATTGACGTCAACCAGCGCTGGGTCGAGTTCCAAGTACAACACAAACACCGGATGCCGACCGTGATACAGCACGTCCTGATAGGCCTGCTTGACGGCGTGGGCGACCAAGCGGTCTTTGATTAAGCGACCGTTGACGTAGAAAAACTGCATGTCCTGCTGGCTGCGGGAAAAGGTCGGCAAGCCGACCCAACCATGTAAATGCAAGCCCGACGCCGCAAAATCGATTTTCACGCAATTCTCGACAAAGGCCGAACCGCAAATCGCGGCGATACGTTTTTCCTGGGCGGCTTGGGTGTCCGCCGGTTTCAGGTTCAGGACTTCGCGCTGATTGTGATTCAACAGAAAACCGACATCAAAACGCGCCAAGGCCAATTTTTGAATCAGGCTTTCTATGTGAGAAAACTCGGTCTTCTCGGCTTTTAAAAACTTACGCCGAGCCGGGGTGTTGTAAAACAGGTCGCGCACATCCACCGTGGTACCGGGCGGATGCGGGTCGGGTTGCGGATCGAAGTTTTGCTCGGTGCCATCGGCGTTGACCTGCCAGGCGCAGTCGGCATCGGCAGTACGGGAAATCAGAGTCAAACGCGCCACCGAACTGATGCTGGGCAAGGCCTCGCCGCGAAAGCCCATGCTGATCACATGCTCCAAATCATCCAACGAAGCAATCTTGCTGGTGGCATGCCGGGATAAAGCCAAAGCCAGGTCATCCTTAACGATGCCGCAACCATTATCGCGGATTCGAATTTGCCGAGTGCCGCCCTGCTCCACATCGATTTGAATCTGGGTGGCGCCAGCATCGAAACAATTTTCCACCAGTTCTTTGACCACGGACGCCGGCCGCTCGACCACCTCGCCGGCAGCGATTTGATTGACTAATTGGGTAGGTAAAGCATGAATCCGCATTGGCCGCGCTCAAACAAAAGCGCATATTTTAGCGGATGGAAATGAAACGGGGCGAAATGATTCGCGCCGTTTTAAGATAGTTTAATCAGCTGTCATGCGGAATTTGCAACACCTGCCCAACCCGTACATTGCCGTCATTCATCGCATTGGCCATCCGCAAGGCCCGCATGCTTATGCCGTATTGCTGAGCAATACCGGACAGGGTTTCGCCGCGATTGATGACATGGTGAGTGCCTGCATTGCTTGCCACCACTGCTGGAGCAGCATCCAGCTCTCTAGCCGCCAACACCGGTTTTTGTTCCGGTTTTGCTTTAGCCACCGGCTCACTATTATCCACATCCACTGCCGCCAATTGCACGGCTTTGGATTTGCCGGAACGATTCAGCTGCGCCATCATCGTATCGGCCGGGGCATATTGTTTAAAGTGGCCGACGATCCCGCTAAATACGGCAGAGGCCATTTTGTTTTGATAAGCCTTGGTGTTTAAACGGCGCTCTTCTTCCGGATTGGAAATAAAGGCGGTTTCGACCAGGATCGACGGAATTTCCGCCGACTTTAACACGACGAATCCGGCTTTTTGCACGGTATTGCGATGCAAATGACCAACACCCTTCACGCTTCTCAACACTTTATTACCGATATTTTGGCTCGCTTCCTTCGCCGCCTTATTGGATAAATCCATCAACACCGAGGTCAAGGTGTCATCTCTGTCCTCGCCAGCACCGCCATCCACCGCGTTTTCGCTGTTAGCCAGCCACGTGGCGCCGGCACTTGACGCGCCTTTATTGGCCAACGTATATACCGAGGCACCGTGCGCCTGGCTGTCGCTAAACGCATCGGCATGTATCGACACAAACAAATCTGCCTTGGCCGCGCGGGCAATACGGCGGCGTTCGTTTAATTTCACAAAATAGTCACCATCGCGAATCATCACCGCTTTCATACCCGGCTGGCTGTTGACCATGCCTTGCAAACTTTTGGCAATCGCAAACACCACGTCTTTTTCCTGCGTGCCGTTCGCGCCCTGCGCACCGACATCTTTGCCGCCGTGGCCAGCGTCGATAGCAACGATGATGTGACGGCCTTTGGCTTTGGCGACTGATTTAACCGCGACAGGTTTGGCAGTGGTCTCGGATTTTTTAGTGGATTTATCGGCTTTTTCGGCAGCAGCAACCTCCGGGGTAGCTGTCGGCTTTTCCGTTTTAACCGCCGCAACCGGAGTAAATGCTCTTTCCGCCGGCTTGGCTGTCAATTGCGGCTGCGCTGGCTGATCTTTTGCCGCCAAATCGATTTGTAAATTCTTACCGACCATCGCGACTTTGGCGTCCGCATCAGATTTCAATTCGACGACGATACGCAAATCCTTGTTGTTACGCATTGCGCTGCGGGCAAAACCAAACAAGGGATGATCCGCAACCGGTTGATTCAAATCCTGCGCCATTTTGGCATCGCTAAAATCCATAACCAGACGATTGGGACTTTTCAACACAAACGCATGATGCTTGACCGTGCTCGGCAAATTGACCAGCAGTTGATTGGTGGATGAATAACTGATCGGACCCAGTTCAGTCTGAGCCGCGAGCACCGAAAACGTGGGTAATAACAAACCCCATATCCAGAAAATTTTAGACATCTGCTGCATACCCCACATTTCCACTAGTGACAACTTCGTTGAAATTATAGCAGTAGGTTATTGTTTTTCCAGTTTAGTTTTATGTCGCCAAGCCGATTTTTTGCTAACACATTGATTTCAGCGGTACGTTGCTGCTCAAAATAATTCAAGCTAACCTCCACATCGGCATTGGGCAGAAAGCCGGCACCCATTTGCGGCCATTCGATGCAGCACAATGCGTTTTGGTTGAGATAATCGTCCATGCCCATCCACTCCAATTCCTCGGGGTCCTTCAGCCGATACAAATCAAAATGAAACAAGCGCCGGCCATCGACTTCGTATTCCTCGACCAAGGTGTAAGTAGGGCTTTTCACCGCGCCTGAATGGCCGGCAGCGCGCAATAAGCCGCGCACCAGCGTCGTCTTGCCGGCACCCAAATCGCCGTACAAAAACAGCAGACATTTTGCCGGCAAGGCTTGCCAAAGCGCAGCGCCCAGCGCTTCGGTATCTTCGGGGGTTTCCAGCGTGATGTTCATTAATACAATAATTTCCTGATTCGTTCCGGCAAATCACCGGCCAACAAGCCGCGCTCGCCCAATTCTGCAGCCAGACTATCAGCCGCTTCGCCATGCACATAGACACCCAGCCTAGTCGCCTGCTCCAAACTCAAGCCTTGCGCCAGCAAACCGCCGATCAAGCCGGACAACACATCGCCCATGCCGCCGCTGGCCATGCCGGGATTACCGGTGGTGCCGACATATACCGTTTCACCGTTGCTAATCAAGGTACCGGCGCCTTTTAACAAACAGATACCACCGTACTGACTCTGAATATCCGATAAGGCTGCAAAGCGGTCTGCCGAGATTTGCCGGGTATTACATGCCAACAAGCGCGCGGCTTCGCCGGGGTGCGGTGTTAAAACCCAGTTTTCGTGGCGCTTCGGTTGCTCCGCCAGCAAATTCAGCGCGTCGGCATCAAGCACGCAAGGCTTATCGCGACCCATGACGGTGCCAAACATTTCCCTGGCCCAATCGTCCTGACCAAGGCCGGGCCCGATCACGATGACGCTGGCTTTATCCAATAAGGCGTGCAGCGTTTCGCCACATTCCACGCCGTGGCACATCAACTCCGGCCGGCCAATATTGATCAGCCCGCTATGCGCAGCGCGGGTGGCGATACTAACCAGACCGGCCCCGGAACGCAAGGCCGCCTCACCCGCCAAACGAATCGCCCCGGTATAACCCAGATTGCCGCCAATCAGCAGTACGTGACCAAAATGGCCTTTATGCGCCGTCCGCGAACGACGCGGTAACGCTAACTTTTCCAGCAATTCCGCGAACGGCGGCATTGCCGCCAACACTGCCTCGTCGATATCCAAAGTGTTGCAAATAATCTCGCCGCAATATTCCGGCGCTGCGCCGGTAAACAAGCCGCACTTCAAACCGATAAAAGTCACCGTCACATCAGCTTTGACTGCGCAACCCAACACCGAACCGGTGTAGGCATGTAAACCGGACGGTACATCCACGGCAACTACCGAACAGTCTGAATCGTTAATTGCGGCGATGGCTAACGCATAACCTTGCCCGACTTCGCGACTCAAACCAATTCCGAATAAGGCATCGACGATCACGCCTTGCAGCCTGGATTGCCCGGCTTCGAAGTCGCTGACACAACCTCCAGCCTTTAAAAAATCTTGATACGCAGCAAGCGCATCGCCCGGCAATCCATGCGGATCGGTCAAGGCGTAAACGGTTACCTGGTAATTAGCCTGCAAGGCCAGCGTCGCCACCTCATAACCGTCGCCGCCATTATTGCCGCCGCCGCAAAACACCGTGATCGCGGCGTGTTCCGGCCAACGCCGCTGTATTTGTTCGAACAGCGCGTATCCGGCCCGCCGCATCAATTCCCTACCAGGAATCCCCAGTTCGTCGATCACATAACGCTCGGCTTCGCGGATTTGGGCGGTGCAAAAGAGTTTGTTTGGGGGTGTTTGCATGGTGACCTTGGAAAAGTCGATAGGATTTTTGTCGGTGATCTTGCCAAGATTGCTTAGCTGGATTGCTCCAGTACCAGTCGGCAAAACTAACTTAAATCAAACTCTCGGCCGTTTGGAAAAAATCAATTCGGTGCTCATGGTTGATTTTCACGGTACACGGTTAGTATCTCGATGGCATCACCGTTTAAACGGTAAACAAAGCTGTATTGTTGATAGACCACCCGGCGAATGTTGTCGCCAAACTCCGGCATCGGCGTACCCGACTCGGGAAACTGCACCGGCAGGGTATTTAGCCAATTTTCAAAACGTTGCAGATAATCCAGCACAAAGCGCTGCGACAGGTTTTGCCGATAAAGATAGTCGGCTATTTCCGCCAAGCGCTGTCCGGCGCGCGGCGAAAAGACAATGCGGTACTCACTCATATTTCCGGCGAATGTCCTGCATCACCTGTTGCAACGGCAGGCCTTCGCCAGCAGCCAATTGTGTAATTGACACACCGATATCCTGCTTGATTTTGCGCTGCTGTACAAACTCGGCAAAGGCACTGGCAACGGACTGCTGATTATTGCCAAACAACTGCTGCAGGCTGGCTTCCAACTCAGGGTTATCGATTTCGATGTTTAACATGATGAATTCCAAAGATTTAGTTATTGCATTATTTTTCAGGCCCATTATGACCCACAGGGCCGCACAAGGAAGTTTGAAAAGCATAACGCCAAACCATTGCATAGCCAATTCTGAAAATAGGCGGGGTGGGCTGTTCAACCCGCTCCAAAGGTTTTGCCAAACTTTCCCATATTCTTGAAACGTTCAGAACAGGTTTACAAAACCCATAACGTGCTCATTTGACAGTAGCCTTATGTTTCTTGGACTCACCGCGAATCATTTTACCCTCACGCATCAGTAACCCTAAGATGCTCCAAGACAAATAATCTTTCGAACCGCCAAGATAGTCACATTGGAGACCCAGTGATTTAGCCGTATCGGAGTTTGTAATTCCGTCTGGATTTGCTTGAGCCAACTCAAGGACCGCTGACTTCAAAAGCTCAAGTGCCACTTGCGCCTTCTCGACAGAACCAGAAGGAATAATAAGCCCCTTGCGCAACTTTCGGATTCGCCACTCGGTGACACAACATTAGTGAGAATACCCCCATTGGTCACTGTGCCAAAAGCAGAGATTAACTCCGCTTCAAGTTTAAGTGCTTGTACTTCAGTAAGATCATCAGCTAATACGGTGGTAATGACAGCATGTCCGGCCGCCTGAATTTCGGCAATGCGCCTTCCTTTTTGAGTTTGATCTACTCGAAGGGTGTGCTCCCAAGCTCGATTACCCGTTCCTTTGCCAATATAGAAAGGCTGCGCCGGTGAGTTACGTGGATCTTTAAGCGAATAAATATAATAAGGGTTCATTACATCAACAATCGGAGCTATGTTGTTAATTGTATAACTATCGGTAACGTGTAAATTTCTGTCATTCAAACAGATCGAGTGACCAACCACAACGGGCTGGCATTAGGCAGCGAGAAACTCAAGCCTCGCCCAATGCAATTTTCCCCGCAGGATGTCAACCCGCTTATGTCACAATTGCCCCACTAAATCGATACGGAGCAAAACCATGCGCCAATTTCTGTTAATCATCATGACACTGCTTGCGCTGAGCGGCTGCGCGTCGGAATCCTGCGATAAAGATGTGGTGAGCATCCTCAACCCCAATCAAACCAGCGCGAAGTTGCTGATGGATTACGCCAAAACCGCCGTCTGTAAGACAGATTCAACGAGCACGGCAAAGCCTACAACTGTAGACGAAGAGCGCAAGCTGGTGTTGATTTACGATTTGTATGTTAAAGCCAGGAGTTATGCGATTTTAAACAAAGTGTTTTTCTGGCTGTCGCTGATTTCTGCGGTGGCGGTGTTTTTGTGGCCTTCGCTGGGGGTGTTGTTGAAAGACCGGCTGGGCGAGCGCGAATGGTATAAGTCGGCGATAGTGCAAACCACGGTGACAGGCATCGCCGCATTGATGTTTGCGTTTTACAGCCAATACAAAGACAAGCAAACCTACACGGAAAATCTAATGCGCTACGCGGTGTTTTCCGATAAGCCGGTAGATGAATTGAGCCAGAAAGTGATCGAGGAAATCGGCAAAATCGATATTGGCTTTAGCTTCAGCGGCGTGTTTGACAAGAAGGAAGACAAATAACTGGAAGGCGCTAACAGCCGCTTTGTCTAAATCAAAAAGATTCCGGCAGCCTTTTACTGCAATAATTGAGTCCACCATAGCCTTGTGGTTTAAGTTGGCGACGAACGATTCCATACCATCGTAAGACGGGCTGTTGGCCTCGTAACTTATCCTTGCCATACGCGCAGCTTTTAAACGATAGTGCGCTCAACACCCGCGCTACATTCTAAGAGCCACGCGCTAAACCATGAACTCGGAAAACCTCAGCAAACCGCCATCGTCACAAGCAGCCAGCCCCTCCGCCCGGCTTTATCTATGGGTTCTATTGGCTATCGTTGCCGGCGGCCTGTTCGGTTACCTGGACGCCGAACACGCTATCTCGCTCAAACCCATAGGAGACGGCTTTATCAGCCTGATCAAGATGTTGATAGGCCCGGTGGTGTTTTGCACTATTGTGCTGGGCATCGCCGGTGCCGACGATATGAAAAAGGCTGGCCGGGTGGGCGTCAAAGCCTTGCTGTATTTCGAAATCGTCTCGACTTTCGCGCTGGGGTTGGGCGTGCTGGTGGCCAATCTGCTCAAACCAGGCCAAGGCTTTAACGTCGATCCGGCCACGCTGGACGCTCAAGCCGTCTCCGGTTATGTGAAACAGGCCAGCCAGCAAAGTACCGCCGATTTTCTGCTGCATATCATCCCCAAAACCTTTACCGACGCCTTCACCGGTTCCGGCGATTTGCTGCAAGTGTTGCTAGTGGCGGTGTTGTTTGGTTTTGCCTTGCAGCAAATGGGCAGCGCCGGCAGATCGGTGTATGTGTTTATCGAAGAATGCTCGCACATCTTTTTTGCGATGATGAGCGTGATCATGAAGCTGGCGCCGTTCGGGGCCGGCGCGGCGATGGCGTTTACCATCGGTAAATACGGCGTGGCCGCATTGAAACCGCTGGCCGCGCTGATGGGTAGTTTTTATCTGACCTGCGGCTTGTTCATCGTCTTGATTCTAGGCAGCATAGCCGCACTGACCGGCTTCAATATTTTTCGGCTGTTGCGCTACATCAAGGAAGAAATGTTGCTGGTGCTCGGCACCTCGTCGTCGGAATCGGCGCTGGTGCCGTTGATGAACAAGCTGGAAAAACTGGGCTGCTCCCGCTCGGTGGTGGGTTTGGTGATACCGTCCGGCTACTCGTTCAATCTGGACGGCACCAATATTTATCTGACCATGGCCGCGCTATTCGTCGCCCAGGCCTTGAATGTCGATTTAGACCCGACGCAACAATTAACGCTGTTGTTGGTAGCAATGTTGACCAGCAAGGGCGCGTCCGGTGTCACCGGCGCCGGCTTTATCACCTTGGCGGCTACACTGGCGGTAGTGCCGGCGGTACCTGTCGCGGCACTTTCGCTGATCCTGGGCATAGACCGCTTTATGTCGGAAGCGCGGGCCTTGACCAATATCGTCGGCAATGCGGTAGCTACGATTGTAGTGTCGCATTCGGAAGGCGAGCTGGATAGGGAAAAGATGCGGGCACAGCTTGGTCAAAACCGGTCAAGCCAGGGTGTCTAACCCCAGTAAGCGCAGCCCTTGCCGTTGCCGATAGCTGACTACCGGCATGATGTTTTGCGCCAATAGATTATTCGCCTGCACTTCGTTCAACACCACTTCCGTCGCGGGCTGCAATACCTGCTCGCCGTCCAGTTCGTAGCTAAACGCCGGTACATCGGCAAAAAAGAATTGCTCCGCGGTGGCGTCATCCTGAGCAGCTCTCAACAATACCCTGGCCGCTAAAAAGGCCGAATTTCCCCACAACAACTCGTCGGTCTGCGGGATATTACTGCACTCTTCAAACGTCAAGCTCTCCAGTGGATCGCGTTTACTGCCGTAAGGTAAACGCATCAGCACGCGCGGATAGGTCAAGATCACGCTGTCGGCCTGGATCTGCTGGCGATATGCCAGCCAATCCGGCGGATTCTGCAAAGCCTCGACCACCAAACCGTTCCCTGCGCCCGCCAGAAACCCCGCCCCGCATTTGGCGGCTAAATCCGCACAATAACCCAGCAAGGCTTTGTCGTCCGCATTTTCGGCAAACAGATAATCGGCCACGATCAACACATCCTGCTCGCCGTCACCGGTTTGCATATGTTGCTGCAAACGCTGGACGACACTCTCACCGCCTTTTTCCAGCTCCGCCAGCAATTGGGCTTGGCTAATATCCAGCAAATAGAGCTGTTGCGCGTCGGCGGCTTCTTCATGCACCAATTCATACGTCGCCCGCCACAAAGCTTCCAAGGCTTGAAAATCCTGCCGGTGTAACAGGGCTTTCACAAACTGTGCGGTCGCGGCGTCGATCACATCAATTAACGCCCGATGCTGCGGATTAGCGTCTTTGGCGACATGCGGCTCCACAATCTGTTTCAACAAACTATCCAGAGAATCGGACGCCGCGACTGCGCCTTCCGGCTTTTTCCCCAGCAGACGTTCCAGCATATCCTCTTGGCTTTCCGTTTCCGCCACAGGCGCTGCTGCTTCGCTGGCGACTACGCCAGGAAAAAAGGCCTGAATTTTCGCCGCCGCCTGCGCGGCGGTATTGGGGTTGCCCAGTTCCGATTTTAAAGTCCGCAAATCGGCCAGCAGCTTGACTTTTCCCAACCAGGCATCGGGATGAAAATCCTCCAACGCCGGAAATTGCAGCGTGATGCCCGAACTGACTTCCAGTGAGGGTGTGACTTGCGCCTGCACTTGCTCAAAGTTATCGACATCGATTTTGCGGATTTTGCTTTGCTCCCAAGACACGGCGGCACCGGAAAAATTGCCGAAAATATAAACCCGGTAGCTACTTTCGCCGCCGCCGGCCTTGGCCGTTTTTCCGGCATTAAAACCCATCGTAAAATCAATTCTGCCTGACATGTTTTCTCCTCGCGCGTTCAGTGCTTTAGCATCAACAGTAGCAGAGCAAACCCGGTCCAACAAGCCAGCCGGTTTTTCCGGATAGCGGTATGCTTATGGGTGTCAGTCCAACAGGTGATAGCCATGAGCAACGCCAACCGTTTAGCCGAACTGCGCCGGCGCATCAATCAAGCATTTACCCAAGCAGAGCCGCAAGCCATCTCAGGCCTGATCGCCAGGTTGGGAGATTACGATAGCCAGGCCATCGGCGCCTGTTCGCAAGCTTTGATAGAAACGGTACGTGCCAAGTATAAACAGCCGGGCATTTTCGAAGCCTTCTTGCACGAATACAGCCTGAGCAGCGATGAAGGCATCGTCTTGATGAGCATCGCCGAAGCGCTGCTGCGGATTCCGGATAGCGACACGCAAAACCTGTTCTTGCGCGACAAACTCGCCGATGCCGATTGGTATAGCCACTGGCTGCACAGTGATTCGCTGCCGGTTAACCTGGCAAGCGGTGCGTTATGGATGAGCGGAAAAATGGAAGAACTGGTTCGGCAGCGGGTTTTCGATGGATTATTAAGCCGGCTGGGCGAGCCGCTGATCCGCGCGGCGATCAAGCAAGCCATGCAGCAAATGGCCGAACATTTCGTCATCGCCGAAAACATAAACGCGGCTATCAAACAATCCGACCGCAATCCGGCCTATCACTATTCTTTCGATATGCTCGGCGAAGCGGCCTTAACCCAAGACGATGCGGAACGCTATTGCGCGGCCTATCGGCATGCCATTGAAACGCTGGCCGAATCAGCAACAGCCGATTTATTTACCAACCCCGGCATTTCCATCAAGCTGTCGGCGTTATATCCGCGTTATGAGCCATTACAGCAGCGTTATGCGGTGCCGGCCATCAGCGACAAACTGTTAGCTTTGGTTAAGCTGGCCCGCGCGGCGAATATTTCCGTGACTGTCGACGCGGAAGAAGCCGAACGGCTGGATATGTCTTTGGATATTTTCGCGGCGGTATTTGACGATCCGGCGCTGGCCGCTTGGCCGGGCTTCGGTCTGGCAGTGCAAGCTTATCAAAAACGCGCGTTGGCGGTGATCGATTGGCTGGCGGCATTGGCCGAATCCCAGAAGCGCATCATTCCCATTCGCTTGGTAAAAGGCGCGTACTGGGATAGCGAGATCAAACGCGCCCAGGAAAACGGCTGGGACGACTACCCGGTGTTCACCCGAAAGCCTGCCACCGACTTGTCTTATCTGACTTGCGCTCGGCTGATACTGTCCAAGCCTCAAGCTTTTTATCCGCAATTTGCCACGCATAATGCCCACAGCGTCGCGGCGATTTGCGAGTTTGGCAAAGAGCATCCGGGGTTTGAGTTCCAGCGACTGCATGGCATGGGGAGCGCTTTGTATGATGAATTGCTCAATCAACGCCCGATCAATTGCCGCGTCTATGCGCCGGTCGGCAGCTACCGGGATTTGTTGCCTTATTTGGTCAGACGCTTGCTGGAGAACGGTGCGAATACCTCGTTTATCAATCAAATCGAAAATCCGGCGATTAGCTCTGCCATGCTGTCCGGCGATCCTTTGAACCAGTTAAACGAAGTCGAGACTAACCCTCTTACTGTTCCCACTGACTTATTCGGCGCGCAACGCAAGAACTCGCAGGGGCTGAATTTAAGCGATCCCGAGAAATTACAGCAGTTGCAAAATGAATTGGCTGCTATGTCGGACCAGACTTGGCAAGCCGCACCATTGATTGCTGGTCAACAAATGCATGGCGAACCGCATCCGGTTTATAGTCCGCACGACCAGCTCAGCCTGGTTGGCGAAGTGGTGTTCAGTTCCGCAAATGATATAGAACAAGCCTTGCAACAAGCCACACGCGCGTTCGATGACTGGCGTTTATGCCCGGTCGCAACCCGCACCGGGTATCTGCTAAAAGCGGCAGATTTATTGGAGCAGCAGCGCCTGAAATTGGTGGCGCTGTGCATTCGCGAAGGTGGCCGAACCGTGCGCGACGCGCTGGCGGAAGTGCGGGAAGCTGTCGATCTATGCCGGTATTACGCGGCCTGCGCGGTCGAACAATTTGCTCAGCCACTGCGCTTACCGGGTCCAACCGGTGAAGACAATCAATTATTTAGTGTCGGGCGCGGCGTGTTTGTCTGCATCAGTCCGTGGAATTTTCCGATTGCGATTTTCATCGGCCAAATCGCCGCCGCGTTGGTGGCCGGCAATACGGTAATCGCGAAACCGGCGCTACAAACATCATTAACGGCCACGGCCTGTTTGCGCCTGTTACATAGCGCCGGCGTCCCGGAACAGGTACTGCAGTTTTTGCCGGGCGAGGGCGCCGAGATTGGCCGTCATTTGCTGAGCGACGAGCGCGTCGCCGGCGTGGCGTTTACCGGCTCCGTCGCCACCGCCCTGAATATCAACCGGCAACTGGCGAGTCGTAACGGCGCCATCGCCACGCTTATTGCCGAAACCGGCGGGCAAAACGCGATGATCGCCGACAGCTCCGCGCACCAGGAACAGCTGGTGACGGACGCCTTGCAATCAGCATTTAACAGCGCGGGCCAACGCTGCTCGGCATTGCGGGTATTGTTTCTACCGGACGACATCGCCGACAGCGTCATTGCGCGCTTGATCGGCGCGATGCGTGTGCTGCGGGTCGGTTCGCCGCTGGATATTGCCACCGACGTCGGCCCTATTATCGATCAACGCGCGTTAGCCGCCCTGCAACAGCACATCGAGAAGCTTGAACACGACGCCAAGCTGTTATATCAACTGCCCTTGACCGACGATCTAACAAACGGCTGTTTTTTTCCACCGACGTTAGCGGAAATACCTGCCCTATCCTTCCTTGACCACGAAGTGTTCGGCCCCATCCTGCATATAGTCCGTTACCCAGCCAACGAGCTGGCAAAAGTGGTCGAGGCCATCAATGCCAGCGGCTACGGCTTGACACTGGGCATTCACAGCCGCATCAACGCCAATATGCGTTACATCCAAGAGCACGCGCGGGTCGGCAACATTTACATCAACCGCAACATGATAGGCGCGGTGGTGGGTGTGCAGCCGTTCGGCGGCATGGGCCTGTCCGGCACCGGCCCGAAAGCCGGCGGCCCCCATTACTTGCAACGCTTTGCCAACGAACAAACCCTGACCACCAACCTCACCGCTATCGGCGGCAATCCTTGGTTGTTGCGAAAATAAACATGGATTTCATGGTCTCGGTTCGCGAAATTTGAAATCCGCGCCCTGCTCGATAGTGCAATTTTACAAAAAACGTTGTTAGTTTCTGCCTTTGAAGCCGAAAACCTCTAGTGTTAGTCTAGTTGCACAACCGGGTATGCCCCACTACTCTCCATCGCAATCAGAGATTGGCGCTTATGTCTAAAGAAAACAAATCCACAGCGATCTCGCCTAACTTATTAAGCGTGCTATTGATCATTTTGGGCGGCAGCCTGTTCGTAGGCCAAAGCCCCTTCAACGATTCCAGACCCAATAAAGCGTCCTTATCGCAATTGCAACAAGCCGGCTTTAAGTCCGACATAGACGCGCGTTTGTGGCAAGACCCATTCGAAGCCATCGCCAACCAAAATGTGAATAGTCAGGGGTATCAGCAATATAAAGACCAGAAGGAATTGATAAAAACCCTTCAGTCCCACTTGGAAGACATTCCCGACGGGCGGCAAATCGTCATCGCCACACTAATGCCCAATGGTCATTATCAAGAAGACGTGGAAACCCGGCGCCGTATCCGCTACGCGGTATTATCAGGGTTAATCGGCAATTCCAAACAAGAGTACGGCCCAAGCGACGAGGAGCATATCGGTTACGTCAATTACCTGCTGAACAAATCGAGTACCTTGATCGCATTCGAACATTTGGTTTGGAAAGCCCAACCGATGGCCCGGAGTCCGGAAGCGGAGAAACATCCGCCTATTTTGCTGCTATACCTTGACAGCAAAGCCTTCGGCTATGAGCCGCTAAAAGATCTTTTCAAAAATTTGCGCAAACTTTACGAGAAAAACAACAAGCTAGAGCTCAACGTACTGGGACCGGCAACTTCGGACGATCTGCAAGCCATGGCGAGCGAGGCACTGAAAGTCGGCAAGCCCAAGGACGCGCCGTTGTTTCGAATGTATTCGCCCCGAGCAACGGTCGATGAAGGTAAATTAATGTACGGCAACCAAGCGGCAACGGCCCATCAACCGAGCAACTTGGCCGAGCACTTCAAAAATCACCTGTCGTTCCTCCGCACCACGGCGACCGACAGCCAGCTGGCGGGCGCGCTGAGCCAGGAACTGGAACTCCGCGGCGTACGGATCGGCGACCAAGCCGAGCTGGCTAAGCCCACTAAACACGTGGTATTGATCTCCGAAACCGAATCACTGTACGCCTACCATATTGGCACCACATTTGCCGATGCGTTAGTCGAAACCGCCATGAACGGAAAACACTCGTTTGGCGCATGCCGCGACCCCATGATTTCAACAGCGGGTTGCGCGAATTACTTGCAAAAATACGTACACCAATACACCTATTTCCGAGGCTTGGACGGCAAAACCCTGCGCGGCCAAAGTAGTACCAGCACCGGCAACAAATCCGGCAACAATGATACCAACAGTGCCGCCGAGGCTTCCAAAGCCATGGAGCATGCCGACGGCGACAGTCAGTTTGATTACATGCGCCGGTTAACCGACAGGGTTGAAGAACTGGAACAGGAACTGGAAGACCACGACCAAGCCATAGGTGCCATCGGTATCCTCGGCAGCGATGTCTACGACAAACTACTGGTGCTGCAAGCGCTGCATGCCAAATTTCCGGATGTTTGGTATTTCACAAACGTGATGGATGCCCGACTTCTACACCCGGAGCAAAACGAGTGGGCTCGTAACCTGATTGTTGTCTCGAGTTTCGGTTTGCAATTACCGCCGGCATTACAAACTCGTATCCCGCCGTTCCGCGACAGCTATCAAACTGCATATTTTTTAGCCGCGCAAATGGCCTTGTGGGATTCCAACCATGAGCCCTCCGAAGCGACTGGCGCAGCAACCGGGTGCGATACGACCACGCGCCAACAATTGCTGGACAGCGAGGTATTCAATCAACCCGCCTTGCATGAAATCGGCCGTAGCAAAGCTTTCCCTCTCAACACGGACACCGGCAAAACCGACCGGCAAAAATGTGATGCCTTAGGGCCTATGGAGACCCTGATACAATCCGGAGGCGATCTCAGCGACACCGCGCCGACACCGGATTCGGCAACCGCGCAATCGTTTTCAAGATTTCCGCGCCTGGCATTGAAAATGTTAATCGGCGCATTCGTATTGATCGGGCTCGGGCTGTATTTTCGGCGCAAAATCAAAATCGCGACCGCCGCCAAACTCCCGGTGAAAGCCGCCGTGCTGCGCCGGCAAAGAGTCTGGTTGCTAATCGCTTTCGCCATTGGCTGCGGACTAGCGGCTTTCGTGCTCAATAACCCACAACCCGAACCATTGGCCTTAATCGAAGGCGTAAGCATGTGGTCGACGGAGGCAATCCGCTTCGCCGCACTGGTTGTCACAGTGTATTGGGTTATCGAAACCGCCAAGTTTCCGCTATTGCTTTGGGAACAGCTGAACTTCAGCGGTAAGTTCGGCGTATCCGCCGACAATCGCTGTTACGCGCACGATAGATATTTGGACAGGCGACTGAAACGAAATATGCATATTAGGCGAATCAGCATTTTGACATTTTTAGCGTGGATCTTATCGTTTGTGGTGATTTTGTCCTTGGGCGTGCCTTTTACGCCGTATCGCGGCCCTTTAGTCTATTACCTCGATTTAATCCTGCTGAAGGCGATCTTGGTGCCGGCATTCCTGTTTTTGATGATCAGCGTCACCGAGGCAGCGCAAGCGATCATCCAGTTTATCCGCACCATTCCGCGCGCGGCGCCCTGGCCGGCGTCCATGACGAAGGAATACAGCGACACATTGAATATCGATGCAGCGTACCTTCAGGACTGGGTGACGATACGTTTGGTCGGCGATATGACGCAACAGACAAGCCGCCTGATCTCGTATCCGCTATTCGCCGCCGCTCTGATGGTTTTGGCGCGCATGAGTTATTTCGATAACTGGCATACGCCGGCCGGTCTGCTGATCGTGATCGGCGTTTGCATCGCATACTTGTTCTATTGCGACTTCCGCCTGAAAGCGTTAGCGGATGAAACCGAGCAAAACGCCATGAAAAACCTGCGCCGATTATCGATAGCCAATCATGGCAACGTGAAAGATTCATCCCTCGCCGGCAAACTGACCAGCCTCTCCGAGTTGGCGGAACGCTACGCCGAAGATACCTATAAACCGTTTGTGCAGCGCCCGATTTTTCAGGGCATGCTGCTAATTATCATGGCCGCCGCCATCGGTTATACAGACTACTTATCCATCATGATGAAAGTACTCGGTTAGCCTCGCAAAGCCGTCCACCGTCCGCAGGAGCCGCGTATCGCCAATGCCAAACGATTGAATTTCGTTAGAAAAAATGCGATGGTGGCTGCTTATCTGCCCGGACAAGGGAATAGGCACCAGGCCGACACACCCCGAGGCGGATCCCGCTTTCTCGGAGAATCGAATATGCTAGCCACCAAACGCTATGAATATCTTCCCATCGACCAAATCGAATTTCACCACACCCTCACCAACCACAGAGAACTGGATCGGGCGAAAGTCGCGCATTTGGAAAAAGACATCGTGGTCAATGGCTTGTTCGAACCGTTAGTGGTGTGGGAGCGCAACAACCGCGAATATTATCTGGTCGGCGGCTTTCACCGCATGGAAGCCATTCAAGGTATCCGCCGCGCCAATCCCGGCTATTTCGACAGAGTGGACGTCAGAATCGTCACCGGCGATCCGGACGAGATCAAGGCACTGAATCTGAAGCTGAATTCCGACCGGGTCGATACCCGCATCACCGATTATTTTCAAACGGTGATTTACTTGAACAATGCCAACTGGTCCAGGGAGCGCATCGCCGAATTCTTCGACAAAAGCGTCAGCTGGATTGACGACATCATTCGCTACGCGCCACTGACGACGGAAGCCATGCGCGAAAAACTGGCGGGTGGAGAGCTATCCTGGGCCAGGGCCCGCGACATCTTGCGTAAAGCCTTAAACGCACCGCCCGGCAACGAAAAAGCGATTATCGAAAGCGAACTGTCTCGGCCAGCGCAACCGGCCGCCAAGCCTTTGCCGTTCCGCACGGCCATCAAACACCTATCGAGCGCCGTTAAAGCTGATCCCAAACGCACGTTTAAAGTCAGCACTCAGGATGTTTACGCGCTGGTACTGGCTTTGCGTGGTAAAAACGTCGATCAAGAGGCCATCGAGCGGGTGCGTAAAGCATTTCCCGTGTTGTGGGATGATGAATAGTTCGATAACAGGAAACGAGCCATTCCTGAATTGTCATAAAATTGGGCATCCACTTCAGCTAAGATAAGTTTGACCGGAACAATGCCCCGTTTTGCGCATCACACGCCGGGATATTTTGGGAAATTCAATACTGAAATAATGTGTTAGCGATGAACAATCTTGTTTTTAAAATAGTGAACGCTCGCAGAACCTATCGACAACGCATGCCACACGCCGGCAAACTGGCCGGCTTGTTAGTGCTGCTCTCACTGAGCGGCTGCATGCCGATGAGCTATCCACCCGGTGCCAAAACCAATACCGCGCAGTTAGGCGACAATGCTTTCCTAACCGAAGACGGCGCAAGTCTGCCACTACGGCGGTGGCTGCCCGAGGCAGAACCCAATGCAGTGATCATTGCGCTGCACGGTTTTAACGATTACAGCCACTTTTTCGATGCGCCGGGCAATTATTTCAGCAAACTCGGCATCGCCTGTTTCGCCTATGATCAACGCGGTTTCGGCGCGGCACCGCAGCGCGGCTTGTGGGCCGGCAGTGACGCTTACGCGCAGGATTTAAAACAATTAACCCGACTGCTGAAACAGCGTTACCCAGATAAACCGCTTTACCTGTTGGGCGAAAGCATGGGCGGTGCGATTGTGATCACCGCCATGCAGCAGGAAAACATGCCGGACGTCGCCGGCATCATCCTGGCCGCGCCGGCGCTATGGGCCAGATCAACCATGCCTTGGTATCAAACCAGTTTGCTGTGGACGCTGGCGCACAGCATGCCCTGGCTGACCTTGACCGGCAGTGGACTGGAAATTTTACCGTCGGATAATATCGATATGTTGCGGGCGATGGGCCGCGATCCGATGGTCATCAAAGCCACCCGTGTGGAAACGGTATACGGCTTAACCAACCTGATGGATGCGGCGTTCGATAGTGCAAACTCGCTAAGGGCTCATACCTTGATGCTGTACGGCGAGAAAGACGAAGTCATCCCAAAAGAACCGACCTACGCTTTTTTGCAACAAATGCTGACTACCGATACCGCGGAAAAAACGGTGGCTATTTACCAAAATGGTTACCACATGCTGCTCCGCGATTTACAAGCCCCCACCGCCTGGCAGGACATCGTCGCCTGGATCAAATCTGGCCCGAACCAACTGCCTTCCGGAGCTGATAGCCGAGCCCGGCAATTGTTGAGTAAGGGCTAAAGCCTCATTCCCGACAGACGTGCGCGGAGTGTCGGCCAAGCGGCCGTAAGCGCTTTGGGGCGATGGCATCGAAACTGTTAAACTGCGACGCAGTTTATTAACCTATTCCCCAACCAAAGTCCATGCTCCGCATCATCTCCGCCAATCTAAACGGCATTCGCTCGGCAACCAGAAAAGGTTTTTACGACTGGTTAGACACCCAAAATCCAGACTTCGTCTGCCTACAAGAACTTAAAGCCCAGGCCGGCGATATGACAGCCGAGATGCTGGCTCCGAAAGGTCTCCACGGTTATTTTCATTATGCTGAAAAGAAGGGCTACAGCGGCGTAGGCATCTACAGCAAACAGCCGGCAGATGCAGTAATAGCAGGCTTAGGGCATGCCGACATCGATAGCGAGGGCCGCTATCTGGAAGTGCAAGTCGGTAATCTATCGGTCATTTCCCTGTATCTGCCGTCCGGCTCCAGCAGCGAGGAACGACAAACCGTCAAATACAGCGTGATGGAACGCTTCTATCCGCATCTTGCCGACCTCAAAGCCAGCGACCGGGAAGTGGTCATTTGCGGCGACTGGAATATCGCCCATAAAGAAGCGGATTTGAAAAATTGGCGCGGCAACCAGAAAAACTCCGGGTTTTTGCCGGCGGAACGGTCCTGGATGACCCAAATATATGATGAGTTGGGCTGGGTAGATGTTTATCGCAGACTACATCCCGACGCTACCGACGCCTGCTACACGTGGTGGAGCAATCGTGGCCAGGCTTGGGCCAAAAATGTCGGTTGGCGTATCGATTACCAAGTCGCCACGCCGGGTATCGCCAATCGTGCACAGTCAACCAGCATTTTTAAAGAGCAACGCTTCAGCGACCATGCGCCATTGATCGTTGATTACGCAGACTAGCCGCCAATCGACAAACGCACCGAATTAGCGAAGCAGCTGTTCGACTGACGCACCAGCCTGGTTACCGATACCGAAAGGCGCACCAATTCAGTTCAAAGTGTGCCATTGCCAGAGATCACCTACCGGTTTATTCACTAGCCCTTCAACCCATGACACCTTCATCTCCGCGGGAACAGCGACCAGGATACACGATGCAAACAGCTTGAATGGATCACTCTCACCCCGGAACGTCGCTTGACTCAATTCAATCTCATATGCACCAACACTGTGCAATCATATGCCGCATAGCCGCGTATCCGAGCTGCTGATAAGGTCCCCAAACATTTTAGCCGCCTTAATCGATATTGATCGTATTCCTAAGCATAAGGCTTAAAGCCGGGATAGCGATAAAAATCCCACTCCGCACCCACCTTTGCACTAACATGAATCACCAAACTGGGCGAACGCACTAATATTGTGCATTAGAGCCGTTTTTTATCAGACAAATGAAGCAATAAGGCAACTTTACGCTTGGCGTGCAAATTGCTTGTTCACTACAACTCTTAACACTTAAATTAACCCGTGCACAAAAAGATACTGGATCATTTAAACGAAGCAATCCTGCTGTTCGACAAGGACTTGCGCCTGACCTATATCAATCCCGCCGGCGAAATGCTGCTTGCCGACAGCGCCAAGCATTTGCTCGGCCAAACGGCGCACAAACTGTTCAAAACCGCGCACAACACGCTATTTAACGATTTATTACCCCGCTTGTATTTGCTCGAGCCGCTGGTCGATAGAGAATTAATCCTAGAACGGCTCAGCCAATCGATTACGGTTAACCTCAGCGCCACGCCCTTGCTCGAGGATGGGAAATTAAGCGAAATCCTGATCGAACTGCAACAGGTAGACCGGCATTTGCGGATCACCAAAGAAGAACAGTTGCTGGCCCAGCAAAACACCAGCCGCATGCTGGTGCGCGGCCTGGCGCATGAAATCAAGAACCCGCTAGGTGGTTTGCGCGGCGCAGCACAATTGTTGGACCTGGAATTGCAAGATCCTGAATTAAAGGAATATACGCAAATCATTATCGCCGAATCGGACCGCTTGCAGGATCTGATGGACAAAATGCTCGGCCCCAACAAACCCGCGCATAAAAGCCAGCTCAATATTCACGAGGTATTGGAACGGGTCCGGCATCTGGTTACGGTGGAGGCCGCCCACGGCATTATGCTGCAGACCAATTACGATCCGAGCATCCCGGAGATTTTCGCCGACAAAAACCAGCTGATCCAGGCCATACTCAATATCGTCCGCAACGCCGTACAAGCCGTGCAAAACCATGGCGTGATTACGATAAAAACCCGGGTGCAGCGGCATATGACTATAGGCCGCAAACGCTACAAGCTGACCGTCAAAATCGACATTATCGATAACGGCCCGGGTATCAAACCCGAGCTGATGGGACAGATTTTTTATCCGATGATCACCGGCCGCGCCGAGGGTACCGGACTTGGCCTGTCGATTGCTCAATCTTTGATCAACCAGCATAACGGCTTGATCGAATGCGAAAGCGAGCCGGGCAATACCGTATTTTCCATCTACCTACCTTTGGAGACGAATCATGCAAATACCTGACAAGGTCTGGATTGTCGATGATGACAAATCCATCCGCTGGGTACTTGAAAAAGCCTTGCAAAAAGCCGGCGTGCATACCCAAAGCTTCGCCAGCGCCAACGAGTTGCTGAAATCGTTACCCGGCGGCCTACCACAAGTGCTGATCACCGATATTCGCATGCCGGGCATGGACGGCTTCGAGTTACTGCGCAATATTCAAAACAGTTATCCGGATTTACCGGTGATCGTGATGACCGCGCATTCCGATCTGGAAAGCGCGGTGTCGGCATTTCACGGCGGCGCTTTCGAATACCTGCCCAAACCCTTTGACGTCACCGAAGTGGTCGAAACCGTACAACGCGCCTGCGCGCACAGCAAACAGCGGCAAAGCGACCTTGTGCAAGCCCCGCCTACCGTCGAGGAAACCCCGGAGATCATAGGCGAAGCGCCGGCCATGCAGGAAGTGTTTCGGGCGATAGGCCGTCTGGCCCGCTCGCATATCACAGTGTTAATTAATGGAGAATCGGGTACCGGCAAAGAACTGGTCGCCAAGGCCCTGCATCGTCACAGTCCGCGCGCGGACCAGCCATTCATTGCCTTGAATATGGCGGCCATCCCCAAAGACTTGATGGAATCGGAACTGTTCGGCCACGAAAAAGGCGCTTTTACCGGCGCCCAAGCCAGACGGATCGGCCGTTTCGAGCAGGCCAACAATGGCACATTGTTTCTGGATGAAATCGGCGACATGCCCGCCGAATTGCAAACCCGCTTGCTGCGGGTGCTGGCAGATAACGAGTTTTATCCGGTGGGCGCGCATACCTCAGTGCGAGTCAACGTGCGGATCATTGCCGCCACCCACCAGGATCTGGAAGCGTTGGTGGCGCAAGGCCGGTTTCGCGAAGATTTGTTTCACCGCCTGAACGTGATTCGGATTCATATCCCGCCCTTACGCGAACGCCGGCAGGATATAGGCTTGTTGATGCGGCATTATCTCTATCAAAGCGCGAAGGAACTGAATACCGAAATCAAACTGTTAAAACCGGAAACCGAGGCATTTTTAAGCGGCTTGAGGTGGCCAGGCAACGTGCGGCAATTGGAGAATATCTGCCGCTGGCTGACGGTGATGGCCTCGGGCCGGGAAATTCATCTGGAAGATTTACCGCCGGAACTGACGCACAATAGCGGCGATTCCGCATCCGGCGACACAACACCGGGAGATTGGGAAAGCCAGTTTAAAAATTGGGTCAAGCAGCAATTATCGACCGGTAAAGTGGACATCGCCAAGCAGGCTATCCCCACCTTGGAAACCCTGTTGATCGAGGCGGCTTTGAATCATACGCATGGCCGCAAACACGAAGCGGCACTATTATTGGGCTATGGCCGTAATACCTTGACCCGCAAAATCAAGGAGCTGGATATTAGAGAATAAGCGCGGCCGGAAAGCCGCCATTTCCGGCGCAGCTTGGTATTTGCGACGCCCGTTTGCGGGGGCATTTTGACCGGCAAAAACCGGCAGGTTTTTTTATCCGTTTAAATGCCATCGGTGTATACTCCCGCCGTCTGATTAACCTCAATAACAAGCAGAGAAGGTTCATATCTAATGGCGGATAAAACGGTAAGTAAACACCTGAGCAATCTTGAACGGCAGTTCGCGGCGAACGATCCGGTTTTGCAAAAAACCGCCAAGATATTCCAGGACCTGGATGAAATCGAGTTTGAACTGGGGTTGATCGATAACGACGAGACCACCGCACGCAAGACAAGTTGGTGGCCCATCGTCAGCACGCTGGGCGGTTACTCGCCCGCCAAATCAGACTTTGTTAATCGTTACCTGGGCGTGCAACTACACACCGCCCGCCATAAATTCACCGTACTGCAATATACGCCACAAACCAATACCGCGACGCTACCCGGCACCGCACTGGACGCCGACCACCGCTTACCTTTCTATCAAATCAGCCGTCAAATCGATTTGGTCGCCAACGGCGAAGGCAGCAAACTCAACGGCTATCTGGAACTGGTCACGGTCAATAGCGGCAAATTAAAAAACAAGCTGTTGATTGACACCCCGGTATTCAATCCCGCTGCGGAAAATCCAGTCTCCGGCCTGTTGCGAAAATACGTGATAGGCATCTCCGATTTGGTATTGGTATTTAATGACTTGTTCGAGGCCGATGCCGATTTGATCAAGGACACCCTGGCAGAGATCGTTGCTCACCAGGATGCCAATAAATTCATTTTCGTGATCGACCATTCGGAAATAACTATCGATGCGCTGAAAAGCCAGGAAATCGCCGCGTCCTGGCAACGCCGCCTGGCCGAACTGGGTATCCACACCGGCCAATTCATCGTGTTATCGCAATCGGGCGATACCTCGCTGTTCGATCAGCGCTTCAACAACATTTATAATGACCGCTCGTACCGCATACTCGGCACGCTGGAAAACAGCATCCGCGCCATCGATGACACCATTTTCCAAGAAGTGGAAGAAGCGTTAACCACCTGGAAGGACAGATGCAACGCCTCCACGCTCATTGTGCTGGGCTTTATCGTAATGCTGATGTTATTTGCGGAAATTGCGGTGGGGATACTCGAACTACTGATCGACCCGATTATCGGCCCGGCCATCCTCGCAACACTGATTGCCTTATTGACGCCGCTACATATAATCGTCAGCCGCGTGCATGCCAAATTTCTGATCAAGCACTTGCACAAGCGGCAGAAACAATTGAATCTCAGTGAAGACTTGGCGGGTTTGTTTGAAAAAAGCCTGAGTTTCTGGCGAATTTTAATGCCCATCACCGACCCAGTCGGTAAAAACAAGAAAAACCGCAAAAAACTGAACGGTCTCATAGAACAAACCAAAGATCTGGTACAAGCATTGAACGACCAGTTCAGCCACGGTCAGCAACCGGAATATCGCAGCCAATACGACGCATATTCTTATGCCGACTCAGAGGAAAACTGATTAAGTAGCGTGCGTCGTGATGGAAATTTTCAGACATTATTTCCCGCTGTGCTGGTTCAATGTCTCGGTATTGGATCTGCCCAGATCGACGCGCTTTTTTAAAAACAATGCGATTTTTTATTTTATCGCGGTGTTTTTTATTCAATTCAACATGTCGGACGACATTGATTCAGCCTTCGAAGTGCTGCTGGAGACCTTGCTAACGCTGGGCTTTATCGCGCTGGTTTTACTGCTGAATAGAACTTTTAACACCTTCATACAAGTCGCGTCGGCTATTTTGTTTTGTGAAAATGTCGTCGCGATCTTTCTGATTCCTATCGTATTTTGGGTGACCGTAGCGGAAGATACGCCCAGCTATGCAACCTTGGCGTTGTTTTTGATGTGGGACATGGCGATTATTGCGCGGATATTTAAAGACGTATTGCAGGTTAATACTCCGGCCAGTTTGGTGGTGTCTTTATTCTATTTTCTAACCACTTACGGCGGGGCCTACGGCATCTACAGCTTAGTGGGCGGCTGAGGACTCCGGTTTAACGCCGTAATAATTCGACAGCACATCATAGGCGCCTTGCACGCCCGCAACCGCTGCCGCTTTCAAAGGTAAACAAGCCCCGCTCCATTGCTTGATCTTGCCATCGAAATAAAACGCCCATTCGCCCTGCCAGCAATCGCCTTTTTTGGCGATGCGACCCGCCATCACGGAGGTCACTTCGTAGCGAGCAGATACTGCCAACAAATTGCGGGAATCAGCTCCCAGCACTTCGCTTAGCGAAATTTTTTGCTGTTCTTCCAAATCCAGCATCGGAAATATCATCGGCACGCCCTTAATTTTGGACGCAAACGCCAATGCACTTTCCAACTCCGGCATGCTGTCAGCGTTGTAAAACCGTCTACCCTCTTCGTCATCGACAACCAGCCACACCAGGGTTTCCGGCCGAATTTCACTCCAGATACCCACTTGGCTTTTGCGCATGACTTCCATCAGTTGATCTTCATCAAACTGCACTCTAAGCAAGCGCGCGTCGGTGTCAGGCAGTTCATCGGCGGAAATCAAGGAAAATTGCGATTGCTTGACATAGTTCTGCGCACTGGACAACGCCTGCTGCACTACCGGAATTTTGGAAATATCCTCAGACACCAAGACCCGACTCAAAACGGCATACATGGCCTGCTTGATTGCTTGCGTCCTATCCTCCGCGGATTGGCTGTTGGCGATCAGTTCAATCTCATACAAACCTTTTACTTCGACAGCCTCCGCTATTGGGCAATTGCACAACAATCCCCACATACAAAGGCTGAAAAACCCCGATTTACCCTTCATAAAAACTTTGACCACAAGCCTACCCTGACAGTGCATTAATGGGAACTATAGTACAATATCGCCCGTTTCAACCTTAACTTTAACGAGAGACTGACATTGAGCGAACAACAACAAGACCGCCTGAATTATAAAAGCGCGGGCGTCGATATTGAAGCCGGCAACGCTTTGGTCGAGCGCATCAAACCCATCGCGGCCAAAACCCGTAATGCGGGCGTCATGGCCGGTTTAGGCGGCTTCGGTTCGCTGTTCGAATTACCGCTGGATCGTTATAAACAGCCGGTGTTGGTCTCCGGCACCGACGGCGTCGGCACCAAATTGAAATTGGCGCTGGATTTAAACATCCACAACAGCGTCGGCATCGATCTGGTGGCCATGTGTGTGAACGACATCATCGTCCAGGGCGCTGAACCGCTGTTTTTCCTGGATTATTTCGCCACCGGCAAACTGGAAGTCGATACCGCCGCCAACGTCATCGAAGGCATAGGCAAAGGCTGCGAGCAATCCGGCGCGGCTTTGGTTGGCGGTGAAACGGCGGAAATGCCCGGCATGTATTCTGATGGCGATTACGACTTGGCAGGCTTTTGCGTCGGCATCGTCGAAAAAGATCGCATCATCGACGGCAGCCAAGTCAAAGCCGGCGACAAACTGATCGCCCTGGCCTCGTCCGGCCCGCATTCCAACGGCTATTCCTTGATTCGCAAAATCGTCGCCCGTAGTGGTCTGGCTTGGTCCGACAATGTCAACGGCAAACCACTAGGCGAAACCCTGCTGACTCCAACCCGTATTTACGTCAAGCCCCTGCTGGAACTACTGAAAACTGTGCCGGTACACGCAATGGCCCATATCACCGGCGGCGGGATCACCGAAAACCTGCCGCGCGTATTGCCCAACGGTTTGAACGCCAGCATTCAGCTATCCGCCTGGCAATTGCCGGAGATTTTTGCCTGGCTGCAAGAACAAGGCAATGTCGAATTAGCCGACATGCTGGTTACCTTTAATTGCGGTATCGGCATGATAGTCTGCGTCGCGGCAGAAGACGAAGCCGCTACGCTGGAAATATTGGCACAGCAAGGCGAAACCGCCTTCAGCATCGGCGACATAGTCCTCGGCGACGGCAAACCACACGTAATCTACTCCTGAGTCTGAAAATCCTCCGCCATGTCTGAATCCACAGGCATGGCGTTAAAAACTCTCCCGTTTCATCTGCGATCAATTCAACACCAAGAAGGTCATTTCCTGATCAGTGAGTTGCCAGCTGCTTTGAAGCAAGCCACCTCATGTCGCCATTCCTAAAGAAATTGCCAATATCTTGAACTACGGTGATTAAGCTTTGCGGCGAACGCCCAAAAAACCTAACAATGCGGAACCGAACAACCAAACTGCGCCAGGGACTGGTACGGCTACTACCGCAGTGCCTGATACCGTTACCATATCAAAACGCCAGGTGCCGGTAGAACCATAAGTACCGGTTGGAGAAGATGCCGCGTATGCGCTTGTTGAAGGCGCGAATGCCGCTAAGACACGAAAGCCAAAATTAGCATTGTTGGCTACCCCGGCGATACTGCTGAAATCGACTGAACGGCCGTTGAACCAAGTATCGCCTGCTGCGCCGCTAAACAAGGCAAAAT
Organism: Methylomonas sp. PHL2-19; assembly: GCF_059331595.1. NCBI lineage: Bacteria > Pseudomonadati > Pseudomonadota > Gammaproteobacteria > Methylococcales > Methylococcaceae > Methylomonas > Methylomonas sp. PHL2-19. The sequence continues at coordinate 4,047,158 of NZ_CP196839.1, forward strand.
CAGTCCAGGTACTACCGTCCGTAGTGTATTGCACTTGCTCATATTTAGAAGACGTATTGCTGTGGCGTAAGTCGTAACTAACCTGAATGTTATTGAAACCCACAGTGCTAACCAGATACCGCGTACCGCGGGTTTTATTGCCGGCACCTTGAGCCGCATAACTGGTGGTATTCCAACCACTATCATCGCCTATCGCCGGGTCGGATGAACCGCCACTCGCATCGCCGCTAGCAAAAGTTGCTGTGGTGCCTCCTACCAGCGAAACCGAGCCGCTACCGATGCTAGGGGCGCCTGTGCCGGTACCGGTGGCAGAATCAGCAGGATTCGAGTTGAAATTCCATTGTGTAATTACAGCCGCTTCCGCGCCGGCGCTTACAGATAGAACCACTAGCGCGCTAGCCATCATCATTTTTTTGTTCATGTTTGGATTCTCTTAATTATTGGTGGTCAAGAAGACATTTCCGGACTGCTTATCGGGCCCGGAAGAATATCCATCACAAAAAAGCCCGACATAAAGTCGGGCTTTCGATCAATCAATTTGGGAACACGCCCTGCCCCCTAAGCAATCAGGCTTTACGGCGGCGCAGGCCGATCATGCCGGCAATTGCTGAACCGAACAACCAAACCGCTCCAGGTACCGGTACTGGCGCAGCAGTCAACTCAATGGTGCGATCAATGCCATCAGCTGGATGCTGTACGTTGATATACGCTTTGTTTGGATTGAATTTGTCGAAATACAAACCGGTGCTTTCAGCACCTTGAGTAGTCAAACTGATCCATTTGGAGAGAGACTCGGCAACCCCGTCACGATCTGCATCCTTGGCAAACCATACATCTTCCACACCACCATCTTGATCTTCAACGATGTAGATATTGCCTTCGGCATCAATAGCCAAGTTATCGGCATTTTTGAATTCACCGCCTGCCGCCAAACCAGTCGCCAAATCGATGGTGTTGCTGTCGGCAAACAGTTTGACTTCGCTAGTACCAAGATCAATAGAATAAACGCGGCTGCGGCCGGTGCCTTGGTTGCCGTCGGTGTCTGAATCGGTAGTCGTGAAGTACAAAAACTGGTTACCGTTAGCCAAGTTTTGAATTTCCATGTCTTCAGGGCGATTAAAACCTGTGCCTTTTACAGCGGCATTATCAGCGCTGACGCGGCCGTCGATCGTGCCGTCGCTAAGCTGTGCGGAAATACCGGCTAAAACGCCACCGTTGACATCGGTAATAGCTTCCCATGTTGATGCACCGGTGATAGCAGCACCGGTAGTGCCTTCAAACTGGGCTCCTGCACCGACTTTTAAAGCAAATGTTTGCCCCGCGGCAAAAAAGCTGTCGCCGCTAGTGGCAAATGGATTGGCCGATACGTATTTGTATACAGACCCACCGTTCAATTCATCGACAAAATACAAGTTGTTGTTTTTGTCGAACGCCAAACCTTCGTGAGAAACGCGCGGCAGAATGGAACGTTGGATAAATGTGCCGCCATTCGCCGCCGCAGTGGTGGCATTGGTCACTTCAAACAAACGGCCTTTGCTGCTGCCAGTTCCCCAAGATTCTTCAGCGGTCAAATAACCACCCCATGGTGTCCATAATGAGGCATCGCCGGAAATAAAACCTTGCGTACCTGGCGCAACGATAGTGGTGGTGCGCGAGTTGTAGTCGTTATTCCAAAGATCGATACGTTGCACGCCCGCGGAACCGGTTTCGAACGGCATGAACAAATAACGGCCGGCGTCAGGACCGGTTTCGTTGGCGGCTATCATGTCCCAGCTACCTGAGTTGGAACCTGGCACCAAGGTGTTTTGGGTCTTACGGTCGGCGATGGTTTGTTGAGTAAAATTGGGCGAAGACAATTTATAAGGTGTCGCTGAACCTGGGTTAACAGGAACCGTGTTGCCTGTCATTGGCGTAAAATTGTCGAATTCGGTTGAAGCCGCTTGCGCAGTCAAAGGTGAAACGACAGCGGTAACAGCTGCGGCAATCAGAGTTAATTTAAAAGCTTTCATAAAAAAGTCATTCCTAAAGCAAAGTCGGTTAATTGTTTTTGGTCTTCCGCAAAAATCTGCCTCACAGAATTTGCAGAAAGAATGTTAACCAGCGCTCAAGAAATTAAAGTTGCAGTTCTGTTAAGTTTTCATGACATGTAATACGCCGCTAGCACCCATTCTGGTGCGACTAAAATCACCTTATCGACTCTTACTGGCAGCCGCTCCTGCCCTTCAACCTAGAAGAAATTGAATCCCCGACAATGCGTGGCGACAAACGTCGTGCGCACCAGGGACTCAGCATGGCCATTAGGCTACAAGACGCTCAAGAGCGGATATTGCAGTCCTGTCCGTAAAAAAAGTTTGGCGAAATAAGTCCGAATGGACGAAAACTGCTTATTTTCTCTGTTTTGCTCAAGAAACCTCAGCGAATTGGCATGTGCAGAACGGCACATCATCAAATATTTCCGGAATACAGAATTGCTTCAGTAACACTGAAAGACACCCAACATGAGAAAAGCATCAACTGGAGAACTGCGCACAGAAAACCGCACGCACGTTTCGGAGGAAAGGGAGATTTAACTGCAGTCCCTATCGGTGACAGGGAACTTAAGAACCGGGTGAAAATTTGTCACCAGGGGTTTTACCGATTACACAAACGATTTTGGACGGTATTTTGTACAAGCAATAAAAAAGGCCTAGGTGAAAAACACCTAAGCCTTTGATATATATGGAGCTGGCGATGGGACTCGAACCCGCGACCGGCTGATTACAAATTTGAAGGCCCGCTATTTTCTGCTGATTACTCAAACTTAACAAACCTTTACAAACCAAGGCTTTCAGCCTATCATCACCTTAACGGTGCTACACGAAATATGCTTATTTTTAACGAAATGCGTAGCACCAGCGTAGCACCAGAAAACGAGGTCACCCGCCCAAAACCAACCGGCCTAGGCCGGTTTTTTTCGCCTTCGGATTTAGCGACCTTGCCGGCGGCGCTGGTCCCAGTTTGAGCGGCTGGCCTTTTGTCGGTTTAGTCAGTTTTGTCGGTGGGGGGAGGCCCGCGTTTGTGCGCGAATAGTCCAACCCGAACCAGCGGCCACGGTGGCCCGCAATCGGGCGCGGTGCCCTGGTGGCTACCATCCATGCAACACAAACGAGGCGGCGAAGCCTTGGGCAGCCTGGCTGCCCTGGCTGCCACGCCTTACCCTGTCGGCTGATCGATGGCCGGCGGCGCTGGTGCCCAGTTGAGCGGCTGGCCTTTTGTCGGTTTAGTCAGTTTGTCGGTAGGGGGCTTTGGTGATCAAAGTTATCACAGGCTGCGACGGTCTATTGAGTGGCCCGCGTTTTCGCGCGAATAACCCAACCCGAACCGGCGGCCACGGTGGCCCGCAATCGGGCGCCGTGCCATGGTGGCAACCATCCATGCAACACAAACACGGCGGCGAAGCCTTGGGCGGCCTAGTTGGCGTGGCTGCCATGCCTTACCCTGGCGGCGGACCGACAACCGGCGGCACAGTTGCCCAGGTGGCCGGCTGGCCTTTTGTCGGTTTAGTCAGTTTTGTCAGTGGGGGGTGGCCCGCGTTTTCGCGTGGATAGATCAGACCGGCCCGGCGGCCATAGTGGCCCGCAATCGGGCGCGGTGGCCGGGTGGCTATCATCCATACAACGGAAGCACGGCGGCGAAGCCTTGGGCGGTCTGGTGACCCTGCCCGCCATGCCTTGCCCCGGCGGCGGATCGATAGCCGGCGGCACAGTTGCCCAGGTGGCCGGCTGGCCTTTTGTCGGTTTAGTCAGTTTTGTCAGTAGGGGGTGGCCCACGTTTTCGCGCGTATAGGTCAGCCCGGCCCGGCGGCCATGGTGGCCCGCATTCGGGCGCTGGGGCCTGGTGGCCATCATCCATACAACAGAAGCACGGCGGCGAAGCCTTGGGCGGCCTGGTTGGCTTGGCCGCCATGCCTTACCCCGGCGGGGGATCGATAGCCGGCGGCACAGTTGCCCAGGTGGCCGGCTGGCCTTTTGTCGGTTTAGTCAGTTTTGTCGGTGGGGGGTGGCCCGCGTTTGTGCGCGAATAGTCCAACCCGAACCGGCGGCCATGGCGGACCGCAACCGGGCGCGGTCGCCTGGTGGCTATCATCCATGCAACAGAAGCACGGCGGCACAGGCACACAATGTTAGCAAGTGGCTTTTTGTATTTCCAAAAAATCACCCAGCGAAAAAATAGCTAGGGCGACGCAAAGGACCGGCCAACCCCTAGACTTTTGACCCGCCCCCACCAGGCGGGCCTTTGGCGTCGGTTTTGTCGGTGCTTATATAAAAAGACTATATTAGTATTCTATTATTATTTTTATATAACAATAACTTATTATGGTTATAGTGGGCTTTTTCTATTCAATAACCCGTTAGCGAAAATGTAGCTAGGGCGACGCAAAGGACCGGGCAAGCCCTAGACTTTTGACCCGCCCCCACCCTATTCGCGCCATGAATGGGATATACCCCCCTCCGAAAACTCGCGGCCCTGCAAATATCTAATTGCAATCGGTCTAGCACCTTCAACCCCTAGACTTTTGCCACCCCCTACCCCATGGCGAACGCTGACTGTATGCCTGTTTGTTTGTGCTTGGTCTGATCCACACGCAACCCAACCAAGCCAGCACAGCGGCGCTGATCCTGATTGCTGTTGCCGGGCGGCAGGGTATCGGCAATCGATAACCGGCGGGCCGGGGATCAATACCGAATAAAAATGGGGGCCACCCCCTACCGACAAAACTGACTAAACCGACAAAAGGCCGAAGGTGGGTATTGATGGCGGGCGGTGGTTGCCTGGACTGATCGACATACAACACAGCCAAGCCAACAAGGCGGCGCTGATCCTGGTTGCTTGCGCATGGTGGCAAGGTATCGGCTATCGATAAGCAGGCGGGCCGGGGATCAATACCGAATAAAAACGGGGGCCACCCCCTACCGACAAAACTGACTAAACCGACAAAAGGCCGAAGGTGGGGATTGATGGCGGGCGGTGGTTGCCTGGACTGATCGACATACAACACAGCCAAGCCAACAAGGCGGCGCTGATCCTGGTTGCTTGTGCCTGGTGGCAAGGTATCGGCTATCGATAGCCGGCGGGCCGGGGATCAATACCGAATAAAAAACGGGGGCCACCCCCTACCGACAAAACTGACTAAACCGACAAAAGGCTGAAGGTGGGGATTAGTGTGGGTGGTGACTGTCCAGACTGATCGACATACAACACAGCCAGCCAACAAGGCGGCGCTGATCCTGGTTGCTTGTGCCTGGTGGCAAAGTATCGGCTATCGATAAGCCGGCGGGCCGGGGATCAATACCGAATAAAAACGGGGGCCACCCCCTACCGACAAAACTGACTAAACCGACAAAAGGCCGAAGGTGGGGATTGATGGCGGGCGGTGGTTGCCTGGACTGATCGACATACAACACAGCCAAGCCAACAAGGCGGCGCTGATCCTGGTTGCTTGTGCCTGGTGGCAAGGTATCGGCTATCGATAGCCGGCGGGCCGGGGATCAATACCGAATAAAAAACGGGGGCCACCCCCTACCGACAAAACTGACTAAACCGACAAAAGGCTGAAGGTGGGGATTAGTGTGGGTGGTGACTGTCCAGACTGATCGACATACAACACAGCCAGCCAACAAGGCGGCGCTGATCCTGGTTGCTTGTGCCTGGTGGCAAAGTATCGGCTATCGATAAGCCGGCGGGCCGGGGATCAATACCGAATAAAAACGGGGGCCACCCCCTACCGACAAAACTGACTAAACCGACAAAAGGCCGAAGGTGGGGATTGATGGCGGGTGGTAGCTGTCCGGACTGATCGACATACAACACAGCCAGCCAATAAGGCGGCGCTGATCTTGGTTGCTTTTGCCGGGTGGCAAGGTAACGGCAATCGAAAACCGGCGGGCTATGGGATCAATACCGAATAAAAATGGGGGCCACCCCCTACCGACAAAACTGACTAAACCGACAAAAGGCCGAAGGTGGGGATTGATGGTGGGCGCTGGTTGCCTGGCCTGATCCACATGCAACCCAGCCAAGCCAGCACGGCGGCGCTGATCCTGATCGCTGTTGCCGGGCGGCATGGTATCGGCAATCGATAACCGGCGGGCTTGGGGATCAACACCGAATAAAAACGGGGGCCACAAAACAAAACTTTTTCGCGAAGCCGTAGCACTAGCGTAGCACCAATAAAAAAGGCCTAGGTGAAAAAACACCTAAGCCTTTGATAAATATGGAGCTGGCGATGGGACTCGAACCCGCGACCGGCTGATTACAAATCAGCTGCTCTACCAACTGAGCTACACCAGCAATTCATTCGCACATTATACCTGTAATTTCGAACTTTTCCAGCACTAAGTTCGGTCAACTCGCCGAATTGCAATCACACACCTTGAATACTGCTCAGCATGCTGCCGATGTAATTGAGGGTTTCGTGCAGAAAAACAATTAATTCATCGAGTTTATCCTGCACAAACATCAGAAAATGACTGTGGTTGAAGTTTTGATCTTTGTAAAAACTCAAACCGTTGTTAATGGTATTGGCCCCCATCAACAACATGATGAACGCCGCCGCCTTCAGCATTAAACCGCGTAATTTCACACTCATTTTGCCGAAGGCGACGCTGATAAACAGCATCATCGGTAAAGTCCCTGCACCAAATGCCAACATCAACGCGCCCCCCTCAAGCAAGGTAGCAGCCGTGGTGGCTTTCACAGCCATCGCAAACGTCAACATACAGGGCATCAAACCATTCAAGAGACCCGCGATAACCGAACCTAGCAGCGGCCCTTTTTGATTCGCCGCAGCATAGCCTTTGCGTAACACTTGCATGGGAATCAAGCGTATCGAGCCTTGCCAAGGTATCCAGCCCAATACGCCCAGCGCCAGCACAATGACGACCGCGCCCATCAACATTTGTAAGATACTTTGGATTTTGCCGAACAAGCCGCTGGATACCAGCACTACGCCCAAAGAAGCAGCCAATACGCCGATCATCGTATACACGGAAATGCGAGCGGCTTGATAGGCAATGTAAGGTAGATAACTGCGGCTTTTCCCTGCCCGCATGAAGTAACCGGATACTAGCGCCCCGCACATCCCCAGGCAGTGACCGCTGCCCAAGAATCCGGCAACGAACGCCAGGGAGTAATCAAATCCCGTGGCCGCAGCCATTTCGGTCATGCCGTGCATGGCATGATCCATACCTTCCATATTGTGTTCCATTTATTTGTTCAATCGAAGTGAGTTGACGATGACAGACACCGAGCTCAAGGCCATCGCCGCGGAGGCTATCATCGGATTGAGCTTGCCCAGCGCCGCCACCGGAATCGCTATGGTGTTGTAACCGAACGCCCAGAATAGGTTTTGCTTAATGACGCGGATGGTAAATGCGCTAAGTTCGATAGTGTCGGTGACCTTGCCAATATCGCCCTGCACCAGCGTCAGGTCCGCTGATTCGATGGCGATGTCGGTGCCGCCGCCTACTGCAAAGCCGACATTGGCCGCGGCCAGCGCCGGCGCATCATTGATGCCATCACCTATCATGCCGACATTATGCCCTTCATCCTGCAACTGACGAATGATTTGCAGCTTTTGCTCGGGCTTGGCATTAGCGACCACATCCGCGATGCCGACCGTATCCGCGATGCAATAAGCGGTTTTTTCGGTATCGCCAGTGACCATCATGGTTTTAATACCCAAGTCGTGCAGCCGCGCAATAGCGGCGGCGGCTTCCGAGCGCGGATTATCAGCAATCGCAAATATGGCCGCTTCCTTGCCGTTTATCGCCATGTAAACCGGGGTTTGCCCTTGATCAGCAAAATTGTCGGCTTGCTCCACCAAGCGACTTATATCAACTTGCTGATTCTCCAGCCAAGCCCGGTTGCCCAGTAACAATTTATAACCGTCCACCTCGGCGCGAATACCCTGACCGGTTTCGCTATAAAAATAAGCGCAATCCTGTAACTCGACCCCCGCGTCTCGGGCATAGGCCACCACGGCTTTGCCGAGAAAATGCTCTGAGTTGTGCTCGGCGGACGCCGCCAACATGACTAGTTTGTTTTCAGCCAGGCGGGATATTTTATAAACCTTGCTGACCCTGGGCTTGCCCTCGGTGATGGTGCCGGTTTTATCGAAAACGATGGCATTCAGTTTACTGGCTATTTCCAGACTTTCGCCATTGCGGATATACACGCCCTGCTTAGCGGCTTGACCCGTGCCGACCATGATGGCCGCCGGCGTCGCCAGACCCAACGCGCAGGGACAAGCAATCAACAAAACGGTGATGGCATTGCCGAAAGCAAACGCAAACGGCGCGCCAGCCAGCAACCACCCCACCAGCGTTGCGGCGGAAATCGCCATCACCGCCGGCACGAATACCGCCGATATTTTATCAACCTGTTTTTGAATCGGCAGTTTGGCTGCCTGGGCTTGATCGACCATATGCACAATGCCCGCCAACACCGTATCCATGCCTATCGCCGTGGCCTTGATATGCAATACGCCGTTGCCGTTGACACAACCGCCGATCACGGCGTGGCCGACACTTTTCACCACCGGCATGCTTTCGCCGGTAATCATTGCTTCATCGACGGTGGAAAGCCCGGCAATCACCTGGCCGTCGGTAGGAATTTTTTCACCCGGTCTGACCAGCATCACGTCGTCGATCTTGATTTCGTCTACATCAATGCTGCGCTCGCTGCCGTCATCTGCCAGTAAAGTCGCGGTTTGCGGTTGCAAATCCACCAATTTCCGGATCGCTTCCCCGGCCTTGCCTCTGGCCCGTTCTTCCAGATAACGGCCCAGCAACACAAACGTGATGATGGCCGCCGCCGCTTCGAAATAAACATGGCCGCGCCGTCTAAATAGAGACGGAATGCTGTAGCCGTAAGCGGAACCCACGCCCAGCGCAATCAAGCTATCCATGTTGGCCGCGCGCTGTTTGGCCAGCCGATACGCCTTGCTGAAAAATTGCCAGCCTGTGCCAAATACCACCTGCGTGGTCAGAGCAAACTGCAACCAATGCATCCAGGTTCGGCCGCCCATCATCATGGCTATCGTCACCACCGGAGTGGTTAACAGCCCTGCCCATACAAATCGACGCCGGGCTACGTCAATTCGTTGCAACTCCTTTTCGATGAGCTTCTTCCGCTGCGAAAGCGTGTCGATAGGCATGGCGCTGTATCCCAGCTTTTCGATTTTATCGATCACCTCCGCCTTGCTGATCTGGCCCTGCACCGTGACGGTTTCAGTGGCAAAATTAACGCCGGCTTTTTTAACCCGTTCGTCGCGGTTCAAGACCATTTCGATCAAAAGCGCGCAGGATGCGCAACTCATGCCTTGCACGGCCAAATCAACTTCTTGCAACGGCCCGTCGAATGCTTTTTTCTTGTCTTTTTTTAACTCAGTCTGCTTTAACGCGATATTGCCCAACACCGCGTCCAACATAATCAGCAAGTTTTTTGCCGGCAAACGATTAGAATCGAATTCGATGACTACCGAACCGATTTCAAACACCGAGCGCACACTTTTAATTTCCGGGCGCTTTTTCAGCAAGATTTCCAAAATATAGCCACGCTCCGGGTCGTTAAGCAACACCGGCGTAATGATCCGAATCCGATTTTTTAGCTGATGTCGAACGGAAAAATGCGCGTAGTTTAGAGTATCGGTTTCCATGGGCGACTGAGGATTTGATGGACTAGCGAGCCCATCCTATGGAAATCATAGGATGGGCGTTGACAATCTCTACTTGGGCCGGCGCGAACGTACTAATAAGAAAAACATATAAAACACCGCCATCCACTCGTAACGATGCACGATGGGTTTGACCAGCCACTCCTGGGTGATGCGGGTCCAGTGGGTTTTTATCAAATACAAGACCAGCACATCATTCAAGAAATCTATCGTGGCTTTTTCGGGATCTTTAAACAGGGCTTTCGGGCCTTTGGTACTGACTTTGCCGATAATTTTGGCCGCCTGTACCGTTTCCTTGCCGGCTTGATATTTATCACTGAACCAGCCACCAATCCGGGTGCCTTTCAAGCGCTTTTTAATGCCGAGAACAGACTTTTTAGCCTTCTCCGCTAGCGGCTTACTGTCGAAATAACCTTGCTGTTCCAGCTCGGCAAGAATTTGAAACAGCTGTGCCGCCAAACTGGTAAAGCCACAGACAGCCCCATCGTATCGGATTGATAATTTGCCCTGCCCGCGATAAAGTTTCACTGATTGGACGCCATTAATTGCGGCAAGCTTGGTGCTGATTAAGTTCGCCGCAGTCGGTTGACAAGCTTGCGCGGGCACCTGAAAACGCACATGACCGTCATGGCGGTAACGTAGTACAAATTCTTTTTGGATAGCCATAGTCAACAGGGAAAAGTAAAACGGGCGGTCCTGCCATGGCAACGACCACCCGTTTCAAGTTACAGCCAAATGTCCAAGAATCGAACGGGGTTAATTGCCTTCTTTCGCTTCGGCAACGATGTCTTCGAGGTTTTCTTTTTGATGCAATACAAAATCCTTGCCGGCATCAATCGTTTTTGTGGCGCTGGAAATAATTTCCTTTCTGTATTTGTACACAAAATAGCCCGCCACCATGCCCGCACCGAACACCAACAGAGGGTGTTTCGCTAATTTAGTCATCAATTTTCCTCCAGTGTTTACAGTTGCAGTGGCTAGTGTACCAGCCACCACCTGCTTAGTCATGGATGAATCGTTCGAGCTCTTCTTTGGGTTGTGAACATGTGCCATATGCGTCCTCGTTGCTGGTTAAGACTGGGGCTGGGTTGAATCGTCGGCGTCTTCAGGTAAAACCTGTGCCTCGTGCAACATTTGATAAATCCCTTTGCAGCCCTCGCAGCAAAAGCGCTTGTCGCCTTGCAGGGTTTTTAATCTAAACCCTTCCACTTCAACAGCTAGCCCGCAAAGATCGCAGCTTTTCTTATTATCATCCATTGTTACACGAACTCACTTATTACCTGTGCACATGTGCGGATTATAGCGCCTAAATAACCTTGGTAAACACGGCACGAGCGAAAACAAAATCATACGCTGACAAGGCCAGCGCAAGCAGGAAATGATCGATCACTCTGAAGCTGACCAATCAATACATCCGCTGAGGTAGCGACTGCGATCATCGTTTGCCGTGTGCGGCTCGGCTGGATGCCTTCATCAATGCAATTCTCAGGGCGCCAGTCAAACTTGCGCTCAAACCAAGACGCATCGCCAAGGCAGGTACCAATATCATTGACGCCACCGCCAAACCTGCTCCCAGCACCAAGCCGGCAGTATTGATTTGCTGTGCCACGACTTCTTGATTTGCAACAATTAATTCTTGAGCCATTAACATACCTCACGCAGAAAAAATTAAAAATCCACCGGAGGTAAACAGCATAAAGAATGCCAAAATATAATCGTTTGATTATATTAACTAAAAGTAAACGCCTTATAAAAAACCAGAAAAAACAAGGGAAATGCCTCGTTATTTTTAAGTTATTTAACATAGTTTTTGCTAAAGGAGTTCAAAAAAAATCCCCAGCCTTGTATCTGAATACGATACAAAAAGCTGGGAATTTATTGACTGTCTAGCGCTAGCAACGAGCAAACACAGTGTGCCGGAACTACTCCTGATCCAGACCAAACGCCTTGTGTAGCGCGCGCACCGCCAGTTCCAGGTACTTCTCGTCAACCACCACGGAAATCTTGATTTCGGATGTCGAGATCATTTGGATATTGATACCCTCGTCGGCCAGCACTTTAAACATCGTGCTGGCAATACCGGCATGCGAACGCATACCAACGCCGACAATCGACACTTTGACGATACTGTTATCGCCAATCACCGTGGTATTGCCGCCCAGGTCGGCGCGCAAACCGTCCAACACTTTCTGCGCGCGGGCGAAATCGTTGCGGTTGACGGTAAAGGTAAAATCCGTGGTGCCATGCGCGGAGATGTTCTGCACGATCATGTCCACCTCGATATTCTCGGCGGCGATCGGTCCCAAGATTTTCGACGCCACGCCCGGCAGATCAGGCACGCCGGTCAAGGTCAGCTTGGCCTCGTCCCGGTTAAACGCGATGCCTGAAATTAACGCTCTTTCCATTTCTGATTCCTCGTAGGTAATTAGGGTGCCGTTGCCTTCCATAAACGAAGACAACACGCGCAATTTGACATTGTATTTGCCGGCGAACTCAACCGAACGGATTTGCAGGACTTTGGAGCCGAGGCTGGCCATTTCCAGCATTTCTTCAAAAGTAATGCGGTCCAGGCGGCGGGCTTTCGGCACCACGCGCGGATCGGTGGTATAGACGCCATCCACGTCGGTGTAGATATGGCATTCGTCGGCTTTCAGAGCCGCCGCCAACGCCACGCCGGTGGTATCCGAACCACCGCGACCCAGCGTGGTGATATTGCCATGCTCGTCCACACCCTGGAATCCCGCTACCACCACCACGCGACCAGCGTCGAGATCGGCACGCATATTGGCTTCGTCGATCTCGCGAATGCGGGCCTTGGTGAAGGCGCTATCGGTGAGAATCCGCACTTGCGCGCCGGTATAGGAACGCGCCTCGCAACCGAGCTGATGCAAGGCCATCGACAGCAACGCGATGGTGACTTGCTCGCCGGTGGACAGCAACACATCCAGCTCGCGGTCGGTCGGCTGCGGCTGCAACTCTTTTGCCAAGGCCACGAGGCGATTGGTTTCGCCGCTCATCGCGGACACCACCACCACAATCTGATCGCCCGCATCGCGGGCTTTTTTGACTTTCTCGGCGACCGCCTTGATACGTTCCACCGTACCAACGGAAGTGCCGCCAAATTTATAGACGTACAATGCCATGCTTTTTTAGACCTTTCTCGGCTGTTAGGCTTTTATAGTTGTGTCGCTATCGCGACGGGTATTTTAATGTCGGTTCTCGGACCGACGGCCGAGATACTTTCTTTTGCGTCGCCAAAAGAAAGTATCCAAAGAAAAGGCGACCCGGATGCCGCTTATTTCCTCCGCTCCTCGCTTTTGACGGGGGTTGACGAAAGGGGCTTCCTGCCCCTTCGTCAACGCGATGCATCCCTGCATCGCCCCTACGGGCTGATCCCGCCAAAAGCTCCGGTGCTCGGCGCGGCATACGGGGCAAAAACCATCCAGGCATTTATTGAAAAACCTATAATATTTCTTTCGCGTTAATCAGCCGATTTCCTAGCGATGTTACATATGACAAATGTAACAAGAAAAATTTGCACCAAGTTATTTATAAAAGACATAAGTAACAAATAGAACGGCAAAGAATTGCTATTTGGAGAAAATCCGTAAACCGATAACGAAGCAGTGATTAATAAACAAATTATCGAAAAATAATAGGTAAAGAAAAACGTATCGAGGTATCCATTTCTTTTATAAGCCTCAAAATTAGGCGATTTCGTGAAAACAAATAAAATAGTAATTACAGTCGCTAGAAAACCAAGCATTGTGTAAGAAAAACCAGCAATCATATTAGCCAGATCTTTCTTGTTTTCGGATAACAACCAAGGAGAAATCCAGTGAAGCTCAGTCGTTTTCTTGTAGATCAGATAAAGCACTGGACCAGGAACCAGCATCGCAAAACTTAGAAATAGATTCAACATTACCTTGCTTGATCGCTTCATCCTGCTCATGTTCGATCACCTTCTTTTTGAGAACTGAATTGTTGGTAATTTTCTCCCTAATCTTTGTAGCAATTTCTCTCTCATCCCGCGTGTTGATATTGTCTGCTACTATCCCATTGCCAGCCAGATATAAATCAATCAAGGATGGGTGAAGATCATCTTTTGCGCGAACAACAAGCTTCTCAAGACCTTCATCAGGAATTCTTGCCATCATTTTTTTGACAGCTTTTCCGATATCCTTTCTAGCTTTAGGTTTGATCACAATTTCTAAACTATCAACATCTTCAAACTCATCAGCGCTACCTCCAAGGTAATTGGCGATATCATCAAAAAAATCATTCGATTTATTTATCTGAATCGTCGATTTCCCAATAAAAGGCATAGACATAGCTTCTGCTTTCGTGGCTTGGTGAAGAAATGGTATTAAGTTAAATTGATATTCCGTAATTCCTATCGACGACAAAACGTCATTTATGAAATTACCAAACGATGCAAGACGTGGCGCCATCGTTGTAGAAGCAAATCCAAGGTAGCTATCCATGACAAAAACGTAAGATGCAAAACCGAGCATCTCATCCTTATCAAGTACATCATAAATTTCACCCACACTAGTATCTTGCGAATTTATCTTTTTGATAACTTCTTTGCTTCGAGTCTGGATAAACAAATACAAGTCACCAGGCCCATGCAACAAAAAGATATGTTCTCCATTATGTGTAAATTTGTTTTTATAATTTGGATCTTTAAACTGACAAAAGGCTTGAATGAAGTTCTTAATAGGCATTCTGTATTTAACGCCAGTTTTTACCTCAGTAAAAACATATCCATAATAGCTCAGTTTCATGTCTGCTTTTTTATCCTAAAAGTTAAATAACCGCTTATCTATGACAGTTTTTGTTTACCCGTGCTGAATGCCGCTTCATAGGTTGGGGCGGGCTTTATCCCGTATGCCGCGCCGAGCACCGGAGCTTTTGACGGGAACAGCCCGCAGGGGCGATGCAGGGATGCATCGCGTTGACGAAGGGGCAGGAAGCCCCTTTCGGCAACCCCCGCCAAAAGCGAGGAGCGCAGGGAATAAGCGGCATCCGGGTCGCCTTTTCTTTGGATACTTTCTTTTGGCGACGCAAAAGAAAGTATCTCGGTCGTCGGTCCGAGAACCGACTTCAAAACAATCCGTCGCGATAGCGACACATCACCGTCAGAAATGCCTATCGGCCTAATTCAAGCCTACAAACCCTATCGTTGCGATCCCGAACATCTTCGGTATTGGCAGCTTTCAATAGGCCGCGTAATTGTTGCAAAGTAAGCAACTCAGCTTGATTTGACTTAAGCAAGTCCATCCTCTGTTTTAGAATCGCCCTATGCCAATTCGGAGACCTAGTTTCTGCATTTGTCATAGCCTTCTCCGAAATTAACCAGCCAAACGTTCCCTCACCCACTCCGGCACCGCCGCCAACGCCGCCGGCAATCCGGCTGGATCGTTACCGCCAGCTTGCGCCATATCCGGCCGACCACCGCCTTTACCGCCGACTTGGGTCGCAACAAAATTCACCAACTCCCCGGCTTTGACTTTATCCATCGCATCCTTAGACACGCTGGCGATCAGGCTGACTTTATCGCCGCTGACCGCCGCCAAGACCAAGGCTGCACTGCCCAGTTTGTTTTTCAACTGATCGGCCAAATCGCGCAAGGCTTTCGGGTCGACGTCGTCCAGTTTCACGGCCAACACTTTCACGCCGTTGACATCGACGGCTTGGCTGGTCATTTCATCGCCGGCCGAGCTAGCCAGTTTGGCTTTGAGTTTTTCCAATTCTTTTTCCAGACCGCGGGTTTTTTCCATCAGTTGATGGACTTTGTCGGCAGCTTTGTCCGGTGCGGCTTTCAGCAAGCCGGCGATGATGAGCAAGGCTTTTTCTCGCTGCTCGATCCAATCCAAGGCGCCTTGGCCGGTGACAGCTTCCAGACGTCTGACGCCGGCCGCGACGCCGGTTTCGCCGATGATTTTGAACAAGCCGATGTCGCCGGTACGTTGCACGTGGGTGCCGCCGCAAAGCTCGGTGGAAAATTCGCCCATCGTCAATACCCGCACTTCGTCGCCGTATTTCTCGCCGAACAAGGCCATCGCGCCGGCTTTCACCGCATCGTCCTTGGCCATGATTTCGGCGGCGACCGCGTTGTTTAAACGAATCTGTTCGTTGACCAAGCGTTCGACGGTGGCAATTTCCGCTGGCGTCATCGGTTCGAAATGCGAAAAGTCGAAACGCAAGCGTTCGGAATTGACCTGCGAGCCTTTTTGCTGAACATGCTCGCCCAAGGTCGCCCGCAGCGCGGCGTGCAATAAGTGCGTCGCCGAGTGATTGCGTTCGGTCGCTTTGCGGATTTCGGCATCGACGCTGACTTCGCAAGCTTGGCCTTCGCTGAGCGTGCCGCGCAACACTTTACCTTTATGCAGGAATAGTTTGCCGCCCTGTTTCTGGGTATCGTGAACTTCGAAAACCGCGTCACCACATTCGATGCGCCCGGTGTCGCCGACTTGGCCGCCGGACTCGGCATAGAACGGAGTTTGATCCAGAATCACCACGCCTTCGTCGCCGGCTTCCAACGCTTCGACCGGCTGGCCTTGCTTGAACAAGCCCAGGATTTGCACCGAGCCGTCCAAATGAAAATAACCGGTAAATTCGGTGCTGCTGTCGTGCTTGATGTCTTGATCGTAATCAGCGGCAAACGTACCGCCGGCGCGAGCCCGGTCACGCTGAGCGGCCATCTCCACTTCGAAACCGGCATGATCGACGCTGAGATTATGTTCGCGGGCGAAATCGGCGGTCAAATCCACCGGGAAGCCGTAGGTGTCGTACAACAAGAACACCACATCGCCGGGAATGACATGGCCGTCCATTTTAGCGACGCAGGCTTCCAGAATTTTCATGCCCTGTTCGAGGGTTTCCGCGAAGCGCTCTTCTTCTTTTTTCAGTATCCGCTCGACTTGTTCCTGGGCATTCGCCAGTTCTGGATAAGCATCCCCCATTTCCGCCACTAGCGGCGCGACCAGTTTGTAGAAGAAGGTATCCTGAATACCCAAGCGGTAACCGTGACGAATCGCCCGACGGATAATTCGGCGCAACACGTAACCGCGACCTTCATTCGACGGCAACACACCGTCAGCGACCATGAAAGCGCAGGAACGAATGTGATCGGCGATGACCCGCAACGAGCTGTTGCTCAAGTCGGTGGTGCCGGCCAATTGCGCCGCCACTTTTAACAGGTTTTGGAACAGGTCGATTTCGTAGTTGCTGTGTACGCCCTGCATTACCGCCGAAATCCTTTCCAGGCCCATACCGGTATCGACCGATGGCGCCGGCAGCGGCGTCAGGTTGCCGTCCTTGTCCCGGTCGTATTGCATGAACACCAGATTCCAGATTTCGATGTAACGGTCGCCGTCTTCGTCCGGGCTGCCCGGAGGGCCTCCGGCCACATGCTCGCCGTGATCGTAGAAAATCTCGGTGCAGGGACCGCAGGGGCCGACATCCCCCATCGACCAGAAATTGTCCTTGGCGCCGATCCGCGAGAAACGATTCGGATCGTGCTTGACGTCTTCCAGCCAGATCGCTTCGGCTTCGGAGTCTTCATCAAACACGGTCACCCAAAGTCTTTCCTTAGGAATGCCCAATTCCTTGGTCAAAAAATCCCAAGCAAAATGAATCGCGTCGCGTTTGAAATAATCGCCGAAGCTGAAATTACCGAGCATCTCGAAAAAGGTATGGTGGCGCGCGGTATAACCGACGTTTTCCAAATCGTTATGCTTGCCGCCGGCCCGCACGCAGCGTTGGCTCGTGGCGGCGCGGGTGAAGTCGAGCTTTTCGCGGCCCAAGAATACGTCCTTAAACTGCACCATCCCGGCGTTGGTAAACAACAAGGTTGGATCATTACCCGGCACCAGCGAACTGGAGGGACGCACGGCGTGGCCGTGTTGGCGAAAGAATTCCAAAAAGGCGGCCCGCAATTCGGCGCTGGTCATTTTTTTCATGGTGGTTACTTCGGTTGATTTGATACTTCAGAAAGTAAATTTACGTTGCATATGCTGATGATAAGAGCTCATCTATAGGACTTTCAATCGTTTAACAAATTCGCCAGCGTTTCGTGCAATGCTGGCAAAGATGATTCGATGGTATTCCAAACCGTTAAATCGTTAACCGACGCATATCCGTGAATCAATAGATTGCGAAAAGCCACAATTTGCGGCAAATCCGGAATGCGTTCGGCCCAAGCAGGTTCTATTTTGCATAACTGGTTTAAAGCTTCGCCAATAATCTCAAATTGGCGCTCCACAGCAGAGCGTAATAAACGGTCTGATCTGTAATCCGCAATAGTTTTACCGTCAACAAACTCCAGAATCGCTCCAGCAGCGGAATGAGCGTCCCACAAAAAGACCCGAGGATCACGCTGCATAAACCAATTCGCGACTTTGTTCGATGCTGGCTAGCAAATAAGGGTTTTTCAACGCTGTAGTCTCCGCTAAATCCACATGCCGCCCAATTAGATTCTCCAGTTCTTGCCGTAGGGCAAAAAATACCTGCAACGAAGACGACTGACCGTCCTCGGCAAATTCGACTAAAAAGTCCGCATCGCTGTGTTCCAAATCGAAGTCGGTAGCCCGCGCGGCCGAGCCGAATATCTCTAGACGCTTAACCCGATAGCGCCTGCATAAGTCGACGATTGCGGATTTATTTTGCTGAATCAGAGGATGCATAAATAGCTATTAGCTTAGATTTGCTTGAACTTTATCAACTATTTCTCCGAATACGCTTCGCTATTCAGAGCTACGAGCTAACCAGCTCTATTCAATTTAATTTTCAACTCCGCAACCAAGCGCTTGACCATCTCGCCGCTGAAACCGCGTTGCTGTAAAAAGCGGCTGCGCTTTAGCCATTCGTTTTGGGTCAGCGATTTTTCGTCGTCGTATTTACGCGAATACACATCCAGCAGCACATTTTGCCAACCGCCTTGCTCCTCGACCTGTTCATCCAGATCGGCGTCGTTGATACCGCGCTGTTGCAGTTCATAGCGAATTCGCATCGGACCATAGCCATTCTGGATACGTTGGCGGACATAGGCTTCGGCATAGCGTGCATCGTTTTGCCAGTTCCGCTCGGCTATCTGATCGATAACCGGTTCAACGTCGTCGCGGTCAAAACCGCGCAAGGCCAATTTATCCAGCAGTTCCCGACGACTATGTTCGCGCCGGGCCAACAACCTCAGGCAAATGGCTTCGATCTGTTGCCGGCGCTCAATCGCCGTCGACAAACTCGGCGTCGTCGTCTTCACTGGCTGCTGCCGGCGCTGTCGCTAATTTGGCAAAGGCTTTCTCACGAATCGCTTTTTCCAGTTCGACGGCTTTCTCCGGGTTATCGCGTAAAAACTGCTTGGCGTTGTCCTTGCCCTGGCCGATTTTCTCGTTGTTGTAGGCATACCAGGAACCGGATTTTTGTACGAAGCCGAATTCCACACCTAAATCCACCAGTTCGCCGAAGAAGGACACGCCTTCGCCATACAGAATTTCGAAATCGGCTTGCTTGAACGGCGGAGCCACTTTGTTTTTGACCACTTTGACGCGGGTCTCGTTACCGATCACCTCGTCGCCTTTCTTGATCGCGCCGATGCGGCGAATATCCAGACGCACCGAGGCATAAAACTTCAGCGCATTACCGCCGGTGGTAGTTTCCGGGTTGCCGAACATCACGCCGATTTTCATCCGCAACTGGTTGATGAAAATCACCAAGGTGTTGGAACGTTTGATATTGGCCGTCAGCTTGCGCAAGGCTTGCGACATCAAGCGCGCTTGCAAGCCCATGTGCGAGTCGCCCATGTCGCCTTCGATTTCGGCTTTCGGCGTCAAAGCCGCCACCGAGTCGACGACCACGATGTCGACCGCGCCGGAGCGCACCAGCATGTCGGTGATCTCCAGGGCTTGTTCGCCGGTATCAGGCTGCGAGACCAGCAAGTCGTCGATGTTGACGCCGATCTTTTGCGCGTAGATAGGGTCCAGCGCATGCTCGGCATCGACGAAGGCAGCGGTGCCGCCCAACTTTTGCATCTGGGCGATGGTTTGCAGGGTCAGTGTGGTTTTACCCGACGACTCCGGGCCGTAAATTTCGATAATCCGGCCGCGCGGCAAACCGCCCACACCCAACGCAATATCCAAGGACAGGGAGCCGGTAGATACGACTTCGATGTCGCGGCTGGCGGCGACATCGCCCATCCGCATCACGGAGCCCTTGCCGAATTGTTTTTCGATCTGCATCAACGCGGCGCCCAGCGCCTTTTTCTTGTTTTCGTCCATTTGAGTACCTGCTGTTGTCTGGCCGGTGAAAGCCGCGCATTATCCCATAGACCCTGGCTGTGAAACAGTTTTAATATCCCTTCTCAGCTTAGAAAAAGCTAGCGGCAAGCTGTGGGTTGTAGGGAAAATACAAGTGCAGATAAGAGGCTTGCAGGGAGCCTTTGCGGAAAAAGCCTTCGCCATGCCCAAAGCTGCGTTGCGCGGTGGAGACGGCAAACGGTTCTAACGCGGTATCCAGCTTGGAAAAATGAAAGCTGTGACCACGAATCTCGCCCTGCTCCAATTGCAGGCTATGCATTCCTAAATTGGCCAAGCGGGTTTGCATGACGGCGCTGCCGGGTAACAAGCCTACCATCGCCGCTCGCTGACTTTCTTTATCAGCCAGATTATCCAGCAAATATAAGAAGCCGCCGCATTCGGCATAGATGGCTTTGCCGGCTAGATGATGGGCGGTTAAAGCCTCCTTCATCGCCAAATTTTCGGCCAGCGTTTGCAAATGCAATTCCGGATAACCGCCCGGCAAATAAACGCTATCGGCCTCCGGCAAGGCACTATCAGCCAACGGCGAGAAGAACAACAGCTCCGCCCCCATCGCTCGCAAACAATCCAAATTGGCTTGATAAATAAACGAAAACGCCGCGTCTCGCGCCACCGCGATGCGTTTACCCTGCAACAAGCGTGGCGGCGGATGGGCCAAAGCGGCGACAAAGGCGACTGGCTCGGGTAAAACACAGAGCGTAAAACTATTTAATAATTCCGCAGCCCGCCCCAACCGGGTATCCAGATCACCGATTTCATTGGCCTGCAGCAAGCCCAAATGCCTGGAAGGCAAGCCGACTGCCTCGTCTCGACTCATCGCCGCCAACAAAGGCATGCCGGCCGGCAAGGCTTCTTGCAACATCCTGGCGTGGCCCGCGCTACCGACCTTGTTGGCTATCGCGCCCGCGAACGCCAAACCCGGCCGATAGTTCGCCAAACCGAATACGACCGCGGCAAAGGTTTGCGCCATCCCTTGCGCATCAATCACCGCCGCCACCGGCACCGACAAGGCTTGGGCCAAATCGGCGCTGCTACTGTCGCCATCGAACAAGCCCATCACGCCTTCGATCAAGATCAGATCGGCTTCGCCGGCGGCGCGATACAGCAATTCGCGGCAATGCACCTCGCCCATCATCCATAAATCCAGTTGATAAACCGGCTGGCCGCTGGCGTAAGCCAAAATCTGCGGATCGATGAAATCCGGGCCGGTCTTGAATACCCGAACCCGACGGCCTTGCTGTCTATGATAGTAAGCCAGCGCGGCGGTGACGGTCGTTTTGCCTTGCCCGGAAGCCGGGGCGCTGATTAACATGGCCGGACAACTGCGCGGGTTGGTCGTCATGGATGAAATGGGAGAAACAGTCAAAACATCAGTCCTTTCGGTAAAACCACATTTGATAAACACTCATTAATATTTGGACGCCCATCGATAAGCCCATCAATGCACCGCTAAGCACTACCACATAGGCAAATTCGGAAATATGCTTGGTGACAAACCAGGACACCACGTCTAATAGCATTGCAAAAAACGGAATCACCAGCGCCACCCG
The DNA here is from genome assembly GCF_059331595.1 of Methylomonas sp. PHL2-19. Lineage (NCBI taxonomy): Bacteria > Pseudomonadati > Pseudomonadota > Gammaproteobacteria > Methylococcales > Methylococcaceae > Methylomonas > Methylomonas sp. PHL2-19. The sequence goes on from NZ_CP196839.1 coordinate 4,068,742, forward strand.
CTTGACGTAGATATTCATATCGCAGAGCAGAAAAATTTTGCCAATGAAAAACAGGATGAAGGCAATGCCGAATAAATGAATATGCGACACCCTGACCAGCGCCGGCGTCGACGCCCCGCCTTTATGCGCCACTTCCGCGACACCTTCGTAATGCGTCAGATTGGGCAGGCTCGGGTTGGCGGCCGGGTTATGACAGTGGATGCAGTCGCGGTTCAAAATCGGCGCAATTCTTTGCTCGTAAGCAGGCTGCCCCGCGCCATCCTGGATCCATTTCAAGATCACTTCCTTATCGCTTTTGTATTTCAGATTCGGCTCCATGATGCCGTTGACTGCCGCGCCAAGCCTGGACTGAGTGGTCGAACCGTGGTACATGATGACAATGTCGTCTATCGACAAACCGCGCTTACCGTCGCGGCCCTGATGGGTGTAATACAAATTCACCAGGGCCATCAGATAGCCCAGCCCGATGGTCAACAGGAAGACAGTATTTAATATTTTCTCGCTGGTGGATATATCTCGAAAACGGCGATATTGCTTCGGCATAGGCAATTAAGAAAAAGGCAAAGTGGGCACGATCCATGGCGCTAGACTGGTGCTGCGGAAGCTTCTGACAAGCCAAATCGGCTCCCCAGCGGCTCAATGGCATCAAACTGCTTTTAGAATAATCGATATGTAAATATTGATCTATGCCAAGTTCGCGGAAAAATCCTACCGGCGATTTTTATTTTTATCGCATAATCGACCATGGTTAAGCGCCAAGAGTGCTTCAAGCTCTCAGAAGAGCACGTTCTGGTTTTGAATGAATTTTTCCAACGTCCACCTTTTGCTAATACCGCAAAAACAACGATGAAACCATCCCCAGCGCTTTAAGTCATTGGGGGATCCAACACAGCAGGAGAACATATGCGTACTTTATTACTTTCCTTACTTGCCGCTACCACCTTTTACAGCAGCTTATCAACCGCTCAAGCCCAAGATTCTGCTAGCGTGGCAATCCCGGATAAAGTCAGGGCCAATATTTTGAAACGACACCCGCAAGCGCAGGACCTGAAAGCGACTCAGGAAACCCACTTTGGTCAACAGCTACTGGAAGTCAGCTTTAAGGATACGGAAGACGAATTGAAGCATGAGTTATTTAGAACCGACGGCGCGTTGTTTGCGAACGAAATCCTGCTGGACAACGGTCTAGAAATATCACCTGACGTGACCAAAGTGCTGGCCGATAACTTCCCCGGCTATAAGCTGCATAAGGCGGAATTGGTGATTAATCCGAACGGCGTGGGCGAAGAATACGAATTGTTTATTGAGGTGGGTGGCAGCAAATGGAAGGTGGCGGTCAACGACAAGGGCAAAATCACGGATAAAGATGCTTATTAATGGCTGTCTCCCCAGGCACTTAATGCTAAGAATCTTAGAGTTTCCTGCCTGTTAATCGGACACTTAAATTTCCCTGCTCCGTCATTCCCGCGTAAGCGGGAATCCATCTTGAAAACTCGGCCTAAGCATAAGCGTGAGCGACTATATTGAGGGCCGGTTTAATAAATCCGGCCATACTTGAGTGGTTTTCTTACTGCCTGAGTAGGCTGCTTGAGAGTGTCCTGAATTTTGCCCAATAGCTTTGCCCGTATAGACACTTGGGGAACGCGGACGGGTAAAGCGCGTCGCTAGCCGTTTAATCTGACGCCTGGATTCGAACCCCAAGTTTCAGGAAATTCCCTATTTTCCGCCCCACCTCGCTAGTCTTACAATATTGGCATGACTCAAAATAATTCTTCCGTCAGCAAACTGTTTCCCGGGTTTTCAGACGCCGATAGCTTACAGATAAGCCACGCGCTGAAGCTGGTCGAGCAACTTTCGGCGAACTGCAAGGACACTCTCCGCCCCAAAGGCGTCGATGTCGCCTCGATTTTAATGAGTGTGCATATCGATCTGGAAACTATTCTGGCGGCGCTGCTCAGCGATTCACGTGTTGCCGGGAAACTCAGCGACTCGACAATACGCGAGCAATTCGGACCGTTAGTCGCCGACTTAGTTAAAGACGTGAGCTGGTTGAATAATGTCAGCATTTACAGTACCGACATGGCAAACCAGCCCAATCAAGCTGAGATATTGCGACGCATGCTGCTGGCAATGACCCATGACGTGCGGGCGGTGCTGATTAAATTGGCTTTTCGCATTCAGCGGCTGCGCGGACTCCAACACGAGCAAGAAAATATCCGCCGCTTCATTGCCAGGGAAACCCTGGATATTTATGCGCCGCTCGCCAATCGCCTGGGTATTAATCAATTCAAATGGGAATTGGAAGACCTGGCGTTTCGTTATGCCGATCCTGAGCATTACCGCTTTGTCACCGACTCATTGGCTGTCAATCGGGAACAACGCCAAGCCTTTATTGAGCGGTTTTTAGCGGCACTTCAAGACCGTTTAAACCAGGAAGGCATACAGGCCAAGGTCTACGGTAGGCCCAAGCATATCTATAGCATCTGGAACAAGATGCGCCGCAAGCAACTGGCGATAAACGAACTGTACGACTTATTGGCAGTGCGCGTGGTGGTGGACAGTTTGTCGGCCTGCTACATGGTGCTAGGCTTGGCGCACAGCCATTGGCAGCATATTCCGCGGGAATTCGACGATTACATCGCCAACCCTAAGGAAAACGGCTATCAGTCCCTGCATACCGTAGTTTTGGATGAAGACGGCAACCGTATCGAAATTCAAATCCGTACCAAAGCCATGCACGACTTTGCAGAGCTGGGTGTGGCGGCGCACTGGCGTTATAAAGAGGGCAGCAAGTTCAACGCCGCCACCGAGAAGAACATCGCCTCGCTCCGACAACTGCTGGAAGACAAAGATAACACTGACGGCTTGCTGGAAAACTTTCATACCGAGCTGTTCTCCGACCGGGTATTCGTGCTGACGCCTGCCGGCAAATTGATCGACCTGGTCAAGGGCGCTACGCCACTGGATTTTGCTTATGCGATCCATACCGAGGTGGGTCACAGTTGCCGCGGCGCAAAAGTTAACGGCCAGATCAAGCCCTTGACTTACAAGCTGTGCTCTGGGGAGCAGGTGGAAATCATCACCGTTAAAAACGGTCAACCCAATCACAATTGGCTGAATCCCAACCTCGGTTACCTAAAAACCCCGCGAGCCATCAGCAAGGTAAAAAGCTGGTTCAAACAACAACAGCAAGCCGAAAATATTGCGGCCGGCAAATTGCTGCTGGATAAGGAAAGCAAGCGGCTAGGCTTGAAAACCGTCGATATCAACGAATTGTTAAGGCATTTTAAATTCGCGGATACAGAACATTTTTATGAAGCGCTAGGCCACGGCGACATCAACAACCGGCAATTGGCCGGCGCGTTGAAAATTCCGGAATTGGAACCAACACCGATCAAATTGGTGCCCAGCAAATCCTCTACGCAATCAGCGATTACTATCGATGACATTGATAATGTAGTGACCACGCTGGCCCATTGCTGCTCGCCGGTAAAGGGTGACGAAATTATCGGCTTTATCTCGCATAAACGCGGTATCACTATTCATCGCCGCGACTGCGAGAATATTCGGCATCTGTCGCCCGAGCAGCAATTGCAATTGTTGAAAGCCGATTGGAGCGGTCAACAAACTGTACATCACAGCGTACCGATTTTGATTCATGCCTTTAACGCGCAAAATTTGTTGAACGACGTTTCTCAGGTATTAGCCGCCGGGAAAGTACATATCAGCAACGCCTCATTGAAGACCCACGACGATTTGTCCGCGATTCTGAATATGACAATTCAAATCGAAAATACCGAGCAACTTAGTTTGGTGCTGGCACGTATCAGCCATTTGCCAAATATTATTGAAGTGAGAAGGAAAGTCTGACGCGCCCTGTATCAGCACTAATTCAACTATCCGGGAGACTTTTTTAGCGGCTCAGCAGAGGATTCATGCTAACATAGGCGTTTTAAATTTAGAGCTTTGACTATGGCAAAAGAAGATCAGATTGAAATGGATGGCAAGGTTATCGATACCCTGCCCAACACTATGTTTCGCGTCGAATTGGAAAATGGTCACATCGTTACCGCCCACATCTCCGGCAAAATGCGCAAACACTACATCCGCATCCTGACTGGCGATAAAGTCCGCGTAGAAATGACACCTTACGACTTGACCAAAGGCCGCATTACTTTCCGCAATCGCTAACCCGTCTTTCGGGAAAGCGATTGCTTCCCTCGCTTTATACTACTTGATTCAATTCCGAAACGATTAGTTGTTTGCTCTCGATCGCAAAAGCCAACGCATCGTTCTCGACATGCACTCGCACGTGACCGCCATTCGCTAAACGACCGAACAATAAATCTTCTGCCAGCGGTTTTTTGATCTTTTCCTGAATCAATCGCGCCATTGGCCGCGCACCCATTTTTGGATCGCAACCATGTTCGGCCAGCCACGCTCTCGCCGCAGGTTCTAAAGTCAATGTGACATTTTTGTCCGCCAATATGGCTTCCAGCTCGAAAATAAACTTATCGACCACACTGCCCACCACCGCCAAATCCAGCGGTTTGAATTGCACAATTGCGTCCAGACGATTTCTAAATTCCGGCGAAAACCCTCGCTCGATCACTTTCATACTATCGGAAGCATGATTTTGCTGGGTAAAGCCGATAGATGCCCGGCTGCTTTCTTCCGCACCGGCATTAGTGGTCATAATCAAAATGATATTTCTAAAATCCGCTTTGCGACCGTTGTTGTCGGTCAAGGTGCCGTGATCCATCACCTGTAGTAACAGGTTGAATACATCCGGATGCGCTTTTTCCAACTCGTCCAGCAACAACACGGCATGCGGATGTTTGGTCACCGCTTCGGTCAGCAATCCGCCCTGATCGAACCCGACATACCCCGGAGGCGCGCCGATCAAGCGTGATACAGTATGCCGCTCCATGTACTCAGACATATCGAAGCGAATCAACTCAATGCCCAATACTTTGGCTAGCTGCCGAGTCACTTCGGTTTTACCGACCCCGGTAGGACCGGCAAACAGGAACGAACCGATCGTTTTAGTGGTATCGCGCAATCCGGCCCGCGATAGCTTAATTGCCGACGCCAGCTCTGAAATGGCTTCGTCTTGGCCAAACACCAGCATCTTCAGGTTTTTTTCCAAGCTCGACAATTTATCAATGTCGTTTGACGATACCGATTGTGCCGGAACCCTGGCAATTTTGGCGACGATTTCTTCTATCTCGGCAGTATCGATCAGATCCTTGCGATCAATACCGGCAAACAACCGCTGCCTGGCCCCGGCTTCGTCGATCACATCAATGGCTTTGTCAGGCAAATGCCTGTCTGTGATATAACGCGCTGATAATTCCACCGCCAGTCGCAATGCTTCTTGGGTGTATTTCAGGCCATGATGCTCTTCAAACCGCGACTTCAAGCCCTTCAAAATTAATACAGTATCTTCTATCGATGGCTCTATCACATCGATTTTCTGGAAGCGCCGCGCTAGAGCGTGGTCTTTTTCGAAAATACCCCGATATTCTTGATAAGTAGTGGACCCAATACAACGCAATTGTCCGGACGCCAACACCGGTTTGATCAAGTTAGAGGCATCCATAACCCCACCGGAAGCGGAACCCGCACCAATAATGGTATGAATTTCGTCAATAAATAAAATCGAGTCCGGTTCTTTTTTGAGCTGGCTAATTAAAGCCTTGAGTCGTTTTTCAAAGTCGCCGCGATACTTGGTACCCGCCACCAGTGCACCCATATCTAGTGAATAAATCACACTATTCAACAAAATATCCGGCACTTGTTCTTCAACAATTCGTTTCGCCAAACCTTCAGCTATAGCGGTTTTACCGACACCAGCCTCCCCTACCAATAGCGGATTATTTTTGCGGCGGCGGCAAAGCACCTGAATGGTTCTTTCCACTTCCAGCTCGCGGCCGATTAAAGGATCGATGTTGCCTTTCAGGGCTTCTTCGTTCAAGTTGGTTGCGTATTTTTCCAATGGGCTGGACAAAGCTTCATTGCTGCCGCGCTCGGATTCCGGCTCTTCGTTATTTTCTTTTCTGAACTGCTCGATTTTGGAAACCCCGTGCGCCAGATAATTGACCACATCCAAACGAGTGATGTCTTGTTTGTTCAACAGATAAACCGCGTGCGAATCCTGTTCACTAAACAAGGCAACAAATAAGTTCGCGCCGGTGACTTCTTTTTTGTCGGAAGCCTGGACATGAAATACGGCGCGCTGTAAAACACGCTGAAAACCCAAAGTGGGTTGCGTTTCGCGCTGTATACCTTCCGGAATCAAGGAAATGGTTTCATCTATAAATCGGGTTAGTTCGGCCCGCAATGCATTAACATTGCAGCCGCAAGCGATCAAAATCGGTATCGTCGTGACATTGTCCAACAAGGCCAGCAACAAATGCTCGACCGTGATGAATTCGTGTCTTTTGGCATGAGCTCCGGTAAAAGCAGCATTCAATGTCACTTCAAGTTCTTTACTTAGCATGGTTACCCCTCACGCCTCTTCCATCGTGCACATCAGCGGGTGATGGTGCTCACGGGAATATTCATTAACAATATGTACTTTGGTTTCAGCCACGTCTTTGGTGTAGGTACCACAAACGCCGACACCCTGCGTATGCACTTGCAACATCACCTGCGTTGCTTTCTCTTGGCTCATGTTAAAAAAATCAGTCAATATTTCGACGACAAAATCCATCGGCGTAAAGTCGTCATTAAGCAACATAACCTTATACAGTGGCGGTCTTTTCAGCTGCGGTTTGGCTTCTTGCAGCGCGGTGTTACCGTCACCATCTTTCAAGGGTTCAAAATCTGACATAATCTTTGGTGCTGTGAATCATTGTGGTCTTAAAAATAGCGTCTTAAACATTAAATTTCAATCTTTAGGCACATAAAAAACATTTCTAGTAAAATGCGCGCCTTTTACCGTTTTCTATCAATATCATGGTTTGGAAACCTCACGTCACCGTCGCCGCCGTGATCGAAAAAGACGGTCGCTTCCTGCTGGTTGAGGAGACAACGGCACGAGGCCTTGCGTTCAATCAGCCCGCTGGTCATTTGGAAGAAGGTGAAGATTTAATCAGTGCCGTCAAACGCGAAGTTTGCGAGGAAACAGCTTGGCAATTTGAACCGGAGGCTTTAATCGCCACACAGTTATGGCGCAGAAATCCGCATATGCCCAGCTTTGTTCGCTTCTGTTTTTCCGGCACAGTCAACAACCACAATCCAGAACAAGCTCTCGACGACGGCATTATCGACACTCACTGGTTAAGCCGCAATGAAATTTACGCAAAACGCCAGCAATTGCGCAGCCCTTTGGTATTGACCACTGTGGACGAATACCTGAAAGGTCACCGCTTTCCGCTTAGCATCTTACAGTCTTTTATCGATTTAGAATGAGCAAACACATCATCGTCGGCATGTCCGGCGGCGTCGATTCTTCCGTTACCGCTCTAGCCCTGCAAGAACAAGGCCACAAAGTCACGGGCTTGTTCATGAAAAACTGGGAGGAAGACGACGGCACCGAATATTGCACGGCGATGCAAGACTTAGCCGACGCACAGCAAGTTTGCGACAAACTTGGCATAAAACTAAAAACCGTCAACTTCGCCGCCGAATATTGGGACGAGGTATTTGAAGTGTTTTTGTCAGAGTTTAAGGCCGGCCGCACCCCCAATCCCGACATACTTTGTAACAAACACGTCAAATTCAAAGCTTTTTTGGATTACGCCATTGAAGACTTGGGCGCCCAATATATTGCCACCGGCCACTATGCCCGCGTTCGCGAACAAGACGGCGAATTCCAGCTATTAAAAGGCCTGGATCCCAACAAAGAGCAAAGCTATTTTCTCTATGCGATGGGACAAAAAGCCTTGTCTCGTACCCTGTTTCCAATAGGCCACCTGCACAAGCCGGAAATCCGCGCAATGGCCGACAGAGCCGGCTTTGCCAACAGCCGGAAGAAAGATAGCACCGGCATTTGCTTCATCGGCGAACGCAAATTCAAGGAATTTCTGCAACGCTATTTGCCGCACCAACCTGGTGAAATGCGCACTCCGGAAGGGCAATATATCGGCAAGCATCATGGCTTGATGTATTACACCCTGGGCCAACGCCAGGGCTTGGGCATTGGCGGCGTCAAGGACGCGCCTGACGAACCCTGGTTCGTGTTGGACAAAGACCTGGATAACAACGTGCTGATCGTCGGCCAAGGGCATGAACATCCGCTGATGCTGCATAACACCCTGGAAGCAGGTCAACTGGATTGGTGCTGCAGCCGGCCTTTGACTGAAACCATTCGTTGCGCCGCCAAGACCCGCTACCGCCAGCCTGACCAGGAATGCATAGTCGAACCAACCGACGGCGGCAGCCGCGTCAAAGTCCGCTTCGACGAACAACAACGAGCGATTACGCCGGGACAGTCGGTGGTGTTTTATAAGGGCGAAGTTTGTTTGGGTGGCGGGATAATTGAGTCGAAATATAATCAAACATAAGGATTAACAATGCTAACCAATTTACGCATTAAAAATTTCCGCATGTTAGAGGATTTGGAAATCCCAAAGCTTGGCCGCGTGAATTTAATTGTAGGAAAAAATAATAGTGGCAAGAGCTCTATTCTTGAGGCACTGCGCATCTATGCTGGGGACGCAAATCTTGAGCTACTCAGCGCAATACTGAATGAACATGACGAATCATATAGTTTAGATCGCACATCTCTTGACGGTAGTATAAAAAATTGGCTAGGGCTAAAAAACCTCTTTCCTAATCGAAAGTTCCCTTCAAGTGAAAATATCAATATATCTTTATCATCCAATGAAAAAAATCTTCTAAAAATTGAGTATATCTTTTATTATTTTAAAGATGAATCAGATATTGATGAAGACGGGCAGCCATTTTCCACTCGCCGAAGAGTTATCGTAAAACCTGACTTGTCAAATGTTAAAGATTCAGCTTTATTATATCCGGCAATTCGCATAACCTTAGAATCAGGTAAAAATACAATTCAGGAATTAGAGGAAACCAAAAATCAGTTTTCTACATTTTGGCTCCTGAATTCTAAACTTTATTCATTTGGATTAAGTTATGTTCCGTCAGATTTTTTATCATCAGAACAACTATCTACTCTCTGGGATGAAATAACACTAAGCCCATACGAGAATATTGTCATAAAAGCTTTAAAGTTGATTGATGATCGTATTGAAAAACTTGCATTCATCGAATCTCATCAAAACAACAGCCGTTTTGCGATCGTTAAAACCAAAGATGTTGAAAATAGAATCCCTCTCAGCAGCATGGGCGACGGCATGTCGCGCATATTACAGCTGATATTATCTGTATTTCCTGCAAAAGATGGCATTTTATTAATTGACGAGTTTGAAAACGGCTTGCACTACAGTGTTCAAGAAGAAGTCTGGCGTATCATTTTTCAACTTGCAAAAGAATTAAATATACAAGTATTTGCAACGACCCATAGCTGGGATTGTATCGAGAGTTTTACCAAAACGGCAATTGAAAGCCCTGGCGATGGCATTTTGCTGAAAGTATCCAGAAGCAAACTCACCAGCGATAATGGAAAGATCATTACCACTGTTTACGATGAAGCCGAGTTACAAACCATAACTGCATCAGAACTTGAGATTAGATAATGTCTAAAAAGATATTGTTAGTTGAAGGTAATGATGATCGAGCCTTTTTCAAAGCATTCTGCAAGAAACTGGGACTTATTGATGTCGAAGTACCCGAAATAACTATCGTCACTCCGAAGGACAGGGGCTCACAACGAAACGGCTGGACCAACCTGATTGACCATTTACCAACAGAAATTAAACGCTTACGTAGCGGTGATATTGATAAGTTAGCCATTGTAATAGATGCTGACTTTGAGCTAGACAACAATGGTGGAGTTACTTCAAGACGAGATTTGGTCACCAAGAAAATAAACGACTTTTTACAAAAACAAAATTACGGCCTCTACGAAATATCGGATCAGCCTAATTACAAAACAGGCGATATTTTCAAGCACACAAACGGCTTACCTGATATTGGCTTATGGATCATGCCCGATCATCAAAATGACGGAATGATTGAAAATTTTGTCGAGCAAATGATTTCAGCCAGCGCCGAACAACAATCGCTATTAGCTCACGCAAACTTCTCAATAAATAACTTACCGACCAAGCTATTTAAAGACATTCATTTGTCGAAAGCCAGAATCTATACATGGCGAGCTTGGCAAAAAGAGCCTGGCATAAGATTGCCGGATGCGTTGTCCGAAAACCTATTAACTATCGAAGCCGCTGCTAATTTCAGCAACTGGTTAGTCTCGGTTTTTAAATAATTATCCAAATATTTTCTAAGGAAATAGCTTTATGACACTCACCGCCATCTCCCCCATCGACGGCCGCTACGCCGGCAAAGTCGACGCCTTGCGCCCCATTTTCAGCGAATACGGCTTGATCCGTTACCGGGTCGAGGTAGAAGTGCGCTGGCTGCAAGCACTGGCCGCCGAAGCCAAAATTGCCGAAGTGCCAGCCTTATCCGCCGAAGCGACCACCGTGCTGAATAACATCGTCAGCGATTTTTCCGAAGCCGACGCCCAAGCGGTCAAGGACATCGAGAAAACCACCAACCACGACGTCAAGGCAGTCGAGTATTTCCTGAAGAAAAAGATCGAAGGCAACGCGGAACTGCAGGCCATCAATGAGTTTTTCCACTTCGCCTGCACCTCGGAAGACATCAATAATCTGTCTTATGCGCTGATGCTGAAGGAAGGCCGCGGCCTGATGCTGGCGGAAGTCGATGCGACGATAGACGCGATCAAGCAATTGGCACTGAATAGCGCCGAACAACCGATGCTGTCGCGTACCCACGGCCAGTCGGCGACACCGACCACGGTTGGCAAGGAATTCGCCAATGTCGTCGCCCGCATGCAACGCCAGCGCCAACAACTGGCGAACGTCGAACTGCTGGGCAAAATCAACGGCGCGGTCGGCAATTACAACGCACACAGCGTCGCCTATCCGGATGTGGATTGGGCTGCTTTTGCGCAAAACTTTGTCGAGTCGCTGGGCCTGACTTTCAACCCATACACTATCCAGATCGAGCCGCACGATTACATGGCCGAGTTTTTTCACGCCCTGTCCCGTTTCAACACTATTCTGCTGGACTTCGACCGCGACGTCTGGGGCTATATTTCGCTGGGTTATTTCAAGCAAAAAACCGTGGCCGGCGAAGTCGGCTCCTCGACCATGCCGCACAAGGTCAACCCGATCGACTTCGAAAACTCCGAAGGCAATCTGGGATTGGCGAATGCGATTTTTGGCTTCCTGGCCGACAAACTGCCGGTCTCGCGCTGGCAGCGCGATTTGACCGATTCCACAGTTTTGCGCAACATCGGCGTCGGCATCGCCCACACCAGCATCGCCATACAATCGACCTTGAAAGGTATTTCCAAATTGGAAATCAATCCGGCGTTACTCGATCAAGACCTGGACCAAAACTGGGAAGTGTTGGCCGAGCCCATCCAAACCGTGATGCGCCGCTACGGTATCGAAAAGCCTTACGAAAAATTGAAAGAGCTGACCCGCGGCAATCGCGTCACCGGCGACGGCATGCGTGCCTTCGTCGAGAAGCTGGAAATTCCTACGGAAGCCAAGGCCGAGTTGCTGAAACTCACGCCGCACAGCTACACCGGCTACGCGGCAGATTTGGCCAAGAAAATCGGCTAATCACGGGACCGGTTGTTGCTGAACTTCATCTGGATATTCTTCTTCCTGACCGCCTTCGCCACCGCCGCCTTCAAGCTGCTGGTGCTGGGCGATACCCAGGTGTTTTCCGAGTTGATGAATGCGATGTTCAGCCTATCCAAGACCGCGTTTGAGATTTCGCTGGGGCTTAGCGGCGTGCTGGCCTTGTGGCTGGGCATCATGAAAGTCGGCGAGCATAGCGGTTTCATCGATCTATTGACCAAGGCACTGAATCCTCTATTCAGCCGGTTGATGCCGGAGATTCCCAAAGGTCATCCGGCGCAGGGGGCAATGGTGATGAACATCGCCGCCAATATGTTGGGGCTGGACAATGCCGCGACGCCGATGGGCATCAAGGCCATGCAGGAAATGCAAACCTTGAATCCGCATCCCGAGCGGGCCAGCGATGCGCAGATTTTATTTCTAGTGATCAACACCTCCTCGGTGACGCTGTTTCCGGTAACGATCTTCGCTTACCGGGCTCAACTGGGTGCCGCCAATCCGACCGACGTGTTCATTCCGATATTGATCGCCACCTATATGTCGACGCTGACCGGCCTGCTGGCCGTCGCCGCCGTGCAGAAGATCAATTTGCTGGACAAGGTGGTGATGGCTTATCTGGGCGGCATCACCATCTTGGTCGGCGGCATACTGGCTTATTTCGCGGGCTTGGATCAGGCAGAAATGCTCAAGCAATCGGCTCTGGTCAGCCATGTGATTTTGTTCGGCTTGGTGGTGTCGTTCATCGCCGCCGCTGCCTACAAAGGTCTGAACGCCTACGAATTGTTCGTCGAAGGCGCCAAGCACGGTTTCCAGACCGCGATCACCATCATTCCTTATCTGGTGGCGATGCTGGTGGCTTTCGGAGTGTGCCGGGCCAGCGGCGCGTTGGAATTGATTACCGACGGTGTAAGGCTATTGGTCAATGCTGCCGGCATCGACAACCGTTTCATCGACGGCCTGCCGACTGCACTGATGAAACCGTTCAGCGGCAGCGGCGCGCGGGCGATGATGATAGACACCATGCAGACCCACGGTGCCGATTCCTTTGCCGGCCGGCTGGCATCGGTGGTGCAAGGCAGCACCGAGACCACCTTTTATGTGTTGGCGGTGTATTTCGGTGCGGTGAACATCAAGCAGATTCGCCATGCTGCCGCCTGCGGCATCGTTGCAGACCTTGGCGGCATCGTGACCGCGATTTTGGTGACTTATTGGTTTTTTGGTTAATTATTTTGATTGTCGGCGTATGACGCTACGCTTATGCACCCTACATTTTGTTTTATATTTACATGCAGATACATTTAAAAACCCTCGGCTGCCGTCTCAACGAAGCGGAACTGGAAACCTGGGCACAAGCCTTTCAGGCTAGAGGCCACGACATCACCCGTAACTTGAGCGACGCGCAATTGGTGATCATCAATTCCTGCGCGGTGACTCAGGACGCCGTGAAAAAATCCAAGCAAATGATACGCCGCATTCACCGTGATAATCCGCAAGCCAAGCTGGTGGTCAGCGGCTGTTACGCGACACTGAACGAGGAAGAAGCCGCGCAATTGATGGGCGTGGACTTGATAGTCGGCAACCAGGACAAAAACCAGCTGGTGGAGAAAACCCTGGCCGAACTGAATTTGGATAGCATGCCGACGATGTCGACCGAACCCGGCGAAGTGTCGCTGTTCAGCCGTGGCCGCCAGCGCGCCTTCGTCAAGGTACAGGACGGCTGCCGCTACCGCTGCACCTTCTGCATCGTTACCGTTGCTCGCGGCGAGGAAAGCAGCCGGCCGATTCAAGCAGTCATTGACGAGATCAACGCGCTGCACGCTCAAGGCATCAACGAAGCCATCATCACCGGTGTGCATTTGGGCGGTTACGGCAGTGACATCAACAGTAATTTGGTCGAATTGGTTAGCGAAATCCTGGCTAAGACGGAGATTCCACGCCTGCGCATGGGTTCTCTGGAACCTTGGGAATTGCCGGATGGTTTCTTCGAGTTGTTCAAAAATTCAAGACTGATGCCACATCTGCATTTGCCCTTGCAGAGCGGCAGTGACAGCGTACTACGGCGCATGGCCAGGCGCTGTAAAACGGAGGAATTCGGCCAGATTGTTAAACTGGCCCGAGCGACGATTCCGCATTTCAATATCACTACCGACATCATCGTCGGCTTTCCGGGCGAAACCGAACTGGAATGGCAGGAAAGTTTTGATTACATCAAAAGCCTGGGTTTTGGTCATATTCACATTTTCAGCTATTCGCCTCGGGAAGGCACCAAAGCCGCGGGTTTGCCGGATCAAGTCGATCAGAACACAAAGAAACTGCGCAGCAAGCAATTGCATGAATTAGCCGACACAATGAAGCATAACTTCATTGCCGAAAACCTCGGCGAACAGGCCAACATTTTATGGGAAGGGCAAAAAGAAGCTCAGCAAGATGGCGTGGTCCGCCATTTCGGCTACACACCGAACTATCTAAGGGTAGCCTGCGATGTGGCACCCGACCTCATTCTGGAAAATAGGATAATGTCGGGAGTACTGATAGAAGCGAAACCGGATTTCGTGCTCGTCCGCTTGGATTGAAGCAATAAAAAAGCCGCAAAGCTATTTGCTTTACGGCCTTTTACATAAGAGTAGAACAGTTTAAATCAATACGGATTCGGATCGAGCGGTCCACGCCCACCGCCCTGCATTTCGTCGAATTTCAACACATCTTCGTCTGGAACCTTGCCATCGTGAACCAGATAATTACGTCTGGAAAGATAGGCATTTTTAAAAAACTCGTAACGATCCAGTGCCGCCTCGGTAGCGACTTTTTCCATACCCAGCAGATCTGAGCGCGCGTCGATGACTTTCAATGCACCAGGACCAATCGAAACCGCCGCGCCAATCCAATTTGGATTTATGTAGATACCGGCATAAGTAAACGGATTCATCGCGGCATCGCCAACCAACCCGAACACGCCACGTGGCGAACTGGGTCCGAAAAACGGCAGGACCAAGTAAGGGCCGGTAGGTATTCCCCAATAGCCTAAGGTTTGATCAAAATCTTCATTATGCTTCGGCAAATCGATCATCGTCCCAACATCGATAAGCCCGGCGACACCGATGGTGGTGTTCACCAAGAAACGCGCGCCGTCCTGACCCGATTGCAGGAGTTTTCCTTGCAAAACATCGTTGGTACAAACACCTATGTCATCGACATTGCTGAAAAAATTAGTAACCGCTTGGTCCGCAAAATCGGGCATCACCCAATCGTAGCCTTTGGCAACCGGTTTCATGACATAATCGTCCACGCCGTCATTAAATGATTGCACGCCTCTGTTCCAGCCCTCCCAAGGATCTTTAGGATCGACACCGCGGGTCGTGGCACAACCGTTTAATACGGTCAGTAACCCTAAGATAACCCAACCTTTTTTCCGATCTTGCATAACTTCACCTCACCAATTGAATATTGTTTATACCTATCCAAAACTCACGTAACATAACGCACAACCGACTTTTTTAGCCCATCAAACTCAATGGAAATAAACCTAAATCCGTTAGGCAACCGTTTCAGAGGTTACCTTCCTGTTATTGTCGATATAGAGACCGCCGGCTTTAATTCAAAAAAAAATCCACTATTGGAAATCGCCGCCGTAATAGTCGAACCAGACACTGATGGATGGCTGCATGTCACCGAAAAACATCACTGCAATATCATTCCTTTCAAAAACTCAGAGCTGGATGACGCAGCGCTCAAATTTACCGGTATCGATCCATACCATCCTTTCCGCATGGCTATAGAAGAGAAGGATGCGCTTACCAAGCTGTTTACCCCTATCAAAGCCGCTGTAAAACGTAACGAATGCAAGAGAGCTATTTTGGTTGGTCACAACCCAGCTTTCGATATCAATTTTTTGAACGCCGCTATTGAACGAACCAACTACAAACGAAGCCCGTTTCATCCATTCAGTAGTTTCGATACCGCCACACTCGGAGGGCTAATGTACGGCCAAACAGTTTTAGCAAAAATTGCTCAAGCTGCCGGAATTGTCTGGGATAACGAAAAAGCACATTCAGCACTTTACGACGCCGAACAAACTGCCGAGTTGTTTTGTATGATTATCAACCGCTGGAAAAAATTAAGCGAGTACGAAGCGACGTAAATGTAGCCAATTAGCGACTTAGAACACATTACACCCAAACACATTGGCGAGAATGGCAGAAAGTCCATCGCAATACACGGTCGAATAGGCACGCTGCTGCTTAATTAATATACCTTTTTCGACTAAAGTTTGGAGCCAACGCTCGCCAGCATATTATCAAGCTCGCCTTTATTAAAGAGATCGATGACAATGTCGCAGCCGCCGATTAACTCGCCGTTGATATACAGTTGGGGATAGGTAGGCCAGTGCGAGTATTCTTTTAAGGCTTCACGCACTTCAGGGTCTTCGAAGATATTGATATGGGCATAATCCGCATTGCATGCCCGCAAGACTTGCACCACCCGGCTGGAAAATCCACACTGAGGGAAGTCCGGGGTGCCTTTCATGTATAAGACCACAGGATGGCTGGCTAATTGGGCTTGGATTCTGTCTATTGCACTCATGCGTTTTCTCGTTAAACATTGATGAGAGGGGATTCTAACAACCCCGTCCGCAAAAGAGAAGAGAGCAGCAGTGGGGTGATTTTGGGTCAAAAAAAAAGCCCTGCTATGGGTAAGCAGGGCTTTTGGTTTAAGAGCTTGGCGATGACCTACTTTCACATGGCAACCTGCCACACTATCATCGGCGCTAAGCGGTTTCACTTCCGAGTTCGGGATGGGATCGGGTGGTTCACGCTTGCTATGTTCACCAAGCAAACTGGTTTGGCTGTTTTGCAGCCGTCATGCACAGGTTTGAAGCGTATTTGCTTCCCGGCATTTGCCGTTTACCTGTCTTCATGGAAATCTGTATCGAGTGTGTCGTTATCTTGCGTTTATCAGCGTGTCAGTGACACCCAAACGCATTGGGTGTTATATGGTCAAGCCTCACGGGCAATTAGTACACGTTAGCTACGCCCATTACTGGACTTCCACACCGTGCCTATCAACGTCGTAGTCTCCGACGGCCCTTCAGGGGACTTATAGTCCCAGTGAGATCTCATCTTGGGAGGGGCTTCCCGCTTAGATGCTTTCAGCGGTTATCCTGTCCGAACGTGGCTACCCGGCAATGCCATTGGCATGACAACCGGAACACCAGAGGTTCGTCCACTTCGGTCCTCTCGTACTAGAAGCAGCTTCCCTCAAATCTCAAACGCCCACGGCAGATAGGGACCGAACTGTCTCACGACGTTCTGAACCCAGCTCGCGTACCACTTTAAATGGCGAACAGCCATACCCTTGGGACCTGCTTCAGCCCCAGGATGTGATGAGCCGACATCGAGGTGCCAAACACCGCCGTCGATATGAACTCTTGGGCGGTATCAGCCTGTTATCCCCGGCGTACCTTTTATCCGTTGAGCGATGGCCCTTCCATACAGAACCACCGGATCACTAAGACCTACTTTCGTACCTGCTCGACTTGTCCGTCTCGCAGTCAAGCACCCTTATGCCTTTGCACTCATTGCCTGATTTCCGACCAGGCTGAGGGTACCTTCGTGCTCCTCCGTTACTCTTTAGGAGGAGACCGCCCCAGTCAAACTACCCACCAGACACTGTCCCTAACCCGGATAACGGGTCGAGGTTAGAACTCCAAACATACCAGGGTGGTATTTCAAGGTTGGCTCCACGAGAACTGGCGTTCCCGCTTCAAAGCCTCCCACCTATCCTACACAAGTAGGTTCAAAGTCCAGTGTCAAGCTATAGTAAAGGTGCACGGGGTCTTTCCGTCTAGCCGCGGGTACACTGCATCTTCACAGCGATTTCAATTTCACTGAGTCCCAGGTGGAGACAGTGTGGCCATCGTTACGCCATTCGTGCAGGTCGGAACTTACCCGACAAGGAATTTCGCTACCTTAGGACCGTTATAGTTACGGCCGCCGTTTACTGGGGCTTCGATCAAGAGCTTCTCCGAAGATAACCCCATCAATTAACCTTCCAGCACCGGGCAGGCGTCACACCCTATACGTCCACTTTCGTGTTTGCAGAGTGCTATGTTTTTGCTAAACAGTCGCAGCCACCGATTTTTTGCAACCCCCTTCCGCTCCAGTCGCGAGGACCTTCACGTAATGAGGGCATACCTTCTCCCGAAGTTACGGTATCATTTTGCCTAGTTCCTTCACCTGGGTTCTCTCAAGCGCCTTAGAATTTTCATCCCACCCACCTGTGTCGGTTTAGGGTACGGCCACTAGTAACCTGAAGCTTAGAGGTTTTTCCTGGAAGCAGGGCATCTATCACTTCGCTGTTCTTTCGAACCGCTCGTCATCACGTCTCGGCATAAAGCACCCCGGATTTGCCTAAGATGCATGCCTACCTGCTTAAACGGCCACTTCCAACCGACCGCTGATATAGCCTTCTCCGTCACCCCATCGCAGTTACTACTGGTACAGGAATATTAACCTGTTTTCCATCGACTACGCTTTTCAGCCTCGCCTTAGGTGCCGACTAACCCTGCGTCGATTAACGTTGCGCAGGAAACCTTGGGTTTTCGGCGAGGGGGTTTTTCACCCCCTTTATCGTTACTTATGTCAGCATTCGCACTTCCGATACCTCCAGCCGACTTCTCAATCGACCTTCGCAGGCGTACGGAACGCTCCTCTACCACTCACACTTACGTGTAAATCCGTAGCTTCGGTACTATGCTTAGCCCCGGTAAATCTTCCGCGCAGACCGACTCGACCAGTGAGCTATTACGCTTTCTTTAAAGGATGGCTGCTTCTAAGCCAACCTCCTGGCTGTCTGTGCCTTTCCACATCGTTTCCCACTGAGCATAGATTTGGGGACCTTAGCTGACGGTCTGGGCTGTTTCCCTTTTCACGACGGACCTTATCACCCGCCGTGTGTCTCCCGTGCTGGCACTTGCTGGTATTCGGAGTTTGCATCGGGTTGGTAAGTCGGGATGACCCCCTAGCCGAAACAGTGCTCTACCCCCAGCAGTGATACACGAGGCGCTACCTAAATAGCTTTCGAGGAGAACCAGCTATCTCCGAGCTTGATTAGCCTTTCACTCCGATCCACAGCTCATCCCCGTCTTTTTCAACAGACGTGGGTTCGGCCCTCCAGTTAGTATTACCCAACCTTCAGCCTGGCCATGGATAGATCGCCCGGTTTCGGGTCTACACCTTGCGACTAAACGCCCTATTAAGACTCGCTTTCGCTACGCCTCCCCTATTCGGTTAAGCTTGCCACAAAATGTAAGTCGCTGACCCATTATACAAAAGGTACGCAGTCACCCCACGAAGGGGCTCCCACTGCTTGTACGCATACGGTTTCAGGTTCTATTTCACTCCGCTCTCCGCGGTTCTTTTCGCCTTTCCCTCACGGTACTAGTTCACTATCGGTCAGTAAGGAGTATTTAGCCTTGGAGGATGGTCCCCCCATATTCAGTCAAAGTTTCACGTGCTCCGACCTACTCGATTTCACTAGAAAAAGGTTTTCGTGTACGGGGCTATCACCCTGTATCGCCGGACTTTCCAGACCGTTCCACTAACCTTATCCTAGCTTAAGGGCTAGTCCCCGTTCGCTCGCCACTACTTAGGGAATCTCGGTTGATTTCTTTTCCTCCGGGTACTTAGATGTTTCAGTTCTCCGGGTTCGCTTCAGTGAGCTATGTATTCACTCAAAGATGACGCGCTTATGCGCGCCGGGTTTCCCCATTCGGACATCTCTGGATCACAGCCGGTTTGCAGGCTCCCCAAAGCTTTTCGCATGCTACAACGTCCTTCATCGCCTCTTACTGCCTAGGCATTCACCGTATGCGCTTATTCACTTGACCATATAACCCGAATACGTCTGTATTTTGGTTATACTGTCAGCTGACATTTTCGCTGATTTTTCTGCTTGAGAACGACATGCCGTTTGTTTTCTGCCTTTCCCTTTCGAGAACGACGTCATTCAAACCGCAACTCGTTTTAGTGTTGATCATTGCTGATCATTACTATAGTTACAGATTTCCATATTGTTAAAGAGCTATCGGTACGAATACCAATGCTATAAAGTCTTTATCCGCTGCCGCTGATAAAACTGTATAGCGTTGATGTTCACCCACTATTTTTCTTACGTTTGACGAACTGGTTGACCCTCAGCGTTCAGCATGATGGTGGAGCCAGGGAGGATCGAACTCCCGACCTCCTGCGTGCAAGGCAGGCGCTCTCCCAGCTGAGCTATGGCCCCTAAAGCAGACTAAAGACCAAGACTCAAGCCGAAACGTGACTAGACACAGCGCCAGTTATTCTAACCAGGCGTGTGGTCTGATTGTGTTTCGCCTTATTGCTTTCGCCTTTTATGCGTTGGTGGGTCTGGGAGGAGTTGAACCTCCGACCTCACCCTTATCAGGGGTGCGCTCTAACCAACTGAGCTACAGACCCAGGTGCGTCTTTCAATCGAAATAATTTGTTGTGAGTACGTGTAACGGTGTGCCGTCTTTGTAAGGAGGTGATCCAGCCCCAGGTTCCCCTAGGGCTACCTTGTTACGACTTCACCCCAGTCATGAATCACAAAGTGGTAAGCGCCCTCCCGAAGGTTAAACTACCTACTTCTTTTGCAACCCACTCCCATGGTGTGACGGGCGGTGTGTACAAGGCCCGGGAACGTATTCACCGCGGCATTCTGATCCGCGATTACTAGCGATTCCGACTTCACGCAGTCGAGTTGCAGACTGCGATCCGGACTGGGACCGGCTTTTTGGGATTCGCTTACTCTCGCGAGTTCGCAGCCCTCTGTACCGGCCATTGTAGCACGTGTGTAGCCCTACCCATAAGGGCCATGATGACTTGACGTCGTCCCCACCTTCCTCCGGTTTATCACCGGCAGTCTCCCTAGAGTTCCCGGCATGACCCGCTGGCAACTAAGGATAAGGGTTGCGCTCGTTACGGGACTTAACCCAACATTTCACAACACGAGCTGACGACAGCCATGCAGCACCTGTCTCAGAGTTCCCGAAGGCACTCCGCTATCTCTAACAGATTCTCTGGATGTCAAGGGTAGGTAAGGTTCTTCGCGTTGCATCGAATTAAACCACATGCTCCACCGCTTGTGCGGGCCCCCGTCAATTCATTTGAGTTTTAGCCTTGCGGCCGTACTCCCCAGGCGGTCAACTTAATACGTTAGCTCCACTACTAAGTTCTTTAAGAACCCAACAGTTAGTTGACATCGTTTACGGCGTGGACTACCAGGGTATCTAATCCTGTTTGCTACCCACGCTTTCGTACCTCAGCGTCAGTTTTAGTCCAGGGAGCCGCCTTCGCCACTGGTGTTCCTTCAGATCTCTACGCATTTCACCGCTACACCTGAAATTCCACTCCCCTCTACTAAACTCTAGTTGCCCAGTATCAAATGCAGTTCCCAGGTTAAGCCCAGGGCTTTCACATCTGACTTAAACAACCGCCTACGCACGCTTTACGCCCAGTAATTCCGATTAACGCTTGCACCCTCCGTATTACCGCGGCTGCTGGCACGGAGTTAGCCGGTGCTTCTTGTATAGGTAATGTCAGTCTACCGGGTATTAACCGATAGGTATTCCTTCCTATTGAAAGTGCTTTACAACCCTCAGGCCTTCTTCACACACGCGGTATTGCTGGATCAGGCTTTCGCCCATTGTCCAATATTCCCCACTGCTGCCTCCCGTAGGAGTCTGGGCCGTGTCTCAGTCCCAGTGTGGCTGATCATCCTCTCAGACCAGCTACGGATCGTCGCCTTGGTAGGCCTTTACCCCACCAACTAGCTAATCCGACATAGGCTCATCTATTAGCGCCAGGCCCGAAGGTCCCCAGCTTTCCCCCGTAGGGCGTATGCGGTATTAGCGTGAGTTTCCCCACGTTGTCCCCCACTAATAGGCAGATTCCTATGCATTACTCACCCGTCCGCCACTCGTCAGCGCCCGAAGGCCTGCTACCGTTCGACTTGCATGTGTTAAGCATACCGCCAGCGTTCAATCTGAGCCATGATCAAACTCTTCAGTTTAATTTTAACTTGTCACTAAATAAGATTAGTGACCAATCTTGGCTCGACTACAGAACATCTTTTCTTGCGAATTGACGTGGTTTCTGTGTCGACTATTTTTAAACAGCACATAGTCGCTACACATACCCACACAAATTATTTCGATTTCGTTTGTTAAAGAGCCAGAGCATTTCGCCCTGTTGAGCCGACACATTCTACAGCGTTTTCAGTGTTTGTCAAATTTATTTTTAAGTGGCTTCAAAAACAGAAACTAAAAAAACAAACCCGTCAATCAACAACTTCAAACCCGCCGAACTAAGTCGACCGCTTCACCGCTAAAACTTAAAAGCCAGAGCAGTGAAGAGCCGCTCATTCTAATCACCCAACATCCTCGCGTCAAGAAATTATTTCTATTCGCGCAAACTTTCTTTTCCCTACTTGATAAACATGCCTCGCAGGCGCACGGATTTTGGCAACACTATTCCGCCTTAAACTGGCCTTGATGTTCTAAAAACCAACGATAGGTAAGCTCCAGACCTGCTTTCAGCGGTATCTTTGGTTGCCAACCCAAAGACTTAAGCTTTGAGACATCCATCAGTTTTCGCGGAGTACCATCAGGCTTGGTACTATCCCAGTTAATTTGCCCTTGAAAACCAACGACGTCTTGGATGATTTCAGCCAATTCACACACCGTTACATCTTCACCAGTCCCAACATTTAAATGCGACAGCATGGGTTCAGTGCAAGATTGATATTGCTCTTTGTCCAAGGCCATCACATGCAGACAAGCAGCAGCCATATCCTCGACGTGCAAAAACTCGCGCATAGCCTTACCAGTTCCCCACACACTGACAGTCGGAGAATTACTAACCTTGGCATCATGAAACTTTCTAATTAATGCCGGGATAACATGGCTATTTTGCAAGTGAAAATTATCATTTTCGCCATACAAATTGGTCGGCATCACAGACCGATAATCTACGCCGTACTGCCGATTATAGGATTCGCACAACTTAATCCCGGCAATCTTGGAAATTGCGTAGGGTTCATTGGTCGACTCCAATACCCCGGTCAACAGCGCACTTTCTCGCATAGGCTGATCAGCGAATTTCGGATAGATACAAGAACTGCCCAAGAACAGCAGTTGCTTACACCCGACAAGCCAAGCTTGATGGACCACATTGGCTTCCATCATCAGATTTTGATAGATAAACTCAGCCGGATATTCGTTGTTTGCATGAATACCGCCAACCTTGGCCGCAGCGAGAATCACCTGATTCGGACACTCTTGCTGCATAAAGTTCCGTACCGCCGTTTGATCGGTCAAATCCAATTCAGCATGCGTACGCACTACAATGTTTTGATAACCAGCCTCAGTCAATTGCCGATAAATTGCCGAGCCGACCATACCTCTGTGACCCGCCAGATAAATCTTATCTTGCTTATCTACCATGCTGTTACTCCCGACTAACAGCCACGTTGTAACCTTGTTCTTTCAGCAGAGCATGTTTTTGCGCTTGCTCAAGATCATAAGCCACCATTTCGGCCACCATTTCCTGCAAGGTAATCTGCGGCACCCAACCCAATTTGTTCTTGGCATTACTTGGGTCACCCAACAGGGTTTCCACTTCGGCCGGTCTAAAATAGCGTGGATCGATAGCGACGATGTTTTGTCCAACCTCCATACCAGGCGCTTTATCTCCGGTAATAGCATCGATATAACCCTTTTCGTCCACTCCCACGCCTTCCCAACGAATAGACACACCCAATTCTTTAGCCGACATTTCGATAAATTGCCTTACCGAATACTGCACGCCAGTGGCTATCACAAAATCCTCGGGCTGTTCTTGCTGCAACATCATCCATTGCATCCGCACATAGTCCTTAGCATGCCCCCAATCTCGAAGAGAATCCATATTGCCCATGTATAGACATTTATCCAGACCAATTGCGATATTGCTTAGGCCGCGAGTAATTTTGCGCGTCACAAAAGTTTCGCCTCGGCGCGGCGATTCGTGGTTGAACAAAATACCGTTACAGGCATACATACCGTATGCTTCACGATAATTAACGGTGATCCAATAGGCATAAAGTTTAGCTACCGCATAAGGCGAGCGGGGATAAAACGGCGTAGTTTCTTTCTGCGGAATTTCTTGGACCAAGCCATACAACTCAGAAGTTGATGCCTGGTAAAAACGCGTAGTTTTCTCCATACCGAGAAAACGAATGGCTTCCAATAGCCGTAATGTCCCCATACCGTCCACATCGGCCGTATATTCAGGAGACTCAAACGATACAGCGACATGACTCATCGCGCCCAAGTTGTAGACTTCATCCGGACGAATTTCGCTAAGGATACGGGTAAGGTTCGAACTATCCGTCAAATCGCCGTAATGAAGAAAGAATTGGGGATCCTTAATATGCGGGTCTTGATAGATATGATCAACGCGTTCGGTATTAAATAATGACGAACGCCGTTTGATGCCATGCACTTCATAGCCTTTTTCCAACAGAAATTCGGCAAGATAAGATCCGTCTTGCCCGGTTATGCCAGTGATCAATGCTTTTTTTCTACTCATTTACAGCTCCTTTTCTTTTGAGTCAAATCGACGTAAAACCGCATAAATTCGTCAGGCAATGAAGCCGACGTCTTAATTGATTAACCCGGTAAAGCCGAATAAACAGGCTCAATAATCTTACCCGGCAAATAGGCGGGTAACTCAGGCAATAAATCTTTTAAAAATAGATGCAGCCGTTTGTCAGCTATGGCAATATCTTCCACCTTATCTACAGGGGTCACTAAGCGAATCAACGCCCCGTCGGTGCGATTCATAGTGATGGCATCGTAAAATAAATACCATTTGACCATATATTCATTCGTTATCATCCGACCGCGCTGCTGAAACCAAAAATACACTAATTGTCTGCTTTCGCCTTTTTGAATAATGGCCCGATTTACCTGCAATGCCTGACCGTCCAGTTGCAAATCTGTGAACTCGCGCTGTTCGAAACTGCTGATCTGCCAACCATCCCCAGGAATACAACTGCGCGGCGAATGCACAACGGCGCCCTTGCGTTGCGATTGGTAATACGCGCTGTAAAAATTAACGCTGTTCCGGGTTTCAGGCTGAACAAAATTGACGATAACATAATCCGTCAATTTCAACTCGTTTAGATAAAATTGCGTTAAATAGTCATTACGTCCCTGCCAATTTCCCAACGTCGTCGGAAATGTTAAAAACGCTTTTCGCGCTGGAATAATGTCTTCCCGCCCCTTAAAGACCTCTGAAGCGCCTGCACCTATACAAAGTAATAGCAACACCGCGAAAACCGATTTATTCAATATCGCGACAATATCTCGACGCGCCGTGTGGCTCCATTCTTCCGGAATCTGCACCAGTTCGCCCATTGCCAGTTTCCTACCACTAATTCGGCTAAAAACCCACATCTCGATAAATAGCAGAAACATGCACAGCAAAAATACCGCCCAGCCTTCAAAATCATGCAAAAAGCCTTCAGCCATCTCAGTCCCCCAGTTATCGACCAGGACCCCGATGACACCAATCCGAAAGCTGTTCATGAAAATGGTCAGGGGCATCGACGACAGAAAAATCAGCAACTTCTGCCAGAATGGACCTTTAAACAGATAAGCGCATAGGAAAGCCAGACTGGCCAAAGGGAACAAATAACGCAATCCGCTACAGGCATCAACCACTTGCAACTTATAGCTGCCTAGATCGATAACATTCCCTTCCAGGTAAACCATGATATCGCAAGCGCGTATAAATTCCACGCCCAACCAGGAAGAAATCAATTGCAGCTTTGACGACAGGTTATTCAGTATGAAAGATGGAAACGGCACCATGAAGACTAAAAACAACAGCGGGACAGCCCCAACCCGCAACCCGCGCAGCCCGAAAGCACTGCCAAACATGCCTGTCAAAACCACCAGAAAAGCATACTGCTCCATGGTTTTTATGGTTGCCAACCCGCCCAGAATAAAAAGAATCAACCCTAAGCAGATAATGATGATACCGGGCAGCGACGCTTTAAATCCTTGAACCAAGACTAGCTCGCCGCGCCGCACCCAAAGCAGGTAAATAGTGATGATAGGTATAAAAAACCCGTGACTGTATTCCTCAACGTTCGTCCATGTCGTCGCCATTTCGACAAGGCTATCCCTGAACACCACGCACAGCAGCAATAAAGCCGCACCCCATAATGACCAGACAATGGCCGGTTTCGTATTCTCTGTATTCATTCCGTGTCGAAAATAAGAATTGATGTTTAAATTTCCCCCATACCGGCACTGTTTGTTATGCGGCATGGAAATTTTGTCCTACTTACTAACCCGATCAATCGCAATAGCCCTGACCGGTAAATCCAACCATTATCCCCGAGCTTTATTAAAGCCGAGTGACACATCATGACAGACAAATAACACTTTTAGGCTTCGGGATCGGCAGTAAAAATCGGGTTTGTTTTGTCGTCTTCATGCAATTTAGCTTTTTCTTCAGGATAAATATGCCAAAAAGATTGATCGATAGCACCGTCGGTATAGCTGTTTTTACGATCATGGGTAAATGGACACCACCAGTTTTCCACCACTTTCACCAAGTAAGCATGCCATTCGAATAAGCCCACACTCACCGGACAATACCAGGTGCAATTCAATATCCAGAATAATTTCGATTGCGCCATGCTGAATTTGAATGACCCGTCCATCGTAATCTGATTCTTTAAATCATACCGATGGCTCGCCCTGGCCGGCAGAAAATCACTCCATTTTTTAACATTTTCCGCACCGACCAATTTCAGGCTGAAATACGTCAAATAAGCGCTGGTAATCACAAACGGCAAGGTCAAAATCGGCAAATAGATAAACAGCAAACCAATAGCTCTGGATATAACCGGCATTTGTTTATGATGGCAACCGATATTGACGCGGTCTGCACAAGATTCGCAGGCTTTCATGTTTATTTCTCCTCTGGAGTCGTTATTATTATTTGCTCGCTATGGAGCAGTTGAAAAATGCTGCGACAACCCTCGCAACAGAATTTTTTTTCGCCCAGCAAAGTGTTGAGCTCAAATCCGGGAATCAACACCCGCTGACCGCACAGACCGCATTGGGGCTTGGAGTCCACCATAATTGACTATAGCCGGCTCGATACTGCACAAAAAAAGGTTTTCAAATAATCGGTCTCAGGCAAGGCCGGATGAATCGGATGATCCGGGCCTTGAGCGCCGGCACCGAAAAACACCAAGTGCCGGTCAATGTGCCGCGCCGAAGAACGCAATATTTCATGCAAATTATCTCTACTCAAATGATGCGAGCATGATGCCGACACCAAAATACCATTATTCGACAAAACCTGTAGCGCCAAATGATTCAAGCGCCGATAGGCTTCGTACCCGGCTTTGAAATCTTTTTTACGTTTAATCAGCGCCGGCGGATCCAGGATGATCGCATCGTAATGTTGTTGCTGTTCACGGGCTTGTTTCAAAAACTCGAACACGTCACTGCGCACGAATTGCATTTTGCCCTGCACCTGATTCAACTCGGCACTAGCGGAAGCTAAAGCTAACGCACTCTCGGAGCTATCCACACAACACACTTCCGCAGCGCCCGCCACTGCGGCAGGTATACCCCAAGCACCGGCATAGCTGAATAAATCAAGCACCCTTAAACCATGGCAAGCTTTAGAAAACTGCGCCCTGCTGTTGCGATGATCGTAAAACCAACCGGTTTTTTGACCCTCTGCCACATTAACGATAAAACGCACGTTGTTTTCTTCAATCAGCAATTGCTCAGGCAACTCTCCGTAAACCAGCTCAGGCTCCAAAGAGAGACTTTCCAACTGCCGCTGACTATTATCATTTTTCAGCAGAATAGCCGTTGGCGCCAGCAGCTCAAGTAGGATCTTGACCAGCACATCCTTATACCGCTCCATTCCGGCAGTGGTAATTTGCACGGAAAGCACAACCCCAAAGCGATCAATTACCAAGCCGGGTAGACCATCGCTTTCGCCGAACACCAAGCGATAATAGGGCTTATCGAACAAACGCTCACGCAACCCTAAAGCTTGGGCCAAGCGCGCTTTAAAAAAACTTTCATTGATTTTGATATTGGTTTTGCGTGTCAACAAGCGCGCGCAAATGAGTGCATGAGGATTCAGATACGCTATCCCCAAAGCTTTACCGCCAGAATCGTGAACAAGGACTACGTCGCCTGCCGCAAACTGCTCCAAAGGGCTGCGCTGGGTATCGACCTCGTTACTGAACACCCACAAATGCCCTTGCCGCAGGCGTTTGTCTTCGTTTTTTTTCAGAAACAGTTCCGGGTAGCTCATATTGCCCTAAAGTAAGGTAAAGGTGTAACCGCCAATTGACGCGGCAGGCGCCACGATAGCCAAACGGATTTCGACCGTTTGCTCTGGGGCTAGTGTTGTGGGTTTTAGAAGGTAATCCGCAGAACTAAACACCCGTTCCGCAATGGCCTGTCCATTAAAATTCAACACGCTTAGCTTCAAATCCGGCGCAGCTTGCGCAAAAAGCGCCTGATTGCTAAGTGCGGCGCTAAACAAATAACTGTTATCGCTTCGAACTCGCAAATCGCTATGCGAAACGCTCAATTCCTCAAGATTTTTATATGGCGGTAACCGACAAGATAATGTCGCACAAACTTTATCTAAATGTGCTCTGAGCTGAGGCTGCATAGTTAAACGATAACCTTCGAAATACAGTATTTGTGCCACCAATAACAATGCCACTAAGCTGGTGGCAACAAACCAAACCCGCCGAGTCTGCGGCCCCTGGTCTAAAGTTTGGTGGTCTGGATACGGCAAGTCGTCGTTCAGTCGCGAATCTTTATCTTCACTAAGGAAGCGCAACGCATCGAAAGATTTACCGCAAACCGAACAATCCAACAAGCCACGCGATTGCCGCAAATGCTCGACGGTAACTTCGTGTTGCTCAGCGCAATGCGGACACCGGCTAAACATCTATTCAGTCGGGTTTATGGGCATCCAATCGACACCAGTCTTCCTGGCTGACCGGCGGCGCCACAACAAACCCCTGCTCTCGATAAGCTGCCGCTACAGACTCGGCTTGTTCGTTCAAGATGCCTGACAAAATCAATTGCCCGCCCGGCCTGACCAATGCACCAATCGTTGGGGCTAGCTCAATCAGCGGTTTAGCGAGAATATTGGCGAGTACCAAATCAGCTGCAAACCCGGAAAACTGTTCGGGCAGATAATAATCGATCCGTTGCTGAACCTGATTTTTTTCGGCGTTGTAATGACTGGCGGTCAAGGCCTGCGGATCAATATCTACCGCATGCGCTCGCTTGGCGCCAAGTAACAACGCCGCCACGGCAAGAATCCCCGATCCGCAACCGTAGTCGATTAACACTTTATCCTTAATATCGTTACCGGCCAACCACTCCAAACACAATGCAGTCGTCGGATGAGTTCCGGTACCGAATGCCAAGCCGGGATCCAAAGTCATGCAAACCGTACCCGGCTCGTGCTGTTCCTGGCCGCTGGGGCAAATCCATAAACGATTGGCAAACTTCATCGCCTGGAAATGCTCCATCCACGCCCTCTCCCAGGCTTGATCTTGCAAAACCTCGGCTACCCATTCCTGCAAAGGCTGACCGATAAACTGATTGAACAACAAGTTGCGAACAATATCCGGATCGGTATCGAGCTCGAACAAAGCCGTGACCCGAGTACGAGTCCAGATTTTGGTTTGATCAATGGCCGGTTCGTAAACCGGCTCATCATCGGCATCGCTGTAAGTCACCGAGACCGCGCCCAATTCGCTGAAAAACTCCGATATGTCCGGAGCGGTGGTTTCGTCGGTGATAACGGAAAGCTGATGCCAGGCCATAGTTATATAAAACGTTTAGCAGGGAAAGGAGACACCATTTTCGTCATCTCCTCGCCCATACCGAATTAATGGATACCCAATTTCTTTTCGAGGTAATGGATATTTTGCCCACCCAGAGCGAACGCCGCGTCAGCCATAATGCTCTGTTGCAAGGGGATATTGGTTTTGATGCCGTCTATCACCATTTCACTCAGTGCGGTCTTCATCCGGGCAATCGCGCTAGCCCTATCGTCACCGTGTGCAATCAGCTTGCCGATCATGGAATCGTAGTACGGCGGCACTTTATAGCCATTATAGATATGCGTCTCGCAACGGATACCCGGGCCACCCGGCATGTGGAATTGATCGATTACACCAGGGCTTGGCATAAAGGTTTTCGGATCTTCCGCATTCAAACGGCATTCGATGGCATGGCCGGTAAATTTCACCTGGTCTTGCGTGATCGACAAAGGCTCGCCGGCAGCAATCCGCAACTGTTCCTTCACAATATCGAAGCCGGTAATCATCTCGGTGACCGGATGCTCGACCTGCACCCGCGTATTCATTTCTATGAAGTAAAACTGGCCTTTTTCATAGAGAAACTCGAAAGTACCGGCACCTAGATAACCGATTTCCCGGCAAGCCAGCGCGCAACGCTCGCCCATCTGTTTGCGTTGCTCTTCGGTAATACCCGGCGCAGGCGCTTCTTCCACCACTTTTTGATGACGGCGCTGCATGGAACAATCGCGTTCACCCAGATGTATCGCATTACCGTGGGAATCTGCCAACACCTGAAACTCGATATGCCGCGGATCTTCCAGAAACTTTTCCATATAGACGGTGCTATTGCCGAACGCGGTGCCGGCCTCGGCCTTGGTCATCGCAATGGCATTTAGCAGTGCGCTTTCGGTATGCACGGTGCGCATACCGCGACCGCCACCGCCGCCAGCAGCCTTAATGATCACGGGATAACCAATTTCCCGCGCCATTTTCAGATTGGTTTCCTCTTCATCCCCCAAAGGATCGCCGTTACCCGGGACGCAAGGGATACCGGCAGCCTGCATGGCTTTTTTTGCGGCGATTTTGTCGCCCATCATCCGAATGGTGTCAGGCCTTGGACCGATAAATACAAAGCCGCTTTGACTCACTTTCTCAGAAAAATCGGCATTTTCGGATAAGAAACCGTAACCGGGATGGATGGCTTCGGCATCGGTGACTTCGGCGGCGCTGATAATCGCCGGGATATTCAAATAGCTGGCGGCCGACGCAGCAGGACCGATACAGACTGCTTCATCGGCCAGTCTGACGTGTTTTAAGTCACGATCCGCTTCGGAATACACAGCCACGGTTTTAATGCCCAATTCGCGACAGGCCCGCAAAATGCGCAAAGCAATCTCGCCGCGATTGGCGATAACAATTTTCTCAAACATTAGTCCAGCCCCTTTGTCCGTTATTCAATGATGAACAAAGGTTGGCCATATTCGACCGGATGGCCGTTTTCAACCAGAATTTGCTTGATTTTGCCGCTTTTATCCGCTTCGATCTGATTCAAAATCTTCATCGCTTCGATGATGCACAAGGTTTGACCATTGCTAACCGACTGACCTACCTCGACAAATGCCGCTGAACCAGGCGATGCAGAGCGATAAAATGTCCCGACCATCGGCGACTTCACAACATGACCACTGACTTTCTCTTCCACTGGCGCGACCGCGGCGGAGGCTGCAGCAACCGCTACCGGTGCCGAAGCCACCGGGGCAGCATATTGCACCGGCGCAGCCGCCGAATAACGGCTGATTTTCACTGATTCTTCGCCTTCGCGAATCTCTATTTCAGCAATATCGGATTCCTCGATAAGATCAATCAGTTTTTTTATTTTTCTAATATCCATTGTTCTGAGTTCTCTCTAGTAATATCTGATGAGCGGCTTGCAAAGCCAATTCGTAACCGTTCGCCCCCAATCCGCAGATAACGCCGACGGCGATATCCGAAAAATACGAATGCTTCCTGAAAGGCTCACGGGCATGCACGTTCGATAAATGTACTTCTATGAATGCAATCTTGGTTGCCAGCAAGGCATCGCGAATAGCCACGCTGGTATGGGTAAATGCGGCGGGATTGATAATGATAAAATCGACGCCCTGCCGATAAGCCTGATGAATTTGTTCAACAATTTCATGCTCGGCGTTGCTTTGCAGGAAATTTAATTGATGCCCCAATGTTTGGGCCAACCGCTCCATCCCCTGCTGAATGCTTTGCAATGTTTTGCTACCGTAAAGCCCAGGTTCCCGGACGCCTAACAGATTTAAATTGGGTCCATTGAGAACCGTGAGGTTTGCCATTGCCGGTGTCGAACAAAAATTAGCTAAATAAGAACGAATTCTGCCTAATTTGTAGGTTTTTGTCCAGATAAACCGTTTTTCACTTCATTAGCCTGCGTTTTAGCGATTTTTCAGTCATTTTGCCGTCAACAACGGTGCAATCACTTCCAGCACTTTGTCTCGGGTCAATTCGCCTAATTGATGATGCACAATTTGCCCTTGTTGATTAATGATCACCGTGAATGGCACGGTGTTGATGACATTGCCCAGCTGTTGAGCCAACATCGTTGCACCTTCGCCGCCAATCAACACCGGATAATTGATTTTGATACGTTTAAGGTAGTCTTCTACCTGTTGCTTGTCTTCGATGGCAATGCCGACAAACTGCACGCCTTGATCTTTATACTCATCCTGAAGCTTGATGAACTCGGGAATTTCCTTCAAACAGGGCGGACACCAGGTTGCCCAGAAGTTGATAATCAATATTTTGCCTTGCCATTGCGTGACCGATTGCGGCGTATCCGCCAGGTCAGGCAAGCTGAAATTGATTTGCGGAGTCGGCTTACCGGCTTCGGGGGCTGCGAAATATTGTCTGACAAACAGACCAGCCGCCAGCGCAACAAAGGCAATAGCGGTGACTATCAGTATGATTTTTTTATTCATAGTTGTTGCAAGGTTCTTAAAAAAGTAGCGGCATCCTGGTAGCCGATCACGCGCCGCGCCGCCTGTTCACGGCCATCGGCACCGAAAAATATGATGCCCGGCGGCCCAACTAGCTCGAAGCGTTTTAACAAGGCTTTATCTGCCTCATTGTTATCGGTCACGTCGGCCTGGAGCAGCACAAAATCAGCCAATTGTCGCTTAACCTGCGGATCGGTGAAGGTGTAAGCCTCCATCTCTTTACAGGAAATGCACCAATCGGCATAGAAATCCAGCATCACCAGCTTGCCGCTGGCCGTTGCCTGCTGGATGCGTTGCTCCAATTCCGCCACCGATGCCACCCGCTGAAAACTAAGCCCCTGAACCGGTTCCTGCGCTTGCGCATTGAAACCCATGCCTTGCAGGGGCTTTAGGGGATTGTCGTTTCCGGCGCTCAAGCCGATCAACTGCAGAACGCCAAATACGAGCATGATAATGCCCAAACCTTTCCACAGTTTACGCCAACCGGAAGCCGCTTCCGGCAAAGAATCGATTGCCCCGAGAAATATGGCCGGAATAACCAATAACAAAGCCCACAAAAACATCGTCACCGCAGCCGGCAGAATCCGCGATAACATCCACACCGCCACGGCCAGCATCGCCACGCCGAATACGGCTTTGGTGGCATTCAGCCAATCGCCGGCCTTGGGCAGCAGTTTTCCAGCTGATGCGCCCAACAGCAATAACGGTGCACCCATACCAAGGCCCATCATGAACAACGC
This sequence comes from Methylomonas sp. PHL2-19, assembly GCF_059331595.1. Taxonomy (NCBI): domain Bacteria; kingdom Pseudomonadati; phylum Pseudomonadota; class Gammaproteobacteria; order Methylococcales; family Methylococcaceae; genus Methylomonas; species Methylomonas sp. PHL2-19. The sequence continues at coordinate 4,102,168 of NZ_CP196839.1, forward strand.
CAAACCGCCCAACACCACATCACCGGTTTGACCGATGTAAATCAATGCCGCTGCCAGCGGGGCCGCCACGCAGGGCCCGACGATCAGCGACGACAGCGCCCCCATGATACCGGCGCCAAGGTAAGACCCATCGCGATGCTTATCGCTGGAGTGATGCAAGGCGGATTGCAGCGATTTAGGCAGCTCCAAATGGTAAAAACCAAACATCGACAGCGATAACAGCACGAATAATCCTGAAAACACGGCGATTACCCAAGGCTCTTGAAAAGTCGCTTGCAGGTTGCTGCCGAACAAAGCGGCCAAGATACCGAACAGCGTATACATCAACGCCGAAGCCAGTACATAACTCAAGGACAGCAAAAAGGCCTTGCGCGTACCGATTTGATCACCATGGCCGACGATGATCCCGGATAAAATCGGAATCATCGGAAACACGCAGGGGGTAAAGGCCAGCAACAAGCCGAACCCGAAGAAGCTGAATAAAGTCAGTGCCAAGCTATCATGCCGCAAAGCATTGACGATTTTGTCCTGCTCCGACAACTCGGCAACCGCGGCCGGTTTGGCTTGCGGCAATACATCAGTGGGCGGCAAGTCAAGGCTCACTTTAGTTTGCATGGGCGGATAGCACACACCGCGGTCGGCGCAACCTTGAAACTTTGCCAGCAACTCAATGGTTTCGGCGGCCTTGCTATCTCGTAACAGCGGTATATCGACGCTGATCTGGTTTCGGTAGATTTGCACCTGACCAAACTCAGCGTCGTGGTAAGCAGCCCCTTCCGGAAGTTGCAACGGCGTCAGCCGCGTTTGGGTGGAGCCTTCCGCTTTAACCGACAACTTATCCTTATAGAGGTAATAACCCTCGGCAATTTGCCAGGTTGCTTGCACAGTATGCGGATCTTTCAAAGTGGCGAAAAACTGAAAAGCTTGTTCCGCCGGCAATAACTCTTCGGAAAACAAACCGGGAGACCAGCCCTTTAGACCTTTGACAAACTGGTTAAGCGCTCCACTGTTTGCAGAAGGCGGAGCTGCAGGGAGCGCCACATCCAGCAGCACTTTTTGCGGCGGATAACAAACCCCGGCATCCGCACAACCTTGGTATTTAACCAGCAGCTTTAATTGGGTTTCACGGCCTTGCTTAATCAGCGGCAACACGACATCCAAGGTATTACGATACACCACCACGTCACCCAAACTTGGGTCATGCTCGGTAACGCCTTCCGGCATACTCGCCTGGCCCAGCTGAATCGATTCGGTTTGTGACTGGAACTTGGTCTTATCGCGATACAGGTGGTAGCCTTCGACTATCTGCCAATGCAATTCAACTTTATCGGCAGTTTCGGCCGTAGCAGTTAACTTGAATGCCTGCTCCGGGGGCAAAAAATCCTGGCTGTCCAGCGCCGCCGCAGTGCGCCAAAAAACAGCGAATAAACATAATAAAATCAGTCGATGCCAAGGCATGAGTCTATCCATTTCAAATAATCCAGCGAGCCGCTTTCTATCGCGACCGCAATAATTTCCGGGAGTTGGTAAGGGTGTAGGCTTTTCAGCGTCGCTTCAATGGCCGCATAGCGGTCTTGATGACTTTTGATGAGCAGCAAATGTTCCTGAGCGGTTTCAATTTCACCTTGCCATTCATAGACCGAGCGCACTCCTGGCAGGATATTCACGCAGGCTGCTAATTTTTGGGTTATCAGAGTGCCGGCCAGTTTGTCGGCAACCTCTAGGTCCGGGCAGGAACAAAGAATCAATTGATACATAGCGATATTATCCTGGAATTTACTCCAAGATGCTCTTAGTATTAGCGGCTTTTTACCGCAACCGGACTCACCATGAAAACCATGCAAACTCTGTTTATCGCTTTTTTGATCGTGCCGTTTGTGGAAATATACGTGCTGCTGCAAGTCGGCGGCTTGATCGGCGCTTTTCCCACTATTTTGCTGGTGGTTTTTACTGCTGTACTGGGCGCTTCGCTATTACGTCGGCAAGGTTTCGCGACCTGGCAGCGCTTCCAGTCCGGGTTGGCACAAGGGGAAATTCCGGCTCATGAAATGATCGAAGGACCGATATTGCTGGTAGGTGGAGCGCTGTTATTGACGCCGGGATTTTTCACCGACCTGTTGGGTTTCGCTTGTCTGATTCCAACCTTACGCAGAAAGATTGCTCAGTACATTATCGAGCATCATTTGCTGCAAACTCAGATGGGCTCTGTGTTTAAACAGGCACGAGACTCGCAAACCATTATCGAAGGCGAGTACAACAAACAAGATTAATAAGGTTTTTTTGAATCCGAATCCGCGCCAAAGGCGCAGATTCGGAGCTAGCCACTAGCAGTTATTGACCGGTAGACCCTGCATCGGCACCCAAGGTATTTTTGTCCATACCGGAATATACCGGGCACCAGCCGGAATAACTGGTCGCAACCAAGACCAAGCCAACCAACAACATCAGGATGCTGGCGGTAAACAGCGATACGCTGAGCAACACCACGCCAGAAACCATGCGAACTTTCTTATCTTTCTCGCCGATGTTGTGCTCAAATTTGATCAAACGTTTATAATCGAAGCTCATTTCCAATCCTCTCTGTGTTGTAGTTATTAGTCCCGACGCACGGCTTTCCCTTAAAGGCAAGCAAATATACACAGCTCCTCAAAATCTGCAAGCTATAAAAAATGGACGTCTCCTCTATCATCACTTCCTTAAACGACGACCAGCGCCTGGCCGTTTCCGCTCCCATGCAAGCCATGCTGGTATTGGCCGGGGCCGGTAGCGGCAAAACCCGGGTATTGGTCCATCGCATCGCCTGGCATATTCAAGTAAACGGAATTTCGCCCTATAACATCTTGGCGGTGACCTTTACCAATAAAGCCGCCAACGAAATGCGCAACCGTATCGAAGAGCTACTGGAAACTCCGGCCCGCGCCATGTGGATAGGCACTTTCCACGGCCTGGCGCACCGCTTATTGCGGCAGCACGCCAAGCAAGCCAATCTACCCGAAACCTTTCAGGTGATGGATAGCGACGATCAATTGCGTATCATCAAACGGCTGATGAAAAACCTGAATCTGGATGACAGCAAGTGGCCGCCCAAGCAGGCTCAGTGGTTTATCAATGCCCAAAAAGACGAAGGTATCCGTGCCAAGCACATGCAGGACAGCGGCGATTTTTATAACCGGCAGATGAAGGAAGTTTACCAGGCATATGAAGACGTGTGCCAACGCTCCGGCTTGGTGGATTTTGCCGAGCTATTACTGAGAGCTCATGAACTGTTGCGCGATAACGAGGATTTACTGGCTTTTTACAAGCAACGCTTTCAGCAAGTGCATGTTGACGAGTTTCAAGACACCAACACCATTCAATATGCCTGGTTGCGCCTGCTTACCGAAGGCAACAACAATCTGTTCGTGGTCGGTGACGACGATCAATCGATCTACGGCTGGCGCGGCGCTAAAATCGAGAATATTTTTAATTTCCAAAAGCACTATCCCGAGCACGGCATCGTCCGTCTGGAACAAAACTACCGCTCCACCGGCCACATTCTGAAAGCCGCCAACACCTTGATCGCCAATAACGACAATCGGATGGGCAAGGAATTATGGACTGCTGCCGGCGAAGGTCAGGCCATTTCCTTGTATTCCGCATTTAATGAGCAAGATGAAGCCTATTTCGTGGTCGAGAAAATTCGGCAATGGGTGAAAGACGGCGGCCTACGCAGCGAAACGGCAATTCTTTATCGCTCCAACGCCCAATCGCGGCAGTTTGAAGAACGCTTGATGACCACCGCCACACCCTACCGGGTATACGGCGGCTTGCGCTTTTTCGAGCGAATGGAAATCAAAAACGCCCTCGCCTATTTGCGCTTATCTACCAACCCGCACGATGACCCTTCGTTTGAACGGGTAGTGAATACGCCAACACGCGGTATTGGGGCCAAAACCCTGGACGATATGCGCATTTTGGCCCGCGAACAGCAACTATCACTGTGGCAAGCCGCGTTGGCTATGTTGGAAAGCAATCAACTACCTGCCCGCGCCAGCAATGCCCTGCGTGGCTTTTTAAACCTAATTATCGCGCTCGGCGAAACGACTAAAGATTTGAGTCTGCATGAAACGGTCAAACAAGTCGTCGAGACCAGCGGCTTGATCGAGCTGTATAAAAAAGAAAAACAAGATAAAGGCGAAGCCAGAGTGGAAAACCTGGAGGAGTTAGTCAACGCCGCCAGACTATTTGATTACGACAGCGAAAACGCCGAAAACCTGGGCGAGTTGGACATGTTCTTAGCGCACGCCGCATTGGAAGCCGGCGAAATGCAAGGCGAAGTCGATGAAGATTGCGTACAGTTGATGACGCTGCATTCGGCTAAAGGCTTGGAATTCAAACTGGTGTTTCTGGTGGGTTTGGAAGAAGGCCTGTTTCCCTCGCAACAAGCGCTGGACGATGCGGGCCGCTTACAGGAAGAACGCCGACTTTGCTACGTCGGCATCACTCGGGCCATGCAACAACTTTACTTGACGCACGCCGAGTCGCGGCGCCTATATGGTAAAGACAGTTATCCCCGCGCCTCTAGGTTTTTGCGCGAACTGCCGCCGGATTCGATTCAGGAAATCAGGTTGCGCGCCAATGTCAGCAGACCTTCTACCAATAGCGCATCGCAGTCCAAAGGCTTGGGCAGCAAGGGTACTTACAAACTCGGACAGCCTGTCAGGCACGAAAAATTCGGCGAAGGCGTGGTACTACAAATGGAAGGCGAAGGCGAACAAGAGCGGGTGCAAATCAATTTCCGCAACGCGGGCATCAAATGGCTGATGCTGGCTTACGCCAAACTGGATGCTGCTTAGAATATATTAAAAACGCGGCGTGCGGATAAACCGAACGCCGCGAAACAGGACAAGCCGACTAAAAAATTAGTCGGTGACAGTAATGACCTTCAGGGAGTTAGTCCCGCCGCTGGCGCCGGTCAAGTCGCCTTTGGTGCGGATCAGTGCATCGCCCGCTTTTACGACACCACGGACTTTCAAAGCCTTGATCAGGCTGTCGGTCACGCTGGCCGACTCCATTTTCTCCTTAGCAAACGGAATCGGAAACACACCTTTGTAAAGAGTCACACGCCCCAAAGTGCGCTCCTGACTGCTGAAGGCAAAGATAGGAATATCCGAGCTGATCCGCGACATCCAAAGCGGAGTAGAACCCGACTCGGTCAAAGACGCTATACCGGCAATTTTGGTATGGTTGGCCATATACATCGCAGACATCGCAATCGCTTCGTCCATCCGTTCGAACTTGTCGGTCATCCTGTGCATGGACTTGGTCACGCTCGGTTGCTTTTCAGTTTCCAAACAAATGCGAACCATGGCTTGCACGGTTTTCACCGGATGCTTGCCTGAGGCGGTTTCAGCGGACAACATGATCGCATCGGTACCATCGACAATGGCGTTGGCCACATCGAATACTTCTGCACGGGTCGGGATCGGATTCTCGATCATCGACTCCATCATTTGCGTAGCCGTGATCACCGCCCGGTTCAACTCGCGCGAACGGCTGATCAGCAGTTTTTGCGCAGCCGGCAAATTGGCGTCGCCGATTTCCACACCCAAGTCGCCACGCGCGACCATAATCGCGTCGGAGGCCAAGATGATTTCGTCGATGACCTCCATCGCTTCGGCACGCTCTACCTTGGCAACCAAACCGGCGTAGGAGCCAGCCGCTTGCAACAGCTCACGAGCTTCATTCATATCGGCTGCCGTACGCGGGAAGGAAATCGCCACGTAATCGGCTTGAATCACCGCAATGGTTTTGATGTCTTCCTTGTCTTTGTCAGTCAAAGCTGCCGCGGACAAACCGCCACCCAACAAATTGATGCCTTTGTTGTTGGACAAATCGCCGCCAACTACTACCGTGGTATTGACGCGGGTGTTGTTTTCAACATTGACCACGTCCAATACAACCCGCCCGTCGTCCAGCAACAACCGTGTACCCGGTTTCACTTCACGCGCCAACGGCTCGTAGCTGATGCCGACTTGGGTGTTGTCGCCATCCAGTTTGCCTAGATTAATGTCCAAAGCAAAAGCTTGACCTTCTTCCAACCAGACTTTGTTCTCTTTAAACCGCTCGATACGGATTTTCGGACCTTGCAAATCGGCCAGAATACCGACCCTGCGGCCGGTTTTCTTGCTTAATTCGCGAACTCGGTTGGCGCGATCAATATGATCCTGCGCCGAACCGTGCGAGAAATTAAGCCTTACAACATCGATTCCAGCCTCGAACAACTCTTCAAGTACACCGGGCTTGTCCGTAGCAGGTCCCAGCGTAGCCAGGATTTTCGTTCTTCGTAGCAGCATGTAAACCCTTATTTAGCGTTGAACAAAGCAACCGTGGTATCGAGCATACGGTTTGAAAAACCCCATTCGTTGTCGTACCAGGACAGGACTTTCACGAAATTGCCGCCGGTGACTTTGGTCAGACCTGCTTCGTAGATTGAAGAATGTGGGTTGTGGTTGAAGTCCATAGACACCAATGGCTCGTCGTTGATCGCCAAAATGCCTTTCAATGGACCGGCAGCCGCTTCGCGCAAAATGCCGTCGATTTCTTCTTTAGTAGTGTTACGTGAGGCTTGGAAGCACAAATCCACCACAGAAACGTTGATGGTGGGTACGCGCATCGCAAAACCGTCCAGCTTGCCTTTCATTTCCGGCAATACCAAACCAACCGCCGCAGCTGCACCGGTTTTGGTGGGGATCATGGATTGCGTAGCGGAGCGCGCGCGGTGCAAGTCGCTGTGGTATACATCGGTCAACACTTGGTCGTTAGTATACGAGTGGATGGTCGTCATCAAACCGTGATCAACACCGATGGTGTCCATCAACGGTTTAACCAAAGGCGCCAAGCAGTTGGTGGTGCAAGAGGCATTGGAGATAACGGTGTCGGATGCTTTCAGGGTTTGGTGGTTAACACCGTAAACAATGGTTGCATCGACATCATTGCCTCCAGGAGCAGAAATGATGACTTTTTTTGCGCCGGCAGTGATGTGCGCGGACGCTTTAGCTTTGCTGGTAAAGAAACCGGTACACTCGTGCACAACATCAATACCCAATTCCGCCCAAGGCAATTTAGCGGGATCTCTTTCAGCAAATACCCGGATTTTGTCGCCGTTGATCACAATGTAATCGCCGTCGACAGACACATCAAACGGGAATTTACCATGTACGGTGTCGTATTTGGTCAAGTGTGCGTTGGTTTTGGAATCGCCCAAATCGTTGATAGCGACCACTTGGATCTCGTTGGTGCGACCTGATTCGTACAAAGCGCGCATGACATTGCGACCGATACGACCATAACCGTTAATTGCAACTTTAATTGCCATAGAGTTTTCTCCGGGATGAGTGTGAAAGACTTGCGTCGAGATGTGCCAAAAGCACCAAAAATAGACTGGATTGTAGCAACAACCGGCCCTCTACGTCTACCGCCGCGGCGCGCTACGGCGCGCAGAAATCCCGCCTTAAACATATCAGGGCGCTGCCCCTGTTAAAGGGCGCTTACCATCCTGCACCTATAAGCCCTAAAGACAAACCAGTAATCAATAGCGCCGGCCGGATAAAAGGTACAATTCTATTTTTTCCACTTACCGCAGCACAACCCATGCAAATTCAATGGTATCCCGGCCACATGCACAAGGCCAGCAAGGAGATCAAGCACGCCTTGCCCGACATCGATTTGCTGATCGAAATACTCGACGCCCGCATTCCTTACAGTAGCCAAAACCCGATGCTGGCGAGTCTGCGCGGCGACAAACCCACCATCCGCGTCCTCAGCAAAACCGATTTAGCCGATCCGGAACTGACTAAAACATGGCAAACCTATCTGGAACGGGAACAGGCCGTGAAAACTCTGGCCGTCACTACCCAACAACCGGAAAAAATCAAACAGATTATCGACTTGTGCGCGAAGATGCTGCCGGAGAAAACCGCCGCCAACAAGGTCATCCGCACCATGATCATGGGCATCCCTAACGTCGGCAAATCCACCATTATTAATGTGCTGGCCGGCCGTACCATCGCCAAGACAGGCAACGAACCTGCCGTTACCAAACAGCAGCAACGCATCAATTTGGCCAATAACATCGTACTATCCGACACCCCTGGCGTACTCTGGCCCAATGTGGAAAACCGCCACAGCGGCTACCGACTGGCAGTAAGCGGCGCGATCAAGGATACCGCTTTCCAACACGACGACATCGCACTGTATGCCTTGGAATATCTGCGTACAGCCTACCCAGAGCAGTTAAGCCAGCGCTATCGTTTGGCACCTTTGCCAGAAGAACCGCTCGCGCTATTACAAGCCATCGGCGCAAAGCGCGGCTGTTTGCGTAGCGGCGGCATCGTCGAATTGGACAAAGCCGCCAAACTATTAATGAATGAATTGCGCGCCGGCACCTTGGGTCAAATCACCCTGGAAACCCCCGAGATGATAGAAGCGGAAATGCTGGAACTGGCCGCCATCCGCGAGCAAAAGGCCGCTAAACAAGCAGCCAGACGGCGCGGGGCCCCATCATTTAGCCCCACCGACATAGAATCACCGAAAAAATAGACCGCAAGATGTTCAACGCCGAAAACAGGAACTATCCATCTCGAATCTACAAGCCACATATTTTGGATACCGGCGCCTTAGAAGATAAGCTGGTCAGCAGAGGTTATATTGAAGAGCAACGGCCGATGATCGGGCGCCTCCATATCATAAACTCTCGGATCGAGCGGAATCGGCTCAATCCGCACCAAATTGCTGGCCAAAACCCAGTCTAAGGTGTTAACCAATCCGCTATTGGCTTTATGCGTACCTTGCCCCTGCCAGACATCGTGCGAATGAGATCCCTGAATGTCCAAATTCGCGTGGTTACCGATTTCCCAATTCAAATCCCCGGTGATCGCCCAGGTTGCATCCTGCATACTTGCGGCTGATTTCAATTGATACTTTGTCAATCCGGTTTGACCGGACTTGAAGTGACCAAAATGAAGGTAACCGTTATAGTGAGCGAATGCATGCGCGTGGACCGAAAACAACCCTCGGTTCAGGCCTAGAAAATCCCCCTGAAAACCAAAGTCCAGGCCAGGTTTACGGCGAATCGCCACGACATAGCTATTGCTATGCCCACCGTGTAAGCACTGTACACAATAACTAGGCCAATCGGTCTGGTTGTATACTTTATCGAGGAAATTAACATAAGCATCTTCACGAGCCCCGTGTACCTCGCATATAAAAAGCACATCCACTATGGCAGGTTTGAGCATATTGTCGATAAAACTTGAAACCAAAGCCTGCTTCTCTATGGCCGAGCCCTGCCCGTTTTTTTCGATGTTCCAGCTAGCGACAATCATTGCTCCACCATTAGTTAAAAAGACGTTAAGAGAATTCCTAAAAGCACCTAGCAAACCGTTATCGCTAAACGCAGGACCCGTGCCATCGAAAATGACATGACAGACGCCACAATAATTACGCTTTCATGACCTTATAAATATGATGCGCGCCGGCATGGTTAACGGTGCTTTCTTCCACGGTAACCGAAAAACCGAAATCCGGACCAATGTTTTTCGGATCGTGCTCCTCGCCGACGAAATCTGAGTAGGGAATATAAATCCGCGTGTGCTCGGTAATATAGTCTTTCACTTGATGGAAAAACCGTTTCAATATATCGCGCCCACCGTCTTCGTTCAGCCCGAAGGTGCCGTCGGAAGGATAATAATTGAAATTAAAAACGATCAGGTCGAACAGCGTGTGCGGCACATCGGCAAATAAATCGCTATGCAGAAAATCGATAGGTGCCAAGTCAGGATTCAAGCGCGAGTTTTCCAGGGTGCAATCTACCGCGTCCCGATTAAAATCGACACCCATGACGCTTTCGCAGCCTATTTTTTTTAACAAAAACGCGAAATAGCCGCTGCCGCAGCCCATATCCAAAGCCATTTCGGCGGGCGGTTGTTGCAGAATGAAATTCCCAAAAAATGAGCTGGTCAACCCAAAATCGGACGGAAACACATTTTTCGCAATCTTCAAAGTGATGCCATCCAACTCCGTCATATAGGGTTGTTTTTCCAAATAGTGGGCCAATTCCTGCTTGCGAGCATCGATGCTCATATCCGGCTGTTTCATAATTTACGATAGAGTTGAATGGCGCCACGCTTTTGGACGCGATTGTTTCAGGAGCCCGCCAACGGCTGGCCGGTTCATACTTGAATCCTACAACAAACAGCGGCGGGAAACCAAACCCTGTGCAGTTATTGCCCACCGTGCCAGGCCTGCATCAGTGACCAACTGCCTGCCTTTGATGTCGGCCACGCGGTTCGACCACCACGTAAGAGCGGGCAATTTGCCCGCCCTTTTCGGGCAAATATCAGCTTACCCAGGCCACCGCCTCACCTACACTGCAACTGTCCGCGATATTCAGAGCCCAAACACAGCCTGCATACCCAGCCACTATCAAGCAGAGAACACACCATGAACACATATCTTTTCGACGACCGCCGTATCGATTGGCAAACCCTGGAGGGCTTCGAGCATTTACGCTATTTCATTCTGAACATCGACACCGACGCCAACATTGCCGACGTCTTGTTCAAATTTGCCGCCGGCCAACAAATAGTGCTGCACCGTCACAAAGCCCCAAACCACATTTTCGTCATCCAAGGCGAACATAGAATCTACCACGCCGACGGCACTTTGAAGGAGATCAGACCTGTCGGCAGCTACACCCTCAGCCCAGCCAGCGAGGTGCCGCACCGGGAAGGCGGCGGCGACATTGCCGTCATCCTGTTGTTCAGCATCCGCAGCACCGGGGTGCTTTACGACATACTGGACAACGATGCCAACGTTATTGGTAGCCTGACGATGTCCGACTTCGTGGCATTACACCAAGCACAGTCCGGGCAAACGGGATAAAAATCACGCAATCCCGGTCATTCTGAACGGGTGCAATGAAAACCTCGCTCTCCGCTCCGTTACTGTTTGCTCAGAAATTGAGCTGTACCGGCACTATCCAGTAGCGCCAGACTTTACTACTATCATCTCAGCTCGGCCGTCTATTCATGGCTTGGGCTTTAACAGGCTGGTGAAAAACCCGCCGATATTTCCCCTTACCCACGATGTTCGTGATTTTTTCGAGTTGAAATCGGTCATGACATCGAGTTTCAAGCGTTTTGCCCCGGTTTCAAGGGCTTTTTATTCGCCTGAAGCCGTCTGTGGACGGTTTTCAGGCGAACTTCACCCTAGGCGGGTGCACTCCACGCCGGTTTCGGCGTGAACACCAATAGGTTGAGCATGCGCGTCAGGTTGTAGGCGGCAAAGCAAAACAAGGCCTGACCCGCGACTTTGGCTAAGCCGATGTGACGGGTTTTGCGCAGGCCGCCGACCGTTTTGACCCAGCCAAAGGCTTCTTCGACGATTTTGCGGCGCTTGAGACTTTGGGCGTAACCTTTGCCGCGCGCGGTGCGGCCGTCGACGGCACTGCCAATCTTTTTGCGGGCCACATGGGCTTTGATATCACGGGACTCGAGTCCGTTGACGAACGCCGGTTGGTCATAGCCTTTGTCGGCACCGACGCTGCCACCTTGGGGCACGCGGCGTTTGATCATTTTTTGCGCGGCTTCGATTTCGGCGGTGCCGGTGGCTTGAGTGGTTTCGACATCGACAATCAGGCCGTTGCGATTCTCGGACAAGGCATGGGTGATGTAACGCAGTTTGGCCTCGGTGTATTCGCCTTTCTTGTAAAGCCGGGCTTCGGGATCGGTTGTACTTTGATGGGTGGCGTTGCTGCGCTTTTCGCCACTGAAGTCGATCTCGGGATTGCGGCCGGCGGGTTTATCGGGACCACTACCATCTTTTTTGACGAAGCTTTTGTGCGAGGCCCAGGCTTCAATGAGGCTACCGTCGACACTGAAGTGTTCGTCGGACACCAGATTTTGCCATTCGGCTATGGCCAGTACCCGCTCAAAAAATTCGCGACTCAGGGCTTCGGACAGCAGGCGTTCGCGGTTGGCACTGAACACTGTGCGTTCCCACACGGCGTCGTCGATGCCCAGACCGACAAACCAGCGAAACAACAGGTTGTAGTCCAGTTGTTCCATCAACTGACGCTCGCTACGGACCGTATACAGGACTTGTAACAGCAAGGCGCGCAGCAGTTTTTCAGGGGCAATCGAGGGACGGCCTGTGTGCGAGTAACGCTCGGCAAAGACGGCATCCATCGAGGCCAATACGCCATCAACCAGTAGCCGTAAACGACGCAACGGATGCTGTTTGGGAATACGGTCTTCCAGGCCAACATAGCTGAACCAGCTGTTTTGAATGGCATCGTGTCCGCGCATTGAAAGGCTCCAAATTTAGGTAGCCTATTTTAACAGTTAGCCGCTCATCTATGCCTTAGCTTACTTGGCTTTTCGAGTTTTTCACCAGCCTGTTAACTATTTATTAACCCGAGCCTATTTACCGTGGGTATGCCGTTGGAGCTGAGATTCTATGATTATTTGTCAAGCAGTGCCTGAAAGAATCAGTCTTTCCGTTCACAGGGGCGTCATCATCAATAACATCAAATTTAAGCTCTTCCCCTTTTAAAAAGAGGATCGATGGGGCTTATACGGCATGAACAATGCCCAAGCTGAACTTAATGGCATTGCGTTTATCATCAGAACCAAGCAGCGATTTATCTGTTGTGGAATATTGTTGTAAGGATTAAGCCAACCCTTACAACTTAGAGCGTGTCACCGATCCGATGAAGGAAATTTCCGATGCTCCCCCTATTCTATTCAGCAGCAGTACCGCCAATTTCCCGGACGAGTTGATACGTACATTACCGTTCAGAATTGCCTTCACAGCTTATGCCGGAATGCCGGTGATTCTGACGCCCCGTCACAGCTTTCCGGACACACAAACCAATTCGGTATCGACTTGGCAGCGGCTAGGCCAATACTGGAGTGATTGCATCGATTGCCTTATCCTGGCTGCGGGCCCTACCCTGCGCGGCTATCTGTGCCGCAGCCATTTAAAACGCCCTTAGCACTTATCTTCAATAATAAAAAACACGAGGCTTTCCATGACTACCAGTATCGAAATCAGCGAATCGGTCCGCCATTATTATGGTCAGGTCTTGCAATCCAGCAACGATCTGAAAACCAGCGCCTGTTGCAGCATCGACGCCATGCCAAGCTATTTAAAAGCCTTGCTGACCAACCTGCATCCCGAAGTGTTGGAACGGTTTTACGGCTGCGGCTCCCCCTTCCCCCCCGCATTAACGGGTAAAACCGTGCTGGATTTGGGCTGCGGCACCGGCCGCGATTGCTATCTGTTGTCGAAGCTGGTCGGCGCGTCAGGACGGGTAATCGGCGTAGACATGACTCCCGAGCAACTAGAAGTGGCCGTGCGTCATCGCAACTGGCACGCCGAACGCTTTGGGTTTGCCAATGTTGAGTTTTTGCACGGTCACATCGAAAACCTGCACACCGTAGGTATCGCCGACAACAGTGTCGACGTGGTGGCCTCCAATTGCGTGATCAACCTGTCGCCGGAAAAACCCAGCGTGCTGGCGGAAATATTCCGGGTGTTGAAGCCCGGCGGCGAGCTGTATTTTTCCGATGTTTTTGCCGATCGCCGCATCCCGTTCGAACTGCGCCAGGACCCGGTGCTATTAGGCGAATGTCTGGGCGGTGCTTTGTATTGGGAAGACTTCCGGCGCATATTGCAGGACCTAGACTGCCCCGATGTCCGCAAGGTCAAGCAAAACCCCATCAGCATCGACGACCCGGACGTGTTCGCCAAAATCGGCATGGTCAAGTTCGATTCGGTGACGGTGCGCGCCTTTAAAATGCCCCTGGAAGACCGTTGCGAGGACTTCGGCCAAGTCGCGACGTATTTGGGCACTATTGAACAACACCCGCACAGTTTTGATTTGGACGATCATCATCATTTCGAAACCGGCCGGCCGTTAAGAGTCTGCGGAAACACCGCCGACATGCTGGCAGGTAGCCGCTATGGCGAACACTTTCAAATATTGGGCGACAAAACCCGGCATTTCGGCCTATTCGACTGCTCACCCGGACCCGGCAGCGAATCAGCCAAGGCTGACAGCGCCTGCTGCTGAGATGAAATTATGCCGTCAGGCATGAGGTTGCCGGCCGGGTCTTATTGGTAGGCCAGGGTTTTGCCGCCGGCGGTGGTCAGGCGGCTTTATAACGACATACGTCCGAATACGCTTCGTTATTCGAACCTACTCGCGCTGCTGGACGGCACCGTCAGCCTGGCCAGCTACGCCTACGACGACCTGTCGCAGCGCACCACCGTCACCCTGGGTAACGGCACCACCACCGTCACCGGCTACGACAGCCAGTCGGCGCTGGCCAGCCTGACCCAAAACCTGGCCGGCACCGCCCAGGACAACACCTGGAGCTACACCCGCAACCAGGTGCAAGACATCAAAGCCGCCAGCTGGACCAACAACAGCTACCAATGGACCGGCTACACCAACGGCACCCGCAGCTACACCGCCAACGGCCTGAACCAATACGCCACAGCCGCCGGCAGCACCTTAAGCTACGACGCCAACGGCAACCTGGGTGGTGACGGCGTGTGGACTTACGCCTATTTATGCCCTTTAGGGTACAACCTCGACAACCAGCTGACCAGCGCCAACAAAACCGGCTCGGCCAACAGCCTGACCTACGACGGCGCCGGCCGCTTGAGCCAAACCACCCTGGCCGGCGTCGTCACCAACCTGAGCTACGACGGCAGCGACCTGGTGGCCGAATACAACAGCACCGGCACCCTGCTGAGACGCTACGTACACGGCCCTGGCGTTGACCAACCCTTAGTCTGGTACGAAGGCGCCGTCACCACCAACAAAACCTGGCTGTACAGCGACCACCAAGGCAGCATCGTCGCCACCGCCAACAGTGCCGGCACCAGTACCGCCACCTTAAGCTACGGCCCCTATGGCGAACCGAATGCCACCACCGGCGTCCGCTTCCGCTACACCGGCCAGCAGCTGCTGGGACCGCTCAACCTGTACTACTACAAAGCCAGAATGTACTCGCCCGCCATCGGCCGGTTCTTGCAGACCGATCCGATTGGCTATCAAGACGGCTTGAACCTGTATGCCTATGTGGGGAATAATCCGTTTAATCGTCGCGATCCAAGCGGTTTATTTCTCGAAACTGCCTGGGATGTTGCGAATATCGCTTTGGGGGCCACATCGCTTGCCGCGAATGTTAGCCAAGGCAATTGGGGATGGGCGACTTTGGATACGGTAGGCCTTGTTTACGATAGCGTGGCAACGGCCATACCGTTTTTGCCGGCAGGCGTCAGTGCAGGCTTGAAATCCTTGGAAGCTGGGAATTCAATTCGAACATCCGCTCAAATCGGATACGATGTGTCTCAAGTTGCCGACGTAGCGCATCAAGTCACGCGGATGGCGCCAACAACGTCAAATGCGGCGGTGCAAGGATCGCGCTATCACGATATGGTCGGAAATATCCTGAACGACGGCAATATCTTGAGTTCCGGAGCGACCAATGCTTTTACAGGGGCAAATAGGGCTAGAGGGGGAGCTGATATCTCTTGGTCCGGTACTAATTTGTGGGCAGACCTTACTACCGCAGGTCAATGGGCGAAGCATGAAAGACAATATGGCGCAGGTTCTGGTATCCCTTTGATTTATGAACGCGGCCAGGGTTTGACCAATGCTTGGAAATTAGACGCCGGTCTAGGATTTGGCATAGCAGCAAACAAATTGATGAAGTAGCTTTTTATGAACGATAAGGATAAGGCCAAGACAGTAAGAAAAGGGCTTTATTGGATAATCGTTGGCCGAGAAACTCGCTATGCGCCGTGGTTTCTTGGTCGAAAAAAAAGCTACAGACTTTTGCCTCCAACCAGGGAACAATTTATTGATCTAGCCAAGGTTCGCAATGATCTGGAATTACGGCCAAGCGAAACTGGTTCCAAACAGGAAAAGGATACTCTGGTCGTTGATCCCAGTGGAAAAGCCAAAGGCAAACTCTATTTGAACAGTGGCGAATGTATGATCAAAAATCCTGACTCAACAACCTTGAGTTGGATGATCGAGTTGGCTCGCGAACTTAATGGCAGGGTGGTTGATTATGCTGGTAGAGCTTATACCTCTCCTACCGAATATTATCTTCATCCAGAAGATAAAGAAGTGCTAGAAAATAGGGGTTTAACACTTCCTAAGTAACTCCTATGCGCGTTTACCGGACTTAAAAAAAGGCCGTAAGCCGCAATCGGTAAGGCCGTAAGTCGCAATCGTTAGGGCGTCAATAGGCAACGCCGTATTGCGCCGTATGTTTTAGTCCATTTCGTCAGGCACCCGCCACGCAGCCTGACGGAAGCCACTACGCTAAAACCCACTCGGCTGTTGCGAGCCTTACGCGGGCGTCATCGCATTACTCACCCAAAATCGTCTGAAGTACTTTGCCCAGCACTTCACGATCAGTTATTGACAAGCGCCCCATCGCCTTGACGATCTGAGTTTGCTCCAAGGTAACGAGCAACGGCTTGAGCACCGAAGGTTTGGCCAACCCCGCTGCCTGCCAGTCTTGCAGAATGGCTTCGCCGGTGGTCAGAGGTTGCCTGATCTGGCTGGTGATGGCCATCAAAATCACATCGGGCCGGTTCTGTTGATAGCTTTGGCGGCTGACGATCACGGCGGGACGCTTCTTGGTGGCTTGCAGATTGGTGAACGGAAAGGCTACCAAAACCACATCGCCGAAGTCATAGCTGGTCGTAGATAGCATCTTCGTCGTTGTTCCAGAGCTTTGCGAACGCGGTTTCGGAGAGGTGGGCGAAGTCCCGCCGTAAACGGTTGTCCTGATCGCGTTGTTGTAAAAAGTCAATAAAATCGTCCACTTCCGCCAAACGATCCGGCGAGAGGTGTTCCAGTTTCTCCACCATATGTTGAACTTGCGGTTGCATATTTAATCCTCGTTTAGTAGCTGACGACAGGCTTGTCTGGTATTGGTCAGAGCGCAACTGGTAGTGGGCATTAGCGTGCTTTTTGAGACATTATTCTACAAGCTTGACGTCGTGACTACCATCGTTGGGAAACTGGTCTTGTACCCACCACGCCACCAACAAATACGTGCCGCAAACCGTGGTTGCCGATGCCGATGCCGATGCCGATGCCGATGCCGATGCCGGTACCGGTACCGGTACCGGTAAGCTCAACCTGACCAGCACTTATACTTATGATGCGGTCGGTAACCTGACCCAAGTCAACGGCCCACGCACCGACGTCACCGACACCGTAGCCACCGCTTACGACAACCAACGGCGGCCGACGCAGCTGACCAACGCCCTGGGCAAACTCACCAAGCAAGCTTACGACGCCGACGGCCGCCTGATCCGCAGCGCCGCGCAGATCGGTACCCAATGGCTGGTGTCCTGCAGCAGCTACACCCCGAGCGGCAAACTGCTGAAAGCCTGGGGCCCTGGCACCACCACGGCCGACACCACCTGTCCGGCTGCGGCCGCCCCGGTCACCGTCGCCGACTACGTCTACGACAACCTGGACCGTCTGAATACCCTGACCGAAAACCTGCCGGCGGCCGACGGTGGCAACCGTGTCACTCAGACCGTCTACAACAGCGACGACAGCGTGCAGATCCTCAAAAAAGCCGTGGGTAGCAGTATCGCGCAGAACTACGCGACCTACACCTACAGCAACAACGGCCTGCCGCTCACCGTCAAGGATGCCAAAAACCAGCTGACCACCTATCAATACGACGGTCACGACCGGAAACTGAAAACCCTGTATCCGGACAAAGTCACCGCCGGTGCCTCCTCGGCCACCGACTTCGAACAAGTGGCCTACGACGCCAACAGCAACGTCACCAGCTTGCGCAAACGTAACGGCCAAAGCATCACCCTGGCCTACGACAACCTCAACCGTTTGCTGAGCCGGACCTATCCGACTGCCGCCGACAACATCAGCTTCAGTTATTTATGCCCTTTAGGGTACGACCTGGTCGGCCGTAAAACCCTGGCCCACCAATACGACCCGGCCGGCAACCGCACCACCTGGCCGGAAGCGACCGCGTTCTACATCACGGCCAGCTACGACGCCCTCAACCGGCCGACCGCGCTGCTGGAGAATGGCACCGTCAGCCTGGCCAGCTATGCCTACGACGACCTGTCTCGGCGTAGGTTTTAACCAATCGCGGCCACTAATCTTCATACCGCGATGTTCTAAATCACAAAGATCACTTTCGGCTTTTGGGGATTAGGTTCAACCGCGAATACCCTTTTTAAGCGTCGTCCCATGGCTTTTCCTCGTGTCCAGCGACATCACGGCGGCCGTGCATGATGGCAAGAATCAACACGCGATTCGATTCCAAACGGTACATGACGCGATAGCTCTGCACAATAATTTCTCGTATAGATTTATCGTCAGCTTCTGGAATCAACCTACCGCTTTCTGGAAAATCCTTCAGTCGTCGCGTGGCAAGCACGATTTTTTGGCCGAAGCGACGGGCATAAAAGGACGAATCGCGACTAATGTAACGGACTAAATCGTCAAGATCGTCTCGAGCCAGATCAGACCATTCAACTCGCATCATGTAGATAGCGTTTTTCCATATCTTCCTGTGATGTGACTTTACCTTCCGCTGCTGCGTGTAACGATTGCTCAAGCTTCTGCCGCACATAGATGGCATACATGGCATCGTCAAAGGTAGCCTGTTCGGTCAGGTGGTCGGCAATATCGTGGACAATTTGTTTAACAGTTTGCATAGTGAGTTGTCCTCATGAGTCTGATCGGATCTCGGTGTTCTGCTCGTAAGCTGGCATTTAGACATTCTACCGGATGCCTTCGGTGTTGAGAAACTGGTCTCCTTGGTTCGGCAGACCGATATTGACCTCAACAGGTTTGACCAATCAGCTCTGTTTGAGCGAACGACTAGCGATTGGCATTCATATGGTGATGTGCTCGCATTGCCGCAATAAAGCCGCGCATCGCCATACCGACAACTGCAAAACCGATTGGATAAAGAATCCTGAGAAGAATCAAAAAATTGCCAGGTAGCGGCTAAACGCAGCCAGTCACCAAACCTGTCAATCGCAAGTGGTCGGTCTACACTGATACGTGATGGTTAATCCGACCCGACCGCCCTTTTTAATAGCGGTTTGAACGCCCATGTAGCTAAGCCAGTAGCGCCGCCGATCACTGCCAATAACAGAAAGAAATCCTGTCTGGGCATTTGCTCGTAAAAACTGCCGATGTAACCAGACAAATAATTGCCAAAAAACGTCGACAGAAACCACATGCCCATTAGCATGCCTACCAAGCGCGGCGGAGAGACTTTGCTGACCAGCGACAAGCCAACCGGTGACAGATAAAGTTCGCCGAGCGTGTAAATCAAGGTACATAACGCCAGCCACAGGAAACTGATTTTTTCGGTGGATTGCACACCGCTAATCGCGAAAATCAGCACCAGGAATGATGCGCCCAACAATATCGAGCCGAATGCCATTTTGGCGACGCTGGAAGTTTGCCGGCCTTGACTGGTGCGGTACCGGGATACGCGGTCAATCAAGGGTACCAACAAGAATATAAAGGCCGGATTCAGGGATTGAAACCAGGTGGAGGGCATTTCCCAACCGAGGATATGCCAATCGGTATTGTGCTCGGCGAACAGTTGCAAAGTATTACCTTGTTGCTCATAAACTGCCCAGAACAGGATATTCAGTACCGCTAAAGCCATTAATCCACCTAGGGCCTGCCACTCCTTGATAGTCAGCGGCTCAGGCTTGATCACGTCAGCCGCCGGTTTAACAAATTGATTCGCACCCAGATATTTTTGCCCAAACAAATACACCAGCAAACCCAACAACATCCCAACGCCGGCGGCGCCGAAACCGTAATGCCAGCCGTAGCGTTGCCCCAAGGTGCCGCAGATCAACGGCGAGAAAAAGGCGCCTAAGTTGATTCCCATGTAGAAAATCGTAAACGCGCCGTCGCGGCGTGGGTCGCCGGGCGCATATAAACTGCCGACCTGCGTCGAAATATTGGGCTTGAAACAGCCGTTACCTAAAATCAAAAACAGCAGTGCCAACAGGAAAAACGCTTCGACAGCCATCAAAAAATGGCCGATAGCCATCAACACGCAGCCGATTATCACGCATTTGCGCGGCCCCAACACCCGGTCCGCCAAAATGCCGCCGAACAGCGGGGTGAAGTACACCAAGCCGGTATATAAACCGTAAATCTGCGAGGCCAGGGCTTGCGTGGATAAAGGCCCGAAAAAGGCTTCCAAACCAGTCCGTAGCATCGCAAATCCGAATACCAAGGTATCGGTTTGCGCGGCTCGAATTAAATGCTGGGTCATATACAACACCAGCAAAGCGCGCATGCCGTAATAGGAAAAGCGCTCCCACATTTCAGTGAAAAACAGCACGTACAAGCCGATGGGATGACCAAACAGAGTTTTTTGATTCACGTAGGAAAAGTGTTGTTAAGTTTCTTTGCTAAGCCTGCTGAACATCATCTCACAAGCGCCAATCTGGGGCATTTTTGCGGTAAACACTCAGTAATTGCACCGCCTTGAAACACGGCAACTATAAGCGACAAAAAAAGTGCCGATTCAGCGTGTTTTCGGCTACCGCATCGCCGATTAGGCTGTTATAAAGGGAACACGCGCCATAGTTTGTGCTATTCGAGCTCCTGGTTCGCCCTGGGATTTCGATTAAATATTTTCAAGGAAACTTAATGACAACGCTAAGCGATTATTTCGACTACCGGCTAGATGCCGACGGTAATAAATATGTAGAGGTTTCGATTCGGGGCGTGACCTTACTCAGGCTACCGGCCACCAATAAAGGCACGGCGTTTAGTGTGCAGGAACGTATCGAACTGGGCTTGGATGGCATGCTGCCGCCGCAAGTCACGGATATGGCTCAGCAACTAGACCGCTTGTATGTCAATTATCAAAAACAAGCGAACGATATTTCCAAGTATCAATTTCTCCGGGCTCTGCAGGACCGTAACGAGGTGCTGTTTTACGCGCTGTTGGAGCAGCATCTGGACGAAATGGTGCCTGTCGTCTACACCCCGACCATAGGCTTGGCGGTGCAACAATTCAGTTCCAACTTCACCAGCACGCGCGGTTTGACTTTTTCGGCAGCCAACATAGACCGGGCCGAAACCATTTTACAAAACTACCCGTTACACGATATTCGCATGATTGTGGTGACCGATTCCTCATCGATTTTGGGTATCGGCGACCAAGGCATGGGCGGTTTGGCGATTTGCATCGGCAAACTGGGGCTGTATACCGTCGGCGGCGGCATGTGCCCGTTTCAAACCTTGCCGGTCAATCTGGATGTGGGCACCAACCGCAGCGAATTGCTGAACGATCCGTTCTATTTGGGCGCGCATAGCAAGCGCTTGCACGACCAGCCTTATTTCGATTTGGTCGATAAATTTGTTAACGCGGTACAAACAGTCTGGCCCAAAGCCATTATCCAATGGGAAGATTTTGCGAAAAACATCGCCTTCGATTTGTTGGCCAAATACAAAGATCTATTGCCCTGTTTTAACGACGACATCCAGGGCACCGGAGCGATGGCCTTGGCCGGCCTACTCTCGGCTTGCCATAAAAAAGGCGAAACCCTCGCAGAACAAACCGTGGTGGTGGTGGGCGCCGGTGCCGGCGGATTCGGCGTGGCCAGTACCATTAAAAAAGGCATGCTGCGCGAAGGTTTAACCATGGAGCAAATTTTGCAGCGGATTTTCGTGGTCGACGCGCATGGTCTGGTGGTCAAGGAAGCTACGACCGAGGCCTACAAATTACCGCTATCGCATACTCAGGAAAGTTATCACGACTGGGATATTCCGGATGATAGAGTGCCCAATCTGCTGGAGGTGGTCACTCACGCCAAACCGACGGTATTACTCGGGCTAACCGGTGTGGCGGGATTGTTCACCGAGACTGTGATTAAAACCATGGCGGCGAACCACGCTCAGCCGATTATTTTCCCTTTATCCAACCCCACCGCCAATTGCGAAGCCACGCCGGAAGACATCTTGGCGTGGACGCAAGGCACAGCTATGGTCGCGACCGGCAGCCCATTCGCCGACGTAGAATATCAAGGCCGGCGTTATCCGATTGGTCAGGGCAATAATGCCTTTATTTTTCCGGGCTTGGGCTTTGCCGCGGTGTTGGGCGAGTGCAGCCGGATTAGCGACGCAATGGTCTTGGAGTCTGCCTATGCTTTGGCCGACTACATCGTGGAGAAATGTTCGGCTGCCGACCTGATTTTCCCGCCGGTGGGCGATCTGAAGCAAGTCAGTTTATTTGTGGCTAATCGGGTGTTGGCTAAAGCACTGGAAGACGGCTCCGCGACCCGGCAGGATTTAGTGGGCATCGATCTGGAAGCTTACGTTAAAGCCAATCTCTGGAAAGCCGAGTACCTGCCTTTCAAATATGCCGGGGCAACGGCAACGCATTAATCGAATTTCCCCGCTTACAAAGCTCAGCGGTAAGGCTTAGCGCTTGCGACTGGATTTGAATCTGTTACATCTCGCCTACCTGATAGGCGGGATTGGCGTTCTGGTGGAATGGCGGGCTTATTGTCTGCCGGATGGCGTGGCGTTTCGGCGTTGGTCCGCGGCCGGGGCCGTGCTGTGGGCCGCGCAGTACCTGTTGCTGGATGCCTGGACCGCCGGCTTGACCATGGCCAGCACCGCCCTGCGCACCCTGATCTCCAGCCGTTTGCAGAAAAGTGTGCGCAAGCACTGGGCGGCGGCCGGCTTCGTGACTTTGTTTAGCGGGCTTACGGCATGCTCTTGGCAAGGCCCTGTCTTTTTATTGCCGGCCTTTGCGGTGATCAACACTACACTGGCATTGTTTTACCTAAACAATCGCCGCATGCGCGTTGCGCTGTTGGCTTCCAGTCTTGCATGGATAAGCAACGATTACATCTGGCAAGCCTGGCCGGCATTTGTGGCCGAGACCGTGGCGATGGGCATTAATCTGCGGACGATACGCAAGCTGTTTGCCCAATAACAACGCGCCCCTTAAATATGCCGTCCCCTACCCCATAACGGCGTTTCTGAAATGGCTTTATGCCGTTTCAGTCTGCCCAACGGGTTCTTCCAGGACTATCCAGTTATTTTCAAGCAAGGCGCAATACGGACGTAGCGAGGCCATCAGCGTTTGATAAATAGTGAATGCATCGGTTGGGTCTTTTTGCTTAAGCTCGGCGACTTCGGTCAGAAATCGATACAGCATTTTTACCAAATTCTCGATGGACATCGCCAGCCAGGCATCGTTGGTTATCCATTTATCGATAAACTCATCCAGCCGTGCGAAGGTCAGTTTTAGCAGCGGATAAGCGGTTTGAGTTTCCTTAAATTCCCGGAGCAGCATGTAATCTAGGTAAGCCCGCTCCGATGCCACCCGTGGCCGGTTGGTGATACTGAGGTAAGTGGCTTTGTGGTGGGCATAGGCGGCATCGAATTGTTCGCAAAATTCGGTTTCGGTGGTCATCGCCAGCCAAGTCTGCAAACTCGCGGTACTTACGCCGTAACACTCCTTGATGGAATTTGCCATTTTGTCGAATTGCTCGATGAATGCCGGCTTGGCCAGTTCGCCTTTAATCAGATTTTCAATCGCCACCAGTTCGCTTGCAGTAACGCATACCGTGGCCAATTCTCGAACAATTTTTAGCTCGACACCCATATTGTCTTTACCTATTTTCGCTATGTAAAAATTAAAGCAGCGCTTTCAGCCCAAGTTTACAGTGTCAGATCGACGATTTCGGCAACGCAGGCATTGTCTTTAACCGTGTGCAGCGCATTGTCGAATACCATGTTTGAATTAAATAAAACGCTTTTGACAATGATGGCACCGGCCGCATCTTTAATCACAAAAAAAGTATCGCCTTCAGGAACCTTGCTGGCGGCAATCTGGTTGCTCATTAAGGAGCCGGTTCGCACTTCTTTAATGCCCTGGAGAGCTTCTTCTTTGTTGTCGTAATCGCCGCTGATCAGAATCAGCTCGCCCTTACTGTTCACAAACGAAAAGGAATACTGATTGTCATCGTTGGTTTTAAGTTGAAAAGTGGCTGGCATATTCTGTCCCGGAAGTTAACAGTTGAATGGAAGTTCATCGCCGATCAAATTTCAATCTCCCGACTACAGAAGAGCCAAAGCGTGACCGGCAGAGGCTATAAATCCAAAAGCAAGCGTTATGCCAATAAAAAATCCTTAAAAATCAGCCAGAAACAGCTCAACAAGGATTCAATTGTCGGGTTTGCTACACAACATTGACGACGAGCCGATCGCCAGTGAACTGTTCTCTTCAATCATGGGCTCTCGCTTTCCAGCCTATGCCTGAATTCCGCCCCCCTCCCGGCAATAACGCGAATCAAGCTAGGTTCTGCCCATAATGTTTACATAGCCGAATAACGCAACCAGTCGGAGTAAGTGTCCACATCCCATTGGCTGTCCAGTTCGTAAAGGTTCAAACCCATTTCATTTGCCCGACTGCGAGTGGTGGCCATGACCTGATCATGGCCCCAACTCATGTCACTGAACAGTCCCGGTTGCGTTTTGTTTAAGCCGATCAGCACATACCCGCCATCGTCGGCCGGTGCGATAACCGCATCGTGACCTTCGTATAAGACCACTAATGCGCGAAGCAAATCGTCACTAGACAGACTGGGGCAATCGCAACCCATCAGCAAGGCATGGCGGTATCTGCCTAACGCATCGTTAAAGGCGCTGTGCATGCGCTCACCCAAGTCGGCGCCGTATTGCTCTTTGAGCGTCAACGGATAACGCCGCGCACAATCCTGAAAAAAATCATGGTTAGTGTCCGGCACGCAGTGTAGTTCAACCGCGCACAAAGACTGCTGGAAGGCGCGATCCAGGGTCATGTAAGTCAATTGCCGATGTGCTGCGGCAGCCTGTTCCGCACTTAAGGCTGGTTGCAGCCGGGTTTTGACTTGGCCGGGAATCGGCGCTTTGCAAAAAATCATAAGCACACTGTCGGGATAGATCGCTGGCATGGCTTAAACCTTGCGCCGCCAAGCGTGATAACGGCCCAGCCATTTCAGCAGACCTTGCGGGGCATGATTGCGCTTCCAGACGCCCGCCACATGCTTATTGGCTTCCGCCAGGGTGGGATAGATATGAATAGTGCCCAGGATTTTATTCAAGCCAATACCGTGTTTCATCGCCAGCACAAATTCAGCCAGTAAGTCGCCGGCATGTTCGCCAACGATGGTGACGCCGAGGATTTTATCCTTGCGCGGCACGGTCAGCACTTTGGCGAAGCCGTGTGCTTCGCCGTCGGCT
Organism: Methylomonas sp. PHL2-19; assembly: GCF_059331595.1. Taxonomy (NCBI): domain Bacteria; kingdom Pseudomonadati; phylum Pseudomonadota; class Gammaproteobacteria; order Methylococcales; family Methylococcaceae; genus Methylomonas; species Methylomonas sp. PHL2-19. The sequence goes on from NZ_CP196839.1 coordinate 4,127,513, forward strand.
ATTGCTCTGTCCAGGTCATTGATGCCATAGGTAGAGACTTCATACGCGATGTTCCGTGCTTGCGCCTCCTGTTCGTTCAAACCCACGCGGGCCACCTCCGGATCGGTAAAGGTCGACCAGGGAATCACCGAATAATCGGTGCGAAATTTTTTGAAGGGACCAAATAGCGCATTCACCGTCGCGTACCAGGCTTGATGCGCCGCGGTGTGGGTAAACTGGTACGGCCCGGCCACGTCGCCGACCGCGTAGATGTTGGGATAATTGGTTTGCTGAAATGGATTGGTGTCCAAAGTACGGCGCGGCGATAGCGTGATGCCCAGCTCTTCCACGCCGTAACCCTGCACATTGGCCGCGCGGCCAAGCGCCACCAGCACCTTATCAAAGGCAATCCTGACCGTCTGGCCGACATGTTCGGCCAGCAGAATTTGTTCGCCGTTTTCGACGATGAATTCCTTGGCTGTATGCTGAACTTTGACCTCCACGCCGTCCTCCTGGAAACGAGCCTGGACCATGTCCGATACCTCCGGATCTTCCCGAAGCATAATGCGCGGCGCCATTTCCACCTGCGTAACCTGACTACCCAAGCGGGCGAAGGTTTGTGCCAGTTCGCAGCCTATAGGCCCGCCGCCCAACACCAACAGGCGTTTGGGTAATTCACGCAAGTCCCAGATGTTATCCGAGGTTAGATAATCGATGTTTTCCAGTCCTGGTATCGGCGGCACTACGGGACTAGCACCGGCGGCGATAACCATGGCGCGGCTGGTGAGGGTTTTAACTCCGTCGGCTGTGGTGACTTCCACCGCCCAGGGCGAAACGATTTTGGCGCTGCCTTGAATCACATCCACGCCCAGCTCGCTATAACGTTCGATGGAATCGTGCGGCGCTAGGGTTTTGATCACCTGTTGTACTCGCGCCATCACCTCCGCAAAATCAAACTCGGCTTCGGCTTTGGCAATGCCGAATTCCTTTGCGCGTTTGATATACGACAGCAATTTGGCCGAACGGATCAGCGCCTTGGAGGGCACGCAACCGGTGTTCAGACAGTCGCCGCCCATTTTGTGCTTTTCGATCAGCGTAACTTTGGCTTTGACGGCTGCGGCGATATAAGCCGACACCAAACCACCGGCACCGGCGCCGATGACGATCAGGTTGTTGTCGAAACGCGCCGGTTTGGTCCAGCGCGCGTAGACTTTGCGCTGTTGAATGACTTCGAGCATTTTCTTCGCCGCTAATGGAAACACACCGAGCAAGGCAAACGAAGCCAACAAAGCGGGAGAGAGAATAGCGGACAGGGAGTCGATTTTTGCCAACTGGGTGCCGGCATTGATGTAAACCAGGGTACCGGCCAGCATGCCTAGCTGACTCACCCAGTAAAACGTTCTGGTCTTGATGGGCGTCAAACCCATCGCCAGATTGATCATGAAGAACGGGAACAGAGGCACCAAACGCAAGGTAAACAAATAAACAGCTCCGTCGCGGCTCAGGCCGTCGTCGATGGCCTGCAAACGGCTGCCGAAGCGGGATTTGACCCAGTCGCGAAATAGAAATCGCGCGGCCAGAAACGCCAGCGTTGCGCCGATACTGGAGGCAAACGAGACGATCAGCGTGCCCCAGAGCAAACCGAACACCGCGCCGCCGGCCAGCGTCAATATCGTCGCCCCCGGTAATGACAACGCAGTGACCGTGATGTACAGCGCGGCATACAGGGTAAGCGCTGATAGCGGATTGTTTTGGCGATAATCCGCTATCGCCGCTTGCTGTAATTTTAGGTTGCCCAGACTTAGCTCATGCTCGAGATCAAAGCTGAAAAACAGCCCGATCAATCCCGCCATTATCAGTAGTAAGATGAGTCTTGACGGTTTCATGAGAGGGTGGGCATGCCCTTGGATTTATCCTAAAGCCCCACCGCAACTGCTACCTTGGCCGGCCGTACAACCGTAACAATGGGCGGCGGTGGCGATGGGGGCGGCTTGCAGTTGGTCCAGTCGCAACTCGCTGATATGGGTTTGGGGGTTGGCTGCAGCGCCCAAGGGCAAACCCAGCATCTGGTTGAAATCGCAATCGTAGACATAGCCTTGCCAGTCGATGCTGAGGGTATTCAGGCACATCAGGTTTTCAAGGTTGTCGGCCCGAAAACTGTCTTTCAGTAATGCCAGATAGGATTCGAAACAGCCGAGACTGACCAAGGTGCTGCCGAAGCGCTGAATCGGCATATTGGCGATGGCAAACAGGCGGTTGAAGAAGATGCCGTAATGTTGCTGCAAATGCTGTTTATAAGCCCGTTCCAGATTATGTTGATCGGGCGGCAATACTGCCTCTTGCGGGTTGAACACCAGATTCAATTCCAGTCCGCTGTCCGGCTGGCCATAACCCAGCCGATTCAAACGCTGCAAGGCCGCCAGGCTGTCTTTGAACACGCCTTTGCCGCGTTGTTTGTCGACATTTTCTTCCAGATAACACGGCAGAGAGGCGACGATCTTGACCTGCTGCGCGGCCAGAAACGCGGCGAGATCGGCGTATTCAGGTTCTTCCAGAATGGTCAGATTGCAACGGTCGATCACCGCTATGCCACGATCCAGCGCGGCTCGCACCAAATAGCGAAAATCCGGATGCATTTCCGGCGCGCCGCCTGTCAGATCCAGCGTGTGAATGTTAGCGGCGTCGGCCAGCGCCAATATTTCATCGATAGTCTCCCGACTCATCATTTCAGTGCGTTTGGGGCCGGCGTTGACATGGCAATGCACACAACTCAAGTTGCACCGATAGCCCAGATTGATTTGCAAAATCTCCAACGGCTTGCGAAAAATGGCCGGAAAGTCGCTGTTGGCCAGCAGAGGTTTGGTGTCGTGCATGCTTAATCCTTGGAAAACCAGATATCGCCATACACAGCAAAAACTTGGCCGCCGCTGTTGTCGGTATCGGTCATGATGGCGACGGCATCGATAGCGATGATGTCTTCACCGAATAGTTGCTTGAAGTCGGCCCTAATATTGCGTTTTTCGTGTTCCCAGACATTCAACGGTGCTTCCTGATCGCGTAAAGCCATCATCATCGCATGATCGCCGGCAAAAGCATTCGGCCAGACGCTATCCCGTTTGCTGTTCCCGGCCCAGACATAATTAACAGCCTTGGTTTGCCAAAACGCCAGCCCGCCTTTGACCACCACATAAACCCTCGCCGCGTAATCATCGCCAGCCTTGCTTTGTTCGTTCAAGCCGGATAAACGATTGCCGATGCGCCACGACCAGTTCAGGAATGGCGTTTGGGTTAGATCGATGCGTTGTTCCTTAAACAGACCGGAACCGGTTGCTCGGCTATCGGCTACCAGTGCTGTCACGCCGTCGATTGCTTGCAATCGGTATTGGGTTTCGCCTTTGAAGCTTTTATGTTCCCAACCGTCTAGACGATTCTGCCTAAACTCGCCGATAGGCAGTTTGTTATCAGCAAGCACTGGGTGATGCGGCAACCACATAGCCAGGCACAGCAATAGTTTATGCTTCACTATTGTCCATGTGGCACTGGTATGCGCCGGATACAGCGGAATTGTCATAATCGGTCGTCCAAGTTTTGCTTGATAAGGATGTCGCGCTTTTTTGCCGTCGATCATAAAACGCCCCGCTTAGCTTTTCTACGTAATCCTTCGTGACTGGCAGGGATTTCTTACCAGTGACTTGAACAGCTTAACGGTTGATCTTCATGTTTGATACGGTTAGCTTATCCAGCTATTCGCGAGCCATTCCTTACAAGGCCACGACGATCTCCCCTACTATTTCCCAAGGTTCCGTAAATTGCACACGCCTTTAACCCAAGCCGAAGATCTTAACGCACTTGTCCAACGCATCAAGCACTGGGGCGAGGAATTGGGATTTCAGCAGATAGGCATCAGCGGCACGGATTTAAGTGATGCCGAACGGCATCTGCACGACTGGCTTGATAAAGGCTTTAACGGCGAGATGCAATACATGGCCGCACACGGTTTAAAACGCAGCCGGCCGGCGTTATTGCAGGAAGGCACACGCAGCATTATCTCGGCGCGAATGGATTATTTGCCGGAACCTGCGGCAACCAGCAAACAATTATTGGAAGACCCGGCCGCCGCCTTCGTATCGCGGTATGCCTTGGGACGTGATTACCACAAACTGTTACGCAATCGTTTGCAAAAGCTCGCGGACAAAATCGCCGAGGAGATTGGCCCGTTCGGTTATCGGGCGTTTGTCGACAGCGCACCTGTTTTGGAAAAAGCCATCGCCGAGAAAGCCGGCTTGGGCTGGATAGGCAAGCACAGCAACCTGATCAATCGCCGGTCCGGTTCCTGGTTTTTTCTCGGGGAAATTTATACCGACTTGGCCTTACCCAGCGATCAGCCCGTCAGCAACCACTGCGGACAATGCCGGGCTTGTTTGGATATTTGCCCGACCCAAGCCATCGTCGGCCCCTATCAGGTTGATGCCCGCCGTTGCGTCTCGTATTTAACTATCGAATTGCACGGCAGCATTCCAGTGGCATTGCGCCCCTTGCTGGGCAATCGGATTTACGGTTGCGATGATTGCCAATTGGTGTGCCCGTGGAACCGTTTCGCCAAACTTAGCGCGGAAAGCGATTTTAAACCCCGCCATCGCTTGGACCAGGCGACTTTGCTTGAATTGTTCAATTGGACCGAAACGGAGTTTCTGCAAAAAACCGAAGGCTCGGCGATTCGCCGCATCGGTCATCAGCGTTGGCTGCGCAATATCGCTGTGGCGCTGGGTAATGGCAAAGCCACTGATGCGGCTAAGACGGCATTGGCCGGCAGATTGAGTGATGAATCGGAGATGGTGCGCGAGCATGCACAATGGGCTTTGCAGAAATTGGCCAGTCTGAGCATTTAGCGGGAACTTCTGATAATTCATAATCGTCTTTCCAGCACAAGCAGGAGCCCAGTGCAATTAACAAACGGGATGCCCACAACCCCAGAAATGGCGAGTACGAGAGATTAACACACTAGACTGATAGCCGCCCCTTACCGCAAAAACTCAGGCTAAACATGCTTTGATTACTTGAAGTCAAATGAAGTCAAGGTGTATTCTTAGACCCAGCTAACAGAATCCGCTCGAGGCCAAACATGCTGGTCACCGCCTCTTCCAATCAAACCTCGCTATATCGGCTGACCGGCCGCAGCCTAGCCGCGACCGGCGCACAAGCGTCTGCCGAACCCCTCGCCCAAGCCGCGAAAAGCGGAAGCGCCCAATCCGGCCAATACAGTCCGGAACAGCTAAGCCAAATTGCCGAGCTTAAAGCCCGCGACCAGGAAGTTCGGGCGCACGAGCAAGCTCATTTAAGTGCCGCCGGCGGTATCGCTGTCAGTGGTGCGCGTTTTACTTTTGTGACGGGGCCGGATGGCCAACGTTACGCCACCGGCGGTGAAGTGAATATTGATGTGTCAGAGGTTGCCGGCGATCCGGAAGCGACTCTGCGCAAAGCCGAGACTATCCGCCGTGCCGCATTAGCGCCGGCCAGTCCCTCAGGCCCGGATCAAAGCATCGCCGCCAAGGCAGCGGCGATGGCTAATAAAGCTCGCGGAGAATTGTTAAATTCGCAAAAGCAACCCAGCCGTAACGGAGAGCTCCTCGACCTGACTGCCTGATCAACGCGGCGCAAACTCCAGACCAAACCCCACGTCCGGCTCTACCCGCACCACAATAGCAGTTTGTATCGGCGCATCGTCGAATTCGGTGGTTTGCACTTCCACTAGCGCGCCAATCGGCGGGATTAATTCGTTGGCACACAGTAAAAACAATCCAGTCTCGGAAAAGTCCCGCATATCCACCACGACCGCTTCAGCCGATGCCGGCACCGTCATCCTGATTTTGGCACGGTGCTTTAGGCGCGGGTGCCTGCGCTTGTTATCAATCACGAATTCTCCTATCTCGTTTCGGTTCTATCGCACGTGTAGTGATAAAGAAAAGTGCTGTTAATCAGCGCCCCACGCCAACCGGCCATCTACTCGCCTAAACCGCGCAATATTAAATACAACCCTAAACTTACCATCGCCAAGCCGCTAAGCAATTTCAGCCAACGACCTTCTTTTTCCTGCAAACGACGCTGACTCAGGGTCACGACTCCCACACCCAGCACAACGACGTCATCCAGCATATAAGCCAGATTGTACAACATTAAATAACCGTAATAGTCCCAGCCGCTTAATTCCCGCAAGGTGAGTATGCGTGTGTAAAGGGCCGGAAATCCGGAGGTACACAACAATTCGACGATCTGGACCAGCAAAGCCAGTACCACGGCCCCCAACATCGCCCCCGCCAAATTCTCGGCTTGCAGGATGCGCCGAATCCGGTTGTAGATACCGGGTTTGGCGGCAACCGGAATCGACAGCGAGATCCCCCTGCCAAACGCCCAAAAATCTTTCAGGTTGATCGCGCCGGCCAACACGGCAATGCCGGCGATAGCCAATTCCGAAGCTCGCGATAAGCCTATCAGTAAAAATAGATTCAACCAGGCGGCCATAAACACGAAGTAAGCCATCCCTTCGACGACAACAAACGTGCCGGCCACCGCCAACATCCGAGGGCGATTATTCATGGGCGCCAGCATCGAAATCATCAGAATCAACACCCACATCGAACAAGGGTTAAAACCGTCCAGCAAGCCCATGGCTAGTGTAAAAGCCGGCAAACCAACCTCATCAAGACCGATGCGCCTGCCAAACCAATTCACGGCAAACACCGCAGGTTCGGTCGGCGCCGTCTGGCTAACCGGCACATCGCACGACTCGCTGACTTGCACTTCACAGCTACCGGCTTCTGCGCCGGACATTTCACTCGGCAGCGCACCGGCACGCAAGGCATTCCTAATCAAACTGCTACTACCGGCTTCTGCGGAATAACCGACGATGTATTCGCCATGCACCAGAAATGTCGGCAACCTGATTGGCCCGGCTTGCCGGGATTCGGTAATCTGCTGCAATCGCTCCAAGGCGGTTGGCTCTGCTGAGATATTGCGAATAACGATCCGTAAACCGGGTTGCTCGCCTTGCAGCGCCGCCAAAAAATGCTCGGATTGTTGGCAATGTGGACAACCGTTACGTACAAAAGCTTCGATATCGATCCGGTTTTCGACCGCTCCGACACTCGGCATGGTTGCCAGCACAAGCGCAAGCACAAGCACCAGCAGCAAACCAAAACGCATCAGTGTCGACGGTAGCTGGACCAAGCATTCGGGAAACAGTTTCAGTATCAACACTCGCCTATTCTCCTCAATAACGCCAGCAATCTGTGCGGAAGTGGGCATTTTATTAGATAATAGCAAGCTAAATGAACTGCGCCGAACCAGCAGGTGCCATCTTCGCCCCATTCACACAGCCGCCGCTAACTGCCGCTGGCGAGATCAGATACCGACTTAATGCCTAGACGACCCAGAAGCAGCAAATCGACCGTTAGACGCAGAAAATCGCAACCCCAGGCATCGTGGCTGAAACGCGCGTTGGTTTCACTGCTGCTGATCGGGGCTTTCGTATTGGCGGTGTATGTTAGCTACCTAGATTACACGGTACGCCAGCAATTCGAGGGCAAGCGTTGGTCGATTCCGGCCCGCGTGTATGCCAGCCCCGTCGAGCTTTACGCCGGCTACGAAATTTCCAGCAAAAATCTGGAAGACTTGCTGCTGGAACTGCATTACCGGCAGGATAATCAACTGGCCGGCGAAGGCTCCTATTCCATTAAGGGCGGCCAGATCAACATCCGCACCCGCGCCTTTAATTTCGGCAATACGCCTCAGGAAAGCCGCAATATCAGCGTGAGTTTCACGAGCGGCGGCATCGCCGGTATTACTGACGCCGCCACCGGCGAGAGTTTGGCCATTGTCCGCATGGACCCGGTGCAAATCGGCAGTTTTTACCCCACCCGTAAGGAAGACCGAATTCTGATCAAACTGGACGAAGCGCCGCCAACCCTGGTGCAAGGCCTGCTGTCCACCGAAGACAAGGACTTTTACAACCATTTCGGCATCTCGCCCAAGGGCATCGTTCGTGCCATGTGGTCCAACGTGAAAGCCGGCGGCATGGTGCAAGGCGGCAGCACCATCACCCAGCAGTTGGTGAAAAACTTTTTCCTGAATCCCAAACGCACGCTACGCCGCAAGCTTAAAGAAGCCTTGATGTCGTTTATTCTGGAATATCGCTACAGCAAGGACGAAATTCTGGAAGCCTATCTGAACGAAATTTTCCTGGGCCAAGACGGCGCCAGCGCGGTGCATGGCTTTGGTTTGGCCAGCGAATTTTATTTTGGCCAATCGTTAAAAACTCTGAATTTACATCAAGTCGCCACGCTGGTGGCCTTGGTACGCGGGCCGTCCGAGTATGATCCGCGCCGCAATCCGGAACACACGTTAGAACGCCGCAACATCGTGCTGGATGCGATGCACACCGAAGGTTTTATCGACGCACAGCAACTGAGCGAAGCCAAAAAACAACCGTTAGGGGTAGCCACGGTGATTCATCGCTCCGCCAACCGCTATCCGGGTTTTATCGATCTGGTCAAACGCCAACTGAAACAGGAATATAAAGAAGACGATTTGACCTCGGAAGGCTTGCGCATCGTCACAACCTTGGACACCCGTATCCAGGACACACTGGAAAAATCCATCGCCAGCAAGCTGAAACATCTGGAGAAAAGTCCGAAAAGTAACGATTTGGAAACCGCCGCCATCGTTACCCGCCGTGACAGTGGTGAAATTGTCGCCCTCGCTGGTGGCCGCGACGCCGAGGACACCGGATTCAATCGCGCTTTGGACGCGGTACGACCGATAGGTTCGTTGATTAAACCGGTAGTGTATTTGACCGCACTGGAATATCCGGACCGCTACACCATCGCCACGCCGATCAGCGATACCCGCCTGGAAATTCCCGCCGAAAGAGGTAAAACCTGGTCGCCGGACAACTACGACAATCAGGAACACGGCGTCGTGCCGCTGCATAGCGCCCTGGCCCACTCCTACAATATGGCGACGGTGCGGATTGGCATGGACGTCGGTTTAGCCAAAGTCGCCAACACCTTAAAAAGCATGGGTGTCAGCCGGCCGGTGGATTTATTTCCGTCCTTCCTGCTGGGCGCGCAACCGCTGACGCCGCTGGAAGTCACCCAGCTCTACCAAACCTTGGCCGGCGACGGTTTTGCCACACCGCTGCGCTCGATCCGCGCGGTCAATGCCGCTGACGGCAAGGCCCTGCAAAGTTATCCGTTTACCGTGCGTCAAGCCGTTGATCCTGCCGCTACCTTTATCACCAACACCATTTTGCAGGAAGTGATGTATGCCGGCACCGGCCATTCTGCGTATAACTATCTGCCGCAGAACATGGCTTTAGTCGGCAAGACCGGTACCACCAACCAATTACGAGACAGCTGGTTTGCCGGCTTTAGCGGCGATTTTCTATCGGTGGTGTGGGTGGGCCGTGACGACAACAAACCAACCGGTTTGACCGGCGGAACCGGCGCCTTGCAAATCTGGTCCGAGTTGATGCGGCAAGTGTCGAAGAAGCCGGTCAGTCTGGTACCACCGGATAATGTACAGATGACCTGGATAGACGCTGCCAGCGGTTTGCTCAGCAATGAAGGCTGCCCCGGCGCCAAACTCATGCCGTTCGTGGATGGCTCCGGACCCAGCCAATTTGCCGACTGCGGAGCAAACCCGGAATCCGGCGAAAGCTGGCTTAATAACCTGAACCCATTTTAACTATGTTGCTTAAACACATTTTTGCTCTGATTTTCCTGATCGCCACCACCCCGTCAGCCTGGGCCGACGATGCGCCGATTGCTCGGCTGAAAAGCTTTTTAGCCAGCAGCAGTTCCTTGACGGCGGATTTCAAGCAAACCAGTTTCGATAAAAGCGGCCGCCCCGCGCAAAACAGCACCGGTAAATTTTATCTGAGCCGACCCGGCAAATTTCGTTGGAACTACCAAAAACCCTTTGTGCAAGAGATTGTGTCCAATACCGGCAAAGTCTGGTTTTACGATGCTGATCTGGAGCAAGTAACCGTCAAACAGTTGGACGATTCGCTGGGTTCCACGCCAGCATTGTTATTGACCGGCGAAGTGGATATAGAGGAAAAATTCATCCTGCAGGAACAAGGCAAGGAAGACGACGGCATGAACTGGGTGAAGCTATCACCCAAGAATGAAGAAAGCGGGTTCAAGTACATTTTGATCGGCCTGAACGGCAACCAATTGGGCGGTATGGAGCTAAGCGACAATTTCGGACAATTAACCCGAATTTATTTTTCCAACATCCAGCTCAATCCCAAGCTGGACGACGCCTTGTTTAATTTCAAAGCGCCGAAAGGCGTAGATGTGTTTGAAAACTAGCCCCCGTCAGGCCGGTTTACTAATCCCCAGCTTTTCCATCCGCGACCGCAAAGTCGTGGATGGCACCCCCAAAATCTTCGCCGCCCCCTGATTACCGGCAATTCGCCAGGACGTGGCTTCCAGCGCTTTCAGAATATGCGCGCGCTCGGCTTCGTCCAGCGTGACAATCGGTGCAGCGTTGGGCGCGCCGCCGGCCCCCATCACATTCACGCAATCCACGGCGGCCAGTTGACTGCCTTTAGTTAAAATCACCGCACGTTCGATGATATGTTGCAGCTCGCGAATATTGCCGGGCCAGAAATAACTTTGCAGATCGGCCATCATCCGTTCCGGAATAGACTGAATTTTCTTGCCGAATTTTGCCGCGTACTTATCGATAAAATGTTTCACCAAAAACGGCACGTCTTCCTTACGCTCGCGTAGCGGCGGCAAATTAATGGGAAACACATTTAAACGGTAATACAAGTCGGCCCGAAATTTACCTTGTTGCGAAAACTGCGCCAAATCCCGATGGGTGGCGGCGATGACCCGCACATCGCAGGTCAGGGTTTGCGTGCCGCCCACCCGTTCGAATTCGCCTTCCTGTAGCACCCGCAATAATTTGGCCTGCATCTCCAACGGCAATTCGCCGATTTCATCCAGAAACAAGGTACCGCCGTTAGCCAGTTCAAAACGTCCCAATTTGCGAGCAATCGCCCCGGTAAACGAGCCCTTTTCGTGACCGAACAGCTCGCTTTCGGCGAGATTTTCCGGGATCGTCGCGCAATTCAATTTCACCAAGGTTTTGTCTTTGCGAGCGCTGAGATTGTGAATCGCCCGAGCAATCAATTCCTTGCCGGTACCGGTTTCACCGGTGATTAACACCGTTGCGTCGGTGTTGGCTACCTGCCTGACCAGATCCATCGCTTGATGCAATGCCGGAGAATTGCCGATCAATTCCTCGCCATCGCGGCTGGCTAATACCTCTTCTTGTAGATAAAGATTGATGCCGCGCAGGGTGTTGCATTCCGCTTCGGCCTGTTGCCGGGCTTTACGTTCGTTGATGTCACGCAAAATCAGGATATACAGTTTCTGCCCAATGGCTTCCACGCGGGAAATGGTGGCTTCAATGGGAAAAGTGCTCTCATCCGCGCGTACCGCACTCATGCCTTCCGACACCCAAATGGCCTGCTCGGCCGGCACGCCGTTGCGAAAATTGGTTAGCGTTTTGTAAAGCTCGGGCGACAAAAATCTATCCACCGCCCGGCCAATGCTGTCGGCGGCTTTACAGCGAAACATCTGTTCGGCCGCCGCGTTGAATAAGGTAATCCGCCCGACGTCATCCAGCGTCAGAATCGCATCCATCGCGTTCTCGAAAATCCGCGACAGGCGCTGCTCTTTTTCTTGCAACTCCAGCTTCAACTTTTGCAGCGTCAGATGGGTTTGCACGCGGGCAAGCACTTCTTCGTATTGAAACGGCTTGGTGATGTAATCCACCGCCCCGACTTGAAAACCTTTTAATTTATCGGCGGTATCGGCCAAGGCTGTCATGAATAACACCGGAATATCGCGCGTCGTCGGAATGGTTTTCAAGGTCTGGCAGACGGTAAAACCGTCCATGCCCGGCATCAGCACGTCCAACAGAATCAGGTCTGGCAATTGGGCCACGGCTTGGACCAAGGCAATTTCGCCCGTTTCCGCACGCAATACGTCAAAGCCGGCTTCATCGACCAAGCCTGCCAACTCTTCCAAGTTAACCGGATTGTCGTCCAGCATCAAGATTAACGGTTTATCGCGCTGGCGCTTATGAGTCATGCCTATCTCCTTCTTAACCTATCCCAACCACCGGCGGCAGCATCATTCCTGAAACTCGTGCAAATATTCCTGAATAGCCGGCTCCAGCCGAATGCTGGCTTGTTGCAGTAACTCGTAACTGGCGGCCGCATCAGTAAAGGCAGCCTCGTGGCCCATCGTCTCCAGCTGCTGGGCTATCTTGCCGAACGGGAAGGCGCCGATGCTGTTAGCCGAGCTTTTCAGGGTATGTGCGGATAGCCGTAACAATTCGGCATCCTGACGCTGTATCGCATCGGCCATGTCATTCAGCAGCGGCGCTGACTGTTCCTGAAATAAAGTCATCATTTTGCACAACATCTGCTGTCTACCGCGCACCCGGCTTAAGGCTTGTTGCCAATCCAGCGCCGGCTCAGCCAACAGCGCCGACGCCATGCTGTGCTTATCCGCTTGTTCTGTTCCCGCCATATTCCAACACTCCACCATTGCCAACAAATCCTGCTCCTGCACGGGTTTGGCGATGTAATCGTCCATACCAACGGCTAAACAGCGTTCCCTATCACCTTTCAAGGCGTGTGCGGTCATCGCGATAATCCGCATATGTTTACCGGTGTCGCGCTCGCTGGCCCGAATCGCTTCGGTAGCCTGAAAACCATCCATTACCGGCATCTGCACGTCCATTAAGATCAGATCGAACAAAATATCCGTAGCCAATATATCCAGCACCTCCTGGCCGTTGTTGGCCACCTTCACGGTGTGGCCGCGCTCTTCCAGCAACACCACGGCCATGTATTGGTTAACCGGATTATCTTCCGCCAACAAAATTCTTAATTTACGCAGCGGCTCGGCCAATACTGTCAGCGCGGCTTCTGCGGCTTTGGCGGATTTACCCAACGCCGATTGAATGGCATTCCACAATTCCGAATGTTTGACCGGTTTACGCACATACAGATTGATGCCCAAATCGTGGCAACGTTCGCAATCGTCCGGCCGGTCGGCAGACGACAACATCATGATGGTTACCGGCTCGAAGCGTTGATCCTCTCTGATGGCTTGCGCCACCATAAATCCGTCCATGATCGGCATCATCGCATCGAGTAAAATCAAAGCGTAGGCTTCGCCGGTTTCCGCCATACTCTTCAATGCGGTGATGGCCGCCTCGCCGCTATCCACCGTGGTGGGCCGCATGCCCCAATGGTTCAAGATTTCCGAGAACACCCGTAAATTGATGGCATTGTCGTCCACGATCAACACCGGTAGATTTTTCACGTCTATCAGTGGCTGAAATGGCGCGTCGGCCTCGCTTTTAGTGTGCCGGTCAAACACGGCGGTAAAGAAAAAAGTGCTGCCTTTATGTTCTTCGCTTTCCAATGACAAATGCCCGCCCATCAACTCGACCAAGCGCGAAGAAATCGACAAACCCAGGCCGGTGCCGCCGAATTTGCGCGTGGAGGATGCGTCTATCTGCGCGAAGGCTTCGAAAATAAGCTGTTGTTTATCGGGGGAAATACCGATACCGGTGTCGCTGACCGCAATCTGCAAACAAACCTTGTTTTCATCGACCGATTCCGGTTTGACTTGCACCACGATTTCGCCGTGCTGGGTAAATTTGATGGCATTGCCGACCAGATTAATGATGACTTGATTCAAACGGCCAACGTCGCCCAGCAAATCGTCCGGGGTTTCCGGGTCGATGCGCAACATCAACTCTAGATCTTTTTCATGGGCATGGCCGGCCAGCAGCTTTAAGGTGTCGCCGAGGCTTTCGCGGACTTTAAACGGTGCATGATCGAGTTCGAGCTTACGCGCCTCAATCTTGGAGAAATCCAGAATGTCATTGACGATGCGCAGCAAAGCATCCGCCGAGCTGTTCGCCATCCCCAGAAACTCGCGCTGCTGCGGGGTGAGTTCGGTGCGCAAGGCCAAGCCTATCATGCCGATGATGCCGTTCATCGGCGTGCGGATTTCATGGCTCATATTAGCCAGAAACTCGCTCTTCGCGCCGGCGGCCTGCAATGCCGCGTCGCGGGCGGACAGCAAGGCTTGGCGCATTTTTTCCAGATGCTCGGCCAACGCCGCTACTTCGGTAATTTTGGTGCCGGAATTAAATTGCCCGGTGTGATTGCCGGCGGCGATTTGTTCGGCTTCGTCGCGTAAACGTTCCAGCGGCATAACCAGTTTGCGCCCGAACAATCCCACCACGAGCAGCGTCAAGCCCATGTAAACCGCGACAAAATAGGCGCTACGCTGATAGATCGTGGCAATGTCGCGTTGAATCTGCCGCTCGTCGTAACCCAGTCTTAGCATCGCCAAAGAGCCGTCTTCAGGATTCAAAATCGGTACGGCCAAAAAATAAATATCGTCGTCGTGCTCGCCGAAGAAAAAATCTTCCTGAAATTGCTGCTGCGCATTCAGTTCGATGTCGGCGCGAATATTGCCGCGCTCGGTGGCGATTTCCGCAAACGCCAAACGGCCATTCAACAGAAACTCCCCTAACAAGCCTTGCAATTCGCCGGCCTTACTGTGTTGCAGGCGCGGTGTCACCAGATTACTGAACAGCAAGGCATCGGAGCGGACGTAATTGACAAACTGCGCTTCCAAACTGGGTTTGATTACCCGATAAATGCCGAACAACAACACCGGCACCAGCAGTAAATGAATGCCGACAACCGCCAGAATCATTCGGCCGTTAAAACTATGAAAAAACCGACTCATTCCAGGGCTCCCTGCCATAACACGTTAACCGCTTTCAGGCCTTGATTGGCCCGGACTTGATCTTCCCACAAATAGGTCACCGTACCCGGATTTTGTTGCAGCGTATCGACCAAGCTCTTCAGATCGTTAAAACTCTCCGGACGCTTACCGCCGAGGCGGAAAACCACCGATATGGTTTGACTTTCATAGGCATTAGCCGACATGAAAGCCACTTTTTGCAGAAATACTTCGAAAATTAACGGATCGCTGATATTCAATAAGGGCACGGGGTGTTCGCCGCCCTTCTCCAGCGGCACGCCCAAGAACAATTTTCTGGCTTCTTGCACGGTTAGAGCCGGCATCGACGAGTTGGCGCTGGTGGCCAATACCAGAGAATGGCGAGTGATAGCCCATAGGCTCTGCGCTCCAAGCAGCAATAGCAAAACAATGATGCAAAGACCGCGTAGCAGCTTCATGGGAACACCGCGCTCCATTGAAACATCACTTGCCCGAAATGATCGTCGCGTAAATGATCGCGGGAGGCTTCAATCTTTAGGGAATTCGTGTGGTTGAGTTTGTAGCGTATGCCACCGAGAAATCTATCTTCCACAAATTTGGGAAACATTGCCAGATACGGGTCGTGGCTAGCGCCAAAGCTGCCTTCCACCCTGCCCACCAAAGTCCAGGCTGGATTGAGGTCCCATTCCACTTGCCCGTAAGCGCTGAGAAAATCGTCGTAAGTTTTGCCGCCCAACGGGCTTTCCAAGGTATTGTTCACATAGACAATTTCGCTTAATAATCTGAGCGATTGGATTTGCTTAGCGGCATAGGCACTGGCGACGAACTGATTAACGTTTTTAACGGCCAGTTCGTCGGAATGAATTTGATTGTAGGCCCCGGAAATACCGAACTCATCGACCCCGTAGCTGATAGGTTGGTAGCCCAACCGAAACGACACACCAGGCCGGCGGGAACCTCCCGGCTCCACCAGATTGAACGCTTCCAAACCTTTATTAATTTGCGGGCCCGCACCAGCGCCAACCGTGTAATACAAGCCGCCCTCACCCAGATCGTGGACGCCTTCCCATAAAAACCCGGTCAAATGATTGGGAATCACGCCTCCCGCCGTTTCGAAAGCCATAATACCGGGCCTGCTGATCGTGGTTTGCAGAAACGCGCCGTGGTGGAACTGCATGTTCCAATAGCCGATCGGGTTATGAAAGCGCCCCAACCACAGCGTGGCTTCGTCGCCAACATGCATGCCTAATTGAAAGCGTTCCAGATTATGGGTTTTGGTGCTGACCAGCCATTCGCCGAGAAAGCGGAAGCGCTGATAGTCGGTGGTGTAAAACACGTTAATCTCGGGGATAACGTCACCTGTACTGAGTTTTTTCTGCGGTTCTTGATCGAAACGCTCGATGCCGGTCACAGCCGGAAACAACAACAAATCACCCGGCAACCCGGTGGTGCCATGGCTGGGCATATGTCCCATATGGCCCCCGGCAACTACAGAGGCAGGCACTAGGGCTGCGAGTGCGCAGACATAGGAAACGATAGCAGCGTTTAGCGTTTTGAATATGGCCGGATAGTATCGTTGCCGCATGCGGACTCTCAAGCATTTCATCGGTAGCACACTCATACTACCTAGTTAATTGGGAATATTTTCCCGATACGTTTAAAGCGAAATGTATCACATATTTTTGAATGGTTGACGATATTTCGTCAAAACTTAAGTGCAGATCAAGCACCTGAGCAGCATCATTCAAGACAGAGGTAGATTTGATTAAACCCGCATTTGCCCGCCGATTACAAATCTTCGAGCCAGCGCTGGAGCTACCCCAGTAGCGACAGCCATTAACCTAAAAACTCATACCAACTTTAAACCTGCAAAAGCGTCTAACGCCCCTGAATCATCGACTGACGCTGACACCTTGTACGACATTTCGTAAGCGATACGATATTTAGTGCTGAAATCAACAATTTCTTGTGCATTTTTTCACTATTTTTCAGAATGATCAGCCCATAAAATAATGCATAAACAATTACCTAGAATAATTACGGCGCACCCGATTTTCTAGTGGCATTGGTTTTGCGATGTGTAGCGTAGCTCTGCAATTACAAAGAGCCGGATACCGAACAAACCCATAGCGCATTATTTTCACACATTCCGATTACGAGGCGATCACCATGAAAACATTCCAGCAGATTACTCGTTGCAAAAGGTGCGGCGACTTATTGTCAGCCCATGAAAAGTCACATACCGCCCACGAAGGCCTCTGTGCATTTTGCGCCCAGATGCGTAGTGAAGCACTGGAAATTCACCAAGAAATACATGCAAAAATCCGCGTGGCAAAAATTCACTTCAGATTGGTTTAAGCATGGCCTTGTTATAAGGCTGGCCGCGCCACAATGAAAGTTTGCCGATAACCATCGTAGGCTCGAGGCCACGTTCAACCGGATCGCGAAATGGCGTCGTTATTCAGCGCCTTAGCTGCCCACAGCAAACCGATTGGCGCGAATACCTGAAACATGCGCATCAGCTCGCTAAGTTTTTATAACCCCAACATAAGGAGACAAACTATGAATTCCGAAGACATCCTGAAAACGTGTATACGCGAACTGAAGCGCTGCGGCATAAGCTTCGTACTGATCATAATCGGCGTATTTCTGGCCACCCAAAACGCCCCCGCCGCAACCATGCCAAAACCCAAGCAATGCATAGGCAGCATGGAAACGATTAACGCACTTGCCTCTCGCCCCCTAAAACCCGGCACTCGTGCATTGGTCCAGCCGGTTAGCAACTCGCTCCATCAGTTTCATACCAAACAAACTTACAGTAAATGCGTTGGTAGCCTGGCCGAAAACAAAGCTAGCAAACAATACAAATGAGTGTTTTTCGGCAATCCGTATAATTTTGAATCGTCCGCGCGGACAACCCAGATAGCCATCCCGAATCCCAAGTCACTCGTCAAGGCGGCGTCAACACGGCACCAAGGCTTTTTTTGATCTATCTGCAACATTTAGATGAAAGGTGTTAACTTTTAGCTTCATCTAATAGCAGCGGGCCAATATGCATCCGACCAGCCTGACCAGAATCAAATGTGCGATTGTCTTTATCGTGTTTATGCTGTTTAGCATCGGCCCCATCCCGATTACCAGCAGCATCGGTTTATACGTAGTGATTTTCAGGCCGCGTTGGTTTAAAGAACTGACCAACAAAGTCTACGCCGATAAAGCAGACTGATATTCTCCTATCGCCTTCCTGCTTCAGCCTTCAGCACGGGCTGATTTCCTACTGCGGTTTTTATTCAGCCCGGCAAAGTATAATAAACTCACCAATTTGAATCCTGATTCCCAACCACCAGAACCACCCATGACCGCTGACCGCGACCATACCGCCCCCCAAGCTGACAAACACCTGGCCTACCGATTCTCAGTGGCCCCCATGCTGGATTGGACTGACCGACATTGTCGGTATTTCCACCGTACTTTATCCCATCATGCCTTGCTATACACGGAAATGGTCACCACTGGTGCCATCTTATATGGCAACCGCGACCGGCATTTACAGTTCAGCTCAGCAGAACACCCACTGGCTCTGCAACTGGGCGGCAGCAATCCTGCGGACCTAGCGGAATGCGCCAAAATCGCCGCCGACTATGGTTACGACGAGATCAATTTAAACGTCGGCTGTCCCAGTGATCGCGTGCAAAATGGCCGCTTTGGCGCCTGCTTAATGGCAGAACCCGAACTGGTAGCCGAATGCGTGGCAGCCATGCGCCAGGCAGTATCGATGCCGGTGACGGTGAAATCGCGGATTGGTATCGATGATCGCGATTCTTACGCAGAACTGACACACTTCATAAGCACTGTAGCGGCGGCCGGTTGCGAGACCTTTATCGTGCACGCCCGCAAAGCTTGGCTATCCGGGCTTTCACCAAAGCAAAATCGCGACGTACCGCCGCTACGTTATGATGTGGTGTTGCAATTGAAGCAAGATTTTCCTGCGCTTAATATAGTTATCAACGGCGGCATCGAATCCTTGGATAGCTCGCTGGATTTATTAGAGCAACTTGACGGCGTCATGCTAGGCCGGGAGGTTTATCACAATCCCTATCTACTAGCAGAAGTAGACCGGCGCTTGTTTAACGACGAGCATTCCATCCCGTCGCGGCAAGAAACGGTATTAGCCCTGTTGCCTTATATAGAGCAGCAATTACAACAAGGCGTGAGACTGCATTGCATCACACGACACATGCTGGGGCTGTTTCATGGGGTCGATGGCGCGCGGGCCTGGCGCCGGCATCTCAGCGAAAACGCCACCCGTTTTGGCGCCGGTAGCCAGGTGGTTTTGGACGCCTTAGAATTTACAGTTTGATGCTGTATACTCACGACATTTTTTTACTCGAGGGCGGCAATGGAAGAATATTTCTCCAAAATCATTCAAGCAATAGGCGAAGATGTGAATCGGGAAGGTTTGCGGGACACGCCGAAACGTGCCGCTAAAGCCTTCAAATTCCTGAATAACGGTTACGAAAAAACCCTGGAAGAAGTATTGAACGGCGCGATATTTGAAGCCGATACCGAAGACATGGTAATTGTAAAAGACATCGAGCTTTACTCTTTGTGCGAGCATCATTTATTGCCCTTTATTGGCAAATGCCACATCGGTTATTTGCCTAAAGGCAAAGTCTTGGGCTTGTCCAAACTGGCCCGTATCGTTGATATGTACGGTCGGCGGCTGCAAATTCAAGAACAATTGACTCGGCAAATCGCCAAAGCGGTGGAAACCGCCATCGACGCCCGCGGCGTAGCGGTAGTCATCGAAGCCAAGCACTTGTGCATGATGATGCGCGGCGTGGAAAAACAAAACTCGGTGATGACCACATCGGTCATGCTGGGTATCTTCAGAGAAGAAATCAGCACCCGTTCCGAATTCCTGAACCTGATCAATCGCAAGTAACCATGACTGAAACCGGCCAAAAAAAGATCGGGGTGTTACTGGTCAATCTGGGCTCGCCCGCCTCCCCAAAAACCGGCGACGTACGCCGCTTCCTGCGCGAATTTCTCGGCGACCCGCGGGTGGTCAATCTGCCCAGGCCCTTGTGGTGGCTGATCCTGAATTTGTTCGTGCTGCCGTTTCGCCCTAAAAAATCGGCGCATGCCTATCAATCGATCTGGACCGAGCAAGGCTCGCCCTTGATCGTATTCACCGAAAAGCTGACCGCCAAATTGCAAGGTTTTACCGGTGTAGACGACGCCGATTTAATCATTGATTGCGCGATGCGCTACGGCAAACCGGCCTTGCGGGAAAAATTGCAAAACTTTCAGAAGCAAGGTGTCCACGAAATCGTTATCCTGCCGCTCTATCCACAATATTCCTCCACCACGACCGCCTCGATTTTCGATGTGGTGGCCGAGGAATTTGTCAGTTGGCGGCACATGCCCGGCCTGCACTTCATCAGCGACTTTCATGAACACCCCAGTTACATCGAAGCCCTGGCGCAATCGGTGCGCCAGCATTGGCAAGCCAACGGCCAAGCGGAATTGCTGTTGCTGTCATTTCACGGCTTACCGGCCAAACTGACCGAATGGGGCGACCCCTATTTCTATCAATGCCAAACCACCGGTCGCCTGCTTGCCGAGCAATTAGGCCTCAAAGACCAACAATGGAAATTGGTATTTCAATCGCGCTTCGGCAAAGCCGAATGGCTGAAACCGTACTGCGTGGAAGTGTTGCAAGAACTACCGCAGCAAGGCGTCAAAAATGTCGACGTGATTTGTCCGGGATTCTCGGTAGACTGTCTGGAAACGCTGGAAGAGATCGCCATCGCCAACCAGGAGATTTTTCTGGAAGCCGGCGGCGAGACGTATCGTTATATTCCGTGTTTAAACGACAGCGACGCTCATGTCGAGGTGATGCTTGATTTAATCAAAACCGCGCACTGAATAAAGCGCGGCACATAAAAACCGGGGGTAATATGCAACAAAACATCTTACAAAGCTGGAACGACGAATGGCCGACAGTGCGCTCGAGCCACCCCTTGCCCACCGGTGAAGGCGTCATCGACCAAGGCGCGTTTAACACCATAGAAGTGGACGAACTGTTCGATTACGTCAACTACGCCAGCACCACCGCCGGTAAATCGGTGCTGTATCGTTCGCTAAGCCAACCCTTGGATAATCTGGAGACGATAGCCGCCAAACAAGCCGCAGTGCGGGAAATTCAAGACAATCCCGATGTCCGCGCCAACGTGGAAAACATTATCGCCAATGCCGCCGCGTCGGAAAACCGGCTTTACTTGTTATTGTTCGGCGAGTTTCTCGGCGGTTTCGGCACGGCTCGAGAGGATAATCAAATCGAAGGTTACGGCTACAAACAATACGTGCGTGGTGTGCGCGTGGTCTTGAATCTGGTCGGTGCGATCTACAACTCCGGCAAGCCGCAAAGCCCTTATCTGCAAAGCGTGTTCGAGAAAATCGGCAATTTTTCGCACAGTAACGAATATTCGTTGATGGTCGGCCCGGTCTACAACAGCGAAAAAGGCCTGCAAAGCAAAGAAGAGCGCAAAAACTCCTTCTCACCGGCGACGATTTTCCGCCCCACCCTGTTCAAACCGATGTTGATCGCTCTACTGATCGCCGCCATCTGGGGCTTGATGCAGATTTTCCCAACCGATATGTTCCAGGTCACCCGTGACGGTTTGTCGGTGGCTTCGGTGTTTTTCCTGCCCTTAGCCTTGGCTTATATTCCGGTCATTGGCGGCTACGATAGAGACAACTGCATCATACCCCTGCGTAACATTTATAAAAATTCGCAGGCGCTCGGCGATATGCTGGACGGCCTGGGACAGTTGGATGAGTTATTGGCTTTTATTAAATACGCCGAAGACTTCGGCAGCGAAATGGTGCTGCCGGAACTGAACGCCGGCGAACGTCACACTATCAAATTGGTCGCGGCAAAAAATCCGGTACTGGGCCAGAAAAATCCCGCCTACGTCGGCAACGATTTCAGCATGGACGACGAACGTCTGGTGTGCGTGACCGGCCCCAACAGCGGCGGCAAAACCGCATTTTGCAAAACCATCACGCAAATTCAATTGTTGGCGCAGATCGGTTGTTTCGTGCCGGCTCAGGCTGCCAATTTAAGCGTGGCGGACCGCATTTTCTATCAATGCCCGGAGATCAGCCATCTCGATGACGGCGAAGGCCGTTTCGGTACGGAATTGAAACGTACCCGCGATATTTTCTTGGCCAGCAGCGCAAAAAGCTTGGTGGTGCTTGACGAAATGGCGGAAGGCACTACTTTTGAAGAGAAGATGCAGTCGTCTATCGACGTGCTGGACGGTTTTTACCGCAAAGGTAACAGTACTATTTTGATTACCCACAACCATCAATTGGTGGATGAATTCGTGAAACGAAAAATCGCCGTGCCTAAACAAGTGGAATTTGCCGACGACTTGCCAACTTTTAAATTGATCGCCGGCATTTCCAGAGTCAGCCACGCCGACCGGGTCGCGAAGAAAATTGGTTTCTCCAAACAAGACATTGATAACTATTTAGCAAAATCATGAAAATCGGCACCCCTGACAGCGGCAGCGCCACCAAAGCTTTATTGCTGGGCAGCGGCGAATTAGGCAAAGAAATCGCCATTTCGCTGCAACGCTATGGCGTGGAAGTCATTGCGGTTGACCGCTATGCCGGCGCCCCGGCCATGCAAGTGGCGCATCGCAGCCACGTGATTGATATGACCGACGCAACAGCAGTAAAAACCCTGATTGCCCGCGAACAGCCGCATTACATCATCCCCGAAATCGAAGCGATTGCCACCGAGGCCTTAGCGGAGATTGAAGCTCAAGGTGAAACCACTATTGTCCCTAATGCTAGGGCGATTCAATTGACTATGAATCGTGAAGGCATCCGCGAGCTGGCAGCCGCTGAACTAGGTCTACCGACATCGAAATACGCTTTTGCCGAAACCTTCGAGCAATTGAAAGCCGCAGTTGATAGCGGCATAGGCTACCCCTGCTTTATCAAGCCAACGATGTCGTCTTCCGGCAAAGGCCAGTCCATGGTAAAAAGCGCGGACCAATTACAAGCCGCCTGGGATTACGCCATGGCCGGCGGGCGGGCCGATACGGGTAAGGTGATCGTCGAAGCGAAGATCGATTTTGATTTTGAAATCACCTTACTCACCGTGCGCGCCCTGAACAGCGACGGCCAAGTAAAAACTTATTTCTGCGAACCGATCGGCCATCGCCAGGAGAACGGCGACTACCGGGAAAGCTGGCAACCACAGGCGATGAGCAGCAAGGCCATTGAGTTATCTCAGCAAATCGCCGATAAAGTCACCACAGCGTTAGGTGGATTAGGTTTATTTGGTGTGGAATTATTCATCGCCGGCGATCAAGTCTGGTTTAGCGAAGTCAGCCCCAGACCGCACGACACCGGCATGGTGACGATGGCCAGCCAGCGGCAGAGCGAATTTGATTTGCATACCCGCGCCATTCTTGGCCTGCCGGTCAACACGGCGCTAGATAAAACCGCCGCCAGCGCGGTGATTTTAGGTGGCATAGACGCCAAAGCCGTGAGCTATGCAGGCTTGGCACAAGCATTGGCGGTCGCAGACACCGACATTCGCCTGTTCGGCAAACCGGAGGCTTTCGTGTCAAGGCGCATGGGTGTGGCGCTCGCCACGGCCGACAACGTCAATGATGCTCGCGCTAAAGCGTTACAGGCCGCCAGCCTAATTCGTGTGACTGAATGAGTCCAATCGGTAAAAGGTGACGCGATGAAACCCCTGTTGATTGCCACACTATCGATAGCGCTCATCACCGATGCGGGGGCCGACATTTTTAAATACACCGATCCTAGCGGTCGGGTGTATTACACCGACGAACCGAAAAAGGGCTTTGATTACCGCTTGATCATTCGCACCCGACCGCGTACTTATAAACACGACCTAAAGTTCATGTCGGGCAACAAGCTCAAGTTCAACGACTTAGTCGCCAAGGCCGCGGCCAAACATCAAATGGACCCAAAACTGCTGCACGCGGTGATTCAAGCCGAATCGGCCTATAACCCCAATGCGGTGTCCTCGGCCGGCGCGGTGGGCTTGATGCAGTTAATGCCGGATACCGCGCGCCGCTATGGCGTGACCGACCGGCGCGATGCCGAACAGAATGTCGATGGCGGCACCCGCTACTTGAAAGATTTACTGGCGATGTTCAACTCCAATCTAACCTTGGCGGTAGCCGGTTATAATGCCGGCGAAGGCGCGGTGATGAAATACAATAATAGCGTGCCGCCCTATCCCGAAACCCGTAATTATGTGCAGCACGTCATGGCGCTGTATCGGAAGAGTTAATTGAAAGCCGCTGCCATCAAGCAATTGATTGCCGGCTCGACCGAACTATTCTCCCTGCCCGACATTTATTTCCAACTCAGCGAGATGATCCGCGACCCGCGTTTCTCGTTGGCCGACATCGGCAAGGTTATCGCCAAGGATCCGGCGCTGAGTGCGCGCTTATTACGTGTGGTGAATAGCCCTTTCTACGGCTTTCAAGCCAAAATCGACACCATTTCCCGCGCCGTTACCGTAATAGGCATCGACGACTTGAGCAACCTGGTATTGGCAACCACGGTCGTTGATCGCTTTGGAAAAATCCCCGGCGAACTGATCGACATGACCTCGTTTTGGATGCGCAGCATTCATTGCGCGGTGATTGCGCGGCTGCTGGCAAAAGCCAGCGCCGTGCTGCATACCGAAAGACTGTTTCTGGCCGGCCTTTTACACGACATAGGCTCACTGATACTCAGTCAAAAAATGCCCGAGCAATATCTAAGCGTATTGCTTGCCGCAGACCACAACCGCGCTTTGTTGGCCGGTTTCGAACAAGAACTGATTGGTTTCACTCATGCTGAGGTCGGCGGGGAATTACTAAAAATCTGGGGCTTACCGGAATCCCTCTACGAAACCATAGGCTGTTATCTGAACCCGGCCGATGCGCAAATACACAAACTGGACGCGCATTTGCTGCATATGGCGGCGCGCTTGGTCGATAGCGGCCAACAAGCTGATGGCTTGGAAATAGCCGTAGCGGAATTTTCTAACCAATCGTTAACGCTGGTGCGTCTGACACGAGAGCAAACCATCTCGATAATGGAGCAGGTGGAAGAGGAGTTTTTGCAGATGTTTGAATTACTCGGACCGAACAAAAAATTTCACTAAACGGTACTGGCAAGCATTTTCTGCTACCGTAAGTCACGGTAAATCAGAGAATATTGACCCCAAACTTGTCGAGTAAAGCCACCAATTTTATCAAGGGCAACCCTACTAATGCATTGGGGTCCTCGCCGACAATTTTACTAAATAGCGCAATCCCTAAACCCTCGGATTTGAAGCTGCCGGCACAGTCGAAGGGCCGATCCAAATCAATGTATTTTTCAATCTGCGACGAGGTTAGCGTTTTGAAGTGCACACTACAAACATCCATATCGCTCAGGTGCCGGCCCGATACGCTATTAAAAACGCAGACTCCAGTATAAAATTGCACGGTCCGGCCGGATTGCTTGGCAAGTTGTTGAATTGCCGCGTCGCGCCCGCCGGGTTTTCCCAATATCTCTTGGTCCAGCACGGCAACCTGATCGGAACCGATGATTAAATGATTAGGGTACGTTTTGCCGACTTCTTCAGCCTTCGCCAGCGATAATCTGCGCACCAAAGCATCGGGCGATTCGCCGGCTTGCGGGCTCTCATCGACGTCACTGCTGCAACTTAAAAAAGCAAGACCCAGTTTTTCCAACAACTGGCAACGGTATTTCGAACTCGAAGCAAGGACTATGGCGGTCATCGGCTAGGTAGTGGTTTGAGTCGGTGTGCGTTTGACGCAACAGTTAGTTATCTGTATCATTGTACAGTTATGTCAGACAAGTTTCCCGACCTTATCGATCCCTTATTATTCGCCGAAAGACGCGGCGCGTTTTCCGGGGATATAAAAATCGCTGCGCTCGAGCGCTTGTCTGGTAGCGTGATCGATCATGGTGGCAGCGTTAGCGCCAAGATCGAATTTGGTAAGGAAGGTAAACGCATTGTCGTTGCCGGCCATATCGAGGGTGTTGTGGAATTGGTGTGTCAGTCTTGTTTGCAAGCACTGGCCTGGCCGCTGAATATCGATTTTAAATTGGCTGTTGTTGCTTCGCTACAGGAAGCAAAGCAACTGGACGATTGCGAACCGCTATTGCTGGACGGCGACACCGTATCGTTAAACGCCGTGATCGAAGACGAAATCCTGCTGGCATTGCCCGACTACCCTCGGCATGAACACGATTGTCTCGCCCACAACCGTTCGGAAGATGCCGATTACAGCGCAACAGATAGTCAGACTAAGGCTAACAACCCTTTTTCTGTTTTAGCAAAACTTAAAAAAACTGGAGATTGAAATGGCAGTACAAAAGAGCAAAGTATCGCGTTCCAGACGCGGTCAACGTCGTTCACACGATGCATTAGTCGGTAAAACCCTGTCTCAGGATCCGTTGACCGGCGAAACCCATCTGCGTCACCACATGACGCCGGACGGTTTCTTCAAAGGCCGTCAAATCATTGCCGGCAACGACGAAGATTAATCGTTTTAAACTGCCATAGGCCGACTCGTAACTCATTCGCAAATCGAGTCGAGCAGCCCTTAGTCAAAGACGGGCCGCAAGCATCGCGTTTTCCCGCGCAATCGTCAGCACGACGGGCAGTAATATTTGATTTATTGATAGTCTCTGAGTAAGCCAACACGTCGCTGGACAGCTGTTGGCTCCTTTCAACTTCTGGAGTTAGTCCTAAGCGTGAGCTCAACTCTCTCAATTGATGCCATGGGCGGGGATTTCGGTCCTCAAGTGACCGTACCTGCTTCACTGGCCTGTTTACGAAAAAGTCCGGACTTAAATCTGATCATGGTGGGCGATGAGGCGGTTCTTGGTAACCTGCTATCCCAAGCGCTGGTCGAGTTCAAAGGTCGGATCAGTATTCAACACGCCTCGCAAGTCGTCGAGATGGACGAAGCGCCGCAAAAAGCCTTGAAGAACAAAAAAGATTCTTCCATGCGCGTGGCGATAAATCTGGTACAGGAAGGCAAGGCCGACGCCTGTGTCAGCGCAGGTAACACCGGCGCATTAATGGCAACAGCCCGTTTCGTACTGAAAATGATTCCCGGCATCGAACGCCCGGCGATTATTTCCACACTACCGTCTACTTTCGGCCACACCCACATGCTCGATTTAGGCGCCAATGTCGATTCCAGCGCCGAACAACTCTACCAATTTGCCGTCATGGGCGAAGAAGTGGTCAAGGCCGTGGAAAAAATCGAACGCCCTCGTATCGGTTTGTTGAACATCGGCGAAGAAGACATGAAAGGCAACGAACAAGTCAAAGCCGCCGCTAAATTGCTGGAAAGCTCCGGACTGAATTACATCGGTTACGTGGAAGGCAATTCGATTAACGCCGGCAGCGTCAAAGTCGATTTAATCGTCTCGGACGGTTTCGTCGGCAACATCGCCCTAAAATCTATCGAAGGCGCGGCGAAAATGATAGGCAGCAAACTGAAAGACAGTTTTTCGCAAAACTGGCTGACCAAATTAGCCGGATTGATCGCGTATCCTGTTCTGAAACGCTTCAAAGACAGTATAGACCCGCGCCTCTACAATGGCGCCAGTTTCATCGGCCTACGCGGCTTGGTGATCAAAAGCCACGGCGGCGCCGACGCTCTGGCTTTCGAAACCGCCATTCATCTGGCGGAAGTCGAAGTCGCACAGGGCCTTATTCGTAAAATCAGCGAAAAACTAGAACTCGCGCTGGCCCAAAAGGTTGATGAATGACACGCTGGACTCATGTTATCGGTACGGGCGGCTATCTGCCCGAAACCATCCGCACCAATGACGATATATCCGCCACGGTGGACACATCCGACAGCTGGATCTACGAAAGAACCGGTATCAAAAGCCGCCGCATAGCCGGTCCCGACGAAACCGCTTCCAGCATGGCGGAAATCGCCGCCAGACAAGCCATTGACGCAGCCGGAATTGCAGCTGACGAGATCGACATGATCATCGTCGCCACCGGCACACCGGATCGCGTCTATCCCAGTACGGCCTGCCTGTTGCAGGAACGCCTGGGCATCAAGCAATGCGTCGGTTTCGATATTCAGGCCGCCTGCTCGGGTTCCGTTTATGGGCTCAGCATCGCCGATCAATACTTGAAAACCGGTTTTGCCAAAAATGTGTTAGTGGTCGGAACGGAAATTTGCTCGCGTATCGTCGATTGGACCGACCGCGGCACTTGTATTCTGTTCGGCGACGGTGCCGGCGCGATTTTGCTGACCTCCAGCGATAAGCCGGGCATCTTGTCCACGCATATCCACTCCGACGGCGGCTACGAAGATTTATTATATTGCCCCAATCCTCAGGTTGCGGCAGTCGCCAAACAAAACGAAGCCGCCTACATCAGCATGCGCGGCAACGAAGTATTCAAGGTGGCAGTCAACACGCTGGGTCGCATCGTCGATGAAACCTTGGAAGCCAACGGCTTGCAGCAAAGCGACATCGATTGGCTGGTGCCGCATCAGGCCAATACGCGCATCATCGCCGCCACCGCCAAAAAGCTGGGCATGTCCATGGATCAAGTGATTCTGACCCTGGAGAACCAGGGTAACACCTCCTCCGCCTCCGTGTTACTGGCGTTTAACGAAGGCGTGCGCGACGGCCGTATTCAACGCGGACAAACCGTATTAATGGAAGCTTTTGGAGCCGGTTTTACCTGGGGTTCCGCATTAATCAGGTACTAAACATGACGACGATAGAACAAAGTTACAATCTGGCATTCGTATTTCCCGGACAAGGCTCACAAGCTGTCGGCATGCTGGGCACGCTGGCCGCCGCCAACCCATTGGTCAAGCAGACTTTCGAACAAGCTTCCGACGTGCTGGGTTTCGATCTGTGGAATATGGTCGCCAACGGCCCGGACACCGACTTAAATCAAACCCATAACACCCAGCCGGCGATGCTGGCGGCCGGCGTTGCGGTGTGGCGGGCGTGGTGCGAAAAAACCGACATCAAACCCGCCTGGATGGCCGGCCATAGCTTGGGTGAATACACCGCCCTGGTCTGTTCCGGTGCGCTGGGTTATGAAGACGCCATTCGCCTGGTCGCCGAGCGCGGCCGCCTGATGCAGGAAGCGGTACCAGCCGGAAAAGGCGCGATGGCGGCTATTCTGGGCCTGGAAGATCATCAAGTCGTTAACACCTGTGCCGAAGTCTCCAATGGCGAAATCGTTGCGGCCGCCAATTTCAATGCCCCAGGCCAAGTGGTGATTGCGGGCGAAACCGCCGCAGTGGAAAGAGCGATGGAAGCCTTAAAAGCGCTGGGCGCCAAACGTGCATTAAAACTACCGGTTAGCGTGCCGTCCCACTGCGCATTGATGGAAGCGGCTTCCGACAAATTAAACGAAATATTGCAAAGCCTTAACGTCGAGATGCCCAATAGCACGCTGATCCACAACGCCGACGTCAAATCGCACGGCTCGCCGGAAGTGATTCGCTACGCGCTAAAAGAACAATTGTTCAAACCAGTGCGGTGGGTGGAAAGCGTCAAATTCATGCACGAACAAGGCGTCACCGCTTTTGTTGAATGCGGGCCCGGCAAAGTATTAGTCGGTTTAAACAAACGCATAGCGCCTGATGCAACGCATTACACCATTTACGACCCCGAAACCATTGACAACGTTGTGGAGCAACTCCGTGGATAAAAAACTCGCCATTGTTACCGGCGCCAGCCGCGGCATAGGCCGGGCCATTGCCGAAAAATTAGTCGCCGACGGCTTTTTTGTGGTCGGCACCGCCACCTCCGATAGCGGCGCTGAGGCTATTTCCGCTTATCTGGGCGACAACGGCAAAGGCTACAAATTAAACGTCGCCGACGCTGCCGACATCGACAGCTTTATCAAAACCACCGGCGACGCTTACGGCACACCGGCAGTACTGGTCAACAACGCCGGCATCACTCGCGACAACCTGTTGATGCGGATGAAAGACGAGGAATGGGACGACATCATCAGCACCAATCTGACTTCGATCTTCCGGATGAGCAAAGCCGTCTTGCGCGGCATGATGAAAGTCCGTTACGGCCGCATCATCAATATTTCCTCGGTGGTCGGCTCCACCGGCAACGCCGGCCAAGCCAACTACGCGGCAGCCAAAGCCGGCATGATCGGCTTTGCCAAATCCATGGCCAAAGAAGCGGGTTCACGCGGCATTACCGTCAATACGGTCTCGCCGGGCTTTATCGATACCGACATGACCAAGGAACTGTCGGAAGACATCAAGAATGCACTGCTGGGTTCAATTGCGCTGGGCCGCTTGGGTCAGCCGGAAGAAATTGCCCATGCCGTATCGTTCCTGGCCTCCGAACAAGCTTCCTACATCACCGGCGAAACGCTGCATGTGAATGGCGGCATGTATATGCCGTAAAGCCCGGCACATTGCTTCAAACAAAAAAAGGCTAGCAACCCAAAGTTGCCGGCCTTTTTTATTGCCTAATCACCCCCGCTGCAACACCATCGCCACCGCCGCCGCCCGCGTGGAAACGCCGAGCTTTTCAAAGATATGCTCCAGATGTTTGTTCACGGTCCTGGGACTGGTGGTGAGGATGATGCCGATTTCCTTATTAGTCTTGCCGCGGGCAATCCACATCAAAATCTCGGCCTCGCGAAAGGTCAGCTTCAGCTTGTCGCGCAGGGTTTCCGGCGTCCATTGCGCGTCTTCGCGCTGCAATAACAACAGGTATTCGTCCGGGTTTTGACAGGCGCTGACTCGAAGCGTAAAACCCGGCGCAAGGCGGTACGGCTCTGCATCGGCTTCCATATCACTCTTACCACTTTGCCGCAGCCAGCGCTGAAACCAACCTTGCAAGGATTCCGGCAGCACATCGTCGGCTGTTTGCCCAACCCCCTGTAATTCGGCAAAATCTTCCAGCCATTCGCTGGCTGCCGGCGTCAACCAAACGATACGCCCCATCCCGTCGATGGCGACTGCCGCAAAATCATGATGATCCAACAAACTCTGGGCGCGCCGCAAATTGCGGGTTTGGGTTAAATGCACTTCAATCCGCGCTAACACCTCGGCTGGCCGAATCGGCTTGACGATGTAGTCCAGCGCACCCTCGCCAAAGCCGCGCAGCAAACTTTCCAACTCGCTTAACCCGGTCATGAACAGCACCGGGATAGGCGCGGTATCCGGATCCGCCTTCAAGCGGTTACAGGTTTCAAAGCCATCAATACCGGGCATCATCACGTCCAAGAGTATGATATCGGGCTTAATGTATTGAATCTGCTCAATCGCCGAACAGCCATCGGTTGCCACCAACACCCGATAGTTGGCTTCCGACAAGGTATCCGACAACAAGGCCAGATTGCCTGGCGTGTCATCGACAATCAATACCGTACCGTTTACGACAGATGCTGCCATCATCGGGACACCTCCTGTTTGTGCATATTCAATAGTTTTCTAATTTCGCCTATCCGAAATTGACTGGCCAACGCTATCAGTTTGGCAAAAAAAGCACCGTAACGCGGCTCGGTTTCGGCAAGCTGTTCCAAGACCTTTTTCAAACCTAATAAATCGCCAATCCGCACGCATTCCACACACCCAGTTAACAACTCAGGCGGCGGCATTATCAGCGGCTCGGCTGCTTTTTCCGTGGCAGCTGGCGCAACCTCGTTCTGATATAACCAAGCCAACGACAAATACAACTTCAATTTCTTCATTAACTGCGGCACTTGAATCGGCTTGGATAAAAAGTCGTTACAACCGGCATTCAAAGCCGCCAAGCGATCGCTGGGATAAGCGTTGGCGCTGAGTACCAGGATCGGCATGGTCCATGCCTGATCACGCAACTGCATCGCGGTTTCGATACCGCTGATTCCGGTCATCGAAATATCCAACAAAATGATGTCGGGTGGATTTTCCGGCACTTTGAGCAAACACTCTTCGCCGGAACACGCCTCACTCAAATAAAAACCCAAAGGCTCCAGCATGGACAGCAATAACTCGCGGTGATCGCGTTGGTCATCTACCACCAAGATTTTTCGGCGCGGACCCTGGTAGCCAATAATCGCCGCTTTGGGATCGGCATCCGCCTCCGCCCCCAGACTGGGCAGCAACAAGCGCACCGTAAAGGTGGAACCCTGGCCGATTTGGCTTTTCACCGTCAACTCCCCACCCATGACCTCGGTGAGAATCTTGCTGATCGTCAAGCCCAAACCGCTACCGGCCACCGCGTTGCCGGTGGGATTATGCAAGCGGGTGAAGGGCTGAAAAATATCCTGCAACTGCTCTTCGTCGATACCGCTACCGGTATCGCTCACCTGAAAATTGGCCACGCCACCGCTGTAACCAATCCGAAACACGATGTCCCCAGCCGAGGTAAATTTCACCGCATTGCTAAGCAAATTGATCAAGATCTGCCCCACCCGCTTTTCGTCGCCCCGGATGCGCTGTGGCAAGGTATGAGAAATCTGACAGACAAAATTCAGACCCTTGTCTTCGGCCTGCAATTTATAGGTGTGTACCAAATGATCAATAAAATCCGGAAAATGAATAGGCTGGTACTTCAATTCAAATTTTCGGGCTTCGATCCGGGCAATATCCAGTATATCCTCAATCAGCGCGCATAAATGCTCACCGCTGCGTTTCAAGGTTTCCACAGCTTGCTGGCGGTGCGCCGGAATACTGGGATCTTGATGCAGGATATGCGCGTAGCCGATGATACTGTTCAAGGGCGAACGAATTTCATGGCTCATATTGCTCAGGAATCGACTCTTCGCTTGATTGGCGGTGTCCGCCATTTTCAAAGCCCGTTGCAGTTTGCCATCCGTCTGTTTATGCTCTTCGATTTCCATCAAAAGCAACTGGGTTTGCTTGGCCGTTTCCTCATGCGCGACGCGGCGACTTTCTGCATTCAGAATCAACCACCAGGTACACAGCCCGATAAACACCAGCAACGACGCATAAATCTTTAGAAAATTATTCAGCAGTAACTGAAACGCCCCCATGTCGTGTTCGACGCTCAGCAAATCCTGATAGTAAATAATGCTGACAAAAATGCCGCTCAACACCGACAAAAACAAAAACATCAAGGTAAAGCGCAGCAACCTCAGGCGGGCGTCCAAACTCATCGCCGCCGGCATGCAACATCGAGCGAGTTTTTCCAGATAGTCTTCAAAACGAAAACCTACTTTGCAGCCATCCAGACAGCGCGCATCCAAGGTGCAACACAAGGAACAGATGCTGCCGGCATAAGCCGGGCAATAGGCTATATCCTCGTGTTCAAACTCGTTCTCGCAGATCGAACATTTGTTGTGCGATTTACGATTATTCTCCTCCCGATTCCGCGCCAGATAATGTTTACCGTCCGATAAGTAAGCAATCGCCGGCACCAATACAAACGCCAATCCCAAGGCAATAAACGCCGAGAACGCCTGCGGATAGACCCCAAATACCCCGGCGTAGGCCAAGATAGACAGCAAGGACGCGCAAAACGTGGAAATGATGCCTACCGGATTTAAATCCGACAGATACGCGCGCTTGAACTCCACCACTTTGGGACTTAAGCCAAAAGGCTTGTTGATCATCAACTCGGCGGCGATGGAACTGATCCAGGCAATCGACATATGCGAAAACAAGCCCAGCACTTTTTCCAAGGCGCCAAACACGCCAAACTCCATCAGCAACAGCGCAATCAGCACATTGAAAAACAACCACACCACACGCCCCGGGTGACTATGGGTTAATCGCGAAAAGAAATTGGACCACGCCAAGGAGCCGGCGTAGGCATTGGTAACGTTGATCTTGATTTGACTGACAATCACAAATAGAGTGGTAGCCGCCAACGCCCATTTTGGATCGTCAAACAATTCGTTATACGCTACCAGATACATTTGCGTCGGTTCGTGGGCATGCGCGGGACTGATACCATGGCGGATCGCCAAATGCGCCAGCAACGCCCCCAACAGTTGCCTTAATGCGCCAAACACAATCCAGCCAGGCCCTGCAGCCACCATGGCCAGCCACCAGCGGGTTTTGTTTGCCTGGTTTTTTTGCGGCATGAACCTTAGAAAGTCTACCTGTTCGCCAATCTGCGCCACCATGGAAAACGCCACCGTCGCCGCTGTACCGAACAATAACCAATTGAAGCCTTGCCCACTGCCGGCGATCCAGAAATAAGTACTCAAGGTTTCTAGTGCTTCTGGCTCCCGCAAGGCCACCGCGATATAGGGTGCGACGAGCAACAACAACCAAAGCGGTTGCGTCCACAGCTGCATTCG
This sequence comes from Methylomonas sp. PHL2-19, assembly GCF_059331595.1. Lineage (NCBI taxonomy): Bacteria > Pseudomonadati > Pseudomonadota > Gammaproteobacteria > Methylococcales > Methylococcaceae > Methylomonas > Methylomonas sp. PHL2-19. Next base: position 4,161,689 of record NZ_CP196839.1, read on the forward strand.
GCTAATCGTGGTAATCCCAAACGTCACCAGCGGAATCACCACCACGGCGCTGACGATATAGGCAACCTCCAGCGGTATATTGAAATACAGCTCGATGGCCAACGACATGATTGAGGCTTCCAGTGCGAACAGCGTGAACGTATAGGACGCATAGATCAACGAGGTCACCGTCGAGCCGATATAGCCAAAACCGGCGGCGCGAGTTAAAAGATCAATGTCGATATGGTAGCGGGCCGCGTAATAGCCGATGGGCAAACTGACGATAAAGATGACGACAGCAACGATGGCGATGGCCCAAACGGCATTGGTAAAACCATAATTGATGGACAGGAATCCGCCGATCGCCTCCAATACCAAAAACGACGTAGAACCGAAAGCCGTATTGGCAACCTCAAACTCCGACCATTTCCGGAACCGGCGCGGCGCAAAACGCAAGGCATAGTCTTCCAGTGTCTCGTTGGCGACCAGACCGTTATATTCCCGGCGGATTTTGGTGATGTTTTGATGAATGGTTTTCATGGCTCAGGAGTATCTAACGCGCCGGCGAATTTTAGATGTCGGCGCGAACCAGCATTAAACGCTACCATCGCAGCGCAACACCTTTTAACATCCTGGATGACTGCTGACCAGACCCAGGATTAGGCAATCGCCCCCGACGGCGTATCAACAGCCACACGAATCACTTACGCTCGTAGCCAAACTCAAGGATTACCGGCGATCCTTGATTGTGAATAATGATCTGCTTCTTGGTCTCACCGCCGACCTCCTCGACCCGCGTGGCCGCCGGATCTTCAGGTTTAGATAGAGCCGGCACCTGTTTTACTTCCACTTGCACATCCGGCATCCAGCCCGGTTTGAAGGTGTGGGTATCCATACGGTGTCCCGTCGCAGGCAGCTTGAGTTCATCCAACAAATCAAAACACACGGTGCTGACATGATCGATGACTTTGTCAGTGACTTTGCTTTGGTTGGATTCATCGATGAGTTGATGGGCGCTGACGGTCGCCTTGTTTTCGATACTGGCTTCGTCACTGCCAATTTTTTTTAGATGGCAACTGATCGGCAGCACCTTGGCTTTTTGAAACCCCAGGCCACGCGGGTCCGAATCACCGCTAGTCCAGGAAAAACCGACCGGGGTATCGCCGGTGGCCGCTTTCCCCAAACTGATCAGCAGCGTATGCGAGCTATCCACACGGCTTGACTTGACCGGATACTGCCACTCCGCCAAATTCTTGCCGACCTGCTCGGCAATCAAGCTGGGCGACAGTTTGAAACCAAACTGCCCGAGGTTCTGATCAGCCACATCAATCACGATGCCGCTAATCGACGCCCGATCGATGGCCTCCACTCCGCTGGCGGCCACTGCCTGCCCCAGAAAACACCAGGGCAATACCCATAACCCGGCGCGGATATGTCTTAAAAACAGCTTATACCTACTCACAATACTCTCCTAACGGTTCAAGTTCACTCTACGGAAGCCCTGCGTTGCCTGCCATACGTCAAATGACTAATGAGTCATCTGACGAATTGTGGGAACGGTCGGCGAATTTAACAATGAACCCCGGCAGAACTGCTAACACGCCTTACAAAAGACTGCCTTTATTTCCATCGAGATTACGCAAAACAAGGGGATTTTATATGAATGGTGTTATCGCAAGGGCTTTAACCGCAGCATTAATTTCTTGTCATTGAAATTCACCGTTGAGGAGGCCGCATGAAAACGTTAATTAAGTTAGATTTAGACAAAAAGCCCTGGGAACAGGATGGTCTGATCCACAACCGCTGGCATCCGGACCTGCCGATGGTCGCCATGGTCAAACCCGGCGACGAATTTCGCGTCGAATGCATGGACTGGACCGGCGGCCAGATTGGCAACAACGACAGTGCCAACGACGTCCGCGATGTGGATTTGACCCAGGTACACTATTTAAGTGGCCCGATAGGCGTGGAAGGCGCGGAACCCGGCGACTTGATGGTCGTGGAAATTCTGGATGTCGGCACCCTGGACGACTATCAATGGGGCTTCAACGGCCTATTCGCCAAGGAAAACGGCGGCGGCTTCCTGACAGACCATTATCCGGAAGCGCGCAAATCCATCTGGGATTTTCACGGCATCTACACCACCTCCCGCCATATTCCCAATGTTAAGTTTGCCGGCATCATGCATCCCGGTTTGATTGGTTGCTTACCGTCCCGGGAATTGCTGGAAAACTGGAACGCCAGGGAAGCGGCGTTAATCGCGACCGACCCGGACCGGGTGCCGGCCTTGGCGCTGCCCCCCAACCCGCAATCAGCCGTCATGGGCCGCTTAACCGGCGAAGCTGCCGTCGCAGCCGCGGCGGAAGGCGCCAGAACCGTGCCGCCGCGCGACCACGGCGGTAACTGCGACATTAAAAACCTCACCAAAGGCTCCAAAGTATTCTTCCCGGTTTACGTCAAGGATGGCGGTCTGTCCATGGGCGACTTGCATTTCTCGCAAGGCGACGGCGAAATCACCTTCTGCGGCGCGATCGAAATGGCCGGCTATCTGGACATCAAGGTCAGCTTGATCAAAGAGGGCGTGAAAAAATACGGCATCAAAAACCCGATCTTCCAACCCAGCCCGCTGTCACCGGCGTATCGCGACTACCTGATTTTCGAAGGCATTTCGGTCGACGAGCAAGGCAAGCAACATTATCTGGACGTGCATGTGGCTTACCGCCAAGCCTGTCTGAATGCCATCGAGTATCTGAAAAAATTCGGCTACAGCGGCGCGCAGGCCTTGTCGATTCTCGGTACCGCGCCGGTCGAAGGCCATATCAGCGGCATCGTCGACATCCCCAACGCCTGCGCGACCTTGTGGTTACCGACCGAGATCTTCGATTTTGACCTAAAACCGAATGCCGATGGGCCGAGCAAAATTATCACCGGTACTACCGATATGGCATTCACCAGTTAGTTCGGCAATTGATAGGGAGTTTGGCTATGCCTTTGTACGAGTATCACTGTCACGACTGCGGGCCGTTTACCGCAATCCGGAAAATGAGTGAATCCGCCAGTCCCGCCATTTGCGCGCAGTGCGGAGCAGTCAGCGAGCGGGTGATTTCCGCGCCGCATTTTGCATTGTTGGGCAAGGCGCAACGCCAGGCTCACGAAACCAACGAACGATCGGCGCACGAACCTAAATCGGTACGCCGCTCCAGTTGCGGATGCAGCGGTGCGCATACCTGTAAGCCGAGTAAGGACACTACAAAGGCCAGTAGCAACGGTAACAAAGACCAAGCAAACGGCTTCCAGATGCAAACCAAGAAAACCGCAAGACCTTGGATGCTCGGCCACTAGCCGTTTTGTAATTGAAGAGAGATTTAACAACGTGTGACGCGGTAAATGGATTTGTCTATTCGGCAAATCCGGAGAGTTTGATTTATCAATGTGGAGAAACTAAATGAGTAATTCCGATAGACGACAATTTATGAAAAAGACCACGGCTTTAGTCGCCGTATCGCTAGCACTGGGCTTGCCGATTGGCATCAATGTCGCCAACGCCGCCGATTTTCCGACTGCGACGGTCAACACCACTGGCCTGGCCGTCACCGATACCACGGTAAAGGTGGGCATTTTGCATTCCGCCACCGGCACCATGGCCATCAGCGAAACTGGCTCCATCCAGGCGGAAAAATTGGCGATTGCCCAAATTAACGAAATGGGCGGCGTTTTGGGCAGAAAAATCGAGGTGATCCAGGAAGACGGCGCCAGCGACTGGCCCACCTTCGCGGAAAAATCCAAGAAGCTGCTGGAAAACGACAAAGTAGCCACCGTATTCGGCTGCTGGACCTCGGCGTCACGGAAAGCGGCATTACCGGTGTTTGAAAAAGATAACGGCCTGCTGTTCTATCCAACTTTCTACGAAGGTTTGGAGCAATCGAAAAACGTGTTTTACACCGGCCAGGAAGCTACTCAGCAAATTCTCGCGGGTCTGGATTGGATCGCCAAAGAGAAACAAGCCAAAACCTTTTATCTGATTGGTTCGGATTACATTTGGCCACGTACCTCCATGAAAATTGCCCGGAAACACATCGAGCAACACCTGGGCGGCACCGTGGTGGGTGAGGAATACATCGCCTTGGGCGACACCCAGTTCGGTTCTGTTATCAACAAAATCAAACTGAAAAAACCGGATGTGATTTACGCAGCGGTGGTGGGCGGCAGTAACGTGGCGTGGTTCAAGCAATTGAACGCAGCCGGTCTGAACGCCAAAAAGCAAAACATGCTGACCATCTCCGTGACCGAGGACGAGGTACTGGGTATCGGCGGCGAGAACCTGGAAGGCTTCTATTCCGCGATGAAATACTTCCAGTCCCTGAAAAATCCTAACAACGAGAAATTCGTGGCCGACTTCAAGAAAGCTTATGGCGACGCTGCCGTCATTGGCGACGTCACCCAAGCCGCCTATTTAGGCCCCTGGCTATGGAAAGCAGCGGTCGAACGCGCCGGTAGCTTTGATGTCGACAAAGCCGTGGCGGCCTTACCCGGTTACGAGTTGACAACCGCGCCGGAAGGCTACGTCAAAGTCGATCCTAACCACCACTTGCATAGTAAGTTGCGGATCGGTCAATGGCGGAAAGACGGTCAAGCCGATGTGGTGTACGAGTCTGATTTGATCGCGCCCGACCCATTCCCTAAAGGTTACCAATAAGCGCCAAGGCGCTAAGCGAGCCAACCGTGGCAACCCGCAATTTGGCGGTTGCCACGGTGTTTTAAACGCGAGTTGTTTCATGTCAGTAAGTTAGCGGGAGGCCTTATGTTTGGATATTCGATGGAAGAAGTGGGCAACATCGTGGTGATGCAGGGCTTCTCCGGATTGAGCCTGTTTAGCGTCCTACTGTTGATGGCGTTGGGCCTGGCCATTATTTTCGGGCAGATGGGTGTGATCAATATGGCCCACGGCGAATTCATGGCCGTCGGCGCTTACACCACGGTATTTATGTCAAAAATTGCGGTGTCATACGACATCGTCAATTCCTATTTTGTATTTGCGATCGTCGCGGCCTTCATCCTCGCCTTTTTGATCGGCTATCTCATTGAATATGTGTTGATACGCCATCTTTACAAACGGCCTTTGGATACGCTGTTGGCGACTTGGGGCTTAAGTCTGGTCATGCAACAGATTTTTCGCTCCACCTTTGGCGCCAAGGAAGTCAGCGCCGAATTACCGGAATGGCTGTTGGGTTCCTTCAAGCCCACCGAGGATATCGACATTCCGATTAACGGCGTGTTCGTGATGGGATTGGCTTTGATCGTCACCGTCGGCGTCTACCTGTTCATGTACCGCTCACGTTGGGGCCTGCGCGTCCGGGCGACCATGCAGAACCGGGTGATGGCGGGTGCGGTGGGTATCAATACCAAAAAAGTGGACCGCTTGACCTTTGCTTTGGGTTGCGGGATTGCCGGCGTCGCCGGTGCAGCCTTCACCACGATTGCATCCACCGGCCCTACGACCGGCTCTTTATACATCGTCGACAGTTTCATGGTGGTGGTATTCGGCGGCGCGGCCAGCCTGATGGGCACCATCGCTTCGGCCTTCGGCATCGCCCAGGCCCAATCGATATTGCAATTTTTTATGACCAGTTCAATGGGCAAAGTGGCGACCTTGATGACCATCGTCATCATCTTGATGATGCGTCCGGAAGGCTTGTTTGCATCCAAAGTACGTAAATAGAGGGATATATCATGAAGCTACTATCAGAGAAATTATTAGGCGGCAAACAGGGGGCGATTGGGCTGGCGATATTGTCTCTGCTGCTGTTTGTCATCTTCCCGCTGTGGTTGGACCTGTTCCGGCTGGGCTTGATCGGCAAATACGTCACCTACGCCTTTGTGGCCATCAGCTTGGTGCTACTCTGGGGTAACGGCGGCATCTTGAGTTTGGGCCAAGGCATGTTTTTTGGTTTGGGCGGCTATTGCATGGCGATGTTTTTGAAGCTGGAAGCCTCCGATCCGATCAGCACCAAAATCCAAACCACCCCCGGCATCCCCGATTTCATGGACTGGAATCAGCTCACCGCCCTACCCTGGTTTTGGGAACCGTTTAAAAGCCTGACGCTGACGATTCTGTTGGTTTTGATCGTGCCCACTTTACTGGCCTTCATCATCGGCTTTGCGATGTTCAAACGCCGGGTGGGCGGGGTTTACTTTGCCATCATCACCCAAGCCATCGCCCTTATCTTGAGCATTCTGATCGTCGGCCAGCAAGGCTATACCGGCGGGGTAAACGGCATCACCGACCTGAAAACCATGCTGGGTTGGGACATCAGAACCGATAGCGCCAAATATATTCTCTATTTTACCAACGCCGGGCTGTTGATCGCCTGCATGCTGCTGGCCCGTTACATTCTCACCTCGAAGTTTGGCATGCTGCTGCTAGCGATGCGCGACAAGGAAGAGCGGGTGCGCTTTTCCGGTTACGATGTTTCCAATTTCAAAATCTTCATTTTTTGCATCGCCGCGATGATTTCGGCAATCGGTGGAGCGATGTTTACGCTGCAAGTGGGTTTCATGTCACCCAGCTTTGTCGGCATTGTGCCTTCAATTGAGATGGTGATCTTTGCCGCGGTCGGCGGCCGAATGTCCCTGATCGGCGCGGTGTACGGCACCCTGTTGGTGAACTTTGGCAAAACCATGTTTTCCGAAACCTACCCGGAGTTGTGGCTGTTCTTGATGGGCGGTTTGTTCATTGCGGTGGTGATGTTCTTCCCCGACGGTTTGGCCGGCATCTACGAAAACTATGCAAGCAAGTTCAATCTGGCCGGCAAATTTTCCAAACTCACTGCTAAATTCACTAAATCAACCGCGGTAGCAGACGAATTAGTAGGAGAAAAACCATGAGCAATCCTGATTTCGTACTGGCAATTGAAGACCTGACCGTGTCTTTCGATGGCTTCAAAGCGGTTGACGCCCTGAATATGTACATCGACAGCAATGAACTGCGGGTGGTCATCGGCCCCAACGGCGCCGGCAAAACCACGGTGCTGGATCTCATCTGCGGCAAAACCAAATCCACTTCCGGCTCGATCAAGTTTAAGAACAAAGAACTGACCAAATTACCGGAGCACGAAATCGTCCGTGCCGGCGTGGGCAGAAAGTTTCAAACCCCGTCGATTTACGAAAACCTGACGGTTTATCAAAACCTGGAAGTGTCCTATCCGGTGGGCCGATCGGTGTGGGGCAGCCTGACTTTCAAACGCACTCCAGAAGTCGTCGAGCAAGTGCATAAAATCGCCGCTGAAGTGCTGTTGACCGAGCAATTGCAAATGGAAGCCGCCCTGCTCAGCCATGGTCAAAAACAATGGTTGGAAATCGGCATGCTGTTGATGCAAGACCCGGAGTTATTGATGCTCGACGAACCGGTAGCGGGCATGAGCGCCAAGGAACGCGATCAAACCGCCGACTTATTGAATCGAATTTGCAAAAACCGCTCGGTATTGGTGATCGAGCATGACATGGAATTCGTAAAAAAGATCGCGCATAAAGTGACGGTACTGCATCAGGGCAAAATCCTGGCGGAAGGATCGATGGAGAAAGTACAGGCCGACGAAAAAGTGATTGAGGTTTATTTGGGCCACTAAGCTAACGCCATCCGCACTGCCAGCACCTAACAAGAGGAAATAGACAATGTTTGAAATTTCGGATCTGCAAGTCAGTTACGGGCAAAGCCAAGTCATACACGGCTTGAGCTTTACCGCAGAAAAAAACGAGACCCTGGCGATCATGGGCCGTAATGGCATGGGCAAAACCACCCTGTTCAAATCCTTGATGGGCATCTTGCCCAGCAAAGCCGCCAAGGCCACCGTCGACGGGGAAAACCTGAACGGCGTGGACACCTATCAACGAGTCGCCAAAGGTTTGGCCTATGTGCCACAAGGTCGGATGATTTTCTCGACCATGACCGTGCAAGAAAATATCGAAACCGGCCTGGAAAGCTCCAAATTTCGGGAAATCCCGGACGACATCTATGCCCTATTTCCCGTGCTGTACGATATGCGCAAACGCAAAGGCGGCAATCTGTCCGGCGGCCAACAGCAACAGTTGGCGATTGCCCGGGCTTTGGTCACCAACCCCAAAGTGCTGCTACTGGATGAGCCCACCGAAGGCATTCAGCCCTCGATTATTAAAGACATAGCAAAAGTGCTGAATGAAATCCGCAAAATGCGCGAAATCACCATCATCGTTTCCGAACAAGTGCTGAGCTTTACCATGGAAGTGGCCGACCGCATCATTGTGATCGACAAAGGTAAATTTATTCATGAAGACAAACGCGGCGACGTCGACGCCGCCAAGATTAAAGGCTATTTATCGGTTTAGTAGCTAAACCCGCGCCGACTTCTCTCCCCAAACGCTCCCATCTGCCCTGATGGTTTTGTGAACACCAAAACTATCAGCGGCCATCCCGGCCTATTTTCTGATTCAAGCCGCTCACGCTGAAACAGAAATCCGCTCTGCTTTGACAAATTCAGGCTCAGCAAAACCGATTTTTTAGGCCCAATCTAGCCGTATCGGCGCCGTTTTCTGACAATTCCACCCACGGTATTTCACACGTAGCCATTCCGCCAAACCTAAGATTAACCATTTTTAATCAATAGCTTAATCAGATTAAAACTCGTTGTAGGCAGCCATACGTCAAATGACTGATGAGTCATCTGACGGATTGTTGAAAATCGCCACAAATTTAACAATCGTCCTCGCTAGATTCTGCCGCATCGCTCGTCCGGGCATGCTTAATCATTTGTGCTTTTAGACTAGGGGACTTTACATGAAAGCTTATATTGAACATCCTGCAAGCTCGCTGAACACGCGACTCTTCCTCAGCTCTGCGATCGCCGCACTGGCCATAGGCTACGCTGCGGAGAGCCAGGCAGGTGCCACGTTTAAAATCGACGACACCAAATGGATCAGCGTCGGTGCGGGTTTACGTTCCAGCTTCCGGGCCCAGGAAAGTGGAGCGGGCGCTAACGGCGACAAATGGAGCAACAACTTCAATCTGGACAACATTCGTTTGTATTTGAATGGTCAAATTCATAAATATCTAAAAGTCGAGTTCAACACCGAATGTCCGATGTGCGGCAGCGGCGGCGAGATACATGTGCTGGACGCGGTGGGTAAATTCGAAATCACCCCTTACGCCAACTTATGGGTAGGCCGGATGCTGGTACCCGCCGAACGCCGGGAGTTGAACGGTCCTTTCTACAGTGCGGTTTACAACATCTTCTCTGCTGGCACCCCTTTCCAACCGTCTGATTACAACCTGACTATCCAAAACAACGGTACTTCAGCCGGCTCTATTGGCCGTGACGACGGTGCCACTTTCTGGGGTGCGGTTCTGGACGGACGACTGCAATATTCTGTCGGTTTCTTCCGTGGTCTAAGAGGCGGCGCCAACGTCGACGACAACATTCTCTATGCGCAACGCGTGGCCTATAACTTTTGGGAAGTTGAGAAAAACCCCGGCTATTACACCTCGGGTACCTACCACGGCAAAGGCGGCGACATCCTGACCGTCGGTGTAGCTAACCAGTATCAAGAAGACGGTGCCGGCACAGCAGCCAACCCCGCCAATTTCCGCGGCACCACCGTAGACTTGTTAATGGAAAAAGTATTACCTGGCGGCGGCGTCGTGACATTTAACGGCGAGTACAAAAACTATGGTCTATCGAATGGTTTTGGCCAGGCCCAACGTGATGCGGTGGCGCCGTTTTCCAATGGCGTTTTTGCGATGTTTGAAGGCAATGCGTACGACGTTAGCGGCATGTATTTATTCCCGCAAAAAGTCGGTATCGGCCAATTCCAGCCTTACCTGCGTTATGTCAACGTCGAACCCAGCACCAGCGCCAGTCGTGAAGTCTACGAAGGCGGCGTCAACTACGTCATCGACGGCCATAATGCGAAAATTTTTGCGTCCTACCAATACGGTGATTTGTTGACCAAGGGCCTCCTGGATTACAGATCAAACGTCACCGGCGAGAACGCCAGCCAAGTTATGGTCGGCTTCCAATGGCAAATCTAAAATACTAATAACAGAGGGCTATCAAGATGAAATTAATGCGTAACACATTCCGTAAACTGGCACTGGGGGCGGCGCTTTCGTCGCTGCTGATCGGCGGCCAGGCAGCCAATGCCGAAGACACCATCAAAGTCGGCGTTCTGCACTCGCTGTCCGGTACGATGGCGATCAGCGAAACCACGCTGAAAGACACCATGCTGATGCTGATCGACGAGCAAAACAAAAAAGGCGGTTTGCTCGGCAAGAAGTTGGAAGCCGTGGTGGTCGATCCGGCCTCCAACTGGCCCTTGTTTGCGGAAAAAGCCCGCGAGCTGATCACCAAGGACAAAGTGGCATCCATCTTCGGTTGCTGGACGTCTGTTTCCAGAAAATCGGTGTTACCGGTCATTGAAGAGTTGAACAGCATCCTGTTCTACCCGGTGCAATACGAAGGCGAAGAGTCTTCCAAAAACGTGTTTTACACCGGCGCTGCGCCGAATCAGCAAGCCATTCCGGCGGTCGATTACCTGATGAACGACCTGAAAGTACAACGTTGGGTCTTGGCCGGTACCGATTACGTCTATCCGCGCACCACCAACAAAATCCTGGAAGCTTACTTAAAATCCAAAGGGGTTAAACCGGCGGACATCATGATCAACTACACCCCATTCGGTCATTCCGATTGGCAAAGTATCGTCGCCGACATTAAAAAATTCGGCTCGGCCGGCAAGAAAACTGCCGTGGTTTCCACCATCAACGGCGACGCCAACATCCCGTTCTATAAAGAGCTGGGCAACCAAGGCATCTCCGCGGAAAAAATTCCGGTCATCGCCTTCTCGGTGGGTGAGGAAGAATTATCCGGCATGGACACCAAACCGCTGGTGGGTCACTTGGCGGCCTGGAACTACTTCATGAGCGTGGATACCACCAAAAATGCGGCCTTTATCCAACAGTGGAAGGACTACATCAAGAATCCTAAGCGCGTCACCAACGACCCGATGGAAGCACATTACATCGGTTTCAACATGTGGGTGAAAGCAGTCGAGAAAGCCGGCACCACGGATTCCGACGCGGTACAAAAAGCGCTGATTGGCGTCGAGTACCCCAACTTGACCGGCGGCATGTCGAAAATGCTGCCTAACCACCACATCAGCAAACCGGTGTTGATCGGCGAAATTCAAGACGACGGCCAATTCGTCACCGTCTGGCAAACCAACAAACTGGTCGATGGCGACGCTTGGTCGGACTTCCTGCCGGACAGCAAACCGATCATCGCCGACTGGACCGCGCCTATCAGTTGCGGCAACTACAACACTAAAACCAAAAAGTGTTCAGGACAGAACTATTAACAGCGGATGTTACCCGCGAGGTTCACGGCAGGATGCCGTGGGCCTCGCCCCCCAAAAGAGGACAGACGATGCACGCACCCCGTTTCAGAACCCGTTTAAAAACGCCGCCCGGCTCGCGCCCGGCCAACCGTTCCCCCAAGGACAGCTTCTTGAGCATGATGACTACAGCTTCTACTCAGGCCGGAATTAGAGCCGGCGGCGTTTTTAAACGGCTTCCAAAACTTGCCGGCTATTTGCTGGTGGTGATATTCCTCGCCGCGCAACCCGCCATGGCCCAAGACGCCGGCAGCGCCTTGGAACAACTGCGCACCGGCAGCATGACCGAACGCGAACAAGCCATCGCAACCCTGGGCAGCGACAGCAATAACCTGAAACTATTGCAAGCCCTGCAAGACGGCAAATTGTTCGACTTCAAAGCCGAAGGCAAATTGGTGTTTGCGCAGGAAAGCCCGGCCGGTTACCAACTCAGTGATCCGCTCAGCGGCGCAGCCATCGCGGAAGTCGAGCGCGGCGCGGTAGGCAAAATCAATTTAAACAACAAACTCCGCGGCGTGCTGCGCAAAACCATCGCCCAATTGCAATTAAACGATACTGACCCAGTGCTGCGTCTGATCGCGGTACAAGCATTGGCCAACGACATAGACGACAAAGCGGTAATTTTGCTGCGCGATCATCTGGCAACCGAAACCGACGCCGAGATCAAAACCGCCATCAACAAAATGCTGTTACTGCAAGACATCAACAGCCCGGAAAAGGACCAACGCATCGCCGCTATCGGCGCGTTAAAAGATTTGGACAGCCAGGACGTAGTCAACAAGTTGCAAGCCATTATCGATAAGGATGCCGACGGCAATTTCCTGGAAGCCGACAGCGACGTGCGCAACCTGGCCGAAGCAGCCCTGATTAAAATCCGCGAACGCATGCAAGCCTACGCTGCCGCCGAAACCGTGTTCTTTGGTTTAAGTTTGGGCGCCGTACTGGTGTTGTCCGCGATTGGTTTGGCGATTACCTTTGGGGTGATGGGCGTCATCAACATGGCCCATGGCGAACTGATGATGTTGGGCGCTTATACCACTTACGTGATGCAACAAATCATGCCCAACAACCTAGGCACCGCGTTGATTCTGTCGATTCCGATGGCGTTTCTGGTCGCCGCCCTGGTCGGCATCGCCATCGAACGCGGCATCATCCGCTTCCTGTATGGCCGGCCGTTGGAAACTTTGTTGGCGACCTTTGGCGTCAGCCTGTTCCTGCAACAAGCCGTGCGCTCGATCTTCTCGCCGCTGAACCGCAGCGTCGCCACGCCGGATTGGATGAGCGGCTCCTGGCAAATCAACGACTTCCTGTCGCTGACGTGGAATCGTTTTTACATCCTGATCTTCTGCCTGCTGGTGTTTACCGCGCTGTTGCAAATTTTGAAACGCACCAAGCTTGGCCTGGAAGTCCGTGCCGTCGCGCAAAATCGTGGCATGGCAAGAGCGATGGGCATCCCGACTTCGCGAGTCGACGCCATGACCTTCGGTTTGGGCTCCGGCATCGCCGGTGTGGCCGGCGTGGCCTTGAGCCAGATCACCAATGTTGGGCCTAACTTGGGCCAAGCCTATATTGTGGATTCGTTCATGGTGGTGGTGTTCGGCGGGGTCGGTAATTTGTTCGGAACGTTGGTCGCCGGGTTCTCGTTGGGGATTGCCAATAAGGTGTTAGAACCTTATGCCGGGGCGGTGTTGGCGAAGATTTTGGTGTTGGTGTTTATTATTTTGTTTATTCAGAAGAAGCCCCGGGGGTTGTTTCCGCAGAAAGGGCGTGCGGCGGAGTCGTGAGTTGATTTTCGGGGTTTGCTGGTTCCCATGCGCTGCGTGGGAACCCGGGTTAGCCGCGCTGCGGCAAGAAATTCACCGCAGGCGCGGAACTACCGCATTCCCACGCAACGCGCGGGAACGAGACAAAGCCAGTCCCTTATTATTGGGATGAAGCGAGAGAAACAATGATATTCGAATTTAAGGAGTAGCTAACCACTCACGCATTTTCAATTGCAAGTGTTCGTCGAGATCATCGGTTTTATAAAGATCCCACTGTAGACCTGCACAAATCATTATGTCCCGCTCAATTTTCTCGGCAGATTTGTTCAGAACTTTTTTTGCAATTTTTAGGTAATCAATTCCCTCAAGTGGTTTTTCTGGGGTGGTGTCAATGTAATGCTGAGCGGAAAACTCAGCTGCCGTATCGCGGTTGAAAGTAGCGGAAGTCATTTAATGTTCCTTCGAAGTTGTTTTAAAAACTGCAATCTATCAAAATCGCAAATATCATGCAAGTATTTGTTTTTAAATGTAAATTTGTAGCACATGACACAACTAAGGGATTAGCCGCAGGGTGGGCACGATTAAGTGCCCACGCGGAATAACAGCCAACGGTGGGCAAAGTTGCCCACCCTTGTATGATGAATTTTAACAACCGATAGCCCAGAAAAACCGATTAAGCTGTGATTGTTCATTGGGAGGCCGTCCCACCCTGAGGACTGGTAGTTTACCAGAGCCTGTCGTGTAGATTGGCCCCCGCCCTATTCACCCATACCGTGGAGTATCCGAGGCTTAGAGCCTGCATACACAAGGAAGGTAGGTGCATGTGCAGGGTCGGGAACCGGTGAATAGTGTACTTCCCTTTAAACTGTATTTAAAAATGATGATGACGAACCGCTCGCTCAACACCCCCGCTGAATCTGTCCATCGCCTGTTTGCCGGCGTGGATGTCGGCGCCGACGAATTGGTTTTAGTGATCCGCAAGAACGGCAAGCCGTTCGACCCGCAAAAATATGCTAATACTCGTAGCGACCGTGCGCGTCTGGTGAATAAGTTGATCAAATTACCCGGCATCAAGGTCTGTCTGGAAGCCACCGGTATTTACCATTTCGATCTTGCTATTGCGCTACACGACGTCGGTGTACCTGTGATGGTGGTCAATCCCAAGGCTTCGCATCACTTCGCTAAGGTATTGATGAAAAACAGTAAAACCGACGCCGTCGATGCCAACACCTTGGCCGAATATGTCGAGCGCATGGATTTCGTCGCCTGGACTCGTCCTTCGAATCAAGCGCTGGCTTTGCGCGGCTATGCTCGCCGTATCGACGCGCTAACCGGTCAGAAGGCCGCCGCGAAAAATCATCTACATGCGCTGAGTGCGACCGAGGAAACGCCGAAGGCCCTACTACGCGATGCCAAATTGGCGATTAGTCAGCTGGAAAAACGCATCGATACGTTGGCTGGCGAGGCGCTGGCGTTGATCGACCAGCATCCGGAACTGCAACGAATATTCGACCTGTTGACCGGCATCAAAGGCATTGCCCAAACCAGCGCCATTGCCTTGATGGGCGAACTACTGCTATTGCCGCCCAACCTGTCGCATCGCGAATGGGTCAAGTTTGCCGGACTCGATCCCAAGGCCTTTGAGTCGGGCAAAAGCGTACACAAGAAAATGCGGCTATCCAAGGCCGGTAACCGGCATATTCGTTCGGCGTTGTATATGCCGGCCTTGAGTGCCAAACAGCACGATCCGCATGTGCGAGCGTATTTCCAGCATTTGATCGACAACGGCAAGAAACCTTTGCAAGCCGTCTGCGCCGTCATGCGTAAATTACTGCATGCGATCCATGGCATGTTGAAGCACGATCAGCCGTTCGATAACACACGGTTTTATGCCATCCCTGAATCCATCATCGCCGAGTAAAAAATGATGAAATTTGTTGCTTTTGAACAGAGTATCTACGCAAATTTGGGCGGCTGACGGTTTTAACCCCGTATGCCGCGCCGAGCACCGAAGTTTTTATCGAGATAAGCCCGAAGGGGTGCGGCAGGGATGCCGCACGTCGGCGGAGGGGCTGGGAAGCCCCTTCTGCCGACCCTCGATAAAAACTTCGGCGCGCAGGATCAAAGCGGCATCCGGGCCGCCTTTCTTTTGGATACTTTTCTTTGGCGGAGCAAAGAAAAGTATCTCGGCTGTCGGTCCGAGAACCGACATCAAATAAGCCGTCGCGACAGCGACACCAAACAACGGTAGTCAAATGAATATAAGCAATCTGACCCAAGACAAAACCTACGCTTCAGTGCTAATCACCCTAGCAAGCGTCACCCTATTAATCCCCCTCTGTAACCTAATCTTCCCCGAAGACTCGGCCCTGCACTTTTCGGCTTACTCAGTCTCCCTAATCGGCAAATACCTAACCTTCGCCCTGCTCGGCTTGTCACTAGATATGGTCTGGGGCTACGCCGGCATTCTGGTCCTCGGCCAAGGCGCGTTCTTTGCGTTGGGCGGCTATGCGATGGGCATGTATCTGATGCGGCAAATCGGCACCCGCGGCGTTTACGGCAACGCCGAATTACCCGACTTCATGGTGTTCCTGAACTGGACCGAACTGCCCTGGTACTGGTACGGCTTCGAGAATTTCGGTTTCGCGATGTTGATGGTTTTCCTCGCGCCCGGTCTGCTGGCCTTCGTGTTCGGTTGGCTGGCTTTTCGGTCAAGGGTGACCGGCGTGTATTTGTCCATCATTACCCAAGCGCTGACTTACGCGCTGCTACTGGCCTTCTTCCGCAACGAAATGGGTTTCGGCGGCAACAACGGCCTCACCGATTTCAAAGATATCCTCGGTTTCAACATCCAATCCGAAGCAGTTCGTTCGGTGTTATTACTGATGACCGGCCTCAGCCTGATCGGCGCCTTGCTCTTATGCCGCTGGATTGTGAACAGCAAACTAGGCCGGGTGGTCACGGCGATTCGTGACCAGGAATCGCGGGTGCGCTTCCTGGGTTACCGGGTGGAATTGTTCAAACTTTGGGTGTTCGTTTTCGCGGCGATGCTGGCCGGGCTGGCCGGGGCGCTTTACGTGCCGCAGGTCGGTATCATCAACCCCAGCGAATTCTCGCCGCTCAACTCCCTGGAAATCGTCATCTGGGTCGCGGTCGGCGGCCGCGGCACCTTGTACGGCGCCATCATCGGCGCGGTGCTGGTCAACTACGCCAAAACCGTTTTGACTGGCTTGATGCCGGACGCCTGGCTGTTTTGCCTGGGCGGTGCCTTCATCCTGGTCACCTTATTAATGCCCGACGGTATCGTCGGCCTGCTACGCCGCCGCGCCAAACCTAAATCCGAATCCACTCCTAACGCTACCGGAGGACAACCGGCATGATGATCTCGGCTGCATCCACACCCGAAGGCGGCGCCAGCCTGCCCTTGGCCGGCGAAGTCGACGCCCGCCACGGCCCGATACTGTATATGGAAGACGTCAGCGTCAGCTTCGACGGCTTCCGGGCGCTGAACCATTTATCGCTGTACATCGACGACGGCGAATTGCGCTGCCTGATCGGCCCCAACGGTGCGGGAAAAACCACCTTAATGGACGTCATCACCGGCAAAACCAAACCCGACAGCGGCTCGGTATTCTTCGGCCAGACCATCGATTTACTGGAACTGGACGAACCGGCCATCGCCCAGGCAGGCATTTGCCGCAAGTTTCAAAAGCCCAGCGTATTCGATGCCTTGACCGTATTCGAAAACCTGGAACTGGCCTTAAAAACCGACAAAAGCACCTGGCCGACCTTGTTTCATAAATTAAACGGCGAACAACGCGACCGCATCCAGGATGTATTGCAAACTATCGCCCTGCCCGCTCAACAACGGCAATTGGCAGGCGCGCTGTCGCACGGCCAGAAGCAATGGCTGGAGATCGGCATGTTGCTGATGCAGGACCCGAAAGTGATGCTGGTGGACGAACCCATCGCCGGCATGACGCATCAGGAAGTCGAGCGTACCGCCGAGTTGCTGCTGTCCTTGCAAGGCCAGCATTCCATCGTCGTGGTCGAGCACGATATGGAATTTGTCCGCAGCATCGCCCGTAAGGTTACGGTGCTGCACGAAGGCTCGGTGCTGACCGAAGGCACCATGGACGAAGTCCAAAACGATCCGCGCGTGATTCAAGTTTACCTGGGGGGATGATGTTAAACATTAGCGCACTGCAACAATACTACGGCGCCAGCCACACCTTATGGGACCTGGATTTAAGCGTGCCGCAAGGCGCTTGCGTCTGCTTGATGGGCCGCAACGGCGTCGGCAAAACCACGCTACTGAAAGCCATCATGGGCCTGCTGCCGGTGGCCGACGGCAGCATCCAATTCGACGGCGTGGAACTGGCCAAAGCCAAGGCCGAATCCCGCGCCGAACTGGGCATCGGCTACGTGCCACAGGGCCGGGAAATCTTTCCACTGCTGACCGTGGAAGAAAACCTGAAAACCGGCCTGCGCGCGGCCCACAAACACGGCATCAAAAAAGTCCCGGACAGCATTTTCGAAATCTTCCCGGTACTGAAACAAATGCTGAAACGCCGCGGCGGCGACCTGTCCGGCGGCCAGCAACAGCAATTAGCCATCGGCCGGGCCTTAGTGCTGAATCCGCGCCTGCTGATTCTGGACGAACCGACCGAAGGCATCCAGCCCAATATCGTCAGCGAAATCGGCGATGTGATCATTCGCCTGAATAAATCGCGCGGCGTAGCGACACCGACTCCCAAACCGGAAACCGGCGAAATTCATCAAGCTATAGACCGTATCCATAAAGAGCTTGGGGTGACGGTGTTGTTGGTGGAACAAAAACTACCCTTCGCCCGCAAGGTGGCTAATCAGTTTTGCATCATGGACCGGGGTAGGCACGTGGCGGTCGGGGCGATGGACGAGTTGGCGGACGATATGGTGAAGCGGTATTTGACGGTGTAGTATTCCGTTTATAGGCTCTTAAGCTAACGTCGAATTTAAGGATGCCGTTAAGTTAAGCCGTTCGTGGTGAGCTTGTCGAACCATGAACGGCTTAACAGCCTTGAAATTTTAGGTAGTAGCTATTCCATTCGCCCTTCGACAAGCTCAGGACGAACGGAATATCAACTTGCCGCCCCCGTCTAATGGAGAGGCAAAATGTTTTGGGTTTATATCCTCCGCTGTGCCGATGGTAGTTATTACACAGGCCATACTGATAATCTTGAACGACGAGTGGCGCAATACCAAGCAGGCGAATGTAGCGGTTATACCGCATCTCGTCTTCCCGTAGAGTTTATCTGGTCACAGGAAACCAACACGCGAGAAGAGGCACTATCGGCAGAGCGTCAAATAAAGGGTTGGAGTCGAAAAAAGAAAGAAGCCATGATGAGAGGTGATTGGGCGGAAGTTAGCCGGCTTGCGAAAAGTCAATCCATTCATCCTTCGACAAGCTCAGGACGAACGGATTGACTTTAAGCTTAGGATTTTTAAATGCATTCTCAAGTCTCTGTGGATAATTCTTACACGTCCCCGTCTAGTAACTGGGAAGCCGAACTTACTCTAGGTTTTAACAGGTGCGGCGACAAAACCGTGTTGGCCGGGCGCGAGCATCGCGGCCCCTTGACCGTGCAACGCCCTTTTTATCCGGAAGGCGGCGTCTGCCATGTGTATTTGCTGCATCCACCCGGCGGCGTCGTGGCTGGCGACCAGCTAAGCATTGCCGCAGATGTCGAACCCGATGCCCAAGCACTCATCACCACCCCTGCCGCCGGTAAGTTTTATCGCAGCGGCGGCGGCGAGGCGTGTCAGACCGTCAACCTCTCGGTTGCTGAAAACGCCAGCCTGGAATGGCTACCGCAGGAAACCATCGTTTACGAGGGTGCTCGCTTAAATTCGAGCATGAATATCGATTTGGCCGAACAAGCCAGCTTCATCGGCTGGGAAGTATTGGCCTTAGGCCGCCCGGCCGCCGGCGAAGGCTTCGACAACGGCTCCGCGACACTGAACTGGCGCATCAACCATAACGGGCGCTTGCTTTACCTGGAACGATTGCGCCTGGATACCGAAGCCTTCCAAGCCCGCTGGGGTTTGTTTGGGCATTCGGCATGCGGGACGCTGTTTGTTTATCCGGCTACGGCTTTGCAGTTGGCGGCGGTGCAGGAATTGATTGGGGAAGAGGCTAATCGCGGCGTGACTTTGATTGAGGGTTTGTTGATATGTCGTGGGTTGGATAGGCGGGCGGATTTGTTGAAGGGGTTTTTTGAGAGGGTTTGGGGGTTGGTGCGGGGGGATGTTGTTGGCAAGGCCGTTTGTGCGCCGAGGATTTGGGCGACGTAACCATGTTTGTTTTGTCTGGTGTCGTCTTATCGATTTGGAGCGGTCTAAATGAACACGTCATTCCGGCATGGATTGCCGGAATCCAGAAGCCATGGATGGCTTCGAGTTTGGATTTGGTGTCGCTAACGCGACTGCTTTATTTTAACGTCGGGTCTCGGCCCGACAGCCGAGATACTTTCTTTTGCTTGGCCAAAAGAAAGTATCCAAAGAAAAGGCCACCCCATGCCGCTTATTTCCTGCGCGCCGAAGGGTTCGAACGGGGTTTTCGGAAGGGCTATCCCTAGCCCTCCGAAAACGAGCGGCATCCCTGCCGCTCCCCTGCGGGCTGATCCGTCCAAACCCTCCGGTGCTCGGCGCGGCATCAGGGGCAATAACCCCGTCACGAGAAGAAATGTTGTTGGATTATTTTGCAATTTGGGTTTCAAGTTCTATTGTAGGATGCTGCTGACAATAGGCGGCGCATCTATCGCGCAGAATGCGTTTCACATTGTGAACCCTATGAGATAAAAACAAAGATATTCAATGAAAATTATCTTCAAAAATATACCTAGGAAATTATGCAAAAAACTACAATGCTCTTTTTCATCTATTACCGACAAGAAAAACTTTATAATACCAACCAGTTTAGACGACCTCAAAAATTACCCAAACCATCTCCATAAATCTAGGCGCGCGTATTCACGCGAGACATGCGATTTATTTTTAGATTTTTGCAAAAAGCTTATGTCTTGGGATGACATTGCTGGAGTTGCTAGCCTAGACACTGTTTTTTGGGCATTTTCAGATTCGCTTGACGAGCATTTTATTGAGCAAAATAAATTTGATTTTGATTTTTTTACTTCTACGTGGATTGAGAAAATTAACTCAAAACTACATAAATATAGATTTTATTTTTCCGTACACGGCTTGATGCTAAAGGATAGTTTACATGAGGAATTCGGCGAAGTATCTATAGTTTTATTTGACAAGGCGTTAGCTGACCGACTCCTTGATGAAAACAAGAGTAACAATTACCAATGGACAGAATATTTACACTCAACCTTGTATAAAAAGTTCATTGGCAAAACTACTCTAATAGTAAGTGTTTTTGGTTGTAGAGATTTATCTGAACTAGTTGCCAGAGAGAAGGCAAATTCAGTAATTTCTTATTTTAGATTCATATTTTGTGTCTTGCACCATGATCGTGTAAAAGAAGGCTTAGTTAAGATTTCTATTGAAAACGAATGGCCTGAAAATAATTCGGACTTTTTTTATGTAGAATCCGACCACATTTCCTTATCTAATCATCGAGGCGCAGCTCCATTATTTGCCTTCGACATTTATAGCAGAAACTTTTCCGATATAAAGAAAAATGGCTACTTAAATGAAATAAGTGATTTTATTTTTCATCCTTACAATAACTATGAAAAGGCAGTTAAATCTGCTATCTATTGGATTGGAGAAGCTCAAAACGATTTTAAACCAGACTCTGCGTTCGTTAAGTATTGGATTTCAATTGAAAGCTTACTAACAACGGGACTTCATTCTCAAAATGGAATAACAAGAAATCTTGTTGACGGTATGCCTATATTAATATGGTATTGTGGACACGAGTTTAGTGATAGACCTAATGTTCGCTGGTTATCTAAGCGCATTAATGCCCTTTATGATCTTCGGTCTAAAATCGTTCATGAAGGTCATGGAGTTCAAATTAATTGCAATGACCTAAGAGACTTATGCAAATACTCCTCTTGGCTAATACTGAGTTTTTTATGGTTACGATCAAACTTCAATTATACAGAATGTAAACAAGTCATAAAACTAATTGAAAATTTGAAAGTATCTGAATTTTCTGAAGACTTTGAAACCCGAACCCGAAGTCTATTACTGGCTGCTCAGGCGCCGTAGGTCCGATTAGCGAAGCGTAATCGGACGAATGAATTTATTGAATAGTTTAATTTTGACTTTTTGATATTATATATTTTTATAAGGCATTCAATAAATTTATTATTTAAACATCCGTCCGATTACGCTTCGCTAATCGGACCTACCGAATTTCATTTTTTGACTTCAAAATTCGGGACGGTTTTCTCCCCTGATGCCGCGCCGAGCACCGGAGGGTTTGGACGGATCAGCTCGCAGGGGAGCGGCAAGGATGCCGCTCGTTTTCGGAGGGCTAGGGATAGCCCTTCCGAAAACCCCGTTCAAACCCTTCGAAGCGCAGGATCAAAGCGGCATGGGGTGGCTTTTTCTTTGGATACTTTCTTTTGGCCAAACAAAAGAAAGTATCGCGGTTGTCGGTCCGCGAACCGACATGTAAAAAACCGTCGCGGCAGCGACACAAACTAAGCCAAACACAAACAAACAAAAGCACCGCCATGCAATTAACCCCAAGAGAAAAAGACAAACTCCTCCTCTTCACTGCCGCCCTCCTCGCCGAGCGCCGCAAAGCCAGAGGTTTGAAACTTAACTACCCGGAAGCCGTGGCGTATATCTCCGCCGCGATCATGGAAGGCGCGCGCGACGGTCAGACCGTGGCCGAGTTGATGGCTTATGGTCGAACGTTATTGAGCATCGACGATGTGATGGACGGCATCGCCGAGATGCTGACCGAGGTGCAGGTGGAAGCGACTTTCCCTGACGGCACCAAGTTAGTCACCGTACACGACCCCATCGTATAGGAGCAAAGCATGATTCCCGGAGAAATCTTCCCCGCCGCTGGCGACATCGAACTCAACGCCGACCGCGCGACGGTCAAAGTCCTGGTCGCCAACAGCGGCGACCGGCCAATACAAGTTGGCTCGCACTATCATTTTTACGAAACCAACCCGGCTTTGCATTTCGACCGCAGCGTGGCTTTGGGCTTTCGGCTGGACATTCCGGCGGGCACCGCAGTGCGTTTCGAGCCGGGCCAGCAACGCGAGGTGCAATTGGTGGCTTTTGCCGGCAAGCGCGAGGTATATGGCTTTAGAGGTGAGGTGATGGGCGCATTGGAGAAAACCGCATGAGCAAGATTTCGAGAGCGGCTTACGCCGACATGTTCGGCCCCACGACCGGCGACCGCCTGCGTCTGGCCGACACCGATTTGATTCTGGAAGTGGAAGCCGATTACACCGTCTATGGCGACGAAGTGAAATTCGGAGGCGGCAAGGTGATCCGCGACGGCATGGGCCAAAGCCAGCTCGGTAACGATCAGGCCGTCGATCTGGTGATTACCAACGCGCTGATCATCGATTATTGGGGCATCGTCAAAGCCGATGTCGGCATCAAACAGGGGCGGATTTTTAAGATCGGCAAGGCCGGTAATCCCGATATTCAGCCCGGCGTCGACATCATCGTCGGTCCTGGTACTGAAGTGATCGCCGGCGAAGGCCAGATTCTGACCGCCGGCGGCATCGACGCCCACATCCATTTCATCTGCCCGCAACAAATCGAGGAAGCGCTGTGCTCCGGGGTGACGACGATGATCGGCGGCGGCACCGGGCCAGCCACCGGCACCAACGCCACCACCTGTACGCCGGGGCCGTGGCATCTGCAACAGATGCTGACGGCGTTGGACGGTTTGCCGATGAACTTTGGCTTGCTGGGCAAGGGTAACGCCAGCCTGCCCGGTGCGTTGGCAGAACAAATTCAGGCCGGGGCGATGGGCTTGAAACTGCACGAAGACTGGGGCACCACGCCGGCGGCCATCGATTGCTGCCTGAGCGTGGCCGACGATTACGACGTGCAAGTGGCGATCCACACCGACACCTTGAACGAATCGGGGTTTGTCGAAGACACTTTCGCCGCCTTCAAGGGCCGCACCATCCACACCTACCACACCGAAGGCGCCGGCGGCGGACATGCGCCGGACATCATCAAGGCCTGCGGTTTGAGCAATGTCTTACCGTCGTCGACTAACCCGACCCGACCTTACACGGTCAACACCGTCGACGAGCATTTGGATATGTTGATGGTCTGCCACCATCTTGATCCGAGCATCCCGGAAGACGTGGCTTTTGCCGAATCGCGCATCCGCCGCGAAACCATTGCCGCCGAGGACATCTTGCACGACCTGGGCGCGTTTTCGATGATTTCATCGGACTCGCAAGCCATGGGCCGAGTCGGCGAAGTGGTGATCCGTACCTGGCAGACCGCGCATAAGATGAAGGCGCAACGCGGCGCGCTGACCGGCGACCCGGCGAACAACGACAACCAGCGCATCAAACGCTACATCGCCAAATACACCATCAACCCGGCCATCAGCCACGGTATCAGCCATGAAGTGGGTTCCATCGAAGCCGGCAAACTGGCTGATTTGGTGCTGTGGCAACCGGCGTTTTTTGGCGTTAAACCCAGTTTGATCCTAAAAGGCGGCCTGATCGCCGCCGCGCCGATGGGCGATGCCAACGCCTCCATCCCCACCCCGCAACCGGTGCATTACCGGCCCATGTTCGGCAGCTTCGGCCGCACCGCCGCCAACACCTCGATGATCTTCCTGCCGCAAGCGGCGGTGTCGACCGGCGTGGCTGGGGAATTGGGCTTGCAAAAACGGGTTGGGGTGGTTCGCAATACTCGCAACATAGGCAAGGCGGATATGAAGTTGAACGACTACCAGCCGGTGATGGAGGTTTGTCCGCAGACTTATCAGGTCAAGGCTGATGGAGTGTTGTTGACTTGCGAGCCGGCGGTGGTGTTGCCGATGGCGCAGCGGTATTTTTTGTTTTGAGAAGGATCAGGGTTTTCGGTAGAGCCATCCGTGGCCCTGCCGAAAACAAACTGTATGCAACTGAAGCGATGGCGGCATTTGCCACCCGTTAAAACTAGGAACCTGGGATATTGTTTTTGTGCGGTAGAACCGGTTCGTCCGTGGTGGTTGCGCCGGCTTCGAGTGGCTGAGCCATGGCATTGATGATTTCCGGCGGAGCACCGGATTGCTTTAGGCTTTCACGCAGCTCGGCGCTCAATTCCGCGTTGGTTCGTTCGGATACCGGTTCTTCAGGCTGAACAGCCGCGGCGGACTCTTGATCTTTCAGAGTCTGCTCCAATTGAGCGACCTGCTCTTCCGGTAAGTGATTGGCTCGCATCGACGCAATCAAATCGGCATTCGCTTCGCTACGCGCCGCCTCATCCTCGGGCGACAAGTTATTGGCAAGCGCCCGCCCTTGCTGCTCGTGAGGGGGCAACCGAATGTCCTTAGATATTGGGACGTTTGTCGGCGAAATATCAAATTTTCTGTTCGCGCCGACCGCGATAACAGGCGCGGAAACTGATGCGGTATTCTCTGGCAGGGCCGCCGGATGGCTGTCGCCGCGACCGGGGAATTGCTGACCGGCAAAATATCCGCTCGCAAAAACACTAGCCACACCCAGTATTGAGACAAGTTTATTCATGATCGTGACCTAGGTTGAGTTGGTTCGGAGCGGAATCTCGGTCGGATCAATCAGACCAAAGATTCCGCATGATCGGATGCAGCGATTAATACTCGTACAGATAGGTTACAGTACCCAGGTAGCGGAAAGAGCCGGAGGTTGGGCAGGCAGCAGTACCTGAGTCACCGTACAACCACAAGCTTTGATGGTTTTGCAGCGCCATTTTGGCCTGAATCAAAGCCTCTTTGTTGTAGGTGACGAAATAGTTGGTATAGGCCGGCAATACGTTGTGCTCGGGCACGGTGTAGATATACCCGTATGTCGTACCGTTTACATTGTATTCGTAGACGCCGGACACGTAAGTCCAACCGCCGCTGCAACTCGCCGCGTTGGCAGCACCGGCGCCAAACATGGAAGCAGTAATTACAGACAACATTAGAAACAGATTTTTGATAGTTTTCATGACCTTCACCTTTTGTAAATTAAACACGAGAGTTGATGAGTTAACGCTGTACTTGCTTCTCGGGTAAAAAATTGGCCTACCTGAAAATTCAAGGGCAGCGTGTCCTTAGGCATTTACGCTGTGGTTTTACCGGCGGCGTAATTAGCGGGGACGGTGATAATTTAGGGAAACTGAAGGGATTTCTCTGTTAACTTTCTGGCTGAAGAAGTGTGAGGTTTTTCACAGTTTTATGTGAGTGTGGCTTTGCTGGGGTTGGTGTCGCTGTCGCGACGGATGTTTTATATGTCGGTTCGCGGACCGACAACCGCGATACTTTCTTTTGCGTGGCCAAAAGAAAGTATCCAAAGAAAAAGCCACCCGACATTCCGCCTTAATCCTGCGCGTCTTGCTTTCGGCGAGGGTTTTCGGAAGGGCCATCCTTGGCCCTCCGAAAACGAGCGGCATCCCTGCCGCTCCCCTATCGGGCTAATCTCACCAAAAGCTGCGATGCTCGGGGCGGAATAACGGGAGTAAACCCATCGTTGTATGAATGGTTATTGAATAATTTGTAGGATTTAAATGTTTGCTAAACCACCACTTCTTACTATTCAGCAAGGCTCGAAAGGTACGTTTGTATCCTGGTTAGAAGACCTAGGTCTTAAAGATTTTCTGAAAAACCATCCATTGTCAAAGCTAGAAGAGTGGGGATGGCTTGTACCCCAACACCGAGTTGTTTTTCCAGTTGGGTATTTTTTAGCTTGGCAAAATTTCCCTTTATGTCCTGCTGAAATAGATTCTACGAAACCTGCATTTGATACTGAAGATTGCTTGTGGGCTTCGGAATGGTGCGTTGAAAAAGATCAAAGCCCGCTTTGGTTTTTGCATCCTTTTTTCCAAGCTACCGCTTCGAGTTATGATTTGCTTCGTAAAAATAATTACCGAACCACACCAATACCAGACGCATTTGTTCATCCCTATCGTTCGATCTCAATAACTCCCTATGCTGACTATTTTTTTCATTGGCAAGCCTATGCACTGATTGACGTTGTATGTAGAGCCGATTATTTTCAGCCTATTCTCAATACACCAGATATTGAAGAACGTGCCGAATCCGTTATACGGTACGCTACACAACTTAAGCAAAACGATATAAAGCCTACTGATGTACTCAGTGAGTCTAATCACTGGGGTGGATTGGCTGAGCCGATGACATGGCTCTCTCATTACCGCGCGTTTCGCGACGCTTTGTGTGGCAATGACGATCAAAATCTACAAATAAAAGGTGCGAAACAATTAGCTGAGCATTTAGGTATCAATGCAGAAATACTTGAAGAAGCTATCGAAACAAAATTACTTAGGTTGGCACAACGTTGGTTGTGGGCTAACGAAAAGCACAGTAAATGGACTCTCCAAGCTTGGCCTTATCTTCAGAAAGACATTAGGCTTGCTTTGGAATGGCTTTACATTCTGAACGATAATGACCTCGCCTTCTATTTGGATAAATGGGCCTATTCGTCTTTTGGTGAACGAGAATGGGCAGAGTTAAGTAGAGTTTTACCCTATGAGTTTTTTGAAGATAAACGATATTTTTTACGTTATTTGCCTTTTTATAAAAAACATTATGAATATGTACTTCCAACAGATCAAATACTCAAGAATTTGGTAGATAGGTTGCAATCGGCTAATTATCTTTTTGGTAGTTTTTTAAATGCATTTCGTCAGCTTCACGAAAACTTAGAACGTAACCCAAAACAAAAAGGTAATTTGGAATTTAGAACATTACGTCCACTTGATTATTACTCGTTACTGGCGATACGAGCCGAAAGTTGTCTTCGTTACGCGCTGGGTTATGACCGAGAGGAAAATATTTCGGAAGAGAATGATAAAAAAGGGTTGACTGATTACATAAGAGAACTTGCTAGACAAAGAAATATATCTGATAGCGTCGTTGATTATTTCGAGCAGAAAACAAATGATAACCGGCGAAAATATACAAAAGCCGGCCAATATACTCAACCAAAAAAATCGAACGACCCTATCGGTGAAATCATGAACATTGAATGCGCCGATGAAAGGAGCAATTGTTTGTTGAAAGCATTCTTATCCTGTCTTTTAGCAAGAAACTATTTTGCTCACCATACCTATTTAGACAAGGAATTGATACGAACTGAAAAATCAGCTTTTATGTTAACCGGTATTTTAACTACGGTTTTAGTTCTGTTGGATGACTCGGTCGATTATAGTTAAGTCGATGCGAGTTCCGGCCTCTACGTTTTTACGATCTACTTATGAATTTGGGATGGTTTTGGTCCCGTTATTCCGCCCCGAGCATCGCAGCTTTTGGCGAGAATAGCCCGCAGGGGAGCGGCAGGGATGCCGCTCGTTTTCGGAGGGCCAGGGATGGCCCTTCCGAAAACCCTCGGCAAAAGCGAGAAGCGCAGGATAAAGGCGGAATTCCGGGTGGCCTTTCTTTTGGTGACTTTTCTTTGGCCAAGCAAAGAAAAGTTACTCGGCTGTCGGGCCGAGACCCGACGCCCAAACACCCGTCGCGACAGCGACACACATTATTCAAAGAAAGCTAAAGCTTTCAAGACATCGTTCCCAAGCTGGAGCTTGGGAACCAGAATGACAAGTAAAATCCAACCAAACACAAATGCTAAAACTTACCGAAACCACCCAAACCTCAGAATCCCCCGATGACACTCTCACCCTCCCCTTCGAGGCCCGGCAGAAATCCCGGCAACCCGCCACCACCCAAGGTGGTATTCAAGTCGGCGTGTTCCTGCCAAGGGGCCAAACCCTGAGACACGGCGCAATTCTCACCAACGGCCAGGGCTTCAAAGTGCGAATCAACGCCGCGCCGGAACCACTGTCGGTAGTGAAATGCACCGATCCCTTGCTGTTTGCCCGCGCTTGTTATCACTTGGGCAATCGTCACGTGGCCTTGCAAATCCTGCCCGGCGAGCTGCGGTTTTTGACCGACTATGTACTGGATCAGATGCTGATCGGATTGGGTTTGGCCGTCGAGCACGACACCCTGCCGTTCGAGCCGGAAGCCGGCGCTTACCATAGTCATGGTCACTAATTTAAGCCTGCTGCGGCTGCTGCAACTGGTCAGCCCCAGTTTGCCGATTGGAATGTACAGCTATTCACAGGGTCTGGAGACTGCGGTGCACGACGGCTGGGTAACCAATGCCGAGCAAACCGGCGATTGGCTGCGTGGTTTATTGCGCAACGGTTTAGGCAAGGTCGACGCACCGTTGTTGGCGCGGCTGTACGACGCTTGGCAGACTAATGACATCGAGGCTGTCATGCATTGGAGTCAAACCCTAACCGCTTACCGCGAAACTGCCGAATTACGCGCCGAAGATCGGCAAACCGGGCAGGCCTTGGCGCGCTTGTTGGTCAAGTTAGAGATGCCGGAAGCGCAGGTTTGGCAAAAACGGCCCGATACTACGTTGGCAAACATGTTTGCGTTGGCTGCGGTGCGTTGGCAAATCGACAAGGCCGATGCGATAGCCGGTTATTTATGGGGCTGGCTGGAAAATCAGGTGTTAGGCGCGATTAAATTGGTACCGCTGGGCCAGGTGGCCGGACAGCAGTTGTTACAAGGTCTGGCCGGCGAGTTGCCAGGCTTGGTCGAGAGCGCATCACAATTGAAAGACGATGAAATCGGCGGCAGTTGTTTTGGCTTGGCCCTGGCCAGCAGCCGGCACGAAATGCAGTATTCACGGCTGTTTCGGTCGTGATGCCATGAGGTTTCGCGTGGGCACTTATCGTGCCCACCCTTGTATGATGAATTTTAACAACCGATAGCCCAGAAAAACCGATTAAGCTGTGATTGTTCATTGGGAGGCCGTCCCACCCTGAGGACTGGTAGTTTACCAGAGCCTGTCGTGTAGATTGGCCCCCGCCCTATTCACCCATACCGTGGAGTATCCGAGGCTTAGAGCCTGCATACACAAGGAAGGTAGGTGCATGTGCAGGGTCGGGAACCGGTGAATAGTGTACTTCCCTTTAAACTGTATTTAAAAATGATGATGACGAACCGCTCGCTCAACACCCCCGCTGAATCTGTCCATCGCCTGTTTGCCGGCGTGGATGTCGGCGCCGACGAATTGGTTTTAGTGATCCGCAAGAACGGCAAGCCGTTCGACCCGCAAAAATATGCTAATACTCGTAGCGACCGTGCGCGTCTGGTGAATAAGTTGATCAAATTACCCGGCATCAAGGTCTGTCTGGAAGCCACCGGTATTTACCATTTCGATCTTGCTATTGCGCTACACGACGTCGGTGTACCTGTGATGGTGGTCAATCCCAAGGCTTCGCATCACTTCGCTAAGGTATTGATGAAAAACAGTAAAACCGACGCCGTCGATGCCAACACCTTGGCCGAATATGTCGAGCGCATGGATTTCGTCGCCTGGACTCGTCCTTCGAATCAAGCGCTGGCTTTGCGCGGCTATGCTCGCCGTATCGACGCGCTAACCGGTCAGAAGGCCGCCGCGAAAAATCATCTACATGCGCTGAGTGCGACCGAGGAAACGCCGAAGGCCCTACTACGCGATGCCAAATTGGCGATTAGTCAGCTGGAAAAACGCATCGATACGTTGGCTGGCGAGGCGCTGGCGTTGATCGACCAGCATCCGGAACTGCAACGAATATTCGACCTGTTGACCGGCATCAAAGGCATTGCCCAAACCAGCGCCATTGCCTTGATGGGCGAACTACTGCTATTGCCGCCCAACCTGTCGCATCGCGAATGGGTCAAGTTTGCCGGACTCGATCCCAAGGCCTTTGAGTCGGGCAAAAGCGTACACAAGAAAATGCGGCTATCCAAGGCCGGTAACCGGCATATTCGTTCGGCGTTGTATATGCCGGCCTTGAGTGCCAAACAGCACGATCCGCATGTGCGAGCGTATTTCCAGCATTTGATCGACAACGGCAAGAAACCTTTGCAAGCCGTCTGCGCCGTCATGCGTAAATTACTGCATGCGATCCATGGCATGTTGAAGCACGATCAGCCGTTCGATAACACACGGTTTTATGCCATCCCTGAATCCATCATCGCCGAGTAAAAAATGATGAAATTTGTTGCTTTTGAACAGAGTATCTACGCTCTTTATCGCAGATATTCCGTTCGGGCTGAGCTTGTCAAAGCCCTAGGTGGCAGGCTCTTCGACAGGTTCAGGGCAAACGGTTTTTAAAGGCTGGAAATAATTCGCACCAACCGATAAACGCTGCCTCAACGCAGCGCAGTGGAATCGAGGTTTGGCATTTTTAAATCCCGGATAGTGACGGGGGCAACTGGAGACAATATGAACGACAAACAAATTTTAAGAGTAGGCATCGGCGGCCCGGTGGGTTCCGGCAAGACTGCGCTGGTGGATGCCTTGTGCAAGAGGATGCGCGACGATTACGAAATCGGGGTGGTCACCAACGACATTTACACCCGCGAAGACCAGCAGTTTTTGATTCGCAGCCAGGCGCTGCCGGAAGAGCGCATCCTGGGCGTGGAAACCGGCGGCTGTCCGCATACCGCCATCCGCGAGGATGCATCGATGAATCTGGCGGCGGTGGACGAGTTGTGCGAACGCTGGCCTGAGCTGGATTTTGTGATGGTGGAAAGCGGCGGAGATAATCTCAGCGCGACCTTCAGCCCGGAATTGGCTGACCTGACGATTTACGTGATCGATGTCTCTGCCGGCGACAAGATACCGCGTAAAGGCGGCCCCGGCATCACCCGTTCGGATTTATTGGTGATCAATAAAATTGATTTGGCGCCTTACGTCGGCGCGTCGCTGGAAGTGATGGACCGGGATGCCAAAAAGATGCGCGGCGAACGACCATTTGTGTTTACCAACATCAAAACCGGCAATGGCTTGGAAGCCGTCGCTGACTTTATTGTCAAGCAAGGCATGCTGCAAACGCATTAATGGCGATAGTCAGCCAAGGTTGACTTTTAACCAGTACTGGTATGCTCAAGGATAACGAATCAGGAGGAACCATGATGAAAACCGCGTTTTTAGTCGCCAGCCTCTGGGCGTGCTCCGTGTCGGTAGCCGGCGCCGAGCCTTGCCCGGAATTGCTGAATTACAAGATGTCCAAGCTTCGTTCCAGCGAGCAAATCGATTTTTGCCAGGCGTTTCAAGGCAAGGTGATCCTGGCCGTCAATACCGCCAGCAACTGCGGCTACACCCCGCAATTCAAGGGCCTAGAAGCCTTATATCAAAAATATAAGGATCAGGGTTTGGTGGTGGTGGGCTTTCCGTCCAATGATTTTAATCAGGAGTTCAGCGAAGCGGAAAAAACTGCAAACGTCTGTTACATCAATTACGGCGTCACGTTCCCCATGCTGGAAAAAAGTCAGGTGAAAGGCGCGGCAGCGAACGGTTTCTTCCAAAAACTGATTAAAGCCACCGGTCAGGCGCCGGCCTGGAATTTTCACAAATATTTGATTGATCGCAGCGGCAACAGCGTGGCGGCCTTCCCCAGCGCTGTGACACCGGAACAGCTGGATTCTAAGATCAGCGCCTTGTTATCAGCTAAATAGGGTTGTAAACCTCAGCTCTCGCCGGCGGCATGCCGGCATTTTTTATCAGGACGAGACGGCAATGCGCAGAATTGGACTTTACTGGTTTGGTAATGATTTGCGGGTGCATGATAAC
The DNA here is from genome assembly GCF_059331595.1 of Methylomonas sp. PHL2-19. Classification (NCBI taxonomy): domain Bacteria; kingdom Pseudomonadati; phylum Pseudomonadota; class Gammaproteobacteria; order Methylococcales; family Methylococcaceae; genus Methylomonas; species Methylomonas sp. PHL2-19. The sequence goes on from NZ_CP196839.1 coordinate 4,193,625, forward strand.
GCCAACCTGCAACAAGCCAGCGCAGCCGTGGATCAGTTGCTTTGCGTGTATTGTCTGGACCCTGCCTGGTTGGCGCCCAACCAGTACGGCATGGCCAACCTGTCGACCCAGCGTTGGCGGTTTTTGAAAGAAGCCTTACAGGATCTGGATAGAAATCTTCAGCAAGTTGGACAACATCTGCTGGTTTGTTACGAAACACCGCTTGCGGCCATCGGTGGGCTAGTCGCCAAGCATGGCGTATCGGTGATTTATCGCAGCCGCCATGCTGGTTTTCAGGAGCGGCAACAATGGCTGGCACTGCAAAAACATTTGCCGGGCTTACGTTTTGTCGAATCGGATACGCAAACCTTGTTCAACCTGCGCGAGTTGCCATTTACGCAATTGCAGCAGTACTTCACGCCATTCAAGGAAATCGTCGAGCAGTTGCGGGTCGATCATCCTTTGCTGCCGCCCGATGCGCTGCCCCCCAGCCCGGAACCCAAATCGGATTGGTTATTGAATTTTCCGGTGTATTTGCCGGCCATTTCAGCGCTCGATGCGGAGTTGGCGTTTCATGGCGGCGAGACCGCCGGTAAAAAACAGCTTAAAGCGTATTTTCTTAGCAACTACCCCAGCCGCTATAAAGACCTGCGCAACGAGTTGGACGGTTGGGAAAACTCCAGCAAGTTTTCGCCTTGGCTGGCCCATGGCAATCTGTCGGTACGAAAAATCTATTCCAGTTTGCGCCGTTACGAAGAGGAGAATGGCGCCAATGAATCCACCTATTGGCTGTATTTTGAATTGCTCTGGCGAGAGTATTTTCAATGGTACGCCCACCAGCACGGCAAGCGGCTGTTTGCGTTTCGCGGCATTAAACCACGCAAACCTTTAACCTGCTTTTATCCGGAACGTTTTCAAAAATGGTGTCACGGTTACACGCCCTATCCATTAGTAAACGCTTGCATGAAACAACTGAACGCGACAGGTTATATGTCCAATCGCGGCCGGCAAATCGTCGCCAGTTGTTTGGTCAATGAATTGGCAGTGGATTGGCGTTTCGGCGCGGCTTACTTTGAACAACAGTTGCTGGATTACGATGTGGCCAGCAATTGGGGAAATTGGCAATATCTGGCCGGGGTGGGTGCTGATCCGCGCGGCCAGCGGCATTTTGACCTGGAAAAACAAACCCGGCTTTACGATCCGGACGGCCAGTTTATCCGTAAGTGGCAGGCTGAAGTCCGCAATTTGCCATTGGATTCTGTTGATGCCGCAGATTGGCCCGTAGACCCGGCTGACGCAAAATTGGCATCAATCCTAAGGGCTTAATCCTTAACTGATAGGAGTGGCTTGTTAGCGTTGATGCAACAAGCGAAACAACCAAAATCCGGCAAACATCGCCACAACAAACGCATAATTACCCAACACGCTGGCACTCAATCCCAATAAAGCCGGCCCCGGACAAAAACCGGATAAGCCCCAGCCCACGCCGAATATCGCCGCTCCGGCAATCAGTTTGGCATCAATCCCGGCAGGCACAATAGCCGAAGGCTCTTGCTCGCGATCCGCCGTGTCGTTGTTGCGATGCATCAAGTAGCGCGCCAGCCCCAGCGTCAATAAGGCACTTGCCATGACCAAGGCCAAACTGGGGTCCCACGCCCCGGCTACATCCAAAAACGCCAGTACTTTGGCTGGGTTGCTCATACCTGCCACGATCAAGCCCAGCCCAAACAACAGCCCGTAGGCAAATAAATAAACAGTATTTTTCATCGAGAATTTCCGGTTTAGAGCAGATGCCGAACAATAAATACCGTAATGCCGGCTGTCAGCATGAAAGTCAGCGTCGCGACGATGGATCGCATGGACAAGCGGGCGATACCGCAAACACCGTGCCCACTAGTGCAGCCGCCACCTAGCCGGGTGCCGTAACCCACCAGCAGGCCGGCAATTGCCAGCAAACCAGGCGAGGCTGCCAAATCCAGCGCGATGTCTGCACCGCTTAAGCGATAAAGAGGCCCACTCGCCAGCAGGCCGGCCAGAAACCAGCCGCGCCAGACACTGCTCTCGTTCCAAGGCGGTAGCATGCCTGCGGCGATGCCGGAAATCCCAGCGGTATGCTTATGGGTAAACAACAGCAAAGCGGCAGCCAGCCCAATCATGGCTCCCCCGGCCAGCGCGGATAAAATCGTCAAATCGTTCATGCGTCATTCTTGCCAAAAATGGGCTATTGAAGCAGAAACCGCAATACCAAACCAGATTTACTAGCTTTAACGCCCGATTTAAGTAATCCAGCCCAGCCGCTTTTAGTAATTTGCTTGTTCGCATTAACAACCGGCTCTCGTTATTCACCAAACAATGACGAGCTCAAATAGCGCTCGCCGGAATCCGGCAACACGGCGACGATGACTTTACCTGCGTGTTCCGAACGCTTGGCCAGACGAACAGCAACCGCAAGCGCCGCACCGCTGGAAATACCGGCCATAATCCCTTCCTCCTTGGCGAGGCGTCGTGTATAGGCGATGGCTTCAGCGTCTTCTACCGGCTCGATCAAGTCAATCAACGACAAATCCAAATTCTGCGGCACAAAGCCGGCGCCTATCCCTTGAATGCCATGCGGCGCGGCTTGCAAAGGCAGCCCGGCGCGAGTCTGGCTTAATACGGGGCTGCCAGCCGGCTCGACTGCGACACTGAGTACCGGTCTGCCACAATGCTTTTTCAGGTAGCGCGACACACCGGTAATCGTGCCGCCGGTGCCGACGCCGGCTACGAATATATCGACCTGACCGCCGCTATCGCGCCAAATTTCCGGGCCGGTGGTTTGTTCGTGTATCGCCGGATTGGCCGGGTTTTTAAACTGTTCCAGCAATAGATAATGTTCAGGGTCGGCCGCGGCAATCGCCGCGGCCTGCTCTACCGCCGCGCGCATACCGAGCGCGCCATCGGTCAACCGCAGGTTCGCGCCATACGCCAACAACAACGTGCGGCGCTCCTGGCTCATGTTATCCGGCATCGTCAATGTGATAGGGATGCCACGCGCTGCGGCCACCGCAGCCAACGCAATACCGGAATTACCGCTGGTGGCTTCCAATAAAGTCTTACCCGGCGTTAATAGGCCTTGGCGCTCCGCCGCCCAGACTATCGCCGCACCGACCCGGCATTTCACCGAATAAGACGGATTACGGCCTTCAATTTTCACCAACAAGGTCGCGTTCAATCCTTGGCTAATATGATTGATGAGTACTAAAGGTGTCCGGCCTATCGATTGGGAATTATCTGCGTACCAAGCGGGCATCGAGGGTTTCCTGTAGGATAAGGGGTTTACTTTGCATGAAAAAAATGATCCGGGCTATTGTGACGGATTCTAAGACGATTAACGGATAGTCTTTCAAACAAAATGGCTGCAGTTGCGTTGGTGTTTGTGTTTAGTAACGCCGCCAAATTTCCTGGCTTCGTCATTTTGGGCCCATTTAACAACAATACCAACAATCGTCGCCATCGACACCTTGGGAAATCATTAATTGCCCCAGAACACCCGGCGTAAAGATTCCGACGATTCAGTGTATCGTCGATCATTTGCTTTTTAGAACAACCGGCTTTTATCAAGCTTCCCACGACTTCTAGCGGGCATTTTCCAGAAAAATCTTGTACAAGCAGGACGCTGTTTTTATTGAACATTGCACACGAATTTGTAGTGAGCCCCGGCTCAGATGATTTACGCTTTCCATTGCGACTAAACTGAAAGCCCATTCGGGGAGTTTCAGTAATAGAACTGTAATTTGTGTTGGTTCACAAAATCAGCTATAACCGCATTTTGGGGGAATACAATCTAACTTTTATGAGGTACAGCAATGAGCAGTAAAACTTTAAGCAAGCATCTCAAGCGAAATGCAATTTTAACGGCAGGACTGGTTATTGCCGCCCCTGCTGCGATGGCGAGTACACAATGGGTTGGTACTGCAGATTATAAGTTAGCACCAAACGCTGCCGGCGATGAAGGACCCGCAGTTGGACCGTTTGACAGCTACGACTTTGCCCCTGGCGCCGCCATGATAAAATTCACACCCAATAGTGCCACATCTGGAACGGTAGAGGGTTGGTATCAATCCTATGTGAGGTCACACGACCTAGGCTTCGTTGGCGTCTCAAACGGTAATCTTGGATCAACTTATGAATTGACTGCGGTTGCTCATTTTTTTGGTAACTATTCCAACAGCATCGACGGTAATACCCAGTCGGTGGACAACATGACAGGCGACGTAGCACTGTATTTTGACACTACTCCTGATCACAGCTTCATCAACGACACCGGTTTTTCTGACGTTAACTCACAACGAATTCTTTGGGGGAGTATAAACTCCGGAAACGGCAGTTTGTTCAAAGGTACTGGAGGCCAAGAACTAACCCTGAATTTTGCTGGTGCTGCATCGGGTTCCGACCAGGCTGTGTATAGTCCAAATACAATCGGCGGTGCAGACGCATTCTTTTCCATTACCACTAAAGGACTGCAAAGTGTTAACTTTAACAGCGTTCAGGGACATGCAGACGGTCAAAAATTTGTATCCGACGGTTACATGCAACTGACAGCGGTACCCGTACCAACCGCCGTATGGTTATTTGGTAGCGGTTTGCTTGGTTTACTCAGTACCGGCAAACGTAAAAAAATCACTGGTTAAGGCATTCAATTCCATCTTAAAGCTACCGCTCAAATTTCTTTTGGACAGTAGCTTTAATATTCCACTGCGCGGATACCTGAGCCCTTCGAAAACAACAAACAAATCCTAAACAAGCCCTCCCATTCGTCGCCGTTAATCTGGCCTTTGATTTGGCAATCCACATTAGCGCTTGCTTGCAAAATACCCTGTAGCTCCTTGCTCTTCAACCTCTGCAAGGCCTCATGCACCAACTGCTTGCGCTTGTCCCAGATCTGATATTTTTTGTAGAGAACGTCCGGGTTACCACCGCGTTTCAATTCAGTCTTGATACTGACCAGGGTTCGGGCTTCGCGGCTGATAGCCCACAACACCACCGGCGCTGCGACGCCTTCCGCTTTGAGCCCGGCAAGAATTTTAACGGATCGATTCACCTTGCCCGACAACAAAGCATCCATCAACTTAAACACGTCAAACCTAGCGCTGTCAGCCACATCGCCCTCAACCATGGCTTTGTTGATACGGTTAGCCCCGTGCAAGATATATAGTTTTTCAAGCTCCTGAGCCGCGGCCAGCAAGTTGCCTTCGACTCGCACGGCCAGGCTTTTCAACGCCTCCGCGTCAAGATGCATGCCCTTACGTTCCGCGCGGCGCTGCAACCATTGCAACAACTCCGGCCCTTGTAATGGCCAGACCTGCACGGTGATCGCAATTTTATCCAAGGTCTGAAACCATTGCGACTTCTGCGCCGCGCTATCCAGCTTGCCGGCGGTGATCAGCAAAACGGTATCTTCGGGGGGACGCTGACAATACGCGCTTAGGGCTTTGCCGCCTTCTAACCCAGGCTTGCCGGAAGGCAAGCGTAAATCGATGAGTTTTTTGTCGGAAAAGATGGAAAGGGATTCGGCTTCGAGCGTCAATTGCGGCCACTCGTTACCGGTATCGATGGCAATCACTTCGCGGGTGAGATAACCTGCAGTACGAGCCGCACGCCGAATGTCGTCCGCCGCTTCGCCAAGTTGTAGAGGCTCGTCACCGCTCAGCAGATAAACCGGTGCCAGCTCTTTCTGCAAGGCAGCGGTCAACTGGTCAAGCTTTAAACGCATACTTATTTTTTCTGCGTATCGACGGCTATCCTGGCTCTAGCCAATATCATCCGCGCCACTTGTTTATAGATTTCGTTGCGAATCAATTGTTCTTCGTTGCCTTTCGCCAGTACCGCCGTTTGGTCGTTAAAAAACTCCCGGGAAATTTCGATCACTTGCTCGTCCATCAGCGCATTTTCCTTGCTGTCGAAAAATTGAAAGCGCAGATAATATTCCAGCTCGGACTCGCTGGATTTACCGGTTGAACCGATGGTCAGTACCCGGTTACGCATGTCTTCCCTAAGCACCTTGACCACCACGCCGGCATCATTGGGAGAACCCACTATTTTGCCTTTCGATGCCTTCATGATGGACTGCAGCTCACCCTGAAGCGGAGTGGAAGCACCAAACACATACATGTTTTTCAGCACTTCCGGCATCTCTATCGAACCGCGCAGATGATATCCGCAGCCAAGCAGCAGCGCCAAAGTTCCAAACAAAACCATTCGGCTCAAGTGATTTATCATTTGCTTCTCGAAAACCCAGCGTTTAAACAACGATATTCACCAGTTTCTGCGGCACCACAATCAGCTTTTTCACCGGTTTACCGTCCAGATAACGCTGCACATTGTCGTCGGCCAGGGCCAAGGCTTCGACTTGCTCCTTGGACGCCGTTGCCGCAACGGATAATTTACCGCGCAGCTTACCGTTCACTTGCACGACCATTTCGATGGCGTCCTGTTGCAATGCGGATTCGTCGATCAGTGGCCAAGCGGCAAGCACGATGTCATCGTTATGCCCCAACTGATTCCACAATGCTTGAGCCGCATGCGGAATAATCGGAGCCAGCATCAAGACGATAGCCTCCAACACTTCCTGACGGGTTGCCCTGCCATTATCGCTATTGTCTTCAAATTTATTCAGCGCGTTGACCAGCTCCATGTTGGCCGCAATCGCGGTATTAAAGGTATGGCGACGGGCCATATCGTCGGTGACTTTTTGCAACGCCTGATACAACTGGCGGCGCAACACTTTTTGATCATCGCTCAAGGCCGCCTTGTCCAGCGCTTGCTGAGGCAATCCGGCTTCGACATGCAAATAGACTTGCCGCCACAAACGTTTCAGGAAGCGGAATGCACCTTCCACACCGGCGTCATTCCATTCCAACGACTGATCCGGCGGCGAAGTAAACATCGTGTACAAACGCACCGTATCCGCGCCGTATTTATCAATCAAGACCTGCGGATCGACGCCGTTGTTTTTGGACTTCGACATTTTTTCCACGGCGCCGACGGTGACCGGCGAACCATCTTCCAGCAATTTGGCGCCTATGATTTTGCCTTTGGCGTCGCGTTCGACATCGATTTGGGTCAGATTGAAATAGCGTTTGTGGCCGTGATCGTCGATTTGATAGAAGGTTTCGGCGATCACCATGCCTTGCGTCAGCAAGTTTTTGAACGGCTCGTCGCACACCACCAAACCTTCATCGCGCAACAACTTGGTGAAAAAACGCGCATACAGCAAATGCAAAATCGCATGTTCGATGCCACCGATGTAATGATCGACCGGCAACCAGTAATTGGCGCGCTGATCCAGCATCGCAGTGTCGCAATCCTGGCTGGCATAACGTGCGAAATACCAGGACGATTCCATGAAGGTATCGAATGTATCGGTTTCGCGCCGCGCCGGCTTGCCACATTTCGGACAATCGGTGTGTGGAAAGGTCGGATGCGCGGCCAACGGCGATTGGGAGCCGTCCAGCACCACATCGCGCGGCAAGGTCACCGGCAATTGCTCGTCGGGCACCGGCACTGTGCCACAGTCGTCGCAATAGATCACCGGAATCGGCGCACCCCAGTAGCGTTGCCGCGAGACACCCCAGTCGCGCAATCTGAAATTGGTCTTGCGTTCGCCCTTGCCCAAGCCGGCCAGTTTGGTGGCGATGGCGTCGAAGGCTTGTTTAAAATTCAAGCCATCGAATTCTCCGGAGTTTTTCAACACACCTTTATCGGTAAAGGCTTTTTCGGCAACGCTGTCGTCAGAGCCATCCGCGGCGGCAATCACTTCCTTGATGGCAATGCCATATCGCTTAGCGAATTCGTAATCGCGCTGATCGTGCGCCGGCACCGACATCACAGCGCCCGTACCGTAGCTCATCAACACGAAATTGGCGATCCATACCGGTACGGATTCGCCGGTCAAAGGATGAATGGCGTGGAAACCGGAAGCGATGCCACGTTTTTCCATGGTTTCCATCGCCGCTTCGGAGGTTTCCATCTGCTTGCAGGATTCGATGAAGGCGGCGATGTCGGCGTTGGTTTCGGCGGCCTTCAAGGCCAAGGGATGTTCGGCGGCCACCGCCACATAAGTCACGCCCATCACGGTGTCCGGGCGGGTGGTATAGATGCGAATCGGCGAATCGAATCCCTCAACTGCGAAATCCATCTCCACGCCTTCGGAGCGGCCTATCCAATTGGCCTGCATGGTTCTAACCTGTTCCGGCCACCCCGGTAGTTTATCCAGCGAGGTCAGCAACTCGTCGGCATAAGCGGTGATTTTTAAAAACCACTGGGAAATTTCTTTTTTCTCGACTTGGGTATCGCAACGCCAGCAGCAGCCGTCGATGACTTGTTCGTTTGCCAGCACGGTTTGGTCGTGCGGACACCAATTGACCGGCGCGGTTTTTTTATAAACCAGACCCTTTTCCAGCAAGCGGATGAAAAACCATTGTTCCCACCGGTAATAACTCGGATCGCAAGTCGCCAGTTCGCGGCTCCAATCGTAACCAAAACCCAGCCGTTTCAGCTGGTCGCGCATGTAATCGATATTCGAATAGGTCCAGTCGGCCGGGTGCACCTTGTTTTGCATGGCCGCATTTTCGGCCGGTAAACCAAAGGCGTCCCAACCCATCGGTTGCAACACATGTTTGCCCTGCATCCTTTGAAAACGGCTGATCACGTCGCCTATCGTGTAGTTGCGAACGTGGCCCATGTGCAGCTTGCCGCTGGGATAAGGAAACATCGACAGGCAATAGTATTTTTCTTTGCCGGTGTCTTCAGAAGCGGTAAACACCCCGGATTTTTCCCAGTCGGCCTGTACTTTTTGCTCTATTTCCGACGGCTTGTAATGCTCTTCCATCCTATTCGTCTTTTGCTGTAAAAAGGCGCTAGAATACCTTAGAGACGCTTAAAGCTAAAGCGTGAAAATTAAAACAACACAAGGAGCAGCCATGGGCGAAAACAAACTGATCAAAGCGTATGACGATCTGATGGGCCATCTTTACGAAGCCCTGGACGATACCTTACACACCGTCGCCGACGCATTGGAAATAGCCAAGGAAAAAACCAGCGCGCTGGGCGGCCACACGCAAGAAGAAATCAATAAAATCGCCGACTATGTGATGCGCGATGTAGAACACGTCGCCACCGCGCCGTCGCAACAAAACGACAGCAATTCGTTGTCCGAATGGTTGAAGTTTGACATCGATTTGATCGAGAACTTTGCTTTGGACGCTTTCATGGACATCGCCGACAAAACCAAGGTCAAACTAGCCGCGTTGGAGATGGAAGCCAAACTCTATCATCCGTATAAAAGCGGTGAGGTAGCCGGCCCCGGCACTTTTGTCTGCGATGCCTGCGGTAAACAAATCGCCTTCAAATCCACCAGCGTGATACCGGCCTGCCCGGAATGCAAGGGCGACAGTTTCTCGCGCGTTTGATATTGCAGGCTTTAACCTTATAATGCTGGCTTTTATTTTTTAGCAATCGAGGGCGATTATGCGCAGGGTGATCTTCAATCAGAAAGGCGGCGTGGGTAAATCTACCATTACCTGTAACCTAGCAGCCATCAGCGCCGTAGAGGGTAAAAAAACCCTGGTGATCGATCTCGATGTGCAAGGCAATTCCACCCAGTATTTGCTGGGCAATAAAGTCGCCGATTCCGACAAGACCATCGCCCATTTTTTTAAGGATAGCCTGGGCCTCGGCCTGTTCGGCGGCGGCAAGGAAGGCTTGGACGGTCTGATTCATGAAACCCCCTTCCCCAACCTTTTCGTATTGCCATCTCATAGCGATTTGGAAGGTTTGCAAAGCCGGTTGGAATCGCGGCATAAAATCTACAAATTAAAAGAAGCGTTGGAAAAACTGGAAGGCTTCGAGCAAATCTATATCGACACCCCGCCGATTTTAAATTTTTATAGCCTATCAGCTTTAATCGCCGCCGAAAAATGCCTGATTCCGTTCGACTGCGACACCTTCGCTCGTGAAGCCCTGTACACATTGATGCGCGCCATCGCCGAAGTCAAAGCCGATCATAACGACAGACTGGAAGTGGAAGGCGTCATCGTCAACCAATATCAAAAGCAGGCCAACCTGCCGCGGCAGTTGGTGGAAGACCTGATCGCCGAGGGTTTGCCGGTCCTGGAGACCAAAATCTCCACCTCGGTGAAAGTCCGCGAATCGCACAGCGATGCCCAGCCCTTGATTCACTACGCGCCAACCCACAAATTGACCGAAGAATACCGGGCCTTGCATTTGGAAATCCACAAATAACGGTTTGGCATTTACCCTCATTAAAAAGCCGGCAATGCCGGCTTCTTTGTTTTTAAATGACGGCAAACACCGAAGAGGCAGCCGCGCGCAAATGCTTAACCAGCAAGACTAGCCTGAGTCGCCAGCCCACCATGCCGCACATCAATACCATCCAACATAAAAATGGCGTGCTCGGCAATGTTCCGGCAATGCTCGCCGCAACGCTCCATGGCTTTCATCATTTGCATCACATCCAAGGCTCTGCGAATCATTCGGGCGTCGTGCAATACCAAAGTCAATTGGTGCTTGATACCCTCCTGCAATTCCGACTCGCAATCCCTGTCGCATTCCAACAAGGCGTATGCCTGCTTGGTATCCCGACTTTCGAAAACCACCATCAACTTGTCCAAAATCAGCTTGATTAAACCGCCAATTTTCACGATGTCAGCCAACAGCTTTTGATTAGGGTCACTGGTGTTCGGGTCGAACAACACCGTAATCAGTTTGGCGAACTCGACAATCTCGACACCGATTTTTTCTAGCTCTACGGCGATTTTCGACGTCGATAACACATAGCGCAGATCGTTTGCCACCGGACTATGCCGGGCAATGATGTTCAATACCTCGCCGTCAATCTTGCTTTCAAAGTGCTTGACCTTTTTATGCCTCGATACGACTTTTTGCGCCAATTCGGCATCGCCGTAGTCCAGCGCCTGCATCGCCTGTTCCAGTTGGTAAACCAAAAGGTCTGTCATATCCAGCATCAAACTGTGCATATGCCCTAAATCGGTGTCATACGCATGCAAGGTATGCACATTATTGGGAGTGTCTGTTTGCTTCGTCATCGGCAGTTCTCTTGCTTGTTTGGCCAGGGTCTCGGTAATAAGCAAACCTTAGAACAAGCAGATTACAGGAATGTGACACAACCCGATAGACACGCAAAACCCGGCGCGTTAGCCATTGTTTTTAAACAATATATTTATAGAGCCGACGATCTAAAGTCTGCACAAAACGCCAAAAATAATCCGTTGCCCGCATTACTCGGCAAAGAAGCGACAAGCCTGCTCTGTCATGCTGCTGTCATAAATGCAGACAAAAATAGCCCTCGTCCGATACCAATATTTGGCGTTTGCTTATGAATACCTCTTTCTATCGCACCATCTGGATTTCCGACCTGCACATTGGCTCGACCCAATGCCAGGCCGATGCCCTGCTGGATTTTTTAAAACATAACGACAGCGAAAAACTCTATCTGGTCGGCGACATCATCGACTTTTGGGCATTGTCCAAAAAAATGTACTGGCCGCGTGATCACAACACCATCATTCAAAAAATCCTGCGTAAAGCCAGACACGGCACGCAAATTATCTACGTCCCCGGCAACCACGACGAAAACGTCCGCGATTACGACGATTACGTGTTCGGCGACATCGTCGTCAAAAACTCGGATATTCACACCACGGTAAACGGCAAACGCTTCCTGATCGTCCACGGCGACGAATACGACACCATCGCCAAACATCACCAATGGTTGGCAAAAATCGGCAGCCTGGGTTACGACTGGCTGATTGAAATCAACCGCTTCCTGCGCTTGTTCAGACGCCTATTCGGCAGGCAATCGCATTTCTCCTTGGCGGCGTTTGTGAAATTCAAAGTCAAGAATGTGGTGCAATTTATCTCCGATTACGAAGAAAGCATTGTCCGCACCCTGAAAAACGAAGGCCTGGACGGCGTGATTTGCGGACATATACATCATGCCGAAATCAAGGAAATAGAAGGCTTCTTATACGTCAATACTGGCGACTTTGTGGAGAGTTGCACGGCCATTGTCGAACATCAAGACGGCAGACTGGAATTAATCCGCTGGCTGGCCCAGGAAGCGCCACAATTGACGCAGCAGCACGATGGAGAATTGCCGCATCCTGGTTAACCCCAAACCTTGCCGGAACCGGCCTACTTAGCTTTGTATTACATGTCACAAAAACTTCGCCAAACCGTCACGGTTTCTTAACCCTCCTCCAAGCGTAATCCCGGAAAATGTGAGCGGGCTTGCAGAATTTTGGGAAGTTACCCAATGACGCGCTCGTCGCCTATCCCCTTAGGCCGATGAGCGCGTTTTTCTGCGAGTCAGCTCAGGCTCAAGGCCTGCTTACTGATTTTTAAGCACAGAGACCATCCGACCATGATCGCAAAGCATATCCGCAGCTACCAGCTGCTGGCCGCAGTAAGTGCCATGAGCTGCTTCGGCAACGCCCAGGCAGCCACACCGGTGTTTATCAACGAAATTCACTACGACAATGCCGGCACCGATAGCGGCGAGGCCATCGAAATCGCCGGCCCGGCCGGCACCAACCTCAGCGGCTGGTCGTTGGTGCTTTATAACGGCAACGGTGGCGCCAGCTATAACAGCAAAGCCTTAAGCGGCGTAATAGCCGATCAAACCGGCACCGGCTTCGGCACGCTGAGCTTCAGCTATCCGGCAGACGGCATTCAAAACGGCGCTCCGGACGGCATTGCCTTGGTCAACGGCAGCACGGTGGTGCAGTTTTTAAGTTACGAGCCCTCACCTTTTACAGCGGTGGGTGGCCCGGCTAACGGCATGACCAGCGTGGATATTGGCGTAGCGGAAACTAACTCAACTCCCATCGGCCAATCCTTACAACTGAAAGGCACCGGCAACAGCTACGAAAACTTTACCTGGAACGCCCCAGCCACAAATTCATTTGGCGCGGTCAACAACAGCCAAAACTTCGGCGGCGTCACCCCGCCTCCCCCGGTATCCCAATGCGGCCAAACGGCAACCCTAATCAGTGCCATCCAAGGCAGTAGCGGCGTCAGTCCGTTGAGCGGCAGCGTGCAACACGTCGAAGCTGTGGTCAGCGCCGACTTCCAAGGCAGCGGCAACTTGAATGGGTTTTTTGTACAGCAAATCGATGGTGCCGACGCCAATCCGGCGACTTCCGAAGGCTTGTTCGTCGCCTCCAGCTTGCCGGTTAATGTCGGCGATAAAGTCCACATCGTCGGCACCGTCACCGAAACCTTCAATATGACCCGCCTGGAAAACGTCAGCTCAGTGGACATTTGCGCCACCGGTAACGCCTTACCGACAACGGTTGAGGTGAATTTACCCTTCGACAACGCCGACAATAACGCTGAACGCTGGGAAGGCATGTTGATCCATCTGCCGCAAACCCTGACAGTCAGCGAAAATTTCAATCTGGGTCGATTCGGCGAGTTTTTACTTTCGTCCGGCGGCCGTTTATTCACTCCGACCCAAGTCGCCACGCCCGGTCAAGCGGCTATCGATGCTGCGGCGCAAAATGGCTTGAATCAGCTGACCGTAGACGATGGCTCCAACATCCAAAACCCGGACCCGGTGATTTACCCACAGCCGACCGGTTTGAACGCGGCCACACCATTGCGTAGCGGCGATGCGGTGGTTGGCGCTGCCGGCGTGTTGGCTTACGACTTTGGCGTGTACCGCCTGCAACCGACTCAGCCATTGACTTTCATCGCCGACAACGCGCGCGGCGCGGCGCCGATCTTATCGACATTGGGCTCGTTAAAAGTCGCCAGCTTCAACGTGTTGAATTACTTCAACGGTAACGGTGTCGGCGGCGGCTTCCCCACGGCTCGCGGCGCTAATACCCTGGTCGAATTCAACCGCCAGCGCGGCAAAATCATTCCGGCCATCCATGCCTTAAATGCCGATGTGGTAGGTTTGATGGAAATCGAAAACGACGGCTACGGCAGCAGCAGCGCCATCGCCGATCTGGTGAATGGTTTGAATCAACTGGCCGGCGCCGGCACGTATGCCTATATCAATCCGCGCTTGAGCAAAGTCGGCACCGATGAGATCGCGGTTGGCATCATCTACAAACCGGCTAAAACCACGCCGGTCGGCGCGGTGGCAATATTGGATTCTTCGGTAAACCCCTTATTTATCGACACCAAAAACCGCCCTGCCCTGGCCCAAACTTTCTTGGATAAGGCTTCCAACAAGTTGCTGACCGTGGCCGTCAACCATCTTAAATCCAAAGGTTCGGCTTGTGACGATGTCAATGATCCCGACACCGGCGACGGCCAGGGCAATTGCAACCAAACCCGCACCAATGCTGCGCAAGCCTTGGCCACCTGGTTGGCTGGCGATCCTACCCACAACGGCGCCAACAATGCCCTGATCATCGGCGACCTGAACAGCTATGCCCAAGAAGACCCGATCACAGCCTTGAAAAACGCCGGTTACCAGAACCTGCTGGAAACTTTCGTCGGCAATCAGGCCGCTTACAGTTACGTATTCGCTGGCGCGGCCGGTTATCTGGATCATGGCCTAGCGAATGCAGCACTCGCGCCGCAAGTTAAAAGTGCCGGCGAATGGCACATCAACGCCGACGAACCACGCTCTCTGGATTACAACACCGAGTTCAAATCAGCCAATCAAATCAGCAGCTTCTACGCGGCCGATGCTTATCGCTCATCGGATCACGATCCGCTGTTGATCAAGTTATTCGTGCCGGGCGACCTGGATAACGACGGTGATGTGGATGGTAGCGATGCCAATTTGATCAAGGCGCAAATCGGTAAATGCAGCGGCAAAGTGGGTTTTAACCGGGAAGCGGATTATGACGCGACCGGTTGCGTCAGCATTACCGACTACCGGATTTGGTACGGTTATTTCAATAACTACGCGGCTATCAGCAAGCCGTAACGGCCGCACACATTGCCGATTAATTTTTATTTGTTAAAGAAGGTTTTATGAAAAATATGACATGGCGTCATTGCCTCACACTGGCGTTGGCATTTTGGTCTGGTGTCAACCAAGCGAGTACGCTCAGCACATCCGGCGATATTCAAATTTACCCTGGCGGCAATATAGACCTCCAAACGAGTCAGACCCCAGGAAATCTGCAAGCCAAACAACCACCACTTATTACAGGGGGTGACATTCAAATTTTGCCTCGAGGTAGTATTGCAAGCCAAGCGGGACCAACGCCAACCAATTCGGGATCAATTTCATCGTTAACCATTGTCTTGCCCACCGAACCCACATTTTTGGCGCTGCCGCAGACCTCAGGCTTTACCCATATTGGCGATCATTTTGATATTGAAGTGCTGGCTCTCGCGCCTTTGGCTAACGCCAGCCCGGACGAACTGGTGTTGGGCTTTGGTTTCAACACGCTATTAGGTGGCACGGGCGCTGCGCAGTTTTTGGGTAGCAGCATTAACCCGTTGTTCACCGACATTTCAACACAGGATGGCGTGAATTTAGCCGCTGCCGGCCTGGCCTTTCCGGGCTTGAGTGCAAATGACGTGGGCTCATTCATTTCTCTGGCGGTTTTGCATTTTCAGGCCGTCGCGACAGGTGACTTGAATATCGCGATTACCAGCGATTTGCATGATCTCAACCAAGGTTTGATCTTTTTGAATCAAGGGCCGCTGGCAATCAGTGCCAGCGTCGGCCTCAACATCACGTCTGTGCCGGTACCGCCCTCTTTGTTGCTGTTTGTGAGTGGCTTGGTGGTGGGTTTTGGGGGAATTCGGAAGCGCGCGGCATACCTGCATCGCCCCTGACGGACTATTCTCGCCAAATACCCTCGGGGCACAAGAGCTGCGATGCTCGGCGCGGAATAACGGGAGAAAACCACTACCAAAATCAAGAGAAAACAAAACGCAGGGTGAGCATCTCTGCAAACCGATTATCGGTATAGGCTTATGCCAGGTAAGCACAAAGACCGTGCCCACCCGGCATATTGGCTACTGGTGCAGACGGTTTTGTAGGTCGTTGCCGGCAGGATCGGAACGTTCTTTTGTTTTTGAGGTTCCACGCAGCGAGTCGGAAAGAGCCACGTCCAAAGAAAATCCGCTTACGTGCGATTAGCGAAGCGTAATCGCACGTATTTGGGCACAAGTTTCAGGATTGCATGCGTCCGATTACGCTACGCTAATCGGACGAGCTGTAGCGCACAGGAACGAGCCCAAAGATATGCGGCCTCCTGGCTTAAAACTCCACCTTTACCGATCCCAGCAGCGTTCTTGGCGTACCGATATTAACCCGCGAGTTCGGCCCGACGCCGGGAATCACGTCTTGCAGATAATTTTTGTCCAACAGATTGTTTACATTCAGCTGGAAAGTGACTTTGGATTTGCTGACTTTCAGATTGTAGGCAGCCATTAAATCAACCGTAATAAACCCCGGCACATTATAGGTATTCGGCACATTGGTGGAGGCATCGCGCATAGTGATGCCGCCGCCGACTTTAAACCCTTTCAATGACTCCTGTTGAAAGTCGTAAGTATTCCAAAACGTGCCGACGTTTCTGGGGATCGCGAACATCCGCCGACCTTCTCGGCCGTCGTTGTCTTTGGTAACGCGGGTGTCCAGGTTGGCGTAGGTGGCGATCATATTCCAGCCCGGCAGGATTTCGCCCTTGATGTCCAGCTCCGGTCCACGGCTACGCACCTCGCCCACCGCGATGGAATACAAGGGATTGTTGGGGTCGGTGGTGGCGACGTTTTGTTTGGTCAAATCGAAATAAGCCAGCGTGGCGCTGAGCCGGCCGTCGAAAAACTCGCTCTTGGCGCCCAATTCCCATTGCTGCGCGCTCTCGGGCGGCAGCGGCTTGCCGCCCTGACCCAAACCATTGGTGGCGCCAAAGTTTTCGACATAATTGCCGTAAAGGCTCAACCAGTCTTGCGCTTGCCACAATACCCCGACCCGCGGGGTCACGGCATCCGCGGAAAGCTTGGATTGCGCCACTTTGTCGGCTTGATCGACCACCTGGTAACGCAAACCGCCCATCACGTGAATCCCGTGCGGCAACTGAATTTGATCCTGGGCGTACAAGCCGTAGAAGTCGGTGTCGGTGTCGTAGCGGTCAAATCCGGTCGGAAAGCTATAGCCGGTGTGGATAGGGTTATAGATGTCGATGCCGGTCGCGGGATCGCCGTAATAATATTGGCCGGTCGAACGGTTGTTGTAATAGTCGCCGCCCACCAACAGTGTGTGCTTTAACCCAAAGGTATTGAAATGGCCGGTCAAGTCCAGCGTCGTGTAATAAGTATTGATGTCGGCCGGATTGGCGACCACGATTCGATTTAACTGGCTACCCGTCAGTCCGTCTCCCAGCATCGCTACGCTGTTTGGCGTGTCCCGGCGCTCGGTGGCGAAACGGTGGCTGATGCTCCAGTCGTCGTTAAATTGGTGCGACCAATTGAAGCCCAACAAAATGTCGTCGTGATTCTCCGGGGTCTTTTCCATTAAATTGCGCCCGCGCGGCATATCGATGAAGCGGCCGTCGACGTAAGGCCAAACCATGGTGTCGTTGACCAGATTGTCGTGTTTGTATTCCATCTCGAAGGTGATTTGCGTTCGAGCGCTGATATTCCATTTCAGCACCGGCGCCAGAAAGATGCGCTCGCTATCGACCAACTCGCGGTAAGAGCCGCTGTTTTCGTACGAGGCATTCATCCGGTATAACAAGGTATCGTCGTCCGTCAGCGGACCGGTGGCATCCATTGTGGTGCGGTAAAGATCGAACGAACCGAACTGCTGCTGTAAGGCGTAATAAGGGGTATTCAGCGGCTGCTTGGTCACCACGTTGACCATGCCGCCCGGCTCCATCCGCCCGTAAAGAATGGATGCGGGGCCTTTGACCACTTCCACCCGCTCGACATTGGCCATCTGCCGTTTGCCCCAAGAACTGAACTCGGAGTCGTAGCGAAAGCCGTTGCGAAATAGTGCCGAACTGCGAAAGCCGCGCAGATAGAGATCTTCGGACAGCCCCCCGGAACCCGCGCCCAGGGTTACGCCGCTGACATTTTTTAACGCGGTTTCTATCGTGATCGCTTGCTGATCGTTCAATACCGCTTTCGGCACGATTTGAATATTCACCGGCGTTTCCATCAACGGCGTATCGGTTTTGGTGGCCGTCGCAGAATCGCGCAGCGCATAGTCCTTGTTATACGGATCGTTCGCGTCATACGCCGCCTTACCCAGCACCGTTACCGCCGGCATCGTAGCTGCCGACTGCGGCTCGCTGTTATTGACCACCGGTTTGGCTTCGATAATCGCCGTACCGTTACCCACCAAGCGATAACCCAACCCGCTGTCCTTCAGCAATTTGTTCAGTCCTTGTTCGACGGTGACCGTTTCATGCAAGGCCGGCGCGCTCAGACCGCGGGTCAACTCAGCGTTGAATACCAGTTTTAGATTGGCCTGGTCGGCGAAAGCGGTCAGCGCTTCGGTCAAACCGCCGGCAGCGATGGCATAAGTCCGTGCTTCCTGTTGCATGGGCTCGGCGTAGGCCGTATAGCTGGCAATGCTCAGCGCCAGGGCTGTCACGGCGAATGGCGCACTTAAGGGCGCGAATGCGGGTGTCCTCATAAAATCTCCTGATTGCGTGAATGGCGGCGCCGATAACCGGCGTTACTCTTCACAACGTTTCAGGGAAGAAATCATGAACACTACCTTAAAAATTTTTCAACATATGGCCGGTATTGCCGAAGGGCACGCCAGCCTGAGCTTCGACGAACGCAGCCTTTGTCCCCCTGAGGGTACGAACGGAATACCGGTGATAAATAGGGCCGGGGAGATTTTCCGAATAAATGCTCGCCGATCCACTTTATGCCTCTGATGCTTTGAAAAACAACGAGGAACGTCTTCAGTCCATTGCGTAGAGCAATATTGGCCTGCTTGCAGTGTGTCATATCACGACTTATACGGCATTTCACACAGCTCTGTTGATGCAAATTCAGGCCAACATAGGCATTTAACGTATCCCGGCGGCGGTCAAATGTTGGATTTTTGAAGACGCTAAATCCGCATTAATAGCGCCTATCACGGCCGTTGCTGCCCGGCCGCGTGCCTAAATTGATACGGAATAAAGGCCATTGGCGCTGATTTTGCTTCGTCAAACGTCTTGATAGATAACCCACTTGTATCGCTTTCAAAAACGACTGATGACTGCTGTTTCGGACACACTGGATCATTTCTTTCGGGAAAATCGGGACGATTTAATCGGTTTTTTTCTGCGCCGCCTGCATTGTCCCGATACCGCCAAGGATTTGGCCCAAGAAACCTTTGTGCGGCTATTGTTCTCAGAACAGCGGACGCCGACTCAGGATAGGCGGGCGTTGGCATTTTTTATCGCCGGCAATTTGGTGGTCGATCATATACGCAAGGAATCGGTACGCGCCCGTTATGCGCCAAGCCAGGAGATGCCGGCCGAACTACTGGAGGCGGTTGCCGGCAATGATCCGGACGCCGAAAAACAGTTAATGGCATGGCAGGATCTGGATACGGTCAATACGGCCCTGAATGAATTGCCGGAAGAGTGCCGGGCGGCGTTTTACTTAAGCGCCATCGAAGGCCTGACTTACGCGCAAATTGGCGAATGTTTGGGCGTGTCCGAACGGGCCATCGCCAAACGCATTGCCAAAACTTTGAAGCATTGCCGTGACCGTCGCGAGCAACGCTGAATTGGCCTGCGGTTTATTTTCCGGCAACATTGTTTTATCGTTCGCCCTCTCCTTCCCCGTTTCAGCAGCCTTGATGAACACCGACCCCGACAACTCCAATGAAAGCTTGGCCGACCAGGCGATAGACTGGCTGGTGCTGATGCGTTCCGGTTCGGTTACAGACGCCGTGCGCCACCAATTCGAGGCCTGGTATGGTCAAAACGACGCCAACCGGCAAGCCTACGCCGAGGCCGAAGCGCTGTGGGGTTCCGTCGCGCAAGCCGTTAAAACCACACCGCCCGCCAATTTCCAGCCAAAGCAAATTCATGCCGTTCCGCGTTTGCCGCGGCGAGCCGGTTTGGCGATGGCCGCGTCGTTGGTGCTGGGGTTGTTGCTGGGCCGGGATAGGCTGCACGATTGGTTGTTCAGCGATTATGCAACCGCCGTTGGCGAGCAAAAACAGATTCAATTGGCCGACGGCAGCAGCGTGTTGCTGAATACCGATACCGCGTTGGACATAGACTGGTCGGCGGACAAACGGCGCGTGGTATTGCTCAGAGGCCAAGCCGAGTTCAAGGTTACCAGCGATGCCAACAGACCCTTTGAAGTGGTAGCCGGCGATACGGCGGTTAGGGCCTTGGGGACAGTGTTTGATGTGGCGCGCCCTGGCGCCGATAAGGTTGAAGTCAATGTTACCGAGCATGCGGTAGCCGTGCGCTTGACCGATCAAGCCGATGTCGCCGCGATACGGGTGGAGGAAGGCCAGCAATTGACGTATTCCGCTGGTGGTGGGTTGAATAAGCCGGCACCAGCCAATCTTAACCAGCTAAATGCCTGGAAACGCGGCAAGTTGATTTTTCACGATCAGGCACTGGCTGACGTGGTGACAGAGTTAAACCGCTATTCCAAAGCCAAAATCATTCTGAATGGTGAGGATGTCAAGCAATTGCGGGTTAGCGGGGTATTTCCGACCGACGGTTTGGCGATGCTGGATGCCTTGCAAAAATCTTTGGCACTGCGTCAGACCGCATTGGGACCGTGGCTGGTGATTTTGCATTCTTGATGCGAAAACAGAATCGGCCGGACTGTATTACCGAACCGCCGCTGCGGCAATTGGCCGCATTCCTGGCGGCAAGGCTTTTGTCATAATTAATTTTAAATCGTCTTAACTTGGCGAATTTAGTTGTTTGGAAGAATCACGCCAGCTCAGGGACGCCGCCGCATGTTTAACCGCCAATCCTAAAAACCCGTGCCATTTATTAGAGCGAATCGAATCGGACTTGTTATTGCTCAAAATCCGGCATCATCTTTTCTTGATGCATCCGTCGGCGTCGAAACCGGCCGCGCGGTGTTGCTAAAACCAACCCGCAACAAAGAACGTTCGCGTAACATCTCCGTGCTATTTTTGATGTTAGTTACCGTTATGTTGCTGCACTTGGCCGGGGTCAGCTGCCTCTTGTGCCCCGACCTGCCGGAGGCAAAAGCCAGTCCGCTTAAAATGGAAGTGTCGACGATCACGATTCCGGCCAGCAAGCCAAGCCTTGAGCGAACCCAACCACCGCCGCCCAGCGTTGCCCAACCCAAACCTAAAAAGCCGCAACTCAAACCCCGGTTGAAAAAAGTGACGCCGCAGGCGCCGCCGTCCGATTTTTCAATGCAGGAACAAGTTTTTGATCAACAGCCGCGGCTGATCGACGATGCCACTCAGCCGTCGATCCCCGAGAAAGTAACCGCCGAAAATCCAAGTCCGACGTTTACCGAGGCGTATCTGAATGCCGCTTACCAACACAATCCCAAGCCGGAGTACCCCGGTATCGCCCGCAGCCGAGGCTGGCAGGGCAAAGTGGTTTTGCGCGTGGAAGTCAGCGAGGATGGCCAGGTAGTGGGCGTTGCCGTCGAACAAAGCTGTGGCCACGAAGCGCTGGACGAATCCGCGGCCGAAGCCGTCAAACAATGGCGCTTCGTACCGGCCAAACGCGCTGAAATCAATGTCGCCAGCGCGGTATTGGTGCCGATCATTTTTACGCTGCAAGACCAAGCGCCGGCTTTTTAGATTTTCCGCCAGTATTGCAGTACGCTGGAAACAGCAGGCGGTCGCGGGTTTTCCAGTCAAATTGATTAATGTTAAAAACAGCGGATTCAAACCCGAAGGAGTGGACCGCTTAGCAGCGTTTTATCTCAAATCAGCAAATTTTGTTTTACCCACACGTTTACCATTCATTTCGAAAACACACGTGTCATTCAAAAAAATATTTATCGCGTTCACCCTGCGTTTTAATGGGGGGAGAAAACCACTCCCAAAATCTAACGAAAAATCAAAAAACGTAGGGCGGGCAACGCTTTTTTGCCCACCATTCGCGGTATATATTTAATGCCGCGTGGGCACAAAAACCGTGCCCACCCACCAGACTGCCCCAAACTACGGACTGTTACCCGGCCTACCGAACTTTTTCAATGACAGGTTGTGTTTCATATAATATTACTTTAAATTCTTCACCATACATTGACTTATATTTGAATTCGAAATTCAACGCTGTCCGCATTAATCTATCGACATTTTGATGCCACAAGGGATTGTCTGTAGGGCTCGTAAAATTCATTAAATCGTATTTCTTATTTATAGGTAAATTACTGTTCTTTAGCAGAAAAAAAGGAGTATATGTAAAGCCGTTTTCTCTGCACAGTCTTTTTAATTCGGATTGCATTTCATTATTCGCAAAAAGTCCTTTTTGGCTGTGAATGGTCAATATTATTTCATCTAATATAGCGGGACCAAGGCCATGATTAACTATTCCAAAACAGATTGAACCATTATCGGGATCTATTGTTTTCTCGAATTGAACTTTTGGCCTTACTGACAACATATTATGTTCTCGGCTTATTTTTGCTTGCCAGTAAGTAGCAAGAAATGCACAAAATCCTACAGCTGCTGCGGATGCTGCCGCCGCATCGAAAAATGCAAAACATAACAACAAAATAAATGTTACTGTTATTGATAATTCTGAATTGTTAGTGAACCATTCTTGCGCTTTTAAGAATGAGTTTTTAATCATAATTTATATCCCTTTATTGGTGACTTTTTTCCGGATGGAGCGATTTAAGGCCGTAAGGCGCAATTCGTAGGGCGTCAATAGGCGCAGTCGTATTGCGCCGTATGTTGGCCTTAAATCATTCGGCGCATGACGCTATCGCTAATGCGCCCTACAAAACTGCGCAAATATTAGCTGGATTTCAAACTTCGCGGCGGGGTTTTCTCCCGTATGCCGCGCCGAGCACCGGAGGGTTTGGACGGATGGGCCCGAAGGGGCGCCGCAGGGATGCGGCGCGTTGCATGCAGGGGCTGGGAAGCCCCTTCAGGCAACCCCGTTCAAACCCGAGGAGCGCAGGGAACAAGCGGCATCCGGGCCGCCTTTCTTTTGGATACTTTTCTTTGGCGGAGCAAAGAAAAGTATCTCGCCTGTCGGTGCGAGAACCGACTTCAAAACAACCGTCGCGATAGCGACACCAATCCTAATAACCCAGCTTCGATCCCGAGCAACCTGGAAGTTTTCTCCATCATTCATGCTCGGAACCCCATCACTGGAGTTATTTTGTCCAGCAGCCGAGCTCTGAGCTCAAACAGTCGAAAACCAAGCCGGACTAACTACATCCCGAGATACCTTATTCCGCGAATTTCATCGATTGCCTTCTAGCCACCCAAGCCAGAGTCAGCGCCAGAATAAAACCCGCAACACCCGTGTATTACATTTCACGAAATCTTCATTTAGCAATCACAAGTTCATCACAAAATTTCTTTAGGCTGTACTTGCTTTACCCATAGCGATGGAAATTTCTCAACCCCAAATGAACGAGCAGCCAGCGGCCTATAACAAAAACGCCCGCGCTGTCTTTATCGGAGCACTCTAAATGATCAAACAATCTGTTCTTGCCATGGCTTTGCTGTCGGCAATCTGCACGCAAGCCGAGGCGATTACCCTTAATACCGACGGCGCTTGGCATGCGTTTGACGTAGACAATTCGGTGTCTAATTCCGGTGACTTGGAATGGATAGACCTGGATAACAATGCTTTAAGCTTTGAATTCACCTTAACCGGATCGGCCATTTTGCGCGTAGTGGACGCCGGCTTTGCGGGTGACAGATTCAGAATTTTTAACACTAGCAGCGTACTTGGTGAGACCTCGGCTGCCGTTAACAATTATCCCACTTCTGTATACAGCGATTTTGATTTGGCTTACGCCAACTCAGCCTACAGCCGCGGCGAATTTTTGCTGGGTGCCGGTAGTTATCAAATCAGCGGTCTGCTGATCCAATCCGCTCTGGACGATACCTCCACCGAGCTTAACGCCACCGTAGGCGCTGTCAGTCTGACCGCCGTACCTCTGCCTGCTGCTGCCGGTTTATATGTAGCCGGGGCCGGCCTGCTGGGCCTGGTATCTCGCCGCCGCCAATCCACTAAATAAGGTATATAAGCCATGAAATTAAACAAACTTACCTTAGGTATTGCCTTGGGTTTGGGCACACTGGGTGCAGCTCATGCCGTGACCAGCATTCCCACCACTACCATTAAAATCGTCGCGTTCAACGATTTTCACGGACAACTGGAATCTCCCGGCACATTCCGGCAAACGCCCAGCAGCGCGGCATCCACCAATATTCCGGTCGGCGGCGTGGACTGGATGGCCGGTTATGTCGAAAATCTGAAAAGCCAAAACCCCAGCACTATAGTGGTCTCGGCCGGCGACATCATCGGCGCCACGCCTCTGGTGTCCGCGCTGTTTCATGACGAACCGACCATCGAAACCATGAACCGCCTGGGTCTGGAATTCAACGCGGTCGGCAATCACGAGTTCGACGAAGGCAAGACTGAATTAAAACGCATGCAAAACGGCGGCTGTCATCCGACCGACCCTAACTCCTGCCAAGGCGCTTCAGTTGGCACGCCGGTGCCGTTTGAAGGCGCTGATTTCAAATTCCTGGCCGCGAACGTAGTCGAAACCGCTACCGGCAAAACCTTGTTTCCGCAATACGCGATCAAAGTCATCGGCGGCGTGCGGGTCGGCTTTATCGGCATGACCTTAAAAGAAACCCCCACCATCGTCACCCCCACCGGCGTGGCCGGCCTGGAATTCAAAGACGAAGCGGCCACGGTAAATGCGTTGATTCCGAAATTGCGGGCGCGCGGGGTGGAAGCCGTGGTGGTATTGATTCATCAAGGCGGCACGATACCGGTCACCCAAAGCAAATCTACCATCAACAACTGCGATGGCGGTTTGGACGGTTCGCCGATTAAAACCATCGTCAACCAATTGGACGACGAAGTGGATTTGGTGATTTCCGGCCACACGCATCAAGCCTATAACTGCCAAATCGCCAACAAGGCCGGCCGCTTGATTTCGGTGACCAGCGCCAATTCGCAAGGCCGGGTATTGACCGACATCGACGTGGCCATCAACACCGTTAACGGCGAAGTCAGCAGCGTCAGCGCCGAGAACATCGTCGTTGATCGTAGCAACACCGCCATCACCCCCAACGCGGCGATTAAATCCATCGTCGATAATTACAAAGCCCTGTCCACGCCCATCGCTAACCGGGTGATAGGCAATATCAGCGCAGCGATCACCCGAACCTCCACCTCGGCCGGCGAATCCGCCTTGGGCGACGTGATTGCCGATGCGCAATTGCTGGCGACACAAAACGTCGGTTTTGGCGAAGCAGTGGTGTCATTCATGAACCCCGGCGGCATCCGCGCCGATTTGACCTTTCCGTCCAGCTCTGCTGCGGAAGGCGACGGCAAGGTCACTTACGCCGAAGCCTTTACCGTACAACCCTTCGGCAACACCTTAGTAACACTGACGTTGACCGGCGCGCAAATCCACACTTTGCTGGAACAACAATTCACCGGTTGTACCGTCGGCTATCCGGCCAGTGCACCAGTTGCGGGCCAAGCGTTCAACCGTATCATGCAAGTGTCTAATGGCTTTAGTTACGAATGGAAAGAAAAAGGCACGGCTTGCGATAACGTCGATCCCGCCAGCATCAAGATCAATGGTGTGGTCGTCGATCCCGCCGCCAGCTATCGGGTCACCGTGAATAACTTCATGGCCGACGGTGGCGATCAATACTATGTGTTGACGCAAGGCACCAACCGCCTGGGCGGCGCGCTGGATCTGGATGCGTTGGAAAACTACTTTACCGCTAACGGTACTGTAGCCCCCGGCCCGCAAAATCGGATTTTGCCGGCTCCGTAAGTTTTAGGGATTAGTTGTAAGCTCTGTAGTGGTATTCGGGCCCGCTGGTACGCGATACAGCGGGCTTTTTTTTGCCTGGCCGGCCAAGGTTTAATGGTGATGCTCGTGGCCCATTTGCGCTTGCACCTTGATCACGAACGGGTCGGATTCCTTGTCGCCCAAATCGGCGAAATCGATCACATCGTAGCTGTAAATGGGGGTCGGTTGCCAGGGCGCGGCGGTTAAAGAATAAGCCTGCAACAGTTCGGTGCGTTCGGAAAACTCGCCATGCCGGCGTTCGATCAACGTCGGTAAGGCCATGTCCAGGCGCATCACCACATGCCATTCGGTATCCGCGACTTGGCCGTGGTATTCGCGGGTTGGGATGCCGTCGCTCCATTCTATTTCTCCGGCAGTCAGTTTGTCGAGCAGCTGGCTATCCAGCAGCAACGCCAATTTTTGCCAGGACGGCGTGATGTCCAGCATCCTTAGATCGCCGGCCTGAAATTCGATTGCCCGCTGGTCTTGGTGATACAGCTTGCGGTGAATCAGCTCATGGCCGTCACGCTGCCACAGTTCGCCAACGCCCAGTTGCGGCCTTTCTATTGTGATCTGCCGGCTATCGCGCCAGAAGCGCCAACTCACTTCCGCCGGCAATGCCTGGTGCTCTTCGTGTTCGTGCTCTGCACCGGTACGGGTGGTGACAAACTCGGCGGCTACCGCCGGCAAGTTTGCCGCAGATAGTTCGATAATTTGGGTGTTGGCGACATGCTTGGCCGATGCATGGCTGCAAGCCGCCAAAACGACTAATAAATTGAGACCAAGCAGTTTGGGTAAAAATTTGAAATGGGTGTTGGACATGGATCCTGCACTTTAGCGGTATTCAAAAAAATGTAATTATTCAGTGAATTGCAAAACTCTGACAATCGCCGAGAAATTGCTCCCTCTCCCGCTGGAGAGGGATTCTTGTACTTCGCAGTGAATAATTCCAAAAAATCAGGAACGGCCAGCGTCCCTGATTCGGCTTTGGGAAAGGCCCCCGGACTATTTACGCATGCCTAGCGCATCCGCCATCACATGATAAATCACGTTTTGCTCCAGCGTACCGCGTACCAGATAAGCACCCGGACCGTCCGCATAGATCGCCACGTCTTCGCCGGCGTGGGTTTCCGCGCTCATCGGTACGGTGGCTTCCTGCATGTAGTTTGGATTGGCGGTATCGACCGTTGTCAAATCCGGACGCAATTTGCTGCCTGCATAAGCCGCGGCCACGGTGCCTTCGTTAGCGGGATTAAATTCCTTGCGTTGCAAACCGCCGGTCCAGCCTGGGCCGTTAGCATAGGTCAGCGTCGTGTAAGGCAAACCTAAAGAATCTTTAGTAACAACGCCGTCTACCGCGGTTTTACCCAAGATAGGGTTGCCGCGCGACGGATAACCGGCGATGGTGAATACATGGCTGTGGTCGGCGGTGACCAGGATCAAGGTGTCTTCATCGCGGGTTAGTTGTTTGGCTTTTTTCACCGCATCCGACAATGCCACGGTATCGGTCAGCGCCCGGTAGGCATTGCCGGCGTGGTGAGCGTGGTCGATCCGGCCGGCTTCCACCATCAGGTAATAACCTTTACGGTTTTTTTCCAGAATTTTGATGGCTTTTTCGGTCATCTCGGTCAGAGACGGTTCACCGGCGGCGTCTTGCGCGCGGTCGGCTTCATAGCGCATATGCGAACGTTCGAACAAACCCAACAAATGATCGGTAGACGCGGGATTTACCGCGTCGAACTGCGCTTTGTTCCAGACATAGTCGGAATTATTGTATTGCGATGTCCACTCCAAAGTTAGGTCGCGGCCATCGGTACGGCGGCCTTTTTGGGTGGGGTATTCAGGGTCGGCAATGTTATTAGGCATGAAATAGCTGCGGCCACCGCCCAATGCCACTTCCAAGCCGTCGCCGTAAGGAAACTCCAGCAACTGGCGAGCAATATCCTTCACAGTAGCGCCGGCAGGCAGATTGCTGTCGGCTTCCCAATCGCGGTTGGAAATGTGGGCGTAATTCACGGCGGGCGTGGCGTGGGTAAAGCGCGCGGTTGTGACGACACCGGTGGACATGCCGCGTTCTTCAGCGCGTTCCAGGATGGTTTTCACGCTTTTCGCGGCAGTAACTTCCGCGCTGGGCTCGGTGCGGTTGATAGTTTGATCGACGGAAATCGCACCATCATTGGCTTTGATACCGGCGACCATCGCAGTAGCAGTAGGTGCGGAATCCGAGGTTTGTTGGTTGGCGCTGGCAGTAACCGAATGAGCGATATTGTTGAATTTTTCAAAACCCAAACGGTTGAATTCGCCGTCGCGTCCAGCCATTTGGCCTTCCAAAATCCGCGCGGCGGTGACAGTAGATACGCCCATGCCGTCGCCGACGAACAAGATGACGTTTTTGGCTTTGCGCAGTTGTGCCACGTCTCTTTTATTGACCAACACCGCAGCTTCACCGGCCTTGAACCATTCAACACCCGACGTCGGTACTTGGCTGGTTTGCGCAGGTTTATGAGAATCCTGATGATCGCGGTCGGCATGGTCATGGGCGACTGCGGCTACCGACAAGGTAAAACCGAAGGCGCCGACAGCGACTGCCACCAATTTTTGTGGATGTGTTTTTTTCATGTGTTGCCCCGAGAGCGGTTTATGGAGCGGCAACATTAGCGATTGAATATGACAAGCGCATTACGGGATAAAACAGCTTAGCCGATAAAGCTTGGCTAACCTGCCTTATTGCCCCGACGCTATTTCACATGGGTACACCGTTCGGGCTGAGCCCTTCGGCTGCGCTCAGGACGAACGGTATTTAAGGGCCGGGTTAATCACTGCGGATCTTAATGTTTACGGCCGCGTTTCATCCCTATCAAACCCACCAGCGCGGAACCGAACAACCAAACCGCGCCCGGCACCGGCACGGCAGACACTTTGTACAGCGAAGTGGTTTCGCTTACCTCGTTGGCCACCGCCAGATAACTGCCTTGGGCATTGCTGAAGAAACTCAACCCCTCGGGACCGATGTCGCCGCCGGTGAACAACATGTCCAAAAACGTCGGACTGTTCAGGTCGGTCAAATCCCAAACCATCACCGCATTGGAACGCTCCAAACCCAGGAACAACAAGTCACGGCCGTCCACTTTACCCACCACCGCAGTTTCCGGCTCAGGACCTTTGTTGTCGCTACGGCCATCGTCCCATAAGGCTGCGAAAGCCGCGTTACCAGGGTTCGCCGCAATCAACGCTTTGATGGTTTGTTCCAGTTTGTCGCCGGAATCAAACACCATGCTGCCATTGGCATCCAGAATCGAGAACGAGCGGGCGCCGAAGACTTGTAATTGATCCAAGTCGCCATCGTTGTCCAAATCGCCGCTTGTGGAAACCGTCAGTCGATTCAGCTTGTCATTGTTCGTAGCCCAATCAGGGCCATGCAAGGCTGTCATAGTGGCATTCAAGACGGGATCGATAGTCGCTGCGCCCACCCGCACTTCTTCTGCACCGCCCGGCCAATCCTCGCGAGAGTCGCCTTCGTTGGCGGTCACGTAATATTGATTGCCGTCTTTGCTAAAGCTGGCGATGCCGTCGGGCATATACATACCCATCACATTCCAATTCTGGATATTGCCTTTCAAAGCCGCAGTGCCGGGACCGTCGCGATCCGAGACATCCAGACCGTTACCGGCCAAACTGTGATCCTTCAAACCCAACGCCTTGATGTCAGTGACGGTGGCGCTGGCGATATCGATGATGGCAACCGAGTTGGCCTCTTGCAGCGTCGCATAGGCTTTGCTACCGTCCTGGCTGACCGCAATGTATTCCGGTTCCAAATCTTGCGCGACGCTGGCGTTCGGGCCGGTCAGACGCACGCCGCTGGCTTTCAAAGCCGCCGCCGCACCGTTGAAATTAGAGAATCCGGCCGTTTGGACGGCAAAGGTGTTGGTGTTGATAATACTCACCGAGCCTTCCGGATCGCCGCTTGGCCCCACCAAATAACTGCTGGGTTCGCCTTCATTCGCCACCAGCAAGCGGCTGCCGTCGGGCGTGTATGTCACTGCGTCAGGGTTGGCACCCACGGTGACACTTTGCTGTAATGTGTAGTCAGCCGCATTGTAGAAACGCACCAAACCCGCATCGGTTTTCGTCGGCGCAGTCAAAGCAATGGCCGCTTGGCCGTTTTTTACTGCTACGCTGTTGATCCCGCCGAGCGCGCTGGTGGAAATGCTTTGCAGCAAATTGCCGCTCATATCCAACACGTCGATGCCGCCTTGGCCGATATTGGCCTGATTGGCATCGGTTCCCGCTACCCACAAGCGGTTGTTAACCGCATCGAAAGAGACGATTTCCGAGCCCATGGCACTGGAACCATTCGCTGCAGTGTGATTGAAGGTCCATTGATGCGACCATTGAAAATCCCCCGCAGCGCTGGCATTGGCAGAGGCCAGCACAGCAGCGACGGCGGCGGCGATTGAAGTGAGTTTCATAAAAATGCTCCTGAGGCACTATTCGTTTGGTGTTTGAAAAAAGGATGTCTGAGTTCCAGCGCACCGACAGCGTCGGAACGGTAGTCTTGCGAATGGTAAATAGCCTTTATGACAGTAGCGTTACGCGACAGCCGCATCGCAAACGCCCGGAAAATTGACTTGTTTCCATATTTCAATTATTGTTGAAATATGGAAAATAAAACTGCTGTTATCGCACTGGCCGCATTGGCCCAAGAATCCCGTCTGGCAATTTACCGCGCGCTGGTGCAAGCCGGCCCGGCAGGTTTGGCCGCCGGAAAAATCAGTGAAGCCACCGGTATTGCCCCGTCTTCCCTGTCGTTTCATTTGAAGGAATTGACTTACGCCAATCTGGTGAACTCGCGCAACGAAAGCCGCTTCGTGATTTATACGGCCAATTTTTCCGCGATGAACGATCTGTTGGCTTTCCTGACTGAGAACTGTTGCGACGGCCATCCCTGTCTATCGCTCTCAGCCTGTTCCGCCAATAACGAATCTTTACCCTCAAACCCGACCGACACTCCATCATGAACGTATTGTTTTTGTGTACCGGCAATTCCTGCCGTTCCGTCCTTGGCGAAGCCACTTTCAATCATTTGGCACCGGCAGGCTGGCGTGGCCTGAGCGCCGGCAGCAAACCCACCGGCAAGATCCACCCGCGATCATTGGCTTTGCTGGCCAGAGAAGGCATATCCACCGAGGGTTATTACAGCAAGTCCTGGAATGACCTGCCGGTGACGCCGGACATTGTGCTGAGTGTGTGCGGCAATGCCGCCAACGAAACCTGCCCCGCCTACCTGGGCCCGGTCATGCGCAGCCATTGGGGCGTTGAAGATCCGGCTCACGTCGAGGGTACCGACGAGGAAATCGACGCGGCCTTCATGGTCGCGTATCGGATTCTGCGCCATCGCATCGAGCAGTTTTTTGCTTTACCGTTGGAAGAGTTAAAAAACGATCCCGAGCGTCTGAAAGCCGAACTGGATCGCATCGGCACCTTGTTGCCTTAGTTGTTAAGGAGTTTCCTTATGACCAGTATTCAAATATTTGATCCTGCATTGTGTTGCAGCACCGGCGTTTGCGGTGTGGAAGTCGATCAGCAGCTGGTGGGTTTTGCCGCCGATGTCGATTGGGCCAAGCAAAACGGCGCCGCCATTGAGCGCTTCAATCTGGCGCAAACCCCGTTGGCATTTGCCGAAAACCCGGTGGTTAAGGCGTTTTTGGAGCGTTCCGGCGCCGATGCCCTACCGTTGATTTTGGTGGATGGTGAAGTCGCCTTGGCGGGCCGCTATCCGAATCGAACCGAATTGGCGCGTTGGGCAGCCATTAGCGTAGCGGAACAGCAAGCCCCGTCGGGCTGTTGTAGCGGCAGCAGCTGTTGTTAACTTCTGGTGATCGTGCCGTGAGCAGCGATTGCAAATTTCTCGATCAAGCGCCACGCTTTCTATTTTTTACCGGCAAAGGCGGTGTGGGCAAGACCTCTATCGCTTGCGCCTCGGCCGTAAAATTGGCGGATGCCGGCAGACAGGTGTTGTTGGTGAGTACCGACCCGGCCTCGAACGTCGGCCAGGTATTTGGCATCGCCATCGGCAATCAGGTCACCGCCATTCCGGCGGTGTCCGGCCTGACAGCATTGGAAATCGATCCGCAAGCGGCGGCGCAAGCCTATCGCGACCGTATCGTCGGCCCGGTACGCGGCGTGTTGCCGGACAGCATCGTTAAAGGCATAGAAGAACAATTGTCCGGGGCCTGTACCACGGAAATTGCGGCATTCGACGAATTCACCTCACTATTAATCGACTCTGATTTGACCGCCGGCTACGATCATATCGTGTTCGATACCGCCCCGACCGGCCACACCATCCGCCTGTTGCAATTGCCGGGTGCCTGGAGCGGCTTTTTGGAGCAAGGCAAAGGCGATGCCTCTTGCTTAGGCCCCCTGGCTGGTTTGGAAAAACAGCGTAGCCAATATAAAGCCGCCGTCGCCGCCTTGGCAGATCCGCAACGCAGCCGTTTGATCCTGGTCGCCCGCGCCCAACTATCGACCTTGCGCGAAGTGGCTCGTACCCATGAGGAATTAAACGCCATCGGCTTAACGCAACAATATTTGGCCATCAATGGCATCTTGCCGGAAAGCGCCACCGCACAAGACCCGCTGGCGAATGCCATCTACCAACGCGAGCAACATGCTTTGGCCGACATGCCGGCAGCGTTAAATAGCCTACCGATGGACCGCATTGCATTAAAGCCCTTCAATCTGGTTGGACTGACGGCTCTCAGACAATTGCTTAGCAATGCCGCACCGCTAGCAATGCCTGACAGTGAAGTGATGCCAGCCCTACCCGCAGCCAATCTATCGACACTTGTGGACGAGATTGCCGCCGACGGTCATGGTCTGGTGATGCTGATGGGCAAAGGTGGCGTTGGCAAAACCACCCTGGCCGCCGCATTGGCGGTGGAACTGGCACGACGCGGTTTGCCGGTGCATCTGACCACCTCCGACCCAGCCGCCAATTTAACGGACACGCTAAACGGCGTTTTGCCTGGCTTGACAGTCAGCAAAATCGATCCGTATGCGGAAACCGAACGCTATCGCCAACATGTGCTAGCCACGAAAGGCGCCAAACTGGACGAACAAGGCCGCGCCTTGCTGGAAGAAGACTTGCGCTCGCCGTGTACCGAAGAAATTTCGGTATTTCAAGCCTTTTCCCGCATCATCCGCGAAGCCGGCAAGAAATTTGTAGTGATGGATACCGCCCCTACCGGCCATACCTTACTGCTCTTGGACGCTACCGGCGCTTACCATCGCGAGGTGGCGCGGCAGATGGGCGATTCCAATCAGCATTTCACCACGCCGATGATGCAGTTGCAGGACCCGCGTCAAACCAAGGTGCTGATCGTCACTTTAGCGGAAACCACGCCGGTGCTGGAAGCCGCTCATTTGCAAGACGATCTGCGCCGGGCCGGCATCCAACCTTGGGCCTGGGTGATTAATAACAGCGTGGCGGCGACCACCGTGCATTCGGCGCTGTTACGCCACCGCGCGGCCAATGAATTGGCGGAAATTGCCGAGGTAGTGGATCGACACGCCCAGCGTTATGCGCTCGTGCCCTTGTTGCGAGAAGAACCGACAGGTGTGGAACGCTTGCTGGCATTGGCCGGCGGCCAAACTCCTTCTCCTTTAATACCTACGGATCATAAAGGAGAAGGTTGAGATGAGGGGATTAAAATCAGTTATTTACATCCCTCACCCTAGCCCTCTCCCTGAGGGAGAGGGAATTTTCAGAGGTCCCCACTAAACAATGCTAGCTAATCTCCAATCTCATTCACTCTTTACCCCGGAGCAAACGCGATGAAACGCCTGCATATCCATCTCGCCGTCGATGATCTGGCAAAAAATATCGACTTTTACAGTGCACTGTTTCAAAGCACACCGAGCGTGCGCGAAGCCGATTACGCCAAGTGGTTGCTGGACGATCCGCGCGTCAATTTCGCGATTTCCAGCCGCGGCCGCCAGCCGGGGTTGGATCATTTTGGAATACAAGTCGAATCGGGTGAGGAGTTGGAAGCAGTTCAGGAAAACCTGGCCGCCGCCGAGTTGCCGGTCGCGGCGCAAAAACAAGCCAACTGTTGCTATGCCCAGTCCGACAAATACTGGACCGTCGATCCGCAAGGCATCGCCTGGGAGGCTTTCCACTCCTTGCAAACCATTCCCTTATTTGGCGACGATCAAGTGTTGCAACTTGAACCCGCCAGCAGTTGCTGCAAACCACCGGCAGCCGATAAAGCTGCACAGTAAGTAGCTGACTTGGAGATTTAAATGAGCACCCCACATTGCCCCAACGCCCGTTTATCCTTTCTCGACCGTTTTTTGACGCTATGGATTTTCATCGCCATGGCGCTCGGGATCGGCATCGGTTTTATATTTCCCACTGAAGTATCCGATTTCAACGCAGCGGTATCGGTCGGCACCACCAATATTCCGATAGCTATCGGCTTGATCGTGATGATGTATCCACCGCTGGCCAAAGTCCGTCACGAAGAACTCGGCGACGTATTCCGCAACTGGCGGATATTGGCGGTGTCCTTGCTGCAAAACTGGCTGCTCGGCCCGCTGTTGATGTTTGTATTGGCTATCGTGTTTCTGCGCGATTATCCCGACTATATGGTGGGTCTGATCCTGATCGGACTGGCGCGCTGTATCGCGATGGTCATCGTCTGGAACGAGCTTGCAAACGGCGACAACGAATACGCGGCGGGCTTGGTGGCATTTAACAGCGTATTCCAGGTCTTGTTTTACAGCGTCTATGCCTGGTTGTTCATCACCGCACTGCCGCCCTTGTTCGGCATGCAAGGTAGTCTGGTTGATATTACGATTGGCGAAATCGCCAAGAGCGTATTCATCTATCTGGGTATTCCGTTTCTGGCCGGCTTTAGTACGCGCTTCTTGCTGGTCAAAGCCAAGGGCAAGGATTGGTATCACCAACATTTCGTCCCGAAAATCAGCCCGCTGACCTTGATCGCCCTGATGTTTACCATCGTGGTGATGTTCTCGCTGAAAGGCGACTTAATCGTGCAATTGCCGCTGGACGTGGTGCGGATTGCGATACCGCTGTTGATTTATTTTGTGGTGATGTTTTTACTGAGCTTTTGGCTGGGTAAAGCCATCGGCGCCGGTTACGGCAAAACCACCACACTGGCCTTTACCGCCGCCAGCAATAATTTTGAGTTGGCGATTGCGGTGGCGGTGGCGGTGTTTGGTATTAATAGCGGCGCGGCGTTTGCCGCGGTGATTGGACCCTTGATCGAAGTGCCGGTGATGATCGCCCTAGTCAATGTGGCTTTCTTTTTCCGTAAACAGGGGATGATTTAAAAATAGCAAAACATTTACCCAACGACTCGTTCAACCAACCTCAACCTTACTAAGGAACGCGCTCATGGCTGCCGATAAATCGAAAAACGATAGAAAGAAAATTGCGGTGGAAGAACCCACTTACGACCAACTGAAAAACTTTTCCCGCTTTAACGGCTTAAAAACCCGTATGGTGGTGGCGTGTATGGTGAATATCATGCTGCAAGATGAAGTGTTAAGCCGCCGTGTCGTCGAGCAGTGCCTGGCTGCCGACTCAGAGGAAGCCAATTAGCGTCAGCCGGATCAAAATCACCAACAATTTTAAGCGGCGTTGATTAAAGTCAAAGCTATCAGAACAAGCCTGTTTGATAATTCAGCCGGACATGTTCAATCGCACATGCCAACGCGGTTTTTTTGGACTCATCAGCGATTAAGTCAGGTTATGACTATGGACAATGACATTTTAATCGATCAAGCCCGGCAGCTTTATGCGGCATTGCATGCCAGACAGATTGGGCTGTTGGCTCCCAACCTTACGGCATTGGATCGCCTGGAGCGTTTGATTTTCAGTGCCTATGGCCGTTACCAGCGCCGCTTGAACCGTTGCGCACTTTGTTACCAAACCCGCAAGCATGACTGTGAGCGGGAGCCCGGTAAAAAGCGTATTTCTTGCCAACGCCGCAACCCCTTCGCCGCTATTGCCCGGTTTTAACCGGCAATATTTTGCTGTCCACGCCTGGCTTATTTGTTTAGTATTGCGCCATGGATGACGGCGAATTTGCGCATCTTCCGCAGCGAGAACAATAGGCATTGCGCTGCTGAGTTGTGTGTATTGACGCATAGAGAGACAAGGCAGGCACTTTCGCTTGGCAAGCGGAATGTATCGACTCCCACAACTAATCTTGTGGGGCGCTCTTCCAGGTAGACTGCCAGTGAACGATTTGAAAAATCTAGCGCCGATTTAAGAATGGTGTGT
Organism: Methylomonas sp. PHL2-19; assembly: GCF_059331595.1. Lineage (NCBI taxonomy): Bacteria > Pseudomonadati > Pseudomonadota > Gammaproteobacteria > Methylococcales > Methylococcaceae > Methylomonas > Methylomonas sp. PHL2-19. The sequence goes on from NZ_CP196839.1 coordinate 4,229,899, forward strand.
GGGGTGGCTCATGATTTTTCAATTGCAATGGGACACGACGATTCAACATAACTGCCCAGTAACTCGACGATGAATACTTTTATTGAGTCCGTACTGGCACAGGCGGACTATAAACCCGAAAGGCTCTTGCAGATGCTAAGGGCCGTACAGGCTCAGTACCTGCATGTTCCCCAGGCGGCTATCGAACAATTGGCCGCTGCTTTGCATATTCCCCGTACCCAGATTATTGCCGTCGCGGAATTCTATAGTTTCCTGCACCTGACGCCGCAAGGCCGTTACGACATTCATATCAGCGACTCGATTACTGATCGAATGCTAGGCAAGGAAAAATTGCTGAATTACCTGGCGGAAAAATTGCACGTCAAAGTGGGTGAAGTCCGCACCGACGGCCTGGTCAGTCTTAATAATACCTCCTGCACCGGCATGTGCGACCAAGGCCCGGCCGGTTTGGTTAACGGCTATGCGTTGACCCGTCTGGACCCTGCCAGAATCGATGTCATCGCCAAACTGATCGAACAACAAGCGCCGTTAAGCGATTGGCCGCCGGAGTTCTTTGCGGTGGAAGAGCCGCTCCGCAAACCCGGCCTATTGCTCAACCAGCCATTCGAAAACGGCGCGGCGATAGCAGCCACCTTTGCCCGCGGCCTGACGGAAACCCTGGCGGAAGTGGACAGTTCCAATCTGCGCGGCCGCGGCGGCGCGGGCTTTAAAACCGCGTTGAAATGGCGGACCTGCGCTCAACAAACTGCCACACCGCACTACGTCATTTGTAACGCCGACGAGGGCGAACCGGGTACCTTTAAAGACCGGATGCTGCTCGATCTGTATGCCGACCAAGTCTTTGAAGGCATGACCTTGTGCGCGGCGATTATCGGTTCGGATCAGGGCTTGCTGTATCTGCGCGCCGAGTATTTATTCCTCTACGAGCAATTGCAGCGCGTGCTAAAGCGCCGCCGCGATAGCGGTTTGCTGGGGCGCAATATTCTCGGTCACGACGGCTTTGATTTTGACATCGAAATCCGCATGGGTGCCGGCGCCTATATCTGCGGCGAGGCATCCGCGCAAATCGAGTCCTTGGAAGGCAAGCCCGGCATACCGCGGGTCAAGCCGCCCAACTCGGTGATCTGCGGCTATCAACGCAAACCCACCGTGGTGGACAACGTCGAGACTTTTTTTGCTGCCACCCACATCGCCATACAAGGCGGGCAATGGTTTGCGGAAGTCGGCACCCCGCAATCCACCGGCAGCAAACTGCTCAGCATCAGCGGCGACTGCGCACGGCCAGGCATTTACGAATACCCCTTCGGCACATCAATTGAAGAGATTTTGCAAGACTGCGGTGCGGGTGACGTCATGGGTGTGCAAGTCGGCGGGCCGTCCGGCACCTTTATTTCCAATAAGGAATTGCAACGGCGCATAGCCTTCGAGGACCTATCCACCGCCGGCTCGTTTATGGTGTTCAACAACAGCCGCAATATTTTCGACATCGTGCAAAACTTTACCGATTTCTTCGCCCATGAAAGCTGCGGCTTTTGCACGCCGTGCCGGGTCGGCACCACACTGTTGAAAAATCAGCTGCGGAAAATTGTCGAAGGCAACGGCGCTGCGGTCGACCTGGAAGAACTAAACGAGATATGCCTGGTCGTCAAAAACAACAGCCATTGCGGTTTGGGGGATTCGGCCGCCAATCCGATTCTAAGTACCCTGGCCAGCTATCCGGAGCTGTATCTTAAGCAATTAAAGCAGAGCAGTTTTACCCCGGGTTTTGACTTGGACGCCACCCTGGCCGTGGCCCGCCGTATGGCGCAGCGCGACGACGACGCCGCGCATTTATCGCAAGTGGAGAACTGACATGAGCGGCACTCTTTGCATCGACGGCATCGCCGTGCCGTTCAGCGACGGCCAAACCATTATCGAAGCCGCGCGTAGTGCCGGCGTGTACATTCCCTATCTGTGCCACCGGCCGGGCTACGCCCCGTACGGCGGTTGCAAATTATGCACAGTGAAAGTCAACGGCCGCACCAATACCGCCTGCACCCTGCCGGCTGCCGACGGCCAGACCGTCATCAGCAACAGCCCCGATCTGCAACACGACCGCCAGCGCATCACCCAAATGCTGTTCGTGGAAGGCAACCATTTCTGCCCATCCTGCGAAAAATCCGGCAATTGCCAGTTGCAGGCCGTGGCCTACCACCAGAACATGCTGGATAACCACTACCCGCATTTTTATGCCCAGCGGGAACTGGATGCCTCGCACCCGGATATTTTGATTGACCACGACCGCTGCATTTTCTGCAATTTGTGCGTGCGCGCCAGCAGGGAAAAAGACGGTAAAGATGTATTCGGCATCGCCGGGCGCGGCATCCACAAACGCCTGGTCATCAACTCGCCTAGCGGCAAGCTGAAAGACAGCGAGATTAGTGTCGACGACGAGGCCGCCCATGTCTGCCCGACCGGCGCGATTCTGGTCAAACGCAGCGCCTACCTGGCGCCGATTGGTGAACGCATCTACGACGGGCATCCCATCAACGAAGTCGCCTGCGAAAAAGCGGTTATCAAAGCCGGCGAGGCAAGCGGCTACCCAAGCTGCGACCCTACCAAGCTGACGGAGTCAGCTCAGCAGAACGGTGGCCAGGACTCCCACTACGCGGCGACCATGCCGTCCGCTCCGGACATCAAACATGGCCGCTAAGATTAAAATCGCCACCACCTCGCTGGCCGGCTGCTTTGGCTGCCATATGTCGTTTCTGGACATAGACGAGCGTTTGCTGAAACTCGCAGACATCGTCGAATTCGACCGCTCGCCACTCACCGACATCGAACACTGCGGCCCGTGCGACATCGGCCTGATCGAAGGCGGGGTTTGCAATTCTGAAAACGTGCATGTGCTGCGCGAGTTTCGCGCTAACTGCAAAATTCTGATCGCCGTCGGCGCTTGCGCCATCAACGGCGGCCTGCCGGCGCTGCGCAACTTTTTCAAGCTGGAAGACTGCCTGCTGGAAGCCTACCAGGACGGCATCGGCGTCGATAATCCGCAGATACCCAGCGACCCGGAATTGCCTTTGCTGCTGGACAAAGTGCGACCGGTCCACGAGATCGTCAAGATCGATTATTTTATGCCCGGCTGCCCGCCGTCCGCCGATGTGTTTTGGCATTACCTGAGCGCATTGATCGAAGGCCGCGACCCGACTTTACCTTACGAGTTAGTCCATTACGACTAACGGAGGAACCCGTGTACGAATATCTTGAAACCGCCGATCCGGCCTTGGTCGAAGCCGGCAAGTTAAAACGGGTCGCTGTCGATCCGGTTTCCCGCGTGGAAGGCCACGGCAAAGTCACGCTGCTGCTCGACGAAAACAATCAGATCAAGCAAGCCCGCCTGCACATCGTCGAATTTCGCGGCTTCGAAAAATTCATCCAAGGCCGTCCTTACTGGGAACTACCGGTGATGGTGCAGCGCTTGTGCGGCATCTGCCCGGTCAGCCACCATCTGGCCGCAGCCAAAGCCATCGACCAGTTGGTCGGCGTCGATCCGGCCAATTTGCCGCCGGCTGCAGATAAATTACGGCGCTTGCTGCATTTCGGTCAGGTCTTGCAATCGCATGCCTTGCATTTTTTCCACCTGTCCAGCCCGGATTTGCTGTTCGGATTCGAAAGCGAGATCGGCAAACGCAACATCGTCGCCGTGTTGGCGGATTATCCGGATATTGGCCTGCAAGGCGTAAAACTGCGCAAATACGGCCAGGAAGTGATCCGCATGGTCTGCGGCAAGCGCATCCACGGCACCGGCGCGATTCCTGGCGGCATGAACAAAGCGCTGAGCAAAGACGAGCGCGATTATCTAAAACAAGACATCGGCCAAATCGTGAGTTGGGCGCAAGGCGCTTTGCAACTGGTCACAAAAGTCCACACCTCCAACCTGCCCTATTACGACGACTTTGCCACCATCCGCAGCAACTACCTGAGTTTGACCAAGCCTGACGGTGCGCTGGAGCTTTATCACGGCGGGATTAGGGTGAAGAACCCGCTAGGCGACACCCTCGTGGATCATTACGATTACTGCGACTATCCGGACTTGATCCGAGAAGAAGTCCGTTCCTGGACCTATATGAAATTCCCCTACCTGACGGCGCAGGGTAAAGCCGATGGCTGGTATCGGGTGGGACCGTTGGCGCGGGTCAACAATTGCGATTTTATCGACACACCACTGGCGGAAGCCGCGCGCGTCGAATTCAAGCAGCACGGCGGCGGCGCGATGGTACACAGCACGCTGGCTTTTCACTGGACGCGGATGATCGAATTGCTGCATTGCGCAGAAAGCATCCAAATCCTGCTGGACGATCCGGACCTGCTGAGTAACGATCTGCTTGCCAAAGGCGAAAAACGCTACGAAGGCATAGGCGTGATCGAAGCGCCGCGCGGCACACTGTTTCATCATTATCAAATCGACGAAAACGACATTGTCACCAAAGCCAATCTGATCGTTTCCACCACCAGCAACAATACGGCGATGAACGAATCGGTACGGCAAGTCGCGGCGGAATATCTGTCGGGGCGCGAATTGACCGAACCCTTGCTGAATAATCTGGAAGTGGCGATTCGCGCCTACGACCCTTGCCTGTCCTGCGCCACGCATGCGGTCGGCAAAATGCCGTTGCAGCTGGAACTGGTCGATGCTGACGGCAAGTTGGTGGATAAACTGATTCGGCACAGCAGCGGCGAATTCATTCACGGTAGCGCATGACTAAACCCATCCTGGTGTTCGGTTACGGCAACCCCAGCCGTGGCGACGATGCCGTTGGTCCTTTGCTGTTGGATTATCTGGCCGAGCATCTGGACCTCAGCAATATCGAACTACTCAGCGATTTTCAGTTACAAATCGAACATGCGCTGGATATACAAGGCCGTGAATTGGTGGTGTTTGTGGACGCAGCGGTAGATTGCCCGGAAAGTTTCACATTTACCCCGTTAACCCCAGCCCAAGACCACAGTTACTCCAGCCATGCGCTGAGCCCAGCCGCGCTGCTGTCAGTCTATGCAGCCGTCGGCAAACAAGCACCGCCACCCTGCTATTTATTAAGCATTCAAGCTGAAGCCTTCGAACTGGGCAGCGGGTTAAGCGAACGCTGCTCGGCCAACTTAGCGGAGGCCTGCCGGTTTATAGCGGCGTTTTTAAAACAAAGGCCGTAAGGCGTTTTCCAAGTCCGGCGAAACGTCTTTCAGCCTTAAAGTTTGAAAGCTAAGCGGCTAGCGCGATGCCCGGAATTTTCGGCTTCCCAATAGCCCGAGTAGACCGCTGCCAAACAACCAGACCGCTGCAGGCAGCGGAACGGGAGCCGCTAAAGGCGTCATTTTGAAAGCACTACCACTTCCGGTAAACGTCAAACCGGTAACAAAACCCAGCGGATCGCTGGGATCGATCATGGCGGAAGTTTCGATGCCGGCTATGCGGAACTTGCCAACGCCGTTTTGAAAACCCAATTCGCCGAAATTAAACCAAACGCCCGCCAACAAGCGGATACCGCTGTCGACGTATTCACCGCTGGTCTCATCCCAAATCAGCAGTTGGAATTTACCGTCGCCGTATTGGTTGGGAATCATCACATCGCCGAATAAGGTGTCGGCATTTAACGCTTCATAGGTGTAAGCCACCGCCACATCCGGGTCGTAAAACCCGCCTGATTTTGGATTTCCGTTACCATCCAAAACCGGCATGGGCGGTGTACTGAATGTAAATCCATCATTGCTTGGCGTCGGTAAAACCGGCGCGAAAGGCAATGCGACCTGAGACGTTGGCGTGCTGATATTAAAGGTATCGATCAGGCCGCTAATACGAAAATCCAATAAACCGTTGGTGACTTTGTTGATGGAATAACCAAATTTAAGTGGCTGCGACTGGAATATGCTGCTCAGGTCTTCGGATTGAAACGAAGCAATATTGAAGCGAGATGGATCGAATAAGGCGGTAATGGAAAATTCGGTTCCAGTAACAGTTTGCTCGTCATTGCCAAGGTTAATCGCCTCGAAAGAGACTACATCGTAATTTCCCGCATTTACATAGCCGTGATAACCGTTTACATCGATCTCAGTTTGGGTGATGTTTTGATTGTCTTGAAATGCAGCCCCAATACCTTTATTGCTAACAAAAGAAAACTTATTTTGAATTGCCGTGGACAGATAAGTATTGTTCCAAAAACCACTTTCCCATTCGGTATAAGGCGGAGTGGCCGGATTAAAATGGCTACCATCCGGTTGATCGGGATTGAACAAAAACTGGCCCGAGAACGAATCGCCAATATTCGCCACATTGCCGTCGCTAAAAATAATATGGCCTTTATAGGAAATTTGCTGGGTGGCGTGAGCGTTAACCGAGGCAAGACACAACGAGAGTAAACCGAAGGTTTTTATTTTCATGATAATCTCCAGACTAACGTGGATTTATGAGTGTCAAAAAGCGGGTGGTTTGACCGCTTTTCCACAGCCGTACTGACTTGGCTTGAGTAAGTACGAGGCCAAACCGTCCAATTAAGCATTGAGAACCATCTCCATGATCTTTTCCGCCTGATTGTCCGGAAAACCCAACGCGATGATGTATTGCCGAAACACGGCTTTTTTGTTTCTACCTACTTTACCTTCCACCGACATCACGGTCGCAATCCCGGTTAGTAAAATGTTTCTTTGCTGATCGTTGAGATTGCCAGCGACCGCCTTGATATAAGCAATCAATAGCTTTCTTGATAATTTCCCTGCAGGCATATCCTCGGGGTTAAGCTTAGCGAGGTCGTTAACAGCAATCCCCAGCCGCTGCATAATAGCGAGTATGGCATGTAATTTATTAGCATCAAAATTCCGATCTATACGCGCAACATCGACTAACACCTCGCGCAATAACAGCACAAAACTACCATGCAAGACTTTATCAACTTTAGCGACGACACGTCGTTGCAGCTTGCCGGACAAAAAAGCTTCCAGGGCAACAATAACTACCAATCCAGCCAAGATAGCCAGGCCCCAAAGCCACTGGCCGCCAACAGTGTCATCCCACGGCACCTGCAGCGGCGGCATGGGGTTTGGCAGCACCCCAGATTTTTGCAATGATTGAATGGTAGTTTCGTCCAAAACCCAGTATTGGCTTGAATTTTTGGCATAGACGGCATAACCGACCACGTCTGTTTTAGTCGGAACAAGCAAACAGTGATCCTGTAAATGAATACCAAATAGATACCCATCGGAAGCCCATTCGGCCGGCATACCTGTTTTTTTAACCTGTTGATCCGAGGCTTTTAATTCACCCAAATCGTAAAAATGATCCTCAATACCAAAGCAAACGTGAACTCTTCTGGCTTCAGCCGGCGAACTAATCAATAACAACAAAAGAACACAGACCTTCAACAGCACTGGCGTGTTTGAGGAGTTTCTGATCAATTTATCCATGCTAAATTTCGAGTCTAATTACAAGGCTGAGCCCCAAATATATACAGACAAAACATTAAGACCATATCGCCGAGGCATCCGCGCCAGCAGTCAATCCACCACCGCATGTGCTTCGATACACTAGTCCCCAGCAAAACAGCTGATGTTCTGCGAAAAACCTCAATCCGCAGTTGCTGTTGCAGATAATGCGGCAACTGACAGACATCCCCTGCCGCCCACTTAACTAGGCTTTTTTGCGTTTGCCAAACGCCAGACCCAATAAAGAGCTACCAAACAACCAGGCCGCGCCGGGAACCGGTACGGGTTGTACAGAGCTTGGCGTGATTCTGAACTGGCTGACGATTTGTGGCGTGCGGTTGACGATGCCGCTCAAATCGTTGGCAATATCGCCGACGTTGTAGGCGGGAATGCCATAGGTGGTGACCAGCAGTTGTTGAGTGACCTGATCGATTTCAAACTCGGTCCAGCCAAAGGTGTGCGTGGCGACGTAATCGCCTTGCAGCAATTCGGCCTGGATTTTGCCGTCGGCGCTAGCCAGATTGGCATCCAAGCCCAGCGGGTCGTAACCCAGCGGCGTCAAAGCGCCATTGGTTACCGACTTGATGAAACTGTCCTTGGCGGCAATGCTGGGCAATGTGTCGTAGAAGGCTTTTTGTTGCGGCGTCAATAAACCTACCGCGGCCGCCAATTGCGCGACTGTTGGGCCAAACGGCGCGTCATAGGCTACGGAACCGGTGGTGATTTCGAAGGCGTTGGTGGCTTTTTGCTCACCGAACGGTGTGAGTTGATAAGTCAGGTTATTCACCAAAGTACCGTGAATGTCGGCCGACAGGAACACCACGTTATCGATTTTGTTGTCGTCGATAAACTTCAGGATTTCGGTACGTTCGGCGGCATAGCCTTCAAAGCGGTCGCCAGCGCCAACCACCCCCAGGTTTTGCATTGGCTCAGGGACAGCGATAAATTTCCAGGTGACGTCATTTTGCTCCGCTGAAAGCAGATCGGCTTTCAGGTCGGCGATTTGCTGCTTGCCCAGCATGGTCCGGCTCGGGTCGAACGAGTTGGCCAAAAAGCCGCCAACCGAAGCTTGGCTTAAAGGATTCGCATCGGCTAGTTCTTTGTCGCGAAACGAGCGCGCATCCAACACCATCACGGCCGCGTCATTGCCGAAAGTTTGGTTGCGGTACAGTTTGACTTCGCCGGCCGTGCGAATGTCGCCGGTGGCGCCGTAAGTCTCGTTGCGCAGCGGATTGTATTCCTGAAAAGCCTGGATACCATTGTTGTACAAGGTACTGTCATTGATCCGAGTGCCGGCCGGATCGGCATTGAAACGCGCGTCGGTGGCGACATCGGCGCCGCCGGCGAAGTCGTTGGTCACTTCGTGGTCGTCTATCGTCGCGAATACGGCGGTGGATTGGCGTAGATCGGCCAGGCCGTTCATGCCGCCCTTGGCGCTATACACTTCCGCGTGCTTGTTGCGGTACTCGGCCAGGGATTGCGCTTGTTGTTGGCCGGCGTTGGCGTTGGAGGCCACATCGCCGTAAATGGTATCGCCCATCGCCACAAAAAAATCCAGGTTTCGCTGGCTGGCGTTTTTCACGGCCGGATACGGCAGTAATTCACCGCGCCAATCGCCGGATACACCAAAGCGCAGACCAGTGGTGTTACCCAATGCCGCAGCGGTTTTAAATTGGCCGCGGGCTATCGCACCAACGCTATCGATAGCACGATAGTAATAGGTAGTATCCGCGGACAAGCCCGAGACATCCCATTTGACCGGCGCCAGCGGGTCATTCACGGTCTTAAAGCTGGAACCGACATTCTGCGTAAAAGCGCTATCGGTCGCGTACTGGAAATATAAATCACCGGCGGTATTGGACCTTCCCCACAGTACGGCGGAAGTTTGGCTGACGTCGCCCGCGGCCACGCCGTTGGGCAATGCCGCTTGCGCTTTACCGCCCAGAGCGACCAGCGTCGCGACGGCGGTTAATCGAACTACTTTGAATTTCATGAGGGTCTCCAAGGCTTTAAGACAAAAAACGTGAACGAGTCGGCAACGCCGGAGTCTAAATCCGCTCGGTGACAATTTGATGAATGGTGTGACGGCTCGATAACCTGGGGTGTTATCGATAACGGTAAACGAACTCGTGAAGGACGAATCAACGGTAAATCTGCCCGAACCGCTTACCAAAACAATCGTGGACTTTTAGAGATCACTATAAACCATTCGGGTTTCAACTATACTTACGAGACAACGCCTAGAACGCAATACCCGGCGTGAGGCCCGCCCGTTTGCCCACCGGGACAGCGGAAAGCGGGGCGCTAGCAATTGCCAAGAATCAAACTCTAGAGGGTACAACCATGCTGGTGGACGAAGGCGAAAAAATCAAGGTTCTAGTCAGAGAGTTCTTTAAAAAAGGCCATAAATCCAGTAACAAGCTTTACGACGTGGACCTTGCCGGGCATGCCGTTCTAGTGAGTATGAGCGCTAAAGGCAAGACCCGATATCAGCAAGCGCGTGAGTCTGGCAAACACAGGCTCAACGGCAGTACATCACACTTGGACTTGGCCGAGAAATTGGTCAAGATGACTATTGCGGATCGATCAGGCAACTGCGAAGAGATGGCAGTCTTGAGCGCTTATTACGCTAAGAAAATCTGCAATATCAAACGCGACTTACTCTATATCTGCTACGTTCACGACAAAGGCGACCACGCCTTTTGCCTGGTTTCCCAGGAAGCAATCCCCGATTCGGCGCAAGACTATGCTTCGATGGCCGATTTCACCAACCGCAAGATCGCCCAATCCTGGCTAATCATCGACCCCTGGCTGAATACCGTTTGTTACGCATCCGACTACCTGACCAAAAGCGGCGAGAAACTTGAGAAATGGGCCTCGGAAGGCAAGCGCGTGGCTTGGATGAACGGCTCTCAAGGCCCCGGTTGGTACGTGCCAAACGGCGAATACAAGACCGAGTTCGGCAAAGCGCCGGTGTTGTTGGACCCTTTCTAGCCGCCCGCTCCAACTGCAATAGCGGCCAATCGCATTGCTACGAAAGCGCAGGTTCAGCGAGCTATTACAGCCCAATCGGCCAATCATCTCTCCGGCCATCATTGATCAAGTCTCGTCGAGTCGCCGGCTTGCGCCGAAATCAACACGTTATTGAGCGGCATGCGACATGAAAGCGGCCATGAAATCTTCCGCCGATTCGAACAGAAAATGGCACATTGTATCGACTGTCAGGATGCGGGAGCAGCTGCCGGGCCACTTTTGCCTTGGCGTAATCAACTGGTTCAGAGTTTGTTTAACAACTCCGCGCCGCCAATCTCAGTAAGCCACTGCGCCGGCATATCGTCCTTCAACGCTACTCCCGAAAAACCCAGTTGCAGCGCCTGCTTGCTCAAATAAACCAGTTTGGCAGCCGCGGCGCTGTAGCTCAGGCCGGCGGGCGGACGAATGTTGGAGATGCAGTTGCGTTCGGCGTCCGTGTTGCCGACTTGCGGGGCGTAGGTCAGGTAAATCCCCAGGCTGTCAGCGGCGCTTAGACCGGGCCGCTCGCCGACGATGATGACGGCCAGGCGCGCGTTCAATAATCCACCGATTTCGTCGGCCAAGGCCACCCGGCCATTGGGCACCAAACACACGGGCCCCAACCGCAGCTTGGCGGCCCGGTAAGCAGCAACGATGGCGTTAAGCAACGGTAAGCCGTGCGCATCCAGTGCAGCGGATGACAAGCCATTGCTGACAATCAAAGCTACGTCGACTGCGGATTGTTTGCGCGCCGTCAGTTGTTCCCGGCTGTCCGGGGCCAGGCAACGCCCCCAATCGGGACGTTGCAGATACTGGGCTCTGCCGGCGACCGGCGTGGCAAGGACCACGGGCTCCAATCCCGCGCTTTCCAAACCTTTGGCCAATGCCGCCACATCCCAAGCCTGATGCACCGCATCGCGCGCGGCCGCGTGGGTCAATTGAAACTCCAATAGGGCTGCCGTCGGCAAGCTGCAACCGGCGCGGCCTTGGGCAATTCTGGCCTGAGTAAATTGCCGTAAGCTAATCCAAGGATCATTCATCGTTAAGCCCGCGGCAAGCCATGAAAGTTGGCCAGCAATGGTGTGGCGTTGCGCGCCGCGGCCAAGCGGTTTTGACCGTCGAAAATACCCATGCGCTGCAACCAAACCTCGAACTCCGGCGCCGGCCGCAAGCCCAATACTTGCCGTAGATACAACGCATCGTGAAACGAGGTACTTTGATACGCCAGCATCACGTCATCAGCACCGGGGATGCCCATTATAAAGTTGCAGCCGGCCACTCCCAGTAGCGTCAGTAGGGTATCCATATCGTTCTGATCGGCCTCGGCATGATTGGTGTAACAAATATCACAGCCCATCGGCACACCCAACAGCTTGCCGCAAAAATGATCCTCCAGACCGGCGCGGATGATTTGCTTGCCGTCGTAGAGATATTCCGGACCGATGAAGCCGACAACAGTGTTGACCAAGAGCGGATCAAACGCCCTGGCGACCGCATAAGCCCGCGCTTCGCAGGTTTGCGCATCGATACCGTGATGGGCATTGGCGGATAAGGCACTACCCTGCCCGGTTTCGAAATACATCAACTGCTGGCCGGCACTCGCACGGCCCAAATTTTCCGCCATGGCCTTCGCTTCGCGGAGCATTGCCAGATCGATACCGAAACTGCAATTGGCCGCTTCGGTACCGGCGATAGATTGAAACAGCAAATCCAGCGGCGCACCGCGCCGCATCAACTCCATGCTGGTAGTCACGTGGGCCAGTACGCAGGATTGGGTGGGAATTTGGTACTGAGCGATGATCTCGTCCAGCAAATTTAACAAGGTGTGGACGTTGTGCAGATTGTCGGTGGCAGGATTGATGCCGATCACCGCATCGCCGCTGCCGTAGAGCAAGCCATCCAAAATACTTGCCGCAATGCCGCGCGGATCGTCGGTCGGATGATTGGGTTGCAGGCGGGTAGATAAGCGGCCCGGCAAGCCGATCGTGCTGCGAAAGCGGGTAACCACCTGGCAACGGCGCGCCACGGCAATCAAATCCTGGTTGCGCATGATTTTGCTGACCGCGGCCACCATTTCCGGCATCAGCCCGGCCGAGATTGCCGCCAAATCATTCTGCTCGGTTAACAGCCAATCGCGAAACTCGCCCACACTTAAACTCGCAATCGGCACAAACGCTTGCGCATCGTGCCGTTCCAGAATCAAGCGCGAGACTTCATCCAGTTCCGGCGCAATCAAAGGCTCTTCGATAAACCGCCTTAAGGGTACGTCGGCCAAAACTCGCTGAGCAACAGCCCGCTCCACTTCGGAATCCGCCGCCAAACCGGCCAACTCATCCGCTGCCCGGCGCGGCGTAGCCTTGGCCAGCAAGGTACGCAAATCGCGAAAATGAAAGCTTTTGCCGTGTGCGGTTGCGGAATATTTCATCAGTCGGGCAGCTTACGATGGGGTAAAACGCGAGAATACGACAAGTTTGTGACTATTATGTGACATAGCCGGCAGCAGACCTTTAGTTACCATCAAGTCATTTGCCTGCAATATTTGGCTCGTACCGTAGCGAGAATTCGCTGCCAATTCCAACGGCAAACGGCTGGCAACCCATAAACACGCAGAGGCGACGCAGATGACCACCCTATCCCTCAAGCAACTCAACCGTTCCATCTATTTCATTGCGTTGGCCCTGTCGCTAGGCCTACGCTCCGTTACCTTAGCCGCCGAACCACTTACCGCCGATGTGTTGATCGTCGGCGCCGGCCTGTCGGGTTTGAGTGCGGCCTATCATTTAAAGAAAGCCGGCAAAACCGCCGTGATTTTGGAAATGAGTCCGCGTGTTGGCGGCCGTATCCGCACCGCTACTTACCCGGACGGCACGCATGCCGAAGTGGGTCTGGAAGAGTTTTGGGAAAATAACCCGGCTGTCGAGATTTTCCGGGATTTACATGTGCCGATGGAAACGGCTTACAGCAGTTTTTCCAGTTTTTATTACCAGGGCAAGCTGTATCCGTTTACGCAAAATACCAACCAGGAGTTTCTGGCATCGGTGCTGGATAGCGGCGAATTGCAAGCCTATCAACGCTGGGACGCCAAAATGGCCGAGCTTTACCGGCAATTGAGTTTACGACCCTTGCCCCAGGCAATGCTGGCGCTGCAAGAAATTTCCTTCGCCGACTGGATCGAAAGCACCAGCGGCCTCTCACCCAAGGCTCAAGAACTGGTGCGCATTGAAACCGAACCGGAATACGCCACCTCCTGGCGAAAAATCAGCGCGCTGGACGGCATTGCCGAATGGCATTATTTTTCCGGCGACGGTCTGGCGCCACGCCATGTAGTCGGCGGCAATCAACGCGCCGTGCGGGCGCTGGCCGATTTTATCGGCCGGGACCGCATCCTGCTCAACCAGCAAGTCACTCATATCACCGCCACCGATAAAAATGTGGAAGTGCTTACGTCCGACCAAAGCAGTCTGCGGCAAAAGCTATTCCGCGCCAAATACGTGATCACTGCCATTCCATTATTCCGGCTCAACGACATTCAGTTCGCTCCGCCGTTGAGCGCCGAGCGAAAACAGGCTATCCAAACCCAATCGGCCGGCGCCTACTTTACGGCGCACGTCACGGTGGATAAGGCCGCCAGCAGCTTCTGGACCCGCGACGGCGACAGCATATTGCCGATTATGACCGACAGTCCTTTGGGGGTAATTTATGAGGGCGGATCAAAATCCGGCGCCGATGCGCTGTTGAATTTATTGGTTAGCGGTGCGGACGCAGAACGGTTTAACTCGCGGATGAGCGATCCGGACCAGATTCGAGAAGCTTTGCTGGCGGCGTTTGACAAACAGTGGCCGGGCTTCCGGGAGTCGGTCAAACGGATGAATTTTTACCGTTACCATCCGCGCGCGATAGCATCATGGCCGGTCGGCCGGTCACGCTTCGATAGCCTGTCTGAGTCGTTAAGAAAACCGCAGGGCCGCGTCTATTTTGCCGGAGACTTTACCGAGGACAGCCACTCCAACGGCGCCAGCCAATCGGCAATACGCGCGGTTAAGGACATTTTGCAAAAACGCGATTAACCCGCGTTTGGCAGTTTAGCGCCGGATGACATCCGCTACGCATGCGGTCGGCAAATTGCCGACAGTTTCTGCACATGCCGCCACGCTGTTATACAATATGCAACAAAACCGTCACAATTAAGGTACACCATGTTCTCTCTACAAACCATCTTTGGCAAAGGCGATAAATTTTATGGATTGCTTGAAGCTAGTGCGGAATCGGCACACGCCTCGGCCAAAGCCTTGATAGAACTGCTAAGCACACCCACCACCCAACAGTCATTAGAAAAATTTAAACAGGCACGGCGCCGGGAAAAGAATTTATTCGGCCAAATCAGCGAGGAATTAGTCAATACCTTTGTGACCGTCCTGGACCGCGAGGATATCGAAGCCCTAAACGGCGCGCTGTATAAGATTCCGAAAGTCGTCGAAAAATTTGCCGAGCGTTATACGCTGGCATCGGAGCGGATCGGCGATGTCGATTTCAACAGCCGCGCTGTCATGCTGGAACAAGCCTGCCAAGTTTTGGAACAAATGGTTGGTCAACTGCGCAAAGGCATGGATTTGGACGAAGTCAAAAGACTCAACGATCAACTGCAAACGATTGAAGCGGAAGCCGACGAACAGATACTTGAGCTGTATCGCGACGTCTACGCCAACGAAACCGATCCGATCCGTTATCTGGTAAAAACCAATTTGTTCGAAATCCTGGAAAAAGCCATTGACCGCTGTCGCGATGCCGGCAACGTGGTTTACCACATCGTATTAAAAAATTCTTAGTGGCTCCGTCATGCTGACATTGCTTTTGCTGGTCATTCTGGCGGCACTGATATTCGAGTTCGTCAACGGTTTCCACGACACGGCCAACTCGATTGCCACGGTAGTCGCCACCAAAGTATTAACCCCCACCCAGGCGGTGATCCTGGCTGCCGTGACCAATCTGGTCGGCGCCTTATCCGGCACCGCGGTAGCCAAAACCATTTCCTCAGGGCTGGTCGATACCGGCATGGTGACGATTACCTCCGAAGTGTTGATTTGCGCACTGACCGGGGCGATTATCTGGAATCTGATCACCTGGGCCTTGGGCTTGCCCTCTTCTTCCAGCCACGCCTTGATCGGCGGCTTATGCGGCGCAGCTCTGGCGGCGGGGCACAATAATCCCGATGTGTTGATATGGTCGAAAACCGCATTGGTGTGGACCGAAAACAAAGGCCTGCTCTGGAAAGTGGTGATCCCGATGATCAGCTCGCCAATTGCCGGCTTCACCTTGGGCATTTTGATCATGGGTTTGTTGATGGCGATCATCAGCGGCATGAATTCCGCCGGCGGTGTCATGGCGCAAATCTCCCGGCCGAGATGGATCAATGCGCTGTTCGGAAAAGCACAATTGCTATCGGCCGGTTATATGGGCTTTGCCCACGGCAGTAACGATGCACAAAAAACCATGGGCATCATTGCGCTGGCCATTTTTGCGGCCAATAACGCCGGCACGCTCGATCAGCTGCCCAGTTGGGCGGAGTTCCTGCGTCCGGACGGCGGCGAAAAAGACATCGACACCTGGATCGTGTTCAGTTGCGCCTTGATCATGGCGCTCGGCACGTCGGTGGGCGGCTGGCGGATTATCAAGACCCTTGGCCACAAAATGGTCAAACTGCACCCAATCAACGGCTTCGCGGCGGAAACCAGCTCCGCCACCATTCTATTGGCCGCCGCACATTTCGGCATGCCGGTTTCCACCACGCATAGTATCTCTACAGCAATCATGGGTGTCGGTTTTGCCAAAAATCCCTATACCCTGAAACTTTCCGTGATCGAACGGATTGTTTGGGCCTGGGTTCTGACGATTCCCGCCGCCGGCGGCATAGCCTGGGGCATGGTGAGTTTATTGCCGCTGTTGCAGTAAGCCGCTAATTTGACTATCAGCTTCATCATTGACTATGCAAATTCCCAGGGTAATCTGTCTGACGAGGGAAACTAATGTTGTAAAAACCTTATTCTTGTAGCCCGTCCAAAAAATCATTAGTCACCCCACTGAAGTAACAAGGCTTTTTCCTAAACGAAAGGTGGCTGAAATGATGAGAGAAATACTGGAAGTCGTAATGCTGTTGGGCTTGATGGGTGGCCTGTTTTTCGTTAAACACGAGTTTGAGAAAGACAAGCAGGAAAGACTGAACGACGGCAAACCCGAACCGAGAGAATGAGTTAAAGACAAAGACGCTGCCAGGCAACTTAAAGGCAGAGTTAATTCAAAAAATTATCAGTGCCTAGCTTGCCTAACAGATACCGCGTTTTGCTAACGAATTATCTGTGCTTAATCCGGATACTTGCAACGAATCGTCCCGAATCCCAAGAAGCCACTCAGCGATAAGACTGAGACTCATGGCGGAACTCGTTGAGTTGCCGTTCGTGATAGTAAAGATCATCCCGAGCCCGATCTCGGTTACGCCGCAGTTGACTTATATCGTTACGAATTCTGGCCCGGTCTTTGTCGTTTAACTTGTTATCCCCCAAGCTGATTTCTTTGCTGGAAAGTTCGTTATCTATCCTATCCAGTTCGGCGCGTTCTCTATGTACAGCGTAAGCCGCTGCGTGGTAACGGCTGAATACACCATCAATCGATGGCGGGCAAACATGGCGGTAATCATGGCCTTGCAACCCCACTTCAAAAGCGTTATCGATACGACAGTATTCTCTTATACCCTGTTCGCGGCCAGCAAAATACTGCGAATCA
Organism: Methylomonas sp. PHL2-19; assembly: GCF_059331595.1. Classification (NCBI taxonomy): domain Bacteria; kingdom Pseudomonadati; phylum Pseudomonadota; class Gammaproteobacteria; order Methylococcales; family Methylococcaceae; genus Methylomonas; species Methylomonas sp. PHL2-19. The sequence goes on from NZ_CP196839.1 coordinate 4,247,140, forward strand.
TTAACCGCCACACCGTATTCGGAGCATGCCTTTCGGTGTTCGCTCAACCGCTCACTCGCCTCTCCAGAACGGCCGTCTTGAACCCCTAAACCAAACCAATCACCCCGCTTGCAGTCTTGTTGGCTAAGCGTTGCACAGCCGGTAAAAAACACAACACATAAATACCCCGTTAAGCGCTTCACCATGATTTTGTCTTCCCAATAAAGATTCGCCGCACCGCCAGAACAGCCGCAATGGCTTGAAGCCCCAGGTATCCTGAAACTGAACTGGAATCGCTGGAAATTATAGTCAACATTGAAAATTAGACGAACAGATGCCGGCCCACGGCAAAAATCGATTCAGGCCAAAAGCCAATGACTACTACCGGGAAAGTTGGGATGGCTAAGCCAGTCAAAACCATCAACTGAAAGCCCTAAATACCACGATTCAAGAACTGCAACACGCCATGGCCTCTACGAGATGTGCAGAAGCTGTCCAGCGTGCGATAAGAGATTACTTCCAACGGCGGTTGAATGTCCGACCATAAATAGATAAGCGCAATCGATAAAGCGTGATCATTACGACGCCGGATTCATCGCGATGGCAACCGAATCCAGGGTGCGTAAGATCTTCAAAAAAGACATGGTAACGTTTAAGTTGCAGCTCTGCCGTCATCGTATTTCTGAACCTATTGTGCTGTGAAGACGCAGCCACTATAGCCTTAAAAATAAAGGATTTTTTGATCTACAACAATCATTAGCGTAATCCTATACCTACGCGACAGCCACTCCAAAACCGGGCGCTTTACTTCTGGCGTGAGCATGGCCGATGACCGTAGAGCCTTGAGATCGTTCTAATGAGAAGCCCAGTGCTGCCGAATAGTGTCCGCATGTGCCATCAAATCATTAAACGCTTGAACACAATCTCGATGGTAAGGATGTCTTTTGTTATTCACCGGGTGGCTCAAGTCTTCCATCAATTCGTTAACCACTTGTTCAATCTCCAAAAGCTCCATCGGCTTCTTGTTGAAAAATTCGCTCATTTTCCTGACTCATATTTTTATTTATTTGAAGCTTTAGCTTACAAATACCTTATGACATCAATGTGACAAAAAGCGAGTTCAACAGCATTTACAAAAATTCCTAGCACTTGAGCAAAATGCACAAGTCCTTCGTTCGATGTTACAAACCCAGGTTATTACCATGCATTCGGAACGACACAGCGTTAGATCATGGCTGCTAAATTCGCCATAGCCCGCGCGACTATCTCACCTTGATGATTGATGTTGTCGATAATCTGCTGCACGGTACGGGTATCAATAACGGCTTTGGCGTGCGGATTCACAGCTTTCAGGTCGAAAACGGCGGCGTCGATGTCGCTGGCTTTGGCCTGGGCTTCGCGGATGGCTTTTTCCTTGGTTTTAATCGCATCTTCCGCAGCGGCGATTTTGTCCTTGCCGGCTTTGTCGCGTTTCAATGCCTTCAACATTTCCCGTAACGGCAAAAGTTCTTCGGTTAGCCGGTTGGCTTCGTCGATAAAGGGCTGTAGGTCTGCCCGGGCTTTGGCGCGGCGGGCGGCGAAATCGACCGTCCAGGAAAAATCGCTGTCGGCCTCCGGCGTGCCGTGTTTCGCCAGCAAACGGGCAAATGATGGAAACAGCTTGTCTTTATTTTCTTCCACCGCCAGCCAGTCGGCCGTCAGTGTGGACGGCAATTCGGCATCGCTCAATAGGCCGCCGTGTCGATCAAAACCGAAATGCGCCAACGTCATCGGCGACTTTTTACCGACTTTGACTTGCGACAAATCGTAATACCAAATGCGCTCGGTTTTGCTGCCTTTCCGGAAAAACAGCAGATTGGTTTTAACGCCCGCGCCGGCGGTGGAAAACACCCCACCCGGCAAACTAACGATGCACCACAAATCGCATTCATCCACCAATTTACGTTTGGTTTCCACGAAGGCGCTTTCGTTGGTGCGAAACAGCAAACCCTCGTCCAGCACGATACCGCAGCGTCCGCCCGGCTTACCGTCCAGCGGCGCTTTCAATTCGTCCAGGATATGCTGCACAAACAACACTTGCGTGGAGCCGGTTTCAAAATCGTAGTTTTTCTGCGCGTCCGAGCCTTCCTTGCCGCCAAACGGCGGATTGGTCAGGATCACATCAAACGTCGCCGGCGCTTGCTCGAATAAACCGTCGTAGGTTTGCTTGCCGGTCAGCGTGTTGCCGTGCCAGAGATTGGGCTGGTCTATGCCGTGCAAAATCAGATTGGCTAAGGCGATGGGGAATACCAGATTTTCCTTTTCCCGACCGAAAAACGTATCGTGCTTCAGCGTTTCCAACACCGTCGAGGCCGGCGACTGCCCCAGTTGATGGGCGATATGCTCGTAAGCCACCGCCAAAAAGCCGCCGGTGCCGCAACAGGGGTCGTACACCGTTTCGCCCGGCTGCGGATCGAGCACATTCACCATCGCCCGAATCACTTCGCGCGGCGTGAAGAACTGGCCGCCGTCCGAGTTCTTTTCGCCCATTTTCAGCAGCAAATCTTCATAGACTTGCGACAGGGTAAAGAAATGGGTGTCGTCGATATGATCGATGTGGATTTCATGCACCTTGTCGAAAATGTCGCACAGATTGGTTTCGCTATCCACGCGCACCTTTTCCACCGCCGTCATGATGCGGCCAATCACGCGCTGCTTGGGGCTGGCGCTGGCATTAGGCAGTTGAGTACGCGGATCGACATCCAGCCGATGCAGATGCGGCAGCAATTGGTTATTGATGAAATCGAACAGACTGCCTTCACCGGCTTCGAACAAGGCTTGCCGCTTCCAACCAAACCGATAACCTTCCGGCGTTTTCGGCGCATCCGGCTTCTCGGAATACGGCGCCGCCCAATCCTGCCAGCGATACGGCGCCCGCAAAGCCGGCGAATAGTCGTTGCCCAAGGCTTCGGCTTGTTCCAGGGCTTTTTGCTCCTGAGCATCGAGAATGCGCAAAAACAGAATCCAAGTTAGTTCCGGCACGTACTGCAAGGCGCTGGCGCAGTTGGAACGGCGCATCACGTCGCAAATGGCTTTGACGAAAGACGACAGCGATTGCGTGGAGGCGATGGCTTTGGGGGCTTTGGCGCGGCGTGCCGATTTAACTTTTTCAAGCATGTTTTTTCTCACCACAACGTCGCGACGGGATACTGGCTAATCAGACCATCGGCAGTCAAAATGACCAAATCATGTGCCATCGCTTGGCATATCAACATGCGATCAAAAGGATCGCGGTGTAAGGTTGGCAAACGACTTAATTGGAAAACGGCCTTTTCATCCAGCGGCAAATAATCGATCAAATGGTCGCGGCATTGTTGGCGAACAAACGCTTCGGGTGCCAGGGGTAGTGGCAACTTTCCCAACTGATGCTTGACCAACACTTCCCAAATCGACACGCTACTTAACAACACCGTGTTATCAGGATCTTGAAACACGGTCTTGGCCTTTTCGCTCAATGCCGCGTCATCGCTGGCCAACCAGAGAAAAGCACAGGTATCCAATAAAACTTTCACTTAGCGCCCTTCAAATTCATCCAGCAAATCCGCTGGTAACGGTGCAAAAAAACTATCCGGCACTTTAAAACTGGCTTTGGCCAGGCCTATGGGACGTCGTTGTCCGGTAGCGGCAGGCTGCGATGCTTCTCGCTCCAAACCCAGGCGAAAGTAATGCACCAAATCGTAAATCTCGCCCAGCTTATCGCTGGGAATTTGTTTGATTTCTTCAATCAGCTGTTGTTGCAACATAATTTCTATCCTCATAGATTCAAATTACTCATTAGTATCGTCGGACTTGATCAGTTTCTTCCGCGCCGATTCAATTTGTTTAATACTTTTTCCCGGCGTAGGTAGTGATTCCGGCATTGTCCCGCCCAAATCCTTAATGGTCTGACGGACTTTTTTACCCACTTCCAAGTGCGTTTGGTTGGCCTGCCGTTTACCTTTGACTTGGTCGCGTTTCAGTTTTTCTTCGGTTTGGGTGGCGCGAAACAAGTTTGCGGCCAATTCGGTGCTACCCATGTGATCCAGAATTTTCTGGCTTTTTTTCAAACCTTTACGAGCGTGAATATCCTTGGCCGCCAACCCACCATACAAGCCGCGATAGCCATGATCCTGAAAAATGGCGTAATCCAGCGATGTTTCCACCCCGGCATCCTTGGCCGCGGCGGCCAGTTGTTTGTTATGTAAAGCCAGCTCATTACGAATGGCCAAACGTTTTTCATCTTCGGAAAGCCGGGCGAACTGTTCGTCATCCGCCAATTCCTGCCGCCGAGTCTGCATGGCAAAATAAGTTTGGCCATTGGCAATCACCGGCTTGCTGGGGTCGCCGTTTTGCACCACCAGATAGCAGGCATAGCGTGATAAGCGTACATCCGCTACTTCCCGTTTTGCGCCAGAGCCGATTTCGACCATTGTGAGGACATCCTCAATATGGTCGGCAACGTCTTGCCCGCTATTCCTACAAGCTTCCTTGGCGCGTTCTAAAACCGGCAAGAAATGACGATATTGTGAATATTCCAACACAACAGCCAGTTGACGAGCATGCCAATACTCATTGCCGTCGTCATCCAAGTGACGAATGCTCTCGAAGGTTGCATGGTGCTGTTCGGCGATATGTTTGGTGGTCATGACGATCTCCTTTCGTGATTAAAATCGAAGGCCTTAGCCAGCAACCGTTCCGGGATTTTATTCAAGTCGTCGAGCTGTTGTTTAATGGCCGCCTTGACCGGTTGCAATTGTTTCAGCGCAGCGGATATTCGGACTTGCTCGGAATATGGTGGCAGTTGAATGAAGCCTTCTGCAAGGCGATTAAACAACATCCGTTCGCGCACTGCACCGCGCGCCAGCGAATTGATGCACTGCACACCGTAAGGCGAACGTAGCCAGTAATAAAACCAGCGGGAGTCGACTATTCCCGGCTTGCCCTGCAACGCCACGTAATCCGGGCTGGTGATGCCGGGCTGATCGTCGTCATCGACAAAGGCAATCGAGCCGATCAGGATACGCATTGGATTGTAAAACACGGTGCCGGAGAAAACCGGTTTATAACGTTGCGGTTGTTTGCCCGGCGGCTCCTTGGCCGGGGCCAAGCCCTCACGGGTTGCACCCAATACCGGGTAATCGGCCCAACGTTCACCAATGCCCTTTTTCACTTCATCCAGAACATCACCTAACGGGCATTCGCTAATCTTGGAATGCTCGATGCCTTGCCGAATATAGGCATTGGCAAGTTTGACAATTTCGTGCTGTTGAATTTCTAAAGCCTGCCGCGCGGTTTCGACTTCGGCGAGTTGGGTTTTGAGTTGCGTCGCCACATTGCGCTGAGAGTTAAGATCGGAAAAAGGGATTTCCAATTCAGATAAGTCTGACGCATTGATTGACTCAAAGGTAGAGCCTTGCCCCTTGCTAATAAGATAAGATTCCGAATGGCGGAGAAAAAGCCAAAGATAATCTCGATCCAAAAACTCTCGATTTACTCTAATCGCTGCAAGTCCTCTTCCAATACAACATTTCTGGTTTGCCAGGTTTATAGAGCCAACTGGTGCACGCACAGAAATAAGAATGTCTTCTGCCTCAGCAATCTTTATTGGAAAACTGCACCATTTACGGGCGACTGGATAAGTATCTCCAAACTCTGCCTTACCTTGAAAAAAAGGTAGTCCTTGCCCAGAATCGTTATACGTATCACCTGAAGGTGACTGCCCCATAATTATGGTCGCTAACTTTTCTAGCCTATTTGTTTTCAAACTCATACCCCAAACAACCTTCCCTTAGCCTGCAAAATCACCTCCACCGGTTTCCCCAGTTTCTTCAACGCCTCCAAACCACCCGCCTGCTGAATATCCGGCACGTCCCACAGCGTCGGCGTTTCCAAAGCTTCGGTGCCACCCAACGCGAATTGCTGACCCAAGCCGCGCAACACCATGGCGCTGTCGCTTGGCATGGCGTCGAACCAGGCTTGATTGCTGTCGATATACGCCTGACCGCGTTGCGGTTGCTTCAAGGCTTGGGCGCGGTAGCCGTGGTGGGCGAAGATGTCGTAATAATCAAAATCCTGCATGTCTTCCAGTTCGCGCAGTACTTCCGGCGAGTAATGGTCCCCCAGCAGATGGTCGATCAATTGCCGACGTTTTTTGGCTTCTATCCACAATTGGCGAAACTGATTGAGATCGTGTGCCTCGCTGACCACACGTTGCAGGATTTCCCGACGATATTCGTCGCTGGGGATTTGCACGTCGCGGCCGTCGCGGCGGGTCAGAATGTAACGGCCTTGCGGGGTGACGCTAACGTATTGGCCTTTGATCTCTGCAACCGAGGACTGATGGCCTTGTCCGCCATCGCCCTCATCACCGCCGTCGTCATCCTCGTCATCTTCATCGCCGCTCGGCTTTTGCTTTTTGCCCGAGCTGTTCGCGGTGATGAAATCGGTGCCGAATAAGTCGGTGACGCCGGTGTAGTCGTAAAGCCAAAATTTGTATTTTTGGGTGTCTTCGTCGATGCGGGTGCCGCGTCCGACCATTTGGTAAAACAAGATGCTGGATTCCAGGTAGCGGAAGAACACCACGGCATTGAGGCGTTCGATATCGACGCCGGTTGCCAGCAGATCGACCGTGCAGGCGATGAAAGCCCGTTCGCCGGAGCCGCGCATGGGCTGGATCAGGTCGCGGCCGCCTTTGTTGGTGCATTTAAAGGCGTACAGGTCTTTCGGGGTTTTGCCGTGCTGTTTGCACCATTGGCTGTACAGGTTGTTCATCTGTTGCACGACGCGATCAGCATGAATGTCGCGGGTGCAGAAAATAATCACTTTTTGCTCGGGGCCGCCGTGGCGGCAGAGTTGCTCGAACAAGTCTGCGCACATGGTGGGGGTGCGCAGTTCGATAAAGATTTCGTCGTCAAAGTCTTTGGCGGTGTAGAGGTCTTTTTTTAAATCCGTCTCGCAAATGGCTTTGCCGGTGTGAAGGTCGGTGGGTTTGAGGTCGAGTATTTGTTGCTTGGTATAGCTGATGTTGTCGATACTGGCCTGGCGTTTGACGATTTCGCAGGCGGCGAGGTAGCCGTCTTCTTGCGCTTGGATCAGGGTGTATTCGTAGACCGGTTCGCCGAAGTATTTGAGATTGTTGGCGGTGATGGCCGCATCGTCGGCGGTTTGCTGTTTGGATTCGCGCAACTGGCGCGGCGCGGCGGTCAAGCCGATTTGCACCGCATTAGGATTACGCAGCAAGACTTCCGACCAACGGCCCCAGGCGGAGCGATGGCATTCGTCAATGATGATGACGCTGAAGGCATCGGGCGGATAGTGATCGGTTAAAAAACTGCTGGCGCCGGATTCTTCATCATCCAAACCCAAGGTTTGATAGGTGGCGATATGCACGCGGGCGTTTTTGGCGGCGTTTTGACCGTTGGCGGTTTGGACGATGCGGGCGCTATCGCCAAAGGCCGCTTTCAGTTTGTTATAGCCTTGGGTGCGCAGTTCGTCGCGGTCGCACAAAAATAATGCGGGTTTGGTCAGGCGTTGGGCTTGTTGCAGGCGCCACAGCAAGTTGGCGGCAATCACCGTTTTACCAGCGCCGGTGGCCAGTGCCAGCAAAACACGACACGGCTTTTGTGCCCGTTCGCAATGCAGGATCTTCTCGAACACGGCGCGAATCGCGGCATCCTGGTAATAGCGGCTCTTGGGATAGGCTTTGCTGTCGGCGGTGAATAACAGCGCCGCTTCCGGTTTATGCAGGTCGATGCCGGTGTCGTTGAGGTAGCGCTGGGTTAGCGCAGTGTGCGTTGGAAAGTGTTCTTTGAACGCATGCGGCCCGGTTTGTAGGCCGGTAGTTTTATCAAACTCACCATAACGATGGCCGTTGGTGGCAAATACGTATTGCACATGAAAGCGACTGCATTCCGCGTAGGCCTTGGCTTGCTGCATGCCTTGCAGCGGGTCGGCCTCTTCCTTTTTGGCTTCCAGCACACCGACGGGTAGCGGTTTGGTGGCATCGGGCGTTTGTACGCAAAGTAGATAATCAGTGCGACCGCCGCCGGGACGTCTGCGGCCTTTGTGGCCGATGGCTTCCACCGGTGCAGGTGTTTCCAATTTTAGCTTGCCGGCGTCGTCGTAGCCTTTATCGCGCAGAACGGGATCGATCAACCAATAACGGGTTTCAGCTTCGTTGTAGCTCATTTTTGGTGACTTTCCCTATCTTAGAATTAATTGGAAACGGCGTCCGATGGGTAATAGTCTATCAAACCCATTAAAAAATCCTTGCCCTGGATTTTATCAGTAGGTCGATTTCAAGTTGAATGGGTTGCTGATCTGATTCCAAACCGAATTTGGATATTCGAATCAGATAGACAGAACTGGATGAAGCTAGACGTCCCTCGGATCAGCGGAGGTCCGGAGCGGGCAAAAAAAAGCCCCACATTTACATGTGAGGCCTTAATTATTTGGCTCCCCCGGACGGGCTCGAACCGCCGACCTAGTGATTAACAGTCACCCGCTCTACCGACTGAGCTACAGGGGATTAATTTCGGTAATTTACTCAAATGGCGCGCCCGGAGAGATTCGAACTCCCGACCGCACGGTTCGTAGCCGTGTACTCTATCCAGCTGAGCTACGGGCGCTTATCTGAGCCGCTTATTGTCTTATTTTTGTTATTCTTTGTCAAACTTTAATTTAGTGGCGGAGAGAGAGGGATTCGAACCCTCGATGCGCTTTTGGCACATACTCCCTTAGCAGGGGAGCGCCTTCGGCCTCTCGGCCATCTCTCCTATAACTTAATCAGCCTTCCGTACTCCCTGCTTCAGACTGCTCTTTCTTAATTCTCTCGTAGATTTCTTCCCTATGAACAGATATATCTTTTGGTGCGTTTACGCCAATTCTAACTTGATTTCCTTTTACCCCGAGAACTGTAACAGTCACATCGTCACCAATCATCAAGGTCTCTCCTACTCTACGAGTCAAGATAAGCATACTATCTCCCTACACTATTAATGCGCTTTGTTACTGCAACATACTCGAACCGACGATTATATCCGTTTTTGAGAAAAAATAAAGATATATTTGCTAGCCATAAAGAAAAGCATACGAACAGCTAGGACGTCAGAATAAACAAATCCGTGCGTTTTTCTGAACTATCCCTTAGACAACCACTCATGGCGCATTGCATCCAGACTCTGCATCAACTCATCTAATGCTTTAACCGATTCCTTGTGTAAAGGATGAGCATGATTGTGAACCGGGTGCTTGGTGTCGTTCATTAGTTCATCAATGAAACGCTCTGCTTCCATAATATCTTGTGGAAGCGAATCTGATTTTTCGGCCATCTGAAATAACAAACAGGTTTATGGTAATTGGCGCATAAAAAAGCCCACGATTAAGTGGGCTTCGTCCGGTGTTATTTTTATGTTTTTTGGACGCCTGTTATCTGTGATAGCAGGTTAATAGCTTGCGCTTTTATTATTGTTGTACCGTTACACGGTCGCATTCCCTCCCCCAATAGATACGAAGCTTTTCAGCTCGTATTGACCTAAGTCAAGGTGGGCGCATTCTAGTGCACTTAAATCGCTTTGTCCAGAAAAAGTGCGACGATTTGTCGCAACCTTAAAACACCGACATGTCAGACTTTCGGCAATGGGCCAAACAGATGCGTTTTTACCGTTATCATTCTCCGCGCCGTCAGCTCCTGGCTGGTCGACCATTCGCGTTTCGATGAGTTATGGTTTCGCCAAAAATGCAACATAGCCTGAAACCGGCTTCCCAGCACTAAATCGACGCGAGATACCAATAATCCCTAAAGCCGGGTTATGATTTGCCGTCGAATCCCGGTATTAAGCAAAGTACATATTCGACTGCACAAAGCCAGCGGGTTCCAATACCGGACTGAACGTCCGGATACTCGTCGCTTTAGCTTAAATACCCAGGATTCGTCATTCCAGAAAATGGCAGCCGCTAGACCGAGCAAAGAACTCGTTACAGCCGCTTGCGTTATAAATCAACCTTTCAGCCGGGTGCCGGAAAGGTTGATAGCCAAACCTAAAATAGCTCGAAAATAGTGATCACTGCCTGTCGATGCTCTTATCCCGGCTGGCATAATGGAGTTTATGATTTAAAGGATGCGGCTAATCTGGATTTTTTATATTAAACCTACTGTCTCGCAGCTAATCAAAACAACGGAACAACCATGAACGATTTACCTAACTGTCCAAAATGCGGCTCTGAATACACTTATAACGACGGCACCATGAATATTTGCCCGGACTGCGCCCACGAATGGTCAGCCGATGCCGCCAGTGACAGCGACGATGAGGCGAAAGTAGTCAAGGACGCCAACGGCAACCTGCTGCAAGACGGCGATACCGTCACCGTGATTAAAGACCTGAAAGTGAAAGGCTCTTCACTCGTTGTCAAAGTCGGCACCCGAGTTAAAAACATCCGTCTGGTGGACGGCGACCACGACATCGACTGCAAAATCGACGGCATCGGCGCGATGAAGTTGAAATCTGAATTTGTGAAAAAAGTCTGATCCCAGCTAATAATCGCAAAACGTGTGCAGCTCATTCGCCCGGCCCTAAATACCGTTCGCCTCAACGCCGTTGAAGATACAGAGTTTACCAAAGGCCGCACCAGCCCGGGCTTCGACGAGCTCAGCCCGAGCGGAATACCCCTGGTAAAAAGGGCCGGGTTGCTAAGCTGATTGAACACCAGCCACTCGCGACTCACAGACACCCGCCGAAGCGGCCTGAACCCACTTCGGCATTTTGATACTCGGAGCCAAACCCCTCCACGATTAGGGTCTGCAAAACTGCTTAGCCGGCTCATTCCGCATTCACGCCAAACAGCGGAATTGAATACTTTGGCATAATGGGTGCTATCATATAGTCCGTGCAACGCTGCACCTTCTGCTCCCTTCAACAACGACGTTGGAAATAGGCTGATTCAACTTCAGCTAAGCGATTTACTCGTCTGTTGTGCCTTGCCTTCGCTCGTTTCAGGACACCCACACTTCATGAGTAAATAAGCCCTTTTCAAGGGGAGCAATAGCTTGTACATACAAGCTACTTGATACGAATTTCCGACGCTCGATCCGGCCAGCGGAATTCATTTTATCCTCCACTTTTCAAAGGTAAGTTATGTCCTCGAGCAAACTCAATCTTTTTAGCTTTACCGGCAAAATGCAGATTTTGCACATGAGCTGGCTGGCGTTTTTCATCAGCTTTGTGGTCTGGTTCAACCATGCACCGCTGATGTTGGCGATTGCCGAGAGCCTTAAACTCAGCCAAGCCGAAATTAAAACCATCCTGATATTAAACGTGGCATTGACCATCCCTTCGCGGATTGCCATCGGTATTTTGGTGGATAAATTTGGCCCCAAACGCACCTACTCTACGTTATTGGCGATCAGCAGCATTCCCTGCTTCATGTTTGCCGCCGCCGACGACTTCCAGCAATTGGCCCTGGCGAGATTTTTAATGGGTTTTGTCGGCGCCGGCTTTGTCATCGGCATCCGTATGGTCGGCGAGTGGTTCCCGGCCAGACAACTGGGTGTTGCCGAAGGCATCTACGGCGGCTGGGGCAATTTCGGTTCAGCCGCGGCCGCCATCGCCCTACCGTCATTGGCCTTGGCATTCGGCGGCGAAAACGGTTGGCGTTATGCGATTGCCTGCACCGGTATCATGGCTTTGCTCTATTCGGTGATTTATTTTTTCAGCGTCAGCGATACGCCTAAAGGTTCAACGTATTTCAAACCCAAGAAAGCCGGCGCCATGGAAGTCACCAGCATCTGGGATCTGTTCTTCTACATCCTGATGACCATTCCCTTGTATGCAGCGTTAAGCTTGCTGACTTGGAAACTGTCGCCAACCGGCATGAAGTTGTTATCCGGTGACACCACCATCGGCATTTACATAGCGATTTGGCTATTGTTTCTCTACAACTTGTACAAAATCGTGCACGTTAATCAGGAACATCTCACCCAACCCATTGAACCGATACACCAATACAAGTTTAAGCAGGTTGCCATTCTGGATCTGGCATACCTGGTGACCTTCGGCTCCGAACTCGCAGTGGTCTCCATGCTGCCGCTGTTTTTCCACGAAACCTTCAAACAGAACGGTATCACCCCGGTGCAAGCCGGCCTATTGGCATCCAGCTTCGCGTTCATGAACCTAGTCGCCCGGCCTGGCGGCGGCTGGCTGAGCGATAAGTTCGGACGCAAGTTGTCGCTGAGCGTGTGCGTGATCGGTTGCGCGCTGGGCTATGCCGCTATGTCGCAAATCAATTCGGCATGGCCGATTGCCCTGGCGTTTGCCGTGACATTCTTATGTTCATTTTTCGTCCAAGCCGGATGCGGCGCCGTCTACGCGATGGTGCCCTTAATCAAGCGCCGCATGACCGGGCAAATTGCCGGCATGGTCGGCGCTTACGGCAATGTGGGCGGCGTCACCTTTCTAACAGTCTTGTCGTTCGTCACACCGGAAGCCTTTTTTCTGACCATCGCCGGTACGGCTGTCGTGGTTGCACTGGCGGTGCAATTTATCGAGGAACCCGCCGGCCACATGGCAGAAGTCATGGAAGACGGCACCGTAGCCATGATCGAAGTGGTTTAAGCAACAGAGCATTCCGGCGTCATCCGCCGAAGTATTGTTGTAGCAATTTTTAATATTTAGTTATATTTGGAGTAATACCCATGATCGAAGCATTATTAGCCGTCCTAACCCTGACTTTAATTGTTTGCTGGCGCGGCGTTTGCCAGGCATCCGCCGGAGAACACCACGCTGCACAACAACTCGACCAATCCAAAAGCCACCCTTTTTTGCCTGAAGATGCCGTTCTGAGGCGGCATGTCATTTCCCTGGTCCACCACGAAATCGAAGCCACCCTACCCCCGCGCCCCAGCGACTCGGTGTTACTGCGCCATCACCAAGCTTTGCTGATGAGTAAACTGGACCAGCGCCTGGCGGAATTGCGCCATTACCGCGCCTGCTAAGCCGCGCAACCTCAGTTCTCGGCAGACTATGGGCAAAACCTTATCAGTCAAGCTCGGTTCGCACAGCGACAAAGGTGTGAAACCCGAAAACGAAGATTGCTGGGGGGCTGTCGTCCCCGAGGAACCGCAACTCACCCTAAAAGGCATCGTAGCGGGCATTGCGGACGGCATGAGCGGCAGTGAAGCCGGCAAGGAAGCCAGCCATTGCTGCATTACCGCGTTTTTGGAAGATTATTACAGCACGCCGGATTCCTGGTCGGTGGCCAAGGCCGGACAAAAAATCCTCTCTGCCACCAACTCCTGGCTGCACAGCCAGGGACAAATCCGCTATGCCTCGGTTAAAGGCATGGTGAGCACGCTCAGTGTGCTGGTACTTAAATCCAACACCGCCCATATTCTGCACGTCGGTGATTCGCGGATTTATTTATGGCGACAACATGGGCTGGAGCAACTCACGCGCGACCACAGGCTTTGGGTGTCCAACGACAAAAGCTATCTGAATCGGGCGATGGGTATCGAACCGCATTTGGAAGTGGATTACAAATCGCTGACCGTCGAAAAAAACGACTTATTCTTGATGACTTCGGACGGGCTCCACGATTTTATTAGCGAGCACCACCTAAAAACGCTGCTCTCGCAGGATTCCGATCTGCAAACCCTTGCGGAAATTTTGGTCAAAACCGCCTTGGCTAACGGCAGCGACGACAATGTAACCTGCCAACTGGTTCGCATCGACGACTTGCCGCAACTGCGCGAAGACGAAATATTGCGGCACCATGGGCATTTGCCGTTCCCACCGCCGCTGTCACCCGGCATGCTGCTGGATGGCTACCGGGTCGAAGCGGAATTGCATGCCAGCAAACGCACGCAAATTTACCAAGCCTTCGATACGCTGCATAACCGCCGGGTGATTTTGAAAACGCCATCGGTGCTGTATAACGACGACACCCATTATATCGAGCATTTTTTGCACGAAGAATGGGCCGGCAAACGCCTCAACCATCCCAACGTCTTGACAGTGCTCGAATCCGACCGTGCTAAAAGCTGTCTTTACTATGTAACCGAATTTATCGAGGGGCAAACCTTAAGAGAATGGATCACTCAGAACCCCAAGCCGGAGATCAAGCGGGTACGCGCCCTGATCGAACAAATCGCCAAAGGGCTACGCGCCTTTCATCGCATGGAAATGCTGCATCAGGATTTGAAGCCGGAAAATATCATGATTGACAACAGCGGCACGGTGAAGATCATCGATTTCGGTTCGGTGAAAATCGCCGGCATCGCCGAGATCACCCCGCTTGACCGGCATCAGACCGAGAATATTCTCGGCACACTGAACTACACCGCGCCGGAGTATCACCTGGGGCAAACCGGCACGGTAAAGTCGGATTTGTTCTCGTTGGGCGTCATCTGTTACGAAATGCTCAACGGCAGCCTGCCATTCGCCAACATGCCGGAAAAACCCAATCGCCACAATCTCGAGCGCCTGGTTTACATTCCCAGCATCCGCCGCAACGAAATGGTGCCGATCTGGATAGACGGCACCCTGAAAAAGGCCACGACCGTTTCGCCACGATCCCGCTACGACGAATTGTCCGAATTCCTGCACGACCTTTCCACCCCCAACCCGCAATTCCTGAAAGCGGAAGACAAGATTCCGCTTATAGAACGCAATCCACTGTTGTTCTGGAAAAGCACAACAGCGCTGTTCTTTCTGATCAGCGTGGTTTTACTGTTCTTGCTGAGCCGGAAATAGCGGCCTGCATAAAAAGAATGAACGGCTGGCAATTGGCGTGCATGTCGTAGTCTGTTCCTGCTGGCATTCAAAATTTAGATACTGTTAGCTTGCGTAATCGCACATTTCAAAGCCATCGTCCTCTATGCGCATCGCCAAACGGCACGGGCTTGACATAAAACACCTACCTGATAAAGTCAGTGGCAAAACGAACGTGGGCAAAAGCGCCTGAAAAGGCTGTTAATATCAACTTATATAGGCAGATTTGCCTGATAATCAATAGTTATGTGTCATGACAGCTGAAGTCCATATCTTTTTGGCAAAAGCCACTTCGTCAGATGTAAAACGCTTTCCTACTGGTCAGCGTCACGCAATGCATATCTACGTACGGCAGTCGCTTGGCTCCGCTCACGACTGGGAGGCGGCAGAACTCGTGGCGCTAAATTGCGGGTGGTCTCAGGTTGAGATATTAAAAGCTGGAACTTTGCCCTTTGATACAGCGGAGCGAAAGGGAGAGCCTGAACGCTCCTGCTATTTGTCCGCACTTGAAAAAGGCGATGCCATTTTGGTCTATAGCACACCGGAGCAAGCCCGGTAGGGTACGCACCGCGTACCTTTTGGCTTGCGCCGCCAAAAAGCCATTAAACGGTATGCGGTGCGTACCCTACATCTAAAACCGAAGCGCGATAGTCCGTTTTTAGCCGCTCTCGTCAGTCAGTAGCCTCGATGAAATCGAGGGTTCGAAGGCCACCACTCTTAAAATTTGCCGATGTTAGTCTGATGATGGGCCGACACCCTCGATTCCGCTAACGCTGCATCGAGGCTACACAAAACCTACCCCGGACTTGCAATCTCAGAGGATATCCATTCCACTGCGATCAATAAAGCCGAAGCCCGGTAGGGTACGCACCGCGTACCTTTTGGCTTGAGCTGCCAAAAAAGCCATTAAATGGTACGCTGTGCGTACCCTACATCTGATATGCAATTAGCATTTGATCGAGCGTTTTAGGCTCAGAACCGGACAGAAAGGAAGGAAGGAAGCCCAACAGCCCAGTTCTGACCACTCTCGTCGGCCCACCTTCGTAAATGTTGAGAACCAACAAACCTCAAACCGCCCCCCGCAGTTCTACCGGCCGCCCCATGCAAAGCCGTAAATACACTCTGGCGATGGCGATACCATTAATCACAAACGACACGGTAATCGGCGCGGCAAACCAGGGATGTTGGCTGCTGGCATGCGACAAGAGTAAATCCTCGCCTAAAAATGCTGGTGTTATCGGGAAACCGACCAAACCCAAAAAGCTTAAAAACAACATTAAAGACCAACCGGGCCGGGTTTCGGCGAAGGCGCGAAATACAAAAGGTTCGTCGGCGAAATGGTAATGTCTCAACAAAACGCTAAGCGCCACTATACCCAAAGCCCAGGAGGGAATGATGCCGCTGAAAAATAAGGCGACATCGTACCAAGCGGCAGGCACCATCAACCACACCGCCACGCCGGCCAAAATACTGCTCAAGGCCACACTGTGCCAAACCTGGAACGGGCTGCGTTTGTTGCTAAATGCGCTTAAAGACACGACCGCCATCGCCAGGGAGATCGGCATGGACAAATAGATTCTGGCCACGCTGCTTACGCCGGACGCGGCGATGGCAATGATCGCCAACAGCGCGAGGCCCGCCAAAATTTTGATCCACAGACTCACCCCGTTCAATTGCCGGCCCAGGTTTTTCAAGGGCTCCCACAAGATTTTCTTCACCAACAATTCCAACTGTCCTTCCTGCAAGGCAAAGACATACAAGGTATTTTGCAATACGTCAGGCAAGGAATCGCGAATCGACGCCGGCAAAAACATCAGTTGTTCATTGTTTTTAATATAAAAATCGCTATCGACATTGCCTTCCACCCGCAGTAAATGCGCCACGATGGATGGCGATACCAACAACTGATAGCAGCGCAAAAAGGCATTACCCATAAAGTGCAGCAACACCAAATCTTCCAAACCCAATGCCAACTCGACGAACATAATCCCGACTTGCGCGATGGAGGCGTAAGCCACTTGGCCTTTGATATTGGACTGGGTTTTCTCCGCCAAGGTGGCAACAAACACCGTCAACGCGCCAATACTGAATACGATCAAACGCGGCAGGTAGTGATAACTCCAGATCGGCATGGTCCGCAATAACAGAAACACGCCCAGATGAATCGATAGCGCCCCGTAGAAAATCGCGCTGGACGGCGTCGGCCCTTCCATGGCCCGTGGCAGCCAGAAACTGAATGGAAACTGCGCCGATTTGCCGGAAGCAGCCAAAATAATCAGCCAGGATAAAATGGCCAAGGAGGCATACCCTGCGGGAGGAATGTTGTTAGGATCGAACATGGTCAACAACTGGCTAAAATGCTGACTTTCGTGAAACAGCAAATGGCTCATCCAGGTACCCACCAGCAAGCCGACATCGCAAAACCGATAAATCGTGTAAGCGCGTAAGGCATTGCGCACGGGTTGCGGCCGATGGCGGTAAAAGGCGATCAGCAAGAATGAGGAGATGCCGACAATTTCCCAACCCGCAAACAGCATATCGATACTGCCGGACAGCACGATCAGATTTAACCCAAAGGCAAATCCAAAAATAGCCTGAAAGAAGCGTTTGTAGCCCGCTTCCCGGTGCAGATAGACCCGGCAATATTTAACAATGGCCGAGAATACCGCCCACACCACGAACAAATACGCGGCGCCGACCCTATCCAGAAAAAACAACAAAGGAAACTGGTAATCATCGTGTTGATACAATACCAGCCATTGATATTCAAAGTTGGCAAAGCCATGGGCGGCCCATGCAGCCAGTAAACCTAGCACAGCCACCCCTTTGATTCGGGTCATCCACAGGCTGATCGCGGCAATTCGATGTTCGTTGTCCGGGCTGAAAAAAATCAGCAAAAATCCAAGCAATGGCAATAATACACACGCCAATAATAAAGCACTCACGCCTGTCTCCTTTCTAATGCGTGGACCGGAATGGTCCGGGTTTGTCCGACAATAATTTTTTCCGAATGGCTGGCAACCGGCAACGGTCTGCCAGCCGCGGGTTCGGCCACTTTCCAGCCATCGCTGCTGTACAAATACAGGGCGCGGCTCACCGGATCGCAAGCCACCAGGCGAATCCACTCGTTATCCAACCATTCCCGCCAGCCGCCCAACATCGCAATAGCCTGATCGGCAATCGCGGTGGTTTGCTCCACCACCATCAGCAAGCGCGCCGGCTCATGAACTTCAATCATTTGCGACGGCAAGCCGGTGCGTAAATCGCCTTCCACTCCGTTGGCCACGCCTAACAGACCGATCACGTTGTGCGGCAGCTTGGTGCCAGCGCCGTAGACCGAATTGTCGATGCGCGAAAACAGGTACTCCAGATTGATACCGCCGCATACCGGAATGACCGCCGACAGCACCTTGACCAAGATCGAACCGTCGCTATCGCTGTTGGGGTCGTAGGATTGCAGAAACGCCCTTCTATCCAAGAATAGATGCCGGGTCAAGTCGCGCCGCCCCACCACACAATACAGATTATTGGAATGATTCAATTCCGGACGCGGCTCGAAAATCGACGAGGCCCGCGCCACCACATGACTATGCGCTTCCGCGTTGTTATGCGATTTCGGCCCCAATTCAAACCAGCGGCAGCGTTCGCGCGCGTTGCGCTGCAAGGCATGCTGCATACTGTGTTGGAAACTGTGAAACTCGTGACGCGCGGCTTTATCCAGTTCCTGTTGATCGAAATAACTGATCTCGTCACGGCTAGTGTTGTGTAAGGCCGGCACAAAATGGGTGCTGGCGGGAATATCGATGCCGCGCTCCCGCAAAATCTCTCGTACCTGCGGGTGATTGGCCATCCAGGCAAAGGCCCGCGCATTGGGCGCACCCGGCTTACCGGAGCAAGCACCGCAATCGTAAGCGGCGAAATGCGGATTGTTGACGCTGCTGGAGCCGTGGGCCACCACCACGATTAAGGGCGCGAACTGCTTAGTCAGGCCGATATTGCGCAACAAACCGCTCACCCTATCCGCCATTTCCATCAACGAAAACCCCAGCAGGTAGCCGTCCTCATTCGGTTCGTCGCTCTCCCGCAATAGATGTAAATGACCATGCGCCTCCACTTCGCTCAAGCTTTGGATGCCCGGCAACTGGCCACCGGGGCGCAACACACTCCAGCCCAGTCTTAAGGCGTAGGCCAAGCCCAAAGTTTGCGTATACAGCCAACCACGGAACATGGAATGCGCGCCAAAATGCAGGATCGACAGCGACTCGCCCTTCTCGGGTTTGTCGGACTGCGGCGTATCGGTCGATTCCAAAATGAGATGTTTGGGTTTGATCACCACCGGACACTGCGCCACCGGATACACATCATCCAAGCCTTGGTAGAGAAAATCGATACCAAAAAATCCCGGTGCGCCGAAGGTTTCAATACCCGGATCCATTTCTTCCAGATAGCGGCGCAGCGAACATTCCCTATCGTCTATGCAAAATAGCGCCTGCACTTTGGGCACTTGCTCCGCCGACGGGTTAATCGGCGCTTGCTCGCGCAAGGCTATGAGTAATTCAGAATGCAGCGACCACTCCATTGCCTCGTGCCACACCCGCATTTTCAGCGGTACCTGGGGTTGGGTGGCATCGCGCTCCAGTAAAGGAATAGCGTGTAAATTCGGTAGCTGGGCGATCTGTAAAAACCGACCTCCGTGCTTTTTATCGATAAACGCCAACTCGCAAGCCAGTTCCACCGCTAACAATTCTTTCAGCGAAATAGCCCGTGGCGCCAGCAACACATTCGGCTGGGTTTCGATTATCCGCACCATCCCCGACCAACCGGGATGGGCCAGCAATACTTCCAATAGATATTGGCCGTACAAGGTTTCGTCACCGACGATTTTGCTTAAACAATTCAAAATCACCTGATCGGGCCCGGCGTCCAGCATTTGCCGCACCACCGGCTGATGAAACGGATACAGAGGTAACAGGCTGTTTTGCACCAAACGTAACACGCAATCCCAGAAACGCTCGTCCGGCTTGGGCATGGCCCAACGGCTTATACCCTGATCAAGAAAGTTACTTAACAATCTGAACATCACCGGATGCACCATACCGTTCAAGTCGATTTCCAGGTGATTGAGCCAAGCAGTGCGGATACCGTGGTTAGCCAAGGACTGCGGCGGATAATGACTGTGACCGTCCGGCTCAAACAAAGATGACCGCAACGACTGCTCTTGATAGACGCTGCAATTGGCCTGCGTAATCGCCCATTCCAGTGCTTGATCGCTGATCCGGCCTTCGTCATAGCGTTTCAGATAATCGGCCAAAGGCAAATAGCTTTTCGCGCCATATACCTGAGCCGCCACCGCCACCCCCTCGTGAAACGGATAGTCCTGCACGGCATGCAAGGTGTTGTGGTGAATAAAATCCTTAATAGGCCCCTGGCTGGGCAGCCAATGGGCGATGTGGTCGATAGCCGCATTGAGATCGAACGCAGCTTTGTGAACATTGTGATGGGCAGAAGCAGACATCTGTAACTTAAACCTCGCTAGTCAAACAGAAGTTGAGGCGAACAGCCTCTTATGCTTCACACAGCATAGTGCGTGCCAAATCCCTAAACCCTGGCATATCAACGTTTCCAGCTAATTATTTAAACCCCAAGCTAAGCCCCATCGGTGCAAATAAACCACCCAATTGGTTGAAGCTGACGAATCAACCAGGCCAATCAATCAAATCGACAACCATTTTCCGAGCAACCACGTCCACAACCCTTGATATACCTGCACTGACGCAGTTCATGCAAAACTGGCATGTTTCTCGCTGCACTTTGGTTTTCCTAGGCTACTTGAGAAAGACCATGACCACATCCTCTTCGGCCACCTTGCCTAAATCCGGGCTCCCCGGTTTAATCGAAAACTGGCGTAGCGATCTGCTATCCGGGTTTTTAGTATTTTTGATTGCCCTGCCTTTGTGCCTGGGTATCGCCATGGCGTCGGGCTTTCCGCCCATGTCCGGCATCATCACCGCGATTATCGGCGGCGTGGTGGTTTCCCGAATCAATGGCTCGTATGTCACGATCAACGGCCCGGCAGCAGGTTTGATCGTGGTGATCGTCGATGCCGTTCAAGCGCTGGGCCAAGGTGATGCGATGGCCGGCTACCGCTACACACTCGCCGCTATCGTCATCGCCAGCGTGTTGCAAGTGCTGCTGGGCGTGTTTAAGGCCGGCAAGCTCAGCGCCTTTTTCCCCTCATCCGTGGTACACGGCATGCTGGCCGCCATCGGCATCATCATCATGGCTAAGCAAATTCATACCTTGCTGGGGGTTAAACCGGAAGCGAAAAGCCTATTGGGGACCATCGCCGAAATCCCGCACTCGCTGATGGACATGAATCCGGAAGTGTCGCTGATCGGCTTGCTCGGCTTGTTGCTGTTGATACTCTGGTCGGTAATCAAACATCCCACTTTAAAAATGATCCCCGCCCCGCTGCTGGTGGTATTACTCGGCTTAGCCTTGGGTCAGTATTTTGATTTAGACCATATCCACCAATACCTGTTTTTGCCGGATGCCGCGATTCTGCCGCACCATGAATTCAGCGTTGGCCCGTCATTTTTGGTAGCGGTACCGGAACATTTTCTGGCCGGCTTTTATCTGCCCGACTTTTCCAAAATCGCCACCGGCGAATTCTGGCTGGCGGTATTAACCATCTGGCTGGTCGGTAGCCTGGAAAGTTTGTTAAGCGCCTCGGCCGTGGACAAACTCGACCCGTTTAAGCGCAGCTCCAACCTGAATCGCGATTTAACCGCAGTCGGTATCGGCAACGTGATTGCCGGCATGTGCGGCGGTTTACCGATGATTGCCGAGATTGTCCGTAGCTCCGCCAACATCAACAACGGTGCGAAAACCGGCTGGTCCAACTTCTTTCATGGTTTATTTCTGCTAATCTTCGTGGCGCTGTTTCCCAAACTGATTCACGAAATCCCGTTGTCGGCTCTGGCTGCCCTGTTAGTGTTCACCGGTTTTCGCTTGGCCTCACCCAAAGAATTTGCGAAAACCCTGGCCGTGGGTGTGGATAATTTTGCCGTCTTCGTCATCACGATTCTCGGTGTGTTGGCGACCGACTTGCTGGTTGGCGTGGCAATCGGCATCGGCGTGGAATTGGCGATCCACGTCAGCCGTGGCCTCAAGCTGCGCAACGCCTTTTCGATGGCTTTTCATGTGCGTCAAACCGATGCCGATACCCATCATATTGCGGTATCCGGCGCAGCGGTGTTTTCCAACTTCATCACCTTGAAAAGCTTGCTGGCCGATTTTCCGCAACGGAAAACGGTATTTTTTGATTTGACCGAAGCCAATTTAATCGACCATACGGTCATGGAATTCATCCACCACTTTGCCGAAGATTACAACCAAGCCGGCGGCCGCTGCCAAATCGTCGGCTTGGACGATCACGAAAGTTATTCCGACCATCATCTCGCGGCACGCCGAAAAATAGCACTTTGACCCAGCTTAGGCCCACGCGACAGCAACAACAGTCGCGTGACGCCCCAGCCGTCCTCAGCACCACACCTTAACAACCCCGCCAAAAGCCCGTTCCTCTCCCGATAACACCGGGAGATACAGACGCTTTTGCTTAAATTTTGGAGAATCGTCATGCACACACTATCGCGAACATTATGGTATTCCTGCTGCGTATGCTCGCTACTGGTTACTTCGACCGCTGTAAACGCTACTGAATTGCTTGAAGACTCCGGCGCCTGGTTACAAGCCGTGGCCGAAGGCAGCATGGGCTTTATCGATCCCAGCCTGAAAAACGGCCGGGTTTGGCTGGAAGGCCAATCGCGCTTCGATGGCGAATGGGGTCATTGGTATCAAGGCATGGTGCGCACGGCGGCCGGTTATGCCCTAAGCGACCGAGCCACACTCTGGGCCGGTTACACTTGGCTACCGACTCAAAACATCGGTAAATCTTATGTCTCGCAACAGGATATTTGGCCGGCGTTTCGTTATGTATTGCCCACGGAGATAGGCACTTTTACCTTCCGCACGATGTGGGAAACCAACTTTTTAAACGGTAGCCAATTACGCGAACGTCCCCGGCAGATGATCAAATTCATGCATCCCCTCGAGTTCGAACCGCGCTTGAGCTTGATTGCTTGGGACGAAGCCTTTTACCGGGTCAATTCCACCACCTTCGGCGGCAAGTCCGGGTTTGATCAAAACCGCGCGTTTGCCGGTTTCGGTTGGAGCTTCAACAAAAACGTTAGGGCCGAATTGGGTTACATGAACCAATATCTCGATAACGCCAATCACACGGCGGCAACGATGCGGCATTTGGGCATGGCGTCGGTGTTTGTTAATTTTTAAGCAGCGGACGTTAAACACAAGGTCCGCTCAACCGATTATCGAGGTCGCAGATGCCCAGCAAAGTCGCCCCCAAACAAACAAAACCGTTTTGGCATAATCCGATTTCGGAATTGTTCCAGCAGTTGCAAGCCGATGAACACGGTCTGACCCAGCAGGAAGCCGCATCGCGTCTGAAACACTACGGCGATAACCGTTTACAAAATCACAAGCCTCCCAGCACCGTCAGCTTATTTTTCGGGCAATTCAAAAGTTCGATTATTCTGATCCTGCTGTTTGCCACCGGCCGATCTGGCCGGGATGAGCGAAACAGCCTTGATCAATCAAGTGGCCCAAGTCAATTTATTCGCCGAAATCGAGCCCAATCAGAAAGAGCGCATCATCGTCGCGCTAAAGAAAGCCGGCTTCGTGGTCGGTTACATGGGCGACGGCATTAACGATGTCTCGGCGCTGCACGCTGCGGATGTAGGTATTTCGGTGGACAGCGCCGCCGACGTCGCCAAGCAGACCGCGCAAATCGTGTTGCTGGAAAAAAATCTGCGGGTGTTGCTGGCGGGGATACGCGAAGGCCGCACGACCTTTGCCAATACCCTTAAGTATGTGTTCATGGCCACCAGCGCCAACTTCGGCAATATGTTCAGCATGGCCGGCGCGTCACTGTTTTTACCGTTCCTGCCGCTACTGCCCAAGCAAATCTTGCTGACCAATCTGCTGACCGATTTTCCGGAAATGACCATCGCTTCCGACAACGTCGATCCGGAAATGCTCGGCAAGCCGCACCGCTGGGATATCTCCTTTATCCGCAAATTTATGATTACCTTCGGCATTATCAGCTCGGTGTTCGATTACCTGACCTTCGGCGTGTTGTTGTGGCTGCAAGTACCGGTCGAGCAATTCCGCACCGGCTGGTTTTGCGAATCGGTGATTTCCGCTGCGCTGATCGTGTTCGTGGTGCGCAGCCAAAACAGCTTATTCAGCAATCGTCCCGGCCGATATTTAATGCTCACCACCGCCACCATCGTCGCGCTGACGTCGGCATTGCCTTATACGCCTTTGGCGCCGTTCATAGGCTTTCAACCGCTGCCGACGGCGATTATCGGTTGGCTGAGTTTGATCGTATTGCTTTACATCCTGACCGCGGAATTGGCGAAACGGATTTTCTATCGCCACGTAAACCTATAGCCACCATAGTGCTTAAAAAATATTCAATGAAACACGCTCTCAATAACGACCTTTCCCACCACATTTTGCCCAATTCGGCCACGATGGTAGGTGTTTGCATTATGGTCATCAGCATCGTCAAAAGTCAGCCTTCAGGCATGGTCGGTTACGTGATCGACAAGGCGTTGGCAATAGACAGTTTGCTATTCACCATCAGTGCGTTGTTATCGTTTTTGTCGATTCGGCTGGAGCGCTCAACCATAGGTTTGGAACGCTGGGCGGAAGTGCTTTTTATCATTGTGCTGGTGTCGATGACAGTCATTGCCCTCATTTTTTCTTTCGAAATTGTATGATTGATTTTCGCTTTCCCTGCGAATGCGGCAGACTCGCTTCGAAGCGAAATTTAACTTAACCCTAATGTGGAATTAACATTCAATTCATCGCCAAATAGTAATTTAGACCGCTCTAATTAATCTAAAGGCATTTGGAATATGAAAACGATAAAAAGCTTGTCAATACAGCTATTGGCAATTCTCTCGGTCTTATCTGCAATCCCTAGGGTTGAGGCTGCAACGACCATTCAAATCGGCCCAAGCGGAAAAACCTTTGCCTCGTCTATGGTTCAGTGTGCGGTAAATCCAGCCACCGGCCTGCAAGCGGCAACCGTTCAAACCGGCCTCTTCAACCCAAGGTCAAAAGATAAGGCCACGATTACTCTCAATGGCGGAATTGTGACCAAAGTTACCGCGTCGCAACCCGATGTCGCTGTCTGGCTTGTTGATGGTAATAACTCTGTTGTGGTCGCCCTGTCTAGAAGAACAGCTGATACCTACGCCTTCACCGTACAACCGGGCTTCTGCGATCTACCCGATACGTCAGCTAACACTTTCAGCGCTGACGGCGTTCTCGAATACGCTGCCAGTAGAAAATCTTATACCACCGTCACCCCAGGCTGTGCCTTAAACCCGGCTAGCGGTAATACCCAGTACTTCGTCAACCTGTTCGATAATGGCAGTTACCTATTAAACGTATCTGTCAATGGCACGCCGTTAACCCAATTGAACGGAACCACCCGAAAATCAGTACCCGTGTTTCTGGGGTCGGGTTTGAACGTAATCTCGGCAGCCAATGGCACGGTTTCCACCGACTACTACATTAGAGACGGCGGCAACGGCACTTGCACCTTACCGTAAATAAGAATAAGCGCCATGCCCTGTAAATGTCCCGGCAGTAACAGTATGGCGTCACTATTAACCCGGTCCTATTTATCACCGATATTCCGTTCGGGCTGAGCTGGTCGAAGCCTGATTTGGCGCACCCTTCGATAAACTCAGGATGAAAGGTATTGAGGGCCGGGTTAATGACATTGGGCGGTGGCGTTTGCTATAGCGACGAGCGCTGCTTGATTCGTCGATATACCTAACAGCAAGTCATTTAAGGGTTTCCGTGCCAAGCTGGGTTTCATTATCATTCAATCCAGCTTATGTCCACAAACGCAGATTCAGCTTGTTATTCATTAAAGGTCATTTGGACGTTTGACCAACCGCCTTCTTCTGCGTCAATCCCAACGCTTCAAACCTGCAAATAGTGTCACTCATTACTGGTGTAACACATTCCTTCAAGACCCGCTAAACAGCCTTTTGATGTGCAGTGCGGTTATCGGCCAAGCGGTAAGCCACGCGCATACCCAGCAGCAAAGCCAGTACAAGCGCAAATATCATGGGTCTGCTTAGATCTTTTTTCACCAACCAGCCGAAATGCACCACGCCGGCAATCGCGCACGGATAAGTTAAGCGATGTAATGCCCGCCAGCGTTTGCCGCCCAGGCGGCGGATAATGGCGTCATTTGAAGTCAATGCCAGCGGAATCAGCGCCACAAATGCGCTAAAACCGACGGTGATATACGGCCGTTTCAGGATGTCTTTAGCGATTGCCTGCCAATCGAAAAATTGATCCAAAACCAAGTAGATAGCAAAGTGCAATCCGGCATAAAAAAACGCAAACAAACCCAGCATGCGCCGCAAGCGCATCAGCCATAAGCAGCCCGACAGACGCCGCAGCGGCGTGATCGCCAAAGTGATCAGCAAAAAACTCAAAGCCCAAAACCCGGTAACGTGGGTCATTTTTTCAATGGGATTGGCGCCCAATTCATCCGCATAAGCGGCGACGGCCAATTTGGCGAACGGCAGCAAAGCCGTCAGAAATACGGCCGCTTTCACCCGGAGCAGTACACGGTTGTCGAGATTTTTGATCGTCATGGCTTAAAAATTCCGCTGCAAGTCCATGCCGGCGTACAGTGCCGCCACTTCGTCGGCATAACCGTTGAACATCAGGGTTTTGCGTTTCAGAAACTCGCCGATGCGCCGCTCCTTGGCCTGGCTCCAGCGCGGATGATCGACCTCGGGATTAACGTTGGCGTAAAAGCCGTATTCACCCGGCCCGGCTTTCATCCAACTGGTCAGAGGTTGCTGCTCAACCAGCCGGATTTTGACGATGGATTTGGCACTTTTAAATCCATATTTCCAAGGCATGACGATGCGGACCGGCGCGCCGTTTTGCTTGGGCAAAACTTGCCCGTACAAACCAAAGGTCAATAACGTCAAAGGGTGCATGGCTTCATCCATCCGCAAGCCCTCTCGGTAGGGCCAATCCAGCACTGCGGCCTTTTGTCCCGGCATTTGGGCCGGATCGTGCAGGCTGACAAATTCGACAAACTTGGCATTGCCGGTCGGCTCCACCCGCTTGAGTAATTCCGCCAACGAATAACCAACCCACGGCACTACCATCGACCAGGCTTCTACACAGCGCAGACGATAAACCCGCTCTTCCAACGCCGCCATTTTCAGTAACTCGTCAATATCAAACACCTTGGATTTTTTCACTTCGCCTTCTACCGTAATAGTCCAAGGCCGGGTTTGCAGGCTACCGGCATTGATGGCCGGCTGATCTTTGCTGGTGCCGAACTCATAAAAGTTGTTGTATTCGGTAACAGCCTGCCGAGGTGTGAGTTCATCCGTCACGCTGTATTTAGATTTTCCAAGCCCGCCTAAATTATCCATCGCCCATAGTGTCTGCGGCCACACGGCCGCCAGCGCGGCACCACCTGCCGTTTGCATAAATTTTCGCCGTGCCTGGAACAGGGCTTGCGGCGTGATTTCCGAGGAAGGGATAGCGAGTGGTTTGTAGGGTTTCATTTCAATGAGCCTCTGCTCTATTAATTACTGTGATTCGCCAGCGGACTTAAGCTGCGGGCACGGCCAAGCCGACCGCGGTTTTTGCTATTTGCTCCGGATCGGCTGACACCAGCGCTACCGAGTCCGGCGCCAACTGGCCGTTCCAAGTTTCAATCAAATGTTTCGCGGTCGGCAAACCGCCTGATTTGTCCGCATTTTCTTGGCCATGCGCAGAAACCCAAGCCTTGTATAATCCGGCCATATCGGCCTTACAGACTGCATAGTAGGGTTGCGCGTTATCGCCTGGGCCGCCCAGGAAAGTGGATACGCAGATGATGTTGGTCGGTGCCAATGCTGTAGCGGCTTGCGCGCCGCGTCCGGCAAACTCTCGCAGCGCCTGTCTGACGCATAAAAACTGCCCGACCAGGTTTTGCCGCAAAATTTCCCGCCATTGCTCCCGATCCATATTGCCAGCCGGCACAGCAAGCGCCAGATCGGCATTCGTCACTAATGTATTCAAGCCACCCCAATAGGCGGCGAGTACATCGAACATACTGTTAACCTGGCTTTCTCGGCTAAGATCGGCTTGAAATATCATGGCTTGTCCCTGCTTAGCCCGAATCCGATGGGCAATGCGGTCCGCTGCCGGGTTTTCGTGCGGATAATTGAGCAACACCTTGGCACCGGCAGCGGCAAACGTCTCCGCCACCATGGCGCCAATGCCGCAATCGCCGCTAACCACCAACGCGGTTTGCCCCGATAGCGGCGCTCCGCCGTTCGGGACGTTCATGCATTCTCCCGTTTTAACGCCGACCTGACTGCGCCAACATTCACCGGGAACAAGTAGCGGCAGATTAATTCATCGAGCGACAGTTTGCCCGGCCCTTGCAAGGAACAAACCAACAACATGACGCCCCATTGTTTATGTTGCTCAATGCCGACGCTACCCAAATCCGGGTAGGAAATCACCGCGACGATATTGAATAAAAACAGCACTATTGCCGCGGCGCGCCCGCAAAGACCCAGGGCCAATAAGGCCGGACCGATAAGTTCGACTGCGGTCGCCAGCACCGCTGCCAACCCGGCGGGCAATAGCGGAACCGCGTATTCGTTTTCGAAGAGATATAAGGTGCTGTCCCAGCTTTGGAGTTTCAGCAGTCCGGAAATCCAGAACGCATAAGCTACCCAGCTGCGCAGCAGCAAACTGCTCAACGGGGTCAAACTGTCCAGTAACAGGCCGCAGCGACGGCCCCAGCTTTGCGGCCGATAAAACGGCGCTAATAATTTGGCAATGATGTGTGTATGCATGTGTTAGGCATCCGCGAAATAAAAATCGGTTAACAGGCCTTTAAGCAAGCAGCGTTGCAACAGGGCAGGCACGTTTGCATCGGGGTGATCGGTAAGTAAGGTTTCGACGGCGGCACTCAGCGCAGTGCCGACGGCCAACAGCTGTAAAAATTGATATTCCGCCTGATCCAGATTATCGATTTCGACTTGCCGACCCGGACGGTACAGCAGCAAACGGCAAGCACCGATACGCAAATCGATGTATTCCCGGCCGGCGTCATCGGCCTGGTTACTGGCCCAGATCCGGGCTATCGGATAGTCCGAGGCGATGAAGCGTGCGCTGGGATGCAGCCTGAAAACTAAGCGGCCGTAGGCAGCTGGATCGATCTGCGCCAACGCTGTAGCGGACAGTATCGGCGCATCGGCGGCGTGGTAGGCTTCGTGCCACAGCCACTCCAGCTTGGCGACATCGGCTAAATAAGCCAAGCTTTGCGCGGCGGCAAACCCGCTTATCAGCTCGGAAAAATGCGCGCCGTATGCCAATAGACACGCCGATTGCGGCGGGTAGCTTTTGATGTAAGCAGCAGCCAGCCCGGCAAAAAAGCCCTCGCCGACCAGACGATTCACGACCGGATAGCTGTCGCGCAATGCTGCCGTTAAACCAAGCCGGGTATTGTTTCGATAAATGGCCAGCCGTTGCTCGGCACTCAGACCCATCGACTTAACGCCCGCCGGCAGCTGCTGGGATTCTTGCAACACAAAACGGGAAAAATCCCGTTGTAATTCATGCAGCCTGTGCATAAGCCTGCTCCATAAACCTGTCGGCTTTTGCGGCTTCCGCCACCAACACCGGCCAGGGCGGCAGATCGGCATCCCATTCGATCAAAGTCGGACGGCTACCGAAACGTTGTATGGCTGTTTGATAGAGTTGCCAGACCGCATCGCTGACCGGCGCGTTGTGTGTGTCGATCAGAATGCTCTGCCCGCCGAATTGATTGACGGTATGCCCGGCCAAATGAATTTCGCCGACCTTGTCGGCAGCTATGTCGTTTAAATACGCCAGCGCCTGCCAGCCGTGATTTACGCAAGACACGTAAAGGTTATTCACGTCCAACAAAATCCCGCAGCCGCAACGCCGGGTAAGTTCGTTGAGAAATTCGCTTTCCGTATAGCTGGAAAAGCCGTATTCCAAATAACTGGAAGGATTCTCGATCAACAGCGGTCTGCCTAAAAAATCTTGTGCCTGCGAGATGCGCGCAGCTAAATGGGCCAATGTCTCATCGGTATAGGGTAAAGGCAGCAGATCGTTCAAGTACCTGCCGCCAAAAGCACTCCAGCTTAAATGCTCGGACACCAGTCCCGGTTCGATCCGCCGAATCAGATCGCGCAGTTGCCGTAAGTGTTGCCGATTCAACGGGTCAACAGAACCCAGCGACATACCAACCCCATGTAAGCTGATCGGATAATCGGCTCGAATAGCTTCCAAGTCGCGTAACGGAATACCGCCGTTGCCAAAGTAGTTTTCGCTATGGACTTCCAACCATGCCGGCCGGACGGGGTGGTTTAGGGAATCCCGGTGATGCTGAGAGCGAAGGCCGATTCCGGCTTGCGCCGGAATCGCCGAGCTCACTGATACCTGTTTAGCAAGTGGCTTCGTGAGAGTCATGTGGTACTCGATTTAATGGTGAAAGGGTGTCGTCTAAACAGCGCAGAACCTTGTGAGCGGGATGCCGGCAATCGCTGCCGGCATGACTGCGCTCTTTAACGGTTCGCGCGGCCTAGTAACCGGCGCCTGTGCCCTTATTTCATGTCCGCGGGCGCTTCCATACTGCCGCCGACGATGCGCTCGCAAGTGCCGGCAGGCACGGCGATAAAGGCATCTTTTTGATTATCGGCGGTGGAATGTCCGGCACAGGCATTAGACAGCGTTTTGCAGTCGTTTTTGCCGGCTTTGGCTACGCCGTAACATTTCTCCATATCTTTTTTGTCGGCGGCAAAGGCTAGCGATGGCAAGCCTGACGCCCCTAATACAATCAAAGAAGCCATGGCGGTCGATACAACAGTGTTTACGTTTTTCATCAGTCTTTTCCTAGTCGTTAAATGATTTAGTGGAGTCCACCGATTTCCCGGCAGACGCTTAACTAATGGCAAGCGGCATGCCAAAACGCTTTAAAATAAAACATGCAAATAAAAACAAACACTTATAAATTACCAAGCAAATTCAAGCCGTATCCCAATCGCCGAAAATCCACCAATAGTTGTGGATGCCGCGAATAGTTGCGGCTTGGTGTTGTGGCGGCCGCTGGTTAGAATGCTATTCAATGCAAGCAACCGGACCATTTCACTCATGCAAACTGTCGACTCGTCGGAACTGGCCATACTGCGGGCGCTGGTGGAAGGCACCGTGCAAACCACCGGCGAGGATTTTTTAAGATCGCTGGTGCGTAGTCTGTGCACGGCCATTGGAGTAGCGAACGGCTTTATCGCCGAATTCACCAGCGACAAAACCCGGATACGATCCTTGGCCTTCTGGGAGCACGGTCAATTTATAGACAATCAGGAATGGGAACTGGCCGGCACCCCCTGCGTCGATGTGCTGGCCGGCAAGTTGTGCCATTACCCGTCGGACTTGGCGAAAATCTTCCCCAAGGAAGAAGGCATAGAAAGTTATCTCGGCGTGCCCTTACAAGACGCCGACGGCCAAATCCTCGGCCACCTGGCGATATTCGACGAACGGGCAATGCCCGAAGAACCCCGCTTGCTCTATACCTTCAAGATTTTCGCGGCTCGGGCGGCGGCGGAGCTGAACCGGATTCGGGTAGAAGAACTGCGGCAGCAGAGCGAACAGCGCTATAAGGATTTGTTCGACGAAGCGCCGATTGCTTATGTGCACGAGGACACCGATACCCGCTTCCAGGCCGCCAACCAGGCCGCCATGCGCATTCTGGGCATCACGCCGGAACAAGTGCCGGGTCTTATTGGCAGCTCGTTTATACCCGACACAGTGGAAGCACAACAGCGCTTGCAGCTAGCGCTAAAATCCATCGAAGACGGTACGAATAGCGATGGCGTCGTGCTGGAATTGCGCCGCAGGGATAACGATCAGCCGATTTGGATACAGTGGTGGTCCAAACTTGACCCCAGCCGGCAATACATGCGCACCATGTTTATCGACATTACCGAACGGGTGTTGATGGAACGGGAACAAGCCAGACTGCAAGCGCAAAATCTGTATTTACAGGAAGAAATTAAATCGACACATAATTTCGACGACATCATAGGCCGCAGTCCGGCGCTGCAATCCTTACTAAACCAAGTCCAGCGCGTCGCGCAGACTGACGCCTCGGTATTGATCCAAGGCGAATCGGGTACCGGTAAAGAACTGATCGCTCGCGCCATTCACGCCGCCAGTCCCCGGAAAAACCGGCCGTTGATTAAAGTCAATTGCGCGGCATTGCCGTCCAGTTTGATTGAGAGCGAATTATTCGGTCACGAAAAAGGCGCATTTACCGGCGCTATCAACAAACGCATCGGCCGCTTCGAATTGGCTGAGGGCGGCACGCTGTTCCTTGATGAAGTCGGTGAGATTCCGCTGGATGTGCAGGTCAAATTATTGCGGGTGATTCAAGAACGCGAATTCGAGCGGGTGGGCGGGCAAGTACCCATCAAGATGGATGTGCGGGTGATTACCGCGACGAATCGGGATCTGCTGACGGAAGTAGCGGAAAAGAATTTTCGCGAAGACCTGTTTTACCGTCTGAATGTGTTTCCGCTGACCACGCCGCCGCTGCGGGAACGGCTGGAAGATATTCCGCTGTTGGTGAATTTTTTGATCGCTAAATTCGCGCCGAAAATCGGTAAAAAAATAACCGGCGTCAGTGCCAGATCGATGCAGCGTTTGCAGAGTTATCGCTGGCCGGGCAATATCCGCGAGCTGGAAAATATCATCGAACGGGCCGTGATCCTGACCGATACGCCGATATTGGACATCGGCCCGGAACAGTTGCCCGCGACGGCCGACGCCGGCCTAAAACTCGTGGCAGCAGGCGGCGACACCAGCCTGGATAGCATCGCTAAAGAGCACATCCTCAGCGTCCTGGAACAAACCCGCTGGGTCATTGAAGGCCCCAATGGCGCCGCGCAACGCCTCAATTTAAAACCAAGCACCCTACGTTACCGCATGCAAAAATTAGGGATCGCCAAAACCAGTCGCTAGCGATGGCCGTTTCGAGAAAACGCTATCCCTCAGGCCTTTCGGGCTGAGCGGCGGCGTCGCCCCCCCAATCAGCAGGAATGCTGAATAAGACTGATAAAAAACTTGCCCCAGGGTATCTCCGACATTTCGGCATCCCCTGCTTGCCGGCAATCCGCAGCTTCAACTAGCGTGCCTCAGAACCGCTCAGGCATATCAGGCTTAGAATTTTTTCGGCCACGCGCCGATATTAATTGGTTTATATAAACCGTTTCTAGTCAATAGAACCGCTAACATCCTAATCCCCGCCGATAAATAAGGTTGAAATAAGCCAAATTTCCAGGCCTGTCGATCTCACATTGGCTTTGGCAGACTACTTGCTTTGAGTGCTTACCAAGCACGATCAATTGCACAACTCCGGGATAGACCATGCAAACTAAACGTATCATCTACAGTGCGGCACTCGGCTTGCTGGGTGCTATGCTGACTTCCCAGGTCCACGCCCAAAATGTGCCCATATCCCTGGATGAGGCGCTGACTCTGTTTTACCAGCGCAACCTGGATTTAATCGCCGCGCAATACAACATCGACCAATCACGCGCTGAAGCGGTGATTGCTGCAGCAATACCCAATCCAACCCTGGGCGTGCAGATTTCCGAAATCAGCAACCGGCCCAACATGGGTTCAAATGCCACGGGCTGCAATCACGATGTTAACGTCTCCTGCGGCCCGGCGGAGTATTTTTCCTTCAGCCAACTAATTGAAGTAGCTGGCAAACGCGGCCTGCGCATCCAAAGCAGCGGCTTCGCCACTCAGGCGGCGGAAAGCGATTTCCGCGATGCAGTGCGGATCTTCTCCAACATGGTCGAAGACGCCTATTACGACCTGCTTCTGGCGCAAAAGAACCGCTGGTTGGCGCAGGAAATCGTCGATCATTACCAAACCATTGCCAAAGCCAACCAACTCAGAATGAACAGCGGCGACATCGCCGAATCCGATTTTCTGCGGGTAAAAATGGAAGCGATGCGCGCCCACTCCGATCTGGATACTGCGCAAACCGCCGTAGAACAGGCGCAAGCCGCTTTGGCAGTGATCTTGCGCTGGCCAAGTGAAAGCCTGTATTTCGAAGCCAAGGAACAATGGCCGGACATTAAAGACATCAGCCAAAACCTGTCCAAAGACGAGTTGATGAACAAAGCCCTACAACAGCGTCCGGATTTACTGGCCGACAAACAACGGGCCGCCCAGGCGGAAAGAGAACTGGAATTGGCCAGGCGCCTGAAATACCCGGATGTCACCGTCAATGCCGGCTATGCGCGCGACCCCAGCAATAACGCACTCAATTCGTTTTTTGTCGGCGTCAGCGTACCGGTGCCAGTGTTCGATCAATATCAAGGCCAATCGGACAAGGCGGCGGTCGCGTTAAACCAAAACCAACTGGCGGTCGAGCAAACCGAGCTGAGTATTCGCAATGATGTTTCCAATGCTCTAGCCACTTGGAATAGCGCGGACAAAATCGTCCAGCGTTTCCAAAGCGGCTTGCTTGACGATGCTCTGGCGGTGCGCAACAGCGCGGAACTGGCCTACAGCAAGGGCGCTACCGGCGTACTGGACTTTATCGAAGCGCAACGCAGCTATAAAAACGTGATGCGCGATTACAGCCAGGCCATGATCAACCGCGCCAATGCCTATTACGATCTGGCCAAAGCCTTGGGCGAGGACGTCGGTAACAACACCGCAAACAATAAGGCCCAGGCACCTACTCAATTACCATAAGCTTGAACGAATAACCGATATGAATACTTCCGTGCCAACTTTTACCAAAATATCGCTGTTCTGCTGTTGTGTGCTGGCCGCGCAACTGTTGTCGGCTTGTTCGGACTCGGCCGACCCTAAACCTGCACCGCCCAAACCGCCCACACCCGTCGGCGAAGTGGTCCTGGCGCCCGACTCCCCGAAAAAAGCCTACGTCAAAACTGCGCATTTGACCTTGTCGCAACATCCTTTGCTGGAACCATTGGCCGGCAAAATCGTGTACGACGAAAGCCTGACCTCGCGCATCAGTTCGCCGGTCGCCGGCCGGGTTGTCACCACGCCGATTGCCCTGGGCACACCGGTGCAGACCGGTTCGACCTTATTGGAACTCGACAGCCCGGATGTCGCCGACGCGGAAGCCGATTTCGCCAAGGCACAAGCAGCGGCCACTCTCGCCAATCATGCTTTCAATCGACAACAGGAGCTGTACGCCGGCAAAGCCATTTCTCGCAAGGAACTGGAACAAGCGCAGAGCGATTTGAGCAGCGCCCGTAGCGACCTGCAACGCGCTACCGACCGCTTGAAAAACTTGCACTTGTCCGCCCGCCAAGCCGACGGCCGCTTCGCGCTGCGGGCGACACTGCCAGGCATCGTCGTGGAACGCAACGTCAATCCGGGCATGGAAGTACGCCCGGATTTGGATACGCCTTTGTTTGTGGTTTCCGACCTCAAACATTTGACCGTGCTGATGGAGGTGTTTGAAATCAACATCGGCAAAATCAAACTGGGGCAGCAAGTCGCCGTGTCGGTACCCGCCTACCCCGGCGAGACCTTTACGGCGACGGTGCAGTACATCGGTCAAGTGCTGGACGAAACCACCCGCACCGTGCAAGTCAGATGCAAATTAGACAATCCGAATGGCCGCCTGCTACCGGGTATGTATGCCACCATCAGCGTGGAAAGCACTGCGGACGACAAAGCTTTCGTGATTCCATTGACAGCCGTGTTTACCGAAGGTGACGCCGATTATGTATTCACGGCTTTAGACGACAACCGCTACTGGCAGCGCCGGGTCGAGATCGGCTTGCGTTTGAAAGACCGGGCGGTCATCACGCAAGGCCTGGATGCCAACGAACAATTGGTAACCGAAGGTGCGTTGATGCTGCGCGCCGAAGAAGAAGTCGAAACCGAAAGTACTCACCAGCCCTAGCGCCATAACCGGGACAATCACATGATCGAGCGCCTTATCGCGTTTTGTTTGCAACAACGGCTGATGGTCATCGGCGCCACGCTGGCGATTGCCGTCTCCGGCATCATCGCGTTCGAAAATCTGCCGGTACAAGCCTTTCCTGACGTACAAAACGTCTTTGTGCAGGTCGTCACCCAGTTTCCCGGCCAGGCCCCGGAAGAAGTGGAAAAACAGATTTCGCTGCCCATCGAGCGGGAAATGAACGGCCTGCCGCATCTGCTGAATATGCGCTCGGTATCCATCTTCGGTCTGTCGGTGGTAACGCTGACTTTCGACGATGCCGCCGAGGACTATTTCTCGCGCCAGCAAGTCCTGGAACGGCTGCAATATGCGGACATTCCCGACGATACCAAGCCGCAACTGGGCCCCTTGTCCACCGGCGTCGGCGAAATTTTGCGCTACGTGATCGACGCCAAAAATTTACCCTTGGTCGAGCAGCGTGCGTTACAGGATTGGATTATCGAACCGCGCTTGCGCTCGGTGCAAGGTGTCGCCGACGTGGTTGGATTCGGCGGCGGCGTGAAAGAATATAAAGTCGCCGCCAAGCCGGACCGCTTAAAAAATTATCGCATCGACCTCAATCAGGTGTTTCAGGCGATTGCCGCCAACAATACCAACACCGGCGGCGGCTATATCGAACACGGCGACGAAGCCTTGGTGGTGCGCGGCACCGGCTTGTTAAAGTCTGCGGAAGAAATCGGCGAAATCGTCATCACCACCAACGACGGCGTACCGGTGCGCATCAAAGACGTCGCGGACATCAGCGTCGGGCCGCAGCCGCGTAACGGCATGGTGGGCATGAACCAGCGCGACGATGTGGTCGAGGGCATCGTACTGTTGATCAAGGGCCGGGATGCAGTCAATGTCCTGAATGGTGTGAAACAGAAAATCCAGGAACTCAATGAGTTTGGTTTACCCCCCGGCGTAAAAATCACCCCGTTCTACGACAGGACCGAACTGGTGGGCCATACCATCCATACCGTCGAACACAATATGATCGAAGGCGCGGTATTGATCCTGATTATCCTGCTGGTATTTTTACGGCGCTTCGTCGCGGCCTTGCTGGTTACGCTGATTATTCCGCTTTCCCTGCTATTCGCCTTCATCCTGGTGGACCTCGGCGGCATTTCCGCCAATCTAATTTCGTTGGGCGCCATCGACTTCGGCATCATCGTCGACGGCGCGGTGGTGTTGGTCGAAGCCGTGATGGTACAGGTTACGCTGGATTTACAGCGCAATGCCGATATGCGGCATCTGCGGCAATCGCTGCTGACCACCGCCAAAGAAATGGGCCGGCCCATTCTGTTTTCCAAAGCCATTATCATCATCGCCTTTTTGCCGATTTTTACCTTCCAGCGCGTGGAAGCCAAAATCTTTTCGCCGATGGCCTACACCCTGAGTTTTGCGCTGGTGGCGTCCATGTTGTTCAGCCTGACTTTTATGCCGGCCATGCTGACCTATTTGCTGGGCCCGAAGCTGGCCGAGCAACACAATCCGCTGGTGCATGCGATGGAACATCGTTACCGTCAAGTGCTGGAGTGGGTGTTACGGCATGCCCGGGCGGTATTTATTAGCGCGATCACCGCGCTGGTGCTGAGCTTCATGTCCGTAAAACTGATCGGCACCGAGTTTATGCCCAAACTCGACGAGGGTAATATCTGGCTGACTATCACCCTACCAACCCCGGTGTCACTGACTACGGCCAAACAACTGGAGCGGCAGGTGCGGGAAACCCTGGAAACGTTTTCGGAAGCCAAAACCGTCATCACCCAGCTGGGCCGCCCGGAAGACGGCACCGACCCCAAAGGCTTTAACAACCTGGAGGTATTGATAGACCTGAAACCCAAGGATACCTGGCGGTATCAGCGTAAAGACGATCTGGTACAAGCCATGGACAAGGCGCTGGCTATTTTTCCGGGGATACTCACCAACTTTTCCCAGGTGATTCAGGATAACGTCGAAGAAGCCATTTCCGGCGTGAAGGGCGAAATCGCCATCAAAATTTTCGGTAGCGATTTGCAAACCTTGCAGGACAGAGCCGATCAAGTCACGCATATCCTGGCCGGCATACAGGGGGCCACCGATGTCGCGGCCGAGCAGCAGGCCGGCTTGGCGCAAGTGATCGTGGACATCGACCGCGCTAAGGTATCGCGTTACGGCATCAATGTCGCCGATGTGGAGCGGGTGATGGAAATCGGCATGGGCGGCAAGGCGGCGTCGCAGTTTTTGGAAGGCGAACGCCGGTTCGACATCACCTTGCGTTACGAGGACAGCGCCCGCAATTCGGTGGCCAATCTGGAAAGTTTGACGGTGCAAACCCCAACCGGCCAACGCATTCCGCTCTCCGAGCTGGCCACCATCAAAATCAACCAAGGTGCGTCCCGTATCAGCCGCGAAGACAATATGCGGCGAATTGCCATCAAATGTAACCTAATCGACCGCGATCAAGGCAGCTTCGTGGCCGAGGCCCAACAAAAAGTCGCTGCGCAAGTCGATTTGCCGCCCGGCTATCACATCGTTTGGAGCGGCCAGTTTGAAAACCAACAACGAGCGATGAAACGTTTGGCCATCATCGTACCTATCAGTTTGGGACTCATTTTCGTGTTGCTGTTCTGGGCGTTCATGTCGGTTAAAAATGCCTTGTTGATCGTGATGAACGTGCCGTTTGCGATGATAGGTGGCTTACTGATTTTATTAGCAACCGGCATTAATTTGAGCGTATCGGCCGCGGTCGGCTTTATTGCCTTATTTGGGATTGCGGTACAGAACGGCGTGATTTTGGTCTCTCAATTGAACAAATTGCGCCGGGACGGCCAAAAATTGCATGATGCCATCGTCAACGGCTCCGTGAGCCGCTTACGGCCCGTAGTGATGACAGCCTTAATGGCGATGCTGGGTTTATTTCCGGCTGCACTGTCCACCAGCGTCGGTTCGGAAACAGCCAAACCGTTTGCTATCGTCATCATCGGCGGCTTGATCACCGCCACGATTTTAACCTTAACCTTGCTACCCGCTTTGTATCGTTATTTTGCCGAGCCTGACGAGCTTTAGGGGACTACTATGAAAGAAATTCGCGCCTACGTGCAGCCGCACAAGCTCAGCCAGATCACGATGGCATTACTGGAAATACCGGGTTTTCCGGGAATGTCGATCATGGATTGCGAAGGCTTCGGCCGCGAGCGGACCGAGCACAGCCAAGATTACAAGCCGTTTCTCTTGAAAAAACGCCTAGAGATCTTCGCACCCGACGACTTAGTGGAGATTATTTTCGAGACTATCATGCGCACGGCCCATAGCGGGCATCATGGCGACGGCAAGGTGTATATTCTGGACGTGCTGGAAGGCGGCCGCGTCAGCAGCGGCGAACGGGATAAGGATTTGGGCTGAAGCCGAGGAACACGAGCTCACTGCCACAGACGGCTATTTTCCTTGATACGGTTACTGGTCGATCACGGTTTGCACGAATCGACTCCGAACAAGTAGTGGACATTTATTACAAACTGCGCCTGCTGCCGTCCGCCTGGATGACCCTGGATTACCAGCACATTGCCAATCCGGCCTATAACGCGGACCGCGGACCGGTTGATGTCTATGGCGTCAGAGCGCATTTTGAGTTCTAGGCAAAACTTTAGGAGTTCCCATGCCCCCCTCTTTAAAGCATCTAAGCATTTGTCTGCTGTTACTGCTTACTCCGCACATCAGCGTCGCGGAACAATCTTTGGCAATTGGCGAGGGTGAACGCCTGCTGGTGCTGGCTCCGCATCCGGACGACGAAAGTTTGAGTGCGGCCGGCCTGATTCAACAAGTATTGCAAAACGGCGGCACAGTGCGCAGCTCGGTCGTCACCGCCGGCGATGCTTACGTCGGCGCGGTGATGCTGGACAGCGGGAAACGCAACCCGTCGGCAGCGGATTATCTGGACTTTGGCGAAAAACGGCTGGAGGAATCGCGGCGCGCGGCGCAACTACTCGGCAATGGCTTTATCCATCTGGATTTACTCGGATTCTCGGATGGCAGCATCTATTCGGCGTTGATCTCGCATTGGCGGCGCAACCAGCCGATGCGCTCCGAATATACTGGCTTTGACCACGTCCCCTACCGGGAAGCCGAAGATCGGGGACTGGCCCAAGACGGCCAGGATCTACTCAACGAGCTGGTAGCCATTCTGCGCGACAGCAAGCCGACGATCATCGCCTTCCCGGATGTGATGGAAAACGATTCCGACCATGCCGGCTTGGGTATGTTTACGCTGCTGGCCGTCCATCAATGGCTATTGGAAACCCCGACACCGCGCCCACAGCCCAAATTACTGGCCTATCTGATTCACTGGCAACACGGCTGGCCTACCGGTTCCAACTGGGGCATTGCGCAGGACTGGAGCGATCAACCGCTGTTATTGCCCGCTGACTTGCCGCTACGCGGCCATAGCCGGGCTTGCGTCAATTTATCGCCCGCGCAAATCAACTTAAAGCGGGCTGCGCTGGCCGAATACAAAACTCAGCAACGCATCATGGGCGATTTTTTGTCGGCCTTCGTGCGCAGCAGCGAGTGCTTTACCCTACTCAAGCCCAACGACGGCAACCGTATCGAACAGGTTTTGGCGCATTGGCGGCAGGTACGCAAGACATTTGATAATCATCCCCTGAGTCGGCGTAAAATTTGAACGGACCTGCCCGCAAACTGGCGCCGTGCTTGGCCGTCAACAACCTGAGATCTCGAATATGCTAAAACTTTTGCTGCGTCCGGTCATTTTCGTCACGATCGTGATGAGCATATTGGTGATAGGCGAACTGCTGGCCATTGGCCGCCTGACCTGGCGCAATCATCAACGCATCCAGACCATAGAAACCGACATCGGCAAAGGCCACCACCTGGAAGAAACGATCTTCGAATTGCTGGAGCTGCAATCCCAATTGGCCTTGCATCGCAGCAATCCTGACCTGTCGGCCGAACACCTGAATGACATACAAGATCGACTGCTGGATTTACTGCAAGCCCACAACAACGGCACTGATTTCACGGTCTCGGTCGATTTAAACACCTTGCAAGCCAAATTCGCCGCCGCCAGCAACGGCGACCCGCAGGCGCTGATCGATTCCGTGAATATGATCCGGCAAGTCCTGGATCGGCAAACCAACGAAGAAGAGAAAATGCTGATCGGGGTTGAGGACGACAGCCAGTTGGAACTGCAACTTGCGGTGATTTTGCCGCTGCTGCTGTTTTGGATAGGCCATTATTTTTTTCGCAACAATGTGTTAGAGCCGCTGGATGCGCTACGCGATTTATTGTCCGGCCTGGCGGAAGGCGTGAAGCAGCCGATCACACGCGAAACGGCCGATCCAATTTTGCGGGACTTGTTTGACCGCTACAATCACTTGGTCGACCATTTGATCGAATTGGAACAGGAGCATCTGCATTACACCAATCGCCTGGAGCAACAAGTGCGGCAGACCAGTCACGCTTTACTCGAGCAAAGCCAGCGCCTGGCCAAAGCCGAGCGCTTGGCGGCCTTGACCGAAATGGCCGCCAGCACCGCCCACGAATTGCGTAATCCTCTGGCGATTATTCAATTTGCCCTGGAAAATTTGTTGTCAGAAGCCATCGACCCGGACCTGCGCCAGCGTATCGGTCTACTACATAGCGAAGTGCAACGCTTGACCAACCACCTGAATGACCTGCTGAGCTCGGCACGCCATGGCAATAAAATTGCTCAGCCTACCGATGTGAATGCAGTCGTCAACGACTTAATCACGCTATTCAAATACCAGGCCACCGATAAAATCCAATTTACGGTGCAGGGCAAAGCCGACAGTTCCTTGATGCTGCCGGAAATCGAATTCCGCCAAGCCCTGTTAAATTTGTTGCAAAACGCTGTGCAGGCCATCGGCACCCGCAACGGTAGCGTAGCAGTGCAGATTGCCCAAGACGCCCAACGCCTGTCGGTGACTGTGGTTGATAGCGGCGACGGCTTCGATGAGGCCTTTTTGCGGCAAGGCATTCGTCCGTTTGTCAGCTTGAAGGAGAAAGGCAGCGGCTTGGGATTGGTGATGGTGCAACGCTTCGCCAAAGACCTGGGCGGCCAGCTCAAACTGGACAACGATGCCGCCGGCCACGGCCGGGTCAGCCTGAGCTTACCTTTGACTTGAAACGACACACCCGCACAAACTCCAGCAATGCGCCGGCGAATACCCGTCAATCGCATACAATGCCGTAACTCGCAAACCAGCCATAACCATGATGACCAATACCCTGTTAATTATTGAAGATGAAGCCCTGTTAGCCTCCGAATTGGCCCGTTACTTTAGCAAGGGTGGGTGGGAAGTCAGCATTGCCCATTCCCTGCAAGAAGCCGAACAGTTTCTCAGCGGACAAGCGCTGGACCCGCTGGTGGTGTTATCGGATATGAACCTGCCGGACGGCAACGCCCTGGATTTGCTGGAGAAACTCAAACCGGAAATCGGCAGCAGTGAATGGGTGTTTCTGACCGGCTACGGCAGCGTCGCCGATTCGGTGCGCGCGGTGCGCCTGGGCGCTTACGACTTTATCGAAAAACCCTGCTCGCTGGACCGCTTGAATCTGTTAGTGGAAGGCGCCGCCCGCAGCGCCCGCGCCCAACGCCGCCTGGAGCAGCAAACCGCTTCGCAGAACCATCAATACAGCATCGACAGCTTGATCGGCTCCAGCCCGGCCATGAACCAGCTGCGGGCCATGCTGAAACAAATCGCCAACGTACCGTTCTCCAGCCTGATCGTCAGCGGCGAAACCGGCACCGGCAAAGGCATGATCGCCCGGATTCTGCACTATTCCGGCAGCCGCGCCGCCGCGCCCTTGGTGGAAATTAACTGCGCCGCGCTGCCGCGCGAACTGCTGGAAGCCGAGTTATTCGGTTACGAAGCCGGTGCCTTTACCGGTGCGAAAAAACGCCATCGCGGCCTGTTCGAGCAAGCGCACACCGGCACACTGTTTCTGGATGAAATCGGCGAAATGGATCTGGATTTACAAAGCAAACTGCTCAAAGCCGTGGAAGATTTACGCATCCGCCGGGTGGGCGGCGAAGCGGAGATTAATATCGATGTACAAATCATCGCCGCCACCAATCTGGACCTGGTGGAAAAAGTCGCCGAAGGCTTATTTCGCCGCGACTTGTACCATCGTTTAAACGTCATCAACATCCGCATGCCGGCCCTGCGCGAACATAAGCAGGACCTGGATCAA
The DNA here is from genome assembly GCF_059331595.1 of Methylomonas sp. PHL2-19. NCBI lineage: Bacteria > Pseudomonadati > Pseudomonadota > Gammaproteobacteria > Methylococcales > Methylococcaceae > Methylomonas > Methylomonas sp. PHL2-19. The sequence continues at coordinate 4,290,283 of NZ_CP196839.1, forward strand.
TTGGTGCCGCAATTCATCGCCGAATGCAATCGCAAATCGGCCAAGTCGGTCAGCCACATTCCGGAGCAAGCCTGGCAGATGCTGAAAAGCTACGATTGGCCCGGCAATATCCGCGAGCTGCACAATGTGCTGGAGCGCTGCGTGTTGTTGTCCAACGATCATAATTTGCCGGTGGAATGGTTGCAGCTACAAGCCCCGCAAGCGACGACGGCCACACACAACGCCAAAGTCAATCAGGAAGGCGTATTCATCCCGCTGGACGGCAGCATCAGCCTGCACGAAATGGAGAAATTCATTATCCAGGAAGCCCTGAATCGCAACGACGCCAACGTAACCGGCGCGGCGCGCATGCTCGGCACGACTCGGGAAACTCTACGCTACCGAGTGCAGAAGTATCATTTGAAATGTAAATTTTAAGCGAAGCGGGCTGGTTAAGCGGGGATAGCTTTATCGCGGACAAAAAAATGCGCCCTGACTACCCGAATCACTTCGACCGACCAGAGCGCCACGTCCACACATGAGAACAGGTAGGAGTAACAACACAAGCTAAGTAAAGCAAGGTTGATGCCAAATAGCCGATTCCTTGATTTTGCTGGATTTGTGATGTTTATGACTGATAAAAGACCGGTAGATTTGCACCAGATGCAACCGGAATTTGTCTGAAATGCACCAGGATGGCTCAGATAAAAAGCACATTTGAACAGCCAACATGAAAAACCGTGGGTGGCTGCGCCAGCGAACAGTAGCGTTCTACAAAATTTGTCGGATGTTCTCGCTCGGAGCTCGGCGGTTGCACAAAATTATTCCAACGTTTGAGCTCGCCGCGAGAATGCCCTAGCTATTTTGGAGAGTGGTCGAGAAAAAAGCTTGGCCGTTCTGCCAGCGAACCGCAGCGTTCGACAAAATTTGTCGGCCGTTCTCACTCAGAACTCGGCCATTGGACAAAATAACTCCAATGTTGGAGCTCGCCATGAGAATGTCCGAGTTAATTTGGAGAATAGTCGAGAAAAAAGCTCGGCCGTTCCAGACCCACGTGCGACTGGGATGGTTTTCTCCCCGTATGCCGCGCCGAGCACCGGAGCTTTTGAACGGACAAATCGGCAGGATAGCCGATTTGCATGCGCAGCACCCGTGAGGGCGAGGTACAGGGATGTACCGAGTGAGCAGCCCGGGCGCCGCAGGGATGCGGCGCGTTGCCGAAGCGGCAGGAAGCCCCTTTCGGCAACCCCGTTCAAAAGCGAGGAGCACAGGGAACAAGCGGCATCCGGGTGGCCTTTTCTTTGGATACCTTCTTTTGGCCAAACAAAAGAAAGTACCTCGGCTGTCGGGCCGAGACCCGACATTAAAATAGGTCGTGGCAATTCAACACGATGGCAACGAACAGGCGACCGATGCGCTTCACTTTGTTCAGCACATCCTATGGCCTAGTCAACCCAATAATTGTGTAATTTTTTACAACAAACTCGGAAATTGAGCTAGCAAACCGGTTGCCAAAATACTTCCGGTTGCTCCTTCCAGAATATTTTTTACAGATTTTAACGATTCAATAATTATCACTCGTTTTGGATTCGGTGAAGTTAATTGATTTTCTACCGAATTAACATCCGCCTCCAACTCTAAAAGCTTTTCTGAATTAAGCTCTAGGTTTTGCATTGATGCTTTGAGGTCTCGGATAAATGAGGATATATCTGTTTCCGCATGAGAAATATTCTGTGTTTGATAAGCGCCTGCTGAATCTTGCTGAAGTTGCGAATTTTGCATACTACCAATGTTATTAGTGATTTGGTATGTTACCTGGGAAGCAACTTTCTTTTCTTCTGTAGAAAAACTCATGCCATCTCCTATTATTCCTTTGGACTCTAGCTCTAATGCCCAATTTAAAACTTCAGTTCTAACAGCATCTAAAATACCAAATATTGATGCATCACTTACAATTAAAGTTGGTTCAAGAGGAACCCCCATTTGTTTCATTAGATAGTTTTTAGTGTGCTGATTAAAAGGTACTTGTAAGTCTGAGGAATTCCTATCTGTTGCAAAAACCACTAGCTCGCCAATAGCTTGGGATATTTTTCTTTTAGAAAGCTCCTCTCCCAAAGCCGCATTTTCAAAATGCAATGGTTGCCAACCATGATATGGGTTATATACTCGCACGGAACCCGTAACTTCACGATAACCTGGAATTGAACTTTCATCGGAAGAGTACCCCGATAACTCCTGTTCAATCCAACTTTGTATTTCAGAAACTCCTAATTTCTTAGAAACAACCATTGCTTTCCTTAGCAAATCGGAAACATCAACCTTTTTATCAAGAGCATCTTTTTGAAGCTCTAATACTAAACCAGACATTTGTATAAAGACTCCCTTTTATTTATTAAATAGTTTAGGTATATCACCACAAAAATCCCCTATACCACCAACCTCGGCACCGCCGCCAACAACTTCTGCGTATAAGAATGCTCCGGCGCCCCACAAACCTTAGCAGTCAAACCTTCTTCTACAACCTTCCCCTTATACATCACCACCGTCCGATCACTGAGATACTCCACCACCCCAATATTATGCGTAATAAACAACAAGGTCAGATTCCGCCGGCGGCGAATATCGAGCAGCAATTGCAGTATTTCCGCCTGCACCGACACATCCAGCGCGCTGGTAATTTCATCGCACACCACAAATTCCGGATTCAAGGCCAAGGCCCGCGCCAGACCGATGCGCTGACGTTGGCCACCGGAAAATTCGTGTGGGTAGCGCCACAGCGATTCGCGGCTGAGTTGCATGTCTTCCAACAGTTGCCCGGCCAGTTCGATACGCTGTTCTTGATTGGCACCGATGCCATGGACTTTCATCGGTTCGGTCAGGGTGGTTTCCACCAGCAAACGCGGGTTGAGCGAGGATTGCGGGTCTTGAAAGGCAATCTGCATCTTGCGCCGCAGCGGCCGCAGTTCGCGCGCTGACAGGCCGGTGAGTTCCTGGCCGTCGATGCGGATACTGCCGGCCGTCGGCAATTCCAACTGCAACACCGCCCGGCCCAAGGTGGTTTTACCGCAGCCGGACTCGCCGACCAAGGCAACGATTTCACCGCGCGGGATATCCAGCGATACTTCATCCACGGCTTTTACATAATCGACGGTTTGCCGGAACAAACCTATTTTGATGGGGAACCAGACTTTCAAATCACGGATTTGCAGCAGCGGTTCGCCCTCCTTAACAATTATCTGGGAGGAACTCTTATGACTATCCCCATCTATCCGAGCCGAGCTGGTAGTCCCCTCTCCCTCCGGGAGAGGGCTAGGGTGAGGGGAGTTCATCGAAACGTTTTGCGTTGACTGTAGCCTTAAGCCGGCGCGCTCCAGTACGGAAAGCAGTTTTTTATCGCTCTTACTCAGCAACTCATCCGACAGAGGGGGCGAATAAGGTGAAGCATCGATTTGCATCCCCTCACCCTGCCCTCTCCCGGGGGGAGAGGGTTCTGCTTCCGTTTTTACGACGGGCTCCTCTGGCAGAGGGATATCTTCCTCGCTTGGCGATTCGGCGGTTTCGGGAGCAGACGGATTCACACACCTAACCGCCCGGCCCGGTTTGGCCAGATTTTCCGGCACCGCAGCCAGCAATTGTTGGGTATAGGGATGCTGAGGATTACGCAGTACTGATTTGCACTCGCCAACTTCCACCAGTTTGCCTTGCTGCATCACTCCTACCCAATGCGCCATTTGCGCGACGACGCCGAAATCGTGGGTGATGAACAGCATGCTCATGCCGGTGTCGTCCTGGAGTTTGCGCATCAGGCGCAAAATCTCAGCTTGTACGGTCACATCCAGCGCGGTGGTCGGCTCGTCGGCAATCAATAATTGCGGCTGGCAGGCCAGCGCCATCGCGATCATGACCCGCTGGCGTTGACCGCCGGAGAGTTGATGCGGGTAGTCGGCAAAACGGCTGGAAGCGTTGGGGATTTGCACCTGGTCCAAGGCCTTGATGGTACGTTCCATCGCTTCCGCGTCGTCCATATCGGCATGATGCAATTGCAAGGCCTCGGTGATTTGCTCGCCGATGCTCATCACCGGATTTAAGGAGGTCATCGGCTCCTGGAAAATCATGGCGATTTGTAAACCGCGCACGGCACGGATGCCCGGATCATCCAGGGTTAGCAAGTCCTGCCCGTTCAGCAAAATCTCGCCGCTGGGGTGCGAGGCCACGCCGTCCGGCAATAAGCGAATCAAGGACAAGGCGCTAACCGACTTGCCGCTGCCCGATTCGCCGACCAGGCAAAAGGTTTCGCCTTTGGGGATGCTGAAACTGATGTCGTCTACCGCCCGCACTTCGCCGCCGCCAGACCGCAAATAAGTGCGCAGATTGCGGACTTCCAATAAGGCTAGACTCATGATTTGACCCCGGCCTTATCGGACAAGCGCGGGTCGATGGCATCCCTAAACGCTTCGCCGATCAGGTTGTAAGCAAACACCGTCATAAAAATCGAGCCGCCGGGAAATACCGCCATCCACCAGTTAAAGGTCGAGGATTTGACGGCCTGATCCAGCATTGCCCCCCAGGATGGCGCATCGACCACGCCCAAGCCCAAAAAGCTTAAGGTCGCTTCCGACAGAATCGCCCCGGCCACCCCAAAGCTGACCGCCACCAATAAAGGCGCGACGCCGTTGGGCAACATGTGCCGGAACAAGATCGAGCTTAAGGGCAAACCGCTGGCGACCGCCGCTTGCACGTAATCTTGTTTGCGTAATTTCAAAAATTCCTGGCGCACATAACGGGCATACCCAGACCAACCCGTCACGCCAATGATCACCATCATCATGTACAAACTGCGGCCAAAGAAGGCCACGAAAGTCAGCAGTAGAAACAGCGTGGGAATGTCTTCGAAAATCTCTACTAGGCGCATGCCCAGCATATCGACGATACCGGAAAAATAGCCCATCAAGCCGCCGACCACGATACCGATAGCCAAAGCAATGCCAGAGGCGATCAGGCCGATGCTCAAGGAAATCCGGCAGGCATGGATCATCCGGCTTAACACGTCGGCGCCGTTTTCTTCGGTGCCCATTAAATGCGTGTGGCCTTCCGTAGCGAACGGGGCTTCCAGGCCCTTGCTACCCAAGTCGCGCAGATAATCGACCGGGGCATAGGGAACGGGTGGCATGATTTTCCAATCCACGTGCGTGTAAGCGGCACTGCGGAAATCGTCGTAAATTACCAGTGCCGGCGGTTTGACGAGGCTATTCACCAGCACGGCAGCCAGGGCGCTGCCCAGCAAAAATAGCAAAATCTGTTTACCGCCGTCGATGTTAAGCCGGAACACCAGCATGGCGATGAAAAAACTAGCCAGAATCCAAGCGTCTTCTACCGACAAATATTCCAACACCGGCGCGGAAATCACGCCGTCCTTGCTCATCAACAAGGGCATGGAGTTGGCCAGAAACGGCGCGAAAACGGCACAGAACACTAACAGCGCCACCCAGCCCAAGCCAAATTTGACACCGACGCCGGCCAGCGTTTTGCGCCAGATACGCGCAGAAAAAGATTCGCGACTAATCACGGGCTTAGTCATAACTCACCCTTGGATCGGCGAGGGTGTAACAGAAGTCGGCAATCAAATAACCAATCAGCGTCAGAAAACCGCTGATCCAGGTAATCGAGAGCACCAACTCCCGGTCGCGGCCTTTCACCGCTTCCACCGCCAATTGCCCCATACCGTTGATGCTGAAAATATTTTCGACGATTAAGGAGCCGGCCAGCAAACTGGGCAGTAAACCGGCGGAGACGGTAATCAAGGGCAGCAGGCTATTGCGGAATACGTGTTTCCACAGCACATCGTTCTCAGCAAGGCCCTTGGCGCGCGCGGTGCGGGCGTAATCGGCATGCAGATTTTCCAGAATTGAGGTGCGGGTCAATTTGGTCAGCGCCGCAAAACCGCCGTAGGACAAACAGATCACCGGCAAAATCAAATGCCAGACTCTGTCCAACAAGAAACCTCTTACAAAGCCGCCCTCGTCCCAATGCGGCAGGAAGGGCATATCCTGCGCTTCTCGACTACTGATGCCGGCTGTGGGGAACCACTGAAAATGCTGAACATTGGCAAAAAAGCCCAGCAGTAACACGCCGGCCAACATGGTGGGTATCGACCATAATGCCAGCATCGACATGCCGGCACCGACATCAAACGCACCGCCGCGTTGGGTCGCAGCCTTCATGCCGACCATGATGGCGATGATATAGGTAAACGGCAACGTGACCAGATTCAGCAAAAGGGTGATCGGAATCCGTTCCACCAGAATGTCGGACACCGGCCGACCGTATTGAAAGCTGGTGCCCAGATCCATGCCTTTGCTGAAGGAAAATTCGCCGCGCTGGCCTTGGGCGTCGGTAACAAAACCAATCGGCGAGACATTGTTCAGCCAGCGCAGATATTGCACCGGCGCCGGTTTATCTAGGCCATAGCGTTTATTGTAATAGTCCAGCAAAGCCTGTTTTTCTTGCGGCTTCATGTCCATGCCGCCGATCAACGTCTGCGCGCTGATGCCGCCCGGCGACATGGCCATCACGCTAAACACCAGTATGGTAATTCCCAGCAAGGTGGGAATCATCAACAGCAAGCGCCGCAGCAGATAGGTAAACATCGATGAATCCCAGGCCTATTGGCTGTATTTTTGCTGCGCCAGCGGCACGTAATTTTCCAGTGGCAAGCCGCCAAAGTTCAATCCCAATTTGGTCATTTGCAGATTGTGGATACGCTTATCAACAAATAACAAGCTTTTGCGGCGCATCAAAAACGTGTAAGGCTGGTCTTCATAGAGAATGTGCTCGGCCTGCTGCCAGAGAGGCATGCGTTTGCTCTCATCAACGGTGCGGCGGGCGTCGTCGATTAATTTATCCAAAGCCGGATTTTTGTAACTGACGTAGTTATCGCCTTTGCTGACGGCTTGCGAGCTATGGAAGATTTGGTACAAATCGGTTTCGATGCCGCTGGTCCAACCCAGGGTAATGGCATCGAAATCTTTTTTATCCAGATTTTCCAACATCACCGGCCATTCCTGCGGGGTTGGAATTAGCTTGACGCCGGCGCGGGCGTAGAGATCTTTCAATAAAAGCACCATGCGTTTGGTGTCTTCGTTGGCTTGAAAGTAGGTCAGTTTGAATTCAAAGGGCGCACCGGCCTTATCTTCCAATACGCCATCGCCATTTTTATCCTGATAACCGGCTTCTTTGAGCAAGGCTTTGGCCTTATCCAAATCGGCTTGATAGGGCTGCAAGGCCACATCATGCTGTTTGCTGGTTTTACTGAACGGACTGACGGCCGGCTCGGCGTAATCCAACATCACATCTTTAATCACCCGGCTGACGTCGGTGAGATAGGTCATGGCCTGGCGCACGCGCTTGTCGGCAAAACGGGTCGGCTTACCGCCGCGTTCCTGGTTCCAGCCGATGTAGCTATAGCCGACGACCGGCGGCATGTATTCGAAGTTTTGGCTCTTGGCCTGGATTTGTGGGTCTTTTTTCAGCTCTTGATACTCGACCGGTCTAGCGGAGTAAGAGTCGATATCGCCATTACGAAAGGTGGTTAAACGGGCGCTATCGTTTTGGATGATTTTCCAGAGAATGCGATGGTAAGACGGTTGCACGTCGCCCCAGTAACGCTCGTTGCGGACCAGTTCTATATTGCCCTTGTCCGGCGTCCAGTTTTTCGGATCGTTTAATCGATAAGGACCACTACCCAATAACAAACCTTTGGACTCGTTGAATTTTTGCGGTTCTTTTAAATACGGCTCGTAAAAATGCTTGGGCAGAATGCCTATGCCACCGGCCAAAGACAGCGCTTCGAAGTAAGGTTCTTTGAAGGTGAACACCACTTGGTATTTACCGTTGGCTTTGACGCTTTTAATTTTTTCCAGATAGGCGCGTTCGCGCGGGGCTTGGATCGCATCGGTCATGATGAAATCGAAGCTGAACACCACATCGTCGGCAGTCAGCGGTTGACCGTCCGAGAAATTCACGTCCTCGCGCATCCGGAAGGTAATCACCAGCCCGTCTTCGCTGATGGTCCAATCTTTTGCCACCAGCCCCGCCCACTCCAAGGTATCGGGGTTGCGGGTGATCAGGCTTTCCAACACATAGCTTTGGACGTTGGAGGCGTAGGCATCGCTGGACACCAGTGGCGTGATGGTTTTCAGGTTGGTGCCAAAGGCTTCCACGCTCCAGTCGCCCTGAGCGTAATCGGGCTGCCGGCTGGCGACATACGCACGTTGAAAGGCTTGCGCCACCTCACCGCTATTGGTCGAGTTGCTAGATGCGTTTGCGGCAAGCGCGCCCGAGCTAATCGCCCCGCGCAACTCGCGCATATCCTTGGCTTGCTCGGACAGCGCGGTTTGCATTTCAGTCAATTTCAGCCATTGCCGGTCGATTTGATACATCGCTAATACGATCAGCAAGATAGTCAAACCAAGTAGCGAGTAGAGAATCCAATCTCGGGTAGTTGATGGTGTTTGCATGTTTCCAGTGTTTCGCAGAAATTAAACAGAAACGTGAGCGGCGCTTCTGCCGCGGGCCGGTGTTCTTCTTAAAACGACTGAGCTTTATTCAGAACACCGTCTTGGCAAAAACGCCGGCTATCCAGCCTTTTAGCCCGGTAGAGAGGCGCCGCCCCTCGCTACCGGGGCTCGACGCTAAAGCAAATTGGCGATGGGTGCCTCGGGATTAACGTCGGCATCATAATCCACACCGGCCACCTCAAAACCAAACAGTTTGAGAAACTCGTGTTTGTAGCCGGCAAAGTCGCTCAATTCGTTGATATTGTCGTTGTTTATTTGTGACCACAAAGCGTTGACCGTGTCTTGAATTTGCGGCTGCAGTTCTTTTAAATCGGCACGAAAACGACCGGTGTCATCCAAATGGGGATTGGCGCCGTAGAGGCTATCGCGGAATAGGCCATTGACCTGTTCGATGCAACCTTCATGCGTCCCCGCTTCCTTCATGGTTTTAAAGAGTAAGGCCAAATACAAAGGCATGACCGGGATCGCGGCACTGGCTTGGGTTACAACGGCTTTTAGCACCGACACCCTGGCATCGCCACCCAAGGCAGCTAACTTGCTGCGGATATCGATGACACGTTTGTCCAAATCTTTTTTGGCCGCGCCGATGGTGCCGTCCCAATAAATATCCCAGGTAATTTTTTCGCCCAGATAGGTGTAGGCCGTGGTTTTGGCGCCTTCCGCCAAGACGCCAGCATCGGCTAACGCATCGATCCACATTTGCCAGTCTTCGCCGCCCATCACCGCGACGGTGTTAGTGATTTCTTCTTCGGTAGCTGCCGGCAGGGTGAATTCCTTGATGATCTCTTTGTCGGTATCGATACCGTTTTGCACCAAATCCTTGCCTATCGGTTTCAACGTAGAATTATGCGTGACCCCGGTTTTTGGATGCGTACGGCGCGGGGCGGCCAAGCTGTATATCACCAGATCGACTTTACCCAAATCCTGTTTGATCGTCTCTATGGCTTTTTGTTTGATCTCGTCGGAAAAGGCGTCGCCATTTATGCTTTTGGCATATAGGCCTTCGGCTTCGGCGAATTTATGAAACGCCGCGGAATTGTACCAACCGGGAGTACCCGGCTTATCGGCCGTACCCTCGCGCTCAAAAAACACACCCAGGGTTTTCGCACCGGCACCGAAAGCCGAGACAATCCGAGATGCCAGACCGTAACCGGTAGAAGCGCCCAAAATCAGCACATTCTTTGGACCATTAGCGATTGCGCCGAAACTTTTGACGTAGTCGATCTGCTGTTTGACATTGGCTTCGCAGCCGACCGGATGGGTGGTGACGCACATAAAACCGCGTACGCGAGGTTTGATAATCATGTTGATCCTTAAATCAAGCTATTAAAAATTAAGACGAGTGTCGCTTTCGCAGCGATGTTTGTTACAAATTTTAAAGTTTATCCCATGATATGGCTGAACAGGAAAATAATATCGATGGTATCCGAAGCGAAAAATCGCCTTATTCGGCTATCCGCGACTATGTTAATAAACGTCAGCCTAAAAGCCAATGTGGGTTAAACGCTGCTAGCTATTCACGCACCGGGCAACGGTTATAGCGGGATGACCCGAAGTCTTTGCCTAGAATCCGCAACAACATCCTCTTTGCTAAGCAGCTAACCGCTTAATCAAGCAAAAAAAAGGGAGCGCTAAGCTCCCTTTTTGCAGGTCCACCTAACGGTTTACTGTTTTTGCGTATTCATAACGATCTCGGCTTTAGTCTGCAACGCATTCAATACGGCTTCCATCTGCGCCTTACCAAAGGCGGCCGAGATGTTTTTGGCAATCAAGGCTTGTTTGCTCTTGTCGCTATCCGACATGACACCCTCGTGTACATTGTTGACGCTAACCACCAATTTACCACCCTTGGCTTCGTCGATTACTGCCACGCTAGGCTGACCGGCCTTTGGTTTGGCTGTTCTAAAAATCTCTTGAGTAACAGCCGCCGGCAATTCGCTGGCAGTGCGTGTCAAGCCATTGATTTTTTTGGTCTGCAAATGCAGCGCTTCGGCGATTTGCGCGAGCGTTTTGCCGCCCGTCAATTCCTGCTTAACTTTATCGGCAGTAGCGACGGCCTGCTGTTTTGCTTTATCTTGCTGAATCGCGGCAATGACCTCAGCCTTAACTTCCTTGAGCTCTCTGCTGGCGGCAGGTTGATGCGATAACATACGCAACACCACGACTTTGTCGCCGCCAATTTCCAGCGGCTCGCTGTTGCTGCCTTTTAACACATCTTCGGAAAACGCAGCCGCCCGAACTTTTTCATCGGCAGCGATACCTTCACCCGCGGTGCGAGTAAACGCTTCGGTCTTGCTGGTCGCTCCACCCAACAGTTGAGCAACCGCAGCCAAACTATCAGGATTTTCATAACTGACTTCGGCAACTTTCTCGGCCAAGGTATTAAATTTGGCTTCGGCCTGCGCTTTTTGATAAGCCTTGCTGACTTCGGCTTTTACCGCTTCGTAAGGCTTTACGTCGCCCGGTATCAATTCGGTGACTTTAATTAAATGATAACCAAAAGCCGATTTAACGGGCTCGGAGACTTCGCCCAGTTTTAAGCTGCTTGCGGCATCTTCAAAGGCTTTCTCCATCACGCCAACATTAAATAAACCCAGGTCGCCGCCATTTTTAGCGGTTAATTTATCGTCGGACACTTCGGCGGCTAAGGCAGCGAAATCCTTGTTTTTCAAATCTTGTTTGGCTTTCAGGGCTTTTTGCAGCGCTAAATCGTCGGCCGTTTTATCCTTGTTGAACGCGAACAGAATATGGCTGATTTTTCTGCGCTCTTTCGTAGTGAATTGGACTTTTTGTTCTTCGTAGTAAGCCTTTAACTGCTCTTCGGTAGGGCTAATATCTGCGGCCAATTTATCCAATGATAATTCAACGTATTCGATAGCCACCTGCTCGGGAGTCTGATACGCATCCTGGTGCTGCTGATAATAAGCGGTAATTTCCTCTTCGCCGGGCTGTTGACTGACAGCCGTTAACGGCACGGTCAAATATTCCACATCGCGGGTTTGGTTCTGGATTTTAAAGAAGTTGTTGATTTCCGCCGGCGTGACAAAGCTGCTATCTACCACGGCTCTTTGGAATTGCTCCATCACCAAAGCTTTTTTGATGCGATTGACGAACTCGGCGGAAGACATGCCTTGCGAACCGAGCATGGTTTGGTATTGCGTCTTATCGAACTTTCCGTCTTTTTGAAAATACTCGAGAGTTTGTATGAAGTCCCTGGCCGTCTCATCGCTAACCAACAGGTTTTGATCCTGAACGTATTGCAACAACACCTCGTCGCGAACCAGCTTTTGCAAAGCCTGTTTTTTTATCGTCTCTTCGTCGAATTTCATGCCTGCCAGATTTTGCGCATATTGCTGATAGGCCTGACTGACATCCCGCTGAAAAAACTCCTTGTCTCCCACAGACACCACCGGGGCCTCTTTACCGCCGCCAAGGTAGTTTTGGATGCCCCACAATCCGAAAAGCACACAAATCAAAATCAATATGATTGATGCAAACAGACCGTGCACCTTTTCTCTAATCTCTAAAAGCATAAACGCTGTCCTTAAACAGTATTAAACCCGAATGCTTCAGGCCGTAAAATTAACAGGCAAAAAAAAACCTCGGACCATACGGCCCGAGGTTTCTGTTTTGGCGGAGCGGACGGGGCTCGAACCCGCGACCCCCGGCGTGACAGGCCGGTATTCTAACCAACTGAACTACCGCTCCAAAGTCTGGTGGGTGCTGAGGGGTTCGAACCCCCGACCCTCGCCTTGTAAGGGCGATGCTCTCCCAGCTGAGCTAAGCACCCGACTAAAGAGCGGCTAGTTTACAGCATCTTTTAAAGATTTGCCAGCTTTAAATGAAGGAATTTTCGCGGCTTTAATGGTGATCTCTTCACCGGTCTGCGGATTGCGGCCTTTACGCTCTGCTCTTTCTTTAACATCGAATGTGCCGAAGCCAACCAAGGCAACGGAATCGCCTTGTTTCAAAGCATCTTCTACTGCTTTGATAAAACCATCTAAAGCCCGCCCTGCATCAGCTTTAGTTAACTGGGACGCACTGGCGATTGCATCGATAAGTTCCGATTTATTCATTTATTTCCCCTTAGGATGTCGTTGTATTAATTATGCTCAGCAAACAAATGTTTCGATTTGTCCACTAACCGGTTTTCCACCAACCCGATTTACAGCCTCTCCTGGTGCGAGAGGTCGACATTTATATCAATCGCCTGCAAGCGATGTCAAGCACAGAAGTCCGCGGAAGCCACGACGCTGATGGTTTCCGCCGACCCGACTCAACTTTTAATGGGCAACAACACCCGGCTTTTTTACCTCTACTTTGCTGGTAGCTGTTTCAGTTATTTCTGCCACCGGGATTGCAGCAATGGGGGTGGGCATATGCTGTAGAGCCAACTCCAACACTTCATCTATCCAACGGACACACTTAATCGCCAAATTACGTTTGATATTTTCCGGGATCTCGGCGAGGTCCTTTTCGTTTTCCGCCGGAATCACCACTGTCGCAATGCCGCCGCGATGCGCAGCCAACAATTTCTCTTTCAGTCCGCCAATCGGCAGTACTTCGCCGCGCAGGGTAATCTCTCCGGTCATCGCCACATCAGCACGCACTGGGATTTTGGTCAAAGCGGAGATAATGGCGGTACACATGCCAATACCGGCACTAGGCCCGTCTTTTGGGGTCGCACCCTCCGGAACGTGAATGTGAATATCATTTTTTTGGAACACATCGCTGTCGATTCCCAAGATATTAGCTCGACTCCTGACCACCGTGACCGCCGCTTCAATCGACTCCTTCATCACATCGCCGAGCTTACCGGTCGTTTGCTGTTTGCCCTTACCCGGCATTACCGCAGTTTCAATCGTCAACAACTCACCGCCGACCTCAGTCCATGCCAAACCGGTTACTTGACCAATTTGATCGCTGTCTTCGGCCATGCCATAGCTAAAGCGTCTGACGCCGAGATACTTGTCCAGTGTTTTCTCGGTAACCGAGGTTCGACTTTTGCGGGATTTCAACAACAGGTCTTTCACGACTTTCCGGCAAATTTTCGAAATTTCCCGTTCCAGTCCGCGCACACCCGCTTCCCGCGTGTAGTACCTGATAATATCCTTGACCGCTGATTCGGAGATAGAAATTTCCGACTCTGCCAGACCGTTGTTTTTGATCTGCTTCGGAATCAAAAAGCGCATGGCGATGTTGATTTTTTCATCTTCCGTATAGCCGGCCAAACGGATTATTTCCATTCTGTCCATCAAGGCGGGCGGGATATTCATCGTATTCGCGGTAGCCACAAACATCACGTCGGATAGATCGAAATCGACTTCCAGATAATGATCCGAGAAAGTATGGTTTTGCTCCGGATCCAACACTTCCAACAACGCGGAAGCGGGATCACCGCGAAAATCTGCCGCCATCTTGTCGATCTCGTCCAGCAAGAACATGGGGTTACGGGTTTTGATTTTCGACAGATTTTGCAGAATCTTACCCGGCATCGAACCTATATAAGTACGTCTGTGCCCGCGAATTTCCGCTTCGTCTCTTACCCCGCCTAACGCCATCCGCACGTACTTGCGATTGGTGGCCCGTGCAATCGACTGGCCGAGAGAGGTTTTACCAACCCCCGGAGGACCGACCAAACACAGAATAGGCCCTTTTAACGCTTTAACACGTTGTTGCACAGCAAGGTATTCGAGTATCCGCTCTTTTACTTTATCCAGGCCGTAATGTTCGGCTTCCAACACCTCTTCGGCGACTTTTAAATCGTGCCGAACCTTGGTTTTCTTTTTCCAAGGCACGTTGACCATCCAATCGATGTAATTGCGCACAACCGTGGCTTCCGCGGACATCGGCGACATCATTTTCAGTTTATTCAACTCGGCCGTCGCCTTGGTTTTCGCTTCGGCGGACATGCCGGCCGCGGCAATTTTTCGCTCCAGTTCTTCGATCTCATTGCTGGCTTCGTCCATCTCGCCCAGCTCTTTTTGAATAGCCTTCATTTGCTCATTCAAATAATATTCGCGCTGATTTTTTTCCATCTGCTTTTTAACGCGGCCGCGAATTTTCTTTTCCATCTCCAAAATATCGACCTCACCTTCCATCAAGGTCATCAAATTTTCCAGACGTTTGGCGACATCGACCATTTCCAGCATCAGCTGTTTTTCTTCAACTTTTAAAGCCATATGCGCCGCCATCGTATCGGCCAGGCGGCTTGGGTCGTCGATACCCGCCAGCGAATTAAGCACTTCGGGCGGAATTTTATTGTTCAATTTCACATACTGATCGAATGAATTAATCGCCGTGCGCTGCAAAACCTCCGCTTCCTGTTCGGAAATATTTAATTCGTCACTCAACTCGACGACGCTGGCCGCGCAATAATTATCAACTTCTTGGTATTTTGTTACGGAGCAGCGCTGACTGCCTTCAACCAATACTTTCACCGTACCGTCCGGCAATTTCAACAGTTGTAGGATGTTGGCCAAGGTCCCGACCCTGTATAAGTCATCAAAACCCGGTTCATCGACATCGGCCTGTTTCTGGGCAATCAGCAACACTTGTTTGTCTTGTTTTATGGCGGCATCAAGGGCATCAATCGACATACCTCTACCGACAAACAATGGAATCACCATATGCGGATAGACCACCACGTCCCGTAACGGCAAGACAGGAATTAATTCATCTTTGGTTTTTAACTCGGTCATTTCATTTGCTCCCTTGAGCAGCTCAAAACATTAGATGTCATCCTATATGAGGATGAACTCCCAGAAAACAAGTATCTTTAATTTCAGGCAAAAAAAAGGGGGCTTTATTGAAAAAGCCCCCTTTTTTGGTTATTTCTTCGCGAGAGCGCGAGAAACGTTCAAAGCCCCTTATCTAAGAAGCGTCCGAAGCCACCAGCTTTTGCTCTGCTTCGTAAACCAAAATTGGCTCCGAATTACCCAAAATGACGTTTTCGTCGATGACAACTTTCGATATTTTGTCGTTGGAAGGCAGTTCGTACATCGTATCCAACAACACATTCTCGACAATTGTTCGCAAACCTCTGGCACCGGTTTTTCGTTCCATCGATTTGCGGGCAATCGCCGCTAACGAATCATCTCTAAACTCTAGCTCCGCACCTTCCATTTCAAACAAATGCTTGTACTGCTTGATCAAAGCATTTTTAGGTTGCGTCAGAATTTGAATCAACGCCGCTTCATCCAACTCGTCCAGCGTAGCGATAACCGGCAGACGACCGACAAACTCCGGAATCAAGCCGTATTTGATCAAATCCTCGGAACGCACATCGGCAAAAATCTCGCCGACGTTGCGTTTATCGTCCTTGGTTTTAACTTCCGCCGAAAAACCGATGCCGCCCTTCTCGGTACGATGTTTGATGACTTTATCCAAACCGGCAAAAGCACCACCCACGATAAACAAGATATTGGCAGTATTCACCTGCAAAAAATCCTGCTGCGGGTGCTTTCGACCGCCTTGCGGCGGCACAGAAGCCACAGTGCCTTCGATAAGCTTCAGCAAGGCCTGCTGCACACCTTCCCCGGAAACGTCGCGAGTAATCGACGGATTATCGGATTTGCGAGAGATTTTATCGATTTCGTCGATATAAACGATCCCGGTCTCCGCTTTTTCCACGTCGTAATCGCATTTTTGCAGAATCTTTAAAATGATGTTCTCAACATCTTCACCGACATAACCAGCCTCGGTCAGCGTGGTGGCATCTGCTATGGTGAAAGGCACATCCAGCAATCTGGCCAAGGTTTCGGCTAACAAGGTTTTACCGGAACCCGTGGGCCCAATCAGCAAGATATTACTTTTCGCCAACTCGACTTCGTTCTTTTTGCTGTTGCTGCGCAAGCGCTTGTAATGATTGTAAACAGCCACGGCCAGAATTTTTTTGGCATTTTCCTGACCGATGACATAACCATCCAATTCTTGCTTGATTTCCTTCGGCTTAGGCAGCGCACCACCGGCCACGGACATTTCATCTTCCAGCAACTCATCCCTGATGATGTCGTTGCACAATTCCACACATTCGTCGCAAACATAAACGGATGGACCTGCAATCAGTTTCCTGACTTCATTTTGACTTTTACCGCAAAAAGAACAGTAAAGAAGTTTTTCATCGTCTTTACCTTTCTTGTCTCTACTCATAGACAGACTCCACCGTGATACATTACCTCGTCATGGCGATGAAATATATCAAAAACCAACATTCAAATCACGTCGCAGTCTTGACGACGCGACGCGACACTTATCAGGCAATACGACTAGTCAATACTTTGTCGATCAAACCGTAATCAACCGCTTGCTGAGAACTCAGAAAGTTATCTCGATCCGTATCTTGCTGAATTTTTTCCAACGGTTGCCCGGTATGATGGGCCAGGATTTTGTTCAACCGCTCACGAATAGCCAAAATCTCCCGGGCATGAATATCAAAATCCGAGGCTTGGCCTTGAAACCCCCCCAAAGGCTGATGAATCATCACCCTGGAATGAGGCAAACAATAGCGCTTACCCTGCGCACCACCCGCTAACAGCAGCGCCCCCATACTGGCGGCCTGACCGATACACATGGTGCTGACATCCGGCTTGATAAATTGCATGGTGTCGTAAATCGACATCCCTGCTGTCACTGAGCCACCGGGAGAGTTGATATACAAATGTATATCCTTATCCGGATTCTCGGACTCCAGGAACAGCAATTGCGCTACTACCAGATTAGCCGAGTAATCCTCCACTTGACCAACTAGAAAAATTACCCGCTCTTTCAGCAAACGGGAATAAATATCGAACGATCTTTCCCCACGGGCTGTTTGTTCAACCACTATAGGCACTAGACCGCCCGCCGCTTGCGGCGCCATCATTTCGCTCATCACATTTTGGTTAAACACGTTTAGCCCTCATTCGTTACTGTTTTTCCATGACATCATCAAAACCAACTGTTACGTCGGTGATTTTAGCCTGACTGACAATCCATGCAACAGCTTGGTCCTCTAAGACCATCTGCTGCACATCATTTAGCCTGGCCTTGTCGGCATAATACCAGTTCACAACGTCTTCGGGGCGCTCATAACTCTTCGCCATATCATCAATGACCGCACGCACTTTATCGGCATCGACCTTGATGTCATTCTTTTGGATGATTTCACCCAGAATCAAACCCAAGGCCACTCGACGCTTGGCCTGAGCTTCAAATGCATCCCTAGGCAAGTTCAGGTCTTCCAATTTCAAACGCATGTTTTTCGCGCGTTCGGCATAAGGCTTCATCAACGCTTGAATTTCTTGATCGATCAATGCGTTAGGCATCGCTATCACAATGTTCTCGTATAACGCATCCATCACCGCATTTTTCAACTTGTTTTTCAGACCTTGGTTCAGCTCTCTTTCCATGTTAGCCCGAACATCGCTACGGAAACTGGCCGCATCACCGTCTTCAACACCATAAGCCTTGATAAATTCCGCATCGACGACAGGTAAAACCGGCTCTTCTACTTTAACCAATTCGATCTCAAATTCGGCCACTTTGCCAGCTAATTTTTCACTGTTGTATTGCTCTGGGAAGGTCACAGAAAAGGTTTTGCTCGCACCGGCGACCAAGCCTTTCAATTCGTCTTCAAAACCGGGAATCATTTGTTTGCCGCCGATTTCCACTTGGTAATTTTCGACCTTACCGTCGGTAAAATTCTCGCCATCGGCGACACCGGAGAAATGAATGGTTACCCGGTCAGCATCCTGCGAAGCGCGTTCGACCGTATTCCAGGTTTTCTTTTGCTGACGCAGTTTTTCAATCATGTTATCGACATCAGCCTCTTCCACAGTTGCTGAGGGGCGATCCACTTTCAATGCGCTAACGCCGTCCAGAACGATCTCCGGATAAACTTCGAACTCGGCGATATATTCAAAACCTTCGGCTTTCTCGGTAGGATGGATATGCGGATGACCGGCGGGGTTTAAATCCTGTTGTTGCAACGCTTCAAAATAAGTCGATTGAATCAAGTCACCGGTTACTTCGTTTCTCACTCTATCGGCGTACAACTTTTTTACCATGCTCGCGGGCACCTTACCCGGACGGAATCCGTCCACTTTGACTTCGCGCGCGAGTTTTTTAAAGCGAGTTTCCATTTTCTCCTGAACCACGGCATCAGGAATGCTAACAGTCATTTTTCGGCTTAACTCTGATGTCTTCTCGACAGAAACTTGCATTGCATTACCTCAAAAAATTAAAAATACGGTTTTATATTTTGGGAGACCGGCCGGCGATGTTTAGATCTGGGGAACTTAAGGTCGTATCGTTACGAATAACGCAGGATATGGTGCGAGCGGGGAGACTCGAACTCCCACGGGGTTACCACTGGAACCTAAATCCAGCGCGTCTACCAATTTCGCCACGCTCGCTAAATAATTGAACGCGGCATTATAATCAGCCGCATCTTTAAAGACAACCTTATATTACTGACATCGCGCATGCACTCTTATCTTTCCAGCACCATTTTCGGCATCGCTTTTATTATGACGCTCAACAGCGCGCGGGCTTCAGCAAACGGGTTTACCGAGTTCAACCACCCCATCAGATTTGTAGATCAACAACGTATCGTCTACGCGGCTATCGCCGCTAACGAAAGCGAACGCGAGCACGGACTGATGTTTCGGCAGACACTTGCCGAGGACCAGGGCATGCTGTTTGTCTATCCGGATCAGACCCATCGCGCGGTATGGATGAAAAATACCCTACTGGCTTTGGATGTGGTGTTTTTAGCGGGTGGCGGCCAAATTGTAGGGCTGTTAAAAGATTTACAGCCCTGCGCAAAAGACCCGTGCCGAATTTATGATTCCAAAGTCCCGGCCAGATACATACTGGAACTACCAGCCGGCTTTATAGACAAACACGCAATTCAGGTCGGGCAAACAGTAGCACTACCCTAGGCTCAAGCCGGTCCGTTTGCGTCGTCCGGATCACCCTCGTACGGTGTTGCGTATTTGCACTCTTTCTGCGGACAGACTTTTTCGGTGCCACGACGCTTGGTGGTTTTCAAGGTCAAAATCGGCCAATTACAATCTGGGCAACTTTCCTTGATCGGTGCGTCCCACAAGGCATAATCGCATTTTGGATATTCCGAGCAAGAATAAAAAATCTTCCCGCTGCGCGCCTTGCGTTTTAGGATCGCCCCATTCTTGCACTGCGGACATTCAACCCCGGTATCTGAAGGCTTTTCCAAGGGCTCGATGTGTTTGCATTTAGGATACCCACTACAACCGACAAACTTGCCATACTTGCCAGTCTTTATAACCAGCGTCGACTCGCATTTCGGACACACCCGTCCTTCCACCACTTCCGGTTCCGCAGACGTAGCGCCGGCATTGTCATCCCCCAAATTTCGTGTATACGAACACGTCGGATAATTGGTACATCCAATAAAACGGCCATTCCGCCCCAAACGAATCGACAGCGAACTGCTGCACTCCGGACATTTTTCGTCGATACTTTCCTGAGTCACATCCTTGCGCTGCACACTCTCTTCTTTCTCGGTGATCAACTGCGTGAACGGCCGCCAGAAGTCGTTCATCAACGGAATCCAATCCTTCTCGCCACGTGACACGGCATCCAGATCGTCTTCGAGATTAGCGGTAAAACTGTAATCGACGTATTTCGTGAAATGCTCGGTCAAGAACTTATTCACGATACGCCCCACGTCGGTCGGATAAAACCGCTTGTTGTCGATCGTCACATATTCGCGGTTTTGCAAGGTCGAGATTATCGTCGCATAAGTGGACGGCCGGCCGATGCCATGTTCTTCCAAGGCTTTTACCAGACTCGCCTCGCTGTAACGCGGAGGTGGCTCGGTGAAGTGCTGGGTAGCTGCAATTTCATTCAATACAACAGGCCGCCCTTCTTCCATCGGCGGCAACAGGCTATCCTGATCGTCGGCTGCCTCCTTGCTGTCGTCCACGCCTTCCAGATACACCTTCATGAAGCCGGGATTGGTTACCGTAGAGCCGGTGGCACGAAATACGTTTTTATCGCTGCCGCAATTGAGATCGACAGCCACCTGATTCAAAGTGGCATGTATCATCTGGCAAGCAACGGTACGCTTCCAGATCAGATCGTAAAGTTTGAATTGCTCGGCGCTGAGCCGGTCTTTCACCAGTTCAGGCAAGCGCTGCACGGACGTTGGCCGAATCGCCTCATGAGCTTCCTGAGCATTTTTAGATTTGGTTTTGAATCGGCGCGGCTCTTTCGGCACATCATCGGCGCCATATTTTTCCGCGATCAGCGCCCGAATATCGGCAAGTGCCTCTTCGGCCAAATTGACCGAGTCGGTACGCATATAGGAAATCAAACCGACGGTTTCACCGCCCAAATCGATACCCTCGTAAAGCTGTTGCGCCACCATCATGGTTCGCTTGGTGGTAAAACCCAGCTTGCGAGCTGCTTCCTGCTGTAAGGTCGAAGTGATAAACGGCGGCGCCGGATTTTTACTGCGTTGCTTTTTTTCCAGCTTGGCGACGATCAGCTGACCATCGGCGGCTTCCAATAAGTTTTGCCTGACTTCAGTCGCTTGCGCTTCGTTGGTAAAACTGAATTGATTCAGTTTTTCGCCGTTGAAATGCGTTAATTTGGCTTTAAACGGCAACCCTTGCGCGCTGGCTTCGGCGGTATGCGACCAGTATTCACGAGTCTTGAACGCCTCGATTTCCATTTCGCGTTCGACGATCATCCGCAACGCCGGGCTTTGCACGCGACCAGCGGATAATCCGCGACGGATTTTTTTCCACAGCAACGGCGATAAATTAAAACCGACTAAATAGTCTAAAGCTCGCCGCGCCTGTTGCGCATTGACCAGATTATTAGATAACTCGGTGGGATGGGCGATAGCCTCAGTAACAGCCTTTTTGGTGATCTCATGAAACACCACCCGCAGCACTTCCTTATCTTTTAGCAGCTTTTTTTCCTTGAGATGCTCGAACACATGCCAGGAAATCGCCTCACCTTCCCTATCAGGGTCAGTCGCCAGATACAGTGTATCGACGTTTTTGATGGCTTTACCGATCTCTTGCAGATGGCGTTGGTTGCGATCAATCACCTGGTATTTCATCGCAAAACCGTTTTCCGGATCGACCGCCCCCTCTTTGGGAATCAAATCGCGGACATGGCCGTAAGAGGCCAGCACCTGGAAGTCCTTTCCCAGATACTTTTCTATGGTTTTACATTTTGCCGGTGACTCTACAATGACTAAACTTTTGCTCATGCTGTCCGTAGAAAAATCAATGTAAAGAAGTAGGTATCAAATCGTAAACGATGTCTTCCATTCGGGAGAAAGCGGCGCTATCGCCGGGTTGACTTAATAACACCATCAATACAATCCATTTCAATTTATCCAGCGTAATATTTTCGTCTTTCAAGGCCATCGCCCGATCAATCGCTATTTCGCGGTTCATCGGTGTCAAGATGCCGCTGTGCTCGAGATACATCAAGAAATTCCGGCACTCCATGTCGAATACGGAGATTTCCTGACCGCTAAAAATGCGGAACGATGAGGAAACCGCCGGTGTGATGCTCTCAATTTCGGCCAAAGACTCCAGCCAGTCAAACGCCTTATTCACATCAGGCTGCTGAAAACCCGCATCCAGCAACTCGCTGGCAATCACGGCAGTATCCGGATAGTTATCGCTGTCGCCATCCAGATAATTCTCAAACAGATAAATGAGCACATCGAAAATATCTTCTTTCATTAGAACCTTTATTTGACTCTGAGGTAGCCACCACCGGCAAGTGCGGCAATGTAGCCTTGTAACTCCAACACCAGTAGCGTCGAGGAAACTTCTTCCGCCGACCAAGCGCTATCTTGCACCAGAGTATCGACCGTTGTGGGACTGTACGGAATCAATTTCAATAGATTTTGCTGCTCCAGGTCAAGCGAAGTCTGCGCCAATTCTGACTCGGATCGCATATACCTTTGATTATAATGACCTAATTCCTCAAAAATATCTTGCGCGGTTTCAACTAATTTGGCTCCCTGGCGAATTAACGCATTACAACCGCGCGCCAAAGGGTTGTGAATCGAACCGGGAATCGCAAAAACTTCACGATTCTGCTCAAGCGCCAAGCGCGCGGTGATCAACGAACCGCTTTGCTGGGCGGCCTCGACCACCAATAATCCGACGCACAAACCGCTGATGATGCGGTTTCGCCTGGGAAAGTGATTGGCTTTGGCACCAGTACCGGGTGGAAACTCGGAGACCAGCGCACCATGCTCAACTATTTGGGTAGCCAATTGCTTATGGCAAGCCGGATAGACCCGATCCAAACCGGTGCCGGCCACGGCTATGGTTTGCCCATTTACGTTTAAAGCACCTTGGTGACTCGCGGCATCGATGCCCAAGGCCAAGCCACTGGTTACGACAAACCCGGCTGCAGCCAATGCCTCTGCAAATTGAATTGCCGTACTGACGCCGACGGGAGAAGGGTTACGGCTACCGACTATTGCCAATTGCGGCTCAAGCAACAATGCAGGATTGCCTTTGACAAATAAAACCGGGGGAGGATTTGCAATTTCTCTCAGTTGCGCCGGATAGTCGGCATCGTCCAAGGTCAACGCATAATTTCCGGCTTGCTCCAGCCAGCCAATATCGTCTTCGACCTTTTGCCAATCCGGTTTTTGCAGCGCATTGATGAGCTTTTCGCTGAAACCCAAGCCAGTTAAAGTGGTTCGCGACGCCGAGAATATCTGTTCTGGCTCAAAATGTGCCAGCAAGCGCTGAATGGCCTGACTGCCGACGCCGGGACTACGCAGCATCGCCAGCCAGTACTTGATTTGCGGATTGAGCGCGGCTTCCAAAACAGGTTAAAGAACAAACCGGAGCGGCTTAAACCAACCCGATTGAATATCGTTAGCTCGGGCATCCATTAGGGCGTCTGCACTCTATCCAACGTGTGCATCGCAGCGGTTGCCTGCATCACTAACGCATAGCTCACCCGTTCGAACGGCCGAAATACCATTAACACACCAGCCAGCTCATCCGGCATTTTCACCGCCACAGCTTCCTGGGATTGATACCTATCCACGATGACATGCCCTTTGCGATACACATCCAAGGTATGCCCCACTTCCAAACCGTCGGCAGTACCTTTATCTATGACCACCACATCGTGTTGACCGATCTGCGACACACCGCCCTTCACCTGGATGATGTTGCCCACTACCTGATGTTTGGGCGGTCTTGGAAAATAATTTAAGGCTAACTCACCCTCGGAAGTAGGCATCAAGCGGTCGCCTCGCTGGATTTCCATATCGGATTTATTAATCAGCAAGGTGGCCGGATCACCCGGTTCCTGTAGCGTGGTATCAGCGATATATTGCGCTTCGTAACCCAAAATTTCCTTGGTGACCGGACTGACATAGGCCTTGCCTGCCCGATAAATGGTATACCCCAAGCCCGACGGGTTTTCGATGGCCCGAACGTAAACACCGTCCCCTGCCCCGGCGATCAAATGTTCACCGACAAAGCCGATGACATAAGGCGCCTGCTGCAACTCCTCCGCTGTGACGACTTTCGGCGAATTCAAGAATTGCACGATGGCATCGCTGGGAATCATTTTAATGGCTTGATCAATATCGGACTCGCGCACGCGCGGCAACAGTTTTTCGTCATTACCATCCGGTGAGAAGCTCAAGCGCGGCACACCGTTCACGTAGGAAAAATATAAGGTGTCGCCCGGGTAGATCCAATGCGGATCCTTGATTTGCGGATTGTTATGCCAAAGCTGCGGCCACTCCCAGGGGTGCTGTAAAAACTTCCCGGAAATGTCCCACAAGGTATCACCTCTAACAACCGTGTACTGATCGGGATGATTGGGGTTTATTTTCAGCTCGTCGGCCCAAGCCACTGCGGCAAAAACCAGTGGTATCAATATTCCCAGTATCGCGCGAAAAAACATAATTTATCCTGCCAGAGCTTATAAAACCGTTCAAAATCCGCCGGACGAAGCGTCCAAATGCAAAATCGGCAAGCGCCGCTGCTTTGCATGCCGCCCAGTCCAATTTGAAACAAATGCGTAAAAAATCAACCATCGATTTGCCGCACAGTTTAGATTAATTCGGGCATTATGCCAGCACGAGCCGTTCCAGACTAAACCCGGCCCTATTTAGTCTTCACATTCAAACCCAAGGCAATTTCGGATAAAATCCCACTATTACAGTTCGCAAGTGGAGTGATGGGTGAGTATTCTTAAAATTCTGGAGTTTCCCGATAAACGGTTGCGCAACGTCGCGGCCGAGGTGGACACAGTCGATGACAGCATCAAAACCTTGGTCGATAACATGATCGAAACCATGTATGCCGCCAAGGGCGTGGGCTTGGCGGCTACCCAGGTAAACGTACATAAGCGCGTGATCGTGATGGATGTCAGCGAGAACAAGGACGAACCGATCTGCTTGATCAATCCGCAAATTATTGAACGCGACGGCGTTGAGGAATCCGAGGAAGGCTGCCTATCCGTGCCAGGTTTTTTCGAAAAAGTCAGCCGTGCCGAACATATCAGAGTCAAGGCGTTAAACCGCGACGGCGAAAGCTTTGAACTGGAAGCGCGTGACTTGCTGGCGGTTTGCATTCAACATGAAATGGATCATCTGGAAGGCAAGTTATTCGTTGATTATCTCTCGGCATTCAAGCGCAACCGTATCAAAGCCAAGTTGGATAAAATTCACAAGTCGCAAGGCTAATCAGGACATTTCATGAAAATCGTGTTCGCCGGTACGCCGGATTTTGCGGTTCCTACCTTGCAGGCCTTACTGGATTCGCCGCATCAAGTCTGCGCGGTTTATACTCAGCCCGACCGCCCCGCCGGACGCGGCCGCAAGCTGACCGCCAGCCCGGTCAAAGCCCTGGCCGTAGCCGCCAACATTCCGGTGTATCAACCGGAAAACTTCAAAAGCCCCGAATCTATCGCCCAATTAGCGGCACTGGATGCCGATTTAATGGTCGTCGTGGCTTACGGTCTGATTCTGCCGCAAGCGGTATTGGATATACCTAAACAAGGCTGTATCAATGTGCACGGTTCGCTGCTGCCGCGCTGGCGCGGCGCGGCACCGATTCACCGGGCCGTCATGGCGGGCGATGCTAAAACCGGCATCACCATTATGAAAGTCGTAAAAAAACTCGATGCCGGCGACATGCTATACAAAGCCGAATGCCCGATCAGCGCCGACGCCACATCCAGCAGCCTGCACGATCAATTGGCGCAAATGGGCGCCGAAGGGCTGGTTAAAGTGGTCGACCAGATAGCCAATGGCTCGTTGCAAGCCCAACCGCAAGACGAAGCGCTGGTTACTTACGCCCACAAACTGGAAAAACAGGAATCCAACTTGGATTGGCAAAACTCTGCTGTAGAACTGGATCGTAAAGTCCGCGGCCTGAATGCCTGGCCGGTGGCGCAAACCCTGTATCAAGGCCAAGTATTGCGGGTCTGGCGCAGCCAGGTACTTAATCGACGGGCAGAACAAGCACCCGGCACCATCAGTTGCGCGGAACATGCACTTGATGTCGCCACCGGCGACGGTGTGCTGCGCCTGCTGGAAGTGCAACTCCCCGGTGGCAAACGCATAGCCGGCAAAGACTTTATGAATGCCCACCCCTCTGACCGCGTTATGCTTGGCTCATGAATCTGCGCGGCTGCTCGGCACAGATCCTCGCCCACGTTCTCAACGACGGCCAATCGCTGACCGCCGCCCTGGAGCATGGCCTGCCCAAAATCAAGGATGTCAAAGACCGGGCTTTCGTCCAAGCCTTGTGCTACGGCGTCATCCGCCATTACTACGCACTAGATTTTATGCTGGGCCGCTTGCTCAGCAAGCCGCTCAAACAAAAAGATGGCGACATTAAAGCCCTGCTGCTAATCGGCCTGTATCAACTGCAACACATGCGGGTTAAATCGCACGCCGCCGTGTCGGAAACGGTCGCCGCCACCAGCCATAAACCTTGGGCCAAGTCTTTGGTTAACGCGATACTCCGACAATATTTACGCGAGGCCGAAACCTTGCAGCAAGCCTGCGCTGCGGACACCCAAGCCCACTACAACCATCCGAACTGGATAGTGGATGTGCTCAAGCAAGACTGGCCGGAACATTACGAAAAAATCCTACACGCCAACGACCAGGCACCGCCGATGGCTTTGCGTGTCAACCTGTTGCAAGGCAACCGAGCCGCTTATCTGGACGAACTTGCCGCGCAAGGCATCGCCGCCCAACCGGTAGACTGCTGCGAGACGGCGATAAGACTAGACCAAGCCTTGGCCGTCGAGCAATTGCCCGCCTTTAGTCAAGGCCGAGTTTCAGTACAGGACACTGCCGCCCAACTGGCCGCAGAACTGCTTGATGCGCAACCCGGCCAACAGGTGCTGGATCTATGCGCCGCGCCGGGCGGCAAGACCGCGGCGATTCTGGAGCGCCAACCCGCTTTGGGCGGTCTATTGGCGGTCGATGTCGATCAACAACGCCTGCAGCGCGTGACCGATAATTTACAGCGCTTACACTTACAAGCCGAAACCTTAGCCGCCGATGCCAGTCAATCCGGATCATGGACTGGCGACCGCCAATTTGACCGGATACTGCTGGACGCGCCCTGCTCCGGCTTCGGCGTGATCCGCCGCCATCCCGACATCAAAATACTGCGCCGCGCCGACGATATTGCCGCCCTGCAAGCGCTGCAAACCAAGATTCTTGATAACGCCTGGCAATTACTAAAACCTGGCGGCATCTTGCTGTACGCCACCTGCTCGGTATTGAAGCAAGAAAACGAGGCGCAAATCGCCGCTTTCCTTGCCCGACACAGCAATGCCAGCGAAATTCATATCGAGGCGCACTGGGGCATGTCACGTCCGCACGGCCGGCAAATCATCACCGGTGACCGGCAAATGGACGGCTTTTATTATGCCAAGCTTTACAAAGCCCCTTAGTTACGCGGCATTGATGCTCTGCCTGCACATTGCGCCAGGCGTGGCTGAAGCCGGAGAATATGCCGCGCGCATCGAATATGCCGATTTGGATCGTGTCGATGACGGTTATGACGTGCAGGCTCATATCGACTACCGGCTCAGTCCGACTGCCAAAGAAGCGCTGCACAAAGGTGTGCGCTTAACCTGGGACGTCGCGATAGAACTGCGCCAACCCGGGGTGCTGTGGGATACGATAATCCATAAACACAAACTGACTTACAGCCTGCAATTCCATGCCTTGCTGAATCAATATGTGGTGCAAACCCCGTTCGACCGCAGCGAAATGTTTTTAACCTTGAGCGCGGCCATGAATTTCATGGCGGCCGTGCATGACAGCATGCCAATTCCCGCAGAACTTGTTGTGGGCGGCACGCCTTACCTGCTGGCGGTAAAAACTCAATTCAACCGCGAGCAGTTGCCAATACCGCTGCGTCCAGTCGCCTATCTGGACAACCAGTGGTTTCTTTCTAGCGCCTGGCACACATGGCCCATTCAAAAATAAAATTACCGGCCAGCGCCTCGATTATCCTGCTGTTCGGCTTCGTATTGCTGTCGCTGCAATTGATGAGCAGCGCCACCCAAGAATCATCGGAACTCGGCGAAATGTATTCCTGGCTGTTGGTCATCAACACGCTAGGATCGGTGATTTTGCTGGGCTTGGTGGCGTTCAACACCTATTCGCTGGTGCGGGAGTTAAAGAAAAAGGAGGCCGGCTCCCGGCTGACCACGCGCATGGTGTCCTTGTTCGTCTTGCTGGCTTTGGCGCCGGCGGCCATCGTGTTTTATTTCTCAGTGCAATTTCTGCATCAAGGCATAGACAGCTGGTTTAACGTGGAAATAGACCGGGCGATGGACGATGCACTGGAGTTGAGCCAGTCCTCGCTGAATCAACGCATGAACTGGCATATCAAGCAAACCAAGCAAATGGCCGATCAACTCCGCGACAAATCGGAGGCCCTGATCGCGATGGAAGTTGGCTCGCTGTGGGCGGAATCCGGGGCATTGGAGATTGCGGTATTTTCCAACCAAGGCCGGGTATTGGCCTCCAGCAGCGTCAACCCCAGCGATATTTTGCCGCACCTTCCCGATGAACAAATCTGGCTACAGCTGCGGCAGAATAAGGAATATTTTGCTTTCGATCCCGGCGATAACGATGAAATGCTGGTGCGTATCATCGTGGCTATCGAAGCGGATCAAAGCCGATTTTTGCAAGCCTTGTTTCCGATTCCGGTGCGGGTAACCGACTTGGCCGACTCGATTGAATTTGCCTTCATCCGTTACCAGGAAATGAATTTCCTGCGCGACTCACTGAAAACCAGCTTCTCGCTAATCCTGCTGCTGGTGTTGCTGCTCAGCCTACTCGCGGCTATTTGGGTGGCTTTTATCAGTATTCGCAACATCGTCGCGCCGGTTAAAGAACTGGTAAAAGGCACGCAAGCGGTCGCCGACGGCGATTATCAACAACAGCTGCCGGTTATGAATCAGGATGATTTGGGCTTTCTGGTGGAATCATTCAACCAGATGACCCGGCGCATCGCCCGCTCTCGCGACGAAACCCGTGTTGCTGGCCTGGAAGTAGAAAACCAGCGAGCCTATCTGGAAACCATCCTGGCCAATCTCACGGCCGGGGTGATCAGTTTTGACGCCGCCTTTTACATCCGTACCGCCAACCAGGCCGCCTACCGGATTTTACATATCCCGGTCAGCCATTTCGTCGGCGAGACTTTACCGACTTTGGCGACCCTGCACAACGAACTGGCCGATGTACTGAATGCAATCCAAAGCCTGCTGGAAAAAGCCGACGATATTTGGGAGCAGCGCATCGTGTTTCTCGGCCCCAACGGCCGTCAGGAACTGTTGTGCCGAGGTACGCCGCTGTTCTCGCAGCACGGCGCCCGCACCGGTGCGGTGGTAGTGTTCGACGATGTCACCGACCTGATTCAGGCACAGAAAAACGCAGCCTGGGGCGAAGTGGCGCGGCGTCTGGCGCATGAAATCAAAAATCCGTTGACGCCGATCCAGCTGTCCGCAGAGCGTTTGCAGCACAAGCTCTCCAAGGAATTACAGGATGGCTCCGCCGAATTTCTGCAACGCGGCACTCGCACCATCGTCCAACAGGTGGAAGCGATGAAACGCATGGTGGACGATTTTTCCGAATACGCCCGCCCGTCCAAGAAACAAGTGGAAAAAATCAATCTGGTTGACCTGATTCAGGAAGTCGTGGCTTTATACCTGCCCTCCGGCATTGTGTTCAGCACCAAGTTTGCAAGCGACCGAGTGCTGGTCGAAGCGGATCCGGTCAGCCTGCGTCAAGTACTGCACAACCTGATCAAAAACGCCCAAGAGGCCACTACGGCGCCCTGCCGCATCGAGATCAAAATCGCCAAAGTCAGCAGGAACAACACCGACTATGTCGAATTGGGCATCTACGACAATGGCAACGGCTTGAACGCGGAACAGCTTGAAACCATTTTCGACCCCTACGTAACCAGCAAGGCCAAAGGTACCGGCCTGGGCCTGGCTATTGTCAAAAAGATCGTGGAAGAACATGGCGGGGTGATTTGGGTGGATACGTCTTATAATGGCGGCGCGGGGTTTTTACTCCAGCTGCCGGTTTTTGAATTTGGGAACTTTAAATGAATAAGCAAGCACCGTATATTTTGGTGGTCGATGACGAGCAGGACATTCGTCAGTTGGTGTCGGAAATTCTTGAGGATGAAGGTTACGATGTCGCCATGGCGGAAAACGCCACGGAAGCTAAAGCCCTGAAAAATCAGCGCCCGCCTAATCTGATCCTGCTGGACATCTGGATGCCGGACAGCGACGGAATCACGCTGCTGCGGGAATGGGTCAGCGAAGACGACGCACTATGCCCGGTGGTTATGATGTCCGGACATGCCTCAGTGGAGTCAGCCGTGGAAGCGACTCGGCTTGGCGCGTATGACTTTTTGGAAAAGCCATTATCGCTGGCTAAGTTGCTGCTGATCGTCGAACGCGCACTGGAGACCAGCTCTTTGCAGCGCGAAAACGCCGGTTTGAAACAACAGCTGATGATAGGCGTGGACCCGGTCGGCAAAAGCGCGGTGGTGGAACGTACCAAGGATAAGTTAAAGCGCCTGGCGCAGCACGACGCCCGAGTGTTATTCGTCGGTGAAGCCGGGGTCGGTAAGGAAATGTTCGCCCGCTATTTGCACAACAATAGTTCGCGGCGCGACGGCTCGTTTGTTGATGTGTCGGTCGGCAGTATTTCGCCGGAAAACTCGGCGGTGGAATTTTTCGGCCGCGAAGATAATGGCCGGGTTTATCGCGGCTTGTTGGAACAAGCCCATCGCGGCACGCTATTTCTGGGTGAAATCGGCGGCATGGACCCGGAAACTCAAACTCGCTTGCTGAGTGCACTGGAATCCAGCTCGTTCCTGCGGGTTGGCGGCAGTCAGGCGGTGCGCGTTGACGTACGAGTCGTCGCGTCCACCCGTATGTCATTGGAAGAAGAAGTCAACAGCGGCCGCTTCCGTCAGGATCTTTACTATTTACTGAACGTCGTGACACTGGAGATTCCGCCGCTACGCGAACACAGTGAAGACGTACCCAGTCTGTTGAATTTTTATGTCGATCATTTCGTTACCCAGGAAAAGCTGCCGTTCCGGCGTTTCTCTATGGCAGCGCAAAATTATTTGCGTAATTACAGCTGGCCGGGTAATGTGCGCGAATTGCGTAATCTGGTACAGCGCCTGATGATACTCGGTGCCGGTGACGACATCGAGCTGGACGAAGTCAAAACCGCACTGGGTTCGATTGCAGAACAACCCAAATTGGGTTTGAATGTACCGGAGTTTTTCAATTTGCCGCTAAAGGAAGCCCGCGATCATTTCGAAAAATCCTACCTGGAGTATCATTTCGAAAAAACCGGCGGCAGCGTCGCCAAACTGGCATCGGCTATCGGCATGGAACGCACGCACTTATACCGAAAATTGCACTCCCTGAAAATTAAGCTTTAATTGGACTTGAAGTTAACGCCCCTATTAAGTACAATTCACGGTTTTTATAGCCTCAACAGACTAAAAAGCAAAGATGAAAACATTTAGTGCAAAGCCCGCAGAAGTTAAGCGCGATTGGTACGTGATTGATGCAGAAGGAAAGACATTAGGTCGCCTTGCTACTGAAATTGCACGACGTCTTCGCGGAAAACACAAACCCGAATTCACACCACACGTTGACACCGGCGATTACATTATCGTCATCAACGCCGAAAAAATCGGCGTGACCGGCAACAAAGAAAAAGACAAAATGTACTACCGCCATACCGGTTATGTCGGCAACATGAAGTCAGCTTCCTTGGGCAAGTTAAGACAAACTTTCCCGGACCGGATCATCACCACCGCCGTACAAGGCATGCTGCCCAAAAATCCATTGGGCCGCGCCATGTTCAAAAAATTGAAAGTTTACGCAGGTTCTGAGCATAATCATCAATCTCAGCAACCTAAAGTTTTAGAATTCTAAGCAGGTAGATAGTTTATGGCAGCTCAATACTACGGAACAGGTCGTCGCAAAAGCGCAATCGCTCGCGTCTACGCCACAGTCGGTTCAGGAAAATTCACCATCAACAAACTCCCTGTTGAACAATATTTCGGCCGCAAAACCGACGAAATGATTGCCAGACAACCGCTGGAGTTGTTGGGTAAAACCGGTGATTTCGACATCAACATCGTCGTTACCGGCGGCGGCCCTTCAGGCCAAGCTGGCGCCATTCGCCACGGTCTGACCCGTGCATTGATGGTTTTCGACGAAGCCTTGAGACCACCATTGAGAAAAGCCGGTTACGTTACTCGCGATGCTCGTGAAGTTGAACGTAAAAAAGTCGGCTTGCACAAAGCCAGAAAACGTCCTCAATACTCAAAACGTTAAACGTTTCTTATTGGGAACAAAGAAAAGCCGCTACTCAGCGGCTTTTTTTATGCCTATTGCAACCGTAAAACTAATTGATGCTGTACTCGGTGAGCGTAGCTCTGATCTTTCCAGCCAAGGTATCGATAGCGTGCTGAGTGACTTTCTGATGACTACCCTTCAACTCGATGTCATAACGCGCTACCGCCGCCCGCTTATTAACGTCGATCAAATATACCCACAGATACGAGAACAAAAAGCTCGGTTTGCTATGTTGACCAACCAGCACCCAATCCGCACCCCGCTGCTGCCCCAAGTCTGCTGCCAAATCGTGAAAGCGAAACAAGTAGCCAAAGCCACTGTTGGCGGTTTTCTGACTTTCCGCATCGACAGCAACGATTTGATAAGCACCCGACCGGCTTAAGGCTGCCATCAACAAAGGCGCCATACAGGAAGTGCGGCTAATTTCCGTCGACGTGTTCGGCAGCGACGTTATGTCGTTCAATTCAAAATCCAAAACCGCTATCCGCGGGGCGGCGTTGACCTCTGCGGTTGACATACCCACAACCAACGACACGCATTTAATCAAGCTGACAATATTCATAATAGCTCCGCACCCAAGCTTGACGCCTCCGAACCCAGATAACGACTCACCGGAAACCATCGCCCCAGACCCCCAATACCGGCCATCGCAGACCATACCGCTTCGCGCGGTATAGCCATAATATTTCTGACAGTCACTGTTTTAAGCATGTTGGGCCTCCCAATTGAGCCGATTTAGAGGATCTCAGCTTAAGTAAGCAACTGCCGCCCGTAAGCCGACATTCACCCGGCAAACTCGGGCAAATTGCCCGCATCTCGCTATCAAGCTATTCTGCACCCACTCAACTACCTAAAATGCCTTTTCAGCAACATCCACCGACTATCAGCGCGCCACGAATCGATCATGAATCTAAAACTGTATTTATTAACCCGCATTGCGGGGGTAGCCTTACTGTGTTTACTCGCGACGCTGACCTATGTGCTGCATCGCAGCGCTCAACAATCGGCAGCGCAAGCACAAAACACTTTAGCCGCGCTGGGCAAACAACTGGAGTTGCAGTTATTCAAAGCCAGCGCGGGCGAAAACCCGGCCAACCCCTTCCCGGATTTTGACTTATGGAAACAGACCGCTAGCGAACCGGGCATTTGCGCCAGCTATCTGGCTAATGACGGCGAAACGATGCGGAACTACTGCAAAGGCATCGACTTATCCACCCATCACTATCCTGAGTATTTTGCCGAATTATATCGACGAATTTTTGGACCGCACTTCGACTGGCAGCGGCCGATAACTTACAACGGCCAGGCTTACGGCGTATTAACTGTTTCGGTTAGCGCAGAGTTGTCGATAACCCGCGCTTGGGATGACGTCCGAGATTTACTGGCGTTGTCGGCGGTAACGATCACAGCGGTTTGCTTGCTGGTTTACTTGGTCACCAGCCGGGCCTTACTTCCCGCTCAGACTATTGTGGCGGGATTAAACCGGCTCAGTACAGGTGATTTGGCGTTCCGACTACCCGTGTTCGACTTAGTGGAATGGCAGCTTACCGCCACGGCAATCAACCAACTCGCCGACAATCAGCAACAACTCTTAACGGAACGGCAAAAACTGGCTGTGATGTTGATGAACTTGCAGGAAGAGGAACGCCGCTGCCTGGCACGGGAACTTCACGACGAATTAGGCCAATGTTTGACTGCAATCCAAGCCGTCACGACGGTCATCGCTCAAACGGCGCAGCAAAATTGTCCTGAGCTAGTCACAGAGGCCGAGCAAATATCCCGCTTTACCCAAGCCATGCAACAAAGTGTGCGGAACTTATTGACTCGCTTACGCCCGGCGGAGCTGGAAGAATTAGGCCTGGACGCCAGCCTGCGCGCCCTGATAGCAAACTGGAACCGTCTGGGCAAGACGCACTTTAGCCTGCGCATCATCGGCGATTGCAGAACGTTGACGGAATCGCTGGCAATCAGTCTGTTTCGCATCACCCAAGAGGCCGTCAGCAATATCGCCAAACATGCCTCTGCCAGCCGAGCCGATATTACACTAACAATCAACAGCACCGAGACATCGATCACCATACAAGACAACGGCAACGCCATCACTTTGCCGTTTGTGCCGGGCGACGGCATAGGCTTGCTGGGCATGCGCGAACGCATCCTTGCCTTAAACGGCAAATTCAATTTAAGCATAGCAAAGCCGCATGGCCTGATAATCGAAGCCCGCTTGCCAACAGCGCAGTCGGAGAGCGCCCAATGACCAAGCAAACCACTATCAGTATTTTGCTGGTAGACGATCACGCAATAGTCCGGGAGGGCTACCGCTCACTGATCAGCAAACAAACAGACTTAAAGGTCATTGCCGAAGCCGCGAACGGCGTAGACGCCTATTGCCTATACAAGGAATGCCAACCCGACGTGGTCGTAACCGATTTAACCCTGCCCGGCTCAAGCGGCCTGGAATTGATAGGCCGCCTCAAACAACGCGACCACAAAGCCAGGATACTGGTTTTCAGTATGCATCAAAACCCCAGCTTTGCCCGCCAAGCCTGCCGTGCCGGCGCTTTGGGTTATGTCACCAAAAGCAGCACACCGGATTTGCTGTTGCAGGCGATACGGCACGTCTATCTTGGCAAACACATTCTCAGCACCGACATCGCCCAAGCGTTGGCGTTGGAAAAACTCGGCAATGATTCGATAGCACTGAATAGTTTAACCGCCAGAGAATTCGAAATTCTGCGCCTACTGGTCGAAGCCAACACGCAAGACGACATTGCCAATACGCTGAACATTAGCCGGAAAACCGTCGGCAACTGCCATTACCTGATCAAAAACAAGCTGGGAGTGAACAGCGACATCGAGTTGACGCGGTTAGCGATCAAACTAAATGTGGTTAGCTTGCTGGACTTGACCGACCCGGCGTAAGCCTACCTTAACCCAGCCCTATTTATCATGGATATTCCGCTCGGGCTTACCTCGTCGAAACACAGGCTGGCGTTTCCTTCGATAAACTCAGTTATCGATTAATTGATCGCATAGTGTTCACGCACCACCAGCGCCTCCGCCAATGCCAAATGCCCGGCTGCATTAAACAATATGCGCTGCTCGGTGAAAAATTCTGCAGCGGCATCAATGGTGTCCATTATCACCGCGACCACAAAACGCTCAGCGTGAGTGGATGCCACCATTTTTTCCGGTACGGCACATTCTATCCGCAAAGTCTGCGAGGTTTTATCGAACGAATGCAAACGCAAACCCTCGAAATCAGCCCTCTCCTGGCGGCTGGGTAATAGAAATATCAAGTCCAGGATCGGCGTCCGTTTTTGTATCGGCTCATCACGAAATCTTGCCAAATCAACGGCAATTTTCGTAATAGCTTTGGCGATGACACTCTCGTCAAGCGCACGGTCCGGCATCATGGATGCAATGTGTATAGTCATATCAACCTCACTAAATAGTCCGTTTTTTAGTCTACTCAGCAAATCCCGTTCCAAGTTACTAATTGACAGCAACAAAGCCGGCAAACCGCTTTTAGTGAGCAATCCGGCGCCCTGTGTGGCTCAACAAAGGCAATTATTCAGAGGGGCGCGTTAATAACAGGAAGAGATATTTGTTACAAAACCCACATAGCCGGCAAATGCAACCACATAGACGGGACAAACCACAAAGGGTTTTCGATCGCTGCAAGCCGATTGCGAGGCTTCAGTAAGCCTCAATCGGCTTGCAGCAACAACCGCCGCAAAGCATAGCACCGGGCCGGCGTAACCAATGCCGCGCAGTTGTTGCCGACTCGGTTCTGCAATACTCCAGAGCCGTCATCACCGCCAAATCCGGACTCTAATTCAGGAGCCAAACTCAAGCCACCGCCGGAACACGAAACGCTAAGGGCCGAATTAACAGCAGCAACACTCAATTCGTGAACCAGCCACGCACTGGCCGAACCATACTCGTCGGGAATAGTTCGCAACTGCCCACCCGCCTCCACTGCAAACTCGCATTGCTCCAAGCCCAAAGCAATTCCGCGACCGACTGCTTTGACAAAGGCCTCTTTCTTGGTCCATAACCGATAAAATGCGTCCGCCTGCCACTCCACCGGCAGTTCGCACCAATCTTGATACTCCCGCACGGAAAAGCAACGCTGCGCCAAATTTTCAAAATTGCGCCGCAGCTTAACCGTCTCCACATCAATTCCAATGTCAGCAAAATTAGCGATGGCTATTAACAATAAATCAGCAGTATGCGAGATATTGAAT
The DNA here is from genome assembly GCF_059331595.1 of Methylomonas sp. PHL2-19. Classification (NCBI taxonomy): domain Bacteria; kingdom Pseudomonadati; phylum Pseudomonadota; class Gammaproteobacteria; order Methylococcales; family Methylococcaceae; genus Methylomonas; species Methylomonas sp. PHL2-19. The sequence continues at coordinate 4,327,004 of NZ_CP196839.1, forward strand.
TGTAAAGGCTCATCAATCAAACCCGGCTTGCCGTAGGGGCCGGACACGAATTTTAACGTCGCCGGATCGGCCGCCAAATAGCCGGCCAGCGTTTCTCTCAACATGCCGCGCGTGGCAACGTAGCGATCACGTAAGGTTGGAAGCTTGATCGCTTGCGCCTTCAACATTTCGTCGTCCGATAATCGCGACGCCAATCGCGCTAATGTGTCGGCAGATACGCTCAATCTGCCTTGCCAAACATCCACGAAATACGCACTCACCGCTACGCGCCCTCGCCGCCAGCCGTTAGCAAATCCAGCGCCGCCAGCCGTTCCGACAGTAGCGCAAAGCTGACATACTCCTGTTCCAGGCGCAGCCCACGGCCATAACGATGATCCCGCAACACGTCGTATAGCGCCGCCTCGTCCACTGTCAAATAAGCCAATTCGGCGTTAATCGGGCTAGCTTCTTCGACCCATTGCGAGCGATGCGCGATTAAAGTGGCCTCGTCCATCAGCAAGGATTGGGCTTGCGGAAAATGCTGGCGAAACTGGCTGAGGATAGCGAAGCCGTGGGTGTCGATGTCACCCCAATAGTGAATTTCCTTATCCTTCAACCATTCGGCTTGCGCCAAGGCATCGAACCCGTAGCCTCTGCCGAAGATCACCATGCTATCGGCAAACGGCGGAAACGCCAGGCCGTTGATGTCGTTTTCGGTGACGAATACCCGCTTGACCTGCAAATTCAAAGTCGCGAATTCCCCGGCGGTCACCGTCAGATCGCTCAAGCCGGCAATCCGCAGCCGGCTATCCAGTAAGCGGAAACGAATCGTCGCCGGCTTCGCCAAAAAGCCGTAGCGCAACTCGAAGCCGGCGACGCCGGTTTGCGTAGCATCGATCGCCGCGGCCGGCAACAGCAAATCCAGCCATTCGCCAAGCAACTTCTTGCGGCTTTCGATGAATTTGCTGTCGATACGGGGCAGGCTGGTTTGGCGTAGATAAATGCCTGGCCGAGGATGTTTTACGACCCAGCCAGCCACGCTCAACAATTTTTGCCATTCGTCGGCGTGCTCCAAGACACGTAACGGATATTTCAATAACCAAGGCCGCAGGGCGGCGAAATCGTCAACCAGCGATGCCGCCAATTGCCCGAAAACCGCCAATTCCTTGGCTTTTTTCAAATACGCCGCCGCGTCGTCCGGCTTGTCGAAAACCACCGCCGCCGGCAAACGGTTGCGCCCCGACAGCCGATGATTGATGTCGCGCCATTCGACGGCAAAATGCTTGGCGTCAACGGCCAACCAAGGCTCCACCCAAACCTGTACGGCGGTGAAATCGGCGGCCAGTTGCGCCGGGCTGGGTGGTTTTAACGGAATCCGCAGCGGAAACAATCCGCTGGGCGCCAAGCTTTCCGTCAGGATTTGCCCGCGCTGCCAGCGTTTGTCCAGTTCGCCGCGCAACTCGGCCGGCGAGGTCCAGGCCGGCTTGCTCATCCGCCGCGTGCCGCGCGTTCGGCACGATACTCTTCGATGCTCAAATTGCGCAGCTTGGACGCACGTCCTTCCTCGTTATGCACGAAGCCGACCGCCGCGATGTAGGGCTCGATGATGTGAATTTTCTGCAGCGGCGTGACGATCAGCAATTGCAGATTGAGCTTTTCGAACAGCCGTAAGCCGTATTGCGCCGATTCGTCGGAGCCGCGGCCGAAGGCCTCGTCGATCACCACGAAGCGGAAGGAACGCGAACGCACCGCGCCCCATTCCAAACCAAACTGATAAGCCAGACTGGCGGCCAGTATCGTGTAGGCCAGTTTTTCCTTCTGGCCGCCGGATTTACCGCCGGAGTCGGAATAATGCTCGTGTTCGCTGCCGTCTTCCCGCCAGCGCTCGCTGGCGCCGAAATTGAACCAATTGCGTACGTCGGTAACCTTGGCTGTCCAGCGCCGGTCTTGCTCGGCCTGGCCCTCGCGGCCGCGAAAACGCTCGATGATTTTTTTGACTTCCAGAAACTTGTTTTCCGAATATTGCTCGTCGTCGGAACCGGTCAGCGCGCCCTCGGTGCAGGCGCGTAACTCGCTTTGAAAGTCGCGCACGTCGGCGTCCGGCGTCGGTTGCGCTTCCAGCACGATGAAGCGGTTGGTGTTGTAGTCGATCTGAGTCAAGGACTCGTTGATCAGGGCGATGCGCTCCTTGATGGTTTCCCGCTCGCGGGCCAGTTGCGACTGGAAGTTAGCGACCTCGCGGATGGTGTTTTCGTTGAGCAATTCCTTGAAGCGAGCCTCGAAGCGCGGCAAGTCGTCGCTTTGTAAACCTTCCAGCATGGTTTGATATTCGTGGGCAGCGGCGATGCCGACGTCGACTTCCTGGGTTTCCAACGGGAAGGCCGCGCAATAGCCGCGCATCGCGTCGATGATCTTGTCGCGCAAATAATTGAGTTTTTTGGTCTCGTTTTCGATTTTGGTCTGCAACCAATCGCGCATCTCACGTTCGCGGTTGTCGCAGGATTCCACCGTGACTTGCCGCTCGGCCAGCACTTCGCCGCGCAGCGCTTCCAAAGTAGGATATTGCGCGGCGTGTGCGTCGCCGGCTTCGCTAAGAATGTCGGCGGTCTGCGTCAACAACGCTTCGGCGGCCTGTTTGCGTTGTTCGGTAGCGCCGATTTCCTTGATTTTGTCATTCAGCGCGTGCTCAGTATCGGCCAAAGCACGTTGCAGCGTTTCCAGCCGCTCCGTCAGTTGCTTGAGCAGATCGGACGCCGCTTCCAGCTCGCGTTTCTCGTGTTCCAGCCGAGCAATCTCCGTAGCCAAAGGTTGCCAGTCCAGTTCGCGGAAATCGCGGTATTCGCCCAGCTTGGTCAAGGTTTCCAATTGCGCCTTGACCGCCTTTTGCGCTTTATCGATGTCGGCCAAGCGACGAGCTGAATCGGCTAGCTGCTTTTCCAGCAGCTTGGCCTTGTTCTCCAACGCGGCGATCTTGGCGGCGTTGCTCCAGCCCAGCACGTAGCGGCTGCGGTCGTCGAGGCGGTGGCGGTCGTCTTTTTCGTGGCGCTCGCCGGGCGCCTTGATTTGGCCGGCGCGGGTGATGGCTTTTTGCTCGCGGCGGAATTGCTCCTGGGTCGCGCAGCAGGCCACGTCGAAGCGGTGGGCGATTTCCCGCTCCAACCAATCGTAAAACGCCGAATCGGGTTTGATCGCCAATTTGCGCGCCAACGAATCGCGGTGTAGTTCCGGCAGCTCGCCGCGCTGGTTCGGCCTGACCCGGAAGTAGACCAGGCGGCCACGCAAATGGGTTTGCTCCACCCAGTCGGCCACCGCCGCGTAATGCGCATCCGGCACCAGCAGCGACAAACCGAAATTGCGCAGCAAGCGTTCGGCGGCGCCTTCCCAATCCTTGTCCTCGTCGCGCACCTGGATCAATTCGCCGGCGAACGGCATCTCGTCCTCGGCCAGATTCAGCGCCCGGCACAGCGCCTGGCGCATTTTGATTTGGGCGTCTTCGATGTTGCTGCGCCGCGCCTTCAGGCTAATCAGCTCGTTTTGTAAGTCCTGGTGCTCGCTACGGCCTTGGGCGAAGGCCACGCCAATTTCGCTGGCCTGGTTTTGCAAATCGGCTTCGCGAGCAGTGGCGCTTTCCCGCAGTTCCGCGAAACGCATTTGCTGGGCCAGAAAGGCTTCGGCGTCTGCCGGTGCCGGCAAATCCAAGCTTTGCAGCAACTGTTGGTAACGGCCGGATTTGTCGCGGCGGCGCGCCAACTCGTCCTGCAAACGCTCGATTTCCAATCCCAATTGCGCGATGCGGTCGCCGCCGTTGGCGGCAATATTGCGCTGCAATTCGCGCTCTTCGAGTTGCTGTTGCCGCTTGCGCTGGTTCAGCCGCTCGAGTTGGGCGTTCTGCTTGGCCAATTCCTCGTCCAAACCGGCCAGCCGTTTTTCCAGCAAGCCGCGCTTGAGGCCGGCGAAAAACGGCCGCAAGGCTTCGCGGCAGGCACGCAGGGTTTCGGCTTGCTCGTTGAGTTGCGTGTGGCGCTGGCAATCGGCAACCAGCGGCGTTAACAGGCTCATCTGCCGCTTGGCCTTCAAAACCGCGTCGTGGGCGCGGTTCAGGTCGTCGAAATGGTTGATGAGCGCGGTGATGCGCGGCGCGACTTCTGAGGGTTCCAGCATGTGGCTGCGCACGAAATCGGTCAGATTGCCGACCGATTTCATCGATACGGTTTGATGGAACAATTCCAGCGCCTGCTCGTTGTCGATGCCGAAGCGGCGGCGAAACCAGGCACCGTAGGGCGGAAAACTGTCGTGCAAATCGGCGCCAAGGCCGCGCAACTTTTTACGCAATTGGCCTATGTCGCTGCCGAAATCGGAAAAATCGCGGGCGATACTCAAGTCGCGTTCGCAACCGGCGTACAGCCGCGCCGGCTGGCCCTGGCGGTCGGCGATCCAGAACACCTGCGCGATAGTCACGGTCTGGTCGTAGCCGGCGTTGTGGAATACGCCCAAGATCACCGAATAACTGTTGTCGCCGCGCAAGGCCACCGGTTTGGCGCTGCCGCTGACCTCGTTGCGCTCGGATTTGTAATGGCCCAGCACGTAGGATCGCAGGCTGCGCTCCTTGGCATCCGCGCCGGCGGCTTTGTTGTAGGCGATACGGTGAGCCGGCACCAATAAAGTGGTCACCGCATCGACCAGCGTCGATTTGCCGGAACCGATGTCGCCGGTCAACAGCGCGTTGCGGCCGTTCAAATTCAAGACCCAAACCCGGCCGTCGAAAGTTCCCCAGTTATAGACTTCCAGGCGTTGCAAGCGAAAGCCGGACAAGGCGTCATCGTCGACGAAGTCCAGGGAGAATTGCAGGTCGTTAGTGGCGGTCATGGCGCGGCGGAATTTTGGTCAAGACGCTGTAAAACGGAATGGACGTACTCCCTCCCTGCGCGAATGCCGCTTAGGTTAAGGAGCCTCCCTCTTTGCAAAAGAGGGGGACAAACCACGATATACCTAACGGTATTGTCCCGACGAGAAAGAGCGGCGGGGATCAATCTACGAACAATCACTCTCCGCCTTCCCCGCCGCTAACTAACTGCGTTTGATACTCCGCCAGCCGGGCGTCGAATTCCGACAGCCATTGAGCATCGACGAAAGCTTTCAATATCCGCCTGACTTCGTAATTGGCCGACTGCCCGGAAGCCGCCTTGAGTTTGCGCAAGAAACCCAGTTCGACCACCTTGTTGATATGAGTTTCGATCTGATCGATCAGCCGCGCCTCGTTGCTGCGTGGCGGCAAAAACACCCGGATCAACTCGACGATATCCTCGCGCGACAAGACCAACCGAGTCTCGCCGCCACCGCGGTCGAACTCGGCCAAACGCTTGCGCAGCAAGGCCAACAGCAGGCTGACTGGAAACGACAACGGCCGCCGCGCGATCAAACGCGGCAACTTGGCGACCGCTTCGTCGTCTTCGGCATCCGCCTGCCGCGAACGCAAAAACGCATAACTCTCGGCCTCATCCAACACCAACTCCAAACCCAACACCGCCACGTAATCCCGCACCCTGGCTTGCAGATTCAGCAAGGCATTCCAAAGGCCGCCGTCGGTTTCCTGGTAGATCACGCCTTTCAATAACGGAATGACCAAGGCCGACAGGTCGTATTGCGGCGCCATCTCTAGGTCGGTTTCCGTCATGTTTATCTCGTATTGATTGAGCAGGCGTTGAATTGCGCGTATTTTAGGGCAAAACTAAAACCAACAGAGATAATCTGCTGATGCCACTATCCATGACCAACTGGACTGGAAAAACGGAATTTTACGCGCTTAACAAACAAAACCCCATGAATCTTCAGACGGGTTTTTCAACCGGCTGTAAACGGGTATGGCTGCTTTGACCATATTTAAATGTTTATGGCCGGATAGCAAAACCCGCCTCGTAGAGGGGAATCTTGCCTACGACTATTGACCTGACTTAAATACGGCTAAATCACTGTTACTGATCCAGCCGCGGATCATTTTCTTTGTCCCTGGGTACTCAACCTGCAGCCAGTCTCCCTCGGCACCCACCACGCCAACAACATCCCCTTTCACCAAATAAGACTTGAGCTTGGCATCAGCCTTAGGTTCGGAATGGAAGTAAGTCTTGGGACTCGATATGACCCTCAACTCTGTCCATTGAGTTTCCGTCACCTTATCGTAATTCAGGCCTTGTTCGATGGCCGGTGGCAACAGCATTCCGCATCCTGGATGTTCGTTACCGTGCTCCACCTTCAAATTGACTCCGGCGGCTTGGATGCGGAGTTCGCCGGGAAAGTGATCGACATTCCATGTCGTCAGCGAGGCCGAATCTCCATTTGATTGTCCACGCAGGTAAAAGCTGCAGGTTTTGCTCACGCCTTCCCCTTGCTCTTCACGATAGTAACCGGTAATTTGGCCGTCCGGCGCCACCGCCACGCGGAGTTGCTCATAAACACCCGAGTGAAATTGGTTGGTTTCGACGGCTCCGACTTCGGTCGCCATCAATATTGCCATGATGAAACCAAAACGATTAAACATGATCAGCTTCCCCCGTGGCGCTTGTAGGCTTGTTCAAGCAAAACATCATAATTTCCATAATCCTCTCCGTTATATAAGGTCGCAATGGTCGCGAATTTCTTGTCTTTAAGGGCTTGTAAGCGAGCAGGTTTGGCCTTGCACCAGCCAACGAAAGCATCGAGTTGCCCGCGTTCGCCCGCTTTCATGGATGTGACAAAGTCCTCAACTTTGCTAAAGCCGCAATCTTTGAAGTTGAAGCCCATTACTTGAAACATACCCCACGAACAAGCCTGCAACGCGGCGTCGGAATCCAAGGCGATGGCGTCGTTGAGGGTTTTCCAGGCGGTTTCCTGATCCTTATTATTGGCTTGCCACTCCGGCCCCGCTTTCTTGACATATTTGTAAGACAGCATGGGATGCGTTTGGTCGTATTTCTTATTCGTCAATTTCCTAAACCAATGCCCTTCGAAGGCAATGACCGGTAGGCCGGCGGGGCCGAATCCGCTTTTCCCGCCCGACTCCACTTCGGCAAAGGCCTTGACCATGGCCAGGGTAATGCCGTTACCCAGAGCCGCCAACGCGGCCTGAAAATCCGCATCGGTCAACTTGGAAAATGAACCGCCACTATTGACGGCCGCTTTGAGACGGTGAAGCTTTCCGGCCGCAGCGCGCTCCCGCAAGGACAAATAGCTATCAACAACCGCGCGGTGCGCTGTACCGGGCTCTTGCGTTTGCTGGCTGGCAGGCGGCCTTTTAAATTCCAAGAATTCCAATAATCCGGCGACCTCACCACTGGGACCGCACCAAGAACCTCCGGCCAGATAGGGGCGCGACGATTTGTTCAGATCGGTACGTTTAGGCCGTAGCGTCCGCGCCTTTTCGACCAAGGCGTGGAGAGTTCTACCCGCCGGATCGACGCGCCCGTCGGCATGAGGATATCTAAGCTCGTTGCGCTGAAAGCGGCGAATTTCCATGATCAAATCAGTGGAACAACGCCCGGCTTCCGGAAACGGCCGGCGAATGACGCTGTTGCAGATATTGAATAGATATTCGACGATTAGGACGTCCTTGGGATCGTTGGCTGCGCCTTCTCCCACAGATGCCTTCAAAAGGTTTTCTTTCGTACTTCTTCGCTTCATTATTTCTCCTTGCGAGTTAATGGGTGAACTATCGATCTTGTATTTAGATTGCCCGCCTTGATGCCCCCGTTCCAGCTAAATTTAAATTTACACGCTACCACTGCCCTTAATCAGTGTTTCACCGCCAAGACCAGCAATCCAGGTGTCCATGCGCCGGCTGCTCTGCGGAAGGATTCGTCACCGCGGCTGTTACTATTCAATCCAGCCAAGCTAGCGCGTGCACAACATAGTCCTTGCCGTGAGCATAACGCCCATGCACGTCAAACCGCACGAAGCAAGCCGGAGCACCATCGACAGCATGCTCCAAGTTAAACCCCAAACTCCTGCCGGTTTCATCGCGGCAGCGGTAAGCAAGGATTCGAGTTGGCCAAAATAGAGGAAGGTGTCGGCGGAAACACTGACATCGAACCTACCGGGATGGTTTTCCAGCTAGTGACAGAGTTCCGCGTCCGCCAGATCATCGTACAGAGTTCGCCGACTCGTTTCAGCATGCCTGCGGAGAGTTCGACGCGGACTAGATGACTGCAAACCGCCTTGGAGGCTGCGGCGAAGAACTTCTCAATTTGGCCCTTTACCGCCGCTCAAGCCGGCAACCAGGACATTTGTGTCTACAACCACTCTAATTGCCAGCATGTAGCACCCACCTATCCTAGCATAGGCCTAAATTTTGGAAAGATTTCCGCCCCCCGTATTCGATAAGAACATCCTGTGCCGCTCGCGTCACCTGACAAAAATCACCCTCGGCAAGCGCGCCTGTTTGCTCACTTCCCGCCCTTCACCGTCCGTCGTTTGCCAAACGATGACGTCTTCGGCGGTTTCGTCGACGGTGGTGTTGAAGCTGTCCCCGCCCAGTTGCAGATAGGCGACCAGTTCCGCCAGACCGTGTTGCAAGGGGCGGCTACGGCAGAGTTCGGCCAGGGTGATTTGCGTTTTGTCTTGCAGGACGTGGCGGATGTGGCGGGCCAGTTGCGCCTTGTCGATGACGATTTGCGAGAATAGCGCGGCGGCGTCCAGGTCGCCGTCGCCGGTTTCCGGGACGATGCTATCGATTCGCGGTTTGACGGCCGGGATGTGCAGCGGCCGCTCCATCGGCAATTCGATGTCGGCGGCGGCTTCGGCGATAGCCATCACTTCGCCGGCCGGTTGGCTTTCGCGAAGGCTTAGCGCTTTGGCCTCGATGCCGTGCAGGATTTCCATGATGCGGCGGTTTTCCAGCCAGACTTGGTCGTCGAGGAAACGGCGCAATTGCCGGCTGAGTTCCGCGACGGTGCGCTGGGTATGTTCGCCGGCTTCCAGCCAGTCGTAATGCACCCGACGCAAGCGGGCTTCGGGGCGCAGTTCTGCCACCGGTTGCAAGGCCAGCACTTTTTCCAGCAAGGCCGATAATTCTTCCTGGCGGCGGCTGGACATCAGAAAATCCCAAAAGGCGCGGAAACTGCGGCCTTGGTCGGAATCGGCGATGGCGTCGCGTTCGCCCATGATGTCTTGCAGCAATTCGCCCTTGCCGCCTTCCCACAAGGCGATGCGCTCGCGCACCCGCCGGTCCAGCCCGCGAAAGTTGTGCTCGACCTCGCGAAAGTCGCCGAGCAGTTCGCGGGCCAGCGCGGTGAATTGCAGAAAGCGGTCTTTCAATGCGGTGTCGTCCAGCAAGGTCAGTTCGCCGGCTTCGGCTCTGGCGATTTCGGCGTCAATGTCGGCGCGGCGCTTACGCAGATCGGCGATGCGGGTCTCGGGATCGGTCTCGCTGCCTGCGCTGATTTGCTTGAGCAGTTCGAACAAGGTTAATAAGCGCGACTCGGTGCCGACGAAGCTGCGTTCGGTCAAGCTACTCAACCAGGCGATGGCTCTTTCGGTGGGCGGAGTCAGGTCGAAATAGGGTTCGTCCGAGCCTTGGCGATAGAATTTGCGCAGCCAGCCCTTGTCGTTGCCGGCCCAATCATTGAGATAGTCCAGCGCCGATTTCGGAAAGATGTCGTTACCAAACTGTTCACGCAAACCGAATAATTCGTCTTCCAAGGCCTCGGCAAGATCGGCCTGGGCAATCAAGCGCTGGTTTGGGATGACAAACACCCGGTTCAAAAAGCCGGCAACTAGTGGCGCATGCGGCGAATTAAGTAGCCGCCATGCCGGATGATTTTGTTTGAGCAAATCGAGAGTACGGTAATCCAGTTTGAATATCCTTTATGTGCTCGCCACTCGTTGGCATGGCTTAAACTTTAAAACAACGCAGCTGTCCCGCTCCGGCAATTGTAAATTTGCGCGAATTTCCAACGGAAAAACCCATCTGTAGGCAAGAAAACCCAAGTGAAATCCTTGGTTTTCCTTGACGAAAAGGGTCAAAAACAGTAGCTTATCCAACCTTTTTTGTAAAATCTGCATTTCCCCCGATCGATTAGTTTTTTGAGGACGTAAAATTGGAACTCAGTGGCGGACATATTCTTGTCCAATGTCTTAAAGATGAAGGTGTCGAATTTGTATTTGGCTATCCGGGTGGCTCTGTTTTGCACATCTATGATGCCATTTTCCATCAAGACGAAGTGAAACATATCCTGGTCCGCCACGAACAAGCGGCGGCCCACGCGGCTGACGCCTATGCGCGCGCCACCGGCAAACCGGGCGTGGTGCTGGTCACCTCGGGCCCAGGCGCGACGAATGCCGTCACCGGCATTGCCACCGCGTATATGGATTCTATCCCGATGGTGATCATCTCGGGCCAAGTGCCGTCGCCGGTAATAGGCAGCGATGCGTTCCAGGAAGTCGATACGGTGGGCATTACTCGGCCCTGCGTTAAGCACAACTTCCTGGTCAAGGATGTCAACGATTTGGCCGAAACCATGAAGAAGGCCTTTTACGTGGCAACCACCGGCCGCCCCGGCCCGGTATTGGTCGACGTGCCGAAAGACATAACCGATCCAAACATCAAGGTGCCTTATAAGTACCCGAAAAAGATCAGCATGCGTTCTTATAACCCGGTGGTAAGCGGCCACAAGGGCCAGATCAAACGCGCGGTAGATATATTGTTAACCGCGCAGCGGCCGATGATTTATTCCGGCGGCGGCGTGATTCTTGGTGAAGCCCATAAAGAACTAACCGAACTGACCCAATTGCTGGGTTACCCGATCACCAACACCTTGATGGGTTTGGGCGGCTATCCGGCCACCGACAAACAGTTCGTCGGCATGCTGGGTATGCACGGTACTTACGAAGCCAATATGGCGATGCATGAGAGTGACGTCATTCTGGCGGTCGGCGCGCGCTTCGACGACCGAGTTACCGGCAAACTGGCTGAGTTTTGCCCGTACGCCAAGATTATCCATATCGACGTTGATCCCGCCTCGATTTCCAAAACCGTTAAAGTCGACGTGCCGATTGTCGGCGAAGTCAAACCGGTGTTGGAGCAAATGATAGAACTGATCAAAGACAGCAAAACCAAGCCGTCGAAGTCAGCGCTTGAATCCTGGTGGCAATTGATAGGCAGTTGGCGGGATGTGCATTGCCTGGATTATGACCGCACCAGCAACGTCATTAAGCCGCAATATGTCGTGGAGCAGCTGTATCAAGTCACTGGCGGCGAAGCATTCGTCACCTCCGACGTGGGCCAACATCAAATGTATGCGGCGCAGTACTACCACTTCGACAAACCTCGGCGCTGGATCAACTCTGGCGGCCTGGGCACGATGGGCTTTGGCTTGCCGGCTGCAATTGGCGTGAAACTGGCGTTTCCGGAAGCCAATGTCGCCTGTATCACCGGCGAAGCCAGCATCCAGATGTGTATCCAGGAGCTATCCACTGCCCTGCAATACAACGCGCCGGTGAAAATCATCAACCTGAACAACCGCTACATGGGCATGGTGAGGCAATGGCAGGAGTTCTCTTATCAAAGCCGGTATTCGCAGTCCTACATGGATACCATCCCCGACTTCGTTAAATTGGCAGAGGCTTACGGTCACGTCGGTATGTTGATCGAGAAACCTGAAGACGTGCGTGGCGCTCTGGAAGAAGCCTTCGCATTGAAGGATAGAACCGTATTCCTGGATTTCATCACTGATCGCACCGAAAACGTTTACCCCATGATAGAAGCAGGAAAAGGCCATCACGACATGAAATTGCGCGTCGCGCCCGGCACCCCGGTAGACAGGGAGTTGTCATAAATGAGACACATCATTTCAATCCTGATTGAAAACGAATCCGGTGCTTTGTCGCGCGTCGCGGGCTTATTTTCCGCGCGTGGCTACAACATCGAATCCTTGACCGTGGCCCCCACCGAGGATTCCAGCCTGTCGCGGATGACCTTGGTCACCAGCGGCAGCGACGAGATTATCGAGCAAATCACCAAGCAACTGAACAAGTTGATCGACGTGGTGAAATTGATCGATTTGGCGGAATCCGCACATATCGAACGCGAGCTGATGCTGGTAAAAATCAAAACCAGCCACGATACCCGCGAAGAAGTGAAACGCATGGTCGACATCTTCCGCGGCAAGATTATCGACGTCACCGCCAACAGCTACGTGGTGGAAATGACCGGCCAATCCAGCAAACTGGACGCCTTTATCCACGGCTTTGAAGAAGGCAGCATCATCGAAGTGGTGCGCTCCGGTCCGACCGGCATCTCCCGTGGCGAGAAAGGCTTACACCTGTAACATTTATTATTTACCCAGCAACGAGAAAACCTATGCAAGTTTATTACGATAAAGACGCCGACCTTTCTGTTATCAGAAGCAAAAAAGTAGCGATCATCGGCTACGGCTCACAAGGCCACGCGCACGCCAACAATCTGAAAGACTCAGGCGTTGACGTCGTCGTCGGCTTGCGCGCCAATTCAGCGTCAGTCGCCAAAGCTCAAGCCAGCGGCTTGACTGTCAAAGACGTACCGGAAGCCATCGCCGGCGCCGACGTGGTGATGATTCTGACTCCGGACGAGTTCCAATCCAAGCTGTACAAAGAAGAAATCGAACCCAACATCAAACAAGGTGCGGCGCTGGCTTTCGCTCACGGTTTTGCGATTCTATACAACCAAGTCGTGCCTCGCAAAGATCTGGACGTAATCATGATCGCCCCAAAAGCGCCTGGCCACACCGTGCGTTCCGAGTTTGTTAAAGGCGGCGGCATTCCAGATTTAATCGCGATTCATCAAGATGCGTCCGGCATGGCCAAAGCCATCTGCTTGTCTTACGCATCAGCCATCGGCGGTGGCCGTTCCGGCATCATCGAAACCACTTTCCGCGACGAAACCGAAACCGATTTGTTCGGCGAACAAGCGGTACTGTGCGGTGGCGCGGTGGAACTGGTGAAAGCCGGTTTCGAAACCCTGACCGAAGCGGGCTATCCACCGGAAATGGCGTACTTCGAGTGCCTGCACGAACTGAAATTGATCGTGGACTTGATGTACGAAGGCGGCATTGCCAACATGAACTACTCGATCTCCAACAACGCGGAATACGGCGAATACGTCACCGGCCCGAAAGTGATCAACGAAGAAAGCCGTTGGGCGATGAAACAAGCGCTGGAAGACATTCAACAAGGCAAATACGCCAAGCAATTTATCCTGGAAGGCCAAACCGGCTACCCTGAAATGACCGCCAGACGCCGCCTGAATGCCGAGCATCCTATCGAAACCGTCGGTGCTAAACTGCGGGCGATGATGCCTTGGATCAAAGCCAACCAAATCGTCGATAAAAGCAAAAACTAAGCTTATCGGCTAGGATTAAAGCCCATCTACACGATGGGCTTTTTTTTGCCCGCTGGATTTTGCCAAATGCCCGATCATACTCGCTTCAACCCGCTTTATCTCGGCATCATCACCGCAGCCTTGGCCCAGCCCTGCCCCGCTGAATTCTTGCAATGGAGTAACAGCGAGATCCAATATCTGCATGGCGGCAACTACCAGGAACCGTTCAACCCCAACAACGTCAGCCAGTCCATCATCACCGTCACGCATGCCCACGGCTGGGCTTACGGCCGCAATTTCTTCTTCATGGATACGCTGTTTACCGAATCCGGCCAAACCGCGCAAACCAATCTTTACGGCGAGGCATACAGCACCTTCAGCCTCGGTAAAGTCATCGGCTTGGATTTGTCTTACGGCATTTTCAAAGATTTCGGCGTAACCGCCGGCGTCAACCTCGGGGAAAACATGAACAGCTCGCGCAGCGGCTTTCGCGCGTGGCTTTATGGCGTGACCGTTGATTTTGACCTGCCGGGCTTCGACTATTTCAACATCGACTTTTTACGGCAGCGCGTCACCGAAACCGCCGACATCGGCACCTCCTGGCAGATTACCCCGGCGTGGAAACTGCCGTTCGAAATTGCCGGTACAAAATGGAGCTTTGAAGGCTTTGCCGACTTCATCGACCATAACCACACCGCCGCCCGCCAAGCTCTGGCGCAACCGCAACTTAGATTAGACCTCGGCGACTTATGGGGCCATAGCAACCATTTGTATATCGGCCTCGAATACCAGTATTGGCATAATAAATACGGGATTAAGGGCTTACTTGACAGGGTGCCGCAGGCGTTGGTGGTTTGGAAGTTTTGAGGTAAATGAAAATGAACAGCAGCCGTGGCAATTAATTATTTGGTTAGCATGCATATAGCACTTTATTCCACCGGACGCGGCAAACAGCGCCGCGCCGATTAACATTACGGTAGGCTAATTCGATGCGCGAACTTCCCGACGCCACGGCAACACCGCTTGGTTCTGACCGAGACAAGATCATTTTCCAAGCTAAATGCAAGTATTTTGGCGCACTTGCCAATGACACAAAGTGGAATGAATTAATCAATTACTTTCGGCAAAAGCCGGGCTGGCGGCCTTCGTATAGAAGTAAATGGATAAATGGTCATATCTCCGAATGGGATTCCGAGTGGCATTACCATCTGCCATTTCCATTTGTTGGCGTAGAGTGGTTTGATATTGGGCTGCATCAGCATAAATTCATGGGGCATTTAACGCCGCCCAGGATTATTGATCACAGCACTGAGATTGCTTCAAAACTTTCCAGCATTGGCTTTGATTATGAGGTAAAGGGGGATGTCGCACGAATCTGGGGCTATTTTCCAAAGTCATATGAAGACTTCCCGCCCCAGAAATTGGCCTAACCTTCCGGTCAACGTGACAGTCAGCGTAGCCTGGATGAAGCGCAGCGGAAATCCAGGTTGAAAATCAAACGTTATCAATAGTGGCAATACATCACCGATGTATATCGCTACGCGGCATACGGGCTACAATCTCAATAATCACAAGCCTTCTCTCATACCCACGAAACGGGCCACATTAGTTAAGCATCTGTCATATTCAGCATGTACAATGCCGCCAACTTTTCAACCTTTGTAGACACATTATGATCAAGAAGCAACCGCTTACTCGTCATCGTGGCATTTACTTATTGCCCAATCTGTTCACCACGGGCGCCATGTTTGCCGGGTTTTATGCAATCACCTCGGCAATTAACGGCCGTTTCGAAACAGCGGCGATTGCCATGTTCATTGCGATGGTACTGGATGGCTTGGACGGCCGAGTTGCCCGCCTGACTAACACCCAAAGCGAATTCGGCGTGCAGTACGACAGCTTGTCCGATATGGTTTCGTTTGGCGTTGCTCCGGCTATTGTCATGTATTTGTGGACTCTATCCACCATGGGCCAAGCAGGCTTGTTCGCCGCATTTGTGCATATGGCCGGTGGAGCGTTACGTTTGGCGCGTTTCAACACGCAAGTGGAAGTGGCCGACAAACGCTATTTTCAAGGCCTACCCAGCCCGGCAGCGGCGGCTATTTTGGCCGGTGGATTATGGTTCTGCGTGGAAAACGGTTATGACGTGGAAAACATCAAGTATCTGGTATTACTAACCACCATCACTACCGGTTTGCTAATGGTCAGCAACTTCCGTTACTCCAGCTTCAAAGAAATCGATTTTAAAAACAAGGTGCCATTCATCGTTGCCATTATCGCGATGCTGGTTATCAGCTTCATAATGGCGCAACCACAGCGAATGCTGTTCCTGCTATCGGTCGGTTATGCCATATCCGGCCCTATAGTTACCTTGGTTTTGCGCAAACGTAAGCTGCAAAGCCGTAAAAGTTAGCGGATGAAAAATACCGGCGGCAAACCGTTGCTCGACGCCTTGGAAAGACACTGGCGCCAATATCGCAAACACTTGAAAGCCTGCCGCCAAACCGCCAGCGAAGATAACGTCCACGAATTACGCATTAGCACCCGGCGCTTGCTGGCGCTGATAGAATTGCTACATGCCTTGGAGCCACAACCCACATTACTAAGCATTCGCAAAGTTTTGAAAAAGCAACTCGACGGTTTCGACGAATTGCGAGACACGCAAGTCATGCTGTTCGAGGCGGCCGGATCCATGGCGATATTGCCGGGATTAGAACCATTCCTGGCTTTTATACATCAGCGCGAGCAACATCTATTGATAAACAGCAGGGCGCATATCGTCGCTATCTATCGAACGAAGACGCGACGCAAAATCCAAAAAGCCGCCAAACGCTTTAAAACCGAGATCGCCGGTACGGATTTGAGAGTGGCGATCCAAAGCGTAGTCGACGCCATGTATGCTGAGGTTGTTGGCCGCTATCAAGCGCTTAATCCAGCTGATCTTGCCAGCTTCCATCACCTGCGTATCGCTGCCAAAAAATTCCGCTACACGTTGCTCGCCGTACCCGCTAAATTTCTTGACCTACCGATAGACTACTTGAAAAAACTGCAAAACTCTTGCACCGACATGGGGGATATTCAAAACTCCCTGGTACTACTAGATGCCTTAGACACTTTTTTTCAGCACAAGATACCGGAAGAAATTAAGCAGCATTACCAATGCAAACAGCAAGCCCTGATAGAGGCTTATACCGCCCACTTAGCTGATATTTTGGATTTCCAACGTCGCTATGCAGTTTGACGCTGTGCCAACTTCAGGAAATATCTAAAAATTTAGAAACTCTTCCTCCGAAACGGCAGTAGTCCTTAGATAGTGCCGTCACAAGATTATGAGATAATCGGACTATCTTAATAATTCTGAAGGAAAAAGATGCTAGAAGCAGCGCATCGCCGACACGATATATCGGATCGCGTTTGGCAATTATTGGAACCCCACTTGCCTGGACGCGAAGGCGCTTGGGGTGGCAAAGCGCGTGATAACCGCTTGTTTATCAATGCGGTTTTCTGGATTTTACGCACCGGCGCGACTTGCCGCCCGACTATGGCAATTGGAAAAACACCCATCGCCGTTTTTGTCGTTGGAGAGATAACAGCATTTGGGAAACGTTGTTAGAGCAACTGGTGACTGAGCCCAATTATGAATGGCTGATGATCGATGCCAGCCACATCAAGGTTCATCCGCATGCGGCGGGAGCCAAAGGCTGCAATCAGGACATGGGGCTCACAAAAGAGGGCTCAACAGTAAGAGACATTTGGCCGTAGATGCGCATGGTATGCCGGTCAGAATACTTGTTACGGCAGGTACCACAGCAGATTGTTCACAGGATTCAACCTTGATCGATGGGCTGGATGCTCTACATCTGTTGGCAGATACACATCCGCTGTGTCGCACTTTGGACGACTATCTTATGACGACACTATCTAGAAGACCTTACCTAGCAAGGATTTTGATTTTCGCATGATGTTCCTAATATTGAGCTGTTGCTTGAAGTTGTAATCCCGAAAAAACTCAATCAAATCGGGGCTTCTACTTGGCGCTTCAACAATCCCGAACGATTTTCTAAAGATTTTTGACACCAGCATATTTGAGGTCAACAACCGCGAATCTCTTAAATATTTTTTGAACAAAATACCCGAGTCTTCATTGCACAGATGAAATACCACCGCATTATGACTGACGTTATCTGCTATTTCTTCGTGCCTGGAAATTAACTTAATATTTTTACCACCGTAAATTTCGTCCAGAACCCATTCGTCCCATCTATAATATGGATAGTCTTTTCCGTGTTTTTTCAGCAAATTATTGCCGATGTCATTCCATTCAAAATAAATATTTTTTTCGTCAATTATCCGGTCCTGTTCCTGAATTATTTTCTCCAGAACTTTACATCCGGGCCTCCCTACAAAACAACCTATGCTGGAGCCGACATCCTGGCATGCATAATCATAATTCTCCGGAAAATCAATAAGCGGCTCAATTGCATCCAATGCCACCATATCGCAATCCAGCCAAATGCCACCGTATTGATAAACCAGCCGAGTCCTGATGTAATCAGCCTTATGCGCAGCTTTTCTTAATTTAAACCATTCTGGACGAAGATCGGGCAAATACTGTTGAACAGTGTTTTGGTCAAGCAGGTGCAACGTAAGATTTCCTTTCTTTTCCTTGACACTTTGAATACATAATCTTATGTATTCCGGCTGCTGGTTTTCCCAATACATCCAGATATTATTCATTTAGTCTCCTGCTGCGAAACAGTTCTTTTGGCAAACGCCTTAAATCTAGGCCCTATTCAAAATTTAAACACACCGCATACTACTTGGCAAACTTCATATATTTTAAAAAAACTGCTCCAGATTCGGCGTCAAAAGTCCGATTATCGCTAGCCAGACCGAGCCGCTTTGCCTCTGTGACACCAATGATAATATACCGAGCTTGAGCCTCAGTCGGCAATCAAGTATAGTTTCTAACCATGAACAATCAGAAAAACGAATTTCATAGTCACTTAGTGTTCATGCCAGCCATTGGCAGACAATTGTTCGGCCTGTCTTTAAGATTGCTGCCCTGAGGGGCGCACTCTATCCTCATTTAAACAATACCACCCTTTTCTGTTCCTCGGCCTCAGCGCCGAACATTTCATGAACGGAGTTCTCATGAAAGATAAATTAATTATATTCGACACAACTTTGCGCGATGGTGAGCAAAGCCCAGGCGCCTCAATGACCCGCGATGAAAAAGTCCGTATTGCCCGCGCACTGGAACGCATGAAAGTCGACGTCATCGAAGCCGGCTTTCCAGCCGCCAGCCAAGGCGATTTCGAAGCAGTGCAAGCAGTCGCCGATGCGATTAAAGACAGCACAGTTTGCGGTTTGGCGCGGGCGCTGGACAAAGACATCGACCGGGCTGGCGAAGCCTTGAAAGGCGCAAACAGCTCGCGCATCCATACCTTTATCGCGACTTCGCCGATCCATATGCAAAAGAAGTTGAATATGCAGCCGGATCAGGTCATCGAATACGCAGTTCGGGCAGTAAAGCGCGCCCGCCAGTACACCGATAACGTCGAATTCTCCCCGGAAGATGCCGGCCGTTCGGAAGAAGATTTCTTGTGCCGAATCCTGGAAGCTGTGATCGATGCCGGAGCGACGACACTTAATATCCCGGACACGGTCGGCTATAGCATGCCTCAGCAGTTCGGTGCGACTATCGCCAATTTGATCAAGCGCATCCCCAATTCCGACAAGGCTATCTTCTCAGTACATTGCCACAATGATTTGGGCTTGGCGGTTGCCAACTCCTTGTCGGCGGTGATGAACGGCGCGCGGCAGGTAGAATGCACGATCAACGGTTTGGGCGAACGCGCGGGCAATGCCTCTTTGGAGGAAGTGGTGATGGCGGTGCGCACCCGCCAGGATTTCTTCGGCTGCGATACCGGCTTGGATGCACGCGAGATTGTCACATGCTCGAAACTGGTGTCATCCATCACCGGCTTTCCGGTGCAGCCTAACAAGGCCATCGTCGGCGCCAATGCTTTTGCCCACGAATCCGGCATTCATCAAGACGGCGTATTGAAAAACCGCGAGACTTACGAAATTATGCGCGCCGAGGATGTGGGCTGGACCACCAACCGCATGGTTTTAGGCAAACATTCCGGACGCAACGCCTTCAAAACCCGAATGGCAGAGCTGGGCGTGGACTTTGCCGGCGAAGCCGATTTAAACGATGCCTTTTTCCGCTTCAAACAATTGGCCGACAAAAAGCACGATATTTTCGACGAAGACTTGCAGGCCTTAATCTCCGAGCAAGGCTTCGAAGCTGAAGACGAACACATCAAGTTAGTCGCCTTGAAAGTCTGTTCCGAAACCGGCGAAGTCCCTAACGCCACCGTCACGATACGTGTCGATGGCAAGGAAGTCACCGGCAGCGGGCAAGGCGGTGGTGCAGTGGATGCCAGCTTGAAAGCGATAGAAAGCCTAGTGAAAACCGGCGCGACTTTGGCGTTGTACTCGGTTAACAACATCACCACCGGCACGGATGCTCAGGGTGAAGTCACCGTCCGACTGGAAAATGCCGGCCGTATCGTTAACGGCTCCGGCGCTGACACCGACATCGTGATCGCCTCGGCCAAGGCTTACATTAACGCGGTTAACAAACTGCAAACGCCCGACCAACGTCAGCATCCGCAAAAAGGCGATGTCTGATTTTTGAGCCACCATGGATAACGCGACCCGCTTGCAGTACTTGGAGGCGATGGGCATTGACGTCTGGACACCTAGGCGTCTACCCATCGCAGTTCCGCAAGCGGCCGTTCATTGTGAAAGTCCAATCGAACACGTAGTACCAGCTACCCCCTTTGCAGCCCACGAAGTTGAGCCTTCCGAGCAAACGGTATCAAGCATCATCGAAACCGTTAATATCGAATTTCCGCGACATTCTGCTTCGTCGCCATCATCCCCCGCCAACGATCAAATATGGAGAGACCTGCAACACGAGGTTTCTTTATGCGAAGCCTGCTCGCTGTGTAAAACCCGCACCCAAACCGTATTCGGTGTCGGCAATAAACAAGCAAGCTGGATGCTGATTGGTGAGGCGCCCGGGCAGAATGAAGATTTACAAGGCGAACCGTTCGTCGGCAAAGCCGGCCAATTATTAACCGAAATGTTGCGGGCGATAGGCTTAAAGCGGGAAGAAGTCTATATAGCCAATATATTGAAATGCCGGCCGCCGAATAACCGTGATCCGCAAGCCGAAGAAGTCGCCGCCTGCCATCGCTTTCTGCAGCAGCAAATCGAATTGATACAACCGAAAATAATTTTGGCGGTAGGCCGGATTGCTGCGCAAAGCTTGCTAACCACCCAACAACCTCTGGCAAAATTACGCGGCGTTCAGCACCTATTACACGATATTCCGCTGATTGTCATTCATCATCCGGCTTACCTATTGCGCTCGCTACTGGAAAAGGCTAAAGCCTGGAGCGACTTGCAGTTTGCGTTGTCGGTCTATCAAAAACTAGAAAAATAAAACCATGTGGAAACTGTTACATAAACTGAAAGATGCAGTGATTTACGACGCGGACCGCGAGTTTTACGCCAAGGTGTTTCCAGACTCGGTAGATAGCAAAGACTTAATGCGGATACGCAAAATGGATCATGCTGATTTAACCAGCGTCTTGAAGATAGAAGAGTTAAATTACGAATTTCCGTGGTCGGAAGGGATATTTAAAGATTGTTTCCGCACCATGACTTACACCAGTTGGGTTTGCGAGGCGCCAGATGACAATATCGTAGGCTACTGCATCATCAATGTGGCTGCTGGCGAAGCTCACATTATGAACATCAGCGTCAACCCCACCTTTCAACGCCAGGGAGCCGGCCGCAAAATGTTGGAACACTTAATCGAATACGCCCGGCCCCGCGCTGAGAAAATATTCCTTGAGGTGCGCCCCAGTAATCCTGGCGCCATCAATTTGTATCGAAAAACCGGTTTTCGCGAAATCGGCACCCGTAAGAATTATTATCCAGCCAAAAACGGTCGCGAGGACGCGATTATGTTTGAGTTGGATCTGGTGCCTATGCTCTAGCAGGGTTATGTAGACTCACTGTCGGCCTAAATTGTATTAGTCACGACTTGATCTGACACATCGACTTGAAAAGATGAGAGTTACCGGTTTTGATAGGGGTGTCGAATCCTTACACAAAACACAAAAGGTAACTCTCATGATCCATACAAACAATCCGATCATTAAACACAAAGCGGGGCTGTTAAATTTAGCCCAAGAACTGAATAACGTCTCCAGAGCCTGCAAGGTGATGGGTGTCTCGCGCGATACGTTTTATCGTTATCAAGAGCTTGTGGCCGAAGGTGGCATTGATGCCTTAATCGACAAAAACCGCCGGTCTCCGAATCTGAAGAATCGCGTCGATGAAAGCATTGAGCTAGCAGTGAAAGCCTATGCGGTTGAGTGGCCAGCGCATGGACAGCATCGAACCAGTCATGAACTGCGTAAACAAGGGGTATTCGTATCCGGCAGCGGCGTTCGCTCCATCTGGTTACGGGCATGACCTGGAGAACTTTAAAAAGAGGCTTAAAGCACTGGAAGCCAAGGTAGCCGCCGAAGGGTTAATGCTGAGCGATGCGCAGATTGCGGCGTTGGAGAAAAAGCAGCAGGATGATCAAGCCTGCGGCGAAATCGAAACAGCCCATCCCGGTTACCTGGGTTCGCAGGATACCTTTTACGTTGGCAACCTCAAAGGGGTTGGGCGGATTTACCAGCAGACTTACGTGGACACCTACAGCAAAGTCGCTCACTGCAAACTGTACACCACCAAAACGCCGATTACTGCCGCGGACATCCTGAATGACAAAGTATTGCCGTTCTATGAAGCCAACGCATTACCCGTTCTACGCATTCTGACGGATCGCGGCACAGAATATTGTGGCAAGGTCGAACAGCATGATTATCAGCTATACCTGGCGATCAACGACATCGACCAGACCAAAACCAAGGCCATGTCGCCGCAAACCAATGGGATTTGCGAACGCTTCCACAAGACCATCTTGCAGGAGTTCTATCAGGTCACGTTCCGCAAAAAGCTCTATAGCGACCTGGATGAACTCCAAAAAGATCTGGACGAATGGCTGGTTTATTACAACAATGATCGAACTCATCAGGGCAAAATGTGCAACGGCAGAACGCCGATGGATACCTTGCTGGATGGAAAACAGATTTGGGCTCAAAAAAATCTGAACCAAATCTAATCTGACAGACACCCCGCAAAAACGGTAACTGTCAGATCAGGTCTGAGCTAATACACCTAAATTATCCCGCCAACACTATTCCTCGTAAACGGTAACCAATCCGATTAGGGCCGTACATTGGGCGTTTAACACGTTATACAGCCGGATATTTTTTGAGAAATAGTCAAATCTGGTGTATGGCTGATTTGAATCAGGCGGCCATCTGCTGTGTTTCTTCTGTTTTCTCCGGTTCCATAATGACAGCCATGCCGTCCTGAAAACGAATGCCCTCAATCACATCCGGCAATCGTTTAAAGCCGCGTATCTTGCGCCAACTCTTCTCGGCGGTTAACGCCAATTGGAACACCAAGCCCAACAAGGTATTGCGGGACACGCAGTTCTTGGTGCGGGTGGTCCGATGGCGAATCGTCGCAAAGCTGGATTCGATCGGATTTGTCGTCCGAATGTGTATCCAGTGCTCGGCGGGAAAGTCGTAAAAGGCCAATAGCGATTCACGGTCTTTTTCCAACACGCCCACCGCCTTGGGGTACTTGGCTTCAAAGTCACGCAAGAACGTGTCGAAGGCTTGATTGGCCAGGGCTTTGGTTTCCGCCATCCAGATTTCTTTCAGCCCCGCCTTGGCCTTGCCTTGGATTGAATCGGGTAGCGTCGCCAGCACATTCGCCGTCTTATGCACCCAGCAGCGCTGGTGTTGTGTGGTGGGCCAAGCTTCGTTGATGGCTGCCCAGAAACCCAAAGCGCCGTCGCCGGTAGCCAGTTTCGGCGCGTCCTGTAGACCTCGCGTTTGTAAATCCTGCAAAACACTCAGCCACGAGGCTTTCGATTCCCGATAACCGTCCGATAAGGCCAGCAAGCGCTTTTCACCCTGTTCGTTGACTCCGATGATGACCAATAGGCACAGCCGATCATCCTCGCCACGCAGGGTCGAATAGATGCCGTCGGCCCAGACATACACAGTGCGCTCCTTCGATAAATCTCGCCGATTCCAGGCCAGATAATCCTCGGCCCATTGGGCTTTCAGGCGGCTAACCACGGCAGGTGACAAGCCTTTGGCATCGTCACCCAGCAACACCGATAAGGCCGACTGCATGTCGCCGGTGGAAATGCCGCGCAAATACAGCCAGGGTAAGGCCGCTTCCACCCGTTTTGTCTTGCGAACATACGGCGGCACCAGCGACGAGTTGAACTTGATCCTGCCGCCGGAACGGTCTCGAACCTTGGGGATTTTGACCGTCACGTTACCCACGCCCGTCACGATCTCCCGCTCCGGCAAATAGCCATTACGCACCACGGTTTGCCGGCCCCGTAAATCGGTAACCTTGGCGTATTCGCCCAGAAAAGCCTGTAGCTCCGCCTCAACGGCTTGTTGGATCAAGGCGAGAAATAGTCAAATCTGGTGTATGGCTGATTTGAATCAGGCGGCCATCTGCTGTGTTTCTTCTGTTTTCTCCGGTTCCATAATGACAGCCATGCCGTCCTGAAAACGAATGCCCTCAATCACATCCGGCAATCGTTTAAAGCCGCGTATCTTGCGCCAACTCTTCTCGGCGGTTAACGCCAATTGGAACACCAAGCCCAACAAGGTATTGCGGGACACGCAGTTCTTGGTGCGGGTGGTCCGATGGCGAATCGTCGCAAAGCTGGATTCGATCGGATTTGTCGTCCGAATGTGTATCCAGTGCTCGGCGGGAAAGTCGTAAAAGGCCAATAGCGATTCACGGTCTTTTTCCAACACGCCCACCGCCTTGGGGTACTTGGCTTCAAAGTCACGCAAGAACGTGTCGAAGGCTTGATTGGCCAGGGCTTTGGTTTCCGCCATCCAGATTTCTTTCAGCCCCGCCTTGGCCTTGCCTTGGATTGAATCGGGTAGCGTCGCCAGCACATTCGCCGTCTTATGCACCCAGCAGCGCTGGTGTTGTGTGGTGGGCCAAGCTTCGTTGATGGCTGCCCAGAAACCCAAAGCGCCGTCGCCGGTAGCCAGTTTCGGCGCGTCCTGTAGACCTCGCGTTTGTAAATCCTGCAAAACACTCAGCCACGAGGCTTTCGATTCCCGATAACCGTCCGATAAGGCCAGCAAGCGCTTTTCACCCTGTTCGTTGACTCCGATGATGACCAATAGGCACAGCCGATCATCCTCGCCACGCAGGGTCGAATAGATGCCGTCGGCCCAGACATACACAGTGCGCTCCTTCGATAAATCTCGCCGATTCCAGGCCAGATAATCCTCGGCCCATTGGGCTTTCAGGCGGCTAACCACGGCAGGTGACAAGCCTTTGGCATCGTCACCCAGCAACACCGATAAGGCCGACTGCATGTCGCCGGTGGAAATGCCGCGCAAATACAGCCAGGGTAAGGCCGCTTCCACCCGTTTTGTCTTGCGAACATACGGCGGCACCAGCGACGAGTTGAACTTGATCCTGCCGCCGGAACGGTCTCGAACCTTGGGGATTTTGACCGTCACGTTACCCACGCCCGTCACGATCTCCCGCTCCGGCAAATAGCCATTACGCACCACGGTTTGCCGGCCCCGTAAATCGGTAACCTTGGCGTATTCGCCCAGAAAAGCCTGTAGCTCCGCCTCAACGGCTTGTTGGATCAAGGCTCTAGCACCCGTCTTCAACAAATCCGTCAAAGGATCGTTAATCCCACTGGCATTATTCCAGTCTTTTGCATTATCTTTGTTCATGGCGTCTCTCATTTTGCTGTTATTCGATCTCGACAATCTCATTTCAGCAGAGGGCGCCACCTTTCATCAAGTCGGGCCGTACACCAGATTTAGTTATAACTCGATCAAGGCTCTAGCACCCGTCTTCAACAAATCCGTCAAAGGATCGTTAATCCCACTGGCATTATTCCAGTCTTTTGCATTATCTTTGTTCATGGCGTCTCTCATTTTGCTGTTATTCGATCTCGACAATCTCATTTCAGCAGAGGGCGCCACCTTTCATCAAGTCGGGCCGTACACCAGATTTAGTTATAACTCATATTTTTTCAATCTATTTTTCAATTGCTGGGTCTCTTGCTTCAACCAATTTACCGTTTGGACTCTGAGGTCAATTTCGTAAAGATATATTGGATTTGCTTGAAAACCAGCATCACGGGTTTTAAGCGAGTTGGATTTACCGAATTTAGTTTTCATCGTAATTCCCTAATTTGAAGCTTGTCTAATCCTCACAAGCAATTGAATTCGTTAGCTTACAAATACTGCTCAGAAAAGTAACTAGTCGTACCGAAAATGTAGGTTGCTAACATTTGGCAAGAGGTACAGAGCAAATATCACACCATTTTCTGGCAACGGAATGGCCTTCGCCTGCTCGAACGATCTGCGTAAATAAGAAAATTTTTTCAGCGCAGTATTGCCATAAGTGACAGTTACCTGACATTTTTGGTCAGTAACGCAAAAGATCGCTTATCTTTGCCCCATACGTCGACGCGCCAAAGCCAAAAGCTAATCTGTTAGGCTGATGACGAGATCGTTTGATTGCACAAACATAGCGCCACCACCAAGCTATGGCAGTTCAAATGAATAAATTTGTAAAATTTAATTGACTTTAAGAAAGCGAACCAAGGGTTTGTTTTGGATGATTTTGTCCAATTTTTCGGAAGCACGCCATCTACGAGAGTGAGCAACACGCTGTTGAGTTTTAGCAAAAAGGTGGCAGAATCGGTCCAGCCGATAGCTTTTGGGAGGTCTTATGAAAATACTTGCAGTACTGATACTCGCCGGACTTACTTATGGTCTTGCGTTATTCATACTTGGAATAATCAAAGAATTGGCGGAATTCGCCGTTGAGGCATGGCGTGACGTTGAGATAGGAAGATAATTTTATTTAATATCAGTCAGACCGATCTATTCAGTTTTCAAAACCGCATTAAATTGTCAACTAGACAATCATAGCCGGGAACAATACCCGGCTTTTTTGTATTCGTGGTTTTCTCGTGCACGTATCTAAACTATAAATATGGGTAATATTGAAGGCGGCATGGTTTTTATTGGCACGCTACTTGAGACAAATGCCGGCTGTCGGTACGTCGATTTAGATAACAGTCGCCCGCATTCCGTACAGATAAAATTCCCGGTTGGCGACCCATAGGCGAATTCCATGGTCAAGTTAGAGTGGTCGCAATAATTGCCGTCTGTATTGCTGGTTATTGGTATCGCTTTTAAATTGTCCATAATTTTTCCTTATAACCGTCTAAGCTAGATTCGTATGTCGGTACTTTATTCAGACTTCCTTAAATCTAGATTATGTGTAAATTAAGATTGCATTATTAGTGGCCCGAGCAAATCCGGCCACGCGCTAATTTGCCATGAATTTTTAAATTTGCCGACATAGTTGGCTCGTTACGCTTAATCGGTCTTAATGCCTTATCTGCAGCCCAAATTGCGCCGAGAATCCCGTGTTCACGATTGGTGAGACTTTACCGCCCGGCTTTAAACTTCAAGGCATGCGCCATCACTTGATAGATGTAACTTTGCTCTTGTACGCCATGAAATAAATGCGCTTTGGGACCGAACGCGAAAATGGCCACATCTTCGGCACCGTGAGTTTCACTGCCTAGCGGTACAACGGCTTCCTGCAGGAAATCGGGATGCGTGGTATCGACGGCGCTTAGATCGGGGCGGCCTTTTTGACCTCGATAACCCGGACCGTTGGCGTATCCCAACGTCGCGTAAGGCAATCCGTTACTGTCTTTGGCAAAACCGGTTTCGCCGGTTTGTTTTACCAAGCCCATGATCGGATTACCGCGTTGCGGATAGCCGGCGATGGTGAAGGTATGGCTATGGTCGGCGGTAACTATGATTAACGTATCCTGATGATTGGTTTTTTCCAACGCCTTGCGTACCGCATTAGAGAGCTCGATGGTTTCCGTCAAAGCTCTATAAGCATTACCGGCGTGATGGGCATGATCGATACGGCCCGCCTCCACCATCAGCACATAGCCTTTTTTATTTTTCGACAATATCTCTATGGCTTTTTCGGTCATCTCGGTCAAAGACGGCTCGCCACCCTTGTCACCAAACCGATCATGCTCGTATTCCATATGCGAACGTTCGAACAGCCCCAGCAAATGCTCGGTTTGCTTAGGATCTATCGCATCGAAGCCGGCTTTGTTATAGACATAGGCGGATTTCGGATACTGGGTTAACCAACGCTGGGTTAAATCGACACCGTCTTTGCGGCTACCAAACTTATCATTATCTTCCGGATCCGGTGTCGTTTCAGGCAAAAACATGCTACGCCCGCCCCCCAACGCCACTTCCAGGCCATTGCCGTATTCGAAATCCAGTAATTGTTTGGCAATATCGCGAACGGTGGCGCCCGCAGGAATTTGCGCATCGGACTCCCAATCGCGTTCAGAGGTGTGGGCGTAACAAGCAGCCGGCGTGGCATGCGTAACTCGGGCAGTAGAGACCACGCCAGTTGATAGGCTTTTTTCCTCTGCTTGCTCTAGCAAGGTTTTCACCTTATAGGTATTGACGACCTCTGCACTCTTTTCCTGGCGAGCCACCTGCATGCAACGACAATTCGCCATCATTGGTTTTCACACCGGTAATAATCGCTGACATGGTCGGCGCAGAATCCGGAGTTTGCTGATTGGCGCTATAGGTTTTCGATAGCGCCACATACGGCGCGGCTTCGAAACTCAGCGAATTCTCCTCGCCACCGCGATTGCCGGGTTTGCGCTGCCCCTCCAGAATACGCGCGGCGGTAATAGTCGAGATGCCCATACCGTCACCAATGAACAGAATGACGTTTTTGGCGAATGCTCGATTAGATTCCAGTTGCTCAGCCGCCTCGATACGGTTTTGCCCAGATTCCAACCAGAATGCCGGCGTTTCTAAAACTGGTTCAGCGGGGGATGCTCCGGAAGCCAAGGTCAGTGTGCTAATCAGGATTGAGGATTTACAGTGCTTGAGGATCATAAGAGCTTTTGATGAGGGATGTTTTCTAAATCAAGCACCACATTTCTAAACGGCTTCAACGCCTTGTTTGGCAATACCCGCATCGAATCTGCGATGCCTGACATACGTCACCAGCAGCAATACCGCCAAGAGCCCGAAAAAACCTTTGTCGCCAAAGATGACGTAAGGCGTAAGACCACGCATCGGCACTATATAATCGGTTAAAGTCGTGGTGGTAAACAAAGGCGCTTCCTTACGTAATGCCCCGTCCGGACCAACAAAACCGGTCACACCGGTATTGGTCGCGCGAACCAGATAGCGGCCGGTTTCCAACGCCCGCATTTGCGCCATTTGCATGTGTTGATGCGGCTGTGAGGAATCGCCAAACCAAGCGTCGTTAGTCATATTGACGATATACGCTGCATCCGCCACTTGCCTGGCAACCAACTCGCCGAAGGCATCTTCATAACAGATCGTGGTGACAAACGCATGACCGCCCGCCGTCAACAACGTTTGCCGGTCGCTACCGGCCGCGAAATCGCCCAGCGGTATTTGCAATTTATCCAATACCCAACCCGATAAAGGCTGAAGCGGTAAATATTCGCCAAATGGCAGTAAGTGATTTTTATGATACAGGGCTTGTTTTTCGCCTAAGGTCATGACGCTGTTGTAATAATCCTTACCCTGCCCGCTACTGGGTAGCCCAACCACCAAGTCAACCCCATGCGCTTGCGCGGCAGTTTGTAGCGGATCGATGTAGAACTCTTTTACTTGCGACAGAAAGGCCGGAATTGCGGTTTCCGGCCAGATAATCACGTCGGAATCCCAATGCTGTTCGGTAAGTTCCTGATATAGTCTGAGTGTATTGAGTTTCTGATTTTTCTGCCACTTCTGATCCTGGCCGATATTGCCTTGCACCAAGGTGACCTTGATCGGCGCGCCGACGGCTTGAGTCCACGCCACCGTTTGCAAATAGCCTCCGCCTGCCCAAATTACCCCTAAAACCAGCAGCCCCGGCAAAGCCGGCAATTTGCCACGCACTAATTCGACTAAGGAAAAAGCCGATACCGCCAACAAAAACCCGACCCCATAAACCCCGGCCAGTGGAGCGTAACCGGCCAACGGCGTAGATAGTTGGCTGTAAGCGATTTGCAACCACGGAAAACCGTTCAACAACCAATAACCGCGAAAATACTCGACGGCTACCCAAGTAATAGCGGCAGCTATTATGCGTAGCCAAGCCCCGGAACAGATTGAGGTTTTGGCGATAAACCAGCCGGTTAAGCCCGGAAATAAGGCCCAAACCGCTACCAGCAGAGCCGTCAACGCTATCGAGCTATACGGGTCGCCGCCGCCGAAATCGTGAATACTGATATACGTCCACCAAATCCCCGATCCGAACAAGCCCAAACCGAACAAATAACCACTAAGAGCAGCCCTGTTCGGCGCCTGCCGCTGCCAAATCCAGTAAATAAAAGCTAAAGCGCCGATTGCGGCGTAAGCATAATCGTATGGCGCAAAGGCCATGGTGAGCAATGCTCCAAAAACGGGGGCGGCAAGTTCCCATTTACAATTCAATATTCGCTTCATTACTCTGCTGTGTTTATTCGATGGAATCGGCATTTTATGCAGCTGCCGAGGTTTCGTAAAATCGGCAACTGCCTATAGCCGTCAATCTGAACTAAACTGAGTTTATGTTTTCAACACATCTTAACTCGCAAGTACATGACCGATAACGCATCACTGCCTTTTGAGCTGTCAACGGAATCCCTCGGCGGATGGATTAATTCACTAAGCGCGCTACCCGCGGCGAACGCGGCAAACCAGTTGAATCTGGTCCTTAAACAACTGAGTCGCTTTAACGGCACAGCCGCAAACGTATTGCCGATACTCGTAAACTTAACCCCGCTGACATTGCATTTATCCAATGGCTTGACCAACGCGGCGCGTTCCGAAACAGACATTGCCACCAACACCAAAGCGCTGAAAATTGCGAAACTAGCCATCCAGTTACTCAGACATTTGAGCCTGGCTTTTTGCCGCACGGTCGAGACCAAACAACTCGATACATCGCTAACCCAACAAGCGATATTTTATGCCTTGCAGCTCGCGGGGTATTGTCTGCGCAGCACGGCGCTGTTTTACGAAATGCCGTCCACGACCTTGTGGAAAAAGAGCGGCCTGCTTTACACCATAGCCGGCGAACTGCAACTGCTAAAAAAGCCAGTCTCGTCCAAACCGCAGGAATTCAAGTTACAAAGCACCATTGAAGCAGTCATCAAGCGCAACCTATTGTTTGCACTCAGCAAACCCAACCAATATTCAACAACTGAAATCAGTCAATTATTTCAGTTGGTCAGTCGGCATCAGGATCGCCTGGAGATCAGCAAAACACCCAATCCGGATTGCCGTTTTATTTGGAATCTGGGCAGTGAACCAAGCCCTATGCCGCGTACTAACAGCACATTGCCACGCGGCTCGGTGTACATCAGTTGCCAGAACTTCGGCCATGCCTTGCAACTTGGCGAAATCGAGACCGAACTGAATTCAAACATGCAAACCAAACTGGCCTTGCACTTGACGGGATACAGCAATATTTTCGCATCGGTGGCCATCGGCCCGCCGATGCCGGCACACTTACTCGAGGGCTTCGTTGCGGTTAGCGCCCATCTACAAGGTGAAGAAAAATTATCGAAAATCATGAACCTGAGCTCGCAGTTATCGCGCGGAAGATCCCTGGCTCGCGATATGTCTCTAGTGCCGTTGGAACATGAAAAAAGCTTCTACAAACCGTTAAATTCTTCGCTAATCAGTTTTCCCGAGCATGGCACCAGTCTGAGTCTGTTGCGCAATGTCAGTAAACAATTTCTGGTAGCGGAAAGCCCCGCACCCAATTGTTCAACAGGCGATATTGGCTTACTTTGCCGGGAGCAGCAACCCGCCAAACTGGTGATAGTTCGCCAGCAAACGCTCTATGAAGATGTGACACTAATTTTGCTGGAACCCATAATCGGCAACATTACCATCCACGATATCGAAAATGCCGGTGACAGTAACAGCCAGAAAGCGATAGTCATCGGGATGGAAACCGCTCAACCTGAAGTGTTGTTAGCCAACAGCAAATACACGGTAGGCAGTAAAATCAAACTGCTATACGGCAACACCTTGTATTTGAAAGCTTGCGTGGAAAGTACGCCCTGGTTAGTGCGCTTCAAGGTCGGTGTTGATTTGTGACGCCATGCGGGACGTGAGCTGCTGCAATTTGATGGGACTCCGCGGAATCGCAATGGCCTTTTTGATCATCGAAGAAAATATCGGCGCCAAACGCTTTTAAAAACGCCCCCTTGGGCATGCCGCCTAAAAACAAGGCTTCATCTATCCTGATTCCCCAAGCCCGCAAGGTTCTGACGACCCGTTCGTGCGCGGGCGCGGCCCGTGCGGTGACCAATGCGGTGCGAATTGGCGACAAATCTTGATCGAAATGGGTTTGAATGCGGTGCAAAGCACTTAAAAACTCTTTCAATGGCCCGTCCGATAAAGGCTTATGCGCTTCGTTACGCTCGTTGGCCGCAAAAGCCGCCAAACCGTGTTGCTGATAAATGCGCTCGGATTCGTCGGAAAACAGCACCGCATCACCATCGAAAGCGATCCGCAATTGCGGAGAAGGATTGGCTACCGCTCCGGAGACAATGGTTGCGGCGGCATAGCCCGCAGCCAAGGCCTTTCTGACATCCTCACCATTGGCGGATAGAAACAAATGCGCACCGAAGGCCGGGATATATTCGTAAGGGGATACGCCGCTGGTAAACGCCGCCCGGCTAATCGCCAAATCGTAGTGGTTGATTGAGTTAAAGATACGCAGGCCGGTATCCGCGCTATTTTGCGACAGCAGGATAATCTCCACCAGCGGCGCACCGGGAAAAGCTTTGTTGATATCCAGAAACTTCTTCACCAAGGAAAAGCCGAAACCCGGCGGCAGAATTTCGTTTTCGTGTTCAATCTGATAATGACAAAAGGCTTCCTTGCCCTGGGTTTCGAAAATCGCATGCGATTCATCCAGATTGAATAAGGCCCTGGACGATACTGCAACTACCAGTTTCTGATTATCCATGACTATTCTTTATTGCGGGTAACCCACACCGAATCGAGATTAAGGGTTTTCTTGATTTTTGCTGCGTAAGCCGCCGCTTCGTATTGGGTTTTAAAACCGTCCACAAACAAACGATACCAGTTCTCGCCCTTGGATTCGGTTTTGACTACCTTGGCAGGGACGCCCTTGCCCGCGAATTCTTGGGCTTTACTCTTGGCGTACCAATCCTGTTTAAACGCAATTAAATTGACCGCCCAATTTTCTTCCACCGGTTCCGGCTTTTTCTTCTCCGGTTTAGGGGCCGGCGCGGCAGCTTGCGCTCGACCTTTTTCCAAGGCACTCACCTTGTTTTGCAAGGCTTCTATGGTTGCGCCTATTTGCATGATCTGGCTGCTGATTTCGGCAGAAGGCTTGGCTTGATCACCGTTGGCCTTTGCCGCACCCGGGTCAGCATGCCCAGCCTTACTTAATTCAGCGATCTGAGTGGCCATCACACCATTGCTGACCGTCAATTCATCCAGCTGTTTGCGCAACATTTCCTTGTCCGCGGCATCGCTGGTGGGCGCGGCATTCACTTGCTCCTGCAATTTCCCGATAATAGTCACCAACTCGCCGACTTGCGACTTGGCAATCATGCCTTGTATGCCTAACCCAG
This sequence comes from Methylomonas sp. PHL2-19, assembly GCF_059331595.1. Taxonomy (NCBI): domain Bacteria; kingdom Pseudomonadati; phylum Pseudomonadota; class Gammaproteobacteria; order Methylococcales; family Methylococcaceae; genus Methylomonas; species Methylomonas sp. PHL2-19. Next base: position 4,360,216 of record NZ_CP196839.1, read on the forward strand.
TGCCAATCAGCAGCGCCGCCACCGCGATGCCGTTCGCCACATAGGCAGCTACCGGTTTTTTCGCCGCCAAGGCCTCCACGGCCCGTTTGGTTTTCTTCTGTTCGGTCTGCACGCTTTCCAGACTATCCAGACAACCCAGCAGCTCATTTTTACCCGCCGCCTCGGTTAAATCGTGGCGCATCTGCTGCTGATGCTTCTTGAGGTCGACGATATTCCGATTCAAAGCGGCAATTTCGCTGCTATGATCGATGACTTGTACCTGCGGCACCGGGCTTGCTTGAACTTGTTCGGCCGCTGCGGCAATCGGCGCTGCTTCCGGCTCGTTAGCCTGGACAACGACTAATTCTTCCTCGTTTTCTTGCTCACTGACAGCCGCCGCCAATATCTGATCCAAATCTGGCTCCGGTTCCGGCACGCTTGGTTGGACACTATTATCGGGTTCCTCCAAATCGGCGAACTCGTCGACAATTGGCGTTGCTGCTGATGCATATTCGTCATCAGCCGAAATATCGAAATCCGCAATTAGAAAATCGGCATTACCGCCTGCCAAGTCAGCGTCATCGGAAAACTCGTCTATTTCAGCCATATTCTCCAGGTCGTCCACCACAGTTTCCGGCAAACCGACTGCGGCCACCGGTGCGTCCTCGGCGAAATCGTCGATTTGCCCCACCCTTTCTAACTCCGCGACTTCTTCAAACACGTCATCAACCGGCACCTCCAAAAGGTCCTGCTGATTGACGGCATCGACGATATCGACAAAATCATCGTCAACTACTTGCTGCTCGCGTCCGGGATTAATGCCTAAATCAACCGCCAAATCGTCGCCAAACTCGTCAATATCGTCTGCCAAACTTGATGCAGCCTTAGGTTCATTCGCACTCAGTAATTCATCGATATCCGCGAACTCGTCGATTTCCTGTTGCGCATCCGGCTCGAATGTCTCGTCGCCCACCAGCAAACGATCAATGGCTTCGTCATCATCTATCGTGCCAACCTGTTGTTCGGAGGGGTCGCCAATATTAAGCATGGCATCCAGATCGTCGGCAAACGCATCCAAGGTTTTTTTATTTTTACTAGCAGTCGATTCAGCCATGTTTTTTCTCGTTTAAGCTGCACACAGTTCAGCAAATCCTGATTTGTAGTACAGCACAAAATATCATTTAAGCGCAGTGACCAAGGCATTGACCTCCATGCGTTGCTGCAATTCGATGTCCCGAAAACCCGCCTCAGCCATCTGCGCCAACGCGACGGATTCGCGCATCACGTGATTTTCCGACTCGTCGTTAAACAGATGGACTATCCAATGTTCGAGTAAATCCAAGCGGTTGATTTCGGTAAACACCTTAAAGTAGCCGCCGACTTCTCTCTGAATGCTGCGGGTATGCGCGCTAATATCATCCAAAGCATACCGGTCGCCGTTGACGAATTTTCCACCCGGCTTTAATACCCGATATATTTCTGCCAACACTTGCCGCCGGTAATCGCTATGGAAATTATGCAAAGTGTATGCCGACGCCAAAATATCGACGCTGTTGCTCGCTAAACCCTGCAACACCGTCAACGCATCCTCGCCGGAAAAACGCAATCTGCCCGCGGCAACCCAATCGCGCAAACTCTGCTTCGCCTGGTTTTGCATGGTGGGTTCGTTATCGACACTCAATATATTAAGGTTGTCCGCGGCGGTCAGGATCGCCAGCGTAGTAATCCCCGTGCCGCCCCCGAGCTCAACCACTGCCTGCGGCCTGCCTTGCTCCTCACAGTAATTGCCAACAATTTCACCGACCAAGCGACTCATTTCCGTCGCAAATGGGCAGATCAAATTTAACATTTGATATTCTTGACCCATCACGCTGGAGAACATCGCATCGAAGCGGTTTTCGTCTGTCATGGTTGTGCTTTCAATTTTTGCTTTGCGTCATACGCTGCCAGTTGTTCAGGCGTGGCCTCGCGTTGATGTTTGTCTTTCCATTCACTGTACGGCATACCGTAGACAATCTCCCGCGCTTGCTCGTAATTGATGTCAATTTCACGCTCGGCTGCCGCGGCTGCATACCATTTAGCCAGGCAATTCCGGCAGAAATCGGCGAGCACCATCAGTTCGATATTTTGGACTTCGGGATGCTGTTGCAAATGGACCAGCAATTTTCTGAAAGCCGCGGCTTCCAGCTCGACGTTATTGGACTGAATCATGAAATCCTCCTTTAAAACCGGCATTTTAGCAGCAAAGCCGTTAGGTTCATGTACAATTGCAGCCAAAGATTCTACAATGAAGTAATTGATACTTGGGCTCTAATCGCGCTTTGTGAACACAATACATAGTTCATCCTTGGCTTTTTATCCGGTCGGCTATAACCAGCCGAGAGCCGCACGGCCGGATAATAATCTTGAACAAAAGCAAAAGCCTAATAATGACGAAACCGGGATACCTCGGCAGAATCCTGATTTAGCTAAAACATCGTCAACCGCTCAAATCAAGGCCGCTTTGGCGGACAACGGATTGACCGTAAGCAATAACGACCAACCAAATAATTCGCGCACCTTGAAAGCATTGAACGCCTACACAGAAAACCGCAATCAACCCGCTCAAAACCGGGTTGCCGAGATCATTTCCGGTATCGATCTTTACGTCTAACTCCCTCCCATCTTTCAACACCAATCATGAAACCGCTTTTAGAGTTTTTCCCAATCGTTCTATTTTTTGTCGCTTATAAACTGTACGACATTTACATTGCCACCGCCGTCGTAATCGCCGCCACGGTTGTGCAGGTCATCAGCTATTGGCTGCTATATCGTAAAGTGGAAACCATGCAGTGGATTACGCTGGGGTTGATTTTGGTCATGGGTGGAGCAACGTTGTACTTACAAGACGAGCAATTCATTAAGTGGAAACTGACCATAATTGAGTGGCTATTCGGGGGTGCATTTTTAGTCAGCCAATTCGTTGGCAAAAAGACTTTCATAGAACGCATGATGGGCGCAAACCTGGAATTGCCTGATCGCATCTGGAAACGCCTTAACATGAGCTGGTCCATGTTTTTTATCGGAGTCGGCTGTTTAAATTTGTACGTAATGGCGAACTACAGCACCGACGACTGGGTCAGTTTTAAAACTTTCGGTGTTCCAGGCCTGATGCTTATTTTTATTGCCGTACAAATAGTGTTCTTGTATAAGTTTATTCCCGCACCAGAGGCTAAAGAGTAATGTTGTATGCCATCATTGCCGAAGATGTCGCGGACAGCTTGAGTAAACGCCTGGCCGCCCGCCCACAGCATCTGAAACGATTAACCGCATTACAAAACCAAGGCCGCTTGGTTTTGGCCGGACCGCATCCTGCGATAGATAGTGATAACCCCGGCGACGCCGGATTTAGCGGCAGCCTGATTGTTGCCGAGTTTGCCAGTCAGCAGGATGCGCAAGACTGGGCCGATGCCGATCCATATATCTCCGCGGGCGTATATGCTCGTGTTACCGTTAAACCTTTCAAACAAGTATTTCCCCAATGACAGCCGACCATATCAGACAAAAGCTGGAAGAAGCTTTTAAGCCAGAATTAATCGAAATCATCGACCATAGCGCTGCGCACGCCGGTCATGCCGGCAACAAAGGCGGCGGTCATTTCCATGTCACCCTCATATCCACTCAATTTGAAGGTAAATCCCTGGTACAAAGACATCAGCTGGTTTATCAAGCTTTGGGCGACATGATGAAGGATGAAATCCATGCCCTGGGCATTAACGCTTTAACCCCCTCTGAAAACAGCTAAAGGAAATTCTTAAGATGAAACTGAAACTTATTCCCCTGATACTAGCCAGTAGCGTATTGTTACCCGGTTGCTTCGAAGAAAAAGCTAAGGAAGCCGCCGCACCAGCAGCGCCGACTGTCAGCAAAGAGGACGCGGTTGCTTCGGTTAACGGCACCTATATCAGCAAGAAAACCTTGGAAACTTTGGAAAAGGAAATTGCGGAACGCAGCCAAGGCCAAACATTCCCAAAAGAACAGCTATTGGAAGAACTGATTCAACGCGAATTGCTGATTCAACAAGCAGTGCAAAAACAACTGGATAAATCGCCGGAAGTGATCGAACGCATGGCAACTGTCAGAAACTCCTTGCTGTCGCAAGCAGCGTTACAAGATTACCTGAAAGCCAATCCGGTCACCGACGAAGAAATCAAAGCGGAATATGACTCCAAAATGGCTAACATGGGCAGCGAATACAAAGCCCGTCACATTTTGGTTAAAACCGAAGACGAAGCAAAAAAACTGATTGCAGAACTGGAAAAAGGCGGGGATTTTACCGCGCTGGCTAAAAAGCATTCTATCGATCCAATGGGCTCCGAAGGTGGCGATTTAGGTTGGTTTACCGCAGACCGTATGGTTCCGCCATTCTCTGAAGCAGTGGTTGCACTGGAGAACGGCAAATTCAGCAAAACACCGGTACAAACTCAATTTGGCTGGCACGTGATTCTGCGCGAAGAGTCCAGAGCTTTGACACCACCGCCATTTGATTCCGTCAAAGAACAAATTCGCCCAATGTTACAGCGCCAAAAAGCGCAAGCCATGATCGAAAATTTGCGTAAAAACGCCAAAGTTGAAGTCTTGCTGCCGCCGACACCGCCAAAGCAAGAAGAGGCTCAACCAGCAGCGCCAGCTGATCAGGCTGCACCAGCTCCTACTGCGGAGACCACTCCGGCCGAACCGGCCAGCGCCGCACCTAACGCAGACGTAAAACCCACCGAACCTGCGGCTACAGCTAAATAACGCACACCCAACAGGGCGGTCCAACCGCCCTGTCTTTTTATAGTACAAGTCTTATATTGCTATAAGCTCAGCTTTCTAAATAACTATGCCGCTTGGACTTGAACTCGGGCGTGCATCTTCCGATTCTGCGTATTTTCATCCAGTAAAGCTTTAATACTGGCTGTGCATTTTCCACATACACCGCCCGCCCCCGTGCACTGCATTAGTTGCCTGCGATTGCACGCACCTTGGCTAATTGCCTGCCTGACCTGCCTATCGGTGACCGCTTTACACACACATACGTACATGACACCCTCTCTTAAATCATATGCACATTAATGATAACAATTATCATTTAAAAGTAAAGCATCCACCATCACTTTTTTTCCACGCGAACTTCCGGAACCAATCAGAGTCCGAAGATGCAATTACCTTGCTTTGCTTAGGAAATACGCGGGATTGAGGCATGAACCCGAATTGCAAACCCGGGTTTGTTCATGATTAAATAGAACGATAACCTTTTCGTCATTTATTACAGAGCCAATGATGCAAGACTATCAAACCCAAAAACCCACCGTGTTGGAAATACTGGACACTCATCAAGCGATGCCGGGTAATCTGCTGCCCATATTGCATGGTATTCAGGACACACTGGGCTACATCCCGCCGGCTGCCGTAGTAGACATTGCCAAATCACTCAACCTTTCCCAAGCGGAAGTCCACGGGGTTATTAGTTTTTATCATTACTTCCGGGAAACTCCGCCCGGAGAGCACACGATAAGGATTTGTCGGGCCGAATCATGCCAAGCCATGAACGGTAAAGCATTGGAAACCCATGCCAAACAACAGCTTGGCATCGACTTTCACGAAACAACAGCCGACGGAATTTTTTCATTAGAACCTGTTTATTGTTTGGGTAACTGCGCTTGCTCGCCATCAATCACGATAGACGACGAGGTGATTGGCCGCGTCACAACCGAAAAATTCGACCGATTGCTAGCCACTTATAAAGGTGCCAAATAATGACCCGCGTATTCATATCCCGCGACTCCACCGCGCTTTCCTTAGGTGCGGAGCAAGTTGCCAAGGCCTTAGCACAGCAAGCCTCCAGCAAAAACCTATCAGTAGAAATTGTCCGCAACGGCTCGCGCGGATTGTTCTGGCTGGAAACCCTCGTAGAAGTCGAAACCAGCCAGGGCAGAGTTGCCTATGGCCCAGTGCAAGCAGAAGATGTGGCATCTTTACTCGATGCCGGCTTGCTAGAAGGGAAGCAACACCCACTCTATTTAGGCAACATTGAAGAAATAGCTTATTTCAAAAATCAAAACCGTCTTACCTTTGCCCGCGTTGGCATAACCGACCCAGTCAATATCGACGACTATTTGGCTCACGATGGATACCGAGGTTTAAAAAATGCGCTGGCCTTACAACCAACCGAGATCGTCAAGCAAGTAACTGACTCAGGCTTACGCGGTCGTGGCGGCGCGGCGTTTCCAACCGGGATCAAATGGAATACGGTGTTAAACGCGCCTGCAGACCAGAAATACATCGTCTGCAACGCCGACGAAGGCGACTCAGGTACCTTCTCCGACCGGATGATCATGGAAGGCGACCCCTTCGTATTGATCGAGGGTATGACTATCGCTGGCTTGGCGGTGGGCGCTACCCAAGGTTATATTTATCTGCGCGTCGAATATCCGCACGCCAAAATCGCACTGAATCAAGCCATCGAAGCCGCCTACAAAAACGGCTATCTGGGCGAAAACATTCAAAGTAGCGGCAAAACCTTCCACTTGGAAGTGCGTAGCGGCGCGGGCGCTTATATCTGCGGCGAAGAAACATCTTTATTGGAAAGCTTGGAAGGCAAACGCGGATTAGTGCGTTTTAAGCCGCCGCTTCCCGCTATCGTCGGCCTGTTCGGCAAACCCACCATCGTCAACAACGTCATTTCGCTGGCTTCGATCCCGGTGATCCTAGACAAAGGCGGCGAATATTATAAAAACTACGGCATGGGGCGTTCGCGCGGTACCCTACCCCTACAACTGGCTGGCAACATCAAACATCCAGGGTTGTTTGAAGTGGCTTTCGGCATGACCTTGCGCGAGCTGCTTTACGATTACGGCGGCGGCTCCGCCAGCGGCAGGCCGATACGCGCGGTTCAGGTGGGTGGTCCATTGGGTGCCTATCTGCACGAAGGCCAGTTCGATACCCCGTTGGATTACGAAGCCTTCGCGGCAATATCAGCGGTATTAGGCCATGGCGGCATCGTGGTTCACGACGACACTGTCAACATGGCCGACATGGCCCGTTATGCAATGGAATTTTGCGTGGAAGAATCCTGCGGCAAATGCACACCTTGCCGAATCGGATCGACACGCGGCGTCGAAGTAATAGACCGCATTGTCGACGGCGTGCAAAAGGATAAAAACACCGTGTTGTTGCGCGATTTATGCGACACCATGACTTACGGATCTTTGTGTGCGATGGGCGGCATGACACCATTCCCGGTGTTGAGCGCGCTGAATCATTTCCCTGAAGACTTTGGCCTCGAAGCCGCCAAAGCCTGATCGATTACCAGGAGATAAATATGTCTGCCAATAACGAAATAGATTACGGAACTCCCGCGAGTTCGTCTGCAAATCAAGTCACTCTGGAAATCGACGGCCATAAGGTCACTGTCAATGCCGGCAGTTCCGTAATGCGCGCCGCCGCCGAAGCTGGGATCAGCATCCCTAAACTGTGTGCCACCGACAGCCTCGATCCCTTCGGCTCGTGCCGGATGTGTCTGGTACAAATCGAAGGCGCGCGCGGCTATCCAGCTTCCTGCACGACGCCAGTCGCGGACGGCATGAAGGTCTGTACCCAGAACGATAAGTTGGCCAGCATCAGACGCGGCATCGCCGAACTGTATATCTCCGACCATCCTTTAGACTGTCTGACCTGTGCCGCCAACGGCGACTGCGAACTGCAAGACACCGTCGGTCAAGTTGGCTTGCGTGAAGTCCGCTACGGCTTCGACGGCGAAAACCATCTGAATTCCGAAAAAGACACCAGCAATCCTTATTTCAGCTTTGATCCTTCGAAATGTATCGTTTGCTCGCGTTGCGTGCGCGCTTGCGAGGAAGTGCAAGGCACTTTCGCCCTAACTATCGACGGGCGAGGCTTCGACTCCAAAGTCTCTCCAGGCCAAAACCAGCCTTTCATGGAATCCGAATGCGTATCCTGCGGCGCCTGCGTACAAGCATGCCCTACCGCGACGCTGATGGAAAAATCGGTGATCGACAATGGCGTGCCTGAGCACAGCACCATCACCACCTGCGCCTATTGCGGTGTCGGTTGCTCATTCAAAGCCGAAATGAAAGGCGAACAACTGGTGCGCATGGTGCCTGACAAAAACGGCCAAGCCAATCATGGTCATTCTTGTGTCAAAGGCCGTTTCGCGTTTGGTTATGCCACGCACAAAGACCGCATCACCACTCCCATGGTCCGGGAAAAAATTTCCGATCCTTGGCGCGAAGTCAGCTGGGAAGAAGCCATTAGCTTTGCTGCCAACAAATTGAAAGGTATCCAGGCCAAATACGGTAAAGACTCAATCGGTGGTATTACTTCATCGCGTTGCACCAACGAAGAAACCTATCTGGTGCAAAAATTAATCCGCGCCGGCTTCGGTAACAACAATGTCGACACCTGCGCCCGCGTTTGCCACTCACCGACCGGCTACGGATTGAAAAGCACATTTGGTGAGTCATCCGGCACCCAAACCTTTGACTCGGTGATGCAGTCCGATGTGATTATGGTAATCGGCGCCAATCCGACTGACGGCCACCCGGTTTTCGGCTCGATGATGAAACGCCGCTTGCGCCAAGGCGCAAAACTAATCGTGGTCGATCCACGCAGCATCGATTTGGTGAGCAATAGCCCGCATGTAAAAGCCGACTATCATCTGAAACTGCGCCCCGGCACCAACGTTGCCGTCGTCACTGCATTGGCTCACGTCATCGTCACCGAAGGCCTGGCGGACGAAAAATTTGCGTTGGAACGTTGCGATGTCGAGTCGTTTAACAAATGGAAAACCTTCGTTGCGCTGCCTCAGCATTCACCTGAAGCCGTTGCCGAATTGACCGGCGTGCCTGCCGAGAGCATGCGCGCAGCAGCCCGCTTGTACGCAACAGGCGGTAATGGTGCGATCTATTACGGCTTGGGCGTTACCGAACATAGCCAAGGCTCGACGACCGTCATAGGTATCGCCAATTTAGCGATGGCTACCGGCAATATCGGCCGCGACGGCGTCGGCGTCAATCCATTGCGCGGACAAAACAACGTGCAAGGCTCTTGCGATATGGGCTCGTTTCCGCACGAGTTCGTCGGCTACCGCCATGTTTCCGATTCGCAAACCCGCATTCAGTTCGAGACAGCTTGGAACGTAGCGCTGTCATCCGAACCCGGCTTACGCATCCCGAATATGTTTGCCGCCGCTATCGACGGCAGTTTCAAAGGCTTGTACGTACAAGGTGAAGACATCGCTCAGTCGGATCCAGACATAACGCACGTTCACCACGCGCTACGCGAACTGGAATGCTTGGTGGTACAAGACATTTTCCTGAACGAAACGGCCAAATTCGCCCACGTATTTTTACCGGGCTCCTCGTTCCTGGAAAAAAACGGCACCTTTACCAATGCCGAACGCCGAATTTCACCAGTTCGCAAAGTCATGACCCCACTAGGCGGCAAGGAAGACTGGGAAGTAACCCAGGACTTGTCCAACGCCCTGGGTTATCCGATGAATTACAATCATCCTTCGGAAATCATGGATGAAATCGCGGCTCTAACGCCGCAATTTGCCGGCGTCAGTTACGAAAAAATCGACGAAATGGGCAGCATCCAATGGCCTTGCAACGACGAAACCCCGGACGGTACACCGATCATGCACGCCGATCACTTCGTCCGCGGCAAAGGTCGTTTCATGCTGACCGAATATGTTGCAACCGAAGAACGCACCAGTAGCAAGTATCCATTGATCCTGACCACCGGCCGAATCTTGTCGCAATACAACGTTGGGGCGCAAACCCGCCGCACTGAAAACGTTGCTTGGCATGAAGAAGACCGTCTGGAATTGCACCCGCACGATGCCGAAGTCTTAGGCATCAGCGATGGCGATTGGTGCGGCGTGAAAAGTCGCTCCGGCGAAACGGTATTGCGCGCCAAGGTCACGGACCGCATGCAGCCGGGCGTGGTTTATACCACTTTCCATTTCCCGCATTCAGGCGCCAACGTTATAACCACCGATAACTCGGACTGGGCAACCAACTGTCCGGAATACAAGGTTACAGCGGTGCATGTTGCAAAAGTCGCGCAACCGTCGGCATGGCAACAGGAATACCAAGACTTTTCCGACAACCAGTTGTCTTTGCTGGAAAACCGCATCGCGGTCAACGAGTAAACCGCAACCGATTTATGGATGCAGTCTCAAGCGAACTGGGCTGGACCAGCTATCGAACCGGCACGTTCGATAGCTGGCGCGGGCCTGTTCATACCGCGAAGGAAGATTATGTCGCCGAAGAAGTGCCGGTGGTGTTGGTCTACAACACCATTCCGCATGTGGTGATGCTGGCAACGCCCCTTAATTTGGAAGATTTTGCGCTGGGTTTCAGCCTGACCGAGGAAATCATCGGTCATCCATCCGAATTGCAATCGATACGTGTCGTACAACGCTCCAAAGGCGTGGAAGTCAGAATGACGATTCCGGAAGCCCGATTCGAGAAACTGCACGGCAAGGGAAAAAACATGACCGGCAGAACCGGTTGCGGTTTGTGCGGAGCCACTACGTTGGAACAAGCCATCCGCCACCCGCATCATGTCGGCCAAGGTTTAGCGCTTAGTGCACATCTATTGAGCAGCGGTTTCGCCGATATGGCGCAAAAACAATCTCTGAATTTATTGACCGGCGCGGTCCATGCGGCAGCGTGGCTGCATCCGGAACGCGGCATCGTTGCGGTACGGGAGGATGTCGGCCGCCACAATGCACTGGATAAACTGATCGGCTCATTAGCCAAAGCCAACTGCAATTTTGAAAATGGCTGGCTGCTAGTGACCAGCCGCGCCAGTTACGAAATGGTACAAAAAGCAGCCAGCGTTGGCATCACACTGCTGGCAGCCATATCCGCACCTACCGCATTAGCGATTCAATTGGCGGAAGAGTGCGGACTGACTCTGGTCGGCTTCGCCCGTCACGAGAATCACATGATCTACACTCACCCTCATCGTTTACAACATTACCAAGAATCAGCCGCATAGAACATGGATAACCATAATCTCATTAAAATGGCCAATAACATTGGCGCTTTTTTTAAATCCGAACCCGATCGGGAATTGGCCATTAAAGGCGTTGAACAACATATCCGCAACTTTTGGGAACCGCGCATGCGTAAAGCGATTGTAGAATACGTGCAACAAGGTGGTAAAGAGTTGATGGAGATAGTGTCGGAAGCGGTATTGCGTATTGCCAAGTAGCTCTAGCTGGTCAAATTGTATTGAATCAGTTTATCGACCAGCGCTCCAAACGGCTCATCAGCCTCATTGAAAACTTCTCCCCAAATAGGTTCAATTTGGGGGGAAGTCTAAGTCTCTACCTAGCCTTAACTATTAACGATTGATCGCCTTAGTCAGCGGCACTAAGCGGTTGAACTTCGGCTGGCAAGGTCGTACCCAAATACTTATTCAATTGGCCTTTGCTCGCTAAAATCCGGAATTGCGAAAACAACTCGTCATATTTGGCATTGATATACGAACTTTTGGCGATATAGGCTTCGTTGAAGGTATCCAACAAGTCCAATAACGTCCGTTGCCCGATATTGAATTGCTGCTGATAAGCGCTGATAGTCTTCTCGCTGGAATCGACGTGCTGTTTAAAAAACTCCAGCTGACTTTTCACGGTTTGGTGAGCCACCCACGACAAACGCATGCTTTCAATCACCTGCCTATGCGTATTATCGCGAATATCCTTGGCCTGATTGATCAACTGCGCGGTTTGCTCGCGACGGGCCACATCCTTACCGCCGTTAAAAATGTTATAGCGCATGCGTAACATCGCGGTCATATCCGAGTTGGTACCGCGAATACCGTCCAGATTGTAGTTATGACTGACGCCGGTCTCAATATCAAAACGCGGAAAATAAGGCGCCATTGCCGTAGCATGTTGAGCAAATGCCGAATCGATATCGGAATTGGCCGATTTCAGAATAGGATGGTCGGCCAACGCTTCCTCTATGGCTTGATCAAGCGTCTGAGGCAATGCGGCTTCAGGGGACTGAATCGGCTGAATCCCTTCCGGCAGCATACCTATGACTCGCAAGAAACTGGTCTCGGCATCTTTCAAATTACCGATTTCGGACAACACATTCTTTTCCGCCAAGGCTACCCGGCCCATCGACTGGTCGACGTCAGCCCGTTTGCCCACGCCGCGTTCACTACGCAGTTTGATTTGATCGTTGGTACCTTGATGACGTTGCAGATTTTCCTTAGCCAGATTCAACAACTCCTGACGTCGCAACACCTTGATGTAGGCTTCAACACCATCAAGCGCGGTTATTTCCGACCGGCCAAATACGGTGTAGGCTCTTGAGTCGGTGCGAGCTTCCTGTCTCTCCACTTCATTCGGAGTAGCCAGACCATCAAACAACATTTGCCTGGCCAGAATCGCCCCTTCCTCCCTATGATAAAAAACCGAGCCGTCACCGCGGCCCCGAGTGGTAGGGTTATTCGATTCTTCCCAGCCGATGCCGGCTGTGACATCCACCGTTGGAAAATAGCCGGCCTTGGCTTGGCCGATTTCCTCTTCAACCGCGCGGCGTTCTGATTTGGCAGCTTGGACTTGGGGATTTTCATCCAATACTTTCTGAATAGACTCTTGCAAACTCAACGCCTGGCTGCTGGATACACAGGCCAAATGCATGGCTATTCCTAAACTCAAACTCCTGCTGACTCTCATAACATTCCTCTCTGATATTGGTCGATTTCTTTTAACAATAGGGCTAATCTCAATCGGTCGTCGACATTCAATTTCCTAAAAATCGACGATAAATGCGCTTTTACAGTACGCTCGGAAATATTCATCGCAAAAGCAATACGCTTATTACTTTCGCCCTGCCGTATCATGTCCGCCACTTCCACTTCGCGCGCGGATAAACTAGCCAGTTGCTTTAGCTTTAGTTCGGTATCGACAGTATTAGGTGCAAGTTGTGGACGCCTGGCACTGGTCAACACACCAATGACCTTGGGCACCAAAGCCCGACGAATCCAAATATCGCCCGCCAAAATACAAGCTACCGCACGAGTTAAAAGTTCCGACGCTTCGGATTGTTCGCAATAGCCGGCGGCACCGTTAATCAGCACCTCGATCTGCTTATGTTCCGGCCAATCGCAACCCATCACCAGAAACCGGACCTTTTTGTTAGCAAAAACCGTTAACAAACTGGCATCGTCATCCAGTTTTTTTGCATCGAAAATCACTGCATCGGCCGTATATTCGCTGCGGATACTGTGCAGCATACTAACGTTATATTCCGCGATCAGCGCATGAGTCCACTGCGCCGTCAGCTGAGGATTATTGGAATAAATCAGTATGTTAGCCACAAATGTAATTGTTGTTATGAGTTATCGTTCTCTTAAAGCCCTATCCCTGGCTTTCAATATCGGCTTTAAGAGGTAATCAAGCACTGTTTTTTTTCCGGTTAAAATATCAACTTCCGCGGTCATCCCGGCAATGATTTCCAAGCGTTCGCCGCCCTTTTCCAGGTAATTTTTAGCGGTGCGCAAACGAATCAAGTAGTAACTGTCTTCATCTTTCTTTTCGCCGGGTATGCTGTCGGCGCTGATATGTTCCAAAGAGGCCTCCAGGCCGCCGTAGATCGAAAAATCATAAGCGCTTAGTTTTACCACAGCTTTCTGCCCAGGGCGAAGAAAAGCAATGTCCGCCGGCCGAATTTTCGCTTCTATCAACAACTGATCTTCCAGCGGCACGATTTCCAGCAAATCCATGCCGGGTTGAATAACACCGCCCACCGTAGCCACCTTGATGCGTTTTACCGTGCCTTTTACCGGCGACAGCACTCTAGTACGGCTAACCCTATCTTCTAAAGCAACGGCAGATTCGGATGTACGATCCAGTTCCGCCTTCACCTCGTTCAACTCTTTCAAGGCTTCGGTTTTATAACGAATCTTGATCTCCGCTAATTTGTTACGCGCTTCGTCCAATGACGAACGTAGCCGCGGCATCGCCAGATTGGCAGAATTCAGCTCGCCCTTCAAATCGTTGGCAGCACGCTGCAAACGCAATAATTCAACTTGCGACATCGCCCCGTCAGCCACCAGCGGTTCAGACATCTTCACTTCGTCTTGCAATAATTTGTAGCTACGCGCCAACTGGTCACTTTTCGATTGAATTTCAATAATTTCCTGCTCTTTCTGCCGTACCTGCTCGGCGAAAATGTCGCTATTCGATCTTATTTCGCTCTGCTTGGAAACCAGCAATTGCCTGGCATTCTCGGCAATTTGCGGCGCGTTTTTCAAAACCTCTTCCGGAATCGCCAAGGGCGTGCCATTGACTTCGGCATTCAAGCGCGCGGTATTCGCCAGTAACTCGTAATACTTTAACTTGGCTTCCTTAAACGAGGAAGCAAAACGGACTTGATCGAGTTGCAGCAACACTTGATCCTTTTCCACCAATTGGCCTTCTTGAACCAATATTTCCGAAACGATACCACCCTCCAGATTCTGCACCACCTGGACCTGACTGGACGGTATGGTCTTGCCGTCACCACGTGTGACTTCGTCCAAGCTGGCAAATCCAGCCCAAACCAAGGCCACCACCACAAATGCCACCGAGGACCACAGGATTAAATGGCTTTGCAAGGGTAATTCGTAAAGATTGGCGGCGTTGACGTCGCTTAAAAAGCCCTGATCTTCGGCTCGATAGCGATGCTCAGCGCGCCACTCGGCTATTTTTTTCAACATATCAAATAGCCACCTTGATCTGTCCTTGGCGCAAGGCTTCCAGCACATGATCCTTGGGACCGTCGGCGACCATATGCCCGCCGTCCATTACGATCAATCTGTCCACCAAACTCAGCAACGACATGCGGTGCGTAACCAGTATCAGAGTCTGTTCGCCCAATTGCGCGGCAAACCGCTGTTTAAACGCCTCCTCGCTACTGTTGTCCATCGCGTTGGTCGGCTCATCCATAATAAATATGGATGGCGACAACAGCAAAGCTCTAGCCAGCGCAATACTCTGCCGCTGCCCACCGGACAGGGATGCACCGCGTTCGCCCACTTGCAAATCAAAACCCGCAGGATGTTTACTGACGAATTGATCCACACCGGCAATCGCCGCCGCTTTTAACACCGCAGCGTCATCGGCGTAGCGTGAACCCAAGACAATATTGTCCTTCACGCTGCCAAACATTAAGGCAATATCTTGCGGCACATAGCCGATTTGCCGGCGTAAATCGGAAGGATCGATTTGGCGAATATCGGTGCCGTCTATCAATATCGAACCCTCTTGCGCCTGATATAAACCCAGCATCAATTTTTCCAACGTACTCTTGCCGGAACCGATGCGGCCGATAAACCCCACGCGCTCACCAGCCTTGATCTTAAACGTTATGCCGTCCAGGGCCTTGACCGGTTGCTGCGGATAGCTGAAACGGACGTGCTTGAACTCTATCTCGCCCTTGAAACCCGGCCTATGCAAATAGTCCTTACCACTCTCGCGTTCCACCGGTAAGGCCATCATGCGGTTAAACGACCCCAAGGCGGTCACAGCTTGATGGTAACGGGTCAATAGTGCGGCGACCTGCCCCACCGGCGCCAAGGCCCGCGAGGTCAACATTGTGCAAGCCACCAAGCCGCCGGTCGTCAAATCGCCATCCGTAATCTGGTAGACACCGGCCACCACCACCAATACCGATGCCAATTGCTGTAGGAAAGCAGTCAAATTGACGGTTAAGCCGGCATAAAACCGCGACTTTAACCCCAGCCGGGCAATTTCGCCGACATTCTGTTCCCAACGGCGCTGCAATTGCCCTTCCGCACCGGCCGTTTTGATAGTTTCCAGATTGGACAGCGCTTCCACCAGTGTGGCATTTTTCTCGCCGCCGAATTTGAACATGGCGTTGATCGTGTTCTTTAACGGCGCCTGCAAGGCGATACCAATCAACATGGCCAACGGTAAAATCGCCAACGGAATCAAAGCCAAACTGCCGCCGACGCCATAAATAATCACTAAAAACAAAAACAAAAACGGCAAGTCGATCAATGTCACCAGCGTCGCCGAGGTCAAAAACTCGCGAAACGATTCGAATTCGCTCAGGTTGTTGGCAAATGCACCCACCGATGGCGGCCTGGCTTCCATGCGAATATTCATCAGTTTTTCAAAAATATTCGCCGACAAGATAATATCGGCGCGCTTACCGGCCGCATCGATAAAATAACTTCGCAGCAGCTTCATCGCCAATTCAAAGCCAAACACGATCAGCACGCCTACCGTCAGGACCCACAAGGTTTCCAGCGCGTGATTCGGCACCACGCGATCATACACATTCATGAAAAATAACGGCGCCGCCAAAGCGAACAGATTGATTAATACCGAGGCCGCCAACACTTCCGCATAAATCGGCCAAGATTTATACAGGACGTCCCAAAACCAATGTTTGACCTTAGGCACCGCCGATTCCGCGGTTCTGCCGTCAAAGCGATGCTGTAATTGCACAAAAAAAGCCGAACCGCTGTAACTGGCTTGCAGCTCCGCAAAGCTGACAGTCTTTTTGCCGCTCTCGGTTTCCGGCAACACTACCGTATAGCTGTCAGTATTCTTGGCGAGTAACACGCAGGCGTTGCCATCTTTAAGCAAAAGCACCGCCGGTAGCACCAAATTGGAAATTTTCTGCAAGGGCCTGCGCAACAAGCGGCTGGTCAAACCGGCGCGTTCAGCGGCTCGCGTAAACAAGGCCGGCGTTAATTTATTATCGACTAAGGGCAGCCCGGCCACCAAGGCCGTGGCGGTTTGCGGGATATGCAACAACTTGCAGACCGACAGCAAAGCCAACAATAAAGGATCGTCAAACGTGGAATCTGCTGGTCCGGATATCTGGCCGCTATCAGGCATGGAGGATGTGAGTAGAAGTTATAGTTCTTATAACGCTGAAACGCGCTACTGTACTTAAGTATTATAAAGCGCTGCCATTACAACTTAAAAAGCAATTTTATCAAAGCAAATTCAATCACCGGCACTAGGTGCATCACCGATAATTTCCCGTAACAAGGCGGTGGCATAGCTACCGGCGGGCAAATTGAAGCTCAACTTGAGTTGATTGTCCAACCACTGCCACTCCATATCTTGCGGCAATGAGCGCAAGGCCCGACGATCTGCTTCCAGATCAAACGCAAGCAATCTGTCGGCTACGGATGCATTAGCGGCAATCACGGCACTTTCTATCGCACCGGCCTCAGCCGTAGCCGTCTTACAGCCACGACCCCACATGATCCCGGTGGGATGAATATCACCCTGTTCGACGCGAGCCGACAGACTGGCGTCGTTGGTATCGCCGGTAAAACAGCTATTACTACCGTCTAGCTTGAATACATCGCCACTTATCGCACGCTGCCAATTGGCTTGCTCGACGCGCCGGGCCAAGATCAAATTGAACAAATACGAACGCGCCGCTGATAAATATAGGGAACGCTGTTCCCGCTTGACCTTGGCACCAGCAAACATGGCCAGCGCGCGCTGGATATTTTGGCCATGATGCCCGAAACGCTGCGGGCCGAAGTAATTCGGATAACCCTGGGCTTTGACGTGTTGCAACTGCTTTTCGGCAAGTTCTTGATCGCCTGTCCAATTGCGGATCAGCAAGGTAAAGCGGTTGCCGGCCAATACGCCGCGCTTCAGTTTCCGGGCATGCCGGACCGTTTGCAAAACCTGCAACCGGTCGGTTTCGATAGCTGACCAATCCGGATCAGCCTTACCCGGCAACCACACGCTGAACCACTGACGGGTGCGACCGTGTCTATCCTTCAGACCAGCGTAGCTGACATCGTGCTGTCTGACACCGGCATGGCGAGCCAACTGCCGTGCCACATATTCGGTGTTTTCGCCGATTTTTTGGATATGCAGGAATATATGCTCGCCACTGCCTTCGGGCTCAAACGATAGAATTTCTTCGACGACGAAATCCTCAGGCTCGGTTTTGATGGCGCCGGTACCGGACGGGCCACCGTAGGCGTAAGGCCATTCGGGTAAACTAAATTCTGTCATGGGAGATTTGGTCAAGTTGTTGCAATACGAGTGCATGGATGCGGGAGGTATAGCGCCACAGGAGCTGTTGCCGAGACGGCACCCGACATATCAGGGTTGTTACCAATAAATTATCCGGAAACGCTACGCGCCCCCTGGCCGACCTAACCAAAATTTTCGTTGCCCTGCTTCAGCGTATCGCGCAACAAACCAAAATGTTCAGAAAATTAGCTTGGTTGAAAAAGTATAAAAAAAACACCTAACACAACAAAGAAGATTCCAACCTTAAAGGTAAGGTAGTGCGAGTGATAATACTCTTCCTCCGTAGTTGGCGGACGTGAGTCATTTTGCGCGTCTAAATACCCTTTAACTCCCCTTTTTTGCCTGCCGCTTAGCCAAGGAATCATCCCGGAGCTAATAAGGATAGTGATACCAAAAAGCACAATTCCGAAGCCGTCGCCATAGTGCTCGAAGCCATAAGCAATAAATTCGCTTATGGCGTCATTTCTACTCATAGTCGACTCCTTAATTTACAGAGCATCAACACCAAAAATCTGAGGGGACGCACCGCATACCGAACGAAGGCCGTAACGAAGACACTAGCCAGAAGGTGCGCGGTGAGTGCCTTCTGGCTAGATCAGCCACTAATAAGGTTTTTATTTCTCAATCAACACCACCACCTGCACCGCAATACCTTCCTTGCGCCCCTCGAAACCCAGTTTCTCGGTGGTAGTGGCTTTGACGTTGATGAAATCGACATCGACAGCCAAGTCGGCAGCGATGTTGGCGCGCATGGCCGGCACGTGCGGCAGCATTTTCGGTGCCTGGGCGATGATGGTCACATCGGCGTTGACTAATTTGTAGCCTTTTTCCTGAACGATTTTATAGACGTGGCGTAGCAATACGCGGCTGTCAGCGCCCTTGAATTCGGGGTCGGTGTCTGGAAAATGCTTGCCGATGTCGCCTAAAGCCGCCGCGCCGAGAATGGCGTCAGCTAGTGCATGCAGCACCACGTCGCCGTCGGAATGGGCTTCCAGGCCTTTTTCGTAGGGAATTTTTACGCCACCCAAAATGATGTGGTCGCCGTCGTTGAAACGGTGGACGTCGTAGCCTTGGCCGACTCGGATCATGCTTGTTGCTCCATATAAAATTGCGCCAGCGCCAGATCTTCCGGCCGGGTGATTTTGATGTTATCGGGACGGCCTTCGACAATTTTCGGCAGGAACCCCAACAATTCCAGCGCACTGGCTTCGTCGGTAATGGCCGGATTGCCTTCGGTTTGCTGCAAGGCGTCGCGCAACATGCCGTATTTGAACATTTGTGGGGTCAACGCCCGCCAGACATGTTTGCGATCTATCGTTGCAGTAATCGTGTCGCCGTCGACGTGCTTCAGCGTGTCGTGTGAAGACAGCGCCAGTATGCCGCCGACCGCATCGTCTTTTAGCGTGTCGATTTGCAGATGAATATCGGAGGCAGTCAGACAAGGCCGGGCGGCGTCATGCACCAACACCCAGTCGTCTTCGGCGGCCTGGCCTTGCAAAGACTTCAGCGCCGATAGTACCGAGTCGGCCCGCTCTTTCCCGCCAGGTGCGGTAATCACCTGCGGATGTTTAGACACATCCAACTCCGGCCAATACGGATCTTCAATGGATATTGCTACAGCCACGGCTTGAAAAGCGCCGGACTGCAATAATCGGTCTAAGGTATGTTCAATGACGGTTTTGCCGGCCAGCGGCAGATATTGTTTAGGGCGGTCGGCTTGCATGCGTTTGCCGACGCCGGCTGCCGGGACAACTGCCCAGCATTTAGGAGTTTGATTCATGCTCTACTCAAGCACTTGAAAGAAGGTTTCGTTTTCCTTGATCATGCCCAGCTCGTAGCGGGCGCGTTCTTCGATGGTTTCCAAGCCACGGCGCAAATCCAGTACCTCGGCATATAAGGAGTCGTTGCGTTCCTTTTTTTCCTGGGCTTCCTTGGTCAAGGTTTCCAGGCGTTCCCGATAATCGCTAATCTGCGAGACGCTGGCATCACCTAGCCACAACCGATACTGGAAGTGAACGATTAACAGGATGATGATGGCGATCAGGGTTTTAATGGCTACTCTCGATCTGTAAGATGGGTTGCGTCTAGAAGAACGCAACCCAACAATAAAGCAATTCGTTGGGTTACGGCTGCGCCTAACCCAACCTACGCTTCTTTATTTCAGCATTTTGAACGCGCTACGGCCGGCGTATTTAGCCTTTTCGCCCAACTCGTCTTCGATTTTCATCAAGCGGTTGTATTTGGCAACACGGTCGGAACGGCTCAATGAACCGGTTTTGATTTGGCCGGTGCCGGTCGCCACAACCAAGTCGGCAATGGTGGTGTCTTCGGTTTCACCTGAACGGTGAGAAACCACGGCGCTATAACCCGCAGCAGCAGCCATATCGATGGCCGCCAGGGTTTCGGTCAAGGTACCAATTTGGTTGACTTTGATCAGAATGGAGTTGGCGATGCCTTTCTCGATACCTTCTTTCAGGATGGCAGGGTTGGTCACGAACAAATCGTCGCCGACCAATTGAATTTTGCCGCCCAATTTTTCAGTTTCATATTTCCAGCCGTCCCAGTCGTTTTCATCCAAACCGTCTTCGATCGAAATGATGGGGTATTTATCTACCCAGGCAGCCAGGAAGTCGACCATTTCCGTGGAGTTAAAGCTGCGATTTTCCGCAGACAACACATATTTGCCGTATTCGAAGTACTCGGAAGCCGCTGCATCCATACCCAAGTAGATGTCTTCACCCGCTTTATAGCCGGCTTTTTCGATCGCTTCCAGGATGACTTCGATAGCTTCTTCGTTAGAAGACAGGTTAGGCGCGAAACCGCCTTCATCGCCCACGGTGGTAGCCAAGCCGCGGCTTTTTAGTACCTTGGCCAGGTTATGAAATACTTCAGCGCCGTAACGGATCGCTTCGCGGAAAGTGGGGGCGCCAACAGGCAGAATCATGAACTCTTGCAAATCCACGCTGTTATCGGCGTGGGAGCCGCCGTTGATGATGTTCATCATCGGTACAGGCAGAATGAATTCGCCGGATTTGTTCAGGAATTTGTACAAGGGTACGCCGGCTTCTTGCGCAGCAGCACGGGCAGCAGCCATAGAAACGCCCAAAATGGCGTTAGCACCAATGCGGCTTTTGCTAGGAGTGCCGTCCAAGGCAATCATTTTTTCGTCCAATGCGGCTTGGTTGTTGGCATCCATACCCACCACAGCTTCACGGATTTCGGTGTTGACGAAGTTAACCGCTTTCAACACACCTTTGCCCAAATAACGGGCTTTATCACCGTCGCGCAACTCAATCGCTTCGCGTTCGCCGGTGGAGGCGCCGGATGGCACCATCGCAGTACCGACGATGCCGGATGCCAAATACACTTCCGCTTCTACAGTTGGGTTACCGCGTGAATCCAGAACTTCTCTTGCCTTTACGTCTACTATTCTTGCCATTATTTTGCCCTATAGTGTGGTTTCAATCAGGCTGGTGGATTTAACAGCCCGGTCTATCGTTACTAACATTTCCAATAATTCTTTCATGCGGTGCAAGGGCCAGGAATTGGGACCGTCGCTCAACGCTTCTTCGGGTTTGGGATGCGATTCCATGAACAGCCCGGCGATACCCACAGCGACTGCGGCGCGCGCCAACACGGGCACGTGCTCTCGCTGACCACCGGAGACATTGCCCTGCCCGCCCGGTAACTGCACGGAATGGGTGGCATCGAATACCACCGGGCAACCGGTGTCGCGCATTACGGCCAGCGAACGCATGTCCGAAACCAAATTATTATAGCCAAACGACACGCCGCGCTCGCAAACCATGATTTGCTGATTGCCGGTGGCTTTGGCTTTGGCGGCGACATTGGCCATATCCCAAGGCGCTAAAAACTGGCCTTTTTTGATATTCACCGGCTTGCCCAAAGCCGCGACGCTTTGAATGAAATTGGTCTGGCGGCACAGGAATGCCGGGGTTTGCAATACATCCACCACCGCCGCCACTTCCGCCAGTGGCGTGTCTTCATGCACGTCGGTCAATACTGGCACGCTTAATTGTTGCTTCACTTTTTCCAGGATCTGCAAACCTTTTTCCAGGCCCGGACCGCGAAAACTGCCCAATGAAGAACGGTTGGCTTTGTCGAACGAGGATTTGTAGATAAACGGAATAGCCAACTCGTCGGCTATTTCTTTCAATTTACCGGCGGTATCCATGGTCATTTGTTCGCTTTCGATCACACAAGTACCGGCGATCAGGAAAAACGGCTTATCCAGGCCAACTTCGAAATTACATAATTGCATGTTTAACCTTGTTTATGCCCCTAAAGGGTATTTCTTGTGTTTGGCGGCCGCTTCGACGAAGCCGGAGAACAACGGATGACCGTTACGCGGTGTCGAGGTGAATTCAGGATGGAATTGGCAGGCCAAAAACCAGGGATGATCGGGCAGCTCAATAATTTCTACCAAGCGGCCATCCAGCGACTTACCGGAAAAACGCATGCCTGCGGCTTCCAATTGCTTCAAATACTGATTGTTAAATTCGTAACGGTGACGATGGCGCTCGGTAATCACATCTTTTTGGTACAACTCGAATGCCAATGAATCGGATTTTAAGCGGCATTTCTGCGCGCCCAAGCGCATGGTGCCACCGATGTCGGAGTCTTCGTCGCGCACGTTTAACTGCCCGGCTTCATCCATCCATTCGGTAATCAAGCCGATGATGGGGTGCGGGCTATTCGGCAAAAACTCGGTGCTATGCGCGCCTTCCAAACCGACCACATCGCGAGCAAACTCGATAACCGCGGACTGCATGCCCAAGCAAATACCCAGATATGGAATCTTATTTTCGCGGGCGAAGCGTACCGTAGAAATCTTACCTTCTACGCCGCGCTCACCAAAGCCGCCTGGCACCAGAATCGCATCGACATTTTTCAGCTTTGCGGTGCCTTCGGCTTCGATGGTTTCGGAATCGATATAAGTGATTTGCACCTTGTGACGGGTGTGGATCCCAGCGTGAATCAAAGCCTCATTCAAGGATTTGTAGGCATCGGTGTGATCGACATATTTACCGACAATGGCAATATTGACTTCATCGGTGGGGTGAGTCAGGCCATCGACCACTTTCTCCCAAGCCGACAAATCAGCCGGCGGCACGTCGAGGCGCAGTTGCGCTACCACGATGTCGTCCAATCCTTGTTCGCGTAGTAACAGTGGAATGCGGTAGATGGTATCGGCGTCAATCGCGGAAATAACCGCTTTCTCGTTGACATTCGTGAACAAGGCGATTTTTTTACGCTCACTGGCCGGAATCGGCTGCTCGGAACGGCAAATCAAAATGTCCGGCTGAATACCGATGGTGCGCAGCTCTTTTACGGAATGCTGCGTCGGTTTGGTTTTAATCTCGCCGGCAGACTTAATGTAAGGCACCAAAGTCAGGTGGATAAATACCGCCCGGTCCCGACCCAATTCCACGCCCATTTGCCGGATGGATTCCAGAAACGGCAAGGATTCGATGTCGCCGACGGTGCCGCCGACCTCAATCAGAGCCACATCTGTACCTTCCGCACTGGCGTAGACACGGCGTTTGATTTCGTCGGTGATATGCGGAATAACCTGTACGGTCGCGCCAAGATACTCGCCTTTACGCTCGTTACGCAGCACTTGCTCGTAAACCTGGCCGGTAGTGAAGTTGTTTTTCTTGGCCATCGTGGTTTTTAAAAACCGCTCGTAATGGCCTAAATCCAGATCGGTTTCCGCGCCATCCTCGGTAACAAACACCTCGCCGTGTTGAAACGGGCTCATGGTGCCGGGATCGACGTTGATATAAGGATCGAGTTTGGTGAGAGTAACTTTCAGGCCGCGATCTTCCAAGATGGCTGCCAACGATGAAGCGGCTATCCCTTTTCCCAAGGATGAAACCACTCCGCCGGTGATGAATATGAATTTTGTCATGAACGTTTGGCGCCCTGTTAAGCAATAGCAAGGGGGTCGAAAAGCGGCAAATTCTAACAGTTTTATGGTGCAATTGCCTTTTTAATTGCCAAAGCAAGCTGAGCAGGGATCTCGATTATTGAAAAACATCAACGAGATTCGGCAGTAAACGCCAACTGATTTTTGCCGCGTTGCTTTGCCAGATACATCGCATCGTCAGCACATTTAATCAACAATTCGGCTTCGAAATGATCGGTGGGATACATGGCAATGCCGATACTGGCACCAATTTTGACAGTCTTTCCATGAATTAAAAATGCTTGATTGATCGCTTTCAACACATTTAGCGCCACTTGCTTGGCCGCCAGCACCGAGTGCAGCGACGTTAGCACGAATACGAACTCATCGCCGCCCAAACGCGCGACGGTATCGACTTCACGGCAACATTGTTCAAAACGTCTAGCCACCGCTTGCAGTAACTCGTCGCCGGCATCATGCCCCATTTCATCGTTGACATCCTTGAAACCGTCCAAATCCAAAAACAGTACTGCCAAAAATGTCGAATCGCGCTTGGCGCGCAGCAAGTCTTGCCGCAAGCGCTCGATCAACAAACCACGATTCGGCAAACCGGTGAGTTGATCATGAAACGCCAAATGCATTAATTGTTTTTCCTTGCGCTCCTGCTCGCTGACATCGGTAATCGTGCACAAACTAATCTGATCGTTAAACTCGAACAGGGTTTGAGTGTTGATTTTGGCGACAAAGGTGGAATTGTCGCGCCGCAGCCCCAGCATTCGAGCATTGTCCGCAATAATCAATTCTTTTAAAGGCTTGCCGATCAAGACCTGATCGCCATATCCGAACAACTGATTGGCGGCCTTATTGACGGAAAGCACACTTTCGTCTCGGCCATACAAAACGATACCGGTCTCGATGGAATCGATAATATTGCGTAAGGCCTGCACATTACCCTGCGATTGCTTGATTTGCGCCAGCAAGCGTTTGCAGACCAGAGCAAAATTCAACAGCGCCAGTAATAACAGACTAGCTTGCAAGGTACGCAAGTAGAACACTTCCTTGGTAGCGTTCTGCTGCAATGCTGTAGTAAGTTCATTCATCAAACCCAGCAATTGCGAGTTATGCATCAACAATGTATTTAATGCCGGCCGCAAAACCTCGACATCAACCCCTGCACCACCTTGTTCAACCGGCAATAAACGTTTGTGGATCAAAGTCCAAAGCTGGGACGCCGAGACCGTAATCATTTGCGTATTGGGGGCTTCGGTGGCAGCCAGATAAACCGGTTTGCCATCACCGCTACTGGTCATGCTGCCTTGCAAAAATCCGTTTAAGGTTTTATCGAACAAATCGACGGCATCGGAAAATTCGCTAAAAGCGTTGTGCTTTTCCGCGTCGGTTTGCGCGACATGCAACATCAGCAGGGATTTGGTCATGCGCTGCGACAACATGCGCTGGCGGCCGGACAAATTAATAGCCAACGCACTCTTTTCCAGCTTTGCAGAAATCCAAAAATTAAGCCCCAGCGCCACCGCATCAAATACGATGAATAACACCACCGGAATGAAAATCGCCGGAAGCTTGCCGCGGGTCTTTTCGGTCATGTCAGGCGGCCGCTTATAAGCCCTGATCTACGCCACTTTGTAACTTGGGCCACGTACTGAATGCAAACACCCAAATCATGATGACGTTGAGTATCGGCACCAACAAAACCAGGACCCAGCGCCCATCGAATCCGGCTTTTTCCAAAATCCGATAGCCCAACCACAGGCAAAACAGCATGAATACCGGTAACAACACAAAAAATAGTTCCATGGCTAGCGCTCCTGTTTTGTGTTCGGCCACTCTTGGAAGGCCAATTGCAAAAACACGATCAATAATCCAAATACCGGCAAAAACACTAGCGCCGCCCACGCTGGGTTTAGCCCGGCTTTTTTATAGATCAGGATCGCCGGAATCGCGATCATCATGCCCACGATCATGGCCTGGAGTATCTCGGGAAACATCAACATGACACCTCCTAACAGTTTTCGTTGCCTATCATTACACGCTTTCGGATGCGCGCCAATCCAATTGGTAACAAGCGTCCGCCGCGCTGAGCCAAGCCCATTCCGCTACCCATAAGCCTGCTACCGCAGCCAAGCGACCATTTAAATAAATCAAAGGCCGAATTTCTCTTTCCCAAGGCGGAACCCCAGCCTCTTGATAAAGCTTTTTTAGACAATGATGTCCGGCTCGACCAGGTATTTTAAGGGTTTCGCCACCCCGCCTGGGCTCCACTGTCACTATCGCATTATTCCACAAGTTTTTAGATAGCCCGGCCGATGCAGTGCTTCTGGTCAATACATAGCCATTGCCTAAGGTTATCCGCTCCTGCTCTTGGTTCCACGGCTTTGCCTGAGTTTCTTTTTGTAAACGTTGCAGAGGGATGCAATACAATTTTTGCCGATATTTTCGGATGGAATGGCCTTGAATATTAATTTGCGGCAACGCATCGGCACGCCCACCAATCAACTGCTCAACCAGCGTTTGCAACACCGCCTGGCTCGGCGGCTTCAAACCCATGCACCCCAACCATTGCCGTAAAAGGCAATTCAGTTGCATCGCTGTGACGGCTGATAAATCGGCGATATTAAAACTACCATCGGTCGGATCGACAACCGCCAGCAAGGCCTGCTTCGCCCAAGCCTCTATCATCTGCGCGGCATCGCCGCAGAGTTTTGCCGAACGCGCAACCGTTTTATCCAGCACCGGCCAACGCTGTTTCAATACAGGCAGAACTTCGTTACGCAGATAGTTGCGGTCAAAATCGTTGCTTTGATTGCTGGGATCTTCCACCCATTGCAAACGATGCTTTTGCGCATACCGCTGTATATCAACTTTAGCCACGTCCAATAGCGGTCGCAGCAGTTGTCCATTCCCAAAATCGCTCGCAATGGGCATGCCGGCCAAGCCGGACACGCCGGCACCTCGGAACAATTGCAACAGCAAGGTTTCCATCTGATCTTCGCGGTGCTGGGCCAGCAGGATAATATCGTCGACAGCCAATAATTCCCGTAGCGCCCGATAACGGGCCTCTCGTGCCGCCGCCTCCGGGCTTTCGCCGTTGTTGGCCCTCGCATCAACCGTTAACAATTGAAAATCTACACCTAAGCGCTCTGCTTGCCGGCGACAATGCTCACCCCATCCCGCCGACTCGGCTTGCAAGCCGTGATCGACATAAACGGCAATAATTTTGCCGGCGAGCGACGGCAAGCCAACGCATAGATCCAGCAGCACCGTCGAGTCCAAGCCGCCGCTATAGGCAACGAACACTTTCCGATACGCGGCAGGTAAGGATGCAGCGATGACCTGAGAATTGAGATCGGGCATGGTTTACTCATAAAAAAGGCCGATTTGACTCGGCCTTTTATCGAACAACTAAATTAACTGACGGCTTTATTTGACTGGCTCTTCGATGTACGAACCAAAACGCATAATGCGTTGATAGCGTCTTTCCAGCAGCAGGTCCATATTATCCGCCTGTTGCTGAAGTTCGTTCAGATGTCTGCACAACGCCTCTTGCAGATTAGCGGCAATTTTTTCGAAATTGCGATGACCGCCGCCAACGGGTTCGCGGATCACTTCATCCAGAAAACCTTGTTCGCGTACGCGGTCTGAAGTGATGCCCATCGCTTCCGCCGCCAACTGGGCCTTATCGGCACTTTTCCATAGAATAGAAGCACAACCTTCCGGCGATATAACCGCATAGGTGCTGTATTCCAGCATCAATAATCTATCACCCACGCCGATGGCCAACGCGCCACCTGAACCACCTTCTCCGATTACTGTACAAATAATCGGGGTGCGCAATTTGGACATTTCAAACAGATTCCGGGCAATCGCCTCGCTTTGGCCACGTTCTTCGGCACCTATACCCGGATAGGCGCCTGGGGTATCTATTAAACAGATGATGGGCAGTTTGAAGCGTTCGGCCAGCTTCATCACCCGCAGCGCCTTCCGATAACCTTCCGGACGCGGCATACCGAAGTTGCGATAAATTTTTTCTTTGGTATCGCGGCCTTTTTGATGGCCAATTACTACCACCGGCTGACCTTCCAGGCGAGCCATGCCGCAGACGATGGCCGGATCGTCTGCGTAGGAGCGATCACCGTGCAGTTCGTGAAATTCGGTGAATATCAGATCGATATAATCCAGCGTATAAGGCCGGCCCGGATGTCTGGACAATTGCGAAATTTGCCAGTCCGACAAATCCGCGAAAATGCTTTCCGTCAAACTCTCGCATTTCTGCTCAAGCTGCTTCAAGGTTTCGGAAATGTCAAAATTGTTGTCGAGTTCGACCTTACGCAGCTCTTCTATTTTGGCCTGTAGTTCGGCAATCGGCTGTTCGAAATCTAAGAATTTTAAATCCATGTCAATCCGGCATTAGAATCAATAAAATGGTCGGCAATTCTAATGAAAAATGCCGCCATTGCCTATTTGTTTTACCGAGTCCCCGCAAATGAAGAATGCTACCGCCTTTGACAATACCGCCTATGCGCCGCTTGCGGCCAGAATGCGACCGACTACGCTGGACGATTTCATCGGCCAGCAGCACCTGTTGGGCAAGGGCAAATCGCTGCGCGTGGCAATTGAACAAGGCGCCCCTCACTCGCTGGTCTTTTGGGGGCCGCCCGGCGTCGGCAAAACCACTTTAGCCAAAATCATTGCCGCTAGCGCACACTGCCATTTCATCGAATTGTCGGCAGTCATGGCCGGCGTGAAAGAAATCCGGGCAGCAGTGGCCGAGGCGGAAGACGTCAAACAAAGTCGCAATCTGAATACCGTGGTATTTATCGACGAGATTCACCGTTTTTCCAAAAGCCAGCAGGATTCTTTGCTGGCCCCCATCGAAAGCGGCGCGATTATTTTATTCGGTGCCACCACCGAAAATCCTTCGTTCGAATTGAATAACGCTTTGTTGTCGCGCTTGCGGGTTTACGTGATGCGCAGTATCGAAACCGAAGATCTGCAAGCCTTGCTGCACAACGCATTGACCGACAAAGTACGCGGACTGGGTGACCGCAATTTGCTGATCGAAGACGATATATTGACGATGATCGCCAAAGCCGCCGACGGCGATGCCCGCCGCTGTCTGAACATCTTGCAAATCGCCGCCGACCTGGCTGAAAACCTCGACGGTCGGGAAACAGTGAATCGGGAAGTGCTGGACGAAGTGCTGCTGGGCCATGCGAACCGCTTCGATAAGGGCGGCGATATTTTTTATGACCAGATTTCGGCCTTACACAAATCGGTACGCGGCACCGATCCGGACGCCGCTCTTTATTGGTTTGCCAGAATGCTGGACGGTGGTTGCGATCCTTTGTATATCGCCCGCCGAGTGATTCGCATGGCATCCGAAGACATAGGTAATGCCGACCCGCGCGGCCTGGAATTAGCCATAAATGCCGCAAACGCTTACGAGCGTCTGGGTAGCCCGGAAGGCGAACTGTCGCTGGCACAAGCCATCGTTTACCTGGCCTGCGCTCCCAAAAGCAACGCAGTGTACGTCGCCTATAAAGCCGCGATGACGGACGCCCGCAATAGCGGCTCGCTGGAAGTCCCCATCCATTTGCGCAACGCGCCGACCAAATTAATGAAGGAATTGGGACACGGTGCGGAGTATCGCTATGCCCATGACGAAAAAAATGCTTATGCCGCCGGCGAAAACTACTTCCCTGAATCATTAAAAAACAGGCAGTATTATTTTCCGGTGGAGCACGGTTTGGAGATAAAAATAAAAGAGAAACTGGGATTTTTAAGGAAGTTATAAAAATTCAAACCCGCACGCAATCTACTGGCGTAGCTAAAATTGGCCAATGCGGAATAGATCATAAAAACGATGACAACTTTGATATTATCGACAGCGGCACTTTCTAACTCTTACCACTAATATCATCCAGGCAAAAAAAAACTCCCGTAGACCCATGAGACTACGGGAGTATGAACACAAGCGAATAATGAAAAATATCGCTTGCAAGTCTCTGACTATATTGAAAAACTTTCAATTCTTAACTGCTTGCACACGATTATTTAATAGAATCGTACTCCATAATGCCGCCACCCCAAACATCATTGTTGACAATATAAATTGCCCGGAAACAAAAGCGACTATACCTAAAAATGATACAGAACCGATAAATACATCTTTTTTTAATTCGTTCATTTGCGCCACCTAATATAAAAAATAATAATTAAAAATTTAATAGTTTTTAAATCATCCCAAATCTTCAATGCCCTGTTCGAAAACGTGGCTTAAGTAAAACCTAAAATCGAATCATCCGCCACCGGCAATCGATAAATTTTGAATAGCTATCGCATTATTTTACTCTCAACAATATCCATATCTACTGTAACCCTGATTAAATCTGGAGTTTGCTTATTGATGTTTATTGCGTTTTAAAACACCAAGTCGAATATGTGAATATATTCACAATCGAACGTCCACACTCAGTCTAGCTGCGTCAGAACCCGGTAAGCACCCGAAGTTGAAGTACACGAACACGGGCTTATAATGCATCCACCAACCCACGGAGCTTTTATGAAATTCAGTTCACGATTTAGTTTGTTTTTGTTGATGTTTGACTTAGCCGCCTGCTCCAGCGCCTATTACAGCGGCCTGGAGAAAATTGGCATACCCAAACGCGAAGTGATGGTGCATCGCGTGGAAAAAGCCCGGGATACTCAAGAGGAAACCAAGCAACAATTTAAGTCGGCGCTCGAACAATTCACCGTGATGACCAATTTCAAAGGCGGCGATTTGGAAGCCACCTACAACAAACTGAACGGTGAATATGAGGCCAGCGTCAAGAAAGCGGCGGAAGTGAACAAGCGCATCGCTGATATAGAGGACGTCTCCAACGCACTATTCAGCGAATGGGAAACCGAACTAACCCAATACAGCAATGTTTCACTAAGACGGAACAGCCAGCAAAAGTTGACGGCCACCAAAGCGCACTATCAACAATTGCTAGCGGCAATGCGCAAAGCCGAAACCAAAATCGAGCCGGTACTCAGCGTATTTCGCGATCAGGTGCTGTATCTGAAACACAATCTGAATGCCCAGGCCATTGCTTCGCTAAAAGGTCAGCTGGACTCGGTTAAATCGGATGTATCGGCTTTGGTAGTGGAAATGGAAAAGTCGATTAACGAGGCGGATGCGTTTATCAAAACGATGGAAAAGCAATAACGCTCCGCGATTGAATTATTACGGCCAAAGCTAAGCGGAACAAAACTTACCCTCTCCACGGAAAGGGTAAGACGCACAATTTCAGAACCTTATTCCTGATGAGCGAAACGCTTCCGCTCCTCGGCACTTTTACCGAGAGCCTTCGCCATCCAAGGCGGCGCAGCGTCAAACACTTTCTGAAACTCGGTGAGTTTCTCCACCGCATCGATCACATCGGGTTCCTTGATCGGATAAATATCGGCACGGATCACCTTGGCGGCCGCCGGCCCACCAATGGATTGCACAAACAATACGTGGCAATCCTTGATCATATTGGCCCGGAACAGATTTCTGTCGTCGGCGCTGTCGGCTTCCACTGTCGAGCGAATATCGATCAAGCGCATATCAGATCGGGACAATTGGTAGACCAAAAACCGGATGCAGGAACCAAAATGACCGTTCAATAGCTGCCCGCTATTGGAGGCAATCGCCACCCGGATCGACTCCGGAATATCACCCTCTTTATAAGGCATGATTTCCGGCAGCCCCTCATCTTCGTCTTCCTCGCCCCACAAATACCGGACCGCCAGCTTGATGTTTTCCAGACCGATGCCAATATCTTCGCCGTCTTCCTCGCCATCCAGACTTCCGATGCCGGTCTTCAAATTGGTAACGGTAATCGATTTCAGTTTCTCGTCATCCAACGGCGAGCCGACTTTTTCGTGCAACACACCGATCAACTTCGGTACATCTACACCCGGCAAAATCCGCGAAGCCAGTGCAATACGCAAAGCCAGATCTCGTGATAATTGTTCCATAGCGTCACCCTTAAAGTTTGTGCTGTTCTTTCCAGTCGGCATAGCCGCCGGCCATGCTGTAGACCTGTTGAAAACCAAAATCGCCGAACATTTCCGCCAAATGCTCGCTGGCATGGCCGTAATAGCAATAAATCAGCAAAGGTTTGGCCTTGTCGGCTTTTTTTAACAGCGAATCGCGCAATTGCTCGTGGACATGCATGGCATTGTCGATATGCCCGGCCCGATAATCCTTGAGATCGCGGCAATCCAATATCATCGGTTGCTGTTCAGCGATCAGCTTTTCGGAATCGACAGCGGAAATAGTTTTAAAATTTTTCATGGCGCATTCCCCAAAAAAGGTCCGCGGAACCCAACTTAAACCGGCCCAACGGCTAAATCTTTCTTAACCTCAATAGTTTGCGATAAAGCTGTCTCCAAACTGATAGGCTCGGCTTTGATTTTATAGCCCTTGGCTGCCTCATATGCAGTGATGACCTTGTCTTCGCCGGATTGGCC
Source organism: Methylomonas sp. PHL2-19 (assembly GCF_059331595.1). Taxonomy (NCBI): domain Bacteria; kingdom Pseudomonadati; phylum Pseudomonadota; class Gammaproteobacteria; order Methylococcales; family Methylococcaceae; genus Methylomonas; species Methylomonas sp. PHL2-19. Next base: position 4,392,735 of record NZ_CP196839.1, read on the forward strand.
TTTCAGATCGGATTTTTCGATATAAAGCTCTTCCAGCATCAAATTCCAAACCATGCCTTCCTGATGCGGCAATAAATTGAAGACAACGCCGTCTAAAACGATTTGCGTTGGTTTGGCGATGTTTTGCACGTAAAACAGTGTGACGGTTTCAGGAGTCAAGGCATCCTTATATTTTTCAACGAATACCGGCAGATCCTCCAATTGAAAAAACAGGCCGTTGATAAACAGAATTTTGTCGCTGTCGGCTAATATCGCTGATTGATTGATCACCAGCTCCGGGGTTTTCCGGTCCCGAATATTCGTCGACCCTTCTCGCAACTCGCCTTCGACCAACACCAAGTCGCCGCGAAACGCCGAAATGCCGGCTTTGCTGGTTTTGCCAACTAAGGTTGTGATCCATAAAAGCCCTTGGCTGTCGTATTTTTCAAGTAGCATCTGCTTAAATCCCCAATGAAAGGTAATGAATGAAAAGTCGTTAACAGCATGCAAGCAAAACACTTGCCAGGACGACTAAAACCACACCAAACCCATGGTTGAGACGGTTTTTGCTTGGTTTTCTGATGGGAATCATTCGCGGAAACCGGCAGTTTGGCGGCGAAGCGACCCGACAATGTCGCAAACGCGACAATTATCGAATGATGATTATTTAAGATTTGTAGGATTTATAACGAATATCTTTATCGGCCTAGCTAACAGTCGCCGGTAGGCACCAATGCAGCCAAGATCACGGCATTACTCTTAAACACGGCTGTCGCATTGGCGCCCGGTTTGAGTGTAAGAGCCTCAGCGCTAATCTGGGTGATAGTAGCGGCAATGGTTTCGCCACTGGGTAATTGGATAATCACTTCAGAATCCACACCATCAAAATGGATGCGAATCACACGACCAGCCAGACGATTCCGCGCCGACAATCCATGAAACCCAAGATCATCATCACCCAACACCAAAATATCCGGCGCATTGACCAATAACACGGCGTCGCCGCCTACCTTCAATTGCAAATTTACACATGTTGCCAACGGCACACTGGCAACAACTTGCTCTCCCCCCTTCAGTGACACAAATACTTCGACGTTTACTGCGCCAGAATGGATCTTGGCAATCGTTCCGAACAGCTGGTTTCCGGCACTGGTTTTAATCACCTGACGTTTCAACAAAAGCATTACATCCGGATCGTCGATCAAGCTTTGATTGAGCTGCTGCAAAAGGGCGCGATGCTGATCCTCTAGGCGGGCAAATAGCTTGAGCAAGGACAAACCCGCCGCCGTTAGCTTGGTACCGCCTCCCTTGCTGCCGCCCGTCGCGGTGGCTACTAAAACCTTCGGAGCCAGATTATTTGCACGCTCTATCATCTGCCACGCACCTTTGTAGCTTAATCCAGCCTGTTTGGCGGCTTGATTGATAGATCCGCTTTGCTCTATTGCCCGTAGCAAGCTGATCATGCGCCGATCCAAAATGCCGGCTAGACGCAATTCACCTTCAAGCCAAGGGAGTTCTAGCGCCTTTGGATTTTTCTCTGGTGTAGACATTATTCAATTATTTATCTGATTTGAACAAAACGGATTGGCAACAAACACTATTTCCCACATTGAAATAAGTTATTTTTGTTTTTCGTTATTTACTTTTGTACATAACGAAAAGTAGACTGCCAACATTCCTTGGCCGTGATGAACACCATAGCAAAGTCATACAAAAGCCAGGACATTATCATAAACCCAAGGCATATAACCCGCTTAATAGGTAAACCATGGCCCTCAAAAACCGTTATCGCAAAGTCTGTTTTCTCACGGCAATGAGTGTGATCACAACGAACAGCCTCTATATTGACGTAAGTGAAGCGGCGGAAAATAAAACCTACAGCAAACCGCCCATGGCCGCATTTTCCAGTCAGATGCAGGACGCCCTGCTGGGCAACGATAAATTCGAAAAGCCGGTCTGGAATCTGCACGATGCGCTAAATCTGCCAAAATGGCTGGATGCGTCTGTAGAGCAACGCACCCGTTACGAAACGATGGACGGCAACTTCAAGGCCAACGGCCGGGGTGGTGATCAGCAAATCGCCTTGCAAACTGCGCTATGGCTACAAGCACACATCGCTAAATTCAGGATAGGTGCGGAATTTCTCGATGCCCGCGCCTTAGGCGCCGATAGTGGTTCCGGCGTGAATAACACCCACGCAGATGCAGCGGACTTTATTCAAGGTTATCTGGCCTGGGCAGATCAAAACATTTTTTACAGCGGCATCGGCGCTGAAATTGTGGCGGGGCGGCAAACACTGAACTTGGGCAGTCGCCGCTTAATTGCTCGCAATGCGATGCGCAACGACATCAACAGTTTTACCGGCGTAAAACTGCGGCTGCTTAATTACGATCAATGGCAATTTACCGGCTTTGTAACGATGCCGGTCAACCGCTACCCGACCGCTTCAGCTGATATTCTCAACGAGGTCCACGAGTTCGACGAAGAAGACACCCGCACCTGGTTTTCCGGCGGCTTTTTGGAACTGTACAACTTGGCCTGGGGCGTCAACAGCGAAGTTTATCTATATCATCTCGACGAAGGCGACAGCATCCGCAACCCCACCCGCAATCGCCGCTATTTCACACCCGGTGTGCGATTTTTCCTGAAACCCAAGAAGGCCAATTTCGACTTTCAAACCGAAACAATCGGCCAGCTAGGCACCGTCCGTTCCAGTACTGCCGCCAGCAATGGCCGCGATTTGGAGCACGCGGCCTGGTACCAACATGCCGATTTCGGCTATACCTTCGATGCCCCTTGGTCACCGCGTTTTGCGTTGGAATACGACTATGCCAGCGGTGACGAAAACCCAAACGACAATCAAGACCAACGCTTCGACACCTTGTACGGCGCACGGCGCTTCGAGTTCGGCGCGACGGGTATGTATGGCGCATTCGCCCGCAGCAATATCAGCACGCCTGGTTACAGAATCGCCGCCGCGCCGCGCAGCGATGTGCAGCTTGGACTGAGTCACCGTTTCTATTGGCTGGCATCGGCCAGAGACAGTTGGACGGCGGCCGGTTTGCAAGATAGCAGCGGCCGTAGCGGCGATTTTATCGGCCAACAATTGGAATTGACTGCGCGTTGGGATTTCAACAGCAGCCTGAATTTCGAAACCGGCTGGGCACATTTGTTCAAGGGCGAATTCGCCAAAAACGCACCGTCGGCACCGACTGTTAAAGACGACGTCGATTACGTTTACGTGCAGAGCCAATTACGGTTTTAAACGCTTTATCATTAAGGAGAAATAGCATGTCGTTTATCGCTTTAAACCGAATTATTCTGGCCCTATCGCTGGCCGCGCTAAGCGCGATAGCGCAAGCCGAAACGACTTTAGTCGCGGTGGCGGCTAACTTTACCAAGCCAATGACGGAAATCGCCGAGGCGTTTGAAAAAGCCAGCGGCCACAGTGCCAAGCTTTCCTTCGGATCGTCCGGCAAATTCGTCGCCCAATTTGAGAACGGCGCGCCGTTTGAGGTGTTTCTATCGGCTGATGACAAAAGCCCGCTGAAACTGGAGCAATCCGGTTTGGCGGTGGCTGGCACCCGCTTTACGTATGCCATCGGCAAGCTGGTACTGTGGTCCAGCAACCCTAGTTATGTGGACGAGCAAGGCCAAATTCTCAGCAAAGGTGACTTCAAACATCTGGCTCTGGCTGATCCGAAACTGGCACCTTACGGCGCAGCGGCAGTGGAAGTCCTGAAAAGCCAAGGTTTATTGGAAAAACTGCAACCCTTATTCGTGCAAGGCGAAAACATCGCCCAAACTCATCAATTTATCAGTACCGGCAACGCCGAGCTGGGCTTTGTGGCTTTATCGCAAGTGATCGAAAACGGCAAAATCGGTTCGGGCTCCGGCTGGATCGTCCCGAAAAATCTGCATACTCCCATTCTGCAAGATGCGGTGCTGCTGAAAACCGGCGCCGAAAATCCGGCAGCGCAGGCTTTGCTGGCGTTTCTAAAATCACCGTCGGCATTAGCGATCATCGAGAAATACGGCTATGCCTTACCGGCTGTCAATTAATTTTCCACGCAATACCGTTATGAGACGGACTCCCCCCACACTTCACGAGGAATTACTATGAAAACCAGCGCACGTAACCAATTTTCCGGCACCGTTAATCAAGTCATCATCGGTGCCGTCAACGCCGAGGTACATGTTGGCTTAAAAGGCGGCGAAACCATCGTCGCCTCGATCACCAAAGAATCCGTTGAAAACTTGGCCATCGAAACCGGCAAGAAAGTCATCGCGTTGGTTAAAGCGCCACAAGTGATCGTCGTCACCGATTTCGGCGGTTACCGGATTTCGGCGCGCAACCAGCTGGAAGGCACGATAACTGACGTCAAGCCCGGCGCGGTCAACACCGAAGTGGATATTGCCCTGCCCGGCGGCGACAAAATTGCGGCTACCGTTACCAACGATAGCGTGGAAACCCTGGGGCTGCGTAAAGGCCAAACGGCCACGGCAATATTCAAGGCCGGCGCGGTGATTCTTGGCGTGCAAGGCTAATAAAATGCGCGACCCGGCCACCAAGCCGGGTTGGCTTTAACCACCGGAGGTGGTCATGCTGCTGGAAATGAATGTCAAACTGCGTCGCGGTCATTTCGACCTCAGCACGCAATGTTCGGTGGGCGACATCAGCGTTGGCCTGTTCGGGCAATCCGGCGCCGGAAAAAGCACCTTACTGGGCTTGATCGCCGGCACTATCCAGCCGCAAAGCGGGCATATCGCATTGGACGGCAAGATTTTGTTCGACAGCCGCAAAGGCATCGTAATGCCGCGCGAACAACGGCCGATAGGCGCTGTATTGCAAATCGATTGCGCCGACGCCAGCGAAACCGTGCGCGACAATTTAAGCGCCGCCTATTACCGAACCCTAAAACAGCGCCGGCTATTCAAACCGGACTATCTAATCAACTTACTGGAACTGGGCGCCAACCTGGACCAGCCTATCGAACGGCTCTCGGTTGGTGAGCGCCAGCGGGTGGCGCTAGCCCGTTCCCTGCTGAAATCGCCAAAACTATTACTGTTGGACGAAACCTTCGCCGCCATCGGCCATGGTTACCGTTCGCAACTACTGCCGATTTTGAAACGCTTGCAAGACGAATTCGGCTTGCCGGCACTGTATGCCAGCCAGTCGCTGGGCGAAATCCTGGAATTGACCGACCAGCTGATCGTGCTGGAACATGGTCAGGTGCTGCGCAGCGGCTCCTTGCGCGAAGTGGCCAAACAACAAGGTATCTTGCGTTACCTTGGTATTCGCCAGATCGACAACATCTTGCCGATCAGTATTCGCAGTCACGATGCACAGGCGGGTTGCAGTATGGCGGACAGTTTCGGTCTGCCGCTGGCATTGCCGCTACGCCCGCAGTTTGCAATCGGCAGCCACAGCCAGGTATCGATACGCGCCAACGACATCGCTCTGTCTCGGGCCTACATTGATGGCATCTCCATTCAGAATCAACTGAAAGGCCGGATCTGCGCGATCATTCCCAGCGGCGAAAGCCTGATCGTGCAAGTCGATTGCGGGGGGACTTTATTGGTGGAAATTACGCCGGGCGCCTGTCAGAGCATGGCGTTGCGGGAAGGCGACGTGGTGTATTGCCTGATTAAAACTCACGCCATCGTTTATTTGACCGAGATGGACACCCTACCCTACCAACGCATTGTCAGCCACGGCGACGGCTATTATTATTTGAACAATGCCGGCGTCGACACCCACAGTGTTTTAGAATACCGCTACTGAATTCGGCGGTTTAAACGGCACCCAAACTGTCGTTGAGAAAAGTATCTAACTGTTGCAGCGCGATTGCTTGCCCCGCTGCAACGGCATGGTCTGCGGCAAGGTTATAACCCCAGAGGGCGAGAAATAATTTCACATCCGCCAACTCCGGATGTTTTTGCACCCCATCGAGTGCCGGTAGGCGATCCTCAGTGAAATAAATCGGCTGGCCCGGATGCTGAGCTTTCAATCCTTTCAGAACGTCAGGTTTGCTGAGCTTGCGGTCCATCCCGAAAATCCTTTCGTCGGCCAATTCAATGTCATTGGCTCTGAGGATTTCCTTGACGAAGCGTTCTTGCTTGGTCGTAATCACACACCACAAATGCCTCTGGCCCAAGCGCCGCAATTTTTCCGCAACCCCCGGATATAATGGATTCTTGGCTATCCAATCGGCACGATCACTGGCAATCCAATTGTCGCGAGTATCACCGAACAGCTTTTTCAAATCGTCGATGCTTAAATGGATTTCATCCAGCATCCGTTGCACTTTAGCGGCGTAGTTGGCGTAAATAGCGGCAGTGCTCTTGCCCAAATACATGAGGCGGATGATCAGAATAGCTTCGTAACCCGTCTCTATAATCGGCCGCACTTCGCGAAACTGCTCAACGATAGCCTGAGGTACTGCGTCAGGCATGTCTTTCCAAATAGTAGTGCCGGCTTTCCAGCCGGTGATCGCGGTTTCAATCGCGCTGTCGCAGACAACGCCATCAAAATCCAGCGCATAAATAATGGAATCGTTCATTTGAAAGGGAAGCTAAGGTTCACGGAAGATGGCGACTATTGTAACGGATGGCGCGGCGGATAATCTTGATTGCGTCGCAAATCCCGCCAGGAATCGTGCCACTCGCAATTATCAAAACTAGAGTCGATGCCGAGTGTGATTCAGTCGCGTAACTACCTGCGCTCGCCTTTGACTGGTCCAATTCTGGACTGTGTCGATTTTGCTGTCTGCCTGAGGTTTGAGCAAATATTGCGCCGGAAGTACGCGATACGAATCCCCTGACGGATAAGCTTATTTTGTCACCTGTATACTGACAGTGCCTGAATTACCAGATGTATCAGTTGCAATCGCTTTGATAACATGGTTGCCTGCTGAGATTTTTTTGGCGTTCCAGTTATAACTCAAACTACTGCTGGTCGTGGAAGCAACCAACTTGGTATCGATATAAATCTGCACCTTGGCAACAGCTACATTATCTTTTGCCGAAACAGAAACCGCGACCAAACCACTGACTTTAGCCCCGTTCACTGGGTTAGAAATATTAACCGTGGGTGCGATCAAATCAGCAGTGGCTGTATTGCCAGTAGTGCCGCCGGTAGCATTTTGATTCTGTACGCTAACAGCCACGACAGCAGATGAACCCGTATTGCCAGCCAAATCGATTGCGGCAGCAGTTAGGCTAACGTTGCCATTGGCTAGACTACTGGTATCCCAACTAAATTGATAAGGCGCGACACCGTCGGTTCCGACCAACTTGCCATTGGCAAAAAGCGAGACTTGGCTGACGGACACATTATCGCTAGCGGACACCGCTACAGAGGCCAACCCACTAACCACACTACCGGCACTTGGCGACATAATAGCCGCTGTCGGTGCTTGAGTGTCCACTGAAACGGTATTGATAGCTGTTTTTATTGCATTAGCCGCGTTGATTCGCCCATAGCCGTAGTTCAAGTCAAAATTAACACCGGAGACCTTATCGGCAGAACTTTTCAATATTTTCTCGACATTGTCAGGCGTAAGTTTGGGATTGGCTGCCTGAATCAGTGCGACAACACCAGCGGCAACAGGAGTGGCGAGCGAAGTACCGTACCAAGCAGCATAAGTTCCGCCTTTATTGGTCGTCGCGATGGATACGCCCGGTGCGGCAACATCAATGTATTTACCGAAATTCGAGAAGCTTGCTTTCACATCGTTGGTATCTGTAGCGGAAACAGCAATCAGATTTACATTATCTGCAAACCCAGGGTCCAAACCATCATTGCCGGCAGCCACCAATACCAAACCGCCTTTACTGCGCATGTATTGAGCAGCAGAGACTACTGCAGCACTATCGCTTGCGGCATAGCTAAGGTTAGCGACATCAGCACCATTATCCGCAGCCCAGCTCAAGCCTCGTGCAACATCACTCCAATAGGCATAACCACTGGCATCATTTGTAATTCTGATAGGCATGATTTTGGCGTTCCACGCTACGCCTGCCACACCACTGGCATTGTTGGTAACAGCAGCGGCGGCACCCGCCACGGCAGTACCATGTCCATTAATGTCAGTAGTCACCGAACCACTATCTACCGCGTTCCAGCCAGGCACTATATGTGCCGCTAAATCTGGATGTGAACCATCTACCCCACTATCAAGTATCGCAATGGTAATGCCGTCTGCTTTTGAGACATCCCATGCGTTAGGGCTCTGAATTTTAGACAAATGCCAGGCGTTGGCAAATTGTGGGTCGTTCGGAATAGCACTCAATGGCACAGCCATATCGAATTCGGCAAATTCGATATGAGGATTTTTTGACAAGGCCCGCACCACAGCTACTTCAGCATTTTCCGGGACATTGATGACATGAATAGCCGAACTACCGATCTTTTCTGCAATATTACCGCCGTTGAAATGAAGCACTTTTTCAAACTCGGTTTTTGGTAACCCTGCCTTGGGTTGAACTAAAATCTGTCCCGATTTCCACGTTTTGCCGGCTGGTAAATTCGTTGCGGTATTCGGAAAAGCTTGCCCATAAGCAAATCCGGTAGGCAAACTGAACAAACTGACAACCACAACATCCTTAACTCTTAACATTACAATCCCATTCATATAACAAAAAGGCCATTGTAAGGGGCTTAGGGCAAATACTTTATTAAGAGCACATTAAAACTTCTGGGGAACATACGCGAGTTGTCTCGCAAGGATTTGTTTAGCCGACTTGTACAATAAAAAACAGGGGCGAAATACACCCCTGTTTTTTATTGCCTTTCAGTACCGCCAACAAAACTGTTGGCAGTTTTCCGAATACGAAGGCTACTTACTGACGAGAATACTGACGGTACCGGTTTTATTGGCGGTATCGGTGGCAACCGCTTTTATCGAATGGCTGCCGGCAGCCACTTTCTTGACATTCCAGCTATAGCTCAAGGTTTTGTTAGTCGTAGACGACACCAGCTTGTTATCGATATAAAGCTGCACTTTAGCGACGGCAACGTCGTCATTAGCAGCAGCAGAGATACTCACCACGCTACCACTCAGTTTCGCACCGTTAATCGGGTTAGAAATAGTCACGGTCGGCGCCGCTTGATCCGTGGTGCTTACCGTGGTTTGATTTTGTACGTTCACAGTCACGGCGCTTGATGAACCTAGGTTTCCGGAAGAATCAGTCGCCACCGCCGTTAAATTGATATTGCCGTTTGCCACAGTCGTGGAATCCCAACTAAATGTGTAAGGCGCAGTGCCATCTGTTCCGACCAATTTACCCCCTGCGTAAAATGAAACCTGGCTTACTGCGACATTATCATTAGCGTTAACAGCCACAGAGGTCAAACCACTGACCACAGCGCCAGCGGTTGGAGATGAAATGGTAGCGGTCGGCGCGAGAGTATCTCTAGCCACGGTATTGAGCGCTAATTGCACCGCGGCGTTAGCATTAATACGCCCATAGCCATAGTTTGGATCAAAATTAACGCCGGATACTTTATCGGCAGAATCTTTCAGCACTTTTTCAACATCCGCAGGCACCAAATTGGGATTTGCCGCTTGAATCAACGCGACAACACCCGCCGTGACCGGGCTAGAAAATGAGGTTCCGTTCCAATTGGCATACCCGCCACCTCTCAAAAGCGTGGCAATAGAAGTGCCGGGAGCGGCGACATCAATAAAGGCGCCGTAATTGGACCAACTGGCTTTCGCATCATTCCAATCGCTTGCTGAAACAGAAATCATGTAGGGATTATCGGTATATCCGGGATCGACTCCGTCGTTGGCGCCTGCAACAACCACTAATCCGCCTTTGGCATTCATATACTGCGCTGCCGATGACACGGCCGAGCTAGCACTCACACCGTAGCTAATATTCGCGACATCGGCATCATTATCTGCCGCCCAACTCAAACCCCTAGCTATATCGCTCCAATAAGCGTATCCCGTAGAATCGTTAGTAATCCTCACCGGCATCACTTTAGCATTCCAGGCCACGCCGGCAACCCCAATAGCGTTATCGGTGACAGCCGCCGCTGTACCGGCAACAGCCGTACCATGACCATTGATGTCAGAGGTATCAGAGCCGCCGTCCACGGCATTCCAGCCCGGAATCATATGATTAGCCAAATCCGGATGCGAACCATCAACACCGCTATCCAATACTGCTATCGTAATACCATCGGCTTTGGAAACATCCCAAGCCCCAGGCATTTGTATTTTTGCTAAATGCCACGCACCGGCAAAATTCGGATCATTAGGGGTAGTCGTACTCATGGGCTGAACCATATCCAGCTCAGCGAACTCGATATGGGGATTTTTTGATAGCGCCCGCACCACCGCTTCTTCCGCTTGTTCAGGAACGCTAACGATATGAACCGGCAAATTGCCGATCTTTTCGCTGCTTTTACCTTGATTGCCCCGCAGAATTTTTTCAAACTCCGCATCCGACAAACCCGCATTGGGTTTAACTAAAATTTGCCCTGGTTTCCAGGTTTTGGCGACGTTACCAGCTGACGCCGGCAACTGTTGCATATCCTGATTTATTTGCAAAATTTCCTGGTCGAGCAAGTATTTATCAAGATAAATGATTGCGGGCACTGCCAATAAAGCTACGCCTAAAGTGATGTATAAATTTTTTTTGTTCATGACTGTTCCCCTCGTTTTTATTTTGAATGTCCAAATCTTAAACACCTCATCCTTGGCTTCTTTGCCTTGAGGCTTTCTGAACGTAAGCTAATTTGAATGTTCGGAATCAGCTTTCTGCTTGGAAGAAAGTCTAAAAAAACTGGGCTGCCATTACTGTGACTTTGCTTTCAGAATCACCATAACAACAATGGGGTAACACATATTGCTAAAGCTACCAGACAATTTCTGGAAAAAAAAACGCCGGTTTAACCGGCGTTTTTTAGGTGTGTAAACAAGTCGGACAATCAGACTTTGCGTTTACGTGACAAACCCATGCCCAACAAGCCCATGCCCAGCAAAGCTACAACGCTTGGCTCAGGCACGCTGCCTTGACCACCGCCACCGCCGTCGCGTGTATAGTTACCGATCAGGAAGCCACTATCCGAGCAACCTGCACAACCCGCCGTACTTAGTGATTGCAAATGCGCACCCAATTGACCGGCAGGTAACGTAGCTTCCGAGCTCTGTAGTGCCGCTGCGGAATAAAAGTCATCCAAAGTCCAATTGCGGTTTAAGGTTGCTGTAAATAACAAATTCACGGTATTTGTTACGTCCGCAGCATTGGGTTGGCCTGCCGGATCGAGTGCTTGAAATGAAAACGAAGGATTGAAACTCCCTCCACCTTGAACTGTTGCAGGAGATTGAATCTCCCAGCCAACTGGATTGTATCCCCCAAAAGTTACATCCGCGACGTTGACCAACGACCCCAAGTTGAAATAGAACTCGTCAAGCTTTGCATTCGGATGTAAAGGCGAAGCGATATCCACTGTCCAACTAGCGACTGTGTCTACGACATTAATGCCGACGTTGATGAACAGATTGTCCGGATTATTGGTTCTGGGATCGCCTGTTAGGCTACCCGCTACGCTAAATGAAGCCGCTTGAGCGCCGCCCCCGAAAATTGCCGTTGACGACAATAATCCCGCCAAAAGCATGTGTTTAATTTTGGTTTCCATGATGATCCCCCGCAAATAAATTTGTAAAACGTCGAACTATTTCTTTGACTATGATTTCGTGAAAAAGGCACAAAACCCTGAAAATACCTAAGCAAATAGTAGACCATAAAAAATTTATGCTATAAAACATATACTTAAAAACAAATACCCCCCAAAAAACAACACAGCCTGTAAATTTTTTCGTCAGTATTTGCTTACATTACCGTGCATTACAATTCAAACCTACCTGAGCATCAACTAAGAAAAACTGCGTCGTGGCATCAACTTAATCGGTTTTTCCCCAGGGATTTTCATTAAGAGTTTTTTTGCAAATCCAATGCCAGAGCGCTTTTACAAAGCAATTTCAGGAAAAAATCCCGACACATTGTCATAAAAATTTAACAACACCCCGAACCACAATTTTCATTTGGAAATTCAGCATTTTTGCCTGTAAAAAAAACTGACAAAACACTTGCGCTGTTGAATGTTTTGCCAGTCATGATCAATTGACCCAATCGAAAAATTGAAACTTCGTTTTTTTTAATACAGAAAACCTACCAGGGAGAATGCGCCTTGGCTAGTGCTGCCCAAGCGCACGCCTTGCGACTCGACACATCAACTATTTCAACGATCTATGGTATAAAGCGCTGCGATTTAATCGTAGCGCTTCCATCATGCTTTGGAATACAAGCCGCGGAAGCTATGCCTAGAAAGCCAATCGGTAACGCTGTAGGTGTTAGTTAGTTTTGGATTAATAACAATATTGAGGGGGACAAATCATGATAGAACTTCTGGTAATCTTAGGGCTGGCAGTAGTCGGTTGGCTGGTCTGGAAAGGCAAACTAAAACTCAAGCCAATTGGCAAGACGCCGGAGAATAAACAGGCGACACCACCTCAACCTGCAGCTTCCCGTGCAGCCAATTCCCCTTCGCAACCGAATACCGCGTCGCCAACCACTCCAATAGCGCAAGAAATCGAGCCCCCGGTAGAGCCTCCCATCCAAGCGCCTGAACCAATTGTCGAACCCGCGCCACAGGCGCCAATCGTCACAGCCGTTATCGAAGAGCCGAGAACACCGACGAAAGAAGAGCCGGCAATCAAAATACCGGAAGATTCAGTATTAAAACGCCATTATCTGGCAGCATTGCAAGCGGAGAAAGAGGCCCTCAGCAATCCCTATCCCACCGACTCCGTGCTGCGCCGTCACTACGAAACGCTGCACAAAATCACATCGCCTCAGCATTCACAAGCGGTGGACGAATCGGCGCCCTCCCAGCCGGAAGCTGCGGCCCAGCCAGCCAGCCCTGTAGAAGCGGTTCCGCCTGAAGATTCGTCAGTGCAGACGCAGGACCTTGAGCAATTACGCCGCGAAATTGCAGCCGAATTGCCAACACCGCCTACCGACTCAGTGTTGAAACGCCACTATGACAGCTTACTGCAAACCAAACTGCAACAACGGCTAGCCTCACAATAGGCACCGAGAAATCTCGGCAGGTTTCAACAGCCGCCCGTACGCCAGGACGCTATGGGCGGTCGTCCCGCGAAAGAATGGCCTAGGCGGTATACCTTCAAAGCCCATTAAAATTCCTGGTAAGCCCCCATGCAAATATGGGTATGTTGGCACTACAGATTTTTGACAATCCGATGAATAACGGTATGCTGCGCGAATGTTTGTCTATGCATCTTGATGGGGATACATAGGCTTTAAGAAGCGCCATCCCAACGTTTACGACAAGCACAAGTAATTCGATAACTGACCGGCATCAGCATGAATGACATATACCAATTCTCGGCGACTAACATTAACGGCGAAACTGTCGCTTTGGCAGATTACCGCGGAAAAGTGCTGCTAATCGTCAACACCGCCAGTCGATGTGGCTTTACCCCACAGTTCCGTGGCTTGGAAGCGCTGTACCAGACCTATAAAAGCCGCGGCTTAGTGATCCTGGGGTTTCCGTGCAATCAATTCGGCCAGCAGGAACCCGGCGATAGCCAAGAAATTGCCAGTTTTTGCGAACTGAACTATGGCGTTAGCTTCCCCATGTTCGAAAAAATCGACGTTAACGGTAACCACGCACATCCGCTGTTCGAGTATTTGAAAACCTCAGCCCCGGGCATCCTGGGTTTAAATGCCATTAAATGGAATTTCAGCAAATTTCTGGTCGGCCGAGATGGCAAGGTTTTTAAACGCTATGCGCCGATAGACACGCCGGCAGGTATCAGTAAAGACATAGAACGCTTACTGAGTTTGAGCGACGCCCCCGTTAAGGCGTAGCAAAACTTTTCACCCAGTCGCCCGGCCTTACTGCACCGGCAACCGCCGTTGAATCCAGGGTACCCGCCGCCGTAGCAGCACTAACCTCGGTTATCGTCAAGATACCTTGCGACTCACCCAAACCCGCTCCCGCCGTACCGCCGGCGGACGCCGAATAAATCATCAGCTTATCACCGACTCTGATTTTATCCTGGGCGCCGGCGGCAATCACGATCCGGTTGTTGCCGGCTTGTATCACCCGGGTGGTAAAGGGATAGCAGCCGAATAATTTGTGAATATCTTCACTGGCCTGCTGAATGATCTCACTGATGGCGTGACCGGCCGACGTGGAGTTGAAACGCTCGCTACCCACCGTGTAGCCGCTCGGCAGCGAGACGTCGCCCAGGATAGAATCGGTATAACGATGTTGAAACAGCAAGGCACCGCTAAAGCCATCATAAACATATACGTCAATCCCGACGCTGCGGCGGGCGACAAAATCCCTGACCATGGATTTCAAATCCGCCAACGCGCCGCTGCCGCGCACATATTCCGTGGATTCCACCCGAAAATCGCGAATCACGCCAGACAACACAAATTGAGCGTTCTGCTGTTTGGCGATATTCAGAATCACCGATTCAGGCGTGCCCTCGGCAAAGCGAATCTCCGGCGCCATATCGGGGCGGCTGAATAAAGAGGTGTTGGTCAGATTGCGGCCGATAAAATCGCCGGTTTCCATCAGCTGGTTATTAATTTCCCGGGGAATGCCGCTGTATAAATCCTGGCTTTCGGTGCCGCTGATTTGATCGGCATTCATGACCGGAAAACCGGTGGCGACTATTTTTTTCCGATACGGCGAACCGCAGCGCTGCTTATCAGACAACACTGCCAGCACCTGCACATGATAAACATCGGCATCCTGCCATTCGTCGACCACCTTAATATCACTAACCAGCATCGCCGAGTTATTGTTGCGTTTAAGCTGCATAGATGCCTGATGTACCGCATCGTCGATAGCTGCGCGGCGGGCTGCTTCGATACCGCCGCCAACGATTGGCGCACTGCCTTGCACGCTGACCTGTTGGCCGGACACGGCAACGCCATTCTCATCGCCGCCCCGCTTACTATTACCGCTGCTGCATGCAGCCAGCAAAGCGATCAGTAACACTGTTAGCAAGTTTTTATAAGGCACTATAAAATCCGTTGATCAACAAATACTGAAATATCGTCCGCAAGCCGGTGTTGGCTATCCATTCCACATCGTACAGACCGGCTTCCAGCAAAGTATCGTCCACGACATTGGGCTTTTTGGAAAAGCCAGACACATAATATTGATCGCTACAATCGCGTGCGCCGCAGGCCAGGTTGGCCGAAGTCACCGTTGCCGCTTTATAGCCCAGCCGGGTAAACGCCAGCTTGTTATCTTCCTGCAGACACTGGCCGACGACATAGGTATCGCCGGACATGCATTGGTAAAAACGCGGGCTAAGACGCAATTCCAGCGTCGTTTTTAAATTGTCTCTGACAGTCCGGTAATCGGCGGCACGCGCTTCGCGTAAATAACTATCCAGATAAACCCGGTAGACCTCGTCGCGCATCACTTGAGCGCCGACCGTGGTTTGATTGCCCAATTTTTCTTGATACAGCAAATCCGCCAAGCCGCGATAGGCATCCAGTTTGGCAGCTTGTTGCGCTTGTAACCAGCGTTGATTGACCGCCAGCTTGCCGCTATCGTCGAAACGGCTATAACCGGCAGCGCGCAGGGTTTTGCCGGCTGACGGCGACGGCGCCTCGGCACTTTTACCGCCCACGGACGCGCACCCCGTCGCGACTGCCATTATCAACAGCAAACAGATTGTCTTAAACGCTTTCATAACCCCTCCTCCTACTCGCCTAAGTCATCGACTACTTGGGCTTTTTCTTGAGGGCGGATGACAAATTATGCCCTTGAGCCGGTTGAAATTGCTTTTAGCAAATCGCGGCAAAAACTAACTGTGCGTCTTGTCGCCGGCCACTGACCAGAGTTTTTCCAGCTGATACAGTTCGCGGGCCTGACCGGTCATCACATGCACGATCACATCACCCAAATCCAACAAAATCCAGTCAGAACTTTGATCGCCTTCCAATCCCAGCGGCTGCTGCCCCTGCTCCTTGACCTTTTCCACTACATAATCACACAGCGATTTGGCGTGCCGAGACGAGGTACCGGTGGCAATGACCATATAATCGGTAATACTGGTTTTGCCACGCACATCGATAGTCTTGATGTTAAGGCCTTTGCGGTCGTCGAGCTCGGTTTCGACCAGCTTAAGTAATGCTTCTGTTTGCATTCAATTTCCTGTGTGATGAATGAGGGGTTGATATAAATGATGCCTGCGAATCAATTCGATGACCCGGTCGGGCAGTAAAAATTGTGGATCGCGCCCGACAGCCACCAGTTCGCGAATTGCAGTAGCGGAAATCGCCAGCGCGGTGACTTCCTGGAAGCTTAACAGTCCGGCACTCTGCCGGCTTAATTGGGCTCGGTCTTCGGCGATTCGCTGCTGCAAAAACGCCGATAGCGCCGATCCGGCATAGCCCGGTCGAGTCATCACCACGATGTGTGCATAATCGAATAAGCGTTGCCATTGATGCCAGCGCTCCAAACCGGCAAAGGCATCGGCGCCGATAAACAACAGCAAAGGCGTATCGCCCATTTCGTTGCGTAAGGAATGCAGCGTATCCACCATATACGATGGTCCCGCCCTATCCAACTCGCGCCGATCAACGCTAAAGCCGTGAGTATCGGCGACGGCGACTTCCAGCATTTGCAAACGTAAGTGCGCCGGCACGTCGGGTTCGTCTCGGTGCGCCGGCACCCGGCAAGGAATCAAGCGCAGCTGCTCTAGTTCGAACAGCTCTTTCACTTCCAGCGCGGTGCGCAAATGGCCGTAATGGACCGGATTGAACGTGCCGCCGTAAACCCCGATCATTATTGGCGGATATGCCCGTCGCCCAGCACGATGAATTTCAACGAGGTCAGACCATGCAAGCCAACCGGACCGCGCGCGTGCAATTTATCGGTACTGATGCCAATCTCCGCACCCAAACCGTATTCAAAGCCGTCGGCAAAACGGGTAGAAGCATTGACCATCACCGAGCTGGAATCCACTTCCCGCAAAAAGCGCCGCGCCAAGGTGTAATCCTCGGTGACGATGGCCTCGGTATGAGCCGAGCTGTAAGTATTGATATGAGCTATCGCTTCGTCAATGTCGGCGACAATCTTGATGGACAAAATCGGCGCCAGATATTCAGTATGCCAATCTTCTTCTGTCGCGCGTACGGCGTTTTTGATCAGAGAACAGGTTTTCAAGCAACCGCGCAGTTCCACGTTTTTTGCCGCATATTGTTCGGCTAGAATCGGCAACACCGTTGCGGCGATGCTTTCCGCCACCAACAAAGTCTCCATCGCATTACAAACGCCGTAGCGATGGGTTTTCGCGTTAATCGCTATCGCCACGGCCTTATCAAGATCGGCCTTACCGTCGATGTAGACATGGCAAATGCCGTCCAGGTGTTTGATGACCGGGATGGTGGCTTCGCCACTGATCCGTTCGATCAGGCTTTTGCCGCCACGCGGCACGATCACGTCAACATAATCCTTCATCGTAATCAGCTCGCCGACTGCGGCCCTATCGGTGGTTTCCACCACTTGCACGGCCTGCTGCGGTAATCCGGCAGCGGCCAAACCGCTGGCGATGCACACCGCAATCGCCCGATTGGAATGAATCGACTCGGAACCGCCACGCAAAATACAGGCGTTACCCGACTTCAAGCACAAAGCCGCCGCATCGACAGTAACGTTAGGCCGAGATTCGTAAATTATGCCAATCACGCCCAAGGGCACGCGCATTTGCCCTACCTGAATCCCGCTGGGCTGATAATTAAGGTTGGTAATTTCTCCGACCGGATCGGGCAAAGCGGCAACCTGCTTCAGACCATCTATCATGGCTTGGATGCGGGCTGGTGTCAGTTCCAGACGGTCCAACGACGCCGGATCCATACCGTTCTGCTTGCCGGCGGCCAAGTCTTTGCGATTTTCGCTGGCTATCTCGGCGCTACCGGCGGCAATAGCCTCGGCAATTTTCAATAAAGCGCTATTTTTCCGCCCGCTCTCGGCCTTGCTGATCTCGCGGCCGGCTACCCTGGCCTGTTGCCCCAATTGCTGCATGTATTGTTTAACGTCCACAATTATCGACCCGATGAATTGGAAAAGTCGGCATTATAGCAAGCCGTTCCAAGTTACAACGAATGCAGCAAATTCAGCACCCATTATTCGACCCTGCGCGACAGGCTTAAATGCGAGCCCTTCCCATTGCCAAGCCGGAACCGAGCTCGTAGACTGCAAGCCTGGATTAACAAACTTTAATCAAAGGTAACCTGATATGAGTCAGCTTTTTTCGCCGTATTCCCTCGGCACGGTTACGCTGCCCAACCGTATCGTCATCGCGCCGATGTGTCAGTACTCGGCAGTCAACGGCGAAGCCAGCGATTGGCATTTAATGCACCTGGGCAATTTGGCGATGTCCGGCGCCGGCTTGTTGATTATCGAAGCTACGGCCGTGGAGCCGGAAGGCCGCATCTCACCGGCCGATCTCGGCCTCTGGTCGGACGCAACCGAAGCCGCTTTGGCCCGGGTTTTAACTGCGGTGCGAAAATATTCGCACATACCCATAGCGATTCAGCTGGCGCACGCCGGCCGCAAGGCTTCCACCGCCGCGCCTTGGGACGGTGGTGGCCTGGTCAATATCGAACAGGGCGGCTGGCAGACCGTGGCACCGTCGGCACTGCCTTTTATGCCGGACGACCCCGCGCCGACCGCGCTCGATACCAGCGGATTGCAACGCATCGTGCAGGCGTTTGTATCTGCGGCAAAGCGCGCGCATAAGCTAGGGCTGGACGCCATCGAGATACATGCCGCCCACGGTTATTTGCTGCACGAATTCCTCTCGCCCTTATCTAATCAGCGTGACGACGAATACGGCGGCTCGCTGGAAAACCGGATGCGTTTCCCGTTGGCGGTATTCGACGCGATGCGGGCTGCCGTGCCTATGCACATGCCCATCGGCGTGCGAATTTCCGCGACCGATTGGGTGGACGGCGGCTGGGACTTGGCGCAAAGCGTGATCTTTGCCAAAGCCTTGCAAGCACGCGGCTGCGCGTTTATCCACGTCTCCAGCGGCGGCTTATCGCCTTTGCAAAAAATCCCGGTCGGCCCCCATTACCAAGTGCCGCTGGCGGCGAGCATCCGCGCAGCAACCGGCCTGCCTACCATCGCCGTCGGCCTGATCACGGAAGCGGAAGACGCAGAAGCCATCGTCGCCGAGGGCCAGGCCGATATGGTGGGCTTGGCGCGCGGCATACTCTACGATCCGCGCTGGCCCTGGCATGCCGCCGCCAAATTGGGCGCCCAAGTCGAAGCGCCACCGCAATACTGGCGCTGCCAGCCCCGCGAGCAAAAGGCTTTATTCGGCGACATTCGCTTTCGGCAGCGCTAAGACTTTGACTGGCTTAACCAAGTCAGTCACATAATAAATTTGACCATGCAGCTGTAACCGGCTGTATTTCAACATTGGAGATTCATGCATTTTTTAGGCACTTCAAACCCCGCTTTTCTAAAACTGTTGACGTTTCGCGTACTGATCGTGCTGGCCTATCAAATCGTGGCGATTGTGGTGGGTTGGCATATCTACGAACTGACGCACGACCCGCTGGCCTTGGGCCTGATAGGCCTGGCCGAAGTGATCCCGTATTTTTGCAGCGCGCTGTTCGCCGGTTATGCCGTCGATCATTATTCAAGGCGCTGGTTCGCGATTTCAGCGTGTTTGCTGTTATGCCTCAACGCCCTGACCTTGACCGCCATCGCGGCGCAATGGATTCCCGACAATCCGCTGGTATTGATGTACGGCTCCATAGCCGTCACCGGCGTGGCGCGGGCTTTTATCGGCCCATCTTACAGCGCACTGTTCGCCCTGGTTTTGCAACGCGAACAGTATGCGCGCGCTGCCGGCCTAGGAAGCTCGGTGTTTCAGTTTGCTTTAGTCGCCGGCCCGGCACTGGGTGGGATTCTGGTCGGCTGGGCCGGCAAAACCGTGGCTTATGGCATTTCCGGTGGTTTATGCGTACTGGCCGCACTGGCTTTGCTGTCCTTACGCATCAAGGAACCGCCGGCAGCGGAAAGCGCGCCGATTTTTACCAGCATCGCCGAAGGCCTGCGCTTTGTATTCAATAACCAGATCATCCTCGGCGCGCAGTCGCTAGACATGTTTGCAGTGTTGTTTGGCGGCGCGGTCGCCATGCTGCCGGCGTTTATCCACGACATATTTCATTACGGCCCGGAAGGCCTGGGGATTTTACGCGCCGCACCGGCCGTTGGCGCCGTGATGACCGGCTTGTTTCTGGCCCGGCATCCCCTCAACAAGCACGCCGGGCGCTGGTTATTGATAGCCGTGGCCGGCTTTGGCTTGTGCATGATCGGCTTCGCACTATCGACGAATTTTTGGGTCGCAGGCCTGGCTTTACTGTTGTCTGGAATTTGCGACGGGGTATCGGTGGTGATGCGCACTACCATCATGCAATTGGCCACACCAGACGCGATGCGCGGCAGAGTAGCGGCGATTAACGGCATATTCATCGGCTCGTCTAACGAGCTTGGCGCGTTTGAATCCGGGGTTGCCGCGCGACTGCTGGGCTTGGTGCCGTCAGTAGTGTTTGGCGGTGCTATGACGCTGTTGGTGGTGGCGGTTACGGCAAAATACGCGCCTAAACTACGCAGGCTGGAGCTTGATCAGCTCCAGTAATCTTCGTGTAAATTGCCAAAAGCAGCGGTTTTATTCAGACTTTTTTCCGCGCATCAGTAAAAAACCTGCGCCAATCGTGGCTACCACTAAAACCAACATCAAGATAGGATGCTGATAAAACATGTCAAAAAATGCACCGGTGCTTTGCGACGTGCCTCTGTAATACGGACCCATAATTCCTCCCCCTATTTTTTGCTTAATTATCAGCTCTCAGGCGGACAAGCTGACTCAAGCTAAGGAATTTACCTTGCAATTCAACCTTGTCTAATTTTATTAGCACGACTGGCTACCAAGCCTCCCGTTGACACTATTGGCCTGCCCCGTAAATTAAGGCAACCTTGCTCGGCGGGCTCAGGACAAATGGTATTTAAGCGCCGGCGCAAAAATTCCAGTGATGCACTAAAATTTAGTCCGGCTGCATAAGCTGCGACCGACCAAAAGGACACCCGCCCTTTCCATATCCTGCGTGTAGAAATTATTCGAATCGCCTGGTTAAAATGGGAATAACAATAAACGTAGCCAAACCGCTGATGCCCCTTTTGCATTAGCATCAGGAGCTATCCCATGCCGCCGTTCGTCCAACATCGCACACTCAGAATTCTGCTGTCGATGGTCATTCCGATTTGCGGTGCAGTCTTCCAATATCATCTGTGGGACATCCTAAAACCGACCATCTGGATTTTTCTGTACCCTTCTGTATTTTTAAGCGCCGCCGTGGGTGGTCTGGTCGGCGGCTTGCTGGCTACGCTGATAGCGGTGGCATTAGCCGATTTTCTGTTTATCCCACCAAGCTTTACCTTTTACATTGCAGAAACTCGCAGCATCTATTCGATGTGTATATTTTTCTCGATGGGCATACTGTTCAGCATTGTCTTCGAGCAACTGCATCGCTCTCTGCTAGCAGTCAAACGTTTGTCAAGTTTTGAAGTCAATAGCTATTCACAGCGGCTGGACCAAGCGCTCAGTGTCGCCGACGCTGGCATCTGGGAATGGCACGTCCCCAGCGGCGAAGTGTTTTGGAGCGAGAGCTTATGGCGGCTCTACGGTCTTAAAAAAAATAGTTGCCAGGCCTCCTACGACAACTGGCTAAGCACCATCGCCGAAGAAGACAGAGCGACAACACACGAAGCAATGGACCAAGCACTCAAACAAAAAGCCGACGTCCTGTTAGAGTGGCGAGTGCATTCCAAGCTGGACGGCCACACCCACTATTTGCTGTCGCGCGGCCAGCCGCTGTTGGACGAGCACGGAGAACTCCTGCTTTATCGCGGCGTGGTGATCGACATCACTGACCGCAAACAAACTGAACACGCACTTCAGCAACTCACGCAAGAACTCGAAGATAAAGTCGAAGCAAGGACCAAAGAATTTTTCGATCTCTACAACCAAGCACCTTGCGGCTACCATTCGCTGGCCATGGACGGCACGATCCTGCGCGTCAATCAGACCGAACTGACACTGCTCGGTTATGCCAAGGAGGAGTTCGTCGGACACCATATCAAAGAATTCTTGGCCCCCGACTGTATTGACAGGTTTGAGCAATTCTTTACCGAGTTCATCCATTCCGGGAGTCTGCGCGATCTTCAGATGGACTTTATATGTAAGGAAGGCAGCGTCCGCCCCTTTCTAGTGAGCGCTACCCTAATCTGTGACGCTGAAGGTAACGGACTTTACTCCAGTAGCACCTTGGTGGATGACCGCGAACGTAAAGCCCGCGAACAAAAGCTCCAGGACCTGAACAAATTTCTCAACGAAGTATTAGAAGTGCTGCCCTTCGGTGTGGTGGTCTACGACGAGTCGTATAAAGCCGTTTTCCGTAACAGCTTGTTTGGCAAACTTTTAAGTTATCCCCCCGAGCTGTGCGAAAAAGAACCGTTGTATTTTGCCGATGCCATTCGCTTCAATTTCGACCGGGGCGACTATCCGAATCGCACGTTTGATGACGTCCTAAACGGCTTCATCGATATGATGGCAACGCGCGAAACCGTGTGTTTTGAACGTCAACAAGCCAATGGCATTTATCTGGAGATTTGCGGCCAGCCCATCAGTAATGGCTGGACCTTACTGACTTACACGGATATTACCCCGCACCGGTTAGCCGAACAATCACTAGAAACCGCTCGCAGCGCGGCCGAGGCCGCCACCCGCGCCAAAAGCGCATTCCTGGCCAACATGAGCCACGAGATTCGCACTCCGATGAACGCCATACTGGGTTTGGCGTATTTGCTGGAAAAAAGCGAATTGCCGGGCGATGCGAACCATTTGGTCAGCAAAATTCGCATGGCCGGACGTTCGCTGTTGGGCATCATCAACGATATTCTGGACTTTTCCAAAATTGAATCGGACAAGCTGGAAATCGAACACGCACCGTTTCGCCTGGGAGATGTGCTGGATAATTTATCGACCATTATGTCCACGAACGCCGGCGAGAAAGAACTGGAACTGATCATCGCCCAGCCACCCAGCAAAACCAAACAACTTTATGGTGACGCGCTGCGGCTAGAACAGGTGTTGATTAACCTGACCAGCAATGCGATTAAATTCACCGAGCAAGGTCATGTGGAACTAGCGATCGCAGTGACCGCCGAAGACGACCAGCAGATAACCTTGAGATTTGCAGTGCGCGACACCGGCATCGGCATTCCGGCGGACATACAGCAGGACATTTTTTCGCCATTTTCTCAAGCCGACAGTTCGACGAGCCGTCGATTTGGTGGCACCGGCTTAGGCTTGAGTATTTGCCGACGTTTAATTGCGGCTATGGGCGGCGAATTGCAGGTCACCAGCATCCCGGGCAGCGGCAGCGAGTTTTGGTTTAACTTGACGTTTAAACGCGGCCAAGACGTTTGGCTGGCCGCACCGGACATGGCGAATCTCCCGGTATTGGTGGCGCACGGTAATCCAATCGCCCGCGAAGTGTTGGCAGATATTGTGGCCGGATTGGGCTGGAACGCAACAGCGGTCGGTTCGGGCTCGGCCGCCCTTCAACATATCCAAAGCCGCTTGCTGGGGCGAGAGCCCAATCAAGTTCTGCTGCTGGACTACAAAACCCCAGGCGTGGACGGCTTCACGGTCGCGAATAAAATCCGCAACGAACTCAAAGACCATCACGACCCGATTATCATCATGGTCACTGCTCACACCAGTAACGCCTTGCAAACCCACGCTGACATGCGCCACGTCGATGCTTTACTGACCAAACCGGTCACCGCTTCGGCACTTTATAACACAGTGGCGCGAGCATTACGGGTGCGCCAAGGCGGCGAGCCGTTTAGACCTAAACATGCCCAGCAGCGCCTTGCCGGCTTACGCATCTTGGTGGTGGATGACAGCGACATCAATCGCGAGGTGGCACAACGTATTCTGGAAGGTGAAGGCGCGCATGTCGAATTGGCCCATCATGGTCGCCAGGCCCTTGAATGGCTGGAGACGCATTACAACACCATAGATATTGTGCTGATGGATGTGCAGATGCCGATTATGAACGGCTACGAAGCTACCCAGCACATCCGCCGTATGCCGGCCTTAGCCGATCTCCCCATAGTGGCGCTGACCGCCGGCGCGTTTATGGAACAACAAGAGTTGGCGCAAGCCGCCGGCATGACCAGCTTTATCGCCAAACCGTTTGATGTGGACGCCGCCATTGCCCTGATTATCAAGTTGACCGGCGGAACTCGTCAAATTGCGCCGATGTATAAACCCCATCTTGCCATACAGCCCAATACTTCAGATCTCGAGCTACCGAGTTTGGACGTCGAACGCGGCCTAAAACTTTTCCCGGATGTAAGTACTTACCAACAATATTTACGTAAGTTTGCCCGGGATTACGCCGACAGCATACACACTATCAAATTCGCGGACACCGCTGAAGCACGGGCGTTTCTTCATAAGCTGAAGGGTGTTGCGACCACCCTGGCCCTACTAGAACTTGGCAAACAAGCGGCAGAAGTCGAACAGCAGCTAGTTAGGGGCGCGGAAATGACTGGACCCTTGCGAATTTTAAAGTCTGCTTTAGACAAAGCACTGGATTCGATTGCTGAATATGCCCCCGACAAACACGTTGTGGACAACACCCAAGCAAAAACGATAGACCGGCAACAACTGACAGCACTCCTTGCGCAGATGCTCGCTATATTGGCAAACGATGACATGGTGGAATTTAGGCCGCTGTTGCTTGAACTTGATAAGACGGTCGGACCTACTAGCCTTGAACCATTAAACCGAGCCATCGAGAACTATGATTTTCGAACTGCGGAAGCAGAAGTCAGGACACTTGCAGCTGAACATTCTATTACTCTGTGAGCATTGCCATGCCTAACGGTCCTATCTTAATTATTGACGACGAGCCGCAAAATCTGCGGGTGCTGGAGCAAATCTTAGCAGGCAAATATAAGTTGGTGTTTGCTCGCAACGGCCATGAGGCGCTGGCGGCTACACGTAAATTTCGACCATCTCTGATTTTATTGGATATTCAACTGCCGGATATGGACGGTTATACGGTGTGTCGGCAGTTAAAAGCTGATCCGCTTACCGAAAGCATTCCGGTGATCTTTATCACGAGTTTGGCGGATGCCGATGATGAAGTCACTGGTTTTGAGGCCGGCGCGGTGGACTACATCGTTAAACCGGTTTCATCACCGACAGTAAGGGCGCGCGTACAAACCCACCTGTCCTTGGTACGCGCGATCCATCTGGAAAAAAGTCATCGCGACGCCATCTACATGCTCGGTGAAGCCGGCCATTACAATGACAACGATACCGGGGTGCATATCTGGCGCATGGCGGATTATGCGGGCGCCTTGGCACGTGCCCTAGGCTGGGGAGAAGAACAATGCCGGCTCATCGAATTGGCGGCCCCGATGCACGACACCGGCAAAATAGGCATCCCGGATGCGATTCTGAAGAAATCCGGCGCATTGGATACGGCGGACTGGGTAATCATGAAAACCCACCCCAGAATTGGCTACGACATCCTCAGCAAAAGTGATGCACCGGTCTTTAAGATGGCAGCGGAGATTGCCTTACACCATCATGAGCATTGGGATGGCAGTGGTTATCCCGATGGACTGGCTGGCGAGCTAATTCCCGAATCGGCGCGTATCGCAGCCTTAGTCGATGTGTTCGACGCGCTGACGATGAAACGTCCATACAAAGAAGCTTGGCCTAACGAGCAAGCAATAGCCACCATTCAAGCGGAAAGCGGCAGCCATTTTCAACCAGCGATGATCGAGGTCTTTATTGCCGTTCTACCCGAGATCTTAGCGATTCAAGCCAAATGGTCCGAATGCGAGGCCACGTCCAGGGTGTGATAACTGCGCATTTATCGATCTGCGAACTGACCAAGCGGGTATTGTCATTGAAATAACAAAATTATTACCTCGCCAAGGGTTGTCTAGATCCGAAAGCCTCAAAAAATCCAGTGTCAGGCACATCCCAATAGTCTGGATTGACTTCCCGGTTTGGGACTCCAGCATTCTCTGGAATGACGGCATACTTGAAATATTCTTATAATCAGGAAGATTTAGCTGAAATGCGTCATTCACACAACCGATGTTATTGGATAAAAGGACCTATATGGCATTGCCGGACCCGTCACTGCAAAGCAGGAATTTGCCGTTGGATTTTTTTAGAGGTTTGGCGTTGATGGTGATTTTTATTAACCACATGCCGGATAACCCCTGGTTTTGGTATACCCCTTCGCGATTCGGCCTCAGCGATGCGGCGGAGGTTTTCGTGTTTTCATCCGGCTTTGCCTCCGCGCTGGCCTACGGCCGCTGCTTTGAACGCGCCGGACTCTGGCTGGGACTGGTTCGCGTCCTGCACCGATGCGTGCAAATTTACAGCGCACATCTGGCCTCTTTTGTGCTGCTGGCTTTGGTTTGCGTAGTTGGTAATCGCTGGGTGCCGGAAATGGATGATATTCAACGCCTGAACATTGCCTATTTTTTCGACGCCACCCAACAAGCGCTGTATGACTTGTTCACCTTGGCATATGTACCCAATTATTTCGACATCCTACCGCTGTATCTACTAGTGATCGTTTGGCTGCCTATATTCTGGCTAGTATCCCGTTTGCATGTCGGTATGGCTTTAGCGTGTTCGGTCACCCTGTATTGGGCCAGTTATTACTACGGATGGGAACTGAGTGCCGACCCAGTGAGTGGACGAAAATGGTATTTCAATCCCTATAACTGGCAACTGATGTTTTTTACCGGTTACGCCTTCGGCGCCGGCTGGGCCAAGGTCAGTGTAAAACACGGCTGGCTGTTAGCGGTTTGCCTCGGGCTAGTCCTGGTTTCAATTCCTTTGGAGCATGAGGCCACGTATACCCGGATTAAATTCTGGGGCGAGCTTCGCGCTAACTTGACGCCCTGGCTGGACAAAAGTCATTTGGGGGTGTTGCGTTGGTTGCATTTACTCGCGCTGGCTTATCTGATGTATCGCTTGTGCCATTGGCGATCACAGTGGCTACACAGTCCGGTGCCGCGCGCCGTTGTCATTATGGGTCAACAATCTTTACCGATTTACCTGTGTTCCATGGTGCTCTCGTATGCGGGGGGCATCTGGCTGGACCACCTTGGGCGCGACGAATGGTCCGCTGCGGCCTTGGTCAATCTCAGCGGCTTAGGACTGATGTTGCTGGCCGGCCAAACGATGTCCTGGCTGGATACCAAGCCCTGGAAAGTTTCTCAGCCGGAAAGATTGGCCCAAAGCGATAACAGCTACTATTTCGAGCCATTTATGCCCCGGTATCGCTGGGTTAACCAAGCTTTAGCACTGCCCTGCTTGATCGGTATAGCGGCGCTGCCAGCGATGTTGACCCACTCACAACCGTCCGGCATTGTGGCCACACCAGACCTTGCCGTGCAGTTACGGGAGCCTGATAAGGAGGCTTTACAACCAGTGGAAACGCTGTCACCAGAAACCGAAGCCGATAAAGTGATCGACAGCCGGCAACAGCTTTAAACGATTTTAAGCTCATGGAAGCCCAAGCCGTTCATCAGTTTTTCTTGCAGTTAATGGTTATTCTGCTGACCGCTCGGCTGTTTGGCGAATCGTTCGCGCGGCTTAAAAGCCCACCAGTCGTAGGCGAACTGTTGGCCGGTGTTCTTCTTGGCCCCAGTTTTCTGGGTTGGATGGAACCTAGTCAGGTCATCAAATTATTGGCGGAAATCGGCATCATTTTGCTGTTGTTTGAAGTCGGGCTGGATACCGACATACGCCAACTAGCAAAAAGCGGTTGGCAGGCTTTGTTCGTCGCGGTCAGCGGCTTTCTGTGGCCATTCGTGTTCGGTTTCAGTCTCAGCCATTGGCTGTTTGATCGTAACTTGCTGGAATCGCTATTTATCGGCGGCACCCTGACCGCCACCAGTATCGGTATTACTGTCCGCGTGCTTACCGATTTAAAACGTCAGCACAGCCGGGAAGCACAGGTGGTATTGGGCGCGGCAGTGATTGAAGACATACTCGGCGTCGTGCTGCTGGCCGTACTGTACGATTTTTCGCAGGTCGGACAAATCAACACAGCCAATGCCCTGCAAGTCATCGGCTTTATCGCCATGTTCTTTGTTTTGGCGCCGTTGTTTGCTAAAGCTATTTCCTTGCTGATCCGGCAATTTGCCAAAATCAGCCAGACCGACGGACTCATCCCCACGCTGATTGTCTCTCTTGTGCTGTTTTTCGCCTGGTTAGCCCACGAAATGGGCGCCCCGGAATTGTTGGGCGGGTTTGCCGCGGGACTAGCGCTTTCACGGCGCTTTTTTCTGCCGTTTGCTATGGCGTTGCATGAAGATCCGGATTTTACCGGGCGTATCGAAGCTCAGATGCGGCCTATCATCCAATTATTCGTGCCGATATTTTTCGTGATGGTCGGGCTTTCGTTGAATCTGCGTGAAATCGATTGGGCCTCGCCGTTCATTTGGTGGTTTTCCGCCAGCCTGTTGGCTGTGGCTATACTCGGTAAAATGCTGGGTGCCTTAGTGCTGCGCGGACCTTGGACTGAGCGCCTGGCTATCGGTATTGCCATGGTTCCACGCGGCGAAGTCGGCCTGATTTTTGCCTAGCTCGGCCGCACATCAGTTATTATGGTCAACGAAGTTTACGCGGCGCTGATTATTGTCATAGCCATGACCGCCCTGTTTGCGCCCATGTTATTAAAAGGTTTTTACCGCTACGTGAAATAAGTCGATTGCTCTATTTCTTAGCGGTATTAACCCAGGTCGACGGAGCAAACCAACGTCGTCCACGGAGCGAACCATGCTAGAACACGGAGATACCGGACGCCTGCATATCGTCTTGATCAGCATCCACGGCCTGATACGTGGGCATGATTTGGAATTGGGCCGCGACGCCGATACCGGTGGGCAGACCAAATATGTCGTGGAATTAGCCAAAGCCTTGGCAAAACAGCCACAGGTCGAGCGGGTGGACTTGATTACCCGGCGCATCGTCGACAGCGACGTCAGCGACAATTACGCCGAAGCCGTCGAAGCATTGGCGGAAAACGCGCAGATCGTGCGTATCGATGCCGGTCCGGAAGGCTATATCCGCAAGGAAGAGCTTTGGGATCATCTGGACAGCTTCGCGGATAATCTTTTGAGTTGGCTGCATAGTCAGTCGCGCTGGCCGGATGTGTTGCACAGCCATTATGCCGACGCCGGCTATGTTGGCGTGCGACTGGCGCATTTGACAGGTTTGCCGTTGATTCATACCGGCCATTCCTTGGGGCGGGACAAGTGCCGTAGGTTGTTGGCACTGGGCCTGGCAATGGAGGAAATCGAGCAGCGTTATCACATTTCCCGGCGCATTAATGCGGAAGAAGATACGCTGAGCAATGCCGAGTTGATCATCACCAGTACCCGCAACGAAATCGAAGACCAATACGAACTTTACGATTACTACACCCCGGAGAAGATGGCGGTCATTCCGCCCGGCACGGACCTCCAGCAATTTCACCCGCCCAGCGCCAAAACCGCGGATTCGGCGTTTGCCGTATCACTCAATAAATTCTTGTACGAAACGGATAAGCCGATGATTTTGGCCTTGTCCAGACCCGACGAACGCAAAAATATTGTCACCTTATTGGAAGCCTACGGCGAATCGCCGCGTTTACAGGCGATGGCTAACCTGGTGATCGTCGCCGGCAACCGTGACGACATCCGGGAAATGAACGACGGAGCGCAAGGCGTGTTGACCGAATTGTTGCTGGTGATCGATTGTTATGATCTGTACGGCCGGGTTGCGCTACCCAAGCACCACAGCGCGGACGAGGTCGCGGAGATTTATCGTCTGGCGGCGGCAGCCAAGGGGATTTTCATCAATCCAGCCCTGACCGAACCGTTTGGACTGACACTGCTGGAAGCGGCCGCCAGCGGCCTGCCGCTGGTGGCCACCGAAAACGGTGGCCCGGTCGACATCATCGGCAACTGCCATAACGGGTTGTTAGTGGACCCGCTGGACAAAACCGCGATTGCCGAGGCCTTGCTGAGCATACTAGACAATCCCGAGCGCTGGCGGACACTGTCCGCCAACGGACTACGGAATGTAGCCCGCTATTATTCCTGGGAGGCGCATACTCAAGCCTATCTACAAAAACTGCAGCCGCTGTTGCAACATTTCGAACGTCTGCCGAAAACGCCGCCGGTGGGAAAAGTGGGCCGGCTGCGGCGGCAGGCGATTTTTACGGCGATGGACAACACGCTGTTGGGGGATGACGAGGGATTGGCACAATTCGTCAACTTGATCAGGGAGAAGCGACGAAAGTGTCTGTTCGGTATCGCCACCGGACGCCGGCTGGATGCAGTTTTGGCGATTTTGAAGCAAAAGCGGATTCCCAAGCCGGATATTTTGATCACCAGCTTGGGTACCGAAATCTATTTCACGTCACAACTGATTGCCGATATAGCCTGGAGCTATCATATCGATCATCTGTGGACGCCACAGGTGCTGCGCCGTGTTCTCAGTGGTCTGCCCGGTTTGACACCGCAACCCAAGCGAGAACAAAGCCGCTTCAAGATTTCCTATTATTACGATAGTGAGCGTGCGCCGCCGATGGACGAGATTCTGACCTTGTTGCGTCAAAAGGAATTGTCGGTGAATCCCACCCTGTCATTTGGGCAGTTTCTGGACATCGTACCGGCGCGAGCCTCGAAAGGACAGGCATTGCGATATGTTGCCCGGCAATGGAATATTCCACTAGAGCGCATCCTGGCGACGGGCGGCTCCGGCGGCGATTGCGACATGGTGGCAGGCAATACGCTGGGCGTGGTGGTCGCCAACCGCCATCGCGAGGAATTGGCGAATTTGTCCGACATAGAACAAGTCTATTTCGCCGAGCGGTCAAATGCCTGGGGCATACTGGAGGCCATCGAACATTATGATTTCTTCAATCTCTGACAAAGCGCCAGTGTCATGCAGACGCGTATCCTGATTTGCACCGACTTGGATCGTACCCTTTTGCCCAACGGCAGCCAGCCGGAATCGCCGGGTGCGCGCGATATTTTCCGGCGCTTGGTTGCGCGCCCCGAGGTGACGTTGGCCTATGTCAGCGGCAGGCACCGCGAACTGGTCGAGGAAGCCATGCTCGAATACGATTTGCCGTTACCGGATTGGGTCATCGGCGACGTCGGCACCACGATCTACAGAGCGGGCTCCACAGAATGGCAGCATTGGACCGCCTGGGAAGACAATATCAACAGCGACTGGCGTGGTCTGATGGCCAAGGACTTGCGGCCCTTGTTTGACGATTTGCCGGATTTGCGCGTGCAGGAACAGGCCAAACAAAACCGTTTCAAACTTAGTTATTATCTGTCGATGCAGTGTGATACTGAGGCTTTGCGCCAGGAAATGGCTAGTCGGCTGGAGGCTCAAAACCTGGCGGCCAGCCTGATTTACAGCGTGGACGAAGCCTCGGCGACCGGTTTGCTGGATGTGCTGCCGGCCCGCGCCACCAAGCTGCACGCCGTGGAATTTTTGATGCGGCATCAGGGCTTCGATATTGGCGATACGGTATTTGCCGGCGACAGCGGCAACGATCTGCCGGTGATTGTCAGCCGGATACCGTCGGTGCTGGTCGCCAATGCTGACCGTGCCGTGGTCGAACAGGCGCAAATCTTGGTTGAGCAAAACAGCAACCAGGTGGCTTTTTATCTGGCGCGAGGCGGCTTTTTGGGCATGAATGGCAATTACAGTGCGGGTATACTCGAAGGCATCGCCCATTATCTTCCGAAAACCCGGTACTGGATGATGGAGACCCATGAAGATTGATCGCAGTATGGCCGTTTTCTGCACCTTACAGTTCAAGCGTCTTGCAGACAACGGCATGATGCAACAATTGCTGCGGGGCTACTAAGCTCGCAATGGGCGCCAATGCACATCCCAGTTTCGCATTCGTTACGCCATGTTGCCACATTAACTCGAACAGGTTACGGTCATGTACGAACAAGTTTCCCACTCGCTCTTGAACGCCATTCTGGATGATCTGAAGCCGGAGATTCGGCGCCAGGATCTTCGGCACTTCTACACCCGGCTGGGTGCTAATTTTTATGCGATTTATTCGCTGTTTTTCAACTTATATGGTCACCGCGAGGATTTCAAGGCACAAATGCTGCGACTGGTGGAAACCATGGCCAAGGGCTATATTGATCGATCCGCCGAGTTGGAACGGGTCGACATCGAACGCGAACAGGATCACAACTGGTTTCTGTCGCAGAAATGGGTGGGCATGGCCCTGTATACCAATGGTTTCGCGGACAATCTGGCTGATCTGGCCACCAAGATCTCGTACTTTCAGGAACTTGGCATCAATTTGGTGCATATCATGCCGATTCTGATGTGTCCGACCGGTAAGAGTGACGGCGGCTATGCAGTCAGCGATTTTCGGCAAATCGACGACAGGTTGGGCGATTTGAATGATCTGCGGCGGGTGGCTGAGGAATTCAGGAAACGCGATATCCTGCTGGTGTTGGACATCGTCATGAATCATACCTCCGACGAACACGACTGGGCTGCCAAGGCGGTCGAGGGCGATAAGCGTTATCAGGATTACTACTTTGTTTTCGACAATCGGGAAATTCCCGACATGTTCGAGCAGACCATGCCGCAAATTTTCCCGGAGTCGGCCCCCGGCAACTTCACCTGGAATGCCCAGATGCAGAAATGGGTGATGACAGTATTTCACGATTACCAATGGGATTTGAATTACAGCAATCCCGAAGTCTTCATCGAAATGCTGGATATCATCCTGTTCTGGGCGAATCAGGGGGTGGACATCCTGCGTCTGGATGCCGTCGCCTTCCTGTGGAAGAAAATCGGTTCTTCCTGCCAGAACGAGCGCAATGCCCATCTGATCCTGCAGTTGATGAAGGATTGCTGCCAGGTTACCGCGCCGGGTGTGCTGTTCATCGCCGAAGCCATCGTCACGCCGCTCGAAGTCATCAAATATTTCGGCGAGGATGCGATCATCGCCAAGGAATGCGAGATCGCCTACAACGCTACCTTGATGGCCTTGCTGTGGGATGCCATCGCCACGCAAAATACCAAATTGCTTTATCAAGGCGTCAAAAACCTGCCGGCGAAACTGGAACGAGCCACTTGGCTGAATTATGTGCGCTGCCACGATGATATAGGCTTTGGCTTTGACGACAACGACATCCGGGCCGCAGGATACGATCCCTATGCGCACCGGCAGTTTCTAGTCAATTATTTCAGCGGCCAGTTCGAAGCGTCGCCAGCCAGAGGGATGGTGTTCATGCGTAACGAAACCACCGGAGATGCCCGTATCAGTGGCTCGCTGGCGTCCCTGGCGGGACTGGAGGCGGGTCAGGAAATGAATGACCAGGGCTTGCTCGATACCGCGATCAAAAAAATTCTGTTATTGCATAGCCTGATATTGTCTTTTGGCGGTATTCCCTTACTTTACAACGGCGATGCGCTCGGCGTCATTAACGATTATGGCTACCGCGACGACCCTGGCAAAAGCGACGACAACCGTTGGATACATCGCCCAAAAATCAACTGGGACCGAGCGGAATTGCGAAAAAAACTGGGCACCACTGAATATAGCTTGTTTAATGCCATGAAAAAAATGATAGCAATCCGCAAGGAAACCTCGGCGTTCGCCGACTTCAACAACCGGGAACTAGTCGAGGTCGATAACCCGCATTTGCTGTGCTTTATTCGTTTCAATCACGACCGGCCATCGGAACGCGTTTTGGTCGTCGCCAATTTCGACGCCAACCCGCAATATCTCGATTTATATCTGCTCAGGAGTCGGGGCATCGATCCTTTTGGGCAATTCGTCGATGTGTACAGCGGCGGCAAGCCGGCGCAATATGATAGGCGAATCGTGTTGCAGGGTTATCAGTTCTATTGGTTGACGGAAGTATAATCATTAGATCACCCGGCATTGACTGAACATGATCGCGTATATTGACTGAATAGCCTGTAAAATCTGGAGTTACATCGCGAATGATGCGGATTATGTTGCCCACGCTTTGACCGTTAGCTCGAGAATAAACGGACGCTTGTTCGATGTTAAAACCCAAGGGACGGAGCCCACCAAGCTATAGTGATGATTATGAAACTGAACCTTGTTTTTCTCCCACTCTTACCGAAAATTTCTGTCTTACTCTGCACGCTGCTGCTGTGGTCGCCTGTAGGTCGTTCCGCTGCGGACTTTCTAAAAGTGGATGGCGTAACCATCAAAGACAATGATGGTAGGGGTAAAGAGGTTCATCTTTACGGCACCAACCTGGGCGGCTGGCGGGGGCATGAACCCTGGATGTCGCCATTAGCCGGCGCGTCAAATGAATGGGACGCGCGAAATATTCTTAACAAGCGTTTTGGTAAGGATGCCGTCTGGGAGCTCTACCACGCTTACTGGGATTCATGGATCACCGAAACCGATTTTAAGAACATCGCCGCCGCCGGTCTCAACTGTATCCGATTGCCCATCTATGCGCTAAACCATATGGATGACGGAGGCAACTGGCGACTGGACGATACCGGCGCCATTGATTTATCCAGGATTGAGTGGACGGTCAACAAAGCTCGGGAATATGGGCTGTACACCATCCTTGATCTGCATGGTGCGCCGGGTTCACAAAACGGAGCCCATCACTCAGGCCGGCAAAACGGCACGCTGCTTTATTCCACTCCGCTCTATCAGAATCAACTGGTGGAATTTTGGGAAACCCTTGCCATGCGCTTTAAAGATAATGCGGGTGTAGCCGGTTATGACCTGCTAAATGAACCCTCGGAAACCTTTCCCGGCGGGATGGGGTCTGAGGTGGTCACTCTATATGATCGCCTGTATCACGCTATCCGGGCGATTGATCCCGACCATATCATCATTATGGAAGCCATCTGGTGGTGGAACACCCTGCCGAATCCTCAAGAAAAAAACTGGGAGAACGTCGTCTATTCTCTGCACTATTACCAATGGCAAAACAATGAAGACTTCATGGTCATGAAGAATGCCGTGGACGGGTGGATTCAGGACGCGAAAAAATGGGGTGCGGAATATAACGTACCGCATTTTATAGGAGAGTTCACGTTGTTCGGCAATGCCGAATCCTGGAATTACGGCCTTCAGCAATTTACGGAATCCGGCAGCCATTGGACTACCTGGTCGTATAAGGTATTGGGCCGCAATAATTGGGGCATGTACAACACCGCAGAGCAGAATAGCAATGTTGCCGATATTGCTACGGATGATTTCAACACGATCAAGTCCAAATGGAGTCGATGGAACACGCCGGACTATTTCTCGCCCAATCCCACAGTGATCGAAGCCATGCAAAAAGCCACCTTAGGCCGAAACCTGAAACGGCCCACGCAAACCGTTACCGCTAAATCAGAAAATCAGGCTGAGCACGAGATTATTTCCGGCGTTAATTTAAATATAGCGGTAACGGAATGAGCTTGAAACGGGCCGGGATATCGATGGTGTTTGCATACCACCCTACGAGTGCACTCTTATCCTTTCCGCGAG
This sequence comes from Methylomonas sp. PHL2-19, assembly GCF_059331595.1. Taxonomy (NCBI): domain Bacteria; kingdom Pseudomonadati; phylum Pseudomonadota; class Gammaproteobacteria; order Methylococcales; family Methylococcaceae; genus Methylomonas; species Methylomonas sp. PHL2-19. The sequence continues at coordinate 4,428,432 of NZ_CP196839.1, forward strand.
GAGAGGAAACAGCATAACGGAAATCATCGCAGCACTGACCAGAACCGCAGCGCGATCCGGAGACATCAAGCCGGAAGAGCCCCCAATTTCAGTGATGATGACAATCATGGGCAGGCCAGTGGCGGAATAAAGGGCAAAAGGCAGCCTGTCTTTTTTTGATAAAACTTGATGGTAAAGCAGTATCGGAGCGCCACGAATCAGGATCAGCAGGCCCAATAAACAGATAATCTGCACGGGAACCAACGGATTCGCCCAAAGCGCACTGACATCAAATTTCATCCCGGAGACGATGAAGAAGATGGGGATTAAAAAGCCATAACCGATGGCATCCAATTTCTGACGCAGAATCACGCCATGGTCGCCTTGGCTGGCAAGGCTGACCACCATGCCGGCCGCGAAGGCTCCGATCACCACATTCAGCCCGAACTCGCCGGCCAAAACCACTAATAACGCTTGGAGCGCAATGCAGATTCTCACCGGCAGTTGGCCACTGCTTTGCATGGTTTGAGCCAGGAGATTGATTAAAGCGGAGGATCGCGCATTGATAGCCGTATCCGCAATCACAAAGGTAATCCCCACGAAGGCCACAATGAACACAGTATGCAAAAAGGTACTATGGGTCGGGATGATCAGTAAGGAGACAACCATGAGCGGGCCGAATTCTCCCATCGCCGCAGCCGAGAGAAGCAGCTTGCCAAAGTCCGAATTCAAAATGCCCTCGTCGCGCAGGATTGGCGCCAATATTCCCAGCGCAGTGGTCGACAAGGCGATGGCAGCCAATAAGGGTGGAGCCTGTATCAGGCCGATGGCATGCACAAAAAACATGCACACCATGGCTACCGTAAACGACAGAAACCAGCCACCAATCGCCAGCGCTAAGGGTTTGCCGTGAATTTCGCCGAGATTAATTTCCATGCCCACCATGAACAGCAAAAACGTCAGGCCTAGCTCGCCCAACATGCCCACTAAACCGTCAGGGGATACCCAATTGAAAATATGCGGGCCAATCAGCATTCCCAAAAGCATTTCCACCACCACCACCGGCATACGCAGGCGAGTGGGTAATCTGGCGAGCAAAGGCGCGAAAGCCGCCACCAAAGCAATGACAAATAGCGCTATTCGGTAAGATTCCATAACTGTCTCCTGATGGGGCGGGTTGGCAATGTCGGGAGTATCAAGCGTTTTCAATGAACCATTCACTGAATCCGTTCTTTTCGCAAATCGTTTTCCAACAACGCTTCATAAACGGGCGGGCACCCCAACCAATTCGCGATTAGCAATGCGGTAAAACAGGCGGTGAATAGCGGCAAAATCAACGCGTAATCACCGGTCATCTCGATGATTAACACAATGCCGGTCAAGGGCGCTTGCACCACGCCACTAAAATACGCCGCCATACCGACTACGGCAAATAATCTGGGGTCTACATCTAATGCGGGGAAAGCCAGTTGGGTGGACACACCGACACCCCACCCCAACAGCGCACCCAGCACCAGGATCGGCATAAAAATTCCCCCGGCCGCGCCTGAGCAGGAACTGCCAATAGTCAACACGAATCGGCTGATAAATAACAGTCCGATGGTCTGCAATGTGAGTTCTTGACCGACGAGAATATCATTCACGAAATCATGCCCACCGCCCAATAACTGCGGTGCATACCAAGCTGTGGCAGTCAACCCACCAGCCAAGATTAGCCACCAGATCGATCTTGACCAAGGTCCCAGGGTGATCAAGCGCTGTCCCCACAATAAAGTATGGGTAAACAAGCCAGCCAACAGGGCTGATAACAAGCCCAAAGCTACGAAGGCAATGAGCTGACTAAGCGGCGCAGCAGCGACATGGGCGAAATGGAAGACTGATTGTTGCCCAAGTGCTACGCGGCAAACCATATCAGCGGTCAGACAGGCAATGGCGGCGGTAATGAATTCAAGCGACGAGCAGCGCCTTTCAAGTTCTTCCAGTACAAAGGTCAAGCCGGAAAGCGGAGCATTGAATGCCGCCGTGAGGCCGGCACCGCCGCCGGCAGCGATCAAAATCGTATGATAGTGCTTACCATCTTTAGGCCAAATATCGGCTAACCCTTGCCCTATAGAGCTGCCCATGTGCACACAGGGACCGGCCCGGCCAACCACTAGGCCGCCAACGCTGCCAATGACCATACTGAAGAACTTGGTAAGCAGCACCCGTACCCAACGGAAGTGCCGGTGCCCAATCAATACCCCCTTAATATGGGGAATGCCACTACCGCTTGACTCGGGTGCAAATTGCCTGACCATTCCGGCTGAGATACTCACGGTGACTAGCGCTAACCCCAGAACCATGCCGATGCCAAGGTGGCTGTTCTGATGGGAAAAGTCGAAAAATTTATGTCGAAATGCTTCGGCGCTATTCATCGCAAAATGAAATGCTACCGAAGTTCCGCCGGTCAGTAAGCCGAGAACGATTGCTTGGGGTATCAAACGGTTCCGCTGCCGGTTAAGCTCCGCCGCTGACGCCGGCTGGTGTTCTGATAAGTCACATTTCAACAACCTTCTCCGGTTCAGGTGGGGGAATTTACGTTTATCGGGCTCACGACACAGTAAGTAATTTCCAATGGCCGTCAATTAGGTTGCGGCTCGGGTTTTAGATAATCCTGGTCTTTTTAAATGCATTGAGGAGCAGCAGAAATCGATCAGGCCGTTAGCATTTTAGTGATGACTCAATGTTGAAGCAAACAATGTTTGCATGAACATATTGCCGCAAAAAATCACCTATCCTAATCATGTGTATTGCGGAGACTATCGTCTTCTACAGCTTATTGTGAATGGTGTTGCCAGGGGACAGAACAACATCGCAAGAGGATATTTTGTCGCCTATTTTAGAGTATTAGGGTGTCGAGCCACTCGCCCCTGATTGCGATAATAAATGTCTGAGCAAGACAATCTATGCGGGTCCGTTTCAAAATCATGTCCGCGGATACTTCGGGTTGAATTATCGGAGCTGATTGTATAGGGATGCGACTTAGGGCAATGTACGTGCGTTTGCTTGTTACTGTCAGCAAGGCGTTTTGATTGACTAGATTGAGCTACTGGCTGCGGATTGTGCTGTTCGCAACCGAAGATACATAGCAAACTGACAAGAAATAGCACATCAACATAAAGCATGTGGCTCATAAAAACACCAAGGGTTTGGTGACGTTCGGACTAGCTGAGTAATCGCGATATTAGGTACACCATTAAAAACAACTAAACTCGGCTACCATTAGGATTCCTTACTTTCCGACGCCTCGTAGACTAACAATTCCACTAAATCATTGAACTCAGTGATCAGTGTGATACCGGGCTCCTCAAGCAGTTTGGGCAACTTCGGATCGATGACGAAGGCATTGTCCGCTAGCCGCAACATTTCCAGGTCATTAAGGTTATCGCCGACCGCCCAGATCAGTTCGACAGGGGGCAGTGTTTTATCAGTCAAGAAGCAACGCAAAACATTGCTTTTACAAATGGAAGTCACTGCATCACTTTCGTCAGGCAAGAAAGCCGGATTGATTTGAAGTTGCCCATTGCAGACGCTTCCCTCGAAGGTCAAGGTATGAGCCAAGGCAAAATCAGCAAATATGCGGCGTCTGATGATATCGGCAGCAACAAAATAGCTGTCGCTGACTATGCCGACCATGAAACCGGCTCGCCTTGCCTGCTTGACGAATTCGATGACGCCAGGACGAATTTCCATTGTACGAGCCACCTGTTCGAATTGCTGCTTGTGAACAAAGCGAAACAACTCGACTATCCGCTCGCTACGGGTTATGGCATCGTCGTGGGGCGTATCCAGCAATTGCATCAGTGCCGTTTCATTTCCGGTATTGCGCGCCAGTTCCAGCGCAAAGCGCGAGGGCGTTATGGTGCCGTCCATGTCCAGCAAGACCAGGGAGCGCCGACCCTTGCGCAAGGTCAGTACATAGTCAATGCTAGCCGCGACTTGGCGTTGGCTCTCATACATGGCTATCACCTGTTCAACGTGCAGACGTCCCGCCAGTTTGGCGCGGTTAAAAATGACTCGGCTGACTTCATTGGCCATCAGCGATAAGTCTTGCAGCGGCTGGCTATCATGTTCTAACGAACCGATATCGACTTCTGCCAGATGGGCACCGGCCAAATGCGCGTCAAGCAATAAACCGGCATCCATGCCATAACCATCTTCGAAGCTTAGCGTTTGCAGCAGGCATTTGCGCGCAGCGATGATGCCGCCCAGCGGTTGGGATAGATAAGCTAGTTCGGGAAAAAAGACCTTTAGCATCGGTTTGGCGGTGAGTTCCGTCACCCGGCCACCGCCACGACCGAAGCGGGCTTTGACAAAGTCCGCGCTTTCATTGAGCAGCGGCAAACAAAGGCTGGTGACAATACCGGGACGCAAATTCCTCAGATCACCGTCCAGGTAAACGACCAGATCATGAGCGGCTGCCGCCGCACCGTCACGCATCGACGCGCCTTTTCCTAGCATACTGCTGGTCAGAACCTGGGCGCCTGCCTGTTGCGCCAATATCGCTGTGTTGTCTATGGAGCTATCGTCGACGACAATCACTTCGGCCGTTGCCGGATCGGCCAGGGCGTAAGCGACCACTTCCCGAATGCGTTTGGCTTCGTTCAAAGCCGGTATCACGACGGTGGCGCAGGCGTTCGCTTCGCGGGGGAGATAGATTCGATTGGATTTCTGTCTCTTAACGGATACCCGGTGACCATATTTCGATTTCATACGTTATTCCTAGTCATTTGCGGCCTCGCAGTTGATACCACGATTTTAGGCAATCCCTACTCAGCTTATCCCTGCGGCCACAGTGACATTCCGGACATCGGCACAATTTATCGAGCTCTAGGCAGTCGTCGACGAAGATTGATCGATAGGGACCGCATCATGTCGAGCGCAACAGGATGCCAGCGACAATAGGGAGGCAAGGCAAATCCAGTAGATAAGCCGTCTCATGTGATTTTTTGAAAACATTCTAGTTTCGGATTCTATGCTGCTTTGTAAGTATTGCTACGGAAACCATGGGGACTTGAGCAAGCGCGAAACAGCATTTGTCTTTCTGTTTCGCGTCAACTCAAAAAGTTAGTTGGCAAGCTAAGTGACACAGATCAACTCAGGTTAAATTTTTGAAACCACATCAAGCCTTTTCACAACGGTTGATCGGCTCTTAGACTTGCCGAGGGCATTATAATAACCGCATAATGTTGATGCAAACAATGTTTGTGTAAACATATAAAGACAACCTTAGAAATCCTTGTTTTCTCCATGAATTGTGTTTTAGCAGGTAACCACAAACTACGCACAAACTCTTGGAATCAACCTGACCACATTAACGCTTTGGTGGATAATGATGTCTTTTAATGGCAATTTTGCCGAAGATAAATCGTAACGCAATGGACAAAACCGCACTGCAAACTCGGAAAACCGACGACTCCAAACAATGGCCTTATGAGGTCTTGAAACAGTTTCGCCTGATTTTTAAGGCTGTCCAACAACATTCCCAATGGGTCGAAACGCATTGCGGTGTCACCAGCGCGCAACTGTGGGCACTTTGGGAATTGTCAAAAACGCCTGGATTGAAAGTCACTGAGTTGGCTAAAGCGATGTCGATTCATCATTCCACCGCCAGCAATATGCTCGATAAACTCGCCAAGAAAGGTTTGATCCTGCGAGAACGCGTGAGTGAGGACCAGCGGGTCGTCACGGTGACTTTGACCCAGGAGGGTATTGAATTACTAAACCAAGTGCCAACGCCGCCTCAGGGCATACTGCAACATGCCTTATTTGACTTACCGGAAAATGTTCTCAAGTCTCTGGCCAAGAATCTGGATGTCCTTGTTCAAGAGATGAAAATCAAGGATGACGAGGCGGCTATGCTGCCGATTAACGCGCTGCCTAAAAAACCGCTTTCCCCTAGAAAGAAGGCATGAGCATTTCGACCTATCCCGCAGCTATAGCAACAGGGTTTGCTTTTGTGACATCAATACGGAATATTGATACCCGAGAATAACCAGTGGCTCAGAAGACAATCGCTGCGTAACTGAAATAGAAGACTGTATGAAAGAATTAAACAAGATTTTGCTCGGTTGTTTAACGGGTGCCGGACTATTGTTATCGTCGCCCAATGTGCTGGCGGAGAGCTTATCTCAATCCCTGGACTTGAGCGGACATTGGGTAGGTTATCTATGTGTCGGCCTGTTTGTGATCGCTTATCTGCTGGTAGTGCTGGAAGAAGTCTTGGAATTACGCAAATCCAAACCGATGATGTTGGCTGCGGCTCTGATTTGGGTGGCGATTGCCCTGGTTTATAAAGACCAAGGCATGTCTCGGGTCGCGGAAACGGCGATTCGGCACGATGTGTTGGATTATGGTGAATTGTTGCTATTCCTGATCGTCTCGATTGCTTACATCAATGCCATGGAAGAAAGACGGGTTTTTGATAGCTTGCGGGCCTGGCTGGTTAACAAAGGTTTGAGTTATCGCCAACTGTTTTGGGTGACCGGAGTCTTGGCGTTTTTCATCTCCTCGGTGTCCAACAACATGACGACCGCGATGCTGATGTGCGCGGTCGTCATGGCGGTTGGCAAGGACAATCCCAAGTTTGTCGGCATCGCCTGCGTCAACACGGTGGTAGCCGCCAATGCCGGCGGTGCGTTTTGCCCGTTCGGCGACATCACCACTTTGATGGTCTGGCAAAAAGGTATCATCGATTTCTGGGCGTTCTTCAAGTTGTTTGTGCCTTCGGTGCTTAACTTCCTGATTCCCGCTGCCATCATGCATTTTGCCATTCCGAAAACCCTGCCGGCGCCTCTTCATGCCCAGGTTGTCACGCGTCGCGGCGCCAAGCGTATCGTAGCGTTGTTTCTGCTCACCGTTCTTACGGCAGTCGGCTTTCAGAATAGCCTGCATATGCCGGCAGCGGTGGGCATGATGGCTGGCCTGACCTATCTGCAATTTTTCGGCTATTTTCTGCATATTACTCACCGCGACGAACCGGAGTTGGGCTTGGATCCGATGTCCGGCGAGGAAAACCCCACTGCCGACGGCGAGGATAGTATGCGCTTCGACGTCTTTCATCATTTAGCGCGCATGGAATGGGACACTTTGCTGTTTTTTTACGGCGTGGTGTTATGCGTGGGTGGTATGAATTTTCTCGGCTATTTACGCCATTTATCCGAGTTTCTGTATGGCGAACTCGGCGCAACGCCCGCGAATATGCTAGTCGGCCTGATTTCGGCGTTGATAGACAACATCCCGGTAATGTTTGCAATTTTGGCCATGCGTCCTGAGATGTCGGAAGGCCAATGGCTGCTGGTAACGTTGACGGCGGGTGTTGGTGGCAGCTTGTTATCGGTCGGCTCGGCAGCGGGCGTGGCGCTGATGGGCCAAGCCAAGGGCATTTACACCTTCATGACTCATCTAAAATGGACGCCGGTAATTGCCCTGGGGTATTTAGGCAGCGTGGCCGCGCACTTTTTGATGAATTCCGAGCTTTTTTAAGCGATTGTCTACTCAGGATTCCGCACTCATCCCATTAAAACAACCATTGGCTTAAACCCACTTAGGAATCAAACAAATGTATGACGATGGAAGTCCAAAAAGACGCCACTTTGGAATCGAAGGCAGCGTATTTGTAGTGCTCATCCTGTTGTCGCTTGGCGGAATTTTCATAACTGATTTTTCACCCGATGATGGTTACGGCTACTGGCTGTTGATGGTATTCGTGTTTGGTTTGGTATCAGTTTTTGTGTCCTGGCTGCAAACCACGCATAAAGACTTGGATTTTGGCGATATTCTCAAAGCCCAGGGCATGCATTGGTTTCATACGATTATTGCGGTCGGTGCCGCGGCTTTATTGAATAAATCCGGGCAACTGCAGGGCCTCAGCGCAGACTTGGTCATTTTATTGATTTTAGGATTGTCCACCATGCTGGATGGCTACCACATTGGTTGGCAATTCAGCATGCTTGGACTTTTCCTGATCGGCTGCACCATCATTATTGGCTATGTTGATCCGTTTATGTGGGCATGCGTCGCGCTTGCCGTGGTAGTGATTGTCGGCGCATTGTTAAGAGGCTTATCGCTCCATGAGGAAGATTAGCTTTGAGCGTATTTGCAAACAATAAGGGCAACTCATGAACAATCTAAGCGCTTGGTTTGGCGCGTTGAGCACCAAAAACCGCATTGAATATGCTGTGTCGTTGTTGTGGGCTATCACCATTCCATTCTTCGTTGTCCCGTATGGCGGCGAAGCCGGTGGGCCGCTTGAACACTTTCTATCGTGGGGCATCTTTCCCTTGCTGTTGTACTGGGGACAGCGCTTTTGGGTTAGGAAATGGTTTTAACCGAATCATCCGACTCTTGACCGCGAAGGCGGGACTCCATGAGTTATACTTGAGCCCCTGCGCGATCTAAGGGCTCGCTATTTTTAAAAAGCCCGCTTCGAAACATGCAGATTCATCGCCCCTGTATGTTATTTAGCAATCGGACGATCTAATAAGTCAGCAATCCAAGCGCGACCCCCGCATCGGCTCTTTCATCGTAAAGGCCACCAGCATCGATACGGCCGCGCATGCGCTAACGTAGTATGCAAACCATTCCGCGTGTCCCAGGCTTTTCAGCCACAGAGCCAGATACTCGGCGGTGCCGCCGAATATCGCTACGGTCAAGGCATAGGGAAACCCCACCCCCAAAGCTCGAATATGCACCGGAAACAGCTCGGCTTTGACGATGGCGTTAACTGACGAATAGCCCGAGACAATCAGCAATGCACAAACATACCAACCCAACGCCGAAGCCATGGTTTGCGCGTGGCCCAATAGATCAAGCAATGGCACGGTAAACAGGGTTGCACCGGCACCAAAAGCAATCAGCATCGTGCGACGGCCGAGGTAGTCCGAAATTAATCCGAACAACGGCTGCAGCAACATGAACACGATCAAAGCCAGCGTGCAGATTGTGGTGGCATCGTCCTTACTAAAGCCGGTGGTGTTGACCAGATACTTTTGCATGTAGACGGTGAAGGTGTAATACGACAAGGTCCCGCCGGCGGTCAAAGCCACCACCGTCATTACCGGTTTGGGATAGTTCAGCAGTTCCCGTAGCTGGGCGCGTTGGCCGGGAAAAGTCTGTTGTTCGACAAAAGCCGTGGTCTCGGCCATATTGCCGCGTAAGCCCATCGCCACCACCGCCAGCAAGCCGCCGACGATAAAGCCGATACGCCAACCCCAATCATGCAGCTCTGCGCTGCTCAACAGGCATTTTTGCAAGAGCATCAATAAACCCAGGGCCAGAATTTGCCCCAAGACGATGGTGACGTATTGAAAACTGGAGTAATAGCCGCGCCGCTCGGGTGCGGCCATTTCGCTTAGATAAGTGGCGGAGCTGCCGTATTCGCCGCCGATACTAAAGCCCTGCAACATGCGGGCGAACAATAACAAGGCCGGCGCCCACATACCAATTACCGCATAGCCCGGCGTGCAAGCGATGATTAAGGATCCTAAACACATCAAGCTGACCGAAAGCAGCAAAGCGCTTTTGCGGCCTTTGCGGTCTGCCAGACTGCCGAGCAACCATCCGCCCAAAGGCCGAAAAATAAAGCCCACCGCAAATATCGCCGCATTATTCAACAACTGGGCAGTTTGATCGGTTTCCGGGAAAAAAGCCGGGGCAAAGTACAAGGCAAACGCGGCGTAAATGGCCCAATCAAAATATTCCACCAGGTTGCCAACCGAGCCGCTGAAGATATTGAACAGCCGCCTTGTTTCCGAGTGCGGGGCATTGGAATGAGACATGTCGTTTAAGCCGATGAGTTTTTGCACATCTTAACTTACGCCCCCCGTTGAACCACACCCATTTCGATGGCGTGTAACAGAGCCGATCCATACCTCAACGGCGGGGCGCGGGGGATTTAGGTGATTTCACGCATTCCCAAACAAAATACGCCAAATCACGCATTTTAGACATCCGGTTTCGAAGCAGCGCACTCCCCGGCTCGACCATGCGCATTAGCGTGAGCAACTGTAAGAAAATGATTTTATTTATTTTTTCAAAACCCCAAACAGACAAGCCTACTAAATTAACGACTTCGGAGCAGTTCTTGCTTAGTTTTGAGTTTGCAAAAAAAAGCGGGGCCGCTAAGGCCGAAAGCATTAACGGCAAAGCGTAAGACCTTTTGTAACCTGGGCATGTAAAACTAAATCGATGAGCACAGAGTGTATTGACGACGGCCAACAAGACCTCACCCGCCTGTATCAGGACCACCACCCCTGGCTACTGCAATGGTTGGAAAAACGGGTGCAGGACCGCCTGCAGGCGGAAGACCATGCCCAAGATACATTTCTGCGCGTCATCGCCGCAAAAGACACACCAAGTCTCAACGAACCCCGCGCCTACCTGACCACTATCGCCAAACGCCTGCTGATCAATCACTGGCGGCGCAACAGCATTGAACAGGCTTACCTGGCGAGACTCGCGGCCTATCCCGAGGAGCGGGTCATTTCGGCGGAGGATAGCGCCATCGTGCTCGAAGTCTTGCGGGAAATCGACGAATTACTCAATCAACTACCGGCAAAAGTGCGTAAGGCCTTTTTGTTGGCGCAACTCGACGACCGCACCTATGCCGAAATCGGTCGGGAATTGGGCGTCAGTGACCGCATGGTCAGAAAATACATGGCGCAAGCCATGTTTCAGTGCCTGAGCGCCGGCTATTAAACCCCGATGCAGCACACACGCCACTCGGAAATCGACCCACGTATCTTGGCCCAAGCGGCCGAGTGGTTTGCGTTGTTCCGCTCCGGACAAGTGCAAGCCAATGAAACCGCGCAATGGCAAGCCTGGTTAGCTGCACATCCTGACCATCAAACCGCTTGGTCCAGAGTGGAATTTCATATCGATCGCTTCAAATCGCTGCCACCCAAAGCCGCGTTAGCCGCCTTGACGGCGCCGGATTTGCAGCGCAGACGCGCCATCAAACATTTGGTATTGCTCGGCGGCGTCGGCTTGGCGAGCTGGCAGTTTTCGCGTGCCGGCTATTGGCAAGCCTGGACGGCGGATTACCAAGTCGCCCAAGGCCAAATCCAAACAATCACCTTGGCGGACGGCTCGACAGTGGCGCTGGACAGCGGCAGCGCCTTGAACTTGGCATTCGGCGCTGATTTGCGGCGCTTGCAACTGGTCTCCGGGGAAATTTATATCGAGACCGCCAAGGATAACGCGGTTTGGCAGCGACCTTTTGTGGTCGATACCCAGGATGGCCGAGTTCGGGCGCTGGGCACCCGTTTTAGCGTCAGCCAGCAAGCCGACCGCAGCGAGGTCACGGTGTTTGCCGACAGCGTAGAGATTCAGCCAATCCATCCTAACAGCCCAAAACAGCAGCTACATGCCGGACAAAATACCCGGTTTGCAGCTGATCGCATCGAACCCATACAGCCAAACAAACTCGACAAACCCGCCTGGACCCAAGGCGTCATCGTCGCCGACGACATCCCACTCAGCGAGTTTCTGCTACAACTGAATCGTTACCGGCAAGGTTACGTCACCTGCGCGCCGGAAATTGCCGACATGCGCATCATCGGCTCCTTCCCGCTCAAGGATACCGACAAAATCCTGGCTTCGTTGGCTACCAACTTGCCGGTCAAACTCTCCTATCCGCTGCCTTTCTGGGTAAAAGTTTTGCCGCGTTAAGCTAATTGTTGCTGCGCTGTATTCAACCCTTATCATGCAATGACCGCAGCATAGCTTCGCGCAAAATGGCATTGATGCGGGTCTGATAGCCTTTGCCCTGACTCTTCAGCCAGGCCAGCACGTCAGTGTCCACACGCACCGTGGTAGAGGTCTTGGTAGGCTTATAGAACGGATTACGCACGGCGTTTTTCCAGAAGGATTCATCCAGCGGCGGAATGTCACTGTAGTCAATTTCACTGTCCGGCATTTCCGCCAGCGCCTTGAGTTCTGCCTTACGTTCTTCGGTCAAAGGCGGCAACTCGCCCTGCTTATATCTAACCATACTCATAACGCCTCCGTTCCTTGCGATCCGCGCGACGGGCACTGATGATGCGTACCACCTCAATACCCTCGTCTTCAAAGCGCACTGTGTGCGCCACCAATAGCAGTAGACAACCACTCGTCATGCCGATGGTCTGCCAACGCTGCTCACCGTTCTCGATACGGTCTTGCTCTGAAACGGCAAGCGGGTCATCGAAGGCCAGCGCGGCCTCTTCGAACCGGATGCCGTGTTTGCGGTAGTTAATTGCCGCCTTCTTGTCATCCCACTCAAAATATCGCTCCATGCAAGCATTGTATAACTTTTTTGTATGTACACAAGCGCATCACTGCTTGATACTCGGTCCACAATGTTATTTGCTCTCTTTGCGCCGACTGCAAAAAATACCAATTTCTTCCTAACGAAAACAGCCACTTAAAAATTATTTAAAAAATATTTTCAAGTTCGAGTTCCGCTTTTTCAGTCTCGATTGACATAGGTGATGACAACCGCATTTTTTAAAGGAGATAAAACCGATGTCATCGACCTTTCACATCAGCAAGCACGACTTACAGCCCTCTCGACTGCACCTGGCTATACAAGGCATTCTACTGGCCTCCGCATTAACCGTATCCGCTCCCGTCCATGCGGAAAGCAGTAACGGCCACGCCAGCATTAAGCGCAGCTACCATATTGGCGGCGGCTCCTTGAGTCAGGCCTTAAGGCAGTTTGCGACGAGTTCCGGACTGTTATTTTCAGCAGAAGCCACATTGACCGATGGCAAAACCACTAGCGGGCTGGATGGCGAGTACACCGTGGAAGAAGGTTTTAGAAAACTGCTGGCAGGCAGCGGTCTGACGTATAGCTTTACCGGTGAGGACTCGCTGGCTATCAAGGTGGTGGATTCGGGGAGTAATGCGGCATCGACTTTGCCGGCGGTGACGGTTTTGGGGAAGGCGGTTTATGACTCGACCGATCCCTACAACCCTGATTACAACCGATCTCACGCATCCACGGCAACCAAGACAGATACGCCGATCATGGAAACGCCGATGTCTATCAAGGTTGTGCCTAGAGCTGTGATGGATGATCAGCAAATTGTCGTATTTGACGACGCAGTTATCCGGAATGTAAGCGGCGTACAGCGCAATTTCGACTTCGGCGATTTGTACCAAGGCTTTATTGTTCGTGGCTTTAGCTTAGGAGCAAACATTTACCGGGATGGTCTCAGGCAAAACACGGGCTACTTCGAGCCTGCTGGCATGGAGCGGGTTGAGGTTCTAAAAGGAGCAGCGGCCATGCTTTATGGTCGTACCCAGCCCGGAGGTTTGGTTAATTACGTTACCAAGAAACCACTGGATAAAGCGCATTATTCTCTGCAACAACAGTTCGGTTCTTACGACTTGTATCGCACAACGGCAGATGCGACAGGCCCAATTGACGACGATAAATCATTGCTATACCGTTTAAATATTGCCTATTCGAGCAACTACTCATTCCGCAATTACAACGAGAACGAGCGGATTTATGTCGCCCCATCCTTGACTTGGCGCCTTTCCGATCAAACCGAGATGACGGTGCAGCTCGAACACCAACATGACGACTATGTGATGGATTTTGGTATTCCTGCCGTCGGCAACCGTCCTGCGCAGGTTCCCAAAAGTTTTTTTGTCGGCGATGCGGCGGTTAACAATAGCTCCATGGATAGCAATCAAATCGCCACCATTATTTCGCATCGCTTCAATGACCATTGGAAGATAGAACACAAATTCAATTGGCATGAATGGACACACGAATTCAACTCGATTTTCCCGGCGGGCAGCATCAATGCCGACAAGCAAACGATCAATCGAGCCTTGATGACGGGGCCAACAGACAGGGAAAGTTTTGCCACCAATCTGGATATTTCCGGCGAATTCGACACCTTCGGCCTAAAGCATAAGCTCTTGATAGGGGGCGATTACTTTAAGCTTACCACCGATACCTATGACAACCATTGGACCTATGGTGTGATACCGGCGCTGGATATTTTTAATCCTAATAATCACATGCTGGATGCCAATGCGATCAACGCCGTACCAAACGACTTCTGGTGGCAGGAAAAAGATCAATGGTATGGTGTTTACGCACAGGACCAAATCACCCTATGGGATAAATTGCATTTCTTGGTCGGCGCGCGTTACGACATCCTGGACTATGGTACCGGTTGTTGCTCGGAGCCAATCAGTATTGATGATAGAGAAGACAACCGATTGAATCCCCGATTCGGTATCGTTTATCAACCGTGGGAATGGCTATCCGTGTTCGGCAATTACGTGGAATCCATCGGTACCAATAACGGCTTAACCCCCACCAAAACGGTCAATAAGCCGGAAGTTGGCACTCAATATGAAATTGGATTTAAAACCGAGTTTTTCGACGGCCGTTTGTCGTCGAATCTCGCCTACTACCATTTAACCAAGGAAAACATGTTGACCGGCGTGCCGGGCCTGCCCTATAGAATTCCTGTTGGCGAGGCAAGAAGCCAGGGGATAGAGCTTGACCTGACCGGCGAGCTCACCGATTACTTGAGCCTGCTCGGCACTTATGCCTATACCGATGCGATCTTTACTAAAGACAATGACTTTGCACCCTGGGGGGTGACATCCAAACAAGGGAATCGTTTACCCAATGTCCCAGAACACTCAGGCAGCTTGTGGCTGACCTTTCATCCTGACGAGCGCTTTAAAATCGGTGCCGGTATGTTTGCCCAAGGCCAGCGCGCCGGCAACAATGATAATACCTATGAATTGCCCGGCTTTGTGCGCGTGGATGCCATGGTGTCTTATAACTGGAAAATCGGCGGTTCGAAGTTGACCACTCAATTCAATGTCGACAATTTATTGGATAAGGATTATTTCCGGGGTTCACGGGTGCAGGATAGCACTGGAGCCTTGCCGGGAGAACCTATCTCATTTATCGGATCATTACGATTGGATTACTAGCTCCAAAATCATCTGTTTGCTCGTTTACTACTCGCGCTGGGTAGGACCGTAGGTTGGCTTGAAATAACGAATCCCAACATTTTGACCGGTTTGCCCCCTGACTACCATTGAACCTAATATCTCTCTTCCATGGTCGGTTGGCGGCTGGGCGCTTGTCGTGTTGGGGTTCGTGCCTCCCCCCAACCTACGTTCGTCCAAAAGGGATTATTTTTAAATCATTGCCGCGTTGCCGATGACTTACGCTCCAGCCGAATGGATTTGTTCGGCGCGCACAAGTGCTGAGGCACAGTTTTAAAAGCGGTAAATTTTTTGATACAAGTCGATGAACAACCATTACCCGCCCTTAACTGCCGCCTACATCCGCTACCAAACCGAGCTACAACAATTTCTGTGGCGCCAGGTCAATTGCCGGGAAGCGGCGGCGGACTTGCTACAAGATACCTATCTGCATATCGCTGAATATCCAGAGCAAAAACAAATCACCAACCAAAGGGCATTTTTATACCGGGTGGCCGGTAATCTGGCCTTGGATTATTTGCGCAGCCAAGCCCGGCGACAAGCGCGGGACGGCGGTAATTTGGACGAGGACTGGCTCTGCCCTTCTCCCCAACCTGAGCGGTTTGTGCAGAGCGAGCAACAATGGTTGGCAATAGAAAATTGGCTCCATAGCATACCGTTACTCAACCGACAGATTTTGTGGCTGCGCCGTTTGGACGGCAAACACCAGCGGCAAATCGCAGCGGAACTTTGCGTTTCGGAACGTCAGGTCGAACACCTCTTGTACCGAACCGGAAAATTGCTGGCAGGAGCCCGCCTGGACGATTGCTGATATCTATCGGATATGAGATTTCACTTATTCGGACAAAAAATAAGTCATATGCCACGATTTTTCTTAAAAAATTACTTACCAGCACTGGGTGCGCTGTCAAAATATCGGCTTGACTAGAGTTTTAGCGATAATCTAACCGAATGAATATATTGATATTTTATGAAAAACACATGCCATGCTAAAACCCGAAGCCAGTTAAATGGAATATTTTTTGCTGCCCGACAAGGTTTTCTACCCAAAAAACCAACCCGATTGACCGCGTTAAGCCTGCCTCGATCAAAAATGCATGAATACATTACTGGACAAACTATTCCGCAGACACGGCAAGGAGCTTCTGGCATTCACTGAACGCCAAAGCAATGTCACAATCGCGGAAGATATTACCCAGGAAGCTTTTTTGCGACTAATGCAACATCCCAATCTGACGGCCATCGAAAACCACCGGGCCTATTTGTTCAAAACCGCCGCCAATCTCAGCAAAAACGCCTACGATCACGAACAGGTCAGGTTGCGGTATACGCCAGACGAACCGGTAGAGCTGGAGCAACTGGTTTGCCCACTGCCTGCACCGGAAACAACGGTCGCAATCCAGCAGCAACTGGAGCGTTTTCTATCGGTTTTGCTGCAACTGCCGGAAGTCGTACAGCACGCCTTCATCTTGAGCAAACTGGATGGTTTAAGTTACCCAGAGGTTGCCGAAGCGCTGGGCATTTCCAGCAAATCGGCGCAACGCTATGTGTTCAAAGCCTGGCAACATCTTATTCAGCATCTGGGGCATGATTTTTTGGGCGATAATCTGACACGATAAGCAGGGCTCAACTGTCTTATTAGGTAAAGCGCAAACAAGACTGGCCAGATGAAATCCAAAACTTACAAACTCAGCGGTACGCCACAGGAACAAGCCGGATTTTGGGTGTTTACTCAACATTCGGACGAGTGGACGACGGCTGCAGAACAGCAGCTACAGGATTGGCTGGCACAAAATGACAGCAACCGCTTTGAATACGAGCGCGCGCTCCAGCTTTGGCAACAGCTGGATCAACTAAAACCAGCCACTTTTCCGGCTCGGCAAGCGGCACAGGAAACTCGGGCGAAGCGCATCCAGCGCAAACAACGTATCCGCAAAGCGCAAACAACCGGGTTGATGGGTTTACTGGTTTTGACCACGACTTTTGGTTTAAATGACTATCGGCTAACCGATTACTATGCCACCGCAGTCGGTGAACGCAAGTCGATTGATTTGGCCGATGGCTCGCAAATCACCCTGAATACCGATACCCAACTGTCCGTCAAAATGACCGGCAACCGCCGGCTGATTGGTCTGGAAAAAGGCGAGGTTTACGTGAGTGTGGCCCATGAAATAGACCGGCCTTTCGATGTGATAGCCGGCAATGGCCGTATTCATGATATTGGCACGCGCTTTAATGTCTATTCGGCCAACAACACAACGCAAGTTACCGTCGCTGAAGGACAAGTACAGATCATTCCGGACAGCAAAATAACCGGAGCGCGTTGGCTGGATCATGTGATCAGCCGATCAGCATTTTGGCTGCACCTGAGCAGCACGCCGAAAAACCAGGAAAACCCTGCATTGGTAGCAGGCGAGCAAATTAGCTACAACGACCAAGGCCAAGTCTATGCGCCGATTGCCACCAATGCTGCCAACATCATGGCCTGGCGCAGTGGCCGGCTGGTGTTTGAGATGGCGCCTTTGGAAACCGTGTTAAATCAGGTGCAGCGTTATCACAAAATAAGCTTCCAATACAGCGGCGAAGCACTTAAACAAATTCGGGTATCGGCCAGCTTCGAAATCGACAACCTGCCCAAAATACTGAATACCCTGCAGGCGGCATTGCCGATCAAAACTCAGCAGTTGCAAGGTGGCAAGATTGTGGTTTCTGCGAACCGAGGTTGACAGGCATACAAACCAGCCCTTTGTCCCAAGAGGCTGATTAGCCCATCATGTTTACAGCCAAGGATTAAGCGCTTCAATACCTGCGTTGCTGAAGTCTCGAACATTACGAGTAACCAATCGACAGCCATGCGTTCGGGCAGTCGCGGCAATGATCGAGTCAAAGGCAGCTAGAGATTTCCCTTGTGCCTCTGCCTCAACCGTCATTTGCGCCCACACCTTTGCAACCCTAGTGTCAAATACCAGAATTCGATCTTCAAAACCGATCTCCAACTCTTGTAGCCATAGCGTAAGCTCAGATCGGCGCTTTGATTCTGGCAACCGGTTCACACCACGCTGCAATTCAGCCAAAGTCATCGCACTGATGCAAAGCTCGTGCGCTTTGCTAGCTTCAAACCACTGTAGGACTTTGGCATCGGGCTTACTCTTGACTAGCTCAGAGAACGCACAAGTATCCAACATATATTTCACAAAGCCAGATCCCGAATCACTTCTGTGGATCGTTCCAACACTAAGGCCTCACCGCGTGGCGCATTGAACAGGCAGTCCTTCAAACGCGGCAATTGACCGCTTAAGCGCCGATAATCGTCAACGGCCAAGATGACAACAGCCTCTTCACCGCGTCGAGTCACCAGTTGTGGGCCTTCTTTCAGGCTGAGCTCCACCACCTCGCTGAATCGGCTCTTCGCCTCTTGTAATTGCCAAGTATGCATCTATCTCTCCTGTCCAGTCATACCAGTTATGAGTATGAGCTTTATAAAATGGTGTGTCAAAACGCTAAACAACCATCAAAACATGTGTAGCCATAAACCGTTGCCTGGCTTCATTGGTCAACGCAAATAAAACTGTTGGTAACGATGAAAGACTTGCGTTGGTTGGCGTTCCTAAGTCGAATCATTAATCACGCATTGACTACAAATACCAAACAAAATTTTTTCAAAACTCCTAAGCCAAGCTGACCAGATTTTCGAAGCTGAGCTGTCTTACTTAGTGAGCCGGAATAAACGGCACAGACCTTTCAGCAACCAGAGGATCAAGAATGAAAAAATTCACATGGAAACCGCGTCGCAGCCTGCTGGCACTGGCAATCCTGTCTGCAACCGGCACAGCACTTGCCGAATCGCAGACCCATCACCTGAGCATTGCCTCGCAAAGCATGAGTGATGCCTTGAAAGCACTGGCAACGGAAACCCACATCCAAATCTTTAGTGATGGTGACGCGCTGAAAGGCAAGCAAACCAGCGGCATTCAAGGTGACTTTACCGCGCGGGAAGCCTTGCAAAAGTTACTGGCCGGCACGGGGTTGACCTATACCTTTACGGCGGAGGATGCGGTGGCAGTTAAGGCTGCAGAAACCGGAAGCAATGCTGCATCGACTTTGCCGGCGGTGACGGTTGCTGGGAAGGCGGTTTATGATTCGACTGAAAGCTATTTAGTCGGAAATTCCATTACTGCAACAAAGACCGATAAGCCCTTGATGGATACTCCCGTAAGCGTCCAAGTCGTTCCTCAGCAAGTATTAAGTGACCAACAGGCGACAATACTTGAAGACGCCACCAAAAATGTAAGTGGTGTTCAGCGTGTGTGGAACGGTGAAGCCAATGGGCAAGATTTCGTGATTCGCGGCTTTGGTACACGTTATACAAGATTTAGAAACGGGCAAAGAATTTCAAACTTCAATACTGATATGGCCAACGTAGAACAAGTTGAGGTTTTGAAAGGTTCTGCGGCGATGTTGTACGGTAGGGTTGAGCCCGGCGGTATGGTTAATGTTGTAACTAAAAAGCCACGGGATGAAGCTCACTATTCATTGCAACAGCAATTCGGTTCTTATGATTTTTACCGCACTGTTGCGGAGGCAACTGGCCCCCTGACTGGTGACAAGTCACTAACCTATCGTATGGATTTTGGCTATACCGATAGGAATTCTTTTCGTGACTTTGTTAGTCAAAATCAGATTTTTGTCGCACCGGCATTGCATTGGCAAGCCAGTGACAAAACCGAATTCAATTTAAGCCTTGAATACACGGATCGAAAACTACCTTATGACACAGGTATTCCTGCAATTGGCAATCGGGTAGCTAATGTTCCAATTAATACCAATTATGGGCAGCCAGGATTTAAATTTAACGAAGACCCAAGTGACAGCACTTTATTAGATTTTAATTGGTCTCATTCATTTAATGATAACTGGAAGATACAAAATGGCTTTGTCGGCAACTGGGCTAATTTGCATTACCGTAAAGTCTTAGTGGCAGTTTTTCAGCCTTTATTAGAGCAAGGTGCTGATCCGATGAAGGTAAGGCGAGGGTCTCAATTTACTGATGACTCACAAGAAACCTACCTTACCTATTTTAATTTGAACGGTAAATTTAAAACAGGCGAAGTAAATCATAACGTTTTATTGGGAGGTGATTATTATTCTGATGAAACAAGATCGGGTGGTTTTTTTGGATTCAGCGCTACAAATGCGCCTTTCGATAGCCCGTATAAAATGCCGGGAGATTTTGGCGGAGGAAGCTTTGCATTCTCCCGAGTGAATCTTTATAGCCCAACTTATCCAAATTTAGATTTCAACGCTTATGAAAATCAGCGAATCAATCATCCAAACAATTTCTACGTTAGTCAAACATCTTGGTATGGCCTTTATTTCCAAGATCAAATTTCCTTATTTGATGACAAATTACAAATATTAGGAGGTGGTCGTTATGATTGGGCACATCTTGCCTCAGGATCATCTAATTCATATACAAATTCAGAGGATATAAATGGCAACTACAATGGCTACGTACCGAGCTTTAATAACATTGCATTGGCAAAGCAAAATGAGGGATTCTTTAGCCCGCGTGTAGGTGTTCTGTATCGCCCATGGACATGGCTATCTGTATTCGGTAATAGGACAGAAGGATTTGGAACAAATAATGGAAGGTCTGGAAATGGACAGCCATTAAAGCCAGAAACTACCGAACAGTATGAGGCTGGGTTTAAAACAGAATGGTTTGATGGAAACTTAACAACAAGTACTGCTTATTTCCATATTGATAAAAAGAATGTACTGACACTTGTTAGTGATGGCGGAATTTACGACACAATTGGTGCGGCTCGTAGTCAAGGAATTGAGGTTGACATCGCCGGTCGTTTATCAGACGGACTTAGCCTTATTGCCAGTTACGCTTTCACGGATGCACGCATTACAGCCGACGGTGGGGCGCCCGGAAATAATATTGGAAAGCGTTTGCCTAATGTTGCGGAACATTCTGGAAGCGCTTGGTTAAAATATGCTTTTCAACAATCATCGTTAAAAGGCTTAAGTGTAGGTATTGGTAGCTATCTTGCCGGAACTCGTGAAGGAGATAATGCAAATAGCTATAAATTACCAGGATATGTGAGGGTAGATACCTTTGCAGGTTATACAACGAATATTGGCCCAACAAAACTAACTACGCAGCTTAATGTAAATAATATTTTTGATAAAAGATATTATTTTACCGGAGCACCTTATTATGCAAATCGTGCTTGGAATTTACCGAGTGAGCCAATCACAGTTATGGGGTCTGTAAAATTAGAATACTGACCATGTACCGTTGAGGACAGTAGTTGTCGTGTTGGGGTTCGTTACCTCACCCCAACCTACGCCCCGCAAAAAAGAAAATTATCCGGCAATCTTGGTGGATGCGCACTGCTTATCCACCCTACTGATCGCCCATCAGGAAGGGATCATTTTTAAATCACTGTTAGGTTGCCGGTGGCTTGCTCACCAACCGAATAGAGTCGCTCGGTGCTCACGAGCGTCAACGTACAGCTATAAATGCGGCAAAATTAGGCATGCCCAATGTTGAACGATCATTATCCATCCTTAACTGCCGCGTATTTACGCCACCAAACCGAGCTGCAGCAATTTCTGCTGCGCCAGGTCAATTGCCGGGAGGCGGCAGCCGACTTGCTGCAAGATACCTTTTTGCATATTGCCGACTATGCAGGGCAGGATGCCATCACCAATTGCCGGGCATTTCTGTACCGGGTGGCGGGCAATCTGGCTTTGGATTATCTGCGCAGCCAAGCCCGGCAACAAGCACGGGACGGCGGGGCGTTGGACCAGGACTGGCAATGTCCCTGTCCTTTACCTGAGCGGATGGTGCAAGGCGAGCAGCAATGGTTGGCAGCCGAAAACTGGCTGCGCGGCTTACCCGCGCTCAATCGGCAAATCTGGTGCTTGCGTCGGCTAGACGGCAAGCGCCATCAGCACATTGCCGCCGAATTACAGATCTCGGAGCGCCAGGTCGAGCGGGTGCTGTACCAAACCGGACGCATGTTGGCCGGCGCGAACTTGGATGATGGTTAACTTGAGGGGATAGCGGAAAGATTTAAGCAATGTTTGCGTTAGCCATTGAAGGATCGTCAACGCCGTCATTGGCATGGATTGCCGAAATCCAGTGCTCTCGGTGGTCTCCGGGTCCCGCCAGTCCGCCGGGACGACATCAACGATTAACGCGAACATGGCTAAGATTTAAGCCGTCACGCCAGCTTTTTGATGCCGACAAACTTATTGCCCGCCCCCAACTCCATTTCAAAATGGCCCTGGATGCCGGATTTGCTTAGATACCGCTGAATATTGCCGGCAGGAAAGACGATGCGCCGGCCGTCATCGGCAATCGTCACCACGGTTTTGGCGACGCCTTGATAGACCGCGAGATATTGGTCGTAACTTAAATCAAGTTTGAAGCGTATGAATTGATTAGCCATAAAAAAGCCGCGCCGGTTGACCCGGCGCGGCAAGGGAGCGTTCTAACGCATGTTTTGCAAAGCGGCGATGCGCTCTTCCAAAGGCGGATGGCTCATAAACAAGCGTTGCACGCCACCGCCATTGATACCAAATGCCGCCAATTCGCCGGGCAATTCGGCGGGTTCATGCGCACGTTGCAAGGCGCGCAACGCACCTATCATTTTTTGCCGACCTGCCAAGTTGGCACCACCGGCATCGGCGCGAAATTCGCGGTAACGGGAGAACCACATCACCAGCATCGAAGCCAAAATCGACAAGGCGATTTGCGCGACCATTTGCGTCACGTAATACGCCGGACCGTAACCGCGTTCGGTTTTAAATACGACCCGATCCACCACATAGCCGATGATGGTGGCAAAGAAATACACGAAGGTATTTACCACGCCTTGCATCAAGGCCATCGTCACCATATCGCCATTGGCGACGTGGCTAATCTCGTGGCCGACCACTGCTTCCACTTCA
The DNA here is from genome assembly GCF_059331595.1 of Methylomonas sp. PHL2-19. NCBI lineage: Bacteria > Pseudomonadati > Pseudomonadota > Gammaproteobacteria > Methylococcales > Methylococcaceae > Methylomonas > Methylomonas sp. PHL2-19. Next base: position 4,451,388 of record NZ_CP196839.1, read on the forward strand.
TCGGCATTCATGCTGCGCAGCAAACCGGTACTGACCGCCACCAAGGCATTGTCACGGTTGGCGCCGGTGGCAAAGGCGTTGGCTTCCGGCGCATCGAAGATACCCACTTCCGGCATGCCGATTCCAGCCTGACGAGCTTGGCGCTCGACCACGCTGATCAACCATTGTTCGGTTTGATTTTGCGGCCGCTCGATGACATGCACTCCCATTGAGCTTTTAGCCGACCATTTGGACATGAACAATGAAATCACCGAACCGGTCATACCGATAACCGCCGACATCGCCAGCAGGCCTTCGATGTTCAAGTTGACGCCTTGAGCATCCAGTGCGCCTTGCAAGCCAAATATACTAAATATGATGCTGATCGCAATCATAATGGCCACGTTGGTAGCCAAAAACAGCAATATTCTCATCATGGCGTAACTTTCCTGTGTTGTTATAAAGTGGGTTTAATCTGGGGAGCCCAAAGATTAAATTCAAGGCTATAGAGTGTTAACATCTGCCAAAGTTTACTTGAGGGACATAAAAATGAGAATTATAAAGTCGCTATTGATGCTGTTTGCCGCTACACCGCTATGCCTGGCAGCCACCCCCGAACAAGAAGCCGTGCTAAAACAATTGCGCCTGCCGCCGGGTTTTAATATCAGAATATTCGCCGACGACGTTCCCAACGCCCGGCAAATGGCGCTGGGCGACAATGGCGTGGTCTACGTCGGTTCCCGGCAAGGCAGCGTCTATGCGGTACAGGATAAGGATGGCGACGGTGTTGCCGAACAAAAATATCTGATCATTCAACAGCTCAATCTACCCAATGGCGTGGCTTACAAAGACGGCACGTTATATGTCGCTGAAATTCACCGCATCATTCGTTTCGACGAGGTTGGCCAGCGTTTGGCCAGCCCGCCCAAAGCAGTCACAGTATTCGACCAGTTTCCCTCCGACCGCCACCATGGCTGGAAATATTTGCGCTTCGGACCCGACGGCAAGTTATACACCGCCGTCGGCGCGCCTTGTAACGTCTGCGACCCGGACAAACCGATTTACGGCTCGCTGATTCGCATGGACCCGGATGGCAGCGATATGGAAATCCTGGCGCGCGGCATTCGCAACACCGTGGGTTTCGATTGGGAAACCCGCAGCGGCCATCTGTTTTTCAATGACAACGGCCGCGACTATCTGGGCGACGACTTACCGCCCGACGAATTGAACGAATGGAATCAAAAAGGCGAGCATTTCGGTTTCCCTTATTGCCACGCCGGCACCCTTGCCGACCCCGAGTATATCGGCGATAAACAATGCTACAAATTTAAAGCGCCTGCCTGGAAATATAAAGCCCACATCGCCCCGCTCGGTATGCGTTTTTATACCGGCAAACAATTTCCGGACACTTATTTCCGGCAATTATTCGTCGCCCAACATGGCTCTTGGAACCGCACTGTGCCGCAAGGTTACCAGGTCAATGTGGTCAAATTCCGCGAAGGCCAAGCCTATAACGAACTACCCTTCATCAGCGGTTGGCTGACAGCGGACGGCCAAGTACTGGGACGGCCGAACGACATTCTGCAAATGCCGGACGGCAGCTTATTGATCAGCGACGACAGTTTGGGCGTCATCTACCGGGTAAGCTACGGCCGATGAGCGACAAACAATTTCAAATACTGGATACGCAGGTAGTGTATGAAGGCTTTTTCCGGCTGGAGCAATACACCCTGAAACACACGCTGTTCAACGGCGGTTGGAGCCCCCCTTTAAAGCGCGAATTGTTCCGCCGCGGCAATTGCGTGGCCGTGCTGCTGTACGATCCGGACCGCGACGAAGTGGTGTTGATAGAACAATTCCGCGTCGGCGCGGTCCTGCAACCCGAACGGGCTTGGCAGCTGGAAATTGTGGCCGGTGCGATTGAAGCAGGTGAAACCGCTGAAGACGTCGCTTATCGCGAAGCGCGCGAGGAAGCCGGCTGCGAGATTTTAGAACTGATCGAAATCAAACAGTTCTTCACCACCCCAGGCGGCTCATCGGAGTGGATTACCCTGTTCTGCGGCCGGGTCGATAGCAGCCGGGTCGGCGGCATTCACGGCCTGGACGAGGAAGATGAAGACATTCGCGTCACAGCCGTCAAATTCGACGAGGCATTTCAAATGCTGGAAGACGGCAAGATCGAATCCGGCATCCCCATCCTTGCCATTCAATGGCTGTATATTCATCGTGAGCAATTACGTGCCCGCTGGTTGGCCGGACTTAATTCGCCCGCGTGGTAACTGCCACAGTGAACCGGGCTCTAGTCCGCAAAACACAGCGGTCGGGCAAACTTTAGCCCGCGTCCACTGGCAAAGCCAACAGGCGATACGCCCAGGTTTTGCCGGCTATCGCGCTTGTAAAGTACCTGCCCTATCCAGCCATTTGCCGGCTTTTTCATTCAGCCAGGCTTGGGCAAACTCGTCTTTTTTAATCAGCATATCCAAAAATGCGCTGGACACACTGGCGATGGCTGCCACTTGTTTATAACCCAAGTTAGGATCGCGGCGCTCTGTTTTGCCAAATAAGCCGCCGCCTGCACCGCCAGCGCTCATGCCGCGCCGCCCGCCGCCACTATGTCCGCCCGGACCGCCGCCGGAATCCATGCCGAAGTCTCCGCGCCGCACCCCGCTTAAGCCAAACCGCCCACCCAACTCATTGCCTGACAGCAAGCGATGCCCGGCGCCGCGCAATAACAACAGATATTTGCCGCCGGCCGGGGCCTGTTCCCAAACCGCCGTACGCACGGCGGCGGAACTAATCGCGTAAGGATCGTTATCCTCGCTACCGGTAATCGTCAGCATCGGCAGACGCAAAGCTTGAAACCGGCTGCGCACGTTGCCTTCCGCCAAATCCACCGACGGACTCAACACCATCGCAGCCACCGGCTTCAATTGGTCTGCGCGCGGCAAACCGCTACCAAAATTCTCGCCCAAGGCTGCCGTCACGGTTTGCGCACCCAGGTCGTAGCCCGCCAGTATCACCTTGCTGAAATCGGCAGACGCATACAAAGGTTGTCGTAAGCCGGCGCGCGTTTGCAGTTGCGCATAGGCCCAAAATAGTTGCGCCAAGCGGGTTTTCAGATTCTCCACGCCAAAGTATTGATGACCGACATAACGCAATTCGCTTTCCCTAGCCGTCCGCGATTGCCGACGAGGCTTGTCACCAAACCAACCGCCGCTAGTCGGCTCAGGTCGCAACGCCATATTTTCATCCGCCAGCTCCGCATTTTCGTCGTCCGGAATCTCCTCCGGATCATCGAAGCGTCTCTCCGCCTCCAAGGCCTTCAAGGCTTGGCTGACCGGCATCGGCTGCATGCTAAACACCAGATAGCCGGCCTTGGCCCAGGTTTCCCGCCACAAACGCCCGGCTTTAGCATCTTCGCCCAAGCTGGGTAGATAAATAATCAACGGATAGCTTCCCGGCGCACTCGGCCCGACCAGCTCTACTTCCAGTTCCGTTTGCTGATAAATCCAGACGTCGTGCGTAACATCCACCGGAAAATTCCGCGCGGTTTTGTAGCCGCCATTGCTCAATATTTCACTCAATTTTTCTTGCTGATCTTCCTGACTGGGCAGCGGCGGCCTGGAAGAACAAGCCGCTAACAGCATGAGCGCACCGGCCAACAGCAATCGGCACGCTTTATGGCTAACCCAGCCCTCAAATCCCGTTAGCCTTAATGCCCTTGAAGGTACGGAGTTTATCGAAGGACGCCGCCGCCTGGGCTTGGACGCACTCAGCCGGAACGGCATACCCGTGATAAACAGGGCCGGATTCATAAAAAATTTATTAGCTTGGGACATGACTTTGCAACTCCGGCAAAAAATCGGCGACAGGTTCGAGAGCGGCATTATCGCCGACAGCGGTATCAAGCGGCGCAGGTAAATTGTAAAAATGGGTAAACCCGTCTGAGCCGGCTAAAGATGCGGATCGCGCCGCAAAACATCCAAGGCTTGGTCGAAAGCAAACGCCTCGACATACCGCAGCAACGATGCGACACCCTCGTCGCCAAAAGCTTGCCGTAATTGCTCCCGATGGTTTTGTACATAAACTTGCGATTGAATATTGCCCTCCTCCAGTAATATCCGCAGGCCTTCGACCACCGCACGCAGCGCTTCCTCGGAATAGGTGGGCGGCGAAATGTCTTGAAGCGCAGGTTCAGCCGGCAACACATCGAGAATCTGCGCAATAAACCAGGAGAGTTGCTCCGTCAATTGTTTGAGCGGAATTTGCAAGGACTCGGCCGCTGCGGCCGCGCGCTGTTTTAACGTGATCTCAATACCCTCGGCGGTCTCCCGGATGTGGGTTATTCCCAAGGTTGCGGCACTGCTTTTTAAGGAATGCGCGGCTCTTTGTGCGGACTCCCCATCGCCCACCGCCAATAAATGCCGGATATTGTCGACTTCGGCTGCATGCCGCTGCGCGAAATGGCGTAACTGGCGCAAATAAAACGGCAGCTTGTGTTGCAGATTGTGTAAACCGGCCTGCAAATCCAGGCCCGGAATGTTCGCCAAACGCTCGAGCAGCGCCGCGTTGCCGTCGTTTTGCTCATCCGGGGTTTTATGACCGCGGGCAGGCGGGCTGGGCGGCAAAGGCGGCATCCAGCGTAACATCACGTCGTACAGCACCTCCGGATTCACCGGTTTGGGAATATGGTCATTCATCCCAGCGCTCAGACAGGCGCGCCGATCTTCGTCGAAGGCATTGGCGGTCATGGCCAATATCGGCGTCTTTTCCCGCCCCGGCATACGCCTGATCGCCAGACTGGCGGCCATACCATCCATCTCCGGCATTTGCACGTCCAGCAGAATCAGGTCGTACAACTGTTTGGCGGCCATATCGCAAGCGATCCGGCCGTTTTCGGCCAAATCGACTACCAAACCGGCGTCTTGCAACAACTCCAACGCCACTTCCTGATTGATCAGATTGTCTTCGGCCAATAACACCCGTCGGCCTTTTAGGCGGGATAAATCCGGATGCCGCGCATCCGCGGGCGCTTTTTGCCGCCATCCCGACAGCACGCCGGCAATCGTATCGTGTAAGGCCGACAGCGTCACCGGTTTGGCAAGATGCCCCACAATCCCGACGCTGTACAAGTCCTCGGCGCTGCCGTCGTAACTATAGGCGGTCACCAAGACAATTTTCGGTAAGGCCTCGCCGAGGATTTCGCCCATCCGGCGCGCGGTTTGAATGCCGTCCACCCCCGGCATCATCCAGTCCATCAGCACCAGATCGAACGGTGCATCGGCTTGCCGGGCATCGGCAACCTGTTGCACGGCCGCCAAACCGGAATCGGCGACGCTCACCCGCGCCTCGAACCGCGTCAGCATGTGGGCGATGGCTTCGCGGGCCTCGGCCACATCGTCTACCACCAATACTTTTAAACCTTTACGAATATCCGGCTTAGGCAATTGCAGCGCAGAACCCACCGCATACTCGAACGGCAATTCCAGCCAAAACGTACTGCCCTGCCCCAAGTTGCTCTGCACACCCACCGTGCCGCCCATCATTTCGATCAGACGCTTACTGATGGCTAGGCCTAAACCTGTGCCGCCGAAACGCCGCGACGTGGTGGAATCGGCTTGTTCGAAGGCTTGAAACAAACGGCTGCATTGCTCGGCATTCATGCCGATGCCGGTGTCGCTGATTTCGAATCGAGCCACAATCCCCACCGGATTTTTGGCTAGCAATTTAGCCCGAAACACGATGTGTCCGGCGTCGGTAAACTTGACGGCATTACTGGCAAAATTGAGCAAAATTTGTCCCAGCCGCAGCGCATCGCCGCGTAACACCGCCGGTAGCGCCGGGTCGATACGGTTAATCACTTCCAAACCTTTCTCGGCGGCGCGGTCGCAAATCAGGTCGTTCAAACTTTTGAAAACCTGGTCGAGATCGAAATCGCCGATGTCCAACACCAATTTGCCGGCTTCGATCTTGGAGAAATCCAGAATGTCGTTGATGATGCCCAGCAAATGCTGGGCAGCGACCGAAATTTTCGCCAGCTGTTCACGTTGCTTGGCATCCAGCGTGGTGTTTTGCAGCAAATGCGTCAAACCAATAATCGCGTTCATCGGCGTGCGGATTTCGTGGCTCATATTCGCCAAAAATGCACTTTTCGACACATTGGCCACTTCCGCTGCTTGCATCGCATCGGCCAATTGTTCGGTGCGTTCAACCACCAATTCTTCCAGATGCTCGCGATAGCTCTCCAACTCTAGGAGCATCTGCTTCTTCTCGCTGATGTCGTCCTTGATCGCCATGTAATGGCTAATCCGCCCGTCTTGCTGGCGAATCGGCGCCACGATAGCCGATTCCACAAACTCGCGGCCATCCTTGCGCTTATTGATAAACTCGCCCTGCCAGGACCGGCCGTGCGTCAAATTATCCCAAAGCACCGCAAAATACTCCGGCTTGGTTTTGCCCGATTTAAACAGACTGGCTTTTTGGCCCAACAGCTCGGAGCGCGTGTAGCCGGTGGTCTGGATCACGGCTTCGTTGACGTATTCGATGCGCGCATCCAGGTCGGTGATAACGATGCTCTCCGGGCTTTGCTCGACTACCAAGGATAATTTGCGCAGCGTCTCCTCCGCACGCTTACGCTCGGTGATGTCCATCAACGTTGCCAGTAAATTGTCGCCTATCGTCACCCCGGAGATGATGGCGGTGCGCACGTCGCCGTTTTTACAGGTCACTTGATATTCGTGAGATTCTATCGGTGCCTGCTGCTCGGCCGCGCGCTGCTGCAAATTCTGCCAGGTGTCGAAAACTGTTTGCCGGTAAACCGGATCGGGATACGCATGCTGCCACCAATCCTCGACGGTTGGGATGTCGGACAAGGTATAACCAAAGGTCCGGGCAATAGACTGGTTCAAAGCCAGCATAGTACCGTCGGCGGCGACCAGCGCCATCGGCACCGGCGCCACATCGAACAATTTACGGAAATTAGCTTCGCTTTCCCGCAGCGCCGCCTTGATACGCTTACGCTCAGTGATGTCGCGGACGATCTTCGACGCGCCGATGACCTTGCCGTCGCCATCTTTGATAGCCGAAATCGTCGAGGCGACCTCGATCCGGCTGCCGTCTTTACGCACCCGCTGGGTTTCGTAATTGCTGATCCGCTCGCCGTTTAAAATCCGCTGGAGCAAGTCGGCTTCCGTGATCACCAGTTCGGCGGGAAACAGCAGCGTGATCGGCTGACCAATAATTTCAACGGCGCTGTAACCGAAAATACGTTCGGCCGCGGGGTTCCAACTGGTAACGATTCCGTCCAAATTTTTGCCGATAATCGCATCGTCGGAAGAATTGACCAGCGCCGCCAACTGGGTACGTTCCGCCACCAAGCCCTGCTCAAGCAATACGTTCGCCGCCTTCAGAGCCTGCTCGACCCGCTCACGTTCGGCCACTTCCTGCTGCAACTGGGCGTTGGCCTCGCGTAACTGCGCCGGACTGGGCAATTGCAGCGCTTTGGGAATCAGCGGTATCAGCACCGCCACCGTTATCACCGAAACTATCGCCGTCACCACTTTGGCAAACGCATCGAGTCCGTAAAGTGGTTCCCAAATCACCACGACATCCATCAGATGCGTCGTACCGCAGGCCAGAATGAACACCACAAACAACCACAACACCCGGACATACGGAAAATCCTGCCGATGCCGCGCGAAATAACCCAAGGCAACCGGCAGCAAAAAGTAGGACAGGAATATCAAGCCATCGCTAATCACGAAGGTCCACAACAAACCCGGCGACCAGCTCAGGCAATAGCCATGCGGCATAAAATTATTGTCGGTCAGGAACTTTAGAATGTCATTCATGGCAGGAAGATCGGTAATAGTGATTTGCACGATTTAGGGAACTTGAACGACATACCGTCGCCCCGTATCCGTTAGCTAACGCATAACCCGCATTTGGATTCTCTAAATCCGATACAACTAAACATAGCAGCTAGCCCAAACAGCGTAAGGTTTAGCCACTTTTTATGTGGAATTAAATGCTGGCAGCAGGTAGATGGTTGGGGGGAATACGCTTGGATTATTGACCCGGCCCTATTTATCACGGGTATGCCGTTCGGGCTGAGTGCTCCGGCGGGAAGACGGGGAATGCCTGGGTTATGGGGTTCGATTCGCCAGACAGGACCGATGCTTCAATGAGGCCCCGGCGGGAGGCCGGGGAATGCAAGGCATATACTGCTGTTGCCAACTGCTGTATCTGAGCTTCAATGAGGCCCCGGCGGGAGGCCGGGGAATGCTTGTGCATAGACTGTTATCGTTGATTGCACCGCCGTTGCTTCAATGAGGCCCCGGCGGGAGGCCGGGGAATGCTCGTTAGGTGATTTTTACCTAGGGCTCGAGCTTGGAGCTTCAATGAGGCCCCGGCGGGAGGCCGGGGAATGCCGACGCGCCCAAACGCCATTACTATCGGCGCACATGCTTCAATGAGGCCCCGGCGGGAGGCCGGGGAATGCCGGTACGCCCGCTTCGCCGGACACCGCGCGGGCTAGCTTCAATGAGGCCCCGGCGGGAGGCCGGGGAATGCGCACTGGAGGCAAAATTCAGCGCCAAACCGGACGAGCTTCAATGAGGCCCCGGCGGGAGGCCGGGGAATGCGCCGGTAAAGCTGGCGATTATCGGCCTGGGCTATGTGCTTCAATGAGGCCCCGGCGGGAGGCCGGGGAATGCATAACGAGCCGGCACCAACAGAACATGCACCGGTAAGCTTCAATGAGGCCCCGGCGGGAGGCCGGGGAATGCTCAACACAGTTACTGGCGAAAAAGACGCCGTTTTCATGCTTCAATGAGGCCCCGGCGGGAGGCCGGGGAATGCAATGTTCCGTCAGCCCGACGCGCAAGATTTGGCTTACCCTTCAATGAGGCCCCGGCGGGAGGCCGGGGAATGCTATTTCGGCGGGCGGGGTGATTACCGATATTCGCAGCCTTCAATGAGGCCCCGGCGGGAGGCCGGGGAATGCATGTCTTTCGGGATTTCGAATGGCCGCGCCTTCATCCTTCAATGAGGCCCCGGCGGGAGGCCGGGGAATGCGCTTTATCATGCCAAACGCGCAAACCAAGTCCTAAGCTCCTTCAATGAGGCCCCGGCGGGAGGCCGGGGAATGCAAACCAAGCCGAACCGGTATCCAGCACGAGAGAAGGGCCTTCAATGAGGCCCCGGCGGGAGGCCGGGGAATGCAGCCCAAGGACGGCGAAAACCCATCAAAAACTAAGCCTTCAATGAGGCCCCGGCGGGAGGCCGGGGAATGCGCAAGACTTGGTCAATCGTTAATTTATGCCCCTAACCTTCAATGAGGCCCCGGCGGGAGGCCGGGGAATGCCTTCACCCCATCCGACACAGGATCACGAACATGTTTCCTTCAATGAGGCCCCGGCGGGAGGCCGGGGAATGCCTCGTCGCTGCGTAAAATATCGGTGATGGTTAAATCCCTTCAATGAGGCCCCGGCGGGAGGCCGGGGAATGCATAATACCGATATGTCTGGCGGTAAATTGGCGGTTGCCTTCAATGAGGCCCCGGCGGGAGGCCGGGGAATGCATATTCAGCGCTTGCGCGGTATCGTTGATGATGTTGTCCTTCAATGAGGCCCCGGCGGGAGGCCGGGGAATGCTATTTGGCGGATCAATCGCCGACAACGGCACGGAGTCCTTCAATGAGGCCCCGGCGGGAGGCCGGGGAATGCTTCCGGACACAAAAGGCCTAAGCGACGAATCGGCACCTTCAATGAGGCCCCGGCGGGAGGCCGGGGAATGCTTGTTCGACGATCTCTACGAAGCCAAGCGCAACATCAACCTTCAATGAGGCCCCGGCGGGAGGCCGGGGAATGCCGGCGCAGCCCTGCTCAGCATGTGACGATTAACATCCCTTCAATGAGGCCCCGGCGGGAGGCCGGGGAATGCCTTAACGTGTATCGTCGCCGACTTATACAACGGAACCTTCAATGAGGCCCCGGCGGGAGGCCGGGGAATGCAGTTGATTGTTGTTACTGGTCGCCCTGGTGCCGGTACCTTCAATGAGGCCCCGGCGGGAGGCCGGGGAATGCAAGCTGAATTAAGGGCTTTTATAGCACCGTCAGCCTGCCTTCAATGAGGCCCCGGCGGGAGGCCGGGGAATGCGTCGGTCGGTCGGTCGTTTCGGGAGTGCATCAAGGTCCTTCAATGAGGCCCCGGCGGGAGGCCGGGGAATGCCTGGAATTGACCTGCTTACTTTTTGCGTTGTTGTCCTCCTTCAATGAGGCCCCGGCGGGAGGCCGGGGAATGCCAATGGCGCCTATGTCTTCAAGATGCGGGCCAGTGCCCTTCAATGAGGCCCCGGCGGGAGGCCGGGGAATGCAGCGCGGGCTGGAGGCCATGATTGGCGCGGCCTGCGCGGGCCGTTTGCGAGGACTGCGTAAAACGGCCGCTCAACTTTAGCGGAAAAGTTTGCGCCGCGCCAATCCAACTTGCTAAGTGTTTGATTGTTAAAGAGCTGCCAGCTTGCGAGAGCTGACCGGTTTTTGCGCGCCACTACAGCGCTCGCAAAGCGGCGGCGGAAAATCCACATCAGACGATGACCGGCTGACGTTCCACCACATCGAAATCCTTCCCCAAACTGACCACCGAGGGCTTCACCGTTTCCGCCGGCCCGACATTGATGATCAGAACATGGTCGTCGCTATGATGGATGATGCCATCCAACAGCGCGATTAATTCCGCATGGCGCTTACGACTCAGCCGGCATTGAAACACCGACAATTGCAGCCAATCGCCATAACCTTTCATCAGCCGAAACACCCGCCGCCAGCGTTTGGTATCGCTGATGTCGTAAGTCACGATATACAGGTGTTCGAGGGCAGCCATCAGCGGGTGGTGAAGTTGGGATATTCCGGCAATTCGCCAAGCAAATAGCGGCCGAACAAGCGCGCCTGAATCTCGAACACCTGCCGATAATTGGCCTTGTAGCCGAAGATGGGATGGGTTATTTCCTGGCTTAAGCGCCGTTCGAAGGCGGTGATGAAGCGCTTGCGGCCGCCCTCGTTCAGGGCCACGCTGCCGGCGGCACAGATAAAGTCGGTGGGCCGCACTTCGCCGTTATTGATGACTTGCAATACCGTGGAATCGGCGATGATGGGCCGAAACGGTTCCATCAAATCCAGCGCCAACGCCGGGCGGCCGTAACGCGGTTGGTGGTAAAAGCCGCGATACGGGTCCAGGCCAACCGCGCTCAGATTCATGGTCCAGGTGCGTACCAGCATGGCATACGCAAACGACAGCAAGGCGTTGACCGGATCGGTGGGCGGGCGGCGGTTGCGGGTGTTGAAGTCAAAACTCATCTGTTTGCTGTCGTCCGGCTTTTTGATCAATTTATCGAACGCGCCGAAATACAAGGCCGCCGCCGCGCCTTCGATACCCAACAATTGCGGTAAATCCAGCGCACGTTGCGATTTGTCGGCCAGGGACTTCAGCGGTTCCAGCAACATTTCCACCGGCTCGTCGGCGCGCCAATTGCGCCGGGCCTGGGTTCGGCAATTCTGGATTTTGGCGCGCACCAGGTTGCGTGCTATCGCCAGACAGGTTTTGTCGTCGAAACTGGCTTTGTACTGGGCGGTGCGCAACTCGACATTCTTATGGCCGGTGCCGATGGTGTGGCCGACAAACCAGCCGCCGTAGCTGTGCCAACTGACCGGAATCTCGCGCTTCATCAGGTCTTGCAAACACGGCGTAGTGATGTAGACGTTGCCCATTACCACCACTTGCGAAGTGTCCACCAGCCGCGCGGTTTGCACCTTGTCGTCGTCGATGCTGATTTCCAGCTCCTCGCCCTTTTTGCCGATCTTGGCCTTCCAGGCTTGCACGTAAACCGGCAATGCTTCGTCGCGCATCACCGCCAGCGGCCGGGGTTCGAGGTCGGCGTGGCGCAGGTAATTGACTTCGTCCGGCAGACAAATACCCACCAGCGAACAGCCCGAACACTTGGGGCTGTCCTGCAAGGGTTCCGGAATATGGCCACCGGCGGCAATCAAGCGCAAACCGTTGATGGCATTGGCAGTGAGTTGCTTCAATTCTTCGTCGAAAGCCACCCGCACCCGCTCGCGGCTTTGCACAAAGTACAAGGCGCCCTCCTCGCAGACATAACCGTGTTCCTGCAACACCATGCCTTGCACACAAAGCTGTACCCGTTCCGGGTCGTAAGCGCCGCGCGCCACATGCGGACGTTTACCGCGTTTGTAATCGATGGGCGTGACCAAGCCATCCTCGGCTTCAATCAAATCCAGCTTGGCGATCAGACCCAAACGGTTAGACGATAACGTGATAGAGCGGCCATGCAGCTTATCGGTTTCCTCCAACTCGTCCGCTTCCGGGAAGCTTTTGGACGGCGTATCCACCCGGCGATGTGCGTGGTCGCCTTCCACGGTGTCCGCCGACGCCGCCCATTCGCCCTGCACCCATTCCAGATAAGCCAAGCGCGGGCAGTACTGGTATTCGTTGATCATCCGCGCCGGCAACAAGGGCATGTCGCCGGATAGCTCCGGGAACGGTAGCGGTAGCTCTAGCTGGATGGGTACTTGGTCGTCGGACATGATTCGCTCGATTGCTCTTAAAATTTAGTTAAGCCAAAACGCTTCGATCAACCCGCCTTCGGTATCGAGCAGCCACCACTCCAAGCCTTGCTTTGTGACCATTCGATGCAAGACATACCCCGGTTGCCAATACTGTAAAACGGCTTCAAGGATTAACGGCGGAATCTCCGGATGATCTAAGGGCACAGGCGCGTCTTCGGGCCAATCGCTTGTCGTTGCATCGCACATGTTAAAAAACCAGGCTTGTTATACGTTTTGTCATACAATTTGTCTGTCATTTTGTCTTTTGAAGGAGCCCGCCATGCCCGCCATCAGCCTGCGTTTACCCGACGATGTGGAAGCCAACCTCAAAGCCGAAGCCCAATTGGAAGGCAAAAGCCAATCGGAAATCGCCCGCCTGGCGATCACCGAATACTTGGCCCGCCGCGAACGCGAGCGGTTTATGGCGGAAATGGTGGCCGCGGCGCGCGCCTTGGCCAACGATCCGCAAGCCAGAGCGGAAGCGCTACAAATTGCCGCGGATTTCGACGCGGTGGACGATGGTCTCGACCGAATAATTGCTGATGAACGCGCCGCCGGCATAAACCCCGACGAAAAATGGTGGGAATGATGAAACGCGGCGAGGTGTGGACCGCCAATCTGAACCCCAACAAGGGCGCCGAAATCGGCAAAATTAGACCGGTGCTGGTGTTGCAGGACGATACGCTGATTACCGGCGGCCTGCCCACCATCGTGGTGGTGCCGCTGACCAGCCAGTTTCGACCAAACCTGGCGCCGTTGCGGATACCGATTGCCCCGCAAGGCCGATTGAAAGCCGCCAGTTACGTTATGGCCGAACAACTGCGCGCCATCGACCGCTCCCGATTCGGCGAAGGCCCCCTCGCCACCGTCACCGCCGAGGAACTGGCGGCGGTGGAGAAGAGTTTGCGCGGGGTGATGGGGTTGTGGTGAGAACATCAGTCCGCTCCGAACAATCCGCCGCCTTCGTGGCTGTCTTTGCCAAGTAACAGCGGTCCGTTGACGGCGACTGCAAAACTTAGACAGAGACGGGCTTTGATGCCGCCTTTGGGGCCTTGGCGCATACTCAAAATTTCCACCTTGGGTTCGGGTAAACCACGGCGAAGGCATTCGTTAACCGCATCGGCGCGTATGGTTTCGTCCGCTTGAGCTAACGTTTTAGGGCAGCGGGTGGGCCGATAGGCAGAGATACTTTTCCAGCGTCTTACCGAACCCATCAGTGGATCGTTTTGGTTAGGCCTGTCGCCCTGCATTTGCAAGTCGAAAACTCCCAACGCACCGGCCCGAACAGTCGTCAATCGGCTAACCACCCTTTCGAAGCGTTCCCGCTCGGTGCTCGCCGGTTTGGCGTTGCGGTCGGCCTCCCAAGGAGCCACGACCAGCAAACGGTCCAGCAAACCGTCGCCATCGTTGTCATGCGCCGCTAAAAAAATATGCCGGTGATTCCCGGAGCGGGCAGTGGAACCGTCCTTTTCATGACCGGAGATTAGGCGGCTTGCTTGCCCGAACAATTGCCGATCCAAGCTCATCAACGCTCTACGAACGGCTTGCAGCATGTCCGACCGACTTTGCAGCGTCGGTCGATTGCTTGGATTGATGCCAAAGCTTATAACCGAACGATGCGACTCGGCCGCTGGCCGCAGTAAACCGAGTCCAACATAGCGTCCGTTACCGATGACCAGCGGGCCGGCCACCTGCTCGGGAAACACCAGCTCCAGATGATAAAGCCGAGAGCGATCGAAGCGCTGGAACGCAAAATCCTCGGCCAAGGTGCCGGTGCTGTCGAAAGGTTCGCGTTGAATTCTTAGGATTTGCGCCGGCGCGGTAATGCCGCAATGCCGCAACGCTTGACGAGCGGCGTGATGCAATTGGCTTTGTTTCAAAACCCGCTCGGCGCCGGATTGGGCTGTAAGACTCTGTTCAAGCGGCAGGACAACCGGCGTCACGGTTCGCCAAACATGCGCTGCTTTTTGCTTGCCTATACCGTAGTAGTCAAGCATTTTGCGGTCGATGGATTTTACTAATGAGGTGAGGATTTCCCCGGTTTCCAGATCGACTTCCAGCGGCAAGCCGGCGAATGCCCATTCAACGTCAGCCAATTGCAGCGGGCAATCGGCCGGCACTTCGACCAACACCCGGCGAATGTCGGGTTGAGTGTGTTCATGACCTATCGACGGCAACGGAATCACGCGAATGCGCAAGGCTTTGTCCGCGTCGTTAGCGCCAATGCCGGCCAAGTGACGTTCGGAGTACTCCGGAAAATGCGGCTTCAAACGATTTTTTGCCAGTTCTATCAAACGCTGGGTTAGTCGGCCCGCATCGGTTAGAGCTTGCGCGGTCAACGCACCTTTTTCATTTTGAATGTCGAATAACAGCAACGACGATGGGCAGTTATAGCCGGTGGGCTGGAATATCGGTAGCGGCGGCTTGTGAAATTCGCCGTTGCGCAGTCGTTTTAATTGGCCTTGGTAACGGGTTAACAAGGAATCGAACGATTGGCCGGGAATCGGACAATCCAGCGTATCACTGACGCCTTGCGGCGTAGGTCTAAACACCGGACCGGCATGTTGAACAATGATTTGTTTGGCTTGATCGGCAGTGAGTTGCTCCGCCCAGGCAAACGCCATATCGACGCCACGACCAAGCTGATACAGGCGTTCGCTTAGTTCAGCCAGTGTTTGTGCTTCCTCGGCTGGCTCGGGAAAGAACCACACGTAATGCAACGGCTGTTGGCTCTCGAACAGCCAAGGCTTGGCTAGCTTGGCATCGCGCTTTTTCGCGGCCGCCGCCAAATTGCCTTGTTGCGCATCGGCGCCGTTACGCGGTACGTAATAAGTGGTCAATGCCGATTGCTGGTAAGTTGGACTCAGTACCACCGGCGGCGGCAATTGTTCCAACCAGCGCAACGCCGCTGCCTCCGCGTCGGAAACGGTGCGGCCGGTAAAAGCCGCCGCGACTAAGGCCTGAAACAACCTGAAGGGCGACGGCGGCCAAGTGCCGTTTCCGTGATAGCGGTCATCCAACAAGCGAACGGAAATAAGCAAGGCTTGATCGTTCATGGCTTAGTCTCCGGCATCGCTGTCCGCTTCTTCTTTTTTCGCGAGTAATTCCTTGGCTTTTTTGATGTTGAATTGGTAGGTCTTTTCCGGTTGTTCGATGCCGAAGTTAGCCGCCGCTTGCTCCGCGTAATCTTTAATCAGCAAGCGTTCTTGATCCGCCGACAAGCTATAAAACTGCGAAGCGCCGCGTCTGGCCACCGCTTCCCAAATGTCCGCGTCATCGGCGCAACGCAACAAACAGCCTTCGCGCAAATACAGTTCGGTTTCGGCCGTCGCGGCGACCAGTGCCAAGCCGAGCAAATAGCGTTTTAGTTGCCGGGTGGATTCTTCGCTGTCGCCTTTGATCGATTGCAAGGCAATCAGGTTGATGGTGACCTGGCGGGTAATGGGGCCACGGGCAATAATGCCGCCTAGTGTCCTCGCGTCATCGTTGAAATGTCCGTCTCTGGTCAATTTAGGTAAATTGGTTTTGCGGAAAACGGCAGGCACGTCGTTATAGCCTTTATCAGATAATTTCATTTTTTGTTTTTTTGCTTCTTCAGAGAGCGCCTTTTTTTGGTTGTCGTCTAATAACTTCCAAACACTGTTGTACTGCGAAGCATTGTGTAAGACTTCCACATCCTCGGCACGGATAATGGAGCGAATCAAGCGCGGACGTTTGACTTGGGTGCCTCTGGAATCCCAGGCGCCGAAGACCAACGAAGTCGGCGCCAGTTTTGCCAGTGGCACGGCGTTATGCGTTCGTAACAGGGTTTTAAACGCCTCGTCGATTTCGCCGGCCAATTTGTCGGTGGACCTGACCACGGCATCACCGGCCCGGTGCGCCAGTTCCAGAATCGAAACCTTGCGTTCCGGGTCGTCCTTGTTGCCCAAGTTGATTTCAATTTGCGGCACCAACTGTTTGTACTCTTCATCCATAAAGACCGGTTCGCTGCGGTTGGCCTGCGAAGGTACAGAGTCGATTTGCGCGACTTTAGTGCCGTCCGACAAGGTGTCTATCGAGTAACCAATATCGGCGTAGGTGGGCGGAAAAATCACGCCACCTTCGCCGTCCACCGGCAACAGTTTTTGCTTGAGTATCAATGCCACCGGGCCTTTGGGATTGTCCGCCCATTGGTCGATGATGTCGTGGCTGAGTGCTTGGGTTTGGCTCATGGCGTATTCTCCTGAATGGCGTAACAGACGATTTTGTTTTTGCCCGACAAATCGAGCGCGAATTGGTATTGACGCTTGCGCGCCATAGGCAGTTGCCCGCTCAAAGCAGGCCGAGCCAATTGTGGTGGCAACCAGTCGTTCCAAACGGCATAGCGGTATTGGCGTAGCGACAGCTCAAATGGACGAGCGTTTTGTAGCCCCCATGCCGCCATTAACTCGACGACTGGCGAAGCAACAACTTTTTGCTCCAGCTCTTTAACGCTTTTCAGATCGTTAATCGAGTAACCGACATCCAGGCCCATCCATGCGCCTCTCGGGTCGAAATTGAAACTGCCGCCCATGCTGCACAGCACATTGAGCGGATCGAGTAACAGTGCGTCGTGCCTCGTGTTCCAGAGCGTGGTAATTTCCCGCAACATGTCGTTGGCGATTTTCTGCGCGCTACGATTGCCGGCATACAACTTGAAGGTTTCATCCACGCCGCCATCGGCCCAATGGCTTAACAAAGCACTATGCCCCGTTGCGTCTCGTAACAGGATCGGTAGCGAAGTTGCGTCGGCCTCAAGCGCGGGAAAGGTATCGGCAATCGTGAATTCGGTTATTTTGCTTGGCACCAGCCAATCCCGGGGCGCAATGGCAATGGCTTTGGCATCGACCAAAAAAGCAAGCACGTCGGTAAATGGATTCTCCGAAATTTCCGTTCTCAACTGAAACTGTGTACCGGTTGCCGGTTGCCAATCGAAACGCGCTTCGGTATAGCCCAACAAGGCTTCGGATGCCTCCAAAAAACCCATGCATGCCAACACTTGGCCGGGGTTGGTCAAATCAACCGGTATTGCGTAAATACTCATGCCTTGCCCTCCATTTCCGCTTGTTCGTCGCTGATTTGCGAGGCGCGATGATCGGCGGCACGAAACACCGCTTCCCACCAGGCCAAGCCCCATGGCCCCCATTGTCGTTGCAGGCGGGCAAAACGTAGCGCCGCTTGTTGCGCCCGTTCGGCCAAAACCGACGGCGGCGCGCCCGGATCGACCGGCGCAATCACCGGGCAGGCGTATCCGTGATGGGAGGCGATCAGATGCAGGGCTAAATCCTGTAACTCGGCAGGTAGCTGGTTCAGTTCGGCATCGTTGGCGACATCCGCCAATGAACCGAATTCGTGCCGATAGCCTGCTAGCAGGCGCGGATTGCCACCGCCCAAGGTTTTAGCGTAGGGGCGGCCGTCTTGCGGCGCATTCATCGCGGTTTGCCAAAGGTCACGCTGTTTACCCAGGTCGTGGCGGCGCATGGCTGCGACGATCAAATCGACAAATTCCGTAGAGAGCGATAGGCCTTGAGCAATCGCCGCCATTTCCCGGCCCGCTAATTCGTGCTGTTTCTCCAGGCTTTGTGTGAATCGCGAAACAGCCGGATCGCCCTGGCGTTGGGAATTGGCACCGCGATAAACCTGGATTCGCCAAATTTCCGCCGCATCGCTTTCCGTGTCGGTTTTGGCGATGAAACGGTAAACGGTATGCCAATCGGCGTTGTCCTGCTCTGCTTCGGCATCGTTTTGAATTCGATAACCAATGGTTGTTTGCAAGTCACCAGTCCACTGGTAGTCGAGTGTCGTTAACTCCTCGCTGTCGGCAGCGTCGTTTAGCAGGCCGTCTTTAAGGCCACCTAACCAGCGCGCGATGACGGCATGGCGATTTGTCAGCAATACTTTCAACTCGTCGGTGCTTTGTTCCGCTAGTTGCCGGAGCGTTAAGGCACTGTTACGCATCAATTCGCCGGATCGGTTAAGGACTATCAGTGCCGGCTTATCCGAATCCTGCTGGTTTTCCTTCAATAGTTTTTGCGCGCGTTTGAGCAGGGTTTTCATTGCCTCGCGAACTGGTATTTCGAGCGTTTCACTCAGATGAATCGGCGCGCTTTCGAAAAAGACTTCCACTTCAGCCGCATTCGGTAAGGTATCGCTTTCGCGCCAGGGTAAGCATTCGCGCCACGCCAGCGTGGTTTCAGGTTCATCGCTGGATTGCCAGCCGCGCAGCCAAGGTTGAATGTCCGGGCGAGCGCTATGCTGTTCCAACGAGGTCATTGACCACGCATCGACTACAGCGCGGGTTAACGAAGGTCGCAAAGGTTCTTCCGAAAGCGCACGATTTAATTCGTCAACGGGGATGGCATTTTTTAACGCGACAATTGCACCTGGGCTGGCATCAGCTTCTAATCGCTTTATGACGCCAAGTTGCGCCTGGTAACTTTGAAATGCTTTGGTCGATTGTTGGTAAGCGGCGAGTTGCTGCGCGTAATCTTCTTGCGCTTTCAAATAGTCTTTTTGTGCCTTCTCGAAGGCTTTTTGGTCTTGTTTGTATTGCTTCAGCAGCGTTTTATCGGCGTTTTCCGGCGGAATTGCAGGCGGTTGCGGCTCGATTAAATCCGGATTTAGCGGGCGCTTGATGTTGGGCTGTTTCGGCGGTACGGCAATCACCTTGATTTGCGCCTGCTTCTCGCCGCGCCGATTGACCCGGCCAAACCGCTGCACCATGCGCTCATAAGCCACCAAATCGCACACCATGTGATCGGCATCCAGATCGATGCCGACTTCGCCGGCGGAAGTCGCGATTAAAAAGGCGACGGTATCGGGTGGAGCTTGATCTCCGGCTAGGAAGCCCTTGGCCGTCAGCCAATTGGCCAAAGTTCGCCGTTCTTCCACCCGGCAGCCGCCAACCAGCAGATTGGTTTGGTGATTAGCTTTGTCTTGCTTGATGCGCTTATCCAGATCGTCCTTGATTTTTTGAGCGTGTTCCCGTTTGTGGCAAAAAATCAAAATCCGCTTGCCGCTGTCTTTGAGTTGCCAAGCGCTTTCGCTTAGCAGCTCCGGCAATGGATCGCCTTCGTTTCCGATTTCGAGAGAAAGTTCTTTTTTGGCATTTAAACGTTTGACGACTTCGCTGTCGGTGTAGTCTTCGTCTTCCAAGCCAAAGGCCTGATTGTCGGTTCGTTTGCCTGTGGCCGACAGCGACAAGCATTTAAAAGGCGGAATCAAAGACTGCTTACCGTCGATTGGATGTAGCGTTTTATCGGCACCAATGCTCTGCAACAAGGCTTGGAACGGCAAACAAAGATGCGCTTCATCCAACACGCACAAACTATCGGCGCCCAGAAAGCCGGCATGGTAGCGGCGCATGTTGCGCGAGACGCCATAGCCTTCGAACAGCAAGCGCGAGCCTATCATGTCGATGGTGCCGACGATGATCGCCGGCTTGGTCGGATCGGCCAACCATTGGCGGTTGTCGGCGAATTGACCGCGCAAAGTCGAGACGGCTAGGGGTTCTTTTTCACCTAGACCAAGCCATGCCTTTAGTTCCGGCAATTGTTTTAGTTTTTCTTGTAAGTCCTCGGCAACTTTTGTGGCCTGATCGACCACCACCCGCCGGTCAACCACATAAATCAGCCGCTTGGGCAATGCCGGATTAACGGCTCGCGCCAACAACCACAAAATCATGACCGAGGTTTTACCTAAGCCGGTCGGTAAATCCAGAGCCTCCCGCAAACGGTTTTCAGTCAATTCGCGAAATAACCGGCGTTGCCAGCGCAACATCGGAAAGTTGGTTATTTCTTGAAAATACGTCTCTAATTTTTCGTCAATAGCCATACCGTACCTAGTTTGGTGGTTAATGCGTGGGTGCTCTGCGTTCTAACTTACAACGTCTCGGTCTCAAAACCCGATACCGAGAATTTTTATTTTTTAAGTTAATGCCTATGAGGCCGTGGCACCTAAGTGCCACGGAAAATAAATCAGAGACTGAAGGGATAAAAATCTCTGCTCTTGCTTCAATGAGGCCCAAGGCAAGAACCTCCTTGCATAAATCCTGGGGCAGTAGATGATTCAGAACTGAATCAAAGAATGGCTATTTGAGCTTGACCGAAATATTTATCTCGATTTCGTCATTGCCAGAGCTGGTTTTGGGATTGCCTTTCAACTTCTCGAAGATGAAGTCCATAAGAAAATCCAAAGCTTTTTTGAACACGTAATCCTCCGGTACTTGAGTGGGTTCGTGTGAGATGATAGGTCAAGATAACGATAAATGCAAAAATAGTTCAAGAGAAAAGATTTTTAAAAATATATATCCTTCAACCTCGCTATCTCGTTAACCACCAACTCCCGCAAAAACCCCGGCTCCACTACCTCCACCTCGGCGCCGTATTTCAAAATATCCATCAGTAGCTCTTCGTGACGGTTGAAGGGGATGCGCAGTTGGTAGCGGCCGTCGGTTAGCCACTCGGATTCTTGTTGGCTGTGCCAGGTTTCGTCGGCGACCCAGCGGCCGGCTTTGGCGGAGAAATTGAGGATGGCGGTGTGTTTGGGCGTGCCGGCGAAGATGCCGTAGGAGGAGCCAAAATGTTGTTGCAGCGTGGCCGGGTCCAGCAGTTGCGCCGGTTCGCCGCTGGCGGTTGCCGATCTGATGCGGTCCAGCGCGAAGGTACGCGGTTCGTTGCGCTGGTGGCAGTAGGCGTCGAGGTACCAGTTGTCTTTGTACAAAACCAGGTTTTGCGGCGATACCGGTCTTTCGCTGGTTAGGTCGTCGCTGCGGGCGTGGTAATGAATGATTAGCCGTTGTTGATTGAATAGGGCTTGAACCAGCGTCAGAAACAAGTCGTCGTTGCGGCTGCGGTAGGCTTGGCTGCGGATTTTGATGCGGCCCAATTGCGGGGTTTTGACGCCCGGCGAGCGGTCCAGCAGCTTTTGCAGATGGTCGCGGAGTTGGCCGATTTCATTTTGCAATAATCCCGGCGCCAGGTTGCCGAGCAGGTGTTGGCAAGCGATGAGGGCTTGCAGTTCTGCGGCGGTGAGCCAGATGCCGGGCAGTTCGAAAGGATAGCGCGGGTCGTCACGGTCGTAGTAGTAGCCGCCGGCGCGGCGGTCGCAGACCAGCGGCGCGTTCAAACGGTCGCGCAAGTCGTCCACCAAGCGCTGGCGCGTGGCTTTGGAGCAACCCAGTTCTTTGTCTATTTGCGGTCCGGAAATCGGCGTGCGCCGGTGCTTGAGTACTCTGTGAAGCTTGACGATCTTGTCGAGGTGTTGCATGGCGGAAATCTCTATCCCTGATGATTTTTCACTAACAGCTTAGACCAGTTTTTCAATCGTGACCGGGCTGACCTTTGCGGGCCGGACTGAGTTCGTCCAAACCCGGTAAAGCTAGCGGCATGGATACGATAAGCCGCTAAACTTCTCGGGGCGATAACGCAGGCGCATCCTTTTCCAGCAAGGCGATGCCTTGCCGACGAGCTAGCCTAAGACATTCAAGCACTGGCATTGCCCTTGCTCTTTGGGAGACGCAGGTGAAAATGGGCTCAACAAAGCGTTAACCTTGTTGTACTCTCCTCATAGACCAGCCACTTGCAAAATAGGGGGGCTTCAAGGTCACCGCCTTAACCTACTGATGCGGGCTGAATGCTCGTTAATATCGCGATCCAGGATCAATTGAAACCATGGAAAACACGACTTCTTTAAAGCGCTCGAGAAAGCCATCGCCACCGGAACATTCGGTGCTTTTACCGATGATGCAGTTGATCTGGCGGCCGCTGGCGACGCTGGCCCGGATTCATAAGCAATACGGCGAGCTGGTGTTGGGACGGCTGTTGGGCAGAAAAATTCTGTTCGTCTGCGACCCGGAATATATAGAGCAGATTTTCAATCTGGAGGGCAAGGGCCAGTTGAACCGTAATTTTCTTTATGGCGCCAAGAAATCGCTGTTCGGTAACGGCTTGGTCAATAGCGAAAGCCAGGTTTGGAGTAAACAGCGCCGCTTGATGCAACCGTTGTTTACCAAGGACACGGTTAAAAACTATGAGTTGATCATGGTCGAAGAAGCGGCGGCGATGGCTGAAGAGTTGAAAAAGGCGGCGTCCGGCCAAGTTGATTTAAGCACGGCGATTAAGTGGCTGATTCAGCGGATTTTCATCCGCATCCTGCTCGGCAAGTCCGTGGATCAGTTGAGCAACGGCGCGGAGCTGATCAAGGTGATTGAAATCATCTGCCAGGAGCTGCCGGTACAGTTGGGCAGCGAAATTGTGCTTGGCCGCCGCTTGAAGCGCTTCATCCCGCTAAAATCCAAGCGTTATCTCGCCGCCGTGAACTATCTGCAAACTTTTATCGGTGCGGAAATTGCGCAGACGCGGACGAATCCGGGACAAAGTCTGATATTGCAGTTAATGCAATCCAGCGACCGGAGCACCGGTTACACGATGCCCGACAATTTGCTGCAAGACGAAGCCGTCAATCTGTTCTTCGCCGGTCAGGAAACCACCATCAATACCTTGGTGTGGTTTTTTTATTTAACCGGCAGGCATCCGGAGGTACGCGACAAGATCGCCGCCGAAATCCGCGGCTTGCCGAACGAAACTTTAAGCTCGGCGCACTTGGGCCAGCTGAGTTATACCAAAGCCGCGTTGTACGAAACCCTGCGCCTGTATCCGCCCACGTCGGCGCTGTCCACGCAAACCATTCAGGACATAGAGCTGGGCGATTATGCGATTCCCGCCGGTACCATCGTGTTATTGAGCATGCACACCACTCACCATAGCGCCAGGCTTTGGGTCTGCCCGGACGAGTTTAATCCCGACAGATTTCTGGAAACCGCGACGCCCGGCGGACACAAGTACGCCTTTTTTCCGTTCGGCGGCGGTTTGCATAATTGCATAGGGCGTCATTTTGCGGAGCTGGAAATGCTGTTGGTCATAGCCAGTTTTTTCAAGGCATTTACGTTTGAAACCGACATTTCCGTCAAGGAAGCATTCAGCGTTACGCTGAAACCGGACCGTCCGGTTGTTGGCAGAGTGGAACCAATTGGTTAAGCTTACGGTCTGCGCTGACGGTTATAGCTAGTCGGCGCCGCGCGGGCCGACTAGACGGCTTTTTTAAATAACAGGGAGCGTCATGAAACAGACCATTAGTTTTGTCACACTAGGCGTAGCCGACTTGGATAGAAGCCGGCGTTTTTATAAGGCGCTGGGTTGGCAAGAATCGTCCGGCAGCCAGCAGGAAGTGGCATTCTTCCAGGTTGGGAGCCTGGCATTTGCGTTGTTCGGCCGCGAAGCTTTAGCAGACGATGCGATGGTATCGGCCAATGGCTCAGGTTTTCCCGGGTTTTCGCTGGCCCACAACGTTGCATCGGCGGAAGACGTTACCACTACCTTGCTTGAAGCGGTTTCGGCTGGGGGAAAGCTGGTTCGTCCTGGCGAAAAAGCGGCTTGGGGCGGCTTCAGAGGTTATTTTTCCGACCCTGACGGCTTTCTTTGGGAAGTTTGTTTCAATCCTTTTTTTCCAATCGACCAACACGGCTTTGTGCAACTGCCGAACTAAACAAAGATTCCAATAACCCGCCTTGCACTGGCGTTATATCAGTTGCTCGTGCGTTATTGGGCAAAAACTGCAACCATTAATATTCAATAGTGGCCGATAAGGCCGGATAATCACATCAAAATGAAATTTAGAGTTTTTCTGCAAAGACTATCTCATCCTCGCGTTAGAAGACGATTAAAAATTGGCCTGTCCGTTTGGGGCGTGGCTATTGTCATTAGCCTGATTGCCAAACTGGCTTACGATATTGGTTATTTTAAAGCGCAATCGTTAATAAACGATAAAAACTCGGCAACCCCTAACATCACCCAGATACTAACCATAGAATCGGCTCAGCGCATAGTATCAGGCGCTTTAAAAGAAGATCCTGATTATCCAAAGACCATTGTGACGCAGGTTATTGATAACAACCAAAAGCTGGCGACTATTATTGTCGAAAATAACAAACAAAGAAAAATAGGCTGGATTATTGATATGCGCTTGTTTTTTACCGGCGATTTATTTAATGACAACGGCTATAACTTAACCGAATCTATTGAGCATCAGCATAATATCAGTAGAGGCGAAAACTGATTATTAATCCGGCCCAGGCCAATATCGTCGCTCCCGCGCAGGCGGGAGCACAGCGGCTATACCGGATTGCGGCGTGGTCCAAAGGCTCCGGACTGCAAAGTCCCGGTTAATCCATTTGCGCAAAGACCGGTTATCCATGCCGCCAAACAGGCTGTTGAGAGCCGCCTGACAAACTGCTACCATCGGCGGACAATATCCTCATTGATCTATCTCAGCGCGATATTCTCTTTGCTTCCAAACAAAATCTCAGCGGATTTAAGGACCTAAACATGCCGATTATTGCGTACCAATCCCTTAACTCTAACTCCAGTTCCGAGCACGGTATCAGCGCCTCCAATTCTCAGTACTTCACGAGAATGACACATGAGCATATGGCGCAAAATTCGGCGCCCTGGAATCTGGTTCTGCCGACCGCGCCCGATATTTCGCCGGACATTCCGGTACAAGGTCCGGCCGAATTGCGTTCGACAGCGTCGTCCGGATACATGGATAAAGGCCAACACAGCAACGACAGTTTTTCGAGTATGGTTGCCAATAAGGTCCGGCAAATTTACCAAAACCTGATACGCGCTTTCGGCGGCGCCGATTTACTGGTATGCGGCGAACTGGACAGCAGCCATTCGGACTGGACATCCCTGCATAGTAACGCCGGGCAATTGATTCATACATCCTCGCCTGCCAAGGCTTGTAATTGCTTTAGCGTCCATTCCACTAAAGATGCGGCCAACAAGTTTCTGGGCGAAGGCGACGGTTGGCTGGCGATAGCGTGTTACAACATCATCGTGGTATTCGTACACGTGCCAAATTCCATCGCCAAAGATGAAAATAGCCTGATGAGCTATTACCAAAAAATTAACAGCGTGGTGATTCAAGCCGGACTGGGGCCGATTGACGTGGTAATGGGCGATACGAATCAGCCGACCAACGATTTTACCGCCAGAGTGCTTAGCCGAGCGTTGGGCATCAAATTTAGCGACGCCCACCCCGGTGGCAGCATAAACCCCTTCGACTCGCATCAACGCAGCTTTGAAGGCACTAACAGCACGGCCACCAAAAAATACGATGTAGCCGTTTTTAACACGACTAGCCTAAAATTGGCGGAAGTCGTCTACCTGTCGCAATCGACGCCGGTAAGCGGCGGCGGCAGATATACAGCGGCTGTTACCGATCACATGGGTATTGGTTTAAGGATAGAAAAATAATCGGCATTTCCTATAGTTACATCGCGGACAGGTCTCTAGCTTTGCTACCTAGCCGCGCAAATGTCCATCCCCATACGCCACCCACTTGTAGGTAGTGAGTTCATCCGGCCCGACCGGGCCGCGCACGTGGAGTTTATCGGTGCTGATACCCACCACCGATCCCAAACCGTAATCGCCGCCGCCCGACAAACGAGTCGAGGCGTTAATCATCACCGACGCCGAATCCACCTGCTCTTCAAATTGCCGGGCCAAGCTCAGGCTTTGCGTGACGATGCCGTCGGTATGGCCGGAACCGTAGCGGTTGATATGGTCTATGGCTTGTTGAATGCCGTCCACGACCTTCACCGACAGTATCGGCGCCAGGTATTCGCTATGCCAGTCTTCTTCCATCGCTGGAACAACACCGGGCAACAGCTTTTGGGTTTGTTCGCAGCCGCGCAGTTCGATGCGGTTTTCGGCAAATGCGGTGTGCAGCAACGGCAACAGTTGTGCGGCGCATGCACTGTCCACCAGCAAGGTTTCCAGTGCGTTACAGACTTGCACACTTTGGCATTTGGAATTGACCGCCAGCGCGACGGCTTGCTCCGGATCGGCATCTGTAGCGAGATACAGGTGGCAAATGCCGTCGTAATGCTTGATAACCGGAATCCGCGTGCCTTCGGCGATGCGCTTGATCAAGCCTTTGCCGCCGCGCGGAATCAGCACGTCGATATATTCGTCCATTTTCAGCAACTCGCCCACCGCTTCGTGGCCGGGGGTGCGGATGATCTGTATCGCATGTTCCGGCAGACCGGCAGCAACCGCGCCGGCTATCATCGCATCGGTGAGTATCGCGTTGGTTTGCAAGGCTTCCGAACCACCGCGCAAAATCACCGCATTACCGCTTTTGATGCACACCCCGGCGGCATCGGTGGTGACGTTGGGGCGCGATTCGTAAATGATGCCGATCACGCCGAGCGGCACCGATTTTTTGTAAACCCGCAGCCCGGCCGGATTGGTATGCCCGGTCAGTATCCGGTTTAACGGGTCCGGCAATTGCGCCACTTTTTTCAGGCGCGACAGCATGTAATCAAAGGTTTTGTCGTCTATCGTCAGGCGCTTGACCATGGCATCCGATTGGCCTTCTTCGCGGGCTTTGACGATTTCCTGGGCGTTGACCTCCAGCACTCGCTGCCTGACCAAGTCCAGCGCTTCGGCCATTTTCGCCAGAGCCAGATTGCGCGCAGATTCGGACGCTGATGCTAATTGGCGCGACGCGGCGCGACTTTGTTGGGCGATGGTTTGGATGGTGTTGGTAGTCATGTTTTTTAAGGAAAATTGTTTTTCAAACTGCTGATATTGATCGGTTTTATCTGACGCAGGAATATTAACCAGGCCTTTAAATACCGTGCGATGGATATTGATTACCACATCTATTCATTAACAACTAATCTAGATAAACTAGATATTCAACATATTCCAGAGAATACAAGTCGTCAAAAAATTGTTGCAGATTTTCCATGTACTTTTTTGCAGTTTTATTCCGCTGTTTTTGAATATGCAAAGTGATGCTTTTGTCGGTAACCTCTTGAAACCACAGCTCAAGATAACCGCGATGCCCCCAGTCATCCTCACCAATCTCATTTGTATTCTCCGGCATAATCCCAAGATCACTGCATAAACGCTTAACTTGCAGAAAATCGGACTGCTTGAAAAATACTTTGAGAATATAAATTTTTGGTTCAAGAGGTTTCATTTATTTCTGTCCTAAAGATATTCCTTTTTCGCAAGCTGCTCCAGCTGAATGCGTCGCTCATCCTCAAAATCATCATTTCGGCATACCCAAGGGCACGCGGGGAATGTCGAAATCCAAATGGCATGGATAGCTAGAAGCTTACCATCTATGGCAATGAATGCCCTCTTCCCAGTAAGTAGGGTGAATTAAGAAACGCACCAATCGCGATCAATGCGGTACACCGTGTTTACCGCATCCTACTGACCACAGCAATTACCAATCTTGATATTCATTCGAAATATTCCAATCTATTCTCAATTCTCGCATGGCCTTTTCTACTGTTGTAGGTAGTCTATTTTCACGGATCACGAGTCTCAAAAATCGTTCGATCAAATATTTGCGAGGTAAAGGTGTTTCGTTACATGAGAGAACAGACCTTAGAGTGCGAGCCATTCCCTTAAGGTCTTTCAGGTCTGTACATTCATCAAGCGGGAAACAGATTGGGTTATCAAATTCAACTTTGACCTCGCTGTTCGAGACAAATAGCTTTTTATCTAAAGTATCAAGCCAAGCTTCGTGATCGTCTAATCCTTGCCTCATAGAATGTTGCTCTGACAAATGGCTGAAGGAGATTAGTATATCCGCCCAAATCGATAGAGTTATAGTTTCGTGTGATCCTAAGGGCGAACTGCTTCAACATATACCAGTCGATCAAATAAGAGTCGTAAAAGACCGGATCGGTTCGATATCCAAAGTACCAGCCCAACCTCATCCAAAACCACTTTAAAAGCCAAATGCTTTATCATTGGGCCAGGACACGTACGGAACTCGCATAATTACAATGAATAACACTCCGCAGCCCACCGCCAAACCTTTGATATCACCCGTCATTTTATTCGCCGCCACGCTGTTTATCAGCGCCACACTGATGTTCGTGTTGCAGCCAATGTTCGGCAAGCTATTGCTACCGCTGCTGGGCGGCACGCCGGCGGTGTGGAACACGTGCATGGTGTTTTACCAAACGCTGCTGTTTCTAGGCTACTTGTATGCGCATTGGTTGAGTTCGCGGTTGGGCAGTCAACGGCAGATACAGATTCACACCGCCTTGCTGGTTTTCAGCGTGATCGCACTACCCGTGGCGCTGCCGCAGGATGCCGCACCACCCACCGAAGGCGACCCTACCTTATGGCTGGTGTGGACCTTGTTTCTGGCTATCGGCCTACCGTTCTTCGTGGTATCCACCACTGCGCCTTTGTTGCAAAAGTGGTTTTCGCATAGCGGCCACCACAGCAGCGACGACCCTTATTACTTATACGCCGCTAGCAATGCCGGCAGCCTGTTGGCTTTATTGAGCTATCCCTTTTTGATAGAGCCGAATTTGGGTTTGGCGAACCAAAGACTGATTTGGAGCGGCGGCTATATTGGCCTCTGCGCGTTAATTGTCGTTTGCGCGCTCAGCTTCTGGCGCAGCCAAGCCGAGAACGCAGACGACGAAGTGTTAAGCGATGCCGGCATCGAGCCGCCATCGACGCTAGAGCAGTTGCGCTGGCTGGCGCTGGCTTTCGTACCGTCCAGCTTGCTACTGGGCTTGACGCAGTTCATCAGCACCGACATCGCCGCCGTACCCTTGCTGTGGATAGTGCCGCTGACCTTGTATTTGCTGACCTTCATCCTGGTATTCAGTACCTGGGCCGAGCGTATCCGACCCTGGATGCTGGCTGCACAACCGGCAGTATTGACGGTATTCATCGCATATTCCTTCATTAATCCGGCCACATTGCCCTACTGGCTGGATTTGATCCTGCATTTGCTGGCCTTCTTCCTGGCGGTGATGGTCTGCCACGGCGAACTGGCTAAAAGCCGGCCGCATCCGCAATATCTGACCCGCTTTTATCTGGTGATGTCTTTCGCCGGCATGTTGGGCGGTTTGTTCAATACTTTCGTCGCACCGTTTATCTTTAACGCGGTTTACGAATATCCGATCATGATCGTCGCCGCCTTGCTGTTGCGCCCCGGTTTTTTCAACGGCCGTTGGTTTTTGCAGCCGATTTTCCCGGTGTTGGTTTTAATCACCGGCCTGACGGTTTATTTCACTACCCAACAGTTGTTCGATTATCTGGACTTGATCGGCGGCGCGCTGATTTTGTTGGCCGGCCTGAGTTATTCGCTAAGGCATAGCCCTATCGGTTTGGGCGCGTTGACCGGGGTGATTTTGTTGTTCACGCTGGGCTTGCACAGCATGGCCTCTAACACTATTTATCAGGAACGCAGCTTTTTCGGGGTGATGTCGGTGCGCGACACCATTATCCCCGACGAAAACCAGCGGCCGGAAACAGTCCGCGAGTTGTACCACGGCACCACCAAACACGGCGCGCAACGCCTGACCGCAGCCAACGTCACCACACCATTAACCTATTACAGCCGCCCCGGCCCCATCGGCCAATTGTTTGCGGAATTTGACGGCGAAAATCAGCATTGGCATATCGGCGCGGTGGGCTTGGGGGCAGGCGCCCTAGCCTGTTATACCAAGGAAGGCCAATTGTGGAAATTCTATGAAATCGATCCACTGGTGGTGGAAGTCGCGCAAAACCCGGCCTGGTTTACCTACCTAAGCCGCTGCAACAAGCAGGCGGAAATGATCGTCGGCGATGCCCGGCAATCGCTACTGAAGGAAGCCGACGGCAGCTTCGATTTATTGATCATGGACGCCTTCAGCTCGGATGCCGTACCCACGCATCTGCTGACGCGCGAGGCTTTGCAGCTATACTTCAGCAAGCTGAAGGACAACGGTTTGCTGGCCTTTCATATCACCAACCGCCATCTGG
Source organism: Methylomonas sp. PHL2-19 (assembly GCF_059331595.1). Taxonomy (NCBI): domain Bacteria; kingdom Pseudomonadati; phylum Pseudomonadota; class Gammaproteobacteria; order Methylococcales; family Methylococcaceae; genus Methylomonas; species Methylomonas sp. PHL2-19. The sequence continues at coordinate 4,481,863 of NZ_CP196839.1, forward strand.
CCTTGAAAAAAGTCATGGCCGATCATGTCAACCAATTGCATTTGGCGGCCTTGTTGCAGGAATTTAAACCGGAAACCGATGTCCCTCTGGTCATCGCTACCGACTGGGTAGTGATCGCGAAACAGCCCGAGCGCCTGCAACGCTTGCAGCAAAGCCGGCTCGGGCATTGGCAGAAACTGCCGCTGACGTTCGGTCTGCAGCCTTGGACCGACGACTTCACTCATATTATTGGCATTTGGAAATAGGATAGGACATGCTCATTACGGATCTTGCCCAACGTTGCGGCGCCACCGCCCAGGGCGGCGACTCGACCACTTTTATTAATTCTGCGGCCGACATCATGTCAGCCACCCCGCATCAAGTCACCGTGCTTAGCGACGGTAAATACAAAAAATATTTGAAAGACTCCAAGGCCTCGGCCTGCTTTATCGCCGAACAATTGCTAGATGGCGAGATTCCGGAAAATCTGACCTTGTTGGTCTGCAAAGACCCGGAAATCAGCTTTTTAAATGCGGTAAAACTGCTGCACCCGGAACCGGTGTTTAAACGCCAAGTGTCCGAGCATGCGGTGTTGGCTGAAACATCGACTTTGGGTTTTGACGTACATGTCGGGCCGTTCGCTACCGTGGGCCAACAAAGCAGCATCGGCGACAGCAGCACTATCGAAGCCGGCGCCCGCATCGGCAATCATGTGATGATAGGCAAGCACTGCCATATCCACCCCAATGCTGTCATCTATGACCACAGCATCATCGGTAACAACGTGATCATTCACGCCGGCGCGGTAATCGGTGCCGATGGCTTTGGCTATAAATTCCGAGACAACCAGCACGTGAAAGTACCGCACGTCGGTCATGTGGAAATTGCCGACAACGTCGAAATCGGCGCCAACACCTGTATCGACCGCGGTGCGCTGGGTGCCACTAAAATCGGCTGGGGCAGCAAGATCGACAACCTGGTACAGCTCGGTCACAACAATATCGTCGGCCGCAATGTGATTATCTGCGGCCAGTCCGGCATCTCCGGCTCTTGCACCATCGAAGACGGCGCGATTTTAGCCGGCAGCACCGGTGTGGCAGACCACGTCAAAATCGGTGCGCGGGCGGTAGTGATGGCCCGCAGCGGCATCTCCGGCGACATCGATCCCGGCGCGCAAGTGTTCGGCAGCCCGGCCAAGGATCGCAAAGTGGCCTGGAAAGAATTGGCCGCTTTGGCCAAATTGCCGGAGTTGCTGCAAAAATTTAAGGCGCTGGAAGCGCGGGTGCTCAAACTGGAAGAGTAAGCAGGTTTGTAGGGGCGCTTTAAATCGCCCAAAGCGCATCAATTCGCCCCTACAACTTGGCACATTTCTATACCACTCAACAGGACAGAATCATGAACGACAAACAGCGGGTCGCGGAACACGCGGTACAACATGTCAAACCGGGCATGATAGTGGGACTGGGCACCGGTTCCACCGCCAATTTTTTCATCGAAGCGCTGGCGCGTCGGCAAAATGAGGAAGGCCTGCAGTTCAAGGTGGTTTCCAGTTCAGTGGTTAGCGCCAATAAAGCCAAACAACTGGGCTTGTCCTTACTCGGCATGGAACATATCGACGGCTTGGATTTATATGTCGATGGCGCGGACGAGGTAAGCCCCGACCTGACTTTGCTGAAAGGCCGCGGTTACGACCTGGTGCGAGAAAAATTGTTGGCCAAGGCTGCGGATCAGTTTCTGGTGTTGATTGATGCCAGCAAAAAAGTCAAACGCATCGGCGAGAAATTCCCTATTCCGATAGAAGTCAGCCCATTTGCCTGGCGACTGGTGCAACGCAGTGTTGCGGCGATTGGCGGCCAAGGCTCGTTGCGGCAAACTGCCAATCAAGACGGATTGGTGGTTACCTCACACGGCAGTCTGGTATTGGACGTGGCGTTCGAATCCAATCCGGACGGCAAAACCCTGAACGAGCAGCTGAATGCCATTCCGGGCATTGTCGAACACGGCATTTTCTGCGGCCTGACCCGCGCAGTATTCTGCGGTCAAGACGGCCTGGTTGAAGAGCAGTGGGCTTAGTGCCAGCGAGCTGACAACTGCCTCCCCAAGCAATCCCGCCGAATAGGTAAGTTATCACCCATTCGGCGGTTTACCCTCACGTTACGAAATAAAACGTCAAACTAAAAACCCCGGTTGCCGTGGAAATCAGCTTCACTTTATTCAGCAAAGGCAGCGACAACCAGTAATAGTGGCATTCGGTTTTTCGGCGCTCCCAAGTCAACCGCAAACACTCTACACACTTCCGGCACAGGCGCGGCATAAGCCGCCATAAGCCGTACAACAACAAACTGGCGATCAATAACAGAATATAGAACGTGACGATCTGGCTACCGTGCCGGGAGGTATGAAATAGGTGTTCAACCGTGTGCTCTATACCTAGCTCGAACCATTCGTACAGAAAATGCAGTAGCTCGAAACACAGATGCAGCACATTCAGAAACAAATCAATCACCATGTCATACATGGCGATTGATAGCGCGATCAGCCCGACGATAACCAAGTCAAGATGCTCTTTAATCATCTCAATTCTCCAGGATTTAGATTCGAAGACACGTGAAAACAGGCTGGTTAGCGTTCTTCCGCGGCCATCTGCCTGTGGTATTCCGCCATTTGCCTGCTTTCTTTAGCTGCCATCTCCAAATCTCTGACCATCGCGTCAGCGCGCGCCTTCAAATCCTGAATGCGTTTTCCATACTTCCAGGGTTTGGCTATATATTGATCCAGCATTTCTCGCTCTTCCTGGGCGTCCGCATCCAGCGTTTTAGCCACATCTTCGTAATGATCTGCAAGACGTATATGTGCATCTCGGGTATCAGCGGTCTGTACCGCTTTTGCCCAACTTTGCGGCTTGGGGCCAGACTCTGTCGCACAAGCAGACAGCAATCCGACGGCAATCAGTAGCGATGCTAAGTGTTTAGTTTTCATTGATGGTCTCCTTTCTTATTATTTGTGATCACAATGTTTTCTAATGCAATGTGCTGTTTTTACAATCACTCTTCACCAACTCCCTGATTCGGCAAAGGTACGAGGGAGTAAAAAAGTTAGAAACTCCATTCGCCCTTTTGCGGATGCAATTGATCCATCTTCATCGACGCTCGCCCAAAGGATTGCAGCATATCGTCGGAATGCGGAGTAAGCGTTGCGGCAAGTGCGTTAACTTGCGGCGTCGAAGATGTGCTGTCAGCGGCCGTTGTGGATGACGCCACAGTGGATAAGACAGTCTTCACACCAACAGCATGGGGATACTCGGCATCTTCCCTAGTTGCACAAGCGGACATCAGCAAACTAACGCTGATTAAATACGCGGCACTTATCCGTGCAGCGCTTTTTCCCGAAGCTAATGGAATAAACATGAATTGCGGCTCCTGTTGTTATCTGGCCTGACCCAGTTTTGATTTTTGAAAATGCCCCTTCACACGTCATTAAGATAGCGAATCGCTATCTTAATAGCAACACCATTGCCTTTCTTCCTATCAGTTAGCCATTGCAAACGCTGGTTTTTTGTTTAAAAAGCAGCCGTAATCAAGCCGCGTAACGGTAAATGGAGTTGATCGGGGTGTTATGGTCAAGCTTGATCAGCTCTTCAATCAAGCCATCGTCAAGCCCATACACCCAGCCGCGCACGGTTGGTTTATGGCCCTGTTTCCAGGCCGATTGGATGATGGAGGTATGCGCCAGGCGATACACCTGTTCGATAATGTTCAACTCAACCATCCGGTCGAGCTGCTTCTCCGGATTGATATGATCCAACTCGTCCATATGCAGACGATAGACATCCTTGATATGCATCAGCCACTTATTGGTGATCGCCAAATCGACATTTTGCGCTTGCAATGCCGCTTTAACGCCGCCGCAACCGTAATGGCCGCAGACAATCACGTGTTTGACTTTCAGCACTTCAATCGCGTACTGCAACACACTGAGGCAATTAAAGTCGGTGGTAACGACTTGGTTAGCGATGTTGCGATGCACAAAAATTTCCCCCGGCTGAGCGTTGACCACGGTCTCCGCCGGCACCCGGCTATCGGCACAACCTATCCATAAAAACTCGGGACGTTGCTCCTTGGCCAAATTGAGGAAATAGTCCGGATTTCTGTTTACCAGTTGTTGAGACCAGGCTCTGTTTTCTAAAAGCAGTTTGTTGGGCATGGCACGCACATTCCTTACTGAGTTGATGGTGAGGCTAAATTAACGGCTTAACCTTTCATCAACCTTTCAAAGAACGGCTGGCTATCCCAAAAGCATCTGCTAACTATTTAATACACTTTCGTCAGCATTAAAAACAATCTCGAAGCGAGTACCCTGCCTACCCTGGCCGCCACTGACTACCGTGACCCGTGCCGCATGCAAATCGGCAATTTCTTTGACGATGGCCAGACCCAAACCGCAACCCTCCCCTTGGCTGCCCTGGATTCGATAAAAGCGTTCGAAAATCTTCTCCTGCTCGAACATCGAAATGCCGGGACCGTCGTCCTCGACAATCAGCACCACATGCGGCAAGGCCCGAACGCCAACATTGATATGCCCGCCGCTGTTGCCGTAGCAAATCGCATTGTCCAACAGATTGCTGAGCAATTCGCGTAACAAGACCGCGTCGCCGGCGACCATCACGGAGGCATCCGGCGCGTCGAATCCCAGTTCAATATTGCGATCCAAAGCCCTGGTCACCCAATCCATGCACGATTCCCGTGCCAGCTTGACCAAATCGACCGGTTTGAATTCCGGAGCACTGTGCGACACCGATTCCGACCGGGCGAGAACCAGCAATTGAGTACTGAGATGAGCAACGCGGTCGGCGGCATTTTTGATATGTCCAAGCGCCGCTTTCATCGCTTCCGGGTTGTCGGCACCGAGAGCACGCTCGGCCTGTAATTTTAGACCTGCCAGCGGTGTACGCAGTTGATGCGCGGCATTTTCGATGAAACGCTGTTGGGTGATTAAGGTCGAACCCAGCCGTTGCAATAAATCGTTGATGGTATGCGTCAGCGAGCGTACTTCCAAGGGCACGTCGGCATCCAGGATCGGATTAAAGTCGCGAGCCGAACGCTCGGCCAGGTGCGCCGCCAGATCGTTCAGCGGCCTGAGCCCGCGATTAACGCCGGTCCAGACATGAAAACCGACGATGAACAGCAGCAAAAATTGTGGCGGCACCACGGCCAGTAAAATCTCGGTCATCATGCTGCGGCGCTTGTTCAGAGTTTCCGCCACCGACACCAACACGTGCTCCGAGCTTGGCGTCGGCGTGGTCAGCACCGAAACAATCCGCACTTCGTGGCCGGCTATCTCGCCGTTCGAAAAAAACGGTTCATTACTGGTTAACGTGTTAATCGCTGGACTGGGCAAGTCGGCGTCGCCGGCCATGAAGCCCTCTGCTTGCGACTCCACTTTAAAAAAGGTTTTATCGACGTCGTCCCAACGAAATACTTCGACAGCGATGGGCGGCAATTCGAAAGTGACGTGGTTTTGTTGGGCATGCACCTCTTGCGTCAACGACTTCACCGAATCCAGCAACCAGCGGTCGTAGGCCAGATCGGTATAGTGCATCGCCACGAAATAAGAAGCAGCGGCATCCAGCAATACCACGAAAAGCAGGGGCAAAGTCAGCTTGGAAAGCAGCTGGGCCCTAAGACTTTGCGGTTTATTCATCCTGACTTTTCTCCAGCAGATAACCCAGCCCGCGTAGGGTTCTGATATTGATCCCCAAGGGTTCCAGACGCTTGCGCAGCCTATGCACATACACTTCGATGGCATTGTCGGCCAGTTCCTCGGCATGGGCCGCCAGCCGTTGCGCAATATTGTCCTTGCTGACCACCCGGCCGCTGCTCAACAGCAAGGCCTCCAATACGCCATATTCCCGCGGCGGCAGCGCCATCGGCATGTCGTTGGCGCTGATCTGCTGATTGCGGGTATCCAAAGTCAATGCCCCGAAACGAATGTCATGATTAAAGCCGCCGTGACTGCGGCGCAACAACGCCCTGACCCTGGCTTCCAACTCCCGCAGTTCGAAGGGTTTGGTCATGTAATCGTCGGCGCCCAGTTCCAGACCGCTAACCCTATCGTTCAGCGCATCGCGGGCGGTCAATATCAACACCGGGATCACCGATTTGCGCGCCCGTAACTGCCGCAATACCTCCCGTCCGTCGATGTCAGGCAGGCCCAAATCCAGAATCACCAGATCGTAGGGTTGCGTCATCAGCGCGCTACCGGCGTAATTCCCGGTCTTGGCCAGCGTAGTGTCGAAGCCCCAATCGCTCAGGGTTCGCGACAAGCCGTCCCCCAATGCGGCGTCATCTTCGACTAATAAAATTCGCATGCTTTGTTTCCTATCTTGAAAGGTTAATGACTGCGGGTATCAACAGGGTGAGCCGCGCGCCAGGCGTCGCTCCATGGTATCCAAGAACACAGTCATGTTTGAAAACCTTATCACGAAACCCCCAACCTGCCGGACTGCAAACCTTTGGCCGGTGGATTTCAACCAGACAACCAATCTAGGAGCTTAAAGCTTATCAAAAATCAAACACCCTTAAATCGGAGTATTTGCGCCTCTAACTCACGCTATATCTAAGACCAAAGGTAAATCCCCTATACGTTGCTGGTATTTATTCACTGATCAATAGCACAAAAAAATACTGGCATCGAATTTGCTCAAATCTAGTCGATTTCAAATGAATATTTTACGTTTATTTCAGTCGCAGGCTTAATTCGCTCTATTAAATTAAAGATTAATAATAGATATTTTATACGTATTGTAAATTAGGCAGTTTAAAATGAAATATAAAACAACTTTATTTATGGGATTATTGGCCGCTTTAATAAGCGGATGCAATCACTCCGATACTGAGCATCCAGAAGAAATACCCAAACTGGAAGCGACCATGCCGCTACGCGAAGATACTGCGGTAACTAAGGAGTATGTTGCCCAGATTCACGCATTTCGACATATTGAAATTCGCGCATTGGAACGGGGCTATGTGCAGAATATATTTGTCGATGAAGGGCAGTTGGTTCATCAAGGCCAACCGATGTTCAAAATTATGCCAAATATTTACCAGGCCGAATTATTAAAAGCCCAGGCCGAAGCCAATGCGATAAATATCGAATACCTAAACACCAAGGGTTTGGCAGATCAAAAAATCGTCTCACCCAATGAGCTAGCCTTGGCGAAAGCCAAGCTGGACAAGGCTAACGCGGAAGTGAAGCTGGCGGAAACCCATTTGGGTTTTACCAATATTAATGCGCCATTCGAAGGCATCATGGATCATCTGGATGTGCGGACCGGCAGCTTACTGGAAGACGGCGCCTTATTAACCACATTATCGGATATCAGTAAATTGTGGGTTTATTTTAATGTGCCGGAAGCGGAATATCTTGATTATAAATTACACAAGGATGAAGACGCCCGAACCAAGGTGCAATTAAAGCTCGCCAACGGCCAAGTTTACAATCAGAACGGTATTATAGAAACCATAGAAGCTGATTTTGACAATACCGCCGGCAATATCGAATTTCGCGCCACTTTTGCCAATCCGGATAAACTTCTAAGACACGGCGAAACCGGCACCATATTAATGACAAAGCCTTATAAAAATGCGTTGTTAATTCCGCAAAAAGCCACCTTCGATATTCTCGACAAAACCTACGTTTATGTCGTTAATCCAGAGGGAAAATTGGAGCAACGGCTAGTCAAAATCGAAGCCGAATTGCCGCATTTATTTATTATAAAAGAGGGCTTGAAAGACGACGACAAGGTGCTATTAGAGGGGTTGCGCAAGGTCCACGCCGGCGAAAAAGTGGAGATTAATTTAATTCCGCCGGAAAAAATTCGTTCCGAATTGGAATTGTATACCGAGTAATTCGCCAGTCGGGGATAAGCCATGTTTAATATCTTTATCAAACGCCCGGTGATGGCCATTGTATTGTCGCTGTTGTTTCTGTTCATGGGCACGCTGTCGATTAAATCCTTACCCATCTCGCAGTTCCCGGATATTGCGCCGCCGCGGGTCATTGTCTCGTTAGCGTTTCCCGGTGCCAGCGCCGACGTGTTAGTGCAATCGTCGCTGATCACCATCGAACGGGCAATCAACGGTGTACCGGGTATGAAGTACATTGTCTCGGACGCGACTAGCGCCGGCGAAGCGACGATTCAAGTCATTTTTGGCTTGGGCGTCGATCCCAACCTGGCAATGGTCAACGTCAAGACCCGCCTGGATCAGGTGATGAGCCGGTTGCCGAAGCTGGTGCAACTGGAAGGCGTCGTCGTTGAACGGGTGCAACCCAGCATGCTGATGTACGTCAATTTGTACAGCAAGGACAAGAACGCCGACGAGAAATTTCTGTTCAATTACGCCAACGTCAACGTCATCCCGGAAATTCAGCGGGTGTTCGGCATCGCTCAGGCCAAGATTTTGGGTAGCCGTCAATACGCGATGCGGGTTTGGCTGAATCCGGACCGGATGCGCGCTTACAAGGTGTCAATCGACGAGGTGATGGACGCGATAGGCAAGCAGAGCATCATCGGCCGGCCGGGCCGAATTGGGCAAAGCACCGGTATCGCCGCCCAATCCAAAGAATATGTGCTGGTGTACCAAGGCCGCTATAACAAACCCGAGCAGTACGAAAACATCATCATCCGCGCCAATTCGGAAGGCGAAATTCTGCATTTAAAAGACATCGCCAAGGTCGATCTGAGCAGCGAATTTTACGATATTTATTCCAACAAAGATTCGTTCCCGTCGGCGGCGATTGTGCTCAAGCAAAACTACGGCAGCAACGCCAGCCAGGTAATCGAGGACGTCAAAGCCAAAATGGAGGAATTGAAAGCCTCGTTTCCGGAAGGCATGGATTACGAAATCGATTACGACGTGTCCCGCTTCCTCGATGCCTCGATAGAGAAAGTCCTGCATACCTTGGGCGAGGCATTCGTGCTGGTGGCCTTGGTGGTGTTCATCTTCTTGGGCGACTGGCGTTCGACTTTGATTCCGATTTTGGCGGTGCCGGTATCGTTGATCGGCTCGTTCGCGGTGATGTCGGCTTTTGGCTTGTCGATTAACCTGATCACGCTGTTTGCGTTGGTCCTGGCGATAGGTATCGTCGTCGATGACGCCATCGTGGTCGTGGAGGCGGTACACGCCAAGATGGAAGCGGAACACGTCACACCTTACGTCGCCTCGCAAAAAGTTTTGGGCGAAATTGGCGGCGCGATTATCGCGATCACCTTGGTCATGACGTCGGTGTTTGTGCCGATTGCCTTCATGTCGGGCCCGGTCGGGGTGTTTTATCGGCAGTTCTCGATTGCGATGGCATCGTCCATCGTGATTTCCGCGATTGTCGCCTTATCGTTGGCGCCTGTTTTGTGCGCGATGATTTTGAAAAACACCCACGGCCAGCCGAAGCGCAGAACCCCGATTGGCCTGTTCATCGACGGTTTTAACTATCTGTTCGAAAAAGTCACCGGCCGCTACGTTAAAGTGCTGAACGTCGTGGTGGCTCGGCGCATTGTCACTTTGCTGGCTTTGGGTGGATTCTCGTTCGGCATTTTTCTCGTCAATCAAACCTTGCCGGCCGGTTTCATTCCCGGTGAGGACCAAGGCATGATTTACGCCATTATCCAGACCCCACCCGGTTCAACGCTAGAAGTGACCAACCAGGTTGCGCGCCAGCTGCAAAGTGTGGCAACGACGATAGACGGTGTGCAATCGGTATCGTCGCTGGCCGGCTACGAAGTATTGACCGAAGGCCGCGGTTCCAATGCCGGCACCTGCATCATCAATCTCAAGGATTGGTCGCAACGTAAAATGTCGGTGCACGACGTGATTCGAGAACTGGAGGAAAAAACCAAGGATTTTGGCGCCTTGATCGAATTTTTCGAACCGCCGCCGGTGCCGGGTTACGGCGCGGCGTCCGGTCTGGCCTTACGTCTGCTGGATAAGTCCGAAGATGTCGATTATCAAAAGTTCGACAAGATCAACCAGGACTTTATGGCCGCGCTGGGCAAGCGCAAAGAATTGACCGGACTGTTCACGTTTTACGCTGCCAATTACCCGCAATACGAACTGGTCATCGATAACCAACTGGCGATGCAGAAAGGCGTGTCCATCGATAAGGCGATGGAAAACCTGGACATCATGATCGGTAGTACTTATGAGCAGGGCTTTATCCGCTTCAACAACTTTTTCAAGGTGTATGCCCAGGCTTCGCCGGAGTTTCGCCGGTTTCCGTCGGACATTTTGAAGTTTTTCGTCAAAAACGATGCCGGTGAAATGGTCCCATATTCGTCGTTCATGACCATCAAGCAGCGCCAGGGCCCAAACGAAATTACCCGCTATAACCTGTACAACTCGGCAGCGATCCGTGCCGAGCCGGCGGCTGGTTACACCACCGGTGAGGCAATTGACGCGGTGCGGGACGTGGCGGCCAAAACCTTGCCGCGCGGTTATGACATTGCCTGGGAAGGCCTGTCGTTTGACGAAGCGGCGCGCGGCAACGAAGCGCTGATCATCTTCGGCGTAGTGTTGATGTTCGTTTATCTGGTATTGGCGGCGCAGTACGAAAGCTTCGTGTTGCCGCTAGCGGTGTTGTGTTCGTTGCCGGCCGGCATCTTTGGTTCGTTCTTTCTGTTGAAAGCGTTGGGGCTAGCCAATGACATTTATGCCCAAGTCGGCTTGGTGATGTTGATCGGCTTGCTGGGCAAGAACGCGGTATTGATCGTCGAATTCGCGGTGCAAAAACACGGCCAGGGCATGTCGGTCAAAGACGCGGCCATTGAGGGCGCGAGGGCGCGGTTCCGGCCGATTTTAATGACCTCGTTCGCCTTCATCGCCGGCTTGATCCCCTTGGTGGTGGCCACCGGCGCCGGCTCGGTCGGAAACCGCACCATAGGCAGCTCGGCACTGGGCGGCATGTTGTTCGGTACCGTGTTCGGCGTGGTGCTGATCCCTGGGCTTTATTACCTGTTCGCCAACCTAATCGAAGGTAAGTCATTGGTCAAAAACGAAGACGTCGAACCGTTAACCGAGCATTATCACTATGGAGACGACGATGAGTATTAAATGTTTAGCCGCAACGGTGGCAGCCGGCTTGCTGCTGCAAGCTTGCGGCATTCCGGACATGACCACCAAGATGGCGGATAAGCAGCTGCCCGACCAATTCAAGCCGGGAGTCATTGAGCAGGCCAGTTCTGCGACCGTGAAATGGCAAGAATTTTTCGACGATCCGCATCTGCTGAGCTTGATCGATACCGCCGTTGCCAATAACAAGGAAATCAACATCGCACTGCAACGCATCAGCATCGCCGAAAACGAAATCCAGGCCCGCAAAGGGGAATATTTGCCCTTCGTCAAACTTGGCGCGGCGGCAAGCGGCGAGAAAACCGCAAAGCACACCCGCAACGGCGCGGTCGAAGAAAATTTGGAGATTGCCAAAGGCCAGGCCTTCCCGGCTTTCCTCGGCGACTACCAATTCGGTTTGTTCTCGACTTGGGAAATCGACGTCTGGAAGAAGCTCAGGAACGCCACCCAGGTAGCGGTCTACGAATATATGGCTTCGGGTGAAGGCCGTAATTTCCTGTTGACTCATCTGGTCGCGGAAGTGGCGCATGCCTATTACGAACTGCTGGCCCTGGATAACCAGTTGGAAAATTTGCAGCAAAACATCGCGCTGCAGCAGAATGGCTTGCTGGTAGTCAGGCAATTGCAGATTTATGCGCGCACCAATACGTTGGCAGTGAAGCGTTACGAAGCCGAGGTGGCGAAAAACCAGGCCAGGCAATATGAAATCGAGCAGCAGATTACCGTTGTAGAAAACCGTATCAACACCTTGCTGGGGCGAACCCCGCAGCCTATCAAACGTTCGTCGGCCGGTTTCATGAGCATCAAGCCCAAGGCGTTGAGCGCCGGCTTGCCGTCGGAGCTGTTGCAAAACCGGCCGGACATCCGCAAAGCCGAACTGGAATTGAAGGCTGCCGACCTGAATATCGACGTTGCCAGGGCTAATTTCTACCCGTCGTTCGGCATCAAGGCCGGCGTCGGCTTTCAAGCCTTTGCCTTGAAATATCTGATCAACACGCCGGAATCATTGGCGGCGATGGTCGCCGGCGAACTGGTGGCACCGCTGGTCAACAAAAACGCGATTACCGCCGAATATAAAAACGCCAACGCCAAGCAGGTGCAGGCGGCCTATGAATACGAGCAAAGTATCATTAATGCCTATGCTGAAGTCGCCAATCAACTGTCCAACATCGATAACCTGGACAAAAACTACCAGCTCAAACGCCAGCAAGTCGATTCTTTGGTGAAATCAATCGACGTTGCCAACCAGTTGTTCATATCGGCCCGCGCCGATTATCTGGAAGTATTGCTGACGCAACGCGACGCCTTGGAAGCCAAAAAAGAACTGATCGAAACCAAGCAAAAGCAGATTAGCGCCATGGTAGAACTTTACAAAGCGCTGGGCGGCGGTTGGCAGTCATAATGCATTTTGTTGAGATAGACTCAAGTTACCCCGGCACTGCAGTCAACCTTAATCTCACCATATTTGTGGTAGATGCCGCCGGAAACCTGGTTCATAATCGCCGAGAGCAGCCTTTTACAGCAGAGCCTTTCGGTTTCAACGACGCCGGTCGTAAAAACCTGGCGCCGCTTTAAATCGATGCCAACAGCCCGCGTGCTGGAACTTATCCGGCCAAAAACAAGAGGAGAATCGCATGTCACAATTACAAAAAAACCAGGAAGCGCCTTTTTTTAGATCCGCCAATCAAGACAATAAATTGATTTATCTTTCCGATTACAAAGATGAAAAAAATGTGGTGTTGTACTTCTATCCCAAAGACGACACCCCCGGCTGCACCATTGAAGCCAACGACTTTACCGCGCTAGCCGGCGAATTCGACGCCCAGGACACCGTGATCATCGGCGTCAGCAAAGACGATTGCCAAAGCCACCGCGACTTCATCGCCAAATACGGCCTGAACGTACAACTGCTGGCCGACACCTCCGGCGACCTGTGCGAAGCTTACGGCGTCTGGCAGGAAGTGGAAAAAGACGGCGTGAAAAAATGGAAAATCGTCCGCTCGACTTTCATCATCGGCAAAGACGGCAAACTGATCGAAGCCATGTATGGTGTTAACCATGAAGGACATGCGCAGGCGGTGTTGGATATTATCAAGGGCTTGAACGCGCCGGCTGAGGCATAAAAGATGACTAGGTCGGGTTGCGGCTTATGCCTATCCCGACCTACTAGATTGAATCCCACCAGCCAAGCCGACCAGAAATAGCGCTTATCTCATACCAAATTTCCACCCATGAGCAATCACGAACGCTGTTCAACACTTCCACAGCCCTGAAAGAGGAAGTCGGCTTACCGACCGCCAAACTCTTGTCTGTAATTGGGAGGAGATAACCTTCGAAACCTCGATTTCATCGAGGCTACTTGTTTTAGATAGCAGCGTGGACGGTTACTTTACTGTCACATCCATTTCGAAGTGATCTTAGAGTATCTTTGAGTAAAAAACTTCGTGCAATGAATGTCCCGTCAATGCCGACGATGTGCGCTCTTTATCGGTGAGTGTAAAACCACAACCCGCATACGCGGCTTCGGCTGGGGAATTGCCTTTGATGCACCACAGCTCGATGCCGGCAAAACCTAAATTGAATGATTCCGCCACTGAATGATCAACGAGTTTTCTCCCTAATCCTTGGCGCCAATGGGCTGGCGACACATTGAGCGCCCAAAGTTCAACAGTCAGCTCCTGTGTCGGATAGCGAGGTGCGCCGATGATTGAAAAGCCAACCGTATTGCCTTTGTCCTCGGCGACGAACACCATGAACTCTCTGGTTGGATTAGTTAACCGTTCTGTTAGTGCGTCCAGGTTTGCGTAAGGATCTAATGACGCCAAGAACTCCGATGGCATGAACGGCTGGTAAGCAGCGCGCCAAGCCGCTACGCGAATTTGACCAATGGCTTTTGCATCGGCCGGAATAGCAAGACGTATCGACATGGGCGAGATCACGAATAAGGTTGTTGTTGTTTGCCAGTCTATCTTTTCGTAGCGATGAGCCATTGTAGCCTCGATGCAGCGTCAGCGGAATCGAGGGCGTCGGCTTAACGACCACCAAACACATATTGGCAATTGCAGGATATTGGCCTTCGAAACCTCGATTCCATCGAGGCTACTTGCTATTGAGCCCCAAAACATCACGTATGGATTCATTGTCTGGCCCGCTCCGATGCAAAAGCCACCAAACGCAGGCCTGCCCAATTGCTCGGCTGATAGCACCAATGCTTTGGAGATGCATTTCGCATAGAGAGATTGGATCTGAGACTTCCGTAGACACGTCATGATGGCCATGCGTCTCTAGTGACATGAACCGATAGAAGACCGTGTACAAATCCGAAACCTCAGCTTCCCTGGCTAACTCTTCTAAGCTCCTCCGTTTGGGAATGTTTTTCATTTGCTCGGTTTCTAGAAACTCTGCGGTAGCTTCTTCTCCTGTATGCCTGTTCTTGATTTTTGCCGTTCCGGCCTTCAAGTTGATCTTGAGCGCTTTGGCGAGTTCTGCAGTTGCCGAGCTCTGATGTTCTTGAGCATTTTCAATCGAACGGATAGCCCAGAGGACTGTGATCAGTTGCTCAAGTAGACAGCGCCCCATAATGCCTAAGCAAGCAGCATTATGGTTAGCACCCAATGCAGCAGCTCCGCGCACTAGTTCTGCTGTGCGGCTTAGTTGCTGGCGGGCAATTTCATCCCTCAGGTCCAATTGCCCCACAGCATCAATTTCAGATGCAGCAATGAGTCGCGCAACCTGCTCATTCAAGAAGCTAACCAATTCGTCCAGTGCTGTTGTGGCAGTTGTCATGATGTATGAACGTGATCACTAACGTAAGCTATGACATCAGTTGTCAAATAAACGGGCGCATTTAACGCATAACTCTTACTGTTTGCGCTCAAATGATTGATTTTTAGTGTGAGTGGAAATTTAACATTACAAGTGGCGGTGAAAAATACGACACCCATAAACTTAGAGAAAACTATACCATCCCTGGCACTTGGCTTCTAGGCGCTAAAGCCTTGTAGATACTCTGTTCAAAAGCAACAAATTTCATCATTTTTTACTCGGCGATGATGGATTCAGGGATGGCATAAAACCGTGTGTTATCGAACGGCTGATCGTGCTTCAACATGCCATGGATCGCATGCAGTAATTTACGCATGACGGCGCAGACGGCTTGCAAAGGTTTCTTGCCGTTGTCGATCAAATGCTGGAAATACGCTCGCACATGCGGATCGTGCTGTTTGGCACTCAAGGCCGGCATATACAACGCCGAACGAATATGCCGGTTACCGGCCTTGGATAGCCGCATTTTCTTGTGTACGCTTTTGCCCGACTCAAAGGCCTTGGGATCGAGTCCGGCAAACTTGACCCATTCGCGATGCGACAGGTTGGGCGGCAATAGCAGTAGTTCGCCCATCAAGGCAATGGCGCTGGTTTGGGCAATGCCTTTGATGCCGGTCAACAGGTCGAATATTCGTTGCAGTTCCGGATGCTGGTCGATCAACGCCAGCGCCTCGCCAGCCAACGTATCGATGCGTTTTTCCAGCTGACTAATCGCCAATTTGGCATCGCGTAGTAGGGCCTTCGGCGTTTCCTCGGTCGCACTCAGCGCATGTAGATGATTTTTCGCGGCGGCCTTCTGACCGGTTAGCGCGTCGATACGGCGAGCATAGCCGCGCAAAGCCAGCGCTTGATTCGAAGGACGAGTCCAGGCGACGAAATCCATGCGCTCGACATATTCGGCCAAGGTGTTGGCATCGACGGCGTCGGTTTTACTGTTTTTCATCAATACCTTAGCGAAGTGATGCGAAGCCTTGGGATTGACCACCATCACAGGTACACCGACGTCGTGTAGCGCAATAGCAAGATCGAAATGGTAAATACCGGTGGCTTCCAGACAGACCTTGATGCCGGGTAATTTGATCAACTTATTCACCAGACGCGCACGGTCGCTACGAGTATTAGCATATTTTTGCGGGTCGAACGGCTTGCCGTTCTTGCGGATCACTAAAACCAATTCGTCGGCGCCGACATCCACGCCGGCAAACAGGCGATGGACAGATTCAGCGGGGGTGTTGAGCGAGCGGTTCGTCGTCATCATCATTTTTAAATACAGTTTAAAGGGAAGTACACTATTCACCGGTTCCCGACCCTGCACATGCACCTACCTTCCTTGTGTATGCAGGCTCTAAGCCTCGGATACTCCACGGTATGGGTGAATAGGGCGGGGGCCAATCTACACGACAGGCTCTGGTAAACTACCAGTCCTCAGGGTGGGACGGCCTCCCAATGAACAATCACAGCTTAATCGGTTTTTCTGGGCTATCGGTTGTTAAAATTCATCATACAAGGTTGGGCACGCCTTTTGTGCCTACGCGGAACTAACCTTGCACCGATGAAACGGTGGGCACAACAGCATAGCCCACCCTTTTGATTTCCAATTTCAATCAACTAAACCACCTCATCCGGCAAAAAACCACCGGCCTGCATGGTCCACAGCCGGTAATAAAAGCCCTGCTTGTCCAGCAACTCCTGATGACTACCGTCCTCGACTATCCGGCCTTGATCGAACACCAACACCCGGTCCAGATGGGCGATGGTGGAGAGGCGGTGGGCGATGGCGATGACGGTTTTGCGGCCCATGACCCGCTCCAGGTTTTCCTGGATGGTTTTTTCGGTAACGGAATCCAGGCTGGAGGTGGCTTCGTCCAGGATCAGGATGGGCGCGTCTTTCAACATCACCCGGGCGATGGCGATGCGCTGGCGTTGGCCGCCGGACAGTTTCACGCCGCGTTCGCCTACCAGCGATTCGTAGCCTTCCGGCATCGCCGCGATAAACTCTTCGGCATGTGCCAGTTTGGCGGCGAAGCTGATTTGCGCGTCGTCGGCATCCAGTTGGCCGTAACCGATATTTTCCTTCAGGCTGCGGTGAAACAGGCTGGGATCTTGCGGAATTAGGCTGATTTGCGCGTGCAAGGAATCCTGGGTCGCCAACAAAATATCCTGGCCGTCGACCAGAATCTGCCCGGCTTGCGGCTCAAAGTTGCGCAGAATCAAGTTCACAAAGGTGGATTTACCGGAACCCGAGAAGCCGACCAATCCTACCCGCTGCCCCGGCTCGATTACCACATTTAATTGATCGAACACCTGCCGGCCCGGCTCGTAGCTAAAGCAGACGTTTTTAAACTCGATGCGGCCTTGGCTGATGTGCAGAGGTTTGGCGTCCGGCAGGTCGATGATTTCGTGGCTTTGGATGATGGTGTCCACACCGTTGGCGACGTTGCCGACGTATTCAAAAAACTCCAGAAAGCGCCGGCTCAGATTGCGGGCGTCGCCGATCACCAAAATCGCCAAGCCGGTACTCATGGCAAACGCGCCGACGCTGATTTCCCCGGCCTGCCAAAGTTGCAAGGCGTAGCCGATGGTGCCGATCTTTAAAATGGCCGCAGCGGTAAATTGAAACCAACGCACCCGCTCCATGTACCAAAAGGTGCGGCGGGCGCTTTTTAATTCGGTATCCAAAAAGCCGTCCAGGTATTCGCGTTCGTGCTGCAAGCGGGCGAACAATTTGGCGTTGAGAATATTCGTCACCGCATCAACGATCTTGCCGTTGACCATGCTGCGGGTAGCGGCGAAATCCTGTGCGTAAGGTTGGCAGCGGGTTGCCAGCCAATACGAAATCAACACATACATCAAAACCCAGCCGGCCACGAACAAGCCCAAGCCCTGATGCACACCCAGCAATAGCGTGACCGACACCGTAAACGTCACGGCTATCGGCCAGAAATCGCAGATGATGGACCAGGTGGTGTGATTGACGCTCATCGCGGTTTCGCTGATGCGATGCGCCAGCGCGCCGGCGAAATGGTTGCCAAAGTAGCGCGGCGCGTGGTTTTGCAGATAGGCAAATAAAGAACGTGCGGTGCCTTGCCGCAAGCGCGGCCCCATGATGATCAGCACCGCGCCGCTGCTGCGGCTGAAAATAATCTCGGCCAGATTCAGGCCGGCGAGCAGCAGCAAGGGTTGCTTGAAAGTCTCCAGCCAATCGCCCACTGGCACGGGCTGGTTGGCAACCGCGTCCATCAAGGCTTTGATCGCATACGGCACCAGAATGCTGCCGGCGGCCTGACCGGTTTCCAGTATCAGCATCAACAGCAGCAGCCAGCGGAACGGCTTCAAGCAAAACAGGATAAAACGCCAAGGGTTGGCGGGTAACGGCGGCGCTTCCGCGGCGCGGCGGAGACCTTCCTTGGTGGGCGATTTGGACATGATGGCGTCAGGTAAGAAAGCTGGCGGCCATTATAGCCAATTGCCCGGCGGCCGCGCCGTTGATGAAAGGACCAGGTGGAGCAGCGTTATCTCAGTAACGAATTCGATACCACCACATACCGACCATTTCGTGCGCAAGCAGAAAACTGTTGGACCAGGCTGTTGCAGACGGCAACCAATCCAGCCAGCGGGATTCGCCGGCGTGGCCGATAAAGGCCGTCGGCGCGGGCAATACCTCAAAACCGGCTTTGCGAAACTCCAAAGCAGCGCGCGGCATATGGTAGGCCTGGGTGACCAGAACAATCTTATTGATGCCAAACTCTTTTAACAGCTCGCGGCTGAAACGGGCATTTTCGGCGGTATTCCTGCTACGCGGCTCCCGCCAGGCCACGGGAATTTTAAACTCGCTCTGCAAGGTTTGCGCCATCAAATCCGCTTCGGGAATGTCATCCGGTTCCAGCATACCGCCCCCGGACGCCAAAATCGGCAGATCCAGTTGCCCGGCCAACTTGGCAGCATAGCGCACACGCAGCAAGGTTCTGACATGTAAAGTGACCTGCCCTGGATATTCCGGTGCAGACGTTTCAATGCCGCCGCCTATCACCACCAAAGCCTGAGGTTTGAATTGCTGCACGGCTTCGGTAGAAAGAGGCGGAACCCGTTCCCAGAGCATGGCCCAGTGCTTAACCACAATCGGCAAACTCAATAACCACAACAGTGCCAGACAGACTATCGCCATGTTCTTCCCCCATTTACGCTTGCGCAGAAGCAAGCCAACCAGCGCCAGCATCGCCAAAGAGGTTGGCGGCAACAACAGCAGCTTGATAAAGTAGATAGCGATGATGGACATGGGACACGATCATCCTTGAGCAAGTATCAGTCAATATGGCTATAGACAAACCACATTAGGAGTGAGTTAGAGACGCAAGATTTTGCGTCTCTAAGGCTTAGCGCCGTTATATCGCCAATCTGGAAATACCCACCGCTTCCCGCAAGGTATTGATAAACGGCCGAGTGATGGCGCGGGCTTTCTCGGCGCCTTCCTGCAATTGCTGCTCGATATGCTCCGGCGCTTCCATTAAGGCTTCGTAACGCTCGCGAGCCGGGGCGATTTCATCGTTGATTTTCTCGAACAACACCTGCTTCATCTCGCCCCAGCCTATGCCTTCCGCATAGCGCTGACGGATCGCATCGAGTTCATGTTGATTCGCAAATGCCTGGTAGATACCGAATAGCGTGCAGCCTTCCGGATCTTTCGGTTCGCCGGGTTCCAGGGAATTGGTTTTGATCTTGTTGATCAGCTTGCGCAGCTTCTTTTCCGGCTCAAATAGTGGAATGGTGTTGTTGTAGCTTTTGCTCATCTTGCGGCCATCCAGGCCCAGTAAGGTCGCCGCGTTGTCGTCCAACACCGCTTCCGGCAACACGAAATGCTCGCCATAGATATGGTTAAAGCGGCTGGCGATGTCACGGGCCATTTCGATGTGCTGGATTTGATCTTTGCCCACCGGCACCTTATTGGCGTTGAACATCAAAATATCGGCGGCCATCAGGATGGGATAACTGAACAAGCCCATGGTGATGCCTTTGTCCGGATCATTACCTTCGGTTTCTTCGTTTTCGGCGACGGCGGCTTTATAGGCGTGCGCGCGGTTCATCAAGCCCTTGGCAGTCACGCAAGTCAGCATCCAAGTCAGTTCCAGAATTTCCGGCACATCGGACTGGCGGTAAAACACCGCGTTGGAGGTATCCAATCCCAGCGCCAGCCAGGTGGCGGCGATTTCCAGGCTGGATTGCTTGACCCTGGCAGGCTCGTTGCATTTGATCAGGGCATGGTAATCGGCCAGGAAATAAAACGGTCTGACCTGCTCGTCTTTGCTGGCATTGATCGCCGGCCGGATCGCCCCGGCGTAATTGCCAAGATGCGGCGTGCCGGTGGTGGTGATACCGGTAAGGACAATGGATTTACTCATGCTGCTGCCTACGCTGTCTGTAATGAAAAAGTGGCGGAATTTTACACAAATCGCCTGGCTTAGTCAGGCAATAAAACCGCCGAACCTGGCAATTGCCTGCATGCCAACTGCATCACAGCTCGCCCAAAAAATCCGCTGATTCCGGCAATATGAGCCACTATTTCCTACCCAGAGCGGCGGATTTTTATAGTAAACTCCCTGCGACTGATTTTTTACCCAACCACTGCCAATCCGAATCGGGGGAAGCCAATGCTGAATCATGATGAAAAACGCGATTACATCCGTATGGATGTGGACTGTGACATTACCTATAAGCTGGCCGATTCCAGCGAGGTCAGTACCGGCAAATGCACAACGCTCAGCGGCGCCGGCGTCTCGTTTATTGCCAACCGGCCGTTCGATGTCGGTTTAGCCATGGAAGTCAGCATCATGCCGAAAACCCAAATCACCCCGCCGATGACGGCCTTCATCGAAGTGGTGCGCAGCGTCAAACAAGGCGACGGCAGCTTTGAAATAGCCGCCTCAATCAAAAGCATCAAAGGCAATTAAGGACAGCATCCATTCCTGACAAGGACGTAGCACGCTATGTATATCATTACCAAAGAAGTTTATTTTTGCTACGGCCACCGCCTGATGAACCATCCGGGCAAGTGCCGCAACCTGCACGGCCACAGCGTCAAAGCCAGCATCTCCATCAAACAAAACAGCCTCAACGAACAGGGCATGGTCTGCGATTTTTCCGACGTGAAAGACTGTGTGGATAGATTTATCAATAAGGTGCTGGATCACAACTTTTTGCTGCATAAAGACGACCCTATCATTCCGGCCCTGGTCGCCAACAACGAGCAGTTTTTGGCTATCGACGAACATCCCACCGCCGAAGTGTTGAGCAAGATGATTTACCAGCACGTCAAACAACAAGGCTTTAATGTCGATCAAGTGGTGTTGTGGGAAACCGCCAGCGCCAATGCTTGTTATCGGGAAGACTAAGCATGAGCTTGGTACAACCGGTCAATACCGCGCTGTGTCTGGAAAAGATCTGCGAATCCAACTATCAGAAGTTGTTCAGGCTGATTCCGAATCTGCGCTCTTTTGATAAAACCGCCGTGGGCCTGACTCAAAACAAACCGGCGCTGTATCTGCAAGTGCTGGAGCGTAACCCCTACACCTTGACGATAGAACTTAGCCATTGCTTCGACCAACAACTGTCAGAGCACATCGTGCCGGCGGTGAAAATTCGGATTTATCTGGATGCGCAATTGGCGGAAGTGCTGCGCGACATTGACCGGCCGACAGTCGATAAGGTTTACCAAGATCCCGGCAGTCTAGTGGAAATCAGAAACTACAAATGGCGCTTAAACTATTTCCTGCAAAAGTGGCTGGATCATTGCCTTAAGACTGATTACCGCTTCACGCACGACAAACTCAACCAAGCTGCTGCTGTAAAGCCGCTCTGACACAACGCAACACGCCGTAACTGTAAGCGCCGCCCAGTTGCTCGTAGACCGGCTTCAAGGCATTGCGTTGTTCTTCCGGCAAGCTTAACAACACCGCTTCGATTTCACTGACTTCCGCCGGCGACAAGCTCAACACATCGCCCAGCGCCACCAGCCCCAGTTCCAGACTTTTGGCCATGTGATTGTAAATCGTGTCCTCGCTCAGGCCACGCTGTTTCGCCACTTGCTCGACGCTATAGCCCAATCTGAATAAATCCAGACTTTCCGCAACCGTGTCGGTGGCTGACACCGGCGGCTCGTCGTCGAATTGGGCTAACACCGCCAAAAACTCATCGCCGTATAATTCCAGTTTGCGTTGGCCGATACCGGACAACATGCTCAATTGCTGATGATTACGCGGCCGAGCATCGACCATCGCCATCAAAGTCGCATCGTGAAAAATCACATAGGGCGGCACGTCCTGCTCGTCGGCCAATTCTTTGCGTTTGGCTCGCAAAGCATTCCACAAGGCGCTGTCCGCCGCGCCACCCGGTTGGCGTTTTTCGGGTTTTTCGCGGCGGGTCTTGGCGATCTGCGCATCCTTGCGCAACATCAAAGTTTGCTCACCCCGCAACACCGGCCGGCAGGCGTCGGTCAATTTCAAACTACCGTGACCTTCGAAATCGATTTCCACCAAAGACTTGGCGACCAATTGCCGAAACACCGAGCGCCATTGTTTTTCGTCCAGCGCTTTACCGATCCCGAAGGTGGACTGCTTGTCATGGCCGAACTGGCGCATCCGGTCGTCGCTTTTGCCCAGCAACACATCAATCAAATAGGTCACGCCAAAACGCTGGCCGGTGCGATAGATGCACGACAAGGCTTGCTGCGCGGCAACGCTGCCATCCCAGGTTTCCACCGGCTCCAGGCAAGTATCGCAATTGCCGCAGCCCTGCTCCAGAACGTCACCAAAGTAGCCAAGCAGCGCCTGCCGCCGGCAACTGACCATTTCGCACAAGGCCAGCATCGCATCCAGTTTGTGCAATTCAATCCGCTTGTGCGCCTCGTCGGCATTGGATGAACCGAGCATTTGCCTTAGCGTCAATACGTCCTGCAAGCCGTAAGCCATCCAGGCGTTGGCCGGCAGGCCGTCGCGGCCGGCCCGGCCCGTCTCTTGATAATAGGCTTCCACGCTTTTCGGCAAGTCCAGATGCGCCACGAAGCGCACGTTAGGCTTGTCTATGCCCATGCCAAAAGCAATGGTGGCGACGATGATCAAACCGTCTTCCATCAAAAACTGGTGTTGATTCTTCTGCCGCTCTCTATGCTCCATGCCGGCATGATACGGCAGGGCTTTCAAGCCCTTACCGTTCAGCCACTCGGCGGTTTCCTCGACTTTTTTACGCGACAAGCAATAAACGATGCCGGTGTCGCCGGGGTGTTCGCTGCGGATAAAGGTCAATAATTGCTGACGGGCATTGTCTTTTTGAATGATCCGATAGCGAATATTCGGCCGGTCGAAACCGCTGACGAACACCTGAGCCTGTTCCAGCGCCAGCCGGGTAATGATTTCCTGGCGGGTACGCTCGTCCGCTGTGGCGGTTAAAGCGATGCGCGGTACTTGCGGAAACTGTTCGTGCAACACCGACAACAACAAATAATCGGCGCGAAAATCGTGGCCCCATTGCGATACGCAATGCGCCTCGTCGATGGCAAACAAAGCGATCTTGCAGCGGGCGAACAAGGCCTGGGTTCTGGCGTTGGATAAGCGCTCAGGGGCAATGTACAGCAAATCCAACTCGCCGTTCTGCAACTTCTGTTCGATCTCGCGCACCTGCTCCAGCGCCAGCGTCGAATTTAAATAGGCCGCTCGCACGCCCACTTGATGCAAGGCGCTGACCTGATCTTGCATCAGCGCAATCAGCGGCGAAATGACGATGCCGACGCCGTCCATCACCAGGGCCGGAATCTGATAGCACAAGGACTTGCCGCCGCCGGTCGGCATCAATACCAACACATCCCGGCCGCCGATCAATTGTTCGATAATCTGTTGCTGCTGGCCGCGAAAACTGTCGTAGCCGAACACGCTACGCAGGGTTTGCAGGGCGGGGTTATTGGTCATAAATCATTACTTGCTAAATCTAAACCGGCAAAAAAGTTGTCGAGGTATTAGACCATAGATCAGGCCATCATCCGCAACCGCCCGATCCATGCGAAATCCGCTACGGCCTTCTACGCCTTGAAATAGTAACGCACATCCCCAATCTCCTTAATTCAATGTACAGCACGCCGATTTCAACAATTCAAAATCCACCCTATATAATGCCGCGCTTACCCAAGCCGCGGAAGGCGCCTAATTTTCTATGCTCATTACTTACTGCCGTTTACCCGACCGTCTTAAATATTTGATCGATAACGATCAACAATACCTGTTAAAACAAGGCCTGAAAGGCATCGAGAAAGAAAGCCTGCGCATCACCGAGCATGGCGAGATCGCCCAAACGCCTCACCCCACGGCGCTCGGTTCGGCATTGACCCACCCTTACATCACCACCGATTATTCGGAAGCGCTGATGGAATTCATCACTCCGCCGTTTGCCGACATCCGCCAAACCCTGGACTACATGCACCAGCTCCACCAGTTTGTCTACCCGCATCTAGGCGAGGAAATGCTGCTGGCCACCAGCATGCCCTGCGGTATCGACGGCGACTTGAGCATCCCCATCGCGGAGTACGGCAAATCCAACATCGGCAAGATGAAGCACGTTTACCGTAAAGGTTTGTGGCACCGTTACGGCCGCACCATGCAAGCCATCGCCGGCATCCATTTCAATTATTCGGTGCCGGAAGCGTTGTGGCCGGCGCTGTACCAGCAAAGCGGCTGCACGGTAGGCCTGGAAGACTTTATCTCCAACGCTTATTTCGGTTTGATCCGTAACTTCCACCGCCAAGGCTGGTTGATTTTGTATCTGTTCGGCGCCTCGCCGGCGATTTGCAAAACTTTTTTCAAAAGCCGCCCGCAATTGATGGAGCAATTCAAGGAGTTTGACGAGCACACCGTGTTCCACCCCTATGCGACCTCGCTGCGCATGAGCGACATCGGTTACAAGAGCAAGAACCAGGCGGGCTTGAAGATCGATTACAACTCGCTGGACGGCTACGTGGACAGCCTAAGCGCAGCCATCAACACCCCTTATCCGGACTACGAAGCTATCGGCGTGAAAGTGGACGGCGAGTACCAACAGCTGAACGCCAACATTCTGCAAATCGAAAACGAGTTTTACAGCACCATGCGCCCCAAGCAGATCGCCAAATCCGGCGAGAAGCCGACGCTGGCGCTGAAACGGCGCGGCGTGCTGTATGTGGAAATGCGCTCGCTGGATTTGAATCTGCTGAATCCGATCGGCATCGACGAAAGCACCGCCCGCTTTGTCGAGGCCTTCTTACTGTATTGTTTATTGCAGGACAGCCCGCCGCAAGGCCCGGACGAATTCCAGGTTAACAACAGCAACCAATTGCTGGTCGCCAATCAAGGCCGCCGCCCCGGTTTGCAATTAAACCGCAACGGCGAAACCGTCACCTTACAGCAATGGGCGCACAGCATCTTGTACGCCATGCAACCGATCTGCGCGGTGCTGGACAGAGGCAGCCTGGAACGCCCCTATCAACTGGCTTTGCAACACCAGTTGGCGGTCGTTGACAATCCGGCCTTGACGCCGTCAGCCCGCATCCTGGCCTGCATGCGTGAAAATGGCCAGGAATTTGGCTGCTTTGCCAGCAATACCTCGGCCTTGCATAAACATTATTTCAACGCCGAACCGCTGGACGATGAAACCCAAAGGCAGTTCGAGGACATGGCTGCCGCGTCCCTGCAAAAACAAGCCGACATCGAAGCCAACGACAAGTTGGACTTTGACGAGTATTTATCCCGTTACTTTGCCCAGAGCTAAATCCATGACTGAATTCGACTTAAGCACCGCCCAATCCGAGCTGCAAGGTAAAAATCCGCGCACCATCTTAAAAGCCGCACTGGCTAATTTCGATAACATTGCCATCTCTTTCAGCGGTGCAGAAGACGTCGTGCTGATCGACATGGCCTTGCAAATCAGAAAAGACATCCAGGTGTTTTCATTGGATACCGGCCGCTTGCATCCGGAAACCTACCGTTTCATGGAACAAGTGCGCAAGCATTACGGCATCAACATCGACATCTTGAGTCCGGATCGCGAACAACTGGATGCCTTTGTGAAAGAAAAAGGCCTGTTCAGTTTTTACGAAGACGGTCACCAACAATGCTGCGGCATCCGCAAGGTAGAGCCATTGAAGCGCAAGCTGGCGACGCTAGACGCCTGGATTACCGGCCAACGCAAAGACCAAAGCCTGGACACCCGCGGCGACATCCCGGAAGTACAACTGGACGCCGGCTTCTCGGCCCCCGGCAAACAGCTGATCAAATTCAACCCGCTGCTGAACTGGTCATCCGCGCAGGTGTGGGATTACATCGAAGCCTATCAGGTACCGTTCAACGAACTCCACCAACACGGCTATATCAGCATCGGCTGCGAGCCTTGCACCCGGCCGGTTTTACCTAATCAGCACGAGCGCGCGGGACGTTGGTGGTGGGAGGATGCAGCGAAGAAGGAATGTGGGTTGCATGGGGGGAATGTTAAGCCGTAATCTATGGAGCCATGAGTAAGCCGATTGGCATCTC
This sequence comes from Methylomonas sp. PHL2-19, assembly GCF_059331595.1. NCBI lineage: Bacteria > Pseudomonadati > Pseudomonadota > Gammaproteobacteria > Methylococcales > Methylococcaceae > Methylomonas > Methylomonas sp. PHL2-19. The sequence continues at coordinate 4,508,330 of NZ_CP196839.1, forward strand.
TGGCTAATCACTTTGACAAAACTCGGCTACCTAATTCTGCCCCCTCTAACTGTGATAATTAGCATTTTTACAATTAACAAATAGGCGTTCTTGGAGACAAATTAGTTGAACAGCTTACTCCCCCAATGGATTATAGATATTAGCTCGATAAGCTCTATTATCGGTCTAATAATCACTATTTTTCTATTTTTTGAGGCGCGTACCATTCGTAGATCATTCTTGCGTAGAGCTCGACTTCCGACTATTACCAAAGAGTTGGAAAAAGCCACATCCGAGATTTCGAATAGACTTAAAACTTGGTCTACGAATGAACGACCAGCCTTAGAAATGTTTGCAAAAGTTAAAGCCCTACTTGAAAATATCAAAACTAAACTACCTATTGAAGAACAAAAGAAAATTAACGAATTTCTAAGGAAACTTCAACCTAGAAAATATATGGTATTCAAATCCAGTATTTCGGAAATTACAGAAGATAAGGGCTGGAGTCTATATACTGATCTAAATACTGTAGTCACAAGCCTTCAACAATTAGTCAAAGATTCTCAATGGGATTGACATAATGAGTTTTCATAGCAAAGCAACCCAGTTGGTAACAAAATTAATTAGATTTACCAATGAAAATAAAATCCAATGGAATATAAAAGACCCTCCTAGTTCTATCACAAGAGGTACAGATGATATTGTTCCAATATATTTTGAAGCAAAATACAAAGACAAATATGTTGCAATTTATCAGCAACGATATCAAAGTTTCTACCCTGAAAATGAGTCTTTTTACTGGTCTGAAAGAATTGTATTTGCTGTCCTTGATGCCCAAGACAGAGTTCTATGGGAATGTGCTGACCACTCGCCTGCTTTAATTGATTTGATGAATACAGTAAGAGAGAAATCTGCGGGAATTGATAACCTTTTGGATGATCTCCTAGATGATGAAATTTAGAGCAAAATGTCTTAATAAATGCCATATACGATCCATTCCTTCGAAATATGTTTCGCTAAAGCGAAGCTGAATTTAATGTCGGTTCTCGGACCGACAGCCGAGATACTTTTCTTTGCTTGTCCAAAGAAAAGTATCCAAAAGAAAAGACACCCGGATGCCGCTTATGCCCTGCGTTCCTCGCTTTCGCCGGGGGTTGCCGAAAGGGGCTTCCTGCCCCTTCGGCAACGCGATGCATCCCTGCATCGCCCCTTCGGGCTGTTCCCGGCGAAAGCTGCGGTACTCGGCGCGGCATACGGGAGAAAACCCTGCACGATTTCGGAGTTAAAACATGTCAAAGATCGCCACAGAAGTCTACGAACTGCTTAAAAATGCTGGCGTCAGCGAGTGTAAAGCATTCAAAGCTGTGGAAGCCATCCAACAGCACAGCAAGGAAAACCGTCTGCATTTTGTACAGAAACAGATGCTGAAATATCAAATCTACACGGAACAGGAGTTTAAGACGCTCAAGTGGACAATCGGGGTTAATTTGGTATTCACCGTGGTCATGTTTTTGAAGCTACTTTCTTGAATAGACTAACTTAACTTTAATTTATCGTTCATACGCTCTGCGTCATCCAACTGTAAAACCAGCTGCGTAGATACTCTGTTCAAAAGCAACAAATTTCATCATTTTTTACTCGGCGATGATGGATTCAGGGATGGCATAAAACCGTGTGTTATCGAACGGCTGATCGTGCTTCAACATGCCATGGATCGCATGCAGTAATTTACGCATGACGGCGCAGACGGCTTGCAAAGGTTTCTTGCCGTTGTCGATCAAATGCTGGAAATACGCTCGCACATGCGGATCGTGCTGTTTGGCACTCAAGGCCGGCATATACAACGCCGAACGAATATGCCGGTTACCGGCCTTGGATAGCCGCATTTTCTTGTGTACGCTTTTGCCCGACTCAAAGGCCTTGGGATCGAGTCCGGCAAACTTGACCCATTCGCGATGCGACAGGTTGGGCGGCAATAGCAGTAGTTCGCCCATCAAGGCAATGGCGCTGGTTTGGGCAATGCCTTTGATGCCGGTCAACAGGTCGAATATTCGTTGCAGTTCCGGATGCTGGTCGATCAACGCCAGCGCCTCGCCAGCCAACGTATCGATGCGTTTTTCCAGCTGACTAATCGCCAATTTGGCATCGCGTAGTAGGGCCTTCGGCGTTTCCTCGGTCGCACTCAGCGCATGTAGATGATTTTTCGCGGCGGCCTTCTGACCGGTTAGCGCGTCGATACGGCGAGCATAGCCGCGCAAAGCCAGCGCTTGATTCGAAGGACGAGTCCAGGCGACGAAATCCATGCGCTCGACATATTCGGCCAAGGTGTTGGCATCGACGGCGTCGGTTTTACTGTTTTTCATCAATACCTTAGCGAAGTGATGCGAAGCCTTGGGATTGACCACCATCACAGGTACACCGACGTCGTGTAGCGCAATAGCAAGATCGAAATGGTAAATACCGGTGGCTTCCAGACAGACCTTGATGCCGGGTAATTTGATCAACTTATTCACCAGACGCGCACGGTCGCTACGAGTATTAGCATATTTTTGCGGGTCGAACGGCTTGCCGTTCTTGCGGATCACTAAAACCAATTCGTCGGCGCCGACATCCACGCCGGCAAACAGGCGATGGACAGATTCAGCGGGGGTGTTGAGCGAGCGGTTCGTCATCATCATTTTTAAATACAGTTTAAAGGGAAGTACACTATTCACCGGTTCCCGACCCTGCACATGCACCTACCTTCCTTGTGTATGCAGGCTCTAAGCCTCGGATACTCCACGGTATGGGTGAATAGGGCGGGGGCCAATCTACACGACAGGCTCTGGTAAACTACCAGTCCTCAGGGTGGGACGGCCTCCCAATGAACAATCACAGCTTAATCGGTTTTTCTGGGCTATCGGTTGTTAAAATTCATCATACAAGGGTGGGCACGGTTTTTGTGCCCACGCGGACTAACTCTTCTAGTCCATTCAAGGCTTTGACATCGTACTTTTCGTCTTTTAGCATATCCAGATTTACCCAGCCCCCCAAGCTCAAGTGGTCCTAAAAACTCTCGTTCCCGGCCAAATCTGGTATGCACAGCAAGCCATTCAATTCGGTCCGTTAAATCTAAGCACCAGAGCCACTTTCGTCAAACTGCGGGACGGATCGATTTGGGTGCATTCGCCGATCGAGCCGTCAGCCCAACTGGTGACTGAAATTGCCGAAATCGGCCCAGTGCGTTATGTGCTGGCACCGAACAAGAGCCACCACCTGTTTTTTACGCCATTCATGAAGGCGTTCCCGAATGCCGAAGGCTATATCGCGCCAGGGTTAGCGGAAAAGCGGCCGGACCTTAGCGCTTACCCGGTGCTGTCACCATTGGAAAAGCCGGCCTGGACGACCGAATTAATCCCCGTATTTGTGGAAGGCCTACCCATCATTAACGAGACGGCTTGGTTTCACAGCACAACGGGTACTTTGATTCTTACCGACCTGCTATTTTGCTTCGGCGCTGAACACATCGGATTAGCGCGCGTTGTAGCGAGACTGCTCGGCGTCTACGATCAACTGGCAATGTCGCGAACCATGAAACTGTTGGTTAAAGATAAAACCGCATTGGCGCGCTCGGTCGATGCGCTGCTGGCGTTGGATGTTGAGCGGATTGTGCTGGCTCATGACCGAATCATCGAAAACGACGCCAAACGCAAATTAAGCGCGGCGTTCAATTGGCTGAGAAAATAAGGCGTTTTTTATTGTTCCCACGCTCCTCGTAGCAATCCGACCAGGCGTTCCGTTTCTTGCAACCGCAAAACCTGACTAACCAGCATTCCTGTTAGAATCGCCGCACCATCCCATCAAGGAGCATCGCCCATGAGCGACTTTTACAGCCCGCAGCACCGCCAATTGCAATCTCAACACGACACCGTCAAGCTCGCGGATCGTTTGGAACAAATGATCGTTGAACAGCAAGTCAGCGAGCAGCATCAGCCGTTTATTGAGAGCCGGGATTTTTTCTTTCTGACTACGATAGACCAGCGCGGTTACCCGACTTGCTCTTACAAGGGCGGCAATCCCGGCTTGGTGAAGGTGGTTAATCCCCAGGAACTGGCGTTCCCCAGTTACGACGGCAATGGCATGTTTTTGTCGATGGGCAATATCAACGGCAACTCGAAAATCGGCATGCTGTTCATCGACTTCGAAACCCCGCACCGGATTCGGGTGCATGGCGACGCCCGCATTGAAGCCAACGATCCGCTGCTGGCCGAATACCCTGGCGCCGAGCTGATGGTGCGGGTGGCGATTAGCGAGATATTCATCAACTGTCCGCGTTATATCCACCGCATGAGCCGGCTTGCCAGCTCGAAATACGTGCCGCAAGCCCATCAAGACACGCCGTTGCCGCAATGGAAGCGTATTGATGCGGTGCAGGATGTGTTGCCGGCTTGCGATAGTCACGCTGCAGAAAGTCTGGGCGGCATAATCACACCGGAAGAATACGGGGCGATGGTGTTGAGCCGTGACGCCTAGCTCCCCCTCCCTCCGGAAAATTACTAACCTCAACATACATTTGGAGACCCACATGAGCGAAAGAATCATTATGCGCACCGGCGAAGCCTTGGTAGCGGGCGGCCCAGCCGGTACGGCGGCAGAACCGGAAATCATCATCGGCGAACTGGACGGACCGGTCGGCACCGCGATTGCCACTTTAACCGGCGATCAAGTTCAGGGCCACACCCGGGTATTCGCGATTTTAAATACCGATATTCAGGTGCGCCCGGTCACGCTGATGGTCAGCAAGGTCACTGTCAAGAACAGCCGTTATACCAATATTTTAATGGGCACCGTGCAGGCAGCGATTGCTAACGGCGTATTGGATGCCGTGCGCGCGGGTGATATTCCCAAAGAAAAAGCCAACGACTTGGGGATTATTTGCTCGGTATGGTTGAATCCCAGCGTGATCAAAGATGACAAGCTGGATCATCAAATTTTGTTCAACATCCACCGCGAGGCCATGGCCAAAGCCATTCATAAAGCCATGACCAACACGCCGGATATTGATTGGCTGCTGGAAAACCAAGAAAAAATCACCCATAAATATTTTCAGATGGGGTTGGACGGTAAGATTTAATTAGCTGGTCACTTGGGTTGCAAGCCTTTGCAGCCCAACGCCACGCCATCTTTCCCTCCCCTGCTTTCGTCTTAACCGCCATTCCCGCTTAACACCGCACCTACTATTCAGCCGCGCTTCGCCAAGCAAACTAATAGCGCATCACTATTTGTTTGACAAAATCCGCAAACCCGCTTAAAAAGACCCTATAGTTTCGATTCGAAATTATAGGGTCTTTACTTTTTATGGGGGATACGATCATGAAAAAAAGCATTTCGTTGTTGATGGCGGGCCTGCTAGGCACAGTTGCCTTTACCGCGTTTGCGGCCGATCAGGCCGTACCGTTTCCGGAGGGCTATCGCAACTGGCTGCACGCTAAAAGCATGCTGATTCAACCCGGCCACGCCCTGGAGAATCCGTTTCAAGGCTTGCACCATGTCTACGCCAATAAACAAGCGGAAGCGGGTTTGAAAACCGGTAAGTACGCAGACGGCTCGGTGTTGGTGTTCGACTTGTTGCAATATCAGGAAAAGGATAAAACCATCCAGGAAGGCGAACGCAAGCTGGTGGGCGTGATGCTGAAAGACGCGAAAAAATTTGCCGCGACCGGCGGCTGGGGCTTTGAAGGTTTTGCCGGCAACAGCAAAACCGAACGGCTGGTGAAAGACGGCGGCACTTCTTGCTTTGCCTGCCATGCATCGGAGCAAAAAACCGATTACGTGTTCTCGCAATATCGGCCTTAGTCTCTAAAGCTGATCCTCGGGAGAGACGCAAACTATTGCGTCTCTCCATTTTCTTTAAGCTTGATCGACCAAACGGATACCGGTTTCTTCGATGACGATCCGCCGTTGTTTATACAAGCCGCCTATGGCCTGCTTGAAGACTTTTTTACTGACGCCAAAGGTGTCGTAAATAATCTCCGGCGCACTTTTGTCGGTTAGCGCCACATAACCACCGCGCTTCGCCAGTATCGTCAAAATCTTCTCAGACGTGGCATCGACTTTCTGGCCGTATTTTTCCTGGCTCAAGACCAAATCCAGCTTATTGTCGGGGCGGACTTTTTTAATATAGCCGGTCAATGACTGGCCTTTTTGCAAGGGCTGAAAAGTCTCGCTTTTATACAACACGCCCCAATATTGATTATCCACCACCGCTTTAAAACCCAAGTCGGTTTCGTCGGCGATAATGAGTTGCACCGCCTGACCGTCTTTGTAATAAAACGCCTGATCCTGAATGAAATCGTCCAAAATCATCGTGGCGGCGATGCGGTTGTTTTCGTCTAAAAACAGACGCACCAGATAAGAACGGCCTTCGACGACTTTCCCCTTCTGTTCGCTGAACGGTAACAACAAATCCTTGGGCAATCCCCATCCCAAAAACGCACCGGCATGGCTGAGCGATATACATTTTAACCAAGCTACCTGATCGACTTGCGCAAGCGGCGTTTGCAGGGTAGCGATAGTTTGATTCTTACCGTCAATGAAGACAAAGGCGTTTACAGTATCGCCAACCTTTAGATTATCCGCAGCATCTTTGTCCGCCAAGCCAATCTCGCCAAGCGCCCCACCATCCAGACCATACTGATTATCACGTTGGCTGACGACGGTTAAAGTGTTGAATTTGCCTAGTTCGATCATGAAGGTTCCGGAGTTTGATTGGGCATGAGCGTTGGCACTTGCTGGCCACACGCGGAGAAATGAAGGGCTATTATACAAACGAATCGGTAAAACCGCAGGCTGCATCTCCTTAAACGGCGGCACCTTATACTCCAAATACGCACCTAAAACGAAGTCAAAACCCCGTTATGCTAGCGCCCGTCTATAATGGACGGTTTTTTCAATTCGATAAAACCTGCTTTTATCGAATATAAGTGTCGACTATGAATCTACTGCTGAAGTATCTATCCTCTTGCTGGTTTCTGAACAACCCCTCCGAGTTAGTCCCGCCCAACTCGTTTATGTGGAAAAACGTGGCGTTCTATCTGATTTCCGGGATGATTGTTGAAGGCTTGATCTCCGATCCGGCGGACGGCACATTGGAAGTTTTGGGCCGCACCGTCATGGCTTTCGGCTCGGTGGCGATCTTATTGCTGATGGAAAAAAAATGGGGCTGTTTTAATCAGCTGTATACCTCGATTTTCGTCTGCGAGAATTTCATCATGACCTTGGCTGTCGCTGCCGAGGCTCTCGACTATTGGCTGGTATTGCAACACCATATCTACCGCGAAGAAATTGGCATAGGCATCGCGGTGTTTTTGGTTGTCTGGTATATCTCTATCGTCAGCTATATTTTTCGGGCTTTCTTCAGTTACCCAACCAGCGTCAGCGTAGTTTACGCATTTAGTTACTTCATACTGACCTACGGCATTCCAATGCTGTTGATGGATATTTGACGGTCAAGCCAGCCGGAGCCCTCTAACTCCGGCCAGAGTGTCGCTTATATTTGCGCTAAGTTACCCCGATCTTCCAGCCAGCTTTTCCTATCGCCGGCACGCTTCTTCGCCAATAACAGATCCATCTGTTCGCGGGTATCGTCGTTTTCGGCTACCGTTAACTGCACCAGGCGGCGGGTGTCGGGATTCATCGTGGTTTCCCGCAATTGCGAGGGATTCATCTCGCCCAAGCCTTTAAAGCGCTGGATGTTGATCTTGCCGGTGAGTTTTTCGGCTTCGATGCGCGCCAACACGCCCAAGCGCTCCGATTCGTCCAGCGCGTAAAATACCTTCTTGCCGACATCGATCCGGTACAGCGGCGGCATGGCGACGAACACATGCCCTGCTCTGACCAAGGCATTGAAATGCTGGTAAAACAGCGCGCAAATCAGAGTCGCAATGTGGTTACCGTCGGAATCGGCATCGGCCAGGATGCAGATCTTGCCGTAACGCAGATTTTGCAGGTCGTTGCTGTCCGGCTCTATACCCAGCGCCACCGCGATGTCGTGTACCTCCTGAGATGCCATCACCTCGCCGGAATCGACTTCCCAGGTGTTCAGAATTTTACCGCGCAACGGCATGATGGCCTGGAATTCTCGGTCCCGCGCCTGCTTGGCCGAGCCGCCGGCCGAATCGCCCTCGACCAAAAACAGTTCGGTGCGACTCAAGTCCTGTCCGGAACAATCCGCCAGTTTGCCGGGCAAAGCCGGGCCGCTGGTGATTTTCTTGCGGACGATTTTTTTGCCTGCTCTAAGGCGTTTCTGGGCGCTAGCCAGGATGATTTCGGCGATCTTTTCGCCTTCCTGCGGATGCTGATTCAGCCACAGGCTGAACGTATCCTTGGCGACGCCGGATACAAAGGTCACGCATTCGCGCGAACTCAGCCTCTCCTTGGTTTGCCCGGAAAACTGCGGGTCTTCCAGTTTTACCGACAATACAAAATGGCAGCTTTCCCAAACGTCTTCCGGGGCAATTTTCACCCCGCGCGGTAATAGATTGCGAAAATCCAGAAACTCACGCATCGCTTCGGTCAAGCCGGCGCGCAAGCCGTTGACGTGAGTACCGCCTTGGGCAGTCGGCACCAGATTCACATAACTTTCGGCGATGGTTTCCGGCAAACTGTCCGGCGTCCAAACTATGCCCCACTCCACCGCTTCGTTGCTGGCCGCCATGTTGGCCATGAACGGCGGTTGCGGAAAGATTTCGGCGTCGCCGACCCGGTCCAGCAGATATTCCTGCAAGCCGTTCTGGTAGCACCATTCGAATTGTTCGTCGCTGAGTTCGGAATTTAAAATAATTTTCAAGCCCGGACACAACACGGCCTTGGCGCGCAACACATGTTTCAGCTTGCTGACCGATACCCGATTGGAATCGAAATATTTACCGTCCGGCCAAAAATGCACGCTAGTACCGGTGTTGTTTTTACCGACCGTACCGCTTTGCTGCAGCTCGCCAACCTTGTCGCCGCCGGCGAACGCCATTTGATAAACACCGCCGCCACGCTTGATCTCAACCAGCAGTTTTTCCGACAGGGCATTCACTACCGACACACCGACACCGTGCAGACCGCCGGAAAATTGATAATTTTTGTTGGAGAATTTACCGCCGGCATGCAGTTGGGTCAGGATCACTTCCACGCCGGGAATGCCCTGCTCGGGATGTATGTCCACCGGCATGCCGCGGCCGTTATCATCCACCCGCACCGAGCCGTCTTTATAGAGTACAACATTGATGGTATCGGCGTGGCCGGCCAAGGCTTCGTCCACGCTGTTGTCCACCACTTCCTGCACCAAATGGTTGGGGCGGGTTGTATCGGTATACATACCGGGGCGCTTGCGCACCGGGTCCAGGCCGCTCAGTACTTCTATGGCGGCCGCGTTATATTCTTGGGTCATGATGTCTCGTAATAGGAAATAACAGTGTGTCGGCTGACCATTATATGTCAGCAACGCGCGCCAGAGAGGCTCCGGAACACCGGTCCTCATCAACCGGCTCACCATGCCTCGACTTCCGTAAGCGCCATCTGAAATTACCTAAGCACTGGAAAAGCCGGACCCACGCCGTTTTCCAGGGCGCCGCCACCGATTTTTGACGACAAGCCAACTGTTTGGCGCCAGCCCCGGTTTCGATCAGCGCATACGTAGAACTTGGTCGACGGCGAACACAATGGTTTCTTTGCCGGACGTTGTTTCGTTGAAATCGATAGCAGCAGGCCACAAGCCATTGAAGCTCCACTCCGCGATGGGCGTCATCGCCTGGTCATAGGCTATCAGCGTCGCATCGACCCGCGACCGGCCCGACCTACCGCTGACAAACTGTTGTCGCCAAGTCCAGAGATCCATCGACTTGGTCAAACCTTTACTGCAGGTAATATTTTTAGCCGATAAGCGTCCGGGTATCTTAACTGTAAGGTTCTCTCCCCGCGCACTAACCCTGGTTTGCTCCACTTCGTTCTGCGAACCCATGCCTTTGCAATCGGTGAAATAAGTGGTGACTCCTCCGGCGCTGAATTCGTAATAAACCAACGGGGCGGAATTGTCTATGACATTCTCAACGGCGCCGCCGCTGGCTGACGAGACCACGACTGCACCGAATAAAACGCTGATAAAACGGCTGGTTGTTTTCATGATATATCCTCAAAAAGTTTGATTCGGTGCGCCTAAACGGCGGCCGAACGGTTCGATAATTTGGTTTAGAAGAAAGCCACCGATCCGATGTTTAAACAATCTGTCGTAAAAATCGATGAACTTCGACTTGTAATGGCAAATGGAATGCCACTTTCCAAAAACCCAAGTAACAACAAAATAAACCATTGAATAAAAACAATTATTTTTAAACCGCCATCGACAAACAGCACCGCTAATACAGCCTATCGCCCACGGCATATCGTTTTTTGCACGAAATATCGTAAAACTTCGAAAGGTTAATTGGTCTGGCTTGCGAACGGTTCGTACCGAGCGGCGTAAAAGCTATCGCATAAGGGCGTAAGCGGAGAGCGGTTCAGGTGGACACGGGATAGGGATAATTGCAACGTGACATTTCGGATGCCCCCCCGCTAAGTGTTTAGGTTCGGAGCACGTGAATGGCTCGGGAAGCTGGAGCCTTGGAATCCAGGCAAACCTGGGCAACCTCAAAAATGTCACTGTAACTGCAGCCGCTGACGCCTCAGTATTAGCGAACAACTGAACGAACCGAATTGCTGCCACTAAATCGAAAACAACAGATGCAATCCAAACTCAATGGCAGAGCAATTCATACTATAATGCTTGGTCATTTTTTGAGCACCGCAAGCCACTTTATAATATGTCGAGACGTAAAAACGCATCCCAATTTGAGGAAGCGATGGAAGAACTGGAGAAATTGGTCGAGCTGATGGAACGCGGCGATATTTCCCTGGAAGAATCCTTAAAATCCTTCGAACGCGGCATCAGACTAACTCGTACCTGCCAGCAAGCACTGCAAGACGCCGAGCAGAAAGTCCAAATTTTATTAGAAAAAAACGGCCAGCAAACTTTGGAGCCATTCACCGATGAGTAACTTAAAAGCCTACCTTACCGCCTGCCAGAACCGCGTCGAACGGGCGTTGGACGCCCGGCTACCCGGCGAGAACATTCTGCCGCAAACCTTGCATCAAGCCATGCGTTACAGCGTACTGGACGGCGGCAAACGCACTCGCCCGTTGCTGACTTATGCCACCGGCCAAGCCTTGGGCTTGAGTGAAGACCAGCTGGACGCTCAGGCTTGCGCGGTGGAATTTATCCATGTTTACTCTTTAATTCATGACGATTTGCCGGCGATGGACAACGACGACTTACGCCGCGGCAAACCGACTTGTCATAAGGCTTACGATGAAGCCACTGCGATTTTGGCAGGCGATGCCTTGCAAGCACTGGCCTTTGACATATTAGCCAACGACCCAGCCATTCAAGCGGGCGCGGAAGCCCGAGTCAAAATGATCGCGGCATTGACCCGCGCCAGCGGCTCGCAAGGCATGGTTGGCGGCCAAGCCATCGACTTGGGTTCTGTCGGCCGCAAGCTGACTCTGCCGGAACTGGAAAACATGCACATCCACAAGACCGGCGCGTTGATTCGCGCCAGCGTCAATCTGGCTTCGCTATCCAAACCGGATCTCGATGCCGAAGTCGCAAAAAAACTGGATCACTACGCCAAATGCATAGGCCTATCCTTTCAAGTCAAAGACGATATTCTGGATGTTGAAAGCGACACCGCTACACTGGGTAAAACCCAAGGGAAAGATGTCGATAACGACAAACCGACTTACCCGGCACTGTTGGGAATGGCCGGCGCCAAGGAAAAAGCTCAGGAGCTGCATGAACAAGCCGTCGCCAGCCTAGCCGGCTTTGGCAGCGAAGCGGATTTGTTACGCGATTTGTCGCTGTATATCATCGAACGTACACACTAAGCGTAGCGAACTGCACGATTTATACTTCTTGCGCCACAATCCTTCCGGTTTTCCGCTTGCGTCTACTGGGCTGGCGCGGAATATTGCGGCGCAAACATATAAAGGAATTTTTTAACCCATGACAGCCTCTGATTTCCCGCTCCTAGACACCATCCAGACCCCCGCCGACGTTCGGGCCCTGAAGCCTGAACAACTGGAGCCGCTGGCCGATGAGTTGCGTCGCTATCTGACCCATACCGTCAGTATCTCCGGCGGCCATTTCTCGGCTGGCCTGGGCACGGTGGAACTGACGGTGGCGCTGCATTATGTGTTCGATACGCCTTCGGATCAGTTGGTGTGGGATGTGGGCCATCAGGCTTATCCGCATAAGATTTTGACGGGGCGGAAAGAGCGGATGCCGACGATTCGCACCTTGGGCGGGGTGTCGGCGTTTCCGTGCCGGACGGAGAGCGAGTACGATGCGTTTGGGGTCGGTCATTCGTCGACGTCGATCAGCGCGGCCCTGGGCATGGCGATTGCTTCGCAGTTACGCGGGGAAGACAAGAAGATGGTAGCGATCATCGGCGACGGTTCGATCACCGGCGGGATGGCCTATGAGGCGATGAATCATGCCGGCGATGTGAATGCCAATCTGTTGGTGATTCTGAACGATAACGATATGTCGATTTCACCGCCGGTGGGGGCGATGAATAATTATCTGACCAAGGTGTTGTCGAGCAAGTTTTATTCGTCGGTACGGGAAGAGAGTAAGAAGGCCTTGGCTAGTATGCCGTCGGTGTGGGAACTGGCCCGTAAGACAGAAGAGCATGTGAAGGGCATGATTGTGCCGGGTACTTTGTTCGAGGAGTTGGGCTTTAATTATTTCGGGCCGATCGACGGCCACGATGTGGAGATGCTGGTTTCGACTTTAGAGAAGTTGAAGGATTTGTCCGGGCCGGTGTTTTTGCATGTGGTCACCAAGAAAGGCAAAGGCTATGCACCGGCGGAGAAAGATCCGTTGGCGTATCACGGGGTGCCGGCTTTCGATCCGAGCAAGGATTATTTACCTAAAGCCGCGCCTTCGCCACACCCGACCTATACGGAAGTGTTCGGCACTTGGTTGTGCGATATGGCCAAGCAGGATGAGCGGCTGTTAGGGATTACCCCAGCGATGCGCGAAGGCTCGGGCTTGGTGGCGTTTTCCCAGCAGTTTCCGAAACGCTATTTCGATGTGGCGATTGCCGAGCAACATGCGGTGACCTTGGCGGCCGGTCAAGCCTGTCAGGGGGCCAAGCCGGTGGTGGCGATTTATTCGACGTTTTTACAACGCGCTTACGATCAGTTAATCCACGATGTCGCTTTGCAGAATCTGGATGTGCTGTTTGCCCTGGATCGAGCGGGTCTCGTGGGGCCGGACGGTCCGACCCATGCCGGGGCGTTTGATTATAGTTATATGCGCTGTATTCCGAATATGCTGGTGATGGCGCCGGCCGATGAGAACGAGTGCCGGCAGATGCTGACCACCGGTTTCAAGCACAAAGGCCCGGCCTCGGTGCGCTATCCGCGCGGCAAGGGGCCGGGGGCCACGGTCGATAAGGCCTTGACCGAACTCCCCATCGGCAAAGGCGAAATCCGCCATCAAGGCAGCCGCATTGCGATTCTGGCCTGGGGCAGTATGGTGACACCGTCAGTGGAAGCCGGCAAGCAGCTGGGCGCGACGGTGGTGAATATGCGCTTTGTGAAACCGCTGGATGAAGCCTTGATTCTAGAGCTGGCGAAAAGCCATGACGTGATCGTCACGGTTGAAGAGAACGTGATTGCCGGCGGTGCCGGCAGTGCGGTGAACGAGTTCTTGCAGGCACAGAACATTCTGATGCCGGTGTTGAACATCGGCCTGCCGGATCGCTTCGTCGAGCAAGGTAGTCGCGAGGAATTGCTGGCATTATGCGGCCTGGATACTAAGGGTATCTTGGCTAAGATTCAGGCGGTTTGTGCGTAAATCTGGAGGTTAGAAATGGAGAGATTGAGAAACAAGATTCGGGATATTCCGGATTTTCCAAAACCCGGCATTATCTTCAAAGATATAACACCACTGGTCAAAGACCCAGCCACATTACGTCTAGCGGTCCATCAACTGCTACATCCTTTCTTAGGCCGCGACATCACCGCAGTGGCCGGCATGGAAGCACGCGGCTTTATTTTCGGTTCGCTGGTGGCCTGGGAACTGGGTATTCCGTTTATCCCACTCCGCAAACCCGGCAAACTACCTTATGATGTACAAAGCGTTTCTTACGACCTGGAATACGGCTCGGCTGAACTGGAAGTGCATATCGATGCAGTGGACAGTAACGACAAGGTGTTGTTGATCGACGATCTATTGGCCACTGGCGGCACCGCCAAGGCTAGTTGCGAACTGATCGAAAAGCTGGGCGCTACCGTGGTAGCCTGTGCTTTTGTGGTGGAACTGGATTTCTTACAAGGGCGGGAAAAACTGGGTAACTACGAAGTGCATGCCTTGCTACATTACTGAGAAATACTACAGAGACGCCTCCCTGCGTCTCTTCAAACAAATTTAACGGCGATTAAGCGGTCTTTTTTTTTACTCATTTGGTCCATTTTGTCGGAGGCTTTTTCAAATTCCAAAGCAGCATTATCGAACGATTTGGACATGCTATCGAACGCCGCACTACTGGGCTTTACATTGCCAGGAACTACCTCAATGCCATTTTGCACGTGACCGGGTAGTTTTTTGGCCGTATCGGCTTTTGGTTTTTGCGTCGCACTAGTTTCTTTAGGCTTTGCTGAAGAAATTTCACCAACATCGACATCCGCGTCTATATCGAGATCGTAGTCAGTCGAATTACTCTTGCCGTCATTAATCAGGTTCTTGCGATATTGCAAAAATGACTCACGGGTAAACACATAAGGATCCAACGCTGCTTCGTCGATAAAATTCAACGCGCCTTCGGCATTCGCCCTATCGTTAATCCCTTCTACAATACCGGTACCCGGCACGTAAGTTCCTGGATTGGCGGCTTTATCCACCACAATTGCCGCGCCGTCACGCACCGTAGTCGGCCCCAAAACCGGCAGCACCAAATAAGGGCCTTGATCGACCCCCCAGACCGCGAGCGTTTGCCCAAAATCCTCAACATTATTTTGCAAGCCTAGATCGCTGGCCACATCAAACAAACCGAGCAGACCCACCGTGGAATTGGTCAGGAACCGCCCAGTATCGGAAGCCCCTTGTTCAAACTTACCTTGCAGAACATCGTTCAAAACAACATTGATACCTTTAAGATTGGTAAAAAAATTGCTAACTCCAGTTTGCATGAAATTAGGCGTTACAGTCTTATACCCATTAGCGATAGGCTTCAGCAAATGCTTATCCAAGCCCATGTTAAAACCGTACATGGAGCGATTGAATCCCTCGTAAGGATCCGCTGCGTCTGACTTAGCTTTAGACGCTCTGTTAGCATCGACCGGATGCTTATCCGTGGTAGCACACCCGGTTACCGATAATGCGCTTGAAAATAACACCACCCAAAACAGGGATGCCTGGCTGCTGCCTTGATAACGAGGGCTATACATTACTGACGATTCCTAACAAACTTATTGCTTTGCGTAACTTTCAATTTTCTCAGTGATTTTAACGATCAAGGCATCAAAACCATCACGGCTTAATACACTAGTGTAATCCGATCTTTTCAATGCCAAATCACTGACGCCATCGGCTATTATATTGATAATTTGCCAGCCATCGTCTTTTTTCTTCATCATATAATCGAACTTGACATCCTTTTCGCCGGGAATATGCAAGTTGGTATGAATCACCACACCCCCCCTACCGGTCTCCTCTTCAGAAGCAAAGGTAAACGATTCGCCCGAATAGTCTTTAAAGTTATGAGCATATGCCGACACACTAAGCTTGCTGAATACGCTTTCCAGTTTATTCTGCTGCTCCGTTGTCAACTCTTCCCATTGCTTGCCCACCACGATTCTGGCGATTTTAGGCAAATCATGGCTCTTTTTTACCGCCACATCCAGTTTGTCGTAGCGCCCTTGAAAGCCAAGCTCTTTGCCGGCTTTCATTACGCTCAGCAGCTGATTTTGAAACTCTTCGACAACCTGACGAGCAGAAATCTCTTCAGCATTAGCCAAGGACGACAGACAGACAAGCATTAGCAAACTAAGACTGAAATACAATTTTTTAAACATAATCGTTATAAAAACCTGTTAATTGAGGATGACTTACAGGGTTAGTCTTAAGACTCTACTTTTACCGGAATCTCGGAAATTGCCGACTTTTTGAAAGAAGCAACAAACTCAGGCTGCTTTTCAGCAACCATTTCGCCGGAGGTTTTGGGACCACGCACCGCTGCCCACAAAGCTTTCAATGGATGCGCCAAGGTATCCTCAACCGCTGTTGCTTCGTAGCCGCAATGCGCCATGCAATTAGCGCATTTAGGATTTTTCACCGTACCGTATTTGTCCCAAGGCGTGTCATCCAGCAACTCTTGAAAAGAATTAGCATTACCTTCGTCAGCCAACAAATAGCAAGGTTTTTGCCAGCCGAATACGTTGCGCGTTGGATTACCCCATGGCGTACAGTCGTAATTCTGATTGCCGGCCAGATAATCCAAATACAGCGACGAATGGTTCAATTTCCACTTACGGTTCTTGCCGATTTTGAAAATACCGCGAAACAGGTTTTTAACGTCAAGACCTTTAATAAACACGTCCTGCTTAGGCGCGCGCTCGTAGCTGAATCCAGGCGCAATAGTGACGCCCTCTACACCCAACTCCATCGCGTAATCCAAAAACTCCGCCACTTCTTCCGGGGTTTCACCTTGGAACAGGGTGCAGTTGACGGTAACCCTGAAAC
Organism: Methylomonas sp. PHL2-19; assembly: GCF_059331595.1. Taxonomy (NCBI): domain Bacteria; kingdom Pseudomonadati; phylum Pseudomonadota; class Gammaproteobacteria; order Methylococcales; family Methylococcaceae; genus Methylomonas; species Methylomonas sp. PHL2-19. Next base: position 4,525,119 of record NZ_CP196839.1, read on the forward strand.
CTTTACTCAAGGCTAATTTGATCGCTTCGACAGCGATGTCGAAAACGCCTTCCTGGCAAACGGAAGTATCATGCCGCTCTTTTAAACCATCCAGATGCACGGAAAAGGTCAAATAAGGCGATGGCGTGTAATCGTTAATTCGTTTTCTTAACAGCAAGGCATTGGTGCAAAGATAAACAAACTTCTTTCTAGCAACGATACCGGCCACAATCTGCGGCATTTCTTTATGAATCAAGGGTTCGCCGCCTGGAATGGACACCATCGGCGCACCACATTCATCAACCGCAGCCAAACATTCCTCAACAGAAAGCCGCTTGTCGAGAATTTCATCGGGATAATCGATTTTACCGCAGCCCGCGCATGCTAAATTGCATCTGAACAGGGGCTCCAGCATCAAAACCAAAGGATATTTTTTTACACCTTTGATCTTTTGCTTGATCAGATAACTACCTACAGCCAATTGCTGACGTAAAGGAACACTCACAGCATTATTCTCCAAAATCTATCACGACATCCAGCGACCACGGCTGTTACAAAAAAACAACAGCCGCAAACCGATAACCATCCTAGAAGTGACACCTGCTGCGGCCAATTTAGACCATCAATTAGGCTCGAGGCGCACAATTAGATGTGGTCAGAATACCACTTTCCAACAACATACTCCAGATAAAATACGCAAAAAACAACAAGAACATGCGCACATTTCCTGAAAGCCACACAAAGCCGCTTAGCAACCACAAAAAAGCCTAACCCCTAAAAAACCATAATTATTTTTCTAAAACAACAACAAAGATCAGAAACACCAACTCATATATTGCTTTTGCCTGCACCATTTCGACAAATTTGCCATAAAGCAACATCACTTTGCAAAACACCAACAAACAGTCTATCATTTGGGCAACTAATAGTTAGCCTTGATACAGATGAACGGATCTCAAACACTAATCAATAATCCGGAGTTGCTCAGACAACTAGCCGACGCCGAACTGCAAGCCACCTTGCTTGAAGGCGTGTCGCGCACGTTTGCGCTAACTATCCCGCAACTCCCGGATGAACTGTATCCGGCTGTGGCGAATGCTTATTTGCTATGCCGGATTGTCGACACCATAGAAGACGAAATATCCCTTAGCGCCGAACAAAAGAAATACTTTTGCAGCGCTTTTATAGACATAGTCAAGACCGGCAATAACGCAGATGTATTCAGCGCCGAGCTGGCTCCACTGCTCTCGGAGCAAACCATTCCGGCCGAACATAGCCTGATCCAGCTGGTGCCTCGCGTGATTGCCATAACCCGCTCACTGGACGCTCCGCAAATAGAAGCCCTGGCGTGTTGCGTGGAAACGATGGCGAACGGCATGCCGGTCTATCAGGCGTTGGATTTACATGCCGGCTTGAAAACCCTGAAAGACATGGACGACTACTGCTACTACGTAGCCGGCTGCGTCGGTGAGATGCTGGCAAAGTTGTTCTGCCATTATTCCCCGGAAATCGCCGCACATCGCGAAGAACTATTAAGACTCTCAGTCTCCTTTGGTCAAGGCCTGCAAATGACCAATATCCTGAAAGACATTTGGGATGACGCTAAACGCGGCGTGTGCTGGTTACCGCAAGACATTTTCACCGAAACCGGCTTCAATCTGGCCGAACTGACGCCGGAAACCGACGACGAGCGTTTCCGCCTCGGCCTGAGCCATCTGGTGGCTATCGCTCACGGGCACTTGCAAAATGCATTAACTTACACCCAGCTCCTGCCCAGCCACGAAACCGGCATCCGCAACTTTTGCCTTTGGGCGCTGGGCATGGCCGTACTGACCTTGAAGAAAATCAAGGCAAACCTTAATTTCAACGAATCGAATCAGGTCAAAATCAGCCGCAATAGTGTGAAAGCCACTATTGTCGCGACCAAATTGACCGTGCGCAGCAATTTGCTGCTATCCCTACTGTTTAACCTGACCAGCCGTAATTTGAAATCGCCGGATTGGCACTATTCACCTATATCGCACACTGGACAATAAGGAATCACTATGTTTACTGAAGCCCATATAGATACCAGCAGCCAAGACATCAGCAATGCCAATACCGGCAAAACGGCCGGCCTTGGCTTACTGCATGCCGCCATCGAACGCGCCCAAGCCAAACTACTCAGCTTGCAAAGCCCGGAAGGTTATTGGGTATTTGAGCTGGAAGCCGACTGCACTATCCCGTCCGAATACATCATGATGATGCACTATCTGGACGACATCGACGAAGAATTGCAGCGCAAAATGGCCGTTTACCTGCGCAGCCGCCAGGCCGAAGACGGCAGCTATCCGCTATTTACCGGCGGCCCTGGCGACATCAGCGGTAGCGTCAAAGCTTATTACGCCTTAAAAATGGCCGGCGACGCCATCGATGCGCCGCATATGGTCAAATTACGCGACTGGATACTCAGCCAAGGCGGTGCAGCGCGCGCCAACGTCTTCACCCGAATCGCACTGGCGATATTCGAACAATTACCTTGGCGCGGGGTGCCGTATATTCCTGTGGAAATTATGCTGCTGCCCAGCTGGTTTCCGTTTCATCTGGACAAAGTATCCTATTGGTCGCGCACCGTGATGGTACCGCTGTTCATCATGTGCACCCTAAAGGCTAAAGCCAAAAATCCGCACAAGGTCAACGTCTTGGAATTGTTTGTCGTTCATCCGGACGAGGAAAAACATTACTTTCCGGAACGGACTCTGCTGAATAAATTCTTCCTGGGCCTGGATAAACTGGGCCGCGTCACCGAGCCGTTGATTCCACAACGCATGCGCGAACACGCCATTCAAAAAGCCGTTGATTGGTTTACCGAACGCCTGAATGGCGAGGATGGTTTGGGCGGCATATTCCCCGCCATGGTTAACGCCTACCAAGCCATGTTGTTACTGGGCTTTCCAGCCGATCACCCTAACGTGGTGATCGCTCGCCAATCAATCGATAAACTGCTGGTTATCAAAGATGACTACGCCTATTGCCAACCCTGCTTATCGCCAGTTTGGGATACGGCACTGGCGGCATTGGCTCTGCAGGAATCCGACAAAACCGCTAACGCTCCGCAACTAAGCAAAGCTTACGAATGGCTCAAGAGCGTACAACTGTCTGACGAACCGGGTGATTGGCGCGTTCGCCGCCCTAATCTGGCCGGTGGCGGCTGGGCGTTTCAATTCGCCAATCCGCATTACCCCGATGTCGACGATACAGCGGTTGTTGGCTTTGCGATGGCAGACTCCAATCTGCCTGAATTGGACGAGTCCATTCACAGAGCGACACGCTGGATTGTCGGTATGCAATCGCAAAACGGCGGCTACGGCGCTTTCGATGTCGACAACACCTATTACTATCTGAACGAAATTCCATTCGCCGACCACGGCGCCCTGCTCGACCCACCGACTGTAGACGTCAGCGCCCGCTGCGCGATGTTGATGGCCCGAGTGGCGAAGGATCACGACGAATATTTACCAGCCCTGAAACGCACTATCGAATACATCCGCGGCGATCAGGAAGCCGACGGTTCGTGGTTCGGCCGCTGGGGTACCAATTATATTTACGGCACCTGGTCTGCCTTGCTGGGCCTGGAGCAAACCGATGTTCCGAAAACCGACCCGATGTACACTAAAGCTGCGGCCTGGCTAAAAAGCGTCCAACGCAAAGACGGCGGCTGGGGCGAAGACAACCTGAGTTATCACGACGATAAGAAATTTCGCGGCCGCTACCATTTCAGCACCGCCTTCCAAACCGCTTGGGCCGTGTTGGGCTTGATCGCCGCCGGCGAAGTCCACAGCCAGGAAGTCAAAGCCGGCATCGACTTCTTGCTGCGCAGCCAGCAGGCGGACGGGGTTTGGAATGACCCCTGCTTTACCGCACCAGGCTTTCCAAAGGTGTTTTATTTGAAGTATCACGGCTATGACAAGTTCTTCCCATTATGGGCATTGGCTAGATACCGTAACGAATTAGCCAAACAGTGACCATAGGAATTCTTGTTGCCTTACCGGAAGAGCTCTCCACCCTGACCCGCCTAAAATTGGTCCAGGGTGATTGCGTCAGAATCGCCGACAACATTCTCCTGGCATTTGCCGGTGCCGGACCGGTCAATGCGGAGCGGGCCACGCGCCTGTTAATCGCCAAAGGCGCTAAAAAACTGATCAGTTGGGGCTGCGCAGCCGCATTGTCGCCGCAATTGAAACCGGGCGATCTGATGCTGGCCGAGCAGTTGTTATCGGAGCAACAACAGGTGTTCGATACTGATCCCCGCTGGCGTAAGCGTCTGCATGAGTTGCTGGATAAGCAGTTTCCGATTTCCAATGGTAAGTTGGCTGAAAGCAGCCATATCGTCAGCAACAGTAGCGATAAGCACAAACTATACCGACAAACCGGTGCGATTGCCTTGGACATGGAAAGCTGCGCCATGGCCAAAATTGCCGAGCAATCAAACTTACCTTGCTTAGCAATTCGTACGATTGCCGATCCGGTAAGCATGAGCCTACCCCAAGCGGTTACTCAAGCCTTAAATGGCCAGGGGCAGGTAGAAACCAGCAAACTCTTGCGTTTTTTGGCAACCCACCCATGGGAAGCGCCCAGCCTCATCAAGTTGGGCTTACATTTTCATGCCGCGCAAAAAACCTTGAAAATCATTGCCAAACAACTAAACGAAATCATCGTTTTTTAGCAGAAAACCGTGAATTATTGAAGGGTTAAGCAGCGGGAACATAGCGTAATCCGGAAATAGACCAAGCACTTACGAGGTATTACATGTCTTTTAGCATTGCCGATCTTTTTACTCAGCATTTCGACGAGAAATTCGACCTGCATGAGCATTATCTTAACAACCAGATGGTGCGCGTCTTACGTACCATTGGTTACGACAGAAACTATAAAAAAGCGATCGGCCAATATCTTTACGACGAAGACGGTAACGAATACCTGGACTTGCTGAGCGGTTTCGGCGTGTTTGCGATGGGACGCAACCATCCGACCATCATCAAAGCTCTGCAAGAAACCCTGACGCTGGAATTACCCAGCCTGGTACAGATGGATGTATCCTTGCTCAGCGGTCTGCTGGCCAAAGAAATTCTGGCGACCTGCCCGGACAATCTGGAAAAAATGTTTTTCTGCAATTCCGGTACCGAAGCCGTCGAAGCGGCGATCAAATTCGCCCGCTACACCACCAAACGCTCGCGCATCGTCCATTGCGACCACGGCTACCACGGCCTGACGATGGGCTCATTGTCACTGACCGGCGAACACATCTTCCGCGAAGGTTTCGGCCCACTGTTACCGGAATGCACTTCGGTGCCGTTCAATGACTTGGCCGCATTGGAACAAGCCTTGAGCAGCAAAGATGTGGCGGCCTTCATTGTCGAACCGATACAAGGTAAAGGCGTCAACATTCCGGACGATAACTACCTGCCGGAAGTCGAGCGCTTGTGCAAAAAATACGGCACCTTGTTCGTGGCCGACGAAATCCAGACCGGCATAGGCCGCACCGGCAAGTTCTGGGCCATCGAGCACTGGGGCGTTAAACCGGACATGATTTTGATGGCAAAAGCCTTGTCCGGCGGCTTCATCCCTGTCGGCGGCGTCGCCATGACCACCCATATCATGGACACCGTGTTCAACCGCATGGACCGAGCCGTCGTGCATGGTTCAACCTTCTCGAAAAACAATATGGCAATGGCGGCCGGCTTGTCTGCCTTGCATGTGGTTCACGAAGAAAAACTGGTGGAAAACAGCGCTAAAGTCGGTGAAGACATCATAGCCACCATCAACGCGATGGCGCCGAAATACGAATTTCTGAAAGAAGCGCGCGGCAAAGGTTCAATGATTGCCATCGAATTCCATGCCCCGAAAAGCTTGGGATTGAAAGCCGCTTGGGCCATGCTGGAAGCAGCCAACAAAGGCCTATTCTGCCAGATGATCCTGATCCCGCTGTTCAAGGAACACCGAGTACTGGCACAAGTGGCCGGCCACGGCATGAACGTGGTCAAATTTTTACCGCCGCTGACGCTGACTCAAAAAGACCGCGATTGGATCGTCAATTCCGTGGAAAAAACCATCGCCGATACGCATAACGTCACCGGTTCGATCTGGACGCTGGGTAAAAACCTGGCCGGCCATGCCCTGAAAAACAAAAAATAAGGTGCCCTACATGAATTTTTTCAAACCCGCTTTGTTCGCCTTGGCACTGGTCGCCAGTAACAGCGCTTTCGGCCACGCCGTTGTCACGCACAATTCTTTAAAACTCAAACCCGTGCCGGTCAATCTGGCCAGTGACGTGGAATTATCGTTCAATTCCAAAGTGGAATTGGATTTATCGGAAGTATTCCTGGTCAGTGCCGGGGATAAAATGCAAACCATTACGGCCACGCCGGGCGAAAAACCCGGCCAAGTCTTGCTGCATCTGCCAGCCTTGGAACCCGGCGAATATGCCATCAAATTAAAAATCTTCGCCGCCGACGGCCATCTCAGCGAAGACCTGCTGCGTTTTTTTGTCAAACAGGCTAAGTGATCCGCATGGAAGGCATTGCAAATTATTTAGACTCACTGATAGGCGGCGTCGATCTCACGTTTTATTCCATCACCATCGGTGGCTTGCTGTGGGGACTGTTAGTCCTGCGCCCCTGGCATGAAGAAGCGCTGTATAACTCGGCCTTACTGAGCAAAACCGTCAACCTGATTCATTTCGGCAGTAAAGCCCTGGTCATCACCCAATTGTCGAAAATCGGCCTGAAAATATGGCTGATGGCCGTGACCTTGGGCAAATCGCCGTTCCCGGCGTTTTTCCAAACCGTGCAATTCCAGGCCGGTTTAGCGCGCGCTACCTGCGCTTTTATTTTGGCGGTGTTCATCCGGCAAGCGTTAAAAAGCAATCCACGCTCCAAACAATTCTGGGTGCTGTCCACGGCGATTATTGTGCCGCTGGTCATTTCCGCAGCTTGGCTGGTACACGGCGCGAGTCGTTTGGAGGATCGCGGCCTGTTAATGACGTTAACTGTCACGCATCAGATCGCTGCGGCCACTTGGGTGGGCGGCATATTTCAAATTCTGACGTTATGGGGCTTGAAAAAACGTAATGCCATAGCCGTTGAAGTTTGGCCTTTATTGCTGAAACGCTTCTCGGCAGTGGGCATTGGCGCAGTCGTCATATTGCTGGTCACCGGCACACCGCTAGCCTGGTATTACATCCGCACTTTCCAAGGCTTCATCGGCGCAGGCTACGGCAATCTGTTATTGGTAAAAATCATCATGCTGGGCCTGGCATTGGGCTTTGCCTGGTTGAACCGGCAAGCCGTAAATGCCTATTTCACCAGCCGCAGCCTGTATTCTCTTACCGCGCGCGTACCCTATTATATCGAAGCGGAAACCCTGATACTGCTGACTATCCTGTTCACTGCCGCCAGTTTGGCCTCGCAACCGCCCGCAGTCGACATTCCGCATTTAACGGCAAGTTTCGAAGAAGTCTTGAACATGTTCCATCCGCGCGTACCGCGTTGGGAATCACCGACTCACGAAGCCTTGATTGCCGGCGAAGCCGGACGGGTGGCCATCGTCGGCCAAATCCCGTCGGAAGCCGCTACCGCCTGGTCCGATTACAACCACAACATTTCCGGCATCTTCCTGGCGACCATGAGCTTCTTCGCGATGCTGTCGTTTTCTGATCGCTTCCACCGTTGGGCCCGTTTCTGGCCGGTGGGTTTCATGGCATTGGGCGTGTTCCTGTTTTTCCGCAGCGACGCCGAAAGCTGGCCGCTCGGTCCTATCGGTTTCTGGGAAAGTACCTTTAACAACGGCGAGATTCTGCAACATCGTATCGCCACTTTACTGGTATTCGTATTGGGCTTGATCGAAGTGCGCGCCCGCCTCAACAATAACAGCGGCTTCATGCCTTACATGTTTCCGTTGCTGGCGGCATTTGGCGGCATGATGCTGTTGGCGCATTCGCATGTCGGTTTCGAGGCAAAAACCGCCTTCCTGATTCAGGTCGGCCATACCATGATGGGCGTATTCTCGCTGATCCTGGCTTGCGGCCGCTGGCTGGAACTCAAATTAGATTCGCCCGGTAAAAACGTAGCCGGATTTATTTCAGTGTTCGCTTTATTCCAGATAGGCGTCATCCTGATGTTCTATCGTGAACCCCTGTACTGATCATGAAACAGACTAACGAATTTCCGTTACTAGACACCATCCAGACCCCCGCCGACGTTCGGGCCCTGAAGCCTGAACAACTGGAGCCGCTGGCCGATGAGTTGCGTCGCTATCTGACCCATACCGTCAGTATCTCCGGCGGCCATTTCTCGGCAGGCCTGGGCACGGTGGAACTGACGGTGGCGCTGCATTATGTGTTCGATACGCCTTCGGATCAGTTGGTCTGGGATGTGGGACATCAGGCTTATCCGCATAAGATTTTGACGGGGCGGAAAGAACGGATGCCGACGATTCGCACCTTGGGTGGAGTGTCGGCGTTTCCGTGTCGGACGGAGAGCGAGTACGATGCGTTTGGGGTCGGTCATTCGTCAACGTCGATCAGCGCGGCGCTGGGCATGGCGATTGCCTCGCAGTTGCGCGGGGAAGATAAGAAGATGGTGGCGATCATCGGTGACGGTTCGATCACCGGCGGGATGGCTTATGAGGCGATGAATCATGCCGGCGATGTGAATGCCAATCTGTTGGTGATTCTGAACGATAACGATATGTCGATTTCGCCCCCAGTAGGCGCGATGAATAATTATCTGACCAAGGTGTTGTCGAGCAAGTTTTATTCCTCTGTACGAGAGGAAAGTAAGAAGGCTTTGGCCAGTATGCCGTCAGTGTGGGAATTAGCCCGGAAGACGGAAGAGCATGTTAAGGGCATGATTGTGCCGGGCACGCTGTTCGAGGAGTTGGGCTTTAATTATTTCGGGCCGATCGACGGCCACGATGTGGCGATGTTGGTTTCGACTTTAGAGAAGTTGAAGGATTTATCCGGGCCGGTGTTTTTGCATGTGGTCACCAAGAAAGGCAAAGGCTATGCACCGGCGGAGAAAGATCCCTTGGCCTATCATGGGGTACCGGCTTTCGATCCGAGCAAGGATTATTTACCCAAAGCCGCACCGTCGCCGCATCCGACCTATACAGAAGTATTCGGGACTTGGCTGTGCGATATGGCCAAACAGGATGAGCGGCTGCTGGGGATTACCCCGGCGATGCGCGAAGGCTCAGGTCTGGTAGCATTTTCCCAGCAGTTTCCGAAACGCTATTTCGATGTGGCGATTGCCGAGCAGCACGCGGTGACCTTGGCGGCCGGTCAAGCCTGTCAGGGCGCGAAGCCGGTGGTGGCGATTTATTCGACCTTCTTGCAACGGGCTTACGATCAGTTGATCCACGATGTCGCTTTACAGAATCTGGATGTGTTGTTTGCTCTAGATCGAGCGGGCCTGGTGGGACCGGACGGTCCGACCCATGCCGGGGCGTTTGATTATAGTTATATGCGCTGTATTCCGAATATGCTGGTGATGGCGCCGGCCGATGAGAACGAGTGTCGGCAGATGCTGACCACCGGTTTCAAGCACCATGGCCCGGCTTCGGTGCGCTATCCGCGCGGCAAGGGGCCGGGGGCCACGGTCGATAAGGCCTTGACCGAACTCCCCATCGGCAAGGGCGAAATCCGCCATCAAGGCAGCCGCATTGCGATTCTGGCCTGGGGCAGCATGGTGACACCGTCAGTGGAAGCCGGCAAGCAGCTGGGCGCGACGGTGGTGAATATGCGCTTTGTGAAACCGTTGGATGAAGCCTTGATTTTAGAGATGGCGAAAAGTCACGATGTGATCGTCACGGTCGAAGAGAACGTGATTGCCGGCGGTGCCGGCAGTGCGGTGAACGAGTTCTTGCAGGCACAGAACATTCTGATGCCGGTGTTGAACATCGGCCTGCCGGATCGCTTCGTCGAGCAAGGCAGCCGCGAGGAATTGCTGGCATTATGCGGCCTGGATACGAAGGGTATCTTGGCTAAGATTCAGGCGGTTTGTGCGTAAATATCGGATATGGACGTATCAGCTTCTAGCACTGATGCGTCTTGCCGGTTAAGAATCCCACACTGCAAATTGAAAACAGGTGCGGATAAGTTGTTAGACTTCGTTATTGAGCGAGGCTAGGCTTCATACCATGTTGAGTATTCTTATCGTCCCAGCCCTAACCGATAATTATATTTACCTGCTGCACGAATCAAACAGCGGCAAAACAGCTGTGGTCGATCCAGCTGTTCCCGAGCAGGTGCTGGATACACTTCAGCAACAAGGCTGGCAACTTGATTACATTTTTAATACCCATCATCACAGCGACCATACAGGCGCCAATTTACAACTCAAGCAGCAAACCGGCTGCAAGATCGTTGGCTCGGCAGCCGACCAGGCGCGTATCCCCGGCATTGACATACTGCTCGGCGACGGGGATGTAGTTAAACTCGGCAATCAGTGCTTTCAGGTCATCGACACACCCGGCCATACCGTAGGGCATATCGTTTATTACAGCGCCGATAGCCAGGCTTTGTTTTGCGGCGACACTTTGTTTTCGCTGGGTTGCGGCCGATTGTTCGAAGGCAGCGCCGAACAGATGTGGTATTCGTTGGAAAACCTGAAAGCCTTGCCGGCCGAAACCCGCGTCTACTGCGCGCACGAATATACCGCCGCGAATGGCCGCTTTGCGCTGTCAGTCGATGCCGATAATCCGCAGCTACGGCAGCGGATCGATCAAGTCGCCGAACTTCGTCAACAAAACCGCCCCACCCTTCCTTCGACTATCGGCCTGGAACTAGCAACTAACCCTTTTTTTAGGGCAGATGATCTAGGTATTCGCAATAATATCGGCATGACAGACCAATCCGACTTGGCGGTTTTCAGGCAATTACGCCTATTGAAAGACCAGTTTCGATAAATCGACCCCAGCTGTCGATACCCTTTAATTCTGCTAGACTGTTGTCCACATTTCGGCATGTTTCCTTGCCAACCTTTGGATTTTCATGAATAACATCCCCTCGATCAGCATCGTCATCCCCGCGAAAAACGAGTCTAGAAATCTGCCGTCCTTTTTACCGATGTTACATCTGCTGTACCCTGATGCGGAGATTCTGCTGATAAACGATGGCTCGACGGACGATACTGCCGCCATCGCTCGCGCGGCCGGTGTCACAGTGATTGATCATCCTTACAGCATGGGCAACGGTGCGGCGATTAAAACCGGAGCCAGACATGCAAAAAACGATATTTTGGTGTTTATGGATGCCGATGGCCAACACGACCCCGGCGACATTCCGGCGTTGCTTAACAAACTGAACGACGGCTACGATATGGTGGTCGGTGCCCGAAACGCCGGTAGCCATGCCTCATTATTCCGACGTCTGGCGAATAAGTTCTACAATAAGCTGGCATCAGTGATGACCGGGCACAAAATAGAAGATCTTACGTCCGGATTTCGTGCGGCCCGAGCCAACAAATTCCGCAAATTTCTTTACCTCTTACCCAACGGTTTTTCTTATCCGACCACCAGCACAATGGCGTTTTTTCGTTCCGGCTTCCCGGTAGCCTACATTCCTATCCACGCCGGCAAACGCAGCGGCAAAAGCCATATCCGGCTGATGCATGACGGTTTTCGATTTTTTATTATTATCTTACGGATTGGGGTGCTGTTCTCACCCATGCGGCTGTTTTTACCCATCAGCAGCATAGTATTTAGCTTGGGCGCCGGCTATTACGGCTACACTTATTTTACCGAAAACCGATTTACCAATATGAGCGCGGTACTGTTTTTGTCGTCCTTGTTTATCTTTCTGATCGGCATCGTTTCCGAACAGATTTCATCCTTACATTATAAAAATATCGAATAACTCAAACCTTCACGCTGCTGAAAATCACGAACTTGGCATTTGCAGCCACCTGCCGGCAATTGCCGAATAATTTCTTTAGCGCCAGATGATAGTTCAAATGGCGATTACCGATTACCCGTAACTCACCGCCCTTACGCAAGACCTTATGTGCCTGCCGGAACATCTGCCAGGCAATATGATCGCCTATGGTGTGCTGTTGATGGAACGGCGGGTTACAGACTATGCAGTCTGCACTGTTCTCCGGGTAATCGCTCAAACAGTCGGCAACTAAAAAATCGGCCTGCCGACTATCGGCAAAAGCCGCCGCAAAATTTTCTTTGGCCGAGGCGATAGCCATAAACGATTCGTCGATAAACCCTATTCGCGCATTTGGGTTTTGTTTTGCCAACATCACGCCGACGATGCCGTTACCACAACCCAAATCGATAAAATCTCGGTACTCGGAGTTTTGCGGCAGATGCTCCAATAAAAAACGGGTGCCTATATCCAGGCTATCGCGAGAAAATACGTTGGCGTGATTGCAGACCGAAAGATCGCTATTCTCCAACTGATAGCGCGTGGGATAAGGGTTTTCCGGCAGTTGCAGATTTTGATCCACACTGGCAAAAATCAGTCTAGCTTTTTTCACCGCCAAAGAGGGCTGCGTGGGCCCGACCAAGCGCTCCAGCAATTTCCAGGTGTTTGGCGGTAAGGTCTTTACCATACCGGCAGCGATTACCCGACAATCAGCCTTCAACAACGGTTTAAGCCTATGCAATTGATACTCCAGCAAAGCCATGGTTTTGGGGATTTTAATCAGTAGGTAATCAATGTCCGCTTCCGGTAGCGACAGGCTATCCAACAAGCGCACTCGCTCGTGGTCTATGCGATTCAATGCCAGATTAATACGTGTCGCCTGCTGCGAAAGCCAGGAATCGGACATAGCGGTTGGCCGGTAAGCGCTTAGCGAAACTGCCAACGCACCGAAGCTGTCATTGAGGATGACGATACTGCCATGCTCGGCAATACCTGCGGCAGCCAGGTGATTTAACAGATATTCGTCAGCAGCATCCCAAGCCCGCAGCAGTTCATTTTTGCGAAAAGGTAAGCGCTGGAGTTGAAAAACTCCTAGCGGACTAGCTAATTCCAGATCCATATTCCGAGAAAAATAAAGTTGCTATACCCCAGGGCATAAAAGGTAGATAGATGTCATGACGGCACTTCAAGGAATTAGGTTAACCGCCAGGGCAGCGACAATTTGCCACGCGGCAAAATGCCACATTTTCAGGACAGTGTCGCTTCAGTAAACTGCAAGCAACTCTTGTATGCGCCCCTATGGGGAATGAGAGTTATACCCCACCTCTCCGAACGGCCGGTCCATCGCAACATGGACCCGGTCGTTTTTTTTAGCTAGCCCGACGTAGCTTATCGGCCGAAGATCCGGCAAACAGGCGATAAAAGTTCTCGGTCGATTGCTCGGCAATGGCTTCGACAGAGGTTCCGCGCAAATCCGCAATATGTTCCGCCACGTAGCGCACATAGGTCGGATAATTCGGTTTACCGCGATACGGCACCGGCGCCAGATACGGTGAGTCGGTTTCAATCAGAAAACGGTCGGCTGGTATTTTACGCGCCACATCTTTGATGGCTTCCGCGTTCTTGAAGGTCACGATGCCCGAAAAAGAGATATAGAAATTCAAATCCAATGCTTTTTCCGCATAAGCCCAATCCTCGGTAAAACAGTGGATAATCCCGCCCACTTGGTCCGCGCCTTCTTGCCGCAACACATCCAAGGAATCCTGCCCAGCTTCGCGAGTATGGATAATTAAAGGCTTGTTGAGTGTCTTGGCGGCGGCGATATGGGTGCGAAACCGTTGAAACTGCCATTCCAAATCGCCCTCGCTACGAAAATAGTCCAGCCCCGTCTCACCAATGGCGATCACTTTTTCGTTATCGGCCAACTGCAGCAAGTCATCCAGCGTGGGCTCACGCCCATCATGAACATTTGGATGCACGCCCACCGACAAGGAGATGTCCGAATACGGCATGACTTGCTCCAGCATAGCCGGATAGGCTTCCATATCGATAGCAATACACAGCATATGGCTGATCTGGGCCGCGCGTGCCGCTTGCATGAAGGTATTGAAATCATTAGCGTAGGGCGCCAAGTCGATACGATCAAGATGGCAGTGGGAGTCGATGAACATGAGTTTAGAAAAGTAAAGACAAGCGGCAAAGTCCGCCCGCAAAAGTGTTTACATGGTGTGCGTGGAGCGATCAGATTCTAATGCACCGGCCAGATAGGTTTCGATTTTATTGCGCGCAGCACCACCATCCTGATCACTGAATTGCACGCCAATACCGGCGGCGCGATAGCCTTCCGCGCCGGACGGCGTTTTCCAGATAATTTTACCGGCAATCGGCAAGCGTTCAGTTTCGTCCATTAAATTCAGCAACATGAACACTTCCTCACCCATCTCGTATTCGCGTTTGGTCGGGATGAACAAGCCGCCATTTTTCACGAAGGGCATGTACGCCGCATACAGCGCGTTTTTATCCTTGATCGATAAGGACAGGATACCTTGTCTGGGTGCTGCTGATTCTGCCATACGCTTAGTGTCTATTCAGTTGCGACCAGCTAATCAATAGCTGCTCGACCATCAATTGTTTATTAAGTTGCGTGTTCAATTGCGACTTGGTGGTAAGCACATTATCGTAAAACCGATAGAGGCGTTTCAATTCTAGCCGCTGGGCGAGGGCTTGCAAGGCATTTTTCAGATCCGGATTGGCAAGTTCCAGCGATTCCGCCCGGTAAGCGCATTTAACAATATCAGCGACCCAGCTTGCCATCCAGCGTAACACCACGGCCAAATCAATCTTTTCCTGCTTTTGCCAGAATTCGGCGACGGTTAACAGATTCTCTTTGCCTTGTGCCACTTGCAACCAGGCGTCGAAATACTGCTGCCGGAGCTGAATCATATTGAGTTCGGCGTATTGCTGAGCCAATAGCGGCGAGCCTTGGGCCAGAGTTAAGAGCAGATCGGCCTGCTCTCCGACACGCTGCTGCCGCAACCAAGTGATTGCCAGTTCGTGGGCGGGGGTTAGGCAATCGACTTTCTGGCAACGACTGCGAATCGTCGCCGGCAAACGGCTCGGTTGCTCGCTGATCAACAACAAACACGTGCGTTCGGTCGGCTCTTCCAGACATTTCAAAAACGCATTCGCCGAAGCCGTATTCAAGGCGTCGGCCGGCTGAATAATCACCACGCGGTAGGCATCGTCATATTGCGGCTTCAACGCCAGCTTGACGATTAACTGCCTGATTTTGTCGATACCGATGGCCTTGCCCGGTTCGTCAGGTTCTATCGTCAGAAAGTCGGGATGGGTTTGTGCATCGAATAATTTACAAGCAACGCAATGACCACACGCACTCGCATCGGTTAGCGGCGCATGGCACAACAAAGTTCGGGCGTAGTATCCGGCCAGATCCCGCTTGCCTTGACCGATCGCACCTGAAAATAACAAGGCTTGCGGGATGCGTTGTTGCTCGATATAACCGTGCAACTGCCGCCAATTATCCTGTTGCCAGGGGTAAACCTGCATTTGGGTAGACATCAATCGGCCCACAAGCCTGCCAACTCAAGGCGCAACTGCTGTTGCACCTCGCTGAGCGGCAAACTGGCATCGATAATTTTGTAACGACGCAAATCCGTCGCGGCACGTTGCAAATATGCTTGCCGGACTCGGTCGAAAAACGCTAACTGTTCGGTTTCAAACCGGTCCAGTTCGCCCCGATGCTTGGCGCGCTGCATGCCGATTTCTATCGGCGCATCGAGGACAAAGGTCAAATCCGGCCGAAGCGTGCCCTGCACGGTGTTTTCCAGCCAGGCTATGGTGTGTAGATCCATATGGCGGCCTCCGCCCTGGTACGCATAAGTAGCGTCAGTGAAACGGTCGCACACCACCCACTGCCCTTGCTGCAACGCCGGCAAGATCACTTGTTGAATATGTTGAGCGCGAGCCGCGAACACCAACAACAACTCGGCTTGCTCGGTCAAACTTTCCGCTTGCCGTTCCAACAAAATCCCGCGAATCTTTTCGGCAATGCCGGTACCACCCGGCTCGCGGGTCAGTACCAACGGGATGCCTCGTTCTTCCAGCAGCTGTTTGATAAATTGCAGATTGGTGGACTTGCCAACGCCTTCTCCACCTTCCAGCGTAATAAATCGTCCGTGTGTCATCGTTGATATTGATCGACGTATTTTTCGTGTTCAGCCAAGGTCGAAGAAAACGCATGGCGGCCATTGCCGCGGGCGACAAAAAACAAAGCATCACTATTATCCGGGTGCAAGGCGGCTACTATCGCCTGCTTGCCCGGCATTGCAATCGGTGTGGGCGGCAGGCCTTCGATGATATAGGTGTTGTAGGGTGTGGGTTCGCGCAAATCTTTATGCCGGATATCGCCATGGTAATCGTCGCCCATGCCATAAATGACGGTAGGATCGGTTTGCAACAACATGCCTTTCTTTAAACGCCGCGCAAATACCCCGGCGATCTTTCTGCGCTCTTCGCCGGCGCCGGTCTCTTTTTCGACAATAGACGCCAAAATCAACGCCTCGTAAGGGTTTTCCAAGGGCACGCCGTCATCGCGTTTTTGCCATTCTTCGTTCAACACCGCTTGCATGCGATCATGCGCACGCTTAAGCAAATCGACATCGGAGGTATTTTTTTCAAAGAAATAGGTGTCGGGAAAAAACAAACCCTCCGGATGATTCTTATCCGAACCGATTTGCGCCATCAGGTCTTCCAATTGGTTATCGGTCAGCGTGTGTTGCAGGTTGGGGTTGTTTTTGATGGTATTGAACATTTGCTTAAAGGACCAACCCTCCGGAAACGTAATCGAATACTTGCGGGTTTTACCATCGGTCAATTGTTGCAGAATGTCGGCGGCGGTAGAACCTTTCGCTAACACATACTCACCCACCTTCAACAAATGGTCGAGATTTTTCCGATAGGCAAACAACCGAAACCATAAGCGATTCACCGTCACCTGCTGGGCACGCAGATTTTTCACCACCGATTCCAGCGTATCGCCTTTTTTAATTTCAATCACGGTTTCGGTCATGACGACCGGCTTTTTTAGAATCAGTTGATAGTGCATGCCGGCCCAAATCGACACCAAACCCAATACCATCAATAATGTAAATGCGATAATGCTTCTAAACACTGCTATACCTCTGCCATGCGGGCTGCGTTGAGCAAGTCTTGCAAGCGCCGGGTGATGGCGCCGACACTAAAAACTTGCGCTTCCAGCCGTTTAATCGGCCAGATACCGATTACCGAGTTGCTGACAAATAGCTCGTCAGCCTGCAAAACGGCAGTTTGATCGATTGCTTGCTCAAACAACGGTAGCTTGCTGCACTGCGCGAACGCCATAATCAACTGCCGCACAATACCCGCAACACCACATTGCCCTAGCGGCGGCGTGTATAAACTGCCTGACTTGACGATGAATAGATTACTCATCGTGCCTTCCACGACCCGGTCTTGAGTATCCAACATCAAACCCTCTTGAATTGAATCATCTTGCCATTCCGCTCTGGCTAAAATTTGCTCGAGTCGATTCATGTGTTTGATACCGGCCAAGCTCGGATTCAAAGACAAACGCTGCTCGCAAAAACGCGCGGCGATGCCATCTGTTTGGAACTGAAGGGGATAATCGGGGTAAGGATGTAGGCTGAACAGCCTGGTAGGGATAACTTGCTCTGGCTGCCGGTAACCGCGACCACCGCTGCCGCGCGTCACGATCAACTTCAGCACGGCCCGCTCGCTGGATTTGCTCAATTGCCGGGCTTCAGCATCAAGCAAGGCGCTATCCGGCATCGGGATCAGCAATCGCCGACAGCCTTCGGCCAAGCGTTTTAGGTGCCGGTCAAAAAACAGCGGCTTGCCCTGCAAGACTTCGATGGTCTCAAACAGACCGTCGCCGTATTGAAAACCTCGGTCAGAAACATCGACACAGTGTCTGTGCTCGCCGTTTAATAAAAACATAGCCAGACACTGCGGAAGCGGAAGCGCTTATTGGTAACGTTTGAAAACCAGAGAGCCATTGGTACCGCCAAAGCCAAACGAGTTGGAAATAGCGACATCGATCTGCATGTTTCTGGCGATATTCGGGACGTAATCCAGATCGCACTCAGGATCGGGATTTTCCAAATTGATGGTGGGTGGTGCGATTTGGTGCTGGATAGCCAATGCCGTCAATACCGCTTCGATGCCACCCGCCGCGCCTAGCAAATGACCGATCATCGACTTGGTGGAACTGACGGCCAATTTATAAGCGTGATCGCCTAGCGCCAACTTCATGGCATGCGTTTCACCAATATCCCCAGCCGGCGTCGAGGTGCCGTGGGCATTAATGTAGTGCACGTCTTCAGGATTAACTTTAGCATCACGCATCGCGTTGCGCATACAACGCGCAGCGCCTTCGCCACCTTCAGACGGCGAGGTAATATGGTATGCGTCGCCACTCATGCCGTAGCCAACCAGCTCCGCGTAAATTTTCGCCCCGCGCGCCTTGGCATGCTCCAGTTCTTCCAGGACTACTACACCGGCGCCGTCGCTGAGTACGAAACCGTCACGGTCACGGTCCCAGGGTCGGCTAGCAGTGGTAGGGCTGTCATTACGGCGCGACAAGGCTTTTGCCGAAGCAAATCCTCCCATCGCGGTCGGCGAGGTCGTGCAGCGCTCTGCACCGCCGGCCACCATCACATCGGCATCGCCGTATTTGATCAGCCTTGCCGCGTCGCCAATATTATGCGTACCCGTCGAACAGGCGGTGACGATGGCAAAGTTGGGGCCTTTCAAACCATATTTGATCGACAGATTACCGGAAATCATATTAATGATGTTGCCCGGCACAAAGAAAGGCGAAATCCGTCTTGGTCCGCCGGCCACGTAGGTGGCATAACATTCTTCAATACCGGTAATGCCGCCGATGCCGGCGCCGATAGCCACACCGATCCGCTCGGCATTTTCTTCGGTGACTTCAAAACCGGAATCCTCAATCGCCTGGCAGCCCGCTGCAATGCCGTAATGCACGAAACCGTCCATGCGCTTGGCATCCTTCTCGGCAATATAGTCGCCGATATTGAAATTTCTGATGACACCGCCGAACGTCGTTGCAAAAGGGGATATGTCAAATGAATCGATCGGACTAATGCCGCTCTTCCCGTTGACAATGCCATCCCAGGTATCGGCAACATTATTGGCTAACGGCGTAATGGCGCCTAAGCCCGTTATAACAACTCGACGTGTGCTCACAGTAAACTACCGGTAAAAAAAGAAGACAACCAGAGAAGGGAGATAAACCGGCTAGTGGATGGCAAGCACCCACTAACTTTTGGAAACAACTTACTGCAGATTGGCGTTGATGTAATCGATAGCCAATTGGACTGTGGTGATTTTTTCAGCTTCTTCGTCTGGAATTTCGCATTCGAATTCTTCTTCCAGAGCCATGACGAGTTCAACTGTGTCTAAAGAATCAGCACCAAGATCGTCAACAAAAGACGCATCGTTCGCGATTTCTTCTTTTACGCCTAATTGTTCTGCGACAATCTTTTTTACTCGTTCTTCGATATTACTCATATTTTTTTCCTCGAACAATGCAAATGCCTGACTGCGAGCACTTACCTTATCTTTAGTGTTGTATTAATTGAATTTGCAATCTCGTCACTGGCCTTGCCTAACGACAGCGCGGATTATACTTTATGTTCCAAAAAATTCACAACATTCGCCCGCGACTAGGCGATTCGCGGCCTGAGGCTATGTTTTCCCGCTCAAATTTTTAATAATTTCTTCCAAAGGCACCAAATTCAGTTTGATCCGGAACAAAACCGCTTTGTTCTCCAACACGCCAAAACATTCGTAGGTACGCAGCATGATACTGGTGTGATTCAGGGTTTTATCCGGGGACTCCGGCAGTTGCTTGACCAGAATATGCAGCTTGTCGTTGTTTTTCAAAGTCGCCAGATGCACGCGATCCACTGAAATGTCGTGAGAGGTGTATACCATCGGATTGCGTTTGAAGTCGTGGTTTTCCAACTGCGCCTTCTCCAGCAACGCGCCGGACGTCAAACTGCAGGGGAACACTTCCGGATACTGCGCCACCTGCAACAACTCATCGAAATAATCCGACTGTTCCGCAAACGAACCCGACAGAAAGTTCTTCACGTTGCCGTTATTCATCCACTTGCGCTTTAAAAAAAACTCGGTGCCGGGCACCACGGTTTTATCGGGTAGCGCATTCAAATCCGGCAGGCCGCTTAAATCGGTATCCGCTAAAAACAAAGGCTGTTTGGTTTCTTTTTTATAACCGAGCAAAATGGTTTTGCCTTGCGACTTGATCGCGATGCGATTGGTCAAAGTCAGCTCGGGTATTGTCGCAATCAAGGTCTTTTTAATATCCAGCGTCATCTCTTGCCGCGGCCGCAAGGCATTAACAAAGATGATCTGATAATTACTAAAACGCAGCTGATTGTCGGCGATAATCTGGTCTTCGTGATGCGCCTCCCGGTATAAGCGCATCTGATATTCGATCAAAGTATTTAACTGAAAGCCCAGCACGATCGGGCCTTTAAACGGGTTGTGCGTGACCTGCAGCCATTTATGCTTGTCGTGAAACAAGTTGAAATCGTCAGATGCATTGCGGGCGACTTCGATATGAATTTGTTCGAAAGTAAACGATTTATCTTTCATCGATGACCAATGACAGTAGATATGAGCCGGCTATTCTAGGCCGATTGCCGCGAATCAGGAAATAACGCACCCAACCAGCTTGTTCTGAGTCGACAACAATCCTCGGCCTCGACCGGAAATCAGCTTACTATCCACATAACCATACTAACTTGGTTAACGACAAGCCATCTGCATATTTAACGACACAAAAACCGCCGGCGTGCTTATCAGTTATTCATCTTGATAAGTGCCGCTACCTGCCCGCGTATTTCTGCACCCACCCGACTATCCAATTGGCCCAACCACCGTTCCGGAATCTGCGCCAATCCATACTTGGCCCCTGCCAACATCCCGGCCAAGGCCCCCGTCGTATCCGCATCACCGCCCTGATTCACCGTAGCGATCAGGCAGGATTCGAAATTATCGGTATTGAAGAAATAATGCAGCACCGTCTGCGTGGTATCGACGATGTAGGCCGAGGCTTTACTCGGATAAGGGTGGTAGGCAAATTCGCTGTATTGGTTGATCAAGCGTTTGGCCTCCAGCAAACAGACTTCAACAGGTTGTCCATGAATCAACCGGTTAGTCATTCGACCCAATGCCAGCGTAGCAGCGTCGGACAATGGATTGTTATGGGTGATGCGGCTCTGCTCCAGACTCCATAATTCGAAATCATCCGGCCGATTTAGCGTCGCCAACACCACCGGCAAATTACGCATACAGGCGCCGTTACCGGCGTCATCTTCACGCGGCAACCCCATCAATACACCTTCATCACGATACCGCACGAGGCCGCGTCGGCAAGTATTGCCCACATCCGGCGGATCGCTTTCCAACCAGGCGAGAAAATTGTCGGCCACAGACTTCAAATTCCAACCTTGATGCTCAATGATGGCTCGCCCCAAGGCCAGCGACATTTGCGTATCGTCTGTCACCTGCCCCGGCTCCAAACCCAGCCAGCCGCCGCCTATCATTTCGGTGTGCACGCCGTAACGCCGTTGAATTTGCCTGGGCGACATGAACTCCACCGTCGCCCCCAATGCGTCACCGCAAGCAAAACCCAGGTAAGCACCCAGGGCCCGATTCATTAACTGCTCGTTCATCGCAATACCTTGACGCGGTAGTCGCCGCCTATCACCAAATACTCGGCTTCACCGCGCAAGGCGTGGTGCGGCAGCAAGTCGTTAAAAAACACCAGTTTCACCATCGGCACCGCCACTTCCAATACATACCCGCCAAATTCGCTGGCGATGGTGCTGCGGTCGGTAAACGAGACGATACTATTGAAGCGGACGATCTTGTGCTGCTTATCTTGCTCGGTAACGACCCAATCGTCCAAGGCATTGACGCCGCGATACAGTATTTTGTGAGTGGCAGCCGGCACCTGGAAACGCTCGATCACCCACTGGCAAAACTCGTACAGCAAATCCAGCTGCATGTAGATGCAATTGTTGTGATAGCGGCTGTTCATCTTTTCTTCGATGTAGGTTATCCAGTCCTTGCTGACAAAACTATTGAGCTGGTGCTTGTGATAATTGGGAAACAAACCGAAGCGGCTCTCCACCCAGCCCTTCAGCACCGCCCCCTGCGCATTGTTGGAATCCAAGCCCCAATCCTGAATCAAGCGTAAATAGCTATTGCGATAACGCCGCCTACCCTCGGCATCGTCGCGCAAACGCTGCTCGGTTTCGAAGCCGAATACCACGCACATATAGTCTTGAAATATGCGCCCACATTCGGCCAAGGTAGTTTGGCCGGCCAACTGCTCGAACAACCCCGGCGCCGACTCGCGGGTGCCAGCGATGTGCAGAGGTTTGGGATAGTCGTTAAACAGATGGCTAGCCACGCAAGCCGTCGCCATGCCGATCAAATTGGTGCTGTGGCTGTATTGGGAAATATCGGGCACGAGGTGGAAGAATGTCGAGCAATCAGATAAGCCCTAATTCTCACATCGAATAGGGAAATTAGCCATACGAAATAAACTTTCCCGAACTATTCTTCCGGAATTGCCGGTGCCACAAAACACTCGCGATTCCACGCAACCGGGTAGCTAGCTGAAAATAGCAAGCGCCAAGCAAGAATCTAGCCGTTTTTTGTGATTGACATCACACAAAGACCCGGAATACAGTGCGCTAGCCGATTGATTATTAAACAAAAAATAAGTGGTCAATAACAGGCAAAACTATAACAACACACGGGAGAGTCATATGAAAAAGTATGTAGCCGAGTCCTTCGGGACATTTTGGTTGGTTCTTGGTGGCTGCGGTAGTGCGGTATTAGCCGCCGCATTTCCGAATGTGGGCATCGGCTTGCTTGGCGTTTCGCTGGCGTTCGGCTTGACGGTGCTGACCATGGCCTATGCCATCGGCCATATATCGGGTTGCCACCTCAATCCGGCCGTATCGGTTGGTTTGTGGATGGGCGGCCGCTTTCCGGCCAATCAATTGTTGCCTTACATCGTTTCGCAAGTGATCGGCGCGATTGCCGCCGGCGGCGTGTTGTATTTAATCGCCAGCGGCAAGGCCGGTTTCGATGTGTCCGCAGGTTTTGCCTCCAACGGTTACGGCGAACATTCGCCGGGCGGCTATTCCCTGCTCTCCGCGTTGATTACCGAAGTGGTCATGACGATGATGTTTTTACTGATCATCCTCGGCGCCACCGATACCCGAGCCCCGGCCGGCCTGGCACCTATCGCGATTGGTTTGGGCCTGACCTTAATTCACTTGATCAGCATTCCGGTCACCAACACTTCGGTCAATCCGGCCCGCAGTCTGGGTGTGGCGGTTTATGTCGGCGATTGGGCCTTGGCACAACTTTGGCTGTTCTGGCTGGCGCCGATTATTGGCGCGGTTTTGGGCGCATTGATTTATCGCTTTATCAGCAGCCCGGACGAGTAACCCCCGAGCTTACTTCAGCGCGGTTCAGCAAGCCTTCGTCATTCCCGCGAAAGCGGGAATCCATTTTGGCAACAGGGCTACCTGCTGCGCGTCAGTGACAATATTAGGGCCGGATTAATCAGGCATCGCCAGCCGGCCAGCTATCTTGAAATCAACATTTCGCCAGCGATTCTGATATGGATACAAAAATCTACAAAGGCCGATCAAATGTATCCGGCGCAATTGCGCTAAATGACGGCTACTTCATCACTGCGGACGACGAAGACAACGAACTAAGCGTGCTCGACCATCTGACGCGAAATCCCGCCGATCTCGAAGAGCTGAATATCCAAGCCGCGTTCTTTTTTCCGAATAATGAAAACCAGATCATACTGCTAAGCGACGGGAGCGAGGACAAGAAAAGCTTTCAATGCGTTTCTGTGGCGCTTTAAGGGAAATACCCGGTTTTTAGATTCGAATTAAATAAGGTAAAAAACGCCCCGCTTTGAATATTTCTACTTCCACCCGGAAGAGCTTCAATAACAAAGCGTATTTGAGCAGGCGACTCGAACCTGCCTTGTATATCACCCTGGTTAGGGCGATGCACAGACACTGCATCATTACTTGCTACATACACTGCACAAAATAACACTCAAATAATATTGGAAAAGTAAAATGGAAAACTTTGTTATATTGATTGGCGGCCCAGGTTTATTTATGGGTTGTGATAAAGCTCATGACCAGCGTTGGTCAAATTATATTGTGCCATTACAGTTGGCTGCGATGAAGAACTTGTACAATAAACAACCCAAGGAGTTGATTCATTGGGTATTATACGAGCCGCCTTATAAAAAGCTGACTCAGTTATCACCAAAGCCGAAGAAAAGGAGGATGACGGATATAACTTACACAGTATCCGAAAAATGGCAACAGATAAATTAATAGCAGCGGGCGGCACCAGCTATATAAATAAAATTCAAACTATTGCTAAAACCTACAGCATTCAATACAAAGGAATTAATCAACCAGAAGACTTTTGGAGCTATCTGCTATCACTGAGCGATAACTCTATTAGCCGGGTTTGGTATAGCGGACATGCTAGCGGGGATGGATTAATGCTAGCGCTTACTCATAATTCGGCATGTCAAGCGGCTGCCTTTGCTACTGATATGATATATAAAGCAGATATTTTAAAAAATAGCGCCCTAGTTAAGAAGTTCATCAAAAAACCCAAGCAGGTTTCAAAGTTTTATGGATGCTATACCGAAGGCTTCGCAAAAACCTGGAATGGAGTTTTCGGCGTAGCTAGCGCGGGGGCAAAAAATAAAATCGATTTTGGCGTTGTCGATACTCCATCTAACATAACAAATATAATGGAACGGATTGAAAAAACACCCACTTCACTCGGTAACCCAGACTGGACGGAATACAAATAATGTATATAACAGTCCTTGTGAAAACCATCATTTTCGCGCTGTTTTTAATACTTAGCTTCAGCTGCGATGCTGTAAATACCGAACAAAAAAATCTTGAACTTCTTTTACCAAAATCCTTTGAGCAAATATATCTCGCCAAATTTGGCCTGGACTTTCCTAAAACATTAGACATTTTAAATAGATGCATTCAATATAATGACAAGCAATGTTTGAAAGCTTATAACGAGGTTATGGAAGGAAAAAAAACACTCCAATCCATTTCCTCCTCTCATGCCTTAGAAACAACACTAAATATTATTGAAAAAGCCTGTCTTTCCAAAGATGAAAACCTGGCAAATTTTACTTGCTATGGCGGCATTATATCCTTGTATTTTTATAACTCTCCGGAACAGGATGCCAAAATTCTTCAGCGAATTAAAATCTATCCAAAGAAGATTAAAAACATGATCTTTGATAATGAATTCTATTGGTTTTACAACAGGCCAAATAAGGATGTATGGATAAGCGCGGTATCAACGATGGATGTGGATTGGAAAAACGACACTTACAAACAATATATTTTGAGCCTTTTTAGAAAAAGCATTGAAGAAGCAAAAGGTGAAACTTGGGTATCGAAATAGGACCGCAGATTGGTTTGGAGGAAAACCAGTTTTCCTCCAAGATTGATAGATTAACCAGTCCAGCGTACTCTTCCGCCTCCACAACCTTAGCCAACTCCCGATTAGTCAAAAAACACACCATCGAGATAGCCTCCAAAAAAACAAGTCAAAGCAAAAATCGCATTCATGATCGGACCAAAAAAGATCTGACTCCTATCATCACAACCCCGAGTACCACAACAAGCACTGTCAAAGAATCCAGATATAAACCGGTAACTCCGAACAGGACAATCACATCGACCAACCCCATGCAAAGACAGCAAACCAGCGATCCAATTAGCTTTTTTATCCCAGCCTGTTCATTTTTGCTACAGTTCCCCTTAAGATACGACCCAATGACTAAAAAAATGAATGCTTGAAATGTTCGAACGGCGTGGTAACTTTAACCACTTAACCATAATAATAACTAGCTTAAGAGGAAACATCGCATGAGCCTTGACGAAAACAACAACGAGACTGAAGCCCAAAATCAAGCTGAAGAGCCTAAGCAACCGGAAACAAGTTCAGCCGCTGATTCCGCCGTAGCGGCAAAAGATGCGGCCGGAAATATTGTCGCTAACCTGTTGGCACTAAAAGAATCCAATCCTAAAGTATTTTTTGGCGGCGTGGGCGCTGCGGCGCTGGTCTTGGTCGCCTTGATTTTTGGTGGTGGCTCCGATGCCAAATTGCCTGTTCACCAAGCCAAAGCCATGGTTCCCGGTCAGAACTACGTGTTGAAAAGCCCCAACACTTATGATCCAAATGCAACTGTAAGATTGGTCTCCGTTCCCGGCTCCATGGCCGCTTACGATGATACCGAAGAAAATGACCGCGACGGCGCTTGCAAACACATGCCGCTTAACACCCCTGTAAAACTGATTCAATCTCAAGCTGACACCACCGACAAAAATGTTCTGTGGGCGGAAGTTGAGATCACTGAATCCGGCGAATGCCAGGGCCGAAAAGCCTGGACTTCGGCAATAAACCTGCAATAACTGTTGACACAAAAAAATATCTTTTTATAATACGCAGGATAGTAAGCCAAGCGGGAATAGCTCAGTTGGTAGAGCACGACCTTGCCAAGGTCGGGGTCGCGAGTTCGAGTCTCGTTTCCCGCTCCAAATTTGAAAAGCCGCGGCAAATCGCGGCTTTTTTATTGTCCTTATAAAGGCTGCGTAGCAAAATGGTTATGCAGCGGCCTGCAAAGCCGTATATACCGGTTCGATTCCGGTCGCAGCCTCCATTACTATATTTTGCGGGAATAGCTCAGTTGGTAGAGCACGACCTTGCCAAGGTCGGGGTCGCGAGTTCGAGTCTCGTTTCCCGCTCCAAATTTAAAAGCCGCGATTTATCGCGGCTTTTTATTGCCTGAAGATAAGCAAACCACAGCTTGCGGACTGGTGTAAAAGCCAGTTTTTACGACGTACAAATGGCAAAGCCGGCTGAAGAATCGCCGGCTAACCAATTCTTTAACTCACACCAAAACCCGCTCAATACCGCCTTTGCTGACCTGATCCAAATACCCGGTCATCCAGTTATCACCCAACACATGCTTGGCGATTTCCACGACGATGTAATCGACTTCCATTTGCTCGACTTCGTCTTCGAACCGCTGTAAGCCTTGCATGCACGAGGGACAGGAGGTCAACATCTTCACCGCGCCGTCGTAGCCGTCTAACCGTAATTTAGCCGTGTCTTTCTGCAATTCTTCCGCCTTACGAAAACGAATCTGCGTGGAAATATCCGGCCGCGCCACAGCCAAAGTACCCGACTCGCCGCAACAACGCTCAGATTTAACAACCGGCGCACCAATCAACTGATTGACCACTTTGATCGGGTCTTGCTGCTTGAACGGACTATGACACGGGTCATGATATAGATAACGCGCGCCATTCACGCCTTCCAAGCGCACGCCTTTTTCCAGCAGATATTCGTGAATATCGATCAGGCGGCAACCGGGAAATATTTTCTCGAATTCATAATCCTGCAACTGGTCCTGGCAAGTACCGCAGCTGACCACCACGGTCTTAATATCCAGATAATTCAAAGTATTGGCTACCCGGTGGAACAACACCCGGTTGTCAGTGGTAATTTTCTGCGCCTTATCAAACTGCCCGCCGGCGCGTTGCGGATAGCCGCAGCACAAATAGCCAGGGGGCAGCACAGTTTGCACACCAATCTCGTACAACATCGCCTGCGTCGCCAATCCGACCTGCGAGAACAAACGCTCCGAACCGCAACCGGGGAAATAAAACACCGCCTCTGAATCGGTGCGGGTTTTAGCGTGATCGCGAATGATGGGCACAATCTGCCCGTCTTCGATGTCCAGTAGCGCCCGCGCGGTTTTGGTCGGTAAATCGCCAGGCATTTTCCGATTCATGAAATGAATCACCTGCTCGCGCACTGGCGGCTTGCCGACCGTGGCAGGCGGCTGCGCGATCTGCGCTTTGCTCCACGGTTTTAACAGCGTATTGCCGATGCGTTGCGCCTTGTAGGTCCAATCAATCATCGCCGTGCGCATCGCTTTGACAGTGTTTGGGTTGGACGCCGTCAAAAATGCGATGGCCATGGTTTTGGCCGGGTTGAAACTTTGCTTGCCCATCTTGCGCAGCAGATTGCGCATATTCATCGACACATCGCCGAAATCGATGTCCACCGGACATGGATTGAAGCATTTGTGGCAGACCGTGCAATGGTCGGCGACGTCTTCGAACTCCTTCCAATGGGTAATCGAAATCCCGCGCCGGGTTTGTTCTTCGTACAAAAACGCTTCGATCAATAATGAAGTCGCCAAAATCTTATTGCGCGGCGAATACAACAAATTGGCCGGCGGCACATGCGTGGCGCAGACCGGTTTACACTTGCCGCAACGCAGACAGTCTTTCACCGAATCGGAAATCGCGCCAATATCGCTTTGCTGCATGATCAAGGACTCAAAACCCATCAAACTAAACGACGTGGTATAAGCCGAACGCAAATCGGCAGCCGGCATCAACTTGCCGCGATTAAAACGCCCTTCCGGATCGATGCGGTTTTTATAGGCATGAAAATCCGCCAACTCGTCCTCGGTCAAGAATTCGTATTTGGTGATGCCGATACCATGTTCGCCGGAAATCGCCCCGCCCAATGAACGCGCCAGGGCCATGATCCGCGCCACGGCAGCATTGGCTTCTTGCAGCATTTCGTAATGATCGGAGTTGACCGGCAGATTGGTATGCACGTTGCCGTCACCGGCGTGCATGTGCAGAGCCACGAATACGCGACCGCGCAGCACCTCTTTATGCAAAGCCTCGATGCGCTCGACGATGGGCCGGAAGTTATCGCCTTCGAAAATTTCCCGCAAGCGTGGCAGCAATTCCAGCTTCCACGACACCCGTAACGAATTATCCTGCAAGCGATGAAACAAAATCGGCTCGACGGCACGATTGCTCAGTTCGCCGGCCTGGATACCTTGTGACGCGAAGGCTTTTTCGGCTTCGGCCAACGGCAAATCCAAATTATCGTAAATCCATTGCCAGCGCTGCTTTACCGTGTCTACCGCATCCAACGCCAAGGCCCGACGCTCGTCCAACAATTCGGCTTTATTCACGCCTTCTTCGTAGGCTCTAAGCGGTAAGTCGCCGCCCAGCAGCTCAATTAAGGCACTGCATAAGCGCAATTTATTATTCAGTGACAATTCGATGTTGATGCGCTCGATGCCGTCGCAATAATCGCCCATCCTCGGCAGCGGAATCACCACGTCTTCGTTGATTTTGAAGGCATTGGTATGCCGGGCAATCGCCGCGGTGCGGCCGCGATCCAGCCAGAATTTCTTGCGGGTTTCCGGGTTCACGGCGATAAAGCCCTCGGCGCCGCGCGCATTACATATGCGCACAACTTCGGACGCCGCCATCGCGACTTGGTTTTCATCGTCACCGACAATGTCGCCGATCAGCACCATTTTCGGCCGGCCGTGGCGTTTGGCTTTGGTGGCATAGCCGACTGCTTTGACGTAGCGTTCGTCCAGATGCTCCAAACCAGCCAGCATCACGCGGCTAGCGCCCTCTTTCGGCAAATCCGCCAGGTAATCGCGAATTTCGACGATAGAAGGCACCGCCTCGCGCACCTGCCCGAAGAATTCCAGACAAAACGTGCGGCTAACCGGCGGCATTTCGTGCAGAATCCAGCGTGCGGAGGTGATAATGCCGTCACAACCCTCTTTTTGAATACCGGGCAACCCCCCGAGAAACTTGTCGGTCACGTCCTTACCCAGCCCGGTCTTGCGGAAAAAACTGCCGGAGATCTCCAGCGTTTCTTCACCCAGCAATTGCTTGCCGCCGGCATCGAAGCGTTTCAGCAAAAATGCGGCTTTGTCTTGCTCATGGATCTTGCCCAAATTGTGATTCAGCCGCTCGACTTCCAGCCAATTTCCATCGGGCGTCACCATCCGCCAGGAAGCCAAGTTGTCCAGCGCCGTTCCCCACAGCACGGCCTTTTTGCCGCCGGCGTTCATCGCAATATTGCCGCCGATGCAGGATGCGTCCGCAGAAGTCGGGTCGCAGGCAAACACCAAACCGGCCTGTTCGGCGGTTTCCATCACCCGTCGAGTCACTACGCCGGCGCCGGTGTAAATCGTCGCATACGAACACTCCACGCCCGGTAATAGCGTATGCCGCTCTACCGCCCCCATCACCAACAGCTTTTCGGTATTGATCACCGCCGAATAAGCATTGAGCGGCACCGCACCACCGGTGTAACCCGTGCCACCGCCGCGAGGGATGATAGTCAAGCCCAGCTCGATACAGCCGCGCACCAAATGCCCGACTTCATCTTCCGCGGTTGGGTACAGCACCACAAACGGATACTCCACCCGCCAGTCGGTGGCATCGGTGACATGGCTGACGCGGGCGAAACCGTCGAAGCTGATGTTGTCCTTGCGGGTGAATTGCGACAGCAGGGATAGCACGCTACGTCGCAATTGCGCGGTACGTTCGAAATGGGCTTCGAATTCATTTACAGCCTGATGGGCAGCAGCAATCAATTGCCCCACTCGCTCGGCCCGCCCGGTATGCTGATTCTCCAGTTCGGCTTGCCGACCCTCCATCTGCCCCAAACGATGCCGCAAGGCTTGCAGCAAGGCGCGCCGCCGCTTGGCATTATCGAGCAAATCGTCTTCGAGATAAGGGTTACGCTGTACCGCCCAAATGTCGCCCAATACTTCATACAACATCCGCGCGGAGCGCCCGGTAATTCTCTCACCGCGTAACGACTCAAGCACCCACCACATGTCTTCGCCGAGCAGACGGATGACGATTTCACGATCAGAAAACGAGGTGTAGTTATAAGGAATTTCCCGCAGTCGCGCGGGCGTTGCATCATCGGATACTGGGAATAATTGAGAAGCCACTGGCAATCGGCGCATAGGAAGTCATAATGCGCCGAATTTTAGCATGTCATCCGCGCCAACCCCTTAAATATCCACCTGCACCAGGAGGCCACCGATCATCAAAAAAACCACCTGTTTGCCAATTTACCAATTTGCCTTGTAACCGGCACGGCGAGTCTTTTGTTTATTTCAAAACAACAAATTGAAAACCATCGAACTTCCGGTCTTGAAATCTAAAACCAATCGATAGTCCGCCGCCTAAAATAGTGTCGATTTTTTTTACAAAAAAAATACGTCGAACAATCCGTTCAAGTGCAAATTATTGAAAATAATAAGGTGGCCCAATACTTGCTTTTTATGAATTGCTTTCCCCAACTAAGAGACACTACCTAGCAATCGGGACTCGTCCAACGAAAACGCTTTGCCAGGTAAAAACGCTCCGAACTGCTGGGGAGTTAACTTGAATGGAACACTTTTTGGAGATCACATGAGAAAAATCCGCAAACTCACTTTGGCTGCGTCAATGGCGGCCACCTTCGCACTAAGCGCATTTGCGTCCAGCTCAGCCAATGCCGGCACCATCCAACTTGGCTTTATTCTCGACGAATCAGGCAGCATTGGCTCATCTAACTGGAATATCATCAAAAATGGATTATCCAACGCTGTTAATAATTTGATTCCGCTGAACAGCAACTATGAAATCTCTGTCGTGACATTTAGCAGCTCTGCGACCGCGGACATTCAAAACTTCCTCGTCACAGACGCGGCCAGCCGCACATCACTGGCCACGAGTATCGCCAACCTAGGTTATAGTGGTGGCGGCACAAACTTTACAGCGGCATTCGACACCATGCGAACCACTCTGGCGGCGTCTACTTTGAATATCGATTTTTCTTACGTAAATTTTGCAACAGACGGAGTCACAAGCAACGAAGCAACCGCAATTACCGCGCGCAATAATTTGATTGCTGCCGGCGTGGATAACATCAGTATCGAAGGCATTGGTAGCGGGGTGGATACTGCCTATCTGCAAAACAGCATTTGCTACCCGGGTCCTTGCGACACAACCTCACCTTACAATTTCCCAACTCAAGGCTTTTACATTGGCGTTGCTAACGCGACTGCTTACGCAGCCGCGATTGAAAACAAAATTCGCGTTGTGACCCAACCAAATAATACTGTACCCGAACCAGCAAGCTTGGCCTTGACCGGGCTGGGCTTGTTTGGCATCGCCATGTCTCGCCGCCGTAAAGCTGCATAATCAACACTAAGCTGGGCTTTCATCCTGCTAAACTCGGTCACAGACCGGCTTTAGCAGGCTTAGCCGCGACAAATAGCCCAATCAGAATTACTTCTGCTGATAATCTGCGTAAACACACCTCTTCCCCCAGATTCACCGCTCTTTGAAAATCCCTCCGCAAAGATCGGAAAACTAAATCAATTAAACCTGAGCTTATCTCGCAAACTCTGTAAGCCCTTGTGCACAGGGTTGACTTCCAAACCTTCCTGTACTTTTTTCAAAGCCTCCGAGCGGTCGTTCTTTTCGTAAAACTCCCACGCCTGCTGTTCCAGCGTATCGGCAATTTTATTGATACCGTCTATTGCTGCTTTGTTGTATGGATCAATTTTCAAAACTTCCTGATAAGCCCAGAACGCATTGCTGCCGGTCGGCGCGGTTAGGTAACCGACATCAAAATGAATATCCGCCAATTCCAGCAAATCCTTAATTTTTTGGTTTTGCTCGGGATTGAGCTCAACGGCGACCTTTACCACTTCGGTAGCGGTTTGCTTTTCATTGAGAGTCCAATAGACGTTCAACCCGATCAAACAAGCCAGCAACACACCCGTTGACCACAGTCCGTAATAGACAGACGTATGCGGTCCGATAGCCGCTAAAAATTCGTCGATAGTGGCACAGCGATCCTCCTGTCTAAAAGCCAGGGCCTTTTGCAATCCTTTCCATTGCCGGCGTTTAAGCTGGGCAATGGGTTTGGGCTGTAGATTGACTTCCGTGGCCTTTTCCGCCGATAACCGGCCAAACGGATGCTTGCCGCTCAACAGTTCGTAAGTGATGCAAGCCAAGGCATAAATATCGTCGCGCGGATCGGGATCGCTATTTTGCAGTTGCTCCAAACTGGCATAGGCCGGAGTCATAGCGCCCAGCGACCGCGCATTAAAAATCGTCGCGTCGTGGCCGTCTGTTTCGCTGCGGCCAATGGCGCAAGCAATCCCGAAATCCAGCACTCTGATTTCGCCGTCGTCGCCGACAAACACATTCCCCGGTTTAAAGTCGGAATGCACGATATTTTTCTTATGCGCATGCGCCAAGGCTTCAGCCATCGCACTGATGATAGGCCAGGCTTTTTTGAAGGGTAATCCGCTGTCGACATGCTCACGGATCAGATGACTGAGCGGCCTACCCTGCAGGTATTCCATCGACATAAACACGTGCGTGCCGTCCCGATCAAAATCGTAGACTTTAATAATATTGGGATGAGACAGGGTTTGCGCACGTTTGGTCTCCCGCTGCAAAGCCACCAGCGCCATCGGATTGAATTGAAAATCCTGATTTAACACCTTTAAAGCGACAAAAGGCTCTTTATCCGAGGCTTCTACTTTGCGCAAGTCGGTGGCTTTAAACACCATACCCATGCCGCCCACCCCGAGCAACTCTTCGAGCACAAAACGACCTTTCAAGGTACTACCGACTGTCAGCTCGGCGCGCGGCTGCGAGGGATCCAAGCCTTGCAGCAAGGATTCGGTGGTCAGGGTAGGTGTTTGCGTAGCGGGTGAAACCGGCAGTATCGTCGTCGCCGTAGTCGGCGCCGAAACTATGCTGGTTGCATCGTCTGGAGCGGAGACCCGTGAAGGCGCCATTTGGGTTTGGTCGTCGACAAACCGGGTTTCGTCTTGCATGACCGATTGCAAACCGCGATAAACATCCGCGCCAATGTTTCCGCTCCGATATTCGTTTTCCAAAAATTGCCGAGCCGCATCTAAAACCGGTTCGGGTTCCGCGCTTAACGCGGCCGCTACGGCCAATAAATCTTCATAGGCTAGTTGAGCCTGCTGAAAGGCTTTCAATGCGAGCTCAAATCTGGACATGGCAAACGACAGTCAGGGAAAGTGTAAGGATTTTAGCCGAAGAGCTTGTTCGTGTCGCTGCAATTGCCCTTGATGGTCTAAAAACCGCCAAGCCCCAAAATCGACCGGGATAAATCCCGTCCAGGTCCGGCAAATTCTCGCCACCGCTGCATTTGAGCTCTCCCAAGCCCGACGGTCATCAGAAATTTACTGACCACGATTCAATAAGAAAAAGCGCGAGTGGCCGGCACCCAATCTCCAGAAAAATTTAATTACTATTGAAAACATCAACATGCATCTATAATAAGTTGCAAAAATTATTTGGAATAAATGCTCATGAAATCACTGTTTTTTTTTGAACTATTCTGCTCTAAAACCGCTGTTGCGCGATTAAGCAAACGGCAATCCCTAACCGCAGGCTCGTTAGTGACGTTGCTGCTGGCGTCGCCACTCGCGGCAGGCGTGGAATTCGCGAGCGGCACATTCAATCTAACCGGCTCCGGGGCCGGATCGGTGGGCTACCTGCCCTTCTCGCTATCACAAACCACACTGGTCGATATTGCCACCAGCGGCCCCACAACGGACCCCTATATTTTCCTGCTGAGCGGCACCGGCAATTTTACCAGCCTCTCCGTACTCACTCAGAACGACGACGGTTGCAACCAGATAGACTGCGGCGCGGCGGGCGTTTCTCCGAATTTTAACTCGCTGATTAACGACTACCCCTTGAGCCCCGGCAGCTATACTGTCGCGTTGGCAAACTACCCGTTTGCATCAACCGACGCTATCGCGGGTTCCAATATAAACAGCGACACGGGCAATGTGTTACTGATAGTCGGCGACTCGGGACTGATCATTCCCGGCACCGGCACCGGCTCGGGCAGTGCGAGATTGATTAGCTATGCCGGCAGCGGCGGCGCGGTCATTTCCCAATCGCAAATTATCGAATCAACCTCCAACGCCAGCGCGACCTCTCTGGCAATTAATAGCTTGTGCGCATCGCCCACCAGCAGTGCTGTTATCAGCGACTGCGCCAGAATCGCCGGCCTGGGCGCGGCTGCCAAAGCCGATGTTATCGATCAAATCACCCCTGAAGAGATCAATACGATTGCAGCCACCACGGTTGCCACTTCGCGAGCGAATTTCAGCAGCGTGATGGACCGCATCGCCACCTTGCGCGCCGGCAATGCGGGCGGCATCAACCTGGGCGGTACCAAAATCGGCGGCGGCAGCGGCGATGAACTACCGGAAATATTTCAACGCCTGGGCCTATACGGCAATATCGACGGCAGTTTTGGTAGCCGGAACCGCACTGCCAACGAACAGGGTTACAGCTTCGACAATCAAGGTGTCACAGTCGGTGCGGATTATGCGTTCACCGATAATTTTTTTGTGGGGGTGGCCTTTAATAACGCTCACAACAAAGCCGATTTCAGCAATCGCGCCGGCCAGCTTTATACCGCAGCCTATACCGGCTCGCTATACAGCACTTTGAATATTCAGGATTTCTATATCGACGCGCTGGCCAGTGTCGGCGGCATCGATTACGAATCCGAGCGGGCAATGAGCTTTTTCAACACCTCGGCAAAAGGCAGCACCTCGGGCATGCAGTATGCCTCCAGCTTGGGCGCGGGTTATAACTACCACATCGACAAGGTAGTGGTCGGACCTTATATCGGTTTCGACTACGCCAAAACGGAAGTGGACGGCTACCGCGAAACAGGTGGCTCCAGCTTCGGCACCAGCTACGGCAAACAAAACATAGAATCCATGCTGACCAAAGCCGGCGCCAGGGCTTCGTATGCGTGGAGCCTGCCTTGGGGCGTGATCGTGCCGCAAGTCAATGCTGAATGGGTACATGAATCCAGCTATAACGCCCAAGTCAGCGTCGTGCGCTTCGTGCAAAACAATGCCGGCTTTAACATCCGCTCCGACAATCCGGACCGCGATTTCATGCAACTGGGATTTAACGTGGCCGGCCAATTTGCCGACGGCATATCCGCTTTCGTAGCCTACAATACCATCATCGACCGGGCAAACGTGTCAAACCACGCCTTTTCCAGCGGCTTGCGGCTGTCGTTTTAAACAACCTGGCAAACGGTCGATTGCCGGACGACCAAGCCTCCTGACCACGCTGCATGCCCCGCATGCAGCGTGGTCTATTCTAAATCGCCTGTAACTGATGCCTGTCAAGCGGCTACATTTGCTGATTAAACTGAGTCTGCTGCTTTTCCTGGCAGCTTGCAGTACCCCGGCCATGCGCCTACATGAGCAAGCCACGGCATTCGGCTTTCAGGCCTTGGAGTCGGAAGCCGCAGGATTCAAACTAACATCCTTTACCCATTTGCCGCCATCAGCCGGTAAACGCCTGCATGTTTATCTCGAAGGTGACGGCCGCCCTTGGGAACGTGGACTGTTTCCAGCCTCTGACCCCACTACCCGCACAGCTACCGTTCTGTCATTAATGGCTTCCGACCCGAAGCCGGCTTTATACCTGGGACGGCCATGCTACAACGGCCACGCCAGCGACCCCGGCTGCTCGCAAAGCTTGTGGACCGGCGCCCGCTATAGCGAGCGCGTGGTAGCGGCTATGACCCAAGCACTAACAGAATTCTGCACGCTAAACGGTTACACCGAAGTGATGTTGATCGGCCACAGCGGCGGCGGCACGTTGGCACTACTGATAGCCGAGCGTTTGCCGCAAGCAGTCGCCGTGGTGACGCTGGCGGGGAATTACGACATCGATATTTGGGCCGATCATCACCGCTACCAGCATTTGCATGACTCTCTAAACCCCGCTAAGCGCGTCGGCAAACCCGGCATCGCGGAATGGCATCTGCTGGGCCAGCGCGATAACAACATTCCCCCGGCATTATTCCAACAAACCCTGCAGCAACGCCCAAACAGCCACGTACAAATCGTCGATGCCGATCACGGCCATGGCTGGCAAGCCATTTGGCCGCAGATGCTAAAACGTCTGGACCACCCGCCCTAGCCATTTGCGGGGTAGCGGATTTCTGCTATGGTTGCCGGATAAAATCAATCATTCGAGGCGGCACACCATGGCGACACAAAGAGTATTGAACCGTACGCTGGCATTGGCAATTGGCGGCATTTTAATGTCCGCCTGCGCCCGCGATGTCAGCCAGGAAGAAATGGCTAAAGCCACCGAAGGCTATATCGTGGCCGACACCAGCAAACTGTTTGTCGTCGATTGCCTACTGCCCGGACAGGTACGCAAGCTAGGCTCGCAGATGACTTATCTCAGCGCCCGCCGCCCCATCCGCACCACCGCCGCCGATTGTGAAGTCCGCGGCGGCGAATATGTCGCTTACGACCGCGCCAACTACGCCAGCGCCTTAAATATCTGGCTACCCAAAGCCCAGGAAGGCGATGCCGCCGCCCAACTGTATGTCGGCGAGATTTTCGAAAAAGGCCTGGGTACGCCAGCCGACTACAAAGCCGCCGCGCAGTGGTACGAAAAAGCCGCCAATCAAGGTAACTCGCAAGCACAATTGAACTTGGGCCATCTTTACGAAAAAGGTCTGGGCGTTACCGAAGACAAGGAAACCGCGCTGCGTTGGTATCGCAAATCGGCCGGCCTGGAAGACGCCGGCATCCAGTTCGCGCCCGCCGTCAATGCCCAAGCCATCGCCAATAGCGAAGAATTGGCCACCTTGCGCAGCGAAGTAGCCGAGTCCCGCCGGGAAGCGGAGCAACTTCGCGAGCAACTGCAAAGCACCCGCCAGCAAACCCTGGATCAGCAAGAGAGTTTGCGTAAGGCTCA
This sequence comes from Methylomonas sp. PHL2-19, assembly GCF_059331595.1. Taxonomy (NCBI): domain Bacteria; kingdom Pseudomonadati; phylum Pseudomonadota; class Gammaproteobacteria; order Methylococcales; family Methylococcaceae; genus Methylomonas; species Methylomonas sp. PHL2-19. The sequence continues at coordinate 4,562,892 of NZ_CP196839.1, forward strand.
AGACGAGTTGGAAGCCTTGCGTAACAAACTGCAACAACAAAAATCCACCACGCCCGGCGGCTCCAGCGACATCGAATCGCTGGAAAAACAGTTGCGCGAAAAGGAAAGCCAATTAAAAGACCAACAAGCCAAATTGGGTAGTTTGACACAATCTCTCAGCCAGGAAAGGCAACGCATGAAACGCGAACTGGAAGCGGCGCGCCAGCAAAGCCCCAGCGCGAAAGCCGTTGAAAGCAAAACCAACGACATCGAAAACAAGCTCAACGAAAAAATCGAAACCTATCAAAAACAATCGGCGGAACTGACCGGCTGGCTGACCTCACAGGACAAACTGGACAGAAATCAAATAGATTTGCGCAAACAAGCCTTGCAACAGCAAGCCAAAGAAATTGCCGCACTGAAAGAAAAACTGCAACAACAAGCATCCAACGTGGTGGCTTCGGGCAACGGTCCGAATATCGAATTACTGGAACCCGCCGTCACCGTGACCAGGGGTATTCCCAGCATTCAATTTGGCTTGGGCGAGAGCAGCAAACGCATCGTCGGCAAAATCGACGCGGCGACCGGCCTGAGCCGCTTGCTGTTGAACGACAAAGCGATAAAAGTCGATGCCAACGGCCGTTTTGAAACCGACGTGAGTTTGAAAGGCGACGAAACCTTGGTGCGCATCGTCGCTACCGACAAACGCAATCAAAGCAGCGATTTAAGCCTGCGCTTGCTGGCTTCCGGCAATGCGGCAGAGGCAGTGTTTCCGAGCAGCAACGGCAGCGAATTGAAACGCTCCGGCGATATTCAATTCGGCAAATTCTACGCCATCATCATCGGCAATAACGAGTACGGCGCTTATCCGTCACTAAAAACACCCATCGCCGACGCGAAAAGCCTGGAACTGTTGTTACGTGAGCGCTACGGGTTTAAAACCAAATTGCTGATCAATGCCAATCGCCACACGATCATGTCGGCGTTTAACGAACTGAATCAAAAACTCACCGAACAGGATAATTTGCTGGTTTATTACGCCGGCCACGGCGAGATCGACAAGAAAAGTCAGACCGCCTATTGGCTCCCGGTCGATTCGGAAACCGGCAATAGCGCCAACTGGATTTCCAGCCAAAGCATCACGGAATTTTTGAGCATCATGCCGGCCAAGCACATTATGGTGGTAGCCGATTCCTGCTATTCCGGCGCATTGACCGGCTCGGCAGTAGCCAAACTGCCGGAAGGCATGGACGACGCCAAGCGCGAACGCTGGTTAAAAGCCATGAACAGCCGCAAAGCCCGCACCGTATTGACATCCGGCGGCGTTAAGCCCGTTATGGACCAGGGCGGCGGCGATCACTCCGTGTTTGCCAATGCATTTTTGAAAGTCCTGCGCGGCAACAAACGCATCATCGAAGACTACGACATCTTCCGGGATGTGGCCAATCAAGTACGTGCGTCGGCAGCGCGCGGCGGTTTCGAACAAATGCCGCAATACGCCCCCTTGCAGCACGCCGGCCACGAAGGCAGCCCGTTCTTTTTTGTGCCGGAAGTTTAGGCGGATTGCTTATCCCGATTGAAAACCGCCATCTGTTCCGATGGCGTATCGGGGCCCCAATTCGATAGGGCGGCGGCTGAACACTACAAGGTCTTTGGAAAGAGGCGAATTGTCTCTGATCGACCCTAAGACGTCATTAAATCATCATTGCCAAACGGCTGAAAATATGGAGAAAGCGGCCATTTAATTCCAACTTAACAGGTAGCTTGGCGGTAGGAATGTGGACCTATGCCAAAATTTACATGGCCTGGATGAAAGAGTAGACTTTGAACGTGAAACTTTCCAAGGAAGCATTGGAGCGAGAAGACCGAGAGTTCGATCAGCCTTGAATATCAACGTATTCACATGACTGAAAAGACCGTCCGAATGCTGGGTGGAATTCCCACTAACAATGAACACCACAATGTACCCATAGCACTTCAAACCAAGGAGGTAACTATGAAGAAAGCCAGATTTAAGTTTGTAGCAAGTTGGGCTTTTGTACTATCGGTTTTCGTTGGCGCTGGAGGGGCACAGCACGTCTGTGCTCGATCCAATGCTTCTTTTATCGTTTGATTTGGTCAAGCTAACTTTCTGTTAGAGTGGAATAAGGCCTAGCCCGGTAGGGTGGACACGGTTTTTGTGCCCACGCGGTTAAAGGACTTTTGTGTTTGTGTCGCTAACGCGACAACTGATTTCAATGTCGGGTCTCGGCCCGACAGCCGAGTAACTTTTCTTTGTTTGGCCAAAGAAAAGTCACCAAAAGAAAAGCCACCCGAATGCCGCTTATTCCCTGCGCTCCTCGCTTTTGAACGGGGTTGCCGAAAGGGGCTTCCTGCCCCTTCGGCAACGCGATGCATTCATGCATCGCCCCTACGGGCTGATCCGTTCAAAAGCTCCGGTGCTCGGCGCGGCATACGGGGGAAACCATCCCGATTTTCGGTAGTTTGCGAATGGACGTAGATACCCTGTTCAAAAACAAAGCCATTAAAAACTACAGCTAACCACACCCTACGCCTGCTTTTAGCCGGTTGCCGCCCACAGTGGGTTTCGATTGGAGTACCTGCTGTTTAGAAACAGGAATTGGTGGCAGATTTAATTGGAATACACAGACAGATTAAACAGCCGGACAAACAACGCCCGCCCGGCTGATGTTTAAACAGCGGAAACTATCATTTCCACTTTTTAAGCAGCCCTTTTAGCCCGGCAGGTTTGGCGGGTTCGACTGCGGCGGCAACTGTTTCGGCAATCGGCTCGGGCTCCGCTACCGGTTCAGGCTCAACGGCGGGCTCTGCCGCTTTTTTACCGAACAAACCTTTCAGCTTTCCGCCAACGCCGGCAGCCGGTTCTTTGATCGCTTCTGCGGCATTTTCCGCGATTTCCACCACATTTTCCTTAAGTTCAGCGGCCGCCTCCACGACAGGTGTGGCGACTTCTTCCAACTCTTCCTGGATGGCCTCGGCCGCGACTTCTGTTTGTGTACCCAGTTTCTGATCCAACTTAGCCATTTGCTGCATCGTGTTGTTCAACATTTGCTTGAACTTGCCGAAACTGCCACTTTTCTCGGCCAATTTATCGACGGATGACTGTTTTGCCGGTGCCGGCTCGGCAACCACTGGTTTGGGCTTATCCACAACCGGCGCAACTTCGCGCTCGACCGGCTTTGGCGGCTCGACAGGTGCCTGAACCACGACAGGTTCAGCAACAACAGCCGGGGCAGGCTGGATAACTGCGGGCGCTTCGTTGATAACAACTTTTGGCTCCGGTTGAGATACCGGCTGCGAGTAAGCAGGGGCTGGTGTCGCCGAATGTTTGGCCGAGTCGGCGTAACGCGCCAGTTCGGCTTGATGTTTGGCTTGGGCCTCCGCCAGTAGTTTTTCCGCGCTGGCTTGTTCGCGCTCGCGCAGAATTTTTTGCTCTTCCACCGCCAATTCCAGTTTATTCAACTGTTCGGTTTGCGATTCCAAACGTAATTGGAGCGGCCCCAATAGCGCATCTTTTTCAGCAACTTTGGAAGTTTCCGCCCACAGCGCCAGTTGCAGCTCGGTTTTGCCTTGTTGTTCGGCTTTAAAGCGCTCGGTAATTTGCGCGGTGAGCGCGAAATATCGTGACCACAGATCAGTCGATTGCAGATCGTTGGCGGCCGGTAAGGCCGGCTCGGTCAATTCGAAACTGGTGGCCAAGGTTTTGACGCTGTCGATCACCTGCCGATTTGCCTGTACCAGTTTTTCTTCCAGACCGGCTGCACGTTGCGTTTCGTTATCAGCAACGGCTTTGGCAGCTTCCAACTGCTCGGTATTGGCAGTCAATTGCTCTTGCAAGGCTTGCTGTTGCTGTTGCGCCGCCTCCAAATCAGCTTGTAAGGCAAGGCGCGCTTTTAAATTGATGGCATTGGTTTTTTTTAAAAAATAAATCCTGATGCTGTAAAACATCGCCGTCAGCAACCACACGGCAAGCGCTAAAGCGCCGGCATATTCCTGGTTTTCCAGCGTAAATCGATACCAATCCGACAGTATGCTTTGAATCATGGGCAAATAAGCTTCCATAAATAATCCTGGCTAATATAGTTTTTATAATAATGACGTAGGCTTCCGACCCGGAACAGCAGATAGCTAAGCTGAGACAGGCGAAAGCCAGTATATCAGTTTGACTCTGCAACTTTACCGTAAGCTGCTGGAATAGGACAGAAAAACGCCCACCCAAAAACGGCTGCACACCGTCTGCAACGGGTGGCCGGCAGCCTCGGCAAATTCAAAATGGATTGTTTACGTGCGGGCTGTATGTTATGGAGATTCCCGGTACGGCTTGCCCTGAGGCATCAAGCTTTCGGTTTGAGGCGCGTGGTTCTTTTGGGCTGGCGCTAATTAAACAGCTCAAGCCTGCTCGGTCTGGCGTTAGGACCTGAGAGCGTAAAGGCTTAACGACGAGCCGCGACGTAATGGTTTTCAGAAGAAGGAAGTTTTCGGGAATGAGCTGCGCGGGGGTTTAAACAATGCCGACACGCCCGCACTGCGTCTGCCGCATGACTTAGGGCTGTTTTCACGCTATGGTCTGGCATCAGTACCGACACTAGCGGCTTACTCCAATCCGGCAGCCGCACCGCCCAGATTTAATAGATCGCCAGCGCAAACCGGGCTTTTTTTGGATGCGATAAAGTTGCCCTGCAAACCGCTCCTTAGTATCTGAAACTGGGCATGATCGCGCGCAGATACTTTAAGCTCTTTGCCGCTTAGCCACCGATTGCTCTAACAGTTCTGAATATTTGCGGTAATCCAACTGATAGTCTTTTTGCCACAAAGGATTGGCAAGAATATGCTCAACATCCAATGCATAAGGAATACGCTGACCGCGATGGTCGCAGGCGCCGCCTACCTGTTGCATTTCAAACCCCTCTTTCTTAACCGCGTAAGCCAAAGACGGCGTTACCAATATGTACCACTGTTTAATATCGTTCCGCGCCGAGTAGACAACCGCCGCCCGATACAAACCCCACATTATGCTGCGAGTCTGATTTTTAATGGTATGCAGATAACGAATGTTACCGCTGTCCTTGGCAACTTGCTCAGCGTCTTGCTCCTGTTGCGGGAAAGCCCTCGGGGCAAAGCGTCTGGCTTCTCTCAATACGCAGAGGCGGGATATTTCTATGGATTGTTGGTATTGCTGATCGGTTATAGGCTGATCGGGAACGCACTTGGCTTCGAAAGGGAAAACGGCTTGGTTCTGATAAACCAAGCGTAACGCGCCCAGCCACTGCCCGGTGTATCGGTGCCGAACCATGAAATGCACGGAATGGCGGTCCCATTCGTCAAACTCCATTTGTTCCGGAAAATTTTCTTTGTCCTCATACCCCATTTCGTCGCAATAAACTTGGTATCTGAGGTTGTAATGAATGCGTTTGCTTTCAGGCGTGTCAGCTAAAAAAACCTCAAAACAACTATCAAATGAATGCTTTTCAGAAATCAAGATGAAACTCCATAACGTAATTAATCAAATTCCCTAAACATCCGGGCACTACTCTTCAAACTCAAAGAATTGATAACAACTGTTGCTGTTATCCCCGCTCTATCGGTGAAAGACCCTATCGGCCTTTTGCACATCCAACCTTGTATTTTTTTCCGAATTTTTGCTGAACCATACCGGCGCGACGCCTACGTACAATTAACAAAAAAAACCGGTTCTGACCGGAAAAACACAATGTTGGTTAGGAATCTACAGAGTCAAGATGAAGAAAAACTGTAATTTAGATTAGGATAAGATGAAGATTGGATTAATTTTAGAACCAGTTTTGCCGTTATTCCGCGGAAATACTGGCTTAGTCGTCATGAGGAAATCATCGATTTACGATCTGCCGTTAAGGCTATTTTCAGAAATAGCGCCCGCCCAATAAGCTTTATGCAAACTAAAGCGTCTGTTCAAGCTCTGCGGCATTCTAGCGTGCATCCCCCCGCCCATTTTATAGCCCAGCCATTTCAGACCGGTGCGCAAACACGCCGAAGGCAGCAGCCAGGGCGCATTTTTCAATAGATACTTCAACTCCGACACGACAAAACGCCGGCCTTCGCCGGAAGCACCGCCAAAGGTCTGCTGCAACCAAGGCGTATGGGCGTGAAAAACGCCAATATCGAAATAGCGCTTAAATTCGTCGGCAAATCCGTAATCGTGGGAATGAAACACAGCGGCATCGCCGCAATAAGCCACCTTCCAGCCGTTTAGCAACATCTTGCCGACCACAAAAGTATCTTCGTTCATGATGGTATTCAACGGAAACCCGCCAACGCCCATCAACGCGCTGCGCCGGTACGCGGCAAACGAATTGGAAATAAACGCCGTCTTGATGCCGAATTGCGCCTTATCTTGCAAACTGCGCAACTGACTTTGCGGCGGATAATTGAATAAACGGGCATGCGCGCCGATTGGCGCGGCGTTGCAATGGGGCAATTGCCGGCCGTAAGCTGCGCCGACACTGTCGTCTGTAAACGCTGCCAGTAAGTTTTCGATGGCATCGGGGGCCGCCAGCAAGGCATCCTGAGTCAAAAACACCAGAATATCGGCATCCGCCAGCCGGTTCACGCCAAATTGCCGGGTGCCGCCATGATTAAACTCGGACTTGGCTATCACTTGCACCTCAAAACCCGCGTCGCGAGCCAAAGCCACCGTATGGTCGGCGGATGAGGAATCTATCAGCAGCAAATAATCCGGCTTCACGGTTTGTGCGGCAAAGGCTTGTAACCACGATTCCCAAAGTTCGCCGGCATTCAGAGTCGGCACGATCAGACCCACTTTTTTATTCATAAGACGAACCTTCTATTAAGGACTGCGGCAATTTAACGTGATCGGCTTTTGTCATCACTTTCCAGACTTTATCGCCTAATTTAACCGGGTCCAGCTGCTGTTCGACATATTCGCGGCTACGCAGCGCCATGTCTTGCCAAGTCGCTTGAGTCACCACTTGCGTTTGCCGTAGCACCGCACAAACCGAAGCCTCATTGCGCTCGAACACCAAACCTGCGCCATAGATTGCCAAGTGATCCCAAGCCAAACCTTTCGCGACCAACACCGGCCGGCCGGCTGCCATGGCCTCCGCAACCACATTGCCAAAATTTTCGCGCATACCGCCGGTTTCCTCCAGACCGGACGGCAACACCAGGAAATGACTGTCGGCCAACAACTGCTTCACTTCGGCAACCGGCAAATAGCCTTTATAACTGATAGCACCGCCAGCCTTCGCCAGCAAAGCCTGAAATTCTTCAAAATAAGCCCCATCGACACTGCGGCCGGCGACCACCAAACGGTCATTTGGCCGGCGCGTTTTTAACCAGGCCCGGATAAACGCATTGATGCCTTTTTCTTGCTGCACGTGCCCCAGAAAACACAATTGGGTGCCCTCGCCTTGCGGATAGCCGGCGACTTGAAACTCGCGACTGTCGATGCCGTTCGGCACCAATAAAACCTTGGCGTCCGGCCCCAACACGTCGGTGACGCCCGCCGCTTCGGTATCACTGGTGCAATGCACCGCAATGGCCCGGCGCAGGGTCGGAAAAGTCAACCACTTGTAAAACAACCATTTATGCGGCTTTTGCCGACGAATCAGCGCCACATGTTCCGGCATCAAGCCGCCGTGTACCGCCACCATAAACGGCCGGCGCAGCAATACGCAAAACATTGCCGCCAGCGTGGAAGGCCACGTAGCAATGCCGTGGATATAGATCCGGGGTGCCTGCCAACAGAGCTTGAAAATCTTTGCAACGGCGCCCAAACCAAAGCCCCAGCGTCGAAAGCCGTAACACCGGTACAGCCTGACATCGACTTGCTTGCCCAGCTTGACATCCTCGGCGCGCAAGCGACCGTCTATCGACTCGTCGGCGGCGACCAGCGCCATGTTGTGGCCGCGCTCCACCCAGGCCTTGGTCAACACGCCACTGGTCACCGATACCCCACCATAGCCTTTGGCCGGAGGCACATGGGTCGTGACAATACCTACATCCATTTCATTTCTCCCGAAACAGTCTTTAAATACATTTTTCCGATTTGCCGTAGGTCAAAAACCCACGCCAGATCCCGACCAAGTTGTAAAACGAATACGCCAGTTTTTGCGGATTGAAGGTGAGCAGCGCCAAGGCCATTTTCAACACCGGCGCGACCATCATCTTGCGCACGATGTAATACCAAATGAACGCATCGTGCTGATTGGTAAACTTGCGGATATACGCGCCGATGCCGGTGGAATACATCAACATCCTGGCCGTACCAAGTGTGTAATGGTCCTTGTTGGCGTGAAAAATCTTGATCTCGGGCGTGTAAAACGCATTGCCGCCGGCGCGCAGCAAGCGGTACAGCAGCTCAAAACCTTCCGCCCCCGAATATTTGGAACCGATGCCAAAATCGTGATCCAGATGAAACTGCTGCCTATCGACCCGTTGCAGATCAAAAAACTGAGTAAACTCCACGCCCATCATCCGAAAGCGATTGAAATAGCCGGCTTTGTGGCTATTCACGCCGATGCTGAACCGGGTCGCGGAAAAGTCGTAGGAACCGGCCACCAGAATGGCCATATCTGCGCGCTGCTTAAATTCCGCGACCACTTTTTCCAACACATCCTGGTCATAGGCACAATCGTCGTCGGGAAAGGCGACGATGCGGCCTTGCGCCAAACCGATACCGTAATCCCTGGCCCGGGCGTTGCCGGTGAATTGCACTTTGACATGCTTGATGTCCATCAACGCTCGGTAAGAGTCCAAAATGGCGTCAATCTTGCCGTCGCGATTTTGATCGATAACAATCAGCTCGAAGTTTTTATAGGTCTGAAACAGCAGCGATTTCAAAAAGTCCAAGACTTCCGCGTCCCTGCCCAAAGTTGCCAACACCAACGAAATTTTCATACCGCACTCCTTGCCCAGTTACCGGCTTTTGCTTGCAAATAAATCGTGGCTTCGTACCAAGTAAACATCAGCGCAAACTCCAACCCTGCCGCACCGTCCAAAAAACCGCCACGCAGCAGGTAGTGATAACAAAACCGCGCCAGTATTCGCAGCCAGGAGCGTCCCAGCAATACGCTCAAGCGGCCGCGCGTGGTCATCACCGCGCCGGCGGTGGGTTGCAATTGCACTTCCTGCGCAGCCTTACCGACGTGCTTGTGCATCCACTCGATAATTTCGCCGTGGTAAAAATAATGCTCGTAAGGAATATCGGAATAGCCTATCCGGCAGCTATCCAACACCGCTTCGCCATGCCCGGTGTGGTTGCGTACAAACCGGGTAGTCTCGCGGCGCACCAGTCGGGGGTGATAAATGGGATAACCGGGCGCATGGTTCAAGCGTTTGCCACGCAGATACAACACCGAAGGCACCATCAACACGTCGATAATGTGAGTTTCGGACAATTTGGCCTCAAACCAGTCGTAAAAGGCCTGCGGATAAATTTCGTCGGCATCGACGAACAAAATCCACGGCGTGTCTATGCCGCATTGACGAATCGCGAAATTGCGTTGCTCTGCAAAACCCGGCCAGGGATTACGATGAATCGCACAGCCCCGCTCTTGGGCAATTGTTAGCGTGTTATCGGTACTGCCGGAGTCGACAATCGCGATGGGGTAGCGTTCGGGGATACCGGCCAAACAGCGCGGCAGATTGGCTTCCTCGTTTTGGGTCAGAATAACGACGGTCAACATGGCTTATTGCTTCACCGCGTACACGTTCAGGTAAATGCCCAAACCCAAGGTATCCATTAACGCCGCAAACGGTATCTGCGCATACTTCACCAAGGTGTCGGCCAGCTTGGCCAGGCTGCCGGTCAGGCCCAAGCGCCTGGATAGCGCGTTGTACTGAATCCGGGTGACTTGCTCGGTTTTAACCACCCGCAAGCCGTGACGCTCCAACAAACTTTTCAGACCTTTTTCGGTAAAGTAATTGACGTGTTCCGGCACCCACAAGCAGGCGTTCTCCTTGGTACCCAGCAGTTTGACCAAAAACGACGCATAGTTAGGCACCGCACAGGCCAGCACGCCGCCGCTCTCCAGCAGATCGGCCACTTTAGAAATAGTGCGGTCCGGTTCGAGTATGTGTTCCAACACTTGCGACATCACCACGACTCCAAATACCTGCTCGGGCTGATACTGCTCGAACATGATGGGCAAGGGTTCGTCGCCGTTTAAGTCCTGGAACACCCGGTTTTCATACTGGCCGGGATTGATGCTGACGGTGCGATAACCCAACAAGCGCAGGGCGCGGGTATAAAAGCCAAACCCGGAACCAATGTCCAAAGCCCGGTGATTGCCGGATTTGTTCAACTGGTCGGCTTGCAGCGCCATGCGCTTGGCATCCACGATGCAGTTAGGAAACGCCGCCTCGCGGCCCATCACTTCGTCCAGCGTAATCGCTTGCGTCAACGCCTGCCCGGAGTATTGATAGATGGCTTGCAACCATTGCCGATGCGGCGGTTGATTCAAAAATCCGGTACCACAACAGGCGCAGCGGTAAATCCGGAAGGCTTTTCTGCTGGCGCTATCGGTATACAGATAATCTTTTTCCCGCCAAAAACCGATTTTTTCCGCGCCGCAAGCTACGCAGGCGCGCAGCACTTCGCCATAGATTTCTGTTGTCATTGTTGCGTATGTCATCGTGTTCACCGTTGTCACTTTTAAGCATCCGCCGCGAGCGGTTGTTGTCTCAATGTTTGAATCGTTCCGGACTTGGCGCGGCGGTCGGCTTGCCAAGGCTTTGCCAAGATTGCCAATACCACAGCTTCGATGCCGAAATAAACCGGATTGGCCCAGGCCGCGCCGGGCAAACCGTATTGGCTGACCAGCACGGGAATAGTAATCGCCGCGGCTACCGCGCCGCACAAGCGTCCTTTCAACAAGGTTTTGGTATGTTTGTGCGCCAGCAGCGGTTGCGCCAGCGCCGTACCCAAGGCATGCAAAGCACAGCCCAGGGCCATCGCCGGCATTAAATCCACCGCAGCGTGATAGGATTTCGCCAACACCAAAGAAGCCACCCAATCCTTAGTTAGCAGTAACAGCAACAGGCCGAGCGCGCCCAAGGCTGCGACACTGGTTATCCAGACCCATAAAATCGAAAAGGCCTTTTGCAATTGCTGTGCGGAAAAAGCTTGAAAATAAGCGGGCTGAAAGGTACGGAGCAGCACCATCGCGCTACGGTTAAAGGCCTCGTTGACGATCATGTACGTTGCGGCATACAAGCCTACGTCGGCAGCAGTCAGCAAATAACCGATCACATAACGATCGCCCAGACCGTTGATCCAGAAAATCAATTCCATCGGAATCAGGGGCAAGGCATAGACCCAAACCTCGCGGCGAAAAGAGCGGCTGTCGGTCGCTGGCATCCTAACGGCATTGCGGCGCTTCAAAACGATCCAAACCAGATTGGATAGCAAACTGGCCAGGATGTACCCCAGCAACACCCATTCCGGATTGCCGCCCCACCACCAGACCAGCGCTATCGCCAAAGCGGGCCTGAGCACGCTGTCGCTGGTTTGCCAAAGACTAGCCAGGCGCTGTTTGCGCTCACCTATCGCCAACTGTATGCCCAGTTCGCGTTGTACCGTAATGGCCAACAACACGCCGGTCAGCAAAAACAACACGTTACTGGCATCGGCAAAATAGCCGTAGGCAAAACCGCCCAGCACCAGTAAGCCAATGGCCAACAGGGTGGCTTGCAGCGTCAAGCGGGCGACGGCAGCATGCAGACCAGTGCGCTGGCCGGCGGTTTCGCATTCCGGCACGATACGCATGCCGGCGCAGATAAACGGATAGGAAAACACCGCCACACCCAGCGCGACAAAGCCGTTCAATAAGGCCACTTGGCCGTAAACCGCCGGGCTAACCAGTTCGGTTAATAAGCGCGTACCCACTAGTAAGGCTAAGGCCGAGGCCGCCTGGCCGAACAAGGCCCAAAAGGCATCGCCAAATAATTTGCTCTGTTTCAATGTACCGAACATCACAGACTGCCTAAGGTAAACGCGGTGAGTAATCGGTTCTGGCCGGCATGGGCTGAACCATTGCCCCGGCTTTAGCCGTGCAGCCCAGCACCATGCCCCACAGCATCATTAACAAGGCGTTCTGCGGAAAATACTCCCACATATTAAAAGTCAGGCCGGCGGCGAAGATGAACATCGCCACCAAGCCTTTGTTTGGGTGGATAGACGTCCGTGTCGTGATCCATAAAAATGTCAGATAAGCCAGCAAGCCAATCACACCGTAGCCGTTCAACAAGAATAAATACAGGCTGTCGGAATCGAACTGACCTGGAAAATACTCGGCACCGAACAGCAGATTGACGGTGTTGGAACTCAAACCCAAGCCCCAACCAAACAGCACATCCATCGGATCGTGTACATGATTGGCAAACACCCGTTGCCATAAGTCAATCCGGCCATCTTGCGTGGGATCGGCATCGTCGCGGCCGCTCAATAAGGGGCTGGAAGCCAAAATCAACGCACCCACTGCCAAAATCGGCGCGGGCATCACTAAAGCCCAGCGATCACGTGGTCGCAGTGCGGCATAAACTTGAAAAAACACCACCAGCAAGGAACTGATAAACGCCGTACGCGAGCCGCTCAACAACGCTAAAAATACGCTCAGCGCTAACCAACGGCGCATGCCCGGCACCAAGGCAAACACCAGCGCGCAAGTCGCCATCGTCGCCCCGAATAAATTAGGACTGACGAAGGTGCCGAACGGCCGACCGCCACCCAACATCGATACACCAAACAGCGGCGGCGCCCACAAAGCCTGGGCTAGAGCCAAACCGGTTTGCAACACCAGGTAATAGCGCAAATAGTTGGCGAACTTGTAAAGCACGTAATCGCCGGCACCCAAACGACTGGTGACGAAACCGATCAAAGCTACCGGCAGATATTCGAACACCCGCAAGCCGGTCAGCGGCACGACCAGCGGCAAATCCAGATAAAGGGCGTAGCCCACTTCAAACAGGACATAGCTACAAATCACCCCCAGAAACGCCAACACCGAGCTGGTGAAAATCCCGTTGCGCAAACGCGGTTCCAGCCAGGCGTAAACGATTAGCACACCCAACAAAGCCTCGCGCAGAATCCGCAAACCCATTTCCTGTTCGCCGTAGACTTCCTTGATACCGGCCCAAGCCGATTCGACTTGCGGCAGCGAGGCCACCGTTGACGCGCCGACCAACGCAATCAACAATACGGGCAGATCTTTTTCCAGGCGGACTCTCATCGTTGCTGGTTAAACTCGCTCGTCGGTTTCGGCGGGAACCGGCAACAGCTCCCTATCCAACTGCTTACCCAACCAATCGCCCACTGCCTGATACTTATCGCTCCAGCTGGACTCGTCCTTCGGCTCCTGATCGGCACGTTGGTAGGCGTAGCCGTAATACGGATAGTAAGACGAGCCTTCCTTCATATCGTTGATGATGAAACCGTTAGGCTTGATACCCACTTGCTGGAAGCGGCGGGCGCTGACCTCCAATTCCTGCGCGGTATAGCGACCTTCTTTCACCACCAGGAAAGTAGCATCGGCATGCTTACCCAGAATCGCCGCGTCGGTGGCGCCCAGAATTGGTGGCGAATCAATGACGATGTGGTTGTAAAAGCTTTTCAGTTGTTCCAGGGTTTCCGACAATTCGCCCAGCACCAACAATTCCGCCGGATTCAGCACCATATTACCGCGCGGGATCAAATCGATACCCACATCCGGCAAGCTGACGATCACTTCGCCCAGCGTAGCGCGGCCTGACAATAAATCGGACAAACCCGGTTGCTTGCCGATCGAAAAGGTATCGTGCAAGCGGCCGTTGCGCATGTCGGCGTCGATCACCAGCACCCGTTTCTTGATGCTGGCCAGCAAAGCGGCCAAGTTAGAGCTAACAAAAGACTTGCCCATGCCTGGAGCGGGACTGCTGACCATGATCACCTTGCTTTCGTGCTGCGCTAGAGTGGCTTCCAGCGTCGTGCGCAGACCGCGCAGCGACTCGACGGAAATATCCAACGGATCCTGAGAGACCAGAATACCGTTGTCTTTATCCTTGCCCAGCAAGCGTCCTAATTTATGCTGCTTTTTGCTGTGCGGAATCGCGGCAAACAAGGGTAAGCCCACTTGATATTCCAGCAAGGCCGGATAGTTGTCATGGCGTTGCAAGGAATGTCTCAGGAAAATCAAGGCCGAGCCCAAGCTCAAACCCAGCAAGCTGGCTATCGCCAACAACAAACCAGGCTTAGGCCAGTAAGGTTTTTCCGGCGTGACCGCGAAGTCGACGATGCGCGAATTACCCAAGGAGCCGGCGGCAGCGATGCGTTGTTCCTGGGCGCTGTTCAACAGCGAGGTATACAGCTCGGTATTAACCTGCACGTCGCGCGACAAACTCACCATGTTTTGCTGGGTTTTCGGTAAATCCTTGATGCGTTTTTCCAGCGCCGCCAATTTGTTATTCACGCGCTTGATCTGGGCATTGGTGGAGATCATGTCCGGATGCTCGGCTTCCAAACGCTGGCTTTGTTCGTCGTATTTTTGCTTGAGCTGAATCCCCAGGGTTTCCATATCGGACGCCTGTTTCAACAGAATCTCGGCTTCGGCGGAAATATCCACCGCGCCGTGTTGCTGGCGATAGGCGCTCAAACCTTGCTCGGCTTTTTCCAGCCGTTCCTTGACGATAGGCAACTGGCTTTCCAGGAAACCCAGTTTTTGCGAGGCTTCCGCCGATTCCCAATTCACCGTGGCATTCACGTAAATAGCGGCGATGTCATTCACCGACTTGGCCAATTGTTCCGGATCGCGGCCTTTCAATTCCACGCTCAGAATATCGGTGTCCTTCGACACTTCTTTGACCGCAAAGGCTTTTTGCAGGGTTTCGATGGCCGACAGCGCGGTGCGGCGGGTTAATTCAAAATGCGTACCCGGATGCGCTTCCAGGGTTTCGACTTTAATCGTCACCGGGGTTTTCTCGCCAATCTCGGCAGTCAACACTTCGCCCACCTGACCGGCCAACAATTCGTCGCCGCGCGGGTCGAGCAGTTGAAAACGCCCGTCTTCCAACGCGATCAACGTAAATTCTTTTTCCAGATAACGGTCGGGTACGCTAAAGGCGGCGATTTTCAATTTCTCGCCGCCCCAAGCCCAACGGCTAAAGCCCCACCAGGCATCTGATATGCCGTCGTGCGCATCGTGCCGGCGCGCCAGCGTTTCGCCGATCAACGGAAAAAAGTACGGCTCGGTTTCGATGGTCAAATTCAGGTTATCCACGACTTTGCCCAGCACCGAACGCGAGCGCAAAATCTCCACTTCCCGTTGCGCGCGCGGACTTTCCGCTTCCGCCGGCGCTTGGTTGTTTTCGCTGCGTAGCGTCGCGGACAGCAATGCCTTGTTTTTATCGATGCGCAACAAGGCATCGGCCTTGTAAGTACGCGGCGCCAAAACCAAATAAACGCTGGTAATCAGCAACACCGAGCACAGCGCGATGAAAATGGTTTTGCGGCCTTCGATCAGCAGATCGACGTAATCGCGAATGCTGACACTGGATTCGACCATCCGCGACGGATGCAACGGTTGCAATACCGGCGTGGCTTCGTTTTGTGAATAAATCATTGCTTACATCCCCATCATCGCGGCTTGCGACATGATTGCGGTAAATGAGCCGGGTAAAATTTGGTTCAGCACCCTAGACCATTGCGTGACCCCGGCGGTACCGATGAACAGCGTGTCGTGAGCTTGCAGCGGAAACTGATCGGCCAGAATCATCGCATCGGGCGATTCGGCATCGAGTTGGAATATTTCCGGCTGCATGTCACCGGCACGAATCACATAGATGTCGCCGGGCCGCGAGGTATTGAAATCAACTCCGGACGCTTCGGCCAAGGCTTGCGACAAACTCATCCGGCCTTTGTTGATTTGGATGGCTTGCTGGCGATTGGCCTCGCCCATCACAAAGACCTTGCTGTCTTTTTGATCGCCGACATTCAACACATCGCCGTCTTTCAACAGCAGGTTCTGGGTGGTCAGGCCTTTTTCGTACATCGATTGCACATCCAGTTTGTAGAGTTTGCCGTCGCGGGCCAACGCCACATTGGCAAAATCAGAATCTTTGGTCGAGCCGCCGGCGCGGGTGATCGCTTCAGCGACCGTCAATGGCGTTTCGTTCATGGTTTGCACGCCGGGACGCACGACTTCACCGACCACCGCGACTCGGTGCGCCTGGAAGGACAGCACGCGAATGTCGAGTTTGACCTTTTTGAAATATTTGGACAGCTCGCGCGTCAAATCCGCGCGGGCTTCGCTGACGGTTTTACCGGCCACGTGGATACTGCCGACGTAGGGGTAATACAAGTCGCCGTTCTCATCCACCACTTTACCGGCCAGCTCCGGCATGATTTTCTCGCCGCCGGGATCGTTCAGTTCCGGATGTTCCCAGACGGTGATTTGTAATCTATCTTGCGGGCCAATGCGATAGCTGGTTTTGTTGGGGTCCACCGGCGGCAAATTGTTAATAGCCTGGCGACGGTTAGCCTCCCGTTCGATAATCAAATCGGCGGTAATCGGCACGATGCGGACTTTCTCCTTGACCAATTGCCCGTCTTTTTTCATCGGCATCTCGATTTCGGTCAAACCATTATCGGTGTTCATATCCATGCCCGGCGCCAGGAAACAACCGGGCAAGGTTAAGATCAGCATGATGGGAATCAATCTAAACATGTAAGCGTGTCCTTAATAGGCGTTTTTATTGATAAAACCGGTCAGCACGGTGCGGAAGGCGATCTCCAGATCAAACCACAGCGACCAATGCTGGATGTAATACAAATCGTGTTCGATGCGGCGGTTGAGGTCGGTGTCGCCGCGCCAGCCGTTGACTTGCGCCCAACCGGTGATGCCGGCCTTGACCATGTGTTTTTTCATGTAGTTGGGGACTTGGTCCTTGAACACTTCGACGAAATCCGGACGCTCGGGGCGTGGACCGACCAGCGACATATCGCCACGCAACACATTGATCAATTGCGGCAGTTCGTCCAGGCTGATTTTGCGCAGGAAAGCGCCGAACGGGGTGGCGCGATTTTCGCCGGGCTTGGCCCAGACCGCGCCGGTTTTGGCTTCGGCATCCACCGGCATCGAGCGAAATTTCAACATCGTAAATGAGCGGTTATTCCAACCCACCCGCTCCTGACGATAAAACACCGGGCCGCGCGAACTCAGCTTCACACCCACCGCTAAAACCAACATCAGCGGGCTAATCAGCAGCAACAAAATCAAAGCCAAAAGTCGATCTTCGATTTCTTTGATATAACGATTGATGCCATGCAACGGCGATACTGAGAAATCCAGGGTCGGAATACCAGCCACAGTGTTCAAGCTCAGAAATTTGCTTTGTTTGAAGGCAAAACAGTCGATCACTAACCGAATGCTGACCGGCA
The DNA here is from genome assembly GCF_059331595.1 of Methylomonas sp. PHL2-19. NCBI lineage: Bacteria > Pseudomonadati > Pseudomonadota > Gammaproteobacteria > Methylococcales > Methylococcaceae > Methylomonas > Methylomonas sp. PHL2-19. Next base: position 4,580,299 of record NZ_CP196839.1, read on the forward strand.
AATGGCGGAGTTGGTATTGGGCGCGCTCAGTCAAGGATTCACCCTGATAAGCCACCCATACTTCATCAATCGCTTGAGCTGAGATGATGCCCGGCAGGTCTTCCAGTTTACCGAGACGCGGCAGTGCAAAATCGTTGATCGAATTTCTATCATCGCCTCTATCGTCTACATAACCGACCACTTGCAGCCCGGCCCAGGACGAATGATTCAACTGCCGCGCTACCGCTACCGCCATTTGATTCAAACCCACCATCACAATGCGGCCCTGTGACCAACCGCGAGCCCGTAAGAAACGCAGCACTTGCGACAACACCCCGCGCGCTACCAACACAAAAGCCAAACCCAGCACACCCCAGGAGGCAATCCAGCGATAACTGGAACCAAACCAAAAATGCAATCTGATTAAGGCGACGATGGACACCACCGCCACCAACGCTGAAATCCAAGCTCTGACGATACGGGCAATTTCGCCGCGCATCGCATCGTTACGCCAAGGCCGATAGACCTGGCCGATTTCGAAGAAGATGATGGCACCCAGGATGCCCAGCGCGATGACGATCCGGTAATCCTGATCGACAACGTACTCGCGCAACCAAAAATAGTGAGTCACCCAAGCGGCAGCAAACAACATGGCGACGTCGATGACGCGCAGCAACAAAATCACCGTGTGACCGTACTGTTTAAAAAGCCCGTTGAAAATATTTCCCAAACCGAGTGGCATGATGGTTTAACCCCTATATCGTCTTGATCCAATGACTAAGGGTCACCGTCCCTGGAAACCCAACCTAATGCGAACGGGTTGATAACCCCTATTCGCTTGAGTATTAGATTACCGAGCCAAGATGAGAGAAAACCTGAGGGTTTAATTAAGAATGTATTAGGAAAGGCTTAACTTTGGATGAGAGCGTTTTTTAGACCATGAATGATGGCCATTTGGGTAGCGGGCTTTAATCCGTGTCAAACTCATAATTGACTTTGACACGCTGCGATGTGCCGGTTTGGGTTTCCAGATTGATGCTATCGGTGAGTTTGTATTTCAAAACCAGCAGTGCCTGCTTACTGAACAGGCCTAGTTTGGTGCCCACATAGGTATTAGCCGTCAGATACTGTCCTGCAGTGACCAGCGTATCGGCAAACGACTTGCCTTGCTGCACTTCAAACTCGTCTATACCCAGTTTCTCGGTCAGCCACGACAGCCGCCCTGCGCCATAGGATAAAGCGGCGCTCGCGATCATATTGCCTTCATCCTTACCGGCTTGGTTCAGCGAAGCCCCGGTAATCAAATACGCCAGCGCATCGGACTCGGGCAGGCTGGGCTCGGTATAAATCTTGGTCTGCGGCGCAGTGGCCGAACCGCTCACCTGCAACACGGCCGTCACCTTCTGATCCTTGGAAACCCGATAGGCTTCGACGTCCAGCCACGGGCGATCAATCGGGCCGTTGAATAAAAACCGGCCCTTACGCAACTTCAGATCTTGTCCGTAACTTCGGTAACGGCCGTCAGCCATATCGATGGCACCATGCAAGGCAAGACGTCTATCAAGTTTCAGAAATTGCAGTTGCCCGGTCAGTTTTGTATCCAAGCCAAGCCCGGAAAAACTGGCTTGCTGCCCCAACTGAATCGCCACGTCAGCGTCGATACCCGGTGGCGCTTCGATAGCCTGATCCGAGTCCGTTTTGCCGACGATCACCTCATCGCGACTGACCGCCACCGCGCTGGCCGGCAGTTCTTTGATTTTAACCATGGCTTTGTCAATTCCCAACGCCCCGGTCACTTTGGCATCACCACGGGCCGAGCGGCCCAGCTTAAGATGCGGCGCGATGGTCACTTCGGCTTCTGGCAACTTAGCTACCTCAAAGTCATTACCCAGCACATCAAGATCGGCAGTGCCATCCAGGCCCAACAAACCATCAATGGCAAGCCGACCGCCGCCGGAACGAAGGCTGCCGTGTACTTGAAGCGGCTGATCATCATTCACAGCATCGGCATGCAGCTGAATATCGGACAAAACAATACCCAGCTCATCAATTTGTAAGCGACCATCCTCCAAACTCAGACGCCCCTGTGCAACTGGCTGAGGCAACGAGCCCCCCAGTTTTAGATCGGCGCCGAATCGCCCCTTAAGCCCGGACATATTAGGCACCAGCCCCTGAAACAAACCAAGATCGTTGATTTTTGCCGCCAGGTTTCCGGCCAAGCCCTGTCCGGCACCTTGATCCAGTTGCAACTGAGCGCGGATAAAGTCGCTACCGTCAGTCGCCAAATCAAGATCGGCAGTCAAGCGCTCGCCAGCGAGATTGCCGAACAGAATGGCCTTGCGAAACGGCACCACCAACCCATTCCGGCCGACCGGCAGCGACACGCCGGCTTCTGCCAGCGCCAATCGATAATCACCCTGCAAACCGCTCCCGCGTTTGCGAACCTCGGCAGTCGCGGCCAAGCTGCCAAAAAGTTGCCAATGCGCCGGCAGATAAGCGCTTAGCAAATCCAACGGATAGTCGCTGACCCGCCCCTGACCGCTCAGATCGCCATTTGCCAGATAATCGCCCTGCAAACAGATTAACGCATTCGCTTGCGTCAGACAGGTATCGGCCAAGCGCACATCGGCACCGGCAGGCCGCTGGTCTATCGTCAAGGCGGCCGCTTGCCGCAATTCCCAGGCACCTAGTTGAGGGACTTGCAAGGATAAAGCCTGCAACGCCCCTTGCCAGCGCGGCGCTTGCCGGCGGCCGGCCAGCGCCAGCGCCAATTGCCCCTGCGGCGCCCGGACATCCAGGCTAACGCTGTGTTTTGCTGTAGTACCGCTGGCAGCTATCGCCACGCTGTCGATGGTGTCGTGACCGCTAAGCACATGTTGGGCATGCATTTGTAGCCGGCTATGGGCGTTTGGCTGAAAATCCAAGGTCAGATCAAATGCGCCGACTTGCTGTTGCGCATAGCCAAGCCCCGCCGCCTGCGCCGTCAACTCAATATCCGGCAAATGCCAATCACCGCGCAGAAGACCGTTAACATGCGCTTTACCACGCAGACCGGGCCACAAACCGGCTAAAGCCGGCGTATGCAAATCAAAGCGAAGCGCGGATTCAGCCGGACCCAAACGACCATCAGCGTGTAACCGATTGCTACCTGATGACAGTTGTAACTGATCGACCGCCACGACCTGCCCGTCCAGCGCAAATTTTCCCCCACCGCTCAACGGCTGGCCGAGCAATTGCCCATCCAGCCTATGCAGTTGCGCCTTAAGCTGCGGTGCGCCCGTGTTCAAACGTCCCTCGACATCCCCATCAAGCGACAAGCGCCCCGGCAAATCCGGCAGCAATACCGCCGGGTTAAAATCTCTGGCTTGCGCATGCAAAGCAAATTGGACAGCGTCCTGCCAGGCAATCGTACCGTCGACAGCCAAGCTGCCCGCCTTGGATGCCACCAGGAATCGCTGGAGTTTGGCAGACGTCGGCGTGCCCTCCATTGCCAGATCCACGTGAGCATCCGGCAACTCGGCTCGCCGCACATCGGCGGTCAGCTTGGCCTGAAAGGCTGAGGCACTACCCTGCACCGTCAGCGAACCCTGCGGACTTGTCAATTGCGGAAGATTGCCGACCAAGGGCCAGCGCGCATCGACCCAATCGCCTTGCAATGCAAAACCCGGGGTTTGTAACAGCTCATCAATCTGGCCGTGCAAGGTTGCAGCGAACGGGCCTGAGGCACTGATGTCCAGTATCAAGCGCTTCAGATCGCCGCTGAATTTGCTGGCTGTCTGCCAGTCGCCATATTCGGCCGAACGCAACTGACACTTCGCGTTCAGCGCCAGTGGATAGCCGCCACCTAAGCCCAACCATCCATTTAGATCAAGCTGATAGTCCGCAGCCTCAGCGACCATATGGGTTAAATGCAAGCGGCCGCCTTCGGTGTTGGCAGACAAAGTGAGATTTGGGAGATCGTGACGTTGCCCGGACTGGATGAATGTAGCATCGTTAACCGTCAAACGATCCAAGCGCAGCGCCAGCGGCACGGGTAGCGAGGCTTCCGGGTCAAAATGGCTGCTGGCATCCGCCTGCTGAGTGTCCGATTCCAGGGTCAATTCCAGACCCTGGATGGCGATTTCATCGATCTGCAGCGCGCCTTTCAGTAAATCGAGCGGGGACCAAGCCAGCGAGAGGTAGCGGAGTTTGAGCTGGGTGCCATCGGCATGATACTGCACCCCTGCCAACTGCAAACGATGCAGCAGGGTGCCGTCGATGTCGGTAATGCTGGCCTCGGTCGGCAGTACTTGCTGAATCAGCCAGCGACTTCCCGACTGGCTGTTGGCCATAGCCAGCACGACCGCCAACAGCAGCAACGGCAACGGCAGTACCAGGAGTAGCCCCCGCAGACACCTCATCGACCAGCGCCACAGGCTCACAAACGTGTCCCTGCGGCAAAATGGATTTGAAACGAGGAGTCGGCGGGTTGCAGGGGCACCGCAAAATCCAGGCGTACCAAACCAATCGGCGAGTACCAACGCACCCCTAATCCCACGCCTGTCTTCACTTGAATGCCGTCCAAATTATAGGCATTGCCGGCATCGATAAAGGCGGCCGCCCCCCAATTGTCGAGTACCGAATGTTCATATTCAACGCTGACCACACTCAAAAAGCGCCCGCCCACCACCGCGCCCGTAGCGTCCTTAGGTCCCAGTTCTTTGTAACTGTAACCACGTATGCTGTTCATACCGCCGGCAAAATAACGATAAGTAGTGGGTAGCTTGTCGAAATTATCCACCAACGTGGCGCCTTGCTCGCCACGCAGCACAATGCGTCCCACGTCGCCAACGGGGTGCATCCACACGCCCGCCACTGACCCTTGCAGCATACTGATATTGGACAGCGGGCTTTTGTAGCTGCCATCCACTGAGAACTCCAACCGATAACCGCGTGTCGGTCGAAGCGGATTGTCCGATACCGAACGCAACCAACTGCCGCCGGGTAACAGCAATAGCGTCGTGTCGGTCGTATTCGCCGCCGTATACTTCTCGTAACTGTAGTCGATAAACAATGTCTGCTTCCAGCCACTGGTGAATGCGTGCTTCAAGCGCGCCGATAATTTCCCTGCCCACGAGGTATAACTGGTCGTGTCTTCGCGTTTCACACCCGCACCAAAGCTCAAGGAGTCGTTGAACGGATCATCCAGCGGTACGGTGTATTCAGCACCGGCTGTAGCCAAGACCGGCGATAGATCCAGTTCGGCGTTGAAATAATGGCCCTGCGGATTGATTAGACGATTGAGATAGGTCCCACTGACCAAAGGACCCTTATCGGTGTCGTAGCCCAAACCCATCCCGTAATGATGGCGCTTGTTCGGATACAGACTCAGCATGACGGGTACCTGCCTATCGGCTATGCCGGCTAAATCCGGATGAATATCCACCGATTTGAAATAGCCGCTGTTGGACAGCGCATTGTGCGTATCGGCTAGCTTATGACTATCGTAATGCTCGCCGGTTTTGACCTTGACCAACTTGGCAACAAACGCGGGATCAAGAACAGCCTTGTCAATCTTGACTTCGCCAAAATAAAGACGCGGTCCCGCATCGTAATGCAGCACAATATCGGCCCGATCTTGAGAAGGATCGACGCGCAATTGACTCGTGGCAAAGCGCCCTTGCAAGTAACCACGCTCTAAGGCCAATGCCTCGATTTGTTTTTTTAAGGCTTCATAATGCCCGTGATGCAGCGGGCTGCCTACTTTGGCGGATAACTTTTCCCGTAAGCTTGCGAATGCCGGATCATCGACTGCTTCACCGAGAAATTGCAGGTCAATCGCAGTCACGCGCATCGGCTCGCCAGGTTTAATGACAAAGCGCGCTTGCCAACAGTCGGGTTTAATATCCAGATTTTTTTCTAGGCTGACGTGGTAGTGACCTAACGCGCGTAACGCATCGTCGATCTCCTGATCGGCCTTGAGGAACAGACTATTGACTTTCCAATCAGGCGCCTTGCAGTCCTGTTCACGCAAAGACAAGCTGATTTCAACATTCCTTAATAACTCACCGTCTATGCCCTGAATCAGGACATCGGCGGAGGCCTCTAACGTCTGAAAAAGGCTGACCAAAACCACCGCGTACAAGTGGAATCGATAGTTACCGGTCATCTTGGGTCATCGAAACAGGTCATAGGGAGCGCTGAAGAGGTAGCGCAACCACTTTACCAGTGATCCAGCCCGCCTAGCAAACTGCAACCTGAGTAGTCTCGGCTAAGCGCTTGGCTACTCTACGGTGCCAAGATTGGCTATGAAGCCAAGGTATGAAGTGGTAAACCTACACCCTGTCCGCCAACAAGCGTATCGGATGCACTAGCTTGCGCGCGGTCTCGGCGCGTTCGGCATTCAGGTAAAACGCGCAGCTGAAATTACTGCTAACCACCACATCCGCACCGGAGCCTTCGATGGCCTGGCGCTTGGCGTTGCGCAGTTGCTGGGCGTTTTCCGGGTGGCTGAGCATGTAACTGCCGCCGGCACCGCAACAGAGTTGATTGTCCGGCAAGGCTTCGATGTTCAAACCGGGGATTTTCCGCAGCAGATCGTGAACGGCACGGCCGTTTTTCAACACATTACGCTGGCTGCACGGCTCGTGCACCGCCACATTCATATTGGACGCGGCAGGCTCCAAGTTCTTCGACCAATGTTCCAATAAAAATTCGTTGATGTCCTGCAGGCGCTTGGCAAACCAACCGGCAGTTTCGCTATTATCGCCTTCGTACTCGCTCAACATCGCGCCGCAGCCACTGGCCACGTAGATCACCGCGTCCACTTCCAATTGGTAAAACGCTTCGATATTTTTCTCTTTCAAGGCTTGCGCGGAACAGCCGTTGTGCTGATGAATGGCGCCGCAGCAGCCCTGGCCTTCCGGCACCACCACTTCATAGCCTATGGCATTGAGCAATTTGATCGCGGCCCGTTGGGTGGCGCGGTCGAAATGCTCGGCCAGACAGCCGGTAAACAAGGCCACCCGCCCGCGCTGCCGCTGCCGCCTGCCGACCGGATAAATCCCGGCCAAACTGCCCAAGGCCGGCTCGTTCAGCAAACTTTCGGCGGTATCTAATTTTAATTTGCGCAGCAAGCCGCTGGCTCTCAGGGGTTTTCGCAGGCCGGAACGTAAATACAAAGACAGCAAGGGTAATAACATCCGCCGCCGGCGTTTGTGTTCAATAAAGTACATCGCCAACTTGGCTAACCAAGGGCGGACCGCCGCTTTCTGCAATTTCGCTCGGGCTTGATCGAACAAGGCGCCGTAACTCATCCGGCTGGGACAGGCAGTTTCGCAAGCGCGGCATTGCAGGCAATTATCCAAATGGGCGCGCTCTTCAGCGCTGATGGGTACATCCTCCACCAAGATTTTGCTGATGGTGCGGATACGTTGCCGGGGCGTTTCGGCGTCAACTTCGAACAAACGAAAAGTCGGGCAGCTGCTGACACACATGCCGCAGCGCATACATTCGCTGGCTTCCGGGATATACGGACCGTTGGGCGCAGGCGACCCCGAGCCGTCATCGCCCGTAAATTCGCCCATGCCAAAATCCATCATATCGAACATGTTAGCCCTCCATCATTTTGGTGTAAGCCCGACGCAACAACTCCATTTCAGCTGGCGGCCGACCGCGCAACTCCGGCAAGGTGCGCATGTGGCAACCCAAGGACTGCATCAAGCGGTGCGGCGGATCCAGCAGTTTGAAACGCGCCATGTATACGGTGACGGTACCTTTTGGGGTATCGACATGCTCTTTAAAACCCGCTTCGGCATAGAGTAAATCGTTATCAAACCCCAGCAGACGATTGATGGCATTAACCAGCGTTGCCGGGTGCACGGTGATTTTTCCGTCGTTTACCGTCGCATCTTCATCAAAAGCGACCGACAGCGGCGGCAAGGATTGCGGAAAGCACACGCTGCCGCCGGCCTGCTGGGCAAACAAGGTCAAGGCGCTAATATCGCCTTTGTACATCAATAACAATCGGTGGCTATCGAACGCCTCCGGCACTGCGTTGTTCATTGCTTAGCCAGGCGCACAATTGTCCCACAGCGATTTAAAGCTGCTATCCAAGCGCGACAGCCGGCTGTTGATTTGGTTCAACAATGAGTAATGCGGGAAGCGCGCCTTATTGCCGTCGCGATACCATTGCTCCATCGCTTCGGTCAGTTGGGTTCTTTCGTTAAAACAATCGGCGATTTGCTGCTTCAACCAGCTGATACTGCTTTGCGGGGCCAGTTCCGCCACGCGGTAGCGTAAGCCGTTATTAAAGATCCGCACGCCGCCGCCCTGCGCGGCGGTGTGATACAAGGCCGCTTGATCGACAATTTCCACCCCGGCCAGATAATCGATACCAAACTCATGCAACTGCGGCAGCCACGGTACGGTGGGGCCCATCAACACGGTTTTGGCATGACAGGATAGCTCCACCAAGCGCGGAAAGGTTTTATTCGGAATACTGCTGGCGGTCAAAAACACCCAGTCGGCTTGCGGCAATAAAAACTCGCACGCGGAATCCGGCAGATCGGCGGCAGACGGTTGTCGCTCCAAAATGGTTAAATGCATTTTGTCTTGATAGCGTTCGATGCCCGGATAACGACCGATCACCACCACGTTTTTGCCATTCAGCTGCGGCAAGAAATGTTCGAACACCGCCAGATTGGCGTGTTCGTCGTGACTGTCCAACACCAGCGAATCCGGTAAAGGCCGAGCGTTGATGCAACTGTTGATAGCTGCCATGGCAACCGTGGCTTTATACGGTTCCCATTCGGTAATCCAGGCGGCCAAATCCGTCACCGGTTTGCCCACCAAGGTGCCCGACCACGGCAAGGTGCGCGTGTTCTGCCCCGGACTCATCGCCAAGCCGGCAGTGGCCCGGCCCTGACTTTGGCACACAGTCCAGACCAAACCGATCATCAGATTGTCCACCACGGCATCGCTACTGCAATAGTCCAGCAGCAGTTCGTACAAACGTTTTGGGTTAGCCATTGCCCCCCCTTATTGCGGGATGTCTAGCAATTTTGCTTCGGTTTTGATGTTGTCTTGCTGGCCCCAAGCATTAATGGCCTCGACGAACCATTGTTTTTTGGTCGGGTGCGGCTGCACAACATCGTATTCGGCATAAAAACTGCCGTCGCCATGAAATTTAATCTGACCGATGCGCTGCTTACCGGCATTGTACCAATAACCCACCAGATCCTGGGTTTGGGTAAACGGGTCGGTGACTAAACTGAACTCGGCACTATCGAATTTCGGCAAACTGAGTTCGGTTTGTAACGGAAAGCCCAACTTGACGATATTTTCTATAATGCGTTGACAGACTGTCTCGCCGAAAGCCCGCCGCGCCGAGACCTGCTCGGCAACCCGTTCGCTGGTCATGCGGCATCCTCCAGCACGGCGTCGGCCAAATCCATAATCACCGAGGCGCCGGAACGGTCTTCCGGATCAAGCGCGCGCATCAACACCAGTATGGACTGGGCTTCCGCATCCAATTGCCGCCGCAGTTTGATAAAGGCTAGCGCTTTTAAACTGTAGAGATAAAACAGCGCGACTTCGCTGGCGTACATATCCCACTGCGCCAATTCCCGGCCCAGTTGCCGATAGTCGGCTGGAAAACCGCCCTGCCGAGCCGCTTCGTTTAGTGCCGCCATCACTTCAAGCTCGGCTTCCAGCAGACGGCCTTGATAAAAATAGAATTTATACAAAGCAAAATAAGTTTGCAGACAAGTAGCATCCAAGGCTTGCGCCTGTCTGAAATACTTTTCCGCCAAGGGCTTGTCCGCATGACTGGCCGCTACCGCCATCTGCAACAGTTTATTCACCTCTTCCGGCACATCCGGACTGAATAACACCCGTTCTTCAAAAAAGCCGAGCTGACTCATGGATTACCAGACCTCGGCGGGCGCAACCAACGCGGCGACCGGCTCGCCACCCAACAGATGCTGATCGATGATGGTTTTGACATCATCTTTGGTAACTTTGCCGTACATCACACCTTCCGGATAGACCAACACGCTGGGTCCCAGCATGCAAGGGCCCATGCAACCGGTGTTGGTCAGGCCGATTTTCTCGAACAGGTTGCGAGCCTGAATTTGATTCATGAACTCGTTCATCACCTCGGCACAACCACTGGCGGTACAGGAGCCGCGCGGATGGCCTTGCGGACGGGCTTGAGTGCAGACGAATACGTGTTTATCGGGACGAGGCATAATGAGTATCCTTATTTAGTTCGCTTTAGAGGTGTCGCTATCGCGACGAAGTATTTAATGTCGGTTCCCGCACCGACAAGCGGGATACTTTTCTTTGCTTGTCCAAAGAAAAGTATCCAAAAGAAAAGACACCCGGATTTCGCCCTGATCCTGTGCTTCTCGTTTTTTTACGGGGGTTGGCGAAAGGGGCTTCCTGCCCCTTCGCCAACGAGCGGCATCCCTGCCGCTCCCCTCCGGGCTAATCCCGCAAAAAACTGCGATGCTCGGGGTCGAAATACGGGACCACACCCTTCCCCTGGAAAACAATCTTTCAATTCGAGAACAGCAATCCAATCCAGCTACACAGAGACGGTGTTCCCCCCCTATGCCGCGCCGAGCACCGGAGCGTTTATCGAGAATTGCCCGAAGGGGCACCGCAGGGATGCGGTGCGTCGGCGGAGGGGCTGGGAAGCCCCTTCTGCCGACCCTCGATAAACGCTGCGGCGCGCAGGATCAAAGCGGCATCGGGGTGGCCTTTCTTTTGGTGACTTTTCTTTGGCCTAGCAAAGAAAAGTCACTCGGTTGTCGGTCCGAGAACCGACATTAAAAAGGCCGTCGCGCCAGCGACACAAACTAAGCCGCCGCCTTATGCTGATGCGTAAAACAATCCTTAGGACAAACCTTGGAGCACGCCTCGCAACCAATGCAGTCGGCAGCATTTTTCAGGCTCATCACCATGCTGTTATCGTCATCGTCCTCAAAGTCGCCGTAATCGTCGCCAAAATCTTCGGCTGATAAGGCTTCGTCTTTTTCGACCAAATCAAATACGTCGCGCGGACAAACCTTGAAACAACGGCCGCACCCGATACAAGTACGCTGATTAATGTCGGTAACATAGGACGGTGTCCAGACGGTGCCGCCAAAGGTCACGCCGGTTACAAATTCGCTCATGATCGTCTCCTAGGCCGTTTCTTTGCTGGCAGCCAAGAACTTCTTGTTGGCATCATCCCAGGCTTTGCAGGCGTCGTAAGTGGCTTGCGCAATACCCATCAGCTCACCATAGGCATCCGGCAATCTGTCTTCGATCAAATCGTGCAATACCGAGGCCGCCTCGCTAGCAATACGCTTGGCTTTCTTCACGTCTTTTTCCAATACTTTCAGTTCTTCGTCGCTCATCGCACACCTCAAGCTTCGGCTACTTCTCTATAGGTTGTGATCAAACCCAGCGCTTTCTCAATGGTTGCATCGGTTTTGGCCGCCAAATCTTCCAGGCTGGGGAAACCGAAACGGTGCACATCGCGCAAGACTTTATCCACCACGATCAATTTACCGACCAATACCAAAGCCCGGCCGAAACCTTCGTGGGTGATGTTGATCACCGGCACGGCCATCAAGCCGCCTTTCTTTTCGATCAACGACGCAATGGAGTTGTAATAGGCTTTGACGCGCGCCAAGGTAATTTCATCCGGGTCGCCGATAATCGGTATCTCGCGCTTGCGTTCTTTGGTCATTACCAAGGGATCAATAATCTTTTCCTCCGACCAGCCCTCATAGGTATCGTAGGTATCGAGAGCGCGCAGTTGTTTGACCATTTCGACGACGATTTCCGAGGTCATATAGGGGTCGCCAGCTTCGACGACTAATGCGGGTTGGGCCATGGTGGTTCTCCTAATTTAGTGTTTAATCAATTTGAATACTTTTAATCGCGCTAGGCGCTAAACCCCGTATGCCGCGCCGAGCACCGAAGCGTTTATCGAGAATTGCCCGAAGGGGTGCGGCAAGGATGCCGAACGTCGGCGGAGGGGCTGGGAAGCCCCTTCTGCCGACCCTCGATAAACGCTTCGGCGCGCAGGGCCAAAGCGGCATTTCGGGTGTCGTTTCTTTTGGATACTTTTCTTTGGACAAGCAAAGAAAAGTATCGCGGTTGTCGGTCCGCGAACCGACATACAAAACAGCCGTCGCGCCAGCGACACAACTTGCTGGCACTAAAAAACTACTCCTCCCACCCCTCCTCTTCCATCGCGTTAAACCGCTCCGGATTGGGGCCTTTGTGTAGGTTGATGGCTTTGGCCAACCAGCTGGATGGCCCAGCTTTCATTTCGGCTTGCAAATCCGCGATCAGATCCTTGACGGTGCTGCCTTCGTGGACTTTGACCGGCTGAATGCCTTGCGCGACGATTTGTTTCACTGCCGAGGCACCAATGGCCAGGCAATACACGGCCGCGCAGCCTTCCAGCAACTGAATCTTCACCGACAACTTGTCTTCGTTACCATCCTGTGCGAGTTCACCAAATTGCGCGGCTTCCATGAATTCGGACTGCTCCGGATCCACTGCGTAGACAGCAAACGATTTGGCTGAGCCAAAATGCTGATCCACATGCACCATGTCGGTAGTGGCAAATGCGACTTTAATAGCGGTTTCTATAGGCATCCTCTGTTCGTGGGTATGCAAAACGTGCATGCGGCGGGCTAATGACATGACGGCGAGCACGCTTGACGTTCGGATTCGGGTTTTTGCGCATACGGCGAGTAGTAAGGCTCGATCTCCTCGTGGGCAAAGTTGATCACCAAATTGGCTAAATCAAACAAGGTTTGCCGAGTGCCGCGATAGCCTATCCAGGTTTTCTGATAACCGCCGATGATGTCGTACAACGGAAAACCGATACGCAGAATCGGTATGCCCAGCCGTTCGGCACTAGCCACAGCGTGCGAGTTACCGATCAGCAATTGCGCCTTGCGTTCTTTAGCCATAACTTCCAAATCTTCCAGGTCGCCGATCTTGATGCTGTCCACCGGTGCCGTCGCCAGCACTGGTGTATTTCCGGCACAAATCGCGGTCACCACTTCCGCACCCATGCCTTGTACCAGATGAATCAAGGCGTTGAGTTGATCTGGATCAGCAGCGATAGCCACCCGCAGTTGGCCGAGCATGAAGTGAGTATCGAGCATGGCGTCTTGCAATTGCGCGCGCTGCCGTTCGATCTTTTGCGGCACCGGCATTTCGCTGATGTCGGCCAGCGTCGTGATCAAAGCGTCGTTAGCCTGCAAGCCATAAAGATGGTCAAAATAGAAACTGGGGACACCGGTTTTTTCCTGCAACAGTTCGCCGGATTTACGCAGAGAGGCGCCGATAATTAAGCTTGCTTTAGCTTCACCCAAAGTCGCCAACTCCGAAACTGGCGTACCGCCGATGGTGACTGGCGAAAAATCGTCGTCTGTCAAGCTGCCGTCCAGCGAATCGGACAAGTCCGGCACCAGCACCGGGCGTAAATTGAATTGTTCGATCAAATCGCGCAAAGCTTCCAGATCGCCGGGCGTCAACATGGGGCTGACCAGACAATTGACCTGGCGCTGACGATTGCCCGGCTTGGTCCCTGCGGTTTCCGCGTCCGGCACCAGAGCTTTGATAATTTCGTAAATCGTCGTCGCATAGCCGGTTTCCACACAACCGGTGAAATCGGGCGTGTTCACCGCGACCACCGCCACGTGGGCATATTCCGGATAACGGTCGCGAAACTCGCGGACATTACGGTGCACGTCACAGCCTTGAGTTTCCGCCAAACCGGTGGTCAGTACCGCAATCAGAGCCGGGTTGGATTTTTCGGCAATCGCTTTGATGCCTTCGATGACATTTTCGTCGGCACCCAACACGGAGCTGGCTTGATCCATGGCAGTGGTTTGCAGCGGAATCGGCTCTCGGAAATGCCGCACGAAAAACACCTTGGCAAACGCCGTGCAACCTTGCGAGCCGTGCAGCATCGGAATCGCCCGGTCAAAACCCAGGCAGGCCAAGGAACCGCCGGTAGGTTGACTGGCCTTTAGCGGATTGACCGACAGGGCTTTATTGCGTTTGACGATGTCGGCCATGCTATGCCGCCTGAGCCGCTAAAGGCTCTGCTGGCGCCTCGATAGTGGCCGATTTTTTCAGGCCTCCGGTGCGCCAGGGCGGTGTCGCCCGCACAGCTTCCCAAACCGGGCTTTCCAAAGTCAAAGCCAATTGCCGGACCAGTTCCAGCATGCCTTGATAACCTTCGTAACCGAACTCGCGCTCTTGATTGATGTCCAAGAATGGAATGCGCGCTTTCAAAGCGGTGTACATGTTCCGGCCGCCGGCGATCAGAATGTCGGCTTTGTAGTCGGCAACGACTTTTAACAAGGCTTTCGGGCTGCCGTCTTCGATCATCAGCGTGTCTTCGCCCATCAGTTCGCGAATCCGCGCTTTGTCTTCTTCGGTAGATTTCTTGGTACCGGTGGCCACCACCACCATACCCAAATCCTGCAGTGCCGAGATCACCGACCAGCTTTTCACGCCGCCGGTAAACAACAATACCCGTTTGCCTTTTAGCCGTTCTCGCCAGGGCGCTAGCGCTTCGCGGATACGGTTTTCCTCGCGGGCAATGATGGCTTCGGTACGTTCAATTAAATCAGGATCGTTGATGACTCGGGCGAAATCGCGCAAGGCTTGGCTGGTATCGGTGATGCCGTAAAAGCTGCCTTCGAACCAGGGCGTGCCGTAGCTTTGTTGCAACTTGCGAGCGACGTTGACCATGGCCTTAGAGCACACCATCATGTTGACTTCGGCTTTATGCATGGTTTGCACTTCCCGGAAACGCGCGTCGCCGGACAAGGTACACAATACCCGCAAGCCCATTTCGTCCAGCAGCGGTAGCACGTGCCAAAACTCGCCGGCGATGTTGTATTCGCCCACCAGATTCACGTCATGTACCTTGATACCGGGGCGCTCGGTGCCGGGCGGCAACGGATCAGGATCGCGGGTGCCGATCACGTGATTGACCATTGCGTCGCCGGCGATGCGGTTACCCAGGTTTTTGGTGCCGTAGAAGCCGGCGCAATCAATAGGTACGACCGGCACGCCCCAGCGTTCGGCGGCGGATTTGCAGGTGGCATTGATATCGTCGCCCACCAGAGCCGGTACGCAAGTGTTGTAGATAAACACCGCCGGCGGATTGTAGGTTTCGATGGCTTGTTTAATCGCATGAAACAGGCGTTTTTCGCTACGCCCCATCACCACGTCTTGCTCGGTCAGATCGGTAGTCATACCGATTCGGTAGAGTTCCGAACCGGAAGAACGGGTACCGCGGTTGTCCCAGGAGCTGCCGGCACAGGCGATAGGACCGTGAACAATATGGGCGACGTCGGCGATCGGTAATAGTGCAATCTGTGCACCATCGAAGGCACAACCGCCCGCCGCCGAACCGGGTTTGGGTTTGGCGCAGCCGGACTTTTCCTTCTTGTTATGCTCGCAAGCCGGTTCGTCCAGCAGTTCCGCAATATCTTTGGTCGATTTCATAACACAACCTCACGTTTTTAATAATGCTTTTGCAACGGTTGTGCCAACTTATAAACGCTTGAATTTTCTATGCTTTGAGCCAAGCTCATTTGTAGCAAACCCGACAATCGACCGCTGGCGCCAAACAAAATATTGTCTGAGTTAGCCCGACCGCCGGGACCGGATTTATACTTTGCCCGCCAAGCAGCACTCCCCTACCGTTCACCATCGAGAACCATGACCGCTAAGCCCAAACGCCAGCACCGCTACAATCAAGGCACGACACTTTCCGCGTGGCGCGAGGCGCTGAACCAAATTGTGTTTGGTTCGGAAACCGCCGCCGGGCGGCGCTTCGATATCGCCTTGATCGTGGCGATTTTGCTGAGCATCGTGGTAGTGATGCTGGACAGCGTGGCCGATTTTCAACAACGTTACGCGACGGCGCTGTTCTGGGCGGAATGGCTGTTTACCGGTTTGTTTACGTTGGAATACGCGCTGCGTTTGATATGCGTACGTCGCCCTTGGCTGTATGCCCGCAGCTTTTTCGGGATTGTTGATTTGTTGTCGATACTGCCGGCTTATCTGGGTTTGCTGCTACCCGGCGCGGAATACATGCTGACTTTGCGGATTTTGCGGCTATTACGGATTTTCCGGGTGCTAAAACTTTCCGAATATCTGGAAGAAGCCGACATTCTGGTGGTGGCTTTGGTTAATAGCGTACGAAAAATCACCGTGTTCTTATACGCGGTGCTGACCCTGGTCGTGGTGTTCGGCACCTTGATGTATGTCGTCGAAGGTCCGACCGCTGGCTTTACCAGTATTCCCAAAGCCGTGTACTGGGCCATTGTCACCATCACCACGGTCGGGTATGGTGACATCGCGCCGAAAACACCGTTCGGGCAGATGATCGCTTCTACCATTATGATCATGGGCTACGGCATTATCGCCGTGCCGACCGGCATCTATAGCGCCGAATTGCTCAACACCCGCAAAAACCAAAATCTGGATAACCGCGCTTGCCGAAATTGCGGCGCCGCCAGCCACGATTTCGACGCAGCGCATTGCAAGTATTGCGGGCATCGCTTGGACGAATAGTGGCTGCGCAAACCGTTAAACTACCCGTAACGCAACACAGCTAATGCTGGAAGAGTTTTGGCATTATTTGGGCGTGCGCACCGCCAGCCGCCAAGCGCGCTTATTGGGTTACGCTCGGGAAATGGCTGCGTTGCAAGTCAGGCACCGCCGCTGTCGCCAGGCTTGGCGACCGCATATCCAAGCCACTCAGCAGGCTTTGCTGAGTGCCGCACAATTGCTAGGCGATACGGGTGGCGCCGCCCTGATTATCGGCGGTGGCAGCGCACACGATCTACCCATCGCCGAGTTATTGCAGCATTTCGATCAGTTAGTGTTGTTGGACATCGCCTTTAGTTACCCAAGCCGACGCCTTACCAAATGTTGGCCAAACCGAGTGTTTTGTCGTCCGCATGACGCCACCGGCATCGTGAACTGGCTGGCTCAGCATCGGCAAATCCCGCCAGCAGCGTTGGTGCGGAATCCTATAGCGCCCGAGTTAGCGGTTAAACCGCGTTGGGTCGCGTCGGTCAATTGCCTGACACAATTGCCTCTGCTTCCGCTGGACTGGTTGGCAAATACCGCCGCCGAGCCACGACAATTGGAAGCTTTCGGTCGGGCCGTGATGCTAGCCCATCTAAATGGGTTGGATAGCTGGCAAACGCCGGTTTGTCTGATCACGGAAATTGCGGATCAACGCCATGGCCGCGCCGGCTTCCTTGATCGAACGGATTACCGGCCCGTTTTGAGTGACTATCTTCAAAATGCCGATCAATTGGCCTGTTGGGATTGGCTGGTCAATCCACCCGGCGAATTGCCGGAAGGGGGTTGGGAGTCGAGAACAGTGGCGGCCTATTTAAAGTAGACCGCTATGCCCTGTGCGAGAACTAAGCTTGATTAGGCCGAACAGAAAACAGCCGAATCGCCGTCTGGCAACGATCCGGCACTTTGACTTAATCCATCAAAACGCGCAACCCGATTTAACCCCAAGCTTTTTCAGAATAATCGCCAGCGGACAAAAACCGCCGAACGACACTTGCACTAAATTAGCCCCCACAAACGCGGTAAACCACAGCCCATTCGGCGAATGCCAGTGCGCCAGCGCCAGACTGATCAGAACGAACGAGCCGGCAAACGCCATTACCAGACGATAAATAGACATATAGCCTGCTATTTCAAACGCACCACGCCGAGGAATTTCAATATCATGCGTTCATAAAATGGTTCGCTGATGCCGTTTTTAATCTTGCGCATGAAGTATTTCTCAAAACCGATTTTGGCCAGATGCACCCATTTGCCATGGTTGGACCAAGTGGTATTTCGGGGCGGGATTTGCGGCACGGCCAAGAACGCCACGCCGGTGTCGCCCAAGTCCGCGAGACACAAAGCGCTTAAACTCGGCATGTCCGACGGCTGTTTGCCGGCCAGTTCGTCGCGGATGTTGTGGGCGGTAGCCGTCACCATGGATTCGATCATGTAACCGGTTTTAGGGGTACCGGTCGGCACTGGGGTTTTCTCCACCGGCGGCAAGGCGATGCAGACCCCGACCGAGTAAATGTTTTTGTAGGTGGGATTACGTTGATATTGATCGACAATCACGAAACCGCGGGGATTGGTCAAACCTTCCGCGCCGCAATGGCGCACCGCATCTACGCCGGTAAACGCCGGCAGCATCATCGAATGCTTGAACGGCACTTCATATTTTTTCTTGTCGTTACCGTCTTCATCCACTTCGGTGACGTACATCATGCCGGCTTCGATGCGATCCACTTTGGCGTTGGTAATCCATTTGATGGTCTTGTCGCGCAGCGCGCTTTCCAGCAAGCCTTTGGTGTCGCCGACCCCGCCGAGGCCCAGGTGGCCGATATATGGCTCGGAGGTGACAAAAGTCATCGGCACTTTGTCGCGGATTTTGCGTTTACGCAGTTCGGTTTCCAGAATCATCAGATATTCGTAAGCCGGGCCGAAACAGGACGCTCCTTGCACCGCGCCAACCACAATTGGACCGGGATCGGCCATAAATTTGTCCCAATCCTCGGCAGCCAATGCAGCATGATCGACATGGCAGACCGATGAGGTATGCCCACCGTGCGGCCCCAAACCCGGTACTTCATCGAAGGCCAGGCGTGGACCAGTGGCGATAATCAAATAGTCGTATTCAACCGAAGAGCCATCCGCCAGATCAATTTTGTTGTTGGCCGGATCGACTTTGGTCGCGGCCTTTTGAATGAAGTTGATGCCTTTTTTCGCCATCACCGGCGCCAGCTCGATTTTCAAATCCTCCGGTTTGCGCCATTTCGGCGGCACCCAGGGATTGGACGGCACAAAGTGGAAAGTCGGCGAATCGGAAATCACCACGACTTCATGCGCATTCCCCACTGTTTCCTTCATTTCGTAAGCCATCGGCACGCCGCCGATCCCCGCACCCAACACTACAATTCTTGCCATGACCTTCTCCTCGCTGCTGTTTAGATGAACACACTCTGCGTATTAATTATTTTTATAGTGGTGTTATATGCTTCAAAACCTTACGGCTCAAGAACATTAGGACCTCCTGATGCAATGAACTGAAATATTCCCAGCTTTTGATTGCTTTTGATGCCGAGGTAGACTGGGTACAATGCCCACTAATTACAGCATGCGGAACACTACCATGACCGAGAAACACGATACTGAACAAGCCTGGCGCGAGAAGCTAACTCCCGAGCAATATCATGTCTGCCGGGAAAAAGGTACCGAGCCGCCCTTTACCGGCAAATATACCGATTGCGACGAAGCCGGCGTGTACCGCTGTGTCTGCTGCGGTCACGCCCTGTTTACTTCTGAACATAAATTCCATTCCGGCTGCGGCTGGCCCAGTTTTTGGAATCCGCTGAGCTCGGAAAGCCTGGATCAGCACCCCGATAACAGCCACGGCATGCGGCGGACTGAAGTGACCTGCCAGTCCTGTGGCGCTCACCTTGGTCACGTATTCGAAGACGGACCGCAACCAACAGGCCTGCGCTATTGCATTAATTCCGTGGCGCTGACACTGGAAAAATCATGATCTCCGCTCAGCAACAAGTGCAAGATTTGCTGGACTTCATCGACGCCAGCCCCAGCCCTTGGCATGCGGTTGCCAGCATAGAAGAACGCTTGCAGGCGCATCAGTTCCAACGCATCCAAGAAAGCAACACATGGTCATTGGTTAGCGGTGGTCGCTATTATGTGATCAGAGACGATTCTTCCATCGCCGCATTCGTCATCGGCAAACAAGCCTTGGCAGAAACCGGCTTCAAAATACTCGGCGCCCATACCGATTCGCCGGGGCTGCGCGTCAAACCGCAGCCGCTGATCGACTCGGACAAATTGTTGCGGCTGGCCGTGGAAGTATACGGCGGGCCAATTCTCGCTACGTTTACTGACCGTGATCTGAGTCTGGCAGGCCGTATTGCCTACCTGGATAAAAACGGCAACATCGCCAGCCGGCTACTGCGATTTGAAGAACCGTTGCTGCGTCTGCCGAATCTGGCGATTCATATGAACCGCGGCGTCAACGAAGACGGCCTGAAGCTAAAAAAACAAAGTGAGTTGCCACTCATTTTCTCGGCCAGTGTCGAGCAACAATTACCTGCCGACCGGTTTCGGCAATTGCTGGAACAAGCCGGCAACATTGCCGCCGAGCGAATTTTAAGTTGGGAGCTCAATACCTACGACACCCAGAAAGGCAATCTGTGGGGTGACGGGCAACTGTTTTATGCCGATAGCCAATTGGATAATTTGGCGTCTTGCCATGCAGGACTGACCGCTTTGCTGGATGCGCCGACACTAGATACCGACAGCACGTTGGTCTGTGCGTTTTTCGATCACGAGGAAATAGGCAGCGAAAGCTGCAAAGGCGCGGCCGGCAGTTTCCTGCCGGATGTGCTTGAGCGTATCGCCAATGCGGTAGGCAGTACCCCGGACGACTACCGGCGTTCGCTAGCTAATAGTTTTATGGTTAGCGCGGATATGGCGCATGCCTATCAACCCAACTTTCCCGGCGCCTACGAACCCGGCCACAAAGTTATCGTCAACCACGGGCCGGTCATCAAGGTAAATGTTAACCATCGTTATGCCTCCGAATGCATTTCAGAGGCTACTTTCATCCGCATTTGCCAGCAAGCCGGCGTGCCTTATCAAAAATACGCACATCACGGCGACCTACCTTGCGGCAGTACGATAGGCCCGATAGCGTCGGCGAAATTAGGCATCCGCAGTGTCGATGTCGGCTCCCCTATGTGGGCCATGCACAGCATTCGCGAGAGTGCCGGCGTACTCGACCATGCCTATATGATTCGGGCCTTGCGGGGATTTTTCAGCAACCGATAATTTTTCAACTATCCTTGCCTGATGATTTTATCCGGTAGGGAATAACCTTGGTTTCCGTCTTTTCCACTGATGACGCATTGTTGTTGCGGCGCGCTTTTGAGCTCGTAAAGTGGGTAATCCTATGTTGCGTTGTCAGTCAACCGTCGTCGGCAGACGAACTGAACCTGGAATATAAGGTCAAGGCTGCCTATCTCTATAACTTCACCAAATTCATCACTTGGCCGGAAAAAGCCAGCCCCACCTTTAATATCTGTATCATCGGCCACGACCCTTTCGGCAGTCTGCTGAGCCCGCTGGAGAGCAAGACCGTTCAGGAAAAACCCATTCGCTTGTTCAAATTCGATACGCCCAAACAGGCGAAAGATTGCGACATCGTCTATTTCGACAATCCCGAACAGCGGGCGGACCTTGCTTTACCCGGTGTATTACTGGTCGGATCGCTGAAAAAATCACTGACGGTCAGTAGTGAGCCGTTTTTTGCCGAATCCGGCGGCATGATCGGCTTTGCACTCGACGACGGCAAAGTCAAACTGCACCTCAACCTCAAAGCATTGAAGCAAAGCGGTTTTAACGTCAGCGCCAAACTCATCGAAGTTGCCACGCTGGTGGAGGGGGGTGAGCATGAGTAGATTCTTCTCGCGGCTATCCATCAAAGGCAAATTGTTCAGCATCGCCATCACCTCCAGCCTATTTTCCATGCTGTTGGCCTTGGTGATTTTGGTAACGGTGAACGTCACCGAAGTAAAGCGCAAGGCCCAAAGCGATTTAATAGCCGTAGCCAGCCTGATCGCCAACCGAAGTGTGGCCGCAGTGATGTTCGACGACGCCAATTTGGCCAAGGAAAACTTGGTGTCCTTGAATAATCTCCCCGATTTGCGCAGCGCTTGCGTCTACACCAAAAGAGGTCAGTTATTCACCTCGCTGGACAAGCAATCCGCCACCTGCCCGATCGTATCGCATGGCTTGCGTAATTATTTCGATAAACTCAACCTTTATGTTTATCAGCCCATGCGCCTGGACGACGAAATTGTCGGCGGAATCTTTCTGTCGTCGGACCTCAGTGCGGCCTTCTGGCGAGAACTGCAATTTATCGGTGTGGTGCTGATTGTATTGTTTGTGGCGTTATCGATTACCTTTTTGCTGACTGCCCCCTTATTAAACCGGGTGGCGAAACCCATCGCACAACTGGCTAAAACCGCGCAGAAAGTCAGCCAGGAACACGACTATTCCTTGCGCGCAGCCAAGCACAGCAATGATGAAATGGGCATTTTGGTCGATGCGTTCAACGGTATGCTGGATACCGTGGAGATTCAAAACAAAGCCTTGATTAGTGTCAAAAATAACTTCCAGGCCTTGTACGACAACAACCCGACCATGGTGTTTAACCTGGATATGCAAGGGCAAATCATCTCGGTAAACCGCTTCGGCGCCCGCCAGCTGGGTTTGAGCGTTGAAGAACTGCAAGGCTGCTCTATTTTCAACTTCGCCCATCCCGAAGATATAGGCAACTGCAACCAGTTCTTCCAAATCTGCCGTAATCATCCCGAACAAGTACATAAGCTGGAAAGCCGCATCATCTGCCGCAACGGCAACATCATCTGGGCCAGGGAAACCGCGCGTCTGGTGAAAGACGAAAACAATCGTTCGCACCTGTTGCTGGTTTGCGAAGACATTACCGAAACCCGACGCCTCTCGGAAAAAATCGCTTATCAGGCCAGCCACGACGAATTGACCGGCCTAGTCAACCGCCGCCAATTCGACATCCATATTCAAAACTTGGTGTTGGAGGCGCAAGCCAACGACAGCCATCACGTTTTGTGTTATTTGGATCTAGATCAATTCAAAATCGTCAACGATACCTGCGGCCATCTGGCGGGCGACGAGCTACTACGGCAACTCGGCGAAGTACTGCGTCAACAAGTACGCAGAATGGACATATTGGCTAGACTGGGCGGCGACGAGTTTGGCATCCTGATGTCGTATTGTTCTCTGGAACAAGCCATCATCACCGGAGAAAAGTTACGTAATGCGGTATGCGACTTCCAATTTGCCTGGGAAAATCGCAGTTTCAATATCGGCGTAAGCATTGGTATCGCCCCCATCAATCGCGCTTGCGGCAATGCTGTTGATGTATTGAAAGAAGCCGATGCCGCCTGTTATGCCGCCAAGGAAAAAGGCCGCAACCGAGTGCATATATTCAGCCCGGACGATGAAGAACTCACGCTGCGCCAAGGCGAAATGCAATGGGTGGAAAAAATCCGCCTGGGAATCGAGCGAGACCGCTTCCAGTTGTTCGGTCAATTGATCGTACCCATAGCCGCTAATCGTGGTGGTCTGCATTTCGAGACCTTAATCCGCTACCGAGACGATCAAGATAAGGTGATTCCGCCCGGCGCCTTTCTACCTGCTGCGGAACGCTACAATATGGCTTCGCCTTTAGATCGTTGGGTGATCTCCCGATTGTTCGAGCACTTGGCAACGACGCCAGGCTTTCTGGACCGTCTGGAAATGTGTTCGGTCAATCTGTCCGGTTTGTCGCTGTCGGACCAAGCCATGCTGGGCTTTATCGACGAGCAATTCCGCAAATGGCAGATACCCACCCACAAGATTTGTTTCGAAATCACCGAAACGGCCGCCATTAGCAATCTTTCCTATGCCCGGCAATTTATCGATTCGCTGCGCCAAAAAGGCTGCTCGTTCTCCCTGGATGATTTTGGCAGTGGCCTATCGTCTTTCGCTTACCTAAAGAACCTACCGGTCGATTATTTAAAGATAGACGGGCTGTTTGTAAAAGACATACTGGATGATCGGGTGGATTTGACTATGGTTAAAGCGATCAATGAGGTCGCCCATGTAATGGGCAAAAAAACCATCGCCGAATTTGTGGAAAACCAGAGTATTTTCGATCTACTACAAACCTTGGGAGTGAATTACGCACAAGGCTACGGCATTGCCAAACCGGCACCACTGCGGGAATTATGAGAAATCCTATGCTGAAAACAGTGAAGAAACGGCTTTTCAAACACTCTCTAGTCCTCAGCCTCATCGGTCAGCAGGCCTATGCCGACCAAACCGTCAACGATTTTCTGGATTTATCGCCAGCGGAATTAGCTAATATTTCAGTGAGTATTGCCTCGGGTACCGCCAAATCGGTATCGCAATCGGCAGCAGTGACCACCGTTATCACCGCTGAGCAAATTGCCACGATGGGCGCTACCGATCTGCACGAGGTGCTGGAAACCGTACCTGGCATGCATGTTACGATCCAACCGGTGACTAACGACTATAGTTACACGATGCGCGGCATGCGCAATGAAACCAATGCCGAAGTCTTGCTCATGCTCAACGGCACACGTTTCTCCGTGCCCTATCAGGGTACGCATATGGCGGGAATGATTATTCCCGTCGAAAATATTCAACGTGTCGAGGTGATTCGCGGGCCGGGCTCCGCGCTTTACGGTGCCGACGCCTTCGCGGGGGTGATTAATATTGTCACCAAAAAGGCCGCGGATATTGATGGCGTCACGGTCGGCGCACGCGGCGGCAATGCCGATACTAAAAGCGCTTGGGGCCAATACGGCGGTAAATGGCAAGGCTGGGATGTAGCGGGTAGCCTGCAATATAGCCATAACGGGGTCGATCCCGAGCGAATCATCGCTGCCGACGCGCAAACCCAAGTCGACCAAGCGTTGGGAACGAATATATCCCTCGCTCCCGGCCCCATGCAAACCCAAAACGAACGCTGGAACAGTCATCTGAGTTTACAGCGCAAACATTGGGACTTGGGATTTTGGGCTTTTAACGAAAGCGACTACGGGTTTCGTTCCGGCGCTTATGGCGCGCTGGATAACAAGGGCAAGGGCAATGGCAGCAATTACTTGGCGGATGTGCGTTATTCCACTGAGGATGATCTGGAGAACTGGGAACTACAAGCACACGCCAGCTTTTTACATAGCGATGTATCCGCCAATATTTACGGATTTCCGGCCGGCTCAATTTTACCGATTGGCGCGGACAGCAACGTCACCGATCAACTGGCGGCGACCCGAGGCTTGGTGCTATTTCCGGAGGGGCTGCGCTTTGTCGCCGGTTTTAAAAATACTGTACCCAGTTTTGAGTTAACCAGTATTTACAAAGGCTTTTCCGATCATTTAATCCGCATGATCGCCGGCTTCCGGTATGAGGAGATGAACACCCAGGAAGCGCGCAATTACGGCGTAGGTGTTATTAACGGGTCCGGGCTATCGGCATTTCCCGCCATCAATGTTGCTGGCGGTTTACAAGACTTAACTGGAACCCCTCTCACATTCATTGACGACCATCATCGCGACATCTGGTCCGCGGCGATACAAGACGAATGGCAATTTGCCAAGGACTGGCACCTGACCACCGGTTTGCGCTTTGACCACTATTCCGACTTTGGCGGCACATTGAACCCCCGCGCTGCGTTGGTCTGGAACATCAATTCTGAATTGACTGCTAAATTGCTCTATGGACAAGCTTACAGAGCGCCAAGCTTCGTAGAACAATATCAGCAAAACAGTCCGCTTTTCCTTGGCAACCCGTCTTTGAGCCCGGAAACCATCTCAACTACCGAGCTGGCATTCGATTATCGTCCAACGAAAAATCTGAGAACCGCGTTGAATTTGTACCATTATGAGATCCGCGATTTGATTAGCGGCCCGATTTCCGGAGCCGGCACGCTAACCGAGCGTAACACGTCAGGTCAAGACGGCTATGGCAGCGAGTTTGAATGGGATTGGAAGTTTCACGCAGATTGGAATCTACGCGGTAACTACGCTTGGCAATTTGCCCGCAACGAAGCGACACACACCCGGGTTAGCAATGTCCCCGAGCATCATGTTTACACCGCACTCGCCTGGAATTTTATGCCGAAATGGCAGATTCAAACCCAAATTAACTGGATAGGTCACCGCCTTAGCAGCCCGGAAGATACGCGAGTTTTAAAAGATTATGAAACGGTCGACCTAACTTTAAATGCTAAAAAACTGATGGGATATCTGGATCTGACGGCATCGGCTAGGAACCTGTTCGATAGCCACGGCAAAGAACCGGCTACATCCAGTTATCCTTATAATTTGCCCATCGCCGGACAAACTTTTTATTTCGAGGCTGGTTTACACTTTTAGCTGCTTGCTTGCAGCGAATAATTCCGGTGGATGGCATCCAAAAGGTAAGCAACGATCTTACGGCTCAACCAAGCCTCGCCGGTAGCGACTGCGTGGATCATTCTGTTGATATAGGCCGCCAGCGACTGACTATTCTGATAGCCCTTGGCGCCGGCCAACACGCAGTGCAGAATTTGCTCTTCATGCAAGTCATCGCCGATGATCACGATATTACTGGTCGGACTGGCCGCCAATAACAAGTTGGTATAGTCGGGCGTTTGGCTACCGCGCAACGCAAAATTCAGCAAAATGATGTTGGGTTGGAGCTGTTCAGCAGCATTAAGAGCTTGGATCTCATCCGAATAAAACGCAACATCCGCTTCCGCCATCAACATCAGTGGCTGGATTTGGTCGATGTTATCGATTACTTGTATTTTCATGATAAATCTTGCTGTCTGTTAGCTGACTGGCTTGCCACTTTGACCTCCGGAACTAATTTGTTAAATTCCTACGGCATTGCCCCTGACTATTGAATTCAGTTGGTAACATCGATAAATCCGTGTAATCCACGCTTGGAATCGACCGCCAGCCAACGCCTTAAGTATTGCAGCTCTTCGGTAGATTGCAATTCTTCGAGGCTTTTTTTATTTTTCAACAATCTGAACGCGGCGGAAAGCACTTTGTAATTCTCACCCACTATACCGGCTCGCCGTAAGCCCACTATGTTGAGCCGATAATGTTTCGCGGGCCGGCCACCTATCAGCATAAACGGGATCACGTCCATGTTAATCCCCGTAGTGCCTTGCACAATGGCATAAGCGCCGATCCGGCAAAATTGATGCACAACTACCGCCCCGCCCATAAACACGTTATGCCCCACCTCTACATGACCACCAATCGCCACATTATTGGCAAAAATCGTTTTGTCACCAACCGCGCAATCATGGGCAACGTGGCTGTTGTTCATGAAATAGCAACCTGAACCGATCCTGGTAGCGCTGCCAGCTACTGTAGCCCTATGGGCGGTAAATCCTTCTCGAAACACGTTATTGTCCCCAATCTCTAGCCACGACTCGGTTTGCGCATCAAACCCCAAATCTTGAGGTAAGCCGCCTAGCACAGCGTGCGGGTGTAACACATTACCGTCGCCCATTTTGACATGCGCATGCACTACGGCATGCGCACCTATTCGACTATTCGCGCCAATTACCGCACCCGCCTCTATCACCGCAAACGGCCCAACGCTGACGTTTTCTCCAAGCATGGCGCCGGTTTCGATAAAAGCGGTGGGATGAATCGATGCAGTCATGGTTAGCCTCTTGGATGATGTTGGGTATGTAATACTTTCAAACGCTGTTGGGCAATATGCGTATAAATTTGGGTAGTGGATAAATCCGAGTGGCCGAGCAGTAGCTGAACCACTCTAAGGTCAGCGCCATGATTCAATAAATGCGTGGCAAACGCATGACGCAGCGTATGCGGCGACAAATGTTTATCGATACCTGCCCGCACAGCATAGCGTTTGATAATGTGCCAAAAAGCCTGTCTGGTCATAGAAGTGCCCCGGGTGGTAACAAACAAATAGTCGCTTTGCCTATTCCCCAGGATTGCTTGTCTGGCAGTATTCAGATAACGTTCGGCCCAATCCATGGCTTCTTCACCAACAGGCACCAGGCGTTCCTTGTCGCCTTTGCCGACGATGCGCAGACAACCTTGCCGAAAATTAATTTGGCTAAACTTGAGTTCGACTAACTCGGACACCCGCAGCCCTGTGGCGTAAAGCATTTCGAGCATCGTTCTATCCCTAAAACCCAACTTGTCGGCAACTTCCGGAGCATTTAACAATAATTCGACGTCGGTTTCTGACAATGAATCCGGCAACGTGCGGCCAAGCTGTGGCGAGTCTATTAATTGGGTAGGATCGATATTAATCTTACCTTCGCGCAGCAAATAACCGTAAAAGCGCCGCAAACAAGAGACAATTCTGGCCGACGAACGGCTGGTTATACCTTGTTGCTGTCGGTTAGCCAAAAAACTTTTGATCGTCGTGTCGTCAACAGCGGTTATATCCTTATCCTTCAGCCACTTCGCAAACAATTTAAGATCGCTGCCGTAAGCCGATAGCGTATTGTCGCTTAATCCGAATTCCAGCCACAATGCGTTTAAGAATGCCTCTATGGTCTGCGCCGAATTCATTCCCTGTCCAATCCCAAACCACGCTCGTACTCGAGTAAACGGTGTTTAAGCGCCACAAACTCGCCATCGGCCTGCCCCATAAAACCGCCGATGCCACGCTTTGCCACCACCCGATGACACGGGATAATCCCGGCATAAGGGTTATTTCGGCAAGCCCCCGCTATTGCTCTAGGTCCTGAACCCAGCGTTTCCGCCAACCCCGAATATGTTTCCACTTGCCCGACGGGAATAGCCAATAACGCACTCCAAACCGTATTAGCATACACGCTACCCTGGCTTAGCAAGGTAACATGCAGTTCGGTTTGCATCGGGTTTAACAGATAATTTTGCACACTAACAGCCTGGGGCGACAAAGTCTTAGTTAACTCTCCGCCAACGTGCCAAGATGCGTCCGTAATGATTTCACCGGCCATGGTTAATATCAATTCCGCATTGAGTAGTGGCACGGCGAGCAGGGACTCTTCACCATCCGCAACATTTTGCCAAACGATATGTAAAGGCATCACATCTCTCTTTTGCTATCGGCAAAAAAAAAGGCAGCTGAGCAGGCCGCCTTTTCTCATTACCTGATTCGCTACAAACGAACCAGATTGCAGCGTATTAAGAAAGTTTCTCTTTGATACGTGCGGCTTTACCAGCCAAATCGCGCAGATAATAAAGTTTAGCGCGACGAACGTCACCGCGACGTTTTACTTCGATACTGCCAACTGATGGACTGTGAGTTTGGAAAACACGCTCAACACCCACGCCATGCGAAATTTTTCTGACAGTAAATGCTGAATTCAAACCGCGATTACGTTTTGCAATCACAATACCTTCAAAAGCCTGTAACCTTTCCCGCGTGCCTTCAGTTACTCTAACTTGCACCACGACAGTGTCGCCAGGTCCGAATTCCGGTACATCTTTTTTCAGCTGTTCAGCTTCCAATTCTTCAATAATTTTACTCATAACCACACCCTATTAAACAACTTCAGTTCTAAATTCTTTCAACAAAGCATCCTGCTCTGCGCTTAATGTTACTTTTTCAAGCATATCCGGCCGCCTCGACCAAGTCCGTCCCAACGCTTGTTTCATCCTCCACCGCTTGATGTCGGCGTGATTTCCGCCGAGCAACACATCAGGGACGTCGCCAATATCGCTATGCTCGGGTCGCGTGTAATGCGGGCAATCCAACAGTCCATCAAAATGCGAATCTTGTTTAGCAGATTCATCGTCACCAAGTACGCCAGGAATTAACCTGGTAACCGCGTCGATTACTATCAAGGCTGCCAGCTCGCCACCGCTGATGACATAATCGCCCAGCGACCATTCTTCGTCACAAGCATGCTGGATAAAACGCTCGTCTATACCTTCATAGCGTCCGGATACGAGGATCAATTGATCATAGCAACTCGCATCCAGCAACAACTCTTGACTAAGCAAACGCCCCTGCGGACTCAAGCAAATTACTTTGCGGTTAACCAAGACATTATGCTGCTTGGCTGCATTCACTGCGTCGAGCAAAGGTTGGCATTTCATGACCATTCCCGGCCCGCCACCATAAGGTCTATCATCGACGGTCCGGTGTTTATCGAGCGTGTAATCGCGGGGATTCCAAACCGACAAACCGACCAAGCCTCGTTCAATCGCCCTACCGGTTACTCCGTAACTAGCAGCATCGGATACCATCTCAGGGAAGAGACTGATAACGTCAAAACGCATGCCTTTAGTTAAAAGTCCGGATCCCAATCGACGAGAATCAAGCCTTCGTCAAGATCAATTTTTAAAACAGTACTCTGCTGCAAAAACGGAATCAGACGCTCTAACTCCCCGTCAACTACGACCAGAACATCGTTAGCGCCGGTTTCCAATAAATGATCAACTTTGCCTAATTGGCAACCCTCTAGATTGCGTACTTCCAGCCCAATCAGATCCGCCCAATAATATTCGCCATCGCTCGCTTTGGGTAATTGTTGCTTGCGAATCAAAATATCCGCGCCCATCAACCCTGCTGCGACATCTCTGTCAGTAATATCTTGCAACTCTGCGACGACCAAACTGCCTTGCCGCCGACCTCCAAGCAATTTAACTTCGTGGAAGTGGCTATTTTTTCGCAGAATCCATGGGGAATACTGCAATATGTTTTCACGGGGATCGGTGAAGGAATAGACTTTTACCCATCCTTTTACACCAAAAACGCCGGACACTTGGCCGACGTTCAAAAAATCCCCTTCTGACAAAGCTAAAATTAAGCGGCTGCTTTATCGGCGTCTTTAATCAATCTAGCGACGCGGTCAGTTGGTTGGGCGCCATTGGCTTTCCAATATTGGACGCGTTCGCTATCCAAAACCAATCTTTGCTCACCACCGCGAGCCAACGGATTAAAGAAACCTACGCGCTCGATATAACGACCATCGCGACTGCTTCTGCTGTCGGTAACAACAACATGATAGAAAGGACGATTCTTAGCGCCGCCTCTGGACAAACGAATGCTTACCATTTGGATACCTTAAATAACATTGAATCAAAAAACTTAATCAAACTATTCTACGCGATTTTTACAATAAGTGAAGGACAAATTACGACAATCACATTCTCATGCCGCGCATATTGCTCTTCAAACCGCGCATCATGTTAGCGATATTCCCTTTGCTGAATTTTTTCATCATCTTTTCCATCATTTGATGCTGCTTCAACACACGATTTACAGCTTGCAAATCCAAGCCGCAACCATCGGCGATACGCTGTTTCCGACCGCCTTTAATCAGATCGGGAAAACGCCGCTCTTGTTTGGTCATTGAGTTGATTACGGCAATCTGATGCGCCAGATCTTTGTCGTTGACTTTATCCTTAATATCTTTGGGCACTCCACCCATACCCGGCAGCTTATCCATCATCGCGCCAAGCCCGCCCATATTCTGCATTTGTTCAAGCTGCTCCTTCAGATCGTTCAAATCGAAGCTTTTGCCTTTTTGCAGCTTTTTGGCTAATTGCTCGGCCTTTTTTTTGTCGACATTTTGCTCGATATTCTCAATCAGCGACAACATATCGCCCATACCGAGAATACGCGAAGCCAACCGATCAGGATAGAAAGGCTCTAAGGCATCGGTTTTTTCGCCGACACCGATAAACTTAATCGGCTTGCCTGTTATATGCCGAATGGAAAGCGCCGCTCCGCCACGCGCGTCGCCGTCGGCCTTGGTCAGAATGACACCGGTCAATGGCAAGGCATCATGAAAAGCCTTGGCAGTGTTTGCAGCATCTTGACCGGTCATACTATCAACCACAAATAAGGTCTCAATCGGCTTGATTGCGGCGTGCAAAGCTTTGATCTCTGCCATCATCTCGTCATCGACATGCAAACGTCCGGCGGTGTCGACAATTACCACATCTAAAAATTGGCGCTTTGCTGCATCTATAGCCCTGTTGACAATATCAACAGGATTTTCGCTGACATCGCTTTCGAAAAATTTTAATCCAACATCGGCGGCCAACGTCTCCAATTGCTTAATCGCGGCAGGACGATAAACGTCAACACTCACCACGCCTACCTTTTTCTTTTTCTTTTCTTTAAGGTGACGACCCAACTTCGCCACTGTAGTCGTTTTACCCGCACCCTGAAGACCTGCCATCAATACGATTGCCGGCGGGTTGATCCGTAGATTCAGCTCTTCGTTAGCCGAACCCATCACCTTGACCAGCTCGGACTGCACCACTTTGATCATTGCCTGTCCTGGCGTCAAACTGGTTTGCACTTCCTGACCCAACGCGCGCTGAGTAACTTGATCGATAAAATCGGTCACTACCGGCAAAGCAACATCGGCTTCCAGCAAAGCCATTCTTACTTCGCGCATGGTGTCCTGGATATTGCTCTCGGTCAGACGACCTTGGCCTTTAATTTTTTTTAGTGTGCCACTGAGGCGATCAGATAAATTATCAAACATAGCTGCGTCTTTATTTTTCTAGGGTTCCGGCGGATGTCTGCCAACACAAACGGATTACAACAATTGGTCTGCTTAGTTTAACATAACCGAATCGCAACACCTTTTGATTATTCCCTAGCCATCGCCATGTACACCACACCCGTCGGCCTATTTTCGATATTAAGCTACGCGATTGCCGCAACATTGATCGTTAAAGAAATCTTTGGCGCCAAACCGCACCGGCTATCCATGCAACTGGCTTGGCTTGGCGCAGGCTCACATAGCGCCTACACCGTCCTGAACGTACAAAACCATGATGGATTCAACTTCAGTTTTTTCAGTACCGCATCGCTGGCAGGCCTGGTTATTTGCCTTCTGCTGCTAATTGCCTCGCTGGACAAACCTGTGGCAAAACTGGGCGTGTTGATTTTTCCAGTCGCTGCTGCCATGCTGGCTTTAGATATTCATTACCCAGCTACGCCACGCCTAATTGTGAACCACAATTGGCAGATGAGCACTCACATACTGACATCGATATTGGCATTCAGCCTATTAAATATCGCCGCCTTACAAGCCATTTTATTGGCCGTTCAGGATCAACAATTGCGCCATCGCCACCCCAAACGCTTTATGTTGGCTTTACCACCCTTGCAAGCCATGGAATCACTGTTGTTTCAAATGATTGCAACGGGATTACTGTTTTTGACCGCATCCTTAGTCACCGGCTTCTTTTTCGTAGAGGATTTATTTGCGCAGCATTTGGTTCATAAAACCGTACTATCGATACTGGCCTGGATAATTTTTTCCGCACTACTGTTCGGCAGGATTCGCTATGGCTGGCGTGGGCAAAGCGCAATTCAGTGGACCCTCATAGGCTTTACTTCATTACTATTAGCCTATTTCGGCAGTAAATTGGTTTTGGAATTGATATTGAAAAAAGTTTGACCCTTTAAAAATAGCCCGAGGCCACGCAGCACCACATCCGCAGTTAAAATCCAGCGGAAACCAACGCAGCCTTCATGGTGAGAGCAACTTCCAGATCAGGTTTTTGAGCCAAAATATAATCCAGCATCATGATAGCCGCATCATAGATTCCTTGCTCCGTATACAAGTTAGCCAATTTTATTTGCGCCAACGTATCGCTGGGGAATTGGCCGATGTAATTATTGTAGGCGTCTATAGCGACCATCACATCGCCATGCAGCCTTTGCATTTCCGCATATAAGGGTAAGTAGACGGGATTCAATTGCGACAAACACTGTAACGCTAAATTGGCGGTATGAGCGTCATCGCCATCGATACCGATATCCGCAATTCTTATCAGAGCCTGCTCTACCAACACACCACCACCGTCAACAATTTGTCGATATGCATCCAGCGCCTGGGCCGATGCGTGTTGCAATTCGGCCAAGTAACCAGTAATCAAATGGCGATACGGCTCAACCGCCTGCCGATCCTGATGCTTACTCAGACTAATCAGCAAATCACTCAATTCTTCGATTTTTTTATGCTTGAATAACAAGCCAGCCCTTTGCTTCAGACTTGAAAGATTTCCCTGGCTTTTGGCCTTGGCAAAATGCCGAGTATGTTTATCATGAACAATATCTAAGAAGCGTTTTTCAAAATCGGCAAATTGAGCCCGAACATCTACCGGCACCTCAGCGGCAGTAGCTTTCCACAATCTTGCGCGCCCAAAACTTCTGTCTTTTCGATATTGCTCCATTATCAAACCAAAATCCGGCACATCCGCATATTCCTGTTGCCTGGCCTTAACTCTTTCAACAGCATCATCCAACAAACACATCAATTTCGCTGCACCTTCCCGATAGGCGTCATAGAAAACATTGCCAAGTTGCTTGGCTTCTTCAGCACTCCACGCCTCATCGTTAAATGCCTTAGTCAACTTGATAAAACTTCTGATACCAAAGCTTTTTACCAACTTGCTGTAATGCCTATGTTCTCGCTTAAACTTCTTCTCGATCTGATCCAGTCTTTTTTTATCCTTATAGTTTCCAATGACCCCATCGGCACTATACATCTCATCGTTGACACGGCGCGCATTCTCCGCCAGACGGGCAATTCCTTTGATCTGAAATTGGGCACGCCCCAACTCATCAAGAACTTGTTTGTAATATTTACTATGCTCAGCGGCTTCGCTAACGCGCTCGGCTACGATTTCAGCCACATTAATGGAGCCATCCCCAAATTCAATTTCGGATATGGGTAAATACTCGATATTTTCGACTTTGGCAGAACCGCCGGAAATATTGAAAATCCGACATCCCATGCCAGACAACTGTTTCGCCTGAAAACCCAGCGAGAGAATAGCCTGTGAAAAGTCGCAACTAGTAGGTGCCATAAATCCGGCATTTGTCTCTACTTGCAACGATGTCAAATTAAAGCGTGGCCCGGCCAGTTGCTCGTCGCTACCGCTGGCATGCGTGAAGCCTTCTTTGGTGAAGCATAAGTCTACGCCGGCGAGCACTATTCTTTTGAAGCCAAAATGATACGCCACGCTCAGCGCAGTATTGGTCACCGTCGGACCCGCACTGCCAATATTCGCTACATTCAGTGGCGACGGCCAAGGTAGTCGCGGACCAAGATAGAACCCAAGACCGTGCCATTGGTTAACTAAAGTGGGGACAGTGTGGTAGGAATAGACAAAAATCGGTTTGCTGCTGAACTCGAGCATTTCCTTGCTGATATCAAAGCTCAGATCAGTCGGATCCACCGAAAACACAAAATCCGGCTCGATATTGGCTTGTAATAACTGGCGAGAAATTCTGGAAACCGCAAAAACCACAACGTCGTTCCGATGCGATCTGAGCCATGGTAAAACCTCATCAAGCGAGGGACCACCCGCCAAAATTAATACCGTCTTATCGACAAAGGCCTTTTCCAGCACTTTTGCCGGCCGTTGGTTATCGGCTAGGTTAATAATCTGTCTAGCAATAAACGCCTCGCTACCCAGCTCGACGCTAATTTGCCAATGCAGTTGCGATAGAACTTCCGTGATATGCCAACTTAGCTCTGCATACTCCTCTATATAATCGTCTTGCGCACAAATTGCATTGTAGGAGCGTACTGCGTTGATATACAAATAGTCGTTTATTTTGAAATTTTTAATAGCCTCCGGCCATTGCTCCAAACCAACACACAGAATCTTCTCATCCAAGCCATCAAGCAATTGGTTTTGTTTTAAAGCCTGCAAAACACCTTCCGGCTCAATGAAGAGGTAGCGCGTACCCTTTGGTAAAAACTTGCTTTGCAGGTATTTTGGCAATAACCCTGAATCCGTGCCGATAACCACATTAAGCGTATCTTCGGCAAACAGATCCTTACCAAACTTCGCGTCAAACAACACTCCAGCACTCACTCTATCGAAGCTGTTTCTATTCAGGTTGAAAAAATATTTTTCACCAAAATCATTTACGCCTATTGGCCCTAAGTCATATTGTCTCACCTGATCAAGTTCATCATCCATTTGCTACTTCTTGATTAAAGTTTACGGAATCTCACTAGCTACGCATCAGCTTAGCATTCCTATATTCAAATGCACCGTGAATTCAGGTTAAATAATGCTGGTGCTTTTATTTCAATAGCTGTAATACACCCTGGGTTACTTGATTAGCCTGAGCCAACATTGCCGTACCGGCCTGCTGCAGAATTTGACTGCGGCTTAAATTCGCAGTTTCGGCAGCGAAATCGGCGTCCATGATCCGCGAACGTGCAGAGCTTTGATTTTCAATAGAAGATTGCAAGTTAGAGATAGTGGTCATAAATCGATTTTGTATCGCACCTAAATTCGAGCGGAACGTATCTATGCGCTTTATAGCGGTATCAATAGCAGATATTGCTGACCGTACTTTAGCAGAAGCTGCTCCAGATCCAATAGAGTAACCAGCCGCACCAAAAAGTGCGCTTAGACTCGTGACTTTTATCAAGTCTGAAACCGTAACAGAAACTTGGTTGTCTGCTGCAGTATTCGCACCCACTTGAAAATTCGCACCTATTAACGAGCCGTTTAAGATTTTTTTTCCGTTGAATTCGGTATTTTGAATAATCCTTTTCACTTCAGACCCCAATTGCCTGAATTCAGTCTGTAGTTTATCTCTGTCACTACCACTTACAGCAGCCCTGTTAGCGGCTTGCACAGCCAAGTCACGCATCCGTTGCAATGTCTCAGTTATTGTGCCCATCCCAGCTTCCGCAGTTTGCGCCATGGAGATACCGTCGTTGGCATTGCGCATAGCAACAGTCATACCGCGAATTTGCGATGTCATCCGGTCGGCAATCGCCAAACCGGCGGCATCGTCTTTAGCACTGTTGACTCTGAGACCTGATGATAAGCGCTCCATAGACATTTGCAGGCTATCGTTAGTCCGCGTCAGAAACTTCTGACTATTCAATGACGCGATGTTTGTATTGATGACCATTGATGATGGCATGATCGTTCTCCCGGTTGATACTAAATGGAATAGGCATTATTGCCGCCACTAAACATCAATCACTTTTCATGCCAATGTATAAAAATCCCTTTTAAATTCAATAATTAAAAAATAATACGCTATTAGCATCATCAAGAACGGCTAAAACACACCCGATCAAAGGCGGTTTCGCCAATTAAACAGCCTTAAGCCAATTAGAACGACATTTTTTTGACTCGCCCCTCCGAAATACCTTACCTAGAAGAACCACATACCAAATACCTCCAATAAAAACAAAAAAATTAAATTAAATCAACAATATACACAAGAATCACATAACTTGAGGATCGCTATTTCAATATACGAAAGGATTACAAAAACGTCGAAGAGTGCTGCAAGCTGAAATCAGGCAAACAATTGAGAACCTTAGAAGAACACACAGAGGAGCGGCATTTCATTGCCGCCAGAACAACAATCAAGAAATTAAGGGGTATATCGATACGCTGAACAGCGTGTTGGAACGGGATGACCCGGGGAAAAACGGGGATAAGTCTGAATCAGATAACTTAGTAACTGTTATAAGCCTGCATTGCCTTGCGGCCGCGATCCAAGACTGATTGCTGAGCAGCCGAGAGCGACTTTTGCTCTTCGATATAAGAAATAAAAACCGCATCCTGCTCAAGCATCGACTGAGCTACTTGCTTGACAAGTAGTTTTTTATGCTCTGGCAAGCACGCTACGCCCGCAAAAAACTGTTCTAAACAAACTTGCCTTTTATCCAAAATATCAGCCAGCCCCTCCCATTCCGCTTTTAGTATGCACTCTTGGATATTGTCAGCAAAACCTTGTAATTGTTGCTGCCACTCCAAGAAATTAGGATCCGGGAAATCAAGAGACATCAGGCAATCGCATCCCAGGCTTCTTTGACGTCTTTCATCAATACAGTTACCTCGTTTAATATGTCCTCGCTGTTTTCACTGCTTGCCTGTAACAGCCGAAAGTTGATGTAATCGTACAATTGGCGAAGATTGACGGCAATTTCGCCACCCTGCTCTAGGTCAAGCACCTCATTCAGACCACCAACTATGCCAATTGCCTTGGATATATAGATACTTTTCGCTTCCATATCCCCGTGAGTAATTGCACCTTTAGCAGAATTGATTCGAGCCAAGAACCCTTCCATCAACATTTGAATCAGCCGATGGGGAGATTCCTCGCCAAAATTGCTGGAGGTATGGACCTCTGCGTATTGTCTAGCGCCTTTTCTATGAGCATCAACGTACATGGGAAAACCTCTTCATTACAATTTGCTGATCCAGTTACTTAGAAAAGAACCGGTTGATTTAAATTTACCTACATTGACGTCCATGGCTGTGAATTGTTTTTGCAAAGTCTTTTGCAAATTATCCAGCCTAACCTGCACGTCGGCTTTACGACTATCCAAGGCTGACAATTGTTTTTTCAGCGATGTTTGCTGACTATCCAACGGCCCACCCGATTGCAATACGTTATCCAATTTTGAATAAAGCCGGGTCGCTACGCCATCAGACGACGAAAACACGTCACTTACAGATTGTAAACTGGCACTCAATGCGGTGTTAAGCTGCGTGCTATCCAATGACATCACGCCATCTTTATCTATTTTTATGCCGATCATGGCTAGCGAGTTATAGCTGCCCGTTGCTGAAGAAACCGGATTTGCCGAATCCTGCCTGACTTGAGAAGTCACGTAACGCAGGGTAGCATCGCCGATTAACGCACCATTTCCGGAACTGCTACCGCCAGTACCTCCACCATATTTGCCCAAATCTTTGGAAGTGGTATGTAACTTGTTGTACGCAGTGACGAAACTTGTCAGCGTTTTATTGACAGCCTCATTGTCCAAACTAACATCGACGTTTACTTTGGTACCCACTTGAGCAGATTTCAAATCTAAGGTCAGACCTTGGATGACATCGGTTATGGAATTGGTGCTTCGTGTCGCGGTTTGACCATCGACTTTGATAATAGCGTCGGTAGCCGTTGTCTGAGCGCTCAAGTTAGAAGAAAAAATTTGTGACAATCCTGACGTATCGGCGTTGTTACCATCGTCATCGGTACCCGTCACAGTAAATGAGTTGGCGAGTCCTGAATTTTTGGCTGTGAGGACTAACTTGGAAATCGTGCCGGTGCCGGTCGAGTTGTCGACGTTAACGATACTTGCGGTAACGGAGGTATTGCCGGAAGCGTTGTTGATAGCGTCCCTGATTCCCAACAACGTGTTATTGCCCGAAGCAACCGTCACATTGAACGAAGCTCCGGCGGTGGTTGCGATAGTCAAAGATCCAGTCCCAACGGTGGCAGCCGAGTTGGCAAACTCCCCCGAAATAGATTTTTGCGCCTTCGCCAACTGAGTAACTTCGACGGCATAAGACCCGGCCACGGATCCTGCACCCGCCGCGACTTTTAGGATAGATTCGTCGGCAGACGCGGCTTTATGCGTTTTAAACAGATTCCCATCTTTAAGTTTGCTTACGACCGTCTGGAAATCGGACAACGCGCTTTTCAAGGTCCCCAACCCACTCAAGCGCGTATTCGTTGTGTCTTGTTGCCGCTGTATCGCATTCAGTGCCGGCTGACCTTCAGCTGTCACCAATTGCGACACGAGGGTGCCAATATCGATACCGCTACCAATACCCGTCGACGAAACTATGCTCATGACACTCTCCTCATCCGACTAACTTACTAAGCACGATCCTGAATCATAGAGCCTTGT
This sequence comes from Methylomonas sp. PHL2-19, assembly GCF_059331595.1. Taxonomy (NCBI): domain Bacteria; kingdom Pseudomonadati; phylum Pseudomonadota; class Gammaproteobacteria; order Methylococcales; family Methylococcaceae; genus Methylomonas; species Methylomonas sp. PHL2-19. The sequence goes on from NZ_CP196839.1 coordinate 4,619,606, forward strand.
TGGCCATCTAACTCCTGCATTCTTCTGATAAACGCCAGCATTTCTTCGGACGGAATTTGCCGCACGACATCACCCGTTTCACTATCAACGACTTTCACCACTAATTCCTTGGTTGAATCATCTACTTTGAATTGGAGATTACGGTTAACCGATTGAAGCAGCGAATTTCCTTTATCTGCCGCTTTTTTTACCGAATCGAAAGAAGGCTTGGCTTCGTTCTGTTTGTCCTGTTCCTGATTCGAGACTAAAGAGGACACAGTCGAGTCATTTTGCAACGCGGAAATACCAGGGCTACGCTTTTCGGCATCGGCCTTGGGGCCCGCAAATGATTTTTCATCCGTTTGCTTATCGGCTTTAGCAACAGTCACGGGAGATAGCTTTAATACATTTGAAATCTCACTGTTCATGACATTCACCTTATGCTTTTCGTATTAAACGGGAGGTTACGATAAGCAACCTCCCTATCAAAGCTACCTTAGCAAACTCAACACGGATTGACCGGACTGATTAGCCTGCGCCAGCATCGCTGTACCCGCCTGTTGCAAAATTTGCGTTTTACTCAAATTGGATGTCTCAGTTGCAAAATCGGTATCAAGGATACGCGATCTTGCGGCGCTTTGATTTTCAATTGAAGATTGCAGATTAGCAATTGTGGTCGTAAACCGGTTTTGAATCGCACCCAAAGTAGATCTGAAAGTATCGATCTTCTTGATGGCACTATCAATAGCGGATATTGCTGACCGAACTTTGGTTGATGCTGCACCAGATCCAATTGAATAGCCAGCCGCACCGAACAGCGCACTCAAACTGGTTACTTTTTCTAGATTGGATACAGTAACCGAAACTTGGTTGTCGACTGTGGTATTCGCGCCGACCTGAAAGTTAGCACCTGCCAAAGAGCCATTGAGGATCTTCTTACCGTTGAATTCTGTGTTTTGAATGATCCTTTTGATCTCTGCACCCAGTTGTTTAAATTCAGTTTGCAGTTTGTCTCTATCTGTGCCACTCACTGCCGCCCGGTTGGCAGCTTGAACAGCTAAATCACGCATCCGTTGTAAAGTATCAGTGATTGCCCCCATACCAGATTCAGCTGTTTGCGCCATCGAAATACCGTCGTTGGCGTTTCTCACTGCTACGGTCATACCGCGAATTTGCGATGTCATTTTATCGCTGATGGCTAAACCTGCCGCGTCGTCTTTTGCAGAATTAATCCGCAAACCAGAAGACAACCGCTCCATTGAGGTAGCTAGCGAGTCATTAGTTTTATTAAGGAAACGTTGACTATTCAACGATCCGACGTTTGTGTTGATTACCATTGCCATGATGTTACCCTCCAAATTTCGAAAACATTCAACGCTTCGAAGATTTTGTGTTGTGTTGAATTAAAAGGATTTGTTTCAAACTCGAATGTTGTATCGGCCCGGGCTTGGAGAACTTTAACCCTCTAATTCAGAAATATTGGGCGAATTCGCCCTGTGCTCTTAGAAAATCGGCTTCACGACCAATATCCAACCAGTAGTCATTGACCGGAAACATAGAGACTATCTCGCCTGCAGCCACTTGCTGGTTTAATAAGGTCGGCATATCCAGCTTTTGCTGGGCTGCGATGCTGTTGATCAAACTGTGATCCAGCACATAAATTCCCGCGTTGGCCAAGCAGCTTTGCAAGGGTTTTTCTTCAATCCCCACCACTCTTTGCTGCTCCAATCTCACTACCCCGTAGGGAATTTGGTACTCGTATTGGCGTACGCACAAGGTGGCAATCGCTTGCTGTTCGTTGTGATAAGCCAGTAACCTGGAAAAATCGATCTGGGTCAGAATATCCCCATTCATCACAATCAATGGCACGTCCGGCAAATTATCCGGCATCAAGCCGATAGCGCCAGCCGTACCCATGGGTTCGGTCTCATCGATATAGTCGATCTTAATTCCCCAACGCCCACCATCACCAAAGTAGTCTTTGATTTGCTGCGCTCGGTAATGCACGGCTATATAAAACTGTCTAAACCCTGACTTAACGAAATTCTCGATGATGGTTTCCAAAATGGGCTTGCCGCCGATTTCTAACAGCGGCTTGGGGCATTCGTCCGTATAGGGCCGCAAACGGGTACCAAATCCACCCGCCATCAAAAACACCGGATTGGGGAATGCCGGCTGCTTATATAGCGCCTGCAACGACTCCAGCCGCACTACTCTGCCTTGTTCATCGACAACCGGTAATTGGTAGAGATGATGACCCTCCATCATGGCAATCAACTGGGTCTTGCTGTCATTTAAAGCGGCAACTTTCGGCCGCTTATTCATCACCTCGAAAACCGGATGTTCCAGAGATAAGCCGCGAATCAAGGCCCGACGAATATCGCCATCTGTGACCACACCCAGCAATTTTTCTTGCTCATCCACGACCAACGCAATCTGCAAGGCCGCGCGATCAATCACCTCGATGGTTGCTCGCAACGTCGCTTCCGGGCGAATCAATACCTGCTGCCAATGCTGTTTCATTTATCAATCCTGTTGCAAATTCTGTATGTGCGAACGCGGCGGATAGACGATCTGCTTGCAACCGACATCGCGCGTCACCACGCTGCCCGCGCCCACTACGCTGCCGGAACCGATACGTAGGCCTTGAATGATGGTAGCGCCGGTGCCGATGTGCACCTTGTCGCCCAATTCCACCCCGCCACTCAGCACCGCACCGGGTGCAATATGCGCATCGCGACCAATACGGCAATCGTGCTCGACAATCGCTCCGCTATTAATTATGCAGTTTTCAGCAATTTGCGTGCCTGTCTGAATAATGGCGCCCGCCATGACCTGCACGCCGTTGGCCAGTTGTACGTCGCTTGCTGTAAACGCGCGAGGGTCGACCACGGCTTTAAACCTGTAACCTTGCGCCAGAAAGCGCTGGTACAAGTTCGCGCGCAAGCCGCCATCGCCCGGCAGAGAACCAATGCCGTTGACTAACGCGATACCATCCGCTGCATAAGCCCGTATTGCCGAGTCGTCGCCCAATACCCTGACTCCGAAGTGCTCGCTGCCGGGCAGTCGGTGAGGATCGGCTATGCCCAGTATCTCAATCTCCAACCGCCGTAACATGTCGAGCAGCACCCGCGCATGTCCGCCGCTTCCCAGCAAAATGACCGGCTTACTCATTCGATCAAGTCATCCACGTCATAACAACGATGACTGGTTTGACCAAGCAATCGCCAATATTCCATCGGACTCAGGCCGGTTCCAGGCCGCTTGGTCGTCAAATTTTCGGCGCTAAAAGTTTCACCCACTGCTATCAAACTATTCGCCACCAAACTTTTGCGGGCGACCGTGCGATTTTGCAATTCCACCGCTTGCGGCATCTTGCCGGGACGGCCAAGTGCCTGTTCGACGGCGCGAATATCGCGCACCATTTGCTTTAATTCAGCGGGTTCCAGTGACACTTGGTGATCAGGGCCTTTTTGACTTCGGTCCAAGGTGAAATGTTTTTCTATCAATACCGCGCCCCGCGCCACGGCGGCAATCGGCACGACCAGTCCTTCGGTGTGATCCGAATAGCCGACCGGCAGACAAAAAGCCTGCTGCAACACGTCCATCGCCCGCAAATTTACATCCTTCATCGGTGTCGGATATTCGCTGGTGCAATGCAGCAAGGTGATTTTTTCATGTAAAACCGCTTGCCCAGCTTCCGAACTGTAGGCTTGTTGAAATGCCGCCAAAGACGGTTGCTTCCCACCCAACAAGCCAAACGCCAAAACCCCCAGCGCGGTTTCCACCTCACCTAGCGTAGCCATGCCGGTGGAGACAATGATGTCCTTGCCGGTTTGGGCGTGGGCCAGCAAAAACGGACCATTGGTAATCTCACCCGACGGGATTTTCAGTTTGCATAGACCAAGCTCGTCCACCAAAAACGCCAAACTATCGAAATCGAATGCGGTCGACAAAAACTCAATACCTTGGCTTTGGCAATAATCACGCAACTGAAAATGAAATTCATATTTCAACTCCAGCTTGCGCAGCATATCCAACTGGCTCTCGGCCGCGCCTGTCGTGTGTTTTTGATATTCCGCCTTGCTCGCGGACTGGGTGACCAGTTTTTCGGCTTTAAAGGTCTGGAACTTCACGGCATCGGCACCCGCCGCCACAGCGGCATCGACCAGTTGCATAGCGGTTTGCAAACTACCGTTATGGTTGACGCCCGCTTCGGCAATAATGAACACACTCATTCAAGCACCTCTAAATCGAAAAAACGCTTCTTCAGCAGCCCATTCACCGGCGTCTGCTTCAGTAATTCTTTGATCTTCAACGATGCGCCGCCTCGCCCGTAAGGATTTTCAACCTGCGCCAAGGTGTCGGTAAATGCCCCGGAAAATACCGTGTGCAAAGCAGCCCGGATCGCATCAGCCTGCGGCTGGCAATGCAATACGCTATCCGCACAAATTCGTCCCCGCTGGCGATCACCGATATTGACAGTAGCGATACGAAAAGCCGGCGCTTCTATGATACCGCTGGACGAATTGCCGACTACCGCATCGACCAACTTCAGGGTCGACAAATAACGCAGAGAACCCAGGGAAACATAGCTACTTACTCGGCGGGAATGGCGTCGTCGATACTCCTCTATCATGCTGGCGATCACCCGGCCGTCGGCATCGGCATTGGCATGAGTAAATATGATATGCACATCGTCAAACTCATCCAAAGCCTGCAGCAGCTGGGCAAACTGCTCGGCCGCCGTCGCCGCTTCCAAAGTCACCGGGTGAAAGGTGACCAACAGGTTGCGTGTCCCAAACTTGAAATCCAGCGCTTGTTCCAGCTCAGCTTTGTCCAGCAATGGCAACTTATAAACGCTATCCAACCCCGGTGCGCCAACGTTGAACACGCGATCAGGCTGCTCACCGAGCTGCATCACCCGCCGCCGGTAGACCTCGGTTGACGTGAAATGCAGATGAGCCATCTTGCTGATCGCATGGCGAATCGCATCGTCGACCGCGCCTTCGGTGAGTTCACCGCCATGAATATGGGCAATTGGGATGCGTAAATTCATTGCCGCTTGCGCCGCCGCGAATATCTCGAATCGATCGCCGAGCACCACAACGATATCCGGTCGTAATTCGTGCAAGGCATCGGCGAAACCGATCAAACCCAAGCCCATGGCCTTGCTGATGCCGACCGGCGTATCCGACGACAACAACATTTCCACCTTGCGGTTGATCGTAAAACCATCGGCAGCAATTTGCTGCCAGGTCAAACCGAACTCCGGCGACAAATGCATGCCGGTCACGACTAACTGTAAGTCTAGGTCCGGGTCCGCTTGAATTTCCTGCAGTAGCCAATACAGCAAACCGTATTCCGCTCGGGAACCGGTCACGACACAGATTTTACGTGGCGCGCCAGTCGTCATACGACCACGCTACTGGGCACGTTGACCAGCCGTTCGGCCAACCGGCGCGATTGCAGCAGGTTATCGCGTTGGCAATGTTGGTACATCGGCAAATCAGGCATCAGCTCCCACAGCGGCCGAGTCATCACCCCGCGAGCATTACTAAATTCCAGAAAGGCGTCGCGCTGCGTAATGTCATCAAGCAACAAGGCGTTGAGCCAGTAATTGGCATCAGTTCCGGCCGGTTCTTCGACGATTTGCGCACCTTTGGCTTGCGCCCAATCCAGATAACGTTGCGCCAATGCACGTTTACGCCGAACAAAATCAGGCAATTGTTCGAGCTGCGCCAACCCCAGGGCGGCATTCAAATTCGGCATGCGGTAGTTGTAACCGATTTGGTCGTGTTCGAATTTCCATGCATGCGGTAATTTAGCCGTGGTCGTCAGGTGTTTGGCCCGACGCGCCAGTTCCTCGTTGTCGGTCAAAATCATCCCGCCGCCGCCCGTGGTGATGATCTTGTTACCGTTGAAGCTAAGCACCCCAAGTTTGCCGAAAGTGCCGCAATGCTGGCCATTGAGTCGGCTACCCAACGCTTCCGCGGCATCTTCCACCAACGGCATGCCGAAGTCGTCGCATACTCGAATCAACCCAGCCAGATCGCAAGGATGGCCGAAGGTATGCATCGGCAAACAGGCGGCGATGCGCTTGCCGCTGGTTTTGTTGTAAACGCCATCATCGCAGCGTTCGCCGAATCGATCCAAAAACTCCGCCAAGGCCAGCGGCGACAAACCTAGCGTCGCCGCATCAATATCAATAAACACCGGCTCGGCACCGCAGTAATGAATCGCATTGCAGGTGGCGACAAAAGTCACCGCTTGAGTAATCACTTCTTCGCCGGGCTGAACGCCGGCCAGCAACAGGGCAACGTGCAGCGCGGCGGTGCCGTTGACGGTGGCTATCGCGTGCTTGGCACCGGTGTATGCAGCGATTTTGCTTTCGAACTCGGTGACATACGGGCCGACACTAGACACGAAGGTACTGTCGATCACATCCAGCAGATACTGTTTTTCGTTACCGGCGAAGCGCGGTTCGTGCAAAGGGATGAATTGTTCGGTTTGATAAATCTCCCGGACCAAGCGGATAAAGCTGTCAAACATTGTAAATATCCGCTTTGTATCGTTTCAGATTATCCGGCTCGGTAAACCAGGCTACGGTGCGGCGCAAACCCTCCTCCAAAGTCACTTGCGGGGCAAAACCGGTCAGTTGTTTGATCTTGCTGTTGTCGCACCACAAGCGGTTCACTTCGGACTTCTCCGGCCGCAACCTTTGCTCGTCCACCAAAAATTCGACATCGCTGGCCATGATGCTTTTGATCAGATTCAGCGTTTCGCCGACAGAAATTTCGAAATTGGAGCCGATATTCACCGTTTCGCCTATGGTTTGCGCTGACTCGGCCAAGGCGATAAAGCCCCGGCAGGTATCTTCCACATAATTAAAATCACGGGTCGGTGAGACATCGCCGAGTTGGATCTGTTTTTTACCGGCGGCAATCTGGGTAATGATGGTCGGAATCACCGCCCGCGCCGATTGCCTGGGGCCGTAAGTGTTAAACGGCCTGGCGATGGTAACAGGCAGATTAAAGGCATTGAAAAAACTCATCGCCATCGCATCGGCGGCGATCTTGGAAGCGCTGTAGGGCGATTGCGGTTGCAACGGATGTTTCTCGTCGATCGGCACATATTGCGCGGTGCCGTAGACTTCGCTGGTCGAAGTATGAATCACCCGGCTAACGCCTGCATCGCGGGCCGCCTGGCAGATGTTCAAGGTGCCGCGGATATTGGTATCGACATAGCTATCCGGCGCGACATAGGAATAGGGAATCGCTATCAACGCAGCCAGATGAAATACGGTGTCGACGCCGCTACAAATACTGCGGCAAAAAGCCGGATCGCGTAAGTCGCCGCAGACCACTTCAATGTCGTATTTACAGGCGACATCATCCAGCCAGCCCCACGAGTTAAACGAATTGTATTGCGCCAAGGCTCGCACCTGTAAACCGCGCGCCACCGCCATTTCGGTTAGATGCGAGCCGATGAAACCGTCAGCGCCGGTGATCAATACGTTATTCATAATTAATGTTCTGTAAATTGAATGCGGCGCCAAGATTACCAACTCGCCCGGCCGCTATTAAATCGATCACGAAACCAAGCCGTGCAGGATAAATGCCTCCGCCATAGCCCAATCTTCTTCAGAATCGATGTCCAAGCTCTGAATCGCATTCATAACCAACGGCACAGTTTTAGGAGGATAAAAAGACTTGTGTTCTAACAAATAATCCGCCTTACACAAATACATTGCACCGTTAGGTGTCAACAATGGCTGCTGCTGTCGACTGGTTTGCGTCACCCGTTCGCTGTCCAATGCTCTCAAAAGCCCGTCCTCGCATCGAAATAGCGTGGTTAAATCACGATAAATTTCCTTACATCCAATTACTGCATCCGCGCGCTGATCGTTTACAAGCGATACAGCTTTTTGAATTGTAGACGCAGGTCGAAATGGCGATGTCGGCTGCAACCACATCACAAATGCGGGCAAATAGCGGTATTGTTGTTTAAACCAACCAAGCGCATGTTCGATTACCTGTAAAGCAGACGCGTTATCGCTTGCGCAATCCGCCGGGCGCAAAAACGGCACCACCAGCCCCATATCCCGCCCCAGTTCAGCATAAACCGAGCTATCAGTGGAAAGAAGAATTACCGAATCGACGAGTTTAGCGTCATTTACCGCATCAACAGTCCACTGAATGAGTGGTTTACCAAGAAGAGACCTGATATTTTTATCGACGACACCCTTGGAACCGGAACGCGCCGGGATGATTACCAGTATCTTAACGTCGTTATTGTTTTCCACTTGATCGGATTTGCTAGGCATGGCTTGACAATTTTTTGTCCTACTGAGCTCTCCAGATTAACGATAACCCCAACTACCATGTTACATGCATTAAGTGGCATACAACAGGCCTCCCTATTAATACCTGACAATTTTAATATAAACATCAAATTAGCTTAGAATCTCATCAACCAAGCCTTTTATATCCAGGCTCATATTTGCAAGAATCCGACCGGATTTGCCGTCTATTCTTTTTGAAAACATGGTTTTCACGGCATACAGAAGATCCGCTTTATTGCTGACCCATACCATCAGATCGGAATCAATTTGAAATTTATCATAGTGACAAATAAAGCTCCTAGTAGATATGGTTGGGGTACCTAGAAAACACGCTTCAGTATTCAACGTTCCCCCACCACCTATAAACAATCCCGCAAAAGCTAATAAATGTTGAATTACTACTTTTTCTTTCAAAACTGTTGCAAACGGAAATTCGGATTCCAAGTATTCCGATTCGTAACGAGGCACAATTACAATATTTGCACCGGTAATATCGAATATATCACGCATCGCCTCATAGAGCAGTGGATGTCTATCGTTGACATAACTGGCCTTATACTCCTCCTCCCTAACAACGATAAAAGGCTGATCCACATCTAACCCATATTTATCAAAAACAGATGCAATATAGTTACGATCTGCCACAAAATCCTTCAACCAGATATAGGGATCAATAAACTCATACTGTCTAACCTGGTGCGACTCAAGTGAAAAACGGGTAAATATTTCATCAGGAACTACGAATGGCTTAAAAGCCTTAGTAGACAACGGCAATGTCAATCTAGCCTGAGGAAGAGCCTTCATGAAATCGGTACTGAAATCCGACAAGGGAATATCGTAAAAATTAATTATAGGAATTCCAAGACCAAACGCAACCCTATTTGCGTCGACACTGCACAAACAGACAAGACGATTGATGTTATAAGCAGAGACAAATTCAATTAATGACAATTGGCGATCAATAGACGCTTTTAATTTATCCCTTAACTGACTCCCGCCAAAAGATCCGCGATTTACATAGTCAATATCGTATAATTCTAAAAGATCTGTAACTTCCTCGTAACCCTCACTTGAACGTGCCGTAACTAAAACATCTAGTCCTCGCATTTTAATCGCCTCTATCATCGGCCTGAAGAAAAGCACGGACTTGGGCGTCACAATATCAAACCAGATCATGACAATATACTAAAAATAACTATTGTCGTTACATGTATAAGCTTTGATACCATCTACAAAACAAATAGAGAGAGTAAATATGCTGCTTAAAACCCTGCGCTTTTCCCTCTTCATAGAGAAACCTAATAAAGTCATCTGAAAATATACCCAAGTCCGCATTCACGCGAAGCATCGTCATCAAAATGTTATCTTTGTAATGAAGATACAACCATTCTATGAATGGAGAGCTAAAACCTTTTTTTCGCCTATTTACTATACCGGGTGACAAATATTTTTGAGCAACTTTTTTCAGTAAATATTTGTTAGTGTTTCCCAGCTTAATATCATCAGAGACTCCCATTAAATACTCTACTAACCGATAATCCAAAAATGGCGTCCTTATTTCCAGAGAGTGCGCCATAGACATCCTGTCAAGCTTCGTCATCAGGACTTCTGCTATCCAGATCTTAAAATCGACGTACGTCAACCAGCGCGCCTTTGAATCGTAGGGCGACTTAAAACTCGATACTTGAGGAACAGAAATTCCATTAAAAAGCATCCTTTGCTGATCAGCGGTAAATGTTTCTCCGCTTGAAAAAAATACTTCCTTTCCACGAATTCTTCTATTTTTTATCTCCCACTCCCTTGTTAAATTAAAATCACCCGGATCGCATCCAATACCGGAGTAGGCATTGAGCATAGTAAAATAATTGTCATAACCTAAAAATATTTCATCGCTTCCTTCGCCGCCAATGGCTACTTTTATATTGTTCTGGTGAATATATTTGGAAAGCAGAAATAAAGGTATACATGCCGAATCCGCCATAGGCTCATCAAGATAATCGAGAATTTCTTCAAAGCTACCGATGTACTCATTTACATCGACACGTAATTCATGATGATCCGTAGATATTTCTATTGCGGTTTGTCTAGCCGGTGAAAGTTCGCAATAGCGATCGAAGTTTTCATATCCGATACTAAAACTGTTGATCCTGCGTTCGCTATGTAATGCGTAAAGTTTAGCTACCATTGCCGAATCCAGGCCACCGGAAAGAAGAACCGCCACTTCTTCATCACCCACTAGACGATCCTGTACAGCTTGATTGAGCAACTTATCAATATTTGTTACCACTTCACCCTCACTATCGCTGAGATAGGGGATTGAGGCAATGTCATAATAACAGGCTACTTCAAATGAATCGGCGACGACGACTAGTGAATGCCCAGGTGGTAATTTATAGATACCCTGAAAAAAGGTTTGATTAGCAATAGGAGCTTGAAACGCCAAATACTGATGTAAAGCCATGACGTTAAGATCAGGTAAAAAGTTCAACTGAGCCAAAACCGCTTTTAGCTCACTACCAAAAATAAAATTCCCTGAGTTTCTATAATAATAAAACGGCTTTTTTCCGAAGCGGTCCCGCGCACAGAAAAACAGATTTTTTCGAGCGTCATAAATACAAAATGAAAACATCCCATTCAAAGAATTCAGAAACTTAATCCCGTACTTCAAATAGAGTAATAGTATTACTTCGGTATCACCCTCGGTCTGAGTGACTAAATTTTCTTGCGCGATTAATTGTTTATAATTGTAAATCTCACCATTGAAAACAATAGTAACATCATCTAATCGCATAGGCTGATTGGAAACATCACGCGAATCAATAATAGCAAGCCGGGCATGTCCTAAAAAAACATTTTCTTGCATAAAATAGCCTTGATGGTCCGGCCCTCGATGCTTAATCAAATTCAGTAAGTCCTCAACACGCTTAGTTGGCAGACAATTGGCGCCGATTATGCCGCACATCAAAAGCCTCCCGAGCGCTGACCAAATACCGGAAATGCACAACCAATCTCCTGAAATTGCCGTTTTAACCGGCTTACCCGAATAATCACCTTAAATATCATAGTTCATCAAAAACTTTTTGATACCACATACAAGTCATATCAACATCAAAATTCGATGCGTCTAATTTTTGAGAATCTTTCAATTTTTTTAATAAGCATTTATTTTGCAAAAAAATCATCATTAACTTAGCGAGCTGCTCACTGTCACCGACATCACAGATATTTCCGTAGTCTTTAAGAATCTCATCGTACCCAGAATAAGCGCTAGCTATCACGCCCGCTCCACAATACATAGCTTCAAGAACGGAATTAGAAAAACCTTCGTTAATAGATGGAAAAACAAACAAATCTGCGTTGAACATATAGGCATAAGGCTCTCTGATAAATCCAAGAATATGCACTCTGTTATCTATCGTTAAATCAGATGACAATTTTTCCAATTCGCTTCGGATCGGCCCATCACCAATAAGAACCAAATCCTGTGTTACCGACTTTGCGATCAAAGCGTAGGCTTGTATAAGAACTTTTAAACCTTTTTGATCATGCAGCCGACTTACATTCAAGATGAACGATCGAGGGAAATTGATACCATGAGATTGATAGGAGTTTATCATGGAAAAATCCAGCCCACTGTAAATAACTCTTATTCGGCTTGCATCCACTATTTTACGGGCTTCAGTTAAGACCCAATTACTTACACATACAATTGCATCAGCATTTTTATATAACTCTGAAATATTCCTAAAATAAAAATCCGGCGGCAGCAGATGAGTTCGAGGAAAAAAGCGATAATGATCAAAAGAAACACGACATGAGAGAACTCGCCTTCCTTTAAAATCTGACTTCATCAGCAAGATATTGCTGTAATCCTCAAAACCGATAGCTATATCTGCCTGATATCGACTAAAGAAATCATTCAATTTCGACAGTCTGTAATAAAAAATGTCTTCTCCGGCAAGCTTATCATATTTATTGACTACTAAAGTCGATATAAAAACTATCTCTATTCTTGGATCGATAACATATCGTATTTCTTTATTATCCTCGAGCAGCACAACAATGACTTTTCTATGATTTGCTTGATGATTTGCTAAAATGGCAACATTCTTTTGCACACCACCGATATCTAGGTTATGCGTGATTACGACAAGAGAGTTAGCGTTTGCTATTGCATTTGACATATACGTCTGATTCAATTTTTCCTATAACAGCAAGCATATATTTCTGCACAATATTCATTGAAATGAACCGACAATTTATTCAGCGCGTCTTGGAACTGCTCGGAAAATGTGCTTAATTGCACATCCGTCATTGGTTTAAACTGAACACCCTCCAACGTGAGAAGCTCTAGGCCAGCCAGCTTAATATCATGTTTAAGAGCGTTTGTGTCGTATACACGTTGGTGTCCAGAATCTATATCATTGGAATTCAGTTCAAAAGGCGTAGAGATCAGCCCCATTTCAACGCCTAATAATCGGTGCACGCTTCGTGCATTCGGTACGATAACATGTAGTCGCCCATCATCCGCTAACCAACGCGATACAATATTTAGCAGGAGACGCGGCTCCTCAACGTGCTCGAGACTGTCGGTTAACAAGATATCCGAATATAGTTCGTTAGGAACAAATTCCTCCCATTTTGCTTGAATAAAACACGCGGATTTCAGCGCCCTATCCTTTTCAACTTGCCTGGAAAACTTATTTTGTACATCGACAATAGTCAGTTTTTCCGACCATCTTACTAAAATAGACGAGGTAGAGGATTCGTCACTGCCCAATTCAAGTACGTTACGCCCATCGAAAAACTTATTTATTTTTTCATACCCATATTGCTTGGTTTTTAGGTAAGACTTATATCTAAGTTCGACAGCTTCATTTATGCGAGCACCAATAACATCTACAAGAATATTATTTCGTTCCCAAAAATTCATAAATAATTACAAATTGTGCTATTAATACATTCAACAAGCACATTACTCGCAATACTTATATCATGTGCTCGAACTGTATATCTTGCATTATTTACCATGTTCATTACTTTATCCTTGTTCGAAAATATCAACTCTATTTGTTCGGCTGCGTCTTTTTCATCATCGGCTTGATAAAGAACTCCGTTATAACCAGACGTAATCAACTCGCTAAACGCCGGCAGCTGCGGCGCCACAACGATGGTTCCGGCCGCCATGGCTTCTAATACGACGTTCGGCTGCCCCTCATAAAGAGAGCCCGTTAACAACATTGACGAATGCTGAAGCAATGCCGGAATGTCATCCCGCTGACCTAAGAAAAATACTTTTTTTTCTATAGCTAAATTACTGGCGTACTCAAGTAATTTTTCATATTCCTGCCCGGTGCCAACTATGCACAATTTTGCTACCGGCTGTATTTTTGCAAAGACCCTAAAAATGAAAGGATAGTTTTTTTGCTCTACCAATCTGCCGATGGCTAGAATTATTGGTGAATCCGAAAAGATACTTTCTAGTCCCCGCGGCTTTGCCACCTTGAGCGAAAAACGTTGAATATTGACTGGATTTCTTAATACTTTGACTTTCTCTTCACCAACAGCAAATGTATCAATAAAATCATTTTTACAGGCTTCCGAAACACACAAAATCTTGTCGGCCTGATTGTACGAGAGGCTAACCAAGTCTCGATTTATTTCTTTGAACTCGAATCGACTTAGCTCCTGGCTTAGGAGGTTACGAACGCAGACAATTACCGGTTTATCTACTAATTTTGCCGCCAAGATAGCAACATAATTTACAAAAAAATCGCTAAAGCCTATCACCAAATCCACTTGTTTCGCACGCTCTGACAAAAAGTGCAGAATAAGAAAAAAATTATCTATTAGTTTCTGTTCGGCTTCCAATAGAAAATGGATCTTAAAACTATTCGGTAATACATGTTCATTTATTTTTTTTAACGCGATAACGGTAACATCGTACCGATCTACCAAGCTATCAGCAAATTGAAGCAGTACATTTTCTGCCCCGCCTTTTGGCAACGCATCGATAACAAACAACACGCTTAGCATCGCGTCACCAAAATTACATCAAGCGTTTAAACAAAGTTCACTCTAAAGCTGTATGCTTTTTCAGTGGAATTGGGATCAGAGTTATCTGTTGCAGAAAATATCAACATATTTCCGTCGACTTTATAACGACCTTTGCCCCAGCGGGTTATCGCGTAATCCGGTGCATTCGGCCATCCTACCGGACTGCCATTTTCATAAAGCATAAATTTTTCAGGCTCTCCCAACGCAATATCGGACTCCAAATTTGCACGCCAGGAATTTCCCCCAAGCGCTTCGAAAGGCTTATTTAATTCAAACAAGGCTTGCTCGCTCAACACATCGTCCCAATAATTTTTCGTATTTATGAACCTCAATAGATACTCAGTATTTCCATCTCCAGCTTTAATATTTATTAATTCAAGGCCTAATATTTCACGTGCGAATGACTCGACTTCTTTATTTGCCGCGAAATCCATAGGATAACCGCCTAACCAATCGCGCACATCATGCCAATAAGACATACCACGCGACTTCTTGTATTCGGCGATATACTTGAATGGATTTTTGCCCTTTCGCAATGAACGCTTAATTGTTTCGCTCCATGCGTAGCACCAGACCATCCATTTTTTTTTAATCGGACCCGCGAGGTTATATTCGCGCTTTACAGCCAGCCAATATTCTGCCGGCGGGTCAACATAGACATCCTTCGAATACAAAGCAATGTAAAACACACCATCTTGCTTTAAACGACTCGCAGCATTTGCAATTGCTAGCCACATATCGCCAGTATGATGCAAAACACCCCAACTGTATAAAACATCAACTTTTGGCAATGTTTCCAAGAAGGTTTTATCCAGCACTGAACCAGAAAGTATCTGCCAATTCGCCGGACTTCCTGAGAATTCATGTAATCTTCGTGTTGTCAGAACCGAAGCTTCATCAATATCAAAACTTATGACATGTTCGGCACCCGCGCGCCAGGCCGCTAGCGAATGCAGACCACTACCGCAGCCGATATCAAGAAATATCTTCCCGAGCAGGTTCTCTATTTTTAAAAACTTCAAAAGGTGTTTCTGAGAAATATCAACCCTTTCATCTGAAAAGTTTTTCTCGATGTAATCTGCCCAGTTTTCGCCAAATTCAAATCGTATGTTTTCTTTATTCAAATTTTTATTCATACCAATGAGTAGTTTTATTTCGTTCCTAATAGTCGCTCAATATTTAACAGATTCCTGTCGTTTACTGTAGTATCCAATCCATGCCAAAGTATGTAGCTATTAAATGGGAGCCGCTTTCATCCGTAATACGGTTCGAGCTTGCATTCTTCGCATCCGCTTTCAACACTTTGAAAAAATCAATTGCTCAACGATAAGATCCAAGCTGATTTGGATTAGTTAGCATCGATTGGCCTGCATTAAAAGCCCCCTACGGGATATTGAGCGAAGCGGACGACACCATGAGAATATCAAATGAATAGGGGGCGCAAGCACTGACAGACATTATTAGCAGGCGAAGAAGTCTTTCTTCCATCATATCATTGTGAATTCCTGAATAGATTGTTCTCGTATAGCATGAGATCCTCCGAAGTATCCACTTCGCCCCAATTCTGCTGGTATGGAATCGCAGCTACGGCCAGCTGTCCACACTCAATAACCCTCTGCAGCATGGTCGTCATATGAATACTATCCCGAATTTGCTCCGGCAAATTATTCATAACAAGCAACACCTGCCTCCATGCTACCGGAGTAAAACGCAGCAAACCCATATATTGGCCCTCGATCTCTTCGACGCACCTCGGCTTATTGCCAATTTCCGCCAATGACCCATCCGGATTCAAGCGAAATGATTCAGCATCAATCAGAGGATCACTGAAGCGCTTCGACCATTGAAACAACCAATTCGGATCGTATAAGACTGCCAGAGCCTCGCTGCTTTCCATTAGCGACTTCACAGCCAGGTAGTCATAAAATATATCCGAATAACTCACGATGCATGGCTCCTGTAGCAGCCACTCTCCCGCGTAACAAAGCGATTCGACCATCTGCGTTTCAGACCAGCGAGGGTTGTGGAACTCGGTAAGCCCTATGTCGGCCAACATTTCCCGCTTATAGCCCGTCACAATGGCAATTTCGCTAATGCCCGCCCTGCGCAGAGCTTCGAGCTGCCATTCCAACAATGTCCGACCATTCAACTGAATCAAGCATTTCGGTCGATCATCGGTCAGATTATTCATCCGGCGACCGCGGCCTGCGGCGAGTATGATTGCTTTCAATATACTAGACTCCTCAACCGTTCCACGTCACGAGTAACAAAATCATCCTCACGTTCTGGGTGCCACATCCATCCTTCCCAGGGCAAATAAACGTGGCGAATCGCCTCAAGTTCGCCATCCTCGCTTTCAGCCAAAACCTTGAATTCGTTGGGACATTCGGCCAATGCAAATTTGTGATAGCTGTTGACCACGCCCGATATTTCCCCTTTCAAGCGATGTCTACAGCGCACATGACCACTGACGGGTTTGAGTAGTGCGCCAGACCAATGTCCAATCATCTGCATGCCACGGCAAATGCCCAATACCGGAAGCTTCCACGACTCCGCGTAGGTCAGGAGCGCGAGTTCCGTCAAATCCCGATCCCCCGATTCGCCAATATCGTTACCACCACCAAGCACGACTGCGTCCGGCCGAATCTGATTGAGCCAGATGATCAGTCCATCAGATACCGACAAGACATTGGGAACGGGAAAAGCAAGCCCACCGGCTGCCTCAATAAACTTGACTAGGCGTTGATCGAGGGCGTCACGAACCTCTTCCCGCTCAGGAAAGATCTCAACCCGCTGACTTACCGCAATTCGCTTCACACCAATACCTCTACCCGACGACCGGCGCAATCCAAAAACAGGCGCTGCGAAGTTGACCAACGCCGGTACAACACCTCGCCTGCGCCGATGACGGCAGGGAGGCCGAGTTCGCCCGCTCGGATGGCCATGTGGGAATTCGCGCCTCCCCAAGCTGTAATCAAGCCGGCAATGGGGTAAGCGAACAGCCAGTCATAACCTGGATCTGCGTTGGGAATGCAGATAATGGTTCCAGTCAACTCTTCCAGATGTCCGCAACCGGCGACAGGTGCCGTAACCTGCTTTTGCGTGATGAAGTTGGGCTGAGTCTCGGGCCATTCAAACGACCATACATCCTCAGGCTTGGCAATCAGCGGGGGCAGCGAAATGCGGAGCCCCGCCGCATGCCGAGCCTTGCCCTGTTCGATATTGCATAGGAGTTCCTCTTTGGGATCGGCTGCGGCCACATACAGTTCCTTGAATAGGTTAATGTCGCTGTAAGAAATATCCTCCCGGGCAATACCCAGCCGCTCCCCCATTTCTCCGATTAGAGCCAGGATATCCGAAAGATTGCGAGTAAAGTGGAATTTCGACAGTTCTCGCAATTCAATCCCGGCCTGAATGAAGTCGAACAATCCAACCGGATCAGGCTGTAGACCATGTGCCTCCAGCAACTTCACAATTTCCCGCATCTGCGGCAAAGTTAGAGAGAAAGGTTTGACCGGCTCTATGTCGGGAGACCACTTGCTCCAGTCAGAATAGAGTTCCGGGGCTTCATCGTAGCGCGGTGACAGAATATCGTACGTCCCCGGACGCAGATGACCGTAGCGTGATAGAAACGTCGTTTTGTCGAGAGTCGCACGATCTCGAGCCATGTTTCTACCGACGGTTGAAACCGATCCCAAAAAGGCATCGTAGTCCGCTTGCGACAACACCCCCACCGACATGAGAGACTTGAGCATCTGAACAGCGATGAAACCCGCGCGTGCCAGACCCGCAAAGGGAAGCGTTCCATAGCGCTTCGCATCCTCCAGAAGCCAGTAAATTCGTTCCAGGGGATCGGCATTAGAAGCCAGCAATGCATCCCGCCGGTTCTTCAGCACGTCGAGCCTCGCCGCGTCCCCCCTCCATAGCCCTTCTTTGGGATGCACGATACGATTGGTGAGTTTGCGCAGACTCTGTGCGATGACGTCACGTTCATGCTTCGAAAACCCTGCCTCGGCGAGTCTTTCCAAACGCTGTGGCAAGTCGAGCGTGTAACAGGAAAACACGATTTCGAACTCCACTTTGTCGTGCAAGGTGGGTTCACGCAACAAGCGGTCAATGTAATGATCAACCAGGCGCCCCGCCAAGCCCTCATCCAAATCGGCGGGGATGAAAGAATTGAAGGACACCCGCACATCGATATAGGGCAAGCCGAAGAAGTGCGGCATTAACGGAAAACTGCGCAGATTGCGATATCCGTAGTTGTGACGTTGATAGGCCCATATCGAGTCGGTAATAAGTTCACGGTAGAGCGAGAGCGCCAGCGGCTTGGGCCGGATACCCACAATTTCAGCCGGGTTCCAATCCGGCATGACGCCATAGACGGTACGGCTCCCTATCAGGAAAGGGTGGGGCTGCATCCCCCGAAAAATCTTCTGCTGAATGCGCATCAAGCGGTCGGTCTGCTTTTCCGGAGACTCCGCCGCAGCCGGCAATATCAGCGGACGCGCCTGTAACAGCCAAAGCACATCACCTTCCGGTTCGCGAGTGACTGCGAATTCGCAGTCCACAGGCAAATTGCCGAACAAAGCCAGCAGCTCTTCCAGCAGAGAGACCAGACTTGCCAAGAACGGTTCAGAAGCCTCGGCGGCGCGGGCTGCGCACTGCCAGGTGCGCCCGCCCAAACCACCTGTTACCGCTGCGGTATCGCTGCCATCCGCCCAGTTGATTGTCCGATAAGGACTTGACGTGTTGGGGTCGTGCGAGAAGGCCACGCCAGATCGCACGACGTTACTCAGCATCGGTTGAATCAGCACCTCGTCACCTGGGTTCCATGCACCGTAGGCGGCGATGACCTGTTCGATCGCCACCGCCAGGGATTCCTGCTCCACATCGGATACGGAGAGGAAAGCTCCTGCGTTCGAAATCGCCGCGCCATCTTCGGCGACGCAGCTTGAACGCACAATCCAGGGGCCTTGCCCTAACGCGGACTGGACACCGTTCAGACATGCGAGTTGCTCAGCCCGCCAGGTCTCGATAGTGAACGAAACCAACGGCGCAATCCTTGCCGTCGTCAGTACAGCCTGCAATGCCCTGAGAGTGCCGGCCTTTGTCGAAAAACTGAGCGGCATCGACATCTAGTTCTTGCGTCGCGCCGTCCAGGCTCGCGTCAGATAGGTGGCTTCGATCAACTCGACCCCTGCGATTTGCTGTTCAACAAAGCTCAGGAAGGCATCGAACTTGTCCGGACCCAGCTGAACACGCAGATCGCTCACCGAACGCCACGCGCCAAGATAGCGCTCAGGAGTCATCGCAATGACGTGTTGCCCCTCAACGTAAACTACATCCTCAAAGAACGAAGAGGAGTTCAATCTCTCGGCAAGCGTTTCGGTTATTCCCGAACGCCCCGAAGAGATTCGTTTAAGGTTGGGCGATAGTGACTCGATATGGGCTTCAATCTCGACCAGAAGTGGATTGACTTCGATCAGCCTCGGATTCCAGAGCGCAGTGAAATACCCACCCGGGCGCAGAACACGGCAAAACTCCCTCGTCGCCACTTCATAGTCCGCCCAATGGAAACTCGACGCCATCGTCAGCCAGTCCGCTGACGATGGTTGCAGGCCGGTTTGTTCAGCGCTGCCAGGTAACCAGCGTATGCCCATCCCTTTGCTATCAGAAATACCGTTTGCCCGCATGCTGTCATTAGGCTCCACGGCTATTGCCGATTTGACCCCCGTCTCCGTGACCATGCGAGTCCAGATCCCAGTACCCGCGCCAACATCCACAAAATCGACCACCCCAATGGGTTTGTCTAAAAGACCGAGTAGCGCTTTCAGGACAGCCGGGCTGTAACCGGGGCGGTACCTCGAATAATCCTCGGCCAACCCAGTAAAATCACCAGCCGTACCCGTAAAGTTGCTGGCCGATTCCCCAACCTCTACCACAGCCCCCTCTCACACATGTATTTCAACATATCATCAACCAAAATTTGGACACCCTTTCCTTCTTCAAAAGCTGCCGTCCAATCCGCGGCTTCCGGTTCATCAAACTCCAGATCCAGCCCCACTACATTTTTCAGTATCCCGGCATCGAATCGCTTGTAGATGCCCTTTGAGTCCCTACGACGCAATTCCTCCAAAGGCACATTCAAGTACACTTCGAAATAGCCTGGCAGGTTTGCCCGATTCCACGAGTGCAACTCACGGAACAAGGAAATAGTGGCAATGACAACGATTAAACCCTGAGCAGAAATTATGCGACAGAGATGGGCATACTTCATCCCCAGAGCCAAACGTCTTTGCCTACCGAAGTTGAGCTCATTATCGTCTACCGCACCAAATACCTCCCGCAGGTCATCGCCATCAAGCAGAACGACAGACTCACCTTGATTTCGCAACCGCTCGACCAACGCGCGCGCAAACGAAGACTTTCCAGCGCCGGATAGACCGGTAACCCAAAACACCGATGGTAGTTGCTTCAGTTCACCTGACACGCCGTATCCACCGTCCCAGGACAATAACGATGCCGGAGGCTGGCTCGCCGGCAAATATCGGCAACGTCTTGTCACTCGCATCATCTTCCGCTTCAACATCCGAAACCGGCCCCTGCTCTGTTAACCCGAGCACAGGGAATCCCAGGTACTGACGATTTCCGGATACCTTTCATCATAAAAGGCTCTGATTTCAGCCAGGAGTTGCCTGTGCCCAAAATCGGGGATGTCATCAAGAGTATTTATCTTCACCGTTTCGTAACTGGTCATACACGCCTTGAAGTCATCGGATATCTTCCTGCACTCGTCATACAGTCTCTCTTTTATCCAAGTCTTGACCAAATCAACAACGAAGCCAAACTTACCCATCGGAGTGGAATAATTGTTGAAGTCACTGGTCAACTGGAGATAGGCAGTAATCTGCCTGTCTTGAGGCATAAATTCAGCCCACAAGTCTGGCGACGGAAATTCAAAAAGCCTGACCATATACGGATTGTCGACGATATCACCATAGCCTGAGAACTTTACTTCCAATTTTCCGTGCAAGACATCAACGGGTATCACCTGCTCATACAAGAACCTTGAAAAATAGGAATTTTCCTTCTCCATGATTGAGCCATATATATTCCTTATGCCGAACAAATCGCAGATCAGGGCTTGCGTTTTTTCGATCTGTGGCATATTGAAGGCTGATACATCCAACACCAATTGCCCGCTGGCCTTGTCTGCAATCCGTGCAGACCTTATCAGATGTCTATATGGACCGATATCCATCAATTTTTGAATGAACGCACAAAGGTCAGCCGGGGGAGAATTGGACCTGACCATCTCATGAAAAAGGCTCGCGTTTATCCACGAAACAAGACCGTCATGCGGCTCTCTAATCAATGTGATGCATGCGGTATTTTCCTTCTCTGAGAGAATCCTATCGACAAGATCCAAGTCGTTAATGGAATGTACCTGGAGCACAAGGCGGTTGGCGGCCATGTGCCATAAATTGTCATAGTTTCTCAGCCAATAAGGCGTCTCCGGATATGGTGGCAAAAAAATATCGTCGTTCTTCGATATTAAGTTGTAGGCGGCCATGGTGCCAACCGAACCTAATGAAATAATTAGTCGATGCATCATCAAATCTCTTGTCCCGCTCAATACCCATTCATGATTGGTTACGAATTTCCAGCCAACATTTAGTAATGTGCAAAATGTCAGTTTGAGTTGAGTGGCGAATATTAAGTCACAGCTTCTGGCCAGCGTTGGAAGGTTTTAATTGAAAGTCTCCAACTGATTATTAAGCGGCCTATTCAAATTTTCGGGGCACTTCCAAACTACGAGCGGCTTGTTTCGTTTTTCTATTAGTCGCCTCAGTTGTTATAAATCGCTATCGTCTCCTTGACCATCCTATCCATCCTGAAATGTTGTTTTATAAAATTGGCGCCAGCTTCCACCATATTATTTCTCAGACTCACATTTTCAAGCAAATCAATTACCGCATCCTCAAGTCCGTCAACATCACCAACATTGACGAGAAACCCGGTCTCGCCATCGATTACAGCATCAACAGCCCCGCCCGCTTTTGTAGACACCACGGGGCAGCCAAGCCACTGAGCTTCAAGCAAAACATTCGGAGTACCTTCTTGGCGAGAACACAATAACGCTACTTTTGCCGCCGAAAAAATTGTCGCCACATCATTTCGGCGTCCTAAAAGAAACACTTGCTTGTCCAGTTGATTTGCCGAAATATATTCACGGATTTTCTGTTCCAGAGGCCCAATACCTGCTATCACGGCAACCACAGTCGAACGTCGCCTGATAATCCGCCGCACCACCTCCAAAAAAATAAGCGGCTGTTTCTCTTCCGACAAACGAAATACACCGGCAATAATTTCCTTATCGGAGGAAATGCCTAATTCGTCCCGAAAATGGGATACTTGTTGATTGGAAGCACGACATATTCCATCAAGCTCAACGCCGTTAAGGATGACCGCAAATCGTTCTTTTGGTATATCAAGCCATTTTGCATAATCTTCGGCGCCGGCATAAGAATTATTAATGAAGCGAATATTGGGACTACGTGCCAACTGAGAATACATCGCATACAAATAAGGGTCTGCCAAATAGGGGAAATGTGTTGGGTTTACGTTTCTGGTACTCAACACAATGAGCGGGATTTTTGCGAGCAGCGCTGCGACACCTCCCCATATGTTTGGATGATCCAGCCAAGAATGAAAGATATCCGGGGGCTCACAAATCAGTTCACCCAGTATATCGATAGTAAAAGAGCGGAACTTTTCCGGGATATTTATTAAATAATCTTCACCCTCAGGGAGAGATTTTATTGCCGACTCGAATTTAGGATCAAAGCATTCACCGGCGACACGTACCGAAATCCCCTCTTTATGCAGCAAATCAATATAGTGACCGTGTTCATCAGTTGGTTTATATATCAGCATAACCGACACATTAAAACCCAATCTGCGCATACCAATAACGCAATTGCACAGTTGTCGTTCAGCCCCTCCGGACTGGAGACTTCCAATCATATGAGTCACTTTAGGCGTGCGGGGTATCGACGCAACTGGCTTCGACGCTTCAGATTGAAGCCAGTTTTCCAAGAAAAGCGAACGAGCATGCCATTCCCTATTTTCTTCTTCGGCTGTTAATTTCACCCGAACCTCACCGCTACGTAGCAAATTTAATTTGCGCAGGATTTTACGAAACTGGTATTTAATAGGCGATTTTTTCCGTCTCCTTTCAAAAAACCATGACGAGTACTGTCCCATTTCTTAAGATACAACCTTATTAAAATTTAAAAACACATTTCAAAAATTACTAGGTTGATTACCTAACTATTCCAACCCATGTCCCCCAGCCGTATACGCCTAGACATTCCACTTCATGGTTCTTCTCCATCCTGTCCAGCGCGATCTTTGTGGGCAAGGCTTTTTCATTGCCTATACTGAAGTAATCATCCACAACCAAATATGTACCCGACCTAACAGGCTGGTGAAAAACCCGCCGATATTTCCCCTTACCCACGATGTTCGTGATTTTTTCGAGTTGAAATCGGTCATGACATCGAGTTTCAAGCGTTTTGCCCCGGTTTCAAGGGCTTTTTATTCGCCTGAAGCCGTCTGTGGACGGTTTTCAGGCGAACTTCACCCTAGGCGGGTGCACTCCACGCCGGTTTCGGCGTGAACACCAATAGGTTGAGCATGCGCGTCAGGTTGTAGGCGGCAAAGCAAAACAAGGCCTGACCCGCGACTTTGGCTAAGCCGATGTGACGGGTTTTGCGCAGGCCGCCGACCGTTTTGACCCAGCCAAAGGCTTCTTCGACGATTTTGCGGCGCTTGAGACTTTGGGCGTAACCTTTGCCGCGCGCGGTGCGGCCGTCGACGGCACTGCCAATCTTTTTGCGGGCCACATGGGCTTTGATATCACGGGACTCGAGTCCGTTGACGAACGCCGCTTGGTCATAGCCTTTGTCGGCACTGACGCTGCCACCTTGGGGCACGCGGCGTTTGATCATTTTTTGCGCGGCTTCGATTTCGGCGGTGCCGGTGGCTTGAGTGGTTTCGACATCGACAATCAGGCCGTTGCGATTCTCGGACAAGGCATGGGTGATGTAACGCAGTTTGGCCTCGGTGTATTCGCCTTTCTTGTAAAGCCGGGCTTCGGGATCGGTTGTACTTTGATGGGTGGCGTTGCTGCGCTTTTCGCCACTGAAGTCGATCTCGGGATTGCGGCCGGCGGGTTTATCGGGACCACTACCATCTTTTTTGACGAAGCTTTTGTGCGAGGCCCAGGCTTCAATGAGGCTACCGTCGACACTGAAGTGTTCGTCGGACACCAGATTTTGCCATTCGGCTATGGCCAGTACCCGCTCAAAAAATTCGCGACTCAGGGCTTCGGACAGCAGGCGTTCGCGGTTGGCACTGAACACTGTGCGTTCCCACACGGCGTCGTCGAT
Organism: Methylomonas sp. PHL2-19; assembly: GCF_059331595.1. NCBI lineage: Bacteria > Pseudomonadati > Pseudomonadota > Gammaproteobacteria > Methylococcales > Methylococcaceae > Methylomonas > Methylomonas sp. PHL2-19. Next base: position 4,644,440 of record NZ_CP196839.1, read on the forward strand.
GCCCAGACCGACAAACCAGCGAAACAACAGGTTGTAGTCCAGTTGTTCCATCAACTGACGCTCACTGCGAACGGTGTACAGCACTTGCAACAGCAAGGCGCGCAGCAGTTTTTCAGGGGCAATCGAGGGACGGCCTGTGTGCGAGTAACGCTCGGCAAAGACGGCATCCATTGAGGCCAATACGCCATCAACCAGTAGCCGTAAACGACGCAACGGATGCTGTTTGGGAATACGGTCTTCCAGGCTAACATAGCTGAACCAGCTGTTTTGAATGGCATCGTGTCCGCGCATTGAAAGGCTCCAAATTTAGGTAGCCTATTTTAACAGTTAGCCGCTCATCTATGCCTTAGCTTACTTGGCTTTTCGAGTTTTTCACCAGCCTGCTAAGCAGGCTTCCAAAAACCTCAAAATCCTGATCAATCTGTCCATCGGCATCAATACAAATCAAGCCAGCTTCGCCTTCTCCAATTTCATTTTTGATTATATTGGCTACCTTAGGATCTCTGCTGATTCCAGTAATTAGTTGCACATATCCGTCCAAACGCCATTCTTGTAGATTATGCTTCAAGTCCGAAATAATATCTTTTGTCGGACAATGGGGATGATCAATATAAGCACCTCCCATTTCCACACTAATGGTATCCCGCTGTCTTTGATACCCATACCGATGGCTATCGTCGAACCACCAATATATGGACCAATCTCGATAATGGCGCCCGTTGAGTATTTTGCAAGATGATAAAGAATCGATAACGCATCGGAATGGAGCATTGAGATTTTTCTATTCAGCCCCACAAATTCAGAATAAAGCATCGAACTGCGATAATATGGCAGCAGATAGCTCATCTCGACAGGAGTATCCGGAAGTTCATTAAAATCGACCATATTTATTTAATTTCTCTAAAATCCATATAGTTTCACCCCTAACGCCATTAATTTTCGAATGCCGTTAAACCACAACTCTCAAGATGGCAAACGAATATTGTCATGAATTTTTTCTTAACCATGATTCAAGAATAAGTAACGGCCAGACTTGATAGATAGAAAAATATCCGCTTTCTTGTTTTGCCACCAACATCTCAATCTCTTTAGGATCGAGATGTTCCTTCAATTTGCTACTTTCACATAACAACATTTCCCTGGCTAACAACAATACCTCATCCTTAGACCAAGCATTTGCAGGCAAGCCAAAACCCTGTTTACGCCTATTCATCCAATCTTCCGGCAAGTATCTTGAGGCCAACTGCTTTAATATCCGCTTCGTCTCATCCGGCGCCTTCCAGCACGAATCAGAGCGAACTTTCCTGGCAAATTGTGCCACACTCAAATCAAGCAAGGGACAACGAACCTCAAGAGATACTTGCATACTCATGCGGTCGACTTTTGCCAGCACCGCACCCGGTAAATAGGTTTGCGCATCCAGATGACGCATACGATGCATCAAGGGCATTTTTGTAGAATCAAGCATCTCCGCCCATTCTAATAACAATTTATTTACCGACTCCGAAATTCCTCCCATTAGCTTGCTGACCTGGACTGGCTGAAATATTAACCAGCGCGGCGAGAGGTAGGCTGATGACGCACTCCAGCTACTTTCAGATACCGTTCCTTTCAACGATTGCCCGGCCCAGTTTTCTTCTTCATTCAGAGTGTCCCGGTAACGACCATATCCGCCAAACATCTCGTCACCACCATCACCCGAGAGCGCCACAGTGACATGTTCACGGGCATGATGGCACAACAGTAAAGTGGGTAAGCAGCTGGTATCCCCATTCGGCTCATCAAGGCGAGATGCTATCTCGTGCACCAGCGCAATGGCATCGGGCTTAAGAAGTCTCTCGTAGTGGTCGGTACCTAAATACTCGGCAATTTCACGCGCCGCACCATGCTCACTCTCAGCAGAACCTTCAAAACCAATCGTAAACGTTTTGAGCTTTCGCCCCAGCTCCTTGGTTGCAATCGCAGCAACCAAAGATGAATCGACCCCACCCGATAAAAACGCCCCCAGGGGGACATCTGAAACCAGCCGCTTTTCTACAGCCTGAATGACAGCCTCGCCTAATTGGTCAATTTCACTTGTTTGATCTGGCTCGGTCTTTGGTTCTGTCGGGCAAAAATCCGCATATTGATTTATCCGGATTATTGGTACACCGCCTCGAGAAAAGTCTGCTTCAAGATAGTGTCCCGGAGGCAATTTTCTAGCTCCGGAGAAAATAGTGTGGGGAGCGGGAACGTATTGCGTCATTAAATAGAGCGACAAAGCATCCTTATCTATCGACGCATCAAACAATGGTATAGCACGTAGCGACTTCAACTCTGAAGCAAAAGCGAAATAATTTGAACCTTGACTGTAATAAAGTGGTTTTTTTCCGAACGGATCCCTCGCAAGCAGAAGACGTTTTGTTCTTTCGTTCCAAACGGCAAATGCAAACATACCGTCCAATTTCTTCAGTGACTCCACTTCCAAGTTTTCGAACAGAAAGGGCAACACCTCGCTATCAGTGTTTGAGCGAAAGCAATACCCTTTTTCGATGAGTCGGCTACGCAACTGCTGAAAATTGTAAATTTCTCCGTTAAAAGTTACCCATACCGAACCGTCACCGTTTCCCATGGGTTGTCGCCCGTCGGCACTAAGATCGATGACCGATAAACGCCTGTGAGCCAATGCGCAATTACCCGATTCATTTACCCAAATCCCCGCATCATCAGGCCCACGATGCGTCATTGAATCTCTTATCGAGCGAGTGATTGAAGCAATCCGTTCCTTACCGAATCCAGCCCCCCAATCGATTAAACCTGCTATTCCACACATAAACCGTTAGTTACGTTAGCTCTTGGCCTTTTGCAATTAGTCGCCATTTTTTTTTCGCATACGATGATTCGTTGCGCATCGAATGGTAAAGACACCTAAAATTCCGCAGTCGTCTGCGCGATAAAGCCGACTTCAATTAGACATAGCGGCAACGTTTGTTTTAGCTTGATTATCAACTTTAGGTAACTTTTAATAATTACAGACCGTATAATTAAGAGATTATTTAGAATTTAGTCTTAACAAATAAGCCAGAAAATTACTATTCATCGCCACGAAAATATCATCCCGATTTTCGACCTAATATATGCCATGCGCAGTTATGGGGCTCCCCCCTATTTAAGGTGACAATATCTTCAAATCCCGCGTCTCCATACCAGTTGTAAACAATGTCTTCCGGAATAGTCCAGTTATAGAAGGTATTCAGCATATCCATGTAATTGATGGCATTGTCGGGGTCTTCGGCAATTCGAAAAACAAAGTCCTGCTTTTCTTGCATGGTTTGGCATTCACGGTGAAACTGTTTCCTTAACTCACGCACCCCATCCGATGCATGATAGGTTGGCGCATAAACCATTATGTATAAACTCCCGCCTGGTTTCACTGTGGATGCTACGTTCTGAAAAGCTTTTTGAGGATCATGTGTGCACATGACGACTCCCCAACACAGCACAAAGTCGAAGGCTTCATGCAAATCGGGTCGACTAGGAATATCAAAAATATCGAGTCGCTCTGTATTCGGATTAAACCTTCTCGTCGAATTCAAAGCATGCTCCGACACATCGACCGACTTAACATCCCCTTCCAGCGCCAACAGCGTTCTAGTCCATCGACCGGCGCCACATCCAATATCCAAGCACCTCTGTCCACGAAAAAAATCCAAAGGGAATTTGGGCTCGAGATACAGCTTTCCGCCTACTGCGCGGCGTTCGTCATTGCCGCTAGGCCTTAGAATCTTCGATACCAGCGGATAAATTCTGCCAAAACGCCGCCGCTTAATTACATCTGAAACACCAGTCAACTCATAAATTCGGTCATCAATGTACTGATCTGATGTTTCGACGCCAGTGTGGTCGCAAAACCCGCGTTGCCGCTCAAGAAATAAACGCCACTGATCGTCAAACTGCTCCGAATAAGTCACAGGTTGATAACGCCCCGAATAGCTATCATCCCAAATCACCAAACCGTCATCAAAATCAGGATTACGACCAACGACCGGAGCATTCAATACTGAATCCAACATTTCTCTTTGCCCAATCTAAAACTTCATTACAGCTTAATTATAAATGCACCACCGGAAGCCAAATTGACCAATGGCTCCGGTTTGTCATTCATGAAGGCATCCACCACCTGGGTGACACCGGGACAAGATTCGTGACCATAATCATCAAACAAAATGAGTGCCCCGCTGTTTAATCTGGGATAAAAAAACATTAATGAATCCAATGTAGGCTGCGCAAGATCGACATCAATATGCAAAAAACAAAAACGACGATTTGCAACTTCCGTGAACCGTTGCGGGATCCAGCCCTGATAAATTGTTACTACGGATGGATCATCGAAAGGGGCCAAAGTGTCCCAGACATCACTTACGGAGCCATGCAAATCACCAGCCTTCCACCAGTCACCGTCAATCGCGACAGGGGACGACAAGCCCTCGAACGAATCGAAAAGAAAAAGCTGCTTTTTCAAATTGCCGCGAACAATATGACGAGCCAAGAAAAACGCGGACCCTCCTTGGTAAGTACCGCATTCCGCAACATCTCCTTCAACATTTACCACCAGCTTGAAAAGTTGTTCAAGATTGAATTTCCTTTCATAGCTGTAATCGGCATCGGGACTTACATGCGCAAAATCAGCCGCAAACTCCTGATCAATATCAACACGCCGCCCAATATCCGGAAGCCTGCTGTACGGCCATATCTGCCTGTATGCTTCACGGGCAAGACGAAAACGATAGAACGGTGGCAAATTCGAATAGCCTCCTGTTTCGTTTCCAATTATCTGGTCGGGACTATTTACAGCATACATGCTACTCGGCAGCACAGCTTCATATCGACGACCATTATCAATCGGCGAACTGTTATCGCTAGATGAAAACCAAATATAATTTCCGTAATGAGAATATAGTCCGCATCCTATGGCACGAATATCATCATGGATGGCATGCGGCGGCCATAACTCCACACCATCTTCAAACAGAATTATTTTCGATGAATAAGGACTGCTCTCGGTATCACCAATAGGCGACTCGTTTGGCATTTTGATTACAAATGCATGCCCCTTATCAAACCGGATATTTTCTCTAGGAAACAAGAACATCCTAGAGCAAAAATTCAATGAATTCATATCAGCCTAAAATGCATAAACTTAAAATATCGACTCAAAACCGCTTTATCAATTAATTTAAAAAACACTACGTAAACGCTTATTTATAACACCAAGCATCTATTAATTCAAAAAACGACCTCGACACTGATTTTCCGAAACCCAACTGCAACTCCTTATTGTACTTGTAGTATAAGGAGTTAGATTTTTTCAATAATTCAATATAACCACCGCATTCCAACGAAAAATCACAGATAATTTTTGCCATATCAATATTTTTCATTGGAATCCCCCATAAACCATCAAATTGTTCTTTTTTCAAACCTAGACTTTCATACATCAAGGAAAAAGCTTTATATCGCCCATCGGATGTATTAAAAAAGCTTTTGTCGCAGCCAGATATATCAGCCACAACGTAGGCAACAACACTATTCTCGTCGCACCCGGCCCACAGATCTCTTATGCACACATCAACCTGTGAATACGAACAAACATTAACAAAAGGAATTTCATTTTTAATCAGAAAAACATCTCTGAGAGCATTATTATAAAATAACAAATACAAATCCGATAATATAGAGTACTCAAAAATATTCTCCACATCAACCCATAAAATCTGTTCATCAACCCGTTTATCCAAAAACAAACTTTCAAAATCCTTATCGTTTTTTGGTATAGCATAGAGTACGTTCGCATACTCTCTTAGCAACCCAACAATAAAATCTACTTCTATTACGTTAGATGGCATATCTGAGCAAATAACAAACTTATTGTACCGCAATACATTTACTGATTTATAAGAACTTCTCATGTAATCAATATATTCGATATAAGTCAAAGCCTGCATAAAATATCTATCAGCACCTTCCTTGCCTTCAATCATTTGATTGCCACCAATAGATACAATAAAGTTATTCTCACTCCTCGATCTGAATTCCTCAAGACTTTCCCCGCCTCCACTCGGGAAAGGATCAAGATAAATATCTATCACAAATGCATAAACTTTAGGATCAATGTACCCTTCAAAGAAAACTTTATCCGAGACACCAAAACTTTCTATAACTGCCAGAATTCGGCTATTGTCGCCATTTCCACAAACCAAGAAAACTAAATCCTTACCAGACAACAATAACCTAGCAATCACATTTAGATATTCTCTATCTTCCATTTTTGCAAGTCTACCAATCGCACCGAGTACGATTGTATTGCCAGACCATCTTTGTCTAATGAAGTTGGCTTTCTGCTGGCAATCGTGTTTATCAGTTACAGAATAGTCAGTCAATATATTAAATTCTGAAAACTCATAACCATAGAGCTTATAGTCATCGGTAGAATAATGAAGTATTCTTTTATCGATACCCTGCACGTCAAAAACATAATTTCCATGACTCCAAAATATCTGAATCGGCGCGACTCTAGAGGCAAACAAAAAGTTTATTTCCGGACGACCATTGACAGCAATTAGAATATCGACATTGTCTTGAACCAGCCTCTCTCTAACAAGAGTTACCTTCTTAAATATAGAATAAAAGTGTTCATTACTTCCAACATACTCGCCATGAAGATCGATATACTCAAATCCCAAACCAGTTATTTTTTTAACTAGACTTGAATCGGAACCACCTAACTCACTAGAATTTAGATCATAAATCAAAAAATAATAATAAGAGCTTGCATCGCCTTTTTTTAAGTTAATCAACAATGAATAGAGAACATTAAAAATAGAATAGTCAACCAGCCTGTCGAGTAAAAAAACAACTTTTCTAATAGCACCATCCTCTCCCAACCGCCGAGGGTTAGGCAAGATGTTTAGAGTGGGAATAACCTCATTTCGAAGATAAGCCTCCAAAGGCTTATCAACCTCATCGTTGAATCGCCTAAAATCATCCTGAGATAGTAACACCCCGTTGTGACAGTAAAGCAGGGGAGGATATAACCAAAGAACCAACTCTGTTAGCCCGCTCGAAATGGCTTTCAAGTATATCGGATAAATAGCTTTATATATATCTAAAAAAACAACGCTTCTTTCATAAAACAATATTGTAAAATAAACCAGCTTACATATTAACTTCTTTTGAGCCTCTATACTCAAAACGAAAAAATTCTCTCTAAATAAATTCTTTGAGTATAGACTTATATAAACACCCAAATATTGGCTTGGGAAAACCAAGCAAATAAGCCCGTAATTATTATAAATATCCATCAAATCATCTGAATCCGCCAAGATATTGAAATATTTATCCTGCAATTCAGCAATTATTAATGGGTTAACGATAACTGACAGCGCATACCAAATTTGCAAACTCTTCGTATCATTTCGAAGCTCTTCTCCCTCAAAGCAACGCAAACAATTAGCCGCAACTTGTTTCGACTTTGCGTCAAGCAGAAACATATTGTTTTGTAGAAAACCATGCATCAAATTAATCAGTTTTTCGATTTCACTATAACCATTTGCTTGGTTATCAGACAACTTTCTCATCAATACCGTCAATGTCAACCGTAAAATGAAATTTACGGTTTCCGCACTCAATTCGGTCTCATGTATAACCTTTAAAAACTCTGCCTCCAAGTGTTGAATCACATTCATTATCGAACCAGATATCTGGTTTTTTACTACCTCGCTTAAGTCTTTGTTTGTAAAATCAACCCTTATCGGCAATAAATCAATATTTGATAAAAAATAATCAACAAAACAATCCGCTTTAACGTTTATACAATTATTAGGCGCATCATATATTACCGGACCGTCATAGTAATTCATTATCAACCCACTATCATGTAACTTAGAATCTGATAATGCTGCTGCCCCGTCTAAATAATATACAACCGAATACTTCTTCATCGTAGGATAAGATCCGAAACTTACTAAACACGACTATTGGTGGATAAACAAAAGTTGAACTATGGGCACTAATTAAATCTCACCCAGCATAAAAACGCACCTTAACCAACAATAAACTTCACAATTTATTCCAATGGAAATATAAAAAATCAAACCATAAAAAACCAAACTATACAGAACTATAGCGAGAACAAATTTCCTGAATGCGTGCGTACACTTCCGTGTCATATTCCTGAATCTCTGGAAACATCGAAATTCCAGCTCCCGCAATATACAAAAATCCTTGAGCCAATAAACCGGCATGAATAGAATTGTTAATATACATTGGAGCATTAACTTTCGTTATCAAATAAAAATATTTTTCACATAGTCTCAGATATATTTTTACAAACAACTTATCATCAAAGCAGTCATTAACCAAAAAAACCGCTTGTCGAACAGCATCTCTTAGCACAATAAATTGATCAACCCGACTGCCAAATGAGTATGGCGCAGCATATTCCCTTGGTCCTTTTGTTTTACCAAACATCGGATCGCCACTATCTTCAATCGGTTGCTCATGCCCTTCAAAACAGGAAACCTCTGATGTAGAAATCACGTCGCACTTTGCACACACCAATAGCTCCAAAAACAAATGCGGATATACTCGGTTCCGCTCCAATCCAATTTTGAAAATATCCAATATTCCATATTTTTTGATAAGCCCAACGTTGTAGATGGTTCCAGAAAAATAGTTATTTGCAAATGAAAATCCAGTCAACGCCTCCTCTCCGGAGAAAAATGATTTGTCCGGTCTTGTGTGGGAGTTTCGTGGATTCATCCCTGTAACCGGCTCAATGCTTCCTCGAATAATCCCCAAATTAGGTAAAGATAACGCGGGTAGAATTTGCCGAATCATTTCTGGATTCGCGTAATCCTCGTCGCTTAGTATCATCACAAAATCGGTTTTACACAACTCTAGAGCCTTCAGAAAATTACCCTGAGCAAATGTATTAGTTTTGTGGCGAATATAGTTCAATCGATGATCGGCTTTGGCGAGTGTATTTAGCTCAGCGTAACTATCAGTTTCTTCAACTGAGGCATTATCCAAGATCATTAGCTCCCAGTTTTCATCTAATTGAGGCAATAACATTTTTGCCATTTCTAGCACTCGCCGCCCTCTGTTGTAGGACATGACCGCAATAGTAAATACTAAGTTGGCTGAACTTTTCAATGAGCTATTTTCAAAAGTAATAGATTCTTGCATAGATTAAATATATGTTTCGATGATTTGTGGTTGCTCAAGAAAGAAAAACCTGCTCTTTTATCCCAAAGATATCAGCATATTCCTGCCATACTGATGATTCCTCGAGATAGGATTTTGCTTTGTCGAAATGATTCCGAGCCATCGCGTTTTGGCCCATTTGTTCGTAACATAATCCGGAAAAGTAGTGGGCGAATACGTGATCATTCTTGGCTTTAATTGCTCCGTGAAGCCCTATAATCGCTTGTTGATAATTGCCTAAACGATAGTCTGGATTATTAATAAAGTTTAGCTCCAGATTCATAAAGTAAGCAGTTTTATATATTTCGGAGGTCGAGAATTCCGGGGTAGCGACAATCGCTTTTTTGTAGTCGGTATCGATATAGCTGCCTTGGAGGTAATCGTTTTCAATGCAAACTTCCAGCATCTCGCTGCCCACAAGGGGCGTCGCGAAAACGATGACAAACCAGTTGCAATTCAGTTTTGTCAGAAATTTCCTAGCTTCGTCGATATCTTCACGGGTTTCTCCAGGCATGCCAACCAGGATGTTGACGTTGGTATAGATATTGAGTTCACGGCAGTCGTTGACTACTCTAACCGCAATGTCGAGATTTAGCGGCTTTTTCATTAACTTTTTCAGCACGTGGTGGCTGCCGGATTCTACGGGCAGAGTTAGCTGTACCACGCCAGAACGTTTCAAAGCCTCAAGCATCTTTTTATCCAGCGCATAAAGCGCCAAACCATTTTGAAAGACCGGTGTGGCGTCGCCCATTTCTTCGAGTATTTGTAATATTTCGAAAACTCGGTCGGTATCGCCCATCAGATGGTCGTCTTGGAAAATGAACTGTTTGGCTCCGTATTGATTTCGCAAATGCCAAAAATCCTCACGAATGCGCTCGACACTGTAATAGCGCATTTTGCGGCCATGCACGGTATGTGAAGCGCAGAATGTGCACTTAAAAGGACAGCCGCGGGAAGTCATTACATGAAAGTTCGCTGTAGGGATGCCGAGGGAGGCATACGAGGTAATGGCTGGATTTTTAGAGTATTCCTTGACGTCGCAAAGGTCGTAATCATAAAAGGGTATCTCATCGAGATTTTCGATAAAGTCATGCGAAAATACTACGCCCTGGGTTTTGCGGAGAGTAATCCACGAACTGCTTTGTTCAAGGTAGGTTTTTCTGCAAGCAGCCTGTAAAAAATTAAGGAAAGGTCTTTCGCCTTCACCATAACAGATCCCGTCAATACCCTGAAAAGTCGCATATATTTCCTTATAGGTATTTTGCGGGACGCCTCCGCCAGCCAATAAATAGGCATCCGGAAAAATTCTTCGGCATGACCTGGCGATATCGATCAAGTTTTGATACGAAGGAGTAAACAAAGCCGAGATAGCGATTACCGTAGGATTGAAATTCGATACCGGGGGTTGCGAAAGAAAATGATAAAAAAAACTGTCAAAACTATCAAAATCGAAACTATTAAGCTTATTTAGCTCAATGGAAAAATCGATTAATTTACAAATGACAGGGACATGCGCTTTGACATAGGCGCTTAATGCCAAACAACCGAGAGGCATGTCGGTCACGACGTTGCCAAATATGCCGTCATTTTTTTGATGAGATTTTGTATTGTACGCCGGGTTTATATAATCAACATACCGTATAGGAGGTGGAACAACAAACAAAATACGATCGTTCATAACTTATATCCTCGGCAATGAGTCCAGAATTTACAGGAAAATAATGTTAACAATCACTGATAAGCATTTACATAACCAAACGTCCATGCAAAATATCTTCAATCATGTCCAGGTGTTTTTGCCCGTGTAAAAAGAAATAATTGGTGGGCTGGGTTGCATCGGTAATAGTATCGATTTCGACAAAATCAGTTTCCACGTAGGCAAAGCAGCGATAACCGACCGATGATAATAACTCGATAATGTCGTTGGGATGGTAACCAAATTTGGCCGACCATTTTCTAAGCATTTCGGTAAATATAAACGGTTTATCCCTACTTATAACCTCCATACCGCCTTTGAATACGAATAACTCGGAGCCTTCTACATCACACTTAATCATATCCAGTTTTATGCCGTTTCGTTTGGCGTAAATATCCAGGGTGGTTGCTAGACACTTGGTTTCATGTACCAATTCCCTGTCCTGTATATTTCTCATCGACGAACTACCTGTTTCCGTTTCCGACCAATAAAAAATCACATCTCCTTCAGTATCGGTCAACGCTAAATTATTGGGCGCAATTTTTGAACAACTATTGAAATCAATATTTTTGATTAAATAGTCGTAGGTATAAGGTACTGGTTCAAAGGCGTAAATTCGCTCTACAGCATCTAGTCTGTCGAAATTCAGTGAATACCAACCCACATTGGCACCAATATCAAAAATAACTCGACTTCTGCTAGCCAGAAAATAAATCAGGTTGCTCTCGATCGGATCGAAAAAACCGAAGTTTAATATTTCGATAGGAATAAAGCGACTATCGGTTTTATCCAAATATAATTTGATACCGGCTTGCTTAGTAGTTAAATAGATTTTTTCACTTTCGATTAGTATCGATTGCACATCTGCATCTTTTATGTAGTCCGCATAATCGAACAACGCCTTGTGTTTGGTGTGCATAAGGCGAATATAACTGTGTTTATCTATCTGTCCGGCGCGGTACAGAATGCGCAGTTCGCTCAATGTCATATCGATTGTCGGTTCCATTTTTATTCCTCGAAGCTTTGGACAGTCCGCTTAAACCCTTCCGCTATAGAAAATGACAGGCGCCAACCCAGCGATTTTGCCTTGCTGATATCCACCGTAGTTCTAGCGAAATTTGTTCTTAAAAAATTTTTGGAATGATCGACACTTACGGTGACGTTTAGCTTCCTTTCCGAGAAAACCTCGGTAACCAAATATTCAGCTAATTCCCGCACCCCAATATCAATATCGGAGGCGACGTTGTAAGCTTGGCCGTTCTCGCCCTTTAGCCACACCGTAAAAAAGCCTAGCACCGCATCCGCTATGTAGCAGTAATTCCGCAGTACTTTACCGTCGCTATAGAGTTTGATGTCTTCGCCTTTAACGATGCAGGCGATAAAGTCTGCAAAAGAGCGGCCGTCATCTAATCCGACTCCGGGACCATAAGTAATCGCTGGCCGCACTATTTTTACCGGCACACCGTGTTGACTATGCCAAGCAATACACATGTTTTCACCCATGCGTTTGCTCTCCAAATAGCACGCCGACAATTGAGTTGGATCCAGACGACCAAAACAGTCTTCCGTAATCGGATATTCGTCATCATCGACATGACCGTATACGCCGCTGGTGCTGAAAAACAGAAAGTTCTCAACATGGTTTTGTACCGCAATTTCTAACAAGTTTTTGGTACCGATGACGTTAGGCAACAGTGTGCCCACAGGGTCGCTTTCGAATACTTTCGGCGTGGCCTGGCTGGCCGCATGAATGATCAAATCAATTTTTTCGTTAATGGCGAAGTGTTCGCATATATTCTGTTCGACCAACTGCAAAAATTCCGAGCCAATATGGGCGAAGCGTTTTTGAGCCCGCGGTAAATCCCTGACTAAACCGATCGTTTTGATGTTGAGGTTCAGCGTTTCGTTCAAAAACATCAAAGCGTCGACCATATATGAAGGCAAAAACCCAGCGGCGCCGGAAATCAAAACGGTCTTGTCTTGTAACACATGCCAGGGCAAGTTTGCCTTTGCGATAAATTCCAGATCGGATTCGATGATCTTATTTCTCATGCCGACTCAAAATATTTGGCTTTTAACTGCTTGGCGTAATTCAAATAGTCGTCGTCGCGGACAGCTTGTACATCTAAAGAATCCAAGTTTTCTTTATAGTAAACATAAAGCTCATTGACAGCGTCCGGGTAACCAAGCATTTGCAGATTATTTATTTCTTCTAACAGGCGATCATTATTGCCGGAATAATCTACACCAATACCATCATTCAGCACCAGAATATCACTTTGGTAATCGCTTATTTTATTTATTACCTTCACCAAAGACACCAGATCTATTGGTTCAACCGGCGTTACGTTATAGGACCTGTATTTACCATTATTGAAGACAAAGTGTTTTATGACCGTATAAAAATCGCCTATATAAATGTAGTCGTAGTTGACGTTCTGGTTTATAGTAATAGGCATATTTAAAATATTCTTGACGATTGCATTCGATATAAACTTATATCGGTAGTCCTCGTACTTTCCAAAGATCCCGAATATTCTCAGGGTTATCATGTTCAGCTCACGGCAATCTTCGATATATTTGGAAATAATGTATTTTGAATAGCTGTGACTGTCTGTCGGAACATAACTATCGAAAAAGGTTTCCGGCATTTTTTTGTGCCAATATTCCCTACAGTATTCTGATCCACTCCCAAGGTTTATAAGTTTCATTTGCGGGGTCATCCGCCGCGCCAAATTGAAAAACATACGCAGATTGTTTTCACAGACGTCAACGGGATAATCGGTTTTTTCCCGTAAAGTGGTAGCAGAATGGATAATGGTCTCCACTGGGTTGGCGTTTAAATACGCTGACACAGATTCCGCACAAGTCAAATCGAGCTCCGCAACAGATGGATGTAATACGTCGATATTATCACCCTTAAAATACTCAACTAGGTTTCTGCCTACAAAACCTTCGCCACCTGTAACCAAAATTCTCACAACCTAATCTCCAAATACATGTGCGCTAAGCGCTTTGGCCTGCCATAAATATGGTATTAATCATGATTCATCAACATAAAACAGTTGTTGACAAATTGATATACGATAACGCCGTTATTTAACAGCTTAAGCGATTTAACAGCTTCCGCAGGAAAAACACCCGGTAGCATCACGATAACCACATCTATTATGTTTTCCGGACAGTTTAGAATATTCGGCGACAAAATTGGCAGGTGGGTGACCGGGGCATATTTACCTTGTTTGAATTCAGCCGAGTCCAGTATGCAGGTCAACAAATCCGAGCTAACCAAGGAAAGCAGTGCCAGAGTACGGTGGCCAGCACCCCAAACCGCAATTTTATGGCCTTTGTTCGTCAGATCAGTCAGTAAGTCGTTAAAAACATTGACCAGTTTAGCCAGCTTCAAGCGGGAGATGTCTAAATCAGTTCGGGCTACTTTTTTTACCAGCAGGAAAATATCGTTTTCATTGTTTATTAAACGACATTCGATGATCGAGAAACCGAATTTGGCAAATGCTCCGACCAATGTATTGGCGGTGTAATAAACCAAATGGTCGGCAACGAATTCGTACAGGCAATGAGTCTGTAGTAAGTAATCTAAATTAGGCACGGTAATCAAAACGTAACCGTCGGGCTTGGTAATTGCCCAAAGTTTTTTCAAGAACTCATGTTGGTTAGGTTGATGCTCTAGATAATTAAAACTCACTACAAAGTCATATTTACTAGCATGCGAGCCATCCAATTCTTCAATATAACAATCGATAATGTTGCGGCGGCTAATCTGGTTTTTTAACAAATGGTGCGGCCTGTATTCTATGCCGATGCCGTCAAAACCGGTTTCGGTTAACAATTCGAGGTTTTCACCGCTGGCGCAGCCAATTTCAATAGCTGTGGGTTTGGGTGACGACAATTTGGTGAAGATGTCTCCGAAATAACTAAGCCTGTTTTGTTTCAAGTTTGGCGATAACGTGGCGGCTGTGATAACAGTTTTGTAATAATCTACAGGCGCATTGGCTAACTGCACCAACCCACATTCCTGGCATCTGTAAAGGTGCAATACCACACCATGGTCGCCGGTGAATTCGTCCGGCTCTGGGTAATATTGGGCGGCTTTGGGAAACGGCCCAATATCGTCCAGATGGGTAAGCAAATCCGATTTGCACAATCGGCAGAAAAACTCGGCTACTGGCATGATGGTATAAATACGGTCGTCTGTCATGAGCAGTGTTAATCTCTTTTAAACCCTTTGCTTAATCGCATTGCCTGAGCCTTGGTTGCTTTATTGCATTACGACCGGATTGTTGATCAGCGGTTATCATCGCTCTCTTTACCTTGGGCGATCACGTCCCATCCTTTCCGGTTAAAGCCCATATTGTAAGCCGGCAAGCCGTATGACATGCATTGCGAGCACAACGCTATGTTTTTTTTGTTCTCTTCGATTTGCTGCCGAGGCGTTTCCAGAAAATTGCTTGTTAGTAATTGGTTGTCGCGTTCAAATACCGTGCAGCAAACCGGAACCGATAAGTCCCATGAAATGTTGGTTTGATTATCGCGAAAAGGGCAGCCGATTAATTGGATTTGATTGGAAGCCCGGATGCCTTCATCTATGCCAACCAATAAATAGTCGTGCAAGGCCAGCGTGTCTTTTTCCGGCCTGCCTTGGCAGTACTTTATAACCCGTTCCAGCGGCATCACCAAAGCGTAGGTAGTCGACAGAATGAAGCCGAGTTCGTCGCACAACTCACGGTACTTTTGCAGATTGTTGCCGTTGTTATTGTTGTAGAGATGGTAGTTCACATCCACCACGGTGGATGCATTGTATTTATCCAGGTAGTAGCGCAGCTTGTATAAATTGGATTTAACCAAATTGGTATCGCCGCCGGTATGGGTACTGTTATAGGCGTCGGGGTAATAACCGGAAGTCGATACTTTTAAATAGTCCGGCGACTTCCGGATGACGTCCCTGATCCGGTTCGAATCCGGCAGCGAAAGATTGCTGGAAAGGGCAACGGCTATATTTTTGCCGTGAAGGTACTCTACGATGTCCGGTAGCTGCGGATGCAGAAAAGGCTCGCCCCAGCTGTATAAACTGACGTGGGTCGTTATGGCGTTTTCGGCCAGTATTTTGTCGGTAACCGCTTTGAAGTCGGCAAACGGCATGGTCCCGCGCGATATCGCAATGTCTTCCATGCTGTGCGCGCAGGAGGGACATTTTAAATTGCAGGTGCCGACCACATCTATCGTGTAAAAAACCGAACAATAGTCTGAATAACACAGCAGATTTTCGTCGCTGAAGCCCATGCCTTTGGCACATTGGACGATTTCGGCTTCCTTGATCGAAACGGCGATGACAATACAGCAACCGGATTTGTCGATAGTTGCGATATTCTCTAGCGTAAGCACATCCACGCCTGAAATTGTACTGCCGACAAATGCCGGATCGGAATCGACAAAACCGGCTACAGAGATGCCATGACCATCGCAAAACCGCTTGAATCCCAAGCCCGTCATGCGCGCTCCCCAGATGTAAACGCGTCTTTGGCCAATGGTTGTCAGCAATTTCTGTTTGGCTTCAAGCATCGATAAGGCCGTTTTTGAATTGGTCCAGGTACCAGTGGTAAAGGCTGGCAATCGATGCAGGGAAATCCGTGAACGTAATGGCGCCGAGCTCACTTACAAGGCGACCGTTATCTCCTAGATAAGTAGCCTTGATCGCCGGATTGACAACATTGATGTCACCCGACGTTTGCGTAACGTTCTTGATGTATTCAGCCAGTTGAGTCAATTCGACGGGTCGCGAGGTGCACAGATTATACGATTTGAATTTCAACTCGCGACCAATAACGGCATCGATGATTTTTACGAAATCGTTGACATACAAATAATCGAAAACCGAGTTTTGATTGACGGTAATTTTCTGTCCGCGGATGACATTGACCAAATTATTTGAAATAAATCGCCTGCTATGGTCTTCGTATTTGCCGAATATAGCGAACACCCTTAGGTTGTAAATCGGTTTGTCCGATGTTTCGATTATTTTTCCTATGCAGTATTTGGATAAGCCGTAGATATCGGATGGCACGTATTTTCCGAAATAATCTTCGGCCATATAGGGAATATAATGCTTGCCGTCATATTCTGCACCGGAACCGATGTGCAGCATTTTTCCGTAATATTGGTTGTTGGCTTCTAAATTACAGAAAACCTGCATGTTTTCATGAACCGAATTGATATTAACCGTGCAATTGATGACCACATCCGGCTTGGTTTCGCTCAGATAGTTTTGCACGTTCTCGAAGTCCAATAAGTTCAGCTGCTGGCGCTTGGGCGTTAACAACTGGTATTTGCCGGCATCCAGTTGCTCGGACAGGTTTCTGCCGATAAATCCGGTTGAGCCCAATATCAATACTTTCATTTTTTAGGATACCAGCCAGGGGTTATGCAAAAGATCGTTTGCGTCGGAGGCTATGGCTTTGAGAATTTTTTCTTTGTAAGGATCCAGGTCTTCCTCGACGCACACCACCGGAGCGGAGCAATGGTTACAAAAGTTTATGCAGGATCTTTTGCCATAGAGCATGGCATTTCGCAGATACTTTAACTGCATGCCGTTCCAAATCTCCAAGGCCGATTCCTGTTGCACATTGCCTATGACGACTTTTTTTGGCCAGTCCAGCGTGCAAGGGCTGGTGGTACCGTCCCAGTTAAAGTGCAAATACATGAATATAAACGGGCAGACGTCTTTGTCGAATTTGGTGTTTTGGTTGTACATGCCGGTGTCGGACACGGTATTTTGCTTGCCGAGCTGCACTTCGGCCCACTGCGGCACGATTTTTTCTATATAAATTTCGTCACAGATATCGCCGAAGGTTCGATAAAAATAGTCTCGCTCTTCCTGGCTTAGTACAAATACTTGGTCGCTATTTTCATCAAGCGCGCTGGTTTGGTCAGCCACTTTGACATATATGCGGCATTCGCCCCGTATCGAATAGAGGTGGCGCAGGCCTTCGATGATGGCATTAAAATCCTGCTTAACCCCCGTCACCTGTTTATAGCGATCATCCGACAAGCCCTCCAGAGAGATATTGATACGTTGCAAGCCGGCGTCTACGAGTTGCCGGTTGAGTGCCGGTTCCAGCTTGGAGCCGTTGGTAAATAATTCGACGATTTCCGCCTTGTTCGATTTTCTGGCGTAATCGATCATTTTCGGCAAATCGGGATGCAGCGTGGGTTCGCCGTGATTGCCGATTTTTATTTTTTTGATACGCTCCGGAAACTCCTGTAGGTCGTTGATGATTTTGGCAAATAACTCATAAGGCATCATGCCGCGTTTTAGGCTGGCCTCTTTCATTGCCTTGTTATCGGCCTGAAAACAGAAACTGCATTTGTAATTGCAGACGCTGGAAACGTCTATATGTACCGAGAACGGGGTCGCTAACGGAATTTTATCTTCTAGCTTGGATTTGGGCGCAGAATGGATTCTCGGTTGTATTTTAGCTTTCATAATTCGGGTCCGTTATAGTATGTTCCATCTGCTGTTTAACATATCGATTCTTTTAGCGTCTTCCGACTGAATAAATCCGTGGTAATCCCGTTTATTCAGCAGCCACAATAACTCAAAGTGCACAGCGCTCAACAAAGCTTTGTCAATCTCAGCATTATCCAAGGCCAGGGAACTGAAAATAATCTTTCTAGTTTCAAATCGGTCGAGCTTCAATTGCTTAATTTCCCGCAAAGCAGGCAACGCATCCAGTGATACGCCGCCGCCAACTACGATGTCCAAGCTTTTTTGCCTGCACTCAGCAGCAACGTCCAGGCAGTAATTGGTCATAGCCGCCGAGTTCACATCCTCTCGGGACCAGCCGTGCGATTCGACGAAGTCGACTCTGCCGACGACGATGCCATCCACACCGTGCTCAGAAGCGGCCACCGCGATCATTTGCTCAAGATGCTGATAGGTGGTCAGGGTTTCCACATTGAACAAGAACTTGGTGTCTTCCTGCTCATCCTGACTGAAGACCTTGTTTTTGGCGGCGATGAATTTGGCAAGGGCATAGGGCGTTTCCACCATAGGGGCGATGATATATTCCACCCCGAACTGTTTGGCTTCTATCAGATCGCGGATAGCCTCGCAGCCACCAATTTTGAGGGCTACGCCCAGATCTGCCTTCCTGGCAATTTCCAACAACCGCAACAATTCGTCGACACGGGTGCCTTCCGCTTCAAATTCCGCTTTAACGGCAACACAACCAATTGCTTTCAGCTGTTTCAATATGTCGAGCATTTGTCGTTCGCGGTTATTCATAGCTCACTATTTCCGTCAATAACTCGTGGTAATGATCGAAGGCATAATGAGCGTCGCCGGCTCTCACGCCATCGTCGTAGCCGTTTCGATAAAAATAAAACGGCATATTCAAACGTGCCGCCATGGTTTGATCTACCGTGCTGTCGCCCACCACGATACCGTTCTCAGGCGTCAATCCGAAACATTCCAGGCAGGCTCTCAAATTATCTGCGTGGGGTTTACGAGTCGGCAAATCGTCGCCGGCACAGATGTAAGAAAAATGATCCCTGATGCCCGTTTCAGTTAAGACCTTTTCCGCAAGCCGCCGCGGTTTATTGGTACAAATGCTCAGCCGATGATCTCGGCCGGATAGTGCCGCCAACATGTCGGCGACGCCAGGGTACAGCGAATCGACAGGCGTTGGCCGGTCGAAATATTGCCGACGAAAATAGTTCAGATTGGTTTGCACATCCGCGCCATCAATTGCCAACCCATGCATTATCAGTTGCTCGCCACCCTGGCTAAGCCAAGGCAAGAAGTCAGCCATGGACAGTGCCGGCTTGCCCAGCTCTGCTCGCATGACATTCAGAATGGCGGCGACCATTCTGCCGCTGTCCACCAACGTGCCGTCCAGGTCGAAGACGATAGTTTTTATCTTCATGGCATTAACCGACAATATTCCGGGCCAGCTCGTCCCGATCCAGAAAGGGCGCCATGTCTTCCAGAGCCGGCGACACCATGCTGCCGTCTTCCCGCTTTCGGGACGCAAGCTTGGGTGAAAAAGGCTGTTCCGGGTCCAGCATGACTTCGATCAATGCCGGCTCATTGCTCTGCATCAATTCTTTCACCTCTGCCCGAGACCAATCGCCAATGGATGAGACTTTAGCGGCTCGGATATTGAAGGCTTTAGCCACGGCAACGAAATCAGGCAGGCTAACGCCATTGTCGGCATCGATGCCGAACAGATTGTCGGCAAAGTAAGCCTGTTGGGTTTGCCGTATCGAGTGGTAGCCGCGGTTGTTAAGCACAATCACTTTAACCGGATAACCGTACCCCACCGCGGTTTGCAACTCTTGCAGATTCATCATCAGGCTGCCATCGCCGGCCAAACACACGATACGCTTGCCGTCGAGAGCAATGCTAGCACCGAGTGCGGCCGGCAAATCGTAACCCATCGATGCATCGCCGGAATTGGTATACAGCCGTTGGCCCGGCTTCAAATTTGCGGCCTGGAAACCAATGACACAGGCAGAGCCGTTACCGGCCACCACCACCTCGTCGGCAGCCAGTCCGGCAAATAGGGTTTCTATGAAAAAGTAGGGATTGATGGGCGTTTTTTGTTGCTGCCGGTAATCGGGCAGTACGGTCGGGTATTTTTTCACCCGTTCCAAACACCAATGCAAATAGGCCGTGTGTTGGCTTGAGGGGCCGTGCCCCGCCAAGGCCGCCTTGAAGGCAGGAATAAAGTCTTTCAGATCGGCATGCACTTTCAGATCAATATCCAGGGTTGGTTTGTTCAGTTCCGCACTGTCGACGTCAACCATAGCCTTCCATGCCCTTGAGGCAAAACTACACCAGTTATAACTGATTTGCCTGATATTCAATCGGCAGCCCAAAACCAATAAAAAATCTGCATTTTGTACTGTAAAATTGCCAGCCCGATCACCGACAGTTCCCGGCCTACCCGCAAAAAAAGGATTATCGTTAGGCACCAGGTCATGGGCATTCCAGCCTGTGACTACAGGTATTTTCAACTTTTCTAACAATTCCAAAAATTCATCGGACATAGCTGCACAACGAACGCCTGTACCCGCCAGAATCACCGGTCTTTGTGCATTTTTCAGCTGCCCCAGAATTTGCTTCATTATTGACCCAATATCTTGTTTACCGAGTTCTGCTAATTCCGCTTTGGTGTTTTCGCTTACGTCATTGTCGGCCAGCAAAGTTTGGGTATCCCTGATGTCCCATCCTGCCAGCTCATCTGGAGCAATCAGCGTACTTTGCACATCAACCGGCACATCGATCCAAACCGGCCCAGGCCTACCATGGGTTGCAAGGAAAATCGCCTTATCCAATACCTCTTTGGTTTTTTGCGGATCTTGTAAAACCGTCGCATATTTGACGACAGTTCTAGCCATGGTAACGATGTCGACTTCCTGGTCGCCAAGTTGGCGCAATGGCAATGGATAATTCATGGCCAGGGTTTCACGCTTAACTTGGCCGGATACTACTAACATACCGATTGAATCAACATAGGCGCCAAACACCCCGTTCAAAGCGTTGATGCCGCCCGGCCCGGTTGTAACGTTGACGACGGCTAGCCGGTTGCTGACCCGGTAGTAGCTTTCCGCCGCGATGGCCGCGCCCTGCTCGTGGTGAAAGCAAATTGGTGTGAGCAACTTGTTTCTGGCAAATGCGTCATTCAAATGCATGGCTCCCCCGCCGGTTACCAGGAATACATGCTTTGCCCCAGCCTCCACACATCGAGACGCGATATAGTCAGCTACACGTTGATTTTTTTGAGTCATTGTGGATTCACCCGCAAGAAGCACAGGATAGTCGCCGCTATATAAGCAAGCACCTCCCGGTTCAAGGAAGGTTGCACCCCCACCCAAAATGTATTTCTCATTACCTTGTTGGTGTTCAACAGCTCACCAACAACACGAAAGTGACGTCCCATCATGTAAGGTTGGCAAGTCAAATTGCCGCCGAATAACAAACGCGTTCCGATTTTGTGTTGTTCCAGATAGCGTATTAGGTTGGCACGTTGCACAGCTGATGGGTCTTTGATGGTAATGGGGAATCCAAACCAAGCCGGCGAAGCAAAAAACGCTGGCTCAGGCAACAGCAAATACGCTTCGCAGTTAGCGAGCCCGGCTTTCAAAAATGTGAAGTTTTCCTGACGACTCGCCACAAAGCCAGGCAATCCGCTTAATTGGGCCAAACCGCACGCCGCCTGCATATCAGTAATCTTCATGTTATAGCCTGCGTGAGAATACGTATATTTATGGTCGAACCCGAAAGGCAGTTCGCCTAACTGATATTCAAAACGTTTGCGGCAAGTATTGTCGCGCCCCGGCTCGCAAAAGCAATCCCGGCCCCAATCGCGAAACAACTCCAGAATTCGCTTCAACACGCCGTTGCTGGTAAACACCGCACCGCCCTCGCCCATGGTGATTTGGTGGGCCGGATAAAAACTCAGGGTACCGATGTCGCCAAACGTGCCGACATGGTGAGTTTCACCGGCTTGGATGGTTTTGCCCTGGGCATCGACAATCGGTTCGAAGGGCGTGTAAGTCGAGCCCAAGGCGTCGCAACAACCCTCGATCAGCCACAGGCCATATCGCCGCGCCAATTTTATGATCGCCGTCAAATCGAACGGATTACCCAAGGTATGAGCCAACATGATGGCCTTGGTTTTTGGCGAAATCGCGGCTTCGATTTGATCGACGTCGATGTTATAGGTCGGAAGCACAATATCGACAAACACCGGCACCAAGCCATAGTGAAGCAACGGATTGACCGCGGTCGGAAATCCGGCGGCTACGGTAATCACTTCGTCGCCGGCCTGCAAGGCTCGTCCGCCCAATTGCGGTGAGGTAAGTGCGGCTACCGCCAACAAGTTGGCGGATGAGCCAGAATTGACGGTTAGCAGATGCTTGGCGCCGATAAAGGCGGCCAATTGTGATTCGAAGTCGCAATTGAAACGCCCGGTTGTCAACCAACCGTCCAACGATGATTCAACCAGATGTTGCAACTCTGGCACGCCAACCACCTTACCCGACGGCGCTATCGGCGTGACACCCGGCAAAAACTCCCGGGCGGCAAACGCCAGTTCGGCATAGCGCCCGACCAAGCCGGGAATTTCCGCGCGTAGAGCATCCAATTCGGTCGACTGGCTCATACGGACCCGCCCGATTGGTTGTAACAGTCGATTTGGGTCCAACACCGGCTTTTCATATCGCGTCCCGCTTGATGATTTTCGTACCTGTCCAGGTTTTTTTTCCAAGGCCCGATACAAATTCCAGTAACCATGCCAGCCCAACCTGGCTCTAGCTTTGCTGGAATCCGGGGTCAACAGATACGCCTCATGCTGTTGCTCATTGGCATCGATTTGCTTGCTCAACTTCGGCCAACGCTCCACTACGCAATCAACAATCCAGCCCACGCTCTGATGTGCATAGTGCCCTGGGCCAAAACTCCACGCCTCGGCATAGCCTTTTCTTTCCCGGTACAGGCATTCAGCCAATAATAGATGACCAGCCAGCGGCTCCAGCACATGCGGCCAAGACCTGCTCGCCAGCGGATTTCTGAGTACAATAGCCCGGTTGCCGTCCAAAGCTCGCACCAAATCCGGCACTAACCTATCCTGAGCCCAATCACCACCGCCAATCAGTTTACCTGCTCGGGCGGTAACAATTGCAACAACGCCTTGGTAGAAATAACTATTGCGATAAGCAGCCACCAAAATCTCCATGCACGCCTTTCTGCTACTGTAAGGATCATAACCACCCAATCCGTCACTTTCCCGATACGACCACAGCCACTCGCGATTGTCGTGACATTTATCGGTCGTTACCATCACCGTCGGTTTCACACTGGAGCAGGAACGGATAGCC
Source organism: Methylomonas sp. PHL2-19 (assembly GCF_059331595.1). Classification (NCBI taxonomy): domain Bacteria; kingdom Pseudomonadati; phylum Pseudomonadota; class Gammaproteobacteria; order Methylococcales; family Methylococcaceae; genus Methylomonas; species Methylomonas sp. PHL2-19. The sequence goes on from NZ_CP196839.1 coordinate 4,668,279, forward strand.
TCCAACACGCGTAAGGTACCCATGACATTCGCTTGGTAAGTAGCAAGCGGATCGGCGTAAGATCGCCTGACCAAGGGCTGTGCTGCCAGATGCATCATAATCTCCAGCTGAGCTTGTTGAACGACCTGGAGTACCGCCGGCAAATCGTTGACATCTCCGATTTGCGCATGCATACCGTCCGCCACCTGTGCTATTCCGTATAGGTAGGGTCGGGGTTCCGGCGTTAGTGCCAAACCCGACACCTTGTCACTCAATCGTTGCAACCATAACGCCAGCCACACGCCTTTAAAGCCGGTATGTCCGGTCAAAAATACCGATTTACCCCACGAGAACGCGGAATCGACTACCAGACTTTCCACAGTGCCAATCCACTGTCCTACAGTTTTTCCAGCTGCAACTTGTCACGCACGTAAGGCGTCCATCGGTTGCCAGAAATCGTCATGTCGATATACCGCCAGCTGTCTCTGTTCAGCCAAGCTTTCCAGCGACCGCCCTTCCCAGCTAGTTTTGTCGTTGTCAATGCAATCAATGACTTTCGGCAATAGTACAAAGAACCCGCATTCACCATATTGTTGTCACCCTCCGGTTCTTCTTGAAAGGAATTAACCCGCTCACTGTCAATATCCAAATCCCCGAACTTGGCCGGCGGAACAGTTTTAGTCACTGTTGCCAGGGTTTTTTGGCATTTGTGAAACTCGATCATTGCGCCAATATTCACGTTGCTGACACCGTCACCATCAGTAAAACAAAAATACTCTTCATCCTTGATATATCCCCTGACCCGTGTCAAACACCCGCCCGTGGCGGTATAGTCACCGGTGTCTACAAAGGTGGCGCGCCATGGCTCGGCATTGTTTTCGTGAACATGCATCCGATTGTTGGCCATATCGAAGGTAATATTGGACATGTGCAAAAAATAGTTGGCGAAATATTCCTTAATCAGGTATCCCTTATAACCACAGCAGATAATGAATTCGTTTATACCGTGGTAGGAATAAATTTTCATGCTATGCCACAGCATAGGTCGCCCGCCAATCTCAACCATCGGTTTGGGTTTAATAAAGGTTTTCGCATAAGCGCGCACCCATACCACCCGCCAAAACAATCGCTTTCATGCTTCACACTCCCTCTGAATCTAAATAGGGTAGCCAAATTTTTGACATCTGATCATCTTACGGATCTAAAACTTCTAACAAAGCAAAAGACGAGCCAGAAAATCAAAGCATTCGACAAATGTTTGTAGCGAGGCACCCTTGATCAATCGCGGTATTGTATAGGTCAACAGCTATCTCGTTGTTCGTTAATAGCTCTGTAAGCTATTTTCAAGCCCGTCTACGCTAGCTATTATGAATACAAGTACACTAAAATATCAGCTTCAAACCCGGCGGCAACGCCTCACCGAAGACTTGTTTTTCCTGTTGTTCGTCCAGTTGTTTGAATTCGGCGACCATGTCTATCCAGGAAGATGGGGATTTAGTTTGTTTGAGCTTGTCGATCACCTGCGTGCGCAGCTGATCGTCGATGTCCCTGGCCCGATCGTCGCAGCGCCTGGCCAGCAAGGTGGCGGCAAAGCCGGCCTGGGTTAGCTTTTTCCAGTCAGCTTTCAGTAGCTGTTGCAGCCAACTCTCTACCGTGGCGGCTGGAATAACCTGATGATTGCTGCCGTGAAATAAAATCCGTCCGCCGATACGGCCGACCGCCCACCAACTTTGCTCGGGTTCCCCGGCTTTTTCCAGACGCTTTAGCAGCCATTCGCCCAGTTGAATTTTATCGGTAATTGTCAGTCTTTCCAGCGCCGCCGCCAAACGCACCATATCTTCGTAACCGCGTGTCGCCAGTTGCTTAGAGACGCCGGGCTGGCGCGCGGCAGCCGGGTTGATGTATTTAGCGATGTCGTTAAAGATGCGTTGCTGGGCATCCGCACTCAAGCCGCCGGCAACGCGCCGCCATAAGGTCCACCATTCGGCCCAGTTTTGCTTTTCGTTGACGAATTGCAAGCCTTCCGCATATAGCTTCCAAAGCTGCTCTACCCGCCAATCGTCAAGCGGGTAGCCAAAACCTGGCCGCAGGCAAAAGCCGGCCAGACTTAACCAGAGGCGTTCGTGCTGTTCGCTCCGCCGCCGATATTTACTGCCTTCCAATAAGGCCGTAAACAACTCGCGCAGCAACGGGGTTTGCCAGTCGCCGCGCGGTGCAGCGAGAATTTTTTCCAACTCAGCACGCAGGGTTTTGACCGCCTGCGGATCGACTTGTTTGGATTTGGCGCCGAATACGGCCTGAATTTTTTCCAGCGCTTGCGGTAATTGACCAGGCAGTTCGGCGTTGGCGATAATTTGGGCCTTTTTACGAATCTGAAACTCTACGTCCCATCGCTGGCTGGAATCGTCCACCGCCACGCACTGTATTTGCAAGGTACCGACTTCCGTATAAGTTGCCAGTAATTGCACCGCCACTTCGGTTTTTTGTTGGCCTTCGAATGCCACCGCCAGGGGAGGCAAGCTATGAAAACGTTCGTCATCGAGTTCGACAATGTCGCCTGGCTGATAAGTACTGTCTCCGCTACTGGACAACAAATGAAAACGTACCGGTTGCCCGACTCTAAGAGCAAACTGTCGATCACTCAACAGAATCTCATGACCTTCCTCGCTGCCTTTCGGCAGGATACAAACGCCATGCCCCCCAGGCTTACCATCACCACTTTTGGCCGCGGGATCAACCAGCAGAAAATAACTACGGGCGGCGCCACCGCCGATTTTCAACTTCTTGTCTCGGCGGGCAACCGCATAACTGACCGCGCCGTAAGCCACCGCCAATTCCGGATGGCTATTGTCCAGCAATAACGGCGGCTGCCCGCCGCGCCAACTGGCTAATAAATTGATTAAGCGTTGCACCATGGCCGAACTGCGAAACACGCCGCCGTTCAGTAATAAGGCGTCGGGGACAATTTGATGCTCTGCCCCGGTTCCTCGCAACGCCATTTGCGCAGCCTGGGCATGCATTTGCAAAAAGGCGGCAATATGCTTACTGATAGCCGGCTCCGCCGCATAGGGCAAGCCAAACTCCACTACGCCGCTGCGCTTCCTATCCGGCAGGTCTTGCAAGCCGGACATAGGTAAAAAGCCATCCAATGCAATTTGCTTAACCTCTTCTTTGCTCAGCGACGTACTTTTTGTGCCGCCAATCAACCTGGAACCACCTCCTAACAAGGTTACTGCCACTTGCTCAGGTGCATCGTCAGCCAACAGCAGCTCCTTGGCGATCCGGCATTGCTCCAGCAATTGCGATAAATCGGCGGTTGAGAGTTTTTTATCGCCGGTTCGCAAGCGGCTTTCCGCTAGATGCGCCAGAGCCAGGTCAATATTGTCGCCCCCCAACATCAGGTGGTCGCCGACACCTATGCGCGTCAGCTTAGGCTCGTCAGCCCCCTGCTCAATCTTGATCAAGGTCAAATCGGTAGTACCACCACCGACATCGCAAACCAGCAATAAGCGCCTATCGGCCAGACTGGATTTGATGGTACCGGCATGCCGGCGCAGCCAGTCGTAACAGACTGCTTGCGGCTCTTCCAGCAATCTTACACCGCTCAAGCCGGCCATCTTGGCCGCCTCCAATGTTAAGGATCGCGCGGACTCGTCAAAGGACGCTGGCACCGTAATCACCACTTCCTGAAGAGCAAGTGGTGCTTTGGGAAAACGGTGCTCCCAAACGGCGCAGACATGTCTCAAATAACTAGCACTGGCTTCCAGCGGCGAGACTTTAAATACCGAGTCGTCACTGCCCCAGGGCAAAATGGCCGCGCTGTGATCGACTGAGGTGTGCGACAACCAGCTTTTAGCGCTAGTAACCAATCGACCTTGCGACTTTGCCCCCAACAAGCGCGCCGCTTCACCAAGCACAGCGCCTTTTTCCTGAGTCAAAAATCCGGCTTCTTCCGTTATTTCGCCTGGCGCGGGATGGTATCGCACCGACGGCAATAGTGGCTTGGCGCTCACTTCGCCTGGCGCGATCAACTGAGAAATTTCGAACAAGTGAATAGCTTTAGCAGGGTCGCCTATATCGGAGTACGCGACCACCGTATGGGTGGTACCTAGATCGATTCCGACCGAATAAGTAGCAGTGTAGTTTTTCAAAAGGACTTAGTATGTTTATTCTAATTATGTAGGGCAGCCTGACAAGTATTCAAGCAGGCGCGCGCGAGCGCCTATTTTAGTCGGCTTTCTGATCGAACACTCTCGTTTTTCTAGATAGCACTATCCAAACCGTGGTTGCCAGGTGAAATAAATTTCCACAAAGAACAATCTTTCGATGTGTTTCGAATAAAATGCTTGCGCGCCTAATGTTTGCGATGTTATTTTCCGCCTACGGCAACCATCAGTGCATTGCATTACTGAATGCGCCCACCGAGAACAAGATCTAGCGCTGTAAAGTAGTCGAGTCTGAATCAAGACCAGGCACCGCAGCAATTATTAACCAACTTGAACGAGTTAAATTCATGCTTATTAAACCTTCCGCATTAGCCGGCGTCGTGTTGCTGGCCGCCAGCCAATCAACAGAGGCAGTCGTCATCAATTTCGACTACACCTACGACGGCGGCTTTTTCTCCGGCAGCAACGCAAGTAGACGAGACATCCTGGATGCCGCAGGCGGGTTTTTGGGAGGTATCTTAACCGACAGCTTGACTGCGATTACATCCGGCGGCATCAATAATTTCAGCGCGGTATTTCAACGTCCTGATACCGGCGCCAGCACGACTCTGAGCAATTTCAGCGTGGCAGCCGACACACTGACAGTGTTTGTTGGCGGACAAGCCATGGGAGCAGGCAACCTGGGTTACGGCGGCTATGGCGGTTACAACGTCAGTGGCACCCAAGATTTTTTGACCAATGCAGCACAACGTGGACAGTCAAATACGACCGGCCCGTCAGCAACTGATTTTGCGCCATGGGGTGGTCAATTGACCTTCAGCAGTTCGGCAAACTGGTATTTCGACACGGATCTTTCTACCACCGAGACATTTAGCGGTAATGATTTTTATTCGGTGGCACTGCATGAGTTAGGCCACTTATTGGGCCTAGGCAGTTCGGACTCGTGGGATAATCAAGCCTCAGGCTCCGGCTTTACCGGTGCCAATGCGGTAGCGGCTTATGGCGGCAATGTACCACTGGAGGGCGATAAGGTTCATTGGTTAGAGGGCACCAAAAGCACGGCAAACGGGATTGAGCAAGAAGCCGCCATGGACCCTACTTTGCGCGTCGGTACGCGCAAAGTATTTACGCAACTCGACCTCGCCGCGCTGAAAGATGTGGGCTGGCAAGTTTCGGTAACCGCAGTGCCGGTTCCTTCCGCCGTTTGGCTATTCGGCTCTGCTTTATTGGGTTTTATTGCCAGCAAACGTAAGCAGCTTCTGAATTTCTAGCAAAATCATCACCGTCGCGCCGGACAAGCCAATTGGCTAATAAAACCGGCGCGATAAAGCGATTAAAACTTATTGACTGACACCTGATAAAAACGGCACAAAACTTACCCGCTCTATTACTTCATCCTCAAAGCCCTGCTCGGTGCGGGTTACCCGATGTAATTCCTGCATCCCTTCCAGCCCGACCGGAATCACCATCACGCCCCCCACAGCCATTTGCTCAAGTAAGGCTTCCGGAATTTCCGCCGGCGCGGCGGCAGCTAAAATCCCATCATATGGCGCGTGCTCCGGCCAGCCCCAGCCACCATCGCTATGCTTAAAACCCACAGTCTTGATACCCAACTCCCATAGGGTATCCCGGGCTTTTTTCATCAACGGCGCAATCCGTTCCACCGAATAGACTTGCGCTACCAGCTTCGACAATATTGCGGTTTGGTAGCCGCAACCTGTACCAATTTCCAGTACCTTTTGCAGCGGACCTTTTTCCAATAGCAATTCGGTCATTTTGGCGACAATATAAGGCTGCGATATAGTTTGATTGTGGCCGATAGGTAAGGCAGTATCCTCATAAGCACGACTCTCCAAAGCTTCGTCGACAAAAATATGCCTAGGTGTGTCAGACATTACCGCCAGGACTTTACTGTTATAGATGCCTTGCTCGCGCAGCCTAGAAATCATCCGCTCCCTGGTCCGCCGAGAAGTCATGCCTATACCCTGGATGCGTCTACTCATACGAGCGCCTCCATTGCCAGCCATTCACTCAATCCCTCCAATCGTTCATATCGCGTTAAGTCCAACTGTAGCGGCGTTACGGACACGTATCCGTTTCTTATCGCATCAAAATCGGTACCTGGCCCGGCGTCTTGTTCGCTGCCGGGCGGTCCCACCCAGTAAATAACCTGCCCCCGCGGATCATGGGAACGTATTACTGGTTCCGCTTTGTGCCGCTGCCCGAGTCGGGTAGATTGATAACCTTTTAATTCGGCAATCGGTAAATCAGGCACGTTGACGTTTAACAAAGTGTCTTCCGGCAAGGGATGAGCGAGGATTTTTTGCATTATTGTCACAGCCACATGTGCCGCCGTATCGAAATGTTTAGGGTCGCTGGATGCTAAAGAGATAGCCACCGCAGGCAACCCAAGAAAACGCCCTTCGGTAGCCGCAGCCACGGTGCCAGAATAAAGCACATCGTCGCCAAGATTGGCGCCATGATTGATACCGGCGAATACCATATCCGGTTCGTTCGCTAATAATCCTGTAATCGCCAGATGAACGCAATCCGTCGGCGTACCATCCACCCTGACAAAACCGTTTTCACATTGAGTGGCGCGCAAAGGCATATCCAGGGTTAAAGAATTGCTTGCGGCACTCCGGTTTTTATCTGGCGCCACTACTGATACGTTGGCGTGTTGACGCAGAGCTTCGGCCAATGTGTTGATGCCTTGCGCTAAATAACCGTCGTCGTTACTGATTAGTATGTGCATACTGCCGTGAAACGCTTTAAAATTCACGCATAGTAGCAAAAAAAGCGCAAAACCAGCAGCTTACGTGACAAAAAAAACCACTTCCGCAGACGATGTCCTCTTGTTTCGAAACTCGATCGGCAAAGTCCAGACCATAGACACCAATACCGTTATTCTTAAGCCTGATAAGAAACCGCGGCCAATACCTTCATATAAGCCGCTCGAGCAGGTTGATCCGTTACAAAAAGATGTTGAGGGTAGCTTGGATACCCTGTTCCAAGAAGACAAGATCGCCTTCCTGGTGCCAGGCATGCAAAAAAGCGTCATCAAAAAACTTCGGAAGGGATATTACGGCCTGGATGCCGATATAGATTTACATGGCTTAAGTAGCCGAGATGCACAACAGCAGCTATTACGATTTTTACACTATTGCGTTGAAGACGGTTATCGCTGCGTACAAATCATTCACGGCAAGGGGTACAACTCTACGGATAATCAGCCAGTCTTAAAAAATGATATTAATCTCTGGCTACGCCAACATAAAGATGTCCTGGCGTTTTGCTCCGCTCCCCCCAAGGCTGGCGGTACAGGTGCCTTGTTCGTACTGTTACGCTTATCAGAAAAATTTGTGACATCCGAAGACGAGCCTCAATAACGCCCCTTTAGGCTACTCAAAAATCTCCCGCCTCTACCCAAACAAACGCAACTCCGTTCGCTATATTTTGCTTTGCCTTGACTTGTCCGGCTTGTTGCTCTAGTTTTTCAGCATTGCTGCTCCTTATCATGAAAATAATAACGAAACCAACGCCATGACCATAAATCAACACCAGCGACCTCTCCAAACCACAGGAGAAATTGGCGTTTCTATGCAAAGCACTATCGAAGCGGGGATTTTCAACAATGAGCCTTAACATTGGGATCGTGGGTTTAGGCAGAATTGGTCGCGGGGTATTAAGAGGAAATTTCGCACAAGAAAAAGGCGGCAGATTCGATATACGTGTAGTCTGTGACGTAATGGCTATCGATCACGTTGCTTACCTATTAGCAAACGATAGCACCTATGGCCGCCCCCCATTTAATGTAGATTGCGATGGCGACGATTTAATCATAGACGGCAAAAGAGTTCGCTATCAGAAGGTAGACCGGCGCCGTAGTTCGCCCGATGACGGCAGCTGGGGAGTATTGCGCCAATTTGATCTCGATGTATTATTTGACGCCACGGGCACCGCCACGATCCATGATTTCCGCTCATTGATAACGCAGGAAGTCGCTAAAAAAATCCTTTGCACTTGGAATGTCAGCGGTTGCGATATCAGTGTGGTATTCGGAGTAAATCATTCGGCGTACGATCCATTACACCATGACGTCATCTCTGCCAGTACCTGCACGGGTAACGCTCTGGTTCCTATCTGTCATGTACTTGATAAGCACATTGGCATCAATTTCGCCCGAGCCATCACTATCCATCCGCAACTTTCAGATCAACGTGTATTGGATGGTTATCACGCATCATCCCAACTTGGCCGTGGGTGCGCGTCTTCCATTATCCCAACCAGCACGAACGTAGGTAAATCCACGACATTGGTATTACCAAGACTGGAAGGCAAATTGGACGCTATGTCCTACAGAGTGCCAACTGCAATTGTCTCAGTTATTGATTTAACAGCCACTCTTTCTAGGAAAACGTCACTAGAAGAATGTGTAGAACTGTTTGAAGACTACGCCAACAAACAATTAGCAGGAATTATTCATTGTGACTATGGCGCATGGGGCCATCAAAAGGCTAGCATCGACTATATGGAAACCCAATATTCCTCAATATTGTTGATGCATCATCTGACTGTCAGCCAAGGCCACCATCTCGGCCTATCTTTAATGCATGACAATGAGTATGCATATTGCTGCCGAGTATTAGACGTATTGGGCATTTTATAAAACTAGGGGCTGTTGCCATTTTGTCATAATCCCTTTGAAAATCGATTGGCGAGCCATATTGATTGAGTTTTCAATCAAACGATAACTAGCGAATGCCACGCCAACTGCTTACAGATACCCACTGGGAAAAGCTAAAAACGATTATGTTGAGTTTCAGCATTTACGACAAACCCGGTCTTCGGCAAACGGTCGAAGGGATTTTTTATCGCTTGCGTGTTGGCTGCCCTTGGCGAGACTTGCCCGTCGCTTTTGGCAAGTGGAATGCCGTGTACAAGCGCTTCAATGCCTGGTCACTGCAAGAAAAGCTGAGGGGTATCTTTCAAGCGCTAGTGATTGAGCCTGATTTGGAATGGCTATTTATTGATGGCAGCATTATTAAAGCCCATCAACACAGTAGCGGCGGCGCCCATGAAAATCCAACAGCCATCGGGAAATCAGTCGCAGGCAACACGACCAAAATCCATATGGCGGTTGATGCCGGTGGACTTCCCATCCAGTTCTCGATTACGGGGGGCGAAGTACATGACTGCAAAGAAGCGCCGGAATTTGTGGCCAAGCTCCCCCAGGCGGGCTACATGATTGCAGACAAAGGGTATGACAGCGAGCCGTTACGGATTCAAATTCGAGACCAAGGCACAGTCCCCATCATCCCAAGAAAACAAAATTCAATAGTCGGGAATGAGGAAATGGACTGGTGTCTCTATAAATATCGCCACCTCGTTGAAAACGTATTTGCGCGACTGAAACATTTTAGAGCTATTGCCACCCGATATGACAAACTAAAACGCAATTTTGAAGGTGCTATCGCCCTGGCTTGTGCATTTATATGGTTACCGATGTGAAACGGCAACAGCCCCTAGTGCCCGCAAGTTTACCGAACACTCAATGAAACCCGATCACATTCTGGCAGAATGAACCGAATAACAAGCTTCTCAGCGGCCTCTTCACCGGATGCAACAGTTTTGATTCTGGGCAGCATCCCTGGAAAAGCATCCCTGGAGGCTAATCGATATTACGCGCATCCACAGAATCAATTTTGGCCTATCATAACCGAACTTCTGGAACTCAATCCTAGTAGCTCATACTTAGCGAGAATGGAATCAATCAAATTAGCCGGCATTGCACTATGGGATGTAGTTAAGTCATGCCATCGGCACAACAGTAGTCTCGATGCAAAAATAGACAAAAACAGTATTGTTACGAATGATTTTCCAGGATTTTTCCTAAACCACCCCTATATTACGCATATATTCTTTAATGGCTTAACTGCAGAAAAAACCTTTCAAAAGCATGTTCAACCTTATATATGCACAGATCGGTTTACGTACCACCGATTACCCTCTACAAGCCCGGCGCATGCAACGATGGCTTTTCAACAAAAGCTGGATAGTTGGCGCATATTAACAACAGCAATAGCAGAAGCCACTTACAGCGAAACAATAGAGACTTCAAAAACAAACCAAACAAGCAGACCAAGAAATATATTCTAGGAATATAAATTAACGCTGAACAGTACACAAACAAAAACGGCAGAGAAGCCGTATAGCTAATCTGCCGCTACAAGCCCAATATTAAATACCCAATGGCATTTATTCTTCAGTTTGTACAGGCTCTGGCCTATCTACCAACTCGACGTAAGCCATAGGTGCGTCATCACCAGGCCGAAATCCGCACTTAATAATCCTCAAATACCCACCGTTTCTGGACTGATACCTTGGACCAAGCTCGTTAAATAATTTCGTTACAACATCTCTATCACGCAACTTAGAGAACGCCTGGCGACGTTTCGCGACAGAGTCGTTTTTAGATAATGTAATCAAAGGCTCAGCGATCACACGCAACTCCTTTGCTTTTGGTAACGTTGTCTTGATTAACTCGTGTCTAAACAAAGAGCAAGCCATGTTGCTAAATAGCGCTTTTCTGTGGCTACTATTTTTATTTAACTGTCTTCCAGATTTACGGTGTCTCATTTTTCAAATGCCTTATATTCAAATTCCAGCTTGCGATTGATCAGCCAGATTTTCAGGTGGCCAGTTTTCCAAGCGCATACCCAATGACAGACCTTTAATTGCAAGAATATCTTTAATTTCCGTTAACGACTTCTTACCCAGATTAGGTGTCCTCAACAACTCCACTTCGGTCCGCTGAATCAGATCGCCGATATAGAAAATGTTTTCCGCTTTTAGGCAGTTGGCAGAACGAACCGTCAACTCCAAATCGTCTACAGGGCGTAGCAAGACTGGATCGAACGACTCTTCCTCAATTGCCACCTCCTCATGTATCTGTTCGTTAACTTTTTCAAAATCTACGAAAACAGATAACTGGTCATGAAGAATCGAAGCGGCCAATTTGATCGCCTGCTCAGGATCAACCGTACCATTTGTCTCCAATTCTATAACGAGCCTATCCAGATTGGTGCGTTGCTCGACACGAGTGCTTTCTACATGATAAGCGACCTTTACTATAGGACTAAACGCCGCATCAACCATTAAAACACCGACCGGCGCGTCGTCATTCATCTCTTTCCTCAGACTGGCAGGAACATAACCCCGACCTCTCTCAACCTTAATCTTGATGTTGAGTGAGCAGTCTTGATTGTTGATGTTTGCGATTATCAGATCCGGGTTTACTAACTCCACATTATGGGGTAGTTCAATATCCCGAGCAGTTACGACACCAACACCCGATTTAGCCAGCGTGAGAGTCACTTCATCCTTAGAATGAACGACGACAGCAAGTTTCTTAAGGTTCAGTATGATATCTATGACATCTTCTTGAATACCTTCTATCGTGGTGAATTCATGCAACACGCCTTCGATAGAAATTTCTGTAACTGCGCAACCTGGAATTGAAGACAGCATGACCCGCCTCAAAGCATTGCCTAAAGAATGCCCGAAGCCGCGCTCCAGAGGCTCGATAACGATTCTCGAGTGGTTGGCCGAGTCGTTAATCACCTCGACAAGTCTAGGCTTAAGTAGGCCAACAATAGAACTCTGCATAATTTAAATCCTGGACTTATTTATTACTTAGAATAAAGCTCAACAACCAGCTGCTCGTTGATGTCAGAGCCTAAATCCACGCGATCAGGCACAGACTTGAATGTTCCACTCATCTCTTTGGAATTAACTTCTACCCAAACTGGAAAGCCATACTGCTCGGCAACAATCAGCGAGTCTTTAATACGTTGTTGGCTCTTAGCTTTTTCTCTAACCTTAATTACATCGCCGGCAGCGACTTGGTATGAAGGTATATTAATTAATCTATCGTTTACCAAAATCGCTTTGTGAGACACCAACTGCCTTGCTTCCGCTCGGGTAGCAGCGTAGCCCATACGGTAAACAACGTTGTCCAATCGAGACTCTAAAAAATCAAGTAAATTTTGACCAGTAGCGCCTTTTTGTAGGTCAGCAGCTTTGTAATAGTTCCGGAATTGCTTTTCCAAAACCCCGTATATGCGGCGCAAGCGCTGTTTGGCGCGGAGCTGCATAGCATAATCAGAATTCCTTGTACGCTTAGCACCATGTTGACCAGGTCTTTGTTCTAATTTACATTTGCTTTCCAGAGATTTACCTCTGCTTTTCAAAAATAAATCAGTACCTTCCCTACGACTCAGCTTGCAAGCAGGACCAAGATATCTTGCCATTAAATTTACTCCACTATCCTAAACACGACGTTTTTTGGGTGGACGGCAACCATTATGAGGTATGGGAGTAACGTCCACGATATTTGAAATTTTGAACCCCATACTGTTCAAAGAGCGAACAGCAGATTCCCTACCAGGGCCGGGACCCTTAATCATAACATCCAGATTTTTCATACCGTATTCCTGAGCTACCGCTCCTGCTTTCTCAGCAGCCACCTGCGCTGCGAAAGGTGTGCTTTTGCGTGAGCCACGGAAACCGGATCCACCAGATGTAGCCCAAGATAACGCGTTACCTTTTCTGTCTGTAATAGTAACGATTGTATTGTTAAAGGAAGCGTGGACATGAACGATACCGTCCGCTACTTCTTTCTTAATACGCTTTTTAACTCGATTCTGGGTTGCCATCAAAAATGCCTATCTAGATGTATTTATTTAGTAACTGACTTGCGCGGACCTTTACGAGTCCGAGCATTTGTTCTGGTTCTTTGTCCTCTCAATGGCAAACCACGGCGATGCCTGATACCACGATAACAACCCAGATCCATTAATCTTTTAATATTCATTGAGACTTCTCTGCGAAGATCACCTTCAACAGTCATCGCAGAAATAACCTTACGTATAGATTCAACTTGATCCTCAGAAAGGTCTCGAATCTTGACGGTTGGCTGAACCCCAACTTCATCGCAGATATTTCTAGCAGTTTGCCTGCCAATTCCATAGATAGCAGTCAACGCTATCTCCGCATGCTTATGGTCAGCCACGTTTATACCGGCAATACGAGCCATTCAGATACTCCAAAAACAGTACTATAAGGTTAAACAGGGGATTATATCACCCTGCAAAATAAATCACAAAAACAAGTTAGCCTTGACGCTGTTTGTGTCTGCCATCTTTACAGATAACTCGCACAACGCCGTTTCTTTTAATTACTTTACAACTTTTGCATATGGCTTTTATTGAAGCTCGTACTTTCACGGCAAACTCCTGGAAATTTTAAGATTTTTTCAAATTGGCTTTTTTCATCAAGCCTTCGTATTGCTGCGACATTAAATGCGTCTGCATTTGCGAAATAAAGTCCATCACAACAACCACAATGATAAGCAAAGAGGTGCCACCAAAAGAAAAAGGCACATTCCAATAGACGATCAGAAACTCAGGCAACAAACATATCAATGTGATGTAAACAGCACCTATCAAAGTGAGCCGCGTCATTACCTTATCAATATAACTGGTAGTATGAGCCCCCGGCCTAATTCCAGGCAAATAAGCGCCTGATTTCTTAAGGTTTTCCGCGGTTTCCTTTGAATTGAAAACCAGAGCGGTATAAAAGAAACAAAAGAACACAATAGCCAACGCATAGCATAGAACATACACAGGCTGACCGGGAGAAAGCACTGACGAAATATCCTGAAGCCAAGAAAAGCCATCAACATTCCCGAACCATCCTGCTATTGTCGCGGGAAATAAAATAATGCTTGATGCAAAAATCGGCGGTATCACACCTGCCATATTCAACTTTAGCGGCAAAAACGAACTCTGCCCAGAATAGACCTTGTTGCCTTGCTGCCTTTTTGGATAATTAATAGTTATCCGTCTTTGTCCTCTTTCAACAAAAACAACAACACCCGTTACAACTATCGACAAAGCGAACAACACAACAATAAACGCCCCATTCATTTCACCAGTACGCGCAAGCTCAAGGGTTCCGCCAATTGCGGAAGGCAATCCAGATACGATACCGGCAAATATAATTAGCGATATACCATTGCCTATCCCCCTTTCCGTAACCTGCTCCCCAAGCCACATTAAGAATATCGTACCGGTGACTAAAGTAATAGTTGTTATAAGTACGAAACTGATACCAGGCTGGATAACAACTGCTAGACCACCCGCAGTTTGGTTTTGCAAGGCTACCGAGATGCCTATCGATTGAAACATCGCCAAAACGACGGTGCCATAGCGAGTGTACTGAGAAATTTTTCTACGCCCGGACTCACCTTCTTTTTTTAGCTGTTCCATAGCAGGTATAACAATAGTCATAAGCTGCATAATAATAGACGCTGAGATGTATGGCATTATACCCAGCGCAAACAGGCTCAAACGCATCAACGCACCACCGGAAAACATGTTAAACATGTTTAATATAGAACCCGACTGCTGCTCAAACATTATTGATAATGCTTTTGGATCTATCCCCGGAACAGGGATATGAGCGCCGATTCTGTATACGACAAATGCGCCTAAAACAAACAACAATCTTGACTTGAGCTCACCAAACCGAAATGTGCCCGCAGCAACATCAACTCCTTTAGCACTCACTTAAGCCTCGACTTTGCCACCAGCAGCTTCAATAGTTAACTTTGCACCAGCCGTAACGCCAAGTCCTTTTAAAACCAAAGACCGAGTAACTGTTCCAGTATTCACTACTTTAACTTGTTTTGAAAACACCGGGATAATGTTCTCACTGATCAGTAATTGAATATCTACAATATCAGCCTGAAGAGCATCAATTTCAGCCAAACGAACCTCGGCAGTAAATTTCTTTGTTCTGGACGTAAAGCCAACCTTTGGAAGTCTACGCTGCAAAGGCATCTGACCACCCTCAAAGCCCACTTTATGAAACCCCCCGGAACGGGCCTTTTGACCTTTATGACCTCTACCGCAGGTTTTACCATCAGTAGATCCTATACCACGCCCGACGCGCTTTGCCTTTTTTCTGGCGCCGCATGCAGATTGTATTGTGTTCAGATACATTAAACTTCCTCAACCTTTAGCATATATGCTATTTTATTGATCATCCCGCGGTTTTCGGGGGTGTCGATAACCTCAACGACCTGCCGGATTCTGCTCAAACCCAATCCTTTTAAACACTGCTGATGACTCTTTAAGCGACCATTTTTACTTTTTGTCATCATTACGCTTAATTTTTTGCCACTCATATCGTTTTACCCTGTTATTTGATCAACAGATAAACCGCGCTTTGCTGCGATTTTCTTAGCGTCATGCATTGCGGTCAAACCGTTAATTGTCGCCCGCACAACATTGATCGGGTTACTCGTACCGATACATTTAGCCAGTACATTATGCACACCGACGACCTCGAATACGGCGCGCATAGCACCGCCGGCAATGATTCCGGTACCTTCTGAAGCCGGTTGCATGTAAACCTTAGCCGCACCAGTGTTAGACATAATTGAATATTGTAACGTACCTTCTTTCAACGCCACTTTGCGCATGTTCTTTCTAGCCTGCTCAAGAGACTTTTGAATCGCTACAGGCACTTCTCTTGCTTTTGAAACGCCATAACCAACACGCCCGTCGCCGTCACCGACGACCGTAAGCGCAGCAAAACCAAAAACTCGACCGCCTTTAACTACTTTTGCAACACGTCTTACCGAAACCAATTTTTCCTGTAATCCGTCTGTACTACCTTGAGATGGTGCTGTTGCCATGCTATTCCCCTAAAACTTCAAGCCAGCTTCACGCGCAGCGTCTGCTAACGCCTTTACGCGGCCATGATATTTAAAACCAGAGCGATCAAATGCGACTTCAGTTACACCAGCCGCAATCGCTCTTTCAGCAACGATACGCCCTACCTCAGTAGCGGCTTTAATATTACTCGTGTTACTCAAACCCGCCTTTACATCAAGTTGTAATGTAGACGCTGCCGCGAGCGTAGCTGTACCATCGACACTGAGAACCTGCGCGTAAATATGCTGGGAAGTCCTATGTATGGTCAGTCTATTTACATTTAACTTTTTGATTTTGCAGCGTAATCTCAACGCTCTTTTTAATCTCGATGACTTCTTATCCATCACTTCACCTATTTCTTTTTGGCTTCTTTTCTAGCCACGTATTCGTCAGCTATCCTCACACCCTTCCCTTTGTAAGGCTCGGGCGGGCGAAAAGCTCTGATCTCAGATGCGACTTGGCCGACCTTCTGCTTATCACTGCTCTTCACATGCAACTCAGTTTGCGTTGGTGCTTCAACGGTAACGCCTTCGGGAATTAAATATTCGACAGGGTTTGAATAACCCAAGGATAGAGTTAAAAGATTGTCTTTAACTTGCGCCCTATAGCCGACCCCAACCAACAACATCTTTTTGACGAAGCCTTCGGAGACGCCTTTTACCATATTGTTAATTGACGCCCTAGCCGTACCTGCGTGGGCCTTAGCACCTTTTACACTATCGTCCCATTTGATTCTGATTACGTTAGATTCAATTTCAAGATCAACTGCATCGCACAGATCAAACGTAAGCCGACCAAGTTTACCGTTAACTACCATTTGCTTGCCGTCAACTTTTACATCAACGCCTGATGGCAAAGTTATAGGCGCATTAGCTACTCTAGACATGATATACCTCTTTTTTATTTAACAGACAGTGCAAATGACTTCGCCGCCATGCCCTATAGCACGCGCAGCGCGATCAGTCATCACACCATTAGAGGTTGAAACTATGGCTATGCCTAGACCACCTAGCACTTTCGGCAACTCATCTTTAGACTTGTATATTCTAAGCCCGGGACGGCTAACTCGCTTAACGCTCTCTATAACAGGAAGCCCGTTGTAATACTTTAGCTCAACGGTCATTTCTGTATGACACCCGGTAATTTCGGTTTTAAAATCAGTAATATATCCCTCATCTTTCAATACCTTAGCGATAGCCAGCTTTAACTTCGATGAAGGGATTTTTACACTCTTTTTGCCAGCAGATTGACCATTTCTAATTCTGGTTAGCATGTCTGCTATTGGATCTGTCATACTCATTTTTCAATTCTCCAAAACTTAAACAGAACTACCAGCTAGCCTTTGATAAACCGGGAACGTCGCCACGCATCGTGGCCTCCCTCAATTTATTTCTACTAAGACCAAATTTTCTGTAGTATCCATGAGGACGCCCCGTCAGATTGCATCTATTACGCAATCTGGACTGACTGGAGTCTCTAGGTAGTTTTTGAAGTTGAACTTGAGCGCTCTCTTTCTCTTCAAAGGAGCTATTTGGAGACCTAATTATTTCTTTTAATTCGCTTCTTTTTGCCTGATATTTTTTTATCAAGCCCTCACGCTTTACTTCGCGCGCAATCATTGATTTTTTAGCCATGCCGATACGCCTTAGTTTTTAAATGGAAAATTGAATAATTTCAACAGCGCCAAACCTTCTTCATCTGTTTTAGCCGTTGTTGTGATACAAATATCCATACCACGGAGCGCATCAATCTTGTCATAATCTATTTCCGGGAAAATAATTTGCTCCTTAATTCCCATAGAATAGTTACCACGACCGTCGAAGCTCTTAGAACTCATGCCTCTAAAATCACGTATTCTAGGTATTGAGATCGTAATTAATCTATCCAGAAATTCATACATTTTATCGGCGCGTAAAGTAACCTTACAACCGATTGGCATGTCGTCGCGAATCTTAAACCCAGCAATAGATTTTCTAGCCAATGTAATCACTGCCTTTTGTCCTGATATTTTTTCCATATCAGAAACAGCGGACTGCAGAACTTTTTTGTCTGCAATAGCCCCGCCGACGCCCATATTAAGCGTTATTTTGGTGAGCTTCGGGACTTGCATTATTGTTTTGTAGCCAAATTGCTCCTGCAGAGCAGGAACAATTTCGGTTTTATATTTATTTTGTAGTCTAGCCATAGCCTTATTACCTTAGAGACCAACGTTTTCGTTCGTAGATTTAAAAAATCTGACTTTTTTCCCATCATCAAGAATTCTAAAACCCACTCTGTCGCCTTTTTTTGTTTTTGGATTAAATAAAGCAACATTTGAAATGTCAATTGGCATGTTTTTATCAACAATACCACCAGAAACACCGAGATTTGGGTTACCTCGCTGATGCTTCTTAACTAAGTTAATACCTTCGACTAATATCTTGTGGCCTTCAAGCACCTTACTAACTTTCCCTAGCTTGCCTTTATCTTTTCCAACTATTACGATGACTTCATCGCCTTGCTTAATCTTTTGCATCTTTGGACCTCTACAATACTTCTGGCGCTAGAGAGATAATCTTCATGAATTTATCGCCTCTTAATTCACGAGTAACCGGCCCAAAGATACGAGTACCAATTGGTTGTAGTTGGTTATTTAAAATTACCGCGGCATTACCGTCAAAGCGTATAACCGAACCATCGGCCCTACGAACACCTTTACGAGTTCTTACAACCAAGGCATTATATACATCGCCTTTTTTAACCCTAGTGCGCGGCATTGCGTCTTTGACGCTCACCTTGATGATGTCGCCGATGCCAGCGTAGCGGCGGTGCGAACCTCCAAGGACCTTGATACACATGACCTTTTTTGCGCCACTGTTATCGGCGACGTCAAGGCTAGTTTGCATCTGAATCATTTTTAAAATCCCAACTAAAATTATTGATTATCTATTGGCAGCTTCTAAGACTTCCAACAGCTTGAATGCCTTATTCTTAGAAATAGGACGACACGAGGTAATAGAAACCACATCGCCTTCTTGGCATATATTGTTTTCGTCGTGAACGAGAAGCTTAGTGGATCGTTTTATATACTTTCCGTACACAGGGTGCTTTACCAGCCGCTCAACCAAAACCGAAGCAGTCTTATCCATTTTGTTGCTAACAACACGACCAGTTACCTTACGTACAGTATCTAGATTTTCGCTCATATCTATACTCTTGCCATTTCACTTAGAATAGTACTAATGCGGGCAATGTCTCGCCTCACCTGCTTAATTTGACTCGACTTGCTAAGCTGTCCAGTTCCCTTTTGCATTCTCAAATTGAACTGCTCGCGAGACAACTCCAAAAGACTGGAATTCAACTCTTCTTTTGTTTTGCTTCTTAAATCTTTCGCTTTCATTACATTATTGTCCGTGTAGAGAACGTAGTTTTCACAGGCAGCTTAGCAGCGGCCAGCTCAAAAGCCTCTCGCGCTAATTCCTCGGAAACACCTTCAATTTCAAACAGCATTGTGCCGGGCTTGATCTGAGCAACCCAGTATTCTACACTACCTTTACCTTTACCCATACGAACTTCTAATGGTTTTTTCGTAATAGGTTTATCTGGGAAAATTCTGATCCAAATTTTCCCACCCCGTTTCACGTGACGACTAATCGCTCTCCTCGCGGCTTCAATTTGCCGGGCGGTCATTCTACCACGGCTAACTGACTTCAAACCATACTCCCCGAAGCTCACTGACGAACCACGCAATGCCGTACCGTTATTTCTACCGGTATGTTGTTTGCGAAATTTTGTTCTTTTTGGCTGAAGCATCTCTTATATACCCCTTCAACTATTTTTTTGAGTCGGCGTTCAATGACGCTGCATGAGCATCCATATCAAAAACCTCACCCTTAAATATCCAAACCTTAATACCGATAATTCCGTAAGTGGTTTTCGCTTCAGCCGTTCCGTAATCAATATCAGCCCGCAACGTATGAAGCGGCACACGACCTTCGCGATACCATTCCGTTCTGGCAATTTCAGCTCCATTTAGCCTGCCAGCAACAGTGATTTTTATACCTTCAGCGCCTAAACGCATGGTGTTCGTCACAGCTCGCTTCATCGCTCGGCGGTACATGATCCGCTTTTCTAACTGTTGAGCTATGCTTTCTGCGACTAAATACGCATCAAGCTCTGGCTTACGAATCTCTTCGACGTTTAATTGGACAGGAACCCCCATCATCGCGGATATGCTCTGCCTTAACACATCGATATCTTCGCCTTTTTTACCTATCACAATCCCAGGACGAGCGGTGTGTACAGTAATATTGGCATTATTCGCAGGGCGATTTATTTGCACCCTGCTAACAGATGCATGAGCTAACTTTTGTTTGATATATTCTCTAACCTTCAAATCCTGCAATAGAAATACAGGGTAATTCTGGCTATTTGCATACCATCTCGAAGTCCAGTCTTTTACTATCCCGAGACGAATCCCAGTGGGATGTACCTTTTGTCCCATTTGCTACCTCTATTTCTCTGCTACTTTAATTGTTATATGACAAGTTCTTTTTAGGATGTGATTTGCACGTCCTTTCGCCCTTGCGCTAACTCTCTTTAACGTTCTGCCTTCATTAACGAATACAGTCGAAACCTTTAATTCGTCAACGTCCGCACTTTCGTTATGTTCCGCGTTAGCTATTGCCGACTCTAGAACTTTTTTGATTATCGCAGCAGCTTTCTTAGAGCTGAAACTAAGCAAATTCAATGCTTTTTCAACAGGTAACCCGCGTATTTGATCCCCCACAAGCCGTGCTTTTTGCGCAGAAAGAGGAGCATTACTTAATTTAGCCGAAACTTCCACATTCACTCCTTATCTTGATTTCTTGTCTGCTATATGGCCTTTATAAGTCCTTGTAGGTGAAAACTCACCCAGCTTATGCCCGACCATATTTTCTGAAATCAATACCGGCACATGCTGCTTCCCATTATGTACCGCAATAGTCAATCCCAGCATATCAGGGCTGATCATTGACCTTCTAGACCAGGTTTTAATCGGTTTCCTATTATTCGCTCTCACCGCTTCTTCGACTTTTTTAAGCAAGTGATGATCTATAAATGGACCTTTTTTAATTGAACGTGGCACGTCAAATACCTCTTATTTTTGCTTACGGCGTCTGACAATCATATTATCAGTACGTTTGTTTTTTCGAGTTTTATAGCCTTTTGTTGGCGTCCCCCAAGGAGAAACAGGATGTCTACCACCCGAGGTTCTGCCTTCACCACCACCATGAGGATGATCTACGGGGTTCATCGCCACACCTCTAACAGTAGGTCTAACACCGCGCCATCTTTTCGCACCTGCTTTTCCTAATGAAATAAGATTGTGCTCAGAGTTTGAGACCTCACCAACTACGCCTTTGCAATCTGAAGGAACTTTTCTCATCTCTCCAGAGCGTAGCCGGATAGTGACGTATGCGCCGTCTTTAGCAACCAATTGAACAGAGGTTCCTGCGCTTCTAGCTATTTGCGCGCCTTTTCCTGGCTTTAGCTCGATACAATGAATTGTGGTGCCCAAAGGCATATTTCGCAGAGGCATACAGTTGCCAGGTTTAACCGGCGTTGTTTCCCCGCTCAATATCTCTTGACCAACCTCTATCCCTTTTGGAGCGATTATGTATTTGCGCTCACCATCTTTAAAAAGAATCAGCGCAATATTCGCAGTTCGGTTGGGATCGTACTCAATACGCTCCACCAATGCTGGGATATCAGTTTTGTCGCGCTTAAAGTCTACTATCCGGTAGAATTTTTTGTGTCCACCACCAATATGCCGAGTGGTTATCCTACCAAGATTATTACGACCGCCAGTATTGCTTTTTTTGTCAAGTAGTTGCGCAAATGGCTTACCCTTATGCAAATCATTATTTTGTACACGCACTACAAACCGAGAACCCGGAGATGTCGGTTTTGATTTTAGAATAGCCATGCTCTTCTACCGCTCCTTATTTGCTTTAAAGTATTATGCTGTCGCTAATTCAATGTTATGACCAGGCTGAAGCTTAACATAAGCTTTTTTCCAGTCGGATCGCTTACCCAATGTTCGTCCGAATCGTTTTACTTTTCCTTTAACATTCAGAACACGAACGGCAGCTACTTCAACACCAAACATCAGTTCAACAGCATTTTTAATCTGCAATTTTGTTGCAGATTTTTTAACTTTGAATACAAACTGATTACTTTGGTCCGCAGCGTTGGAACTTTTCTCCGACACAATTGGCGCATACAAAACACTTGCTAATTTGATCTGCTCAATACTCATGCCAAACGCTCCTCAATCTGTTTCAGCGCTGTTGCCGTAGCAATCACCTTATCCGCTGAAACCAAAGACACCGGATCCACACTACTTGGAGTGACTACCGCTATATAAGGAATATTTCTCGCTGCCAAAATTAAATTTTCATTTAGGTCGTCCGCAACCACCAGCAGTCTTTTTGCATCGATACCCTTTATCTTGCTTAAAAAGTCTTTTGTTTTTGGTGTTGCCGGCGTTATGTCGTTGCACACAGCCAATCTACCCTGCCTCAACAACTCAGAAAAAATAGATCTAATACCAACCTTGTACATTTTTTTGTTCAATTTCTGATCAAAAGATCTTGGTTGAGCAGCAAATGCTACACCACCTGTCCGCCACACCGGGCTTCTGGTTGTTCCAGCTCGCGCACGACCTGTACCTTTTTGGCGGAATGGCTTAGCGCCGCCGCCACTCACAGCAGCACGATTCTTCTGGCCTTTAGTACCCGCCCTTGCTGCTGAAAGATATTTGGTTACCAGTTGATGCACCAGGGTTTCGTTAAAATCCTGTCCGAACACTAATTCGGAGACATCTAGCGCCTGTACAGACTCTTGATTATTGATTGCAGGTATTTGCAAAGTCATAAATTAACCTTTATTTAACATTTTTACTGCAGGCGTGATAACTACATCACCACCCTTGGCACCAGGCACAGCGCCTCTGACTAAAATCAGGTTCCGCTCAGCATCTACAGCATGGATAGTCAAATTCTGTATCGTAGTTTTAACCGCTCCCATATGCCCGCACATTTTTTTACCCTTAAACACGCGGCCCGGAGTTTGGTTCATACCACTAGATCCAGGCACCCGATGGGAGCGTGAATTACCGTGCGTCGCGTCTTGCGTTCTGAAGTTATGGCGCTTAACAGTACCTGCAAAGCCTTTACCGATACTTGTACCGGACACATCCACTACCTGCCCAGCCTCAAACACGTTAACTTTTAACTCTGCACCTGCCGAAAACTCGGCGGCTTCGCTCTCGCTAAGTCTAAATTCCCACAAACCACGTCCAGCGGTCACATTGGCAGATGCGTAATGCCCAGCCATTGCTTTGTTGACTTTTGAAGACTTCACATCACCCGCCGCTACCTGAATAGCGCGATAACCATCAGTTTCAACGCTCTTCACCTGTATGACTCTATTGGAGTCTACATGAAGTACGGTAACTGGTACCGAAGAGCCATCTTCGCAAAATATTCTGGTCATACCACATTTACGACCAATAAGACCTATTGACATCTGCCAATCCCTCTAAATTATTACTTGCTGCTATTTAAGCTTAATTTGAACATCAACCCCAGCCGCCAGATCCAACTTCATCAGGGCGTCAACGGTCTTATCGGTTGGCTCAACGATATCAAGCAACCTCTTGTAAGTTCTCAGTTCATATTGATCACGAGCATCTTTGTTAACATGCGGTGAAATCAATACAGTAAAACGTTCTTTTCTAGTAGGCAAAGGAATGGGGCCCTTTACTTGGGCGCCCGTTCTCTTTGCTGTTTCTACTATCTCACCCGCCGACTGATCAATCAATTTATGATCAAAGGCTTTTAATTGGATTCTGATAGTTTGATTAGCCATCTTGATTACTCGATAATAGAAGCAACAACACCCGCACCCACGGTGCGACCACCTTCGCGAATCGCAAAACGCAAGCCGTCTTCCATCGCAATCGGTGAGATAAGTTTTACGGTAACGGCGATGTTATCACCAGGCATAACCATTTCCACGCCTTCTGGCAAATCCACCGCACCAGTTACGTCAGTCGTTCTGAAGTAGAACTGCGGACGGTAGCCATTAAAGAATGGAGTATGACGGCCACCCTCTTCTTTAGACAGGACGTAGATTTCCGCCTTGAAATGAGCGTGCGGCTTAATGGAGTTAACGTGCGCCAATACTTGACCACGCTCCACGTCTTCTCTTTTAGTACCACGCAACAGCACACCGACGTTATCGCCCGCTTGACCTTGATCAAGCAGTTTGCGGAACATTTCCACACCTGTGCAGGTCGTTTGAACGGTATCTTTGATGCCGACGATCTCGACGGCTTCGCCTACTTTGATGATACCCCGCTCAACACGTCCGGTTACTACGGTACCGCGACCTGAAATTGAGAACACGTCTTCGATAGGCATCAAGAATTTGCCGTCGATCGCGCGCTCTGGCTCAGGAATGTAACTGTCCAACGCTTCAACCAAGCGAACTACGGATTGTACACCAATTTCGCTTTGCTCGCCTTCTAAAGCTTTCAATGCGGAACCAACGATAATGGGAGTGTCGTCTCCTGGGAATTCGTATTGATTCAACAGCTCGCGAATTTCCATTTCAACCAGCTCAATCAACTCAGCGTCATCTACCATATCGGCCTTGTTCAAGAACACAACAATGTAAGGCACACCGACTTGACGTGACAACAGAATGTGCTCGCGCGTTTGCGGCATAGGACCGTCAGCAGCAGAGCAAACCAAAATCGCGCCGTCCATTTGGGCAGCACCGGTAATCATGTTTTTAACGTAGTCAGCGTGACCAGGGCAGTCAACGTGGGCATAGTGGCGGTTGGCTGATTCGTACTCTACGTGTGACGTAGAAATGGTTATACCGCGCGCACGTTCTTCCGGGGCGTTGTCGATTTGATCAAAAGCCTTAACTTCGCCGCCTTGCAGCTCCGCCATGACTTTTGTTAATGCCGCTGTCAATGTGGTTTTACCGTGGTCGACGTGACCAATGGTGCCTACGTTTACGTGCGGTTTCTTTCTTTCAAATTTTTCTTTAGCCATGATTCAATACCTGATATGTAAAAAATTTAAGATACTTTTCTAATAATCGCTTCCGCAATGCTTGCAGGTGCTTCGTTATATCTTTCAAACTGCATACTGTACGTTGCTCTGCCCTGAGTCGCCGACCTAAGATCCGTGGCATAACCGAACATTTCGGCAAGAGGGACTTCGCACTCTATTACCTTTCCGGCCGGAACATCTTCCATTCCGTGAATGACACCTCTCCGTCGATTAATGTCACCCACTACCTCACCCATATAATCCTCGGGTGTTACCACCTCGACTTTCATAATGGGTTCAAGCAACGCAGGATTTGCAGTCTTAGCCCCATCCCTGAAACACATAGATCCTGCTATCTTGAAAGCCATTTCATTCGAATCGACATCATGATATGAACCATCGAATAAACTAACCTTTACATCAACAACCGGAAAACCTGCCAAAACGCCATTTTCCATTTGCTCTTGCACACCCTTGTCTATGGCCGGGATATACTCCTTGGGAATAGCACCGCCAACCAACTCACTCACAAATTCATAACCAGTGCCCGGCTCTTTTGGCTCCAACCGGAGCCAAACATGCCCGTATTGACCCTTGCCCCCAGATTGCCTGATGAATTTTCCTTCGCATTCCACAGCACGCCTTATAGTTTCCCTATAAGCAACTTGGGGCGCCCCAACATTTGCGGCAACATTAAACTCTCTTCTCATCCGGTCAACGATAATTTCAAGATGCAATTCGCCCATTCCTGAAATTATTGTCTGACCCGACTCAGGGTCGCTACCAACTCTAAAGGAGGGATCTTCTTGCGCAAGCTTAGCCAGCGCAGCACCCATTTTATCTTGATCAGCTTTTGTCCTAGGCTCAACAGCCACAGCAATTACAGGCTCAGGAAACTCCATTTTCTCAAGCAGAATTGGCTTTTCAATATCACAAAGAGTATCACCAGTGGTGACGTCTTTCAGCCCGATCAGCGCAGCGATCTCGCCAGCCCTCACTTCGTTGATTTCGACGCGACTATTGGCGTGCATCTGAACAATGCGTCCTATTCTTTCTTTTTTACCTTTACCGGCATTCAAAACCGCATCTCCAGACTTTACCAAACCGGAGTAAACCCTAAAAAATGTCAAGGTTCCAACAAATGGGTCAGTGGCTATTTTAAATGCTAACGCTGAGAAGGACTCATCATCAGAAGCATTACGAGTCGAACTAATGCCAGCATCTGACAGACCTTCTACGGGCTTTATATCGAGAGGGGATGGCAAAAAATCAATCACACCATCAAGAACACACTGCACACCTTTGTTCTTAAAGGCCGACCCACAATAAGCCGGAACCAACTTATTCCGCAGAACCTGCGCCCTTATACCCAGCTTTATTTCTTCGTTTGTCAAAACACCTTTTTCAAGATATTTATCCATTAATTCTTCGGACGCATCTGCAGCGGCTTCAATTATTCGCTCGCGCCAATTTACAGCAGATTCTTCCATTTCTACTGGAATTTCCGTTTCCGTAAAACTCACACCCATGTTGGCATCTTCCCAATAGATTGCCTTCATTTTCAGCAAATCTACAACGCCTTTAAAGCTCTCTTCCGCCCCGATCGGCAACTGCATTGGGATTACATTGCTACCAAGCCGAGATTTAATTTGCTCAACAACGCGCAAAAAATTTGCGCCGGAACGATCCATCTTGTTTACAAATGCCAGCCTTGGCACATGGTATTTGTTTGCCTGGCGCCAGACCGTTTCCGACTGAGGCTCCACCCCGCCCACAGCACAAAAAACAGCGCACGCACCATCCAAAACACGCAAAGACCGTTCCACTTCTATAGTGAAATCGACATGCCCAGGCGTATCTATAATATTGATTCGATGCTCCGGGTATTGTTTTTCCATCCCCAACCAGAAACACGTAGTCGCAGCAGAAGTAATTGTTATACCCCTCTCCTGCTCTTGCTCCATCCAATCCATTGTCGCAGCACCATCGTGGACCTCGCCCATCTTGTGCGAAACCCCGGTGTAAAACAGTATCCGCTCGGTCGTGGTTGTTTTTCCGGCATCTATATGCGCCATAATGCCTATATTACGATAACGCTCTATAGGCGTCTTACGAGCCACAACAACTACCCTGCTTAACTTTTCTTACCAGCGATAATGAGCAAACGCTTTATTAGCTTCAGCCATTCTATGCGTGTCTTCGCGTTTCTTTGCAGCCGCTCCTCGACCCTCAGAGGCATCCAACAACTCACCCGCCAACTTAGCCGCCATGGTTCTTTCGTTACGCTTACGCGCCGCATCAATCAACCAGCGCATAGACAGCGCCAACCTTCTGGCAGGACGCACTTCGACAGGCACCTGATAAGTAGCACCGCCAACCCGGCGAGACTTAACCTCAACGCGCGGCTGAACGTTTTCCAATGCTTTTGCAACCAAATCTAAAGATTCTTTATGACCTTTACCTTCGATAACATCCAAAGCACCGTAAACAATTTTCTCAGCGACAGACTTCTTACCATCCTCCATAATCATATTCATGAATTTTGACAGCATATCGCTACCAAAACGCGGATCTGGATTGATGACTCTTTTTGCAGCAACTCTTCTTCTTGACATCTGTTATCAACCTTTATTTCTTAGGTCTTTTCGCGCCATATTTGGAGCGACCACATTTTCTATCCTTAACACCAGAAGTATCGAGACTCCCCCGAACCACGTGATAACGCACACCAGGTAAATCTTTCACACGACCACCCCGAATCAGCACCACAGAGTGCTCCTGAAGATTGTGCCCTTCACCACCGATATAGCTACTTACTTCGGCCCCATTGGTCAGCCGCACCCTAGCAACCTTACGCAAAGCCGAGTTCGGCTTTTTCGGGGTTGTGGTGTAAACCCTGGTACAAACCCCGCGCCTTTGCGGACAAGCCTCCAACGCTGGAACGTTAGTCTTTTCTATTTTTTTAGCACGAGGCTTACGGACCAATTGATTGATCGTGGCCATTCTTAACTACTCCGAATATGCAATGTTTAATAAGCAATAAAGGAATCTGCGCGATCACAGATCAATACAGCTCCGCCCAAACCTATTGGCTGATGTGAGCAGAGCATGATACCTTTACAATAGACCTAGGTCAAGTGTTTTTAAGGTTCTCTACTCTACATTCAAAGCTTGTTTCAACGCTTCCTCCACATCGACCGCTTCAATGGTCTGGGTAGAAGCTTCTGAACCGGAACCAGAGTCCGCCGCTCTTCTCTTACGTCGTTGTTCATGGTAGGCCAAACCAGTACCCGCCGGTATGAGACGACCAACAATGACGTTCTCTTTTAAGCCATTCAAGCTATCGCTGATACCTCTTACCGCCGCATCTGTCAACACCCGAGTCGTCTCTTGGAACGACGCCGCCGAAATAAATGACTCGGTAGCCAACGATGCTTTCGTGATACCCAGCAACAAAGAATCGTAACTAGCCGGAATCTTACCTTCACGTTCAACTTGGTCGTTCACTAAGTTAATCATGGTACGTTCTACCTGTTCTCCTTTGACGAAATCCGTGTCTCCAGAGGCGGTAATCTCGACTTTTCTGAGCATTTGGCGGATGATTGCCTCAATATGCTTGTCGTTGATTTTTACACCTTGCAGACGATATACATCTTGAATTTCTTTTACCAGGTAGTCGGCCAATTCTTCGATACCGCGCAGTCTTAAAATATCATGCGGGGTCAGCTCACCTTCAGCGATGGTTTCGCCTTTATCAACAAACTCACCCTCGAATACGGTGATATGCCGCCACTTTGGAATTAGGGTTTCGTATTGCTCGCCTTCCGAATCCGTGATGATGACGCGCTGCTTACCCTTAGTTTCTTTACCAAAGGAGACCATACCGGTTGCCTCCGCCAAAATAGCAGGGTCTTTGGTTTTTCGTGCTTCAAACAGATCAGCAACCCTTGGCAAACCACCGGTAATATCCCTCGTTTTACTGGATTCTTGCGGAATTCTCGCTAAAACGTCACCAACCTTTACTTCCCCACCGTCCTTAACCCCAACGATAGCGCCTGCTGGTAAAAAGTATTGAGCTGGAATATCAGTACCCGGCAAATTGATTTGCCCACCTTGCTCATCAAGAAGACGAACCATAGGCCGCAACTCTTTACCGGCTGAGCTTCTTTGTTTAGGATCCGTAACCACTCGCGAGGTTAAGCCAGTGACATCATCTGACTGCTCTTGAACGGTGATCCCGTCCATAAAATCAATCAGCTGAATAAAACCGTCTACCTCGGTGATAACCGGGTGAGTATGCGGATCCCAGTTCACGATAATATCCCCAGCACTGACCGGGCTACCATCACCCACCGACAATACGGCACCGTAGGGAATTTTGTAACGCTCACGCTCACGACCGTAATCATCCATAACCCCAACCTCGCCAGACCGAGATACCGCAACAAGATTGCTCTCTCTGTTCTTAACGGTTTTTAGGTTATTGAGCTTTGCAGTACCGCTGGATTTAACTTGCACGTTGCTAACCGCAGCAGACCGCGAAGCAGCACCACCGATGTGGAAGGTCCGCATCGTCAGCTGAGTACCAGGTTCACCAATTGACTGTGCCGCCACAACGCCCACGGCTTCACCAATGTTAACCAAATGACCGCGCCCTAAATCACGCCCGTAACATTTGGCACAAACACCTTGCCGCGATTCGCAAGTAATCACAGAGCGCACCAACATCTTGTCAACGCCGTTATCTTCCAGAACCGTGACCAAATTTTCGTCAATCATGGTGCCGGCAGGAATCAAAATATTATTGCCGGCGGGATCGGTTACGTCTATCGCCGCGACTCTTCCCAACACCCGATCTGCCAACGGCTCAACCACGTCCCCGCCTTCAATAATCGGCATCATGGTCAGACCGTTTTGTGTACCACAATCAGATTCAGCAATCACCAAATCCTGTGCGACGTCGACCAAACGTCGAGTCAAATAACCCGAGTTAGCGGTTTTCAGCGCGGTATCCGCCAAGCCTTTGCGAGCACCGTGGGTTGAAATAAAGTACTGTAATACGTCCAAGCCTTCACGGAAGTTCGCAGTAATCGGCGTCTCAATAATGGAGCCATCCGGTTTAGCCATCAAACCCCGCATACCCGCCAACTGGCGAATCTGTGCGGCGGAACCCCGCGCACCGGACTCGGCCATCATAAAGATGGAGTTGAACGATTTTTGTTTTACATTCTCGCCTTTTGAGTTGACAACTTCGTCTTCACCCAAACCTTCCATCATTACTTTCGCGACCTGATCATTGGCGCGAGACCAAATATCAACGACCTTATTGTAGCGCTCACCGTCCGTAACCAAACCGGAGGCGTACTGGTTTTGAATTTCATTAACCTCGGCGTCGGCGGAACGAATGATGTCAGCTTTCTTGACGGGAATTTCCATGTCTTCGATACCGAAAGACACCCCGGAGCGCGTGGCATATTTAAATCCCAGGTACATGATCTTATCTGCCAACATCACGGTTTCTTTGATACCGAGATAGCGGTAGCTATAGTTGATCAGCCGGGAAATATTCTTCTTGGTCATGTCGACGTTGACCAATTCGTAAGGCATACCGTCTGGCACAATACCCCAAACGATTGCGCGCCCTACCGTAGTTTTCTTTCTACTGACAATGGTTTCGAAGTCGCCTTCCGGAGTTTTCAATTTCTCGGTGACGCGCACTTCTATTTTACTTTGCAATTCAACAGCTTTAGCGTCAAGCGCTAACATTACCTCTGACAAATCGCCAAATACACTACCCTCGCCTACCGCATTAATTTTCTCACGTGTAATGTAATACAAACCCAAAACCACGTCCTGGGAAGGATTGATTACTGGCTCACCGTTGGCGGGCGATAAAATATTGTTAGTTGCCATCATCAAGGTACGCGCTTCCAACTGCGCCTCAATAGACAACGGAATATGCACGGCCATTTGGTCGCCGTCGAAGTCGGCGTTGAACGCACTACAAACCAAGGGATGCAACTGAATGGCTTTACCTTCGATCAAAATCGGCTCAAATGCTTGAATACCTAATCTATGCAACGTCGGAGCACGGTTTAGTAATACCGGATGCTCACGAATTACTTCTTCAAGAATATCCCATACTTCCGCACCTTCACGCTCCACCATTTTCTTGGCTGCTTTGATCGTCGTCGCTAAGCCACGCAACTGCAATTTGCTGAATATGAAAGGTTTAAACAACTCCAAAGCCATTTTTTTCGGCAAACCGCACTGATGGAGCCTTAATGTCGGCCCCACCACGATAACCGACCGTCCGGAATAATCGACGCGCTTGCCCAACAAGTTCTGCCGGAAACGACCTTGCTTACCTTTGATCATATCGGCCAAAGATTTCAAAGGACGTCTGTTGCTACCGGTGATAGCACGACCGCGGCGACCATTATCCAACAACGCATCGACCGCCTCTTGCAGCATGCGTTTTTCGTTGCGAACGATGATGTCAGGCGCGTTCAAATCCAGCAAACGTGTTAAGCGATTATTTCTGTTGATTACCCGACGATATAAATCATTCAAATCGGAGGTTGCGAAACGACCGCCATCCAATGGCACCAATGGGCGCAACTCGGGTGGCAATACTGGCAACACTGTCATAATCATCCATTCCGGACGATTATTAGAAGCCAGCAAAGAATCGATAACTTTCAGACGTTTCGAATATTTTTTGATTTTGGTATCGGAATTCGTTGCGTTGATTTCTTCACGTAGCGTGTTAATTTCCTCTTTCAAATCAATTGATTTGAGCAAATCATAGATCGCCTCGGCACCCATTTTTGCAACGAAATCGTCGCCGTGTTCTTCAACAGCGTTCAAATATTCTTCGTCGGTCAGAAGCTGGCCTTTCTCCAACGGAGACATGCCCGGATCAATCACGACGAATGTTTCAAAATACAATACCCGTTCGATCGAACGCAATGTCATATCCAATAGCAAAGCAATCCGGGAAGGCAGTGATTTCAGAAACCAAATATGCGCCACCGGGCTGGCCAAATCGATATGGCCCATTCGCTCCCGGCGTACCTTAGATAGGGTAACTTCGACACCGCATTTTTCACAGATAACGCCGCGATGTTTTAGACGCTTGTATTTACCGCACAAGCACTCGTAATCGCTGATGGGTCCAAAAATCTTGGCGCAAAACAAGCCGTCACGTTCCGGTTTAAAGGTGCGGTAATTGATTGTCTCAGGCTTTTTCACTTCACCATAAGACCATGAACGAATCATGTCCGGCGAAGCCAATCCAATCCGGATATTGTCAAAATCATCTGTGCGACCTTGACGTTTTAAGAAATTCATTAAATCTTTCAAGAGCTTATCCCCTTTAAATGTTATCCGATATTGTCCAGAATCTATCTCGCAAAGAACAGAATTAGTCTTGTTCCATTTCGATATTCACTGCCAGCGAACGAATCTCTTTCACTAAGACATTGAATGATTCCGGCATGCCGGCTTCCATTGAATGGTTGCCATCAACAATGTTTTTATACATTCTGGTTCTGCCTGTCACGTCATCGGATTTGACAGTCAACATTTCTTGCAATGTGTACGCGGCGCCATAAGCTTCCAGAGCCCAGACCTCCATCTCACCAAAACGCTGACCACCGAATTGCGCTTTACCGCCCAACGGTTGCTGCGTTACCAAACTGTAAGGGCCGGTCGAACGCGCATGCATTTTGTCGTCCACCAAGTGATTCAGTTTCAGCATATACATGTAACCCACAGTAACTTCACGCTCAAACGGTTCGCCTGTTAAGCCATCGTACAGTACGGTTTGCCCGTGCTCCGGTAAATCGGCCAAACGCAACATGGTACGAATATCTTCTTCCGAAGCCCCGTCGAAGACCGGGGTCGCCATCGGTACACCGGCAACCAAGTTGACCGCCATCTCTAGAATTTCTTTATCGGTAAACGAATTCAGATCTTCCTTTCGGCCGCTGCAATTGTAAATTTTCTCCATGAAACCACGTATTTCCGCGACTTTTGCTTGAGCTTCCAGCATCTTACCGATCTTGATACCCAAGCCTTTAGATGCCCAACCCAAATGCGTTTCCAACACCTGACCAACGTTCATCCGCGATGGTACGCCAAGAGGATTTAACAAAATGTCGACGGGGTTACCGTCAGCGGTATACGGCATGTCTTCAATCGGCACGATTTGGGAGATAACCCCCTTGTTACCGTGACGGCCGGCCATCTTGTCGCCCGGCTGAATACGTTTTTTAACAGCCAAATAAACTTTGACCATTTTCAACACGCCCGGCGCCAAATCGTCGCCCATGGTGATTTTTTTCTTTTTCTGCTCGAAACGCTCGTCGAACTCTTTACGTTGCTGCTCTACATGCTCGGCAACGGTCTCCAATTGCACGTTGACATCTTCGTCTTGTGTGCGGATTTTCAACAACTCGGAAGGCACCAAGCCATCCAGATAATCAGCGGTAATTTCTTCGCCTTTTTTCAAGCCATTCGGACCCTTTTCGGCTTTTTTACCAGCTAACAAGGTTTTTACCCGAGCGAAAATATCGTGCTCGACGATTTTCAGTTGGTCATCCAAGTCTTTCCGGTAACGCTTGATTTCCGCATCTTCGATTTCCAGGGCTCGCTTGTCTTTTTTCACACCATCACGAGTGAAAACCTGAACATCGATCACAGTACCGCGCACGTTGCCCGGCACACGTAGCGACGTGTCTTTCACATCGGCTGCTTTTTCGCCGAAGATGGCTCTCAGCAATTTCTCTTCTGGCGTTAATTGCGTTTCACCTTTCGGCGTCACTTTACCCACTAGAATGTCACCGCCTTTTACTTCCGCACCGACGTATACAATCCCGGATTCATCCAATTTGGATAAGGCTTCTTCACTAACGTTTGGAATATCCGCAGTAATTTCTTCCGGACTGTGCTTGGTTTCGCGAGCTACGCAGGTTTTTTCTTCGATATGAATAGTCGTAAAGCGATCTTCCTTTACTACTCGCTCAGACACCAAAATGGAGTCTTCGAAGTTATAGCCATTCCAGGGCATGAAGGCTATCAACATGTTTTGACCCAGGGCCAATTCGCCGATGTCGGTCGAAGGGCCGTCCGCCAAAATATCGCCGGCTCTGACGATGTCGCCGAGTTTAACCAGTGGTTTTTGGTTGATACAGGTGTTTTGGTTAGAACGGGTATATTTAATCAAGTTGTAGATATCCACGCCTGGCACACCCGCAACGGTCTCTTCGTCATTCGCACGTACTACGATACGCCCCGCATCAACCGCTTCGATACGACCACCACGAGTTGCTACCACGGTTACACCCGAGTCTTTCGCGACGACACGCTCCATACCGGTGCCAACCAAAGGCTTCTCTGCACGTAAAGTGGGAACCGCTTGACGTTGCATGTTCGAACCCATCAACGCCCGGTTCGCGTCGTCATGTTCCAAGAACGGGATGATGGATGCCGCCACGGATACGATCTGCTTGGACGATACGTCCATATATTGCACGGTTTCGGACGAAGCCAAGGTGAATTCGTCTTTGTAACGACAAGACACCAAGCCTTCAACCAATTTGCCGTTTTCGTCAACCGCCACGCTGGACTGCGCGATAACGTATTCGCCTTCTTCGATTGCGGAAATGTAATCGACCTGATCGGTTACTTTACCGTCGACCACTTTCCGGTACGGAGTTTCCAAGAAGCCGTATTCGTTGGTTCTGGCGTAGACAGACAATGAGTTAATCAAACCAATGTTCGGGCCCTCTGGTGTTTCAATAGGGCAAACTCGACCATAGTGAGTGGTGTGAACGTCACGAACCTCGAACCCGGCACGTTCTCTGGCTAAACCGCCAGGACCCAGTGCCGAAACCCGGCGTTTGTGGGTAACTTGCGATAACGGATTGTTTTGGTCCATAAACTGCGATAACTGGCTGGAACCAAAGAATTCCTTGACAGCCGCAGACACAGGTTTAGCGTTGATGATCTCCTGTGGCATATAGCCCTCGGAATCCGCCAATGTCAAACGCTCTCTGACAGCTCGTTCGACTCGAACCAAACCGATGCGGAACTGGTTTTCGATCATTTCTCCAACAGAACGTACACGTCTGTTTCCCAAATGGTCGATGTCGTCCACGGTACCGTTACCGTTCCTAATTTTGATCAGTTCTTTCAAAACATCGATGATGTCTTCTTTGCTTAGCGTGCCCGGGCCTTCGGTTTCTTCACGCCCCAATCGACGGTTGAATTTCATCCGGCCAACGGCGGATAAGTCGTAACGTTCGTCAGTAAAGAACAGGTTTTCGAATAAGTTTTCCGCAGACTCTACTGTAGGCGGCTCGCCAGGACGCATCATTCTGTAGATTTCCACCAATGCCTCCAGGCGATTTGTGGTGGTATCCAAACGCATCGAATTGGAGATGTAAGGACCTCTATCCAAATCGTTAACATACAGTGTATCGATCTCGCGAACACCCGCATCGATCAACTTCTGCAATAAATTGTCGGTGATTTCGTCATTAACACTGGCCAACAGCTCGCCGGTAGATGTATCGACAACATTATGGCCTAGAATTTTTCCGTACAGATAGTCCCTAGGCACTTCGATTTCAGTGACACCGGATTTTTCCAGTTGGCGAACATGTTTGGCAGTAATTCTGCGACCCTCTTCGATAACAACGTTACCGTCGTGCTTAATATCGAAAACAGCCATTTCACCACGCAACCTATCCGGGATCACGTGAAACATTAATTTTTCGGCGCTCAATGAGAACTTGTTGGTTTCGAAGAAAATTTTGATCATTTCTTCATTTTCATATCCCAAAGCCCGTAACAAAATAGTCGCCGGAATTTTTCTACGTCTGTCTATACGCACGTAAACGGCGTCTTTATGATCAAATTCGAAATCCAACCATGAGCCGCGATAAGGAATGACTCGGGCATTAAACAACAACTTGCCGGACGAATGGGTTTTACCTTTGTCGTGGTCGTAAAATACACCGGGCGATCTGTGCAACTGCGACACAATGACCCGTTCAGTGCCGTTAATCACGAATGTACCGTTGTCGGTCATCAGAGGCAGTTCACCCATGTAAACTTCCTGCTCTCTAATATCCTTAACGACTTTGGTATTAGCAGGCGCGTCTTTATCATAAATAACTAGACGCACTAAAACACGCAAAGGCGCTGAAAATGTAGCGCCGCGCTGTTGACACTCTCTTACATCGAATGCGGGTTCCCCCAAGCGATATTTAACATACTCCAATACGGCATAGCCGGAATGACTTACTACCGGAAAGACACTGGAGAATGCGGCATGCAGCCCTTGATTACGCCGTTTATCCGGCTCTATGCCGGACTGCAAAAAATTTGCATACGAATCAATTTGTGTTGCCAAAAGATAGGGAACTTCCAATACTTCGGAACCCTTCCCAAAATTATTACGGATACGCTTTTTTTCGGTAAAAGAATAGGCCATATTGCTTCTATACCTTCGTCGTCAGAGATTATTTACTACTGTTTTAGAAACAGTAAAAGGCCGACGGCAAAATGCCGTCAGCCCGGTTTGATAGGCTTATGCCTGGTATGCAGCCAAGATGCTTATTTGATTTCGGCAGTTGCGCCAGCTTCTTCAAGCTCTTTTTTCGCCGCTTCGGCTTCGGCTTTGTTAACACCTTCTTTAACAGTAGTAGGTGCGCCTTCAACAGCGTCTTTCGCTTCTTTCAAGCCCAAGCCTGTCAAACCGCGAACCGCTTTAATAACCGCTACTTTGTTTTCGCCGAAACCGGTCAAGATAACATCGAACTCGGTTTGCTCTTCAACAACAGCCGCCGCTACAGGAGCTGCAACCGCTACTGCCGCAGCAGCAGAAACGCCAAACTTTTCTTCCATCGCTGAAATCAGATCAACGATTTCCATCACAGTCATGTTAGAGACTGCTTCCAAGATGTCTTGTTGTGAAATTGCCATTGTATATTCCTCTAAAATTAATGAGTTTTAACTGGTTAACGCGAGATTATGCCGCTTCTTTCTCGTCTCTGATTGCAGCCAGAGTACGTGCGAGTTTCTCAACCGGTGCTTTCATGACCGACATCAGCATACTGATACCTTGATCACGGGTTGGCAATCTTGCCAATCTATCTAGCTCCGATCCATCAAAAGCCTGACCACCGATTGCCACTACTTTCGCGATCAGTTTGTTATGGCCTTTGGAGAATTCGCTGATGAGCCGTGCAGCGCAGCCTGGATCTTCCATGGAAAATGCCAGTATTAAAGGACCGACCAGCCCTTCCTGCATACATTCAAACTCAGTCCCAGCGACAGCACGTTTAGCCAGTGTATTTTTGACTACGCGCAAATAAACGCCCGTTTCTCTCGCGGTTTTACGCAGTTCCGTCAATTCGGTAACTGTCAGACCCCGATATTCCGCAGCGATCGCGGAATGGGCTTTAGCGGCGAATTCAGCAACTTCCTCTACGACAACTTTTTTGCTATCTAAATTGAGTGCCACATCTACCTCCGGTACTTTCCGATTATCCATCGGATCTATGAAACGCATCTTTCGATGCCCCTTTCACGGTCCCTTTCACCAACTTTGCGGCTCCAGCTCCCGTCTGCGTAGGAAAATTAAGCTTTCGCACCTACGGTCTTTGACGGTTGCCGATAACTCGGCAACCCAAAGCCTTACAACTTGTTAAATTCTTAAATGTCGATACTGCCTTGATCGATCCACAAGCCAGGACCCATGGTCGAGGACAATGCAATCTTTTTCAAATAGACGCCTTTGGCAGCCGTCGGTTTAGCTTTTTTAAGATCTGAAATCAAAAACTCCAAATTTTGTTTGAGCGCAGTTTCATCGAAAGATACTTTACCGATAGAGCAATGAATAATGCCTGATTTATCTGTGCGGTATCTGACCTGCCCTGATTTGGCATTTTTAACTGCTGTTACAACGTCAGGCGTTACGGTACCTACTTTCGGGTTTGGCATCAGGCCTCTTGGGCCTAAGATTTGACCTAATTGACCCACTACACGCATTGCATCAGGTGAGGCAATTACCACATCAAAGTTCATTTCGCCGCGTTTTACTTGCTCAGCTAAATCGTCCATACCAACGATGTCCGCGCCCGCTTCGCGAGCCGCATCCGCATTTGGGCCTTGCGTAAATACAGCAACTCTTACTGTTTTACCGGTACCGTTCGGTAACACGGAAGCGCCACGAACGTTCTGATCAGATTTACGAGGATCAACACCCAAGTTAACACTCACATCCACAGACTCATCAAACTTGCTATTGGCAAACTCTTTTAATAGTGCTACAGCTTCGGCAACCGAATATTGTTTGCTTCTAACTACCTTTTCTTTGATAGCCTTTGCTTTTTTAGTTACTTTTGCCATTACACGCCCTCCACGTTCAAGCCCATGCTGCGAGCACTTCCCGCAATAATTCTTATGGCCGCTTCCAAATTAGCTGCGTTCAAATCTTCCATTTTGGTTTTAGCGATTTCTTCCAACTGCGCACGTGAAACTGTGCCAACTTTATTAGAATTGGGCTTGCTGCTTCCGCTTTTAATACCCACTGCTTTTTTCAACAATACTGACGCTGGCGGAGTCTTGGTAATGAAAGTGAAGCTTTTATCGCTATAAACCGTGATAACAACCGGCAAAGGCAGACCTTTTTCGACTTCCTGAGTTCTTGCATTAAATGCCTTGCAGAACTCCATAATATTGACACCACGCTGACCCAATGCAGGACCAATTGGTGGACTAGGATTAGCCTCACCCGCTTTAACTTGCAGCTTGATGTACGAATCAATTTTTTTTGCCATTTTATACTCCTAACGGGTGCAAACGCTTTTCAGCTCCCCAACAAACAAAAATCCCGGCCATGCAAATGACAGGGATTCGTAAAAATCTCAAATTGTAGGCTAGACTTTTTCAACCTGTCCAAATTCTAATTCAACCGGTGTAGATCGACCAAAAATAAGAACCGATACGCGCAACCGGCTTTTCTCGTAATTGACTTCTTCTATATTGCCGTTAAAGTCTTTAAATGGGCCATCAGTAATCCGAACAACTTCCCCAACTTCAAACAATACTTTGGGCCGTGGCTTATTCACACCCTCTTCGACACGATTTAATATTGCCATTGCTTCCTTTTCTGAGATTGGTGACGGCCTATCTGATGCCCCGCCTATAAAGCCCAACACCCTAGGAACATTTCTTACTAAATGCCATGTTTCGTCATTCAATTCCATTTGCACAAGCACGTATCCGGGAAAGAATTTCCTTTCACTTTTACGCTGCTGACCCATGCGCATTTCAACAACTTCTTCAGTAGGGACCAGAATTTTTCCAAAAAACTCTTCCAGACCTTCGCGTTTTATACGCTCTTCAAGAGCCTGCTTGACTTTATTTTCAAAATTGGAATACGCATGAACGACATACCAGCGAAGCGACATTATTTAATCCCCTGGCTCATCAAAAGCTGAACACCCCAAAACAAAAACATATCTAGCAACCACAGTATTAAGCCGACTATGAATACCATCAAAAAAACCATCAGCGTAGTACGAACCGCCTCGTCTTTAGTGGGCCACACTATCCTTTTGAATTCTTGCTTGGACTCCAGCATAAAGCCCCATAGACCGCGACCCTTAGCAGTAGTAAAAGCAACAGCTATAGCAGCCGCTAAAACAGCCACCAAAACTAAAACGCGGTAAAGAAGCTGCAAATCAGAAAAATAATAGAACGCTGATATGCCAACAACAACAAAAACCAAAGATAAAGCCAACTTTACGATGTCCACCACTGAGGAGACTTCTTCTGCCTGTGCGTTCATTTAGTCAACTTGAATTAAATTATGAAGATTTTCTGAATGGCAGGCCAGGAGGGACTCGAACCCCCAACTTGCGGTTTTGGAGACCGCTGCTCTACCAATTGAACTACTGACCTATTCAGAAAATATTTTTTGAATCAAAAACGGCTATTACTCGATAATAGAAGCAACAACACCCGCACCCACGGTGCGACCACCTTCGCGAATCGCAAAACGCAAGCCGTCTTCCATCGCAATCGGTGAGATAAGTTTTACGGTAACGGCGATGTTATCGCCAGGCATAACCATTTCCACGCCTTCTGGCAAATCTACCGCACCGGTTACGTCGGTCGTTCTGAAGTAGAACTGCGGACGATAGCCATTAAAGAATGGAGTATGACGACCGCCCTCTTCTTTAGACAGGACGTAGATTTCCGCCTTGAAATGAGCGTGCGGTTTAATGGAGTTAACGTGCGCCAATACTTGACCACGTTCCACGTCTTCTCTTTTAGTACCACGCAACAGCACACCGACGTTATCGCCCGCTTGACCTTGATCAAGCAGTTTGCGGAACATCTCCACACCCGTGCAGG
Organism: Methylomonas sp. PHL2-19; assembly: GCF_059331595.1. Classification (NCBI taxonomy): domain Bacteria; kingdom Pseudomonadati; phylum Pseudomonadota; class Gammaproteobacteria; order Methylococcales; family Methylococcaceae; genus Methylomonas; species Methylomonas sp. PHL2-19. The sequence continues at coordinate 4,708,731 of NZ_CP196839.1, forward strand.
TCGTTTGAACGGTATCTTTGATGCCGACGATCTCGACGGCTTCGCCAACTTTGATGATACCCCGCTCAACACGTCCGGTTACTACGGTACCGCGACCTGAAATTGAGAACACGTCTTCGATAGGCATCAAGAATTTGCCGTCGATCGCGCGTTCTGGCTCGGGAATGTAACTGTCCAACGCTTCAACCAAGCGCACTACTGATTGTACACCAATTTCGCTTTGCTCGCCTTCTAAAGCTTTCAATGCGGAACCAACGATAATGGGAGTGTCGTCACCTGGAAATTCGTATTGATTCAATAACTCGCGAATTTCCATTTCAACCAGCTCAATCAACTCAGCGTCATCTACCATATCGGCCTTGTTCAAGAACACAACAATGTAAGGCACACCGACTTGACGTGATAACAGAATGTGCTCGCGCGTTTGCGGCATAGGACCGTCCGCAGCAGAGCAAACCAAAATCGCGCCGTCCATTTGGGCAGCACCGGTAATCATGTTTTTAACGTAGTCAGCGTGACCAGGGCAGTCAACGTGGGCATAGTGACGGTTGGCTGATTCGTACTCTACGTGTGACGTAGAAATGGTTATACCGCGCGCACGTTCTTCCGGGGCGTTGTCGATTTGATCAAAAGCCTTAACTTCGCCGCCTTGCAGCTCCGCCATGACTTTTGTTAATGCCGCTGTCAATGTGGTTTTACCGTGGTCAACGTGACCAATGGTGCCTACGTTTACGTGCGGTTTCTTTCTTTCAAATTTTTCTTTAGCCATTTTGGAACACCCTAACTACGACAAAAACAAACCTAAATCTGGAGCTCATAACCGGATTTGAACCGGTGACCTCTTCCTTACCAAGGAAGTGCTCTACCTACTGAGCTATATGAGCGAGTAATTTACCCCGAAATGGAGCGGGTGATGGGAATCGAACCCACGCAATCAGCTTGGAAGGCTGGAGTTCTACCATTGAACTACACCCGCAGATCCCATAAATTTGGTGGTGGAGGGGGGAGGATTCGAACCTCCGAAGGTAGAACCGGCAGATTTACAGTCTGATCCCTTTGGCCGCTCGGGAACCCCTCCGTTACTTATTCGATCAATTATCCTTGTTTCAAAAACCCCAGTCAAGTGTTTTTTTTAATTCAGCTGAAGTAACAATCAAACTCCAATTGAATTCAAATCACCCAAAACCAACGCATCCATGCTTTTCGCTAACTCGCCAAACAAACCCAGCATTCGAGCCTGACCATCACAAGACAAACTGGACAACACATAGTCCGCCACACCCACCCCCGCGACAGGACGACCTATACCAATTCTCAACCTGTAGAAATCACGGGTGTCGATATGAGCAATAATGTCACGCAACCCGTTATGCCCACCGTGCCCCCCGTCTTTTTTCATCTTGACAACGCCCTCGGGAAGCTCAAGCTCATCATGAACCACAAGCATTTCTTCGGACTTAAACTTGTAATATCGCAAAAACTTACCGACAGACAAGCCGCTTTTATTCATAAAAGTCATCGGCTTTAGCAATACAAGCCCGTATCCGCCAATATTGCATTCAGCCACCTCTCCGGAAAACTGACTACTGCTCGACCAACCAGCACCAGCAAGCCCCGCCAGATACTCCACAAACAAAAACCCGGCATTGTGCCGGGTTTTTTCGTACTGCCGCCCAGGATTACCCAGACCAACAATCAACTTAATCATTCAAACAAGACTTCAAACACTATTAGTCAGCAGATTCCACAGATCTTGGCTTGACTATTTGAGCAACCGGATGATCATGCTCAGCACCATGCTGCAACGCTGCAATCTCAACACCAGCCGGCAAAATCAAATCAGACAAATGTATTGTCGAACCAACATCTACACTAGCCAAATCTACTTCAATGAATTCCGGCAAAGCAGAAGGCATACACAACACCTCCACATCAACCATTGCATGATTGACCAAACCACCTTTTTTAACGCCTACCGAAATAGCTTCATTGATAAAATGCAAAGGAACATGAACTTTCAATTTATGCGTATCATCAACCCGCATAAAGTCCATATGCAGCACTATCGGCTTTGCAGGGTGCCTTTGTATATGCTTAAGAACAGCTTTTTCTGTTTTGCCGTCGATTTTAAGATCAAGCACATGGGAATAAACCGCCTCATGCACCAAATGCTTAACCACTTCATTATGATCCAGCAATAACATCTCAGGAGCACCGCTACCACCATATACTACTGCCGGGACCTTACCCTGACGACGAACAACTTTGGCCGCGCTACTGCCCGAGGCACTGCGAGCTTCTGCAACAAATTCAAACACGTTAGCCATTTTTTTCTCCAAAAGCTTGTTCCACAAGCACTACTTTAATTCTTATCAGTCAACATAAAGCGAGCTTACAGACTCGCCCACCGCTATTCGACGTATTGTTTCTGCCAACATTTCCGCAACGCTTAGCTGCCTAATCTTATCAATCCCGGACAATTCTGTAGTTAACGGTATCGTATCTGTAACTACCAATTCATCAAGAACGGAATTTTTAACATTTTCCGCGGCCGCACCAGACAACACCGGATGAGTACAGTATGCAACAACCTTTTTGGCACCATTTTTCTTGAGCGCCCCTGCCGCGTGACACAAAGTACCCGCCGTATCAACCAAGTCATCCACCATGACACAGGTACGACCCTCTACATCGCCGATGATATGCATTATCTCCGACACATTCGGACGCGGCCTTCGCTTGTCGATTATCGCCAAATCAGCATCACCCAGACGCTTTGCGATGGCTCTAGCCCTCACAACACCACCAACATCCGGTGAAACCACAATCAAATCTTCGTATTCTTGCCGCCAAATATCACCTAGCAAAATTGGCGAAGCATACACATTATCAACCGGAATCCCAAAGAATCCCATGATTTGATCTGCATGCAAGTCAACAGTCAACGCCCTGTCAGCCCCAGCATTACCTATCATATCCGCAACCAATCTTGCAGTAATGGGCACCCTAGCCGACCTTGAGCGCCTATCTTGCCGCGCGTAACCATAATACGGCATAACGGCTGTTATTCTCGCCGCAGACGCTCGCCTCATAGCATCGATCATTACCAACAATTCCATTAGATTTTCGTTGGTAGGCGCGCAGGTAGGCTGTATGACAAATACATCCCTACCCCTAACATTTTCTTCTATCTCAACAAAAATCTCGCCATCACTGAAACGACCAACCGTGGCCATGCCGAGGCGCATATTGAGCTTCTTCACAATACCTTCAGACAACGCCTTATTGGCATTCCCGGAAAATACCATTACCGAGGCCTCACGCATTCAAGCACTCCTAAGGAACTATTGTGTGGAGATTATGGCTGGGCTGCAAGGATTCGAACCTTGGTATGCGAGGATCAAAACCTCGTGCCTTACCGCTTGGCGACAGCCCATTAAATTGATTAAACAGATCCTTGTCTTAATTTTTCATGCAGAGGCGAAACATTAAGTCCTCGAGCCAAATAAACTAACCAACTCTGACTCAACTCAGAAAATGCCTCACGCGCCGACTCTTCCGAATCGAACTGAGCAAACACACAAGCCCCAGTCCCCGTCAATCTTGCTTCTGCATATTGAGATAATGCATCCAATGCATTACTCACCGGCTTATATAATTTGCTAACAACCGGAAGACAATCATTCCGCCAATCGCCTGCAATGAAGTCGCGCATTGTGATGGATTTGCTATCTCTTGTCAACTCTTCCGTCAAAAAAATCTGTTTCGTGTTCACATGACAATCCGGCTTGATTACCACGACCCATTGTTCCGGAATCGTTATGGGCTTTAATTCCTCACCAACCCCCTCACCCCAAGCGGTGTATCCATAGACAAAAACAGGCACATCGGCACCAAGCTGCAAGCCCAACTCCATCAACGCTTCTAATGGTAAATGCAGATTCCACAACCTATTCAGCACCACCAGCGTAGTAGCAGCATCGGAACTACCACCACCCAAGCCACCACCCATAGGCAGATTCTTTTCGACATCAATACACACCCCGGATGCATACCCAGTATATTGTCTCAATAAGTTGGCGGCGCGAACGGTTAAGTCTTCGTGTTCCGGGACACCAGGAATTGGATGACGTAAATAAACCCGGCCATTTTCCGCAGGATAAAATGTTATCCAGTCACACAAATCAATAATCTGAAATACTGTTTGCAGTAAATGATAGCCATCTGGGCGACGCCCGGTGATTCTCAGCATTAGATTCAACTTAGCCGGCGCAGGCCATTTCTCACCCCAACCCACCACCTGTTCTTGCATTCCCGTCACGACAAATCCCATTGATCCACTATTAATTTGATTCTTGTCTTATCTTTTTCCGCATTGATTTTTCTCGGCAGTACTAAGGCGTTAACATGCTGAATTTCTCTGAAACCAACCCGCCACCCAGACTGAAAAAATCCATCAACCTGCTCGACAAACGACTGCTCCGGATCAGGCAAGCCAAGCACCCAATACCTCAAAGCGCTCACAGGAATCGCGACACCTAACTGCTCCGCCAGCACCTCTTCTGCAGGCCCGCGAAATTCTTTGTGATTGTCGCCGTCATCCACCGCTACGAAATCAGCTTCGACAGTGATCATCAGCTTACCCTGAGCCAATGGCCCCGAAAGCTCAATATCATCTCTCCCAGAGCGATGCCGCCAACTCACCGACGCAGAAAACGAATCCTTCTCATCAACCAGAGCCAATCGCCCCTCAAAATACCATTGCTGTTGCTGTTGCAACACCCTCATATCTTGCAAACGGTAGGCGTCGCTCGGCTTTTCTGACAATAAAGAACAGCCGGACAAGAACGCCACAGCCAACAAGAACACACCGCCCTTAAAAATCATTGCCCGTTTTGCAAAAAGCGTTTTTTAAACTCCAACAAATATTCGTCATCAGGAGATTTTTTATAAACACTGTCGAAAAGCTCTTTTGCTTCCTTTTTCTCACCCAAAGACCAAAGCACTTCGGCAATATGCGCGGCAATTTCATTTTCCGGCTGCTTCTCGTAGGCTCTACGCAAAAATTCCAGCGCCCGCTCAGGCTTTCCGAGCTTAAACTGCAACCATCCGTAGCTGTCTATTACTACCGCCTCATCGGGCTGCAAACTGAGAGCGCGCTCCAAATATTTGGCCGCCTCCTCATAGCGCTGTGTCCTATCGGTCAACGTATAACCCAACGCATTCAGCGCCCCCACATCGTCCGGCTTTTGCTCTAAAATTTTCTGCAGGTCGGATTCAAGCACATCCAGCTTATCCAAGCGTTCGGCAACCAATGCCCGTGCATATAGTACTTCGCGATTATCGGGCATGTCTTTTAAAGCCAGTGTCAGAACATCAAAAGCTTCCTGGTATTTACCCAATTGATTGTAGAGCTCTGCCTTAACCATCAAGACCCGCAAATGCTGCTCAGGATATTTGTTATCCATGCGCTTGATGCGGGCCTCGATCTCGTCGAAGCGTTTTTGATTCATCAACAAAGACACCGCTGCCATATCCGCGTCGAATGCGTAATTGCCGTCGCTCACCCGATCAAACCAAGTTAATGCCTTATCGGGGTGCTGTTGATCAACTTCAATCTTGCCCAAGTAAAAACTAGCCTGCCCTTCCCACTCGGGATTATTCAGCAACTTCTCAAGTACGTTTTCAGCCTTATCGATCTGGCTTTGCTGCATATATACCAAAGCCAAGGTAAACAGCGTTTCAGCATCATCCGGCTTGTCTTCCAGCACACTCTGGCAAAGCTTTATCGCATCGTCGTAGTCGTGACCGTTAACCAACACTTCCAACAACATCTTTCTCAGCATCCTATCTTCCGGCGCCGCCTTAAGCGCCTTTTCCAAAGAGGCGCGCGCCTTAGACAAGTCGCCGGAGCGTCCGGCCAGCTGTGCCTGCAAGATCACAGCCTTATTCCAATCAGGCTGGATTAACAATGCTTGATTAACTTTCTGCTGGGCCAACTCGTTATTTTGCAGAACCGACGCCAAAACTGCCTGCAAGAAAAACACACTGGCTTGATTAGGATGCTCAACAGCCAACTCTTCCAACACGTCATAGGTAAATTGTGTGCGACCTTCTTTTTCCATCAACTTGGTCATTTCCAGCACACCAGCCTCAAAACCGGCCGGATCATCTGCCAGCATGGCATTGAGATTTTCGACAGCCGCCTTTTGATCTGAATTTTTAATCGCCAGTAACACGGCAAACTTTCTCGCCGCTAAATTCTTACCGTCCTTAGACAACCAAACCGTCAAGGCCTCACGGGTACGCTGCTCGTCTTTTAAAAACAAACCGATTTTGACTGCCCGCTCCGCAATCCGCGGATCATCCACTCGCTTAGCGGCCTGCAAATAAGCATCCATGGCCAAATGGTACTGATTACGCTGCCCTGCCAATTCCGCGGCCATCAGCAAATACAGCACCTCTTCGTCGATCACTGTGTTGCGATTAACTCTGCTTTCCAAACCCTCAGGCTTGACTGGCAAACCTTCTGCCTCAGGCTCTTTCTCAGGAGAAACCGCACATCCTGACATCGATAAAAACATTGCGATGGCTATCCATTTTTTCATGCAATCAATTGACCCACTTTTGAAAAACTATTGTCGATAGATTACCAGAAAAAGCCCCTGAATCAGACTGTCGTTTCATTGTATTTGGACAAAAACAGCGCATTCCTTAAAATAGTGCACTTTTCTTGTGCTATTGTTCGCAACCGATGACTCTTCTTGCCGTAGGGATAAATTACAATACAGCGCCGGTCGCCATCCGCGAACGCTTGGCGTTCCCGACGGACATGCTCGATAACACGCTGAAAAACTTGTGGAATCTTCGCGAAATCAGCGAGGCGGCCATTCTATCCACTTGCAATCGCACCGAATTTTACTATCAGGCCGACAGCGACAACCAATCCTCGTTGGTAAATTGGATAGCCGACACCAAACAGATCAAACCCGCCGACTTCACTCCTTATCTTTACAGCTACAAAGATAGCCAATCGATAAGACATATGTTCCGCGTGGCCTGCGGACTGGATTCGATGATCCTGGGCGAGCCGCAAATTCTCGGCCAAATGAAAACCGCCTACCATGCCGCTTCACAAGCCGGCACCTTGGGTCGAAATCTCAGCAAATTATTTCAACACACGTTTTCCGCTGCTAAAAAGGTCCGCACCGACACCGCCATCGGCTCCAGCCCGGTGTCTGTCGCATTTGCCGCCGTGCAACTGGCACAACAAATTTTCGACAAACTCAGCGAACAAACCGCTTTATTGATAGGTGCCGGCGAAACGATAGAACTCACCGCCCGCCATCTATACCAACACGGCATCGGCCGCATCATCATTGCCAATCGCACTTACGACAAAGCCCATGCCTTGGCGATGCAGTTCAACGGCTACGCGATCAACCTCGCCGAGTTGCCGAATCACTTGGCGGAAGCAGACATTGTCGTATCGTCCACCGCCAGCCAATTGCCGATCCTTGGTAAAGGCCGCGTAGAAAGCGCGATCAAAATCCGCAAGCACAAACCGATGTTCATGGTCGATTTGGCCGTGCCGCGCGACATCGAAGCCGAAGTTGCGCAGCTACGCGATGTTTATCTGTATACGGTTGACGATCTACAAAACACCGTCAATCAAAACATGGACTCGCGCCGCCGCGCCGCCGAGCAGGCCGAGGAAATTATCGACACTCAAGTCGAACACTTTATGGCCTGGCTACGTTCTCAAGGCGCACAGGAAACCATCCGCGATTTCCGCACTCAGGCCGAGCAAACTCGCGACGAAGCCTTGCAAAAAGCTTTAGCCCAACTCAACAGCGGCGCAGCCGCCGACGAAGTATTACAGCGCCTCGCTTACACCTTGACCAACAAACTGATCCATACACCCTGCGCGCAACTGCGCGAGGCCGGCGCCAACGAACGCCACGACCTGATCGCCGCTTCCCGCGAAATTTTCAAATTACGATAAGCCACTGAATGAAACCCTCGATACAAACCAAACTGGAAAACCTCGGCGAACGCTTCGAAGAAATCACCGCCCTACTGTCACAACCGGAAGTACAAAGCAATCAAAACCAATTCCGCAGCCTGAGCCAGGAATACGCGCAAATCGAGCCGCTGGTCGCCTGTTACAAAATCTATCAGGAAAACGAAGCCAATCTCGAATCAGCCCAGGAAATGGCTAAAGACAGCGACCCGGAGTTACGGGAAATGGCCAAAGAAGAAATCCAGGCCGCCGAAGCCCAACGCGAGGAATTGACCCAACAACTGCAAATCCTGCTGCTGCCAAAAGACCCGAACGACAACCGCAACGTGTTTTTGGAAGTACGCGCCGGCACCGGTGGCGACGAAGCGGCGATCTTCTCCGGCGACCTCGCACGGATGTATCAACGCTATGCGGAACGGCAAGGCTGGAGCACCGAGATTATCAACGAGAACCGCGGCGAACACGGCGGCTTTAAAGAAGTCATCATGCGCGTGGCCGGCCAAAACGTGTATTCGCAATTAAAGTTCGAATCGGGCACCCACCGCGTGCAACGGGTACCGGAAACCGAGTCGCAAGGCCGCGTGCATACTTCGGCCTGCACCGTGGCGATCATGCCGGAAGTCGATGCGGTCGACGAAATCGACATCAATCCGGCGGACCTGCGCATCGACACCTACCGCGCCTCCGGCGCCGGCGGCCAACACGTCAACCGCACCGAATCGGCGATCCGTATTACCCACATCCCGTCCGGTGTGGTCGTCGAATGCCAGGACGAACGCTCTCAACACAAGAACCGCGCCCGCGCGATGTCGGTATTGCAGGCCCGTTTGATGTCGGCGGCCCAGGAAAAGCAACACGCGGAACAATCGGAAAGCCGCAAATTACAAGTGGGCAGCGGCGACCGATCCGAGCGTATCCGCACCTATAACTACCCGCAAGGCCGACTCACCGACCACCGCATCAACCTGACGCTTTATAAGCTGGAAGAAATCATGGAAGGCGGATTGGAGCATGTGATTCAACCGCTGATTCATGAACATCAGGCAGAATTGTTGACTCAGCTGGGTAATGTCTAAGCAACCTATATGGACAGATACCAGCAATACGATTCATAGCCTGGTAGCCACTGCAAGCGCAAAGCTAAGCGCCACATCCGAAACCGCAATGCTGGACGCGGAAGTTCTGCTTTGCCACTGCCTAAACAAAACCCGCTCGTTTCTCAGAGCTTGGCCGGAACATCAGCCCAGCGCGGAACAAAACGCTCAGTTTCAAATATTGGTAGAGCAGCGCTCGCAGGGCACGCCGGTTGCCTACTTAACCGGCCAACGCGAATTCTGGTCGCGCAATTTCAAAGTCAGCCCGAATGTCTTGATCCCCAGACCCGACACCGAATTGCTTATAGAGCTCAGCCTGTCGCTATTACCTGCCGACCAGCCCTGTAAAATCATCGATCTCGGCACCGGCTCCGGGATAATTGCCGTCACCTTGGCCGCCGAACGACCATTAGCCCAGGTATTTGCCAGCGATCTAAGCTCGGCGGCTTTAGAGCTGGCCCAATGCAATGCGCAGCAACTCAAGACCGGCAATGTGCGTTTTGTGCAATCGAACTGGTTCGAAAACATCGAAGAAACAGACTTTGATTTAGTCGTTAGCAATCCACCCTACATCGTCGATAACGACCCGCATCTAACCATCGGCGACGTGCGCTTTGAGCCTGACAGCGCGTTGATCAGCCCCAACAACGGCCTGCAAGACATTCATCAGCTTGCCGAGCAAGCGCGTCTGCATTTAAAAGACAATGGCCAATTATTGGTCGAACACGGCTACAATCAGCAATCCGAGGTACAAGCCATTTTTCACGAATTTGGCTACCAGCAGGTCAACACCCATGCTGATTTATCCGGCAATCCACGAGTGACATCGGGAATATGGAAACCACTATGAACCACAAAGAAATTTCTCTACCGCGCAAGCTCACCAACCAGTTACTGCACTTGGCGCAACTATCCCCGGATACCGAGGTTTGCGGTCTAATCGGCGCGGACAGTACCGGTATGCCGGCGAGTTGTTATCCAGTGGAAAATAGCGCCGCCACGCCGCAGACCCGATTTTTATTAGACGCCAGCCAGCAAATCGAGGCGATGCGCCAAATCCGCGAAAAAGGCGAAACGCTATTTGCTATCTACCACTCGCACCCGCACACGCCGGCCCAACCGTCAGCGACCGACATCCAGGAAGCCAGCTATCCGGACGCACTGCATTTGATCATTTCCTTAAATACCAAGGGCGTATTGGAAATGCGCGGCTTTAAAATTGCCGGAGACAGCGCGGAAGAAGTGGAATTAAATCTGATTGAAGCTTAATCCAAGCCGTTGCATCCCTAACCGCGTGCTCAATGCTCCCAAGACGCGGCATCTTCGATAGGTTCTAGATGCGTGTCGATGTCGATGTTGTCGAACCTGTCCTTGATTCGCTGCTCGATGGCTTCCAGCAAATCATGACCCTGCTGCACTGTCCAACTCCCAGGTACCAACACATGCACCGACATGAAACGTCTGGCGCCGGCGTAACGAGTCCGTAACGCATGATAAGCAATACGTTGGCCGGCCACATATTCATCCAACACAGCGACGATTTCCGCAATTTCCTCCTGCGATAAGGCCGCATCCAATAAACCGGACACGGTCCGGCGAATCAATTGCAAGCCGGCCCAGACAATATTTAACGCCACTCCTATGGCAATAATCGGGTCGAGTATTTCCCAGCCATTCAGCCCCAATTGCCTGGCAAACGCCAGACTCGGCTCGAAACGGTTTGCCACCGAGATAATGGCGATGCCGACCAAAATCCCGACTGTCGTCCAGACATCGGTCATCAAATGCTTACCGTCGGCTTCCAGGGTAATCGACTGCCGACGGCGGCCGACACCAATCAAAACTCGGGCAACCGCCAAATTGATCAGAGAAGCAAACACCGAAACCGCTATCCCCAGATCAAGTTGCTGAAGCGGCAGCGGATTCCACAAGCGTTCCCAGGCCGCGTAGCCAATACTAAAAGCCGCCAGCAAAATCATGATGCCTTCCGCACCGCTGGAGAAATATTCTACTTTTTCATGCCCATAAGCATGTGTATCGTCGGGTGGCCGCGCAGAAATAGTCAGTACCACCAGCATGATGATCGCCGCCACCAAATTGATCAGCGACTCCAACGCATCGGACAGTAAGCCCACGGAGTCGGTCAGCCAATAGGCGTAACTTTTTAGTGCGATGGTGCTGACGGCGGCAGCAATGGATAGCCAGCCATATCGGGCTAGAGATTGTTGTTCTGTCATAATATTGACGAAGTCTAAACGGACTATTAGTCTAGCAGACAGAGCCGTAGCAAGATTCATTTCCCATACTTTGATATCTTTGACGTGATAGTTCCAGATCGCATCCATAAAAAAACCGCCTGGAACGTTCAAGATCGAGGCGGTTTTTTTGATTTTACGCGAGGCTATCCTTGCCTCTCAAAGCTTGGCTTAGAAGTCAACTTGTCCGCGCAGTTCGAAGGCGTCAAGTTTGGAACCATCGTAGCCCGCACCGTTTGTTGGCGCAGTTAAGCTGCTGGTACCTGGGCGTTGAATTTCCAGAGCATGAATGTAGTTAGCCATCATCTTGATATGCGAATTTGGATACCAATTCAAACCAAACTTCGCCACGGCAGCTCGGCCACCTCTAACATTCTTATCATTCAAATCAAGATAGTCATAACCTGCGGCAACTTCCCAAGCACCCAAACCACCTTTCATGTCAAAGTGACGTTTAGGTTTCAAGCGATCCCACGCACCGGTTTTAGTCTTGTAAGCGCGAGACTCGCCGGTCAAGAAATAGCTAACATATCCGTAGTAACCATTGAGGCTTTCGTTGTTATTAACACGGCCAGAAAGGTCGGCTTGTATGTACTCGGCTTGAGCAGAAAAAGGACCATAGACTAATGCAGATTCACCACCCATTCTGGTAATAGTGGAGACGTTGTCGAATATGCCTGTTCCAGTATCAATGATAGCGGTTCTATCAACGTTGGTTATAGCTGCTTGATATCTCATAGCATTGTTGTTTCCAGCGTCATTCAAATAGCGCTGCGATCCCGACGCACCAACATGTAAAAACTTGGTTTTATCTTCAAACCAAGGTAACGCGGTAACACGGCCTGTCAGTTCCCAGCCCATATCTCCAGATCCGCCGTTACGGTTGTTATTGCCGTTGCTACCCCTAGAAGAGGTATACGCCCAACCGCCACCAACAGGCTCAGTCATAATAGCGCCCGCAGCAGTCCAGCGAGGATCTGACCATGTCAAAGCAAAACCGGTTTTATAGGCATTTGGATTGTCTGAAAACGCATTGACTGCCATGTTACGTTCGATGAAGGTCAGCCAACGGTTGCTGGTCGCTTCTTCCAAACTGAAGGGCTCTTTGAATGAACCTACTTTTACTCCAAGCGGATCGTAACCTCTCCAATTAATGTAAGCATCAGTAATACCCGCTGCTACACCGGAGTTACCTCCGCGGCTAAAGTCATATTCAAATTTGTATTCCCAATCGTGATAATAGCTACCTTCAACACCGAGACGGGCACGTCTGATATTGGCACCATCGGCTAACTGTTGCGTGTCATTAGGTGTAGCTGTTGAGTTACTAATGGGTGACCCATCGGAAACATTCATTTGCGCATCAACCTGCATCCTGCCATTGATAGCCATTTCGAAGTTGCCATCCTTACTCTCGAATTTAATTCCTTTCTCGTTAAGCTCCAGTTCGCTGAATTTAGGATCTTTAATGTGCTCATCCAGCGCTTTCAACTCGTTGTTTTTCAAAGCCAAATCTTCCTTGATTTGTGCTATTTCAGCCTTCTGCGCTTGCGCTTCAGCTTTTTGCGCGGCGGTATCTTCGACTTTTTCAAATGAACCCAGCTTGGTCCGGCCCGGACCTGGCTCGGCAAAAATCTGCTTGGTTTTGGCATCAACATACAAATCCAGCGCCATCGCCTCGGCGCAAATACCCGAGCCAATAACGGCTGCCACTGCCAGGCTCAGCTTAGAAAGTCTCATCAAATTTCTCCAATAATTATATAAATCAATGCGTTACTCAAAGATCACAACGACCAGCGAGCTTGAGCGCATTGTATGGAGGCAATATGACAACTTTATGACAAAACGAATTTAATTGGCCTATCCGTTGTTTTTTTGCGACAAAAACCGCATTCGATACAAGTCGTTAGCGTATCGGCAGCTTGATGATGGGATAGTCGAGCTCGGCCCCTGTCACCTTTAAGCAACAGATATACCGATAATGATAAGAACCCAAGCGGGCTTAGACAGTGGGATAAAACAATTTAAAAATGACTTCGAACTCGTCGCTGATTTTGTCCAGTATGAAACTGATTTGCTCCGGTGTCAGATTCAATGCGCTTACTGCGTGAGCGTCGTAGGGGTTTTCGATTCGGCTCAAGCAGTTCGCCAGTCTGACCATGGCGGCCAAATCGGCGTAAGGCCCGATCAAATCAGGAAAGCAATGCAAGCGAATACTTTCCACAATAACGTCCGGTAACATCCATTGTTTGCACAACTCGGCGCCGGCTTGAAAATGGTCGAAACCGATCACGTTCTGCTCTACCGTGACCTCTTCGTCCACCGCGAGCGGGGTTTGCGATTGCAGTAATAAGTCGACTTCCCGGGCCAATACCGGAATCCGCCGATAAAACACCAATTGTCCGATGTTGTGGACCAAACCGCACAGAAATGCGGTGTCGGCATAGTGCTTGCCGAAATGAATATCCAATTCGCGTGCAATCAACGCGCAACGCAAATTTCTGGCCCAAAAATCGTGAATGGAGAAATGTTGTCCGGGTAAATCGGAAAAACGTTCGACAATCAAGGTACCCAGCACCAGATTCTGCAACTCACGGGTACCAATCATGGTGATGGCTTTGGTAATCGAACTGATTTGGGACGGAAAACCATAAAAAGCACTATTCACTATCTTCAGTAGCTTTACCGCCAATGCCGCATCGGCTTCGATCACCACAGCCGCGTCTTTCGCAGTCTTATTCGGGTCTTCGACTATTTTTTTCAACAAAAAATAGGCATTCGGCGGCGAGGCGAGTTGCAAATCACCTCTCAGCAAATCGGCAACAGTTAATGTGGACGGTGAGTAAGCTATCATCAATAATTCTAAAAAATTAAATTTACACCTATACTGAAAACCAATAGCATAGAAATAGCATTAAAGGCTGCGCTTAAACCTAGACCAATTATATGAAAATACAAGCTTATTAAATGCTGCCCTCCTCCTGACCTTATGCCGACTGCTCCCGATTTTATGCCAATACCTGGATGGTATTAGATGATTGCCAATGACGCGCTCAAAGAAAAACTGATTGTCGTTGCGGAGCATAATGAAGTCTCCGCTCAAAAAATCGTTTCCACATTGAAAACGAAGGGTTTTACCGATATTCGTGTAGCTGAAAATGGCGAACAAATTTACGAGATATTAAAGCCTTACGCCGATCAACCCGACAGGATCGGTCTGATCGTGCTGAACGCAAGGCTGCCGCTTTGCCAAGCTCGGGAAATGTGCCAGAGTTTATCCAGCGCCAATTCGGTATCGGTCATTCCGGTAGTAATTCTGAACGACGACAGCTTTGCCTGTGAGCTCGACAGTTGTCAACCGCAACAGGACAATTGTCTAACTTACAAAATCAACACCCCCGTCAATACCCAGGAATTGATACTGGCAGTAAAATTTTTGCTGAGCCTGAAACAGGAACGCCAACTGCGCCACCGTCAGGAAGAACAATTGATCAATGAATTGGCCGCCAAAAACGTTATTGATGCCAAACTCAAGTTTCTGGTTGCCCACGACGAATTAACCGGCTTATTCAATCGCAGCAGTTTCGAACGTCAGCTGAGATTGGTATTAAATCACAGCAATAAAACGCAAAAAGACGGGTCTCTATTATTCATTGATGTGGACCGCTTCAGCCTGATTAACGAACTGGAAGGCTTTGAAGTAGGTGATCGTTTACTGGTCGAAATGGCCATTCTGGTCCGAAAGCTATTACCAGCCGGCAGTTTATTCGCCCGTATCGGCGCCGACGAGTTTTGTTTATTCCTGGAAAACAAAACTAAAAAGCAAGCACAGATTCTCGCGGAAACCATCAAAACCACCGTGGACAATTTTCGGTTCTTCACCGGCGAAGTGTCTTACAGCGCCTCGGTTTCCATCGGCATTGCCGCGCTGGACAATACCGTTTCCGCGTTTCATCCGGGCGAAATGATTTTACATGCCCGCCAAGCCTGCAACTTTGCAAAAAGCACCGGCAGAGACAAAATCTGCGTCTACAACAGCGATGATCTCATCGTCAAGGAAAGACGCCGCGACATTTACTGGGTGCCGCTTATTCGCAAGGCCTTGCGGGATAACCAGCTATTTCTGGTGTTCCAGCCGGTGGTACAGCTGTCTGATGGCAATGTTTCGCACTATGAAGTGTTATTGCGCATGCGCGGCGAAGGCAATGAAGTCATCACGCCGGATCAGTTTATTCCGGTAGCCGAAAGAACCGGCTTGATTCACGCGATAGACCTGTGGGTCGTTGAAAATGCCATCGACTTTCTGGCGGCACTGCCCACTTACATGTCTTATATTTCCCTGGCCGTGAACCTTTCAAGTACCGCGTTTCAGTATCCGGATTTACTATCCACTATTAAGGATAAACTGGAAATGACCTGGATAGACGCCAACCGTTTGACCTTCGAAATCACCGAAACAGCCGCCGTGGACAATTTTGAAAAAACCCGGCACATGATTAACAAAATCAGAGCCTTAGGCTGCAAATTCGCGCTAGACGATTTCGGCGCCGGCTTTTGTTCGTTCAACTATCTCAAAACCTTTCCGGTCGATTACGTGAAAATCGACGGTCAATTCATCAGAAACCTGCTCGACAACGAAACCGATCAAATACTTGTCAAATCCATGGTGGAAATTGCCTCAAAACTCGGCAAGAAAACCATCGCCGAATTCGTCGAATCGGCAGGTACGGCGGTAAAGCTGAAGGAAATCGGCGTAAACTTCGGCCAGGGCTACGCATTCGGCAAACCCGAGCAGAATCTACTGGATGGTCAGAAGGTTTCGCTTAACCTTTTGCTGGGCAGCAATCAGGTGGCCAGTCCAATCAGTTGAAACGGATTAAACGTAATTCGCGAACTTTTTAGCAATTGGGGTATTAGTTTACCGACTTGATTAGCTCTGGTATATTCGCTCGCGGTGTTTAAAAACGTGTCATCACATTGTTCTGAATCTTAATAAATAAAACAAACAAAAGGGGAAGGGTTATGGCTGAATTGCTTTTTATAGCGACAACTATTTTTGTAGCTTACGTAGTATTTGTGGTCATGGGTGGCAAAAAGGAAAAACCGGAAACTAGTAAACCCGAGCCCGCCAAGCCGGAAGCGACTAAACCGGCCATCCAAACCGAACTGACACCGCCTCCTCCCGCAGCTGTAAAAACCGCCGAAAAACCCGCTCCAGCCAAAGCCGCCACACCCAAACCCGCCGCACCCAAAGCCAGTAAATCCGCCCCGGCCAAAAAAGCCGCCGCCCCTGCGCCAGCAGCGCCAGTCGATAGTCTGAAAAATCCAAAAACAGGTGAAGTCGCCAAAATCCCAGCGAGTTATGCCTTTGCCAAACGTTGGATCAAAGACGCGCTGGTAGAAGAAGGCCTGTTGGACAAAGTGTATAAAAACAACGAACTAGACGATGCCGCAAACGCCAAAATTCAAGCCGCGCTGCAACAATTGAAAGGCATGAGTAAGTATCAATAAGCATGCCTGTGGATATTTAGGCGAGTAGCACGCCCCTACTCGCTTACAGTTATTTTCTGTTATTCAAGACCCAACTTTTTCAAACGATACCGCAGCGAACGGAAGCTTAGACCCAAGTATTTAGCGGTAGCGGTTTTGTTCCAACGATTTTCCTCCAGCGCCGCACTCAAGGCTTTTTTCTCTATGTCTTCGAGATAGGCTTCCAGCGACATTTTCTCGGCGTCGAAATCTTCGACCGCAGCCAATTCCATCCCCAACGGCAAGTTCAGATCGTCGGCTTCAATCACGCCGCCATCGTGCAAGGCCAGCGCCCGCTCCAATATATTTTCCAGCTCCCGAACATTGCCGGGAAAATAGTAGTGCTTTAACGCATTTAGCGCAGAGT
Source organism: Methylomonas sp. PHL2-19 (assembly GCF_059331595.1). NCBI lineage: Bacteria > Pseudomonadati > Pseudomonadota > Gammaproteobacteria > Methylococcales > Methylococcaceae > Methylomonas > Methylomonas sp. PHL2-19. Next base: position 4,725,999 of record NZ_CP196839.1, read on the forward strand.
CGCTGAGTTTGGGCAAATCCATACCGTTGGCATTAGCCAGGCCCGCCAATAAGTGCTCGGTAAGCTGAGGAATATCGGCGGACCGGGCGCGCAGGGGTGGCAAACTCAGCTCGATGACATTGATCCGGTAGTACAAATCCTGCCTAAAACTGCCTTCTTGGACCATCTTGGTCAAATCCTTGTGGGTTGCACTCAATAAGCGCACATCGACAGGCACTTCCCGCTGTTCGCCGACCGGGCGGACTTTTTTCTCCTGAATCGCCCGCAACAATTTAACTTGCAAGGGCAAAGGCAAATCAGCCACTTCATCCAAAAACAAGGTGCCGCCATCGGCCGCCTGAAACAAGCCTTGCTTGTCGGCTACCGCGCCGGTGAAACTGCCTTTTTTATGCCCGAAGAATTCGCTTTCCATCAATTCAGGCGGAATCGCTCCGCAGTTAATCGCAATAAACGGTTTCTCGCCGCGCGGGCTTTGCTGGTGTATCAATCTGGCCACCAACTCCTTGCCGGAACCGGATTCACCGCTGATATAAACCGGCGCCTGGTTGCGCGCCACCTTGTCGATCTTCGAGCGAATAGCGCACATTAATGCCGATTCGCCTAGCAAGATGTCGCGGGTACGGCGCTCCTTGTCGGAAACCCTAGTTAGCGAGGCTTGCAGCGCATGACTGACCAGCTGCCGCAATATCCCCAAATCGACCGGCTTGGACAGGAAGTCAAAAGCTCCCTTTTTCATGGCTTTGATCGCAATATCCATGCTGCCATGCGCAGTAATCACCGCCACCGGCAACTGCAAACCGGCTAATTGAATGTGCTCGACCAAATCCAGCCCATCGCCGTCCGGCAGCTTCATATCGGTAAGACACAAATCAAACACCTCAACGGCCAGTAGCTGTTTGGCCTCGGCCAAATTAGCCGCGCAGCGGGTTTGAATGTGCATGCGGTTCAGGGTTATTTCAAGTAATTCTCGGATGTCGGGTTCGTCATCGACAACCAGGGTGACAGGCATATTCATATTTCAATGACGGCGTGATCGGCATTAGCCAGCAACAAAGTGAAACAAGGCTTTCCGGAATGGGCGGCGTAACTTAACTCCGCTTGATTCAGTTCGGCCAATTCCCTGGAAATATACAACCCTAACCCGGTACCTTGGTGGGAAGTGGTAAAAAACGGTTCGAACAAATGCTGCCGGTGCTCTGCGGCAATTCCGGCGCCATTATCGATAATTTTAATGCACGGCGCCTCCTGCATCTGCGACACTTCAAGCACGATGGCCCCTAGCTCAGGCTTACCGTATTGCAAAGCATTGGCGCAGAGATTATCGAGAATTTGCTTCAAGTGACCACTATCAATACAGGCATTCAAGCCTTGCGCTTTAAAAATCAATTTAAAACACTCCGCCCGCTCGCCCAGATTCAATTTCTGCTCGTCAAGGTAGGCCGGCAACCACTGGTCCAAAGCGATTTTTTGTTTTTGCGACGGGTTGCGCCGAGACAACTTGAGAATGTCCTCGATGATGCTGTTTACCCGCTGACAATGGTGCTGGATGATTTCCGTCAAACGCAGCTCTTGCACATCTAAGTCCGGTGCTTCGGATAGCAATTGCCCGGCATGGCTAATAGCGCTGAGCGGATTGCGAATTTCATGGGCAATACTGGCGGTCAACCGGCCCAGAGACGCCAGCTTGCTCTGCTGCAAGCGTTGATTGTACAAAGCAATGTCCTCGAAAATCAGCATGTACAACGCTTCGTCATCCATACTTAATTCGGAAAATCGCACTTGCACTTCGTTGCGATTGGCTAATTGGATAATGGCAAAATCCTGATCCCGATTGGCGCGCCACAACTCGAAAGCTTGCCTCAGTTCCGGCGCCACCTCGGCCAGTTCCTCCGGATGCAAGACCAAACCCAGCAAACGCAACGCCGATTGATTGGAAAGCTGAGTGACCTGCCGGTCATCGACGATCATGATGCCCGATTGCAAATGCTGGATGATATAGCGGTTAAGACTCTCCAGCCTGGCGATAGTATGCTCGTGCCGTCTGGCCAACACCGCTGATTGTTCGGCACGCTGTGCCAGGATTACCGATAAAAACGCTATCGAAAAAAAAGCCACTCCCAGCATGCCGGCATAAGTCAAGGTAGTATTTTCGAAGGCATGCGTTTCTATCGCATACACCTCTTCAGCAAGAATTGCCAGACTAGCCAAAGCCGCAAACAACATCGCGCAGCGCCCACCAATCAGCAAACCACCCGCCGCTATCGAGATAGCCAGCAAGATGCCAATGCCGCTGCCAATCCCACCGCTGGCGTGCATCAGCAAGGTAATGAAGACTATATCGGTAAAAATAAATAACTGTGCCAGACTGGCATAAGCCCAACGCGGTCTAAATGCGACCGGCGCGGCAATCAGCGAAATCCCCAGATAGGCAACACTGGTGAACTGGTACAATGATGCGTCGTAGGAACCCAATAACGACGGCCCAAAGCGCAAATAAAACAGCATTACAAACAGGCAGGCGGTAACAAACCGATAGAGGGCGAAAATCTTCAACATCAACCATGCTTGCCGAACGGGAATGCCGTACCCCTTGGAAAAAGGGCAGGGATAAATAGTATCGACCGATGAAGAAAGCATTGCCCGAGTTTTTATGCAGAGTTAGTTAGAATGTTTGTCAGTTCAATCATAGCACCAACTTGAGACGCGATTTAAGCCATCCATGGAGCACTAAATGAATATTCACGAATACCAGGCGAAACAACTCTTTAAAGCGTTTTCGATCCCCGCGCCACAAGGCGCCGTGGCGACCACAGCCGAACAAGCGCAGCAAGCCGCACAGTCCTTAAGCAGCTCTGCCTGGGTGGTAAAGGCGCAAATTCATGCCGGCGCCAGAGGTAAAGCCGGCGGCGTGAAAGTTGCCCGGACCTTGGAGGAAGTAAAGGATTACAGCGCGGCAATGCTGGGCACACGTTTAGTAACGCATCAAACCGATGCTGCGGGTCTGCCGGTCAATAGCGTTTGGGTGGAAGAAGCTTCGGCAATCAATCAAGAATATTATTTGAGCCTGTTGCTGGACCGGGAAAGCGAACGACTGATATTTATTGCCTCGGCCTCAGGCGGCATGGACATCGAAGCGGTGGCTGCTGAAACACCTGAAAAAATAGTCAAGGTGCCGGTGCACCCCGCAGCGGGTTTACAACCTTATCAATGCCGCCAAATAGCCGCTGCACTAGGCTTGGGCAAGGAACAGCAAAGCCAGCTGCAAACCATTATAAGCGGCCTGTATCAACTGTTTTTGGCCAAGGATGCCAGCCAAATCGAAATCAACCCGCTGATCCAAACCGATGACGGCAAACTGGTGGCACTGGACGGCAAGATCAATTTCGACGACAACGCCATCGCCTTACATCCTGACATAGCCGCGATGCGCGATGCCTCGCAAGAAGACGCTAAGGAAGCGGAAGCCAAACAGTTCGATCTTAACTACATCACGCTGGACGGCAATATCGGCTGCATGGTCAATGGCGCCGGCCTGGCCATGGCGACGATGGACATGGTGAAGTTGAAAGGCGGTGCGCCGGCCAATTTTCTGGATGTGGGCGGCGGCACCAATAAAGACAAAGTCAAAGCCGCGTTTAAATTGATTTTGTCCGACGGCACCACCAAAGCAGTGCTGGTGAATATTTTCGGCGGCATCGTCAAATGCGATGTAATCGCCGCCGGCATCCTGGCGGCCGTCGAGGAAATGCACTTAACAATCCCGGTCGTGGTGCGCCTGGAAGGGACTAACGTCGAACAGGGCAAAGCCATGCTGAGCCAATCGGGACTGGGCTTGGTAGCTGCGGATAATTTAAATCATGCTGCCGAATTGGCGGTAAAACTGGCGCAAGAGGTAGCTTAATGTCTATTTTGATCGACAAACAGACTAAAGTCATTTGCCAAGGCTTCACCGGCAAACAGGGTACATTTCACTCCGAACAAGCGCTCGCTTACGGCACGCAATTAGTTGGCGGCGTCACTCCGGGACGCGGCGGCTCCAAGCATCTGGATTTACCGGTATTCGACACCGTCGAACAAGCCGTTAAAACCACCGGCGCCACGGCAACGATGATCTACGTACCGCCGTTTTTTGCCGCCGACGCGATTTTGGAAGCGGTCGACGCCGGCATCGAGCTGATCGTCTGCATCACAGAAGGCATCCCGGTGCTGCAAATGTTAAAGGTCAAAGCCGCAATGCAAGGCACGAGTTCATTACTGGTCGGCCCCAACTGCCCTGGCGTGATCACGCCGGGGCAGTGCAAGATCGGCATCATGCCCGGCCATATTCATCTACCCGGCAAAATCGGCATTGTTTCCCGTTCCGGCACCCTGACCTACGAAGCCGTGCATCAAACCACCCGCGAAGGCTTGGGGCAAAGCACCTGCGTCGGCATCGGCGGCGACCCGATCCACGGCATGAACTTTATCGACGTTCTGAGCCGCTTCCAAGATGACCCGGACACTCACGGCATCGTCATGGTCGGCGAAATCGGCGGCAGCGACGAGGAACAGGCTGCGGACTTTATCAAAGCCCACGTTACCAAACCTGTGGTCGGCTACATCGCCGGCCAAACCGCACCGCCAGGTAAACGCATGGGCCATGCGGGTGCGATTGTCACCGGCGGCGCGGGTACTGCGGCGGGTAAGATTGCGGCGATGCAAGCGGCCGGCGTGAGTATGGTCAGCTCGCCTTCGGATATAGGCGTCGCGATGCGGGATTGTTTTTCCAAAACATAATGTCGATAAAAATAGCGCTAGCCCAACTGAACTTAACAGTTGCCGACATTCAAACCAACACCGGCAAAATTCTGGCCGCCGCTGAACAAGCCAAACAGCGGCAGGCCGATTTGGTGGTGTTTCCGGAGCTATGTGTCACCGGTTACCCACCTGAAGACCTACTGTTTCGACCGGATTTTATTCATCAGGCGCAACAAGCGGTTGCCGAAATTGCCAAGAAGATTGCCGGCATCACGCTTGTGATCGGTTACCCGATGCAACAGGATGGCCGGCTATATAACACGGCCATGGCATTACGCGACGGCGAAACCCTTGCCGTTTACCGTAAACAGGCCTTACCCAACTATGGCGTATTCGATGAACAGCGTTACTTCAGCGCCGGCGACCAAACCTGTCTGTTTACGGTTAAAGACAGCCAGTTGGCGCTGACGATTTGCGAAGACATCTGGCAGCCAGGCATCATTGCCAAAAACCGCGCTGCCGGGGCAGACATTATCCTGACCCTGAACGCCTCGCCGTTTCATGCCGGTAAGATGCAGCAGCGCGAGGACATCATCTGTTCGCAAATTAAAGCCGAGCAGATACCGTTGGTTTATGTCAATCAAATCGGCGGCCAGGACGAGTTAGTGTTCGACGGTGCTTCGTTTGTCGCTGATCGTAACGGCGACGTTGTATTTCGTGCGGCCGAATTTGCCGAGCAACTCAGCATAGTTGAGTTTATCAACCATGAGCCGCAAATATCCACCATCGCCGACTTGTATCAACCCGTGGTCAGCGAATACAAAGCGCTGGTCTTGGGTATTCAAGACTACGTGCGCAAAAACGGCTTTCAAGGCGCGATTCTCGGCTTGTCCGGCGGTATCGACTCCGCACTGGTATTGGCGTTGGCGGTGGATGCGCTGGGCGCCGATCATGTCGAAGCCGTGTTGATGCCATCGCGCTATACCCAAGACATGAGCAACCAGGACGCGATCCTGGAAGCCGAAGCGCTGGGTGTCAAATATCACGTGCTGCCCATCGAACCGGCGGTAACTGCCTTCAACGGCATGCTGGCCCCGCTGTTTACCGGCAGCCAAAAAGACACCACCGAAGAAAACATCCAAGCCCGCTGCCGTGGCGTGTTACTGATGGCTATTTCCAATAAACAAGGCAAACTGCTGCTGACAACTGGCAACAAAAGCGAAATGAGTGTGGGTTATGCCACGCTGTACGGCGATATGGCCGGCGGCTTTGCGCCTTTAAAAGACGTATCCAAATTACTGGTCTACCAACTCGCCGAATACCGCAACACCTTGTCGCCGGTCATTCCGCAACGGGTCATCACCCGCGCACCGTCTGCGGAATTGGCGCCGGACCAAAAAGACGAAGATTCGCTGCCACCTTATTCTGTGTTGGATCCTATACTTACTTTGTATGTGGAACAGGACAAATCCGCCGCCGAAATCGTGGCACAAGGCTTCGCGGTTGCCGATGTGCACAGAGCGATTTCACTGGTGGATAGAAACGAATACAAACGCCGGCAATCGCCGCCCGGCATTCGCATCACGCCCAGAGCGTTTGGCCGTGACCGCCGCTACCCTATTTCATCCGCTTATCGCGGCACGGCCGCGCTTAATCAACCAGCGCCCGACAACGTTAAGGAGTAAATCATGTCAAAAATGCGTACCCTGTTACTTACCACCGGCCTGCTGCTGACTGCACAGACCGGTATGGCCCGCGAAATTAATATTCCGGTGCCCATGGAGTACGGTTTAATCAAAAGTGTGCTGGTCAGCGAACTCTACGACGGCCCGAATGAATCGGTAAGAGCCTGGAAAGACGGCAAGCAATGCAGCTTTTTGGATCTGGACCACCCGCAAATCAGCGGCGAGCAAGGTCAGGTCAAAATCCAGAACAATGTACAAGCCCGCGTGGGTACCGCGCTGGGCGGCAAATGCATGACCTTGATCGAATGGTCCGGCATTTTGCAAACCCTGCAACAGCCGACATTGGACGCCTCCGGCAATGTGCTGAGCTTCCCGGTCACCCAACTGAATGCGTTTGATCGCAACGGCCAACCATTGAACATTGCCCAATTGCAATCGCTGATCAAAAAAGCCGCCGAGCCCAAACTGGCCGCCCTGAAAATCGACTTAAACCAATCCCGCCCGGACATTACGAAAACCCTGCTCCCCTTCATCGCCGCCGACGATAGCGAGGAGTTGCACGACACCATCAACAGCCTGCGCTTCAATCAGGTCAAAGCCGATGAGAAAGGTATTTTAATCAACGTGGGCTACACCGCTACCAACCAAAATGCCGGCGGCTTAAAAGCGGCCCCGGTATTGAACGAAGCGGAATTGAACCAATGGCGCAAGCTCTGGCAAGGTTGGCAGATGTCTTTGGAAAAGAATATTGAGAAAGCCCCTATCGCCACCAACGCTGACGCCAGCCGGGCAAGCTTGCGCGATGTCCTGCAAAAAGCCGGCGTCGCCTTTGAACAAGGTCTGACGGCGGAATATGTGGCGGAAAACGATCCTGTGCGTAAGTTCTTCAACAGTTCCTGGGACGTGCTAGCCCCGCTACTACGTGACGCTTCAACCCAGTTACCGGGTAATAGCAGCCTGCGCTATGTGACGTTGATTGCCGCGACGGACTTGATGTACGAGTTGGAATCGATAGGCTCGCCACTTGGGCTGGAAGTATCCTCCAACGGCTTGCGGAAGCTGGCCCGTTCGCTGATCGCCCACGAAAATCCCAAAGGCAAGACCAAAACCAAACGCAAAGGTTAAATCAAGCGGGCTTGCCCCATATAAAAACAGGGATACCGGCCACAAGACCGGTATCCCTGTTTTTTTAGGTATAGCCGAATCTAAACTGCGCCCGCCGAGTATGGCCCTAAAGGGTCGGCGCCCAAAGTACCCACCAAAGACTGCAAATATTCCGGCGAGGCCAGTTCCACCAGTTTCTGTTGCGCCTGCCTATGCCGTTCGACCAACTTCAGCTCGTCGATCAAAGTCTGGTGACTGCTTTCGTGCAAGAACCTGCCCAAATAATCGACATGCCGTTGCCATAACGCGATGTCGCGCTGCTGCTTGATCCGCAGCCGTTCCTGATACCAATCCGAAGCCAACAAGTAATCGCGGGTAAACATCGCCCGTATCTCCGGATGATGCGCATCCTTACCCTGATAATGACCATCGGCCATAATATGCAGCAAAGCATACAGCGGCGGACAGGCATCTTCTATGCTGCCGTCATCAAGATATTGCTGGGCCACGCGCTGCTGGGTTTCGACGATATTATTGATGCCGTCGACAAACACCTCCAGATCCTGGCGCTCGGGCTGCAAAATCTCGTCGGTAAAAACCGCATACGGGTTATCGAAGATCTTACCCATCAAGCCGTGCACGAAATGACTGGTGATGCGATAACCCAAACGGCTGGCCAAGACAATTTGGCCCTTGTGTTCAAAATCGGTTAACGGTTCCAGATAGCCATGTTCCAACAAAAATGCCGGGTGGCGCTCTTCGCGCGACAGCCGCGCCCAAATCTCCGGAATCAACAAACTAATATCGTGATCGACGCGGGTATCCGGACCGATAAACCCGGCCGAACTGGAAAACCCCGGATAGCCGGTCAAAATGAACGAGACCAGGGCATTGTTCAAATCGACCGTGCCGCGCAAGGCATTGAACGGCCCTTTAGTCAGCGCACCTTCACTGCCCGCTCCGGTAGTAGACGGCGATTTGCCGGTCAAGGAACAGACAAAGTCCATGAACAGTTCCGGCAACTCTTGATAATGAATCGGGTTGTAAACCGCCAGCGCGCGGATGCCCGGTTCGGGCGGATTGTTGCGGCGACCGGTCAATACCGCGTCCACCGGATGACAGAGCGGTTGATTGAGCGGAATCTTGCGATGTAAACGCGCACCGACTTCCGCCACATATTTCCGTAAGGGTTTCACCACATCGACACGGGTTTCCAGGTAGCGCGGATTTTTCGACGGTTTGCCGTTCACCAAACGCGGATGCGCGGAACACACCACATAGCCTTTCCCATCCTGGTAAGCATCGCTCAATAGCTTTTGCATGGGCGCGGTGAATTTGGAAAAAGTCATCACATCTTCGACCACCGCCGATAACTGCTCGTGATCCAAAGGCTCGAAATTGGCCATGAAATTACCCGGCCCGGACATGTTCAGCTCGGTCTGCTTGTCGTAACCGGGAATAATCGCGTCGTCCGGGCGTTGAAACAGCCGGTATTCGCAGTTGCTGACCAGTTTCAGACTCGTTTCGTAACCATCGTCCGGCAGCCAAGCGCGTACCGCCGCGGTCGGCACCACCACCGAGGCACTGATGTCGTCTTCCATCTGCACTTTCTCGCAAGCGATATAGTCTTGCCGCACTTTGAAAGTGCGCCAGCCGCCGTCTAGGTCAAAACCTACCCGTAAATAAGTGGCGACGATCTTGCGCTGGTTCAGTTTCAACTCGTGACCGGGCGCGCCGTCGATAATGTCCACCGACAAATTGTCGCGCCAATTGTTGCCCCATTCCGGCCGGTAAAAGCGCTTGATCAAAAATACCAAAGCCAGAATGCTGGGCGGAATGGACCGCAGCCAATCGTTAAATTCCGGCACATGGTTGGGAGAAGGCGTCAATAACTTGATCACGGAACCCAGACTGCGCTCCGAACTGAGCACGGTCCGGCTAGGCCCACGATCATCGCGCTCGAAGCCCGGCAAGAAGCGGCCGGTATAGTCTTTATCGAAAATCGCTTGCACTCGATCCAGATCGTGCTGCAAATCGTCTACGAACAGTGGCCCGTAGATTGCCGCGTCCTCTATGGATTTGGAAATTTCCGATTTGCCGCCGCCGGACACCGTACAGGGCTTATGACAAAACGTGCCTTCCGCGACGGTGCCGATCAAACGCCAGGACGGCGCACCGGGGTGCTTGCACATCTCGATTTTATAACCGTTGGGCTGCACGTAAATTTTGCCCGGTTGCAAGCGAATGCTGTGGCTTTGGCCGTTTCTGATCCAGGTAATTTTCTGCGTCGCCAGACTCATCCGCAAATCCTGCGGCACATAAATAATTTCCGGAAAATGCCTGTCTACCGCATAACCTTCCGGATGCAGATCCATGATCGCGCCGTAGTGATAGGTCATCTCGTCGAAATCGTAGCCCGGCTCGCGGGTCAGACTACCAATCCCAAATTCATCACCATGATTGACACGACGAAATGCCAACGCGCCGCCGGCATGCTCCTCTTCTGCCAAACCGAACAAATTGGCGGCATAGCTGATCTGGGTTTTGACTTCCTTTTTGCAATAACCGTAATAGTTATCGGCCAGCAAAGTAACGATCACGCCGCTGCGATCACGCGCAGTTAATTTAAACGCCTGACCCTCGTTATACAGTTCTTCGGGATCTTGCCAGCACATGCCATCGGCGCGCTGGCGTTCGGTGGCCTCGTCCCAATGCGGGAGCCCCAACTGTTTTTTAGTGAGCTTGGTTAAATGCGGGGCCAGAATCACGCAACCGCTGTGGCCGGACCAATGTTCGACATCCAGGGCCGCATCGCATTCCGGCAAGGCAGGATTGCCGCCGTTGCCGAAGATGCTCTCAACAAAATCCAGATTGCTGACCAGATTGCCCGGCGCAAAAAAGCGGATTTCCATGGATTTTTCGGCTGCAACACCCGGGATTTCCGGACAGACTACCGGCCGCATCAATAATGATGCAAACATGCGTGCCGGCTTGGGTTGGTGGGCGGTAAACGGTAGGACCATCAAATCATCAGGCGGATTTAACGCCTCACCCAGCATCAAAGCAAACGTCAGCTTGGGGACCTGCTTCTTGTCGCCGGGCACCGGCAATCCACCCTCGGCCACATGAAACGAGCCTTGTGTGGTCCGCCGGTCGCTGGCCGGGTTATGCAAAATGCCTTGTTTGACTCGGAAGCTGGAGACGATTTCGGAACGAAATTCATCCTCGCCCAAAGGCAACGATAATTCACGCGCCACGCCGTGCTTATCCAACTCGAAAGTCATCGTCGGCAAGCTGGGGATTTTGGCAAAGCCCAGATCCGCGCAATAGCGCTCCAGGAAATCTTGAATCCGTCTATCGGCGGGATAAAGGGAGGAACTGGCCAACAAGCGGCTTTTTTCCAGATAGCTATTCAGCAAGTCCTGGGCGGTATCCATAAACTGCGCCGACTCGGTATCGATACACGTCGGCTGCCCGCATGAAGCCAGTTTCAGATTGATATAAAGATGCAACTGTTGCTTAACAGCTTGCTCGTCTTGCCCCACCGACCCCAGACCCAGCGCCCTTAGCTTATCCATAATCCTCCCCCTTTTAGTTTTAGAAAACGATGCTTCCATGATATAGCAAACTTGGGGGTTTGGGTCAGTAGCAATCCAAGCAGAGCGCCCTCGACCCAGAGCGATTGCGCTCAACCAAGCGGGTGCTAAGCGCTGCAGAGGCCCGGCTGACTAGTGAAAATCATCCTGTCGGCAATAGTGTCAATTTTTCTCGGCTTCGGCCTCGCCAAGATTGTTTAAAAACCACATGGCCGCGATTTGCTGGTGTAAATGGTCGAACTTCGCTTGCAAGCCGTCCAGCACTTGATGCAATTGCTCCGGGGTAGTCTGCTTAATCTCAATGGCGAGTACCTGCTGTTCCAATTGTTCCAGCTGTGGGAATAGTTCGACAGCATGCGGCAAGCGTTTGATGCAATGCGTAATCTCCTCAATGCAATGCAGCACGGCCCTGGGAAAATCCGGGTTTTTTAACAGATAGTTCAAAACATCCTCACCTCTAATTCGGTTACGCACATGCTTGCGATACATCAAGACCGCACTCAACGACTTCAAAACGTTGATCCACAGGATGGTCTCGTACTCGCGCATTTTGGTGCTGCGATTCTCCGCCAACAGCACGGTACCGAAATCCATGATCCGGCTGGTCATGTCAGCGCGTTCCAGGTTGCGGCCAATACAAATAAACCGGGCACTGTCGCTGCGGCTCATAGACCCGGCCATAAAGCCGGTAAAGCGCTGGCACCCAGCCATGATTTCCTGCAAAAACAGCGCCCGCCCCCGCCGATTGGACAAGCTATCCAGATTGTTATTAGCGTACAGATACATTTCGTTGACCTGCTGCCAGGCCTCATCGGGCATCAGCTCGCGGCTGGTACGGATATTCTCGCGAGCAAACGACAACGACGCCAATAAGGAGCCGGGATTGCTCATATCGGCTAATAAAAACCGGGTGGTGTTCTGCTCGCTGGGATTTTTAAAGCGTTGATAAAACGCCTCTTCGACGCCGCAAATATTTAATAAATTGCGCCAGCCTAATTCCACACCATACGGCAAGTCGTAGATCAAATGCATCGTGGCGCTGATCAGGCGGGCGGTGTTTTCGGTTCGCTCCAGATAACGGGCCATCCAGTACAAACGTTCGGCGGATCGCGATAACATCTTATTGCTCCCTGTTGATAATCCAAGTGTCTTTACTGCCGCCGCCCTGCGATGAATTCACCACCAGCGAACCGGCCCTGAGCGCCACGCGGGTCAAGCCGCCAGCGGTGACAAAGCTGTTTTCGCCTTGCAGGATGAAGGGGCGCAAGTCGATGTGCCTGGGCTCCAGACTATCACCGCACAAAGTCGGGCAGGTTGATAAAGCCAAGGTTGGCTGGGCGATGTAATTACGCGGATTGTTTTTAATCAGCTTATGAAATTGCTTGATTTCCTTTTGGCTGGCGTGCGGGCCGACCAACATGCCATAGCCGCCGGACTCGTTGGCCGGTTTTACCACCAGCTCCGGCAAATGCGCCAGCACGTAGGCGCATTGTTCCGGATCGCTACAGAGATAAGTCGGCACGTTCGGCAAAATCGGCTCTTCGTTCAGATAGTAGCGAATCATTTCCGGCACGTAGGCATACACCACCTTGTCGTCGGCCACGCCGGCGCCTGGCGCATTAGCCAGCGCCACGTTGCCGGCTTTCCAGGCCCGCATCAAGCCCTTCACGCCCAATACCGAATCCTTATGAAAGACTTCAGGATCGAGAAACAGATCGTCGATGCGCCGATAAATCACATCGACTTTTTCCAAACCCTTGATGGTACGCATATAAACGCAATCGTCGTCCTTGACCAGCAAGTCGCCACCTTCCACCAATTCCGCACCCATTTGCTGCGCCAGGAACGCATGTTCGAAATAGGCCGAGTTATAGATACCGGGCGTCAAGACGGCAATTTGCGGGGTATCGTCGGCGTCCGGCGCCAACGACGCCAGCATTTCGAACAACTGGGTGGGGTAATCGTCGACCGGTAAGATATTCAGATTTTCCAATAACTCCGGAAAGATCCGTTTGGTAATTACCCGGTTTTCGATCATGTACGACACGCCGGATGGCACCCGCAAATTGTCTTCCAGCACATACAGCTTGCCGTCGCCAGCCCGCACCAGATCGCTGCCGCAGATATTGGCCCAAGTACCGAATTTGGGCTGCATGCCCAAACATTCCTTACGAAAATTGCTGGAACTGTTGATCAGATCAGCCGGCACCAAACCGTCTTTGATAATCTGCTGCTGGTTATAAACATCGTTGATAAAACAATTCAAGGCTTTCAGACGCTGTTTCAGGCCCGCTTCCACGGCTTGCCACTCCTGGAAATCAATCAGCCGCGGAATGATGTCGAAAGGCCAAGCTCTATCGATATTCCCTTCGTCGCTATAGACGGTGAAGGTGATGCCCATCTCCATGATGGCCGCCTCCGCCGCCGACAACCGGCCCTTAATTGCATCCATGCCCAAAGATTGTAAGTATTGACTCAAACTGGCGCAGGTATCACGCGGCTTGCCGCCCGCAGCAATCATCTCGTCGTAAGCCTTATCGGCGCTGTAATCCGCCCAAATTGTCGAAGTAACCATGCTGTATGCATCCGTGATATTTGCTTTTATGGTGCAAGTCCGCGCGAAATTAGTGCAAAAACGACCGCACCATTTCAACGCAAACCGGTTCTAATGATTTACCCGATATAAAGCAATAGCAATGCCAAGTTGCGCGCCTACGGCTATCACTCGGACGGCCGTGACCCACTTATCGTGCCTTAGCACTGGCAAATACCCTTTAGTTCAGAAGCTTCAAGCCAAGCCAATGCTTTATATTGGACGACTCTAGGCAGAGCTACCGAATCCAAAAGATCTATGCCGCACTCCGCTCTTTCTGATCGTAACGGCATGCTTTTTGCGTGTTTCTTAGACTACGCATTATCCAAAGTCTCGTCAGAATCGGCATCTGCAATAAAAACCAGCTTAGAAAACATAAAAAAAACGAGATTAGCTTTGATCAATTGCGCTATACCCGGTAAACCGGCAAACTAAACCTATGAAAACCTTAAGCACACCAGAAGCTTTCGCGCCGGGATACCGCCTCGATAAGGGGGCCCACGACGAAATGCTGGACGAGACGGGCCGGGTTAGACCGCATTGGGCCCACCTGATGCAGGCGTTGCAACAGCTTGGCCCCCGCGAAGTGGGCGAACGCCACCAGGAAGCGCTAAGACTGCTGCGCGAAAACGGCGTCACCTACAACGTTTATGACGACCCGGACGGTATTAACCGCCCTTGGCAACTCGACCCGATACCGCTATTGCTTTCCGGCGACGAGTGGTTCGACATTGAGGCCGGACTGCTGCAACGCGCCGAACTGTTGAATCTGATTTTGGCCGACCTGTACGGCCCGCGCCAGCTGATCAAGAAAAATCTGTTGCCGCTGGAACTCATCTACAACCACGGTGGCTTTCTGCGCGTTTGTGATCAAGTTAGCTTGCCCGGCCAGCATCAGTTGGTATTGTGCGCCGCCGACCTGGCCCGCGGCCCGGACAAAAAAATGTGGGTACTCGGTGATCGTACGCAAGCGCCATCCGGCGCCGGTTATGCGTTGGAAAACCGCTTGGCCATGTCACGGGTGTTGCCCAGCTTGTTCCGCGACACTCATGTCCATCGTTTGGCGCGTTTCTTTCAATCCCTGCGCGCTGGCCTGAATGCCGTCGCCCCCGGCGACGCCGATACCCCGCGCGTGGTGGTACTGACGCCCGGCCCTTTGAACGAAACTTTCTTCGAACACGCCTATCTGGCCTCCTATCTGGGTTATCCGCTGGTACAGGGCGACGACCTGACGATTCGCGACGGCTATGTCTGGCTGAAATCGCTGGTCGGCTTGCAGCGGGTGGATGTGATCTTGCGTCGGGTGGACGACAATTACTGCGACCCTCTGGAACTGCGCGAAGATTCGCGGCTAGGCGTCCCCGGCCTGTTGGAAGTGGTCAGGCGCGGCAATGTGGCGATTGCCAACCCGCTAGGAAGCGGCATATTGGAAAATCCCGGCATCATGCCGTTCCTGCCGGGCATCGCCAAATACTTCCTGGGCCAAACCCTAAAGTTAAATTCGATCGCCACCTGGTGGTGCGGCCAAGCCCGCGAGTTAAATTACGTCCTCGCCAATCTGGAACGCCTGGTCATCAAACCGATCTACCGCAAACCCGGCGAACGTTCGGTGTTCGGCCATCAGCTGAGCCGTGCACAACTCGCTGATTGGCGCGCGCGCATCAAGGCCCGCCCGGCGCTTTACGTCGGCCAGGAATACGAGAGCTTTTCCACCGTGCCGGCGCTGGTGGCAGGCGGCTACGAACCGCGCCAAACCGTGCTGCGCTGCTTCATGGTGGCGCGGGCGGACGGTTATACGCTGATGCCTGGCGGTTTGAGTCGTAGCGCACCGCAATACGGCAATATGATGATCAGCAATCAAACCGGTGGCATCAGTAAAGATACCTGGGTGGTCGCTACCGAGCCCCAACATCCGGCCATTCCGGCCAAGCGCAGCGCCAGTTTGGCAGGCCACGGCAATGCCCTTCCCAGCCGCGCGGCAGACAATATTTTTTGGGTGGGCCGCAACGCGGAACGCGCGGAAGGCGGCGTGCGGTTGTTGCGCGCCACGATCAAGAAGCTGTTCAGCAACCCTGACCGCGATAGCCCGGACTATCAGCTCAGCCTGGAAACCCTACTGCGTTGCGTCACCAGCATGACCGGCACCTACCCCGGTTTTTTTGCCGAGGATAACGAAAGTTTGTTGCAGTCGCCGGAAGCCGAATTACTGGCAGTGGTCGCCGACGAAAGCCGGGCAGGCAGCCTGGCCAACACGGTAAATAGGATGACCCAATCCGGTTATGCGGTACGCGATTTATGGTCGTCGGATACCTGGCGGGTCATTGACGAAATCGAGGAACAGGTTTCCGAAGCGCGCCGCCTGGGCAAAATCGGTTTGTGGTCGATGCAGGAGCAAATGGATCAGCTGATCACCACGCTCTCCGCCTTCAGCGGTCTGGTGATGGAGAGCATGACGCGCGGCAACGGCTGGCTGTTTCTGGACATCGGCCGGCGCCTGGAGCGCGGCTTGCAGTTGGTATCGGTATTGAGAACCGCGTTTGCGATGCCGCAAAGCGAAGCGGCGGAAACCCGCTTGCTGGAATCCCTGCTGGACACCAGCGACAACCTGATTTGCTACCGCCAACATTATCGTAGCAACCTGGAGTTAGCCTCGTTTTTGGAACTGCTGCTGATGGACCCCAACAATCCCCGCTCACTGGCCTATCAAATCGCCCGTTTGCAGGAGCATGTCGGCAAACTGCCGCGCGAACCCAGCACCCGCCGGATTAGCGCCGAAGAGCGCTTGCTATTAGAGGCTAGTTGTCTGTTGAATATCGCCAATATCGACGACTTATTGAACGTCTCGGAATCCGGGATTCGCGAAGCGCTGGACCAACAGCTCAGCAAGATTTACGCCCTATTGGCCGCGTTGTCCGATACTTTGACCGCCAATTATTTCCGCCACGGGGACGCGCCGCAATCGCTGTCCTAAGGGAGTCACCATGCGTTATCGGGTTACCCATACCACTACCTACCGCTACCAACAACCGGTGGGATTGTCTTACAACGAAGTGCGGATGCAGCCGCGCCCCTGCCCGAATCAGCAACTGCTCAGCTCGCAACTAAAAATTACCCCCTTGCCCTGCGACTATCGGACCCGTACCGATTTTTTCGGCAATCAAGTGGCCTGGTTTTCGATTAGGGAGCCGCATCGGGAGTTTGTGGTCACCGCCAGCAGCGAAGTACAGATTTTTCCGCAACCGGTGCAGTTGGATTTCAGCCACGGCATGAGCTGGGAATTGGTGAAGGAAGCGCTCTGGAACGACAGAAGCGAACCACTACTGGAGGCACGGCAATTTGCCTTGGATTCGCCGTTCATCGCCGCCGACGCCGAGCTGGCCGCTTACGCGCAAGCCTCATTCACACCCGGCAAGGCGCTGATTGAAGCAATACACGATCTGATGCAACGCATTCACCGCGATTTTACCTTCGACCCGGAATTCACCAACCTGGCCACCCCGCTGACCACCGTACTGGAACATCGGCGCGGCGTCTGCCAGGATTTCGCCCATCTGGCCATAGGCTGCATCCGCTCGCAAGGCCTGGCGGCCCGCTACGTCAGCGGTTATATCGAAACCCTGCCGCCGCCCGGCAAGAAAAAACTGGTGGGCGCCGACGCCTCGCACGCCTGGTTCTCGGTGTATTTACCGGATCTGGGCTGGATGGACTTTGACCCTACCAACAACCAATTGCCGGGGGACAGGCACATCATCGTCGCCTGGGGTCGGGACTATAGCGATGTTACGCCATTGAAAGGGGTGATTTTCGGCGGCCAGAACCACGAATTGAAAGTGGCGGTGGAAGTGGAAAACCTGGGCGCATAACCCTAACCGGATACCGAAGAAAATCACCCGCATAAAACCACGTTTCATCCGTTAGGAATACCCGGAAATCCCCGTACTTAGCCCGTGACAAAACCTTGCATTTCGTGAGATAAACCAAGATATTGGGCTTGTCCCTTCACCTGCTTTCAATACATCAAGGTAATCTCTTGCGCCGTTTTTCGACCTTTTCCACCGCAGCACTAGCCCACCTTTTCGGCTTGGCTGTCGCCTACGCGCTGGTTGCCAAACTGGTGTTGATGTTTTTCACCGCCAATCACGTAATATCCGTCATCTGGCCGCCTGGCGGCATCGCACTGGCAGCGTTGCTGCTCGGCGGTAAAAAACTGTGGCCCGGCGTGTTCCTGGGCGCATTACTTGGCAGTTTGTGGGCAGGCAACCCGCTGGAGCAAGC
Source organism: Methylomonas sp. PHL2-19 (assembly GCF_059331595.1). Lineage (NCBI taxonomy): Bacteria > Pseudomonadati > Pseudomonadota > Gammaproteobacteria > Methylococcales > Methylococcaceae > Methylomonas > Methylomonas sp. PHL2-19. The sequence goes on from NZ_CP196839.1 coordinate 4,743,989, forward strand.
CTTGCCTATCGCTTGCGGCAATACCGTGGAAGCACTTGTCGGCTGCTATCTGCTGGGCGAGATTCGCAAACTGCAACAGCCGCAAGACTACTTACGCATCCTGTTTGCCGGCGCCTTGGCTTCGGTCATTGCGGCCATAGTGGGTTCCTTAGCTCTGTTACATTTCAACGCAATAACGGCGCAGCAATGGCCGATCAGTCTAGCGCATTGGTGGATGGGCGACGTCTTGGGTATTGCGATTGTCACGCCGCTTATTTTGGTCTGGCGGCAGCCGCCAAGTTTTGACTGGAACCCGTATCAAGTTTGGCGCGCGTTGCTTTATGTCACAACGGCGTTTCTGGCGGGACAAATGATTTTCCTGGAGTGGCCGTGGCATCTTGGCCACTACGGCAAAGCATTTTATATGTTCGCTTTTCTGGTTTACGGCGCACTCTACTTTGGCTTGCATGGCACCTTGTTACTAATCAGCATGGTCATGCTGCAAAGCATATTCGGGGCAATTTTTCAGGTAGGCTTTTTTGCAGCCGACAGCAGTGAGACCGGGCTATTGCTGCAATGGTCTTTTTTGCTGGTACTGTCCAGCGTCGGCATTTCCCTGGCGCTGGCTATCGAGCGCTACCAGCGCTCAGAACAATTCAGCAAAGCCCTAGGCGATTTCAACAAACACATTCTGCGTTCAGTTCAGGAAGGCGTGATTGTTTACGATCTGCAGGGCCGTATCGAACTCTGGAACCGTTATATGGAAACCCTGACGGGATGGCCGCAAGCCGCTTGCCTGGGAAAATACCCTGTTGAAATATTTCCCTGGCTGGCGCAAACGCCAATTCCTGACGGCATTCAAAAGGCGTTGCAAGGCGAAACGGTCTATCAAACCCCGTTTACTGCAGGCGACGGCCGCTGGATCAGTTCGATGCAAATGCCCATACGCGACGACCAGGAACGGATTGTCGGCGTTATCGAACTGGTCAAAGACGAATCCTTAAACGTCGAGTTCGGCAAATCCCTGTCGGTCAGCGAATTGCGGTTTCAAAGCATCCTGGACAATACCCCCACGGTGATTTACAGCAAAGATCTGCAAGGCCAATACCTGCTGATCAACCGCCAATTTGAAAAACTGTTCGCGGTTGACAATAAGACTGTCAGAGGCAAACGGGATATCGACTTATTTCCGGGCGACGACACCGAACTCCTGTGGAAAAACGATTTAGAGGTCGCTAATAGCGGCCAGGCACAGATTTTTGAAGAAAAGATCACCCATCATGACGGTAATATTCATACGTATTTGTCGCATAAGTTTCCGCTACGTAATGGGCAAGGCGAAATCTACGCGGTGTGCGGCATTTCCACGGACATCAGCGAGCGCAAGCTATCGGAAAAATTATTGCAGGAAAGCGAATTGCGCTGGAAATTTGCGCTGGAAAGTGGCGGTGATGGCGTCTGGGATTGGGATTTGACCAACGGTAAAGTGTTTCTGTCGCCACGCTGCATGGAGATTCTGAATTTCAGCGAACAAGACCGAGACAACGATTACCGTAATTGGGAAGCCACGATACACCCGGAAGACAGCGCCCGGATGATGGCCGACTTGCAAACGCATCTGGAAAATCGCAGCTCACGCTTCAGCAACGAACACCGCGTAAAGCACGGCGACAACCAATGGCGCTGGATTTTAACGCGCGGTCTGGTGATCAGCCGCGATGCCCAGGGCAAGGCTTTGCGCATGATCGGCACCCAAACCGACATTACCGAACGCAAACAGCTGCAATGGCTGCAATTGTCCAAGATTGTCGATGGTTCGCCGGAAGCCACGTTTTTAGTTGGCGAAAACGGCCTCATCAAACTCGCCAACCCGCCCGCCGCGAAAGCATTTATCTACACGCTGGATGAGTTGATAGGTCTGAGTGTCGAAGCGCTGGTACCGGAACGGGCCCGCGCCAAACACCCGGAACAGCGCGCGCGATTTTTACAAGAGAATAAAGCCCGGCCTATGAGCGCCAGCCGCTCCCTAACCGCAATACGCGGCGACGGCACGGAATTTCCGGTCGAAATCAGTTTGACACCTATCGATATAGACAACCGGCGTTACATACTCGTATCCGTTTTGGACATCAGTGAACGGAAGCGGCTAGAACATGAAATGCAGTTGATGGCGATGATTTACCAAGCCATCGGCGAAGCGGTGATGGTCGCGGACACCGACAACCGCATCATCGCGATTAACGAAGCGTTTACCCGCCTGACCGGCTATACCGCGGAAGACGCGATAGGGAAGTCCACAGACATTCTGAAATCGGGCCGCCACGATCCGGATTTTTATCAGACCATGTGGCACTCGCTGTTACAAACCGGCCACTGGCAAGGCGAAATTTGGAATAAACGCAAAAACGGCGATATTTACCAAGAATGGCTAGTGATCAACACCATCTACGGCGAACACGGCGAAGTAGAGCGCCGGGTGGCGATGTTCTCGGAAATTACCGAGCAAAAACATGTCGAACAAACCATCTGGCGCCAAGCCAATTTCGACCCGCTTACCGATTTGGCCAACCGGCGCATGTTCCAGGATCGATTGAACCAGGAAATCAAAAAAGCCCAGCGCGACAAAAACAGTCTGGCGGTCATGCTGCTGGATCTGGACCGTTTCAAGGAAATTAACGACACCCTGGGCCACGGCATGGGCGACATTTTGCTGCAGGAAACGGCGCGGCGCATACTGGCTTGCGTGCGCAATGTGGATACGGTGGCTCGGCTCGGTGGCGACGAGTTCACCATCATCCTGGGCGAGTTGGACTCGGAAACCAATATAGACCGGGTCGCGCAAGCCATCCTGCACCAGCTTGCCGAACCATTTCGCTTGGGCGATGAATTAGCCTACATTTCGGTCAGCATCGGCATCACCTTCTATCCACAAGACGCACAGGAAGCCGAACAATTAATCAAAAACGCCGATCAGGCCATGTATTCCGCCAAGCAACAAGGCCGCAACCGCTACAATTTCTTCACCAGCGAGATGGAGCAAACCGCGCAAAACCGGATGCGCCTGACCAGCGACCTGCGCCAAGCGCTGACCAATCAAGAGTTTTGCCTGTTCTATCAACCGATAATCGAACTGAGCAGCCGCAAAATGCATAAAGCCGAAGCACTGATCCGCTGGCAACATCCCACGCGCGGCATGATCAGCCCGGCGGAATTTATTCCGTTGGCGGAAGAGACCGGCCTGATAGTGGAGATTGGCGACTGGGTATTTCGGATGGCGGCAAAACAGGTTGCCGAATGGCGTGCCCAATTTCTCCCGGATTTGCAACTGGGTATTAACAAATCGCCGGTGCAATTTACCCGCAGCAATCTGGGCGACAGCAAATGGATAGACTATTTGCATGAGCTGGGCTTATCCGGCCAATGTGTCGTCATCGAAATTACTGAAAGCCTATTGCTGGATGTCGACAATATTGTCCGCGACCATTTATTTGCTTACCGAGATGCCGGCATCCAGGTGGCTATTGACGATTTCGGCACCGGCTATTCGTCACTGTCTTATCTAAAAAAATTCGACATCGATTATCTGAAGATAGACCAGAGTTTCGTACGCAATCTGGAAGCCGATTCCAGCGACCTGGCGCTGTGCGAAGCGATTATTGTGATGGCGCATAAACTGGGCTTGAAAGTGATAGCCGAAGGCATCGAAACCGCGCAGCAACTGGAGTTGCTGACTGCCGCCGGCTGCGACTACGGCCAAGGCTATCTGTTTTCCAAACCACTGCCTGCTGCTGAGTTTGTGCGGCTGTTCGATACGAAAAATCAGCAGCCGGCGTCCGCCTCAAGGACAACAACACCGGCAAAACCAGCCGGACGCGGCGATTCCAGTATTTCTAAATTGTTCGGTTCGGACAAATAAACGGCAGGCGGCAATGTACACACGTTTTTAGAATGAACGCATTCGGCAATCTGCGGCCGAAAGCCTCATACTTTTATCAGAATACCTATTTGAAACGGAGCTTTTATGCTGATCCACAAACTGTCTTTTCCGATTATTTTACTGAGCGCCGCTGCGCTATTTCAGCAAGCAGCATACGCTCAAGACGCGCCTAGCCCACAGCAAGCGCTACAGAACTTCGGCATCAGCGCCGCGCAAATCCCGCCATTGGAACGCGGCGAAATCGTCGGTTACGACGTCAGCGAAACCAGCCAAAAAGAACTCGCGATTGGCGTAGCGATGATCATACCGGTAGGCTTGCCACAACTGGCCGACTACATCAAAAAGGGCAAACTCAACGCCGGCGAGAGCGACATCGTCGCCACCGGCATGCTGGGCGATAACGCCAGCGTCGATAGTTTTAAGAAGTTTGCGTTTACCGAAAAGCAACTGGACGAAGCCAAGGCCTTTCTGGAAGCGGAGCCGGGTGACGAATTCAACCTCTCCAAAGCCGAACTGGACAGCTTGAAAGCCCTACAAGCCGGGCTGGAAGATGCCGACAACAAAACCTTGCTGAAAACCGCCAATCAAAAGTACCGCGAATTTTTACTGCAACGCCTGCAAGCCTATAAAAAAAGCGGCCTGGCCGGGATCGCCCCTTACAGCCGAGATGGCGGCACAGCCGACCCGGCCGCGGAACTGCGCAACGACGCCGTAAACAGCAAAGCCTGGGCGCGTTACTTTCCGGAATTGCAACAAGCCTGGTTGAACTACCCTGCCGCATTGCCGGCCAATACCAGCGAACAATTTTTATGGTTGAATCGGCGCGTGGAAGACCGTCCCACCGCCGTGCTTAATCACCGGGTAATCGCCATCGGCGAAGGCGGCGGCCTTATCGTTTCCCGGCAGTTTTACGTCGGCCACTCCTACAACTCCAGCCACGTAGTCGCCGGCGGCCTACCTTATAAAGGCGGCACGCTGGTGTTTTATTCCATCCGCAGCTCCACCGATCAAGTTGCGGGCATGGGCAGTAGCCTGAAGCACTCGATAGGCCGCGAACAGATGAAAAAAGAAATGATCAAGCGCCTGCAACGGCTGAATAAAGACATGAAACTCAAACCTGCGGCAGTGGCCAGCGAAGAGTAATGTCGATAACCACATGCAACGGCGTGTAGCGCAAGCCCAATCAGATACTAGTATTAAGCTTGATTGTCTTGCGGATTGCCCCCATCCTGGTAAATATCCCTATAACCTTATTCCCCAAAGCTACTGAATCTTAGATGAATATAAAACACAAAGCCCACCCCTGGCATGGTATCTCGCCCGGCGACAACACCCCGGACATCGTGACCGCCTTCATAGAAATCGTACCGTCCGACACGGTGAAATACGAAATCGACAAAGACAGCGGCTATTTGAAAATCGACCGGCCGCAAAAATTCTCCAACATGATCCCCACCCTTTACGGCTTTATTCCGCGCAGTTATTGCGCAGAAAAAATCGCCGAATACGCTGCCGCGCGATCCGGCAAACCGGTCAGCAAGGGCGACGGCGACCCATTGGATATTTGTGTATTAAGCGAACGCAGCGTCACCCACGGCGACATCCTGTTACAAGCCATTCCCATCGGCGGCTTCCGTTTACTGGACGGTGGCGAGGCCGACGACAAGATCATCGCGGTGATGAAAGGCGACGAATTCTACCGGCAATGGCGCGACGTCTCCGACTGCCCGGAATCGTATATCAACCGTTTGAAGCACTACTTCCTGACTTACAAACACCTACCCAGCGAAAAAAGTGTCTGCGAAATTACCCACGTCTACGGCCGCGAAGAAGCACATGAAGTCATCAAACGTGCAATCGCGGATTATCAATACCATTTTGGCTGCCAGGACGACGAGTAGGTTTGTTTGGGAATGGATGCGCTGAGCTACAATCGGCGTATCCTTAGTTCCGGCGAACAAGGTGAAAAATAAGGCTGCTCGGCGTAAGCTAAGGCTTTAGCAATCCGGAATTAAATCCATGCATGCCGAGAAAATCATTTTAGAAACCGATCAACAAGGCAACTTGCTGCAAATACCAAAATTGCCGCCCAATGCTCAATTGGAGGCCATCTTCCTGGTATTGAATCAGTTGCCACCACCACCCAAAAGACGCAAACCTTCTACGCTTATAGCCGGGAAAGGCAAAATCGTTGGCGATATCATTTCATCCGCCGTACCTGAGAGTGAATGGGACGCTCTAAATTGATTCTGCTGGATACGCATATTTGGGTACGCTGGCTCGTTGGCAACGATCCGCTACCGGAACGCATCATCGAAATGATTGAAACCAACGATGCTATAGCTGTTTCGGCCATTTCTGTTTGGGAAGTCGTCTTATTGCAAAAACGCCAACGTATTGAATTGCCGGTTCCGCTCGATCAATGGCTCGACGCAGCTTTACTTGGCTCGGATGTCCAGGTGTTGCCGATTACCCTCTAAATCGCCCACTTGGCAGGTAACCTCCCCGAACATCACAAAGATCCGGCTGACCGGCTCATCATTGCCACCAGCATTGTCAATCAAAGTAAATTGATCAGCTTTGACTCGGTATTTCCGTCTTATACCGAATTAAATAATTTGCTGATAACCGCTGATTACTAAATCAACTTGGTTTACATGGCGTCATCGTGCAAACAGTCAATATACGTAAAGCAAAAACTCACTTATCTCGGTTGGTCGAACAAGCCGCGAAAGGCGAACCGTTCCTGATTGCCAAGGCAGGCAAACCACTAGTGCCGCCACAATATTCGACACGTTGGCCTCATTACCCTCCGACTTTATGAATGATGGCCGTGAAGATACCGTGCCCCAGGAACGCAAGCCCCTGTAATGAAACATTGCTATTTGCCCTATGCCAATAGCTGTATTTACATTGCTGCAAACATCACTAATCAAGCGTCCCTTCAACGCCGACAATTCAGCATATGTAGACTCAGGAAAACCCCTATGAAACATCTATCAATGACGATTATTTTGTTGTCCACCCTTGCAGGCTGCACAACAAGCTCTCCATATACCCAGCCCTTAGCCGTAGCCGACTCAGCGCCAAAATCTATATCAACCGCCTCTCTCTACCCGCGGGCCGCCACCGAAAAAATCGGTCCCGTGAATGTCTACCTGATTCCGCTAAACGATTTCTCGGAAGATGTTGCGGCGCAAATGGGCAGGGATTTGAGTAAGGAATTCGGGCTGAGGGTCAAGGGCACTGTAGCAATGGGCACGCAAGGCCTGGTGCCGATGCTTGGCAGTCAACAATTCGCAGCGGAAGACTTCTTCGAGCAAGCGAAAACCGTGATACAGCGTTTGCCTGAAGCGGACAGCAACACCTATTTCATATTTCTGACCAACCGCGACATCAACAGCCGGGCCAGAAATTTTCGATTCCAGTTTTCTTATCACGACAAAGCCTGCCGCTGCTCGGTGATTTCCGCAGCGCGTATGCACCCGGAGCCGCAAAATTCGCCAGGCAGCCACCAACAGCTTGAATCGCGCTTCATCAAAATGACCAAACGCGCCATCGGCCAGATGGTTTTGGGGTGGGAGCGCTCCAGCGATATCAACGATCTGATGTATTCGCCGATTATGAGCTTGGACGACATCGATCACTTGGGCAATCGGCATCCGGCCATACCCAAGAAGTAACCGTATCGGAAGTTAATCTTAGAGGCCGCCCCTTTCCACGAGCGGCTTAATCGGGGTATTCTGCCGCCTTCGCGCTGGTATCTATCAGCTCACAATCATTGCCACATTAAACCCAACCCTTTAAACATGTTTTCCGCAATATCACGTAATGCCTGTGTTATCGGCTTTTTATCGTTATTGACGCTGCTCAGCCCCGCCGCCTTCGCTCACGGCGTCGACACCAACACAGAACGGTTTTTGCTGGCCAACCAAGGCGTCTCCATCGGCCCGTTTTTGTATATCGGCGCCAAACATATGGTCACCGGCTACGATCATTTGTTGTTTTTGGTGGGGGTGATTTTCTTTTTATTCCGCACTCGCGACGTGCTGGTCTATGTCAGCCTGTTTACCTTGGGACATAGCTTGACGCTGCTGTTCGGCGTGTTAAGCAACATCTCGGTCAATCCGTTTCTGATCGACGCCATTATCGGCCTGTCGATTGTGTATAAAGGCTTCGATAACCTGGGCGGTTTTCAGCGCCTATTGGGGTTTCAACCTAATACGAAATGGGCGGTGATGATTTTTGGCTTGTTTCACGGCTTTGGCCTGGCGACCAAATTACAGGATTTTTCGCTGCCCGCAGCCGGGCTCTGGAAAAACTTATTGGCGTTTAATGTGGGTGTGGAGATCGGCCAGTTTCTGGCTCTGCTGTTTATCCTGATCGCGTTGGACTTCTGGCGCCGCCACCGCAGTTATTACGCCTTTTCAGCAACCACCAACACCCTGTTAATGTCCGGAGGCTTGATTCTGTTCGGCTACCAAATCACGGGCTACATCATCCATGGATAACTCGATGCAAGACAGCAATCCGCCAGTTCAATCAATTAAATCGCTGACCATTGCCAGCCTGTCGGCAACGCTATTGGCTGGCGTTGTGCTGATTACTGCGGTGTTGCCCGCTGAATACGGCATAGATCCGACCGGGTTTGGGCAAATGACCGGTTTAACTAGCTTGGCGTCGCCAAGTGAAACAGGTAGCGCTTGCTCGGAGCCGGTGCAGACTGTGAGCGCCGCGCAACCGGCAGCGGTTTCGCAGTGGCAGGATACGGTAAAAATCGTGGTGCCGGCCGGCGAAGGACTGGAATACAAATTTCATCTCGCCAAAGGCGCAAACCTGGAATATTCGTGGTCCACTAACGGCGCGGCGCTGTATTTTGATTTTCACGGCGAGCCGCAAGGCGATAAAACCGGCTATTTCAAAAGTTACAAAGAAACGACCGATAGCCAATCCAGCGGCTCGTTAAGCGCGCCCTTTGAAGGCTCGCACGGCTGGTATTGGGAAAACAAATCCAACGCGCCGGTTACTGTGGTTTTAAATACGAAAGGGGCTTATCGGATTTTGGGCTTGATGTGATCTAAAACCATCGGCTCAAGGAAACCAAGCTGACTGACATCAAAACGGGGGATGCCAACAAACGAAAACGTTTAGTCTTCCGGCCCAAAGCACTGCTGGTAATCCTTACAAACCTCGCAGGACGGCGCCCGGCAAACGTATAAGCCTTCCGCTTCGCAGAGTTGTTTGTACAAAAACTTTTTCCATTTCATGTCTTTGCTGTTGCGCACCAGCAATTCCGGAAAGTTGTAGCCCAGCATGGCCGACAAATCGCTGCGCGACCATAAGCCCAAATCCTGCCACAAATGATCGCTACCCAAACAGGCGGCGACGATCAGCGCGATCAGCCATTCGGTTTCCGCGCCGGGATTCGCAGCAAATTGCCCCAGCAGGATTTCCAAATCCTGTTTTTCCAACATGCGGCTGTAATCCAGACTGCTACCGGAAAAGGCTTTCGGCGCCAAGGAATAGCCGGGAAAGTAGCGGTCGATAAGCTGTTCAAATTGTACTGGGCTCAAGCCCAATCTATCGGGAAGCACACCATCACCGACACACCAACTGGCGATAATTTGCGCCAACCAGACGCTATTGGGCGACTGGTCGGCACAGGCCAGCAGATCCTCGTAAATGTGTTGCCGCGACTTCATAACCGAGGGCTCTACCCTGTCATTCGATGCCATGCTAAGTGTGCAACTCATACTCGATTCTCCGGCCTTATTAACGATGACGCAGACGCTTAATATTCGACGCGAATATCTTCATCCCTAACGATCATCTGACAAGCCAGACGCCATTCCGGCGGCAGATCGTCGACGATCATTTGCTCCAACTGTTCGGTAGTGACCTTGCCTAATTGCTTCAGCAGGGCTTTTTCCTTCTCGGTCATCGTGCCACCCATGCGCTCCAGCTTTTTATCGATGCTGGTGACGCGGACCACGCAAGTGCCGCATTCGCCATCTTCGCATTCGAAATTGATGGGGATCTTGTTTTCCAGAGCCAGCTTCAAAATAGTCTGGGTGTGACTGCCGGCAACGGCGTAAACGGTTTTATCCCGGTATTCGGGACTGGTAAATGTGACTAATGCCATGTGTTACTCCTTTTGCGTTTTTTAAACTGGTTTAAGGGAAATTTCGCCGCCCAATACTTGCGCTTGGCAAGCCAGACGGTTGTGTTTGCCGGCCATGTTTTCCCGCAAAATTTTGTCTTCCAGTACGGACGGCTCGGTCAAGTTGTTCCAACCGGCAGTCACTTTCATGATGCAGGTTCCGCAATCGCCTTCCCGGCAACCGTAAGTAATGCCGGAACCTACTTTCTCGGACACCTCAATCACCCGGGTGCCGGCGGGGACGGTAACCGTCACGTTTATATCTTCAAATGTAATGGTCGCTTTGGCCATTGTAAAAACTCCATAAGGTATTAAAAGTCATCTCGGCAGCCTCTAATCTGAGGACCAACCGGTTTGGAATCGAAACGATTCCTGATTTTCACCGGCCTTACAGCCGATGAGGTCACCGATCCGTCCGTGAATCGGTTTAGCCTACGAATACCGCTGTAGACTCAATAGCAAGCGTCTGTTTAATCCGGTTTACAGGTCCGCAAAATTAATCACCCGTGATTCTCTGGCCCCGGTCAGCTCCTGGGCCAGCTCCAAGCCAAAGGCCTTGCACTCATGTATCTCGTCGTCGGTAGGAATCAGCTTGACGCGCAGGCCTTGAATCGGTACCCGCAATTTCAAGCCGCGTAAGCGGTCTTCCACCAGGCGCACGCCTTCGCCGGTCCAGCCGTAAGAACCGAACACGCCGCCGAGTTTGTTTTTCAGATTGACCACCGCGAGCGACGAGAGCAGATCCCATATCGGCTTGACCGCATCGCCGTTAATGGTCGGCGTACCCAACACCAATCCGTCGGCCTCTTCGATCAAATCGACAAACGGCGCCACCTCGCCACCCTCCAGGTCGTAAAGCGATACGCGCACATCCTCGACTTGCATCGCGCCTTGATATATCGCTTCCGCCATGCGCCGGGTATTGCCGTAAGAGCTAATGTAAAAAATCAGCAGGGTTTTTTGATTGGGCCGCAGTTCGTTATGCAAAGCAGGGCTGGATAACTGCCGATAACGCTGGATGTAATGCTGCGGGCGGTCGCGCAAAATTGGCCCGTGGGTCGGTGCAATCAATTTCAACGGCAAGGGTTCGATCAACTCCAAGGCCCTAACCACGTATTCCTTGAACGGCCGCATGATGTGGGCGTAGTAGTATTCGAAGGAAAAGCGGAAATCGCCGACTTTGTCGTTGTACAAGCGGTTATCGCAAAAATGGCAGCCAAACACGTCGCCGGAAAACAGCATCGCTTCTTCCGGCGCGTAGGTGCATTGCGTGTCCGGCCAATGCAAATACGGGGTGTGCAAAAACTCCAGGCTGCGGTCACCCAAAGAGACCTTGTCGCCGGTCAGCACTGGGGTAAAGCTCAACTCGTCCTGCTTCAGCAGGCCTTTGAGCATGGACTGAGCTTTTTGGGAAATGAACAGCTGCGCGTGCGGCGCCCGTTTCATCAACTCCGGCAAGGCGCCGGTATGATCGGGTTCCAAATGATTGAGGACGATGACTTTGATTTCCGAATAGTCTGCGACGCTTTCCAGGCGGGCGAAAAAGGCGTTGGCAAAGCCTTCCTTGACGGTATCGATCACCGCCACGCCTTCGCTGCCGCGAATCACGTAAGCGTTGTAGCTAGTGCCGTTGGCGGTCTTCAGGATGATGTCGAAAGTGCGCAAATTCGGATCCAGCGCACCGACCCAATGCACGCGCTCCGACAAGGCCACCGCCAGCGGTACGCCGTCTTCACTCTCCAATCTGACGCTGTTCATGGCTTGCAGGCCTCAGAGCGCGACTGCTTGGGACAGGTTTCCAAATCCTTTTGCGAAGCTAAGGCAGCCAAGCCCAACCAGGCATCGACCTGTTGTTGGTCGAAACCGCAGACGCGCTGTTCGTTGACCTCCATCAAAGGCCTACGGATCAACAACGGCTGCGCGACCATCAGCGCTATAGCTTCGTCTTCGCTGACAGTGTTTGGATCGACCAACCCTTGTTTGACAGCCGGTGCGCTGCGGTTAAACCAATCCGCCACCGGCATGTCGCCGAAAAACGAGCGCAACTTGCCCGGTTCCCTGCCCCACGGCTGCTGCAATAGATCGTAAACCACCAGCAAATGGCCGGCGGCACTCAGCAATTGCTTTTGCCGGGTATTGTTCAAGCAGCCCGGCTTTTCATAGAAATGCACGGTGGCCATAGCCGTTAATGGGCTTGTAGTTCCGCCATCGCCTCGGCCATTTTTTCGGGCGGGATACCGGTCAGCGAGCCGGGCGGGTTGATAGGAACACCCAGTGCGTCGAGAATCGCGCCTTCAATCGGGCAAATGCTGGCGCATTGCGTGTCTTTATAATCGCCCTCGCATTCGGTGCATTTTTTCGGGTTAATCCTGAAATGCCCGGCTTTTTCCGACATGTAGATGGCTTTGCTGGGGCACAACGGCTCGCAGGCATAACAGTTGACGCAGGATTCGATGATTTGTAAGGCCATGACGTTACCTTTGTATTCGATGGTTAATCAGTTCTAACAATCTCCCTCGCCTGATGGAGAGGGCTGGGGTGAGGAGAATTGAATAAGCAAAAGCTTTTTGATTCACCTCACCCTACCCTCTCCGACCGGAGAGGAAATATTGGGCTATGCCGTCGCTCGCTCTTCTTGCGGCGCAGCCTCGTCCAACTTGCCGGCGGCAGCCATTTCCTTGTAAACCGCCATCACGGCTTCTTCGATAGGCTCCATCGCATGCTCGCCGTTGGGTACGATGCCGGCTTTTTCCAGCAAGTCCCAAGGCTCATAGCCGATTTTGGAGCACAACACCGCTTCACAGCCGGCCAGGGAACGAATGGTTTGTTGCAACACGCTCTCGCCGTCGCCGCAGGTATCGTCGCCGCCGCAATACAAGTCTGTCTTGCGATGACTCATGAAACGCACGCCGTTCGGGGAGGCTTCGTAGATCAGGAATTCCTTAGCATGTCCGAAGTGCATATTGATCACGCCTTGACCGCTGGTGGCGATGGCCATCAACACGGGACGGGTATTCAGCTTGGGCTCGTCGGCGTGGCCGGCAGCTTTTTCCGCTTTCGCGGCGCGCTTGCTGTGCATTTCCTCGGCGATCGCTTCGTGGATCACTTTGCGTTTTTCCATTGCCGATTGGTAATCGATTTCCATCGCCTCGATTTTGTCCATAGTGAACTCGTCGCCACGATCTTCGCCCAATAGGCCAACCGCGTCGGCCCGGCATTGCCGGCAGTGGCGCATCATGTTCATGTCGCCGGAGCAAGAATCCTGCAGGTCCATCAACTCGTCCTGAGTCGGACCGCGTTGACCCATCACGCCGTAGAAGGTGCCGTGCTCGGCTTCGGCGATCAGCGGCATCACGTTGTGCAGGAAAGCGCCTTTGGCTTTGACGATTTTGCTGACTTCCGCCAAGTGCTTGTCGTTGACGCCTGGGATCATTACCGAATTGACTTTGACCAAAATGCCTCTGGCGGTCAGCATTTCCAGGCCTTTTTGTTGCTGCTCGATCAGGATCTTCGCGCCTTTCACGCCTTTGATGCGTTTGTTTTCCCAGAAAATCCACGGATAAATTTGCGCACCGATTTCCGGATCAACACAATTGATCGTGATCGTGACGTGATCGATGTTGTGCTTAGCCAGTTCCTCGACCGATTCCGGCAAAGCCAGGCCATTGGTGGAAACGCAAAGCTTGATGTCGGGCGCTTCAGCGCTCAAACGGCGGAAGGTTTCGAAGGTGCGCTCAGGGTTAGCCAGCGGGTCGCCGGGGCCGGCGATACCCAGCACGGTCATTTGCGGGATGTTGGCCGCCACCGCCATGGTTTTTTTCACGGCTTGATCAGGCGTCAGCAACTCGGACACCACACCGGGACGCGACTCGTTGGAGCAATCGTATTTGCGGTTGCAATAGTGGCATTGGATGTTACAAGCCGGCGCTACTGCCACGTGCATGCGGGCAAAATAGTGGTGCGCGTCTTCCGAGTAACAAGGATGATTTTCGACCTTGGAGCGAATCTCGTCGGACAAATGCCCGAGTTGATCATCACTTGTACCGCAAGAATGGGAGGAGCAGCCGCCTGCGCTGGCTGCTGGAGTTTCGTTTAATACTGGCAGTTCCATATTCTTCACCTCACTTGATTGGTTATGCAGTGAGAAAGCACAGGCCATGCCAGTTATGAAATCAATTTAACTTACTGATATATAAATTCTTTTTTAAGATAAACTACCAAACACCCCAATATACGGCCGCCTAATGTTTGTAACGGCACAATCCCCGCCAGCCGATTGTCAGGATTTGGACAAAGCGCCAAAGGCCTGAAAGCAGGCAATTTCAGAGACAACTCTGACGCCAGGCATCGTTCAGTACATACGCTTGCGAAATAGCCAGCCGGCGCAACTCAAACAGCACAAACCGATCAGCGCCAGCGGCCAATATTGGTCGGTTAAATCGGCGATCCCCAAGCCTTCCAGAAATACCCCGCGGATAATGATCAAAAAATAACGTAGCGGATTGACGAACGTCAGCTGCTGCACCAGTTCCGGCATGTTCTCGATGGGCGTGGCGTAGCCGGACAGGATTACACCCGGCACGATGACCAGAAATCCACCCAGCAAGCCCTGTTGTTGGGTGACCGATAGCGAGGAAATCATCAAACCGGCACCGATTACCGAAAACACGTACAACACGATGCCGATGTACAGCGCGGCCAGGCTGCCCAACAACGGCACCTGAAACCAGAAGACCACCATGAAGATACTGAACGACGCTTCGGCTACGCCGATGATCAGGCCGGGAATGGCTTTGCCGATCAGAATTTCCGCCGGAGTGAATGGTGTCACCAGCAGTTGGTCGAACGTGCCCTGTTCGCGTTCGCGCGCCACAGACAATGCGGCCACCGTCATCGTCACCACCAAGGTCAGCAAGCCGACGATACCGGGCACGATAAACCAACTGCTTTCCAGATTGGGATTAAACCAGGCTCTGACGCGCAATTCAGCCGGCGGCCCGGTTTGGTTGTGCTGGCGCGCCCAATCGCTGTTGAACTGGCTGATCACGTTACGGGCATAGCCCAAGGCAATCTGGGCCGTATTGGAATCGCGGCCGTCCAGTAATATCTGCACCGGTGCCGATTGCCGGCCACCCAGCAAATCGCGACTGAATGTTTGGCCGATATGCAACACCATCAACACCTGCTTGCTGTCCAGCGCTGCGGCGATTTGCGCCTGGCGCTCGATGCGCAACACTTCCCGAAACGCTGGCGCGCCGTTGAAGCGGGCAATCAAATCGCGGGCGGCGCTGCCGCGGTCTTCGTTGTATATCGCGATCGGCAGTTGGTTTAGATCGTAAGTAGCGGCATAGCTGAGCAAAAATAACTGCACCAGCGGCGGCACGATCAAGACAAAGCGGCTTTTTTTATCCTTCAGCAGGCTGAGGAATTCCTTGATCAATAAAGCCTGAATGCGCCACCACATACTCGTCACTCCAGGCGGCGCGGCGCCCGCCACAAGGCCAACGCCAAAAACGCCGACGCCATCAGAAATAAGGCCAATGCGTTGGGCAAAATCACTTCCCAAATGTCGCCGGCCAGGAATACGGTCTGCAAAATCGCCACGAAATAACGAGCCGCCACCAAATGGGTAAACAACTGCACCGCCCACGGCATGCTATCAATATTAAAAATAAATCCGGACAGGATAAAGGCCGGCAGAAAAGTCACCACAATGGCAATCTGCCCGGCGACAAACTGATTTTTGGCGGCTATGGAAATCAGCAAACCCATGCCTAGCGCCGCCAGCAAAAATAATGTGCCCGCCACCAGCAACACCCACAAAGAACCGACCAGCGGCACCTGAAACAAAAACACCGCCATGCCTATCGACAGCAACATGCCGCCCATGCCCAGCAAATAATACGGAATCAGTTTACCGAGCAACACTTCGCGGACACTGACCGGTGTGGAAATCAATGCTTCCATCGTGCCGCGCTCCCATTCGCGGGCCATCACCAAAGCGGTTAATAAGGCGCCGATCAAAGTCATAATCACCGCGATCAAGCCCGGCACCAGAAAATTACGGCTACGCAAGGCGCTGTTGTACCAAACCCGGGCGGCCAATTGCACCGGCTGCGCCGCTTCCTGTCCCTGCCAAGCGGCGCGAGCATTAAGCCAGGTTTCAAAAACGCCTTGCACATAACCGCTGGTCAGACGAGCGGTATTAGCATCGACGCCATTGACGATAACCTGAATCGGCGCCGGTTCGCTGCCGGTCAAGCGCTTATCGAAATCGGCCTGCAAATGCACGATGGCGTTGATTTTTCGAGTCAGCAAGGCCTGCTGAGCCTCACGCAGGTCGCGGAAATAATGCGCTTGAAAATAATCGGAATAATCGAAACCGGCGCTAAAACTGCGCGACGCCGGTGAAACATGCTCGACGACCAGGCCTATCGGCACGCGGCGAGCGTCCAGTGACACTCCATAACCGAACAACAACAGCAAGAACACCGGCATCGCAAACGCAATCGCCAGGCTGCTGGGATCGCGCAGCACTTGTAAAAACTCCTTACGAATCAAGCCTAGCAGGCGTTGGCTGGCGGCAGTCATCCGGACGACGCTCCTTTGAGTTCCAGCAAGCGAATGAAAGCCTCTTCCATGGTCTCGGCCGGCGCTTGCCCGACGGTTTGACTGCGGCGGCGAATCTCGGCCGGTGTGCCGGCGGCCAGGATGTCGCCCTCGCGCATGATCAACAGCCGGTCGCAATATTCGGCTTCTTCCATGAAATGCGTAGTGACCAATATCGTTACCCCTTGCGCCGCCAGGCTGTTGATGCGATTCCAAAACTCGCGGCGCGCCAGCGGATCGATGCCGGAAGTCGGTTCGTCGAGAAACAGAATCTCGGGCTCGTGCATCAGCGCGCAAGCCAGCGCCAGCCGTTGTTTGTAACCCAGCGGCAGATCGACGCTATTGGTGTCGGCAAACTCAGTGAGGTCAAACTCTTGAAGCGCCCAGGCTATACGCTCTGTTCGCCGCTTATGGCGTAAACCGTAGGCATGGCTGAAAAACTGTAGATTTTGCCTGACCGACAATTGTCCATATAGGGAAAACTTCTGTGACATATAACCAAGTCTGGCCCTGGCCTGGGCGGCTGCCGTGCGCAAATCCAGGCCGGCCACCCGCAAGCGGCCGTTGCTGGCCGGCAGCAAGCCGCATAACATTCTGAATGTCGTGGTCTTGCCGGCACCGTTGGCACCGAGCAAGCCGAAAATCTCGCCTTGCCGCACCTCGAAAGACAGTTTCTTAACCGCCTGAAAATTGCCGAACCAGCGGTCAACTTGCTCGACTTCAATCACTGCTGCGTGCTCCGTCGCCAAAAACCGCGAACCATTGCCGGGTACAAAACAGACGGTTTCCACTGGCGACTTTTCGTCGTGCCGGGCCAGCAGCAACATGATAAAAGCATCTTCCAAACGCGGCGGCACCGGCGTAATTCGCACTTGCTCGGCAGTATCGAATATCGCCGTCCAATCCGGCTGGCAATTGGCGCGCGCCACAGCCCGCACTGTGTCACCTTGTACCACCGAGTCGATTAAATCGGCATGCATCTGCAAACGTTGTTGCAGCAGGCGTTTACCCAGTACCGGACTGGACAACTGGTAACTGCAAGCCTCCGCCAGACGATGAAAGCCGGACGGTGCATCCTGATGCAGAATTTCGCCACTATCCAGCAATACCACCTGCTGGCAACGCTCGGCCTCGTCCATATAAGCGGTACTGAGTAAGACGGTGGTGCCGAACTCCGCCACCAAGGACTCGATAATTTGCCAGAGCTCACGGCGTGACAAGGGATCGACGCCGACCGACGGTTCATCCAGCAGCAATAATTTCGGCCGATTCAGCAAGGTGCAGGCCAAACCCAGTTTTTGTTTCATACCGCCGGATAGCTGACCGGCCAGACGCTGATTGAATTTTTGCAGATTGGTCATGCGCATCAACTCAGCGAAGCGCTGCTGCCTGTCCTGCAGCGATATGCCGTAAAGATCGGCGTAAAGATTGAGGTTTTCCAGCACGCTCAAGTCCTCATAAAGACCAAAACGCTGGGGCATATAGCCGATTAATTGGTGCAATTGGGCACCGGCGGCGGCCGTATCCAAACCAAAACTGCTTATGCTGCCGCTATCGGGCAACAACAAACCGGCCGCCAAGCGTAGCAAGGTGGTTTTGCCGGCACCGTCCGGACCCACCAAGGCCGTAACTTGGCCGAGCGACAGACTCAGGGAAATATCCCGCAAGGCCGGTACGACCCGGTCACCGGCGGTAAAGTGCTTGCTTACCGACCTGAAGGTCAATGGCGCCGGTGCGGCATCGGCCTCTATGGCAATCACAGCGCGGGTTCGCAGCTCGGTTGTGCCATCGGTGCTTGCTGGGTGTCTATCCTCACGGTGACCGGCATCCCCAGCCGCAATTGATCGTCCGGGTCGCAGGCGTAGATCCGTACTTGATAGACCAGGCTGGTGCGCAGCTCGGTGGTTTCCACCGTTTTAGGCGTAAATTCGGCAGTCGGCGACATGTACCCTACCCAACCTCTATAGCTTTTATCCGGAAAGCTGTCGCTGGCCAAACTAGCCGGCAGACCATAACGCAGTCGTCCCAAATCAGCTTCCGCCACATAGGTTCTCGCCCACAAAGGCTCGCGCAAGGCCAACGTCAATACCGGCTTTTGCGCGCTGGCCATGTCGCCGGGCTCCAGGATGCGGTTCTGGACCACCCCATCCTGCGGCGCATACAAGCGCGCATCGGCTAAGACTTTATCAGCCAGCTGTAAGGCGGCCTGATCGGCTTTCAGTTGTGCTTGCGCCGCTTGAATATCTTCCCGGCGTGGACCGATTTCGGTCAGCGCATATTGCTGTTTCAAGGCTTGCAGACTCTGCTGGGCCGCGTCGTATTGGGCTTGCGCCCGATCCAGGGACTCGGCGGAGCTTAGTTTGCGTTTGACCAACGCCTGAAAACGGACCAACTCTTTCTTAGCCAGTACCACCGCCGCTTCCGCCGCTTTGACATCATTGCCAGCCTTACCGATTTCCTGCGGCCGCGAACCGTGCAGCAGCTTATCCAGCTGATGTTGTTGCACATCCACTTTGGCTGCGGCCTGATCGCGGCTATATTGAAAGCGCTCCAACGCTTGCGCCGCCAACAATTGGCCGCGTTTGACCCGCTCGCCTTCCTGAACCAGGATCTGCTCGACGCGCTCCGGATCGTGAAAACTCAGTTCGACTTGGCGAATATCCATGTTGCCGTACAGGATCAAGGCATCGGTATGCCGATTTCCCTCCTTCAGATAAAAACCGCTGGCGACCAGCACAACGGCAGCTACTCCCCCAACGAGATACAGGCCTGGTTTACTAATCATCTATGAATTACCCGCCGCTGATTTAAACGTGTCGGCTCAGTATACTGAAAGCCGAGCCTGAGATGCATCTAACAACTTACCCCGCCAGTTAATCGATACTGTCCTTGGCCTTTACGCAGCTTCTTTAGTACACTGCGGGCAACCTTATTTTTCAGGCGCAGAGCGTATGACTTATTGTATTGCTGTCTCTCTAAAAGACGGACTGGTATTAACGTCGGATTCCAGAACCAACGCCGGCATCGACAATGTCAGCATTTACGGCAAAATGCACCCATTTTGTACGGCATCTGATCGGAAAATCGTACTGCTCAGCGCCGGCAATCTGGCGACCACGCAGGCCGTGATCGACCAGTTGAAGCGCGATATGAAAGAAGAGACCGAAGTGAATCTGGACACGGTCAACTATCTGTCGGAAGCCGCCGCCTATTTGGGGCGGATCAGCGTCGAAAAGCAGCGCCGCCATGTGGATGCCGGACAAAGCAGCTTCAATCCGTCCGCCACTTTTATTTTGGCGGGACAAATAGGCCAGGAGCCGCACGGCGCTTATTTGATTTATCCGGAAGGCAATTGCATCACTACCTCGCGGCAGACCCCTTATCTGCAAATCGGCGAAAACAAATACGGCAAACCGGTGCTGGACCGGTTTTTAAAAATCGATACCGCACTGCACGAAGCCGGGCGTTGCTGCTTGATTTCGATGGACTCAACGATGCGCAGTAATGCCAGCGTCGGCGCGCCGGTGGAGCTGTTGATTTATCACCGAGATACGCTGACACTGGACGAGTACTATTGCTTCCAGGAAGACAACGAATACTTAAGCAAAATCCGCAAGATGTGGCACGAAAAGCTGAAAGAAGCCTTCGCCACCCTGCCGCAGTTCAGTAAAGAGGATTCCCGGCCGTTGCCGGGCTGCATATAACGTCCACGCTTCATCCTAACTTGGGGCTATGGCACACAGATCATAGTTCCAAGCGGTTTCATTTATGCTGGGCATAGCCAATCCCGTTCGCCCTGAGGCAGGGTGGGTGGTGTTCTGCTCAGCAACTACGCCTGTGTGCTCTACTTATTGCATCCATGCACGGTTTACAACCGCCGCAACTGATTTTCAGGTTTATCGTCGATAACTCGTCACAATAGCCAGTAACCGCTACAATTGCCGACCCTAATCCAATTCCTGCCCGCCGACCCAGCCATGTTGCAGTTCGGCGATCAGAACCGCAGCTGGCGATGGCACAAACTCTAATTCAAAAAATTGATTACGGCTGGCGTTTACTGGCCACTGCGATCAGCTTTACCAGCTTCGGGATCGGTGGCGTGATGCTGTGGCTGCTGGTGTTTCCGCTCTTGGCAATATGGCCGGGCAGCCGCGCCGAAAAAGCCGGCCGCGGCCAATACACGGTGCATCTGAGTTTTTATATGTTTATAGGCTTGATGCACAGACTGGGCGTCATGAGCTATGAAGTGATAGGACTGGAAAAACTCAACCGTCCCCGCCAGCTGATTGTCGCCAACCACCCGACGCTGGTGGATGTGGTGTTTTTAATCAGCCGAATCAAACAAGCCAACTGCATCGTCAAGGCCAGCCTGTGGCACAACCCGGCGATGCGCGGCCCAATCTTGAATGCCGGCTATATCAGCAACGCCGATTCTGAAACGATGGTCAACGATTGCGCCGCTTGGCTGCAAAACGGCGGCACCATGATCATTTTTCCGGAAGGCACCCGCTCGGCGCCGGGCCGGCCTTATCGTTTTCAACGCGGCGCGGCAGCCATTGCTTTACAAGCCGATAGTATAATCACGCCGGTAACGCTGACCTGTAAACCCAGCACCCTCACCAAAACTCAAGCCTGGTACCAAATCCCGCACCGGCGTTTTCATTTGCAAATGATCGTCGGCGAGGATATCGAATTGCAGCCTTTCCGGGAGTTGCAACCACGCTCGATAGCGGTGCGGCGTTTAACGCAGTATTTACAGGATTATTTTACTCAACAACGAGAACGCCATGAGCGAGATGGAAACTGAATTAAAGCACCTGATTATCGACACGCTGGCACTGGAAGATGTCGATGCGGCGGACATCGACAGCCACGCCGCGCTGTTCAATGATGGCTTGGGCCTGGATTCCATAGACGCGCTGGAACTGGGCTTGGCGATACGTAAAAAGTATCAGGTAAAAATTGATGCCGAACGCGACGATGTGGTGAAAATCTTCAGTTCCGTGGCGGCCTTGGCGCAGTTTATCGAAGCAGCGCGGAGTTGAGAGAGTTTTGACGAGCCGATGCAATCCTAATCTTGCGGCGAAAAACGACAGACCTTATTCCGACCGCTGTGTTTGGCTTGATACAAACCCTTATCGGCCAAGTTCAGCAAATCGCCGATGCTGCTGTTTTTATCCGTCAGGGTAGCCACGCCAATGGATACGGTAAATTGCAATTCCAACCCCGATTCAACCGGAATCACGCTGTCGGCCACTACACTTCGGAGTCGTTCCGCCACCTCAAGTGCTTTAAGCAAGCCGGTTTCCGGCAATAAAATCGCAAATTCCTCGCCGCCCATGCGCCCGGGGATGTCGATTTCCCGCAAAACCTCCACCAAAATGCAGCCCAGTTTTTGCAGAGCCTGATCGCCGGCAGCATGGCCGTAGTTGTCGTTGACGGCTTTAAAATAGTCGATATCCAGCATCAGTACCGACAATGGATTGCCGTAACGATCACTGCGCGCCAACTCCGCTTCGCCCTGCTCCATGAAATAGCGGCGATTGGCGATGCCGGTCAGATAATCGATGCGCGCCTGACGCTCCAACTCCGCTTGCAGGGCTTTGCGCTCACTGATGTCGCGCACGAACGCACAGTTATATTCCAAACCCTCAAAAACCAGATAATTCGCGGCCACTTCCACCGGAATTTCCCGACCGTCTTTACAGCGATGGATGGCTTCCATTTTTAACGCGCCTTTTTGTTTGACTTCCTGCCAATGCGCGGGCCAATTTTCCGCCGTTAAATCCTTGTCTATATCCATTACCGAAAATGTCAACAACTCCTCGCGGCTATAGCCCAATACTTCGCAGGCTGTGTTGTTTACAAATTGGAATCTGGCATCAGCGGTTATCCAGTACAAACATTCAGTGGCTCTATCCACCGAAAACTGCGTCAGATGCAAAGCCTTTTCCGCCAGCTTGCGTTCGGTCACATCGTTGTAAATCGAGACAATTTCACCACCAGGCAATTTATACACATAATTTTCCCGCCAACCCTGAATCCGCTCATCACGGTAATATGAGGGCGGAAAAGCCTCCGGCGTCCCGGTTTTGGCGACCCGCCGCAATACATCCAACAGCCCGAATTCGAATACCCCCGGAAACATCTCGGTCAGTTTTTTACCGATCAATTCTTTGCGGGTGATTTTTTCGATCTGCTCGGCAGCCTTGTTAAAGCCGATGATAATGAAATCCCGGCCGTCCTCGCTGGCCCGGTATACCGCCACGCCGCTACTCATGTGTTTGAATAATGCCGATAAGCGTGCTTCGCTGGCGGCCAGGGCGCGTTTTTCCAGCAGCAACTGCTGATTGTTTTGAAACAGTTGCTCGGTTCTTTCTTCGACGCGCCGATTCAGTTCGTTATTAAGCTCCGCCAGTTCCGCCGCCGCCAGTTTTTGCTGCAACCGGTCCGCACCGTGTTTGGCAAAGGCTTGCGCGAGTTGCGCGTACATTTCCGTGATAGTTTCCAGCCGCTGCCTGGCAATGACCGGGACCTTGCTGATGCTTTGCAGATAACTAGCTTCCTCGAACCCATATCGCCTGGCCTGACTGCGGAAGAATTCCAGATCCGGAGGATCAATAAAACATTGACCGGTAAAAATATTGGCGACGTGCTGGCCCTCGACGATAATCGGCATAGCCGAATCTACCAACCCGTTCAGACATTTGTAGATTGCAAACCGCTCTCCCTTCAACATGCTTTCAACCAATGCCGTATCGCTTTCTATGCAGTTACTGCAGGTGTTGTGGTTGACCCGATGAAATTTTACACAGGCATCTTGCCAGCCGGCGTTGGTGATAACAACGCCGTCGGTATCGATAATGGCGTTAGGTATGCCGATCACCCGGTACAAATCGTCCATCAGCGTTTGCAGACTGGCAAGATCGACAAGTTGGGCGTATTTGATGGTGTTTTCGGACATCAGCTGGTGTGGAATCGAGCATTGAAGTTAACAGTCTGTCGTGTGAGCTTGATAATAGCAGCATTCCCGTGAAGCGGAACTGAAAAACACTGGATTTTGGCTAGCGATAAATACCCGGCAAGCTTTACAGGCATGGCATTGACGCGAAAGAATGCTTAGCAAGCATGCTATGGCGCCCAAGCTTGGTCGTTCGCCAACGGGCAAAGCCCTATCCTCCGTTCAACGGACAAACGGCCTCCCGATGAACGGTTACAGCTTAGTCAATTTTTCTTGGCTCCCCATTGACGCGATAGGGTGCTCTAAATCTGATGTGCTGATGTTAGAAGGTGCACCTGTTGAGTTACTCAATGCGGTCAATATCTGGTTTTTCATTGTTATCGGGTTCCCACGCGCTGCGTGGGAACCAAAATATTCCGCGCTGCGGTCACGCATGCCGCAGCGCGGCCAAGCCCGACATCCCCACGCAGCGCGTGGGAACGAGAAAAATATTTAGTCTGGTTGAGCACAGGATAAGACAATCTCCAATTTTCTTTTGTCAATCAAACCTTGCTCCGCCGACAATGGCCAATACTTATGTTCGGATTTTGTAAAAGCCACCTTTCCAACGATTATATACGATTGATATTCTGCCATTTTGGCCATTACCGAATACGATCCCAGAGCTGATTTACAGCCGCACTCAGCAATTGATTTAATTATTTTGGCATCAAACGAGAGGACAGGAATCCCATTCTCGATGGACGTTTGTATGTCATTAACAGCGATGCAGGCAGACAACTGATTATTAAGTTGTATGGATTCTGGTTCATTGGCTGTCGCACACGAAACGATAAAAAAAACGCCTAAAACACTAATCTTTCGTGCCACCATTAGTAGGTCTCCCATCAACATAAGACACCTTGATAATCAATGCGCTCTTTTGGGTTGTTTTATAATAAGTTGTAGTACCATCAAAATGCTATCGTGATAGCAAAAGCCAGGGAGGTACGCGGTGCGTACCCTACCGGGCTTTTAGAACATTCCTCTTAGAGGTTGCAATTACAGTTTTAACGACAATGGTTTCCCAAGTCGGGCGCTTTGGAATACACGCCAGCCAAACAAAATAAAACAGCTAGGCAGAGCAATTGAAAAAGGGGCCAACAGCAAATACAACACTGGGGCTTCGCTTTGAAGCAAAGTTACACTCTGCGTTCGAGTGCCGAACGAGATTACACCTTCAATTAAACAGAGATATGTCAATCCGATTGTGGTTACTAAAGAAAGACCAGAGATGTATAAACCAATATACATCGTTTGAAGTCTCCTTCTGGCATCCTTTGTTTTAACCATGAAGACTGGTACAGCAATACAAATAAGCAATCCAGATATAACAAAAATTGCGATCATCATAGAAACCGGCTCCTTGCAAAGGGCTAACCAGGTGCAGCCTAGAAAGCTAGGGGCTGTTGCCGTTTCACATCGGTAACCATATAAATGCACAAGCCAGGGCGATAGCACCTTCAAAATTGCGTTTTAGTTTGTCATATCGGGTGGCAATAGCTCTAAAATGTTTCAGTCGCGCAAATACGTTTTCAACGAGGTGGCGATATTTATAGAGACACCAGTCCATTTCCTCATTCCCGACTATTGAATTTTGTTTTCTTGGGATGATGGGGACTGTGCCTTGGTCTCGAATTTGAATCCGTAACGGCTCGCTGTCATACCCTTTGTCTGCAATCATGTAGCCCGCCTGGGGGAGCTTGGCCACAAATTCCGGCGCTTCTTTGCAGTCATGTACTTCGCCCCCCGTAATCGAGAACTGGATGGGAAGTCCACCGGCATCAACCGCCATATGGATTTTGGTCGTGTTGCCTGCGACCGATTTCCCGATGGCTGTTGGATTTTCATGGGCGCCGCCGCTACTGTGTTGATGGGCTTTAATAATGCTGCCATCAATAAATAGCCATTCCAAATCAGGCTCAATCACTAGCGCCTGAAAGATACCCCTCAGCTTTTCTTGCAGTGACCAGGCATTGAAGCGCTTGTACACGGCATTCCACTTGCCAAAAGCGACGGGCAAGTCTCGCCAAGGGCAGCCAACACGCAAACGATAAAAAATCCCTTCGACCGTTTGCCGAAGACCGGGTTTGTCGTAAATGCTGAAACTCAACATAATCGTTTTTAGCTTTTCCCAGTGGGTATCTGTAAGCAGTTGGCGTGGCATTCGCTAGTTATCGTTTGATTGAAAACTCAATCAATATGGCTCGCCAATCGATTTTCAAAGGGATTATGACAAAATGGCAACAGCCCCTAGAATAAAATATAAAAAGGTCGTAGATACCAATTAGAAAGGGGTAACCGGACAAACGCGGTTCAACCAACCACTCTAAACGCCTTTGACAACCCAACAACCTCCGCCTTTTTCAACGACTTACTCAGCAACATATAAGTATCCCGATCAAAGGCCGGAACACCGGCCTGCAATAGCTCGGCTATCTCCGCTTCGTTTTTCGCTGTACCCAGATAACACCAGCGATCGATCACATGCAATTCCTCGCCTTCGCGCACACCAATCGCGCCCGGATAAGGCCAGACGGCGAGTTTGAGTTTTTGCATGGCGATCAACAGCCGCGCCGCGTGGGCCAGCGGGGCTTCCAAACCGACGCAGGCGCCGCGGCATTTTTTGATCTGGTGACCAAAGCAAGGCCGGCCGGCGGCGGTTTTTTCCAGGCCCAACACGCTGAGGCACAGGCCGTGCTGTTCGGCAACGCCGCGCAAGGCTTTCTGGGCGTCGCGCTGGCTGTGGTAAAGGCCGTACAAATTGTCCTGGGCGCCAAAATCGAGCTCGCCGGCCCAACTCAACACCGGCTTGAGCTGTTCGCCGTGTTGTTGCAATTGCCAGGCGCACAAGGCGTTTTTGCGGCGCAGGCGCTGGTTGTGCACCGGGGTTTTTTCCTTGATCAAGCGTGCTTCCAGCAATAGCGCGCCCAGCTCGCCGGCGGTTTCGATCCAGTCGATGCGGCGCAGTTGCTGGGCCAGACTCATCTCCTTGCTGTTCTTATGGTCGGCGCCGAAATGCGCCAGCACCCGGTTGCGGATGTTGACGCTTTTACCGATGTACAGCGGCAGGTCGTTCTCGCCGTAAAACAGCTAAACGCCGGGCGTTTCCGGCAAATCGTGGATTAAGTTTGGGTCGATGTTGGACGGCAGACTGGAGCGGCCGACCAAACGCTGGGCAGCTTGATCGACCACCGCCTCCGAGAACTGCTCGCAGGCTTGATTCCAGAATTGGTGAATCAATTGGGCATCGGCCAAGGCCCGGTGCCGGTCTTTGGCCTGCAAACCATGCCGTTCGATCAGGCTGTCCAGATTATGCCTGTGGTACTGCGGATACAAAGCCCGCGACAGTTTGACGGTACATAACACTTGCGGCCGAAAGCTCATGTCCAACCGGCTGAATTCGTTCTTCAAAAACCCGTAGTCAAAACGGGCGTTGTGAGCAATGAACAAGCGCCCTTCCAACAATTCCGCCACTTCACAGGCCACTTGGGCAAAGCTGGGCATCTGCGCTACCATCTCGTTGCTGATGCCGGTCATTTGTTCGATGAACAACGGAATCCGGGTTTGCGGGTTGAGCAGTTGATTCCATTCCCGCACGCCGTCTTCATCGACCAGCACGATGCCGATTTCGGTGATGCGGTCTTTGGTGGCGGTGGCGCCGGTGGTTTCCAGGTCGACGAAGGCCAGCGGCTGGTTAACGTGCTTCAGCATCGCACTCCGCGGCGGCTTGCGCCCAGTCCAGCGGACAACTGCAAAACACATGGCGGTCGCCGTAGACGCTGTCGATGCGCCCGACCGGCGGCCAATATTTGTCGTCGTGCTGGTGGCTATCCGGGAAGAAGGCTTTTTGCCGGGAATACGGCAAATGCCAGTCCTCCAGCAACAGGCGATGGGTATGCGGGGCGTTGTGCAGCACGTTATTGTCCGGGTCGGCGCTGCCGGTTTCGATCTCACGAATTTCGTCGCGAATCGCGATCATCGCTGCGCAGAAACGGTCGATTTCGGTTTTGTTCTCGCTTTCGGTGGGTTCGATCATCAAGGTATCCGGCACCGGAAACGACACGGTCGGCGCATGGAAACCGTAATCGATCAGGCGTTTGGCGATGTCCTCGACCGTGACGTTGGCGGTTTTTTTGAAGGCGTGGCAATCGATGATGCATTCGTGCGCCACCCAGCCGTTAGCGTCGGTGTAAAGAATCGGGTAATGCGGCGCCAGCCGGCGGGCGATGTAATTGGCATTCATGATCGCGGTTAGCGTGGCCCGGCGCAGGCCGGTAGCGCCCATCATCGCGATGTAGGCCCAGGAAATCGTCAAAATACTCGCCGAGCCCCACGGTGCCGCCGATACGGTACCGACCGTGCCGTGCTCGCCCTTGGCGGGATTGACGCCTTCCACGAGTGGGTGATCCGGCAAGTACGGCGCCAGATGCGCACCCACGCCGATAGGCCCTACGCCGGGACCGCCGCCGCCGTGCGGGATGCAAAACGTCTTGTGCAAATTCAAATGCGCCACGTCCGCGCCAATCTTGCCGGGCCGACATAGACCGACCAAGGCGTTGAAATTAGCGCCATCCATATACACTTGGCCACCGTGTTGATGAACGATGTCGCAGATTTCCCGAAACGCTTGTTCGTAAACGCCGTGGGTGGACGGATAGGTAATCATCAACGCCGCCAAGGTGTCGCGGTACTGCTCGGCCTTGGCGCGCAGATCGGCGACATCGACGTTGCCGTGGTCGTCGCAGGCCACCACCACAACCTGCAACCCGGCCAAGGTCGCGCTGGCCGGGTTGGTGCCATGCGCCGAGGCCGGAATCAGGCAGATGTTGCGTTGACCCTGGCCGTTGACCTGGTGGTATTTGCGGATAACCAGCAGGCCGGTGTATTCGCCTTGCGAGCCGGCATTGGGTTGCAGGGAAAAGGCATCGAAGCCGGTCAAATCGCAGAGCATGTCCTCCAGCTCGGCGAATAATTGCTGATACCCTTGGGCTTGATACAGCGGCGCAAACGGATGCATGGCATTGAATTCGTAGAACGAAATCGCCTGCATTTCGGTAGCGGCATTGAGTTTCATCGTGCACGAACCCAGCGGGATCATCGCCCGGTCCAAGGCAATATCGCGGCGCGCCAGCCGGCGCATGTAGCGCATCATCTCGGTTTCCGAATGGTACAGACTGAACACTGGATGGCTCAGAACTGCGTCGTCGCGCAATAGCGTATCCGGGATGCATTCGCCCAGTGTCGCATCCAACACGGCAATGTCCGGCAACTCGGCAATCGGCGAAGCGAACACCTGCCACAAGGTCCGTAAATGCTCGCGGTTGGTGGTTTCGTCCAGGGCAACCCCCAGCGTATCGGCATCGATAACCCGCAGATTGATATTCACATCAGCCGCCTGCGCGGCGATGCGGCGGGCGCGATTCGGCACGCTGACCACCACGGTATCGAAATAACATTGGCTCAGCACTTGATGGCCGCCTTGCACCAAACCCGCTGCCAGAATCTGCGCATAGCGATGCACCCGGCCGGCGATTAGGCGCAGCCCTTCCGCGCCGTGATAGACCGCATAAAAACCGGCAATCACCGCCAGCAGAACCTGCGATGTACAGATATTGCTGGTGGCCTTGTCGCGGCGAATGTGTTGCTCGCGGGTTTGCAGGGCCATTCGCAAAGCGATCTGGCCGTGACTGTCTTTGGACACACCAATCAAGCGCCCGGGCATCGAGCGCTTGAATTCGTCGCGGGTGGCAAAAAACGCCGCGTGCGGACCGCCGTAACCCATAGGCACACCAAACCTCTGAGCGCTGCCTACCGCGATGTCCACATCGAAGGCCACTGGCGGTTTAAGCAAAACCAAACTTAGTAAATCAGCCGCTACCGTGACCAATGCTTGTTTGCCATGAGCAATCGTGGTCGCTTCGGTCAAATCGCGGATTTCGCCACTGGAGCCCGGATATTGCAGAATCAAGGCAAAAAAATCGTGTTGCGCCAGATTGTCGAACGGATCGGCGACCACCACTTCGTAGCCCAAGGAGCCGGCCCGAGTCTGCACCACCGCGATAGTTTGCGGATGGCAATCTTTATCGATCAACACGGTGTTGGACGGGCTTTTTGCTAGCCGCCGCGACATGGTCATTGCTTCCGCCGCCGCAGTCGCTTCGTCCAGCAGCGAGGCGTTGGCGATATCCATACCGGTCAAATCGATGATCATTTGCTGAAAATTCAATAAAGCTTCCAGCCGGCCCTGCCCGACTTCGGCTTGATACGGCGTGTAGGCGGTGTACCAGCCGGGGTTTTCCAGGACGTTGCGCTTGATCACCGCCGGCATGATGGTGTCGTAGTAACCCATGCCTATCATCGATACCAACACCTTGTTGCGCTCGCGCATTTTGCGCAAGTATTTGATCACCGCGCGTTCGCTGATGGTATTGGTGAGTTTCAGCGGTTCGTGATTCAAAATATTGGCCGGAATCACTTGGCCGACAATCTGTTCCAGATCGCTCAAGCCCAGCTCGGCCAGCATCTCCTGGGTCTGTTGAGCATTGGGACCAATGTGGCGTTGAATGAAATTACCGCGCATTTCCAGTTGGTCGAGACGGACGTTTTTTGCAGACATGGGCTTACCTTCTTAAGTAGCGGTGCGGAACGAAAGGTAGCGAAGTGACCGTCACCGAAATAGCAGAGTTCCGCACCAGCGCGGTTAATCCGGTACTCGGCTCGGCAAATCGGCGATCCAGCAGCGCCATCGCCACCGGCCGATTTAGACTCGGCGAGAAACTGCCGCTGGTCACCGTGCCGATTGGCCGGTCTTGATGCACAATCTCACAGCCGTCCCGCACTGGAATACGGCCATCCACCAGTAAGCCGACGCGCACTCGCTCCGCGCCATCCTGCCGTTGCTGCAGAATTTTTTCCGCGCCGGGAAAATCGCTGTGGCCTTTTTTGAATATCCACTGCAAACCCGCTTCGATAGGTGTGATCGATTCGTTAAGCTCGTGTCCATACAGGCACAAACCGGCTTCCAAGCGCAGCGTATCGCGAGCCCCCAGGCCAATCGGTTCAACGCCCTCTTCCGCCAACAGCAAACGGGCGATGCGCTCGGCCTCGGCTTGCGGTAAGGATATTTCAAAGCCGTCTTCGCCAGTGTAGCCGCTACGGCTGATGTGGCATAGGGTTCCGGCAATCTCGGTGGCGCACGCTTGCATAAATTTCAGCTCGCCGACCTCCGCCGTAAACTTGGCCAGCACCGCTGCCGCAGCCGGCCCTTGTAAGGCAAACAGGGCTAACTCAGCTAACGCTTCGAATAAGTAATCGGCCGGTAATTGGCTGCGCAGATAAGCAAAATCCTTGTCCTTGCAACCGGCATTGACGATGAGGGATAAGCCGGATTCGATGCGGGTGACGATGATGTCGTCGATAACGCCGCCGTTGGCGTTGGTGAGAACCGTATATTTCTGCGCGCCGCACTTTAAATCGACGATGCCGCCGGGCGTGAGTTTTTCTAAGGCCTCTGCCGCGCCTTCGCCCAATATTCGGCACTGGCCCATATGGGAAATATCGAAGAAACCGGCCTGGCTGCGGCAGTGCAAATGCTCGTGAATGATGCCGTTTTTGTATTGCACCGGCATCTGGTAACCGGCAAACGTGGTCATCTTGGCACCTAGTTGCCGATGTAAATCGTATAAGGGGGTTTGCTTTGAACTATTCACCTGGCCATCCCGTGTGGATTAGTAATGGTGCAAGTCTAGCCGCGCAGTGCGGCCAAACCAAGGTATTTAGCATTAATGCCGCACACAATATCGTTTGGCAATTTTCGAAAAAACAGTTTTGCGTTCCACCAACACGGCCATTCCGCAGTCCGTCAATCGGCAATCGCCTGGAGATAATGCGCCCGCGATAATACATACATGGGGCTGGAGGAAATTGAGACGATGGCCTGGCCTACATTGTCGACGGCCAGCTCGCGCACTTGCCCGACGACATCCACCACCACCCAGACTTTGATCGGGTCCAGCCGTATTGGCCAGTCACTGCGGGCATCATCCGTCCGCCAGATCATCAAAGTCTCACCAAAATAAGCGGCCTGGACCTTATCGTCGTGGGTATCGACGGCTCGATAAGGCCAGCCGTCAATCAGCGCGCCGGCGGTATACATGGCCGCTTCGCCGGGCTTATGGCCCAAGGAATAGTCCCAGATTCGGCCGTAAGCCAGGTCATATTCGTGGGCGATGCAAAACGCTACACCCAGATAATCCGGACGGCTGTTGACCCAGGCGATGATTTTCGCTACCTGCTCGGCCTGCCAGCGCCGGCCGCTGAAACCGTGCATGGCCTTGGCACCGGTTTCGCCAAGCCAGAACGGCAATTTGTTGCTGCGGCCCAGGCTGGCATAGCTTGCCAGCACGCCCCGCTCATCTTCGTTGGAACCATTACCAATCGGCCCGCCAAAACGCGGCGGCTGTTGCGGATAGGCGTGCACGTCCCAAGCATCTTGGTAGTTGTCCAAACCCAATTGCAATACCTGTTTAAACCAATCGCCCTCGCCTGGCCTGACCAAGCTGCCGCCGACAACATGCGCATCGCTGCGGGCTTGATGGGCTTGTTGATATTCCCATTTCGCTCGTTCGACCCAATGCGCCGGCTCGCGCAGCGCTTGCCAATCGGCTTCATGGCGGATGTCTATTTCGTTTGTGGCTTTGAAATAGCGAGTGTAAGCCGCCGCAGATTGGATAAAGCTTTGGCCGTCGGTAGGCTTGTCGTTCAACCAATTGCTGTCGCCGGAGGAATCGGCAAATAACTGCAAACCGCGCTGTTTGGCTCGTTCCCACAGCGGCTTATAGTCGGGAGCAAATCCCGGATAGCTGCCGTAGCTTCTGATAATCCCCATCCGTTCCAGCCAAGCAAAATAGCCGCCAGACTGCCTGAAACTTTTGTCACCGTCGGCCAGCGCGTAGTAATCGTTGTTCCAGAGTTTCTTTTGCGCCAGCCGTTGCTTTTGGGCGGCATTGCCGCCGACCACACTAAAACCGTCGGCCGGATAATGCATGATCAAGCGGCCGTCGGTCGTATACAAGGACGGATAGACCGCGTAATAACCCGGCTCAAGAAGCTTGCCAAAATCGACTTCAATCTGACCGGGAAAAGTATCGTTGACTTCCCGTTCGGCGATTTGTTTGCCGCTGTAATCGACTAGGCGCAGACGGCATTTTGCCGGGAAGCGCAGTAGCGGCGGCGCTAAAGTCGTTTCTTCCAAAATCGGCTGCCAGCGTAAATCCACCTTTAACTTCAGCGCATCCCCCGGATGCAGCAGGTTGGCAGGTGCATCAACGAACACGATAGGCCGTAACTTTGTGGCAATCTGTTGTAAAGCCAGATCCGCATCGGGATCGCTAACTTGGGTTGTCAAGCCTGCCGATGTCTGTCCGGCTGTATCGGTAAATGCCCCGGAGAAATAAAAGCGCTGTCCTTGCTCATGTTGCATCACCAGTTTCAGCAACAGGCTATGCCAGCCAGGAGCCAGGTTTAGCGCCGCCACTTGCGGCGACTGCATACGCTCGGCACTGGCGGTTGCCAGCAAGCCTTCCGTGGTCAAGCCATGCAATAGCGTTTTGACCTGAGTACCCATAGATTTGGTAAAGCCGGCGGGTGGTCTTGGATCATCGGTAAACGTAATAGATTGACCATCCAGCCAGCCGGCTGATTTGATACCGGATTGCCGTAGATGCAACAGCGTTGGCGTTGCTTGCTGGGCATGAATGTAAAGCTGCGCATAGCCGGTGCCGCGCGACCAACCATAAGCATGTGCCGTGCTGGCTTCTATGTCGGCGTCACCGTTGGCCTGAGTTGCTGCGATGCGCCAATCGCGCATTTTGCCACCCATCATTTCCAGGCTCAGATAGGCTTGCTGAGGGTTGGGCCGTAAGATAGTTTCCGTATCCAGGCCAAACACCGATACGCCGGCTTGGCCGTCTTGCAAACCTCCGACCAGCCAAGCCATTGGCACACCGTTTTGCAACGGTGTCGGCGGCAGGGAATTCACTTGGGCGGGTATCGGCATAGTGCCGAATTTGCCTGGTTCAGCCAGAAATTTGAGCACATCCGTTGCTGCGACGGGCTGAGTCAATACACCGAGCACTGTGAAATGGTCGTCGGCGATTACTGCGGCGGGCAGAGTCTTGATGTTTAATTGCCCGGCCATCGCTTCGGCTTCGGGGCCGAGCAAATAAGTAACCGGCAAATTTTCGTAGACCGGTCGCGCCGCATCCGCAGCCAAGCCGCGAAATAACCTCTCGGCATGCTCGCCCTTGCCATCCAACAGATAAAGGCGGCGCGGGCCTGCTGCGGCAGGTTTGGTCAACGCCAAAAAGCGATTTCTGGCCTGAGCCTCCTCGGCGGACATCCACTCGCCAAGCGGTTTATCTAGTTTCAATAAAAACGCGTCGAAAACTTTGGCTCCGTCAGCCTTGCCGCTATTTTCGATGTCCAGCCAA
Source organism: Methylomonas sp. PHL2-19 (assembly GCF_059331595.1). Classification (NCBI taxonomy): domain Bacteria; kingdom Pseudomonadati; phylum Pseudomonadota; class Gammaproteobacteria; order Methylococcales; family Methylococcaceae; genus Methylomonas; species Methylomonas sp. PHL2-19. Next base: position 4,778,167 of record NZ_CP196839.1, read on the forward strand.
CGGTCGCCAGGCAACAATGTCACGCCGGCAGGTGCCGGCAACCATTGGTATTCCCATGGGGTGTTGTTAGTAAGGGCAAACTCGGTGCGAGTCGCCAGTTCTTCAGGTTTTGCACCGGCCTTGACGATGAAGCGTTGTTTGACCTGAGACACTTCGCCGCCACTTTTATAGCGGGCCAGCAATCGATATTCCCCAGGCTTAAGGGCTGCCGGCAATGCAAAACGAAAACTACCGCCCCAATCGCCAAACCCTTGATGAAACAATAATGCTTCATCCTGCTCGATGGCCAGTGCGCCGGTATTGTGGCCCGCCGTGGCGCTGCCAGTCACAACGTCGAGATAGCGCGGCTTGGGCAACGCCGCCAAGGTTGGCGCCTTGCCTAATTCCAACAACACTGCCGGTTGATCCACACTACCCACCCAAGGCAGCGCCCCCCACGGCGAAGCCAACAAAAACGCATCGAACACTTTGGCATCGTGACCATTGCCGCTGTTGCGAATTTCCATCACCTTATCACCGGCTTTCAGCGACACCGGCTTATCGCCGGTCATCCAGGCGTATTCCCAGCCGCTGGGTTTCAGCGCAAAGCTGCCGCGCAACGCCAACTGACCGGTATCCGGTCCCGCCCAAACTTCAAAAATCTGTACGCAAACAGTCGGATCGCCGCCCTGCCGCCAGCGCGCCCAAAATTTAAAATCACCCGCCGCAGGCTGGGTTAAGTTGAACCGAAAAGCCGCCGGCCATGCGCCGAAGCCGGCATGCAACACGTTGACAGCATCAGGCTCGACTTGCCAACTGACGCCGGCTTGCGGTTCCGGCAGCGCTTGGCCTTGCACGATCTGGACACCGGGCAGGGTATGAGATAGTGCAGAAGGCGCACTGCCCAACTCAAGCAAGAAGGCCGGGTGCTGCGGCGTGGGATTAATGGGGAGATTATGAGTTGCGTCATTTAATCCGGCCTGGCTCGCACCAGGAACGGCTATTGCCAGCAGACAGGGAAAAATGAAACAAGTAGAGGCCGAAAACAGCCGAATGAATACAGCGCAGGGAGGCATCGCAAATCCTTGTCGGTCAAAAACACCCGAGACCAGCTCGGGAGCGAACACATCCTTGTCGGCACCATGATAAAACAGCACGACAAAAATTTCCGCTTTAGCTTGACCGGCACCGCCGATAGATATTGGCTGACGCAAATTCTTTAGCCCGAGGACTAATGACAAGGTGTTGTGCCGAAACAGTAAAGCCTAATAGGGTATCGCCTAATGGAATTACAGATTAGGCCTTAACCTTTTAATGTTGGCTTACGAGGGAAGACAGACTTCGGCCAGTAGCGGACTGCTGCGTTTCGACCATCAGTGACCGAAGTTGGATGGTTTGCTGCCTGAGAGTTTAGCTATATCTGCTTGATTGCAAGACCTCACCCGGACTCCGCCGACTTCCGAATCGTGGCTTCACCGAAAGCCTCAATGCCGGACGGGGCGTTTTCATCGTCCGAAACGTTTGGGAGTGCTTTAATTGAAGCGAATCATTTGATTCAGGAGGCAAAGTAGCGGCGAGGCGCCGTGAAACGTTTGGTATGGACTTGCAAAGCCCTTCCCGCCGAGAAAGTCTAGCGTTGTATACTAGGCAGACTAAGGAATGTCATGAGAACACAATGCACTCACTAATTGCTTTTGCCACTCAATGGGGCAGTAAATTCGGTGGAATCAACGCCTTTAACACCGACTTTTTAAGTGCCTTCGGCGTCGCCTATCCCACACAGCTTCAGGTCATTTGCATTGTTTCCAGTACCACAGAGGCTGAAATTGCCGATGCCAAAAATGCCAATGTCACCCTAGTAACACTTCCTTACCCACCGAGTGACAAGCTATTCACAGACCAGCAAGCCAACACCGCCATCGACGAACTCGCCAAACAAGGCATCCCGCTAACCCCAGAATTAACCATCTGGCTCGGTCATGACCGAATCAGTGGTCGCGCAGCACTCCAAGCGGCCAAGCAATTCGGTGGTCGCTCTGCGCTGATTCACCACATGAGCTATGCAGCCTACGAAGCTTACGCCGAAGACTCACACTCAGCGCACAGCAAATCAACTGACCAAGGAGCGATATTTAAGCAAGCCGACTTGTGTTTAGCGGTTGGCCCAAGCTTGCACACTGCGCTTTGCGACTTGGTTGACGTCAAACCCGAACAAGTTCATCAAATCATTCCAGGCTTGGCTGAAATTGACCCGCGCAACAACACCCCACAAAAATTCAGCGCCTTTATTAGTGGCCGTTTGAGTGATGATGCTGCCCGTATCAAACAAGCGCACCTCGGAATTGCCGCATTTGCTAAAGCAATAAAACAAGCGCAAAACAACCAAGCCCCAGAAAAACTGATTAATCAGCCAAAGCTGGTTTTACGCGGCGTCGATTTTGAATCACGCCTTGATTACAACCAAAGCCAATCTACCAACCCAGAACTTGAATTGCTGCAATTTGCTGAAAGCTACGCTGATCAAGTCATCACCTTACACGCACTACCGTATACCCAAGATCGAGCAGAGCTATACAACGACTTAAAGTCTGCCTGCGTGGCCATGATGCCCTCCTGGCACGAAGGTTTTGGTTTGGTGGCGTGGGAAGCGATTGCCGCGTGCGTGCCGTTGATTATCAGTACGCAAAGCGGTGTCTACCAACTGCTTAAACAACGAGGGCTTGACGGATTTGTCTATCCCACACAGGTTCGCGGCAAAACCGAAACCCCGTTTTTCCACGATGACGACCTAGCCAACGTCGCAACAGCGTTAATCAAAATTGCGGTGGACGTTGACGCCGCCAAACAAAAAGCCCACAAGCTGAAAACCGATTTAGCAGCCTACACCTGGTCGGCCTGTGTGGAAGAAATTGCAAAAGCATGTTTTAAGTGGCACATCGAAAAAGGCAGCCCCAAGCTAGAGACAGCGACTGCGCAACCGCCACAACTCAGTAGCCCACAACAACCATTTAGCGATTCGCCACTGACGCTACCCGTCAAACAATGGCGCGCCGATTTAGGCTATGCCGAAAGCCAGATGCTCCGCGCCGATTTTGCGTTGGTTCCGTTTGATCCGGGCCGCCAAACCGAGTTGGATACGCTCAACGCATGGCTGGATAACCAAGATGGCAACGATTACCCCATCAAAACTCGCTTGCTGACGGGCGCCGGTGGCTTGGGCAAAACCCGCTTGGCGATTGAGTTGTGCCAACAACGCATGAACAGCGGCTGGCATTGCGGCTTTCTCAGTCGTGAAGATTCGGCACAAACCTGGGCCAAGTTGCAAACCGCACAAAAACCGCTGCTTATCGTGATTGATTACGCGGAAACCCGTCAGGAAACCTTATTAAACCTGCTTAAAGCCCGGCTCAAAGCGGAATACCCACATCCGGTTCGCTTGTTATTACTGGCGCGTGGTGGTGGCGAGTGGTGGGATCAACTGCCCAGCAAAGACGCCGAATGCGAAGCACTATTAAACGGTTATGCCACCTCCGGACCATACGTGTTGCCAGAGCTCTATCTGGATCAAAACAGCCGCCAACAAGCCTATAAAAATGCGTTAGTGGCCTACGCAACCGCCACCGGCCGGCAAATCCCGGCGGGCATCCCTGATCTAAGCGGCGAACATTTTGCCAAACCGCTGTATCTACAAATGGCAGCGCTGTTGGCGCTATACGGTGAACGCCCCTCCACCGCAATCGGCTTAACCCAATCGTTGCTGAATCACGAACGGCGTTATTGGCTGGAAACGCTCAAGGCGTTGGACTTAATCAATCCACAACAACACGCCCTGGACTTGCTGGCACTAACCACATTAAGCAACGGCTTCAAAACCCCGAAACAGGCTTACGAGTATTACGCCAAAGCCAAACCGGGCTTGATCTCCCAGCCCGTTTTTAGTCATCTATTCAAGCAATTAGAGCCACTGTATCCCGGTACGCAAGGCTTACAAAGCATCCAGCCCGACATATTCGGCGAAGCGCTGGTTGCGCAAAGCCTGCAACCAACAACCTGCCTGGATTTGCTCAACGTGGTTTTAGGTAACTCCGCCGAAAAGACGGTTCAACAGCATGCGCTGACAATTTTGGCGCGATTGAGTCTGCATGCGCCGGAATTGGATGGCGTGTTGATTCAAGCCATGCAAAGCAATTTCGTCGCCTGCTGTTTGGAACTGGTAGATGTTGCCGTGCAAACGCAAAGTCGTTTGCCTAATCTGGCGCAGCAAGCTTTCCAACAATTAACGCTACAACAAAAAAGCCAAGCGGCGGGGTTATTGGAAAACCGCTTCGAACACGAATCACTTTGTTTAGCGGAATTAGCCTATGAAGTGGCTTTTTTCATCAAAGAAAAATCAGCGCATAAACTACAAAAAAAACCAACTGATATTCAGTTATTGTCTAAGCATGCTGCTGATTTGCGTAGTCTAGCTGTGGATGCCTCTCGGTTAGGTAAAGCCATTGATGCTGTTAATTTTGGAGGCCAAGCTTTACAAGTCTTCAAACAACTTATACAGCGCGACCAAGTCCAATTTGAGCCTGATTACGCCCTTTCGCTCAACAACTATGCTAGTCACCTGAGTGATTTAGGCCAAAACATTGAAGTGGTAGGCTATGCCCAGCAGGCGCTGGTAATCCACGAACGCTTGGCGCAACAAAGACCGGATCGATTTGAGCCAGATTACGCTATGTCGCTCAGCAACTATGCGAGTCACCTGATGAATTTAGACCGGAACGATGAGGCGACAGGCTATGCCCTGCAGGCGCTCACAATCCGTGAACGCTTGGCGCAACAAAGACCGGATCTATTTGAGCCAGATTACGCTGTATCGCTCAGCAACTATGCGAGTCATCTGAGTGATTTAGGCCGGAACGACGAGGCGGCAGACTATGCCCAGCAGGCGCTGGCAATCCGTGAACGCTTGGCGCAACAAAGACCGGATCGATTTGAGCCAGATTACGCTGTATCGCTCAGCAACTATGCGAGTCATCTGAGTGATTTAGGCCGGAACGATGAGGCCGCAGGCTATGCCCAGCAGGCGCTGGCAATCCGTGAACGCTTGGTGCAACAAAGACCGGATCGATTTGAGCCGGGTTACGCCAACTCGCTGAACAATTATGCGAATTGCCTGGGTGATTTAGGCCGGAACGATGAGGCCGCAGGCTATGCCCAGCAGGCGCTGGCAATCCGTGAACGCTTGGCACAACAAAGACCGGATCGATTTGAGCCGGGTTACTCCAACTCGCTGAACAATTATGCGAATCGCCTGAGTGATTTAGGCCGGAACGACGAGGCGGCAGACTATGCCCAGCAGGCTCTGGAAATCCACGAACGCTTGGCGCAACAGAGACCGGATCGGTTTGAGCCGGATTACGCCCTGTCGCTCAGCAACTATGCGAATCGTCTCGGTGATTTAGGCCGGAACGATGAGGCGACAGACTATGCCCAGCAGGCGCTGGCAATCTATGAACGCTTGGTGCAACAAAGACCGGATCGGTTTGAGCCGGATTACGCTATGTCGCTCAGCAATTATGCGAATCGCCTCGGTGATTTAGGCCGGAACGACGAGGCGGTAGACTATGCCCGGCAGGCGCTGACAATTCTTGAACGCTTGGCGCTGAAAACCCCGCAACGATTTAACATCGACCACTTTAATGTTCAATGTTATTGGTTATTTGCTGAATGGCTGAGCTTATCGACTGCTTCGGTTAGCCTAGAATTTGAGCAAATTGATCAATTACCGGATTTTATTGCCATACACAAACAACCCGTCTGTCTGTTTTATGGGCGTTTTGTGCAAGGCTGTTTAAGCCAAAATGCCGCTCAGCAGTTTCAGCGAGCCATCGCCCTCTGGTCGCAACTGACCAAGTCAGATCAGCAAAATAATCGCGCCGAGTTTTTATGTGTTTGTGCTTGGTTAGCTCAATACGACGCCGAGGCACTGCCTGAGCAAAACTGGCTGGATGTCTGGCAACAGTTTACCCGGCAACGCCAAGACCGCTTACCAAAATGGCTGGAAACCGTGGCGGCACGATTGGGCTTTTCATGGCCCCAGTCAACCAATTTGGCCTAACTTGCCGCCGTGAGCGAGACGGATTTTGTAAATCCGTCCCCAACGTTTTAAGTCGGCAATCCACGCGAGTAAACCGTTACGAACGGAATAAATATTCCGTTCGGCAAGGACAATGCCGTTAAGTTAAGATGATGATCGGCACGGGATGACGGGCATTGCGCCGGTCACCTCTACCACACCACCGGACTTGAGGTTTTCCGAATCCGGCGGTTGAACCCAATGACTTATTGAGCACCGTGTTCAGCATTGGGCTTCTTGCCATCCGCCACGCGCGGACCGATATGCTGGTTTGGCGCAGATGATACGGTTTGGCTTTTAGTTGTTTTAATGCGTTCTCTCGGCCTCGCTTGTTATGCCAGCCCACGCAGGACTTAATAGGCGGTAGCCGTATTGCGCCGAATTTTGGCCTTCGAGCATTTGGCGCAACGCTTTGGTTATTTGCGCTTTACGGCCTTGCATGGTGTCTGACTTGAATAATAATTGAAGGCATCTTATCGGTCTGTTCTTGTCTGTTCAAATTCATGGTCATTGGCTACTTCGAGTCGAATTTGATCAGTCAGCATCTACTTTGTTCTTGATCGATTGTAAATCGCCCGAGCCCAGCCCGGGAGCCGCCACATCCTTACAGGTACCATGGTGTCAAACAGCGGCACAAATTTCCGCTTTAGTCGGCCATTCGGACGCCTTTGGATCGACCTTAGAAATAACGGATCTGCACTTTTTTTTGCGCAGGTCCGTTTGATTACCAGGCTAGGCGTCACATGACGATACATAGATGGACCATGCTTGACTGCGCTGCGACACGCTCAAGCTCAGACCTAAAATCGGTAAGCTCGTCAATGGCATCGTCTTGCTTCCAGCCGTCCGCGGTCGTTAGCGCGTTAGGATTGGTTTGCAGGTGGTCCAATATCACGGATACCGAAGACAATACGGCTGCGGCCGGAAACCAATTGGCGACTGATGCCGACCAGCCTTCTTCGCAGTCTTCAAACTCGCCGGTTTCGTCCATGTTATAGCGAACGTCAGTATCATCATAAAAGGCGCTAAGCGGGGTGACATTGAGTTTGTCAGCCAACGCATCCAGTGGCTCTTGCAGGTAGAAGACAGCGGAATGATCTTCGCCGTTGCTCTCGTAAGTTTCGCCGTTACGGATATTCAACCAAAGCGTCATACTCATCGTTGTTTCCTTGTGGTGGGTAGAGAATTGAATGGGGTGTACCAATAAGCGCTGTCTTGCCGAAGTAATGGCTCGCTTTGATAGCCATAACAAAGGTATTTCTGGACTTCAAGGATTAACCGGTCCAGTGACAGCCCAGTATCCGAAGTTCTTGGGGGCGGCAAACGTATAGACATCGATTGCGGAAACGTTGGAAAGCTTTCCGTCTCCGTCAAGCGTTCCGAAGGCTCCGATGAACCACCCCGCATTGCCACTGACCAGTACAAAGTGTCTGTATGACGCCGGAAGTTTACGGCCGGCGTTCCGCATCGGAATATGCCGCTAGGTTCAAGCCCAAGCTTGTGTGCTGCAACATACCCAGTGTTATCGAAGCTACCGATTAAATCAGACCTATCAATTAACGGCCTGAGATATTTGTAACAGCGGCGGGCTGAAGTCAAAACCGAAATGCTTAGGGTCTTCGCCTATCACCGCCGCCGAGACGATGTAAAACACGTAATCATAGGTTTCTACTGGAATTTCGTATTGCTGGATGAATTTCCAGAAGTTGCGGTCGCGCGGGTTATCCGGCATTTTTTCCACCATCCCGCGTACCTTATTGTGGCCGTAGTTATAACTGGCCATCACCAACAAGCCCGATGCCTGCGCCTGCTTGCTGTAGATGTATTTCAGGTATTTGGCGCCAGCTTGGGTGGCCTGCGCAAAATCAAAACGCGCATCCTGCTCGTCGTATTCTCTGACATTCGCCAGCGGTCCGGGCGGCAGTCCGTATTCCTGGCCGGTGGTGGCCAAGAATTGCCAGGCACCCTTGGCTATGCCAAAACGGGTCTCCGGCCCTATCGCTTTCGTGTCGTAATTGCTTTCCTGCAGAGGCAAATAGATAAAATAAGCGGGCAGACCTTCCTTATCCAAGGCTTCCAGCACCATCGGGCCGTATTGGTTGTCTTGCATGTTTTTAATAGCCAGGCGCAATCTGCCGGTATCCTGCCAGTTTTTGATGTATTGCCGTACTTGCGTGACAAACTCGTCCGGCAGTTCCAATTCGCTTTCGCCAAAGCCTCTGACCACACGAGTGATTAACTCACGTTCGTATTGTTCGTCGGTCGGAAAGCTCAGGCGTAGAAAATCGATTTCTTTCAGGTATTCCTGATACTTGGCTTTCATCAGCTTAAGCTTCTGCCGTTCCTCGGCCAGGCGTTTTTTTTCTTCCAGAATTTTCGCCTGCTCGGCTTTGATGCGCTCCTGCGAGACCTTTAGTTTTTCGTCCTTTAACTCCTCCAGAGCCTTACCCAGAGATTCGATATTTTCCGCCAAGCGAATATCGGCTTGCGACAAACTGACTTCCAAGGTTTTCACGTCGTAAAACATATTGATCGCCAGCTTGCGGGCATTGTCCAGCGCCAGGTATTGGTAAGTGACCAAGCCGGCGGCGATTACAAACAAGACTCCCAAAGACCAAATCAGTTTTTTGTAATTTTTGGTTCTGACGGTTCTATCCTCGCGGATCACCCGCCGCACCATGCGCGTGTAATCGCCCATATCCGCCGATTCTTCTTCGGACAACAGGCGGTTTTTGATGGCGTCGGCAGATAAATTCGGCTGCGGCTTGGGTGGTGGGGCTATGGGCTGATTTAAAACAGGCGTTTGGGCAGCGGCAAATAAAGTGGCATCGTCTTTTGCCGTGGGCAAAACGGGCTTTACATTCGCGGAGGCGATTTTTAGTTCAAACGGCGAAACGCCCAGGCCCAACAACACCGGCAAATGCAACTTGGTTTTAGCAGCCAGCCGTTGTTTGTCCAGATACACGCCGTGCGTGCTATTTAAGTCATAAAGCCACCAGCCATCCGGTTCGCGCTTAATTTCCAAATGATGCCGGCTGATTGATTGATCGTTGACGACCACCGAATTCTCTGGGGACCGGCCAACGTTGAAACTGTTTTCGAAAGCGAAATTGCCGATTATTTGTCCGCTAATATTCAGCAAATCGACCAGAAGCGTCTCGGGCTTGGCTAATACCGTGCGATCAGCATCCGTTTCCGCTGCTTTAAACGGACTGACTCCCATGAAAACAGTTTTATCGTCTTCCATCAATTTGCCTCGTCGTTGCAGCGCTTACGCCAGACCTTGCTATCGGTATGTGGTAGGGGCTTTAGCGAGTAACAACATTAGTCGCCTTTTATTATCAGTAACGGCAAAACAAGATCCCCCTAAATGCTGGCAAGTTTCCTTTTGCCAGTGCCGAGCAAGCATAGTCCAACAACGACTGTCGTGCTTACGAGGCCTTGCGGGCGGCAATGGCCTGGCTGAGTTGGTACACCGCCATAGCGTATAGCGGGCTGTGGTTGTAACGGGTGATGACATAGAAGTTATGCAGGCCTACCCATAAATCTTCCCCCATCTGCTGCTGATACGCCAACAGCTTGACGGTTTCGCTTGCGGCCAGTTCTGTCGGGACATCTACCCCTAAACGACGCAATTCACCGACATTGGTGTCGGGCTTAACGCCCTTGCTTAATGCTTGCCGATAGGCTTCGCCACGGGCACTAACCGGGTAAGCGACAGCCCCGCCCGGTTGCCACTGGTTGCGCACGAAATAATTAGCCACACTGGCAATCGCATCTGAGCTGTTAGTCCAGATATTCCGTTTGCCGTCCAGATCAAAATCCTTGGCATAACCGCGAAAACTGCTGGGCATGAATTGCGGCAAACCCATCGCCCCGGCGTAAGACCCCATGGGTTGCAGAGGGTCCATGTGCTCTTCGCGGGCCAGCACCAGAAATTGCTCCAGTTCCTTCAGGAAGAATTCGCTGCGCGGCGGATAGGCAAAACCCAAGGTAGCCAGCGCATCGATCACCCGATATTTGCCGGTATGCGCGCCGTATTTGGTTTCCACGCCGATGATGGCGATAATGATTTCCGCCGGCACGCCGTATTGGCTTTCCACAGCTTTTAGGGTTGCCTCGTTGTCTTTCCAAAACTGCACACCGCCCGCAATACGCGCCTCGGTCATGAATATCTCGCGATACTGAAACCAGGGCTTGCCCTCCGCCGGTTTGGACATCGCATCCAAAATCGGCTGCTGGATTTGCACGGCCTTGAACAAATTCCGCAATTCAGCTTCGTTGAAATGCTGCTGCTTGACCATGTTGTGGATAAACTGTTTGAAGCTGTCTGTTTCGGCAACTTCAGCGGAGGCGGAAACCGGACCCAGTAGCGTAGCAGCTAAAAGCCAAGCGGATAGTTTCGTGTGCATATTCATAAGCCAATTAAACGGGTAGTAGTTTACGGTGAGTATGGATGGACATCAGAATACCGAAGCCAGCCATCAGCGTCACCATCGAGGTGCCGCCGTAGCTAATCAATGGTAGCGGCACGCCGACCACCGGCAGCACGCCGATCACCATGCCGATATTCACAAAAACGTAGACAAAAAAAGTAAAGGCCAAACTGCCGGCTAACAAGCGCGAGTAGGTATCCTGGGCTTGCACGGCAATGTAGAAACACCGGCTGATGACCAGCAGATACAAAACCAGCAGCCCGACGCAGCCGAACAAGCCAAATTCCTCGGCAAACACCGCAAAGATAAAGTCCGTGGAGCTTTCCGGTAAAAAATCCAGTTCCGCCTGACTACTACCCAACCAGCCCTTGCCATTGATGCCGCCGGAACCGATGGCAATCTTGGATTGAATGATATGGTAACCGGCGCCCATGGGGTCCGCTTCCGGATTCATAAACGTCAATACGCGGTTGCGCTGATAGTCGCGCATGAAATGCCACAACACCGGGGTCAAGGACGCCAGTAAAGCCACAATGCCTAGCATGAACCACCACGACAAGCCGGCGAAGAACAACACCGCCGCCCCGGAGCTGGCAACCAGCAAGGAGGTCCCCAAATCCGGCTGTTTTGCAATCAGTAAAACCGGCACTATCAATAGCGTCGCCGCGCCCAACACATGCTTGGGCTTGGGCGGCAAGGCCCGTTCCGACAGATACCAGGCCACCATCATCGGCGCACTGATTTTGGTGAATTCGGACGGTTGAAAACGAAAGAAACCCAGATCTAACCAACGCTGCGCCCCCATACTGATCTGTCCCATCACCGCCACTGCCAGTAACAACAACACGCAAATCGAGAACAAGGCCACCGAAAAACTTTGGAAACGTCGCGGGTTGATATGCGCCAAAACGATCATCAATAAAATGGCGAAACCCATGCGGGTGGCATGCCGAATCAACAAGGGCACCTCTTGCCCGCCGGCGCTGTATAAGATCACAAAACTGGTAGCGCAAATCAGCAACAGCCCGATAAACAACGGGATGTCGATATGCAGCTTTCTGAGTAAATTACCCAGCAGCGATGGCGGCTGAAACTGCTCATTGCGCATTTCGGTTCTCATGGCTGCGGCTCCTTTTTTTGATTCAGATAGGCATCGATAATTTCGCCGGCGATAGGCGCCGCCACCGAGCCGCCGTGGCCGCCGTGTTCGGCGATAATCGCCACCGCAATTTGCGGATCGTGGACCGGCGCAAAGGCGATGAACAAAGCATGATCGCGCATTTTAAAATCGATGGCGTCCTCGTTGTATTTCTCTTCCTGCTTGATGGTAAACACCTGCGCTGTACCGGTCTTGCCGGCAATTTGATAGGTAATGGCCTTAGCCAAGCGACCGGCGGTTCCCCTGGTTCCATGCACCACGTTAGTCATGCCTTTAATAATATTTTCGACATTTTGAGTCTTCAACGGAATCAAGGCATCGGCTTTACCGCCTATCATGTCCGCGTAATCAGCGCTGATAATACTGTGCACCAAATGCGGTGTGATCACTTTGCCGTAGTTAGCCAGCGTAGCAGTAGCGTGAGCCAACTGCAGCGGCGTGGCTTGCGTGTAACCCTGGCCGATCCCGGTAATCAGCGTTTCGCCCGGAAACCACGCCTGGCTACGGTAATGTTTTTTCCATTCTTTGGACGGCATCAAACCATCGACTTCGCCAACCAAATCGATCCCGGTTTTTCGACCGAAACTGAATTTGTCCATAAAGTCGTGCATCTTATCGATACCCAATGCTAAGGCCAGGTCGTAAAAATACACGTCGCAAGACTGGGTAATCGCCTCGTTCATATCCACCATGCCGTGCCCCCACTTTTTCCAGTCGCGATACTTGTGATCGACATTCGGCAGCTTGTAATAACCCGGACAGAACAAACGGTGGTTAAAATCGGTGACGCCATATTCCAGACCGGCCAAGCCTAGAAACGGCTTGACGGTGGAACCCGGCGGATACTGGCCGCGCAAGGCTCGGTTGTATAAAGGTTGATCCGGCGAGTCCTGCAAGGCTTTGTATTCTTTGCCGGAAATCCCGGAAACAAACGGATTGGGATCGAAACCGGGCCGGCTGGCGAACACCAGCACCCCGCCGGTTTTGATTTCAATCGCCACCGCCGCGCCGTTGTATTCCGACAAGGCATCGTAGGCGATTTTTTGTAAATCGATGTCCAGCGTCAAATAGATGTTGGAACCTGCCACCGGCTCCACCGTCGCCACTGTGTTGACGGCCCTGGCCTGCGCGTTGGTTTCTATTTCCTCGTAGCCGGCGGTGCCCAGCAAATGCTCTTCATAGGTTTTTTCGATGCCGGTTTTGCCGATGTGGTTGGTACCGCGATATTTGGCCAGTGGTAAGGTTTGCATTTCCTTCTCGTTAATCCGACCGACATAGCCGACCACATGAGAAGCCAAGTCGCCGTAAGGATAATGGCGCACCAAGCGGGCGTAGACATCGACACCAGGGAAATACGGCCTGACCACGGCAAATTTAGCGACTTCCTCGTCGCTCAGATTCTGCAGTAACGGCGTACTGGTGAAGGATTTGTTGCGCTTACGCTGCTTTTGAAACAGATCGATTTTTTCTTCGGAAATGTCCAGCAGCTTCTGTAGCCTGACTAGGGTGTCGTCAAGATTTTCGATCTGCTCCGGGATCAGTTCCAAACTGTAGGTGGGCACGTTTTCTGCGAGCATCCGGCCCTTGCGGTCGTAAATCACGCCACGGGTGGGTGGCAGCGGCGAAATCTTGATGCGGTTGTCCTTGGATAAGGTTGCGTAGTGCTCGTGGCCAACCACCTGCAAATACACCAAACGGGTAACCAAACCGGCGATCAAAAACAGGATCAAGATAAACGCCGCGACGATGCGGCTTAAAAATAAGCGACTTTCGGCGAGCGGATCTTTAATGGCGAATTTTCTATCCATGCTCCGTTAGACGATGCGTGCCATTACCCGGATATAACGCAGCACCACAAACACCAGCGGCCACACCAAGGTGCCGGATAACACCGGATACCAAAACGCCAGGGATAGGCGATTGCCGGCTTGCATGCTTTCGGTCCCGAAAATAATGCTCTGCGATGCAAACAAGCACAAAAACACAAACAAGCATTGCTGCACCATCGGAAATTGCCGCAAACGCCGATGCTCGTTGATACTGAAATAGCAAATCAGCGCATAAATCAAGGCATACTGCCCCAGCAAACGGCCGGTTAATACGTCAGTCAACAAACCTATCGACCAAGCGCTGAATACGCCAAACCGTTCCGGCAAGGCAATCGACCAATAGATCAATACCAGCACAATCCAGTCCGGATTGAATACATCCATACTGGGAAACAGCGACATTACCCGCAGCACCATCGCCGCGCCTATGGTAACGATGAAGTAAACGGTGGCGGCAAAATCAAGGCGCGACATGCTCGGCTTCCTTGGCTTCCGGCTCGGCTGGCGCTTTACCCTGCTCGCCTAACACCACCGGCGTGGAATGACTCCAGACGATCAAAAACTCGCGGCTTTTATCCAATTCCGCCTTGGGCGTGGCGTAAATATTGGCAAAGGATTTGTCCGGCCTGGCTTCGAATTTATCCACTACCGCCACCGGATAACCGGCCGGAAATACGCCGCCCAGCCCGGAGGTAACCAGCAAATCACCCGGCACGATGTCGGCGTTATTGGCAAGAAACGGCAAATGCAGTCGATTGGGCTGGCCGGTACCGAAAGCAATGGTACGCAAACCGTTGCGGTTAACCTGTACCGGGACGGCATGGTCGGGATCGGTGATCAGCATCACTTCCGAGCTGGACGGTAATGCTCGCACCACTTGGCCGACGATGCCGTTGGCATCCAAAACAGGCTGTTCCGGATGCACGCCAAAACGCGAGCCTTTGTTGACCACCACGGTGTGTTCGTAAGGCGCCAGTTTTACCGACACCAGATCAGCTACCAGAACCTGTTCGCCCAGCTGAAAGGAGTTTTCCAGCAACATTCGCAGCCGGGTGTTTTCCTTTTCCAAGGCTGCGAATTTCAACAATTTCGCATCGTTGACGAACTGAGCCTCTTTCAAGCGGCGGTTTTCTTTTTGCAATTCCACAAAAGAAATGACCGTTCCAGAAACCGTTTGATAAAAATCGACCGGCAGACTGGCCAGCGACTGTAGTGGATAGGTGAACACCGATAACAAGGAACGCAGCCGATCCAGGCGTTCACTGCGATAATCAATCACTAACATCGAAATTGATACCAGCAATGCCACCAGTAAGCGGGTATTAAGTGAAGGGCCTTTGGCAAATAAGAGTTTTATGGCAAACCTCTAACAATCAAAACGCGACGGGCAAGACCGGCACCCATCGACGCGACAGCAAGAACAATCAAGCTCCGCTCATGGGCAGTTCATGTGCCGAGCGGCATAAATTCGTAGAAAAGGCCGCTGTAGCCGCTTTACGCGGTCACAGCGGCCTTTCAGAGATATTCAGTACAGGGCTTATTCCAAAGAAAACGCCGAAGCACCTTTAGAGTCCAACATTTCCAACACCATGCCGCCGCCGCGGGCCACGCAAGTCAAAGGATCGTCGGCGATATACACCGGCAGACCGGTTTCCTCGGAAATCAGGCGGTCGATGTCTTTCAACAATGCGCCGCCACCGGTCAACACGATACCGCGACTGGCCACATCCGCGCCTAGTTCTGGTGGAGTTTGTTCCAAGGCCACTTTCACAGCACTGACGATGCCCGATAAGGGTTCTTGCAAGGCTTCCAGAATTTCATTGCTGTTCAGCGAGAAGCTGCGTGGCACGCCCTCGGCCAGATTACGGCCGGTGACCTGCATCTCCCGCACTTCGCTGCCGGGATACGCGGCGCCGATTTGATGTTTGATTTTCTCGGCGGTGGCTTCGCCGATCAAGGTACCGTAATTACGGCGCACATAACTGATGATGGCATCATCAAAGCGGTCGCCGCCGATTCTGACCGACGCCGAATACACGATACCGTTCAAGGAGATCACCGCTACTTCCGATGTACCGCCGCCAATGTCCAGCACCATCGAACCGTGGGCGGTATCCACGGGCAAACCAGCGCCAACTGCAGCCGACATAGGCTCTTCAATCAAATAAACTTCTCTAGCGCCGGCCATGGCCGCCGATTCACGAATTGCCCGCCGTTCTACTTGGGTAGAGCCGCAAGGCACGCAGATCAAAATGCGCGGGCTTGGCCGCAATAATTTATTTTCATGCACTTTTTTGATAAAAAACCGCAGCATGCGTTCGGTCACGGCGAAGTCGGCAATCACGCCGTCTTTCAACGGCCGAATAGCGGTGATATTGCCGGGCGTACGGCCCAGCATGCTTTTGGCGTCGGCGCCGATGGCGGCGATGGTTTTTTGGCCGCGAATTTTGTCTTCTTTAATCGCCACCACGGAAGGCTCGTTGAGTACGATTCCCTGGCCCGGAACATAAATCAGCGTATTTGCCGTACCCAAATCGATAGACAAATCATTGGAAAACAGGCCACGAATTCTTTTAAACATTTTATGCAGTACCCTAAGCGCACACGGAAAATCCCGCTACTTTAACAATCAAGCAGGTATTTGAGCAAGATATAAAGTATCATAGTTTTACTAAGAAAACCTGGAGTTACAAGAATGTCGTTAACGGCGAATGACGTTAAAAAAATCGCTCACCTGGCAAGGCTGGGCATTGCTGAACAAGATGTCGAACACTATGCAAAAGACCTATCGGGCATACTGGAATTAATGACGCAAATGGGCCAATTAGACACGACCGGCGTGACGCCCATGGCGCATCCGCTGGATCAAATGCAGCGCCTGCGCGATGACGCCGTCACCGAGACCGATCAGCGCGACCATTTCCAAACCATCGCCCCGCAAACCGAAGCCGGATTGTACCTGGTCCCCAAAGTCATCGATTAAGGACGATTATGCACAAACTTACCCTCACCGAGCTGGCAGCCGGGCTGCGCAGCAAAGCATTCTCCAGCATAGAACTGACTCAACATTTTCTGGACCGCACCCACCAGCACCAGAACCTGAACGCATTTATCACTGTAAACGCCCACAGCGCCTTGCAACAGGCCCAGGCGGCCGATCAGTTGCTGGCTACCGGCAACGCCGGACCATTGGCCGGCATCCCCATCGCCCAAAAAGACATTTTCTGCACGCTAGGCACTAAAACCAGCTGCGGCTCGAAAATGCTGGATAACTTCATCGCCCCTTACGATGCCACGGTGGTTGAACGCTTCAACAGGGCCGGCGCGGTGATGCTAGGCAAATTGAACATGGACGAGTTTGCGATGGGTTCGTCCAACGAAAACAGTTTCTACGGCCCGGTGCGCAACCCTTGGACGACCGATTGCGTCCCCGGTGGCTCGTCCGGCGGCTCGGCGGCGGCAGTCGCGGCGCGTCTGGCGCCTGCGGTGACCGGCACAGACACCGGCGGCTCGATTCGCCAGCCGGCAGCGCTGTGCGGTATCACCGGATTGAAACCGACTTACGGCCGCGTGTCGCGTTATGGCATGATCGCCTACGCTTCCAGCCTGGATCAAGGCGGCCCGATGGCGCGTAGCGCCGAAGACGCGGCTTTACTTTTGCAGGTGATGGCCGGCTTCGATCCCAAAGATTCGACCAGCGTCGATCAACCCGTACCTGACTATAGCGCCAGCCTGAACGATAGTTTACAAGGCCTGAAAATCGGTCTGCCGAAACAGTTTTTCAGCACAGGGCTGAATAGCCAAATGGCCGCCACCATCCACGCCGCGGTTGCCGAATATCAAAAACTGGGCGCGGAAGTCAAAGAAGTGGACATGCCGAATCTGCAGTTGGCAATCCCTGCTTATTACGTGATCGCTTCCGCCGAATGCTCGTCCAACCTATCGCGCTACGACGGCGTGCGCTTCGGTTACCGTTGCCAAAATCCCGCAGACTTGACCGACCTTTACACCCGCTCGCGCGGCGAAGCCTTCGGCGCGGAAGTGAAGCGGCGGATTTTGATGGGCACTTATGCGCTGTCAGCTGGCTACTATGACGCATATTATTTAAAAGCCCAGCAAGTGCGCCGCCTGATCAGCGACGACTTCAAACGCGCTTTGAGCGAAGTCGACGTACTAATGGGCCCGGTCACGCCAAGCACGGCATTCAAAATCGGCGAAAAAACCAGCGATCCGATTCAGATGTATCTGGAAGATATTTACACCATTGCCATCAACTTGGCGGGTTTGCCGGCGATGTCGATTCCGGCCGGATTCATGGACGGCAAACCTGTGGGCTTACACGTGATAGGCAATTATTTCAGCGAAGCCAAGTTGCTGAATGTCGGCCACCGCTACCAGCAAGCGACCGATTGGCATTTGCAAATACCGAAAGGTTTCGAATAACACGGGAGGCAAGATGGCGCCGATCACGCAATTGTCGCAACTCGACCCCAACGGCACCTATAGCTACGCCGATTATCTGACCTGGCGGCTGGAAGAAAGTGTAGAGTTGATCAAGGGAAAGATCATAGCGATGTCGCCGGCGCCTAGTAGGAAACACCAAAGTGTGTCGCTAAATTTATCCGTCAGTTTGGGCAATCATTTCAAGCACAAGCATTGCAATGTGTACGTTGCCCCTTTCGACGTCAAACTCTATGATCGGCGTAAACCCCTGCTGCAAGACCGCGAAGTGTTCAGCGTCGTGCAGCCGGATTTGTGCGTCATCTGCGACAAGGAAAAATTGACCGAACAGGGCTGTGACGGCGCGCCGGATTGGATCATCGAGATTTTGTCGCCTGGCAACAGCCAGAGGGAATTAAGGTTGAAATTCCAGTTGTATCAGGAAAGCGCAGTCACTGAATACTGGATCGTGCACCCCTATGAACAAACCCTGTATCAGTTCGTGCTCGACCAAAATCAAAAGTATCAGTTGCACGCCATGCACCCCGGCGACGAAATCGCTACACCCTATTTATTCCCCGACCTGCAAATCGACCTGAACGACGTTTTTGCCGAATAAGCTTTAAAGGAACCACGAATGAACTCACAATGGGAAGCCGTCATCGGCCTGGAAATCCACACCCAACTGTCTACAAAATCGAAAATCTTCTCCGGTGCCGCCACCGCTTACGGCGCGGAACCCAATACCCAAGCTTGCGCTGTCGACTTGGGCTTGCCGGGGGTTTTGCCCATATTGAATAAAGACGCGGTGCGCAAGGCCGTCACCTTTGGCTTGGCGATTGACGCCGAGATTGCCCCGCATTCGGTGTTCGCCCGCAAAAACTATTTTTATCCGGACTTACCGAAAGGCTACCAAATCAGCCAGTTCGAACTGCCTATCGTCGGCAATGGCCATCTGGACATCGAAGTCGATGGTGTCAGCAAACGCATCGGCATCACCCGCGCCCATCTTGAAGAAGACGCCGGCAAATCCTTGCACGAAGACTTCCACGGCCTGACCGGCATCGACTTGAACCGCGCCGGCACACCCCTGCTGGAAATCGTTTCCGAACCGGATATGCGTTCGGCTAAGGAAGCGGTCGCTTACATGCGCAAGCTGCACGAACTGGTGCGCTACCTGGAAATCTGCGACGGCAATATGCAGGAAGGTTCGTTCCGCTGCGACGCCAACGTCTCGGTGCGCCCGAAAGGCCAAGCTGAATTCGGCACCCGCGCCGAAATCAAGAACATCAACTCCTTCAAATTCGTCGAAAAAGCCATCAATCACGAAATCGAGCGGCAAATCGATGTCATCGAAGGCGGCGGCAAAGTGGTTCAGGAAACTCGCCTGTACGACGCCAACAAAGACGAAACCCGCTCCATGCGCAGCAAGGAAGAAGCCAACGACTACCGCTACTTCCCCGATCCCGACCTGTTGCCGGTATTGATTGAAGAATCGTTGAAAAACGAAATTCGTGCCACGCTACCGGAACTGCCGGATGCCAAGAAACAGCGTTTCATCGAGCAGTACGCCCTGGATAACGAAAGCGCAACCACCTTGACGTCGTCGCGCGAATTAGCCGACTTTTACGAAACAGTCGTCAAAGCCTCGGGCGGCGAAGCGAAGCTGGCGGGCAACTGGCTGACCGGCGACGTGTTGGGCGCATTGAACAAAGCCGGATTGGAAATCGGCGATTGCCCGGTCAATGCCGAGCGCCTGGCCGGCCTGCTCAAACGCATTGCCGACAACACCATCTCAGGTAAAACCGCCAAACAGGTATTCGATAAGCTCTGGAACAGCACCGACAGTGCCGACGAGATCATCGAAAAAGAAGGCTTGAAGCAGATCACCGACAGCGGTGCGATAGAAGCCATCGTCGATAAAGTGATAGCCGCCAACCCGGTGCCAGTCGAGCAATATCGGGCCGGCAAGGACAAAGCGTTGATGGCTTTGGTCGGGCAGATCATGAAAGAAACCCAAGGCAAAGCCAATCCGGGCGAAGTGAACAAGATGTTGATTGCCAAGCTGAAAAGCTAAGGACTCAAGGGTGGCCGGAAAAATTTCGGTCTCCCGCGTTCAAGCCGATCATGCTTCGACAGACTCAGCACGAACGGCTTGACGACAGAAGGCAGGGCTTCCGGAACAGCCTACCGGACAGCCGAAATTGTTAAATCACGACCTTGGATCCCTATCGGCGGGCAGATACAAAATTTCCGGCAATACCAATTCCCAATGCTCGCAACGCAGACTTTCGGTATCGCCGGCGGTTTTATGCCTTACCGAAATGGCGACAACCCGCACCGCCACTATCCTACCTGCTGGCGGCATAAAAGCCTTGGCCATCCGCGTGACTGCCATGCCGTTTAAATCCGCCAGTTCCCAACCGCTTTGCCCATCGCTTCTGGCGCGCAATATCAACTCGCTGCCGACCTCCAATGCCGCAATCGCCCGATGAATAGGCTTATCCGCCGCGAAATATCCTGGCCATGACAGGACAACTTGCTCCAAATCGGCCACCCAAGTACGTTGACCCAGCGCTGGCAATTCTCGACTGAATTGCGGCTGGGTCTTAACGCAAAGCGCTTCGCAGTCTCGGATAAAAGCATGCCGCCCACCCTGTTTGGCGCACAAAGTCAGGGTTTTGCGAGCGCGGGTCATTGCCACATAAAACAGCCGCCGCTCGTCATCGCTGCTCTGCTGCCAACCGCCGCCGTCCAGAATCAGCACATGGTCAAACTCCAAACCCTTGGCTCGATGCGCGGTCAACAGTAGCAGCGGGGCGTGCCGGCTGTCGTTTGCCCCGGACTGGCTACCGGAACCGAATTCGTAAAGCGCTTCGACGACGTTGCTAACCACATGCTGACAACCCGGCGCGACCGCCTCGGAGGCAATGATGAATTGCGCCAGCATGGCGCGATAAGGATGTTCGATCAGCTCATCGACAGATTGCCGGTAGCGGCGCTTAAACCAGCGCGACAAGGTTCCGTAGCGCAGCAATACTCTGGATTTACCGGACTTGCTCCGCAGCTTGTTCAACAAAGCCAGTAAGCTGTGGCCTTCCCTTGTGCCGTGCAAATTCAGCAAAGCACTGTCA
Source organism: Methylomonas sp. PHL2-19 (assembly GCF_059331595.1). Taxonomy (NCBI): domain Bacteria; kingdom Pseudomonadati; phylum Pseudomonadota; class Gammaproteobacteria; order Methylococcales; family Methylococcaceae; genus Methylomonas; species Methylomonas sp. PHL2-19. The sequence continues at coordinate 4,799,271 of NZ_CP196839.1, forward strand.
CGCAGCAGCCTCACCGGGATCCCTTGTAGACGACATAATTCGGCCAGAGGCTCCAATGTTTCCCAATGTCTGGCAATCACCGCAAACCGGCCCCAATGGCTGACTTGGCCCGCGTTTGCCAAATGATTCAACCGCACCAGCTCGGCCAACGCCACTTCGACTTCACCGTGGAGTGGTGATGGCGTTTCCAGGATATGTACCCGGCCTTGCGTCAAACTATCCAGTTCGGCAAATTCGCCGCCGTCCGCCGCATCCCGACGCGCGTAATTGATTTGGATGGCGTGCTGCGTTTTCATCCGCTCCCGCGCCGGCGTAATTACCCGGTTTGCACAATGGATGATCTGCGCGGTGGAGCGATAATTTTCAATCAGATAGTAGGTCTTGGCCTGATAGTCCGTGGCAAACTGCTTAATGAAGCGCACGTTGGCGCCGTCAAACGCATAAATATTTTGGTCATCGTCGCCCACCGCCAACAACGACAATTTGTCTTCCTCGCTGTTGATCGCCCGGCCGGCCAACGCGCTGATCAACGCATAATGCTCGGCGTTGATGTCCTGATATTCGTCCACCAGCAAATAGCGCAAGCCGGACAACAAGCGGTCGCGTTGGATGCCCGGCCCGAGCTCGTCGCCCTGCTCCGCTTGCTGCAATAATGCCGTGGCGGATTTAAACACCGCCTTAAAGTCGACTTGTTCGCCATGCTCGGCGGCCACCGCGTAACTGGTGCCGGTTAGCCGCATCGCCAGGCTGTGCAAGGTTTGCACGGTCACCCCGGCGGCATCGGCGCCGATCAAGGCCCACAAACGCTTGCGGATTTCGACGGCCGCCGAGCGGTTATAACTCAACACCATAATGTCTTCCGGCAACACCATGCATTCGCGCAGCAGCCAGGCCACCCGATGCACAATCACCTTGGTCTTGCCGGAGCCGGGGCCGGCCAATACCAATTGACTGCCTTCCGGCGGCGCGGCGACGATGGCCTGTTGCTCTGGATTTTGCAAGTCGGTGAGGATGCGCCTATGCGCGGCTTCGGTGGTGGCCATTTCCAGAAGATCCTGTCGGCCGGCGAAATAGCGGCGCACGAATTCGTGTCTGTCCATACCAAAGTAATCGACGATAAAGGCCATCGCCGCCTGAATCTTGCCCAGCGCCAGCCGGGCGTATTCCGCCATCACATGCACCTGGATAATCTTGTCCTTGTAATGCAAAGCCAGCTCGGCGTAATCGGATTTTTTAAATTGCCGGCGCCGGGCCTCGGCATTGAGCTGAATACTCATCGCCGCGCGGAACACCGCCTTACCACGGGCCAGATGCAATACTTCGTTGCTGTCCAGATAAATCAGCGCCGCCGCCAAGGCCAGTTGCCAATCGCGCACATCCAGATCCTGCAAGGTCAGATCGGCTTGCAAAGCCGCTTCCAAATCCCCTTGCTTACAGGTAACCAGCAGATTATTGCCTTGGCGTTTTGCTAGAAAGTAATTTAACAAAGCCTGAGCCAAACGCATGCGCTTATGGCGGATGGTGTCGATATCCTGCCAACTGCGCAGCAATTTCAAATAGCGATTATCCTGACCGGCCGGACGCAACGCGAAAAAACCGCGCAGGCCGGTGCCATCGCCAAAGGCTTCGGCGAACGATTTCATCAAACGGGTCAATTTGTCCGGCGTCAATTCCACGCCAGCCTCGCGGCGTAAGCTGTCGCATAGCCGGCGCACGTTCAGGATCTGCCACTGCTCGCGATCCGCATCCGGCGCGGCCTCGCGCAGGCTGGCAATCAAGGCGTCTTCCAACTTACGCAAGTCTTCCAGCCTGTCGGCGGTATCGGGGTCGCGGTACAAGGTCACGCCGATTTCGGTATCGTTGGATACCAGTTTAAAACGATCCAAGTCCCGCAACATGCTCTGCACTTCGTGGGAATTGCGACCGGTCGCCAGCATTAAATCGTCGGTGCTGATGCCTTCGTCGTCTTCGCTATAAAACAATTGCGACAACAGCGCGATGTAAGGCTCGATGTCGGCGTTCGGCCCCAGTTTTTTCTGCAGCAAGACTCGGGCTTCATCGATACTGGCCACCTGCAAGCTGCCCGGAAACACCCGGGTATGATTTTCCTGACGCTCGAGCAAACGCGCTTCCTCCAGCCAGGCCACCGCGATGCGGACCTTGGTGTCGGCATCGGCGGCGTCGGGATCGATGCCGTGCTTATCCGGGATTTCCAACAAAATTTCGCCGCTGGTGACTACCACCGAACCTTCGCTGCGGTCTTTGCGCTCGATGCTGCGTAAAGCTTTTAAAATCGCTGAAATATCATGTTGCGTCAGCCGCGAATTACGCAACAAGCGAAACTGCACATCCAGATCGGCATCGTCGTACAACAACACACAGCGCGCTAAGTCTTGATCGCGGCCCGCCCGGCCCGCTTCCTGGAGATAATTTTCCAAGGAGCCCGGCGTATCCAAATGAATCACCAGCCGCACATCGGCCTTATCCACACCCATGCCAAAGGCATTGGTGGCGGCGATGACGCGCAGTTCGCCGGCGATAAAAGCTTCCTGCACCTGGCGCTTTTGCTCCGGCTGCATGCCGCCGTGAAAGTAGCCGCAATCCAGGCCGGCCTGTTTTAAAAATTCGGCCATTTCCTCCACGGTCTTCTGCCGGGCGCAAAACACGATGGCGCCGCCCTCATCGCGCAAGCTTTGCTCCAGCAAACGTAGCACTTCCGGATATTTGGCTTGGGCCGGCACCGCATGCACTTCGTACAACAGGTTTTCCCGACTGACGCCGCCGCTCAAGCACGCCAATGTGATCCCCAGGCGCTTGCGAAAATGCTCGACAATGTCTTGCACCACATCCGGCTTGGCGGTGGCGGTAAAACAAAACACCGGCGACGGCTTGTCCTTTTGCCGAGTCTTGATAAAGCGCGACACGTACAAATAATCCGGGCGAAAATCATGGCCCCATTTGGACAAACAATGCGCCTCGTCGAACACCCAGGCACCGACTTCGCGATGCTGCAAAGCCTTGGCAAACGCCGTACTTCTGAATTGTTCCGGCGCCACAAAGATCAAACCCAAATCGCCCAAGCGTAACTTATCCAACATCACTTGTCGTTCCAGCGGATTCAGCAAACTGTTGATGTAACCGGCGCAAGTGATGCCGCGCGCTTCCAGGTTATCGACCTGATCCTTCATCAAGGATTGCAGCGGTGAAATGATCACCGTCAGGCTGCCGTTGCGGTAAAACCGCGCCAGGGCCGGCAATTGGTAACATAGCGATTTACCGCCGCCGGTCGGCAGAATCGCCAGGGTCGGCGCGCCAGCAAAACCGTGTTCAACGATGACTTGTTGCAAGGACCGACCATCCTCGGTAGTCGGCGTCGGCCGGAATTGCGTAATGCCCGGAAAATAGCGCGGCAACAATTGCGACAGATCATGCTGTTCCCGGCACCAGTCGCACCCAGCATCGCCGCATGGTACATCGCGCAAGGTCGCGATCAACTCGCGGGTTTTCGGGAACGACAAACTCACCCAAGGCGGCAGTACGGAATTGCCACCCGACACCCGCAGCCAGGCCAACACATACGCCAACGGCTTGTGCCAATCCGGCTCCGGCAAATAGTCGTTGACGATGTGTTGCTGCCCGGCCCGGCACACCTTGCCGTCGGTAGCGCGCCGCCAAGCCGCTTGCGCATCGATTAACGACGGCCTTAGCGCCGCGCGCAAGGTCGCGAAGAAATTCGCTACGCCCTTGCCGTTTTCCGGCGCCAATAAAAAATGCAGGCACAACGCCTCGTCAGGATGTTCAGCCACCCGCTGGCGCAAGGCGTCGGCCTGATCCAAAAACAGCTCATAAGCCAGTTCCGCGTCGCGGACCGGGTCGTTGCGGGTGGTGGTGCAGAGTTTGTAGTCCTTCACCAGGCGGTGATAAGGATTCTGCGGAAAGGCCACCGGCGACAGCTCCAGCGTATCGACCAAAGGCAAGCGGTGCAAAGCAAGATCGGGATGCAACACGGATAAAGCCGGCTGATCGAAGGCAATCACGTTATGCCCCAACACAAACGCCGCGCCTTCGCTGATGTGATCCAGCTTTTGTGTCAGATCGGCAGCCTTGCCGGATAAACGCAAACGGGCATCGGTGTCCGGTCGATACGCGCCAATCTCCCGCAGCTTTAGGCTATCCTGCCGGGCGGTTTCAATGTCGATGCACAGGCATTTGGCTCGGATTCTGTCGGATGGTTGAGCCATTGTGTCGGGGAATGGGGATGAACGTGGATGTTTAGGTTAGCGACGCTTTGTGCTATTCGGCCGACCCGCTATACGCGAAGCTATAGGGGCCGGGGGAAATGGGGCTTAACCATAGCGCAACAAACGGGTCTTGCCTAGGTTAGCTTGGCCAAGCGCACTGACATCCTGCCTTTTCCAGGATTTTTTCCCAATAAAGAGGGTGTAGACGGCTTACGTTAACCAGGCAAATTCGAAATGACACCTCTTATTTTGTACTACAGCTTCCCTAAAAGTAGTTTGCCGCCATCGAAAGCGTGGCTCTTGGTCTCGCCGGTTAAACGACTCAGTGCTGCAACACCAGCGAAGCCATCAAAAACACCAAGCTTACCAACACGATGGCGAAAGACTGATTGCTACTGCGTCTGGCACTTGCAAGCTGGTTTTGCAGGGCATGATTTGTAATCACTTCGCCCTGATCGTAAAGCGCAAAAATACTGTTCAATGTCCCCGTGGCGGTGTCAAAGAAAGCCGCCGGATCAATCGCCGGCTTATCCGCGGTCAGCAATTTTTGCTCGATATGACTAATAAAACCGGTGATGTGAACATAAACCGCAGCCGAAGCCTGCTGGAAACTGCTATCGGCAACCATGGACATGTTAGCGTTACCCATGCCGGCTTCAACCCGTTCGATGGCCTGACGGATGCGGGTAATCAGAAAACCCAGCTTGATCCTATCGGTGATCCGGCAGCGGCCGGCCGCAGCGATACCGGTGCCGATAGCCCGCGCCTGACCTATTGCCTCAGCGGTATCCGGCAAGAGATGCCACAGAATTTCTATAAAGCTGAACGGACAAATACTTTCCTGGTGTAATTGGCTATGCTCCGCTATATCTCGAATCAAATTGAGAATAGTGCCGGCCAATAAACAGTGTCGTTCAAAACTTGCTTCCCTGGTCAGATGCAGTACGGAAGGGTGTAGTTGTTTCCAGGCTTCGCGGATACCAACGAACGACTGCAACGATTCCGGCGACTGCTTAAACTGCCCGGAGAGTTGCTCGAGCTGCCGATCAATGTCGGATTGCAAGACCGTGATTTTGTATTTAAAGCTCAGATCGCCGTTCAAATAAGCGCTCACCATGCCGCGATGTTGTTGTATCTGCGTCAACAGGTTTTTCAAGGCGCCGGTCATTTCCAGGTAATGCAGCTGCCCACGTAGATGCTCAAGGCGCGTCCGGCGATTTTTGTAGCACATAAATGCAGCAGCACTGGTGATCACCGCCGCCAATAAAAACAATACACAAACATAATCGGGCACGTCTAATTCCCCTTTTATTGGTTAATGAGCAACGATTTGCGCCAATTTAGCCAAATGCCTGGCTATTTCAGCTGATTCCTGGGCCGCATTGCTGTTTTGTTCAACACTGTGCGCAATCGTCTCGATGTTACGGCCGATTTCCTGGCTTACCTGGGTTTGCTGTTCGGCGCTGGTTGCTATCATCGTGACGTTATTCAAGGCTTGATCCGCATACTGCCGAATCTCGGCCAGCGATTGCTCAACTTGGAAAGCTTTGTTAATGCCTTGTTCCGTTTGATCCCGAGTGGCGGCGATGGATTGAACGGCTAGATGAATTTTTTCCCGGACGGCTTCAGTGGTACCGGTTATTTCCTCAGCAGACTGTCGCACCCGTTTTGCCAGAGAGCGTACTTCGTCGGCTACCACGGCAAAGCCGCGACCGTATTCTCCGGCTCGCGCCGCTTCTATCGCCGCATTTAGCGCCAGGAGATTGGTCTGATCGGAAATGGCCTTAATTACTTCCGAGATACTGGCAACCTGTTGGGAATGTAACTCCAGATTTTGCATCAATTGAGCCAGGTCCTGAATCTCGCCAAACAGCGCGTTCATATCGGCGATAAAGCTTTCGATGGCCCGATGGCCTTGCTGGGAAAGCTGCTGCGTGGTCGACGATATTTTTTCGGCATCCCGGCATTGCCCCGCCACGCCCATGATACTGGCCGACATTTGTTCGATGGCCGCCGCCATCATCGTGGTTCTTTCGCGTTGGTTATCGAGTTTTTCGGCGACGAAACCGGCTCCCTGGTTGAGTTGGTCGGCGGCATAGGTCACTTCTTGAATAGACGCATGCACATCGCCTATGCGCCGGCCCAGGGCTTTGGCGGCTTCGTTAAAACCGCTATATAACTGTGACAGCTCGTCCTGACCGGTAAGCTGTAGACGCATATTAAAGTTGCCAAGCTCTAACTGCCTATGTGCGCCGATCAATGCCGCAATCGCACCCGATAGGGACGAATATAATGCTGACAACACCAGTATCCAAGCCAGATTAGCGGATACAATCACCAACCATTGCGGCCCGGAAATTGACACGCCCGCATCGACGAACATAGCCAAGGGCAGCACACTGGCCAATACAATTAGCGTCAATATCAGCGCAAATTTATTTTTTAGCTTGAAGCGACCGAGAAACGAGTTAACCAGCAATACGGACATTTTGATGCGCCTTCAGTTTAGACATGCCGATCTACCAGCAATTTTCTCGCCAGCAATATTGTCCGATACCTCCTAAGCCAAATAAGGGTGCGACGCACCAAAAGGACGAACTTCCCGTTGGATTTCACAAAAATACGCACCAAGTTGACTCAAACCCAAGAGCGCATTAATTAGAACCCGATGTCGAAACCAACAGGCAATAAAAAAGCCCAACTGAAACCAGTTGGGCTTTGATAATTTGGTGGGTGGGGACTATTGTATTAAGCTCTGCAGGCATTGTTTTACATAAAAATTATAAGAACCGCATTTCTTCATGCCCCCAATATTGAAGATTACTATTACTCTTTCCAATTTTCAGCAGACAACGGTAATTCATTCAACTCGGCTCGCGCTTCCTGCCAATTAGGGTAATAACCACTCAAAATGGTTAGGAAGCGCTCATTATGGGTAGGCTCCAATAAATGCACCATTTCGTGCAAAACGACATAATCTAACAAGTGCTTAGGCTTTTTGACCAATTCGGTGTTTAAACGGATATTACGCGCTCGCGGATTGCAACTGCCCCATTTAGTTTTCATACGTTGCAAAAAATAGTGCGCCACTTCGACCCCCAGCTTTACTTGCCATTTGGCAATCAATGGTGGGATGGCTTGATGCAACAATACCTTGTGCCATTCGTGAATCAGCTCTGCACGATTTTCTAATGCACTGTCTGCCGGTAGGTACAGCGTAATACGCCGATGATCGACCTTCACAAACGGCTTGCCGCCGCGCTCGATGATGGTCAACAAATGCCGCCGTCCCCAAAGATAGTGGGTCTCGCGCTCGACAAACTGCCTGGGGGTCTCTCTGGCCTGATTACGCAGTTTGGCCTGTTGATCGCGTATCCATCCCAACTTTGAAATCGCGTAAGCCCTGGCCACTTCCAAACGGGTTTCCAGCGGCGCGGCCAAGGTGACGCGGCCTTCCGGCGGATGCACCGACAAATGCACGTTCTTGATGGCCTTGCGGGTAACAGCGATGCTTATGTCGCCAAGCTCGATTGTTTCCGACATCAATATCCCGGCTGGTTCTTGATGATCTCGAATAGGGCCAGCGTGGCATTCGGGTTCTTGTTCAGCATTGGGTACAAGAAATTCTGAACGACGCGCTCTTTGGTTTCATCACCCTTCCAGCCCGCCGGCGCTTGCTCCCTCATGGCATGATCAATTTTTAGCGCCAGTTGCGCACGCTCATCGCTATAGTCGGTCGTGGGTTCCTGCACCTGTGACGTCGGCGTGGCTTCGGGCATCAGGTCTGCGAGATTATTGTAGATGACGATGGCCTCGTGCTTGCCATGCAAAATGGCGGGAATGCCGGCCTCGGGTTGTTTGGCCGCCAAGCGCTTGACCAACTCCTCAGCCTTGCGCAAAAACGCCTCATAAGCGGCAGTATCCGCTCGGCTTTGCTTGATCAGATCGTCTAGCAGCTTGGACATCTGCGCGTAGAACCTGGGGTCGGTGAGCTGGTCGCGAATGATGGTCTTGCGAACGTTGTTGATAATCCCCTCGGCGATAGCATTCTTCGACAGCTTGCCTTTCTGGTTCAGTTTCTTGGCGATGGCGTCGTGGATACCGGTCTCGATGATCAGCTCGGTCAGCGACATTTCACCCAGTTCCCCTAATTCCGCCGCCGGGTCGGCCTGGATGTAAGTGTTGATGAGGTGGCGCATGTCAGCCTCGTAAGGCTTAATGTCCAGTTCTTCACCCGAGTGTTTCTTGATGGCGGCCCGAATCTCGGCGTAGAACTCTACTGCCTTTTTCAATGCCTCGGCCTCAGCCTCGGAATAACCCGCCTCAATCAGTTCCTGGGCGATGTCGGCGTAGGCACGGGCAAAGATCGCCACTGCCTTGTAGAAGGTCACCCGCAATGCCTCGGTTTCGGTTAGCGCGTCGGGGTTGGCGGCATCGCCGCAGAAATAATGCAGGTACTGTTCGACTTCTCGCGGCGGCAGTACCGGTTCGCACAGGTAGTGCAGTGCTTGACGGGCATCGTCCAGTTGCCTCTTGCCTTCTTCCAGCCAGTTTTTCAGGCGCACGTTGTTTTCGCCGCCGTTGCCCTGGTCGATGTCCAGTTCGTCGGAACTGTAGACCGCGATGGCTTGTTGCACGTCGCCAAAGAGCTTTTTGAAGTCGACGATATGGCCGTAGTCCTTGTCGTCTCCATCCAGCCGGTTGGTACGGCAGATCGCCTGAAACAGATTATGGTCGCGCAGCTCGTTGTCGAGATAGATGTAGGTGCAGCTGACCGGCGGCGATTTGCACCGGAATGCCGTAGCGCAATAACTGATAGGTGCGAAGATTGGCTTGATAAAGCGTGATGCCGCTGACGTCGGCAGCAGTGTCCAGTTTTTGCAAAGCAGCACTTATGTGGGCGGCGGAATAGCCGCGTGCCATCAGGTTATCGCGAAGCAGTGCGGTTTCGATAGGGCGATTGTTCTGGCGTTTACTCCATTCGCCAAGATAGCGGTAACCCAGGCAATTGAGCTGTGACGGATCGGTGAACAGACTGACGATTCGGTTTTGAGTGTTACGTTCGGAGCGGGTGTTTTGATCCATTATTCCTTTATCTCCCAATGCCCACCTTTTTGCGGGCCCACATAGCGCAAACGTTCTTGCTCTCGAAGTTTGCGAGCGGCGCGTTCCACAGCGCTGGTCGATTTACCCAAACGAACAGCAACCTCCGCCAGGGTTAAAGTCGGCTGCTCCCGCAGCAGGGCTAAAATCTGTTCGGGAGTTTTCACCGGCGTTTTAACCAGCGTTTCAACCGGCGTTTCGCTGGTGATCGCTTGTTGCAGAGCTTCACCGATCGCATCAAGCATAAACAGGATGAAACCACTGCAATCGGTGGCTTGGTCGGCCTCGCCCAGCACACGGTAGTAATCGTCCTGCCGGCTTTTAATCACCGTCTCGACCGGCAAATAAGCCAAAATCGGTTGCCAACGGCTCAGTATCAGCGTTTGCCACAACCGGCCCATGCGTCCATTACCGTCGCTAAAAGGATGAATAAATTCCAGTTCATAATGCAAAGCGGACGAAGCAATCCCAGCACGGCTTTACCGGCCAGCACGGCCGTCACCTGTTCCACCGACAGTGTGTTCTGTTCGATAGCCAGCGATGCTTGAATGGTGCGAATACGGTTCCCCCGCCGCAGTTGCGGCGCCAACGTGTCCCGGCCTGCCTGTTTCCAGCGCCCCAGTAACTCGGCGATCTCCGCCACTTTGGCAAGCATGTTATGACTGAGCTGGAACGGAGGCTGATAGCTACTCATACTAACGGTAGTATATCGGCCTGCGGCTACCTGACCCATTCGGCCCGGCAAACATCATCCGCAGCCGCGGTGTTGCCGAAGTCATTTTTGCAGACGACGCAAACGCTGGCCGGGCCTGACTGGGATGGGTTTGGGCAATGCCTTCACTACCCGACGTGAGCCATCCGGCGAGGATTCGATCAATTGTCCATCCACCGCTTCCAGCACCGAATAACCGGCGGCCAGTGTCTGGTAATAAGCCTGTTTGATGGCGCCCTCGGCCAATTCCGGAATAAAGACTTCCTGAAACCGCAAGCTGTCTTCGTCAAGTACGTTCATCGAGAGCTCCATGGGTAAAAAAGGATTTAGCAGGCATGATCATAGCAGCCTGGTCTTGCCGGTGAGCAGTTCCTGCATCATGCCCTGTTTGAGGACTCGGGTTTTGTCTCGGCGGGCTTCCAGGGCGTCGAGTTCGGCGTCCATGTCGGAGAGGATGGTGGCGATAGCGGATTGTTCTTCATAATCAGGTGAGAAAATTGGAAAGTCTCTTACCTGCTGTAAAGATAAATTAGCTTGAGCACCTTGAACGCTTATACCCTCGATATGTTGTTTTATTTCAGAAAAACACAATACAAAAAAAGTGAAGAGCAAATTCAAATCCGAATTCGGTTTAAGTCTAACAATTGCCAATGCTTGGTTTGTGTTTGCCGGTAGAACGCACGAAGGTACTATACAAACACGACCCAGAGCGCCAGCGATTGAAAATAATAAATCACCAGCTTTTAACCTAGAACGACTAACAGGCTGGTGAAAAACCCGCCGATATTTCCCCTTACCCACGATGTTCGTGATTTTTTCGAGTTGAAATCGGTCATGACATCGAGTTTCAAGCGTTTTGCCCCGGTTTCAAGGGCTTTTTATTCGCCTGAAGCCGTCTGTGGACGGTTTTCAGGCGAACTTCACCCTAGGCGGGTGCACTCCACGCCGGTTTCGGCGTGAACACCAATAGGTTGAGCATGCGCGTCAGGTTGTAGGCGGCAAAGCAAAACAAGGCCTGACCCGCGACTTTGGCTAAGCCGATGTGACGGGTTTTGCGCAGGCCGCCGACCGTTTTGACCCAGCCAAAGGCTTCTTCGACGATTTTGCGGCGCTTGAGACTTTGGGCGTAACCTTTGCCGCGCGCGGTGCGGCCGTCGACGGCACTGCCAATCTTTTTGCGGGCCACATGGGCTTTGATATCACGGGACTCGAGTCCGTTGACGAACGCCGCTTGGTCATAGCCTTTGTCGGCACTGACGCTGCCACCTTGGGGCACGCGGCGTTTGATCATTTTTTGCGCGGCTTCGATTTCGGCGGTGCCGGTGGCTTGAGTGGTTTCGACATCGACAATCAGGCCGTTGCGATTCTCGGACAAGGCATGGGTGATGTAACGCAGTTTGGCCTCGGTGTATTCGCCTTTCTTGTAAAGCCGGGCTTCGGGATCGGTTGTACTTTGATGGGTGGCGTTGCTGCGCTTTTCGCCACTGAAGTCGATCTCGGGATTGCGGCCGGCGGGTTTATCGGGACCACTACCATCTTTTTTGACGAAGCTTTTGTGCGAGGCCCAGGCTTCAATGAGGCTACCGTCGACACTGAAGTGTTCGTCGGACACCAGATTTTGCCATTCGGCTATGGCCAGTACCCGCTCAAAAAATTCGCGACTCAGGGCTTCGGACAGCAGGCGTTCGCGGTTGGCACTGAACACTGTGCGTTCCCACACGGCGTCGTCGATGCCCAGACCGACAAACCAGCGAAACAACAGGTTGTAGTCCAGTTGTTCCATCAACTGACGCTCACTGCGAACGGTGTACAGCACTTGCAACAGCAAGGCGCGCAGCAGTTTTTCAGGGGCAATCGAGGGACGGCCTGTGTGCGAGTAACGCTCGGCAAAGACGGCATCCATTGAGGCCAATACGCCATCAACCAGTAGCCGTAAACGACGCAACGGATGCTGTTTGGGAATACGGTCTTCCAGGCTAACATAGCTGAACCAGCTGTTTTGAATGGCATCGTGTCCGCGCATTGAAAGGCTCCAAATTTAGGTAGCCTATTTTAACAGTTAGCCGCTCATCTATGCCTTAGCTTACTTGGCTTTTCGAGTTTTTCACCAGCCTGCTAAGTAGCTTATCGGTTTCCTCATCAATAAAGTCGAGTTTATCTTGGATGATTATGCCGCTTGCGCTTATAGCCTCGATCTTAATAAAAGTTACACCTGAATTAGTGAATTCTTTACCCAAAGATGAAGGGGTTGTTCCTTTGATAACCAATTCTGCCTGATCACCTAAACGTTTAAACTCCCACTCCCCACTAAATCCAGGCAAGCGGGTTTGGCCGGTGAGGAGTTGTTGCATGGCGGCTTGTTTGAGATCGCGCTTCTTGGCGATCAGCCGCTCTAGCCCGTCCAGCAGCGCATCCACGTCGCTCAACGCCGCCGCGATGGCGCGTTGTTCGACCTCGGAGGCATACGGAATCAGAACTCGACTCAATATGCCTTGATTTAAAGACGGCATCGTCGTTCCGATAGCGTTCTGAACTAGCCAGGATTGCACAGTTCGGCTTTGAAATTGAGCAGCCAAGTACGGAGGGTAACACTTGTTGTTTGGTCTGACGCTGATTCCATCAGAGCCCAAAAACCAGCCATCTTCAGCAGGGGAAACAAGCGCAGAGCGATTTACGGCCCCCTTTCTGCCAAAGACAATGTCGCCACTCCGAAGGACATATTGAGGCAGACGACGTACTACATTTTTTGGTATTTGTGGTGTGCGATCTGTGACGCGAAAACTACCCTCACCGACCTCGCCAACAGAAATAAGAGGGACTCCTTCATTGTCGGAATACTCGCTGGCCTTTAGCAGAGTCCCGAAGGGGCCGGTCTTAATTTGGCCAATTTCGTTGACTGATTTCACACTCCAATCCTCCGGAATAACCCCCACCTCCGTCATCTTGTAACCCGGCTTAATCAAAGTCGCATTTCCAACCGGCAAGCGATAAGTAGTAGGGTGGATAAGCGAACGCGCATCCACCGGAGGCTTCAATGACTCGGTGGATGCGCTTTGCTTATCCACCCTACGGGAGGATTCGTCATACCGCGCTTCCTTGTCGATCCGCAAACCATAAGCCGCGCTAGCTTCGTTGACCGCCTCGGCATGGTTTGTTGGTTGATTACTCATTGGGTTGCATTTTCCACGGCATCGTTGAACCGTTGAACCTTGGGCAAGTAGTAGTAGGGTGGATAAGCGCCAGCGCATCCACCGGACCTCGGCAAATAATGGTGGATACGCATTCGCTTATCCACCCTACGTTGGGTGCTTTTGCGGTCATTCGTGCTCCATGTCGCTGATGTGGTTTGGCGGCGTGGCACCCCAATCGGCATCGTACCAACCTTTTTTGACGGCACCGGCGAACGATGACCACGGCCAATCGCTGGGGCGCTGCGCTAATCCGTGTTTGACCGGGTTGTAATGAATGTAATCCACGTGGCGCCGCCAATCGTCCGCATCGCGAATCGTATGCTCCCAAAACCGCCGTTGCCAGACCAATCGCTCGTTTCTGGCATTGGTGGTGGTATCGATTTGGCGGGAAAAGGCTTTTTTGATTTCGCGCCAACGACCGGAATAATCCGCGTCGTCATCCGGCATACACCAAATACAATGCAGGTGATCCGGTAAAATGACCATTGCGTCGATTTGAAACGGGCGGCTTGCCTTGACTTTACGCAAGGCCTCTCGAAACAGCGAAACCCGCGCATCATCGATAAAAACCGGCTTGCGCCGCCAAGTGACGACGGTAAAGAAATAACAAGCGCCCGGAATCCGGATGCGTTGGTAATCGCTCATGTTGCCGGTGTAGGAATATCGGCGGATGCGCTAGCGCTTATCCACCCTACGTTATGCTCATTCATGGCCATACCACACCCATTTTTTTGAGGTGTTCTGCCACGCGAACGGCCAGGGCCGCCGCCTCGTCTTCCAGTTGAGGCAGCGGTGTGGCGTAGCGTTCGGCCAATTGCCGGATGCGGCCGGTCAAGGTTTGCGAGACTCTATCCAGTTCGCCCTGCACGGCTGCGGACAGGTGCGCCATCCACTTGTCGTCGATGACTAGGGTCTTGATTTCGGCTTCGCTCAGCTTTGGATATTTTTCGTAGGCCAGTTGGTCGAGCGCGGCTTCGGCTTCCTTGATCTGCTTTTTTAACCCGATGATCTGGTTGCCGAGTTCCAGCCACTGTTTTAATACTTTCAACTCGTCGGTGCCGTCCGGGTCTTTACCAATTTCCTTGATCCGGTCTTTAACGGCGGCGGCATTGATGTTGTCGTAACCGGAAAAGATGGCGTCTTCGCCGTTGTGCTCTTCTTCCAATTCGGTTTGGCTAGCGGTCGCCGTTTCCAGTTCGGCCTGTTTGGCTTCGATGGCAGCCTGTTCGTCGGCAAAGTAGCGGGCGACGATATAGGGCTTAGGGATCAGATCGCAGACCCAGCCCTTGTCCTTGGTTTTGCCCTTTTTATCGGTTTCGACGATGCGGGTCGGTTGGGCCACCCAACCATCGGCGGCGATCAGATAGCAGTCGTCCTGCATGGTGTCGGCCCAGTAGTCCATCAGGTGCTGGTAGATGTCGTAGGCGTCCAGCAGCGGCGCGGGCTTGAAGGTATTTAATAGATCTTCGGCAATGGTTTCGATCAAGGCTTTGGGGTGGCCTTCTTTACCAAAGCCGGTCAGTTGTGGCGTGGTAGCGTCGCGCCAACCTTGAAAGCGTTCAGTCGCCTCGGCGTTGAAGGCTGTGAATTCGGCATGGCCGAAGATGGCGGGTTTGACCTCGGCCAGTGGCAGCGTTAATTGCGCGTAACCGGGTCGCTCCCTCTCCTGCTGGAGAGGGTTGGGGTGAGGGGAGAAAAGAGCGGCGCGCACGCCGGGCAGCACCTGCCAGTAATCGGCCAGCGCATCCAGGTCGCGTTCGGGGATGCCGCCGTTGAGGTGGCCGTTGATGTCCTGAATATCTTCCGGCTCGCTGCTGTCGATGTAACGCGGCAGATTCAGGTTAAAGTCGTTTTTGGGCTCGGCGATTTCATCGAACGCCACCATCCGCGCATAGCGCGGCACGTCGGCTTGCTTGCCGAAGGTGTCGACGATTTTGTGGATGTCCTGCTCGCGCAGGCGGTTCTTGTTGCCGTCCTTGATATAGCCCTTGCTGGCGTCGATCATGAACACGCCTTTGCGTGCAGCGGCGTTTTCTTTATCGATGACCAGGATGCAGGCCGGAATGCCGGTGCCGTAAAACAGGTTGGCCGGCAGACCGATGATGCCTTTCAAGTAGCCGGAGCGGACCAGTTGCTGACGGATCACCGCTTCGGCATTGCCGCGAAACAGCACGCCGTGCGGCAGAATGCAGGCGGCTTTGCCGCCCGCTTTCAGACTACGGATGATGTGCAGCAAATAGGCGTAGTCGCCTTGTTTGGCCGGCGGCTCGCCCCAAGTAAAGCGCTGGTAAGCATCGTCGCCCGGCGTCAGGCCGGTGCTCCAGGTCTTGTCGGAAAACGGCGGATTGGCGACCACGTAATCGTAAGTGCGCAGTTGCTCGCCATCCTTGAACTTGGGCGCGGCCAACGTGTTGCCGGACAGGATGTTGGCGGTTGGGAAGTCGTGCAGGATCATGTTCATCCGCGCCAGACCGGCGGTGGTGACGTCTTTTTCCTGGCCTTCGAGGGTAATATGTTTGCCGGCTTCGGCGGCGACTTTCAGCAGCAAGGAGCCGGAACCGCAAGTCGGGTCGTAAGCGGTCGTGGAGCCTTTGGCGTTTTCCGGCGAGATGCCGATGGCTTTGGCGATGACGCGACTGACTTCCGATGGTGTATAAAACTGGCCCTTGCTTTTGCCGCTTTCAGTGGCGAAGTGGCGCATCAGGTATTCGTAGGCGTCGCCGAGAATGTCGTCGTGCTCGGCGCGGTTTTTGGAGAAATCCAGCTCGGGCTTCTGGAAGATACT
The DNA here is from genome assembly GCF_059331595.1 of Methylomonas sp. PHL2-19. Lineage (NCBI taxonomy): Bacteria > Pseudomonadati > Pseudomonadota > Gammaproteobacteria > Methylococcales > Methylococcaceae > Methylomonas > Methylomonas sp. PHL2-19. The sequence goes on from NZ_CP196839.1 coordinate 4,815,303, forward strand.
GATCAGGTTGGAGAGCTTCTCCACCATGTCCTTGCCTTCGCCGAGTTTGTTGGGATCGTTGAAGTCGGGAAAGTCGCTTTTCGACAAGCGGGCGTTGGCGTTGACCAAGGGGCCGATAATCTGGGTGTTGATCTTGTCGCCGATGTCGGATTTGCCCTTGAGGGCGATCATGTCCTTGAAACTGGCGCCGGGCGGAATCACCACCGGCGGCGCGAAGTCGTCGCTGTCGGCGTATTTGTCGGTGATGTATTTGATGAACAGCATGAACAGTACATAGTCCTTGTACTGACTGGCGTCCATGCCGCCACGCAATTGGTCGCACGAGGCCCATAGGGAGGAATAGAGGTCGGATTTTTTGATGGCCATTGATGAGTATTTATAACTACTATGGTTTGCTCATTAGCTTTAAAGCAAAGCACCAAGATTTAGGAAGCACGATTGTTTTTCCATAAATAAGCTACTTGTCTCAAGCTTGCTTGCCCGATCATGCGGCTCTGTTAGTGACCTCAATATTGGATTAGAAAAATCCAGCAAGATAAAAATTTCTTTAACCCATAAAAAACGGGGCCTTAGCCCCGTTCTTAATCTTAGGTGGTGGAGGTGGGGGGAATTGAACCCCCGTCCGCAAGCACTCCGCCACAAGCTCTACATGCTTATCCCGCGCTTTTAATTTAACTGTTGACTACCCGTCGGGCCAAGAGGATCAACAGCGATTTCGATTGGATTTAGCGATTCAGGCTCCGAACTAAGCCCTGGCGCGATCTTATGTAATATGATCCCTGAGCGCCTCTCGAAAGAGACTCCAGACGCATAAGTACATCTGGTCAGAGAAGTGGTGCAGGTTTTAAGCTGCTAAGGCCACTGAGTAGTTTTCGTCGTTTGCGAATACTTGTTTTCAGTAGGTTTTACGAGCTGTACTGTGCTCGGCATGCACCTGAGGTTTTGCTACCCACGTCGAAGCCATGTCACCCCCAAGAAGTTATATCTTATCAAATCGATAAAATAATTGTCAGTAAGATGGGTTTGAAATCAACGATTTCAAGTTCTTCCGAAAAATAACCGCAGGGCAAAGCCTCTTGTTTTTAGACCAGCGCACCTCCATTTTTTCAGGCATCTTCGGTTGATAGGTTTTATTTAAGATTGTCGCTCTCCAGGCAATCCGCTATAAAACCGTTATTAACCTGGGCCTTGAGCAGCGTTCGCCTGGAGTTCGTCGGAAGGCACCCCAACCGTGGGCTTCGACAAGTTCTGCCAGAACAATATGTCTGCGGTAAATTAGGGCCGGGCAACAATTAGATTTAGCTTGGTCAACGTCGGTCATAGGAGGCATGGCGTGCAATACAAAGACTATTATCAAATTCTCGGCGTCAATCGCGACGCGGTGCTTGCGGACATCAAAAAAGCTTACCGCAAGCTGGCGCGCAAATATCACCCGGACATTTCAAAGGAAGCGAATGCCGAGGCGCACATGAAAGAAATCAACGAAGCCTACGCGGTACTGTCGGACACTGAAAAACGCGCAGCTTACGATCAATTGGGACGTGGCTATCGGCCCGGCCAGGAGTTCCATCCCCCGCCCAATTGGGATGCCGGCTTCGAGTTTTCCAGCACCGATACGGCCGATTTCGGCGACTTTTTCAGTCAATTATTCGGCAAAATGGGTGCTGGCCGTGCGCGCGGCGGGCCATTCGAAGGCCAAGCCGACTTCCATACCCAAGGCGAGGACCATCACGCCAAAGTGCTGCTGGATATAGCCGACGCTTTTAACGGCGCGGCCCGGCAAATCAGCTTGCGCGTGCCGCGCATGGATGCCGGCGGCCATGTGATTTTGGACACCCGCACCTTGAACGTAAAAATCCCCAAGGGTGTGTACGAGGGCCAGATTATCCGCCTGGCCGGCCAGGGCGCACCAGGCATGGGTAACGGCAAATCGGGCGACTTGCTGCTGGAGGTGCATTTCAATCCGCATCCGCGTTTGCGGGTGGACGGCAGCAATCTGCATATGAGCTTGCCGGTCACGCCTTGGGAAGCGGCATTGGGGGCGATGGTGCCGGTGAATTTATTCGATACCGGCCTGAAAGTGCGTATCCCGGAAGGCACGCAAAGCGGCCAGCAACTGCGGCTGCGCGGCAAGGGCATACCCAGCGCGACACCCGGCGATTTGCTGTTGGATATTCAGGTGGTATTGCCGCCGGCCAACACGGCCAAAGCTAAAGCACTTTACGAAACCATGGCGCGCGAGCTGGCTTTCGACCCGCGCACAAACCACAGGAGCTAAAGCATGTCATCAGCCGAGAACTTGATCGACGCCGTTCTGGAAGACAGCGGCCTGACTTTGCAGCAACTGGCGGCCATCTGCGCAGTAGAACCGGAATGGATTACCCGGCATATAGAAGAAGGCTGGCTCAATCCGCTGCCGCAACAGCAAAGCGAATGGCGTTTTTCCAGCGCCCACTTGGTGCGGGTGCGGCGTATCGTTAGCCTGGAACGCAATTTCGAAGCCTTGCCTGAGCTAGCGGCACTGGTCGCGGACATGCAAGAAGAAATTGACGACTTACGCCGCCGATTACGCCGGGCAGGCCTGGAGTAACCATGCAAACTATCGAATGGCATCGCCACAGTTGGCTCAACCGCCTGCAGACATTACTTTTAATGTTGGCGCTACTGGTAATCTGCACCTTGGCCGGCAGCCTGTTGTTCGGCGAAGAAGGTATCTGGATTGCGTTGGCTACCGGCGCGATTGCGCTGATCTTCGAACCGGCGGCAGCCTGGCGCTTGACGCTAAGTCTTTACCGGGCGAGGCCTATCCATCCGCAAGAAGCGCCGGCGCTGTGGCAAATGCTGCAGGTACTGACCGAACGCGCCGAACTGCCGAGCGTTCCGGCGCCGTATTACATTCCCAGCCCGCTTATCAATGCCTTTGCGGTCGGCAGCCGCCAACAATCGGCCATTGCGTTGACCGACGGTTTATTCAAACAACTTAACTCGCGGGAACTGGCCGGCGTGTTGGCGCACGAAATGGCGCATATTGCCAATAACGATTTGCGGGTGATGGGCTTGGCCGATGCGATTAGCCGGATTACCGCTTTATTCGCCGCCACCGGACAGTTGTTTTTGTTGCTGTCCATCCCTTTGCTGCTGTTCGGTGAGATCAGTTTTCAAATCAATTGGCCGGGTTTGTTGCTGCTGTTGTTTTCGCCGCATCTGGCCTTATTGATGCAGCTGGGCTTATCACGCATCCGCGAATACGATGCCGACCTGAATGCGGCGGCGCTGACCGGCGACCCCTTGGGTTTGGCGACAGCCTTGGCGCATATCGAACGAGTCAGTGGCGGCTGGAAGTCGATACTGCTACCGGGCTGGGGCAATCCGGAGCCTTCTTGGCTGCGCACTCATCCGCCCACCGCTGAACGGGTACTCCGCCTGCAAGCCTTAAGCCCCAGCCGGCCGCAAACGCTTTGGCACGAACCGTTCATCGCTCCGAGTTTCGGTAACCGGGTGGTTGTTCGGCCAGTTCGTTGGCGCATCGGCGGTTTGTGGCGATAGTTGGTTAATTTTTAGTGGCGAATAGATTCGCCGAAACCTATATTTCGAGAACACCATATGAGTGAATCCCTACATTTAGTCTGCCCAGATTGCCTAGCTGTCAACCGCTTACCGGCAAACCGTTTGTCGCAAAATCCAAAATGTGGGCAATGCCATCAAGCCTTGTTCAGCGGTCATCCGTTGGCGCTGACTACGAAAAGCTTTGAAACCCATCTTGCGCGAAACGACATTCCGATGCTGGTGGATTTTTGGGCGGATTGGTGCGGACCTTGCAAAATGATGGCGCCAGCTTTTGGGCAAGCCGCGCAAGTTTTGGAACCGCGCGTGCGTTTGGGCAAAGTCGACACCGAAGCCGAGCAGCAGCTCAGCGCCCGATACAATATTCGCAGCATTCCGACGCTGATTCTATTCAAGGGAGGAAAAGAACTGACCAGACAAGCCGGCGCGCTAAGCGCGCAAGACATCGTTCGCTGGGTCAATAGCCAGCTATAAGCGCGGCTCGGTTTGGCCGATCGCTATCGGCAAATCGCCCGCGACATGCCGCTGCCACATGGTTTTATACAAGGCTTCCAAATGCCGAGTGTAGGCCTTGATATCAAACAGCGGCGTGCTCAGGCGATTATCGGCCAACTTCTGCCGGACCTCACTTAAGCGCGCGGGATTGCTGGCTAACTCCAGAGCCAAATCGTAATAGCCTTCCAAATCCGCGGCAATCAACTCCGGCAAGCCGATCGCATGCAGCAAGCTGCCGGCAACCCGCGACGCAAAGGTATCGCCGACGCACGTGACTATCGGCACTCCCACCCATAAGGCATCGCTAGCGGTGGTATGCGCGTTGTAGGGCTGAGTATCCAGCACCAGATCGGCCAAGGCCAGGCGGCCCAAGTGTTCGACCTGCGGTAAATCGTCGGCAAATATCAATCTATCCGGCGCTATGCCGCGTTGATACGCTTCATTTCTAAGCCGGCCTTTGGCTTTGGAGTTCTTTAACAACCACAACACACTGCCCGGCACGCTATACAACAGTCGACACCAGATATCGAACACTTCCGGGGTAATTTTATAGGCCTGGTTAAAACAGCAAAACACAAAACTGTGCTCTTCCAAACCATGCTGAGCGCGTTTGGTCGGCTTGCCAATTTCGGCATGCCGGCCGTGCGGTTGATAACTATCCGGCAGGTAGGCAAAGGCTTCGCTGTAATCAGCTGCGCTGGCTGCCGGCGTCAGGTAGGGATCGGTGATGATGTAATCACAGAAATCGCCGCCCAAGGTACCGGGATACCCCAGGTAGTTGACCTGAATCGGCGCTGGTCGGTAGCTAAGAATCTCGGTGCGGGTGCCGCGGGTGTAACCTTTTAAATCGATCAGAATGTCGATGTTATCGTGGTGGATGGCTTGGGCGGCTTCAGATAAAGACAGGGCTTGCAGATCGACAAAACTGTCGAAAAATTCACACAGGCGTTGGCGCATGCCCAGGCCGTCGTCCGGGCCATAAGAATAGGCATACACTTCAAACTGCTCTCGATCATGGGCTTCGAACAACTCGGCCAGCAAAAATGCCGTGGCATGCTCATGAAAATCGCAAGACAAATAGCCCAAACGAATTTTAGGTCTGTTGCTCGTAGGGTAGTTAAAAGCCAGATCGGCTCGTTCCAGCGCACTAGCATCGATACGATCTTTCAACCAGAGATCAGCACACAAGCGTTGTTCCGCGGCCGACACCCCCGTCATCGATAACAAATGAAACGGCGAGACTTTATTGCTTTCCTGAGCCGCCAAGCTTAGACGCATCTTCTCGCGCCATTCCTCGAAACGCTCCCATTCGCAAAGGCTGCGACTGCGATCATAGAATTTCATCTGCCTGACTCCGTCGCCATCTTGCCTAATGGCCCGCGAAGATACGCGGGACTTGAACCTCATGGTACCCCAAATCCGACGCAGTGCCTGATTTATCGGGGTAAGGACTAAAGCGCTACAGCATTTGTAACAGTGGTTTGAGCGGAATGGAGAACTTTTGCCTGGCGACATCGCCAATCACACCGGTATAACTGCGCTGTAGATACAAATCCACACCGCACACCCGAGCGATCATTGAGCAGCGGCCGCTAAGCGCAAACTGCTCGCCCTGCAGCCGATAAATTAATGGTACACAGTCGTTGCGCAGTATCGGCCCCGCGACGATGAAATCAATGCGCTGATCGAACATTTCGTATTCAAGGCTTTCCGGCAACAGCGCCAGCTCCGCCAACAACACCTTGTCGTCATCGCCGATAGTGCCGTAAATACTGCAACGGCATTGACGCAAATCCATCAGTAACAGGTCTGCCAGTTTTGGCGCATTGAGCCGACCGGGCTGCTGCCCGGCCAGTTTTTCCAGTCCGTGTATCTGTCTCATAAGCTTTGCCGATGGCGTCGATGGGGCTTTGCCTTTAAAATAGCGGGCTTACACTCCACAGCAAACATGGCCGTGCGCCCCGGATAATTGATGACCGATTATAAATTAACCCATCTGAAACAGCTCGAAGCAGAAAGCATCCATATCATTCGCGAAGTGGCGGCGGAATTTGAAAAGCCTGTCATGCTGTATTCGATAGGCAAGGATTCCGCTGTGATGCTGCATCTGACTCGCAAGGCATTCTTCCCCGGCAAACCGCCGTTTCCGTTGTTGCACGTCGATACCACCTGGAAATTTCGGGAAATGATCGAGTTTCGTAACAACATGGCGAAAGATCTGGGTTGGGATTTAATCGTGCATATCAACGAAGAAGGCGTCGCCCAGGGCATAGGCCCGTTCACGCACGGCAGTAAAAAACATACCGACGTGATGAAAACCGATGCGCTGAAACAAGCCTTGAACAAATACCAGTTCGACGCGGCCTTCGGCGGTGCGCGCCGCGACGAGGAAAAATCCCGCGCCAAGGAACGGGTGTATTCATTCCGCGACAAAAACCACCGTTGGGACCCGAAAAACCAACGCCCGGAACTCTGGAACATTTATAACGGCAAAGTCGATAAAGGCGAGTCCATCCGCGTGTTCCCGCTATCCAACTGGACCGAGCTGGACATCTGGCAATACATTCACTTGGAAAACATCCCCATCGTGCCGCTGTATTTTGCCAAAGAACGGCCAGTGGTCGAAAAAGACGGCATGCTGATCATGGTCGACGACGAGCGCATGCCTATCGGCCCCAACGACAAAGTGGAAATGAAAATGGTGCGCTTCCGCACCCTGGGTTGCTATCCCTTGACCGGCGCTGTGGAATCCACAGCCACCACCTTGCCGGAAATCATCCAGGAAATGCTGCTGACCACCACTTCCGAACGCCAGGGCCGTTTGATCGACCATGATCAGGCTGGGTCTATGGAACAGAAGAAACGGGAAGGTTACTTCTAAACGCTTGTACCATTAGCGAATGAGGAAACACGAATAGTGAAGAAATTCTTGTGCTTGTTTATCCTGTTTTACTCCGCGGATAGCTTGGCCGGTGTTTACAAATGTACCGACGCTAAAGGTCATGTAGTCTATTCGGATACCGCTTGCGATCACAAAGCGGATCGCAAGACACCGGATTTAAAACCGCTCGCGGAAGTGAAAGCAGAACAGCCGCTTTCCTCAAAACTAACCGACAAAGTTAAAGGCCTTTTCGAAAGCGCCCCAAAACCAGAGCCTAACAATCCAACAACCGGCGCCACAGAGCGCAATGCACAAAACTTCGTTTGCGACGGCCGCGTCTATTGCTCGCAAATGAGATCGTGTGAAGAGGCGACGTATTTCATCAATAACTGCCCGGACACCAAAATGGACGGCAACAATGACGGTGTTCCCTGCGAAAAGCAGTGGTGCCGATAAATCATTTGAGGGGTGACCTATGCAATTACACGAAGAAATACAAGAACACCTCGCAAGACTGGAGCCCCGTCTGCAAGCCGAGGTATTGGATTTCGTCTTGTTTTTGGAACAAAAACAACAGCAAGCCTTGCCCGATAGCGTAATTAACGATGAAGACGCTTTAAAGATTCACGAGCAATTGATGAATCAATATGCCGACGCCTTTGCTAAATTAGCGCAGTAACAGCATGCCCGAGTTGTTTTTTATCTCGAAAACTTTGGCATTGACGATACATCGGCAACAGATAGAACGCTTCGGCGGCACGCAGGGCATCAGGGATGAAGCCTTGCTGGAATCGGCGCTCGGCGCAGCCCGGCAAACTTGGCACTACAACGGCGACATTTTTCAAACCGCCGCTCAATACTGCTATTCGCTGGCCAATAACCATCCGTTTCTGGACGGTAACAATCGAGCCGCTGCGGCCTGTATGCTGGTTTTTCTAGCTGCCAACCATAAACAACCGGCCATGGATAACACCCAGCTCTACGAATGGGTGATTAATGTAGCAACCCGGCAATTGAGTCGTGACGAACTAGCCGAATTATTAAAACAACATTGCAAGTAAGCGCTTTAACAGCGCGGCACCTTTTATTACAAATAAGGCATTTAGGAACCCCATGTCCCACCAATCCGACCTCATCAGCACCGACATCAACGCCTATCTGGCGCAACACGAACGTAAAGAGCTATTGCGCTTTTTAACCTGCGGCAACGTCGACGACGGCAAGAGTACTTTGATCGGCCGCTTGCTGCACGACTCGAAAATGATTTACGAAGACCAACTGGCCGCCGTGCAGGCCGACAGCGTCAAGTCCGGCACCACCGGCGCCGGCAAGATTGACTTGGCCTTGCTGGTCGACGGCTTGCAGGCCGAGCGCGAACAAGGCATCACCATCGACGTCGCCTACCGCTATTTCTCCACTTCGACGCGCAAATTCATCATCGCCGACACCCCAGGCCACGAGCAATACACCCGCAACATGGCCACCGGCGCCTCGACCTGCGACTTGGCAGTAATCTTGATCGACGCCCGTTACGGCGTGCAAACCCAAACCAAGCGCCACAGCTTCATCGCCTCCTTGCTCGGCATCAAGCACATCATCGTCGCCATCAATAAAATGGATTTGGTCGGTTACAGCGAAGAAACCTTCCACAAGATTCAAGACGACTATCTGACCTTTATCAAATCACTGGATTTGCACGACGTGCATTTCATTCCGATGTCTGCATTGGACGGCGATAACGTAGTCAACCCCAGCGCCAACATGCCCTGGTTCACCGGCATGCCGATGATGGAGTTGCTGAATAGCATAGAAATCGCCAGCGACCACAACTTCGCCGACGCCCGTTTCCCGGTGCAATACGTCAACCGCCCCAACCTGGATTTCCGCGGCTTTTGCGGCACCGTCGCATCCGGCGTATTTCATAAAGGCGATGCCATTACTGCGCTGCCGTCCGGCAAAACCAGCAAGATCAAATCCATCGTCACCTTCGATGGCGAGTTGGACGAAGCGTTTGCGGCCATGGCGGTCACGTTGACACTTGAAGATGAAATAGACGTCAGCCGCGGCGACATCATCCTGGGCCAGCAACAAGCCGCGCCCAGCATCGCCGACAAATTCAAAGCCACTATCGTCTGGATGACCGAGCAAGCCATGGTGCCTGGACGGCAGTATGTGATTAAGCTGGCGACGCGCAGCGTGTCCGGCTCAGTGTCGATGATTCACCACCGTATCGACGTCAACACGCTGGAACACCACGATGCCAATGAGTTGAAACTGAACGAAATCGGTTCTTGCACCGTGGCAGTCAATGCGCCGGTGGTATTCGACCCATACAAACGCAACAAAACCACCGGCTCCTTCATCGTCATAGACCGCCTGACCAACGTCACGGTCGGCGCCGGCATGATTACGGGCGACGCCAGCGCGGAAGACTGGTCACCGGTGTCCGCGGCAGAGCGGGCGATACGCTTCAGCCAAACCGCCAGCATCATCGCCTTGAGCGGCGCCAATGCCCAACAAGTGGCTTACCAATTGGAACGCAAACTGTTCGATACCGGCCATGCCACGACGGTATTGGAACAAGCCAACGATGCGCTGGCTACCGCGATCAAAAACGCTGGTTTATTGTGCCTGTGCCTTGATGGAAAACCGGCCGCAGCCGATTTGAGCTTTGATTGCGATCAATACAGCGTCGATGACATCTACGTTGCATTGAAAAATCGGGAAGTGATTCGTTAATGATGTATTCGCCAAGCACTGGTCTTGTGCGATATTTAGGAAGGGCGGCGAACCTCGCCGCCCTTTTTCCAGCAGATTAGTTCAACAAATCCAGCGCTTTTGCCGCCGCTTTTTGCTTGGCTTTGCCTTTCACGGCTTTGACCGCTTCGCCGGTTGATTTCGGCGCCGCGTCGACTTTACCTTTCAACTGTTTTGCCGTTTCCTTACCAGCCTTCAGGGTTTCGGCCCCTTGCTTCACTTCGGCCGGCACGGCTTGTTCCAGTTTTTGTTGGGCAGCGTCTTTAACGGCTTCTTGGGCCTGGCTTTTCAACTGGCCCGGTGCATTTTCCACGCCTTGCTTGACTTCCTGGGCACGCTGCAATGCTTCGTTAGCTTGTTCGGCGCGCTGCACAGCGCCTGGGGCAACGGCTGTCGCGGTATCTTTCGCCGCTTGTTTGGCCACGCCTTCCAATACCGCCGACTGCGCAAACGCGGCACCGGAAACCAAGACTAAAGAACTGAATAAAATCGCTTTATGTTGCATGGTGTTACCCTCGTACTTAGTTGTTATCGAGATTAGACAATACTACAAGGAAACTTAACGGCGGATTAACCGCTAGCCGGCAATCCGTTTTAACGTCGAAGCCACCAACTCTTCCGCGCGCGCCATAGCGTCGGCCTCGGCGTAGCAACGCAATTCCGGCGCATTGCCGGAGGGACGCAGATGCACGATCTCGCCGTTGGCGAAGGTCAAGCGCAGGCCGTCTGTTGTATCGCGATTAACCGGAGCCCCAAGCGTGTCGCCCCATAGCCCGCGATAAGCGGTCTCATCGGCTTGCAATCGTTCCAGCAAGGCCCGGCTATTGGCGACCGGAAACGCCTGGATGCGGTCGCTGGCGGTGTAACGTTGCGGCAAGCCTTGCAGCAGCCCCGATAACTTCACCCCTTGGGTGCTCGCCATCGCCAATAAAGCCAAGGCCGGCAGCAATGAATCGCGTGTCGGCAACGGCGCCAAAACCTTGCCGTTTACCGACAAACCGCTCCCGGCCAAAAAGCCGCCGTTGGCTTCGAAGCCGGCCACGCTACCGCTATGCACATCCTCCATGCCGGCGATCACGTATGGCGAGCCAATCCGCGTGCGAACCACTTGCTTGAACCAGCCGGAGGCTTCGATGGCAGTATTGCAGCTCACCGGCGTCACCACGGTGTCGGCACCTAGGAATTTCGCGCACAGCAAACCAACAATGTCGCCGCGCAGCCATTCGCCGGTTTCGTCGCCGATCAAGGGACGGTCGCCGTCGCCGTCGGTGGAGATCAAAGCATCCAATTTGTATTCGGCGGCCCAGTTGCGGCCGCGTTGCCGATCCGCCTCGCCGACGGCTTCGGTGTCGATGGGCACGAAAGTATCAGTGCGCTCCAAGCCAATCACCTCAGCGCCCAGCTCGGCCAAAATTTCCTTCAACACATCGCGGGCGGCGCTGGAATGTTCGTAGACGCCAACCCGCCAACCGTTTAACAAATCCTTTCCAAACAAGCGAGTGTAACGTTGCTGAAATTGCGTCAACGCGGCTGGATTTACGGTGGGCAATTCGGCGGAAACGTTTTGCACATCCACCGTCGCATCGGTCATCGCCGCTTCGTCGGCTTTGCTGATCTCGCCGTCAGCCCGATAAAACTTGATACCGTTGCGGTCGAAAGGAATATGACTGCCGGTGACCATGATCGCCGGCAGACTGTTCGCCAACGCATACAAAGCCAGCGCCGGCGTCGGCAACACCCCACAAAAATCTACTTCGCAGCCGGCCTGCCGAATGCCGGCTATGCAAGCTTGGGCGATTTCCGGGCTGGACGGACGTAAATCCATGCCCAAGGCGATTTTTTGGCCGGGCTGCGCCAGATTTAAACCTTGGATAAACGCCAGTGTATACGCCGCACAGACTTCGCCGGTCATTTGCCTAACCAGACCGCGCGCGCCGCTGGTACCGAACGCCACGCCGCTGTCGGCCATCATTTGTTGGATGTTGATTGTTGTCATGAGCAGGATCAGTTGAGAGTCGATAAAATGAAAACACCGGTAAGAATGCCGGTTTAAACAGACATGATAGAGAAAACCTGGCGTTCGGCAACCCGAATCTTCACCTTAACCGGACAAGCTCACTGCGGCAAGCAATGCATCCGCCGAATAAAATCCTGCAAGGTTTGGCCGGCGTCGTCGGTAAACACTTCCTCCAGTACTAGCGCGCGCAGGATCCGGTCCAAGCGAAAGTTGCGAAAATCGCCACGCAGTTCGCACCAGCCCACCAAGGTCCAGACATTGCCCCAAAAATACAGGCCCAGCGGCCTGATCCGCCGCTGGCTGAACGTGCCGTCGGCACGTCGGTAATCCATGGACAGCAAACGCTTGCCATCCAGCGCCTTACGGCAAATATCCATGGTCACATCCAAATCTTCGCGTTGTGAAAAACGTAGCGCGAATAATTTGCTGCGCTCCAGTTGCTCGCGTAATTCCGCTGGCACTACCGCCGTCACCTTATCCAGTACCGACTGCGCGGAATGCCCCAACTCCTTACCGGCCCAGGTTTTCACCATGCGCGCGCCGATGACCAAAGCTTCCAGTTCGGCGGCACTGAACATGATGGGAGGGATATCCAGACTATGGCGCAGCATGTAACCGACGCCGGCCTCGCCTTCGATAGGAATGCCGGACAGGCTTAACACCTGGATGTCTCTGTAGATGGTGCGTTCGGAAACTTCCAGACGCTCGGCGAGCGCCTTGGCGGTAACCATTCGCCGGTTACGCAGGATTTGGACGATTTGAAACAGACGATCGGCGCGGCGCATTTGCAGAACGGGCAGTCAAGATTTTGAGACTGCCCGCTGTTTTAATTGCCGTTAAGCTTGGGAATAAAGGCCAACCCGATTACCTTCGCTGTCTAGCAACATCGCAAAGTAACCGCATTCGCCGTCGTGGATGGGGGTTTTCGGCATCAACACGCTGCCGCCGTTTGCCTCCACCTTGGCCAACGGCTCGTTCAAATCGGCACCGCCGTTGAAATACACCACCGCGCCGGTTGCGCTAGGTTGATAGTGCTCGCCCAATATCAACATACCGCTGACCGCGCCTTCTTCAGCGTCGAAAATCGCCATTTGATAGCCGCTCATTTCCTCTTCCTTGAAAGACGCATTCAAAATGTTGCGATAAAAACCCTGCGCGCGCGGCATATCGATGACGGGTAATTCAAACCAGGTTGCGACGTTGTTGATCATGATGTTCTCCTCGTTGTGGTTAAAAGAGCCGTCATCCTAAAACAGCCCTCCTGACAGCGTTATGTCAGCAATGTTTTCTGGTTAGCGCCGGCCACCCAACAGCGAGCCCAACACCCCGCGAATAATTTGCTTGCCCACTTCCTGACCGATACTGCGGGCGGCGCTTTTCGCGGCGGCTTCCAGCACGCTTTGTCCGCTGCTGCGGCCGCGCCGGGATTTGGTAGCGGCCCCGACGCCGCCCAATAACACTTCGCCCCAATTGAAACCGGATCCGGAATCGCCGCTTTCGCTAGCAGATTCGAGCGGCACGACTTTTTCGGCGCGGCCTTTGAGAATTTCGTAGGCCGATTCGCGATCAACCTGTTTTTCGTAATGGCCGGCGATGACGGAAGTATTGATCGATTCCTGCCGCTCAGCGTCGCTGACCGCGCCGACATGAGAGCTTGGCGGCTTGATCATGGCCCGCTGTACCGGCAAGGGCGTGCCTTTTTCATCCAGAAAAGATACCAAAGCTTCGCCGACACCGAGCTCGGTGATTGCAGTTTCGACATCCACACCCGGATTGGCTCTAAAGGTTTCCGCCGCCGCTTTCACGGCTTTTTGATCGCGCGGGGTAAACGCCCGCAAGGCGTGCTGCACCCGATTGCCGAGCTGGCCCAAGATCACGTCCGGAATATCCAACGGATTTTGACTGACAAAATACACGCCCACGCCTTTGGAACGAATCAAACGCACTACTTGCTCGATTTTTTGCAGCAGCGCGGACGGCGCGTCGTTAAACAGCAAATGCGCTTCGTCGAAGAAAAATACCAATTTAGGCTTGTCCAGATCGCCGGCTTCCGGCAGATTTTCGAATAACTCGGACAACAACCACAACAGCAAAGTGGCGTAGACACGCGGCGAGTTGTAGAGCGTGTCGGCCGCCAGAATATTGATCACACCCAGGCCGCCGTCGGTTTGTAGAAAGTCGTTAAAGTCCAACGCAGGCTCGCCAAACAGATTCTCGCCGCCTTCGTGCTCCAGTTGCAACAAGCCGCGCTGGATCGCGCCGACGCTGGCCGCCGAGATGCTGCCGTATTCACCGGACAACTCGGAGGCATTTTCGGATGCGTATTGCAGTAAGGCCCGCAGATCCTTCAAGTCCAGTAGCAACCAGCCGTTGTCGTCGGCGATTTTGAAAGCCGCGGTGAGGACGCCGCTTTGCACCTCGTTCAAATCCAACATCCGCGCCAGCAACAGCGGCCCCATTTCCGACACCGTCGAGCGCAAGGGATGGCCTTTTTTACCCAACACATCCCAAAACAGCGTCGGCATCGCCGCGTAGTCGGCGGCTAACCCCAACTCAGCCAGCCGCGCCTCGACTTTGGCATTGCCGCCCCCCGTCCTGCTGATGCCGGATAAATCGCCCTTCACATCGGCCATGAATACCGGCACGCCGATTTGCGAAAAAGCCTCGGCCAAGGTTTGCAAGGTGATGGTTTTGCCGGTACCGGTCGCGCCGGCTATCAAGCCGTGGCGGTTAGCCATGCTCGGCAGCAGACACAGTTCGGCAGTCTGGGATTTGGCAATCAGCAAGGGTTCGGTCATGGGCGTTTCCTGAAAAAAGCGACAAGGATAAAAAGGTCGCGCCACCATACCATGACCTGAATTGTTAGGTATAGGTTGGCATTATGTTCCGCCGCTGAAGCAGTTTGGTATCCGTAAAACAGAGGCCAGCCCCAGGCTTTCAGTATCGCCATCTATCAATGGGCAGAATACCTTTGTAATACATTTCTTCAAACCTTCACGGACCGGTAACTGTTTTGACTTAGACAATTCGTACGATTGCGCACCGACCAGAACTCTGCTAGGTCGCTGAGACAGAACTCACAGGAAGAAGCCTATAACTTTGTTTTTATTCGAGCTTATCTCGACCAAAGACGGGTAGCAGGTAGCTGGCAATGGACGCGGCAACGCATTAGACAAACCCCAAACATAATGCGGCCAGCAAACTTTAACCCGCTTCGATAAGCCGATAGGTAAAGCTATTGTGGCGGCTCGTTACCTTGTCTATTCATGAATTATTTAGAGATCCTATGAAAATCAAGACTTTGTTCCTGGCAAGCGCCGGGGTTATTTCAATGTTAAGCGGACATGCCTCGGCGGCATTAATTTCGTTGGACGGCAACGGCTTTACGGCCATCTATGACGATACGAATCTGGGCTTGTTTGGCGCGCCGACTTTATCGGGCGACGGCAAGAGCGTTTTATTCTCGCCGTTAAATTTTAAAGCCCAAGCAACCGGTACTCAGGGCACGGTCTTCGCCAACAGCAATGTGCAGTTCGATATTAGACCCGATGCGGATCTAAGTTTAAGCAGCGTAAGCCTGGTGGAAAACGGTGATTACCGCCTGGTCAATCGCTCCGGTAGCGTCACCCTGGCACCTTCGGTCGATGCTTCCGGTCAATTGCGTTTAACCAATCTGTGGAATGGCGTGGATCATATCGCGACCAATTTTTCCGCCGGTCCGTTGACAGACTCATGCGCCACATCGTCCGGCTGCCCGCTAAGCACTTGGTCGGCTGCCGCAACACTGGATACGCCTGTCGCATGGGGTAACGCGGATGTGCGTGTCAGGATTCAAAACGACTTGACCGCCGAAGCTTTCAATGTGGGTGATTCTGCATTGATCGAGAAAAAACAGTCATCACAAAGCCTGGTATTTACACCGTTTATTGAAGGCGGAACTACCGCAGTGCCTGTTCCCGGTGCGGTTTGGTTATTTGGCTCGGCATTGGCTGGCCTGATGGGTTTGCGTCGCAAAACAATCGCTTAATACAGTATTGCTACACCCCAGCTTAACGCTGCCTAAAACGGCGTGTCGGGCCAGCTAAAAAAACGTTAACAATAGACACGGATGTCGCCTTAAGATTTCTCCACAAGCAGCCGCCAGCCTTGTAACTGCTTCGTCTAAAGCCCCTTGCGAAAGCGGGCGCGGCATTCGCCGGTAGCACGGTCCTACGGAGCAGGAAAGGGAACTACAATAGCTTGAGAATATCTGTTTCCAGATCGGGATACGCGCCAAACCTGCATTGAACCAGCAAGCCTGCTCTATCAACCAGAATATAAGACGGGGTACCCTGTAACTGGAAAAACTCGAAGGTTTCGGCATGATAATCCAGGGTTTGTAAATATTGTTTTACCTGCGCTCGCACATGCGGTTGGCGTAAGCCGATGTCTTGTTCCAAATCGCTCAAGCGTTGGCTGATAAAAGCGTCAATTTCGCTTTCGATACTGCCGAATTCGCGCTTGGTCAATCTATCCATGGCTACCGGAAAATCAATACGATACGGCAACTTGCCGTCCTGTAGCAGTCCTCGCTCCGTTAAAACCCTCAAGGTTTCGCCGATCACCTCACCGGTCTCAACCAAACGTTTTAGATTTTGCAGATTATTTTTATCGAAGTCTTCAAAGGCGGTGGCCAGCCCCAGTACGGTCAAACCGCGCTCGGCATAACGTTGTTTTAACGCCAACACCTGCGGCAGACATGACAAGAAACAGCCTGGGCAGTTGACTTGAAACACCGCCACCAACACGACTTGTCCAAGCAATTGTTCGAAATTGACAGGCTGTCCCTGCACCCAGTCGGAAACCGATAGGGGCGGTACTTTTTGACCAATCATTACCGTTTTCATATCGCGCGCCCCCGATAGCTTTAACCAAGTCCCGACCAAATTTATGTTGCTCAGCGTCCGTCAACCAACATCATTAGCTTACCGGACGCCTTGTGCCAACCGAGAGAATTTAACTGAAAACTCCCTGAGGAATCCACACCCGCGGCACCATAGCTGCAACGCCGGATAAGCTCGTCGGCGTAATGGTGAGGACTAATCCCGAAAGTTATTGAATTGCAAAGGCTGCTCCAAATCTTCCGTGCGCAACATTTGAATGACTTCCTGCAAATCGTCGCGCTTTTTACCGGTCACGCGCACCTTATCGCCATTGATCGCGGCCTGCACTTTGAGCTTTTTATCCTTGATCAGCTTGACGATTTTTTTCGCCAGATCGCTACCCACACCCTGCTTCAAGGTGATGGATTGCTGAGCGGTTTTGCCGGTATCCTGAATCTTGCCGCTTTCCAAACTGGAAATATCAATGCCGCGTTTACCCATTTTGGCATACAAAATCGGCAACATTTGTTGCAGTTGAAAGGTCGATTCGGCTTTCATCAGGATGCTGTCTTCCTGCTGCTCGAAACAGGCATTGGAGCCTTTGAAATCAAACCGGGTGGAGACTTCTTTATTGGCTTGGTCCACTGCGTTGGTTACTTCGTGGCTGTCGAGTTCTGAAACGATGTCGAATGATGGCATAGCATTGATTTACAAGTATAAAAGTGGGGCAACTATAACGGCCTTAGCGGCTTTATTCAACTGCTATATGAGCGCCCAATGTCGATTGATGGCGCGTAAAGCCCACTTGTCGGTGGCCGGTTTAGCGGGTATCTTTAACTAACGCCGACGGAGATACCGATGAAAAACCCGACCACATTCACACTTACCCTGATCGCCTGCCTCAGCCTGCCGATAATGTCCGGTTGCGGCCAGGACCAAGCAAAATCAAGTACTCCAGGCAAAGCCGCGGTCAAACAAACCCTGCGAACCACATCGTTGCTCGGCGCGGTCAGCGACAACGCCGGACCGCTCAAAACCGGCACCGTCAGCTTACTGTCCGAAACCGGAAAAACGCTTGCCAGTACCGAGCTCAACAATAGCCAGCGCTATGAAATTCAAGTACCCGCCGGCACCGAGCTTCCGGTCGTTCTCAGTTACACGCCCGCCCCCAACGCGCCGAAAGACGCGCAATTAATCAGCGTGGTGATCCATCCCGACGCCAGCAAATACGACATCAACCCCACGACCACAGCCATTGCCAAACACGCCAAGGCCATGGGCGGTTATACCCATAACAATATGGTGCAAGCCGCGGAAAGTACCGCCCATGTGCCGGATGCCAACAAAACCACAGCCGGTTTTCGCGGCGATCCTACCACTCAGTATGGCGGCTGGCATTAACGCACTACCCCGGTAACAGTGGCAATTGTCGGGCTTACGACAAATCACCGCCAATTCGTACGGTTGTTACCGAAATCTCCTGCAGCCCGCTCCGGCCACATCTCAGCCACATCGGGGCTTGGTGGCCCATCCTGCTAAAGTGGATTGAATTTTGCTTCGGCTAAGCATTACTTTTCATTTAGTTGGGGCCAACCATGTCAAATACGGTATTTTCCGAAATTCTAAGCGGTTTGTACGATAACCAAGTCATTCCCTATCTGGGGCCGGGAGCGGTGTTCGACGCCAAAAGCAAACTGACGCAAGAGCCGATGCCCGCCGACAGCGACAGCCTGATTTTGGCGATGAACGGCGGCAAACCGATGGCGCCGAAACTGATGTACGAGTTTCCGCGCGCAGCGATGAACCAGGAGCTGAAGCGCGGCCGCAACTATGTATCGCAGTTTCTTGACAAAACCTACGGACAAATTCAATACACCCGCGCATCGATGCACGACTGGCTGAAAGAATGGCGGCCCAAATATGTGATCGACATTAATCGGGATACCCAATTGCAAGACAGTTATGCCGACGAAGAACACACCTTGATTGTCGGCGTAGCCCGCATCGTCGCTACCGCCTTTCGCTTCAAAATTTATCATTACGACGGCAGCCAATATTTCGAGATTCCGCAGGAACAAGTCGATAGAAATCTGCCGATTTTGTTTAAACCGATGGGCACGCCAAAACCCGAAGCCAATTACATCGCCTCCGATGCCGACTATGTGGATTACATCACCGAGCTGATGGGCGGTTTCGCGATTCCGGACTTTTTAAAGGAGTACCGCAAAGGCAAAAAATACCTGTTGTTGGGTTTGCCGCTCAATCGCGATTCCGAGCGGATGGTGATGAGCGACATCACCTATGGCGCCGACGAACATAGAGGCTGGTTTTTAAGAAAAAACCCTACCGACAAGGAAAAACGCTTTAGCGCGAAAATGGGCTTTGAACTGATTAACGCCGACTGCCA
This sequence comes from Methylomonas sp. PHL2-19, assembly GCF_059331595.1. NCBI lineage: Bacteria > Pseudomonadati > Pseudomonadota > Gammaproteobacteria > Methylococcales > Methylococcaceae > Methylomonas > Methylomonas sp. PHL2-19. The sequence goes on from NZ_CP196839.1 coordinate 4,834,286, forward strand.
GGATTTCCTGCAATCGGTGCAAGCTTCGGCTGTGGCCGCTTAAAACAAATCCCGCAGCTCGGCCAGCGAACAAGCGGCCGAGCTAAACGGTCGAATAGCTTCCGCGGGCGCCGTTTCGACCGTTTTCTTTAGCCAAATACAACTGCCGATCAGCCTCGTCCAGTAATTCGGACGGCAATTGTTGCAGCGCCGGCACCACCACCGCAAAACCGGCGCTAATCGTCACCCAAGGCGAAACGCTGGAGCGGGTATGCGAAATGTGCTGCGCTTCAACACGCCGGCACAGCAATTCGGATACGCGCTGCGCGCCTTCAATGTCGGTTTCCGGCATCAGCATCACAAACTCCTCCCCGCCGTAACGCGCCACCAAATCGCCGGAGCGACTCACCGAAGCCGCCAATATGGTGGCCACCTGCCGCAGACAAATGTCGCCCGCGCCGTGGCCGTGGCAATCGTTATAGGCTTTAAAATAATCGACATCCACCATCACTAAAGCCAAGGGCAACTGATTGCGCTGCGCGCGCTTCCATTCGTTTTCCAAGACCTGATCGAAGCGCCGGCGATTGGGTATACCGGTGAGGCCATCCATCCAGGCCATCGCTTCCAACATGTCCGTCATCCGTTTCAGGCGGATATGATTGCGGATCCGCGCCTTAACCACCGGCAAATAAAACGGCTTGGTAATGTAGTCCATCGCCCCCAAATTCAGCCCGTATTCTTCGTTGGTCGCCGCGTTCATAGCCGTCACAAATATCACCGGGATTGCCGCAGTTTGCGGGTCGCTTTTCAAACGCCGGCAGACTTCATAACCGTCCATGCCCGGTATCATCACATCCAACAGGATCAAATCGGGCGGACCTTGCCGGTCGATGGCCTCCAGCGCCGCCTCGCCGCTGACCGCCACCTTGATGCGATACTCGTCGATCAAATTTTCAGCCAACACCTGAATGTTGGTCGGCGTATCGTCTACGATCAAAATCAAGGGCTTGGAGATCTCGGCAGTCATGACTATCCTCTGTTTTGTCGCTGTGACGCTATCAAGGCCAGCAACTCCGCCAAGGTCACTCTAGCCTGACCGTAGTCGATATTGCCGACCTGTTTTTCTATTTTTTTTATCAGTAGCCGGGTTTCCGGACAAGGTAGCGCGGCCTTCAATTGCTCGATCAAATCATTGGGGACAAAATCGCTACCTTCCAACAAGTCGCGCAACTGGCCGGCCAACTCGTCTGCCGCCGACCAATCGGCGGCTTGATTCTGTAGCTCGGCAACGGCACCCATAGCGGTGAAATCGGCAATCGTGTTCAGGGTGGCCGTCAGACTGGCCTCGCATGCGGGGAGGCTAGCGTCAAACGGCATACCGACATGCAAAGCTTCCTCCAAGTTCGCCGCGGCCCGGCTCAGTTCTACAGCGCCAAGCACGCCGGCTGCGCCCTTCAAATTGTGCAGTAAATCAACCGCCTGCTCGGTTTTTCCGGCGCCATGCAACGCTCTGAGGCGTTGCATGGTATCGGCAAATTTATCTCGAAAGCACTCGAACAAAAGTTGCAATTTATGGCTGTCCTCGCCAATCATAATCCGAATATACCCCATATCGAATCCAGGCAGCTCCCTGGATAGGCCGGAGACTATAGACTCCGGTTTCGGCGGCACCGGCTCGACCGACACACTGCGTTCGGACGGCTTTATCCAGCGCAACAGGGCAGCCATCAAAGTCTGCGGCAACACCGGCTTGCCTATATGATCGTTCATGCCGGCAGCGTAACAATCGTTGCGCTCACGCTCCTGCACCGCAGCCGTCATGGCAATGATGGGCAAATCGGCAAACCGCGCATCCTGGCGGATCAGCCGGGTCGCTTCGATACCGCTCATCTCCGGCATTTGTAAGTCCATCAGCACCGCGTCGTAACGATTTTTCCTGACCGCCTCCACCCCTTCCCGGCCGTTGTTAACCACGGTGACGCGCAAGCCGGAGCTTTCCAGATATTCTCTGGCTACCATTTGGTTGACCTCGTTATCCTCCACCAACAAAATGCGCGCCCCGCGTATCGAAGCGGCCATACCCGCCAACAGCGGCCGGCTTTGTTCATTGCCTTGCTCGGGATTGCCGCCCTGCAAGCGCGTCAAGGCTTCCAGCAAGGTGGATGGCATCACCGGCTTGACCAAAATATCATCGGGTACCGCATCGCCGGCCGCACTTAACAATTTCTCACGACTGAAAGCAGTCACCATAATCACCACCGGGGCGTTGCGGATTTCGGTGCGGCGCACCATCTCCCGAATCTCCCTGGTGACCTGCACACCATCCAGACCGGGCATTTTCCAATCCAGCAACACCAATTCGAAGTCCCGATCAGCGTCGTTGGCCGCGCGCAGCGCTTCCAAGGCTTGTGCGCCGGATGCCGCTTCCTCGACCTGAAAGCCCCAGGCCAGCAAAATATCGCGCAACATCTGCCGGGAAATGTCCAAATCATCGACGATCAACACCCGCATGCTTTGCAGATGGCCGGGAATTTGTCGGGCTTTCTGCTCGGACGGAAACGGCAGCAGCAGCGTAAACTCGAATAGGCTGCCTTCGCCAAGCTGGCTCTGCACGGCTAAATTACCGCCCATCATTTCCACCAACCGCTTGCTGATGGTCAATCCCAGCCCGGTGCCGCCGAAGCGGCGGGTAATCGAACCGTCGGCCTGGGTAAAGGCATGAAACAAATGCTCGAGCTGCTCCGCAGACATGCCGATACCGGTATCACGTACCGAAAAACTCAAAGTGGAGTAGCCGTGGGTTTTTGCCAACTGGGAAACTTTGATATGAATTTCCCCGGCCTCGGTAAATTTCACGGCATTGCCCACCAGATTGTTCAATATCTGCCCCAAGCGCAACGCATCGCCAATCAAGCGCGGCGGCAAAGCGGAATCCAGTTCCAGCACCAGTTCCAAGCCTTTTTCCTCGGCGCGGACGATGAACAGATTCAGCACATTCTCCAGCACATCCTCCAAACTAAACGCTTCGGCCTGCAATTCCATGCGGCCGGCTTCGACCTTGGAATAATCGAGAATGTCGTTGGTAATCCCCAGCAAGGCCAGCGATGAGGTGTGAATTTTCCGCAGATAATCGCGCAGCTTGGGCGACAGATCGCTGTTCAAGGCCAAATCCGACAAACCGATGATCGCGTTCATCGGTGTGCGGATTTCATGACTCATATTTGCCAGGAACATACCTTTGGAACGCGAGGCCGCTTCCGCTTCGTCTTTGGCTTGCAATAATTCTTCGGTACGCTGCGCCACTTCGGCTTCCAGGCGGTCGCGATGCCCGGTAAGGGTTTCATCGCGCAATTGGATCTCGCCCAACATGGTATTAAACGCCTGCACCAAATCGCCAATCTCGTCTCGGTCGCGCTGCGCCACCCGCAAAGTGTAATTTTTATCCTCGGCGATAAGCCGCGCGGCCGTCGCCAACTCCTCAATCGGTCTGGAAATGATGCGCTGCAAGCGGATTGCCAACAGATAAACCAATATCAGCGCCAGCCCCGCCGCCCCCAAACTCTTGCCTAAATCGACCAGTTGATCGTTCCATTGCGCGGTGAAATCGGCTTGCAACAACACATAACCGACCAACTCGGTATTTTTGATCACCGGCGTGAATAGCTCGGCGCGCCGGCTCCAGAAGTTGGTGCGCAGTTCACGGAACGGCCGGCGAAAGTCACTGGGTACATCAATATTCGCCGTTCCCCGGCTCCATGAAGCGAGTACGCTGCCATCGACAGACACCATCCAGGCCGCATACAGCTCCGGCCGGTCTTTCAACGACTCCAGCAAACGGCTGGCTTCGGATTTATCGGCAAACACCAACGCGGCTTGGCCGTTTTCGGCCAACACGTCCGCCAAACTGGACAATTCGTGCAATACGCTGCGATAGCGGCTCACCACCGAGCTAACCACCATCACCGATAGACTGACGAACAGGCATACCGCACAACTGAACATGATGATGGACACCAGTTTGCGCCGCAGAGACCAGTCGGCAAAATTGGGCAAAACGCGCATCACACTATCTCCCGTAAACAATGGCGGCAATATTCAACAGTTGGCCGGGCAAATGCAGCCGGGCGTTACGAATCGGTTCCAGATTCACTTCAAATACCACCTTGTTTTCGCGAAACAGCAAGCTGATACCGCCGCCTTTTTCGGCAAAGTCGTCGATGTCGGATAGGGTCAGCACCGGCGCATCGCCTAGTGCTTTTAAGGTCACCACAAAGTGAGATTTCTCGGAGCTGCCGAGAAACAACAGATGGCACGTAGTCAAGTCGGGATCGGTATTGTTATGTTGGACAAACCGCAAAATGCGTTCGCCAGCCTTGCGCCCGTCCAGGGCTTGCAACTCGCTGTCCAGCGCGCTATTGCCGACCACACACAACAAAATGTCCGCACCAGGCGGCAATACGTCGGCGGGCCATTCCACGAATTTGGCAAAATTGTAGAGATAAGCGGCTTTGATCTGCGCCTCCGACAGGCTGGCGGCCGGCAATACCTGCCAGCCTGGCACCACTAGGCAAAGACAGGCGAAAACCCATTGGCGCGCCAGATAGCGTCTGGATTGCGGCGCGAAAAAACGCGGGCGCAGATAGTTTTTGACAATACCCCGCATCACGCCCATCGCGTCAGCTAAACGTTTCTGTCCGGCCATTTCGGAATGTATGCGAGATCCTTTTTGCATCGGGTTTTGGTTAAGAACCGTCCGGGTAGCTTTACGACGATGTGGTTTGGCGGAAGCCGGCAATCAAGTTTGTGAAAGTAGAAACGCAAACCCCAGCAGTCCTGTCGGGGACCGGCTTGCGTTTCTATGCTTGATGTCGAATGATTTAATAGTTTAACCGCCTCGGCCGGGGCAACGGCAAAAACCGTTCAATTCTACGTAGGCATTTCCGGCGGCGGCACCGGCTACGCTACACGCACCTTCCCAGTATGTGGGCCCCACCCAAAAAGTATGCTGCGCGTGTAATTCCTGGTCCAGCACCAAGGGCTGCACGGTAAATTTTTCGCCGCGCACCTCGACTTCCCAACCGGAAGGATAGGTACAGCCGGTATTCGGACTGACCCATTCGCCCAGCACGGTAACCGTAAATTCGTGTGCCGCCAGCGTGACGGTTTGCCCTTGGGCATCGGTAATCGAGCCGGATTTTTCGACCGACGTGTCGCTGCCCTTGAAGTCGAACAACATGATTTGCCGGTTGTCATCGAGTTCGATCGCAAACCATTGCCAACCTTGCAGAATGGCTTGATAGAGTTCGCCGTATTGTCTGTCGAACCAGCTGTTGCCGGTGACTTGAAAAGTCTGGCCGCCGATACTGATAGTGCCGGTGGTCGCCATTTTCGGCCGAGAATAGTAATAGGTATAGCCGCCGAAACGATAGGGATGCGGATCGCCGCCGTAATGTAATGCCGGCGGCTGAGTGGCATTGAGCTCCAGATCCAGCACATAGTCGCCGACTTGCGCGTGCAAGCGGTCATGGCCGTCGCCGCCAACCGCCGTCACTTTATTGTCGGCGCCGGAAGTCAGGTTAAAGCCGTTGGGAATGCGCTTGGGCAGATGGAATTCAACGAACTCTTCGAACGAGAAACGTTGACCATTCACATCGGTCACCGCTGCTTGCACCAGCTGATCGCGAAAAATCACCAAACTGTCGAACGAGAAAAACACGATTTCGAAGCCGAAGCGGCGGCCGTCGTCGGTGAACAAATGCCCGGTCCAATACCACCACTGCACTTGTTCACTGGGTAAAAACGCATCGTCGGCCGGTAATTCGACCGGGCCGATCAGCCCGCGGCGCGGCAGGAACAAACACGCGAGCACGGTTAATACTAACAACAGCCAAGGCAATAAAGGCGGCTTCAGCAGGCCGACAATCAACACAATCCCGGCAATAATCCAGGGCAATTTTTTCCAGAGCTTACGCATGGTCGATACTCTTTACGGGTTGAAAAATCAAAAGCGCCAGCTGAGTTTGCCGTAGATCGAGCGCGGGACTTCCACCGCGCTACTCGGCAAGGACAGTGCGGATGAATCCTTATATTCGGGATGGCTGGGCGAGAACAGGTTTTGGGCGATAACGGCAAACTCCACACCGTTATAGGGTTCGTAAGCCAGTCTGGCGTCGAAGGTGGTGTAGGCCGGTACGGCCTGGCTGTTGGAATGCAAGCGGCCGACATGCCTGAGGGTAAAGTCCAACTTGATTTTTTCCGGCAAATCCATCTGCCAGCGCAAAGAGCCGCGATGGCGAGGACTCAGACCGGCGATATCCGGATTGAGCGGGTCCTGGGGGATTTCCATTTTCAGGTGGCTGTAATTGCCGCTGAAGCGCATCCAATCCAACACATGCCATTCGCTGGCAATCTCGATGCCGCGCGTGGTGAAATCTTGCTGGGCGTTACTCCAGATCAAAGACTGGGTCAGGCCCACCAACTCGCCGCGGCGGAACAGCACCAAGTCGGAATAATGATTGCTGAAGGCGGTAATGTCGGTGGAGAATTTTTCGGTCCATTGGGTGCGGTAACCGATTTCGGCGGCAAAGATTTTTTCGGCGCGCAGCTTGGGGTCAGGCTGCGCGATAACTTGAATCTGATCGAAAGGCGCCGGCAAACCGGTCGGTACGCCACCCAGTCCCACATTGGCCTGCGCTTCGCCGCGCGCCGGCGTGCGCGACGCCCTGGAAACCGAGGCCCACAGCGAATGCACCTGATCCGGCGTCCACATCAGGCGGGCGTTGGGCTGCACTTGGGTGTTACCGAAATGGCTTTCTTCCAACTTGGTACCCAACGTCAAGCGCAAGGTGTTGTCGATCAACGTGATGTCGTCCTGCACGAACACGCTGCCGTTGTGGTAACCCAAGCTGTTGGGCGTAAAGGCGATGGCCGAGGTATTGACCGTGGTACTGTGAATGAATCGGTAACTGGCGCCCCACATCAAATCGTGGTCGGCATTGGGATGCAGGCGATGCTGAAAGTCGATGTCCACCATATCTTGACTGTCGGACAACGCTGCGGCGCTGAAAGCGACCCGGTCATAATAGCCTTGCAGCATGAATTCAGAACCGTCGCTGAAATTACCTTCCCAACGCGCCAGCAGGTTGGCGCCGTCGGCATGGTCGTCGAAGCTGAACTCGCGGTTAAACGGCGGCAGCACCGTTTGCGGCGTGACGGTATTGCCTATGGTCTTGCGGTAAACATCGCCTTGTATCGTGTAACGGCTGTCGTTGGAGATCCGGTCATCGATACGAAAACCGCCCTGCACCGAGCGCCAATCGTCGTGCAGCCTGTCTCCGGCCGCATTAACAAAAGTATCGCGTTCAAAGGTTTTGGCGTACACCCGGTAACTGCCGTCGTCGCCGATACGGCCACCGTGCCGGTAACCGGCAAAGCCGCGCTCCTGATTGCCGCCACCGGCCACGAACAAATTGCCTTGGGTGTCCTTGGCCTTCTTGGTAATGATATTGATCACCCCGTTTACCGCGTTGGCGCCCCACATCACCGCGCCCGGTCCGCGGATGACCTCGATACGCTCGATGTCTTCCATCAGGGTGTCCTGCAAATCCCAGAACACCCCGGAAAATAAAGGCGTATAAACACTGCGGCCGTCCATCAGTACCAGCAATTTATTGGCATAACGGCTATTGAAGCCACGCGCGGTCACCGCCCAGACACTGGCGTTGATTTGCGCTACCTCAAGACCGGGCGCCAGGCGCAGTGCGTCGGGAATACTGGTGGCACCGGAACGGCGAATGTCTTCCTGACTGATCACGAACGCCGCCGCCGCGGTATCGGATACGGTCTGCGATTTTCTGGACGCCGAGGACACTTCCATTTGCATCAGTTCGTTGATGGAAAAAGCTTCGATATCCGGCGCGTTATCGGCTACCGCGCTACCGAAGATATTGATGTTAAGCGCCACACCGAACAGGAACAGATTTAATCGATTCGTCGCTTGTGTTTGATACCGGCCAGTCAGCCATATCGTTGATTTCATTTTTTTTATTATTTTGAGGTGACAACTATTTTGACGAGGAGGGCCGTCGGCTATCCATCCAGCGATACCTTCTCCGGCAAACCGTTTATCAAGATAGTCGCTAAATGCCGATAAGGCGTCCGCAACGCGCCAACATCGACAAATTCATTGCGTTTTTTGAGGGCTATCACATTTCATGCGGCGGAATTGCGCACCAGCGACAAGTAATCGGCTCGGCGCTAAGGCAGCGGGCAGCGCAATTTGCAGCCGATCCGTAAAAGTGAGTGGTAATCCTTACCGAACTATGGAAGTACCCTTGATTTGTACGTAGACGGCCATACCTGGCTGCACATCTAACAACATCGCCGATTTTTGGGTGATATGCGCCAATAAAACCTCGTCGCCGACCGCCAGTTGCACGACGGTTTGGCCTTGCCCCATTTCGCTGAGCGCCAGCACCCTGGCCGGCAGAATATTCAGGATGCTGGAGGCTTCCGGCGGTTGCAGGGTAATACTGACGTCGCGGGCGTAAATTCTGATTCTCACCGGGCTACCGACCGGCATGTCCAAATACGGCAAACTCAAGCTGCCGCCGGCGAATTCGGCATGGCTGAGATGATATTCGGCTTCGTGGCTGATCAACTTGCCCTGCCAAACGCTGGCCGCTTGCCGGTCCAAAGCCATGGGGCCGTCCAGCCGAGTCAAGGTTTCTGCCAACGGCCCGCACGCTACTGCTTTGCCGGCAGCCATCACCAATAGATGGTCTGCGAGTTGATTGACCTCTTGCAAGGAGTGGGTGACGTACAGAATCGGGATTTGCAGATTCTGATGCAAGCCGGTCAGGTAAGGCAGGATGTCCTGCTTGCGTTGCTCATCCAGCGCGGCCAGCGGCTCATCCATCAACAACACATCCGGACTGGCGGCCAAGGCCCTGGCTATCGCTACCCGTTGCCGTTCGCCGCCGGATAAGCGGTCCGGCAAACGCTCCAGCAACGGTCCTATCGCCAGTAATTCAATCGCTTGCCCCAGGGAAAACAGCCTATCTTTAGTTCGCAAACGCCGCACGGCATAATCCAAATTACCCCGTACCGAAAGATGCGGAAACAGGTTGGCTTCTTGAAACACATAGGCCAAATTACGGCGATGGGTGGGCAGAAAAAAATCGTGTTCACTGTCTTGCCAAAGCGTTGCGCCGATTTTCAAAAAGCCCTGCGTCGGCCGTTCCAAGCCGGCGATGCACCGCAACAAGGTGGTCTTACCGGAACCGGAATGACCGAACAGCACCGTCACGCCGCTGGCGGGCAGGTTTAAATCGACATCCAAAGCAAATTGGTCATACGCCAAGCGCAGGCGCGCCTGAATGCTGGGCACTGGGGACATAATCATTTCAAGGATTGCGTCAGCGTTTGGGTTTGTTGGCTGCTGTACAACAGCAGTAACACCAAGAAAGAAAAGATCAGCAAGCCGCCGGCCAGCCAATGTGCCTGGCCGTATTCCAAGGCTTCGACATGATTGTAAATTTGCACGGATACCACGCGGGTCTTGTCGGGAATATTGCCGCCGACCATCAATACCACGCCGAATTCGCCGACGGTATGGGTAAAACCCAGCACCCCGGCAGTTAAAAATCCCGGCTTCGCCAATGGCAGCGCCACGCTGAAAAACCGATCCAGCGGTCCGGCTCCCAAAGTTGCGGCGGCTTCCAATGGCGCATCGCCCATTGCCACGAAGGCGTTCTGCAAAGGCTGCACCACAAACGGCAACGAATACAACACCGACGCCACCACCAAACCACCAAAGCTGAACGGTAAAGTGCCGATACCCAGCGATTGGGTAAATTTTCCCACCAGCCCGGCCGGCCCCATCAACACCAATAAGTAAAAACCCAATACCGTCGGCGGCAATACCAGCGGCAATGCCACCACGCTATTGATGACGCCTTTCCAGCGCGAGCGGCTGCGCGCCAACTTCCAGGCCAGCGGCGTGCCCAATAATAGCAAGAGTAAGGTAGCCAGACTGGCCACGCGAAAGGTCAAAAACAAGGTATCGAGATCGGCGGCGTTTAGCATGCAGGCTTGGTCTGAGTGACGGAAAAATCGCTACTAGGCGACACATCTGCCGTCTATTTTCGCTAATCGGACGGGTAGAACGCCAGCAAAATACGCATTGGCTTTTAGAAAAACTGCTGGTATGACGGGTATCGGCAACATAGGCGCTGCTTGGTCAGCGCCTGGCCTGATTCTCAATCAAGCCCTATTGATCAAGGCTATGCCGTTTGGGCTGAGCTTGTCGAAGTCCAGGCTGGTGCGTCCTTCGACAGGCTCAGTACCCTCAGGAACATCAAGGCGACCTTAACAACCAGGGCTTACTTTCCAATAATCTGCAAACGGTTTTCCAGCTTGGCCGCCACCAAGGCATCGTAATGCCGTTGCAGCATCGAATCGGTTGGCCGCGGAAACAAGGTTGCCTCAATCTCGCTTTGCAATTGCGTCAAAAAATGCCGCTTGAGGACCGAATCCTCGGGCAGTCCCGGCGCTGAACCACTGACATCGCCCGCTGCTTTGCTAGCGCCGCTGGATTTAACGGACTTTGCATAAGCCGACAGCATGCAACCCAAGGGCGCGAATGCGCAGGCCGCCACAATCAACATAATCAAACCGACCCATATCACTTCACTCATCTCATCACCTTAATGACATTGCCAAAAAATCGGCGACAGGCTTTGGCACGCACCTGACGCCCTCTTGAAAATCCCAATGGTTTTCAATTGACCCGCAGCAATATCAATGCCATGGAACACCACGCCCGCAAGCCTGGAAACACAAGGACTTTCAGGGATGTGTCACAGTTTGTATGTATTGTTTTGAGACAGTGATGCGACAAGATTGCAACATTCGGAAAACATTGTCAGCAATGCAATGGCAGAAGTGTTTACGGGGCGATGCCTTCCCAATCACTACGCTTAGTTCCAAGGCTAAACATTCCGCTAGTAGCTTAATGGTTTCTTATAGCACTTCAGGCATTGCCAGTGCCTCGGTAAATTGGCATGCAACCTCACCACGCATGTCCATTCTGCATCATGCCTTGCTGCTTGTTGTTGAAACCTGATCAACCTCCGAAACCCTTCATTCAGATGCGTTGGCCAGTAAATCCTTGACTAAAGCATTCGGGAAACGCCGGCTCGGCGTGATGGCATAAAAACGCTCGCGAATATCCGCGATACGGTAGCGCTCCACCAACAGGCCTTGGCGTAATTCATCCAGCACAACCACCGGCGGTACCAGAGTCAAATGTCCCGATTCGCGCGCCAGCAAGCGCAGCATCGCCATGTCATCGACTTCGGCCACCACAATTGGCCTCACGCCGGCTTGTTCCAGCAAGAAGTCGAACGCGGCCCTGATTTCGCTTTCAATGCTCGGTAACAGCAGTGGTCTGCCATGCAGATCCTGCGGAAATTGAAACGGCAGATTGTCGACGCAGGGTTTACCGACCAGGCTGACCGGCTGTTCGTCCAATAGATGGCAATGCCAATTGGTTTGCGCATCGCGTGGTACCGGCCGGTTGGATAACACCAGATCGATGGTATGGGTGTGCATTTGCGCCAGTAATTCGCGCAGGCTGCCGGAATGCAACACCAGTTCGACATCGCTGCGCTGGACCAAGGAGCGGACCAACTCCAGTTGAAAATTACGCGACAGCGTAGACACCGCACCAATCCGCAATAACTGCCGTTCGCCCGCCGAACGGCCATGCATCAAGCTGATCAATTCATCCCCAGCTCGAAAAATGGCGTTGGCATAATCCAAGGCAATCCGCCCGGCTTCGGTTAATTGCAGGCGTTTGCCCTCACGCTCGAACAACTTTTGCCCAAATGACTCTTCGAGCTGACGCAATTGAATACTCAGTGCCGACTGCGACACATGCAAGCGCTCAGCCGCCCGCGTCAGATTGTTTTCGTTGGCGATCATCCAGAAATAGCGCAGATGGTGATAGTTCAGCGAGGCCATTTATACATTAATAAAAAAGAACGTTTAGATTAAAGACATATATTGGATGAATTAATAGCCGATTGCTAGCATGACCCTACCCTCAACACATCGGAGATTCTCATGAACCGCACTATCCGCTGGGCAATCTTAGGTATCGAACAACCTGACAGTAACGCTGCATTATTAACTAGACAGGAGTTACTGCCATGACATCCTTGATCAGCTACTTAGCGGTTTCAACTCCGCTGCTGTTGTTTCTATCCGGGCACTCCGTCCTCCTCCTGGGCGACGCGCCACCCGCAGCAAATGGGCAAACTGTGCGGCGCTTTATCTATCGTGGCGGTACTGACAGCCGGGCTTTCCTGCATCGGCATATTTTCTCAGGCCTCATTGCCGGCTAGTGTCGCAGATAACGGCTTATACATCGACAGACTCTCGGCCATGATGCTGATGCTGGTGGCTTTCATCGGGGCCGTGGTCATCCGCTATTCACGTCGTTACCTGGATGGCGATCCCAGCCAGGGCAGGTTTTTCAAGTGGCTCGCCTGGACTATCGCGGCAGTGATGACCTTAGTAATCGCCGGCCATTTCATACTCTTTGTGCTGGCCTGGATTCTCACCAGTCTGTGTTTGCACAAATTGTTATTGTTTTATCCGGAACGCCAGGGCGCTCGTATCGCCGCGCGCAAGAAGTTTATCTTCAGCCGCCTAGGCGATGGCGCGCTGATTTTGGCAGGGGTTTGGCTGTATCAAGTCTTCGGTACGCTTGAATTCAAGGAATTGTTCGCCCTTGCAGACAAACCGGTTGCGGACACCGGCTTATTGAACGCCGCAGCCTTCGCGCTGGTGATTGGCGCTGTCATCAAATCGGCGCAATTTCCTTTTCACAGTTGGCTGCCAGAGGTGATGGAAACCCCAACACCGGTATCGGCGCTGATGCACGCCGGCATCATCAACGCCGGCGGATTTCTGGTGATCCGCATGAGCCATTTACTGGTGCAGGCGCCAGTAGCGCTGCACTTGCTGGCAGTCATCGGCACCATTACCGCGCTTTTTGGTTCATTGGTGATGCTGACCCAAACCAGTATCAAAAAATCGCTGGCCTTTTCCACCGTCGGCCAGATGGGTTTCATGATGCTGCAATGTGGACTCGGCGCATTTTCCTCGGCGATGCTGCACATCGTCGCCCACGCCTTGTACAAGGCCCACGCCTTTTTATCCAGCGGCAGCGTGGTGGACATTGCTCGCGCGGCCTGGGCTCCGCCGATTCGCGACAGTCGCCATCCAGGCGAACTGTTGCTGGCGTTCATCGCGGCCTTGGGCTTGACCGTTGGCAGTGCCGGCTTGTTCGATCTGACATTTAGGGAAGAGCCGGGCATTGTAATGTTGGGTGCCATCTTGCAAATGGCCTTGACCTACTTGTTGTGGAATGCCGTGGCCCATCAAACCGGTCCAGCGCAAATCGGCAAAGCCCTGCTGATTGCCGCCGGGGTTAGCCTTTTGTATTTCGCCCTGCAAACCGGCTTCTTGCATTTACTGCGCGCAGACATTGCTGACCAGATGCCGATAGACAGCCTGTTCGATAGTGTTTTGCTGATCATCGTACTGGCGGGCTTTTTCACGATTTTGATGTTACAGATTCAGTACCCCGGCCCGGCGGCTGCCCAGGTTTGGCAAGCAGCCTACGTGCATATCTACAACGGCTTTTACATCAGTGCTCTGGCCAACCGCATGATCCATCGGTATGGGTCCAAGCTCGTCAGTCTTAGCCATCGTCACTCTGGAGGAATGCCGCAATGAACTCAGCCGTATTGTCATTTAAAACCACCCACCCATTCGACGGCACCGAGACAGGCGTCCGCGCTGATAGCCGGGATACCTGGCAGACCCCAGGCATACTGGCAGCCATAGAGCGTGCCTGCGACCGCATCGCTCCGGTATGGCCGTTGCAACAATTCGTGGCGGTCAACCCCTTTCTTGGCCTGAGCGAGCGGTCTTTTGGCGACGCTTGCACCTTTAGCGCGCGGATGGGTCAAGGCGAGATGCTGATGCCGGCGAGTTTCTATGCCGAACACTATCGTTCGGGCCGCATTGAAGAGTCCGATGTCAGGCAGGCACTACAACTTGCCGGCAGCAGTATGTCGCTAGAACAATGCCTGTCCCTATTGCATGAAGCGTCGGGCCAGGATTTCGGGTTGACCGGCAAGCGCTGGCAGACCTTGGCGGAGCATCTGGACGCCATGCGTGGTAGCCAGTGGTCGGTATTGATTACCGAGGAAATATCCAAATGGTGCGCGGCCTACTTCGATCAAGGACAATCCGCATGGCGCATGCCCTGGCGGGGGCTGCCGCTGTATGCGGCCTGGCGCCGCGCTGCGGCCTTTGATCGCACGCCGGAATTAGCCGGCCTGTCGGCGTTTCGTCAGACGATAAACGCCTTGCCTGAAGAGCCCATTGAGGCGATTACGCAGATACTCACTGAAATGGGTTTGCCCAGCGCCCGACTCGATGATGCCTGTCATCGGCAGTTGCTAACGGTGGCCGGCTGGAGTTCTTGGGTGTGTTACAAACATTGGCAAACCAGCCCCGAGAAAAACCAGGATGCCTTGCGGCAACTACTGGCCATACGGCTCAGCTATGACTATGCGCTCATTTCGGCGGTGGCAAGCCGGCAAGATGTCGAGACATGGCGAGGCCATTGGCAAGACGCGCCGTTGACAGATACCGATACCGGCGTAGCGCTTGAAGTACGGCATATTATGCAGTCGGCCTACGAATTGGCAACGCAACGCCCCTTGTTCGAAAAACTCGCGTCGGCGCTGGCCTCAACAGGCCCTTGGCAAGCCCAGCGTAAAAACCTGCAGGCAGTGTTTTGTATCGACGTGCGTTCCGAAATTTATCGGCGCGCTCTGGAAATGCAATCTCATACTATCGAAACCCTTGGTTTTGCCGGTTTCTTCGGTTTCCCCATCGAATACATCGCTCTTGGGCACCATCATGGTCAGCCGCAATGTCCGGTTTTGCTGAAGCCTAGATTCCGGATTCGGGAAAGTGTAACCGATGCCGATGTCGGCGAACTGCGCGGCATCCTGGAAAAGCGCTGGCTGCGCAAGCGCTTGAATAGACTTTGGAAGGGCTTTAAAAATTCCGCGGTGTCGTGTTTCTCTTACGTGGAAATTTCCGGTCTGAGCTTCGCCGGCAAATTGCTAAGCGACAGCCTGGGTTTGACCCGGCCGGTAGTGAAACCGGGTATCGCCGGTCTGGACAAAGCCATCGTCCACCGCATCGGCCCGGTCATTACCCGCCAGCGCGGCCGTCTGATTGCCAAGGGGTCAGTAGTCGAAACCGGTATCGCCCTTGGCGATCGCATCGAACTGGCGCGCAAAGCGCTGCAGGGCATGAGCCTGACAGGCGGTTTTGCCCGGCTGGTGTTGTTATGCGGCCACGGCAGCACCACCGTCAACAATCCTTACGCTGCCGGCCTGGATTGCGGCGCATGCGGAGGACACAGCGGCGAAGCCAACGCCAGGGTGGCGGCGGCGGTGTTGAATGATCGCGAGGTCCGCGCCGGCTTGGCTGCGCAGGGACTGACTATCCCGAAAGACACCTGGTTTGTCGCCGGTTTGCACGATACGACCACGGATGAGGTGCGGCTGTTCGACCTTGAGCAAATCCCGCATTGCTTCGGCGAAGACCTGTTGCTATTACAGCGCTGGCTGAATCAGGCTTCACAACTCACTCGCCAGGAGCGCGCGCCGGGTTTGGGATTACCCCGCCACGATGCCGCTGCGCTAATGAAAGCCGTGACTCAACGCAGCCGCGATTGGTCGCAGATTCGTCCGGAATGGGGTCTGGCGGGGAATATGGCTTTTATTGCCGCACCCAGACAACGCACGTATCACTTTGAATTCGACGGTCGGGTATTTCTACACAACTACGATTACCGGCAAGACTCGGATACTGCGATTTTGAGTCTGATCATGAGCGCGCCAATGGTGGTGGCCAGCTGGATTAATCTGCAGTACTACGCTTCGACCGTGGATAACTGCCGCTTCGGCAGCGGTAACAAGGCTTTGCATAACGTGGTCGGCACCATCGGCATTCTCGAAGGCAACGGCGGCGATTTGCGCACCGGCTTGCCTTGGCAATCGCTACATGACGGCAAAACCCTGCGCCACGAGCCGGTGCGTTTGACCGTGGTCATCGAGGCACCCGCCGAGATGATCGAGCAAGTATTGGCAAACCACGCCGAGGTTCGGCAATTGGTAGACAACCACTGGTTACACCTGACGCGCATCGATCCGTTGGACAACCGCTGCTATCGCTATCTACAGCCGCAGCACTGGCTAGCCGTCACCGATTCTGGCAAGGAGAGCTAATATGAACGAGCAAGTAAACACACCCGTCAACCAGACACACGTAGCGGCGGACCACCTGGACTTACTGGAAGCCGAGGCGCTGTTCATCCTCCGCGAGGTGATTGCTGAATGTCGCCATCCGGTGTTGTTGTTTTCCGGCGGCAAGGATTCGGCGGTGTTGTTACATCTGGCCTACAAGGCGTTTCATCCCGAGCGCATTGGCTGCGCGCTGCTGCACATCGATACCGGTCATAACTATGACGAAGTAATTGCCTATCGCGACCGGATGGCGGAACGCTACGCTTGCCAGTTGCACGTGCGCAGCGTCGAAGACTCGATCCGCAAAGGCTCCGTGCGTTTGCGGCATACGTTGGAATCGCGCAATGCCTATCAATCGGTGACTTTGATGGAAGCAATCGCCGAATTTGGTTTCGATGCCTGTCTGGGCGGTGCCCGACGTGACGAAGAGAAAGCGCGGGCCAAGGAACGTATCGTCAGCGTGCGCGACGAGTTCGGTCAATGGGAACCCAAAAATCAGCGCCCTGAGCTCTGGTCTTTGTACAACACCCGCGTGGCACTGGGCGACCATCTACGGGTATTCCCGATTTCAAACTGGACCGAACTCGATGTCTGGCAATACATCCAGCGCGAAGACATCGAACTGCCGGCGCTTTACTTCGCCCATCCGCGTGAAGTGGTGAGACGCGGCGACATTCTGGTGCCGGTAACGCATCTGACACCGGCCCTGGCCGGCGATACCGTGGAGACTATCAGTTGCCGCTTCCGCACCGTCGGCGATATTTCCTGTACCGCACCGGTGGCGTCGTCAGCCGGTAACGTGGCCGACATCATCGCCGAAACCGCCCAGTGCCTGCTGACGGAACGCGGCGCCACCCGCCTGGACGACCGCTCCTCCGATGCGGCGATGGAACAACGTAAAAAAGAGGGGTATTTCTGATGAACGCACCTAGCTATGTGACACTTGAAAGCCAATTTGACGAGAGCGTGCAACCCGCTAATTCCGGCCTGCTGCGGTTTATCACCGCCGGCAGCGTCGATGACGGCAAGAGCACGCTGATCGGTCGCTTGTTGTACGACACCGGCAACGTCGCCGCGGATCAATTGGCGGCGATTCAAGCCACTTCGCAAAAACGCGGGCTGGCGGCTATCGATTGGTCGTTGTTGACCGATGGCCTGATCGCCGAACGGGAACAAGGCATTACGATTGATGTGGCCTACCGTTATTTCGCCACATCGCGGCGTAAATTCATCATCGGTGATGCGCCCGGCCACGAGCAATATACCCGCAACATGGTCACCGCCGCCTCCAGCGCCGACTCGGCGATTTTGTTGGTCGACGCCAGGAAAGGCGTCACCACCCAGACCCGCCGCCACGCCTATCTGGCACATTTACTCGGTATCCGCGAGTTAGTGCTGGCAGTGAACAAAATGGATTTGGTGGATTGGCAACCTGCGGTTTACCAGGGCATCGTCGATAACTTCAACGCCTTCGTTAGTGCCTTGGGTCGTCATCATGTGCAAGCCATTCCGTTATCGGCATTAAACGGTACTAATGTGGCGACGCGCGCGGAGGCGATTCCTTGGTATCACGGCCCCAGTTTGCTGGAATATTTGGAAGCCGTCCCGGCCCGACGCGATGCCGAACAGGCACCGCTAAGACTGCCGGTGCAGCGGGTGGTGCGGGTAATGCTCGGCAATGCCGCCAACGGTGCGAGCGACACGGAATTTCGCGGTTATCAAGGTACACTGGCTTCGGGACAACTACAAGTTGGCGATGAGGTGGCGGTGTGGCCGAGCGGCCAGCGAGCGCGTGTCACACGTTTGAATGTGGCCGAACAGGCATTGGCCGTGGCCAGCGCAGACCGCGCGGTGATGGTGTCTCTGGATAGTGAAATCGATATTTCGCGCGGCGATATGCTGTCCAACCCCGTGCAGCCGCCGCAGGTCGTCAAGACACTCACCGCCGATATTTGCTGGTTGTCCGAGCAACCACTGCAAGCGCGGGGCAAGTACCTAATTAAACATACCACCCGCACCGTGAATGCGTTTTTCGAAGCCTTAAGTTACCGGGTTGACGTCAACACACTGCAGCACCAGGCCACCCCGGAAACGGCGGTCATGAACGACATCCTGCGGGTCAAACTGAAATTGCAACAGCCACTGTTAGTGGATGCGTATGCCGATAACCGCACCACCGGCAGTTTCATCGTCATCGATCCAGTGTCTTTGCACACGGTAGCGGCTGGCGTAATTATTTGACGCGATAGGGTCTAAAAACAGGAATCCCACCGAATGAATTGGAACGAATATATGCAATTGCTGGCCGGCTTGATTTCAGTGGTCAATCCGATCAGTGCGATGCCGATTTTTCTGTCGTTGACGGCGACCAAATCTGCGGGGCAGCGCCGGCAAACGGCAATAAGCACCGCATTTGCCGTGGCGATGGTGTTGTTCACTTCGCTGTTGGCCGGCGAGCCTATCCTGAATTTCTTTGGTATCGGCTTGCCAGCCTTTCGGGTCGCGGGGGGACTCTTGCTGCTGTTGATGGGCATATCGATGCTGCGGGTCAGCGATGATCGTTCCCGGCACACACCGGAAGAAGACGCCGAGTCACACGAAAAGTCCTCGGTCGCGGTGGTGCCCTTGGCGATTCCTTTGTTGGCGGGGCCTGGCGCCATCAGCACCACCATCGTCTATGCCCATCGCGACTTGTCCTTGGCGCATTATTTGTTGTTCAGCGGAGTGATCGTATCGGTCAGCGTCATCGTGCTACTCATCCTGCTGCTGGCGCCGCGCATCATCGCCGTGATGGGACAAACCGGCATGAACGTGGTGACGCGGGTGATGGGCTTGTTATTGACCTCGACCGCCGTCGAATTTATCGCCGACGGCTTGACTGAGCTATTTCCTGTTTTGGCGGGAGGCTAAGGATGCCGCTAAAAATAAGGTCCCGAAGCGTCTTACCCGCCAAACCGTTCCTGCTCGACTTGCATGGATACAAGCGCAATTGCCGAAAGCTCAGGCTAAGCGTGAACGGTTGGGGCGAAGGATGGCCGGATTTTCCCTCACATCCTTCGACAGGCTATCTCAGGGCGAACAGTTTTTAAGGGCCGGGTAGAGAGCGTAGGTTAGGGTGTACCCTTCGGGCATGAAACCATAGCCCACCACACGACAAGCGCAAAACCACCCTCCAACTGTCGGCAACGGAACATCAAAGTTACCGACAATTTGAAGGCCAAAAATGTTGGGGTTCGTTACCTCACCCTAACCTACGCGGGCTGGCAAGTAAATCGAAATCGGTGATTGCACGCATGCAAACAAAGCCGGAAATGAAACGTCTTATGCCAAGGCAATTTTTAAGCCTCTAACTTCGTAAAACAGTGGCATTAAGGGATTGCGATCAGTTGACGGCAAAAATCCTGGACGCATAGCGGCAAAGTGCGGCATATGACACACCTTTAAACTCGTGCTTCCAGCTTCAATTCACGACTCACACAGCAGAAAATTCATATACCAAGCATCGGTCCGCCATTACGCCCTAGTGGTTATCAGCAGCTAAAAACCAGTCGGTTTCAACACTTGCGTCTTTGCTGGGCGGTGGCTTTTTGCAGCCAGCGAATCACCCCGGTCACGAACAACACAGGGCAAGCCAAGCCGGTGATAAACACCAAAATCCGTCCGGTCATGCCGAAGGCCTGGCCGGAATGCAGCGGCCACTGCCAATGAGTAAAGATTTCGCCGGCTGTGGCGGTCGGCAGGCTGGGGTCGTCCAGATCCAGAATCTTGCCGGTGTAACGGTCGATCACCGTGCAACGGCGTTGCAAAATACTGCCGGGCGCATCGACGCCGTCCTGGCACACCGTATAGGTTTTAGTGGGTTCGCTGGCGCCGTAAATCCAATGCGGCCGGCCTTGCGGATACTGCTTAAAGGCAATCGCCACCGCCTGATCCATACCGATGGCCGGAGCATTTGGATAAGGCGGTTGGGATTGAAACCAGTAGCGGTAAGTCACCGGTGAGAACAGTTCCAGCACCGGCACCACGTTGTGCGGCAGCACCATGTAAATCCCTGAGAACAGCACCGGCAACATCACCAGCAAGGTGTAAAAACCGCTGGTTTTATGCAGATCGTAATTGAAGCGCACTTTGCCGGCCTTGGCCTTGAAGGTTAATGCGTTGCGCCAATGTCCGGTCAACGGCCACCATACGATCAGGCCGGTCAGCGTCGAGATAATCAGCAGCGCCGCCGAGACGCCAACGATGACGGCGCTGATGTCCTCGGACGGAATCAACAAGGCGTAGTGCAACTCGAACACGCAATCGATGAAGGTTGCCGGCAACCAATCGCCGGAGCGGGTCAGCAACATTTTTCCGGTGATTTGCGCCGTATAGGGATTGACGCCGACGATCCAGCGTTCGTTTTCGGTATCGGTGGTTGGAAATTGGTAACGCAGTTTGAAGGCGGCCTCCGCATTGCGCGGATATACCGAAAAAATATGTTTGGCGTTCGGCGGCATCACGGTTTTGCCGGCGGCAAAGATTTCGGCCAGCGGCCGATACTGTGCACCAGCCGGTTGTTCAACCACCAATAATTCGGGATGCAGCCATTCGTCGATCTCGGCGTAAAAAACCAGAAAGCTGCCGGTAATCCCGTAAATCGACAGCAAAAATCCCAAGCTCAAACCCAGCCACAAATGCACGTCCAGCCAGCGTTTGCGGCGGGCTTTCAGGCGGGACAAGGCCGAGTTTTGCGGAGTCGCCGGAATGGTCGAGCGCGATGGTTGATGGATGGCGTTCATGGCGATAGTAAAACGGTCAGGTAAAGGGTGCGAAAAATATGCGAGGTAAAAACCGCCGCCTTATGAAAAATCCGATTGAGTCCATCGGCTTAGTCCAATGCATGCGGAAACCGGAAAAATCAAAAAGCGGCGATTCCCAAATATGACGTTTTGGCCCCGGAAAGCCCCAGTTACTTTTCGCTGGGAAGAATTTGGAAGCAATGCCGTAAAGTGCTATTTCTGGGCGTGGGCCGGGTCAGCGCGATAGTGCTTAAACCGGCAACCTCAAGCCAACATGTCGGGTTACGGCTAACGCCTAACCCGACCTACGTGCCCCTTAGAACGGTCTAATACTCCAGCTTGATTGAGCCCATGACCGCCAACGGCTCGGCGGGCAGATTGGTTCGCCGTGAGCGCAGCACGTAATACTCGGCATCGTTGACGTTGTTGATGTTGACTTGGGTGGTCAAATTCATGCCGCCCAGTTTGCGCTTGTAGGCCGCCATCAAATCCAGCCGAGCATAGGACCGGTCGAAATAGCTGTTTGCCGCATCGCCGTAACGGCGTCCGGAAACGTAGACCCCGGCACCGACACTAAAGCCTTTCAGCATGTCGCCGTCGAAGTCATACTTCAACCAAGCGCTGCCTTGATGGTTGGGCGCAAAAGGCATACGGTTGCCGATGTTGGCTGGTGTCCCCGTGTCGTCGATGACCTTGGCGTTGGTGTAAGCGTAGGTGCCGATAACACTCAAGCCCTCGTACAGCTGACCTTGTACGTCCAGTTCGACGCCTTTACTGCTGCCCTTAACCGGCACTTGCGCATAGATCACATCGCTGTTGGGATCTTGGAAAAATTGGGTTCTTTCCAGGTCGAAGTAAGCTACGCTGGCGTTGAATTTGCCGTCGAAAAATTGAGTTTTCACGCCGCCCTCGAACTGGGTGGCATCGAATAGATCGTACAACTTGGCGCCGCCGTTGTCGTAATCGTTAGCCGGACCGAACGATTCGGTGAAACTGCCAAACAACGACAGCCAGTTGACCGGCTGGTAAACGATGCCGACCCTGGGGCTGACCACATCGTCGTTACGCGCGTCCTTGCCGTCCGGCGCCCACCAGCTCAGGTCTTGCATCCTATCCACCCAGTCATAGCGGAAGCCGCCCATAATGTGCAGCTTGTCCCAAAGCGTCATTTGATCCTGAAAGTAAATGGCCTTTGAGGTGTTCTCGGTAGCGATGACGTCGTTGTAAGACGCACTCCGGATTCGGCTTACCTGAGCGTCGGTAACGGCCGCAATATTCGGGTTAAAGATGTTGATCGTGTCGACGCCGCCGCTGGCAACCTCGTATTTCAATTGACTGTTGTAGTACTCGCCGCCGAGCAACAGTTTATGCTTGATGCCGTAGGTTTCGAAGTCGAACGTGCCGTTTACCCAGGCGGTCAGTGACTCGGCGTTTTCCGGGCTAAACCAGTAATTGCGCGACACGTTGCCGAAGGCGTTGCCGGGGGTTTCGTTGACGCGGCCGGTATAGAAACCCTGCCAATACTTTTGATACTGCGACGACACCACGCCGGCGTTTAGCTTGACCTGGTCGTTGACGCGGTGGTCGATTCTGAAATCGACCAAATTGTTGGTCGTGGAATTTCTTAAATCCGAACGGCCGACGAAGGTTCTGGAAATGGGAATTCTGGCCAATTGGTTGCCGACCGCGGGCACACCGTAGTCATAGGCGTTGTTCTCGTCGAAGTATTCATAGGATAAGGTGAACTTGGTGTCCGCCGTGGCTTCCCAACTCAGGGTAGGCGCGAAAAAGATCCGGTCATTACCCATGTTTTGCCGGAACGAACCGGTATCCAGATACGACATGTCCAACCGGTAATTCAGGCCGGCTTCCTTGCTGATCGGACCGGTTGCGCTGGCTTCGGTACGATAGAAATCGTAGGAGCCGAAGCGTTGTTCCAGCGAATAGTAGGGCGTCGAGCTGGGCTGCTTGGTCACGGTACTGATCAAGCCGCCGGGATCGCCGAAGCCGAACAGCATGGCCGATGCGCCTTTAATCACTTCCACGCGCTCGACGTTGGCCAGATCGAATTTAGTAAACGGTATGCGGATGCCGTTGCGATAGTTGACGGTGCTTTGCAGAAAACCACGCATCACGAATTGTTCGTGGTCGCCGCCATACGAATGGTAAGACTGCACGCCGCTGACATTCTTGATGGCGTCCTGTAAGCGGTAGGATTGTTGATCGTGCAGCACCGCCTTGTTGACGACTTGAATGGAGGCAGGCGTCTCCATGATGGGTGTGTCGGTTTTGGTCGCCAGCGCCGTGTTGGTGCGGGTATAACTCAAGTTGTAGGGATCATCGGAGTTGAGATCGGTTTTGCCAACGACCGTCACAGCCGGCATCGTTGCAGCCGATTGCGGCTCCAACTCGGCCGTATTTTGCAGCGTGACGGTGTTACCGCTACTGAATCGATAACTAATCCCCGACCCGGACAGTAAGCATTTCAATGCGCCTTCCAGCGAATACTGTCCGCTAGCGCCTTGCGAGTCGATACCCTTGACCAACTCCGAGTTGTAAACAAACTGCACGCCGGACTGTTCGGCCAACGCGCTCAGTGCGGAATACAAGGGCTGCGCAGCGATGTTGTAGGTGCGACTTTCGCTAGTGGCGCTGGGGCTTTCGGCCTGAGCTGTCGGCAGCGTCGCAGCGCTTATCAAGCTCAGACAAAGCGGCAATGCACCGATGGTCGATGAGCCTTTAGTTTGAGCTGTTCGCGTCCGGCTTGGGTTTCCGGTTTTTCTCATGATGTGTCCTCAGTTTGAGTGGGTTTTAGCTGAGAACGATTGGCGGCTGGCTGAGCCGTACTAAAGGATGTGTGACAAATTGTCGCAGGCAGCAAAGCGGGCCATCAGGACTGCAAAAACACCAGCGGCCCGGCGTGGATGACTTTAACCGGCAAGGTCTGTTGCAGGGCTTCCAGCCAGGCATCGATTTGCTGGATGTCGACGGCGATGTTGACTTCCCGCTCCGCCAGCCTGTCGTCCAATAAACGGATTTGGCTGCGCCGGTAGCGGTTGATTTCGGCGATAACCTGTTTTAACGGTACGAAATTCATCAACAAGCGGCCGCGGCGCCAGGCGTCGGCGTTGCTTAATTCGACTGCTTGCGGCACGCCCAACATCTCGGTATTGAAGCTTAGTTGTTGGCCGGGTTGCAGTGTGGCGCTATCGGCTTGCGCACCGTGCGCGGACGGCCTGCTACTGCGGACTTTGCCTTGCAATAGCGTAACCGCGCCGGTTTGGCCGTCGTAACGGACGATGAAGCGGGTGCCTAACGCTTCTGTCGACGTAGCACCGGATACGACCCGAAACGACTTGTGCTCGTCATGCGCCACGTCAAATTCGGCCTCGCCGCGCAGCAATTCAATGCGTCGCTCATTGGCATTGATTGATACATCGATGGCGGTATCGGTATTCAGATGGGCGATACTGCCGTCGGCCAGCGTAATTGAGGTCTGCTCACCGATCCGGGTACGGTAGTCTGCCAGCGGATGTTGCAAGTAATCCGGATAAAAACTACTCATCACGCACAGCAGCAGCGCAGCGGCCGCAGCCAAGCCCAATCCGCGCTTTAGCCTACGCCCTCGCCGCTGCCTTATCGCCAGCGCGCGACGGTGTTGCCGATCAGCGAGTAGCGGCCGCGGCAGGTGTTGCCAAAGGGTCTCGACATCACGATAGGCTTGCTCGTGTTCGGGGGTTTGCGACCGCCAGTTTTCGAACTCAGTCAATACCGTGTCATCGGCAGCACCGGACTTTAGGCGCACGTGCCAGGCAACGGCTTGTTGCTGCAAAGCTGCTCGGCGAGTTGAAGAAGTTTCGTTCATTACGGTGTTGTTTGGAGCGGGATATTTACTATAACGATCCAAGGCGCTTAAATCCACACTAAGTACATTGGCTATCAACAGCCTGCCGGCAGTGCAGCAACGCTTTTGCCAGCTGTTTTTCCACCCAACTGGTCGAGATTTTCAGTTGCTTGGCAATCTCAATATGGCTTAAGCCCTCGATACGGCTTAAATATAAAATCTCGGCGCATTGATCAGGCAAATCGGCCAGTGCCAGCTGAATGTGCTGCAATTGATCTTGCGCTTCCGCCGTTCGTTCCGGCGCTGCCGAAGCGTCGATGTCGGTTTCGTCGCCCAGATATTGATCAAGCAATTCACAACGGCGTTTTTGCGTGCGCAGATGATCGAGAGATAGATTGGATGCCACTTTAAACAGCCAGGCCTGGACTTCGGTCTCACTGGCGGGAGGTGGCTTCAGCAGCGTCAATCTCAAAAAAATGTCTTGAATCAAATCGGCCGCAGTGTCGTCGCACCGAATGCGCTGCTGCAAAAAACGCTGGATTTGCGGGCGGGTACTTAAAAAAATTCGGTAAATATCGTGGTCTGAAAATGCCATGCGCGAAGCCAGGCCATGCTGGAGTTAATCGTGGCATTTGGCGCAGCAAAGTTTACGCCATGACGGAACTCAAAGACTTAACCGCCTGAAAATATGAGATTTTCGTTCGTTCGAAAAAATCAGAGCTTTGTTAGCATTCATAAAACTGTGTGAAATGCCGCAGCTATCTCGGCATTTCACACAGCTTTGTTTTCCGTTAGCCCGAAACACTTAATCCGAAAACGGAATAAGTTTGGCGCTACCGCATCATGACACATTGTTAACAGAAACCGAGGGAGTCGCAGTTATGACTGACACTCCGGCATCAAGGAACTGCGCCAGTACTGGTCTTCCTTCTCGAACAAGCGGCGGCTTTCTTCCGGCCCCCAGGAACCAGCCGGATAGGTGGCGATGTAGTCCCGCTCGGTGACCCAATTTTGCAAAATCGGATCGACGATGCGCCAGGCGTATTCCACTTCGTCGAAACGCAAAAATAATGAACGGTCGCCTTTCATCACATCCAACAACAAATCTTCGTAGGCATCCACGCGGCGTTCGTCGGGATTGCGAAAGCTGGCGTCCAGGCTGGTGGTGCGGGTACGCATTTCTAAGCCCGGCTCCTTGACGGTCATTTCGATGCGGATGCATTCTTCCGGCTGAATCCCCAGCAATATCCAGTTCGGCGTCATGCACTGCACATGGGTATCCCGGAAAAACTGAAACGGCGGGTGGCGAAAGCAGATCGAAATCGAGGATTGGCCCTTGGCCATACGCTTGCCGGTGCGCAGATAAAACGGCACGCCGCGCCAGCGCCAGTTATCGATCAACAATTTCATTGCCGCATAGGTTTCGGTACTGCTGTCAGCGGGAATATTGGCTTCCTCCAGGTAACCGCCCACTTTTTGACCTTCGATATTGCCGCGGGCATATTGGCCGCGAAAGGCATGCGCATGCACAGCCGATTTCGGGATCGGCCGAATGGACTTCAGCACTTTGACTTTTTCGTCGCGCAGCGATTCGGCATCCATGGACACCGGCGGCTCCATCGCCACCAAGGTCAAAAGCTGTAACAGGTGACTTTGCAGCATGTCGCGCATGGCCCCGGCGCTGTCGTAATACTCGCCGCGGCTGCCAATGCCCAGCTCTTCGGAGTGGGTGATCTGCACATGGTCGATGTAATTGCGATTCCACAAGGGCTCCAGCATGACGTTGGCGAAACGAAACACCAAGACGTTCTGCACCATGCCCTTACCCAGATAATGGTCGATGCGGTAAATCTGGTCTTCGCTTAAATAGCGGCTCAGACGTTTTTGCAAGGCCTGTGCACTCTCCAGATCGTAACCAAATGGCTTTTCGATCACGACTCGTCGCCAGCCGTATTCTTCGTTCAGCAGCTCCACTTGGCTCAAAGACTCGATGACGTTGCCGAAATCGCTGGGACCGATGGCCAGATAGAAGGCCATATTGCGGGAAAATCGCGGCTGAGCGTTTAGCGTTTCCGCCAGAGTTTTATAGCATTCCGGTTGATCGAGATCGCCGCGATGATAATCCAGCCGTTCGCTAAACCGATTGAATACGGCCTCGTCCAGCGGCGTATTGGCCTGCTCAAGTAGCAAGGCCTTCACTTCGGCCAGCCAGGTTGCTCTATCCCAGGGACGGCGGCCCACCGCCAGGATACGTGTGCCTTCCGGCAGTTTTTTTTCCAATTCCAGATGATAGAAGCCCGGCATGAGCTTCAAGCGCGCCAAATTGCCGGTAGCACCGAAAATGACGTAAGTGCAGGGGTCTGTATTCATAAAAGCCACCTTGTCTTTACTTTGCAATATAGGGTGCAGTTTGCATCATTTGCGCGGGCGCGTCGAACGCCAAAGCGCCGCAGCCGATAAAAGCGGCCAAATTAGAGCCACGCGAGTGTCACCTTGGTCATAATATGGCGTCATCGTCACCGAGACATTTCAGAACTTGATCCTGGTTATCCAACAGCCGAATCAGCTTAATTTTCATTTTATTAAAGCGCTGTTGCGCCAACTCTGCGTCGGCTTGTGCCAACGCTTTTTGCAAGTTCTCGACGACCGCCAGGCAGTCGGCAAAATCGTAAAAACAAAAGGTACCATGCAGTTTATGGTTCAACTCCCAAGCCTGTTGCAGCAAGCGATTGTCCACAGCCCGCTCGATCTCAAGTATCAACCCCGGCAACTGGTCAAATAATTTGGCCATTAGGATTTGGCTCAACTGCCTGTTATCCTGGGCTTTACGCAAAAGTTGCCCGGCATAATACTCGGCATTCACTGGCTCGTGTTGCCGCCAACGCACCAATAGTTGTTCCAATTGATAAAGGCGGACCGGCTTGACCAGACATTCGTTAAACCCGGCTGCAATTGCCCGTTCCTGCTGCTGATTTTGCGCGTGAGCCGTGACGGCGACTGCCGGCGTTTGCCGATTGTAGTTTTCGGTGCCGCGCAAATTGGCGGCGACATCGAAACCACTCAAAAACGGCATGTTCACATCCAGAAAGATGAAGTCGTAGCGGCGTTCTTGCAACAATTGCCAGGCCTCCCGCCCGTCTTTTGCCGAGGTGATATTGGTCGTCCAGTATTCCAACTGTTCGCGTAACAACCATAGATTGATTTCATTGTCGTCGGCGATCAGAATCGAAAAATCGTTGGTCATGGTTAATAGCTTCGAGCTGTGAATAATTTGCTGATGCCGTTATCGAATGTTTCGCGGCAAAAATCAATCTATAGTGCGGCAAACCATCGTAAACCGTTCCACACCCAAAGCGCCAGGCAATAAAAAACCCCGGCACCTTGCGGCAACCGGGGTTTTCAGGCCAAGGCCGAAGGCGATTACATCATGCCGCCCATACCGCCCATGCCGCCCATATCAGGCATTGCAGGGGCTTTGCTGTCGGATGGTGCATCGGCAATCATCACTTCGGTGGTGATCATCAGGCCAGCAACCGATGCGGCGTTTTGCAAGGCAGAACGGGTCACTTTCGCAGGGTCCAAAATACCCATGGCGATCATGTCGCCGTATTCGCCGGTAGCAGCGTTGTAACCGAAGTTACCGGTGCCTTTTTTCACTTCATTCAGAACCACAGACGCTTCATCACCGGCGTTGCTGACGATTTGACGCAAAGGCTCTTCCATAGCACGGCGCAGGATGCTGATACCTACATCTTGGTCGTGGTTGATGCCTTTCAGGCCGTCCAGGGCAGACAGTGCACGGATCAGCGCGGTACCGCCACCGGCAACCACACCCTCTTCAACCGCGGCGCGAGTTGAATGCAGCGCGTCTTCAACGCGGGCTTTCTTCTCTTTCATTTCCACTTCGGTCGCAGCGCCGACTTTGATCACCGCGACACCGCCAGCCAGTTTGGCCAGACGCTCTTGCAATTTCTCACGGTCGTAATCGGAAGTCGCATCATCAGCTTGAGCGCGAATTTGCGCGACGCGGCCTTTGATTTGATCTTCGTTGCCGGCACCGTCGATGATGGTGGTGTTTTCTTTGTTGATTTGGACACGTTTGGCAGTACCCAATTGGCTGATGTCGGCTTTTTCCAAAGACAGACCTACTTCTTCAGAAATGACTACACCGCCGGTCAACACCGCGATGTCTTCCAGCATGGCTTTACGACGGTCACCAAAACCAGGCGCTTTAACGGCAGCCACTTTAACGATACCGCGCATGTTGTTGACAACCAGCGTTGCCAAGGCTTCGCCTTCAACGTCTTCCGCGATGATCAACAAAGAACGGCCGGATTTAGCCACGCCTTCCAAAATAGGCAACATTTCGCGAATGTTGGAGATTTTTTTGTCATACAACAGCACGAAAGGATCGTCCAATTCGACGCTCATGCTTTCTTGTTTGTTGATGAAGTATGGAGACAAATAGCCGCGGTCGAATTGCATACCTTCTACAACGTCCAGCTCGTTGTTCAGGCCGGTGCCTTCTTCAACGGTGATGACGCCTTCTTTACCGACTTTTTCCATCGCTTCGGCAATGATCGCACCGACTGATTCGTCGGAGTTAGCCGAGATGGTACCTACTTGCGCGATCGCTTTGCTGTCGCTGCAAGGCGTAGCCGCTTTTTCGATCGCCGCAACCGCTGTGGTGACTGCCAAATCAATGCCGCGTTTCAGGTCCATTGGGTTCATGCCCGCTGCGACTGATTTCAAACCTTCGTTAACGATGGCTTGCGCCAGAACGGTCGCAGTCGTAGTACCGTCGCCAGCTACGTCAGAAGTTTTTGAAGCCACTTCTTTGACCATTTGCGCGCCCATGTTTTCGAATTTGTCTTTCAATTCGATTTCTTTGGCTACCGATACACCGTCTTTGGTGATGGTTGGAGCGCCGAAGCTTTTATCCAATACAGCGTTGCGGCCTTTTGGACCCAAAGTCACTTTTACTGCATTTGCCAGAACGTTAACGCCTGCCACCATCAGTGCACGCGCGTCGCCACCAAATTTTACGTCTTTTGCTGCCATTTCTTATTCCTGAGATATTGGTTAAATTGAAAAAGAGTGTGTCGAACGAGTTGGGCTTAACCCAAAACACCCATGATGTCTTCTTCGCGCATGACGATGTATTGCTCGCCATCGACTTTAACTTCGGTGCCGGAATATTTGCCGAACAACACGCGGTCGCCAACTTTAACTTCCAGGGCACGTACTTGGCCGTTGTCTAACGGTTTACCTGAACCTACTGCCAACACTTCGCCTTCGCTAGGTTTTTCAGCAGCTGAACCCGGCAACACGATGCCGCCTGCGGTTTTGGTTTCTTCCTCAACACGTTTTACGACAATACGGTCATGT
Source organism: Methylomonas sp. PHL2-19 (assembly GCF_059331595.1). Classification (NCBI taxonomy): domain Bacteria; kingdom Pseudomonadati; phylum Pseudomonadota; class Gammaproteobacteria; order Methylococcales; family Methylococcaceae; genus Methylomonas; species Methylomonas sp. PHL2-19. The sequence continues at coordinate 4,864,681 of NZ_CP196839.1, forward strand.
AACGGACGAATTTTCATCAATGTCTCCTTAATGTAGATAAAGTTAAAGGTTAAAAACTGTGTAAAGCGATTTAAAAAACAGCTACCCCTTACGGAGGAAGCGAGCTTTTAAGCGGCCTCAGTTTTATTAGCACTCTCTAGCAACGAGTGCTAATAATATCCGGCTTTTGCACTCTGTCAAGCTCTTTGGCATCATCTGCGCCTTACCCAAGCCATACACACTATGAACGACGAACAATTACTCCGTTACAGCCGGCAAATCATGCTGCCGCAAATCGATATTGCCGGTCAGCAAAAATTGCTCGATGCCAAAGTATTAATCGTCGGTGCCGGCGGTTTGGGCTCGCCTGCCTCAATGTACCTGGCTTCGGCCGGTGTCGGCCAGATCACCGTCTACGACGACGACCAAGTCGATTTGACCAATTTGCAACGCCAGATTGCTCACTACACCAGCGATATAGGGTTGGATAAAGTTATTTCAACCCAACAGACTTTGGAAAAAATTAATCCGGGCGTAAAAGTATTGGCTCGCAAACAGCGATTAGCCGGCGAACAGCTACTTGCAGAAGTGGCTGACGCCGACGTAGTGCTGGACTGTAGCGATAATTTCACCACCCGCTTTGCCATCAATAAGGCTTGCGTAGACCAACAAACCCCATTGGTATCCGGCGCGGCGATCCGCTTTGAGGGTCAAGTCAGCGTATTTACCCCAGGGTTAAACGATAGCCCGTGCTATAACTGTCTTTATCAAAGCGATGGCGAGGAATTGCAAAATTGCGCCCGCAACGGCGTGATTGCGCCGATCACCGGCATCGTCGGCAGCATACAGGCCTTGGAAACGATAAAGCTGATAGTCAACACCGGCAGCACATTAACGGGCCGCTTACTGTTGCTGGATGGACTGAGTATGGAATGGCACAGCATGCGCTTGAAGAAAAACCCACATTGCCCGAGCTGTGGCGAGAAATAAGCCAATCCGCATAAAAAAGCCGGGCTAATCCCGGCTTTCTATTGCTGGCAAATAAGACGTAATTAATTTTTTCCCAGTTTGCCTTTAACCATCAGAATGGCTTTGCTGACATTTCTCAATAGCGCCGAATCGCTATCGCCGTGCGGCTCGATGTCGCCGAACGGTTCGCCATTCTTCATGGTGTACATGTAAATGAAATACCCCAACGGTGCGAAAGCGAAGATGGCAATAATCAACATCAACACCACTAATTCGATAACTCCGCCCATATATACCTCCAACTATTTGTTTTTATTTTAATTTAGAATGAGGCCATAGACCTCGGGCATGGACTATAACCCCATCCCTTTTAGGGAACAAGCACAAAGTATTCTTTGTCAACTTATGGTTTTAACCTCAGGCTAATTTAGCCTTGGGGCAACTACGCCAACGCCATTTTCAACTATCAATCTGAGCATATGGACCATTACCCTAAAGCCAACTGGCACAGCCAAACGCCGGAAACCGTATTAACGCATTTCGGCGTAGAGCTGGGTCAAGGCCTGAGCAGCGAGGAAGCGCAAAAACGCCGAGCGACTAGCGGCGCCAACCGCCTGACCGCTCGCCGCGGCAAAGGCCCTTTGCTTTTGCTATTGGCGCAATTTCATCAGCCCTTGATCTACATCCTGCTGTTTTCCGCGGCCACCACCGCTTTTTTAGAGGAATGGACCGACAGTAGCGTCATCTTCGGTGTGGTCATTATCAATGCGGTGATCGGCTTCGTTCAGGAAGCGAACGCGCTGAAAGCCATTAACGCCCTGGCTCAGACCTTGAATATCAGCAGCAACGTCCTGCGTGACGGCCAGCGCCGAAGTATTGCTGCTGCCGAGTTAGTTCCCGGCGATTTGGTATTCCTGCAATCCGGCGACAAGGTGCCTGCCGATCTGCGCCTCTTGCAAAGCCGCGAACTGAAAATCGACGAATCCGCGCTAACCGGCGAATCAGTGCCGGTGGAAAAACAGGCACAAACGCTGCCAGCAGGCACTTTATTGGCTGATCGCGCCAATATGGCGTATTCCTCGACGCTGGTCAGTTACGGCAGCGCACTGGCCGTAGTGGTCAGTACCGGCGATAACACCGAGATTGGCCGCATCAACAAGCTGATCGGCAGCGCCGAACCGCTGGAAACGCCGCTAACGCTAAAAATGAGCCAATTCAGTCAATTGTTGCTCTGGGTGATCGTCGGCTGCGCGGCCATTACCTTTGCGGTCGGCGTCTGGCGCGGTGAAACCATGCTGGACATGTTCATGGCCTCCGTGGCACTGGCAGTCGGCGCCATCCCGGAAGGTCTGCCCGCGGCGCTGACGATTACGCTGGCTATCGGCGTCTCGCGTATGGCCAAACGCAACGCCATCATCCGCAAACTGCCGGCGGTGGAAACCCTGGGCAGCACCACGGTGATTTGCTCCGACAAAACCGGCACCTTGACGCAAAACCAAATGACCGTGCAATTCGTGCAGGCAGGCGGTGAAATATTCGAAGTAAGCGGCAGCGGCTACACGCCGGACGGTGAATTTACCAGCCATAACCAAGCGGTCGACCCGTCCCTTAAACCAGCACTATTGGAATGTTTAAAAGCCGGCCTGCTGTGCAACGACGCCCGATTAATCGCCGACACCGACAACTGGCGTATCGAAGGCGACCCTACCGAGGCCGCCTTGCTGGTAGCCGCCCACAAAGCCGGTCTGCATCAAGCCAGCGTCAGCGGCGACCATCCGCGCCTGGACGCCATTCCGTTCGAATCCGCGTACCAATTCATGGCCACTCTGCATCACAACCTGGCCGAAGACGCCCGGCATATTTATTTAAAAGGCTCGCTGGAAAGCCTGCTACAGCGCTGCGACAAGGCCTTTGCCGCCGACATGCAACTTGTACCACTGGATAGAGACCGCCTGAACCAACAAGCCGAAGCGTTTGCCTCACAAGGCCTTAGGGTCCTGGCTTTTGCGCGCCTCGAGCATGATGACGATGCGGTTGAACACCGCGAAGTGGGGGGCGGCCTGACCTTTTTGGGCTTGCAAGCCATGATCGATCCACCCCGCCCCGAAGCTGCCCGAGCCATTGCCGCCTGTTATAAGGCCGGCATCTCGGTGAAGATGATCACTGGCGACCATCCCGTCACCGCGCTGGCCATCGCTAAGCAGCTCAACATGCGCTATACCGAACATGTGATCAGCGGCGCCGACTTGCAACACTACAGCGAAGCCGACTATCGCAAACACGTCAAAGACTGCGATGTCTTTGCCCGCATCGCGCCGGAGCAAAAGTTGCAATTGGTGCAAGCCTTGCAGGCCAATGGTCACGTGGTAGCCATGACCGGCGACGGCGTCAACGATGCCCCGGCACTACGGCAAGCCAACATCGGCGTGGCGATGGGCATGGGCGGCACCGAAGTCGCCAAAGAAGCGGCGGCCATGGTGCTGACTGACGATCATTTCGCCACCATCGAAGCCGCCGTCGAAGAAGGCCGCGGCGTGTTCGACAATCTGGTCAAATTCATCGCCTGGACCTTACCGACCAATCTCGGTGAGGGCCTGGTGATTACCGCCGCGGTGTTCGCCAATGTGGCGTTGCCGATTACCCCCCTGCAAATTCTCTGGATCAATATGACCACCGCAGTACTGCTGGGTTTAATGTTGGCTTTCGAACCCAAGGAACCGGGTCTGATGTTCCATAAGCCACGCAATCCCAAGCAAGCTATCCTGACCAAACGCCTAATGTTTCGTATCTGTCTGGTCGGCCTATTGTTGCTGGCCGGCGCGTTCGGCTTGTTTGAATGGGAACTATCGCAAAACGCAACCCTAGCTAAGGCCCGCACAGTCGCCGTCAATATGTTTGTGTTTGGCGAATTGTTTTACCTATTCAACTGTCGCTCGCTAAATTACTCGATGTTCCGAGTCGGCGTTTTTTCCAATTTATGGCTGATTTTTGGTGTCTTCAGCATGATTTTGCTGCAACTGCTGTTTACCTATTGGCCAACGATGCAGGCCTTATTCGGCAGCGAGGCAATCGGTCGGGAGGAGTGGCTGTTGATTTTGGGGGTTAGCTCGGTTATTTACGTAGCGATAGGCCTGGAAAAACTAGTCGTCCGGCGCTTTAACCGCCGGCGTTGATTGCGCGAAGGCATTCAGTGCAACTAATAGCGTCTCCAAGCTTTTTAGGGACTGCTTTTCCGCGACCTCTGGCGCTTCCATCTGCGCTTTAACAATCGCGCCGTCTATCGCCACCGCAGCCGCATTCGCCAACTGCTGCCGGTTTAGGCCGTCCGGCAACAGTTCGGCAATTACCCGCACCATATCTTGTTTATGCTGGTAGCAAATTTCCAGCACATCAGGCAACACGCCGCCCAATTCGGCGACGGTATTGATAAACGCGCAGCCGCGATAAATAGGCTTGCGAAACCATTCCTCCAGCGTGGCTACCAGCGGGATTAAGCCACCACTCGGCCGGCCACCGTGCCGCTGTAAAGCGTCGCCAAACCAGGCCATCCACAGGTCGTGCCGATAAGCCAAAAACGCCCGGATCAAATCATTCTTGCTGGGAAAATAACGATAGAACGTCACTTTCGTTACCCCAGATTCGGCAATTACTTTGTCGATGCCGGTGGCACGGATGCCGTCGCGATAAAACAAATCATGCGCGGCCAGTAATATCCGCTCGCGAGGCGGGCGGTCCGACAGCAGTGTGGTGGAATCAGAGATCATGTTTCGATTGTAGACAAGTCTGTCTACAATTGCTACCATCGCCACAAGTAGACAAACCTGTCTACTTACTTTCTCACCCCAGTCAGGAGCTTAACGATGGACAGCAAACCGCCTCTACCGCCCTTTACCGCCGACACTGCCACGCAAAAAGTCCGCATGGCAGAAGATGCCTGGAATAGCCGCGATCCGGACCGCGTCGTGCAGGTGTATACCGAAGACAGCCGCTGGCGCAATCGCGCCGAGTTTCCGGTAGGTCGCGGGCAAATTCGTGAGTTTTTACAGCGCAAATGGGCCAAGGAATTGGATTATCGACTAATCAAAGAATTATGGGCTTTTACCGACAACCGTATCGCGGTGCGTTTCGCTTACGAGTGGCATGACGATGCCGGCAACTGGTTTCGCAGCTACGGTAACGAGAATTGGGAGTTTAACGAGTATGGATTCATGCAGCGTCGCTTTGCCAGCATCAACGATTTGCCGATTAAGGCCGACGACCGCTTATTCCATTGGCCGTTGGGCCGGCGACCAGACGATCATGCCGGTTTAAGCGAATTGGGCTTGTGAAACTTGGCGGTAGAGGCGAATTTATTCGCTTCCAGTAAATAAAAAAGGGCGGATAAATCCGCCCCTATGATCAAGCCAAAAACTTGTTAATGGCTAACTTCGACTTTGCCGCCTTTTTTCTGACCAATTTCCGCCAGCGTTTGGGTGAACCAATCAGTATCGATATTGAACGGCTTGCCGCCTTTGATGCGTGGAAACTCGATAGCGCGCAATACGTTGCCGTTATCTTCGTCATGCCCCATCACGCCGGATTCGCGGCGAAACGCGCATTCCACGGCCAGATCAGCGCAAGATTTGATCAGACGCATATCATCAACATTAGCAGCAGCAGCGCGGGCGAAATAACCGGATTTCTGCACCAGGGTTTTTTCCGCCCCGATCATTTGCGCGAATTGCTCGCCAAACCATTTGCCTGGATTGACTGCATCCAGCTTGATGTGGCCGAACGCATCACGCGGCACTTCTTGGCCTTTAGCTTGCAGTTCGGCAACGATAGCTTCCACACCGGCGCCTTCGGACACGAAGATATTCACGCAATCGACTTTATCCATCACCGCGCGTAAACGCGCCGCTTCGGCTTCCAGATCGATAGCCATTTCCGGAACGAATACCGCATGCACTTCATACGATTCACGAGACAAGCCCAGCTCAGGCAGCCACTCGGCGCGGTCCAACAATTTACGGTATTCCTGTGCAGTCGCAGCGGTCAACCAACCACAGTTACGGCCCATGACTTCGTGGACGATCAGCATGCGTGGGTTGGAATTGTTCTCGGCCACCACGTTCATGAAGTAACGTGCACCTTGTTCGGCGGCAGTCCAGGCACCCAGGGATTGTTTGATCGGGAATACGTCGTTATCAACGGTTTTTGGCAAACCGATCACGGTCAGACCGTAGTTGTTTTTGGCCAGAAATGCCGCCAAATCGGCCGCCGCAGTATTGGTATCGTCACCGCCGATAGTGTGCAGAATATCGACGCCGTCTTTAATTAACTGGTCGGCAGCGACTTTTTGCGGGTCTTCGCCTTCTTTCACCAAACCGCGTTTCACGCAGTCCTTGATATTGGTCAGCTTGACGCGGCTGTTGCCGATTACTGAACCGCCGAAACGTTGCAGCAAGCCGGCTTTTTTGCGGACTTCATCGGTCACGACATAGGAGTCACCCAGCAGCAGGCCTTTGTAGCCGCCACGGTAGCAAATAATTTCGATGCTAGGATCAATTTCTGTGTAGCGTTCAATCAGGCTGCCGATAGCGGAGTTCAGGCAAGGCGCCAAACCGCCGGCCGTGAGGATTGCAACTTTTTTGGGTTTGTTCATGGGCGTTTCAAATAAAAAGTTAAGAAAAAGTGTGATGGCTCGGCGTACCAACCATCAGCTATCGCCGCGTCTCAGCGCCGGCGTTGCGATCCCTTTTGCCGCAACACTCGCCAAAACGGTGCAAGCCGCGCGATTCTAACACAAGCTTTTCTTTTATCAGGCAACGTTCGATGATCGCTCAGTTCACCCAGCTTAACCGGCTGCGCCACAAACACTACCGCAGCAAAATCCAGTGGCGCGGAGGCCCGAATAAAAGCGGAGTAGGTTAGCGGCTCGACATCGGTCGTAGTGATACTAACTTTGGTTAATTCACCGCAATGGCTTAGCGAAAGCGACAAATAATCGCTGAGCCCGTGTTCGGCCTGTGTGAGCAACAAATCCTCAAGCGGCACCGCAAGTTTGCCTCGTTTGATACCTTGAATGTGTTGATATGAATTATCTGTCATCTGTTACCGCTCCGCACTGAACTAGCTAAATTGCGGTAGCAAGCTTATCGTCCTTGCGATTTATCGCCAGTGTACCAAGGTTCTAAACCAGCCTAGATCAAGCACTTAAACGCTAAGCGGCCAGCAACCAATCTTCCACCAAGCGACAAAACGCATCCGGCGCCTCAACGTATAACCAATGGCCGGTATCTGGAATTTTCGCGATCTTTGCTTGCGGAAACACTGCATAAATCGCTTCTTCATCCAGATATTTGGAATTGCCGCCACCGATGAATAACACCGACCGGACAAACCGGCGTTCGCCGACTTCCGGAAAGCCGACTATGTGATGGGCATTTTTTTGAATAATATCCAGATTGATCCGCCAGTAGTAATTGCCGTCTTTCAGCAGCAGATTTTGCAGCAAAAACTGTCGGTAGGCTAAATCCGGAACCGCTTCGGCTAGCGCCTCTTCGGCCTGCTTTCGGTTGCCGATGCTATTGACTGGCAAACGACTCAGAGCGTCTACAAGATCGTCGAAGCTATGCTGATAACTGACCGGCGCGATGTCCGCAACGATTAAACCAGCCACCCGTTGCGGATGATGCAAGGCAAACCACATCACCGCCTTGCCACCCATGCTGTGCCCGAGCAGATGCGCGCTGGGAATAGCGTGGCTATCCATAAAAGCCAACAAGTCAGCGGCCATACTGGGATAATCCAGCACCTCGGCATGCGGCGAACTGCCGTGATTGCGCATATCCAACACATAAACGTGCCGCTGCTCAGCCAGGCGTTTGGCCACCGAACGCCAGTTACGCGAGGCGGCCAGAAAACCATGCACAATCAGTAATGGCGTGTCGCCGGGTTCGCCGAAACTATCGTAAGCCAGTTCGATGGTCGTCATCGTCACTGCGCTCAAGCAAAACCGAAGATTGCGCCCAATATCCCACCGAATACGCCGCCCCACACCACCAGCCAACCCAAATGTTGCTTGATGATGGATTGCACCATTTCCTTGACCAATTGCGGCGTTAATTCGCTCAAACGCCTGTCGATCACCATTTCGATTTTGCCGGTCAAATCCTCGCCAATCTTGTGCGCATTCAATCCTTGCTGTAAAGCGTGTTTAAACCGTTCTGACTCCACCATTTCCGAGAGGGTGTGCTGCATTTTCTCGGTGAAGGGTTGTTTTAGCGGCAATAGCGCCTCTTCGCCGCCCATCATCAACAACATGCCACCAAACGAAGAAGCCATAATGGACGATACCAAGCCTTCGTAAACCTTGTCGTAATCGACAGCGTTTAACAAGGGCTGCAAATTCAACACCTTGCCGCCCTGCTGCTCCTCTCGTTCGATGAACTGTTCGATATTTTCCACCGTGAAAAATTGCTGCATCATCAAGGCCTTGATCGATGCTTTAAACTCTTCGAAACGCGCCGGGATAATCCCCGAGCCATACAAAAACGGCACCTTTTCGAACAGCATATGAATAGCCAACCAATTGGTAATTGCCCCGGAAAATGCAAAAAAACCAATTGCTTTCAGCGTTTCCGGATAAAACGGGCTGACATAGCCGGCAGCGATAATCAGCAGGGAGATAAAGTTAGTTAAAAAGCTTTGATTCAGTAATTTTTTCATTATTTTGTTAAGTAACATGCGAACAGCAAATTTTGCCAAACACTGTTGCCGTAGGCCAGCATAAATATGGGACTAAATATGAACAATACTATTTCTCCGAACCATAACGGTGAACCCGGCAACCAAATTCTATTTGCAACCGGGATGTGTCCGTTGGGCTGGCTGCTAGTGGCGGTTAAACCAACCGGCGTTTGCGCAATCGCCTTGGGCGATGCTCCGGACAATTTAACCACAGCCTTCCAGGATAAATATCCTGAAGCGGAGTTTATAGACGGCTCACTCGAATTCGAACGCATTTTCGCCGCATTGCGAAAATTTATCGACGTACCGAAACAAGGACTGGAGCTGACATTGGATACAGGCGGAACGCCGTTCCAACAGCGCGTTTGGCAGGCATTACGGGAAATCCCTGTCGGTGCCACCGCTAGTTACAGCGAGATTGCCCGGCGCATAGGTTCGCCGAATTCGGCGCGTGCGGTGGCAAGCGCTTGCGCCGCCAATCCTTTGGCCATAGCCATACCATGCCACCGGGTATTAAGGATTGACGGAAAATTATCGGGTTATCGCTGGGGCCTGGAACGCAAAGCTGCGTTATTACGCAGGGAAGAAATGCAACACCAATCGCAAACGTTGCAGCGGTAGCTTTCTAAGCTGAACGCTGTACTTTGCGTAGGAAAAAATCGTAAATTTTGAATTATTTATGAGGCTATTCGCCAGAACGACGAAATCTCTGATGGCCTAGTCGTTATCCAGGAAAGCTAACACTTTCGTTTACAACCACAAAACGGCTAAACATCTGATCTTGATGGGGTGAACGATGGGGCTCGAACCCACGACAACCGGAATCACAATTAGGCCTGTTTTATATACTAATCAATGACTTAATCAACTCATTTGTCATCATTAGCTCAAATCAGGCCCTTGATTCTAAAGAAGTTTCATTTTATTTGTCATCAGAATTCTGATGACAAATCGAGCTATTTACGGGCTCCAAAATTAATCAAATCAAAAGTTTTGATTGGTCGCGACACGTTTGCCTTCACAGGTGTTTCCTTAAACTATGGTCGATCATGGACCTATGGTACCCAACGCATAAGGAGCCGGTCGTATAGACGCTATAAGTCAGGTTCAACCAAAATTTCCCGAACCGTCTCTAACGTCGCCATCAAGGTCATTGCTTGCAAAGGTGACTCCACAAATCCCTGTGAAAGATAAAATTGTTTGGCTTGTTCGGACAGAGCATGAACCAAAATAGCCAACCCCCGAGACGTTGACTGCCCGTACATTGCGTCGCGCAACAGCGCTTTGCCAATCCCTTGGTTATGATAACGCTTGTCGACAGCCAGTCGGCCGAGCAGCATACAGGCAAAGGATTGGGCATGTTGCGTCGCATGGCTTTGGGCGAAGCCTGATGGCTGATTGCACCGGCAGACAGGCGGTAGTAAGCAACAACATCCATGCCAGCAATTACCACAAAGCAACGCGAAGCTCCTGCCCTATGGTTTTTGAGGGCACGTTTTTTGAGCCAATCATTCAGCGTCATATCTCCGCAATCGAAATCCACTAACCGATGATCTGACGTGACAGGTCCTGGGGGCGACAGATCTAGAGCCGTCATTTATCCCAAGGCGCTTTTGTCTTAAGTAACCGGCGAAGCTTATCGGTGGGTGGTAAGGGTTGATCGAGCAACGCTTGAAATTGTGCAAATGCGCCGTCATCGACTGCGAAAAATGCCTGATTTAACAACACATCTTCTGCCGCGCGACAAGCGGCTTCCAAGATAAAGTCTGATCGACTGCGGCCTAGGCGCTCAGCAGCTTGATGAATGATATCCCGCTGCCTAGCCTTAGCGCGGATATTGATGGAAACGGGAGTCGCTTCTTTAGTTTGCATTGGTTTCATGTTCAGCCTCCACTTTGTTCAAGCTCAGCCTATTAATTTGGCTAGAAAATTGCCACACAACAAACAAAATGGCACCACCATGAGCATTTTGTCAAAGGTATGCCGATGGGGCTGGAATTATTATCCAGCAAACTGCCAACCGGCCCAAGGGCACTGGGGACGCTCTAACCTTCGGCAATTACCTCTACTTAGCTTTATCACAATGGAGTTTATTATCCCCGTACGCTTGACGCTACAATGGCCTTGGATTGATGGAGACAATCTGATTTCGCGCATGATTATCGAAGGCAGCAATCTCGGTTTGGTAAAAGCACGCGGAAGCGACGTTCAATATTGGGTTGTGCTTCAGCCAAGCTAGATGTCCTAAATACTCGAGTGAGGCGACTATGCCGATTCTTATTATGGCGTGCTGACAGCAATCGACTGTTGGTGTGCTAGCGTACAGACTCGACAATCGATCAAGTGCATCTTATGCAATAAGGGGTAGATCGGGAGAATGGCGATGCGTTTCCATCGATGGTTTTCGGTTTTTTTCAAACAGTTGCTGCTGGGGTATATGCTTGTGGTAGCCGGTTGCAGTTCGGATCAACCGTCCCGTCAAGATGACGAAAAGGCGGATGTCGTGCCTCGACAGGAAGCTCCAAAGAAACCTATTAACCCGGCCCTTAAATACCCTGTGCTGCGTAAGCAGCGGCTGGGTGCCTGAAATAAGCGGCGACATGATTGGGTAGAGCCGCGATACGGTTCATGAAGGCGTGGGCTTTTTCAAGTAACGCTTCCGCATTTTGGCTGACGGGACCACTGCGTAAGGCGGTTTTGAAATCGCGATTGAGGTATTCGTCAGGGTTCGATTCGGGCGCATAAGGCGGTAGAAAAACCAGTTCAATCCGGTCTTGTTTGTCCTGTAGCCATTCGCTAACTTGTTTGGCGTGATGCACGCGGAGGTTATCGACCACCAGAAAGATTTTTCGTGTCACGCCTTCGATCAAGCGGCCAAGAAATTCCAGAAATCGCGGGGTATTGATCGAGCCTTCGACGATTTGAAAGGCACATTCACCCCGTGCGGAAATGGCTGAAATCATGGACAGTTTGTGCCAGCGCGTCGGTGTCTTCAGCACCGGTGTCTGGCCTTTAGGGGCATAGCCTCGAATCCAATGCGTGTCTTCTTTAACGGCGGTCTCGTCGCCCCATAAAATCGTGGCGTTTTCTGCTTTGGCTCTCGCCAATAGCTGTGGATAGGTCTGCTCCAACCAGGTAGCGACTTTGACCTGATCTTGCTCCAGGGCGCGCTTGATCGGGCGTTGTGGGGTAAAACCCCACCGCTTGAGATACTTGCCCACCAGGCGATCCTGCATCTCCACGCCAAAGCGTTCCCGGATGAGTGCCTTGATCGCAGGACGCGTCCATAAGGCAAACGGCAGCTTCAGTTGCTGTGGGCATTCGCCCACGATTTGATCACGCAACCAGCATTCATCCGCCATGGTTAGTTTACGTCCGCTACCAACGCGACGCCCTCGGCTTTTTTCCAGTAAAGCACCTTCGCCTTCCTTACGGGCTCGGGCGAGCCACTCTTCAATCGTACGATGATGAACCCCGGCCACATCGGCCAACTCTTTGAGGCTCATACCTGACTGCTTGCGCAATCGAATCACCATTTGACGTAATAAAGCACGCCCTTCAATCGTTAGTTTCCGCGCATCAATTTTCTGTTTTTCCATCCGCTTATTTTATCAAATTACAGGGTATTTGAGGGCCGTGTTAATAATAAGGAAGTCGGCGAGGCATCCTGGTATGGGCCGGGGTTCCAAGGCCAGAAAACCTCCAGCGGCGAAACCTTCGACCAAAAAAAGATGACCGCCGCTCATCCCACTTTGCCGATGGGCACCAAAGCCACCGTCACTAATCAGGATAACGGCAAACAAGTCGAGGTCACTATTAATGATCGCGGCCCTACCGTCAATAATCGCGTCATCGATCTCTCATCCGGTGCCGCCAATAAGCTGGACATGAAAAAAGACGGAACGGCACAAGTCACAATCGAGACAAAGCCCAAAGCAAAGAAAGGTGCCCGCGCTAAAATTAAGCTGATTGAACCGGACGACCTAGACGAATAGGCCTGTCTCGCCTGAATGGCAAAGACGAATGACATCATTCTCCTGCATGCGGATTGCGTCGGTAACGAAGTAGTTGCCAATTTACCCAACGCGCCGTCGAATCTCGTTACGATAGCGCGCCAGCGCCCATAACGGGAAGAATTTGTCGTAACCGTGGTATTTCAGGTAAAAGAACTTCGGAAACCCTGGCGCATTAAAGCATTCGTCCTGCCAGAACCCGTCGGCGCCTTGATTTTTCAGTAGATAATTCACGCCCTCTTTGACCTCTGCACAGTCGCTTTCACCGGAGGCCAACAAGGCCAGTAGCGCCAGCGAAGTGTGGAAGGCCGTGCCGGTCGAAAATTCGCCGCGTAGGCCGGGATCGTGATAACTGAGGTTGCCCTCGCCCCAACCGCCATCGTCGCGTTGCTTGGATTTCAGCCAGGCAACGGCTTTTCGGATGCCGGGATCTTGTTTATCGATACCGACCGATTCGAAGCCCAACAACACCGACCAAGTGCCGTAAATATAGTTGGTGCCCCAACGGCCGAACCAGGAACCGTCCGGCTCCTGCTGGTCGCGCAAATACGTCAGGCATCGGTCGATCGCATCGCGATACTCCAGATGACGGGCACCTAGTTTGCCGAGCAACATGATGCAGCGGGCGCTGACATCGGCGGTGGGCGGGTCCAGCAACGCACCGTGATCGGCAAACGGAATTTGGTTGAGGAAATAATGGGTATTGTCGGCATCGAAAGCGCCGTAACCGCCATTGTTGGATTGCATGCCGGCAATCCAATTGGCTGCGCGGTGAATATTCTCGCTAAATTCCTCGCTATCGTCCTGCATCATCGCGTAAGCAACCACCGCCGTGTCGTCGACGTCCGGGTAATAACTGTTGCCGAACTGGAAAGCCCAGCCACCGCCGCGCAGATTGGGACGCTGAACTTGCCAGTCGCCGGGCTCGTCGCCCAATTGCTTGTCGGCCAGCCAGCGCAAGGCTGAGTAGATGGCCTTCGGTCCTTGCGCGTCATGGTCATGGAGCCCTGCTTCCTGCAATGCCAACACCGCCAGACCAGTATCCCAGATCGGTGAAACGCAGGGTTGACAGTAGGCCATATCGTCCTTGACCACCAACAATCGATCGATCGCCGCTCTGGCGATTTGCCGCTGCTCGTTGTCGGCGGGAATACCGAGATAATCCATGGCTTCGTAGGCATTGACCATCGCGGTAAATATCGCCCCGAGACCATCGTAGCCGTTCAGCCGGGCCATGAACCAATCTTGCGCCTGGGCGGTTGCCTTACGGCGAACCTTACCGGGGATCAAGGGCTCCATCAGCCGTCCGATGCGATCCAGCACCAGTATGGCCTTGCCCAACCGAGTGTTGACGTGAGAAAAATACTGTCGTTCCAATTCCGGCGCGGTTATGAATAACTCGGCAACGCCGATTTTGAGCGGATTGCGCGCCGCGACCCGGTTCGAACAAAGAATGGACAGCGGCACCATCACGGTGCGCGACCAGTAGGAAATCTTATCCAAATGGAATGGAAACCACTTGGGCAGCAACATGATTTCGACCGGGATAAACGGTACGGCGCGCCAGGGAATTTGCTCGAACATCGCCAGCATGATGCGGGTAAACACATTGGCTTTGGCCGCGCCGCCTCGGGCAAGTATCCAAAGCCTGGCCTTGCGCATATGTGCCGTTTCGTGCGATTCGCCGGCCAGTTTCAGCGCATAGTAGGCTTTTACGGTACAACTCAGCTCGCCCTCGCCGCCTTTATAAAGCGGGTAGCTGCCGTCAAGGCTTTGTTGGCGGCGTAGAAAATTAACGATCTTGCGCTGCAGGCCCGTGTCGATTTCGTCCATGTAATGCATCATCATGATGTATTCGGCGGGGATCGTACAATCCGCTTCCAGTTCGAACACCCAATATCCGGCCGGATTTTGCAAGCCTAGCAGTTGGGCTTTGGCCGAGGCAATGGCCCTGTCCAGTACTGACGAGGAATGACAGAAATCGGCGGTCTCAATATCCGCGCCGGACAGTGACGAGTTTTCTGTTAACATGATTTAGATTGGTCCGCCTTCGCTGCTCTGAGTAAGCTCTGTTCAGTATCCCGCAGGCCCTTGGCCGTTCAAAATAAACCGCCGCAACTGTAACGACGTTGCCGCGGCGAATGGCACCCCATGGTTCCTAGTTAGACTGTCTTGGCGGTTTCAACCGACACCGACGCGGTTGGATATTGCGCCGGCATGGCTAAAAACGCCACAGTCAGTTTAAGCGCCGGGCCGTTCACGGTCTGTGCGCTGCCGTACATAGCGACAATACTCCCGGGTAAAGCCAGCAAACGCGCGCGACGACCAGATCTAGCATATAACCGGCAAAATGCTCTGTGCTGTAGCGAACAGAGCGAAACCTCCCTCCCCCTGTACGATTGACGCTACACTAAGCTCGGATTGATGGAGCCAATCCGCGATGACCCATTTCTCTCGAAGGTAGCCAATGACCGACCTCGACCATTCAGCTCTTAACCGTTTGTTAATTAATTTGCCAAGCGCTGAATACCAACGACTAAAACCGCATCTGGAACTTGTCGAGATGCCGCTCGGCGAGGTAATTTACGAGCCCGGTGGCGAGTTGCGCTATGTCTATTTCCCCCTCACCTGCATCGTATCGCTGTTGTATGTGATGGAAAACGGCGCGTCGGCGGAAATTGCCGTGATCGGCAACGACGGCATGATTGGCGTGGCATTGTTCATGGGGGGCGGCAGCATGCCCAATCGGGCGGTGGTGCAAAGCGCGGGGCAGGCCTATCGCTTACGGGGACAGCTCATGATGCAGGAATTCAACCAATTTGGCGCGATGTTGCAGTTGTTGCTTAGGTATACGCAGGCGCTGATTACCCAAATGGCCCAGACCGCGGTCTGTAACCGCCACCACACGGTGGACCAACAATTGTGCCGCTGGCTACTGCTGAGCCTGGATCGCCTGCCCACAAACGAACTGACCATGACCCAGGAATTGATCGCCAATATGCTCGGCGTGCGCCGCGAAGGCGTCACCGAAGCCGCGGGAAAATTGCAACAGGCCGGATTGATACATTACAGCCGCGGTCGCATCACCATACTCGATCGCGCGGGCCTGGAGGCCCGCGTCTGCGAATGCTATCACGTCGTCAAAGCCGAATCCGATCGACTCTTCCCCCCCCCCCCGATGTCGCTGAATTAGGAACACACTTCATTGTTCCGCAGGGGAAGGATCAAGTCGATCAATAAAAAGCCGCTTGCCGAGTACCTCCGACGAACACCGTCCGAGCTTCGATCCTAGCGATCGGCCTGCATTTCCACGATACCTTGCTCGACATCGGCGATGCCTTCTTGCAAATTACCGGCTTTTGCCGCTTTGATCGCTGCCTTGAGTTTGGAGTTAGCCCGTTGCAGGCGAATGGAACTGCCTTTCTCGTTTTGTTGCTTCAACGCTTCCCAAGCGGCTCTAGTGCTGTCGATAAACCCTTGGGTATCGCCTTTTTTACCGATCTCAACCGCGCTGTTGGACAGGGCGATCAGATTGGTAAAACTTTCGTTCATCGGACTACCCGCAGCTTGCGCGCTCAACGATACGCAAGACAACAGTAGCGCCACCAAAAAATAACTTATTTTCATAATGTTACCTTTATAAATAGTTTATTGAAGATGCACCCGACAATTGATGGTCACTTAACGCGTACAGCGTCCCCATCTTGTTTGCTGGGTGATGACAAATTAGCTTTAAATTTCTGCCTGGTCTGTACGCTATGGCACATAACACCGGCTCGAACCGAAATTTAGTTTTTGGACGCACCCCACCAACGTGCGCCAACATACAGACAACAAAATTCCGCTTGCGTACTCTATCCATGCCCGGAAAATGATTACTCCGGCAATCGCCGGCAATTACGTTACTTTCCGGTCTAGCTTCCACGACATCGCCGGAGAGCAAGCTTGCCATCCAACCAATCCATTCATGCCACCAACCGGCTCCTGACGGCACTTCCCCCCATGGATCGCAACAACGTGCTCAATCATTGCGAACCGGTTGAGTTGGTGTTTGCCGAGATCCTCTATTTCGCCGGCGAACGTATTCATCACGTTTATTTTCCCACCAGCAGTTTTATTTCCCTGATCACGCCTGTGAATCAGAACAGTGGCCTGGAAGTGGGCTTGATCGGTAACGAGGGTTTACTGGGTATCACCCTGACGCTGGGCATCGATATCGCGCCATTTCAAGCGCTAGTACAAGGATCCGGTTCCGCTTTACGAATCGCGGTGCCATTGTTTCTGGAGGAACTGGCAAGGAGCCAGGCATTGCAATTGGAGTTAAAACGCTACCTGTATGTATCGATGAGTCAGCTCGCGCAAACCGCCGCCTGCAACCGTTATCATCAGGTCGAGGCTCGTCTGGCGCGTTGGCTGTTGATGACTCATGATCGAGCGCAAGCCGACACCTTTCATGTCACGCACATCTTCCTGGCTTATGTATTAGGCGTGCGCAGGGTCGGCATCACGAAAGCGGCGCTGTCGCTACAGCAGAAAAAGTTGATCAGTTACCGGCGCGGCGACATTACGATTCTGGATCGAGCGGGATTGGAAACTGCCGCTTGCGCCTGTTATCGAACCGAAACCGAAACCTACGAGCGAATTCTGGGGGTCGGTTGCCCGTTAAGCTAAAGTCACCGGCAACAATCGCGCTCAGACATCAGCTGATATCTCTGCCGATGGCTTGGTCCGCCGAAAACGTCGTCCAACCGACCACGATTCTGTAAATCAGAAGCAGTAATGTCGGAATCAAAATCAATAAACTCATCTGCATGTCCACCATCAGCACCAGACCGGAAAAGGCAAATCCCGCCAAAGCCATCCACGCGGTTTTGATTTGCCAATTGAAATGCGATTCCAGCCAGGTATCGGCGACGTTGCTCCGATAAATGAAATTAATGGCAACACCCACCAACAAAGGTAGGCCCGCAAAGGCAAACGTTAATACCTGACACAGGTAAACCGTCGCGGTCAGTTTTTTGAGTCCGGCAAAATCTTCGGTGTTTTTTTCCTTTGTGATTATCGTGTTCATAATAGTTACCTCATCGTGAAAAACCTATTTGCGACTCTGCAGAGGCAATCTCTCTCTTAAGTCGAGCCGCGCTCAACAGCATCGAGCGCTACTCCAAGGCTAATCTCAAACACTGTCGTTGTCTGTGCGCCAGCGTACTTACACGCCTCACCTTGAGAACCTAATCCCTTCACCGCTAACACTAGACCTAAGTAAGTACGCTAGCGCACAGACTTGCTTTGCCTTATCCGTATAGGCTGTAGCATCGGGTTCGATGTGCGCCCAAGACTAACCCCTGATCTGCTGGAATGATTTACCTACGCAACCGCCAAATCGGCAGTCGCAACTATGCCCACGAACACGGTATGGACCGGTCGAAAGACGATCGTTGGCTTTGGCTGTATTGAGGCGTTAAAGTCTTACTGGCCAAAGAACAGCCAGCGAGACAGGCTCCCACCCCGGATTTGTCGATGGCAGTTGCCAACATTTCCGAACAGTGTCCTACTAACTGCGTCATCGAGTAGCCCATGACAATATCGAACAAAGAAATAATCGCTGAAACTGCAAGTTGGTGGCAGCAATCGGCCTCGCAACTTAAAACGGCACGCGCTAACGATATGGACGGATTATCCAGCGCCGAAGCCAAAGCCAAGTTGGCCGAATTCGGCCCCAATCTGTTCCGCGACCGCCAACAGCAATCGTTAGTTCTGCAATTTTTGTCCCGCTTCAAAAACCCGTTGGTGATTTTATTGCTGGTCGCCAGTGCCATTTCCGCGTTCACCGGCGAGATCACCAATTTCGTGATTATCAGCGTCATGGTATTGTTCAGCGTCACACTGGATTTCGTCCAGGAACACCGCGCCGGCAAGGCCGCCGAAAGCCTGCGCCATTCGGTTTCGGTCAAGGCCAGGGTTATGCGCGACGGCAAACCACGGGACGTGCCGGTGATCGAGGTAGTTCCCGGCGACGTTGCGCTGCTCGCCGCCGGCGACATGGTGCCGGCCGATGGTTTGCTGGTAGAAGCCTGCGATCTGTTCGTCAAACAGGCCTTGCTGACCGGGGAAGCCTACCCTATCGAAAAACATCCGGGCGAATTACCAGCCGACGCCACCGATTTGCAGGACGCCAGCAACGCCGTATTCATGGGCACCACCGTGATCAGCGGTAGCGCGAAAATGCACGTCATAAAGACCGGTCCGGCCACCGCGATCGGCGCCATCTCCGACAGCCTGACCCGCCAGCCGCCGCCGACTGCCTTCGAGATAGGTACACACCGTTTCGGTTTGCTGATCATGCGTCTGACCGTGTTGCTGGTGCTGTTCGTGTTATTGGTCAATGCCTATTTGGGTAAACCCTGGCTGGAATCGTTTCTATTCGCCGTGGCGCTGGCGGTGGGCTTGACACCTGAGCTATTGCCAATGGTGGTATCGGTTACGTTATCGCGCGGCGCCATGCACATGGCCAAGAAAAGAGTGATCGTCAAGCGTCTGGCCGCGATTCAGAATCTGGGCTCGATGGACGTGCTCTGCACCGACAAAACCGGCACCTTAACCGAAGCCAAGATCAGACTGGAACAGCATGTCGACCCGCAAGGCCAGCCCAGCGCACGAGTGCTGGAACTGGCTTATCTGAACAGCTTCTTCGAAACCGGCCTGAAAAGCCCGCTCGACGAGGCCATTCTGGCCCACGAAACCATCGATGTCGGCGCCTGGAAAAAGATCGACGAAGTGCCATTCGATTTCGAACGGCGACGGGTGTCGGTGCTGCTGGACAAAGGCAACGGCCGCTTGTTGGTAGTGAAAGGCGCTTCCGAGGAAATCATCACCCTCTGCACCCGCTACGAACAACAAGGCAGCGACGCGCAACTGCCGCTCGATCCGGTCAGTCGAGCACGTATCCACGAGCAACATAATGCGCTGGAACGAGAAGGCTTCCGGGTGTTGGGCATCGCCTGGCGCGAAGTACCGCCGGATCATCCGCATGCGGTGGTCGGCGACGAAAGCGAGCTTATCTTCGCCGGTTTTGCCGGCTTTCTCGATCCGCCTAAGCAAAGTGCCGGTGCGGCATTGGCGGCCCTGAAAAATAGCGGGGTGACGGTAAAGATCGTCACCGGCGACAGCGACCTGGTAACTCGGCACGTCTGCGCACAATTGAACATAGCGGTGACAGGTGTGTTGACCGGTAAAGACATTGAGGCGATGGACGACCACGCCTTGCGCGTTCGCGTCGAAAAAGCCAACCTTTTCTGCCGGGTTAACCCGGCGCAGAAAAACCGGGTCATCCTGGCCTTGAAAGACCGAGGCAACGTGGTCGGCTATCTAGGCGACGGCATCAACGACGCGCCGTCGCTTCATTCGGCGGATGTCGGCTTATCGGTGGACTCAGCAGTCGACGTGGCCAAGGAAGCGGCGGAGATGATTTTGCTGGATCAGGATTTACAGGTGTTGCACGACGGCGTGCTGGAAGGCCGGCGCACCTTCGGCAATATTTTGAAGTACATCATGATGGGCACCAGCTCCAACTTCGGCAATATGTTCAGCATGGCGGGCGCAGCACTGTTCCTGCCCTTCTTGCCGATGCTGCCGACGCAGATTCTGCTCAACAACATTTTGTATGACGTTTCCGAAGTGCCGATTCCATTGGATCAGGTCGATGCGGAAGAACTGCGCAAACCGCGCATATTGGACATGAACTTCATCCGCAATTTCATGCTGGTGATTGGCCCGATCAGTTCGGCATTCGACTTCCTGACCTTTTACATTCTGTTAACGGTATTGAAAGCCGACGAGGCCCTCTTCCAAACCGGCTGGTTCGTCGAATCGCTATGCACCCAAGTGCTGGTGATTTTCATCATCCGCACTCGCGGCAACCCATTCAAAAGCCGCGCCCACCCGGTGCTGGTTGCCACCTCGCTGTCGATTGCGTTGATCGGCGCCATCCTGCCGTTCACCCCGCTAGGCCACTACTTCGGCTTCGTGCCACCACCTGCCCAATTCTATTTCATCCTGGCCGGAATGGCGGTGTCGTATCTGTTGGTGGTGGAACTGGCCAAGCGGGGGTTCTATCGCTGGAATAAGCCTTTCAATAAACCAAGCCAACCTCGCCTTGGGTCGATTTCGCCTAAATACCTCGCGTGAAAGGAAGCTCGCGTGCCGACTTGCTTAACCACGGAACCAATACTTCTTTACCACGAGGAAAAACCATGCAACTTGACCAACAAGAACTTCAGGTTAGTACGTACAAGCGCCACTTCAGCATTGAAGAAACCGTATTTGTCGTCATGATGATGCTATCGCTATTGGGCATCGTCATTACCGACTTTTCACAGCACGATGGCTACGGCTACTGGATGTTCATGGTGTTGGTGTTTGGCGCGCTTTCGATCTTTGTTTCCTGGTTGCAAGCCAAAACCCTTGAAAACGACATCCGGGAAATCGTCAGAATCCAGGGCTTACACTGGCTGCAAACCTTGCTGATCGTCGGCGCATCGTCCTTATTAAATAAATCGGGCGATATTTCGGAAATTAGCGCCAGTCTGGTGATTCTATTGATATTGTCATTGGCAACCATGTTGGACGGTATGCGGATAGGCTGGCAATTCAGTCTGCTGGGTTTCTACCTCGCCACCTGTGCCGTGCTCGTGGCCTACGTCAACGCGTTTATCTGGGCTTGCAGCGTATTGGCATTACTGGTGGTGGCTGGCACCCTGCTTTGGGGTTACTGGATACGCGCAGCCCGGATACTCGCTTCCAAGATCATCGCCAAACGTTAGAGCACCGTTGCATCAACACCCTTTTCCGCTTTATTAAAGAAGTTGTCCAATATGGTAGCTATTCCTGTATTTCCGTGACCGAGACTGCCACTTCCATCTGCGGAAACTCCATGCGATTGGCGACAAACGAACCGGATACCGGCGGCACCGATTCCGGATGCCGACCGACGGCGACGGCAATGTGATCGTTGCCGACTACCGTACCCGTCGTCGAATCGAAGCCCTTCCATCCGGCACCCGGTAAATAAGCTTCTGACCAAGCATGGGTTGCGCCCTGCATCGGCATTAAGCCGGGCGAATATTGATACCCGCTGACAAATCGCGCAGCTAGGCCCAAATAATGGCACGCCTCGATGAATAAGGTAGCAAAG
Organism: Methylomonas sp. PHL2-19; assembly: GCF_059331595.1. Lineage (NCBI taxonomy): Bacteria > Pseudomonadati > Pseudomonadota > Gammaproteobacteria > Methylococcales > Methylococcaceae > Methylomonas > Methylomonas sp. PHL2-19. Next base: position 4,886,566 of record NZ_CP196839.1, read on the forward strand.
TCGCGACACGAACCCGCTCTGCTCGTCAAGGTCAACAACGGCGATTGAACCCCAGGTTGATCGCGTTGCAAATGACGGAAGTCTGAGGCTATGGCGCGGTTGATTCTGTCAAGCAAGACATAGGTTTCCAGAACCTGGCCCGGTCGCCAGATCGTTCGCAACCATTCGCCTAGCTGCGGATCGGGGATAAAAATCGGGATCAGATAAGGACCAAGGTCGGCATATTCGGCGGGATCGTAAAGAAAGGGATAAAAAACGGCACTATCCGCTACCAGAAAATCCAGCGGCTGGTCGTCGTAATGCTGAAGGACAACCCAACTGTCGATGGATAAGCAATTGCCGGGTTCGGTAAAATTGACCAGAGCGACAGCATTGTCGTAAACGTCGCGCTGCCATTGCAGGCGGTGGTTCGGTTGAATCGTCAGCTGATTCGATTCAATGTGAATATCGTGACCTTCGCGAGGCCGCAACAATAATTTGTGCGGCAAAAACCTTACAACTTCGCTGTACCGATAAGTCGTTACGTGCTTGATTTGCAAACGATGCATCACGCCCACTGGCAGCGGCCTCCCAATCGCAACGAAAACACTCGGCCCACCAGGGCGCTTAGCAAAGCGCCCGCTTTCGACAGTTAAAAATGATAATGTGCCCCCAAACCGACATATTCCACCTTGTCTTTGTAAAACTGGCCACTCGGGGTGTAACCGTTAAAGTATTCGACCAGAATCTGCAGTTTGCGGCCCAGGACCTTTGAGTTATCGAACTCAACGCCGGCTCTGGCCGATATATCGGTACTCCAGTTGTTTTCATCGTAATTCTTGATATCGGCGGCAATGATGGGGCGCATCGCCGCGAAATCCAAGCGCCAGGGACTTCTAAACTCGATACCGTATTGGGCCGACCATATTTTCAGTGCCGAAGGTTCCCGGTGAAATAAACCACCGCCACCGCCGTATATCCTGATGCCGTAAGGCAGTTCGTACGACAGCTTCAAATCCGCCCCTTCGTAACTCAGATTCACCCGTTCGAACTTGGTGTCGAGCTTACGCAGCAAGAATTCGTCGCCCAGATGCGAACTCTGATGATAAATCCTGCCAAACGCGGAAAACTGCCCTGCACGTACGCTGGAATAGAGCGCGGCGAAAAAATCAGTATTGACCAGATCGGACGACGCAGCGTCCAGGTTGAAATCGCTAAAAACGCCGGCCTGAATGCCGGTTTCCCATTGCGCGGTGGAATGGCCGATGTTGGCGCGATAAAACGGGATGGTTTCGCCAAAACTCACCGAGGCGATGTCCCGGCCGTCGAAATTGTTGCTTTGGTAATTGCGGTAGGCCGCGGAAAAATGCGCCCAGCGCGGATCGGCCAACAAGGGTTTGAACAAATGACCTGTCGGCAACAACCCGGTCGGTAATACCAGCGTATCCACTGTCGTTACCGTCGTTGTATCACCGGCAAGTGAAGCGGCTTCCCTAGATTGCTCGCTGGTGGTTTCCGCTATTTTGACCGCGTTAACACCGTGGATCTCAGACAGTATCTTGGTCGCTTCGACCCGTTGCGTGTTTGTCAGATCGGCAGCGGGCAAGGTTATTACCCCATCTTTTACTGCCAATGTCGGCATATCGAGTTTTAAATCATGCTTTAACGCGGCGGCGGCATAACCGGCGATGTATGCATCGTCGGCAACCGTAGCATGGGCAACAACCGGCATCAGTGCAATGCCGGCGACCAACATGAAGCCGGAACAGCCACTCATGGCTTGCTCGGGGTGGCTGCTTTAATCGTCAATTCGCTTTGCACCGATTTAACGTGTTCCTGAACATTGACCAAGCCAATGGCCCTGCCGATCAGTTGTTCGGAATCAACGGCACCGCTCAGCTTCACTACGCCGTTTACCGTGGTCACTTCGATCGGTGCAAGTTTAAGGAAATCATCGTTTAGCAGCGCGGTCTTGACCTTGGCCGTGATCGCCGCATCGTCCAGGTATTCGCCAGTCGCTTTGCCTGCATCGACGATCGATTCCTTGGCGCCTTGGATACGTTTTTCGCTGTTGTTGATGGCCTTATCAAACTGTTTCCCGGCTTTTTCCAGTGCGTCTTTAGAGGCCTGTGCCGATTCATCCATGGCTACGCCGGTTTGTTCCGCCTTCTGTTCGACCGTTTGTTTGGCCGCATCTACTGTCTGCCCGACTTTTTCGTTGGTTTGCTCGATCTTTTGACCGACATTGTCCATGGCCTTATCGATTTTTTGCCCGGCCTTCTCCGCCGAATGCTCGGGTTGGCAGGCGCCAAGCCCCAAGGCTATAAGGATGCAACTTAAGGCGAGTAATTTGTTTTGCGTGTGCTGATTGATGGTGTTCATGGCTTACCTGTTGGCTTGTGTTTTTAAAATCGCGTCAAATTGGAGCGAAAACACTGCCGCTAGACAAACTTCGAAATCGCTATAGGCAGTGCGCTGTACTCTTGACGCCATTCTAAAAGCCTGATCGAGCCTGGTCTGTACGCTATCGAACATAAGACAACTCCCTTTGCCACCGTCTAATTCCTTGAATTAATTAAGTTTGACCGCCGCGACTTGGGTTCTTATAGTGAACTCGAATCCAAGGTTACCAGCAAACGTTTATGCTGATGCTGAAGCATGGAACGCCGCGAACAGTCATTACCCATCGAGGAGTCAATGCCATGAAGTTTCTTGCTGTTCATCCCGGCCCGTTGATGTATACCAAGGTGTTTTTGCGGCTCGAACCGCTCGGTTTGGAATTGGTCGCCGATACCGCGCGCCGCGCCGGTTGCCAAGTTCGTCTGATCGATTTGCAGGTGGAATCGCAGCAAGACTTGAACCGGCTGCTGAATGACTGGCAACCCGACATCGTTGCCTTTTCATTGAATTATCTGGCCAATGTGCCGGAGGTAATCGATCTGGCCAAGGCTGCAAAAGATCGTTTGCCGAACAGTTTTGTATTCATCGGCGGTCATAGCGCCTCCTTCACCGCCGAAGAATTGTTGGAACACGGCGAAGGCAAAATCGATGCCGTCATGAAGGGCGAGGGCGAATCGGGACTACCGTTGTTGCTGGACGCCCTGAAAGACGACCGCGCCAACCTTCACAGCGTTCCAGGCGTCGTGACCATGAAAGGCGCGGGTGGACAACCGACCTTCATTGCCGATTTGGACGACTTGTCCCCGGCCAGGGATCTGCTCAAACACCGCAAGAAATATTTTCTGGGCATGCTCGACCCATGCGCATCGATCGAATTTTCCCGCGGCTGCCCCTGGGATTGTTCGTTCTGCAGCGCCTGGACTTTTTACGGCCGCAGCTATCGGGTGATGAGTCCGGACAAAGTTGTCGAGGAAATGCAACTCATCCGTGAACCGGGCGTTTTCATCGTCGACGATGTCGCCTTCATCCAGGAGAAAATGGGCTTTGAAATCGGCGAAGCGCTGATCAGAAAAGGCATCCGCAAAAGATATTATCTGGAAACCCGAGGCGATGTGCTGCTCCGCAATAAGGACGTCTTCAGGCTTTGGAAACAGCTGGGGATGAGTTATCTGTTTTTGGGTATTGAAGCTATTGATGAGGGCGGTCTGGAAAAATACCGCAAACGCATTGACTTGAGCCGTAATTTCGAAGCGCTGGAATTTGCCCGCTCGCTGGACATTATGGTCGCCATCAATATCATCGCCGACACCGATTGGGATCACGAGCGGTTCAGAGTGGTCCGCGAATGGTGCAAGGAGGTGCCGGAAATCGTCAATATCAGCATTAATACGCCCTACCCCGGCACCGAAAGCTGGCTGACCGAATCGCGCCAGCTGACCACCCGTGATTACCGCCTGTTCGACATACAACATGCGGTGCTGCCGACGCGGATGCCGATCGAAGAGTTTTACGCCGAATTGATTGAAACCCAACGGGTGATGTTCACCAAGCACATGGGCTGGACGGCGATGAAAAAACTGTCAAAAAACATCGGCGGCAACCTGTTGCGCGGGCAAACCAATTTCGTCGGCAACTTATGGAAGTTCGACAAGGTCTTCAACCCGGCACTGCAACTGGCCGATCACCAAATGCCGGTCAAATACCAAATGAAACCGCCGGTTCGCGATACTCAATTCGCCAGCGCCAAGGCGCTGTCGCAATCGCTATATGTCCATCAACCGTTGGGACGAGCCAGTCGGCAATTGGATGACGAGACGGAGAAATTCGTTGACGCCAGCAGAGGCGAATGAGTCAATCAAGAAATCAGCGCATACAGCTTCAGGCCTGAGTTGAACTGAACAGTTTCTCGAACTCCAGGGCCGTGACCGGTTTCGAGAACAGGTAGCCTTGTCCGTAATCGCAGCCGGCCTGGGTTAATAAAATTCGCTGCGCCTCGGTTTCCACGCCTTCGGCAATCACTTTCATACCCAGAATGTGCGCCAGCATGATAATAGCCTCGCACAGAGCCATATCGGTGGAACCGGCGGTCAGGTTGGAGACAAAGGTCTGATCGATCTTCAAAAAATCGATGTGGTATTTTTTCAGATAGGACAGCGACGAATAGCCGGTGCCGAAATCGTCCAATGACATCTGCATGCCTGCGTTTTTAAAGGCCCGCAATTTGTCGGCGACGGTATTGGACGCATCCAGCAACAGCCCTTCGGTAATCTCCACCGCAATGCAACCGCCCGGCAATCCGAGACGCTGCAAATGGTCGAACCAGTCGCCCAGTTTGTCGCTATTGTTGTGAAACTGGGCGGGCGATTTATTGATACTGATCTGAAACTGAGCGTGATGATTGCAGCGCCAGGCTGCGACTTGTTCAGCCACTTGATGAAACACCCAGGAACCTATTTCGGTGATCAGTCCGGTGTCTTCGGCGATGGGAATGAATTCGGCGGGATTGATGAGGCCGCGGGTTGGATGTTCCCAGCGTATCAACGCTTCTGCTTTGTAAATCGCGCCTGAGGCCAGATCCACAATGGGTTGATACGCCACCCAGATTTGCTTTTCGACCAAGGCATGGCGCAGATCATTGGTCAGCCGCAAACGAATTTCCGCGGCTTCCTGCATCGCGGGCGTAAAGTAACAAAACCGGCTGCGTCCCATTTTCTTGGCGGCATACATGGCCTGGTCGGCTTTTTTCAGCAAATCCTCCAGATTAGCGGCATCGTCCGGATACAGCGCGATGCCGATACTGACCGAGATGTAACAACGTTCATCCTTCAACTGGAACGGCGCCGTCATGGTCCGCAGAATGGCTTGAGCAACCCGCTCGATACTGTTGATGTCCTGCAATTCACCCATGATCAGGGTAAATTCGTCGCCGCCTGGCCGCGCCAGCGTATCGGTTTCGCGGATGCAGGCCATCAGACGTTGCGTGGTTTCCTTGAGCAAGCAATCGCCCACGTCATGCCCTAAGGTGTCGTTAATGTCTTTGAAATGATCAAGGTCCAAGAACATCAACGCCAGTTTTTGATGGCCGCGATGGCTTTTATTGATGGCTCGCTGCAAGCGATCAAGAAACAGGCGCCGGTTAGGCAGGCCGGTAAGCGGATCGACATTGGCTTGTCTCTGAATGATTTCCTCCGCTCGTCGTTGTTCGGTAATGTCGGAAAACATCGCCACCCGTCTAACGATCTGACCGTTGTCGCCATACACGGTGCTGATGGCTAAACGGGCCAGAAATTCCTCGCCATTTTTACGGCGGTTCCATAGCTCGCCTTGCCATTGGCCCGTTTGATTCAAGGTTTGCCACATCGGCTGAAAAAAAGTCTCATCGTAACGACTGGATTTCAGCAGCGAGGTCGATTGCCCGATGGCTTCTTCCGCGCAATACCCCGTCTGTTTGCTGAATGCAGGGTTGACCGCGACAATTCGACTGTCGGCATCGGCAACCATAATCGCCTCTTCGATAGCCAAGTAGACGGTCGCCGCCAATTGCAATTCTTGCTCGTTGCGTCTGCGCTCGCTGATGTCCACCATTGCTACCAGACAGGTTCGATTATGCTTATCGGCATTCGCCTCGATGGTCACCCAGCGGGTGATACCGCCCGATACCAAAACCATCTCGCAATGCTGTACGCCGACATTGGCAAAGACCTGTTGCAGAAATTGATGGAATGCCGGCCGATAGTCGTTAGCAATAAATTCGGCAAAGCGTCGTCCGCTTATCTTGATGAGTTCGACTCCCAACAAACGCTCGCCACTGAAATTGGTTTGATGAATGCAGCCGTCATCCCCCAGGGTAAGGTAGGCAATCGGCGCAAAATCGAACAGTTCCGCGTAGCGTTCCAAGGCCTGCTCGGCGCTGGCGCGGGCATCCCGCAAGGCCTCGTTCTGCATTTCCAGCTCGATCTGATGCACTTGTAATTCATGCAGCAAACGGTGTTGTTTTGGATCAACCGATTTGTCCGGCTCATCATCACCCAACTGCTTTTCGGCACGCTGGCGCAGGTCCCATTTATGGTCAGCGGCGTTATCCCGATTTTTCATGGCTGTTCCTTAATTCGGCTTCCAACTTCTTGGTTTCGGAGATATCGATAAAGGTAATGACCACGCCGTCGATCAAATTGTCCTGAGTCCGGTACGGCATGATCCTCACCTTGAACCAGCATTCGTCGCTCGCTCTGACTTGTTTTTCAACGAACACTAACGTACGCAACACCTCTTGAGCGTCCTGTTGCAATTCCGGATAGTCCAGATCGGTGACGATGTCGGACAGCGGCCGACCGACATCGGCGGCGATCAACTTGAACAAACGGCTGATGTGGCTGGTAAAACGGCGGATATTGAGCGCGCTGTCCAGAAATACCGTGGCGATTTCCATGCTGTTCAACAGATTGTTCATGTCATTGCTGGCCCGCGACAGATCGTCGACCTTGACCTGCAATTCGGCATTCACCGTTTGCAGCTCCTCGTTGAGTGATTGCATCTCTTCTTTGGACGTAGTCAACTCTTCGTTAGTGGATTGCAACTCCTCGTTGGTCGACTGCAGCTCTTCATTGGCGGATTTGAGCTCTTCCTGCGAAGTCTGCATTTGTTCGCGTAAGGTTTGTAAATCTTCCTGGGCTTGAAGCAGCTCTGCCTGGAGTAGTTTCTGCGCCGCGTTCGGCGACTTGCGCGACATTTTACCGGCCGGTGGTGTCGCAACATCGGTAAACACCACCATCAACATGCCCTTTAACGCATCGGGTTTGTTAATGGCTTGCACCGTCAAATTAACGGTTTGGCTACCGCCGTCCGTCGCGACCGTCAGTCCCGGTATCTGCACGACGTCGCATTGAGTTCTGGCTTTCTTTAGCGCCCCCATCAGTTCGTTTCGCAATCCCTCGCGGGCCATGGCGTGAATATTCCAATTGGCTTTGCCGGCGGCCGGCTCCAGATATTTACCGGTCCTGCCGCTGATGTAAAGGATGTCACCATCGGCATTGACCAATACCGCCGCCGGCGCAAAGTGCTGCAACAGTAATTGATCGGCCAGGGTTTGCAGGTTGGCGATAGGTTGGTTTTTTTCGGTTTCTTCGACCATGGTTGCGACAGGAAAATATTTGGTGGGGAAGTCGACATTCAACGGAAAAGGCGTGTCGATGCGCCGATAAAGCCTCAATTTATTGTCGATCGCGCTAAATAAGTGATTGGCATTGCCTATGGTTTCGGCATTGCCAAGCGTCAGAATGCCGTGGCTGGTGAGGGTGTAATGGAACAGCAAAATTAGTTTTTGCTGCAATTCCTGACTTAAGTAAATCAATAGATTGCGGCAGCACAGCAGGTCCAGTTTGGTAAATGGTGGCGCCATGATCACGTTATGGGGGGCGAAAATCACCATCTCGCGAATTTCCTTTTTAATGCGATAGCCGCTGCCATCGATGGTAAAGAATCGACTAAGCCTGTCCTCGGAAATATCGCCGGCGATATTGGCCGGATATAACCCTTGCCGCGCCTTGTCGATGGCATCTTGATCCAGGTCGGTGGCAAAAATCTGTAGTTTAAACGGCAGCGGACTCGGGGTTTCCGCCAATACTTCCTTGAATATCATGGCCAGGGAATAGGCCTCCTCACCCGTCGAACAAGCCGGCACCCAGGCCCGCAGGGCTTTACCGGCTGGATATTCGGCCAGCAAGGCCGGGATCGCCTCGTTCTTTAGCGACTCCCAAACCGCAGGATCGCGAAAGAAACTGGTGACGCCGATCAGCAATTCCTTGAACAGCAAATCCAGTTCCTGGGGATTCTCGCGCAGATAGCGCACGTATTTGGCTATCGCGTCCACTTGGTGCAAGCCCATGCGCCGTTCGATACGGCGATAGATGGTGTTTTTTTTGTACAGCGAAAAATCGTTACCGGTGCGCTCGCGCAGCAGGATAACAATCTGTTCCAACGCGCTTCGGCTTTTCAATTCCAAACCCATGTTCGTCACTGCATGCAGACCGCGCGGACTGTGCTGGAGATAAGCCAGTATCTTTGCCCATAGCTCATGTGGCGGCGCCACGATATCCGCCAAACCAGCGTCAATGGCGCTACGCGGCATCGAATCGAATTGCGCGGATTCCGGCGCTTGCACCAGAGCCAAGCCGGCGTTTTCCTTGATCGCGCGCAGTCCCAGAGTACCGTCCGACCCCATACCCGACAGAATCACGCCGATTGCCCGTTCATACTGGTCGTCGGCCAATGCGCGAAAAAACGCATCGATTGGCAATCGCAAGCCTCTAAGAGCCTGAGGTTCGAGAAGGTGCAGTTTGCCGTGCAGTATGGATAAATCCTTATTGGGCGGAATGACGTAAATCCAGTCCGGTTTGACGGCCATGCGATCGCCAGCCTGAATGACGGTCAGCGGCGTCACGCGCTGCAACAATTCCGGAAGCATGCCTTGATGATTGGGATCGAGATGCTGAATGACGACGAATGCCACACCGCTAGCAGGCGGTACCTGGGCAAAAAAATGTTCCAGGGCATCCAGGCCACCCGCCGATGCGCCTATAGCAATGATAGGCGGCGTACTATTGCTATCGGCACGGGATTTGACTTTGGAGGCTAGGTGATGCGAGCTGATAAGCGTTAAGGCGTCGGAACCTACAGTGGTAGCTTGAGTTTTAACCATTTTTCAGCTCACTTGGAATTGGAAGAATGCAGATAAACACGCCACTACATTTTTGTCATCTCTTTGCGCGAATCTGTTAGATAGGTTTTATAAGGTTTGCAGACCAATTAGTTCTCCGTCCTTAATAATTTTCAAGATAACACAGTACGATCATTCTATCGGTGCGTTAACAGACATAACGCTTTTGGTCCGAACAGGGAATCAATATTCATAGGGCGCACTTAACGCCATTTGCCGGCCGTGACCGAGATTCTATTGCGCCGGAATGGTCTGTGCTTGCTTGTGTAAATACCGAGGAAGGTAGCGGCGCAAGCGATATTCACTTTTGCCGCAATAATCTGGGAGATGTGGTGTGTCTTTTCAGTCGGCGATGCGACGCCTAGTGGAGGCCGGTCGCCGCGCTTGAATTCCGCCAAACGGCGTTTGACGCAAATACCTGAAAATGTGCATTTGATTTTTATGACAAAAGCCCGCTTCAACAGCAGGCTTTCGTTTAAATCCCAAGCGCTTTTGGCTTAAAAATTCATCATTCTTCAATCCAGATCAATTCGACCCGGCGATTTTCGGATTTACCCGCCTCGGTCGCGTTATCGGCAATCGGCTGCGTTTCCCCGTAACCTTTCGCGGACAGTTTATTGGTGACGCCTTTCATCTTCAGATATTCCACCACCGAATGCGCCCGGCGTTCCGATAACTTCATGTTATAGGAATCCGTGCCTTCACTGCTGGCATGCCCCTGCACTTCGATTTCGTTTTTCTGCGGGAAGGCCATCAGATCCCTGGCAACGCCATCCAGCAATTCCTTGGCATTCAAACTCAGTTCAGCGGAATCATATTTAAAGTGTTGACCTCTGAGGATCAGCCTGACCGCGCAGCCCTTGGCATCGACCATGGCGCCCTTGATGGTGCCGGGGCATTTATCCAGACAATCGTTGACGCCGTCGGCATCGGCATCGAGCTTGCTGCAATCGACTTTGGCCGCAGTAACCGGAGCTATTTCCATGCGGGTTTCGGATCTGGCCACGTATTTAGGCTTGTCGCCGAACGGTATCACCACACCCAAATTAACCGTCATGTCGTGAAACTCGTCGGTACCGGCTTGAACGTGGGCATTGAGATTATTGTTATAGCGGTAGCGTACGTCGCTGCGGATCAACAAGTGATCGTTAACTTCGTAACTGGCCCCCACGCCGGCTTCGCCGATGAAGCCCACGCCGCAGTTGGCGGAAGCGCAAGTATTCATGCCACCCAAACCCACCACCGCATACGGTGAGAACTTGTCGCGGAAAAAATAGTATTGCAGATCGGCCGTACCGCCAACCAAGTCCCAAGGTCCGTTATCGCCGCCGAAACCTTCATAAAAAGCCTTCAATTCGGCATTGAAATGTTTATCGATCATCTTGCCGACGCCGACGCCGCCCCCCCAGCCATCGGCAGCATGCCTATCGCCACCGGTATTCACGAACGAAGCGAAAGGCGCGACGTACCAACGATTGTCGTCGAATTGATCGGCGGCCTGGGCCAACGGCAGGAAACCCGCGCCGACCAACGATACTATGCCCCATTGTTTTAGTTTCAGCATGATGCTTACCTTTCGTTAAATGTAAAAAATCGAGGTCCACGCGCCACATCCTCTCGTCGCCGGACTCCAGAAACGCACTCACCTTCTCGAAGCAACGGTTACCCCTTCACTCATGAGCAACGAAAAAGCAGGATATGTTGTTACAAAATCTCAGTTGTAGCTTAACTGCAACATCCGCATGGCGTCGGTGCGTTACCGCACATAGCCTAAAAATCCCCACTGTTAATGCTTATCGAGTGAATCGCTAAATCCGCTACGAGTATGTTCGTTAGCGTACCGACGAAGATCAACGTTGCGGCTAGAGTGCTTCACAAGGAATCTATCGATCCGTTGATTCCGCCCACGATTCGACAAGCTCGCCATGAACGGCTATCAACCACGCGCCGTTCATCTATCCAAACCGCCCACGCGGCGGAGCCTGTCGAGAGACTTAATCAGCGCTTCTTCAATCGGAGAACTCATCATGAAACAACTAAGCAAAGCGTTAACCGCATTTATTGTGGCCCTCGCATTAATCACCGCAACCGGCTGTGCTTCAACGTCCAAGCACGAGGGAACCGGCGAATATGTCGACGACAGCGTCATCACCACCAAGGTGAAGGCGATGCTATTCGACGAGCCCAATCTCAGATCGGGACAAATCAATGTCGAAACCTTCAAGGGTGTCGTGCAATTGAGCGGCTTCGTCAGTAATCGGGCGGACATTAATCGAGCCGTCGAGATTGCTCGCAGTGTAAAAGGTGTGGAGTCGGTCAAAAACGACATGCGTCTTAAATAACCCAGGAAACCATCATGGAAACCGTAGATAAAGCATCGAATTTCGCACACGAGACTGTCGATAAACTCACCAGCGTCTCCAATCAGGCCGCAGATGCGCTTGAAGAAAAAGGCCAACAACTGAAAAACGTCGAGCAGCGTTTGATGAAAAATTGCCAGGGTTACATCCGCGACAATCCGGTCGCATCGCTGGGTATCGCGGTAGCCGCCGGCTTCGTGCTGAGCCGCCTATTAAGCAATCGATAAACGCCAAACCGCATGGATCCGGACCGCACCATTGATGACCGCCCACCCGACGAATCGCCTCGCGAGCCCGGCGTGCTGGATGACATCCAGTCGTTGTGGCACGAGTTGAGAGGCTTAAGCCATGATCGCATCCAGCTTGCGGCACTGGAAACGCAACGCGCGGGTTTGAATCTGGTGGATATGGTCGCAGCCGGCGTATCGATTGCCGTGCTGTTGATCGTTGCTTGGCTGGGATGGGTGGCCGCAGCCGTATTGTGGCTGATCGAAAACGGACTGGCGGTCAGCAGTGCCTTACTACTGGCCGCCGCCGGCAACTTGCTATTTGCGGTGGTTCTTGCCGCCGCGATACGCCGTAAGAGTCAATATCTGGCATTCCCCGCGATCCTCCGCAGTCTCGAACCGATACCGCCGAAACAAGAAACCGGGAAGCCATCGTGAAAACGACCCGCCTCGCGCTCGCTACCGAAAGACATGAAACCGCTTCGTTAAACGAGCGCATCCGACATGCCGAACGGCAACTCTCAAGCCGTCGACGACAGGTGGAAACAGCCGCCGCCGTGCTGATTGACAATATACATCGCCAAATGACCGCGCCTGCCAGCTTGCTGTTAGCGAGCGCGACCGGCTTCATCGTCGGCGAATTGACCGAGTCTCAACCCTCGCCCGCGGCCGATACCGCCGGCCGCACAAATCCTACCGCCACGAAAACCCCGTTAATGACCCTATTTAACCTCATGGCCTCGGTTCATACTTTATATACGGCATTGCCGCTGGCCTGGACGATCAACGCCTTCTATCGACCGCGCAACGACCAGCGCTAAAAGCAGCCAGCCGCTTTTGCTCGGCCCAACCCGGTAGTCGCCGCTAGGTCTTCCTGCTAGCAAACAGCAACAACCCTGCGCCCGCCACAATCGCCGCCACGCCGGCCCAAACCGGGATCTTGACGGTCTCGGTATCCTTGACCGTTAACTCGAAGGGCCCCAGTTTGGCTTCCTGCGTTTCCTGGGTATAGCTGAAACGGCCGTACGCCAATCCGAATATTCCCACGATAATCAGCACGATGGCCATAATCTTCAGTGCGCTCATATAGTTTCACTCCAGCAATGACGGCGACGATTTTCCACGAATCCGATGGCTACAAGACCCGCCGACCCTGTATCACCCGCAGTAAGATGACAATCAGCGCAATAACCAATAACAGATGAATGAATCCTCCGAGCGTATATGAAGAAACCAGCCCCAATAACCACAGGACAACCAATAGAACCGCTAATGTTTCAAGCATTTTTTGCTCCCGAAATACCCGTCAACCGACGGCGCAAAGAACCGGAGACGAACGATAACAGTGTTGCCGAGGATGATCCGGTCACTTGGTGTTTGTCTCCGATTAATGGGTTCATTGCCGGATTTTTATCCGACGCGACGGTTACTGCGCCGCTTTCAGATGCGTTACCGCCTCTTCCGCCGCCTTTTTCGCTAAATCGGCGTGCCCTTGCTTGCCATGCTCGATGGCCGAATCCAAACTGACCGCGCCAGCTTTCAAGTGTTCTTCGGCGATTGTCGCATGGCTTTTCGCCGACTCCGCATGTTCGGTTATGGCTTTGGCGTCCGAAGCCTTGGCCCCGGCTTCCGCATGCTTGAGCGCTTGCGCCATATGGCTTTCAGCGGCGTAAGCGCCCATGGAAGCCACGCTCAAGGCAATGCCGATCCATAGCGCTTTACATGTCATATTGGTAAGTTTCATAGTTGTTTCCCGAAAGATGGTAGTGGAAATAGTCGAACGAACTAAACGATGCGGCCCGGCAGAATTGCCTGACCGCGCCGGTTTCTGTCAGGCGTTTTTGATATCCTCCTTCAGATCGCCAAAACCCGCCCGGACTTTGCCGACTTTTTTTTGGACCTTGCCTTCCAATTCCAGTTTTTCGTCGTCCGTTATCTTGCCGACGGTTTCCTTGACGTTGCCGACGGCTTCTTCAACGCGGCCTTTCACTTGATCTTTGTTCATAAATCCCCCGGTAATGGTAAGTGTGCCAACACGGCGCGGAATGCTCTTCCGTCGCCGAGCCACAACAATACGCTCACCGGCGGCCGTAGTCGGTACGGCAACGCACATAGGCTACTAGCTAGAAAACTGGCGTTTTAGGCGCTGCCGGATAACCCGATCCGACGCTTGTTACGGAGTGGTACGAACAGGGTATTGAGATGGTTTTAAGGCCTCGTCGGCCCTATGTTTGCTATCGAACCGACAAAGCCAACGACTTTCAATAGAGTGAGCAGGAAGTTAGCCAATGTCGCGCGCCCAATTTGTCTCGAAAGTAAACGGGTTTCCCCATTTAAACTATTCAGAAGAACGCCATGAAATCGATAAAAGCCACGATAGTCGCCTCGCTTATCAGCATTGCGTGCCTAACCGTAGGATTTTCAAAGGAAAATCCTAACGAATTCAAGGATGCAAATCCAAAGGAGTCGGCCAAGCCTACCCAAACATCGAATTTGGCGATGCAGCAGATCAGCCGCGCCAGCAAAATCATGGGTACGGCCGTCAAAAATCCGAGCGGCGACAAACTGGGCGAAATTACCGATCTGGTATTGAATCCCGATAACGGCCAAGTAGTCTATGCCGTCGTTTCTTTTGGCGGGATGATGGGAATGGGCGACAAGTTGTTCGCCATTCCATGGCGGGCACTGCACTGGAAGGCAGATAGCGAATATTACGTCCTACAAATCGATCGATCCACCCTTAAAACCGCACCCGGCTTCGACAAAAACCACTGGCCGGACAGCTCCGATAGCTGGGATCTTCAACGCGAGGGCCTGAATCAGTTTTATGGCGTTTCGCCCTGAGGAAACTCCGCTTCAGTCCTGCGACAGGGAGCGGCAAGTTGTCGGTTCCGTTTGTGATGAACGTGTCGAACCATAAGCGGAATCGCAACTTGTTCGGAGTTGGAAAATACGATTAGCGTTGACTATGTTAATTTGCCGGCGATGAATGGTGATGTCCGTGACCGGGGATTGTTATATTTCCATGCTCGCTATTCTGCGCATCGAACCATCCATGTAGCGCGGCGACGAATTGCGGATATTCCGTCGAATAATGAATTTGTCCGCCGTTTTCCAAGGCTTTATATACAAATCTTATGTCGTCCGTTTTTGCCATTTTTAATTGGGCAAGACCGGCCATGTTCTTGCCGTGCAAGCGTTCGGCGTCGGAAAAATCGCCCTTTCTTAATCTCCCGGCCAATTTAAGCAAATACCCCTGAATTAATGCGATTTGCGAGGCGTCGTCAACCGATTTCACCACCACATGCTGCACACCGCCATGAACCGTTTTAGAAAAACCCTGCAAGGTCAATTCCACGGAATATGGAACAACTTTTTGCATGTTTTGCTTTAGCTCGTCGAGCTTTATTGCACTTTGTTCGTCGCCAGCTTGCGCTGTAACATTAACGAGCAATAACCCGATTAATAAAAAACAATTCTTCATAGTCGTTAGCCAATATTTATAGAGCTCAATCAAAAGCCGTAATTGCGATTTAGATGCGGTCGAATAAAAATCGATTAGAACCTAAACCCATAAAATTTACGAAACACACGCTTTTGCGGATTCGAAACAATCTTCGCGCCAGCAACAGCCTTCTTGATCGCATTCGCCGGCATAGGCCGTAGCAAAACAATCGAAATTACCTTCGCTAGTTTGAATGTTTCGAATGACCTCCAATTTCGATAATTTTTTATCGTCAATGCCGTGCGATTTGGCAAGTGTGTGCAATTCATTGGTATTCATAGTTATTTCCCCGATTAGCGTTTATTGACGCGAAAGGCTATAGGCCATTTTTTATTACATCAGTCGTTCACAGGTTTGCCGTCGGTTAATGCGTACCAGCCAACGGCGATTCTGTAGATCATCCATAGCAAAGTGATCATCAGCGTAATAAAACCCACCCCAATTTCAAAGGTAAGTCCGGAAACTGCAAACCCTATCAAAGCGACCCAAGTCGTTTTGATCTGCGATTCGAAATGAGATTCCAGCCACGTCCCTTCCGCTTCTTTGCGTTTATAAAAATTGATGGCCGCGCCCACCAGTAATGGCAAGCCTAAAAAGGTAAATGTCAGTACCTGACACAAATAAACGGTCGCAGTCAGTCTTTTTAAGGATTGCAGAGAATCTATCTTTGCTTGTTCGATTGATGGGGTATTCATAAACGCGCCTCCGCAATAATCCGGTATATTGAATTAGTCTGGACATCGAATTTATTTACCGACTTCGAAACTCGAAATTAGTCCAACCAGAAAATAGTTTACAAAATAAGTGAAGATTGGTCTGTACGCTGACGTACACAAGAGAACAATATCGTCGGACCCATTTTCGCAGCTAACGGCGCTGACAATATTTACTGCCGGTTGGCATGGCGAAGCGCCTGGGCATGCCCCGTTACCCCAAAGTTGAAAAAAACGATAATCCCCTGCACAAAAATACCCGCCTGCGCCATCTGTAAACCATGAGGAATAGGGTTAACACTCAAAAGTAAGGCCAATACAACCAGCGATGGCACCAAGCCGAAGACAATAATCATCGCGATGATAAAGACCGGTTGTTCCGCTCCGGACGGCTTGGAATGGGCAAAACCCGACACGACCTTGATGATGGTTTGTCCAAATAGCACGGCCGAACCAAATGATAATTCGGGCGATTCGATCAATGCATATAGAGACCTGCCAACGCTGACATCGACAATCGATATCACCACCAAAGGCAGCAGAATAAAGAGTAAATCCCCAAAAATTGCATAAGTAGCGGCTTTTCTATGAATTTTATGGGTTTGTTCCGGGCTAACGATTAAAGGAGGGTCTTTATTCATTTCTATCCTTTGCAATATATGGCGGTACCGCCCTTTTAAATCTAAATAAAGCGGGACTAACCGACTGTTACGCCGAGTTATAACAACGGGAATTTCGGTATTTTGGGACATGAAACCGGTCGCCTTAGAGTGAACGCTGGTGCGGGAGAACTGGAAACGGCGAAAAAACCGTAAACTCGGCGCGATAAATCAGAATTTATCGAAAAATGCCTGCAATCCAGGTTTATAAAGCTTAATTATTTTTTGATCCAATAAGAAAACCGATCCGGACATTCTTAAAGGTGCTTTAGCGACTTTGTTTTGGCCTTCCGGTTTCCGAAAAACCAAAAAATAAAGAAAAGCATGCGATAGCCGCCGACTGAAATACCCGATGCCAAGCTAACGAACGAGATATTG
The DNA here is from genome assembly GCF_059331595.1 of Methylomonas sp. PHL2-19. Lineage (NCBI taxonomy): Bacteria > Pseudomonadati > Pseudomonadota > Gammaproteobacteria > Methylococcales > Methylococcaceae > Methylomonas > Methylomonas sp. PHL2-19. The sequence goes on from NZ_CP196839.1 coordinate 4,903,502, forward strand.
CCAGCGTAGATTTTCATTATTCCCTCGATTGGAAAATATTTCGGATGCCAACGATTAAATCTGACGACTCGGAAATGATTTTCGCTTGGGAATTCGGAATTTACTCGCTAAATGGCGTACCGTCTGTACGCTGTCGCGCATACGCACATATTCAGCTATCGCCAACCGCCCCATCGCAACCCGTACCCGATGCAGTTACCCGTCGGTTATTAACTTGCAGCCTTAGTTTTTCATCCAGAGAAACGCTTTCGAAGCCAGTAACGCCTTCTAACGGTTTACAACAGCCGCCAGAATCAAATATCCTCCGCCATCCTCCCAATACTGCTAGACTCGAAACCGGCCGCAGACTGCATTAAACAAATTAAACGGGCGCTTTTGAATGTTACGAATTGGTGTTATCGACCCATAACGGTCGCTGGTCTTTCCTTTTTCGACGGCAGCTAACAGGCGTAACTCAGTCCTTAGGCTGGGATTTCAATTTTGTTTGCAGCAGGCGAAGCTACTAAATTGAAAGTTTTTGTATTGTGCTGCGCTACACAATACATACGCTGTAGTATGTAAACAACATCACTTCTGCGCGGTCAAGCCGAAACTTCAATGTCCACACCTACAAACATCCCGCATCCAGGAACACGCATTAAAACTGAAGTTATTCCACCTGGAATGTCAGTGACCAAAGCCGCGCAAATCATAGGTGTCGGCCGCCCGGCTTTATCAAACTTACTAAATGGAAATGCTTCGCTCTCTTCGGATATCCGCACCAAACCATAGCCTTCAAAAGCTATCGCCCGCCTTCCCCATCACCACCCGCACCCGATGCGCTTGTCTATCGTCTACCAATTGAATGCCGTTGCCGCCATGCCGGCGTTCGCCGTCCAGTTCAAGCGTAGCGATGCCGCGCGTGGCGGCGTTCGGGTTTTCCACCGTAATTGCATAGCGGGTATCGCGGTGCCGATAGGTCAGGCTGTAACCGGTCCAGGTTGCGGGGATGCAGGGATCGAACAGCAACCGGTCGCCGTGGACTCGAAGACCTAATATCCATTCCAGCCCGGCGCGGTAGAACCAGCCGGCGGCGCCGGTGTACCAGGTCCAGCCGCCGCGGCGGGCGTGGGGGGCTTCGGAATAGATGTCCGCCGCCAGCACATAGGGCTCGACCTTGTAGGCGAACACGCCGGTGCGACTGGCGCTGCGTTTGATCGGATTCAGCATACGCAACAGTTCCGCCGCTTGATCCGCTTCGCCGAGCATGGCGTAGGCAATCGCCGACCAAATGGCGGCATGGGTGTATTGACCGCCGTTTTCGCGGATGCCGGGCGGATAACTTTTGATATAGCCGGGATCGCGTTCGGTTTTGTCGAAGGGCGGCGTGAACAGCAATACCAGATCGTCGCCGTAGCGCACCAAATACTCGCGTACCGAGGCCATCGCTCTTCTGGCTCGCTCGGGATCGGCGGCGCCGGAAATGACGCCCCAGCTCTGCGCAATGGAGTCGATGCGGCACTCGGCGTTGCTGGCAGAACCCAGCGGCGAGCCGTCGTCGAAATAGGCACGCCGATACCAGGCGCCATCCCAGCCTTCCGCTTCCACCGCTGTCGTGAGTTGTGCGGCCTGCGCGCGCCAACGCTCGGCGCGCTCGGTTTCGCCCAAGCGCTCGGCAACGTCGGCGAATTCGCTCAGGGTCGCTATCAGAAACCAGGCCAGCCACACGCTCTCGCCCTGACCGCGGTTGCCGACCCGATTCATGCCGTCGTTCCAGTCGCCGCTACCCATCAACGGCAAACCGTGGGCGCCGGTGGCCAGGCTCAATTCCAATGCCCGCGCGCAATGCTCGAACAGCGTCGCGTGTACCTGCGACTCGCCGGGCTGGAAATAGGCATCGTCCTGTTCATCCGCCAAGCCGGGGCCTTCCAGAAACGGCAACGATTCTGCCAGCACCTCGCTATCGCCGCTGACCTTCAGATAATGCGCCACCGCATACGGCAACCAGAGCCTGTCGTCGGAAAACCGGGTGCGCACGCCGCGGCCGGTGGGCGGATGCCACCAGTGTTGTACGTCGCCCGCTTCGAACTGGCGGGCAGCGGCGCGCAAAATTTGCTCGCGCGCCAAATCGGGCCTGGACACGGCCAGTGCCATGCTGTCTTGCAACTGGTCGCGAAAGCCGAATGCCCCGCCGACCTGATAAAAAGCCGCCCTCGCCCACATCCGGCAGCTCAAGGTTTGATACAGCAGCCAGCCGTTCAACAGCAAGTCCAGCTCGCGCTCCGGCGTTTGGACTTGCACCTTGGTCAATACCTGCCGCCAGGACTGCTTCACCAGTTCAAACGTGGTTGCGACGTTGGTGGCGCGGTAGCGCCGGATCAACTCGCCGGCCCGCGCCCGGTCTTGACCTTGACCCAATATACAAACGATCTCGATCCGTTGCTTCGGCGCCAACTCGATGGCTGTTTGCAAGGCGGCGCAGGCATCGAGCCCGGCACCGACGCGGTTTTTCAGCGGTTTGCCGCTAAGCAAGCCTGCCGGTGCATCCAGGCTGCCGTTGCGGCCGATGAATTCGGTGCGATTGGCGGTAAAACCAGTCTGCCGCCCGGCCAGATCGGCAAACGCAATTCGCCCGCCGAACTCCTGATCCCAGGGGTTGTAAGCCAACAAGGCGCCGCTGTCCGGGTCCAGCTCGGTGATAATATGCGGCGCGGTGACACTGCGCGATGCACCCAGCACCCATTCCAGATAGGCTGTCACCGTCAGCCGCCGGTTGCGGCCCGAAACGTTGGTCAGGGTCAACACCGAGATTTTGACCGGGTCGTCCGGGCCGACGAATTGCAACAATTCGCTGTGGATGCCGTGCGATGCATGCTCGAAACGGCTATAGCCCTGACCGTGGCGTATCAGATAAGCGGCGTTTTCGACCCGAATCGGCAGCGCGGTCGGCGTCCATAGTTCATGGCTATCGTCGTCGCGCAGGTAAAACACTTCGCCCGGCGTATCGCCGACCGGATCGTTGAACCAGGGCGTCAGCAGATTTTCCCGGCTGTTGCCGCACCAGCTACAACCGCTGCCCAACTCGGAAACCATAAAACCGAACTCCGGGTTGGCGATGACATTGATCCACGGTGCCGGCGTCCATTGCCCCTTGTCGAGCACGATCACATATTCGCGGCCATCCTCGGCAAAACCGCCCAGGCCGTTGAAGAACTCCAGTTCCGGCGGCGCCAGGGCGGGCGTATCGATTTCCCGTGCCGGCAACGCTTTCGGCGTGATGAACGCGGTTTCCGGGCGTGGGTGCCGCAACAATTGTTCGGCCAAGGTGCCGCGATTGCCGACCAGCATCGCCCGCGCCGCCGTTTGCAACAAACGCCGCTCTTCCATGGACAAGCGCCCGGCCGGCAGCACGAAAATCGCTCCCTGGTGTTCGTGTTCTTGCGCGGCGGAACGCGCCTGATTCTCGCGCATCAGGTTTTCCAGCAAATTCTGCAAATCCTCGACGTAAGAGGTTTCCTTCTCGTTGAGGATCAGCAAGTCGACGGCCAGGCCTTTGATGCGCCAATACTCATGGGCGCGCAGCAATTGTTCGACGATAGCGCGATGTTCCGGCTCGCTGACCCGCAGCAATACCATCGGCCTGTCGCCGGAGATACCGTGGCGCCACAGTCCACTGACATTCAAGGTGTTCATCTGCATCCATTTGCCGGCCGGCCGTAGCGACGGATCGGCAAAGATCAAGCGATTGGCCAGCATTTGAAACAACTGCGCCTCGTCCGGCTTGGTCCGCAAGTGATGCAATTGCACATGGGCATGGGTCCAGGCCAGAGCCGAAACCCGTTCCCAGGCCGTGACGCTATGATATTTGTCGGCCAGATCCGCCGCCGCCTGGCGCGAAGCCGCGACCAGTGTGGTGAAGGTCAGATGTTCGGTCGCGCCGGCGGCGATCTTGATTCGAGTGCGCAGGCTGAAGATGGGATCGAGCACCAAACCCACGGTGTTGCTCAACGGCCGGCCGTCCATCACCGCAAGCGGCGCCCGTAAGTTCTGTCCGCGGCCGATAAAGCGGGCCCTATCGGTTTCGTATTGCAAACCGTCGCCGGTTTGCCGATCGGCCAGCACGTGCGCTGCCCACAGCGGCGCATCGCCGGCCGCACGTGGCCGGCGATGCGCCAGCAAGGCGCGGGTTTGCGGCAAGTATTCCGTTTGCACGAATAGATTGGAAAACGCCGGGTGGGCGATGTCGGCGGGCATCGGCGCCAGCACGATCTCGGCATACGAAGTCACTTCGATTTCCCGCTCGCGCATGCCGTTATTGGTCAAACTCAGGCGGCGAATTTCCGCGTCGTCTTCCGGCGACACCACGATTTCCAGGGTGGTGACGATGGCGCCGTCGCTGCGGGTAATGCGGGCGCGGTCTTCGACGAATACCACCTCATACTGCTCCGGTCTGGCCGCCGTCGGCTGGTAGCCGGCCGACCAGACTTCGCCGTTTTCGACATCGCGCAGATAAAGGTAACTGCCCCAGGCATCCCGGGTCACGTCCTCGCGCCAGCGGGTGACCGCCAGATTGCGCCACAGACTGTAGCCGGAACCGGCGGCGGTGATCATCACCGAATAACGGCCGTTGGCCAGCAGATGCGAGGATGGCACCGCCGACATCGGCGACGGCACGCGCCGCACCGGCGGCTGCACGGTATCCTTGATGTCCGACAAGGCTTGCAGCAGCGGCAGGGTTTCGGTATCCGCGCCATGCGGAATGCGCTCCTGCAGCAATAAATCCGCCGACTGAATCAATGCCGCGCGGTGAAAACGATGGCGCATGATGCCGTCATGCACCACATTGGCGAACGCCACCAGGGACATGCCCTGATGATGCGCCATGTAACAGCGCACCATCGCCAGCCTTTGTCCTTCCGCCAAGCGGATCGGCGTGTAATCCAGGGCTTCGTAGAAACCGAAACGCCCCAGCGCGCCTTCCCGCTCCAGGCTGGCAAAGTTTTCCACCGCGGCATGCGGCAAATACATCGCGGCCAGTGCCGTGGCGTAAGGCGCAATCACCAATTCCTCGCCCAGGCCGCGTTTCATGCCCAGACCGGGCACCCCAAACGCGGAGTATTGATAGGTCATGTACAAATCGCGGCCATTGAACGCCGACTCGGACACGCCCCAGGGTACGCCGCATTCTTCGCCATATTCGATTTGCCGCTTCACCACCAAGCGGCAGGTCTGGTCGATCAGGCTGTAACGCGGGGTAAAGGTCACCAGCGATGGCATCAGATATTCGAACATCGATCCCGACCAGGACAGCAACACCGTGCCATGCGCGGCGCGGGTGACCCGGCGGCCGAGATGAAACCAGTGCGTGCTGGGCACGTCGCGCTTGGCGATGGCGATAAAACTGGACAAGCGCGCCTCGGACGCCAGCAAGTCGTAATAACTGGGGTCGATAGCCCCTTCCGCCACCCGGTAGCCGATGGCGAACATATGGCGGTTGGCATCGTAGAGAAATCGAAAATCCATGTCCCGGAACAGACTATCCAGTTGCGCGGCCATGTTTTCCAGGCGCGCGCTCAACGTTGCGGCCAAGTCGCCGGCCCTGCGCAGCAAAATCGCCAAGGCCTTGATCTCGGCGGTCGCCAACTCGCCCGCCGACGCTTCCAGCAAATCCGCGCACTCGCGATAGCTTCCGGCAAGATCGCACAGCGGGGTTGCGATGTTCAACTTCTGCTTGATGCGCGTAACCACGGGCAGCGTCATTTCCGCTGTCTCCCTTGATTGAACGCTGATCGGAAAATGTAGCCACGGCATCAAACTGGCCACATCCTTGGCATGCGAGCGAATGTCATCGCACAACAGCCCGGCCCAAGCCAGCACCTCGTTATCACGGCTATCGCCGCGTTCGGCGGCATAGGCATTGGCGAGATCGTACAGCACACCGGCACACACGCTGAGCTGCTGCCACAAACGGCTCCATTCCGCCACGTCGTTGGGGCGACGGTTCAACAACTCGCCAAGCAACAGACTTTTTTGCCGCAGTTCGGTTAAGCTCACCGTGAGGGTGCGCGGTTCATCGCCGATATGGCTCAACGCGCCCGACAGCAAGCGGTGGGTATCGGCCACACCGCTCAGTGCGGCGTTTAAATCCAGCGGTCGCTCCAGCATGTCCCGGCAGGCTTGCGCCAAGGTCAACAGATGTCCGGCCAGATTGCCGCTGTCCACGGTCGACACGTAACGCGGTTCCAGCATGCGCAGATCGCGGGTGTCGTACCAGTTGTAAAAATGGCCGTGCAAGCGCGGCAGCGCCGACAATGTCGTTAACGTCGCCTCCAGCCGCTCGACGCTATCCAGCAAGCCCACCCAGCCGAAGTCCCGCGCGGCTACCACCGATAACAAATACAGTCCGAAATTGGTCGGCGAGCTGCGATGAGCAATCACCGGTTGCGGGTCTTCCTGAAAATTATCCGGCGGCAGATAGTGATCCTCCGCTGTCACGAAGGTGGTAAAAAAGCGCCAGACTCGTCTGCCGTAAAGGCGCAGTTGCGCGCTATCCTCGGGCGACAGGCTTTCGGCTTTATCCAGTCTGGGCGGCAGACTCAAGGCCCGCGCGACCACGGGGGCCAACCACCACAACAACAGAAACGGCGAGGCATATCGGATGGCGACCGGATTGCACAGCAACACCAAGGCCGCGGCCCCAATGACCACCGTGGACGAATGACTGAGCGGTCGAATCAAATTTTTTAGCGCATACCCGGCTCCGGTTTTTGCCTGCAAGGCGGTGACCCATTTCAGCAATTGGCGGCGGGTGATGAACAAGCGCACCAGCGTGGTGGCAATCGCGTCGGCCATCAACCAGGCTTGTTGCGCCAGTAAGGTCAGCGCCACCAGGCTGTTGCCGCAGGCCCAAAGCACGTTTTCGCCGGCCCCGCGCAGATGCGTGGTCAGCGAAACGCCTCGTCTGGGGACGCTAAAACCGCTGGCCAGCGCTAAAATGGCCGGAAATGCCAAGGCCACCACCACAAAGCCGACCAACGGCCACAACGGCGCGTTTGGTATCGTCCAACTCGCCACCAGCGCCGAAAAGGCTGCCGGCGCCGACAGCGAGCGGCGCAGATTGTCCAGCATCTTCCAGCGGCCTATCATTGGCATGCCCTGGCCGGACGCGCCGAAAATCCACGGAATGAGCTGCCAATCGCCCCGCACCCAGCGGTGTTGCCGCGACGCAGCCACTTCGGTATGGGACGGAAATTCCTCGAAAAACTCGATGTCGCTGACCAGTCCGCAGCGTACATAAACGCTCTCGAACAAATCATGGCTGAGTTGGGTGTTGTCCGGCACCCTGCCGGCCAATGCCGCCTCGAAACTGTCGACATGGTACAAGCCCTTGCCGCTATAGGTACCCAACGCGAACAAATCCTGATACAGCTCGGAGACCGAGCTGGAGTAGGCATCGGTACCGGAAGCGCCGGCAAAAATCTGGTGAAACAGCGAACGCTCCTGGCGTTGCGGCAAGGTCGGCGTGACCCTAGGCTGCAATATGCCGTAGCCCTCGACGACGGTCCGGCTGACGGGATCGAACACCGGCCGATTCAGCGGATGCGCCGCCACGCCGACCAGTTGGGTGACCACACCCATCGGCAGTTTGGTGTCGGCATCCAGGGTAATCACATAGCAAACGCCGGGCGGAGCGGTTGCGGGTTGGCCGGCAATCGGCAGAAACGAGGTGTCGGTCGCGCCGCGCAGCAGGCGGTTGAACTCCTGCAACTTGCCGCGCTTGCGCTCCCAGGCCATCCACTTGCCTTCGCCGGCGTTCCACAAGCGTTTCCGGTGAAACACAAAAAAGCGCGGTTTGCCGTATTTGGCATTCAACGCCTCCACCCCGGCCAGGGCAACGGCCAATAGCCGTTCGTCGTCGGCCTGGTGTTCTTGATCGGCATCGGCCCAATCCGACAATAACGCAAACCGCACCTCACCCTCGGGATTGGCCAGATAGCGAATTTCCATTTGCTCGATTTGCTGTTCGACCCCGTCCTCGCTGACGAACATGGTCGGCACCACCACGAAAGTGCTTAACGCTTCCGGCGCGCCGTCCTTTAGCTCGAATCGCGGCATGTGGCTGGGCGGCAGCCCGGCAACGATGATTTGATTCATCACCCCGATAGCAATATCCGACGCCGGAAACGCAAAAACCAAGGCCAGCAGACAGAGCGCCCAACCAGCCAGTCCGGCGGACATTGCCGCGCCTAACGGCAGGGTCAGCAACAACAGCGTCAACACCGCCAGACTGCCCAGATAAGTCCAGCCGGCATGACTGACATAGTTGCGCAACAGTCGTTGCTTGAACGTTGGCCGATATTCGACTTCGGTTTCGAAGCCGTAGCGGCCGGCGCCGATCAGGTAATAGCCGGGTTCGAGCTGGCGCTCGTCGAGCACGCTTTGCGCCGCCGCAACCTGAATCTTTTCCATCACCCGACGGGCGATTTCCACCTCGGAGCGCGGCGAACGTTTGGCGAGTTCTTCGACCGCGTGGCGGTAACGGTCGCGCGTCAAAAAATCCATCGCGGCGTAATCCGGCTGACTGCGCAGACAGGCATCCACCAGGCTGACATCTTCGACGAACCGCTGCCAATCGAAGGCGGAAATCGCGCGCATGCTGGTGATGATGTTGCGGACCGTCAGGTTATCGGCGATTTGCGCCGCATGCTCGCTGTGCACGATGTCGTCAAGGCTGGCGTTTTGCGCCTTGAGCCACTCATTAAGGAAGTCCAGGGAAATCGATACCGAAGGATGCGGATCGTGCGAGCGCTGCAAAAGTTGTACCGCAAACGCCTGGCGCAAAGGCTCAACCGGCAGTTCGCCAGAGGGAATCGGCGGGTCCGGCCGCTCGCTGTGGGCGACGATGTTTTCCACGCGATCGACGAACTCGTCCGCCAGGCGGCGGCCGTTTTGCGAACGCATGATGCTAACAGCCAGGCGACGCAGATTCTCGACCAGCAACACCCGCAAGGTAATCGGTATCGCCCAGAGTTCACCGAGCGTGAGCGGATCGACGCTTTGATAGGCCTTGACGAACAGGGTCAATAATTCCGGTGCGAAACGGCTGTCGGTGTGGGCCACCAACGCCCAGGCAATGCCGTAAACCCGGGGATAACCGGCCAACACGCCTTCGGCCAGTTTCGGCAGTTCCCGAGCATAACTTTCCGGCAAATCAACATGAATGTCGCTGACCTGCTCTTCGATGACATGGAAGTTATCCAGCAACCACTCTGCCGCCGGCGTGATGGCGCGTTGCTCACGAACCGCGTGGCCTACGGATTTGTAGGCCTCCAGCAAAACCAGGGCATTCTCGCGTACCCGCGGGATCAGTTTGCGTCCTTTTTTCAGGCTGGTGACTTTTTGCGCTTGCGCCAGACTCACCGCATGTTGTTGCAGGCGCTCGGTGTTGAACACCTCGAACCGAATCGGCGTCTCCTCGCCGCCCGGATGCTCGCTCCTAACGTGCCGTCTTTGTTCCCGCCGTGTTGCCATCGTTTGATTCCCGAATCTAGTTGGTTCAGTCGCAGAGCAATTCTCGGCACCGATGTGTTAGCGCCGGAACAAAGCAGGTCATGACATGAACATCAGATCGGCATGAACACTATCGCGCTCAACCGTCATTATTTTTTAAATGTCAAAGCCTCACAATTCGCCGATAGCCTGCTCGCTCTGACGGCGAGAATTGGGGAGAGGAGAATTAAACGAGCACCATGTCTCGTCTCTATCCACCTCACCCAACCATCTCCCGCTGGAGAGAATTGTTACGCTTCGCGCAGTTTGGCTACGCTCAATCTTTTCGAAGACACTGAGACAATCGCTAAATCTTGCCCAGCAACAGTAAAATCAATATAACGATCAGCACGAGCCCCAAACCGCTCGTAGGCCCGTAACCCCAAGATCGGCTATGCGGCCATACCGGAAAAACGCCGAGCAACATCAGAACAAGAATAACCAGCAAAATGGTGCCAAGTGACATGGTAGGTCTCCAGTAAAAACAACAAGGATAAAATCGATCCCTAAAACCAAAGCTTGGGTTTTAGGGCGGCGGCCCCTTTAGCGGTGGACGAGTCCCAAAATACCCACGACGATCAAATACACCGCCACGAAATAATTTAAGAACCGAGGAATCAGTAAGATTAAGACGCCTATCACTAGGGCCAGTAACGGTTCGATCGCTAGATTCATTGGCAAGCTCCTCAAGTAGACGAGGCCACAGCTTATAGGCAGCTTGTAACGGGGTCTGTACGCTATCGCACACACTTAGCCGGGTTTTGTTACCTTGCCACCGGCACGAAACCACAATGCTTTAATCCCTTCCAGCAGCAGCAAACTCATCAATCCGGCGCACGCCGCTACGGCAAGTTCGTCCCACTGTAACCAACCGAAATGAAACAACACTTGCGCCGGGCGCCAGAACACCGCGACGGCCAGCAATAGCAATACGCTGCCCAGTAAAATCCACAACGACGGATTCGGCCTGAACAAGGCCCGGATCAAAGAAGCCTTAAACGAACGATTCACCAAAATCAAACCGATATTCATCAGAATCAGCGAGGTAAACACCAACGCGCGTAAATCCGCTTCGGGCATACCCATAGTTCCCCCGCCAATCAAAAGGCCGGCCAAGATGGCCAGTGCGATAACCCCCTGCAACACCGCCCATAGGATGCGCTTCGGCAATAGCAACGGACTGGCGGAATCGCGCGGCGGCCTGAGCATCACGTCGTCTTCTTCGCGTTCGGCTTCGAACACCACCGAACAGGCGGGATCGATGACCATCTCCAGGAAGGCGATATGAATCGGCGCCAGTATCAGCGGCAAATCCAACATCAACGGCAACAAAGCCAAGCCGGCGACGGGAATATGCACGGCCACCAGATATTCGATGGCCTTGCGCAGATTGTCGTAAATACGCCGGCCCAGACGGATGGTTTTAACGATGGAGCCGAAGTCGTCGTCGAGCAACACGATAGCCGACGCTTCGCGGGCGACATCGGTGCCGCGCCCACCCATGGCGATCCCGATGTGCGCGGCCTTGATCGCCGGCGCATCGTTGACCCCGTCGCCGGTCATGGCGACGATTTCGCCGTTGGCTTTCAGGCTTTCGACTATCCGCAATTTTTGGCTAGGCCTGATGCGCGCGAATATCGCGGTCGATTTCACGCGCTCCGCCAGCTCGGCGTCGGACAGCGCTTCGATATCGTCGCCACTCAGTACCTCGGTGGAATCCAAACCGGCCTGCAGACCTATGGCCGCGGCCGTGGCCGGGTAATCGCCGGTGATCATCACCACCCGAATCCCGGCGGAGCGGCATTCGCCAACTGCGGCCGGCACGTTTTCGCGCAGCGGATCGGCAAATCCGACCAGCCCTAGGTAGGTAAAACTCATGCCGCGCGGCGACTCGGGCAGGGTTTGCGGGTTGGCTACGCTGATGTAGGCGGCTTTCGCCACACAGAGCACGCGCACGCCGTCGCTAGCCAGTGCATCCACCTGTTCGCGAATTTTCAGCAACCTGTCGTGTGGCAGTTGGCACAACTCGGCGATGGCTTCCAGCGCCCCCTTGGCATAGGCCTCGCCTTGGGTTTGGCCATCGTCGATCAGAATGTTCGCGACCGCGAATAAATCAGGACTGAGGCCATAGGCACGGATCAACCGACGCTTGGCGAACGTGGCTTGGTTTGAACCGATTTGCTTCTCGGCCAGTGCGTGCACGGCGACGTCCATCGGATCGCCGGCTTCGCGCGGACACGCCAACAGCGCCGCCTCCAATACCTTCTTGAGGGTGCCGTCGACCGGTCGATTTTCATGTTGCTGCCAACCGGCCTCTTCGTCGAAGATAGAAACCACTGTCATGCGGTTTTCGGTCAGCGTCCCGGTTTTGTCGGTGCACAATACCGTGGTGGCGCCCAGCGTTTCTATCGCCGAGGCGCGGCGCGTCAACACCCGCGCCTTGGAAATCCGCCACGCGCCCATTGCCATGAATACGGCCATCACCAGCGGAAATTCCTCGGGCAACAAGGACATGCCGATGGCGATACCGCCCAAACCGGCCTCAAGCCACGAACCGCGCAGAAAACCGAACAAGGCGACGGCCAAGCCGCCGACCAAAATGCCGATCAGGGCGAAAGCGCGCACAAATTTTTGAATCTGGCGTTGCAAATGGGGCTGCTCGGTTTCGATGTCCACTAAGGCTATGCCGATCTTGCCCATTTCACTGCGAACACCGGTGGCATGAATGATCGCTTTTCCCGTCCCGCGCACCACCAGCGTGCCGGCAAAGAGATACGGCAAGTCCTCGCCGCCAGGCCCCGGCACAACTAGATCAGCTTTTTTCCTTGCCGCCACATCCTTGGCCAATTTACGCACCGGCTGAGATTCGCCGGTCAGCAACGATTCATCGATTAGTAAGTCTTGCGCGTCTATCAGCGTAGCATCGGCCGCCACGCGGTCGCCTTCGCCGATCACGATCAAATCGCCGCGCACCACGTCCCGGCCGGCGATGTGCATGCGTTCACCGTCGCGAATCACCAAAGCCCTGGGGCTGGCGAGATTTCTTAACGCTTCCAACACCCGTTCGCTGCGCGACTCCTGAACGATGGTAATGCCGACCGACAAGCAGGCGAACAACAGCAGGAATACGGCTTCCATACGGCTGCCCAGCAACAAATACACGACACCGCCACCGATCAACAACGCGAACATGGGTTGACGCACCACTTCGAACGCGATGCGCGCGAATCCACGCCGGTCCGGGCTGGGCAATTCGTTATAGCCGTCCTGTTTGATGCGCTGCGCCGCCAGCGCCGAGGTCAAGCCGAAAATCTCCTGATCTTTCTTGGTAACATGCTCCACGACGCTTTCCTATGCGGTTTGTTTGCGCATGGTCACTTCAACGCCTTGATCAAAGCTTCGAACTGAGCGCGCAACGATTGATCGTGCGGGGTGACGGGAGGAATGGGGCGGTCGATTTTCAACAGTTGGTAAACAGCCGTTTGCGCCGCTCGCACCGAATACTCGACGGTAAAAACCACATCCTCGGCAATTTCGACATATTGGCTGATGAAGCCGAGATTCCTGGAACCGCGCGGCACTGGTAAAGGCCTGTCGTTGTAATGGCGCGGCATGAACATACTGGTGATGTAAGGCATGCGGCAGGGAATACAGTTGGCCGTGGTGAAGATTTCCAGATCGAAACGCAGATGGCCGCACAGTTCCAGCAAGATTTCCGCCCCGCTGCAGTCGGCCATGGGCCTGGCAACAAAATTGCCGACGCGGTCCGGATAGAGCGCATAGCCCCAGAATACCTGAACGTCTGCCGGTTGATTGGGGAAATGCGGTTGATGAGCCAGCACAACCGACATCAGCCAATTCGAATCTTTGAACGTTACCAGTCCGCCGGTGCCGGGCTCGTTGGCGGTGAATTGCTGCATCTGCTCAAAGAATTCCGGATTCTTCAGGGTGACGGTAAACGATGCCCAGCAAGACTGGGCGATACAACTATTGAATACTTTGGGGTTGCCGAACTGCGGTCGGCCCTGTGCCAGTTTTTCCCAGAGTGCCCAGCCCCCGCTATCGGCTTTGCTTAATTGCTCTGGCGGCGCAGTCATCGAACCCACCGACGATGCGTCGGTCATCGAACCGTTTTGCAGGAAGACAAAATCGCCATCCTTCACGGCAATGAATTCCCGCTTGCCCTGCCTTAAGCTGCGCATGCCGGTGACGATGAACTCGTCGTCCACGGTCTTATGATCGAGATCGATCACTTGGCAATCGGGGTAAAAGCGTACGTCCTGACTTTTCAGCCAGGATTGCAACGGCATGACCAGCGAATCGTATTGATTGTAAACGGTGCGTTTGACACCGGCCAAGGTTTCGATGCGGGAGAATTCCAACATGAAGCGATGCAGATAACGTCGGAATTCGACGGCACTATGCCAGGGCTGGAAGGCGAAGGTGGTCGACCACATCAGCCAGAACTCGGTGTCGAAAAAGCCCGGCGATAGCCAGTCGGTAATGCAGGTCGCGGCCAAGATTTTCTCATCGGCCTGGCTGAGTTTCAGCAATTCGATACGGTCCTGCATCGAAAATCCCATCGAAGACACCGGCACTTTGGCCCGACGCTTATCGACCAGTCTTGCCATCGAATGCGCCTGGTATTTTTCGTTGAACTCGACAGTTTCATCGTAAACCGATTTGCCGGTCTGGTTGAGCGAAGGAATCGATTTATATAGATCCCAGGTACATTCGTAATTGTCGGTGGTCAACATTCGCCCCCCGCGCATGGAATAGCCCTTGCTTGGACTGCCGGCGCCGTCGAGACTCCCGCCCAACTTGGAGCCGGCTTCAAGAATCGCGATATTGGCACCGGGTAGCTTGCCGTCGCGAATCATGAAAGCGGCGGCGGCTAGCGAGCCTATGCCGCCACCCACCAGATAGGCGTTTGCTTTACTGCGCATGTCTAATTCCTCAAACCAATGTCACATTACCCAACACGATACGAATCGATCCGCTACGCCTATCGTGGGTGTTTGTCTTGCGGCGGCAAGATTGTCTAATTAGGCTTTGCCCATTCTGCTCGTTGTTTGCAGCCATACTCGTTCAATGAGGAAGCGGTAGCCATGCCCTGCTGCCCCGTACAAGTTATTGATGGGCACCACGGCTTGCTCGGCTACAGGGTATCGTTGGCCGGGCGACCAACCATCTCGATGTTCGTGCAGAGAACCGTTTAAACTGCGTCGCCCGACTATCAAACTGCCGTCCCGTTTCAGCAGCGCCCGGGAAGGATTAAGGCTGTATGGCTCAGCTAAGGTATCAAGCAGGGCATGAAAATGGTCGACGGTTGACTCTATCGTTTGCGAGATTACGTTATGAGCCGACTCGTTGGCATCAGGCCGCAGCGCATTGATAACAACCTGCGGTGAGTGGGTAAAGATGACTACATCAGCTCCGACTTTCTCGATACGACCAATAATTTCGTGGCGAGCAAACGCCGCATCAGTATGACAAACGCCCCAGTAAAGAATGTGTACCCGCACAGCAGCTTTGTGGCCGACGTGAGACTGGTAGCGTGTTGGAGTTTCGCACCTAAGACGTAGTTCCTCGATCGGAGCAGTTGCCGGCATCATTTGAATTTGGCGACCACACTGGCCAACCCGATTCGCAGATCGCCCCACACCATCTCCGCCGTATCTTTCAACTCTTCCCAAGCCTCCCCACCGTGTGCCTCCAACTCTTGCATTTTTTCAACGGCGACTTGACGCTTGGCGCGCAAAGCCGCGAGATCCTCGGCATAATTGAGTTTCGCTTGTGCCGCAGCTACCTCGGTTTTGGCCGTTAACGCGTCGATTTGTGAACTCAATTCCCTGAGTTCCGCGGCAAGAATTTCGATGTATTCGTTTTTGCTTTTCATGGCTTAATGTCGATTACGACTGGGCATTTAAGACGGGATTTGGCTTTCCGAAAATGGCATTAATTTTTCCGCTAATGGGGCCAGGCAAAAGACAACGCGGTTCGCCGATTGCCGCCAACATTGAAGGTTTTATCGAGGGTCTTGCCGTCTCGATCTGCGCTCACGGTGTAATGCCCCGGCTTGAGTTTTGCATAAAACATGGGACCGTCCGCCACCGTTTCCAGCACGTTATGGCCGCCGGCATCCTTGATGCAGACCTTGATATCGCTGAGATACTCTCCGCTGCCGGCCACCGAAAACAACAAATTCAGGTTGTATTCATCGCGCATGGCGTGCATCGCATCCCGTTCGTCTCCCCCGACCCCACCACTGACGAAGTTGATGTCGCCTTGAACTTGCGGCTGAAGCAAAGACTCTTCGGCAAAAACCAAAAAACTCAGCATTGCCCAAGGCACAATAAATTTGATGTTCATAAATATGACTCCCTGCCGGCAGGACATAGGCGAGCGCTTAGCTTACAGGCGTTGGACTTTTTATCTGTACGCTAACGTACAGAGCGGAAAAGATAATAAATTCGCGAAGGCGCGCACCATCGACAACGGCAGGTACGCATCGGTGCGGCAAATACGGAAATAGAGCTACTAGGGCCTTACATCCGCCTCCCAGGAAATACGTGCCGGACACCATTACCAGATGCCAAGCGTCAATATCCGCGTCAACACCGCCGGGACGCAGGCGCCATGTCCAATATCCACTTCACGGTTGATCAGCTTGGCGCTATCTCCGCAACGTTTGAGGTAATCATCGGCCTTGATGTCGTTGAGGTCGGAGTGAGGCATCAACAATGCCACCACCGGAATCGGTATCACCGCAATCGTGGAATCATCCACCCACTCCGAGCCGGAACAATGAGAGGTTCCGGCGTCAGACTGCACTGTGTCATCCTTGACCAATGCGGTGGAACAACCCGACAACATCGCGATGATGGCTAAGGTCAGTAACCGCCGTTGGAAACGTAAAGTCGGTGGTTTCATAAAACCTCCCGCGGATAAATCTGCAAACCAAGATTCGAATAGGATCGTTCCCTACCGCGTGGCGATATTGCCGTCGGCATCGGAGAGGATAATTTCCACCCGTCGATTTAATTGTCGACTGGCTGCGGTATCGTTACTGGCAACCGGATATTCCTCGCCATAACCTCGGGTTCTGACCCGATCGCTATCGATGCCCGCATCGACCAAGGCCGTTCGTACCGCATAGGCGCGCCGGTCGGACAATTCCTGATTGCGTTCTTCGCTGCCTCGGCTATCGGTATAGCCTTCCACCAACACCTTGTAACTCGGGTATTGGTTGAGAAAATCGGCCAGCTTGTCGACGTTGCGTAAACCGCTCGATTGCAAATGCGCCTTGTTGGTACGGAACAAGACATCGCCCAAGGTGATCACCAAACCGCGCGCGGTCTGTTTGGCATTGAGCTCGTTGATTAAAATATTCTGTTGAATGATCAACGCCCGGTCGCGGTCGCTGTTGGCACCGGCCACCGCTAACTCGTTGGCTTGCCGGTCCACGGTTTGTTGCGAAATCGCTGCCTGCCGCTTGGCGGCGTCGGCTTCGGCGGTTCTGGCTTCGAGACGCACCTGATTGCGCTTGGCCTCGGCATTGTTGACGGCGGTTTCCGCAGTCTTGCGTTTGGCGGTCGCCTGAGCGATGGCGACCTGCTGCTTGGCGATATAAGCCAGATGGTCGACGGTTTCGTCGCTTTCATCGTTGCGCAAGGCGTGGTCGGCCTTATTCAGCGTATCGGAAGCCTGCTTCATTTCCAGTTCGGCCAGCGTGCTCACTTCGGAATTGATGCGTGCATTGTTGTAGTCATTATGCGCATCGGCCAGCGTGGCACTCTGCGGCACGGAGCTACAGCCGGAAATGATCGCCGCAGCAATCAGGGTTAAAGGGAAATAGCGATAAGTTTGCATAATGGACTCCGTTAGTGCTTATTGGGTCTGGCGTTCGATTTCTTGGCGTAACACGCGGTTGTCTTCCTGCAACTCGCGCGCAGCCTTTTGAGCCTTGGCGGAACGCGCGCTCACGGCCGCAAGTTGCGCATCGACTTGGGCTTCCTCAGCCAGTCGTCGAGCCAGCGGATAGTTTTGTTCAGCCATGGCGCGCTCGGCGGTATCCATTTTTTCCATCGCTTTCTTGAGCGGTATCGGCGCATATTCGTTGCCGCCGGCACTGTTGGCACTGATGACCGCGGCCTTGGACACAGCCATTTGTTCGGTCGGAGGCGGCATGCTGGCGCATCCGCCAATAAAGACAACTGCCGCAGCACATAGGCCGATACCGGGCAGGGAACGCGAAAATCCGGGGTGGTTAATGTTTTTCATGATCATTTATCCTTCTGAGTTAAACGTTGAAGGCAATCGGTACCGTGCTTCCTTGAATGGTCGGAATGACATTGCTTCTGACAATGCCGCGATGAATAACTCTGGTGCCGGCTCATGTCTGGCCGAAAATTCCCACAGGGTGTGGTTTCGCTTGCCTCGCTTGAAAATCAAGCGGTTCCGATAAGCTTCGTGGATAATTAAACGCCATTCGACGACCGAACACAGTTCGCTAGCGCACATACACCGTGAACTGAGTAAAGTAGAGTCGAGAAACTAATTTGTCGTGACGACCGACAACCACGATCGATCATGAGTCGACACTGAATAGAGAATGCGATATGAATTTAAAATGGGATGGCATTGAGCGGCGTAAAACATTAAGAAGGAAAGCCGAAGCCCTGGTTTCCAGTTTATCGCCCGAAGAAGTGAAGGCCAAACCGGCTGAAGTGCTGGTACATGAGTTGCTGGTCCACAAGATCGAGCTGGAAATGCAGAACGAGGAGTTGCGCAACACCCACAATGCCTTGCAGGAAGCACACAACCGTTACCTGGATCTTTATGAATTCGCGCCGGTCGGCTATATCACCGTCAATCGGGACGATCAAATCAGTACCATCAATCTAACCGGTTCTGCATTGTTGGGCGTGGAACGCGACAAGCTGATCGGGCAACGTTTCTCGAAGTTTGTTGCGCCCCAGGACTGCGACCGTTGGTTCCGCTCGCTTGTGGGCATCATGGAATCCGACACCCATGAAAAACGGGTGATTGGCCTGATGATGAAACGTGCCGATGGGTCTGAATTTTATGTCCACCTCGACTGCCTGCGTCGGGAATCCTCGGACGAGCCACCGACCTTGCGAATCGCGCTAAGCGACATCAGCCATAGCAGGCAGACTGAGAAGTAATCGCCCGGGCTCTGGTCTATGTGCGTTAGCGTACCGACTTGAAGTCGCTTCAAGGGTAATTTTCCCAGCCTAGCGGTATACATCGCTAATGGTTAGGGCATTCCAACTTCACAGGAGACACTGCCAATGAAACGCTTCATCCGAATAATCGTTTTATCCACCCTACTTCCTTTCAGCATCATTTGTAGCGCCGAGCAAGTCAACGATCCCGCCATGACCGGCGGCATGGATTCCGCGAAGCTGGAAGCCCATCTCAAGGATAGGCAAGCGCATGAATTGGCGATGCATGACTTGTCCAACAAGATTCTCGCCGAAACCGATCCGCAAAAGCAGCAAGCGCTTAAAGACCAGCAACTGGAATTGATGAAAGCCCAACACTTGAAAATGATGTCCCAACATCCGGGCAAAGCCATGGGCCACAAGAAAATGCGCTAATCTTGATTCAGGTAGATTGCACATCGAAGCCGGCTAACCCCGGCTTTTTTTTAGTCAAATTCTCACGTCGGCCAAAGTGGTGACCCTGGCAATCAGACAGGCGTTCTCGTAGCCATGAACTTTTAATATCTCACCTAAGCTCAAACTCACTACCATGCCGGGTAAAAGCGGATTTTTCATTAAATTTTATCGGTTAGCCAGCCCCTTCTGGCATTCCGAACATCGAGCGATGATTCGCAAGCGAACATTGGCGTTAATCGTACTGACCATCATGCAGATCGTCATTGCGGTGATGATCACCGAATGGAGCGCCGCGCTGTTCGATGCGCTCGAACAACATTCCATGGTAGAACTTTTCAGGCAGATCGAACATCTGGTGATGATTTTTGCCGGCAGCATGGCGGTCACCGCGATGCATTTAAAAATCAAGCGCGACTTACAAATCAGTTGGCGCTCTTGGCTGACGGCAAAAGTTATCGCTCAATGGATGAATAATGGCCACCATTACCAAATCGCCCAAATTCTGACCTCAGGACACGACAATCCGGACGGTCGGATTGCGGAAGACATTCGTATTGCTACCGACGAAGCGGTCAATCTTTGTTACACGCTGTTTTACAGTATGTTGCTACTGATTAGCTTCAGCGAAATTCTGTGGACGCTTTCCAGCGTTATCTTGCTGGACATCGGCGGAATCGTAATCCCCGTTTACGGGCATTTAGTCTGGATTGCGATCCTCTACGCCGCTGCGGCGTCGGTTTTAGGTTGGTGGGCCGGACGGCCTTTAACGTTGACAACCAATGCCATGCAAACCGTCGAAGCCAACTTTCGCTTTGGCTTGGTCAAAGCAAGAGAAAATGCGTTAGCCATTGCTCGCCATCATGGCGAAGCAAAAGAGAAAACGCGCTTTCTTAATCTTTTTCACGATATTACCGGCATATACGATCTACAAACCCATGCCTGGGCACATATCATCCTGTTCAGCTCGGGCTATGCCGTATTGTCCATGGCCTTCCCCATTTTGATTGCGGCCCCGCGCTACATCGTGGGAAGCATCACTCTCGGCGCGTTGATGCAATCCGTGCAGGCATTTCAACAAATGGCCGCCGCGTTGTCCTGGCCGGTGAATAACATGACGCTCATCGCACAATGGCACGCCTCGGTCGACCGCGTCTTGAGTCTGGTCGGCGCATTGAACGATTTGGACCGAGACATCGTCAACTCCCATCGACAGTGAATCGGCATTGCGCCAGGCAAACTCAATTGATGTCGACCATTCAGGAATCGCACTTACGCTCTCTCTGACCATAAGCAACGACCAAAGCGCCCCCCCTGTTCTTCCGGAAGCTTAGCCATCAAGCGCAATCCTATGCTAGTCTGCAGAGCATCTCAGATGCCAGAGCGTCGCTAATTTACTCGGATAAAAAGTCGGAACATCCCCAGATGCTGTCTGTTTTACGAAACAAACTGCGTTAACCGAGGCATTCAGCACTCGAACGACAACTTACTTTTTGATGATTCTGCGGGCTGATTGAACCTAGGGCATACCAGCAGGCAAGATTGTTCTCGGATTAAAAAGGATTTATAAGCGTAATGGAACGCCTAATCTTTTTGCCGCATTGAACATGGCAAAGGGAGCCATTCAATCCAACATCACCGCAACCCAAAAGTGATCGGATTTTCAGGAGTTTCTTGACGAAGTGGTTGCAGAGGTTCCTGCTAATCGAGAGGTAAATGTCAGTAGCAAAGACAAAAACAGACTCCAGGCTGGAAATATTGGCGTAAGACTATGATTTTGCTTATGTTTCAAGTCTATTTAAATTGAAAAATCAGCCTGAAAGCTTAATCAAGTACTTTTTAAGCTATTGATTTAATTGGGGTGAACGATGGGGCTCGAACCCACGACAACCGGAATCACAATTAGGCATGTTTTACTTATTAATCAATGACTTAATCGATTCATTTGTCATCATTGGCCAAAATTAGGCCCTTGATTTTCAAGAAGTTTCAGTTTATTTGTCATCAGTATTTTGAGGCTAAATCGAGCTATTAATTTGGGCACAGAAACACCCAAATCAAAATTTAATCGAAAGCTTTGATCGGTCTCGAAGCTTTTGACTTCACAGGGTGTTCCCTTCATCTTATGGTGTCAAACGGCTTTGAAAATTTTCCAGCAAAGAGCGTCGAATAGTTTCCAGTTAACTTATAGGGTTATTGGTTTTCCACCGCCTTTTTCCGGTGTTTAAAACGATAAGAATCGTTGCCGGTTTCCAAGATGTCGCAATGATGAGTAATTCGATCTAGGAGTGCCGTGGTCATCTTGGCATCACCGAACACTTGTACCCATTCGGCGAAGTTCAGATTGGTGGTGATGATCAGTGAGGTTTTCTCATAGAGCTGACTGATCAAGTGAAACAGCAAAGCCCCGCCTGATGCTGGAAACGGTAGATAACCCAGTTCATCCAGGATAACGGCATCCATCGCCGTCAGTTGCTTGGCCAAATTGCCAGCCTTACCTTGTTGTTTTTCCTTATCCAATTGGTTAACCAGATCAACGGCGTTATAGAAACGAACGCGTTTGCCTTGATGGATGGCGGCTATGCCCATGGCTGTAGCCAAGTGGGTTTTGCCCGTACCCGTCCCCCCGACCAGGATCAGGTTATACGCCTGCTCCATGAAGCCACCGGTCGCCAATTGCTCGATACGAGCCTGCTGTAGTGGTGTCTCTGTCCAGTCGATCTTTAATAAATCGCGATGAATGGGAAAACGGGCCGCCTTGAGTTGATAGTTGAGGCTGCGGGCCTGACGATCGGCTTGTTCAGCGGCGATCAAACGATCCAGCCATACTTCGGGCATCACCGGTTTTTGCTGGTTGCTGTATTCGGCTTGCCATTCACCCCAGGCCGCCGCCATACCATACAAATGCAGCGTTTTCAGTTGCAGTGCACGATCAATGGACATGATGTTCGCTCCGTAACGCATCGTAACGGCTGCAATCAGCCATGGGCTCGATTTTCAGTGTCGGTAGTGAAATCGCAGTAGCATCCAGTGCTTTGGGTTTGGCTTCTTCCGTGAGTCGACGCATCTCGTTGAGGACAATAGCGGCGCTGATCACGCCGGTTTGCAGGGTAAGATCGCAAGCCACTTCCAGGGCATCCAATCCTGCATCGCCCAGATCACGAGCCATTAACAGCAGATCAACAAACGCTCTATCGCCTTTGTCTTGCTTGAGAATGCGGTCGCGTACGACCTTGATCGGCACCGGCAAATCCCAGGTCACAAACGGTGCGCCGTGTCGTAGTGCACCAGGCTTCTTTTCCAGTACCGGCAAATAATGCCAGGGATCGCAGATCAGTTGGTCACGCCCGAAGCGACGATCATGTTCGGCGATGACTTGACCATTGGCGACCATGCGTATTTTGCTTGCTGTAACACGCACCGATACCACCTGATTAGCCCATTGCGCGGGCACACTGTAACGATTGCGATGGATGTTGATCAAACACAGTGAGCTGACGTGGTTTATCAAGGACCTTTGACATTCAACGTACAAGGAGCCGGCGGTAAAAACGCTACAAATGAATTCTCAGTCAGATTCAGCCAAAACTTCCCGAACCGTCTCTAACGTCATCATCAAGGTCATTGCTTGCAAAGGTGACTCCACAAATCCCTGTGAAAGATAAAACTGTTTGGCTGGTTCGGACAGGGCATGAACCAATATAGCGAATACTCCCGCATCCCCTGAGACGTTGACTGCCCGTATCATTGCATCGCGTAACAGCGCTTTGCCAATCCCTTGGTTATGATATCGATTGTCGACAGCTAGTCGACCGAGCAGCAATACTGGCAAAGGATTGGGCATGTTCCGTCGCATGGCTTTGGGCGAAGCCTCATGGCTGATTGCACCGGCAGACAGGCAGTAGTAAGCAAGAACATCCATGCCAGCAGTTACTACAAAGCAACGCGAAGCTCCTGCCATATGGTTTTTGAGTGCGCGTTTTTTGAGCCAATCATTCAGCGACATATCCCCGCAATCGAAATCCAATAACCGATGATCTGACATGATTGGTTCTGGGGGAGACAGTTCTAGTGTAGTCATTTATCCCAAGGCGCTTTTGTCTTAATTAACCGGCGAAGCTTATCGGTTGGCGGTAAGGGGTGATCGAGCAACGCTTGAAATTGTGCAAATGTGCCGTCATCGACTGCGAAAAATGCCTGATCTAGCAGTACATCTTCTGCCGCGCGACAGGCGGCTTCCAACATAAAGTCTGATCGACTGCGGCCTAGACGCTCAGCGGCTTGATCGATGATATCGCGCTGCCTGGCCTTGGCACGGATATTGATGGAAACAGGAGTCGCTTCTCTAGTTTGCATTTGTTTCATGTTCATACTCCACTTTATTCAAGCTCAGCATATAAATTTGTGTAGAAAAATGCAACACAAAAACGAAACAGCCATCTCGTTAGCCTTACATACTTGGATGATAAGAGCACCAAAACACTAAGTTATCTTTACGCTGTACTCGTCGAAATCGGCCAACACCTGCAGTACAAAGATCTTCTGTCACCGACTTCAATCTGGCCCCATTGCCGACAATGAATGGTTTGCATCAAAATCCAGATGTAGGGTTCGCACAGCATACCTTGTTAGGCTTTCCAATTGCCGATTCATCAACTCCGTTCCGTGCGGTTCGTTACCTAACAGCATGCTACAGACTGCCTGGGAACAAGAAAAATCCGCTATGCGTTCAGCCGGGTCGATGGATTGACAGTGGAATCAATGGATGTTGGTCTTTGAATTCTATGTTTAAACATTCTTATGAAAAATATTAACCACTTAGGTTGAATATTTACTTCTAACATGATAATATTTTTCATGATTGTGAGAGGTCCGCATTGAGGCCGTAATTTGACTGG
Organism: Methylomonas sp. PHL2-19; assembly: GCF_059331595.1. Taxonomy (NCBI): domain Bacteria; kingdom Pseudomonadati; phylum Pseudomonadota; class Gammaproteobacteria; order Methylococcales; family Methylococcaceae; genus Methylomonas; species Methylomonas sp. PHL2-19. The sequence continues at coordinate 4,927,569 of NZ_CP196839.1, forward strand.
AGGAGCGTATGTATGTTGACTGAATTTGGTAAAGAAATTAGAAAACTAAGGATCGACTTGGGTATTACCTTATTCGATATGGCTCAGGCGACCGGGGTTTCGTCTGCATTTTTATCTGCGATGGAGAATGGGAAAAAGCCAGTCCCGGATGACTATGTTGAAACGCTGGCAACAAATTACGAATTTATTAAGAATGCAAAATCTCGTTTTTTGAAATTGGCCGATCAAACAAAAAAAGAAGTAAGGATAAACCTCGCCGAATCTAACGCGGCATCAAACGAACTTGCGACCATATTTGCCAGAAGCTTTTCAGAGCTTTCTGACGACCAAGTAGCAAGGATTAAGTCAATTCTCAACAAGGAGAAATAATGAGAAATTTAGGCAGCAAAGTACCACCACGAAGTAAAGCTAGTATTTATAAAATCGCCCGTGATTTGAGATCTGCATTTCAGCTTGATGGGCCATATGTGCTTATCGAAAACATATACGAAGTGCTGCCGGAATTATTGGATCGGTTCAATTATGAAATAGTAATCGCTGATGAGATTGATAATGATGAAGGGAGAACAGACCCAAATAAGCGATTAATCCAGATTCGAGAAGATGTCTATAATGGAGCCTGCAAAGGTGTTGGACGCGACAGATTCACGATGGCGCATGAATTGGGGCATCTTTTTTTACACCCTGGTGTGCAGTTCGCAAGATTTGAACCTGACGAACAGCCTAAGCTTTATCTCGATAGCGAGTGGCAAGCAGACACTTTCGCATCTGGATTTTTAATTGATGATGTGTATTTGAAACAGTGCGTATCTATTGAAGAGGTATCCAGCACATTTGGAATTTCGTATTCGGCAGCAAAATGTCGATTTGGAAAAGGATAAAGGGCAAAAGCGCTAACTTTTGCCCTTTTTTTAGGCTTGATGACACTGCAAATGTCTCTTGCCAAGGCATTGGGTGGTATAGGTTCCCCTTCGCCGTCGTGGTCATGTGAAAACCGTGGGAAGTATAGCGGATGACACGATTTTGTCTATTGCCTATCCAACATTTTTTGGAGATTGTCATGGCAATTTACGCAAAAACTGTGCAGGTACGCAGATACCGTCGCCGTCGTTTCGGCAACTGGGAAACTGTGTGCCAACACAGACGTCGTCCGCCTAGACGTTAAATGGCGAAAAAAAAGGCCGGCATTGCCGGCCTTTTTTTATAAACCTAAGCGAAGTTTTTGTAATGCGCTTATGGAGACTGAAAACAAGTAGGAATTTATCTCAACGACAGGCAAGTGGAATTATCCTGCCAATCAAAAAATTACCATAAAAGCCGGTTTAGGTCACTAACCGCCCCCTCCCGAGCAAGTCTCCCCAGAAACCAGGCCAATGTTTAGCATCTGATTCTGGGGAGACGTGGGTTTTATATCATTTAACGAAGTCGCATCAATGCCGCCTCATGGTTACCGATGGCGAATACATTACTCAACTTCGTTGATACATAGGGTTGCCTTGGATACCGATGAATAGTCTCGGCACTAATACCTTTTCACAACAAGCCATGTTCAGCGAATGAATACACGGTTTCGCCGACGATGAAGTGATCAAGTACGCGAACGTCAATCAAGGCCAAGGCTTCTTTAAGTTTTGCTGTAATCACGCGATCGGCCTGACTGGGATCGCTGATCCCCGACGGGTGGTTATGCGCCATGATTAGCGCCGCAGCATTATAGTGCAACGAGGCCTTGACCACTTCGCGCGGATACACGCTAGCGCCATCAATCGTCCCCCGGAATAATTCATCGCAAGCGATGACGCGGTGTTGATTGTCCAAGAACAGACACACAAATACTTCGTGCTCATACGGCGCCAATTTTAACTTGATACAGTCCTTCGCCTTGTCCGGACTGGTCAAGGCTTCGCCTCGACTAAAAGTGCGGTTGTAGATCTGAATGGCCTCTAAGATGACATCCTGTTCATCGGCCATACGGTAACGATTATTGGTTCCTCGAATGTATAACATGGGCTTTCTCCCGTAATCATAAAATTTGGAGAAAGCAGCCCCTTGCGGAGTGGACTTTCTCCGGAAGGGTTGTAAGAATATTCAAAGCATCGTCAGCGATGTCTGCAGGCGTTGACCGTCGGCAGAACACATTTCGCTAAAGACGCTTAAGCTGACGCCAGTACTGCGTCAGGTGTTTTGGAATGCGTGCTTGTTAAATGGTCGTTCGCCAGAAAACCAGCCAAAAGCCACGGGCTAACACAGCCGCGACCATCGGCCCGATTGGGTTTCGACTACATTTCCGCAACGGTGACGACATCGCCACTATTGCCAAGCACGATTTGAAAGGTCCTGGAAAACAGCGCCGGACAACTACCAAATTTCGGCAGCAGTCGTTGCAATGCATCCGCGGGTTTATCCGCCGTATTGGCCACCACGAAGTTATGAAAATCCCATTCATCGGCTTCCTTGGCGGATTCCATGAACGTATCCCATTCGTCGTAGTAGGACGATGCCTGGCAAATCACCAAACCGGATGTCTCCCGACTGGGTACAATGAAGCGGTCCTGATCCTCGTCATACAAGGCATCGTTATCGATGTCGACAGACTCGCCATTCAGGGTTAACCGGTATTTTTCACAAAATACCGCCTGACCATTCACCCATTGCCCTTCAAAAAAAGCGCGGTGCGTTTCGTTGACGATGTCCAAGGTGATTGCCGGCCCGTTCAAATCGACCAGATACGAAAATAGCCAATGCTTGGCATCTAGCCCCGGCCGAAATACCCGATAATCGCGGTGCCAGGCAAACATCCAGCGTAGCCCACCGACCTCATCGAGATCATCCAAGTCGGCAACTTTGACAAGGCCGTTTTCCACATCACTTCGACTGACCGGCTGCGAATCCACTGCCAAATTCACGCTGCTGCAACCTTCCTTGATCGGATAATCCTGAATGATGGCCAATACCTGTTTCGGCAATAACGGCACGTCATTCAATAAATCCAGGCAGCGGTATGTTTTCAGGGTGTCATAGCCCTGTACAAAGTCCTCCGCCGATAGCTGGCTCTTGATCACGTCCAGTCGCTGCCTGGCTTCCCCTTGCAGAACCTGTTTGACCTCGGCAATGACCTGCGCTTCATCGATCAATTTATCCCGATCTGGCAACCGCGCGAAATACCGGCTTGAATCCAAGTGAATGACATGACCGGGGTCTCGTTCATGGTGACTGTGGTAGACCGGTAAACCTTGCAGATACAGATGAAAATACTCCGTTTGCCGCAACCAGTCTTCGCCCTGGGACAAGCCATACAAGTAAAGATCGCCCAGTTCGGTCTTGATGAACGGTAATGTTGATGTGATCGCTCGCGGCCGATCCAGGCTGACACCGTTAAAGCGCACTTCAATCGGAAATCCCCGCGCCAAGCGACGCAACTGGGATTCGATCTGATCCGCTTCCGGTTTGAACTGGGTCAACGTCAAACGCGTGATACCTTTCCAGTCAGTTGGCTCGATCGCAATCGGTTGGAAGGCCAAAAGCTCAGCCGTATCCACCGAAAAGCGACCGCCTTTGCTGTCGACGCTGATGGCATCGCAGGCAAAAATGGCTGACAAAAATCCCAGTCCAAACGGATGTTCCCGTTCGATGACCTCAACATCCCAGCCGGACTCTGCTACGGTGAGTAACGTTTTCAAACAGGCGATGCCGCAGCCATCGTCACACAGCGTCAAGGTTCGAGCATCTTCCGAATACTCGAAGCTGATGAACCTGGCGCCGGCGCGGCGGGCATTCTGCATCAGTTCGCCCAGTACCGTGGTGGACTGGGTAAAGCTGAAGCGTAAGTTGTTGATCAATTTTTCGGGGTTTACCGATAATTGTGTGGTGTTCATGTGAGTTCCTCGAATAAAAAAGCCCCGAGGAAACGACACAGTCCAACCCCGACGGGGAGAACGGATCATCTCCCCGAGGCGGGTAGTACTGGCTAGGCCAGTGGTTAAGTTAAAGACCTGTATAACACCGGATTACGATGCCAGAGCCAGGTCTGTATCCAATGGTAGAGCCTTGGCCCATTCCAGCAAGCTGGATTGTTCGTTTTCCAATACCGCATCGGGATCGATGCCTCGGCTGGCAAGTACCGTGCTCATCGCCTGGGTTAACAGACTATGGCCTCTTTCCCGTTCCGACTCGCCGCCGTGCTTGATCGCCCAAAAGGGATCGAAATGGACATGGCGGCTACTGTGTGGACACTGCTTGTTCACTTCGGTATGAAACGCCTTATCGAGGTTTTCCGCTTGTTCGAACTGCTGCCAGAAACCTTGTCCGGCTTGAGTATCTGCAGGCGGTAACCAGCGGCGCTGACGGCCAACCCAACGGTTCATCCGGTCGATCAAGGTTTTGCTTTTCGGAAAAAAGTGGATGGTGCCAACGCCCGGATAGTAGCGAACGTCAAAATAACTGCCACCAATCCGTTTTCCAACCCGAAGCGCGTGAAAATGCTGTCGAAACACCGACACCAAACTCACTTCTGCTTCGGTCTTGCCGTCGAGCAAGGCAAACACCTTATCGAAGTCGGCTAGCAGTCTTTCCGACTCCCAGTTCAGGCTATTTTGATAAGACTCCACTTTGTGCCCTGGTAGAACGAAACGCGTGGTTTTGATCCGCATCCCCAGCGTGCGATGTTTATCATTGCTTTTCCAGCCCATGTAAAACACCGCATTATCACTGTAATAGCGGGTGATCAGATCAAACACATCACACACCATGCTCAGTTGAATTTCACCTTGCTGCTCGATGATGCCTTGCAGAAAGCCGTAGATATTCGGCACGGTAAATTCCAAGGACTTCACCGTTTCAAAATCCGCCTCCAAGCGTTTTTGCGCCGCCGATGACAAGCGCGAAGTGACCTGTATCGAGCGTAAGATGCTGGCCCAGGCCCGATTCTTCAGATCGTGATAGCGTTTGAACAGCGTCCGCTTCACCGCATCCGATGACGAGTCGTCTTCACTGCTGATACCGCCACCGCTCAGTTCGCCGAGGGTTTTACCCAGCATGGTCCGATAACGGCTGGCACGGGCTTCACTGACCACGGCCTGTCGAGCGGCTTCGACCGCGGCATTGAACATCAACACCGCGTTATCGATGAAGGCATTCGGCAAGGCCAACTCATGGGGCAATTGAAACGCGCCCGCCACATCGTCGGCCTCCCGACGATCCTGGCGCAAATCGCCCAGAATACTGCCGAGGATGTCCTGTTCGAAGGTCGACGTTTTTTTCAACCAGACCAGGGCCACGTCGACCGGCGTTTTGCGCTCGGCATCCTCGCCGGCGAACATTTCCGATAAAAACTCGACCTCGCCGTGCTGCTCGATCAATCGTACTAACAGCTGGCGTTCTTTCGAAAACGGATTGCGCACGGTTTCGGCATTGAGAATGGCGACGATTTCACCGTCAAATAAAATCTCCCAAGCCTTCAACACATGTTTGGCGCCTTCGGCAAACGGCGGATTCATGATGATGTGAGAATAGACACTGCCGCTTTGAAACTGCAGAAAATCCATCCCCACCACCGCATAGCCTTCATCGCGCAGAACCGCGTGTTTGCGGATATCGATTTCAATGCAATCGATCGGCAAACGTTTACCGTACTGGTAGGGTCCTGGACGAAGCAAATGTCCTTCGCCTGCTGAAGGCTCCAATACCCGCGCGAATTGCTGGTTCTTGAACATCGCCCAAGCTTTACGGCTCAGTGCTTCTGGCGTGGGGTAATATTGATAAGGGTCTGTCATGGTATTTCTCCAAAAAAGCCCCTGACGACCGATTCAACCCTGACGGGATAGAATCATCCCGCAGGGGTAGTGTGAAAAACTCGGCTTAACCGAGTGTCAACAATGAAAACGGCGCGTCAGATCAACGCAAACCGCTTACCTTGAATGAATTCCTGATACTGCCGGGCTTCGGTTTTTACTTTGAACCGGGCATGCACGCTGCCGTCGATCCAGATTTCCCAGGGCAAGCGTTTGAGCTCGCCTCTGACCAGTTCTACTGTGCCAACCCGAAATTCATCGTGTTGGTAAAGCACTTGGCGCGGACTATCGATACGAACGATGCACTGATCCAGCAAGGCAGGACCACCGATATCGCCGGGTTCGATCAACAACGGCACTTTAATCGTGCCGGTCGAGCGACCAATCCAGCCGATGACATCGTGTTCATCGTGCCAGGACTGGCCGGTTTGGGTATCGCCGTAATACAACCGGATTTTGCGCCGGCTATGGCGAAGTTGTTCCAACAACTCGACCACCGGCTCCGGTGTGTCGGCGTGATAACAGGTGCCGGATGGCAAACGCTGATATTGAATGCAATGACCCGTGCCGAAGGTGTGTTCAAAGATTTGATTCATGATGTTGTCCTCAATGAAAAAGCGGGAACATCACGATTCCCCAGCGGGAATAGGACATTCCCGTGTGGGTGGATAAAAATGATTGCCGAATCGAATGACTTGGCTAACTCAGGCTTTTACAAATTGTGCGCATAAAAATTTCAGCGCGCATTTTTCAGGATTGGATGTCCAGAGCAGGTTTTCCCAAGGCTTGAAATGCCAGAGGTATTAACTGATCCACATCCTCCCAATCGATACTGCCGCCGTTGGCTTCGCCTTGTTGATAGGCTTCAACCAATCCCCGACAAACCCGCATGGCCGCTTGTTCCTTCTTCAATTGCCGTACCGAATGATCCGGTTCCGGCCATTGTTCAACGGCAACGCATTCCCAGACCAGGCTTTCACCCTCCAATTCATGATATTCATCGGACAATAACGGCATGGCAGTGGCGTCATCCCAAATCGTGGCATCGTTGAATGCCTGTTCAGAAATCTGTTGTGCCGCTTCGGAACTCTCCGCAGTGATACCCACCGAAACCCGGTGCACATAGTCGATTTCGTAAGAAACCACGAAGAACCGATTCACCCCCGCCGCCGCGACATTGGCTGAGGCAGGTTCGTCGACTGGCAATTCGGTTTCCGACGATTCACTCTCGATGGATGTGCTTTCATAAGGCTCGATCTCTTTATTGCAATCCGGGCAGCGATCGTTACACCCGCAATCCCAACTATCCTCCCATTCGGTCTGGCAGTAAGGGCAGCGGTACTGATTCAGATAGCGAACCGCGCTGATTTCGGCAGGGGTTGCACCAACGCTGGGTTGGTTGATTGTTTTCATGGTCATGTCCTCCAAAAAACGCAGGAACGACCACCCGGCAGGATGAGGTTCCTGCAGGTAAAAAACGCTGCTTTAAGCCGAAAATCGGCTCGCACAGCGGGGTTGAATTCGCGCAAAATTCGGTATATGGTGACTAAAACTCATTAAAAAGCAGAGAAATTGCCATGTTTGACGATATTTTGCGCATTTTTGATTTCCTAAGTCCTAAGCGGACGGAGGAGCCGTATCCAAGTCGAAAACCGATGGCGATTCCGGTCGACGAACCATTGGAAGTCGTTCGACATTGCCAACAAATTTTCCAAAAATTGGATGTTTTAGAAGCCGACGTGCTCAAGCGGGTTGATAATCCAGAGCAAGCCTGGCCGTTTCTAAACAAGATTCGACAAATTCGCCGGGAAACCCAGAACGATTTGTTGTCGCTATTGCCCGAAGGCAGCTGGGTATTTGCTGATGAATCGAATCAACACGAGATTCCAATTCGCCGTATCAATACTGCAACCAGAACCACGTTGCGGGTATTCAATGGCGGGCTTGCTGATTAACCGGCAAGGCGTTGGCGTTACCTTTCAGCGCTTCCCGCAATTGAAAAACCTGTTGGGCGGTTTTGGTGGATTTTTCATCTACCAGGACTGATTCGCCCACTTTTTTAGACCGTCGACGGGGTTTAACTTCGCTTTCCGCCGAGACGATTGTCGGTTTGATTTTCAAAAGCTCCCGCTCCAATTTGGCGATTTCAATATCTGCCTCGTAGAGTTTGATTGTTTTCTGTTTGGCTTGATATTGAAGTTCCAAGCGATCAAGTTCGCGATTCGATTCACGATTGCGACTCTGAATTTCCTGACGCACCGAATCCGATATCGCCAACCAATCCATGTCCTCGCGACTACGTGGCATGATGACCGGTAGCCGATGTCGTGCCAAACGCTGCGCGCGATAGCGGTGAAACGTTTGAGCTGCGTGTTTCAATGCATTCAATAGTTGCAACGCCGTTGCCCAAATCACTCGCAAGGCGAGGATGAACATCGCCAAAATAATGATGCCGAAAATAAAGTTCATTGAAGTTCTCCTTTAAAAATTTAAGAAAACACTTCGAATGAACAGCACCCGGCCGGGCGATGGTCGCCCGAAGCGGGTTTTAGATTTGCAGCAGGTAAATACCACTGCGATTTACATCGGGCTTAACGCACCCGACACGATCAAGGAAACACCTTGCTCGCCGCCTAATGACGGAACGCCGACCAAAGTCGGATTCAGCGCTCATAAAAGAACGCATGAAGTGTCTGTTTGTCGAATGGGCTCCAGGAAGTGAGTGCATTCGACAAACTGCGGTTGCAATCAGCTACCCATAGCCACAATCGCCAGGTTAATACCTAAAGATTGGGCTACGGATAATTGACTGACCTTAGGCCGCCAACAACAACGATTTCGAGAGTTCGAACAATTGCGCTCTCAGCTCTGAAAGGTCGTTAATAGTGATGGCAATCGGAAACAGATGGCTGACATCCAATCCCAAGCCGACACCGACCGTTTCAATGCCACTATCCCGGCAGCGTTGCAATAATTCCAGCGTGCTCAGTGACTCGTTGGGCTGACCATCGGTCATCACCATCAACACCTTACGGGGTTCCCGGCAACGCAGTAGCGACGCCGCAGCAAACCAAATCGCTTCGGTCATCGGCGTACTGCCCGTAGCCGCCAGCGAAAAAGCACCGGTGTGGGCATTCACGCGTTGACCATGTTCAAGTAGACGAAAAACCGAGTCATCGTGATGGCCTGGAAACGCGGTCACGCCAGGATTAACCCCCGGAATGCCTTCAAAGGCCAAAGCGAGTGCCAAGGTGGCTTCCAACGCAATCGGCATTCGCGATCCGATGGGTTGGCCTTGGCTATCGGTCACCTGATATCCCATGCTTTCGGATTTATCGAGTAACAGATGGATCGCCGTATTGGGTGCCGCTTTGTTCTCTTTACGCTGAAACAGCTTAGTTTCGCCCAGTGGTAAGCGGTGTAAACGCTTGCCATTCAGCCGCCGTCCACGACACGCATGTTGCGACCGGTTTAAGGTTTGCGATTGCACCAGGCCTTGCAACGCGGCACGGATTTTTCCCGATTCGCCTTGCACCTTACGCAGCAAAGACGCACCGGCTCGGTCGTCCATGGGTGGCTCGTGGCCACTGGGTATCAGCAATTCCGACACGTTTTCCGCCGCCAACGACAAGGCCGATTTCAGCGATTCAAACACATCCTGCTCGATGTCCCCGTCGCCGGCGGACAATAGCGCTTGCAAGACGCCCATCGGATCAGAAATCTCCGCAGTTTCTTCATATTCACCTTGCGGGGTGGATGTCGAACTGTCGGATGGCGTTGCCGGTTCATCGTCAGTTTTTTTAGGAGCCGAATCATCGTTACCGGCTGGTTCTGACGACGATTCGTCATCAGTGTCATTGGGTAACTGTTCATCGGGCTCCATGTCATCCTGGGAATCCAAGCCGCTCGAATCGTCCGAATTGCTTGATTCAGCATCCTGATTCGGATCATCCGGTTCAGGCGTGGTTTCCTCATCCGCCGTTGGTTGCGCTTGATTACGCTGCCGTTGTTGTTCGAATTCCTGCTCAATCATGGTCAGGATGCGATCGGTCAATTGCAGGCAATCACTCTCCGATTGCAAACCCTCCGGCACTTCGGACAATAAGCCTTTCAGACGTGTTACCGCACCTTTCGGAAAATTCGCTTTCAGTGCCACTTCAGTTTGCTCGACCAATGGCAATAACGCCGATTGACCCAACACCCTGGCCCGCAGACTCTTCAAGACAAAGCTGTACAGAATATTGGCCGGATGATCATCGATATTGCTGGCGACAAAGTCGCCTTTGGTAATCATCTTTTCAATCACCGTGCGTATTGTCAGCCGCGTGCCCGGAAAGTCCTTGGCCAGTTCGTGCTCGATGCGGACATCTTCGATGGCACCGCATAAGCGCCTACGTAATACCGAATGCCCAAAGCGCAGCGTAAAATCCGAATAACGAATATGCGCCGCCTCGTGGGCCAACATTCCCCAGGCGTAATCCTGATAATCCGCATCGTCGCCCTCATAGGCCGGCAGCCATATGGTTTGGCCATCGGTTTCGGCTTTATCACCGCCGACACTGACTTTGACGCCAAAGCGATTGCCAATGGCCGCCGCGACGATGGGAAATGCGTTGTGTAAGGTTCTATTTTTCATGGTGTGCTCCTAAATAAAGGGCAAACCAGACCCCAGCGGGGCATGAATTTGCCCTAGTGGGTGAAGTGTTAAATGGCTTCAGATCAGAACCAGTAGTCCTGGTCAGAATCGTCCTCCTCGTCATTGTTTCCTGCAGTCACCGTTTCAGGTTCTGCTGAATGCTCAGAAGGGCTGAATTCATCTGAAACGGTATCGGCTACCAAGTCGGTATGGCTTTTATCCAGCAAGACCTCAAGCGCCCAGTCATCGGCCGAAGATTCCGCTTCAAGTACATCGTCGAAGATGCCGTCAAACAGATCGGTAAAATCAGGACTGTCTGAAACGCATTCAGCGATGACTGGTTTTGCTTCGGTTGAGACTGTTGTTTCTGTTGGTACCGTTGATAGCTCTAAATCCGCGTATTCGAAGGTTTCATCAACGTCTGTCTCTTCAAACACGGGTGTTTGATTAACCAACAAGCCTTCACCGTGCCGCCGGGTTTTATCCGGATCGGACAACAGCATCGCCGTGGCCAAAATCTCCTGCAAAATGCTGCCTTCAATGGCGCCTTTGGTGGGGATTCTCGCCAATAGATCGTCAATGGTGCTGACGACTGGTGCCACCCGATAGTCCAGAAAACCCAGCCCATCGAGCTTGTCTCGCATACGGCGAATCGGCCGTAACGCGCTACGCGTGACTTGCTCTTTGCCCAGCAACGACTGCTCGATGAGATGATTGGCTTCCACGGAGATTTCGTAGAACATCTGCTCACTGAGCGAACCGATTTTGCTGTCCAGTCGTGCAACATCCGCCGGTGGCAAGCTCTCGGGTAATCCGACACTGACCACCAGAAAATCAAACGACAACCGCGTCGAGACAAACTCCATCGAATCCACTGCTTGCTCGATGATGTCGGCAAACTCCGGATGGCGAATCACCCAGTCCGTCACTGCCGCATCGTAGCCAGCAATAAACTCGTTTTTAGCCGCTGCAAAATCCAGCGCGATGCGTTCCAGTTCAGCGGTAATGCTGGCAGCGGACTCAACCGGTACGGCAAACCCACCCAGAAAGCGGGTGCCAACGCGTAAACAAATGCGTTCGGCTTCCTTCTTCAGGCGGTTGAATACCGTCAGCTTGTCCGGATCGAGCAAACGTTTAGACCCTAAACTGGCTAAATCCTCTGGCGGCAATTTGCTACCATCGGCCAGCACCAGGTCTTCTTTTTTCAGTTTCTTGCGGGCGCCGTAAATATTGGCATCCACTTTTACCAAGACCACGCGGTCTAAGATGATTTGCGTTTCATGAGACATGGGAACCTCCTAAAATGAGAGGCACACCCATCCCCGCTGGGGCCGATGTGCCCCTGTCGGGTTAAATGAAAATAACAAACCGGTTAAAACCAGCAGTCGTCCGTGTCGGACATCGCCGCTGCCAGATTTAATCGGGGTTTGAGCAGACCTAGCACTTCTGCGGTGTCCCGGATGCTGTCAAGATCAGTGCCGAAAAATGCTAGCACCTCCTGTTCAACTTTCAGATCGACCGAGAGGTCTCGGGCAGTTTCGGTGGCAATATCAATCGCCACGCCTTTAAAGCCTTTTGTTTTCAGTGCCAGTAAATACAGCCAGGGCAAAACGCCATGGGCTGATTTGATCTGACCACTGAGTTCAAAGGGTTCGGCATTGAGGGTGGCATCAATCCATAGTTGCCAGCCATCCCAATCTTTTTTAGGCTTAGAGTGCTGATCCGATACGGAATGAATAACCCCGATCAGTCGCCTGACCTCGATACCCAAGTCCACTCGGACAGCTCGCTTTGCATGGCAATTAATGGTCCAATACAAGGACTCGACTGGCTGTGCCGGCACAGACACGGGATTTTCATCAGATTCAGGCCATTGTGATGGTGTAGCCGAAGTCTTACCCGGAAACACCACATTGCCGTTCACATCGATATCCACTGCGCCGACCAACACATAGCCCTTGGCTTGTTTTTGTCGTTCAATGTCGCGCTGCTTAACGCCGTATCGGTTGCTAACGCCCGGCAAACTATCTGCCGTTTTGCCCCAACGGGTGGTGATTGATCCATCCGAATTACTCCTGACCGCCCAGTCTTTGGAACTGCCGTCACCGTTACGATGACGATAGAGATTCCAGGCTGCCATGGTCACACCTGCCAGTCATCGCCAAACACATCCTTGGCGATGCGATGAATCGCTTCGCGTTCGGCGGGTTCGGCTCGGAAGGTCAAGGCCCGGTCCAATGAATACGCCAAGGCATTGGGGGCACTTTTGAAGGTGGCCACCAATGATGCCCAACGCACTAATCCGCGCGTGGATAAGGTCACCGACAACATGCCACCGCCATCCGCGCCGCCGACAAAGACTTTACGAATCTGATTGGCGACTTTGATCATGCTTTCTCGCACCGTTTCCGGCATGGTCGGCACCACATCGGCTAACAGTTTCATTTCGTCTTCGGGTTCGGGGTAACCGACTTCCATCAAACGGAACCTGTCCAAAAACGCCAAGTTTTGCCGCAACACCCCTTGATACAATCCCGATTGATCACCAGACCCGGCACTATTGCCGGTGGCGACCAAACGGAATTTCGGATGTGGGGTAATCACATCGCCGGTCTGCGGAATTGTTAGAGGTTTCCCTTCGACTATTTCATTCAAGCCGATTAACTCGGCCGGATCAATGGCGTCGATCTCGTTGATCAACAGCACGTGGCCTAGGCGGACTGCCAGGGTCAACGGACCATCGATCCACTTCATCGCGCCGCCGTCGACCAGCATGTACTGACCTAACAAATCGTTGAGTTCCAGTCGACCGTGACCGGTGACTGAATGTACGCCCCAATGCAGGCGCGCCGCGACTTGCTCCAACAACGAGGTTTTACCGGAACCGGTGGGGCCGGTCAGGTATAAGCCGTCGCCATTGTGCGCGCCTAAAAATGCCAACACATCTCGCAAGTGATCCTTACGAAACACATAGGGCTTTTGTGCCGGTACATAGGTATTTTGTCCAGGGATAAAGCCTTCCACTTTCATGGCGGCTGGTGCAGGTATGCCGAATGTGTCGGCAATTGAATAGGATTGATACATGGTGAGCTCCTCGAGGACTAGCCTCAAATGACAAGGGGCGCACCGCCCCGAGGGGTGATGAGCCCCAACGGGTGATTAAAACCCTAGTAAACCAGGGTGGATAAAAAATAGTTAACGCAACTGCATCACACAGTACATCGCCCATTCGGTGCGGGCCAACAGCTCCCGATCCATCAAACGCACAATACGCTGAATGTCGCTTCTCAAACCGGGGTCCGAGATTTGACGATGCATTTCCAGCAACAAACGCTTTTTGGCCTGAATGTCGTTGCTATGGGCAACGTTCAACCAGCCATGCAAGGTTTTCCAAAAGTCGTGATTCATAATGACCTCCTTCAATGGTTAAAAGGGGTCACCGAGTCCCGCAGGGGTAATGAACCCCAACGGGACAAACAAAAATCACCAGGCTTGACGCACCTGGCACACGAGGCAAACGCTCATGCCGCTTAACAACGGAACGCCGGTCGAAACCGGATTCGGGATTCCACGAAGGGAATGCCTGAACGATGCGGGTTTTGGGTTGGACTTTTTTTTAAAGCCCAGCCTAAAACCGACACGTCGGCACCGAATGTATGTTCCTGTCCATGAAGCGACACCCTGCAACCACCAGGGTTACAGGATGTCGTGAAACGAACCATCAAACTCAAAACCAAAAGTCCACGCCAGCCAGGTCTTTCAAGGCTTGGGCATCGAACGGGACTTCGGCGTGTTTACCGTCGTCGTCCCGGCAGGTCACACGGACTCGCGTGGCAGACGGTTTTCGATAGACTTCCAGCGCCGAAGCCTGAACATCCGGTTGCAAGGTTTGAAGTGCCGCCTTGTAATCGATGGCACCCTGGCTTTGAAAACGGCTGATCCGCAACCCGGAATGCTCGGCAGCCACGTAATCGCCCATCAACGCCACCAAAGTGTCTTCAATGCGCGACTGCTCCTCTTCCAACTGGTTGAGTTGGCTTTTGAGATCCAAGATAGTCAACGCCCGTTGCCGATACGTCGCCGCCAGTTGTTGCCATTGCCGTTCCGCCTCACCGTGCGGCAAATACAAATCGCGTTCGGGGTCCTTAGGCGGCTCCTTTTTCGATTTGACCGCCGACCAGAAATCCATCGCGGACTCGACCAGTTCGATGAGAAAAGTCTCATCGCGTTGAATTTCAAACTCTACGTCTTGGCCTTGGTGGTAGAAAAACAAAAAGCCGCGTTGTGCTTCGGACACCAGTAGTTGCTGCTGCACCTGGCACCAATACAACTGATAGGCCGCCGAGGCTTCCCGATTCAACACTACATCCAAAAACGTGGTCTCGTGGGGGCATTTGATTTCTACCGGTTCATTCGCTTCGGTCAAGCCATCGAACGATGCCCGCATCAAGGGAAACTGTTCCGACTCGCCGCAAAGCGGCAACAACATCAGATCGTGTTTATCCTCGAAGCGTTGCAAAGCTTCAGGCTCCTGCTGGATACCAGCGCTGATCAACGGGTTGTTGTCCAGACTGGCTTCCAGTACCAAGCCAATTTTCTCGGCCCAGAGCCGCCAATAGCTTTTGTAGGGCGAGCGGTTCATGACAATAGCCGCTTCACTGGCACTGACGCCTTGTGAACGCCAATGCCGCCATGCAGTGGACCGTTGCGAAACGTCGACGACGTTCATTGCCAGGCATCCGGTAACTGAATGTGGCAGCCTAACCGCAACGAAGGCACGCCGCGTTGGGTTAAATGCTGTTCACAGCGCTTGGCCCAATGGAAATCGGCAAATAGCAACAACACGGCATCCGCAGTTGGCAATACCAAGCCGCCAAAACTTTCCACCAAATGGTGTAATTCCGCTTTAGAGGGTTTGTCGACCTCTGCTACGGCTACGCCCGGTTTAAAGTTGCGTTCTAAAAAGCCGCGCCCATGTCGGCGAATCACCGTGGGTGAGTCGTAACGCCGCCAGTCGGTATGACAGGGCAGCCGATTTAGCGATTGATCGATTGCATTCATGATCTCTCCTTAACTAAAACTCAGAGCATCATGAATCCCCACACGGGCGAGTCATGACGCCATGAAGGGGTGGTAATTGAATGTGATTGAAATGACTAACGGTTGGTACTCAAAGCCTGACGCGCCTGTGTCACAGCCATGTCCTTCGGTGACAATGGCGGCATGGCCGTCGCTTCAGATTGTCCCAATGCCGGTGTGGTCCTGGGTTCAACCTCCGATACTTTGTCTAACTCGGCCAAGGCAAAGGTCAGATCGATGCCTTTGAACTTCTGATTGGCATAGTCGTAGGCGGCTTTCCAGGCTCCTGCCGCCGCAGTACGTCTAACCAGTTCTGCGACCGCCTTTTGTACCTTGGGATGGATTTGCGACAGATCGATGACACGATTTGCATCATCGCCAGCATCGCCCCCAAAATCGTGATCGACGCTGCCAACCTCGGCTGCATTCACAACCGTGGCACTGCCATCGATCACGTTACCGTCGGCAATATCGTCAAGAGTTTTGCCATCCATTTCCTCGGCGGCATAGCCGCATTCCTCCGGAAAGGCTGCACGCAAGGATGCCGCTTTACCGCATTTGGCCAATTGCCCTTTGGGGCGTTTGATCCACATGGCGGTCGGCACTTGCGAGTTTTTGCCGCCGGCGGTGCTGTAGGCTTCGAGCCAATAGACTTCCTCGGTAAAGGCGCAACGTTTACCGCCGACAATCCGGTACACAGTAACCGCCACCCATTCGGGAAAGGTCACGGTGACACTGGATTCCTGCCATTGCTCGTTGTCGTCCTTGTAGCGACCGGTAAAGGTTTTGGTGATATCAGGACCCCAGACGGGTCTGTCCATGCCGGCCCAAACACCGGTACGAGACGCGGTCGTCTGGATTTCCATGATGGACGGCCAGACGGTTTCGACATTGCGGCCTAAAACGGCACTCCACATCGGTACGATATGCACCGGCTTTTTGAAGATGTCGAGCTTGCGGGCCTTGCAATAGTCCAGCGCCATCAGGATGGCTTCAGGGGTTTTAGCTGTAGGGAAAGTCACTTCCGTCAATACCTTCCAGGACTGCTCCGATATGCCGTAGCCTTGCTGGGCTGCCATCGGCATGGGTAAGTCGCGCGACTTAGGTTGATAGTTTCGGTTTTGATTGTTCATGGTGGGTCTCCTTCAATAAAAAAAGGGAACGCCATGGCCCCAACGGGGAATAGTCGTCCCCTTTGGGTTGAAATACCGAAACAGCGAAGACTGGTCGGCAGTGATTTAAAATTTACCCGCGCTTGCGGCAGCTCATGAATCGCCTGGGTTTAGTTGAGCGGCATATCGGCATACTCGTCATCCCAATCAGCGTCTTCTGATGCCGGGTTCGATGAGGAACCGTTTGCAGAGGCGGGCACCGTTGGGCGATCGAGTAGTTGCAACTCATGCACAACCACTTCCGTGCGATACCGCTTTTCGCCGTTCTTATCCCATTGCTGGGTGCGAAGAGCGCCTTCCACATAGATCTTGCTGCCTTTCTTCAACAGATCGCCGGCGGTATCGGCCAGTTTTTTAAAAAACACGACCCGATGCCATTCGGTACGCTCCTGTTTGGCGTTTTTTGCATCTTTCCAAACCTCACTGGTTGCCAAACGCACTGCCACGACTTTGCCGCCGTTATTCGGTAAATAGCGAATATCCGGATCGGCGCCGAGACGGCCCAGCAAGATGACTTTGTTTACACCACGATTGGCCATGATGATGTCCTCCTATCGGCCGCGCCCGACAAGTGAAAATGAAACCCACCTGCGCGGCGATGAGTCACATCCGGCAGGCACATTACCGGCTAGGAATACGCACTCCCAGACAGGATGAAAATCTAAAACACAACCATCACATCAGGCTTGACGCACCTGACACGCCGATGGTTAACCACCGTCGCCGCTTAAAAACGGAACGCCGACCAAAGCCGGATTCAGATGTGAAAAATCACATCATGAAAGGTGTTGCTATTGGAGCAGATTTTTTCGAAAGGTCGTTCGTGAAATCGCAATAATTAGCGCGATTTCGCGAACAGGACAGAAATAAAGACGCCGTATCATCCGCCCCTGATGAAATCATGCAAATAGGTACTGACATGGCAGAAATACAGGTACGGGAAAAAAGCAAGCGACCTCATATCAGTCGGCCGATATTCGAGCGCACATTTAACATCAACAGCGAACAAGCCATTCGCGTCATCCGTAACAGCTATAACCGGTTGATGGTTTCGTTGTATGCGATCGACGTGATCCTGCGCATTATCGGTCGGGAAGAAACCGTTGATGAAATCGAAAGCATCGTCGGTCAGATGATTGCCGAATGTGCGGAGCAACTGCAGCAGGAAAAACTACGGTTAGAAAAACTCAAGGCCGACAACGGCATCACCGAAACACCGACATACACGCACCCCAGGGAATTTGTGGCGAAAATCGCCTCGCCGCAGATTGCGCAATTCGTCGAGTTGATTCGATTGCTGGATCAATTGATGATTGTGATGGACACCTTGTGGCTATGCCAGGTCATCTCCAACAAACATTGCATCGAGGCCCGTTACCAGTGGCAGCAACGGTTGCAGCGACTAGCCAATAAAATTGTGACGATGGAAAGACATGCGCATCAAGCAGCGTATGAACAAGGGCATGGTGAAGAGGTAAGATTGGCTAGGCAAGAGTCGGGACTGTTGGCTGAGCCGGAACGAATCTCGGAAGACGAGGATTCAATGGTTGATGGCAATGAATTATCTCCAAGTTCGGAAAAGGCCGGTGCGCAATGACTGCTAATGCGAATGAAATAAGCTTGAGAGTGCCGTTATCCGAACAAGAGGCTTGGGATTTGGCGCAATTTCTAAAGCGAGCTGGGTTTGCCGATTTTCGAAGTAACGCGGTCGATGATGAGGAGGCTTACCGAATGCAGTCGGTTGCAGAAAAGGTCAAAAAAAATTTGGCAGCCATCGGCTATGGAGGACGCTAACGAAGTATTATGGCGAACGCATAACTTTGAGTTCTCCAGGAGTTGCCGTGGTAGTAGCTACATATAGTGGTCGCGAGTCGCTTACTAGTACAAGGGATTGTGATTGACCACGGCAAATATGGGAGAGCCTAACTTTTGCTCGGTATCTCGCTTATTTTTTACTATCGCTTTATTCCCTTAAAACCTGGGCTAAGTAAATTTCGCAAACTATCAGAATTCATAGATAGCCAGTGTGCTTTTCGTGGCTTGTATTTAGTGGATGACGATATTTTCTCTGAATTACTATTAAGGTTAGTTACTTGATAACTGGAGCTATGACTACCCGTTGACTCGATTACTACATCACCCGTTTTAGTTGTAACAAGTTGAATGCCTTGTTCGTATAGAAGCTTTCTAATTTCAGTACTAGGGTGTTCATACTGGTTGTTAAAATTGCTACTACAAATTGCAACCGAAGGTCTAATATGCTCAAGAAATTTCTTATTAGTAAAACCATTATCAGCTCCGTGATGCGCGAGAATCATAATATCCACTTCGCGACAGAGAGTTTTACATCGACGCAGCATTGCAGCGATATTTTGATCTTCAACATCACCTAGGCTCAGTACGTTAAATGATCCACGGCGGAAGAATTTAATCGTCGAATTATTGTTTGCTGAAGAATATAGTTGTTTGGGATGATAAAAAATATCTCTGTAGCCTAATTCAGATGCAGTATTCAAAGAGGCGATATACGGTGGATCAATAGATTGTGTTTTAACCAAATATCCGTTTGATTTAGATTTACGCTGATATGCTCTAATTAGAGATAAGCAAGTTTTGCCGTTTTCTGTGTGCGGTTCATATCCAGGATATTCAATTTTAATCGGTAGCAGGTTGATTAATATCCAGTTTAATCCAGAGATGCTGCAATGATCCTGATCCCAACTTGTTATATGTAGTGTGTCAATCTTAGTTTTTCCACAGATTAAGAGTTCAACCTGAAGCTGAGGGTTGTTTAAATCAGTAATCACACTTTCGATTAATGTGAAATGATCATTAGCATAATAGGAAAACGATGATCCTGCTTGACCCAATTGATAAGCCCGAAAACGAGTTACCACCGACTTGAGTTTATTAGACATTTGGTTTTGTTAACCCATATTGTGTTTCGACTTGGAGAGTAACGCGGTATCCATGTTCTGCCAGTAAGTCAAACTCATGGTGTTTAAGTTTTCGAAGGGTAGTTGGAAATCCGGCTGCAAACCTCGAAGACTCACATTCCAAGCCTTCAGTAACTGGAGAATTAATATATAAATAAGCGCCACCAAACATTTCTTCTTTAAGAAAATCGGCAAAAGATCGAACGCGTAATGCGCGGGTTTGATCAGACATGATGTCAGCGACTCTGGCCAGACGGAAAGGATTTAGAGCAAAATATGAAAAGCCAATCTTGAGCGGGGCTCCAGCGTCAGAAACGATAATGAGTTCACCAGGGTGCTTAGGCTTCCCCTTTCCGCCGTCAAATAAGGGTTCAAGCCCGAGGTTGTCGTACACACCACCATCATATAGATGGAGTTGTCTAAAACTTATGTCAACCGCCTGTTCTTCACCAGTTGGCGCATTCCATGAGGATCGTTTGAACCACTGAAATTCGGTAGTATCAATCTGAAGTGGTCCGAACCCTCCGGGAAATGCTGCGGATACGGCTAGCGCATTTGCCAAGGGAAAAATACCGGGAGCAGCATATCCAATGGTGTAATCTCCAATGCTATTGCGTTTGAACCGAAAACGCTTTCCGTTTTCAGCGGTCGTTCCGTTAATTGACCACTCTGGTGTTTGAGGCAAATTGTCAAGATGTTCGATAATTTCCCATTCCTGTTTTAATGCCAAAGCAAGGAGATTTGCACGGGAAAACAGAAATTGCCAATTTTGGGGTTTCAGAAGTTGACGCACTGCACCCCACTGCAAACTGCGGCTACAAAGTTTTTCTCGTAGCGTAGGGTATATTTCATTCAGAAATTGCGAGGATGTTGGCCATTGCATTTTTGCTTCTTTTAACATCAGACCTATCAATAAACTTCCACCAGAAACCGTAGAAATGCGGCGAACCTCCTCTAGCAAGCCTCTTTCAGCCAAAACACGAAGAACGCCCAAATGGAACACCATTGCGCGTATGCCACCACCCGAAAGCGCCAAGGAAATTGGTTTGTTTTCCGAATGTGATGTGTTCATCAGCCAACATTCCCTTTCATTATTCTAATCTCATGTTCGCCGACAATAAGCGAAACGGCAGGAAGTCCATCGTCAGCCATATTTAAACTAAGATAGGCTAATTGCGATATATCATTCTGACTCGGCGTAGCAGGGTAATTTTTAGGATGGCTATGCCATTCGCCAATATATTGGACGATACCGGCTGTTCTTTTAGAGGCTTCGGCTATTTTCTCCATAAGATCTTCTGTGCCCCTTTCAAATGAGTTTGTCGTTGACACGCTGTCTGGAGGAGCTACCAATGCGTCAACTATTAATATAGAATTGATATTGAAATCGATATAACCAATCAATACGCCTCCAGTTTCACAGGGTAAAGCCAGATTCCGAAAATTTCGGAGCTTTTCTTCTAGGCCAGAATCAATACTAATTTCAAGATTTTCGAAATTTAGTTTTCTTTCTTTATAAACGACCTGTTGATAAAAATTTACATTACCTAATTCGGGGTCTCGCTCCCAAATACGAATAGCGGCTTCGGGATGGATGGAGATTTGTTGAACCTGTTCTGCTAGTGTTGCAGCGTGTGCAGTTATTCTGGAATAAGGTAAGATGGTAGAAATATCACGACAACTAGCGCCGCTCCAAAACGTTCCAAGGTTGGCTTTAAGATGGCTTTCACCCCAGGAGCTATTGATTACAGCCCTGTAATACTGAGCTTCAATTGTTCTAAGGCGAATTGCACGTGCTTTATCTTCAGCGAGAAGCACCGCTGCATTTCCATCGGGTGTTATAAAGACCGATATATGTCTCGCAAAACTATCCTGCAAGCTAGCAAAACGGGGGTACTCTAAAGTCGTCGATGCGTCGACAACCAGTTTGGTTGTCGACAGGACTTCTTTAGTATTTGGTCTTGGAATTGTTACATCGTCGCAAATTGCAACAATCGAGCTTGCCCCCATTGTCATCGCATCATGCAAATCTGCTACGGCTTCTGACTTATTAAGGCCCAGTTGTGTGCCAAAGGCAATGTGACGAGCCAGATTGTGTGGCTTTAAATGATCCTTATCTACCACGGTCCATTGCCCCCACCCGCTTCGGCCCCATAGATTAAGCATCGCACTACCGAGGGAACCTGCCCCGATAAGGACACTTTGTTCACCTGTATCCGTCAATCCAGACTGCGCGCGAGCGGTTGCGGAATCCAAAGTCCGCAAAATCTCCAATGGGAAAAGCAAATTTTCGCGCCAAGAAGCGTTTTGGCTGCCAGAAAGTTTGCCGAGGCCATCTTTGTAAAACAACTGGTTGTGAACAATCAATGTTCCCAGTTCCTTACCCAAATTTAAGGCGCCTGTTTGCATTAAAAAAGCACGTACAGCTATTTTTTCGGGTGCCGTATTTTCGCTCCTACAGATGGGGATAAATAACAGTATTACAGTCAAGGTTCCGTCTGAATTGACCGGAACACCTTTTTCATTGACTAATTGTTCAATTTGACGTTGGAGCTCTGAGTTTAAATCGACATTTCGCTGATTTAGGAGATCTGCCAATTCCCCTAAAGTTGATGGGTTATGCTCAACATGACCATGAACAATTGGCGGTAATCGAAGCGTGATGGGTTTAATACTAAATTTATTGGATTCGGCTTGAGAAGCTGGCAAGATAAAAAACGTAACACTTTCATTTGCTCTTTGGGGCCCTGTTGCAATCAAAAAATGTTGACTCTGGTCTTCGATAAGCGTATCAAAATTCCATGGCAAAATCAGTTCGTATGGCGAGTTAAAAAATAATTGTTCGACAGGCTGATCGGCTGGATGAAGTTCTCCGGTAGCGGATTTCTCAAGCCACCATTGCACACGGCGAAGAAAGTTTTCCGCAGTCCATGTTCTTAAAACTGCAATGGATGGCTCGAAATATAAACATAAATTAGCAGGCGTGTTCACCCTGACGCTATTCAGATGCATTAGAAGCGGAAAATCTTTACGTAGCGCCAACACTTCAACAATTTTTGATGAATCCTCTGGAATGCAAATCGCCAGCCGTTCACGGAAATTGATCCCGAAAGCATTGTTCGGGGGGATGTTATGACACTCTACATCAAGAACAATGTATTCAATGGCAGGAAGCGCGTCATCAATACTTTTGAATAGTTGATGAATGTGAAAATCATTATTCCGATGGGTAGCCGCATAGATTGCCTGAGCCCGCAGGTTTTTAAATTGCGAACTATTTTCCAGTTCTACAACATTTTCAAGCGAAAAGTACTGGGTATCCATCAGCCAGCTCGCGGTGGTCTTGATGTAACAATGGCAGCCGCCCCAACACTTGCAGCGCTTCGGTTAAACATGACACCAGATGACGAAACAGTAAATTCCAAGGGTTTCGGCCTACTTGCGTTTGGTTCCTCCATGGTTACCAATAATGTCCGTCCGCCTACTTCTCGAAGATAGCGCTCATATCCATTTCTTGTTTGAATATGAGGGGGCAGAGATTGCTGATATCCGTCCTTGCAGTCAGGGATAGGTTTGCTGGAGCTCACTAAATACGCGTCACGCTTGCCCTGGAGCAACAATTCCTTGACTAAAGGCTTCGGTGTCGTTTCCTTTTCCCCTTTGTCATCGCTCATTGCCAGATAGCTACAATGATGAGGGAGATTGTAGAGATTCCATGCAAGCCGATCATGATTGTTATGAGCACGGGTTATAGTCACGATCTCTTCAAGTACCTCCCACTCGGCATCACCAACTTGCAGGAAGTCATAAGTCAAGCCATCGGCAAGGAAACGGACATTAAGAATCAGGGCTGCACGATTTCTAATGACATCTGAGCCATCTTCACAGTGTTTGATAAATGGCGAATGGCAGAAAAATTCAATGCCATCGCTATACAGCGAAAATCCTGGAACCAACTTTCCTGCGTCTACAAACAGGTGATCACGTGCAGACGGTAGTTCACCCCTTTCCTTAAGTTTTGGTATTAACCAATCCATCAAAGCAGGTGGCTTGGAAAAAACCAATATATCCTTGCCCTCAAGTAACCTATATCTTGCTTCTTGGCGGAGAATGACAAATTCGTCGCTCTGCTGGTCATTAGTAGCTTCTTCGAGCAGCATTGCCGCTGGAACCCACAACTTCTTAATTTTGATACGGTCATTACCCTGATATTTAGCTGCGTATTGCAGTTCAAAGAAATCCGTACTGCCACAAATGTGATCCAGGTCAGCATGTGTAAACGCAACCACATCGAAATAATCACGATTTTCTGCAGCTAACTCTTGTTTAAGTTGCGACTTGAGATCTATCAATGGACTGTCTTTGTCTTCGCCGTTGCGGCGATGACAAAAATCAAATAGCACTCGCCGACCACTCGATAAAACTATCTGACTCGTATCGCCATTGCCTACCGGATAAAAGAAAACTTTATGGGTTGTAGTCATTAGCTTATTCCTTTGTGAAGGGGTCGAGGGAACTGAGTGTTGTTAGCATTCTATTGTTATGAGTGCTAATTACTATATACAGTGGTAAAAACTAAGTCAATATCATATATATTGTGTTTAGAGTTGGGTTGTTAAGGCGGCAGATTGAGATGGAGGACTAATTCAGTAGCGATGATCTCTAATGAAAGCTTGATACGACTTCGCTCCAAAAAAGATTGCGAAAGCAGCGATCATTAGAGGCAGCAGGAAATACACCCAGCCAAAGCTTTGAGCTAATGGTCCTAACAGAGTTGATGCCGATGCTCTTGCATATTGGTCAACTGCCAAGTCTAAAGCCCAAAACGACACAAACATCAAAACAGTGCTGACAATCGCACCAACCTGCCAAAACATATCGGTTAAATCGGATAAAACATCAAATAAGTCTTCCGACATAGATTTTCTTCTTCTGCGCCCCATATGGCCTCCAGTTATCGGTTTAGAAATGCGGCTTTATCGAGTCATTTCAACTGTCAAAAGCCGCGGGTTAATTACTTCTCTTTGGTTACGCCCTTGAACGGCTTGCCGTCGGACTTAACATCCATGAATCTACCGGTATTTGTGTCACGCTTGACCCAATGGCCTGAAGGCGTTTGGGTTTGCGAGCGTTCACGCACGGCGCCATTGCGATGACCATCGCCTGCTGGTGGATTTGTAGCCACATCACCTCCTATAGGTTATAAAAAATGATCTACATGAAAATATTACATAATCAAAAAGATTATGTCAATTATTCAAAAAGTTGATTTATGCGCTAAAGTCTTTAGAATGCAACTCTATGAATAGCGAAACTCAACCAACAGCAACTCTAGAAGCACTGAGCCACGCCCAGCGTGAACGGCTCATCTTTATTGAATTTCGTTTATATTTTCTCGGAGACATTGGGCGCCAAGACCTAATGCAACGGTTCGGCGTAGCACCTGCTGTTGCTACACGTGATTTTGCGCTCTACCGCGAGCTGTTCCCGAGCAACATCGATTTTGATAACAAGTCCAAATCCTACGTAATTGCACAAACGTTCTCTCCGGCATTCCAACATTCTGCGGAACGCGTATTAACCGCGCTATCACGCGGATTCGGGGATGGCATCGGTGGCAGTAGCGAGCCGTTGCTGACATGCGAATTACCGAAAGTGCTTAATCAGCCTTCGATGGAAATCCTGGCGCCGATTGCTCGAGCGATCCACCAACGAAAGATCGTCAGCATCGACTACACCTCACATAGCAGCGGATTTTCGACACGCGAAATCGCGCCGTTCGCTTTGGTCAATGATGGCTTGCGTTGGCACGTTCGCGCCTATGACCGTAAAAGACCCGATTTTCTGGATTTCGTCATCACCCGGATACCGAGAAGCCAGTTAATCGAAGAGGGACAGGTGTTACCTCACGAACTGCCCAGTGCAGACATTCAATGGAACAGGATCGTGGAATTGGATCTGGTGCCGCATCCCAATCAGGAGCACCCGAAGATCATCGAAAACGATTATGGGATGACCGATGGCGTATTGCATTTAAAGATGAGAGCCGCCGTTGCCGGCTATGTTTTGCGGCAATGGATCGTCGATTGCTCATCCGGGCACAGCCTGCAAGGCAAAGAATATCGCTTATGGTTAAGAAACCACCTGGCGCTCTATGGTGTTTCCAGCGCCCAGTTTGCCCCCGGTTATGAATTTCCCGAGGTTTGATTAGCTGGAACGCTATACCCCCAGGGCACAAGTCAAATAGAGACACGATATTTACGAATTGGACAAGTAAAACCAACGCATGAATCACGCAGCACACAATAAACTCGTTTCCTTTATCTGGTCGATCGCCGACGATTGTCTGCGCGATGTCTACGTCCGCGGCAAATACCGCGATGTCATCCTGCCGATGGTGGTGTTGCGCCGCCTCGATGCGCTGTTAGAACCCAGTAAAGAAAAAGTCTTGGAAGAGTTGGCGTTCCAGAAAAACGACATGGGGCTAACCGAGTTGGATGATAACGGCCTGAAAGACGCTTCTGGCTATGTGTTTTACAACACCAGTAAATGGACGCTGACGCAATTATTAAAGACCGCCACCAACAATCAGCAAATATTGTTGGCGAATGTCGAAGACTACCTGAACGGCTACAGCGCCAACGTCAAGGAAATCATCGACAAATTCAATCTCAAAACCCAAGTGCGCCATATGGCCAGCAAAGATGTTTTGCTCGGCGTTCTGGAAAAGTTTACCTCGCCTTATATCAACCTCACACCGTATGAAAAGGTCGATCCGGAGGGCAACCGGCTACCCGTTCTTAGCAATCTGGGGATGGGCTATGTCTTTGAAGAGTTGATCCGAAAATTCAACGAAGAAAACAACGAAGAAGCTGGCGAACACTTCACGCCCCGTGATGTGATCGAATTAATGACCCATTTGGTCTTCGATCCCGTGAAAGATCAATTGCCGCCAGTCATGACCATTTACGACTCGGCCTGCGGCTCCGGCGGCATGCTCACCGAGTCACAAAACTTCATCAAGGACGAGGAAGGCACGATTCGCGCAACCGGCGATGTGTATTTGTACGGCAAGGAAATCAATGATGAAACCTACGCCATCTGCAAATCCGACATGATGATCAAGGGCAATAACCCCGCCAACATTCGCGTCGGCTCCACGCTGTCCACGGATGAATTTGCCGGCACCTACTTTGATTTCATGCTCTCCAATCCGCCCTATGGCAAAAGCTGGGCCAGCGAGCAGAAATATATCAAAGACGGCGGCGACGTGATCGATGCCCGGTTTCGGGTGACGTTAAACGACTACTGGGGCAACCCGGAAACGCTCGATGCTACGCCGCGTTCGAGTGATGGCCAATTGCTGTTTCTGATGGAAATGGTCAGTAAAATGAAACCGCTGGATAACAGCCCGCACGGTTCGCGCATCGCTTCCGTGCATAATGGCTCCAGTTTGTTTACCGGCGACGCCGGCAGCGGCGAAAGCAATATTCGTCGCCACATCATCGAAAACGACTTGTTGGAAGCCATTATCCAGCTACCCAACAATCTGTTTTACAACACCGGCATTACAACTTATATCTGGTTGCTATCCAATCACAAGGCCCCCGAACGTAAAGGCAAGGTACAACTGATTGACGCCAGCCAGCTTTACCGCAAACTGCGCAAAAATCTTGGCAATAAAAACTGCGAATTCGCTCCGGAACATATCCAGACCATCGCTGAAACCTATTTAAACTTGGCCACTCAAGAGCGTCAAACTGATGAAGCGGGTATCGCCGCTCGGGTATTCGACAACAGCGATTTCGGCTATTACAAGGTCAATATCGAACGTCCGGACCGCCGCAAGGCCCAATTTAGCCTGGTGCGCATTGAAACCTTACGTTTTGATAAGTCGTTAAATCAGCCGATGCAGTGGATTTACCAGCAATGGGGCGATGCCGTCTATCATCCCGGTTGTTTGGAGCAACACGAAAAAACCATTCTGGCCTGGTGCGAAGACAATGAACTGGGCCTCAATGCTAAAAATCGCAGCAAATTGCTCAGCCTGGATACCTGGCTGAAACAACAAAACCTGATGCAAACAGCGCAAACCTTGATGGCGACGATCGGTAGCGACGAATCCAGCGATTTCAACCAATTCAAGACTTCCGTTGACGCCATTCTAAAGACGCAAAACATCAAACTCAGTGCCAGCGACAAAAACGCCATCCTCAACGCCGTCAGTTGGTACGACGAAACCGCCGAAAAAGTCATCGCGCAAACCTTCAAACTCAATGGCGATATGCTCGAAAAGGTCTTGCAACGCCTGGATTGCAGCGAAGATGAGCTACCCGATTTTGGCGTTTACCCCACCGGTAAAAAAGGCGAATACCTCAGCTACGAATCCAATGCCGATTTGCGCGACAGCGAATCGGTGCCATTGAACGACCAGATTCACCGCTACTTCCAGGCCGAAGTGAAACCGCATGTCGCAGAAGCCTGGATAAACCTTGATTCGGTCAAAATCGGTTACGAAATCAGCTTTAACAAATATTTCTATCGGCACAAACCGCTGCGCGGCATGAATGACGTGGCTAAAGACATCATCGCCCTGGAAAAGCAGGCCGAAGGCTTGATTGCCGATATTCTGGGCATTGACTTAAACCTGCTATAGGCGACGATGATGAACGATGCCGAACCATTGAAATCAGCCAGCCCACATCCGTCGCTATCCGATGGACTAGCGCCGCTTTTCAGCAACATTGCTCTGGTTATTCAACAGTCACGTCAGCAAGTACAGCAGGCCGTGAATAGTGCGATGGTGCAATGCTACTGGCAGATTGGCTGTTTGATCGTCGAACATGAACAACAAGGGCAGGCGCGCGCTGCCTACGGTAAACAACAATTACAAGTACTCTCGCAGCAATTGACGTTGGAATTCGGCAAGGGTTTTGATGCCAGCAATTTGCGGAACATGCGGCGCTTTTACTTAACTTTCCCAATTCAAGAGACAGTGTCTCTCAAATTGAGTTGGTCGCATTACAAGCTATTGGCCAGTATCGAAAGCGACCAAGCTCGCGCATGGTATCAGCAGGAAGCCATTCAGCAATGTTGGAGCGTGCGGGCACTGGAACGACAGATCGACAAACTCTACTACGAACGCCTGTTATCCAGTCAGGATAAAGCGCAGGTTCAAGCCGAGGCGCAGCAGCATATCGCCCATGAAAACCAGCGGCAACAGCAACTGCGGCCTCAAGATATATTACGCGATCCCTATATTCTCGATTTTTTGAACCTGCCCAGCCAGCACTTGTTGGAATCCGATCTGGAACAAGGCCTGCTGGATAACCTGCAAGCCTTCCTGTTGGAATTGGGCAAAGGCTTTGCGTTTGTTGCCCGGCAACAGCGCGTCCGCACCGAAGACCAGGACTTTTACATCGATCTGGTGTTTTATCATTTCAAGCTAAAGTGCTTTTTACTGATTGACCTGAAACTGGGCAAGCTTAGCCATCAAGATGTGGGCCAGATGGACAGCTATGTGCGCATCTACGACCAACAGCAACGATCGGCGGACGACAACCCGACCATCGGCCTGATTCTGTGCAGCCAGAAAAGCGAAGCGGTCGTAAAGTATTCGGTGTTGACCGACAGCGAACAATTGTTTGCCGCCAAATATCTGCCGTTTCTACCGACCGAAGCCGAGCTGAAACACGAATTGGAACGCGAGCGGATAAAAGTGCAGGCGCAATTGCTGAATAAAAAGGATGAGGCGGACGATGATTGAGCAACTGGCGGAGATGCCCACTTACGAGGCTTATAAGGATTCCGGCGTGGAATGGCTGGGGGAGATTCCGGCGCATTGGATGTTAACTCGTTTAGGCACGCGTTTTGAAGAACGCAGGCAAAAAGTTTCTGATAAAGACTTTCCACCCTTGTCGGTCACAAAAAATGGAATATTGCCGCAATTAGATACTGCGGCAAAAACTAATGATGGTGACAATAGAAAATTGGTAAAAAAGGGCGACTTTGTTATCAATAGTCGATCAGATCGAAAAGGTTCTAGTGGGGTTTCCGATAGAGATGGTTCTGTTTCTCTGATTAATATTGTTTTGACGCCGAATGGCATTGACTCCCAATACTGTAACTTTCTTTTGAAAAGTTACGCATTTATTGAAGAGTTTTATCGCATGGGGCATGGAATTGTTGCCGATCTTTGGACTACTCGCTATGACGAGATGAAGGCGGTTATTTTGGGAATTCCGCCTTTACCCGAACAAACCGCCATCGCCGCCTTTTTGGACCGTAAAACCGCGCAAATCGACCAAGCCGTGGCGATCAAGGAACAACAAATCGCCCTGCTCAAAGAGCGCAAACAAATCCTGATTCAAAATGCCGTCACCCGTGGCCTAGCCCCCAATGTGACTATGCTAGACTCCGGGGTGGAATGGATCGGAGAGATTCCGGCGCATTGGGAAGTACTGGCAAACCGTGCATTATTCAGGCAACGAATCGAACCAGGCGAAGAGGGATTACCATTGCTATCCGTTTCAATTCATACGGCTGTTTCTTCGGAAGAAATATCCGATGAAGAAAACATCCGAGGTCGAATCAAAATTGAAGATAAAACCAAATATAACTTGGTTCAGCCAGGCGATATAGTCTTCAATATGATGCGTGCTTGGCAGGGTGCAATTGGCGCAGTGGTAGTTAAAGGTATGGTTAGCCCTGCCTATATTATTGCCACACCGAGCCAAAAAATAGCCTCTTCATATTTTGAGTATCAATATCGTTGCCCGGAATTTATTCAACAAATGGACAGAAATTCAAAAGGAATTACCGATTTTCGGAAAAGACTGTATTGGAATGAATTTAAGCAATTGATGACTGTCGTTCCTCCTGTTGAGGAACAAACTGCCATCGTCACCCACATCGAAACTCAGTCCGCCAAAATCGATCAGGCCATTGCCATCCAGCAGCAACAAATCGATAAACTCAAAGAATACAAAGCCACGCTGATCAACAGCGCCGTCACCGGCAAAATCCGCGTTCCTGAGGTTGTCGTATGAGCGCTTTAGCCGCCTTGCTCGAACAAGCCGATGCCTTGCTGAGCCAATTGCAGGAATATCGCGATTGGGATAGCCGCAGCGTGGACAAGGCTACCGACATCGAATACACCTACGACAGCAACCGCATCGAAGGCAACACGCTGACCTTGCGCGAAACCGATCTGGTGATCAACAAGGGACTGACAATCGGCGGCAAGCCGCTGGTCGAACATTTGGAGGCGATCAACCATTACGAGGCGGTGGAACTGATCCGCGAGATGGCCAGCCGTGACGCCATCTTCAATCGACACGACTTGTTGACCTTGCATGCCTTGGTCTTGCGCGGAATCGACAAACAGTATGCCGGGCGGTTTCGGGATATTCCGGTGATGATCAGCGGTAGCCGGCATACACCGCCGCAGCCCTGGCTACTGGAAGAGCAAATGACCGGGTATTTTGAGTTCTATGCGAAAAACCGGCAAAGCCTGCATCCGATTGTGCTGGCCGCCGAGCTGCATGAACAACTGGTGACGATTCATCCGTTTGTGGATGGCAATGGCCGTACCGCCCGCTTGGTGATGAATCTGGTTTTGCTGCAACACGGCTACCCAATAGCCATTATTCACGGTGACACCGAATCCCGGCTGGCTTATTACGATGCCTTGGAGCAATGTAACTTGGGGCAGGATAAACAGCCTTTTCATAGTTTGATTGCCGAGAAGGTCATCGAAGCCGTGCAGCGCCGATTGGCGCTACTTCAAAAAAAGGAGTAATCAGGGATGGTCAGCAAAACCTCCGAGAAAGAACTGGAAATCGCCATCGAAAAACAGCTGACCGGCACCTGTCTGGAAGCCCAAAAGGGTGTTGCTGAAATGGGCGATCTGCCGTTCAGCCCCAGCCACGGTTACCAACTCGGCTTGCCGCACGATTTCAATGCCCGATATGCCATCGACAGCAAACGCTTTTGGGCGTTTCTGGAGCACACCCAGCATGAAGAGCTGGAAAAGTTGCAAAAGCACGGCGGCGACTGGCAGCTTAAAGTGCTGGAGCGGTTCGATAAGCTGATCAAAAAATACGGCCTGTTGCATTTGCTGAAAAAAGGCTTGAGCGTCGACGATGCCACTTTGCACCTGATGTATCCGGCACCGCTGGCCAGCAGTTCCGACAAGGTGAAGCAAAACTTCGCCGACAACATTTTCAGCAGCACTCGCCAAGTGCGCTATTCACTGAGCAATACCCTGGAAGAAATCGATCTGGTGTTGTTCATCAACGGTCTGCCGTTTGCCACGCTGGAGCTGAAAAATCCCTGGACCGGCCAAACCGCGCGTTATCGCGGCCAGAAACAATACCGCGAAGATCGCGACATCAATCAGCCTTTGCTGCAATTTGGTCGCTGCCTGGTGCATATGGCAGTGGATACCGATGAAATCTACATGACCACCAAACTGGCAGGGCCGCACACCTTCTTTTTGCCGTTCAACAAAGGCCATAACCACGGCGCCGGCAATCCGCCCAATCCCAATGGCCACAAAAGCGCCTACTTATGGCAAGCCGTGTTTAGCAAGGAGAGCGTCGCCAATATCATTCAACATTTTGTGCGACTGGATGGCAGCAGTAAAGAACCGCTGGATAAGCGCAACTTGTTTTTCCCACGTTATCATCAACTGGATGTGGTGCGCAAACTGGTGGCACATGCGAGTCAAAACGGTGTTGGGCAAACCTATCTGATCCAACACTCGGCGGGTTCCGGTAAATCCAATTCCATTACCTGGGCAGCGTATCAATTGATAGAAGCTTATCCAGCCAAGCTGGATACGCCAGGTGCGGTTGACCTGGAAAAGCCATTGTTCGATTCGGTGATTGTCGTCACCGACCGCCGCCTGTTGGATAAGCAATTGCGCGAAAACATCAAGGATTTTTCCGAAGTCAAAAATATCGTCGCCCCGGCGTTTAAATCTTCGGAGTTGAAAAGTGCCTTGGAGCAAGGCAAGAAAATCATCATCACCACCATCCAGAAATTTCCCTTTATCATCGACGGCATCGCCGATCTGAGCGACAAACGCTTTGCGGTGATCATCGACGAGGCGCATAGCTCGCAGAGTGGTTCCGCGCACGACAACATGAACAGGGCGATGGGTAAAAGCGAGCAGGCTGAGGAAGAGCTGGATGTGCAGGACAAAATTCTGCAAGCCATGCAATCCAGGAAAATGCGCGGTAATGCCTCGTATTTAGCCTTTACCGCGACGCCGAAAAACACCACGCTGGAAAAGTTCGGCGTTAAACAGCCGGATGGCAGCTTTGAACCCTTTCATTTGTATTCCATGAAACAGGCGATCGAGGAAGGCTTTATCCTGGACGTGTTGGCCAATTACACCACCTATAAAAGCTATTACGAGATCCAAAAATCGATTACAGATAATCCGCTATTTGACAGCGCCAAAGCACAGAAAAAGCTGCGCGCCTTTGTCGAACGCCATCAGCAGACTATTGCGATCAAAGCGGAAATCATGCTCGACCATTTCATCCCGCAGATGGTCAACAGCAAAAAACTCAAGGGCAAAGCCAAGGGCATGGTGATTACCCAAAATATCGAAGCGGCCATTCGTTATTACCGGGCCATTAGCCAGCTATTGAAGGACCGCGGCAATCCGTTCAAGGTCGCCATCGCCTTTTCCGGCACTAAAGAAGTTGACGGCATCGAGTACAGCGAAGCGCAAATCAATGGTTTTGCCGAAAATGAAACCCGCGATTATTTCGATCAAGACGAGTACCGCTTGTTGATCGTCGCTAACAAATACTTGACCGGATTCGATCAGCCCAAGCTCAGTGCGATGTATGTCGATAAAAAATTGCAAGGCGTACTGGCGGTGCAAGCCTTGTCGCGATTGAACCGAGCAGCACCCAAGTGGGGTAAGAAAACCGAAGATTTGTTCATCCTGGATTTCTTTAATTCGGTAGACGATATTAAAACGGCCTTCGATCCTTTCTATACAGCCACGCGCTTGTCAGAAGCCACGGATGTCAATGTATTGCATGAGTTAAAAGACGCACTGGATGAGGTGGCGGTATATGAGTGGTTTGAGGTTGAGCAGTTTGTCGAACTGTATTTTAGTAATGCCGATGCACAGCAGCTAAGCCCGCTGATCGATACGGCGGCAGACCGGTTCAATCAAGAATTGGCGCTGGATGAACTGGCTAAAGCCGACTTCAAGATCAAGGCCAAGCAGTTTGTCAAAATCTATGGACAAATGGCGTCCATCATCCCGTATGAAATTGTCGTTTGGGAAAAACTGTTCTGGTTCCTGAAGTTTCTAATCCCCAAGCTGATCGTGAAAGACCCCAATGCGGATCAGATTGATGAATTGCTGGAGTCGGTGGATTTGTCGTCTTATGGTTTGGAGCGGGTCAAACTCAACCACCACATTGGCCTGGATGCCAGCGAAACCGAGCTGGAGCCGCAAAACCCCAATCTGCGGGGAACGCATGGCGGTGGTGAGGAACACGATCCTCTGGATGAAATCATTCGTAGCTTTAATGAACGCTGGTTTCAAGGCTGGGGTGCAACACCCGAAGAGCAGCGCATCAAGTTCATCAATATCGCCGACGGTATCAAAGCACACCCAGATTTTCAGGAAAAATACCAAAACAACCCCGATGTTCATACCCGGATCCTGGCGTTTGAAAAGATATTTGAAGACGTGATACTCAAGAATCGCCGCAATGAATTGGAGCTGTATAAACTGCTTGCCAATGATCCTGCATTTAAAGCCGCTATGCAGCAGAGTTTGCGGCAAATGGTGGCTTGATTGTGCCTATCACCAAGAACACTTGAACAGTCAAAAAGGTAACGGATGGGAAGTTTTGCATTAATTCGGCTGATTTTGATCGACTCCTATAAACCGGGCACGTTACAAGAAGTT
Organism: Methylomonas sp. PHL2-19; assembly: GCF_059331595.1. Lineage (NCBI taxonomy): Bacteria > Pseudomonadati > Pseudomonadota > Gammaproteobacteria > Methylococcales > Methylococcaceae > Methylomonas > Methylomonas sp. PHL2-19. Next base: position 4,962,128 of record NZ_CP196839.1, read on the forward strand.
CGGTTGGAGGGGCACACCAACCTGAACGGTGTCAACGGTGCTGGTAAAACCACCTTGTTGCGATTGATCCCGTTGTTTTTTGGCGAACGACCTGGGCGATTGGTGCCGAGAAGTAAAGTCACCGACAGCTTTGCCAAGCATTATTTGCCCAATGAGTCGTCTTACATCATTTTCGAGTATCGCCGGGATCAGCAAGTTTGCCTGGTAGTGATCTATGCCTCACTCAATGAAGAAGGTCTTTGCTATCGCTTCGTCGATAAGGGCTTTGATCGTGACGATTTTCTGGAAACTCGACTGGATGGCTCTTGCTTTCCGATTTCCTGCCGCGATCTGAAACGGCACTTGGACAAACGTCAAATTAATTCCAGCAATCAGCTGACGTCCTGTAGCGACTATCGCACGGTGATTCAAAACCTGCCGCATAGCAAGGGTCAGGAATTGCGTAATTTGATTGCCCGTTATAGCTTTTGTCAGGGTAGTGCCGGGCGGCGACTGAAGGACATCGAAAAAATCGTCTCCGGCATGCTGCAACGTTCGACCGATTTTGCCGACTTGCGGGAAATGCTGGTCAACTGTATCGACGAGAACCGCGATTCCATTGCCTTGGATGTCTCTATGGATAAATTAGAGGATTGGCACAAGGAATACCGGGCCTACCAACACAGCGAAGCCGAGCGGGAACAGGCCGCAGAACTCAGTGAGCTTGCGGCTGAACAGGAACAATTTAAAAGCCGATTCGGTGAACTTTACAAGCGCCTATTACTGTTGAAGGAGCGTTATCGCCAGCAACAGCAAGGGCAACAAGAACAACTTTCACAAGCCGAACAAGCACTGACAACCTTGAAGACTGCTTGGGAAGCCGAGGAACTTGAAATGCAATCGGCTCTTGCCCAACAAAGAGCCGAGCTAAGCAGCCAGGAGAAGCAGAAAACCCAACTGGAGAAAGAAAAAGCCGAATGGGACGCCAAAGACATACAGCTGAGTATTCGTCAGGCCGAGCAACAGCCTGTCTTTGCCGGCAGTCTGGCAAGGGAACAACAGCACTACGAGAAGCTAACTTCCGAAGTTCAGGACATCAATGCCCAATTCGCAGCGATCAAAGCCGACACGGAGAAAGGTTACGCCGAGCAACGTCACCAGCACGAGCGGCAGATCGATGAGGCCAAGGCGCAGGCTAGCCAAGATGAGGCCAAACATCGTGCGGAACATAACCAGGCCCGAGAACAACTGAGAGCCGCGAATAATGGCGAACAAGAGAAACTACACGGATCGGCCGGCGAAGTTCAGGGAAAGTTGGGGGCACTGAATGCACAAATTGCCCAAATCCAACCTGATCCGGTACTAATCCAAACCCGCGAAGCCAAACTGGAACTTCAACAGAGTCTGCAACAGCAATTGGATCAGGCCAAAACCGAAGTCGTCGGTATCAACAAACGTATCAAAGCCAATCAAGAGGCTGTTGAGGATGCTCTGAAACAAAAAGCAAGTTTTCAGACTGAGAAACAAACCATTGAGGAGGCGATCAATCAATTAAAACGGCAATTGGATACCGAAGCTGATACCTTGCTGCGTTTTCTACGTGAGCATCAACCGGACTGGGCGCAGGACATCGCCAAAGTGGTTAATCCGGAACTATTGCTGCGCGACGACCTTGAGCCGGCGTTAATGGGAAATCCGACAGGATTGTACGGGGTGTCGCTGAATTTGGAGGTGCTGCCGGCGGATTTGGCAGCCGATGAACAACAAATCCGTACAGTGCTGGCTGAGCATGAACACCGCTTACGCGAGTTGGCCGGCTTGGACGAACAGGTCGAGCAACAATTGTTGGCTTTGAAAAAGACCGATACCCAACTGCGCAAGCAATCCCAACAAGCTGAAAGCGAGCAGGGTCGCCTGCAAACCGGCTTGAAGGCTATTCAAAGCGAACTAGGCTCTTTGAAGCTGCAGATTGAAACCAGCAAACGCCAGCGCGCGCAACAGTTACAGGCCGAAAAAACGGCTGTCGAGCAAGCCTTGGCGGATATTAAACAACAATTAGAGGGCTTAAAACGGCAATTGCAACACGAGGAAAAGCAGCTGGCTGTTGAACTCGACGCGGTTATCGCCCGAATCAAACAGGTTGCCAGCCAACAAGTCGAGCATATCCGGCAAGACATTTCAGTGCTAAAAAGCCAAGAGCAACAGGCCCTTCAAGAACTCGATCAACAACGACTGAACAGTCTGAAAACCCGAAAAATCGATGTCGATGCCTTGCAACAGCTTGAGACCCGAATTGATACTTTGAAAAAACAGTTGCAAGCCGCCAAAGCCGCAGCTGAAACAGTCAGCGATTATCGGCGTTGGGAGCAACTGCATTGGTCTGGCTACCCTCAGCTGAGCAATGCGATTCGCCAACTAACTGCAGAACTCCGGCTAACCGAGGCACAGTACGAAGCCGCCAAGCACCATTATCAACAGCACAGCAGAGCATTAAAAGCCGAGATGGATCAGCTGGCCGCATCGCTTGAGAAATTGACGCAGGAATTGAAGACTCTGGAACAATTACTGGACGACTGCACGCCCTATGCGCGTTATGCCGCCAATGTCATCAGTTTTGACGAATCGCATACCTTGGCCTTGTTACAAAACGAATATCGTAGCTTGAACGAGGCTTATAAAAGCCAGCGTCGCCTGCTACTGGCCAAGCTGAGGCATTTGAAACAGACCTTAGCACGTTATCCCGGCACCGGTCCGGCTCAGTATTATGCCAGTCAGGAAAATGAGCTGGGCCTGGATAGCGACGAAACGGCCTGGCTATCGCCAATCTTGAATTGGTACGACAGTGCTCACCAGGATCTTCGCAGTCTACTAGTCAATCAGGCCAATCTGTTTGGCGCGGTAATCCGGAATTATCAACAAGCGTTGGAACATTTCGACCGCGGCATAGACTCGCTATCAAGACGGTTGGCCAAACATATCGATAGCAACATCCGTTTCGATAAAATCGAAAGCATCCAGGGGCGCTTGACCTCAAAAGTGCAGACTTTGGGCTATTGGCCGCAAATCGTCGCCTTTACCAAGCAATACGATGACTGGAACCGTAACGGCGATGGCCGGTTGCCCGGTGAGGCCTTTGCTGACATGGTGCGCTTGGTGGCGGAACAGATGCCAGGCAAAGGTCGGGTGGAAATGAAACTGGTCAATTTGTTGGAACTGGAAATCATAGTCAGCGAAAACGGCCGTAGCAAACGCGCAACCCATGCCGAGGAGTTGCAGCAAATTTCCAGTCACGGCCTGTCGTATCTGATTTTGTGCGTATTTTTTATTGCTCTGGTCAACATGATCCGCAAGGACCAACCCTTGAACATCATCTGGCCGATGGATGAATTAAAGGAATTGCATCAGGTCAATATCGAGGTGTTGCTGGAGTTACTCAGCAATAACGACATCACCTTGCTGTCGGCTTTTCCCGATCCCGATCCGGACGTACTACGGTTGTTCAAAAACCGTTATCAGGTGGTTGGTCAGCGTGAATTGGTAGAGATGGAAATCGATGACGCATATCTCATGGAATTGGCTCCCTTGGTCAGGGAGCTAGCTGATGTTTGACGTGCTACTAAAGCGCTTGCTGCAAGGCGAGTTCATTTGCGAAATCAGCGACGAAACCGGCTTTCGTTTTTTACAGCAGACTGATAATGCACAACAAGTTGACGAATTCTTAAGCAAATTGCAATACCGTTTGAGTAAGACTCAGAATGGGCTGGCATTTTACGCCGCGTATCGACAGATTGACGCCGGCGCCCGCCGCGATATTCAACGAATCTTTCAGCAATTTCGGGTGGAATTGCAGCCGGTGGTGGAATGGCTGGAGATGATGATGGCCTGTTTGCATCGCGACACGGCTTTATCACCCGGCGATACGCTGAGTTTCGGGGCACTATTACAGGTCATCGAGAGCAACCAGGCCTTGGCTGATCGCTTGCAAACCTTTAGCCGCTTCAAAGATTTTGTCTGTACTGACGATGCCGTGAAAAGCCGTCTGGAAAAGCTGCTGAAAACGCTGGATCAATGGGGTTATTTGCATCTGTCCAACCGCGATACGCTGATCTATCAGGTAACCGGCAAGCTGGATTATTTCTATCAAGCGCTGCAATTTATCAAAGAACATGAGCAATTGCCCATTGCCCAGGATGAAGATGAAGTGACCCAGGAGAGTCTGTTTTGAGTCAGGCCGAACAAAGCCTGGAACGGCTGTTCAGGGCTCTGGCTAATCATAGCGACTTGATCGCCAAAGCCTATTTCAACGGCACCATTTATTCCGATAGCCAAAACCAACGCACCCTCAATCAACTCAAACAATTTAAAGTACTGGTCGATCACGGCGACGATGGGTTTCGTATCGCCGGTCGCTTGAGCCAGTTTCTGGATAGTGCTTTGAGCAGCGACCGGATCCGTCGGCTAGATACCGATCTGTCGAGCTGGATCGATACCCTGGAGCAGCAAATTGGTTTGTATCAGGATGCCTGGCGGGAAAATAGGCTGGATGATGTCGACCATTATCTGCTGGAAATCCAACGGCTGGTGTTTGATTTGGCCGACAATTTGGAGGAGAACACCAGTTACCTGTTAATGCTGGTCAACAGCCGTTTTGCCAATGTTCGTACCCTGGCGGAGAAGCAAAAGCAAAATAGCTTTTACATTGCCCGCCTAGAAAAACTGGTCAATGCCATCAGCGCCTTGCAGCCTGAATTTTTACTGGAATATGTCGAAGAGCAGCCGGAGTTACATCAACTGCTGGAACGGCAATTACTCAGGCTCTTGCCGAAGTACCAACAGCGACTGCAAGACATTCTCGATAAACTCAAAATTTTCCTGTTCGAACTACGGCAAATCGAAGTCCGCGCGCAACTGGTGCAGGGCTTTGCGTTTTATCTACGGCAAAACCCCGATTACCAGCCGCTCGATTGGAGCGAGCACGATCAGATTCCGGAACACTGGAATCGTATCCAGCCTTTAGCGCTATCTGCGCATGCTGACTCCCTGGATCATGCCGTGGAGCAGGAACTGGTCGAGATTGCCCAGAAGATCCGTATCGATAGCGACGCCCTGTTAGCCAAACAAAAGCAGCGGCGTTTGAACTCGATTAACCTCACGCCAACAGAAAAGCAGACCTTACAGGTTCCTAGATACCGGCAGCAACTGGCGGCCTTTATGGCCAAAGTCCGGAAGCAAGCCGGTCGCCCCTTATCGGCGTTGGCATTTCAACAGGTATTTACCTCCGATATCGAACCCACCATCTGGTTAGCGTGCGTGATGAACGAATGCTTGAAACAGCAACATAAGTCCCTGCAAGTCGAATGGCGTGAGGTAGGCCAAGGGACAGGCTTTACCGGCAATAAGAAGATTTCTGACATCGTATTGTGCTACCAAGTGGTTGAGAAATGAATAAAACCTGGCTGACTGTGATTGCCCGCGCATTAACTAGCGAACAAGCGATTTTTCCGCTCAATCAAACCTGGCAGGCCATTCACCGCGAATACAATATCGGCCTCACCCAAGCCAAAAAACTGCATCTGACCAGCGCAGATAAACAGGAATTGCGCGAGTTGGTTAATAAAATCACCGGCATTGATCTGCAGCAAGTGGGAATGGGTGAATTTTCCACCATGCAGCGCGAGCAGGTGTTAACGCTTGCCTTCGATGAAAAACTAGCGGGGCAATCGGTGAAGAAAAGCCGATTAGCCATTAAACCCTTGCCGGGTAGGATGCTCAAGTTAAACGGTGAAGCATATCGACTGCCGGACAACAGTCATTGCGATATAGCCTTAGACAGCATCACCTGCGTTGAACATCAAAGTATCTGGATCGTTGAAAATTACCGGTGCTTCGATCAGTTGAGTGCGATGAAGCTGGATGAATTGGCAGAGTCGACCGATCCGCTAGTGATATTTCGGGGCGATCAGGTGTATCAGGCTGGCACGGTATTGAGTCTGATCGAGAAACACCCATTGCCAGTCTGGGTAATGGGCGACATGGATCCGAAAGGTCTGAGCATCGCGCAGTCTTTTCCAAGCTTTGCCGGTTTGATAGCGCCGGACTTGGTGCAGTTGGAGTGTTATTTTAAAGACTCCGGCAAAGCCAATCATAAACTCTATGAAAAACAACTCGCCGGTTGCCGCATGGCTTTATCCGATACCCGCTATCCCATCATCCAAGCTTGTTGGCAGCTGATAAAATTGCATCAGGCAGGCATCGTTCAGGAGCATTGGCTGGTCGATAATACGTCGCTGAGAATGCTCCCCGCCTAACCCTGATCAGAGTAATAACCTGATGATGATAGAGCCAGTCCCGAACTTTTACCAAGATCGATTTCTACGCTTAACCGAAAGTAGTGAATCCGCGACTGAAGCGATTATCAAATTGACTCACCGGTACCTGGATGGAAAGCCGGCCAAAGCCGGGAAGCGAAATTTAAGTGTTGCTGATCGAGATCTTGATTTTTGGACGGCCGCATTTTGGGATGAAGCTTCGGAGGATATTTTTGCAGAGGAAGCCTTCGCCCTGGCTTTGGCTCGTTATCTTCAGCAAAACAAAGTAACCAGACCTAATTGGTTGCAACACTTAGTTGTCACGGCACCCGTAACACTCCGGCGAGCCATTCGCTATTCTCAGGTGTTTTTGTCACCAAAGTCATTGCGTTGGCAGGAAATCGATGCGCTTGATCTAGGCGACGCAGTGGACCTATCTGATTTTATTAAAGCGTGCGAAATTCTCGAAGAAGAAAACGGCAGATTTAAGAACGCGATAAAGTTGATTGAAGCCGAGTTGAAACGGTTAACGCCGTTAGAAACGCTGGTCTATGCAAGCTTGTTCGCATTCAAACATATTGTTTACAGCCAAGGACAACATGAATTGAGGCCTCATCAATTTGAAAAGGATCGTGCCGAGGCTAGTCGAGATGCCTTTCAGGAAATGTCTGATGCCCTCAATCAAATACTCGTTTCAAAGCTAAAAGCCAGTGGACAAAATGATTTTTTTATATCGGAGCGAATCATCGGCGAATCGCTTCGAAAACATATGGCTTCGTTACTGTTTCCATCTCATTCCACAGCTAGAGTTGCCGAAAAATGTCTGTTCTATCTGGAGACATTTGAACGCCTCGTTGACGCCTATCTGCAATTTAATGAATCTGTAGGTAAAACCATCGAGAATTTTTGTTTCGATGATGATTACGACATTCGCTTTGAAAATGAAAAGCTGATTGTATTTCCGCGGGTAAATCAGGAAGGGTATGACTGGGGTCGGAACGGTATGAAACTTGATCGATTTCATCAGTACTGGCATTTCAGGTCGATTGATGAATTTATCAAGCTAGGCCTTGCCTTTGAACGCTTTGGCACCCCAGAAAATGAAGAAAGTAATCGGTTTGCCTGGATATCCGCTATACGCACCAAACTTGAGCTGACTGAAATTTATGGCCTCGACGATCATTTCACAACCGAGGGCGGCGTCAAGGTCGATTTATTGCGGACATTGCTGACAATCGAATTGATGCACGCTTTTTACAAGCACGGATACATTCTTCCCTATTGCCGTGAATTCGAACTGGCCGGAGACTGGTTGACGGCATTGACGGTGTTTTCCTTTGCGGGATTGGTTGAAGGCGAAATTCGATTTCCGATTACTTTTGCTGAGCGTAAGGCAAAGATTGCCAGAATTTGTAACTGGACTTCCAGCGAGGAATACCCAAACGGTAACAAGCAAATGACCGAAGCCATTCTCGATTTTTGGTCAAACGATCTTAAAGACTTATCACGGCAATTACGTGAGCATGAACATGCCCTGAAACCCGAGTTACATGAAAGGCCAATTTTGAAGATTGGCAATTATCTGTTCCAGCTTCCTTGGATGTTTGCGTTTCAAAATAATGTAACTGCCGCTGTTAATAACTTACGGCGATTGGGACGAAATCGAGATGAACTGAATCTGGAAACCAATCGCATCGAGAAAAGGCTGGCAGAAACATTTACAGAATTTGGTTTTAAAGTGGTTGGAAACCTTAACCCACCACGTGACTCCAGTGAAGAAGTCGGCGAAATCGATTTAATTTGCTTACGTGATGATCATTTATTTGTTTTTGAAATAAAGTCTGGCTACATTCGCAAGACCCATCACGATGCCTGGCTGCATAGAACGAATACTCTCCGTAAAGCGGCTCTTCAACTAAAACGTAAAAGTGCATGGGTGGCCAAGGAGTTAACGACTGATCCGACATTGTCAGCGCTGGTACTTGGGCGAGATCCCAGTCAGATCCAAACACATTTCTGGATTATCGATACTTCAATAGAGCATGATCATGAATATTTCGAGGGATTTTTAAAAGTCTCGCTTCAGGAAGTTATCATTGCGCTTAGAAATGAACGTCATTTATTGCGGGATTTGCACCAAGCTATCGATACCGAAAAAACTAAACATGGTTCTAGCACTGTCATAAAAGATGACTTTGCAAAGATTTGTGGAGATGCACTATCCTCAGTTTTTGAACAGATTGACGATGATAATCTCTATCCTTATGGATTTGATGCAGGACAGTTTGCGACAATCATCGAAGCTGCGACTATTTGGGATGTCCTCGACACTTGAAATACCCAAAATCTTCACTGTGAAGCTTTGTGGCTATGGCCCCATTCCCCATCCTTCCAGTTCCGACTGCCGTTTGACCGTAGGTACATCCAGGTCGGTCATCCGGCCTCGTGTGCGGGTTAAGGTGTCTTGGCGGCCGCTGGAGACAGCACCGTATTTCTGCGGATTGAGTCGGCTGCCGGTTCCGGTGAGTTGATCCAGATTGAGCATGGACGCGGCATTGGCGGTGGACGGCAAATGCCCGGTCTGTGCCAGAATTGCCAACCATTCGTCCAAATTGACCTGAGTCCAGTCCACGCGGTCCAGATCTGCGACTTTAATCCCGGTACAAGTTGGACTTTCCGGCGTACCAAAGTCCATGCCCAGCTGCGGTTTGATTTGTTCGTTGAGGATGCGTGCTAGCGGCGAGTTGTAGCAGCAGTAGCTTTCCTTGCGCACCCAACACACGCCTGCCACCTTGCTCTCGCAATAGGTGCCCAGATCCGTACAGACTTTCAGTTGTTTCTTGGCGGCGAGTTCGTATTCCGGTTCCTCGCAGGAATAGACGATCTGGATGATCATGATGATGATCATCACTACGGTATAGGCCGTCATCAGGGTGCTGAGCAGTTCACCTGCGACCGCGGCACCGCCACCCAACTCGACGCCGCCCGATTGGGCCGCCGGGGTCAAGTTGCCCGCGGAGTCGAAGGCCGCCTGGCCACCGGCACTGAACAAGGCGTTACCGGCCGCTTCGCCAAAGGTCTGGCCAATCCATTCTGCCACGGACTTCATCAATTCGCCTTTCAGCGAGTCCAGTAAACCTTGTGAGGCAATGTCGCTGGTACTGAGCATGTCGGTACCGACCAAGTCATTCACCGTCGAGGCAAAATCCGTCTGAAAACTGTTCCAGGCATCGCCGGCTAACGTGAACGGAGTACGCATGGTTTCCCAGGCGCCTCGAATCGCCGAGGTACTGTCCATGGCCATCACCGCGCTGTCCATCTGACTGGTGGCGATCAGCAAATCAATGTAACGTCCCAGCCCCATCGCCCCCGAGGGTGTTTCGCAGCAATCGACCAGACTGAGCGCGCCACCGACCATCTTGCAACTGGCGGGTTTACCCTGGAATACCTGACAGGTGGTCGGATCCTTCTGCTGCAGATCGGCGTTGGCGTAGTCGCAATGCAAGTCCATCGCCATTTGCTGAGCGCTGTTGAGTAAGGCGACCGCCTTGCTGAAATCCTGACTCTGGGTGCGATTCACGGTAATGCAATCTTCGCCCATGCAGCGAATCTGCCCGGCGCATTGCTGTTGGGAATTGCTTTGAATGCCGGGAATGCCCACCGTTTGCCCGCAGTCATAAGTATCGACGCTGTCCCAGCAGGTGCCGGATGCCAACACACTGGTACATTGGCTTTTGATGAACGAGCAGCCTTGGCTTTCCAAAGTCGAACAATTCCTCGTAGTCGTACCATTGGCCGGTGGTTCCAAACAGTGGGTGCCGGCGGTATCGGTCCAGCATTGGCCGTATTGATTCAAATCGCAGTTTCCTGAGGCTTGAATATTCATGCAAGTATTGCGAATCCCGGTCGAACTGGCCACCGGGGCTTGGGCCAAATCCGTGCCGCAGACCATCACCTGCGAAGTCGGATCGACGTAACAGCCCGACGCATTGGCGGGATCGTTCGTGCAACTCAATTGGCTGCCAGCCTGACAAATGCCATCGGTAATTGCGTTGGCCAAGTTTTGACAATTCGGTCCGCTCCAGCTCCATTCGTCCTGGGTGATCAGTTTCGACAGGTCATAGCGCAGCCGAATCCGCGAATAGCCTTCGCCGCGTCCGGAAACTCGGGTTTCTTCCTTGAACACCTTGATGCCACTGCTGTTGAAGGCATACAACACATCAGTGTTGGGATATTCGTTCCAACTGGTGTAAAGCTCGCAATCCCCAAGCCAGCCGCTGGCACCGGTATAGATCAACTGATTGTCGTAATAGACCCGTGTGTGGTCATCGTATTTGACGTATTCCAGCGTGGCGCTGGTGATGGCTTCCGGATGCAAGACCTCGTATTTGACCTGCCAAGTAAACAGCCCGCAATCCGATTCCCAATAATCGTCACCCACCCGGCCGACATACAAATCCATGCAACCCGGCCCGCAACTGGAAAACCCGCCGTCACCACTGACGAAGCGGATCAAAGGCTCGACATTGACTTGATGGGTGGCGGTGCAGCTTTGCGGTACCGTCGGTTGTCGTAGGCAAAGTTGATAATCCGGCACGCGCACCGATTGCTGAGTTTCGGTTTGGGTCGTCGTGGTCGTGCAATCTGAGAATGACTGTGCCCATGGGGTAAAATCGGCAAACACCTGATCGCCGTTGTGCCAGATCGGATCGGCGTGTAAGTTCGGGTGTGACTGGTGAGCGTTATCGATCAAGGTGCGATAGGCTTCGCCGGTTAAGCTGGTTTCGCCGTTCAAGGATGTCTGTGCATCCAGACCCGCCGCCAGCGTGCCGGGATTGTTGCCATAGAGATTGGCAAAATCGCTGGTCGTGCTTGAAGTGCTATTCGTATCCGGAAACAGCGTGCCAATCGAAATGGCGCTTTCCTGAGCCGTTCCCGGATTCAAGGTCAGCGTACCGTTGCCGGTATCGAGCGGAAACGCAAAACCGCCCAGAACTTGCTGTCCGAGTTGTTGACCATCGCGCCCAGCTGCCTGAATCGCATCCGCCCAGGACACGCCAAACGGCGTCCAGGCCATGGTTACGCACAAAATCGCAGACAGCGTCTGCGTAAACCGACGTTGCGGTTCGAATAACTCCTTAACGCCCATCACAGCCCCACACAGCAGTCCTGCCAACGCCACAGCAGGTAGAGATGATCTTCACCCGGCCCAGGATAAGTGCGACCCGCACCCCACTTGAACGTGGTTTCGCCAATGGCGTGATTGGAGTCGGTTTCCGCGACCGGATAAAACATGGATAGCCGGTATTGCGACTTTGGGATGAAGGGATAGATATAGCCGCCGCATAAAGCATCGTTGCCCGAGGTTTTCCAGGCCAGCCCGCGTCGATGCAAGGACGCTGTCGCCCGCGTAGCCAATAAACTGGTAATGCGCGGATCGGTACCGTAACTGGTCGGCGATATGCCGGATAAGGGATACATATGCCCCCAGGCCCCAGCACACCAGAACAACGCATCCAAAGGATTGCCGGTGGCTGCCGCTACCGCATCAGCCACACACGCTGAAATCGCCACCGGATTGGCAAACAACGCCGTCTCCGGACTGGTAAAAAACGCCAATAAGTCGCTATTCCAGGTCGGGTCCAGTTCCGAGACATATAGCAAATCAAAATCCCGGTAGCCGTCACTGTTGCAGCGACCATCCCAGAACAGATCCAGCATAATGGTCAGCGGAAAGGCGAAGTAGTGGTAATTGAAAAACGACATCTCGCTGGCATCGAAGTCGGCCTTGCCGGTAGTGGCAATCAAGCGCACATTTGAAGCACTGAACTTATGGCCGCCCAGTGCCGGCGAGCACCAGGGATTGCGGACGATCTCGATCAGCCGGGCCGGATTCCATAAGCCCATGGTCATACCCAGTTCCGGAATACCCATTGGATCGGTACAGAAACAGAACTTCTCGTCGGTGGCGATACTGGGTACGTTACCACCGCCCAGCGATGCTCCGGCTGCACGAATCGGAAACAAGCAGCTCCAACAAATATCGGTAATCAACTTGCCGGACCACAATTCGGCATCAGAGCACAACGGATCATTGCTATGGGTGGTGGTGTCGGCAACAAGCGGGGTTGTCAGCATTATCAAACCGCCCAACACCCAAGGGAAAATGAATCGCTTCATGACCGTTCTCTTGTTGAGGCAGGCAATTTTCGTTCATGAACCAGCAGACGGTTGCCGGATTGTTCTACGATAGCCGGCACATGCTGTAATTGAAAACGACTGCGCACATCCGGTGTCAGCAGATACAGTGGCGACTTGAACAGCTTCTCCAGGTTTTTCAGATTCTCCCAACCGTCTTTACGCGGTAATTGCGTTGCCAGATACATCGCGCGGGCCTGTTTGTCTTGACAGGACTGATGCTGAATCAGTTCGACTTGAGCCGGCACCGTGGCATCGAACACCTTCAGGCATAAGCTAAACGGCATTTTGTCCAACGGATTGACGGTTTGTCCGGCACGGATGATTAGCTGACCGTTCGGCGCTGCCAGATCGCGCGGAGCGGTGATGGTCAGATCCACTGTCCGGTCACGATTCGCCTGAGCCGTGGGTAAGTCTTCGAATTTTTGTTGTTCCCAAAACCGAGCGATAGCTTGTTGCTGCTTTTGTTTCCAGTCGATGGCGGCCATCCGGCGTTTGATCTCTTCAAGCAAGTCGATTTCGGTAATTTCGCCAACATCGCCCAAGGCGCCCAAATCACCTTGTTTGCCGGCTTTGATCTGTTCGTCTAGCCAGGACAAACTGCTAACACCTCGAACGTGTAACTGAGCTTTACCTTCCTGTTCGACGACGATGTCAGGCACCGATGAAACCGACCAGCGTTGAAAACGGGTGGGATCGATCACGATGTTGGGCAGCGGCTCGAAGCCTTTCAGCAAGCGTTTGAGATCAGCCATCAATGCCGGTAGCTTTTGGCCAAGTTTGGGACCGCGAAACACTAGCAACACATCATCCCGGCCTGCGGCCTCTTCAAAGATGCTTTTCAGCGCGGACTCACCCAGCGAGAAGGACACAAACAATAGCGTGACTGGTTTATTCGAAGGGGTTGTCGGCAGACCGCTTGCCAATGTTGTCGATCGTGTCGATAGCGCCTCTGCTCGAATCGCTTGCGAAGCTTCCAAGGCTTGTTGAGCCTGACGCTTGATGCCCAACTGTTCAGCTTTTCCATTCAACCAGTCGGGTCGAGGCTGGCTTTCCAACGCTTGCATAATGGCCTGAGAACGTTGTAGCCAGACGTCTTCCGCTTGAGCCGATTGCACACCAAACCAACAAAGCAAACAAACCGCCGACTGACGCCAAGGATTTTTGAGAAGATCAAAACAACGCATAGGCCCGTCCAATCACTTGATGGTCATAGACATAACCCCAATAACGCGAATCGAAGCTTTTGTCGGTTTGCCCGGTCACCCAATAGGCGGCGGGCGGAATCGTTTCATGGCGATTAAATTGTGCCGCCGGTTTTTTAAGCTTTTCGGTCAACGGCAAACCATTGATGACTGGTTCGCCGTTTATCGTGGTGTGCTGCGGATCAACATGGATGGTATCGCCCGTGACGCCGGCGGCGATTTTGACGATGATCTGCCCATCCTTGAAAAAGGGTGCCATGCGCTCGGCACGGAACGCAATCAAATCGCCGCGCCAGATGTCTTTGTTGTAAGTGTCGATCAGGTACACCCATTTGTCCGGCAGGCAGCGGTCTACCTGGTCGTCGCCACCGATCAAAAAGCGTTGGCCGATATAGCGTTCAACGGCCAACACCAGCAATAGAATCGGTATTGCCTTTATTAGGAAGCGGCCTAAAGTCAATCGAGTGACACAGTACGACGATGGCGAATGGAACCGAGGCTTCTTCATATCCTTAGTGTCTGGCTTGTCGAACATAGACATCCTCCGGAGCAGCCACCACCGCCGTTGAATCGATCACCAGATAGCCCGCATCACTGAGTTTCTTGGCCTGACCCTGCCAATTCTCGACAATCTTGGCCATGTGTTCCTGGCTGGCATTGGGCGGAATCGATTGAATCAACTTGGCGCGATCGAGCACGAACACCGGTGTGACCAGATTAAGGCGTGCCAAGAGTTGTTGTAATTGTTGTTGTGTGGCCAGCCAACCGCCGATGCCACCCAGACAGGCTGCGATGAAAACGGTGCCGAGCCATTGCGATTTAGGATCCATAGCTAGTCTCTCTCGGTTTGCTGCTGCGACTGTCGATGAGTTGTTGAATGGCATCACCCAGGCTCAAGCCTTGCCGACGCAACTGCTTCAGGGCGTTGACGTCTTCAGGTTTGGTGGAAAACAGAATGCGTTTGAACGGATCGACAATCAGCCGGCCAATACCGGAACCCATCTCGGTGATGAAGAAAATCTCGGAATAGGCACCGGGCAAGGTATGTACGGTTTTTAGTAACTCGTAGCCGCCATCCGATAGCGGCAGACGGCGATCCTGCTTCATACCTTCGATGACTTCGGCTTTTTGACCGAGCAAATACATATTGGCCGAGTTCTCGACAATGGCGCGGCCGGCGGCATTGCGGTATAAGTCGTTCACCGACTGGGTGATGGTGACGGCTGCACCACCGTATTTACGAAAGCGCCGGTAGCCGTGTTCCATAAACTTGGCCACATCGCCTTCGGTGAGCAAATCCCAGGCTTCGTCGATGATGACGATCTTCGGTCGGTTGCGTTCACCGAGATACATTTCTTGCTGGATTTGGTAGATCAGTTGTAGTAACACCACCTGCTGCAGATGTTTGCGGCCTTTGAGTTCTTCCAGTTCCAGGACGGTAAAGTCATTGGTGAATTTGGCGTTGTTGCGGCCATTGAAGTAGCGACCGTATTCGCCTCGGGTAGTAAAGGGAAACAACTGTTCGCCGACATCTTTTAAACGTTGATCGGTTTCAGCGCAGAGTTGCCGGGCAATGTCGTCGACCGACATGGCCTGCGCTTTTTCTGTCCAGAGTTGCTTCAATATCCGTTTGAGACCCGCAGTTTGGAAATCGGTTAGTTTCTCGGTCGGTGCCGCCATCTGGCTGACCAATCCGGCTAACATGTCGGCTTCTTCCTCAAAGTTCTGCACGATTTCGAAGGGGTTCATGCAAATGCTCGAACCGTGGGTGAATTTGACGAAATCGCCTTCCAGCACCTCGCAGAGGTTTTCATAGGAGCGACCGACATCAATGGCCCAGATTTGCGCGCCTTCGGTCAGGTAGCTGACGATGATCTCGTTGGTCAGAAAGGATTTGCCTTTACCGGATTCTGCGGCGATACACAGGTTGTAATTTCCGGTGCTATCAAACAGCGATACCGCCATGTGCTCACCGTTCCTTGAGACGAAATTCAATGTCGGCGTACCGGTGCCGGCCCAATCACCGAATAGCGGTAATAACGGAATGGCATGGCGGGTGGCCAGGGTGCGGTAGCGTTTCAGGTCGGCAATCGCCGAACGCTCGGGACCAAAGGGCAAACAGTTCAGGAAAAACGGCAGGCAGAAATACTTGTCTTCCAGGAGCTGAAAACCCAGCTCTCGAAAATAGACGCGGGCATTGGACACCGCCGCCGCTTCTTCTTGTTCGTCGCAAAACAGTAACACTCCGAAATAGGCCCTGATTGGCCGGTCGCCGTCACGGTAGGCGTCAAACAACACGTCGAAATGGTGTTTGCGTTGCACCAGCACCGGTAGAAAACGGGCTATCGGCGTATTGACCTGATTGGTGATGAATTGCCGCACACCTTCCTGGTGGGTACGGGTCGATTCAGCGTCCGGGTAATGCAGGGTCAAACTGAGCAAGGTGTTTTGACGAATGCCGCGGGTGCCGGACAAAATGTCGCCCAGATAACTCTTGGCGCTGCCGAAATAAAAATGATCGGGTGTGCGTTTGGCGGACAGGGTTTTTACACGTTTTGAACCTAGCCAGACGCCTTTTTCGTCTGTCTGTAAGGCATTGTCATAATCCAGCAATTGATCGCGGATCAGTTGCGATGGATCGCATTCCGGTACCACACGATCTTTCCAGCCGGCATCGGGGTTCCAGTTAAGGATGGTGTTTAGCACTCGCACATACTGATCGGCATCCAGAATCTCGGGATACAAGCCAATCGTCGCCAGGGACTGCTGAGTGGCGAGTTGTAATTCTGTGGCACGACGGATTTCCGTTTCACTGGGCCTTGGATAGGCCATCGGCAGTTTGACCGTGACCAGAATGTGGCTGCGCCGCAAGCGTGCTCCCGATATCGCTTCCGGGGCTTTGGTTGTACCGCGCCGCAAGAAATCGATACTGGCTTGGGTCATGGTTTTATAGGTCTGCTTTTGCTGTTTCAGACGCCGCGTTTGCATGATGGCCAGCGACTCTTCGATGTCCGGCGAAGTCCACAGTGAAACTTGCAATAGCGTTTCGGGCGGCCAGTCCTGATTCAGTAAAACGTTGACCCGCGCAGAAACGCTGGCATCGGCGCCGATCATCGGTCGGCACAGAAAGCCGAAGCCAATGCTGCTATCGGCCATCAAGAACAGGTGATGGTCGTACTCATAAGCTAGTACCGGGAACAGTTGGTCGGCACGGGGGCGTTGCGCGGTGGTCATAACAGGAAATCCTCTTCGGAAAACAACAGCAGGTCTTCGACTGGACATTCCGGATCGAGACGAATCGTAAAGGGATGCCGGCACACCAGCGATACGCGGTGGTTGCGTTTCAACTGCCGGGCTCTAGCCGGATGGCAGGGGTTGATTGGCTGGCCGTTGGCATCCTGGACCCTGACGGTTCGCTTATCGTGTGCCAATGAAGCAAGGCGGCGGTTGCCCGCCGCAGTCTCGGTATCAAGTGTTGAACCGGTCATCGTGGTAAGGCCTAAATCGTGGCGGTCACGATGTTGGTGATAATGGTCGGTGCCGCAAACAGGCCGACACCACTGGCAATCCCCAGCACAAAGCCCATGATGCTGCCGCGCACGACACCGGCGACCAGGCCGACGATGACGAACACGATAGCGATAATGCGGCCGAGCAAGCCTTCCACCCAGCCAGTGAGCAAGGTCCAGACGGTGTTGAACTCGGTACCGCCGGTACCGGCCATGGCGTCATTGGCCATCAGCATAAAAAATAACGATGCCAGGGCAATCAAGACCCCGCTTCGATATGACGTTTTCATCAAAAATATCCTCATTCAGGTTAAAAGACGGTTGCCCGTCGAATCTCGGACGGTTAGTCCGGCAGGGTTTAAGCGGTTGCCCGCTCACTCTCGCAGGGGGTGTGGGACCTGCGGTTAAATGGGTTGACCCATCAAGGCAATGGCTTGCCGAGTCGGGATGACGGGTTGTCTTCATCACTTGCGTCAACGGTCGGCCGTTTCTCGGGTGGACGTTGTTCGACTTGCAAGGGAATCAACGACGAACTGGCTGTCGGAGTTGCCTTGCCTATCATCCAGCGCCGAGGTTCCAGTTCGGTGTAGACGTAGTTGGACACCATCAAATCG
Source organism: Methylomonas sp. PHL2-19 (assembly GCF_059331595.1). NCBI lineage: Bacteria > Pseudomonadati > Pseudomonadota > Gammaproteobacteria > Methylococcales > Methylococcaceae > Methylomonas > Methylomonas sp. PHL2-19. Next base: position 4,979,941 of record NZ_CP196839.1, read on the forward strand.
CCGTCGGCATCTTCCCAAGGTGCGATCCAGATGCGCATCACCTGGGATGGTGTACGAATCGGCGTGGGATCTTCGATTTTAGGTACGGGTTGTTGTAACGGCGGTACGATTGCCGGTGATGAGGTTGGCTCCGAACTGGGGTTATTTTCCGGAGGCGCTTCCGTTATCGCCGTATTGGTGACTTGGTAAGCCTGCGTCGTTGACAGACAACTGGGTTCGTCCGGCATACCTTTACAGCCGTATTCGGTGGTGGCGCAACCGGTGGTTAACACGATGAGTGACAGACCGATGAAAATCAGGGAATTTGGGTGCATGGGTTTCAAGGCTGTTTCTCCGGTGCGTTGGCGTTTTTGGCGTTTGTAGCAGGCGTCGTTGCCAGACTGGGCGACGGTTTGGGTTTGTCGGCCAACCAATCGGCTAACACCTCGGGTGCGCCACTGTGGGTGCGGCCGTCCGGGGCGATCAGAAACGGCACGCCCTTCAAATCGAACAACTTGGCGGTGACCACGGCTTTTTGCAGCGGCTCTTTGTTGCACTGAGCGGGTGGTTCGGTTGGCAAACCAGCGAAATCCTGTTTCAACAGTCGGTCACGGACGGCGTCTTTGGTTTTGCTATCGCTTGCGCCTAACTGGCAGGCCAATTGCACGACGATGTTTTGCGATTCTGGGCCGAGGATGGGGATCATCACCAGCTTGAAGGTGTACTGGTCCTGCAAGGCTTGCAGGTCTTTCATGACCTTGCCGCAGTACGGGCAGTGCGGATCGATGAACACCAGCACTTGGCCTTTGCCATGGCCGACGGTCACAGCGCCCAAATCGTCAGCCTTTAGCCTCATCCGCGACAGGTCAATGCGGTTGGCGATGTTGTCGATATCCGCCAACTCCTTAATCTCCTGTTGGGTCCAGACGTCCATCAGCTTGCCGCCGTAAAAGGCAAAGCGGCCGTTGCTGGAGATGAACACAATTTGATCGCCGGATTTGACCATCTTGAGGCCCGAGATCGGTAAATCCTGCATGCCGTCAATCTTGATCGACAAAAGGCCTGCGGCAATGTCCGACACCGGCGGTTTTGGTGGATTGGCTGCCAGGGCAATCGATGGTCCGATTAGCGAGGCCAGTAATAAAGAAATATGGCGTAATGTCATAACGACCTTGGGGTTTGGATTAAGGAATCAACTCGGTGACTTCAGCTTCAGCGCCGTGCCTTTTTGCACGATGAAGTTGACTTGACGGGTGGCATCGACTTCGATGACCGGGTAAATTTCCTCGGCCATGTCCATGTAAAAATGCGACAGCCGCTCCATCGCATAACCCGCGCCTGTCAAGGCACCGCCTTCCATTGACTGGGAGGAAAAAGCGCTTTGGAACGGGGTGGTACCGGATAACGCGCCTATGCCGCCGGTCATCAACACAGGGATCTGGTTACGGCCGAAGGCATCGGAAAAGCCGCGCAGGAAACCCGCCATCATCGATTGGGCGAGTAACGCCCCCTGTTTTGAGACCACCCGCCCGCGCACACCGTTTTTGCCGTCTTCGCCGGTGGCATAGGCATTCATCGGCACTTCGATCACCCCACCATCCTGGCGTACACAGGAAAAGGTCTCACCGCGAAAGTAGGCGCGCTCGGCACTCAAGTCGCCAAAGCCTGCGGCCAGCAAAAAGCACTCGCGGACATCGGCGTGGAAACGGTTGGGCAAAATAGCTTCCTTCTTGATCCGGAACAGTACCGGCATGGGTTCTTTCTTGGCTTTGCGACCGGTTGGGGCATCTAGACCATTCAGCAATACGCCGGTCAGAATGCTGCCAGCAGGGATAAAGACGTCGCTGTTGGCGTGGCCTGGCTGAGATTGGCCATGCGCGTTGGTTGGCGAGGTATCTTTATCTTTACCATTGGACTGCTCAGCGCCTTCTTGGATGACGCGAATCTGCATCGCCGCCGGCCCCTGACTATTGGCTCGGCCTCCCGAGACGCCGGTATTACCGGGTATCGGTCCGGGCACAGCGGCTTGCTCGAACACGCGGTTGAGATCGTCTTGTCCGTTGACGAATGGAGGGTTGTTTGGGCGGCGGTTTGACGCTCTTCCCAATGTTGATGGATCCAATGGGAGTTGATTGATGTCGCCTGGGGTGGCGGTCGTTGTCGGTGTAGCCGCTTTGTTCTTCAACGACTCGACTTCACCTGTGACGGCCTGGAGTTTGGCTTCATAGGCTTCCCGTTCGGCGGTGGTCCATTGTTTGAAACGAATTTCGTCGGATTGCTGCTCGCGCTTTTGTTGTTCCTCAATCGCAGCCAGCCGTCGGGCTTGTTCCTCGTTTTTCTGCAGCAGATCGCGCAATTGCGCGGAAATACCGTCAATGCCTAGCGAACGGGGATCGCTATCGGTCAGGATGTGTTGGATGGTGGCCTGTTTACTCAGCGGTTTGCTGACTTCCGGGGTGACGGTGGCCAGTGCGATGATGACGGCCAAAACCACGGTACCGATGCTGCCGACGGCTAGATTGCGTTTGGCGGTCGGGCTCAAGCGTGTCCACCAGGACTCGACGCTGGCCATCAGGGTTGTCCTCCACTCAGTAACGAAGGCCGCAAGGTGGACGATGCCTCAGGCGATTGTCGGACCACGACATATAACTCGGTAGCTTCCTGGGGCTTCAACACTACGTTGGGCCAGACCGATACGGCCAGTATGTCCTGCTGCGTCGTTGCACAGCTGCGTTCGTCGAACTCGAGCATCTCCCCGCCAGTATTCTTGGCGAGCCCCACAAAGATCAGCCGATCCTGACCTTCCAGAACTTGGCCGGTTTTAATCTGCACGCGGTCTTGTAGGCAGCGAATCTGTTCCTGCGGTTTTGGTTCCCGTAGCGAATAACCGGCTGGGGTCTTCTGCAAGCCCAAATCCCGAAACAAGGTTTTCAGTTGGCTGATGTAGGCTTGTTCCTGCTGACTCGAAGATCGACTTGCGCTATCGGCGTGCTGCCATTGGTTCAGTAACTGGTAGCTGTCCTTGTCCAGATCGAGATGAATTTCCCGTGCCGGAATCCGTTTGGGGATCAGGGTTAGCGATAGCGCAATGTCCTGGTTGTCGCCGGGGGTGATGTATAACGTAACCGGCGTTTCGTCGGCGGTGGCGACGTATACGATTTTGCCTTTGGTACTGGTAGTCGCCTGGCTGGTGGTCGTGACCACCGGATGCTCGAATGGCGTGACCAGACGATTCAAGTGACCGACGGCAATTGGCATCAGTTCGTTGATGCCGGGTTTAACCGAAATATGCTGTGGGCCGATGGAAGTGGCTGAAACTGAGTTAGACGCTGCCGCTTGTTGTTTGGCGGCTTTCAATATGCTGGCATCGACCGGTGGTAACTCGATGCCTAAGTCGGGCTGCGACGAGGCAACCGGCTGTGATGGCGATGAGGATGACTCTTCGGCCACGGTGGTGACCGGCGGTAATACGGTCACCGGTAACTCATCAGCGGCCCAACTGCCCTGGGTGAAGGTCGCTAGTAGCCAAGGAAAAAAGAGCCGTTTCATGGTTGATCCTCATGCGGTTGGCCTTGAGTGGCTTTCAAACGGGCCAGGGTTCTGGGGGAATCCGGATACACGTCGATGTATTCCAGCCGGGGACGATAATTTTTGATGGCGATGATGAATTCGTAGGTACGGAGCTTCACGTCCGGTTTGGAACTGGGGCCCTGGCTTTTCAGTTCGCCGCTGACGAAGACTTTGTTGGTCTCGGCTTCGTAATCGACATGACGCGGCGTAAAACTGATCGCGACCCGGTCCATCTTGATGGCCTTGATTTGATCGCTCATGGCATCCAGGACACTGCGGTAAATATCCGGCGCCAATAAAGGCTCGACCGCGGTTTTTAGGAAGTCGGCATTGGCCGGCGTGGTGTTGCCGAGCAATTCGGCCAGGAACAAGCCCCAGGACTCTTTGAACTCGCTGGACGCTTGGCTGCGGGTGACTTCGACCTCCTGCGTCAAGCTCGGTGGCACCAGAATGATGCTGCGTTCGGTGCGCCAGGCGGCCAGCGAAGTAATCACGCAAATCACCAGCAAGCCAATAATGATGACGCGGCTAAACCTATTCTCGGTCTCGTGTCCGTCCCAGGTTTGCAGAAATTCCGACCATCTCATGGCAGGAACCTGTGGATGTAGGGATTGGGAATGGTCTGTGCGCGACTGGGCAACAGGCCCAGCCAATACAACGCATGCAAGGTATAGCCGTCAGGGCGGTTATCGCGGAATCGCCGGTAAAATTTAACTGCAATCAACCCGAGCGCCAAGCCTGGGATGAACTGATCGATCAACATGCCGGTCAGCATGCTCACCATGAAGGGTACGATCTCGTCGGCGCTCCACAATAAAATGTGGATCGGATCGTCGATTGATTGGGGAATGGCAACGGGTTCCATAATGACCTCCGGTTGGGATGGTCATTATTGTGAAGAGAATTTTCGGGAGGTCGTTTTCGAAATCGCGATAATTATTGCGATTTCGTTAATTGGGCAAAAAAAGTTTGAAATTTGTATTGGCTTTGATCTGTTCGAGATCCAACGCGATCGGCCACAAGCGGCCACAGAACAATCATTGAGGAATGACTGCAAACTGGCACATTGCCGCCGACGGTTTAGCTTCAGAAATCCAGCGGGCTTTTCGCTTCCTTGATCGTCCGACTAGGCACGGTATGCGTGTAAATCATGGTCGTTCGCAAATCACTGTGGCCTAATAGTTCTTGAATGGTACGAATATCGACGTTGGCTTGTAGAAGATGACTGGCAAAGCTATGTCGAAACGTATGCGCCGATGCACGTTTGGCAATTCGGCTTCTGCGCACCGCGAGTTTAAGGGCTTGTTGCACATGGGACTCGTGCAAATGCCAGCGCCGGTACTCTTCAGTGGAAGGAACCAAGGTAAGCGATTTTGCCGGAAACAACCATTGCCAGGCAAATTCCTTGGCGGCGTTTTTATATTTGCCATCCAGCGCTTTGGGCAAGAAAACACCGGCGGTGTTCGCCGCCAAATCCTGCTCATGCAGGGCAGCAACTCGTTCAACCTGCGCCGCCAATTCGGTCGTTAACATTGCCGGCATCGGCAGCGTTCTATCCTTCAGGCCTTTGCCGTCATGCACGGTCAACACTTGCAGGTCAAAATTCAAATCCTGCACCCGCAGTTTCAGGCACTCGAACAGGCGCAGGCCGCAACCGTACAACAGCTTGGCGACCAAATCATAAGGCGGTTCCAACAAACCGATAATTCGATCAACTTCCGGGCGCGATAACACCACAGGAATATAAGGACGACGCTTGGCCCGCACCACACCCTCGACTTTTCCGAATTCTTTTAGCAATACATGTTTGAACAAGAACAGTAACGCATTGAAAGCTTGATTCTGACTGGAAGCGGCAACCTGCTTATTCATGGCGAGATGGCTCAAAAAAGCTTTCACATCATCCATGTCCAACAAACGGGCATCTTTGCTTTTCGTGTAGGTTTGAAATTGCTGCAACCAGTAACGGTACGCTTGCCAAGTTTTGTTTGAATAATGACGAACCTTGATAGCGGCTTGCAGTTGTTCGTACACCGTCACCCAACTGGCACCGGTTAACTTTGGCGACTCGTCGACAGGAGAAGGCTTCGTGGTTTCTGGTACGGATGGTGTCGTAACGGTCTGGTTGACAGGACTCTGATAGGGTTCAGCTAATCGCTTCGATGTTAATGACTGATCAGGTAACGTATCGCTGGAGGGTGTTGTTGGCGATTTAATCGCGCCGACCATGCGGTAATAGATGGCTACGGCTCGGCGAGCTTGTTGTCGTTGTGTTTCAGACTGACCTTTACTTTTCAACTTTTCGTCAAATGGAGCAAAGCTTGCGGTGAGCTTTGAGTTTGCTCCGTACTTGTTACAAAAGTCCAGATAAAACCGAAACCACTTATGAAAATCGCGCCGTTGCTGGTCGGGCACATTGCGCTGATTGAGTTGTGTTTCAAATGCCTGACTAAGAGATGCGGGAACGGCTATCATGGCAACCTCCAAAGCTGATTTGGATACAGTGTGAATGATATACAGAAAGGAAAAATCCTTGCTAATCACAAATTTATTGGCGCAGCGCAGCTTTTATGGTAGATATACGGAACTATCTAATAACTTGTTAGGCGTTAGTTATGGCTACAAAATACATACTTGAACTGTGTGATACTTCAGGCGAGCATAAACCAATAGCCCGTATGGAATCCGTTACTCCATTCATACCGGTCAATGTTGGTGATCGCTTTGATGATTTGGGTTGGGAAAGACTGGACGGTGTGGGCATCATCCATTCAGGCGAAAATCCCAAAAGATATAAGGTTCATTCAATTAAACATCTTGTTTTCCCTAGCCACAATGGAATTACCGCAAAGTATTGCCTAAACCTTGAACCATATGATGGTCCCAGTTCTCCTGTATGGGGGGATGATTAAAATGCCTAACCCTTAAGGCGAAACGCATCGCGGTTCCGTCGAATGAAAAGAGTAACGCACGTTGCCTAACAAAACGCTAAGCCGACCCGCTTCCGCTTCGCTCCAGCGGTCGGCTTAGCTTTACGTTAGCCAATTAGGACAAATATGAGCGAAGCACCAAGCAAAGACCTGTCGGATACATTCAATACGTTGTTTGAATTTTTCAAGCACCTTACAACTTTGAGTTCCGGTTCTAGGCTACTTCGAATATGGCTTGCCATTCTTTCAGTTATTGTTGCCTTGGTTGTAGCTGTAGCAAGTGGATCACTCTTCATGGCTATTCCGTTGAACCTCATGCTCTTTTGCATCGTTGCACTGCTAGCATTACCATTCGCCCGCTTATGGCTATGGCTTGCACAATGACGCATAACCCGTCGGTTAAGCAGGACGCGCTACCGCGCGCCTCTTACCTCAAACGTTAGGGTGACTATGGCTGTTCAAAACTCACAACTCGCCGGGCTAGTACTTGCAGGAATATTCACTATCGCTCTTCTCGGCCTGACGGTTTGGCAACGAATCAAGTACCCCAAACGCAAGAATCAAAAAGCTGATCCAATTGCAGAAGCAGAGGTTTATCTGGCCTACGGGCTAAGAAAGAAAGCAATTGAAGCACTCAAGAAGGCCCAACTGGAGAACCCGAATCGTGTTGATATTGGAGAAAAACTGGATGAGCTATCTAAGCATCCCTAACTCTGCGCTCAAAGGGACGCTCCGCTTCGTTGCGCGCCCCTTAGCTCTGCGTTATGCGTCATGGAAAGAGTCGTGATGGAAGAACTAATCAAACAACTTGAAGACACAAAGTCAGCCAAACGAAGGTCTGCTGCTAAGAAGCTTCGAAAACTAAAAAATGTTGCTGCGGGGCCTGCATTGCTTACGGCCCTCAATAGAGAAGTTGAAGACCCGCGCACTTGGGAAACGCAGTATCAAATGGTCATGGCGCTTGGTGAGTGTGGCTATAAAGAAGCGCTGCCATATCTTAAGAGCCTTTCAGAGCGTCCGTTTGAAGCAACGATGGTTTACATGGCTCTCGGAGACGCAATCATCAGGCTCTCGCGTTCAGGATCCAATGATGTATCGGCAGTATTCGACCTGATCCGTCAGGGAAACGAAATGCTAATAAACGGCGGGTTGCGGGCTGTGGCCATGTTGCACCTCGTCCCCTCCTCAAATGAAATCGAGCAGATCATTGATTTCGCAGAAAAGTATGAAGTGAACCATCATCTGCGGCTTTGGGTACTAGCTGCTGCGCCAGGATGGGAAGGTACCCGGCTAGAAAATTTCATATCAAGCTGCTTATCATCGAGTCGCCAAGACATATCAAGTGCAGCGAAATTGGCGCAAGAAAAGAAGTATAAAAAGTGGCAACCGCTGTGACGCTTTGCATAACATTTCGTTCGAGGGGACCCGCTAAAGCGGGCCCCTCAACTCCGCGTTGGGCATCATGACCACGTCGCTTTCTCCACAAGACATTTGCTCTCGCTATGGCTCAGAATTTGTCCCGCCCGCGCCATCGCAAAAAGTCGGCTTAGCGCTTGAATCTCTCGGCTCGCTTCCGCTTAACGCACTCCGCCACACCCCGGAAAACGGAACCTGTGGTTGGTACATCTGGGGCGGCACGGAGCTATCGCAAAACAGCGATTTCTTCAAACCCTTGCATGTCTCCCATCTCGCTGAGCATTGCCCAGACTTGTTGCCCTTCCTGGGTCTTGCGCCTGGTTGGCGAGTTTTATTGGCGCCGGCGCAAACCGAGGTTTGGTTCGATGAAAGTCTTCTAAATGTCTAAGCTGTGGCCCAACCCATCCATCAAGCGGGACGCGCTAAAGCGCGCCCCTTATGCCAGACGTTATGCGGCCTGAAATTAAGCAACTTATTGATCTTGGACGATTGCCACCCGAGGCAGAGGCTTCGTTGGAGTATCTGCGCGAGGCGGAGGGTTTGCTTCGCGCCATCAAAAAACCGGTATCGGATGAGGAAGCAAGAAACCTTGTTTTGCTGTTTGGTCCGCCCGACAGCTGTTACGGTTTTGCTTGGTCACTTCTTCATCTGATTGAAACTGCGCCAAGTTGGCCAATCGCTGATTGCCTTGAAAATCCAAAAAATGAATGGGTGGCCTCTCTCAGAGATCGCGCGGTTCGCGGAGGTTTTTTGTGAGAGCTTTAATGCTAACTGTCGCTTCACCGCATAACCTGTCGCTCAAAGGGACGCTCCGCTTCGCTGCGCGCCCCTTAGCTGGGCGTTGAATGGCTGCTATTTGAAGCCCTCCCGACATTGAGCGCAATGCTTCAAATGTCAACTTGGGGTCGGTAGCGTCGAACAGATCATTAACAACAATTTCACCAAACCAGCGTCATTTTTTTAGTGTTTGCCGTTTTTGAAGTAATGCGTCTCGCTGTTCTGCCCAAAAAATGCTGGCGTCATGCTCCGATATGTTTCCATCGGCCGCCAATTGGCAAAGCCCAATGAAATAGGCGTAGAGATTGATGATTCCTTCGTCTTTGGGGTATTGACTCAAGAGGTTTTTATGTTTTTGTCGAGCATCGTCATTGCAAAACTCATTGGGGAGAGGTGCGAAATCGATGTTGTCACCGCCCCCAATCGCTGCTGTGGCGGATTCGGCCAGGATTATTAGCAAACAGAAAATTACCCGTTTCGTCACGGACTGCTCCTCGGATCAAATTGTCATTTCATTCTGCATTGAAGCGATAGAAGCATAGTCTCTGTTAGAGCAAAATCTGCCATATCTCAAAAAGCGGCTCATGATTTTCTACTCACTTTTGGCTCAATACATCGAATATCGTCGTGTCTAGGATTATTCACCCAATCGCCGACCAGCGTTGTAACCATATTGGCGTAAGTTGAGTTTTCAAGTAAGTCATAGGCGCCATCGGTAGTAGAGGTTATGTTGAGCCAGTCGTGATAACACCCTGCCGGCATGATCACTGGCATGCGCTCATGAATGGGTTGCATTAGCTCATTAGCTGCCGTGGTAATGATCGTACAGGAATAAAGCGTTTCGACTTCGTGTTGCCACTGTTCCCATAAACCGGCGAAGGCGAATAGCTGATTGTCCTGCCGATGAATATGGAAAGCCTGTTTACTGGATTCCATCTTCTGCCACTCATAAAATCCCCGTGCGACGATGAGGCAACGACGTTTATGAAACGCGGTGCGAAACGATGGTTTTTCTCGAATCGTTTCGGCACGCGCATTGATCAGGTGATGGCTGTTTTTGGTGTCTTTGGACCAGGACGGCACCAAGCCCCAGAACAGATTCACCGCCTTTAGCGATTTGTCCTCCAACTCGACAATGCAGAGGATTTTGCGTGCAGGGGCGATGTTGAAGCTGGGCTGGAATTTTGGCAGGCGCGAGAGTTGGAAATGTTCAGCAATCTCTTCAGGTGAGGCTGTTAGCTGAAATCTTCCGCACATGCTTTTCTAATCCACTCTGGTTTACTGCCAACCTTGTAACCATTGCCCGGTATCGGTCAGGTCACGCCAGGGCAGGATAAAGCTGCGGCGCGAATACACTGCTTCCAGCTCGATGTGTTCGATAGGCGCATCCGGCCATTCGGGCTTGATTAGCTGGGTGACCAGAAAATGCTTTTCCTTGTTTTTGGGCAGTGCGGCAGTCCATTTACTCAACAGCAATTTTTTAGGGTTCAAGCGACGTGCAGTTGATTCAGGCATCATAATGTCTCCTGCGAATAGATTCATGGGTTGGACTCGAGCATAAATGCACGACCTGCGTTTTCTTTAACGCCTTGACCAAGGTCATATAGGTATCGCGATCAAATGCCGATCTGCCTTGCTCCAGCAATGCGTGGACTTCGTCATCACTGTGCGCCGTGCCGAGATAACACCAGTGATCGATCACGTGCAAATCGTCTTCCTCGCGAACGCCGATGGCACCGGGGTAAGGCCAACTGGCCAGTTTGAGTTTGCTCATGGCGGTCAATAATCGCGTGGCATGTTCCAATCCGGATTCCTTGCCGACACAGGCGCCCCGACAGCGTTTCAGTTGATGCGCAAAGCACGGTTTGCCGCTGCCGATCTTTTCGAGGCCCAGTATTCCCAGACAAAGCTGATGTTGTTCAGCCAAACTGCGAAGTGCTTTTTCGGCATCCCGTTTATTACCGTACAAGCCATACAAATTATCCTGCGAACCGAAATCCAGATCGTTTGCCCAGGTCAGACGCGGCAACAGTTGCTCCTGTTTTTGCTCGAGTTGCCAAGCACACAGTGCATTTTTACGCCGTAACCGTTGGTTATGCACGGGTGTCATTTGTTTGATCAGTTTAGCTTCGGTCAATAAGGCACCCAGTTCACCACCGGTTTCGATCCAGTCGATACGCTTGGTTTGCTGCGACAAACTCATTTCCTTGGTGTGGCGATGGTCTGCGGCAAAGTGCGATAGGACTCGCTGGCGGATATTGATGCTTTTGCCGATATACAGCGGCAAGTCATTTTCACCATAGAACAGATAGACGCCGGGGCCTTCCGGCAATTCATGGACGAGATTCGGATCCAGTTGTGACGGCAGGCTGGAGCGCTGCACCAGGTTTTTTACCGTAGCTTCGATGGCATCGGCTGAAAATTGCTGATGGGCATGTTGCCAGAACTGATGAATCAGTTGGGCATCTGCTAAAGCGCGGTGGCGTTCCTTGGCAGTTAACTGATGGCGTTCGATCAGGCTATCCAGATTGTGCCGGTGGTACTGCGGATAAAGCGCCCGCGATAATTTGACCGTGCATAACACCTGGGGTTTAAACACTAGGCCAACCCGTTTAAATTCATTTTTCAGGAAGCCATAATCAAAGCGAGCGTTGTGGGCAATGAACAGCCGGCCTTGCAATAAGGCATCCACGTCCTTGGCCACTTGTTCAAAGCTGGGTGCGTTTTCGACCATGGCGTTGCTGATGCCGGTCATCTGTTCGATGAACAACGGAATTCGCATTTGCGGATGTACCAGTTGGCTCCATTCCCGCACGCCATCGTCATCCACCAGGACAATGCCGATCTCGGTAATACGGTCTTTCGTGGCAGAACCACCGGTGGTTTCCAGGTCCACAAAGGCTAATGGTTGCATAGTCCAGTCCTAACGGTAACTGCGCATCTGGCCCACCAGTACGCCTTGTATGCTGACTTGCGATGGATGGAAACGCATGGCTTCCATGCTGGAATTCGCGGGAATCAAAAACACCTCATCCCCTGTTTGCTCGATATATTTCAAGGTAGCCTCCTGATTGTCGATGAGCGCGACGACAATGTCACCGTTGTCGGCGTAACTGCGTTGTTCGATGATCACCCAATCGCCATCCAGTATGCCTGCTTCAATCATGGAATCCCCCTTAACTTTGAGCACATAACAGGATTGTTCGGTGCGAATTTGATCGGGGACATTGACCCATTCGGTATGCTCAATCGCTTCGATCGGTTTGCCGGCGGCAATGCTGCCTACCAAGGGCAACGCGTGAGGCCGATGTTGGCCAGATTCACGCAATGCGAAGGCCTTTTCCGTCAAGCGAACCCCTCGATGTTTGTGCCCCATAGTTTCAACAAAACCGGCCTCGATCAATCCCCTTAGGGTCAAATGTAACGAGCCCCGCGATCTCAAGCCGAGTGCCTGACACAGTTCATTCAACGACGGTGGCCGTGGAAACTGCGCCTGGTTGTCCAGCAAGAAATCCAAAATGGCCTGTTGTTTTCGGGTTACGGCGCTCATGCGGCAGAAATACGGTTCAATTACATTGAGAACAATCATAGAACGTTTGCGTTTTCGATGGTAGTCTTATGCCATCAATATTTTGTAAGCCACCGTGATGCCCATGACCGAATCATTGCCATTTTCGATCCTCAACCCCTCACAACCGTTACCCCCAATCCGTGACGGATTGGATTGGTTTCATCTTGCCAAGCCGGAAAAAAAACGACGACTGCCGCTGTTCATCAGCAAAGTGGCCGCGGGATTTCCATCGCCGGCCGATGATTATGTGGAAAAGACCCTGGATTTGGAGGAATTGCTGATTCAAAAGCCGGCGGCGACTTTTTTTGTGCGCGCCCAAGGCGATTCCATGCTCGGTGCCGGCATTCATCCCAACGACATTCTGGTGGTCGACCGTTCCAAGGAGCCGATGCCCGATAAGATCGTGATCTGCGCGGTCAATGGGGAATTGACGGTGAAGCGCCTGATGGTTACTGACGGCCAATGGTGTTTGAAGGCCGAAAACCCGGCGTATCCTGATATTCCCTTGAACGAGGACCTGGAAACCGTGTTCTGGGGGACGGTCACCAATGTCATCCACCCTGTCTGATCATGACGGAACAAGCACGCATCTGTCTTGTCGACTGTAACAATTTTTACGTGAGTTGCGAGCGAGTGTTCCGGCCGGACCTCAATGACAAACCGGTCATGGTGCTCAGTAATAACGACGGTTGTGTGGTGGCGCGTAGCCAGCAGGTTAAAGATTTTGGCATCAAAATGGGTGTGCCTTTATTCCAGGTGCAGCACTTGGTCAATCAGCATCAAATCCAACTGTTTTCGTCGAACTATACCTTGTACGCGGACATGTCGGCGCGGGTGATGAGTTTGCTGGAAGAATTTACGCCGCGCATGGAAGTGTATTCCATTGATGAAGCGTTTTTGGATTTAACCGGCGTGTACCCTTGTTATCAAGATCCCATGTCCTATGGCCAACGTATCCGCAATACGATTGCTCGGCAAACTGGCATTCCGGTGTGTGTGGGTATGGGACCAACCAAGACCCTGGCCAAGCTGGCTAACTTTGCCGCCAAGAAATGGAAGCAAACCGGCGGTGTCCTCGACCTTACAGACCCCGTTCGTCGGAAAAAACTGATGAAAATCGTTTCTGTCGATGAAGTCTGGGGTATTGGCCGGCAAACCACAAAACGTCTTAATCAGTTGGGCATTCAAACCGTCTGGGACTTGGCTATCCAGTCACCTAAAACCATCCAGGCACAATTCAACGTCGTGATCGCCCGCACGGTCATTGAGCTGAACGGTACGGCCTGCCTGGATTTGGAAGACGTCGCAGCGGACAAACAACAAATTGTCTGTTCACGGTCGTTTAGTCGCAAACTGACAGAGTTGGAGGAGTTAAGTCGAGCCCTGTCGGCATACTGTACCCGAGCGGCGGAAAAACTACGCCGACAACAGTCAGTGACTGGTTGCGTCAGTGTGTTTATTCGCACAAATCCGTTTGCCGTTCAAGATCCTCAGTACCAGCGATCGGCAACCGTTAAGTTGGATGCGGCCACCCAGGATACCCGCACGATTATTCGCGTCGCGCTGTCGAGCTTAAAAGCCATCTACAAACCTGGCTTTAGTTATCAAAAATGCGGTGTCCAGCTGAGCGCAATTCGCCCTGCCGCATCGCCCTCGCAGTTCGATCTCTTCGACTTGAGCTGCGAGGGTACGCCGCCCGATAACGCCATCCTCATGCAAACCTTGGACACCATCAATCGACGATTCCCCAAAGCGGTCACGATCGCGTCATCGGGCTTCGATAACAGTTGGAAACCCAAAGCCGAACGCATTTCACAACGCTACACCACCGATTGGCGAGAATTGGTCATCGTTCGCTAACGGTATGACTCAGCATATAAAGAACGTTTGAGGCTCCTCTGGTTCCAATTGCCTGGACATCGATTCACAATAGTGATCGAAGTTTCCGGTGAATTCGATGGCAGGAAGAAGATTGTTGTCAATCACGTGGGGAATATTGAGATTGGTCAGTAGCCCGTTGATGTCTTCGAATACCGACTTAGCGTCATCGGTTGTCAAGAGCGGCCAAACGTAAACGGTTGACAATTCTTTTTCACGATCAAAAAAAGCCGCCCGTATTTCCGTGGGTATGCCATCGACACCGTGTTTACTGAGCAGGACTTTTGACACGGGATAATCTTGGGCTTTCATATTTAGCTTATAGAAGATATCAATCTCATTGAGTAAATGAATCCCGCGCGAGGCGGCAATACTGAGCCGATTGGGTTTTTCAACCGCCGAGATGTTGTGACCGGTTTGTTCATCCATCTCGTCTTCAAAGGCTACTGACCATTCTTCGGCAAATCCCCCAAAGGCATCCGATTTGGACTGTTCACAAAAAAGAGGGTTTGATGCCTGATCGCTAATCACCACACCCACCAGGAAGCGCAAAATGAGGTGCTCCTCCGGACTCTCCGAGGGCTTCATACCAAAAGAACGGCGTGATTCCGATGTTGAAATTTCGCCTTCGGCTTGCTCGATCAATTGCTGGTTGAGCTGGCGAATTTGGCTAGGTAACCAGTTGATGTCTTCAAGGCTGAATAATTCGTCGTGAATGGCGAGGGCTTGTCTATCGTTGATCAGCCCATGGCTTTGAAGCAATTGTCTAATGCGTTCGGGGGTCTTCAATACGCTTAGGTAAAGCCTTTTCAGAATGGGGCTTGATGACCATCGGAATGGCGAATACGATCGACTCTGCATTCGGCATAGACGGCAATCTCACCCGAATCCGTTCGGCGAGCGAAACAATACGCTCATTTAATATCGAAAATACGTGCAAACCTTCCGCTTGTCGTAAAGCGCTTACCAAAATATCGTCCTGGCCATTTGCAATACAGGACTCAATCAACGCTCGAAAAAGTGAATCGAGCTCAGGCGACGTTGGGTTCAGGGCGACTTTCTTAGCGGTTAACGTAATGTATTTAACCAAAAGATCCGACGTAGCGGTGTCATTAATAGAACGGTTTAACATGATAATGCTCCTGGGTTGTGTTGAGGTTGAGGGGTAAAAAAAGTTTGGGGTTATGCGCCGGATGTTTGTTGATCATGCCGTGCAGAAAACAGATGACATTCATGGCACACCTACACCCGCTTTTGCGTATTGGCCAACAACACGTTGACGGCGTAAGCCACGACAAAAACGCCCACCGGCACGGCTTGCGGTGGAATCGGAAACGGCAGTGTCAAACTGACCAGCAGCAGATACAACGCCCCAAGAATCAAATAAAGACTGTAGCGATGCGCCATGGGGCTGGGGTAATCAAAGTTGGTCTGGCTGATTTTGCGCCGCACCAGTCCGTCGACGACAAACGGCAACAATGCGGCTGCTAGGTACGGCAACCAGATGCAGGCCGTGGTCAGGCGCTTGATCATTTGAAAGATCGTGTCCCACAGCACGTTGAGCCGGCTTTCAATAAAGGGAAACAAATCGTTACGCCCCACATCCTCGAAGCCTTTGGACATCTGCCGCTCGCGCTCGGTGGGGATGAAATAGCGGAAGACGCTGTCTCGAATACCTGTGCTGACGAATAAACGGTCAAACCAGTGTTGCGCGGTATGGCTGATCTGTGATTCTTTATCGGCGCCAAAATAGCCAATCATCATCCGGTCTTCGGCGCGCTGCAGTTCACGCGTCCATCGGTCCGACACGAAACTGGCCACCAGGATCACTTCCAGTAGCCAAAGCATCAGGCTGAACAACAAATTGCGGGTCATGAGCTCGCACCTTGGCGGTCATGTGCCGACCACAGTATCGGCAATCGGCCTTTGACGATGCGGCCGCCGGATAACTTGGCGATGTAATGCAAGTCCGGCAGTTGCCCGAGTAACTGCGGCGCAAACAAATCACCTTCTTCTTCCATCAAGCGTTCGCCGACATTGCCGGAAAACACCGTGGGATTGGTCGCGCTGGTGGCGACACCTTGAGTGCGCATGATGTACTTCAACCGCGTCTTCGGCAGATTGTCGGTGATGTACTGCTGAGTCTCGCTGTCCATGATTCGCAGCGCGATCAGGTTGTTGACGTTGCCTAGCACTTGCCGCGCTTTGTCCTGGGATCCTGTGCGGGCCGCAAAATCGGCAAAGGTCTGGGTGGCGATGAACAAGCGGATTTTGGCGCCGCGGCCTTTGTTCAACACCTGAATGAAGGGATCGTTGATGACTTCCGCCGCCTCGTCGACAAACACATTCACGGGTCTATCCGAGACGCCGTAGTTGTAGCGATCGCCGGCGACAGCGGCCAAGTCGGCTAACAGAATCGATCCAATGGCGCTACCCACCATGCCGTCCGATAACGAGTCCAGACCGATATAGGCGACCTGAGCCTTTTCAATGATGTGGCCAGTATTGGTAATCGGCCGTAGATCATCCACATCGTACGGATTCGGTGACAGCAAAGGCCCCAAGGAACCTGAGGTCAACATGTTCATGATCGGAATCAAGGAGGCGACCATCTTGCTGAAGTGCGCTCGGTCGTGTTCGAACAAGGACAACAAGCCTTCCAAATCCAGATTCGGCAATTGATATTGCACGACCTCTCGGTAAAACCGCACCAATCCCAACGCTTTGGAATCGATGTCCTTGGCATTCTTCAGGTAAGGTCGCGCCTCGTGTCGCCAATGGCCCAGGTTGTTGTCGAAATAGCGTTCCAAGGCTTGAATCACCAGTGTCGAAGGACCGCCTTCCAGGTAACGGCGCAGTTTGACCAGGGTTGGCCGTTCCTCGATCACCATCAAACCCTGAATCACGTTATCCAGGGATTTTTGACCAAAGGCCTTGAAGGGATCGTTACTGCTTTCGCTGGGTGAAATGGCGCTGATGCGACTGGCGATTTCCGAAGGCCGGTTGAAATTGTGTAAGGGATCCAGACGCACGCTGTCTTCTGGAAACGCCGGGTGGAAATACACGAAGCGATCAGGGCGCTTAGCTAAGGCGCAGGCCCGTTTGGCGCAGGCCATCAAGTCCTTGTCACCTTTGGGGTCGATGATGATCACCGCCTCACCACGCAACACGGCTTGAGTGACCAACACATCAAAGGCGCGGGTTTTACCGGCACCGGTGGTACCGACCAGCAGCGTATGGCCGGCGGTATGCTGCAAGGGCTGACGAATGTCGCCTTCGGACACTTCCAGGCCATGTATCCAGGCCGAGCCCATGCGTTGATGATCGCTGGGAATCAGCGTCGAGACATCGCGTTTCAAAATCTCATAGGCCAATTGCGCATGCTTTTGCACCCAATCGAATCCCCAGCCGAACCACAAGGCTTCGGGATGCTGTTTCACCATCGCTACCAGCTTTTCGGCATCCAGATATTGGAACCGAAACTGCCGCAATCGGCGTTTTCGGTACCAAAGACTCAAGGCCGGCGACAATCGCCAACACGCCATCACCCCGCACGCCGTCATCAACCAATCGAACGGCTCACGCGGCAAGCCCGACCAGCGGCTGATGAAATGCGCCAATCCGGCACCGCCCAACCAACCCGAGATGGCATACACCTCGAAGATCGGCCGCCAGGGAAACTGATAGTCGTAATCGGATTTCATGGCGTGCGACGCAGTTGTAAACAGGTACCGACACTTCGGAAATCACCATGACTGGCAAGTTCTCGCATTAACTGTGTGCGGGTCAAGCCAGGTGTGTTATTCAGAAAATTCGCTATCGACTGCTCGTCTACTTCAAGCCATGCGGGGTCATCCCCAGTCGTTGCCGTTCGCATGGAGGCTTGTTGCAATTCATCCATCCAAATTTTGATGGCTTGCCGGTAGTGCTGCTTTTTGTGGGCGACCGTGTCCGATTTCGCTTTGGGATACTTAGTATTCACGTGCTCGGGGTTGTCGGGTACCAGTGAAGCAGACTTGGGTGTGGCGTTATCCGGCAAGGGTTTGGCATCGAGAGGCGCTTCCGGATTGGTTGCGGGTCTGCTGGACGAAACCGTTGATCGCTTTAGGGTATTTTCTGACGTGGGTCCGGACTTCTGTTCCCGTGTCTGACCTGACAATTCCGATTCAGTCAGTTGAGGCCGATGGGCATTGGGCATAGTCGTGTTGGCTAAAAGCTGTTTGAACATGCCGCTTGGTTCACTGGCGAGGAGTACGCCACGGACTTGCTGGATCTCTCTAACCTTACGCATAGGCGAAAGCACATCGGTCACCAACCAGCCTTTTTCCTCCAGGACGCGAATAAACTGATTGGCTTCCAGCTTGAGTGCATCCGGTGTCTTGGGAAAACTCAGCAAGCACTGTTGCTGCACCTCCAAAATATCCGTGCCCCAGCGCCATTGTTCAGCCGTGACAATAGCAGCCAGTTGAATCAGCCAGTGCCCTGCTTGACCTTGCGAGGCAAACCAGTGTCGGGCCACGTCACTTTGATCTTGCTGAGTATTGTTCGGTGCAAGGGAGTCTGACTCGACTTCAATCACGCCTGTCGAGTCGCTGCTTGGCGATTTTGGCGTGGTGTCGTTTTGATGAGGATCGACCATTTCTCCCACCTCGAGACCCGCATGATCGCTTAACCCACTGCCACTGTCTGCCAGCGCATCCATAGCCAAAATTGCCGCTAAATCGGCGGGTAAGATCGGTTCAGAGACGTGTTCACTTTTGGGCTCGTCCGCGTTTATTTTGACCGGGTTATCATGCGCCTTCACTTTTCGCCGCTTGCCGACCTTGACGTTAGGTTCGCTCGTAGACTGGGAGACTAACGGGATTTGATCTGCAACAGGTGACTCGGTCTCATCCCTCACTTCTGCACCGACCAAAGAGACCGGCGGTTCACCGCTATATACCAGCTCGATCGAGGCCAAGCGCAACATGAACAAGCTGCCATTCAGACTCTCAGTTTGCATACGCCAATAACGAAACCGTCCGCCGTTGGGTAGAGATTTTGGAATCGCGAGCCCGCGTTCAATCAAAATATCCGCCAGGGTATCTTCATCGCGCGGGATGCCGGGGATATGATCCTTATCCAACAGGCTCAGGATTTCTTTAACGGCGGTGCGCCAGACGATATACAGACCGTCTTCGAATCGCCAAATCCTGGCACCTTTTTCGTTGGCCAGCCATTGACCGGATTTAATCAAACGGCGCATGGCATCGCACAGGTAGCGTTCAACCGGCATGCCCATCGCGGATTCCAAACCGTGGTAGTGGGCCTTCAAATCCCGTTCCACACTCATGCAATCGGCGTCCATCACCAGTGCATAGCATTTGGAACCCCGATCTAGACCATGGATGGTTTCCAACAACGCTTGCATGATCTCAGGGCCTGGCTCCAGAATGAAGGCACGTGATTCGCGGGTCAAAACCCGCTCGATGACCAGGGCCGAAAACTGTTCATGACGTTTATGCCGATTCTCACGCCAGCGCAAAAAATAACGCTCGATGTGATGCTGGTTAGCCCAATCCGTCAGGTTTTCATCGCAAGGATTCCACGTGTGTTCGCCCTGTTGGTCGATCACAGCCATGTCGGATACCGGTTTGCCGATGTCATGCAACAACCCGGCAAAACACACAGCCAGTCGCCAACGCAGTTCCAGGGATTTTCGGACTTTAGGTGTGGCATCGGTAGCAAACAGACAGTCCTTGGAGGCCAGAGTCGCCCAGTGCGCGACCTCCAACCCATGCCGAAACAAACCGCCAGCCCCTCGATGATGATGGGACTCCGATGCCGGCAGCAGATGACTGAAGGCGGCATAACGCGCGATCACCGGCAATACGATGCTTTGAAACAGCGCCTCCGGTAACGCCAATGTCTGTTCGATGGTCTGAATCAGCTCGGTTTGGGTACCGAGAATGCGTGCCACCGGCGCGGCCGGCAGCCCCTTCATGAAGGGCGGGTAACGGGGAATCTCGTCTTCCTGGATGGCCGGGCAAGGCTCAGGCACAGGTTGACTCACGCCAAACCAACGTTGCAGCCAAGGTATCCGGAATGAAGATTGATGGGTTTTCATGACGACCCATCATGCCTAACTTTTTTTCGAGGTCATCTTCGAAATCGCAATAATTATCGCGATTTCGATGACGAGCCCTAAAAAATAATGCTTACTGTGTTGAGTCTTCAAAAATCGACTGGAGACGACATGAGTATCCGAAACACCCCCGTTAGCACACTAATTCCCATCCTGTTCTGTATGGGCTGTAGTACCTTATCCGCACCGAATGACCTGGTCAGCGAAACCGTCATTGAATCGCTGGTTCCACCGGCCGAGTTAGCCTGGCGCCTCGACCACGCAAGACAGCCCAGTCGTTTGGGCGGTTCGGTATGGTGTACCTCATCCATCGAACATGTGATCAGACGCGAGGATCCGGTAGAGTCAACCATAACGGATTCCTCCCTTGATGAATTCGTCAGAAATGAAACCGCCGAAGCTCCCGACCCCATGACCCTGGAACGGGCTTGGCGCAAATACTGTCATCATCAACTGGACCTGACCGACGTAGAGCGCCAGATGCTCCAGCAAAACCCACCGCCGGTGACTTCGCCATCCACGCACTGCGATCCCCGCAGTTTGAAAAAGTGAGGTGGGTATGACTCAAAATACCGTCACGTCACTGACCAATCTGACCGAACGCTTCCAGTCATTGACTGAACGCAAGAAAGCCCAGCCCCGACGCGTGGAGCCGTTAGCGACACTTCCCAGTTGGCCAGCCGGTATGCGCGGCACGCCGAATGCCTGTTTGCGCAGTGCGTTGTTTGCTGGTGTGCAGGGTAATGAGCGGATAGCATACAAGAAGCGCACCTTATTGGCGGCTGTCGAGGGCATCGAAGTCCGTTATCTCGGCGTTCAGCTCAATCAGTCCGATCTGGACGTCTGGATGCAGATCGTGCATCTGTCCAGAATGCAATTGCCGGGCTTTAGCGTAACCTTCAGTGCGCACGCGCTGCTGATGGCGTTAGGCCGATCGACCGGCAAAAGTCAGCACGAATGGTTGAAGGAATCGATGGCGCGTTTAGGCGGCGCCTTCGTCGAAATCACCTACCACGGTCGGCAGACGTTTGGTGAAAAAGGCTTTCTGCGCTACCACCGCGACGAAATCACTCAGCGCTATGTAGTGGAACTGACCGAGTCGATGTTACGACTGTTCGAAGACGGTTACACCCATATCGAATTCGAACAGCGACAGCAATTGCGTAAACATCCACTGGCGTTATGGCTGCATGGTTTCCTGTCGTCGCATGCCGCACCGTATCCGTTGAAACTGCAAACGCTTTACCAACTCAGTGGCAGTAGCACCCAAAATCCCCGCGACTTCAAACTGCGGATGCGTAAAGCCTTGCAGGCCTTGGTCACTATCGGCGCTATTGAGCACTTTGAAATCGATGAGGATGTCGTCAAGGTCAAAAAACAACCCACACCCACGCAAAAACGGCATCTCGAACTCAGGCAACATTAACCAAAATGGCACGGCATTCGACTGACGCACTTTTAGCCCGGTCGATGCCACCCCGACACGGCATTCGGCTGACGGGCACACGGCATTCGACTGACAGAGGCACGGCATTCGGCTAACAAGGTAACGGCATTCGACTGACACCCCACGGCATTCGGCTAACGCAAAGCACGGCATTCGGCTGACAAAACACACGGCATTCGACTAACGCTTGGTCAATTTTTTGAAATCGCTGCAAGGCATGTTCGGCGTGGACTGCAGCGATTTTCAACGACTTGAAAAATCGGGTGCTAATCTATTTATAATCTTTTTTTAATCTTAATAAGGGGCTACGCCCCTGTGGATAACTTTCAGTCCAGAGCGTCGCGTAAACTTTGCCGACAGCGATGAAATGCATCGCGGAACTTGCCCAATAAATCGATTTGTTTGCGTAGGTCGACAAACTCGTTTTCAAATTCCTCCACAAGCGAGACTTCCCAATCCGGTTCTTTTTTCAGAATGTGCTGCAAGGGATAGCGATAGCCTTTGCCCTTTTTGATGTGCTGGGTGACCGGTTTGGTTTTGCCGTCGATCGATAGCGAGGCGATCAGAAACCACTCGATGGTGAACGAATAAGCGCTTTCCCGGCGGCGGATGCGTACCCCCATTCTGCCGCGTAGCGATGCCGGATGCTTTTTGCGTTCCAGGTTAACGCGTCGCCAATAATCATCGACCAGCATACGGGCTTGGCTATGCAAACTCTCAACTTGGGCTTCCAGCCACTCAATCACGCGTTCATCGGCTAATGCCGATTCACCGTGCTCTGCATTTAACGAATTCATGTAAAAAACCTATCCTTAACCACAGGTTTTTCGCGGCAAAAAACCTAGTGAGCTTGATGATGAATATTCAATGTTTCCGGCAACGTCAAAAATCGAGGGAACGACCTAATACCAACACGCCGCGCTTTAACCCATGGAGGCCATGGGCTTGCCGGTTCGTGCTGGCACGACATTTTCGATGGTGTTTACCTATACAGACTTCTAAACAAAAACCCTGAATAGGTTTTCCCGTGTGTAGTCATAGCCAGGGCCTAACCCTTAAAGCCCGATTGCGCATGGCGTTCAGCCTTCCAGGCATTGTTAGGTTTTTGCGGCACATTTCAGAACTCCGAACCGAATTGTAGAGATTCGGGCGCGTGGTAAGGTTGCGAAAGGAGGATGATTTCGGCGGTTTCGTCGATGCCGGCCATACAGGGGCATTTTTTTTGACCGCTTTGTCGAAATCGCCAAAATTATCGCGATTTCGATGACGACCAGGTCTTGGGTGTCGTAGACAATTGAGCTATGAACCCAAAACACGCTCTGCATCCCTTTTTGCTCGTACTGCTACTGCCGACATCGGCGGTTTGTAGGGATGCGTCTGTCGACATACCGACTGCGTCGTATTTCGAAGACAAGCAACGCGGCTGGTTTTGGTATGAGGCGCTGCCGGAGCTGGTTAAAAAATCGCAACCCGAAATTCAAGCGGATCAGGAAAAACCCAAGCCTGAAATCAAACCGCCCAGCGTCGTTCAAGCTGACATTGAACCCAAAACACAATCCAAGTCTTCTGCGGAACCCCAACCGCTGTCCTCGGCCTGGTTGAAGCAAAACCTGGAGCATTACCTGAACCGGGCGATCGATGATCCGAGTCCCGAAAATGTCGCAGCGTTTTATTACCTGCAGCGGGTGATGATGGATAAAGCCGAACGTTTTACCAACGCCGCGCGTTACGTGGTGATGTCCGATCCGCAACTCGACGAAACCGTGCGCAGGCCGGTGGCCACCTATGCGGCCAATGAAGCCAATCATCAGGCCAGCGTGGTGGCTGAGCAGGCCTTGAAGTCGATCGCCTCGCAAGCCGGCATTTTGTTTTTCTTCCGGTCCGATTGTCCTTATTGCCATGTCCAGGCGCCGATTCTGGCGATGCTGGAAAACGCTTACGGCTTCAAAATCTATCCTGTGTCGCTGGATGGATTACCCATGCCGAACGGCTTTTTTAGCCAGTTCAAGCGGGATAACGGTCAGGCTGCGATGTTGGGGGTTGAACAGACACCGGCGCTGTTTCTGATGAAACCGCCCAAGCAAATCGTGCCCTTGGCGCAAGGCGCCTTGTCGTTAGAGGAAGTTACCGGTCGGATTCTGCTGGCCGCCAAGGAAGCGGGATGGATCGATGCGTCGCAATACCAAACCACTCAGGGCATTCGCAATACGCCAATGCTGTTACCGACAGCCGGTAGCATCAGCCCTGCGGTCACTCAAGATCCACTGTCACTGATCCAGGCATTGCAACGCAGTGCGCAAAGGGGGAACACGCCATGACGTCGTTTACGTTTCGATTACGCTATCGTCAGATCGTAGTGTTGATTTTGTTGGTTGAAAGTGCCGTTCCAGCCTATGCCGACCTGCAACAGGAAATGGACAGCATGTTTGGCACCATGACCAACTTTACAGCGCCAACCGCCCATTTGGGACAGCGTCGTGGCGTGATTACCGGTGGCAGCTTGGTGGCGCGCAACGGTATCACCAACACCAATCTGGTGTCGTTCGTGCCACCCTCGTTCAGTGCCGGTTGCGGAGGCATCGATTTGTTTGGCGGCAGCTTCAGTTTCATCAACTTCAACCAGTTCGTGCAATTGCTGCGCAACGTGGCCGGCAACGCCGCAGGCTATGCGTTTCAGTTGGCGGTTGGTGCGATGTGTCCCTGGTGTGCGTCGGTGATGACCGACCTGCAAAAGAAAATCCAGGAAATGAACCAGATGTTCAGCAACTCCTGCCGTTTGGCGCAAGGCCTGGTCAACGACACGGTCAAAGCCTTCGATCTGCAGAGCAAAACCAATCTGTCCAATGCCTCGTTTACCCAAGGCATTTCGGATGTGTTTTCCAGTTGGACTAATACCAGTACCCTGGGTGATCCGGTACAGCAGATCAAGCAGAATGACCCGACCGATATGACCAAGATCATCCAAGGTAATCTGGTCTGGCGGGCCTTGGTCAATCAGAACGCCGGCGGCTGGTTTCGGTTCGGCGGTAACAGCTTGCTGGAAGCGGCAATGAGTATTTCCGGTACGGTGATCGTCGATGCCCCGCAAGCCGCACCCGATGGCAAAGGCGAAAACAATGCGATCAGCGCGCCGCCGCCAGTGTTGCGGATCAAGGATTTGATGTACGGCAACGACGCCGGCAACACTTATCAAACCGTCAAAATGTACACTTGTTCGGATGGCCACGATGCAGATCAATGTCTCAAACCCATTGTCCAGAATGTCAATCTGGTCGGCTTGAAACAGCGAGTGATGGACATCCTGTTGGGTTCGGCCAATAGCGGCAACGGTTTGATTTACAAATTCTCGACCAACAGCGGCCAGATCACCGATAGCGAAAAAGCCTTCATGCAAACCGTGCCGGATGCCATCGGAGCCATGATTCATAACCTGGCGCGGGAAGACGCCGGCATTGCCAAGTTGTGGGCCGAAGAAGCGGCACCGGTAATTGCCCTGGAACTGGCGCAATTGATCGTCAACGATTTGCTCAATGCGGTGCAAACCGCCGCACACATGAATGACCATGCCTATGCCAAGTTGCTGATGGATGCCTTGAAGGATGCCCGCGAGCAGATCCAGGACGAATACGTCACCATTGCCGGCCGCTACGGTAATCCGCAAACCCTGATGGCGTTTTACCAGCAATTGATGACCACCGTGAAGCCCAAACACTACGGCACTGTGGCGCAGTTGCCGGCATCCGGGCTGGCTTGGCCAAGCCCTTAATATCTCGTTCTCCCGTCCCACCACTATGGTTTACTCCCTCGTTGTTTAAAAGGCAGGTCGCCCATGTTTGAAATCTTCTCCGTGGGCGATTCCGCCTATCTGCAAGCCGTTCTCAATGCGATCGCGATGATTTCCGGGACCGGCGATTACCGCACTGCGGCAGCCGTTGGGGGCTTGATCGGTGTCATCATCGTCATGCTTCGAGCTTTGTTGCAATGGGATGGCCGTGGCATTCGTTATCAGGATTTATTGTTGGCGTATGTATTGTGGCTGATGTTGTATGCTCCGTCGGTGCGGGTGTCGATCGAGGATGCCTATACCGGCAGCGTGGTGGTGGTCGACAACGTACCCCTGGGGCCGGCGGTCGTGGGTAGCGTGATGTCGAACATGGGCTATCGGACCACGCGATTGTTTGAGCAAGGCTTTGGCACGCCGTCGATGACCGGCAATGGCTTTGCCGACAGTTTGCAGACCTTGACCGCAGTACGGAAAAATTTGTTGTCGCGGGTGAATTTAGGGGCGGCCAACGTGCCCAATGCCGGCAGCGATATGGAAACCTCGTTTGCCAATTATGTACATGAATGTACCCTGACCGGTGTCGATCTGAATCAGAAATCGGTGGACGCCATTTTGCGTGATGCCGATCCCCTGAATGCCATCCGCTTTGATTCCGACATCTACATGACCCAAATTTATGTCGGCGGCCAACCGCAAACCAAAACCTGCACGGATGCCTGGGCCGATTTGAGCATGGTGGCCAACGGTAATTTTGCGACGGCGCTGGAGAGTTTGTTGCAACCGACCTTGGGTGTGCCGGCAGCTGGCGATACGGTGCCGAAAATCCAGGATGCCTTCGATGCGCTGGCCGGACCCGGGGTAGTCGACGCCGCCGATTACATGTTGATGTCAGCGATCATGCCCATGTTCGAGAAAGGCGTGATCGGCCGGCATGAAGACGGTTTGCATTGGAACAAGGCCGCCATGGTCGAACAAGCCATCCAGCAACGCAATACCCAGTGGGCCGCCGAGCAAACCCTGTTTGCCAAGATCGTCCGGCCGATGATGGCGTTTATCGAAGGTTTGAGTTACGCCATTGCACCGATCATGGCCTTCGTGGTGATGCTGGGTAGTGTCGGCATTCGGATGAATATTGGCTACTTCTCGATGCTGCTGTGGATCCAATTGTGGATGCCTATACTGGCGGTGATCAATCTGTTCATCCAGATGTCGGCCGCCGGCAAAATGGCGGCGCTGACTACGGCCACCTACAACTTGCCGTCGATGATGGGCATTTACCAATTAGACATGGAGTTGCAGCAATGGCTGTCGATCGGCGGCATGTTAGCCGCTTCAACGCCGGCCATTACCTTGATGCTGATTTATCGCGGGGCAGTGACTGCTACCCATTTTTTGGGGCGGATGGACGGTGGCGATTACGTCAACGAGAAAATCGCCACGCCCGATGTGATCAGTCCGGCGCCGGTCTTGAATGCGCAAGCGCAGCATCAATACAGTCCGTTGTCGGCGATTACGCAAACCGGCGTCGACAAAGTGCTGCCCACGTTCACGGCCGGCAAGGACATGAGTGCGGTCGTTTCGTCGGCTTACAGTGCTTCCGAACAGGCAACCAATAGCTTCATGCACAGTGTGTCTTCAACAGCGTCGAAGTCGGCCAGTATCACCAGTGATGCCTTTGACAGCCGTTCATTGGGCAATCAAATCGCCAGCAGTTCCAGCTATACCGATGCCTATAACCGTCAGTTCGGCGAAGCATTCGCCAAAAAACATGCCGATACCGGCATATCCGCCGATCAGTTCTCGGCCTTGGTGGCCGGCAGTGCCAATGCAGGCGCTAAACTCGGTAACGACCAACTCAGCGGCGCAATTTCTGGTCGCTTACAAAACGACTTCAAAGTCAGTCAGGACAAGTCCGACGCCATTGCCGCCGACATCAGTCAAACCGTCAACGACAGTCAGGGCTATCAAGCCGGGTTGGCCAAAAGCCTGGCACTGGATGCACAAACTGGAACTCGAAACGTCGCGTCGATGGGCTTACAAAATCAATCGTTGTCATCATTGCAACACAGTGCAACCGATGCGGTATCCGCCAGCGAATCCTATCAACAAACCCTATCGGCTCAACAACGCTTCGGGACGCAGGCGAGTTTCGGCGCGGCGGAAACGGGTTACAAAATCGCCCATGATCCCGGCTTGATGGAACGCCTGGATCGGACATTGGATCAATACGGCTTGCGCGGCGATACGCAACGACTGGCATCGCAATGGAAAGCCGCCGGTTGGATTAGCAACGCCGATCAAGCCTATGCTGCCGCTGGCATGTCGTTATTGACCGGATTTTCGTCACCCAGTTACCGCACGCTGGATGACCAACAATCGCACCAGGCACACATCTCGGGTTACCAACTGCTGGGCGATGCGTTTAATGCGCCGCAGGCCGATCAAACCTTGAATGCCAGCCAGAACGAATCGCTGAAAACCAATGCTCCGGAAACTGGTAAGGTTCAAGCATCAGTCGAACAGGCCAATCTCAAAGACCCACGCGCTGAAACCGAATCGCTAAATCAGCGTGCACAGGGACAGATTCGTTCAGCGACGGGAAAAGTTGCTGGAGGCGAAGCTCGAGTCGGAGCGCAACATGATCGCAATCTGGCAGAGCGTGAACAAAATTCAAAAGAAGGCTTTGGGCAATTGGCGAACATTAAAGCGGAGCACTTTAGGCAATCCATTGCGGCGGCTGCCAATGAAACTCCTTCGGCCGCAGAGGCTTCCTATAATTTTCTGGGAGGTAGTCTATACAATACCGCTAAAACATTAGAAGCAGTGGGAATGGTGGGTAAAGAACACATAAATCAATTCGTTGCATATGCTCGCACAGCCTATGAAAATGGCGAAAACGTATGGGATGCTGTTAAATCTGCAGCATCACAATCCTATCCTGGATTTACCGAAGTATCGCAAATTTGGGCCGATCAAAGAGTCAATGAAGTGGCAGATAAGTTGACGCCAAATCAACAGGCTTACTATAAAGCAGCTATGTTCGAAGCATTTTCCGGAATTGCCGTAGGTGGTGACGATAACGGCAGTATGGGTGCGGCAAAACAACGTTTATTGAATGAAGAAGATCCTGTAGATGTAGATAATGTTGCGAAATTGCTAAGACAAGCCGCAGGTCAAAATAGACCGGATTTAATCGATCAAATAGGTAACCTTAATCGTGCACGTGGACGAATTAATTATTGAGTATTAGCTACTGGCCTTTCTTCGAAGATTTTGTAAAACACCTACGACGAGCCAGCGCAACATCATGATTCCTGAAAAAAGAAGCAAATAGTCAATCAGATTAGGGTTTTCGTTCGCTAACACTAAGGCTATCAAAACTAAACCAGCCCAATAGTAGTTACTTTCGTGAGATAGTTTGGCCGCCATAAACTCAACAAACTGAACAGTTAGCTCTGCCGCAGCGAGAATAGCCAATATAAGAGTACCGATAGTCCCAATAAAATTGAATTCTTCCGGCAACTTTACCCAAATACTTATGAACCAAATTAATCCAAAGCATATTGTCATCATCACTAAGCCTTTAAAGGCATCGAGAGACAGAGTTCTTGGATGAAATCGTTCAAAAAATCGTTTTAACCCTCCCGGAAACTTCGCATAAGTTGCACCGCAAAAGGGGCAGATCGATCGCAGGGGTTGACCATAGTACGTCACCACTCTGGGGACCATAGTGCGGTGACATTCAAGGCAATTGACAGTAGCATGATGGCCGGCGAATACCGACCTTTCGGGCGCAGTCTGATGCGGTTTAGATGATAGTCTTAGTTGACGTGAGTGTGATGGAAACGAGGACATTGATGATCTCCAACCTTGCTTAACAAGCTTATCGTACTGCGAATAGGCTGAGCTGCCAAGTTAGCTTTAATCCAATTGGATTGATAGCCATTGACATTGAAGTTCTGTGACTTCAAGAGGTCACCCACCATAACGCAGCCAAATAAAGACTAAACGGGATATTTTTAAACTGAATTAAACCCGAAACCTGTCGTTCAAATTTTCTAGTTTTTTAGGAACTGGCAGGCAAGACCCGGCCAAAAGCAGGCAATGAATATCCTTAACGGAATGACCGGAATTTTACTCAAAGCTGAATTTCAACTCCATGAATTGATCTTTGGTTTACGCCCTTCCAATAAGTCGATTTCGTTAGTCAAAAATTCGACCATGCGATCTCGAAAGATACGAACTCGTGCGGTGGTACGTAAATCAACATGACTGAGAACCCATACGTCATAACCGGATTCGATATGCTCGACTGGGACACGGACCAACTCATCCGCTTCATCGGCCAGCGAACAAGGCAGCAAAGCCAAGCCCAAACCTTCCCGGCACATTTCAAACATGGCTACGCTGGAATTCGTCCGATATGCCCGTTTGAGTTTCGGAAAGTTTTTCGTTATCCAATTGGGTAAGGTGGCGCCATCACCTATCCAAGTGATGCAGGGCGGCATTTCAGTTGACAGGTTTTTCACTAATTCCGGGTGACCGTAGACAGAATAGGCAAGCCGACAGATGCGTTTGCCCACCACATTCGGCGGTGGCTCCATAATGGCGTGAATCGCAATGTCGGCCTCGCGGCCAGCTAGATTCAAGACTTCTTCGGCAGCAATCAACACGAAATCGACATCAGGATAGTCGCGTTTGAAATCGCGGATGACAGGGAATACGAATCGCTTGGCGCAAACATCGGAAACCGTCAATTTGATGACTCCCGAAACGTCTTCCGAATCGCTTTCTATTTTCCGATGAATGGCGTTGGCTTGGTTTGCCATTTCTTCGGCAAGCATAACGATCTTTTCCCCAACCGGTGTGATTAGCCAACCTTTGGCTGTTCGGTCGAACAAGGCTTTGCCTAATTGATTTTCCAGCTGAGCAATCCGGCGACTTACGGTTGATTGATTAACGCCGAGGCGTAAGCCTGCTTCGGTCACATTGCCCGAGCGGACCACTTCGATGAAATAGCGTAGATCGTCCCAATTCATGTTATGCATATTTGCAAAAGCCTTATGCTAAATTCGATATTTGCCATGCATTTTAATCGATAGCACATTACGATACAATTTATAGCTTATTTCAAAGCCATCCCAGTGATGCCGTTACTAAACATGCGGCATTCAATCATTGGTAAGGCTTTGGGTTGCAATAACATTCAGACTTAATATAGGGAATTGACTATGGCTGGTTATGTTGATGAGGTTGTCATACCGTATGACCGTGATCTTGGCCCGGTGCTGTTTGAGCATTACGGTGCCGATACCGCAAGACGCGTCGCCGAGCAAGCGCCGATGGATGTGTTGGAAATCGCCGCTGGCACCGGCATCGTGACGCGTCACTTGCGTAATTTATTGGCAAAAGAAGCACGCCTGACCGCCATCGATATTAGCGATTCGATGATGGATGTGGCGAGGCAAAAGTTTCAGCCTGGCGAACAGATAATCTTCCAAAACGCCGATGCCACCGCGTTGCCGTTCGATGACGAAACCTTCGATGCCGTGGTCTGCCAATTCGGCATCATGTTTTTCAACCGGGACAAGGGCTTTCGCGAGGTTTACCGGACCTTGAAGCCGGGCGGCCGTTATCTGTTCCGCGTCTGGGATTCGGAACGCTATAACCCATTTGCCAGTTTGAGTTTCGAAGTTCTCAAGCAATATTTTCCGTCGGATACACCGCAGTTTCTATTCGATCCCATGTCCTGCCATCAAATCGATCCACTCAAAGAGCAGTTGATTCAGATCGGTTTCGATCCAGTCGTTATTTCCGTTCAGCGCCATGTCTATGACATTCTAGATGTGACGGCGTTTGCGCGCGCCCTGGTTTACACACCCGTTATTTTTGAAATCAAGGACCGGGGCGGCATCGATCCCGAGGACATAGTCAAGGAACTGGCTGAGGCGTTCAAAAAAGAATTCGGCTCTGGCCCGACGCGTTACCCGATGCAGGCGATTCTGTTCGAGACGGAAAAGCCCCCGCTTATAATTTAACTGGCCGCAATTTCACAACGATCAAAAGATTACTCGCAATGATCTTAACAACAGAAGGCATAAGAGATGGCAATACGTTTGACAGATATTAATGAGAACAAGCTGGAACAGTTGCAGGGAAAAGTGATGGGTGATGTGGCCGGTTCACTGGGCTTGCTGATAGCCTATATAGGCGACAAACTCGACCTGTATAGCGCCTTGGCCGAGATTACTCCCGCAACCAGCCAGGAACTGGCCGACAGCACCGGAATGGATGAACGCTATCTTCGAGAGTGGCTTTCTGCCAACGCGGCGGCGGGGTATGTGAATTACGATTCAGCAGCCGGCAGATTTTCATTATCGCCCGAACAAGCCGTCGTTTTTGCCGCCGAAGGGCATCCGGCTTGCATGCAAGGCTTCTTCCAGGCAGTCATGTCTGCCTATGTCGATGAACCCAAACTGACTGAAGTTTTCCGCTCCGGTAAGGGCTTGCCCTGGAGCGATCATAGTCCTTGTTTGTTCTGCGGCACCGAACGCTTCTTCCGGCCAATGTATGCGATGAACCTGATCGATTCATGGCTGCCCGCGCTTGATGGCGTGCGCGAAAAACTCGAGGCCGGCGCCAAAGTTGCCGATATTGGCTGCGGACATGGATCTTCGACGATCCTGATGGCCAAGGCATTCCCAAATTCGACCTTTCATGGCTTTGATTTTCACGAACCGTCGATCGAACACGCACGGGAGCGGGCTCGAGCCGAAGGCGTCGCCAGCAATACGATTTTCGAAGTCGTGACAGCGAAACACTATCCCGGGAAAAACTACGATCTTGTCACGATGTTCGATGCTCTGCACGATATGGGCGACCCTGTTGGCGCTGCACTGCATATTGCAAGCTCCTTGTCCGACAGCGGAACCTTTATGCTGGTCGAGCCCTTTGCTGGCGACAGTCTGGAAGAAAACCTGCATCCTCTGGGCCAGATTTATTATTCCTTTTCCACGATGGTCTGCGTACCCGCGTCCAAGTCTCAGGAAGTCGGTTTGGGCTTGGGCGCCCAGGCCGGTCAAAAAAAACTCACCGAAGTGCTCAATACAGGAGGCTTCAGCCGAGTAAGGCGGGCGGCAATGACACCGACCAATTTGGTGCTTGAGGCAAAAGTTTAGCTATTTGATCCCAGATCAAGATCGGAAAAATTATCGCAACCAGGTTGCTGGTTCTATTGCGTTAATTTAACAAAATTAAAAAATTCATTTTAAATGAGGGGATAGTATATGAAAGAGAACTTCCGGGTTCTAACGTCTTGTTCTGTGGGGCTGATGCTGATACTGGCGCACGGAGTTTCTAATGGGATGCCTGGCATGGATATGCCGTCCGGCGCAAGCGCCCAAGCGCCCTCGTTGGCAAAAAGCATAGGCGCTCCAATCAATTCGGATGCTGCTGAATTCGAAATGACCTACAGTGCCGACGGCAAAACCGTATTGTTCGTTTCCACACGACCGGGCGTAATCGAATCAAAAGGCAACCCTTATAGCTTCGACATCTGGATGGCGCACAACGTCAATGGCCAGTGGCAAACGCCGATTCATCTGGGACCGGGCATTGACCCTAAAGTAGGTCCGAACATCAATACCGAGGCCTGGGAACTGGAACCCAGCCTATCCGATGACGGTAACGCGATTTACTTTACACGCTATCAACCCGGTAATCTTTCGACTGGCGATCTGTATGTAGTACAGAAAATCGATGGCGTCTGGCAAACTGCCAAAACCTGGAACGAGGTGCCGGAACTGCCGCACCTTAACACGCCAACCGGTGAAGAACATTGCCCGATTATTGCCTCGGATAGTCTGATCTATTTCAGCTACCAGCAACCGGGCGTCACCCAAGATAGTGACATTTGGAAGGTCGAAAAGAAAAACGGTACCTGGCAGAAACCACAGAGCCTGGGTTCACGCGTCAACTCGCCGTACCGCGATCATTTACATTGGACTGGGCTATCGAAGGATGGCAAGAGCCTGATCATCACCAGTACCCGCACCGACATGGGTTCGCGCGGCGGACATGACGAATGGATTTCGCATCAGAATCCCAAGGGCGAGTGGCAAGAGCCGCTAAACCTTGGCGACACCGTCAATACCGCCGGTGAAGACATGTGCTGGTCGTTCACGCCGGATGGCAAGAAGTTCTTCGGCGGCTGGGGACCGCAAGGCTCCTATAACATGGACGTGCTATGGCTCAACAAAGACGATGTGCCGTTGTTGAAAAACTTCGATCCCATCGGTCCACCGCCAAATCTAATGGGCAAGACTAAGGCAAAAGCCAGCGAAATTAAGTAGTTTCGGCAGGCACCGCTATGGAAGCTTATTCTGGCTTGTCACAAGTCAGAATAAGTGCCTGGTCTTGGCAAATTTGCGACATTCAATTTGTACCAGTCAATGTCGGTTTTGGGTCGTTAACGACAATTGTTTCTTGGTGAATTTAAATATCTTGGACGTCGGCTTTCAAGATAGCCATGGCTATGAAGCCGGGCTTAGTGAAAAGGCTAAATCGTCAATCGTTCAATTCAATTGCTGACCAGACTTAAGGCGTGTTTGGGCGGAATGAGTTTACGTTTGCGTCTGCCAATTCACAAAACTGGCAAACCGGTCGAAATTTGCTCTCGTAGAATACCGAAAAATTATGTCGACAGCGTGGGCAATATTTCAAGGCGACTTGTCCTTCGCGCATACCTTGCGCTAAAACCCAGGCTTCGTTGAAGTTGGCGGGCCGAACTTTGCCATAAGGTCGCTCTTCGGGGATAAGGTGTTCATAGGATCGATGGAAATAATCCCATGTAAACAAAATGGCCGGCACGTCCATTCGCGACTGAGGATTAACCTTGCAGGTGTTTTGATAGATTGACAGAAATAACGTCAGATATAGAAACGACTCGCGTGATGCCGGAATGGTTTTAGCCAGCGGTAATTGACCATTGGAGGGGCCGTGAAAGTGAATGGCATAGTACATGGCCTTAAGCTCATGTTGGCTAATCGTTTTAATATGCGCTTTCACGAACGTCGGCCGCAATTTTCGTTTCAGTAATTGATAGGCAAGATAATGATCTCTTAGCCGGTCTTCGTAGGTGTACCAGGCACTCATGCTATATCGCCTGATCCCGTGAGCAGTATTAGCAAGTCACGCGCCTGGCTATCACACGTATCTCCCTCATGCACTGACTGATCGACCTGAAGATAACGCCCCCAAAAGCTGGCATTGAATCTGGGGGTAAAGGCCAGGCATTCACGCCGAGCTATCTCCCTAATTTGCTGCACCTGCAATTTTTTCAGTATACCCACGGCTTCTGGCGTTAATCCCAAGCTAAACATCGCCTGTTCTTCTTGTCCGGACAGCACCATTTCCCGTGCTAACAGCAGATAATCCAATTGCAGATGATAGAGGCTATCCTCCATCTCAAATCACCTGTTTCACTCGGTCAGCTATGGCCATCACACTTTGTCCATAGGCTTTCGCGGCCTTTTCATCGTTCCAACTATAGTAGCGTCCAATCCCCAAAGCCAAGTCATGCGGAGCTGAACCAATGGCGGTTGCTAATAGTTCGGCACCTATTTGTACATTGGTAATGGGATCCAGTAATTGCGCCGGCGAGTTCACTCTGTGGCCATGCCAGCGGACATTGATTTGCATTAACCCCACGTCTACCAACCGATTGCCTTCGTCTATCGATTGCTTGAGCAAGGCTTGGGCTTCCCGCTGCGAGGCTGGCATCAAGGATTGTCCTGATTTATTAAGTGCCCATGGCCAGGGTTTTACCGCGGTCGGATCGGCATCGTTCGCGGATTCTTTTAATGCAACCGCATACAGTATGTAAGGATCCAAATGGTGCTGCTTTGCAATCTGCCACCAAAGCGTATTTTGTAGCGTGCGTGCGGCGCTAGTCGCTCGCGTCTGTTTGCTGACATTGCCATGGGCTAAACACGATGCACTGCAGACCATAAAGCTCAGCAAAATCGGCAGCGGAAAGAGACAATGCTTTTTAGCGGCACATAGCCGCCGGAAACCGGATTTCAAATCGATAGTGTGCATAGCAGAAGTGACTCGTAAGGTTGCCCCGAGTCTACTCAAAAACTCACCATTTCAAGTGTTCGAAAAAGGCCTTCTTTCGACCTAATTACGGCATCTATAGCTCCCCAAAAAAACAATTCATCGAAAATACAAACGGTTACGCATTGTCAATCACTTTTTATCACTGAAGCATTGCCTGACACCTTGCCAAGCCACGTCCAACAAGGCTTTGCGCGGAAAGTACCCCAAAAACACCCACTTTCCGAACGTGACGATTACAAAACCAGTCTTTTAGTATTACCCCATGTCGTAATTCATTAGAGAAGAGCATGGCCACCCTAGAAGACGATCTGACGCAACTGAATTTTCAATATCTGATGCTATTGAGAGAATGTGCCCGAAGCAATCCCATGGAAGCCGCCTGGCGGTTTGGTGTCATTCCGGAGACGGTCTATCATGTGGCAGATTTGTCGCTGGAACAGATTAAAGAACAGGCGGCGGTTAACCGCGCCGTGATCAGTTTGCTGCCACTGGGTAACCATCCGGTTTCAGCCGCCGCTCATGCGGCCTTAATGGTTCATGATGCTCATGATCAGGGTGATCATCATGCATAACGGTGGCTTCGTTGACTTGTCGCATTTTGGCGCTGAACTGATGTTGGCAAAGACATTGTTCGACTACGGCGCCCGAACACCGGTGGTTTGTGCTCTCTGTGGAATCAAACGTAAAACAGCCACACGCATTTACAGGCTTGCGCAAGAACAAGCACCAATTAAAGGCATGCTGCCTTGGGATCCACACTGGATAAGTCGTTCAACCATCAACAATCTGCACGCCTCAATATTCTTGGGGTTAATTCAGGATTACGTATCCGTTAGTGCCAATGGTACCGAGTTTGGGTTGCAGTTGTGCAACGCATATAGATTGTACTGCCGCATCGTTGCCCGCAACCCCAAGCCCAGCAATCGGGAGGCAGGATTCGAACACCACAGAGTGTTGGATATTAATCGAGCATGGCAACTAACAAGACAATTTCATGCCTCTGCATTGCATTTTGTGAAGTGTCTTTGCTGTCAAGCGCGATTCCTGATTCCTCGCCATGAAGCTCAACTGGCTGCCCGCTGTCCCGTATGTGAAAACAAGACTGACAGCGTAGCCCGTCAATATCGAATTTCGCGGCCATTTTCACAAAATGCCGGCAAAACTTTGGCGATATGTCTTGACCGTTACTAACGGCCAAGGAGAGTCATAATGTATTTATTAGTTCAATCAATTCAATCTCGAACCCTACTGGATGCGGCGGAAGGAAAAAATTTAGCCCGCCTGGCACGAGAATGCTTTTTCAACCATCAACCGTTAATCCTTGACTTTGTCAACGTTGAGCAGGTTACTGCGCATTTCTGCCAAGCGTTATTGTGCCCTTTGACGAACGAATTTGGCGCGGATTATTTAAATCAATGGTTGCAGATAAAAAACCTGTCCTCCCACGTCAGGCAAATCATACAGTCTGCCATGGGTGAGTTGGATGATTATTTTGATTGTTTGGAGCGCGCACAGGTTCAGAGTGCTGATCAAGAAATAACGACGTTGAATTGTTTATGGCTTATCAAAGCCCGTGATCTCTGTCGAGATAATCCTCTATTCGCTGGTTTTATGTTGGGCATTTCGGATAAGGCGTTAATTGAGGCCATTGGTCGTTTGTCAATTGAGGACATTGAGCATATCGCTCAATCGGGCTGGCTGTGTTTTGCGCCAAGGATTTCAAATCATTTTTTTGAGTACATGAATCGCAAGCAGCACACCGCCGTTGATGTGTTACTGACGTTAAGGGAGGGCTTGAATCATGGAGGCTAAAAAGATGATCAAAACACTTAAACAGTATCAGTTGGCCATTACCCTGATTCAACGCCAGGCCAGAATTGCCGTTATTGTCCGAGAAACCACCATCTCCAGAGAGCTGATAAAGGCCACTTACAAAGAAATTCTAGGGCGATCCGGTAGTTCGGGTCCCATCAAAGAGTCAATTCGTGGCTTGACGCATAACGTAAAAAGGTACAAGGAAGCCACGCTCTTCGCCAAGATATTTCGTGCAATTGAAGCAGAAAATAGTCACGGCGAAATTGATAACGTTATCCAGGCATTCGATCTTTTTAAAATTTCCTTGCCCAGTGGCAATCTCGATTTCACCACGGCATGGTTGGTGGCACGAGACTTGAGAAATAAAAAATTGCTGATGACGGAATGCGGCCATTGTTATTCAGCGGTGTTGATCATATTGGGCAGCGAAAAGTCGCTGGAGCGGTGTTGTGTTTGTAAAACCGCTTTAAAACAGCCAATAAGTTGAATATTTTCCCTATTTAAAACTAACAAAAATTCCGGGCTACCGTGATTACGCTAAAAAAAGTGAATGAAGAGTTATAGCCTATCTAACCAATCGATATGACAACTCTTGTTTCTATTGATCAACTGAAAATAGCTACTGGTTACGATAGACCCGGTGATATTGAGCGATGCTTAAGAAAAAATGGTGTCCGTTACTTATACGGGCAAGGGGGTAAAATTTTTACTACGATAGATGCAATTAATGCCGCCATGGGATTAAAATTTGATATCCCAGACGCCAATCAAGAGGTAATCGATTTTATCGATTAAACGCCTATGCCTAAAGGTCCCGCGCGAACTGCAGTTGTACCGACCAACATTGATGCCAGAAAATTGCCGACCGGTGTCTGGTGGGATAAGTCAGGTACTGGCAAATGGATGTACAAATACAAAGACCCAGATCTTGGGAAATGGCGTTCAAAGCGACTGATCGGTCCAAAATCATCTTTGGCAGAAATTTGGCAAGCATACGAAAGTCTCAATGCTCCTATGGCGGCGACCTTCGCATCAATTAGTCTCGATTTTCAGCTAACGCCTATCTGGCGCAAATTGGCTACATCAACGCAAAAAGATTATCTAGATTGCCATCAGCATATCTGTGGTCGCAAAATTTCAACCAATGACACTCTTGGTGAGCTTCCAATCACTAAATGGACAGTGGGTCTCGTTAGAAAATACCGAGACACCCGCGGTGAATCTTCGGAAAGTAGGGCAAATAAAGAGCTTGCATACATTAAACGAGTTTTTTCATGGGCATACGAATATGAAAAAATTAAATTCAATCCAACGTTAGGTGTGAAAAAACTATCAATCAAACCTCGTCAACATTACGCCGAAGATCGTGATTACGAATTTATGCTCAAGATTGCTCAAGAGTCAAATTATTGGTATCTCTGGCCAGCCATGGAAATTGCCTATCTTTGCCGTATGCGCTTATCGGAAGTGCTGGATCTTACCGATGCAAATGAATTGCCGGAAGGCCTATTAATTAAGCGTCGCAAGGGATCCCGTGACAACATTACAGAATGGAATCC
Organism: Methylomonas sp. PHL2-19; assembly: GCF_059331595.1. Classification (NCBI taxonomy): domain Bacteria; kingdom Pseudomonadati; phylum Pseudomonadota; class Gammaproteobacteria; order Methylococcales; family Methylococcaceae; genus Methylomonas; species Methylomonas sp. PHL2-19. The sequence continues at coordinate 5,018,910 of NZ_CP196839.1, forward strand.
GCGACTACGTACTGCGTGGGATTTTGCAGTTGCGACAAGAAACCGAATATTGTCCGATCGAAAACAACCTCATCCGATTCGCGCTGAGGATAGGCATATCATTATTAGTGAACGTACCGGTGACAAAATCGTAGTCGATAGTCTTAAAACGGCTATGGGGCGAATAACAGTTGCCACCAAATTAGCAGCTGAAGAAAGAGGCATTAATTGGGTGCCTTTTACTTTTCATGATCTTAAACGTAAAGGTGTTAGCGATACAACAGGCAATAAACTGGATGCGAGTGGACACCGAACGGCTTCGATGATGAATGTTTATGATGTTAAATTGAAAACTGTAAAACCGTCGAACGAATGATCATTTGTCAGTAGCTTTGTCAGTAGATGCCGATCTTACATCATACAAACAACGTCAAGCTATTGATTTAATTGGGGTGAACGATGGGGCTCGAACCCACGACAACCGGAATCACAATCCGGGACTCTACCAACTGAGCTACGCTCACCATAACGATGATTTTTTTGCGATGGCACGCTTGGCAGGACTCGAACCTGCGACCCTCGGCTTAGAAGGCCGATGCTCTATCCAGCTGAGCTACAAGCGCAAATCTTGGTCGGGGTAGAGAGATTCGAACTCCCGACATTCTGCTCCCAAAGCAGACGCGCTACCAGACTGCGCTATACCCCGAATTGACCTTCTTATTATCCCGAAGAGCAGAAGCGCTCCAGAAAGATGCTCATGATAAAGACATTAATTACTTACGTCAACAGATTTTTTCACACTGATCTGATAAACCGATTTTGGGCCTCAAATAGGGG